>NZ_CP150288.1:0-4800000 GCF_045040695.1 Paenibacillus sp. FSL K6-0108 | reverse complement strand
ATGAATCCTAATGTTAGGCTAGCGCCTCGCATAACCTAACCCATAATGAGTTGTCATTACTGACTATAATTATAGAAAATCGACCTATCTCAAGGCTTTTGCCTAAGGTAGGTCTTTTTTTTGATGTCAAAAGCAAAAAAAAGTTGTTAATGTCATATTGACAATATCGAATTCGTTTGTTATCATTTCGATAATATCATAATGACATTATTAAGAAATGGGGAATGAACGATGTTTGGATTCCGATTCGTGAAGTTTCAACCCAGTGAGTACGTAATGAAAGTGAAGAATGGGCAGGTACAGCGTCAAGGTGTAGGTTTATCCTTTTATTATTATGAGCCGACGACTTCGGTGGTGGTGCTGCCTGTATCTTCCGTGGATGTTCCCTTTATGTTCGAAGAAATCACAGCCGATTATCAAACGGTTACCGTTCAGGGTCAACTGAGCTATCGTATCGTTGATTATATGAAAATCACCCAAAGCTTGAACTACACGTACAATTTGCGCAAAAACAGATATATCTCCGACGATCCTGGCAAGTTGGATCAACGTGTAATTACGACCGCCAAGGTGCTGACCAAAAAACATCTGGAGCAAATGCCGCTGAAGGAAGCCATTCAATCGAGTGAACGGCTGGCCAGCAGCATGAAACGGGAAGTGGTGCAAAGTGAGGAACTGGAGAAATTGGGCGTAGAACTGATGAGTTTGTCCATTCTGGCTATTTTGCCCAATAAAGAGACGATGCGTGCACTGGAAGCACAAGCGCGGGAAGAGATTTTGCGTCAAGCCGACGAAGCACTGTATGTACGTCGCAATGCATCCATTGAACAGGAGCGAAAAGTGAAGGAGAATGAGCTAAACACGGAAATTGCCGTGGAGACAAAGAAACAGCAGATTCGAGAAACGCAATTACATGCGGAGCGATCAGTGAAACAGAAACAAAATGAGATGGAGCAGGAACAGCTGCAATTCAATACGGCGATGGAGGAACGGAAACAGCAGCTTATTGAATTGACGATTGCCAATCAGAATGCAGAGGCTGATGCCAAAGCTTATGAAATTGCAGCCGTGATGAACTCGTTACAAAAGGTGGAACCTAGTGTGCTACAGGCGATGGCTAACATGGGTATGAATTCGGATAAACTGATTGCCCTTGCATTCCAGGAGCTGGCTGAGAATGCCGGGAAAATTGGACAGCTTAACATTTCGCCTGATCTGCTGCAAGGATTGATAAATCCACCGACAAGAGAGCAGGGAGGTCGTGCACGATGAGACTTGGGAAGGCAAGTCAGACTCTAGCTGCACACACTGCGGGAAGTGAACCCATGACTGAATACAAACTGATACTGGTCAAACGCAGAACAAGGCTGGAAGAATTGGTAGTTCGTTATAATACGGTCCAACAAGCCCAGTTCTATATTGAACGTTTGGGGGCGGACTTCAGTGATTACCTGGAGGAGGACAGACGTTATCATCATGCCGTGCAGCAGGCCCAGCAGCAGCTCAGCCAACTGGGCCGGGTTCAGACGATTGATCGGGAACATGTGCCCAACTTTATTTTTGGAGCAGAGGACATTGTAGTCGTCGTCGGACAGGACGGTCTGGTTGCCAATACGCTCAAGTATGTAACCGAGCAGCCGCTTATTGGCGTAAATCCTGATCCAATGCGTTGGGATGGGGTGCTGCTGCCATTTACGGTGGAGGATTTGAGCTTAATAATACCTGATGTGATTCGTAAACGCCGTTCCCTGAAAGAAGTGACTTTGGCCAAAGTGGAGCTAAATGATGGGCAGTATCTCTATGGCGTCAACGATCTGTTCATTGGCCGAAAGACGCATGTATCTGCTCGTTATGAAGTTCGGATGGGTTCATCGGTAGAACAACAATCCTCCAGCGGGGTGATTGTATCCACGGGAATGGGATCGACGGGCTGGTTCAAAAGTGTGCTGGCAGGTGCTGCTGGAGTCGTGGGCTCGGAAGCGTGGCAGCACATCCAATCGGGTGAAGTGTTCATCCCCGATAGAGACAGCAGAAGCTCCCATTTAAACTCGAACCCTAGAGGGAAAGGTTATTCAGAAGCACCTATCGCTGCCACAGCATCTGCACAGGGAAGTACGAGCGACATGAATCACTTTGGCTGGGATGCGCCTTATCTGTATTTTACAGTTCGTGAACCTTTCCCCAGCAGGACGACTGCAGCCAATCTGGTGTTTGGACAGATTCATCCGAAACAGCCTTTGCAGATTGTTTCCCAGATGCCGGAGGACGGCGTTATTTTCAGTGACGGGGTAGAACAGGACTTTCTCGAATTTAATTCTGGTGTGGAAGCAACCATTGGCTTGGCAGAGAAACGTGGTCGACTGGTGATCTAGCTCTTTATTTCCACCCCTTTTTTGACTAGAATGGTAAACTAGATGTTAGAAGCCATGTTTAGGAACGGAAAGAGGGTTGACAATGCAATCAATATTGCTGGTTGAAGATGATGCAAAGCTCGCCGGACTGCTGGCGGCATATCTGATCCGAAACGGTTTTCAAGTGCAGATTGTGACAGATTTCCGTCATGTACTGGATGAGTTTGTGCAGCTCGGTCCGGATTTGGTATTAATGGATGTGAATCTGCCTCAGTTTGATGGCTACTACTGGTGCAGACAGATCCGTTCGCATTCCATCTGCCCTATTTTATTTATTTCGGCTCGTGACAGTGGCATGGACCAGGTTATGGCGCTGGAACATGGGGCGGATGATTATATTACGAAGCCTTTCCAGTATGAGGTCGTTCTTGCTAAAGTTCGTAGTCACCTGCGTAGGGCATATGGGGTGTATGCAGCTGTACAACCAGAAATGAAAGTGAAAAATGGCTCTATGTTACTGTACCCTGAAAGATATGTACTCGAGTTCGATGGTCGTTCCGTGGAACTGACACAGAAGGAATCCGTGTTGGTCGAAGCGCTGATGGCCAAGGCAGGTCGGGTCGTTGGGCGGGAACGTTTGCTCGAACTGATGTGGGAAGATCAGCATTTTATTGATGATAATACGCTGAATGTGTACATTACACGTGTTCGCCGTAAGCTGAAGGATCTTGGGGCTGAAGAAATTTTGGAAACCGTTCGTGGAGCGGGTTATCGGTTGCTTGCTCTGGAGCCGACTGTCCAAGAGGAGCGATAATGAAACTGTTCTTAAGAGATCAGCGACCCCTCATTGGATTTTATCTTCTGCAAATGCTGCTTGTCCCATGTGTATATTGGCTGTCAGGTGAGGAACGCCCCATGAGAATTGTTCTTTATGGCATGTTGCTAAGTACAGTGGTATTAATCGTGTATCTTACCGTTCGTTATTTCCAGCTTCATCCATATTACCGTGTGCTGCAGCAGCCACAAAGGCTGGTACAGGAGCCGTTTCAATCGCTTGGCAATGCTCCTCTGGCTGATTCATTACAGGAATTGATGCACGAATTGGAGCGTAAGCGTCAGAATGAGATTGGTCAATTGCGCAGTCATAATGAGCAGCAGGGTGTGTTCATGAATCGTTGGGTTCATCAGATGAAGACCCCCCTGTCCATTATTCAGTTGACCCTGGAAGATGTGGATGATGATAAAACAGCAGGCAGCATACAGGATGAACTGGATAAAATGCGCAAAGGGTTGGAAATGGTACTTCATTCTTCACGTCTGGAACAATTCGAAGGGGATTTTCGGGTAGAGCTTCTGTCTCTACTCGAGGTGGTTCGAAGCAGCGTAGCTGAGAATCGACGTTTGTTTATTCGTAGAGGAATTACGCCTGATATCCACATGGACAGCGACCTTCGAGTCTACAGTGACTCCAAATGGCTGCGGTTCATGTTTACCCAGATTTTGACCAATGCCGTCAATTACTCGGATAGCAAAGCAGGTAAAAAAGTTACGATTACTGCCTATATGAAGGAAGAACGAATCGTATTAGATATTCAGGATCAGGGTATCGGCATATCTGCTGAAGATATTCAACGTGTGTTTAATCCTTACTTCACCGGAGAACGGGGAAGACAGTATCATGAATCTACGGGCATGGGATTGTATCTGGTTCGTGAGATCAGTGCGCGTTTGGGTAACCAGATAGAATTGTTCTCCAAACCGGATGAAGGAACATTGGTCCGACTCAGCTGGATGAATCGAAATTAGAGGCGCTTTGCTCATGGGCAAGGTGCTTTTTTTATGAATGTAGGTGATTCCTGATTTCCTCATAGAAGGGAGAACATAACCTTAAACGCTGTGTAAGGAAAGTTTAAGGTAAATCGATAGCAGGGTTGTAGGAGGTCGTTTAGGATAAGGATATGAAAACAAAGCATAGTTTAGTTGGAGGGGAAACACCTATGGAAATGCTGCAAGTTTCGGCACTAAACAAAGTGTATCAGGGCAAAGTGCAGACTCAGGCCCTTAGTGATATTCATCTGACCATCAAGCAGGGGGAATTTGTAGGGATTATGGGACCATCGGGAAGTGGAAAAACGACGTTGCTCAATATGGTCTCGACCATTGATGAACCAAGTTCAGGCAAGGTGCTGATTAATGGCATGAATCCGTTTGATATGAAAAAGAAAGAACTTGCCATGTTTCGACGCCGGGAACTCGGGTTTGTATTTCAGGATTTTAATCTGCTCGATACCTTGACCGTTGCTGAAAATATAGTTCTTCCGTTGACACTGGACAAGGTAAAGTACAAAGAGATGGAGAGCAGACTCGGTCGGATTACCACTCAGCTTGGAATTGATCACATTCTGGATAAACGCGTCTATGAAATCTCGGGCGGACAGCGGCAGCGTACAGCCATTGCCAGAGCCATGATAAATATGCCATCGATTGTACTTGCCGATGAACCGACTGGTGCATTGGACTCCACCTCATCTCAAGCGGTAATGGAATCGCTTGAACAGATCAACCAGCAAGAGAAAACAACCATTATGCTGGTCACACATGATCCGCTTGCCGCAAGTTATTGCCATCGGATTGTGTTTATCAAGGATGGCAAGCTCGCAGCCGAAGTGCATCGTGGAGATAACCGCCAGACGTTCTTTCAACGGATTATTGATACATTATCCTTCTGGGGAGGGAATTCGCATGAGCTTTCCTCAGTTCGCCTTTAACAACATTCGCCGAAACGGGCGAGCGTACATCGCCTTTTTCCTAAGTAGTGCATTCATGGTCATGATATTCTTCGCGTATGCGATGTTTATCTATCATCCGTTTGTTGAGAAATTGCCGATTGGCAAGACTACAGCAGCGGGAATGCAGGTTGCCTCCGTCATCGTATATGTTTTCGCGATCTTCTTCGTTATGTATTCCATTAGTGCATTTCTGAAATCACGGAACAAGGAATTCGGGATTCTAACCCTTTTGGGCGCGGAGCCGGGACAGATTCGAAGACTGGTCATTCTGGAAAATATGTTTATTGGATTTCTTTCCATTATAGCCGGGATAGGCGGGGGCATGTTGTTGTCCAAGCTGTTCCTGATGTTAACCACCCGATTTATCGGTATGGACGATCTGCCTTTTTATTTTCCTTTGAAGGCCATGTTGATTACGGTAATTGCTTTTTTCGTACTGTTCTTTTGCATTTCCCTGTTTACATTGGTTTTTATCGGAAATAAGCGAGCATTGGAGCTGCTAACGGGTTCGAGCAAACCCAAAAAAGAGCCAAAAGCATCATGGATATTCTCTATTCTCGGGCTTGCGTTTCTGGCTGCGGGATTCATTGCACTTTACGGCAGTTTGTCGAGTGAGAGTATTCTGATCGCTGCTGTGACAGGCATTGCAGGTACGTATTTTTTCTACTCGCAGCTTTCTGTGCTGGCCATTCGTCTGTTAAAACGTAACCGCAAACGGGTGTGGCATGGTACACGCTTGCTATGGATTTCCGAGATGAGTTACAAAATAAAAGATAACTCACGCATGCTGTTTATGGTGACAGTGGTTATTGCGATTGCTTCCATGAGTGCAGTGGTCATTTTGTCGCTGGATCAACAGAATCGACAAGTGTTTAAGGACAATCCTTTTCCGATTCGTTATAACGTGTACAGTGCATCGGAAGAGCCCAACATGGCACCCGTCAATGAGGTTCTTGATGCTGCGGGTCTTCAATATCAGAATGCTTATCTGGAATATTTTTGGGCTAGTACGGAGGATAGCGGCATCAGTGTGATGTCTCTAAGTGATTTCAACCAGTTTAACGTAATCCAAAACAAACCTACTTATACGCTCGCATCCCATACCGGCATATTCGTTGATTCACGCAATGTAGAGAAGCCGCTTCGTCAGGAAAGATTTCGTGCTTATGCCAAGGGGGATCAGTTAACACTGGCTATGAATTCAGGGCTTGTTACACTCGATATTAAATATATTGAAAAAGAACCGGAATTCAACGGGCTTCTTTATACATCAGCCCTGGTTATTGTAAGTGATGAAGAGTTTAAGGCTCTTGCCGGACAATTGGACAAAGATGCTATTTCCGGTAAATATCTTTATCATATCCCTTCATGGGGGGAGTCGGTGCCGGATCGGCAATCATCCGAAGTGATGGTAAGCGATCGGCTGGAGGGCATGGATGAGATCATTAGAAACAACTCGAACGATAAAGACTTTTCCGGCTTTTTCACGACGCGATATGCTGACTTCGAAGAATTCAGACAGACAACGGCACTATTTACCTTTTTGGGGATATTCATTGGACTGATCTTCTCAATCTCTTCAGCCAGTTTTCTGTACTTCAGACTGCACACGGATTTGGAGGCAGATGGGAAAATGGTGCATTCCTTGTCTAAAATGGGGCTCAGTTTTCAGGAGATGAAACGATCATCCACAATTCAGATTGCGGTTCTCTTTTTCTTCCCAATCCTGATCTCTATTGTTGAAACGCTCGTTGTTGTGAAACCGTTTTTGACTGAATTCGGTATTACGAATTATACTGTTCCGGTATTAACCGTATTTGGTGCATTTCTGCTTGCACAGACCTTCTATTTCTTCGTCATTCGTTCAAGATATATATCTTCACTACGCAAAATGATGGTGTAATCAGTTTCGTAACGCCAATGGGAGTACCCCTTCAGTTTGAGAATACCAAGCAGGGGTGCAGGCTTAAATGGAGTATGGAGTACAAACACATCCTCGGGTCGTAACCCTTTCACCGTATCCATAATTAACTGGAAATGGCTCCAGCTTTTTATGTTTCAAGTGCGGTGGATACTCCTCAAAAGAGACCTTAACAACGATGAACTGGTGTTAAGGTCTCTTAAATATGCAGACTATATATCTCTTTGTTCTTTCAATGCTTGCAAATCATGAATGATAATCCGATTGCGATCCACCTCAAGCAGACGTTCCTTTGTTAGCTGGTTTAGTAGTCGATTGGCCGTTTCCCGGGTTGTTCCAATGGAATTGGCGAATTCCTGATGTGTCATGGGCAGGTTGATAATGATCTGGTTACCATTGACTTGCCCGTGCTGCTCTGCCAGCATCAACAGGAAGGAAAGTACACGGTTACGGACGTCCTGACCGGAGAGTACTTGTAATTTATCCTGTAATTCACGTATTTTATCACCGAGTACACGCATGATTTTGATCGCAATGGATGGTTTGTTCAGCATTAGGCGTTCAAATAGTCGCACAGGGATGGCAAGCAGTTCAGTTGGTGTGATTGCTTCGGCCGTTGCTGGATACGGGTGGGAGTTGAAGAATCCGGTATGCGGAAACATGTCTCCCATTTTCAGAAAAGAAACAATCTGTTCATGTCCATTCTCATCGGTTTTATATGCTTTGACAATGCCGGTACGGATGAAAAAAACAGCCTCTTTTTCACTGCCTTCGGTAAAAATGACTGATTTTTTGTGAATCGTTCTGGAAATGGCGATATCTTCGACCTGTTTTAATTCCTCGGGACTTAGGTCCTGGAAGATGGGGAATTGCTGTAGAAACTCAGCAGCTGTATCTTTGTTTTCCCTGCTCATTACGATTCTTCCTCTCTGTGAAATGATAACGGTGTAATGGCCAGTAGTCCGATATTCTGCATCACTCCATCATATCGTAATTTCGAAGGGAGGCAAGTGACATGGGTCACAGGATTTACTTTTGTCACTTGGAATATTCAGCGACGATGAGAGATAAGCTGCACTCGCTCGATTTGGCTTGCTATTTTTTGGAGTGATTGTTCGGGTTAAAGGAGGGATAGATCACAAATGAATAATAGAGGGGTCGGCCCGAATGTGGACTGCACTTATGTGGGGCGGCTGGGGAAGGTGAAATCATTGCCCATGATCTGCCTCAACCATGATGCCTGAAGCCTTTGAAGCAGGCGGACCTGTTATGGGATTCATTGCATCCATGGGCTTGCTCGTGTCACTGTTGCTCGATCTGTAACAACGCTGGATGAGAATATACGCCAAAAGAGTATCCGCTCAGATCATCATCTGATGCATGGATACTCTTTGGTATGCTACGGACTTGCCCACATCGGAACCGAGGCCCCACAGCCGCAGGATTCTTTAAGTTGTTCAAGTTGTCACAAATCTTTTTTTTGGTGCATACCATGAACTTTCGAATAGGTTTCTTGTGATAAACAATAGAGTTTCATATAATTTTAGATAGAACAAATGGAAAATGTTGATTGTTTCGATTCGCCCAAACGTGGTGTGGGTAATGAAATGCGGCATTAGAGAGCAAGAAATTTCAGTGGAAAAGGGGGACTCGAAATGAAACGTTTCGAAGATGAAGGGGCATATAAATACAGCTTCTATGATGTTCTTCGGCGGGGAGAGCAGGTTGATGTTAAATGTAAAAGTTGTGGCGGACACGCATTTATTGTAAAGGAAGATGATCATCTGGCATGGAAATGTTCGCAATGTTACGCTCATGGAATTCATGAAACGGAATACAAGTACAGTGCCAAGAGCAATTGCGTCAGATGTGAGCGCTGGTTCAATGTTGAAGTGAAGGATGAGAAAAAGACGCCTCATAAATCATCACATATTGAATGTCCGCACTGCGGGACTGTTAATCATGTCGAATTACATAAAATGCCAGCGTACCGAGGGTGTTATCCCGAAATTCGGAATGGGCGAGATCCTGTGTTTGATATGGAATTGTATTTTCTCGACTATGTTAGAGGAAAAGTGATATGGGCTGTTAATCGTGAGCATCTAAACTATTTGATTGCGTATATTTCAGCTGATTTGCGCGTAAAGCCTGGAAATGTACTATTAAAGACGGCTTCGCACACTATTCCTGCGTATATCAAGAACGCCAAGAACAGGGAGCTGGTTGTTCACACATTGACCAAACTTCAACACAAGTCAGGATAAACTGGCAGATCGAGAGTTATTAAGGAGGAAATCATGAATTTTCGTTTAAAAATGACTATATTTGCAGTGATTATAGGCACGCTGCTCATTCCGGCGTTTTTTATTTTACAGACGTATGGTGTATTTCAAAAAGAGAAGGTAATCTCTGACTATGCTCTTGCCATAGATGTAAATGGAAAATCCTATGAAGCGTGGCCGCTCATCAACAGTTTCGCTGCCATGGATAAGAAGGAAGACAATCGCCAGTTATATTATCGGGTCGATATGAATCATATCCAATACCTTTTTCACATCGCTTATCAGGAGTACGATATTCAAAGCAGTGAAGACAATCCCTATCTGGCAGGTAAGGTAAACTATCATTCCACGGAGAACGAATATGTGAAATCCGAAAAGCAATATACCAATGCCAAAGATTTTACAACGGTATTGAATTTTTATAATAAAGATCAAGAGGTGATCTATAGTTATAAAAATACTGGAAAAGGGGATGGACAACTGGTCCAATCCATTATTCATCAGGGGATGAGTCGTTCTAGCAATGGAGGCAGTGAAGCTGCTCGTGATCCTTATATCAACGTTACGGCATTGTTCCATGATAAGTTGAAAATTGATGTGAAGCTGAACGTTGATGAAGAACATAAAGTCGTTACGATTCGAATGAATAAATCGGAGGCGAGATGATGAATTTGTTTGGTGTACATAGAGGACCTTCCTATTTGGAAGGTATGGTTGAGAAGATTTCGAATGTTCAGACCCATGAAGTGGAATGGAAAGGCAAGCTGCAAACGAGGGATGGTCATGACAAGTTCCATATTTTTTATTATGGTGACTTAACCGATGATGATCTGATAACCTGGCATGATTCGACACCACTTATCGTATATGCGGAGCATACCGTAACAGGTGAACGTTACTTACTCATTGATTCTGCCAAACACGGGTATGATGCCATGCTGTGTGAGACATATCCGGAGGAAGACTTGAATAACAGGCAACTACGGCCCTATTTGGACGTTGAAGGAGAAGACATTTTTGAGGTACAGCTATCAGCTTTTTACAACGTGCCGTGGGATGATGAGTTCGGAGAAGATGTGGGTGAAGATGGAACCTACGAATTAATTACCGGAGAGCACATGGATTTTGAGCAGGTGAAACGTGACGGCTATGATGCATTTGCTATTAGCGTTGTAAACCGCAAGGGAGTAACAACCGAAATTGTGCAGGAAGAACTGGCTTAAATGAAGTAGGATAACCGAACCGACACTGCCGGATATGGAGTGTATGTTTATCTTGAACGGAATGAGTTTGAACAAAATGATCGTAGGGAGATGTCGTGAATGTATATTGTAACTCGTGCGTTGAAGCCTGTACCGGCTAAGGAACTGAATCATTTTGAAGAACAGCATTCCATCTCCTTACCTACATCATATCGCCAATGGCTGGAGCAATACGGTGAAGGGACGTACACTGGCTGGATGAATGTGCAGCGACCGGATCAAGAGGTACTGAAACCTTTTGCTGAATATGATTTTTGGATGCATACGGAGGATACACCGGTTACTCAGAATCAGCTTCAGGAATGCATCAGTATCGGTAGTTCGGTAGACGGTGATTTTCTGGCGATTCATCCAGATGTGAAGGGGCTTCTATGGCTTCCGCGTCATGATGAGCATATTGTGCTGTGGTCGTGCCATGAAGCTGACTTTGGAGAGACACTGGACCGGATCTATTGCGGGTATTACCATCAGGATAAACCACTGACCCCTGCATACTTTGAACCATGGAATGAACTGCGGAACCATACGTTTTACCACTTGGTTAACGTCGAGCGTGAAGATTTCATGAAAGAACTGGCCGATTTGTGTAAGACAAGATTCAAGTGGGATGCAGTGATGGAAAATGAGTACACATGTAAGCTTTTTATGGTTTCTATGGGTGGTTATTTGCGTTTTAATTATGCGAACGGCAGGGAAATTGCTCTTTTCTATGAAGAGATGCACGGGACGGAAGGTACAAGGGAACACGATCTGGATCAATTTTTGCTGGAACATCACTGTACAGTTATTAATAGAGGTGGAGTGGAGGAATAACTTTGAGTTGGTTGAAGGAGAAAATTGCAGAAACGTGGCGGATTGAAGGCAAACGATATGCTAAGGATGTCAATGCATTTGTACGAAGAAGCATGACAGGAGAGCGAGTGGACGAATCGGAGCTGGAGGCGGACGGCAGAACCTCGATTAGTACTGAAGTCTGGAATATGGTGAAGCAAGCCAATCTTCAAGGGGATTTGGAACGGCTTCGGCTTGAACTGCCTGCTGCAACATGGCCTATGAATGAACATTTTCAGTCTTCCATGCAAGCCGTCCGGGTGGTAGGTTATCTGAACGCGGAAGCAGTTGTATTCACAACCGGCACCTTCACAGAGAATGCCTGTGTGTATACCGCTGATCCAAGCGGGTTGGTGCCTTTATCTAAGTATACTTTTGCAGGTTGTTCGCCAGACGGTGTAGACTATGCGCTGGCCGGATCAGAAGGTATTCGCATCATCAGGCGACCAGATCGTCAACTGGAAGGACAAGAACTTGAGGTGTATCGCTGGGAAGATATCCAATCCAGCATTCAAAAGGTTTTGCCGCGCATCGAATCCCTTGCTGACTGTGAGCATCCGGAACGCACACTTGAAGGACTTATTCCATTTAATGACGGGAAATCTGTTCTTGTCTTCTCCAATTATGGAATCTACCTGGTAGAGCAGGATCATGTATCCCTACTTCACCCGGATCTTGCAGAGATCGAAGAATATGAGTTGGAAGATACACAGATTGATATGGGTCATGCAGCAGTCTCACGTGACGGTCGCTGGATTGCCTACGGCAGCCAGGTAAGTAACCATATGGTTTTGGATCGCGAACAGAATAAGACATACTCGCTTTATCCTGTATCCAGCTATCCTCATTATGCGGTATTCACCGCAGACAGCTTGAAGGTATGGTTTAATGCCTGTCACTTTTATAACGGTGCTACAATACAAGTTCAACTGGAAACGATTGATGGTAATGAGAGTAATGAAAATTGGCCTGTAATGGATGAGAATGCCCGTGTATACGCTGCAGTGGAATTGGATGCAGGCATGGTGATTGGTGACGCCTATGGATATTTATACTGTGTGAATGGTGATGGGCAGGAAGTGTGGAGACATTTTGTAGGCAGCACCATCTATTCCTTGGCGAGCTCTCCTGACCAGTCCAAGCTTGCAGTGGGTACGTTCGGTGGTATGCTGCATATTCTTGATATGCACTCTGATCAGATGGATGAGTATGGCATAGGCACAGGCACCCTCCGTGAAATTGAGCGCTACGTATTATGGCGTGGAGAAGAACCTTTACGTTGGTGAACACCAATGATTGAAGATCAAGACTGAAGATATTTTCATGGAACTCTTGCAAATCTTGGCTCCTGAACTGAAAAGACCTACGCTGAATCGTGAAGTTATGGTGCTGATCAAAGATGGTGGAGAAGAGGAGGGGTGCAGTATGTCACCTGAGACTAATGCAAAATGGAATGAATTATTTGATACGCTGAATGAGCTTCTGAACGAAAAAATCCAAGATGATGAAATAAGGCAGCTATACGAGGAATACCAGCATCGGGAGGGTGCCTCTGAGCAAAGTCTAAATGCAATTGAAACGGAGTATGACGTCCGGTTGCCGGAGGATTTTCGTGCCTTCTATAAGCGAAAGGATGGCAGTGGTTATGCATTTCATATCTTGTATCCGGGCGATGCGGAGGCAGAGGAATGTAATCCGTTTTATCTGATGTCATTGAAAGAAATTCGGGAAACCAAACAATACTTCTGTGAAGTAGATGAGAAATTGGACGAGTACTATTCTGACGAAGAGATCAGCAAATTGGACCCGAAGATTAAGCCTTATTTATTCCATAAAGCGTGGATTCCTTTTGCAACGATGGCGGGAGGCTCCATATATTTGATGCTGGATTTTGATCCGACTGAGAAAGGAACCTACGGGCAGGTGATTATGTATGTGCATGATCCGGACTTTGTCTATTATGTATCTGAGACGTTTACAGACTTGCTGGAAGTTTCCAACCGTAATCTGAAGATTATGGATGAGATTGAGTATTGAGCGGTTAGAATCTGTTCTACGGAAGGGCATCATTGGATGTTTTAAAAGAAAATTGAACAAATATAGGAGCTGCCGGTAGCAGCTCCTGTATTGCTATTTTACCATTGGAAGAAACGATGGCCGTGGAAACCTCCCCCAGGACCCCCAGGTCCTCCATGTGGTCCACCCGGATAGCCGCCTCCAGGGAATGGACCGTGCGGACCACCCGGGTAACCGCCATGCCACCCTGGACCACCGATAGCTCCGATAGGAAAGGGCAGCGGAAACGGTACGATGGGTGGATAGGGATATGGATAAGGGTATGGATATGGGTAGGGATAGGGTGGCGGTGGATAGTAAGGGTAAGGATAACCCGCAGTTGGCGGGATAGGAACTGAACCAGGTCCGTATGCCATGATGCATGCCTCCAGTGTTTGATTGATGATATTAGCCTATGCTGCGATGCAATGGAGTGACACAGAGGGGATTAGAACATGGTATGGGGGAAAGGGGGATATGATTTACTGTAAAATGGAAGATGAGAACATATATGGTATGCGGGTGAAAAAAAGAGCAATAACGAACAAACTCTGATCAGGCTTTCTGCATCAGGGTTCTTTTGGTTAAACGAGCCTTCGGCATAAATGGGCTCACGCATAGAAGCCCAGAGCATAAGCTGGCGTATAGGTTATCACCTAAACCGAGAGCGAAGGGCAGGCGTTTTATTTTGGCAACTTCCTATATGGACTATACCTTACCAACCACCCAATTTACATTTGACCTTAATCAGAATCCTTTCTTCAAAAAGGATGATCAAAACTATATTAACTTTCTATCCTTTAAGCAATTAAATACGTTGGGGAATAATTCCCTGCTGGATATTTTTCTGAGTACCGGCAATGTAGTTGAACCTCATATCCACCAGAATGCATCCGAACTGGTATATTGCATCAGCGGTTCAGCCGTTGTTTCCCTCATTAACCCGTTTACCAATGAGTTGTTAAACTTTACGATTACGCCGGGCCAGGTAGCCAATGTTCCACAAGGCTGGTGGCACTATGAAATGGCAACGGTAGATCAGACCCATCTGCTGGCTATCTTTGATGCCCCAGTTCCTGAAGCCATATTCGGCTCGGATATTTTACGCCTAACCCCTGCGAGTGTGCTTGCCCATACGTATTGTCTGGATGAGAACAAGGTCAAGGACACACTTGCTCCGATTCAAAAAACGGTTATCGTTGGACCGCCTGTGGACTGCGCAACTCAAGTATCTCCGGCTACAAACAACATGCCGCATCCGAATAGCCTGTCTAACGCCCAGCCGTATGTGAACCGTCATCCATATTGGGGAACATGGATAGACCCGCGTATTATTCACGAACCAGGCTGTCCGTATTACAGAACCACCAGTGAATATGAGTAATCAAGGATAAGGCACACAGATAGTCTTATTAAAAGTGGGGTTAATCCCAGTACATCGTCACGAAGAGAGTGTAGCAACTGTACCAAAAGAAGCGTTCATACGAACGCTTCTTTTTTATCCGTTTGTTTTCAATTTAGGATGTGTAATTTCGTCCCAAGCCCAGCTCCGTCAATAACTGACGGTATGCAATCGAGGTACGGTCTGCGGGAATGTGCGCTTCGGCATGCAGATCCAGCGGTAAATCCTCTGGCTTTTGTGACTCCACCATTTCCCGATCTTCCTCAAATACTTGCAAGTTAAACTTGATTGTATCTTCAATCGGGGCACTTTTGTCAAAATTACGGGTAATCGGACAGAACAACCGCGTAAAGCGTGCAGAGATGGGAGAGGCACAGTTTAAAATGTTCAGCTTGTCATTTTCCGGGAAGTGAACCGTAAGAGATGCGGCGAATGGGGGAAATACCCGAAATTCACGCAGCCACTGAAAACCTTCGGGTGCCACATTATCCTGACCTTTACTATAGTTGCTGACAGAACTCCAGTATTCGGCAAGCAGTTCATTGCCTTCTCGTTTTACTTTATATTGGGGAACTTCGGTGTTGTTCCGGTCCCCAAACGTCTCGGTATGCACGTAGGCAAAGTGAGATACATCCAGAAATCCTTCCATTTGACGTCCGGCCGAACCAGCGATATCAAAGTTCGGGGGAAGAATGTTGATATAGTCCGGATCATCCCATCCCGGGAATGCAGGAATCTGCTCATCGGTACCCGCGAGTGAAGTCCAGATCAGGCCATAACGTTCAACCGCAGGATATACGATAAGTTTCAGTTTGGGAGAGATTTTGGAGCTGGGGTGTGCAGGCACGGCGGTACATTTACCCTCACAGTTGTAACGGAAACCATGATATGGACAGACAATTTCCCCATTTTCTACCCAACCTTTACTGAGCGGGGCACCACGGTGAAAACAAAGATCCTTGGCAACTACGACTTTGTCGTTGCTGCGATACAGGACCAGGCGGACATCGAGCAATTGTGCGGCCAGTGGTTTATCTGTCACGTCGTTTGCCTGAGCAATCGGATACCAATATTGAGATAATATATGCCAGTCTTCAGCGGAGAACGTGCAGCCGCGAGGCAGTTCGGATGTAAATTGAGGATTGGAATTGGAAGTTATCATGGAAGTCACTCCTTGCTAGGATAATGAAATATTCATTTTTGAATGGCAGGAAAGTTTACTTTGTAGCCGTATGTTACTACTCTTTTGTTTTGTGTATCAATATGTATCACCATTATTTGTTCAAAATTACAAACAAAACATCAAACAGCTAACATAAATACGGAAATTTCTGTTTATATATTACATCTTACGTGAACTATATTCATACCTGGAATAACTGCATTCAGGTTACTCATCTTAACTTTATTGAGCTATAACCTGTTCCCGAATATGCCCAAGGAATTTTTTTATAGAAAAGTGTCACAGATATGAGTCCTGATTTGTCTTAAGGTTGTAGACCAAAATACGGAGGCGAATGAAATGAGTTTAAGAGTGAATTATAGAGCGGCTAATCCAGGTGCTTTCAAAGCAATGATGGCATTGGAGCAGCACGTTTCGGGTCAGTTTGAAGACAAACCGTTATATGAGCTGCTGAAAATCCGTGTATCACAAATCAATGGCTGTGCGTTTTGTCTCGATATGCATGCCAAAGATCTGATGAAGCTTGGCGATTATGCCGACCACATTGTGCTGCTGAGCGTGTGGCGCGAGGTTCCTTTGTTTACGGAAAAAGAACGTGTTATGCTTGAGCTGGCTGAAGCCGTAACGCTTATTTCGGAAGAAGGCGTACCGCTTGAATTGTATGAAAAAGTTAAAGAACATTTCAGTGATGCCGAAGTGGTGGATTTGATCATGGCGATCAACACCATTAATAGCTGGAACCGGATTGCCATTACAACAGGGATGTACCCTGGCTGCTTTAATAAGTAAACATTCAACCATTTGCCAGAGGAGGCCATTCTCATAAAAATGAATTCCCTAACTAATGAGCCAGAAGTGTCTTCTCTGGAGGTTGGTGAGTTGTATATCCATTACAAGGCTTATGCCTTTTCCATTGCTTACCGAATGTTAGGAAGTGTCGTAGAGGCTGAAGATATAGTGCAAGATTGTTTTGCAGAACTTCAAAGCAAGTCTCTTGATGATATCCGTAATGCCAAGTCCTACATTGCTAAATTAGTCGTAAACCGAAGTCTGAATCTGCTGAACTCTGCCCGCAATCAAAGGGAAAGTTATGTTGGGGAATGGCTTCCCGAACCGATGAGTGACGGTGAAATGGGTAACAACCCGGAAGCAACCGTGCAGCAGAAGGAGATGATTTCCTACGCTTATCTGGTTATGCTGGAACAGCTTTCTCCGATTGAGCGTGCCGTTTTTGTACTTCGTGAGGCTTTTCAGTATGAATATCCAGAAATAGCAGAGTGGCTGGGCAAATCAGAGAGCAACTGTCGTCAAATCTTTAGCCGGGCCAGACGAAAGCTTCCCGATAGACTTCCTCCGATGGAACTGAGCAGTGCAGATTATGCTGCAAAAGAGCAATTGCTGGCTCGGTTTACAACCGCTTTTCTAAATTATGACGTCTCCGAGATGCTGGAGCTGCTTGCCGAACAACCAGTATTTACTGCAGATGGTGGTGGACGTGTGCATACGGTCATGAGAACGATGAGAGTTCATAAAGGCGTACTCGCCTTGTTGACCTCTCGCCGGGTGCTTACCCGATTGCGAGAACGAGAGTGGGTGCCCACAATTATCAATGGAGAACCACACTTTGCGTTATTGGAGAACGGGCAGTTGACCGAAGTGCTGTGTCTGGAGCTGGACTCGCTAGGAGAGCGGATTGAGGGATTATATCTTGTTGTGAACCCGGATAAACTTACATCGGTATCGAGATAGTACATTTTTGGAATGGAATAAGAAGGCGCTTGTTTCATGCTAAAGCGGCACATCCCGTAAAAAAGGAGTGCCGCTTTTTTTGACTTTACTAACAAAGTCCACTTTAAATTGTGCGTTGTTTAATCGTTGGAAAATATATTTTCAACATATTCAATGATTTCTTTAATTTCCGGGGTAAGTTCGTCGTTACTCTGATCGAGAAGATGCAATATCTTCTCCACTGTATCCAGAAGGATACTCTTCGAGTTAGGCTCCCTGTTTGCCACTACCTTCTCATATGCTTTTTTCACTTCTGGATCGACCGTACGGATTTCTTCTTCTGTGTACCAGTCATAAGTGGGGGAGTTGTCGCTTCCATAAAACAGGTAACTTACGTACAGCGAACTATCGACTGCTGACGTACGATTGGAGTTTGGGAAGTTATTCAGGAAAGCTTCTTTCTCCAAAGTGCGACGGATGAGTTCATCCCAGGTAATCATAAAGGCAGCATCTGAAGTTGTGGGCTGGTTGGATTCCGCAGCCATAATATCAATGTAAGCAACAATGTCAGGTTTCACGTAGGGCTGGAACTTTTTGTACACCTCATAATTAATGATGGGATAGTATAGACCTTCACTGGTTTCCAGTTTGAATCCCAGATCGGCAGCTTCCTGCAAAAGTTTGCGAACTGCAGGGTCTTTGATCACTTTGAGCAGATAGCTATATGTAAGCTTTTGTTCATAACCTATGTTGGAATGGGCTTCCTCAAGAACTTTTTGAAACCGTTCCGTATACATTTTTTGATCCAGGTCAGCCAGTCTGATTTTTTGCAAATTTTCCAGTTGGAGAGTCATCAAGGTGGCCTGCCAAGGGCTGACTTCATCAATATGATTCAATAGATATTTGCGTGCCTGAATCAGGCTGGACGTGGACTTGGCTGCATTTTTCCAATAAATTTGAAATTGATGATATACCGCTTTGGAGGCAGAAACAGGTGCAGCCAACGTGATTTGGGGTGTAGTCAGTGTTGCACAGATAGTCGTAAAGCTTATTGTCATGGCTAGAAAACCGATCTTAACAGATGACTTCTTTCGCATTCAAATACCTCCCATGTTACACGATGAGTAGTTGTGACCACATTTTGATTAAACCAGTTCCTGGTAAGCGAATCAACTACAAAATCCTTAAAGATGTGTTATCCAAGTGATGTGGCAAACACCAGATGATTCAGAAAACAAAGAAGAACAGCATCTTACAACCCTGGTCGGTCGAAGATACTGTTCTTTGTTGATCTAACTTATTTTAAATTAATGGAGAGGCGGTTTATTGTTAGTTGGCATCTGAGGTGTTCCGTTTGCTGGAACGTATGCCTGAAGCATCTGGGTGGTATCATTTGCGTTGAGTTGAGGCACTTGATAATAGGCGTGTTGATTTTGATACATAAAAATTTCATAGGCCATCTCGATAAATTGTTGTACCTGTGAAGCGATGACTCGACGCACGGCTCCATTGGTAATTTCAGGCGCAGACATGGCCAGCAGAGAGGCATGAGACTTGATTAATCCCAGCATATGACCGCTGATGCCTGCATCCTTGACATCTGAAAGGGATTGGTTGGGCTTTTTCGGAGCAGACGGTTTCAGACCATATACAGGTGGTACGATGTTTGGAATCATGTAGGTTGCAGTTTCCTGACTTGGTTTGTGTCCAGTTGAGAAACATTCTGCAGTCAGGTTGTACTGAGACAACATGAAGTTGTATTGACGATCAAGAATAGAAAGAAGTTCGGTATCTTGTACAAACGTTCTGAAGATCATGTATTGATCCAACACGTTGATGGCTCCTGACAGAATTTCATGCATATCGAACATTTCATGTCCGCCATGGTTCATCTGAGGGGTGAGACCTGGATTGGCATTAGTTGCGGATTGATTTCGGTTTTGAGGCTGCATTGAATTTGGATTCATTGTGAATTTGATTCTCCTTTGGGAAATGGTATGATCCTAGTATGCTCTTTATCAGTAAATTTATGTAATGTGTATTGGCTATAAGTAATGGGTGCGGAACTGAATGTATTTCATTGGATCAAGTGAGGTAAATATCATTGAGAAAACTGAATTATATCAAAATATTTATTTTCCTTAGTGTAGTCACAGTGGTGACCCTTGGTTTGTATTACGCGGCTGCGGATTGGCTGGACCAGCACTATTTTCGCTTCCTGATCTGGAACCTGTTTTTGGGCTGGATACCTTTTGTATTCTCCTATGTGGCTTATGGCTTTAGCCATGTAAAATGGAAAGGGGCAGCATGGTTTGCCGCTGCAAGCGGACTGCTCTGGCTATTGTTCTTCCCGAACTCTTCCTATATTGTAACGGATCTTGTGCATCTGACGGCTCGCAGTTCTCGTTATTATGACAGTGGGAATGGGCTGGCCTACAAGTACTGGTATGACTTAATCGTGGTCTTAATGTTCGTTTGGACGGGGTTACTGCTCGGATTTCTGTCGATGTATCAGCTTCAGGAAGTGATCCATGACAAGATGGGTCGATGGGTTTCATGGGTCTTTGTACTAGGGGGATGTGCACTGGGGAGTTACGGCGTCCTGCTGGGACGTGTATATCGCCTGAACAGCTGGGATGCGTTGACCAATCGAGAGGCGCTGGTTGAACTTATGCATGAGAGTGTTAGTCATCCGTCGCTTGCTTTCTGTATGTTCTTTGGCACATTTATGCTTACGATTTATGCAACGCTGTATTATCTGATTAATACAAGATCTTCCCGTGATGGGAAGACGAAGGCTGGAAGTTCAGAAACGGGTCTGAATGGTTTGTGATAAAGAACTGGGGGATGTATAAATAGCCAGTTGACTGGAATGCGAAATCGGAACGAAAGTCAGGTGAACACGGGAATGACAAGTATAACGGATCTGACACGCAACATAGAAGATGTGATGGAGAACGTAGATTTTTCGGGCGTAGTCTTGATAAAACATAACGGGCATACCCTATTAAACAAAGCACGTGCATATGCCAATCGAAGTGATGAACGTTTCAATCAGCCAGATACACGGTTTGGCATTGCATCTGGATGCAAGATCTTTACGGCCGTAAGTATAGGTCAATTAATCGAGCAAGGTAAATTAACATATGATTCCAGGTTGGCAGATGTCTTGAGTATTAAGTTTCCACAATGGGATCAAGGCGTTACAATTCATCAGCTGTTGACACATACTTCAGGCATCCCCGACTATTTTGATGAAGAATTGATGGAGGACTTCGCTGAATTGTGGAAGGAGCGGCCCGTTTATTCAATGCGGAAGCTGAATGATTTTTTGCCAATGTTTCAGCATCAGCCCATGAAATCAGCTCCAGGTGAACGGTTTCACTATAATAATGCGGCATTTATCGTATTGGGACTCATTGTTGAAGAGCACTCGGGACAGTCGTTTACGGACTATGTGGAACAATATATTTTTAGGAAATGCGGCATGTCGGATTCGGGATATTTTGTAACAGATCAGCTTCCGCGTAATACGGCAATCGGTTATATGGATCATGATGACGGCTCGTGGACCAGTAATATTTTTTCCATTCCTGTTAAGGGTGGGGCTGATGGTGGAGCTTATACCACTGCGTCCGATATGATTCGCTTTTGGAACGCGTTATTATGTCATGAATTATTGAGCGGAGAAGCAACGGAAAGGTTAATTTCGCCATATGTGCATGAGGATGCTGATACTTATTATGGCAGGGGAGTATGGATTGATCAGAGAGGGAATGACATATTTAAATATCATGTGATGGGTTTTGATCCCGGGGTATCTTTCATGTCTTCCGTATACCCTGATTACAACGTGCAAGTTGTTGTCCTCTCCAACAAAGAATCGGGTCCTTATCCGATAACGCTTGCCGTGGAAGAGGCTTTGGTAAGATGATCTTAATTTTAACGAAAAAGTGAAACAAATAACCCTATAATTACTAGTCAAGGACAGGTGAATTATGGGGTTATTTGCTATGTGACCAAAATCAAAGTTACGGTCTATAGGAGTTTTGCCAATTGAGGTGCAATCCGTTTGGGGAATACATCCAGCGGAGGCTTTTCCTTCTTTCGTTTGTCATTGGTGAGCACGGCAACCAGTTCCAGTGCCGGGACGATATATATAAATTGACCACCAAATCCACGCGCGTAGTAATAGTGGAGTATGGGAGTGGGATGTCCCGCATTCCCAGTACCAGCCTCTGAAGTTTCGTTGGGATAGTCATCGACCCACCAATGCCACGCGTAACGACCATGATTGGGTGGTGTAACCGTAATAGCAGGTTTTGTAGAGCGGCATACAAGATCACTCGAAATCAGCGATTGCCCATTCCACACGCCCTGCTGCAAAAACAGATTTCCGAATTTCAGCAAATCCCCTGGCAGCATCTTTAAGCCGAATCCCCCGGTATGTACACCCTGTGGGTCACTTTCCCATTCGTATTGTTGGATCCCTAACGGACCAAATAGATAACGTTCCGCGAACTCAGCGACAGACATACCTGAACTTTGCATGAGGATGGCAGACAATATCTGTGATACCCCTGAATTGTATTCCATATATGTACCTGGCACATGACTTAAGCGTTGCTCCAACGCAAAATTCACCCAGTGATCCGTACGCGTCATACGTGGAAATGAATTCTGGCCTCCGAATTCGTCCCAGTTGAATCCGGCCGTCATGGTTAATAACTGCTCCAATGTAATCTCCGGTTTGCGAGGGTCAGGGTCTGACAACAGCTGCGGGAAAAAGGTGGAGATCGGTGTGTCAGCCTCCGGCAGAACCCCTTGATCCATCGCAATACAGATGAGCGCGGACAGTACACTTTTGGTACAGGAATTGACTTTTGCAATATGGGTTGCTGCTTCTTGATTACGGTAGTGCTCGTATATAATCTCACCACGTACGCTGAGTAAACAACTGCGCAGATCCAGCGGCGGGATGATTTGCTGTAACATGGATGGTATGGATGAAGGATTCATAGTGTCCTTTCTTGTAAGGGATTTATCCCATAAATTGAGGGTTCTTTAGAAAAAGCTTTGAACCATTATCTTACCATATGATTAAATAAGTTCTCAATTCATATAGCTCGGACTCTGCCATTCGTAAGAACTGTCCTACATTATACTGGAATATAATTTTGGGGAGTGGGTTTGTACAAATGAAATGGATAGCAAGTATACTATTAATAAGGAGCATTACAGGACTTGTAATTCGAGAGGGAGGTCACACCTTTGTTCAAAATCGGAAATCAAGGAACGTTTGAAACGCTACCTGATGAAGCAATGGCGATATACAAGGGAGACGTTATCGCTGTAGAAGAATTCATTAAACAGGGAATGGACCTCGAAGAAAAGATTACAATTAGCAAATACATAGCGTTGACATCATTGGATATTGCTCTAATCACCAATCAGCAGGCAGTGGTCAAGCTTTTGTTGGAGCATGGTGTGAACCTGAATGTGAAGAACAATCCAGCGATCCTCAAGGCGGTCAGATACTGCGGGGAAGATACGGTTCGATATTTGCACGAGCATGGAGCTGCATTAAATGGACTTAATCATGTGAAGTCAAGTGCTTACGACGAAGCATATTACGGCAACAAAAAGAACATCGTAGTGCTGAAAGACCTCGGACTGGATATTCGAAAATATGGTGGTAAAACGTTACGTCACGCTGTTTCCAATCACGATCTGAAAATGGTCCAGTATTTGCTCGACGAGGGCGTGGACATTGATTATAACGCGCCGGATATGGTGTATCCATATAAGGCCACACCGCTTACGGTAGCGGCTCGCAACAACAATATGAAGATGGTTCATTATTTGGTAGAGCGTGGAGCGGATGTAACCATTCAAGAGAAGGATGGGGAGCGGGCGTATACGATTGCGGTCAGTCAGAAGAACGCAGAAATGGCAGAGTATTTAAAAGCTCATGAGCCTCAAGACTTTCACAATCTGAGCAACAAAATGCATGAACTCAAATCATACAAGCTGCCTGATGCATTGATTCATTTTTTAACTGAAAATACACGCAGAATGAACTTGCCGGAAAATCCGTCCGGTGTGGGGTATATCGAGTTCTTTCATCTGATTGATACGGTCGAAATGAAGATGGGCAGACAGAAACTGCTGCGCATATCCTCTGATGTGGATCAGTACTCCCATATCCTGATCGTCTGGAATCCAAGCAAAAAAATGATTGGCTACGCTGACATTGAACATCAGGAGCATGGAACAATCTCCACGTTCGAAGCGTTCGTGACCGATCCCGCATTATATATGGAGAATCTTCTGAATTTAGATTGTTAGTAAGCGATTATTAGTACGAGTGATTTAATGAATTTATAGTATTCTACTAAGCTTAATCACTTCAACAAATCTGACAGAATCGTGTCCCCGGTATTATCTCCACCTAATCAGGCATACAGTACAACAATGAGATGTACGCCTACAAGGAGGAAACAGCGGTATGACTAATCCGATTCTGCAAGCCCCGAATGTTCAGCTGGCGGCCGATTCGACAGCGGTGTTGAATTATCAGCGTGACTCGCGAAATTATGTTACCCAGTTGTTTGGGGAGCAGCTACCTACGATCAAGAATGGATTTTTCAATGTATACATGAGCAAAGGCATTATTGTTCAGCCTCATTGGCACACAAATGTGACCGAAATGATTGTTCTGATCAATGGTGAGATCACTACCTCAGTCTTTGATCCGTTCAAGCGCGAGCGGATAAGTTATCACTTGAAGCCTGGTCAGGTGTCGATTTTCCCTCAAGGATGGTTCCATTGGTTTGTAGCGGAGACAGACGATGTGCACCTGTTAACGATATTTGATCAACCGACACCGGATATTGTACTTGGGGCAGATTTTCTGGTTGCAACACCTCCCGAAGTTGCACATCGGGCCTACTGTATTGACGAGGAGGCATACGCCAAAGCAATAGCGTCCATCAAGAATGACGCCATTTTGGGACCGCCGATTGGCTGCGTGGATTCTGTTTCCGATCAGGCAATCAAAGCTTCCAAATCCTCCAAAAACTCAAAAGGATGACAGCATCACGTTCTGCTATTAATTGACCGATTTTAGGCCCATGACCGGAAAATTTTCCGGTCATGGGCCTATATTTTGTTTCAATTAACACGTTACAAATTCTCTGTTAAGATAGGCATAACAGTGGTTTGTTACAGTAGTAGCAATCAAAGAATGTGGGGGTACGATTCATGACCATGACTGAGCAGGAAATGCTGGAAACCGCGATGAGCTATGCACCTGTATTGATGTTTGATCGTAATGAACCCTTTTACCCGGATTTTGTAGGCGTTTCCATACTGGCTGAATCGGGACCTTCACCATCATTTCAGCGAGAAATTCAGGTCCCTGTTGAGGCAGTGCAGTATGTGATTGAATTCTCGATTTGGTGGGATTACGAAATTGGGCATTTGTACGAAATGGAACATGTATGGATATATGTGGGCCATGACGGAGAAGTTGCAGACTGTGAAGCCAGCTTTCATGGCAAAGTGCTTCGGGGATTGCTGAAGGATCGGGTCAATGTGGTGGAGCGACATGTATGTCTTTACTCGCAGCCAGGCAAACACGCTTTTTCACCATTGCCTGTTGTATTCGAACTGCTGCCTAATCTGTACAGTGCAGCAGGCGTCAATGCGGGTTGCGACGGTCTGCTCGTGAACGAGATGTTCAGAGGTTATTTCGAAACCAATGAACAAATTGATGCCAGCGTGAGGAGTTTCCTGCAGACCAAGGCGTTTATTCCCTCTATGGAGTTTGAGGAGTATTTGCTTGAGCCGAGTGTATTCATGCCTTGGGACCAACTGTTCGCTATAATCCCTGAGAGAATTGAGGCTAGATTAAGAGAACTTGGAATAGAACGGTAAGTCGATTGTAAATGCATAATTTCGAGGTGTATCTACTTCAAAAAGAGAATCAATTTCAGTTTCATAATAGTTTCTCATTAGTTATTAAGCAGGCAAGTATGCATAACAAAAAGTGCTTCATCATCCTTCTAGGGTGAAAAAGCACTTTTTTTGTTGAACCACGAATCTTATTCCGTTTTGAAAATGAGATCCATAAACCGGTTGGCCGCCAGAGAAATCGGCATATTTCGCTTGGTCATGATGCCCACATGTGAGGGTGGCAAAGAAACATCCAACTGAATTTCGAAGAGAGAGCCTTCTTCCAGCTCTTTGGAAATAAATTCACGGGTGACATACGATATGCCCAATCCCCGCCGTGCAAATTCAATTAACAAATCTACGCTTCCGACCTCAATCTCCGGTTTAAGTGTGTAGCCATAGCTGTTGAACAATTCAGTAATCGCCATGCGAACCCTGCTGTTCCGCGAAAAAAGAATCAGCTGATGCTCCATCAGCATCTCCAGTGTCATGACTTTTCCCTTGAGCTGCGCATAACGTTCCCCCGCAACGAAGCAGTCTTTGAGCTGGATACTTTCCCTGACCTCAAGCTGCGGATCAACAATGGGCATTCGCACAACACCCAAATCAATTTTGCCTTCTTTCAGAAAGGTTATGACTTCCGGCGTTGTCCCATGACTTAGATGCAGCTTGATGTTAGGGTAGAGCACATGGAATTCTTCCAGATAGGACAGCATGTAATGCTTGAACAGCGAATCACTGCCACCAATCCGTAGTTCTCCGTTGTCTAAATTCTTCAATGCAGCCATTTTCTCCTCGGCCAGCGAGATCAAAATTTGTGATTGTTCAATATAGGAATACAGACTTACACCTTCCTGTGTTAGCGCAACTCCCTTGGAGTTCCGGTAAAACAACGTGAGACCAAAGCTTTCTTCCAACTGTTTAATGGCATGACTGACACTGGGTTGAGTAATATATAGCGCTTTGGCGGCTTGGGTCAAACTGCCTGTTTTGGCAGCCCAATAGAATACCTTATATAATTCATAATTTGTCGTCATAGATATCGTCTATAGCTCCTGTGAAATATATTAATTACTTGTATGGCTATAAAACGTATTATAGTGTAACTACAGCAAAGAAACCAGAGTTACTTGGAAGGAGAATAGTGAGATGGAACCAACGAGCATTATTTTATTTGGTGCGACTGGCGATTTAGCCAAAAGAAAAATATATCCAGCCTTATATAATTTATATATTGAGCAGAAACTTCCGGCATCCTTCTCGCTGATTGGCTTGGGACGTAGAGAGTGGTCTGATGAATTCTTTCAGGCACAAGTGGAAAAATCATTAAATGAATTTTCCAGACGTCCGGCTGATCCTGAGGTTGTGAAATCATTCGTGCAGGCTTTCCGCTACAGTGTATTGAATATAAGCCATAAGGAAGATTATAAAGAGCTGTTACATTTGGTTGAACAAAGAGAAGCAGAGCTTGCCATTCCTTCCAATCGTTTGTTCTACCTTTCAGTTGGTCCAGAATTCTTCGAACCCATTGCAGAAAACATTCAGCTAAGTGGACTTGGATCAACTGAAGGCTGGAAACGCCTTGTGATCGAGAAGCCATTTGGACATGATCTGCAATCGGCTCGTGACCTCAATCGCAAATTAAGCGAGGCGTTCACAGAAGAAGAAATTTATCGAATTGACCACTATTTGGGCAAACCGATGGTGCAGCGTTTGGAAACCTTGCATCAAAGCAATCCGATCATGAAGGCGTTGTGGAACAACCGTTACATCTCCAATGTGCAGATCACCGCTAATGAGACTGTTGGCGTGGAAGAACGGGCATCCTATTATGATCATGTAGGCGCCGTGCGTGACATGTTCCAGAATCATATGCTGCAATTGCTTATGATGATGGCGATCCAGCTTCCATATAACAGCACCTCGGAAAAAGTCGGTTTGAAGAAAAAACACATCATGGAATCGATCCAGCCACTGCAAAAGCAAAACGTGGGTGCAAGTGTCATTCGCGGACAGTATGCTGAAGGAAACATCCAAGGCAATTCCGTTAACGGATATGCAGCTGAACCGGGTGTTGCCGAGAATACGATGAATGATACGTTTATTGCTGCCAAATTGCAGATTGATGACTTCTTCTGGCGCGGAGTGCCTTTCTATATCCGTACCGGTAAACGAATGAAGGAGAAATCGACGCGTATTGTCATCGAATTTAAGGAACCATCTGGCCAAGCCAACGTGGTTAACGGTTCCAAGCCGAACCTGCTTGTGATTGAGATGAGTCCTGACCAGAGCATGACGCTGCAGCTGAATGCGAGCGACCCGCAAAATAAAGGGGAGTTCAAACCGGTTCATATCGATCTGTCACCAGATCGTGAGGATCTGGCTGAGGCCTATGAGAACTTAATCCATGATGCATTGCATGGTGATCCAACGTTCTTTGCCCATTGGGATGAAGTAGAGCTATCCTGGGCTTGGGTACAACCTATTCTGGATGCATTCCAGGAGAATTTGCTCCCGCTTCATCTGTACCCGGCTGGAAGCTACGGACCAGCAGAGTCGGATGCGATGCTCGCTGCGGAAGGGCATCACTGGTGGTTTGACCAACCTGCCGATCAGCAGGCTGAAGATGATATTGAAGTTCCTTTGGCTGTTAATGCTAATCTGTAACATAAAAAACAAAAAAACATATCCCTTGGAGGTAATTGAACATGAAATTTTTCATCGATACAGCAAACCTGGTAGACATCAAAAAAGCATACAAAATCGGCGTCCTGTCTGGTGTTACAACTAACCCGTCATTGGTAGCCAAAGAAGGCGTGAAATTCGAAGACCGTATTGAAGAAATTTTGCGTGAGGTACCTGAAGTTGAATCCGTATCTGCGGAAGTAACACCAGATGCGATTACAGCTGAAGAGATGATTGCTCAAGCAGACGAACTGATCAAAATCAATAACAACGACAAAAACATCACAATCAAGCTGCCAATGACACTTGCAGGGCTGGAAGCTTGCCGTTACCTGACCAAAAAAGGCGTGAAAACGAATGTGACATTGATCTTCACCGTAAACCAGGCGCTGCTTGCTGCTCGTGCCGGTGCAACATATGTATCCCCATTCCTGGGACGTCTCGATGATATCTCCGAAGATGGCGTGCAATTGGTTGCCAAAGTCGCTGAACTGTTCCGTACACATAACCTGGATGCACAGATTATTGCAGCTTCGGTAAGACATCCGGACCACGTTACACGTGTAGCCATGGCAGGAGCACATATTGCTACTGTTCCATTCTCCGTCATTGAACAAATCTCCAAACATCCACTGACAGACCAAGGCATGGATAAATTTGCAGCAGACTGGAAAAAAACAGTTCAGTAATAAAGGATTGTTGATCTCGAATTTTACCTACTATATATAAAGAGTATTGGGAGGACATAATGAGTAAACAACAGATCGGTGTCATCGGACTTGCAGTAATGGGTAAGAACCTTGCCCTTAATATTGAAAGCAAAGGATTCTCGGTATCGGTATTTAACCGTTCCCCGGAGAAAACGCATGATCTCCTAAAAGAGGCTGAGGGAAAAAACCTGACAGGTGCCTTCTCCATTGAAGAGTTCGTGGGTTCCCTGGAATCTCCACGCAAAATCCTGATCATGGTTCAAGCGGGTAAAGCAACGGACGCTACCATTGAACAGCTGCTGCCTCACTTGGACGAGGGCGATATCATCATTGATGGAGGGAATGCATACTTCCCTGACACTCAACGCCGCAGCAAAGAGCTGGAAGCCAAAGGTTTTCGCTTTATCGGTGCGGGAGTATCCGGTGGGGAAGAAGGCGCATTGAAAGGCCCGGCAATCATGCCAGGTGGACAAGAGAGCGCTTATGAACTCGTTGAACCGATTCTGACCGCCATTTCCGCTAAAGTAGGCGACGATGCTTGCAGCACATATATTGGACCAGATGGTGCCGGACACTATGTGAAAATGGTACACAACGGTATCGAGTATGGAGATATGCAGTTGATCGGTGAAGCGTATCATTTGCTCAAATCGGTGCTGAATGTGTCCGTTGAAGAACTGCATGCGATCTTCTCCGAATGGAATCAAGGCGAGCTGGATAGCTACTTGATCGAAATCACGGCAGACATCTTCTCCAAATACGATCCAGAAACGGGTAAACCAATGGTTGATGTCATTCTGGATGCAGCCGGACAAAAAGGAACAGGCAAATGGACAAGCCAAAGCGCGCTGGATCTCGGCGTACCATTGTCCATGATTACGGAATCCGTATTCTCCCGCTTCCTGTCTGCAATGAAGGACGAACGTGTAGCAGCAAGCAAAATCTTGAATGGACCAGCAACAGAAGCCTTCTCTGGCGACAAAAAGGCGTTCATCGAGAACGTGCGCAAAGCGCTGTTTGCAAGTAAAATCGTATCTTACGCACAAGGTTTTGCCCAAATGCGCGCAGCTTCCGACGAGTACGGCTGGGATCTGAAATACGGCAACATCGCCATGATCTTCCGTGGTGGCTGCATCATCCGTTCGCAGTTCCTGCAAAACATCAAAGAAGCGTATGACAAGGATGCAGCACTGAAAAATCTGCTTCTTGATCCATACTTCCAAAACATTGTTGAATCCTACCAGGGTGCATGGCGTGAAGTCGTTGCAGCTGCGGTAACTCAAGGAATTCCGGTTCCTGGATTCTCCAGCGCATTATCTTACTATGACAGCTACCGCACTGAGCGTTTGCCTGCTAACCTGTTGCAAGCACAACGTGACTACTTTGGCGCTCACACATTCAAACGTGTGGACAAAGAAGGTTCATTCCACTTCCAATGGATGGATACTAACGAGTAATATGTAATTCTAGATCATTCAGCATTCCTGTGCTCGGTCATGATGTTAGTCAGTCATGAGCGGACGCAGGAATGTTTTTTTATTCAGATGAAGAGCTATGGGTCGACGTATCGTCTATATAATGATTGGAATTCAAGTATCCCAAATTGTAATAAAATGTACGCATCTGAGGAATGGAAACAGATGTCCTCACCCCTTTAACTGCGTTATACTTGTTCAGATGGACTGGAATTTGGTTAAGAGAAAATTCAGCAATCAACTTATTGACGTGGAGGTTAACGGAGGCATGTTTGTACTTGCAGGCATCTTGTTTTTGGTAGTGTACGGTTTATTAGTGTTTTACATAGGACGGAGCGGATGGAGTTGGATGAAGCCTGTTGTATCTGCGAGATTTCGTTGGTTATACATCGTTGCACTTGTATTTCTTGCAGTTTCATTCATACTGGCACGATTGTTTGGAAGCATCTCCTTCCTTAGTGTGATTGGTTCTTATTGGCTCGCGATCTTTTCTCTGCTTTTATTGATCCTGCCGGTAGTTCATCTAACGTTATGGTTACTTAGACTAACCCGTATTCCAAGACATTACGCTCATAAATGGGCAGGTGTGGTCACCCTCGTGCTGTTGCTGTTCACGATGGGCTATGGTATCTATAACGCCTATAGTCCAGTCGTAAGGCAATACAGCATTCAGATTGATAAAAAAGTGGAAGGTGTCGACAACCTTAACATTGTTATGGCTGCGGATATGCACTTTGGCCTGCTGTCTGGCCCTGCTCACGCTAAACGCATGGTGGAAGAAATTAACGCGTTGAAGCCGGATTTGGTACTGTATCCTGGTGATATTATCGATGACAATTTGGATATGTACCTCAAGAGTGGGATTGCGGATATTATCAGCGGCATTCAGGCCCCTTACGGCGTGTACGCCTCACTGGGCAATCATGACAAGTATAATGGTCCGATCGAGGATCTGATTTCCGCTCTGGAGAAGAGTAATATGCAAGTTCTGTATGATGATAAAATTACATTGGACGATAAGATTACACTGATTGGACGGAAAGACCGGACAGAGAAGGATCGGGCAGAAGTAGCGACGTTGATGCAGGATACCGACTTGAGCAAGCCTGTGCTCATGATGGATCACCAGCCTTATGATCTGGATATTGCGGAGCAAAACCATGTGGATCTGGTTGTGTCTGGTCACACCCATCGTGGTCAGATCGCCCCCGCTCAGTTTATTACTAAGGCCATCTACGAGAATGATTGGGGTTATCTCCAAAAAGGGTCCATGCACTCTATCGTGACCTCTGGATTCGGCTTCTGGGGACCTCCGATTCGCACAAGCAGCCGATCCGAGATTGTACAGATTCATGTGACGTTCCAGCAATAATCAGCGATAATTAGTAACTATGAGCCCTTCCGTCGAAGGGCTCATAGTTGTACTCCATTCAAAAAGACGACGGATAGAATCTTTTCATGTGATTGCTTTTATACAAGGCCCGTGTATCCTTTTGTATGCAGATGGCTGACTAATTCCGCATACCATTTAATGGCTGAACCTCAAGCGAATAGAATACCCCTTTTTTGTTGACTTCCCCAACAACGGTAGCAGCTCCTTTTTTCGTAAAGGTGTACTGATTTTCTTTAATTGTGACCGTATAGCCTTTCAGTTGGATTCCAAAAAGAGATTTTACCTTCGGTGAGGCAGCGGACAAGGCTTGTGATTTGCTCAACTTAGGTTTGGCGAAGGATTTGTTGAAATCCTTGTACCCGCTCCAGTCCTTGCCAAAGTCATTTTGGACTGCCCATACCTTGCCTGTCTTGGCTCCAATAAATACATGATTAATATCTCCGTCATCGCGATAATTCCAGAAGGAGTCTTTTCCATTTTGCTGACGCAGCACATAATCAAACGCCTTCTTTTGTGAAATGCCCAAGGTTTTCAATGCGTTTCTGGCTTTGTTGGTCAGGGAAGCATCAGCGTTTTGCAGGGCGTACGTGAAGCTGGCTGTAATTTCATTGTTGTTGTCTATATCGATGTAAACACTTTGATGTTCTCCCCAGATTACCCAATAGTTATTAAGGCCGCTTTCTTTGCCTGGATGATTGACCCGCCATACGGCATCAGGCTTGAAGGTTTCCTTGGGGTCAAATGATTTCAGAAAGCTGTCTATTTTGAGACGAAGCGCATTATCCATAAATTTATGTATATCTGAAGCTTGGTAGATCAGAATGGTCGATTCTACACGATCTTCTTTTTTATTATAGACCTGCGAAGACATAGCGGTTGCGGCTCCCTTAACGATGCCTTCCACCGACAACTCGTCAGAGCCCAGCCCTGGATTGGAACTGGTGAATTGCACCGTCTGTTTACCTACCAATGCTGTGATGGCTTCGGTTAATCGTTTCAGCGCTGTTTCATCGAGATTCAGGGAAGCCTGGGTATTTGCTATTACTGCTGAGGAATTGCTCTGCGTTGCTGCGGATATGGGGGTTGCGGATAATAGCAGGGTTATGGCTGCAAGAGTTGCTGTAACGGATTTGATTTTGTTCATTGGAAAGAATCCTCCTGTTTGTTTAATTGATAAAAGGTAAACAATAAAACTTATATTTCTTTTAACGTGGAATTTAAGGGAAATGTTGCATGTATGTGGGATGTTGTGAATTTACAGTGGCAGCATTTTGGGTTGACACCGTTTTCAGGTTATGATAAATTAGACCCGAGGCTTGTTACCGGTAATGCGGGCAAAACCACTATGGAAATGATTTTATTATTTCTATTTTGGTTTTGCCCTTTTTTAATCCTCAAAAAAAACAGGTGGGTCCAACATGATTATTAAACAGATATTTAATAACAATATTGTCAGTACCGTGGATGACAAAAATCAGGAACTGCTGATCCTCGGCCGGGGTATCGGGTTTAAGTTCAAGGCAGGCGATGAGATTGATGAAGAGCGGATCGAGAAAGTATTCCGGCTTCAGGATGCATCGATCTATGAGAAGTTCAAGTCCATCGTCACGGAAGTGCCGATTGAAATCCTGCAGGCGACAGATGATATTGTGACGCTGGCGCGTACACAATTGAACAAAACCATCAGTGACGGGATTTATGTCTCCCTGTCTGATCACATTCATTTTGCTGTCCAGCGTCTGGAAAAGGGAATGATCACTCGCAATCCACTCTCCTGGGAAGTGCAGCATTTTTACAAGGCCGAGTTCGACGTGGCCCGGGAGGCGCTCACCTTGCTGAAGGAAAGGCTGGATGTGGAGTTTCCGAAGGATGAAATATGCAACATCGCGCTGCATTTCATCAATGCGGAAGTTAATGATTCCATGAACGATGTCACTCATCTGATGCAGCTGCTCCAGGAGATCATGAACATTATCAAATATCACTTCAATGTTGAATTGGATGAAGATAGCGTCAATTATTTCCGTTTCATTACTCATTTGAAGTATTTCTGCCAACGCGTAATTACTCACTCGTCACATGACGATGCGGAGGAGTATTTATACGAGGTCGTTCGGAAAAACTATCCCGAAACCTTCAAATGTATCGGCAAGATCGAGACTTTTATCCATAAGAACTATCAGTATGATATGACACATTCTGAACAGTTGTATCTGACCCTTCATCTGGAGCGGTTGATGAAACCGAAGCGTGAGCAATGAATGATAAGAACATGAACCAGAACCTAACTAAATATCAAATGGGCTTGTTACTGTTCAATCAGGCAATACCCGAATGAATATCGCGTAGAAGACGTGGTTATTTGTTCGGGTATTTTTTATTGGAAAAATGAGGAGGAAATGATCATGAAACATCAGGAAACGGCACAGGAAATCATCAAAGCCGTTGGGGGAACAAACAATATCAACTCGGTGTATCACTGCGTTACTCGACTGCGCTTTGATCTGAAAGACAACGATAAAGTGGACAATAACTCACTCAAGAAGCTGGACAAAGTCATGGGAACGAATATCTCAGGCGATCAATTTCAGGTGATTATCGGGAATGACGTATCCAAAGTATTCGATGCGATGGTGAAGGAACATCCGGCAATACAGCAAAGTTCAGAAAATAAACAGGCTAAACCGGAAAAAAATAAAAATGTAATTCTTAATATTTTTGAGACGATTGCGGGTGTCTTCGCACCTATGCTGCCAGCAATTACAGCTGCGGGTATGCTCAAAGGCTTGCTTGCATTATTCGTATCCCTGGAATGGATGTCAGCAGGTACGGACACGTACCGTATTCTTTCGGCCATTGGGGATGGCGTATTCTACTTCCTTCCGCTGCTAATCGCGGTTAGTGCCGCTCGCAAATTCGGAAGTAACCCGTTTGTGGCCATTGCGCTAGGAACGGCACTAATGTATCCCGATATGGGCGCATTGCTATCCAGCGGTGAATCAGTCGCCTTTATCGGCATTCCGGTAACGGCTGTCAGTTATGCTTCATCTGTAATTCCGATTTTACTCGCTGTATGGTTGATGTCCTATGTTGAGAAGTGGGTTGACCGCGTTATCCCTGCTGCACTCAAGCTATTGCTTGTGCCGCTGATTACTTTGCTTGTTATGGTTCCCGTAACGCTGATTGCGATTGGACCACTGGGTACATTTGTAGGTAGCGGCTTGTCCGGTGGTATTAACTGGCTGTTGAATGAAGGCGGATTGATTGCGGGTATCGTTCTGGGCGGCGCGATGGCGCTCATTATTATGACAGGTATGCACTATGCGCTCGTACCGATCATCCTGAGCAATATTGCTACATTAGGCTTTGATAAATTCTTGCCACTGACGTATATCTCCAATATGGGACAGGCCGGAGCAACGTTGGGCGTATTCTTCCGTGCAAAAGACAAAAAGCTGAAAACTGTTGCATTGTCCACCAGTTTTACAGCTCTGATGGGTGTAACCGAGCCAGCAATGTACGGTGTGAACATGAAATATAAAAAACCGTTTGCTGCAGCAATGATCGGTAGTGCTGTAGGTGGCGGATTTGCCCTGGCCTTCGGGGCAAAGGCTTATGTGCTTGCAGGTAACGGCGGACTTCCTGGACTGCCCGCCCTGATCGGACAGACGTTCTGGTATTCCCTTGGTGGTATGATCCTAGCCTTTGTAGTAGGGGCGATTATGTCGACTGTATTCGGAATCAAGGAAGAAGAAGGAGACGCTGAAGCGCTCGCTCAATTCTCACCAGGCGCTTCTGCTGTATCAGCGACAGCACCTTCCAGCAATGCTGCAACTGTGAACGTGGACGAAATGGATGCTCCAACACCAACAAGTGATGCGGTAGCCGTTGCACCGATGACAGGTAAAGCGATCGCACTTAAAGAAGTCAAGGATCCAACGTTTGGCGATGAATTGATGGGTAAAGGTGTGGCATTTGTTCCAACGGTGGGCGAACTGGTGTCACCAGTTACAGGTACCATCATGAATGTGTTCAAAACAAAACATGCGATCGTCGTTCGCAGTGATAACGGAATGGAGCTTCTGATCCATGTGGGAATCAACACCGTGAAACTGCGCGGTCAGTATTTTGAAGCCCACGTAGCTACGGGAGCACGTGTACAGGCAGGGGACAAGTTACTCACATTTGAACTTGATCAAATTGCCAAGGAATATGACATTACAACGGCTATGGTCGTTACGAATACAGCAGATTACAAGCAGGTTCTGCCTGTGAAATTGGGAGCAATTACGACCGGTGAAGAAGTATTGAAAGCTGAAATTTAAAGTCTAAAGACGAACTTAAGACGAAATAGACGACTTCAATAAGAAGAGGAGAGATACGCATGATCAATCGACAAGGGTTTCCAGAAGGTTTTCTGTGGGGTGGCGCCATTGCCGCCAACCAGGCTGAAGGTGGATTCGATGCAGGGGGCAAAGGCTGGTCCACGGCGGATATGGTTCCTTATTTTGAGAAAAAGGATTACACCAACCTTAGAGAACTGATGCACGTGACCAGTGCAACGGTTGAGAAAGCGATGAATCACCACAGTGCGAAGGGCTACCCGAAGCGTTACGGTATTGATTTCTATCACCGCTTCAAAGAGGATATTGCGTTGTTCGCCGAGCTGGGCTTTAAGACATTCCGTCTTTCGATCAACTGGCCGCGTATTTTCCCGAACGGGTACGATGCTGAGCCGAATGAAGAAGGATTACGTTTCTATGATGAAGTGTTCGACGAATTGCGGAAGCACCATATCGAACCTCTCGTGACGCTCTCCCACTATGAAATGCCGATGTCATTGGTATTGAAGTACAATGGCTGGGCAGGACGGGAAGTTATCGGACATTTTGTAAGATACGCCGAGACTGTAATGAATCGCTACAAAGACAAGGTGAAATACTGGCTGACGTTTAATGAGATCAACACGACCATTATTGAGCCATTCACGGGTGGAGGCATTATTGAGGATCGTGTCGATAACGTGATGCAAGCTTCCTATCAAGCACTTCATCATCAGTTTGTTGCCAGCAGTCTGGTAACGCAGAAAGCGCGTCAGATTAATCCGGACTTCCAGATTGGCTGTATGCTTGCACGCATGATTCACTACCCGGCTACGTCGAAGCCGGAGGATGTGCTGCAAGCTCAGATCGATAATCAGCTGAACCTGCTGCATACCGATGTACAGGTGCGAGGCAGTTATCCAACCTTTATGGCTCGTTATTGGGCTGAGCACGGCATTTCCATTACGATGGAACCTGGAGACGAAGCCATTCTGAAAGAGCATACCGTTGATTTCATCTCGTTCAGTTATTACACCTCCCTGGTTTCCGCAGTGAATCCGGAAGAGTATGGGGTAACTGGAGGCAACCTGTACAGCACAATTAAGAACCCAAACCTGGAGCGTACAGAATGGGGCTGGCAGCTTGATCCGGTTGGACTTCGTGTAGCATTGAAAGAGCTGTATGATCGCTATCAATTGCCATTATTTGTAGTCGAGAACGGACTCGGTGCCAAGGATACGGTGGAGGCCGATGGTTCCATTCATGATGATTATCGGATTGATTATCTGAGAAAACATATTACACAAATGAAAGAAGCAGTCATGGATGGGGTAGACCTTATGGGTTATACCAACTGGGGTGCGATTGATATTATCAGTGCGTCCACTTCGGAAATGTCCAAGCGTTATGGCGTAATCTACGTCGACCAGGACGACAACGGACAAGGCACATTGAATCGCTATAAGAAAAAGAGCTTTGGTTGGTATCAGAACGTCATCGCTACGAACGGTGAAGATTTGGGTTGATTTCGGGGGCAGTCCTTGCGCAGCAGTTGTTGCGGCGCAGGGGCCGCTTTTTATTTTGGGCTCAAAAAGGATAGCGCTGTTACAACGATGATGATATACTGTGATCCTATTGGAGGGGATAAAGATGAAGAAACCAATTATTGCAGTAGATATGGATGATACCATATGCCATCTGGTCAAGCGAGCCATCTATCATAACAACATTAACTTCCCAACCCATCCGTTGAGATATGAGGATATGATTCATTGGGACACATCCCATATGCGCCATCCGGAATGTACACATGATGTTTTCTACGGTCGGCCCGGGCTGTTTGAGGAGCTGGAGATATATGATGAATATGTTGTGGAAGAGGTGGAGAAGCTCCATCAGGCCTATGATCTGCTGATTCTGACGGCGGCTGAGCCCAAAACGGTTGTTGAGAAGTGGAATTGGCTCCAAAAGCATATGCCTTACATAACTCCAGAGCAGTTTATAACTTGTAAACGGAAGAACTTGATTAACTTCGATCTGTTAATTGATGATGGAGCACATAATCTGATACCCGCAATGAATGACGGAAAAAAAGTCATCTGTATCCCTCATCCATGGAATGTAAACGAGCGGGAGCAGCATCAGTTTCCGTTGATGACCTCATGGAAAGGTGCAAAGGCTTATGTGGATCGTCTGCTTGAAACAGAACATGAAGAAAGCAAATTAGATCCTGTAAAGAAATAAACCCAGAGAAAGGAATGGAAGGCAGGGAGAATTAATTCAATGCTTCCGCTCTGAAGTTCCTTCGATAGCCCTGCGGGGTTTCTCCCGTAATTCGTTTGAAGACCGCGTAAAATGAATCTACATCCCGGTAACCTACAAGTTCAGCAATGAAACTGACTTTATGTTGTGAATTCTTCAGCAATTCACAGCTTTTTTGTATGCGCAAATGTTGCAGATAGGCACCGAACGTCCGTCCGGTGTGGGTTACAAACATACGTCCAATATGTCTCTCGCTCCAACCAGAAAGGTTCACCAGTTCGCTTAGTCGGATTCGTTCGTGAACATGCTGGTCGAGGTAATGAAGGATGTGCTCCATCTCAACCCCATTTTCCTTCTCATTGCAGGTGGCTTGATGAATCTGTCTGTACGTTGTTACGATGAGTTGGCTAACAAGCGTGTACAGGATCGTGGAAGAGCCAATTCCCGGAACAGCAGATTCGCGATAGAGCTTTACCATTAATTCTTCTATCCGCTGGCTGTAATCTGTGATGGATACATAAGGAACATGATTCTTTTCCAGGTCGGTCAGATGGTTTCGAATCTCCGTCTCCTGAATAATTATGGACAGGGTGTGGATCAGTTCGGAATTGAACAGACAGTTATAGATAATGAGTGGATGCTCTGACACATTCGCTGTAGCCGGACGAAATACATGAGGAACACCAACCGGAATGACAAATAACATGCCTTTTTGTACTGGAATAATATCTTCACCAATGTGATGAAAGCCCTTTCCCTCTGCCACATAACTATACTCAACAAATTCGTGTGCGTGAAAGGGAACCACAAAATCCTCCGAACATCGGTTCACAAACAGCTTCAGATTATTCTGGAAAAAGGACTCGCTCTTGAACAATTGTACGGTTGGATTCATGGAATAGCCCCCTTGGTTGGAATGACCAGATTACCGGGTTAAACTGTCCTCATTGCCGGGTATTTCCGATCACAGAATCGATATAATTATATCGTAACCTGGAATTGGAAACTACGATGGAAAGGGATGTTTTCTGATGTTGACCGTAAATCATCTGCGTTGTGAGTATAGAATAAATCCGATTGGAATAGACATCACGTCGCCGAGGATAAGCTGGCATGTGCAATCCGATCACAGAAATTGTGTACAGTCAGATTATCAAATTCAGTTGTCACGGACGGAAGATTTTGCTCAGATGGAATGGGATTCCGGCAAAAAAAGCTCTGATCAGTCCATTCATGTTGAACTGGATCACGGGGGGCTCGAGGCACGAACTCGCTACTATTATCGCATTCGTGCCTGGGATCGTGCAGGAGATGAATCAGACTGGTCGGAGACAGCGTATTTCGAGACGGGATTTATGGGTGGTCAAGATGCCTGGCAGGCGGAGTGGATCACAGTCGATCCTTCCTCTCAGCAGGATGAGTCTTGCCCAAGACTGCGTACGTTGTTTGAACTGAAAAAGCCTGTCGTGTCGGCAAGAATATATGTGACTGCACTTGGATTGTACGAACTTCATCTGAATAATCAGCGAGTGGGCGAAGCATACTTCACCCCGGGCTGGACCAGTTATGGTAAGCGCTTGCAATATCAAGTTTATGATGTTACCGATCAACTTGAGAATGGACAGAACATACTCGGTGCTTATCTGGGAGATGGCTGGTACAAAGGTCATTTGGGATGGGATAAGGGACAGAAAATCTATGGAACGGACTATGCGTTGTTGCTGGAACTTCATGTTCATTATGAAGATGGTTCGCAAGAACGTATTGTGTCGGATAAAGACTGGGAGAGTTCGCACACTGCTATCTGTATGTCGGATATCTATATGGGTGAAACGTACGATGCACGACTGGAGTCTGAGTGGACTGATTCATGCTCAGCAGTATGGTCACCCGTACGTGTGCTTGATTATACAAAAGAGATTATCGTTGCTCAGGAGAATGTTGCGGTAACGCAAGTACAATTGCTGAAGCCGATTGGTTTGCTTACAACTCCACTGGAAGAGCGTGTGCTGGACATGGGACAGAATATGGTCGGCTGGGTAAGATTCAGCGTTCAGGGTGAGTCGGGTCATACGGTTGAATTACGACATGCCGAGATTTTGGATCATGTAGGTAATTTTTATACGGAAAATCTCCGCAGTGCCACCCAGTGTATTCGTTATACGTTAAAAGGCAGCGGTGTAGAGACGTATGAGCCGCATTTTACATTTCAGGGATTCCGTTATGTGAAGCTCATCGGGTTCCCGGATCACGTCAACCTGGAGGATTTCACAGGAGTTGTACTACATTCCGATATGGAGCGTACAGGTAACTTCAAGACCTCAAGTCCGCTTGTAAATCAGCTTCATCACAATATATTGTGGGGACAAAAAGGGAATTTCGTTGACGTACCGACAGACTGCCCGCAGCGTGATGAGAGGCTGGGCTGGACGGGAGACGCTCAGATGTTTATACGAACCTCTTCATACCTGATGAACACGGCGCCTTTTTTTACCAAATGGTTAAGGGATCTACAGGCGGATCAGGGCGAGGATGGAGGTATTCCTTTCTTTGTTCCTAATCTGAGGAATTCAACGTCAGAGGGATGGGGAGATACCAGTCATTCTTCAGCCGCCTGGGGGGATGCTGCTGTCATCTGTCCATGGACGATTTACGAGATGTATGGGGATGTCAGGCTGTTGGCTGAGCAATATGACAGCATGCAGCGCTGGATTAATTACATCCATGCTCAGGGTGAGAATCCTTACCTATGGAATACAGGCTTCCATTTCGGGGATTGGCTCGGGCTGGATTCCAAGCCAGACAGCTATATTGGAGCTACAGACAAGGATTTTGTAGCGACAGCATTTTATGCCTACTCTGTTTCTCTAACACGGAAAGCGGCTGAGGTGTTGGGGAAGACGGAAGATGCAGTGTATTATGAAAATCTGCATGACAACATTGTTGCTGCCTTTCAAGATGAATTTGTGACACCTGCCGGTAAACTTGCTGTCCCCACACAGACTGCGCATGTGCTTGCTTTGCATTTTGATCTATTGGATGATGCAGCTCGGAAACGTACCATTGATCAGTTGGGAAAACTGGTTGCGGACGCAGGAAACCACTTGACCACCGGATTTGTTGGAACACCTTATCTGAATCCGGTACTGAGTGATACGGAACATCATGATCTGGCCTATACGCTACTCTTTCAGGAAGACTATCCATCCTGGTTGTATCAAGTAACAAAAGGTGCGACTACGGTTTGGGAGCATTGGGACGGAATCCGGGAGGACGGCAGTTTGTGGAGCGCAGACATGAATTCATTCAACCATTATGCTTACGGCGCCATAGGAGAATGGTTATATCGTTATGTCGCGGGAATCAATACAGATGAGCAACAGCCCGGTTTCCGTATCGTGCATATCGAGCCCAAACCAGGACCTGGACTGGAGTGGGTAGAAGCAAGTTTCGAGAGCATGTACGGAACGGTCACATCAAACTGGTATCGTCGTGAACATAACGAGATGGAGGTTCGTGTGACCATTCCGGCCAATACGACAGGCACGGTCCTTCTTCCTGGAGCAGATGTGGAGACAGTCCTGGAGAACGGAAAAGCTTTGGCCCAAGTACCGGATATTCATGACATTCAAACGCAGGGAACGGATGTACGAATTACTCTGGGATCAGGAAGCTATCAATTCACATATAAGATGCTTGGAGCGGATCAGGGAGTGCAAGCACAACAGGTGGAATCAGTTTAACGGTATAACTAGTATGGATTAGAGGAATCTGCAGCAGGATCGTGAACTAATATAATAGCGAAAGCTGAACCCGAGAGAGGATCTGCACACGCAGGTCCTCTTTTTTTACTTGGATAAAGATGCAGTTCTTCACTCCGATATGAGGTTCATAAGTTATTAATGCAATGAAGGGAGAAGGAAAAATTTGACGACTGGAAAAATATTAGGTATTGCATACAATGTCATTCCTGTAACAAATGTAGAGCAGTCAGCAGCATGGTTTGTGAACCATTTTGGATTCAATATCAGACAACCTAGAGAAGGCTATATTAGCCTTTTTAGAGACAATAGACCGATTCTTGACCTGATTGAAAGTGATCATGATTCCAGAGCCGTATTTCAAGTGAAGCAAAAAAAGAGATGGGTAATCACTTTTTTTACGGACGATATCGTTAAACTCCATACAGATCTTAATGCTGCTCATGTCTGTGTTGGCCAAGTCAGTGATGAGGGCATATACGGAAAGTTTTTTACATTTGAGGATCTGGACGGTAATCTGTTCGACGTCTGGGAGCATCATGACTGTGAATTAGTGTTTTAGTGAATTGTTATATTCATGAACTCGTGTGATTGAATATGGTAATATCTATATAAGTGAGGGGGATGTACTTTAATGGTCAAAGAAAAAGTGAGACTCGTCAAACCTTCAGTGGAATATAAAGAAACGTATCTGGCATTTTACGAAGATTGGGTTGCAAGCAGCGAATCAATGGTACCGTGGGTCGTTTCGAAAGAGCCTTATGCTTTTGAAGAGATGTTAGCTTTTTTGGAACGCAATGAACAAGGCATTGATATTCCGGAAGGCTGGGTTAGAGACAGTACATATTGGCTCGTGACAGAGAGTGATCGAGTTGTTGGAGCCGTAAATATACGACATGAGTTGAATGAAAAGCTGTTCCACAGTGGAGGGCATATTGGTTATGGAATTTGTCCAGGCGAGCGACAGAATGGATACGGTGCGGAGATCCTTAAACTTTCTCTGAAAATTACAGAAGGTCTCGGGATCACCAAAGTATTGGTCGTATGTGACGCACATAATGAGGCATCCCGAAGAGTTATTCTTCGTAATGGCGGCATCCAGGATCAAGATTATATTGAGCCAGATGGAAATATCGTTGAGCGGTTCTGGATAGGTAAATAGCTAATGTCGAATAATGATGTATTTTGTTGTAATTTAACAAAAATAATATAGATCATGATTGTAATACCCTCGTCTGCTGATTAAAATAAAGGTTAGAATCTGGATTGCGGCCGGAAACTATCATCCTATCAGCCATAAGTGAGGTTTTATTATGAATCAACCGGTTAATCGGCCCCGGCGAATTGAGTATCTGGATTTCTATCGTGCTTTTGCAATTATGGCAGTGGTCGCCATTCATGCGACTTCTACGGCAGTTGCACATTATCCCAAGCACACGTTCGATCATGATTTTTATTATTTTTGGAACAGCTTTCTGCAATTCGCCGTACCTGCATTTCTGTTCCTCTCCTCACTGGTGTTGTTTTACAATTACAGCTCCAAGATGAAGGAAAAAGGCTGGATGCCCGCTTTCTATAAAAAGCGATTATTTTATGTGTTTGTGCCTTATCTGGCCTGGTCCCTTATTTATTTTATCGTCAAACAATGGTTGGCAGGCAAGGAGCCTCTGGCACATGTGAAGCAGTTCTTGGAGCAATTGTTAACCGGTACTGCACACACACATCTGTATTTTTTTCTAATTATTTTGCAGTTTTATGTGGTTTTTCCACTGCTTCTTTCGTTAACACGTTATCGTTTATTTAATCGATATTTACCGTTGTTCTTTATTGCGGCACAGGCTGTTTTTTACGCGCTGCATTTGCAGTTTCATTTCTCACGGCTAGGGAGTTTGCTGCCCAGTTATCTGATTGTTATTGGGTTCGGGGCCTGGATTGGATTGAACTTCGATGCAGCAATGAAGAAACTGTACTCCTGCCGTTACGTGCTGATCGCTGCATTATTGAGCGGAGGAGCAGTCTTTATTTATGGCAATACTTATGTGAAAACGGCTTTGGCCGCAACCCCGGCGCTAACTTATACGTTGTTATTTTTATTCCGTAATTTGTTTACCCTTTCTGCCTGTTTGCTCTTGCTGATCGTATGTGAACGGATGGGTGCATGGAAACAGAATGGATCTAATCGGGCAGCTCGCATTCTTAACTCTTTGGGTACGGTGGCGTTTGGTGTATTTCTAATACACCCATTAGTGCTCCTATTCTGGAGAAGAGAGCTTTCCGTGGAACTCGCACCACACTTCAGCCTTGGCATTATGCTGTCTTATGTTGTGGCGATTTTGCTCTCATGGATTATTGCCACGGGACTCCGACGAATGAAGTGGGGATGGGTTCTGATCGGACGTTAACGCAGGCTAACCTCTAAAACGATGAGAACGAATATGAAGATCAAGTATGAGCAACCAAAAGAGATTTCAAGTCCTGAACATTCAGCGGATTCCTTGAAATCTCTTTTTTATTTTCCTAAGAGGCGTTATTATGGACTAATGTCCATAAAATTCAAGTAATGGAATACATACCGTTGAAGTCAGGAGTGGTAGGATGAAGTTCATCATCATTTTTGGTCCACAGGCTGTAGGAAAAATGACAGTGGGTCAGGAATTGGAGAAGATCACTGATCTGAAATTGTTTCACAATCATATGACGATAGAATTGGTGTCCCCTTATTTCAGTTATGGTACGCCTCAAGGAAAGAGACTTGTTCAACTATTCCGTCAGGAGATTTTTGAAGAAGTGGCGAAGAGCGAACTTCCCGGTTTGATTTTTACATTTGTGTGGGCATTCGATTCGAAAGAGGATTGGGATTACATTCGCCAAATCAGTGCGCTGTTCGAGTCCAGAGGTGCAGAAGTATGCTATGTTGAACTAGAGTCTGATCTGGCGGAACGATTAGAGCGTAACAAAAGTCCACATCGACTGCTGTATAAAGCAACAAAGCGCAATGTCGAATGGTCTGAGCAGGATCTGCTTTCGAGCATGGAGAAATATCGATTGAACTCGAAGCCTGGAGAAATTACGCATGAGCATTATATTCGAATCAATAACACCGACAAGAGTCCGAAAGATGTGGCGCAGCTGATCCAAGAACGATTCAAACTGTAATTGAAAGGGGAGGCGAAAGAAGAATGTATATCATTTTGGCTTTAATAGTAGGATTTGTTCTGTGTCTTCTGATCCCATATGGTACGATTCTGGCAGGCGCGATTATATTTGCACTTGTTGCAGAGAATTATCGACAGACCATGAGTATGCGCGAGGATATTCGCTCCATTAAGCATCATCTGGGACTGATGCACAAGGGTGAAGCGGAAGAATACCAGATCGACAAAGAGTTAACGGATATCGAACACTTGGATTCGGACCAGTTGAAGATCATTAATCGAAGAATAGAAGCAGAGCTGGAGAAGGAAAGAAATAAAAATAAATCATGACCAAACGACTACACAAAAAGGGGAAAAGAATGTCTACTCATGTAGATAATAAGACAAAAGATTTGAACGGAAATATCATCAGCGAGACAAGTACCCCTATCCGTTTGAGATATACATACCCTCAAGAGATGAAGCGTATATTAGGCGCAAATGTTTACATTTCTATAAGGATTGGCATGGTACGCCGCTTACTGAAGAATGTTATGAGATGATATATGTTTGTAAAAAAGTGAGGAAAGCGTGACGAATTATTTTTTTGTATGCAATTTTTCATCATTCGGACACATGAAGTCCTCCTCTATGGAGGGCTTTTTTATTTATTTTTGATCCGAATTTTACAGGATTTTAAGAAGCATGTAAGCAAGAAATTAGTGAATAAGTGCAAGCGATTTTAATCTGCAATGACACAGATGCGCTCATGAACATAATTATAAATTTAAGTTTATTAAAGGTCGAAGTGGAAGGCGAGTAGTAGGCTTTCTGATACAGATCTGATACAGGCAGGTATTGAAATTCTGGATCTTAAGCTCTGGGTACAAGTATAATTCACTCGATAAGGCGTCATGCTAAAGGGAGTGGTTTTTATGGGAAGGTAGATAGATATAGAATAATTACTCGTAAACAGAAAAAAATGCAAACGAGCTGAACACGTTCATTTACCCATTCAAAATGTGATTTGTAAGACGTCAAGCATCTCCGATTTTTCTGTTGCACAATGTAGAAAAATGTAATACCATGAACGCACATTAGTTAACATTGAAGTGAAATGGGCAAGGCCAGTGACCTCGGTATTGAAGGTACGGTTTGCCTTTTTCTGTATATTGGAGTGGATAAAGTGAAGATCGAGAAGGTGTTAAACAATAATGCTGTAGTTGCGATGAAAGACGAACGTGAGGTCATTGTCATTGGCAGGGGCATTGCTTTCCAGAAGCGAGCTGGCGATGAGGTGTCCGAGCAGCATATTGATAAGATATTTACTTTACAGAATGAAGATATTCAGGAAAATTTCAAGGCATTAATCGCGAGCATACCACTGGAATACATGAAAGTGTCTGAGGAGATTATTGCCTATGCCAAGCTGAAACTGGGTAAGAAGCTCAATGAGAGCATCTATCTGCATCTGACGGATCATATTCATTTTGCCATTGAACGTTATCGTAACAATCTGCCCATCCGTAATGGATTGCTCTGGGAGACCAAGCAGCTTTACAAGGATGAATATGAGGTAGGGCTGGAAGCGCTGAATATGATTTGTGATCAGTTTGGTATGCTTTTGCCGGAAGATGAGGCGGGTTTTATGGCACTTCATTTTGTGAATGCAGCACTAAACGAAGAGATGCCTAACATCCGAAGCATGACGCAGGTCATGCAGGAGATTCTGACGATCATCAAATATCATTTCAAAATGGACTTTGACGAGAACTCATTGAATTATTATCGATTTGTGACCCACCTGAAGTTTTTCGCCCAACGGTTGGTGAAAGGCAAACATTACAAGAGCAACAACGACGATGAGTTATTTGAGATGATTCAGAAGAAGTATCCTGAAGCGCACAAGTGCTCGGAGAAGATTAGAAAATTCATTGAAAATAACTACACGTATCAACTGACTAACGAAGAAATGATGTATTTAACCATTCATATTGAGCGCGTGGTGCATGCCACATCGGAGTAAAGATATTACAAAATAAAGATTCTCAAAAAAACGCTTGCAAAAGGTCAGAAGTTATTATAATATGAATCCATAAAGTAAGCGCATACATCAATCGGATTGTAACTGTTCAATCAGGCAATTCCGTTATTCCGACCACTCTGGGTCAGTAAAGATGGGTTGCAACTTACTTTAAGATGAAGTTGTTAGTGTAACAACTGAATATCGCTGTGTACAGCCTTACAGGGTTGCAACCGTTAAGGGCAAAACCTGAATTGCTGAATATCACGACTTATCTCCGGATTTTCCGGTGCGTTGTGTATGTTCAGTAGTTCAGGTTTTCTTTGTTTCACAAGCATCGGGAGTCTACTTAGAGAGAGGAAGAATTGCTATGAACTACGATCAACTGGCTAAAGACATCTTGTCTGGTGTAGGTGGAGCTAAAAACGTAAACAGTGTATTCCATTGTGTAACCAGATTGCGCTTCAAACTCAAAGATGAAAGCGTTGCTAAAACAGAAGAACTTAAAAATCTGCCGGGTGTCATTACCGTTATGCAGAGTGGTGGACAGTATCAGGTCGTTATCGGCAATGAAGTGCCGGATGTATATAAAGCCGTTGTAAAAGCAGGTAATCTGTCAGCTGAAGGACAGGTCGACGCTGATGAAAAGGATTCGGGTCCGAAAGGCAGTTTATTTAACCGCTTTGTAGATATGATTTCTGGTGTATTTACTCCAGTGCTTGGATTACTCGCAGCGACGGGGATGATTAAAGGTTTCACTGCTATGTTCGTGTCCTTGGGTTGGGTGGACAATACTGCTGGTACGTATGCCTTATTAAATGCCATTGGGGATTGTTTATTCTACTTCTTCCCGATCTTCCTTGGATACACAGCTATTAAAAAATTCGGTGGAAGTCCATTCCTAGGTATGGCCATTGGTGCATCATTAGTCTATCCAACACTTGCAGGAATTCGTACTGGAGAACCGTTATACACTTTATTTGCAGGCACTTTGTTCGAATCACCGATTCGGATCGAGTTTCTAGGTATACCGGTTATTTTAATGGATTATGCTTCATCCGTTATTCCGATTATCGTAGCAACGTTCTTTGCGGTCAAAATCGAACGTTTCTTCAAAAAGGTTATGCCTAAAGTAGTCAGCAATTTCCTAGTTCCATTTTGTACTTTGCTAGTTATTGTACCACTTACGTTCCTGGTAATTGGGCCGGTTGCGACATGGGCGGGTCAACTGTTAGGTGCATTCACATCTTCGATTTACGGACTGAGCCCTTTACTTACAGGACTTGTAATCGGCGGTTTGTGGCAAGTATTCGTCTTGTTCGGACTCCACTGGGGACTCGTTCCATTGGTATTCGTTAACCTTGCAACGCTTGGTTATGATTCGATTCTGGCATTGTCTTTTGCAGCTTCTTTTGCTCAAATCGGTGCAGTGCTTGCGGTTACTCTGAAAACGAAAAGTCAAAAAATAAAAACACTCGGTGCACCTGCGTTTATATCTGGTATTTTCGGTGTCACTGAGCCAGCGATTTACGGTGTAACATTGCCATTGAAAAAACCATTTATTATGAGCTGTATTGCTGGTGGTATTGGTGGTGGTATCCTTGGTTTTGCCGGAACTAAAGGTTATATAATTGGTGGTCTTGGAATCTTCGGTTATCCGAGCTATGTAAGTCCTACAGAGGGTATGAATTCCGTATTCTTCTGGACGGTTGCAGCAACCATTATTGCATTCATCCTTGGTTTCATCTTGACGTATGTTGTTGGTTTCAAAGATCCGGTGGACAAAGCGGCTACACCAGCTCCAGCCCCGGTACTCGATCCAAACCCGAACAACAGATATGAAATTTTCAGCCCGATGGCTGGTGAAGTGGTTGAACTGAAAGAGATCAATGATGTTACCTTTGCAGGAGAGCATATGGGTAAAGGGATTGCGATACGTCCAACCAGCGGCAGAGTTGTATCTCCAATCACGGGAGTTGTACAAACGGTATATCGCACCAAACACGCTATTGGACTTGTAACGGATGATGGTGTTGAGATGCTGATTCATATCGGGCAGGATACCGTGCAATTGAAAGGTCAACATTTCACAGCTCATGTCAAAGATGGCGACCGCGTTAATGTGGGCGATCTGATCATGGAATTTGATCTGCAAGCGATCAAGGATGCCGGATATGAGACGGTTACACCCATTATTATTACGAACACATCCAATTATCTTGATGTAGTAGGCACGAAGAACGCATCTGTGCAGGAGAAAGACAAATTGCTTACAGTGCTCGGTTAATTGATCGTTCATAATGAATAGGAGGCATACGTGAATGTTTGAAAAATTAACAGCTTTCCCGGAGAATTTTCTCTGGGGAGGAGCAACGGCAGCGAATCAGCTTGAAGGAGCCTATCTTGAAGGTGGCAAAGGGTTAACTACGGTCGACCTGATCCCCACGGGGGCTAATCGCTTCCCTATTGCTCTGGGAAAGGTCGATTCATATGAGCCCAAAGATGGGGAGTTTTATCCTTCGCATGAAGCGATTGATTTCTATCATCGATACAAAGAAGATATCGCACTATTCGCAGAAATGGGATTCAAGTGCTTCAGAATGTCCATTGCCTGGGCACGGATTTTCCCTAATGGTGATGACGCTGAGCCGAATGAGGCAGGATTACAGTTTTACGATGATGTCTTCAACGAATTGTTGAAATACAATATTGAACCTGTGGTCACCATCTGTCACTTTGATGTCCCTGTGCATCTGGTCGAAACATATGGCGGTTGGAAGAACCGTAAGATGATTGGTTTCTTTGAGACTTATGCAAAGACTTTGTTTAATCGTTACAAGGACAAGGTCAAATACTGGATGACGTTTAATGAAATCAATATGCTGCTGCATCTTCCGTACATTGGAGCTGGTATTGTTCTTCAGGAAGGTGAGAACAAGGAGCAGGTTCTCTATCAGGCAGCGCACCATGAATTGGTTGCTAGTGCTTTGGCTGTGAAAGCCTGTCACAAGATCATTCCAGGTGCACAGATTGGCTGCATGCTAGCAGCGGGCATGGTTTATCCGTACACTTCCAATCCAGACGATGTATGGAAAGCCATGGAGCAGGATCGGGAGTCGTTCTTTTTTATCGATGTTCAGTCCAAAGGAGCGTATCCTGGGTATACGAAGCGTTTCTTCAGAGAACACGAGATCGTGATTGATATGCAGCCGGAAGATGCAGATATTCTCATGCAGAATACAGTTGACTATATTGGATTCAGTTATTACGCCAGTCGCTGTACAAGTACCGATCCAGAGATTTTGAAGGATTCGACCGAAGGCAATGTGTTTGGTTCAGTGAAAAATCCGTATCTTCAAGCTTCCGAATGGGGCTGGACGATTGATCCGAAAGGTCTTCGAATTACATGCAACCAGCTGTATGACCGTTATGGCAAACCATTGTTTATTGTGGAAAATGGACTTGGCGCAACGGATGTGTTGCTGGAGAATGATACCGTTGAAGACGATTATCGTATCGACTATCTGAATCGTCATTTTGCCGAGATGGCTGAAGCCATTCAGGACGGCGTTGAGCTTTTGGGTTACACGAGCTGGGGACCGATTGATCTGGTCAGCGCAGGTACCGGGGAGATGAAGAAACGGTACGGTTACATTTATGTAGACCGGAACAATGACGGAAGCGGCACACTTCGTAGAGTGAAAAAGAAAAGTTTCCATTGGTACAGAGAGGTTATTGCCAATCATGGGGCGCAATATTTTTAACTCGAGGTGTAATCCCTTACGAATATACAAAGAGCAGTCTCGTTGACACGGGATTGCTCTTTGCTTATGAAGGATGTTTTGACTCATGATTTGTTTCATATATAATGAAGAGATCAAGAGAATCTTGTCACTTAAGAAGGGAGGAGCATCCAATCATGAAGAAAAAATCACTTGCGTTTATATCTTCAGGATATGGATACTCCACTGCTATCTTTTTCTAGAATCTATTCCAAGGGAGAAGTGTGCCCAAATGAGGAAGAAAACTAGGGAATATCGCAGAAAAATCTTAAGAATGACGAGGTAATCAACATGAAAACTGATAAAATTACTAGAAAAAATCCAGCTAATATGCCAGCTCCTGTAGGACAGTACACGCATATTACAAGAATTCCGAGGAATGCGGAGTTGTTCGTGACATCGGGTCAAATTGGAGCAGATGGTAGCGGACACTTTCCGGACAGTCTGAATGAGCAAGTCACGAATACATTCAATAATATTAAAACAGTGCTCAAATCCGAGCATTTAGATGCTGAACATATTATCAAAGTTAACGTATGGGCGACGGAGAAAATCGATTGGGATTTCTTATACTCTGAGTGGGGACAATTATTCAGTCATGATTATCCTGCGATGACAATTGGATATATTACGGAGTTAGGTTTACCCGAAATTAAAATTGAAATCGAAATATGGGCAGCAAAAGTGTAGAACCAAACAAACTTATTTAAACCATGGAGCTTCGATAGAAGCCCCATGGTTTTTTTGATTTCTTTATTCGTGAGAAATAAAGTGGCGATGATCCATGTCATTAAGAGTAAATGTAAATATGTTATGGCACTTGCAGACTCTGATAGGCATTCAGCCGCCCATACGTCCAGTAGACACCAGAGCCGGACACGGGATCGGATGCGAAGCAGAGGGCATCGCGAATCTGCGCATTGGTTTTCCCGCGGGCAGCCAGTAATGCTGCCACTCCAGCTACATGAGGAGCTGCCATGGACGTACCTCTCATGTAGGCGTAGGAACTGCCCAGGTACGTGGACAGGATGGAATCACCCGGTGCAGCCATATCTACCCACGATCCATAGTTCGAGAAGTTCGATTTGAGGTCGGAAGGATCGGTTGAGGCCACCGCAATAACGTTGGGATAAGACGCGGGTACAATCGGATAGGAAGTATTATCATTGCCTGCTGCCGCGATGATGACTGCGCCCCGATCCCATGCATATTGTACAGCAGCTTGAAGAAAAGCTTCTCCGGTAGGCCCACCAAGGCTCAGATTGACGACTTGAATACCGTTGTTGGCGGCGAAAACAAGTCCGTTCCCAACGTTCCCCGTTGTACCTTGTCCATTGTTGTCCAGTACACGCAGCGGAACAATGGAAGCAAGCGGGGCAGCACCTGCAATCCCAAGGCCGTTGTTGGTAATGGAAGCGGCGATCCCGGCAACATGTGTACCATGCCCGTTACCGTCTTCGGGCACATTATCGTAATCAACGTAATCATAACCGGGTAGGATCTTGCCAGCCAGCTCGGGGTGATTCAGTTGTACGCCTGTATCAATAATGGCAATTTTCACAGAGCTGCTGCTCTGTGAAATATCCCAGGCCGCAGGAGCATTGATTTTTTGCAGATTGTATTGATAAGGGAAAAAAGGGTCATTTGGCGTGAACGATGACTGAAGATAATAGTTGGGTTCAGCGTGTTCGATTAGCACATGATTCTTGTATTTCTCTAACATCCGGTGCATTTTCTTTGTTGATTCGATGCGATACCAGCCCAGATCTTCATACGTTTCGGCTACTCTGCATTTTGCTTTTTTATGCAGGGTGTGCATCTCGTCGGCTGTCGTACCTTCCTTGAATTTGATTAACAGCTGCTTGGGTGCATGGGGATGAAATTTTTTGGCTGCACGTGTATCTTCCACATAATAATAGACAAACCCCAATGTTAGCAGGGCTACAGCAGAGATTACTAGCGATAACCACATATGTTCGTCCCCCTTAAAATTTGATTAATGACACGCGTTATAGTATGCGATCCCTATCAAATCGCGAGGGCTTTCTTCTATTTTGGTTAGGAGTTTAGATAGATTGATAGAAAGGGATTAATTCGATAGAATTGTAGGCAGAGAGCGAACGTATGCTTAATTTGGGTTCGTATACGGAGCTGAAAGCGGGCTCAAATCTAAGGATAAGGAATGTGGATCTTGTGACACATCTTCAGGCCGTACCGAGAGTGATGGCTATTCAAGAGCACCAAATGAATGATGCAATTGATTTTGCCATGCGTGTCCGAAAAGAGGTATTTCCCATGCTGGATCATGGAGAATTACCTGCTGACTTGGAGCAATTTAGAGAACATTATCTGGATTCAGCCGATGCCATCTTTCTTATTGCAGTCATGGAAGACAATCGAATTGTGGGTTCTATTGGTATCCTGCCGTATGATGGACGCATCGAAGCTTTGGCTGGAAAATATCCGGAGCAGTCTGCAGCTGAAATTGTGAAATGTTATGTGGATTCAAAATATCGTAGATACGGCATCGGTTCACTACTCGTACGAGAGCTGGAGAACGTGGTGGCCGAAATGAGCTATACAACGCTGTATTTACACACACATCGCTTTTTGCCTGGGGCCGTCGATTTCTGGAAACGTCAAGGATTCACGGTTATTGCTGAGGAGGACGATGACTGGCAAACCGTACATATGGACAAGTCAGCAGGCCAGATATAAAGATTTTCTATCAAGTGATGTAAGCACTAGGAAGCAAGGGGGATCAATCTATGGTAAATATAACGGAAGAGATTCGCGTGGTTGAAACAGATAGGGGCAAACGAAGATGAGCACAACGAATCGAAAAATTGTTTTTATAGATATTGATGGCACACTGGTAGATGATGACGGTAACATTCCGGTGTCAGCGCAACAAGCGTGCAAAAAGGCACGTGAAAATGGACATCTGCTCTATTTATGTACAGGACGATCAAAAGCGGAAATCTACGATTCTATTTGGGACGTCGGGTTTGACGGTCTGATCGGTGCCGGAGGAGGATATGTTGAGTTTGGTCAGGAAGTGCTGTATCACAAAAGGGTAACGGCTGAAGACGTTCGGCATATGGTCGATTTCTTCAATGAACATCAGATTGACTTCTACCTGGAATCCAATTCGGCCTTGTACGCGAGCGCCAATCTTCAATCTCATCTGGAACGTCGCATTTACGGTGATGTGCATAATGATCCCAATGCCAGAGCAAAAAAAGAACAAAAGCCCCATCCGTTTATTGCCGGTTTGACGTATGGTGAAGCCGATTTATACAAGGATGACGTGAACAAAGTTTGTTTTCTGGAAAGCTCGACGATTCCATTTGAGCAAATCAAGCAGGAGTTCGAAGGCAAATTTGAAGTCATTCAGTGCACGGTGCCTATCTTCGGTGAAGGAAGCGGTGAACTGATGATCCCCGGCATTCATAAAGCTGTTGCTATTGCGGATTTGCTGGAGCATCTGGATATGTCCCGTAAAGATACACTCGCCATCGGAGATGGCATGAATGATGCCGAGATGCTGGAGTTTTGCAACGTAGGGATTGCGATGGGAAATGCCAAGCCAGGTCTCAAAGCCATTGCAGATGATATAACTGGAACTATCGAAGAAGATGGTTTATACCACAGTTTTGTGAAATATGGATTGATTGAGTCCTGATCAGTCTCAAACGAGTGGAAGAGGTGAAAACAAATGTCGGAAGGGATAAAAGTTGAGCTGGAAATAAGTGCATTCGGTCAGGAAACAGTTCCATCGTACGACGATTCTTTTCGTAAACATGAGATCGCAAGAACTCGTATCTTACCTAAAGAAACAACGTTAGCGCAACTTGAAGAGCTGATAAAGGAAATGATGGCAGAAATCAAAGAGGACTTTCAGCAACCTGAACAGTTATTAGCTAAAGTAACCCTAAGAGCCAAGGAAACAGATGGGGTATTAAAATACTTGGGTTAGTGACTATGTTCAAATAACGTTCTAGAATCCGGACAAGACCCAGTAAATAAAACAACCAAATAGCCCGATGCTAAGTCCAGCAATGGCTGTAAAAAGAATAACAAATTTTTTCCCGTTCATAATCAACCTCCTTTAACAGTGAATTGTAACATATACGGAGGAGAGAATTACATATTTTCTCCCATCTGGCCGATATAAAATAAGTACGCCTATTGACCAGAAAACGAAAGGAGTGCAGAACATGGATATTGCAGCATTATCAATGGCTATGAGTCAAGTCTCAGTGGCGCAGTCTGCAAGCTTGCAAGTCATGTCCATGTCGAAAGACATGGCAGAGCAGCAAGGTCAGCAGCTAACAGAAATGTTAAAGTCGGTTCCGGCTCCTCATCCTAATCTGGGTGGAAGTCTGGATATTTCGGTCTAGACGATTTTTGAGTTTGCGTTCTCGCGTTAAATTTGCAGCAAGCAAAACCCAAACGGCTCCAATTCTAAGGAATTGAAGCCATTTGGGTTGTTTATTTTAGTCTTAGTTTGTTTCCGACAAGCTTGGAGATCTGCCTTTCAACGGAAGTGTCTCTTTCAGCGTCCATAACTCATCGTAACTGGAAATCTGAAGATCGGCTTTGGATAAGTCCTGGTCACCTGATCCCGGATTGCGGTATCCGATGCAGCGCATGCCTGCACTTTTGGCGGCCTGAACGCCATTGCGCGAATCCTCAATGACAAGACAGTTCGAAGGGGATGCTCCAATCATTTCAGCTGTAGCCAGGAAAATATCCGGAGCCGGTTTGCCGTTTGTAACTTCCTCACCTGTCATTCGGATCTCAAAGTATTTCCCAAGACCAGTCTTGTCCATGATCAGATCGATCAGTGCACGTGGAGAAGAAGAAGCAACGGCGATCGGAATGTGCTGCTCATGCAGCCAGCTTAACCAGCGTTCTACGGAAGGCATGGCCGTCAGCTTTGGGTGAGCCAGCATCGTCTGCATCACATTATGTTGATGGTAGGCGAGGGCTTCTTCCACGGTAACCGTCAACCGGTGCTTGTCCAACACTTGCCGCCACATCGATTCCAGCGTAGCTCCAACATAGGTGTGATGTTCTTCCTCCGTCATCTTTGCGCCAAAATGGGCAAAAGAGCTGCGCTCAATCTCGAAATAAATCGGTTCGCTGTCAATCAGTACGCCATCCATGTCAAAAATGACCGCCTGAATGCTGTCAACCTTCGACTCTCCCAGCCCGTCAAACACCTTGTTTGCTACCATGTTGTATTCCTCCTCCAGGATTCTGTAAGCATTTATCTCTAATTTATCTCAATCAAGGTTAACTTGCTACTTTAGATACTGGATCCGCTGGATTGCAGCACCACTTTGATGGCATGTGAAGAAGCCTGAAGTGTACGTCCCTGAATATCACAGCCGAGCGTCCGGAACGCTTCTTCATAATCCTCTAACGGAAAAGAATGGGTGATGATTTTTTTCGCAGGAATAATCTGTTGCTCAATCATGTAATGTGCTGTTGCGAAAGTACCCAGGGAGTCGATGGAGCCAATGATTTTCAGACTGCGGTCCACAACTTCCTTGGGATTGAAAGAAGTGTTTCCATCTCTCAGACCAACCAGCATGAGATAACCGCCGCTGGCGAGCTGCGAAAGCACTTGTGTGCCCATGACGCCTGTCGTATCCACAATCATATCAACCTGATTGGTTGTAGGTGCCAGCGATTCTATCGCATTTTCAAAGGATGAATGAACCTCCCAACGGTCCGGTGCAATCGAACCTGCAATGGCCAGGCGTTCTTCGGAGATGTCGACGAGACATCCCGTGACACCTTTGGAAGCGAGGGCATAGCTGTATAGAATACCAATCGGGCCCGCCCCAAGGATAATCGTTCTAAAATTCGGCAGCAGGTGAATCTGATTAATGCCTGTAAGCATACAGCTCAGAGGTTCAGTCAGTGTCGCTTCCTCATAGCTCACATGGTCCTTCAATTTATACAAAAAACGATCCTCGGTTACATAATAATCCGTAAATGTACCGTCAGCACTCACACCTGTCTCTGTAACCGACTTATGTGTGCAGTGATTTTGTCTGCCTGTTCTGCACATGTCGCATTGCCCGCAATAATAGGTAGGATCGATGACAACCCGATCGCCCGGCTGCAGTGTTGATACAGCAGAGCCGATGGCAATGACTTCCCCGGCAGACTCATGACCAAGAATGACGGAAGGAACCGCATGATATTTTCCGCTGACAATACCAAGGTCGGTACCACACACACCCGTTGCCCGGATTCGAACCAACACCTGATTATCTCTCGTGATTTCCGGAACAGGCCGTTCCTCAAGCGCTACATCCCATGCCGATTTGTATACCAATGCTAACATGTGTAAACCTCCTTATAATAATATGAAATGTAATTCAGATTACACGATAACGAAGAGAACAGAACAAACATGGAGAAGCGGAGCGTTCGCCTTTATCACCGGATTTTCCCCTGAAAAAGGGAATCAAAAAAATCTGGGGATAACAGCGATCGAAAGGTTGTTCTGTTAGCGTAGCGTCTGAGTGTAATTAGAATTACGTATTAATGAACGTTGGCAAGTACCGAATCGAGACGCTCTACAATTTCAACCAACTCATCTTCTGTTGTGGTAAGCGATGGTCTGACCTTAACTACGTTCCCGAAGCCATAACGTGATCCTCTTAAAATCAGATGCTCATCCGTGAAAGCACGGTCAATAATGGCGTTGGTTTTATCCGTATCCGGTTCATTATTGTCACCGACCATTTCTAATCCCCACATCAATCCGACTCCACGAGCTTCACCGATGCTTGGATATTTCATGGCCAAATCCTGCAGCAATCCACCTAAAATTTCACCTTTGCGTTTCACGTCATCGAGGAATCCGGGTTCGGATACAACCTCCAGGGTAGATTTGGCAGCCGTCACGGAGATCAGATTGCTTCCAGAGGTGAAGGAATGTTCATGCTTTTCCAGTACATCCAATCGGGACTGCATCAATACCGCAGCAACAGGTACACCGATTCCTCCGAGACCTTTGGCAAGGGTAATCATATCAGGCTGGATATCGAATAGTTCGCTAGCGAACATGTATCCGGTACGACCGATTCCCGTCTGTACTTCGTCGGCAATAAGAATAATGTTGTACTCATCACACAGCTTGCGCAGTCGCTTGAAATAACCTGCAGGAGGAATGATATTGCCGCCATTGCCGAGGATTGGTTCAATAATCATGCAGGCGACTGAGCCGGAGCTTGCATATTCTATGGCATCAGAGATAGCTTCAACGCATTGATATCCGCAGTCTCCGCTTGAAGATTTGAATGGGCAGCGATAGCAGTATGGTGCAGGTACATGAACGGAGTTGGCAACAGCCGAATTCGGAAACCGTTTCCGCCGGAAGGCATTTCCCGAAATTCCTGTTGCAAATTGGGTCTGCCCATGGTGGGACAGATACAGGCTGATAATGTCTGTGGATTGCGTGTATTTTTGTGCAATTTTAGTGGCACATTCATTGGCAGTTGAGCCCGTAATATCCCGCATCCATCCGGCATTAATGTCGTTTGGAGCATATTCAATCAGATGATCGAGCACTTCATCCACATACGGTTCTGTGAAGGAGGAAGACATATGCGTCAGATTGCCGACTTGTTCCTGAATTTTGCTCACGACATGCGGGTGATTGTATCCCAGTGACAGATTGAATGTACCGGATACACCATCCAGATATTCAACGCCTGCATCGTCAATCAACTTAATCCCTTGTCCGATTCTGAAACGGTTTTTGGTTAAGGTTTGCATATGATTCCCTCCATAAATGTAATGTTCTGGCCTGATGAAGATCAATAATTCCGGATTACGCAGGCATCACCCCTCTCAAGAAGCAGCGTTTAAATCTCTTTACTTTGATGTGCGAGAGTTCCGCTTACAGTGCTGTTCCTTACATTCCAGAGACGAGATAGAACGAGAGTGAGGAGCAGAATCAGACAAAATCCGGCCAAAATCCAGATCGTGTTCACTACAGGCCACGCACTCATGCTCCATCCGGTTACATACTGCAGGATGGCGCCACCAATACCGCCCGAGGCAATCAGGATACTGGTAGTACGTTCAGTCATGCCCGGAATCAGAATGTTGGCATAGACCAATGCGATACAGAACAGACCTGACATAAATAATCCGGTTCCAAAGATTAGCAAATATGTTGCCCATTGGCCTGTTACGAACACCATGGCAACCGCGAACAGAAGTGTACCTACCGTACTCCAGATCAGGAAAGGCATGTAGTTGACGGACTCCGCAATTTTTCCGGAAAAAAGACGACCAATAATCATGGCAATCCATAGGATGGAGACGCTGAGTGAAGCGACAGATTCCTGTAACTGCAATCGTTCGACCAGAATGGAAGGCAAGAAGTTCATTAGGCCTAACTCGAGACCCATGTAAACGAAGAAAAAGATGACGAAGATTGTGAGCAGTCCCAGATGTTTTCTGGAATACTGGGATCTGCCCGATGCATGGCCAAGGGTGTTCTGACCAGCTTGTTTCAGATAAGAAGCAGCGGAGGTGGGCATGGTTACCCATAACAGCATGAGAATAAGGGATAACACGGAAACGGTATAAAACGTAAGATGCCAAAGATCCAGCCAAATGTATAAGGCAGCGACAGCCGGAATGAGAAGTGCTCCAAGAGCGAAGAACACATCAAGCTTGGACATTGCGACAGCTTTCTGATTTTCCGTAAATTCTATCGTAAACGCACCAACAGAGGGCTCAATGATGCCTGATCCAAACCCGACAATAATGGTTAGAAGCAGAACAACTGTCCAGGAGGGCAAGAAACCCAGAACGGCATAGGCAGCCACAATACAGATCAGTGCAATGGTTAACATAGGTTTTCTGCCGATGCGGGCAGTCATGAAGGGAGCAACGAGCACTCCGACAAGAAAACCGATGAACTGCAAAAATAACAAAAATCCGCCATCACTATATCCTCGCTCATAATGTGTCAACAAAACAGGTAGAAGTGCACCGAGTACTACGCTGGTTATGCCGATTAACAGATAGAAACCACAGCTTAAAGCGAAAATTCTTCTCATAAGTTGTCCTCCTAAGATGGATATAAATTTTATATTATGTAAATAATGTTTCTTTCGTATATAACTTATACCAAAATTATGCAATTGTACATGCTTTTTATTGTAAAATAATGTAAAGTTCTGACGAATGAATGATCTTTCTCACATAAAGTTCATCCTAAAACGATTTCGTGTCGAAGCTAAAAAAATAGAAACTAAAATGTTGGTTTTTAGCATGTTCAATCTGGTGTTTGTACTAAGGTATCAAACCAGAGAACCCGGATGGGTCGAAGAACGCTGCACATTTTGGAGAAATATGCAGCGTGATGCAAAATGTTCAATTGCTGGCCTGGGAAAAGGGATCGGGATGACATGGTAAAATGGAATTCATTTGCTTCATTTCATTATAAGTGAGATGATGTGGGATGAAATTCAATACATGGTCCTCACCCATTGAACGAATTGTAAGAACTGACGACATGAAATTGCCAATGAACAAGCGGCAATATTACAGATGAGAAGTGGTGGAGCATGCGAATTAACAAATACATAAGTGAAACGGGATACTGCTCCCGCAGGGAAACGAACCGATTAATTGCAGCCGGGCGAATCACGATTAATGGTAGATTGTGTGAAGAAGGAGCGGACGTGGAGCCCGAGGATATCGTGCTCATTGATGGCAAGGAAATTCCTGTTAACGATTGCGAGCCCGTATACCTTGCTCTGAATAAACCCATCGGCATTGTCTGCACTGCAGCGGAGCAGGTAGAGGGAAACATTATTCAGTATGTGAACTATCCCTCGCGTATCTTTGCGATTGGCAGGCTAGACAAGGCGTCCGAGGGTTTGATATTTCTGACGAATGACGGAGATATTGTGAACAAGATGATGCGTTCTGAGCATAACCATGATAAGGAATACGTAGTGACCGTAGACAAACCAGTGACAGACGAATTCGTACGGGCGATGTCGCAAGGGGTTGAGATTATGAATGTGGTGACGAAGCCGTGTGAGGTATATAAGCATAGTGAGAACGTATTTCGTATTATTTTGACTCAGGGGCTTAATCTGCAAATCCGCAGAATGTGCAAAGCCCTGGGGTACAGAGTGCTCAAGCTGGAGCGCATTCGAATTATGAATGTTACGCTGAGCGGACTGGAACGTGGGCAATGGAGACATCTGGAGAAGCAGGAGTTGGAGAAACTTCTATCCATGTTGAATAGAGAAAGGCATTGAGCAATGTCCTGGAGAATTGAAGAGAGGCACTAATCCCTTAGGGATCAATGCTTCTTTTTTGAGTTCTGGACGATGAGCCAAATACTATTGAAGTTCTGGGAACGTATTACGGTAGTCTTTTCTTTGTACTTTTTTCTCTGAAATGAATGATCCGATCAACGTTAACAGAGCCCCGAGCAGCGTAATCCAGGTAATCCGCTCATGCAGAATCAGTGCAGAAGCGACAACAGTAATGACAGGTACCAGGTAAATGTACACACTTGCTTTGACGGCTCCCAGCAGACTAACTGCGCGGTTCCAGGTTACAAAACATAAGGCCGAGGCACCCAGTCCAAGAAAGAGCAGGTTCATGAGATTGGCCGTGTTGGCGAAGCGCGTAAGATCAAATTGAATTTCAAACAGGAACAGGGCTGGCAGCATGAATACTAGGCCATAAAAAAACACTTTACGAGTAGCCCCGATAGTGTGATAGGAGAGTTCACCTATTTTGCGCATGAGTACAGAGTAGACCGCCCACACAGCAGGTGCCACGAAAGCGAGCAGATCCCCCAGCGGATTCAGTTGCAGAATGAAACTGCCGTTGAATCCAATAAGGATAATGCCAGTCAAGGCAATGGCGAAGCCCACGATAAACCGCTTGTGCAATCTCTCTCCATCCAGGAAGAAATGTGCAAGGACTGCGGTAAAGAAAGGGGCAATTGAAACAATAACACCTACATTGGAAGCCAGGGTGTATACCAGTGCAATATTCTCAATGAGAAAATATAACGTAACCCCGCATAACCCGGCCCCGATAAACAGCATTTCTTCTCTGAATGAGGTAATTCGCATCAAACGCGGATAAATCAGGAATAGCACCACATAGCCGATCACGAAACGGAAAAAGAGAATCTCCACCGGGGTGAAATCAATCAACAGCATCTTGGTGGATATAAATGTTGTTCCCCAGATCAGGATCGTAAGTAAGGCCAGCAGGTGTCCAGTGGAAATTTTGTTTTGACCTGTCATGACTGCTTATCCGCAGTACGTATTGAATCCACTTCATGGTTGAAGATGCGTCTATATTGCTTGGGTGTCAGGCCGATCAGTTTTTTGAAAAAGTTTGTAAAATGACTTTGGTCACTGAAACCGGTCTGCGCGGCGACCTCAATCGGGAGCTGGCCTTGTTCCAATAGCCGTTTGGCCTGATTGATGCGAAGCGTTTCCAGGTAACGGTAGGGAGATATTCCTTTTTGACGAGTGAATAAACGCAACAGATGGTATTTGCTCAGCCCTGTTAATTCGACTAAGTGGTTCAGCGTAATGCTCGCCATATAATGACTCTCTATGTACTCGCATATGCGTCTGATCTCGATGGTGACGTCCTGGGCGGAAACGGGCGGTTTGGCATCCGCATATTCTCTCAACAGCTGTTCCAGCAGAAAGAGCAGCAGTTCTTCTTTGTGAAAGTCGGCTTGCTCTTCCAAAATCATCTGATGCAGCTCATGTAATGAAGCGACATGTTCGCTTTGATAGAGAACAGGGGAAGTAAACCGTGGCAAGTAACCTTGTCCGGTAATTTCCTGTACATAATGGCGCATGATTTCAGGCTGAATGTTGATGCAGCGATAATCCAGGGTGCTGCCGTCCACCTGTTCGCAGGCATGGGGATCATGGGGGTTAAAAATAATCATGTCTCCCGTGTTCAGAATATATTCTTCGTTATTACATACGAGATGGCGCTTGCCTTTCTCAATAAATCCAATGACGTAATAGTCATGAAAATGATTGGGGAATTTCTGCATAATACCTTCGAATTGATAGGCTTCAAGTTGTAGATCGGTATCGAATACAACGGTTCTCACTTCGCGAGTCACCTGATGCACCTTCTTTCTGGTAAGTTAATTGTCATTATAATATGAAAAGAAGGGAGTTTCTTGGACGATATTGCTCGCTCTGATTTGTTCAAATATATAAAAAACCAAAATACCGACTGCCCCTTACTAAGGGGAGACGAGTATTTTGGTTTAATTTAGCATTTATGGCGGAAATGCCGAACTTCTTCTAGACGGTATACAGCTTCAGCGGAAGGCTTGTTAAAGACTGTCCAGCCGCAGAAGCAGTCAGGTTATCCTCCAGATTGAATCCGGCCACGGGTTCAATTTTGCTAAACGTTTTTAGGAAGGTGGTCAGTACAATTTTACCCTCCAGACGGGCTAGAGGAGCACCCAAACAGAAATGAGTACCAAAACCAAACGCAAGCTGTTTATTATTGTTTGTTCGATGAATATTCAAGGTGAACGGATCTTCGAACATGTTTTCATCCATATTGGCTGCACTCATCCACGCGACAATGGCGTCTCCCTTTTTTAGCTTCACCCCAAGCAGATCGTTATCCTCTTTGACCATGCGGTCCATTTTGCTGATATGAAAGCGATATCTCAGCATTTCTTCTACCGCGGCGGGGACAAGCTCGAGGTTATCCCTGAGTTCGGCATACAATTCCGGTTGGTCATACAGAAGAGCATAGAACGAGTTGGCCAACAAGTTGCTTGTTGTTTCTATACCTGCGCCCAAAATAAACATGGTGGTTCGCACAATCTCTTCATCGGTGAAGTGTTCTCCATCCACCTCAACCTGGATTAGATCTGAGATGATATCTTCTCCCAGATTGGATCTTTTGGAAACAACGAAGGGGTACAAGTACTTGAAATATTCTTCTCCGGCAATCTTTTTCATCTGGTTAATTTGATCAAAAGTAGCATCGGTAGTCGGCATAAATAAGGTATCAACCCAGTCCTTGAACAAATGGCGGTCTTTGGAAGGAATGCCGAGCAGGTCAGACATGATAATAACAGGAAACATGCTCGTATACGCTTCAACGATGTCCACTTCCGATTGGTGTTTGAATTCTCTGATCAGCTCTTCTGCGACTGCCTCAATTCTTGGTTCCCAGAGCTTGAGACTTCTGGGTGTAAATGCACTCGCCAGCAATGATCTTCGCTTGCGATGTTCCGGAGGATCTACGTTGTGGATATCCAGCTTGTCCGGAATGTGATGCTCGCTGTCCGCACCTTCTTCATTTGAATATCCCACGTTTACAATTGATCTTTTTCTCACGCTGGAGAAGTGCTCATGATCATTAAGCACAGTTTTGACAAGTTCGTACCTGAATACATGCCAGGAATCGGTCTCTTCATTGTAGATGACAGGTTCCTGATTCAGCATGCTGTGATACCAACGGTAGGGACTGAATTCTTCTTCTTTCGATTGAAAATTCGTGATTTCAGACAGAGAAATAATAGAGCTCTTCGTCATTCATTTCGCCTCCTTTGTTGGTCTCATTGACAAATATAACAAACAAGAGTACTTTAATTCAAGTAGTTTAAATCAAAACAACAAGGTGGAGTAAGAGTGAAGAATATACTGAAGCATAGCGGAGTTAAAGCAGGCATATTTATGATTGTTTTTTACCAAATTGTAATGTTGACCGTTTTCATGTCTGGGTACAGTGCAATCCCCAAAAATGTAACCAATCTTACCGTTGCCATTGTCAACGAGGACCAGCAGTCCGGTACTGAATTTGTACAAAAATTGCAAAAACAACTGCCATTTTCGGTAGTAACCAATGAATCATTGGAACAGGCGAAGATAGGGCTTGAAGACCGCGATATTCATATGATCATACGTATACCGGGTGATTTTACGGAGAAACTGTCTGAACAAGGCGGTAAAGCTCAACTGCAGTACCTGATTAATGAGTCGAACCCAACAACGATTACTAGTTCCATGAAAAATGTAGCTGCTGAAATCACTGCGCAGATGAGCGCTCAGATTCAGGCACAGAGCTTCGAAGGAGTACTGAGCAGTATGCAAGTTCCAGAGGAGCAATCGAAGCAGATTGTGGAATCCACCATGGCCAAAGTATCATCCGACATCGTTATGAGCAACCCGCAGCCAGCAGGCATGCAAAATCAGATGGCACCGATGTTTATCACCATGGCGCTCTATGTTGGAGCCATGATCTACGCGATGCAAAGCATTGGCGGAATGAAGCAGCTGCAAGGAGAGATGGGAAAATGGAGAGCATTCTTTGCAATGCGAGGTACAAACCTGCTTGTTTCCATCCTTGCTCCACTTGTAGGGATCGGCATTTATTTTATGGTGCAGGGGTATGGAGTTGAAGTGTTTTTGAAAATGTGGATGATACACAGTTTGCAGCTGTTTGTGTCGATTGAGTTCACAAGTATCTTTATCATGCTTCTTGGTCAAGGTGGAATGCTGATCAACATGATATTTGTACTAAGCCAATCCATTGCGAACGGGACGTCCATGTCACCGGAGATGATGCCAGGTTATTTCAAATTCGTGAGTCAGATCACACCAATGTTCTATTCAACACATCTGGATTATAATATTCTCTTCGGCGGAGGGAAGACGGTTCAATATGCGGTCGGATTGGCGCTTGTGGGCGTGGGGGCCTTTGTTATCAATACAGCCATTCATCATTTCAAAAAAGCGAAAGAGACCGATATGACACAGGAGCCTGTACAACAGCCCGTTATGATATAAAATAGAAGTTGTAAGGGTAGGCGATGACGAAGAAGCTGTACCCTTGGATGAGCAGAATGGGGGCAGTCACAATGTCGATTCAAATATTTATACTCGGTGCACTAAGTGAGGGGAATTGTTATCCCTATGATATTAAGAAACGAATTGGTAAACATTTGGATCAAACGGATGCCAAGATTACCGAAGGCACCATTTATTATAATTTTGAAGTGTTGCTGAAGAAGGGGCTTATCGAGAAGGTAGAAACCATCCAGAGTGACAATCGACCGGACAAAACGACTTATGGAATCACCGAAAAGGGCCGTCAGTCCCTGGAAGAGAGCATATACAAGGTGTTCCAGAAGTTTACAAACGTGCAGTCCCTATACGCTGCGTTGGTCCATTTGGATAAGGTCGATAATCAGAAGATTGCTTACTTAATTGAGGATATTATTGAGAAGATGAACAAGAGGCTGCAATATATTGATTTTCATAGACCCAAGGAGCTTGATGTTCAGGAGGATCTGAAAGATGCATTATTGTTGATGCGAGATCATGCTTACCACTCGATCCAAAGTGATATGATCTGGCTTCAGAAGCTGCTGAATCATGTTCGCAGCAGAGTATTAAAAAGCTAAATATCTTGTTAAAGAAATGAGGATGAGAAGATAATGTATGAACATTTGGTCGTATTCAAATTGAATGATACAATCACTCCGGTCAAACAGCAGGAATTGGTGGCTCAATTGCTCGCGTTACAGGAACAGATTCCTGGAATTGTGGATCTCACCGCAGGGATTAATGTAACAGAGGAAACGAATCATATTCAAGGTTTCACGCTTGGTTTGAGGGTTACGTTTGAAGATCAGGAAGCGCTGCGCGCTTATGGCCCCCATCCTGCTCATCAGGCTTTTGTAGCTTCCCTGAATGAATGGGTGGAAAATGTGATCGTGGTCGATTATCCGATCTGAGTCTGCGCATCTTATAACAAATTATGCAAAAGAAGTCGCCATGCTGGTGACTTCCAATTGATCAGGTTAGTCAGAGTTTTCTGGCTGGCCTTTTTATGTTTTTGATTTGGGAGAGAGTCTGGAGATGTGAAAGTGACTTGGAATTTTATATGTCAGATAATATAACAAATAGAGAAGGTCTGCTCATTCTTTTTGTACAAAGCGCCCAATATAATGAGTTTTCTTTATAACTTGAAACAATTGTATGTTATGAATCATGGAACTTTTCCTGAATGTTTATATAATGTGAATCAACATAACATGATTTGCAGCGGTAAAGTGATTCTAATTTACAGGGGGCATGTAGGGATGAGTGAAACTAAGAAAATGAAGGTTTTTTCACTGGGAATTCAGCACGTATTGGCGATGTATGCCGGAGCCATTTTGGTCCCTCTGCTTGTGGGAAGAGCGTTAAATCTGACTGCAGAGCAATTGGCATACCTGGTATCGATTGACCTGTTAACCTGTGGTATCGCGACATGGCTTCAAGCACGCAAAGGTAAATATTTGGGGATTGGCTTGCCAGCGGTTCTGGGAAGCTCATTTGTCGCTGTGACACCCATGATTGCGATTGGGTCACAATATGGAATCCCGGCTATTTACGGCTCCATCATCGCAGCAGGAATTTTCATCGTTATATGTGCGGTCTTCTTTAGTAAAATTGTTAAACTGTTTCCTCCCGTCGTGATCGGAACAGTCGTGACCATCATTGGTCTGGCACTGATTCCAACGGGGATCAAAAACATGGCAGGCGGAGCCAACAGCGAAAATTTCGGCAGTCTGGACAATTTGGCTCTCTCATTTGGGGTATTGCTCTTTATTCTGGTGTTGAATCGATATGCCCACGGTTTTGTCAAATCCCTCGCAGTTCTCCTCGGTATTATTGTGGGTACTCTCGCTGCGGCCCTTATGGGGAAGGTGAATTTCAGCGCTGTACAGGAAGCCTCCTGGTTCCATTTGCCCCAGCCCTTTTACTTTGGATGGCCTACTTTTGAGATCGGTCCGATTATAACCATGATTATTGTCGGCACGGTTGTTATTATCGAGTCTACAGGTGTGTTCATGGCCTTGAGCAAAATCTGTGATCAGCCGATTAACGAAAAGGATCTGGCACGAGGTTACCGCGCAGAAGGCCTTGCCTTTGTGCTTGGAGGTATCTTCAATGCTTTTCCATACAACACATTCGCCCAGAATGTCGGTTTGGTACAGCTCTCCAAAGTGAAAACGACCAATGTGGTTGTTGCAGCCGGAGGTATTCTGATTTTTCTCGGACTCATCCCCAAAGTTGCGGCATTCGCAACGATTATCCCCAGTGCTGTACTTGGAGGGGCGACGGTTGTTCTGTTTGGGATGGTGGTCTCTTCCGGAATTAAAATGCTTCAACAGGTGGATTTCAGCAAGCAAACGAATCTGTTAATTGTTGCTTGTTCGGTATCGCTCGGCCTTGGCGTTACGGCTGTACCTGATCTGTTTGCCCAGCTGCCTCAAAGTATTCGCATAATTGTTAGTGATGGTATTATCACAGGCAGTCTGTGTGCCATCCTTCTCAATATCTTCTTTAACCTCGGATTTAAAAAAGAGAGTCTGCCCGTACAGCCCGTACAGGCTCAGGAAGCACATACGTAATGATTGTTTTGTTTAACAGGCCTGTAGTCTGAATAAATGGAACAGACCCAAGATGGTATGGATTGAGGTGAAATGATTCCCCTCGCCAATAACCTCTTGGGTCTTTAAGTTGGGTTGAACTGCAGCATCTGCAGCGTACCATTTGGGTATTTTTAAATAGTATTATTGGATCGAATGGAGCGGGTGATGCTCCTAATGGCATGCACTTGTGCTGGATCGGTAATTTTTCTATATAGGGTGTATTGATTGGAGTTCTCAACCGGTTGTTGAACGATAACCTGATCTCCCTTTTTTTGTATGTTGTCCACTGAACAACCGGTAAGGCTCATAAACAAAAGCGTTATACAGCTAATTACATAGATATATTTTCTCAGTCTGATCCCCCCCTTAAACTCTAAACGGTGCCCCGTGTATGAAAGTTACAGCAGGATGAATGCAAAAGGGGTATAAATATGCTAAAGTTTCATCATGAACATTGTTACATGTTCCTTCCGTTGAATTTCCATGCGACTACATAAATGAGCATTGGTTCACAAGGCTAAAATAAAACGAAGGGATATTCTGATATCGCTTAGTTACAGAAAAGGAGTTGTGATCACATGCAACAAGATACACGAATACAAGGATGGCATTTCGACAACAGTTATGCACGATTGCCACAGACCTTTTTTACGAGTCAGGGAGCGGAGCCAGTTCAATCCCCTAAGATGATTATCTTTAATACGCTGCTTGCAGCCAGCCTTGGTCTGAATGCGGAGGCTCTTAACAGTGATGAAGGTGCAGAAGTTTTTGCAGGCAACCACATTCCGGAAGGTGCCGAGCCTCTCGCTCAGGCATATGCAGGTCATCAGTTCGGTAACTTTAACATGCTCGGTGATGGACGGGCTTTGCTGCTGGGAGAACAGATCACGCCACAAGGCGAGCGGATGGATATCCAACTGAAAGGTTCGGGGAGAACGCCCTACTCCCGTGCAGGTGATGGACGTGCTGCTGTCGGGCCCATGCTGCGTGAATACATTATCAGTGAAGCGATGCATGCACTCGGCATTCCTACAACGCGAAGTCTGGCAGTGGTTTCTACGGGAGAAAGCATTATACGAGAAACTGAACGGCCGGGTGCAATCCTGACACGAGTGGCCTCAAGCCATTTGCGTGTAGCAACCTTCCAATACGCAGCCAGTGGTGCATCAAAGGCTGATCTCCGAGCATTGGCTGATTATACAATAGAACGGCATTTTTCCGAGATTGCCTCAGCAGATAACCGTTATCTTCTTTTGCTTCAGAAAGTGATTCAAAGGCAGGCGGCTCTTATTGCGAAGTGGCAGCAGGTTGGTTTTATTCATGGCGTGATGAATACGGATAATATGGCTATTAGTGGTGAGACGATTGATTATGGGCCCTGTGCGTTTATGGATGCCTACAATCCAGCGACGGTATTTAGCTCTATTGATACACAAGGTCGGTATGCCTATGGAAATCAACCGTATATTGGCGGATGGAATCTGGCTCGGTTTGCCGAGACGCTTCTGCCTTTGCTGCATGAGGATGAAGAACAGGCCGTACAAATTGCTCAGGACGCCATCTCACAATTCTCTGAATTATATCACCACCACTGGCTCTCCGGAATGCGGAGTAAGCTGGGTTTGTTTAATGAAGAGGTTGAGGATGAAACGCTAATCAGAGATCTTCTGGAGCTGATGGAGAAGCATGGCGCGGATTATACGAATACCTTCCTAGCACTGACCTTTGACACACCGCTCAAGGGATCACCGATGGTGGATACTCCAGAGTTTGAGCAGTGGAATGAGCGTCGCCAGGCAAGATTGAGCAGACAACAGGAAGGGAAAGAAGAATCACAGCAATTGATGAAATCTAACAACCCGGCGGTGATTCCTCGTAATCATCGGGTGGAAGAAGCACTGGACCGAGCGGAAAATCACGGGGATCTTAGTGTAATGGATAAACTTCTTGATGTTCTTTCCAAACCGTTTGCACATTCTCCCGAACAGGCTGAGTACGCGGAGCTGCCCGCACAATGCAATACCTCTTATCAGACGTTCTGTGGAACCTGATATTTAAAAGGTTGTGAAGAGGCTGCCTGGGCAGCTTCTTCATTATCATTTCAAAAGGAGATTTTATGGCCAACATACGAAGCAAACCAGAGATTGCAAAAAAACTTTTACAGTTGCTTGAACGGACATCCTTCAGCAGGGAACAGATGGGGAAATATGTTAACCGCTTATTTGAAAGTTTTAAATGGGAGGGTGTTCCATATGTAGAGAGTGAAAAGGATACATATATAGTTCGTATATACGAGCGTGGCATGGTCATGCTGGAAAAAAGAATGAAGCAGACGGAAGAAGTAATCTACTGGCTGCTCGAGGATATCATTTTTACGGCGGCGCATGTGGAGTTGCTGGAACGTCACGGTGTGGATAATAAACAGACACATTTGAATTACACGAACGAAGTGACGCAAGAACTGGTGCAAAGTGTTGAGAAAGCTTTCCAACAGATCGGTGATCCCTATTTACATTGGCATCAGATGGGTAAACGGCAGGAGCTTGAGAAGATGGAACCGAGGAAGAAGAGGTGATTGTGTGAGTGAACAGGATATCAATGAAGTGTGGTATGAGTATGCTTTAACCTTTGTAGGGAAAAAGAATGAATCCGCTCAGGGGTGGGCTGCGCTAACAGCGAATGAGCAGGAAATTGCTGCTTTATGGCTTTTAGAGACGGATGTGTTTAACGGTGGTTTTGTTCAATTTTTCTGCAACTGGGGAGAAGAGGCATACCTATACGCGCTGCGGGCATTACATGTCATTGGTGCGCCTCAAGTGTTGGACATCATAAAGTCAGCATACGGCTGCATTGAGCATTTGGAAGAGGATGAAAGACTTAATGGGCTGTGGGATATTCCTAAGTTTCTAACAACAGAGGAGGAGCGCAAGCTGGATATACTGGATCAGCAATTCTGGAACAATGAAGATCAGATTGCAGAAAAGGCTTATGCATATTATCATGAAAAGTTGAACATGATGTCTTTATAAACTTTGGCACAGGACTCATCTCTTGTTCTATCTGAAGATTAAATTCTTGCCCTTGCAATGATATTAACGTTCGGCTATACTGGCTATAAATTGAATACATGAATTACGTTGATAGAGCGCAGTAGCGGCTTTGTCCCTGTTACAGAAAGTCAGGGGTTGATGGAACCTGATACATACAAGGGCTGCGAATTACACTCTGGAGTACTTGGGTAATGCCAAGCGGAATGGCAAACGTTATTTTGCCGAAAGCGGTATGGACAGCGTGTAAGCTGTTGTCTGTGCAAGTTGGGTGGTACCACGGTTATGATAATCGTCCCTATGTCTATTGAAGACAAGGCGGCGATTTTTTTGTGTCCAAAAAAAAGTCGCACCCTGCTTAGCTCTTGATGAATTCACGTAAATCATGGCCTAATACCAATGCATAGAGAAGGGGTTGTTTGTTTTGAATATTATTGATGAACTGGAATGGCGCGACGCCATTAACCAACAGACGGATGCGGAGGGTCTGCGTGAGCTGACCGAGACGACGTCGGTTTCCTTGTACTGCGGGGTTGACCCTACAGGAGACAGCATGCACATCGGACATTTGATTCCGTTCATGATGCTGAAACGTTTCCAACTCGCTGGCCACCGTCCGGTCATTCTGATTGGTGGGGCAACAGGTACTATTGGTGATCCAAGTGGTCGTCAATCGGAACGTTCTCTGCAAACATTGGAAGAGGTACAGGCGAATGTGGACGCTCTGACTGCACAAATGAAAAAGCTTTTCGTAACGGATGGCGATAATCAGGTGCGTATGGTCAACAACTACGACTGGACACACAAAATCAATGTGATTGAATTTTTGCGGGACTACGGTAAAAACTTTAACCTTAACACAATGCTGGCCAAAGATGTGGTTGCAAGCAGACTGGAAGACGGAATTTCGTTTACCGAGTTTTCCTACCAAATTCTGCAATCACTTGACTACCTGCATCTGTTCCAACATGAGGATGTACAGCTGCAAATCGGCGGTTCAGATCAATGGGGCAACATTACAAGCGGTCTGGACCTGATCCGTAAAAAAGAAGGGCCAGAAGCTAAAGCTTACGGTCTGACAATCCCGCTTATGCTCAAATCCGACGGAACGAAATTCGGTAAGTCCGCAGGCGGGTCCATCTGGCTTGATGCGAATAAGACAACTCCATTCGAATTCTACCAGTTCTGGGCGAATACGGATGACCGTGATGTAATCAAATACCTGAAATACTTCACGTTCCTAAGCAAAGAAGAGATAGAAGCTTTGGCTGTTAAGGTAGAAACGGAGCCGCACAAGCGTGAAGCACAAAAGGCACTCGCTGAAGAAATGACGAAATTCGTTCATGGCGACGATATGCTGGAGCAGGCGAAACGCATTACCGCAGCACTGTTCAGCGGAGATATTCGTTCCCTTACGGCGGACGAAATTGAGCAGGGTTTTAAAGAAATGCCGACCTTCGAAACCGATGGTGAAGCGAAAAATATTGTAGACTGGCTTGTAGATCTTGGCCTGGAGCCATCCAAACGTCAGGCACGTGAGGATGTTACCAAAGGGGCTATTTCCATGAACGGTGAGAAAGTGACGGAGCTGGAATTCACGGTTTCTGCAGAGCATGCCATCGGTGGTAAATTCATCATTATCCGCAAAGGCAAGAAAAACTACAGTCTGGTGAAATTGAAATAGCCATAGGATTGCAGTCAGAATCTGGGGAAGGTAGAGCGAAGGCATTATCTTTCCCAGTAACACAAAAGGACCGTCCCCAATCATGTCAATGACATCATGGAGACGGTCCTTTTTACATTCCATTCGCAAATGGATTATTCGTTATTCATTTATTGATTCACAATCGCTGTGATCTCTTCATCCAGATCCAGTCGAACATTCTCACGGTAAGCCCGAATATCGTATTCACTGTGCAGGTAGCGAAGGATTGCTTCAATCATGTTCGATTCGACCAGATACTGACTGCGGCCTTGAATCCAGACTTCAGCGGAATATCCCGTATCCTCTTCCCAGCTCAGTTCCACATTGACATCGGTTGGGCGAACACCCTTGCGTTCAGCCATGTGAATACATATCGCGTTGACAATTTCATCCATGCTCAGAACCATAGAGATTAGTACCGTCCGTTTCTGTTACGGTCATCATCATCACGATCATTACGGCGGTCATAACGACCATCTGCTGCTGGTTTACGACGATTCGTAATGGCTCTGAACAGGGCCATTGCGAGCATCACGATCAGCATAATTGCAGCCACGTTTACGAGCAATCCAAGAATGTTACCCAGAGCGCCCATGCCACCGAACAATCCGCCGAACATCATACCGGCAAGACCACCCAGCATCATACCTTTCATGAATCCACCGCCACCGCCGAAGAATCCGCCGCGGTTCGTTGTAGCTGCTCCATTGCTGGAGTTGTTATTCGTATTCGATTTGCTTACATTACTATTGGAATCGGATTTCTTAGGTGTGTTGGTATAGCTTTTTGTTCCCGATTTGAAACCGCCACCACGTCTGGCGTCAGCAGAATCTGGATTCGCGACTCCAACTGTTGCAAACAGCAATGTAAAGGCCATGAAAACCATCATGAGATGTTTAATTCCGAATTTTTTCTTCATTGTAAAGATCGTAACCCCCCGATTAATTTGTTTGAATACCCCAAAAATGGGCCTTACTCAGGTAATACGGTCATCTTGCAGGAACGTTTCAAATTTTTTTTAATTTTCTGAAATACTTGGACAAGGGTCCTGAATGGCCGCTTGGCCATCGAGAAGTTGGGTTACCCAGTTACACCATTCAATGCCCGTTTGTGCGTTCATCAACCCTTTTTGTACCAAAATGTAACTTCCGAATTCCCGACTGCCTACTCGCAAATTATCCTGAGGGATACGGGACTTCAAATCTTCGAAATAACGGATGCGTTCCATAAACCAGTTTTTGCGCTCATTCAGAATGCGTCTCATGCTACCATCTTCCGCAATGCCGACACATAAAATACGCAAATTGAACTCGTCACGCGTAACCGGTGCGGTAACGGGAGTGATCATCCATTCCAGCAGTTTCTCAATACCTTTCTCCGTGACTGCATACATTTTTTTGTCCGGTTTGTCAGACTGTTGCACCCAGCGGGAGGCTAAAAGCTCATCGTTTTCCATTTTGGAGAGGAGGGGATAGATCTGACTGTGTTTGGCCTGCCAATGTGGCTGGATTCTCAGCATTAGATCATAACCGGATGACTCCTCGCGGGTAAGAAGCCCGAGCAATCCGTAGGAAAGTATGTTCATGCACATGTCTCCTTAATATTAGGGCTGGGCCAGCAAAAACAACGCAAATTGTTCTCATTGACCGCTTTCATAAAAGTGTACACTGAAACTGTATGGTTTGACAACCTGACAGAACAACTGCCTCAATTTAGACAAAAAAAGAGTGCGGACCCTGAGGTCCGCACCCAAAACCATTTAGAGAGATGTCTATTGCTCATACCCATCTTTGACAAGATCAAGTTCACCCGTGTAAGAGTCGATGACCATGCCGTGAACGGGTACAGTAGGTGGAAGCAATGGATGTTTCTTGATCACTTCCACAGTATGTTTTACCCCTTCTTCAACGCTGTCAAACCCGCGCAACCACTTTTGTAAACGTATGCCCGAGTTCTCCAGTGTGCTCATGACTTCCTCGGATACACCCCGCTCGACCATATGTCCAATCATGGTCTCCGCGTGCAGAGAAGCCATACCGCATTCCGTATGTCCAACAACCAGTACCTCATCGGCACCCAGCTCATAGATGGCTACGAGAACACTACGCATGACAGACCCGAAAGGTTGAGAGATGATTGCGCCAGCGTTTTTAATAATTTTGACATCGCCATTTTTCAGGTTCATGGCTTTAGGCAGCATTTCAACCAGACGAGTATCCATACAAGTGATAATGACCATCTTTTTGGTTGGAAACTTGCCAGCCGTATACTTTTCGTATTCTTTAGTTTCGACAAATGATTTGTTGTAAGTCAGAATCTCTTGAATGTTGTTCATGTCCATTGCCTCCTGTTATTCAATACGATGAGCACGGCCACTTGCATCAAATGCAGCTTGTCCTACGCCCTTTGGTTTTTTATTATATCACGCTCAGCAGCTCAAAATATTCTCCTTTTGAAAAGAATACTTCAAATTGCATCTGTCAAAAGTTGATTATACGCATTGCAAAAAGTATCATCAATAGGGAATCCACATTTTTTTGAAGAGGTGAACATTGACAATGGACCAACAAACACAACAACAGCTAGAATCCTTCCGTAATCTGGCTCGTAAAATCAAGAGTTATCATGAAGCCATTGGTTTGCTTCACTGGGATCTGCGCACAGGCGCGCCCAAAAAAGGTGTACCGACACGTTCGGAAACACTTGGCATGCTTTCGACTGAAGCATTCAAACTACAAACCTCGGCTGATATGAAATCCTGCCTGGATACATTAACAAGTCCAGCGGTGCTGGAACAGCTGGACGATATTGACCGACGTCAGGTGGAAGATTGCCAGAAAGAATATAATCGCAGTCAGTCCGTACCACCGGAAAAAGTTCAAGCTTATACCGTACTCACCGCCAAATCAGAAACGGCTTGGGAAGATGCCAAGCATAATAGCGATTTTGCAGGTTTCTCACCCTACCTCACTGATATTGTGAAGCTCAAACAAGAGTTCATTGACTACTGGGGTGTAAAAGACACTCGTTATGATACTCTTCTGGACATGTATGAGCCAGATCTGACGGTAGACAAGGTGGATGCCGTATTTGCACGTCTTAAAGCCCGTCTGGTGCCCCTGCAAGAAAAAATCAACGCGTCGGCCAACAAGCCGAACACGGAGTTCCTGAACCAGCTGTTTGACAAGGGTCAACAGGAAAAATTCAGCTTGTTTATTCTGGGACAAATGGGTTATGACTTTGAAGCCGGAAGACTGGATGAGAGTGTTCACCCGTTTGCAACAGGCCTGAATCCAGGTGATGTGCGGATTACGACGAACTATTTGCAGGATGATGTGACGAGTGCGGTTTTCAGTTCCCTGCACGAAGGTGGACACGCCCTGTATGAGCAAAATATTGACGACAGTCTCGCGGGTACCCTTCTTGCCGAAGGAACGTCCATGGGGATTCATGAATCCCAGTCTCGCCTATGGGAAAATATGATTGGACGCAGTCTTCCATTCTGGACGCGCTATTACAAAGATCTGCAACAACATTTCCCTCAATTAAACGAGGTTGAGCTGGAAGACTTTTACCGGGCAATTAACCGGGTTGAAAGCTCTCTGATCCGGATTGAAGCCGATGAACTGACATACAATCTGCACATCATCATCCGTTATGAAATTGAGAAAATGCTGTTTAACGAAGGTCTGGAAGTCAAGGACCTGCCAGAGACCTGGAATGCTAAATACAAGGAGTATCTTGGCGTTGTGCCGCCGAATGATGGTATGGGTGTGCTTCAGGATGTTCACTGGTCGGGTGGTGACTTTGGTTACTTTGCATCATACTCGCTCGGCAACATGTATGCAGCACAGATTTTACATACACTGCGCAAAGAAATGCCGGAGTTCGATACCTATATTACCGAAGGTAACCTGATTCCCATCAAGGAATGGTTGACTGACAAAATTTATCGTTACGGCAAAAGCCGTACACCTTCCGAACTGATTGTGGCCGTAACGGGTGAAGAGCTGAATCCGGACTATTTGGCCGATTATCTGGAAGCGAAATATGCAGAGATTTACAAGCTGTAGGACAGCAATGAATATCAGATCCAATTCTTGAAGAGCGGGGCAGGATTGCCCGGCTCTTCTTTTGCATGCAAGTTCTTAACCTTTTGCTGGGCATCAGCATATCCATAGTAGAGAAAACAGCTGAGACCAGTGAAGGAGGGAAATATCATGAAATACACGCCCTGGTTCATCCGGGCCATCGTCATTTTGCTCATTATCATCGTAGCTCTCACCAGCTGCAATAAAGATAAGGATGAGACCAAAATTACGATAGGTGAGGTCACACGTTCTGTATTTTACGCACCAGAGTATGTGGCTGTGGCCCAAGGTTTTTTTGAGGAGCAGGGGCTTGAAGTGGACATTCAGACAACGGCTGGCGGAGACAAAACAATGGCAGCGTTGCTTGCAGGATCAGTTGACATCGCATTGGTCGGAGCAGAGACGTCAATTTATGTCTATCAACAAGGAGCAGAAGATCCGGTCATTAACTTTGCACAACTTACACAGACGGACGGAACGTTTCTCTTTGCCCGCGATCCCGAAGGTGAATTTAATTGGGAGCAACTGAAACAGAGTACATTCCTTGGACAAAGAAAAGGCGGCATGCCCCAAATGGCAGGCGAATTCACGCTAAAAAAACATGGCATTGATCCGCAGAATGATCTGGAATTGATTCAGAATGTGGATTTTGCCAACATCGCTTCTGCATTTGCTTCAGGTACGGGGGATTATGTGCAGCTGTTTGAGCCTCAGGCGTCCATTTTCGAGAAAGAGGGTCGTGGTAAGGTCGTAGCATCATTTGGAACGGAAAGTGGCCATCTGCCTTATACGGTCTTCATGACCAAACAAAGTTATATCAACGACAACAAAGATATTGTACAGAAGTTTACAAACGGCTTGCACAAAGCACAAGCTTGGGTGGACTCGCACACCGCTGAAGAAATTGCTGAAGTCATCAAACCTTATTTTAAAGATATCGATCCAGCCATCCTGATAAGCAGTGTGGACCGTTACAAGGAACAGGGCACATATGCAACCGATCCAATCATTGATGAAGAAGAATGGAATAACTTGCTGGATGTCATGAGTGCTGCGGGAGAATTGAAACAGCGGGTGGATTCTCAAACGATTGTTGATAATTCCTATGCAGAACAAGCAGCATCAGATAAGTAACCAGGTATTCAGGAAAGGACGTGAGCATGTATGCCTGAATCCGAAACGGTGATCAGACTGGAAGGGATTTCGCAAGTCTATGTCAGCGAGCGTGAAGCATCACTGGTTATCGAAAATTTCAATCTTCAGATTGAGCAAGGGGAGTTCATTAGTCTTGTTGGCCCTAGCGGATGTGGTAAAACGACATTACTATCGATCATCGCCGGGCTGCTCACACCGACCGCAGGCGAGGTCAAGGTTAAAGGGAAACGCATTGAAGGGCCGTCTGCCCAGATTGGATATATGCTGCAACAGGATTATCTGTTTCCGTGGCGTTCCATTTTGGATAATGCCCTGATCGGGCTTGAACTGACAGGTACGCTCAATGAACAGAGTCGTGATCGTACGCGTGAGCTGCTCGCAGGTATGGGTTTGGCTGGAACTGAAAGCCAATATCCTTCCGAGCTATCCGGGGGCATGAGACAACGGGTGGCTTTGGTACGTACACTGGCTACGGATCCGGGAATACTGTTGCTGGATGAACCCTTCTCGGCTCTCGATTATCAAACCAAGCTGCAGCTGGAGGATCTGGTCTCGGACACATTGAAAAAATCAGGCAAAACTTCGGTGCTTGTTACCCACGATCTGTCCGAGGCTATCGCTGTCAGTGACCGCGTCATTGTGCTTGATCGTAATCCGGGTCGTATTCGGCGGGAGTTTATTATTCCAGAAGATATAAGAAACGCACAGCCTTTTCACGCGAGGGAGCAGCAAGGGTTCAATGAGCTGTTTCAGGCGTTATGGAGTGAACTGGATCAGTCCGGAGGAGGTGAGAAGAACGGGTGAATCAGACGAAACAGAAGCAGGAAACGCGTGATGTTTGGATGAGACAGCTGCACCAAAGTCATATTCAACAGGTTGCCAGATGGCGACATAAAGTGCTGGCGGTGCAGCTGTCCATGTTGGTGTTTATGTTTTTGCTCTGGGAACTGGCGGGAAGGCTTCGCTGGATAGATGTGCTCTTGTTCAGCTATCCCAGCAAAATTTTCAATCAGATCTGGAAGGACATCATCAGCGGGGAACTATGGGCGCATGTTGGGGTAACCGTAGGGGAAACGGCAGTTGGATTTTTGCTGGGGACACTCGTCGGAACACTGCTTGCGGTTCTGATCTGGTGGTCTCCTTTTTTGTCCAAAGTACTTGATCCTTATATGGTTGTGTTCAACAGCATGCCCAAAGTAGCGCTGGGTCCAATCTTTATCGTCATGTTTGGTGCAGGATTTACTGCCATTGTCATGACGACTTTGTCAATCACAGTCATTATTACTACACTTGTCGTGTATAACAGTTTTAATGAAGTGGATCAGAACTATATTAAAGTTATCCGTACGTTTGGTGGCGATCGCTCCGAGATTTTCAGCAAAGTCGTATTGCCCGCTTCCTTTCCTGCCATTGTCTCTACCTTAAAAGTAAACGTGGGTATGGCCTGGGTTGGTGTCATCGTGGGTGAATTTCTGGTCGCCAAGCAGGGGTTGGGCTATCTGATCATCTATGGGTTTCAAGTGTTCAACTTTACCCTCGTTCTATCGAGCCTGTTAATTATTGCTGCTGTAGCGACAGCGATGTACCAAATGGTTGTATATGTAGAACGCAAGCTGCTGGCAGGACGCAGGTGATTTTGCGAAGCATGCGTGTGTAAAAGAGAGCTTCATGATATGTATACAATTTCACAAGAGGTGTCACGTTGCCCGAACCCGTAAAATCAAGTACCATACTAATACGATTATTCCGCGCAGTCCGGAATGAATGCGACGATTGGAGAAAAGGGCCTAGAGGCTGCTGTCGCATCAATCAAATGGCCAGCGTCCCTCATCCGGGGCGCGTTATTGTGACCGACATGCATATGCATGTCGGTTGATGCCGTTTATGAGTGTAGCATCGAATTATGAGATGCGGTTCTTCCAGAATCCTTCTTTTAATTAGAGAAGAAATGGTTTTTGGCAGGATGTGTAATACTATGGATAGGATATTTGGCAGTACACGCTGCAGGCATAGGACAAGCATTCCACCTGGATGGGCATGGCTCACTGGCTTTGACATTTATGCAGCTTAGAGGAGAGGGAGTTAGATGGGTTTTAGGGTAATCAAAACTGCAATAGCCGCGCTGATGGCTGTGCTGATTGCGGACTGGTGCGGTTTGCCTGGACCAACATCGGCGGGCTTGCTGGCCATACTAGGCGTTGATGTAACACGAAAAAGAAGTATTCGCACCATATCTGCCCGATTTTTTGCTTCCGTAGTGGGGCTTTTATTCGCAAGTGTACTTTTTCACTTTCTTGGCTTCCATTACTGGGTGCTGGCGGTCTACATACTGATTGCATTTCCGGTTATCGTTCGGGCCGGATTCAAGGAAGGCATTGTAACAGGTTCTGTTGTGGTGTTCCGGGTATTTGGTGGCGGCGAAATGGACGTACATGTGGTTTTGATTCAAATTGGACTGCTGCTGATTGGTCTCGGTTCAGCGATGGTGGTTAATCTGGCTTATATGCCTGCTGCGGACCCGCAAATGCTGCGTATTCGCAAAAGAATTGACGAACTATTCTCGGTTATCTTCAAGGAGTTTGCAGCCACGCTGCGCAATCCAAATGAAGTGTGGGCAGGAAAAGAGCTAATCGAAGCCGATAAGGCAGTGCTGGGCGGTATTGAAGCGGCCAAACGTTCATTGGAGAATCAGGTCATTCATCCGAACGAGGGATGGAGTGTTTACTTTTATATGCGCAAAACGCAGCTGGATTCTATCCAGCATATGATGCATCTGGTATCCCAGATCTATCAGAAGATGCCGCATGCGGAAATGGTATCAGAGCTGTTCGAACAGCTCAGTCAAGATGTACTCACTGAATCTTACACCGGACGTACGGAAAAACTTCTCGCAGATGTGCAAGAAGAATTCAAGCAAATGGAGTTGCCGGATACAAGGGAAGAATTCGAGATTCGTTCCGCTATTCTCCAGTTGTGCCGGGAACTCGCGCTGTATCTGAAAATTGCGAAGAAGGACAAAGCACCATCTCCGGTGTCGGACCGGTCCCAATCTACAAATGAATAATAGAAAATAGTTGTCACCCTAGACGGATGCCCTGCATACACTTGTAAAGAATGATTGTATGGAGGAGGTTTAAAGATGTCATTGAGTCATAAACATCAATGTAGAGAGATCATCACGAAGGCGATCTGCGGCAAAGGTCGTAAGTTCTCTACCGTAACACATACCGTGACTCCGCCAAATGGTCCGACTAGTATTTTGGGGGCTTGGATTATCAACCACCAATATGAAGCTGTATCAGCGGGGGACGGAATTGAAGTTATTGGTACTTACGATATCAACATTTGGTATTCCTATGACAAAAATTCACAGACGGATGTAGCCAAAGAAACGGTGTCGTATGTAGAACATGTGCCTTTGTCCTATCTGGACCCGAAACACCGGGCCGCCACTGTAGAGGTATCTGCGGATGCAACGCAGGAACCGAGCTGCGTGGAGGCCACGGTGTCAGCAGGAGGAAGCAGCGTAATTATCCGGGTAGAACGGGAATTCGCTGTTGAACTGGTCGCCGAGACCAAAGTCTGTGTGAAAGTGTGCACGGATGGCTGTGGAGATTACGAAGACAAGGATTATGACTTCGGCAGTGGTGATGGAGATTATGACGATCTCGATCCTGACCTGCTTGACGATGAGTTGTAAGCTCATCGATCTGGACTCATAAACTTAAGGTATCATATGCGCCGCAAGCGGCAGTGAAGAGGGCGTAAGCCCTCTTTTTTTATTTTGGGCGAAAATCGGGAGGAGGGACAGGATGAATGTGGTCGATGAGGCAGAGGAGGCGGTGCGCCGATATGAGCGCATGCTCCCTCGTGAAAGGGTAGATCGTCTGAAACGTTCTGGCATTGAAGTACTGGCTTCACAAGGCAGGCGTGACCGGGAGTTGGGCCTGCGTGTACGTTACGATGTGGAGATATGCTGTCTGCAAGCGATTCGCATCAAGCGCAGGGACACCAGTGGCATGGGTGGAACGCAAGAAAGTGTGCTGGATCGCGAAGCGGCATCCACGTTATTCAAACGCATTGAACGACTTGCCACCAAAACATTGTATACGGTTGGATTGGATCACGGCGCTGTAAGACTCGAAGCAACAGGCAAAAGCGGTTGTTCTGTCATCTCGATTGACCCCAGGCCATGGAAGGGAATGACAGATCTCTCTGCGATGTACCGCGCAGGCTGGAAACAGCTTCAGTCCGAACTGGATGAAGAGCGACATCGTAATGCGGCCCCTATCATAGGAATGGACCCCGAGTTCCTGCTTGTGCAGATGCCAGAGTCCAAAATTGTACCCGCCTCCCGATTTCTCGAGCGAACAGGCATAGCCGGCTGTGATTCCGTGACGATTGGTGGAAGACGAATATATCCTGTAGCCGAACTGCGACCGGTTCCCAGCTCGGAGCCGCGTGAACTGCTGGCTCATCTGATGAGAGCCTTCGCGGTCGCAGACCGCAGCATTAGTGATCACTCACTGATCTGGCAGGCAGGAGGAATGCCCCAGCGTGGCTTGCCACTGGGCGGACATGTTCATTTCAGTGGTGTTACGCTAAATGGGGAGCTGCTGCGCGCACTTGACAATTATCTGGCGCTGCCGCTTGCCGTTCTTCAGGATCCACGAGGATCAGGCCGCCGTCCACGTTATGGGGCATTAGGTGATTTTCGACTGAAATCATACGGTGGATTCGAATATCGCACATTGCCCAGTTTTCTGGTATCCCCTCTGGTTGCCAAAGGCGTTGTTGCTCTGGCTGGTCTTATCGTAAGAGGCTATCATCAGCTGCATCAGCGTCCGTTGGCGAAGGCTGCTATTCATACTGCATTTTATGAAGGCAACCGTGAAGTGATGCAGGCGCATATTCCGTCACTGCTGGATGACCTGATGCAGATGGACGGTTATGAACGTTATGAACGTTACGCCGCTCCATTAATTAGCCAGCTTATACAAGGTAAGACGTGGGACGAGAGTCGGGATATACGTAAACTCTGGAATATTCGAGCAGGTTCATGAAGAGTGGGCACTTTTTTGTTATAATGAGAATTAAGTCGATTTTGATCATCGTTACGGAAGAAATGGAACAGCAACCTGTGAGGGAAGCGGCGGATGCCGAAACTGAGGCGGTGGCACGAATAAGGTGTCTGACCGCCTTATTGCTCCTTCCGGGACAGCTTCTCTTCCTGACAACAATGGAACGGATGGAGGATACTCATGGCTCAGTATACGCCAATGATTCAACAATATTTGCAAGTGAAGGCCGAAGCGCAGGACGCTTTTCTTTTTTTTAGACTAGGTGATTTCTATGAAATGTTCTTTGAGGATGCGGTTAATGCTTCCCGTGAGCTGGAAATAACATTAACAGCGCGCGCAGGTGGGGGAGAAGATAAAATCCCGATGTGCGGTGTGCCTTATCATTCGGCTGACAATTACATACAGCGCTTGATTGAAAAAGGATACAAAGTAGCCATCTGTGAACAGATGGAAGATCCAACGGTAACCAAAGGCATGGTGCGGCGTGAAATTGTACGCGTTATAACACCCGGAACGGTAATGGAAGGCAAGACATTGGGGGACAAGTCCAACAACTATATGGTGTGCCTGACAGGGAATCTGAACACACTTGCACTGGCTGCCTGTGACTTGTCCACGGGAGAGCTCTACGTGACCTCTGTGCCATACTCCGAGGAATGGCTCAAGGATGAGATCGGGATCTACGAACCTTCGGAACTGGTGGGGGATGCAGCACTGTTGGATACGGTGGCTACCCAGGCATCTCCAATTGGTCGGCCTGTGGTATACACACCCTGGACGAAGAGCAAGGAAGATTTGGTGCGTCAGCAATTTGGCGAAGCGGTATGGGCTCGTCTGGAGCCTGAACGTCAAGCTTGTATAGCGCGTCTTTTCTCCTACTTAAGTGAGACACAGAAACGTTCTCTTGGACAATTGACACAGGTTTCGACGTATGAGCCGGATCACTTTATGATTCTGGACCCTTTTACTCGGCGTAATCTGGAACTGGTGGAGACGGTACGTGAACGTTCGAAGAAAGGTTCGCTGCTCTGGCTGTTGGACCGCACAGAGACATCCATGGGTGCTCGCATGCTGCGTCGGTGGGTAGATAAACCCTTGCTGCAAAAAGGCAAAATCAATGAGCGGCTGGAGGCGGTAGACACGCTGTATAACCAGTTTATACTGCGGGAAGATCTTAGAGCAGAGCTCAAAGACATCTACGATCTGGAACGCCTGGTGGGTCGAATTGCCTTTGGTAACGCCAACGGTCGGGATCTGAATGCACTGAAGCTGTCACTGGACAAAATTCCGGGATTACGTCAGTATTGTGCAGGCTCACCTTCCACGACATTACAGCACATTGCTGGTGTTATGGACGAATGTAGTGATTTGCGGGATGCGATCGCTCAGGCTATCGTTGATGAGCCGCCTGTGTCGGTTCGAGATGGTGGCTTAATTCGTGAAGGATACCATGAGCGGCTGGATGAGCTCAGGGAAGCCTCGGTGAATGGCAAGCAGTGGATTGCTGAGCTGGAAGCCAGAGAGCGTGAAGCGACGGGCATTCGCTCACTGAAAATCGGGTACAACAAAGTATTCGGGTACTATATTGAAATTACCAAGTCGAATCTGTCTTCTCTGCCGGAAGGCCGTTACGAGCGGAAACAAACCCTTGCTAATGCTGAGCGTTATATTACACCGGAGCTGAAAGAAAAAGAAACGCTGATTCTGGAAGCTCAGGACAAGATGGTTGATATTGAGTACGGCTTGTTCGCTGAATTGCGGGAACGGCTCAACCAGGAGATCTCCAGACTGCAGAAGCTGGCTGAGCTGGTCGCGGAGATTGATGTGTATCAATCCTTTGCCGTCATCAGTGCAGAGCGTAATTTCGTACGGCCTACCTTGACCGATGGTTATGATCTGGTCGTGGAACAGGGGCGTCATCCAGTGGTTGAGGCAGTAATGCGAGATGGAGCTTTCATTGCCAATGATACTGCGATGCAGAAGGAAGAGGCGCGTATTCTGCTGATTACCGGCCCGAATATGGCAGGGAAAAGTACGTATATGCGGCAGGTAGCGCTGATTTCGATTCTGGCGCAGATTGGCTGTTTTGTGCCGGCAGGACATGCTGAAGTACCGATTATGGATCGTATTTTCACACGGATTGGTGCGGCAGACGATCTCATCGGCGGACAAAGTACGTTTATGGTGGAGATGGCCGACATTCAGGTCATGACGGACAAAGCAACACCACGCAGTCTGATTATTATTGATGAATTGGGCCGGGGAACGTCTACCAGTGAGGGAATGGCCATTGCACAGTCCGTCATTGAATATGTGCATGATATCATTGGGTGTAAAGCACTTGTATCCACTCACTTTCATGAGCTTGCTCATCTGGAAGAGAGTTTGGACAAGTTGGCGAATTACTCCATGGCTGTTCAAGAGAGCGGGGACAAGGTTAATTTCCTGCGTAAATTGATTGCTGGGGCAGCCAGCAGCAGCTACGGGATCTATTGCGCACGGCTTGCAGGGCTGCCGGACAGCATTATTGAACGGGCGAATGGTTTGCTGCACGGTTTTGAGCATGCGGCGGCTCAGGTTGCGGTTGGCAGCGAATTTGGCGGGAATGACAAGCAGAAGTCAGGTGATTATGCTCGAGATGGTGCAGAGTTCCAGTCAACTGATCATTCGTCATTGGTTCGGGAGCAGGGATCTACAGAACCTGTCGAACTCACTGTGGCGACTGAAGATCCGGCGCGGAAACAACATGCTAATAAACCAACCAGCAAGCAGCAGTCAGTCTCCAAACATGCCGATGTGGTTCAGCTGTCCATCTTTGGGGATGAAGAGCCAAGTGTGTCTCCAAAAACGGAGGTTGCTGCCCTTGACAAGCCTGCCCGCGAGTTTATTCGTAATATGAAAGATATTGATGTTATGAACATGACGCCGCTTCAGGCGATGCAAATACTGAATGATCTTAAATTGAAGGCACAGCAATTATCCTGAGTATAGGGGAGGGGAAGACCTGTGGCGAAAATTCATGTGCTTGATGAACATATTGCCAACCAGATTGCAGCAGGTGAGGTGGTCGAACGGCCTGCTTCAGTCGTGAAGGAACTGCTCGAAAATTCGGTGGATGCAGGCGCCTCCAAGATTGATGTTACGGTGGAAGAGGGAGGACTGCTCCGTATTCGGGTCAAAGACAATGGCTCCGGTATTGAGCCAGAGGATATGGAAAAGGCCTTCTATCGTCATGCAACCAGTAAAATAGCTCATGGCCGCGATCTGTTCCAGATCACAAGTCTTGGATTCCGGGGAGAGGCCTTGGCAAGTATTGCCGCTGTCTCCAAGGTGGAAGTGTTATCGGCCAGCGGGAATGACGGGCGAGGGCGACGAATCGTGATTGAGGGCGGCAAACTTCTCTCACATGAGGATGAAACCTCGCCCCAAGGTACGGACTTTGAGGTGAAAGAACTATTTTTCAATACGCCGGCCAGGCTTAAATATATGAAAACGATCCAGACCGAGCTGGGACATATCTCGGATGTTCTCTATCGCATGGCCATGTCCCATCCTAACATCTCATTCACGCTGCGTCATAATGAAAATACGCTGCTGCAGACGCTGGGCAATGGGGATCTGCTGCAAGTGGTTGCAGCGATCTATGGTACCAGTGCCGCCAAAGCGATGCTCCCCATTCAGGGAGAGAGTCTGGACTATCGTGTGAGCGGGCTGATCAGTTTGCCGGAATGGACTCGTGCCAATCGTGGCGGCATGTCGACCATTGTGAATGGACGATTTATTCGGAATTACGGGCTCAACCAAGCTATTCTGAAGGCGTATCATACGCTGCTACCTATTAATCGGTTCCCGCTTGTCGTGGTGCAGTTGGAGATGCATCCGTCCCTGGTCGATGTGAACGTACATCCGGCGAAGCTGGAGGTTCGTTTCAGCAAGGAAGCGGAGCTGTACGAGTTTGTGGAAACGACACTGCGTGGCATATTGCGGAAGGAAGTGCTCATTCCACAGGTAACCAAGCAGCAAATCAGACGTGGAGATAACAGTTCCTTTATCCAGGAACAATTTCTGTTCCCCAGAGGTCCTTTGAAGGATGAGCCGGAATCCTCAGGTTATGGGCAGCAGGGTCCATTAGGAAGAAATGCCGGACCCGCGAAAATGACTTCAGAGGACGATGATCTGGATCTGGACGCTCCGGCTGATGTGCAATCAACTCCTGATGGAAACGGTGAGAATCAAACGCAGCCGTTGCCTGAAGCTCCACCCGAGGTACCACCAACCTATGATCCATTCGGGATGTTGGGCGGGGACCTAGGATCTAATGTTCTGAAGCATAATGATGGTCATGACGAACATTCACATAGTGAACCAGCTTCTGCTGTGAGTGAGAATACAAGTGCAAGTGCTGCTAAGGATCGTGCTGCGCAGGATGCAACGCCTTCAACTGGGGATAAGGGGCCATCGACTTCACAGGTTCAGGCTTCTGCCTATCGTTCCAATTCGGTGAATTCTCCGGTTAGAGAAGCACGTTCATCTTATAACCCATCTGCGGCGGCTGCAAAAGGAGAGCGAAGCTGGAAGGCTCCAAGTTTACCGGACCCGGCAAGGCTGGCTTCCGCCGTTAAATCGGATGTTTCCATGCCCGCATTTCCTGAACTGAGCCTGATTGGGCAGCACCATGGAACATATTTGATTGCACAAAATCAAGATGGTCTGTATCTGATCGATCAGCATGCAGCCCATGAACGAGTGAATTATGAGTATTACTACGAGCAGTTTGGCAATCCAGCTCAGGCTTCACAGGAGCTGCTGCTGCCCATTACACTGGAGTTCACACCATCCGAGACCGAAAAGCTCAAAGCAAGACTGGCTTGGTTTGAGCAGGCGGGTGTGTACCTGGAACATTTCGGTGGACAAACCTTCCGGGTGCGTTCCCACCCGTTCTGGTTCCCCAAGGGGGATGAGAAAGACATTATTGAAGAGATGTCAGAATGGGTGCTGAGTGAACGCAGTATTGATGTTGCCAAGATGCGAGAAGCGGCGTCCATTATGTGCTCTTGCAAGGCTTCCATCAAAGCCAATCAGAAATTGACGGATCAGGAGGCGGAAGTGCTGATTCAGCGTCTTGCCTCTTGCCGTCAACCGTATACATGTCCACACGGGAGACCGATTGTGGTTTCATTTTCAACCTATGATCTGGAGAAGTTATTCAAACGGGTCATGTAGCTATTTAGGAGGAAGTTATGTATATTACAACCGGTGAAAAGGAAGCAGGCCACCTTGTGGAACGTGCACGAAACCTGGCGGAAACAACGGGAGGGACCTATGTACCGCGCAAAAAAATGTCTTTGCCTGCACTGGTCGCACATTATGGGATCGATGAGATTGTAGTTGTGCTTCAGGGTAAAGTTCGTTTGTTTCGACCGGATTCACCGCTGCTTGAGTTTCACCCCAGTATGGGATTTGTTCGGGCCAAGCGTGTATTAAATGGAGAAGCTGATCCGATGCTGGAGGCGGGGGCGATTCATGAAGGAGATATCGTTATCGATTGTACAGCAGGGTTGGGCACCGATGCATTGGTATTCTCGGTTGCTGTAGGCAAAAGTGGTCGGGTCATCGCCTGTGAAAGCTCCCTCCCACTGTACACGCTATTGGTAGAAGGCATGTCTCAATATGAGAGCATTAAGCCTGAGGTAAACGAAGCTTTCCGGCGCATTGAGCTGCGGCATGTGAATCATCTCGATTTGCTGCGTTCCTTGCCTGATCGAAGCTGTGACACGGTTTATTTTGACCCCATGTTTCGTGAACCGATGATGGATTCGAGTGGCATCAAGCCTTTGCGGGATTATGCGAATCACAACGCACTGGATGAACAGAGTATTTTTGAAGCCAAAAGAGTTGCCCGCAAGCGGGTCGTTATGAAAGAGAAGCGCGGCAGCGCGGAATTTACGAGACTCGGTTTTGAAGTACACGACCGGGGCAATGCAAAAACACTGTACGGAGTGATTAATGTTGAAAGCGGAAGTTAAACCGAAGCTGCTTGTGCTGGTTGGACCAACAGCTGTAGGCAAAACAAGAATGAGTATTGAGCTTGCACAGGCGTTCAATTGTGAGATTATTTCGGGAGATTCGATGCAGGTCTATCGCGAAATGGATATCGGAACAGCCAAAATTACCCGCGATGAAATGAAGGGCGTGCCCCATCACCTCATTGACATCCATGAACCGGAATACCCCTATTCCGTGGCGGAATTTCAGGAGAGCTGCACACGTCTGATTGGGGAAATCCATGAGCGCGGCAAGTTGCCTTTTATTGTTGGCGGCACAGGTCTGTATGTGGAATCGGTATGTTACGGCTTTCAATTCTCGGACAGCGGCTCGGATGAAGCGTTTCGGGATGAACAGTTTCGTTATGCTGAGCAACATGGCCCGCAGGCGTTACATGATAAGCTGAGGGTCATTGATCCGGTTAGTGCAGAACGACTGCATCCGAATGACCAGCGCCGAATTGTTCGTGCACTGGAGATCTATCACCTCACAGGTGAAAAGTTGTCCGAGCAGCTGGCTTCCCAGAAAAAAGAGTCTCCATATGACCTGCTTATTGTGGGTTTGACCATGGATCGTCAGAAGCTGTATGCCCGAGTGGAAGAGCGAATTGATCTTATGATCGGACAGGGTTTGGTAGACGAGGTTAAGTCTTTACTGGAGCGCGGTGTAGCTAGAGGACATATCTCCATGCAGGGGCTCGGGTATAAGGAAATTGCAGCGTATCTCCAGGGTGAAGTCAGCTGGGAGGCTGCGGTAGAGTGGCTGAAAAGGGATACGCGCCGTTTTGCCAAGCGGCAATTGTCCTGGTTCCGTCATATGAAGGATATCGAGTGGGTGGATATGACAGACACCGATGATTTTTCAGGCAATTATGCCCAGGTATGTGAGATGATCAAACGAAAGTTTAACTGAATATTAGGTGGAGTTTGCCACCTCTTTAGGACTTTAGAAGGGGCTGTCTCAAAAGGAATTCCGCCTCGCTCCAAGCGCTAACGAACCTACCGCACCTTAAAAGGCAGATCATCAACGGTTGCAAGATTTAACGAACCTCAGTAACGCTTTTTCGTCATAAAAGGGCTTCAAAACCTAAAAAATCAAGTGAATCGACGAAATAACGTCTCTGTAATTCGTTAGATCTCAGATCTGGGCAAATGGGAGCGAATAGCGTGTGTCAGGTTCATTAAAACAAAATAACACTAAAAGAGGATGCCCCCGTCATATTCATGACTTATGGGACATCCTCTTCTTACTTTTTTGATATGAAATGACGTCATTAAAAGAGGGAATAATCGGATGTATATACAAATTTAAGTAAAGATATTCATTGTGAAAAAATAACATAAATATTAAAATGAATTCAAATGACAAGCAAATTTATTTTGATTCTAAGCTAAAGTGGGAAGGGGGAAGATTTTATGAGTGCAGAACCGAGCGGCATGGCAAGTTTATATCTCTTTTTCTCAGGGTTATTTGGAATTGGCTTTGCCATTGGAGGTCTTATCGCCTTAATTTGGTTAATTATCGTTCTAATCAATACCAATACATACCTGAAACTCTTAATCAATGATAGAAAAAATCGGAAAAATAGTACGTTAGCCGGCGAAGAAGGAAAACCGTTTACAGATCAGGAGAAGTAAGGAGGAAAGCATGTCGAAAAGGCAGAAATTGTCCCTCTTTTGCAATTCTGACAAGCGGTGTATAATGGATAAGTCTTCTAGTTGCAAGCGAAGCTCAGGCATGGGTGCAAAATAGCAGACAAGGGGTTTTTGTGGATTATATGAATCCGTTCATGATATAATAGCACGAAAGCTACTCAGCGATATTGAATATTACTTAAACTCGAATTCAAATGAACCAATGGGGGTACGGCTAATGAACAAGTCCATCAACATCCAAGATACGTTCTTGAACCAACTGCGGAAAGAAAACATTCCTGCTACGGTCTATCTGACCAATGGCTTTCAAATCCGCGGAACGATCAAGGCATTTGACAATTTTACGATCGTCATTGACAGCGACGGACGCCAGCAAATGGTCTACAAGCACGCCATCTCCACGTTCACGCCGCAACGCAGCGTATCGCTGATGCAGCAAGATAATAGCGGCGAAGCTTAAAAAATTACGAAACCTTTTTATCAACCATTTCGTCTACAAGTATAGGAAATGAGACAGAGCAACCTGAATAAGGGTTGTTCTTTTCATTCCGGGCAAAATAAGCTCTAAGGAGCTTGAGTCAGCAGACGAATAGAAATTATGCAACCGAAAGGGAGTCAGGAGGTAACATGCCAAACGATCCGTTGTCGAGGTCTAACAATCGCAACAACAATAACAAGTCAACCAAAAAAGCGAAGCCAAAGACCTCTAAAAAGAAAAAAATTACGGGTAAACGCGTTGGTTGGACACTGTTTTTCACTATGGCAATCGCCATATTCTGTGCACTGGGTGGATATTTATTTATAATGGTGAGTGGAGAAAAGCTGCTCAAAGCCAATCTGGACAAAACAACAATTAATGAAACTTCAAAAGTATATGATCGCAACGGGCAGTTAATGGGCGAGTTGTCCATTCAAAAGCTTGAGCCGGTCAAGGAAGAAGATATTCCGGATTTGGTAAAAGAAGCTTTTGTTGCTACAGAGGATAAACGATTCTACGAGCATCAGGGCGTGGATATCTGGTCCATCGGACGGGCGGCGGTAAAAGACGTCATGGCCCGCTCCATGGTGGAGGGCGGCAGTACGCTGACTCAGCAGCTGGCGAAAAATATGTTCTTGTCCCGTGACAAGACCTTCTTCCGGAAAGCGACGGAAGTTTCCATTGCGATGGCATTGGAGCGCAAGTACACAAAAGACGAAATTCTGACGATGTATCTGAACCGAATTTTCTTTGGTCATCAGCGTTACGGAATTAAGGCTGCATCTGAATTTTATTTCGGGGAGTCTGACCTTAACAACTTGAAAATCTGGCAAATTGCCACGTTGGCAGCGATGCCTAAAGGGCCTTCTGCCTATAACCCGCTGAGCAATCCCAATGATTCCAAGGCACGTCGTGGTGTGGTATTGCAGCTGATGTATGAGCAAGGATACATCACCAAGGCGGAAATGGATGAAGCCAAAGCAGTGGATTATGACTATACACCTCCAGAAAAAGAGCAAAAGTACCAAGCTTTTATCGATTATGTTCTTCGTGAAGCTGAAAAAGTGACAGGTAAAACGGAGGATGATCTGAATATCGGCGGGTACAAGATTTACACGACGATGGATGCTCAGGCCCAAACAGCCATGGAGAGTGCGTTTTCGGATGACAGCTTGTTCGAGTCAAGCAAAGATGATCAGCCGGTTCAAGGTTCCATGGTAATCATGAATCATGAAAATGGCAGTCTCGTCGCCTTGCTAGGCGGACGGGATTATCAAACGAAGGGTTATAGCCGGGTAACACAGAGTCGCAGACAGCCTGGCTCGGCGTTTAAGCCAATTGTGTCTTATGCACCTGCTCTTGAATCGGGTGATTACAATGCAAACTCGTCGCTAAGTAATGAAAAGCAATGTTTTGGCAACTACTGCCCAGGGAACTTGCACGGGTATTCTTCTACCATTAGCATGACGGATGCCATTACAAAATCGGAAAATATTCCGGCAGTATGGCTCTTAAGCAAAATAGGTGTGAATACAGGTGTTCAGTTTGCAAAAAGCGTAGGGATCCAACTTACGGATGAAGACAAAAACCTGGCGATTGCGTTGGGTGGCCTTAGCAAAGGTACGAATACGTTGGAAATGGCGCAAGCCTATAGTGCATTTGCTAATCTGGGTGAATACCAGCAGGCTTATTCCATTAAGGAAATTAAGGATAGTGCAGGGAAAACGACTTATAAACACGATAAATCGCATACAACGCGTGTCATGAGTGAGCAAAATGCTTATTCTATGACTCAGATGCTGCAAAACGTGGTAAATGACGGTACAGGTCGTTCAGCACGTTTGGATCGACCAGTTGCTGGTAAGACGGGAACTGTTCAAAGTGGCATTTCCGGCAACAGTGCCAATCGTGATGTTTGGTTCGTCGGATACACGCCTGAATGGACTGCTGCCGTATGGATGGGTTACGACAATCCTGATGCAACGCACATGCTCAAGAATAGCAGCAAGCTGTCAGCGGCGTTCTTTGCCAAAGTAATGGGGGATGCGTTGAAAGGAGTTCCTGTGAAGGACTTCAAAGCTCCAGCAGGAGCCCAGACTCCTCCGCCGCAAAAAGAACCAGAGCAGCCAACGCTTTCAGTGAGTGGTTTGAATGGGTCGTATGATCCATCTACGCAAACTGTATCGTTGAATTGGACAGCAACGGGGGATTCCTCGACTCAGTATCGGATTTACAGAAAAGAAACATCTGAGGGACAGTACACTCATCTCTTAGATGCGGTGGGTTCGACGAGTGCGCAGGATTTAAGTGCACTTCCAGGTCTTACCTATGAATACTATGTGACTGCTGTTGACCCTGCTTCCGGACAGGAGACGGATCCATCCAACACTATATCGCTGATGATTGAAGCGGAGGAACTGGAACCGGAACAGCCAGATACGGGCACAGAGCCAGGAACGGAACCGGGCACAGAACAGCCAGGAACAGAAAATCCGGACAACGGTTCGCAGGGAAATGGAAATTCTGAGGGTAACAATGGTAACGGGAATAATGGCAACAATGGTAATGGCAACAATGGTAATGGTAATGGGAATAATGGCAACGGAAATAATGGTAACAACAGCGGGCCAGGTCAAGGGGGCGGACAGAACGGAGAAGGAAATACATCGCCTGGGCAGGGAACAACAGAACCTGGAGGTACAGGGGAGGGTTCCAATGATGGTTCCGTTATGACACCGGGTGAGGTTGTCACGCCGCCTGATAATGGAAGCAACGGTAACGCTGGAGAGACTGATGCACCGACAGATTCACAAGCTGGTACTGGTGGGTAACGAGAATAAACCATATTAAATAATTGCAACCTAAAACCTGCTCCCTGATGTTAGGGAAGCAGGTTTTTTGGTTCGTGTACCTTACGAAAATTAGCCAAGGCTATTCAATAGGATGGGGCAAAGCTTGATTTTGAGTGTATAACTTAAATATGGTAAGCTGTAACTATTCGTAATACGTGTGCAAATCGGATTCCAGGACTTATGGAATCGGTAATGCGACGTTATTCGCTGTTCACCAATATCAGCAGGTCACGGACCTGTGGTCGGCAAAGAGGGGTTCGTATGAAACGGAAATTCGGGGACCGCGCGAACTGGCGCCGGATTACGAACCGACAATTTACATGCCGGTTCGTTCAATCCAAAATTTTTACGGGGTACATTACGTTGTATACGATACAAGATTTGAAAGAGCCATTGTGGAAAACCTATGGAGGAAGCACCTTCTGCATTGCAGATAAAGGTTATTCCTGGTTGCAGTATTATCCGAAAGGTGAGCACTTTGTTGTTACGGCCATGTTTGACGATCAGGAGCGGATTGTTGAGTGGTATATTGACACATGTCGCAGCCAGGGCATAACCGATCAGGGGGTTCCGTGGTTTGATGATCTGTATCTGGATGTCGTTGTCCTGAAGGATGGAGAAATATTTTTGCTGGACGAGGATGAACTTGAAGATGCTCTTTCACGCAAGCACATTACAACGGGGGATTATGATCTGGCTACCCGTACAGCAAAGGAATTACTGCATGCCATTGATGCACATGTGTTTCCATATTTTCAGTTGTCTTTGAAGCATAGGCAAAACCTTTTTGAGAACGGGGAGTTCAGGAAAAATATTCAGATTTAAGTCAGGGAACAGTCACAGAATTCTTTGCCATCCTTCTAATATTAGAGCACCTGATAGAATACATTAATAATCAGGAGAGTTCAGCCCGATAAAATAGAGGTGATGGCGAATGAACGGACGGGTCATGGCTGCAGGAGGGCAACCGGGAGGCAGACCATCCAGACAAATTAATGTTATTTTGCGTAACCAGGAGCCTCAGATGCTGGTCAAAGAAGATGAAGCAGTAATACAAGCAGCAAAAGGTGTAGCCAAACATGCTCATTTTCAGGAGATACAAGGTGAACTGGAGCAGCTGGTTGGTCTCGAAAATATCAAGGATCTAGTATTTGAGATCTATGCTTTCTTACAGATTGCCCAGATGCGTTCCGAAGCTGGACTAATGAGTGGGGCGCACGTGTATCATATGATTTTTAAAGGCAATCCGGGAACCGGAAAAACAACGGTAGCACGAATTGTTGCGAAGCTGTTTCAGAAGATGGGTGTATTGAGTAAAGGGCATTTGATTGAAGTGGAACGTGCAGACTTGGTCGGGGAATACATCGGGCATACGGCACAGAAAACGAGAGATCTGGTCAAGAAGGCATTGGGTGGAATCCTGTTTATTGACGAGGCGTACAGTCTGGCTCGCGGGGGCGAGAAGGATTTTGGGAAGGAAGCTATTGATACATTGGTAAAGTCAATGGAAGATAACAAGAATCAATTTATCCTTATCCTGGCAGGATACTCGGAAGAGATTGATTTTTTCCTGCAGACAAATCCCGGATTACCTTCCCGTTTTCCAATCCAGGTTGAATTTCCAGACTATAGCATTGATCAATTGATTCAAATTTCGGAGATTATGGCCAAGGAACGTGACTATATTCTCATGCCACAGACCATACTCAAACTAAAGCAGCATCTGCTTCAGGAAAAAAATGAGTCTCTTCATGCGTTCAGCAACGCCCGATATGTTCGAAATGCCATTGAACGATCCATTCGTCATCAGGCAGTTCGACTATTGGAACAGTATACCCAGGGAAATCCGGGGAAACTGGAGCTGATGACCATTCGCACAGAGGATTTGAAGTTTGATCAAAAGTAAGCGATAATATAATTTTTGAAGCAGCCGGCCGGGTTAACCGGTTCGGCTTAAAGCATGCCATGTAAGCATGGTGTACAGAATATATGCGGAAACGTAGTAGAAGGAGTGAATATACACGATGACAAATGGCACACATGATACAGATATGGTGAAGAAGGATCGCGCCGTATTGGTGAGTCTGATCACCGATGAGGTTAAACGTTCGGGTATTAACCCGGAGTACTCCCTTGAGGAGTTGGTGAAACTCGCCGAGACAGCAGGCGTGGAAGTGCTAAGTGTATTGTCACAAAATCGGGAAACCCGGGACACCAAATGGTTCATTGGTAAGGGGAAAGTGGAAGAACTCCGGGCCATAGCTGAAGAAATGGGAGCAACAACAGCTATCTTTGACCAGGAACTGTCTGGTGCTCAGGTACGTAACCTGGAAGAAGCGTTGGATCTCAAAATTATTGACCGTACCCAGCTGATTTTGGATATCTTCGCGCAGCGGGCCAACACCAGAGAAGGTATTATTCAGGTCGAATTGGCTCAGTTGAGTTATTTGTTACCACGTTTGTCGGGTCACGGGAAGAATTTATCAAGACTCGGTGGTGGAATTGGAACACGGGGTCCAGGTGAAAGCAAACTGGAGACGGATCGTCGTCATATCCGGGGTCGCATTGATGACTTGAAGCGTCATTTGGAAGAAGTGACACGTCACCGCAAGCTGCATCGGGAGCGTCGCAAAAAGACGGGGATCGTTCAGGTAGCTCTTGTAGGCTACACGAATGCGGGTAAATCCACCTTGCTTAAACAATTAACGGCAGCAGATGTATACATTCAAGACCAGCTGTTTGCCACACTGGATCCAACTTCACGGACGATGGAACTGCCAAGTGGTAAAGAAATCGTACTTACCGATACGGTTGGGTTTATACAAAACCTCCCTCATGATCTGATTGCAGCATTCCGTGCAACGCTGGAGGAAGTGAATGAAGCGGACCTTATCTTACATGTGGTCGATGCATCGTCTGCGATGCGTGAAGATCAGATGAAAACGGTTCAAACGATTTTGCAGCAGCTGGGTTCAGGGGACAAGCCGCAATTGGTGTTATATAACAAAAAGGATGCTTGCACACCGGAGCAGCTTGAAATGCTTCCTTTAGATAAAGAGCACATCAAAGTGAGCGCACTGGATGCGGATGACTTGTTGAAAATTCGAGAGCTCATCCAGGCTGAATTGACTGGTGACACCAAACGGTTCCGTATTCCGGCTGAGCGTGGGGATCTTACATCAGTACTTTACAAAATTGGTGATGTGGTTGAGACCACATTTGAAGATAATGATGTAATTTATGAAGTAGAGCTGCAAAAAGGTGAATATGAGAAATTCGGTTATTTACTTGAAGATTTCATACAACTGTAACATCGATGACATATTTGTATGATAAGTTGACACGATAATTGATATATGACGTCAGATTCGTGCTATGAAGGGGAATGAAGCAAGATGGCAAGCTTTGATTCAGAGATTATTGAACTTCAACAACAGGTTGAACGTCAGATTGAGGGGCAATTGCAACAGATTGACCGTATTACGGATCATAACCAGTGGAAAGTAATTAATGCTTTTCAACATAGAAAAGTCAGCGATTTTCACTTTGCGGGGTCAACGGGTTACGCTTATAACGATCGGGGGCGTGAAGTACTTGATGAAGTGTATGCCGATGTGTTTGGTGCAGAGGCAGCACTGGTGCGTCCCCATTTTGCATCAGGTACACATACCATAGCTACAGCTTTGTTCGGTGTGCTCCGTCCGGGTGACGAGTTGTTATACATCACGGGTAAGCCCTATGACACATTGCATAAGGTCATTGGCAAACCTGGCGATGGCACAGGATCGTTACGCGATTTTGGCATTGGCTATCAGGAGACGGCTCTGTTGGAAGATGGCGGAGTAGATTGGACAGCGGTAGAGAAAAATATCCATGCAGCGACAAAAGTCATTGGTATTCAGCGCTCCAGAGGATATGATTGGAGATCTTCCTTCTGTATTGAAGAAATCGCTGATATGGTTTCACGTGTAAAGGCAATCAAGGAAGATGTCATCGTATTTGTGGATAACTGTTATGGTGAATTCACGGAGGAACGTGAACCAACTGAAGTCGGAGTAGACCTGATGGCAGGTTCTCTGATTAAGAATCCCGGTGGAGGTCTGGCGGAAACCGGAGGATACATATGCGGGAAGGAAAAATACGTACAATTGGCAGCCTATCGTTTGACTGCTCCCGGAATTGGTGGTGAGGTTGGCGCGATGTTGGGAACAACGCGTGGCATCTACCAAGGACTTTACATGGCTCCGACAATTGTAGGACAGGCCATTAAAGGAAGTACATTCGCTGCGGCGATGTTTGCTGCATCCGGATTTGTAACCAAACCGGCATGGAATGAGATACGTACAGATCTGATTCAGGCTGTTCAATTTAGTTCGGCAGAGCACTTAATTGCCTTTGTACAAGGAATACAGCGGGCTGCTGCAGTAGATAGCCATGTTGTTCCTGAACCGTGGGACATGCCGGGTTACGAGCATCCTGTCATCATGGCGGCAGGTACGTTTATACAGGGCGGGAGTCTTGAATTGTCAGCAGATGCGCCTATCCGAGAGCCTTTTATTGGCTATATGCAGGGCGGTTTAACATACTCTCATGTTAAATATGGCGTTTTGATGGCATTACAGACCATGAAAGAACGCAAATTATTGTGAGTTTATCTAACACATCATTGACACTTAGTAATAACTAAATGTACAATAGAGTGAAGAAAAGATGACTGGAAGGTTGATGAATGATGGGTGACGAAATTCGCAGAAATATGGCCTTATTCCCGATAGGTATTGTAATGAAGCTTACAGATCTGTCCGCGCGTCAGATTCGTTATTATGAGCAGCACAGTTTGATTGTTCCTGCGAGAACGTCAGGTAATCAGCGTTTGTTCTCTTTCAATGACGTAGAACGATTGCTGGAAATTAAGGCTCTGATTGAAAAAGGGGTTAACATCGCAGGCATTAAACAAGTGATGAATCCTGTATCCAAAGAGTCAGAAGAAGCGACTGTTATTACAGCCGATACAGAAGTCAAACGTAGAGAGCTGTCGGACTCCCAACTGCATCGTCTGCTTAAACAACAACTGGTGTCAGGTAAGAGACCTGGACAAGTATCTCTCATACAGGGAGAGCTTTCCCGTTTCTTTAATAAAAAATAAGTTCGTATAACCTCGCAGGTCAGGGGAAATCCTGCTTTTGGGTAGGAGGACTCCTTGACCCATGCAATATTCTAATGTACAAATATAACAGGCAAGCCAAATACGCAGAGAAGAAAGGGAGAGGGTATCGTGAGTTTTACTAAAGAAGACATACTACGCATCTCAAAAGAAGAAAATGTACGATTCGTTCGTTTGCAATTTACCGATCTGCTTGGAGCAATCAAAAACGTTGAAATTCCTGTGAGCCAACTTACCAAGGCTCTGGACAATAAAATGATGTTTGATGGTTCTTCCATTGAAGGTTACGTGCGTATCGAAGAATCCGACATGTACCTCTATCCTGATCTTGATTCTTGGCTGATTTTCCCTTGGGTAGCCGAGAACCGTGTTGCGCGACTGATTTGCGACGTATATCTTCCGGATGGTAATCCGTTCCCAGGAGATCCGCGTGGTATCTTGAAACGAAACCTGAAAGAAGCCGAAGAAATGGGATTCACTTCCTTCAACGTTGGTCCTGAACCAGAGTTCTTCTTGTTCAAAACAGACGAAAAAGGAAACCCGACTAACGAACTGAATGACCAAGGTGGATATTTCGACCTTGCGCCTACGGATCTTGGTGAAAACTGTCGTCGTGACATCGTTATCACACTTGAAGAAATGGGCTTTGAGATCGAAGCTTCCCACCATGAGGTAGCTCCAGGTCAGCATGAGATCGACTTTAAATATGCTGACGCTCTAAAAGCAGCAGACCAGATCCAAACGTTCAAACTTGTTGTTAAAACGATTGCACGTCAGCATGGTCTACATGCTACCTTTATGCCGAAACCGCTGTTTGGTATGAACGGTTCCGGTATGCACTGTAACCAATCCTTGTTCCAAGGCAAAGCGAACGCATTCGTAGACGAGTCGGACGAGCTGGGTCTGAGCAAAACTGCACGTCACTTCATGGCTGGAACATTGAAGCATGCGCGTGCGTTTGCAGCAATTACGAACCCAACTGTGAATTCATACAAACGTCTTGTACCAGGTTATGAAGCCCCTTGTTATGTAGCATGGTCCGCCAGTAACCGTAGCCCAATGATCCGTATTCCAGCTTCCCGTGGTCTGAGTACACGTGTTGAGGTTCGTAACCCGGATCCGGCTGCTAACCCTTACTTGGCTTTGGCTGTTTTGTTGAAAGCAGGTCTGGACGGAATCAAACGTGAGCTTTCCTTACCAGCTCCGATTGACCGTAACATCTACATCATGTCAGAAGAAGAGCGTGTGGAAGAAGGCATTCCAAGCTTGCCGGCTGACCTGAAAGAAGCATTAAACGAATTGATCCGCAGCGAAGTTATCTGTGATGCTCTCGGCGATCACGCCCTGGCTCACTTCTACGAGCTGAAAGAAATTGAGTGGGACATGTACCGTACACAAGTCCACCAATGGGAACGCGATCAATATATCACGTTGTACTAATAGCTCAATCCCTTGGCGCTCTAGCGCTGAGGGGTTTTTCTTTTTGTGGGCAAGTCCATACATACTTAATGAAAAACCAAAGTGCCCACAAAATGCCCACAAAAGTTTTCTATTCAAAAATTTCTTCAGTGAATTTCTCAAATCGATCTATATTGCTTTTCTGGATCTTGCCCGAGATGTGGGCATATACATCTGATGTGATCTGAATACTTCCGTGACCTAATTGTTCTTGAACGAATTTCATATCTGCCCCGGACTCAAGTAAAAGAACCGCGCAGGTATGTCGGAGAGAGTGAATGGGGAGAGAGGGGAGATCGCAACGTTGTAAGCGAGAAAAGGCATTAAACAAGGAGGATTTAGGCATGAAGTTTCCATCTTCCCTACATAGAACCAGATCAAGGTCATGGTGGTATCTATCCCCAAGTATGCCTTTGTTATGTTCCTGCCACTCTCTGTGAAATTTAATGTCATTTACTAAGTTCGTAGTAATTTTTATTTTTCTTACTGATTTTGCTGTCTTGGTATCACCGAATAATTCTTCTTTGCTTTTCGCTGTAAAGTCTAAAGTTTCATCAATTGTAATGATATGATTATCCAAATCAATATCGAGCCATTTAAGAGCGGCTGCTTCGCCTTTCCGCATACCAGTTTCAATTAACACTCGGAAAAATATCCAGTATACATAACCATAATGACGTGAGTTTTGCATAAACAAAGGTATATCATCGGAATCAATAAAATGTACTTCCTTCTTTTTACGCTTAATTTTTATCTCGACACCTAGACATGGATTTTTTTCTAATTTTCCGATTATAACAGCTTTCTGTAAGGCGTTATGCATAGTGGAATGAACCAATTCAACAGTTCGTCGACTATATCCTTTCTCACTAATATGGTTTATAAAATTTTGGTACATAATTGGCTTCACATCTCGTATAAGCATGTTTTTAAAAAAAGGGATAATATGATTTTTAATGTTGTTTTGATGAAGTAATAATGTATTCTTACGAACACTTCCTTTCTTATATTCGTTGATCCAAAAATCCAGATAGTCTTGAAGTGATAAATCAGATTGTTCATAGCCAGAAGCAAGCTTTCTTTCAAATTCTCTAACTGCTAACTGCGCTTCTTTTTTTGACTCGAATCCTCTTTGTGCTTTCTCTCGAAATTTTTGTGTGAAAGGGTCTTTGTATCGTAGTCGATACTCCCATCCGGTTCCATGTTTTTTAAAGCTAGCCAAACAAAAAACCTCCCATAAAGAACGTATGTTCTGTTTTTATTTATATGAAACCGCCTTGCAGCGGTGTAAGCGCAAGTTTATATAAATTTATGTAATTCAACTGGCACAGAGCATCGACGTAGGAGTTGCTCTTTTGTTTCGCCTAATTCAGGTTCTACTGTGGCTGTCAGTAATTTGATAGCAAACTGATTGGCCTGTCGTTCATATTTTCCAGCATTAAAGAATGAGTGTTCATCTAAGAAGAATCTGCTTATGCCAGGGTGGAGACGATCATGGGCGAGTTCATGGGCACAAACAAATCTCATCCAAGGCTCACTTAGATCAGAGTTAATTACGATAAAGCGCCGCCTTAGTTTACGATAGTACATGCCACGTGTATACTTCCCAAGATCAGTGTACCAAACCTTAATATTGAGTCTTTCGGCAATTTCAAAGGGGTCGTTTGTCTTAAAGCGCTTAATGAGTCCTTGAACGATATCGTCCATAGGCTACTCCTCTTTCTTTTTACGACCGTAGGTTTTCTTGTTGTCTTTTTTAGCGTCCCAAAACATTGCTTCCATAACCCGCTTGATCTTTTCTTTGTCCTCACCTGAGATAGGTACCCCGTCAAACATTACATCCCCATCTTCCTCTAACATTGTTTTGAAATCCCTTTTATCTTTGGAAGTTGCCCATTCGGGAAGTACTGTTGAATCTCTACCCAGCAGAAAATCTACTGAAACTTGATGTAGTTCGGCCAATTTATCAATAAACTCAATGTCAGGTTTTGCGATACTATTTTCCCATGAATTGTACCTAGGACGTTTGATGCCGAGTCTTTCTGCCATTTGATCTTGAGTTAATCCTTTTTTTTCGCGTAATTCAGTTAACCTCTGACCTAGTTTCATTTTGTACAATTTCTCCTTTTTAATAAGAAAGATAATATAATTATCAAAATAATATTGACGATAATATAATTATCAAATATAATCAGAGGCAAGGAGGTGAACAGTTTAGTGGAAACACAAAAGCGACAATTTTTCTCAGACTGTAGGAAACATAAATGCACACAAGCAAAAGTGGCTCAAGATAATAAAATCTCAACGGTTTATGTTCGAATGATTGAGAATGGAACATTCACTCCTGGCAGAGATCTCATGTTCAAATTATCAAAATATTTCGGTCATCCAGCAGAAAAACTGTTTCCTGATTATTTTGAAAGGCTTCTTAGTCATGCAAAAAGCGATAATTAAATTATCTACTGTTAATATAAACGATAATATAAATATCGTCAATAATTTAGAATATATTTTTTTGACCTGATTGATAATTAAATTATCAATCTAACGGGAAAGGAGATTTTATGCTATCGATCAGCGTTGATGAAAAAGAAATAAAAAAACTCCTTAAGGAGAAAGTGACAGAGATTTTAAAAGAAGCCGACGCTGAGTATGTCTTCTGGGATGCATCCGAATTGAAGCGCAGGACTTGCATGAGTTGGAATTTCATACAGGATCAATTCTTCTTTGATCCAAGGTTTCCTAAAAGGAAAGTCGGAAGTAAATGGTACTTTCCATCAAGAGAAACACGTGAATTTTTGGAAGAGTGGCTAGCTGAACAGCCAGTAATATGAAGATTCTATTTTAAACGTTCTGGAAGGAGAATCAGGGTGTTAATTGACATAAATCAAATCAAAGTCAGTGACCGAATCCGCAAAGATTTTGGCGGCATTGAAGAATTGGCAAAAGATATCGAACAAAACGGACTTATCAATCCTATCGTTGTTACACCAGAGTATCAGTTAATTGCAGGGGAGCGTCGTTTACGTGCTCATCAATACCTAGACCGCAAAGAGGTTGTAGTCCGAGTGATGGAAATCAGCGACTTTGAACATCAGCTTCGACTAGAAATATCGGAAAACGAGCACCGGAAAGAATTCACCTTTTCGGAGCGAGTTGAGTGGGCTAAACGGTTGGAGGAAGTCGAACGGATCAAGGCAAAAGAACGAATGGCCGCAGGCAAGGAAAATGTTCCTGAGCAGCCTGCCGGACAGGTTCGTGACATTGTAGCTGATCAAGCAGGCTTTGGATCAGGTAGAACCTATGACAAAGCGAAGTACTTTGGGATGGCATGAAACAAATGCAAGAGGACGTTGCCGAAAAGGTCGGAGAGGTTCAGATGATGGTTCAGGAGGTCCGAGACAGCGTAACGCTGACGGATGCAGAATGCTACCAGCTCCAGTCTCTTGTTCGCAAGAAATCTAATGGACTGACCAAAGATCGCTATAAAGAGTCAGATGAGAAATTCAAGGATATGGTTGGTCGTTATCGTCGAATGATCTGGAGTAAGTTGAAGGAAAGGTTTGAAGTAGCGAAATACAGCCATGTACGGCGTATCGACTTTGATGATGCAGTTGATTTCATTAAGGAATTTCGTCCGGAAGATTATATCTGAGGGGAGTTGAAAAACAATGGCACACAAATTCATGACTCTTGACGATTTAGCACGTATCTGGTCACACAAGCCTTTACAGCATGAGATTCTTACTCGAAACATTGATCGGATGAAGAAATTATGATTACTGTTCCGCAGAAATTGCTTCATTCCAGAATCATGCGGAAGAAGTTAAGAAATTTGTATGATGACATCATTGATGCTGAAAAATTTGGCCTTGATGCCAGAGAGATGAGTATTGAAGCCGCGATTTTATCCGATAAGTTGGAGAGTTTAGAATCCTCCATTCGTAAAAATCGCAAATATCTTGGATTGGAATGGAAACCTCCAACGGGATATAAGTGTCTGGAACAGTAATTGGAATATGTCAACTTTGCCAAAAGGAAATCTTCTCAGAGCAGAAAATTCCTGATCCAAATGAAGAAGGACTCTTTTGTAACTACTATTGCAGAAGAGTCTACCGCAATAACAGTATCAAATGAGTCCTTAAATTAATCGTGCTACCAACACGATCATTTAAAAAAATATTCAACGGCAGTATAACATGAAAACTTAAAAATGGAAATAGGGGGGATGTTCCGTGAAAGAAAATAAGAATTTTGCTGTACGGGAAACGAATATCACTGTTAGGGGAGATAAAGAAATATCCCATCCCATCTTTCTGCGGATGTTGGAAATGATGAGAGGCAGAGGATTTACCGTTGGTTCAGACCCGAGGATAGATCGTGATTATGCGATCCTTTCAAAAGATCACTTCGCTGGAAGCAAGGGAGACCTCATCGTCTACCCAGATCGGGTCCCACTCAGCAAAAATGCCGAGGAAATTAAATCAACGTATGATTTTTCTCCACCACCACAAGATGTACTGGAAAACATGGCTGAAGCTTATCGCAATTTGAATGGCACAGAGGTTGTGGGTGCCGTGTGGGGATACAGTCCAGACGGATACAGCCTTTATGGTTGGGAAGACAACGATGATGAAAAATTCAAAGAGTTCATTTATGCAATTGAGCAGGACGCAATGTTCGGAAGTTACATTGATGATCGAGAGAGATTCGATGCTGATTGGGAAAGTGGAAAATACGAACCAGCTGCAGCAATGCATTTTGATAAAAATGACTTCGTAATTCTTGAGAAGATAGAACGTAAATCATTGGCCGAAGGCGATCAATCGACTGAATAAACTTAACGAAGTGGAGGCCGTATCAAGATATTTTGGTCGGTCTCCCCAAATAGGAGGATATACAAATGCGCGAGATTAAATTTAGAGCGTGGAACAAGCAAACGAAACGACTGGTAAGTAACGATGTATTTCGAGATATAGGTAGAGAGCTTGTAGAATTTGCGAAAAAATCGATGCCCAAATCTAGGGTTATTGCGAATGCGAAGGGAGGGCTGTTGATAGCGAATGATGCAGATGAATTAGTGTTCATGCAATTTACTGGTCTGCAAGATCGAAAAAACAAAGATATATACGAAGGCGACATTATGGACTATTTCACATACGTTATGTGCAACGAACGCCGCAAGGGGATTGTATGCTTTGATGAAAAGCAGTCCAAATACAAGATTGTGCCGTTCGAAATGTACGAACTGAACGCAGGAAACGGTGGCTATACAGGGCATTCATTTGACTCTGCAATCTGCGCAGGCTCCGAAGTGATCGGCAACGTCTACGAAAATCCTGAGTTGTTGGCTCCCAAGGAAGGAGCGGAACAATGAGTAAACGAGTGACGCATTATTTCTATGTCGGTGATCGGCGCGTAATGTTCTCAGAATGGTACGAACCTTTATCTAAGAAGGAATTACAGGAACGTGCATTCACAGCGTTTGAACGAGGATATGGAACGCCTGATAAGGTGGTTGACACTACTGGTCGAACGGTGATTTTGGTTGAGGAAGGAGCGGACAAGCATGATTGACTACTCTGATTTAAAACTAATCGATTCCTACGAATACGATATTACTCCCAATGAAAAGGGCGAAATGATGATAGTTTTCAAAGTGATTGAAGCTATAAACGAACGTGATCAAGCGATGGCCGAAATGACGAAAATCAATGCCAACATTGTAGCTGACCATGAACGAACGAAAAGAAAACTAGAATGGTTTGAGAATCGTTGTTTGGAATTCATGAAAGAAAAAGCAGCTTGGGAAACACAGGAGGAACCAGCATGAGCACAGAAGAGATTATTGTCATACCTAAGCAAGAAGACATTGATGATACTAATAAGATCATTCAGTTAAACTTTTTTTCGGATGTGGACAAAGAGGATATTCGTAAAACAAAATGGCTCCTCGGTAAATATGTAGACATGATTGACATCATTCAAAATTATGAGTACGCACTCAAGCAGATCGAGAATGGGATGTCAGCCTATGAATTGTTGTCGGCAGAGGGTTCAGTTGCCAAACGCGAATCAGGCCATGAACTTACAGCAGACGTTACAGCTAATTCGGTAATTATGAAGGACAAGCGTCATGATAACTATAAGTTATATGTGTTCATTACCAATAATGTTCGTTTTGCAATCAACAATATAAAAGATCCCCACGAAGGAGTAGCGGCGAGATTGTTGTTCTTGGAAGGTAAGAAGTATTTGAAAGCTCAGGTATACATGGAAAAAGGCTATCGCAAGGATGTACCGGGAATTGCAGCTACTACATTTGCGGACAAGCGGCGCAGAGCCATAGCTAATATCGCCAATAGTTTGAAATTCAATCGCACTCTAGATTTTGTAACAATAGACTATGGACGCGGAAGAGATAAAGACGGAGAAATAGGTTTAAGGTTGCCTTGAAGCAAGGACCGCTTAGGATTAATTCCAGAGCGGTTTTCTAGCGATAGGAATATTTTACTATATTATGTATTATAGTGGTGGAAATTGTTGAAAAAGGAGGATTTTTATCTATGGAAGATCAAAACGAAGATTTTCTTACTGAGGAGGAACAGGCCCAGGAGGAGAAGAAAAAGGCTCGGATTGAACAAGAGGTTCAAAGGTTACATAATAACTTATCGAGCGGCAACTTGGATACTCTTATTTCCCGAGTTGCATACGTTTTAAATAACTATAAAGAGTCACGAAATTCAGATATGATATTAAAAATAAAGTACTGGCAGATATTTCAAGGCGTGACAGGCAACACAATTGATATCAAAGATATGTTTAAACTCGAAAGGGATACTCAAATTTCCCGAGCAAGGGCGAAAATTCAAAATGAATACAAGTTATTTCAAGCAGATCAAAAAATACGTTGGTATAGAAAAGGAAAAGAAGAAGCAGAAAAAGAAGTCCAAATATCAAACAAACCTAGTCACCCGTCTCTAACTATTTTTGCTGATGAAAGTGGCAAGTCAGGCGCAGACAAATATTTAATCATAGGTGGATTATGGGTCTTAGATCACAATCGGGTTCATGAACTTCAATCTCATTTTAAGAAGTGGAAAGCAGATAGTGGAAATGAAGCTACCGAAGGAATTTCATTTTACTGATATGAAGAGACATCAACTCGATGTGTATAAAGATATTTTTACTGAACTGCTGTCTCTATCCGATATGATTAGTTTAAAAGCAGTTGTAACTGAAAGATCAACCAATAAGTATAAATCACTTGACGAAATGATATATGCAATGTTTTATCAACATGTGCATCATGGAGTGGAGCATGAAAGATCCACTGGTAGAATTACTTTGCCTAGAGCAGTTAACTTTTGGAAGGACAGAGAAGAAGGAAACGACAGGTTATTTATGCAAGAGTTAGAACAGCGATTGGTAACTAATTTTAAAGGTTATTTTAATGATGAATTAACTTTAGATTTAATTAGCCCAATCGACTCTTTTGCAAGTCATTTAATCCAGATGGCTGATCTTTATACTGGATGTATAAACAGATATCTTAACCCTCCTAAAGAAGGAGCGCGGAATCATAAAGATGAATTTGCTGATTTTGTTTTTGATTTATTGAACATAAATCCATTAGATTTGAAAGATCAGAACAATGATATGGCAATGATTCATTATTTGTAGGTATGAAATTATGTAGCGAAAACGTACAAAAAGAATGATATTCTAATTTTATAAAAATTTGAAAATATAAGGTCGCTCTTAGGAGCGGCCTTTTTGTATTGGAGGGAAGAGTGTGGATGGTAATTTTTACAGCAGGAATGAACCGGCTATTCCGAGGGTTTACGAGAAACAACCTGAAAAATGTCGGGGGTGCTGCGTGGGAACATGGACGGGTGTTGTTCAGTTCTGTATAGTGCCACGCTGCTGGAAGGAAAAAGATTCCGAGAAGGTGGTTGAATGAAAAAAGTCCAACCGATCCGTGATGAACGGGTTATAGATGGCATGAAACATTACTTCTGGATTAGGAGTATACGAAACTATTTGTTTTTCTGTATAGGAATATACAGCGGCCTTCGTGTATCAGACTTATGCAAATTAAGAGTAATTGATGTAAAGGGAACACACGTTAACCTGGTTGAACAAAAAAATAAACATGCTAAGAAATTCATAATCCACCCAAGTATACGACAGGATTTAGACAGATACATTGCAAATATGAAGGATACGGATTTTCTGTTCCCAAGCAGGCAAATAAAAACGGTCAGCAGAATGCGGAACCAGCCAATTGACAGAACGACAGCATATCGATTTTTGAATGCAGCTGCTAAAGAATTTGGATTAAAGGAAATTGGTTGCCACACGCTTCGTAAAACGTGGGCATATCGCCTTTATATAGATGATCCAGAGAATTTAGCGTTACTAATGGAGATGTTCGGACATATCGATCCGAGAGAGACTTTGGACTATATCGGGCTGACTCAAGACATGATGGACAAGGCAATCTTGAATTTAAGGTGAATTTAGTGCAACACAATACGGTTTATATTGCACTCATTTATCAATTAGGAAGACATTAGATGAAGAAACATGTTTTTTCATGCCTGAAATGAGTGCAACAGAATTACCTTTATGTTTCAGTCAACTTACATTATTTAGTGCATATGAGTACAGAACAACAGCCTGCGATTCAGACGGAGGCTTATTTTGATTCGTAACGTTTGACTATTACTGACCTTAAATAGGAATTCCAACTCAATTGCATGAAAGTGGTGATAATTTTGTGAGCAGAAAGCAGAATCCGAATCGTAAAAAGGCGTTCAAAATTTGGAAAGATAGTGGCGCTGTAATGAAGCCGAAAGAGATTGCAGAAAAGTTGGGCATTACACCTGAATCAGTCCGAAAGTGGAAATCGCTTGATCAATGGGAAGGGAAGATGGCTAACAGTAAACCTGGTGCTCCTCATGGCAATCAGAACGCTAAAGGTAATCGAGGTGGAAAAGGAGGCCCGCTGGGCAATCAGAAAGCTGTAACACATGGATTGTTCCGTAAGTTCGAGCCGCAAGATCCTGAGTACCTAGAACTCATAGATATTGTTCATCAAATGGAACCGATAGACATGATCTGGCACAACATTACTCAAGGATTCCGTAAGATCATTTGGGCGCAGCGTATTTTCTTTATCAAAGACAAAGAGGATATGACGAAAGAGTTGAAGAGGGAAAAGCCTGGTGAGTATGGTGATGAGTATGAATGGGAAATACAGTTCGCTTGGGACAAGTATGCTAGTTTCATCAAGGCAGAGGCGACAGTTATGCGCGAGATCAGGGGAGCCATCAAACAATTTCTTTCAGTAGCCGATGAGAATGACAAACGCCGTTTAGAGCTTCAGCAGATGCAGGCTCGGGTAGATAAGACGAGACTTGAAATTGAGAAGCTGAAAAACGGAGATGGAGATACAGAAGAAAATCTTATTGAGGATTGGGTGAAGGCGGTGGAATCTGGTGAGTAAAGAATCACCTCAAACGAAACGCCGCTTTGCTGCATTCAAAAAGAGAATCCCAGTGTACCGGAAGAATCCGGTGCTTTTTTGTGTTGAAATGTTAAAGTTTATGCCGGATGAATGGCAAGCCGAAGTATTAATGGATATTGCCGGTAATCCACGTGTGTCAGTACGATCAGGGCAAGGCGTTGGAAAGACAGGTCTGGAAGCGGCGACAGCATTATGGTTTCTCACATGCTTCCCATATCCGAAGGTTATTTGTACAGCTCCGACACGTCAGCAGCTCCACGATGTCCTTTGGGCAGAGATTAGCAAGTGGCAGGAGAAAAGTCCGCTCCTCAAACGAATTCTTAAATGGACAAAAACAAAGATTTACATGCGAAATTACGAGGAACGCTGGTTTGCTACAGCCCGGACAGCTACCAAGCCTGAGAACATGCATGGTTTCCATGAAGACTACATGTTGTTCATCGTAGACGAAGCTTCTGGGGTTGAAGATCGTATCATGGAAGCAATCCTGGGTACGCTCTCAGGTGAATACAATAAGCTGCTTATGTGTGGTAACCCAACCCGAACCAGCGGAGTATTTTATGATTCTCACAACCGAGATCGTGCTGACTACAATACACATAAAGTATCCTGTTTGAACAGTCCTCGGACAAGCAAAGAGAATATAGCTATGCTTGAAAGAAAGTATGGAAAAGGATCTGATGTTTGGCGTGTCCGGGTTGAAGGTGAGTTCCCACGAGGGGAATCCGAAACATTTATTGCGTTGGAAGTGGCTGAATTTGCTGCCAAGGAAGTAAATCTTTCTCCAGTCGGTGATATCTTGACGATTGGCTGTGACGTTGCCCGTTTTGGCGATGATGAGACATCTATGTACGCGGGGATAGGTCCAGTAACAGTTGGACAGCATCATCATTTCAAAAAAGATACAATGGTTACTGCTGGCTGGGTGTTGAACTTGATAAGAGAATTGTTGCCGCAATATCCGGAAGTTGTTCATACGAGAATCAGGATAGATGATACCGGCGTGGGCGGTGGAGTAACGGACCGGCTGAATGAAGTTATTGCTGAGGAAGGACTGCCTTATGAAGTTATCCCGATAAACAACGGTTCATCTTCATTGGATGAGCATTACGGAAATTTAGGCGCAGAGATGTGGGCATCCATTCAAGGACAATTGGAGCAGAATATGAGCAATTACATGAACGGCGACCCTGCTGTATTACAACTACCTGATGATGATGTATTGACATCTCAATTGACCACAAGAAAATGGTCAATGACCAGTAAAGGGAAAATACTTCTCGAAAGTAAGAAGGACATGAAAAAAAGAGGATTAAAATCACCGGATAGAGCGGATGCATATGTTCTCACCTTCGGTGAATATTTGTTGGGAGCACCTCAGGCCCTAATGCTTCCATCATTGGGTAGTGTGTCAATAAAAAGATAAAGTGCGTTGTCGATCAACGAAAGTGATACTTGTTGCGTTGTGAAAGAATGTTTGGAAACCGTTCAGCACTGCCAGTAGATAGGCTTCATCCACCGCGAGGCAGCACTTATTGAGGCATATGTATATAGAGAACATCAGTCCACCAATGCAATCAGCAAGCAGACAGAGACTATTGCTGTTTATAACGTGGACAGAGAAGCTCAGCTCATCAACATGGATGAAAGACTTGAATTTGCAATGAGTAAACTGTCCAGCATCCAGCAGGAGGTCATCCAACGCAGTTACCTGGATCATGAAGGTGAGTTCGATTACATCATTGCTGGTGAAATGCATATGAGTGATAGACGTTTAAGGGAAATCAAACAAGCAGGGCTGGATACATTGGCCACAATAATGCGTTTGACTGTCTACCGTGAAGCGGCCAGTTCAGTCGTGTAAAAAGGGGTTCCGGTTTTTTGCCGGATTCTTGCCGCTTTGTTGCCCTTCGTTGGACTTTAGACGTGATATATTTGTAATGTGGAAATCAAGCGAGAATGAAACGCACAGCCGCAAAAGCGGCATATGACTGGTGCGTTCCTCTTCTCGCTTTTTTAATTCCTAAAAAGATGATTATTGGAAATTATTACCTTTACATATCTATTTTAATAATATATGCTTTAAATGTAACAAAAACCCAAATGAAGTATTTTAGTGGTTCTTGTTCCAAAAAAAATAATATAATTTGGAGAGTGATAATTTTGAGTAAAGCTAAAAAGTTAATTACAGGTATTGTTGCTATGTCTTTGTTACTATCGGTACCAATAAGTGCTGGTGCAGCAGCAATTGAATCAAATGAATCACAGTCTAATTATTCAGTAACGTCACAAACAATCACTGGTATTAAGACTCCTGAGGAATACATTGCTTATTTAAAACAACTTCAAGTTGAATCTTCATCGGTACAATCTTTACATATCACAGCGTCAGAGTCATCGGATGTTAATGACTTCTTAAGCCAGTATGTGAGCTTACCTGAAGATAAACAGCAACAGTTTGTAGATTATCTAAATGACCCAGAATTTATAAAGACAGTATTTTCTGCTATGAATGGAGAATTAGGTAGTCAATCATTTTATAACGGTAATTTGGTAGTTACCAGTTCAGTGAATGAAATTACTCCTGCTTATTCCACAAATGGTATCTCAATTATGGCTGTAGGTGATACTAAAGATCATGGATTGTATCATGAGGCAGTTTCAACATTATTCGGTATTGATTTTATTAAAACACATGTAGAAGTATCTTATAGAACAACTGAAGTAAAAACAAATTCAAGTCAAATCACTAAAATTTTAAATAGTAAAGGGACCCTGGTCCAAAATTATTATCCAGGTGCACACATAACAAAGGAGGAGCACAACGTAGTTGTTGCTTCAGATAAAACAACTGCCAAGTTTACAGTTGATTGGTCCTGGAACTTTATTTGGGATAAACTCGGACTAACTGTTGGAGTGAAGAGACAATGGATCGAAGTGAACAAAGCCGGAACTGGATATGGAAGCATATATAATTTGTAGTAATAATATGATACAATATGATTTATGTACTTAATGTCAATTATTAATGTTTGTAAAATGGGGGGGATTAGGATGAAATCAAACAAAAAGACAGTAATAATAGTATCATCTATTGTCTCGATAGTAATACTTCTACCCCTGATTTACTTCATTGTTTTTGTAGGCTTGTTTAACTCATAACAATGATTATTCCCGCGAACAACAAAAGGACTATGTCATTTGACATGGTCTTTTTATTTAGGTTCTATCAGCTGGTGAAGTGTGTGAGCTAGTCAGTAGAGATTCTTAGTGAAAAAGAGAGGATTCGCTAAATTAAGTCAGTTTGTTTCCTTAAACTGTTCACTCACTTAATTCAGTAAATTGACATTGACTCTATAGTTGAATAGTAAGTATGCATTTAAAGCAAAGAGCGCAGCGTTTTTGCGGCGACCGTTTCGGACGCATGCTTTTAGGACGTAACACCAACTTCATACATATCACATTTAAAGTCGTTCCTTCTTGGATCGGCTTTTTTTTATTGGAGGAATTTAAGTGATAAGCAGCAGAAGACGTAAAAGGAAACGGGCACGACCCAACAAGCAGCCTGAGAAATGCAAAGGTTGTGTATGGGGCAGCTGGGATGGAGTTAAGCAATTTTGTCCCAAACCTCCTGATTGTTGTGTTAGAAAGGAAAAACCTTCCTGAATGTCGAAAGTGGACGTAAGAAAGGGGGATTGACATGGAACATAGCTTTGTTGATGGGTTTTACTCATTCGTTAGAAAGCAAGCTAAGGAGTACCCATGTCTGGGCTGTATGGGTTATAACAACGAGCCGAAAACAAGAAAATTCATCAGTTCTACAAAGGCGGAAGTAACCTTGGAATGTCGAGACTGTAGTAGTGAACGGGTGGTAACTATAACAATGAGGGATAAACAATAAGCAAGTCGCCTTTGTGCGGCTTTTTCTTTTGCTCTCATATGACAGAATGTGAGCCGTTCTGAGCTTCTTAACATGAGAACGTCCGGGTTTGCAGGGATTAGTCTATTGAAGAGCGGAGAACAGCAACTGAGCGAGCCTACGCGCGAATATGAAGCTCACCCAAACGTGGAAACCAACTCAACACAAATGTTATAATATGTTATTCATTGTAGAGTTGGGGAGGATTGAATGGATAATAACGATCGTGATCTCACTAATGATAATTATCAGACTGATTTAGCAAAAACAAAGTTTAGTCAAGATATGAATAAAATGATTGAAAAACAAGCTAAAATCTTAAAATCACTGGGTCCGACAATTGAGATTTTACGGAAAGCTTCGAAGGAATACTCACCTGTATTTAATGCATTAAAGGACTTTAGCAAGATGATCCGACAACAATATCAGTACATTGAACGAAACGGCGCTTCTCCGTTTTATGATCGAATTCATCAAGCCTCTTTAAAGAATACTAGTTATGGATGGTGTATGTCTGCACATATATCCATTAGTGCATATAGGAAAATAGCTGAAAGTGAAGATAGCCAAGAAGAGAAGGATAGACTGTTTGTAATGGAATTTGAAGCGGAAAATTTCGATCTGTATGAGGCAGAGAAGAACCAAATCATTATGACAGCGCATCAAGAATGGCGGGCGTTCTATGAAGAATGTTTTTATCTAATTGACCATCAGAGGTATCAAGCAGTCGTTCCTTCTTTTATATCTGCTATTGAACATGAACTACTCTTTGAACAAACCAGTGCTTATGGAACAAGATTGATTCGCAGAGTAGAAACTTCATTTGAAAATCAAGATCAAACTTCTTTTCTTTACGCACTCAGCACCTCTGTGCTTAATCTTTTAAAAAGCAATATTTTCCTGAACCATCAATTTGATGAGGATAGGCCCCCGTTAATCAACAGAAACTGGGTTCTACATGGGCGTGATAATCCTTCCCTCTGGGGAAAACAAGATGTTTATAAACTGATCGCTTTAATTTCATCTTTAAGAATGTTAAGAGTACATTCAGTAGAATAATAGTGATCAATTGAAGGACAAGCCATAGTGCTGGTCCTTTTTTGTTGCCATAAAACAATGGAGGTAAGGACATGAACATCAGAATCGTTTCAATCAATCAGATTAATGCAGCAGCCTACAACCCCCGGGTTGGCCTTCAGCCGGGAGATCCCGAATACGAGAAGCTTCGCCGCAGCATAGAGGAATTTGGCTATGTGGAGCCAATCGTCTGGAACGAACAGGGCTCGTGGTCGGTGGCCATCAACAGTACAAGATCATGGTTAGTCATAAATTAAAAATGAATTTAGCTCAAAAAAAGCGAGGAATTTGACACTGTTTGTCGAATAATTCGAGGTGGCTAATTATGGATGAATTAATAGAGAAGATAACAGCATTTAGAGATAAACGAAACTGGGGACAATTTCATAATCCAAAGGACCTTGCAAGCCTAATCTCAGGTTTAAAAGGTGCAGCGTTGAGTGACTGGTTCAATTCCCTTAAATCGAAAGGATTGGTGCCGATGAGTACTATCGTAATATCGCTGTCCCTGGTGGCTTGCCGGAGAGAATGGTTGCCTGATTAGACCCATAGTAATTAAAACCTTAGGGACAGTATTAAGAACAAGAGATCATCTCGTTAACGAGGTGGCTTTTTTTATTGGCTACAGGCCATTCTGAATGGAACAGTTTGTCGAATTGGATATCAGGTTCAAAAAGATGAGCTGTGAACTCGGAACTTGAAATATGATGAATGAAATTTATGAAATTTATGAAAGATAACTCTAATTCGAATTGGATTGGAGGAAAATTATTATGAGTCGTGTTCAGCTAGCTCCCACTAAATTGCTATTTGATGAATCAAAGCCTGAAATCATTAGTGAAGAAACTCCATCAGGTGTCAAACTTATTGAGGCTCCTTATATGTGGGACTTGGGTTATAAAGGTAAGGGTGTTGTAATTGCTGTATTAGATTCTGGTTGCGATGTTAATCATCCAGATTTAAAAGGTAGAATTATTGGAGGATATAACTTCACTATTGAGGGTGAAGGGGAGCATGACTACATGGATTATCACTGGCACGGGACCCATGTGGCTGGAACTATTGCGGCAAGTGAAAATCATGAAGGTATTGTTGGAGTAGCGCCTGAAGCTAGTCTTTTAATCTTGAAAGTATTAATGCGAAAAAACTGTAGTTCAACTGATGGATCAATTGGTTTTACTGAGTGGGTCACAAAAGCAATTCGTTATGCACTGTCTTGGAGAGGTCCAAGTGGTGAACGAGTAAAGATAATTTCTATGTCTATTGTGAACGAAAGTGAAGATGACACGGTTAGAGCTATGCATGAAGCAATTCAAGATGCGGTGAAACAGGATGTTTTGGTCGTTGCATGTGCAGGTAATTCAGGAGGAGATTGCGGGCCGGAAAATGATGAAAAGAGTTACCCGGGATACTACTCGGAGGTTGTATCAGTTGCTTCAGTAGCACTTGATAAAACCATGCCTTGTCGATCTACAAACTCTAATATTGACTTGGTTGCACCAGGAGAAATGATTCTTTCGACATTTCCAGGTGGAGGGACTCAAATGGCTTCTGGTTGTTCAATGGCTGTCCCTCATATTTCTGGAGCAGCGGCTCTTTTGGTAAATCAATTTGAAAAAGATTTTGGCAGGAGTCCTACAGAGAATGAATTGTATGCTCAAATAATTAAACATACCTATCCATTAGGTAATGATAAACGTGAAGAAGGAAACGGGCTTTTAATTCTGAAAGGAACAAGTAATTCCTGTTAACATTTATAATTTATTAGAGAGGATGAGCTGATACGCTTGTCCTTTTTTTATTGGTGGTGGTGATGAATGTATGGTATTGCTGAGTAAATCCGTAGTAACGTTATAGTAACTCGATGATATTATATATCCATGGAAGTATGAAAAACTTTAGGGGGTCAGGAAACTTTTCCTGCCTTCTATTTTTATGTCTGGAGGTGAAACTTTGAAATGGTATCATAAAGCCATTTATTCATTTGCGAATTCGGTTCTTCCGACTGCTGTAAAGCGTCAGATGATGGGTTTTGGTAGGATGACCTCACCAAGATCGTCAAGCGGATGGGATATATTCAATTGGCTTCCTAAAAAGTACCAAAGTGCTCACAATATTGATCTGACCAAACTACAGAATCATACAGCAGAAGAATTGCTTGAGATTCTTGTATCTGTTCATCCAGACATATCTCATGCACTATACAACTTTTTGCGTATGGGAGATACGCCACTTTCGTTTACAGCCAAGAAACAGAGTGGCAGTGATGACAAAAGCGGACAGAAGGCTTTGGACTCCATAAAAAATATGCTAGACTCACCACTTCCTTCACCAGGTTACCTGCACGGAAGGTCATTGGATAAACTGGACACAATCCAGCGGATGATGATTATGGTCCGTGGAGCTTGTGCTGGTGAAGTAGTTCTGAATGAGCGTTGTAACGATGTGATTGATATCGTACCTGTTGATCCTGCGACGATTTGGTTCAGGAAAGAAGAGGGGACTAATCGACTTGTGCCTTGGCAATACATCAAGAATTCATGTCCCCGTGTTGGCGAAGATTGGTTTGGTCAGTATAAAAAGATCGATACGCCGACATTCATTTATGAAGAGTTCGATCCGATGATAGATGATCCGTATGGGCGAACACCGATATTACCTGTTCTTCAAGCGGTGTTTTTTCATTTACAGGTTTTGCAGGATTTGAAGGCAGTTGTTCACAATCAGGGATACCCAAGGTTGGATATATCCGTGGTTGAAGAAGTTTTATTAAAAAACATGCCTAATCAATATAAGAATAATCCTGCTGGTCAGCAAAAGTGGTTGACTGAACGTATGAGTGAAATAATGGGACATTTCAATTTGCTTAATCCAGATGATGCCATGATTCATTGGGATAGCGTAAAAGTTGAATATCTCAAGGGTGGCAATGCTGGACCGATGATAGACATCAAGAAATTGATCGATATTATTGATACGCAGATGGCAACCGGGTTGAAAACGTTACTCACATTACTATCAAGGCATCAAGGTTCTACTGAGACTTACAGCTCCGTGGATACTCAAATATATATCAAGTCCGTAGAGTCCGCTCGAAACGTAACCAAGCGTTTCTGGAAGCGGGCTTTTTCTATTGCTGCAAGAGTGAGAGGCGTTCAAACCTTGGTAGAGACAGACTACGCTCCGATTGATCTACGTTCTGAAATGGAGAGAGAGCGTGATCTGAGAGCGAAGCTTAACAACTATGTACTGGCGGAGAAAGAACGCTACATCACTGCCAAAGAAGCGGCGACAGAAGCACGGTGGATTATGGGGCTTGATCCTAATATACCGTCTGAGTTGCTTGCTGGTCTTGAGAAGAAGTATGGGTCTGATGATAACGATGATGATTCAGCAAGTTGAGAAAGAAGATTCGTTTATTACATGAAGGAGGTGAAAAGGAGTAGATGGCAAAGCCAACAACTGAGCAATTAGCGAGAATTAATCAACTTCGCGTGTTCCGCTCACGGAAGAAGAAGCCTATGTGTTTCCTGCAAAGCTTGTGGGTGATCAAATCATCCCACGTCGATTTTACCGATTAACACCGAAATTCCTTCGAAAGATGGCTGTCCAAGCCAGAGAAGGTGTATCGTTGCTGTTGGATCACTCTTGGGCAAATTTAGGAATCATGACAATTCCACTCGGTAGAACCTTTGACAGCCGATTGCAGATGGATGGCGATGAACTAGCATTATATGCAGACCATTATATGAAACTGGGTCAAGAGGTCGGAGACATCAAGATAGATCAAATAGCGGAAGGTATTGATGCCGGAACGATCTTTGATACCTCAATCGGCTTCACAGTAAGTAGTCAAACGTGTTCCATCTGTGGTCAGGAATATTTCGGCGGAAATTGCCCTCACATACGCGGCAGAGAGTATGATACAAAACTCTGCACAGTTGATATTAATGACGGTGATCTTATGGAGAACTCACTTGTCTTTGACGGAGCTTATCCGGGTGCTGGAGTAGTGGGGATGAGCAATGCCACTGAGCAACAACCAACTGTGAAATGGGAAGCTTTATCTGAAGATACGAAGTCGCTTCCTAGCGGCGGACGTGTCTTTTATTCTTTTAGCGGAAAATCCGGTCTTGATGGATTCGTAATCAAGCAAGAAAAAAACAATGTGGCCGAAACGCAGGCCGAAGGAGATGACACTGTGACAGAATAACAAAAGGCTGCTTTGGCAGCATCACAAACTCAAACAATCGCACTGACTGCTGCGAATAGTGTGCTCGGACAAGTCCGGGCTGCGCTGGGCGTTGAAAATGATGCGGACATTACCTCAAAGTTGGCTACACTTAGCGCTCAGGCTGCTGATGGTGCAGTCTACAAGACAAAGGTTACGGAGCAAGCTTGTGGAGCTGGAGTACGTGCGTTGGGAGAAGCGTTTAATACGGAAACTATGAAAGCTATGCTGTCCCACTTGCCAGTATCTGAGATTGAAAAAATCGGCGCGACTTACGAAGCTCAGGCTCAGGCTGCATTGGGTGGTGGTGGTCGTCATACCGAGGGTGAGAACCCTGATCTTCCTGCAGGAGCTGCCAATGGAACAGCGCCAACTAACGCGCAGGCTGCTGGTCAAAAGTCACCAGAACAACTCCAAACAGAGGCAAAGGAAATGGCTAGAGCTGATGCTATAGCTGCCCTCAAAAATACCGGCAGAAGTAATCTGCTGAAGGAGGATAAGTAATATGATTGGATCTCAATACAACGGTGCTCCGGGACCTGGTCAGATTAACACACAGGAATTTGTTGAAGTTCTTGCTTCCACGGACTTGCAAGCGCGGATTCCTGGTGGCGTGTTGCTTGCAAAAGGGAACGGAGTAATTAAGAAAGGTACTGTCCTTGGAAGGGTAACAGCTACTAATAAATTCGTTCCCTATCTCTCTTCAGCATCCGATGGTTCGCAAGAAGCTGTTTGCATTTTGGACAATGATCATGATACCACATTGTATGATATTGGAGCTTCGGCCTGGATCGCGGGCATTTTCACTGAATCTAAAATTACAGGCATTGATGAAGCAGCTATAACAGCACTGAAGCTTTGCTACTTTGTATAAGGGGGAACAAAATAAATGGCAAACGTACTAGACCCGTACTTCCTGACGGAAGTTGTTCAGAACATTCGGACAGATATTAACAGTTTTCGAGGTGCTCAAATCCTGATTAATGGTGTGGATTTCAAACCAGAACTCGGGCTGACAATTAAATATGACGTTACCTACGACGATACCGGCATGACTCCACCTACTGGACTCAATGATCCCTCACCGATCCATTCCGCTCCTGTTGTGAAACAAATGGAGTTTACCAACCAAGAATGGCGTGAAAAAGCAATCATTGATCGAGAAAAAATTGCTACCCTTCGCAAGCCGGGCACCAGTCTTGAGCAAACTTGGGGTGAAGAATACATGATTGAAAAAATGGTAAATCTCAACAAACGTCTTGAAACTCGATTCGAATGGATGCGTTGGCAAGCACTTACAGGCAGCCTTGTTGTTCCAGCAACAGCAAATAAACCTTCGCGGACAATCGACTACGGCGTTCCAGCAAATAACAAGCCGACGGCTGATGTTCTTTGGAACAATACCGCAACTGCTGATCCGTTGAAAAACTTGGATGAATGGCTGCTTAGATTCAGGGGGAGCGGCGCGAGAGGCGTTAAAGTTGTGGCTAACAAAAAGGTGGATACGTACTTAAAGCAGAATGAAAAGATTCGCGATCTGATTAAATTCACTTACGGCAAAGATATTGTAACCGACGGTTCTCTTTCAGAAATCGTCAATCAAAACCTGAATGGGCTGCAATATGAGGTGTATGACGGTGGATACATCGACGATACAGGAACGTTCTACCCGTTTATCCCTGATAACGCCGTAATCATCATTGGTCAAGGCATGACAGGTTCTATAATGGACCTGGTTACCAGCCCGAACAACTACGAAGACATCTTCACTGGTCACACTGGAAAATTCGCGCTGGCTAAACTTATTCAAGGCGACCCTGACCAATGGCAAGTAATCAACGGCGCAACTGTGCTGCCACGTTTAAAATACGTGAACTGGCATATCTTTGCCACAGTGGCGTGAGGGAGGAATGACCTATGACGATTGTAAAAGTTTTGGTTGATGCTGTTGGGGAATACAACGCAGGGGACATCGTAAAAGATGCCCCTGATGGACTAATTGATATTGCTAAAAGGCAAGTTCAAAATGCTGCAACGGGAAAGCTCTTAGCTGAGATTATTGAGGGCGATATAGCTTCTACGCATACTCCATCGGAACGTGAACTAAAGCTTCAGGAAAAGTTGGACGAATCGAAGAAGCGCGAAGCAGAGCTTTTGGCTCAAATTGCTGAACTGCAAGCCGATATTCAAAATGGAGATTTGGACGATGAACTAAAGGAATTGAAATCTGTTGCTAAAGAAATGAAAATCACCGGCTACACAAAAATGAGTATCGAAGAATTAAAAGAGGCCATTGCCGCAATTGGCGGTGACGCTGGTGGCGAATAAGATACTTACGACAGAAACATATCACGAAGAAATAAGAGGGCGTCTAGGCGTTGGTGAGGATGTAGTATCTGACTCCAACATAGACGCTATTTCCGTTTTACCAATCGCTGAAGCGAGGGTTGTAAAGGCAGTTCCAGATTACGCTGATTTGACTGGTGATGACCAAGCCTATGTATATGCAGCAGCTATTTGTATGGTTGCTGCTATACTGGCTCCATCTATGGGTGCGAGAATCAAAAAAACGATGAAAGATTTCGATTTCTCTTTTGAAAATCAGGCAGTCAATTGGGATAGGCGTGCATCACAACTGGTTGATGAGGCAAATGAATTCATTGGCTTGATCTCTAGTTTTCAAGAGCCCTTGGATGCTCCATTATTTGTGTTGTCTGGTCCCACGAGGGAGAAGGAAAGGCGGCGTTTCTAATGTTTAAGGATTTCGCTCACAGGCATTCTCCCTGCACTGTAAATGGGGAACCGGATAAAGTCATTCTGTCCAGAGAAACAAAGGCGATTACGGTTCTTGGTAAAGAGTACATGTACAACGGCCTTTTTGCTCCTAAGTCGCTAGTATTGCCGGGGGATGTCGTGCAGAATGATATGACATTCTTGGTTCAAACTCTCCGCTTTACTGCAACCAAAGACAAATACTGTTCCTTAATCAAAACGAACGTTATCGCGGAAGTTCAACGGTATATGCAGGAGTACGATGCTAATGACAATCCAAAGGGAAGACCTGAGTTTACACCCGTTGCTGCGGATATCATTGGTTTCGCTCAACATGTATCAGCGCAGCTCAAACAAGAGGAACCCGGCCTTCTGCCTACAACATCGTTGGTTCTTCTTTTACAGACGAATGTGGATGTAAGGGAACCAAGTGACCCAGAGCTGATGAGTCCAGACCGTATAGTGATTGCTGGCAAGAAATATCAAGTGGATGCGGTTGATCGGATCAAGTATCCGAATCTTCTGTACATTCAGCTATGCGAGGACCGGCGATGATTACAGGGTATGATGCTGAACGAGCTGCAAAGGATTTGGAGAACAAACTGGCGGTTGAAATCACAGGTCTGACGAAAATCGTTTTGCTTACTGCCAAGACTGGCATCAGATACTACCCTGCTGTCCGGGAAAGCTTAGAAATGCAAATGACTGTTCTGGCGAACCAGATGATATCAGGAGACATCACTGCTGATTACTGGCAAGCCTGGCTTGAACAGTTCGGTAAAGGCTCACTTATGGCAGGCCCAAGTCAAAACCCGGGTCTGGTAAGTTATATGAATAGTGAAGCGTGGAACCGGCTGAGATCAAAGGGGAACCGAGTTGTTGTAGGCCGGGGTAGAGGGAAGTACCGAGCTATTGACGGAACGATTAAGGAATCGAAAGGCGGATATGCAGGCGTTGATTTGGAGGAGCTGGCAGAACGGGGGGATCTTGATCCTTCGTTTAAAGCCACTCCTCCTACTTATTTCATGCGTATTGCTATCGAATCGAACAGGGAGCGGATATTGAACGGAATCAGTCGCGTTATTACTGATTTCCCATATCATCGCTACTTCAGGGAGGTGAAGGGTTGAGTTTGCAATTGTTGGATGCAGTTCAACATGCGCTTAAAAGTGACTTGGAGCTAATGGAACTGCTAGAACTTGATGCATCTTCACCATCCGAAGAGGTAGTGAAGCGTTTGACCAAGGGAATGGAGCCTGAAATCACTGTAAGTCATGAAACTGTGCCTCATATTTGCCAGTATGTGATGCCAGGGCGCTTTTCTCCGAATCAATTAGTCTTCGAAGGAAAGTTTTGCTTAGATTTTTATGCTGGGACTGGTTATGCCGCGAAGCTGCTGTTTGAAAGAGCGTTCCGTATTCTACACGATAAACGGATTACGATGCCAGGTTGGGCGACATACCTTTGTGTACTTACGTATGACGCTGATTTCGCAACCGGAATCCAAGGCGTAAAAGGATACAAGGCTATTTTCGACGTGGACTATCTCCGAATGAATTGAGGTGAAAAATATGTCTGATAAACAGAGTGAGTCAGCGGAGGGGCAACAGGAGCCTAAGGAAGATTTTCCTGAGCTGAAGAAGCTGGTTCAAGAAAAGGTTCGTCTTGCCAAAAAACTGGGATTGATGGACGGTCAACAACCTATCGAAGGATACAATGATACCAAAGATTACAAACGTATTGAAGAGATTGACGCAAGGCTCTGGGAGCTTGTTTAAGCGTCACAAAATAAGGAGGAAATATTAATATGAGACCACTCGTTTTTGATGGTGTAGGTACAATCGTTGCTCGGAATCTGGATGGAACTATTAAGTACGTTGAGGATAAGGTGAACAAAGTTACATTGCAACTTCAATTTGATTGGCAAGCAGTTATGGGTGGTGACAGTGGATATGCATTCCATTACACCGCGGGCGACCTTCAGGACAAGGTTAGCATTGAGGTACCACGTTACTCTGCGGCAATCGCTGATATGTCTCAAGGCGGTAAAACAGAGAAGAAAGAAATTGTGTTTGACGAAACAGAAACGGCTTTTCTGAAGAATGGAGAGTACAAGCTGTCCTTCGGAGAAACTTTGGTAGCGGGCAGTGACGAAGTATATCTCAAGGACCCGGATACTGATGCATTGACTCAACTTACCCGTGTGGCATCAACGCCGACCGATCAACAATATACGATCACCGCTGAAGGATTGATTGAATCTACAACGGCAAATAACGATAAAGAGCTTCTTGTTACCTACAAGTGGTCTAACCAGGGCACGGAAACATCATTCGATGGAACTCGTCGCCCAACAGCATTCAAATTCACCCACAGATTCAAACTGCTCGACGACAAAACGAACAATGAGATCCAATGTCAGCTCACTATTTACAAAGCGCTGGGTGGTGGTACGCTTGACGTATCCCAAGAGCGTAAAAAAGCTAATACTTCCACCATGGATTTGCAAGTCATGGAGCCTGAGCGTACACCAGAAAACCCAAACGGTCATGCAATGACAATCAAATTCGGAATCTAACCAAACTAACCCTGCCGGTCCTCGGTGGGGTTCTTTTTTTGGTAAAAACCATTTGAATTCAAAGGAGAATGAACATGAGCGAAGTGGAAAAAGCAGTTGAAGGCCAAGAAGAAAGACGTTGGACCAGACTTTGAATATTGGAAGCACAGTACGTTTAGCTGAAGGCATTCAGAAGACTATTAAGGTAGGAACGATCAAATTGATTCGGGAAGTTCGGCAGCAAGCAAAGAACCTCAAGGGTATTCGTTTCAGCTATGTAATCGGACGAGATTCTATTGAAGCAACACAAGTAGGAGAACAAGACATTCCAGCCATTGACTGCCCAGCTATCGAGAAGGCATATCAAGAAGCGTTTAATCTAATATTTGTTGAAGGTCTAACGAATGAAGAATATGAACAGGTAGACATGGAGGGCATCAAGGAACTTGATGATGTCCTAGATCGATTTCTATAAGGAATCATTCCCACAAGACCCGGATGACGAAGATGACGATTCAGACGATGAGGAAGAATCAGATCATCCGGGTACGGATTGGCTTGGTCTATGGGCACTCTGTATCAGCAACGGGATATCGGATACAGAGTGCCCTAATATGACCATTCCTAAAATTCGGGCTTTGATGAATGAGAAACAACGTTCTCGCGAGTTCGAAATTGTGTTGCATGGCGGTAAAATTGAAAACAAAAAGCCGAAGAAAGCAAAATACTTATCCGATCTCGGGTTCATCCAGCCAAGATAGAAAGGAGTTACTATGGCAGAGGGTACAAATAAAGATGTCGTTGCTGCGCGGATTAATTTAGATACAGGGACAGTCTTACAGTCTTTCAAAAACATCGACACTGGAGCACGAGGGAACGCAGATGCATTTAAAGCCCTGAATGCTGAGTTATCAACGGCTGAGAAGTCATACAAGAATATATCATCAGCAATGGATAAAATGGCTTTAACTGCAGATCAACGCCGTCAAAAAATCTTAGCTGAATACGAAGCTCAACAAAAACAAAAACTTGCTCAAACTGCTTTGCTTGGTGCCAGGGCTCAACAGATGGAGCAAACCAATCGTTTAATCGATGCAAAAATGCAGGCACAACAAGCCTTGATAAAGAGACGTAACCAGCAGATTGAGCAATCTGAACGTGAGCACCAACAAAAGATGCAGATTCTTCAAAATCGTTCAGTCAAATCAGGACAAGAGGCTGCGAAAGCAACTGGTACGGGTACAGACGAGCTCACGCGGGAACGTGTTCTGCAAGAGGAACAGAAGATACGTGTTGCTCTGACTGAACGCCAGCGAAAAGAAGAAGCTCTCCGGGAAAAAGTGTTGCAAGAGGAACAACGGATTCGACAAGCTTTGTCTCAAACTGAACAGCAAACTAAACGGATGGGGTCCACAATGGATGCTGTCTCTAAAAGTTGGATTGGCAGATTAGGAGACATGGCTACACATGCCGTTGTCTTCCATACGATGTACAAAGCGATGCACGAAGTCACCCAGGCCATGAAAGAAGGTTTGGTTGACATCGAATCAAACATGGCCGGTTACGTGCAGACCAATGAGCATTATTTTGTGCATTTCGAAGATGGCACCAACAAAATGATTATGGACACCCAAAGGTTGAATAAGGAAACTCAACAATTCATCCATACTACTCATGAGCTAGGTTCGAACATTCTGGATGTAACGGAGTCAGCTCGTCTCTGGGGCCGTATGTACAAAGATGTAAACGTAGTACAGGAGCTTGTCCGTCAGTCTACAAAATTGTCCACCGTTGATATGGTGGAACTCGAAGATGCAACGAAGTCCATGGAATCCGTTATGTCTCAGTATGGTGTACACATCAGTAATGCGAATGATGCCATGGTAATTGGTAACCGGGTTTTGGACTCTTGGTCTAAAGTTGCACATGATACGATGGCTCCAGCGCGTGACCTGGGCGCAGCCTTCCAACGTACTGGTAAGATAGCCGCCGAAACAGGCGTATCATTCGACGTAATGAATGGTCTGATCTCCTCTGGTGTTCGGAACACTGCCTTATCCGGGGAGAACTTGGGTAACATGTGGAAAACGGTCCTTGGTACGATTCGGACGGATAAAGCCGTGGATGAAATTGAGCGTCTCGGTGTCAAGACCAAAGAAGTAGTCGATGGTGTTGAACAATGGCGTAAAGCCGAAGATATTCTATTGGATTTGTCCATCCAGGTGACAGACAAGAACTATGACCTCACACAATCCTATGCGGATATTTCTCGCGGGGTTTATCAGTATGCAAAACTAGCAGCATCCTTGAATGTGGGGGATATCCTGCTTGGTACTGCTGCATCTGTAGGTTCTACCGGCTCCACAATGCAATACCTAACCGTTCAGATGGATACAATTCAGCGGAAGGCAGCACAGACAAAAACCTCTCTCCTTGAGATTTTTAACACGGCTGGAGAAGACGGCCTTCGCCAGATGATCAAAGATGTTCTGGACGGTATAGATCAACTCTTGATCGGGTTAACGAAAATACCAACAGGTGTCTATGCAGCCACTGCCGGACTAACCGGTTTGCTTTTGGCATACAAAGCATTACGCGGGCCTGTAATGGCTGTAGTCGCAGCGATTGAAGTATTAAATGCAGCCAAAGCTAAAGAAGCGGCTACGACTGTTGCAGGGACAGCAGCAACAGCAGCAAACAGTGCGGAAAACACAGTAAATATAGTTTCCAGTGAAGGTGTGATTGTCTCTACAGTGCAACAGACTGCTGCTAGAGAAGCCCAAACAGTAGCGACAAGCGCGGCTACAGTGGCGACTAGTTCACTGAGCAAAGCGCAAGCAGTCTCAACCGTTACTATGGCAGCAGCAACCGCAGGGTTATCACTGTTGGTAGGTGCTCGCTTTTAAAAGCGGAGAAGCAGACAAAGCCGAGCGCGATAGATTACAAAGTCTGAAAGATAACGATTCTGCGAGTCAGCAGATGATCAGTCAATATCAACGGCAGATTGATTTATTGCCAAAAATGGTTAATGCGCACAACTCACTGAAAAAAATGATCGACAGTGGAACGCTCTCCTCAAGTAAACAAGAGCAGGCTAAGAGACAACTTGAGGAAGTTTCTAAAGCTCTTGCGATGACAATTGGTCAAGAGGGGTTGGCTCAGCTCGAAGCGGCAGGCTTCACAGACACAGCGACTAAGCAACAGATAGATAATCTTAATCAGTTGATCGAGAAGCAGAGAGAGGCTAGAAAAAACGTTCTGGAAGATCAAAAGAACTCACTGGGAAATCAGTTAACTGCAAACGTTTCTGCCATTGAAGAAGCGAAGTCTAAAATTGATGCTGTAAATAAAAGCATTGCGTCTTTCGGATCAAATATAAACAGGACAGAGCAGCTAAAGACCCTGGAGAATGAACTGGCATCTCTTGAAGCGAAGAACCGTGAACTGCAAGCCGCATTAAGCGATGCTGATGTTCAGATGGGTCAAATGACATTGGAAGCCTTGGACGCACAAAAAGAGATGGATTCTTTAGCAGGTATAAACGGAAAAGTTTCCGAGACCATTGAAGAACTGACTGAAAATTTAGTGGAACAAACAAAAGCCTTAAGGGAATCTGTTCAAGCGAATATTTCATCCGTTTCTGAACTTAATCAAGTAGCAGAAACACTGGCTGATGGGCAATCTCTTAGCGCTCAAACAGTAGCGGATTTAATTCTCAAGTATCCAGAACTGGCTTCGCAAATCAGAAAAACCACTGATGGTTTGGATGTTTGAGGGACAGGTGCTTGAAAAACTCAGACAGGCAAAAATCAAAAAGGCAATAGATGATTTAAAAGCAGAAAGAGATTCAACACGAACGGTCGCATTTTAAAATCGTTCTGCTTTAAAGGTACCCCAGAATCGTTCAATAGGCTGGTTGTCCAAACACCGGCTTACACGAGACATACTTGTCCTAAACTTGTATTTCACTTGAAGTCGCTTGTACTCGAGCGAGGTATATTGAAAGCCTCTATCACTGTGTAAAAGCGGCTCAGCGCCCGGGTTTCTTCGGTAAGCTTTCTTTACCGTATTCATGACAAGCTCATTGTTATTGGAACGGCTGAGCACCCATGAAACAACAGAGTTGTCATATCCGTCAATAATGGCACTCAGATAGGCTTTGCGGCCATTTCCGTACTTTAACTCTGTTACATCCGTGCACCACTTTTGGTTGGGTGTCTCCGCTTGGAATTTTCGGTTCATGACATTTTCAGCGATATGAAGGGCTGGAGCTTTCACGTAATTTGGCCGTTTTTTGCGAATCACTGCTCTTAATTCAAGTGCACGCATGATGCGATAATACCGTTTACGGTTGTAGCTTTTTTTAAGCTTACGATTCAACTGAATACGCATTTGGCGATAACCAAGTATCCCGCTTCGTTTGTCGTAGCGACGTTTGACTTCTTCAGCCAGTGCAAGATTTTCGAGTTCTCTGGTAGATGGCGTCCATTTCAGCCACTTGTAGTAGGCCGATCGGGCAATCTCTGCGAGCTCACAGAGTCTTGTGACCGCATATCCTTTTTCTTCATGCATTTCCTTAATCGCTCGATAGATGTCTACATGCCGAACGAAGGTTAGCGCGGTTTTCTTCGCCGGATCTCTGCCAACTTTTTTGCAAATGCATTCTCCATTTCAAGATACTCATTACGTGCTTCGAGTTCCGTAATCCGAAGCTTTAATTGTTCCTGCTCATCTAGCTCCTTTAGCGGTTTTTTACGACCACGATGATCTTGAAGAGCTTCCTGACCATGGGTTTTAAATTTACGGACCCAAGCGTATACCTGCTGGTAAGAGACCTTGTATTTTTCGATCGCCTTCTGATAATTCAAATCATGAGCGAGGGTATATTGTACAATTTCAATGCGTTCTTCGTAAGTGGTTTTCCGTCCTTTGTTCATGTGTGAGGATCCGATCCTTTTCCGAGTTGGTTTTCCCTCAGTATACTTGGAAATCCATCTCACCAACACACTTTTACTCGATATATGATACTTTTTGGTTACAGCTCGAACGGAGTAGTTCCCGGAGAGTACATCCTGAATCGCTGCCAGTCGTAGCTCCTTGGAATAAACTTTCCAACTTTTGGATTCGTTTAATCCTTCCACTTCATCTGCTTGATATTTTCTTATCCAATCGGTAACCGTGTTTTTATGAACCCCCAGTTGTTTTGCCTCCTGGTTGGGATTGGATTCATGTCGCAGGCAACGCCTTACAACCTGAATCTTTATTTCATATGAAATTGGGCTTCTTTTTGACATTACAAAAACTCCCATCAAGGTAGAGTCGTGTAAGCCGGTGTTTGGACAACCAGCCTATTGAACGATTCTGGGGTACCTTTAAAGCAGAACGATTTTACTTGGAGAAATATGACACGTACGACGATCTCCTGCGAAGTGTACAAACCTATATGCGCTATTACAATAATTATCGATACACCAAACGACTAAATGGTTTATCCCCTAACGAATATCGACGAGCAGCTTAACGAAGAAAAAATAAATCCCCTCAGCTTGGATAACCGAGGGGATTGCACACGGATGATTTTGTTTTTTTGTCTGTCTACTTGACAGGGTGCACTTCATGAAGCTGGAGAGCCTTTTTTTGAATTTAGACTATAATATTGATTAGTTGTATTTTGTAAATTGAATATTATAAGGTTGGTTGTAGTTGTTAATGCCGTTATCCATAATTCTGAAGTAAACTTTCTCACCAGGTTTAGCACTCATACCAATTGCCTCAGCGTATCCAGGCCCATTCCAGTTATCCGTTTTAATGAACTCTATTCCACCGCTTGCATTCATTTTATAAACAATCATAATAATATCGAAATTAGGTGGAGGGGTAGCAATAACGCCAAATGTGATTACAGAAGATCCATTTGTATTGTCTACAAGATAATAATCATTATCACTCATGCTGTCTAAATACTGTGTAGCGCTGAATCCAGAAGTTGGACTAATACTTGTATACATTACTTCCGCGGTTTCAGGAGTATCTGCCCAACCCGTTGCTGCAAAAGCAGAACTTGACCCGAAAGCCATCAAACATGCCGCTGCCATAACAGAAATAGAGAATTTTCTTAATCTTTTCATATTCAAACCTCCCAAATATACTAGAACCAATAAAATAGAGATTCTGTTTTGTATGATTTATTTGAACTTAAAGATGTCGAATAACCTCTTACATGTGACGGTTGGCCAACCATGGTTAAATATACCATATATACTTTGTTATTGTAAATACTTTACATGTAAAATTTTAGCGTTGGAAATACTATATTGGAAATTTATAAGCAATTAAGGACTGTATTAAGAATAAAACAAAGGCGACAGGAATAACCTGCCACCCTTGTTTACTCAAATGTATTCAGTGATTCAAGAATAGATGAAAAAGTTTTTTCTATATAATTTAATCCAGTGTAAACTTGATTCTTAAAATCACTTTCTTTCAGTTTATCTTTGCCATTGTAGTGATCAATGATGTGTTGTATTAGCTCGCCTTTATATGTGTTCAGCTCTTTTAGTTGAGCATTTGTCCCTTGTTTAATTTCCTTAATATTCAGAGAGCATTCTTTTTTTGCGGATGCAAGTAGCTTCTTGTCTGAATCTCTTTGTCCTTTGGCTTTTGCGATCACTTCTTTCGATGCCTTACTTTTCACAACTGCTTTATATTTGTTAATAGAAACTTTATATTTTTCAGATGCGACCTTTACGTTGGCACATGCAGTTTGAGCGAGTTTTTTCAGAGCTACTTTGACTTCTCTCACTTGTGAATTGTAGTCTTCGAAATAGGACTTTTCCACTTCTGATTTAGACATATTAAAAGCGAATGCTTGTACCGGTAGTACTAATACTAGCAGAAATACTAGCGCTATAGTTTTTTTCATAATTTAAACTCCATTTCATCTAGTAAGATTTACTGTTTAATTGAAGAACATTCTTTAGTGTGACAATTTTCCTGAACCAACATATTTATCTTTCTTACTATTCCACTTATAGAAGGCCACAGCAGTGTCCCATCCACCTTCAGGGAAATAATTCTTCCACGCTTGTCTGATCTCACCGGATTTAGATATCCTGATACTTACATCACCAATAATGGAGAGTTTCTTTTTAAGCGTTCCATCCTGGTACTTAAAAACAAATAGTTCAGTGTTTGAAGGCGGATAGTCTAGCGTTATAGCAACATGCTTCTCTTTTGAGGAGATATTAATTAAATGGAAGGTAGGATCTTCTTCGTTGTAGTAGTTCGTATCTATAAGTACTATTACACCTTTAGAGTTTATGAAATAAAAGTTGTTTGAGTCGGTGATCAATAAGTGTTCTTTTTTGTTATCTCCATTTAGATCGATGGATTTACTTACAGTTACGTGTTCTCTGGGGTATTTCTTTTCTAGAAGTTTCACTGGATTAGTTTCAGCGGCATCCGTTGTAGGTGCAATGAGACAAAATAAAATTGATAGTGTACATAACAAAGAAGTAACTTTACGCAATACAATTCCTCCTGATATGGTAATAATTAACAATATTAAATAGTCTATCAGACCTAAGTACAATTTTCTATAAAAATGTATGGATGTGGAGAATGAATACATATAGAGTATTACAAACAGATATGGATTTCCTCGCAGCAGCTTTGACTCAGGGGCATGTATCCGTCTGGCATGTCATGGGTGATCGAGAACATATCATTGACTATGGCGGATCAGTAGAAGAGTATAGCCCAGTATCCATTAAGATTATGGGAAAGAGATACTTTCGTAATACATTTGAATTCAGGGTACAAAAATAAGAGCCTTATACGGCTCCTTAGTTAAACATCTTTATAATAAAAATATCATAACCGTATTCCTCCAAAAATAGGCTTAGACAATATAGGCCACCGAGTAAAAGAAAAAAGCCACTGAAGAAGCAAACTAGTATAGAATTAAAAGCACTTGAACTACCATAATGTTGACCACAATGTGGGCATACATAAGCGGTTGTAGATATTTCTCGTCTACACGATTCACATCTCATTAATTTGCTAGTTGGTTTAAATTTTTCTTTGATATTAACAACCATTGTTTTAAAACTCATATATGACAAGTAAAACAACAAAAAAATCATTATAAAACCGATCGCATTTCCGAAAATATCACTTAAGTTATCCATTTACTCCTCCAAAAACTATGTAATAAATCTAGATCTATTTGACTCAATTAGTCTATCAGACCTATGTGATTATTTCCATATATTTCTGAGTAGAAAAAGACTCCGTGCATTAGCACAGAGTCGTCTCATTAATTGGTCGTATATTCACTTACTTCAAACGTCAAAATCTTATCGAATATCACGTAATCTGTACGCTTGCTGAATGGACCTTTGTTGTTGCTGTATTTATTGATGGCAAATTTAGCTGGTCCATTTCCTGCATCACGAGCATCGTACCAGTTGAGGAATGCATTTACATCACTCATTGGAAGATCATATTCTTTTTCTAGTCCAATTGTCATTGTTACAACTAAAATTGCGCGATTTGCTACAGGTTCATTTGAGTCTGTTGGGTCTGTAGGATTTGTTGGGTCAGTGGGATTTGTAGGATCGGGTACAGAATCCGGATCTTTACTATAAAAAAAGTCGAGTTCATTAATATTGATATCTTCTCCAGACATGGTGTACAAAGTGATGTATCTTACTTTACTTAGTACCTTTCCGTTAGGGATTGATTCAAGTGTCCCACTACCACCATTAAGGGTAAACTCATGCAAGTAACCAACAGATCTATCCTGAAAGCTAATTCTCATACTTTTTAAATCACTATTTATTTTAAAGGAATCAATTGTTCTATCTGTGCCTAAATCAATCATCAACATTCTATTTTTGGGAAGTAAGGTTCCTGTTGTTTCGTTGTTATCAGTAATTAATGTCGTTACAACTTTCGAATCATGCGGTTTTGTAATAAAGTAGTTATCAGGGATCATAATTATGGAATTTTTTCCATTAGCATACCCACCAGTATAGGCACTTACAGATGATAAGGGGATAAATACTGATACAATTAGTGTTAGAATTAAAAATAAATTAATCTTTCTTTTCATTTAAACAAGTCCTCCTAATTTTTATTCAAAGTTAATAATACAAAATTTAACAAGGGTAGTCTAAACAATAATAACTATATATTCAATTAAGTGTTAGATGTAATAAAAAAGCTCTACCGACCTTATAAGTCGATAAAGCTAATAACTCTTTAACCTATTTCTTTTAATAATTCTTCGTTATTATTACGCACATTGCCAACTTCCTTTGGCACATCGTAAGCTCGCATTTCAGACGCTTGATATGGCTTCAGTAAACTAAGCAGCGACTGAAGATCTTGATTATCCCTTCCGAGCCATTCAGCTTCATTCTCAGCTCTCAGTATAACCGGCATTCGATTATGAATGTCTTCCATTAGACTATTCGGTTCAGTTGTAATGATGGTGCATGTACTCAGTTTATTGCCGTCCGGATCTGTCCAGGTATCATATAAGCCAGCCAGTGAAAAGATGCTGTCATCCTTCATTAAAATGCGCATTGGCTGTTTAGCCGATCCTTCTTTACGCCACTCATAAAAACCGTTTGTAGGAATGATGCAGCGTTTGGAACTGATCAGACGTTTAAAGGCTGGCTTTTCGGAAAGAGTTACAGCCCGGGCATTGATCATCTTATTCCCAATCTTGTCATCCTTGGCCCAAACGGGTACCAAACCCCATCGGAGTGAGCCCAGTCTATTGCCGTCTTTGCTGCCGATAATTGTCGGGATGTATTGCATAGGTGCAGCGTTGTAATTAGGCTTGTACTCAAATCCTTCTGCAATAGATGCATAGTACCGATCCAAGATAGCGTCTATGGGATCAGTAATCGTAAATCTACCACACATACAAAGCACCTCCTGTATTGTCCTTACAATATATAATCACACAATAAATTGATCAAACACGGGTATACGTAGTAAGCCGGACTTTGTCCAGTTCCGCATCTTGACCCTGGCTTGTATCTTTGGTTCCAAGTACACATAATCCTTATCCTGGCCAGTTATGAGTTGCTGGCATACACCGCGGAATGCCTGCTTATGCTTTTGATTCGGGCCGTGCTCAATTATTCCTGCTGTTCGTAGCCTGCCGGACAGATCGGGCACAGCAGCAAGCCATCCGAATTCAGTTTTTCGATACCCAGTGATATAGACATCAGCGTATGACCAGTTGATGACCTTCTGCCAGTCTTTGGAACGCCTGCTGACGTACTGACTATCCTTACGCTTGCCGACAACACCTTCCATACCCATCGCTTCAATTTGAGAGAATAGATCTTCTCCAGCGCCTTCTATATGGGGCACAACTCCAAAGCTTCTGGAAGGCAACATGAGGCCATGCAGGATCGCCTTGCGCTCCATAAGAGGTAGCTTACGTAGATCCCGTCCTTGGTAGAAAAGAATATCAAATATAGCAAACGTGGCGGGGAGCGGTTTGGTGAGCTGTTGTATCTTGCTGGACTGTTTGGTGTTTAATCGACTCATAACTCCCTCAAAGTCATTTAGCCCTGTTTTTGGATCAGTGCAAGTGACCTCACCGTCTAGGACAATATCAGAGTCAAACGGCAGAAGCAATTCCGGGTACTGACGAGTACATTCATTATTGTGACGTGTGTATAACCGGACATTGCCGGACTCTTGCGAATATATCAACCGGTGCCCATCAACTTTTGGTTCAAAAATGAATGCTGAATGTGAGAAGGGACCTGGTGCTGTTTCAAGTAACATAGGACTAATAAACATAAAAACACCTCAACCCAATTATAGCGTTTTGCCATAAAGGATTGAGGCGGTAAGTTATGGAGAATATGATATGTATTGATCACTTCATATAAGTTTGTTCAAACCATTCAACGGACTCTGTTAGACTCGCAATTCCTAACACGAAAAGACCTATACCAAAAAGAAAACAGATAAAGATTGAATCACCTAATCCATTCATTTTACCGTAATGTTCACCACAGTACGGGCAAATAATAGCAGTGTTTGAAATTGAACGTCTACATGTTGTACATGGCGTCATTCGGTCTATTTTTATACCTTTTAATCTTCTATAAATATTGATAAAGCTCTTGATAATAAACATAATTGATAATACAAACAATGATAACGTTAAAGCACCTAAACAAAACACACCAAAATAGTCACTAATTTCGTTAATCTTTTTACTCATAAAACAGTTAACCCCTCATTCAAATTTAAATTCTATTAATGTAGCATCCAGGAATCTTCTAACTCGTTGCTTACCCAGCTACCAGTACCACGATTTTCTGATGGACTTATGTATTCGACATCTACATCTTCTCCGCATTCATAGGCCCAACTTCCGTATAATTATTTCGGCAACTCCTTAAAATACTCCTTCAGCTGACGCCCAACGTGTATTGGCACTTGATTTACCAGTTCTTCACTATAACTGTACCCATACTTGTCAAAACCTTTATACATATTAATCGGACAGACTCGGGGTTCTGTTTACTTCTATTGGCATATTTTTTGGAGGAGCTCCGGAACTCCGTGAAAGTTGTTAGGATGACTTTGTAATCTGTAATCTGTATACCGACTAAGAATAAAAAATACATAAAATGTAAGCTGTTATTACTCTCTCCCATGAGTGCTACTATAAAACGACTGGGTATTTTTGTTGTAGATTAAAAAACGAACGTTCTAATTTGCGTGAAAAAAATGGCCCTGCCAACAATTGTGTGGGAGGGCCTTTAATTATCTAATTGTATATTCAAAAGTATTGTCTTTTACCTTAATCACAGCTTTTAACGGTTTATCACTATCAGCGACTTCGTTCGGTATCTCGGCTAGATAATATAACGTTGTGGTTTTTAGAGGATTGACGCTAGTGATGTTGCTATAAGTGAAGTCTTCTCCTCCTTTTTCCTCAACAGTGCTGAATGTAGGGTAGTCATATTGATTATCATATATCAAGGTGACGTTTGCTATTTTATCTGCATCAATGCCTGTAGTATATAAATTTTTAGCTTTTACAGTGAGTGCAAAATATGTAGAATCATCTTCTTTTGATTCGTAGTACGTGTAGAAATTACCGGGTTTTGAAGGTTCAATCTTTTTAGAAAACTTTTGTTTAGAAACTGAAAGCTCCGCATACCCGTCTATCGTTACTGTATCTCCTTTTTTAATTGTAGTTGCAGTAATTTCCTGTTCTTCATTGACAGAATCTGTAGTTGTTTCATCTTTTGACTCTTCTGGTGGTTCCGTTTGCGACACAGTAGGTTCCGCTTCATTCGCTATGACTCCATCACTTTTTAAATCGGCATTAGGTTGAGGTGAGCAAGCTGCGAGTGTTAAAAATGCGGTAATAAGCAAAATACCTGGTACTATTTTCATATTGCTAATAATCCTCCAATTAATATTCTTATTATATAGTCTATCAGACCTAGGAAAATATTTCTATATGTAATTCCAGATATCCCTTAATTTACTGTTGGATAAAGAACGTTTGTTCGCATATAATGTTAACGAGGTGATTAACTTGCTAACGGATTATCAAAGGAAGGTCCTTCGGATCTTATATAACTACAAAGGTGGACGGCGTAGGTTTCCTTCTATACATGAGCTTACAGTCAAAACGGGAAAGCATAAACCGGATGTAATGGCTGCTCTGGACGCTCTTGTGGCTGCGGAATACATACATTGGGATGACAAATCGGATACGTCTAACATAGTTATTTTAGAAGGCTGGGAGCGTGAGGGTGAACGTCCTAAGGTTGACCATAAGCTTCTGGGAACATCGACTATTGGACTGAATATTAAGGGAGGTACTTGTCATGCGTAGCAGACTGAAAGATAACGGGTTGTATGAGACGTCCAGAATGTTTATGCCTGAACACAGAGAGGCATGGTTGGCTCAGTGTGAACAACAAAAAAACGTGGTAAGCCGGAACTGGATGATCAGGAAATTCAACGGATCAGTGAAGTACTTGTTGACTCTTATAATAGAAGTAGTACGGTTGATTTGATATTATTTAACCCTTTCTTCGAAGAGCCGATATCCGGAGTAGTTGTGGGATTAAACTCTGCACGGTATGAAATAAAGTTGATGTTAGAGGATGAGTTCCGCTGGGTTTCTTTAGCCGAAATTGTATCTGTTAATTAATGAGATTGTATCGCTTTGGAATTGTGAGCTTATACTTTATAATATCTGTATAGCATATCATTTTTTTTTTGGAGATTTTCGATTTAACCAACGTCATATAGATTAAATTTATCGCGTTTAATGTCAGAGTAGTAATGCATTCAAAGTGAGGATTCGAAACGAGTTTCTTCATTATAATAAGAAAAAAGGGCGCCCACAAAAGCGCCCACAAAATGCCCACAAAAGTCTGAATAATTATGATTAGTTTTGAAAAGCTGATCACTGATAATACTTGTTTTAAGCCGATTTCTTATGGTGGATGATTCACTTTGAAAGCATGGAACATAAACCGTACACAAGTCCACCAATGGGAACGCGATCAATATATCACGTTGTACTAATTGAATAAGCCTTATACCTACGGGGTTTTTGAGGGTTTAGATGGGGGACGTTTGAAAGGGGACTATACTTCTATTGAGGAGTGTCCCCCAAACGTCCCCCATTTTGATTTTTTGATCCAAGAATGCTGTCGATATATTGTTCATATCTGTCGATATCCTGTTGCTCTAGCTTTTTGGAGATATGGCATATATATCAGAAGTAATTTATACACTTCCATGACCGAGTTGTTCGTGAACAAATTTAATGTCTGCACCAGCTTCAAGCATGAGGACGGCATAGGTGTGCCTGAGAGAATGGATACGTAATTTTCACTTATTTCCGCATGCTTAAGTATGCGCTGGAAGGCATTGAGAAGAGTAGATTTAGGCATGTGGATTTCGTTGTTTCGACACAAAATTCCAGATATCCATTGTGTTTTTTTCAATGATTACGATTGGTGAAAACCCCCAATAGTAGGTAGGTACTGAGAATAAACAGAGGAATGAAAGTCGTCATTACTGGCGGCTTTCATTCGTGTTTAAAAGTGAGGTTAACGGCAATAGATGTAAGGATCAAATGCGGCAAAGTGACGATACAGGACGGTAACTGTGATTGACTAAAATAACTTACAATGGGGTATGAGTTCAGTTTAGATAGCAGTGGAAAAAAGACAAGCCCTAGATCCCTATCTTTTTCCAATGATTTCTCGAACTATCATATTTTAGACTCCATAAAGCCTTCGACTGGCCTTAGAGAATGAAACAGCGACAGCCAGTGAAGTGAAAGTAAAGTCAAAGATTGTCGTTATTTGGGTTGATTTAGCGTTTCCCGGTCTCTTAATAAATTTGTCGTCTTCGCCGTTCAGTGCTCATCCACTCAGGAGTCCAGCTTTGTTCTTTATCATCAATACGTTTGCCTGGTGGATTAATTGCATCAATAGCATCCAACACATTTGTATCGAGTTTCACCTTTGACCCAGAGATATAGGCTTTTAATTGATCTATGGTACGTGGTCCCCATAGGGTTGATGTGACAAACGGATGACTTTGCGTAAAAGCAATCGCCATATCCGCTAATGAAATCCCCACTTCATTTGCCAATTGCTGCAACTTCTCAATGACCTTAAACTTATATTCATTTTCAGCCAATTCTGGATCTAATGTATCTGCATAGCCTTTTAATGTAGCAGCACGTGAATCGCTCTGTGCAGCCTGACCAGCTTTGTATTTTCCAGTTAGTAGGCCACCAGATAAGGGGCTGTACACAAACAGGGATAGGTCATACAGTTTTGCTATCTCAGCAAGTTCAAACTCCATTCTTCGATTAATAATAGAATATGGCGTTTGCTCACTTACGAAACGTTGAACATGATATCGATGGCTAATGTTTTGTGCGTGAACCATTTGCCATCCCAGATGATTGGATGTTCCGATATGATGAATTTTCCCTTCTTTCACCAAATCGTTTAATGTCACTAGAATCTCTTCGTAAGCAACGAATTCAAAAGGAAGATGAAGTTGATAAAGATCTATATAATCGGTTTGCAAACGTAACAGGCTTTGTTCAACAGCGGTTCGTATCCATCCTCGTGAGGCACCATTTTGGTTTATTTTATCAGCAGCTTCCGCTCCAAATTTAGAAGCTAATATGACATTCTGCCGTTTATTCTTAATCGCTTTGCCGATAATACGCTCTGATTCCCCCTTTCCGTAGATATTAGATGTATCAATCAAGTTGATTCCGAAGTCTAAAGCTTCATCAATGATTTTTATGCTCTCATCTTCGCTTGCTCTAGTTCCAAAACTTGATCCGCCTAATGCAAACGCACTAACTTTTGTACCTGTCTTCCCAAGATATCGATATTCCATGGTACCCTCCTAAAATTTAGATAGTTTAAATATAATGAACACGTGTTGATTAAAGCTGTAGAACCTATTATAATTGAGCATTAATGGATGATCAATAAACACAAAAGGCTACGTGTTCATTAATAGATACGACGTGAAAATTGTTCACAAATATATACAATTTCACACTAGGAGGAAAATAGTGATCAAAAATAGTACTGATATGAGAGTGATCCGTAGTCGCACACTAATGGAGAATGCATTGATATTTATATTAGAAAAGGAAGGTATTAAAGGGTTGTCCGTTAAAAACCTTTGTAAAATAGCAGGAATTAATCGAGGAACATTTTATTTGCATTTTAATGATATTTTTCATCTGATAGAGGAAACTGAGTTTGTTCAAGGATTATTGAGTGTATTCGAACCCATTAATCTTCAAGAGTTAATGAGCCACGAGTATGATGATGCAGCTTACCCTCCAATCACGAAAGCCTTTCAGTACTTGCATATTCATGCTAGCTTCTTTAAAACACTAATTTGTTCGGGAGCTCCAACAGAATTAAGAGAGCGACTCCAATATTTGGTGGGCACACGAATGTTTGAAAATTTAACAAAAGATCCAGCCTATATGTTTTCTGACTATGCAATTGCTTATTTAGGAAATGCACAGTTTGGAATTATTCAGCACTGGTTTATGACAAATCGTGCAATTTCACCAGAAGATATAGCGAGGATATTAACCGGATTTATCCGCAAATCTCCGTGTCTTGTTCAATGAGGATTACTGAGGAATTTCAAATTTGAAGAGCACCAGTTCAATTTTTGAACTGGTGCTCTCATTATTAATGACTTTAAGAATGTAGCAGTTTAAGCATTGCAGAAACAGTCCCTACATGACTGATTTCATGCATCACACTCGAAAGAATTAAATCTCCTACGGATTCGGCTTTTAAAAAATTCCCCTCTACAGACACTCCAAGTTTATTATTAAATAAATCATGGATCCGATCTGGCTGCTCCCTCAATTGGGCTACTAAAAAATCCCATTCAGGAGCGTTTTCCCGCCATTCCGTTGGCCTGGTACCACTTCCAAAAAAGTCTTTGTAATACACAGGAAGGTTTGAATTTACCCTCCCCATAGAACCTGGCTACTTCTTTACTTAAGCCAAATTAAGTAATTATTATCAAACTAAAGAATTTCAACTATTCAAAAGCTGAACACGTGTTAATAAAGGCTATAAAACCAATTATGAATAATTGTGATTAGAAGGTCAATAAACATTAAAGACCGTATGTTGATTAAGTGACACCGGGCCAAAATGACATAAACATTTTCAGACGCTCTAAGTGACGACTAGATACACTCTACTTTGGAGTCGGATCAATCACATTCCATGGTAGCATCAATCAAAAAAACAACCTTACTTGTATCTTCAAAAACCTTTCAACTGTTCATTCCAACATGGTAGTTTGCTCCTGATTCCAATGCTTGTGATATCGATGGATGGACTGCCCACATATGCGCTATCATTGCGCTAAGTGGAAGGGGTTCTTACCATGGTCAGCAGAGTTCGATTTTTCTCTCATCATAAGAGCGTGCTCAAACGCAGCAAATAAATCATGATAAGCTATGCGCAGAAAAAGAGGTTGTCCTGATGAACAGGACAACCTCTTTGTGTATTTCACTATGATACGAACCATCTGGCCAACTTTAATCCCTATTAATGAATATCACGGAAAAGGCCAATGACTTTGCCCAGAATGCTAACGTGTTTCAAACGCAAAGGTTCAAAAGTCGAATTTTCCGGTTGAAGACGAATATGATCTTTCTCTTTGTAGAATGTTTTCACAGTCGCTTCATCATCTTCAGTCATGGCTACTACGATATCGCCGTTATCCGCAGTTTGCTGCTGACGTACAATAACATAATCTCCGTTAACAATGCCTGCTTCAACCATACTGTCTCCCACGACCGAAAGCATAAATACTTTCTGATCGCCTACATAATGCGTAGGAAGAGGGAAGTAATCTTCGATATTTTCTGTTGCTGTGATCGGGACCCCTGCAGTAACTTTACCCACGACAGGAATGCGGGCAACGCTGTGAGCAAACTGATGTGAATGCTCTGACTCTTCCTGGCTGAGAAGTTCAATGGCTCTTGGTTTGGTTGGGTCACGTCTAATCAGACCTTTCTTCTCCAAACGATCCAGATGTCCATGTACTGTAGAGCTGGAAGCCAACCCAACGGCTTCACCAATTTCGCGTACGGAAGGAGGATACCCCTTCAACCGGACTTCATTGCGTATAAACTCCAGAATAGCCTGTTGCCTGCTGGATATCTTCGACATACCGTATCAACCCCATTTTAGTAACGTTTGGGAAAATTATAACATAGAACCTCCGTTCGTACAAACATAAGTTCTAAATAAACTGCCATAAAATCAATGTTTTTTTTGCAAATTGAGATAAAAATGTTCTTCGAGTCCAATCAAATACTGCAAATGACAGTTTCCATACAATAGAGGAAAGATAATAGAAGATAGGATCTGAAAAAAAAGCGAACAATTGTTCTAAAAAGTTATTGTACAAAACAGATGTTCGTGTTATATTGATTTCAACAGATAGGAACAAACGTTTGGAGGTCAATAATAATGAGATATTCTACTTATCAAAGTATTTACGAACCGGTTAATACAGAAGTGGTTAAAACAAACATAGGGAACTTCAAGAAGCTGTTTACGAAAGGTAAAACTCCAACATGGATTTTGAAATTGGTAATTGTATCGTTAATTATATTCGTTGGGTGCAGCACAGTACTTACTGTGTTCGCAGGTAATGAGAGCGATCTGTTGCCTGGAAATAAGGTTGCAGTCTCAGAAGGCGATACGCTGTGGAGCATATCGCTGAATCACAAACCTGAAAGTATGGATACACGTATATATATAGAAGCAATTAAGAAAGTGAATCAACTTCACTCAACTTCAATACAGGTGGGGCAAGTCTTAACACTGCCTCAATTCACAGAATAAACTGCACATCCATACGCGCTAATGCGTGTCAGCTTGACAAGCTGCCCTTATCATGTCAAAGTTAATATGACTTTGTATTTTTGGAGGGGACAAGCTTGGATATAGATAGTCTGGTAGCACGTATTAATGAATTGGCCCGTAAGCAAAAATCCACTGGATTGACAGAGGAAGAACTCACTGAACGTGCCAAGCTTAGAGAAATCTATTTGAATAACATTCGAAGCAATTTCAGACAACAACTGGATTCGATTGAAATTGTAGATGATGAGAATGATCAAGGCCACCAAGGCAAACTCAAACATTAAGGAAACCTAATGATATCAATATGATATTTAGGTTTCCTTAATGTTATTTAGAGATTGCAAACTATAGGGGGAAATGTTGGTTTACAGTAATGTAAGCCGATACAAAGAACATCTAAGGGGGGGATTCTCATGTCGCGTTCGTTCGAGAGAACGGTTCGGAAAAATTCTAAGCAGTTGAATCAGCAACGCAAAAAGAACGGTCAACCGGTTTCCGGGACACCAGGTGAAGACGTATTTAAAGGACGCAGCCTTCTGTTTCCTATTTTTCTGATCGGACTAGCATTTCTGTACCTCTTTATGAGTACGTTTCTTGTCAAAGCTCCGATGACCACCTGGGACTGGGTGACCATGTTGCTGTATGTATTTTTGGCAGTTATCTTCATGCTTCGTCGTCCTTATGTCAAAATAGGAAGTAATCGGATTTTGACGACCAAGGGGAACCGTGAGCGTTCAATTGGAGTCGACGATATTGTGAAATTCAGAATTGAGCCAGGTACGGTTGTGATTGAGCATAATGCACGGGGTAAGAGATGGGTGTTTACCAAACTGCTCAATCGTTATGATACAGATGCCATTACTGAACGTCTTCTGAAATTCGCCAAAGCACATCAGATCACTGTGGAAACATACGAGAAAAAGTAATTATTGCATAAAGGGGAAGATGACCGAAATGGCGTTAAAAGCGATTTTGTTCGACCTGGATGATACTTTGCTGTGGGATGAGCGCAGTGTTCGAGAAGCTTTTCATGAGACTTGCCTGTTCGCTGCTCAAGAAACGGGTATTAAACCGGAAGAACTTGAAGATGCTGTTCGTAATGAGGCACGCAATCTGTATGAGTCTTATGAAACTTTTTCGTTTACGAAAATGATTGGCATTAACCCGTTTGAAGGTCTTTGGGCCAACTTTACGGGTGGGGATCAACCGGAGTTTCGTCAGTTGGAGCAGCTTGCACCTGCATATCGTAAAGAGTCATGGCGTCGTGGCTTATTGAAACTTGGTGTTGATCGTGAAGATCTGGCGGAACGACTTGCCTCACAATTTGGGGCAGAGCGGAGATCAAGACCTCATGTCTATGAAGAAACGATGGAAACGTTGAGTCATCTACAAGGGAAGTTCAAGCTTTTGCTTTTAACCAACGGCTGTCCTGCTTTACAACAAGAGAAGCTTGATGGCGTTCCTGAATTGGCTCCTTTTTTTGACGAAATTATCATCTCGGGTACGTTCGGCAAAGGAAAACCTGATCCTTCGATCTTCGAGCACGCATTGAGTAAGCTGGGAGTACAACCTGAGGAAAGTATGATGGTTGGAGATAAACTTACGACTGACATTCGTGGAGCACTATCGGCTGGCATTAAGTCTGTTTGGATCAACCGTGAGAATAAAGAGAATACCGAATCGTATGTGCCTGACCATGAAATCAAGCATTTATCCGAATTGGAACGTATTATTGCCGAATTCTCAATTAATGCATCATAAATCGTATTTTTTGTGTTCTGTCCAAACATTGTTAGGTTCTATGAGATGTTTTCATCCATGAACCTAACAATGTTTTTTTGATTAGGGAAAGCTTGATTATAACGTAATAACGTATTCTAAAAATTTTTATTAAAAGTTATTGAAATTATAGAACGGCTGATTTAGAATATAACTAACATACTAGTATGACTAGTATGCGAATGAATGCAGCGAATATCTGTTGACTTACTCGAATGAACTAGAGGCGGGAGTTATTCGCTATTATTTTCACATTCCATTGTAAGCGCTTTACATAGTTGAATAAACCATTTAATTCTGGAAAACCGACAAACAGTGATTAGTAACAAAATGACAATAAGTATCTTAACCGATATGAGTCTCTAATAATCGCCAGAATTGATATCGCTTACAATGTAAATTTTGTTTATTCTGCAGGTGGGGGTGAAGTTCATCTGAGTACTTATCTTCTACAAAAGAAGAGATGGTAAGATTTGATCGAAAACGATTTTATTTTATTAAGCTAAGGATCGGAGTGAAATAACATATGGAGTCGGAAACCGCTAAAACCACGCTAACGATGACATCATTACGCAAAGAAAGCAGGTTAAGAACGGCCGGAGCTCTGCTTCGCAAAGATTGGCAGCTGTACTCACTGTTAATTCTTCCAATTATCTATCTTATTATTTTCAAATACGGTCCAATGCTCGGTAATGTAATCGCCTTTAGACGATTTGTACCAGGTGGCAGTATTTTTGGAGAGACGTGGGTTGGATTCAGATATTTTCAGATGTTCATTCAAGACCCAACCTTTTGGAAGGTATTTGGAAACACACTTATGCTGGGTGGACTTGCGTTACTTTTCACTTTTCCAGTTCCGATTATTTTTGCATTGATGCTGAATGAGGTGAAAAGCAAACGTTTCAAAAAGTTTGTACAGACCGCATCTTATCTTCCGCACTTCTTATCGATCGTCATCGTTGCCGGAATGATTCTGCAATTAACAGCAGTTAATGGCTCCATTAACGGGATCGTTTCATTTTTTACCGGAGACAGCATTCCTTTCATGCAGCGAGCGGAATGGTTCAGAACAATCTACATCACCTCTGAGGTTTGGCAAGGTATGGGGTGGGGAGCCATTCTATATTTAGCTGCATTGACAACCATTGATGATTCTTTGTATGAAGCTGCACGAATCGATGGTGCAAACCGCTGGAAGCAAACCCTGCATATAACCATACCGGGGATTTTGCCAACAATCGTTACACTGCTAATTTTGAACATGGGTAATTTCCTTGCGGTTGGATTTGAGAAAATCTTGCTCCTTTACAATCCGCTGATCTATGAGACATCTGACGTGATTTCCACTTATCTGTACCGGGTAGGTTTGCAGTCGAGCAATTTCAGCTATGCCACCGCCATTGGTTTGTTCGAATCGATTATTGGACTGATCCTGGTATTCTCGGTTAATGCAATTTCACGCAGACTGACACAACGAAGCTTGTGGTAAAGGAGGAGCAATATGCTGGAATCAAAATCATACAAAGTATTTAAAGTTTTCAATGCGATCTTTTTGCTGCTTGTGGTATTCATCACGCTCTATCCGTTTCTAAATGTTGTGGCTCAATCCTTTAGCAGCGAAGCCTATATCAACTCAGGCAAGGTAAGCATTATCCCGAGAGGTTTTAATGTAGAGACTTACAAGACTATCTCTCGCGACAGCATGTTCTGGACCAATTATAAAAACACAATTATATATACCGTTGTAGGTACTTTGATTTCCATGTTCATGACGACTATTTTCGCGTATGCCTTATCTAAGAAAAGATTGATGGGACGAAAATTTTTGACGATGTTCGCGGTGTTCACCATGTTTTTCAGTGGGGGCTTAATTCCAAACTACGTCCTGATTAACTCTCTGGGCTTCAACAATACGATGTGGGCATTGGTTGTTCCAGGTGCAATCAGTATTTATAACATGTTAATTATGAAATCATTTTTCGAAAACATGCCTGAGGAGCTTGAGGAAGCAGCAGCTATCGACGGTTTGAATACGTACGGCATTTTGTTGCGGATCATTCTACCGCTGAGTAAGGCTGTCATGGCAACAATGGTTTTGTTTTACGCTGTAGGACACTGGAATTCATGGTTCCCCGCATTTCTGTATCTCGACAAAAAGGAACTGTTCCCAGTAACAATCTACTTGCGTAATATGATCGCCGCCGCGACTGGTGGGGCTTCAGCCGGAGCATCAGCAGATAATTTGACTCAGATCGCTGCAAATATCAAATCGGTCACCATGGTACTTACCATTCTGCCTATTTTAACGATTTATCCATTTGTTCAAAGGTACTTTGTAACCGGTATCATGTTGGGATCTGTTAAACAGTAATCCTAACCCGATATAGTTCAACATCTTGTTTGTAAGGCCAATCTAAACCACATGCAGGGGGAGAATTGAATGAAACAAAGACCACGTAAGCTGGTAGGCAAGTTGGTATTGGCAACAATGATGAGTGTCGTATTGGCAGCATGTAGCAGCGGTGCTGGTGGTGAGAAAGTTGAACCAGAATCCAAGGGAGCCATGGAATCCTATGGTGTAGGGGAGACCTTCAAAGCCACTGAACCGTTTAATCTATCTATTCTATACAGTGACCAGCCTGCATACCCGTACAAGAAGGATTGGCTCCTATTCCAAAAAATCACCGAAAAAACTGGAGTCACACTGGATCCTACCATCGTACCGATGAGTGACTATCCCCAGAAAAGATCCCTTTTGATCAGTTCAGGTGATGCTCCGCTAATTATTCCAAAAACCTATCCGGGTGAAGAATCTGCTTTTGTATCGTCTGGTGCGATTTTGCCAGTGAGTGATTATGTTGATTTGATGCCTAATTTCAAGGACAAAGTAGAGAAATGGGGACTTCAGGATGAGCTGGAGGGCCTTCGACAAGAAGATGGGAAATATTATGTGCTTCCAGGTTTGCATGAAGAGGTTTGGCCGGACTATACCCTTATTGTGAGAACTGATATTTTCGAAAAAAATAACATTGCCATTCCCAAGACATGGGATGAATTGTATAATGCAGCCAAAAAGCTGAAGGAAATTTATCCGGATTCCATTCCATTTTCAGATCGATTCAAGTTCAATAGTACGCTGGGTATTGCAGCTATCGGTTTTGGAACAAAGGCGGGATGGGGATTCGGGAATGGTCTGACGTATCAGGCAGACAAGGATGAATTTGTGTACACATCTACAACACCGGAATATAAAGATATGTTGACTTACTTTAACAAATTGGTATCCGAAGGACTTTTGGATAAGGAAAGCTTCACCCAAGACGATGATCAGGCTACACAAAAATTCGTTTCTGGAAAATCATTCATGATTAATGGTAACTCGCAAACGTTAGTACTGCACCGCAATGACATGAACAAAACATTGGGAGAAGGGAATTTCTCTATCGCCAAAATTACGGTACCTGGTGGTCCAAAAGGCCAACTGATGTCTGGCTCCAGACTTGAAAACGGTGTCATGATTTCCGGGAAAATTAAAGACAGCGAAAACTTTAAAGCAACCATGCAATTTATTGACTGGTTATATTATAGTGATGAAGGTCAGGAATTTGCCAAATGGGGTGTTGAAGGGGAAACCTTCACCAAAAAGGACGGCGTTCGTAAACTGGCAGAAGACGTGAATTATAACGGACTGAATCCGAAGGGCACAAAAGATTTGCGTATAGATTACGGCTTCTCTGGTGGTGTGTTTGCATATGGAGGGACAACAGATTTGCTTCAATCCATGTTTAGTGAAGAAGAACTGAAATTCCAACAAGACATGAAAGATACAAAAGAAGTGATTCCTGCTGAGCCGCCAATTCCTTACTCGGATATCGATCGTGAACAGGTCACGTTACTCAGCACACCACTCAAGGATTTTTCGGATCAAAATACCCTCAAATTCATTCTGGGAGAACGCAGTCTTACCGAGTTTGATGCATTTGTAAAAGAATTGGAGAGCCAAGGATTGTCTCAATATATGCAGCTTGCCAACGACACGTATAAGAAATACAAAGAAAACAAGCAACAGTAGTTGTAAACTGAAATTTGCCCATTGCCGTTTCACTTAGGGAATTTTAGTGAAGCGGCAAATTGTGCTAAGATGGATGAATACGGCTGAGAGGAAGAGGTTAAGGCATGTCACTTAATCAAAAGATTAGAGGATCGACCCGGGCTTATTCATACAATCTGATAAAGGAACGCATTCTGCACCTTGAACTTGAGCCTGGCACCAAGATTTCCGAGAAGGAAATCGCGGATGAACTGCAAGTAAGCAGAACGCCAGTTCGTGAAGCATTCATGAAACTTGCCGAAGAAGAATTACTGGATATCATTCCACAGAGTGGAACCATTGTCTCCCATATTAATCTGGAGCATGTTGAAGAAGGCCGGTTTATGCGAGAGAAGATGGAGAAGGAAATTGTCACGCTTGCATGTGCTTCTTTTCCGGAAGAATTCAGATTCAGACTGGAAACCAATATTGCGATGCAGGAAGTATGTATAGGAAAAAATAATTTCTATCGGCTTTTTGAACTGGATGAAGAGTTTCATCAGATTTTGTTTCAAGGAACAGGAAAAATGAGAACATGGAAGATGCTTCAGCAGCTCAATATTCCCTTTAATCGCCTTCGTTTATTACGGTTATCTGAAGATTCCGATGCAGAGGTTATTATTTCACAACATAAAGAAATATACCGGCTCATTATGGAACGTGAGACTGATCAGGCCGTTAAGGTTATGGAAGCTCATCTCAGACTCGTTGTTGTTGAACAAGAGAAGATGAAGGCAAAATATCCGCATTATTTTATATAAAGCATGGAATGTTGTATACTATTTAAAATATGCAGAAACCCCTGTTCGAAATGAACAGGGGTTTGTTGAGCAAATAATAAAATTTGCTTATTATGCTTGTTTGATAAATGTTGGATCCGGGTATGGATCTGCGATCCAGCCATCTTTTTCAATAAACAGACGTATGGCAATAATTTGTTTGTTCTCCATCAAAGTAAAGAAGTGTGGTGTGTTCTCAGGTACCGAGATAACGTCTCCAGGAGACAATTCTACATTAAAGTAACCTACATCATCTGTAGCTTTAATGACAAAGATTCCTTTGCCGGCTACAATTGCTCGGATTTCATCCTCAGCATGAGTATGAATTTCTTCGAATTTGGCAAGCTTCTCTTCAATATCGGGTGTTTGTTCAGACAGCGTAATAACATCCCAGATTTGGTACCCGCGACGTGCAGCCAAGTCTCTGATTTCATAGTCATATGTTTTGAGCACTTCTTCTTTTTGTTCATCGGTGAGTCCAAAGTTATTTTGCAGGTCAGTGCTTAATTTGGACGCGTCCCATTTTTCGAATAATACTTCATATTTGTTTAAGAAATTTCGAACATTTTCGTCTCCAGTGATACGTTCGTTCGTATTTCGGATTACAATTTCAGCCATGCTCTTCCCCTCTTTTCCACTTGGTTTAATCGCTATTATATCGGATTCCCCTATTTTTGTCGATTCACAAATTCATTCGACCTTCAATAAAAACGGCCAGGGGACTGATCAAACCCGATCTTTCACATTAAGATAGTTTCTGTTAAACTAAGATTTAACGTTTTGCGGAGGTGACGATATTGGACAAGCTTAGCCTACATGATGCATTAAAACAACGAATATTGATCCTCGACGGTGCAATGGGGACCATGATTCAACAAGTTGATCTCACAGGCGCAGATTTTGGCGGAGACGATCTGGATGGATGTAATGAAATGCTTGTACTTACACGTCCAGATTTAATCCAGCGTATTCATGAGGAATATCTGGAAGCCGGTGCTGACTTAATTGAAACAAATACGTTTGGTGCAACTTCTGTTGTACTTGCTGAATATGACATTCAGGACCGTGCACGTGAAATCAATCTCGAAGCAGCTAGAATTGCAAAAGCAGCGGTGGATCGATTCTCGACGCCGGAGTCACCGCGCTATGTGGTGGGGGCCATGGGACCCACAACCAAAACGCTGTCTGTAACAGGCGGAGTAACGTTTCAAGAGCTCATCGACAGTTATTTCGAGCAAGCGCTTGCTTTAATTGAGGGAGGCGTTGATGCGCTGCTGCTCGAAACTTCACAAGATACGCTTAATGTAAAAGCAGGCAGCATTGGGATTCAACAGGCATTTGAGCAAAGCGGTATCAAGCTTCCTTTGATGATCTCAGGAACGATCGAACCGATGGGTACCACCCTCGCTGGTCAAAACATTGAGTCTTTTTATATATCCTTAGAACACCTTAACCCAATTTCGGTGGGACTAAACTGTGCTACAGGTCCGGAATTCATGCGTGACCATATTCGCTCTCTTTCCGGGATGGCTTCGGTTGCTGTTAGTTGTTATCCCAATGCAGGTCTTCCGGATGAAAACGGTAATTATCATGAATCCCCGGATTCACTTGCTCAGAAGATCGGTGCATTTGCCGAACAGGGCTGGTTGAACATCGCGGGTGGCTGTTGTGGAACAACCCCTGCGCATATTCGGGCTATGCGGGACACACTAGCCAAGTACCCTCCAAGAGAAATGAACGGAACACATCCACCAGCTTTGTCTGGAATTGATCCAGTCTACATTGAACAGGACAATCGCCCATACATGGTTGGGGAACGTACGAACGTACTTGGATCACGGAAATTCAAGCGTCTTATTGTTGAAGGGAAATATGAAGAAGCTTCGGAAATTGCTCGGGCTCAGGTGAAAAACGGGGCACATGTTGTCGATGTTTGTGTTCAGGACCCGGACCGTGAAGAAGCCGAAGACATGGAGAAGTTCCTTGAGCTTGTTGTTAAAAAAGTAAAGGTGCCGCTCATGATCGATACAACAGATGCAGCCGTCATCGACCTTGCACTGCAATACTCTCAAGGTAAAGCCATAATTAACTCCATTAACCTTGAGGACGGCGAGGAAAAGTTCGAGCTGGTCACTCCGTTGTTGCATAAATACGGCGGTGCTGTCGTTGTCGGAACGATTGATGAACGCGGTCAGGCTATTAGTCGTGAGGACAAGCTTGAGGTAGCGAAGCGATCTTACGATTTGCTGGTGAACAAATATGGATTAAAAGCCGAAGATCTGATTTTTGATACCCTGGTGTTTCCAGTAGGTACGGGTGATGAACAATATATCGGTTCGGCCAAAGAAACCATTGAAGGTATTCGTATCATTAAAGAAGCGATGCCTGAATGTCATACGATCCTAGGGATCAGTAACATATCATTTGGATTGCCTGAAGCAGGGCGTGAAGTGCTGAACTCTGTATTTTTGTATGAATGTACCAAAGCGGGTCTCGATTATGCCATCGTTAACACAGAGAAATTGGAGCGTTATGCATCCATTCCGGAGGAAGAGCGCAGACTCTCGGAAGACCTGTTATATAATACGAATGACGAAACACTGGCTGCTTTCGTAGCGGCGTTCCGTAACAAAAAGGTTGAGAAAAAAGAGAAAATTTCGAACCTGTCATTGGAAGAACGCCTCGCATCGTATGTTGTTGAAGGAAGCAAAGAAGGCTTGCTGCCCGATCTGGAGCAGGCACTCACCAAATATACAGCCCTTGAGGTAATCAATGGCCCGCTGATGCGGGGGATGGAAGAAGTAGGGCGACTGTTTAACAACAATGAGCTGATCGTAGCAGAGGTGCTTCAGAGCGCGGAAGTCATGAAGGCTTCGGTAGCTTATTTGGAACAGTTCTTGGAGAAAAATGAGACGTCAGTTAAAGGGAAAATTATTCTGGCGACGGTCAAGGGCGATGTGCACGATATCGGCAAAAACCTGGTGGAGATCATCCTTTCCAATAACGGTTACCGGATCATAAATTTGGGTATAAAAGTACCACCAGAGCGAATTATCGAGGCGTACAGAGAAGAAAAAGTCGATGCGATCGGTCTATCCGGTCTGTTGGTAAAATCGGCGCAGCAGATGATTCTTACCGCTCAGGACTTACGCACAGCGGGTATCGATGTACCTATTATGGTTGGTGGAGCGGCATTGACACGCAAATTCACCAAGAATCGTATACGCCCGGAATATAACGGCATGGTTGTCTATGCAAAAGATGCCATGGACGGCCTGGATCTGGCCAACAAGCTGATGAATCCAAGCACGCGTGAAGTGATGCAACTTGAGATGGAGGCTGAAAAAGAGGCTGACGCTTCAGGTGCAGAAAATGTACAACCACTTCCCGAGCTTACTCGGGTAGAGCGTTCGGATATCGCAATCGACAACCCGGTTCTTGTTCCGCCGGATCTGGAACGACATGTTATGCGGAATTATCCGCTATCACACATCTTACCGTATGTGAACATGCAGATGTTGCTAGGTCACCATCTTGGTTTGCGTGGCTCAGTAGAGCAGTTGCTTGCTTCGGGTGATCAGAAAGCTACTGACCTGAAAGCGGTAGTGGATGATATTATGCAGGAAGCTGTTCGTGACGGGATTATTCAGGCTCATGCGATGTATCGTTTCTTCCCTGCTCAGTCCAGCGGTAACAGCGTCATTATCTATGACCCGGAGGATACAAGTAATATCCTGCATACATTCACGTTCCCTCGTCAAAAAGTTGAACCCTTCCTGTGCCTGTCTGATTTCCTGAAGCCGGTAGAATCCGGACAAATGGATTACGTTGGTTTCATGGTTGTAACAGCCGGACACGGTGTAAGAGAATTATCAACTGCTTGGAAGGATCAAGGCGATTATCTTCGTTCACATGCTCTGCAATCCGTAGCGCTTGAAGTAGCAGAGGGATTAGCCGAGCGGGTTCATCATATGATGAGAGATATCTGGGGATTCCCTGATCCAGCCCAGATGACCATGAAGCAGCGTCATGGAGCACGTTATCAGGGAATAAGGGTATCATTCGGATATCCGGCCTGTCCTGATTTGGAGGACCAAGGACCGTTGTTCAAGTTGTTACAGCCTGAGGATATCGGTGTGGAGCTGACTGAAGGTTTCATGATGGAACCTGAAGCATCTGTATCGGCGATGGTGTTCAGTCATCCGCAAGCGAAGTATTTTAACGTAGATAAGGCATAAAAGTAAAATGTCAGGCAAAGCCCTCCGCATTGTCGGAGGCTTTTTGCTGGCAACAGAAAGAGGTGCGATCCAGAGTGGAACTATATTTCCTGGGAACTAACGCTGGTGTACCTACGCTTCAGCGGAATGTAACGTCTATAGGGCTGCGTATGTTGGATGAGCGGAGAGCATTGTGGTTGTTTGACTGCGGGGAAGGAACTCAGCATCAGATTCTAAGTTCTCCGCTTAAATTGAGCAAATTGGAGAAAGTATTCATAACCCATCTTCATGGAGATCATGTATTTGGACTTCCGGGTCTACTCTCCAGCAGAGCGTATCAAGGTGGCACTACACCGTTAACGGTGTATGGTCCGCCAGGCACTGAACGAATGATCATGACTACGATGGAACTTAGCCAGTCACGTCTAAACTATGATCTAAGCATTGTAGAACATACAGGCGGAGTGCTTTTTGAAGATGAGACCTTTATCGTGGAATCAGCGTTGCTGGAACACCGTATCGACAGTTATGGGTATCGAATTACCGAGAAGGATCGTCCAGGGAGTCTGGACCCTGCGAAACTGGCTGGGTATGGCTTGAAGCCTGGGCCGTTATTTGGTCGTTTGAAACGTGGAGAAACCATTACTTTAGACAACGGTGACTCACTTCGCCCAGAAGATGTATTGGGAGCGCCAAAGCGTGGAATGATCGTTACCATTTTGGGGGATACACGTCCATGTGACAATGTACAGCCACTAGCTCGTCATGCGGATGTCCTCGTACACGAAGCTACGTTTTTGCATGATTTGGCTGACACGGCTCACGAGTACTATCATAGTACATCGAAGGAAGCGGCTGAGGCGGCGAGAGCGGCAGGTGCAGGACAGCTGATCATGACCCACTTCAGCTCTCGCTACAAAGATGAGGCTCAATTGCAGCCGCTCCTGGAAGAGGCGCAGGCGATATTCCCGAATACAAAACTTGCGATTGAACACGAGCTTATTCCAGTTGTTCACCGCAAGGGCGAATCCTAATGGTGGATGTGCGAAACAGTACAACCAAACACGACGGAAGAAGAAGCCGTTAAATGCACGGGACTGAGGGGAAAGTTACTCCCGAGGTCCCTTTTGCAATCTGGACAAAAAGCGTGTAGGATGGGCAATATGAGCGGGGAAATGATTCAAATTATTTTCCGGGAAAGCGCAGGAAATGACAAGCTTGTACAGAAGACGCGTGAGTCCAGACGTCCTTGTTCGATTCGGTTCGACGAGTTGCGTGCAGATGCGAGCAAGCCATTTTTTGTAGTGTATACATAGGTTAGCATCGAAGATCATTGCAAATGGTAATTAAGGGCATGAACTGTTAATGGAATAAAGAAAGGAAGTGCTGTATATGATTAAGGCCTATCTGATTGATCTGGACGGTACGCTCTATCATGGCAGACATCGTATTGAAGGAGCCGATAAACTTATTCGGACTTTGAATGAACAAGAGATGCCTTATTTGTTTGTGACTAATAATTCTTCGCGTACGCCGCAAGGTGTGGCGGATCATCTGAACGGGATGGGTATCCCCGCCGATGCTTCTCAGGTATGTACTTCTGCGGTAGCGGCTGCGGAATACGTGGCCAAAGAGACTCCAGGAGCCAAAGTGGCTTGTATTGGAGAAGAAGGACTGTTGCAAGCGATTGAAGCGGCAGGACTTACCCTAACGGATGATGAACCTGAATACGTTATACAAGGAATTGATCGTGAATTTTCCTATCATAAATTGACCAAAGCGCTCCGCTGGATCAACAGCGGCTCTAAATCTGTCATGACCAACCCTGATTTGCAGCTTCCTTCTGATGATGGACTTACGCCGGGAGCGGGAACGATTGGGGCAGCGATCGAAGCGGCAACCGGGGTTCACCCTACCGTTATTGGTAAACCGTCAAGTATTATTATGAAGTCTGCTATTAGCCGATTGAACTTAAATTCTAATGAAGTTGCTGTAATCGGAGACAATATGCGTACAGATATTGCGGCAGGAGCAGCAGCGGGATGTGAGACTCTGCTGGTTCTTACCGGAATAACGACACGGGACAATATGGATAGCCACATCCAGGCGACCAAGGTTCGTCCTGATCATGTGTTTGAAGATTTGCATAAACTGATTGAGTGGCTGTCGCAGAAGACAGGCCAAGCATCCAAGAAGGGGTAGATGTACGATGCCGGAATTGCCGGAAATGGAAAACTACCGGACCTTGCTGTCCGAGAAAATACTGGATTTGCCGATTACAGGTGTGGTGGTTAATCGTGAAAAGTCGATTAATATTGATCCTGAAGTGTTCACCCGTGAACTGACAGGGAATCGTATCATATTTGTAGAGCGCCGGGCCAAACATCTGATCTTTCATCTGGCTAATGGGAAGCGGCTTGTGCTGCACCTAATGCTGGGCGGAATGATTTTCTGGGGTACGGAAGCTGAACGTCCTGATCGTTCCACTCAAGTGGAACTTCAGTTTGGAGAATATACGTTGTTTTTTATTGGCCTCCGTTTGGGCTATTTGCATCTGCTTACTTCCAAAGAAACGGAAGAAGCCATGTCTGATCTTGGACCTGAACCACTTGATCGGCGCATGAATGCAGAACGTTTTGCTGCCCTGTTGAAAGGACGTAGGGGCACACTCAAAACGACACTGGTAAACCAGCACATTATTGCAGGCATTGGAAATTGTTATTCGGATGAGATTGCCTTTGCAGCAGGTCTGAGACCAAGCTCCAAGACGCAAAATATTGCCGCCTCGCCTGAACTTACAGCACGTTTGTACCATTCTGTGCAATCCGTGTTGCGGGAAGCTGCATCGGAAGGCGGTTATATGGAAATGCCGCTGATGCAGGGAGACACCAAGACGGGAAGTTTTGATGAGCAGTGCCGAGTGTATGATCGTGAAGGGGAAACTTGCCCTCGCTGTGGGGGAACGATAACACGCGTGGAAATTACGGGCAAGAAGGCTTTCTTCTGTCCGGATTGCCAGCATGAGGCCTAAAAGCGGAATCGGGGCACATGTCAGCACCAGAGGCGGATTTCTTCAGGCAGCCAAACGGGCATATGATATGGGGGCTACGGCATTTCAATATTTTCCGAAGAACCCGCGGAGCCTTGGCTTGAAAGAACTGGACCTCAAAGATGCTGAACAGTGTCGGGATTGGTGTGAGACGCAAGGGATATCTTCCATTGCCCACTCACCCTATCCCACGAATCCGGCTTTGGGCAAAACCCGAGGAGAGGCGGGTTTTCATGCGACCATCGCATCGATTCAAAATGATTTGCTTATTGCAGATGCCTGCGGTTCAGTTGGGACTGTAGTTCACTTTGGACATCTCAAGAGTAATGAGCCACTCGAAGGGTATCAGAATCTCATATCCTGTCTGGACACTGCTTTAGCAGATTGGGATGGACAGGCAAAGGTTCTGCTTGAAAATCAGGCAGGAGATCATGGCTCCATGGGTACGACGATGGAAGAATTGATTCAGATTCGGAAGCTAAGCCGGTACCCCGAACATATTGCTTTTTGTTTTGACACGTGTCATGCTTTTGCTTCAGGCATGTGGACGACAGGCAATGAGGCATCAATGCTTGAGAATGGCAGACTGCTTGGATACTGGGATGCTCTTGCGGCTGTTCACTTTAATGATTCAAAATATCCTTCCGGTTCATGCAAGGACAGACATGCAAGGATCGGACAGGGTTTTATAGGAACAGAAGCGATGCAGGAACTTTTAAGTGCGCCTGAATTTCGGCAAGCTGTCGTTGTGCTGGAGACCGAATCAGGCGAAGATGGAACACATCGTGGTGACATTGAGCTCATGCGTTCCTGGCTTTAAATGGGGAGAGGAGCGATTGTAATGCATGTTTTTTTGGATGATTACCGGTCATGTCCGAAAGGGTTTGTTCTTGCTACCAATGCAGAAGAATGCCTGATGCTGCTTAGAGAAGGTGACGTGGATATTCTATCCCTGGATTATGAACTGGGCCCAGACTCCCCGAATGGAGGAGAAGTTGCTGCTTCGATCGTCCGGGAAGGTTTATTTCCACGCCAGATCTATTTGCACACGTCCAGCATGTATGGCAGACGTCAAATGTACGAATTGTTGTACAGCAATAAACCAGACTCTGTTACCGTCCATAACGGTCCGATGTCGGGTGAGGTTGTGCTTCGTGTTGCTGCAGGAGAAGAAAGCTGATGAAGCCGATAACGACCAAAATGTTAATGCGTGGTGTATGGGAAGGCATGCCTCAGGCTGTATTTATCTATACTCCGCTCTGCGGAACTTGCGCGGCAGCACGTCGAATGCTGGAAATCGCCGAGCATTTGCTGCCCGAGGGGATTTTGACCGAGATGAATATTCACGATATCCCTGAACTTGTGCAGCAATTTCAGATTTCGAGCGTGCCTGCGGTTATGCTGTTTGATGGGGAACATGATGTGCCCAGAATGGTATATCGGATGAACTCTGTCGAGCATCTGTTAGGGGAAATCCGGAAGGCGGTGCTAAAATGAGTATAATCTCGATGGAGCATGTCTCTCTAAGACGGGAAGACAATCAGATTCTGGATGACGTCCATCTGCATGTTAAAGAAAACGAGCATTGGGTGATTCTCGGGCGCAATGGTTCAGGTAAAACAACACTGCTGGAAATGATGAATGGATATATGTTTCCAAGCCAGGGGCGTATTGAAGTATTAGGCAACCTGTACGGTCAATGCGACGTTCGGGAGGTTCGGAAAGAGATTGGTTATATCAGTCAGACCTTGATTGAGAAACTGACACTCCGAGATCCTGTATGGGAAGTTGTCGCAACAGGAGCTTATGCTTTTTTGCGTTTCTATCAAACGATTCCGGATGATGTGAAGGCCAAAGCGATGAACCTGCTTGATGAAATGGGCTTTGCAAAACTGGCTAATCATCCGCTCGGCACCCTTTCTCAAGGGGAGCGCAAAAAAGTAATGCTGGCTCGGTCTTTGATGGCAGAACCCAAATTGTTGATTATGGACGAGCCTTGTGCCGGACTCGATCTGTATGAACGTGAGAAAATGTTGGCCGAAATCGATCGTCTGCATAAGCGTAATATTACTGTTGTTTATGTAACGCATCACGTGGAAGAGATCGTACCTTTGTTCACACATGTGGCCTTGATCCGCGATGGACGTATTGCTGCGGCAGGGCCTAAACATGAAGTTTTAACACAAGAAACAATTAAGCATACGTACGATGTTCCGGTTGATATTCAATGGCATGATGGACGTCCCTGGATCCGCGTACGTTCTGGAGGGTAACACAATTTGAGTACACAGTCATCTTGGGGTGAAGGAGACTTCTCCCGTTTTATCTGCACAGCCAATCATGGCTTTGCACCCTATGCTCAGGAGGAATTGCGCCGTACGTTTGGGGCAGTAAAGAGCACGGTACTCGTACCAGGTGAGATTCTGCTTGCCGGCCTTCCGATTGCGGAAAAAGAGGTAGCGATCAAGCTTTTGGAAGAAAGCCCGACGTTTTTACGTCATATTCAACCTGTTCAATTTCAGGAAAATACGGAAGAATCAGCGCAAGCAATGGAAAAATTGATTTCATTTGTGTTGAACCATACGGAGTTAACAGGCACTAAAGTTGCATTACAAGTTCGTAAAACCGAAGGTGCCTTCTGGCAGGAGAACGCTGCTTCTTTAAAACAGGTGTTGACCGATAAGCTGGATGACCTTGGATGTGAGTGGGTTGTCCGTGATGCGGATCATGTTATATCTGTTTTCTTTGCGGATGACATGTTATATGCCGGTGTATCCAGACCTGATCAAAATCTGTCGGATTGGAGTGGCGGAGCAGTTCGTTTTCAGAAGGAAGAGGGCCAAATCTCTCGAGCCAAATTCAAATTGCTTGAAGCGGAGCAGACGTTTGGTATCGACTTTACTTCTTTTCACAAAGCATTGGACATCGGTGCTGCACCAGGTGGTTGGACCTCTTTCCTGTTAGAGCGCGGGCTTGAAGTTACAGCTGTTGATCCGGCCAAGATGGATGCGACCCTGCTGGAATCACCCAAACTGACCTTTTTGAAAAAAAATGCAGGTGATGTACGTTTCCGTGAAGGGGAATTTGATCTGCTCGTATGTGATATGAGCTGGAGCCCCAAACTGATGAGCCGTCTTATATCGGACCTGTTGTATAGCCTCCAATCGGGAGGGACAGCCGTTGTGACAGTGAAGTTACTGCATAAAAAACCGCTTGCGTTGATTAAAGAAGTCATTGATACATTTGAGCGCTCCCGAATGCAGATCCAGCGTTCCAAACAGTTGTTTCACAATCGTGAAGAAATTACGCTATATATGATTAAGTATTAAGTTATTAAAGGCTTTAAATTTATGCTTTACAATACCTTATTGTCTATACTATAATGATACCAATATTAACCATAACAAGTTGAGGGAAAGCATCCCGAAGTGAAGAGTCCGGATATCCGGTCTGTTCCGCTTCGGTGAAGCTTTCCCTTTTTTGTTATGCATACAAGGAGGAGTACATATGAGACATCCGGCCAGGCTCGAACGTGGAAGCCTGCTGGGAGGAAGATATCGTATCGTGTCCATTCTCGGAACGGGTGGAATGAGTCATGTATATGAAGCGGAGGATTTGAAGTTACCGGGTAAAACCTGGGCGATCAAAGAAAGCGTGACGGCGATGCCATACGAAGGCAGTATGGAGTCAGAAGCTGCTCTCCTTACATCTCTGAGACATCCCAGATTGCCACAAATCGTAGATTTTTTTGTCCCGGATGAGCACGGGTATACGTATCTTGTGATGGAGTATATCGAGGGATTGACACTTGGTGAGTATTTCAAGCAATGTCGAGGGAAGATTCCGCTTGAACATATGACGGAGTTTGTGCTTCAGTTGCTGGATGTATTAAGTTATTTGCACAGTCTGGACCCGCCTGTCATCTATCGGGATTTAAAACCATCCAACATTATGATTACTCCGGAACATGAAGTCAGACTGATTGATTTTGGGATAGCAAGGAGCTATAAAGCACAAAGCGTCGATGATACGGTTAAATTGGGAACGGCAGGTTTCGCTGCACCGGAACAATATGGTTCAGGACAGACGGATGCACGTTCTGACCTGTATGGGCTTGGAGCATTGCTGCTCTATCTCATGACTTGTGGAGCTTATACGGAATGGATTCAGGGAGTAGAGAGTTCCATTCGCAGTGATGTACCTCGTACTTATATTCCTGTTGTGAGAAGGTTGTTACGACTGAATCCGAATGAGCGCTTTCAATCGGCTGATGAAGTTCGTAAGGAGATGCTGCGCAGACCGGGATTAACAGCTGGTAGTTTAGAAACGACGGTGACGATAAGCGGAGGGACCAGAGTGATCGCTTTGACAGGGGCATCATCCGGAGTTGGGGTTACGCATACGGCCATAGCCATCAGTCACTATCTGGAGCGGCAGAATTTCAAAGTAGCCATAATCGAAATGTCACCACGTTCCCAATCGTTTGCACGTATTCAACAAGTGGCGCATGCAGGTAAACCCGTGCCAGCAGGCAGACAGTTTGCAGTGGATGGTGTGCATTATTGGAAACAATCAGGAAGAGCAGACATCCTGTCTTTATTAGGAGGCAGCTATCAGTTCATTGTGATGGATCTGGGCAGTGGTCAAGATCAGAACCGGCTCGAAGAGTTTCTCAGAGCAGATCTGCCCATTGTTATTGGTTCTGGTGCCGAATGGAGACAAGCAGAGATTGGAGCTTTTGTCCGTTCACACAATCGGTACCCGAGAGACAAATGGATTTACTGCCTGCCACTTGCAGCATCTGACGCCGTTCAGCGGATGCGCAAAACGTTGGATACTTCCAGTGTCTATGGTCTGCCTTTACATATCGATCCTTTTGATCGGGAACCGCAGATGGATAAGGTTTTTGCTCATATTCTGACTCATATGATGGGGCAGCTTCCCAAGAAACGTTCACTCTTTGCAAGAAGAAGAGTACATGATTAGAAGAAATTGCGAAAGGAGAGCCTCTTTTGTCTAAATTACGAAAACAAAGCCGTCAACTGATATATGCCGGACTGACGGGAGCAGGAGCAATCGGTTTATTGTTTGGGGCATATGTCATTTACAATGTCAAAACCATGAGTGATACGAGGGCTGAAGTGGAGGCTCGTTACTCATCAGTCTACGAACAAAAAGAAGCTGAATTGATGCAACAATGGAACTCGGGGGCACAGGGATGGGTAACTATACGGGATGTTGAAGCAGGAGAGTCGATATTGCCCGAGGATATCAAACTGATAGCCGTTCCAGATGCACAGGCACCAAGGAATCTGTGGTCGAGCTCCAAGCAGATGGATGGTCAAGTGGCGAAAATAGAATTAAAAAAAGGAACAGCCATTACAACTGAAATGGTGTATGAGGATACCCCGCCTTCGCCGGATTTAAGAAATCGTGAACTACAGGTTGTATTACTACCTTCTTCACTTGCTAAGGGAGACATCATTGATATTCGTATTCAGTTTCCAACGGGCCAAGACTACGTTCTCCTGTCCAAAAAGAAAGTCGAAAGATTAAATGCAGCTACCCTATGGATTACGATGACGGAGGAGGAGATCTTGTCCCTTTCAAGTGCAATTGTAGATGCCTATTTACATAAAGCTTCAATCTATGCCTTAACCTATGTAGAACCACAGTTCCAGACACCAGCAATCCCAACATACCCTGCCAACAATGAAGTGTTAAAACTGTTGGAGAGTGATCCTAATCTAGTGCGTCGGGCTGAAGTGGAGTTGGCACGGCAAGTAAGGAGTTCGCTAGAAAGCTCACTCGCCGCATCCATCTCTGCGCCATCTCAAGGTGTGGAGCAGGATGTTGCACAATCTTCCGTCTCATACAATAATCGCCCTGGAGCGAGTAACTCTTCATCTACTGATGGGGTCATATGGAATGACGGTTCAGGTAGCGGCGGAACGACGGGTACAGAGAGCAATGATTCTTCAGCATCAGCTTCGAGTTCGGATGAGCAGAAAAGCTTGCTGACGGGCGGGGAGTAAAACACGAGAAAAACAATCATTTTTTCTCTTCGTGTAACAACGATTAAAAGAATTTAAAAGGGGCTTTGATAGCTATGCAAATATGGATTTTTGCCGGGTTATGCGAGAAAAATGACCTGATGCTGTACCTTTGCAAAATATTGGCATCCTCCGGTAAACGTGTCTTACTTGTTGATGGAACATTACAGCAGAAATATGGATATGGCGTAGGGGGAAGTCAGCAATCTCTGCGTATTACAGAGTTTGAGGGCTTTGATATTGCCTGTCAGTTCGTAACTTCAACAGCGGTTGAGAGTCATCTTGAAGCGAGTGGCGAGAAATTGGAGACCTATGATTATGTCCTTTACGATATGGAAACATCGCACTTTGCATCACGTGATCTATGGCTCACGGCTGATATCCGTGTCTGGGTCAGTGATTATGAACGTTACAATCTGGAACGAGGTAAAGGCTGGCTAAAGCGTTTGCTTGAAGAACAGTCCCTGCCTGCAGAACTGCCTTTCCAGCGTATTTTGATCAATGCCGTTGATTGCAAACTAGAAGCTCGATATTTGTGGGCGTATCTGGAAGGTAGTCCATTTGTATGGACAGGGGAATCGCTGATGTTGCCTTGGGATGAACTGACCGCAGCAGTCAAACTGGAAAACGAGCATCATCGCCGGATACGCCTGGGGCCATTATCGCGGAACTATAAAAAGTCGCTATGCAGGTTAGTGGAGCAGTTGACCGGTTGGGAAAATGTCCAGAGTCGGCGGGCTATTAAAGAAGCAGAAAGGATGAGGGCATGAGCACTATTACGTTTTGGAGTCCTTTTGCTGGAACAGGCAGCACCTCAAGTGCGTTAATCGCCGCCTATGCCATGGCACTTCAATATAGGACAAGAATTTTGCTTGTAAATACTGGTCCAGTTGGGAGTAGCACAGAAGCTGCCCTTCCCCCCAATGAAATTGGGGAAACAGGTTCGGATTTTAATTTTGAAGAGGGGGGATGGGATGCGATTGAACGGCTGCATATCAGCGGGAGTCTGAATAAGCATAATTTGAGGGATTATACCAAGCCTCTCCTTAAAGACCGTCTGGATCTGTTGACTGGAAGAATTAACCGATTGGAACGTTCAAAAGAAGAGCATGTGGAGACATTAAAAAGGCTGCTGCACGTAGCCAATGAATATTATGATCTGGTTCTTCTAGATGCAGATCGTGCAGGCACAAGTGCCCCGGTTCTGCTGGAACACGCGGACTTCGTTGTGGTGAACTTGAATCAAAATATGAGGGATTTGGAGTGTTTTTTTGAAAAAATCAGACCTGAGAGTATGAGTGATCAAAAGCTGCATGTCGTACTGAATAAGTATGATCCACATTCACGCACAAGCATTACTAATATTCGTCGACGTTTTCGATACAAGGGATCGATATCAGTGTTGCCGTATACTACAGGATTTCTGGATGCCTTTAATCGTCGTGATGCGGCCGCGTACTTGCAATTGGAAGGTCTAAGCAACAATAAAGATATTCGTAAAGGGAGCTTTGCGGCAAGTATGACTGAACTCGCTCGCCTCATTATGGACGGGGCAGGGATGCGTACTGTACTAAAGAGGCTGGAAAGGGGAGCCTGAACATCCGATGCTCTGGAATACCCTGTGGTTAATTTTAATTTTGCTGTTATGCCTTGCATGTGTTTGGTTTAAATACAGTATTTCCCATCGTGAAAAGAATAAACGTGCTCCTGAGCGTGAATCCTTCACGATTGAAGTGCTGACAGAGAAAGTAAAAAACTCGCTACATGAGCTCAGTCATAGTCAACTGGCTGATGCCGGATTGCATGAAGAAGAATATCGTCGAAGAATTAATCAGCGTGCCGAGATGCGTAAGGCGCTTAAAGGTTGTGTATCAGGAAGCATAAGTGACAAAACGTATGTCAAAAATCTGATAGGTGATCTGCTTACCCGCAGCATAGGACTGAACAAGACGAATATAGATGAGGTTATTTATTTTGGGGAAACGGAGTTGCTGACGGTTCAAGATCAATTCGAAATCGTGTTTTATCTATACCGGCAGCAATTTGGTGTCGATGCCTTGTCCCGCATGATTGATACCTATGATCTTGGCAGATTGAGGCTGGGTGAAGGTGCAGACGATGGAGGAAGTTACTATATCTCCGAAGAGGACATCCGATATGTGTTTGAGTGTGAGTACAGAGAGCTTGGATTCAGAGAAAAAACAGATATCATCGTTCAGCGCATCTATCAACATTACAAAGGTTTCTCAGTGGTTGATGAAATAAGGGATCAACGAATAGATGGTGTTAGTGGTGGAGTGAGCGGTATGCTGGATGCCGTTCAGGATATGGGGCTACGGCAGCCAGCTTCGTGGAACGATCTCTTGGAGGATGGACTTGAAGATGCTGCCCTTGAAGAGCCACTTAGCGGAATGGAAAGTGTATGGATTTTCTATAAAGGTAAGTCGATTCATCTGTCCTTTCTGTCATTTGGCAGTATCCGTGAACTGAAAAGGGTATGTCAAAATATTTATAAATACAACTATCCAGGACAGCTTTCAGAAGCGAATGGATACAAGGTAAACGAGATGAAGGATGGATCACGTGTCGTTGTTGTGCGCCCTCCCTTTGCTGAATCATGGGCATTCTTTGTCCGGAAATTTGATATTCCCAATGCTTCACTGGAGCAGCTGATTACCGGAAACAACGCAGAACTGCCAATCACTTTACTGCAATATTTGATGAAAGGAAGTCGAATTACAGCTGTAACAGGAGCACAGGGGTCGGGTAAAACGACGCTGCTCATGGCGATGGTGAAACATATATACGCTTCGTATACCCTACGTGTGCAGGAAATGGCTTTCGAGCTACAGCTGCGGCGTATATACAGTCGGCGTAACATTCTAAGCTTCCGGGAGACCGAGCACATTTCAGGTCAACAGGGACTGGACTTACAGAAAAAGACGGACGGTACTGTAAATATACTTGGTGAGGTCGCAAGTGACGAGGTAGCAGCATGGATGATTCAGATGTCCCAGGTTGCCAGCCTGTTCACCCTGTTTACCCATCATGCCAAAACGTTTCGTGATCTGGTCTTCTCCCTCCGTAATTCACTGCTCAAAACAGGTATGTTCCAACATGAACATATTGCCGAGGAGCAAGTAGTAAGTGTCATTAATTTTGATGTACATATGAAAAAAGACGCAGAGGGAAGAAGATATATCGAACGAATCACGGAGTGTCTGCCACTTTCGAGTAAAGGGGACAGCGTGGAAGAACGGGCGGGCTTTACGTCTCGCAATGTAATTGAGTACAGGGATGGCAATTACATTGTCACAGCCCCGATCTCCATAGGGAGTATCACGGATATGCGGGATCAGATGACCATACAGGATGCTGAGCGGTTCGAACAGTTCATCCAGCAACATTGGGGTGATACCTATGACCGTTAAGCTGTTACTTGTTTTGATGCTGGGCATATGTGCAGGTGGCCTGGTAATTACACTGCTTGTACTGAATCTGTTACGTCATAGAGGAATTGACACTGCAAGCAGATCTATCGGAAGCGCTAAGCTGAACGTAAGAAGTACGTTTCGGTGGGGATCTTTCCTATTAAAGTCCTATCGTTGGGGCATGAAAGTGCCGCTGCTCTCCATGTATATTTTGCAAGTACAGAAACGAATCTCATTCCGGCATATCGGGGACGAACCAGCATTAAGACGAATGACGATGAACGTGGTTCTAATGATCTCCGGAGGATACGGCAGTATCAGTGTAATCCTTTTCCTCTTGCAGCCGGGTATTGCCTTTGTCATATTGTCGGTACTATGTGCTGTAGTTCTAAACAGTCTTGTGCTGGATATGTGTCTGAATCGTATGGAAAAGCGACTGTTGGTGCAAATGTTGGACCTGTTTGCCGACGTGAGACATCGGTATCATCAGCATGGGATGGTAGAGGAAGCACTGTATGAAGCAGCGGAAGCAGGGAAAGGAGAGGCAGCCGAGCAAGTGCTGTTGATCTATGAAGCATTAACTTCTCCGGATCCTAATGAAGCTTTGGAACGTTACTATGAGATTGCACCAAATCGCTTTCTTAAAGGTTTTGCCGGTATTTCATATATGGTGATGGAGTTCGGGGATAAGGATAGAGCACAGGGTTCGATTTACTTGAAAGGCTTGGGAAATCTGACGCAGGAAATTCATCTTGAGATTTTGCGGCGGGACAAATTGGACTATCTGTTAAAAGGGTTAAATATCATTGCCCTGGCCCCCGTTCTGTTCACAGCTCCAATTGAACGTTGGGCCAGAGGAAGTTTTCCAACGATGGATGAATTCTATCGCAGCAAAATCGGGTTTGTTACCAAAATATCGATCTACGTCATTATCATACTTGCCTATCTTCTCTTGCAAAGACTTCAGCAATATGATGAAACCCGTTATCGCACAGGGCGCAAACACTCCAGGATCGATCAGTTCCTGTACAAGCAGACGTTCATTCGTAAAGTTGCGATGTTATTCGCGGCCAAACCTGGCAGTACCAATTACAGCCAAACCGTAAGACTGATGCGGGAAAGCAGCTCGGAACTGAAATATGAATGGCTGGCTATACGAAGGCTGATGTTATTTGCAAGTTGTTTTGTCCTGACCCTCGGCTGTGTCTTTCTGCTGCATCAGGTTGAACGAAATCACATCTTACATGATCCTGTGAGAGATGACCGGATGTTTGGCACGATGGGAGAGGCGGAATTGAAGCAGGCAACCGAAAAGTCAAGTTTGGATCAAGCCGTGCTCGAGCGCATTGAAATGAAGCGAGGAGCAACTTTTGATGAGATCTCCAATGCATTACAGTCCATAAATCGCGTTCAACTGGACCATGATACACAGACTGCAACCATTGCACGCATCCTGCAAAAGCTTGAAGTGTACAACAAGCAATACCTCCGCTGGTGGGAGTTCATTATTGCGGTGATGATCGGTATTGCGGGGTATCACATACCGATCTGGCTCATGGTGTTCCAACGCAAGATGAGAAGCATGGACATGAGGCATGAGATCTATCAGTTTCAGACGGTTATCTCAATCTTGCGAGAGATGGATCGTATGTCTGTAGAGGAAATATTAGAGTGGCTGAATCGTTTTGCTGTCATTTTCAAAAGGCCGCTGCAAAAGTGTCTGTTGCACTTTGAACACGGACCGGAGCATGCGCTTGAACAACTGAAAGAGGATGCGGGCCTGCCTGAATTTCAGCGTTTGGTTGAAAAGCTGCAGCTTGCACTAGGCAAAATTTCAATTCGTGAAGCTTTTGATGATCTGGACAGCATGATGGCCTTTTATTTTGAACAACGGAAACAGGAGTATACCAAGATGATTGATGTGAAAGCATCATGGGGAAGAATGATCGGATTTACACCGATGTATGCCCTGATCTTCCTCTATCTGGTCATTCCGCTGGTAGGTATGAGTTTCCTGCAAATGAACATTTATTATGAACAGATTCAGAAACTGTAACGAGCATGTACGTGACAGTCTGAAATATATTAAAAACTAATCATTATAGGAGGATTTATCATGAACAATGCATCAAGCGCTTTAAAGGTGGCAGCAGGAATATTTCTGACCATCGCCCTTATTACAATTGTAGTTCTGTTGTTTATTTCGGCTCAAGAGGCAACCAAAACGGCGCAAAACAATTTTGCTGATATCCAGACCGAGTTGTCTCAAGCTGCATTTACGGTGTATGACGGAACAACTATTAGCGGATCGCAGGTTACGAATGCATTGCGTAAATATGCGGACAAGGATCAGTTCGGGATTCAAGTTATTACAGGTAAAAATAAAGGAGGACAATGGTATGGAAATCAGTTGAACATTTCCCAGGATCTCAATAATGAGGATTATGGCTCTGTTATTAAACCAGATGAGAAAGTGGGCGTAATCAACCAGACCATGAGTGAAAAAGATAACCAATATGTCAATCCAAGCGGTAAATTCAAAGCGATTATCGTAAAAGACAGATCCAACGTAGTAAGAGGACTTATTTTCCAGCAATCCTGACAGGAGTTGGTTTATCATGTCCCAGAATACACAGCAGTTCATGTTGTTCTGTACGGCGGTTGTCCTATTTGTGACAGCCTGCCTGTACGGGCAGCAGAATGTTAGAGTTCTATCAGACGCTTTGAATCATTTGGTACGTACGACAGCAGACATGGAAGGAAGATTAAATACCACTCTGCGTATAAGCGAGCCAACCCTTTATAGTGGTGCGGAAGTCTTACACACTGTAAGGCAAATGACAGGAACGATGGTCAGCGTTGAGGTGGAGGGGAATGCATATGTCATTGATCCTCTTGTAAACAGAAACGAGACCATACCTGTTCAGCTTGCCGCTTCGTATAGACCCGAGTTCATAAGAAATGAGGCTGGCGAACTGCTAAAGATTGCATTTTGGAAGGAGGGCAGTACACCTTGATTAATGCCACATCCAAGCTGCTTGCTGTTTTGCTGGCAGTGATTTTGCTTTATGTATACCCGGCAGCAGAGACTGCTGATCGACAGGATGACATGGCACGCATGACCGTTGTTCAGACGGTTACCCGTTTTGTTGATGCGGTCAGAACAAAGGGATACATTACCCCTGCCATGTATGCAGAGTTCGAAGAACACCTGGCCCGAACGGGGAATGCCTATGAGATATCCATGGAGCATTTGCACAAAAAATATGTTCCTCATTACTCTGATCCGATGAATCAAAACACATTCACTGGTACCTATGAAACTGTACAAGATGGCTATTATTCAGCTCAAATTAAAGCAAAGCTGTTTCCTTCGTCCGGTGCGCTGGTTTTAGACGATCCTGGGAGGAGGTATACACTGGCCATGGGGGATTTCTTCACAGTGACCGTCAAAAATACGAATCGCACGCCTGCCATGTTGATTCGTGAATGGTTGAACGGGACTGCGCAGGCTGCAGCTGTATTTACCACATATGGGGGAATGGTACTCAATGAAGATTACTGATCTTTCCATTGTGTTTGTGCTTATCTTTTTACCTATATTCTGGCTGATCTCTCACAACACAAACAATGCTCACGAGGTCCAATATTTAAGCAGTCGATATAAAATGGCACTTCAGACTGCTGTATTGGATGCAGGGGCCGTGATGCATCAAAATGAGAAGCAAAACGATGAAGCAGGATATGATTCGACCAAATTTGTAAAGGCGGATAAAGAGCTAGCTTTGACTACGTTTACCCAGACCATGGCGTTAAATATGGGAATCCAGGATGATCCTGCTGCGATACGGGCCATGTTTAATTACATTCCTGCACTGGTCATGTTGGATTATGATGGTTACTATATTTTGGCGAATGAAACAGAGCTTACCGGAAACCCTGAAGATTTATTTAGGCAGGTATGGAGTCCCAAAAAGCCCTATACATATTTTGATTCAAACGGTAGCAGTATTAACTTCACACTCGATGGGTATGTGTATGCCTATGATGCCGGCTTGGGGAAGTGGGTGGAAGGTTTTCAGAAAGAACTGGCCTCCAGCACGCAAATCCCTCTGCTTCAAAATGCCGAGACGTTTGAGCAGGTCAGACGAAGTCGGATCGTGACAAGTGTGCAGGAAGATTTGGCAGATGTAATCAACCGGCATAATGAGTTTGCAAGAAGGAATGGTGTTTCCTATACCTTTACCATGCCTTTAATTTCACAGGAAGACTGGTACAATTCGTTAAATGACACGGGCCTTATGGCTTTTATTCAGGGAATACCTGTAGGTAACCAAAAAATTAACAATTATGCTATCGGTGGTGGCAGACTGGTTAAGAAAACAGCTATTGTTGGCGGAGTTGATCCGGTAAGTGGAATTAAATATTATTACCCTTCCACATGTAGCAATGGTTATAGAGCCGAAGAAGTGTTTACAAATGCCAAACAAGCGGCAGCGCAAGGATATTTTGAGTTTAACTGTTCGTTAAATTAACGGCAGTCTTTTTGTAATAAAAAACTGAGGTTTGGTGAGAGGTTTACATTACTTTCAGAAAAGGCGATACCTGTGCTAAAATAGGGTTTCGGAACGATAGTAATGTCCAATAGATAGGAGCAACCTCATCTTATGAGTTTATTGACAGTAGAGAACGTGAGTCACAATTTTGGAGACCGCACGTTATTTAAAAATGTATCTTTTCGTTTACTTGCCGGAGAACGTGTAGGCCTTGTTGGTGCAAATGGTGTGGGCAAGTCCACATTGATGAACATCCTTACCGGGAAATTGTTAAAGGACGAAGGGAAGGTCGAATGGACCCCCAAAGTTCGTTATGGATATCTGGATCAGCATACCAAGCTCACGCCTGGAAAAACGATTCGTGATGTGTTGAAGGATGCGTTCCTGCCATTGCTTGAGCTGGAGAAAGAAATGATGTCCATCACCGATCAGATGGCAGACGCCGATGCAGATAAGCTCGAATCGTTGCTGGAAGAAATGGGTGACATTCAGGAACAATTGGAGCAAGGTGATTTTTATCTGATTGATGTGAAAGTAGAAGAGATGGCAAATGGTCTTGGCTTGTCCGCCATCGGTCTGGATCGTGACGTGGCCGCGCTTAGTGGTGGTCAGCGTACAAAGGTATTGCTTGCCAAGCTTTTACTGGAGAAACCTACAGCACTTCTGCTGGATGAGCCGACGAACTACCTTGATGTAGAACACATTGAATGGCTGACACGTTACCTGAAGGATTATCCGTATGCGTTTATTCTGATTTCGCATGATACGGAGTTTATGAATGAGGTCGTTAACGTTATTTATCATTTGGAATTTGCCAAATTGACGCGTTATTCAGCGAACTATAACAAATTCCTTGAAATGGCCGACATGAATAAGGCGCAGCATATTGATGCTTATGAGAAACAGCAGGAATATATCAAGAAGCAGGAAGATTTCATTCAGCGGAACAAAGCCCGCGCTTCCACTTCCGGTCGTGCCAAGAGCCGTGAAAAGCAGCTCGGCAAGATTGAACGGATTGATCGTCCAGACGAAGCGGCCAAACCCACATTCAAATTCAAGGATGCCCGGGCGAGTAGTAAAACCGTCTTTGAGGGCATTGATTTTGAAATAGGGTATACGTATGCCTTATTGCCCAAAATGACGATGACGATTGAGCGTGGTGAGAAAATTGCCATTGTTGGCTGTAACGGTGTAGGTAAATCCACACTGCTCAAAACTATTTTGGGTAAAATCCCGCCAATCAGCGGAAAGACCTTCTTGGGTGACTATTTGGAAACAGCCTATTTCGAACAGGAAGTACGTGCAGGTAATATTACCCCAATTGAAGATGTGTGGAATGAATTTTCTCATCTGACACAGAATGAAGTTCGAGGCCATCTTGCACGCTGCGGATTGAAAAATGAGCATATCACCCGTCCACTTAACGCACTTAGTGGTGGTGAACAAGCTAAAGTTCGTTTGTGTAAACTTCTGATGCGTGAAAGCAATTGGATATTGTTCGATGAGCCTACAAACCATTTGGATGTGACGGCCAAGGCGGAACTGAAACGTGCCTTGCAAGAATTCAAGGGTACCGTACTGCTCGTATCCCATGAACCTGAATTCTATGAAGGTTGGGTTACCAAAACGTGGGATGTTGAAGCTTGGTCTGAGAAACAATAGTTTCTTTGAGCTATTCTTCCCACAAGTACACCAACTTCGAAAACCATATTTCCTTTTACTAGGGATATGAATGAATATAATAAAAGTACGGTGACAAAAAATGGAGTCTATGGTAACATAGGCTTCAGCTTCATATGAACACTAGGGGGGCCGCACGACGCGGCTGAGATGGAAGAATGCGATTCCGGACCCTTTGCACCTGATCTGGATCATACCAGCGTAGGGAAGTGGCGCGTTTTCAGCTAATGACAAAGGGTGTTATCGATGATTTTGCGATATTGCCTGCAAGATGAATCATGCGGTTTCCAGGTATACTACGTTGCGACTATGGATGGTTTCATAGTGGGTTATGCGTTATGTATAGAGTAATTGCATGCAACAGTCATTTAGTTGATTCATGAATTTTAAATTCGTGGCCACTCCCTACGGGAGTGGCTTTTTTTGTTGTTTTAGATCGGCTTAAATCATGCAAGAGGAGGGTGAACAGGACGGCAAACTTCCACAAACATGTAAAAACACAATCATTCGAACTGCATGTGGTTTCATCAGGTACAGGAGATAGGGACTCTTTCCTGAATACAGCTAAGGATATTTGGAGGTGGGTCGATTATATCCACATTCGGGAAAAAAAGCTGAACCCTGAGCAGCAGATGGATTGGGCACAAAATTTAAAAACACAAGGTGTTCCATCTAATCGAATTGTTATGAACGGCCTAGATCAGCTGGATCAACATGCTTTGTTTGGTGGTGTGCATTGGGGTCAAGCAGTTATTCGCCGCTATGATAAGGATGTGTTGAGGATAGTCGATCGGCCCCGCTTAGGGATATCGGTTCATTCGCTGGAAGAAGCAAAAGTTGCTGAAGAACGTGGTGCGGACTATCTCTTCTATGGGCATGTCTATCATTCAAGTAGTAAACCAAATTGTGAACCTAGAGGGCTTAGTGCATTGGCTGAGGTGTGCTCCAATGTTTCGATTCCGGTGATCGCGATTGGCGGGATTGGACCTGAGCATATTGCTGCCATTCGGACTGCTGGTGCCAGAGGAGCGGCTGTGATTTCAACGATTTGGACGAACGATAGGCCAGAACTGGCCGCAGCTTCATTGCGGCAGGCGATCGTGTATTCAGAGTAGTACGCCGAATCAAGGAGATGAGATCATGAGTGAGGAAGCAAAAAATAGAAGTGGGAATCGTTCAAATTTTCATCCAGGAACGGTACCCATGAGAAAAGCTGGAACCGAAATTCGAGGAAAACTGCATGCAGAAACCATTATTGTAGGCGGAGGAGTTATCGGATGTGCCATCGCATGTGAACTCGCAACCCGAGGCCATGACGTTCTTCTGGTTGAGCGTGCGCGAATTGCCGGGGGAACTTCCAGCGCAGCCGCCGGAATGCTTGCTGCTGACAGTGAGGAATTCACTCATGCTGTGATGGCGAAGCTTGCACGGCAAAGCAAAGCGCTGCTTCATGAGCAAAAGGAACGAATCAGTTCGCTTAGCGGAGTAGATATGGGGCTGCAACAGAGTGGTTTTATTACTCCTTTTCGTTCATACAGTGAGGTCAGCGATTACAAAAATAGCCGATCTTCGAATTTCTCTGAAAAACCCATTTGGTGGGATCGTGTCGCTGTTCAACAGGAAGCGTCATGGTTGAACAGGAATACGTACGGTGCATATTACAGACCTTCCGAGAGCGAAGTTCTTCCTGTCCATCTAACTCAGGCTTATGTCAGATCGGCCCAAGCCATGGGAGCAAGGGTGGTGGAAGGTGTTCAGGATGTCCGCTTGCATACGGATTTCAACGGAGTGCAGGGAATCAAGACTTCAATAGGAACGATGACATCGAAGAATGTCATTGTTGCAACAGGGTTACATGGAGATGAGTTGATGAAACAAGTGGACATTGGTTTACCTGTTTTGCCTGTGAAGGGTGAAATTGCAGCGGTGCAGTTCTCACCCCATCATGTTGGTTTCAGACCTGACAAAACGGTCTATGCAGAGGATATATATATTGTGCCCAAAGCCAATGGAGAAGTGTGGCTCGGTGCAACCAGCCTTCCTGGAAAAACAGATACAAAAGTCTCAGTTCAAGGCATTCAGAAATTGCTTACTGCTGCGACAAGCTGGGTACCTGGCATGAAGGAAGCGCATTTTCTTCGGGCATGGGCAGGAGTTAGACCTTCGACCCCGGATGGATTGCCCTATATAGGGGCTTGTGATAGTATTCCCGGCTTATTCGCTGCTTTTGGACACTATCGTAATGGCATACTGCTTAGTGCGATTACGGGCAGCTTAATGGCTGATTTGATCTACGGTAAAACTTCTGAAGAGTTGGGAATTCAGGATCTTAGTCCAAATCGTATGAACCGAAAGGAGATACTCAGTGAATATCATTGTCAACGGACAAACCATGCAAATTGAAGATAGCATAGATCGTGTGGACAAATTGCTCCAATCATTTAATTTGCAAGTTAAAACCGTCGTGGTTGAATTGAATCGGCAAATTTTAACACGTGAATATCATGAGACAACGGCAATAAAAGACGGAGATCGAATTGAAATTGTACATTTTGTGGGAGGCGGTTGAACTATGTTGAGGATTGGAAATTATACATTTGAGTCCAGATTGCTTTTGGGTACAGGCAAATTTTCGGACTTGGAAGTGCAAAGCCAGGCGGTTGAAGCTTCAGGTACGGAAGTATTAACATTTGCAGTTCGGCGTTTGAATCTGGAGGATCGGAACAAACAGCATTTTCTGGACACATTGGACTTAAAAAGGTATACGCTGCTTCCCAATACAGCTGGTGCTTCAACGGCAGAGGAAGCTGTGCGAATTGCTGAACTTGCTCGGGCTTCGGGTCTTTGTGATATGATAAAAGTGGAAGTCATCGGCGATGGAATCACTTTGCTGCCTGACCCGATTGAAACCTATAAAGCTTGCGAGATCCTGCTTGAAAAGGGCTTTACGGTACTGCCTTATATTTCGGACGATGTTATTTTGGCCAAGCGATTGCAGCTACTCGGCGTACATGCTGTCATGCCTGGGGCTTCGCCCATAGGGGCGGGGAGAGGAATTATTAATCCTTATAATCTGGAGATTATTATTGAACAAGCTGTCGTTCCTGTCATTGTGGATGCAGGACTTCGTGCACCTAAAGATGCTGCTCATGCAATGGAACTGGGAGCAGACGGTGTATTGTTGAATACAGCCGTCTCCGGATCCGGAGACCCAGTGAAGATGGCGAAGGCAATGCGAATGGGGGTTGAAGCAGGCAGACTGGCTTATGAGGCAGGCATGATTCCCGTAAAGCGCTATGCAGCAGCGAGTAGTCCGGTGGAAGGAATGGTTCATACATGACTAATCAGACACAATCCTCTGAGCAGGGAGACCGCTATTCCAGACAGGAACGGTACGCACCTATCGGTAAGGATGGTCAGCATCGATTGAATAACAGCAGAGTATTAATTGTTGGAGCGGGCGCGCTTGGCACGGGAATTGCAGAAACACTGGTACGTTCAGGTATTGGCCATATTACCATTGCAGATCGTGATTATGTGGAGTGGAGTAACCTGCAGCGGCAACAGTTATATGTAGAGCAAGATGCCATTCAACGAATGCCCAAAGCGATGGCAGCCGAGAAGCGCCTGTCTGACATTAACTCTACCGTTGAAGTTATAGGTAAAGTGATGGACGTCAGGGTGGATGAACTTGAGGAATTGGTTCAGAACGCAGATCTGATCATGGATGCAACAGATAATTTTGATACCCGGTTATTAATAAATGATATGTCTCAGAAGTATCGTATCCCCTGGATTTATGGTGGATGTGTGGGCAGTTATGGAATTACCTACACATTTCTGCCTGGAGAAACCCCTTGTTTAAACTGTTTGTTGGGTGAGATTCCATTAGGTGGGGACACATGTGATACTTCAGGTATTATCCCTCAGGCGGTGCAGATGGTTACGGCGAATCAGACTGCTGAAGCGATGAAATTTCTTAGCGGCAATGTAGGTGCGCTGAGACACAAATTGCTGTCATTCGATGTGTGGAGAAATGAATACATATCCATTAACGTCGACGGTGCCCGCAAAGAAGATTGTCCTTCCTGCGGAGTAAAGGCTAACTACCCGTACCTCTCTGCCTCAAACCTAGAGAAAACAGACGTATTATGTGGCAGGGATACGGTACAGATTCGTCCTTCACGACGTATGAACCTGGATCTACAGCACACGGCTGATCGCCTCAGCAAGCTGGATGAAGGCAAAGTAGAGGCTAATCCGTTTTTGGTTTCTTTTACAATCGGAGCCCACAGGATGGTCATTTTTCAGGATGGCCGTGTCCTTGTGCATGGAACAAAAGACACGGCAGAGGCACGTACACTGGTTCATCGCTACTTTGGTTAGAGAAAAAACAAATGAATGTTCCGAGTTCATTCCTTTCAGGAATGGACTTTTTCATTTTACGGCATGATAAACATACAACAACGCTGTGATACAAAGTGAACTCAAGAAAAATGTGGGGACAAGTGTAATTGAAACCATCCGATGTAGCAGCGTATAAGACAGGCCGGGTGAGAAAATGAAAACATCCATATTACTGATTGGCAGGGGAGATCTGGTTACTTTTATCCAAGAAATATTGTGTGGTGAAGGGTACCAGGTCGAACAATTGGAATGGACAGATTTAAACCGTATTTCTGAATCAACATTAACAAATCTCAATATGATTATATTAATGAATGAAGGATGTCAGGAAGATACTCTTACAAATGGATTAGAGGATTTCGTAAAAAAAGGTGTCCTTTCTCCATTGCTTGTCATAACTCCAAAGACATCTCCTGAAATAATCGTGGAATGGCTGGATTATGGTGCAAATGATGTGATTGAAGAGCCTATACATCGTAATGTCCTGTTGGCCAGGGTACGAAATCTGTTACGTCTGTTTGCACATGTATCACAGGAAGATGAAGAAGTCATTGTGGTGCATGATCTTAAAGTGAATCTTCGTTCACGTCGGGTAAGTCGTGCAGGAGAATATCTGGTATTGACTCCAAAAGAATACGAATTGCTGGAGTTTTTGGCTCGTCATGTGAACGAGGCATGTCCGCGGAGGGTTATTTTAAGGGAAGTGTGGGGGTATGATTTGGATTTTGCAATGGATACCAATGTCGTGGATGTGTACATCAAGCACTTGCGCGTGAAAGTGGATAAGGGGAAAGACATTAAATTAATTCATACCGTTCGTGGAATCGGCTATATGCTTCATACCAAATAAAAGGTCATATCGCCGAACCCATTTCTGTTTTCCATATAACTCCTAGTTTGAACACAGAACTTCATGGGGTAAATATAAAAAGACCGGATCATCAGATCCGGCCCCTCTCACTTCGTATCTAAAAAATGAACTACAGTACGCGGCGAGCTTTAATATAAGTTTTTTTCCAATTACCCGAGTTTAAGTCGGAGAGAGTAACACCTGGTGATCCGTACGTGTGCAGAATTTTTCCGTTTCCTGCATATACAGCTACGTGAGTAATATTGGAGCCAGTAGAGCGACTACCGCTAGAAAAGAAGACCAAATCTCCAACGCGCAGATTCGCTTTAGATACAGCTACGCCTTCTTTGGATTGCTTAACGGATGTACGCGGCAAATCAACACCATACTTTTTGAAGATGTATTTCATAAAAGAAGAGCAGTCAAAATTTCTGGTTGTAGAAGTTGACGCGCCAAATTTATATGGAGTTCCTGTAAAAGTTTTACCATAGTTCACGATTTGTTGTCCTGTGGATACAGACGCGCTTGCTGCCTGTGCAACAGGTGCATTAGTCATTAATACAGCTCCAAAACCTAGTGTAGCGCACAACCCGACGGTTACGGCCTTTTGGACAAAGATGTTTGTTTTCATGTAGTTACCTCCAAAATTCGTTTTCGTTTAGTTGCTAGAGCGAGTATAACAGCTTTGTAACAACCTAGAAATTGGATGGAACCTGATTGTCCTTAGGGCCGCAATGGTTTGGGTTTGTTTATTAAAATACCATTAAAAATGTCAAAAAATTAATCATTGACGAATGTAGAATGTTTCAAACATAGAAAAGATCCTTGTGTATCAAGGGTCTTTGTTATTTTTTGAGATTGTTTTTAATCCGAATCATAGGTTACAAAAAAGTAATAAGTAGTTGCAGGAGGTTAATCTTTGCTCTGAATAATGAGTAATAATCCACTATTGATCGAGACAGTGCCAGACTTTCCAAGCAGCTTGTTACTAATACCTAAAGATTGTCCCATCCGTATCGTGGCTTGATCTAGTGGGTACATGAAACCTTCAAGCGTAATTCCTGTCACTTCATTAGTGAGTGGGAGCAGGGAAACATACTCATATCCACGGTCTTCAACATAAGCTTCGGAGGTCGTTAACATCATATAATTGTGTTCATCCTGCAAAATACAGGAAATATGATGCTGCATAGCGCGGACCATAATATGTACGTTAGCCAGTGTATGATCCATGCGAGTGCCCGTTGCGCCCAACATAAGAATGTCAGTAGGCTCAAGTTCCAAAGCTGTTTCAAATGCCATCTCGGTATCCGTTAAATCCTTATGCACAGGATCGCAAGTGATGATCCGTTCGCTGTTATCTCGTACACTTTCTCGCTCCTGTTCGGTAATGGAATCAAAATCTCCTACTGCGATATGTGGCTGAACTCCATGTTCTATTAAGAATAACGCCCCACGATCGGCTGCGATAATAATGTCATCCTTACTGATTACATTTAAAAATTGAGGAGAGAGATTTCCACCTGTAAAAATAACAATTCGTTTCTTGGTCATTCTATTTCATCCTTCCTGATCAATAAAGAAACAATTCACTTCTAACTTAAGGTGCTATTTTGACGCAAAAATCATTCATAAAACCAGTATAATCCACAAAATGTGGTTGCACAATTTCGGCTTGCGCGGATACAATGGGTAGAGCGACATGGAGATGACTTGAAAAGTGAGGTTTGAACAGGTTGGACTTGCACATTTTTGAAGTGTTCAGCATTATAGGCACCATTGCATTTGCAATGTCCGGAGCTTTCGTGGCAATGGAAGAGGAATATGATATTTTGGGCGTACTGGTGTTGGGACTCGTAACCGCATTTGGAGGCGGAGTTATTCGTAATGTTCTCATTGGTGTACCCGTAACCATGCTGTGGAGCCAGGGAGCGCTAATTATGCTCGCTCTAGTGTCTGTTGCCATTGCGTTTGTATTACCTCTTAAGTGGATTGGTCACTGGAAGCGGACAGAGGCGTTGTTTGATGCGATAGGACTTGCAGCGTTTGCGATTCAAGGAGCGTTATACGCGGTAAATATGGGCCATCCCATCAGTGCCGTTATTGTTGCCGCAATGATGACCGGTATAGGCGGAGGGATTATCCGTGATCTGCTGGCAGGAAGGAAACCACTGGTGCTGCGGGATGAAATCTATGCCGTTTGGGCCATAATCGCTGGTTTTGCCGTGGGTATGGGCTGGTTCACTACAAACGTGGGATTGTTAATATGTTTCGCGTTAGTTGTGATCTTCCGGATGTGTTCTGTTCATTATAAATGGAAGCTGCCACGTCGCTCTCTGGTGCAAACGGAGAGTGTGAAACCTCAGCCAGCAAGAGCGCCACTTAACCGCACCTTGAGTAAGGGGGATTAACATGATTAATGTTTTGTTTGTATGTTTAGGCAATATTTGCCGATCGCCGATGGCTGAAGCCATCCTGCGCCACAAAGTTAATGAAAGAGGACTAGCTCAGCAGATTCGTGTGGACTCGGCAGGTACAGGAGACTGGCATGTCGGTAAACCTCCGCATGAGGGGACTCGGAAATTGCTTGATTCGCGTCAAATTTCTTATGCCGATATGGCTGCAAGACAATTTGGAAGTGAAGACTTTGTACAGTTTAACTACATTATATGCATGGATGATTCCAACGCCGCTAACGTAAAGAGTGTTGCAGGCGGTGAAGAAGAAGAAATTATCAAGATGATGGATCTCCTGCCGGACGAAACACTCCGCGAAGTTCCCGACCCGTATTATACTGGGAATTTTGAAGAAGTTTACAGGCTGCTTGATGCAGGCTGCGATGTGTTACTGGAACGGATTGAAAAGCACCATTCATTGAATAACATCGGATAATGTTTGTAGTAATGATATGTGTGATACAAGAGAAGAAGCCGAAATGGACAAGCAGGTGTGCCTGCTTCTTTTTTGAGTTTATTTGTAAGCGGTATCAAATGATTGTAAAACAAAAGCGGCATTTCAGCCGCCTGTTCAATGATTGAAGTTAATTTTCCTGAAGAAAGTAGAGCAATGCATCCGGCAGTTCTTTCTGCCAGAAACCCCACTGGTGATGCCCGTCTTTCTCCTGATAGGAGACGAGTGCACCTCGTTTTTCCAGTAAATCACGGGTATCCCGGTTTAATTGAACAAAATTATAGGTACCTGTATCGGCTTTAAAGGAAGTTTCCTGCAAACCAACAATCATCCAGATTGTGAGCCAAGACAAGTCTTGCTCTGCAGCATAGATTTCCTGCGAGGCAGTGTAGAAGGCCCCAGACATACTGATGACACGTGTAAACAGGTCAGGATAGAGAAGAGCAAGATGCAGTGAAACACTACCACCCAGTGAGTCGCCAGCAAGTATACGTTCCTGCGGAGAGCGGCGCACAGGATATTTCTCTTCTACATAGGGAATAATCTCTTCTGCAAAGCACTTGGTGTAGGCTGTGAATCGACTGCCAAAAGGAGCGTACTCCTGAGTTCTTACGGATACGTCCACTTGAACCCCTACTATAATGAAAGGTTCGGCACCTTCATCCAGAATGATGCGGTTGGCTGTTGTGGCGATTCGTCCAAAGTTAAAAAATTCTTCGCCATCCTGGCAGTACACCACAGGGTAGCTAAGCAGTTCGTTGTAGCCTGGGGGAAGATAGATGCGAAGGGTCCGTTTTTCACCGAGATAACGGCTTTCAATCTCTTCCTTAACAATTGTCCGTTTCAAATAGCGGGAATCCGTCATAAAACGTCACCTTTCCGGGTTATTTTTGCATTCGACCGCGCAATACGGTAAGATTAACCTGGTGCGGGGATGGGTCAAACACGCAATCATGTATTATGCTGTTATACCAATATTAGCCCCCTGTTATACATACAATCCCAAAGGAAACATAAAAAAATTACGGATTTCTTTGACGTATGCAGTGAAACAGGTGTATAATAATAATATAACAGCGGAACTTGATATTCAAATTTTTTGTTGAGGTGAAGAAAAAAATGAGCAAGGTTCCTTATGAAGTATATACGGAGGATGTAGAAGCTCTGTCCGTGCTGTCTCCTGACGGCGAAATTGTTAACAAAGACATGATGCCTAAGCTTTCCGACGATCAATTAAAAGAAATTATGTATCGCATGGTATTTACCCGTACTTGGGATGACCGTGCAGTAAACCTTGGCCGTCAAGGTCGTCTTGGTTTCTATGCTCCAGTATCTGGTCAAGAAGCTACAATGGTAGGTAGTGAGTTTGCCCTTGAAAAAGAAGATTTCATCGCTCCAGGCTATCGCGACATTCCGCAACTCGTGTGGCACGGACTTCCTCTTTATCAAGCATTCCTGTACTCCCGTGGACACCAGCATGGTGGACAAATTCCGGATGGCGTTAACGTATTGATGCCGCAAATCATCATTGGTGCACAAATTCTGCACGCAATGGGTATTGCTATGGGTTACAAATTGAAAAAACAAAAACAAGTAGTTATCACATACACAGGTGATGGCGGTTCTTCCGAAGGTGACTTCTATGAAGGTCTGAACTACGCTGGTGTATACAAACTGCCTGTAATCTTCTTTGTACAAAACAACGGTTATGCCATCACAACTCCTTTTGCTAAACAAACAGCAGCTCTGTCCATCGCTCACAAAGCGGTAGCAGCAGGTATCAAAGGTGTTAAAGTTGACGGTATGGACATCTTTGCTGTTATCAAAGCGGTTCAGGAAGCTGCTGAACGCGGACGTAATGGCGAAGGCGCAACGTTGATCGAAGCTGTTACTTATCGTTTCCGTCCACACTCCCTTTCTGATGATGCTTCCAAGTATCGTACAAAAGAAGAAGAGGCTGAGTGGAGCGTAAAAGATCCAATCGCACGTTTTGCTAAATATCTGGAGAAAAAAGGTCTGTGGACTGAAGAAGATACAGCACGTGTGAAAGAAGAAGCAAAAGCAAAAGTGAATGAAGAGATCAAAAAAGCGGAAAAAACCGAGAAAATGACGATTTCAGGCTTGATCGACAGCATGTTCGAACAAACGCCTAAGCACTTGGAAGAGCAAAAAGCTGATTTCCAATAAGTTTTTTCCGATAAAGCATAAACATCCGGGAGGGGTTCCGGTGTCCCGGTATACATGTATGAATTCAAATGTGAACTGTCAATGTTTAAGGAGGAAATGAAGCAAATGGCACAAATGAACATGAAAGAAGCAATCCGTGATGCGCTTCGCGTTGAGTTGAAACGTGATCCTAACGTTCTGCTTTTCGGTGAAGACGTAGGTAATGTAGGCGGCGTTTTCCGTGTAACGGAAGGTCTGCAAAAAGAGTTTGGCGAAGAGCGTGTATTTGATACTCCACTGGCTGAATCCGCTATTGGCGGTCTGGCTGTAGGTCTGGGTGTTCAAGGCTTCCGTCCGGTTGCCGAGATTCAATTCGTTGGTTTTATCTTCGAAGCCCTTGACCAAATGGTAGTTCAAGCAGCTCGTATGCGTTTCCGCTCTGGCGGTAAATACAATTCTCCAATCGTATTCCGTACACCATTCGGTGGCGGTGTAAAAGCGGCAGAATTGCACACAGATTCCCTTGAAGGTTTGCTTACGCAAACTCCGGGTATCAAAGTGGTAGTTCCTTCTAACCCTTACGATGCAAAAGGTTTGATGATCGCTTCTATTCGCGACAACGACCCTGTATTCTTCATGGAGCACTTGAACTTGTACCATGCATTCCGTGCAGAAGTACCTGAAGAAGATTACATCGTTGAGCTGGGTAAAGCGAATGTTGTTCGTGAAGGTTCTGATGTAACTATCATTACTTACGGTATGATGGTTCACACTTCTGTGAAAGCAGCAGAAGAACTCGAAAAACAAGGAATCAAAGTTGAAGTTATCGACCTTCGTACGGTTAGCCCGATCGACATCGATACTATCGTTGCTTCCATTAAGAAAACAAACCGTGCAATCGTTGTACAGGAAGCTCAAAAGAGCGCAGGTGTTGCAGCTGAAGTCATTGCCCAAATCAATGAAAAAGCAATTCTGCACCTGGAAGCACCGGTTCTGCGTGTAGCTGGTCCGGATACTGTATATCCATTTGCACAAATCGAAGATACATGGCTTCCTAACCCAGCGCGTATCGTTGCTGCGGTTAACAAAGTCGTAAATTTCTAATTTAATCATCTGACATGCCGCAAGGCGCAGTATGGTGATCCACACCGCAGCGCAAGCTGCACTGTAAACAGCCATTAGCCCCTTGAGTAACAGTTTATTGCACTAGCAGTAACGGTTGTTTCTTGGAGTTAAGGGTTGTTTTCAGGATTGAGACATAATCAAGGAGGTTTTTCAGTTGGCTAAATTTGAATACAAATTCCCTGAACTGGGCGAAGGCCTACACGAAGGCGAAATTATCAAGATGCACATCAAAGTCGGTGACAAAGTAACTGACGACGATATCATCATGGAAGTACAGAATGACAAAGCGGTAGTGGAAGTACCTTGTCCGGTTAACGGAACGGTTACAGAAGTGTTCGCTAAAGACGGTCAAATTTGCCATGTTGGTGAAGTAGTTGCCATTATTGATGCAGAAGGTGAACTTCCTGAGCAAGACGATGCTCCTGCAAGCGAGCAAGAAAAAGATGCAGCTCAAGGTGGAGCTGACACAAGCGGTTCTTCAGAAGCAGCTTCCAGCTCGGATGCAGCCAAAGAAGGCGGAAACAACAGCGTTCCGGCAGTACCTGCCAAAGACGTTCTGGCAACACCTAGCGTGCGTAAATTTGCTCGCGAACAAGGCGTAGACATCGCTCAGGTTAACGGTACTGGCAACAACGGTAAAGTTACCAAAGAAGATGTTGAATCCTTCAAAAATGGTGGCGGTCAATCCGCAGCGGCATCTTCCGAAGCACCTGCCCAAGAAGAGAAAAAATCCGCAGCACCAGCAGCGGCTGCAGCTGATCAACGCCTTGAAGAAGAGCGCGTACCATTCAAAGGTATCCGTAAAGCGATCTCCAATGCTATGGTTAAATCAGCTTACACAGCACCTCACGTTACAATCATGGACGAAGTGGACGTAACTGAACTGGTTGCTTTCCGTACTCGCATGAAACCTATCGCTGAGAAAAAAGGTACAAAAGTTACTTACCTGCCATTCATCGTTAAAGCATTGGTTGCGGCTTCCCGCCAATTCCCTGCTCTGAACGCTATGATTGATGAAGAAGCTAACGAAATTGTTTACAAAAAATACTACAACATCGGTATCGCTACAGATACAGATAACGGCTTGATCGTTCCTGTTATCAAAGATGCTGATCGTAAATCCATCTGGATGATCGCTGATTCAATCCGTGATCTGGCTGCTCGTGGCCGTGATGGCAAATTGAGCGCCAATGAAATGAGAGGAAGCACAATCTCCATCAGTAACATCGGTTCTGCTGGCGGTATGTTCTTCACTCCAATCATCAACTTCCCTGAAGTTGCTATTCTGGGAACAGGACGCATCAGCGAAAAAGCGGTTATCAAAAACGGCGAAGTTGTTGCAGCACCTGTAATGGCTCTTTCCCTGAGCTTTGACCACCGTATCATCGATGGCGCAACAGCACAAAACTTTATGAATTACATTAAACAGCTGCTCGCTAACCCTGAGCTGCTTGTTATGGAGGTGTAAGATATGGTAGTAGGCGACGCTTCTCTCAATATCGACACATTAGTAATTGGTGCAGGACCTGGCGGCTATGTAGCTGCCATCCGTGCCGCTCAACTGGGCCAAAGCGTATTGATCGTAGACAAATCAGAACTGGGCGGCGTTTGTTTGAACCGCGGATGTATTCCATCCAAAGCTCTGATCTCTGCTGCACACCAATACGAGTCTGCACTTCACGGCGATGCTTTCGGTATCTCCGCTGAGAACGTAAAAGTAGACTTCAGCAAAACTCAAGAATTCAAAAACGGCGTTGTTAAGAAAATGACTGGCGGCGTAGCTGGTTTGCTCAAAGGCAACAAAGTTGAAGTTTTCAATGGTGAGTGCATGTTCATCAATGAAAACGAAGCTCGTGTATTTAACGATCACGAGTCACCACGTTACAAATTTAAAAATGCAATCATTGCAACAGGTTCCCGTCCAATCGAACTGAAACCTTTCCCGTTTGGCGGACGCATTCTGTCTTCGACAGAAGCATTGAACTTGCCTGAAGTGCCGAAAAGTCTGATCGTTATCGGTGGCGGTTATATCGGTGCTGAGCTTGGTCAAATGTACTCCAAATTCGGTGCTAAAGTTACCATCATCGAAGGTTTGGATACGGTACTGCCAGGTTTCGATAAAGACATGACTAGCCTCGTAGCTAAAAACATGAAGAAAACAGGCATCGAAATCGTAACGGGTGCAAAAGCAGAAAGTGCTGAGCAAACGGATAAAGATGTAACTGTTAAATATTCCGTAAATGGTGAATCCAAAGAAGTAACTGCAGATTACCTGCTCGTTACGGTTGGACGTCGTCCAAATACAGACGGAGAGCTGGGTCTGGACCTGATTGGCGTAGACGTTGACGAGCGTGGATTCGTTAAAGTTGATCACCAAGGCCGTACTAGCATTCCTCACATCTTTGCAATCGGTGATATCGTATCCGGTCTGGCACTTGCCCACAAAGCTTCTTATGAAGGTAAAGTGGCTGCTGAAGCGATCGCAGGACAACCATCTGTAGTTGACTACAAATGTATGCCTGCAGTTGTGTTCACAGATCCTGAGTGCTCCAGCGTAGGTTACACGGAGAAAGAAGCAAAAGAAAAAGGCTACAAAGTAAAAGCTGGCAAATTCCCTTATGCGGGTAATGGCCGTGCTGTATCTTTGAACCATGCTGAAGGCTTCGTGAAAATCGTTGCTGACGAAGAAAGCGGCCTCGTATTGGGTTGCCAAATCGTTGGTCTGGAAGCTTCCAACCTGATTGCTGAGCTTGGTCTCGCAATTGAAATGGGTGCTACTCTGGAAGATTTGGCGCTGACTATTCACGCTCACCCTACTTTGGGCGAAATCGTGATGGAAGCTGCGGAACTGGTTATGGGTCACCCGATCCACATCATTTCCCGCTAATATCGTCTAAGCTTCGGATTCGTCCGGCATTATACGTAAATCAGAAGAGACGAATGACGTTAACGCGTTGTTCGTCTCTTTTTTCTGAGTAAAAGCCGAGAAATTCAAGATACTAGTGTATATGATATGATGAAAAGTTACACACTCAAAAGTTTTAGTAATTGATTTTATCCCACAACTCAATTGTGGTACACTGTAGTAATGATCAGTTATGATGTGGCTCCAAGCCAATCGCGGTCTATATATTTAGTATTTAAGTTAGTAAACTAACCTTTTACACGAGAACGTAGAGAACAGAAAAAACCTGTAGAAGCGGAGCGTTCGCCTTTATCCCCGGATTTTATACTTTTGGAAAAGGAAATCAAAAAAATCTGGGGATAACAGTGATCGGAAGGTTGTTCTGTCATCGGAGTGGTAAGTGTAAATATCTTTAGTTTAGTATGAAAAAAAGTGGGAGGGGAATATAATTTGAAAAACTATCTCGATTTATTACAGGATATCTTGGATACAGGCGTGCATAAGGGAGATCGCACCGGAACTGGAACACAGTCGGTATTTGGCAGACAGCTCCGTTATGATTTGTCCGAAGGGTTCCCGCTGGTAACAACCAAACGAATCCATCTGAAATCAGTCATTCATGAGTTGTTGTGGTTTTTGAGTGGGGATACGAACATAGCCTATCTGAAGGAAAACGGTGTGAAGATCTGGGACGATTGGGCCGACGAGAATGGCGACCTGGGTCCGGTATATGGATCACAATGGCGTACTTGGGAAGCACCTAACGGAGAGAAGATCGATCAGATTGCTGCTGTTATTGATTCGATCAAAAATAATCCGGATTCACGGCGTCACCTCGTTAGCGCCTGGAATGTGGCGGAGATTAACCACATGAAACTGCCTCCTTGTCATTTCGCGTTTCAGTTCTACGTGGCTGAGGGTAAACTATCATGTATGCTTACCATGCGTTCTGTAGATACGTTCCTCGGACTGCCATTTAACATTGCCAGCTATGCGCTGCTGACACATATGATTGCACAGCAGTGTGATCTTGAAGTGGGAGAGTTCATCTGGTCCGGTGGGGACGTTCATATCTACTCAAACCATGTGGAACAAGTGAAAACTCAGCTGGAGCGCGAGCCATTTGCGCTGCCTAAGTTGGTAATCAAGCGTAAGCCGGATTCCATTTTCGATTATACGTTTGATGATTTTGAGTTTGAGAACTATCAGCATCATCCGGGTATTAAAGCTCCGATTGCAGTATAAGTGCGTGATTTGGAGTAACCTCTAAACAGACACGGATTGAAGGAGTGTGTAATCTTTGAGCATTGAACTTGTATGGGCGATGGGCGAGAATGGTGTCATTGGTTTGAATAATTCCATTCCGTGGCGTTTGCCTAAAGATATGGCCTTTTTCAAGCAACGTACGTTAAACAAAACAATTATTATGGGACGCAATACATGGGAGTCTTTTGGGGGAAAACCGCTTCCTCAACGCCGGAATATTGTCGTAACCAGAGATCTGAACTACAAAGCAAATCAGGCTGAAGTGGTGCATTCGATTGAAGAGGGTCTGGAAGTTACAAAAGGCGAAGAGCTTTGCGTCATTGGTGGCTCCCAGGTCTATCGTGAGTTTTTGCCGCTCGCAGATCGTCTGGTGGTGACCAAAATCCATGAGGATTTTGAGGGGGATACCTTTTTCCCGGAAGTGGATTGGTCGGAGTGGGTGCTAACCGAACAGATTGAAGGCGAGCAAGATGAAAAAAATGTTTATGCGTATACGTTTGAGTTCTATGAACGAAAACAGTAAAAGGGACATAAACTGAAGTAGAAGGGCCCCAACATACGTCATTTACGAAATAGAAGGGCGCTGATTTGCGAAACATTCGTGAACAGCGTTTTTTCTTTTAAAATTTTAATAAGATTACGAAATAACATATAAATAACATAAAGATGACGCTGTATTAACGAAAATATGAATATAATACATAGCCTCTGAAACACTCTGTGGTAAAAAAGTATAAAAAATGTAGGGTTTCACCGTTGTAAAGTCCTAAAATGAGATATTATTCGGATTTTCTAGCGTGAAACAGCATAAACTGTTGTTTTTAATGACAAATTACCTCACATTCAAATGACGTTTCAATCGTTTTTTCATTAAATAAACGCTTAATTTCATATAGCCATACCATAGAAATAACCATTTTAAGGGTATTGACCATGGGTAGACTTGGACGATATGATGTATAAAATACAAATAATTATTCGGATAATCCATTTAATATTCAGCATGCAAAGTGCTACTATAATTGAAATATCTTCGAGAAGATTTTGTGATACAATATACAAAAACTCAAACATGAGTAATCCATTTCATATAGAACCATGCAGATGAAGGGATTAAGACAAGAACGGATGGGGGAAAACGTAAGATGTCTACACCTACTGGATTTATGGAATACAAACGGCAGCTGCCTGCGGACCGCCAACCAGCGGAGCGGGTTAAGGATTGGGAAGAGTTTCATAAACATATGGCTGAAGAAGAGCTCAGAACACAAGGTGCACGATGCATGGATTGTGGTACCCCGTATTGCCATACAGGTATAGATATGACTGGCGGAACGTCGGGCTGCCCTGTGCACAACCTGATTCCAGAATGGAATAATTTGGTATATCGTGGATTGTGGAGAGAAGCACTTGACCGTCTGCACAAAACGAATAATTTCCCTGAGTTTACAGGTCGTGTCTGTCCTGCTCCTTGTGAAGGATCATGTACAGTGGGACTTATCGGTGAACCTGTAACCATCAAAACAATTGAAGAAGCGATTATTGAAAAGGGTTTTGAAGAAGGATGGGTGGTTCCTCAGCCTCCAGAGAAACGTACAGGTAAACGTGTAGCAGTTGTAGGTTCAGGTCCTGCGGGACTGGCTACCGCAGCTCAGTTGAACAAAGCAGGTCACTCGGTGACGGTATACGAGCGCTCCGACCGTGTGGGCGGTTTGCTGATGTATGGTATCCCTACGATGAAATTGGACAAAAACGTCGTTCAGCGTCGTGTTGATTTATTGGAAGCAGAAGGCATTCAATTTGTAACGAACACGGAGATCGGTAAAGATATTGCTGCGCAGCAACTGGTGGATGATTATGATGCGGTTGTTCTGTGTGGCGGTGCAACCAAACCACGTGAGTTCAACATTGAAGGCAGTGACTTGAAAGGCGTACACTATGCGATGGATTTCCTGAATGGCAGTATCAAAAGTTACCTGGACTCCAATCTGGAGGATGGAAACTATCTGTCAGCACAGGACAAGGATGTTATCGTTATTGGTGGCGGGGATACTGGTTCCGACTGTGTAGCTACATCGCTTCGCCATGGTTGTCGAAGCATTACACAATTTGGTACACATACTCAGGCTCCTATGGAACGTGATCGCATTAATAACCCTTGGCCGCAATTCCCGAACGTATATACTCTTGATTATGCACAGGAAGAAGCGAAAGCATTGTTCGGTGACGATCCGCGTGAGTTCTCCATCATGACGACCAAATTTGTGGGTGACGATGAGGGTAACCTCAAAGAACTTCACACCGTTCAAATTGAGCGTATTGTAGATGAGACAGGACGTAAAATCTATCAGCCGATTCCGGGTACAGAGCGCGTCTTCCCAGCTCAAATGGCCATGATTGCTATCGGTTTTGACGGACCGGAACAGACTTTGGTGGAACAACTTGGACTTGCAACAGATCGTCGTACCAACGTTAAGGCACGTTACGGCAAATACAATACCAATGTGGATAAAGTATTTGCAGCAGGTGACATGCGTCGTGGTCAAAGTCTGGTTGTATGGGCAATTAATGAAGGCCGAGAAGCTGCCCGTGAAGTGGACAAATACTTGATGGGTTCTACAGTTCTCGTATAACGAGTGGATAAGAGGCATGCATGGACTTGCATCAGCAACACTTGAGTAACAAGAATAAAAATATGAAATTGATAAAGTGAAACCCTCGCATTATGCGGGGGTTTTTGTTGTTTTGACAACATTCGGAGACGAATTATCAACGATTATTTTAGGCAAGTGTGAGGTAGAGCATTGCTTTTTAACTCATAAAGATTTATTATTAGATTATAATAATTATAAATAAGAAGTGTAATGTCAATTAATCTACAACTACACGAATGGTGAAATTATAATATCCGGAGGTGCAACCTTATGGCAAGTAACCGGGGCAAATGCATTTCAGAACAAATTGATGACATTAAGAAACAATTGGTTGCAAAAGGTTATAAGCTGACACAGCAACGAGAAGTGACGGTACGTGTGTTACTTGAACATGAAAAGGATCATTTTAGCGCAGAGGAAGTATTTCTGTTGGTCAAGGAACAATTTCCCGAGATAGGTCTGGCTACTGTATATCGTACACTTGAACTGCTTAGTGATCTTCAGGTTGTGGAAAAGATTAATTTTGGGGACGGTGCTGCGCGTTTTGACCTGCGAAGTACGGATGGCTCACATCACCATCATCATTTGATTTGCACAGAGTGTGGCACTGTGGAAGAGATTATGGAAGATGGATTGCTTCGTTTGGAACAACAAATCGAGCGTCAGTACGGCTTTGCCGTTACAGACCATCGGCTTGATTTTCAGGGCGTATGCAAAGAGTGCAGAGCGAAGCAGGCTTTGAATGAACAGGCAGCAGGGTAAATCCAATAGGGAGGATGCTCCCGCAATCAAAATCTGATATAATAAGTTTCAGAAGCAAGGGGCTTCCGTGGGCGGAAGGCCCCTTTTTGCCGTCATGTGGACGGTGAAGGAGGAGAGATGGACGGATGAAGACACTGGTTATTGCGGAAAAGCCCGACATGGGACGAACCATTGCCGCCGTCATAGAACCAAGAGCCAAGAACAATCGCAGTTATTTGGAAGGTGAGCATTATATTATCACCTGGGCGATTGGTCATCTATTGGGACTTGCTGAACCGGACGCCTATGATTCAAAGTATAAGCGCTGGAATATCGGCGACCTGCCAATCATTCCGGATCAGTTCAAGATTGTACCCAACCCCAGAACGAAAGATCAACTGAAAATAATCGGAGAACTTGCGAAAAGGGCATCGGCCATCGTTAATGCTTGTGATGCGGGGCGAGAGGGACAGTATATTTTTGCCTTAATTCAACAACAGTTGAAGCTGCGTCAGCCGGTAAAACGCCTGTGGATATCGGATCTGACGGCAGAGAGTATTAAACGTGGTTTTGACGGTTTGAAAGATGCGTCTGAATTTGAGAATTTGACTCATGCTGCCCGGGCTCGTAGTGAAGCGGATTGGCTCATTGGCATGAATGCATCCCGGGCTTTTACCACCCGACACAATGCTTTGCTCTCTGTAGGCCGGGTGCAGACTCCGGTGCTGGCCTTGATCTATGATCGGGAAATCGAAATTGAAGCGTTCCAGTCCCAGACCTTTTATGAAGTAGCCGCATGGTTTCGTCAAGAAGGAGTGGAGTACAGGGGTTTGCGTCAAGGGGACAAGCTAACCGACCCCGCCGTTGCTGAATCAATTGCGACCAGCGTGAAGGGGAAGACGGGACAGATTACCAAGTACGAAGCAAAACAGACCAAGGAGTATCCATATCGGTTGTATGATCTGACCCTTTTGCAACGTGAAGCAAATGCCAAGTATGGATATGGGGCGAAGAAAACGTTGGATATTGCACAGGCACTTTATGAGAAACATAAGGTGATCTCTTATCCTAGAACCAATTCGAACTATGTTACGGAACAGAATATTGAAGGTATGCACAAAACGCTGAATTTGCTTAAGAATGGATCATACAGTGAACTGGCGCAAGGAGCGAAGCCTGAACTCGTTCATAAAAATAACAAGGGTGTATGTAACCCGTCCAGAGTTGAGGATCACCATGCGATTCTGCCTACATTGAAACGACCGGGTACGTTATCCAAGGATGAACAGAATATTTATGATCTGATTGTAAGGCGTTTCTTATCCCATTTCTATCCGCCAGCAGAGTATAAGCAGCATACCGTGCTCACTGACGTTGAGAAGCACCAGTTCAAAACATCTGTGAAAGAGCTGCTGTCACTGGGGTGGAAGGTGGTACTGGGCTCGTCAGATCAGGAGCAGACAGGCAAGAAAAAGACAAAGAAGAACAGCAACGAAGAAGAGGAAGCGGAGGAATGGACGGACAAGGCATTTGCCGTTCAACCTGAATTGCCTGTTCAATGTACCAAAAGTGAATTCAAGGAGAAGGCGACACAGCCTCCCAAGAGTTATACTGAGGGAACGTTGTTAAAAGCAATGGAGAGTGCAGGGAAACAGATTGAGAATGAAGAGCTGCGTGATGCAATGAAAGACAGCGGACTGGGTACACCGGCGACTCGTGCAGCAACAATTGAAAGACTTAAAAACGTGGGTTACATTACGATGCAGGGTAAAAAGATGCAGCTGACGTTAAAGGGCCGGACAGCCATTGAACTAATCCGCAAGGCAGGCGTTGATCTGCTAACTTCGCCTGAGATGACGGGCCAATGGGAAAGAAGATTGTACCAAATCTCCAAAGGTGAAGCGGGTCAGGATAAGTTCATGGAGAACGTCAAGAAATTTACGATGTCCATTATTGATAAAGTACGTGTGCAGGCACCGGCACCAGCGGACGCTTTTGGGGAAGACACGCGGGGTAAAGGTAAGGGAGCCAAAGCCAAGAGAACCAGTTCAAGAGCAACTTCTGCTAAAACATCAAGTGCTGGCTTGGGTACCCATGCAGGTTCGAAGACTTCACGTCAAACGTCGGGAGCTTCATCCAGAACTGGTAGTGTTGCGAACTCGACGGCGCAAAAGCAATCTTCGAATTCGGGCCAACCGGGCGTTCGTGAAACGCTGGCATCTTGTCCATCACCGGGCTGCACCGGTCAGATTATAGAAGGCAAAAAAGGTTACGGCTGCACACGTTTCAAGGAAGGCTGCGGATTTGTCATTTGGAAAGAATACATCGGCAAGAAAATTACCAGTACAATGTTGAAAGCGTTGATTGAAAAAGGAAGTACTCAGGTATTGGCTTTTAAACGAAAAGACGGAAGTACGGTAAAGGCGCGTATTATTCTGCAAGATAAGACAACAGGCAAACTATCTGCCGAGAAACAAGAGGCATGATTTACAGGTGTTTAGGGTTAAATAAAACACGAAGAACGAAAAACAAAAAAACGCGAAGTTTGATGTACAAGCAGTTCAATTATTTTATAATTAAACAATAAGAAAGGGACCCTTAACTCAGGGTCCTTTGCTGTTGCTGCTGTTGTATATTTTCATGGATGACCTTCGGCACCTCTTCCAGTGCAGTGATCGTATACATCGATGTCTCGGGATTAGGTTGAAGCTCCACCATATTGTATTGCCATTCGTTCGGCTGTTTGATATAAATGCTATGGATTCCTGCCGTCACTGCTGGCATGATGTCTGTACGCAGTGAGTTTCCAATCATCCAAGTTGCACGACGTTCAAATGGGCCAGTAGAGAGAATGCCTTCAAGCGCTTCAACATTCTTATGTTGCCGAATGTAGATCCGGTCATCAAAATAGACTGAGAGCTTCATCTGGTCAATCTTACGCTGCTGGATTACGGTTTCTCCTCCAGTGTACAAATAGAGGGCATGTCCTGCTGATTTCAGGTTCTCTAGCGTTTCAACCATATGAGGATAAGGCTCAACCTCTTGGTCATATACACTCATTCCCAATTTGGTGAGGTAAGTCTCTTCTTTGCGAGAGGTGGGCTTTGCGAACTTTTGGGAAAAGAAACGATAGGTATCAATAAGGGATTGCGGGAAATGGTGACTTGCAAATCCCACTTTGTCTACCCCAGTTACATCAATCTCCAGCTGTTTCTCCCTAATTTGTTGAACCGTTAGGGCGTGTCCATCAAACCACTCCTGCATGTTCTCGAAAAATTCGCCAAGCACCAGGTTGAAATATTTGTTGCAATATACCAGCGTGTCATCAAGATCAAACAAAATATGTTGTTTTATAATTTTCATATCCAATTCACTCCTTGCAGCCAACAGCACAGTTGTTCATTATTTATATTCGAATATAGGATTCCAGAAACATGTTCAATTCAGATACGCCATCTGGCCGAATACTGTATTTCTCTTTGCGATTACTGCCGAGCAGATGGGTTCGCAGCAGTCCGGCGATGCGCAGTGCCATAACTTGATCTTTAACCATATCCTCGTCTTTGCCCAGCTTTTCACACATTTCAGCAAGCGACTTCGGTTCACCTGAAACGTAACGGAGCAGACGAAGTCTCTCGGGATCAGCCAGAGCATGTGTAAAACGAAGCAGACAGGTTGGGGGTTGGTCCTCATCCTCTTCTGGTGCATCCACAGGATACTGCATGATCATCATGCCTTCATAGAAACAGTACATATTAATGGGGCGGTTGTGAACGGTTGGAAACAGGATTACTTCATCCAGTCCAGGCATTGGTTCAACCAGAACCCCCGCAGTAGCGTATTCAATAAGGAGTTCAGGACCCATTTTGTTAAGCAGTATGCGTTTCTCTTCAGCGTCTTCTTCGAGCCAGATACGATAATCCTCACTCATTTGCTGGCAGTAATGCTGATCCCAGAGCCGCAGCAGTGGCACATAGCTATCCCGAATCCGTGTAGATTCCTCTATTGTGAGATGGGGCAGCAGAACAGATACGCGGGCGAACAACTCCTCAGGTGTCAGTCCAGCCAGCATATCCAGAAAATCAATATTCTCATTAGAAGCGTTTCGATAGGCTGCCCATGCAAACAAAACGTCAAAGTCATCAAAAGGCCAGGTGGCAGCAGGTGCGAGCGCTGCTCGAACATTGGAACTTAGTTTGCCTTCGACCTCAATAATCCATTCGGGGCCAACGTCCAAATGTTGAATCCACTTCTTCGTTACATATACCAAGAAGCTGTTTAGCATTTCATATATCGGTGAAACATCGATTTTAACATGATAAGCCATATGATGCAGAATCCTCCCGTCACATCTAAATGTACGCAGCGACTTAAGTACTATTATGGCTTGTTTTGCAGGGTGTTGTCCACTATAATGTTCAAGTCCAGGGCAAAGCCCTTGGCGTAACCATGCATGATCAATTGAATCTTTATAACATGCGAAAGGTCGTCAGTCATGGCGATTTTTCTTTGTATGCTTGCAGGAGGAATGATTTTTGTGTCATCTGTAATCACCCCAAAATTATCACATTCTACCACAAACTATCTCGTTCTGATTACTGTTATTGTTGTGGCTGGGATCAGCCAGGGGCTCTTATTGCCAGTGCTATCCATTTTTTTGGAGCAAAAAGGAGTTTCACCTGGTTTAAATGGATTGAATGCAGCCGCATTGTACGTTGGGTCTTTTGCGATGACCTTGGTAGCGGAACGACTGCTGGGAGCGGTTGGTTTCAAAAAGCTGATTATTGGCGGACTGTTATTTGTCATGATTCCCCTAATTTTGTTTCCTTATTTTCCGGATATCAAAATTTGGTTTATTTTGCGTCTCGTCGTCGGAATTGGTGATAGTGCACTTCATTATTCTGCCCAGTTATGGGTACTTCTGGTGACTGCACCAGAAAAACGTGGACGCTACATCTCTTTATATGGCATGTCCTATGGTTTAGGATTCAGTATCGGCCCGTTGGGAATCAAGCTGCTCGGGTTTGGGGATGCCGTTCCATTCTGGGTATTGTTTGTTTGTATGGCCGCAGTACTTATCCTTGTATTAATGAAGCTTCCGGATACGAAGCCGGAAAAGGCCGAACATGGACAACTCCCTGAACGTCGCTTCCGTCGTAGTCTAACCTGGGCATGGTATGCACTGTTGCCTGCATTATTGTACGGATACATGGAAGCCGGGATGAACAGTAATTTTCCGATATACGGGCTGCGTATTGGTTTGGATGCGAATCAGATATCGTCCTTGCTGCCTTTTGTCGGAATCGGTGGTCTGTTCCTGCAGTTGCCTCTAGGCATGTTGAGTGACCGTTATGGACGTAAGCAAACGTTAATGTTTGCAGGGATTACTGGGGGCATTATCTTCATGTTTGTACCAGTGGCAGGCACACATTTTTGGTGGACGCTTGTGCTATTGACCTTAGCAGGAGGTCTTGTAGGTTCATTTTTCTCGCTTGGCCTGGCCTATGCCGCAGATATTCTGCCCAAAGCGCTGCTGCCCGCAGCGAATGTGGTGGCCTCATTTCATTTTACGATCGGAAGCATTATTGGACCGAATCTTGGCGGGCAAGTGATTAACTGGATTTCACCAGGAAGCATGTTTATTTTGCTTGGATTCATGTATCTGCTTTTTGGTGCAGCAGGTGTATTATTTCGTCGTAAACCTATGCTTGAATCTGTGGTAAAATAGAAGCTGGTGTTCGCATGGAAATTGATGTCCATTTCCGAGTACACTAGTAGTAGGGAAAAACATGGACAAGAGGAGACATCGCGATGATCAGAGTTGAGGGTTTAAGCAAATCCGTAGGAGCGGACCGGGTTCCGGTTCTGCGAGATATACAATTCGATATGCAACAGGGAGAAATGATCGGCGTAGTGGGCTCAAGTGGCAGCGGGAAAAGTATGCTGCTTAAATGCCTAGCGATGATGGAGAAATGGGACAGCGGTCGATTTACGGTGGACGGAACCGAGATTATAAAAGAAGGTTGGTCCGGGAAACGGAAAATTAAACGGGAATGGGCATACTTGGAACAGAATCCGCAATTGTATCCGAGACGTACAGCTTTGAAAAATGTATTGATCGGTCGGTCTGGTCAAACCCCTTTATGGCGAATGGTAACAGGCATGGTTCGATCCGATGATTATATGGGCGCAATGGATTACCTGGAAGGGCTAGGATTGCTGGATAAAGCGCACCAGACGGCAGAGAAGCTCAGTGGTGGAGAGAAGCAGCGTGTTGCGATTGCCAGAGCGCTTGCACATGGTGCGAAAGTTGTTTTGGCGGATGAACCTGTAATTGGGCTTGATCCCCATACGGCAGATACGGTGCTTGAAACGCTGCGCAAATTGTGCGAAGAGGAACGTGCTACCGTGATTGCGGTATTGCCAATTGAAATGGCAGAGAAACATGCAACCCGCATCTGGGGACTTGCAGAAGGCAAGATTGCTTTTGATATACGTGGACGTCGGTTGACACAGCAAGAAAAAAATATGATTTAACTATTGAAAAGAGTGATGAATTTGCTTAATTCACGGTGGGGGCGCCTCTTAGCGGGGGGAGCAGTAAGTATCTTGCTCGGTTCAGTCCTTAGCGGATGTACTGTTATAAGCGACCCTAAGGGTTTGATGAGAAAACCAATGATGTCTACAGACAAGGAAAAATTATTAAATGTGGTTCAGCGGGAACAGCCACCCGAAAGCAAATTGATTCGCCCCAAAGACATGAATAATACCAGTATGATTCGTGTTGAAGACCTGAATGGAGATGGTACTCGGGAAGCCATCGTTTTCTATGAGACCCCGAATGAGAACGTGCGAATTCATGGCATGTTATTGGAGGAGCAGGGAGATTCATGGGTTAAGAAGTTGACATTCGATGTTCCGGGAAATGAACTGCAATCGTTCAAAGTATTGGACATTACCAATGATGGGAATCCGGATATTATCTTGGGCGTAAGTTTACAGGAACAGAAAGCGCTAACTGCCTATTCTTATAAAGCTGGAGCACTTGAACAAGTGTTGGGTGGTGTTCCTTATAATCAATATATTATAGATGATGTTCAAGGGAACACCCTCGATCTAAACGGGGACAAGAAAAATGATTTCGCAATCGTATCCCTGAACAATAGCGGATTTGCATCTATTGCGTTATATCAGTACGACGACGGAAGTTTTAAGGAAGTTGATAGAATGCAGACGGACTACACTGTGAAAGAGATATATAATGCTCTCGGTGGTCAGATTGCCAAAGATAAAGTGGGTATTGTACTGGATTCAGAGCTGGATGACCGAAGTACATTTTCACAGATCATATACGTAAAAGATAATAAGTTAGTGAATGCTTTTAAATCGCCTGATCAGACCTACAGAGATGACAAAATTTTAAGCGGTGATGTCGACAATGATGGTATTATTGAGTTTGGCTTGAAGGAAACGCCTAAAGGCTGGGAGCATTACGTATTTGATTCCCGGATGTGGTTCTATACTTTTTATCAATGGGATGGCAAGGATGATAAGAAATTTGTCTCATTTCAATATCGGGATGATGCTGATTTATTCCACTTGAATCTAAAGGCGGAGTGGTATGGGAAGATTACCATTGATACCAAGTCAGAAAAAGAAAAATACATCCGTTTTAAAATGATTGATACCGATGAAACCGTAGGTGAAATAAAATATTTCACGCTTTCTCAGTGGGAACAGGAAAAAGGAAAAAGTTGGAAAGAGATTACCCGGACGAATGATCGGGTCATTGCTTTCCGCGGTGCACAACTGGATGCCGATGGTGGATTGCTTGACAATATACCGCAACTGAATAGAAAGGAAGAACTTAATGAGTAAAGTACTTATTCTAGAGGATGAAGAATCCATCCGCAGTTTTATTGTTATTAATTTGAAGAGAAACGGGTTCGAAGTACTCGAAGCAGGAGATGGACACGAGGCGCTTCGTATTTTGCAGTCCGTACCAGATATCGACTTGGCTTTGCTGGATGTTATGGTTCCTGGAATTGACGGATTCGAAGTGTGTCGTCGAATTCGTGAAACGAATGAACGTTTGGGGATTATTTTCCTTACAGCCAAAGTACAGGAGCAGGACAAGGTATATGCGCTGTCCGTTGGAGCAGACGATCATGTAAGTAAGCCGTTTAGCCCAACCGAGCTGATTGCACGTATACAATCTTTGCTACGCCGGGTGAACGTTCACCGGGAGACAGCTGCCAAGGTTACATTCCAATCTGGTCCATTTTCTTTGGATCTGATTTCCAAGCAATTCAAGAAGCAAAATGAATTAATTGAGCTAACACCAACTGAATTTTCTTTGATTCAATTTTTTCTGGAAAAAGAAAATACACCGCTTAGTCGAGATGTGCTGCTGGACCACGTATGGGGCAAAGAATATATGGGTGATCCCAAAATCGTGGACGTAAACATTCGCCGCTTGCGCCAGAAAATTGAGAACAATCCTTCCGAACCTGAATACCTGCAGACTGTGTGGGGTCACGGTTACAAATGGAAGGGCCGGGATCAATGATCAAAAAAGGCATCACACGGCAGATTGTACTACATTACTTCATTGTAGTTTTTCTGGCTCTGCTGTTGGTGGAATTCGTATTTATGCTGGCGGTGCAACGATATTATTATGAGAGCATCTACAATACAATCAGTACCCATATCTCCAATTCGAAGGATTTTTTTGAGCCTCTAGCTCGTGAGAGTAATTCGGAAGATGGGAATAATCTTTCCAGACTACTTGTTAATTTGGAATTATCTAATACAGAACTTGAGATTCTGGATCTGAAAGGTCATGTGTTAGCGAGTTCGACTGCTTTTGAATCTGACCGGGCCGTGCTGCAAACGAGTGATATTCAACAGGCGTTGAATGGCAGTATGGGACGTTGGGTAGGCAGACAACCAGGTACAGGAGAGCAGGTCATGGCCGTTTCCCACAAGTTTGATCTGGGCGGCGAAAATACGTATGTTATTCGATACCTAACATCACTCGAAAATGTGAATTCCAAGTTATTGTTCATGGGGATGCTTGCGATTGCAGTAGGTGTTGGCGTACTGGCAATTGTCTTGATCATCAGTATAGGTATGGCCAATTCCATTGTACGACCGATTAACAACATTACGGCGGTGTCCGCTCAAATGGCTCGAGGACGTTTGGATGTGAGAGTTAAGGGCAACTACAAACATGAATTAGGTGAACTGGCATCTACTCTAAATTTTATGGCACATGAAATTGTGCGCAGCAATCAGATCAAAGACGATTTTATTTCTTCCATTTCTCATGAATTGCGAACGCCCCTGACCAGTATTAAAGGTTGGAGTGAGACGTTGGACTCCGGTGGATACGATCCGGATGAAACGAGAATTGGAATGAGTATTATCTCTAAAGAAACGGAGCGTCTGATCGGACTTGTAGAAGAGATGCTCGATTTCTCCAAATTGCAGCAAAATCAGATGAAGTTGGTAAAAGGAACCGTCAGCATTCGTGAGATTGTTCAGGAAACCATGTTAAATGTTTGGGCAAAAGCTGAGCAAAAACAGATACATCTCAAGTTGGAAAGCGATGAAAATCGGGCTTTCAATGTTTTTGGGGATGGTAACAGACTTAAACAAGTCTTTCTTAATCTGGTTGATAATGCGATTAAATTTTCTCATGAAAATTCGTGGATTTTCCTTTCTGTTAAAGAAGAGAAGGGGCAGATCATAGCTGCTGTCCAGGATACCGGTATTGGAATCAGTGAAGAACATCTTATCAAAGTACGTGACCGGTTCTTCCAGGTGAATCACCAAAACGGGGGAACAGGGCTGGGTCTTGCCATTACGCAGGAACTTGTGGAACTGCATGAGGGTACAATCACAATTCAGAGTGAGCTTGGATCGGGAACGACGGTTACCGTTTCTCTGCCAGCATTACCTGAGGAAGAGGCAGTGACAGGTGAAGCTCCCAAGCATGATAGTGACTCTAAAGAAGTACAGGAGACACAAGAACATCAGACAAAGTCCGATAAGGAAAAAGAAATATAATCCCTTGTTGGCAACGTTAAGGATCCGTATAGCGTTTAAAATAATATCGAGATCTAACACACCAAAAAGGCGAGCCATATATGGCTCGCCTTTTCTTAATAATTATGAAGAGAGTTCACCTGCGCGAAGACGCCCGCTTTTTTCATAAACATCTTTCAGCATACGTACAGGTTGTGTGCGTACAGCAGGTTTGGCGGAGACAATTTCATTAGGTCCGACAACCATGATTTCATCCGCCGTGCCTTTGACAATGGCACCGTCTTTAATAATGGCACCTTCACCGATAATGGCGCGTTCGATATGAACACCGCGACCCACACGAGCATTTGGCATAATCACGCTGTCTTTTACCTCAGAACCTTTACCAACTTCGGCTCCGCAGAAAACAACAGAACGTTCAGCACGGCCATCAATGGCGCAAGATTCATGGATCATGGATTGCAGAAGCTCACCACGCGTCTGACGTGCTTTATAAGCACTCGGTTTAGTTCTCCAGTCACGAGTAAACATCGGCCAATCTTCTTTGTGTAGACTCCAGTTTTCATCGTTATGAAGCAGATCCATGTGTGCATCCCATAAGCTCTTCACGGTACCCACGTCTTTCCAATAACCATTGAAGTTATATACGAAGAGAGGGGTATTCTCATTCAACATTTGTGGAATCACATCTTTGCCGAAGTCATGGCTGGAATCCGGATTGGCGGCATCTTCAAGCAGGTGGCGCTTCAGGTATTCCCATTTGAACATGTAAATGCCCATGGAAGCGAGATTGCTTTTCGGTTCGGCCGGTTTCTCGGCAAATTCGGTAACTCTTAGATTCTCATCAGCTGCCATAATGCCGAAGCGATGCGCTTCCTCCCAAGGAACCTCCATAACGGAAATCGTCGCTACGGCTTCATTAGCTGTATGAGCTTCCAGCATTTCACGATAATTCATATGATAGATATGGTCGCCCGACAAAATTAGAACATTTTCGGGGTTTTGTTGGTCAATATAGTCCATATTTTTATAAATAGCATCCGCAGTTCCCAAGTATTCGTCATTTCCTGTATGATAAGATGGAAGTAAGGAAATTCCTGCCTCACTTGAAGTACCATGTCCCCAAGGTTCTCCTCCACCAATGTGATCATGTAATGAATCAGCTTGATACTGCGTCAGAACACCTACGGTGTCAATTCCTGAGTTTACGCAGTTGCTGAGAGGAAAATCGATAATCCGGTAGTGCCCGCCAAACGGTACAGCGGGTTTTGCGATACTTGAGGTTAAAGGGTTTAATCTTTTCCCTTCTCCTCCCGCCAACAGCATAGCGATGCAATCTTTCTTAAACATAATCGTTTCCCTCCCAAAATTTTTGTGCAGTGTAGTACATACTTAACGCAATGCGGAGCTATTGAAACGATGTATATTGTGAAAATCCTGAAAAATTACAACATTTTTTTACACACCGCATTTTTCTTTTCAACTTGGCTAGAATGGGGTAATGGTTACTGTTATATCTATTTTCTGGAGAAGAAGGTGATCTCTTGGCCATTCAACCATTGACAAACCCGGAAATATCGCCGGAGCATATTTATTTGTATCATGAAGGAAACCTTCATCACAGTTATCGAATATTGGGCGCACAGCCTGCGATCGAAGATCATCGTCAGGGATATCGCTTTACCGTGTGGGCTCCGAATGCCAAAGAAGTCGGGTTAGCGCTTGATCGTAATGATTGGAAAGGTGAACAGGAACCATTATATAAGATACCCGATTCTGGATTTTGGAGTCGTTTTATTCCGGAAATTAGTGAAGGAACTTTATACAAATTCCGTATATTAACGGAAGACGGTACCGAATTGCTAAAAGCCGATCCTTATGCTTTCCAGGCGGAAGTTCGTCCGCGTACGGCATCTGTCACCAGCTCCATAGAAGGTTATAAATGGAATGATGGCGCCTGGAGACGCAAACAACGAGGTGTGTATAACAAACCTCTACATATTTATGAGATGCATGCTGGAACCTGGAAACGGAAAGAAGACGGTACACTCTACAATTATCGTGAACTTGCGGACTTGCTTGTTCCTTATTTATTGGAGATGAATTATACCCATGTTGAGATGATGCCCCTGAGCGAACATCCTTACGACCTTTCGTGGGGGTATCAAAACACAGGATTTTATGCTCCAACCAGCCGTTACGGACATCCTAAAGATCTGATGTATCTGGTGGATACCCTTCATCAAGCAGGAATAGGCGTATTGCTTGATTGGGTCCCTGCACATTTTGCCAAAGATGCCCATGGTTTGCGATTATTTGATGGAACACCTTTGTATGAATATGCAGATCCGCTGTTAGCAGAGAGACCAGGATGGGGTACACTCAGCTTTGACTATTCCAAACCCGAGATTCGTTCATTTTTGATCTCTAATGCGTTGTACTGGATGGAGATGTACCATTTCGACGGACTTCGGGTCGATGCCGTAACCAGTATGCTTAAGCTGGATTTCGAAAAGCAGCCAGGACAATATCGTACGAATAACGAAGGTGGCCTGGAAAACAAGGAAGCTGTTGCTTTTTTGCAGCAGTTGAATGAAACGGTCTTCAAGTACTTTCCCTATGCACTGATGATGGCAGAGGAATCCAGTGCATGGCCGATGGTTACTTCGCCAGTAGATCAGGGTGGATTGGGATTTAACTATAAATGGAATATGGGTTGGATGAACGATACACTTGACTACATGAAATCGGATTTTCACGAGCGCCCTTCCAAACATCATTTGCTGACATTCCCTGTCGTATACTCCTTTGCTGAAAATTACGTGCTTCCTCTGTCACATGACGAGGTCGTTCATGGCAAAAAGTCGCTCCTGGACAAGATGCCTGGAACATACGAGCAGAAGTTTGCCGGCATGCGTGCCTTCATGGGGTACTTTATGACATTCCCAGGCAAAAAACTGCTGTTTATGGGTGGAGAATTCGGCCAGTTTATTGAATGGAAAGATGAAGATCAACTGGACTGGTTTTTGCTGAACTACGACAGTCACCGTAAACTCCACAAGTTTGAACGGGATCTATCTGGGTTATACTTGGGCGAAAAAGCTTTATGGGAGCTTGATCATTCCTTTGATGGTTATGAATGGATCACTCCGGATGATCAGGCCCAAAGTGTCATTTCATATGTGCGCAAAGGAAAAAAACCTGCGGATACACTCCTTGTGCTCATTAACTTTCAGCCGGTCAAGCGGGAGCGTTACCGGATTGGTGTCATGCGTCCCGGTATGTATACCGAAGTTCTGAACAGTGATCATTCCGATTACGGCGGATCAGGCATTATCAATGATATGCAGCTTACTACAGAAAAGATTCCTTTTCATGGGCAACCACATAGTCTGGAAGTTGTTTTGCCACCGCTAAGTGTAGTTATTTTAAAAAAGAACACACGTCGGAAAACGGATGTATTGCCCCTTGAAGCTCAATCCGTTAAAGCAAAAGCCAACACAACTAAAACCAGTAAAACAAAAGATAGCACAACAGTAAAACCCAAAAGGAGGACGAAGGCATGAATATTCTATTTGCTGCGGCTGAAGTACATCCATTTATCAAAACAGGAGGTCTTGCTGACGTCATCGGAGCATTGCCACAAGCATTAAAGAAAAATGGGGCAGATGTTCGTGTTATTTTACCCAAATACAAAAGCATACCGGATGAGTATAAAGCGGCGATGGACCCTGTCATCACGACAGATGTCCCTCTTGGCTGGCGCAGACCTTATTGTGGAATAGAGATGCTGGTCCATGACGGGATTCCTGTCTACTTTGTAGACAATGAATACTATTTTGGCCGGGATGGCGTGTATGGGTATATGGATGACGGGGAGCGCTTTGCCTTCTTTAATCGTGCTGTTCTCGAAGTGTTGCCGCAAATTGAGTTCAAGCCAGATGTACTGCACAGTCACGATTGGCATGCAGGAATGATTCCTTTATTACTGGAGGCTCACTATGCTCATAATGCCTTTTATAGTGAAATGAGAACGGTTTTTACGATACATAACCTGTTATATCAAGGTGTGTTTCCACATGATTTATTCAGTGATTTGCTTGAGCTGGATGATCGGTATTTCACGGCAGATGGGGCAGAATATTATGGCAATGTCAATTTCCTGAAAGCAGGAGTGGTTTTTGCGGATCATGTAACGACCGTGAGTCCTACCTACGCCAAGGAAGTACAAACCTCCTATTATGGATATGGTCTGGATGGATTGCTCAGTTCATTGGGGGATCGTTTTAGCGGGATTGTCAACGGTATTGATACCAAGAGTTACAACCCGGCAGCGGACAATAAAATTGCAGTAAAATACAGAACCAGCCTGTCCAAGAAAATCGAGAACAAGATTGAGCTGCAGAAAGAATTAGGATTGCCTGTACGTCCCGATGCTCCACTTATGGTGATGGTTACAAGGCTTGTGGATTCCAAAGGTCTGGATCTGGTATGTCGTGTATTGGATGAATTATTGTACTATGATGATATTCAATTTGCAGTATTGGGTACGGGGGATCCGGCTTATGAGCACTGGTTCCGTGAGGCGGCTAATCGTTATCCGTTGAAAATGTCTGCCCAGATTACATTCAATGATGGGTTATCCCGCCGATTCTATGCAGGCAGTGACCTGTTCCTGATGCCATCGAGGTTCGAGCCATGTGGCATTAGCCAGTTGCTTGCACTCCGTTATGGCAGTGTACCCCTTGTCCGGGAAACAGGGGGTCTGAACGATACGGTGCAGGCATACAATGAATTCAGCGGTGAGGGGAATGGATTCTCTTTCACAAGTTTTAATGCCCATGACATGATGAACACCATTCGCCGTGCTGAGGGATTTTACCGTCAGCCAGAACACTGGAAAAAGATCGTGAAAAATGCAATGAGCGGAGACTACAGCTGGAACGTCTCAGCTGAAGAGTATATGGATATTTATCGCCGCATAACGCTTGAATCTGTGAAATAGATTTGCACAAATCAGCCGCAGTATATTCGTACTGTGGCTTTTTTTGTACGATCATAAGGAGGAGGCGAATTTAAAATGAACAACATTAATTTTTACCTCTACTTACAATCCTAATTTGCAGGCTTTAAGCAGTGCCGACGGGTGTCATGCTGTCAAAATGAATGAAATGTTTGGCCAGATCATGGGTAATATCGCCTCTGTGCGATCCACCTTGACAGACAGGCTTAAGGAATTTTGCTCCCGGAGATGGAAGCGATCAGACAGCACAGATCAAAGCTTTTTTTGACTCGGCAGAGGAATCCCGCTCGAAATGTCGTCATAAGAAACAATAAGCTTCATCACTTGGGAGAAGAGCCGATTGCAGTTCGGAGTCATTTGGTTTTTGTGGTGATTCGTGAGAATGACTGTTACCGCTATCTTGGGGATGGCACCCTGGTCAAGGGAACATGGCGGACAACAGGTAAATAATATGTCTACAGTCGGTGTATCGGTTTTGAAGGCGCATTTGTAATCTCCAATGTATTTAAGGATATTAAACTTACGTCTGTTATGTCAGTATCTTTCCTTCCTTCCCAATATAATCCTAACTGCCGGAGAGAAACATCATAAGAGATAACATGCTGATGGTTGCAGCAAGTGCGACGGGATGTTATCTCTTTGGCGCAAGTCCCTTTACAAATGGGAAAAACATATTCGTTATCAATCAAAGGGTCATTTAATATTTCAGGAATTTTCTGGCGCGTATTAACATGGTTCCAATTGTCTATACAAAATACGGTATCCATAAGGATCAAGTTTAATATTCATCATGCCATTGGTGGGAACAACAGCATCTTCGGTTAAGGCATCCTTCCAGTCCTTGGTTTCCATTGGATGTGACAGGGTACGTTCTTGCGGAGTATTGTTCATCCACACCGTAAAGTGAAGAGTGTCATCCATACGTTCATATATGATGCATGGATCGTTGTGATCGGCCTTCAGAAAACGGAAGCGGCCTTTGCGCAGAGCCTCATTACTTTTCCGCAAATCAATCATCAGACGGTAGAAGTCATAAAGCTCCTGATCTTGCTTGGCAGGATCCCATTGCATGCATTTACGACAATCCGGATCACCTTCTCCACGTATACCAACCTCATCCCCATAGAATATACAGGGCGTACCAATATAAGTGAAAAGAAACACAACCGACAATTTTAATCTGCGTTTGTCTTCTCCAGCCCGAGTAAGCAGACGTGGGGTGTCATGACTGCACAGCATGTTGAAGATGACTTCATTGGTTTGTTGAGGGTAACGCATAATGAGCGATCCCATTTCGTTAGCGAAGTTATAACCATCCATAGAACCACAGAAGAACTCAAGCACCTTGTCAGCAAAAGGGTAGTTCATCACGGAATCAAATTGATCTCCCATGAGCCAGGTCAGGGAATCACTCCATACTTCACCTACAATATAGGCCTCTGGATTAGCACTTTTGACTACTTTGCGGAAGTCACGCCAGAAATGGTTATCCACCTCATTTGCAACATCAAGTCGCCAACCGTCGAGTTTAATCTCCTTGATCCAGTATTCAGCCACATCAAGCAAATAGTCTTTTACTTCGGGATTGGCGGTATTGAACTTCGGCATATTGCCATAAAACCCAAATGTATCGTAGGTTGGAATACCATCCTTGATCTGTACGGGATATTCATTGATATGGAACCAGTCTGCGTATTTGGAATTTTTACCGTTCTTCAGTACATCCTGAAAAGGAGGGAAGTCTTCGCTGCAATGGTTAAAAACCGCGTCAAGCATGACCCGGATTCCACGGCGATGACATTGTTCCGCCACTTCTTTGAGTAGCTCATTATCCCCGAAATGAGGATCAACTTTTTTATAATCAACGGTATCGTATTTATGGTAGGAGTTTGCTTGAAACAGAGGAGTAAAGTAAATGGCATTAACACCGAGCTTCGTCAGATCATCCAGGTGATTGAGCACCCCCTGCAGGTCTCCGCCAAAGTAGTTATCCAGTTCAGGTTTACCACCCCATTCCTGGGTTCCTTCAGGATTCAGGTCGGGATTGCCATTGGCAAACCTTTCGGTCATGATTTGGTAGAACACGGCTTCTTTGGCCCATTCCGGAACCTTAAATACATCAATTTCATGGATGTAGGAAAATTCATAATATCCTCCGGTAGGATATGGCTGAGCATAGTGAATTCCGTTATCAGCCAGATATATATTGTCGGTGCCAGCGGTAATGCGGAAGATGTAAGTCAGGCGCTTGTATTTGGGCTTAACAGCAGTTTCCCAGTAATCAAACATACTGTCGGAAGCCGCTTTCTCCAGTTGAATTTCCTTATAGGTTCCATTCCAATCATATTTATCACCAGTCAGTGCAGTCACATATTGCACATCGTTTCTCTTCGTTCGTACACGCAGGTGAATCGTCGAGGGATTATAAGCATAGGCCCATTTATCGCGGGGAACGTGATACATCGCTTCGAGCAGCATGACAACACCTCCTGAACTCAAGATACAGTTATAGCTATAAATAACCAAGTTAGAGAGCATATGAACCATAAGTACGGCCGCTAAATGTAAGAATTTCAACATTTTTCAATGTTTTCTTTTCACAGCATCTCCAGCTTGTGTCCGTATATACGTACTTATCAAAACAAAAAGGATGCTCCTCAGGACCTGAAAAGCAGGTTAAGAGGAACACCCTAGATGAATATACAGCAGTTTACGAAAAACTTAGCGACTGGCTTGCTTAAACTCTGTTTGAATGGTTTGCAGCAGCCCAGGCTGTGTAAGAACATCATAAGCAGTTGCAGCAATTGCCTTGGCTCCAAGGATCATACCATCCAGGGCCCGTTCCTGAAGCGCCAGATCACGGAATTCAATGGAATGAAGCGTATGAACTTCGTCCACAACACGGATATACGGATGGATTGCAGGACATCGCAAGGATACGTTACCGATATCCATGGAACCATGGTCGTTGCCACTGACGATCTCCTCTTGTGAAATGCCAAGTTCAAGCAGGTTAGCACTGAAAGCAGCGGATAACGATTCATTCGTGACCATCTCATCATAGGATGTCTCGTAATTGGATGTCACAAGCCGGCATCCGGTTTGCAGAGCAGAACCTTCCGCAATCTGAATTACACGTTGAGTGAGAATATTCAACTCTTTTCTCGTCGAGGCACGTACATAGAATTGAGCAGAAGCGTAGTCAGGAATGATGTTGGCTGCCTGTCCTCCGCTATTGATAACCCCGTGGATACGAACCGTACTTTTCACTTGTTGACGGAACGCATTAATACCATTAAACGTCTGGATAACCGCATCCAGGGCATTGATGCCTTCATGTGGACTTGCGGCAGCATGCGAAGATTTCCCATGGAATTCAAATTGTACGGCATCAATAGCCAGGGAGCTGCCAGATTTCTCATACGCGTAATACGGGTGCGCCATCAGTGCGATATCACAGTCATCGAATAAACCCGCTTCAGCCATAGGCACTTTGGCGCCACGCGTTTCTTCCGCCGGTGTACCAAACACTTTCAATGTTCCGCCCACTTCATTGAGTATGGACTTCAGACCTACCGCAGCTCCGAGGCTCATCATGCAGATCAGATGGTGCCCACAAGCATGACCGATTTCTGGTAGTGCATCATATTCACATAACAGGGCAATCGTCGGGCCTGGCTTGGATGCAGCATACGTACCAATGAATGCGGTCTCCAAGCCAAGAACAGGAGCTTCTACGGAAAAACCATGGTAGGCGAGTTCTTCTTTTAACCGTGCAGAAGCAAGGTATTCTTCATTCCCAAGTTCGGGATTCGCACCAATGTATGATGAAATCTCTTTAAAACGGGAAGCATATTGATCAATTACAGTTAAAATTTGTGTTTTGGTATATGTCATGGTGGACTCCTTAAGCAAAAATGAAAATAATTCAATAATTATATCATAGTTGCGGTTATTTTTCAGAAACTAGTCAGGATTTGTAATGTCGAAATGCATTGCATAATCATGCATTCTACTTTATAATGACTCAGGCATCAACAACAGAAAGCATACAAAGTATTATAAGGGGAGAACAGGGTTGAAATTGATTAGTCGTTACACCATGATGCTGCTAGCTTTTGTGGTATTGCTAACTACGGTTGCTCCTGTTGCGTTGGCAACGGGAACTACAGGCAATTCAGGCAGTAAAAAGCTGGTGCTCGGTACAAGTGCCGATTTTGCACCATATGAATTCCATAAAGTCATTGATGGTAAAGACCAAATCGTCGGATTTGATATTTCGATTGCTAAAGAAATTGCTGCCGATCTTGGCGCAGAACTTGTAATAGAGGATATGGGTTTTGACGGACTTCTTCCTGCGTTGCAGAGTGGTCGTGTGGATATGGTCATCTCGGGTATGACACCAACGGATGAACGTAAACAAAGCATCGACTTCTCCGATACCTATTATAAATCAAAGCAAGTCATCATGATTCGCAATGCGGATAAAGATAAATATCCAACCATGGCTGATCTGGAGAATGAAAAAATTGGAGTACAAAAAGGCTCCATTCAGGAAACGATTGGTCAGGGAATCCCAGGGGCAAAACTGACAGCACTGGATAAAATATCCGATATCGTGCTGCAATTGCAAACCAATCGTGTAAATGCTGCGATCGTTGAAGATACGGTAGCTGCCGGTTATCTCGATGATATTATTGGACTAGCTCCGGCTATTCCGGATGAAGAGCAGGCCGAAGCGGCAATCGGGATTCGTAAGGGCAATACAGAATTGCTGAATGCAGTGAACGGAACGCTCAAACGTCTGAAAAGCGAAAATAAAATCGATCAGATGGTCACTGAAGCAAGCCAGTTGATGGCAGAGAAGAGTAAACAAAACATTTTCGAAGTATTCTGGCAGTACAAAAGCTTCTATGCAACAGGTGTGGGCTACACCCTCTTACTGTCTGCACTGGGTGTAATCTTCGGGGTCATTATCGGTTTGATCATCTGTCTGTTCCGTCTGCATGACATCGCCATTTTGCGCTGGATCGGAACAGCTTATGTTGAGGTCATTCGTGGTACGCCCATGCTGGTGCAATTGATGATTATCTATTACGGTGTTTCATTGACTTTTGGGATTAATTTCTCGGCTCTTCAGGCGGGGATTATAACACTGTCCATTAATAGTGGTGCCTATCTTGCCGAGATTTTCCGCGCTGGTATACAGGGTGTGGATCGCGGCCAACTGGAAGCAGCTCGTTCACTGGGGATGGGAAGAGGTGCGGCCATGCGTTTCATCGTGCTCCCACAGGCGTTCAAAGCGGTGTTGCCGGCGATCGGTAATGAGTTCGTGACCATTATCAAGGAATCCTCCATTATCTCGGTTATCGGTATGGTGGACATTATGTACCAGGCAAGTGTGGTCAAAAATATTACGTATCAAGGGATGAATCCATTCCTGATTGCGGCAGCCATCTACTTTGTGCTGACGTTCATTTTGTCCAAACTGCTGGGTCGACTGGAAAGGAAGTTGGGTGCAAGTGATAGACGTTAGACAATTATATAAATCCTATGATAAGAACGAAGTGCTCAAAGGCATTAACGTAACGATTGGAAAAGGCGAGGTTGTCGTGGTCATCGGTCCGTCCGGATCGGGGAAAAGTACCTTTTTGCGTTGTCTGAACTTACTGGAACAGCCTACTTCCGGTGAGATTAACTTTGAGGGAGTTTCGATCACTGACCCGAAACATAACATTAATGAAACTCGTGAAAAAATGGGGATGGTATTCCAGCATTTCAATCTGTTTCCGCACAAAACGGTGCAGCAGAACATTACGATTGCTCCGATTAAAGTGAAGAAACAGCCTGCACACGAAGCGGAACAAATCTGTGCAGATTTGCTCAAGACGGTTGGCCTCTCTGACAAAAAAGACGCCTATCCAAATCAGCTGTCCGGCGGACAAAAACAACGGATCGCTATTGCAAGAGCTCTTGCGATGCAGCCGCATGTCATGCTGTTTGACGAGCCTACCTCTGCACTGGACCCTGAAATGGTCGGCGAAGTACTGGATGTCATGAAGCGGCTTGCAGAGGGCGGAATGACCATGGTAATTGTAACGCATGAGATGGGCTTCGCACGCGAAGTGGGTGACCGCATCCTGTTTATGGATGGCGGGGTTATTGTAGAGGAAGGAACGCCTGCTGAAGTGTTCGGTGAGCCCAAGCATGCACGTACACGTGACTTCCTCGCTAAAGTGCTCTAATACATCCGAGTTATTAAGGATGAAGATCAGGATGAAATTGCAAAATCTGTACTTTGGATGAGAATTTCATCCCCTCAACCATCCCTGTCGACAGCCCGTCGGCAGGGATGGTTTTGTTATGTAAGGATACGCACAGATTTACATAAAAAGTAACGTTTCTGTCATCAACGATATAAGCTTAAATAGACATTTTTTTGAAAAAAACCGCTTAAATTCAGCCTAAATTTGAAATGAATTAGCCAGATGGTAACATTTACTACGACTCTTGGTTACAAAATTGTGATATATTTGTTCCTGCCGAAACTTCCGGAGTTGGGAGTGTGGGGGATGTAACGATGCAGAGTGTGCTTGGGGAAGAATCATTTGCACACGGCTTGGGGTGAATTAGGGCTACATAATTTTTAATGTAATTGAACCTATAGGGTGGTTTCCTCCATCCGAATCCGACAACTAACTTCGCAGGCATAATGAGGGAGGAAGACCATGATTAACAAGAAACGTATAGCCAAAACAGCAACAGCTTTGCTGACAGCAGCAATGCTCATTCAGGCCGTTCCGGCTCATGCCGATTCAGTTCATGTGGCCAAAGAAGGGGATACCTTCTACACCTTATCCAAACAATATGGAGTCGGGCTTAACGCACTTATTAAAGCTAACAATGACATTTCTGCTTACAACATTTATGGTGGTTTGAAAATTACGATTCCAGGTAAAACAACGAATACAGCTTCTGCTGCAGCTAAAACGGTAACCGCCGCAAGTCTTGATGTAAATTCGGATAGCAAGGTTGTACAGGCATGGGGAAAAACGTTTGATTACAGCAAAACTGTCGATGTAAAGGCAACAGCATACTCTTCTGATGCTTCCGAAAATGGAGGATGGGGTGCTGTGGATTACTTCGGTAATCCGCTTGAATTGGGTACCATTGCGGTAGACCCAAGTATCATTCCATTGGGTACAAAGGTACTTGTGACTGGTCATACACATCCAGGACTGCCAAAGCAGGCATTTGTCGCTACGGCCCGTGATGTGGGCAGCGCCATTAAAGGTCACAAGATCGATATCTTTATTCCTGGCAGCAAGCAATCTGTGAGCACATTTGGTATTCAGGATGTTGAACTTTACATTTTGAAATAAAATTAAAATGGAGCTGCACATTATCATAAGTGACTCCAATTAAATCTAAATTAAACACAAAAGGGTGTTCTCCAATCATGATTATGTGATTGAAGAACCCCCTTTTTAATATCCGCATTCTGGCATCTGATTCTATTTACCCTTTGGCAGTTCCAGCATTTCGTCCAAAGTTACCAGCTCGTACCCGCGGTTTCGCAATTCTTCGATGACTTCAGGCAACGCCTCGATAGAGCCACTCAGCTTCGAGCCGACACCGCCCCCTGCATGCTGCAGAACAATGGAACCTGGTTTAACAGCCGAGAGGATGTTTTTTTTAACTTCTTCTTTGGAGAGGCCCTTCCAGTCCAGAGAATCGACGTTCCAGTTCACGATGCTGTAATGTTGTTTGGCCGCCCATTGCAGCTGCTGCTCGTTAATATCGCCATAGGGTGGACGAATCATTTTGGGTGTGTAACCCGCCAGATTACGAATAATATCCCCGGTATGTAAGATCTGTTTGCGAAATGCATTCATGGACAGCTTACTGAATTCCGGGTGATTGTAGCTGTGATTGCCAACAATGTGCCCTTCCTTCACCATGCGTTTCACCAAATCCGGATGTTTCTCAGCGCGATGTCCCACAATGAAAAACGTAGCCCGTACCTTATATTTTTTTAAAATATCCAGTACCTGCGGGGTGAACCGAGGATCAGGTACGTCATCAAAAGTCAGTGCGACCTTTTTTGTTGAGGGACCATTGGTTTTAAATGTATCCGCATATTTCTGTCTGAGCTGTCCCAGTGTCAGCTGTTCCTCGTCGGAAGAATTAGACTTCGAAGCAGGTTCGGTTTGAGGGCTTGAATAAGCCCATAATTGAGCAGGAGCGTAACTTCCTCCCAGAAGCATGACCATGATGGATAACATGATGAGGCGTATACGCATGTTAGTGCCTCCTTTTCCCAAATTGCGTTCTCTTTGGTATGCCCGCGTCTTTCCGTATTTATGCATGATGTGAGATGTTTCATTGCTGACTCATCAAATCGGAGCCATAATTCCACCATATATATTACATATCAAAAGGACAGGTGGAGCAGGATGAGTACATACAACTTAAATTCCGTTCGTTTACAGGTGATTGAGGCTGGAGAAGATAAAGTTTTTATGATAACTGGAGGAAGATCACATATTGGGGCAGTAGCGACATTTTATCCGGATCGTGAACGGGTGAATGGGGCTACGGTGCATATTCCAGGGCATAAAGAGCAAGAACTGTGTGAGAGACTCGCACGCAGGGCTGCCTTGCATTTGAAGGTAACGGTAACAGTAATCATGGGAATTCACTTTGATGCCATTACGCGGATGCAGATTGATGAGATTGTGCAGACTTCAGAGAAGCTGCTTGATGAGGAGTTGTTCCAAACGGGTCGACTGATTCAATAGTTTAATTTGCGTTAAGTAGGCTTAAATCGTTTTTTATAATTTTTTTTGTTAAAATTGAAACGAGTAGAACACTGCCACGTATGTATGATTATATACAAGGATGAACTATCGACTAGGAGGAATACCATAATGTCCATTTTCAAACGATTACGCGATTTAACAATGTCTAACATTAACTCCATTATTGACAAGGCAGAAGATCCGATCAAAATGACGGATCAATACATCCGGGATATGCAGGAAGATCTTGAAGATGCGGAGAAAGCTGTAGCTGCACAGATCGCCATTGAGAAGAAATTCAAGCAGCTGTTTGAAGAACAGGAAGCCCTCGTGAAGAAACGTGAGGAGCAAGCACATACAGCAGCGCGTGCACAGAATATGGATTTGGCCCGTCGGGCACTGGAAGAGAAAAAAGTGGCTGAAGAGAAGATGGCCGAATACAAAACAAGCTATGACCAAAACAAGGCTTCTGCCGATAACCTTCGTGGCAAGCTGGACGAAATGCGCAAACAATTGACCCAAATGAAAAACAAACGTGAAACATTGGTTGCGCGCTATAACGCTGCAAAAGCCCAAACCGAAATCAACAAGGCGCTGAACGGATTTAGCTCCGATACAGCAAGTGCCGGCATGAAGCGTATGGAAGAGAAAATGATGCAGATGGAAGCTCAGGCCGAAGCCAGCAATGAGATGTCGTCCAAAGGTAAATCGCTGGATGATGAGTTCGAGAAGCTGGGCAAGGATCAGGCTGTTGAGGATGAACTGGCGGCATTGATGAAGCAATACGAAAATAAGAACTAAACCTTGTAAGCAAGCAGGGGCACCAGCGGAGGAGAGACCAGCGTTTCTCCTTCGCTTTTAATTGCGGTTCATGTTGAAATGTGGGGGCTATGTAGATGGATTTGAACATTTTGGCAATGCTGGTCTGGACGTTATCGGGTTCGGTTTTGCTGTTTGTCTTGATGTATGTGGATTCTTTATTCACAAAGTATAAGGATTTTGCCGAAGTGAAGGCTGGCAATATGGCCGTTACGACACGTATGGTTATGAAGCTGTTTGCTCAGGGATATGTACTCGCGACCTCCATATCGACAGCGGGTCACCTTGGAGAAGCGTTGCTTGTATCCGTTGTTTCCTTTGTCATTTTGCTGATTCTGGAGAGTGTGGTTCACTTTATGATTCGGAGATGGGCCAACCTCGATCTGGATACGGGAATACAGCAGGGTAAGACGGGTTACGGATTGTTCTCGGGTGCACTTCATATCGTTGGCGCATTAATTATTGCAGCTTGTTTATAAGATAAGGAACAGGAGTAATGGGCATGAGTATGTGGAAACGGATTAAAGGAATAATAGCCAAACCTGAACCGCCCCAGGTAGAGAAAACAATGCTTCAGCTGGCACCTGGTGATATCTGTGAGGTATCGCTGGTCACCTATGAAGTTGTTGGACGGGTACATCATCGAACACGGAATGCAGCTGTCCTCACGTTGCAGGATGGTACGGCAATCCGACATTTGCATATTGAAGAACGGGAAATGACCCGGTATGCCCTCTATACACCAATTGATGGTCGTCTCGATGCACCAGACGAGGTGCCAACGTTGCTGGATCTGGATGGACGTGCGTATCATTTGGAGGAAGAATACGGAGGAATGGTAACCACTGCAGGCAGGACACCCTATGGTCAGGCTGGGGAACAATTAGTATGGCAATATCAGTCTGATGATCACATGCTTTTACGTGTGGAGTGGCAAGACAGAAGATTTACGTTGTATGAGGGTGAGTCCATCCTTCCTGCGGATATCAAAGTGATTCGTTCGAGCTAGGAGAGGTTCCAATGGAAAAGCGCTTGGCACATGGATTAAAATTAATGCTTGTCCTCAGCCTTGTGATGTCGCTGCTGTCCGCGTGCGGAGCACCTTCGGTTCAGGACACATATCCGCTTGAATCGGTCAGCGGCAGTGGTAACACGACATCCTATGTGTATCGAGCTGCCGATCGTACCGTTCCAGAGGTCGCTCGGGAATTATCTGAACAGCGGAAACCGGACCAGATATCGGCGGAAAATACAGAGCGGATGTTCCTGGTGTATCAGGATCAGTATTATCATTTGCAGCAAGACCCGAATAAAGCGGAAGATACTTTGGTTGAGGTGGATTCCAAGGAATATGTTCGGCAGAATTATGATTCGTCCTTTTTGCAAGGGTACTTAACCGCAACATTGATTGGGAATTTGTTTGATTCTTTTGGAGGTAGAGGTTCTGGTACGTATCGGGGTTATACGAACAAGGACACATACAAACCAAGGGAAGGTTCCTATCGGACACCGACGAGCAGCGATAAAAAGGCTGCTCCGCCGATAACCGTTGACCGGAAGGGATCGATTACCCGGCGTGGCAGTGACAAGGATACGAGCGTTGGCTCGGGCGGAGGGCTATTCAGCCGAAACAAGGAACAAAGCAAAGGCACAATTGATCGTAATAAAAGCAGTGGTGGCCTTGGAGGATTGTTTGATTCACCGAAGAGCTCTTATAAAAAGCCAAAGACGAGGGTTGGCGGCGGCAGAATTATGAGGCGTAGATAGCAAGCACTACGCATGAATGAGGCCGCAATATTAAATCATTCGCAGAAGAACAGTGAAAAGGTATGGTGGAGAGCAAGCTCTGCCATAGAAATTACCTTGGACGCTGTTCTTTTTGTTTTAGGATTTGCGGACATGATGGGACTTTCGAACACGAGGAATGGTTGAAGCAGGTTGTTTGCGAATCCAGCGGATATAAGGAGCGATGCGCTCATCCTGCCTTAGAGCCTGTACCTCAGTTAAACCTAAGGTTATAATATCGCGATTGTTATAGAGAGAATGAATTTGTTTGTGGCAAGGGATACAGAGATCGGCAGTAGGCATATGCGTTCCACCCATTTCTTTCGGTGTCAGGTGATGGACTGTGGTTTCGACAGGTTCCCTTCCACACAATTCGCATCGTTGATTCATGAAGGTCATCTCCTTTTCTCTTACATATTGTGGTCTGCCAAGCCGTCTTTCATGTGGGAGGTAAATTGGTGAGTACTTGTCATGACATAGCTTTCGGGCTACACTTTCTAAAACGATCAAATGTCCCAGGGAGGTTCTATTACTATTGAAAATACATTCACATGCAACGGATATGACGACTGCGAAATTTAACCGTAAGGCTATACAAGTATCGGATGCGCAGGCGAAAGTTGCGGCTCATGTCAGCTCGGGTTCAATTGAAAAAGTAACACTTGAGGAAGCACATGGTCGAACGCTTGCTGAGACGATATATGCTCCTCATCCTTACCCATTCTTTCGTCGATCCGGAATGGATGGGTTTGCGATTCTAAGTTCGGATACGATTGAAGCATCCAGCGAGAAGCAGATTTGGCTCCGTATCATTGATGAAATTCCTTGCGGGTATACATCGGATCAACCGATTACATCCGGTACAGCTGCTCGGATCATGACAGGAGCTCAGGTGCCGGAAGGCGCTGATGCTGTTGTTATGATGGAAATGACTGAAAGCAAAGAAGAGCATGGGGAACAATGGATTGCTCTGAAGCGCCATATTCAGCCGAATGCCAACATTACACCTATTGGATTGGAAGTTCAAGAGGGACAACTGCTGCTTGCAGCAGGAACAATCATTCACGCAGGTGAACAATCCGTGCTGGCAACATTCGGTGTAGGCCAAGTGCCAGTATACAAACGCCCCAAGGTAGCCATTTTTGCAACTGGTACAGAATTGTTGGAAGTGGACGAGCCGTTGCAACCTGGGCGTATTCGGAACAGCAACAGCTATATGCTTCGTTCTTTGGTCGTTGAAGCGGGGGGTGAGCCAGTTATGTATGGTTCGATTGCTGATAATGTGGATACCGCACGTACGAAGCTTGCAGAAGCGCTTGAACATAATGATATAGTGGTCACAACAGGCGGAGTATCGGTTGGGGATTATGATATTATGGGTGACCTCGTTCGGGAAGGGAATATGGAGATGCTGTTTAATAAAGTGACGATGCGTCCCGGCAGTGTTACGACGGCTGCTGTGGTCAATGACAAGCTGCTATTTGCGCTTTCGGGTAATCCCGGAGCTTGTTTTGTCGGCTTTCAGTTGTTTGTTCGGCCAACGATTCGTACGATGCAGGCAGATGCTCATCCATATTTGGAAGAATGGACAGCCATATTGGAAGATGATTATACAAAGGTTAACAATTTCACACGATTTGTACGCGGACGAACAGAGATACGTAACGGAATGGTGTATGCTAAACCTTCTGCTGCGCGAGTGGACGAATCCAGTGTCATGATTACGATTAAAGACAGCGATTGCCTGATCGTGATTCCACCCGAAAAAAAAGGCATTTCTGCTGGTGAACAGGTTCGAATTCTCAGACTTCCCACGGGTCATGGCAGGTAGGTCATACATGGCTGAAATCAGCAGCACTTCACCACATATCATGCAGATTGTTGGATATAAAAACACAGGAAAAAGCACCTTAATTGCTGCACTTACCCGGTCCCTTACCTCTGCTGGACGAAGAGTGGCTGTAATTAAACATGATGGACATGATCATTTTGAGATGGATCACGAAGGAACCGATTCCTACAGCTTTGCTCAGGCGGGAGCCGATGCAGTCGTTGTGATGTCAGAGAAACGTACTGCACTCATTGAAAGACAAGCGACGTCGTTGGAGAACATGATCAACTATCTGTCAACGTATGACTGGATTCTTATTGAGGGATACAAACAAGCTCCATATCCCAAATTGGTCACGGTCCGTGAAGAGAAAGATCTTTCTCTAATAAAGACGTTACAGGATGTAGTTGGAATTGTTTCATGGCTGACGCATGACAAGAGGGGAAGCTTGGAGAAAAGTGGGGATCTCGTCTGGCATTCTGTTCATAAGACAGAGGAAATAGCAAGATGGCTGGTCTCACTTGAGCGTTAGGAAGAGAAAAGAACATTATGACGAAATAATTATTATGTAAACTGAATGATGTGAAATGTAAGGAAAAAAGTATGTTTTCATTAATTTTGCGAATGAATTAAAAAATAGAAAAAGCGATCCTTGCAGGACATTTTCCTGAAAGAATCGCTTTTTTTAAGTTCGTTTGATATCTTGTAAAGATTTGATTCAATGTTGAGTGAAAAGCAATAAGTAGGCTACATTCCATCGTCAGCGCGACGTTCAATGGCTTCAGACATCGTTTTATCCGTGAGGTGTGCGTAAATTTCGGTTGTTTCCGTAGAAGCGTGTCCAAGCTGTTCTTTGGTTTTATAGATATCATTTTGCAAATAATAGTCGGTCGCAAAAGAATGGCGCAATTTATGCACAGTCAGGTAAGGCTTGCCAAATTGTTTGGCGTATTTCATGATCATGGCTTGTATGGCTCGTTTGGTCATCCGACTTCCTTCGGAATCTCCATTACGAAGTGCAATAAACAGCCCTTTTTCCCGTTTGGGTGTGCGGTAACGTGACTGGCGCAGATTGATATAGGTTGCGAGTTCATCTTTGGCTTGTTCTCTAAAATACACAGGCGTCTTAAACGTCTCATCATTATTACCTTTGCGATATACATACAGCAGCTTGTTATTCAGATCCAGATCATCCACGTTCAGGTTCACCACTTCAGATACACGCAAACCCGAATTCAGAATGAGGCTGGCGATGCAGGCATCCCGTTCTTTGTTAAGCTCGTGCGAGTAAAGTGCTTGTTTGTTCTTTTCCATATCCACGGCGTATCCTTCAAGGATGTATCCGATAAACTCCAGTAACTCTTCTTCTTCCAGAAGTTTACCCTTTAGTTTGGCAGCTGTATCTTTGGGCTTGTGGGTACGTTTAATCTCAATTTTCGCCATAATGTTTCGTTTCAGCAGGGGGTAGAAGTCTTCGTCCTCTGCAATCTGACTCAAATAATGAAAGAGTGAACGCAGCGATGAAAGCTTACGGGATACCGTGATTCTGGAGTTGGCGCCTTCACGCTTGGTGGCCAGAAATAATCGATAAGATGTTACTGATTCCATTCGAAGTACTTCTAGCTCAGTCAATGTAACTTCCTTATTGGAGCTTGCCTCGGATAATCCTTCCGCGCGCAACCAGCCAAAGAAAGCTTCGTAATCCCTTAAATATTCAAGCAGAGTAGAAGGAGATAAGTCGGGTAATTTATAGTCAATGAATTGCTGAACGAACCAGGGCATGGAAGGCAGTTTGTCATCCAGCTTGCGTCGGTCGATCTCTTTTTGCACATTGGTCAAGTTCGGCACCCCCATGTTAAAATTATTTCTATAATATGCTATATCCTAGTTTACCATATTTAGATCGTCACAGCCTGTTCACGGAACCGGAATAAGCAGATTCATGCTTCCTTGCCCTTGGCGGTGTAAAGCTTTAAAGTATGAGTTATAAGTAGAGCAGAGGAGGTGAACCGGATGAATATAAAAATAGAGCTGGTTCCCCGGGAACGCAGTCAGGTGATTCGGCACTTAATGCAATTTTATCTGTATGACTTTACCAAATATTTGAATATTGATGTGGATAGTAACGGTATTTTCCCGGAATATCCCGGATTGGACGCCTTCTGGTCAGAGGAGGACCGTAAGTTTCCTTTTTTGATTACGAGTGATGAGGCACCGGCCGGGTTTGCGTTGATAGAGCGATGTGAACCAGGCAGCAAAGATAATGACTACTATTTGACCGAGTTTTTTGTAATGCAGAAATACCGGCGTAGTGGAGTTGGCACCCGGGCAGCTTATGAACTGTTTGAACGTTTTCCGGGAAGGTGGAAAGTAACCCAGGTTCGCAACAATGTCATTGCTCAGGCGTTCTGGCGAAAAATCATAGGCGAATACACAGGAGGCCGCTTTCGTGAGAAATTTCATCCTGAACTGGGGAACCCGAGTCAGTTTTTCGTAACCTGATTCAACGGATGTATCGGTGATGGAGGATATAAAGTAAGATGAACAAGTGGGTGTAATACCCAACATAAGGGTAATACATACCGAGGACTACTTTGTACTATATGAACTTTCATTATCTGTAACCAAATTCACGAAGCTTGGAGGAATTGATCCATGGAACTGCGTAATTACGGAAACACTGGCATGAAAGTAAGTACACTAGGGTTTGGTGGAGCGGAGATCGGCAGGAACGTATCCAAAGCAGATGTAGAAATATTGCTTAACAGTGCGCTGGATGCAGGATTAAACGTCATTGACACGGCTGAATGTTATGGGGATAGTGAAGAGTTAATTGGAGATGTGTTATCACATCGAAGAGACGATTATTATTTGTTTACCAAATGTGGACATGCCGCTGGGGTAGATGGCCCAGATTGGGACGCCAAAGTATTAGAGGAAACGATTGACCGTAGTCTTAGAAGACTTAAAACGGAATACGTTGATGTAATCCATCTTCATAGTTGCTCAGAAGAAGTACTTCGGCAAGGAGCGGTCATTGAAGTGCTGCAACGAGCCAAGGAAGCTGGGAAAACAAGGTTTATTGGATATAGCGGCGATACAACGGATGCCCTCTATGCCATTCAGACAGGCGTGTTCGACAGCTTGGAAACCTCGCTGAACATTGCCGATCAGGAAGCCATCGATCTGACGCTGCCTGAAGCGAGAAAGAGAAATATGGGCGTTATTGCTAAACGGCCTATTGCCAATGCGGCATGGACGTATGACTCGCTTCCGGAAGAAGCATATCCCTTTGTATACTGGAAACGCTTGAATGAACTTGGTTATGGTTTTCTGAGCGAAAATGCACAAGCAGCCGTTGAAATCGCATTACGTTTTACGCTCAGTACAGAAGGGGTAGATACGGCAATTGTGGGTACAGCCAAACCTAACCGTTGGCAGCAAAATGCTGACCTGGTCGCCAAAGGAGCTCTGAGTAAGGAGTTATATGACGAAATTAGAGAACGGTGGAAAGAAATTGCGGGAGCTGACTGGACTGGACGAACTTGATTCTTCCAACTAAAAAATAGCTTGAAATTATGCCAAAGTCGCCTTAAAGGCGGCTTTTTTATTGGCAACAACCTTATATTTTCAATATATGAAAAGTTCACAACAGTAAAAGCGTGCTGGCGATGTCCATGAAGAAGCATATGCTTCCACCATATTTCCATCCAAGAATGAAGGGAGAATTTTATCGAGTAGCCCCAAAAGTTATTCATCTGCACCTCTCTTCGTACACCATATTATTATTTCAATATATGAAAAATTCACAATAGAAAGAGCAATTTACGCTCCCCTGTTCATACCTGCATCTACACTACGTCATCTCACCAACCCGTTATAACGAACTGCTTTGTCCTAAGCTCAATGTCAACACTGATTTGTATTTAATATTGCAAGATTTAGAGGTTAAATGGGATGGCTAAAATAAAACGCATAACAAATCTACGGATAAGCAGAAAGAAATCCCAACACGGGACTATGCACCCGTTGGGATTGGATAGATTCGTAAGCTTATAGCGATTTATAGTCACGAATAATGACATCTAATACATGCTTTCCCCAATTCGAGGCTTCCGAGCCTTGTTCGTTCCAATCGTAAGAGATGAGTGCTTTCCACAAAGCCCAGCCACGTGCACGATCAACCGTATCTTGGTCAACATTCATGCAGCATAGGAATATCTCACGACTCACATCATCAAAAAAGTTCCATGCCATCACAAGATCACTAGAAGGATCACCTACGCCCATCGTTCCAAAATCAATGACTCCGCATAGCCGTCCATCTTGCACGAGCAGATTACCTACTGCTACATCACCATGGAGCCATAACGGTGACGCTTGAAATTTCGTTGCAAGGGCAAGCTCCCATATTTCAGTCAGGAGCTTTGGATCGTACTGGCCGGATACCTTTTCAATGACGGTCCTTGTATCTGTATCATAAACCGCCAAGTCGCCGCCGCGATGAAAATTTTGAATACCTGCCGGAATCCCATGGCTAGCATCGATGGCTTCCAGCTCTCTCAGAAATTTTGCGAGGTCTTCGGCAAATACACTTAGATCAAGTACGTTGGCATACGAGACAGTCTCGCCTTCAATCCATCGGTTGACCGACCAGGGAAGGGGATATTCGTCCGAAGGCTCGCCTTGTTCAATGGGAGCTGGAATGGGCAAGGACAGCAGAGGTTTGAAGATGGGAAGCCACTTCAGTTCTTTTTCAACAGCAGAGGCGTAACGTTCGTGACTCGGTAAACGAATCGTCATTTCGTCACCCAATCGATAAGTGCGGTTATCGTGCCCACTTTTTTCCACGGGTGTTATTGTTAAACCTTTCCACTTCGGAAATTGACTATCGATTAATTGACGTACCAATTCAATCGTAATTTCAATCATGTGCTCGCCTCATTTTCTATAAAATGTATGGGTTCTAACGTTAGTACATAAATTTTAACAATTTGTCTTGATTTGATCAAAGGGAGAAAATCGTCCAAAACGAAATGAGAAAGGCCGCCGCTGGGAAGCCGCTAAAATAGCGGTTTTTTAGTTTCTGGAAGGCTTGTTGGGAATGCGAAATCACTGGTTTTTATCCCTTGACATAAAATGTCATTATAAAGATAATAATTGTAAATTTGGAATCGAAGAGGAGGGGAGAATTCCAAACAGCTTTGTTTTGAATGGTCTCTGTAAGCGTAATAAGTTCGGTTGCACCCTCACAGAATTATCACTTTATAAGGAGTGTAGTTATGTACGATAAAATCGTAGATATTTTGTGCGCTATCAAAGAAGACCAACCGGAACTGCGCCAATCCCTGTCCCCAGCAACGGAGCTAAATAATGATATTGGTCTCGATTCTCTGCAAATGATTCAATTTATGCTCAAAGTCGAGGATCAGTTAAACGTAATCATTGACTATGACGAATTCGATTATGAACATCTCCAGTCGATTGACACATTTATAACCTTTCTGAAAAGCTGCCAGTCGCATGAGCAATTATTGTATGAAGATGCCCAGAAGTGAGGCCATGGGGATTCCAGCGATCGTCATGGGGACATTTGATCCAGAAACGCGATGGAGGGACCCGAACTTAGCCAAGTTACCGGCTATGCCTGATAAGGAGAGGGAAACCATTGTCTTATGTATGGACGAGCTGTTATTTCCATTTTGCGGGCCTGACGATATCCTCTACACCCGCTGCAAAATCAATCCAAAGCTGTACGAGTATCTGAACGGGTTAGGTTTTTCCTTTCGTACCCGTTATCACTTTGATTTGAACGATGAAGAGGGGTCCTTACCCGAACCGGACACTTTCAAGCAGTGCATGTTCAGTCTTGTTTCAGACAATCAACAGCGTGAAGAGAGCTTGACCCAGAACGTCAAATATCTCTCACCTTATGCCATTACGGCTGATATGGAGGAATACTTGCATGCCGAAGGATTGTTGGGTTCTTTGCCCAACCTTGAGACGGTTAAGCATGTAAATTCCAAATTGTACTCCAACCGACTCCTGACCAGGATCGGAGAGAAGTGTTATGGCACGGAAGTGAACAGTGCAGGAGAAGTGCAGGCTGTCGGAAATACGCTGCTGAAGCGAGGGGCGTATTTGCTTAAAGATCCATTCGGTGTTTCCGGCAAGGGCAACATGCTCATTGAAAATGAAGCCATGCAACGAAGGATAGCAGAGCACCTGGACAAGCAGGAGAGGAGAGGACTGCGCTCGCAATTCCTGCTGGAACCACTGCTAAGAAAAGCGATCGATTTCAGCTCACATTGGTTCATTCATAAGAGCGGTGAGAGAGAGTTTCTTTCGGTTCAGCGTATGTTGAATCAGCAGCAGAATTACGGCGGTTCTATTAGAGCAGATGAGTCTTTGCTCCTTCTGCTGGAGAACGAGGGTTATTTTGATACGATGGAAAAGGCACTTCAGGTATTATTCGAGGACGGGTACCATGGTTTCGTTTGCTTCGATTCCATGATTCTGGAGGACGGGGTTATCGTGCCCATTGTAGAGATTAACGCGCGAAAGTCTATGGGTCTCATTAATGCTTATCTCGATAAAGGCTGGGAAGCGAACGGCCATAGCGGCCTGCTTACCTTTCTATCTCTCGGTCTACCTGAAGGCTTTACGTTTGGAAGTTTACTGGACGCTTTGCAGGTATCCGGTCTTCTATTGAGAGGTCAAGGTGAGTACGGAATTATACCTATTTCATCTAACACTGTAATGGTGAACAGTATTATGGCCTCTCAACGTATTTCCGAGGGAATCCAGAGTCACCGTGGTATGCCCAAGGGACGGTTGTATATCTCGGTCGTGGGCCGTGACGACGAACATCGCAGTGAACTGATCGTGAGCCTGAGGCAGGTACTCGCTGACTTGTCCATTAAAGTGTACAACTAAATTCTGGAATGCGGAGGCTGCGCATGAACTCATCTTCGGTTACCCTGCTTGCATCGGGCAATTCGCTTGGTGCATATATTCCGGCTATGCATCTGCACACCTACCTGCAAGATAGAGGTGTTAGAACGGACGTTCACGTTCTGGAGAACCTGTACCATGAAGAAATCAGATGCAAGATTCATTCCACCAAAAAAGCATTCCATGCCGACTTCTCCGTTGCCCTTATGGGCCATAAACTGGCCAAGCCTGTAGACTCTTCCCTGAATGAAGAGGAAGTCCAGTTCTTGTTGGAATCCTGGTTACGTAAGGGTATATCTCATTTTGCTGTGTTTACCGGTTTTTGGCTGCCGATCCTGGAGCGGTACAAAGCCCTTGCGCACAAGCCTCTGGATATTCAGCTAATTCGTATGGATGTGTGCGATACGCCATCGTTTAAAGTACACAAGTCCTTGTATCCGGACTACGATAACGTCTGGCTTTACGAGTCTTCAAGGTTGTCTCCAGACTGTTATATTGCCTCAGATGAAAAAGAATTCCTCCCATATGGACAGCGTGACGGACGCATTCTGATCCATGGCGGCGGCTGGGGAATTGGGACGTACGCGGCAACGATTGCAGAGCTTCGTCAACTCGGTTATCCGCTGGATGTGATCGTCTACGATCTTTCCGAGGTGGAGGAGGACGATGGGAGGACACGCTATTTCGGAACGGAGGCATCATGGAATCCGTGGAGTCGGGATGCCCAGGGGCGGCATTCGTTTCCACCAATGATCCGTTATGTGCGTGAAGATGGCATTCTCCGGGCCATTCCGCTCCGAGATTACTCTGTTTACACGGACCTTATGCGCAATTGCGCTGCTATTATTAGCAAGCCGGGAGGAGCGACACTGAACGATTCGCTGTCCTACGGGATACCTTTTGTCATGTTAGAGCCTTTCGGCGATCATGAGCTTCAGAATTCAAACTATTGGCAATCCTGTGGTTTCGGTATCCGGTTCGCGGAATGGAAGGCCCTAGATTACTCGGAACAACATCTCGAAGAAATGCACAGACGTTTACTGGAGCAGCGATCAAAAATCAATCATTTGGGGAGGAAAACGTATGCAGCCGAAAACAGCAGTTACGTTTGATAAGCTGACATTCCAAAATATGAAAAGAACCCTCGTTCCGCTCGCAGAAACGGGAAGGAAACGCCGGGAGGACCCGACGTATGCCGCACCCGTGCCTTATGAGATCGGAATCAAGCTTAATAACGGCTGTAACCTGCGCTGCAAGCATTGCTTTGAGTGGAATCCAGATGGCTTCCATCACGGCTTTGCCAGTGAAGTAAAGAGAGACGAAATCGAGATTCCCGTCGTTGAGAAATTGCTCGCCGAAACGAGAGAACGCAAATCTCGTGTGTTCCTGTGGGGCGGAGAACCGCTATTCTATTCCAAGTTCGATGAACTGGCAGAGCTGCTAGCGAAGGAAGACCGGCATACGACCATTTGCACAAACGCGATTCTCATTGAACAAAAGCTGGATTCCATTTTGAAAATGTCTAAGAATTTAGTTATGCTGGTCAGCCTGGAAGGATTCGAAAAAGAGAATGACGCGATTCGGGGCAAAGGCACGTTCAAAAAAGTAATTCACGCTATACAGCTGCTGCTGGATTTGCAAAAGCAGGGCTTATACAAAGGTAAAGTGTCCGTAGCTCTGACCGTAAATGACCAGATGGTGGACCAGCTGTACAGCTTGATGGAATTCTTTGAAGAGTTGGGCGTTGATTCCGTGTACTTCTGCTTCCCATGGTACATCCCTTCCGATACGGCGGAAAAAATGGACACCTACTTTGATGCCCACTTTCCGCACCTTGCCTCCCGCTTTGCAAGTGATCACAAGAACAGCTGGCACTCATTCACGTTCCATATCTCACCGGACCGCTTCGAAACATTAATCGAGGAATTTAAACGAGTTAATTCACGTGTGTGGAATGTACGTATCCGCTATCAGCCTGCGCTGGAGCCCGAAGAGGTAGAAGGTTTTATACGGGGGAGCGAAAAGCCGGCCATGAATCGGACCAAGTGTTTCTCGATCTCGAACCGGATGGACGTCATGCCAGACGGTAAAGTCAATCCATGCAAATTTTTTCCAGAGTTCAGTGTCGGTAATTTATACGAAGAAAGTGTGGCAGATATTTTCCATGGTGAGGATCTGCGAAAACAACGCGAGGTTCTGGCCTGCGGCCTGACACCAATTTGCTCCAAATGCGTGCTTCTGTATAACAACGGAGTTTAATCGCTTTAACTTTAATCCGCCCAATATGGGAAAACATGCAATCATTCAGGAGGAGCGGGGATGGACTTTATCCGTGTACGGGAACTGCACAAATCATTTGTATATTACCGGAAAGAAGCAGGACTCAAACATTCACTGAAAAACTTGTTTGCTCGCAAATCACTTGTGAAGGAAGCGGTCAAATCTGTTTCCTTTGATATCGGCCCTGGAGAGTGCGTTGGATTTCTGGGTCCGAACGGAGCAGGCAAAACCACAACGCTCAAAATGTTATCAGGCATCCTTTATCCCACAAGTGGAGAAGCCGATGTACTTGGCTATGTACCTTGGGAGCGAAAGAACGAATTCAAACGGCTGTTCTCCATTGTAATGGGTCAGAAAAATCAACTTTGGTGGGACCTTCCGGCCAGTGATTCGATTTATTTGAACAAATGTATATATGACATCGAGGATGATATCTATCGTCGAAGTCTTGCCGAACTGTCGGAAATGCTTGATGTGCAAGACCTGCTGGATGTGCAGGTTCGCAGGCTGTCCTTGGGTGAACGTATGAAAATGGAGCTAATCGCCGCTCTGATCCACAGGCCCAAACTGCTGTATCTCGACGAGCCAACGATCGGCCTGGATTTCCCCTCTCAGAAGAGGGTGCGGGAATTTCTGAAATACTATAATGAGCAGTTTGGCGCAACAATCCTGCTGACGAGCCACTACATGAAAGATGTGGAGGATCTGTGCAAGCGGACAATTATCATTAACGAAGGAAGTCTTCTGTATGACGGGAATCTTCACAAGATTAACGATCTGTTTGGTGAACACAAAATTGTGAAATTGCGATTCTCGGAGCCGGTGGCCGAGCAGCGGCTGACCAAATTCGGGAAAGTAATCAGCGCAGACGAGTACAGCATTGTTCTGGAGCTGCCCAAACACCGCCTAAAAGAAGTGTCGCGCGCTGTGCTCGATTCGTTTCCGATCGTTGACTGGACGATCGAGGACGTTCCAATCGAGGAAAGTATTTCCATGCTCTACGCAAAGGAATCGGTCGGATGAATGGACGCAAATTGTATACGGCTGTTTTTTCGATGGGTGTGCAGCAATCGATGGAATACCGATTTCACTTCTTTCTCGGTCTACTCGGAGCTGCGTTTCCCATTCTTGTCCAGTATTTTATATGGACAGCGGTGTACCAACATTCTGGAGAAGCAGCGCTGTTCTCGTATTCATACAATCAAATCATATTGTATACCATCTTGGCAGGCTTGGTATCCAAACTGATCGCTACCCAGTTCGAGCATCAGATTGTCGACGATATCAAAAACGGAGGTCTCAACAAGTATTTGATCAAACCGGTCAGCTACTTCGGGTATCGGCTAGTTTCCTTTTTTGGACAGAAGGCGATCTATTACGGCGTTACAGCGATGCTGTTCGTCGCAATTATCTGGATTTCATCTGCCGGAGGTGTGCTTGAGTTCCAGATCATACGGCTGGTCTTGTTCGTTGTCTCGCTGTCGGGAGCGCTTTTGCTCAATTTCTTGATCTCCTACTGCATTTGTGCAAGTGCTTTTTATCTGAACGAAATCTCTTACTTTTTCGTTATTACGAGCCTACTGGTGAATATTCTGAGCGGAGGCATGTTCCCATTGGAGATTTTCGGGGATTCAATTGTGGGGGCACTTCAGTACACGCCGTTTCCGTATACGATTTATTTTCCGGTTAATGTGCTCAGCGGCAAAACGGAAGCGGCAGCGATGTATCAGGGATTGCTCATCCAGTGCGGGTGGATACTCCTGTTCTTATGGCTATCCCGTTTAACGTGGCGGATATCCATGAAGAAATATTCAGCGGTTGGGGGGTAGCGGGGATTCCATATGTTTAGAACCATGAGAAAATACGTGCATTTATACGGCATGTTCATCAAAAATTGTCTCATTGCCCAGATGGAGTTTCGAGGCAATTTCATGATGAGCCTGCTGGTGGAATCCGTCTACCTGCTCGCCAAACTGTTATATGTACTCGTTGTGTTCCGCACCGATCTTCATGTCGACGGCATACCGCCAGAAGGACTGCTTCTATTTATAGGCATGCACACCGTGGTGACAGGAATATATGTCGGACTGTTTTTCACCAATTTTACGAAAATTCCGGAATATATTAAGGACGGCTCACTTGATCTAATGTTAACGAAGCCGGTTTCTCTTCAATTTATGGCTTCCTTGCGTTATGTCGATCTGGCACTGCCAATCCCTGATATTTTGGTTGGTTTCGTCATGATTGGCATTGGCTGGCATGCCATGGACATACCCCTGACGTTTCTCCAGCTAGCCGGGTTTATGCTGCTGTTATTTGTCTCCGTTATCATCACATACTGTCTAATGATTATCCCTGCATTGCTGTCATTTCGGTTCGTTCAGACGGGCTCTGCGTCGGAGATTGCCCATTCCGCCTGGGACGCCAACAATTTTCCAATGGCGATATACCCAACTTGGGTCCGGCGGATCGGTACCTTTGTCATTCCGCTGTTCCTGATTACCAATTTCGGACCGATGTTCCTGCTGGGACAGCTCAGCTGGTTCTATACAGGACTTACACTGGTTGGTTCGCTCATACTTTTCACAATGATACGATTGCTCTGGAAACAGGCTGTGAAGGGATATAGCAGTGCAAGCAGTTAAGGGGGAAAAAGAATGAATGCTGTTCAACTGCCCGTGTTAAATCCGCCGCTTAAAGGATTTTTGCGATGGGCTTACACACTTTCAATTACCAGTGCACATGAAGAAACAATCCCTTGGTACTACAGCAATTTCATTCAGTTGTCCTGCAAGAAAACCTTTCTGGAGGATGGCAGACAGTTTTATATCGATTTTTTCCGGGGCAAACCCAACGAACTGAATTTCAATAATCCATTTCTACTCACATGCTCTGTGAATTATACGATTCTGGAGCACTTGGCGCTGGACGCCTGGCCTCAATTTTTCGCAGATCAGATTCGCAGCGGTTATTATTGCGTTGTGTTTTTGGATGAAGCTCAGCTGCCGCCAGCGGCGGCTTATCAGCAAGAACCTTTTCCTCATCATCTTTTTCTATACGGTTTCGATTGGGATAAACGTGTTTTTGATGCTTCTATGTTCGACCATACAGGCGTTTACCGCAATGTACAGATTTCGTTCACAGATTTCCTGGATGCTGTCCATTCCATGAGACATCTGCTGAGAGAGGGACTCACCGCAGATCATCATACGTATTTTTACAAATACGAACCGCATTCCCCGTATCCTTTTGATCGAATTGTAGCGCTCGACCAGCTGCACGACTATCTGAACGGAGAGACCCATCTGAACCGCATCAATTACATTCCTGACGAAGAACAGGCTTTTGGCATTAACGTCTATGACTATTTGCAAGTGTACTATGATGCCGTAGAGAGCAATGATCCCCGGCTGGGTGACCGTAACGATGTGAGGCATCTTCATGTACTCTGGGAGCACAAAAAAATGATGAGTGAACGGATTGCCTACTTGATAGATGAGGGGATAATCCCTTACGACGAAGAACTTGTGAATGGTTATCAGGATATAACCACTAGGGCAATGAAGCTAAGGGATCAATACATTCGTCATGAAATTCGTGAAGACAAGGGTGTGTTTGCGAAGGTAAGACTTCGGTTGGAGCAGTTCCGCAAGGAAGAGCCTGTTCTGCTGCAAAGACTAATTTCATTGCTCGAAAAGTAACTAAAGAAGGCTATTCCTCTGGGAGGAACAGCCTTCTTTAGTTATATTCATAGGCAACACGCTAGCCTTATTATGATTCTTTACGACTTATTCAAACTTGAAATCCTCATCCGTCAGGGGTTCCACATTCAATGTGCGAATATAGCCATTGCCTTTCTTAGAGAAAAAGTCATGCTGCTTAGTATGTGTACTGATTCCATTTAACACAATCGGATTAACCTCCTCGTCTTCAAATAATGGCTCAAACCCGAGGTTCATCATCGCTTTGTTAGCGTTATAACGAAGGAAGGTTTCCACTTCTTCAGTCAAATGAATAGGCGTATATAATTCCTGCGTATATTGCAACTCATTTTGATGAAGAAGCTGTACTAGATCAACCAAACCTTGATATACATCGTTCCGCTGCGTTTCATCAAAGCTTGCGTATATTTCCTGAGCTAACACACCCACATATACACCATGTATACTTTCATCCCGCAGAATCAAATCAATGATCTCACCACTGCAGGTGAGTTTACCTTGTCCAGCTAAATAGAGTGGATAGAAGAAACCGCTGTAAAACAAATAACTTTCCAAAAGAACAGAGGCAGCCATTGCCATATAAAGATCTTTTGAAGTTTCAATATTCATGTAATACTGACGTATAATCGTCGCTTTGGTTTGTAGATATGGATTTTCTTCAACCCATTTGAATACACTGTCAATTTCTTCGGTGGATGCCAACGTGGTAAAAATACTGCTGTATGATTTCGCATGAATTTGTTCCATCATCGCCATAAAACTAAGGACGGCCTTGCGCTGCAGTCCATCGACATGCTCCATAATCTGCGGCATACCTACACCGCCCTGAATGGTATCCAGAAGGGTTAGACCTCCCAAAACTTTCATATAAGCGTCTTTCTCTATATCACTGAGCATGCTCCAGGTCATTTTATCATCGGATAAAGGAATTTCGTCATCGGTCCAAAATTGCATAATATTCTGATTCCAGAACATTAGGGTGAAATCATCATCTGCTCGATTCCAGTTCACAGCTTGTATTGCTGGCATGGTATATCAAACTCCAATCGTAATACCCAAAAGGGAATATGTTTATATTGAACAAGCAATGCATTCTTCCATCGTCAGCTTGTTGGTTCTTGTGTAATACAGAGATTTCAACCCTTTATGAGCAGCATACAGGTAGCATCGTGCCAACTCTCGTGTGGATACATCACTGTTTACATGAAGAATGGTGGAGATGCCTTGGTCTACATGCGGCTGAATCTCTGCAATCAAATCAATCACCTTGAATTGATCCATTTGATACGCCGATTTGTAATAGAAGACGTTGTCCTTTTGCAGATAGGGCATTGGATAATACGTGGTTGAATTGGCATAGGTCCGTGTCTCAATTTGTTCCACGATGGGCATTACACTGGATGTTGCGTTTTGGATATAAGAGATGCTGGCCGTTGGAGCAATAGCCATGCGATAGGCATGATAGAGGCCATTTTCCATCACTCTAGATTTAAGCAGCTTCCAATCCTCGGGCGACGGAACATCAATTCCGTTAAACAGTTCTTGTACTTTCGATGTGTTAGGACGGTAATCTGTGGTTACATAACGATCAAAATATACGCCAGTTGCATAATCCGATTGCTCAAATCCATAGAACCGCTGCCCCGTCTGTACTGCAAACTCCATACTTTTCACCAAGGAGTGATAATTCATGGTCATAAAGAAGGTGCGTACAAAATCCTTGGCTTCCGGGCTCTCATAAGCAATCCTGTTTTTGGCCAAGTAACCGTGCAGATTCATGGCACCCAAGCCCACAGAATGCATTTCGGAATTGGCTTTGGCCACACCGGGAGCATTAGCAACATGTGTCATGTCGCTGACGGCGGTCAGTGCGATCATGCCCTCATGAACGGATTCCTTGATCTTACCACTCTCCATAACATTAACAATATTAAGGGAGGCCAGGTTGCAGCTAATATCTTTACGGATAATATCCGGTTGACCATAGTCTGTAATTTCAGAAGTCTCCTGAAGCTGGAAGATCTCTGTGCAGAGGTTGGACATCTTGACTTGTCCTACGTTTTTCAAGGCATGTGCTTGATTGGCATTGGTTTTATTAATGATGTAGGGATAGCCGGATTCAAGTTGAGTCATTGCTATTTTGGTCAGCATATCCCGTGCGCTGAGCGATTTTTTCTTCTTCACCCGGTCGTCAGCCAGCAAGGTATCATACATCACATCCAGATCCATATCATCCAAATGTGTTCCATACGCCTTATAGACACTATAAGGTGCGAAGAGATACAGAGGCTCATTATCTTGAGCCAGCTTATAGAAACGATTAGGAACAATAAGTCCGATAGAGAGAGTTTTCAGCCGGATTTTTTCGTCCGCATTGATCTTTTTGCTATCCAGCAGTTCCATAACGTCCCAACCGAAAATATTATAGTATGCTGCACCAGAACCCTTACGTTGACCCATCTGATCAGCGTAGGAGAAACCATCTTCCATCAGCTTGAGAACCGGTGTAATTCCTTTAGCAGCCCCTTCGACACCTTTAATGACTTCGCCACGAGCACGCAACTTCGACAGATTGACAGCCACTCCACCACCGATTTTGGATAACTGCATGCAAGTGTTTAGTACATAGTTTATGGAGTTCAGTGAATCGTCCATTTCAAGCAGGAAGCAGGAAACCAGTTCACCGCGCCGACTTTTTCCCGCATTCAGAAATGTGGGGGTTGCGGGTTGAAGGCGCTGTTCCATCATCGAACGGGACAGCAAACAAGCCGTATCAAAGTGTCCACGACCCAGATGAAGTGCAACGGCGGCTACCCGATCTGCATATTGCTCAAGGTATGTTTTGCGGTCATATGTTCTCAACGCATAATCAGTATAGAACTTGGACGCTGCCATATAGGAAGGAAAGTGATATTGATAGCCACGCGTAATTTCAAATACGGTTCTAACTTGGTCAGCTGTATAGGAAGCATAGAAATCCTCGTAATAATCATGATCAATCATGAATTGGACTTGATCATCAATGTTGGCGAACGCCATACTTTTATTTTTGATTTCTTTCATAAACTCCTCTACAGCCTCTTTATCCTTATGTAACTGGAAGAAGCCATCAGAGTCGCGCTTTAACAGCATGTTATTCAGTTCAATATGACGCAATACGGTTCACCTCCTGTTCAAAATACTCCACATCTCGTTTGGAACCCGATAATTCAAATTTACTAATCACCGGGACGTTATACGATGCAGATATCAAATCAGCACTTTTGGCAAAACGCTCACCCCAGTTACGGTTACCGCTGGCGGCCACGCCAATCAGGTATTGAGAGTTTTTTTGCAAAAAAGAAGACACCTTATCAGGTATCTGTCCAAAACCTGTTGTATATGTCACAAGTACGTACGGTTCATCAATCGTCATTTGATTTTGAATCTGAACAGCCGGCAGTTGAAGCTTGGAAATAAACCTCTTAACATTCCCGGTTATAGAATCATACACAATTAGCACTATCATATCCTCCTTGACAAATGAAAGGTGATCAAAAAGAAACACTATATATAGATTATATTTTTAATTTTATATCAATATATAGCTTTGTCAAATGCTAATCCGTATCGATTTTGTGAAAAAACCTGATGAATGGGCTCTATGACTAGGTTGAAAAAAACGGGGGCTTAGTAGATATCCATATTCGAAGTCAAGCTATTTGGTGCATGGAGAAATGGGGAAAGGACATTGAGATAAGCCTGAACATAATCGTTCATAGATTGTCTACAATTCAGAGATAGATTATAAGAGGCATGGCTCTATGGAGTCATGCCTTTTGAGTACGTTGAAGGTTATGCTGATTACATATCGCAAAGATTGGAGGTAAGCCATGAACGGGACCCTGCAGCAAAATAGAATATTGATTGTAGATGATGATAAACGGGTCCGAAGACTTCTTCGAAAGTACTTAGAGAAAGAACAATTTATCGTAGAAGAGGCTTCGCTGGGTTGGGAAGCGCTTGGGCAGCTTCATCACGGTTCTTATGCCTTGATCATTCTTGATTGGATTCTCCCTGATATCAAGGGGATTGAAATATGCCAGTATCTTCGAACAAACTTAAGCATACCCGTCATGTTTCTGACAGCCAAGTCAGAAGAAGGGAACCGGCTTGAAGCTTTCAAAGCCGGGGCAGATGACTTTGTCATGAAACCATTTAGTCCGAGGGAAGTTGTTCTCCGTATCAAAACCATAATGGCTCGTTATAATGGATTGGTTGATCCTCCGCCAAAAGATCATTCAGCGAGCGAGGTACTGATTGCCTCCATTTTAATCAATCCAACGTCACGAAGGGTCACAATAGAAGATTTGGAAATTCATATGACTCCCAAAGAATTTGATTTGCTTTATCATCTGGCGACACACACGGAAATAGCCTTCTCCAGGCAGGAGTTGCTGAGAATTGTTTGGAAAGTAGGGCATGATGAAGATCTGGATTATCGAACTGTAGATACCCATGTGAAACGGCTGCGTGACAAACTATCCGAGCATATGCCGAATCGGGAAGATCTGATTCAAACCCTGTGGGGGTTCGGTTATATTCTTCGTTTGCCACACTGAATCTTATCTTAATGTGTAGGAGGAGCATATGTCTTACAAACAAATCAAATGGATGATCCTGCTCATTCCTACCTTAACTGTTGGACTCTGGGAATATGTAAGGCATCAGTTTCTACTCCCCTATATATCGATGGATTTGGGCAACTGGCTTACGCCTGTCATTGTATATGTTGTGAGTATAACGTTGTTAACTCGACTGTTTCTCATGTTGGAACGTATTCAAAAAGAACTGGAGCAAGAGCGTGAAGCCAAAGCCGCATTTGAATCTCGCGAAAAGATGGCCAAGGAACTTCATGATGGAATCGCCCAATCTCTTTTTTTATTATCGGTGAAAGTCGGACGTCTGGAGGAGCAAGCCAAACAGGATCAACAGCTGGACAATTTGTATTCGATCAAAAAAACGGTTCATGAAGTCAATCGTTATGTGCGTCAGGCCATTGCAGATTTGCGTTATGATCCTTACGTTGATCAAGCTCAAGCCTTGGCTATGAACGAATCGGGCACACTGTTTGGTCAAATTCGAAGAATTGCCAAAGATATCCCTGTCCGAATTGAATTGGATTGGGCCATCCCGGATGATACATTTACTGACAAAGAGAAGGTAGAACTGCTCGCTTGTATTCGGGAAGCTCTTTTTAATATTCAAAAACACGCATCTGCTTCCCAAGCATGGATTCGGGGAAACGGAGACAAAAAGTGCTGGAATATCACGATTCGAGATAATGGAAAAGGATTTGAGATGAATCCCTTTGAACGAAAGGATCGATATGGACTGAAAATTATGAGAGAGCGGATGAATGAACTGAACTTTACCATGCAATTCCGAAGGGAGCAGCAGTTTACTGTTGTCGAATTTTCAAAGGATGGTGAGATGTTATGAGCCATACTCGCGTACTTGTTGTAGACGATCACGCTCATGCGAGGGAAGCCATATGTGAGATTTTATCCATGGATTCCGGCTTCGAAGTAATTGGCGTCGTATCGGACGGTCAACAGGCGATTGATTATACAGAACAGTGGCTTCCCGATCTGATCCTCATGGACATTCAGATGCCGGTGATGAACGGTCTTGAAGCAACACAACGGATCAAATTGGCCTTTCCTTATGTGAAGATAGTCATGATTACCGTCTCGGATGATGTACTTCACCTTCTGGAAGCGTTGAAGCGGGGAGCTCAGGGCTATCTTCTCAAAAACCTTGAACCGTCCATGTGGCTGGAGTATCTTCATTCCATCGTTACAGAAGAAGCTCCTTTGAGCCGAGAAGTGGCTTACCAAATCCTGAAGGATGTCTCGCTCACGGAGAAAAAAGAGCCTGATGTCCCATTAACCACAAGAGAAAAGGATATTCTCTATGGTGTGGCTGCAGGGTGGACCAACAAAGAAATCGCTGCGAATTATACGATTTCTGAGTATACCGTCAAAAATCATTTGAAAAATATTTTGCAGAAACTGCAGGTTCAAAATCGCGTTCAACTGACACGTTATGCACTGGAACAAGGGCTTATTACAGACCACAATCGTCTGTAATAAGCTTTTTTACTATATTCCTGGGGTACTTTCTGTGTAGTGGGATGTCATTCGTTTTGCTTTTAACTACATTGACCTCACAAATTGGACACAAAACGTCCAGCTCTATAGCCAGTTTGAGCTATATGGTAAAAATTTGTTTTTATGTACACTATGAGCAGTATGTTCATGAAGGAGGTTATGATGTTAAACGGACGGATTGTCCTGGGTATGTTGCTGCTTATAGGGATACTGGCGATCCCGCTATTTTACCCGCTTGACACTGCAAAGGCTGCTCCTGAAATCAAAGATGCTATCCCACTCCAGCCATTCATTGATGGTTCTGAATCTGGAGAAGTGCTCGTGCTGGAGCCGGGGATTTATTCTGGTCCCGTAATGATAGACAAGAATATATCCATTCGAGGGGACTCATCCGTAACCGTATTGAATACGGAAGCTGAATCCGCGATCACCATTCGTTCAGATGGAGTGACTTTGCAGGGTTTCACGGTTCAACACTTGACGAACGAACCCACTGCTGCGATTCAGGTTGAAGGAGATCGTGTAGAGATCACGGGCCTGGATATTCAGAGTCAAAGTTTCGGAATTGTGCTGCGGGGTTCTGTCGATGGGCTCATACATAGCAATACCATTTCATGGGCTGGACCGAAGTCTGCTACCAGTGGTCAGAAGGGGAATGGCATTGATTTGTACAATTCCCATCGTACCCAGATCGAAGACAACCAAATGACCGGCATGCGGGACGGCATCTATCTGGAGAACAGTCGCAATCTTACGGTTAAGGGTAACACGCTGCTGCATAACAGGTACGGCATTCATTGCATGTATATCGATGGTTCTTCTGTCGTGGACAATGTGGGGGAGAACAACAGTACCGGGGCCATGGTCATGGGCGTCAAAAATACGGTTGTATCCGGAAATTCCTTTCGTAAACAGAGCGAAAATGTGCACTCACAAGGGATTTTGTTGTATGACGTACAGCTGTCCAGGATTCAAAACAATGTGGTGGAAGGTAATCGGGTTGGCATGAACATTGCCGAATCCTCGGGAAATGCAATTCGCGGCAATGCGGTGCTACGCAATTTTATTGGTATCCAGCTCGTTCTGGCAGAGGACAACCAGTTTACCAGAAACCAATTTGTTTCGAATGTGATTGAAGCTTCGGCGATGGACAGCCAAAACAATGAGATGAACGAGAACTACTGGGATTCCTTTCAGGGTCTTGACCTGAACGATGATGGAATCAGTGAACTCTCCTATGAGATTAATCCTTTTTATGAGCAAGTGGTCAATCGGAATTCGGCTTATCAGCTTTTCTTTCAATCTCCAGGCATGCTCTTCATGAGCAGTTTGTTTACGGAAGGCAAGGAAGAGTGGACAACCGACAGATCGCCGTTAATGAGCATGAAAGCGGAATCACTGACGGCGGAAACAGGTGCACAATCGGTGAAAGAGACAACTGAGGTTTGGATCATCGGATGTATCCTGCTGGGCATGGCAGCTTTTATTATGATCTATACGGGGGTATTACGAAAATGAAAACACATTTGAGAACAGTCATGGTGCTTCTCTTTGGGGTGCTGTTATTAACCGCTTGCGGCAAAAATTACGAGGCATTACCTATCAATGAAGACGTGGATATCTGTGCCATATGCAAAATGCAGGTGAAAGATGATGCCTATGCCACGCAGCTTACGACGAAAGACGGTAAAAATTATAAATTTGATGACATTGGTTGTATGCACCAGTGGAAAGAAGAGAACGGAACAGATAACATCGGGATGGATTTTGTTCGTGACTATAATGACAAGGAATGGATTGAGTACAGCAAAGCTACTTATGTATATGATGCTTCACTTCGTACACCCATGGCGTATGGCATCCTCAATTTTAAGGACAAACAATCTGCCGAAGCTTTTGTTGCCGAGCAGGGTGTGGGAACGATCATGACCGCTGAAGACCTCGCCACCCACGACTGGAAACAAAACACCGAGATGATGGATATGATGGGTGAGCATGGGCACTCCGAAGAGGGAATGGGTGAAGGCATGCATGAAGGAACACATGAGGAAAGCGAATCAACGGAAGATTCAGGGCATAAGTAATGGCCAATGAAGATGGTGATCCATGATGGGAGATATGTTGCAAGTCGTTCGACGAGAAATGAAAATGGGATTTCGCAATCCCTGGGCCTATTCATTTTTGATTCTTTTCTGCGTATTTAGCCTGAGTTTGCTGATCATTAACTCTCAGAATTTTGTAGCAGGATACTCTGGCACGACAGGTTCCATGTTAAATCTTATTCTTTATCTTTTGCCGCTGATGACTCTCTTCCTGGGGTCCTTTTCTTTGACTTCTGAAAAAGAAGAGGGCAGCTGGCAATTGTTATCTATATACCCCATCGGCACGATGTCTTTTATCGTAGGAAAATATCTGGGGCTGTCGGTTGTATTAATGACTATAGTTACATTTGGATATGGTCTGATGGGACTTCTTAGCGGATGGGTGGGCAGCCCTTTAGATATGATGACGTACCTTTTGTTTCTGGTATTCTCCTGCGGACTGGTGCTGCTATTTCTGACGATTGCATTGTTCATCGGTTCGTTATCCAAAAATCGGTGGCAAGCATTAACGATATCCGTATCCGTTTGGTTTTTCGCTGTGATCGGCTGGCCGACGCTTCTAATCTCCGTACTGGGAATCATGCCGTATCAGTGGGTAAAACCCTTACTCACCGTTCTAACTTTCATCAATCCGGCTGAGCTGGTACGTTTGTTTGTAGTGATCAAACTTGGCGGGGGCTCCATACTGGGTCCTGAATATTATCAGTGGGTAGATTGGGTGCAGCCATCGAGCGGGAGCTGGATCTTCATGGGGATATGCCTGCTGTGGATTGCATGTTCCATCGTGGCAGTCTACGGGATCTGGGAGAGGGGGCGTTCTCATGGATAACGTGGAAGCAGAGATTGTTGGACTGTGCAAATCCATAAAAAAACAACAGATTGTTGAAGATATATCCTTTCATGTTTCTTCTGGCCATGTGCTTGCCTTATGTGGTGGAAATGGGGCTGGAAAGAGTACTGTGCTGCGTATGATGGCAGGTATTCTTCAACCTACCTCGGGTGAAATTATTGTAAACAAAATGCGCTGGTCCAAAGAACGAAAGCGGTATTCGGAACAGATTGGATATATGCCGGATGATTATCATTTTAATCAGGGTCTGACAGCAGAGGAAGTGCTCCAATTCTGGGCGGCACTAAGAAAAGTTCCCAAAGCACGAGTAGAGGAAGTGCTAACCCTGGTAGGCCTGGTGGATCAAAAAAACAAACGGGTCACGACCTTTTCCAAAGGCATGCGGCAGCGTGTTTTATTTGCCCAGGCTCTGTTGGCCAAGCCTCCGCTGCTGATCATGGATGAGCCGACGAATGGATTGGACCCCTTCTGGATGCAGGAATTTGCAAACCTGATAAAACAGATCAAGGAGGAGGGACACATGGTCGTATTCTCAACCCACCAGCTAGAGATTGCAGATGATGTTGCCGATCATATTGTTTTTATGAACAAAGGACGTAATGTGGGAGATGGCTCTACTGAGGAGTTTCGTCAACAATTCGGGTCGCTTCATGCTGCTTTTCATCATAGTCTCGGGTTGAAATAAAGGTGAAGCGAATGGGGGAAAAGAATCCGAAAATGAGACGTTTAATCACAATTTTGATTGGAATGGCTGCTGTGCTGGTCGCTGCGTGGACCATTTATCAGACTTCATCCTCCGAGCCCCAAAAAAACGGTGCCATTGAAGCTGGTGCAATCGCTCCCGAATTCACTGCGGTTAATTCAGCCGGACAACAGGTCAAGCTCTCCGATTATCAGGGCAAAGTCGTCATGATTAACTTCTGGGCTTCATGGTGCACCCCCTGTGTGAGGGAAATGCCGATGATTAATCAGATCGCTCAGACATATCAAAATGACGTAGAGACCCTGTTTGTCAATGTGGGGGAAGCGAAGGGCACCATTCATGAATTTATGGAGAAACAGCAGTTCGAGTTTCCTGTTATCATTGATGTGACCGGAAAGGTCTCCGGCCTGTATCGCATCACCGGGCTGCCTGCGACCATGATTATCGATCAAAAAGGCATATTCAGTCACATTCTGCTCGGTGAGTTGACCAAGGATATTCCCTTGCAGCAATGGCTGGAGCAGACCGTACAGCAAAAGAATTGAAGCATTGCAAGACTTTATGAACAAAAGAAGTCGAGAAGTCGCTATACGAGCGACTTCTTTTGTTTTATTTGTAAGTTGCTATAAGAATTCAAGCAACCGCGAATGGTTTTCTCGAACAACTTGCATACATATTGGAATTGAAAATCGTAATACCACGGTTGTGTCCATAGAATCAATAGCTCCTTTGGGTACTTTTTATGCTTTTCACCGAGTTGTCAGAAAGAGTTGATCCTTTCTTGAACATTTAGGGACGAAGACGTGTCAGCGATTGAATTGCTAATTCACAAAGATATAATAATTTTAACTATTAGGTCCCGTTAAGTACTTTGGCCCTTCAGTATCAGGTAAAACAAGCCTTGCCTATGCATGCTTAGTCCAGTAACTAAGTGCAGCAGCACACAATGATGGTGTGGTAAAGCTTCCTTCGTCTCTTACTTTGTGAAAAAATTCTCTTTATACATACAACGATGGAGGAACGGTTTGTAGATAAACTCTGATCAGTCTAGTGGGGCTTCCAACCTGATATAGAACGCAGTCCGAGGGCTGACTGACCTAATAAGTAAAAGATTCAAATCAGTACAAAAATCGAACAGAGTTTGAAAGGAGGCAGTAAAGTATGGCAATCGATACGGTAATGTGGAGCAAGCTGGTGACAGGCATGACGCTGGGATTCCACGCTATTTTTGCAACGCTTGGCGTCGGTGTACCCCTAATGATTGCTATTGCAGAGTTCATGGGGATTCGCAAGAAGGACCCCCATTACACACTGATGGCGAAGAGGTGGTCACGAGGTTTTGTCATTTCTGTGGCGGTTGGTGTAGTGACCGGTACAGCGATTTCACTGCAGCTGGCCCTGGTGTGGCCGAATTTTATGAAACTGGCAGGGAATGTCATTGCACTTCCGTTATTTATGGAAGTATTCGCGTTCTTTTTTGAAGCGATCTTCCTGGGCATTTATTTATATACGTGGGATCGATTCAAAAATCCGTATATCCACTGGCTACTGACGATTCCAATCGTCACCGGTGCAGGCATGTCGGCAGTCTTTATTACGACGGTGAATGGCTTCATGAACCAGCCTGGAGGCTTTGTGATGGAAGCAGGCCAATTCACAGCGGTTAACCCGGTGCAGGCGATGCTGAATACGGCGACGTTCTCCAAGGTGTTTCATGTATTAAGCTCGGCCTATTTGACAGGAGCTGCTCTGTTGGCCGGAATTGCAGCCTTTGCAATGCTGAGAAAAGGGGCATCTGCCTACCACAAAAAAGCCTTGAATCTCATGATGGCGGTGGTTCTGCTATTTGGCTTGCTGAACACGTTAGCAGGAGATGTGTCCGCCAAGTTCTTGGCCGAGCATCAGCCGGAGAAACTTGCAGCAGCAGAATGGCATTTTGAGACGGAAAGTGGCGCAGATTTGATTTTATTGGGATGGCTGAATGCAGAGCATGAAATTATAGGCGCTCTTCACCTGCCGAAAGTGCTCAGCTTCCTGGCCTTTAGTGACTTCAATGCAGAGGTAACCGGACTGGAGGAGTTTCCGAAGGACGAATGGCCGCCGCTGCTCGTTCATTACCTGTTTGATTTAATGGCTGGAATTGGATTTACGCTGCTGGCGATCTCAGTTCTGTATTTCCTGTTTGTGTTCTGGAAAAAACGCAATGAGCTGAACAAGTGGCTGCTTGGCGTTATTGCTTTGGGAGCACCGATGGCTTTTCTCGGGGTTGAGCTGGGCTGGTTCTATGCTGAACTAGGAAGGCAGCCGTGGATTATCCGGGGATATATGCGTGTAGAGGAAGCCGCCACTTCATCACCTAACATAAGAATGATCTTTTTCTTCTTCCTGCTTCTCTACATCGTTCTCGGAGTCATGTGTGTACTTGTGCTAAGACGTTTGTTCAACAATAATCCGGCAGAAGTCGAGATGGAGAAATGGATGAAGGAGAAGCATAGTCAGTCTACAGAAAAGGGGGAGCGCGCATGAGTTACGAGCTGATTGGCATCTCGGTGCTCTGGCTGTTCCTGTATGGTTATTTAATTGTAGCCTCCATTGATTTTGGAGCAGGCTTCTTTGCCTTCTATGCACGATTGACGAAACAGGATCACCTGATTAATCGTCTGATTTCCCGTTATTTATCACCGGTGTGGGAAATTACGAATGTATTTTTTGTCTTTTTCTACATTGGCATCGTTGGATTCTTTCCGGACACGGCTTATTATTACGGCTCAGCACTACTCGTACCGGGAAGCATTGCGGTCATTTTGCTCGCCATTCGTGGGTCGTTCTATGCTTTTGAGAACTATGGTTCCAAAAATAATATTGTATATCTGTTTCTATATGGAGCCTCAGGCTTGCTAATTCCCGCTTCGTTGTCAGTGGCGCTAACACTGTCTGAAGGCGGCTTTATCGTGAAGGAGAGTTCGACGGTTTCGCTGGATTACTGGACGCTGTTTACCAATCCGTTATCATGGAGCATCGTTGGACTGGCGATTGTCTCCGTATTGTTCATTAGCAGCTCATTTCTGGCCTTTTATGCATCTCGGGCAGAGGATCATTCTGCGTTGAAGTTGGTGCGGAACTATGCCCTGTTCTGGAGTACACCGACCATTATCATCGCACTGACCGCATTTATTTATTTGGGGCAGCACAATGCGCGACATTTTCAAAATATGATGGATTTATGGTGGCTGCTTGCACTTTCCGTTGCATTCTTCATGATTGCGATGTGGCTGTTATATAACGAACGCCGATACGGATTAGCATTTATATGCATCATGCTGCAATTTTTCTGTGCCTTTTTCGCTTATGGAATTGGTCAATATCCTTTTATTCTTGATCCGTACATTACAATTCAAAACAGTGTGACCTCACCAGCGATGGGCTTCGCACTGGTTGTTGTGTTTATCGGAGGCATGTGTATGTTGATTCCTTCCCTGATCCTGGTCTTCAGACTGTTCCTGTTTGATGCGGATTATGTAAAGGAAAAAAAATAAATTGAACTCATTTATGCGATGTAAGGCAGTAATCTCATAGGCATTCATAGAAAGGAGGAGCGTTTGCATGAAGAGGAAAACAAGCCTGATCTCTCAACAAATGTCTGGCCAGCGAAAACGTCTCGTGCTCCTGATAGTCATTTCACTCGCTCTGGGTATAGCCATTGTAAGTCAGGCCACACTGCTTGCTGAAGCAGTCCAACGGATTTTCGTGGAAAAAGCTTCCCTCTCGTCGGTCGCCATGTTGCTCGGATCACTTCTGGCTGTCATGGTCGTACGTACAGGATTGTCTTATGGGAACGGGAAAGTTGGTTTGCTTATGGCTTCCAGTGCCAAGACGAATATGCGGGCAGGCGTGCTGCAACATTTGACTCATGCGTCGATGTCTTCAACCCTTCGTGGACAAACAGGTGGAAAGGTCAGCATTGCTCTGGATGCTGTGGATGAGGCGGATAGTTATTTCAGTCTGTATATGCCGCGTATGATAGAGGCTGCCATCATTCCGATTCTGATTTTGGTGGTAACGTTTATGCAGCATGCCAATTCAGGCTTTATTATGCTGTTTACAGCCCCATTTATTCCTTTGTTCATGATTTTGGTAGGACTAAAAACGAAAAACAAGTCAGAGGAAAAATATGCGCAGCTGGCCGAGTTCTCCGGTACATTCCTGGATTCTCTTCAAGGGCTGGTTACGTTGAAAATATTCGGACGGGCACATCGCCAGCAGAAGAAAATTGAACGCAGCAGTCTGGATTATCGTGATGCCACCATGAGCATTTTGCGGATTGCGTTTACAAACACCTTTATGCTGGAATCGATCGTCATGCTAAGTATCGGTATCGTGGCTCTCGAACTGGCAATCCAGCTGCTTGTATTCAAATCGATGTCGTTCCACACCGCATTTCTCGTATTGCTGCTCGTTCCCGAGTTTTACAGTCTGTTGAAAAATACGGGAACCGCCTTTCACAGCGGGCGAACAAGTATGGGAGCGATTCGTAAGGTAGAGCAGATGTTTGGAGAAACGTCTGGGGAGAGCACGTTGACAGATGAAAAAGAGGAAGACGGTACATCCGATGGAATTGAAGAGATCGTAAGCATGGATCGGATTGAAAGAGAGAATAGGATAGGGACGTTTCAAATGGATGGCTCCAATGACATTTCCGTGCCGCCATCCATCCTATTAAACGATCTCCGATTTCGGTATGCACCAGAATCCTTCAAGCTTGAGACTGGTCGGATCCAGCTTAATCCGGGAGAACACATTGCGATTGTCGGCAAAAGCGGCTCAGGGAAAACAACGTTACTTCATCTCATTGCGGGTTTGTTGAAACCTGAATCAGGAGAGGTCCTAATCCATGGACAGCCGCTATCCAAATATGATGAGGCTGCATGGTTCGAACAGGTTAGCTACATTACACAGCATCCGTATATTTTTGCAGGTACATTTGCTGAGAACATTGCGATTGGTGCGGGCCGGAACGTGTCCAGGACTGAAATTGAGCAGGCGGCAGAGGATGCCGGGCTTGCCGAAGTTGCTTCCCAATTGGAGCTTGGCTTCGATACTTTAGTTGGTGAAGGAGGCCGAGGACTCTCTGGTGGGGAAAAGCAGCGGCTTGCCTTGGCACGTGCTTTTTTGAAGCAGCCTGCCATCATCTTGTTTGATGAACCCACGGTAGGACTGGATTTGCACACGGAGCAGATATTGCAACGTTCGATTGCCACATTGGCAGAAACCGCGACGATGATTACGGTAGCTCACCGGTTATATACGATTCAACATGCCGACCGTATTTTGTTTATGGACCAGGGTCTGTTAGTGGATACGGGACGCCATGAAGAGCTTCTGTCGCGCCTGCCTCAGTATGCCGAGATGATTGATGTACAACGAAGAGGGGGCTTAGCATGAACGAGCTAGCGATTTTGTCCAAAGCCATGCTTCAGGAACGCAAGGATATTATCCTGTCCATTCTAGGTGGGTTTATTGCCGGAATAGCAGGAGTAGCCCTCTTTTCCGCGAGTGGGTATCTGATTTCGCAAACGGTCTTTGCTCCACCGCTCTACACTTTAATTGTACTCACCTCGTTGGTCAAGCTGCTTGGCCTGCTTCGGGCGGCGAGCCGTTATGGGGAGCGTTTGTATTCCCACCGGGCGACGTTCTCCATGCTTAGCCGTTTGCGTACATCCTTTTTTGCGAGGCTCATTCCTTTAACGCCGGGTATATTAAACAAAAAACGAAGCGGGGACCTGCTTGCGCGCATTGTTGGGGATGTGGAGAGCCTGCAGCATTATTTTTTGCGCGTCGCTTATCCACCCATTATTGTTGTCATAGTCTTTTTGGCGACAGTCTTGTTTACTTCTGCCTTTTCATTCTGGATTGCGGGTCTGTTTGTATTAGGTATGCTCGTAACGGCACTGATTGTACCGGGAATGGTTTTGATTGGGCAGCGGAAAATACATGGACACGTTCGGGAGCAGCGGGCACTGCTTTCTACAGAAGTCACCGAAGTATTGTATGGGTATCGGGATTTGAAAGTGTACGGACAACTGGCACAGCGGGAGCATCAGCTTCAGCAAGCTTCAGCTGTGTTGACGGTTCTGCAGCAACGGGCTGCCGGGCATTTGTTGCGCGGGCAATCCCTGCATGCTTTGGTTACGTTCCTTATTTCCTGGGGCGTGCTGACACTTGGTGCTTATCTTATTATCGGCGGAGCGCTTGCTGGCGTGTTTCTTGCAATGCTGGTGATGGCCTCGCTAACCGTATTCGAAGAGGCTGCGGCAATGGCGACATTACCCTTGTATAAGCAGGATAGCGAACACGCTGCAAAAAGACTAACGGAAACAATACAGACCTCAGATGTACAGTCTGAGTCTGTGCAGTCAGAAGAGCTGTTAATGGGGAAACAGGCTGTTTCCCTTGAACTCTCGGGAGTTACGTTTCAATATGAAGGGGAGTGGAGACCGGCATTAAAGGACGTTTCGCTGCATATTGTACCGGGCTCCAAAACGGCGATTGTTGGACCGAGTGGGTCAGGAAAATCAACGATTATTGAATTGCTGCTTAAACTGCGAACACCCACGACTGGGGAAATCCGTATAAACGACATTTCGGTGAATGAACTGGATGAGACGAGCATTTGGCAATCGGCTAATGTCGTGCTGCAGCAAAGTCATTTCTTCCGGGGAACGATACGGGACAACTTACTGCTGAATGATGAAGAACATTCGGACGAACAACTGCTGGATGTGCTGGCTCAAGTCCAGCTGCCAAGCTCATCTTTATCGGATGTAGTATATGAAAAAGGGGAAAACCTGTCCGATGGAGAGAAGCAGAGGCTGGCTCTGGCACGGGCGATGCTTCGCAAGGGACGGTTATGGCTTCTCGACGAACCCACTTCCTCACTAGATTACGTTACAGAAGAACGTGTGATGAAACACCTCTTTGCACAAGCGGCAGAAGATACGCTGCTAATGATCTGTCATCGCCTTACTGGTCTGGAAGAGATGGATCGGATTGTGGTGATGGAACAGGGAAGTGTAGTGGAAACGGGCTCCTATGAGGACTTAATGGAGCTCAAAGGTTATTTTTATGAAATGAAGAAGATCGAGCGTCAAATGATCGGAGAAGTTGGAGAGTAAGAGAATAAGTTAAACACTGATGCGAGTGAAAGAGTATGATTCATCGCAGTTTGAACATTCTCCATACTAAAAAATACACTCGCACACGTTTACGCTGTGTGGAGTGTATCTTTTAGTTTGAAAATTCGAAAAGAATGAGGGCAAGCATCAATCAAATGAAGCTTCGATTAAACAGCTTGTGCTCCAATACAATAGAACTTAATGGCCGCCTGTATTGGAAGCCCAGACAGGATACCAGCCTGCACTCGGGGTTTCTGTATTGTACAGCACCAGATTTCCGTCGTTTTGAACGATGAGCACGTTACCTCTGAGGTTGGGTGGCACATTGTCCGCACCATAGTACGATGTAGACCATGCCTTGTTGTCTGACGTCCAGTAAGGTGTGTTTTGGGGATCCTGAAGTACTAGTTTTCCACTCCAATAATCAATCTTGAAATGGTTTATTCTTGTGTCACTGGTCTTGGTGTTCCATAACATCGTGCGTGTACGGTTGTCCCAGAGCTGTAGGTCACCATATACGTTGTATTGCAAAGAAAACCTGTTGTTGTTGGATACGAGTGGAATCGAGTTGTTATACATGATGTCATAAATGAGGCGGTCTCCAGCCGCAGACGCTGAAGGAGCGATGGAAAGTAAAAACATGAAAATTGCAGAAAATAGTAAAAATGCCTTTTTCATAACATCCTCTTTTCTGGGATATATTTTAAATTACACACCAAATATATCATATGTCTATATCAAAAATGTATAAAATTTCAAGTGAGAAGAGAATATTTTTCGAGGGACTTTTATTGGTTTTATGATTCGTCTAACAACTCTATTTCAAACATTTTCTCCATAGTTATCACATCATGTTAACTTGGAATTGAGCATGAGCCGGAGACGTTAAAGCAGTAATTGATTAAAGCGGTGAACTATCGAATGTTAACACTGTTATGATTTTGCCACAATAATCAGGTATGCCTAAGAGTGGAACGCGAGTTCCAAAAAAATGAAATAAATAATTTTTTGTGATTACTTGATTTTTTTCAATGTATCTGATATTGTAAGACCTGTGATTTTGGAAAGCAGATATATCAACATAAATCAGGTCTTTCCAGCAGATAATTTTTGACCACTTCTCTTAAGGAAGTTAAGGCCATACGGACAGCCGGGTCAAACGCCGATTGGCAACTTATGTTGCCTTATTGATTGAGTTAAAAGCTCAAATTTTATAAGTTGGTTACTTTACAACCAGTGCATCTGCACATCAACTTGTGAAACGGTCAATAAGAGTGGTAAAGGCGAATTATTTGCTATATAGACTCTGATCTGATATTGATATACATGAAGAAGCTTTCCGCTAGAGGGGTTCTTTTGGACTTTTTTAGTTATGGAAACTTTGCGTCTTTTTTATGATGTATATCGACAAGCAAGTGTGATGATGCGCGTTTGGGGCATTTTTCACCTTGCTTTTTTTGTTGGTTCAGAACGGGCGAAAAGTTGAAAAATGAGAAAAATAATGATGTTAATTTTAAAAAAATTCATATTGGGTTAGGAGAATGGAAAATGGGAAAAGCACTAATCATCGGCGCCGGCGGCGTAGCTTCAGTAGCAGTTCATAAATGCGTTCAAAACAGCGAAGTATTCGAGGAAATCTGCATCGCAAGTCGTACAAAATCCAAATGTGACGATCTTAAAGCCAAGTTGGACGGCGGTAAAACAAAAATTACGACCGCTCAAGTGGACGCTGACAACGTAGACGAACTGATCGCTCTTATCAACGAAGTTAAACCGGATATCGTCATGAACCTGGCATTGCCTTACCAGGACCTGACAATCATGGATGCTTGCCTTGCAACGAAAACGAACTACATGGATACAGCGAACTATGAGCCGGAAGATACGGCAAAATTTGAATACAAATGGCAATGGGATTACAAAGAGCGTTTTGAAAAAGCGGGAATTACAGCTCTGCTCGGCAGTGGATTTGACCCAGGTGTTACTGGTGTATTCTCTGCGTATGCCCTGAAGCATTACTTTGACGAGATTGAATATATTGACATTTTGGACTGCAACGGTGGGGATCACGGCTATCCGTTCGCAACCAACTTCAACCCTGAAATCAACATCCGCGAAGTTTCGGCTAACGGAAGATATTGGGAAAAAGGCGAATGGATCGAAACAAAACCGATGGAAATTAAACGTGTCTATGACTTCAAAGAAGTTGGCGAGAAAGACATGTATCTGCTTTATCATGAAGAGCTGGAGTCCTTGGCTAAAAACATGCCTGGTCTGAAACGCATTCGTTTCTTCATGACATTTGGTCAAAGCTACCTTACGCACTTGAAAGCACTTGAAAATGTGGGCATGACTTCGATCGAACCTATCGAATACGAAGGCAAACAAATTATTCCTTTGCAATTCCTGAAGGCGGTATTGCCAGATCCGGCGTCCCTTGGACCACGTACTGTGGGCAAAACGAACATCGGCTGCATTTTCAAAGGTAAAAAAGACGGCAAAGACAAAACGTACTACGTTTACAACATTTGTGATCACCAAGAATGCTTCAAAGAAGTCGGTTCCCAAGCCATCTCTTACACAACAGGCGTTCCAGCCATGATTGGTGCAGCGATGGTGATGACTGGAAAATGGAATAAACCAGGCGTATACAACGTGGAAGAGTTCAACCCAGATCCATTCATGGAAGAGTTGAACAAATGGGGTCTCCCATGGGTTGAAGATTTCAATCCAGTACTCGTTGACGAACTGCCGGAAGAAGTCAAAGAATCGGAGCTTGTTCGTTAAGATGCGATTTGAGCAATTACCGACGCCATGTTTTGTTGTTGACGAAGGGCTTATCGAGAGAAATCTCAAAATCCTGAACGGTGTCATGCAGCGTACAGGAGCCAAAATCGTGCTGGCTCAGAAGGCATTTTCCATGACCACGATGTATCCGCTTATTGGTGAATACCTGAGTGGTGCAACGGCAAGCGGGCTGTATGAAGCCCGCCTGGGTCATGAGGAGATGGGCAAAGAGAACCATGTCTTTGCCCCGGCCTATCGTGAGGATGAGATTGATGAAATCCTTTCGATTACCGATCATATTATCTTCAATTCATTCTCCCAACTGGAGAAGTTCAAGGGCAAAGCGCTTCAGGCTGGTCGCAAAGTAGGCCTGCGTATTAACCCTGAATGCTCGACTCAGGAGGGGCATGAGATTTACGATCCATGTTCTCCTGGTTCAAGGTTCGGTGCAAAGCAAGAAGATTTCCGCGCAGAGCTGCTGGAAGGTGTCTCCGGACTGCATTTCCATACCTTGTGCCAGCAAAATTCAGACGATCTGGAAACGACGCTGAATGCGGTAGAAGAAAAGTTTGGACAATGGCTGCCACAAATGGAATGGATCAACTTCGGCGGTGGACACCACATCACACGCGAGGATTACGACATTCCAAGGCTGGAAGCCTGCATAAAACGCATGCAGGATAAATATGGTCTGGAGGTATATCTGGAGCCGGGCGAAGCGGTTGCGCTGAACGCGGGCTTCCTGGTGACTTCTGTGCTCGATTTCCACAAGAATGGCATGGATATTGCCATTCTGGATACCTCGGCCACATGCCACATGCCGGACGTGCTGGAAATGCCGTATCGCCCACCGCTTATCGGTTCGGGAGAAGCAGGAGAAAAACCTCACCTGTATCGTCTGGGTGGACAAACTTGTCTGTCGGGTGATGTGATCGGCGATTATTCGTTTGATCAACCGCTCAAAACGGGTGACAGATTGGTATTTGAGGACATGGCGATCTACTCCATGGTCAAAACCAATACATTTAACGGCATGCCGCTGCCAGCCATCGCAGTGAAAAGAAAAGATGGCGATTGCGAAGTGGTTCGCGAGTTCGGCTATCAGGATTTCAAAATGAGATTGGCTTAATACTTTTTACAGATATAGCAAGAGCAAAAGGGAACCTGATCACAGGTTCCCTTTTGACGTTTACCATAGGATGAGTAAACGGTTGTGTTTATGATTAATCGTTGGGTTTCGAGGCTGCTCTCGCGGCATACGGAAAAATCGGTTCTTTCAATTCAAACTCATAGGTTAATCCATTTACAATACCGACGACGCTTTCGCTGTCATATAACTCAAGCAAAAATCCAGCCATTTGTTCTGCTGTATGGAATTGGGGAACACGGCCCTCATATTCGAACTGGTCCAGATCAAAAGCACGTTCCGCAAATTCCGTTTCCGTTGCCGCAGGCGCAAGTACTTTGGCTTGCATTGCTGCACGTTTTCCATTTAATTCCTGTGCGAGCCCTTCCGTAAAGGCACTTACATAGAACTTTGTTGCACAGTAGGTTACTGCATCCGCCACGATCGTATATCCACCTCCAGAGGAGATGTTAATAATCTGTGTGCCCTCAACCTCTGCATAATCACGTACATAGAGGGAAGAAAGAATGGTTAATGCTTCTATATTCAGATGAAGCATCTGTTCGATTTTAGGTAGATGCTGTTCACCAACCGAAGCAAAATTTCCGAACCCTGCGTTGTTAATCCATGTCTCGATTGAGTACTGATGGAGACTTTCATAAAATGCATGGACATTGGCAGCGATGGACAGATCCACCGTGCGAATGACAATGTCCAAATCAGGATCAATTTCAGTTACTTTTGATTTTAACTTCTCCAGTTCGTCGGTTCTGCGTGCAGCCAGGATCAAATGTTTGCCGCGAGCCGCAAAAGCCAAAGCTGCTTCATAGCCAATGCCCGAACTGGCACCGGTAATTACTGTATACTTCATGAATATTCCTCCTGGATTTCGGTTCATTATTTATTGTGATATGAGTACGAGTTGATTATACTGATTAGAGCTTACTCTAAGTCAAGCGGAATATAGAAGGAGGATCACTATGCATACAATCGGTGAAGTGGCTGAACTACTCGGTATCAGTACCCACACATTGCGTTATTATGAGAAGGAGCAGATTATCATACCGCTCCGTGATGCTAGTGGAGATAGACGATACAACGAGTCACATCTCAATTGGTTGCAATTTGTAATCAAACTAAAAGAGACTCAAATGCCCATCGCTATCATCAAAAAGTACGCATCCTTATATCAGGAAGGTGAGCATACGGCTGCAGAGCGTTTGAAGTTGCTGGAAGAGCACAAAGAGGCGATTCAACACCAGATGCACACACTTCACGCAGCAGATCAGATGCTAGAGAATAAAATTACGGCATATCGAGTATCAATCGGGAAATAATGTAATCTGATCGAGGAAACGAGCAGAGCGAATTCAGTGGTTACATATATGACGATCTATTGCCAAAATAGTGATATTTATTATAGACTATTTTTTATCGCTTAATTGTCCAAGGGGGAAAAGGAATGAATCAAAGGAACGTGCAGAAGTCTAACAAACTGAAAATCATCTCCAAAGTATTATTGATTATGATCGGGGCTTTTATTACCTCATATGGTCTGGAAGCTGTATTAATTCCAAACAATGTATCAGACGGTGGTGTGACCGGTCTTAGTATCGTTGGCTCACAGCTGTTTGGTTTACCTTTAGGGATGCTGATTGGGATCATCAACATTCCATTTGTATGGTTAGGCTATAAACAGATTGGTAAAAGCTTTGCTATTTATTCCGTTATTGGTATTGCCTCGCTAGCTGTCGGTACAAGCCTTATGCACCATGTACCAACAATTATTCAAGGGGATACCTTGTTAATTACCGTCGTGGGCGGGATTATTATCGGTTTTGGTATGGGTTTGGCATTGCGTAATGGCGGGGCATTGGATGGCATCGATATGCTGGCTGTACTGCTTTCACGAAAATTACCTTTTGGAACCAGTGATCTAATCTTATTCTTGAACATGTTTGTCTTTATTGTCGTATCAACCGTATTTGGACTGCAAGGGGCGATTCTGTCCGCACTTGCTTATTACATCGCTTCCAAAGTGATACATATCGTTGAAGAAGGTTTGAGCGGGTCCAAAACCTTCAAAATTATTACCAATCAACCGGAGATCATGGTCGAAACCATTCGTGACCGATTAGGTCGTGGAGCAACCTATACCGATGCTTATGGTGGCTATTCCAATGAACAATTCAAAGAGATTACCTGCGTCATCAACCGTATGGAAGAAAGCAAAATCAAGGATATCATTCACGAAATTGACCCCAATGCTTTTATTGTAGTGTACGACGTAGCCGAAGTGAAGGGCGGCAATTTCAAAAAGAAAGATATTCACTAATATCTAAATTGAGTAGCAGCTGCTTCCGGAGAGAAGAGGGCATAATAGATATAGAAGTCGCTAATATAGCGGCTTTTTTGTTTTGGGAATAGAAGTTATGGTATCAAGCCGTATCCAATAACTTCTACCCTGTGGAGTTCTTCATTCTTTGGCAATAAGTTTACTTATCGCAACTTTTTTTGGCCGAGGTCAAACTCTTTCGTTGTTCAGACATTGTTTTACTTGGTTCAAAACGTTTCTCTAGACCCACACAACATCGTGGTGATACCATCGTACAAGTGCTAGAAAACAGTTGGAATCAGGGGGATTATGTTTAGTGGAGCAAATAAAGTATGACAACTTAAAATTGGGTGAAAAGGGAGCAATCATCAGTATTATTGCTTATATTGGTTTGACTGCAATTAAAATGATGATCGGTTATATGTCTAATTCTGAAGCGTTGAAAGCCGACGGGTTAAACAATGCTACCGATATTATAGCTTCGATCGCGGTTCTTATCGGTCTGAGACTTGCTCAACGACCTGCTGATAAAGATCATACATACGGACATTGGAAAGCAGAAACCGTTGCCTCACTGGTTGCTTCTTTTATCATGATGGTAGTAGGTATACAAGTGTTATACGAAGCGATTACCTCCGTATTCCAGGGAAAAAGCGAATCTCCGGACATCTTCGCAGTATGGACAGGCATTTTCTGTGCCGCAGTGATGTATCTCGTATACAGATATAACAAAAGACTTGCTTTGAAGATCAAGAGCCAGGCGGTTATGGCAGCTGCAAAAGACAATATCTCTGATGCATGGGTTAGTATAGGGACAGTTATAGGGATTATTGGTTCACAATTCGGCCTACCATGGCTCGATCCATTAACAGCTGTAGCGGTGGGCTTTCTAATATGTAAAACCGCTTGGGACATTTTTCGGGAAGCAACACACCATCTTACAGATGGATTTGACGAAGAGCTTATCAAGGAATACAGGAGTACAATTGCCAATGTAGATGGCGTAGAGGCGGTTAAAGATTTAAGAGCCCGGAATTACGGTAATAATGCCGTTGTCGATGTGGTAATTCTTGTGCGATCGGATTTGGATTTACAGAAAGCTCATGATATTTCAACAAATGTAGAAGACGAATTGTTAAGAGAACATGAGGTATACACTGTTCATGTTCATGTTGAACCAGACTCTGATGAAGCCCCTAACGAAGCACTTCAATTATAAAACATGAGCGGCAAATATGAGAACTTGCCAGTAAACATACACATAGTCTCTTCTTGACGTATGACAGAAAAGGTAGCCCTCCGGCTACCTTTTTTTAGTTGAAAGAGGCATCGAACATGTCTTTTTGATTTCTTTTGCGGAAACTTCTCGGAGATTCACCGACCGTTTTGGTAAACAGAATTGTAAAGTAGTTCGGATTCTCGTAACCGACCAACTTGGAGATTTCCCATACTTTTTTCTTGGTCGAAACCAACAGACGGGTCGCTTCTCCCATTCTTCGCTGAATGAGGTAATGATAGGGGGAGGTGCCATAGCAATTTTTATACATATGGATCAAGTAGTAGAAGTCAATATGGAATTGGTCAGCCAAGTCTTTCAGTTTAATGTTTTGACGATAGTTCGTATCCAGATAGTCTTTGATGCTTTCGGCGAGGGTATTGCTTCGAACGATCTCGCTTGCTGTGCGCTGGTGGTGGGTCATGCGATCGATAATCAGCAAAACGGCATTCAGCAGAAGATGGGAAATCGAGTCATATCCGTCTTCCCGGATTGAAAATTCATTGAACATGGTCTGCATTAACGAACGGATCTCTTCCGAATAACGATTGGCACGAACGACTGGCTCGCTGCCGGGAGGAATAACCCAATCGTTGTTGGCACGGGTACCCTGTTTGAAACGAAAACCGCAATAAAAGGTGGATAAAGGGAATTCCGGATCCGATTTTTCCTCATGAAGTGTTCCTTTGTTATAGACAAGCAGATCTCCCTTTTGGGCTGAGTGCTTGATCCCATCAATCGTGAATGAACCCTGACCTTCATTAACGTAAATAATCTCATGCAAATCATCATGCTTATGGGTCGGAAAACTCCAATGGGGATTGTCTGGCAACTTCCCTACATAAATAATAATGCAATTTTGATCTTCATACAGTCGGTCAGGCTCATGGTGTGTATTCATTAATGTCTTCCTTTCAAACTTCTGTGGTGAAATGACAACATACATAATGTTTTGGATGAAAATCACAACAACCTTGATTGTCGCCGGGCATGTCTGACAGTACAATTTCACTATCAATAATATGTACTATATATCGAATTGAAGGGATGTGAAAGCAAATTTTGCTAAGAATATACTCCATTTAAGAAAATGAAACGCTTGCAACATTAGAGAGAATTGTGAGGGCTTATTATTGACTAGAAAAAGAGAAAATTTACTTATTTTAACACTTACATTGGTTAGCTTTGTATTGGGAACAACCGAATACGTGATTGTGGGCGTATTGAAGGAAATCGAAACCTATCTGAAAGTATCGCTGGCTGCCGCAGGCGCGCTCGTATCCGGCTTCGCCATTGCCTATGCGATCGGGACACCGTTTGCCGTTGCGTTCTTGGCCAAAATCCCCCGAAGAAACTCCATTTTAATCGGGTTTGCAGTCGTGCTTGCCTTGAACGTACTTACCATTTTCTCAACGACGTTCTATTCCTTGATGGTTATTCGGATCATTTCAGCCGTAGCATGCGGACTTACGATATCGCTTTCGATCTCGATTGCAAGCGACGCAGTTAATCGGGAACGGAGAGGGGAAGCAATCGCCTGGATACTTGGTGGGTTTTCCATCGCCAATGTGCTTGGCGTCCCGCTTGGCACCTTCATTGGACAGCATTTGAACTGGTCCATGACGTTTGTGGTTACGGCATGCATCGGGGTCGTGCCATTCCTATTCATGTTTCGGATACTTCCAAGGCAAACAACGACCATTGCCGGTTCATTCAGTGACCAGATGGCGCTATTTATGAAACCGCAAATATTGCTGGCTTGTTTGATTCCGGTGCTTGGAAACAGTTGTATTTTTGTGATCTTTACGTATATCACCCCGTTGCTCGGACAGTCCATGGGTATACCCGCAGGTTGGATTAGCGCTGTACTCCTCATCTACGGTGCCTGCAGCATACTGAGCAATTGGATCGGTGCTAAAATAGCCAAAGGGGACTTTTTACCCAAGCTCAAGTGGCTCTTCGTTGTACAAGCAGCGATCTTTTTGGGACTCAGCTTCACCGTGTCTCACCTGTGGTTGGGGTTGGCGTTCCTGTTCCTGATCGGTTGCCTATCGTCATCGATGAGCGCAGCGTCCCAGCTCTATCTTTTCGACATCTCTGGAGCGATTGCGCCGAATTCCAGACCGTTTGCCTCCACGTTGCTGCCCGTGGCAGCAAATGTTGGAATCGCGCTCGGCTCCGGAGTTGGTGGGCTTGCTGTTAATTTGGGTGGTGTAAATTGGGTGCCACCGGTAGCTGTAATACTAGCTCTCATGGCTTTTGGGATCACAGCGATCTGCCAGCGATCCATTCAATTGAAGCCTGAAGGAGGAGCCACATCTCCTAAAGTGGATTACTCGATTCCAAGTACCAATTAGCATACCCCTTTTAGATAAATTGAGTTACCATAATTATATATGTTCAAGCACGGAAAGCCGCTAATTTAGCGGCTTTTTTTGTTTTTACGGATACAGTTCATGTACGAGGTGAAAATGGTGAATTCAAAAAACGGTTGACGAAGGAAGATATCCTGTATAGAATGAAGCCGTTATTTAGTAAATTAGTAATTTAGTAAATTACTAAATAAAAAGTTGATGAATAGGAGGAAAAAAAATGAAAGATGCCGTTGCTCTAGAGCATAAGCCTGTTGTCGTAGTGAAGCACTATGAAAAGGTGGATGGCCGACTGGCCAGCAACCTGGGCGCAAAAGCTCTTTCACTGGGCTTGGCCCAGTGGGACGATCGGGGAAAGGTCAATATTTCGGCTAAGGTGTGGGAGAACACGGGAGAAAAATGCTCAGTGCAATCAGAAGAGCTGCCTCTTCATCGTGTGCTTGATTTGTCGATTCTGATCTGTAGATCCCTCGACCATTTTCAAGAAGCCTATCGACATGAGCATCTTTATGATCTACAGGAGTCTGTTATCGATCGCATTGCTCTCCAAGGCAATGCCATGACATTGGGAATTTCTATAGACGATGAGAGCATGAATGAGAACATTCAGTTATTCAGTCAGGCTCTGCAAGATGATGATGAAATGAATAGTGAACGGCTTCGTACGTTAACAAAAATCTTAAAGGATATGGGGTATTAACATGTTTGCCAATCTATATGTTCGAACGATTATCCTTTCCCGGGTGCTCTTGCAGCTCGGAATTTGGATCCGGAATTATGCCGTTCTTCTTTATGTTTCCGAATTGACGCATAATAACCCGGTTGATATATCACTGATTTCGGTAGCGGAATTTTCACCGATCTTTATATTTGGCCTGATTGGCGGTACCTTTGCCGACCGATGGCGGCCGAAAAAAACAATGGTATGGAGCGATTTATTATCAGGTTTGTCTGTTGGCGTAGTGTTGCTTGCAGTCATGAATGGTGGATGGATTGCACTTCTGATTGGATCTTTCGTTTCTGCCAGCTTGTCACAGTTTTCTCAGCCTTCGGCGATGAAACTGTACAAACGCCATGTACCAGCCGAACAATTGCAGGGCGTCATGGCCATGTCCCAAACGCTTGTTGCTGTCTTTATGGTTTTGGGGCCGGTTATCGGCACGTTTATATTCATTAAGTTTGGCATTAGCGTATCCCTCATCCTGACAGCGATCATGTTTCTGGGCTCTTCGCTTGTATTATCATTACTTCCCCGGGATGTGGAGGAGGAGAAATCAGGGGATACTGGCGGCTTCGTTAAAGAGCTGACAGATGGCCTGCGTTATATCGGGGCGAATAAATCCTTGAGAACACTTGGATTAACTTTCTCGGCAGTTGGTTTGGCATCAGGACTGACTCAGCCGCTTCAGCTCTTTCTTGTCATTGAAAATTTGGGTCAGGATAAAGAGTTCTTACAATGGCTGGTAATGGCAAATGGGGCCGCCATGTTGGTCGGAGGTGCTGTAATTATCACGATCGCTAAAAAAGTAAAACCACAGGTATTGCTTTTAGTCGGCTTACTTGTTAATGCGATCTGTACGGTTGGAATGGGCGCATCAACACAAATTTGGTTAACCATTATTCTGCTCGTAATCAGCGGTTTGTTCTTCCCGTGTATCCAAGGTGGAATTCAGACGCTTCTTGTGCGGAATACGGAAGGGGCATTTATTGGCCGGGTATCCGGAGCGATCATGCCGATTTTTATGGGAATGATGGTGATTGGCATGCTTACCTCCGGCTATCTCAAGGATACGTTTTCCCTCCTTAGTGTATTTATAGCGAGTGGTGTGTTTGTGATGATCGGTGCGTTATTATTGCTTCCCATTGTCATTGTAAGAAAAAATAAAGCCGAGGAAATTCCATCATCATGACGGACAGGGAGGAGAAAACAATGCAGGAACATCAACATGAAGAGTATTTTTTGTCACCTGAGCGAGTACTAACAGATGATGAAAAAAGGTTGGTGTGGAAAAAGCCACTGTCTCATAAGCCCAGCGAAGAAGAACGACGTATTAGTAAAGAAGTAAAACGGAACTGGCATCGTGGGGAAATGAAGATTGCCAATATTCTGTTAGAAGGAGATGCGGGTTCTGGCAAAACACAACTCGCAAAAGCATTATCCGCTAATTTCGGACTGCCCTATACAAAAGTGACCTGTTTTGCGGATATGGACAAATCGGATATTATTGGGGCTATTTTGCCGGTGATTTCTTCTGAACGATTAGAAACATTGGAACCTTCGGAGCAAACCGCTTTGAAAGCATTATATGAAAGCGATCATTTTCAAAGCACAACGGAAGTTATAATGAAAGCATTGGATATTTCAAAAGAACAAGCAGCCAACAAGATGAAGCAATTGCTGAAGCTTGTTGTAGATCATACGGACGGTGAAGCCGTTGAGTACCGATTTTATCCCTCGGAGATCATTAGGGCCTATCAACAGGGCTATCTTCTGGAAATACAGGAACCGAACGTCATTCGGGATGCAGCAGTGCTGATGGCGTTAAATTCTGCTTTGGAACTGGACGGTAGTATCAATCTTCCTACTGAAATCATACACAGGCATCCGGACTTCATTGCAGTCATTACAACCAATCGCAGTTATGTAGGGTCGAGGCATTTAAATGAAGCGCTGCGGGACAGGGTTCAACATTCGGAAAAGATGGATCTGCCGAGCAAGGAAATCATGATGGAACGTGCCAAAGTCAAGACCGGTTATCAGGATGAACAGGTGTTGAGCGTGTTAGCAGATACGATTATGATTTTGGATACTACAGCCCGGGCCAATGCCATCAAAGGTGTGGCGGGAATGCGTTCCTTTTTCTACTGGACAGATGCAGTTGCAGGAGGAGCCAGTGCCAAAGAATCTCTTTATCACAAGGTCATCTACAAAATAACCACCGATTCAGAGGAAGTTAAAATTCTGGAAGAAGCACTCCACAAGCATGGTCTGATCGCCAGTGTAGAGAGCATCACGAATGGAGTAAAAAAAAACGGAAATCCAATGATGACGCTGCCATAGAGATCAAAATGTGGGGAGATATAGGCGACATTGACGTTGAGCTTGGCAGTATTACAGATGAAGAGGGGATTACACTAAAGAAATCTGTGGATAGTGAAGAGACTGCTGCACATGTAACCTTTGACTCTATGGATACGAGAAGTGAGGATACCGGGGAAGACGGTTCTCCAATGCATCATAATAGTCCCGAACCCAAGCCAGAGGATGCAAAACAAAAAGAGCGCGATTTCCGTAAAAAACTCAATCAGGTCACAAGAGAGATCGTGGCGGATTCGATTCATGAAAAAGTAAAACTGATCGTTCACCGCCCGAATTACGATCAGGACTTCCAAAAGGAATATAACAATCTAAGCAGGGAGCTTATACCCATTGTCCAGGAGATTGCGAGAAAAACACTTCTGCTCCTGGAACATGAGTATTCTTCCGAATTTGAGAAGAATAAGTACTATGGCAGCAAGTTTCATGCAGACAGCGTCGTGTATAAGGATTATAGGAATTTTGCTAAAAAGCGCCCTCCAACGGAATTGCCATCCCTTGTGGTGGGTCTAAGAGTGGATGAATCCGCATCGATGTCATCGTTCGGGAGATTAGAAGCGGCTAAGCGTGCAGTCATCGCGGTATATGAATTCTGTCAAATGTGCAATATTCCTGTATTAATCTACGGTGATACTGCGGATGTTTCCAGGATAGAGCAGATGTCGATCTTTGCATATACCGACTTCGATCAGCCGAATACTAACGACCGATTTAGACTTATGGGAATACAGGCCAGAAGTAACAATCGTGATGGAATGGCTCTTAGAATTATAGCGGAACGATTAATCCTTGCACCGCAGCAGACCAAGCTGCTGATTAGTATCAGTGATGGACAGCCCAAAGCAATGGAAAATTACACTGGAAGCTATGCCAATAAAGACATGCAGCAAACCATAGAGGCGTATGAACGGAAAGGAGTTACTTTCCTTGCATCTGCAATTGGCCAAGATAAAGATGTCATTAGCGAAATTTATGGTTATGAACGATTTTTGGATATTACCCATTTACGTGAATTTCCTGCAAAATTAGTTCGGACTATCGCTCGGCATTTATAATTTCACAATCATTCATTAAAAAAGATAAGGAGAGAGAGACATGGATATGAATAAGCGTAAGGAGCTGCTTGAGGAATATAAACAGATTAAGACATATATGGGTGTAGCCCAAATTAAAAACAAAATTAACGGTAAAATTTATATCGACAGCTATCCCAACTTGAAAAACAAATGGTTTACTCTGCAGATGCAACTGGAACAAGGGCGATTTGCAAATGCCCAGCTGCAAAAAGAATGGAGAGAATTCGGAGAAGAGGCATTCACTTATGAGGTTTTGGAGCAGAAGGAAATTGATAAGGTGACAGATATGCGTTGGGAACAAAAACAAATCCTGAAGCCGTGGCTTCAGAAGTTACAGCCCTATGGAGACAAAGGCTATAATAGACCTCCAAAAAATTAAATAATGAACAGGAGACTGATTTGACTAACGGTTAAAATCAAGATAAGATGAAACCGTCGTTTAGTAAATTAGTAAAAAGGTAAACGGAATGAGGGAATGAAATTGAAAATACCTACAACGTTAAAACATAAACCTGTTGTTGTATCAGATAACTATGAAAAGGTTGACGGTCGAATGGCAGGGAACACGGACGCAAAAGGTCTTTCCCTGGGATTGGCTCAGTGGAACGATAGAGGCAAGGTTGATATTTCAGCCAAGGTATGGAGATACACTGGAGAAAAGTGGTCCAGACAATCCGAGGAGCTTCCTCTCCATCGCGTGCTTGATTTGTCCATTTTAATCTGTCGATCTTTGGAACATTTTCGCGAAGCCTATAGATATGAGCATTTATATGATCCAGAGCAGCCTGTCATCGATCGGGTTGGTTTACAAGGGGATGCGATGTCCGTGGAGATCTGTACGGACAATGAGAGAATTAATGAGGATATTAAGCTGTTCAGCCAAGCATTGAGTGATGACGATGAAATGATCGGCGAGCGTTTGCGCACATTATCCAAAATATTAAAGGATATGGGTTATTAAAAGGAAAACGTCATTGCTAAATTGGATTGAGTACAAAGAGCCTAAACGTCTATAGACGTTTAGGCTCTTTGTTGTGAGTTAAATATCACGTCATTAGTTAGCAATGAAATTTCCGATTCGATTGCTTTTATGAATCTCTTCCGTTCCAGCATCGAGAGCAGTCCTATAATATGCGCGTTTATGTTCAATGACTTCCATGGTCTTCCTGAGTTCTTCCATTTGCGCTTCCACACTAGCCTTGCGTTCCGTAAACATGTCATATCGTTCTTGCAAGGTGGAATCACCCTCGGAACACCATGCAATAAAATCTTTGATATCCTTAATTGGCATCCCGGTAGATTTCAGACATTGAATGATCTTTAAAAAATCAATATCTGATTCTTTAAAATTTCGTGCTCCGCCAGAGGTACGTTCTACAAAAGGCATGAGTCCTTCCTTGTCGTAGTAACGCAATGTATATACGGTAAGATTCAATTCTTTAGCAACTTCACTAATTGAATACGTCATTTGTTTTCCTCTTTTCGTACTAATATAGACTTCGAGCTAACTCTAGGATTATCTTTTGGGATTCTACCACGCAGGTTATAGAATGTCAAAGTTTCTAAAAGAGGGTTGACCTAGAGTTAACTAGAGGGATTAAGATCGTTTTGCAAGAGAAAGAAAGATGATAATCTTAGGAGGTTTTATTATGATAACTGCTAAAGCACGAGCTGTTGACGGTCCGGACCAATCGTTTCGGGCGGCTGAGATTAACCGACGCGATCTTGATTTGCACGATGTCCTGATCGAGATTAAATATGCCGGCATATGCCACTCTGATATCCATACTGCTCACGGCGAATGGGGCCCCGTAAACTATCCGCTCGTACCTGGACATGAAATTGCGGGAATTGTCACGGATATAGGAGCCGAAGTTTCCAAGTACAAAGTCGGTGACCGAGTAGGTGTCGGCTGCATGGTTGACTCTTGTGGCGAATGTGAAAACTGTCTCCAAGGAGAAGAGCAGTACTGTCTCAAAGGAAATATTCCTACCTACGCGGGCGTTGATAAGTACGGCGAACCCACCCAAGGCGGATACTCCACTCACATCGTCGTAACCGAGGAGTTCATTGTTCGTATTCCGGACAACATCGAGCTGGATGTCGCTGCACCTCTACTTTGTGCAGGTATTACAACATACTCGCCGCTAAATCATTGGGGAGCGGGACCAGGTAAAAAAGTAGCGGTTGTAGGTCTGGGTGGACTGGGTCATATGGCTGTCAAAATTGCACATGCCATGGGCGCAGAAGTAACTGTTCTATCACAATCACTGAAGAAAAAAGAGGATGGTTTGCAATTCGGGGCAGATCATTACTATGCTACAAGTGAACCAGAAACGTTTGGAAAACTCGCGGGGTCCTTTGATCTGATTATTAATACGGTAAGTGCGAATATTGATATCAATGCTTATTTCTCACTGCTTACGTTAGATGGCACGCTGGTTAATGTGGGTGCTCCTGGGGAGCCATTGTCAGTCAACGTGATGTCTCTCATCGGTCATCGTCGTTCGTTTGCAGGTTCAATGATCGGAGGCATTCGCGAGACTCAGGAAATGCTTGATTTCTGTGCAAAACACAGTATCGTTCCCATGATCGAAGTCATTTCGGCTGATGACATTGATGCAGCATACCAACGTGTATTAGCTTCAGATGTGAAGTACAGATTCGTAATTGACACTAGCACAATTTAAATTGTTATGAATTAGTTGGTAAAGCCTTTTACCATTTGATTTATAACTAGAAATTTAGAAAATCCAATTGCAAATTATTGCGATTGGATTTTCTTCTATCCGGATGAAGGCGACTGAGTCATAGAATCTACCTTCCTGGTTCACAAGCAATCGGGCTGGCGAAATACGGGTATAACGTAAGTGCGACTGACCTAAGTCCTGATTCTGTAAAAAGAGCTGAGAAAGAAGCCGCGACCGGCGGGGTAAACTAAAACTTTCAATCGGAATGGCTTGTTCATAGCTACGATAAGAGATTACGATGTATTGATAAAAGAGAAACCATCAACCACGCAACCGCGTGTTTTAGATGAGAGGAAGAAGATTGTTTTTCAGGTATGGGATTGGGCCGAAGATGGGAAAATGTATACGACAAACCAGTTTATTGTGCAAGAAATGAATGGTGAATGGAAAACCAAACATAATAGCACACAGTACAGAGCATTGTTGAGAGAAGATATAAACAACGTATTAAGTGCGACTGGTTTTAAGGATGTAGAGTGGCATTTCCCTGCGGACAAGGGGTATTACCAACCTATGGTGACAGCTCGAAAATTGTAAGATTAATATGTGAAAAGGAACGAAGCAGCCTCGATAAGAAGCTTGTATTCGTTCCTTTTGTGAGTAATTCAATACCATTAACCCACTTGAACCGTTGGGCGAATAATCATTTCATTAATCGCTACATCCGATGGTTGCTCAATTGCAAATGCGATTGCACGTGCGATGTTATCTGCATTAATAGCGGATTTGTAGAACTCATCTAAACCTGCTTTGGACTCAGGATCACTTGTCGTTTCCAGTAACTCGCTGCTGACAGCGCCTGGAGAAATATTGGTGACTCTGATATTTGTGCCGCTCATGGCTTCTTCCTGGCGCAAGCCTTCGGAGATGGCTGTAACGGCATGTTTCGTTCCACAGTATACAGTTCCACCCGGATAAATGTTATGTCTGGCTACAGAGGAAAGGTTCAAAATATGACCTGATTTCTGTTCTCTCATGGACGGAAGAACTGCTGCAATAGCATAGAGGACACCCTTAATGTTTACTTCGATCATATTGTCCCATTCATCAACTTTTTTCTTGAAAAGAAAGGCTTGAGGCATGATTCCTGCATTGTTGATTAGAACATCAATTTTTTCAAATTCGCTTAGCTGCCAATACCAGCTTGGCTCCTTTCGAAGCAAGAACTTTCGCGGTAGCTTCTCCAATCCCACTGGATGCTCCCGTAAGAATTACAACTTTACCCGCAATATTAGACATATTCAATTTCATTCCTTTCATTTAGATACAGATTCCTTCGCCTTAGAGCGCGTTGTACCACTCATCATTCACAGGTTCTAACCATTCCGTTTGTCCTGGTGTCATAGCCAGATGCACAAACCAGCTTTCGGCTGTTGCCCCATGCCAGTGCTTAACGTTCGGAGCAATATTTACAACATCTCCGGTTTTAAGTAATTGTGCAGGTTTACCCTCTACCTGGAACCAGCCTTCACCACCTGTAACAAGTAACACTTGACCTACAGCGTGTGAATGCCAATTATTGCGTGCTCCTGGCGCGAAAGTGACATTTCCAATGCTAGTGTTTAGTGGAGTTTCATCTGTAAAGACCATCTCCAGATACGCGTCTCCAATAAAATTGGCTTCTACTTTTTTTCCCAGCGGGAAGATGGTGCTGTTACTCAAATGTTCGTTTGTCATGATGGTTCCCTACTTTCTATTTTATTTAAAAATATCTTTTGCAATATTGAACGCAGACCATGCCTTAGGCCAGCCCACATAGAAGGAAAGGTGAGTAATCATTTCGGAAACTTCATTACGAGTTACTCCATTTTCCTTTGCTTTATGAAGGTGTGGGGTTAATTGTTCGAAATTTCCACCGGCAATAAGTGCAGAGACGGTAATCATACTGCGATCATGACTAGATAATTCTTCTACTCGTGACCATACCTCGCCAAATAGAATATCGTCATTCAACTCTGCAAATTTGGGGGCGAAGTCACCCAATATATCTCGTCCAGCAGTTTGTTTTTTTTCCATAGCTATGTGATCCTCCATTCGTTGTACATTTAAGAATTATTTAGAATTTCCTTCTACTCGATAAGTCATCCACAATCCGTTATGTTCCATTTGTTCGACTCTTTTCAATTCAAAATGAACGGGGAAGGTTTCTTTGAAACTCGAACCATTCTCAAAGATGGTCAAAGCTGGAGAGCTAGCCCCTGCAAAAGGAACGAATACGAGACTCAGCTCATCGATCAAACCTTCGTTCAGGAAAGAACCGTTTAAGACACCGCCGCCCTCCAGCAGTAATTGATCGATGGAGAACAATGCTTTCAATTTTTTTACAACCGTCACAACGTTCAGCTCTTTCGTTCCACCAAAGATATAAGAGATGCCCAATTCTTGCAGATATGCGAGATAAGCATCAGGAACTTCTTCAGTCAGGACTTCAATGATGTGATCCGTTGTTCTGTTGCCATTCTCTTCGGATATATAATTGTGGTTCCAAGCCAATTTGCCGTGTGGATCTATAGCGATGGCATAACTTTCAACGTCTTTCTGTGCAATATAGTCCGTTCGAGGAATGGGGGACTGCTTGTCTTGATTGGATGGAGGAATATATTCATGTGCAAAATGCTCTTGCATCGTGATTCGTCCGCACATCCAAGCATTACACTCGTAGCGGTCATGGATACGTTCATACTCATGAATGAAGTAGGCTGACCGATTATCTTCCAGAAAATCCCCGATAATTTTGCCATCCAACGAACTAAGCATATGACAAATCGTATAGGGTCTGTCCATCGTAGCATCTCCTTTCAACATGAATGGATTGCTTGGGATAAAGTGAATGGCATCCATTATTGTAGTAACACTGATGTATAATTTAAATTTACATTTATACAATAATGAACATCTATCTATTATTATATAAGGGAGAAATGTATAATCAATTGTTAGATTCATTGAATTTGTTCAGAAATAAACAAAGAAGTGTGTATTGTAAATAAACGTCAAGATAGTATGACAAAAAAACGCTTTGGGAGTTGATTTCCCAAAAGCGTCCTAAGTTTATTTCTATTTAAATACCAATGGTCACCCTTTGACTGCACCCGCAGTAAGTCCGCTAACGATATATTTCTGTCCAAACAAGTAGAGGATAAATACAGGAAGTGAAGTCAACACAAGATTAGCAAAAATCAAGTTCCAGTCTCGGCTGTATTTCCCGTAGAAATTATAGATCGAAAGCGGCATCGTCCAGGTTGAACTGTTCGTAAGGAAGTATACCGGAATTGTAATATCATTCCATACCGACATAAACACCATGATCGCTACCGTTGCGTTAACGGGCAGAATGAGCGGTGTAACAATACGGAAAAACACACCGAATACGCTGGCACCTTCCAGGAATGCGACCTCGTCCAGCGCTTTCGGAATGGTTTTGATAAATCCGCTGTACAAAAATACGCTAAAAGCGGTATTAAGCGCAGCGTAAATCAGGATGACACTTGATATGCTGCCGTAAAACCCCAATCCCTGTACGACCCGAATCGTCGTAATGATCGACATCGGCGCAATCAGTCCCATGAAAAAATACATATATATTGTGTTTGAAAGTTTTGTGTCCCGGCGTGCCAGAATGAAGGATGCTGCTGAGGACGCCACAATGTTGATAATAGACGAGATCCCTGTAATCCAGATGCTGTTCAGGAATGCTCGGGACAGACCGCCTTCTTCAAATACTCGGACATAGTTTGAAAACTGCCATTTATCCGGCAAACTCAAGGAGAAGCTGAGTACTTCAGCGCTCGTTTTGAACGAGCCCAGGATCAGAATCACCAGGGGCAGCAAAATGAGCAGAGAGGCGAGGAGCAGAAATCCTTCAACAACATAGTTGCGAATAGCGAGTTTGCGTGTATATCCCATGTTATTCCGTAACCTCCTTGCGCCGCATGAAAATCAATAGCGGTATAGCAATAATCGTGACAACTACAAACAGAAGGGTGTTGACCGCGGTACCAAGTCCCCAGTTTCCTTCCCCGAAGGAGCGTAGAATAATCGTACCAACTACTTGAGAAGCGTTCCCTGGGCCCCCGCCGGTCATGACGTATACTTCAGAGAATACTTTGAGCCCGCCAATCAGGGTCAACATCAGATTAATATTGATGGCTGGCAGCAATAAAGGCAGTGTAATTTTGAAAAAGCTTTTCCAAGAGCTTGCTCCGTCAATTTTGGCGGCTTCATAATACTCTTGGGAAATGGATTGCAAGCCGGCCAGATAGATGGCCATTTGAAACCCTGCGCTTTGCCAGATGGATACAATGGCAATGGTCCAGATGACAAGGGAAGGATTGGTCAACCAGGCTTGGCTCAATGAATGTAATCCAACCGCTTCCAATACGCGATTGATTGTACCCTCCGTCCGCAGCATTGGCGTGAACAGGATGCTGATGACAAGAATGCTCAGAATGGAAGGGGAATAGAAAATCGCACGCAGCAGATTTTTCGTTTTTAATCTCATGTTCAGGGCCACGGCCAGCAGCAGGCCAATAATGTTTTTGCCGGCAACGGTGACAACGGCAAAAATCGCTGTATTTTTAAGCGCTAAAATAAGTGTTTTGTCCGAGAAAATTTTCTCGAAATTGTCCCATCCGATAAACTTCAGATCCATTCGGTCGAGGCGCCAATCCGTGAAGGAGTAATAGAAAGCGGCGATTGCCGGAATTACAAAAAAGACCGAGTAGATGAGCAGTGCCGGAAATACCATGTAATACGAGTATAAATTTTTTGCCCTTTTCATGTCTCACGCTCCGTTATGGCTAGGCAGCACATCATTCAAAAATGACATGCTGCCCTGTATTTCACTTCTTAGAAACCGGAAACGCCCTTATCCTGCATCAGTTGACTGAACTTTTCATCCCAGGATTTCAACACTTCCTCCGGTGTCAAGCCGCCAGCGAATTGATCCTGAAGCAGTCTGTATAACTCACTGCGATCTACCAGCATGTAAGCATCCGTGGTCAGCACTGTCTTCTTCGGCGTGATGTAATTATCGACGATATCCTGCTTATACGCGGGCAATTCCGGCGTAGTAACGTCGCTAAAATTGGATACATAGCCTTTGGAATCGACGATTTCCTGTGCAATCTCTTTGGAGGCGATAAAGTCCAGGAACTGTTTGGCTTCGTTCAGATGCTTTGCCTTCTTTGGAATGAACAGCTGACCTCCAAGCGGACTTGCCCCCAGCTTGGCATCTTCAGAAGATGGAATAGGGAATACGCCGAGCTCCATGCTTGGATCCTGCTGTGCTACGCCTTCAATTAACCAGTCTCCCATAAACATCATGGCGACTTCCTTGTTCAGGAATTTGCCAACGGCCATGTCATAGCTGTCGCTAAGCACATCCGTATTGGTATATCCTTTGGTGTACACTTCATATTGCTGCGCCAAAAACGTTTTAAACTCGGGAATATCGGACCATTTTTTCTTGTTGCTGTTGAGTTCATCAAAAAAAGACGGATCATTCTTGGCTACAAAGTCGGCAAATGCTGCGGCGGGCCAGATGTTCGCAGCCCAGGCATCTTTATAAGGCATAAATACTGGAGTAATGCCGCCGGCTTTAATTTTTTCACAGATGGCCAAAAATTGATCATAGCTTGTCGGGATGGACAGACCCAGATCCGCAAAAATCTGTTTGTTGTACACCACGCCTTGCATACCCGTATCCTGACTGACATGAAAGCTGTAAATATGACCGGCAGCGGAGAGCACATCTTTGTTTACAATTCGGCTGGCCCAGGATTCGTTATCCAAAATTTCAAAATTGCGTTCAAGGTTCAGGTCCGTCACCGCGCTGGCCAGATTGTATTGAATGATGTCAGGAGTTTCATCTACAGCCAGCTTCGTTTGCAGCACAGTTGTTGTTTGCTCGGCCGGAATAAGCTGCAGATTGACAGAAATGTTGGTCTGTTTCTCAAACTCATCAAGGATATCCTGCTGGATAAAGGCTGAATCCTGTGAGCTCTTGGAAATGGCCAATTCCAGTGTAACCTTGGCGTTCTTATTGCCATTGCTTGCAGATGTGCCGGAATCCGTACCTCCCGATCCGCAAGCGGTCAGCGAAATGGATAACAGGCTGGCCAGAATCATGGATGCTGCTTTTTTTGTTTTATGCATAATCAATGCAAATCCCCCTCTGAAACATGTAATGAATCCGTTTACAAATTCAATTATAAAATCCCTTTTTGCTCCGGTACATGTCTGTGCTTGAATATTCATGTGTAAAATCCTGAACTTGAAATCGCTATCATTTCATGCAAACGCATGCTACAGTTAGACATGATACAGGGGAGTTACACAGCAGGACAAGACAGGAGGCTTCTCGAAGAATGGTGAAATTGATACATAGAGCCGCACAATTCAGCTTGCAGACCAAGGTGTTCCTGACATTTCTGGCACTGCTTTTGTTCGTGTTAGGCTGCTTCATCGTATATGTAAACCTTGTCGTTATCCGCCCGCTTACACAAAAAACGGAGGAAGACACACTTATCACTGCCACAAAGGTACGTGAACAGGTTGACCTATACGTAGAGCAGCAAAACCAGATGTCCCAGCGTATATTGTCTAACAAGGATATCTTTGCAACGATGGACAAGAGTTCCTTGGCTCCAAGTAATTATGAAAGACTAAAACAAATCAGGAAGCTAAAAGATATCATGTTCCAGGCTATCGGCCCCAGCATGAACATCAAGGACATGTCCATTTATGATAAACAAGGTGTGCTGCTCACATCGTATATTGGTTCAGGACATGCTCCACCGATCCTGAGTACCATGATGGAAAAAAGCAGGAGTGGACGAGAGTGGAGCGGAAACGGTTTTATACTGCTCCGGCAGGCAGACATCATCTCATTTGTCCGAACAATAAATGATCAGAATGGCAAGCTGTACGGATACCTTAGTATTCAAATGGATCAGGCTTACATTCAAAAACTTACGGAAGGAATTACAGCAGGGGATGTTTTTATTGTGAACAAGCAAGGTGAGCAAATGACTGGCTCGGAAGCAAACAAGAACGCGTTGGTGTTGAAGGACCCATTATTCGAAGAGGGACTGGCAGTTGATGAACAAAATAATTATGTTACACATTCCACGTCTCACCAAACGGGTTGGATTACTTTTATCGTAACACCGAAAAATTCGGTGTTAGGCTCGATTCATTCTGTACAAAGCATGTCCATTCTGCTGATTACAGCGTTAATGCTCATTTCTTTTGTGTACATTTTCTTCTCCACGCGCAACCTGTTGCTTCCGATTCGCAAGCTTCGCAGCCAGATATGGCGCATTAATTACAGCAATATGAAGCTGAAGGTAGAGGATCGGCCCAAAAATAATGACCTGCTGCTGTTGAATGAAGCATTTCAGGATTTAATGGAACGATTACAAGAGTCCATTGATCGTGAGAAAAAGGCATTACATGAAGAAGTTACCGCGCGGAATTCCGCACTGCAAGCGCAAATTGCTCCTCATTTCCTTCATAACGTCCTGTATTTGATCAGCATTGCTGCTCAAGAGGGGAGAACCCAGACCGTGTCTGAAATGTGCAAACATCTATCAGACAGTTTGCGTTATATTGTTTCATCTCCTTATGCACATGTGACAATGGCGGATGAGCTTGAGCATACGAGACATTATTTGTCGTTGGTACAACAGAAGTATGAAGAAGATTTGGAGTGGAACATCCATGCTGATGAACTGGCGAGTGAGATCCGGCTGCCGCGGTTGGTCATTCAGCCTTTTGTGGAAAACTGCATTGAGCATGCTTTTTTTAATATTACACCACCTTGGCGTATTCAAATTACCGTGAAGCAGTATAACGGATTATGGGCTTTGGAGATCAAAGATAACGGAGAAGGCTTCCCGCCAAACAAAATCGAAGAGATTTTGTCCAATATTCAGCAGTCCAGCACCGGAATGAATCAACCCCCCGATCGTCAGACAGCTCTTGGCAACATGGGGATCATCAACAGCGTTAATCGGCTTAAACTGATGTACAGCAACCGGCTTTTGTTTAACATGTACAACAATCATGCTGATGAAGAAAAAGGAGCAACCATTCAAATCATCGGCTCAATGACGAAGGATTTTTACTGATTACAGGAGGAACAGGATATGTATAATATCATGATCGTTGAAGATAGCAAACCCATATTACGCAATATTAAGATGCTTTTGGATAAGCTGAACTTTCCAATTCACGTGGCGGTTACGGCCACGAACGGGGAAGAGGCGCTGACAGCGATTCAGAAGGAACCAATTGATCTTCTGTTGACAGACATCCGGATGCCCAAGATGGATGGCCTATCCCTGATCGAGCAAGCGAAGCTTGTGCAGCCGGATTTGAAGGTCATCCTAATCAGTGGCTATAGCGATTTTGAATATGCGCGAAAAGCCTTGAATTTGCAGGTGTTCGACTATTTGCTAAAACCTGTTGAGCTGGATGCTCTGGAGGAAGTCATGGGCAGAGTTGTTAAAGAACTGGACCAACTGAGGTCAACTAACTTTCATGAGTTACAAGAAATCCTTGATCCCCATAGTTACGCTGAACTCAAGCCGGGAGAGTATTCTGCATTTTCGGCTCAATTGATGATTATTCTGCGCAGACAACCATTCACCCCGAAACGGGAAAGATGGGGACAACAGACGCTGCAGGCTTCTTTGGAAGACTTTTTTGCTCCACGTCCCTCTAAAGTGTTCCTGAGTCAAACTCCGCATCAATTCATTGTTTTTGTGAACAGAGGGATTCTTGATTTGTATTCGTCCGTACATGAATGTCTCGAATCGTTGCGGCGATATTTGGTTGTACAAGGTATGGATACATCAATTGGAGGACAACTGGTATGGTCGGAATCCGTTAATCTGTCTGAGCTTTACCACCAAGTATCGTCCCTTTTATCAATGCATCAGCGATTGAACAGTGGATTGGTGCTGGATAGCGGAAATCCTTTCTCCGTAGCAAGAACTGAATCAGGTTGCATGGATTCCGTATTGGAATCTGCTTTTGTTCATATGATACAAGCTCGCCAGAAGGAACAGTTTGCCCTTAAGCTATCCGAGTTGATGAATCGATGGACCGAGGAAAACGTGCATGTAAAAGAAATGGAACGATTTATCAACTTAGTAGTGGACGCATTCGCACATTTGGTTGAAGAGCAAGGGGCTGGCATTAGGCTTGGTCTGGATCTTAGAGCAAAAAAGTTATTTGATGAAGAAACATATGAAGACTTTTGCCGTGAATTAATGGAATGGATCAGTCAATGTTTTGAAATGCTGCAATCCCAAGGTCGGAAGAGCAGAGAAGTGCTGTTTGAGCAAATGGATGAGTACATCAAGCGGAACAAATATACCCAAATATCCATCAACGACATTGCAATGAAGTTTCACGTCAGCCCATCTTATGTTAGCCGAGTGATTAAAAACGTAACGCAAGTCACGTTTGTTCAGTATTATACCAATCTTAGAATTAAGGAAGCTTGCAGATTAATGGAGTGTCAGCCGGATATGAAGTTTAAGGAGTTATCAGATCTGTTATCGTTCAGTGATCAGCATTATTTCTCCAAGGTGTTCAAGGAATATACGGGATTCAGTCCGACAGAATATAAAGAAATTGTTGCAAACTATACAAATTTAGAGTAGATTAAGTGTATAATAATTGTTGTATATGCAACAAAAAAAGTGAGTTGTTTTTAAATACGTTATTGATTCATAGAAGGAGCGATACATTATAATGACAGTGGAAATAAAAGCGTGCAGTCGCGAGGATTTACAAAAACTACAAGAGATCAGCATAGAAACGTTCAACGATACCTTTAAAGATCAGAATTCTCATGACAATATGATAGCCTATCTGGAAAGAGCCTTTAACGCTAAACAGTTGGAGGATGAACTGTCCAATAGCTGTTCAGACATTTTTTTCGTCTACTACAACAATGAACTCGCTGGATATCTAAAGTTGAACAGGGATGGTGCCCAATCTGAAAAAATGAGTGATGCTTCACTTGAAATTGAGAGGATTTATATTAGAAAAGATTTCCAAAAGCATGGTCTGGGTAAAGATTTGCTTAATAAAGCTGTGGAGACCGCATTGGAATACAAAAAGAAGGAAATCTGGCTCGGAGTATGGGAAAAGAATGACAATGCCATTGCTTTTTACAGGAAGATGGGGTTTGTTCAAACCGGTTCACACTCTTTTTACATGGGGGACGAGGAGCAAATCGATTTTATTATGGTCAAAACCCTATAGCGGATTCTAAAAATTGTGCTAATAGTTTAAAGTTGCTTTCTATTAGATATGGTCAATGCATAGGAATGGTCGTATATTAATACTATGTGGGTCATGTGCATAAACACAGATCCACTTAGTGCAGTGATAAACGATTCTACATAGAAGGACGGGGAAGTATGGACTTTAAACCGCTTGCTACTTTTATTGACCGCATTACGTCATGGAGAATTCCGTGGGCAGAGGTGCTTGTGATGCATCAAAATGATACCGTTTTCCGTTACCGGAATGGTTACGCCAATCTGGAGGAGCAAACGCCAATCGGCGATGGGGCGATCTTTAATCTCTACTCCATGACGAAAATTATGACTTGCGTGGCAGCGCTTCAACTTGTAGAGAGAGGGCAAATGCTGCTGAGTGATCCGGTTTCCGACTATATGCCGGAATATGCCGAGATGACGGTGAAGAAAACTTTATCGAACGGCGAGCTCAGATTGGAAAAAGCTACAAGAGCGATTACGGTACGTGACTTGTTTACGATGACTGCTGGATTCTCCTATGACATTGGCTCACCAAGCATTCAGGAAGCCGTGAAGAACACCAATGGCCAACTGCCGACACGCGATTTCGCGAAAGCGCTCGCCAAGGAACCGCTTCTGTTTGAACCAGGTACACAGTGGAACTACAGCATGTGCCATGATGTTCTCGGAGCTTTGGTGGAAGTTGTAAGTGGCAGACGTTTTGGTACGTATCTGCAAGAAGAAATTACCGAACCACTCGGTATGAACGATACAGCGTTTGATCTGAACGCTGAACAGCAGGCCCGTCTGATCCCGCAGTATGCATACAATGATGAGCTTGAGAAAGCCGTTCGTATGGATGGGAACGGATTCCGGGTAGGGACTGAATTAGAGAGCGGCGGTGCCGGACTATTGTCCACCGTCAGCGATTATGCGCTGTTCCTGAATATGCTGACTGGACGCGGAACCAGTCCGGAAGGCGTGCGCATTCTGTCACCGGCTTCAGTGGAACTGATGCGCACAGACCATCTGAACGATATGACCCGTGGTGATTACTCCTGGGATCATATGGGCGGGTATGGTTATGGGTTGGGGGTACGTACACATGTCTGCAAAGCAGGAAGCGGTTCGTTAAGCCCACTTGGTGAATTTGGATGGAGTGGTGCTGCTGGCTGCATGGCCATCATTGATCCAGACTCCGAACTCACGGTCATGTATGCACAGCACCTGTTGAACAATCAGGAGCCTTATGTTCATCGCCGCTTGCGCAATGTTGTTTATTCCTGTTTGTAATGCGGAAAGATGAGGCTTAAATACAAAAAAAGGTCGCTAATGAGCGACCTTTTTTTGTATTTAGAGAGTAAGTTTCTTGTACCAAATCTTAGGTGGGTAGTCCCCATTCGTATGGAAAGAAAAACATTATTTTGACAAGGTTACTCGATTGACCATATAAATACCGATCGACACGAACAGCAATGCGATTAGATTTTTTACTTCCATAATCGTTTCTCCCAAGAACAACGCCGAGAGCAGTGTGCCAAACACAGGGATGAGGAAGTTATATACAGATACTTTCCCAACTTTGTTGTATTTCAGAAGCAGATTCCACAAGCAAAATGCGGCTGATGAAAGTAAAACTAAATAAATCAAGATACCCGCTGATTCAAGTGTAAAATGCGTAACCCGACCCCCGAGCATGAGGCCCAGTAGGGTGAGTGCCAGTCCGCCGACAAACAGGCTAAATCCGGTAATAACCAGAACGTCGATCGAGCCAGTTAAATGTTTTGCATAAATGGCCGTAATGGAAAAAATAAGAGCCGCAATAATAACGAAGCCTTCACCTGTGAGAGAGAAGGAGAACTCCAGCAGATCGGAGTGGAAATTAACAATAATTACGCCAATAAATCCCAGCAAACAGCCGACTACTTTATTTTTGCTCAGTTTATCATTTTTATATAGAAAATGAGCTAGAACAACACTGAAAAAGGTCGTTGTTGCATTCATAATTGAACCTTTGACACCTGTTATATTGGCTACGCCCACATAAAAAAACATATACTGCAGCCCCGTTTGGAACACACCAAGTAATACTAAGCTTGAAAATTGTCGTCTAGACAGCTCAAATTTCCGTTTAGTAATGACACGAAACAAAAACAGAAGCAGTAATCCCGCTAAAATAAATCGATAACCCGCAAATACAAATTTTGATGGGATATCTTCTGACAGGATGTCAAAAGCAATATATCCAAGCTTAATAAAGGGGTAGGCACTTCCCCATAACAAGCAACATACACTCGCAACTAACGTTACAAATAAAGGATCGCTAAATTTGATCGGTTTCTCCATTGCTTTGATCTCATTCACTTTCAATCTTCTCCTCGCATGATATGTAAATGTGTACGGGCTGATCGCACCTCACTGACCATATCACAAACTGCCAGTAGCTGTAACAAAAAAATGAAAAAGCGTAGACACTACAGGGAAGATGGCTATTTGAGTTTACCGCTCCTGGGAAAATACCGTAACGGAAAAAGCAACCCAACCTCATTCGAGGGCAGGCTGCTTTTTCTGTTGACTTCATTCGGAATTCAGAAGATGCTGACCGTAGAATTCAAGTTGAAGACAGGCAAAAAAGAACCTGGTGATTTAACCAGGTTCTTCAATATTGTAAATAAATAAACACAATGATATAATCAGATTACGCTTTTCTGATTTAAAATGAAACGAGTATCTTATCTTATATTTAAATCATAACATGGCGGTAAACTCTTTGTCAAATGTTTTTTTCTCAATTTATCGGTTAGGGGAGATATGAATGGGTTCTTTGGTTATCGGATTTCAGGAAATGGAAAAATTGCAGCTTGCGCTCGTTGGTGGAAAAGGGTTAAATCTAGCGAAGTTATCCAAGATTGAAGGAGTAGTGGTTCCCGAAGGATTTTGTGTGACAACCGTTGGATACCAAAAAGCCATAGAACAAAACAAAACGTATCATTCTTTGCTGGATCAATTAACGATGATGAAAGTAGATGAACGAGAGCAAATTGTTGAGATCAGCAGACAGATCAGAGAACTTATTATGAGCGTAGACATTCCTGCCGATGTTGAAAAAGAAGTTGCTGACTATCTCTCCAAATTTGGAGAAGGACATGCATATGCAGTGCGTTCCAGTGCGACCGCTGAAGATTTACCACATGCCTCTTTTGCTGGTCAACAAGACACGTACTTAAATATCATTGGGAAAGAAGCAATCATGCAGCATATTAGCAAATGCTGGGCTTCCCTGTTTACCGATCGCGCGGTAATCTATCGTATGCAAAATGGATTTGATCATGGTCAGGTGCATTTATCCGTTATCATTCAAAAGATGGTTTTCCCGGCGGCCTCAGGGATTTTATTTACGGCTGATCCGATCACATCCAACCGGAAACTACTTTCCATCGACGCCAGTTTTGGACTTGGTGAGGCGCTGGTGTCCGGCTTGGTATCTGCCGATTGTTATAAGGTACGGGAAGGTGAAATTGTCGATAAGAGGATAGCCACCAAAACGTTGGCCATCTATGGACGGAAAGATGGTGGGACGTATACCCATCAGGTCGATCCCGTTCTGCAGCAGACGCAAACACTTACTGACCAACAAATTCTAGAACTGGCAAGCATGGGAAGACAGATTGAAGCACATTTTGGTTTTCCACAGGATATCGAATGGTGTTTGGCGGATGATATGTTTTATATTGTCCAAAGTCGGCCAATCACAACGTTGTACCCGATCCCTGAAGCGAGTGACCAGGAAAATCATGTGTACTTATCTGTGGGTCATCAACAAATGATGACTGATCCCATGAAACCTCTGGGCTTATCTTTCTTTCTATTAACGACTCCGGCACCTATGCGTATAGCTGGTGGAAGATTGTTTGTTGATATTACGGCTAGGCTGGCTTCGCCTGTCATGAGAGAAAACTTCATAAATACCATGGAACAATCCGATCCGCTCCTTAAGGACGCACTTACAACCATACTCAAGCGAGAGAATTTTATAAAATTGGTACCTGCTGATGAGACAGCATCAAGTCCTCCTACTAACAATAAACTGGGCGCGTCTAAGACTTTTCAAGCAGATATTGAAAATGATTCAACTATTGTCTCTGATTTAATTAAGAGCAATCAAGACTCGATAGAAAAGCTGAAACGTAGCATCCAAAAGAAATCTGGGTTGCAATTGTTTGATTTTATCCTTGAAGATCTCCAAGAATTGAAGAAATTTCTATCGAACCCACGAAGTTCAAATGTGTTTATGACTGCCATGAAGGCTTCAGCATGGATCAATGAAAACATAAAAGAGTGGTTAGGTGAGAAAAATGCAGCAGATACGCTCTCTCAATCTGTACCTAACAATATCACTTCAGAAATGGGTTTGGCGTTACTCGATGTTGCAGATGTGATTCGTCCGTATCCGGAAGTTATTGCTTATTTACAGCATGTTAAAGAGGATAACTTTTTGGATGAGCTAGGTAAGATGGAGGGCGGACAGGAAGCACGGGGTGCCATTCAGGATTATCTGGACAAATATGGAATGCGTTGTGCCGGAGAAATTGATCTGACCAGAACCCGTTGGAGTGAAAAACCCATTACGCTTGTGCCAATGATTCTGGGTAATATCAAGAACTTTGAACCTAATGAAAGCCAACGGAAATTTGAGCAAGGGCGACAGGAAGCGTTGAAGAAAGAACAGGAAGTTTTGGATCAATTAAAACTATTGCCTGATGGTGAACATAAAGCCCAGGAAACGAAACGAATGATCGACCTGGTTCGTAATTTCATCGGTTATCGGGAATATCCCAAATACGGCATGATCAACCGTTACTTTGTATACAAGCAGGCTTTATTGAAAGAAGCCGAACGACTTGTACAAGTGGGCGTTATTACTGAAAAAGAGGATATATTCTATCTGACTTTTGAAGAACTTCGTGAAGTTGTACGAAGCAATAAATTGGATGGAAAACTCATCACTAAACGGAAAGAAGATTATAGATTTTATGAAAAACTAACTCCACCTCGTGTGATCACGTCTGATGGTGAAATCATAGCAGGGCAGTACCAACGTGAAAATCTGCCAGCGAATGCTATTGTAGGCTTGCCTGTTTCTTCCGGAGTCGTAGAGGGACGAGCACGTGTCATCTTCAATATTGAAGATGCTGATCTGGAAGATGGAGATATACTAGTCACTCCCTATACGGATCCGAGCTGGACACCCTTATTCGTATCTATTAAAGGTCTAGTCACCGAAGTGGGTGGATTGATGACCCATGGTGCAGTGATTGCACGTGAATATGGGTTGCCAGCCATTGTCGGAGTGGGAAATGCAACCCAACGAATAAAAGATGGTCAGCAAATTCGGGTACATGGAACAGAAGGGTACATCGAAATTTTGTAATGGTGCATGACTAAAATTGTGTAGCAACCGACCGTACATCAGGCCTGATGTGCGGTCGGTTTTATTTTCAATATCCTAACGAAACCTTATCGTACAAATTCAATTACTAATCAGAGCACTTAATTCTGCCTGAAAGACCTTTTCATTATGTTGATTAAAAGTAGTAAGCAATACGGTAACGATACCACCATAATTCCTTTTTGGAGCCAAATCAACTACTTCGGCTAGAACATGAATTTCATCATCTGGGAACACAGGTTTGATGAACTTTATGTGATTCATGCCCGTTCCTGCAACAATATCTTCTCCATATAACCCTAGTTCCACCCAAAGCTTGAAAGACGTGTTCATTGTCTGCATACCTGAAGCAATGAGGCTGCCAAAGCGGCCTTCTTTGGCTTTTGTTTCGTCAATATGCATATATTGAGGATCATAAAATTTCGCAAAATCAATAATATCCTTCTTCGACAATTGAATAGATTCTGTTCTATAAGACTTGCCTTTAACATACTCGTTAAATTTCAATGATCTACACCTCCAATATCTAATCTAATGGATAGGTCGAATTTAAGGCAAGCCTTGCCAACTAAAGCATGCATCTTAAATGTTCTATTATAACCATGCTACGCATTGATTTAGTATCCATGTTACAGTTCACCCTCGAAGGAAGTTGTTAATTTTGATTGAATATATAGATTGGTTCAAGGTGACGCTATGGCATAGTGTTACTGTCTTAATTAGGTCTTTATCTGATGACTAGGATAAATTTCCAGTCATAAAAGGATTGTCAAATTTAAATAAATGTGATATTTTCATATCTGTAACCGGTTACACATTAGGAGTGAACGTTCATGACAACGATTAAAGATGTAGCTAATCTGGCTGGCGTTTCGGTAGCCACTGTATCAAGAGTCATTAATGAAAGAGGTTATGTTCACGCGGACACTCGCAAGAAAGTGGAGGAAGCAGTTAAGCAGCTTAGCTTCTCTCCCAATGAAGTGGCCCGCTCTTTATACAAACGTAAGTCCAAACTGATTGGCCTGCTGCTACCGGATATTGCAAACCCTTACTTTCCGCAGCTTGCACGTGGTGTAGAGGACCGGATGCAGGAGCAGGAGTTCAGACTGATTTTCGGAAATAGTGATGAGGATGAACAGAAGGAAAAGGATTACATCCAGACTTTTATCCAGAACAATGTGGTGGGCGTAATCTCTTCAACGAATTACCCTCATTCTTCAATATATGAGAACTTGAAGATCCCTGTGGTGTTTCTGGACAGGACGCCGCTGGACAGTCCCTCGGTATATGCGGATGGCAGAGAGGGTGGGCGCCTGGCTGCGCGGGAGATCATCAAACGCGGAAGCCGCCGAATTACGGTTATGCAGGGACCGGCACATATCAAACCTGCGCAGGATCGTTTTGAAGGTGCAATCGAGAGCATACTTGAGGCCGGTCTGGATTACCGCGTCATCCAAACGACATCCTTTTCCTTTAATGATGTTGGCTTATGGGCGGATGAGCTTTTTAGCAAGTACGGTGATACGGATGGAGTTATTGCGAGTAATGATATCGCGGCTATGGCGGTGCTGCACGAGGCATTGCGAATCGGAAAAAAAGTTCCGGAAGATATGCAGATTATTGGCTTCGACGATATCCCAATGAGCAGCCTGCTATCGCCCGCCTTGTCGACCATTCGCCAACCGGCATACGAGATGGGAAGAGAAGCCGCCGGTTTGCTAATCAAACTTGTGGAACAAGCTCACATCGAAAACAAACACATACAATTGCCTGTCAGTTTCATTGAACGGGGCACAACAAGAAAGGTGAATTCGAATGGCTAAAATATGCGTAATTGGAAGCAGCTCCATGGATCTGGTTGTCACTTCCTCAAGACGGCCAGGGGCGGGTGAAACCGTCCTTGGCGACAGCTTCAAAACAGTGCCGGGGGGCAAAGGAGCAAATCAGGCAGTCGCTGCAGCAAGGCTGGGAGCCGAAGTTACGATGATCGGCCGGGTAGGCGATGATGCGTTCGGTACGGCCATTTTAAATAATTTCAAAGAAAATCACGTAAATACGCAAAATGTGAAACCGGTTACACATATGGAAAGCGGCACGGCTCATATCGTGCTAGCAGAAGGTGATAATAGTATTGTGTTCGTTGAGGCGGCAAATCGCGAAGTTACACCCGCGTATGTCAATGAAGCAGCAGAAGTAATCAAAAGTGCCGATATTGTGCTGATCCAACAAGAAGTCTCGGAGGAAACCGTTGTTCGTGTCAGCGAAATTTGCGCCTATAGCGGAACCCCTCTTTTGTTGAATCCAGCTCCGGCCAGAAAAGTACCGGATGAGGTCATCAACAAAGCTGCTTATATCACGCCGAACGAGCATGAGGCCGAGATTTTGTTTGAGGGGATGACCCCGGCAGAGGCGCTGCGCAAATATCCAAACAAGTTGTTTATTACAGAGGGCAGCAACGGAGTTCGGTACTTTGACGGAGAGCGGGAAATCGTTGTACCTACTTACAAAGTGGAACCAGTGGATACAACCGGAGCGGGTGATACGTTTAACGCCGCATTTGCGGTCGCTCTGGCGGAAGGAAAACCGCTGCAAGACAGCATTAGATTCGCCAACCGGGCTGCATCGCTATCCGTGACCAAATTCGGCGCACAAGGAGGCATGCCGACACGGGATGAAGTGGAGGAAAGCCTGAAATGAAAAAGCTGGGTATATTGAACAGTCACATCTCCAAGGTGTTATCTGATTTGGGTCATACGGACACGATAGTTATCGCGGATGCTGGCCTCCCGGTTCCAGAAGGGGTGCCCAAAATCGACTTGTCCTTGAAACTGGGAACACCAAGTTTTCAAGAGATCGTGGAGCTTATTGCGGACGATATGGTCGTTGAGAGAGTGATTTTGGCAACTGAGATCAAGGCAGGGAATCCAGAGGCATTGCAATTTATTACCGAGAAATTTGGCGATGAAGCCGTTGACGTTTCCATTAATCATGAACAATTTAAGGCAATGACCCGTAATGCCAAAGTGGTCATTCGTACGGGCGAAGCTACGCCGTATGCCAATTGCATTTTACAATCGGGCGTCATTTTCGGTTAAAAGGGGGACGGTATTATGCATATTCAGATGCAAGATATATATAAAGCGTTTGGCACCAACCAGGTGTTGAGCGGGGTGGATTTCGAACTGAAGGAAGGCGAGGTTCATGCCCTGATGGGAGAGAACGGGGCCGGCAAATCCACGCTAATGAACATTTTGATCGGTCTCCATGGGCGGGATCAGGGAACCATCTCCATTGACGGCAAAGAAACCTATTTTGCCAATCCAAAGGAAGCTGAGAAGATGGGTCTTGCTTTTATCCACCAAGAGTTGAACGTTTGGCCGGAAATGACGGTGCTTGATAATCTCTTCATAGGTAAAGAAATAACTTCGTCTTTTGGATTGCTGAACACAAGACAAATGAAAGCGCTTGCCCAAGAGCAGTTTGCAAAGCTATCCGTGCAAATTCCACTGGACCGTCCTGCTGGAGAATGCTCTGTCGGTCAGCAGCAGATGATTGAAATTGCCAAGGCGCTAATGACCGACGCCAAAGTCATCATTATGGATGAGCCGACAGCGGCGCTTACGGAGCGAGAGATACAGAAGTTGTTTGGCGTGATTGCTTCACTCAAGAAAAACGGCGTGTCCATCGTATATATTTCGCACCGGATGGAGGAAATTTTCACGATTTGTGACCGAATTACGATCATGCGTGACGGCAAAACGGTAGATACGAAGTCGATTCCGGAGACAAGTTTTGACGAAGTTGTGCGGAAGATGGTCGGACGTGAGCTTACGGAGCGATATCCGGCACGATATCCTTCGTATGGTGAAGTAGTCCTGGAGGTACGGGACGCCAGCAGCAAAGGATTGTTCCAAAATATTAGCTTTACGGTGAGAGCAGGCGAAATCCTCGGTTTCTCCGGGTTGATGGGTTCTGGACGAACAGAGATCATGCGGGCAATCTTCGGTTTGGAACCTCTGGACGGTGGCGAAATTATGATTCGAGGCAAAAAGGTTCACATTCGGAAACCTGCCGATGCGGTTAAACATGGAATTGGATTTATTACCGAAGACCGGAAGGATGAAGGGTTGGTATTAGATTTCTCCATTCGCGAGAACATGGCGTTACCAAATCTGTTCAGCTTCTCAAGCAAAGGATTTATCTCGACCCACAAAGAACAGGAATTCGTTGATACGCTCATCAAACGTTTGCAAATCAAGACGCAATCATCCGAAACGGCGGTACGAAACCTGTCAGGAGGCAACCAACAGAAGGTGGTTATCGCTAAATGGGTCGGTATTGGCCCGAGTGTGCTTATCCTGGATGAGCCGACACGTGGCGTCGATGTTGGGGCCAAACGGGAGATTTATCAGTTGATGAACGAGCTGACAGACCGCGGAGTTGCAATTATTATGGTATCTTCCGAACTGCCTGAAGTTCTCGGCATGAGTGATCGAATAGCGGTTGTGCATGAGGGACGTATTAGCGGTGAACTGACAAAAGAAGAAGCAACACAGGAAAACATTATGACAATGGCTACAGGGGGACAATGATATGACAACTTTGCAGGAAAACCAATCCGCCAAAAGCGGCTTCCGCTTGACGAATCTGACACAGAAATTGGGTCCGCTGCTCGGACTGATCATTCTGATTATCATCGTATCGGTATTGAATCCAAGCTTTTTGGAACCGCTTAATATTCTGAATTTATTGCGTCAGGTTTCGATTAACGCGCTGATTGCTTTTGGCATGACATTTGTTATTCTGACTGGCGGCATTGATTTGTCGGTGGGTTCTATACTTGCTCTATCCAGCGCCTTTGTAGCCAATATGATGCTTTCAGGTCTGGATCCGATTCTGTCGATCATTATCGGGGTTGCCCTCGGCGGTGTTATGGGTATGGTGAACGGATTGATGATTACGAAGGGGAAGATGGCTCCTTTTATTGCTACATTGGCAACGATGACGGTATTCCGGGGTTTGACGCTGGTGTATACGAACGGTAACCCGATTACAGGGTTGGGCGACAGCCTGCTGTTCCAACTGTTCGGTCGTGGTTATATGCTTGGCATCCCGGTGCCAGCGATCACAATGCTGATTACCTTCGTAATTCTGTGGACGATATTGCACAAAACGTCCTTCGGTCGTAAAACGTACGCGCTTGGTGGCAATGAGAAAGCATCCATTATCTCAGGTATTAAAGTTCACCGCGTAAAAATCATGATTTACTCCCTGGTAGGTATGCTGTCAGCGCTGGCAGGTGCAATTCTGACCTCCCGTTTGAATTCCGCGCAGCCAACAGCAGGTACTTCATATGAGCTGGACGCCATTGCTGCTGTAGTTCTGGGTGGAACAAGCCTGTCAGGTGGTAGAGGACGGATCGTCGGTACATTGATCGGGGTATTGATCATCGGCGTGTTGAACAATGGTTTGAACCTGCTCGGAGTGAACTCGTTTTATCAAATGGTTGTAAAAGGCGTCGTTATTGCCATCGCTGTCCTGTTGGACCGCAAGAAAACGGCTTAAGGAGAGAAGCGAACATGAAAAAACTAACCATATTGCTTGTAAGCGTAATGATGATCGTTCTGGCAGGATGCTCTCTGGAGCCTCCGGGTTGGGCCAAGCCAGACTCTGCCGGAAGCAGTGGACAGAAAAAAATCGGCCTGTCGGTCTCCACGTTGAATAATCCATTCTTTGTTTCCCTCAAAGACGGGGTTACTGCAGAAGCCAAAAAGCAAGGAATTCAGGTCATCGTAGTTGACGCTCAAAATGATTCAGCCAAACAAACGAATGATGTGGACGACCTGATTCAACAGGGCGTGGATGCCCTTCTGATTAACCCTGCGGATTCCGCGGCAATCTCTACGGCTGTACAATCGGCTAATAGTGTGGGTATTCCTGTGATTACACTTGACCGTTCGGCCGACAAAGGCGACGTGGCCGCATTGGTCGCATCCGATAACGTCAAAGGTGGGCAAATGGCGGCGGAATATTTCGTAGAACATCTTGGCGAAGGAGCAAAGGTGATCGAACTTGAGGGTGTACCGGGAGCCTCCGCAACAAGAGAGCGGGGGAAAGGTTTTCACGAGATTGCTGATCAAAAACTCCATGTGGTTGCAAAGCAGTCTGCCGATTTTGATCGCTCCAAAGGTTTGAATGTCATGGAGAATCTGCTGCAGGGCAATCCTGATGTACAGGCGGTATTTGCCCATAACGACGAGATGGCACTGGGTGCGATCGAAGCGATTCAAAGTTCTGGTAAAGACATTCCCGTAATTGGATTTGACGGCAACGATGATGCGATCAAATCCATTAAAGACGGAAAGCTGACGGCAACAGTCGCTCAACAGCCCGTACTGATTGGCCAGCTGGCGGTGCAAGCTGCTTTGGATGTGCTGGGTGGCAAGCAGGTAGAGAAATCAATTCCGGCTGAATTGAAGCTGGTGACCAAGGAAAACGCAAACGAGTAAATGATGATATGCATCCCGTTTTGGACGAAAATGTCTAGGGCGGGATTTCTTTTTTTATTAGTCCAGTATGGTGAGATCGATAGTTAATCATTGAAACTGGTAGTATTTTTTGGCACATTATAATATTGATTACATCTTGTTGGGCATGTAAATTAGTTGTATGCATGAGAAAAGGAGAGGACAGCATCGCATGGAAAATATATCAGATGAAGAAAAATTGGAATCCATCCAAGCCTTCCAATCGACAATTCGCAAATCGGAAAATGCCTTGACTAATTTAATCCAGAAAGGTAACAACACGACTCTAATTAAGAAACGCCTCAACGCCTTATACGTCGGCTTAGCGATGCTGGAAAAGGCCTGGAATCAAGGAGCTCATCATTACACCAAGGAAGAGTTAGCAGAAGCTCGCAATGTTCTGATGGGTTTATTCCCGTCACTTGAGAACAGTTATAATAAGTCAAAAGCGGGTAGCCCTCAAAAGACGCTTTTAAGAAAAAGAATTAAAGCATTCGAATTAGCTGTTCAAGCTATGGATGATCATCTTGCGAATAAATAAACAAAAAAATAAATAAATAAATAAATCTTCTTTTGCGCATGTCATCCCTGTAATCTATCCATTTGTTCATTTCCAGTTTGCCGATGGTTCACTTCAATGTATAATGATTATTCGAGGTGATGACAATGGCAAGATCCAAAGAATTTGAAGTGAATGAAGTATTAGATAAAGCCATACAATTGTTCTGGACTCAAGGATATGAGAAAACTTCAATGCAGGATTTGGTTGAATTTATGGGCATCCACCGCCGAAGTATTTATGATACGTTTGGGGATAAACATGCTCTATTTATGAAAGCTCTTGAACGATATGAAACGAAGCAGACCAACAAAATGAGCTTTTTGATTGATACACAGAAACCAATTAAAGAGATTATTCGGGCTTTGTTTGAGTCAACCATAAGAAATGAAGGTCAGCCTTTAGGCTGTTTTCTTGTAAACTCAGGCGTGGAACTGGGCGTATTGGACCCTGAAGTTTCCTCTTTGGTCAATGAGAGTTATTTGCGAACGGAGGAATTCTTGAGAAACCTTGTTCGGGAAGGCCAACAAAAGGGTGAAATTAAGGCAAACGTTGACCCTGTAGTTATTTCTCACTATTTAATGAATGCTTGGGTGGGGATACGTACGTTAGTTAAGACCACTACGGATCAGCAAAAATTAAAAAATATAATGGATGTGACATTATCCGTCTTAGACTGATAGAAGATTACAATATGACAAACAAAAGGATTTGCCTTCATAAAGGATGATTTGTTTTAGTGATACAGGTTCTTGTCCTCTTAACGTTGTGGAGAACTTGTATCGCATGTCTGGAAAGATTAATGTTCCCTGTTCAAGCGACATTAAATATGAATCAGAAAATAATTCTTTACTGTTCGTTCTAGAAATGCTATTCTAAATAGCAAGTTAGATCTGATTGTTTTTTTGCACTATTAAGAACGATCGTTCTAAATTAATTTTGAAAGCTTATCTACACTAAAATACATGTTGAGAAGGAGAAAATAGGATGAAATATACCGTTATTACAGGTGCAAGTTCAGGGATTGGATATGAGACAGCATTGGCGTTTGCGGCACGAGGCAAAAATTTAATCTTGGTAGCTAGAAGATTGGACAAATTAGAAGAGCTCAAATCAACCATTCAGAATAACGATCCGTCTGTAAATGTTATTGTTCATACAAGTGATCTATCGGATACAAGTCAAGCATACACGCTGTATAACACACTCAAGGAATACCAAATTGAGACCTGGATTAACAATGCGGGCCTGGGTGAAGGTTCTTTTGTAGCAGAACAGAATCTGGACAAAGTTGAAACCATGCTGCGTGTGAATATTGAATCCTTGACGATCCTTTCCACATTATATGTGCGGGATTATGCGGACGTCGAAGGAACCCAGTTAATTAACGTTGCATCCGCACTTGGATATGCCATTGCGGTTGGAAGTGTTGCTTACTCGGCATCTAAGTATTATGTTAGTGCTTTTACAGAAGGGCTTGCCAAAGAACTTGAAATAAAAGGTGCAAAACTAAAAGCAAAGGTCCTGGCTCCAGCTATAACGGAAACGGAATTCGTGAAGAAATCTTTAGATACAGAAGAATTTGATTACAAAGCAAACATGTCTAAATACCACACCGCCAAAGAAATGGCAGGTTTCATGTTAGATCTATACGATAACAGCGAAGTCGTAGGGATTGTAGACCTGAACTACAATTTCAATTTAAGAAGCCCCATCTATCCAATCATAGGAGCATTGCATTAATATTTCATAAAACATGGCGTACAACTAAACCTTGTGCGCCATGTTTTAATTTTTGAATTGAGTTGGCTACCAATTATAATCTATACTGGAAAATAAGTGAGTTTTACCAAGATACTTTAAAGCAATAAGTTGTAGTAACGTTTATAGTTCCTTTTCTGGTATCGCTGGTTCTTAATTTGTTGTCTAATTATATAAGGTAGGTGGAGAGTACAATGAATTCAGGCATTGAATGGCTGGAATGAGTTAAGAGAATTCAAGCTGTTGTTTTTCAGAATGATAAGATACTCTTGGTAAGAGAAAAGGCTGACAATGCATGGGCTTTGCCAGGTGGATGGGCTGACATTGGTTATTCCCCTTCAGAAGTAGTCGTAAAAGAAATAGAGGAAGAATCGGGGTACATTACTACTCCAAAACGAGTACTTGCTGTACTGGATAAGAAGTTTCATAATCATCCACCAGAACAATATCATGTATATAAAATGTTTATTCAATGTGAAATTGCAGCAGGTGAACCTAAAGGGGGCGTTGAGACCCTAGAGGTAGGCTTCTTTAATAGAGAAGAAATCCCTACACACTCCCTGGAAAGGAATACACCTGCTCAGATCCAAACGATGTTTCAATTTTTGGATAACCCACAGAAAACAACGATTATTGATTAATTCTTTCCAGCGATGTGTATCAGTCGTTTACCTCTTCAGTTATCCTTTAGCTCCTGCGGTGTACGGAGCAGCTTGTTTTAACTAATCTACTGGCACAACCAACAATACATCAATTACTGAACGGAGGAGAAGCGGAGAAGCCCGAGATGATGCTGATTGATGTCAACGTAAAAGTTCATCGGTACAATCACTCCAACTTGTCCCCCACATAATGAAAAGAATAAATATGTGTTTTTGACAGTTCGATCACGTTTTTAATAAACATATCACGCGATTCGAGAAAACCGCTTAATATCCAATTGTTTAATATCCCAAAAAAGCCGTAAGCCGTGTAGTACTTAAAATACTCCATGTTAACAGGGATATCGTTGATCGTCTCGAAAATAAACTGCTCCTCATAGATTTTCAGGATTGTCTGTGGGAAACCTGTATGCAGACCTGGTAACGTGTCATCATATCGAATCAGTTCGAAGAAGTCTCGGTTTTCATAGACATAATCGACGATTTGAAAGGATTCAAAATTAAGCTTGTTGGTGAAGACCTTTTGACCGTGAGAATAAGGCTTGCCTACGGCGAGTCTCAGACCTTCTAGCTTCGTATTCAACAAGTCTTCGGCGAGCACGAATTTATCTTGATAATGTAAGTAAAATGTACTGCGATTGTAACCCGCCTGATCAACGATATCCTTGACAGAAACGGCATGATAGCCTTTTTTCTTAATGATCTGGGTCAGAGCGTTTTTAAGATGCTCCTCGGTTCGATTGCGCTGTTGAGATTTCATAATTTGTTCATCATTCATACATAAAAACTCCTATAAAATAGACATTGTTTAACCAAGTGTCTATGTAGTAGACATATTAACTTATCTTAATGATTGGATTGTTACAATTTTAAGCATACAATTATATTTGTAAACGTCATATAGCACATATGCGAATAGGTGCTATTCAAAATAGTATACTGGAGGATTTAATCATGGGCAAACTTCAAGACAAAGTGGCAGTTATTACAGGAGGGGCATCCGGAATCGGCGCAGCGACCGCACGTTTATTCGTTTCCGAAGGGGCCAAAGTGGTCTTGGTAGACCTGAATGAAGAAAAAGGTAAGGCGTTTGAGCAAGAACTGAAAGCGCTTAAAGCTGACGCTCTCTTTATTAAAGCGAACATCACAAGTGAACAAGAGGTTGGTGAGATTTTCAAAAAAACCGTAGAGGTTTTCGGTAAAGTGGATATCGTATTTAACAATGCAGGAATCGGGCGTGTTCATCCTTCGCATGAGCTTGACTATGCTGAATGGCGCAATACGGTGAATGTGGATCTGGACGGCGTATTCTTGGTCGCACGTGAATCGATCCGAGAAATGCTTAAAATTGGAGGAGGGACTATCGTCAACACGGCTTCTATGTACGGATGGGTTGGTTCACCTGGTTCCGCAGCCTACAATGCAGCAAAAGGTGGCGTCGTGAATCTGACTCGTTCGCTCGCGCTGGAGTATGCTGAGAAAAATATTCGGGTGAACGCACTTTGCCCAGGCTTCATCGATACACCGATTATTCCAGAAGAGAGCAAACAGGCTCTTTCTTCGGCAACACCAATGAAGCGGCTCGGTCAAGCAGATGAAATGGCCAAAGCCGTACTGTTCCTAGCTAGCGATGATTCATCCTATATGACAGGAAATAGTCTAATCGTGGATGGTGGTTACACCGCCCAATAAGAGGATTAAATTTGCAGGAAGTGAATGGAAAAACATATTGAAAGCCGCAAAATTGCGGCTTTTTTTATCGTTCCAAGTTCTTTTCCTGGTAGTACAAATATAGAGGATATATGAGCCCTCCGGCAGTAGAATATAGCTGCTGAAGGAACCTTAATTGCCCAATTAAATATTTTTTTCGTCCATATATTTGCAAAAATTGATACATATGCTATGTTTACAATGAAAGCGCCATCATGAGTGAACAGAGGAATCATTCTTTATCATATTTTAAAATGGGAAGGAAGATGATAATGAAGATTTTGCTCAAAAAGACAGGCGTATTAATGCTGGCATTGACTCTGTTTCTTGGATGGATGACAGGACCCGTTCATGCCGATTCACCACTTTTCACGATCGAAAGCGAAAACGCTTTACTTTCCTCCGATCTTCAAGTGACGACCGAAATTTACGGGCAACCCAAGCCCGGATTTTCAGGAAGTGGATTTGTCTGGATGCAGAATTCCGGCACGATAACCTTTACTGTAACAGTACCGGAAACGGGCATGTATACCATCTCCACCCGATACATGCAGGAGTTAAGTGCTGACGGCCGACTTCAATATCTATCCGTTAATGGTGTTACTAAAGGGTCTTATATGCTGCCCTACACAACAACATGGTCTGATTTCAATTTTGGTTATCACAAGCTGAACCAGGGAAGCAACACGATTCAACTGAAGGCTGGTTGGGGATTCGCGTATTTCGACACCTTCACTGTGGATTATGCCAACCTGGACCCGCTGGATGTTCAGCCTGTACTTACTGATTCCCAAGCCACACCGGAAACGCAGCTTCTGATGAATTATTTAACGGACGTGTATGGTAACCATATTATCTCTGGCCAGCAGGAGATTTACGGAGGTGGTAATGATGGCAATACAGAGTTGGAGTTTGAATGGATTCATAATTTAACCGGGAAGTATCCGGCGATCCGCGGCTTTGATTTTATGAACTATAATCCGCTCTACGGATGGGAAGACGGCACCACTGATCGGATGATCGACTGGGTGAATAACCGGGATGGAATCGCGACAGCTTCCTGGCATATCAATGTGCCTCGAAATTTCACGACTTATCAGCTCGGGGATCACGTGGATTGGAAGGAGGCTACCTATAAGCCAACAGAAACCAATTTTAATACAGCTAAAGCCGTAATTCCTGGTACGAAAGAATATCAATACGTCATGAGTACGATTGACGATCTAGCGGAACAACTGCTGATTTTGCAAGATAACAATGTACCTGTTCTTTTCCGGCCTTATCATGAGGCAGAGGGCAACGGTGGGTTGAATGGGGAAGGCGCGTGGTTCTGGTGGGCTTCCGCAGGTGCGGATGTGTACAAACAACTGTGGAATATGCTCTATACTGAACTTACTGAAACGTACGGTTTGCACAATTTGATTTGGACTTACAACAGCTACGTGTATAACACTTCTCCTGCATGGTATCCTGGCGACGATCAGGTAGATATTGTCGGTTACGATAAATATAATACGATTTACAACCGCAATGACGGTTTGTCCGGCGTACCAAATGAGGATGCCATTACTTCGATCTTCTATCAACTGGTTGACTTAACGGACGGCAAGAAAATGGTAGCCATGACAGAGAACGACACCGTCCCAAGTGTACAGAATCTGACAGAGGAGAAATCGGGGTGGCTCTATTTCTGCCCATGGTATGGTGAGCATCTCATGAGTTCGGCCTTTAATTATCCGGCAACTCTGAAAACGCTTTATCAAAGTGATTATGTGATTACGCTGGATGAGCTGCCCAATTTGAAGGTAAACAATCCAACACCAAACGCGTCCATCACCCCTACAACCGTTGAATTCGACAAAAACACGACCACTCAAAGCGACAAAGCCATAAACGTGAATTTTAACGGTAATACGTTAACCGCTCTCCGAGTAGGTACAACAGTATTGACTGCAAATCAGGATTATACGTTAAGCGGAAGTAGCGTGCTGTTGAAAAAAGAATTCCTGGCCGGACTATCGGTTGGCGAACATTCCATCGTCTTTGATTTTAACCAAGGACAAGATCCTGTTTGAAAATTAAAATTATCGATTCAACACCAAGCGCAAGCGCTGTGATTTCTCCCGTGAATGCAACATTTGATAAAGCAGCGAATCTGGCGCAGGATGTTTCCTTGACCCTCACCTTAAACGGAAAACAGCTTACAAACATAACGAATGGAAACTATACACTTGTTTCGGGCCAGGATTATACGGCATCAAGCACGGCAATCGTTCTGCGTAAATCCTATCTTTCCACGCTGCCCCTAGGTCAGAATGCGATAACCTTTCATTTTAACGGAGGAAATAACGCTGTTCTTACAGTAAACGTAGTGGATACCAGCGTGCCTGTGCCTTCAGGCAACCTGACGATTCAGGCATACAATGGCAATACGAGTGCGTCCACCAACGGAATCTCACCTAAATTTAAAGTAGTGAACAACGGTAATTCGGCGATTCAATTAAGTGATGTGAAAATAAGGTATTACTATACAATTGACGGGGAAGAAGCACAAAGCTTCTGGTCTGACTGGGCCAGTATCGGGAGTGCAAATGTAACCAGCAAATTTGTTAAATTGGCAACTCCAGTTGCCGGAGCGGATTATGTTTTGGAAGTTGGTTTTACGAGTTCTGCCGGAACGCTTAATGCTGGACAAAGCGCAGAAATTCAAGCACGATTCTCTAAAAACAACTGGTCCAATTACAACCAGGCTAACGATTACTCGTTTAAGGCATCGAGTACCCAGTATGCAAACAACGAGCAGGTTACCGGGTATATTAACGGTCAACTGGTTTGGGGGATTGAGCCGTAAGCAGGTAAGAATAAAAAGGTTGGAGCGGGGGTTATCCCCTGTTCCAGCCCTTTTATGTTGAGATGGCTGAATGCCGCGAGAAACGAATATAAAGAGGAGTATACGATAGGAAAATGTTATGATAGGTAGGATGCTAATTTTTCAGAAGGAGATCAAAATCAATGATTGTAAAAAAATGGTTAGGTGCTTTGCTTATTATTCTCGCAACAATCCTGTTTACAGGCTGCTCACTCGAAACGGTTTCATTAAATGGCTTATCTCAAGAGAGTTCAGTTCTAACGAAATTTGATGAAGTAGCCAAGTATATTTCGGAGCATCATGAGCTTCCGGAAAATTATATAACCAAAAAAGAAGCTAGAGAATTAGGCTGGGAGCCTAGCAAAGGGAATTTGGAAAATGTGGCCCCAGGAAAAAGCATTGGCGGCGACGTATTTCAAAATCGAGAAGGGCTTTTGCCCAAGAAAAAAGGACGGACCTGGTACGAAGCGGACATTAACTATTCGGGCGGAACGCGGGGGAGTGATCGGATTTTATATTCCAATGATGGATTAATCTATAAAACAACCGATCATTATCGTACGTTTGAGCAGATGGAATAGGGAAAGGGTGATAATATGAAAACCGTAGTCATTAATGGAAAGGACATTCATGGGAAAGATGAATTACATGACGTGCTTCAGGCCAGACTTGAATTAGGTCAAACGTATGGTCGGAATTTGGACGCACTATGGGATTGCCTGACTGGATTTCTCCCTATGCCACTTACCATTCAGTGGATTGATTTTGAGGCAAGCAGGCAGTCCTTTGGAGAGTACGCAGATCAGTTGCTGGACCTGATGCATGAAGCTGAAGAAGAGCTGGAAGGATTTAAATTTGAGATCTTTGAGAGTTAATTGGTTTTTTTGTTCAAAAAATGTGTTTACAGAACTACCTGCAAAAGAATGAACGTAAAATAGGGAAGCGCCAGCATGATTCTGAAGCCATTGGTAAATAATATAATTTAAAACCAAGGGAGAAGAGCTGGCATGCATCGTAAGCAAAATTTAAAAATGAAAAAAGTGGATGTATCGCATTTAGAACAATATAGTGAGCTGTTACGTTATGTATTTCAGGTCACTCATAATGATCTTCACAAGCATGGCTGGAAAGAAAGCGAAATTCTCCATGAAAAGTCCCCTGTCTTACAACAAGCAGATGTACTTGGATGGTTCGATGGCGAAAAACTGATTTCTCAGGTATCCATATATCCATTTGAGGTTCGAATATTTAACCAAACATACGCTATGGGTGGAGTCACTGGTGTGGGTACTTTCCCTGAATATTCAGGCCAAGGCTTAATGAATAAACTGCTGCTTCAAGCTCTCACCAATATGCGTGAAAAGAAACAATCCATTTCTTACTTGTATCCGTATTCCATACCGTATTATCGGCGTAAGGGATGGGAGATCATTTCTGATAAAATTGTATTCGAGGTTCAAGATTTTCAGTTACCTAAAAACAAACCCGTTCCAGGTGATGTGGCACGTGTAGAACCCGAAAGCGAAGATGTGAGGACGGCTTATGAACGTTTCTCAATGCAAACCCATGGAGCCATGCTGCGAAAAGAACTTGCGTGGAGTGAGTATTGGCGATGGGATTCAGATGACTTAACTGCAGCTGTCTATTATGGGGAAGACGGTCAACCGGATGGCTACATCTTATATTGGATTGAAGAAGAAGTATTTCACGTCAAAGATATGATTTTCATTCATGAAGAGGCGCGAAGTGGACTGTGGAATTTCATTAGTGCCCATTTTTCAATGATATCTAAAGTAGTTGGCAATATTCATACCGATGAACAGCTTGCCTTTCTGCTGGAAGATGCTGATATTAAGGAAACCATTTCGCCTTATTTTATGGCACGGATTGTGGACATTGAGCAATTTATTTCAAAATATCCATTCAAACCCGCAGCGATGGCTAGAGAATGGACCTTTACCTTGCAGGACCCTTTGTTGTCATGGAATCAAGGAACATTCACACTGCAAATTGAACCGAATGGAAGCGGTAGAGTGATTCGGAGTCAAGGTCGACGTAGTGAAGACAGCATAAATATCCAAACCATGACAACCATGTTGTTAGGTTATAAACGTCCTGAATATTTGTATAAGATTGGCCGCATTAAGTGTGATCCAGAGACGCTAGATTTGTTAGAGGATGCTATTGAGCAGCAGGCGCCTTACTTTTCGGATTACTTTTAATATGCAACATGGTGATCAGCAATCCCTGATGAATGGTTTATTAGGACTCTCTTTCTCCCGTCTGGAGATTTGTGTTTAAAGTCAAAACAACCCGTATTGAGTTAATCAATACGGGTTGTTTTTAATTCCAATTAATTCTGTTTTAGTATATTAGACTAGAATTGTTCACATGTCATAGCGCACATATGCGCTTGTTTAAGAAGGTACGACCATCTCAGCGAGTGTAGCGGACAACCTTTGTGTTGCTTTTTCTGATGCGGCAGTCAGTGGCAAACGCAGTTTTGCAGTTGCAATCAGCTGCTGCTGAGCAAGCCACCATTTGATTGAGGCTGGAGCTGGCTCGGCAAATACATCACTAATCAGCGGCTGCAGCTGCTTGAAGCTGTCTCTTGACGCATTCACGTCACCAGACGTAAAGCGTTGATACACGTCTACATACCGTTGGGTATGAATATTGGCAGAGGCCACCATCCCGCCGGCGGCACCTTGACACAGCATGGCATGGAGATACGCATCTTCGCCGCAAAGTACAGGTTTCGTCTCATATTGGGTTAGTGCCAGCAGCAAATCCAAACCGCCCGTGCTATCCTTGAGGCCAATAACCCCGTCCAGATCCATAACTTTTCTCATTGTATCCAAGGTCATTCGACTACCGGTTCGAGCCGGAATCTCATAGACCAGAATTGGCAAGCCCGTTCGGGACGCACTGGAGAAATGTTCTAGAATACCTTCTTGCGTCGGTCTGTTGTAATAGGGAGTGACTACCATGGCAGCATCTGCGCCTAACTCAGCGGCCATTTCGGTCCGCTGAATCGTGGAATACGTATCATTTGTCCCTGTTCCCACGACGAGGGGGATGGTCTTGTTTAGACTATTCAAAATTTCTTTCGTAACTTGTACCATCTGTTTTACTTCATCCCAAGATACGGTCGGAGATTCTCCTGTCGTGCCGTTTACGACTAATCCCTGAATGTCATGTTTGGCAAGATGGGTAACATACTTCCGATACGATTCAATGTCCAGCTTGTTGTCATCCGAAAAAGGGGTAATGACCGGTATATAAATTCCTTGAACATGTTGTTCGTTCATCATACTCAACGACCTCTTCCCGTTATATTGAAACTAATGTAACATAGGAACTAGCATCACAGTTACCTATAACAAATGATCGTTGTCATCAATATTTTCGATGAGGTGAGCAAGTTGGATTTAATTTATCTTCAAACGTTCAGAGAAGTCGCCATTCGTGAGAGCTTTACCAGAGCCGCAGAGGTGCTGGGTTATGCTCAATCCAGCGTTACTACGCAAATTCAGAAACTGGAAAAAGCATATCAAGTTAAACTGTTTGAACGGTACAGCAATAACAAGATTCGTCTGACTTCTGCCGGGGAAGAGCTGTTCAAGCTTGCCGGACAGATGTTGGAATTGTTTGAGCAGTCCAAGGAAAAGATGGCGAAGCAGGGCGGTGGCTCCTTAACGATTGGTACGATGGATTCTATCGCTTCTTACTTTCTGCCTCCATATATGCAAGCTACCCGCAAGGAATATCCGGATCTGAACATACGATTGCATACAAATCGTGAGGGATTGATCTTGCATCAGGTCAGGGAGGGTGAAGCCGATATCGGACTAATTCTCGCAGATGATTCGAGCGATCCAGCTCTGCAGTGGATTACCATACGCCATGAACCGCTGCTGCTGATCGTTCATCCGCAGCATCCGCTGATTGCCAAAACGCAGATTGAATTGAATGATCTGAAGGAAATGGAATGGATTATGCCTGAGGATACCTGCAATTACAGGCAGCTGCTTGAACGGGTGCTTCGCACAAATTCAATTCCCTATCGGATCGGTCTGGAACTTGGAAATCCGGAAGCCATCAAAAGAAGCATTAAGTCAGGAGAGGGCATTTCGATCTTGCCGCAAATGGCTGTAATGGAGGAAATCGAGCGGGGGGAACTGAAAGTCTTGCCCCTTGAACATGCAGAACTTCAACTCGAAATTCAGCTCGTTCTTCATCCAAAGAAGTGGGTATCCAACGCACTGCACTATTTTATGGAAAGCTTGAAGAATTAAAGTACTAACTTTATGGACCCGGGTAGGAAAAGGAGGGATTATGTTGCAGCAGCTCTTTAACGATCTGATTAAGCAGGATGTAAAGCCGTTTCTTTCCAATTACGGTTATACAAAGAAGAGTTTGAATTTCAGTAGAAAAGCAGACGACCTTATCTGCATGTTCAATTTCCAAAAGTCCTCTGGAAATTCAGCAGACAATGTCATGTTTTATGTGAACTGCGGCATTTATTCAGCAGAGTTGGCGCATATCCAGTCGAAAGAGATTTTGACTGCACCCCGGGAAGTCGAGTGTCACTTCAGAGCAAGAATCGGGGAAATTGCCCGGGCCGTTCCGGATCGATTCGCTGTTACTCCCGATACGAATAGGGATGAATTAATAAAAATGCTGCTGCACGGGTTGGAAGATGTGATTCATTTCTATGATACGATGACCAGTGCCAGATCCATCGTGGATTATTACATATCGGGCCCATTCTTGCATCTGGGTGAAGAGAGCTTTCATCTACTTCTGAAATCCGGGGATGTAACAGCCGCTAACCATTATTTGAAGGCTTTGCATGGAAAGTATGGAGCAGAACATCGATGGACCATATTTGAAAATAAATACAAGGCCATCTTCGATACATATGGAGTGAAATTCGATATGTTATAAGCTTGGACATGAAGGACTGCATGGAATCATTTTTTTAAACGGAAAATAAACAAAACGAAAGCCCGTTGACCGAACTGGTCAACGGGCTTTTTTGTACTTTCATTAAATACTTACGATGTTGAATTCAAGCGAAGCCTATCAATAACATCCCATATCAAGACTTGGAGTTGGAATGATCTTCAGCATTAAGTGTAGCAATCAGTTTCTCGCCCTCAACGTCCAGATTTGGTAGAATGCGATCCAGCCATTTTGGAAGTGACCAAGCCTTGTCACCAAAAATAGCCATGATGGCAGGAACCAATCCCATCCGAATAATGAAAGCATCAATCAGAATGCCTACAGCTAATGTGAAACCAATCTGTTTGATCATGACGTCATCTGTGAAGATAAACCCAGCAAATACCGAAACCATGATCACCGCTGCGGCAACAACCACGCGACTTACCTGGTTATAACCATGAACAACAGACTCAGTTCCTCTATGACCGTGTACGTATGATTCCCGCATCGAGCTGACAAGGAAGACTTGATAGTCCATTGCCAAGCCATACAGGATACCTGTCACGATGATCGGCATAAAGCTCAGCAGCGGGCCACCGGTGTCGAAACCAAAGAGCGAATGGAGCCAGCCCCACTGGAATACAGCAGTAGTGATCCCAAACGTTGCCAGAATGCTAAGAAGGAAGCCGATCGTTGCTTTAATTGGAACAATAATCGAACGAAATACCAAGAGCAGGATGATCAGCGACAACAGGATAATAATTCCCACATAGATCGGGAATACCTGTGCCAATTTGGATGACATATCAATGTTAACGGCAGTGAGTCCGGTAACACCAATCTTAACGTCATTCATCTTTGCTACGCTTGATTCAGCAGATCGCAGCTCAGTCACCAGATCTTTGGTGATTTTATCGTTGGGACCCGTTTCAGGAATAAGACTAAAGATAGCCAGATCTTCTGTCATGCCTAGTGGTGTCACCTGTGCAACGTTATTTTGGCTTTGAAGTTCCTTCATGAGATTGCCCAAGAGTTCCGGAGTCACCTGAGCGGAAGAGTTATTAGGTTCTGCGACCAGAATAAGTGGTCCGTTAAATCCTTCTCCGAAGCCTTCGGATATGGCGTCATAACTTTGTCTTGCTGTGGTGTCCAGATTTGCTGAAGAAGCTCCCGGGATGCCCATTTCCATTTTTGTTATAGGTGTGGCTGCTGCCCCAAGAAGTACGACGATGGCAATAATTGTGATCCAACGATACTTGATAACGAATTTCACCCATCTGTGAGCGATCCCACGGCCAGCCGCTTTAGGATGTTTTGTGCTTTTCTCGCGTGCTTTAGGGGAACAGATGCGTTCACCCACCAATCCAAGTAAAGCGGGCAATAGAGTAAGGGCAACAAATACATTAATAAGGACGGTAGCTGCGGCAACTAAAGCCATCGTAGATAAGAATGTGAGACCGATGACAAGCATACCGCACAGTGCAATAATGACGGTTAATCCGGCAAAAAATACAGCGCTGCCCGAAGTTCCAATGGCTCTTGCTGTTGCCTCTTGTGCGCTCAATCGTTGATCAATAATCATTCGCCGCTGGCGATTGACAATGAATAGAGCATAATCGATTCCGACGGCCAGACCAACCATGAGAGCCAGAACGGAAGTGACACTTGGCATTTCTATAAACTTGGAGATTGAGAACGCGCCACCTACTCCAATGGCAACGCCGAGGAGTGCAGTGACCAGAGGCAGACCTGCCGCAACGACGGAACCCAGGGTGATTAACAAAACAATGACAGCAATGATCAGTCCGATAATCTCTGCTGATCCGACACCGATCGCTACCGTTTTGAGCGTTTCGCCTGGTAGCACGGTGATGTTGGTTCCTTGCTGGGCAGTCATCACGGAGTCAATTACAGAATCAAATACATCTTGAGTAATTGCAGACTGCTCAATGGTGAACTGAAATTGGAACAGAGCAATTTTGCCGTCAGAAGAGAGAAGGACACCAGGTACAGGAACGCCATTCACCATTAGAGGACCATAGGGCGGAGGAGAGGCTGTAGTAGATTGCTGCATATTGGCAGCCTGAGCCATGTCTGCAGATGCACCCGAACTGCTAGCTTCAGCTGCATAATCCGCAGGATTAAGCACATCGTTCAATCCGTAAACTTCACTGACAGCTTTCATTATTGCAGTCAAACGTTCAGGTGTATCCAAACGTTCGCTGTCAGGTGCTTTGAACACAACACTTCCTTGGCCGCCGGAGGCCGCTGGTAATTCTTTAGCTAATTGATCCAAGACTTTCTGTGATTCAGTGCCTTCAATTTTCATTTCAGAACTGATATGAACACCATTGATACTGATCATAGAAATGACAATACCCAGAATCAATACCCAACCAATGATGAAATACCCGGGTTTGCGAAAAGCGGTTTTCCCCACTCTGTATAATAATGTAGACATATATCTATTTTACACTCCCTCTATGGTGAATATAAATTGCTTAGCGCATCAGAATCCTTTGCGCAAATAACTAAACATAGTTTCTAAAAACTCATCGAATGCTACCGCTTCAGTGCTAGGATGGTCATTCTTCTTTTGTCCCGGGAGCAGCACATTAAGTCTTCCGTCAATTAAAGGAAGTATGATCCCGTAAACTGCGTTTATAAGAAGATAAGTATATACCTCGTCATCATTTCCGTTAGACAAGTCTAACAATGTTTCTTGAGCTTTCGTCTGCATCTGGTGCACTACTCCGAGGAAATGCGGTTCCAAGACCGGATATTTTTGGGAAAGCAACAAAAGTTCACGCAATCTTCCTATGAGATCCGCTGTAAGCTGCATCTGGATGAGTTGATACAGAACGTCAAGCAATGAGGTATTTGGGGGAATCTGGGTGAGCAAATTCTCGAACTCAGTCGTGTTATGAACAGCTGTAGCACCCATCGCAACTGCTTCTTCCTTGCATGTGAAATAGTTTGCGAAAGTTCTTCTGGAGTAACCGGCTTTTTGCACGATATCTTCAACAACAAAGCCGTCCAGACCGTGTTCAAGTGCAAGTTCAAATGCTGCAATCGCTAGAGATTGCTCTGTCGCTTCTTTTTTTAAATGTCGCAAAGTTGGTTTGGTCATCATTTTCCGCTATGCGTACACCTCCAAAATAGTTGTTACTTGGGGGAAGCAATCGTAATTTGTTGATTTCATTTTGGACACACGACTCCTTTCTCAGGATCATCTTAACTTAAATTTGCCCTTTAGGCAAATTTGCTCAAAGGGAAAGTTTCCGCCTGCACGATAAACGTAAAAACGTCGACCTTTGTTCAGGTTGAAGGTTTATAGAAAAGCTAAAGTTGAACGTTTTGAATATTGAAGATGTTCCCGAATCATTTAGTTCGGATGTATATAAACTTGGTCTTGTTAGTGGAGAAGACGTTTATGTAAAGATTCCATTTAACAAGGATAAGCTTTTTCGTGAATTTCAGATGCTTGAAACATTGAAGGATGTCTTACCTGTTCCTAAGGTATTGGACATTTGGTATGGGGATGAAATTACTACGGGGGCGTTTCCCACTTGGAAACAGACGCTTTGGAAACACCGATAAATGAAGCAACTGCATCCTGCGTTAATCCTTTTTCTCTACGTTTTGCAACAAGGATAGATGCTAAATTAATTTCGTTCATCAACGTCACCTCTGCTTATGATTATACGGTTTATAAAAATAACCCCCAAGCGAATTGTCGTTGACTTATGTTAAAAAAATCAACTGTTGGGAAACTTGATAGGTAAGTTCAAATCTCACTCACTAAGGAGCAGAACATATGAGGAAAGTATTCAACACCTTTGTTATTTATATTGTGATTTGTATTCTGACGCTAAATCTAAGCGCGTTAGCCTCTGCAGAGCCTAACACAGTGAATGAGGAGGAGTTTAAACCTTTAGCTTTAACGTTACTTAATCCGTCCATACACTTGGCGATTTCACAGTATTATCAAAAAATTCAGAAGCCTCAGCCAAGTTATGGTTTGTATGATATGAAAGTTCCAGAACTAAAAAGGAAATCGCCTGGCGGTTATGCCTTTCGAGTGGTTGTTGAAGTCAGCACTTACTATGGTCCACACAATCCTCCATATGCAAAGGAATGTATTACATTTGATGTCGATCCCAGCAAAGTAATATTGATTAAATATATCCATAGGAACGACTAACATTGAGTATAAGAACGATTTTAGAAGTGGTATTGGAGCAGAGACACAGAGTCGCAATAGTACCAGATCACATAAATTGAAGCATTTAAGGTACAAGCCGCATTGATGCGACTTTTTTCGTGGACCGACTTTCGGTTTGCCTTTTTGTTATGCAAACGTATAATGAGAGCTTGAAGGGAGAGGAACGCCATGACCATCGAAGCCAGCTTCCGCCGGGCCAATCACATATGCAATCGTTACATTACAAAAGTGGAGCAAACAGGGCTTTCATTGTCCATTTTGTATTGGGGATTCATGCCCGATCATTTCGACAATGCCTTCCACCGGCATTCCTTTTTCGAGGCCTGTTATGTGGTAGACGGTGAAGGAAGCTACATAGAACAAAATCAGCATTATACTTTAAATAAAGGAACAGCATTTCTATCTCTTCCAGGCGTATGGCATCAAATTCGCAGCCAGACCGGACTGACACTTTCTTATGTGGCTTTCGAACTGGATGAAGCCCATACAGACGTTTATTATACTGAATCCTTCCGTCGTCTTGCCGAGCTTGGGCAAAGCGTAGCCCAACAAGCGGACCGTACGCCAACTGGCCATTTATGGCAAGCGCTCATCACTTCTTTCGACCAGCCTGGGGCAACTCTTCCTCTTGCTGTAAAGCAAATTTCAACTTCTCTCCTGTTATCCATAGCGGATTTGCACGTTCCGGCACGAACAGACTCGGCCGACACGGGAGAGCAGCCCGTGGAAACGAATACATTGTTCCGCCAGGCCAAACGGTATATAGATGATAATCTGATCAATGAGCTTACACTTATGACGGTGTCAAGGCACCTCCACATTTCGTCCCGCCACCTGACCCGGTTGTTTCAGGAAAATCTGGGGCAGTCCTTTGTCCACTACATTCAGGAACGACGTGTTCAGCAAGCCGCTGGGCTCCTGTTAAATGAACAGACACCAATAAAAGATATCGCCATCCAGTGCGGGTTCCAATCCGTGCATTATTTTACCCGGATATTCACCCGCGAGCTTGGTGTTTCCCCGGCCAAATTCCGACGCAATCAGTTTGCCGAAGGCCGCTCTGGCAAAATGTACTACCCACCCCGAATGTCCTGATTGTACAAAAACACAGCTTGATCGTTTAAAGACAGCACCTCCAACTCCCTATACAATGATGAACATAAATCGATGTAGAGTTGGAGGTTTTAAACATGCCCCGAATAACCCCTTTGGCCTTTCAAACCAACCCAGTTAATTTCATTCGGCTTCAGCCCGACCAAGAGACCAAACCGGGGATCTGGAATGCATATGAAGAATGGCTTGATCAAATTTGGCCCGAATGTGTACAGGATGATTTGCTTCCTTTTTATATGGTCATTGATGGTACACATGGTGCCGCGTTCAACGAATGTCTGGCAATACTGCGGTCGCGCTGCCACCTAGAGAGCAGGGTTTTAATTGAAATAGACAGCGCTGATTATTTAAAGTCTTCTGCAGATTTGCTTCAGCAGTTTCACCCTTATCTGACGGATAACCGTGCTTTTGGCGTTGTGGCCTCGGACGTCAGCGTTAAGGATTATTTCCGGTCACATGCACAGTCGGCCTGGCTCAGTGATGTAGACGATCAACTTCGGCTTTATCATTCCGCTGAACATGCAGAGGACCGGTCGCCAAACGTGGAGCAGTTAGCTCCCCTCGTTGTAACCTATGGGCCAGGCTCTGGTTTCCTTTCTACAGCATCAGGCTTAGTGAACGTTTCTCTCTTTTGCGACTTATCCAGAGAGGCGCAGCAGAAACTGCATCAGCAGGGGATGGGTTCTCTGGGGTTAGGCCCTTGCCGGGATACAGTCGAAACTTACAAACAGGCGTTGTTTCTGGAGTGGCCCGTTTGGGAGGAATATCGGAAACGTCACTTGTACGATTTTGACTACTATGTGGATACGAACAACCAGAAACGTCACGTTTTGGTCACCGTCCCCATGCTGCGCCGACTCTTGGCTTCAGCAGCCCAGCAGCCTTTTCGGGTAAAGCCTTTTTTTGCACCGGGGATTTGGGGCGGACAGTATTTAAAAGAACTATGCGACCTGCCTAAGGATTGGAATAACTGCGCATGGGGGTTTGAACCGATCGCACCGGAGAACACGATATTAATCGGTTATCGGGAATTTATAGTGGAGCTTCCTTTCCCGCTGCTGCTGTCCGCTCATCCAGAAACAATTATGGGCGAGCGCAATGTGCAACTGTTTGGCGACTATTTTCCAATTCGGTTTGATTATCTCGATACGATCGACGGGGATCATCTGTCTTTGCAGGTCCACCCCCAGCAGGCTTACATCGAGCAGACCTTCAACGAAACGATGACGCAGCAGGAATCCTATTACATTATGGAACAGAAGGAAGGCGCCAAACCTTTTGTGGGACTGGGTTTCACGGAGGGGACAACCGGGGAGGAGCTGCTTCAGGCGGTTGAATCTGCCCACACCTTAGGAAAACCGCTGAAGATCCCAGAATTTGTGAACTTTTGGAATGCGAATAAGGGTGATCTGTTTCTGATCCCGCCAGGAGCCGTACATTTTTCGGGCAAAAACAATCTGGTGCTGGAGATCTCTTCGACAACCTGGTGGTTTACCTTCAAAATATACGACCATTTGCGGCTGGACAGAGACGGGCGGCCGCGTCCGATCAACGGTGATCATGCCAGAGCCAACATGCAGGAGCAGTTTGACACGGATTACGTTCAGAAGCATTTGATAGCGGTTCCAAAAGAAAGCCGGGTACAGGGAGATAGTAGGGAAGAGCTGCTGGGCGAACGGGAAGATCTGCTTTTTCAGATCAAAAGATTAAAGCTGGAAGGGGCGTGGATCGACGATACGGCTGGAGAGTTTGTTATGTTCAACATCGTAGAAGGCGACCGTGTGCGGCTGACTCCGCTGGATGATGAGGCAGCGGCTGTGGAGTGGGGGTACGCTGAAGCGTATATCGTTCCTGCCTCTGTCGGAGGTTTCCGTCTGGAGTCTCTGGGTGACCGATCGTGCACTCTGATCCGGGCACAGGTATCGCCAGACTGGAGCATGCCTCTGCTTCCGCATCACTGGAAATCTGGTGAGCGTCTATGAAACCTGACGCCACGATTCTATTGATGCCGGGGGGACCTTTTTGAAGGGTGCCGTTGTACTGAGTGACGGGAATCTTCTACCACAACTTTATGTCAAAAGGTCATCGCACTCCGACAGTAGCGCGTATGAAATCGCCTCCAATCTGGCTGGCGTGATCCAGGAGCTTGCTGCTGCATACGTCGCCTACATGGAGAGGCTAAGTACCGATAAAAGGACCCGGGCCACTTTTGCCAATTTTCACATCGGCTTTGCTTTCCCCGGCCCTTTTGAATACGACACAGGTGTTTCCCGTATCCAGGGATTGAATAAATACGGGCAACTTTATGAATTCAATCTAAAAACACTGCTGCGGTGTGAATTAACGGCGCTTGCAGCGGAGCCCACTGCTCCTACATGGATGACCCGGCTTGCTGCCGCAGATATTCGTTTTGGCAATGATGCTGCCTTGTTCGCTCTGGGGGTCAGCAGGCTTTATCCTCAGGAAAGATTGCTTTGCCTTACATTGGGAACGGGCCTCGGCTCCGCTTTTGTTGAGAATCGGTCTATTGTCAGCGGAAAATGGGGAATTCCCGACTCAGGCATGTTGTATGCCGAGCAATACAAGGGAGGAACCGTGGATGATCTGTTCGGAAGCCGAGGCATTTTGGCCTTGGCAGATAGCTATGCTGCTCGAAGGCAGGGAGAGGATGTGTACCAACTGGCGATAGCGGCTAGACAGGGGAGTTCCTCCGCCATCCGTGTATGGCAGCTTTACGGCCAGCGGCTTGGGGAAATGCTGCGTCCGTACGTGGCAGAGTTTCGCCCCGCTCGTCTGATCCTGGGGGGACAAATTGCCGAAACCCTTGATTTATTTGGCGGCGCGCTTTCGGAAGCGCTCTTGCCCGAGAGGATCGCTCAGCATAATGAGAAACATATGCAGGAGCATGTGTTCCACGGGATTTTCCAGCTCGTAAAAGGTACCTAATCCACCAACAAAGGAGAAAATAACGATGACACTCGAACAACAAATTAAACAGGCCGCCATCCCGACGCTTGAACGGAAATGGAAAATATACGTCATTCACCATTCCCATACTGACATTGGTTATACCGACCGGCAGGAGAAGATTGAACAATATCATATCGATTTTATCCGTCAGGCGCTGCGTATCGTTAATGATGCTCATAAAGGCGTACACCCCGAGTGGAAAGGCTTCCGCTGGACCTGTGAAACCTTCTGGGCCGTGGAACAATTCCTGAAGCAGGCTCAAGACGAGGAAAAAGTTGCATTTGCCGATGCCGTGCGGCGTGGCGATATCGAGCTCTCCGGCACGTATTTGAATATGACCGAGCTGCCCGACCTACAGTTGCTGAACAAAATACACAGCAAAGGTCAAACATATGCCGAATCTATCGGTCACCCAATAGACAGTGCGATGACGGCGGATATCAATGGCTACAGCTGGGGATACGCCGATAGCCTGCTGAATAACGGAATCGGACATTTATTCAGCTGTATACATACTCATCACGGCATGTATGCGTTGGGCCGCAAGCAGTCCCCTTTCTGGTGGGAAGCTCCAAGTGGGGAACGCCTGCTGGTCTGGAATGGAGACCACTACATGCTTGGCAACGAGCTTGGCTTCTGCCCTGGTGCGCTTGGCAAATACATGATTCGTGATGAATTCGGCCACAGACTTGTGGAACCGGCGAACATTCATGATCAAATTGCAAATATTCGTATCCACCGATACTTGGCCCAGCTTGAGGCCGAGCAGTATCCGTATGATTTCGTGCCGATGATGCTGTCCGGATTGCCCACAGACAATGGATCGCCCAACAGTGCAATCATGGAATGGATTGAGGCGTGGAATCAGCAAAACGGTGGGAGAATTACTGTAGAGATGAGCTCATTGAGCGGCTTTTTTGCCCGCTTGAAGGAGGAAGGGACGGATGGTCTGCCTGTGCATAAAGGGGATTGGCCAGACTGGTGGTCGGACGGTGTAAGCTCCACACCGATGCACACCCAGATTTACCGTGATGCACAGCGGACACTTCGCAAGGTGGAAAAGCTCGACCCTGAACAGAAAAGTGTTAGTCTCCAGGAAATCGAGGCTGTAGAGCAGGCGCTTACTCTTTATGCCGAACACACTTGGGGATACCACTCCTCTGTTTATGAACCGTGGCACAAAAATGTGCAGATGCTTGAGGTTCGCAAGACAGCTCACGCTGCAGAGGCAAGCAGGCTTGCTTACCGCGCGCTAGATCAGGTGCTGCTTGCCGATAATGCCGCCACCTTGTACCCGGGGCGTCCTTATCGCTTCAAGGTCACGAATCTCTCGGAGCGGGAGGTAACCGAATTGGTGCAGTTGAAGCTGGAAGGATGGGAACCGGAGCTATTGAACGGAGTAGAAGTAATCCGGGAAGACACGGGACAGGTGCTGATCCAGCAGTCAAGCCACCCACAGGCGATCATTGCGGAGCTTAAGCTCCAAGGCAGGGAGAGCTGCATACTGATCCTGCGTCCAATCATGGCAGCGCAAAAGAGTCTTTCTTCCGTAACGTCAACCTCCAATTCGAAGCTGATCGGCGCTGACCAGGTGTATGATATGGAGGATATGTATTCCTTAACGACAGGCGGACAGCAAGCGCCGGTCTCCGTTTGCCAAACGGGGCTGGAGTCACCTTTTGTACGCTTGACTTGGTCGAAAGAGCGCGGCATCGTGTCGTGGATCGATAAGGAGACAGGACGCGAACTGCTGAAAGCAGATGATCTGTATGGGGCGTTTACACCCATCTATGAGGTGACCAATCCAGCGAATCCTGCGGATGCTTCTCAGGTATGGAGCGTCCGTTCCAAAATGGGCCGCAACCGTAAAGGCCTTAACGTGGAGCGTTCGGTTGGTCAGCTCATCTCTGTGCGCACGGTGGATAATGGACCGCTGTATGCTACCGTTGAGCTTGGTTATCAGCTCAAGGGCATCGCCTATTTTTCACTGCATTTGCGGATCTATACCCGTCAAAACCGGATGGATATTTCGGCGCGGTTCCATAAAGAGAGCATCTGGAATCCGGAGAACGTTTATCTGGCCCTGCCGTTCACCCCGGGAGGCACCGGGCCAGTTACCCTGTTTGCCGACAAGCCAGGAGGCCTCGTTCGCCCCTGGAAGGATCAGATTCCGGGAACTTGCCTGGATTATTCCGCTGTACAGTCGGGCATTGCCTGGCAGGATCATGACCGCAGCCTGCTGCTTGCCGTCCCGGATACGCCGCTTATGCAATGGGGGACGCTGGATTACGGAACCAGAAAGGTCCACACCCAGCAAGTACCTGACGCCCAACCAGAAGTGTATGCCTGGCTGATGACGAATTATTGGGAAACGAATTTCAAAGCGACCTTGGGCGGCTTCTATGAGTTTCAATATCATATTTCGGCGGGTGGCAGACTTCCGGTTGAAGATATGGCCGCAGCCCTGCATGCGTTGAACGAACCATTTGTGGTTACCCGGGTTAATGAAAAATAAATCGAATGGAAAAAGCCCGGACTCATTTAAGATCAGGGCAGGCAGTAGATAGCACATAGCAGATATAAACTTATGGTCGATAAAACAACAACCAGCAGGCTTCCACATGGATGCCTGCTGGTTGTTGGCGTTCGGTCTTTTAGTTCGCGTAAGATTACGTGTTTTTGCTTAATGATGTTGTTAAAGCTGAAATGTATTTAAACCTACTCTTGAGCTGCCTCCAGCTCAGCAATTTGCGCCTTGTATTGCTTCAGAAGGTCGGCAAGGGAAGTCTTGATTGCCGCTTCATCCTTAGCTGTTACGGCCTTATTCAAATTACTTTGTGCTGAGAAGAAAGCACTGGCAGCTGTAGTACCGCTAAATTGAAGACTTTCAGCATTCGCTATAACCACGTTGGTTACTCCGGTAGTTTTTTCGTCAAGATTCAGAGGGCTGAGGGCAATTGCCACTCCAGATTCTGCATTCTCAGCTAATCCTTTCAGATCCGAACTGTTTGTGGTAATGGAGAAAGACAAGGTGTTCTTGCTTTCGGAATGAGGTAATTGTTCGGCTTTTACGGCCTTTACTCCCTCAATTGAGGTAAGCTTGCCTTCCTCAACCTTCAAGGCCTGCATTTCTTTGATCTCACCTGGTTTGGCGTTCTCGGAAACTTTCTTCCATTCGTCAGAGTCTACGTCAACAGCAACCAAAGTGGCCATTACTTGGGATGTAGAGTTTTGCGAAAGCAATTTATTGTAACGGGCCAGCGTTTTTTCCCATTCGCTTACTGTTTCTGGCGCGTACTTTTTGGCCAGCTCCACTGGGTTAGCCAATGTAAAGGCCGCAATGGCGGATTTCGCTTCTTTCAAGGTAGCTGTTCCGTTTGAAACAGCATTTGCGTTAGCGGGGCTGTCGGCATTCGCGACAATTGGTGCGGAGATCGCAGTAAGCAGCAGGGCGGACAGGGCAACATTTCTGAATTTTAAACTGTAGTTCATTTCGTAACACTCCTTGTGGTTTGGTTTGTCTTACAGTTATCAATTTACCGAAGGAGTGTGGCACAATATTGGTGTAATTGTGGAAAAAGAATGGCAAAGCTCTTCGTACCATTTTCCTTTGGTATACTCACTGTAGAGAAAAATACTGGAGGTCCGTTCATGAATAACGATTATCTCATCGCGGTTGTAGACGATGACGAGAATATACGTACACTAATTCAAGCTTATTTGCACAAAGAGAACTATCGAACGATAGGCCTCGCTAATGCGGAGGATGCCTGGTCCTTACATAGAATAAATCCGCCGAGCATGTGGGTGATAGACATAATGCTTCCCGGAATGAATGGCTATGAATTGTGCAAACGCATCCGTAATGAAGGAGAGGTTCCCATTATTATGATTTCGGCGAAGGATAATGAGGTGGACAAAATACTTGGCCTTGAGCTGGGCAGTGACGATTATCTGGTGAAGCCTTTCAGCCCCCGTGAACTGGTAGCCCGCATCAGGCGGCAGCTGGTACGTTGGATTAAACTTACCGGTGTGGAAGAAAGAGCTGTTGTAAGTGAAGCTGCTGCGCCACGAATCGATACCGGAGAGCTTCAATTAATGTTGGAAGAGAGGCGGGCCATATGGAGAGGGGAAGAGGTGGATCTGACCAGCAAAGAATTCACCATGCTCAAGGTACTGGCTGAACATCCGAATCGTGCGTTTACCAGAGACGAGCTGCTCAGTTTTGTCTGGGGAGAAGATTATTTTGGCAGTGACCGTGCCGTAGATCATTTAATTAAGCGGATCCGCAAAAAAATGGAGGAACTTCCCGTCGAGTCGGTATGGGGACACGGGTATCGAATGCGTACAGATCGGAGTGAAGTTTAATATGAAACTTGTTCATCAAATTAACCTTGCGTTCGGATTGTCACTGGTTTTGATCCTCTCCGTCACGGCCGTTCTACTCCATTATGTGCTATTGGATCATTTCATTGGGACAGAGAGAAATGATCTTAAGACGTTAAGTGCGGCGATGTCTGCTTCAATAACTGAAGCGGGTGATGTTGCAATGAGTCCTTTTCTTTCCACTGGAGCTGTAACCCAGCTTAATTCAAATATTACGGGGATGCAGTCCGTCCAGTTGGTAACGGGAGAGGCTACGAGTGCTCCCTCAACACTCATTCCTGCGGATGTTGAAGCATTTGTCACCGATTTTAACGGGAATGTGCTGTCAGGTACTACTTTGTCTGTGAATGGCATAAGCGGAAAGGTGAGCAGCGATACATTGACTGAAGCAGTTCCCGCCAACTTGCAGCAGTATACAGCGGTCACTTCGTCCAGCATCAAAGACCTGTGGAAGGGAACGGACGGGCGCTATGTGATGGATGTCAGTCCCATCCCCCAAGGAACCCTGACTCTGTTGACTCCCATGAGCAAGATCAAAGCGATCGAACAGGCACTTCTGGGGCGGCTCATCCTGGTGATTTGTATCGTTGGAGCCATGATGTTCATGCTCAGTTTGTTTATTACGAAAAGGCTGATTCAGCCATTGATGAATCTGAAGCAGGAACTTAAGAAGGTCAAACAACGTCATTTCACGGATGTGCAGCTGGTCAAGGCTGGCGGCGAGATTGGAGCAGTAGCACAGACGGTATACGAGATGGCTGGCGAACTGAACAGGTTCAATGAGGTGCAGAAGCAGTTTTTTCAGAATGCTTCTCATGAGCTGAAGACCCCTCTGATGTCCATTGCAGGCTATGCGGAGGGCATTCGAGATGGAATCTTTGAAGGTGAGAATGTTCGTAAAGGGCTGGACGTGATCCTGGGGGAGAGCGGCAGATTAGGAAAGATTGTCACCGAAATGACGCTGCTCGCGAAGCTGGATAGTGAAGAGGATATCTTCAAACCTTCCAAGGTCAGTCTGAATGAATTGTTGACGGAAACGTCCGAACGTGTCAATCCGCTGCTTGTAAAGAAAGGACTTACACTCCATATCGCCTGCCCGGAGAATAAAGAGTTGTTCGTCATGGCTGATCAGGATAAACTGCTGCAGGCATTGCTTAACGTCGTGACGAACGCGGCAAGATACGCCAAAGAAGAAATTCACATCACTGCGGACTTGGAAAAAGGGAAGATTTCGCTATCCGTATCGGATGATGGTCCCGGCTTTCCACAGGAGCTGCTGCCCACCTTATTCCACCGTTTTGTCAAAGGAAAAGACGGTGAGTCCGGACTGGGCCTTGCGATTGCCCGGGCCATTGTGGAACGCTGCGGCGGGCTGATTCAGGCCACCAACCGTAAGGAAGGCGGAGCTGTAATCTCGTTCGGCTTCCCTGCGGCACAACGTGTCTGAAGGAAAAGACGGCAACTATATCCTCCTAAGTTGCACCAAACCTCGAAGTAAGAGAAATAGAGGAAATGTACAAAGGGGTTCGTGTCGCCAATCGCCAATATAAATACTCCGCTTAAGTTGCTTTGTGTGTACCCTGCTCTCCCTGCATATAGGGGGAGCTTTTTTGAGTTTTGGGTACGGATATGATGGATGGCAAGCTGCAGATATCACCAGATGGGTGCTTTGAATTCCCTACGGCAGCAGCGATTCCTTATTCATTGTCGCGTTTTTACGGAAATCTAGCGGAGCTTGATTATAGTATTTTTTGAACTGATGGTAGAAGTGGCTGACGTTCTCAAATCCCGCTTCCAATGCAATCTCAAGCACGCGCAGCTCAGTCGTGAGCAGCAAGTTTTTGGCTACATTCAGCCGAAGCTGATTAATATACTCTGTTGGTGTCTGATTCAGATATTGACGAAAGGCACGGTTCACATGACCAACGCTTCGACCTGACAATTCATAGAGGGCATGAAGGCCTCGAATCATGTTTTCTTTCAGCTGCATTTTGGAGATCGCATGCTCAAGCCACAGCGGGAGAACGGGTTGTTCAATGGTTTCCAACTCAAAGAAATGCTGCGTGAAAATCTGAATAATCAACCCTTTTGCGTATACGCGAGCCTTCTTCTTATCCACTGTGGAGAGCATCATAATCCGTTCAAAGTTTCGAACCATCTCTGTCATTTCTAACTGAGATAACATGGAAATCTGGGGAACGGGAGCCTGCAAGAGTCCTTGCGCATACTTCTGTTCATTCAAGTAGGCCAAAGCTTCTTCTATTACTCCGGATCGACAAGGGCTATTCAGAAAACGGCAGTCCTGAGTGCCTTCCGGCTCATAACGGTGAATATCGTGCGGTCGAATAAAGACAAGGCAGCCGGGTCTTAAATGCTGGGTTCTTCCATTGACGATATGTTGGCACTGCCCTTCACTTAGAATGAAGAACTCGTAAAAGTCATGGGTATGCTCGGGTGACACTTTCGATAAGGAATCGACCCAGAATGGATCTACGAGCAGGTCGGGATGGATGTGAGTAGACGCTGTGTATTTGATCATGGCTCTAACCTCTCCAATTATTGTTAATGTCAAAATAGCACACGAATTCCGTGAACACAACATAAGAAAGTATGGAAGCCTCTTGATAGAATGAAATAGATTACAAAGACATCAGGAGGTATCACAAATGTTGCTTATCGATCTCAATGGCAGGTGGCAAATGAAGAGAGTGGATCATGCCGAATGGCTTCCAGCGACGGTTCCAGGCTCGGTCTTTCATGATTTGCTACAAGCGGGACAAATGGAAGACCCTTACTACCGCGAGCAAGAGCAGGCGGCACTTGAACTGTGTAATTATGATTATGAATACAAACACTCTTTTGAAGTAAGCGCAGCGGATCTCAAGCATGACCGGATCATCCTGTTATGTGAAGGGTTGGATACAATTGGCGAATTGTTTCTGAATGGAATGAATATCGCGAATGTAAGTAATATGCACAGTACTTATGAAATCGATATTACCTCCTTTATCAAACAAGGTGAAAATACCATACACATTGTTCTTCGTTCCCCTGTGGAGTATGTACTGCGTAAACAAGCCGAGCGCCCGTTGATTAACTGCAGTGATGCAGTAGAAGGAATCTCTCATTTGCGTAAAGCACACTCCATGTTCGGTTGGGACTGGGGTCCACAATTACCTGATTTGGGAATCTGGCGGAATATCTCCATTCAAGGCTATGATCATGCCCGTTTGGAAGATGTCTACATTACACAGATGCATAGCGAAGGTAAGGTAACCTTAGATGTTCGCGTAAGGGCATCTAGTTGGGTCCAAGAAGAGCGTGAGATCATGGTCACATTAGATACACCATCCGGGGAGACGTTGAAAGGATGCACGTCTGTCGTGAATGATGGGGATCATCATATCTGGATTGAAGTGGACCATCCCGAGTTATGGTGGCCGAATGGTCTGGGCAAACAGCCATTGTATCAGCTAAGCGTTGCGCTTATGGAACAAGGCGTGGAGCTGGATCGTGATGCTAAGCGCATTGGACTGAGAACATTAACTGTGAAGCAAGAGCAGGATCAATGGGGTGAGTCCTTCGAATTTGAAGTGAACGGTGTATCCTTTTTCTCGATGGGTGCTGACTATATTCCGGAAGATAATATCTTGCCGCGCTGTAACCCAGATCGGACAGAACGATTGATCAAGAGCTGTGCGCAAGCCCATTTCAATACAATTCGTGTCTGGGGTGGCGGACATTATCCGGAGAATTACTTCTATGATTTGTGCGACGAATACGGCTTAATTGTATGGCAGGACTTGATGTATGCCTGCGGTGTATATGAACTGACTGAGGAATTTAAGCAATCGATTACAAAAGAGACCATCGATAACATGAAACGCTTGCGTCATCATGCCTCATTAGGAATCTGGTGTGGAAACAATGAGCAGGAGATGGCTTGGGTTGAATGGGACTGGGCGAAGAAAACATCCTTACAGTTACAAGCAGACTATATTAAGCAATACGAGGTATTACTTCCGGCTATTGCGAAGGAATATGATCCAAACACGTTCTACTGGTTAGCTTCACCTTCATCCAAAGGCAGCTTTGACAATCCGAACGATGAAAATTACGGAGACATGCATTACTGGGATGTGTGGCATGGCAAGAAACCTTTTACCGAATTCCGCACATTGTTCCCGCGCTACATGTCCGAATTCGGATTGCAATCCTTCCCGAATCACAAGACCATAGAAACGTTTACGTTGCCGGAAGACCGCAATATCTTCTCACCGGTCATGGAATCTCATCAGAAGAATGGTACGGGAAATGAGAAAATTCTGTATTACATCGGGGAGACGTATCGTTTGCCAAAAGATTTCAATTCCCTGTTATACGCTTCACAGCTCATTCAGGCTGAAGGAATCTCATGTGGGGTTGAGCACTGGCGCAGACATCGTGGACGCTGTATGGGAGCACTGTACTGGCAGTTGAATGATTGCTGGCCTGTTGCTTCCTGGTCCAGTATCGATTACTTTGGTCGCTGGAAAGCACTACATTATGCAGCCAAACGCTTTTTCGCGCCTGTTCTTGTATCGGCTCGGGAAGATGGTTCGAAGGTAGAACTTCACGTATCGAATGAGAGTAGGAATGCTGTAAAAGGAGAATTGAAATGGAGTCTCATGGATTCGCAATCCAATGAAATCGTAGCTTCTTCAAAAGTGATTGAGTTGAAAGCGTTATCAACCTCATTATTCGAACAGCTTGATTTCACTGAGATGCTCGATACAACTATAAAAAAACGGAAAACGTATTTACAGTTTTCCTTTGTGGTGGATGGTGAAGTTGTCAGCGAAGGTACAGTGTTATTTGTGAAGCCAAAGCATTTTGGTTTTATTGATCCTGCAATTGAGACCACGATGACAGAAGAAGAGGATCGTTTTGTTATTACTGTTGATTCGAAAGCTTTTGCACGGTTTGTGGAGCTTGATTTCAGTGAATTAGACGGTATTTTCAGTAACAATTATTTTGACTTGTCAGCAGGTGGAAGAAAGACCATTTCTCTGAAGAAAGATGATCTCAACAAACCGGCATCCCTTGAAGAACTGCAATCACAGCTAATCGTACGCAGCGTATTTGATTTGTAAGTTGTTCCTTCGCTTTTTTCTGATATTGCCAATCCAATCGATAGAAATCCGATCGTTGTTGTATGTTACCGCTTTCAAATGATCTCTATACTGATGTCAGAGGTGGTTAAATGATTGAACGACTGGCAAAATACCGTTGGCAGTATGTAATGATTCTACCTGGTGCGATTCTTCTGCTTCTTTTCAGCTACATTCCGATGGTGGGCATCCAGGTGGCATTCAAGGATTTTCACATTGGCAGCACGATGTGGAGCAGTGAATGGGTTGGTTTGGAGAACTTCTCATTCTTGCAAGATGAACAGTTCTGGATTGTGGTGAAGAATACGATTTACATCGCGATTCTCAAGTTTGTGTTCGGATTTCCAGCTCCGATTATGTTGGCCTTGCTCATTAATGAGGTGAAAAACAACAAATATAAGCGGTTTGTCCAATCCGTGAGTTATCTTCCGCATTTCTTTTCATGGATCGTGGTCGCTTATATCCTGCAATCTCTGCTGACGTTGGACGGCGGATTGGTCAATCAGTTGATCGAGAAGCTCGGGGGAGATTCAATCTTTTTCTTGGGATCTACGGAGTGGTTCCGGCCCATGATCGTAGTGAGCGGTTTATGGAAGGAGATTGGCTGGAATACGATCTTGTATCTGGCGGCAATTACAACGATTGACCCGCAGCTCTATGAAGCCGCTAGGGTAGAAGGAGCAGGACGGCTTGCACAAATTCGCAACATTACACTGCCGGGTATAATGCCGACCATCTCCATCGTGTTGATTCTCAGTATGCCTGGACTGATAGCAGTAGGCATGGATCAAATCTATCCTCTGATGAATCCGGCCAATCAGCCAGTCGCAGATGTGCTAGACACATATATTTTACGAAATGGCTTGCAGCAAGGTTATTTTGGAATGGCCACTGCAGTGGGTCTCCTTTCTTCGGTCATCAGTCTGGTGTTGGTACTATGCACCAATCAGATGGCGCGAAAGTTCAACGGAGAGGGGCTTTGGTAATATGAGAACTTCTATGAGGGAACGGGTGGGCCAGACAATTATTGTGTTTCTATTGGCCCTTCTCTGTATCTCGGTAATCTATCCATTCACGTATATGCTCGCCGTTTCCTTAAACGTTGGCAGCGATGCGGCAAAGGGCGGTGTCTATCTGTGGCCTAGAGAGTTTACTTTGTACAATTATGAGATTGTGCTTGGGAATTCGGTTATTCAACATGCCTACTTAATTACGATATCCCGTACAATCGTAGGCACTTTTGTCGGCTTACTGATCACACTTCTGGCGGCTTATGGCTTGTCCTATCGGCAGCTTCCTTTCAGGAAATCCCTCCTGGGATACGTGCTGATTACGATGCTGTTTAGTGGCGGATTAATCCCTTTGTATATCCAGCTTAATCACTTGTCATTATTAAACTCATTCTGGGTGTATATCATTCCGTCCGCTTTCTCGGCGTGGAATATGTTTGTGATGATGAAATTCATCCAGGGGATTCCGGAAGCACTGATCGAATCGGCTGAGATTGATGGTGCCAATCCTGTCCGCATTCTCTTCGTTATTATTATGCCGCTTTCGAAACCCATGCTTGCAGCCATTGGCCTTTTTACTGCAGTGGGGCACTGGAATGACTGGTTTTCTGGCGCATTTTATGTTTCAGATCAGAATCTGATTCCGGTTCAAACGTTTTTGCAACAACTGCTGTCTGCCCAGGATATCTCGACTGTCCTCGGGTCCAACAATAATCAGGAAGCGCTTGCCCGGGGCACCATGCTCTCTAACGTTACACTGATGTCCATCAAAATGGCGACAGTTATGGTAAGCGCGCTTCCGATCCTGTGTGTGTACCCATTCCTGCAAAAGTATTTTGTAAAAGGTGTGCTTATCGGCTCAGTAAAAGGATAACCCAATGAAAAATGAAGCAACAGAATGGGTTTTCTAATCCTATACAATTTCAAAATAACCGAGGGGGACGTATGTGATGAGTTTACGTCAACAAAAGGGAAGAAAACTGGTGCTATTATCCTTGGCTCTACTGATGTTTGGGATAACGGCATGCTCAAGCAGCAGCACAGAGAGTGGCAGCAGTTCTGCAAATTCATTTAAGCTATGGCTGGGATGGAATGCAACCATTAATAACCAAAGCATGGTCCAAATGTATTGGAAAGAAAAGGAGCCGGGCATAGACGTTCGGCTGGAGGCTACGCAGGGAGATGTAATGACAGAGCTGAACCTGAAATTGAATACTGGTGGTTTTGATGATGCAGCTCTGTTCTCACGTAGTGATGTCGTGACCACTGCGATGACGCGTTCGGGCAGCGTTCTTCCGCTGGAGCAATACTTTGATATGCCGGATAAATATCCTGGATTGGCCTCCATTCCGAAAATCTATCTGGATCAGATGAAAGCTTCGGACGGACATATCTATTCCATTCCGACATGGTTTGATCAAAATCCCGATGATCCTTGGCCTGGTTGGGCTTCCTATGGCTGGTTTGTCCGTACAGATGTACTGGAGAAAACCGGCATGACGATGGATGATCTGAAATCGTTGGATGGTATAGAGAAGTATTTGAGATTGTCGGCTAAGCAGAAAGATGAAAACGGGAAACCGTTGATTCCCCTTAGTTTTCTCTCTGACGCAAGCGATGAAAATGTCATCCTGAGTACATTTGGCGTTACGGTCAGCACAGCGGGCGGCGTCATTCCAGTAGAGAAGCAAGGTAATGACTATCAGTTTATCTATGACAATCCACAATATAAAGCGGCTTACCAATGGATGAACAACATGTTCCGGGAAGGGCTTCTGGATCATGAAGCAATTACAGACAAGAAGGAGCGTTACAAAGAGAAAAACAAATCCGGACGTGTAGCCATGAATGCAGGTGGGTTCTTTAATATGGACGCACAGTTATGGGAGGTTCTTGACGGGCCAACCGATCCGGCATGGTACTATGATGTCATTCCCTATCCGAAAGTGGATGGCGTGAGTGAGATTGGCGCTAATCAGATTATCAATCCTTATCCTGCCAATGACGTTTTTATCAATAAAAATACTAAAAATCTCGATTCCATTCTTGCTTTCTTTGATTACACACTACAGCCTAAGCCCGAACAGCAGCAGGTTGTGAATGAAGGTCCGCCAGGAGTGTTCTGGGACTGGGTGGATAAACCGTTGGGAAAATGGGTGTACACGGATGAGAATTACAAGGCCTTGCATGATTCCGGAGATCAAGCGAAGAAGGCAAGCACGACGCCAGAGCTTTACGCGGCTTCTTCCTATAGTAATGACTGGTATCCATGGTGGAATTATGGGGTTACTGATCCGAAAGGAAGATTCAAAACGATCGAATTCACCGAAAAGATTGGCAAAATGGGTGGAACCAGGGTTGCTGAAAACTACGATATGGTGAAAGCCAAACCGGGTGGTTTATGGGAGAAATATTTGCCTGAACTTGATAATGTGCGAAAAGAATATAAAGCCAAGCTTGTTATGGCTAAGGATGACTCACAATTTGAACAGGCATGGAGTGATTTCCAGGCTGCGCTGGAAAAACGAGCACATTGGAGTGAACTCAAACAGGAATGGCATGAGGAGCTTCAAGCCAACTAGTAGTTAGGAGAAGAGGACTGTCGAATATGACAGTTCTCTTGTTGCTTTTGCATAATTATGTGGTGGTACGGACATTAAATAAATGTGAATCAAGAATTAGAGGGGAGAGTGGTGCCATATTCTCGGCATTATCTAATAAATAGGTGCAACGTATGCTTTTCAGTGCTAGACTACCAGTAAGATTAATTGTATTAAAGGAGAGGAAAAGGATGATTAAAAGTTTAGATCGCATTAATCAATTGGCGAAAAAACAGCGTGAAGAGGGTTTGACAAATGCGGAACGAGTTGAACAACAAGTATTGCGAGAAGACTATTTACGGGAAATTCGAGGGCAGGTTTTAAACACTTTTTCAACACTTACAGTACTCGATCCGCATGGAAATGATGTAACACCGGACAAAGTACGAAATGAAAAGGGAATCCGTTTATAGGAAGGAATAGCTTATTCGAAAAAAGAAAACCTACGAGTATTCATTGACAGAAAAGGATTGTATAAATACATTTTTTCTAGTTGATAACGTGGGGTTCTTCTCATATACTTTATAAATAATCTTTATAAATGTTGTATATAAAGCGGTTTAATTGTGGCCTTAGCAGACGGGTTGATACATGTATCGAAATATTTATAACAGGAGCTGATCACATGACGGAAGAAGAACGAATTTTTAATGGGATCTTATTTAGTCCCGGCCATTCTGACCTTAAGGCTATCAAGCTTCGCTCTCATAATCTTAGTAGTCAATACAGTCGTACATTCGAGGATCAAACAGAGGAACGCGAAACATTACTCCTGCAGATTTTGGGTCGAAAAGGAGAGGGGTGTTTCATTCAGGGGCCTATTTTCTTTCATTATGGTGTCCACACAGAAATCGGCAACTATTTTTTTGCAAACTATAATTTGACCGTCCAGGATGATGCCAAAGTTACCATCGGTAATCATGTCAGTTTTGGGCCTAACGTGACTATTGTTACACCGGTTCACCCATTCATTGCTTCCGAACGTCGACAAATGCTGGATCAAAACGGAGAGCCCAAGTCGCTCTGTTATGCAAAGCCTGTCACCATCGGGAATGACGTTTGGATTTCGGCTAACGTCACCGTGTGCGGCGGTGTTACCATCGGCGACGGTTGTGTCATTGGTGCTGGAAGCGTAGTGACGCAGGATATCCCTGCGGGCTCTTTTGCAGCGGGTGTACCCTGCAGAGTTATTCGTCCAATCACGGAAGCGGACAGCATGCGCTATAAGCCGGAAGTTCTGGCTGATTGCAGTGTAATTGAATAAATAATATTACAACAAATAAGAAACCATTCCTGGACAAAGGAACGGTTTCTTATTTTGATTGGAACTTTGTTGTTTGGCTGGAAAGCTTATTATATGTTCTCTAATGTACCAGGTTCTCTAAATCCGGCTGCAATTTGTTACGAAGAATATACAGCATGATCGCTCCAACAAGGAACGCGACGACATCCGCAATGACGAGTGACCACACTACCCCGTGAAAGCCGTTGAGTCGGTTGGCGATATAGAGCACAGGAATTAGAGTAATTCCTTGAATGACTGACATAATAAATGCGGCGGTTCCTTGCGCTGTTGCTTGAAAGATCCCCACAAACAATGAGGTCATTCCTGTAATAAACAAAGATAAGAACGTGACATGCAGAATGTAGCTGCCCATTTCAATTAATTGTGGGTCATTCGTAAATAAACCAATCAAGTGGTCGGAAATCAGATAGACGATAATGCCGAACACAACAGCTAACGCCACAATTGCTTTGATCGTAAATCCAATAGTGTGCTTCATGCGTAATTTATTTGCTGTAAAAGAGAAGGCAATCAACGGCACAACTCCCTCGCATAAGCCCATCAGAATAAACTCAGGAAATTGCAACAAACGTGATGAAATTCCGTACCCCGCTATGGCCTGATCCCCGTATTCGACAAGAAAATGGTTCAAAATGAGCGACATTGCACCCAAAAAAACACTCATTATAAAGACGGGAACCCCGATTTTGAATACATTGCTCATAATTTCCTTGGAAGCTTTGAACCATTTTACCGAGACGGTCAAGAATTGGCTCTTATACCCCATATGAAATGCGTAAAAGACACTGGCAACCAGGTTGGAAATGACCGTAGCAGACGCCACGCCAATCACACCCCAATGGAAGACGAAGATGACGATCGCATCAAGAATAATATTTACTGCCACACTGAGAATCATACCGATCATGGATGTGATTGCTGCACCCTCCGAGCGCACGATATTTTCCAGTGTAAAAAATAAAATGACGAATGGTGAACCTACAAGCATAACCGTAACGTAGTCCTTCGTAAATCCAAATGAATCAGGCGTTGCTCCCAATCCATGAACGATCGAATCAATCAGCGGTAGACCGACAGCCATCACAATAAGACCGAGAACTAAACTGCTGTAAAAGGCGAATGAAGACACATGCTTAAGATCATCATATCTTTTTTCTCCTAGCAAACGGGAAATAAATGTCCCGCTGCCCATGCCAATCAAGTTGCCAAGCGCCATAATTACAGCGAATAAAGGCAAGGTTAGGGCGAGTGCGGTTAACATAGCTGTATTGCCTAATGTACCAAGGAAATAGGCATTCAAGATGGAATAGATGACACTCATCGACGTGCCTAACATCATGGGTACTGCGAAGTGAGCTACGGCTTTTGCGATCGGTGCTTTTTCAAAATAATGGAGGTTTTCTGCATCCATGTGATTCACTTCTTTCTTCATTTAATTTTTGAACAGGCCTGGAATTCGAACTTATATTCATCTTCCAATCTAACAGTGTTAGTTTGTGCCTTACAGTGTTAGATGGTATCATGAACTTATGAACCTGTAAAGCATAATCTTACACTGTTAGATAAAAGGACGGATAACCGATGAAAAAACAACAGCCTCAGATTTCGGAGGATAGGATTTTGGAAGCCTCTTGGGAGCTACTTGGGGATGAAGGCATTGAGAAATTCAGTATGAGGCGATTGGCTGATCGGCTGGGTATTCAGGCTCCTTCTCTGTACTGGTACTTTAAGAGCAAGCAGCATCTCTACCAGCATCTGGCCAACCAGATATCGAAGATGATCTTGAACGAATTCCAATCCGACGGGGACTGGAAGGTGCAAATGGAGGGCCTTGCAATATCGATACGGAGTGTACTCCGACGGTATCCCTGCTCCACGCAGCTTATGATGCAGACGCTGCCACATGAGCCGGACATGATTCGCTTCACCAACCGTATGCTGCTCTGCATGGAATCGACGCCACTTGAGCAAGAGCAGAAATTGCAAGCCGTTCTTACGCTTGTGAACTATGTTTTCTTCTTCGTTCTGGATAACTATGAGCACCAGCGCACCGTCTCCGTTATGATTAAGGACAAGGGAGAGCTTTCGGGCGGGGAGATGATTCAGCTTCTGGACTCCATGAGCGAGACAGAAGCAGGGCTGTTCCGGAGAATGCACAAGGGCGGGCTGTTTGAGATGATGGGGAGCGACGGAGCGTTTGAGTTCGGTTTGAAGCTGATTTTGTCGGGAATTGAGCAGGTGATAAAGGAACAAGAAAATTAGAATGTCAAAAACCGCTCATCTGGTTATTGGATGGGCGGTTTTTGAAAAGGCATATTGCTAATGTTATATTGTAACTTTACCTTCAAATTCGAGTTGATGACGCAGAAATACTCAGCAACAATCCTTATGAGAAAAATGTTTATAAACATATCCTTTTGAATTATTATTAGGATCTACGGAGAAGGAACAGAAGGAATTTGCACAGGAAGTTGTATGAGAACGGTTACAGTATATATATTGAATGCAACATATATAAGGAGGACAGCTAGCGTACATGAGCTTATATCTGGAAATCCCGGAACTTGATAAAAGACTCCCATTTCGAAGTTTTATTCACAAAGGGGATGTGCTCTGTTATCCTCACTGGCATAAGGAAATTGAGATTATTTATGTTACCCAGGGAAGCCTGGATTTGGGATTGAATGACAAGGTGATCCGTCTGAAGCAGGGGGAAGTCCAATTCATCAATGGCGGTGACGTCCACTTTTTTTTGTCATCCCCAGATAGTGAGCGAATTGTTATTCAATTTGACCTGAGTCTGTTCCAGGACGTATCCACACTCATTTACGATGATCGGTCACTTCGTGACATTTTTACTCAAATAGAGCAATCCAGCAGGAACTGGCCTCGTGAAACGGCAACCAAGCTTCTTCCTCTTCTTCAAAACATAAGCACAGAAGATTACGAGCGCAAAGAGGGCTATGCATATATGATCAAAGCCAAACTTTACGAAATGTTGGCTTTTATTCTAAGAGAAGTACCAAGGGGGAGTGAGAAACATCGACCCCAAATCTCGGAAAATATCTTGACTCCGACCAAAGATATGCTTTTAAAGCTGGAACGAATTTTTGAATATGTAGAAAGCCATTACCAGGAATCAATTATACTAAAAGACGTTGCCGACTATATAGGGTTCAGTCCTTATTATTTCACTAAGTTTTTTAAGAAAAATACTGGGATGACCTTTGTAACCTTTCTAAATGAATATCGAATTAATAAAGCAAAATGGATATTGCTCAATGAAAATTTCTCAATTACCGAAATAGCAGAGCAGGCAGGATTCAATAGCGTTAAGACATTTCATCACTTCTTCAAAGAAGCGACGGGGACATCGCCTTTAAAGTATCGCATGACAATATCCGGGAATAAAACAGCAAGAAAATAGGAAGATAGTCTCTAATGAGACTTGTATGATAAGGGTATCAAATTAAGTTGAGGTGCTATACATCTTGCATACATCAAGGTCGCAGCCACTCATCTTTTTTACATAAAGTTTTGCTGTGAGAGTTCTATTCATATAGGCATATTCCAAAAAGGAAGGACGATGAAGATGAATAACCGAATTTATAATATAGCAATTGTTGGCTTTGGGGGGATGGGCAGTTATCATTGCCAGTTAATTGAGCCTGTATCACAGATCTCCGTCATCGGGGTATACGATACGGTTGAATATCGGATGGAATTGGGAAAGGAAGCCGGCTATAAAACATACGCAAGTCTGGATGCTGTTCTGACAGATGAGCTGGTGGATATCGTTTTAATTGCTACACCTAATGATGTTCACAAAGAAATAGCCATTCAAGCTCTGCAGGCGGGTAAACATGTCATTTGCGAAAAACCGGTTACAATCACCAGCAAGGATTTTGATGATATCGTCAAGGTAGCGAACGAGGAAAAACGCGTGTTTACGGTCCATCAAAATCGCCGCTGGGATGAAGATTTCCTGACGGCCAAGGACATCATCGATAAAAAGACTTTGGGCGAGCTGTTCCATTTGGAATCCCGAGTTCAAGGAGCCAACGGCATTCCTGGCGACTGGCGCCAGCTGAAAGATTACGGTGGAGGTATGCTGCTGGATTGGGGCGTGCATTTGCTGGACCAACTGCTGCAGATTACAGATAGCCAAATTGAAAGTGTAGCCGCTAATTTAAGTTATATTTTGGGAACCGAAGTGGATGATGGTTTTACGAGTTATATAACGTTTAAAGATGGCCTTACGGCACTTATTGAAGTGGGAACGACCAATTATGTGAAGTTACCGAGATGGTATCTCAAAGGAACGGAAGGTACTGCAGTGATTAGGGACTGGGATTTAAGTGGAGAGATTATCACTCGAAATCCGGATGTTGCTCATATAGAGCCGAAACCAATTCAAGCGGGGCAGGGATTGACCAAAACGATGGCACCGCCGTCCGAACAGTCCACACTAAAGTTTGCGATAGAAAAGCCCGACTTGGAGGAGCAAAGCTTCTATGAAAATTTCGTCTCTGTACTCGAAGGGAAATCTGAAATTGCAATTAAGAATGATGAAGTTCACAGAGTACTTGTATTAATTGAGACTATTTTTGAAGCAGCAGAGACCAAAAGTGTGATCCATAGAAGTATTTAACACGCTTTCTGTTATTGCTGTAACTACCATAGATGCGTTAAATCGTGTAAGCCGTCATAATGACGGCTTTTTGTTTGTCTAAATTTAATTACATCAAAACAATAAATTTACAACAAAATGTGACCAAATGCCGTCCTTGAGAGTGTTAGAGATATAAAGGAGGGCAGAACAACCATGCAGCGATCAGTGCCCCAACGGGGAGATCATGTGATGAAAGTCTATGAGACTTACGCGGATACGCTGTTCCGAATTGCCATGGTGCATCTCGGCAGAAGAGAGGACGCGGAGGAAGCCACTCAGGATACCTTTATCAAGTTAATAGAAAAAGCCCCTACGTTCAACGATGAAGAACATCAGAAAGCATGGTTGATCCGGGTCATCACCAATCATTGTAAATCCTTATTAGGCAGAGGCTGGCGCAAACGGGAGGTCAAGTTGGAGGGAGCAGATTCCCATACGACAGACGACCCCGAAGATCAGGCGCTGATCGAACTCGTACTGTCACTGCCCGTCAAATATAGATCGGTGGTTCATTTGTACTATTACGAAGATTATCCGATCCGGGAAATCGGTGAGATCCTGCAGATCAGCGAGTCTGCGGTGAAGATGCGATTGAAGCGGGGAAGACAGCTGTTAAAACTGGAGCTGGAAGGAGAAGAACCCCAATGAAAGAGGAACAATTCAAACGAAACTATAAGAAAGCGGTGGATCAGATGAAAACGAACGACCAAATGAAGAAACGGATAGAGCGTACTTTGAACACACAACGTCATGAGCAAAAACGCGAGCGAAAACCTCTTTATATTGCAGCAAGCGTCGTCATCGCTGCCAGTATTGGACTCGCGGCGCCAAGCATATGGAAGCAAGTGAGCGGACCGGCCGCGCCAGTGACGCAAGTGGCACAGGTCACTCCAGTCACGTCATTCGACCCGGTGATGATTCCGAAGATGGAGCTGCCAGGTTCAAAGGGGAGTGGCAAAATGGCCAATATGCTTCAACTAGTCGTTTATCAGGGCAAGGTTTATACGCAGTCCGCAACAACGCTTGCCGGTGCGGATGCGCTTGTCCTGCGAGGCGAGAAGCTGGGGACTACGACTGGTGGCATTGATGAGTTGAGCGTCCCAAATAAATACACGGAACTGGCCTCCAATATTGGAGAAGCGGACATCTACGCGGTTAACGGCTATGACACGGACTTCCGCATCATGTCCTACACCGAGATTGATGGCGAGGTGTATGCTCAACTATTTGACCAGAACAACGGCATTACCATCGGCAGCGGCGCAGATCTCATCGGCAAGCTACATCTCGAAGGCAACGTCACTTCAGCGCAGTGGGAGACCTTCGCCAGCTGGAACAATGGCTTGCAGCAGTTGCAGCCGCTTGCAGCGGATAAATCGCTAAACAGCTTTATTTCAGCGCTATATGTGGCTAAACCGATAGCAACGAGCCCGGAACTGGAGGAGCGCCTTTACGGGCAAGAAAATCGCAAAATCATTTACCTGACGCTTGAAGATAAGACACAGGTCCAACTGGTTCTGTTCGGGGAAGGTCTGATTCGCTACGGCAATGTACCGGTATTCTTCGAAATGGAGAAAGGTGCCTTCCAAGCGTTCTGGAACAATCTGAGCGAGTAAAGTGGAGCCAGTTAAAGATGAATTATGATTAGGAGATTTACTTCGTGCTGAATCAATAGCTGCAGGAGCAGATGGGCTAACCACTAACTAGTCGTATGAAATCAAGATAGCTCAAAGCCCACACAGTGCTCAAGTTGAGTATATACGGGCTTTGAGCTATTTGAACTTTCAAAGTTTGAGAACGAGAACAGCAGCAAGCTTAAAACCTTAATCTCTTTTATAGAAAGAGTTACTCTTTGCTAGAAATTACGCTATCAAGGAATATATCAGCGTCGCTATTAAATTTCCAAACGACACCAAATTTATCAACCAACATTCCGAAGCAGGAAGACCAAGGCATTTCTGATAAAGGCATGATTACATAGCCATCTACAGACAAATTAGAAAAGTAATTTTCCATTGTCTGCTTATCATCAATAATGATGCTAATGATCACATTGTTACCTTTAACCAACTCACCCGTTACGTTCTTCATCGAAGGAAGTATATCCGACATCATTATTTTTCCACCTGCAAATTCTAACGATGACTCCATAATCATATTTAACTCATTTTCTGGCAGGGGATAATTTGGATCTTGTGGAAAATTCTTGAATTTCACTTTTTTTACTTCACTTGCGTTTAAAGCTTCTGAATAAAACGCGATGACCTGCTCTGTGTTCCCATCAAAATTTAGATATGCGATAACTGACATGATAAAACCTCCTTCTTGTAATACATGAATTGTAAGCTATAATAGGTGACAGCTTTAATGTCATCTTTTATAGCTATATTCAAATTTTTTAACTAAAGAGGAGTACTATGAATAAGATTGAAAGATTAATATCCATCATAATGATCTTGCTGCAAAAGAATGTGGTTTCAGCCACCGAATTCGCCAAATTATTCAATGTGTCAAAAAGAACGATTCTACGTGATATGGAAACACTCGGATTATCTAACATTCCCATTTATTCTATTAATGGAGTGAACGGCGGATACGGAATTATGGATGAATACAAAATAGACAAACGACTTTTAAGTAGTAAAGACTTAGAAAACATACTAACTGCACTGGGCGGATTAGGAAAAATTTTATTTAGTGATGAAGTAGAATCAACGCTTAAAAAAATTGAATCGATGATCGGTTTAACGAATGTGGGACGTACGATTCAACTTTCATTTTATAATTGGGATGGCCGTCCTGAGATTGCCCAAATCTTAAAAACATGTCAGGAAGCAATAGTGCAAGGAAGGTTGCTTACATTCGATTATATAGATCGAAGTGGAGTCAAGACAAAGAGAAGGGTCGAGCCATACCAGCTTCATTTTAGAGAAATGAGTTGGTATTTGAAGGGGTTTTGTTTAGAACGAATGGAATATCGAACGTTTAAAATGTCTAGAACGGAAAATCTGAATATGGATATTAAAACCTTTGTTGCCAGAGACTATGTGACTGAGCAGAAAGCAGAACAATATTATCAACCAAAACTAATCACAATTAAAGCATCGATCACACATCGAATAAAAGATCATTTTATTGAAAGATACGGTCAAAAAAGGATTGAAGCCTATAATTCTGAACTCCTAATAGCCGAAATAGATTTGCCGCAAAACGACTTTGGATTCCAGTTTTTAGCTGGCTTCGGAACGGACTTGGAAATTATAGAACCTAAAGCATATGTTGAAGAATTTCGAGAGTTTCTAAATGCGATGGTAAATAAATATGCCCATTAACCTAAATCTAATAATGAAAAGAAGGAGCAGTTAACTATGGAAAAAGTGATTTACTTAATTACAGGCGTAATGGCTTCTGGAAAGTCAACAGTAGCGGAGCTGCTGGCTTCGAAGCTGGAAAAAGCTGTGCATCTGCGTGGAGATATATTCCGTCGCATGATTGTATCAGGACGCGAAGACATGTCCGCTGAACCGTCGGAAGAAGCAGTCCGTCAATTATATTTGCGTTATCGGTTAGCGGCAAATGCTTCAAAAACCTATTATGAGAATGGTTTTTCTGTTGTTTTGCAGGATAATTACTATGGTGGGGAATTAGTCTATATGATGGAGGAGTTAAAAGATTACCCGGTCCAGTTAGTTGTGCTGTGTCCAAAGGTAGAGGTGGTAAAAGAGCGTGAAAAATCAAGAGGAAAAGTTGGGTACTCTGGATTCATGGTAGAGAATCTGTATTCAGATTTTTTGCGAGAAACGCCTCAAATCGGATTTTGGCTGGATAGTTCGGAGCAGTCACCTGAGCAATCTGTGAATGATATCTTATTGCACTTTAGATGAAATCAAATTACTGATCTTAAGTTGCTAAAAAATCGCAGATTGCTCGATTATGGAGTTATGTTGAAGAGGTATTCCTCAATACGTTTTTATTTTATGAATCGCTAAACGTTACCTTAGGTTTCTTCTTTCGATGGACAATTGGGATAATGTCCCTAAGTTTGATCTTGATAAAAACAGCAGATAATAAAAGCACAGCCATGCTCCCAGAGATTTGGATGTAGCTATCCCCTAATTAGGGGCAGTATAAGCTTAATCTCTCTTGTACAAATGCTAAAATTTCTTCTGGCATCTCCTTGACCTTGATATCTCCACCTAAGAAAAGCAGCCAGTTGGTTATTTCGGTTAATTCTTCTGAATGATGAATATTGATAAACGTCTTTATTATGGCTGTTGTTTGGTAAGGGTTCGTATAGGATAGTGAAAACTGTAAAGGATGATATTTCTTGAATTGGGCAATGGCCTTTGGACCAAGTTCGATAACAAAGTTAATAGCTTCTTCCTGCTTACTTAGCTGTTCTAAAATCTTTTTCTTACTTCCCTTTTTTTTCGCAGGGAATGATTCTATATGGATGAGATTATCGACAGATAAAATCCGTCTCTTTTCTTCTTCTAAATCAAAGCCTTCAATGAGCCATAGACTTTTTTCACGATAAAGGTGCAGAAGATAAATCGGATAAGACTTTATTTCCTTCTCTTCTTTGACGGTAATTAACAAATAACTCTCAATAAGAAGAATCTGAATGAGTTTTTCTAACATAGGGTGGGGCAGATCTGAGAGATCAAGCAAGTCGGGATTATGTGGGTTGGTTCCTTCAAAAAGCAAGATTTGATTTAAAAGAACCAGGTCATCCTGCTGATTTTTGGAGATGAGACCCAGTAACTTTTCGGTTAAAGACTGACGACTTTTTAGATAAGGGAGTTGTTGATTTCTGGTTGCCATAAAGGCAATAAAAAGAGCTTTGATTTCGTTATCGGTAAAGCGGACTGTGGGCAGGACAGAGTTGTTCATGACAAAATAACCCCCCTCTCTCCCAACTTCAGCGACAAGCGGCATGCCCATGGCTTCAATTTCTCTAATATCTCGAATAGCGGTCGAACGTGAGATGTTAAATTCCCGCATGATTTCAGAAATGGTAAAATGGGCGCGGTTGTTGATATACCTCATGATGATATTAATCCGTTCAACTTTTTTCATCGGACCACCCCTAAACAGTATCATAATTTGACATGATTTAAAGTTATTATAAACCCATCAAGTGAAAAGACAAATCCATTGATAATTTAAAGAGGACGGTGTTAAAGATGAGTAATTATCATTTTGAAGAAAAAGACAGCTTTATTGTGTTAGGTATTGGAACGGAGCTTAAGAGCGACTACACCGACTATGCTGGTATTAACAAGGAAAAGGCTGATTTTTGGTCGACTGTGAAAGCAGACGGAAGCCTGGATTCTTTAAAAGCTATTGCGACCAATGACTACATTTTTGCTGTGAATGAAGCGGTGAATAACAAGATGATGCATTATGCAGGTGTCATGACGGAAGAAACACTGCCAGAAGCCACCAGAGTGATCCAATTCCCTAAGGGTGAATACCTGGTGGTTAAGGGGGAAGGGACAACAGCTGAAGAGTTGAGTAACAACCTTACTGGTGTTGCTTTTGGTCAAGTCCTGCCACAAGAGAAAAATTACGCTTATGTTGGCGGACCAAATACAACGGTAGAGATGGGACAGCGAAACGGCTTGGTGTTTGGTGAAATGTGGATTCCTGTAGTTAGGAAATAACGAGTAGGAGAGATGGAAATGTCATATATTGTTGATTTCAAAAATGTATCTACGGCTGGATTAGAGTCTTCACCGGTAGCAGCCGCACTTGCTGGTTTGCGTGCGAACGAAGCCCGTTATTTTATGAATAAATATAAGCATGAATTTACGGTTGTGCCCGCTAGTGAAAGCCAGGATACTCTTGATTACGTGAAACGAATTTTGAAGGAAGAACGTGATATTGAATTTTCGGCCAAGCCCTTGGAAACGTCGGCTTTTCAAGTGGAGAACATTCAATTTTCCTACGTCTTTTATGAGGATGGACTTGGTCTCAACGCCATGTATACGGTCGATGACCCTAAGAAAAGAGCCGTTGGTTTTAAACTTTCTGAAGGGATGGAAGTACCAGCGGAGTTAGAAGGGAAGTTTAAGTTTGCCAGACAGAAATCTAAGTTAGCTGGAACCATTCGCGGCTCGTATTTTGTAATCAAGAAAGAATATTAGAATGGGTAAAAGGCATGTGGAAGAAACAAAGATACTCCCATTAAAAGCTGCTGTTTTAGCGGCTTTTTTGTCTTATTACGTAAGTTTTTAATCAGATTAACAATTTACAAATTATACAAAATGGATAAACCCGGTGTAAACTATGAAGAAAGGAAGCTGGATTGTTAAAGGAGGAAACCTTGATGGCTATTCAATTAAACAGTAAGCTCTGTCAAATCTTCAATATTCGTTATCCAATCGTTCTCTCAGGAATGGCGGGGATTCCCAATATGGCTCCACTAGTGGCTGCGGTTTCCAATGCCGGGGGATTAGGAACACTTGGAGCTGCATACATGACTCCCCAGGAGTTAAGAGATGCCATACACGAGGTCAAAAAGCGGACGAACGCAGCGTTTGCCGTAAATATTTTTGCTCATGTTGGACCGGATCACTATACGAATTTTGATGCAGTAAACGAAGAGTTGAACCCGATTCGAGAGAACTTGGGTGTGAAGAAACGTACTCAAGATGAAATACGTACATCCAATCATTTTGAAGAACAGCTGGGCATCTTGTTGGAGGAAAAAGTTCCGATTATCAGTACCACTTTTGGACTACTTTCCGAGCATCATATGCAAAAGGTAAAATCGCTAGGGATCAAAATCATGAGTAAGGTCACAACGGTAGAGGAAGCTGTTCAAGCGGAGAAGCGAGGATGTGATGTCATTGTTGCACAAGGGAGTGAAGCAGGTGGGCATCGGGGAACTTTTGATGTATCATCTCGGCCCAGCGGAGCCAATATCGGAACTATGGCCCTTGTCCCACAAGTTGTAGATCATGTCCATATTCCTGTCATTGCTGCCGGCGGAATAATGGATGGCAGGGGGTTGGTGGCTTCACTTGCTTTAGGAGCACAAGGTGTACAAATGGGAACCCGTTTTTTGACATCAGCAGAATCTGGCGCACATGAGGTATATAAACGCGGGTTACTTGACAGTACAGAGGAGAGCACCGTAATTACAAATGCATTTTCAGGACGCCCAGCGCGTGGAATAAAGAATGACTTTATACAACATTGGGAAGCATCCCTTACTAAACCGCTAACCTTCCCTACCCAAAACACATTAACTCGAGAGATCAGAAATGCTTCTGCTAAGCAAAACAATCCAGAGTATATGGCTCTTTGGGCAGGTCAGGGAACCAGAATGTTAACCGATAACCACGCTGCGGGCGATATCATTAATCAAATTGTAGAAGAGGCCAGAGGTATCATTTCATTCTAAATGAATGACTAAACGAGAGAAGACTTTTGTATGGTTGGCGGAGCAAGTATGGGTCCCGAATGAAGGATCAGGACTTGCTCCTTTTAGTGTGTATGCTGATAAACCAATAAAGTCATCCGAGTGTACGTCCTCATTTAGGAAGAAGCCATAGAACATCGGTCGGGTCACATTTCGTTTGGTCGTTGTGTAGATTATAGTTTGACATTCAGCGAATATCGATCGCGTAACACCGACAAATGGTGGAGCTCATGTCCAGCGATAATATAGGCGATCGATCGAGCTGAAGCAGGGTTATCACTAACGATTCCTTTGCGGAGCCAAGCCTCTGGCGTAAGGCGACGGAGCATAAGAATGGTTGAGCGGCGTGTGACGGCATATTCTTCGTTTAAATCGGCCACGGTATACACATCGAAGGGATGGGTTTGCATAAGCACGTCCTGATCGTAGCCGGGATGATTCGTTTTATCTCCTCTGGCTATTCGTAACAGTCGGCTGCTCATGATGCGTTCGTTATCCGTGAGGTGGCCAATGACCTCTTTCACGCTCCATTTGCCTTCGGCGTAACGATAATTTGCCTGCTCCTCTGACATTGTAGAAAGCAGCATATGTACGATGTTGGCCTGTCGCTCCAACCGTTCGATAATGTTCCCTTCAGGAACAAGCTGGATGTAGCCTTCATAAAAAGCTGCATACTCCTCTGTAGCTGGTCTGTCAACCATGTGAATGCCTCCTTTGGGATTCATAGCTCTGAATTATATTCTAGCATAAATTTTACTTCAAGCATTGAAAAGTAGGCCCTCCGCGATATGGGCGGAAGAATCTATTCATGTGATTGGCGCAGTTGTATGGTGTGGTTGTTCCATTTTCACTAGGTAGGTCGCATCCTCTTTTTTTGGACAAACTTCTCCAAATCCGTAAAATCCTCAGTCACCTCTTTGAATGGCAGCGTGTCCAACACCTGCTTCCGGTAATTCTTTTTCGCCGCTGCGCTTAGGCGGGAGTCAAGGATGCTGAGAATGCCAAGGTCCGTTTCGCTGCGAATCAAGCGTCCAGTTCCTTGCCGTAAGCGCAGGAGCATATCAGGTACATACACTTCCATAAACGAATTCTCCGTTACAGAAGCCTTGTACTCATAAACAGGATCTGAAGGGACAGGGAAGGGCAGACGGAAAATAATGACCTGTGACAGATCGGGACCCTCGATATTCACGCCTTCCCAGAATACACCTGTACTCAGGAGTACACCTTTGCTTTTCCTGAATTCGGCGATGACACCGTCCTGGGAAGAGCCCTCTTTTTGAACATGGACTGTCCATGGATACTCATTAGTTCTTGATATCAGCTTGTTATGGATGTACTTCATGTCTTCCTTTGCCGAAAATAGGACGAGGGTTCTTCCTTGCGTCAGATTACAGAGTTCAACCAATTCATTGTAGGCTGCTTCAAGATAATGTTTGCGCTGATCATGCTGGTAATACGGAACTTTGTTTGAGATGTACATCATCGCATGATTGGTATAGTCAAAAGGCGAAGATTTTCGATCCATAAAATCCCCCCTATAACCGATGGATTGCGTCATATAAGAGTACTGTTCCTCCAGCGTTCCCCCGCCTTGGCACAGGGTTGCTGACGTTAGGATAACAGGTACTTTGCCATTAAATAAAGCGTATTTCAGAAATTGGCTTATATCTTTGGGACAGATGCTGATCGTAGCTACCTGGCGGGGATTGCTTGCCCATAAGAGATAGTTGTCTTCTAGTTCAGCCAAGACATTTATGAAGGTAATCAGCCCGTTTATGGCTTCAAAAGCGTCATCAATTTCCCGTTCATGACGGGATGACAAAATGGAAAGGCGAAGGCTGAGGTCTTTCAAATCGTTCGAAACTTGGTTTAACGGTATTCCTTTGATATCCGACACTTTTATACGGTCACTATCCTGCTTGTCATGGTGGAGCAAATCCTCGTTTATCTGTTTAAAGATACGCTGGGCGCAGTTTTTTATAAACTTGGATTGGGAAAAAAGACCCTTATCCCCGGACTGCTTCGAAAGAAGCTGCACAGTAGCATCCAGAATGCGGCAGATTCCCCGGAAAGTGAACTCAAGCGTTCTTGCATCTCGAACTTTTGTTTCCAGATTATGCGCTTCATCAATGACGATCAGAGCCGGCCGTTCGGTAATGATGCTTTTGGTTCCTTCTTTTTTCTTCATCAGATCACGTATCAGCAGGTCCTGATTCACAATAATGAAATCAATCTCGTGAGCCTTTGCATTCAATTTAGCCCTCATATCGTAAAACAAACACCCATTTTTATGGTGACAACGTTCAAATTGGCAATCGTTCACGGAAACGTTGGACCACTCGGCATCGCTAATTCCACCTTTAATATCCGCTCTTTCATCAATTTCAAAGTTTAAAATACGCTGGGCAAGGACATTCAGAGAGGAGTCCGGATCGGGTTTTAACAATTCTGCCGCCCTGCTTCGGCAAGCATACTGGCCCATGCCTTTTCCGACGACGGAGCGAACCGTTGTGAATCCCAACCGGCTACCAATAACCCTTAGATCTTTATGTACCTGTTCCGAAAGCTGAATGGAGGATGTAGCTATAATGACCGGTTGATGCGACATTTGATTCGTGAGCAGGCTTGGTATGAGGTACCCAAAAGACTTTCCGATTCCGACACCGGCTTCGATCATGGCATTACGTCCATAGATATAAGCATCAGCTATATCGAGAGACATTTCTTGCTGCCCGATTCGCTCTCGAAGTCCGATTCGTGGAAACCGGTCATACACCCGAAAGATGGCATCAACCAAAGAACGTTCGAGATCCTTTTTCGACTCATGCTTTTGTGATTTATAGAGTTCATTCAACCAATTCATGACGATCACCTCACTCCGCAATGTAAAATGGATCTGTATGGATATTTTTAGTGAAACCTATATTATCTTTGAAGCGGATACAACAGTCAAGTGTTCGCTTACAAGCGCAACAAAATATATATTGAAAGCGTCTATTTATCTTACTAAGAACAGCAATAGGAGTGAAACAAATGCAACTAAAAATGATGGCAATATGCGGTGCCGTTCTCGGTTCATTGCTCGTATGGGCAGGTAGCGCAGCTGCGGAAGAACGTTTTAATGATCTGCAGTATTCAAAGTGGGCAGAAGACGGTATAGAGTATATGGCGAAACGGGGAACAGTCGCGGGAATTGGCAACGGGAAATTTAAGCCCGGAGGGTTAGTAACAAGATCGCAAGCCGTCACTTTTCTGGTGCGTGAGCTTTATCCAGAACAGTTAGAGAAGCCGGTAGAAGGCACGACATATTCGGATGTGTCTACAAAACACCCCTTCTATAGAGAAATAACCATAGCTGCAAAAAACGGGCTGGCTAGCGGGTTGCCAGATGGCACTTTCCGTCCCGATAAACCGCTTAGCCGCGCTGAGACCGCAGCATTCCTTACTCGCGCATACTCACTTTCGGAAGGCAAACAATCCGTCCATTGGTCTGATTCAGCAAAACATTGGGCGGCAGCGCCCATTCTCATCATGAGCTCGAACGGTTTGGTCGGCGGATATTCGGATGGCACCTATCGTCCCAATCAGACGGTCACACGGGCTGAATATGCCGTATTTATGTCGCGAGTGATTCGGTTCGAACGTCAAGATGCGATACAGAGCCAAGATTGGGACAAGCTAATTTCATATATGACCGTAAGCGAGCAAGTCGGCCAGATGCTTATGCCGGACATCAGGCAATGGAACGGTAAAGTGACTACGACCGTTAATGAAGGACTGAAAGAAATTATTCACGATCAAGATTTGGGTGGCTTTATTCTTTTCGACAAAAATATTGTAGACACTAGGCAAGTCGCCTCATTCACGCACACTCTGCAAACAGAAGCAGGCGACATTCCTATGTTTCTTGGCATTGATCAAGAAGGAGGCGTTATTAAGCGAATACCGGGCGGGACGAATCTGCCAGGGCAAATGGCGCTTGGTGCAACCGGAGACACGGGACTAGCCGAAGCGGCTGGAAAACTGACGGGGGAGGAGCTGAAGGCGCTTGGATTGAACATTAATTTTGCCCCGGTGCTTGACATTAACAGCAATCCGGACAACCCAATTATTGGCATGCGATCTTTTGGCTCAGACGCAGATTTGGTGACGCAGCTTGGTCTAGCAACGATTAGGGGGCTACAGCAATCAGGGGTAATCGCGGCGGTCAAGCATTTTCCAGGGCATGGGGATACAATGGTAGACTCCCATCTCGGAATGCCGGTGCTGACACATAACCTTGAGCAGCTCAATTCGGTAGAATTGAAACCATTTCGGGCTGCGATTGAAAACGGGGTAGAGATGATCATGACTGCGCATATTGCTTTCCCTGCCCTTGACAACGAACATGTCACTTCACTCAAAGACGGTAGCAGCGTGCCGATACCTGCTACGTTGTCTCATAAAGTATTGACTGGACTGCTTCGTGAACAAATGGGATACAAAGGTCTTATCATTTCGGATGCCTTTACAATGAATGCGATCGCAGAGCATTTTGGAGAGAATAACGCCGTGGAACGTGCTGTTTCCGCAGGTGTTGATATCATCCTTATGCCAAAAGATTCGGCAGCTGCACATCAAACATTGGTGAACGCAGTGAAAAGCGGGAAGATCCCGGACGAAAACATTCATGCTTCAGTGAAACGAATTTTGGAGCTGAAAGCCAAATACGGTTTGTTTGAACGGAGCCAGACTCTTGCGCAGAAGCTAACCAAGCTTAACGGGATCATTGGATCGAAGCAGCATCGGGCGGTGGAACAGGAAATTGCAGAGCGAGCAGTCACCGTATTGGCCAGCCGCGAGGGTGTGCTTCCGGATCAAATTCAGCAGGGCGACCGGGTCGTTATTCTCGCAGCCGAACAGGAACAGGCACAGCAGCTTGAAAAGCAACTGTTACTGTCTGCCAACAATTTATCCCTAAAGACAGAAATTTCTCTTATTGGACAAGGGAAGACGAATGAAGAACTTCAGGCGATTGCACAAGCTGACTACGTCATTCTCGCTTCTTACCAATTCCGCAACGTGGCCAGTGAGTTCGGTTGGTCCACTTATCAAACCTTGATTGATACGATGAACAGGCGTAATCAGCGCTACTCTCTAATGTCGCTTGGCAACCCTTACGAGTTGATTTACTTGCAGAATGTACGCTCAGGACTAGCCGTATATGGAAAGCAGGAGCCCAATACGAGAGCAGGGATCAAAGTGATGGTTGGACAAACGAAAGCTGCGGGCAAGTTACCTGTGAGGACTGGTCCGTGACCGGAAAGTTTTTGAGGGAATGGCGCTTGATTACCACAAGAGCGGACAGGGCACACCAGTGCTTTGTTCGCTCTTTTAATCCATGGTTGGAATATATTAATTGAAATTTTTGTAATAAACGAAATGGTCTGTCCATTCATCATTTTCGTATATAAACCCTTTTCGAACACATTCAAATGCCATGCCCACACTTTCTGCGAGTTTCTTGGAGGGTATATTATCCAAATTAATATGGGCTTCAATACGGTGGAATTTTAAATGTTCAAATGCAATATGCAGAGCCTCACTTACGGCTTCTTTGCCGTAGCCTTTTCTCCAATACTGATTATGGATCGTATATCCGAAGCTTCCCCATTGAAAATCAGCTCTTGCTAAGGTAGCGATATCGATCATACCCAGATGCGTACCATCTTTTTTTCTAAACACTCCAAAAACATAAACGGCATCTGTACGTGCTAACTCTTGATGTCGATCTACCAGATGATGAAACCAATCCAGTGTACATTCGCTCATATCCATCTTGCCTTTATCGTGGCGGTGTTGGGAGGGTAAACGATTTTCAAACTCATTTAACCAGTTTACATAGTCGTCTTTCTTTAAAGGTCTTATTATTAATCGTTCTGTCTCTGAAATATAATCAAATTTTTCCGCTTTCAAATTCAACGTAACATCTCCTCTGGGGTGTCTTACTTTACCAAATGAAACAACCCAAGTTTATCATAGGATATATCTGTTGAGAACAACAACGAAAGGGACATCCATTTTGATTAGATATTACAATTAAAAAGGGAGGTTAGACATCTTTGCAACAATGGGTTTAATGGTAAAATAGTGAAAATGGTTCATGTTGGAGGATGCTCATGTATAAATTGATGATCGTAGATGATGAACTGCTCATGCGGGTCGGAATTCGTTCCATGCTGAATTGGGAAGAGTACAATTTTTATGTTGCTGGTGAAGCGGGGAACGGGAAAGAAGCATTGGAACTCGCACTAGAAGTGACCCCTGATCTAATTATTACCGATATCAAGATGCCAATCATGGATGGGTTAGAGCTCATACAAAAGGCATCTTGTTTAATGAAATCCTGCAAATATGTCATCCTCAGTAATTTTGACGAATTCCATTATGTTAAAGAGGCATTGAAGCTTGGCGCTGTAGACTACTTGATTAAAAGTGAGATTACAGAAACCTCTCTAATCGATCTCCTTGCAACCATGGAAGAGAAACTACAAAGTGAACGTGGCAGTCAGAACAACGTACCTTTGATGGCCCATGATTATTCCAAGAACCTGAGACATCTAAAGGATAGTTTTTTTCAGGATATTGTAAGCGGATTCATAAGTGGAAAGGATATGGCCTCCAAAACGAAAGAATTACATTTTCGTATACGATCAGACAAGTTGGTTGTCATCAAGTTTATTGTGAACTATTACGAGGAAGCGAAGAGGAAATATGTCGAGAAGGGGGAAAAACTACTCCGATTTTCGATTCTGAATATTATGGAAGAGATCATGCCATCCAAATGGGAGAAAGAGATTTTCGTGGAAAGCTCATCTGAATATTGGGTTATTGTCAATGTTCTTCCGGGCAGTGAGTCCGTGCAATCCGATCTAAACAAACTATGTAATAAGCTTATGTCTTCAATCAAGGATTTTATGAATCTGTCACTCACAGCGGGCGCAAGTACAATCGTTTCCGGCTTCCATGGCATAAGAAGGGCATGTCAGGAAGCGGAATTCGCCCTAAAACAAAGTTTCTTTAGCGGCAGTAACCAGATACTGTATTACGAGGATGTGATTCAAGCTCCACCCCGGAAAGAAGTGAATGGAATGCTCAGTCCAGAGCAAGAACGAGATTTCCTCAAATTATGGGTGAGTAAAGACAGCAAAAAGGCGGAGGAATTCCTTGAAGAGATTCGCTCTGATCTGGAGGTTCAACGAGCGGATGAGAGCAGTATTCGCAAGCAATATATTATGGTGATGGAAACCATACACTCCCATCTTTCACGAGCCATTGAAAGAGGAAAGTCTTCATTAACGGAGAGATCGCCATACGAAATTGTTCTGAAGGGAGAGTACTGGAAGGACATTCACCAAGATATGCTGGCTCATATTACGTATTACTTTCAAACGGATTCGCGGATCATGCAGGAGCGTTCATACACAGACCTCGCGATTGAGTTAATGGACAAGTATTACGCCGAGGATATTTCATTGCAAAGTATCGCTGGCCAAATCAGTGTCAATCCTTCGTACCTCAGCCGATTGTTTAAGCAGGAAAAAGGAGAGAACTTTATCACTTACCTGACACGAGTTCGGATTGAACATGCCAAGGCTTACCTATTGAGCAGGGAACTGAGGGTATATGAAATCGCTGAAAAGGTGGGCTACCATAATTACACGTACTTCAGTAAGATTTTTAAAAAATCGGTAGGATTCACTCCTGAGGAATATCGAGAACGACAGCAGGGGTTAATGTAATCCGTGAATAGAGGTGCAGCATATGAAGCATGCCCGGCTCTTGCGAATCAAGTACAAAATCATGGTGATATGCATAACAGTCATCATCCTTCCAGTACTTGTGATGACGATCAGTTCGTATTACTCCTCCGAACGGTTATTGGCGCAAAATTATACGAATCTGCTCACCGATCTGGCCAAGCAGACGAATATCCGCATCGACGAGTTCCTGAAGGAGATTGAAAAAATCACGCTGCTTGCCAGTAACGGACTTAGCGACAATTTATCTGCAACCCATGAAGGAAGCTTTCCGATCCAGGATTTTCTGCGAGATGGTGATGAACAAAATGAGATTGCCGCATACAATATTCTGATGAATTATATCATGATGAAGGATCGTGTATTCTCCATTTATCTCTACAATTTGAATGGAGGGCAAGATCTGTTCGTGAGCCCGAACCAGCCTATTGACCCGGACTTCAAAGTGGCGAACGAATTGTGGTTTAAAAAGTTCATGCATGATAATGATCGAACCATCACGTTAACAACCCGAATCGATGAGCAATTGGAGAATAAAATTCTGGCAGTGTCACATGCTCGCAAAATTCATGATGTGGCTAGCGGGGAACTGCTTGGCGTGATTGTCGTCAGCATTGATATAAAGTTCATTGAAATTGTTAATCGTAACTTGCAGGAAGGGCTGCGCTCCAGGTTCATGATCGTCGATGAGAATGACAAGATCGTATATAACGTGGATGACCGCTTAATCGGTACGTTGTTCCGGGACAATGTCCGTCCACCCGAATCAATGAATGTCGTAGTGACGAGTCCCCTTAGTCAGCAAAAATGGACAACCTACTTATACATGCCTTTGGATGAGTTGACTGCCGACGGCAAAATATTAGGACATAATCTGGTGACACTGGCCATTGTCATGGTTCTTTTTGCTGCGATCCTTTCAATATTTCTATCTCATGTTATCACCACTCCCATAAAGAAACTGCTGCGTAATATCGCTTTGGTCGAGAAGGGCCAGTTTGAACAAGTCGAACATATTCGTTCTCGCGATGAGATCGGGCATTTGTCGGTTCGATTCAACAAGATGTCATATGAATTGAAGCGTATGGTCGAGCGGATGCAGCAGGAAGAAATAGAGAAAGCAAAGGCTGAGATGCGTGCACTTCACGATCAGATCAAGCCTCATTTTCTGTATAACACGTTGGGCTCAGTGAAGTGGATTGCCTCCATGCAGCAGGCTGACAAAATCGTGGAAATGACAGATGCATTGATTTCAATGCTTCGTTATGCAACAAGATCCGATGGAACCCTTGTAACCATTCGTGAAGAAATCGATAATATAGCAAATTACGTAAGGATCCAGAATGTCAGGTACTACGACTGTATTCATATGAAATATGAGATTGAGGATAGACTGCTAGATTATCATATGCCCAAAATGATTCTGCAGCCCATTGTGGAAAATGCGATTTTTCACGGTCTGGCCGAACTCGAAGAGGACGGGATTATTACCATTCGAATTCATGCTCAGGACAGTAATATTGTAATTGAAATTCGCGATAATGGTATCGGAATGGATCAGTATACAATGCAGAACCTAATGGAAGAAAAGTCCGGTGCAGGTACGGGAACCAATGGGATTGGCCTGCATAATGTGCAGCGGCGTATTCAACTTCATTTTGGCAATTCCTACGGAATACAGGTGGCTAGTCAAATCGGGGAAGGGACGATTTTTACCATGCTGCTACCTGCCATTACGAAAACAATGTAATTTTAGAAGAATTTTTGCATACGTTTGCAATGATTGAACGATTTCAAGGATGTCTCGTAGAGTGAACACACCAAAAGAGCTTGCAGGATTATCTGCAAGCTCTTCTAATTATCCTTTTATCCTTTGACGCTACCGAGAACCAAACCCTTGGTAAAGTATTTCTGCAGGAACGGATACACGAGTAAAATCGGAATGGCACCCAAGAACATTTGAGCAGCACGTCCAGTTCTGGCGTTCATCATGGATAGAAGTTGAGTATAGTCGGATCCAGACTTCAACATGATTTGCTCAAAGCTCTGCAGCAGGGTCTGCAGGTAGCTTTGTAATGGATAATTGGCTGGATTGTTCATATAGATAATGCCATCGAACCACGAATTCCAGTGGGCGACGATACTGAACAAACCAACGGTTGCGAGAGCTGGTTTGAGGAGCGGGAGGAGTATACGAAGCAAAACCTGTACAGGCCCAGCACCATCGATAATGGCTGATTCTTCAATCTCCTCGGGCAACCCCCTAATGAAATTCATGAGGATAATCATACTGAATACGGGGAGAGCCCCAGGCAGGATCAGAGACCATATGGAATCGATCAGCCCCATTTTGACGACAACGAGATAGGTTGGAATTAGTCCTCCACTGAATAACATGGTTACTATGAAAAATCCCATATAGATATTACGCCCCATCAATTTTTGCTTGGATTTGGAGAGGGGATAAGCCGTGAGTACGATCAGAACCAGATTCACCAAAGTTCCGATAACGGTTCGTTGAATGGCTACCCAGAGAGAGGAGAAAAATGATCCTCCCGTTAGTGCAAATTCATAGGCCTTTGTTGTAAATTCCACCGGCCAGAACGTAACACTCCCCGCAGATACTGCTGCGCTGCTGCTGAATGATACAGCCAACAGGTTAATAAACGGCAGGATACACAGGAGAGAGATTAGAAGCAATATGAAGTAGTTTAGGATAAGAAACACACGCCTGCTCAGACTTTTATCATAGATCATAGTATCCGTTCCTCCTTCTTAGAAGATGCGATAGCCTGCCACCCTGTAGGCCAGGATGTATGATACGGCAACCAGAACACTGGAAATGATGGATTTGAACAATCCGACAGCGGTACCAATCGAATACTGTGCCTGCTGAATTCCCAGACGGTATACATAGGTGTCAATAATATCACCGGTCTGATAGACGACAGGGGAGTAGAGATTATAGATTTGGTCAAAGCCAGCATTGAGGACATTTCCAAGTGACAACACGGTCATTAAGACAATCGTTGGCATGAGGAGGGGCAACGTAATGTAGATGGTCTGCTTCCAGCGTTTGGCTCCGTCAATCACCGCGGCCTCGTAAAGTCCCGGATCAATACTGGTCAGGGCTGCCAAATAAACAACCGTGCCAAACCCGAAGCCTTTCCATATGTCACTTACGATCATCGTCCAAGGAAAAATAGAGGGTGTGCCAAGAAAGGAGATCGGCGCAATCCCGAATACGCCCAGAAACGTATTGATAATGCCATCGGAGCTAAGGATATCCAGCATGATGCCGGCCATAATGACCCAAGAGAGGAAGTTCGGAATGTAGACGAGTGTTTGGAATGTACGTTTGATTCCACTGTGAAGTACCTCGTTGAGCAGTAATGCAAAAATAACGGGCACGATTATACCACCAATAATCTTGAAGACAGACATGTACAATGTATTCCAGATCGTTCTTACGAAGTTCGGCTGATTAAAGATGTGCGTAAAATTATCCCATCCTACCCATGGGGAATTGAAACCGAGGCCCGGATTGTACTTCTGAAACGCGATAATAAGTCCGTAGAATGGGATGTAACTAAAGATGAAGACCAGGACCAGGCTTGGGATCAACATGAGGTGGTAAGCTTGCTGTTGCTTCCATTTTCTCAGCATTCGTATTCCTCCGTTCTTGGCGCGATAAAGTTGTAACCGCTGCCAAGAAGAGACGAGAACATTCCCATCCCTTCTTGGCAACAGACTTATTATTTTCCGTATGCCTCATTGACGGCCCGGGTTGCGTCATCGCCTCCGGCTGCTCGCCAGTTCTGAACAATCACATCGAAATAATCGATACTTTCGCTGCCCATAATGATCTTGGTGAAGCCCTCCGTCAGGATATCATCCAAGGTGGTTCCATAGCTTGAAAGGATCTCTGGTGTAACACCCCATAAGGCTGTCTTCGTATAGTTTTCGCTGTCGAGTACTTTTTTGGCAAGACTATACGCATTTTTAGGAGCACCTTGTTGCAAATAATCACCGACCGCTCCTGGTGTTGCGTTCTCCATGAATTCAACACTATTATTATATTTTTGCCACATACCCGAAGTCGTGAGTCCACTGGTATCCTTGGATTCAAGGGCAGCCGACACTGCCTCAAATTGCTCGTAATCCGAATTCGGATTCAGTACACGAAATGCTCCCACCACATGAGCAATATCATTGTCCAATAGGGCGGATAACGTTTCTTTCGATTCCTTGCCATTGCCTTCATCCACGATATAAGCATAATCGTTCAAAATCTGGATCACTTGTTCAGGGCTCTTGAACCCCTTCTTCATGACAATATAATTGTTGTTAGCGAAAAAGATGGATTGTTTGGCTTCCTTCCCATCGACGGTAGGAATGATATAAGGATAGAAGATAGCGTCCTTACCCAAGTTGGATACCGTATCGACACCCGGATTATAACCCCACCATTGGTAATAAGGCTGCATTCCCACTTTGCCAGCGACAATGTCCGCGTTCATCGCGTTGAAGTCTTTGATTGCAAATTCCGGATCAATGATGCCTTGCTTGTACCATTCTGACCACTCAGCCAGCGCATTCTTCATCTCAGGCTGCACGGAGCCATACACGAGTTGTCCACTGTTATCCTCCATCCACATATCCGGATGCGCATTCCATGCGATAGCGAGCAGGTTGAGGTAATCCAACGATTGGTCTACTGCTATGCCATAACCGCCGTGCTTTTCCATGAATTTCAGTGCGATATTCTTAATGTCTTCCACAGATTTTGGATCCTGGAGTCCTAATTCTTCTTTCCAGTCGTTCCGAATCCAGATGAAGTCTGGTTGTTCAATTAATCCCCAGTGCATCTGCGGTATGCCGTACAGCTTACCGTCCTTCTTTCCGGACTCGTAACTGTCTGCATCCGCTTCCATATAACCTTTGAGACGATCCGAAGCGTGTTGATCAAAGACCTCGGAAAGGTCCATGACCATATCGGCTTCGACCAACTGCCTCAGTTGAGATGGGTTAACCCTGAAGACGTCTGGAAGATCGTTCGATGCGATAGCCAAATTCAATTTGGTATCGTACTCATCGCTGACCCAGTCTGTTTTCACATCGATATTAAACTTCTCTTTGTAGCGCTTAATCCACACATTGTTGGTGATATCGTCGCCCTTTGGATATTTTGCAGAAGAGTATTCAGATGTTACGGTGTGAATGGTTGTCGTTCCAGCCTCGTTGGAATCCGGATCCGTCGTTGAACCTTTCTCAGCACCGCTTCCATTGCTACAGGCTGCGAGTAATAAGGTTGACATGCACACAGACAAGACTAAAGCTTTCGTTTTCTTGTTCATTTCTTTTCCCCCTTATCAGTCAGAATCAATAACGCTTTCTTTGAAATATTCTAAACGAGAAAGGTGGAACGTGATATAAAGGTTATTGACGAGAACCCGTATGTTTTTTTACTTTTGAGTCGTAGTGAAGAAAAGATAAATGAGCTTTGTGTACTTTTTTTACTTTATACTCCTTCTTTTTTTACTCATGTTAATTGTTCAGAATTTGTTTAGATGTATGTGTTAAAATATTCTTCACAAAATATATGGGGGCTTACAATGGAGAGGAAGATTAGAAATTCTGCAAAAGCATTAATTATCAAAGATGGGAGAATGCTGGCGATTAGGCAGGAAGATAATGGTGATATAATCTATACCTTGCCTGGTGGAAGCCAGAATGCAGGTGAAACACTGACTGAGGCTGTGAAGAGAGAAGTCGCAGCAGAAGTCGGAGTAGATGTAGAGCCTTTATCATTGGAATTCGTCATTGAAGGTGTCTATGGTGCAGCTCTTCATCGTGTAGATTTTGTTTTTTTATCCGAATACATAGGTTTAATGGACAATGACAGTGCTATTCTGCCAAGTGACGAAAATCAAATAGAGTATGAATGGCTTGAACTTAAAAATTTGATCCAATTGCCTTTATTGCCCTCAAAATTACGGAAGCAGATCGTTAGGTTGGTTGAGGGAGAACAAACGGTTATGTATTTAGGAAACGAGGAAGATGACGACCTGAATCGTTAGATGTGCACACGGCAGCCTTGTATGTATAAAGGAAAGGCTATTTCATAGGACGTAATGGTCCAGTGAAATAGCCTTTTTGCCGTTGAACAGAGTGTACTGAGTGATTCGGAAATGAACATCCAGACGAAGGCGTTACACAAGGTCAGAATTATATATCTTGTTCCTTCATACCTGCTGTCATATTTTTCTGACCCCACATTACCACGGATTCGATTATAGGAACCAATTCCTTGCCCGATTCTGTGAGCGAATATTCCACTCTCGGTGGTACCTCATTATATTGCTCCCGATGTACGAGGCCGGAATGAATCAAATCCTTCAAACAGTTTGTTAGCATCGTTCCGGTAATGCCAGGCAGTCTTCTTTTTAATTCATTGTAACGTATACATTCATTTTCACTGAGGATTGCCAGGATTGGAAGATTCCACTTGCCTCCAATGACCTGAAATGCATAAGTCGCAGGACATAACTGATCGAAATTAAACTCGTATTTCACTTGATACCCTCCAATAGTATACTTTTTGATACTAAGTCAGAAAAAGAATCGTACTTGTTCAGAAGATTGTAGATATTATAATCAAACTAACACAAGAAAATCAATTCTTAAGACAAGATAAAGGCGGGATATACGTGAGTAACGAATCTATGATGTGTGATCTGGAAACAGGCATATGTGGTGTGAGCGAAGAAGAGGCTATGCAAAAAATCAATCTAAATCGCGTTGAAAAAAGGATAACTCTTTATTACGCAACAGATCCGATCTGCTCTCACTGCTGGGCGCTTGAGCCTGTGCTTCATCGGTTTGTTGAGGAATACGGCCATTATTTTTCGATGCAAACCAAAATGGGCGGGTTACTGGCTAACTGGAACGGTTTCTCGGATGGTGCTAACGGGATTCAGAAGCCTTCGGACGTTGCAGAGCATTGGAAGGAAGTGGGTGAGCATTCACGCATGCCGATCGACGGTTCCTTATGGCATGATAATCCAATACTTTCTTCCTATCCTCCATCTCGCGTTTTTAAGGTCATTCAGAGTACACACCCTGGTAAAGAGCATGAATTTTTAAGACGTGTGCGTGAAGCCGTGTTTGCATTTAATCGAAATATTGGAGAAGATGATGTGCTGAACGATATCGTCAATCAACTGGGCTTGAATGGAAAAGAAGTGGTTGAGGCGGCTGCACAGCAATCGGCACAAGAGTTATTAGAGGAAGACTTCGAGCATGTCGCTAGTTTGGGAGTTAGAGGTTTCCCATCCATTATCATTGTAAATGAAGAGAACCAAGGTATGAAAATTGTCGGAGTGCGTTCTCTTGAAACCTATGTGCAAGCACTTCAGATGGTGTTGGGAGTTGATCTGCAACCCAAACAGATTACCTCGTTGGAGCAGAAAATGAATGAGGGACACCTTCTTTTTTCTAAAGAAATAGAAGTCATGTACAATATCGAAAAGAGTGATGTTGCTTCATATGTGACATCTGAATTGGCAGAGAACACATATCGTGTGGGTCATATTTTGAATGAGATGTATATTGAGCATATCTGAGGAAAAAACAAGAAATCTGTAGTAGCACGTCGCGTAGGAATCTTCCTGCTTCGGCACACGGATGTGTTATTCGCACAGGCAAGTCGTCCACCCATTGCGTAGACTGAAGTAGATCAAGTCAAGTGAGGTGAATTCCATGGCGAAGACCACTGAAATACACGTCAAGGCAAAACGGCTTAAGGATCGTCCAGTCTGCGTGACTCTTCATAATGGCGAAACGTACGTTGGCTACATCTCAGATGTCAATCACGCAGGAGTAGTGATTACCGGGGGCGGAAAGCTTACTCAGGCCGCAATTACAGCATCCTCATCTGAAGGCAGTACTCGCAAAGCTAAACCTAAAGCAGGTGCTGTGAGAAAAACAGCATCCTCTCGAAACCGTAAACGGGGCAACAGCACTCGAAAGTCGCAGGTACGATCCCGGTCGATGTCTCGTTCAACTTCCCGGCAAGCTCAGGTATCTTCATTCATGCCTATGTTAGGCTCATTGTTAGGTGGCTTTGGCGGACTTGGCGGTGCAGGCTCGATTGGAGGTATGTTAGGCGGGGGTATGCGGTTGTTTGGCATGATCCAGCGGTTTACACCTGTGGTCAAAATGGGGTATGGCATGATTAAGCAGATTAAGCCATTTATGGGGGCTGTTCAAGGGCTGATGACTCCAGCAAGCCAAGCAGCTCAGGGTGAAGTCGAAACGGAAGAGAACGAGGACTAAACCATTGCTCATACAAGAAAGGAAAATGAAAGCTGCTTCCCGTGCTCGATGGAGGCAGCTTATTTGCATACCGTTGAAACCCAAAATGGTGCTCTCGAAAAGAATTTCCCTTGGCAGCAAGTGCTAACGAACCTACCACATCTTATTAGACCGATAATCAAGATATAAAAATTGTAACGAACCTCAGTAAAGCTATTGCTCTATAAAATGGCTTCTGATCCTGAAAGGGTAGTGTGTTTGCCGAAATAACGTCTCTGTGATTCGTTACACATCAAATCTGCGCAAAAGAAAGCGAATAGCATGTGTGAGATTCATTAGATCATTTTCAGCGATTCGCGCAAAGCAGGTTTCCTTGGAACAGTGAACGCGAATAAGGGGCCTTCCCAGTCATCGGTATGACTCATGGGACGGCCCCTCACTATATTGATCTTGCGTAGCATTGAAACACGCATGGTAATTTGGGCTATTTTAACAAAAAAAGATAGTTCGCTTACTAATTTTAATTAAGCCTGTTTGGTTTTCAGGCGAATCACGTTCCATGACGCTTTGTTCAGCACAGCTTGAACTTTACCTTGATCCACTGTTGTGTGTCCGCCATTGTGTGGAAGGACGTTGCGTGGATTTTCTTTGGTATTCGTAGCCTTCAGATCGTTGTTTTCCAGTACGATGTGCTCTACAAATGTGGTTTCTCCGAAAGAACGCAGATCCACATTCAATTCCAATTGCTCATCCAGATGTCTGTTCACCGCAAAGATCGTGATCGTGCCGTTCTCTTCATCGTGCACACTGATCGCTTCGAGATAAGGCACATCTGTAAAGTCTTTGGAATCATATTTAGGAGAAGTTGTGATGGAACGCAGAACCGTTCCGCGTCCAAAGTTGGATGCATGCAGAAACGGGAAGTATGTTGTCTGGAACCAGATCGCGCCGTTATTTTCCGTCATGATTGGTGCAATGGTGTTAATCAGCTGAGCAAGGCAAGCCATTTTAACACGGTCAGCATGTTTGAGAATGGTGATCAGATAACAGCCCACTGCCAGTGCATCTTCATGTGTATACACATCTTCAAACTCTGGAGGGGCAATCTGCCAGCGCTCTTCCATACGGCTTGTGCCAATGGATTTCCACACATTCCATTCATCCAGCGACAGCATCAATTTCTTTTTGCTGCGTTTCTTGGCTTGTACAAAATCACAGATCGAAGCCACACTATCAATAAATTGATCCAGATCCAGCGAGGTCGCGAGGAAGTCATACGTGTTGTCTTTGTTGTTATTGTAATACTGATGCAGGGACAAGTAGTCCACATTTTCATAGGTGAGATCAAGCACAGTTGCTTCCCAATCTGCAAATGTCTTCATGTCACGGCTGGAGCTGCCACATGCGACGAGTTCGATGTCTGGGTCAACCCACTTCATCGCTTTGGCTGTCTCGTTCGCAATACGGCCATATTCATATGCGGTCATCGCACCAATCTGCCAAGGACCGTCCATTTCGTTGCCGAGGCACCATGTTTTGAATTTATGTGGATCTTTATATCCGTGAGAGATACGCAGATCACTCCAGTATGTGCCAGATGGGTGGTTGCAGTATTCGACCAGATTTCTGGCCGCATCAATGCCGCGAGTACCCAGATTTACAGCCATCATCACTTCGGTTCCAACCCGTTTGGCCCAATCTGCAAATTCGTTTGTTCCTACAGCATTCGTTTCGATCGTCCACCAAGCCAGCTCAAGTCTGCGTTTGCGCTCCGCTACCGGACCAACGCCGTCCTCCCAATTGTAACCGGATACGAAATTGCCACCCGGGTAACGAACGATGGGCACGTTCAGCGCCTTGATCGCTTCAATAGCGTCCTGACGGAAACCTTGAGCATCCGCAGTAGGATGACCTGGATCATAAATACCGCCATATACAGCCCGTCCCAAATGTTCTACAAATGAACCGTATACACGAGGGTCTACTTCCGCAATCTGGAAATCTTTATCAATAAGCATCTTGGATGTAAGCATGGGAAAACCTCCATAGAATTAATTTTAGATGTATAAGAAACTTTATTTGATGATGAGTTCGCATAAAAGCAAAATCAACTCATTGATTTGTTATCTAATGTGTATCATAATGCTATTATATTGAGCAAGTTCATTTTACAGGGTTCGCTAAATAACGAATCCTAAACCACTAGTATATTGGGTTTTATAGAGATAAGGGAGTGAAGTTCATGATGCTTGGCACGGATGCCTCATCCTTGATTATATATGAAGCGCTCGCGAGCGAGGCTCGTTTAAATATCGTTCGTTTATTATTGCAAAACAGGGAAATGCATATCAATGCGCTTGCCAAAGAGCTGTATCTGAGCAAAGCCATCGTTAGTACACATGTGAGCAAATTGCAGAAAGCGGGCATCGTAGGCAGCCGCATGAAGCGTGAGAACGGTGGAACGTACAAATACTGCTATATTCTGCAAGAATTCATGACGATCAATCTCTCTCCTGAACCAGTCGATGCTCCGTACCATGAAGTCTCTATTCCGGTTGGTCATTATACAGATTATGAAGCTTGGCCGACCTGTGGCATTGCCACTACAACGCAAATGATTGGTCAATATGATACACCAGCCTGTTTCATGGACCCGGATCGGGTCAACGCGGGCATTCTTTGGTTCGCACGTGGCTTTCTGGAATATAAGATTCCGAATTATCTGAATACAGAACAGCATCTCCAGGAAATTGAAATTTCACTCGAACTCAGTTCGGAAGCACCCCAAGTCAATGAAAACTGGCCTTCCGACATTCGCTTTTCCCTTAATGGCAAACACCTGGGAACATGGACAAGCCCAGGGGACTTTGGCGATCGGAAAGGCAAGCATACACCGCTATGGTGGAAATTGGACGTCAACCAGTATGGTGTTCTGAAGGTGCTGCGTATTAACGGAGAAGGAACGTTTATTGATGGCCAGCGTATCTCGGATGTGCGTATCCATGATCTGCAGCTGGATTCTTCCACGTACTGGACATTGGGATTAAGACCGGAAGAAGGGGTACCCGGTCGTGGCGGACTTACGCTGTTCGGGAAAGGGTTCGGTAACTTCGATCAGGACATTTTGATTCGGTACTATTACGAGGCAAGGGAATCTACAACTCCTAATGTATAAAATGCCGTCTTTTATGTCATTTTAATAAGACAATAATCACCTAGACGAAGTGTAAGAAAAATCCTTTGTATTGGTATTGACAACGATTACATCAGTGGTGTAAGATACAGCTAAATAAGGAGTGTCACTGATTCGATCAGGCACCACCACAGTCTGGATTTCACAAGTTTGTTTGACTTGTGTTCGGGACCATGGTGGTGCTTTTTTGCATATTGGGGGTGAGAACATCATGAGGTTCAAAAAAACGTTAAACAACAACATCGCCCTGGCAGAGGATGCCGAAGGCTGTGAAGTCATTGTGATCGGAACCGGAGTTGGTTTCAAAAAAGTGAAAGGACAACCGATTGCACGGGAACAGATTCAAAAAACATTTCGAATCGGCTCAAATGACAAATACCAGCGATTGGAGCAATTTTTTAATGACATCCCGCTGCAAGTCATAAACGTCACCGATCAAATCATTGAGCATGGTCGGAACCAAATCGGTAAAAAGCTGAACGATTCCGTCCTGCTCACCCTGGCTGATCACATTCACTTTGCGCTGGATCGCTACAAGAGTGGTGTGAACATGCAAAATCCGCTTCACTGGGATATCCGTCATCTGTATCCTGTGGAATACCGTATCGGAGCCTATGCCGTCGAACGAATTAACGAAGCTTTTGAGGTATGTTTGCCATCGGCAGAGGCAAGCTCCATCGCTCTTCATTTTGTGAATTCGCAGTTTGATTCCGGCAGTATGAATCAAACGATCAAGATAACCCAAATGATTAATGACATTTTAGGTATCATGACGGATCATTTTGGAATGGCACTGGATCAGGAAACCACTGATTTTTCCCGTTTTGTTACCCATCTCAGATACTTCATCGTTCGACAATTGAACAGGGAACTACTTTCCTTCAAGGATCAGCAGTTTCTGTATGATGTATTGTCGGAGCGATACCCGTCCAGCTTCCAATGCGCACTTAAGATAAAGGAAGCGATGGAGCAGCAGCGCGGATTCGCGATTACTCCCGATGAGATGGTATACCTCATGATTCACATCGAGAGAGTGACATCCCGTTCCGACACGGGTTGATCTCTATAAACCAGCTTGGAGTTATACCACATGATTATGAATATGGAGTGTTACTGATTCGATCAGGCACCACCAAATGTTTCCGACTCCGCTACCTATGGCGGGCCGGGTTGGCATTTGGTTTTTTTTCGCCCAAAAAAGGAGGAAGCAGCATGAATCATCGGGAGTTGTCGAAAGAAATCATTCACTTAACAGGAGGGCAAGGGAACATAACACAAGTCTGGCATTGCATCACACGGCTGCGATTCAATGTTCGTGATGAAAATGAGGTTCAGCTCGAGCAGATCAGAGCATTGGACGGTGTGCTTGGAGCCCAGTTTCAGAGTGATCAGTTTCAAGTCGTCATCGGAAATAAGGTCGCGGCAGTGTATGAAGAGATTGAGGATCAACTGAAACAGGATGGCAAACCGCAACCCGAAGCAAGTGCTCCCCGTTCCAGAGGCATTAATGCAGTACTGGATACAATCTCGGGTATCTTCACTCCCATCCTTCCTGCCATCATAGGCACAGGTATGCTGAAGGGTATTCTGGCTTTACTGGTTACACTCGGAGCAATCCATGAGACAAGTGGAGAATATCAGATTCTGTCATCTGTAGCGAATGCAGCCTTTTATTTTTTACCTTTTCTGCTTGCTGTCTCGTCTGCCCGCAAGTTCAAAGTCAATGAATATATTGCCTTGACCCTCGCAGGCACGTTATTGTATCCAACCATCCTGAATGCATATCTGGCAAATCAGCTGGAGCCGATACGTTTTCTATCACTGCCCGTGTCCATTGTGAATTATACCCAGTCTGTCATTCCAATCATTCTGGGTGTGTGGCTTCTGAGTTACGTTCATCGCTGGGTGGATCGATTCATTCCTGGCCCGGTCAAAGTGATCTTCACCTCGATGATTGTATTGGTTATCACGGTTCCCATTCTGCTCATTGCCATTGGGCCACTTGGGAATTACATCGGTATCTATCTGGAAATGGGTACATCCTGGCTTTTTGCTCATTCAGGTCCGTTGACCGGAATTGTTCTTGGTGGATTAATGCCATTGATCGTCATGACAGGCATGCATTATGCGTTTTTCCCGGGTACGCTGCAGAACTTGAGCAAACTCGGATATGACGTGCTTTTGCTGCCGATCAACCTTGTGACCAATATGAGTCAGGCGGGTGCAGTTGCTGCCGTGTTTCTCAAAACGAAAGACAAGACTATGAAATCCATAGCCTTATCCAGCGGCATCTCTGCCTTGCTCGGCATCACGGAGCCAGCGCTGTATGGGGTAACACTGAAGTTGAAAAAACCATTTTATGCTTCACTGATCGGTGGGGCCGCTGGTGGCGGGTTTATTACTGCAGTTGGTCTAAAGTGCTTTGGTTTTGCCGTGCCGGGACTGCTGGCCCTCCCGTTATACATTGGCCCAGGGGGAGGCATGGCTAACTTCTGGTATGCTCTGATCGGCATCGGCATCAGCTTTACCGTTTCCTTCATACTGACTTTACTGCTCAAGTGGGATGAGCCGAACACACATCGTATTGCCGTATCCGGTTCATCCCAGCATGAATCCCAGACGCAACAAGCCACAACAACTGTTTTGACTGATGAAGAGGCAAGAGCCGTAACCGTGCATTCAATTGAAGAAAAGAAAGGCGAAGTATTCAGCCCGCTCACTGGCGAAGTCGTGCCGCTTGCATCGCTACCGGACAAAACCTTTGCTGAGGAGATGACCGGAAAAGGTATTGCCATTCTTCCGCAGGAAGGACGCGTAACAGCCCCATTTGATGGGATCGTCACCATGGTTGCCAAAAGCAAACATGCCGTCATGTTAACGTCGACGAGCGGGATTGAAATTCTTATTCACGTTGGATTGAACAGTGTATCGCTCAAGGGGAAATTTTTTGACGTGAAGGTTACTGCCGGACAAGAAGTGAAGAAGGGTGATCTGCTTTTGGCGTTCGATATGGATGGCATCCGGGATGCTGGGGTTAATCCGGTCACACCGGTGATCGTAACAAATACGCCAGATTACCTTGACGTGGTACCGGTTCAGGTGAAGGGGGTGATTCCGATGAATGAATTACTTCTCCTCACCGTTCGTTAACAGCTGTATGAAGGCGTACCTTTTTTAAAAGCACTCACGAACAATATAAAACTAACTTGTATTCACCCAAAAAAGGAGAGAAACCACATGACAAAAACAATTAAACACTCATTTCCTAAAGGATTCTTATGGGGAGGAGCTACCGCAGCCAATCAGCTCGAAGGGGCATATGATGCAGATGGCAAAGGTCTCTCTACTTCAGACATGGCACCTTATATCCCTCATGAAGAGCGTAATGGTAAAGATTTTACTTTTGATGTGGATTCCGTTCAGCTGGAAGAATATCTGAGCGGTAACTCAGACGTCTACTTTCCAAAACGGAATGGTGTGGATTTCTATCATCGCTATCAAGAAGACATTGCATTGTTTGCAGAAATGGGTTTCAAAGTGTTTCGTCTTTCGATCGCGTGGACACGCATCTTCCCGACAGGAGAAGAAGCTGTTCCCAATGAAGCTGGACTTGCCTTCTATGATAACGTGCTCGACGAACTCTTGAAATACGGCATTGAGCCGCTCGTAACGATCTCGCACTACGAAATGCCTGTAGAATTAACTCGTAAATATAACGGCTGGGAAAGCCGAGAAATGATCGACCTGTATCTGAAATTTGCCAACACACTTTTTGACCGTTACAAAAACAAAGTGAAATACTGGATCACCTTTAACGAGATGAATATGATGCTGACAAGCCTGTACACCGGCGGCGGCATTCTCGAAGATAAAATTAAAGGTTCGCAGGAACAGGTGGCATATCAGGCGACTCACCATCAATTTGTGGCAAGCGCACTGGCTGTTAAGAGCGGTAAAGAGAAAATGCCGAATGCTCAAATCGGCTGTATGATCTGCCGCCTGGAGACGTATGCTGCCTCCAGCAAACCGGAAGACGTTCTGCAAACACTGAAGGAAGATCAGATGAACTTGTTCTATCCGGAAGTACAGGCAAGAGGTGAATACCCGTCTTACATGCAACGTTACTTTGCAGAACAGGGGATCGAACTGGTCAAAGGACCCGAGGATGATGCGATTATCCGAGATAACACAGTGGACTTTATCGCGTTCAGCTATTACATGACGTATATTGGAAAGTACGATCCGAATGATAACAGCAACTCCGGCATGTTGGTTAGTCAGATTAAAAATCCGCATCTCAAAGCTACCGAGTGGGGATGGCCTATCGACCCAATCGGTCTGCGTATTGCACTTAACCGGTTGTATGATCGTTACCGGATGCCACTCTTCATCGTGGAGAACGGACTGGGTGCAAAGGATACACTGGAAGAGGATGGAAGCGTACATGATTCCTACCGGATTGAGTACCTGCGCAGTCATATCGAGCAGATGAAAGAAGCTGTAGCTGATGGCGTGGAATTGATGGGCTTCACCAGTTGGGGTCCAATTGATATCATTAGCTGTTCAACTTCGGAAATGGGCAAACGATACGGATTTATTTACGTGGATCAAGACAACGCAGGACACGGTTCACTAGAAAGAACCCGCAAGGATTCGTTCTACTGGTACAAACAAGTTATTGAAACGAACGGAGAAATCCTGTAATTATAAAAAAAATTCATAAGCCGCCCATATGGGCGGTCTTTATTTTTGTACTAGCCAATTAAGGGATATTTACGTAAAATTGTGATATTCAAACAATAGGAGTGAATTCAATGTCTAACAAGGTGATTGTGCTTTAGGTTCACAAAAGGATAGCTCGTTACAGAATTCCTTTTGTGAACATTGCAGTGCGGGAAACCGTCCCAACAATGTTTACTGGAGGAGATCATGATTAACTTTAACGAAGCTGTTAACATTAGCAATACGCATGTACTCGCATTGGTATCCGAGCTGTTTCATCTGGAGGGTTACAATATTCAGCTTATTCCTCCTCATGAGGGTGGGCGGAATGTCGTTTACACTTGCGAGCAAGAGGGATGTGAATCGCTAATTCTCCGAGTGTCTTTTATGCCTGACAGAAAGCGGGAAGATTACATTGCCGAACTGGAATATGTACGGTATTTATTTGAGCACGGTGCAAGTGTCTCGAATGTAGTCAGCTCGAAAAAAGGCCATCTGTTCGAAGAAATCACTTATGATGAGCATACGTTCTTTATCTGTATGTTTGTGAAGGCCAAGGGAAAGTTGCTGGTAGAGAATCATTATCAGTATCGTGAAGGGGTTCCGCTTACCGAATACTATTATAATAGCGGCAAAGTTCTGGGCAAAATGCATCAGCTATCCAAAAGCTATGTACCCCTTCATAGCAGGCATCATTTTTTGGACAAATATAATACGGAGTATATCGAGAGGTTGGTCCCTGAATCATACTCTCTGCTCAGAAGCAAAATGGTGGAACTTCTCCAAGCAGTAAAAGAATTGGGGTCGAGCCAGGAGACATTGGGCATGATTCATTTCGATTATAATGACGGGAATTATTCGATCGATTTTGATACGGGACAAATCACGGTATATGATTTCGACAATTCCTGTTTGGGCTGGTACATGTTTGACCTCGCAAGTTTGTGGATCAACGGAGTCGGTTGGATTCAATTTGAAGCTGAAGCGGACAAACGTAAACAGTTCATGGATGAGTATTTCCAAACCGCGCTCGCCGGATACACATCAGAAACCCAGGTTTCTGATACCATGCTGGAGAAGCTGCCTTTATTTATTCAAGTCAGCCTTTTGGAGAATATTGTGGATCATTTTGAGGTGATGCAGCGCGAAGGGGAGGAGCCGGAAGAGGATGACGAGGTTCTGTTATATCTGATTAAATGTTTGGAAGAAGATATACCCTACAAAGGATTCTTCCGTGAGATATATTCCACTGAGGCTCCTTTTGAATATGAGGAACGTTGAAGGAATCTATACTCAATCTTAAACGATGAATAATCCATAATGCAGCAAGTAAAGAGGCAGCCGGCATAAGCCGGTTGCCTCTTTGTGTAGCTACAGGACTCTATTCAAATTTGGAAGGAGGTACGTTGTAAAATTTTTTGAATGCTTTGGAGAACGTAAAGGGATCAGGATAACCCAGAAATCCGGCAATTTGCTGAATCGTATATTTTTTCTCGTACAGGTAGTCTCTGGCCCGGTTCATTTTGATTTGATTGATGTACTGCCCTGGTGTAATACCCAGAATTCTCTTGAACAAAGAAATAAAATATTTTTCGGAGACGCCGGCAATAACCGCAAGCTCGTTCACTCGGATGGCACGATGCAGATTCGTATCCACGTAGGGGAACACGTTCTGTAGAACTTCCAGACTTGCTTCAATTTTCCTCGGTTTTCGGTCTTTCAAGAATTCACCGTGATAGAAGCCTTGCCCATGTAATTCGAAAATTTTGGCGATCACGAGAAGAAGAGCGGCTTTCATGTAAAGTGTACTTCCGGAAGCGCCGCTACTCTGCTTAAACCTTCGATAGGACGAGGTGAACAGCGTTGATTCCTCCTGAATCAGGTTACCAGGTACGATGCCCGGGAGTTGAAACTCGCCAAGAATGCGCTTCTGCTCAGCGATGCTGAAATCAAAGTGCATGTATACAAATCGGCACAGATCTCCGGTCGTCGAAGCAATATAGGGCATATCTGGATAAAAAAACACGACGTCACCCGTTTGCGCCATATGTTCAATTCCATCGATGGTGATCTTGACGGCTCCCGATGTAATGAACCACAGATCATAATCGGAATGAGACTTGTGTTCCGTCCAATTGCTATCGTGCGTTTGCTCCAAATAAGAGCTCATGCGAAGTGTGATATACTCCGAAAGTTCATCGATTATACTCATCTTTACAGTTCCCGCATGCATCTAATCCAACCTAATCCTCTCCACTTTATGACATCCTTTATTTTTCACTATCATAACAAAGGATTTATCTCTTGTTAACTATCGTACGATATGACATGTTTTGAAAACTATCACACATTCCGATTCCAGCCTACTCCCCTATAATGAACTTATATCGTTACGAGGAGGGGTTATGGATGAATGTTACAAGCACACAACATCCAAAGGTAGTCGTAATTGGAGCAGGAAGCCTGTTTTTTGGTCGTCAGTCCATCTGGCAGATGGTTCACTCCCCATATTTGAATCAGGGAACGCTGGCTTTGGTGGATACGGATGAGGAACGGCTCTCGAAAATGGTAACACTGGCAGACAGGGTTGCCCGGGAGAACAACGTGTCCTTAAAGATTGAGGGTTCGGTGGATCGAAGACAGGTGCTTCCGGGAGCCGACTTCGTTGTGCTAAGCTTTGCGGAGCAATCGGTGAAATATCGGGGTATCGACTGCCAGATTTCTCTAAAGTATGGCATTCGCATGTGTTCTGGCGATACGATTGGCCCGGGCGGAATCTTTCGCGCGATGCGGGAACTGCCGGTTATTATGGAATGCGCCAAAGACATTGAGGAGCTGTGTCCTGATGCCTGGGTGATCAATTATATTAACCCGTCTACCGTGCATGGCATCGCATTACATCGCTATGCACCGAAGCTTAAATCTTTTGCACTGTGCGATAGTCATCATATGCCGCATAAAAAAGCCTATTACGCCGTACGAGCCGGGATCATTGGAGACAATAGCCAGTTTACGGAAGAGATCAACCAGAAATTCGATTTTCGTATCGCTGGTGTCAATCATTTCACTTGGCTGCTCAAAGCCGAATATGAAGGAAAGAATGTAATGCCCACAATCGCAGAAGCCATGCGTAAGCTGGCAGGTGACGAGAACAACGGCGGTGATCGGGGCGCAAAAGCTCTTTTTAACGATGCAATTACTTACGAACTGTATGATATTTTCGGAATCATTCCTACCTGTACGGCCCATACGAAGGAATACGTTCGGTATTGGCAAGGACTTGGCAAAACTGCGGACACAATCCCCCCATTATCGATCTGGGAGACAGAGGACAGGTATGAGCGTCACGATGAAATGTGGCGTCAGGTGGAGGACTTTCTTGCTGGAAATATCCCGATTGCTGATTACATGAACACGTTCGGACCGGATCATGCGACCGATATCATCGAGAATATGGTGGGGAACTTGGGCAAAAAGTTCTTCATCAATACACTCAATCAAGGCGCGGTAACCAACATGAATGCGGATTCGTTCCTGGAATTACTGTGCGATGTAGATATGGACGGAGTGAAACCACTCCATGTAGGCGAGATGCCGCGTGGGATAAGAGGGATGCAAGAACTTGTGCTGGATACCCATGAGCTTACGGTGGAAGCTGTGCTGGGACAGAGCTACGAGAAACTGAGAAGGGCGATGCTCACCGACCCGCTCGTGAATTCCATTAGTGATGCAGACAAGATCATCCACGAATTGTTGGAACTGGAGCGTGAGATGATTCCGGACGTTTGGTACAAGGATAGACTGCAATACAGCTAAGAGTAGATAACGATCAAAGACCATGTTCCCTTCAAGAGGAGTAGCATGGTCTTTTTTTATTATTTAACATTTTTCATTTGTTAAGATATTCTACTCCACTTTATATAGGCCCGCATTTTCTGCATAGTACGAAGTAATAAAATCACGAAATTCTCCAACAGAAGGAGATAACCATTTTTGTTTGACCCAGGATAGACTAATTGGATATATCGCTGAATCATCAGCAATTTTTACATAACTTAACCCGAGTGTTCTACATACGGAGATAGGAAGCAATGCAACACCCTGATTAAGCCTGATAATTTCGAGCAGGGTATGGGAATCAACTTCAAATGCAAGATTAGGGAGAAAGCCTGCTTTTTCACAGAGCATGGTGGTAAATCGGCTGTACTCCTTATTATCCGCAAGGGAAATAAAGGGCTCACTAGCAACAACACGTAATGAAATGCTTGTCTCCCCGCCGTATGCATGATTTCTGGGCACAACCAAGACAATATCCTCCTCGACCAGGACAACACTCTCAATCTCCTCATCCTGAATCGGATGCCCTGTAATGCCCAGATGCATGTCACCTTTCTTCAATCCTGTAATAATTTCACTGCGGGTCCCGATACCCTGATGAAGCTTGGTTTCGGGAGAACCGTTGATGTAGTCACTAATGAGGCCAGTGAGAAATCGGGTGTTCGTAATGGAGATCCTGATTGTATTGGATAATTGCTTTTCCTCCGCTTTAATCTCCATCTCAGCATTTTCAATTTCGATAAAAATTCGGTTTACGTGCTTCAATAGAATCTCACCTGAGGAATTCAATTGAATGTTTCGTCCTCTTCTATGAAATAAGGGGGTACCCAGTTCATCCTCAAGTCTTTTGATCGTCAAGCTTAGGGAAGGTTGAGCAATATTCAATTGTGCAGCTGCCTTGGAGATATGTTCAGTGTAGGCAACGGTCTGAAAATATTTGAGCTGAAGCAATTCCATTCACGCGCACTCCTTATTTATTATGATAAATATATATAGTACTTATTATGTATTATATTAAATTTAAATATTGATGTAGAATTTTTTTTATGAGATACAGTTCAAATTTTTATATAACAAAACTTAATTAAATCTATAAGGTAGGTGTCTTTGATGAAAATCGATGTGAATAACATAGCTAAAAATCTGAATACACCCCTAACGGCTCCGGCTTACCCGATGCCACCGTACAAATTCGTGAATCGTGAATACTTGAATATTATTTACCGAACCGATGAAAAAGCGCTGCGGGCCGCCGTACCAGAACCCCTGGAAATTACTGAACCTTTGGTTAAATTCGAAGTGATGTGGATGCCGGATGTTTCCGGACTGGGTGCCTATACAGAGGCTGGACAAGTTATCCCTGTGCAATTCAATGGGGAGGAAGGCGATTATGTGCATTCGATGTATGTAGACAATTTCCCCGCGATTGCAAGTGGTCGAGAGCTCACCGCCTATCCGAAAAAGCTGGGTGCGCCCAAGTTGTATACCGATTCAGATACACTTGTCGGCACACTTGATTATGGAACGCTGCGTGTAGCCACGGCAACCATGGGATATAAACATGTGGAGATGGATAAGGAGCTCGCCAAACGCGAAATATGCCGACCTAATTTTATGATTAAGATTGCTACCGACTATACCGGGAATTTAAGAATATGTGATCTGATCCGTACTCAAATTACGGATATCGAAGTGAAGGAGGCCTGGACAGGACCTGCCAGGCTTCAACTGTTTGAACATGCGTTGGCACCTCTTGCAGATCTGCCTGTGTTGGAAGTTGTGTCCACTTCTCATATCCTCACCAACTTAACCTTGAACGCTGCACAACCTGTATATAACTACTTGGAAGAGAAATAAGGAGGAACAATAAAATGAGAATTGCAATTGTAGGAGCAGGATCTTTGGGAACCATTGTAGGCGCATACCTTGCGGATGGCGGAATGGACGTTGAGTTAATTGATGCATATCAGGAACATGTAGATGCTTTAAATCAGACGGGCGCTAAAGTGACCGGTACCACGGAGTTTCAGGCAAAAGTAAAAGCCATTACTCCTGAGCAGAAATCAGGACAATATGACCTCGTTTTACTTTTGACCAAACAACTGTATAACGATTCCATTCTTCAGGAATTACTTCCATTCTTGAACGAAGACAGTATAGTGTGTTCCTTGCAGAACGGGATTCCGGAAGAAAAAGTGGCTTACATCGTGGGTGAACAACGCGTCGTTGCAGGCTCCGTTGAGTTTGGCGCTACGTTCATTGAACCAGGTGTATCCAGTCTCACAACGGAGTATACGCAATTTAAGCAGTATGCTTTTCAGATTGGCGAATTAAATGGTGAGATGACCGAACGAATTCAACGCGTGAAATCGGTGTTGGACCTTGTGGGTGGAACACATATTTCTGATAACCTGGTGGGAACCAAATGGTCCAAATTGCTGATCAACAATGCATTCAGTGGATTATCCGCTGCATTGAATGGGGAATATGGGAACATTATGGATCATGAAGCTGGCATTGCGAGTGCGGCTCATATTGCGGACGAGACGATTAAAGTTGCTCGCGCCAATGGAGTCACTTTGGTTAAAATGAATGGATTCGACATCGCCTCACTTGAACTGAACAGCGAAGACGATATCCCCGAGCGGGTGAAAACATTACGTTATGTGATGGAGCCCTCCAGACTGCTCAAAGCAAGCATGCTTCAAGATCTGGAGAAGAACCGCAAAACGGAAATTGATTACATTAACGGAGTAGTTTCAAGCAAAGCAGAAGGCACCGGAATTGCGACACCTTATAATGATTTAGTTGTAAAACTGGTCAAATCTGCTGAAGAAACACAAACCGTTCCTCATTTTGACACGAACATAAAAGCTTTTGAAGAACTATTAGGTGCACAAAAATAAATTCACATGTTTACACTGAAAGTCGCTATTATAGCGACTTTTTTGTTGTAGGGGTTAATCTTCCCGGACTTGATTTTAAGACGGGATAGAGTGTTCTTCATGATTTTTATTTCCTAACATTATACAAAAAGGGAAATTAATTTTGATATAATATAACTTGCTTGTTATTTTACTATTCGAAGGAGAGACATATGAGGAACTCTTGGGGTGAATTCGTCTTTTATTTGGCTGTGTTTGTCTTTGTTTTGTTTATGACCTGGAATGATTATTCTCTAATTTTGACATTAGGGGTTGTGCTTGTAGCCGCTCTTATCATGTTTATGTTGCGCTATTATTATCCTTTATCATTGGAAACACGTATAGACCGTGTGGAGAGTTTCTTACGCAAACAGCAAAATACACCTGGGGTTTACATTTATTATGTTTTTGCGAACAGACTCGATGACGAGGCTGAGCTCATTATGGAACAGATCAGAAGCAAGTATACGCAGAAAGCGACGAAGGCAACATATAGTGCAGCTTACGGATTTTATCGCAAGGACATGATGGCCGTTCACGAAGCTGTGCAGAACATGCACTTATCAGACTACCGTACATATTACGAAACCATTCTACTCTTGGAGGACGGGAAAAGTGATGAAGCGCGAGAAACACTTCAATCCATTAAAAAACAGTGGATGAGATCAACACTGCTCGCAGGAATTGAACACAAAGCAGGCAATCGCGAAACTGCCGTCCAGCATGCTCATGAAGCACTTCACTCATCCAGAGGTGTTAATCGTTATGTCTTATTTAAGGAATACGAGAGAGTATTACCAGAAGCTGTTGAACACATTTTGTAAAATCGTAAAAATGTTTTAAAAAATGGCTATGATAAATTCTAATGTTGATATTTGACCATAAGAAAACCGCCTTCGTTGAAAAGGCGGTTTATTGCTATCGTGTCCCGTTAGCGCAACGACTTACTCTGTTGAATTTCGTGTTTCTCAACATAAAGCGGCATCAGAGAAGGCGGATCGTACCTTATCGCGGACTTTAAACGACAACATGGTGCCGATAGCCATAGCCCCATAGCCGAAACGAAATAATGAGCCTAATCCGACAGTGCCCGCATGATGTTGGATTTCGCTTCTGCCGCAATCGTTTCATTCCCGTCATCGACCGCTTGCATTAAGATCAGTATGGGGATGTATACCGCGATCAGCCGCGCCAGCAGCTTCGTTTCCTCGTCCGCTCCTCCGTACGTTTCGAAAAACACGCCGCGAGCGTAAGGTGGTAAAAAGCTATAAGCAACGCTCAAATCGCAAGCCGGATGACCTACGCTCAGATCGCCCCAATCAATGATGCCGGAAACGATCCCGTTCTCATTCACAAGCATATTTTTGAAATGAAGATCGCCATGTAGCAGTGCATTCACCGCCTCGACACGGTCCTTTTGCAGCCTGCTAATATACGCTTCGATCACACCGGACTCCTCCGGTGACAAGTGTTCAACCACCTTCGATAGAAAGCCCTCCAATTTCACTTTGCGCGATGCTATGTCCGTCAAGTTTCGATGATCTTGCTGAACTCCGCACTTCAGCGCCGCCTGCACCGGAAACTCATGCAATCTCCGCAAAAATTTCGCCAGCGTCTCTGCCGATAAAGCCCGGCGTTCTTCCGTCAAACCGATTGGGAAATCTCCTGGCACGTAGGCATAGCCAAGAAATGGTGCCGGGTATTCGTCACTTGCTTCGCCATAAAACAACGGTTTCGGATAGGGGATGGTCATATATGCCTCCAGCTTCGGCAGCAGCTTCCCTTCCATACGAATCGAGCCAACTGCAATCGTTCTTCTTGGAAACCGGAACACATACTCGTCACCGATGAGAAAAACCGTATTGTCCCAGCCCCAGCCCAATCGCTTCACTTGCTTCGATGACAGCTGAGGGAATTGTCTGCCGATCAGCGTCCGCGCCTGCTCTTCGTTAACCTCCCACTCCGCATCCCATACATTCGTTCCTCCCATGAATTGTCTGCCTCCTCGTTCCTTACGTTATTTAGATGTTTAAATTCCCAGAAAGTTACGCATAACTGCCCGTTAGAATTCCTGTAAAACGAATAATTTGGCGTTTGAACAAAAACGAGCGCCTCCAGTACGATGGGATTACGCACGAGGTCATTGCCTCAAAAAGCCCATCAGGAGGTCGCTCTACTATGAAGTTTAAGGCACAGGATAAGCAAAATCAACTCATTGAAAACATTACCGTTCACCATCTAGTCGTTGGCGTCGACATCGCTCAGGAAACCCATGTTGCCCGGGCTGTCAACTTCCGAGGAATTGCTTTAGGTGCTCCGCTCGAGTTCGGCAACCATCGCGAGGGGTTCAAGTTGTTCGAGCGTTGGGTCCAAGATCTTTTCAAGACCCACAATCTGAGCAGCAGCATCGTTGGCATGGAGCCGACCGGCCACTACTGGTTCAACCTAGCACGCTGGCTTGTGGGGAAAGGAATTGAGGCTGTTCTGGTTAATCCCCATCTCGTCAAGAAAAACAAAGAAAACCGGGACAATACGCCTTCTAAAAGCGATCGTAAGGACGCGCTGGTCATCGCAGATATGATCAAAAACGGGTACTACTCTCCCGTTCGTTTTCATCCCGAAGCCTACGAGGAGCTACGTATTCTCATGGCAAACCGCGAGACAGTTACCAAACGCCTTAACAGTGCGGTTAACCAAATTCATCGCTGGGTAGACATCGTCTTTCCGGAGCTGCGCCAGGTCTTTAAAATCCTTACCTGCACCAGCGCAATCGCAACGCTCAGACTTTTTCCTTTGCCGAGCGAAATCAGTCTGTTAAGCACCGAACAGGTTTTGGCCGGTTGGAAGCAATACGTGAAGCGGCATGCTGGCGTTAAACGTGCTGAACTGCTCATTACACTCGCAAAATCCAGTGTTGGCACCATCCAGGCCCTCCACGCATACAAGCTTCATCTTGGCCAATTGCTCGATGAATATGACCTAGCCCAGCGTCAGCTTGAACAGATTGAGAGCGAGCTGAAGAGCATTCTTAAGCGTATTCCTTATACAAAGAAACTGCTTGAAATACGAGGCGTAAGTGCTACGTGTCTTGCTGGTGTTCTCGGTGAGACCGGTGATTTAACTGGTTATTCGCATGGAAATGCACTGCTTCGGCATGCTGGACTGAATCTAGCGGAGGCTAGTTCTGGGAAGTGGCGTGGAAAGATGGTGCTCAGTAAACGAGGGCGTCCACGTCTGCGTCATTTTCTCTATCTCATGACGATGTGCATGGTCATGACAAATCCGGAAATTCAGGCTTTGCACCGTTACAATGTGGAGGGAAAAAAGCTAAAGAAGATGAAGTCCATCATGAAGTTATGCAGCAAAGTAGCTCGTCTACTAGTCGGCCTGGCTAAGAGTAGCGAAGCCTATGATTCAACAAGAGTTTTCCCGCAAGCAGTCTAAGGTCGGTCGATCCTCACCAGCTTATGCATTCGCAGGATGACAAGAAGCACGGAGTATCGGGAGACGTTACGCAAAAGGGCTATGACCCGTTCCGTTAGAAATACCGACCTCCACCCCGTAGTTAGATGTGACGAAGGAATGAAAGGGCTATGACCCGTTGAGACATGGGAGCGAGAATCGCTAGGGCGATGTGGAGACGTGCGCATAATGGAACAATATGGGTGGAACCGTACTCACCTTTATTCCCGCATGCCTATTTTTACGTCTCTTCGCCACCGGCTCCGCCCACATCCTCTTCTTCGTACTAACTACAGGATGAAATCCTGCGAATTCATGAGCCTGAGTGAGGAAACTGAATCATTTCGAGGGAGCTTAACAAGAATAAGCAGAAAGCCGAAGTTTGGTGTTCGTGTCGGTCACAGTAAACAGGCACGATTTGACCAACATATTTTTCTTATTCGATGCGGTATTCTCATATTCCTTGCTGTGCCTCGTTCGTTGCAGAGGGGTGTTCGTAAGGTCATTGAATGTTTGGCGACAGGACTTACAACGGTAACGTTGACGTTTAACCTCTCCAGTGCGTGTTCTTACAGCGTACTTTCCAAATCGAACAACAGAATGGTTTTTGCAATGCGGGCAAACAAGTCCATCTTTATGCTTCTGCTCTTGAATTTCATCAATCGCTCGAACTGGAAGTGCCACTCCCTTGGTTCGGGAATGCAAAAAGTAGATAAGTTCTCGCTTACCATTATCGTCCAATGTATCAGCAAGCTTTTTCAGTTCCTTTAAATCCATGGGCAAATCATCTCCGAACAGTATATTGCCCTTATTATAGAACGCTTGTTCGTAATCATCAAATATCAACAACAAAGTTTAACATAGCCATTTTTTCATTTGCTAGCACAGGTACCAGTCCTTTCTTAGTAAAAATAGAAGGGAGAACCAGAACCGTCAGTACCTCTCATGGGTAATCGGAGTATCCGTGATCAAAATAGTTTGCTGTATAAGGAATTAATAAGCGTTGGATAATAATGACATTGACAACTGCAGGTTTTTCCAAAATAATAGAATGTAATTGAATACTGGTACCTTTAATTCAGTCCAGAGAGGCTGGCAAGGGCAGCGGATTTTATAATCACGCGTGATTCGGGGCATATACCGTTAGGGATGCTCTGTGTCTTCGCGCGGATTATGATGCAAAAAGAGGCTACTTGTCAGTGTGTAACTTGACGAGTAGCCTCTTTTTTCTGCTTTTTTGGTATCAGATACACTTTAACTTGGAGGTATTCTGATGAGCAAACAAGATCAAGAGTTTTCATGGCAGGAAGTGCCAAAAACGCAGAGAAACCATTTTTGGAAGACGTTGTCCGTCATGTTGGGATTCACTTTCTTCTCGGCAAGCATGCTGGCAGGAGGGACGCTTGGAGTAAGCTTAACGTTTATGGAATTTATTGGCATCGTGCTTGCGGGTAACTTGGTGCTCGGGATTTATACAGGAGCACTGGCGCATATTGCTGCCAAAACGGGACTGTCTACACATTTGCTGGCAAAATATGCGTTCGGTAATAAAGGATCGTACTTACCTTCCTTCCTGCTGGGCTTCACGCAAGTCGGATGGTTCGGAGTAGGGGTGGCCATGTTCGCAATTCCGGTCGCCAAAGCGATGGATTGGAACGTGTACCTGTTGATTTTACTGTTTGGTCTGGCCATGACGGCATCAGCCATCTTCGGTATGAAGTCACTCGTTATCTTGGGTTATATCGCAGTTCCGGCTATTGCCATTCTCGGTGGTTACTCCATGTTCAAAGGTGCAGGCTCGCTGGGTGGTCTGCAAGGATTACTTGATTACACGCCGACTGAGACGCTTACCGCGGCAGCAGCATTGACCATTTGTATCGGTTCATTCATTAGTGGCGGAACGCTGACGCCTGATTTTGCCCGATTCTCCCGGACGTCCCGCCAAGCGGTTACGGCAACGGTTATCGCCTTCTTCCTTGGAAACTCGCTCATGTTCCTGTTCGGGGCAGTCGGTGCGATGGCATATAATCTGGCTGATATCTCTGAGGTCATGTTCCTGCAAGGTTTGCTCATTCCCGCGATCATCGTTCTTGGACTGAATATCTGGACAACCAACGATAATGCCTTATACGCTTCGGGCCTGGGTTTTGCCAACATCACCAAAATTTCGAAAAAATTCTTCGTCATCGTAAACGGCATTGTGGGTACTGTATTTGCCATGTGGATGTACAACAATTTCGTCAGTTTCCTGAATGTGCTGGGCGCAGCGGTACCGTCCATTGGGGCGATTATCATCGCGGACTACTTCTTTGTAAAGCGTAGAAACTATAAACCGTTTGCTGACATGAATTTCAAGACGGTAAACTGGGTAGCGATGGTCGCTTGGGCCATCGGCGTTGCTTACGCCCAATTAGCTCCAGGAGTAACTCCATTAAATGCACTGATCGGTACGGCAGTGGCCTACATCGTGTTGATGCTGATCATTCCTAACCAAGAATCCAACAATGAAAAGGGGAAAATAAATGATTATCCAGAACGCAAAATTGCGGGGTAAAGAAGGTTTATGGAATATCGTCGTGAAGGAAGGGAAGTTCGAACAAATCACGCAGGAGCTGCAAGCAACTGTAAATGAGGAAGTGCTTGACGTCAATGGTTCACTTGTACTTCCGCCGTTCATTGAGCCTCACATCCATCTGGATACAACGTTAACGGCTGGTGAGCCTGAATGGAATTTGAGCGGAACGCTGTTCGAAGGCATTCAGCGCTGGTCGGAACGCAAGGCATTCCTGACGCATGAAGATGTTAAAACCCGCTCCAAAACAGCACTGAAATGGCAGATGGCACAAGGAATTCAACATGTTAGGACACATGTAGACGTTACAGATCCTAGCTTAACGGCAGTCAAAGCGATGCTTGAAGTAAAAGAAGAGATGGCACCCTACATCGATATCCAGCTTGTGGCGTTCCCACAGGAAGGCATTCATTCCTATCCGAACGGTGCAGAGCTGCTTGAAGAGTCACTGAAAATGGGCGTTGATGTGGTCGGCGGCATTCCGCACTTCGAATTCACGCGGGAATACGGCGTCGATTCGATGAAGGTTGCCTTTGACCTTGCTGAAAAATATGACCGTCTTATCGATATCCATTGCGACGAGATCGATGATGAGCAATCCCGCTTCGTGGAAGTCGTTGCCAAGGAAGCCTACGAACGCGGACTAGGATCTCGTACGACTGCAAGTCACACGACTGCGATGGGATCATATAATGACGCATATACGTACAAATTATTCAGATTGCTGAAGATGGCTGACCTCAATTTTGTCTCCAATCCGCTGGTCAACATTCACTTGCAAGGACGCTTCGACACGTATCCAAAAAGAAGAGGTCTGACTCGCGTCAAAGAGCTGCAGGAAGCGGGTCTTAACGTATGCTTCGGCCATGATGACATCTTTGATCCTTGGTATCCGCTAGGAACGGGCAACATGCTTCAAGTACTGCACATGGGAATCCATGCTTCGCAGCTGCTCGGTTATGATCAAATCGTAAACTCAGTCGATCTCATTACGAAGAACAGCGCAAGAACGCTGCATATTGAGGATGTATACGGGATTGAAGAAGGTAAGCCTGCCAACTTCATCGTTCTAGAAGCAGAGAATGAATACGAGGCCGTTCGCAAACAGGCTGGCGTACTCTACTCATATAGAGGTGGCCGCAAAATCGCGGAAACGAAGCCGCGGGACACGTCAATCATTCTTGATGGCGCTTCGGAGAAGGTTACTTTCAATAAATAATCGAATGAAAAGTGGGATGCGTTAAGCAGAACCTACACATTAGTCAATAAATCCCCTCAGGGTGACAGGTCAATAGAGATTCCATAACTGTGGACTCTACCTGTACAAAAGAGGGGATTTTTTGGTGTTCAGTTTGGAGAGACGAAAGAGACATAGTACCTTACAATGGCGCTGTGACGGCATTTTTTAATTTGGATACACCACCCTGTAATTGAACATCTGACAAATGTGCAAATGATAAATATATACCATACTTCATACCGTCAGGTGTTGAACTGCTGACTTCTGAGTATACTACCCCTTCTGACCTGGCCGATGCCCGAAAGAGTTCATAAGTGGAGGCATCACCTCGCCACCAGCCAAACACATGAAGACCCGCTTCATTTTCCACCCAATCAAACCATGTCGAGAGCTGCTGATTCAAAAGTTTGAGTAACAAATGAAATTTGCGACTGTATAGACGATTCATTCTCCGCAAATGACGCTCGTATTGACCGCTTGTCATAAATGCAGCCAATGCCCGCTGTTCGATTAGATTGACGGGTCTTGGCTCGTATAATGCTTGTGCCTTTCTAAAGGTGTCCGCCAGTGCGGATGGTAGAACCACATAACCAAGCCGAACTTCAAAAGGCAAGGTTTTTGTGAAGCTGCCCAAGTAGATTACACGTCCCGCTTTATCCAGGGTTTTCAAAGGTTCAACATGCATCCCGCGGTAACGGAATTCACTGTCATAATCATCCTCGACAATCATCGCATCCTGACGATGTGCCCAATCCAGCAAGGTTTGTCTGCGTTCAAGGCTAAGCATTTCGCCCGTAGGGAATTGTCGTGACGGTGTGACAAACAACATACGTGCATCCCAGTTTTGGGGTACAACTCCCTGACCATCGAGATTGGCTTCAATTAGCCTCGCACCTGCAGCCAAAATGGCTTTTGAAATTCCGACATAACAAGGGCTCTCCGTTACGACATAATCCCCTGGATCTGCAAGTAATTGAGTGAGCAGAGCTATCGCTTGCATGGAACCTGCAGTCACTGCAATATGGTCCGCATCGACTTGTATCCCTCGCATCCTCCGAAGGTAGGCAGCAATGGCTTCTCTCAATTTCGGATCTCCTGTTGAACTAACCGCGGAGTTTGATTTCATGTGATGCTCACGATGACGTATCTCTGCATACAATCGATTGTTCCATTCATCATATGGAAATTTGGAAAAATCAGGCTGATATTTGCTAAAATCGATAACAGCTTCGCCGCTCTCAATTTTGGGATCACTTGTTTGTGCAATGGTTTGTGTATTTCTTTGAGTGGCCTGTTGTTCAAACTGCTGAATACGATTTCCCCAAGCAGATAAATGATGAGTACAAGTTTTCACTGTGGATGCATCATTGCTTAAATCCAACTGATAAGCAACAAAGGTTCCTCTTCCATGCTCTGAATGGATGTAACCTTGAGCAGTCAACGTATCATATACCTGATTCACTGTACCGCGGGAAATGTGATACGTCGCAGCTAGCTCTCTTGTAGAGGGTAACTTCTCGCCATGCACCAGATTACCTTCTTGAATAGCGTCACGAATGGCTTGGTAGAGAGCTTTCATCTTGGTATATTTTCGGTTCAAATATGAACTGTAAGCTACATGAAATTGCATATGCCCTCCAGAGATTATTTTATAAGTGGTACAATAAAAACCGAAAATATTGGATCTTTTTAGTTGTCCATTCTCATTTTATACTAAATCATAGTTGGAAGTGAAACAATAAAAGTTAATTAGGAGGAATACAATAATGCAAACAGGTACAGATCGTGTAAAAAGAGGAATGGCTGAGATGCAAAAAGGCGGCGTCATCATGGACGTCATGAATGCAGAGCAAGCTAAAATAGCCGAAGCGGCAGGAGCAACAGCTGTTATGGCTCTTGAACGGGTACCCTCCGATATTCGGGCAGCCGGCGGTGTAGCTCGTATGGCAGATCCAACCATCGTGGAAGAGGTTATGAAAGTTGTATCTATTCCTGTTATGGCTAAAGCGCGTATTGGTCATTACATAGAAGCCAAAGTGCTTGAGTCACTTGGGGTAGATTATCTCGACGAAAGTGAAGTTTTGACGCCTGCAGACGAGGTATTCCATATCGATAAACAAGAGTTCACCGTACCATTTGTCTGTGGAGCCAAAGATTTGGGAGAGGCTCTTCGCCGTATTGGCGAAGGCGCATCGATGATTCGTACCAAAGGTGAACCTGGAACGGGCAACATTGTTGAGGCCGTTCGTCATATGCGTCTGATTAACAGTCAGATCCGCAAAGTGACAAACATGTCCAAGGACGAGTTATACGCTGAAGCGAAAAATTTGGGTGTAGCTTATGAACTGCTGCGTGATGTTCACGAAAATGGAAAACTTCCTGTCGTTAACTTTGCAGCAGGCGGTGTAGCCACTCCAGCAGACGCAGCACTTATGATGCATCTGGGAGCAGACGGAGTGTTTGTAGGATCCGGTATTTTCAAATCCGATAACCCTGAGAAATTCGCTCGTGCCATCGTTGAAGCTACAACACATTACACGGATTACAAACTGATTGCCGAAGTATCCAAAAACCTGGGAGCTCCTATGAAAGGGATTGAAATTTCCAAATTGTCTCCTGAGGAGCGCATGTCCAACCGCGGTTGGTAGGAATAATAGCATTCAGCTTGAATAAATGAGAAACAGGTATCAAGCAAAGCCGATCAATGGAGAAAAATTGATCGGCTTTGTTGTTATTTTGACAATGAATTGAAATGCAATATATGTGGCAAACAGAGAAGAGGGGGAAGCTGAACATGGTTTATGGGCAGAATAAGCTTAATCTCTCTTGTATACCGTTTAGGATTTCTTCCGGAATCTCCTTGACCTTGATATCTCCACCTAGAAAAAGCAACCAATTGGTTATTTCGGTTAATTCTTCTAAATGATTAACATTGATACATGTCTTTATAATAGCTGTGGTTTGGTAAGGATTCGTATAAGCAAGTGAACAGTTTAAAGGATGGTGTTTTTTGAACTGAGCAATCGCCTTTGGACCAAGTTCAAGGACAAGGTTGATTACCTCTTCCTGCTTGCTGAGTTGTTCTAAAATCTTTTTCTTACTTACCTTTTTTTTCTTTGGGTATGGTTCTATTTGTGTGAGATTGTCGACGGATATAATCCGTCTCTTCTCATCCTCTAAGTCAAAGCCTTCAATTAGCCATAGACTTTTCTCGCGATACAGGTTCCCTCCCGACTTCAGCGACTAGTGGCATGCCCATGCCTTCAATTTCTTTAATATCACGATAGCTGTCGAACGAGAAATGTTAAATTCTTGCATGATTTCAGAGATGGTAAAGTGGGCGCGGTTGTTGATATAGCGCATGATGATATTAATCCGTTCAACTTTTTTCATTGGGCCCCCTAAACAGTATCATATTTTGACATGATTTAAGTTTATTATAAACCCATCAAGTGAAAAGACAAATCCATTGATAAATTTAAAGAGGACGGTGTTCATGATGAGTAATTATCATTTTGAAGAGAAAGACAGCTTTATCGTTTTAGGAATTGGAACTGAGCTTAAGAGCTCCTACACAGACTTTGCTGGCATCAACAAAGAAAAGGCGGATTTTTGGTCGACTGTGAAACAAGATGGAAGCCTCGACACTTTAAAAGCACTAGCGACAAATGACTACATTTTTGCTGTGAACGAAGCGGTGAATAACAAAATGATGCATTATGCTGGCGTTATGACAGAAGCATCTCTGCCAGAAGCAACCCGAGTGATCCAGTTCCCTAAGGGTGAATACCTGGTTGTTAAGGGTGAAGGGGAAACGGCTGAGGAGTTGAGTAATCACCTTACTGGCATTGCTTTCGGTCAAGTCCTGCCACAAGAAGAGAGTTATGCCTACGTTGGTGGACCAAATGCAACGGTTGAGATGGGGCAGCGAAACGGCTTGGTATTTGGTGAAATGTGGATTCCAGTTGTTAGGAAATAACGATTAGGAGAGATGGAAATGTCATATATTGTTGATTTCAAAAATGTGTCTATGGTTGGTTTGCGGGCCGTTGGTTTTAAGCTTTCTGAGGGGATGGAGGTACCAAAGGAGTAAGAAGGGAAGTTTAAGTTTGCCAGACAGAAATCTAAATTAGCTGGAACCATCCGGGGGTCGTTTTTTTGTAATTAAAGGAGCGTATTAACGTAAACAAAAGTGTATGTGAAGGGGTGTACCCATGAGGACATTAGGATCAATGAATGTGGATGTTATAACGTTGTTTGTGGAGGATTTGCCTCAGGTGAGGGCATTCTATCAAGACGTATTCGGAATGTTCGCTGTATATGAAGACGATGTTTCTGCCGTATTCAACTTCGGAAATATGAGTATTAACCTCCTGAATATTTCCGAAGCACACGGTCTGATCCATCCTGGAACAGTCGCAAGTCGAGAATCCGGATCTCGTTTCCAATTCACCATCCGAGTGGAAGATGTGGATGCAGTGTGTAACGAATTGAAACCACTTGGTGTTGCTCTGCTTAATGGTCCGGTGGATCGGCCTTGGGGAGTACGTACAGCCACCTTCACAGATCCTGCAGGACATGTCTGGGAGATTGCGCAGCAATTAACTTAGAGATAATGTATGGACATTAACTTAACTTATATCCATAGCTGATCAGATGATGTATCTAATGTTGATTAACACGAGATAAGCCGACAAGAGTATACACGATCAAAAGCCGCATAGTTGCGGCTTTTTTGAGTTTTAACGCTGTATGTCCTTGACCAAACCGTACAGACAAACACAGAGGTGCATTCAACAGAGTATTATAATTAAAACACTACCTTGACAGTCACAGTAGTATATCGTATGATGCAGATGTGGAGGTGCTTACATGAGCGATAACAAAATCACATCCGACCTGCTGCGCGGCCATACCGACACAATGATTTTACGACTTTTATCCGAAGCTGACCGATACGGCTATGAAATAGTCAAGCTGATTGGCCAGCGCTCGGGTGGAGAGTATGAATTAAAAGAAGCCACGATGTACTCCAGCGTACGTCGGCTTGAAGCCGACGGTGATATCGAGTGGTATTGGGGCGATGAATCTCAGGGCGGACGGCGTAAATATTTTAGGATTACTGAAAAGGGCAAATTGGCTTATGCCCGCAACAAAAGCAACTGGGAGTATGCAAAGCGTGTGCTTGAAAATTTATTATAAGGAGAGTTGATGTGATGAATGACAAATTGAACAACTATTTGAACGGTGTGTTCGCACCATACGATGGGGTAAAAAGTGTCACCGAATTAAAAGCTGACCTGCTTTCCGATCTGCAGGAGCGGTTCCATGAACTTAAAGCCGAAGGCAAGGACGATGAAACCGCTTTTGAGATGACCATTGAAAGCATCGGCGACATTGAGCAAACGGTACAAGAGGTGGCTAACCTTTCCCGATCGCTGGAACGGCAGGTGGTAACCAATTTAAGCGCGAGCAACCTGGTGAAGAGTGACTTTGCGGGTGTTATCGCGCATAAAGGGAAATTTGAAGCGAGTGCGTTACAGGGCTCTGACTTTACGGGTGCTGACTTGACTGGGAGCACATTTGCGAGCAGTGATGTCCGTGAAGCTATTTTTGACCAGGCCAATCTGACGGATTGCAGCCTTTCCACCCTTGACCTATCGCATGCGAGCTTCCATAAGTCCATCCTTGTTCGTACCAATATCAGCAAATCGGGGCTGGACGGAGCAAAATTCAAAGATGTAAAACTGACCGACGTTAAGCTGACCATGAACGATCTCAGAAAAACCATCTTTGAAAACTGTATCTTTGACGGCGTGGAGTTCAAATCTTCCGATCTGGGAGGGGTGTGTTTTGACGGGCAAACCTTTATCGGCGTCAAGTTTGACAAATCGGCGCTAAACAAAGTTACGTTTAAGGACGCGACCCTCAAAAATGTGTCTTTCCCTGTGTCCGTGCTCTCCAAGAAGTATTACCGTGCCATCAATACCATCTGCTTTGATGGCGCGATGATGGATAAACTGACCTATGCCGCCCTTAAAGGCATGGATGCCGATTTGTCAAAGGTAACCGTTATATAAGGAGGGGAAAACATGCTAAACAAGTCGATTCAAGTGATTGGGCTGCAAAAGTCCTACAAGCAGCTGCAAGTTCTAAAGGGCGTAGACTTTGAGGTGGATAAGGGCAGTATTTTTGCCCTGCTCGGCTCCAATGGGGCAGGCAAGACAACGGTTGTTAAAATTCTCACCACGTTGCTCAAACCAGACAGCGGAACTGTCACCGTAAACGGATTCGACGTTGCATCCAAACCCGACAAGGTGCGACAGGAGATCAGTCTGACCGGGCAATTTGCCGCCGTGGATGAAATGCTGACCGGGCGGGAAAATCTGATCATGATTGCCAAGCTGCGTTACCTCAAAAATCCGCGTCAGGTTGCAGACGATATGCTTACACGTTTTGGTCTGACTGAGGCTGCCGACCGCAGGGCATCCATGTATTCAGGTGGTATGCGCCGCAGGCTCGACATCGCCTTGAGTCTCGTGGGAAAACCACAGATCGTTTTCCTCGACGAGCCGACCACTGGGCTTGACCCCGAGTCGCGGATCGAGGTTTGGAATATTGTCCGGGAGCTTGCCGCCGGAGGTACGACGATATTTCTCACTACACAGTATTTGGAGGAGGCTGAGCAGCTTGCTGACCGAATTGCCATTTTGCACGAAGGCAGGATTATCGCGAATGGCACGCTCTCGGAGCTGAAAAAGCTGTTCCCACAAGCCAAGGTGGAGTATGTTGAAAAGCAGCCGTCATTAGAGGAGATATTCCTCGCAATCGTCGGTAAGAAGGAGGCCATGTAAATGGAAGTCGTAAAGAAACACTTGTTTAGCGATATGGGTGTTATGCTCGGGCGCTCCATGCGTCATATTACCCGCAGTATGGACACCATCGTCACGGTCACCGTCATGCCGATCGCAATGATGTTGCTGTTCGTCTATGTGTTAGGCGGCGCCATTCAAGCCGGAACGGATAACTATGTGAATTACCTGTTGCCCGGCATACTCCTGATTGCGATTGCCAGCGGAGTATCCTACACGGCTTTCCGTCTGTTCACCGATGTGCAACGGGGCATAATGGAGCGGTTTCATACTATGCCGATTTCACGATCCGCCGTTCTGTGGGGACATGTGCTGACCTCACTGGTATCCAACGCCATATCGGTCATTGTCATCATTCTCGTAGCGCTTGTTATGGGCTTTCGTTCATCGGCAGGAATTCTGCCATGGCTTGCGGTAGCCGGCATACTCTTGCTGTTTACGCTGGCATTGACTTGGGTCGCAGCAATTGCAGGTCTGTCCGCTAAAACGGTGGATGGCGCAAGCGCCTTTTCCTACCCGATTATCTTCCTGCCATTTATCAGCTCGGCCTTTGTGCCGACCGAGTCGATGCCATCGGTTGTTCGCGCCTTTGCCGAAAACCAGCCGGTGACGGCGATCGTGGAAGCCATTCGTGCGTTACTGTCAGATCAGCCGGTTGGCAATGATATATGGATCGCTCTTGCATGGTGTATTGGGATTTTGCTCGTAGCATACTTTTTTGCAATGAGGGCGTACAAAAAGGGAATATGAACTAACTAAGGAAGCATTTAAAAAGAAAAATACCAAGCCGGGAGACATAATCGCAGGCTTGTGTTGAGGGGCCAAGAAACATTATCCCATTAAAAGTCGCTATTTTAGCGGCCTTTTTGTTTTATTGGGATACGTTTTTATGGGTCCAGCATTTTAGGGTCTGAATAATGCATTTCATCCCATATTTGCTCCGAAACCTATGATAAAATAGTATATTCGAGAGTGAAATTCAGAGTGTATAACAAGGAAAGGCGGATGTTCAAGCATGTTCAATGTTGCTATCTGTGATGATGAGGAGAAACAAAGAGAGCTTGTGAAAACGATGTTGATCTCTTTGTCTCTCAAAACGAATATTGATTTCCAAATTACATTCTTTGCTTCAGGTGAACAGCTGGTCTCTCATTATAAAAACGTTGGGGACACGTTCCATATTCTCATTATGGATGTGGAGATGAGCGGAATGAACGGAATCCAGACAGCCAAAGAAATCAGAAATATGAAACAGTTGGACGTACAGATTATGTTTCTGACCAGTTACCCGGAGTATATGGTTGAAAGCTTCGATGTGATGACGTTTCAATATCTAATTAAGCCGATTCAGCCACAGATCTTTGAAGAAAAGATGATTAAGCTGTGCCAATATTTCCAAGCGATGGACAAAAAGTATGTACTGATCAAGTCAGACTATGAAGAGTTGCTGCTGAAATATGATGATATTCTCTGGATTGAGGTCATGAAGAGTTTAACAATCAAAAACAAATTGAATTTTGTGACCCAAGAACACACGCATGAGACCAAAGGCATTCTTTCCAGTTATGCTGAAGCTTTGAAAGACCACGGCTTTTTGCAAATTCACCGCTCAATTATCATCAATCTGATGCATGTGCAGAAGTTTGCGGGCACCCAGGTAGTCATGTTAAATGGAAGTGAATTGCCCATAGGTCGTTCCAAAGTCAAAGAAGTCAAGGATGCCTATACCAAATATATGATCATGAGGATCCATTGATATGGATGCATATATGATCTTGTCCGTTATCGTTGTTCCCTTACTTATGGCGTTCCAGGTGAATTTTTATTTCGATTCAGTGCTGGGCAAGTCCAAACGAAAGCCATACAGAGCCCTATATTTCACTGTATTTATTATACTGGGTTGTTTCTATTTAACCTCATCATTTTCACCGCTCATTTCATCTGCTTTTGCTCTGTTATTCATCTTCAGCCTGGCGCAATCCTATAAAGTGGAATTCATAATTAAACTTGCATTTACCGTCTTGTATGCGGTACTGCTGACAACAGCGAATTACATTGCTGTATATATTATCAGTACACTGGACTCCAAGGATTACAGCATATGGGATCACTACAATGGGGAGTATTATTGGGTGTTCTCCAAGGTGATGTTGCTTGGTTGCAGTATCATGTTCATTGTCATCCAGATTGTGCGTTTAATCGCCAAACGCAGAAGTTTCGCTGTTCATTATCGTTATTATTTCTTGTTTTTGGTTGTACCCACCATTACGATCTATCAGATCAATGTGGCTTCGACTTATAGTGAAAAAAACCTCTTTTATGTCATTTCTGTGCTAGGCTCCCTTTTTCTTAATGTGTTCATTGTTTATGTATTCGATAATATGGTAGAAAAGGTTCAACTCGCGCATGAAAATGCTCAATTGCAGCGTCAAATGGATTATCAGGATGCCAACTATGAGAAGACCGTTCACAGTTTCAAAAACATTAAAAGCATCATCCATGATATTAACCAACAGTTTCTGTACATTGACGAATGCATCAAGCAACACAAACTTGATGCTGCCGGTGATCATATTAGACTCACGTTAAACAAGATCGAAGGAGCATACCAACGGGTGAACTCCGGCAATCTTGTGATCGATGCTCTTGTTACGAACACCATTGCCATGGGGCAGGCAAACGGGATTCGAATCGATACCCGAATTGGGCTTCATTCACAGCATGTGCATATCGATCGATATGATCTATGCGTTGTTCTCGGCAATATGCTGGATAATGCCATCGAGGCTTCCAAAAAGGTCAGGCATGCCGAAGACCGATATATTCTGATTGCCATTCACTCCACGGCATCTGCACTCGTAATCCAAATTATGAATCATGTGGAGGAGCGAATAACTCACTTGAAAAGCGAGAAGGCCAATCCGGAGTTTCACGGGATCGGACTTACCAACATCGCGAGAATGAGCGAGAAGTATGGCGGACATATGAGTATCGAGAATCAACATCGAACATTCAATAATATGGTTGTGCTTCCGTTTCACACAAACAATCCCTGAAGATACCGTTCAGGGATTGTTTTTTTCCATTCAGGGTTCATTAGATCACGATGTACATCTTCCCGGATATGATGAATCTATCATATAAACAGTAGTTGAGGGAGGAAGTTATGATGAAAAAACTAATCAGTATGTTATGCACGGCAGTGCTAGTGATCACTCCAATGACGAACGTCATGGCAGAGGCGAACGCGGGTTCAACAATTGAGGTTAGGGCGAATAGTATTGCCACGGAGTTGATGAAAAATTACGGAGTCACAAGTTTGCAATATGCCATTATGGATGAAGGAAAGCTCATTTTGTCAGATGGCGTCGGACTTCACGACAAGGCATCACAGCTGCCAGTGGACAAGGACAGCATGTTCGGGATTGGCTCTGTAAGCAAGATGTATGTCACCGCAGCTACCATGATGCTGGTCGATTCTGGAAAAGTAGATTTGGATCAGCCTCTTACTTCCTATATTAAAGATTTTAAGATGGCGGATGAGCGTTATACCCAAATCACACCTCGCATGCTGATGAATCACTCATCCGGACTTTACGGTACACATTATGGGAACAGCATGTTGTTTGACGATAATGACACCCGCAATCATGATGAATTATTGCTCAAACTCAAGACAGAGCAGCTTAAATCAACTCCGGGAGCCTATTCGGTCTATTGTAATGATGGTTTTCAGTTGCTTGAAATATTGGTTGAACGGGTGAGTGGATTAAGTTACAGCGAATACATTGCCAAGTTCATCAGCAATCCGTTGCAGTTGGAAACAACCAAGACCCCACTGGATTCATTCAACAGAGATCAGTTATCCGAGACGTATTGGCCTGGGATTGAAACGAAAATGCCTGTCGAAAATGCCAACATTCTTGGTACAGGTGGAATCTATTCAACTGCAGAAGAATTAACCGAGTTCGCAGAAGTATTAATGGGGAAAAGGACAGACATTTTGTCCAAATCTGCGGCAAAGGCCATGCAAAATCATGAATATCGTCAAGGAATCTGGGTATCTGAAGACAGAAACAGCTTCAACTACGGACTAGGGTGGGACGCCGTTGAACTTGCGCCTTTCAGCGATTACGGCATTACTGCACTTACCAAAGGAGGAGACACCATGATGTATCATGCATCGTTAATCGCAATACCTGAACATGATATTTCAATGGCTGTTCTGTCATCAGGAGGATCTTCGATCTACAATCAGATGTTTGCCAGTAATGTTCTGCTTGAGGTACTGGAGGATCAAGGCATCATAGATGAGATCAAGCCGGATCAGACATTCACATCACCCGTTAAGGTGACAATGCCGACAGAGTTGACTGCGTATTCCGGTCTGTATGGAACGGTAGGCGAAACGCTGAATATAGACATTCAAAATGGTGAGTTCAAACTGCCTGCTTTGCAAGGGGGGATTATCCCGGAGCAGAGCTATGTGTACACAGGTGATGGACAATTTACGAGTCCCGATGGAAGCGTAAAGATCGGTTTTGTGAAAGAAAAAAACGACAAGGTTTATGTTAAAGTTATGGCGAATATTACGTTACCTGGTTTAGGTCAAATGTTGATGAACACCTATGATTATCAGAAATTGGAGCATAATGCCCTGGACACAGCAACGACAGAGAAGTGGGCGGCTCGCAACGGATCGAAATATTACGCACTGGATGAAAAAATAACGTCGATCTTCTATCTGCTTCCTTCGATGCTCATCAAGAATCTGACCGTCGATATAAATAACGGTTACGCCAACGGCACATTAGTCGTTGATCCAGACAATGCAAAAAATATCGCTCAGATTCCTGTTATGAATGGAAGAGATGTATTCGATTTGCAATTCTACACGAAGAATGGTGCTGAAGTATTGATTCAGAACGGACAGGAATATGTTGCAGAGGATTCCATTGCTCCAATCTTTGGCGGGAAAACTGGAATCACCACCATTCCGTCAAGCGGTCAAGCTAGATGGTATGCCATCGACTCCCGCTCAGCGAACAAATCATTAACGGTGGATTCTCCAGAAAGCGGAGGTTTTGCGGTGTATAACGATAAAGGTGAAGTAGTCCATTTTTCCATAGCATCCAAACAACAATCAACGCTGCTTCCCAAAGATGGTTTTATCGTTTTTGGTGGTAAAGCAGGAGATACCTTTAAGATCCATCTGAAGTAAATGGATTAAAAAATGATTTCATTCAAAAATATCGGATTTTGGGCATAGGTTGCTCGGGATCCGGTATTTTTGTATTTTTATACGCCCAAACGTAACACGATTTATCTACATACGTTATATGGAATCAGCCTAATTTGTTAATGAAAGGTATTTAATTCTATTGCTGAGGAGTTGGACTGAGACGTGAATTCAAAAATTAAACTTACAGGGCGAGTGATCTTTAAAGGTGATCCTGGTTATGATGTAGCCCGGAAAAATTGGGATCCCCATACGGACAGATTTCCTAAAGTTTTTGTATTCGCTCAAAAAACACAGGATGTAGCTAACGCTATAAGATGGGCGCGCCAGAATAAGGTCCCTATTCGGCCTAGAAGTGGGAGGCATGCTTTAGAGTCCAACCTTTCACAAGTCAATGGTGGTATAGTCATCGATGTTAGCGAAATGAAGAAAATCAAGTTAAACAAAAAAAGCGGAACGGCCGTCGTTGAGACAGGTAATCGGGTAGGAAGAATCGTGGATACGTTGGCTCGACAAGGATATATGGCCCCATTTGGTGATAGTCCAACGGTTGGGATTGGTGGAATAACACCTGGTGGCGGAATTGGTCCACTGCAAAGGACAACGGGTCTCATCAGTGATAATCTAATCGAACTCGAAATGGTTGACGCTAAAGGGCGGATTATTCGGGCGAACAAAAAGCAAAATTCCGATCTTCTCTGGGCTACACGTGGCGGCGGAGGCGGCAACTTCGGTGTATACACTAAATATAAATTCAAAGTAAGGCGCTCTCCAGCCAAAGTTACTGTATTTAGTATCACATGGCCATGGGATCAGTTCGAAAAAGTTGTGAAGAAATGGCAAGTATGGGCGCCTAAGGCCAGTACCAAGCTGGGAAGTGAATTAAGCGTTGGTCCCAAAAAAGGCGGAAATGTAAGCATGCTAGGGGTATACCTCGGTTCGAAGAGTGAAGCCCTCCGTCAGTTGGAGCCCATTCTTAGCGTAGGCACACCTACTAAAAAAACAATTCTTTACCTGCCATACAGGGCAGCCACGAAGTTTTTGCTAGCCCCAGATCCTGTGCTCAAGCAAAGGTTCAGTAACCAGTTTTCCAGTGGCTTTGGCAGACGCCCATTCCCGGATAAAGCCTTCAAAGCCATGCGCGAGTTTCTGGAAAAAGCAGAGGAAGGCACACCAGCCGGTTTCTACTTCCTTAACTGGGGTGGAGCTGTAAGTCGAGTCGCTCCTCGAGCCACTGCATTCTATTGGCGAGACGCTGAATTTTATGTTGAGTGGAACAGTTCATGGGTGAAGCCATCCCATGCGACCAAAAATATTGCCTTGGCTCGGAATACCAGAAAGAAAATGCAGCCTTATATTGTAGGGTCCTACATTAACGTACCAGACCAAGGTATTAAAAATCCAGGGCCAACCTATTATGGAAAGAACTATGCCAGATTGCGGAAAGTAAAAACGAAATATGATCCGAAAAATGTATTTAATAACCCACAAAGCATTCCACCCCTTACAGATAGCATCCGTTCTCGCACAGGAGGGCGTTAGGTTTCTGTCGACTGCCTGCCCATGAGTTGTTAGCCAACACGCTAACTAACAAGCCTTTAGTCAGTAATGTTCGTGGCTTCTTACACAGCTGAATAATGAAGAGGAACCGTGACAATGGTTCCTCTTTTTTTATTATGGCTTTAGCCAGTTGAGTGCGTGAAACGCGCTAAAAAAAAAAACCACCCGCATGCGGGTGGAGGGATCGAGGGTTTGACCACCAAGACCATTCCAATAAAATTGAGATGTTCAGGCTCAAAAGAAAGGAATGGTCATTGATGGCAAACAAGAGCTACAGCCTAGCTCACACAAAGTGGATGTGTAAATACCACATTGTGTTTACCCCGAAGTATAGACGGAAAGAAATCTATAATCAAGTAAGAAAAGATTTAATTGAAATCTTCAAACGTTTGTGTAAGTACAAAGGAGTAGAGATTATAGAAGGTCACATGATGCCCGACCATGTCCATATGTTGGTAGCGATTCCACCGAAAATTGCAGTCTCAACGTTCATGGGATATCTAAAGTGAAAAAGTTCGCTCATGATATTCGAAAAACATGCCCAGCTCAAGGATAAATACGGCAATCGAAAGTTTTGGGCAGAAGGGTACTATGTGAGTACAGTGGGTCTAAATGAAGCAACGGTAAGAAAGTATATTCGTGAGCAAGAAGCACATGATCAAGCGTTAGATAAGCTGAGTGTAAAAGAATATGAAGATCCATTCAGCAGTAATCGGAGCAAAAAGAAGTAAAACCAGTTTAACTGGTAAGTGAAAGAGACAAATAACACTGAGCCTGAACAGCCCTGCTGTCAGGCTAGCGTCTTTAGGCGCAGTTTGGCAACAGGGGGTTATACCCCAAGAGCAAACCACCCGTTGGACGGGTGGTCATGATTATTTGTTCGATAGCCATTGATCGAAGTTTGACTGCTTATGCGTTTCGTATGGAAAAGCTTGTTACTAACATGCGCCAACACAGACAGGGACCGCTCGTCCTGCTGGGAGATTAAGAGAATAAGGAAAATAGAACAACCAAGTAAATGAGAATGATTACAATTCTCATTTACTTGGTTCGACAATTGCTGTATACTGACCATAACTGTTATACATAATGGCCAAAAAGAGAAATGAATTGAAAAGGGAGAGATTTTGAATGTTTTTAACAGTAAAAAAGGGAGCGATCCTATGTTTAATTGCTGCATTTATTTTTGTGCTAGCAGCTTGCTCCAGTAACAATGGCAGCAGCAAAGATGCAGATACAAGCTCACAGGAAGCAGTGACGGATAGCGCTACAAATGTGTCTACAGATGAGAAAAAAACGGATTCAGACGATTCAGGCGCAGCTCAAACTACGTACCCGTTAGTCGTTTCCAACTACACAACTGAAAACGGTGCATGGGTGACAAAGGAACAGACTTTTGAAAAGGCACCTGAACGAGTTGTTGCAAATACACAAGGTGCAGCTGAGTTATTAATTCGTCTAGGCTTGACTGACAAGATTGTTGGAGTAGCAGCATTGTTTGGCAATGTACCTGATGATATTGCAGAAGAGTTCAAAAAAATCCCTGTGCTGGCTGAAGGGTATGTAGGAAAGGAAGTCACCATAGGTGCATCCCCTGATCTGGTTATGGGGCGCGGTGGATTGTTTGAGGATGCTGACTGGGGGGTTGGTACGGTAAACAGTCTGAATGAAATGAGTATCAAAACGTTTGTACAAAGTACCAGTGTCACTGATGCAACATTGGATAATCTATATCAGGATATTACTGAGCTAGGTGAAATATTTAATGTACAAGCGAATGCAGCAGCATATATTGAGCAGCTAAAAGAACGTGAAAAAGCGTTATCGGCTCGAGCAAACGCTGAAACGATCAATTATGCATCTTTTTTTGATAATGGAGATGGAACCATTGGAGTTTACAACGGGAATGGAGACACGTTTATTGAAAGTGCAATGTCTTTAATAAATATGCATAATATGCTAATTAATGAAGAAGGCACGCTCAGTTTGGAAAAGCTAATCGAGATCAATCCAGATGCCATGATTATTTCTAAATATGCCGGGGGTATTGATCCGGAACAAACAATTGAAAAGCTGCTAGCTAACAAGCAATTGCAAAGTATAAACGCGATTAAGAACAAGAAAATTTATGTTATTGATTTCAACAACTTCTGGGGTTATGGGGATTCGATTTTCACAGGAGTTGAAGCACTTGCAGATGATCTGAACTTGTAAGGGCAGATGAGCTCGCTTGATCACCATGCATGCAATTAATATCATGTTTATTTTAACGACAGAACAGTAATTTACTGGACTGTCGTTTTAATTTGAGCCAAGATTCAATATAGGCTGGAGCATGTCCTTTCACGTTTAACCATGTATTTGTATTCTCTGCTCAAGGTATTGATGCGCAAGGAGATGACTACAATAACTTATGCCAGACTGGATACTATGTTGGGGAATATGATTATGAACATAATAAATACAAACATGGAGAGTTCATTGAGCTTGATCATGGTCATGACTTCTACGCGGTCCAAACTTTCTCAGATGATCAAGGTCGCCGGATTGCGATCGGCTGGATGGATATGTGGGAAGCCGATATGCCAACAAAAGCAGACGGTTGGTGCGGTGCACTAACGATTCCACGCGTGCTTACATTGGATGAGAATGACAAGGTGCTGATGAATCCGGTAGAAGAAATGAAGCTTCTTCGCCAAAGTGAACATGTTGTGTATCGAGATCATGTGATTTCTGGAAGTTCCTTGACAGAAATTGAAGCGGATCTGATTGAAGTGAAAGTTGTATTCGACCTGACGAAGACAAGTGCGGAACGGGTAGGCTTGAAGCTTCGCGGTACAGGTCATGAGGAAACGGTTATCACATATTCCATTGCGGATCAGAAGCTTATGCTTGATTGTTCCAAATCAGGCAAGAAGACGGATGGTGTTCGTCGTGCAGCCTTAAATGCTGAGGGACTGCTCACATTACATGTATTTCTGGATCGTTCATCCATTGAAATGTTCGCAAATGAAGGGTATACGATGTCAAGTCGTATCTATCCGAGTGGGAAGCTCTCAGGTATTGAACTCATCACTGAGGGCGGAGAGACTCATGTAAATGGTTTGACATATTGGAAGTTGAACCCGCATAGACAAGACGTGGGGCAGGTATTCCCGCTTGAATACTCGTTTTCCATATAGCCGTTTGACTGCTACTTCCAATGTAACTGATCTTGTTATCCTTAATGATGATGGTCTGATCGCGGGTTAACTTTCCGGATCTTACATCTACAATCGTCGCATGCTCAAGCGCTAACGTCTGCCTTGTCGCAGGTTCAATGCTTGCATAACCGGTACCTGCACCGCATGCTACCACAATCCATAATGCCATGAACCCTACTATGTACTTCTTGAAGCTGCCCAATTCTCTCGTTAAACTCATTGTTGTCCTCTTAATAGATATGAATGATATCAACCGATATATCTTCATTCTAGAGTGTGAATCCTAATTTTTTATTAATTCATTCTTACAAAAAGCTTACGGTTGAAAGGGAAGAGGAAGCAGCAGCCTATTTTTATTTTTAGCCTTGTCAAATGAACAAACCCTGAATAATCTAACACATACCACAAAAGAGGGGGAAGAAACATGAGTGAAGTTGGATATGGAAATGTAGGCGGACTTGGTGGAGGATACGGTGCTTTCACGTCCGTTGGTGCAATTCTCGTATTGTTTATTCTGTTGGTTATCATCTCTAAAGCCTTCTTGATTTAATAGTAGCTTTAGCATTTCCGCTAGCTTTCGCTGGCGGTTTTTTGTTATATAAAGGTCAACAAAAACAAATTAAAATAGGGAACGTTGTGTCATGATTAACTGACATAAAATTCCCTAATATGATCCTACATTTCTCGCTTATACTACGGTGATCGTTCCATAATACATGTACATGCCACAGTTAAAGTTGTACGTTCCAGGTTTCAGATCTTTTAAGGTAATGAAGTTGTCTCCTTTTTCTAGATACACATCTATTCCTAAATCTTTAGACTGAACGCTTCTTATACATGTATAACCTGAATGTTTTATAAAATTTATTTTCGTTGGAACGCCAGCTTTTACTTTAATATTTTCTTGACTAAAACCATCTGATTTTACGTCGACGGAAACAATCTGATATCCTGAATTTTCTTGAACAGAATTAGCTTGCTCACGCTGTGAGTCTTGTGATTTAATTGCCGATGTATCATTCGGTTGAAATTGGTAAAATAACGTTGCACCCACAGCTACAATTCCAAAAGCTACAGTAAGTATACCTCCAATAAACGGCATACCTATACCATTTTTATTTGTTTTATCACTAGTATTCGCTTCTTGATTCGACAATTGAAAAGCTACGCTGAAAATAAAAATGAATAGGATGTCAACAAATATCATCATGATATAGGAAGGACCAATCATTACCCCGAGCATTGCTCCCATCATACCGCCCATAATTCCTGCCAACATTCCATCCAAAGATGCCAATATGCTGATAGGCTTGCCTGTAAAATATCCAGCTCCTAATCCGAACAATATAGCGGCAATGGATGGGACTGTTAAATCACGTGGAAATACAATGCCTAATTGTACACCGAGTACAAGGCTCGACATCATGCCAATGGTCATAGCGATCATCATGCCAGGCATACCTGTAAGTTTTTCTTTTCGCTTATACGTTTTCAGAACAATAAATGCTGTAAACAGTACGACCATTACAATACTTAATATCGCTAATAACACAATCTTATTCCTCCTAATATCCTTACAGTAATGATGGTAGGTATCTACTCATTAACATTACGATCCAGATCATTAATCTCATGAAATAATATATCAGAACTATCATAACAACATGACTATTGTCACAGACAAGTCAATGGATTGTCTCAATAGTATGAAGAAAGTTTGACATTTTGTAGATAGCTCTTTCTTTAAAATTTATTTATATTTAAACGGATCTCAAGTGTTCCCCCTAATAGGTTAATTATGATCCTGGAGATAAATGGACTTAATGTACTTTTTAGGTAAAGGGAAAAATTGGATTTCATGTCATATTTCTGATGATCTTTCGGTTTTTCTTTCTCTTTCTCGGTATGATATAAAGCGTTCCATCCTCGCCATACTCCGCGTAAGCTATATCCTTAATATTGTCATATCCCTGTTTTTGCATCTCGATTCTTACTTTATCCATATCAATGTGCTTTCCTCTCATCGACATTTTCAGCAATTCCCCTTTATCAATCACGGTAATAGCAAAACTATCGGAATGTGTTTCGAGGCCCAAATCTTGAGCAGATGGTGGTTCATATTCAGGTTTACGAAGAACGGATAGAGAACCGTCTATTTCTAAGACGGCATGTTTGACCTCTTGAAGCGAAAAAACATTCTGTTTTCGAAGCATGGAGAGCAATTGTTTAAATTCAATATCATATTTCTTGAGTAAACTTTGATTCACCTCTCCATTATCAATTAAAAGAGCAACCCGGCCTTCTGCCACATAGCCGAATTTTACAAACCGGGTAGTTACTTTCTCAAAAAGGTAAGAGAGCGCACTCCAGACTGCCAATGCATATATAAGTTGAGATATGTTTACCTCGTCATCATAAAGCGTATTCCCAACAATTTCACTGAGTACTAATGAGGATAGGAAATCTAGCGGTGTAAGTTGGCTGAGCGTTTTTCTGCCGGTAATAAAAGTGATGGCCCATAGCCCAAAAAAGCTAATCACCAGCTTGATGGTTAATTCCATAAACATATTGACCTAACCTCCCAATTGAACAAATCATTGATGAATATTTACCCGGTCGATTAAATTGAAAACATACATAACATGTAACTTTAGAGGGAAGAGAAAATGGAGCCTGCTATCTTAACGATAGTAGACTCCATTTTTATTATATATTCTTTGATTTTTTTCTTAATTTGTCTGTATTGTTTTTTGATCAAATGCGTTTCATTAATTTACCGCGGGTTTTGTTTTGGTTTTACCCTGCTGATTTTTTAAAGCCTCGACAGGTTCATCTTTGACTTCCGCACGTTTAATGAAGAAAACTAATATTAATGCGACAATATTAATGCCAAGTGTTATATAGAATGAATATTGGATTCCGGCTAATAACGCTTCTTGGGTTAATAGAGCTTTATTGGCTGCTGTCAAAGTTGTTGGATCAACACCAGTCATTAAATCTTCAGCTTTTGTTTTTGTTGCCGAATTCATAATCGTAATCAGAATAGCCGTACCAATCGAACCGGACACCTGTTGAGCGGTATTGTTGACAGCTGTACCATGTGGATTTAAGCGTGTTGGCAATTGATTCAGGCCGTTAGTCATAATAGGCATCATCACCATAGCCATACCAAACATACGCAGAGTGTACACAAGGATAATATAAGTGTGAGTCGAGTCAATTTGCAGGTTTGCCAACATGTACGTTGAGATCGCTGTAATCGTAAGCCCGATTATGCCAAGAACACGAGGGCCGTATTTATCAAACAGTTTACCTGTAATAGGTGACATAATCCCCATGATGATCGCACCAGGCAGCATCATTAAACCTGAATCAAGTGGTGTAATACCTCTTACGTTTTGGACGTATGCCGGTGTTAAAATCATACCGGAAAACATCGCCACTGCGTTTACAATTGCAATAACAGAGCCAAGGGCAAACATCGGATACTTGTAAACCCGTAAATCCAATAATGGTGTATCCATTTTCAATTGACGGACAACAAAGGTGATCAGGGCAATAGCTCCAACGATTAAAGTGATTAAGACAACTTGATCTGTCCAGCCATCTGAACTTGCAGAACTGAACCCATATAACAAACCACCAAAACCGATGGAAGATAATATGATCGAGAAATAGTCCAGTGTTGCATTTTTGTTTTGCTGCATTACATTTTTGGATTTCCAAATCCCTAACAGTAAACTAATGACGGCTAACGGTAAAATCATTTCGAAAAGTAAACGCCAGTCATAATATTCTACAATAAAACCTGATAGCGTTGGCCCGATTGCGGGGGCTGTAATCATAACTAATCCGAAAATACCCATTGCTGTTCCACGTTTTTCTCGGGGGAAGCTTACCAGCATAATATTCATTAACAGTGGCCCCATTACTGAAGAGCCTGCTGCTTGAACCATTCTTCCTGTAAGCAATAAACCAAAATTTGGTGCAATCGCTGCTATGGCTGTACCTAAAGTGAAAATAGCCATGGAGGTAATAAATAAACTTCTATTAGAGAAACGTGTTAATAAAAATGCTGACGCCGGAATCAATATACCACTGACCAGCATATAGCCAGTAGACAACCACTGGATCGTGGAATAGTCTTTAATGTTTAAATCCACCATGATGGATGGGAGCGCTACATTTAAGAGCGAGTTATTTAGAAATGAAACAAATGCACCAATAAAAAGAATTGCAATCATTAAGTAGGGCGGTTTTTTTTCTTGTAAAGCTGAATCCATATATTTCTTTTCTCCTTTTTTGCACTTCTGTTTATTGTATTTTTTTAAATCCTCTTTTTAATAAATCCATTTGCTCACTATAATTTTTTAACGCTTCTTCATACGTTAAATCCTTTACGAATACTTGAATAAGGTTATCAAAAGTTACGGCAATAATGATTTTGAGAATATGCTGCAGTTCCCGTTCCCCTTGTATATTTAAATTTTCTGTATTCATTAAGCTAAAAATAGCTAAAAGCTGACTATTTCGATTTTCTTCATAAATATTATTCGTAAATGTTTTTTCCGTTTTATAATTCATATTTAAAAAGGCATTTCTGAAAAAGTTTTTGTGTTCCTGATTGGTGTGATTCTGAATCATAAATTGAAATGAAACGATGAAAGCTTCAAAGAGATCTCCGTTTTTCTCCTTTAAAGCCGCGATAAATCGTTCATTATTTTTCTGTGAAGACTGGTTCAACAGATAATAATATAGATCTTCTTTTTCCTCGAAGTATTGATAAAAACTTCCTCTGGAGATTCCCGCGGCTTTGATAATATTGGCGATGGAAGCTTCATGTAATGGAACTCGAGAAAATTCCTTTTTAGCACATTGAATTAAAGTGTCCTGTTTATCCTTAGATAAGTGAAAAAAAGTTTTTTTTGGCAAATATAAACCTCCAATCTTAATAAGTGACACTGTGTCACAATTGCTGATTAATGAATTATATATGACACCGTGTCACACGTCAACAATAAAAATGACATCGTGTCATATGGGGGGACGAGGAAACCGAACAATTCAGAAATTTCCTCATATCTTAATGACCCATTTTTTTCGCTTTGGCATAAACCAATTATAAAGGTATTTCAATAAAGTTGAAGAATACCCTTTTTGAGATAGAATATAAATTTTAAAAGGGGATGAAATGATCAAAAGGCTTGCCAAGGATATGCCGAAATGGTTTCTTTTTGTAGGGATCGTGGTATTTATTCTACTTTGTATCAATTTTGTTGAAATGAATACTAGAATTAATATGCTTGCATTGGTAATTTTGAATATTGCTAATACATTTCGATTGTGGAAGAATGAGCGTCAGTCAGCTAAGATGTTTCTATTGTTGGGTGTTCTGTGTACTTTCTTTTTTATCAGATCTTTAATTTTGTATTGATTCCAAGAACAGGAAATTGTCATTCGTGATAAGATGGAAAGTCAAAAAGCCGATAAACACACAGCTTCTGTGTGTTTATCGGCTTTTCTTAATGGTTTTTGGTATTTACTAAACAGAAGGGTGAGATAAGTTTGACATTCCAATAACTATATCGTATTATTACGATATAACGATTCAGGAGGGGTAATTTTGAATACTGAAGCTTTTGATAGCACTAATCTAAAACAGTTCGACGAACCAGCTAATTTACTGAAAGCTCTATCTCATCCGATTCGTCTGTGCATTGTGCGCGGTTTGATGAGAAAAAAGAAATGTAATGTTTCATATATGCAGGAGTGTCTGGGCCTCCCGCAATCAACAGTGTCTCAGCATTTGCAGAAGCTACGCAGTGCAGGTATTGTAGCGACTGAGCGCAATGGCCTTGAAGTAAATTACGTGCTTGCCGACCAACGGATTGAACAGATGATACCTATTTTGTTTGGAGAGGAAGATTGTGAATCATGAGCAAAAAAGTACTGATTGTAGGCGGAGTAGCGGGTGGAGCATCAGCAGCTGCCCGTCTGCGTCGTCTCGATGAACATGCCGAAATTATTATATTCGAAAAAGGACCCTATATATCATTTGCCAATTGCGGCTTACCTTATTATATTGGTGGCTCGATTGAGGATCGAGAACGTCTGCTGGTCCAAACGCCCAAGGGGATGGCTGATCGATTTAATATTGATGTGCGTACACGAAGCGAGGTCGTCGCTATTGATCCACAAACTCGTACAGTTCAGGTACAAAGCCAGGAGCGTGGTCAATATGAAGAAAGCTATGACGAGTTGATTTTGTCACCAGGTGCAAAGCCAATTATTCCCGATCTGCCAGGTGAGGATAATCCACTGATTTATACAGTGCGCAGCATTCCAGATATTGATCGCATCAAGAAGCAAATAAATTCGTCTAACAACGTGTCATCAATTGTTATTGGTGGAGGGTTTATTGGTGTTGAAATGGCGGAAAATTTAAAGGAAGCCGGATTGGATGTAACGTTGATAGAGGGTAATGGTCAGCTGCTGACCCCGTTTGATACTGAGCTGGCTGCAGCATTGGCGCAGGAAATGGAGCAAAATGGGGTAAAGCTGCTGTTCTCCCAGCGTGTACAGGGCTTTCATTCACTTGAGCATGGCATTGGTGTTGAGCTTGCAGATGGTGGTGTTCTGACGGCTGACCTGGTTATTCTTGCGATAGGAGTAACTCCAGATACAGCTTTTCTGAGAAATAGCGGAGTTTCCCTAGGAACACGTGGACATATTATGGTCAACGAAGCGCTGGAAAGCAGCGTGCCGCATATCTATGCTGTTGGTGATGCCATCGAAGTAACTGAGACCATTCATGGCACAAAGACAGCTATTCCGCTTGCTGGACCTGCCAACAAACAGGGACGCATTGTTGCAGATCGAATTGCCGGACTAAGTTCCATCTACAAAGGAACACAAGGGACAGCCATTATTAAAGTGTTTGGAATGACCGGAGCAGCTACAGGCAGTAATGAGAAAACACTAAAGCGTCTCGGCATCGATTATCGAACTGTAATTGTGCATCCTGCCTCTCATGCATCGTATTATCCGGGTTCCAGCGCGATTACTCTTAAACTGCTGTTTACACCGGCAGGTAAAATTTTAGGCGCACAAGCCGTTGGTTATGACGGTGTGGATAAACGGATTGATGACATTGCTGTAGCCATTCATTTTGGGGGTCACATCAGTGATTTGACAGAGCTGGAGTTGAGTTACGCGCCACCGTTCTCCTCTGCGAAAGATCCAGTGAATATGGCTGGTTATGCAGCTGAGAATATTATGGCTGGACGTGTTGAAACATTCACCTACAATCAGCTATCTGAACGCCAGCCGGAGCAGTCGATATTGCTGGATGTACGCAGTGAGCTGGAGCATCGTAATGGAAATATTCCGGGTTCAATAAATATTTCTGTGGATGGGCTTCGTCAGCGATTAGATGAATTAGATTCAACCAAAGATATCTGGGTATACTGCCAGGTTGGTCTGCGTGGATATACAGCTTCGCAAATTTTGCGACAACATGGCTTTAATGTGAAAAATCTGAGTGGAGGCTATAAAACATACCGCCAAGCACAATTTCGGCCCGCTCCAATGTCTACCGGAAATGATGAAAATAATGACGGACAGGATCAGAACAATAATTCGAAACATGCTGTAGTAAAGGAAACAGAGCTCTCCAATCCAATCTCTGCACAGCCAGAGCGTATCGATAACGAGTTGAACGTGTGCGGTTTAAGTTGTCCGGGTCCGCTGATACAACTCAAACAGAAAATGGATCAATTATCGAATGGAGAGACCCTGCGGGTGAAAGCTTCCGATCCAGGATTTTATGAAGATGTGAAAGCATGGGCAAGCATGTCTGGTTCCTCACTTCTACACTTGGAACGATCCAAAGGCGGTACTATTGAAGCTGTAATTGCCAAGAATACCACGCAGCCCCTATCTTCAGATGTGGGAACTCCCAAAGAGGAGCCTGCCAGTACGATGGTTGTCTTCAGTGGCGATCTGGATAAAGCGATTGCTTCTCTTATTATTGCAAATGGGGCAGCAGCAAGTGGACGTAAAGTAACCATGTTCTTTACATTCTGGGGATTGAATGTTATCCGTAAACATCAGCCACAGCCTGTGTCCAAAACAATGATTGGCCGCATGTTTGACATGATGCTACCACGTGGAAGCCAGAAGCTTGGCATGTCCAAAATGAATATGTTCGGAGTTGGCCCAAAGATCATTCGTGGCATTATGAAGAATAATAACGTTGCTTCTCTGGAAGAACTGATGGAGACCGCATCTGCGCAGGGAGTTGAGTTTGTCGCTTGTCAGATGTCCATGGATCTAATGGGCATTCAGCGTGAAGAATTAATGGATTCGGTTAACATTGGTGGGGTGGGTTACTATCTGGGGCAGGCAGCTCAAGCAAACCACAACCTGTTCATTTAATCTTAAGTGATAAGTTAATCTTAGAATTCGAAGGAAGTGGGCAACAAAATGAAGTCGTACATGTAAATGCTATCCAACATAAACGGGGAGGCAGCCGGAAAGTCTGGCTGCCTTTTTCATTAAGGCACGGGGAAGTGTTTACTTCTTTTTAGGCTCCATCAACATGATATGGCATTCCCTCCGCTGAAGAGGTAATAGGACACAGCTTATCTTAATAATTTTCTCCTCGATAATAGCGCTCCAATTTGTTATCCAGATGAACGATCTGTGCTTTTTTCTCTTCAATATCTTCAAGCAGCTTTTGCCTTTGATCCTGTATCAGTTTGGTTCTTTCCGGCAGGGTTGAGGTTCCTTCATTTACCTTGTCATAATACTTTTTGATATCCTCCACACTCATTCCGGTTTTCCGAAGACATTTGATAAAAACCAGCCAGTTTAGATCATCTTCCGAGTAAAGACGGTTATTCTGCTCGCTTCGCGCAGCAGGCTTCAACAGTCCCTTTCTTTCGTAAAAGCGGATCGCTCCGATCGTGATCTCTACTTTTTTCGCTACTTCTCCAATCGTTAACATGCTAACCCTCTTTTATCAAAATTTATGGTTGACCTACACTAAGTGTAGCATAGTAACTTATACATTGTTAATGAAATCAAATTAGAGAAAGAAGGATTCATATGAAAAAGATCGCTTTTGTAACCGGAGCAAATAAAGGAATCGGATTCGAAATTGTTAAGCAATTAGGTCAAGCTGGCTGGAAAGTTGTTCTTGGTGCACGCAGTGCCGAACGGGGCCAAGCGGCTGTTTCCGAGCTAACTTCCAAGGGGTTAGACATCGAATTTGTGCAAATTGACATGAGTGACTTGAAAAGCATCGAACGGGCAGCTGCTACAATTACTAAGGATTATTCGGACTTAAAACTTCTGATCAATAATGCGGGTATGCCTGGTGCCTTCTCCCGTTCTTTTACGGACACCCAAGAGGAGGATCTGAGGAATGCTTTCGAAGTCAACTTTTTTGGAACCTTCCGTCTGAACCAGCGTTTGTTCGCGTTAATTCAAGATAATGAAGGCACAATTGTTAATGTATCGACTGACATGGCTTCTTTGGATCATATGCAAAATGCTGGCTTTGCTTTAAACGCTTTCGACTACAACTCGTCCAAAACGGCAAACAATGCCATGACCGTTTCGATGGCTTATGAACTCAAAAACAGTAAGGCTCAAGTATTTGCGGTTACGCCTGGATTCACAACAACAGACCTTAACGGTAATGCTGAAGGCGGTAAATCGAAAGAAGCGGCAGCTGCGATTATCGTAGGTTATGCGACAGATGGCAAACACCATAACGGGGAATTCTTGGATGAGAGGGGCGTGTACGCCTGGTAATTCAAAGCTTCAAAGCAACAATATTGAAAAGTACTTTGTTTACTCATTAAATAACAGACGTACTATGGGGCGCTCGCTTGGAATATCCCGTATTACGTCTGTTATTTTATAATGAAGAAATCAGTCCATTAACCACTCCGATTGAAGAATGGCGTACTGATACTCGTCCACCCAGTGTCCTTTTGACATATAGTTTTGCAGCATATGCCCTTCACGCCTCATGCCCAAGCGTTCGAGAACATGAATGGATTTTTGGTTCCGTACATCAGTAAATGCATTAACCTTGTGTTTACCCAGTGTTCTAAAAATATAATCCAACAGTGCCCTAAGCGCTTCATGGATATATCCATGCCCTTGATACTCGGGTGAGAGGGTGAACCCAATCTCTACAATTCTCGGTTCATGAAGTGGTGTATGCAGCGCGCAATCCCCGATAAGCAGATCCGAATCCGTTAAGGCAAGAGCGAATTGAAACCATGTACCTGGCTGGTTAGGCGTGTGGTTCATTTGCTTTTCAACAAACAATTCGGCATCCTCATACGAAAAGTTTTCCCAGGACTGGAACTGGGAAACGGTTGGATTAGCTCGGTACTCGTAGAAAGGCAGCGTATCCTGCGAGCCAAATTGTCTGATATTTAAACGATCTGTTACTGCATATAACGTAGACTCCTTCATATTATCGCTCCACTCTGAAATGTACTTAATTTTGAATATCTATGCTTTCCCTCTCCTGATAATAGTATTTTACTTGCAAAATACATAAAAGTGAATGAAATAGATATTTGTTAACAGCTAGTCTCTTGTTATTCGCACATCAATAAAAGTGATTTGCTCCACGATCGCTGCAGATTTGGTCTGGGACCCTTGTATGCAGTACGAAAACAATCTAGCGATAAAAAGATAAGAGAGACCGTCTTCTTTTAATAGAAGTCCGGTCTTTTTTGCATTTACAGAATATTAACACGATACAGATACAGACCTGATTTTTTACCCGTAACATATGTATTAGATGTGGGAACGGTCCCACATTCAGCAAAAAGCGCATAACGTATATCAGGAAAATAACGAAAAAAATGAAAGGTGGTGCGGCGTAATGAAGCTGCTGGATCTACAAGGGTATGCATCTCCGAAGGATTCCAAAACGCATATCCGCATACCTTTTGAGTTGGGTGAGGACTGCGGAAAGCTGAACCTGCGATTACAATATTCGCCGAAGACGCTTGAGAATCGGGATACGGCATTACAGCTGCTCAAGGACAGTTACGATTTATACATTCTGCCGGAAAATCGGGAATACGCAATTGCCAATGCTGACCGGCATCTCCCGCTGAAAAATCTGATGACACTCTCGCTGGATGACGCACGGGGATACCGTGGAGCGTGTCATCGCCATGATGAGGTGCAGGATCTATTTGTATCGGAGCGAGAAGCTTCTCCAGGACTAATGGCGGGCAAATTGGCTCCCGGCCCTTGGAGTGTCACATTAAGTCTGCACTGCATCGTGACGGATACATGCGCTTACCGGTTGGAAATCTGGACGACAGAGGAGGGCTCGATATGAAGTGGTTCGCCTGCGAACTGCATACACATACGCTGCACAGCGATGGCAGTCAGACGCTGGGAGAATTGGCAGCGGGAGCAGCCAATCTGGGCTTTGACGCCATCGCACTAACCGACCACAACACAATGTCTGGCCTGAGTGGGAAAACAGAAATCGAACAGAAATATGGATTGCGAATTCTCCCCGGCATGGAGTGGACAACTTTTTATGGCCATATGGTGACGATAGGACTTAGTGCTTTCGCCGACTGGCGTCAAGCGGATCGGGATGGGATCGATGAGGGAATGGAGACCGTGCATCGCCTCGGCGGAATCGCCGGGCTTGCTCATCCCTTCCGAATCGGCAGTCCGGCCTGTACCGGTTGCTTCTGGGAATATGAGATTGGGAACTGGTCCGCCGTTGATTATATCGAAGTCTGGTCCGGTACGTTCCCTTCCATTCAGACAAACAATCGCCGGGCATTTGATCTGTGGACACAGAAACTGAATGAAGGTTATCGGATTGCCGCCACTTCGGGCCGGGATTGGCACGGGCAGGGCGAGACAGACGAGCCAATCTCGGTTACTTACCTTGGCATAGAGGACGATGCATTGGCGGGAAAGGGAGATTCGACAGCAGCCCTTTCGATCCATGAAGCAACGCTTATCCAATCCCTGCGGGAAGGGCGTGCTTCTGTAACGTTAGGACCACTTCTGACCCTGACGCTGGACGCCGGAGGTGCAGTCTATGCAATCGGATCCACGGTTCCATCGGTAAGTGGGAAACGCAAAGTCGCAGAGGAGCCGATACGGGCGAACTTGAGGGTGGACTTCTCGGTCCGTGCCGGACTGTGGTCGCTGACAGAGCAGATCTGCAGATTGAAGCTGTACTCCAATCTCGGCGAGGAGCTTAATCTGGAAGTTCCGTATTCATCGGACGGACAGACGATGCAATTCGAAGCTCAACTTGGGGAGTCCGCTCCAGATAATCCCCGCAGGTGGCTTCGTGCCGAGCTGTGGGGAATCGTACGAGGATTCCATGTGTTAATCGCCTTTACCAACGTGATTTATTTCGAAGAAGGAGGCCCACAATGAACAAATTCCCGCTGATTACAGCCCATACGGGCTGCATGGGCCATCCCGATCATTCTTTCGAGTCACTTCAGGCGGCCCTGAGACTTGGCGCAGATATTTACGAAGATGATATCCGTGCAACCAGGGACGGAGTACTGGTACTCGCCCACGATAACGATATCACGTTGGCAGACGGAAGCCACGGAAGCCTTGTAGAAATGAAGCTGGAGGAACTGGACGCTCGCTTGTCAGCCCCGATCCCGAAGCTTCAGGATGTGTTGGAGCATATTCGCGAAGCCGGTAAAATCATGAATCTTGATATCAAAACGGATAGCGTTCTGGAGCCGGTCTCCTCCCTGGTTGATCGGATGGGAATGACGGAGAAGGTGTTCCTAAGTGGCTGCGAATATGGGACGGCGATCCAAGCCGGGCAGTGGGTGCCGCACATCCGAAGATTGCTGAATGTGAACACCCACAGTTTCAGGAGCCTTCCTTATGGCGAGGCAGTTACACAGGCTTGTGCAGAAGCCCGCGAAGCCGGATGTTTCGGGCTCAACCTACCGTATCAGTTTGTGCGGTCAGAGCTGCTAGAAGCCGTGCGTCGCAATGGTCTGGATATCTATGTTTGGACGGTTACAGAAGCGAACGATATGCGACGTCTTGCGCAATGGGGCGTCGATTCGATAACAACCCGCGATCCGGCGAAGCTGATCGCTATCCAGAGAGAAACGGAATTTGCAGAGGAGAATAGGGATTGGACAATAAGCTGATTTATAGTTTGCGGGAGCTCGCCCAACTGGCCGGTGTATCAAAATCGACTGCTTCTCGGGTCATCTCCGGTAACGGATACGCAAGTCCCGAGGTCAGGGATCGCGTTCTCAAGGCGGTCGAGCAGCTTCGCTATAAGCCGAGCGCTGTCGCACGGGCGATGGTCGCCAAGCGCACGTACAACATCGGAGTAATCGTTTTCCGTGACAGGCTGCCGATCGTGTCTCACACGCTGTACGGCAGAATCATTGACGAGATTCTAATGGCCGCTGAAGCGATGGGCTACTCCATTTTCCTGAAGACTGATCGGGAAATGTCGCTACGATCGACCGACTATATGCTGGAACAGCGGGTGGATGGACTCATTCTGGTCAGCCGGCTGCAGAAAAACGTCATCGACTACGTCAAAAACTTCAATATCCCATATCTGATGGTGAACGGATCGACAGAAGATCCAGAAGTGGTGCACCTTGTAAGCAATGATGAAGCTGGTGGGGGACGGGCGGCAGATCATCTGTATGACTGCGGACACCGCAAATTCTTCATCATTGCCGGACCAGGCGAGCATCGCAGCCATTCTCTGCGGCTGGCGGGCTTCCGCAAACGGCTGGAATTTCTCGGGATTTGTTTAGGCCAGGAAGGGGTTGCTGTCGTCGAGTCATCGGAATCGAGCTTTGATTCCGGCTGGAAGCTGATGGAGGAACATTATGAGACATTTCGGGAGGGACAATACACCGCACTTTTCAGTACCAATGACATGCTGGCACTGGGTGCGATGAAGGTGCTCATGGAGCGCGGTGTCCGCATTCCGGAGGAAGTGTCAGTTATGGGTTACGACAATACCGAAATAGCGGGCATGTACCACCCGTCGCTGACTACCGTTAGCGTGGATGCGGCTGGTATCGGACGAGATGCTGTATCCATTCTCGACCGCCTAATCAGTGGCGAGGATAGCGTACCGAATCTAATCGAATACAAAAGCGAAGTGATTATTCGTCAGTCGACGAATGGAAAGGAGGATCGGACATGTTGTGGTACTGGAAACATGTAGGACCGAGAAGAATTATCGAATTTGTATTGCTGACATTGTTCGCCGTTTTTTTCGCGGGTCCTTTAGTCAACCTGCTTGTGCTTGCCTTTAGCGAAAGGTGGAATTATCCAGATATTCTGCCCCAGGTATGGGGCTTCAAATGGTGGGAATTTGTGCTGGCGAAGGACGATATCGTCTCATCAATCTCGCTGTCATTCCTCATTGCCACCCTGGTAACGCTGCTGTCCATCGTTGTCTGTATCCCAGCAGCATACGCCTTCGCAAGGCTCCAGTTTCCGCTGAAGCGGATGTTCCTGTTTTCGTTCTTGCTGACACACGCCTTTCCAAAAATGGGGCTGTACGTCTCTATCGCAGTCCTTTTCTACCGGATTGGATTGATGAATACGCTGCTTGGTGTTGTGCTAATTCATATGATCAACGTGTTGATGTTCATGACCTGGATTCCGACCTCCGCTTTCCGTAATGTGCACCGTGCGCAGGAGGAATCCGCTCGGGACGTTGGAGCGAGCCCGTTCAAAGTGTTCCGCAGCATCACGCTGCCAATGGCAATGCCAGGCATCATGGTCGCTTCAATCTTCACATTCCTCAATTCACTGGACGAAGCGCAGGGGACGTTCCTGGTTGGCATTCCCGATTTCAAAACCATGCCAATCGTCATGTATTCCATCATTTCCGACTTTCCGAGCAGCGCCGGGGCTGTATTCTCGATCATCCTGACGCTGCCGACAATTATTCTGTTGGTGGCAGCTCAGCGGCTGGTGAGTGCGGACGTGCTGGCGAGCGGTTTTCAAATGAAATAAAAATGCTTCGGTGTATAGATCGGGGCAGTGGGAGGCAGAAGAATGCAGTTGTCTGTACGAGAGTTAGCCAAACGCTACAAAACCGGTGAAGGGGTCAGTGGCATCAACATTGATATTGAAAAAGGCGAGCTGGTCACCCTTCTTGGCCCTTCCGGGTGCGGAAAAACCACCGTGCTGCGGAGCATCGGCGGGTTTCTCGAACCGGACTCCGGTGACATCCTGATCGAGGGCAAGAGTGTCATTCAATTGCCACCGGAGAAACGGCCCACCTCAATGGTGTTCCAGAGTTATAATTTGTGGTCCCATATGTCGGTATACGACAATCTGGCGTTCGGCCTGAAAATTCGCAAAATGTCGAAAGCAGAAATCCGCATGGCAGTTGAAGATGCGCTCAAATTGGTCCGACTGTCGGGCTTTGGGAAGAAGTATCCAGCCGAGCTCTCGGGTGGACAGCAGCAGCGGGTTGCACTGGCTCGGTCATTGCTGTTGAATCCGGCGGTACTTCTGTTGGACGAGCCTTTCTCGGCGCTGGACGCCAAGCTGCGGCACGAAATGCGCGAGGAGCTGCGTGAGATCCAAATGAAGACCGGACTCACGATGGTCTTTGTCACGCATGATCAGGAAGAAGCCCTGTCGTTGTCCGATCGCATTATCGTCATGAACCACGGGCACATCGAGCAGATTGCTCCTCCGCAGAAGATTTACGATGAGCCCGCCTCATTATATGTCGCCGGTTTCATTGGCAAAATGAATTTCTTGAAGGGGGTGGCGGAAGGAGAGCGCATCCGGATTGGAAAGCTTCGCCTGCCAAATGAAAAGGGGTTAAGCGGACAGGTGACGGTCGCGGTACGACCGGAAGACGTTCAGGTAAGCGGTACGACAAAGGGTGAAGGGGTTTTGGAGGGCAAGGTCAAACAGGTGATGATTCTTGGACATTACGCCGAAGTTACCGTGGAACTGGTGGAATTCGGCATGATACGTGCTTTTCTGAACAAAGAGTTCGTTGATCAACTGCAGGTAGGAAAAGATGTCGGCGTCTCAATTTCAAAAATGACCGGATTTCCGGTCGATGAACTGAACTGAGGAGGAAGAATGATATGCGTTTGAAGAAGCCATTGTTATCATTGTTGACGGTTGTGGGATTGTCCATGTCATTGTTGGCCGGGTGTGGAAACGGAAGCGACAGTAAAAGCAGTACCCCGAACGATGGAAGTGCTGCGGCTGCAAGCGATCCAGTATCTTTTAACTTTTATTTTACCGGTTCGCAAAACGTCAAGGACCTGTGGGATTCGCTCGAGCCTATGTTTGAGAAAGAGCATCCGGATATCGACGTGAATCTGGTCTATATCCCGTCCGGTACTGGAGCTGAACCGACTTATGATCGGATTGTAGCCGCCAAGCAAGCGGGCAAGGGCTCAGGAGATATTGACCTGTACGAGGACGGAATCAACTATGTCGCGCAGGGCACAAAGGATGGTACCTGGGCACAGCTGAACGAGAACGACATTCCTAACCTGAGCAAAGTCAATGCGGGCACGATGAAAGATGTGGATAACTATGCAGTTCCATATCGTTCATCCGCCGTGGTGCTGGCCTATGACAGCAGCAAAATTTCCAATCCGCCAACGACGCTGGACGAGCTGTTGCAATGGATCAAATCTAATCCCGAGCAGTTTGCCTACAATGACCCGTCAACAGGCGGCTCGGGCAGCTCGTTCGTGCAGACGATCGTCTATAAGGACCTGCCGGAAGAAGATATTCACAACTCCGATCCGGCGATCATGGAGAAATGGGATGGCGGCTTTGACACCCTCAAAGAACTCGGACCATACGTGTACGGAAAGGGCATCTATCCGAAGAAGAACCAGGGTACACTGGATCTGTTGATGAATGGCGAAGTGTCTTTGATTCCGGCCTGGTCAGACATGGTACTGCAGCAGCTGAACGAAGGTTTGCTGCCGGATACCATCAAGATGCAGCAGATCACACCGGGGTTCAATGGCGGACCAACTTACCTGATGGTCAACCAGGAGTCGGACAAGAAGGAAGCAATTAATGAATTTCTGAACTTTGTCCTGTCCCCTGAAGCCCAGGAAGTCATCGTCGACAAAATGAACGGCTTCCCGGGCATTGAGCTCTCCAACATGTCACAGGAAATGCAGGATAAGTTCGATGGTGTAGCCGAAGGCTTCCGTACGTTCAACATCGGGGATCTGGGCACGGAGATTAACAAACGCTGGCAGAGCGACGTAGCCTCGAAATGAGTAAGGAAGCCAGACAGTCGATTACAGGCCTGGCGATGGTGCTCCCCTCTTTTGCCATCCTGTTGATCGTCGTCATTATCCCGATTGTGCAATCCTTCATCATGAGCCTGAGCAACGGTTCCGGCGGCTACGATCTAAGTCGGTATACGTATCTGTTCACGGATAAGGGAATGCGAAGCAATATCGTATTTACGCTCCGGGTGACCGCCATTACGTGCGTTGCCGTAATATTAATTAGCTACACACTCGCGATCTATATGCGCTTTAATCAGGGGCCGATTGTCAATCTGATTCGTAAAACGTACATGATACCGTTGTTCATCCCTGGCGTTATCGCAACTTACGGACTACTTAACCTGCTTGGCAACCACGGATGGCTTGCCCGCATGCTTGAAGTGGTCGGGATCACGCTCCCGCGCATCATCTTTGACGAAAAAGGAATTATCATCGCCAACCTTTGGTTTAATATTCCATTTACGACAATGCTGCTTAGTTCCGCATTGTCGGGCATTCCTTCGTCGGTTATTGAAAGTGCCAAGGACGTGGGCGTAGGCAGACTGACCCTGTTTACCCGATTTATTTTCCCATTGTCGTACAAGACATTTCTTGTTGCCCTGACCTTTGTCTTTATGGGGGTCATCGGCTCGTTCACCGCGCCCTATCTGATCGGAGCCAACTCTCCGCAGATGCTTGGAGTCTCCATGCAGCAGGTATTCAGCGTTTTCCAGGAGCGAGAACAGGCTGCGGCGATTGCTTTCTTCTCATTCCTGCTCTGCTCGGTGCTTGGTGCATTCTACATCCGGTCAATGGCGGAGGAAGAAAAGGCGAAGATTTAGACGAGGCTTTAATTCTTCATTCTTAAAGATTCATAAAAGCTGAAGCGCTCCTTTATCGGGAGCGCTTTTTTATCGAATAGTGGATTAACTGATATTGGCATATTGACATGAAACCAGTTACACGCTTTACACTTGGCTTGTAGCGCTAACAAAACAATTTTTCACATACACTTTATAAAGAGTAGTTATAAAGTATGCAGAATAGCGTTGCACTATTTTTATAGCTGCCCAAATGAATGGCAGACCAAACATTAGGAGGATTTTCAGATGATTAAACTGGTAGTTAGCGATCTAGACGGAACATTTCTCAACAATCAAGGGTTATTTGATATGGATCTTTTTATTAAAGTACAAGCAGACATGGAAAGAAAAGGAGTTACCTTTGTAGCCTGTACCGGAAAACAATGCGAGCGTGTAGAGAAGTTGTTTGGGGAGCATGGAAAAGGAATCTGGATTCTCGGTGATAGTGCGGCGCGTGTAAAGAAAGATGGCCATGTAGTGAAGGAGTTCAGTATTGAGCGGGACTTGGCTCTGCAGGCAATCGACCGGATTCAAAATTTTGCTCCTGATATGACACTTATTATCTGTGCAAGTGAAGCTGCTTATGTTCATTCTTCGATTCCAGACGATATGTATCAAGTGGTTAAAGGATCATACGAACATGTTATAAAAACAGATTCGTTTGAGAATATTGACAGTCGTTTTATTAAAATAACCGTCTTCGACAAAGAGGGACGGAGCACAGCATTACGAAAACATGTGGAGCATACCCTGGGTGGACAAATTTATATTGTTGATTCCGAAGCCAGATGGCTTGACATTACGGCGTTGCATACGCATAAAGGTGAGACTGTAAAGAAACTGCAAGAAATGCTCGGGGTGACCTATGAAGAAACTATGGCTTTCGGAGATGGAGAGAATGATGTAGAGCTTATGGCAATTGCCAAATATAGTTTCGCAGTGAGTAATGCTTGTGAAAATACAAAAAAGGCGGCCAGTTTCATTACCAAATCGAATGAGGAAAACGGGGTTCTTCTCACGATTCAAAAAATACTGGATTTGTACTGAAGAGAAATGACAGGAATAGTAGTAAACATCATGATTTTTGTTTCCGGTAAGTTTGTGGTATTAAGCCCATTTGTTTGCGGAAAATGGATGAAAAATAGCTCGCACTTTGGAATCCGCAAGCGAGTGCAATTTCGCTTATTGATCGTTTAGTTTCCTTTAACATTTCGCAGCTCTTCTGAATGCGATAACGGGTGAGATAACTGTTAGGGGTTTGACCCACATATTTATTAAACAATGTGCAGCAACGGCTTCTGCAAACAGCCCCAGCAGATGCGATATCTTCAAGCGTTAGTTTTTCATCATAATTTTGATGAATATAATGCGTCATCTTCTGAACATGGATTAACACAGGAGCGTCTGCAGACTGTTCGGAATTTAGTTGAAGGTGATCACCGATGGTAGCACATATTGACAAAGCCTGTGAGGCCAGGCGAATTGGATTAGGTGAAGGAGCACAGTGTGCTTCTTCATATATATTCTGAAGAGATGCCATTAGATTCCGCTGCCAATCAATTTGATCCGTGAGCACAACAAAGTCATCCATATTCGGTCCTGATTTTTCCGCCCAATAAGTTCTAATAAACGAAGATGCTTCTCCTAACAAGGAGGGATGGATGACAACAACGATGAATGAACAATCGGTATTATCCGGAGAAAACCCGTAATGCAAACGGTGGCTGTTCACAAAAATACCGCTTCCATTATCCAAGTGAATAACATGACCATTAACGGAAAATTTCATCGATCCTTCCAATAAAACAATGAATTCAATGTCTGCATGCCAATGAGCTGCAGCAGCATAATCGTTGAATTGATGGAGATTCCCTTTTCGAATATAAAGAGGCATATCAGGAAAATTATAATCCAACCGTTCCGAGAAGTCAGAGAACACTTCTAAATTCATCATGTATTGAACACCTTCTTAAATGTATACGATTTTTATAAAATTATAGCCAATATTGATGGATCAAACAATAAAAATATCCTATCTTGATATTGTGGAAACTAACGGAAAGGACAGGATATGTTTGGGGAAGCGGAATCGAGTTGCATTATTTACTGATCATGGGTTTAATCGGGAATTAATGACTCTGGTTATACCCATTGCACTACAAAATCTTATTTCAGCTACAGTAGTATCGGCTGATATCGTTATGTTGGGTATGATTAGCCAGTCGGCAATGTCAGCAGTATCCCTTGCCGGACAAATTACCTTTGCATTGACATTGTTTTATATGGGGATGTCAACCGGAGCAGGTATTCTTACTGCGCAGTACTGGGGGAAAAAGGATGTGCTGACCATACAGCGTGTTCTAAGCATTGCATGCATGTTTTCATTTTGTATTTCAATCTTGTTTTTCTTGTCCTCATTTATGTTTCCTGAGACATTAATGCGTTTTTTTACGAATGATCAGGAGCTGATTCAGTATGGTTCAAGATTTTTGCAGATGAATTCGTTCTCTTATCTTGCAATGGCCATCTCTCAGATGTATCTCAGTGTGATTAGAAGTATGGAAAATGCAAAACTCAGTGCCTGGATTAGTTCCTTATGCTTAAGCCTAAACATCTTTTTTAATGCCATCTGCATATTTGTACTTTTTCCATCCAACCCGGAAATGGCTATTATAGGAGTAGCCCTCGCTACAGTTCTATCACGTATCATCGAACTTGTGTGTTGTATGGTCCATTCCATAACACGGGGCACAATTCATTTCCGACTTCCTGTACGTGATGGAGTTCAAGTAAGCTTGCTGAAGGATTTCTGGAAGTATACGTTGCCTGTTCAAGGCAACTATATTGTGTGGGGAGGTGCCCTGACTGCTACTACTGCCATCATCGGTCATGTGAATTCTGATATGGTTGCCGCAAATTCAGTAGCTTCTGTAGTTAAAAATTTAGCTGTAGTTCTGTGTGGAGGTATAGCAACTGGAGGTTCTGTACTCGTTGGGAAGTATTTAGGGCAGGGTGCGGTTGAAAAAGCAAAGCAAGCTGGCAATCGAATGTATCTATATGCTCTCATATTTGGTATCATTGCCGGTTGTACGATTTTGTTCTTAAAACCGTTCGTGTTCTCCATGGTAAGTCTGAATGTAACTGCTCAGAGCTATCTGAATGGCATGCTTTACATTAGTGCATTTTATTGTATCGCGAAATCGATGAACTCCACTACAATTGCTGGAGTTTTCACGGCCGGAGGAGACTCGAAGTTTGGATTTTGGTGCGATGCTATTGTCATGTGGGTAATCATCTTACCGCTTGGTTATCTATGTGCTTTTGTTTGGCAGGTTCCTCCTCTTGTCTTGTACCTTATTATCAGTTTAGATGAAGTAATTAAGCTGCCGGTTGCCTTCATTCGGTATCGTCAGTATAAGTGGCTAAACAATATTACACGAAACTTTGCATAGAGCCTTTTTAGAAAAGAAGAGATCAAATATTTCTTATATCATAACTAGAGGTGAATTATATGAATATTCAAGAACGAATGGAAAGCAAACAGTTATTTACCGATCACGATGCGAATTATCCGGAGGAAGCTGCTGCCTTGGCACGTGCACGTCAGCGTGGAAAAACGCTGTGTTATGAAATCAATCGGTTGCATCCTGATGATTTGGAAGGACGAAAAGTGTTGATGAAGCAGCTATTTGGAAGCATGGGGGAGAATGTATGGATGGAACCACCCATCCGGATGTCTTACGGATCGAATACAACTGTAGGGAATAATGTCTACATTAACTTTAATCTAACCGTTGTTGATGATTATAAAGTCAGTATAGGAAATGATGTCATGTTTGGTCCAAACGTAACAATTGCTGTAACTAATCACCCGTTGCATCCTGAAAAGCGTAAAGAAGGTGGTATGTTTGCATTACCCGTGGTCATTGAGGACGGAGCATGGATCGGTAGCGGTGCCATTATTGTGCCTGGTGTTACCATTGGAATGGGAAGTGTTATTGGTGCTGGAAGCGTAGTGACCAGAGATATCCCTGCGAATGTCATTGCTGTTGGGAACCCTTGCAGGGTACTTCGAGAAATCTCGGATCATGATCGGGAATACTATTATAAAGATATGCGTTTTGACGAAGTGGATTGGTAAATTCAGAGGGAGAACATATATGGCATTCATTTTTGAAGTTATTTTGGCATTGTGCATGTTAACTGGGATTTATATTGGAATAGACAGGTTGATTCAATCTCCACGTACGTATGAATACGCCAGACATCTATATGAACAGTTTGAGGCGAATGTATACGATACAGATATTGAAAAATCAAGAGATGATTAAATGATTCAGCTTCTCTAGAATTATTCATTTTTTGCCATAATGGCGTTTGATGGAGCGGTTTTTCTAGAAACAAGTTCTTGTCCTCAGCTTGGAATAAGAACTTGTTTCTTTATGTCTAAAGGAAAGTAACAATGCTATTGTTGATTGTGATTTTTCTTTTGGCATAGATTTAACTACCGAAATATACATCCAATTTCCCGGTAGGAGGCGTAGTAGCCATCCAAACCGCAGCCAAATTATCCGGCGCTTGAGTATAAGCAGTGATATAGTCTCCGATGAGCTGGGTGGGTGTCGATGAATTCCCATTAGGATTAAACGATGTTGTTGTCAACCTTCGTTGAGCAAACGTTTGTCCACCGTCAAATGATTCCGCTGCATATACATCAAGCAAAAATCCATCGATTTGATTCGAATAATAAATTACACGGACTGTTCCTGTGAATGGAGAAACGGAGATCGAAGGAAAGAAATTCTGCGAGCCCGCTGGCGCATTCGTAATACTTACCGGTTCACTCCATAACAAGCCATCGGGAGATTGACACATAAAGACATCCGTGTATCCGTTTCTTGCATCATTCCAAACCGCATAGACCGTTCCGCTATAGATACCGTTGGATATGTCTGCTGCCAAATTCAAATTGGTTTGTACACGAAATTGATAATTGGTCACAGGGAGGGGGGAAGGGGATGGAACAACAGAACAAATCAGTGTAGATTGGTTGCTCACCGGAGGTTCGAACGTAGCACCTCCATCATAGGATATGCGCAGCAATGCGTATGGAGAGTCCGGGCCAGTAGTGATATAGCCTGCATAAACTTGACCTGTAAACCCAACGGCGATGGTTGCACGATCATGAATCCCCCTTGGGTCTGAAATGCGGCTAGGTGTCAGCCAGCTTCCGCCCTGATCCAAAGATCTTTGGACGAAAATGGAGGATGCAGCGGTAGCCAAGGGCGTGTAACCTACGTAGGTATTTCCTCGATATGGGCTGCCGGGCGTTCGATCGCATGCTACAAAAGGCTCATCGTTATGAACGATAAGACCGTAACCTTTATTAACAAAAACAGGAGCCGACCAAGTGAGGCCGTTATCCATGGAAGTATAACTGATGATGGTTCCGTCATTATCCCCGTTAAAGATATGAACCGTCACGACAAAGCTGTTTGGAAACGTGTAGTCAATCGTGGGCGCCTCTGCTCCCGCATACCCCGCAGGCTGGGCCAAGGTGGTCGTAGACCAGGTTTGCCCTCCATCCTCTGAACGATATAAGCCGATAAGAGTAGGCCCCGTACTCGTGTCGACGGCAACAACACACATAATATTCGGAAGGAGTTCATTTACAGCAATGGAAGGTTCAAACTGATTTCCAGCCAAAGCTCCCGTAATATTTACAACAGCCACTGTATCACCCCTTTTATTAGTTAAGGAATATTGGTGAACCGATCCACCCAGACCATTTCAGACTGGAGTACACGCTGCAAAATAACTCCCGTGGAGTCAAGAGTGTAAGCATGAATGACCGTGCTGGTTGCACTGAAATAATCGCTTTGTACTTCAATATATGCGGCAGAAGTGAGTGGATATAAAAGTGTTTCCGAAACCTGAGGTCGAAGTTGAAACAAATTATGTCCAATGGGAATTCTAGCGGCTTGTGAAGTATCCCAACGGAACACCTGAATTTCAATATTCGCAGGAATGTTGAGCGAATCATTAACACAGGTAACAATAAGTTGGGTAGCTTGATCAGCACTTGAGGGAGGGTTGTAGATTAAACCGGTTGAGAATGGCAAATGTAAACCTCCTTTAAATGTAAATAGGCGAATAGGCAATCAAAGAACTTATATGCTCTGTATACATAAAATATCCCACCTCAATTAGACTGGAATATGCAGATCAACTGATGGCGCCACCTAGTCAAGCCAAAGAGGAAGAGGCATGATTAGAGTATTAAGCCCCTTTGAAGAAGTAAGGGGCTTTTCTTTTTAGTTCAAGGTGTTATTGATAAATCAAGTTTTTTAAAAAATCCGTAAAATTCATTGGGGATCTGCCAATCAGGTTTTTCAAAGCCGGATGGGTTTGCGAGAATATGCCCAGTCGACTTGCCTGGAACATACCTGTAAGCATGCTGATCATCGCTTCCGGTAGGCCACGGGACGTCAAGTGATTCCGATATTCATCATCCGACACGACAATTCGCCGAATTGGTCGCTCCAAGACTTTGGAAGCAATTGATGCGATTTTATTCATGTCGATCGCTTCCGAAGCCGTAAGGTGAGGAGTTATACCGTCATATCTCTGTTCTGTCAGGATTACCGCTGTGGCTTCAGCCAAGTCGGAATGGGTGGTCCAGGCAACAGGGCCATCTTCCGGAGCAATCAATTCCCCTGTGTTCAAGGCATTACCCATCCACATCATCGCCGATGCAGCATAGAAACCATTTCGGAGCGAAGTGAAAGGTACTCCTGAAGCTTTTAGCATCTCTTCTGTAGCCGCATGAACATCCATGGGAGGAAAGTGTGATGTTGCAGATGAAAACATTTGGCTTGTGTACAGAAGTTGACGAACACCAGCTTTTTTTGCCGAGTCAATTGCGGTTTGATGTTGACGAATAGCTACTTCTCCCAAGGAATGGGACGAGATAATGAGAACTTGAGATGCTCCCTCAAAGGCATGAAGAAGACTCGCGGAATTATCGAAATCTCCTTGTCGAACACGAACCCCACGTTCTTTTAGATCCTGTGCGGTGTTCACATCACGGACACTCACACCAACATTCTCGGCAGGAACACGCTTGAGAAGTTCCTCTACGACCTTGCGACCTAATTTTCCATTCGCTCCTGTAACCACAATCATTTCTACACTCATCCTTTCGTTTGCGAATCCAATAAAGAGTTTCTTGTTATACGATTTTTTTTGTGTCATCATAATCGTATACATGCGTGTTGAATAAGTCGCATAGGCAAAGGATAAAAGGATTGAGTTGTGCGAACAACATGCAAAAGGCTGTTTTTGTGGTGTTCCCAACATTTTTGTCCTTTTGTCTGTTAGTGGATTACAAGAGAAAGAGGGAATGAAATGTCGGTTAATCCGCAGGATCCACGTGTTAAAAGAACCCGTCAATTGTTCGTACAGGCTTTTAACGATTTGATTGGGAAAAAGAGAAACGTATATTCTATTTCTGTGCATGATATCACGAATCAAGCAACCGTAAATCGGACAACATTTTATGCCCACTTTCAGGATAAATATGACTTTCTAAAATATTGGATGACGGAAAAGTTTCAAATGACCATAAGGAATAGGCTCCCGGAAGAAGCAAGATGCAGTGCGGAAAATTTGCGAATCCTTATGCAGAGCATATATGATTTTCTTTTGCAGTTTCGACAATGTAGTACACCAGGAGACAAACAGTTTGAAGCCATGTTTGAAAATGCCATGCATCAGGATCTTCATCAACGCCTGCTTAATCGGATCAATGAAGTGCACGCTCAGGGTTTTTCGCAAGAAAAATTGGAAGCGCTGGCACTCGTTGTGAGTTGGGGCATATTCGGATCGGCATTGCAATGGAGCCGGGAACCTCAAGATCGCTCATTTGAAACGATGTTTGAACAAGTCATTGAGGTTTTGTCCGTCAATTTGGCCCCTCTTTGGGGGCAAACAGCCAGCTAAAGAGAAGTTTTTCTCGAACGCTTTGCACCCGGCGATGTAGTCACCTTATGTTTCACAAAGCATACTTATAGGAACAACATGAGAAAAGTCTTTCCTGACTAAAAAGTAGAAGGGGTACAGAGCATTTCATTAACCTATCGACGTTTTAAAAAAAGTTGCGAAGCTTTGACCATTTGGATATGATTATCTAATTGGTTGTTTCAGCTCATACATTTAATTGATGATAAAAGATAGTGAGGTCGGAAAAATGATTGCAAAAACAGAAGAAGACTTTAATGGTTTGAAGGAAATTGGCAAGATTGTTGCTTCTATCAGAGATGAATTGGTACAAAGAACAGTTCCTGGCATAACGACGAAGGAACTTGATGATATAGCCGGAGAGCTGTTTGAGAAAGAAGGCGCAGTCTCAGCACCCAAAAGTGAATATGATTTTCCTGGCTATACTTGTATTAGTGTCAATGAGGAAGTGGCACACGGCATTCCGGGGCAACGGGTTATACAAGAAGGAGATCTTGTCAATATAGATGTTTCTGGTTCAAAAAACAGTTATTTCGCAGATACAGGAATCTCGTTTGTAGTAGGCAAAGGAGAAGAAGTGTTAACGAAAATATGTGATGTTGCCAAACAAGCATTTGAAGCAGGTCTCAAGAAAGCAAAACCTGGTTCCAAAAAAAGTGGAATCGGAAAAGCAGTATTCCAAACAGCAAGACAGCATGAATTAACAGTTATTAAAAACCTTACAGGACATGGTGTTGGACGTGCGATACACGAAGCACCTGATCATATTTATAATTACAACGATACATCGGATGATGAATTATTAAAGGAAGGGATGGTCATCGCATTTGAACCATTTATCTCAACCTTAGAAGAAGAAGTATTCCAAAAGGGAGACGGCTGGACCTTTGCTACCAAAAAGAGCCATGTAGCTCAAATTGAACATACGATTATCCTTACCAAGAATGGACCGATTATTGTCACACTGTAATGAGTCGAAAAGAAATGATAAAGCATGGAGAAGGGGGACACGCACAGAGTATTAATTGTGCGTGTCTTTCGTCATGTTAAAGACTGCTAAATACGATATTTCGTAACTTGCGTGTAATCGGCATGGTGCCAGCATCCTTTTTCTGGACCATGAACAGTATCGATAAATGATCTTGCGGACTATTCGTGAAATACGCACCTAACCAGCCATCCCAGCCATACTCGCCGGCGCTGCCAATGAATCCGGCTTTCGAAGGGTCAGTCATAATACGCATTTGGTTCCCGTAACCATGTCCGCATAAGGTATGCCAAGCCTCGAATCCTTTTTGCTGGACAGTGGTCAACGATGCTGTTGTCAGAAATCCAATGGTTTTAGGTTTCAAGAGTTGAACACCATTATAAGTGCCTTGATTCAGTAACATCGTAGTAAATTTGGCTGCATCATCAATGGTTGATGCCAAGCCTGCTCCCCCTGATTCAAAGGCTGGAATACGATCCAACTGATGATTGATCCCCAGATGATTCCCGGAGTATAGTTTTAAACCACCTGTACCGTCATCCTGATATGTTTTCACTAAACGATCTCTTTTTTCTTCTGGTAACCAAAAACCGGTATCGCGCATTTCCAAAGGCTCAAACAATTCTTTTTTCAAAAATTCCCCATATGGCATTCCGCTAACAGCTTCAACAATTGCGCCTAGTACATCTGCCGATGTACCATATTGCCAGTGTGTTCCTGGATCGAACGATAACGGGCCTTGTCCTAGTCGACTGGCAAATTCCATTGTGCTCATGGGGTTTTTGCTGAACAAGCGGTTGTCCAATTCTTGAAACAGTGCATATGCATGTTGACCTGCCAAGTCCGGTCCATCATATAATAATCCCGATGTCATATTTAACAGATCAAGAATGTTGACTTCTCGGCTTGCTTGATCCAATTTTCCATCTTTCACAATTAATTGATTTTTGAAAGTCGGAATATACTTGCTAATGGAATCAAACAGGTCAATCTCTCCTCGTTCCAACAACATCATAATGGAAGTAGCAGTAACCGGCTTGGTCATTGAATATAAACGAAAGATTGAATTCCTTGTGATTAGACGCCCCGTTTCCAGGTCAGCCCAACCATCATCATGGTAGAAAACTTCTTCTCCATTCTGAATTACCATAATGCTTGCTCCTGCAATTTCATGGTTGTCGATACTTGTTTTCAATGTTCTTTTTAATTGGGCGATTGTGTTGAACTCCAGCATCTCTGTGTGTAGGCCTCTTTTCAAAAATATTCATCAGCGTATGGGTAAAATTATATCGTGTTGAAAAACACAAATATATATAAGATTTCAGCAGTTATATATAAGAATTCCGCAATTTAGGATCGAGTGCATATTGACCTACAGTTAACTCTAAGGTTTATACTATTGCAATGAGTTAAAGGGTTTAACGAGTGAGGTGTAGTGATGGATTGATGAAAATAATGAATGAGAACTCAAATAAACTATACTATGTTATGAATTGGAGATTTAATCAACAATGATGAAGAGCAATAATTGGAATGTATTTGGCCTGGCTTTGTTGCTGGGTTTATTTTCAACATTAGGTCCATTTACGATTGATATGTATTTACCGGCATTTCCTGAGATCGCAGAGAATTTCAATACAACCGCCTCACTTGTTCAGTTTAGTCTTACGGCTTGTCTATTAGGGCTAGGTATGGGACAACTCGTTATGGGTCCTTTGAGTGATGCCCATGGTAGACGTAAACCGTTGTTAATCTCCATGGCAGCCTATATTATTTGCTCCTTGGCGTGCGCTTTTGCGCCTAATATCGGACTATTGATTTTGTTTCGTTTCACGCAAGGATTTGCGGCTTCGGCAGGAATTGTCATTTCTCGTGCGATAGCTAGGGATCTTTATAGTGGACATGAACTTACTAAATTCTTCTCTTTGTTATTGCTTGTAGGGAATTTGGGGCCTTTGGCAGCACCGATCGCTGGAAGTGGCGTTCTTTCATTTACGACATGGATTGGTGTGTTTATCTCACTCTCATTTTTGGGCATTTTCTTATTAATCATGACAAAATGGGGTCTGAAAGAGTCAAACCCGCCTGAACGACGTATGGCTCCCGATTTCAAACAACAGTTGGGGAATTACAAAACACTTCTACGTGACCGCAAGTTTGTTGGCTACATGCTCGCACAGGGGATCATGACGGCTGGGGTCTTTGCATATGTAGCAGGAACACCATTTATTTACCAAAATATTTATGGAGTCACACCAACTGTATTTGCTATATTATTTGCTTCGAACGGGATTAGCTTGATTATCGGATCCCAAATCGTGGGGCGGTTGGCACATCGTATACCTGAGCAGACCCTGCTATTATCTGGACTGTGGCTTGCTTTAGCGGCAAGTGTTGCAGCTTTGGTGGTAACGTTAGTTCATGGTCCGCTGTTCGCTTTGGTCATTCCATTGTTCTTCTTTGTTTGCTCTATAGGCATTACGTCTACTGCGGCATTCCCACTTGCCATGGAGAGTCAGGCCAAGATGGCCGGAAGTGCAGCAGCGCTACTCGGAGTTGTTCCTTTTCTTCTAGGCGCGCTGGTTGCTCCTTTGGTTGGGATCGCAGGTGAAGACACTGCCGTCCCACTCGGACTCACTTTATTAATGACCAGTCTTGTTGCAATTCTCACTTACTTCTTACTCGTTAAAAACATCTCACATCACACGCCTCAACATGTTCAGTCTGATCCTGACTTTTAATTGAGAATATGAGGGAATATACCTAGTGGGAATTATCAAACCGTTGACCTTTGTTTCAAAGAATCAACGGTTTTTTATTGTGTAATGAAGGGAAAACGTCATTAAATTTTCCGGAGCTAACCTTTCGGAATTTTCCGGTAGCTGGAAGGGGAGAAACCCGAAATTTTCTTGAAGAGTCGGGAGAAATAGTAGGGATCACTAATGCCCACTGCAGAGCTGACTTCTTTGATGCTCATTTCGGTAAGATCTAGAAGATGACCTGCCCGCTGAATTTTGAGGCGTAGGAAATATTCGATCGGGGCAGCACTGGATTCAGAATTAAACAGAAAGATCAGATGCTGCTTTGATACACCGACATGATTAGCCAGCTCCGTAAGCGAAATAGAGTCGCTGATATGTACATTCATGTATTGTATTGCCGTTTGCATATAAGTTTCACGTTTTTTCTCTTGTGCCGATTTGACCGCATTTAAGCCAATCCCGGAGAGCAGCTGTCTAGTCGTTTGGGCCACATGTACATGGGTAGTCAAGGCATATGTTCGCTCGGCCAGCATCTCATAGGTAGGTACGAACCATTCCATTAACCGGGCCTTGCCGCTTGGAGATAAGGAGAGTGAGGCGTTAGACAAATCAAACATATTCACCAATCTGCTTGCATGGCTTCCTTTGAAATGAAACCAGTAGATACTCCATGGATTCTCCTGCATTGCGCCGTAACGATGTGCAATTTCGGGTGGGATTATCACCATATCTCCCTGCTGCATCATCATTCGCTCTCCATGATTCAGCTCAGCCCATCCTTCTCCCGCTTCGCAAAAGATGAAAATATGCGAGGGGCTGCCTTCCAGACGCTCCCTAAAATGGTACTGAGCGTTGGGGAAATAACCGATGTCCGTAATAAATAAGGTATAGGTCAGTTCTTCCTGTTCCAGTTCTTTCATCCAGTATTCAGGAAGTACATATAACTTTTCCTCTAGAAATCCTTCAGGCTTGCGTATTTGACCAGGACTCATTCTAGTTACCTCCGTAATTCATAATCAGAATAAGAATATAATCCATCACTTCCCGCATTTCGTCAATTGGAACCTTCCTTTTCAGAATATACAGTATAACTATCAAGAATCAGGGAGGCAGTTCTAACATGAATCATGAGACTGTGGATCATACGCTGGAGGCGGATCCAACCAAATCCAGTCAGGTACAAGTGTGGGAAACGAGCGTGTTGATACCTACATATGAGGCGGGTGAAGCTGACCCCAATCCTATGTTTCTGGAGAAAAGAGTATATCAGGGAAGTTCCGGCCGTGTGTATCCGCATCCGGTGATTGAGCGTATCTCGGATGTGAAGCATGATAAAAATTACAAATTGGTTATTCTGGAAAATCAATATATCCGTATTGAGATCATGCCGGAAATCGGTGGCAGAATCTATCGTGCGCTTGACAAGACCAACAATTACGACTTCGTCTATTATAACCGCGTCATTAAGCCTGCGCTGGTGGGCCTTGCAGGCCCTTGGATCTCCGGAGGAATTGAGTTTAACTGGCCCCAGCACCATCGCCCGAATACGTTCGGTCCGGTTGAATACAAATTCGCTGCAACGGAAGATGGCAGTGCTGCAGTATGGGTAAGTGAAATTGACCGGATGTACGGTACGAAAGTCACAGTTGCCTTTAAGCTCTATCCAGACAAGGCCTACCTGGAGATTAATGCACAATTATACAACCGAACACCTGAGCCGCAGACTTTCCTGTGGTGGGCGAATCCGGCTGTAGCGGTTAATGAGAATACGCAATCCGTGTTTCCTCCAGATGTAACAGCTGTATTTGATCATGGCAAAAGGGATGTCTCGCGTTTCCCTATCGCTACCGGAACCTATTACAAACAGGATTATTCGGAAGGCGTAGATATTTCCCGGTACAAGAATATTCCGGTTCCGACTTCGTATATGGCTTATAAATCCGATTATAATTTCGTTGGTGCATATGATTACGGCGTAGAGGCCGGATTGCTGCATGTAGCGAATCATCATATTTCTCCCGGCAAGAAACAGTGGACTTGGGGAAATGGAGATTTCGGCCAAGCATGGGACCGTCAATTGACGGATGAAGATGGCCCGTACATTGAACTCATGACTGGAGTGTACACAGACAATCAGCCAGACTTCACTTGGCTTCAGCCATATGAGGAGAAGACATTCACCCAGTATTTCATGCCTTACAAAAACATCGGTGCCGTAAAAAATGCCTCCATTGAAGCGGCCGTGAACCTGGAGGTTGATGCTGAAACCGGAGAGGCAGTGATCAAGGTATATGCAACATCTAAACTTGAACATGCCGTTGTGGAGCTGAGCGGAGCAGCCACCCGGTATCTGCAGGACACTGTTGAATTGTCTCCGGTAGAGATATATCAGAAGGTTATACCGCTGAAGAGTAAGGAGCAGGAGTATGATTTGAAGCTTTCTGTCCGAAATAGGGAAGGAAGGTTACTTGTCTCCTATCAACCGAAACGTCCGGATATTGAGCGCGTCCCTGAAGCTGCTAGACCACTGGCCGCACCAGAAGAACTGCGTTCTGCCGAAGAACTGTATCTGGCTGGCCAGCATCTGGAGCAATATCGTCATGCTACGTTTGAGCCCGAAGCCTACTATCTGGAAGGCTTGAAGCGGGACAACGGCGATATCCGGTTGAATGTAGCTTATGGAACATTACTTCTTCGCCGCGGATTATATATAGATAGCGAGCAGTATTTCCGCAAAGCGATCGAGCGTTTGACCTGGCGCAATCCAAACCCATATGACAGTGAAGCCTACTATCAGCTGGGAGTAGCCCTTTATGGTCAAGGCCGTTTGGATGAAGCTTTTTCTGCTTTCCACAAATCGGTATGGTCGGCAGCGTGGCAGGATGCAGGGTACTTCTCTCTGGCCCAGATATCCAGCTTGAAAGGCCAGTATGCCGAGGCACTGGAGCAGATTGAGCATTCACTCATCCGTAATTCACGTAACTACAAAGCACGTAATCTGAAAGCCGCATTGCTGCGCAAGCTTGGACTGGTAGATAAAGCAAAGGCCTATGCGATTAGTACTCTGAAATTGGATGTCGCGGATTTTGGAGCTTATCATGAGTTGGCGCTCGCCCATGCATCCATGGGAGATAACATTGCTGCGCAAGGTATTTTCGATGAGATGCAGCAATTGATGAGAAATGATGCTCACAATTATTTGAATGTCATCGCAGATTATATGAACAGCGGTTTCTATGAAGAAGCCATTGCAGTAGGTGAAAGAATAGTCACTCAGGGGAATTCCGTTTATCCGATGCTGCATTATGCACTCGCTGAATTATATGAACGTACCGGACAACATGAACATGCTTATGAAGCTCGTCGTAAGGGACAATTGGCCAATCCAACCTATTGTTTTCCGAACACATTGTTTGAACTTGATCTGCTGACAAGCGCAGTTCAGGCTAATCCGGTGGACGACAAAGCTTATTACTATCTCGGAAACTTCTATTATGATAAGAAGCGGCCAATCGATGCAATTGCGAGCTGGGAGCAGTCACGTGCGCTGCGAGATGATTATCCGACAGTTCACCGCAATTTGGGGTTGGCTTATTACAACAAGCAAAATAATCCGCAAGCGGCCCTGGCTTCGTTCGAGCTGGCCTTTGCTTGTGCACCGGATGATGGACGTATTTTCTTTGAACTGGATCAGCTGCGCAAGAAGCTTGCGTGGTCAGCAGACCAACGTCTCCATATTCTTGAAGAGCGGCGAGATCTGGTTGAGAAGCGGGATGATCTGTATGTGGAGTACGTAACCCTGCTAAACAATCTCGAACGTTATGAAGAGACTATCGCTGCACTGTCTCTACGCAATTTCCATCCCTGGGAAGGTGGAGAGGGGAAAGTGACCGGGCAATATAAGTTGGCTCATACCGAGCTTGGCAAACTAGCACTGCAAAACGGTCATTATGAGGCAGCAGCTCAGCATTTGCAACAAGCACTTGTATATCCGCTGAATCTGGGTGAAGGGAAGTTGGAAGGAACTCAGGAGAACAATATTTATTATTATCTTGGTTTGGCTTACGAAGGTTTGCAACGGGAATCAGAAGCCATCGCCAGTTACACCATAGCTTCACAGGGTCTGGATGAGCCGACAAGTGCGTTGTTCTACAATGATCAACCGCCGGAAATGATCTTCTACCAAGGATTGGCCTGGTTGAAGCTCCGTAACGGGAAAGAAGCCAAGCGTCGTTTTAATAAACTGATTGATTATGCTGAAAAGCATATTTTTGACGACATCAAAATGGATTACTTTGCCGTATCTTTGCCGGACTTCCTGGTGTTTGAGGATGACCTTAACCGGCGTAATGTCATCCATTGCAGGTACATGAGGGGCCTTGGACTTCTGGGGCTTGAACGCGGTGCAGAAGCAAAAACTGAACTTGATATAGTGCTCGAAATGGAACCTAATCATCAAGGGGCGGTTATTCATCACCGTTTATGCGCTTTAGAAGTGGTCTGATCGAACAGGATTACATTACACAGGGGGTATACTTGAACATGAATTGAACTGAGGAGGGGATATCTTTATGAAGAACTACCGCATTGCTGTAAGCGATGACAAAAAGAATATTTTTGCAGGACCTATCAAGCTTGGCGGCGTGAACCCTTCCGGTGAGCGAATCAGTTTTACGAACTACTATATGGAGAAGAACGGTGAGCCGTTCTTTGGCGTGTGCGGAGAGTTCCATTTCTCCCGTTACGACGAACGATACTGGGAAGATGAGATTATTAAGATGAAAATGGGCGGCGTTAACATCGTCACTACCTATATTTTCTGGAATCTGCACGAGGAAGCGGAAGGTGTGTTTGAATGGGAAGGCCATAAAGACTTACGCCGGTTCATTCAGCTGTGTAGTCAGCATGATCTGTATGTCATGGTCCGTATCGGCCCCTTTTGTCATGGGGAAATGCGCAATGGGGGCATGCCGGATTGGTTGTTCGGCCGTCCGTTCGAGGTCCGTTCCAATGATGAAGGTTATATGATGTATGTGCGGAGGCTTTATGCAGAAATCAGCTTACAGGTGAAGGGCTTACTGTATAAAGACGGAGGTCCGATCATCGGCACTCAAATCGAGAATGAGCATAACCATTCTTCGGCACAGTGGGGTCTGACGACCGGCATTAACAATATGTGGCTTAACGGAGGCAGTGGCGGCAATGAGCATATGCTGCGGTTGAGGGACATAGCGATTGAAACTGGAATAGATACGCCTATCTATACGTGTACAGGATGGGGCGGTGCTACAACACCTGTACCTGATATGCTGCCGTTATGGGGCGGCTATGCCTATTGGCCTTGGATTTATTATGAAAATGACCGTTTGGAGGGCATCAAGGAGCATCCGGCAACACCCGAGTACATTTTCCGGGATAAACATAATAACGCCATTCCCAAGAGTTACAACTTCGAGCCGTTCTATAACCCCGAGGATTATCCTTACGCTTGCTGTGAAATGGGAGGCGGGATGGTCCAGTTTTATAAATACCGGTTCGAGTTTCCATATCATAGCGTTCCAGCCATGTCCATCATGAAGACGGCCGAAGGCTGTAATATGCTCGGATACTATATGTACCATGGGGGAAGTAATCCGAAAGGCAAAATTAACCCCTTCACGAACGATCTGGCAACGCCAAAAATCTCTTACGATTTCAACGCCATGATTGGCGAATACGGACAGGTACGCGAATCGTATAGGCGGACGAAGCTGCAGCACTATTTCTTCACGGAGTTCCAGAATCAATTCGCCTTGACCAAGACGGTTCTGCCGGGAGACACTTCCGGGCAAGATCCGTACGATGTGAGTGAATTGCGCTATGCGGTCCGTTCGCATGAGGGCTCCGGCTTCCTGTTTCTGAACAATTTCCAGGATCATGTGGATAATCACGATTTGCAGGACATGAACGTCAGCATTGAGCTTCCAGGTGAGACAGTCACCATTCCGGCTCAAGGGGAGCTCAGGCTTGGCAGTGAGAGCTTTGCTATTCTGCCGTATAACTTCGATCTGGCTGGAATCACGCTGAAATATGCTACTGCACAGCTGATCACCAAGCTGGAGGTGGGGGATGAAGTGTATTACTTCTTCTTTGTGCCTGAAGGGATGAAGGGCAGCTATGCGTTGGCAAGTGACGATGTAACGAGCGCAGAGACCGACGGCGGAAGTGCCTTTCAACTGGGTGATATGACGATTATTGAAGTAGAAGAGCAGGCTTCCACCATCGTGCGACTTGTTTCCGTGGCAGGCAAGAAGATTGTGATCTATACCATGACGGACGAGCAAAGCCTTGGGTTCTGGAAGGCCAATGTCCGCGGGAAGCAGCGTATCATATTTACGGATGCCAATCTGCTTGTTTCAGGGGATGAGATCAAGCTGGAATCAACGGGTCAGGAGAAAGTCACGCTGAGCATTTTCCCTGATTTCGATGAAGGTATAGGCTCCGTCTCTGGCGGAAAGCTGGCGAGTACCAGGATAGACGGTTTATTTAAGACCTACAATCTGCTTATTCCCAGGAAAGAGATCGCTTTTACATGGACGAAAGTCAAGAATGAACGGGCGGTTCTAGAATTTGCAGCCGGAGCACTGGACGGTGTTAAAGAAGCCTTGCTGCAAATCGATTATTCCGGCGATATCGGTTATGCCTTCATTGACGGAGATCTGATTAACGATAATTTCTGCAACAACACGACATGGGAGATTGGACTTAAGCGATTTGAAGAGCGGCTGCTTGAAAAGGAGATGTATCTCTATATATCGCCGATCCGCAAAGGGACTGTCGTGAATAGCAATACAACGATGGCCGGATGGAACGAGACAGCTGCAGAACTGATTGCCGATATTGCTTCTGTCCGTGCGGTTCCGGTTTATGAACTGGCGATAACCAAATAATAGGGGGCGTAGTATGAGTTCATCACTAAACCATTTACCGCACAAACTGACTATTACGATGTGGGATTTCTCCTGGTACACCATGACCTTACCGGGTGAGCCCTATAGCGACCTTGAGGCCAGATTTAAGGAAGCGGTGGAGAGAGGCTACAATACGATTCGAATCTGTGCGATGCCCTTTTTATTGTTCACGGCGGAAGGCAAGCGGCAGGGCCCGTTACACTTTGGAAGCCTTGGAGAGATCGGACAGCGGACACGCTGGTACAACTGCCGAGGCGGGGCTGAGTTGGACGGACATGCGCATTTGCTGGAATTGTTCAAACAGGCCAAGGCCCATGGTTGTTATATCATGCTGTCTTCGTGGGAGTATCAGCAAAGCCCCAGCTTTCTGGCCTTTCCCGCGCTGCGCGACGAACTGGCTGCCATCGCCCCGGAGAATCGGTTTATGGCTATTGCCAGGTCCATCGACCAGCTTATCCGGTATATTAAAGCGGAAGGATACGACAAACAGATCGTCTACGCAGAGCTGCATAATGAGGTGGAGTTTGGACAACTGACCGCCATAGGAACTGCTCAAGGCATTGCCACGTCCAATGTGCCGGCTATGGTGGAAGCCATGCAGCCTTATATTGAAGAGGCCGTCAGTTTTCTTAGAGGGAGTCACCCTGACATCCTAATGACCGCAAGTTATACACTAAATGAAGCCTATCCCAAATGTTATGTGGCGGGAAATTTACAGGTTGCACATTTCCATCTGTATATCAAAGGGGTGTTGAATGAATTAACCGAAGCGGCAGGGCTCGATGATGAGCAGTCACCTTTTCCTGGCGCATTCGTCCAATCACTCCTGAGGGAGGATGCGCCTCCATTTGAAGAGTATTCGCTGCCGCACGGCCAAGAATGGAGGATGGAAGGAAATCCGGTAGGGTTAAGACTGCTCTATATGCATGATTGGGCGGAGCCGGATAAGTGGGATCTTTTTTTATACGATAATTATAGTAAACATAAGCTGGCTATGCTGCAAAAAGCAGATATGCGATTGGAGGAAGCTCACGAATGGGCTGTTCATGCCAAGTTACCGGTCGTTATTGGTGAAGGTTATGTGGGTTATACACCGCTGTTAACGGGATTCGAGGAGGGGCCTGTCGGGAAATTTATTGCAGAATATGCGCTGCGTAAAGGCATGGCTCTTGGATTCTGGGGAATGACTTTATGTTCTAACTGTGCACCGCATCATCCCTTCTGGAACGATATCGCCTGGCAGCAGAAATGGAACCGATACATTCTTGAATCACAATAGCTGCAGCTTTTTTAAACGAAATAAATAACAAAATCCAAAAGACCTTGGCTCCCTTGAAACAGTGGCGATCCAAGGTTTTTTACGGTTCAATTCTATTGAATAACATAGTACTAGATGATAATGTGAAATAAGGGCGAGGCTTCTTTAGTGGGGAAATATACTAATTGAATCGAGGTTCTGCAAATGAGGGTGAAACGAATTGTCACCAACATTAATACGCAAAACGTTCCAGCAGCAAAGAACTTTTATCAGGACATGCTCGAACTTGATTTATTGATGAATCATGGTTGGATTGAAACTTATGGATTAATTGGAGAGGATAGCGTTCAAATAAGTATTGCTACACAGGGTGGCTCCAATACATCTACACCTGACCTCTCAATTGAAGTTGATGATGTGGATTTAGTGTACGAACGTATGAAAAGTGCAGGTTATACAATAGAATATGAACTTACTGACGAGCCTTGGGGAGTTCGCAGATTCTATGTCCGCGATCCATTTGGTAAGTTAATTAATATCCTTGCTCATAGAGATTAGATCCGTTGCTGATCAAAGGCAAGTCGTAAAATGAGGACTACACCAATACGCTATAAAGAGGTAAAGCTTTGGATGCTAAATCAAGTATTGTCTATTGTATAAGAGCTGAAAGCTCTAAATAATTAAATAGGTGCACTTTTTCGGTGTGCAATGTTCAATTTTTGTGTCCGAGGCAAAGCAGCATACTCACCACTATTAACGGGGGGAAACAGAATGATGAATGTTTTGTTGGTGGATGATGAGCCATGGGTGCTGGAAGGTTTAAGAATCATGGTAGATTGGAACAAATACGGTTTTCAAATCTGTGGAGAGGCTGAGAATGGAAACACCGCTTGGGACATTATTGAGGATCTTCAGCCAGATCTGGTGTTTACAGATATTCATATGCCTTCTGTAAGTGGACTTGAGCTAATTGACCGTTCTATACAGAAACTGGCCAAACCGCCGCGATTCATCATACTAAGCGGATACGATAACTTTGAATATGCGAAAACAGCACTGGAACAGCGTGTTGAGGATTATTTGCTCAAACCCATTGATGAGTTTGAAATTGAAACCATATTAGAGCAGATGAGTAGTAAAATTAAAAATGAGCGTGCTTCAGAGAAATTGCATCAACACGAGCGTGCCTTGTATGTAAATGGTTTGTTCAACCGGCTGTTTCAGGGCGAAGACAGCAGTGAACTGCAAGCGGAAGTGGAGAGCATACTGCAAATGGAAGGTCATGAGAACATGGCCTGTCTTTTGATTGAGACGGATACTGGCAAAGAGGATGTTAAGTCGTGGGTACAGCATTTTGCCGGTGATCATTTGTATGAACCTTTTATAGATGCTGAAGGAAGAATTGGTGTGTTTGCTGCTGAGATCAAAGATTCACTGAATCGGCTTGAGACGATAGGGAGAAATCTGTATGAGATGTACTCCGACCATGCTTCCATCATTGTGGCATTTGGGTATCACTCAGGTGGTGCAGTTGCTATGCGACCGGCATATGAAAAAGCGTTATCCGCGCTAAAATGGAAGCGTTATCTAAAAGGGAACGGCATTATTCACGACCAAGACCTGCCACAAGGTGCCCATATGGCAACTGTGAATCACAAAGCATTGACAAACCTTTTCAGGACCATTTTATCGGGTGAAGAGGATCGTTTAGAGAACGAGGTGCATGAACTGCTTGTTAATCCTGACTCGGAACTGCCTATATCAGATATCGAATATGTCCGGCTACAACTGCTTGCCCTTGAAATGGGAGTTCTCAAACAACTGAAGGAGCTGGATGGGGATGTGGGCAAATTTGTGCTGCACATGCAGCACAGATTGGGCGACTTTACCAACCTTGACTCTTATCCTGAATTGCAGGGCTATGCACTTGTGTTAAGTCTCAACGCGCTGAGAGCGTTACAGGAGCAGCAGAAGGAAATGAAATGCAGTACGATTTTTCGTGTGGTTCAGCATGTTAATCAAGAGTTTCGGGAGAAGCTGCAGCTTCAGGAACTTGCACAGAAATTTCATATGAATGCCAACTACTTAGGGCAAGCTTTCAAACAGCAGACTGGTAAATCCTTCCGGGAATATCTGAATGATAAACGTATTGAGGAGGCCAAGAGACTTTTGCGTCAGAGCTGTTCCAGCATAGCCGAAGTTGCAGTCAATTCAGGTTATCCCAATGCCGACTATTTTGTAAGTCAGTTCAAGCGAATGACGGGCATGGCGCCTTCTGCATATCGAAAACAACCCTAGATGCGAATTGAAAAGTAACGAATGAAGGATGGCGATCACAGTATGTTTAAGATATTCCGGTTACGAGGCATCGTGAACAATATTCCTTTGAATTACAAATTTATGCTGATATATGTTATCGGTATTTTGCTCCCCATCGTAGCAAGCAATTATCTGTTCATGGATCGGATGTCCGGGCTGATCAGAGAGCGGGAAGAACAGAATTTGCAAATATCGCTGGAAAGGGCCAGAAAAGACATTCACACTATGATTGACGGGGGCATAGCTGTCAGTCACGCCTTGATCACGGACAAGCTTTTATCCGAATCCATGGATCGGGTATACAACGGCCAGCTGGATTTCTACAGTACATTCGATGAACAGCTTCGCCATCGGGTGACTTCCTATATTCCTGTGAATAATCAGATCCAGCGCATTGGCATCTACACTGACAATCCCACTATTGTACCGGGCGGGGATTATTATTATTTGGACAGTTCAATGCACGAAAGCGCCTGGTTCAGGCAATGGGAAACGGCGGGGGAATCACTGAGTGTGCTCGCTTATCGCGATCAGGCAGCAAATGATCGGGCGGCAACTTCGTCGTATTTTAGTGTGATCGAAAAAATGGACTATTACAACGCAGATAACTCTTACGAGAAGTTAGTACGCATAGATTTTTATCTTAATCGGTTCTATGACGTTATTGCCAGAGAGAAAAGTTCGCTGGATCTGTATCTGGTCAACGCCCAAAATCAGATTGTCGTGTCCGCAGATGACAAGTATCAGGGCGAGGTGGATAGCGATTATGCATTGTTTAATATGAGCAAAGCGGAAGACAAGGATTTACATATCGTTCCGATTGGAAACGCCAGCTATGTGAAAGGCTGGAAGCTGATCGGGGTACCCCAGGAAACACGTGTCAAGGAAGCGATGTTATCCATGCAGCTTTATTTCGGCATGTTGGCCGGCATTATTACTTTGCTTACCTCCATCTTTATCTATGTCATGCTGCGTTCATACAATTATCGAGTGAAGCGTCTGTCCAGGCACATGCAAAAAGTGGGGAATGAAAAATTTGATCTGATCAACATTGATGGCGGGCAGGATGAGATAGGTCACCTGATTCGTAATTTCAATATGATGACTGCTCAGATTCATTCCCTGATCAATAATGTGTACAAGCTTGAAATTCAGCAGCGAAGTCAGGAGGCCGAGCGCGTTCGCGCTGAGTTGAACTTGCTGCAAAGCCAGATGAATCCGCATTTTCTGTTCAATACGCTCAATGCGTTACTTGTGGTCAGTACCAAAAACAATTATGCAGATGTGAAGGATATTATCAAGGACCTGTCCAAGCTGCTTCGCCGTCTTCTGAATTGGAAGGATGATGTGGTCACTCTCGAAGAGGAAATGAGTTTTACGGTCATGTACCTGGGAATTGAGAAATTCCGTTTCCGTGACAAGTTCGAATACCACATTGATATCAGCGACGAGACACGGCAGTATAAAATACCAAAAATGAGCATTCAGCAATTGGCAGAGAATGCTTGCAAACATGGTATACAGGCCATTGAAGGGCTTGGCTATGTTAAGATTCGAGCCGAAATTGTGAACGAGCGCCTTCGTGTCGTTGTATCCGATAATGGCAAGGGCATGGACAGGGAGCGGCTGAAAGAGGTTCTTTATCATATGCGGAGCAAGGAGGAGAACGGGGATAACAATATTGGTATACGCAATGTATATCGCCGTCTTGAATTGTATTATGACGATAAAGTGAGTTTTAGCCTGGTAAGCAGAATGGATGAGGGGACAGAGGTATCCTTCGAAATTCCATTAGAACTGCTGGAGCATCAGGGTGGAAAAGGAGGAAGGGAATAATGGCATTTAAAGTGCTGCTGATCGATGACGAGCCATGGGCGCTGGAGGGCTTGCAGCTCTGGATTCCATGGGAGAATCTTGGCTTTGAGGTGTGCGGCTTGGCCGGAAATGGTGCAGAGGGATTAAAACAATTGGAAGAGCTAAAGCCAGATCTTGTTATGGTTGACATTCGTATGCCAGTGATGGATGGGCTGGAGATGATTGAAGAATGGCGGCGCAGAGGCGGCTGGTCGACCAAGTTCATTATTCTCACGGGGTACAGTGATTTTGAGTTTGCACGAAAGGCGCTTAAATTTAAGGTTTCCGGTTATCTGTTAAAACCATTGGAAGAGGAGCAGGCAGAATCCGAGGTGCGCAGAATGGGACTGGAACTGATCAAGGAGCAAGAACAACTATATATTGGGCAGATTGCATTAAGAGAGCAGGAAATGTTGACGATGAAGGAGGCTTTACTGGGAAAAGTGCTTTCTGGAGAAGGTGCTGAACTGATGGAGTCTCTGTCCCGATCAGCTCAAGCATGGAATGTATGCCTGGTTCAGGTATCCGAAGTGGAATATGGCCGGTGGAGCAGCCTCGCTGCAGAGGCTCTGAACGGACCGAATGTGATCTATATCATTCGTATGCGAAATGATCTTGTATCCATTGTGTTTGGCGATGTTTCCCCTGATCCTCAGGCAACGAGCGGAAAATTAAGAAAACAATTAGAGGCACTGGCTCGCCGTCTGGCGGGCTTTCGTACATATATGGCGATTGGCTCAACCGAATCCTCTCTTAATAGCATCAGCATCTCCCGAATAACAGCAGAGGAAGCGCTCCTGCATGCCTTTTATGAAGTGGAAAGGAACAGCATAATGGAGTATGTCTTACTCCAAAACCACGTTTTTCAAAGGCATTACAACCAGGTAGAACTGTCTGAGCGCGTACTAGGGGCATTTCAGCTTATTGATTATAATGCCTACCGGTCTGCGGTGGAATTTATTGAGCATTCCTTTCGCGAGACCCGTGTGCACCCCGATGAAGCCCGGAAATTTGTGATTTACCTTCTTCATGAAATCAGGGCGTACATGGGTACACAGATGGAAGAGGATGAAAGACATTCCTATCGTTTGTTCGAGATCCCTGATCTGGATGAAGCATTACTTACTTTTGATGATTTGATTGAGATGCTGCACTCGTGCGGCAAAGTCTGCTTTGAGTTTTTGTTCAAGGAGAACACTTTCGAAGCACATGGCATTGTACAGGATATCAATGATTATATTCATGCTCATTTTCGGGAGGGACTGACTATTAAGTTGTTGGCAGAGCGATTTTTTCTGCATCCGGCCTACTTGGGACAACTACTGAAACGCAAAAATGGAATCTCCTTTAATGAAATGCTTCATGATCTGAGGATTGAAGAAGCCTGTCGGCTGCTTCAGAAAAATCAGTACAAAAATATCGAGATATCAGAACGGGTTGGATACGCCAGCTATCATCATTTTTTGAAACAATTTGAGAAGCGCATGAATATGTCCCCGAACGAATACAAGAAAACCTGAGGTTTTCTCGGAAAGAGCTATAATTCGAATATAGTTTCCATGGAGATGTAAATTTATAATGAAATTATTCAAATGAAAGGGCTTTCATAAATGAGATCAAACTTTGGAGGTGCTTTATGGGGGACAGTAAAAAATCATTCTTCCGTATGGGAGCAACACTGTTGCTGTCGTTGAGCGTTGTTCTGGCGGGCTGCTCAGGTGGCAATGCAGGCAGCGGGGAAGAGAGCAGTACGGGTAGCGAGGTTGGAACTGATAATCCGTTAGAAATCTCGGTATTTCTGAACGAGGCCGGACAACAGCCAACCGCTGATAACAAAATCTACAAAAAAATCAAGGATGAGCTTGGCGTTACATTCAAATTTGAATTTTTGGCCGGCGACAAAAACCAAAAGCTCGGCGTCATGATTGCCGGAGGAGATTATCCTGATCTGATCTCTGCGGATACCAAGCTGACAGCTGCCGGTTCAGTCATACCGCTTGAAGATCTGATTGAAGAACACGCGCCTAATTTGAAGAAGCATTACGAGAAGTACTGGAATCAAATGAAGGACCCGAATGATGGGCATATCTACTATATGCCAAACTACGGTGCATATAACGGCGAAGTGGCTGATACCTACTACAGCGGACCTGCATTTTGGATTCAAAAAGCCGTGTTGAAAGAGTTCGGTTACCCGACTCCAAAAACACTGGATGAATACTTCGACCTGATCGCGAAATACAAAGAGAAATATCCGACTATTGACGGCAAGCCGACCATCGGTTTTGAGGTCCTGAACTATGACTGGAAAAACTGGGGCTTGCTGAATCCGCCGCAGCATTTGATCGGTCATCCGAATGACGGGGGTGTCGTTGTAAACGACGGCAAGGCAGAAATCTTTGCAGACAAGGATTATGCGAAGACGTACTATCAGAAGTTGAATGAAATTAATGCACAAGGCTTGCTTGATAAGGAAGCGTTTGCACAAAACTACGACCAATACATGGCCAAATTGTCCAGTGGGTCCGTACTCGGCATGTTCGATCAACATTGGAATTTCCAAAGCGCGGAAGATTCACTCATAACGCAGGACAAAATTGAACGCACTTATGTAGGTTTCCCGCTCGTGTATGACAGCAGCACCAAAGACTATTATCGTGATCGCGCAGCACTGAATCTGAACAATGGCTTCGGTATTACCGTGAGTGCCAAAGACCCTGTGAAAATCATTAAAGCACTCGACAAGCTCATGGAAGAAGATTGGCAAAAGACACTCACTTGGGGCATTCAGGATGAAGACTATTACGTCAATGACGAAGGTCGCTTCATGAAAACCCAAGAGCAGCGCGACAACGCTGCAGATGCGGCTTGGAAGCTGGCCAACAAAGCAGATGCATTTTATGGAACCGCACCGAAGATAGAAGGTTACTTTAGCGATGGCAACGCGACTTCAGCAAGCAACCAGCCAGAAGAATATGAAGCCAGCTTGAGACCGTTTGATAAGGAAGTTTTGAAGGCTTACGGTTTCAACAGCTATGTCGATTTCTTCAGTGCTCCACCAGAGAATCCGGTGACTTACCCTGCTTGGTCTGTCGATGTGGTAGAGGGATCCCCAGCCAAGATTGCCAATACGAAGTTGAACGAGTTGTCAACCAAATATTTGCCGAAAGCGATTTTGGCTAACACGTCTGAATTCAGCAGTGTATGGAGCGAATACGTTTCCGAAATTCAAAAGCTGGATATCAAAGCGTATGAAGATCGTATCAATGAAGTATTGAAGTGGAGAATCGATAACTGGTCTGTGAAATAAGAAATTGTTGTCAGGAAGGAAGGTTACCTTCCTTCCTGATTTTATTGAAAAACATATTGCTGGACGTTATTCCTTTCAATATAAAGATGGATAGGGGCCTGATATTATGGAGGAAATTGTAGTGGGTACCAAGCCGCTCCGCCCAAAGAAAAAGCCGAAAATTAGGCGGATTACTTGGCAAAATATCAAAGCACAGAGACAACTCATATGGATGTCTGTTCCTCTGCTTGCGTACATTATCGTCTTTGCTTACGTGCCTGTATGGGGTTGGACGATGGCCTTTCAGGATTACAAACCGGCCAGAAGCTTCTCCCAACAATCATGGGTAGGGTTCAAGCATTTTCAGTTTTTGTTCACCGATGACAATTTCTTGCGTGTGCTTCGCAATACGCTTGCCATGAGTGTCATCAACATGATTTTGGGTTTCGTAACCGCCATTGTTCTGGCACTGCTGCTTAATGAGATCAAGAAGATCCTGTGGAAGCGGACGGTACAGACTATCTCGTATCTGCCTCACTTCTTATCATGGATTATCGTTACCGGCATCGTAGCGACATCGCTTGCTTCGGACGGTATTATCAACGATATCCTCATGAAACTGCATTTAATCAACGAGCCGATCTTGTGGCTGACGGAAGGCAAGTATTTCTGGGGCGTTGTGGCAAGTTCTCATATATGGAAAGAAGTCGGATGGAGCACCATTATTTATTTGGCGGCCATGGCCTCCATTGACCCGGCACAGTATGAAGCTGCCGATATTGATGGAGCCAACCGCTATCAAAAAATGTGGAATGTCACCTTGCCGGGCATCAAGCCTACCATTGTCATTCTGCTGATTATGTCGATCGGGCATATTCTGGAGGCCGGCTTTGAGGTTCAGTATTTGCTGGGTAACGGGTTGGTTGTTGACTGGGCGGAAACGATTGATATCTTTGTGCTTAAATACGGGATTGCCCAGGGCAACTATTCACTCGCAACTGCAGGCGGCATATTTAAAACCGTAGTCAGCATTACGATGTTACTTGTAGCGAATTGGACCGCCAAGCGGCTTGGGGAAGAGAGGCTGTTATAATGACAAAAAAAACACCATTGTCTGGTTTAGGAAATACAGCGGCGCTTTCCGTTCGCCGCCCGGGTGGCAGAGGCATCGAACCGTTTCTGTTCAACACCTTTAATACGATCTTCATGGTTTTGCTGGTGATTGTGACGTTGTATCCATTTTTGAACACCATCGTGGTTTCATTTAATGCAGGGAATGACACCATTCGAGGAGGCTTATATTTATGGCCTCGCGATTTCACCATGCAGAATTACAAAGCCGTATTTGCATCAGGCACAATTTATAATGCATTTTTGATTTCCGTTGCACGTACCGTACTATCCACCGTTCTGAACATTTTCTTGACCACCATGCTGGCTTACACACTGAGTCGGCGCGATTATATTTTCCGCAAGCTGATTACGACCGTTTTTGTACTGACGATGTATTTCAATGCCGGGCTAATTCCGGGGTACTTCCTGATGAAGGATCTGCATTTGATTAACTCCTTCTGGGTGTATGTTTTACCATCGCTGATTAGTGCGTTTAACCTGATCGTAATTCGTACTTATATTTACACGATCCCCGAAAGCTTGATTGAATCAGCCAAAATTGACGGCGCGGGAGATTTCAGAATTTTCTGGAAAATTATTTTCCCACTGTGCAAACCCGTGCTGGCGACCATTGCGCTCTTTGTTGCAGTCGGGGCATGGAACTCCTGGTTTGATGCGTTTCTGTACACGTCATCTCGACAAGAACTCAGCACGCTGCAATATGAATTGATGAAACTGTTATCTTCCAGCATGAATGCCAACAGTAATCCTTCCGTAGCCAATGGCATAGGGGTGGAACATTCAACACAGGTAACGCCGATTTCCATTCGTGCTGCAGTTACGATTGTCGCTTCAGTTCCGATCTTGCTGGTGTACCCGTTTATGCAAAAATACTTTGTTGTAGGACTAAATGTAGGGAGTGTGAAGGAATAGATGTCACAGATTTAATCGCATACGATCCGTTATGCCAACCCGATTCTCCCCGGATTTTATCCGGATTAAAGCATCGTGAAGGCTGAACAATTTTTTCACCTCATTTAGTTCATTTGAGTATTGTCCCGGAGTGCCGATTTCTCGGAATCGGGATCTGATTCAGTCGCAAATAAACTAAAATGAAAAGGGATTTTAGAGGAGGGAAATCATGGCTTTAGTTCGAGAAGAGGTTCCACTGAAGGAATTGTACAAGAATGCCTTCGACATTGGAGCAGCAGTGAATCCAAAGACGATTGAGAGTCAGCGTTCATTGCTGGCATATCATTTCAACAGCCTGACGGCAGAAAATGAAATGAAATTCTCCAGTGTGCATCCACAGCAGGGAGTGTATACGTTTGAGGATGCGGATGCGATTGCTTCCTTTGCGAGAGAGCAAGGCATGGCGCTGCGTGGTCACACCCTAGTCTGGCATAACCAGACTCCGGATTGGCTGTTTGAGAATGAAAGCGGCGGACTGGTGGACCGTGGTGTATTGCTGGAGCGATTGAAGGAGCACATTCAGACCGTTGTTGGCAGATATAAGGACGTTATCTATGCTTGGGACGTTGTAAACGAGGTTATTTCCGATGATGCAGATGACGAAAACGCATTCCTGCGCCCATCCAAATGGCTGGATATCGCCGGAGAGGATTTTATTGCCAAAGCGTTTGAATTCGCCCATGAAGCAGATCCCCAGGCTCTTTTGTTCTATAACGATTATAACGAGTACGATCCGCACAAAAGGGAGCGCATCTATCGGCTTGTTCGTTCGCTTCTTGATCAAGACGTGCCCATCCATGGCGTCGGTCTGCAGGCACACTGGAATCTGTACGATCCATCTCTGGATGATATGCGGGCCGCGATTGAGAGGTATGCGCAGCTAGGCCTGCAGCTTCAGCTTACCGAACTGGATGTATCGGTGTTTCGCTTTGAAGATCGACGTACGGATCTTGCTCAGCCTGCACCTGAGATGATGGAATTACAGGCTGAGCGGTACGAATCCATCTTCCGACTGCTTCAGGAATATAAGGAACATATCAGCGCTGTAACATTCTGGGGGGCGGCTGACGATTACACTTGGCTTGACAATTTTCCTGTCCGGGAGCGGAAAAACTGGCCATTCCTGTTTGATGAGTTGCATCGTCCCAAGGAAGCCTATCATCGTGTTGCACGAATCGCTGTACCCAAGTGACACGAACGGATCAATAACGTTTAACCGATAGCTCTATTAAAGAGATGGTCAGGTTGCGTATTTTTTGGAAGGAGGCATTTAAAAATGTCCGAATTACCTAAACCGTATCAACCCTTAGTTACCCATATATTTACTGCAGATCCGTCAGCGCATGTATTCGAGGATCGTATTTATATTTATCCTTCCCATGATCTGGACCACGACGGCCCAGTGAACGATAATGGGGATCAGTACAAGATGGAGGATTATCATGTATTGTCTATGGCAGACATAGAGTCACCTGTAACGGATCATGGTGAAGCATTGCATGTGAAGGATGTACCATGGGCGTCAAGCCAGATGTGGGCCCCGGATGCCGCGTTCCGAAACGGCATTTATTATTTATATTTCCCTGCACGGGACCATGACGGCATTTTCCGCATTGGCGTGGCTACATCATCTTCTCCCGCAGGGCCGTTCAAGCCGGAGGAACAGTACATTCAAGGCAGCTTCAGTATTGATCCGGCTGTGTTCGTAGACGAGGACGATCAGGCCTACATCTTCTTTGGTGGGCTATGGGGTGGACAATTGGAGAAATGGCAGACAGGAAGCTACGTTGAACACGCTGAGGGACCTGCCCCGGATGCACCCGCACTCGGCCCAAGAGTGGCTAAGCTGAGTGAGGATATGCTTTCGATGGCTTCGGATGCGTTGGAAATATCCATCGTGGATCAGGAAGGAAAGCTGTTGACAGCGGGGGATGAGGATTGCAGATATTTTGAAGGGCCATGGATGCACAAGTATAATGGCAAATATTATCTGTCCTACTCCACGGGAACGACGCACAAGCTGGTGTACGCCATCGGCGATAACCCCATGGGACCTTTTACATTTCAAGGGACCATTTTGCCGCCGGTCATGGGCTGGACAACACATCATTCCATCGTACAATTCCGGGACAAGTGGTATCTGTTCTACCACGATTGTTCGCTTTCTGGTGGCGTAGACTACAAGCGCTGTGTGAAGTTTGCCGAGTTGACGTACAATTCGGACGGCACTATTTGCATGATTGATCCCTATCCCGAGAAATAACGAGGAAAACAATTAAAACTCCGTGCAAAAGCACGGAGTTTTAATTACATCGATAACATATCCAAAATATGAATGGATCAAATACCGCAATATGTGCTTGACACTTCTTCATTTGAATGCGGATTATTCCTGGCTTAAAGGAATATTTTAGAGCAAGACGACGGGTTAAATATGGATAATCTGCTTGGTTTCACGGAGAAGCAATATACATTCGCGGGGCTTGAGATCAAAACCATTGATGCCGCAGAAGGTGACAAGTTTTCGATATTCAATATCAAAATTACTGATCCCAAATACGCTACAATTCGGAATATCAGATGTACATGCTGCTCAATTGAGCCAGACCATCCGAATGTTATATTTAGGGCAGGAAGAGAGCCTTATCAAAGTCGCTAATTATAGCGGCTTTTTGTTTTAAGGCATTAATGGTGGACCATATTTTCTGAGTATTGTAATCTACAATATAAAGGAGTCCATTTAAAGAAAGGATGTACTGATGTATCAAGGGAATATTCGTAAAATATTGATTTTGTTGTTAGTGCTGTGTACTGCCGTAACCTTCTATTTTTTATTTGTCGGTTTCGATAGATCCTCTATTTCAGACCAAAGTATGCGATACAGTTTAATTCCGGAGGGAATTCCTTTACACTTACCAGTAGGTAGGGAATTTCGAATCTGGTTTTTCGAGCTGGGGAATTTTATCGTTTTTATACCATTCGGAATAATTATTCCACTATTGTTTCGCTGCAGTTTTATTCGGTTTATCAGTTGTTTTATTCTGTGTATCACCATTCTGGAGACCATTCAAATGATTTCCCGACTGGGAGCTTTCGATATTGATGATATTATCATTAATACTTTAGGTGCTGCAGTCGGTTATGGGTCACAACGAATCGTTACGCGTCACCGAGATGCATGGAAAGGTATGTTTCAAATCGCCCTGATTGCGGTTGTCATGTCCATAGCTACGATTGGTGTAGTTGGTGGCATCAATTATTATTTGAATCAAGCTGGCGGAGAAATTGTGGCCTTAAATAAACTTCCGGTGAAAGATGGTACCGTACTTTGGGATGAGGAGCTCACCCGTTTTTCGGCGGGTCAAACCGAAGTGGAGCCACTAATTAATTTGTACAGTACAAAGAATGCGAAACTTAATACATTTTCATATCACCTGAATGGTAACTATACCAAATTAAGAGGGGACGTTGTTGTGCCTAATGATGTTATCTATGGTGCCAGCAGTTCCAGAAACGAAATCATTTTTATTGCAGATGGAACTGAAATTTATTCCTTAAGTCTTGGAGGCGAGCATCAACCGGATTCTTTTCAGATACCGATCCAAGGTGTAAGTGAGCTTACTATATCGTTTTACAGTACTAATTCTGATTCGTCTACAAATATTGTGATGTGGGATGTTACTTTAACAGAGGTGAACACAGGGCAAAAAATAATGAACCTTGTTAAATCACTCTTTTGACAATCTCACCCCCAGGATTTCTGTTATAGGAAATCGAGTTGAGCACGAAAATAAGTACTTTACTTTTATAAAATTATCATGTAGTATTCTTTCATGTAAATGAAATCGCTTTATTCCGGAATGAAAATGAGTTTCTTTATTTTACAACTTCATACAATTACTTACCGAGTGTGTTACTGATAATGCAGGCAAGGCTTGGATAAAGTATTGGAATGGTACATGTTGATGTACTGTCCTCTACTTTATTCAGGCCTTTTTCGTTTTTTTCAGATAACTCGAGAAAAGGGGATAACGATGAACTATAAAGAAACAGCATCCCAGATATTAAATGGTGTAGGCGGGCAAGGAAATATTGAAAACGTATATCATTGCTCCACGCGCTTGAGATTTAAACTGAAGGATGATGCAAAAGCAAACAAAACGGAAATTGAAGGCATCAATGGAGTAATCGGTGTCGTGAATAGCGGCGGGCAGTTCCAGGTGATCATTGGAAACGACGTAAGCTACGTATATCGGGAATTACCACAAAGTGGAGATGCATCTACAAGCAATAAGGAAACGCCTTCTAAAAAGAAATTTAGTGCAGGTTCCATTTTGGAAGTCATCGCAGCTATATTCCAACCGCTTGTTCCTGCAGTTTCGGGAGCAGGGATGCTCAAAGTACTGCTGCTGTTGTGTTCAATGACCGGAATTCTAAGTATAGATTCACAAACTTATATCATTCTTAATAACCTTGCAGATGCTGCATTTTATTTCCTGCCTGTTCTGGTTGCCTATTCTACAGCTGTTAAGTTCAAGTCGAGTGTTCCACTAGCCATGACAGTCAGTGCAGCATTACTTCATCCAAAAATTACAGCATTATTTGCTGAAGGCAATCCACTTTCATTGTTCGGTATTCCTGTAACTCCTGCGAATTACGGTGGACAAGTGGTGCCGATTATTTTGATCGTATTATTTATGGGTTATATTCAGCGTTTTGCAGACAAGGTATCACCTAGTGTGGTGAAAATATTCCTTAGTCCACTCATTGTTATATTGATCACTGGACCTGTAGCGCTTCTGGCGCTCGGACCGATCGGTGTTTTCTTGGGTAACGGACTCACAGAAGGTATCTTGTTGATTCAGCAGCATGTTGGATTTGTTGCGGTAGCTATATTAGCGGTATTAATGCCTATCTTTGTATCGCTGGGTATTCACAAGGTGTTTATCCCGATTATGGTTTCAAGTATCGCCAACCCCGGATATGACATGTTGATTCTGGTTGCGCATCTTTGTTCGAACTTTGCCCAGAGTGCTGCCTCCTTTGCTGTGGCGACTCGTACAAAAAACAAATCACTGCGTCAGCTTGCAATTTCTTCCGGAGTAACTGCATCCTTTGGTATTTCTGAACCTGCACTATATGGTGTTACGATGAAGCTTAAAAAACCATTGTATGCTGCCATGGCAGGAGCAGGGATTGCAGGTATTTTCGCAGGATTGATGCAGCTTAAAGCTTATGTGACAGTGGGGCCGGGGCTTGCTTCGCTTCCCATGTTCGTTGGAGAGGACAATAACTTTCTAATCGCCATTATCACATTAATTATTTCATTTATTGCGACATTTATTATTGCGAGATTCATTGGATTTAATGATCCTGTGGATTCGAATGCCGAAACTGTCAATACTCCTGGTGCTCAGCCAGAAGTTAATGTCTCTTCCCAAACTGCAGCTTCAGGTAAAACGGAAACGGTTAACCTTTTTGCTCCACTTCGCGGAGAAAGTATTCCGCTCAGTGAGGTTTCAGACGAAGTCTTTTCCAAAGAGATGATGGGCAAAGGAATTGCGTTCTTGCCTGAAGACAACATCCTTTATTCCCCGATGGACGGGATCGTCTCCCCCTTGTACAAAAGCAAACATGCGTTGGGGCTCGTATCGGATAACGGTGTTGAACTGTTGATTCATATTGGAATTGATACCGTGAAAATGAAAGGTTCTGGTTTTAAAGCATTGGTAAATACCGGTGATGCCGTATCAAAAGGAGACAAGTTAATCGAATTCGATAGGGATGCGATTAAAGCTTTTGGTTTGGATACAACCACAATGATGATCGTAACAAATACAGACCAATTTTCTGAAATTAAGGGGAACTCACCCGCAAGTGTACAACCTGGAGATGCAATCATGACACTAACAAAAGGAGAGATCTAACATGAAAGATTTATATCAGTTTCCAGAAGGTTTTCTTTGGGGAGGAGCTACTGCGGCCAATCAGATCGAAGGGGCTTGGAATGAAGATGGGAAAGGCGTCAGTACACTAGATATGTTTACAGGTGGCTCCATTCATCAAAAACGCAGAATTACATTGGAAATGGACCCGGCCGAGCGTTATCCTACCCATGAAGCAATCGATTTTTATCATCGATATGAAGAAGATATCAAACTTTTTGCAGAAATGGGTTTCAAGATGTTCCGGTTTTCTATTAACTGGACAAGAATTTTCCCGAATGGGGATGAACTGGAGCCTAATCAGAAGGGGCTTGAATTCTATGATCGTATCTTTGCCGAGTTGAAAAAATACAATATTGAGCCTTTGGTTACTATCGCTCATTATGAATTTCCGTTTCATCTTTCCAAAACGATTAACGGCTGGGCGAGCAGAGAGATGATTGAGCATTACTTGCGGTATTCCGAGGTCATCATGAACCGATATAAAGATGATGTGAAATATTGGATTCCTTTTAATGAAATTAATTGTATCACTCTTTCACATAAAGCTTATCAAGCGGGCGGGATTATTTCGGATGAAAACGGTAGTCTGATCGACCTGACCAAAGACAATGCCCAGCTTCGTTTCCAAGCACTGCATCATCAATTTATTGCTTCGGCTTTGACGGTGAAGAAAGGCAAGGAAATCAATCCGAATTTCCAATTTGGGTCCATGTTGACACACTTTACGTTTTATCCACTGACATGTAACCCTGAAGATATTATGCTAGCGACCCGGGAAATGCAGATGAAAATTTACTTTTGTTCAGATGTGCTTCATCGTGGATACTATCCGTCCTATTCGAAACTATTCTTCCAGCAGGAGGGGGTTAGCGTTCATCAGGAACCAGGTGATGCCGAAATTCTAAAAACAGGAACTGTGGATTTTACAACGTTCAGTTATTACATGTCTGTTTGCGTGAGCTCAGATCCAAACCAAGAACAGACTGGTGGAAATCTGCTTGGTGGAGTTAAGAATCCATACCTCCAGGAGAGCGAGTGGAAGTGGCAGATCGATCCAATCGGATTGAGATATACTTTGCATACCCTTTACGACCGTTATCAAGTACCCTTGATGATTGCAGAGAATGGCTTGGGTGCAGTGGATACCCTTGATGAGAACGGGGATATTAATGATGATTATCGTATTGATTATTTAAGGATGCATATTAAAGAAATGAAGCAAGCCATTGCAGAAGGCGTTGATCTGATTGGTTACACCAGCTGGGCTTGCATCGATTCAGTCTCACTTGGTACAGGAGAGATGAAGAAACGTTATGGTTTTGTTTATGTGGATAAACATGATGACGGTACTGGGAGCTTGAAGCGAATCAAAAAGAAATCATTTAACTGGTATAAGGAAGTCATCGCGAGCAACGGAGAAAACCTTTAACTCCAGCTTGATGAACTCAGGACCTGCAGATGTGGGTCCTGAGTTTATGTAGTTTTAAGGAGGCTGCTAATTTCAGTATGAAGATAATCAAAATTTTGAACAACAGTATTGTTCTTGCAGAGAAGGATAACGGTGAAGATGTCGTTGTCATGGGCAAAGCCATAGGATACAACAACAAGATTGGTAATCGTCTTGATTCTTCCAAAATCGAAAAAATTTATGTTCTTGAGGACCAGTCCGTTTCAGAGAATTTGATTAAATTGATGGAAGAAACGCCTGCAGAGTACTTGGAAATTACACGACGCATTGTTGAAGTGGCAGAAAAGACTTTAGGTTTAAAGCTTTTCGATTCAGTATATGTCTCTTTAACAGATCATCTTCATTTGGCGGTCATTCGCTTTAAGTCAGGCATTACTTTGCAAAACAGATTACTTTGGGAAGTCAAAAAATTCTATCCTAAAGAATTCGAGATTGGTCTTCTGGCACTTAAAGAAATCGAATCTGGTTTAGGACTTCAATTACCAGAAGAAGAGGCAGGTAATATTGCTTTTCATATCGTAAATGCACAAAATAATGAAGGCAACTTACAGGATGTGATCTTTGTAACAACGTTTATTAAAGATGTTACCAAAATCATCAATCATTATTTTGCCATTGAATTAGACACGAATTCTATCAATTATTCCCGTTTTGTGACTCATCTACAATTTCTGGCCCAACGTTTATTAGAGGAACGAACACTAGACTCCGATAATTTCTTTCTATATGACAATATAAGCTCGACCTTTGCCAAGGAGCATCAATGTACGCTAGTTATTAAATCATATATTGAGAAATCATTTAAATTCATATTGACTAAAGAGGAACAGATTTATCTGACCATTCATATTAGCCGTTTATTAATGAAATCAAACGAATGAGGCTGTCGTGGGCTATTTGTGTTTTTCAATAACCAATCAAAGGGGAGAAGGGTATCCGAAATGAATGAAGGGATATGTTTAAGATCGGAGAGACTCCCCCAAAATATCACTTCACTTTTGGGGGAGTTTTAAATTGCTTCATGACGAAAACATTAGTACTTAATCTAGTTGCTGCGAACCTTTGAACCACACGGATTTGATCGACAAGGTGTCCGAAATATTAGTGGTTGGGTCACCGTCTATGAGAACAAGATCTGCGCGCGCTCCTTCGGAAATACGGCCACGATCGTGAAGACCAAAGCAACGGGCCGGTTTGGCAGTAGCCGATTGAAGAGCTTCGATCGGAGTAAACCCGGCTTTCACCAGCAGCTGCATTTCATGGTGGACACTAGCCCCATGAGCAAGGCCGCCAAGATTTGGAACAGGAACCGGTGCGACATCCGTCCCTACCAGAATATCAACTCCAGCACGGTGAAGATCCATCACATTCTTAAAGCTGTTCTCCATATTGCCTTGAGGGAATGTATTGAAGCTTGAGTTCAAAATATCGATCCAATCCGGACTTAATTTGGAATAAACACGCGGATCATTTGCCAATTCTGATGCCGGGTTTCCAATAATTGAAGAATTCAACACCAGGCAAGGTGTGACAAAAGCGCCTGAAGTTGCTATGGATTTCACTAACTCAGGCGTATACTCGGGTCTATCGATAAACAAATGGCCCAAACCGTCGACTCCAAAATCGATAGCTTCTTGCGATGAACGAGCCGTCAAAACGTGGGCGATAACCAGTTTATCGAACTTGTGAGCTTCTGTCACAGCGGTTTGTAGAATCTCGTCGCTTAGTACAGGCAGACCAGGTGCACCCATGACCGTTCCTTCTTCAATCATAATCTTAATATAGTCGGCTCCATTCTCCACCTGGGTATGCACATGTTTAATCGCTTCTTCCACCGTTGTCACTTGCGGTATTTCTTCGTGATCGTGAGCATATGCTGCCAACATCGCTTCTCGGTCTTCCTCCGATAACTTCTCTAGTTCCTTTAGTACAAAATCGGGTATTTCATCTGAATCTGGCAGTAATTCATCCGGGTGCCCTCCCGGAGCGGTGATTGCTGTACCAGCAGAACGGACGTCTGCGACGTCAATCACATTTTTTAACTGAATTTCACGTCCTCTTTTGGTAAAATCACCGTTCATTTCAAGTTCGGTTGTAACGCCAAATTTTAAGGCATCTCGTAATCCGCCGATTGAAGTGTGGACATGCGCATCAATCAGACCTGGCATTAGTGTGGCATTTTCTCCATCGATAATCGTTGCATCGGCTGGAATGTCTCCGCCAACTGAAGTAATAGACTCTCCTTGAATGACAATATGTCTGGGCGCAATGATTTGGTCCCCGTCAAAGATTCGTACATTTGTAATTACCTTAACTTGTTTTAATACAGCATTTTGAGTTATCTTCTCCAATTGAATCCCTCCACATTGTTTTGTTTCTAACAATTTGAATAATAACTGTTAGATTACTAACTGTCAACAAACTAATATTTTTTTGACAAGCCTAAAGGATCACTGTATAGTTTAGTTACTAACAATTAGATTTCTAACAATGACTGGGGGGGACGATCATGAAATCCCGAATGGAGACACCTTATCTGGATTTGTTTCAGATTATCGGTCTTAAGTTAAAGAAAAGAGCGGACGAAAGTATAAAAGAGTTGGGGTTAAACGCTCAACAAGGAAAAGTAATTGACTATATTTACGAGAACCAAAATAACAATATTATTCAAATGGATTTAGCAGAACGGTTTCATTTACGTCGGGCGAGCATAACAAGCATGCTTCAAGGTCTGGAGCAAAAAGGCTTGATCGAGCGCAAAATACCGGCCAATAATGAGCGCCAGAAAAATATATATGTATTACCTAAAGGGGTGGCACTGATTGAAGACTTTCAAGACTCTTTCCAAAAGGTGGAGGAAGACATCGTTCAAGTCCTTACCGACGAGGAGAAGCAAGTCCTAAAAAAATTGTTGATCAAAATCAATGAGCGTATATAAAGAAGACACGATTCCTGTAATAAAAGCCGCTTAATAAATAGCGGCTTTTTTATTTAATATGGTATTTTTCGGTTTTGGGCTTGTTCATACTCCGTTCATATTGTCGTCATGAAGAGGACATCTTCCTTGATTACACTTTAGCTATGTCGTCAAGGCGACTATACAGATGCAAGGACAGGAGAAGATGAACGTGGCAGAAACAGTGGAAACCAAAACAACAGGGACTAAGAGCCGCAAAAAACGGAACTTATGGCTAAAAATAATTGGAGGAATTGTCGGGGTGCTTGTGCTGTTCATGGGCATTGTGTTTGTAGTCAATGCGATCAGTAACGGGGTCGAGAAAAAGAATATTGAATCATATGGTCAGTATATCAATGTGGATGGTAAAAATATGAATGTACTCATTCAAGGCAGCGGAGAACAAACCGTTGTGCTCCTTCCGGGGCAAGGAACCCCGACACCTGCACACGATTTCAAATTGCTGATTGATGAGATATCCCCTGACTATAGAGTTGTGGTGGTCGAGCCTTTCGGCTATGGATTAAGCGATGAAACCGAGAAAGAACGAACGACGAAGAATATCGTCAGCGAAGTTCATGAAGCTGTGCAGCAGCTTGGTATTGATCGTTACATTCTGATGGGACATTCCATTGCCGGACTTTACGCGGTGTCCTATGTGAACAGCTATCCGGACGAGGTTGTTGCTTTTGTCGGCATTGATAGCAGTGTTCCCAATCAACCCGGCATGGATGTCAAATTGCCTTTGAAGTCAATGCAGTTTCTTCAAAAATCGGGTCTGATGAGATTACTCAAAGCATTGAGCGGAGACCCGTATAAATCGCTTGATTATGATGAGCATACCAAAGAACAGATGCACTTGATTTCGAATCAGGTCTCGACCAATCCAACGATGGTCGATGAGCTTCGACACCTCGGTTCCAATTTCAAAAATGCTGAAAAACTTACCTACCCTCATGATTTGCCAGTTCTTCTCTTCGTTCAATCGAATAACGAGCACAATAAGCAGTGGGTTCCGCTCCATGAGGAGCAAGCCAAACAATCCGCACAGGGTAAAATGATCCCGATGGAAGGAACGCATTACCTGCATCATACAAAATACAAAGAGATCGCCAAGGACTTCAAGGATTATATGAAACAAATCCAATAGTATGGTCGATCATCAAGGTACGGTGCCGAAAAGGTTCCTACCGATTCAATGACCTCTGACTAATAAACCGTCTCATAAGAGTCGGTTTATTTTTTTCGATCAAGGTCCGTGGGGGGGTGAGATGAATCCGTAAGCTCCTATATGCAGTGGTGGGGATGCTCATTCACTTGTGTTATATTTTATAGAAATTAGTTCATTTCATTCCTATTAAGTCCGTATTGCTGAGCATATAATTGAGATCGTAAAGAGTCAATTAATATAGGAGGTACTTTTGATGCAGACAACTCAGGTTCTTATCCAGGACAAATTTTGGGAGGGCTATTCCGAACTGGTTCGCCAAACGGTAATTCCTTATCAATGGGAAGCGTTAAACGATCGTATTGAAGGAGCAGAACCAAGCTATGCCATACGTAATTTTCGAATTGCTGCCGGTCTGGAACAGGGTGATTTCGGAGGATGGGTGTTTCAAGACAGCGATCTTTATAAATGGTTGGAAGCGGTTGCTTACTCGCTGCGGAGTCACTCCGACCCCGAACTGGAGAACATCGCGGACGGAGTGATCGATCTGATTGGTCAAGCCCAGCACGATAATGGGTACATCAACACCTATTTTACGATCAAGGAACCAGGCCAAGAGTGGACCAACCTCTATGAGGCTCATGAACTATACTGCGCGGGGCATCTTATTGAAGCTGCGGTGGCTTATGCAGATGCGACTGGCAAACGAAAGCTGCTCGACATTGCATCTCGCTTCGCGGACTTGATTGATAGCCTGTTCGGTACAGGAGAAAACCAGAAACGCGCGTATTGCGGACATCAGGAAATCGAATTGGCGCTCGTCAAGCTGTATCATGCAACCGGAGAGGAACGCTACTTGAATCTGAGTCGATATTTCATCGATGAGCGGGGAAGCAGCCCGAGTTACTTCGTTGAGGAGTGGGAACGACGCGGCAGAACGGGCATCTGGTCCCAGGGTTCGCCCAATCTGGAGATGTACCAATCACATCTGCCTGTTCGCGAGCAAACGGCTGCGGTCGGACACTCCGTACGTGCCGTTTATATGTATACAGCAATGGCTGATCTTGCTTACTTAACGAAGGATGAGGGCTTGCGCGCAGCTTGTGAGCGGCTGTGGGCCAATACAACTCACAAACAGATGTATATTACGGGTGGCGTCGGTGCGACACATCTGGGCGAGGCGTTCACCTTCGATTATGATTTGCCCAATGATGCCGTATATGCGGAGACTTGCGCATCCATCGGTCTAATCTTCTGGGCGAGACGGATGCTTCGACTGGAAGCGAAAAGTGAGTATGCAGATGTGATGGAACGTGCACTGTACAACAATGTGCTTGGCAGCATGTCCAAGGACGGCAAACATTTTTTCTATGTCAATCCGCTTGAAGTATGGCCGGAGGCCAGTAAACGCAATCCGGACAAGCACCATGTGAAACCGGTCCGCCAAAAGTGGTTTGGCTGCTCCTGCTGCCCACCAAACGTGGCCCGTTTGCTCAGCTCGCTGAACGATTATATCTATGATCTGTCTACGAAAGAGAACGTAGTTCACGTTCATCTGTACATTGGCAGCACGGTGCAGTTTACATCAGCCGAAGGCCAGGAAGTCACGCTTAGTCAACGTTCTGAGCTCCCGTGGGACGGTAAAGTTGACTTCAACGTCTCACTTGCTCCGGGAAATTCCAATAAGGTTACCTTTACACTTGCGTTGCGGATTCCTAACTGGTTCCAGAGCGGGCAGCCTGTTCTGCGAGTGAATGGAGAAGTGCAAGCGTATACGGTAAACAACGGTTATGCTCACATCCACCGGTCTTGGTCGGAAGGAGATGCACTGGAGTGGCTGCTGCCCTTGGAAACACAGTTGATTGAAGCTCATCCGAAAATTCGGGCTGATGCAGGCAAAGCCGCCATTCAGCGCGGACCGCTCGTTTATTGCGTGGAAGAGGCCGATAACGGAGTACCGCTTGCTGCGTTATCCATCGCCGAATCAGCCAACCTGACGGAGCGTAAAGCACCGAATCTACTCGGAGGATGCATTGTGGTGGAAGGCGATGCATTAGCTTCCGATGGATCGGCGTGGCCGGAGGATCAGCCGTACCAGCCCATCCGCAAACCTCGCATTCCGGTACGTTTTACAGCGATCCCTTATTACTTGTGGGGTAACCGCGAGCCGGGTGAAATGAGCGTCTGGCTGCGTAACTGATACGAGTGCCTTTGAAGTGAACTTACCGTTTCAAAAGGTTGCATGGCAACTGAACATTACGCGTGGTTTCACGCCTGGCATGACTGAAGGCCCCTTGTTTGTATCGGGGTCCTTCGGTCATGTTGGCATGCTGAAACCCGGAAGCGGAGATGAATGCATGAACACAGACCATGTACGAAAGTCCCGTATGGATCGAATCACGCTAAAAAATCGAATTCTTTTGCTTTTCGCGGCCGTATCCCTCATTCCTTTCCTCTTATCCTGCTACCTATCCTACCGAACGATCAATTCCATCCTGACGAATAAGCTGCAATCCGGCATCCAAAGTAATCTGAAACAGGTGATGTTATCTCTGGAAAACACACTCAGCAACCTAAACCATGCCTCTCAGCAACTGGCCTTTGAAGGAAGCATCGGCAAACAGCTGGAGCAGCTTATGATTGAAGATCAACCTTATGACCGCAGTTTTTTGACCGACCAGATCAAATACCAACTGAACCTGATCGCGTTTACCAATCCCAATATTGGATTATCCATGTACTATTTTCGTGAAGACGATACTTTTCTTTTTGAAACAATGGGGGTAAAGGATTCATTTCACCCGGACAAGCTGCCGGTCATGGTCAGCTATTATGGAATCACGTATTTCGGTCCTCATATCAGCAACGACAGGTTTAACGACCAATACGTCCTATCTGCACTGCGTAAAGTGGATTTGCCGGAACGCGAAGATGCTTACATATACATTGAATCCGGCTTTAACCTCACGCAGAGTATCCTCGACTTAGACGATGTTAGCAAAAAAACGGCGCATCTCATTTTGGACAATCATGGACGGGTCTCGTACAGTGAATTAAGGGGTGTTTTCCCTGAAAACGCGACCTTTCCCCGTCAAGAAGAATCCTCGGTTACCATGACAGCTTCGGGGATTGCCTCAGGCTATTATTGGTACAGGCAATATAGCAATCAGGGATGGAGCGTGGTCTCCCTGGTATCCAAAGCCGATTATGATCAGGAGAAAAACCGCTGGGTGATGCAAATGATCTTGTTGACCGTACTGTTTGCTGCAGTCAGTGTGACCATCGGATGGTTGTTATGGAAGATGGTATATCGGCCATTGGCCCAATTCCATCGGGAGATGAAGCAGATGCTCAACAGCAACTTCAACGTGGTAAACGCGGAGTCACGCATACCGGAATTTGAAATGCTGCTGACCCAGTTCGGGCGTATGAAGTCGCACATTGCCAGGCTATACTCCGAGGTGGAATTGAAAGAAAAACGCAGGGCGGATCTGGAAATTGAAAAACTGCTGTACCAGATTAATCCGCATTTCCTGATGAATACACTGGATACCGCTCATTGGCTCGCTGTCATGAATGGGCAGGAGGAGATTGACCGACTCGTGACTTCACTGAATAAGCTGCTGTATTACAATTTGCGTAAGGGAGGTCAGAACTCTACCATTCGTGAAGAGATTGATTCGCTCAGACAGTATCTCATTCTTCAACAGATCCGGTACAATTTTCAATTCGATGTTGGTATACACATTGATGATGAACTGCTTAACGTATCGGTACCGAGGTTCATCCTGCAGCCCTTGGTGGAAAATTCGCTGTATCACGGGCTGGACGACAAAGGTAGGATTGAAGTGGAAGTAAGCAGATACATCCATCGGCTTGAAATATCGATTAAGGATAACGGTAGAGGTATCTCAGAGGACAAGATCAAAGCACTGCTGGAACAGGAACACGCTGAACGCCATCGGGTTGGGATGGGAATAGGCATGAATTATGTCAAGCGTATGCTTGAGTCTTATTACGAAGGCCACGCCAGCCTAAAAGTATCAAGTGAACCGGGAAAAGGGACCCGGATTGTCATTGGGCTGCCGATTCATTGGAGAGAGGATGAACCATCATGATCAACGTGCTGATCGTCGATGATGATCAACTTGTGCGCAAAGGGCTCATACTCGCGATGCCTTGGGATGCATTTGAAATGAAGGTCGTTGGCGAAGCGGGCAATGGAGAGAAGGCACTTGAATTTTTGTCTGATAACCGTGTGGATCTAGTAATTACTGATCTTGCCATGCCCGTCATGTCAGGGATTGAGTTGATTCGTATCGTTCGCGAGCAATACCCGGATTTGCCGATTGCTGTTCTGACGCTGCATCAGGATTTTGAATACATTCAGGAAGCACTGCGTTTGGGTGCCATCGATTACATCGCCAAAGTGCAGCTGGAGAAGGAACATTTTGACAAAGTGCTTGGTCGCATCCGCGATCGCATCCAGGCCGATAGACGAAAACGTTTAAATGACGATGTTGTATCGGAATTCGATAAAGATGCACAGTTTTACAGGGAGGATGAAAGAAGTACACCATGGCTGAACGAATCGAACTACGAATGTGAACAGATTGGAACGACATTTGTTGAAGCGAGAGATGAGAGCATAAAGGACAAGTTGCATTCATTTCAATGGGTTCATGATGATCGGAATCTGCAAGAACTGCTGCAACAGTTGAAGATGATGAAATTGCCAGTGACTAGATTAATGCAGTTGCTTTACGGCGTAACCGTAGACTGGAACCGTACTTTTAAAAATATTGTCCGGACGGAAATGACCACACCGGTTCAGTTTGCTTGTTGGCAAGAGGTGGTGGAATGGATGGCTGATTTCCGTGCAAAAGCTCTTGTAATAGCGGGTGGTCAGTACTTTCGCAAGGAGGTGAGCAGCAGCATCATGACCGCCGTCAAAATTGTACATGACGAGCTGCAAAACCCTTTATTCGCTAGCGATGTCTCCAAGCGGGTTAATCTTAGCCGCAGTTATTTCAATCAATGTTTCAAGGAAATGGTCGGTTATTCTTTTAATGAGTATCTTCGCAAGACCAGGATTGACAAAGCACGGGATTATTTGACCCAAACAGCCAAACCGATCGTCTGGATTGCGGAGCATACGGGTTATGCGGACGAAAAATACTTCAGTCGGATTTTCCGTGAGCAGGTGGGCATGCTGCCAAGCGAGTACCGCAAGCACCAAGAAGAGGGTAGATGGATGGAGAGTAGGGGGGATGAATGATTTGTAAGCGTTATCAAAATCGGACGTTTCACCTCCCGTTTCTCGTTCGGTTCTCTATCCATAAACGTTTTCCGGCCGTGTTATATTGTTGGTGCTGGACGCTAGTGACATTCCATTAAAGGGGGATCATCATTTGGGCAAAAAAATGGTCATGATGGCGATGATGCTGTTGCTCGTATTCTCGAGCGCCTGCAGCAGCACAGGCAACAAGGAAAACGGAACGGCAGAGAATGATACTACGCCTCGCGCTGCTGAAGAAGGACCGGCAGATCCGTTCGGCAAGTATGAACAGACGATTACCCTGAAGTATGGCAAAGAGGTCGACCCAACGGACAAAAGCCTGCCCGCCGGAGATACACCGGAGAATAACCAGTATTCGCGTTATGTGAAGGATAATCTCAACATTGATACCAAGGTAACCTGGCAGGCAGCCACGGGAACGAACTACGAGCAGAAAGTAAATCTGGCAATATCGAGTAACGATTTGCCTGATGCGCTTGTGGTCAAGGACACTCAATTGCGGGCAATGGTGAAGGCTGGTCAGCTGGAGGACCTTACCGATGTATTTAATCGATATGCTTCCCCGGCTATGAAAAGTTATATGGAAAAAACAAACGGCGTATCGGCCGAGGCAGTGACATTCGACGGAAAAATGTATGCTATGCCTAGTATACAAGTAAGCTCCGACGGTGTTCACCAAATGTGGATACGCAAGGATTGGCTTGACAAGCTGGGACTTGAGCCGCCAAAAACGATGGAGGAACTGGAGAATGTTGCGAAAGCATTTGTGGAACAGGATCCGGACGGCAACGGCCAGAACGATACAATCGGTATTGCCGGACAACAGAACGGCGGCCGATTATACGCCAATTTTCTGGAGTCGACGAATAACACGTATGGGCTTGATCCGATCTTTGGAGCGTACAAGGCTTATCCTGGTTACTGGTTAAAGGACGATACAGGCAATCCGGTCTATGGTTCCATTTTGCCAGAAACGAAGGAGGCACTCGCCAAACTGCGCGACATGTATGCAAACGGCCTGATTGACAAGGAGCTTGGCATTCGCAAAAGCGCGTCCGAGCCTGTAGTCAACGGCAAAGCAGGCATCTTTTTCGCTCCATGGTGGATGGGATATGGACCTCTGCCGGATGCGATCAAAAATGACCCTGAAGCCAACTGGCAAGCTTATCTGCTGCCACTGGATGCAGATGGCCAATTTAACGCCCACATGGGAGCTCCTTCTACCGTATTCGTTGTCGTTCGCAAAGGATATGAGCATCCCGAAGCTGTAGTCAAAATGCTGAACCTGCTCATCCGGGATGAGTCAAAATTCGATATCTCGGTGCCAGTAGGACACTACCCGCTGCGTGTTCCGATGTCCTACATGGATGAGAGCGAGTATTCGGCGAAAGCTTTGCAGGAAGTGCTGGCTGGCTCGAAAAAACCGGAAGACTTTACCGATCCTGGTTACAAACTGCTCGCAGCAGATATTCAGAATGTCAAAAAGGTAAAGAAGGAGCCGTATGACAATATGGATATCCAGTATTGGGACCCTCAGGCCGATCTGGGCATATGGAGCCGCATCTATTCACTGTTGGTCGGCTCTTCATCCTTGCAGCAAGATTACAACAAGGTATATAGCCTTCTGTATTCCCAGACACGCACGATGGAAAGCCGCTGGTCAAACCTGAAAAAGCTGGAGGATGAAACCTTCCTAAAGATCATTATGGGAGCGGCCCCTCTGGATACATTCGATACGTTCGTCAGCGACTGGAAAAAGCAAGGCGGAGACAAGATTACTGAAGAAGTCAAAGATTACGTCAAGTAGGCAGCTGTCCAGAGCGCCGGGCTCATCCGGCGCTTCTTCTTGAGAAGAAAAGGGTCGGAGAATGCGGAGGAGGAACACCGGATGCGAAACGGAAGTTTCATTAAACATTATTACATCATGTTGCTGCCCGGATTGGTGTGGTTGCTGTTCATCAGCATCATTCCCATGTTCGGGATTGCCATCGCCTTTCAGGACTTTAATCCCGGCCAAGGCATCTGGAAATCAGCCTGGATCGGACTGGAGAACTTCGAATACATGTTCAGCTTGAACGATACCAAGACCATTTTCTTTAATACCGTGTATATTGCCGTCATGAAAATAGCCGGTAATCTGATCGTGCCGTTAATTTTTTCCATTATGCTCAATGAACTGCGTCTTTTGGCGGTAAAGCGATGGGTTCAAACGATCGTGTATCTTCCGCACTTTTTGTCCTGGGTCATCCTGTCCGGCATATTGCTTGACGTGTTTTCGTACACGGGTCCTGTCAACGGACTGCTTAACTCGTTGGGGATTGAACCCGTGCTGTTTTTCGCCCGGGCAGACCTGTTCCCGTTTATTGTCGTAGGCAGTGACGTATGGAAAGAGTTTGGTTTCAACACGATTATCTATCTGGCCGCGATGACGGGCATCAGTCCATCCCTGTACGAAGCTGCTTCAATTGACGGAGCGACCCGGTTGCGCAGAATATGGCATGTGACATTGCCAGGCTTGCGTACTACGATTGTGCTCTTAGCGGTGTTAAGTCTGGGGAACGTACTTAACGCAGGTTTTGATCAAATTTTCAATCTTTACAATCCGCTGCTGTACTCGACGGGCGACATTATCGATACCTGGGTATACCGCGAAGGGCTGCTGAACATGCAGTACGGACTAGCGACCGCGGTTGGCTTGCTCAAATCGGTGGTCAGTTTTGTCCTCATCATCGTCTCGTATCTGCTAGCTTCGAAGTTCGCCAATTACCGAATATTCTAACAATGAGAAGGAGTCGAGCGAGATGATAAGAGAAACAACGCTGCGATCCCGGGTGTTTGATATCACGCTGTTGGTCGTGCTGCTCCTGATCGCCTTTCTGTGTATTTTGCCTCTCTGGTATACGCTGGCTGTATCTTTAAGTGAAAAATCGGCTGCAGCTGCGGGGAAAGTCTGGTTATGGCCCGTTGGCTTCAACTTTAATTCATACCAGCAAATTATTGGTGACCGTTCCTTTTTCCATTCCTTCTGGATTTCCATCCAGCGGGTTGCGCTTGGTGCGACAATCACGTTTGTCGTGACAACGATGATGGCTTATCCGCTGTCGCGGAGCCCGCGCGAATTCCGTATGCGCAATGTGTTCATGTGGATTCTCGTGTTTACGCTGCTGTTCAACGGGGGCCTGATTCCCTGGTATATGACCGTGAAAGCGATTGGGCTTTATGATACGATTTGGGCGCTTGTTCTAGGCGGAGGAGTGCCCGTGTTTAACGTCATTCTGATCGTAAACTATTTCCGTAATTTGCCCAAGGAGCTTGACGAGGCTGCACTCGTGGATGGGGCAGGGCCGTGGCGAATGTTAATCACCATTTATGTTCCACTGGCTGTTCCTGTACTGGCCACGGTAACGTTGTTCACCATCGTGTATCACTGGAACGAGTTCTTTCATGGTCTGGTGCTGACTTCAGGACAGGATCATTATCCGCTGCAAACATTAATTCAGCAATTCGTTGTAGTCATCGATGCGTCCAACATGACAGAAGACCAATATAAGCGCTTGAATGAGTTGTCCAATCAAACGCTGAATGCTGCAAAAATTTTCATTGCGATGCTCCCCGTACTTGTTGTATATCCGTTCCTGCAACGATTTTTCATTCACGGTATTACGTTAGGTTCGGTGAAGGAGTAATTGAATCTTTCATGATACCAATATGGCTATTATACGAATGAATTATTAATATAATATGTATATAGTTCGTAAATTACTGTGAACAATTAGGTTATTCCGTTGACAATGAGTGTTATGTTTATTAAAATTCGAAATGGACATCAGGTTAAAACAGATATGAGCATCATGATTTTGGTTTCAGATCAGCTGTTAAATCCTAATGACGAATATAGGAGCGATAATATAACAATCCTATACGATGTTAGGATTTTTTTTGTTTTTATTTTTTGGAGAATAATTTGAAAGTTGGAGGTTGGCTTTACGATGGACAATTGGTTCAAATTAAAAGAAAGAGGCACAAGCTTTTCTACAGAAATCATTGCAGGGGTTACGACATTCTTTACAATGGTGTACATAGTTATTGTTAACCCAGGAATACTCAGCAGCACAGGGATGGACTTTAATGGCGTATTCATTGCTACAGTGTTGGCAAGTATTGTAGCGACGCTGATCATGGGGATAGGTTCCAATTATCCAATCGTTATAGCGCCTGGTATGGGTCTGAATGCATTTTTTGCCTATAGTGTAGTTGCTGGATATGGGGTGTCTTGGCAGGTTGCACTGGGAGCGGTATTTATAGCGGGGGTTTTGTTTATTATTTTATCGCTTACTTCATTTCGTTACATGCTCCTTGATGCCATTCCTGCGAGCCTAAAACATGCAATAACTGCAGGCATCGGACTTTTTATTACTACAGTAGGCTTGCAAAATTCCGGGATCATAGCCAATTCAGAATCCAATTTGATTACCATCGGAAATTTGGCTGAGCCCATGACTTACCTGACCATTATCGGGTTAATTATTACAGTTGCTCTAATGGCATATAATGTAAAAGGTTATCTGTTTATCGGAATGGTGGTTACAGCAATACTTGCCTGGATCATGGGATTGTTTCAGATGCCGGAATCAATTGTTTCCATGCCGCAAGGCCTCGCGACAACAGCTTTCCAACTGGATCTGGCAGGCGTATTTTCTAATGGTTTGTATACGATCATATTTACCTTCCTGCTGATCACGCTGTTTGATACAACGGGAACGATGCTCGGGGTTGCTGAACAAGCGGGACTGCTTAAGGAGGGTAAATTTCCGCGCTCACGCGGTGCATTATTGGCAGATGCTGTAGGAACTACAACTGGGGCTTTACTTGGAACGAGTCCAACATCGGCTTATATTGAATCCAGCACAGGTGTAGCTGCTGGAGGAAGGACGGGATTGACGGCGGTAACGGTAAGTATACTGCTTGCGCTTACTTTGTTCTTTGCACCCATCGTAAGTGTGATATCAGGCATTCCGGCGATCACGTCTCCGGCTTTGATTATAGTTGGGTACTTTATGATTAACGTAATCAGCAAAATTAATTGGAAGGATCTTGAGGAGGCATTTCCTGCCTTCCTGATCATCATACTTACTCCACTGACGCACAGTATCGCGACAGGGATTGGCGTTGGATTCATCTTCTATCCGGTACTCAAGCTGCTTCGCGGAAAAGGCAAGGATGTTCATCCGATATTCTACATTTTTGCAGTCTTGTTCTTTATTCAGCTTGTATTCCTGGATCACTAAGACATTGTTTAATAAAGAGGAGAACTGCTTATTTACAGCCAGTTCTCCTTTTTGAATTGTTTATGTTTTGTTCAAAATCACAGCCTTTTTCAATCTTCTACTGTAATTCTAAGTCAAATTAGTGATCGGCATAAGCGGATATTCGTCTAAATTTCTGACTGGCTTTCCTTCAAAAATCATGAATAGAATTATCAATACAGGCAATTCTAACCTCTAGAAATTAATGAAGAAGTAACCAGGATGAGGAGGGAATAGTTATGATCTACAAGCCTGCTTTGTTGATCATCGATGTACAAGCCGGGGCTTTTCAAAATCCTCTCTTTATTTACGATAGTGGTAAATTATTATCCAATATCAAGCAACTTATTAGTTGGGCGCACATAAGTAAGATCCCAGTTATACTTACTCAGCATAATGGCAAATCAGGGACATCAACTTCAAAAACATCTCCAGGGTGGGTTCTCCATCCCACGTTACCCTTGATCGCTCAAGATGTAAAAATTGAAAAGAACTACCCGGACTCATTTCAAGATACAGAGCTTGAATCACAATTAATTCGGCTAGGCGTTAATCAACTTATTGTCGCCGGAATTCAGTCTGATATATGTGTTGATGCCACATGTCGTAGAGCATTTAGCTTGGGATATGACGTTATTCTAGTAAAAGATGGTCATAGTACCACGGCTTCATCATCCTTGAATGCGGATCAAATCATATTACACCATAACAATGTCCTGCAAAACTGGTTTGTTTCTTTAACAGATACTCAGAGTATCATCATGTCGGTTCCCAAATAAAAAGTATTACCTCGAAGCGAAGTATTAATGAATCTATCAGCAATTCCGATAAAGATATCTGTGAGAATCATAGAGTTAGCCAGAGTGGTATGGTACAAAGCGATTCACATTCAGTTCATAAATTTATTTTAGAGTATGATGTATTCTTGGTAAGCATCCTTTTTACGAAAGCTGCTCATTGCAGATAAAGATGGAGGTAAGATTCGTTTGGAATTGTTTGAATTTATTTTATTAATGTTGGCGGCTGTCTCTTTATCCAATTTGTTGAACCGTTTTATCCCCTCGGTCTCCGTACCTATTATTCAAATCGCATTAGGGGTATTGATTACTTGGCTGCCATTGCACTATGAACTGAAATTAAATCCGGAACTTTTTTTGCTATTATTCATTGCTCCTCTGCTGTTCAATGATGGCAGACATGCGGATAAAAAAGCGCTGTGGAAGCTGAAGAAACCTATCCTTTTGTTAGCGCTGGGTCTGGTCTTTGTGACGGTAGCCGTGACGGGTTACTTCGTCAATTGGCTGCTTCCTGTCATCCCGCTCGCGGCAGCCTTCGCCTTGGCAGCTGCACTTGCACCTACCGATGCTGTGGCCGTGGGCGCACTGGAACAAAAAGTAAAGATTCCGCACCAGACAATGCAAATTCTTGAAGGGGAATCTTTAATCAATGACGCATCGGGGCTGGTTTCCTTTCAGTTTGCCGTTGCCGCGATGGTCACAGGTGTGTTTTCTTTCAAAACTGCGACTGTCAGCTTTATAGCCATTTCACTAGGCGGTGTAGTATTGGGTCTGCTGCTCACATTTGTAAAATATGGTGTGGTGAAATGGTTGCGGAAACTGGGGATGGAGAATGTCACGCTCCACATGCTTATCGAGATCCTGACACCCTTTTTAATTTTCATGGCAGCGGAGGAACTAGGGGTCAACGGCATCTTAGCTGTCGTCGCTGCAGGTATCGCTCATTCTTTGGGTTACAAGAAAATGAACCCCGAGGTAGCCAAACTAAGTGTTGTATCCAAAAGCACCTGGTCGGTTATCATCTTTGTATTGAACGGCCTGGTTTTCCTGCTGCTGGGTACGCAGCTTCCAGATATTATCCAGACGATTTGGAGCAACCCGGAAATAGGGAATATGAACGTAATAATGTACACACTATTATTAACTTTGGCTGTACTCGGACTGCGTCTCATCTGGGCGATTCTGATGGATATTTTCGAAGGGGCCCAGCCTCGAGATCCTTGGCGGCTCAGGTTGAAGAAGGGGCTTATCCTCAGTCTATCGGGAGTCCGGGGAACGATTACATTGGCGAGTACCTTGTCACTGCCGTTTTTCCTTAATGATGGCACTTCATTTCCATCCAGAGATTTGATCATTTTCCTTGCGGCTGGAGTTATCCTGTGGACTCTTCTGGCATCCAACTATCTGCTGCCGCTTTTATTAGGTAAAGAAACACAAACGGAGCAGGAAGAAGACGAGATTCAGGCAAAAATTGAGATTCTTAGGAATGTGGTTACCGGATTAAATGAACTGACCACGGACCAGAACCGGTTTGCTACCGCCCATATTATCAATATGTATACTTCCAGAATTCGAACGCTCAGGAAAGATGAAAAGAAAGATAAGGTAGAACGATCGTTAGGTCTGTCCATTCTGAAATGGGAAAGAGAACATACGCTGCTTGCTCTTGAAAAGAAAGAAGTAAATCCATATACAGCGTACAATTATCTTAAAAGAATTAATCAACTGTTGTTTATGCGCACAAAAGATGTCCGCTATAAAAAAGAGGTTTTTCCCATTAAGCAGTGGGTTGAAATGTTCGGGATGCTGAATCCAGTCCGACTAAGCATTCGAGAAAGACGCGCTGAATTCACCAAACTCAAAATTCAAAATACATCGTATGTCATTGAGCAGCTAAAAGGTTTGCTTTCAGAAAGCGGATCGGATATAGAGGCAGTTAGTTCGCTCATCTTGCAATATGAAAGTAACCTGCTGCGTATGACCAGAAGCGAATCGGACACGTACTCCCGACGAGAGTTCGACATATCGATGCAGGATCTAGGCCGGGTCGGAATTCAGCTGGAGAGAGACAACATACAGTCCATGTTTGAGACTGGGCGGATTTCAAGACAGGGCATGAAGGAAATGAAACGAGACATTCTATTTATGGAGCATGATTTGCGAGAAGAGACAGGCTGAGAGATCCTGATCTAGGTTCTTGTCAAAAACGTATGTAAAGTGCATGAATCTTTTTCAAAGACCCATTGAAAGCCGCTATTTTGCGGCTTTTTTTATTAATAGTAGAAAGAATGTAGTGGATAAGGTTTATAGGTCGTAAGCAATTAACGGAATGACACCTATATATGGAAGTGTTTTAATATATCAATTGCGAAATGGATTGGCTATAATGCAAAAGGATATAAAAGGAGATATCAAGTTTATAAAAAATATAAAATGAGGAATGTATGTGGCTTACTTTTTATGGACGATGTATCTTGGATTGCTGGGAACAGCATCTCTCGCTTTTTTATTAAAAGGAAAGTATAAATCAAAACTTAGCAAGGTAGATTTCGTCGTGTCTGTCATTACATGGATTGGGTTGTTAGGGTTCGTTACGGAAACCACGATTCTAACTCCTATTTTATGGAAAATTGTTACAGTTATAGCTTTTCTGTGGGATATATCATTCACGATGCTTCTAAAGGATTATGAAGGTAAAGAAATCCTGGAGGAATTGCCGATTGTAGTGAGGAGAGTTTGGATGTTAATAATATTAGTTATCATGATCGGACCTCTGTACTATGGGCTTTTCAGATATTCCTTTTCATGATGGTGTCGGTAACCCAAGTAGCCTATGTCTTGAAAGAGTCCGTGTAATCGAAATAAGAATATAAAACCAGTGAAATAAAAACTTTTTCACTGGTTTTTACTTATCCTCGAATGCAGTTTGAGAAATTGGCATGAAATAACGCACAACCGGGATAAACATGCCGATACACATCGCTACATGGCCTCATTTTCTTAAAATGGATCCGGCTATGACATAGTGCAGTGAAATATCATGCACCTCATAACCGTTTGGACAAACATTGGCATTCGAGACATGAAAAACTTCATAAATTCATTCGTTTTTATATCGATAGATTTTCATTTATATCATGTATGATGGTCTGATGAAACGAAAATGGAAAAATGCATTCGCTTTATGCAACTGGTGCCTCCGCAGAAATTATTGTAGAGTTGTAGGAGCAATTACGTGATGAAGGTGAGAAATATGGAGATAAAAAATATTCTTGTTGTAGATGATGAACCGGAAATTCGAGAAGCTCTCGTTATTTACTTAAAAAGCAATGATGTGGATGTATTTACGGCCTCTAACGGATTGGAGGCGCTGGATATCCTTGAACAAGAAACGATTCATCTTATTATCATGGACCTCATGATGCCGCAGCTTGATGGAATTAAGACGACATTTAAAATTCGCGAAAACAAAAATATACCGATCATTATGCTGTCCGCCAAATCGGAGGATAGTGACAAAATTTTGGGACTTAACGTTGGCGCCGACGACTATATAACGAAACCGTTTAATCCGCTTGAACTGGTCGCTAGAGTCCGTTCTCAGCTCCGCCGGTTTACGAATCTGGGTTCCTTTCAATCTATCGGGGAAGAGATCATTCAAGTAAAAGGACTTGTGCTAAACAAAAGTTCGAAGACTGTTGAGGTGGATGGAGAGGACGTTAGACTGACTGCGAAGGAATACAAAATTTTGGAGTTGTTGATGGAAAACAAGGGCAGAGTTTTCTCTATTGAAGAGATTTATGAACGGGTGTGGAATGAACCGATCTTTGCTTCAGAGAACACGGTTGCTGTACATGTGAGAAATATTCGCGAAAAAATTGAAATCAATCCTAAAGACCCAAAATATCTAAAGGTGGTATGGGGAATTGGATACAAAATTGAGAAAAAGTAAAGCAGTTCGGAAGGTTGGAATCGACCTGCTTGTCATTATTGTCGCCGCTATTTCAGGAATTCTCATAATTATTAACGAGTTTTCATATCAGGGATTGAGTATAGGATATACAACTTCAAGTTTCCTCTTGGAACTGATCGCCATTATTATCCTTAGCTTGTTGGCAGCCAGACTGTTTCGTTATGTTAAAACGCCTCACAATAAACGTTCCTTCTGGGATGGCAGTCTGCTTTTAAATTACTTCCATATTTGGAGAACCGGCTTTATAGCCAGTCTGCAAAACGGGAGACTAACATTTGGACTCATTCTTATGTTTATGCTCACTGCGACAGCCGGCATTTGTTTTTGGGAAGCAATCACCTATTACGGACAGGAATGGCTCGTACTTTATTTGTTGCTATTCGTGTTGTTCCTGGTCCCATATATACTCTCCAAGCTTAGTCGCTTCATTTCCATCATCAACGGGAGTAAAGAGATTGCCAAAGGAAATATCCAAAATTCAATTCAATATACCGGGAACGATTCCCTATCTGAACTTGCCGGTTATATTAATAATATGAAAACCGGGTATCAAAGCGCATTGGAACATCAAATGAAAAGTGAGCGGTTAAAAACGGAACTGATTACCAATGTATCGCATGATTTGAAGACCCCGCTTACTTCCATTATTAACTACGTTGATTTATTAAAAAAAGAAAATCATTCTTCGGAGACAACTCTAGCTTATATTGAAACGCTGGAACGCAAGGCGCTTCGTCTGAAGCTGTTAATTGAAGACCTTTTCGATATTTCCAAGATGGCCAGCGGTACAATAGAGCTGGATTTGGAGTACATCGATGTGGCAACGTTGTTGACACAAGCAATCGCGGAATCAAACACTCATACGGAACAAGCATCGCTCGAAATACGGGAAAGAATTGCAAAATTTCCGATTCATGCGTATTTGGACGGTAATAAAATATGGCGTGTATTCGAAAACTTAATTAGCAATGCGCAAAAATATTCCCTTCCAGGAACCCGAATCTATGTTTATTTGGACGAGACTGATGATATGGTGAGATTTAAAATTCAAAACACCTCTGCCTATGAGATTGATTTTGACGCGGATGAACTGTTCGAACGTTTCAAAAGAGCGGACGAATCCCGCCAGACAGAAGGCTCAGGATTAGGCCTGGCTATTGTAAAAAGCATCGTTGAGCTGCATGGAGGGGAAATCAAAGTCGAGATTCATGGCGATCAATTTAACGTGATTGTGCATTTACCCAAGAAGCGATAAATGTAATATAAGATCATCAACAAGATAACAGGTTGATGATCTTATATTTTTAACGAATTGAATTCAACGGTTCTAACTCAATAACCCCCAACGGAAAGCATAAGCTACGACTTGTGTCCGATTTTTGGCACGCAGCTTGGTCATCAGGCTGCTTACGTAATCTCTCACTGTATACTCACTTAGGAATAATAAGGAGGCGATCTTCTTGTTATCGTAGCCATCCGCCAGAAGTTTGAGGACAGTAGACTCCCTTTCTGTTAAAGCAATGGCCATCGTTTTGGCGGTGTTTTCTCTCTCTTTCCTAGATAAAAACAAACCAATTCTCTTTCCCACGTGTTCAAGCAAATCCAGCTCGTTTTTCGTGCAATCAAATGAATTTCCCATTTGGTCAAAAGTGACCCAGCCATATAATTGATGCTCATGAGCAATCGGTACAAATATGATGGAAGATAGCTGAAATAACTGGATATGATCGTCCCGCAGATAAGGTTTTGGATTTTTCAAATAGATCGGTCTTTTGGAGTTGAAGATTAGATTTTGTTCAGTCAATTGACCCTTCATACTCTGTATTTTCGGAAGCTCTTCGCCGATAACCCCATAAAACTGGTTGGACCAAGGTACATATGCATAGAAGACACAGCGTTTATAATTGAAAAACTTCTCACATTTTTTGAGGATAAAGGCTAGGTCTGAAGCTCCGGAAGAACTGACCAGCAGTTGGTTTAATTGGTCCAGTAAACGCAGGTTCTTTAATTCGTCACTTTCCTCCGTTTTATACTGAATAGACTCCATATCAGCCCATTTATGAAAGCTATACATAAGATACGAATAAACAGATAACAGAAACATGAGCGGGTCCATCATCCGCTGATGTTTCAACTGAATCAATAGTGTCAGCAAAGCTTTTTCAAAGATTATTTGAAGCCATTGTAAGCTTGCCATATTTAATATCGATAGCTGGGATTGCACCCAAGTGTCCAAATACGAAGAGTAGTGGTTATCCATATGATCGATGTCTGAATGCGTAAATATCCGAAAAAAGGATCTCATAAGTACTTCCGTTTCATTCCGATGTGCTTCCGAGATGTTCGTTTCAGAGATCAAGTAAATGTTAGTATTTTCTTCGAGCTGCTTGCTATGCGTTTTGAAAAACAATACAAATTCCTGAAAAGTCATTTCAGTATATGGATGGAAATTTTGTGTCATAATAAGCCGTTCCCTTCAAATGAAATACCCTACAAATGGGGGGTATACAAACCATTATTACACAGAACTTTATAGGATAGTATTTCAAAATTAAAGGAGTAAGATTGAAGAGTACAAGTTGATGAAACTTACGAATGATGAAATGGAGTGTTGAATCATATGAAATTAAGTGAAAAAGTAGCTATTGTTACAGGTGGTGCCAGTGGAATTGGTGAAGCTACCGTTCGTCTTTTTGCAAAAGAAGGAGCAAAAGTTGTTATTGCTGACTTTTCTGATCAAGGTAAAGAACTCGCTGCCGAACTCAATGGGGAAGGTCATGATACGTTATTTGTCAAAACAGATGTGACCAAAGAAGAAGATATTAAGCACATGATTCATGAAACTATTGAGAAATACGGTAAGCTGGATATTATGTATGCCAATGCAGGCGTTGCTGATGATGAAACCGCGGATCTATTGTCATATGATAAATGGAAACGGACCATTGATATTAACTTGTCAGGTGTATTTCTTTCCGACAAATATGCAATTGAACAATTCCTTAAGCAAGGAAATGGCGGAGTTATTGTGAATGCTGGTTCAATACACAGCTTTGTTGCGCTGCCTAAAACAACAGCTTATGCTTCGGCAAAAGGAGGCGTTAAGCTGTTAACTCAAAATTTATGTACTGCTTATGCAAGTAAAGGCATCCGTGTCAACGCGGTATGTCCTGGATACATTGAAACACCTCTATTGAAAAACGTAGATGCAAAAAGCAAAGAATATTTAACTTCACTACATCCTCAGGGCAGACTTGGACGGCCCGAAGAAGTAGCAAAAGCTGTGTTGTTCTTAGCCAGCGATGATGCTAGTTTCGTAAATGGTACGACCTTGCTCGTTGATGGAGGATATACCGCACATTAATTTTGGTGAGATAGAGATGATTTTTATTTGAAAATTGATTTTTGATTCGAAATAAACCACTAATCATTGGAGACTTCTTCATTGATTAGTGGTTTTCTTTTATATACGGCGAAGGCTATAGAGATGCCTGATGAATTTTTCAGTTGAATGTCACATCATCAGTACATTACTTTAAAACGGTACGAAACAGCATATAAACAAACGCCGGCAACCTTGACAGGTGACCGGCGTTTCACTTATTTTTTCGGCATTTTACTCTCGTCCATGTATAGCAGGTTCCAGCGGTGTCCGTCCAGGTCGGCAAATCCTGCACCGTACATCCAGCCGTCGCTTTCACTCGGTTTGCCAAAAATGTTTCCTCCGGCAAACTCCACTTTTTGAATAAAGGCATCTATTTCTTCTCTGCTTTCAGCGCCAATGGAAAATATCACTTCTGCGCTATGAGAAGTATCTGCTGTTTTTGAACCTGTAAATTTCTCAAACGCCGGCTCAGGGAACAACAGAATCGCTGTTTGACCTATGGAAAGCTTGGCTCTCTCGTTCCCAACGCTTACCGCATCGAATCCAATCTCATTGAAAAAGGCAGTTGACTTCTCAACATCTTTGACAGGCAGGTTAATCCAGATTTCTTGTGGCATGGCTGTCGCCTCCTAAAATAAATTTTAACTATGCCTACTATACTCTACTTCTGTCAGCAGAAGCGAATCTTATAAGAAAAACAGTCAAAGAGCAACGAACAGGTAACAATTCTTCCTACTTAAATATCCCAACAAAAACCAATCCGATTAAAAATAATGATAGCGTTAGGGATGTTATCAACAGTATTTTGTACTGTTCCTTTGTTTATCGAAATAAGTCGATAAGAAAATCACAATGAAAAATCGATGTGAAATATACCAAAACCTAATGTTTTTTGACTATTGTCTTACGTTTTTGATCTAGGAATCATCTGGCGATTTTCATAGAATTACAACTAATCAAGGATAGGTACTACAAGAAGGGAAGAATGATATGGGAGCAAAAGTCACCCGCAAAAGAGTACGAACCCGCTGGCGCAAGCATGATACCGAGCTTACGCTGCTCGCACTTCCGACCACAATCTGGTACATTCTGTTCAGCTTCTTGCCGATGTTTGGTGTCATTATCGCTTTCAAGGATTTCAAGATTCACGGAAACTTTCTCAGCAATGTGATAAATAGCGATTGGATCGGCTTCAAAAACTTTGAATTCCTGTTCAGTTCAAACGACGTCTGGATCGTAATTCGCAACACAATCGGTTACAACATAATCTTTATTATTCTGGGTATCGTCGTGCCTGTGTCGCTTGCATTAATGGTCGGACAGCTGCATAGCCGCAAGGCAGCCAAGGTTTATCAGACGATGATGTTCCTGCCGTATTTTCTATCTTGGGTTGTCGTTTCTGCGGTGCTTTGGGCCTTCCTGAGCTATGACAAGGGTATTGCCAACCAAGTTTTGACCCATTTCAGCCAGGACCCAAAAAATTGGTATATGGAACCGTCGTATTGGCCTTATTTCCTGGTATTTATGAATATGTGGAAGGGTCTCGGCTACGGGATGGTTGTCTATTTGGCGACAATTACAAGCATGGATTCGACCTATTACGAAGCGGCCGTCATCGATGGCGCCAGCAAGTGGCAGCAGACATGGTATATTACGCTGCCCTTGATGAAATTTGTTATCGTGTTGATGTTTATCCTATCGGTCGGAGGCATTTTCTCCACGGATTTTGGCTTGTTCTTCCAGGTGCCGCGAGATTCCAATTCTCTCTATAACGTGACCACGACGGTCGATGTGCTCGTATACAAACAACTCAAAACCGCTACGGTGGGTATGGCGTCCGCTTCTGCTTTCATGCAATCTGTGCTGGGCTGCGGAATGATCCTATTCGCGAACTGGATTGTTCGTAAAGTTGATCCAGAAAGCGCGCTGATCTAGAGAGGAGACGGGAAGATGTCAACACAAACAAGCTATGATTCCGGTCTTGATAAGTTTAATCGGGTCGGCAAAGGCACGAACATTTTATTCCACCTGATCTTTATTGTTTTAGCGTTGTTATGTGTAGTTCCTATCATCGTGGTGCTGTCCATTTCACTGTCTAGCGAGGCTTCCATTCGAGAGACTGGCTACCAACTTCTGCCGTCGGCATTTTCGGCTGAAGCCTACAACTATATCGTCAAGCAGGGCTCGATGATTGTACGTGCACTCGGTGTTTCCGTATTCGTTACGGTAATAGGCACGTTGATTGGCGTACTGCTAACCACTACGATGGGCTACGCACTCTCCCGGCCCCAATTTAAACTGAAAGGGCTGTTGACATGGGTTGTGTTCATCCCAATGGTTTTCAACGGCGGTCTGGTCTCCAGCTATTACATCAATTCAACGATGTTAGGATTAAGTAATACCATCTGGGCGTTGATTCTGCCCTTGGCCGTTTCCTCCTTTAATGTCATCATCTGCAAAACGTTTTTCAAAACAACCATTCCGGACGGGCTGATCGAATCGGCCGAAATCGACGGAGCAGGTCAATTTCGTATCTTCTTCACGATTGTACTCCCGATCTCATTGCCTGTTCTAGCGACGATTGGCCTTTTCCTCTGCTTCTCGTACTGGAATGACTGGTTTCAATCGATGCTGTATATTGACGACCAGGCCTTGTATTCACTGCAAGCACTCTTGAACAGCCTGATGAGCAACGTTGACGCGCTGGCTAAAAACGCCTCAACGATGGGCATCAGCTACGCGGAGCTTGTTGCCACCATGCCCAAAGAATCGGCTCGTATGGCTGTTGCGATCATAATTGTACTGCCCGTTGCTCTGGCCTACCCCTTCTTCCAGAAATACTTTATCTCCGGTCTGACGGTGGGTGCAGTTAAGGGATAAATCGAAACATAATCTGGAAATTTCAGGTTTATCATCATTTTTGCGCAGGATCGGTGCGTGTTAACTTAAGGGAGGGAATAGAGGAATGAGAAAAAGGTTTAAAGCATGGTTGAAGGCTCCGCTTTTCATCGGAGCGCTAACAATGGCTATCTTTGGTTTAGCAGGCTGCTCCGGCTCAGACAGTAATAACGCAGCTAACAACACACCAACGGAAAACTCAGGATCGAATGCAGGCGAAGGTTCCGCAGAGGTACCTACGCTGGTGTGGTGGACGATCGGCGGACAAGTGCCAGCCAATTTTGATAAGGCAATGGAGAAGATAAACGAGTATACGGCCGAGAAGATAGGCGTCAAAATCGATCTCCGCGTTGCCAGTTGGGGTGATTGGGACACCAAGATTAATACAATTGTTAACTCCGGCGAAGCTTTCGACATCATGTTTACAAATAACGGAAAATACAGTCAACAGGTCAACATGGGCGCATTTACTGATCTTACCGACCTTGTGCCAAATACGGTGCCGGACCTGCACAGTTATATCCCTGAAATGGTATGGGACGGTACAAAGATCGGAGGCAAGATATACGCCGTTCCGACGTATAAGGATTCCTCTTTAACCCAGTACTGGGTGTTCGACGATGCGCTCGTTCAAAAGTACAACATTGACCTCGGCAGCATCAAGACACTGCAGGATCTGGATAAGCCATTCCGCGACATTAAGGCCGGTGAAGGCAAGGGATTTTACCCGCTGTCCTTGACACAGGGCGAAGGCATTAGCGGTTTCTTTAACGACTATGACGATATGACTCTCGGCTTTCAGCCGATCGGGGTGAAGACCGACGATAGTTCTCGCAAAGTGGTTTCCGTTCTGGAACAACCGGATATACAGGCGAAGCTGAAGTTAATGCATCAATGGTACAAGGACGGCATCATCAATCCGGATGCACCGACTAAGATCGAAGCTGACCCTTATCGACCATTTTTCAGCGCGCAGGCGTTCCCTGGTGCGGAAGTGAACTGGCAAATCTCCGCAGGCATAGAGAAATACGACATGGTTCAAATTCTGGGTCCGATCTACACAACCAGCACAATTCAGGGATCCATGAACGCAATCTCCGCCAACTCGAAGTACAAGGAAGAAGCGCTTAAATATCTGGAACTGGTAAACACCGATTCCAAGCTGCGCAATATGCTTGCCTATGGTGAAGAAGGCGTTGATTTCGATTATGTAAACGACAAAACAGTTGAACGGAAAACGGATTCATGGCCGCTGGCGGCTTATACACAAGGCACATTCTTCAACATGGCTGTTACGAAGGGCGCACCCGAGGATCAGTGGGATCAGGTTCGCAAGCTGAATGAAGCAGCCACCTCATCTTCGATCCTTGGCTTTGCACTGGATATTAGCGAACTCGGCACAGAAGTAGCCAATGTGAAGGCTGTATGGAACAAATACAGTTATGAGCTGATCACTGGGGCGTCCGATCCGGAGAAACGGATACCACTGATCATAGAAGAGTTGAAGAGAGCTGGCATGGATAAGATCATGGAGTCCGCTCAAGAACAGATTAATGCATATTTCAAATCGTAATTGTTGAGACTTGCGACAATAACCCGAACAGAGCCTTCGTGGCCGTTCGGGTTTTCAAACCTTTTGAAGAGTTTTGCATTCAATTCGAGCTTATTAATGATTGATTTGTCTAACAAATAGCTATATGTTAAAACTATACTTCTCAATATAATCCAATAGCCAAGGAGAGCAGCATGTTTTCCTTCTTTCAAATCAAAATATATCGTCGCAAATTTATTGCTTACACGATTTTCACGTTATTTATGGGTCTGATTTTAAGCGTATTTACCTCCCTTTTTTTACTGCAGCAATGGTTAGAGAATGCTCAGAATCAAGCCACAGATGACTTTTTCAGGGTTGAAAGCAGGCTTCAAAACGACGCCGAGCGAATTGAAGCATATTTGCAGCGAGTCTACTCTAATAACGGTCTCGTGGCAGACGTTCGCTTTTTCCTCGCCAACAGCGCCGAAGGCTATTTGACGAGTAGACTTCAGAACAGCCGCTATGATCAGCCTCTCGCTTCGTTTCCGGAAGACGTGAAAGCTTTTCTTGGCAGCGGGCAGGAAGATATCATCCAGGTGAGTCTGCATACGGAGGAACGAGGCAACGTAGTTCGTTTTGCCAGGAACGGAGCCATGAGCTTTTTATTTAACCTGCCTAACACGAATGAATTATTTCGTGAAACAATCCAAAGAGGGTTCGTCATTCGCAAGCAGCTATTGGACGAAAATCAAATCTCACGCCAGCTCGGTGAATTTCGCTTTCTGGTCAGCAGCGATGTATTATTCAAAGGCGTTCAAAACAATCAGTGGATTGAAAACGGAGTCGTCAGTACGGCTGGGGATGTCTATCTCATAGACACGGAAGGCAGCGCCGACCAGGAATTATTCAGAGAGGTTGCGACGAACAAACGGAGCAAGGGCTTTATACAGCTGGACAAGCTGGACCACGTGTTTTATGTGAGCCATTCGTCCAATGCTTACAACTACCAATTCATCAGTATTGTAGACATTTCAGTCCTCATTCGGCAAAAAGCCGGCATGCTGCTAATCGTGTTTTTGATCTTTTTGACAGCCATGATCAGTTTTCTTCTGTTAATCGGATACAATCTCCGTGAAGACGCAGGTTTTCTGCAACGAATTATCTACTCCATCCAACGTGTAAAATCCGCCAATTTTACGCCAATCAGTCCGACCCGCTATCGGAAGAATGAGTACGGAGTGATCGCGAGGGAACTCGACGATATGACGCTTCAGCTTAACCAACATATTCGAACCGAATATATGCTAAAACTGAAACAGAAGGAAACAGAAATGAAAGCGCTTCAGAATCAAATTAACCCTCATTTTTTATACAATACACTTGAAATTATCCGATCGTTTGCGCTGGCAGGCCGTGCGGTTGATACTGCTGAAGCGGTAGCTACTCTGGGCTCGTTATATCGTGAAATTGTGAAGAACGAAGATATTGTTCTGTTGGGCAGTGAGCTGGCTTTGCTTGAAAAATACTTAAAGATCATGGAATTTAAATATCCGGACAAATTCTATTATCAAATCAATGTGGATCAGGGACTGCTGGCCTTACCTACCGTTAAATTCTGGATGCAGCCGCTCGCCGAGAACTTTTTCGTTCATGGGTTCCATTCGGACCACGAATTTAATCTGATTGTTGTGAATGGCTTTGAAAATGCCCACTCATACGTATTGGAGATTGTAGACAATGGAAACTCGATCTCGGAAGATCGATTGGCTGATATCCGCCGCAAGCTGTCTTTTGTCGGAGACTCGGCATCGGAGAGCATTGGCCTGCGCAACGTGTATACACGGCTTCATTTTTTCTATGGAAAAGCCTTTACCATGCAAATTGAAAATAATGTGGAAGCGGGTGTCAAAGTTACCTTAACCATAGCGAAGGAGGCGTAATGTATGTACAAACTTCTAATCGTTGATGACGAGCCGCTAATCCTGGAAGGAATCAAGCGAACACTGGACTGGGAAATGCTCGGCTTTAGACAGATCGAAACCAGCGAAACCTATGAGGATGCGCTAACAAAGGCTGTGGAGTTTTGGCCGGACCTCGCAATCTTTGACGTTTGCATTGGTAAGGATCGAGGTTATAACGCCATTCACAAGCTTAATGAGCTAGGGCTCCCGACTACCTATATTATGATGAGCGGTTATGGTGAGTTCGAGTACGCCCTGGAGGCTATTCATTGCGGGGTTAAGGATTATCTACTCAAGCCCGTAGAGCGAGCAAAGCTTCAAGCTCTGATTGAACGGGTTGTTGTGGAAAATTTGAACGGTACGCTGGAAGGAAGAAATCTGAACTGCCGTGACATAGACCCCGTATTGGAAGTACGCTACGACAGTTTATCCAAGCTAACCAACCGCATTTTGCTGATGGTTAAGGCTGAATACGACCAAAATATCAATCTTAAAGTGTTGGCCAACCGTTTTCGGATGAACGGAACCTATCTTGGACAGTTGTTTCTTAAAGAAACCAAAATGAAATTTTCGGAGTACCTTATGGTTTACCGGATGTTATGTGCGAAAGATCGTATTACAGCTACGAACGAGAAAATTTCGACAATTGCCCTCTCCGTCGGGTATGCCAATCTGAACTATTTTTATACGCATTTCCAAGCCTACTTCAGCAAATCGCCTTCCGATCTGCGGAGAAAGGAGTAGTGCTGAATGATACATCCATGTATCCAGAACACGGTCATCAAGGCTGTCCTGATTACAGCGATGTTAGTGCTGCCTTTGTCCGCTTGTATCTCAAGTTCGGGCATGAACGAAGAACCTGACAATCATATCAACACGGTGAATCTGATTTATTATACACTCGGCAATCCTGACCCGGATCTGAAGATGGTCAACAATAAAATCAACGAAGTATTGGCCCAAAAAATCGGAATCACCATTACATACATAAAGGTTGGGTGGCAGGAGTACAATGACCGGATCAATACGCTAATTTCAACAGGAACCCCTTTTGACATTGCTTTTACGACGGATTATTCAAGCTACGTTCAGCGGGGAGCCTGGCTCAGACTGGACAGCTACTTATCCAGCTTCGGCAAGGATATGTATGATGCAATAGATCCCGTTTTATGGCAGGGTGTCCGCATGGAAGACGGCGGCATCTACGGCGTGCCCACGAACAAGGAGCTTGCGGTTCGCATGCAGTGGATGTATCCTGAGACGCTTATCAAAAAGTATGGCATCGACATTACAAAGTACAATACCCTGGAATCTCTGGATCCGCTGTTCCAAATGCTCAAGGAAAAGGAACCCTCCTATCAGTTGATGGAGATGGACAAGGACTCCCAGAACTTCTTTGCCATGTACGGTTACGAATATGTGCTGGACAAACCGCTACCGCTCATGGTGCGTTCTCTGGATACAGATGCGCAAGTGATCAATATTTTTGAGACAACGGAAGCAAGGCAGGTACTGGATACACTCCGCAGTTATTACGTTAAGGGTTACATCAATGAAGACGCCGCTCTGCGGGAGAGCCAAAATCTCAAACGTGAGGAACGAGTTTTCTGGAAAGCTGCGGGAGGAGGACCACTTTCGGAAAATAGCTGGAGCAAGGACCGCGGCTACAAGGTGGTTGCTTATCCGGTGACCCCGCCACTGATCACAACGGAGTCTGTTCGCGGTGGAATTATGGCGATAAATGCCAAGTCAGCGCATCCCGTTGAAAGTGTAAAGTTTCTGAATTTGCTCAACACAGACCCGGAGATCCGCAATCTGTTTAATTACGGTATTGAAGGTGTGCATTATACGTTGGACAAGAACGGGCAGGTCCTGCTGAAATCTTCCGAAGGCAGCGGCGACGATTCAGTTGTACCAGTTGGCTATGAAGGTGTGCAGTACACGCAGGGAAACTGGTTCATTCTCAAAACAATCGGCGGAAAATATCCCGATCCATTGGATAAATGGGATCAGTACCGGGCAGCAAACGCAGAATATGTCAAATCAAAGTTACTCGGATTCACGCCGGATTTAACCAGTGTTTCCATTCAAGTCAACCTTATAAAAATGGTTTGGGAGAAGTACTATCCGAGCTTGATGACCGGTAGTGTGGATGTCGACAGGGTACTGCCCAAATTCAACGAGGAGCTGAAGCAGGCGGGTCTGGACGAAGTGCGGGAGGAAATGCAAAGGCAGCTCGATGCTTGGCGCGTTGACCATCCTTAAAGAGGAGTTGATGGTTACAAGGAAGTTTTCCTATATTGAGAGCTCATACTATATATAATTGGACTAGCAAAAATATTCGAAATTGGACCTTCAAACATTGCAATTTTCTGTATATGTTGTTTCATATAAAGAAAAATATGGGGGAACTTATATGGAAATAGTATATAAAATTAATGCTCAACTTTGTCCTGATGATGTCTCGAGGTTGTTTAAAAGTTCTGGAATAAAACGTCCGTCAGACAATCTGGATCGAATTCAGAGAATGATTACAAATGCAAATGTTATTATTTCTGCTTGGGATGGTGTAAATCTAGTAGGGATTGCAAGAGCGATTACAGATTTCTCTTATTGCTGTTATTTATCAGATTTAGCGGTGTGCAAGGAATATCAGAAGACAGGTATTGGAAAAGAGCTTGTTGAACGTTTGAGGAATCATTTAGGAGAAGAAGTAGCGTTATTGTTACTCTCTGCACCGACAGCTATGGAATATTATCCTCAACTTGGCTTTGAGAAAACAGAGAAAGCATTCCTAATTCCAAGAACAAGGTAACTTTCTGCGAAAAGGGATCGAGTCTGGATTCTTTTCATCTTCAGATCAAAAACCGGCTGTGGCCATCCTGTATGCAGGATGACCACAGCCGGTTTTTTCTATAGATGTATAGATACTATTGTCAGCTTAGACAATTCCCTTGTCCATCGCTTTGACGATCAGAGTAGCAAACAAACTGTTGGACCAGGCGAACCATTCACGTGAAAAATCGGATGGATCATCCGGATGGAAGCCTTCGTGCATATATCCGGTATCCGCATCGGTCCGGATAAGCATATCGATCAGTTCTTTGATCTCCTCATCGTTATCTGCCGTCAGCGCCTGCATGGATAGCGCCATATGCCACACGTAACCTCCCGGTGTATGAGGACTGCCGATGCCTTTGGCATATTTACCCTCAAAGTAAAAAGGGTTGTCGAAGCTGAGAGCAAAGCGGCGGGTATTCTGATAAATCTCATCCTCCACACCTACATAACCAATATAAGGAATAGACATCAGGCCGGGTGTGCCGGCATCATCCATCAGAGAATAATTGCCGTATCCGTCTGTTTCGTAGGCATAGATTCTGCCGTATTTCGGATGATTCACAATTCCGTAGGTGCGGATGCCGAAGTCGATTTCCTTGCGCAGCTTCGCTGCCCGAGCCGCCAGTCTTTCGTCTTTATAGATGACGCTTGTGATTTCGCGGATATAGTCGAGAATGACTACAGCGAACATATTGGAGGGAATATTGTAGCCGAATTCGCAGCTGTCGTCGCTCGGGCGAAAGCCCGACCAGCTCATGCCGGTATAGTTGACAGGCATGCCGCGTCCGTTATTGTGCAAAGTCTCCGTGTCCTGAAGCGTTAGTCGGATGAAATGGTAGGGTGATTTCTCTCCGTGATATTGTTCCGTTTCAATAACATTCACGATGGAGGTCAGCGCCTGGTAGCAGGCGTTATCAAAGATATCTGTCTGTTCCGCTTCCTTCCAGTACATATACGCCAGCTGTACAACGAAGCAGAGGGAGTCCAGCTCGTATTTGCGCTCCCACATCCACGGGTTCAGATTGCAATCATCGGTATCCCGGTAATGCTTGTCGCTCGCCGTTTCGTTAAAGGCATTGGTGTAAGGATCAATATTAACATAGAACATCTGCCGGGCAATCAAGCCGCGGAGAATTCGTTGCAGCTCAGGATCATTTTTGGCAAAAGGAATGTAGTGACGCACCTGTTCCGTTGAATCCCGCAGCCACATAGCCGGAATATCCCCGGTAAATACGAAAGTAGTGCCGTCTTCAAGCAACTTGGTTGTTGTCTCCAGCGTATTCGGAAAGCAGTTACGGAACAATTGCTGCAATTTCGGATGATGTGCAAGCCGTTCATCGGCTTCAGTAAGATAGGCGGTAATGGAAGCTGGCAGGTTCATGGTATAAATCCTCCTACAATATTAGTCAATTATTTAGCTTTGGCATGCGTAGCAAATGTTTGCATACCTGCCTGGTGGATCGCAATATGTAACTTTTGCAGCGCGAAGTCAGGTTCATAATTCACATATTTGCTGCTATGCTCTTTCTGCAGGTTCCACATCCAAAAATGCTGGAACGCACCGCAGCAGCGCGATTTTACAATCTCTTAACATGACAATGCAGAACCTACATATTTACGCTGTCAGCCTTGTTTCACTACACTTGGGTTTGTAAGCGCTCGCATGAAAGGCAGTCAGCAAGAATGTGATGCGGCTACATGATTTTATGTAACGAAAACTACTATAGAGAGGAGTGGGAGAATGAAGGGGAGTAATGCTGCAGTATCCGGAAATCCTTCATTAAAGAACAAGTCCCTTGGCAAAAGAATCTGGAAAAATTGGGAACTCTATCTGTTCATGCTTCCCGCGTTATTGTATTTCCTCGTTTTTCATTACGGTCCGATGTACGGCATTCAGATTGCTTTTAAGAATTTCGTACCTTCGAAAGGAATTACGGGCAGCGATTGGGTTGGTTTTGACCATTTTGAACGGTTCTTCAATTCCTATTTTTTCTGGGATCTGCTCTGGAACACATTCAGCATCAGCTTCTATGAACTGGCTATCGGGTTTCCGCTGCCAATTATTTTGGCACTGGCCTTTAATGAGGTCCGCAACGGCCCGTTCAAGAAATCGGTACAGACGGTCACCTATGCGCCGCATTTCATTTCAGTCGTTGTTATGGCAGGGATGATTATTACCTTTTTATCACCCTCCAGCGGAATGATTGTCCGGTTCATCGAGTTCCTGGGCCTTCAACCAGCGGAATTTCTGACCGATCCAGCCTGGTTTAAGACGGTGTATGTCTTATCGGGCGTCTGGCAGAGCACCGGGTGGGGAACCATTATTTATCTCGCGGCTCTGTCAGGCGTTGATCCCCAGCTGCATGAGGCGGCCATTGTGGATGGAGCAAGCCGAATTAAACGGATGCTGCATATCAATCTGCCGACGATCGTACCCACCATTACAATCATGCTAATCTTAAATATGGGTAATATACTGGGCCTAGGTTTCGAGAAAATTCTGCTGCTGCAGAATTCGCTCAATATGGAAGCTTCCGATGTAATTTCCACCTATGTATATCGTGCTGGTCTGGTGAACGCCCAGTACAGCTTCTCAACGGCTGTCGGATTGTTTAACTCGGTAGTCAACGTTATTCTGCTTGTTACTGTCAACCAGATCGCCAAACGCACCAGTGAGAACAGTCTCTGGTAGAAAGGAGTTGAAGTCTTTGGTTACTGCCATGAAAGAATCCAGAGGGGACAAGCTTTTTCTGATCAGCACTTATATTTATTTGTGCCTTGCCTTGTTGGTTATTCTCTATCCGCTGATCTACATTCTCAGCGCTTCTATCAGTTCGCCGCAGGACGTCAATTCGGGGGCCATGTGGCTGTTTCCAAAGAATGTGACATTGGACGGTTACAAGCTTGTTTTTGAGAATCCAAAGATATGGAATGGGTACTGGAATACGATCATTTACACGGTGGTGGGGACTCTGGTCAATCTCGCCGTTACGCTGCCGGCCTCGTATGCGCTCAGCAGGTCTGATTTTGTTGGTCGCCAACTGTTCATGGGCCTCATTCTATTCACGATGTTCTTTAGCGGCGGACTTGTACCGACGTATCTGCTGGTCAAGAACCTTGGACTCATTAACAGCATGTGGGCATTGATTCTGCCAGTGGCCGCTTCGGTCTGGAATATCGTCGTGGCTCGCACTTTTTTTCAGACGACCATTCCAAAAGAGTTGCAGGAAGCGGCGCATATCGACGGCTGTACGAATTTGAAGCTATTCATTCGCATTATTTTACCGCTGTCAGCACCGATTGTAGCCGTTATGGCTTTGTTCTATGGAGTAAGTCACTGGAACAGTTACTTCCCGTCTCTGATCTATTTGAATGATGAAGCCAAGTATCCGCTGCAGATGGTTCTGCGCCAGATCCTTGTCCTTCAGGAAATGTCGGCCGAAACTACAGGCGCTTCAATGAACGGCGAGGTGGCAATTGCCATGAATAATAAAGCAGAAACAGCATCGCTGATCAAATACGGAGTCATTGTCGTCTCTACACTACCCATCGTAGCGGTCTACCCGTTCTTGCAGCGTTACTTTGTCCAAGGAGTCATGATTGGCTCTGTTAAAGGCTAACCGATTAAGATGTAATAATAACAAGGGAGGAATTATTCATGCATACCATACGCAAACCATGGAAGCTTATGATGTCTTCAGCTCTGGTTCTTTCACTGCTGGCAGGCTGCAGCAATTCAAACGAAGGTGCAGGGAATAACGGTACCGGAGAGGTTGCTGTGAATAAGGAAGGTTTTCCGATTGTCAATGAATCCGTTACTCTGACGCTTATGGCACCGGACGTAGGGATTCAGAACTGGGAGAACATGGCGGTGCTCCAGCAGATGCAGGAGAAGACTGGCATTACGCTGGAATACAAGAATGCACCTAAGGACAGCTTCGAGACCAAGAAGAATCTGGTGCTCGCCAGCGGTGATTACCCGGATATTCTCTATGCTGCCGGTTTGACGACTGCAGAGCAGATGAATTACGGAGAGCAGGGTATCCTCATTCCACTGGAGGATCTGATCAAAGAATACGCTCCCAACTTCAATGCACTGCTGGAGGAGAATCCCGAAGTCCGCAAATCAATTACAGCACCGGACGGGCACATCTATTCCTTGCCGGTAGTAGAACTCAGCCAGCACTGGTACCGCAATCCGATGTGGTATAACGGGGACTTCCTGAAGGCGTTGAATATCGACAAGCTTCCCGAAACGACAGAAGAGCTGTATACCTACTTGAAGCGTGTGAAGGAGGAAGATCCGAACGGCAATGGCAAAGCTGATGAAATCCCGCTTTCTTCGGTGACAACACCCGCTGCAAATCTCCGCGATATCCGTACCTGGCTGCTTGGCGCCTTCGGTATATATGAAGAAGAAATTTACGTGGACGATGCGGACAAAGTGCATTACACACCGCTTGAAGAAGGCTATAAGGAATATTTGACCTACATGAACCGCTTGTGGTCCGAAGACCTGTTGGATCATGAGAGCTTCTCGCAGACGGCGGAGCAGAAGAAGGCCAAAACGCAGAATAATCAAGTTGCTCTCTTCTCCGACTGGCATGCTTACATGTCCAAGGGCGGGGAGCCTTCAACAGCAGATCCGATGTTTGCACCTGTCCGCAGCGAATCCGTTGCTGCGCCTGCGATTGCGAAGAACAGAGGGATTACAACGGGTGCATTTGCCATCACGGAGAGCAATCCCTCGCCGGAAGCCTCTATGCGCTGGGTGGACTATCTCTATTCCTATGAAGGGGCCATGTTCTTCAATAAAGGGCCGGAGGGCATTCTCTGGGAATACACCGACAAAGAGAACCGGGTCAAGAAGTACTTGCCGGTACCGGACGGCAAGGAGATGGAGGATTACCGGGCAACTCTGACGCCTAACTACGGCATTCCCGCTCCAACGCTGTCCATGGATGATATCAGCAAAGGGCTAAAGACCGATTTTGACCTCTGGGTCGAGCAGGAAACCAAGCAGAAGCTTCTTGACAAAGGCGCACGGATTCCATTCCCGACGTTGTTTCTAACGGTGGAAGAGCAGACCGAAATCAGCAGCTTGAACTCTGATTTGACCACATATGTGAACCAGATGGAAGCGAAATTCATCACCGGTGCCGAGCCGCTCACGAGCTGGGACAATTATGTGGCAACCGTTAAGAAAATGGGCGGAGAACGTGTAGCTGAAATCAATCAGGCTGCCTATGACCGCTGGAAATCCAACTAATGAGGCTCTGCGCAGAAAGGTGCTGTAAGAAATGATTTATAAGGATAAAACACGCCCTGTGGCGGATCGGGTACAGGACCTGCTGCAACGGATGACTCTTGGAGAAAAGGCTGGACAATTAGTTCAGCCTTTCGGCTGGCAGTGCTATGAGAAGCGCCCAGATGGAACTACGGGTATGACGGAAGCTTTTAAGCGTCAGGTTGCAGGCGGAGGCGTCGGCTCCTTATATGGAACACTGCGTGCAGATCCATGGACTGGCGTCACACTGGAGACAGGCTTGTCCCCGAAGGAAGGTGCTGAGGCGGTTAATGCCATTCAGGCTTTCGCCATGAAGGAGAGCAGGCTTGGCATTCCTATTCTGTTCGGGGAAGAATGTTCGCACGGACATATGGCTATAGGCGCCACGGTATTTCCAGTTCCGTTGGCTTTGGGCAGTATGTGGAATCCAGAGCTGTACCGGGAGATGTGTCAGGTAGTAGCCCTGGAAACCCGCAGCCAGGGTGGAGCGGCAACGTATTCTCCGGTGCTTGATGTGGTGCGTGATCCGCGCTGGGGGAGGACGGAGGAGACCTTTGGTGAGGACCCATTCCTGATTGCAACTATGGGAGTGGAGGCGGTAAAGGGTTTGCAGGGAGACCGGCTGGATGCAGAGGATTCCGTACTGGCCACCCTGAAACATTTCGCCGCTTATGGCAGTTCGGAAGGCGGACGAAATTCAGCGCCAGTGCATATGGGACTCCGTGAGCTGCATGAGGTGGACCTGCTGCCCTTCCGCAAAGCGGTGGAGGCCGGAGCGTTGTCCATTATGACCGCCTATAACGAAATAGACGGGGTGCCCTGCACCACCAACCGTTATCTTTTGCAGGATGTGTTGAGGGAGCAATGGGGCTTCGATGGTTTCGTAATCACCGATTGCGGTGCGCTGGGTATGCTGACGAATGGCCATAATACAGCGGACAGCGGGGAAACGGCCGTAGCCCAGGCGCTGCTGGCCGGAATCGATATGGAGATGTCGGGTGAGATGTTCGAGAAGCACATCTCTGCTGCAATCCGAAATGGACGCCTGCAAGAGTATGATCTGGATCGAGCTGCCGCCAGAATCCTGGAGCTGAAGTTCAAGCTTGGACTGTTCGACCGTCCTTTAGTCGATCCGGAGCATGCCGAACAGATGATAGGCAGGCCGGAGCACCGGAAATTGGCGCGACGGATTGCCGGCGAAAGCATTATTATGCTCAAGAATAAGGACGGAATACTGCCTCTTAGCAAGCAAATCCCGAAGCTAGCCGTGATTGGCCCCAATGCAGATGCGCCATACAATCAACTGGGTGACTACACCTCACCCCAGCCAAAAGGCGCAATTGTTACTGTACTGGAGGGAATCCGGCAAGCATTGGGCGGCGACCAGGACAGTGCCCTATATGCACCAGGCTGCCGAATCAAAGGCGATTCCCGGGAAGGATTTCCCCATGCGCTGGCCTGTGCAGCCGAGGCTGATGCTGTTGTGCTCGCGATTGGTGGCTCCAGCGCCAGGGACTTCGGGGAAGGAACAATCGATCTCCTCACAGGTGCTTCTGTTGTAACCGAACATTCCTGGAGCGATATGGAGTGCGGTGAGGGCATTGACCGGGCCACGCTGAATCTGATGGGGGTACAGCTTGAACTGGCGCAGGAGATCCGTAACCTGGGTAAGCCGCTGATCGTGGTCTATATTAATGGCCGTCCGATTGCCGAGCCATGGATTGTAGAGCATGCTGACGCCATTCTGGAAGCCTGGTACCCGGGTCAGGAAGGCGGACATGCCATCGCCGATATTCTCTTCGGCGACGTAAATCCCTCTGGAAGGCTGACGATCAGCATTCCGAAGCATGTCGGCCAGCTTCCCGTTTATTACTATAAACGGCGTACAAGAGGAAAGCGGTATCTGGAGACGGATTTCAATGCCGAATTCCCATTTGGCTACGGACTCAGTTTCAGTGAATTCCAATACAGCAATTTGAAGGTAGAGCCCTCCGTCATTGCTACGGATGGTGAAGCGCTTGTCTCGGTGGATGTTACCAACTCAAGTGCCAGAACGGGCAGTGAGGTTGTCCAGCTCTACATTTCCGATCTGGACTCTTCCATAACCCGTCCCGAGAAGCAACTTAAAGCCTTCCGCAAGATCAGTCTTTTGCCGGGTGACACCCAAACGGTGACGTTCAGCGTTGGTCGGGAACAGTTAGAGTACGTTTCGGCTGATTTATCGCGGATCGTGGAGGCAGGGGAGTTTGTCGTGATGGCAGGTCCGCACTCCGAAGAATATTTGACGGCACGGCTTAAGGTCAGAGAGGAGGACTAAGCCATGAAACGTATGAACCGTTTTATCGAATGGCTGGCAGAGCGGCAGTGGGCAGAGAAGGTTGAGCTAAAGGAGTGGAGTATGCGGAAGTCCCGCTATCTCTTACCCGGAAGCTATGAGCATGAAGGAGACTTTCATCCGAATTGTAAAATCTCACAGCTTGATGGGGGCTACGGCACTACGTATTTCTTGCAGCATCAGACAATGCTCCCGGAACACTGGCCGCCGGACGAGGCTGCACTGCTCTACTTGGGTCGAGGAGAGGGCCTCTTGAAAATTAATGGAGAGCCATATCATGGACTGGACAGCAATCACTGGTTCATTCCGCTGCCATCCAGGACTGCGGGTGAAGAGCTTCAACTGGACATCGAACTGTATGATCCGGTGCCGGAACCGGAGGATCCGCTCAACCGCCAGGCAGTGATCAAGTCACCGCTGGAAGGGATTGAAATCATTCTTGTGCATGTGAATCCTCACGTATACAGTCTGCTGCATACGGTGAAAACCGTGCATGAAGCTGCCTTGCTGCTGCCAGAAGCGGATATGCGCCGTATTCGTAGCGGGAAAGCCTTGGAGCGGGTGATGGACACGATCTACATGAAGGAGCAGGTGATCCTTGACGGCAGCGCTGTCGCAGCGGCTGAAAAGCAGCTGCGGGCTGAAGCTGCGGCGGACAGGCCAGAGGGGCTGTCTCCAGGAACGATGCACATGGTAGGCCAGTCTCATATCGACGTTGCCTGGTTATGGCCGGTCCGGGAAACCGTGCGAAAAGTCAGCCGGACCTTCTCCACGGTCTGCACTTTAATGGACAAGTATCCGGAATTCAGGTATTCCCAAAGCCAGCCTCAGCTCTATGCCTTTGCCAAGGAGCATTATCCGCAGCTGTACAGGCGGATCAAGGAACGGATCGCCGAAGGCCGATGGGAACTGGTCGGAGGCATGTGGGTAGAGCCGGATTTGAACATCCCCGGGGGAGAATCACTGGTGCGCCAGATGCTGTATGGCCAAGGTTTCTATATGAAGGAATTCGGTAAACGCTCCACAATTGAGTGGCTGCCTGATACCTTTGGCTATTGCGCTTCTCTGCCGCAGCTGCTTAAGCAAGCGGGCATTGATTATTTTATGACGACCAAACTGGGCTGGAATGATACCAATCCCTTTCCTCATACGCTGTTCCACTGGGTCGGCATTGATGGAACGAAGATCGTAGCCTATCAGAACCATGGGGTGAATGAGCATACCCATCCGAAGGATGTTCACGAGCACTGGCAGGCTCATGCTCAGAAAGATCAGCATGATGAGTTGATGCTGCTCTATGGTCATGGCGATGGTGGAGGTGGCGTCACCCATGAAATGCTGGAGTATGTGGCTCGCACCGATCTGGCACCCGGTCAGCCTGTCAGCAAATTCTCAACGGCGGAGGCTTTTTTCTCGGAGATCGGCTTACGCCAGCCGGAGCTTCCAGCATGGCATGGCGATCTCTATCTGGAGCTTCATCGGGGCACGTTCACGACTCACGCCTTTAATAAGCGAAGCAACCGCAAGGCAGAGGTCTTATACCGGCAAGCGGAGATCTGGAGCGTTTTTGCGGAGCAGAGTGGTATTACGAAGCCTTTACAGCCGCAAGCTCAGGAGCTTGCCGAAGGATGGAAGCTGCTGCTGCTTAACCAGTTTCATGACATTATTCCCGGCACTTCCATTCCGGAGGTCTACATCACGTCGCGGGAGCAATACGCCGAAATCTTCCGTTTGGGGCAGCAGGTGTTGGACACCTCACTCCATACTTTGGCAAGTGCAGTGGACACATCAGGCGAAGGCCGCCCTTATGTGGTTTTCAACAGCTTAGGCTGGGAGCGAACGGAGCTGATCCACCTTCAGGTGGACCAAAGTTTGGCTGCACTGCAGGCGTTCGATGAAGATGGCCTGCTGGAGAGTGAATGCTGGCACCCGGATGAAGACGGCAGCAGTTTCACATTGGCTATCTCGGTCCGCAATGTCCCAGCCTTTGGCTGCCGAACAATTTGGTTGCGGGAGCCAGAAGAGCCGCGTAAGCAGCAGGAGGATCCTGCAATCAAAGACGCTTTTCAGAAGCAATGGGAGACAGAGCATTACATTCTTATGTTTAATGATGACGGAGAAATTAGCCGCTGGTATGACAAAAGCGCCGGCCGGGAAATTCTTCAGGCCGGCCAGACTGGCAATCAACTGCAGTTCTATCATGATACCCCGCCATTATGGGATGCCTGGGATCTGGACCCTCGTTATGAACAGCAACCTGCAGGCAAGGCAAAGCTGCTGGAGCGACGGGTCATCACCAGCGGACCTATGCTGACAGTGCTGAAGTTCAGCTGGCAGCTGAATGAGTCCCTGATTGAGCAGGAGATTATTCTGCCCCGGTACAGCCGGAGGGTGGATTTCCGGACTAGCGTTACATGGAGGGAGGAGCACAAACTGCTTAAGACTGCTTTTCCGGTGGATATTGTGGCTGTGAAGGCGACGTATGAGATTCCGTTTGGAGCGCTGGAACGTCCCACTCATCGAAACACCAGCTGGGAACAGGCGCAATTCGAGGTCTGCGGCCATCGCTGGGCGGACTTGTCAGAGGGGGGCTACGGCATCAGCCTGCTGAACGACTGCAAATATGGCTATGACATTCATGACGGTGTGCTGCGCCTATCACTACTGCGCTCGCCGCGCTGGCCAGACCGCTATGCGGACCAGGGGCAACATCAATTTACGTATTCCGTGTATCCACACGCCGGGGAATGGCGGCAAGCAGACGTTGTACGGGAAGCAGCAGTGCTGAATGAACCCTTGCAGGTGATCAGCGAAGAGTCTCATTCCGGCCGCTATCCAAGTACTCATGCTTGGCTCGACTTTAGAAGCAATCATGTGATGCTGGATACAATCAAAAGTGCAGAGGACGGAAGCGGAACGGTTGTCCGGCTGTACGAATCTTCAGGCAGCAGAGACACAGCTGTACTGGACTGGAAGGATGAGGAAATCCGCGTCTCCCGGGTCAATCTCCTGGAGAGTGAGATTGGTTCGGTGGAGACTTCCAAGGGAGTGATTCCGCTTTCTTTTAAACCATATGAGGTCCAGACGATCAAACTCTATCACGAACATGAATCGCAGGAGGAATAGATATGCAAATCACAAGACATCCAAATAATCCTATTGTCGTCCCTGGCGGCTATGAATGGCGCAAGGTTACGGTTTTCAACCCTGCGGTCATCATCGATAACGGCAAATTTTATATGATTGAGCGTACCGCTGGCTCCCTGACCCCATGCAAGAATTACCTGGGTCTGCTGGAGAGTGAAGACGGAGTGAACTTTACACATGTAAAGGATGAACCGATTGTGACGCCCGATATGCTGGGATTCCCTTATGGTAGTGTCCAGGACCCGCGTATTGTCAAAATCGACGGAACCTTCTATCTGAACTACGCCTTACGTCCTTGTGCTATGAGCTATTATCCTACTGGAGCAGGCGTCCCCATGCGTTCCATTCCGGAATATCCGGATGGATGGGGGAAAGAGGAGGGACATTGGCTGACCCGGTCCTCAATTCTGAAATCGGATAATTTGCTGGATTGGGAGTTTGTAGCAGACACAACGCCTCTGGATATCAATGACCGGGACAACATTCTTTTCCCCGAGAAAATAGGCGGCAAGTTCGTGCTGCTGCGCCGCCCCGAGGAATATGTGGGAGAAGCCTACGGCACGGATAAAGCGGCCATGTGGATTACCTACTCCGAGGATCTAGTGAACTGGGAAGAGCCCAAGCTGCTCGCAACCGCTGAAAACTTGTCCTGGGAATCACGGAAAATCGGAGGCTCTACACCCCCGATTCGTACGGACAAGGGCTGGCTGGTGTTATATCACGGCGTCGATGAAGATATTGTCTACCGTGTGGGGGCCATGCTGCTTGATTTGGAGCAGCCGGAGAAAATCATTGCCCGGACACATCATTTCATAATGGAACCGGAGACGTACTACGAGAAATTCGGGTTCCAAATTCCGAATGTCATTTTTCCGACCGGAAATGTGGTCAAAGACGGGCTACTCTATATCTATTACGGAGTAACGGATACAGCAATTGCGCTCGCAACTGTTCCTTTGGATGAACTGGTAGAGCATATTCTCCAGGAAGCGAAGTAGTTTCGCCAACTTAAACCGGTCTTTTCGCAGCAGCCCCCTTCAAGGCATGTTCCTTGCGGTGCTGTCCCGGCGTCAGACCGGTTTCTTTTTTGAACTTGCGGATAAAATTCGGCGCATCCAAATAACCGACCTGCTCAATAATTTCTTTGAGTGGTGCGCTCGTATTTTCCAGCAGTCGGATGACCTCATCCACACGACGCTGCCAAATATATTGTGAGAAATTGCTGCCGGTTTTTTCTTTGAAGCTCCGGCTTAAGTAAGAGGTCGAAATGGCAAACTTCAGCGCCACATGCTCCAGGCTGAGTGTGTAATCTGCGAACTGCTGGTCCACATAAACGAGAATGTCATCCATTAATGATGATTCACTTGTTTCCGTATTCCGCTCGACCTGTGCGCAAATGGCAGCGGCCAGAGAGAGCAGACGGCTCTCCAGCTCTTCAAGCGTTTCAAATGAGGTCAGTTCCGGTATATTGGCAAACACTTCATTCATTCCAAGCTCGGAGGCGGTGCGAAGGAGAACGTTTAGCAAATCAAAGCAAATGCAGCGCAGCAGATGGACTTGCAGCGGCTCGTCTTTAATCGTGTCAATCGTATCCACAATCATCTGAACGGTTACCGATTCATTGCCCTGCTTCAGACTCTGTTCCAGCTTCAGCATGGATTTGCGCGGAATCCAGAAACTCTCGGCACTGGCAGGATTCAGCTCTGCAAGCTGCTCGAAATAAGTTACCTGCCCGGTGCGCCGAATCATCCGATGCTCCAGAGCTGCAGCGGCTTCGATGAAGGACTGGTTAAGCAGAGCCAGGTCTTTGTAGGCCATACCAACACCGATACTCAGAGACAGCTGTGAGTGTTCGCGGATTATCGCTTGAATGGCGTCAATAACCTGCTCCATACGGTTGTGAACCGTCATGTCCGCATCGCCAGGAAGTGAAATAATCAGGGCAAACTGGTCTTTGACCGAGAATTCGACACCGAAGATTTGTGCATCGGGACCTGAGAAACATACATTGCTGAGTATTTCCTGCAGCAGATGACGTTCCTGCCAGGACTTGCCGCCGGGCACAGTTTCATCCCAGGATAAGATCGCCGAGAAGTAGAGGCCTTGTCCCTGAGGAAGCTTGAAGCCTGTGCTGAGGATCATCTGCTCAATTTCGGGATCGTTCGGCTTGCCATGCTTGAGAAGCAGCAGCATGCACTGGTTGCGAACAAAGGGCTCCTGAAGATCAATTCTGGCACTGTAATCGTGGAGCGTCTGCCGAATCCATTCCCATTCATTGCGGAGCTTGGGCGCATCATTGCCGCTTCCTCTCAGCTTGGCGAATTCCATCAGGTCCCGGATTGGATGGTATTGCCTTTTGGCCAGCAGCAGTGCGGCAGCTATGCCGGTAATAACCGTGATACAGAAGACGATCAGAATCAGGGTTTGGATATGGGCGACCCGGCTGAAGAACTGGAAGCTTGGCATCGTGGTTACATACGTCCAACCATTTTCTTCGGATTGTACAGAAACGACGGAGTATTGTTCACCGTCCAGCTCCAGATTATGAATACCGGGCTCCAGAGCGGATAAATTCTTGAGCTCGCTCTGGGGAAGGCTGACGCCATGGTTGTTCGCGGTCAACACCTCTCCAGAGGGACCGAAAATATAGCTGCTCCCTGAGAAATCACTCAAAATTGAATCCATGACCCCCGTAAGATTGGATTCTTTCATCAAATAGACAACAGTTCCGTATGGAAACGGGTCATTTGGTTTAATCGGTACAAGCATGACGAGCATCGGATCCATGCGGGAATTGACCGTTACATTTTCAGCGGGACGTACCATTGGCTGCTTGGTTTCATTCAAATCCCGCCGCAATTCTTCTGGAGTCCATCGCTCGAACTGATAGAAGGTATCAAAGGTGACATGAAGATCAGCCAGACCACGGTAAGAATAGATGTTGGAATCGTCATGGAAATAAAGAAGTAGATCCTCAGCAATATTGCTGCTGGCTTTGTAATTCGCCAACGTCTGAATCGCCTCCAGACCGTAGTAGGGATGCTTTACCATATAGGGTGTCAGATGCCTGTCATAGGCGATTCTCCCCGCTATTTCCTGAAGCTCCTTCATACGGGTATCTATTGTGCTCTTCACTTGATTGAGCTGATTCACATTGGATTGTTCAATTTCTACACGCAGGCCTTTGACAGCGTTCTCATATACAAAAATGGTTACACCGGTCAACGGGATAAGAAATATCAGGATGTAGGAAAAAGCATATTTTAGCAGAAGCCTTGACTTGAAATGATTCCAGCTGAATCGGAATCTGTTGAATAATGATGGCTTGAGTGCCGGATTTGCCATGAAGCAGTCCCTCCAGTGTTAACATATTCGGATAAGAAATCTTGGGGTCATAATTCACTGTTCTCTTCTGGATTACACTTGTGCTAATATAAACATTATAACATTATAATCTTTGTAATGGAGCAGTTCGTCAGGTTTATTATTAAATATAGGGGTGTATGGGTCTCATGTCATTGATCAATTTTTGAATTTTGCCTGTATAACGCGGTTAAAGAAGGAGATGGGATGAGTGGGAACAGAGAATGTGCTGCGCAATTTGCAGCTTGTCGACGGGCGAATCATGGATATCTCCATTCAGGACGGAATTATCACTGCCATTACACCGCCAGGCCAGGTTGAAGGAGAGACTGAGTTAGACTGTTCCGGGTTATACGTCTCCAGCGGATGGATTGATCTGCATGTGCATGCTGTGCCGGAGCTTCATCCCTATGGCGATGATATAGACGAAATTGGGGTGAAGCAGGGAGTAACGACACTGGTGGATGCCGGGAGCCGTGGTGCAGACCGGATCGGAGATCTGTATACCGCGAGCCTGAAAGCTGATACACAGGTGTTTGCACTGTTGAATATTTCAAGGATAGGGCTTGAACGTACAGATGAACTTTCGCAGTTGGAATGGATCGATCTGGCTAAGGCCCGGGAGGCGGCAGCGTCCTACCCTGAATTCATCGTTGGTCTGAAGGCTCGTATCAGCCAAAGTGTTGTCAAAGACAGCGGCATACAGCCACTCTTGCTGGCACGTACACTTTCGGAAGAAACAAAGCTTCCACTTATGGTGCATATCGGCTCTGCGCCACCCTCAATCTCCGAAGTGCTGGAGCTGTTGCAGCCGGGCGATGTAATTACTCATTATCTTAACGGCAAGTCTAACAATCTGTTTCATGAGGACGGTACACCTCTGCAAGGGCTGCTCGATGCCATTGCCCGAGGAGTTCATCTGGATGTGGGGCATGGCACAGCGAGCTTCTCCTTCCGGGTTGCGGAACAGGCCAAAACGGCAGGAATTGCGCTGAATACCATCAGCACGGATATTTACCGGGGCAACCGTCTTAACGGGCCAGTGTACAGCATGTCCAATGTGCTGACGAAATTTTTGTATCTCGGCTACAGTCTGGAAGAGGTCATCCGTGCGGTTACAAGCAGTGCCGCGGCGTGGCTCGGCAAGCCGGAGCTCGGACAGATTAGGGTGGGGCATCAGGCGAACCTGACTTTGTTTGCCCTAAAAGCAGGAGAGAAACAGCTTAAGGACTCGGAAGGCGATATCCGGGTAGCGCAGTACTATATTGAAGCCAAAGGAGTCTTTACTAATGGATCACTCATTACAAGCTAGATATGGATTGAAACGTGTTATTAATGCGAGTGGGAGAATGAGTATCCTTGGCGTTTCCGCACCAACGGATTCGGTCATGGAGGCGATGAAGCAGGGCGGACAGCAGTATGTGGAAATTGCGGATCTTGTGGACAAATCCGGAGACTATATTGCACGCCTGCTTGGTTCGGAAGGGGCGGTAGTCGTGAACTCAGCATCCAGCGGCATTGCGCTGTCCGTATCAGCCATGGTGACCGCTGGAGACCCGCGCCTCAGCCTTCGCCTTCATCAGGAGCCAGTGCTGAAAAATGAGATTATTATGCTGAAGGGCCATAATGTGCAGTATGGTGCACCGGTGGAAACTATGGTATTCCTAGGCGGAGGTCAGGTGGTGGAAGTTGGATATGCCAATGAAGGCCGCAAGGAGCATATTGACCAGGCGATCGGTGAACGCACTGCAGCCATTCTCTATGTCAAGTCCCATCACGCCGTGCAGAAGAACATGATCTCTGTGGAAGAGGCCTGGGAGGTTGCGCAGCGCAGGGAGGTGCCGCTGATTGTTGATGCGGCAGCGGAAGAGGATTTACGCAAATACGTCCAGTATTCGGATTTGGCGATTTACAGCGGATCAAAAGCTATTGAAGGACCTACCTCCGGCATTGTCGCCGGCAAAAAGAAATATGTCGAGTGGCTAAAGGTACAACTCCACGGAATCGGCCGCAGTATGAAGGTTGGCAAAGAGACCACCTTCGGGCTGCTTCAGGCTTTGGAGGAATACCAGGACAAAACCGATAACAGTGAGCGGGAAAAGAATGCTTTGGAGGCTCTTCAGCCGCTAGCCATGCTTCCTGGAGTTTCGGTCCGGATCGTACAGGATGAAGCGGGCAGAGCCATTTTCCGTGGGCGGATTCAGATTGATCCCTCTGTTGCAGGGGTGGATGCGAGAAATGTTAATGATCAGCTGCGTGATGGCGTAATTGCTGTATACACCCGGGACTACGGTATCAAACAGGGTTATTTTGATATTGACCCTAGACCGCTTCAAGGGGATGATCTTCAGGTTATTGTCAGCAGAGTACGTGAAATTGTGGGGGGAAAACAAAAATGAGCAATATCCAGCAGCGTCTATATAAGAATAGAGCCGCACTTAATGTACTGGCTGGCAGTATTAGGAATGCGAAGGATGTGTACGAAGCTGCGGAGGGTTATGTGCTGGTAGGTGTACTGTCCAAAAATTATGCTACGGTGGAGGAAGCGGCAGCAGCCATGACTGAATACGGTCAGGCTATAGAAGATGCCGTATCCATCGGACTCGGAGCAGGTGACAACCGCCAGGCGGCTGTTGTAGCTGAGATTGCCGCAAGTTATTCTGGAACTCACATCAATCAGGTATTTCCGGCGGTGGGGACAACTCGTGCCAATCTTGGAGCTAAAGACAGCTGGATCAACAGCCTGGTCTCCCCGTGCGGGCAACCGGGTTACGTAAATATATCAACCGGCCCCGTCAGTTCAGGGACCACACCACATGCCGTTGTTCCGGTTCAGGCCGCTATTGCACTGGTTCGTGATATGGGGGGCAATGCGCTCAAATATTATCCGATGCAGGGGCTTAAGCTGGAAGAGGAGTACCGTGCGGTGGCCAAGGCCTGTGGGGAAGCTGGGTTTGCATTGGAGCCGACAGGCGGAATAGACCTGGATAACTTCGGACCTATTCTGGAAATGGCACTTCAGGCCGGCGTACCGCAGGTTATCCCGCATGTGTATTCATCTATTATTGATCAGCAGACGGGAAGTACAAACGTCCAGGATGTCGTCAGATTGCTTGAAACGATGAAATCGCTGGTGGACCGGTATGCCTAGAATTGCGGCTTTTGGTGAAGTGATGATGCGGCTGCAGGTTCCGGGCTATGAAACTCTGGTCCAGAGCAGCAGGCTGGATTATTCTTTTTCCGGCAGCGGGGTTAATGTAACGGCAGCACTGGCTGGATACGGCCATACCGGTGCTCTTATTACCACTTTGCCGGAAACCCCTGTCGGTGAAGCGGCTATTGCTTATCTGCGGAAGCTTGGGGTAGATACCTCATTAATTAGCCGGGGAGGCAAGCAGCTGGGGATGTACTTTTTGGAGAAAGGCTTTGGAGCACGCCCCGGCAGAGTCACTTACACAGACCGATTGGGGAGCAGCTTCAATACCGCGGAGGCAGGCAATTATGATATGAAGGCTCTTGCCTCACTAATCGATGTTCTTCATCTATGCGGCATTACGCTGGCTATGAATGAAAATGTGCGCAAGCAGATGAAGCGGCTTGCTTCGGAAGTGAAAAGTGCCGGAGGTAAGGTTGTTTTTGACTGCAATTACCGTCCTGCGTTATGGGGAACGGATGGCTATGCCAAGGCCCGCCCGCATTATGAGGAACTGCTGGAACTTGCTGACCTGGTGCTGATGAATGAGAAGGATGCGCAGTATATTCTTGGCATTGGAACCAGAGAATATGATAGAATAACACAGTTGAAGCAAGCGATTCCCGAGGTGGTGAAGCGCTTCGGAATCGGAACGGTAGCGGGAACCCACCGAGAGATTAACGTTGACCATACGCATTCTCTGACAGGATATATCTATCATCAAGGTACGTTTCTGTTTTCTCGAAAGCTGACCTTCCCGGTGTATGATCGAATCGGTGCCGGCGATGCTTTTGCAAGCGCCGTTATTCATGGGGAATTGCAGCGATATCCGCAGCAGCAGACGGTTAATATGGCAGCGGCAGCAGCGATGCTGGCCCATACCACTCAAGGCGATACAGCGCTTTTTACCGAGGGTGAGGTGCTTCGGGCGCTGTCAGACCATGCCTTAGATGTTGAAAGGTAGTGAACAGCGGTGTCTTTGAAACGCAAGCAAGGTCCTTTATATCAGCAAATCCAGAAAATTCTCAAAGACCGGATACTGCACGGCGTATATCCTCTTGGGAGCATCATCCCCTCCGAGCCGCAGTTGGAAAAGGAATTTGGCGTCAGTAAAATGACGGTCCGTGGCGCGGTCCAAGAGCTGTCACAGGAAGGTTATGTGCAGAAGAAAAGCGGTGTCGGAACGATTGTCATGCGCAATACTTCCCATCAGAAGCTCTCTAAGGGCAAACGGTTTACGGAGCTGCTCGTAGAAGAGGGACATAAGCTGGAAAAGAAACTGCTGACATCCCGGTTAATTACGAATGATGCAGGAACGGAGGAATATAACCTCTACGGACCGTATTGCCAGCGGATTGAACGGCTCTATATTTTGAATGGTCAGCCTTATATTCATTTGATACACTACTTGGCTGCAGCTGCATTGCCCGGGGAAGGTACGGCAGAGATGGTTACAAAAATTCAGTCACTGTACGACTCTCTCGAGGAGAATGACATTGTGCTGGAGAACTTCAAGGACCGTTTCTATGTAGAGCTGCCACCTCCGGAAGTGTGCCACTTGCTGGAGATCCCCCCGGAGACGCATGTGCTCAAGCGCTTGCGTAACTCCTTCGACGGGGAAGGCAGATTAATTGAGCACAGCATCGGTTTCTATAACACGGAGCTTCATCATTACCTGGTCAATTACGACACTTGAAATTGACGTCAGGGTGATGGAGAGGTGAGAAGAGCAGAGGTGTATTTTCAGGCTGCAGCCATTCTGGACTTTATCCTTATGTCCGAGTGGGAATACCGTTATTTTTGATGTTAATACAAAAACCCACCGAGGGCATTTAGCTTTAATCGGTGGGTTTTGCTTTTTTTGTAATGGCAGAAGGCACGAACCTCCTCAGGATTGCTTACTTATGGGGTGCTCTGTTCGTTGGCTAGGTATAGATAAGTTCAAACATTCCCATGTCCAGCAATTCTTTTTGGGATATAAAGTTTAAATTAAGATGCCGTTTTCAATTCCGTAAACTTCTCAACTCCAAAATTTACATTTTAATAGAAACTTTTACCTGAGTCTTGCGTCTAATACTATGACTTTTTGATAGGATAAACATTACTTGGGAGCAAAAGGAGCCAAAGACAAAGCATGAAACTGAAGAAGAAGTTGTCCATTTTTACCGCTTTAGCTGTTTTACAAGCATTTGCAGTCGGTTCTGTGAATGCGCAATCAGCCCCGCAAGATGACACAGAGTCAGTAAAGACGGCAAAAGTAGAATCGGTTGAGGTGCTGAAGAAAGAGCAACCGATTGCAGAGAGTGAAGTGAAAACGGGTAGCGGTAACGCATCCAGCAGTAATCCATCCACTAATGGAAAAGAAACCGGAACTTTGACAGGCACTGAGGCAACACCTAAAACAGATATCGAGAAACCCGCCTTAGATGGGGGAGAGACGACTACAAATGAAACTAATATGGGATCTACGAGTAAGGAAGGAACGACTGAGGATGTTGAAACGCAAGTGACGCCTGCTCAAATAGAGCAACCATCCATTGGTGGGAATTCTACGGTAGCAGCAGGCGGTAATCTGACGTTGTACATGAATAGCAACAAAATGGAGCAGGATGGGAAAACGTATCTTGCTGGACAGCCGATGACTGTAAAAAACGGTGTATCCTATGTTGCGATCCGCGCACTGGTGGATCGTGTGGGATACGGAGTCAAATACGATAACACAACCAAAGAAACCATCATCATTAGTGGTGATAATGAGCTAAGGTTCAAAACCAACAGTACGGCCTATACCGTGAATGGAGAGTCCAGAACGATGAAGGGCCCTGCATATCAGCAAAAAAATACGTTTATGGTGCCGTTAACTTCCATTACGCAAGCTCTGAACATCACTTATAAAGTGAATCAGTCCGCTAAAACGGTTGTGCTGAATCTAAATACTAAACCCGTTGCAAGCTTTGTGGTTTCCCAAAAGGAAATTTTTGCGGGCGATAAGGTGGACTATATAACTTCTTACGTTTCTCCAAATGGACTGAAGATTGTTGACGAACGCTGGACAGGTCGTCAGGAATCGTTTGATCAAGCAGGTACATATACGATTTCATATCAAGTACAGGATTCAAGCGGGCAATGGAGCGATCCTTATTCGATTACGATTCAAATTCTGAGTCCTAATCTTCCTCCTGTCGCCATGTTCACCACAGACAAGGAACAGTATAAAATGGGCGAAAAAATAACGTATATCGACCAGAGTACTGATGATGAAAACAGCATTGCCAAAACGGTGTGGGAAAATAATTCGCTGGCCTTCTTTGAACCCGGACCCAAAACGGTGACACTTACTGTTACTGACAACCATGGCGCTACGAACACGTACTCCAAAGTCATAACCATAACCAATGAGACATTATATTCATTTTCCGATTTCAATTTACTCTTCACGCCGGTAGGACAGAAATTTACGTTTAACGGTGGCGAAGTGACTGCCATGGAAAAAGTGCCTTATACGTACACGGATGAACCAAGTCTGCTGATCCGCAGCAACAGTCCGGAAACGGTTAATACGGAAGGCATCGTATATAAAGAATCATCTTCAGGGCAGACCCGTTTCATGATTCATCATGTGAACAATACAGGCAAAAGAGTAAAAATGTATGTGATTGTAACCAATAACAACCCTAATCCGGCAGTATTCGAACAACAAAATATGGGCTTTGCAGGACCTACGCCTTATGCTACCGTAGCTGGGAAATTGTCGATTGATAAATGGTTCAAGTCAATTCAGACCCGGGCGGATCAAAAGAAAGAGGTTATTCAACCTGGAGAAAGCAAGCTGATTTTGACCGAACTAAATAAAACTCCGATCAAAGAAGGACAAGTGATCTCACTCTATTCGGATGCTTATAGTGATTATACCCTTGACTATAACGTTATCCTCGTCGAAGAAAATAAAGATCCGTTTGAGACTTTACCAATGCTTCCTGTGCTTGATCGTGACGGTGTGCACAACCGTGGAACGTACCCGAATGCGACTCGTATCATTACGTATGATCAGCTAGTGGGAGCCCAACCAGCTCGTCTGCCACTGGGTGATAACGCAAGCGATCCCAATCTGGCTGGAACAGATCCAATGGCTTACACAGACGCATCCAACGCGGGTAATTTTGGCGTATTGTACAAAATCACGCTGAACAATGTGGCTCCGCGTACTTTAATCTCATTTAACCCTCGTGGAGGGAAGTACTCAGGAGTGGCTCTAGTAAACAATCAGGTTGTATCCATTGCCGATGGTAACGTTGCTGTTAGCAATTCAAGTGAACAAAGCGTTCTTTACCGCACAGGGGCATATGGAGAGAGTGTAACAATTCTTTTCTCTGCTGCGCCAGGAAGCAACCTGCCGGTGAATCTACTCTTTACACCGCTCCCATCGGAGAAGTGATGAAGTTGGTTCACATAAGCTAGAGCGGGAACAAATGATTTGGCTGGTGTGTTAATGATCGAAAGAAGGGACTCCATATGGAGTCTTTTCTTATCATGGGGCAATATGAGGACATACGGAATGGATACCGCTTAAAAAGCCGAGATAGAACCACTTATTTCTACGGAGGAGGAATCAAATTCCGATGAATGTAGTCGTCAAGTTGATGCGTGAATTCAAGGAGCGCGATACCCGGCGTTTGTTGAAAGATTATCGAGACAAAGTGGAGCTTATCAGGACACGGAGTTTGGAAGCTTGGGACAATCAGCGGCTGCAAGCGGAATCCCTTCGGCTGCAAAATGAGGCAAGATCAGGCACTTCTTTGGATGAGCTGCTTGTTGATGCTTATGCGTTAGTCTGCGAAGCTGCAAAGAGAACACTCGGATTACATCCTTACGATGTCCAGATTATGGCTGCTATTGCTTTGCACGAAAGATTTTTGATCGAACAGCATACCGGTGAAGGAAAAACACTCTCTGCTGTTATGCCTGCTTATCTAAACGCATTGACCGGCAAAGGCGTTCATGTGCTCACATTTAACGACTACTTGGCAAATCGAGATGCAGAGTGGATGGGTCCGATCTACCGCTTTCTCGGGTTAACGGTAAGCTCGGTTCAAGCGGGCATGAGTTTGCTCGAAAAACGGGAAGCGTACGCCAAGGACATAACCTATGTTACGGCTAAAGAAGCAGGGTTCGATTATTTGCGTGACACAATCGCATTAGATGAAGCTGACACCGTACACCGCCCTTTCCACTACGTAATCGTCGACGAAGCGGATTCGCTGCTACTTGATGAAGCGCGGGTGCCGCTAGTCATTAGTGGCGTTACGAGTGCTTCCAAGAGTGACGGCATTCTTTTCGCAGAAGTGGCCCGGCAGCTGCAGCCAGCAGAGCATTACGATTTTGACGAGTTCCAGCGGAACGTTTACTTGAATGATGCGGGTGCTGCAAAAGCGGAGTTGCTGCTGGGATGCGGTAATTTGTACGATAGCCATAATAGCCATTTGTTAACGTCATTGAATTGTGCGCTGCATGTGGAATCGTTATTAAAAAAAGACGTCGATTACATCGTCCGGCACGGTGAAGTTGAACTAATCGAAGAACATACCGGCCGTGTGGCCGAGAACAGGTATTTGCCGGACGGGCTGCAAGCTGCCCTGGTGGCGAAAGAAGGGTTGCAGTGGAAGGCTGGTGGTAGAATTCTCGGTACGATCACCATTCAACACTTCATTAGCCTGTATTCGGGAATTTGCGGAATGACGGCTACAGCGCACGCTTCAGCAATGGAATTCGAGGATATCTATGCGCTGCAGGTCGTGCAAATTCCGCCGAACCAGCCAAATATGCGGATCGACCACCAGCACCGGATTTACACTCATAAAGAAGCCAAATATAAGGCGCTTGTACAAGAAATCTCTTCTGTCCATAGGGGTGGGCGCCCCATTCTCATTGGTACGTCAAGCGTCGAGGAGTCTGACATGCTGGCGGAGGCGCTGGCGGGTGCGGGGGTACCTTGCCAGGTTTTGAATGCGAAAAACGATGCAAAAGAAGCCGAAATCATCGCTAAAGCGGGAGAAATCGGGGCCGTAACGGTATCTACGAATATGGCAGGGCGCGGCGTCGACATTCGTCTCGGGGGCGGTAATCCTGCTCAGGCAGAAGTGGTTGCCGAGCTGGGCGGATTATACGTGATAGGTACACATGTGAACGAGAGTATGCGGATTGATAATCAGCTGCGCGGGCGTTCCGGGCGCCAAGGCGACCCGGGAGCTTCCGTATTTTATATAAGCCTGGAAGACGAGTTGATGCTTCGCTACGGCATTCATAAACTGTTTCGCGCTCCCAGGCAGGACGAGGTTCTTGATGATCCGGCGCTCCGCAGCAAAATCGAGCATATTCAGCGCGTTATTATAGGCCAAAACTTCGATATTCAGCGGGAATTGAACTGTTATTCGGATATGGTGGAGGATCAGAGGCGAATTTTATACGAGGAACGGCTCAAAATATTGAAAGGCGAGAGGAAGATGAGCCCATCGGAGCAGCGGGTACGGCTTTTTTATATCGACGAGTTCTGGGCAGACCATCTGGCATACGTTTCTTATATTCGCGAAAGCATCCATCTCGAGAGCATTACCAGTCGAAACCCGATCGACGAGTTTCATACGCAAATTACCCAAGCATTCGAGCAAATTTCGGCTAAAATAGATCATGAGTCGGCGAACATGCTTAGAAAACTTGGAGGTTCGAATGATCCGGCGAAATGGGAAGAGTTCGGTCTGAAGAGTCCTATTTCGACTCGGACTTATATGATCAACGATCAATACAGCCAGAATAAGCGAAGCTCCTGGACCGGTACGACGGTATTTGCTTTTTGGGGCAGTAAGATTTTGAAGCTGTTACTGAGGCCAGTATACAGGATGTCAAAATAGTGATGGGAGCGTGAGGATCGATGAACAATAGAGAACGGTTTACGAGCCGGGTCGATTCGTATTTAAAATACCGCCCGAGTTATCCAAAAGAGGCTATTGACTATTTGTACGACGTCATCGGTTTACGTGCGAACAGTAACATAGCAGACATCGGTTCAGGTACTGGGATCATCTCAAAGCTGCTTCTGGAACGCGGAAGCTATGTGATCGCGGTCGAGCCAAATCAGGCAATGCGGGAAGCCGCCGAGCAAATGTTGGAAAGTAATCCGAAATTTCAGAGTACATCAGGTTCTGCAGAATCTACTGGATTACCTGATCAGTCGGTTGAGTTTATTGTCTGCGCACAGGCATTTCACTGGTTTGATCGTTCCGCAGCCCAAATCGAGTTCCGCAGAATTCTACGGCCAGGTGGGAGAGTAATACTCATCTGGAACTCACGTCTTACAAACGGTACTCCGTTTCGTGAAGAGTACAATCAACTGCTTCATACTTACGGAACCGACTACGAAAAAGTCAATCATAAAAATATTTCTCAGACGATGCTGCTCTCTTTTTTCAAGGAAGGTTCAATGCATGAAATGCGAGTCAGAATGAGTCAGCAGTTCGATTTTGAGGGCTTGAAAGGCCGGTTGCTTTCCTCTTCCTACAGCCCTGCACCCGGTCATGCAAATTATGATCCCATGATGAAAGAACTGCGGAATCTATTCAATAGGAATAATCAAGATGGGATTGTTGAATTCGATTATGAGACTGAGATTTTTTGGGGAGAAGTATAGTTCTTCAAAATGTTACCCAGCTATTCGGCTCAAGCTATAGCTGGGTATGTTTGTGGAATTTGAGTCACTCTCCATGCTGGTGGAAACAACCCAGCTAAGCATAGCTATGACTGACGTGAGTAGTGATGAATATGCATCAATTCATGTAAATGGCATTCAGCTTCTGATCTCGTGAATAGAGCATATGATTACCGGAACAGAACAAAGCCGCTTATCTTTGAATGGATAAGCGGCCTTTTCATTATTTATTCAAATTTTGAGGGCTTAAATAAACTTCTACAGCATCCCGCTATCCAGATATTCGGCATATCAAGGCAGCTCCCCGTACACAGAAAAATCCCTTTAAACCTATTTCCATTATGCCTGCTTGGTTTTCAGACGAATAACGTTCCACGAAGCTTTGTTCAGCACAGCTTGTACGTTACCCTGATCAACCTTGGTATGTCCTCCGTTGTGCGGAACAACGTTATGCGGGTTCGCTTTGGTATTGATGGCCTTTAGATCGTCGTTCTCCAGCACGATATGCTCAATGAATGTAGTTTCCCCGAAAGAACGAAGATCCACTTGAAGCTCCATCTGTTCTTCCAGATGTCTGTTCACCGCAAAGATGGTGATCATGCCGTTTTCTTCATCATGCACACTGATGGCTTCAAGGTAAGGTACGTCCGTAAAGTCTTTGGAATCATACTTCGGCGAAGATACGACCGACTGAAGCACAGTACCGCGACCGAAGTTGGATGCATGCATGAACGGGAAATAGGTCGTTTGGAACCAGATCGCTCCGTTGTTCTCTGTCATGATTGGCGCAATGACATTGATTAACTGTGCAAGGCAGGCCATCTTCACACGGTCTGCATGTTTAAGGAGTGTAATCACGTAACAGCCTACCGCCAGGGCATCTTCATGTGTGTATACATCTTCGAATTCAGGCGGTGCAATCTGCCAGCGCTCTTCAGCTCGGCTTGTGCCAATGGACTTCCAGACATTCCATTCGTCAAGGGACAGCATCAATTTCTTTTTGCTGCGTTTCTTGGCTTGCACATAGTCACAGATCGATGCCACACTGTCAATGAATTGGTCCAAATCCAGCGATGTAGCCAGGAAATTATATGTGTTGTCATTGTTATTGTTATAGTAAGCATGCAAGGACAAGTAATCCACATTTTCATAGGACAGGTCGAGAACAGTCGCTTCCCACTCTGCAAACGTGCTCATGCCCCGGCTGGAACTGCCGCACGCTACAAGTTCAATATTCGGATCAACCCATTTCATCGCCTTCGCCGTTTCATTCGCAATGCTGCCGTACTCATGCGCGGTCATTGCACCAATCTGCCAAGGTCCATCCATTTTGTTACCAAGGCACCACGTTTTGAATTTGTGAGGCTCTTTATACCCATGGGAAATTCGCAAATCACTCCAATAGGTGCCCGAAGGATGGTTGCAGTATTCCACCAGGTTTCTTGCCGCATCAATGCCTCGGGTACCGAGATTGACCGCCATCATAACCTCGGTTCCGACCAGCTTGGCCCAATCCGCGAATTCGTTGGTGCCAACCGCATTGGTTTCAATGGTCCACCAGGCCAGCTCAAGTCTGCGTTTCCGCTCTGCTACCGGTCCTACACCATCTTCCCAATTGTAACCGGATACGAAATTTCCACCTGGATAACGGATAATGGGCACATTCAGCGCTTTGATGGCTTCGATGGCGTCTTGGCGGAAACCTTGTTCATTCGCCGTGGGATGACCAGGGTCATAAATACCGCCATAGACAGCACGTCCCAAATGTTCAACGAAGGAGCCATACAGACGTGGATCGACTTCGGCTACCTGAAAATCTTTATCAATAAGCATTTTGGATGTAAGCAAAATGAAAACCTCCATAGGATTGAATTCGCCAAATAGCAAAATCAATTCGTTGATTTGTTAGTTGATATGTATCATTATGCAACTATAGGAGCAAGTTTGTTTTGTATAGTTCGCAAAATAGCGAATTCAAGATAAGGAGAGTGAGATTGATGATGCTTAGCACAGATGCATCTTCGCTAGTCATTTATGAGGCGCTGGCAAGCGAAGCGCGGTTAAATATTGTTCGGTTATTGCTGTTAAACAGAGAAATGCACATTAATGCGCTTGCCAAGGAGCTTTATTTGAGTAAAGCCATCGTAAGTACCCATGTGAGCAAGCTGCAAAAGGCCGGAATTGTAGGCAGCCGAATGAAGCGGGAGAACGGTGGCACATATAAATATTGTTTTATTCAGCAAGAGTTCATGCTCATCAATCTGTCACCTGAACCGCTCGATGTCCCATACCATGAGGTATCCATTCCGGTTGGACAGTATACGGATTACGAAGCGTGGCCGACATGCGGGATTGCAACGACGACCCAAATGATTGGACAATATGACACACCCGCATGCTTCATGGACCCGGACCGGGTGAATGCAGGCATACTCTGGTTGGCACGAGGTTTTCTCGAATATAAGATACCTAATTATCTGTACAAAGATCAGGTACTGCGTGAAATTGAAATTTCACTGGAGCTTGGATCGGAGGCTCCGCAAGTCAATGAGAACTGGCCTTCGGACATCCGTTTTGTCCTTAATGGCCATCACCTCGGAACGTGGACAAGCCCTGGTGATTTTGGCGACCGCAAGGGTAAACTGACACCGCAATGGTGGCATTCCGACGTGAACCAGTACGGCGTACTGAAAGTGCTTCGTATCAATGCAGAAGGTACCTTTATCGACGGTCAGCGCATCTCGGATGTCCGCATTCACGATCTGGATCTCCAAGCCGCAACGTATTGGACCATTCAATTAAGTCCTGAAGAAGGGGTACCCGGCCGGGGTGGACTTACGCTGTTTGGAAAGGGATTCGGGAACTACGACCAGGACATTTTGATTCGGTACTATTACGAGGGTGCTCTGTTATAAATCAGATCGGAAAATGTATCAGCTGGAGGGTAGACCTTCTTCAATTGCTTTTGATACAAAGGTGTATAACTTTAATAATTCCTGTTTTGGCTGATACATGTATGAGTATTTCCAAACCGTGCTCTCCGGAATACAGTTATGGAAAATTTCAGTTGTTCTTTTGGTAAGAATAAAGGATTGGCATGATTGCTCAAGAAGGTGCTCAGCCTTATACGAATGAAACTAACATATCTTTAAAAATGAATATACATTCTTTAAAGTTTGCTATAGTTCACTTCAGGTGGAATATATAAAATGGAAACAACACCCATGTAAGCGTTTTATATTAGGTGGGTGAATTTGAATGGAGGTGTATGATGAAAAGGAAGACATGGTGGATGTTAACGATTTCGGGAGTGGTTTCATTATTTCTTTCGGTAAGCGCTTTCGCAGGGTATGTATTTTGGGAGCCGCTAACGTACCACAACCCGAGCACCTGGCAAAAGGCTGATGGTTATTCCAACGGTTCAATGTTTAATTGCACCTGGCGAGCGAACAATGCAAACTTTACGAGTGATGGTAAGCTGAGACTGAGCTTGACCAGCCCGTCCAACAACAAATTTGATTGTGGTGAATATCGATCAACCAATTCTCAAGGATATGGTCTGTATGAGGTAAGTATGAAACCTGCCAAAAACACAGGCATTGTCTCTTCATTTTTCACGTATACCGGACCTGCTCACGGAACGCAATGGGATGAGATTGATATTGAATTCTTGGGAAAAGACACTACCAAAGTACAGTTCAATTATTACACTAATGGTGTCGGCAATCATGAGAAGATCGTTAACTTGGGATTTGATGCATCTCAGGGCTTCCACACCTACGCGTTTGATTGGCAACCAGGCCATATCAAGTGGTACGTGGATGGCGTTCTGAAACATACGGCCACAACGAACATTCCAACGACACCTGGTAAAATTATGATGAATCTGTGGAACGGAACGGGCGTGGACAGCTGGCTGGGGCCTTACAACGGAGCTAACCCGCTGTATGCTGAATATGACTGGGTGAAATATACAAGCAATTAATTAAGATTGAGCAGCTTGCGTCATCATTGGGAACGCACATAACATATGCTATCAGGCGCAACTGAAACAGAGGAGCGGAGTTTATCCGTCATCCTCTGTTTTTATTTTCAGATTGAGTTGAATTCATGCCATAATTGTTTTGATCTGACACTTTACAGAACTTACGAAACGTAAGATGATGAGGGAAAAGGGTGGATTACCACTTCACTTCGAGAGGATAGAAATATATGTTCAGTAACGATAAACCAACTCAAGCATCCGAGCAGTTAATAGAGCTGTTAGGACAACCATATGATGCCAAGCAGACACAAGCTATACTTGAACCTTTAGGTGTAAAAAGAATAACGAAACCGGATAGTCCTTTTCAAGACGACATCATCTGGTCTGTCAAGGCATCTGTTCGTATCGATGTGTATCGCTCCCCGAAAATCAACAAGCTAACCGGACGTGATGATCTCTCTAGCGATCAGTGGATCGTTGGAGCCATTTTATTTCTTGCACCTGGATCGGATGATCGTATTAAAAAGTCGTTTCCAGGACAACTGCCCAAAGGAATAACGATGGATGCAACACCTCATGAATGGATCGATGTTTATGGTCAACCGGATATTTATGAGCAAGGTGACTGGCTTGGCGGCAGCGGACCCTATCTCGCATGGCGCAAGTCTGGCATCAACATTTCTGTTGAGTATGAAACCGATGAGGACAGCAGTGTGCTCACTTGTGTAAAGTTCTGTTTGATTGGCTGCATGGGTGCGTGGAGCAGCGATTACCCGGAAGTGTTTGCCCCTTGATAAATCAAAAGTCTACAGGGAGACATTGTACTAATACAACATCCGTATTCACTTTTTAATATCCTAAATTAATGCAATAAATGTTGCAATATTAGTATGGGCATACATGCGGGTGATTCATTATGATGGATTCTGTAGACAACATCAATACATAGACAGGGGGACACACAAGTTGAAAACAAGCAAAAAGAAAAAGATCGGTGGTTTGGCTTTGGCAGGAATGTTCGCGCTTTCAGCAGTGCTGAGCGGCTGTAACAGTGGAGCAAGTAAAGAGGCTGCACCGAGCACACCGAGTGCTACACTGGAATTGAAGGACGGTAAGTATGATCCACCCGTAAAACTTACTTATTTGCGTCCTTGGGGACCTGAAATCAAATTCAAATCTGGTGAAGATCAGGACAATAACGTGCACACGAAATGGGCGAAAGACAAGCTCGGCATTGAATTGAAAAATCAATGGGTCTCACCATCCACAAACAACGCGTTTGAAACGAAGCTTCGTCTGTCTCTGGCTTCCAATGCAGAAATGCCGGACATTATCTCGTATCGCGGCGACTTCAATCTGGCACGTGAGTTGATTGAAACGGGCAAGTTCATTGATGCTGGTGAATTGTTTGATGAATATGCAAGTGATACGTGGAAAGCCGCAGTGAATGAAGATCCTTCCGTATGGTATCCGTACATGCAGGATGGTAAACGGATTGGTATTCCGATTCTGGATTACTCTTATAACAGTGATCCAGTGATGTGGATTCGCGAGGATTGGATGAAGAAGTTTAATTTGAAAGCACCTGAAACGCTGGCTGATCTTGAAGTAATTATGGAAACGTTTACGAATAAAGACCCGGATGGCAATGGTAAAAAAGACACATACGGTCTTACCATCGGATTCAAAAACTGGTTGAGCACATGGATGTCTGATGCTGGCTGGATCTTCGGAGCCTACGGCACGATGCCAAATCAGTGGAATCTGAACGCAGAAGGAAAACTGGAGTACGGCTCTGTAAACCCTGGAGCAAAACAAGCTTTGGCAACACTGGCTGACTGGATGAGCAAAGGATACATTCCAGAAGAAGCAGGGGTATATGATGAAACCAAAGCAGCAGAAGAGTTTACAGCAGGTAAAGCGGGGATTGTTGTCGGGCCTCACTGGATGCCGTCATGGCCGCTCGAAGATGTGAAGAAAAACAATCCGGAAGCGGAGTACAAAGCTTACCCGATTCCATCTGGACCTGATGGCAAGGCAGGCAGACGCGGTACCGCAAACGACAACGGTGTAGTTCTGATTAACAAAGATATGAAGAACCCGGAAGTCTTTTTCACATATCAAAACTATCTATTTGATCACTATGCCAATCCAAAAGCAGGTGATGAATTTGAAAATGGCTTTGCTGAAGGATATGACTGGGCCATGAAAGATGGCAAAGTAACAACGGATGCTAGTGTGACAGGCGGTTATGCACCTGAGAAATACACATTAACGTTTGATGGTGCACGTATCCCGAGTCTGAACATGGCTACTCTTGCGAAGTTTGCTAACGGTGAAGAAGCAACAACACCTTTCGAGAAAAAACTCAAATCTGGTGTACCGGCACCAATGGTGGAAGCGGCCAAGATTGTTCAGGATCAAAAAGATATTGCATTAAAACAGATGTTCACAGGTGCGCCAACGATGTCGATGCAAATGAATAACGACATCTTAACCAAAATGGAAAAAGATACGTTCTCTCAGATCATTTATGGTAAAGCTCCAATCGACGCATTCGATACGTTCGTAGAGAAATGGAATTCTTCAGGTGGAGATCAAAATACGAAGGAAGTTAATGAGTGGTATCAATCCGTAACTAGCGGCAAGTAAACTGGAGAAAAATAGAGCAATAGAGAAAAGGCCTTGCTGGAGTAAGATCCGGCAAGGCCTTTTGATGTGTTAATCGTTTACGAGAATTGACGAAATTTATTCGTGCCGCTTAAATCAGTCAGATAGCTAAGCAAGGTTTTGAATACATTACATCAAACAGGCAGGTTCTCTCTGTATTCCTGTGGAGTCAAATCGTAAAACTTCTTGAACACCCGAATGAAATAAGCGGTGTTGTTGTACCCGACAAGCTCGGCAATTTCAAATACTTTGGCGCTGGACGAGCGCAAACAATATGCTGCTTTTTCCATCCGCAATCGATATACATAAGCTGTTAACGCCTCGCCGGTCTCGGTTTTATACACTTTGGACAAATATACCGGGTGCAGGTGAACATGCTCGGCAATTGCCGGGAGTGAGACATCTGATGCGAGATGCTGATCCACAAAGCTTTTGACACTTCGAACGATGGTGCTGTGATTGTCCTTCAGCTCTTGTTCAGCATCCTCACTGATCGAATACAGTGTTCGTATGGACCAGTCCTTCAGCTGCTGTGCTGTGGCATATACAGGAGCTTGGAAGTACTTATAGGTTTCAGCAGGCAGAACAGAAGAAATCTGTTTGCCATTCTTATGAATGATATAAGCAAAAGCTCCGGCCAACGCGTGATAGACCTCAATGGTTGTTTCGGCAATATCGTGATGCTGTCCTGACTCCAGTAATTCTTCAAAAATAACTTCAATTTTCTGCTCTACCGCATCAAACCGTCCCGCTTCCAGCAGACTGATCAATGTCGGTGGATTGTAAAGGGATCGAATGGCAGGCAGGGGATGTACATCCTTGTCATCAGATGCGGTGATAAACAGTCCCTGTGCCTGACCCATACGCTTCCGCATGGACCGAACCGCACTTTCATAGATTGCTCCGATCTCATAAGGGAACTTGCCCCAATGGGAGACGGAGATCGAGATGGCCCCTTTGAGGTACAACTGAACATTGGTCTGAATCTGCGCCGCATAATGCTCCAGCAATGTCTGGGGTTTCTCCTCTTTGTTCATGCTCTGCACTGCGCCCTTCTTAACACTGACCAGAACCACCAGATAATCATGCACGTCCCGTGTGTGCCAGATGTGAAAATGATGCTGCATCACTTCACTGATGATATTGCTAATGGCGTACTGCATCAGTGACAGATCGTGATCTCCCATCTCGGACAGATGCTCCTCCATGCGAATGACCAGCATGCCGAGCTCCTCGCCGATGGAGTAGGGCAGTTCAAGCAGCTCCAGCTTGTCCGCCAGCGCAGAAGGAGAGTAGGTTTTGCCTGTAAGTAATTCGTGAAGCATGGTGGACTGCAGCAGTGGCAGATTATCCTGAAACGCATGCAAAGCCCGTTGATAGGATGCGGCGGTTTCCCACTTTTGTTTGATCCGATCGACCAGTCGTTGCACGGTTTCAATCAGGTCCTCATCACTCACGGGTTTCAGCAAATAATCAAAGCTCTCCTGAGCCATCGCTTGCTTGGCATATTCAAAGTCGGCAAAACCCGACAGTAAAATGGTTTGCACATGAGGCCACTTCTCGTGAATGGTCGTAATCAAATCAATGCCGGACATCTCTGGCATACGAATGTCGGTGATCACAATATCGATATCATGGTTTTCCATAATTTCAAGTGCGACAGCACCGGATAATGCCTCGTGCACCGTACTGATTCCGCAGCTTTCCCAAGAGATCGTTTCAGCCAGTGTTTCTACGACGGATCGTTCATCGTCTACTAATAAAATTTGTAACATGTACTTCACCTACTCGTTGATATTGTTGTACCATGTGATGCTCACTTTGACTCCGCCGCGTGACCCATGTTCATAACTCAGACCCGCTCGTTCACCATACAAAAAAGACAAACGCTGATGAACATTCCAGGTCCCGCATCCAATGCTGCCGTCAAGCGGTTTGTGCAAATTATTTGTTAACTCTTGCATCTGATTTTCTGTCATACCCCGTCCGCTGTCCTCCACAGTTATCGTGCTCAATTCATCCGTATGATGGCCTGTAATCGTGATATGCCCATCTTCTGTACGAGGTTCGATGCCGTGAATGATAGCGTTCTCAACGATCGGCTGCAGGGTTAATCGGGGTAATGTTTTATGCAGCATATCATCTGGCACATCCATCGTAAAATGCATTCGTTCCAGCCTGAGCGCCTGTATTTCCAGGTAATTTTTCACCATCGTAAGCTCTTCCTTGATCGTTGCCTGATCATTCTCCGATCTGGTTATGTAACGGTAATACTCACCCAAATTAAGCGCCATCGCCACAACGGCCTTTTCATTTTTCATTCTTGCCATATTTTTGATATAGAAGAGACAGTTGTACAGAAAATGCGGATTAATCTGTGATTGCAACTGCTTCAGCGTAGCTTCACGTCTTCTAAGCTGCTCCTCATATACGTTCTCTATCAGCTCTTGAATCCGCTGGGCCATGATGTTAAATCGTGCAAACAACAAACTGAACTCATTACGAGAAGTATAGTGCAAACGAACGGAAAAATCTCCAGTCGATAATCGATTCGTTCCCTTAACAAGCTGAAGCAATGGGAGCTGAACACTGCGATACAGTACATATAACACCACCACACTCATGGCAATCAGAACGGCGATGGAAGCATAAAAGAGATTACGACTGTTTGTAATGGGTCCTAAAATCTGCTGCATCGGTACATAATCCACGTAGTACCATCCAAGACTGCCCGATTGAATATACGAGACATAGTACTCCGTGTGGTCAAGGGTCGCGGTAAATCCGCCTTTACCCGAAAGTTCCGTCGCTTTGAGCTTGGACTGGATCGCATTCAAGGTGTCATTTGCGCTGCTGTTGCTTATTAAGCCCAGATCGGGATGGAACATAAAGGGGTCACCTTTATTATTCAGCTTGTTCTGATCAAGCATAGCGATTAAATGATGTACCGGGAAACTGATCTTGGTGATAAGTCTGGATTTTCCCGGAGTATCCATAGCCGTTGTGGGGTCCGTTGTGTACCACTCAAACTGCTCATGTGTATAAGCCCAGGATTTTGAAAGCGGCTTGGAAAATTCATCCTTCCTGTATGGGATATAAGCATAATAATCCGTGGAAATGACTTTTTGCAACCTTGGAAAATACAGTGTAATCGTCGAATGCCATTTGCTGGCGGCGTTATACAGATTTATTTTTTCGAGAATAGCGCTTCCAACCTTGACACGTTCATATGGGATATCTTTATAGTCCGGACGCTGGTACTCCTGAATGCTGGAATCCTGTCCAATAGATATGCCATATAGAGATAGTTGGTAAATATTGGATTCTACAGAATCGGCAAAAGTGGATAGGTGATTCATCGTATTATTCTGGATTTCGTGCTCGATCACACGCACACTTTCTCTGTTGGAGTAAGTGTAGAGGAATAACACCAGGATGAGCAGCATGACAAACAGCAATGTGATTTTCGTAAAGACATTCAAACGGGCGAACAACGCTCAACCTCCTCAACTCATTAAAATATTGTTATCGTTGTTGCAATATTAGGATATAGATCGCAAATGGGCGTTGCTATAATTTTAATATACAAGTTCACGCGCACTTGTAAAATACAAAATTGATAACATGGGGGATGTTGGGGTGAAGGAACATACGTTAGAGACGCCGCGCAAACGGCGGGCCATCAAGGTAAAACAGCGCTGGAATATGCAACGAAACTGGTCCTTGCATTTGATGCTTGTTCCGGCGGTTTTGCTGGCAATCATTTTTCAGTACATACCAATGGGAGGCATTGTCATTGCTTTTCAGGATTTCAAACCTTATCTGGGATTTACCGAATCCAAATGGGTAGGTTGGGATAATTTCAAATATTTGTTCCTGTATCCGGATGTGGGGCAAGTGATCTGGAACACGCTGGTGATTGCATTTTTCAAAATTATTGCTGGGTTAATCGCTCCGTTCCTTTTCGCCGTTCTGTTAAACGAAGTTCGTCTGGTCGCTTTCAAAAGGGTCAGTCAAACACTCGTTTATCTGCCGCACTTTCTCTCATGGGTTATCCTCGGCGGAATTTTGCTGGATATCCTTTCTCCTCAAGGAGGCATGGTGAACAAACTAGTTGTTGCCTTGGGTGGAGACCCGATATTTTTCCTGGGAGATGGAATGTGGTTTCGGATAACACTGATTATCAGCGATGTGTGGAAGGAATTTGGTTTTGGCACAATTGTATTTTTGGCTTCTCTCTCGGGCATCAACCCGGCATTGTACGAAGCGGCTGAGGTGGATGGAGCGAACCGGTTCAAGCAGACACTGCATATTACGTTTCCTGCGTTGATGCCGATCACGATCGTACTGATGACCCTTTCCATCGGAAATATTCTGAATGCGGGATTCGATCAGGTGTTCAACCTGTACAATCCGCTTGTGTATGACAAAGGCGACATCATTGATACGTTCGTATATCGACTCGGTATCCTGAATGGCAAGATGAGCTTTGCCACAGCTGTAGGATTGTTCAAATCGGTGGTGGCGACAATTCTGATCGTTATTTCATATCGACTCGCTTACAAACTGGCTAACTATCGCGTGTTCTAGAGAGGAGAAAAGGGCTTGTATTACAAAACAAAAGGCTATCGATTATTCAGCATATTCAATTATATCTTTCTCGGCGTATTATCGTTGCTCTGCATTTTGCCCATTATTCATATTTTGGCCGTCTCGTTCAGCAGCATGGCACCGGCTTCGTCCAATCTCGTCGGCTTCTGGCCGATTGGATTCACCACCGACGCTTATGTGAAGACATTTGGCAATTCCAATTTTATTAACTCCTTGCTGGTCTCGGTGAAACGAACGGTGATTGCGACCATCATTGGCATGGTCATTATGCTGCTTACGGCATTTCCGCTCTCGAAGGAAGATATCAGCTTCAAGGGCCGTTCGATCTACACATGGTTTTTCGTTTTTACCATATTGTTCAGTGGGGGCCTGATCCCCAGTTACATTTTGATTCAGAAGCTGGGACTTATGGATACGATCTGGGCACTGATTCTGCCGGGAGCATTGTCCGTATGGAATGTAATTCTCATGATGAATTTCTTCCGCGGTTTGCCCAAGGAACTGGAGGAAGCAGCCTATCTGGATGGAGCGGGTCATATCAAAACCCTGGCGCTGGTCTACGTGCCGCTGTCTCTTCCGGCCATTGCTACGCTGTCCCTTTTTACTATGGTAGGTCAGTGGAATTCCTGGTTTGACGGAATGATCTATATGTCGGACGTGAAAAATTATCCACTGGCTTCCTTACTGCAGACGATTATCGTGCAGCAGGATCTTAGTAAAATCAACGTAGACCCGTCCATGCTGGAGAACGTCTCCCAGCGTACAGTTCGCGCAGCGCAAATCTTTATAGGGGCTTTGCCTATTTTGCTGGTGTATCCATTTTTACAACGCTTTTTCGTTAAAGGCATCGTTATCGGGGCAGTGAAAGAATAGCATGGCCGTGCAAGTAACAACACATAAGGGGAGGAATACGGGTGAAAAAAGGGTTGGCTTGTCTCGTAGCAGGAAGCATGATCGTTTCACTAACCGCTCCGGCAACAGTCGGAGCAGAACAGGGTAAGCAGCAAACAGCTGCGGAGCAGGTGCAGGCATCAAGCCTGCTTCTGTCCCCGTACAAAGATTTGAAAGGTCATTGGGCCGAGAACGCTGTGATGCGTATGCAGAACATGGCACTAACCAAAGGTTATGCAGACGGTACATTCAGACCGAGTGAACGTATCAGCCGCGCCGAGTTCGTTGTTATGCTGGACCGGGCATTCGGATTCACAGGTGGACCTGAAACGGCAGCATTCGCAGATGTAAATGAAACAGACTGGTATTATGACACTGTCACACGGGCTAGTGCATCAGGCATCATTCAGGGAACCGATGAAACTCATCTCTCGCCGCAGCTTCCAATCACGAGGCAGGATGCTGCTGTGATGGCCGATCGTGCATTTCAGCTATCGACGGGCAGTGAGAGTGAGCAGCTTGGGTCTGCATTTAGTGATGAGCAGGATGTGGCCGAGTATGCCAGAAAAGCGCTGGGATATTTCGTTCACAATAAAATTGTAAACGGATACAACGGGAAGCTTGCACCGCAGTCAGCTATTACAAGAGCTGAAGCTGCTATGCTGATATCGTCGTTAATTGCAGATATTAAAGATGTTCCAGGCACATACGAATCGAAAGTGGATGGCAATCTGATCGTACGCTCAGCAGATGTGACATTGAAAAATACAACCGTTAACGGTAATCTGCTGCTCACAGAAGCCATTGGTGAAGGAACAGTAACCCTTGACGGTGTGACTGTAAGTGGAAGTGTCATCGTGAAGGGCGGAGGAAGCCATTCGATTGATATTCAGAATTCCAAGCTGAAGCGTATTGTAGTGGACAAGAGCAGCAGTCCTGTTCATATCGAGATGACAGGCACAACAGAGGTTGAAGAGATGCTGGTTGTACGTAAAGCAACAATCGAGCTGTCTGCCGAGAGCTCCATTGATACATTAAAAGTAAGCAGCAAGGCTCGTCATACGACGATTGATAGCAAAGGGAAAATCAAGCTGCTTGACGTAGAAGCGGATAACGTTTTGTTTAACGGGAAAGCGGTTACAACAGGCAAGCACAGTGATAACAATGCACCTGGAACGGGTCAGACTGAACAACCCAAGCCAGATGCATCAGGTAATTCAGGTGGCGGCAGCAGCAGCTCCAATACAGGCGGTGGTGGCGGGTCCTCCAATTCGGGTGGACAGACACCTTCCGTGCCTGGTACACCATCGGGCGAGAAACCGGTTCCGGCGACTACAATTCCGGATGAACAATGGGAAATGGTCTGGAATGATGAATTTAATGGCTCTGCTGTAGATGCTTCCAAATGGACGGTACAGGATACAGAGCTAGTCTATAATAATGAACTGCAATATTACAGTCCGAACAACACACGTATCGTAAAGGATGGCAATCGTAACGTACTGCAGATTGAAGCGAAACGGGAGCAAAAGGGCAGCAAAAACTACACTTCCGGCAAATTGATCACCAAGGAAAAAGGGGACTGGACCTACGGTAAAGTTGTCGTTCGGGCAAAGCTGCCAGTGCAGCAGGGCATGTGGCCAGCCATCTGGATGATGCCTACGGATGAAGCGCATTATGGCGGATGGCCGGCTTCCGGTGAGATCGATATTATGGAGCTGATCGGTGGCAAAAATAAAGACCATGAAGTGTACAGTACCATCCACTATGATGCCGTCAAGTCTGACGGTTCGCACGGGCATGATCAAGGCAAGTTTATTCTTCCTGCTGGCGAGTCATTTGCAGATGATTACCATGATTTTCAGGTGGAATGGCTGCCTGGCATGATTCGTTTCTATGTGGATGGCAAGCTTCATCATCAGGTGAATGATTGGCAGACGACTGCAGCAGGTCAGCCGGAGAGCTATACCTTCCCTGCACCCTTCGACAGACCGTTCTATTTGATCCTCAATCTCGCGGTGGGCGGAGACTGGCCGGGATCACCTGAGAACGAATTTGTCTCCGAGAAGATGAATGTTGATTTTGTTCGGGTGTACTCTTATAAAAAAATAAACGACTGGCCGGACGTGACTTCAAGTCCAATAGAGCCTGAACGGCAACGTGCTCCGCAACCAGACGGCAACGAAATCTATAATGAACGCTTCGCTGAAGGCTCCGATGCAGCCGGAGTGCCGAATGAATGGAAGTTTATTACGAATGCAGGCGGAGCTGGTGCAGTTGAAATCGTTGACGATGAACAGAAGGGCAAGGCTGCGAAAGTGACCATCTCCCAGGCGGGCACCGAGAGTTATTCCGTACAATTGACGCAAATGCCGATTTATATGAAGAAAAATAAAAAGTATAAAGTAGAGTTCGATGCCAAAGCATCCGTTAACCGTGATCTTCGCTCCAAAGTAACACAATTTGAGAAAAGCTGGACGAATTACTCCGGTGAAAAAACCTTCTCATTGACCACTGAATGGCAGCCATTCGAATACACATTTAATATGCGGGATGGCGCAGACAATAATGCTCGATTCGAATTCAATCTGGGCATGGATGAAGGGACAGTCCTGTTGTCCAATGTCAGACTGACGGAGATAGGAGAGGCTGATCCAGTCCCTGTGGAGCGGAAGGCACTGCCGGATGGCAATTATGTTTATAACGGTACGTTTGATCAAGGCAAGGAGCGACTGGGCTTCTGGTCCAAGCAGATTCAACCTGATGCTGAAGCACAGATTTCCGTTAACAATTTCCTGAAGTTCCCGATCATGGAGCGGCAGCTCGTGGTTGATGTGAAACAAACGAATGGGGAGCCTGATCAAGTAGCTGTCGTTCAGCCTGATATGAAACTGGAAGGCGGCGCAACCTACGGATTCTCTTTTGATGCCAAGGCCGATGTATCTCGTACGATGAATGTGGAGTTGTCTACCGCTGAGGGTCATGACGTACAGATACATCAAGGACAACTCATTCAGATTGGTCAAGAAATGAAGAATTATACGGGTGAGATTGTGATTGGAGAGGGCCCGGCTGCAGCAACGTCTGAACTGAAATTATTATTTGGCAGTTCTGCAGGAAAAGTCTACGTCGATAACGTTCGCCTGACGAAACGGGGAAAGCCTGTATCGATCCAGAAGTATGCACATATTCCTGCAACAGAAGCGTGGCTCATGCAAGGCTTGCAACTCGAAAACTCCGATGAAGGCGGCAAACATGTCAGCTACATGGACGAAGGTGATCTGCTGCAATTCAAAATAGACGGGGCGAACGATGGGGTGTACGTCTTCTCCACACGGATGGCAAGTGCCAAAGCTGATTCAACAGTTCGATTCAGTATCAAGGATGAACAAGGTACAATCGTGGCCACCTCACAGCTGGTGCTTGGAGATACAGGTGGCTGGCAGACTTACAAAACCGTATATTTACCAGCAGTTTCCCTGAAAGCCGGGGCAGTCTATTACGTTAATTTTGAAGGGAATGAATACAATACACGCTGGCTGGACGTCTCGCAGAGCATACTTCAGAACGGGGAGTTGACTTCAGATCGAACTGGTTGGGAATTGATCCCTCCTGATCTCGTGGTATCCCATGGAGAAGATCGAGGCATTAGCATCACTTTGCCGGGTACAAGTGAGAACTGGTGGGAAGTGTTATTACAGCAGGGGAATCTTTTGCTGGAGGGAAGAAAAACGTATCGTCTAAGCTTTGAGGCATCAGCAACCGCTCCAAAATCCATGCAAGTGGTAGTGTCCCAGGGGCACGGCGGAGACACAAAGTATATGGATGAAACGGTAAACCTGACAGAAACCAAACAATTATATGTGTATACCTTTGGGATGGGGGAACAAGGGGATTTAGCTGCTCTGTTGAACTTTGGTCTCGGCACCGCTGCGGCTGGAGAGCATAACGTATCCATTCAAAATGTAATGTTGTACGAAGTGAATCCTGGTGCGGATCAAGGGGGACAGCCGGTACATGTCAATCTGATTCCGAACGGCGACTTTGCAAAAGGCAGCGAAGGATGGTTTAAACATTCTGACGGGAATAGCGCAGAACTGGAATTCCAAGTTGCGAATCAGAAGCTGCAAGCTCAAATCGGTCAGGCGGGAACTAATCCGTGGGATCGACAGGTTATAAATGAAGGTTTTGCAATGCAACAGGGATATAAATACAAACTGACGTTTAAAGCCAAAGCGGATAAACCGCGCAAAATGGGCCTAGGCATCGGTTGGGTTGACGTTCCCGCAGGATATGCATGGCACGGATTTTTTGGTGAACAAGTGGACTTGTCTACAACGGAGCGGGAGTATACCTTCATATTTGATACTACCGAGCCGAGCTATGCGAACAGCCGCATCGTGTTTGATATGGGCAACATTAGTGGTGTCGAAGATGGGAATACAGCGATTATGTTATCGGATGTGAGCCTCATCCATATGGGGCCAACCCAATAAAACGGCATAATTTTACATTTTCACCATCATAACGATGAGATTTTTAGCAAAAAAGCACGTTTATCCTTTGGGGATGAACAGTGCTTGTTTGCATTTTGGGAAGATAAGCTGAGTATAAAAGAATATGAAGATCCATTTATGATTTTGTCGGTATAAGTTCCGGTACGCATCGCTTGTTCAGTTTAGTCTCATTGCTTGTTTATTAGGTTAGTACGGCCTACATACTTAAGATCTTATAAGAAATTCTTGATATTTCAGAAATTTATTCAATAGGGGGGTGCTAATATACAAATACAAACAAAGACGAGGTGATGATATGCAAGCGAAACTGGCAGCGGACGCCATTCCCCTCTCCAAAAAACGGAATTCATGGATAAGGACGATCCAAAAGTACAAAGTGATGTATGCGCTCTTATTGCCAGCCTTAATTTACTTTGCCGTATTCAAATACATTCCTATGGCGGGAATATTGATTGCTTTTAAAAACTACAACCTGGCTTTGGGACTATGGGATAGCCCTTGGGTAGGATTCAAAAATTTTACGGATTTTATGAACGGCGTTTATTTCTGGGACATCATGAAAAATACGATCATCATATCGCTGTATAAGCTATTGTTCGGTTTCTCCGCTCCCATCTTACTTGCTTTACTGCTCAATGAAGTTCATACCCAATGGTTTAAGAAAATCGTACAAACCATTACTTATTTACCCCACTTTCTGTCTTGGGTCATTGTATATGGATTGATGGTAGCCTTATTAGCCCCAGGCGATGGCCTTTTTAATATGATTTTGAAGGAAAGTGGTTTTCAGCCCATTTCATTTCTAACGGAGCCTGCTTGGGGAAGATTGCTGGTAATCGCATCTGAAATATGGAAGGACATTGGATGGGGAGCGATACTGTACCTCGCCGCATTAGCAGGTATTGATCCAAGCTTATATGAAGCGGCTCGAATGGATGGCGCATCCAAATGGAGACAGCTCTGGCATATCACGTTACCCGGCATTCGAGGAGTCATTATTCTGATGCTGATCCTTAAATTAAGTCATATTCTGGATGCTGGTTTTGACCAAATATTCATGTTTGCCAACACCTTTAACCAGGAGAAGATCGACATTATCGACACATGGGTATACCGGGAAGGGTTGGAGCGTCTTAAGATTGGCTTGGCTACTGCTGTAGGATTGTTTAAAGCTGTCATCGGATTTGCTTTAGTGTTGGCAGCAAATAAGCTCGCCAAAAAATTCGATGGGCAAATTTGGTGAGGTGGTCTTTAGAATGATTCATTTGACAATCGGGGAAAAAGTCTGGCAATCCGTCGTTTATGTTATTCTAATTTTTTTATCTCTACTTTGCTTACTGCCCTTTCTATATGTGATTGCTGTCTCCGTGACGCCAGAATCGGAAGTATTAAGAAGAGGAATTGTTATTATACCAGAATCTTTTACCTTTCTGGCCTATAAAGAAGTATTCGTTTCTCATGGTCTCTGGCAGGCGTATAAAATTACGTTGTTTCGAACGATTGTAGGGACTGCGTTAAATGTATTTTTTACAGTAATCGCGGCATACCCGTTATCCAAAAAATATTTGCCGGGACGCAGTCCATTTTTACTATTTATTGTGTTTACCATGATGTTCAGCGGAGGGTTAATTCCGACTTATCTGCTAATTCGCTCTCTGGGGTTGCTAAACAGTCCGTGGGTATTAATTATTCCAAATCTCATTAGTGCATTTAATCTGGTGATCATTAAAGGCTTTTTCGAGCAATTGCCTGGTGAAATCGAGGAATCAGCAAGAGTTGACGGTGCAAGTGAACTTCAATCGTTATGGCGGATCATTTTACCACTGTCTTTGCCTGTCATTTCCACCATTTCTTTATTTTACGCAGTGGGGCATTGGAACAGTTATTTCGATGCTATTGTTTATATCAATGATTCCAACTTCATGCCGCTTCAAGTTGTCTTGCGCAACATTCTGCTTAACGTCGCAACACAAAGCGCTGAGTCGCTCGCCAATTCCGGAGCTGTAAGTACGTTCGCTGTGCAGATGGCTACCGTTGTTGTGACTACGGTCCCGATTTTAATCGTTTACCCATTTTTACAAAAACATTTTACTAAAGGTGTACTCTTGGGATCCGTTAAAGGTTAAAAGGTGTTCCAACCTAACTTATTACGGTGAAACCGTGATAATATACAATCAAAGGAGAGGTCAATATGCAGCGTAAGAAGATTTCATTTGCTATTCTGTCGGCAATCTTAGGATTGGGTACGCTACTGTCAGGATGTGGGGGAAATGAAGAAGTTACATCGACAGCTTCGAGTAATTCGCAAGGGCAGTCTGGCCAGTTTGCAACCAAAATGAAAATCTCAATGTTTAACCAAGGCACTTTCAACGCTGCTGCTCCGGTACCTCCACGTGATGAAGATGTTCAACGTCAAATGTTGGAAAAAGAGATGAACATCGACTTGGATATGATGATTCCTCAAGCTGGGCAAGCAACAACTAAACTGAATACACTCATTGCAGGCGGAGATATTCCAGATTTGATCTTCTTGAAGAGTCGGGCTGATCTCGCGCAATATTACGACCAAGGTGTTCTTGCGGATTTGACACCGTATCTGGATCAATTCCCTGAATTAAAGAAACGGTTTGGCAACGACTCATGGGAGGCAATGTCCTATCAAGGAAAAACGATTGGAGTTCCAGGCTATGATAATGTTAACGGGATTAGTCGAAGCTTCTTCATCCGCAATGATTGGCTGAAAAAGCTGAATTTGGAGGTACCAACGACACCGGATGAGTTGTTTGAAGTTATGAAAGCCTTTACAGAGAAAGATCCGGACGGGAATGGTAAAAACGATACGTACGGATTCATCGGCGGTATGAATAAAGAAGGTAATCTGCAAACCTACGGATTCGATAGCTTGATGTGGATGTTTGGTGTCAATCCTCCTTCGGCCGTTGAGATAAAAGATAATGAACCGGTATTTCTGTTTATCGATCCCAAAATGAAAGAAGCGCTTGCTTATATTAATAAAATGATGACCGCCAAGGTGGTTGACCCAGACTGGGTGACGATGAATTCGCCTGATTTGTTGGACCAAAAGATGTTTAAGGGTAAAGTTGGCTTCATGATCAGAGATGCTCGCAGACTGGAGCCGGATTATCAACAGAAAATGAAAGAAATTAGTGGCGAGGTGCCGGAATGGATCGTCATTCCTCCGATGAAAGGTCCTAATGGGGATCAAATTGTAGAGAGAAAATCATTCCAAGGCAATTCATGGGCCATTTCCGCGAAAGCGGATAAGGACAAAATCATTCGGATTTTATCCATGCTGAATTATCTCTTTACTGACGAAGAAGCTTATCCGAATTTTGCATACGGAATTAAAGGGATTCATTGGGACGTAGTGGACGGTAAGATCAAAAATAAAACCTCCGAGTTATCGAAGGAAATGAAAGAGAAGTACCTGTGGGTCGATCATTATAGAATGCCACGTCGTGGTGATGATGCGGAGTACTTCAGCTTCCAGAATCCAAAGACGGCGGAAGCTTTCAAGGACAATCAGCAATATGTAGGGCCAACGTTGCCCGGGAATTTATTGACCCCAGACCCAAGCGATACCTTGGATGCTGACCGCACACGTTTCATTAATGAAAGTTTAGTTAAATTTATGACAGGCAAAGAGCCTCTTTCCAACTGGGATAATTTCCTCCAAACGTTGGATACCAAGTTTGACATGCAGAAATATAAGGAAACAGCAATCAAACAATTTAAAGAGGCCGGCCTGATCAAGTAAAATAAATAAACAAAGAGAGTGGCTATTCGTAGCCCCTCTCTTTATTAGCATATGCTATTCTTAGTTTACTATAGAATTAAAAGGAAGATGATGGATGCGAAGAAGAATCAGCTTGCCTTTAAAATTATTTTTTCTCGTGTTTGCATTTGTATTAGGGTGCATCATCTTGATAAGCCAATTGTCTTATCGCTATGTCCAAAAGGAAATAAGAACCAATGACATTTTTTACACCAACCAAATCCTTGACAAGGTAGACCAGTACTTCACTGTTAATTTTTCTTCCTTCCAGACGATTCTCTTCTCAGTCGAAACATCAGTGAAAGCCAATATTAACAATGCGGAAGTGATTAAAAAGCAATTAAGAGAACTCTATGAACTCAATAGTAGTTACGTCAGTAATATTTATTTGATCAAAAGCGATTTATCCATTCTAGGCGGAAGTACAGCTACTCGAATATTCGATGAACCTCTATATGAAAGAGAACCTTTGTTTGATGCGGCTGACAAGAACAGAAGGAGTACCTTTGTTAGTGAACCATACAAATCGAAGTATTCCGGCTGGACCGTTACGATGGTTCGATATCTGAACGGTGCTCCGTTTCCAATGGCCATTGCGGTTGACTTGGATCTAAATGCCATTGAAGAAACCTTGTTCAAGATTAATAAACAAGAACAAATGAATCTGGCTCTGATCACGGCTTCAGGTAAAATCATTGCCGGACTTTCTGAAAATAAAGGACTACTGAATATTCGAGATCATACGTTTTCAATCGGGGAAACGTCAGCGGAACAAATCCTGGATACGACAGAAACAAGTCTTCAACTGCATACGAAGGATGGCATTCCGGTCTCCCTTCTGAAAAAACCGACGGAGAAATTCAACTGGACCATCATCTCGGTCAACGATGAATCACGCTTGAAAGCAGCGTTGTCCAGATTGGAAACCTATTATATTGAGCTTCTAGCTGCAGGTCTTCTCTTGAGTTTGCTCATTTCTTTTTTGGTTGCCAAATATATAAGGAAACCACTCTATACACTCAAAACAAAAATGAAGCAAGTGGAGCAAGGCTTACTCACAACGACAATTACGGTTAATCGAAACGATGAGTTTGGAGATCTTTCACGAGCATTCGATCGTATGCTGCAGCAAATTGTGGAACTGATTCGGCGAGCGGAACTTCATAATGAACTTGAGCGGAAGTTGGAAATCCAGGTGTTACAGTCTCAAATTAACCCTCATTTTCTGTATAACACACTTGGTTCGATCAGCAACGTTATACGTCTCGGACAAATAGAGAAAGTAGATGTAGTCATCGGATCGCTCATTTCATTATTGGAATACGGGATAGACGATGCTTCAGAGAAGGTTTCCTTAAGTCAGGAACTACGTAATGTAGCGGACTATATCGAGATCCAGAACATTCGGTATAACCGAAACTTTCACTTGATTGAAAATATCGAAGCAGGGTTAATGGATTTTCCTGTTTTTCGAATGCTGCTGCAGCCTCTTGTGGAGAATAGCATCTTCCATGGATATAACGGAGGGGGAATTGAGGGACCTATTACGATTCATGCGTACAGGGAGGACGGTATCGTCATCATAGAAGTTGTTGATCAAGGCGAGGGAATTCCAGCTGATAAAATAAAGCATATTTTAATCTCAGAACCGAGTGAAATGGAAGTGAAAAGGAAAAGAATCGGGCTAAATAATATTCATGGCCGAATAAGACTTCACTATGGCAATCAATTCGGACTGCAAATCATTAGCATACCTAAGGAAATAACCCGTGTACGTGCTGTATTCCCGGCAGAATTGCAAAAAGGAGATGCATAATGGTGAGGGACTATACCTGCTTCATTGTTGACGATGAAGACCTGATCATTCAACGATTGGAATTGTTTTTTAATGAACTCTCTCATAGGGATAAGCGATTTGTTCTAGTGGGCAAAGCGAATAATGGGCTGAATGGGATCGAGGAGATCATAAAACTTAAACCGGACATCGTCATATCCGATATTGTTATGCCGCGAATGGACGGAATCTCCATGATTGAGCAGCTCAAGGCGGAGCTCCCCCATACCCAATACATACTTTTGACCGCCTATTCATCCTTTGAATACGCCCAGCGGGCTATTCAAGCCAACGTGTTGGAGTACATTGTAAAGGTTCCGTTGAGGGAAGCGGATTTGAATCGAGCTTTGGATAAAGCAGCCGGAATTTTAAATGAGTTTAAGAAAAAAGAAGCGGAATTTCAATCGTTAAATGTATCCGTGCTTGAAAATAAATATAGAGTGCGCAAGCAATTTTTCAACGAACTGATCAGAGGCGAAATTCCTTCTCATCGAGCATCGGATTTTGCTAATCGCATGCAGTTTCATTTCTTTCAAGCGAACTATTGCTGCTTCATCGTTGAGATGAATACGTATGAAAGTTTCCGAAACGAATACGCTGCCGCAGATCAAAACATCTTGAAATATGCGATTACGAATATCATCGAAGAAACGGTAATGAATGGTGGTAGTGGGGTAGCTGCAGATCTGTCCGATAATCGTTTTATTGGCTTTCTATCCTGGGAAAATAACCGCAGTGATATGGAAACGGAATATGCTTGCCTATCCTTGGGAGGGCAGATTGTCTCTCATTTGCATCAATATTTGAATCAAAGGGTATCTGTCGCTTTTGGTGGTCCACACCGAGGCTGGGAATCGATCAAACAGGCGTACACGGAAGCTAAAAATGTGAGTGAGGATTTCTATTATCATACCGAGAAAGTCGTAAAAACGCCGATGCATCGGTTCCAATACCATAATGACAAAAAAGCAGACTTTCAGCAGAAGCTGGCTGATTTTCTTATACGCATGAAAAGGAAGATTTCCAAGGAAGAGCTGGAGAATGCACTTGCCGATCTGTCACAATTTGTTTCGGACCATAAAATCCACAAGTCCATCATGGCGCCAATGATTAGAGACTTGTACAGAGACATTACCGAAAAGTTTAAATCAGGGAACAAGATGGCCACGGAAGTCCCAGACTTCCCCATGGAATTTATGGCTTTTCAGGAGCAGCTCGCTTATATTGGTGACTTCACATTTGAATACGTACACGCGGGCCAACGATTACATCGTGCAGAAATCATGAGTGCTATGCATTTTATCGAGAAAAACCTGAAACAACGCTTAACGTTGGAGGCCATTGCGGAGGAAGTGAATCTAGCGCCATCGTATTTTAGCAGCTTATTCAAAAAAACAATGAGTGAAGGCGTGATCAGCTACATCAACCGTAAAAAAATCCATCTCGCTCTCGAGTTGTTAAACGTCAGGGATTATTCTTTATTGGAATTGTGCGAGGAAGTAGGCATCGTTAATGAAGGGTATTTTTGCAAACTGTTTAAAGAATACACGGGTGATACGCCTAAACAATACCGGATCAAAATGACTCGGTACGAATCCAAATAAGGATGCAAAAAAGTTATGATTTTTTCGCGAAATCCTGTAAAAAAAGACCGGTCAAAACCATTACCATGATAGGAGCATCTAATCATGGAGGTTATCAAAATGGAGCTTATGAAAGCAGATGTAACCGTCGTAGGTGGAGGTATTGCAGGGATATGCGCTGCTATTGCAGCCGCACGCCAAGGGCTGCAGGTTTCACTTATTAATGATCGGCCGGTGCTTGGGGGAAATGCGAGCAGCGAGGTCAGAGTTCATATCAACGGATCGGCATATCTCGGAAACAGTCCATCTTATTATGCTCGCGAGGGCGGGTTGGTAGAAGAACTCAAACTAAAGATCTTTCATTATAATCCGTTATACAACAAGAAGCTTATGCTTTCGCTTTCGGATACGGTCTTGCTCGACATGATTTATGATGAGCCTAACATTTCTCTATTTCTGAATACATGTGTACATGAAACGGGCATGGAGAACGGCAGAATCAAGTGGGTGGAGGGACTTCAATTAGCTTCCGAAAGAAAATTTCGTTTTGAAAGCCCAACCTATATCGATTGCTCCGGCGATGGAATTGTTGGATACCAGGCAGGTGCTGACTTCCGATGGGGAAGAGAAGCCAAGCATGAATACAAGGAGGAGCTTGCTCCAGAAGTGGCGGATCATTACACGATGGGAGATACGATTCTGTTTCAAGCCCGTGACGTAAACCATTCCGTTCCTTACAAAAGGCCTGGCTTTGCGTATGATATTACGAAGCTGGAGTTTTTCGATAGTATTAGAAAAGGATTAAACCATCGGTCTTTTCCAAGGAAAATCAATGGGCTTGGCGGATTATGGTGGCTGGAATACGGCGGACATATGGATATTATCAAGAATAATGAAGACATCGCATTGGAACTGCGGAAATTGGTGTACGGGATCTGGGATTATATCAAAAATAGCGGCGAGTTTGATGATGTAGACAATCTCATCTTGGATTATGTATGCCCGATTCCGGGAAAGCGGGAGTCGAGACGTTTTATCGGGGAACACATGCTGTCTCAGAACGATCTTACAACAAAGACTCATTTCGAAGATGCTGTATCCGTCGGGGGCTGGTATATGGATCTGCATGCAAATAAAGGCATCTACGATGAGGGGCCGGCTACAGCGTGGAATTTCGTGCCGGGATTGTATAATATCCCTTTCCGCAGCTTATTTTCACGCAATGTTCCCAATCTCATGTTCGCTGGCCGCAATATAAGCGCTACCCATGTAGCTTTTGGGTCTACAAGGGTGATGGCAACCTGTGGTTGTATGGGGCAGGCAGTAGGAACAGCTGCTGCGTTATGCGTTAAATATTATACTGACCCCGCGGACATCGTCAAAGCGCATATGGGTGAGCTTCAGACGCAGCTGCTTCGAGACGGGCAAACCATTGTAGGGCTTCAAGAGCCGTTGGATCCTTATTTCGCTGACGGATTAACGATTCGTGCCTCGTCTCAGCGAAGCTATGAACATCTTCATCCTACCGAAGAGATCTCCTTGGACAAAGCGTTATGTTTGGTCTTGCCGATCCAGACATCCGTGGCTGAAAGTGTGCAGATCAAAATTAAAAATAGATCCGAGCATTCGGAAACGTTGCAAGTGAAGTTATTTGGTGGGGAACGGAAGGAAAACTATATTCCAGCCAGCGAGCTGAAAGGCTACAACTTGATGATTTCAGCGGGGCACGATGACTGGATTACACTGGATTTGGGCTGTCAGAAGCCTGCTGATGATAAAATCTACATCGTATTGGAAGGTACAGCGAGTCTTGACGTATATGGTAATGAAGAAAAAATGACAGGAGCGGTGAGCTTCTATTATAGACCGGAAGAGCCATCCAGACTGAAGAAATTCAACAGAAGCATTTGCTTCAAGGATCTAATGCCATCCCAGGATATGTATAATCCCGCGAATGTTGTCAACGGCTTCTCCAGACCTTATGGTCTGCCAAACGGCTGGATTTCGGAACGTACGGAAGGACAGGAATGGTTGGAATTTGGTTTTGCAAGCCCCAAGAATCTAGATGAAATCCATATTGTCTTCAATTCACAGCTGAATTTGGAGCATTTCGACGATCCAATCGAGCCACTGATCCAGGATTATAATGTGACCTTAACGTTAGAGGACGGAACAAAGAGTGAAATGAATGTCCGCGGGAATTATCTTTCGTTGAATAAACATCAGGTGCATGCACAAGGTGTAACCCAAATCCGGTTTGATTTCTCTGCAACGTATGGTTCGCCTTATTATGAAGTGTTTGCTGTGAAATTTTTTGCTCCTAAAAACGTGAAGTGAGGGCGGGTGAAGTTGCGATGAAGGAATTTTTCCCTCGAAGAGGGCTGCCTAATGTCATTCAGAAGTTGGAAAATGGGGAACCCGTCACCATCGTTTATTTTGGCGGCAGTAATACGCGTTCTGAAGGATACAGGGTCATGACGGCGGATTGGCTGCGAGGGCAATATCCCCATGCCGATATCCGCTCTGTGAACGCAGGCATTGATGGGACAGGATCGGACCTCGGCTGCGCCCGTTTGGAGACAGATGTACTGCGTCATCAGCCTGATCTCGTGTTTGTTGAATTTGTTGGTAACGATGGCGGAGTTCCCGAATCCAAGGCGCGGATCGAAGGCATCGTCCGTCAGATTCGCAAGCGCAGCCGGTTTACCGATATCCTGTTTGTGTATACGGTTAAGGAACGGGATTTGACCTCATTTCAATCCGGCCAATACCAGAAGGGCGCTCGTATGCAAGAGGAAGTCGCCGACTATTACGGCATTCCTTCGATTCATCTGGGCGTAGCAGTCAGTCAATTGGTTTTGGATGGAAAGCTCATTTTCACCTTAAGAGCAGACATGTCTATTCCCGGAGCCGTTATTTTTACACATGATTCGATCCACCCAACGATTCCCGAAGGACACCAGATCTACACGGATACAATCACCCGGTCGTTTGAGAAAATCAGAGAGCTTCGAGATCACGTAGGAAAAGTCGAACATCACTTGCCGGAGGAGCCTTTGGTCCCGGCCAACCCTTGGGAGTATGCAACCATGCTGCCACTGGATCGTCTTACTCATTTTTCCGCGGGGTGGTCTTACATGACCCCTGATGATTTTGCTTTAGTGCGCGAGTATGATTGGTTGTTCCCCGGTCTATGGCGAGCAGTCGATCCCGGAGAGACGATCACAGTGGAGTTTGAGGGAACCCACATCGGATTATTCGATATCGGGGGGCCGGATTCCGGCAGATTGAAGGTGACGGTGGATGGAGGGGAACCCTTTCTTATCGATCGATTCACATCATATAACGATCATAATCGAAATCAATATGTTTTCTTACCGGAGCTACCAAATGGGAAACATACGGTTCGCTTCGAAATTGATCACGAGAAGACAGACAAAGCGGCCGTGTTTCAGGCAAGCGGCAATGAAAGAGGTATGGAGCACGTGCGGCAGCATCCAGCTTGGTATGATCAAACGGTCATTCAGCTTGGGAAGTTGCTATTGGTGCAGCCGCCATTATAATTGATTAGTCCACTTAGAACACTTGGAAGACCTATATTCTATCTGACTGCAACTGAGCAATCAATTAGGATGTAGGTTTCTTTTTTTACTTAAAATCGTATAAGAAATTGTTAAAATGAAAGAAATTTTACGGTGATGTGACTGCTAAGATAAAAACAACAGAGCGGGATTAGGCAGATGGGTAAGGCTAAGGGTAATTGCTTTTTTTACGATCATTCGAGCAAAAGGTAATGTATTTTTGAAAGCGTTGTCATTTTAAGGAGAGGCTGTGAATTGTATGGTCAAAAGGAAGCTGTTTTTCTTCATCGTTTTCATGTTGACGATCGTAGTTCCTTCCAGCCTGATCGGAATAAGGGCCGCTTATGCGGAGACCTTACCTTATCAGACGATTATCATCGATGACGGTACCATTAAGATTAATGATGTTGTGACACCTGATGCGGGTAACGAGAACAATGGATATTCGGCTCCAAATTGGACCACAAGCACAGGGGTAAAGGGGTATGATCTTTCCAGCACCAAATATACAAGTACAGCAGGCAGAACGATCACATGGAATCCACGCTTGGAAGCAGGAACGGCGAAAATATCTTTCTATAAGCTGGATTGGGCGGATAAGGCTGATAGCAATGTGAAAATCGAAATTGTTCATAATGGAACGACGGATGTAGTCTTTATGGATCTAAGACCCTCATCTGGCGTTCCAGCGGGATGGGTTGATTTGGGAGAGTATTATTTTTCCGGAGTTGGTGAAGAATTTGTTCAATTGACCCGGTCTACCGGCACCACGAACACGATCCTTACGCGTGCTGATGCGGTCAAGTTCGAAGGAAATATAAAGCAGAAAGAACCACATAAGACGATCATCATTGATGATGGAAGCCTCACAATTGATAATGTCGTCACTGTTGATTCAGGCAACGTCAATAACGGGTTCTCTGCTCCTTATTGGACCACAAGCGCAGGAGTAAAGGGGTACAATAATTCCAGTTCCAAATATACGGATGCCGTAGGTAGAACGATCACATGGAATCCGCGCTTGGAAGCAGGGACGGCGAGAATATCGTTCTATAAGCTGGATTGGGCGGATAAAGCAGATAGTAATGTGAAGATTGAGATTGTTCATAACGGGATAACGGATGTCAAGTTTATGGATCTAAGACCTTCGTCAGGTCCATCGGTTGGATGGGTGGATCTGGGGGAGTATGAGTTTAGTGGTAATGATAGCGAATTTGTCAGGCTGACTCGAACGCAACCTACGACGGGTACCATTATTACACGGGCCGATGCAGTCAAGTTCGAAGGGAATATCCGGCAGCAAGCACCACCGTTGCCCCCGCTGCGGAGCCGCACATTAGCGAATCTCAGTTACACGGAAAAAGGCAGCATCGAAAATGCTAACTATAAGGCGACCTTCTATGAGGCAGCATGGGATGGAGGCAAATCCATCGTTCGTGACATGTTCTATAAGAACACGGACACGGGAAATTGGACACCAATCAATAATGTGTCGGAAAGGCTTGAGGAGCAATGGGTTTTATTGGATGGGAATGCGGGCAGCCGAACCAATTACTACGATACGATGAACAAACGCTGGATTACATTCGACGAGGTCCATTTTCCAGACAGCCACACGGCGGTATTAACCGATTCTACGCATGGCAGTGATTACGATTTTGAAGTGAACTGGTCCATGGCAGGGGATAAACCAGATGTTTCTTTCGCCTTTACGCCTCGCCGCGACGGCAATTATGTGATTGGATATCAGTCCTTCACAACAGAGACAGTCCCCGGCATCAATGAAGTGTTAAATGGATTCAGGTCACATGCCAAAATGGTCGGTACCGTGGAATCAACAAGCTTGAGGGAGCTGAGCGCTCCAATGAGTCTGGTTGAGAAAAATGATGGTTCGGGGAATCCATTGACGTATGGGGTGTTTGTACCTTCGGCAGAGCTACCGGTTGAATTTGAGCCGACGGGGGGCGTGACGAAACAACGGCTTGGCATGAGCCTGGTCAATAACGAAGGCAGTGTGCAGCCCATCCTGTATGCGCCTCAATTAGGGACGTATTCGCAAATGACCGCAGAAAGCACCTATCAATTTCATATGGGGCTAATCGCTCAAAAAAACAATCTGTATGAGTCCTACGCGGATATTCTTCGCAATGAGTACGATTATTCAGCATACCGCGAAAATGTGTCAAATAAGTCGCTTACTGACGCGATGTTTAATATGATCGATTTGCTCAAGATTGAGCCGCAAGGAGACGACTCTGTTAACTATGTCCCGTCACCCAGCGGGTGGTGGAGCCGTGCCAAGGGCTTTATTGATATTGAAAACGAGGACAGCGTTCGAACAAGCTCGAATGCGGTTCTTCTGGGGGCTTACTATTTGACTGGGGATGACCAGCTATATGATACGAGAGCATTACCGTCCGTCCAGTATGGCGTATCGCGAAATGGTATCGGGTGGTCGCCGACGCAGAAAAAAGTATACGGTGTGCCTTCCTTATGGAAAATGGCTACGCTGCCGTTCGATTTTTCAAGCGTAGCCGCTGTCAATCAGATGATGGGCACTTCGGCAGGGATTGGGGCGCTGGCAGAGGAAGAATACCTCGTGCGTGATCCTGACCAGAAAGACCGTGGGCCTGTCATTCAGCCCCTGATGATGTATCGTATGACGGGAGATGCACAGTACTTGCAGGATGCGAAGGATGCGGCCGACAACTATATTACACAACATATCGATACGCCTGCATCCGTCGATGTGAGTAAAAATGAGTTCATTTATTATTATAGCAAGCTGTGGATGGAAATTTTGGAGCTGTACGAAGAAACGCAGGATCCCAAATACTTGGATGCCGCTTATAAGGAAGCCAAACGGTATGCAACCATGTTTGTTGCTCGTCCAGTTCCTGAAGGGAACGTTACAATCCCGCAGCCGGAGACATATAATTACGCGGAGTCATTCCATTGGCCGGAAAGCGGTAAATTTCAATATCCTAGGCTCAAGCTTCCCGAAGATATTGCCGGAGGCGTTCAAGCGGAGCGTTGGCTTGTTTCACCAAGCGGATTGACGTTTGAAGCAGGAAGTACCACTGGCTATTATCGGATGAATGCTCAGGAAGCACCATTCATGCTGCGATTGTCGCTCTATACAGGGGATAAACTGCTGCAGGATATTGCTCATAATGCAGTTATTGGTCGGTATTCCAGTTATCCAGGTTATTATTATAAAGGCTTCGCCGTTAGCCAACTTGGACCGGACTTCCCTCTGGAAGGCCCAAGTGGTGCAACATCCATCTATTATCACCATATACCAGGGCAACTCGGGCAAACGATGGATTATTTGATCAGCGAACAATCATTGAAATCGAACGGGAATATTACATTCCCATCCGTATTTGAAACGAATTTTCTATGGTTCAAATATCACCTCTATGGGAATAAACCAGGTCAATTTTATGGTAACTCCGATGTTTGGCTTTGGATGCCCAAGGGGATTATTAAGACCAACCATCCTCAATTGAACTGGATAACGGGTGAGAGCGGGGATAAATTCTACATCGGGCTAAGCAATGCATCGTCAGAAGAAGTTCAGACTCCGATTGAATTGAATGAACAAATCATTGGGTTCAATCCGGCACAAGATTATACTGTAACGATCATCCGCGACAATGCTACACCAGAGCAGACCGTTATGAGTGGCGGAATCATTCAAGCCACAGTTTCAGGCAAGGGCATCACGGCTATCATTGTAGAGGGTCTCGATATTGATGTACCGCTGCATCAGGTCAGAACGGCTGAACCTTCGGATGCAAGTTATTTCTTTGATACTCACAGTCCAATTGATGCGGTTAAAGGCATGCTGATCGTTAAACCCGACGAAACGGTCTATGATGCTTATGTGCAGGCCAAAACGACAAAACCCGCGACCATTCATTATTCCCTGGATGGCGGGGCTACGTATACTACCGTCCCGGATACGATCTATCCGATGGAATGGTCGATACGGGTGAATGATTTATCCCAAACTTTCACTTATTATGTGGAATCGGAGGGGAAACAGACCCGCAAGCGGACACTCTATCTACCTGATCAGGTAACGGAAACACCAGCCCAACCTGAGGGGCAGGATGGTTCATCTATTATTGTAGATAATACGGAGGCCGAGACAGAAGGCATTTGGATAAGGGATACGACAGCTGACAACTATTACTATGATAACTATGTGTATGCCAAAACTACGACTGGCACAGCGACAAGCAAAATGAGATGGCGGCCTGATCTGCCGGAAAGTGTCACGTACAGTGTGTATTACAAGATTCCGCAAATCACTGCAACGAGTGAAAATTGGGCAACCAATGCCTCGTTTACCGTTTATCATAGTGAAGGTTCCGATACGGTTACTGTTGATGAGACAATGGCGAATGGAACTTGGGTGCATCTAGGGGATTATCCTTTTGCTGCAGGCGATAGCGGGTACGTGGAACTAACCAACAAGGCCAACAAGTCCAGGGTCGTTGCCGATGCGATCATGTGGGTGGACCCGAACAGGGTACCGCAATTGGAGTCTGCTGTGATCCTGTCTGATCGGAACGAGCTGCAGATGACTCAGACCGCACAGCTGAGCGTAACTGGCTATTTGGATAACGGTCTGATCGGTGATCTAACACAGGCCAATGTGCAGTATTTCGTTGATCGTACGGATCTGGCCGAGGTGGATAGCAGTGGGTTGTTGACCCTTCTAAATCTCGATGGAGACACGGATCACATTGAGGTATGGGCTACTGTCACGATTGACGGAGTGACCTTGACCACATCACCTTTGAACATCACGATTAAGGACCTAACGGTTATCGTCGATAGTACAAATACAACTGGGTTGTACACGACAGAAGGGTCTTGGAGCCAAAGTAATTTAGCTGGATACAAAATTGGGGTTAAGTCCCGTTACTCTACCGTTCAAGGATCATCGGCAACGTGGAAAGGCCAGTTTCCAGAAGGGAGATATACGGTCTCGATCTACAAGCTCGTGCATACGACGGGCAATGATAATCATGTCAAAGTGGAAGTGAAGCATGAGACGGGTACCGAGGTCACCTATATCGATGCAACGGTCGGCTCATCAGGATGGGTCAATCTAGGAACGTTCGACTTTACGGGTGACGGCAGCGAGTATGTCCGGTTAACCAGGGTTACGCCTACAACGGTAGACCCGCCAACGCTTCCTGCGGATATGATCTATACGAGGGCTGACGCAGTTATGTTTGAACGGCATTCCAATGATTCGGAGCTGCTTGCAAATAAAGCGCAAGGTGAACCGACACTTTCTGAATAATGGCAGTGAATTGCGAATGGAAGTGGAACTAAGGTAAGTGATGTTAAACCAATGATTGTAAAATAACCTAAGGGCCGAGTGGATGAGAACGATCCATTCGGCTTTTTTGTCGAGTAATGGCATATATCAGTATCTTCAGAAAGGATTCAGTTACAAGGACCCTAGGTTAATCATTAAATTCAACAAATACATGCATATTTCGATCTACTCCTGCGATCCCGGTTGTTTGTTTAATATCCAAAAATTCAAGTCGTTCTTCCCATTCAACTCTTTCCTGATCCGATTCATCTGCGTAATGTTCAAAAATATACGTTAAGACAAATGCATTAATGGTGGAGACTCCGTTCTTCAATTGTACCCACTCTTGAGGGAGAACAACTTGACTCTGCTCAGCTAAGACCGTATTCCCCGAGAAATTGAGAATTAGCTCTTGTCCTTGATTTTTAATTGTCGTTATTTTTTTCTTACCATCCCATGTAATTATTGCTGCGGTTGATTTAAATATATCTTTCACTGGAATATATATCGATTGATACGTCGTTGTAGTTAGCTTGTTGTCATGCGTTACATTTAAGATGGATTTTTTTAGTAAAGGGCTGTACATATTTGCCGCACGCTCTTCAAAGGTTAGATCCTTTGTAGATTGGTCCTTGGCAGATGCAATGGACGTTACATTGAAAACAAAAGTTAATATCAACAATAAAGAAATAGCTCGCTTCATTTCTATGCCTCCTAGAAGTAATATTGTTTACATAACCTAAACGCTACAAAGTGGATGAATGTTTCTTTTAAATCCAGTTTTTTCAAATTTTACGCGTTGTCTTCAGAGTAAATGAACGAACCGTTTCGATCCTTCAGCGGATTTGATGAAACAACACAAATATACTGTCAGAATATAAGAATATTGTTCCATTGGAAGTCGCTAATTTATTTATTAAAAGGAAAGTATAAATCAAAACTTGGCAAAATAGATTTCGGCGTATCTGTCATTACATGGATCGGGTTGTTAGGATACTTACGGAAAACACTATTCTAAATCCTTATGCGTGGAGTTTAGATATTCTTTTTCATAAATGGTGCCCGTAACCTCCACAATTTTATTTGTCCATCCAAGTAAGCTTGCTTAAAAATATCCTGGAAACCCCTTTCATGGGTTTCAGGCATAATTAAAACTCCTTTTATCTATTTTTTCATTATAAATTGTGACGCAGCGTCCCCCGCAAAAGCTTTTTCTATCTGAATATTGATCTGTTGCTAACTAGAAGTTGTATAAAGTGTTTTCTGAATGGGGACAGTATGATGAAAACGAAAGGTGGATGAGAATGTACCGTTTGTTCATGTTGTTACCCTTTATTTTTTTATTGATTACACCATTACATTCTTATGCTTCCCCTCTTTCTGAAGATTCTCTTATAAATGATCTCCGTAAAGGAGGGTATATCCTATATGTTCGTCATGGAGAAGCAACTTTAGGAGAGGATCAACAAGATCTTAGTCTAACGGATTGTTCCACTCAAAGGAATTTAAGTGCTAGAGGTTTGGATCAAGCAAAGAATTACGGGGAAGCCATTCGAAAGCTCCATATACCCGTTACTTTTCCAGTAGAATCGAGTCCACTTTGTAGAACTGTGCAAACTGCGGAAGCTGCTTTTGGCAAACCCAATGTAACTGTAAATGAATTTTGGATGAACATATACGAACTAAGCAAGAACATCAATACAGAGGATGCACAGAATATCATTCAAGCCTTTACAAATGAAGTTGAACGTATAACTTCGAATACATCCAATAGGGTTATCATAGCTCACTCTTTTCCACAGGGTATGGGTTTAGGGGACATTCCATATATGGGGACAGTAATATTAAAACCGCTGGGAAATCATATGGGGTATGAGATCGTTAAAAGGTTGACTCTGGAGGATGTACTACGTCTAGCTGAGATGCAGTAGTGTAAACTGTTGGATACAGCACAATCTGTTCAGGACAAAATGATACCCATGGAAGTTTCACATTACCTAAATCATATGAGATTCAAAGGAATCGCTGAGGCATTCAAATCTTAAATGAAGCGTATGATTGATTACAAACTGCGGTGCCGAATAAAGTACCGTAGTTTCTTTGTTTGGCGATTCGGAACTTCCAGTTAGAGTTATTCGTTGAATACAGGTTATAGCTTTAACATCCGAAAAGCAAAAAAACAGGACGCTAATATGAAAAGGTTTCTATGCACCATAATATTTAGCAGGTTAAAACTGATTAAATTTTCATTTTAAATAAAGCATGACCCGTCCTGAAATCTGTTGGTGACGAGTAAGAAAGCTGCCAGATGGAGAACCATTCTTATATCCAAATGCAGAAAATGTCGAATAAAGTGATTGCTAACTCATTTATTGTGTGATATTATGATCCAGTAAACGTTTACATCAATTAATAATTGAATATTAGCAGTGTTTGGCTGTTACTGGTAAAGCAGGCATGACCAAAATGATTTTGCATTTTCCTTATGTAAGTAGGGGAAGGCATATCGTTTTGGTCTTTTTTATATCCAAATTCAGAAATGGGGCAAAGGTATGGATTATCGCAAGTTGGGACAAGAGATTACGGAATTGGTTGGAACGAAGGAAAATATCGCTCGGCTTACGCACTGCGCAACCCGACTTCGGTTTGAACTGCACGACATCTCCAAAGCAGAGACAGAAAAACTCAAAGCACTTCCAGGTGTCATTACCGTTGTGAACAATGGTGGGCAATACCAGGTTGTTGTGGGCAATGAGGTGCAGCAGGTCTATCGTGTTATCACTCAACAGATGGGTTCTGCAACTCGAAGTGCGGACACCACATCAGCTTCTGGCAAAAATAACGGACCAAAACAAAAACAGAGCTGGATTTCCAGATTCATCAGCGTGATCTCAACGACATTTACTCCGGTCATTCCGGCAATCATTGGCGCGGGTATGATCAAAGCGATATTAGCCGTACTTGTGCTGACAGGCCTCGTAACAACGGAAAGCCAAAACTACTATATCCTTAATACCATTGCAGACGCGGCGTTTTATTTCATGCCTATTCTGCTGGCTTATGGAGCTTCCATTAAGTTTGAAACAAGTCCAATTCTGGCGATGACCGTTGCCGGTGTGCTGTTACATCCGGGATGGAGCGCCCTGATGGCGGAAGGAAAAGATGTGTTTTTCATCGGTGTTCCAGTTCGACTAACCGATTACGCGGGCTCCGTGCTGCCGATTATTATCGTCGTTTGGCTCATGTCCTATATTGAACGTTTCGCGGATCGGGTATCGCCTTCCATGATCAAATTTTTCACAAAACCAATGATTGTGTTATTGATTACAGCACCACTTGCATTAGTGGCGATCGGGCCTTTCGGAACGTATCTGAATGATGTGGTTGCGATGGGTGCAGAAGCGATTAATGCCAGAGCCAGCTGGCTGATTCCTTTGTTAATGGGAACTTTGCAACCATTCCTGATCGTGACAGGCACCGCATGGGCCATGACGCCAATTGCAACTAGCCAACTGACCAAAAATGGATATGAAATGATCAATGGCCCCGGAATGCTCGCATCCAATATCGCTCAAGGTGGTGCTACGCTTGCTGTAGCATTGAAAACAAAAAACAAAAAACTGAAACAGCTCGCTGCTTCATCCGGTTTCACCGCTGTACTGGGCATTACGGAACCATCCTTGTACGGCGTTACGCTGAAACTGAAGAAACCCTTGATTGCCGCAATGATCGGTGGTGGTGTAGCAGGAATATACGCTGGTCTGACTGGACTCGTACGTTATGCCTTCGTTTCTCCGGGGCTTGCCGCGTTACCTGCCTTCATTGGAAGCAATCCGATGAACATCGTTCATGCCATTGTGACTTGTCTGATCGCCTTTATCGTTACCTTTGCTCTGACATGGATCATTGGTTTTGAAGATCCAGTAGACGATGAAGAAGAAGGCAATTCCATCGTTAACGATGACAAGACACTTTCCGGGCAGCATGTTAAAGACAACACTCCAGACACACAGTCTGTTGCAACAACAAATGCAAATGTACCGAGCCAAAATGAATTACGCCCACTTACAATCACCAGCCCGATGCAAGGGGAATTAGTCCATCTGGACCGTGTACCAGACGATGTATTCTCTATGGGATTACTGGGTAAGGGTGCTGCAATTATTCCTGCAAAAGGAGAACTGTATGCACCGATCGCAGGTGAAGTTACGGCTTTCATGGACTCCAAACATGCGGTCAAATTGAATGGTTATGATGGAGAAGAGCTGCTCATTCACATTGGAGTGGATACCGTCAACCTGAAGGGGAGACATTTCGATTCTTCCATTAAAGTCGGGGATCGGGTACAACGAGGTGACTTGTTGATCCGCTTCGATATCGATGCCATCAAGGCAGAAGGGTATGAAGTCATAACCCCGATCATTATTGCCAATTCGGATCGTTTCCCGGACATTAAGCTGGAGAAGCAAAGTCCTGTGGAGGTTGGAGCGACCATTATTCACCTTTCGTAACAGCCTTAATACGGTACATTATATATTTTGATCAACATTTAAAATGAAGGAGTGCTTGAGATTGTTATATCAACACATCAAACCATTCCCCAATGAATTTCTGTGGGGAGGCTCTACCTCTGCCTATCAGGTGGAGGGAGCCTGGAACGAAGATGGCAAAGGCCTGTCTGTCATCGATATGTGTGATCATCCTGCTAGAACCGCCGATTTCACAGTTGCGAGTGATCACTATCACCGATTCAGAGAAGACGTGAAGCTTTTTGCAGAGCTGGGCCTAAAGGCGTATCGTTTCTCAATTGCATGGTCTCGAATCTTACCTTCAGGTACAGGGGCTGTTAATGCGAAGGGACTCGATTTTTATCACCAATTGATTGACGAATTGCTGCTCCATGGCATTGAGCCTATTGTAACCATGTACCATTTCGACTTACCCTACGAGCTTGAGAAAACTGGAGGATGGAACAACCGGGGGACGATCGATGCCTTTGTTGAGTACGGGCGTATCTTGTTTGAGCATTACGGGCATAAAGTGAAATATTGGTTGACCATTAATGAGCAAAATACGATGATTCTCCATCCGGGTGCCATTGGCACACCGAAGGGCGGACGTTTGCCTTCCAGTAAGGAACTGTATCAGCAAAATCATCACATGTTTGTGGCACAAGGCAGAACGATGCGACTATTTCATGACATGCTCCCGCAAGGCAAGATCGGTCCTGCATTAAACATGACTTCCATGTACCAGGCAACCTCTAGACCAGCAGATGCAATCGCTGCACACAACTGGGAGACGATTCGCGGATGGGGTTTTCTCGACTTATCCGTGTGGGGACGGTATAATCCATTATTCTGGAGTTATTTACATGAACGTGGCATTGAGCCGGTTATAGAACAGGGTGACATGGAAGATATCCAGTCGGGCCGCCCCGATCTTGTAGCCATCAATTATTATTCGACGGCAACCATTGCCGCCAGTACGGGCGATGCGTCGGATGTTACAGCTCGTGCGGGTGATCAGCAAATTATGCTTGGCGAGCAGGGAGTATACCGGGCCGCGGAGAATCCTTATACGGAAAAAACAAAATACGGCTGGGTCATTGACCCGGTTGGCCTAAGGCTGACATTGCGTAAGGTATGTGAACGTTATGGTCTCCCGATTCTAATTACGGAAAATGGCATAGGAGCTCCAGATGTACTGGAGGCAGATGACACCATTAACGATACGTACCGGATTGATTTTATCGAGAAACACCTGGAACAGATCAGACTGGCTCTGACGGATGGGGTAGATGTGATTGGTTATTGCCCTTGGTCTGTTATTGACGTAGTAAGCACTCATCAGGGTTATGGGAAACGTTATGGCATGATCTATGTAAACCGTGGTGAACAGGACCTGAAAGACTTGAAGCGCTTGAAAAAGAAAAGCTTCTCGTGGTATCAGGAGGTCATTAAACAGAATGGCAGATGTATCAGAAATTCGGATCAGGCGGTCACGAAAGAATAAAGGATCGTGATGAATGCATGAAAGTAATCAAAATATTGAATAACAGCTTGCTTCTAACCAAAGATGAACATGGACAAGAAGTGATTGTCATGGGAAAAGGCTTGGCATTCAAAGGCAAAGTCGGCGAGCGACTCGATGAGGAGCACATCCAGAAACGATTCATTCTGCAAAATAATCCGTCTGCCCAGGCTTACGTACGCACCATCGAAAACATGCCAGAAAAATATGTGAATGTCATAAACAAACTGATTTCCAATGCCAAAGAAAAGCTGTCTCTTGACGATCAAATCTTCTTTACGCTTATGGATCACTTGTCGTTTGCCATTGAACGATGGAAAAAAGGTGTAGCATTACAGAATCGCATGTTGTGGGAGATCCAGCGGTTTCATCCCGTCGAATTCGAACTGGGCCTTGAAGCAGTCCATATGTTGAATCAGGAACTTCATATTGAACTGCCGGAAGAAGAAGCAGGGAATATCGCCTTTCATTTCGTGAATGCCCAAACACATGAGCAGAATATGGAACGCACGATGCAATCCGTTAAAATGTTAAAAGATATTTTTAATCTGATTCAATACACCTTTGATATGCAATTGAACAAAAATTCTATCCACTATGTGAGACTAGTTACGCACCTGCAATTTTTCATCCAGCGTTTACAAGAAGGTCGTTTGGGCAATTCGGCAAAAGATTTTATATTTGAACACATGGTGAAGGAGCATCCGCTTGAATACAAATGCGCGGAGATGATCAAAACCTACGTGCAAAACATGCTGGATATCTCCATATCAAACGAGGAATTATTGTATTTAATCATTCACATTGCTCGAATTGTGCAAGAGGAGCAAGGTGATGATGGACCATCATAATTCAAAATGTTATTGTCTCATACATGTAGATAGCAAAATATCTCCCCGATAAAGTCGCTGTTTTAGCGGCTTTATTTTATGAATATATTCATTTCTCAGATTGTACAATATTTAGAGAAAGAAGGCGCACAGTGAAAAGTAAAATCTATGAATTTCTGACTTGGGCTGAAATTAACGGTTGGACAATCAGCTCCAAAACAGATCGTGATTTAAATTTAGATCTGGATGTGAGGATCAGATACAACACCATTCCTGATCAATATTTAGAATTATTACGTGTTGTAAAACAATGTATTTCATCTAGTGAGCAGACATGGTTCCTGTGTGAAGATGAATATAATCATAGCGCAGATACGGCGTTTCGATGGAATGAATTTGAATTACTCTGCTTGGAAGCAGCAGCTGGAGATGATCAATGGTCATCAGAGATTAAGACATGGTGGGATCATTACCTGCCAATCGTCATCTCTGTTCATGGAGGATATTCGTTCTACGCGATTGATTTGTTTAACGAGATAGGTTCAATTGTGCGCGGAGAAGAACCTGAATTTGAAGAAATCACCAAAGTCGCAGACCATATAGATGATTTTTTGCAACGTATCATGTCCAATTCAATAGTACTAGAATGAGCGGATAGACTATGCAATAATCTTTTGCGGCGGCGATGGGATGATATTCATGTTAAATTCAAAAAAATGTTGACATGAAACCAGTTACATATTTTAATTTTGCTTTGTAGAGAGAGATCACACAATCATACAGGCAACTCACGATAATTCTCTTTTTTAAACACTTATTAAATATATATTATAAAGTGTGTAAATAAAGATAGTGAAACGATGACTCTTATTGTATGTGCAAGCGATGCTGCTTACGTTCATTCTTCCATTTCAGAAGAAATGTACAAGGTGGTTAAGGGCTCTTATGAACGTGTAATAAAAACAGATTCATTTGAAACGATCGAGAGTCGTTTTATCAAAATTACGGTCTTTGATACAGAAGGACGTAGTACAGCATTAAGAGCGCATGTGGAGGGTACAATGATTGGACAGATTTACATTGTTGACTCGGAGGCTGACTGGCTGGATATTACGGCATTGCACACACATAAAGGAGAGACCGTTAAGAAGCTGCAAGACATTTCATTACGAAATCGAACGAAGAGAATGGTGTTCTTCTAACAGTTCAAAAAATACTGAAGCAGAGATCATGTTTGCACTTACGGAGTTCACACAACATAAATAACATATCATTTTTCCAAAAAGAAAACGATCTTACCATATATTCAGGGTCATTTGCTCTACTCTTATGAAGTAACCGATTACATTATTAACGTTTACCAACGGAGGAGAGCGAATGAATCCTAATTTGAAAGAAATGATCAAGCAAATGACATTAGAAGAAAAAGCAGAACTCTGCTCAGGTAAAGATTTCATGAATACCAATTCCATTGACCGCCTTGGGGTACCCTCTATTATGATGTCAGATGGGCCTCACGGAATTAGAAAACAAGAGGGGAGCGCAGACCACTTAGGAATAAACCAAAGTATACCCGCTACCTGCTTCCCAACCGGAAGTGGTGTGGCCTCATCGTGGAATCGTGAACTTGCCCATACGATGGGGAAAGCAATCGGAAAAGAAGCAGCGGCAGCGGATATTTCGATTGTTTTGGGGCCTGGTGTGAATATCAAGCGTTCCCCGCTGTGTGGCCGAAATTTTGAATATTTTTCTGAAGATCCTTATTTATCGGGAACTTTGGCAGCTAGCTATATTCAAGGCGTACAAAGCCAAGGCGTGGGTACTTCCATCAAACATTTTGCTGTAAACAACCAGGAATATAAGCGAATGTCTGTCGATGCGGTAGTCGATGAACGGACATTGCGAGAAATTTATCTGGCTAGCTTTGAGTATGCAGTGAAAGAGGCAGAGCCCTGGTCTGTCATGGCCGCTTATAACAGGGTAAATGGTGACTTTTGTTCCGAAAACAGCCGCTTACTGACTGAAATTCTCCGGGAAGAATGGGGATTTGCAGGCGTAGTGGTGTCGGATTGGGGGGCTGTCAATGAACGGGATCAGGGACTAGCGGCCGGTCTGGACCTTGAGATGCCTTCCAGTAACGGAATAGGACGCAAGAAAATGATTGAAGCTATTCAATCGGGAACGCTGAGCGAAGAGGTGCTGGATCAGTCTGTTGAGAGATTGTTGTCACTTGTATTCAAAGCTGTAGATAGCCAGCGGAAGTCAGTATCGGTTGATGTAGAGGCACAACACCAGTTGGCCAGAAAGATTGCAAGTGAATGCATGGTCCTGCTTAAGAATGAGGAGAGCATTCTGCCTCTAAACACCGAAGATTCCATTGCAGTTATCGGAGCATTCGCGCAGCACCCGCGCTACCAGGGCGGCGGAAGTTCACATATTATGCCGACGAATCTGGATAACATCTATGAAGAAATCCTTAAAACATCCACTGACCGTGCAAGCATCTCCTATGCGGCCGGTTATTCATTAGACGAAGATGTTGTAAACAAAGAACTGATTCAAGAAGCAGTAGCTACCGCAAAGAATGCACAGGTTGCAGTTATTTTTGCCGGGCTGCCTGAACGTTATGAATCTGAAGGTTTCGACCGGAAACACCTTCAATTGCCGGAAAGTCACCGAACTTTAATTGAAGCAGTCGCGGAGGTTCAAGAGAATATTGTTGTTGTATTGAGCAATGGAGGTCCCATTGAAATGCCTTGGCTGGATAAAGTTAAGGGTGTATTGGAGGCATACCTTGGAGGTCAGGCTTTGGGCGGTGCGATCGCTGATATTCTCTTTGGAAGTGTAAATCCAAGCGGAAAACTGGCTGAGACATTTCCTAAAAAACTGATCCACAATCCGTCATACCTGAATTTCCCCGGAGACGGCGAGACTGCCGAATATCGGGAAGGTATTTTTACGGGTTACCGTCATTACGATACAAGAGATGTGGAGCCTTTATTTCCATTTGGCTTCGGTTTGAGCTACACCCAATTTGAATATAGTGATCTACAAGTTAGTCATAGACAGATCAGAGATACAGACAGTGTAACGGTTACAGCAAAAGTTAAAAACACGGGTGAAACAGCGGGCAAAGAGGCTGTCCAGCTATATGTACGTGATGTGGAATCAACTGTCCCAAGACCTCTTCAGGAATTGAAGGGGTACACCAAAGTTTCACTTCAGCCTGGTGAAGAGACCACCGTACATTTTGAACTGGACAAAAGAGCGTTTGCTTACTACGATGTTAAGCTGAAAGACTGGAATGTGGAGACGGGTAAATTCGACATTATGGTCGGAAAATCTTCAAGAGAGATTGAACTTGTTGAAACAATAGAGGTAGAATCGAGCATTATTGTTAGCAAACCAATTACCAGACATTCCACATTCGGTGAGTTACTGCAACATCCGGTTGGTGCTGAAATTATGGGTGCGATGGGGCAATATGACGGGAATGAAGCAGGACTGGGTGAGGGAATGCAGGAACTAATTATGGGTACTACATTGCACAATGCAGCACTTATGAGCAACGGTCAGTTCACAGAAGAAACACTACAGAGCATCTTATCCGCTGTTAACCGTTGAATGCATGAATAATTAGAATAAGCCCGGCGCAGTCGGGCTTATTCCTGTATCATATGATGCGTTTGTTGATACTGCTTCGGGGTTCTACCTGTGTGTTTTTTGAAGATTTTGGTGAAATAACTCTGATCCGTAAAACTCAAAAGAGACCCGATTTCAGAAAGTGGAGTGCTCGTAAATTGAATCATATGTTTAGCTTCCTCAATTTTGATCTGTTGAATATATTCATTCACTGGAACCCCAACTTCTTTTTTAAATAGTACAGACAGATAGTTTGGGCTAATACCAGCATGTTCAGCAATTTCCTCGTGTGTAATTTTGGAATAACGGTGGTTATATATATAATTTTTGCAAAGTGTTACGATTTTAGAATGCTGTGATTCTTTAACCTGAGAGACTTTCTCGGTTAACGAAAAAAATGCTTCCAAGCAGCATTGATCGATCTCTTTATCGGTCCGTAGATCCTCAAGGCGCTGTATGTAAACATCACTTACCGAAAAAGCAATCTCCGAATAGAGACCCCCGTCAATTGCTGCTCTGGCTGCAAGAGCTATACCGATGATGCCAAGATTCTTTTTAGAACGGATATGACTTGATTTGGACAGGACTCCTGTATTTTCACGACCAAGTTGTGTAAAGTGTTTGAGCATATCCAATTTACCGTCCTTAACAATCGTTAACAATTTCTTTTCATTTAGCGGGTTGTGATGGAGCATCTCATCATAGCCTTTTGATGAATTTATGGAACTTTGTATTTCTTTTTCCTTGATATGAATACCGCGCAAATAGTCCTGTACTACATCCTCAGCTTCGATCAATTCGTGATTAAACATTTGATTAACCAAGATCGTGATGTTAATTAGCCTCTCATGGGTTATCACAGGAACCGACTGATAATAATGATATACTTGTTCCCGGTTCGCAAAGAGATGTGTGTCATTAATGAGCCCATTTATTTTATGTTCAATCAAGCTAAATGGAAGGGAAGGTCCTAAAATGATGGTTCCTTCATCGTTCAGATCGTTACCAATACGAATTAAAATGTAGTTCTCAAAAAAAATCGTTCTTACAACTGAAGGATCTTCTTTACACACGGATGGATCAAACCCCAACACTGAAAAAAAGAATTGTTTATCATTTTTATACAGCGGATTAAGTATTCGATTACCCATCAGTTCGAATTGAACCTCTCCGGTGGAGCTTACAAACAAGATGGACATATCAAAAAGTTCTGCAATAAGTTTACATTGACGTTTTAGGTCCATTTTGTGTGTGACTCCTTTTTTTAATCATTTTATCACATCAAAATTATAAAATTACAATGATATTACCATATTGTATGAGGAAAATTCTTTATGATATTTTAGTAAGCGTTAACATTTAGGTGTGTGAGATCTATGTTGAAGGGTGGTCATCTCATGGAATTAAAAGATTTCCGGATTGAATACATGCATAATCCGATTGGACTGGACACAGTAAACCCAAGATTCTCATGGAAATTAGGTTCTACTGAACAGGACGTAATGCAATCCGCTTACCGAATAAGTGTCACACAAGATTTGCAGAAAATCTGGGATTCTGAAAAGAGGGATGAAGACGTCTCCGTTTTAGTGGAATATGCTGGTCCTCGTTTACAGGCCTCGACTTTGTACCAGGTTCAAGTCGAAGTTTGGGATAACCAAGGGAATCACGCAGTCATGGAAGGACATTTTGAGACCGGGTTGCTGAATGGCAGCAACTTTCAGGCAGAGTGGATTACACATCCATTCCCGAGCGAAGAAAGTGCTCCACCCGTTTTCTACAAAGAATTCTCTGTCGAAAAGGAAATTCAGCAAGCCCGAATCTATACCACTTCCCTCGGTGTTTATGAGATTGCGATCAATGGGACAAGAGTAGGAGAAGACTACTTTGCACCTGGATGGACGAATTACAACGAGCGATTGCAGTATCAGACGTACCGTTTGGACGGGATGCTGGAGAGCCAGAATAAAATAGAGATTATGGTGGGGAATGGCTGGTATAAAGGCATATTTGGTTTCACCTGCACTCCGAACCATTACGGGGATAGAGTTGCTGCACTTGCTGAAATCCATATTATCTATACGGATGGAACAAAAGAGATCATTGCAACCGACAAAACCTGGCAGGTGACTACCGGACCCATCCGTTCAAGTGAAATTTACATGGGCGAGACTTATGATTCATGTTTTCATGAAAGTCAGTCCTTTCATGTGGAAACAACCTCTTTCGATAAAAATCGCCTTGTTGCTCAGGAAAGTGAACCCGTCAAAATCACAAAAAGGCTCCCTGCACTTCAGTTGATTACAACCCCAAAAGGAGAATGTGTCATAGATTTCGGGCAAATCCTTACTGGGTTTGTAGAACTTCGAACCAAAGGGCGGAAAGGTCAAACGATAACCATACGGCATGCTGAGGTCCTTGATAAGGAAGGAAATTTCTATCCGGATACGTTAAGACAGGCAGTATCCATTGATCAATTGATCTGTAACGGTAAAGATCAAATTTTCCGTCCTCATTTCACTTTCCATGGATTTCGGTATATCGCCATTGAAGGGGTAGATGAGATCCAGCTTGATCAATTCACAGCTTGCGTGCTGCATTCAAGTCTGGAGGAAACAGGCCGTTTCGTGACCTCCAATGCGATGGTGAACCAGTTGCAAAGCAACATTCAGTGGAGCCAAAGAGGTAACTTTCTGGATATACCGACGGACTGCCCTCAAAGAGACGAGCGTCTAGGGTGGACAGGAGATGCACAAGTATTTGCCGGGACCGCTGCGTTCAATATGAATGTTGCCTCCTTCTTCAAGAAATGGCTGCGCGACCTTGCCTCTGAGCAGACGGAGGAATATGGGGTTCCCCATGTCATTCCTAACATTCTTGGAAATCAGGAAGGTGCTGCTGCCTGGAGCGATGCCGCTGTTATTGTCCCTTGGGTCATGTACCAAACCTATGGAGATCTTCGATTGCTGCGAGAACAATATGACAGCATGAAGGGGTGGATTGATTATATTACTGCACGTTGTGGAGCGAATGGATTATGGCAGACTGGTTATCAATATGGGGACTGGTTAGGGTTGGACAAAGAGGAGATTAGTAACGATAGAACAGGGGCTACAGATGTTTATCTGGTAGCAAACGCTTATTATGCATATTCGACCGAACTGGTTGCAAAGACAGCCAAGCTTCTGGACAAAACCGAAGATGCCGTCCGTTACGAAGAATTGCATAGCCAGATCAAACAGGCTTTCAATGCAGAATATATCTCTTCAACTGGCAGACTGGTCAGCGAAACTCAAACGGCCTGCGTGTTAGCGCTACACTTCAACCTTGCCGAGGAGAGATACAAGGATCGGATTCGCAAGACGCTTGAAAACAATATAGCGAAACATAAAAACCATCTCACGACAGGATTTGTTGGTACTCCATATCTGTGCCATGCCTTATCGGACAATGACCTGCATGACCTTGCTGGTACCTTGTTTCTGAAAGAGGATTTCCCATCTTGGTTGTACGCCGTAAAAAAAGGGGCTACCACGATATGGGAACGGTGGAATTCCATTTTGCCTAATGGTGATTTTGATACATCAGGTATGAATTCCTTGAATCATTACGCCTATGGATCCATTGGGGAATGGATGTATAGAAAACTCGCGGGAATTAATCCAATTGAGGCAGGTTATAAGAAGATTCTGATAAAACCTCAATTCATCCGAGGAATCAGTTCGGTAGATGCTGCTTTTGATTCGGTCTACGGAGAGATAAAAAGCTCTTGGTCATGCAGGGCGGGTAAAATTATTGTAAATGTAACGATACCAGCAAATACAACCGCAATTATTGTACTGCCTGAGAAACCTGTGCCTGTGGAGGTTGGTTCCGGATCTTACAGCTTCGAATATGCGACGCAAACCAGTCTCGAAAGAGAACGGTTTACCATGGATTCGACACTCAAAGAGATTGTGGAAGAGCCCACAGCAGTTCGAATGTTAAACGAGCACGCTCCCGGTATGCTGGATCACCCGATGATTCAATATGCTTATGATTTATCTGTAAGCGAATTGCTCGCCAATACGCCAGAGGAGACCGAACAGTTATTTAGAAGAGTCATCCATATGCTGAATGCATCTTAGGTATGAAGGGGAAAGGGTTGATTATGAAGGCGCTGCAGGAAACGAGCAGCGCCATTTTGTATTACAGAAATTCGTTATGGAAGAACGAAAAAATAGCACTTAAAAAAAGGATAAGCACCAATACCAATTTACTAAAAAAATAATGAAGTTACCATATTAAACCCTTGAGGAGGACTAAAATAATGTTTGAAAGCGGTACCATGAAGCGAATGAAATAAGGGGGAACAGCAATGAAAGCAGAGCGAGAAATCCTTAATCCATCAGTTGTAAAGGGAAGCAACAAGTCAAAGGCATTAGGTCTTGATGCCCAAGGCATTCAGAAAACAATGCGCCCTTACCATTACTTAGGTGACGGAGCAGCGCAAGTTGCCTTAAACTCCATCAGCGGACTGATCGGGATGTTAACTTATTTTTATACAGACAAGGTAGGGATTGCTGCTGCCACAGTGGGCACGATTATGCTCATCACCAAATTTATCAATGCAATAGCAGACTTGCTGATGGGTAGGATCGTTGATGCGACAAAATCCAAATATGGAAAGGCCAGACCTTGGATTCTATGGATGGCTCTCCCCGCAATGGCATCTATCATATTACTGTTCACAGTGCCCGCCGAGGCATCATCAACGGTAAAAACCTTCTATGCGTTAGCTACAGTTGCCTTTGCTTCAGCTATTGTGTATACGGGAATTGCGATCCCTTTCGGAAGCTTGATGGCGATCCGTACCAGAAGTGTAGAAGAACGCGGTAAAATGGGCCTTACCCGAACCATCTTTGGATATATTATCGGGATGATTATCGCTATCGCATTAATTCCACTAACCAATATGCTTGGTGGGGATCAAAAAGCTTGGATTATCGTTGCGGTTGTTCTGGGTATTCTATCTTTCATTTCCTTAATCCTGACCTTCTTAGCATCCAAAGAAAACAATGCTGGCGCAAGTATTGTTGAAAGCGATAACATTCCTTTCTGGGAAAGCATAAAGCTCCTATTCCAGAACAAATACTGGGTCATCATGCTGTTTGCTCAGTTATTGATCAACATGCTCTATACGCTTAATGGTTCAACAGGAATCTATTACACCAAGTATATTCTCGGGAATGAGAACCTGATCGGAATCATGGGGGCAGTTGGATTAGTCCCGGTTTTTTTGGGATTTGTTATGGTGGGACCCATGATCAAGAAATTCGGACTTACCAGAACTGCACGGATAGGCATGATTCTTGGCATCGTTTCATCACTTATTCGTTGCTTTATGCCATATAACTTTATTGCAGCTATAGTACTTGGCGGTATCGCGACACTGGCAACCATTCCAATGATGGCTGTCGGCGGAGTGTTGGTGAACAACACCGTGGAATACGGTGAATGGAAGACAGGTAAACGCCTAGTTGGGATGGTCAATAGTGCAAACAGCTTTGGCGTTAAAATTGGTACGGGCCTGGCTGCCGCGATGATCGGCTGGATTCTTGCCATGGGCAGCTACGATGGAGCGTTAGTAACACAGCCGGATTCAGCGATTACCAGCATCCTGGTTCTGACGGTATATCTTCCTTTGGTGATATTCGTTCTTACGTATCTCTGCTTGCGCAAGTACGATTTGGATGAGAAGTATCCTCAAATTGTAAAAGAACTGGAAGAACGCTTGAATCCTTAGGAAGATGCAAGTTATCGCGGATTACTGGGATAAATGAACCTATTTGAAAGTGAATCGTTAAATATGATAGTCTTTATATTGTAGTGATATTAATACTATCATTTTAAGGGGTGATGTGATGTTTACCAATGAAAATCAAGGTCGTTCCAAGTCCAAAGTAGATTTCATGGATCATTCTTTCATTCAGCAGCCTTTCCCAGTCTACGAAAAGCTGCGTTCCGAAGAGCCTGTCCATCGACTATTACTGCCAAGTGGGCATGCTGCGTGGATGGTTACCCGATATGAGGATGCCGTCAACATTTTGCAGGATGGTCGCTTTGTAACCGGGGTTCTCGATAACAGGAACGATGAAACGGAGGAGTCACTTCCTCCGCATCAGGCGGTTATCTCACGGAATTTGATCAGTGTTGGTCCAGAAGATCATCGTCGACTGCGGCGCTTGATTCAGAAGGCATTTACTCCCCGCATGATTGAGGGGCTGCGGGGACGAATTGTGGAAATAAGCGATCAATTGCTAGACAAGATTCAGGAAGGAAACACTCGAGAGTTTGATTTGATCGAGGACTATGCCTTCCCGCTGCCCATTATCGTTATTTGTGAAATGCTAGGTGTTCCTCTGAAGGATCAAGACAAATTCAGAGCTTGGTCCAACACCATTATGGAGAGTGTCAGCAATCCGCAGCTGAACCAGGAAAGCGATGAAGTAATGAAGGCTTTTGTCGAGTACTTACAAGAACTGATCACGGAGCGGCGCAACCATATTCAACAGGACCTCATCAGCGATCTCATCAGCATAGAGGAAGAAGGTGACAAATTAACGGAGCAGGAGTTATATGCACTAGTGTTCGTACTTATAATTGCAGGGCATGAAACAACAGTGAATCTGATTGGGAACGGCATGCTAGCGTTGCTGGAACATCCGCAGCAAAAGCAACTACTTATGGATGATCCGGATCTGATTCAAGCGGCGGTTGAGGAAGTGTTGCGATTTAACGGGCCGGCAGAAATAAGCAATGTTCGATGGGCTGCAGAAAATGTTGATTTTCAAGGAATACACATTCGCCAAGGAGACATGATGCTGGTCGCTTTATCCTCAGCGAATCGGGATTCCAGTCGATATGAAAACCCCGATACGTTTGACATTACTCGCAAAGTCAATGACCACATTGCTTTTGGTAAAGGAATTCATTATTGTCTTGGCGCTCCACTTGCGAGACTTGAAGGCGAGATTGCGATCAACGCTTTACTTCAACGGCTGCCGGAGATTCGGTTAAATACAGAACTGGAACTGCTCGAGTGGAGGCCAGGTATGATCATTCGGGGACTCAAAGCTTTTCCGGTCGTATACTAATCCAAATAATAGATTGAACCTAAATTATCAATATATTGGAGAGATGAACCTAATGAGTTATGACGAGAATATCCGAATTGGTGAATTGTTGAACAATGCAGAATCGTTTGCTGTACTGGAGAAGCATTTGCCTGAATTCGTGAAGGAACCAACGTTCAAGATGGCCACTAACTTTACGTTGGATCAACTAGCTGCATTGCCTCAGGTAGATATTCCTTTGTCTACTCTTCAGATTTTGAAGCAGGACCTTGCAGCCATTGCGTTTGGAGCAACAGTTCAGAAGCAAGCGATTGGTGCACCGACAGGAAATAAAGAAGGTTTTTCTCTGGAAGGTAAAGTGATCGTTGTTACGGGAGCTGGCAGTGGAATCGGAAGAGCCAGCGCCGTGATGATGGGATCTCGCGGAGCTAAGCTTGTACTGGTTGATTTCAATGAGCAGACAGGGGAAGAAACGTTAGCACTGGTTCGCGAAAATGGCGGCGAAGCTACTTTTGTACAGGCTGACGTATCCAAAGAGAGCGATGTTCAAAACTATATTCAAAAAGCAGTAGATGCCTATGGAAAAATTGACGTTGCATTCAACAACGCGGGCATACTCCAGAAATTCCAACGTTTCCAGGATATCTCCTTGGAAGAATTTACAAGGATCATGGATGTGAATGTGAAAGGGATCTTTTTAGGCATGAAATATGCCTTGCAGGTTATGGATAAACAGGGATTCGGGCATATCATTAATACGGCGTCTACTACGGCTATTCGTGCTGAACACAGTCTGGCTGCATACACCGCAAGCAAACATGCGGTTGCAGGTTTGACCAAAGCAGCGGCCCTTGAATATGTACGCAAAGGTATTCGTATCAATGCCATCTGTCCAGGCGGGGTAGCTACAACATTAACGGCTGCGGTTCCCCAATCGCTGCAGGAGAGCGGTTACGTACCTGAAGAGTTCCCTAATATGCGGATCGGTCGTTATGCAGAGCCTGAAGAACTCGCCCAGATCGTAGCGTTCCTTGCATCTGATTATTCCAGTTATATGACAGGATCAATCATCCTCGCAGATGGTGGCATCACACTCTAATCATGGTTCAAGTTCACCTTCTGAAATGCTATAAATATAGGAACTGTCCGGAGGGAGAACCATTTTGGCAAGTTTCGCATAATTCTTCAAAGTTATCGTCCATAAGTCTAACTTGTGGACGATTTTCATTACCAAAAGGGATGTACGAAAGGGCATGCACGATCGTACATCTTTTTGGTCGTGATTTGGACTATAATGACTTATACAAGAGGTGATCCCATGAAAATAGTACGGAAGAAGGCGAATCCGTCTGGAATAAATGAAGAAACGGACCCGATTGCGTCTTCACGTATTCCCATAATCATCTGGCTTTGGCTTGTTGCCATGGCTACTTTGATCCTGCAAACGATGTCATCCCCTATATTAGTACCCAGTATTATCTTTGTAGCTGCAATGTTAATTCATACCATGGTGTACTGGGAAGTAAACAAAATTATACAACGATCCAAATTGCTCTATATACTTCTTCAAGCAGGGTTAATTTACGGCAGTGCCATGTTAATGCCAGATGGAATGCCTGCTGTGTTGATCGGTTTAATTCCGGTATTGATTGGACAAACCTTTGCCATTTATTATGAAACGGCAAAAATCGTGTTAGTTGCGTTTGTATTATATTTATTATTCTGCACGGTAACCCTGTCTACCCGATCTGGTACGGATGTTGCCTTGTTAATTCTATTATTGTTAATGATGATCGTTGTCGTGGTATCCTATGCGGTGCTTTACTATCGTCAGGTCAATGCCCGTGTTAGAACATTAACATTTCTGCATGAGCTGGAGAAGGCTCATCAAAAAGTAGAGGAATTGACGCTAACAAGCGAGCGACAACGTATGGCAAGAGATCTGCATGATACATTGGCTCAAGGACTCGCTGGTATTATAATGCAGCTGGAGGCCGTCGATGAGCACATGAATCGAAGGAGTTTTCCGCGCGCCCACGAGATTATCCGCAGTTCAATGGGTCAAGCACGCCAAACATTGGCTGATGCACGCAAAGCCATTGATGATCTTCGGACCAAGGCCACACCGGCTATTACCTTTGGAGAGGCAATACAGGAACAGACGCTACGTTTCCAACAGGCAACCGGAATTGAAGTCGTTTTGGACGGGTATGCTCCGAGTTTCATATCCAAAGTAGGAATGGAGCACGTATTGCACATTTTAAGTGAATCGCTAATGAACATAGCCAGGCATGCTCAGGCAACGAGCGTAACCATTCACATGGCTTTGGAGAAAGAAGATTTCCATCTTATTATACGAGATAACGGAAGGGGCTTTAGCGTAGACCGAATCGGAAAACAATCCGGGCACTATGGCTTGATCGGGATGAATGAACGGGCCAGGTTGATAGGTGGCAACATAGAGATTGAAAGCGGAAAACAAGGAACGACTATTTTGTTTCGTGTTCCACTTGAAAAAGGAGAAATCTGAATGAAATATAACATACTCATCGTCGATGATCATTGGGTGGTGCGTGAAGGACTTAAATTAATATTGGAGACCAGTGACAACTATCTCATTGTCGGAGAGGCTGAGGAAGGAGAAGAAGCGATCCGAATTATGTTAGACAAAATGCCTGATGTCATTCTTCTGGACTTGAATATGCCCGGGGGACTCAGTGGTTTGGATACCTTGAAACGTATGAACGAGCAACACATTTGTATACCTGTCATTATTCTAACGACATACAACGAAGATGACTTGATGATCGAGGGACTTTCCCTTGGAGCCAAAGGGTACTTGCTCAAGGATACGAGCCGAGAACAATTATTTCGAACGTTGGATTCTGCCATTCGTGGAGAAACACTACTTCAACCTGAAATAACGTCAAGAGTCTTTGCGTTTCATACGAAGTCTGCTCAAGAACCCAAAACACAGCCACAACTATTAATTGACAAGGAGTCAACCCTGATTAGTGAGAGAGAGTTACTCGTTTTACAAGCTGTGGCTCGTGGTTTACGCAGCAGAGATATTGCTTTTGATATGGGTATTGCCGAGAGAACAGTAAAAGCATACCTCACCAACATTTACAACAAACTTGGAGTGAATTCGCGATCAGAAGCTGTTGCAGTAGCTGTCGAAAAGGGGATTTTACACTTGTAACTTGGAATGCACTCTTTCGTAATCAAAGATAAAAAATGGTATGCCCGTTATGACCTATCCCTTCTATGCCCCATCGTACATGAAAGGCTTGCCCTTTCGTACGATTTTTTTTTGGTTTTATTTCGTTAACATGAGGGTACAGAGCATTTCCTTAGATAGCTCTTGGATTTTTGTGGAAGTGAAAGGGGAAGAAATAAGTTATGGCAAAATGGTTATATCGTCTCGGGGTTTGGTCAACGAGAAAACGGAAAATGGTCATTACGATGGGACTAACACTTCTTATTGTGCTTGCATCTTTAGGACTTGGTATGGGTACTTCGTTTACGGGTGAAATGACTATACCAGGAACGAAGTCGGATCAGGCAGCGAAAGTACTAAACTCAGAGTTTCCATCATCAGATGACGGTGGTCAGATCAGGCTCATTTTCAAAGCGAAAAATGATTCATTGACTTCCGAGGCAAACAAAAATTACATTCGGCAAGCCCTGAAAGATGTAAAGACGGATTTATCAGTCAAATCTGTAGCTAGCCCATTCGAGTCAATGACTCTAAGTGCGGATAAAAAGATTGGTTATGCGGACATTACGTATTCTAAACCCGCCAGTGAAGTGGATGAGAACTCGAAAGAGCATGTGTTGAACATTGCAGAGTGGCTCGGTAAGGAAGGGATTCAAACAGAGATTGGAGGCAGTGTTGCCTTTTCTGAAATAGAAGTAGGGGGCATATCCGAAGTCATTGGTATCCTAATTGCCTTCATGATTCTAGCGTTTACGTTTACTTCGTTTCTAGCAGCAGGACTACCCATACTTACAGCGGTCATAGGACTCGGAATTGGTCTAATGACTGTAATCATTGGTTCTAATTTCGTATCGATGTCATCATTCTCCATTACGTTAGCAGTCATGCTTGCCTTAGCAGTCGGTATTGATTATGCACTATTTATCATGTCACGGTACCGTCAGCAGTTGGCAGAAGGATATGATAGAGAAACAGCGATAGCTCAGGCTAACGCAACAGCAGGAGGCTCGGTTGTATTTGCAGGACTGACTGTAATTATCGCATTAGTGGGTTTATCCGTCGTACAAATTCCCTTCATTACGATGATGGGACTAGCGGCTGCTATTAGCGTATTTGTAGCTGTCCTCATTGCAATCATTCTCGTACCAGCCATATTGGCTGCAGCAGGAGACCGCATCAGTCCGTCCCGCGAAAATCGTTGGCTGAGAAAATGGTCCGGGAGCAAAAAAGAGAAATCAAACGAAAACGCTTGGAGTCGAGTTGTCACTAGAAAGCCTTGGCTTACTGCCATTCTATGTATTGCCGTCTTAACGATGTGTACCTTGCCTTTTCTGCATATGCAGCTGGGCTTGCCGGACAATGGCCTGAAATCGACTGAAACGACAGAGCGCCGTGGATATGATTTGATGGCTGAGGGATTCGGTGAAGGGTTCAATGGCCCACTCGTGATTGTCGCTAAAGCTAATAACAGTGACGACCCTCAAGCAGCAATCGCTCAAGCAATGGCTTACATCAACGATCTGCCGAATGTCTCTAGTGCAACACCCGCAATACCGAGTCCATCGGGAAATGCAGCCATCATTACAGTGTTACCCAAGACAGGCCCGCACGATATTCGAACGACTGAACTTGTGGAGACTATACGTGAAAAAGCCGATCAACAAAACAATAAACAGGTCGAGATTATGGTTACCGGTGGGACTGCGGTTAACATTGATATTTCGGAGAAATTGCAACAGGCATTACCTAAGTTCGCTTTATTGATTGTTGGTCTTGCTTTTGTACTGCTTATGCTCGTTTTCCGATCTTTGCTTGTACCGATTAAGGCTGTACTTGGTTTTCTGTTTACATTGGGTTCAACACTCGGTTTTATTGTCTGGGTCATTCAAGATGGTTATCTGGCCAATATGTTCGGTATCCCTGAGCCTGGGCCGGTGCTTAGTTTCCTTCCCATTCTTGTCACTGGAATTCTGTTTGGACTTGCCATGGACTACGAGGTGTTCCTTGTCAGCCGGATGCGTGAAGACTTCACTAAGACCGGAGATGCACGTCAATCGGTAAAAAGCGGGATAAACCATAGTGGGCCCGTCGTTACTGCTGCTGGCTTGATAATGATTGCCGTGTTTGCCAGCTTCATTTTTGCCGAAGATACCATTATCAAATCCATGGGATTAGCTCTGGCATTTGGCATACTCGTGGATGCTTTCATCGTGCGTATGACACTTGTGCCAGCTATAATGACCCTTCTTGGCAAAAGCGCCTGGTATATCCCTGCATGGCTTGATCGCTTGTTGCCTAACATCGATGTAGAAGGCGAATCGGTTATGAGAGAAAACCATAAAGCCACCAGTGGTTTTGATCAAACCATTACTGGAAAGACCGTCTCTGGTGAAAAACATGGCTAAGTTACGTCTATTTACCAATAGTTTTCTTGATATTCCTCATGAGTGGATGGACACGAAATGGGTACTCACCAGATGTAAAAAGTAGAGGATGAGGGGGCTGCCCAAAACTGCAGCGCCTTCTCCGTTGGATGTCATGAATCAGTTTACAGCGTTCATAAGAATTGAAGTCAAGGTTTCAAAGACTCTAGAAAAAGAGATTTAAGTAAGTTGAATTGCTCGGATGGGTCTACACGAGTGTTGAATGCATCGATACCTTCCAGCATGGACATTTTCTTGGAAAATGTTCCGAATACATTCATCATCGTAAGTAGAATGTTGACGGAATTCGAACTAGCACGGACAGAACGATCCTGTTCTCCCAGTGCTGCCAATTTGGTAAATAGTCCAATGATTTTATTATATTCCGTTTGATACAATTCCAAATGCTCTACAGGCTCTTTCGAAAGCGCTACGTAACATTCAAAGGCTTCAATCAACTTGGAGTTTTGTTGATGCTCAGCTTGCTGAAAGAAAATCAGGGTGTCGAATATTTCATTTAATTTCTCGTAACATGTTCCATCTCCATGCACAATCTTTTCAAAGATAACCACTTCGGACTGAACAATATATGAAGCAACGGCAACAATCAAATGTTCTTTCTTGGGGAAATAGCGGAATACAGTAGCTACGCCAAGGCTTGCAGCCTTGGCAATTTCCTGCATGGTAGCCTTTTCGAAACCTTGCTGTGTGAAAATAGAAATGGCAGCTTCAATGATGCTTAAACGGCGTTTCTCTCGCAGCTCGCTTCGCTCATTTTCCTGGCGTTCTCGGGGTTGAATAGGGATAACCTCCTTGTCTCTGTAACTCAGGTTATGCTAACAATTGCAATTCTATTTGTCAACGAAGTAGATATTAAACGATTTTATACTCAAATAACCCTAATCAGATCACTAGCTAGGATAAGCTATAAAGGGAGACTTCATTATAAATGAACAAACTAAAATGGTTATTGCAGCATATGAGAACAAGAACAAAGATCATGATTTCTGTACTTATCATTGTTCTAATCGTAGCAGGCGTTATTGTAAGAAATTTATCAGTGTATGTTGAAGATGAAAATTACGTACCTGCTAATAGTACTGAAAACTTTCGCGTAGCGCTTTCGGTGAGCCCATTTTCGGGAAATGCATTTCAGAAAGGTTACACTTACGCTGCCGGGAATTTAACTGCAAATAACAGAGAGGATTTAGAAAGAATGTACATTTCATCAGGTGCTACGGAGATGTACGCACGAATTGCGACAAAAAGGTATCCTACTGAAGATAACATGTTGAATGGTGAGGAAGATTCAAATGCTAATTACCACACTTTAGAACAGGGATTAGAGTTGGCCCAAATGGCAGCGAAATTAAAAATACCGTTAAACCCTGAACTCATGCTTGCTTACACTTATATGGATATGGACCGGCAACAAGCTCCTAACTTCGAAGAATATCCCGAGATCTACGCCTTGCAAAAAGCGAAGCAGTGGGAAGAATTAACATTGAATGAAATGAACGTCGTTCTGGAGGCTTACGGTGAGTTTGTCGCTACCGAAATTTTGAAAACGGGTGCTACAGTAGAGAACTGGAACATTGGCAATGAAGCTAACTATGGTTTTGCAGGAGTAAGCATCGGATTAAAAACCGCAGTAAACGAAAAGCTGGAGAAGGTTCCGGGGGTTATGAGACATGTCTATTCTGTCATGCGTACCAACTGGCTCAAGAACAATATATGGAAGTACAATGCAGTACAGATGGCTTCAGTTGCCAACGGAATTAAAAGTGCTTATGAGAATTTGGGACTTGATTCAAGTAAGGTCAAGTTTTCAACTCATATCGCAACCGTAGTCACAACGGTGCATACAGCAGTCACATATTTCAAGACGTTAAAGGAAAATGGATTTCCAGTTGATACTGCTGGTATCAGTTTTTATCCTAGCGCGCCAGGAGTATACATTGATAAAATGGTTATGTATAAAAAAATCGTTACTGCCATTAACAAACAGGTAGGTATTCCTGTATTTATCGCCGAGTTTTCTTATCCTTCAGGTGAGGTGCAAGGTGCGTATGCCGGATGGTCCAAAACCGTCAAGGGTTACCCACATAATGAAGAAGGACAAGCTGCTATCTATCATGATGTGATCGAGTGGGGAAAAACACACGGTCTTATAGGGATCCGGTATTGGGCTCCTGATTTCAGTGATTGGGGGAGTATGTCAATGTTTGATTACTTGGACAATGGCGCTAAAGCCAAGAAAATATTAATGGATGCTATTTCTGAAGAGACAAATTAAAATAAGGTATATTTTTATGTCGAGTGACAAGAACATGGTCCTATTGACGCTTAAACTAATAAGTACAAAGTGCAAGTGTCGAATTAAGTATAGACGCAAGCATAGATTCCATTCTTAGCAGGACTTGTTGCCATGTGGCCTAGAGCTGCTGCATATCGTGATTGCCGTGATCTTTGGTTCCTTTTCGATGATCTTATATCCAAACGTAACCTACTATTTCTTCCTGCCCACACTCCCAACATTCATCTTAATATTTTTACATCGGTTTTGTGATATTTTCGAAATTAGAAAAGGTATAGCTATTATTGAGCACAGATGCATACGGTTAGGTGTAGTCTTTTGTTTTATTGTAAACGCTATGTCTATAATCATTTAATGCAAGGGGAGGAGAAGTCGATTCGTTATCTATACGAGTTTATACAGCATCAGGACGACCTACCCATGAAGCTCTTTGTAAACAGCGTGAAACATGTTGATTTTCATTGGCATAAGGAAGTTGAAATTGTGTATGTCCTTCAAGGTTCAATCCTCATGTATTTGGATCAAAAGCAGTACACGCTTTATGAAGATGATGTAATCGTGGTAAATAGCATGTCTGTCCATAAGATTGAACGGACCAATCAAGACAATGTACTTCTGACATTGCAGTTCGGTCCGGAACTGCTGAACACTAATGCGTTTATTTCCTGCAATTCTGCTCTGAATAATGATGGGGATAAATTACGTTTAACTAGTATCAAACAAAACCTCGCTCAAATGGTATGGGAAATCAACAAAAAAACGAAGGGTTATCGAAGCTACACGATAGGCAGACTGCAGACGTTATGTGGATGCCTTCTTCGATATTTTTCCGATGGGACGAATCTGGATGCAGAGGAGAGCAGCAAGGAGTACGATTATAAAAGATTGAACAGGGTCCTTGCGTACATTGACAGCCATTACAGTGAAAAGATTACGCTGCAAGACATGGCTGCTTCCGAGCATTTGAGCTTGCATTATTTCTCCCATTTTTTTACCGATAAAATCGGAATCCCCTTCCAAAAATACTTGACGCTCATTCGCCTGGAGAAAGCCCAGGCTCAACTGGCAGGGAGTGAGAAAAAAATTTCGGAAATCGCACTGGACTGTGGTTTCGCCAATGTAAAACTGTTCAACAAATACTTCAAAGAAAAGTACGACTGCACGCCCGGCTCCTACCGCGAAGCTTCGCTCGCGCCAGAATTCCCCAATCCGAACCAGAACCGAAAGCCCAAAACGTACGAGGAATCTTCAAGCGGGGATTATTATGAGATGGACACGTTAAACGCGATGGGATCGTTGTATCGGTACCTGGACGAGAAAACGGAAACGCAGCAGGTGCTGCTTCCACCAACGAAAACCTTGATGGAAGAGCAACATCTGATCGAGATACGGAAAGACCACACGACAGTTATGTATGAGAAACACTGGAATATTACCATGACTGCAGGCAGAGCTGCAGAAGGCTTGCGCGAAGATTGGCGGAGGCAGCTGGTCGAATTGAGGGCACGAATTCCGTTTCGTTTTATCCGGTTTCATGGCATATTCAATGATGAGATGATGGTGTACAGCGAGAATGAGAATGGAACACCAGTCTACAACTGGTCTTACGTGGACAAGCTTTATGATTTCCTATTGGGTCAGGGGATCCGGCCATTTGTGGAGTTAAGTTTCATGCCGAGCCTACTTGCGAGGTCTAATGAAACGATATTTCAGTGGAAAGGGAATATCAGTCCACCGTCCGATCCCGCCCGGTGGGAAGCACTTGTCAGTGAATTCATTCGCCATTGTTTGAATCGATATGGAGCGCAAGAAGTGAAGAAATGGTATTTCGAAGTGTGGAACGAGCCTGATCTGGCAGGAGTTTGTTGGGCAGGGAGCAAGGAAGAATACTTTGCATTTTATGAATCCACCGTTTGTGCCATCAAATCCGTGTTGATCGAACTGAAAACGGGAGGGCCTGCGATGGGTTACGGCTCCCTCTGGAACGATACTTGGACTGAAGAGTTTTTGGCATATTGCCAAAAGCGTGAGGTGCCCCTAGACTTCTTTTCGTTCCATATTTATTCGGAGTATCCGAAACTTAAAATTGATGAAGATCGTCTGACGAAGATTATGCCGCCTTCTTTTTATAAGGAAAGCATTGAACGTTTACGGCAAAAAATGAATGCTTCATCGTATGGCCATGTTGAGCTACATGTGACGGAGTGGAATTTTTCACTGTATGACCGAAACTTGCTGCACGATACGATGTTTATGGCTCCTTTTGTTATCTACCACACCATGAATACGCTCGGCAACGTTAAGGCGATGGCTTTCTGGTCTTTTACTGACGTATTCGAAGAAAGCATCGTTCCTGCTTCTCCGTTCTATGGAGGTTTTGGTCTGATCAATCGCGACGGGCTGAAAAAGCCGGCGTATTATGCGTTTGAGCTAATGCAAAAGCTGGGGGACGAGCTGCTTGTAAAAGGAAACGGTTATGTCGGAACTCGAAAAAGTGATGGAAGCATGCAGTTCCTGTTCTATCACTACGTACATGTAGATCAGCTGTTTGCGAGTGGAGATTGGTCCGAATTATCTGATTCATCGCGTTATGACGTGTTTGAGGAAAAAGGAATTAAGGCATTCGAACTTTCGCTACATATGCTCTCAGGAACGTATAAATGCACTAGTTATCGGCTGGATCGGGAGCACGGATCGGTATTTGACGAGTGGATCCGTATGGGTTCGCCAGATTCTTTAACAACAGAAGAGATCTCCTATTTAAACGGCAGAAGCGGTCCGGTAATCCGCTCAGAAATCGTGCGGGGTGAACATTGGTACAAAGAAATTTTGCTCCCGCCGCATGGTATAACGCTGCTTACGCTCGATCGGCAGTACTAAATGATTGCGCAATCCACAACTGAAAGCATCCTTTCCGCAAGGAAGGGGTGTTTTTTGTTGTTTAATTCCAGCAGAAGCAGACAAGATAGAATTAAAGACATGAAGAGGACAAAAAACGAACCAAGATGCGGCAAGTTACAACAAGAAAGCGTTAACATAAATCTTTATACTATGGTTATAGCAGCTAAGAGGAAAGTAGGGGGAGTTTGGATGAAGCGTTTTATGAAATGGATGACAGAATCGTTTGCGCCCAGATTGGAGGCGTTTACAAACAATATTTGGGTTTCGTCGATTCAAGAAGCGATCATGGTCGCTATCCCGATGATTTTTATCGGTTCGATCATTACATTAATTTCGATTTTGCAGGATTTCATTCCGGGAATGCCGGATCTGACACCCATAACGACATTCAGTTTTGGTTTGTTGGGTTTATTTATTGCTTTTTTGACGCCGTATGTAGTCATGGAAAAAAAGGATCGCCACAAAATTAAGCTGCTTGCGGGGATGTCAGGGGTCTCCCTGTTCGTTATGCTTCTTAATCCAAGCGTGAATGAAGATGGAACCATTCAGTTCATCCTTGAACGATTTGGTCCTTCCGGTATGATTACGGCGCTCTTGGTGGGGGTATTTGTTGCAGTTGTCATGAATGTATGCAATAAATTCTCATTTTTCAAAAAAGGATCATCTCTTCCCGAATTCATCATGGATTGGTTCGACTTTCTCGTCCCTATTGCTTTGGTGTTAACTTCTGGATGGTTGCTCGTATACCAGCTTCACTTCGATATCTTTGCACTGATCGTAAGCGTGTTCGAACCCATCAATGCCATGGGTCAAAGCCTGACTGGGTTTGTATTATTTAACTTCATCGGTGTTGTCCTGTATTCCTTCGGCGTAAGTCCATGGGTCATGACACCAATCTGGTACGCCATATGGATACCCGCAATCGAAGAGAATGCCGCTCTCGTCGCGGCAGGACAAGATCCAGTCAATATTAATACCTTCGAAACTTTCTTCTCCGGCTGGCTTGGTATTGGAGGAATGGGTGCAACCTTGCCACTCGTCGTCTGGTTCCTGTTGGCAAGATCGAAAAAATTAAAGTCTGTTGGCAAGGCGACCATTATCCCTTCCTTGTTCAATATTAACGAGCCAGTTGTGTACGGAGCACCGATTGCTTTCAATCCGCTTCTCATGGTACCGATGTGGATCAACGGACTGATCACGCCGATTATTGTGTATTTGGCGTTAGATATGGGTTTTGCAAGAATTCCGAGCCAAATCTTTCAATTGTGGTATACGCCAATCGGACTGTCCACCTACATTATGTCCGGCGTCAACGGACTCATTTTGCTGGCGATAATCCTCGTAATTGTATTCGTTGTATGGTTCCCGTTTTTCAAACTATATGATGCTCAAGAACTGAAAAAGGAACAGGAACAAAACTGATTAAAAAGGATGAATTGACATGAACAAATCGATTAATGAATTGCTGACGGAAATGACTCTTAACGAAAAAGCCTCCATCTGCGCAGGATTAAATATGTGGATGACCAAAGGAATTGAGCGGTTAAATATCCCGCCCGTTCATATGTATGACGGAACTAACGGGATCCGTAAAACGAACAGTGACGAAGAAATGGGCATCACGACAGAGAACGTTCCCGCGACCTGTTACCCTACGGGTTCTGCGATAGGCTCCTCCTGGAATACAGAATTAATGTATGAGGTTGGAGTCGCGCTAGGTCGTGAATCGAAGGCCATGGATGTCGAGTTACTGCTCGGACCGGGAATTAACATGAAAAGAACACCGCTTGGCGGAAGAAATTTTGAGTACTACTCGGAAGATCCATGTTTGACGGGTGAACTCGGTGCATCATTCATTAACGGTATCCAAAGCGAGGGGGTCGGAGCTTCACTCAAACACTTTGCTGGTAACAATCAGGAGTTTGAGAAAATGGTAACCAGTTCGGAGATAGATGAGCGGACACTGCGCGAAATTTACCTAAGTGCTTTTGAACGTATCATCAAAAAATCTGATCCATGGACGGTGATGTGTTCCTATAACTTGTTAAATGGAACGTATACAAGCGAGAATGAACATCTGCTGAATGACATTTTGAGAGAAGAATGGGGTTACGAAGGTGTTGTTCTGTCCGACTGGACTGCCGTTAATGACCGGATTCGCGGCCTGAAGGCTGGACTTGATCTTGAAATGCCTGGTCCTGCTCATTACAATACGAAAGCGATCGTTGAAGCCATTCAGAACGGGAATCTTTCCGAGGAACAGCTGAATCGGAGTGTTGCCCGCATTTTGAAGCTGGTCGAGCGGGTGACGAGCAACCAAGCCACAGACTCTTACGGAGATCAAAACTATCATGCCCTTGCACGTAAAGCGGCAGTCGAAAGTATTGTCCTTCTGAAAAACGAAAACGCGATTCTTCCGCTGCAGTCGGATTCGATCTCGTCGATTGCCGTGATTGGACGGTTTGCCAAGAAACCGCGAATTCAGGGGGCGGGCAGTGCAAAGGTAACCCCTACTAGAGTTGACATTCCTTGGGATGAAATTAAGGAGCTGGCCGGAGCCTCGGTAACATTGGGTTACGCTGAAGGTTACCCGGAGGATGACTCTATTCAGGAAGACTTGATTAAGGAAAGTGTATCTTTGGCCATGAATTCCGACGTGGCAGTCCTGTTCGTTGGACAACCGGAATATGCCGAATCGGAGATGCGCGATCTGAAGAGCATCGATCTGCCGGAGCATCAAGTGAAGTTGATTCAGGCGGTTGCAGCGGTTCAGCCTAAGTGCATCGTGGTGACAAGCAGTGGCTCTGCTCTTGTCATGCGCCCATGGGTGCAGCTTGTGCCTGGTGTTGTTCATTCTTGGTTGTCGGGCCAAGGCATGGGGAGAGCCATCGCAGAAGTATTGTTTGGACAGGAGAACCCGTCAGGCAAATTATCCGAGACCTTCCCTGTGAAGTTGTCGGATAACCCGTCCCACATGCGGATTCGGGGAGAAAACGGCAAACTGTATTATCGCGAAGGTCTGTTTGTAGGCTACCGATATTACGACCGTAAAGAACTTGCACCGCAATTCCCGTTTGGTCATGGTTTGTCCTACACTTCGTTTTCATATACGGACCTCGAAGTAGCTCAAGTGGAGAAAGGTGTTACGGTGTCCTTTCAAATGAAAAACACAGGCAAGCGAAAAGGGAAGGAAGTTGTTCAATTATACGTGCATGACGAGGAATGCAATTGGACCCGTCCAGAGAAGGAATTAAAAGCTTTTGCCAAAATCGAGCTTGAGCCGGGCGAAAAACGCAGAATCGTCTTCGAGCTTGAAGAGAGAGACTTCTCATTCTACAACACCAAGTATAACCGTTGGGTTGCAGAGAGTGGATTTTTCCAAATCGCACTGGGCAGCTCATCCCGAGACATCCGGGTCACCGAACGTTTGCATTGCAACTTCGGAAAGGAAGAAGTTACGTTCCACAAGTTCAGCCTGCTCAGCGAATGGTTGAGCGATTCCGTGGCAAAAAAAGTGTTAGAAGAGTGCCTGGATGAAATGAACGAGCATGTCACGGACAAGGTGTATCTAAACGAAGAATTCGTTGGATTCTGGGAGGACTTCCCTGTAGTGAAATTGTTCCAGATGTTTGGGCAAAATTGGATGATTGATCGGTCGCCTGACGATGTGATTCAAGAACTTATTGCTCGTGTTGAGAAGGCGCGGTAATGTTAATTCGTTGAAAAACCATCTTTTTATAGATGGTTTTTTTTCAACGCTTCTTATGAAGACAGAACAAGAACTTATACTGATTCTCTCGTTTCACTGAGTCCATCATCTTTCTTTTTGCGACAAACATACACAAAAACAGGAGGGAAGCTGAAGGGCGCAAATTGGATTTTCTTAATATCGAATAAATTAGCCAATCGTTTCTTCATATGAAGTGAGTACTGGTATAACACTAACATTCCTCCAGGTCGAAGTGCTGTATGCATCTGTGAAAGGATATTATGTTTCATTTCTCTGGAAAAATTAAAAAATGGAAGTCCGCAAATGATACTATCCAACTGATGCACATGTTCTTGATTGATCCTTTTCAAAAGATAGGATGCATTCGAATGGAACAAGAATTCAGGATATGTTTTCTTCAGATTACTCCTCATTTTGGGGTCTCGCTCAAATAAAAACACGGTTGCAGATTTCGGTAATTCTGCTCTCATAAGACGTGTGATGACACCTGTTCCTGGCCCCAGCTCTGCAATGGTTTTAACTTCATCCCATTGTACAGACTGGACAATTTTATTGGCTAGAAATTTGGAACTGGGCAGGACACTCCCTACTCGTTTGGGGTTCTTTAAGAATCCCTGCAGGAAAAGAAACGGTTCGTATGTTTTCATTGCGGTATCCTCCATTGTTGAATTCATCGATGTTTCACTGGATGTTAGAAGGCAAGCTTAGTTGGAATGTAAATACGTTAAGCGTATGTTGAAGCGTTAAGGTACCCTGATGTAACTCCGCAATATTTCTTGCAATCGAAAGACCCAAACCAGACCCCGTTTGAATGCCTTCGCTGCTTCTTGAATAATCAACCTTATAAAAGCGATCAAACAGCTTATTTTTTTGCTCTATTGTGAGCGGCGCACCTTTATTTTCGACTTTAATGGTAATGTGGTCATTACGCATACTCATTCGAATATGAATCGCACCAGGTTTCAAGGAATACTTCAGGGCGTTCATAAGAAGATTATCGATGGCCCGAGCAATCTTATCACTATCCACGCAGGCCATGATTGGGGAATCACCAATCTCTTTCTCGATATGAATACCATTTTCCTGAGCTAAAGGTTCAAATTCAAATAGCAACTGGTCCAATAGCTGATATAGGTCAACCTTTCTCAAATCCAATCGCATATCCACTGAGGTTAGACGTGTGTATTCAAATAAGTCATCGAGCAGCTTCTTTAAATGCGTTGCTTTGTTATAGGTGTTTTGAATGAAGCGGTCATACTCTGCTTTGTCTTGAAATGATTCTGTTCTTAGAAGCTCAATATAGCCAATTATGCTGGTTAGCGGTGTGCGCAGGTCATGTGAGATGCCCGTGATCATATCCATCTTGGATTTCTCCAGCTCGCGCTCCTTAACCATCTGCAGCTGCAGCTGTTCAGTCATGTGATTAATGTTGGAAGCGACTCGCCCAAGTTCATCTTGTCGATTAACGGGCACCCGGTAGTCCAGATTTCCTTCAGATATAAATTGAAGCCCTTGCTCCAAGTGAATGATATCTTTAACCATTCGACGTGTTAAAAATAAGAAGGTTAAGATAAAAGTTAATATAAAAATTGGAGTAATGACATACGGAAGCGAATTACGAAACCAAGCCTGATCCCAAGCTTTAAAAACATCTATAGATAGGTAAATTAGCATATTATTAAAGCCAGCGGCAGCAATGGTACTCAAAATAATTCGGATCAAAATGTTAATCTGAATTTTCTTCTTTCGAGTTCGATGAGAAGGGTTAGATCGTTTAATCAATTTTATAACCCACTCCCCATACCGTTTTAATATACTGAGGTTCTCGTGGATTCACTTCCAGCTTCTCTCGCAGATTGCGAATATGGACCATAACCGTATTATCTGAATACCCGTAAGGTTCTTTCCATACGGTTTCGTAAATCTTTTCGGAGCTGAAAACTTGACCAGGATGGCTGGCAAGCAACACCAGAATGGAAAACTCCAGTGGCGTAAGCGAAATGTCATTCTCCTTTAACTTCACGGAATGTTTACTTGTATCAATAGCAAGTTCCTTGATCAAGATAAGTGAATTGAATTCTGCTTTGCCAATCAGTGTTTGACGTCGTAGCTGAGCCTTAACGCGAGCTAGTAATTCTAACGGATTAAACGGTTTGACCATGTAATCGTCAGCCCCGGTAGTCAGGCCTGTAATTTTATCAATGTCCTCTTCCTTGGCGGACAGCATAATAATGGGGGTGGTGGATACTTCTCTTATTTTGAAGCAGGCTTTGATTCCGTCCATAATGGGCATCATCACATCCAGTATAACGAGCTGGACCGATGTAGTTTTGATAATATTTAGGGCTTCTTCACCATTGGCTGCTTCAATGACCTGATATCCTTCGTTACGTAAATAGACATGGATGACATCACGGATGTCGGGCTCATCATCAACAACGAGAACGGTACTCACAATCCAACACTCCTTTTATGACCTGTTTTAAATAAACTTATAAATCCTTATCAATGGATAATATCAGTGTAAACCATAGCCTGAGCTGTTTAAATTGTTTCCTTTTTGCGACAGACATAAACAAAGGCAGGAGGGATATTCAATGGCACGAAATCAACTTTTTCGATGATAAAGTGCTCGGATAATGTTTTTTTCATTTGAAGTGAATATTGAAAGGCGATGAATAACCCTCCAGGTTTGAGTGCTTTATGAATCTGATCTACCAAAGTGTGTCTTAAATCAGACTCAAAGTTGAAGAAAGGCAACCCGCTAAAAATATAGTCCAGTTGTTGAACGCCCTCTTTCTTCATGGATTCCACTAATCGAGAGGCGTCTGGATAACAGGGGAAAGTAGGGTATTCAGTCTTCAGATTATTCCTCATCCTCTCGTTCATCTCAAACAATAACACTTGGGTTGAATCTTGTACCTGTTGATGAATATAACGAGTGATGGCACCTGTGCCCGATCCGAGTTCGGCGACTGCTTTTACGTCTAGCCAAGGCGCTTGGTTCACCATTTTGTTAGCGAGAAACCGGGAACTGGGTATGATGCTGCCAACATGTTTGGGGCTTTGAAGAAAACTTTTCAGAAATAAAATAGGTTCATTGGAATTCATGTTTGTGGTTCCTCCGTATATGTGATGGTATGTTATCAAAATCGATTAGAATTGTAATAAATGAAGCATTGATAGAATGGGAACGCCGAAGTAGATTCCCGCTGTAAAATACGTTATGGTCCAAAGCAAAGCACTGGAATATGAAATGAGAGCAAATTTCCGATATTGAACGCCGCCCAGTCCAATGACCAGAGGGAGAACATAACGCACGATTGGAATGAATAAACCGATGCACATCGCCCAATTGCCACTCTTGTTCAGAATCAGTTCAGCCTTAACGAAGTGCTTATTATGTTGAAATCTCTGTTTTATCTTGGGTCCAAATAACTTCCCTGCAAAATAAGCAAAGGTAATGGCGGTTAATAGTCCTGTTAAAATGCAGAAGTATGTGATACAAGAATTGATAACACCCGTGTGACTTAAAATGGCACCACTGATAATCGTGATCTCATTCGGAATTGGAATGCCAAATGGCCCTAATGTGAAGGCAAAATAAAAAATCAGATATCCATACTGATGTAGTAGCTCTAAGATCGTATTACTGATCATTTTTTTGCCTCCTCTCTTGTCGATATAGAAATCATAATGAAAAAAACTAAGGAATTAATAAGCATAATTCTGAAGAAAATCTAAAGATTACATCGGCAAAGCGATACTACGGTTACATGCAAGGCAAAAAGCCTTGCCAACTTACTGGCAAGACTTGATAAGGTGGATATATTTAAGAGCGGTGATCAAGTGGCACAGTCGCAACAACAATGCTTTTCGGATGATTTAACGTTAACGTGCCACCGAAAGGTGTGGAAGAAAAAGATGACGGCATCATTTTCACATTCCAGATGAACGAGCTTTCTATGCTGATAAGCTGCGTTCTTGGATAAAGGAAAACATTGAAGATATAGGATCGGATGAGAACCCTATAAGGAGATGAACCTGAGATTACGTGGGTCATACAAGGGAAAAAAGAGGTTCTCTCCCTAAGCTAACGGGAAAAGATATCTCAATAAAATTAATGAGCAGTCTGCATATGCTACTCTAGAACGTATTTGGCAATGGTTTTACTCATCTGGATATAGAATGTATTTGCATCGTGAAAACGAACATCGGCTTGGTGAAAAAGTGCGTCATTGATTACAAAAGAGTTTTTTATTTTTAGTGTATTAGAATCCAGAATATAGTAGGCGGCTTTCTTCGGCTCCGGTTTAGATGAATCATACCAAGCTTGTGTTTTGTCGACGGCTCCGAAGACAATGCTCTGATCATTTAGTCGTTGTAACAGTCCTTGTGCAGGTAAATCAGTAAACGTCTTGGTGGCAATCAATTGATTGTTAGTATTGTAGAGACTAAGCTTATCTTTCTCTTGAATCAGATAGTTATTTCCTAAGGATACGTAAAAAGAATCGTACATATTATGCGCATACGTTGTACCGAAAACGGCATCCTGTGCTGGCTTAGGCAATGGTCTGATCCATTTTTCTTCCCCGTTAGGCTTGTAGCCGTGCAAGGTTTCCACTTTCATCTTTGCATCGTAGATGGGAACAATCACAGTTCCGCCACTTAGAACTTCAAAGTCAGCATGTACAATATTGACGTGATCTTGCGGTTGGACAGCGGAAATAATCTTCTTTCCTGTAGGAATGGAGTAAATATCAATTGTTGTTGTGTTTCTCGGAGCATCAGAATTTATCAATCCGACGTAGTTCCCCTGAATATGCCGTACGTGGCCAGGGAACTCCCTTTTGATAAGTGGCTCGCCTTCCTTTGTATAAAGAGTGATCACACTGGTGTTTTTTGTGAAAGTAACCACAGCTATGCGCCCATCTTCTAGGACATTGAATTGAAAGTACTCTTTGAATGTTTTGACCCAGCGTGGCTTGTTATTTGAATCCAGAGAGATCAACTGGTATACCTTCTTGTTACCGGAATTTACCTCAACGAAGTAGTAGACGTTACCGCTCTGATCTATCTCAAACGAATTGTAGGGCATAGGCGAATTATGAATCCACTTCTGTTTTCCAGTTTTGTCGTCTATCGCTAATAGGGAGTTTACGGATTTAGTTTTGCCGGTAGAGCGATCTGACTGATACAAGAATGTATATGCAGTTTGAGAGTTAGTCTGTTCTGATACGATAGGGTAGAAGATATTTCCTGTGAAATAATAGTTCTTACTATGTATTTGGGTTGTCGTATCGGTAGGTACGTCATAGGTCCACTCTGGCTTTGGAAGTTGCTTGTAATCAGAAGCAGATACGCGAGTGGCGATAGGGGTTAAGGAAATAGTAAGGAACGCTGTTAGAGTAGTGATTAGAAATGTACGTTTAGTGATTCTTTTCATGATATGAGGTCCTCCTAGTCTTGCTGTAATGGCCAATATTCTTCTAAAAATTGGGTGATTTTGTCTGGTTTATAACTTGTCGCCCCATCAATGGGAGATTTACCTCTTAAATAAGTGACATTTGTTATTTGCTCCGTGATCTATTAAGTACCTCAACATATCTAATGGTTCCTTGTCTGGAACCTCCTGTTTGGAATGGTTCCATAATACAGCTGAAATCTTAATTGAAAACTATAAACCCTACAATATTTTTTACATTCCTCCTTACTTTTGGTAAAATCAACCTTTCTATTATAACATATAATGTACATGCTTCCCCAATCCGGAAGCCGCCGTATATGACCATCCGAAAAAAAATGGTGATGATTAAAAAGAGGAGGGCAATATAAAATGGAATTCAAATTTGGGGACGTTTCTATTCTTCTACCCCCTTTATACATTACGATTATCGGAATCATTATTTTTTTCTTTTTAGTAAGGTGGAGCAAGCAATTAGAAACAAGACGTTTTACCGTTTTCTTTTACTTTTTGATCAGCACTTCCATTATTCCAATTTTTTCTCGTTATACAACAGAAGGTGTTTTTCAGCTGTGGATTCCCTTAGGATTTATAGTGATTTTTCTTTATTTGTTTCGCAGCAAAAGATATCATCCATCTAAAATGAAAGCGAGTATTTTAGGGCTTTCCGTAGCAATATACCAGTTAATACTTCAATACGTCGGATAGATTCTATGCAGTACAAAAACATAATCCAATTCAAAGTCGCTATTGTAGCGGCTTTTTTGTTTTAAGAACTAAGTTCATGTCCAAAGTAGTGGACGAGAACATTGTGTCACTTCCGTTTAAAAGGTGATCTAAATATGTATCGGTTCGTATGATCAATTCCACAGTTTTACGAGTCCTATAAACAGCAAGTTAGAATTACAAAAGTGTAAGGTAGATGTAAGTTGAATCGATAGCTTAGGGCGCCTTAGCAGGATAATATTGGAACAAGTAAAAATAGGATTTTTTAAAAGGAGAATCGAGATGAGGTTGTTTGAACTGTTGCTTTTTTTGTCAAACATCGGATTGTTTGCATTAACATTCTTATTAAAAAAGGGACGGCCCAGAATTCCTCTATTCGTTGCAAGCGGGATCGCCACACTTTTACTGGTCATTCATTGGACGGTGGAAGGCTACAGAATTCAGCTATTTTTCCCATATTGTATAACGATCATTTTTTTAGCTACTTCAGGTTATAGCTATTTTAGAAAAAAAGGCCCCAAAAAAATCCCGCGATTCTTGTTGGGTTCAGTTTATACCGCTATAGCGATAATGCTGGTCGTAACAGCGGGTCTAATGTATGCTTTTCCTGTATTTAATCTACCTGAGCCGGATGGGGAATTTAAGATAGGGATGCAAACTTTTCATCTCGTGGATAGAAATAGGGAAGAGGTTTTCGACGATGCCAAAGATGGTAAGAGAGAGTTAATGGTTCAGGTATGGTATCCGGTTCAAGCTGGCACCGGCAAGTACGCTCCCTTTATTCCCGATACTCCAATTTTACGTTATATGGCCGCGAACTATGGCCTTCCTGAGTTTACTCTTCAGCACTTGAAGTACGTGTCCAGTCATGCTTATTCGGGAGCCGAAGTCTCCTCGGCACAGACTTCATATCCGTTGATCCTTGCGAATCCCGGCTTCGGATCGTCCAGGTTCCTCCATACGTCGCAAGCTGAGAATCTCGCGAGTCACGGATATATCGTGGCAGTGATCGACCACACCTACAATACATTTGCAACCGAGTTTCCGGACGGTCGAATCACGACCAGCACAACCAACGACTTATTCTCGCCCAACGATGATTACCGAACAGGAAGAGAAAGTCGCGACAAGTTGGGAAAAGTTTTAACCGATGATGTGGCGTTTGTGTTGGACCAATTCGAGCTCATCCAATCGGGGCAAATTCCAAGTCCTTTAAAAGGGAGGATTGATCTCGGTCATGTTGGAGTGTTTGGTCATTCCATCGGCGGAGCGACGGCCTACGACGCTTCTTACGATCCGCGAATCGCGGTTGGAATAGACTTGGATGGAGGGCTGTATCGACTGCGTGACAGAGAGGATCTGCAAAAGCCGTTTTTGTTCATCAATTCTGAAAGCTATTTCGAAGAATTAAACAGGGTAATAAATAATCGGGTCTACACAGATGCAGAGCTTAACCGGATGGGATCAACAAGAGAGTGGATGGATCAAGTAACGGAGGATAAAAAGTTGGAGCTTGAACGGATGCGCGAAACGGTCGACGAAGGGGGACAAATCCTGTATATCGAAAATACAGAACATTTGAATTTTGCCGACGTACAGTTCATTTCTCCGGTTTTCAAAATGCTGGGCATTACAGGAAAGATTGATCCAGAAAGAGCGAACTCCGTTATCAATGCATATATGCTGGATTTCTTCGATGTGTATCTAAAAAATCAAGGCGGAGTCTTAATAAATGGACCGGATAGCCGCTTTCCGGAGGTGAAGTTCGCAACGTCGCTAATTAAGTACAACTAACTTTTCTTCTAAGAACAAAAGTTTTGCGATACCTGCCTGTCCCATAAAGCGACTACTTATATAATTTGAAGAGGGTTTTCTAATAAAACTGTACTCATTCCGGAGCCATCAGAATTTTGGAATTGATCAGAATATGATTTGAGGTTCCCTGCAAGACTGGCGAGCTGCCCGGAGATGTTCGATAATTCGTTCGCCGACTGCTGCTGCTCTACAGCACTTGCCGTGACTTCTTCGGCCATGGCTGAAGTTTCCTCGGTTGCGGAAGCAATATAGCTCAAGTGCTGCTCCACTTCCTGACGAATAGAGTGCATATCCACCGTACGGCTTTCCAAACGTTGAGCCAGCTCATGCACTTCGTTCGATAAGCGGCTAACCTGTCTGAACGTCTGGAGGCAATCAGCGATCTGTTCTTCCTGTTCCTTGACTGCCACCATATTCGCATCAAAATGACTGCCCATACGATGTATCTCTTGAACAAATGAACTCAGGATCTCATCAATCTCCTGGATCGAACGTTCGGATTGTTGAGCTAGCTGTCCCATTTCACCAGCAACAACCGCAAAGCCTTTTCCCGCTTCGCAGCGCGGGCTGCCTCGATTGAAGCATTCAGCGATAGAATTTGAGTTTGTTTTAAAATGTTGTGTATTTGTCCGCTAATGGAGGAAGCGAGTTCCGATTGAGTCGTCAGTGAACTGGAAATTTCCAGCTGATGCTCAACACGTTTCGCATTCTCGCGGCTCTTTTCAAGCAAAACCTCATGTTCACGTGTAACTTGTATTTGCACGGCAGATAACTGCTCTGAAGTATGGGTAAACTGCTGCAGCAGGTTCGTTTGAGCCGTTTCCGCAATATTTTTCGAGGAGTGCTGCAAGGTATTGGATCCTCGCTGTATTCCCATCAGCAACTTGTTCGAGGCTTGACTTAATATCGCGTACTTGTCCGAGAATGCCTCTTACTATGAATAGCATCATAACCAAAGATAGAACGAGTACAACCACAAAAATCGGGATAATGGTCCGATATGCATTATTCAAGGATGTCTCGGAGACTTGGTTCACTGCTTCAGCAGAAATATCAATGCCCAGATAGCCAATAACAGTACCTTGCGAATCCTTTATTGGTGCAAAGGAGGATAATAGCTGTCCCAGGTTGGATCATCTACAATGCCCGTTGTGACGACTTCACCACTTAACAAACGTTCCTGAATCTGAGGATTGAATTCCATTGCAGTCCCGTAAGGGCTGTATTCCTTATCGTTCCAATCGGCTCCATCCACGGTGTAGATCCACCCGTCTGAAGTTTTGTTATACATATAAACATACCAGGCTTCCGATTGAAGCCTAACTTTAACGAGTTCGTCTCTAAGACTTTTGTATTCGTTGCTCTCCTCCGAAGCAGTAGAGGATAATGTCTTGATTAATTCCGATTCCTTGCCTAGTTGAAAGGCAGTATTCAAATATAACCTCATACTATTTATCGTTAAATTGAAAATGAAAATGAAGACTAATCCTAGATTTATATTTACATATAGGTTGATGGGCAGCACAATAAGCATGAAGAATCCTCCGGAACCATACGAAATCCTTGCTTGATATTAATCAAATGAAAGAGCATATTCCCCATAGATCCTCCTTTACACTATCGTAAGCAATGGTTGATTCTGAAAATCGTTCAACAAGCCACCATTCTAAAGAAAGTATTAGAATTTCGAAGTGAGGTAAGAGCAACAATGAATTGAACTTGGTGGTAAACAGTGTTACTCTAAAAGTCTGTGTTCGACAAAACATTCAATAATAGCCACCATTTTAGTTGTAAAGAAAGGTAACACTATGATAAAAGTTGATAAATTATCCTTCTCGTTTCCACAAAAAGAACTATATAACAACATTTCATTTACGTTTGAAGAGGCACAACATTGCGCTTTTATCGGAACAAGTGGCAGTGGGAAAAGTACACTGATCGATATCCTGATGGATCCTGAAAGATATTTGTTTGAGGGCAAGTTAGAGATAGACCCCGATTGCAGAATTGGATATGTGAGTCAGTTCTCGCAAGTAGATAAAACAAAAGAAATGACCGTTTTTGAATATATCGGAGAAGAATTCATCAAGATACAAGATGAAATCACAGCCATTTATGCGGAGATGGCCACCACGTCGGATATGGATTCGCTGCTGGAAAAGGTTCAATTGGCGTTGGATGCCTTCGAGGCGATGGATGGGGATAATTTCGAAAACACCATTAATAAGCAGCTAAACCTGGCCAACCTCATGAAGTTAAAAGATCTTAATGTATCCGAATTAAGCGGCGGGGAATTCAAACTTATCCAAGTGATGAAAGAAATGCTTAGTCGTCCGGACTTAATGATCATGGACGAACCAGATGTATTTTTAGACTTTGAAAACCTAAATGCACTTAAAAAATTGATTAATTCCCACAAGGGAATGCTGCTAGTTGTTACGCACAACCGATATCTATTGAATCATTGTTTTAACAAAATTATACACCTTGAAAATACGGAGATCCAAGAGTTTGACGGGCGTTATATTGATTATAACTTCTCGCTGCTTCAGACTAAGATCGAGCTGCAAGAAATCGCGGTTGCTGAGGCTGAAGAAATTGAGAGATACGATCACATTATCGACAATCTTAGAGAGATCGCCACGTATAATTCGGAAGCCTCCAGAGGCAGAGCATTAAAAGCCAGAGTCAAGTTTCAGGAGAGATTGGAAGCACGTCGAATAAAAGAGCCATTTGTCGATATCAAGCAGCCGAATATCAGTTTTGGTATCGATAAGGCAATGGAAGACAACGTTGTGGTTAGCATCAATAATTATAGCGTTTCCTTTGATGAGTTGCTTTTGGAAAATGTGAACTTCGAGATCAAATCGACAGATAAAGTAGCTCTAATCGGTCCAAACGGTACCGGGAAAACGACTTTACTCCGAGAAATCTTTAAAAATAATCAGGATTCCATTGAAATAAATGCTGAAGTTGTTAACGTGGCGTATTTATCTCAAGTTCAAGGCGAGATGCTAAAAGATTCCAATACAATATTAGATGAATTCATCGAGGCGGGGTTTGAAACTTATGATGAGATTAAATCCTTTATCTCAAACTATGGCTTTGAAGGAGAAATTCTTAATCAAAAGATAGAGTCTTTATCTGGTGGAGAAAAAAACATGCTTCAATTGGCTAAAGTTTCTGCAAGTCAAGCAAACGTATTGCTTCTTGATGAACCGACAAGCCATCTAGATATCTATGCACAAATCGCACTGGAGAAAGCTATTGAGGACTACAAAGGTGCAATTCTCATGATTTCTCATGATTTCTATTCTGTTGTTAATGGTATGGATTATGTTTTAATTATTGAGGACAAGACAATTAGTAAAATGAGTATACTAGAATTTAGACAGATGATTTATGCGAGTCATTTTAATGAAGACTATCTAGAAACTGAACAAAAGAAAAAGTCTGTTGAAATGAAAATAGAATTGGCTTTAAAAGATACTAATTTTGAACTTGCAAAGGTATTGGTTGATGAGCTGGAAGAGTTGATTAAGTTGTTATAATTACAACTCTCTGATTGCAAAGATTATAAGAACATTGTTCCATTGAAAGTCGCTATTTGGCGGCTTTTTTTATTTAATCGGTACAAGTTCATGCCCCGAGCTGAGGACAAGAAATTGTACCAATTAAACGGTATGACCCTGGTACAATAAGTTGATATTACTGGAAAGAAAAATGGCATCATCTATACCGGGGAATTGATCAATGCACTGGGTACGACCGTGAGTGTTCCGCTGACAGTCATCGTCACGGATGCTTCCCGGCGCAATCTCTGGGAGGCTACCTGGAATCTATGAGTATGAAGCTATACTTCATAAATCATCAGGGGAGACCAGATCAACCAAATTAAATGTGACGGTACGAGAGTAGACTGAAATATTTATAAAAAGTGCTACCCCTCATTATTTTGAGGAGTAGCACTTTTGTTTATCCTGATAAATTGAAATGGTTACGCATAGCTGTTTTTTTTGTTCTCAACATAAATGTAAACATAGCAAGCCAAATGTACGAAATTGAATAGCGACCATACAACAAGCCATATAATTGGAGACGACAGGGTAGTCCAGATGCCGAACCAAGGCAGCACGCGTCCACCGCCGATAAACGTCACCAGAGGGGATAGAGATAAGAGTATTAGAATAGGGAACAGCCTTCCGACCGTTATTAGAATCAACTTACTGATCGTTAGGCGTTTTTTCCTCCGCAGGATGCGATAATAGGCGTATACGCCCCATATAAGTGTGGCGAGAATCAGCGCGATCATGATCGTTTCCATGTTTCTGCCGTTCAGAAAAGAGGTTTCGGGCTTCTCCCCCCTTATAATATCTGTGATTCCATCAATAAAAGCCGAGTAATTCACAAAAGCGTTCAAACCGGAATTAAACATTACAGCGATGCCCATCTGCTCATCCAAATAAACCATTTCTTCCGACTTGTACGTCCAGAAAATGCCGCTATGGGAGATCGTTCTGCCGCTGGACTTGCCTTGGTCTGCAAGCCAGCCCATGCCATACGGACCGATAACTCCCGATGAATGATACTGTTTCATCAAAGCAGGGGAGACGAGGCGGCCCTGATATTGGGCAAGCATCCATAGAGACATGTCCTTCGCGGTTGACACGATACCCGCAGGGCCTTCAATGAACCACAGGGGTTCCGTTTGTTCGATGGAACGTCCCAAACTCAAGTAATGTCCTAGCGGAATAGTCTTATTTTCATTGATTTGCTGCGTCGTGGTGACGCTAAAGGTATGGCTCATTCCTAGCGGTTCAAAAATATGCTTTTTCAGGTAATCCGTAAAGCGCTCTCCGCTAACACTTTCCACGAGGTTCGCCAGCAGCACATAATTGGGATTATGATAGCTGTAAGCAGTTCCGGGACTATGGACGAGTTGCACTTCTGTTAATAATCGGTTGGCCTCATGCAGCGATTGGAATTGCGGATTTCTCGTCATATCGGGATTTATTTTGTCGTTGAGACCACTGGTCTGATTTAATAAATGGCGGACCGTAATCTCACGAATGCGGGGATCCTGTGGGGAAAGTTCGGGAAAATAGGAAGCATAAGCCGCATCCAAGTCAATTTGACCGTTCTCCGCCAGCTGTAAAACGGCTAATGCGGTGAAGGACTTGCTTAACGAAGCAATGGGAAAAGGGGTATCGCCCGTAACGCTTTGGCCATCTGCGAATGTTCCATAGCCTTTTGCGTAAAAGACTTCATCGTTGCTGGCTATTGCGAGTGACGCAGCGCTGATGTTATTAGCCTTCATGCTCCGATCCATAAATTCATCGATGTCCCGCAGTACTTCTGTCCTGTCTCGAGCTTCCGTGGCGAACATGGGGTTCGCACACATCGAACATACCAATAGTAAACAGCTGATTGCGATATACATCTTTTTTTTCAGTTTTAGCATGATAACACTCCTCAAATTCAAGTTAAGGAAATGTTATCAGCTAATTTTCAACTATTTATCAACTTGGGTCCTAAAACTTGCAGTCACACTTCCGCCGCCGTTCGGTCCGTTTGCAATTTGTAGGCTCCCTTCATGTTTTTCGCAAAACAACTTACAAACGTAAAGGCCCAAACCGCGATGTTCGGACGCATCCCATACCTCGCCGCGGTAAAAAGGGAGTACAGCTTTGAGCAGGGCTTCGTCCGAGAAGCCAGGGCCGTCGTCTGAGACGGTAATCTTCATCATGCCGTCCTGAATGTCATAGTGAACGTTCAATTGACTGGCTGCGTATCTCGTCCCATTAGCCACCATATTCTCGAAAATTTGCATGATGATATAAGGATCCACTTGTATTATCGTATTGTCATATTCCGTGTTAGAGACGAAGCGTATGCCGGATTGATTTGCGATTTGTTCAGCGCTGTCGTTCAGTAAAGTTGTAAATGAGATCGTATCCATCGTCTGATGCTGCATCGGGACATCCTCTAGCTTTTGAATAGAGTTCATAGCCTCCGTGTAGTTTTCCAAACGCAAGATGTGAAGGTTCATGGTATGGATCAGGTCCAGCACCTTTTCTTCCGATAACTTTTTCTCGGGTAAATAGGTGGCGAGAAGTTCTGCGTTTCCCTTCAACACCGACAGCGGTGTTCTTAAGTCATGGGCAAAAATAGCATTGAGCTGCTTGCGCTCCTCAACCGATCGCCAGAGTGTCTTTACGTTTTTCTCCAATTGTGAGCGCATGTTTTCAAATGCCGCGATCAACTCGCCCATCTCGTCCCGGCTGTCATAGGAGATGCTGAAGCTTAGATCGTTGGCTGAAATGTTTTCGGATGCATGCTTTAAGAGCTCCAGCGGACGTTTTAGTTTCGATCTGTAAAATAGAACTGCCATGGTGACAATTCCAGCGGCGACGGTTAGCAGCACAGTCGCAACGAGGGAGGGCAGTACCCAATCCGTTTCTCCGAAACGCAGCCGCAGGTTCTCCGCCAATGCGAACTCCATGGTTATGACGACCAGCATGACAATGAGCGTGACCACGCACAACAGGATAAAAGATTGCAGCAAGGTAAATCGCTTTAGCAGCAGAGCATTCATAAACTTGTCCATTTGTATCCGACTCCCCAAACGGTCTCGATTCGATTATCACAATTGTATTCTTTTAATTTGGAGCGAATTCGCCGGATATGCTCCGCGATCACACTGCTGTCGCCTTGTTTGTCGAATCCCCAAATGGTTTCGTACATTTGCTCTTTTTCAAATACCATGCCGGGATGTATGGACAGTAATTCGATAATGTCGAACTCTTTTTTGGCCAGAGGGATTCGCTTATTCTGGTAGTAGAATTCCCGAGCCGTATAGTCAATAACCAGGTCTTCATTAAACCTTACCGAGGATTTGTTTTGGATTCGCTGTTCCCTGCGCAAATGCGCTTCGACCCTGGCTCCCAGTTCGCGAATGCTGAAAGGTTTTAAAATATAGTCATCGCCTCCGGCCTGAAATCCGGCTATTTTATCGGCATCTTCAATTCGAGCCGTTAAGAATAAGATTGGGCAAGAGACGAAGTCTCGAATTTTTTCGCACAATTGAAGGCCGTTCTGCTCAGGCATGTTGATATCTAGCAAGACAAGATCGGGTTGTTGTTCCACTTTCTGCAGCGCCTCGCGGCTGTCCTTGGCCGTCATGACGGAATATCCGTTTATTTCAAAGTAATCGGTCAGCAATTTTCTTATATCTGCTTCATCATCCACGATCAGTATTTTAGACATCAATGCTTCGTCTCCTATAATCCATAAGTTTGCAATTAGCATAGCAAAAATCTTCAAGGAATGTAATCTCCATTGAAAGAGGGTTTTCGCTTCAGACAAGTCGAAATGAGTCGCCTTATTAGCTCCTCTTGAAGTCTGGTTGTCTTCTTTCCATTGGAGAATTAAATAAAAAAGAGCAACCAGCTGATTAAGCCCGGCTGCCTTTACCCGATGGTAGGTGACGCTAAGTAACTGACCTCGGTAATGCCCTAATTTAATATCCACTTCGCAATATCATCGATAATGTTTTTGGAGACATTGGAGGGCTGCATATACTCTTGGCCAATTGAAAGTCCATCATAGCTGGATAAAATATGATTTACCTTTGGATAGCTTTTGTACGTTACATTGGAATGACCTTGAAGAGCTGATTTCCAGTTTTGGAATTGCTTCATAGACACTTGTACATCATTTTCACCTTGTATAATCAGCATAGGGGTATTTTGTGTTTTAGCCAGCTCAGAGGGCACATAATCTTTTTGCTCAAACCACCAGTAGGCAGGTTGAAGCGGAAATGACTCAGGGAGATGATCTACAGAATATTTAGGATCCTTAACTAACGCAGCAACTTTTTTATAAAAATCAGCTTGTACTTTAAAGTTCTCCGTGTCCAGGCCAACCTGTTTTACCCGATTTACCAATTCGTCCTGCTGCTCAGTAAGTACATCTACAAAGCTGCTGCTTGGTGCAGCGAGTAGAATACCTCCTGCAATATCATGTTGTTTATCCTCGGCAATGATTAACGGTAATGCGAATCCACCTTGACTATGTCCGGCTACAAAAATCCCTGTTGAATCGATATGTGTATTCTTTTTAAGGATTTTCACCGCCTCGGTTACATGATCTACGCTTTCCTGCTTTAATGTGAATTTAGGCTGCGAAGCGACCTTATAGGTATGCTCATATGAGACCTTATCGTATCTTAATACAGCAATCCCTTGTGAAGCCAGGCCCACGGCGAGATCCCGAAATGGCTTTGCCCCACCGATGGCAGAATCCTGATTGTTAGGTCCAGATCCATGTACTAGAATGATGACTGGGAAAGGTCCGTCACCCTTGGGTAAAGTTAATGTACCTGGTAGAGCTAATTCACCATCACCAATAGTGATCTTCTGCTCGGTATAGCTAGATGGGTCATCATAGCTTGGCTTTTGATAAACATCTGGTATAGCAGCGGCAATATACAAGTCATCCACAAGACCAGAATGATTCATTCTGACGGTAATATCTAAATTGGTAAGCGCTGTCTTAAAAGTGTAGGTTACGTTGTAATGTACTGTATTGTTCTCTATGTGTTTAGCTAAGGGCTGGCTTGTGATTTTCCCAAATTGACCTTCAAGTGATGTCCATAGCTGACTCAGTAATGTGGGTGAAAGAACCTGGCTTACAGAATGTTGAACATACTGAGCAGCCTCCTTGCCATTGCCCATACTTACAAGTGAAATAAACATATCTTCAGGTGCTTCTTTCAATACCTCTGTAAGAAATAGACCATCTACCAACGCAACTCCTTTGGTTAACTGAACAGGATTGTCCAAGGGGGTGACTTGCCCATTCACAATAGCCTGTTTCTCTCCTACCTTAACTACAATCGTAAGTTCATTTTTACGTATCGTGATTTGTCCTGTTTCTTGTTGCCAAGAGACCACTGCACCATTCTTTTCTGCAATCTCACGAACAGGAACTAGTGTTTTGCCATCAGTAGGTTGTTGAGTAGCTGCTGAGATGGATGCCATAGGTACGATTAGGCTTGTGGAAATAAGAGAAAGTAATAGCTTTTTCCAATTGTTCATGATAATAATTCCTCCTAATGATTTATATTAAACAAATAAATGAACGAGCATTTATTTGCTCAAGACTTTGCTTACAACAACAATAGCAATAATGATTAAGAACAGGACCCAACATAAAGGGTGCGCGAAGTTAATAGTCCAGCCAATTCCATAACGTTTTTCTATTGTAAAAGAAGGATCATTGCGATTGAAGTAAATAAAGCCAAACTTCCAATATTGATCGTCATTCACAGGTTGTTCTTTGGATCGTTCGCTTTGCACTTGATGATTTCGAATTTTCCCACCGCCTTGTCTGCCCGTTAGAGAGAGGAACACGGCGCCCAAAACAATCACAGCAGGGATGGTGAAGCTGATAACTGATAACAAGGGCAGGTTAGGGACGAACATATTAATCTGCATGAAGGCAAATAATATGGTAAGAAGTAACCCTGTTATAATCGTGAACAGAGACCATTTACGTCGGAATTGAATATTTTTTGCAGCAAATTTGACAGGATCAGAAGTAGAAAGCTGCTGCTTGCTTGTTTTTATACTCCAGTTCACAAACATCAAAAGCGCAATCATTCCTAGCTGTATGAGATTAATTGCCAGTACAGAAAAGTAGGTTTTGGGAACACTGGAAGTGACATTGCCCTGCAAATCATATTTCATTGGAATGACACCTGGTAATGCCTCATAATTCAAAATCGAAATGACAGCAATAGCTGCAATAATAGCAATGTGAATTAAATACCAGTAGTTAGAATAGGTGAGCTTATTTAGGCGGAAGGTTGTATCGATTCTTACCTTTTGAGGTCTTGTTTCAGACGGCAGTGTTTCCTTTATCTTTTTCATTTTGAAATGAAATAAAATACTTATTGCTGCCCAGTACACAATGAAAATAATTGTGCCCACGCCAGTAATAATTGCAGTGGATTCTTCATTTGCAGAACGGAGTAAATACAGACAGACAAGTATAACAACCCCATATGCGATCAGACTTACTGTAGCAAAAGTACTCCGTAGCTTCCGCACGATTGGCGTGTAGTAATTATATTCACTTACCGTAACTCCAAAGCTAATTGTTTCCCTTGTCATATAGGGTGCAAAGGAGAGAAACAAGGCTAATGGAGCAAAGATTAAAATGATCGGTAATAAAATAAATAGCTGCATACATAACACACTCCCTTCAGTCTTTCATTCTTTGTTGTGACCGTCTTTTACATCATCATACATTTGGGCTAATACTTCTGATAATTGCTCCTTACTCATTCCTCGACATATCGCTTCGGCGATAATCGGTCTAAATTCGCTGTGTTGCTTTTTCAAAAAATCATCAGTTAAATCAGGCATTCCATCAGGGTTTACTACGACTCCCTTTTGTCTATGAACTTGAATGTATCCATCTTGCTTGAGTAGTGTGTATGCCTTGTTGACTGTATGAAGGTTAACCCCAATATCTGCAGCCAAATTTCGGACAGAGGGTAGAGCCTCACCTAGCTGTAACTCACCATTGGCAATCCCTTCAATAATCTGATTAACAAGTTGTGAATAGATGGGAAGATCGGACTGCATATCAAGTTGAATAATCAAGAGTTCACCTTCTTTTTTTGATATCTGTTATATATCAACTATAACAGGTATAACTTGAATAAGCAATGGACATGGAAATGATGAGGTAAGATTATTGTAATTATGAGTTTTGGAACAGGTGGATGGAGGATGCACTTCTCAATAAGAGCCTAGAACGAATGAAAGTAACTTATAAATGACATTATAAAGAAGTAGTATAATTCTCATTTCCTGAGGAGGAGATCTTTTATGGCTCGCCAGAAGAAAAGGCAGGAAGCTGCTTGGAAGTCACGAAAGCAAGAACAGCATCCTCATGGTAAGATCAGATCGCTCAAGGAATTATCAAGCGAATATGAAGAGAAGCATACTACGCTCTAAAAGCGGGACTGTCGGGAGAATTTGCCGGCAGTTTTCTCATGTCTCGGGACAAAATAACACAAATGAAATTCTACTTTTTTTATTTGCCTCTGAGTCGGTATTTTAACGGTGTTATCAGGTAGGTCTTTTTGAAGCTGCTGATAAAATGAGAAACATTCTGAAAACCGATCTGGTGCGCGATACTTTCCACGGTATAAGAAGTGCTTTCCAGAAGGTGCGCAGCGACCTTGATTCGTTTGGCGGTCAAATACTCGCTTAGCGTGCTGCCCGTTTCCTTTCTGAATCGCCGCGATACATAGGATTGAGTCAAATGAAGCTCTGCTGCCAGCTTGTCCAGAATATCACTTTCCATGTAATGGTGCTCAATCCAGCTCATCATTTTTTCCGAATATTCTTCGCTGCGCCTTTGTGCGGGAGAGGGGGAGCTTTGTTCTGGAACGATATCCTCCAACAAACTGAGCAGGCGCAGCATAAATATGGTCATCTCCTCCTGAGTGTCTCCACGTCCGGTATGGGCATAACGCTCGTAATCCTCCATGCACTGCCGCACCGCGTCGAATTGCTCTCCAAGATCAAACGCCCGTTCCGTACTTCGGGAATAGCACAGCTGTCCGAACAACTCCAGTCGCTTGGGAAAGGCAGACAAAAAAGGTTCAAGACGCAGGTGGTTAATATGCACCACGGTCCGATCGTAGGGGTGTTCATCCGTTGCCTTGGCAAACACTTTGTGAATTTCAAAAGGTTGGAATACAAACAGCATGCCTTTGCGGATCGGATAGGTTTGATTGTTTAGCACTACAGTTCCATTACCGTCGTACACGAGCAATAGCTCGCAGCATTGATGCCAGTGGTAGAAGCTGATACCGGGCTGATGTGTCTGGTGCCGATTGTTCCATAACATGGCAGATCCCTGAAAGGGGATCGGGTCAAAGCCTGCTGACATCGGACAATTCCCCCGTTCGTCAAGTCGTTTTTTGTAAATATGGCATAAGTTTAGCATCCGGAGTATGTTTGAAACAAGGACAATAAAACCGTATTTTTGGTGAATACAAGCAAACTTTGCTATCGCTCTCTGTAGTAAACTGAAAGCGCTTTAGGTTATGTATAAACGCTGATAGGAATATGAATTATTATATCGAATTCCATTGCGGATGATCTCTATGTGAATCGTGAATACGGTTTTGTTTCAATTAAGCTGGGTATAAACAGGAAATTTTATTCCAAGGAAAAGGCAGGAGAACAACCATGCAGGTTATAGAACAAGCGAAACCCTGGGTCGACCAGGTCATTCAAAAGCTAACGGACAAGATGGATTGGGTAAGCGACAAGTCACGTGACAAAATTCCTTATTCCACACAGGATGGGGTGCATGATGATCGATCAGGGCACAACCCGAGCGGCAATGATGCGGACGGCATTAATTGGTGGACCAACGGCTTCTGGGGCGGAATGCTCTGGCAGATGTATCATGTGACGGGTGAGGAGAAATACAAGCAATACGCAAATCAGGTGGAGGATAAGCTGGATGCCTGCTTCGAGCAATATTACGGACTGCATCATGATGTCGGCTTTATGTGGCTGCCGACGAGTGTTGCCAATTACCAACTGACGCAAAATCCGCAATCCCGCAAACGGGCGCTGCACGCGGCGAACTTGCTGGCAGGACGCTACAATCCGGTCGGGGAGTTCATCCGTGCCTGGAATGATCTGCCTGATAGCGATACACGCGGTTGGGCCATCATTGACTGCATGTTCAATATTCCGTTATTGTATTGGGCTTCGGCAGAGACTGGCGATCCCCGTTTCAGACAAATTGCGGAGCGTCATGCCAATACGGTGATGAACACGTTCGTCAGACCTGACGGATCGGTCAACCATATCGTTGAATTCGATCCATTCGTCGGTGGTGTAGTCCAAACGTATGGCGGGCAGGGATATGAAGATGGTTCATCTTGGACACGCGGTCAGGCATGGGGAATGTACGGTTTCATGATGAGCTTCCGCCATACGGGTAAAGAGGAATATCTCCACACCGCCAAGCGGATCGCGCATTATTTCGTTGCCAGCATTCCGGAGAGCGGCATCATTCCGGTTGATTTCAGGCAGCCCAAGGAACCTGCCTACGAAGATTCTACAGCAGCGGCGATTGCAGCCTGCGGTCTGATCGAGATTGCGAAATCTGTAGGTGAACATGAGAAGGACCTGTACCTCAACGCGGCTTTGAAACTGCTGCGCACGCTGGACGAACAGCGGACGGACTGGAGCAGGGACTGCGATTGCATCGTGCAGAATGGATCTGCGGCATATCACAACGCCACGCATCACCAATCCATCATCTATGGTGACTATTATTTTATGGAAGCCGTGCTTAAGCTAAAGGGCGATGAGCTTTATTTTTGGTGAGTGGAGAGCACACCCCGGCTCCATAACTGTAGTGCCAGCCTTGACCCGAATGAGGGAGGAGTTCACCCTCGATGGATAAGCGTTTAAAGGCTTTATTTAGCAATGTCTCCATTGAGTATGAAACAGACGAGGACGGCAGTGCAATGACATGTTATACTGCCTGTTTAGTTGGATGCATCGGCGCGTGGCGAAAAGATTACCCGGAGGTTTTTGCTCCCTGAAGGCATCTAAAAAGTAGCAGCAACGCTGGTAAGCAGCTCCATAGTATCCATGTTCGATAAGAATATTTTATTTGTTCCATTAACTGATAAAATAAGCATATAGAAGCTACTATTTATTTTCTATGGAGGTGAGGCTATTGAAAACAATTGGGGTAGGATTCTTACATGCATGGCTCTATGCAAAGCCAGTGAAGGATATGGCAATGCTTTGCATAGAGCTTAGGAACAATTACATTGCCAACGACGAATCGTAATATTCTACTAACTGGCTTTGCACCTTATTGATTTATTAAATAAGGAGTGAGGCCCATGAAATATTCAAAAGCCGAGTCTATTTTTCCGGAAGAATTGCTACGTATCATTCAAGAATACGTTCAAGGTGAATTGGTTTATATCCCCAAACCCAAAGAGGCACACCTAAAATGGGGCGAGAAAACACACAGCAAAAGTAGGGTTTCTGCTCGAAACGCTGAGATTAAATCCTTATTTTGCAATGGAGTCAGCATAGAGGAGTTGGCGGGTCGATACTTCTTGTCCTGCGGAAGCATAAAAAAAATTGTATATAAAAAGAACTAATGAAATCCGCTAAATCGTCGTCTCGATGGTTTAGCGGATTTTGTGCAAAGATGAATTAAATCAACTTATACATAGTAACTGCACCTCGAAATCGATAGACTCAAGTTAAGGTTGTTGTGATGAATGACGGCCGGCTCATACAAAGGGGTGTAACGAACGAATGAATGAAATCATAAAGAAGAATCTGCTGAGCAAAAATGAACTGCTGATTAACATGGTGATCGAACGCGCAAAAAGAGATTTTCTAGACGATATCGCAATTATTGGGCTTACGGGTTCATTTAGCACCGGGGACTTTCACGAGAAGAGCGATCTTGATTTAATTATCATTAATAATACAGAAAAGGGATGGGAAATATCCGATTGCTTCATCTTGGATGACGTTGGATATGACTTCTATTGCACGCCATGGGATACAAGAATACAAGAGCAATCCACCTTGGAGAGCCCAAACGTATCGAGCCTAACTGAGCTCAAAATACTTTACTCTGCAAAGCCCGAGGATTTGGAGAAATTCAACGGCTTCAGGCAAAAAGCCCTTGATGCACTTGCGAACCCGATAGGAGAAGCGTGTCTTAATCGAGCAAATCAATGGATCAATCTGGCTAAGCAAGCATACAGCGATACGATGCTGGGTGAAGATATCGGTTCAGTGCGCCATGCATCTGCCGACGTTCTGTACAATCTAGTCAATGCCTTGGTCAGTATGAATAACACGTGCATCAAACGAGGAATCAAGCGATATTTGGAAGAGATCCGCTCGTTTCGCTATGTTCCGGATGATCTCGAATCCTTATACATGTCAATCATCGAAGCTCATACCATTGAAGATATCCGTATAGCATCTTTTAATATGTTAAATGGTGTTACAAGGTTACATAGCACGATGTGTGATAATTTCATTGTTAAATCTGCTCCGACCTTTGATAATCTGAGGGGAACATATGAAGAACTGTGGTGCAACTACCGCAATAAAATTTTGAACAGTGTTATAACAAACGATGCTTCCTACGTCTTTCTTTCGGTCTATGGTGCACAAGGGTATCTTGATGAAATGGCTCTGGAGAAAGGAACCAAGAAATTTGATATTATGCAGCACTTTGATGCAAGTGATTTATCAGTTATGAAAGAGAAGTTCCTTGAAGTGATGGATGAGTATCTAGACGAGTATGATAAGGTCGGCAGAGAAGTCAAACGTTTTACAACCTTCGAGCAGCTATATGCTCATTATATGAATCATTGACCTTACATCCCAGTTGGTTATAAGTCCGCGGAAACGGTACTGTTGACATTCCAACCAAAACTATCATCTTTCCTAATGTTCTTGATTTATTGTGTCCCATATATTGGCCTAGAAGGAGATATATAAAGCATACATGTTGCGTTTAACAATGAAGTAACCTTTTAAAGGTTCACCAGACCGCAGCAATCCGCTGGATGTAAAACCTGGTTATCTGATCCGAAAGGTAAAGGTATTGAAATGGCGATGACGACCAGACAGATGGTCATCAAGAGTTAGGCGAACAATACGTTCAGACAACCCAGATGAAGATCCAAAGAAAAGTTGTCCAAGGACAAGAACATATTCCCATTGAAGTCGCTAATTTAGCGGCTTTTTTATTTTAACGGTACAAGTTCTTGTCACAAGGCAAGGACTTGCAAAATTTCCGAGATGGATAAGAACATATTCTTATTTCCGATTAGACATGCAATAGTATATCTGAGCACACAGATTTCAGATTTAACTTTTAACATGTCACATCATCTTTGTTTTCTCTAAAAGGGTAAAGATTTGGCTGCTAGATAAAGTATTGTCTATTGTGTACGAGCTGAAAGCTCTTAATAATTAAATAGGTATACTTTTCTTGGCTGCGATAATTCCAATAGAAGGAGGAAGCAGGAATGATGGATGTTTTACTGGTCGATGATGAGCCTTGGATACTTGAGGGCTTGCGAAGCATGATCAATTGGGACAAATACGGCTACAGAATCTGCGGAGAGGCAGAGAATGGAAATGATGCTTGGGTCTTGATCAAAAATCTCCAGCCGGATCTGGTGTTTACGGATATTCACATGCCTTCGGTCAACGGCCTTGAACTCATAAATCGTTCTAATGGAGGGCTGGCCAGACCACCCCGATTTGTTATTTTAAGCGGATACGATAGCTTTGAATATGCGAAATTAGCTCTGGATTTGCGTGTGGAGGACTACTTGCTCAAGCCGATTGATGAGGTTGAGATTGAATCCTTATTGGAGTCGATAACCCCTAAAATCTTGGAGGATAACGTTGCAGCAGAAGCCCGTCAACGCGAACATGCCATATATGTAAACGGTTTATTTAATCGGCTGCTGCAAGGGGAAGACAGCAGTCAGCTACGCGCAGAAGCGAGAAGAATGCTTCGAATGGAAGTTCATGAAGATATGGCCTGTCTTCTGGTTGCAACGGATATTTGTAAAGATAACGTGAAAGGACGGATAAACAGTTTTGCTGACGCTCATTGGTCCGAACCTTTTGTGGATGCTGAAGGAAACATCGGAGTGTTTGCTGCAGATAAAAAAGGTTCCTTGAAGCAGCTAGAGGAGATGGGCAGAAGTCTGTTCGAGATATATTCTGGTCATGCATCTATCACTGTGGCCTTTGGACGTCATTCGGGGGCTGGATGCGTCATGAGGTCAGCATATGAGAACGCTTTGTTAGCATTAAAATGGAAGCGTTATCACAATGAGGTCGGCTTTGTTCATCAACAGGATCTACCACAAAATGATCCCTTGGCAAGCGTGAATCAAAAAGCTTTAGCAAATCTAATGGAAGCCATCCTTGCAGAAGAACAGGATAAGTTGGAAAGGAAGATTGACACACTGCTTGCTAATCCTGACTCAGGGCTGCCAGCCTCGGATATTGAATACGTCCGTGTTCAATTGTTAGCCCTTGAAATGAGCATACTCAAACAGTTGAATGAGCTAAAGGGAGATATAGGAAGGTTTATGCTGCATGTTCAAAATATGGCGGGCATCATTACAAAAATCGACACATTCCCCGCGTTTCAGAAGTATGGCCTCATGCTAAGCCTCAACGCTTTGAAAGCGATACAAGAGCAGCGAAAAGAAAAGGCAGGCAACACGGTTTTTCGTGTGATTCAGTATGTCAATCAGGAGTTCCGTGAAAAGTTGAAGCTTCAGGAGCTAGCACAAAAATTCCATATGAATGCCAATTATTTAGGGCAAGCTTTCAAACAGCAGACCGGCAAAACGTTTCGTGAATACTTAAATGACAAACGGAATGAAGAAGCGAAAAAGCTATTACGACAAAGCTGCTTAACCATTCCAGACGTTGCGGTACAGTCAGGTTATCCGAATTCAGACTATTTTGTAACTCAGTTCAAGAGAATGACAGGCATGGCACCTTCTGCATATCGAAGGCAGTAATAGACTCCTGAACAAATGAGAAGTACGAATAAAGATACCAAAAACAACGATGTCCAGAACAATCCGTTTCCCAGCATCGCAATAAACAGCTGTGTCTCATTGTATCCGACAACGGGAGAGGAATGGACCAGGAGCCATTTAATGTATTTTGATTGATGATGAACCCTTTGCCCTTGAAGGCCTGCAGTTATGGATATCTGTTTAAATGTCGGCTTGAGGTGTTTGATTCTGCGGAAATGGGTTGGAAGGTTTGAAACGAATGGAGGAACTGAAGCCTGATCTTGTCTTGGTCGATATACATATGCCGGCTATGAATGGTTGGAAGAGGATTGCTTCATTATCTTCGGGTTGAAGAAGCTTGTCGTTTACTACGATTGAATTCGTATAAAAGCAGCGAATTACTGGGAAAATTTGGATTATAGCATCTTCATTTTTTAAAGTAGTTTGAGAAACGAATGTACATGTTTCCTAACGAGTATAAGAAAAAAGACTAGCCAAGCACCTTACAATTTAAGCTTTTGCTTATAGGAGAAGACCTGAGTTTTTCTCGAAAAGAGTATTAATTTGAACATAGTTTCCAGCTGGCGTTAAATTTATAATTAAATTATTCGAATGAAAGGGTTTTCATTTGAAGCGAAATTGAAACTTGGAGGTTCTTTATGGGGGACAGTAAAAAGAAGTTTTTCCGTATGGGGGCAACATTGTTGTTGTCACTGAGCGTTGTGCTGGCTGGCTGCTCAGACAGTACAAATGACACAGGCAGCGGAGAAAAAGGCAATGGTACTGAGGTAGGCGCTGACAATCCGATAGAAATCTCGGTTTTCCTGAACGAGGCCGGACAGCAGCCAACCGCTGACAACAAGATTTACAAGAAAATAAAAGAAGAGCTTGGCGTAACATTCAAATTCGAATTCCTGGCCGGTGATAAAAACCAAAAACTCGGTGTCATGATTGCTGGTGGAGATTATCCTGATCTGATCTCTGCGGATACCAAGCTGACAGCTGCCGGTTCAGTCATTCCGCTTGAAGATCTGATTGAAGAACACGCCCCGAATTTGAAAAAACATTACGAGAAGTACTGGAATCAAATGAAGGACCCGAATGATGGACATATTTACTACCTGCCGAACTATGGTGCATATAACGGCGAAGTGGCTGACACTTATTACAGCGGTCCCGCGTTCTGGATTCAAAAAGCCGTGTTGAAAGAGTTCGGTTACCCGACTCCAAAAACGCTGGACGAGTACTTCGATTTGATCGCAAAATACAAGGAGAAGTATCCAACCATTGATGGCAAGCCGACCATCGGTTTTGAGGTCCTGAACTATGACTGGAAAAACTGGGGCCTGCTGAATCCGCCGCAGCATTTGATCGGTCATCCGAATGATGGCGGAGTGGTCGTCAACGATGGGAAGGCGGAGATCTTTGCAGACAAGGATTATGCGAAGACGTACTATCAGAAGTTGAATGAAATTAATGCCCAAGGCTTGCTTGATAAGGAAGCGTTTGCACAAAACTACGACCAATACATGGCCAAATTGTCCAGTGGGTCCGTACTCGGCATGTTCGATCAACATTGGAATTTCCAAAGCGCGGAAGATTCACTCATAACGCAGGACAAAATTGAACGCACTTATGTAGGTTTCCCGCTCGTGTATGACAGCAGCACCAAAGACTATTATCGTGACCGCGCAGCACTGAATCTGAACAATGGCTTCGGTATTACCGTGAGTGCTAAAGACCCTGTGAAAATCATTAAAGCACTCGACAAGCTCATGGAAGAAGATTGGCAAAAGACACTCACTTGGGGCATTCAGGATGAAGACTATTACGTCAATGACGAAGGTCGCTTCATGAAAACCCAAGAGCAGCGCGACAACGCTGCAGATGCGGCTTGGAAGCTGGCCAACAAAGCAGACGCTTTTTATGCTACTGCGCCGAAAGTGGAAGGATACTTTAGCGATGGCAACGCAACTTCGGCAAGCAACCAGCCAGAAGAATACCAAGCCAGCTTGAAACCGTTTGACAAGGAAGTTCTGGATACCTATGGTTTCAACAGTTATATCGATTTCTTTAGTGCTCCGCCAGAGAATCCGGTGACTTACCCTGCTTGGTCCGTCGATCTGGTTGAAGGATCCCCAGCCAAGATTGCCAATACGAAGTTGAACGAATTGTCGACCAAATATTTGCCAAAAACCATCTTGGTCGGTACATCAGAGTTTGACAGCGTGTGGAATGAATACGTTTCCGAGATTCATAAGCTGGACATCAAGGCATATGAGGATCGCATCAATGAAGTGTTGCAGTGGAGAATCGATAACTGGTCTGTGAAATAAAAGACTTAGAAATGAGGAAGGAAGACGACCTTCCTTCTTCATTCTTTCAATAATTGTTGCCACAGGACGTGGTCATCCATCAGGGAAGATACGTTGCTCTGATGTTTTCCTTTCAATATAAAGATGGATAGGGGCCTGATATTATGGAGGAAATTGTAGTGGGTACCAAGCCGCTCCGCCCAAAGAAAAAACCGAAAATTAGGCGGATTACTTGGCAAAATATCAAAGCACAGAGACAGCTCATATGGATGTCTGTTCCTCTGCTTGCATACATTATTGTCTTTGCTTACGTGCCTGTATGGGGTTGGACAATGGCCTTTCAGGATTATAAACCGGCCCGGAGTTTCTCACAGCAGACGTGGGTAGGATTTAAGCATTTTCAGTTTTTGTTCACCGATGACAATTTCTTGCGTGTGCTTCGCAATACGCTTGCCATGAGTGTCATCAACATGATTTTGGGTTTCGTAACCGCCATTGTTCTGGCACTGCTGCTTAATGAGATCAAGAAGATCCTGTGGAAGCGGACGGTACAGACTATCTCGTATCTGCCTCACTTCTTATCATGGATTATCGTTACCGGCATCGTAGCGACATCGCTTGCTTCGGACGGTATTATCAACGATATCCTCATGAAACTGCATTTAATCAACGAGCCGATCTTGTGGCTGACGGAAGGCAAGTATTTCTGGGGCGTTGTGGCAAGTTCTCATATATGGAAAGAAGTCGGATGGAGCACCATTATTTATTTGGCGGCCATGGCCTCCATTGACCCGGCACAGTATGAAGCTGCCGATATTGATGGAGCCAACCGCTATCAAAAAATGTGGAATGTCACCTTGCCGGGCATCAAGCCTACCATTGTCATTCTGCTGATTATGTCGATTGGGCATATTCTGGAGGCCGGCTTTGAGGTTCAGTATTTGCTGGGTAACGGATTGGTTGTTGACTGGGCGGAAACGATTGATATCTTTGTGCTTAAATACGGGATTGCCCAAGGCAACTATTCGCTTGCAACTGCAGGCGGCATATTCAAGACCGTAGTCAGCATTACGATGTTACTTGTAGCGAATTGGACCGCCAAGCGGCTTGGGGAAGAGAGGCTGTTATAATGACGAAAAAAACACCATTGTCTGGTTTAGGAAACACAGCGGCGCTTTCCGTTCGCCGCCCGGGTGGCAGAGGCATTGAACCGTTTCTGTTCAACACGTTTAATACGATCTTCATGGTTTTGCTGGTGATTGTGACGTTGTATCCATTTTTGAACACGATTGTGGTTTCGTTTAATGCAGGGAATGACACTATTCGGGGAGGCTTATATTTATGGCCTCGCGATTTCACCATGCAGAATTACAAAGCCGTATTTGCATCAGGCACAATTTATAATGCATTTTTGATTTCCGTTGCACGTACCGTACTATCCACCGTTCTGAACATTTTCTTGACCACCATGCTGGCTTACACACTGAGTCGGCGTGATTATATTTTCCGCAAGCTGATTACGACCGTTTTTGTACTGACGATGTATTTCAATGCCGGGCTAATTCCGGGGTACTTCCTGATGAAGGATCTGCATTTGATTAACTCCTTCTGGGTGTATGTTTTACCATCGCTGATTAGTGCGTTTAACCTGATCGTTATTCGTACCTATATTTACACGATCCCTGAAAGCTTGATTGAATCAGCCAAAATTGATGGCGCGGGAGAATTCAGAATCTTTTGGAAAATTATTTTTCCGCTATGCAAACCCGTGCTGGCGACCATTGCGCTCTTTGTTGCAGTCGGGGCATGGAACTCCTGGTTTGATGCGTTTCTGTACACATCATCTCGACAAGAGCTCAGCACACTTCAATACGAACTAATGAAGCTGTTGTCTTCCAGCATGAACGCCAACAGTAATCCTTCTGTAGCCAACGGCATAGGGGTGGAACATTCAACACAGGTAACGCCGATATCCATTCGTGCTGCAGTTACGATTGTCGCTTCAGTTCCGATCTTGCTGGTGTATCCGTTTATGCAAAAATACTTTGTCGTAGGACTAAATGTAGGGAGTGTGAAGGAATAATGACACAACTTCAATCGCATACGATCCATTATACTAACCCAATTCTTCCCGGGTTTTATCCGGATCCAAGCATCGTGAAGGCCGAAGATTACTTTTACCTTGTATGCAGTTCATTTGAATATTTTCCCGGAGTTCCAATTTTTCGGAGCCGGGATCTGATTAACTGGGAGCAGATCGGCAACGTATTGGACCGGATCAGCCAGCTTGATTTGACCGGTCAAAAAAGCTCGGACGGGATTTATGCACCTGCGCTGCGATACCATGAAGGCACGTTTTATATGATTACGACTGATGTGAGAGGCATCGGGAACTTCTATGTTACAACGACCAACCCAGCCGGACCATGGTCTGATCCGATTCGCATTCCATATGGCGGAATCGACCCATCTCTATTTTTTGACGATGACGGAAAAGTTTACGTTACGGCTCAGCAAGGCGCGGATTACGATTCTCATGCCATTCAATATGAGATCGACATTACGACAGGAGAAGCGCTCTCTGAACCGCAAGTGGTATGGCACGGAGACGGCGGACCGTGGACCGAAGGGCCGCACCTGTACAAAATCAACGGGATGTATTACATGATGTCTGCTTCGGGAGGGACGGCAAAGGAGCATCGTGAAATCATAGGCCGCAGCGACAATCCGTACGGTCCGTTCGAGCGCTATCCCGAACCCATTCTTACTCACCGCCATCTGGATCATCCCATCCAGTATTTGGGCCATGCCGATCTGGTGGAGGATCACCAAGGTGAATGGTGGGCCGTATTCCTTGGTGTCCGATTGACAGAGGATGGTTTCAGTGTGCTTGGACGGGAAACGTTCCTTGCCCCCGTTGTTTGGAACGACGGTTGGCCGCATATTGACAATAATGAAGGAATCGTAAGTTTGGACATGGAAGTTCAACGCTCGCCGATAACAGCACATTCTGTACCGGAGAGTCATGCAGCAGTCGTTGCAGGCCGGGACGACTTTGATAATGAGTTGGGTCCGCAGTGGATGTTCGTGCGCAATCCATCAGAAGGAGCATGCTCCATGACGGATAATCCGGGTTTTCTGACACTGTACGGACAAGAGGCAAATCTCGGTGAGGTTGATCAGGTTACGTTTGTTGGCCGGAGGCAGCAGCATCTTCAAGCCTGCTACACAACCAGCCTGACCTTCGTTCCGGCTGCGGATGGAGAAGAAGCAGGACTGTGCATTCGCCGGGATGAGGATGCCCACTATGAGCTTGGCATAAGAAGATCGGATGGGAGCAACCGGATTTTTGCCCGCCTGACGGTACGTGGAGAGTCAAAAGTCGTGTTCGAGGATGAAACTGAAGCGGAGCAGTTGTTTCTCCGGATTGAATCGACGGAGAAGGATTATAAGCTGAGCTGCTCCGAAGATGGACATCACTGGATCAGTCTGGGCTCGGGATTGGCGCGCGCCATTTCGCCGGAGGATTTTGTGCATAAAATGTGCTTCACCGGAGCGGTGGTTGGATTATATGCCACCGGCAATGGCCAGGCGAGCCGGACTCCTGCACGTTTTGATTGGTTCAGTTATGAAATCTAGCGGAAGAGGAACCATTCAGAGCGTCATATACTGATTGTTGTCATTACATATAACCTTCTTGCCACGATCACAATGGCATGGAGGTTATATGTATTGCAACATATATATTGAAGCTTTCTATCAAGGAAGAGAGCAAATTATTTCTCTGTCGCTGCTCGATCAAAACATGTAAAATGGGATTGACTGAGGAGTCAGTGTGTGAAGGTGTTTTTATTTTACAATATTCAAAACTAAGAGAGGTGTAATAAAGGCATGGTTCACAATCCAATCCTATGGGCCGATTACCCGGATCTCGATGTCATTCGAGTAGAAGATACGTATTACATGGTTAGCACGACGATGCATATGATGCCGGGGTGCGTCATCCTGCGTTCGTATGATCTGACTCATTGGGAAGTGGCAACCCATGTATATGACCGGCTGGATGACACTCCGGCGCAAAGACTGGAAGATGGCAAACACGTCTATGGTAAAGGCATGTGGGCAGCTTCTCTTCGGTATCACCAAGGGAAGTTCTATGTAATTTTTGTAGCCAATGATACGCGAAAGACGTATTTGTACACATCTTCATCCATCTCGGGGCCATGGGACAAACGCATCGTTGAGGGTTTTTATCATGATTGCTCCCTGTTCTTTGACGATGACAATCGGGTATATTTGGTGCACGGCAATGCAGAGATTCATCTGATTGAGTTAAAGGCTGACCTGTCCGGACCTAAACCGGGGGGAAAGCAGCGTATAATCGTGAAAGAGCGGGAACCTTATCACCTTGGTTACGAAGGTGCCCATTTCTATAAGATCGATGGGAAGTATTATGTGTTTCTGATTCACATTTCCAAACAGGCGGGCCGCAGAACCCAGGCTTATTTCATGGCGGATACGCTAGACGGTGAGTTTGTTGGCGGAGACGTATTTAATGACGATATGGGGTATTTCAATTCGGGCGTTGCTCAAGGTGGAATCGTCGATACGCCGGATGGGGAATGGTATGCCATGCTGTTTCAGGATCATGGTGCAGTGGGACGAATTCCTGTAATCGTTCCCATGCATTTTGAAGAGGGTATTCCCGTCTTTGCAAACAAAGCGCCAAGCACAATAGATATCCCCAGCACAAGGCCGGATCATCGATACAGCCCATTGGTAGGCAGTGACGATTTCGAGTATCGCATCGGAGAGGACGAAAGGATACGTCTCCGTGATTTTTGGCAGTGGAACCATACGCCACACGATGAGCTGTGGTCCGTAACCGAGAAGCCTGGCGTGTACCGAATTCGGACCGGACGGCTAAGCCCTAATCTTACTTTTGCTGTGAACACACTGACCCAGCGTGCGATGGGTCCTGCTTGTGCGGTTAACGTCACGCTGGACGGCAGCGGATTGAACGATGGCGATTATGCAGGGATATGTTTCCTCATAGGTACTTATGGTTTGATTGCATTAACGAGGGATAAGGGACAGTTCTATCTTGTCATGCAGGCGCGGGAAAGTCAGGATTCCAGCATATTTGGCAATTTGATCGATCAGGAGCCTGCGACGGAGCATGCACGAATTCCCGTAGCGGGGCCAGTCGTTACGCTACAGGCAGCAGGCCGTTTCGAGCAAAATCGGGATGAATGTTCCTTTGCTTATCTCGATGGCACGGAGTACAAGCCGCTTGGCATCTCCCACAAGATGTTTTACAAACTGGATCATTTCATGGGCTGCCGGATTGGCTTGTTTCTGTATTCTACGCAGGTCATCGGAGGAACAGCCGATTTTTCGAATTTCAAATACGGCATCATCTAGGCAATGAATACGATGGTTATGGATAAAGTCGCCTGGTGGCGGCTTTTTGTAATCGTCGGTGCCAGTTTGTTATATATTGATCGGATTCGGCTGACTAGAAAACAAACAATGGTAGGAGTTCATTCCAATAGAATGGGGGAAAGTCGCTGTGTCTAAAAGATGGAAGTACGGATCAAGATGGACCTTAATTCTCCTCTTTGCGTTGTTCATGCCTGCAGGCCTCACGCAAGGAATTTCGGACCAACCGGGGCCCGTGCCTTCAGGGCAACAGGGACTGCCATCCGAGGAGGAAGGAAAATACGTTCCGCCAATACAAGTTACTTTTGTCAGGGAAACCGGGGAAGACTTGCAGCGAATGATTGAGCAGCTACCGGGTGAGAGCATGGCGGACAATCGCTGGACCCGCTTATATGAAGAAGAATTGGGCATTCAGATTCGCTATGACTGGATCGCAACGGGAGACGTGTACAATCAGAAGCTGGGGGTGGCCCTTGCATCAGGCCGTTTTCCGGATATCGTCAAGGTAAACCCATATCAACTCAGGCAGTTGAGCAATGCCGGATGGATCGAAGACTTGACGGAAGTATACCGGACGCAAGCCTCTCCGCTTACCAAAAAAATATTGGAGGCCGAGGGAAGAGGTGCGTTCGACGCCGCCACCATTGACGGCAAACTGATGGCCATCCCAGAATCCTCTTCTTCCATTGAAACGGCGCAGTATTTATGGATCAGAAGCGACTGGCTGGAAAAAATGGACCTGCAGCCGCCTACAACGATGGAGGATGTTCTGAAAATATCGAAAGCGTTCACAGAACGAGACCCGGATGGTAACGGGAAACAGGACACCTACGGAATGGCGATGACAAGTTATTTATGGGACCCCGTGATGGGCGTATCCGGATTCATGGCCGGTTACGGAGCTTATCCGAATATTTGGATTAAGGACAAGCAGGGAAATCTGACCTACGGTGGCATACAGCCGGAGGCAAGAGAAGCCCTTGAATTGTTGCAGACCCTATATCTTAATGGGCAGATCGATCCCGAGTTTGCCTACAAAAACGGAAGCAAGGAGTACCGACTGATTCAGGACGGTAAAATAGGCATGCTTTATGGTGAACAGTGGACCCCTTTCATGCTTCAGACTACCCGCGATACGGACCCTGATGCGGAGTGGCAAGCTTATCCTCTTGTGGCGGAGTCTGGGAGAGGCATAAAGGTCCCGCTCCGTTCCAATACAGGACAATATTTCGCTGTAAGAAAAGGATTCGCGTATCCCGAGGTCATTGTAAAGCTCATGAATCTCCATCTGGACAAAAACTGGGGTGAACAAGCCGAGTATGAAACGTACTATAACGATGACTCACGGGCCGTGTGGATGCTATCGCCGGTAACGCCCTTTCCAGGGACGAAAAACATGGATGCCTACAGTGATATTCGCGACGCCCAAAAAAGAGGGAGTTTCTCAAGCTTGGAAAACGAAGCCCTTGCGATACACAAACGAATGGTTGCTTATGATTCCGAAGGCGTAAAGAGTGGATGGGGATGGAAACAGACTTATGGCCCTTCGGGTGCTTTTAGCATTGCGGACGCCTATGGCAAGAACGGGCAGTTTCTCTATGACGAATATACCGGCGGGATAACCGAAACCATGGTTGATCGGCAAATCATTCTTCGAGATCTTCAGCTTGAAGCCTACATGAATATTATCCTTGGTTCGCCCATCGAAGAATTCGATCAATTCGTGGACGATTGGTACAAACTGGGCGGGGAAGAAATTACATCGGAGGTGAATGCATGGTTCAGAACCAATGGCGGAAGGGATCACCGACCGTTCGCTTCTTCGAATTAGCCTGCAATCCTATCTCGGTATGGCGGGCAGGAGGTGAATGGGTTGTTTAGGATACCTGCCCAGTCATGGCTTAACAGCATATTTGCTAGATTAATCATGACCTATCTGGTGTTTGTAATTCCTCTGATTCTTCTCGGCGTATATCTGTATCACTGGAGTTACGATACGGCAAGCCAGGAAATATCCCTATCGACGGAACGGCGTCTGGACCAGTTTGCGATGGAGCTGAGCAGGGAAATTGAATGGATGGAACTACAGCAGTTCGATATCGCCGAAGACCGCAAACTGAACCGGCTTGCCATCTTGTGGAACATGATGGATCAGGTGGAAAGACGTGAAACGTTGAATTATTTATCGGAACGATTAGCTGCTTTCAAAAATAGCAGTGCTTACATCAAGAACGTTTACGTGCATATCCCCGAGGTCAACAAGAGCGTATCGGCCGTGCAGGGCATTGATGACTTTGATCAGGATTCTTTTAACTATTTTAGTTCAAGTCGTGCAGGGAAAGGGAATCGCTTCAACGTAAAAGGAGACAACCTGAATCTTAGCGCCGTAAGGCTAACAGGCAAGGGGGGAGAGTCCCCGCTGTTTGTTGTGCAAGTGGAACTGGATACGGCCGAATTTCGGAATGAATTGTCACAACTCAATCTGTATCCCGAGAGTGCAACATTCCTGATTGAGGACCAAACGGGGCAGGCCATCTCAGACGAGCAGCAGCGTGATATGATTCTGTCCAGTCACCGTAAACTCGGTTTTGCGAATCTGGATGACAGTTTTCAGGTGAATGTGGAGGGGATCATGTATCATGTAAACCAGCTTCATATAAGTACTCTGGGCTTGTCCGTAGCCACCTACTTGCCGGAGGAAATCGTAACCAAACCTCTCAGCAGATTTGTTCAGTGGGCCTGGATTTTTGCCGTTACTTCATTCATCGCCATTGCTGCGTATCTGTACTCCAGCTACAAGCTGATCCACATGCCGCTGTTACTGCTCGTCAAAAGGTTCAAGAAGATGGAGGGTGGCGTGCTGGACATACCGATCATCCACCATCGAAAAGACGAATTCGGCTTTCTGTACAGCCGTTTCAATCATATGATCGAAAATCTTCGGCAGTTGATTGATCGTGATTTCAAAATGACCATGATGATGCAGCGGGCTGAATTGAGACAGCTTCAATCCCAGATTAATCCGCATTTTCTGTACAATAGCTTCTTCATTCTCAATTCCCTCGCCAGAACAGGGGATACGGAACGCATTGAACAATTTACGAACATGCTTGGCGAATATTTTCGCTTCATCACTCGAAACGGGAAAGATCATGTACCCTTGAAGGAGGAGGTGGAACATTCGCGAATCTATACAGAAATTCAGCAGCTGCGATTCTCCAGACGGATTAAGGTGGACTTCGGGCAGGTGCCCCCGGAAATGGAACAGATTCAAGTGCCCAGGCTGATTATTCAGCCGATTATTGAGAATGCTTACGAGCACAGTCTTGAAAAAAACACAAGCCTGGGTCTCTTGCGCGTACATTTTTGCATGAAAGATTCCTATTTCGAATTCGTCGTGGAAGACAACGGAAATGACCTGCGGACAGATGATATCGAGCTTCTCCAAGAGCGGCTGCACAATGAAACAAACACGGATGAGATGACTGGATTAATGAATATACACCGACGTCTGAGACTGACCTATGGGAAAGAAAGCGGTCTTTCTCTCTCCAGAAGTGAGCTGCAGGGATTGAGGGTCGCTGTTCGGATTCAGCGGAAGGAAGGGGAGACGAATAACGAATGTATAGACTTCTGATTGTCGATGACGAGGAGATTATAACGGATAGTCTGTATGAGACGTTTGCAAGGTACATGCCTGACAACCTTGACGTGTGCAAAGCATACTCTGCTGCGGAGGCGTTGGCTTGGATGCGACGCTCCAGAATAGACATTGTACTGACAGACATCCGCATGCCGGGAACAAGCGGTCTGGAGCTGACCGAAGAAATTCAGGCCAGATGGCCGCAATGCCGCGTTGTTTTCTTGACGGGACACAGCGATTTTGATTATGCATACAAGGCTTTTCAGATGCCAAATGTTCGGTACTTACTCAAAACGGAGGGCTATGACAAAGTGTTGGCCGTTGTTGAACAGGTGATGGAAGAGATTCGGCAAAGTCACACCATGAATAAAGTGCTGGAACAGTCTGTTGAGATCACTTCAAGATTAGCCGCGCTGCAGCAGGAGGAATATGTGCGTAAGCTTCTTCAGAAATGTACACTGGCATGTTCATCCGATGAGATACAAGCTGAACTGACCCAAAGAAATATCGAATTACAAGTGGACTCCCCGGTGTATCTCGTGCTTGGACGATTCAATACGTTACTGGAAGACCATGTTGATCTGGAGCCAGTCCAGGCGTCGGTTCGTGTGATTGGTTCTTCTTTTATCCGTGAACATGCGATATGTGCCAGCGTAACCGACCATTATGGCGATGCGGTGTGGCTGCTCCAACCGAATAGAGAGAAAGTCAATCCGGATGATCAATTTGTCACGTATGTCGAAGGCACGTTGGAACTTGTGCAAGAAGCTTGCCAGTCTTCTTTAGGCGTGTCCATTGCATTCACATTAAGCGGGCAGGGCTGTCCATGGTCTCAAATTCCAGGACAATATGAACGATTGCGTCTTCTGCAATGGATGAAGATCGGGGACGGGATATCCATGGTGTTGACGGATAGAACCGAAGAACCTGTTGCAGGTTTTTCCAAGGATTACGTGCGCATTTCTAGTCGTATTGAATTAATGATCGGTTATTTGGAAACCGGAAGGTTCCAGTCTTTTTATGACGTCTTTGAAGAGTTGATCAACGAATTGCTGCAGCAGAACATGATCATGGAACGAGCGATGGAGACCTACTATCACCTGGCATTGATGCTTTATACAACATACAATCGTTGGGGGCTGCCACATCAGATGCCTGATCAGCAAAGCCTGCTTCATCTCGGAAATTATCGAAGTATAAGGGATGCTGTGCAAAACCTGTACCGCGCAGCTGATGAATTAGTTCAATTCAAACAAGCAAACGAAGCGGAACGGGCTAACCTAGTGACCCAAACGATATGCAATTACATCAACAATAATCTTGAAAAGGATTTATCCTTGGTCCGGCTGGCTGAATTGAATCATTTCAACCCGTCCTATCTATCGCGATTCTTCAAGCAGGAAACGGGAATCAACTTGTCCGAGTTTATTGACAATTGCCGTATCCGAAGAGCCAAGGAGCTGCTTGGAAATACGGAGCTTATGGTGCGCGAGGTAGCACTGGAAGTTGGTTATGAGGCAGCTCATTCGTTTACACGTCTGTTCAAGAAGCTGACGGGCATGACGCCGCAGGAATACCGCGAATCCTTGTTGGTGCCTTAGGGTAATCCAATTGAATTGGAATCGTCCATCTAGAGTACGTGAGATAAATACATTTTTGATATGATGACCTTTTGATCTAGATGTCAAAAGGAAACGGATATGACAAAAACGCAGGCGTCATTGCTCCTGCGTTTTTGGCTTGATCGGAAACGAATCCATTAGGGAACAGATGAACCCGTCTATGCCGTATGGGTTTTCTGTCTTCGGTAGGCATTGGGGCTAGATCCGGTATAGGTTTTGAATCTTTTGTAGAACCAATCAATATCCTTGTAACCTACTTCTACAGCTATTTCATATATTCGCAGGCTTGTCGATGACAGAAGCTGCTTGGCTTTCTCCATACGCTGCTGCAGCAAGTATTCCGTGAAAGAGATGTTTTCCTCCAGCTTAAACTTCTGTCCCAGATAGGCACAATTGAAATGAAGCATGTCGGAAATTTTCCTCAGCGTAATTTCATCGCCCAGATGATCCCGGACATAGGCTTTGATAAGGCGGATCACATGACTGGAATCCATCGCTTTTCTGTCGATTCGAAAGGGGGATATGGTAGGTGGACTTTGTTTAGTTGGTTCAGGATTTAGTCTGGTCCGCATTCCAAGTAAGCTGTTCAGCAGTGCGGAAGGATGGACAGGATAAGACAAATAGTCATTGACTTGATACGCCATTGCTTTCCGCACAAGCCTATAGTGATCTCTTCCACCAAGAAGGAGGATTGGAATATCACTGATCTTCCGTATGTGTTGACACAACCACAACCCGGCAGTATCGTATCTCTCCGTAAATACGACAATAACGGCAAATTGTTTTTCATGCAGAGCGGTTAGGGCTGCGGAAGAAGTAAAAACACATTCCCCGATGACATATTGCGATTTGTTGTGGTCCAACAGGTGCTGAAGTTCCCCGCACCAACGACGGCTGTAATCGACGAGCAGCATATTGTACAAGAAGCATAACCTCACCTTCTCCTGACTTTTCATTCGACGGAGGATCTCTCCTCTAAGGCTTAATTTCATTATGGTTAGAAAAGAAAGCGCATACAATGTGCAAGTTTCGCAGAAGGTTCATTTTTTTACCAGTTCATACAAAATTGATATGGTGTTCATTCAAAACAGTATCTTTCTATAATTTGACCGGATAAATATCTGTAAATAGTCAGGTTGTTTGCGCTTTCATTCGAGAGATACACTGTGGGAGCAAACGACAATCAGGGGGGAAGACGATGAGAAAAAACAAGTTTATGCTGCTGAGCCTGGTATTCGCGGTCATGCTGTTAATTGCTGCATGCAGTTCTGCGCCAACCGCACAACCTGAACCGGAGAAACCGGCACCTCAGGAGGAACAAAAGCCTGCCGAAACTGAGCCCGAGAATGAAAACTCCACACCGGAGATGGATTTTGATATGGGCGGACGGACCATCAAAGTGGTTGCTTGGTGGGATATGGAGATTCAGGACAATAACCCGGACAATATTCAGCGCCTCGAAAATCTGGAAGCACTGAAGAAAAAACACAACTTTAACATCGAATATATTTCCATCGACTTTGGTGAGTATCAGGAGAAAGTGGTGGCTTCCCTGATGGCAGGTGAACCGCTTGGGGACTTTGTAAGGCTCGGTAAGGACTACGCCATCCCCGCATTGACCAAACAGGATCTGTTGTGGCCAGTAGATGACTATATCAAAAACGACAAGGTATTCAACCAGAAAACGACCAAGGAATATATGCAGTACGAAGGCAAGGGATATGGGTTTACCGAAGATCAGTCTTCGTTTATCAATGGCATCTTCTACAATCGGACCCTTATGCAGGAACTGGGCATGAAGCCACTGCAGGAATATGTGGATGCCGATGAATGGAACTGGGATACATTCCTAAGCGTCGCAAAAGAAGCAAACAAGGATCGAAACAATGATGGCAAGCTGGATACGTGGGGACTTGCTCAGACGGGCCTTCTTGAACCCATTTTGTATTCCAATGAAGCTTCTCTGACCAAAGAGGATAAGCAGAACCTGGAAGATCCGAAAACCAAAGAAGCGCTAAACTTCCTGTCCAAACTAGCAACGGAGAAAGTCGGCAGAGCTTCAGAAGGCGGTGACTGGACAGAACCATCCACCTTCTTCCGTCAAGGTAATACGCTGATGTATTCAGGGGCAATGTACGAAGTGGAAGGCATTATGACGGATATGAAGGACTATGATATCGGCTTTGTACCTTTTCCCAAAGGACCAAGTGCTTCGGCATATCACTCCGGTGAATCACGCTACCAAGCAATTACAATTCCTAAAGCGGTGGAGAACCCGGAACAACTGATGTACATCTGGGAGAAAATTAACGAGATCGATTCGATCTACGAGTATCCCGGCCAATCCACGCTGGAGACACACCTGACGGATGAGGCGGACATCAATAACGCCAGAGAGGTTGCAGAGGGCATGCTTGTACTCGACCACAATACATTCCCATCCCTGCCATTCTGGGACTTTGATGCAGAGCTTAAAGAGGGCGTATCCGTATCTACGCTGATTGAGAAATACAAGGCTCCCTTCCAGGCAGCGATTGATGAGGTATATAAATAAGCACCTACACTATTCAAGGGCAGAACGCATCAGTATCGGTGTGGTCTGTCCGGGTTAGTTAGTCAACCGTTTTATGGTCGCTACGCTTACAGGAAAGGGGATACATTCGAACATGCGGTCACGTAAGAAAATGGGGCTGATTCTGGTGCTTGTTCTGGCCTTAGTGTTCTCGATCTGGACGATCTATCCATCGCGTGATCAAAGCACGGGAACGGTACATGCGCTCGAAGATTTTGAAGCGGTCTCGAACACGGACGATGAAAGCAGCTATGAACATTATCTGAGTATGCATGCCAGCAGCGCCAAGCCGGATAACGTCATACGAATTGAAGGCGAATCTTATGTTCAGGCGGAAGGCGGAGCGTTCGAAGTTGTACAGGGATATGAGGGATTGGATGGCAAAGCCGTCATTACGCCTGAAACCGGAAGCATTCGCTGGGATGTGCCCGTTCAAGCGAGTGGTCTGTACCATGTCCGCATCCATTATTTTCCCGTTGAAGGCAAGAGTTCAGGGATTGAACGCAGGCTGGAGCTAAACGGACAGGTTCCATTCAGGGGTGCCGACGTCTTGCTGTTCGACAGGGTGTGGGGCAATCGGGAAGAAGACATCAGGCGGGATGACCGCGGCAACGATCTCAGGCCGAGACAGGTGGAACAGCCCGAGTGGCAGCTCGCTTCCTTCAGGGATAGCGCAGGTTACTTCGAGGAGCCGTTCCAATTTTATTTTGAAAAGGGCACACAGGATTTAACGCTCACCTCGCTAAGAGAGAGCATGGCCATTGATTATATCGAACTGTATCAGGAAGAGGAAGTCCCTTCCTATGCGGATTTGCAGGCAAGTTATGAGACACGTGGCTTGAAATCGGCTGCTCCTGTCATGCTGAAGGTTCAGGCAGAGCAGGCAGCGAGCAAGTCCTCGCCGACACTGTCACCCATCTCGGATCGATCCAGTCCTTCACTGGAGCCATATCACGTTTCGAAGATTCGGATTAACGCCATTGGAGGAATAAACTGGAAACTGCCAGGTGAATGGATTGAGTGGGAGATTGACGTGCCGGAAGACGGGTTATATCAGATCGCGCTGAAGGTGAAGCAGGACCAACTGCGCGGCATTTATGCCACCCGCAGTCTCACCATTGACGGCAAGGTACCGTTCAAGGAAATGAAACGCATTCGTTTTAATTACAGTCCTTCCTGGCAAACGCAAGTCCTTGGAGCCGGAGAAGAACAGCCCTATCAGTTCCATCTTGAAAAAGGGAAACACCGCATTCGGATGACGGTCACACTGGGTGATATCGCTCCGCTGCTTCGTACGGTGGAGTCCAGCGTGCTGGAACTGAACGAGATGTACCGCAAAATATTAATGATCACTTCGAACCAGCCCGATCCGCTGCGGGACTATCAGCTCGAACGCCGTATTCCGGAGATGACCGAGGTGTTTGAACGACAGGCGGAAACACTTAGCTCGGTTGCAGCCTATCTGGAGGAGGCCACGGGTGAGCAAAGCGATAAAGTTGCGATTCTGAATGCAATGGTCGTTCAGCTTAAGGATATGGTGGCCAGACCGGAGACGGTACCGAAACGATTGGATACATTCAAGATTAACGTGGGCGGACTTGGCACCTGGATTCTGACCGTGCGAGAGCAGCCCATTACGATGGATTACCTTGTCGTATCCCAGCCAGGGGGGGCACTGCCGGATGCAAATTCTTCGGCCATCCAGCAAGTAAAGCATGAACTGGGAGCCTATGTGGCTTCCTATACGGAAGATTACGACAGTATCGGCAACGTGGAGCAAAAGAAAGACGCGATTACCGTCTGGATTACAACTGGACGGGACCAAGCCCAGGTGCTTAAGGGTCTGATCGATGATTCGTTTACCCCGGATACCGATGTCTCGGTACAATTGCGCCTTGTTCCGCCCAACATTCTGCTGCCTGCAACGCTTTCGGGGGAAGGACCGGACGTGGCCATGCAGATGGGTGAGGACATTCCCGTGAATTATGCGATGAGAAATGCAGCAGCGGATCTGAGCAAGTTCCCGGACTTCGAAGTGATTTCCGGACGGTTCCGTGAAAGCGGACTGACGCCTTACCGTTACAATGACGGGGTCTACGCGCTGCCGGAGCAGCAGCACTTCCCAATGCTTTTTTACCGTAAAGATATCCTGAATGAGCTGGGCCTTGAACCGCCGAAGACATGGCAGGACGTCTATAACACCATCGCGGTGCTGCAAAAACACAACATGGAGTTCTATCTGCCCATCGAGGATACGCTGAACAATGCAAACCTTGTACCGAATTCCACGTTTGCCATGCTGTTGTATCAAAATGATGGCACCTTCTATACGGAAGATCAGAAGAAGAGTGCACTGGATTCGGAGATTTCAATGGATGCTTTTAAACGCTGGACCCAGTTCTATACCAATTACAAATTTCCACTCAAGGCAGACTTTCCAAACCGGTTCCGTACAGGGGAAATGCCGATTGGCATCGCCGATTATACCACGTACAACATGCTGACGGTTATGGCACCGGAAATTCGCAACCTCTGGGATTTTACCATTGTTCCGGGTACTGAGCTTCCGGACGGTTCGATACGGCATGAGGTAGCCAGTGCGACCAGCGCCGTAATGATGCTCGAAAATGCAGGCAACAAGGAAGCTGCATGGAAGTTCATGAAATGGTGGACCGATGAGCAGACCCAGATCGAATACGGAAGAGAAATGGAAGGCCTGATGGGGGCAGCTGCCCGCTATCCGACGGCCAATATTAAGGCACTTCAGCAGCTGCCTTGGCCCGTGAAGGATTATCAAAATCTGGAGAAACAATGGAAATGGGTACAAGGTATCCCGCAGCTTCCGGGAGGATATTTCACAGGCAGGCATCTGGACAATGCATTCCGTAAAGTGGTCAACGCCAACGAAAACCCGCGTGAGGCCCTGTCGGACTATGTCCTGTATATCGATGATGAAATCGTGTTAAAGCGCAAGGAATTCAATCTGAAGTAGAAGGAAGGGAGGGTAACGGTTGCAAGCCAAAACAGCCAAGACAGCAGCCGCTCCTGCCATCCATACGCGTCCAGCGGGCAGGTGGTCCCTTTTGAAAAGGGATCTTTATCTCAGCAGACACTATTACGTATTGATGGCACCGTTTATGTTGATCTTTTTCATGTTCACTGTCATTCCGGTCGGCATTTCGCTAGGGCTCAGCTTTTTCCATTTCAATATGCTGGAGCTGCCGCGTTTTATCGGCTGGCAAAACTATTCACGCCTGTTCCTGGGGGACGATGTCTTTTTAATAGCTCTGAAAAATACGCTGCTGTTTGCCGTCATCACCGGCCCAGTCAGTTATATTGCCTGCTTTTTGTTTGCGTGGATCATCAATGAACTGTCGCCCAAAATCCGGGCAGTCATGACGCTGGTATTCTACGCTCCGTCCATATCCGGTAACGTGTTTTTCATCTGGCTGATTATCTTCTCCGGTGACAGCTACGGGTATATGAATGGCTTCTTGATGCGTCTGGGTGTCACCCTGGAACCCATCCAATGGCTCGCAGATGAGAGATACGTGCTGGCTATCGTCATTATCGTTCAACTATGGCTCAGTCTCGGAACCAGCTTCCTGGCTTTTATCGCAGGTTTGCAGACGATTGACCGCTCGCTGGTGGAAGCCGGTACAGTGGATGGGATCAAAAATCGCTGGCAGGAACTCTGGTATATTACCCTGCCATCGATGAGACCCCAACTCATGTTTGGCGCAGTCATGCAGATTACGGCTTCATTTGCGGTAGCCGAAATTTCGATTGCCCTGGCCGGTTTCCCAAGTGTTAACTATGCAGCGCATACGGTCGTTACCCACTTGATGGACTTCGGCACCATTCGCTTCGAGATGGGATATGCCTCGGCTATTGCAACGGTGCTGTTTGCACTGATGCTTGGTACGAACATCTTGACGCAAAAAATGCTGAGAAAGATAGGTGAATGACAATGACCAGCAAAGTCCGTGCCGTGTTCGGCATGCCCAAAAGACTGAATCGGTCATTTACCGTCAGCCTGATGCTGTTTGCCCTGCTGGCCGTGTTTGGATCATTTATGGTGTTACCTCTCATCTATGCTGTTAACAACGCATTTAAGCCGCTGGATGAATTGTTTATTTTTCCACCGCGCTTCTGGGTGAACAATCCGACAACGGAGAATTTCGCGGATCTGATCAATCTGATGGGCAATTCGTGGGTACCGTTATCCCGCTATATTGCCAATACATTGCTCATTACGATCCTGGGGACGGCAGGACATATCCTTCTGGCCTCAGCGGCAGCTTATCCACTGGCGAAATATCGTTTTCCCGGTTCTAAGGTCCTGTTCACAATTGTCATTCTGTCCCTCATGTTTTCGCCGCATGTCACTGCCATCCCGAACTACATGGTGATGTCCTGGCTCGGCTGGATTAACAGTCATGCTTCAATTATTGTGCCATCCCTAGCGTTCTCCTTGGGACTGTTTCTGATGAAGCAGTTCATGGAACAGATTCCGGATGCACTGCTGGAGGCAGCAAAGATTGATGGTGCGAATGAATACCGGATTTTCTGGAGTATTGTGATGCCTAATGTGAAGCCGGCTTGGCTTACTCTGATGATTTTGCAGTTTCCGGCCCTCTGGGGGACAGACGGTGGAAGTTTTATTTACAGTGAAAATCTTAAAACATTGCATTACGCGCTCAGCCAGATTGTTCAGGGAGGAATAGCGAGAGCGGGGGTTGGTGCAGCGGTTGCACTGCTGCTTATGATCGTACCGATTACGCTGTTCATCATCTCCCAGAGCAGTGTCATGCAGACGATGGCTACTTCGGGCATGAAAGAGTAGAAAGGAGGCAGCGAGGTGCGGAAAAGTACGTGGAACAAGCAGGGCTGGATCATCATGGGCATGGTCTGCCTCCTGTGGTTCAGCCAGGAGGCAGCACCCGTGAGTGCAGATGGCAAACAGGATGCTTACCAATATTCCTACTGGGGCGATTCCGTTCCGGCTCCTGCAGCATACGAGGCCACGTCTATCATTACGGGAAAAAAAGTGAACGCTGGGGCATTCAAGGAACCAAGTGACATGCATGTCACAGCGGATCAGCGGGTGTTCGTACTGGATTCCGGCAATGGTCGCATTGTGGAAATGGATCGTAATTTGAAGCTGGTCCGGACGATTGATTCCTTTGAACGTGAGGGAAAGAAGGAGCAATTCAATAATCCGCAAGGGCTGTATGTAAGTGAAAAAGGGGATCTTCTCATTGCGGATACCGACAATCAACGCGTCGTTCATCTGAATGAACAAGGCCAATTGGTCAAGGTTGTGGCTGAGCCGAAATCGGATCTGTTACAAGCGGATTTTCAATTCAAACCCGTTCGGGTTGTCATGGATAAAGGAGACCGCATTTACGTCATGGCAGCGGGTGTATTTGACGGATTCATGGAATTCAGTGCCGACGGTACATTTTCCTCCTTTATCGGAGCGAACAGGGTTCAAGTTGACCCGGTAGAGTATTTGTGGAAACGATTTGCCACGCGCGAGCAGCGCAGTCAGATGGTCATGTTCACGCCGACGGAATTCACCAACCTGGATATGGATGAAGAGGGATTCATCTATGCCACGAGCGGTGACCGTGGCAAAGATCCAATCAAGAAGCTGAATGCCCAGGGGACCGATATCTTGCGCAGACAAGGTTATCATTACCCACAAGGTGATCTGATGTACACGAATGAAGCAGGGCCATCGCGCCTGATTGATGTAGACGTGGGAGACAGTGACATGTATTCGGTGCTTGACTCCAACAGAGGGAGAATATTCACCTATAACGGGGATGGATACCTGCTTCATATTTTTGGGGGGAAGGGCAATCGGTTGGGTCAGTTTAACACACCAGTTGCACTGGAACGTGCAGGAGACCGAATGCTTGTGCTGGATAAGGCGCTCGGTGAGATTACGGTATTCGAGATAACGGAATACGGGCGTACGCTGCACGAAGCAGTGCGCAGTTATTACAACGGGGATGAAGATCAATCCTCGGTGCTGTTCGCCAAGGCCGCCGAGATGAATGCGAACCTAGAGTATGCCTATGCAGGTATTGGCAAGTCGCTGCTTCGCCAGAAGGATTATGCCGAATCTGCGCAATATTTCAAACGGAGCATGGAGCGGCAGGGTTACTCCAAAGCTTTTCTCTTGTTTCGCAAGGAGCTGATGCGTGAGCATTTTTCGTGGATGATGTCCGGTCTATTCCTTGCTGTTGCTGCGTTTGTTACCGTCGTCATCGTTCGCAGGCAGAAAAGGAGGACAACAAATGCAAGCGCCAAGTAAGCAGCTTTACCAGTATCCGCTTCACCTCATCTTTCACCCGTTCGATGGGTACTGGGAACTGAAATATGAACGTAATCAACGAACGACATTGCTGATTGCCTGTATGATTATGCTGCTGCTGACGGTTACCAAGATTTTGCATGCGCAGTACAGCGGATTTCTCATAAATTTTAACAATCCCAAGTATCTGAACAGCCTGCTTGAAGTGTTGTATGTCATGATCCCGGTACTGTTCTGGTGTGTGGCCAACTGGTCGCTAACGACCCTGATGGACGGAGAAGGCAAGTTTTCGGAGATTTTTATGTCGACGTGTTTTGCACTGGTGCCGCTGCTCCTGATTCATTTCCCGTGGATTTGGCTGAGTCTCGTCATTTCCGCGCAGGAGACAGCCTTTTATTATTTCTCCAATGCACTTGCTGTGGCTTGGACGGTGTATCTGTTATTCGTGGGCAACATGACCGTTCATCAGTACACACCGGCTAAGACGGTGCTTACGATGCTGCTTACCCTTGTAGCCATGGCTTTTATGGCTTTTCTGTGCCTGCTTTTCTTCAGTCTTGTGCAGCAGATCGTATCGTTTGTCGTAACCATCTATCAAGAAATCGTGCTTCGGGGCTAAGGAAGGAGGACATCCAGTGAAATATGCTGTAGCAAAAAAAATAACCGGAATGCTGCTGATTGGCAGTCTGCTTCTAAGTGGTTGCCAGGTCTCGCTATCACCGCAATCTCGTGAGGCAGCAGCAGCTGTAGATCAGGCGGATCTCCCCTCCCTGCCTCCCGGAGAACAACTGAAATCTTCTTTCAGCGATCCTCGCCTGCAAGGCATGATTGGTATTGCCAGGAATGAAGCCTTACAGCTGTTTATCGATGAAAAGACGGCTGAGATTGCTGTCCTGGACAGAGAGAGCGGACAGATCTGGCGCAGCAATCCGGCAGATCGAGAGCAGGACGGGATTGCGGCCGGCATTAACAAAGATCTTCTGTCATCCCAAGCCAGACTTAGCTTTTTCAACAACCAGGGTCAGAGCAGTATGGTGAACTCTTATACGGATAGCATCGGTCATAAACAGGTTAGCTATGAGGCTATGCCAAGCGGGGTCCGGGTTCACTATCAGTTCGGGAGCACCGAGCGCTCCATTGAAGATTTGCCGGTCAAAATCAGCAAGGAACGATTTGAGCAAAAGCTGTTAGCACAGCTCGACAAGGCAGGAGAACGCGCCTTGAAGATCGGGTATACCGAAGACAAAGAAGAAGGTGTTTATGTTCGAATCGACAAGGCTCTGCAGGGACTTCAGCTGTCTCGTGCTCTCAAGGCATTTGACACGGCCGGTTATACGGAAGAAGACCTGGCACAGGACCATGCCGAGCACGGGATCGATCAGGAGCGAAGTGGACCGCGGCTCTTCATGATGACGCTGGAATACGAACTGGATGGTGAGAACCTGCTGGTGCGTGTTCCTGCATCCGGCATTCATTTTCCGGAAGAATATCCGATCAACACCATATCCGTACTGGAATATTTCGGAGCCGGAGGGATGAATGAAGAGGGCTCGATATTTGTACCGGACGGCTCGGGAGCACTAATCCATTTTAACAATGGCAAGCTCCAGTATCCCGGTTATCAACAAGATGTTTACGGCCCGGATTTGACGATGAAGTTGAGAGAAGCCGGCTCGGTGGAAGCCAAAGCCCGGTTGCCGGTCTTTGGTCTGATTCGCAAAGAGGGAGCTTTCCTTGGCATTATCGAGGAAGGGGACGCTGTGGCCGTGGTGAATGCGGATATCAGCGGCAAGCTGAACAGCTATAACAACGTATATCCAAGCTTCTATGTCATGAATAAGAGCGATGTAACACTTCAGGCAAGTGACATGGTGCGAACACTCCCCAAATTCCAGAAAAAACCGACAGCGTCAGACTTTGTTGTCCGTTACGCCTTTGTCGGCGGAGAGAAGGCTTCCTATTCGGGGCTGGCGGAACTCTATCGGAATTATCTGCTGCAAACTGGCGGACTTCCCGAGCAGCAAGCGGGTAAAGAACAGGCGGGCATTCCATTTTATCTGAAATTGTACGGCGGGATGACAACCCGGCAGCATATGCTGGGTATCCCTTATGATTCGACTGAGGCGCTTACGACCTTTGAGGAAGCCAAGCAGATTCTGTCCACGCTGACGGAGAAAAGTGTATCCAACATTCAGGTTCGCTACGCCGGATGGTTCAATGATGGATTGCACCATCGACTGCCGGATTCCATTTCGGTGGATGGAGCCATTGGTGGCAAGAAGGGCATGCGCGAATTTAGTGATTACGCACGGGAAGCGGGTATCGGATTTTATCCGGATATAGCTCTGCTGAATGTGCAGTCGAAGAAAGGGTTCAAACCAAATAAAGAGGCTTCACGAACGTTAACCCAGGAACCGGCTGTTGTGTATCCGATGAATCAAGCCCTACAGCGCCGTGACCGGGAAAGGTCACCATCCTATGTACTTTCGCCCAACAAGCTGGATCAGGTTACCACAGATATGCTGGATGAGATGAAGTCTATTTCAAAAGAAGAGCAAGCGCAATCACTGAGCCTGCAGGATCTGGCTGAACAGCTGAACAGCGACATGAATCCCAAGAAGCAGCTGGATCGAACAGAAGCGCTGGGTGTAGTCGCTAAAGCGCTGGAACAGATCAAACAGCAGGCAGGCTCCATTGTGGCCGAAGGTGGAAATGGCTACGCGCTTCCTTATGTTACCGGACTGACAGATGCTCCAATGAGCAGCAGTCAGTTCAAGCTGGAGGATGAGGAGATTCCGTTCTTTCAATTGGTGGTTCATGGAAATATTAGTTACACGGGATCTCCCTACAATCTCTCGACGTATACGAACTCAAGACAATATGTGCTGAAGCTGATTGAATATGGTGCAAGTCCGTACTTTGCCTGGTTTAATGCGCCTAATCATGTAGTCAAACAGACCGATTATGACGATCTGTACGCGGCAAATTACGAGCAGTGGGTAGATCTGGCTGCTGAGATGTACAACGAGGTCAATCAGACCAATCTTCCATTTGCCGGGCGTTCCATGAAGTCGCATGAAGCATTGGCGGAAGGTGTGTACCGAACAACCTATGATGGCGGTGGCTTCGTGATCGTGAATTATAATGATTTTCCTGTAGAGGTTGAGGGCCAATCCGTGGAAGCCCAAGGTTATGCGACGGGTGGTGAGCAGCTCTGAAGACACTCCTGAAATGGAAATCGGGAAGTCGTACGTATGCTCAGCAGAAAGCCATGTGGGGCGTCATCTACGTGCTTCCATGGCTGGTCGGATTTGTATTGTTTTTCTTCATCCCGCTGCTCGCCTCGCTGCGTTACAGCATGAGCACGATTCAGGCCAATGCGGAAGGTATTGCCATTCAATTCACAGGGGTTGCCAACTATATTCAGGCGCTCACCGTCAATACCAGTTTTAACCGAGCGTTGATCGAGTCGATTACCGATGTGCTTGTCAATGTGCCGCTTATTGTCATATTCAGCCTGTTTCTCGCCGTCATCCTGAACCAGAAGTTCAGAGGCAGGGCTGTGGCACGTTCCATATTCTTCTTGCCCGTTATTCTGGCATCCGGTGTCATCATGTCACTGGAGAGCACCAGCTTGATTGATGCTGTTAACCAGAACAGTACTGGAGGAAGTGCACTAGGTACATTTGAGCTTGAGAATCTGATGTTGGATGCCGGGGTGAGCGAATGGATCGTGACGTATCTGAGCAGTGCCGTTGATCGAATTTATCAGATTGTCAGCCAGTCGGGGGTGCAGATTTTGATCTTTTTGGCTGGCATCCAGACCATTTCGCCTCAGCTCTATGAGGCATCCAAAATGGAAGGTGCTACCGGGTACGAAGCTTTCTGGAAGATTACATTCCCGATGGTCAGTCCGCTGATCTTTGTCAATGCGATCTACACCATTATTGACTCGTTTGCCAATAACGCCATGACTGAACTGATCCGGGATACCGGATTCGTGAAATTTGACTTTGGCCTCAGCTCGGCGATGGCATGGGTGTATTTCCTGGCGATTGCCATCATTCTCGTGATTGTATCCATAATTTTCTCGAAACGAGTCTTCTATCAAGATTAGAAAGGAGGACGTTCAGCGTGACGACTTCTCGATTATTATCGCTGGAACACTGGAAAGGCTGGCTCTGGTCTGTGATTCGGTTCGTACTGATTACTGGACTTTCCTTTGTTATCCTCTTTCCAATATTTCAGAAAATTTCAACGTCCATCAAAGATAAGGGCGACCTGTATTCCGCAGTGGTGGTATGGATCCCCCAGAATTTCTCGATCGATAACTTTCAGCAGGCTATCCGGGTTATGGATTACTGGGCGACTCTGTTCAATACCTTCGCGCTGTCAGCGACAACAACACTGTTAACGACAGCGTCCTGTGCCCTTGCAGGCTATGGTTTCGCCCGGTTGAAGTTCAAGGGGAGCAATTTGCTGTTCGCAGGTGTCATTCTCACGATTCTCGTGCCGCCCACAACGATTTTGATTCCGGTGTATCTCAATCTGAAAAGCTTTGACCTGATGGGCTTGATGACACTGATTGCCGGCAAACCGGTGAACCTGCTGAATACCTACTGGCCGTTCATTCTGACCGCCATTACGGCCAATTCGCTTAAAGCCGGATTGTATATTTTCATCTTTCGTCAGTTCTTCCGCGGCATTCCGAAGGAAGTGGAAGAGGCGGCATATGTGGACGGGGCAGGCATTGGGCGAACCTTTGCCCGAATTATGCTGCCGAATGCAATTCCATCCATGGTGACCGTGATGCTATTTTCCTTTGTATGGCAGTGGAATGATAGCTTCTACACGACCACGTATCTGACATCAAGTAAGGTCATGTCGACCCAACTGTCTTCGCTTCCGTATAATCTGGCCCAACAAGTAAGTGATGGAGCCTCTAAGGCGGATCCTTTTTATCTAAGCATGATTCAGGATACGGGAATATTGCTCGCCATTCTGCCTTTGATTGTTATCTATCTCTTCGTGCAGCGTTATTTCGTGGAGAGTGTAGAACGTACAGGAATCGTTGGCTAAAACGTTAGGCTTAACTGGGAAGAAAGATCCGAGACAGATCGATACGATCTGAGGAGAGGAGGAGGAGTCTTGCGCCTGAACGTATGGAACGGGTTGCGGAAGCGTGCGCCAACTGATGCTTAGTCTACTCTTAGACTTTGCTGCAATTCATCGGATATTGCATTGAGGAAAAGCAATCGATCATGACAGGAGGATATAAAGTGAAAAAGATGTGGCTGTCTTGTAAACTTTTACTCGTTTTGGCTTTACTGATTACGATTGCTCCATGGGGAGGAAACCGTGCAGAGGCGTGGGTTGGCATGCCTATGGGCAAGCTTCACGTAAGTGGCAAGAATCTGGTGAACAGCAACAATCAGCCTGTGCTTCTGAACGGTTGGCATCAACCTTCAGGTGCCTACTGGACGTATCAGAGCAGCAATTATTATCTTAATCTGCACGGCAACAATCGTCATGCGGCTACACTGGCCTACCTGAAAGACATTACCGATACATTTGCGGACACAAGTCCGAAATACGGCAGCAATCATGGATGGAACATGAATCAGGTACGTCTGTTCATTGATCGTGAGGACATGGGTGATGTGGCGGCGGGTACATACAATTTTGCCGGTGTGCAGACCGTTACGCAGAACGTCATTATCCCATACATTCAATATGCCAAAACCAAAGGTGTGTATGTCGTCCTGGGACTCGACTTTACGTTGAAGGATGACCAGGCAACCACCGCTTCCAACCTGCAGAAATTCAATCAAATCTGGGGATATCTTGCATCTCGTCCCGAGATTAAAAGTGCCGATAACGTTCACTTTGAGCTCATTAACGAGCCAGTGAAATCGTATGCGAATGGACATTGGGGCGGATACAACGGGGAAAATGATTTTGTGGATCACTGGAATGACCTGCGCAATTTCCAGAACTCCATCATCTCCACGATTCGCAACCAGGGTGCCGATAACGTAATCTGGGCTGCAGGTCTGGGGTATAACCAGTTCTACAGTCTGACGGCAAGCCATCCATTGACGGATCCCCTGAACAACTACGGATATGCGGTTCACTGGTATCCGGGTTACGGCGCGTATGATAACTTCTCCATTTTGCAAGATCAGTGGAATACCAATGTGAAAGCAGCTGCAGACAAGTATCCGATTAATATCACGGAAGTAACCTGGTTTAAGAACAAACCTGGTGATTCGGCCTATTGGAACCTGTTTAATGGCAGCAACGAAGGTTTCGGTACCAATACCAAAACCATCTTCAACGCGGCTGGAAACGTTAGTATTGCGGCTCACATGAACGGCTTCATTCTTGAGCCAGGGCAGCGCAGCTCTTTTGCCGATCCAACGGCTGGACTGAAATGGGATGGCGATGCTTCACGGAGTGCCATGGGACGGTTCCTGTTCAACTGGTACCATGAACGTGCTCAATCGTATCCAGGTAACGGAAATGGTGGTGGACCCACAACCGGGCTTGTGTCAGGTACAACCTACAAAATTGTGGCTAGACATTCCAATAAGGTCATTGATGTTCCTGGGGGGCAAAATCAAAACAATCTTCAGCTTCAGCAGTGGAGCGATCTGGGCGGCAATCCTCAGAAGTGGGTTCTGACCTCCATCGGCGGTGGTAGCTACACACTAACCAGCGTGAACTCACCGGACAAAGTGATTGATATTCGGAACGGTACCCTCACGAACGGTGAAGCGGTTCAGCTCATGAGCAATCTGAACACGACCGCACAGCATTTCAAAGTCAATGATCTGGGGAATGGATATTGGAGTATCATTAACGTAAACAGCAACAAAGCGATTGAAGTGGAAAACGCTTCCACATCTGATGGCGCCAAGTTGCAGCAGAATACGTATACAGGTGCAACGAATCAACAATGGAAATTTATCGCGGTTAGCAATTAATATTATTGTACAAGAGGACCTCCGCGGCCATGATCGCCGGGAGGTCCTCTTTATGTTGAGAATCTGTCTGTGAGATGCACTGTGATGCATAGGAACTCCGTCTATACGATGACTCATTGTAGAGTGATTAATATATCCGATATCTGCCGCTTAAAGCCAGCAAGCTGAAAAAATACAGACAGTTATCGTAATAGCGGCGCTCACCCTGGCGCAGGGGGGTGTTCCAAAAGAGGCGTACAAAATGTTCCACATGTGGACCATCTGCAGCCAGTGAGGCCATGGCGTTGGTAGCGAGCAGACCGATCGGATGCAAGGAAGGTTCATCGAACGGTTCACCTTCAATGGTATATCTGCGATATTCGGCGACATCAATGCTGCTGAAGAAGGACTGAATTCGATTGGACTGCTCCACCTGCCAGGGATCCTGGCGGAACCATTCCCAGTCCAGAGCTATATTCGCGGCAACCCGGTAAGCATCGCTGTAAAAGTGTCTAAAATCACCATGCGGCTGAACAGGTGCGGGCGACCCGTCATAGTTCGCATATTCAGGCGAAAGCCCGGTTACAGGATGACAGGCGGTATGCAGATAAGCTCGACTTGCCGCCGCTGCTTCTCTCCAGAAGGCTTGATCATCATCATCCGCATATAATGCAAACAACTCGTAGAAATGGGGGAGATGGTAGGATGGATCACTGAATGGTGATTCCGGTACAAATTTGATCAGCTTGGTTTCCGGGTCCCACATAGGATCTCCCTCGCCATTTTCACCTTGATGAATGCATGCGCGGAGGATTCTTCTGGCTTGTTCCTTATAGTTAAAAGGCGCATCCCCATCACCCCAGCGGTTAGAAGCAAATAACAGAGCCATAGCGAAAAACTCCTCACCATCAGGTGCAGGACCTTGAGATAAACGGGTTCCATCGGGTTTGCAGTGCCAGGCAAAATAATCCTTGTATCGACCTTCAGCATGCTGCATGAACGTATGGGAAAAATTCCAGAGCCGATCGAATTCTTCTTTTTTGTCCATCTGAACAGCCATCATCATGCCATAAGACATGCCTTCGGAGCGAACATCGTTATTACCGGTGTCGAGTAAATACCCTTTGTCCTCACCCATCGGGTAATAGATTCGGGTATTTTCGTCTCCATAGAAGAGCTCGTTCCATGTGTCCTCCAGCTTTGCGTTTATCTCATGCTCATCATAACCTGACTGTTGAAACAAATTGGTATATGTACCTGTATCATAAGCACCTTGACCCGTAATATTCATTGGCTTTCCTCCTTAGATGCATTGGTTAATCCAATTATATCACGGCAAATGCACTTAAATTAAAGCGTTTACATTGAAAATCATAGGTGTTCTCATTTTTCCGTTATCATACATAAATCCAAATGATATATTTAGGAAAATCTATACTTTATCAGGTGTCTGTTAAATTATGTAAGTGTTACACTCTAAAAAGAGGGAACCGATTGAAATAAACATGCCAGTTGAGTTCCTTCCGCATGTTTATGAGAGTGTAAATTAACGCAGGAAGGATGGTGATACTGTATCATGCTTGACGATGCAAGAGACGTAGAAGATACCCAAGGAACAGCTACACCGCGCGATCCAATTGGAGTAAAGGAGTCGACTTACGAGACAGAGTTCGATTATAGCTCTCCGGGCTATCTCGACATCATTGGTCTATCCCTTTTACACAAAGGGAACAATGTCAGACTGAAACGAGCCATTGAGAAAGCCAAACAAGGCGACCCCGTAGTGATAGCTTACATTGGAGGTTCCATTACCCATGGCGCTGGTGCGGCACCGATTCATCTCCGCAGCTACGCCTATCGCTCGTATGACCGGTTCAAGGAGATGTTCGCTCCTTCGGATGGAAGCTGCATCCAGCTGGTCAAAGCGGGATTAGGAGGAACGCCTTCCGAATTGGGAGTCATCCGTTACGAAAGGGATGTACTTGGCGAAGGCTCGATTCAGCCGGATATCGTCATCATTGAATTTGCGGTAAACGACGCTGATGATGAGACACGGGGGAACTGTTACGAAAGCTTAGTATTGAAAGCGCTATCTGCAGATAACAAGCCTGCAGTCGTTCTGCTGTTCAGCGTTTTTGAGAACGACTGGAATCTTCAGGACCGTCTATCTCCGGTAGGCCTCCATTATGATCTGCCCATGGTGAGCATGAAGGATGCTCTGGTAGATCAATTTCGCAAGACCAAAGGCGAAGGTAACGTCGTATCGAAAGAACAATATTTCCATGATATTTATCATCCAACCAACTTGGGTCATCAGATGATGGCCGATGCATTAGGTCACCTGCTAGATGTAGTGGATCGTTCTGAACTGGACCCGGATGATCATGACCTGAGCAAACCACCTCTGATCGGAGACGATTTCGTCCGTGTCCAATTGCTGGATCGGAAGAACGCTGACCTGGTTGCCAGGATCGAGCATGGTTCTTTTGGACACACGGATGCCGATCTGCAGATGGCCGAGATGCACAATCATGATTATGCCACGCCTATCTTTCCGAATAATTGGATGAATACCGGTGAAAACCCGGGGGAAGCAAAGAGCTTCAAGATGCATTTGCGGTGCAAGCGTCTTCTAATCATCTTCAAAGATTCCGGAAGCGACGAATTTGGAACAGCGCGGATTAAAGTGGATGGCGTCTTCGTCAAACAAGCCGATCCGCATGAAGTGAACTGGACACGCTGTCATGCCATGCTCCTGATTAATGAGAAGCACGTCAGTGAGCACAGGGTCGAAATCGAGATGGCAGACGTGCATGAGGATAAACGGTTCACGATTCTGGGATTCGGCTATGTCGATTAACAAGCGAACCAACCATCCATTTCAACAGCATAATTGTAACTCATGAAGGGAGTACTTTATATGATTTCTTCAGCACCGACCGGATTTGACCAATACCGCGATAACATATCGCGAGGAGCAGTGGAGACAATAACGTATTCTTCCGCCACTGTTGGCAATTCACGCAATGCCTTGGTGTATACACCGCCAGGATTTTCTTTTGAACGGACGTATCCCGTTCTGTATCTGCTGCACGGGATCGGCGGGGATGAGATGGAATGGCAACGTCATGGTGCTCCGCAGATCATTCTCGACAATCTCTACGATGATAACATGATCGAGCCAATGATCGTCGTTTTTCCCAACGGTCGAGCCATGCCTAATGATCGCGCTGAGGGAGACCTTTTTGAACCTGACAAAATAAAGGCCTTTGAACGGTTTGAGAACGACCTACTGGATGATCTGATCCCTTATGTCGAGTCCCGCTATCCAACGGACACCGCCAGAGGCAAAAGAGCCATCGCCGGCTTGTCCATGGGGGGAGGCCAATCCCTGAACATCGGACTCGGCAATCTCAACCATTTCGCCTGGGTCGGTGCCTTCTCTCCGGCTCCAAACACCAAAGCGCCAGAGTTGCTTGTTCCTCATCCGGAGGAAGCACACTCGCTTTTGTCCCTGTTGTGGATTTCCTGCGGCGATCAGGATAATCTCATCCAGATTAGCATCGACACACATCAATACTTGGAGGAGCAAGGTGTACCGCACATTTGGTATGAAGAGAGCGGAGGTCATGACTGGCCTGTGTGGAGAAATGATCTGTATCATTTTGCCAAACGTCTTTTCAAATGAAAATCTGCATACCACTACATCCAGCGCGGTGACTGATTATTGGCAGAACTGGACAGACGGTGGAGGTACGGTCAATGCGGCGAACGGTTCAGGCGGAAACTATAGCGTAAATTTGCAGAACGCGGGTAATTTCGTCGTTATCGAATTCAAGATAGATATGAGGAATGAAATATTAGGAATTTGTTCTTAGTAGGAGGATGTCAAACCATGCTTAGACTTGTAAACGTTGAAAATGGGTTGGTTCAGGGACTGCCAGCTGCCGACCCGCGAATCACTAGTTTCAAGGGGATCCCCTTCGCAGCTCCGCCAGTAGGTGACAACCGGTGGCGAGCACCGCAGCCAGCCAAGGATTGGGAAGGCGTACTTAAAGCGCACGAATTTGCGCCGATTTCGATGCAGGTGAAGCAGGAGATCGATGATAACAATATTTATACCCGGGAGTGGGCCGTTGAACCGAATATAGCCATGGACGAGGACTGTCTTTACCTGAACGTATGGACTCCGGCCAAACACACCGATGAGAAACTGCCGGTATATGTATGGTATTTTGGCGGGGGACTTCAGGTTGGCCATACGGCTGAAATGGAGTTCGATGGCGAACGAATTGCCAGAAGAGGGATCGTGGTGGTCACGATCAATTACCGTCTAAATGTTTTCGGTTTTTTATGCCATCCCGAAATTACGGCGGAAGCACCGGAAGCACCTGCCAACTTCGGCAATCTCGATCAACAGGCCGCCACAAGATGGGTCAAACGCAATATATCAGCTTTCGGCGGAGACCCGGATAACATCACAATCGGCGGCCAGTCTGCAGGCGGCGGCAGTGTCATGACCCAGCTGACTTCTCCTCAGAATGAGGGGCTCTTTCAAAAGGCCATTGTGCAAAGCGGAATCTTTACGGAGCTGTACCCGGGAACTCCCATGCCTCCGCTCCGGAGTCAATTGGATGAAGCCGAACAGGACGGCATTAAGTTTTTTGAGTATCTGGGCGTATCTTCGCTTGCGGAGGCCCGACGAATAAGTGCGCCTGAACTTCGCGACAAAGCAGTGCAGTACCACGGATTCTGGGGGTCCGTTGCGGATCAGGTGTTCAGTGTAGGCAATCCGTTTGATTTATTCCTTCAAAACAAGTGGTGGAAGATGCCTATTATGATGGGTCACACGTCCTCCGAATTTTTCAGTGTTCCAAATGTCGACACACCCGAAGACCTTAAGAAGCTGGCGACAGACATGTTCGGTGATGATGCCGATGTATTTCTGGATCTGTGCGGCATTCAGACGGGCAACATAGAAGAGAGCAAGAAGAAAGCTTCGGTTAGTAGTATTGAATATGCCATCCGCTTAGCCGCGCAAGCTAATGCTGGTCTCAGTTCCGATTCCCCATTATACTATTACAATTTTGATGCCGACATACCAGGGTGGGATCAACCAGGTACCTTTCACTCGGTGGATCTCTGGTTTTTCTTCGAAACGCTGGCTAAATGTTGGCGGCCTTTCGTTGGCAAACATTACGATTTGTCTCGCCAGATGTGCAACTATTGGGCCAACTTCATCCGTAGTGGGAATCCGAATGGACAGGATACCACCGGAGAGGAAATGCCCCGATGGGAGCCTTATACCCAAGAAGCGCCGTTTGGTATGCTTTTTGCAGATCAGGCTGAATTCTCTCAAGAACCGCCAAGTGAAACGCTTCAGTTTCTGGTGGATCAATATTTCAAGAAGAAAGGGGCGGCACTGGAAGCGAAGGCCTAACATAAAGTCATCTATATTTATTCGATCTTTCGCCGCTATAATCTTACGCGATCTAACAAGAGGAAAGGGAGGACTCTAAGGTCCTTTCTTTCCTCTTTATTTTCAAAAGAAAACCCTACGGATAGCGTATGGTTACTGTTTAATATTAATGGATCTTTTGATTTGATTTTAAGTATTTGTACCAAAAAGCAGAAGTTGTACCTTCACCTTGTGCAAATGAAAGGTGTATCATTAACCGAACAGTTTTGTAAACGCTTACGAAAGAAGGAGGTACATATGCAGCGCCTATGGTCCAAATTCTCGCCGTTGTTTCGCAGGTTTATGATTTCTTATCTTATTATTCTCATGATTCCTCAAATTGCCGGGTATGCCTCCTATAGAGCATCCATTGAAGCAGCGAGGACAAGTTCTATTGAGAACAGCTTAAAATCACTCAATCTGGGCAAGGAAATTATTGAACGTAATCTTATGCAGGTCGAGGATTTCACGAGACAGTTGGCCATTAACCAGGATTTATATCGTTTAATCGCTGATCCCAAGCCGCATGACGCTAATAATGTCTACGGTTTGAGCCGCATGCAGCGCAGTCTGTCCATGTACAGCAGCACCAATGATTATTTGTCTCATTTCTTCATCTACATTCCGAACTATAATGTCATTATTACGCCTACGACGGTTTACTATCGACCAGAACATTATTTTGCTGCCAATCGGCTGGAAGGCATGACGTTCGAAGAGTGGAAAGAGAACATATTAAAAAAACCGCATTTAAACGAGATCATTCCCCTGCGAAACTATAAGAAAGAGATTCGCAGTAATGTGCTTGTGGACGCTCCAGCCATTACGTTTCTTCAATCGCTTCCATTAAACAGCTTCAACAAACCGCAGGCTACAATTGGCGTCATGATTGATGAAAATAAGATGGCGAGCCTGACTCATCATATTGTGGAGCAATATGGAGGATGGACACTGGTGACAGACTCCAAGGGGGATATCATTTTTTCGCGGGGCCTGAGTAAAGACGAGGCAAAAAACTTAAAGGTTATGACTGTCAGCAAGGACGATGAAGCGAAGCCTATGGGCGACGGACGTCTGCTGATTTCCATTCGTTCCAATCAAAACGGCTGGAATTACATGGCTGGCATCCCCGAACGTGCGCTTATGGTCAAAGCAGACCAAATCAAGCAGGTTACCTTTACCTTTACGCTAGCTACGCTTGGCTTCGGATTGTTAATCGGGCTCCTGCTTGCTTATCGAAACAGTGCTCCGATTCATCGGCTTCTGTCCGTGTTCCGGGAACAGGATATTGGGCTGCCTGGAAAGACAAGCAATGAATACGACTTTTTGGCCAGCAACATTACGAGTCTCATTACGAACAACCATCTTCTCAAGAACGCATTGAATGAGCAGCTCCCAATGCTGCGGGATGGTTTCATTAAACGTTTGCTTACCGGAGAGTTTTACACAACGCGCGAGCTGGAGGCCATCTCTTCCCAGACAGGCATTTCGCTCCATACCAACCGGGGGTTTGTAGGAATTCTAAAGGTAGACGGTTATGGCAGTCCAGATAGTGAGGAAATTATTCAGGAGCTAAGCGTTGCAAGGCTCATCGTGAGGGAAGCCATGGCGGCATGGAATTCCGAAGTATTGGTAACAGACTGGGGAACGGATCTGATTGCTTTTGTGTATCCCCTGAGTGGTGATTCTATGGATAAAGCCCTGTGTACATGTGAAGCTGAGCTTGAAAAACTGACACATGCTGTATACCGGGATTACCGGGTATCGACCACAATTGGAACGGGCTCTTTTTATGAGGTATGGAATGATGTTGGTCGTTCGTTCAACGAGGCAAGACACGCGCTGGAATATGCCATTCACACCGGAAAGGACCACATGATGAAATTCGAGGACGCGGTGAAGGAAACGGAACTGTACTACTATCCGATTGAGTCTGAACAACGTCTGCTCAATACGCTCAAGGCAGGAGAAATGGAAGAGTCCAACCGTATTTTGGATCAGTTGTTCAACCGAAACTTTACTGAGCGAGAGCTGTCGTATGACATGACACAGCAGTTCATCATGGAATTGAAGGGCACATTTTTGAAGCTGGAGCCTAAAATTATGTTGGACGAATCGCTTGTGGAGGAGCTTAAGGATCGGGTTTCAGCAATTCAGGTGACGGATAAGGTTGCCGTACTTCAGAGCAAGTTCCATCATCTGGCGAAAGACGTATGCCAAGACGTTCAGCGTAAAAAATGCAACATGCATGCCGGATTTGTGAACGAAACGATTGCTTATATCCAGGAACGTTATGCGGATGCAAACTTGACGGTGTACCGGATCGCAGAACATATGGGCAAACCGGAAAAATATATATCTCAGTTATTCAAAGAGCATACCGGGGAGAACCTTTCTGATTATGTGGAAGTGGTGCGAATCAACAAAGCTGCTGAACTGCTGTGGGAGAGTCAGCATACGATTGATGAAATCGCATTAACAACCGGATATAACAGCGCGCATTCGTTCCGAAGGGCTTTCAAACGGGTTCGGGGTGTTTTGCCTAGTGCATACAGACAGATGAATGATCACATTTAAAATCAAGCAGGAGGCATCCATTTTTATAAAACAAAGCAAAAATCGCAGAAAAATCCTGGCGTAGTCCAAGGAAATATCAGGCTTCCCAGCCTTCTTGTACTGGAATCGTACCTCATTTTGTAAAGTGTACCTTTACGCAATCGGGTATGCACTCTTATGATTACGAGCAAGAAAGCGCTATCAAATGGGAATGGCTTATTACAGATAGGCCGCCTACTGGGGGGATGACTCTGAGAACGACAATTTCAAAAGGCAAAACAGTTGTAAAAGAAGGCAGGCGATCAGCATTGAAGCTGGCCTTGTCCAAGAGCTGGAGGAGGCATTGGCAGCTTTACTTGCTGATTATTCCTCCTGTCGCATACTTTATCATTTTCAAGTATGTACCTATGGTAAACGCAGTGCTCGCTTTCAAGGATTACAACGTGATCAAGGGAATCTGGGGAAGTCCGTGGGTAGGCACCAAATATTTTGAGCTGCTTTTCCAAAACCCTGCATTCGTTACCCTGATCAAAAACACGCTGTACATTTCGTTCTACAGTTTAATCGTCGGTTTTCCGGTTCCAATATTGCTGGCACTGGCGCTGAACGAAGTGAAGAACGCCAAATTCAAGAAAACGGTACAGATGGTTACGTATGCACCTTACTTTATTTCTACGGTCGTGATGGTATCCATTATCATGATGTTTCTTTCTCCGCGGCTTGGCATCGTTAACACCATCGCAGGAGCGCTGGGCTTTGAAGCCGTCAATTTCCTTGGAGAGCCTGGGCTGTTTCGTTCCATCTACGTATTTTCGGATGTCTGGCAGAGCATGGGATATTCTGCGGTCATCTATCTGGCAGCCCTGTCGGGCATTGATCCTTCATTATACGAAGCAGCCAAGGTTGACGGTGCTAACCGCTTTCAGAAAATGTTGAACATCGATCTGCCCGGCCTGCTGCCGGCGGCGGTTATTATCCTGATCCTGAGCGTTGGAAACATCATGGCAGTTGGGTTCGAGAAAATCTATTTGTTGCAAAACCCGCTGAACCTGTCCGCTTCGGAAATCATCTCCACCTATGTATACAAGATGGGATTGCTTAACGCCAATTACAGTTTTGCTACCGCTGTTGGCCTTTTCAATTCGCTTATTAACTTGATTCTGTTGTTAACAGTCAATGCTGTCGCCAAGCGTCTATCCAATACAAGCCTGTGGTAATACGGCAAAAGGGAGGGGGTTCATACGATGAGCAAGTTGTTATCCCAAGCCAATCGTTCGACGGTTAATCCGAGAAGTACGATCAGAGAATCTTTTGGGGACCGTGTGTTTATGGCGATCATCTACCTTATTCTGACGGTGGTCTTGATTGCTGTACTTTATCCGTTGATCTATATCGTAAGCTCATCTTTGAGCAGCCCGGCAGCGGTTTCCTCCGGAAAAGTCTGGCTGTGGCCCATTGATTTAACACTGGACGGCTATAAGTCTGTATTGCGCAATGATCAGGTTATCATGGGTTACGGCAATTCGTTATTTTATACCGCAATCGGGACACTGATTAGTGTAGCACTGACCATTATGATAGCTTATCCACTTTCCAAAAAAACCTTTGTTGGGCGCAGCCCTCTGATGATGTTCATTACGTTCACCATGCTATTCTCCGGCGGATTGATCCCAACTTATCTGGTGGTCAAATCCATGGGAATGATCGATTCTCGCTGGGCCCTGCTGATTCCAAATGCCGTTTGGGTGTGGCAGGTGATCATCGCACGCACTTTTTTTCAAAATTCAATCCCTGAAGAGCTGTCTGAAGCAGCTGATATTGACGGATGCAGTGATATCCGTTTCATTTTCAGCGTCATTCTGCCTCTGGCCAAACCCATCGTTGCCGTTCTGTCGTTAATGTATGCGGTTGGACAATGGAACGCTTATTTTGATGCCCTAATCTATTTAAAAACGCAATCGCTCTATCCGCTTCAATTGGTTCTCCGCAGCATTTTGATATTGAGCAACGGCACGGGAAATATGAATCTGGGAGAGATGGTGAAACAGCAGCAAATGGCCGAGTTGATGAAATATTCACTCATTGTTATGGCCAGCTTGCCTGTACTTGTTATTTATCCGTTTGTTCAGCGATATTTCGTTCAGGGCATGTTGATTGGCTCCGTTAAGGGCTAGTTCATTACAACCATTCATAAGGGAGAGGGTCTTTTTGAGAAAAACAGGGTCATTTGTACTTGCATGTTTGTTGTTGCTGTCTGCGGTACTTGCGGGATGTTCCTCCTCAAGTCCAGGCAGTGGGAAAAAGGGGGACGGCGCTTCATCCGGCGACAATGTGTCCATTAACGTGTTCGCCCATCAAAGCTCGGATACCAACCTTCAGACGAACAAGTTTACGAAAAAAATGGAAGAGAAGTTCAACATGAAGATTAACTGGACGACGGTTCCTTTTGACGGTGCAGCTGAAAAAAGGCAAATTTCACTGGCTTCGGGTGACTACCCGGACCTGTATTTACTCATTCCATGGGTGGACCGTTTTTCTCAAACAGACTTGTTGAAATTTGGGCAGCAGGGTGTCATTGTGCCGCTCAATGACCTGATTGACCAATATGCACCGAATATCAAAAAGGTACTGGACAGCAGTGAATATTACAAAGCGATGAATACGGCGCCCGACGGCAATATTTACGGTCTGACGGGCCTGAATGAATGTTTCCACTGTTCCTATCCAAACAAGATGTGGATGAATACCAAATGGCTGAAACAGCTCGGATTGTCCGAGCCCACAACGACAGAGGAGTTTAAGGAAGTGCTGAAAGCATTCAAAACCAAGGACCCGAACGGTAACGGTAAAGCCGACGAAGTTCCGCTTAGCGGTTCCATTGAAAATTTCGGCGTGCACATCATTCCGTACTTGATGAACGGATTTATCTACGACGATGACAGAACCTATCTCATTGTAAAGGATGGCCGGGTTGAGACGGTTGCAAGCAAACCGGAGTGGAAGGAAGGACTTGCCTATATCAAGTCGCTATATGATGAAGGTCTGATCGACCCGGGTGCTTTCACGCAAAATGTCGGGGCCTTCAAAAAGATCGGAGATAACGCTGATGCGCAGCTTCTTGGTGCAGGTGCGGCCATGCACCCGTCTCTTTTTGTAAACACTGCCGAGGATTCTCCTTATGGGAAAGATTACAATCCGATTCCTCCGTTGAAGGGGCCGCATGCCGATTATGCAACTTATAACTATCCGATCGATCCTGGAGCTTCTTTTGTACTGACAAACAAAGCAAGTGAAGAAACGCAGATTGCTGCCATAAAAATGCTGGATTATCTCTACACCCAAGAAGGAGCGATGAGCTCTTATCTCGGTGAAGAGGGTACAAGCTGGCGCAAGCCGCAAGAAGGAGAGGTGGCTCTGAATGAACAGGTACAGCCACTCTACAAAGCCATTCCGCTCCCAACTGGAGCAGAGCCGCGCAATGACAGCTGGGGAGCGCTGAGTCAGTACAATCACCACAGGGCATACCGTGATGCCGAAGTGCAGGGCAAGGACATCTACGCAGGTGACGGATATGAACGCCGACTATATGAGGCGACACTGCTGATGGAAGGCAAAGAACCCGATGAAGTTTTCCCGCATTGGGCATTGTGGGTGGACCCGGCAAACGCCGATGAAACAAGCATGATGCAGACGAATATCAAGGATTATATTGACCAGAATGCCCTGCAATTCATTACAGGAGCAAAGAGTCTGGATAAGGATTGGGATGATTACGTGAAAGGGCTAGAGGGCCTGAACATCAAGCGTTACCTGGAGATTATGCAGGCAGCCTATGATTCTTCATCCATTTCCAAGTAAGGAGAATGGGTAGGTTTATACCAATCCTGGCGACAAATCATCCATTATTATCAAACACGGGCCGGTTCGCATTCTTGCGAATCAGGTCCGTAATCTTTTATGGTAGGCAGCCAAACTCATTGATGTTTATCGAAGAAAAACTCCAATTAATGATCTTTTCGATTCTCATATCATGAAAGAGTATGAATCTGCATGAATACGTTATTTTTATTCTTTGTTGGGATGTTAATATGAGATTAATATCTTATCATTCATTGAAATTCGTACTGGAGGTTCAAAATGAAAGAAACAAATCAGAAAAATCATCGCATGTGGTACAGCAAACCTGCGGAGATATGGAACGAGGCCTTGCCAATCGGGAACGGTCGGCTTGGTGCAATGATATTTGGAGGCGTAGCGGAGGAGCGTTTGAAGTTAAATGAAGACTCAATGTGGTATGGGGGGCCCCGGGATCGGAATAACGAAGATGCACTGCCCAATTTGCCGAAGATCCGCAAGTTAATCATGGAAGGGAAACTTCGGGAGGCTGAAGAGATGGCCAGCATGACGATGGCCGGGCTTCCTGAAGCCCAGAGACATTATATGCCACTTGGTGAACTGCAGTTATCATTCGGCAATCATGATGGTCCTGTTGAAGACTATGTACGTGAGCTGGATTTGAACCGGGGCATCTCCAGGGTTAGCTATCATGTTAATGGTATCCGTTATACTCGTGAGCTGTTTGCGAGCCATCCGGATCAAGCCATCATCATCCGAATCTCAACAGACAAGAAGAATGCCTTGTCCATGAAAGCCCGATTTAATCGACAGAATTGGAGATACCTAGAGAAAACCAAGAAGTGGGAGCAGAGCGGACTCATTATGCTTGGTGAATGCGGTGGTAAAGACGGCAGTTCTTTCGCAGCTGTGTTGAAAGCGATACCAGATGGAGGCACCTGTCAGCTCCTTGGCGAGTATTTGCTGGTGAATGACGCGAGCTCGGTCACACTTCTGCTTGCTGCGGAAACAACTTTCCGCCAAGAAGATCCGGAATTATACAATAAACTTCGTATAGAAGAGCTCAGCCGGATTCCTTATGAAACACTGCTTGTGCGGCATACATCGGATTATAAAGAACTGTACAGCAGGGTTTCATTGAACCTGTCCAAAAGTTCTGATCGTCATGATGATCCGACGGATGAGAGATTAAAACAGTTCCAAAAGGGAGAAGAAGATCCTGAATTGATCGAAACCTATTTTCAGTTTGGTCGTTATCTGCTGATTTCCTCAAGCCGGCCAGGCTCCTTGCCTGCTAATCTTCAGGGGATATGGAATGACAGTTTCACTCCGCCTTGGGACAGCAAATTTACCATCAACATTAATACCCAAATGAACTACTGGCTCGCCGAAAACTGCAATCTAGCAGAGTGCCATGAGCCGTTGTTCGATCTGATTGATCGAATGCGGGAGCCTGGCCGAATCACGGCACGAAAGATGTATGACTGCCGCGGGTTTACCGCACATCATAATACGGATATTTGGGCAGACACGGCCCCTCAGGATACCTACCTGCCAGCTTCCTTCTGGCCGCTGGGTGCTGCTTGGTTATGCCTGCATTTATGGGAGCATTATCGCTATAGTCAGGATCTCATTTTTCTGGAAGAAGCATACGAAACGATGAAGGAATCTGCGCAGTTTCTCCTTGACTATCTGATTGAGGATGCAGATGGCCGTCTGATTACCTGTCCATCCGTCTCTCCAGAGAATAGTTACAAGCTGCCAAATGGTGAGGTGGGGGTTTTATGTGCAGGCGCTTCGATGGATTTTCAAATCATTGAGGCTCTATTCACTGCATGCATTCAAAGCGCCGAGTTGATCGGAAGGGACCATACATTCAGGGAAGAACTTGCTGCTGCTCTGAAGCGAATTCCGAAGACACAAATCGGCAAAAACGGGCAAATCCAGGAATGGATGGAGGATTACGAAGAAGTGGAACCGGGGCACCGGCACATCTCACATCTTTTTGGTTTGTACCCTGGAGAAAGCTTCACTCCAGAACACACGCCGGAACTTGCAAAGGCAGCACGTACCACTTTGGAACGTAGATTGGACAATGGTGGCGGACACACCGGATGGAGCCGGGCCTGGATTATTCACTTCTGGGCAAGACTTCAGGATGGGCATAAGGCTTATGAAAATGTAAGAGCTCTCCTGGAGCACTCAACGTTGCCCAATCTTTTTGACAATCATCCTCCGTTTCAGATTGATGGTAACTTCGGTGGATCCTCTGGAATTGCCGAGATGTTAATGCAGAGCCATACTGATGTGATTCGGCTTTTGCCTGCCTTACCAGACAATTGGTGTGACGGGAATGTGGAGGGACTCAGGGCCCGTGGCGGATATACCATTGGGTTTTCCTGGGTCGCTGGGAGAATTACTGAAGTCATCGTAAAAAGTACAATAACTGGAATTTGTCAATTGGAAGGTCCTGGCCTTGAACGTATTTCCTTCAATGCAGAGGCTGGACGGTCGTATACGTTTACTTAAGTGGATTCTGTTCAACCTATCGTTTTATTCGATAGATAAAAGATTAGCATCGTAAGAGAAATGGACGACTCTGTTCTCCGCTATTAACAGCGGAAAACAGAGTCGTCTTTGCGTGCCATAACTTAGCTGCTACCCAAATATCAAATTCAGAATATGATTATTCATCAATAATTCTTAAGGATATGTCATTGTATCAAGCACGAAGAAACCTTACTTTTAAATAACGATGGAAACGCTAACAAAGCAGAAAGAGTGGTGTTTTAATATGCATTAATTGTAATTTCACCTTGCAATGTAATGACAAATTCAGGTTGGGAAGGTTGTAGATCCTTGGGGTTACATGAGGATAGATTAGTATTTCCTTTTTATTCGATTGCCATTGAAAATCTAAATTCATTCATCGGGTTACGACACCAGTCGCTCGCCTAAGTATAAAAAGGAGGATATATATGAGAAAATTTGCAATCATTCTGCTTATCGGAATATTCGTGACAGTGATCACCGCCTGCTCAGCAAATAGTGATCAGGCAGCGGAAAATTCATCGGGTAATGGAGAAATTTCCGGTGACCTTACCGTATTTGGGTGGGGCGGCGGCGAGGAACTCCAGTCTCGAAAGGAAGCAACCAAAATTTTCAAAAAATTGTATCCAAAAGTGAAGGTACATGAAGTTTGGCTCCCGGCAGATAACATTGATGTCAAGCTGGATGCAGCTCTGGCTGCTGGAAATGCCGGTGATGTGATTATGATGTCTCCAGACTGGAAAGGGTTGAGATCTAAATGGTTCGAAGATTTAAACCCTTATATTGAGAAGGATCAACTGGACCTCGAGGCATTGTTAACACAAGGGGTTGATGGGGGATATGTCGATGCGGACGGAAAACGTGAAGGGATGCCAACAACCGCTTCAGATTTTATGATTGCTTATAATAAAGACATTTTTGACAAGGCAGGGCTTCCGTACCCAACGAATGACTGGACTTGGGATGATTTTTCGGCAACAGCCAAACAGGTCTCCTCGGGTGAAGGTGCCAACCGGGTCTATGGCATTGTGTCCCACTGGATCTTGCAAAGCTTTGCTCCTTTTATATACGGCGGGATGCCATATAACGAGGATTGGAGCAAACAGACTCTGGATGATCCCAATACTCTGAAGGGATACCAGTTGTTCGGAGACCTGGTGAATGCAAAAGCAATGCCAGATGATGCGGCTGCCAAGAGCATGCCTATGGACCAAATGTTCGCTGCAGGTAGAGCTGCGATGTATCCGCTAGGTGTGTTTGAAGCTTCGACGATTGCCAAAAACATCGGTTCCAATTTTCAATGGGGTATCGTGATGCCTCCAAAAGATCCATCCGGTAAAACCGTCAACATTAAATTCCAGACAGGCTTCGCCATGAACAAGGATTCCAAAAATAAGGAAGCAGCGTGGGCTTATATTAAAACGGTCTCCCTGAATAAGGAGGTCGGAGATCTGTACAGTAAGGTAAATCTTCCTGCGGCAAAAGAATCGGCGGACAGTACTTTTGCCAACTTGAAAATTCAAGGCACAGATATCTCCATGGCGGATTTCGTAACAGGGTTGCAGGATGCCATAACTTTCCCGTGGGGTGGCTCCATTGCAAAGGCGGGGGACCTCTACGAGCAAACCTGGCAGCAGGTCACCGTTCAAGGGAAATCCGCTGAGGAAGCGGCCAAAGCCTTTACATCCCAGATTCAGTCCGCTCTCGACTCCATTCATCAAAGTAAATAAACGAATAATGAACACCCGGTTACAACGAGGGGGGAGCGATCTTCCCCTTTCTATCCTAATCCGGTCTCAATAGGAGGCAGCTTTGGAGGCGAAAGAATGAAGGCGCGAAACAACCGCATTGCAAACAGGGAGGAGAAACAATTCTTCCTTTTTATCTCGCCATGGCTTTTAGGTTTTCTAATATTCACCTTATATCCAATGGGTTATTCTATCTTTTTGGTTTTCACCGATATGGATATGACCGGCTCAGGCCAATTTGTCGGCTTAGATAATATCGTCAGGGCCTTTACACAGGATCCACTTTTTTACCGTTCTTTGTTAAATACATTATATTTTGTGTTGGTTTCTGTTCCGGCCAGTTTACTCCTGTCGTTTCTGATTGCTCTTCTGCTCAATCAAAAAATAAAGGGAGTTGGTTTTTTCAGAACCAGCTTTTATATCCCGTATATCACATCGGGGGTTGCAGTTACCTTGCTTTGGGGCTGGATTTTTAATGCCCAGTTTGGCTTTATCAATTATTTCTTTTCTCTATTCGGTATTACTGGCCCAAACTGGTTGAGCGATACGAAATGGGCAATGCCGGCGATTATTATTATGGGGATCTGGACCATCGGGAATTCCATCATCATTACACTGGCGGGGCTGCAGGATATTCCGGAAGCCTTATATGAGAGCGCTGAGATTGATGGAGCAAGCAGTTTCGTTAAAATTACGCAGATTACCCTGCCCCTGATCACGCCAACGCTTTATTTTAATCTGGTTATGGGGATCATTGGTGGTTTCCAAATCTTTATGCAGCCTTTCATTCTGACCGAGGGTGGCCCCAGCTACTCCACCTACACGTACATGATGCATATTTATAACAGCGGATTTAAATACAACGAGATGGGTTATGCGTCAACTCTGGCTTGGTTATTGTTTGTCGTTATTATGATCATCACGCTCATCGTAAATCGGACTTCCCGACACTGGGTTTATTACGATAACTAAAATTGGGGAGGTGCAACCATGGAGGCTTATTACAAAAGTAAAAAAACCAGCGGCCGGATTAAAGTCAGCCTGAGTTATATGATATTGACGATCATTGCAGTCGTGTTTATCTTTCCGTTTATATGGATGCTTTCAACCGCCTTTAAAATCCCTTCGGAAGCCTATACGCTGCCTCCCAAAATCATCCCGGAAACGTTTACTTGGGATAACTTCATTCAGGGCTGGCAATACGCGGATTTCACCCGGTATACATGGAATACCTTAATCGTAACAGGACTTGCGACGATTGGAACGGTTCTTTCCGCTTCATTCGTAGCCTATGGCTTTGCACGGTTTAAATCACGATACAGCGGATTGTTATTTACGATCGTGCTTGCTACCATGATGCTCCCCAGTCAGGTCACTCTCGTTCCTACTTACCTCTTGTTCACCAAACTTGGTTGGCTCGATACCTTGATGCCTCTTATCGTTCCGTCCTTTTTTGGGGGAGGTGCGTTTAACATTTTCCTGCTGCGGCAATTTTTCAAAACGATTCCGAAAGATTTGGATGAAGCCGCATATATTGACGGTGCCAATGCATTCCAGATTTATTACAAAATACTGCTGCCTGCAATCAAACCAGCTTTGATTACGGTCGGTCTCATGTCGATTACCTTTCACTGGAATGATTATATGTCTCCGCTGATTTACTTGAACAGTGATGAGAATTTCACGCTGGCTATCGGTTTGCAGTTCTTCCAGAATTCTTTTGGCTCCTCGCAAATACAGATGCTGATGGCAGTTTCTTTAATTACCGTTATTCCTGTGCTGATCCTCTTCTTCATCGGACAGAGATATTTTATTCAGGGGATTACAATGACCGGAATCAAAGGATGACCTCCTCGAAATCTGCTGGGCTGACAGCTAAGTCACTCGTGCGTTTGTGAAATTTCTTCGGAGATGAACCGGTCATTTGTTTGAACTGCCTGCAAAAGTGCTCCACATTGCGGTAACCACACCGATCTGCAATCTCCGCAACTGTGTAAAGCTCATGTCTGAGATATTCTTTGGCTAAGCGAATTCGACTATGAATAACATCATCCATACACGAGAGACCAAACAATTTCTTATAAATGAACTGCAGATATCCCGGACTGATGCTAATAATTTTAGCCATTTCCGATATGGTCCAGGGGTGGCTTGGATTGTTATGGATGGCCGCACGCAGCTTTAAAAGGTTGTAGTGCTGAGGACTAATTTCCTCTTGGAAGTAAGACTCCAGCAGCTTGTTGAACAGGGTTCGGAGCAGACAATCAATGGAGGATTCTCTGTAGTCCTTATTGAATGAATTCTCTACGACGAGCAGCTGGAACAGCTTGTGGCAGTATTCAGGATCATCCAAAGGAAAAGGCTTGCCATAGGGAAGCGAGGTTTCGGTTACGTAAGGTTCATCGCTTTCAAAGCGGATCCAGTCATTAATATAATTCCCTGCGGAAGCTCGGTAGTAAATTTTTTGATGGGGCTCGAAAAGAACAGCACAATGAGGAGGGTATTCCTTAAGTTTTCCATCCACCCAGAACTGAGCGGGAGTCTGTGTAATGACCAAAAGCCAGCAGGGATGTCCTTGGGGAATATCAAAAACGAAATGGCTGTTATGTGCTGCGTCGTACTCAACGTAGAAAATGTTTGTCATTGTTCTTCACCTTTACCATGTATGTTTGTCAGACAGACTATGCCATATGATACGTGCTCAGATCAATTCAAACTTCATTAATAGAAATAGAACAGGAAAATCGGTAAAACGCTTTAGTTTGTTTTCTATTATACGGGATTTATTTTAAATTCATATTGCCTAATAATTTTGACGAGGAGTGTAGTTTGTATGAAGAAACAGGGGTTAAATCCATACCTTCCATCATGGGAGTACGTTCCTGATAGTGAGCCTTATGTATTTGAGGATAGAGTTTATGTGTACGGTTCGCATGACCGGTTTAACGGACATGTCTTTTGTTTAAACGACTACGTCTGTTGGTCGGCGCCTGTGGACGACCTCGGGAATTGGCGCAATGAAGGTGTAATCTACCAAAAGGCAGATGATCCGCTTAATCTGGGCGGCAGTATGTGCCTTTACGCCCCAGACGTTACACTTGGTCCTGACGGACGATATTATCTTTATTATGTGCTGGATAAAGTGCCGGTTGTTTCTGTGGCTGTATGCGATACACCTGCAGGCAAATATGAATTTTACGGATACGTGAAATATGCGGATGGCACTCGACTGGGGGAAAGGGAAGGGGACGAGCCCCAATTTGATCCAGGCGTGCTGACCGAAGGAGAGCGTACGTATCTATATACCGGATTTTGTGCGCCCGGAGACCGATCGAGACACGGTGCGATGGCGACGGTGCTTGGTCCGGATATGCTGACGATTGTGGATGAGTCCGTATTCATAGCGCCGAGTCAGCCATACAGCGAAGGCAGCGGATTCGAAGGACATGAATTTTTCGAGGCCCCTTCCATCCGAAAAAGAGGGGATACCTATTACTTGGTTTACTCCTCAATTGTCATGCATGAATTATGTTATGCTACCAGTAAATTTCCTAACAAAGGGTTTGCATATCAGGGTGTAATCATAAGCAACTGCGATCTACATATTGACTCCTATAAACCAGCTGACAAGCCGATGTATTATGGCGGGAACAATCACGGCAGCATTGTTGAGATCAATGGAGACTGTTACATTTTCTATCACCGCCATACCAATGGGGACGCATTTAACCGTCAGGGCTGCATTGAACGTATCTCTTTTGACGTGCATGGAACGATATCTCAGGTAGAAATGACTTCCTGCGGGGTGAATGGGGGCCCTCTTGAAGGAAAAGGGGAATATCCCGCATATCTTGCATGTAATCTTTTTGCAAAAGATGATCAAATGTATACCGGTGGTTTTGGAGGGGGCGCTTGGCTGGACAGCCGCTTTCCGAAGATTACCCAGGATGGACGAGACGGTGATGAAGAGGTCGGATATATTGCGAATATGGTGGATTCAGCCACAGCAGGTTTTAAATATTTCGATTGTAACGGAATCCGTCAGGTCACTCTCACCGTAAGGGGATATTGCAGCGGATACTTTGAAGTAAAAACCTCATGGGAAGGCCCGGTTCTGGGCACAATCCCGGTGCACTTCACCAATGAGTGGAAAGCATATACGGCGGCAATCACCATTCCAGACGGAAGGCAGGCTTTATATTTTACATATAGGGGAAATGGCGGAGCAAGCTTTGCTGCATTTACCTTGGAATAAAGGATCAATCGGACTGGTACTACGCCAAGAAGGAGCAGCAGTTGGAGAATTATTCGTCCATTAGCTGCTTCTTTCATGTTCTGCTTGCTGTGAATGGCTGCGGAATTCGCTTGGTGCAATACCTGTCCACCGCTTGAATTGACGACTGAAATGAGCATTAGTCTTATATCCAAGCATCATTGCAATGTGATCAATGTTCAGGTCAGTCTGGTTTAACAACCTCTGGGCTTCGTTCAGCAGTGTTTCGGATAAAAATTTGCGCGGAGCCTGACCGTAGACCTCCCGAAAAATCCGATTAATCTGAGACGTGCTCATATTCAACGTTTTGGCGATATCCTGAATCCACGTTCGGTTCGTTTCCTGAATTTCGCTATGAAGATGAATGTACCTTACCGAATCCTCGATGTGTTCAGCAATCTGATGGGCAATGGTTTCTTTTCTGGATAATGTAACGGAGGCGTGCTGAGATAACTGTCCTACCAGCGAGCCGAGAAGCTCAAATACGGCAGCATGTACCTTCATCTGTTTGGAGGAGGACAACGAATCAGACAAATGTTCTGTTGCCAGTTCATACAATGTAAACAGGGAAGGCGATAATCCTAATGCAAGATTTGAAACCGCCGGATAATAAATGTCTTTACAGCGGTTGAGTTCCCGGCAAAAGGAAGTATCATGAACACTGAAATGAACTGAAAAATAAGTAAATCCCTCTGGTCCTGCACCTGGACAGGAATGAGTCATCCCTGGACGAATAAACAAAAGGTCACCTTTGGATTGGTTGTAGAGCTTCCCATTAACCAACATATTCATTTGACCCTCCATCATCCAGTGAATTTCGTACATGGAGTGCTCATGGGATGGGTAGGTCCAGTTCGAATCTGCTTTTCTAGCATGCAATCCCATTAATTGAAACGACATGCGAACATCAGGTAGGCGGCCTAAATACATGGCTTCTGAATGCTTGGTCACAGCAACTCCCCCTTGTAATATAACTTCATCTTATCAGAAAAATATTGCGTGAAAAGGGTAAATCGCTGGATTGATTAGAACATCGTCATAATACTTACCTAATGCTAAGGTAGAATTATCAACCCGCCGGGGGAAAACAGGGGGCACGCTTACATGCGAATTATTCGATTTCTGGATGGAGAACAGAAGTGGCTGGCAGCCGTTACGGATGATGAACAAGCCTATCGTTTGCCGCAAGCTGATTTCATGACGTTGATCTATCAGGCGAGAGAGCAAGGAATTTCTCCAGCACAGCTTGTTGAAAGCGCTCTTAAACCGATGAACAAACTGACAGATGATTGGACATCCCTGCATTTTATTAATCCAATCGAAGCACCTGAGGTATGGGCAGCTGGGGTAACTTATCAGCGGAGTCGGGAAGCACGGAATTATGAAGCTACTGACGGCAAGCTGGATGCAAACACCTTTTACGATAAGGTCTACGATGCAGAACGTCCTGAGATCTTCTTCAAATCCACAGCAGCCCGTACCGTTGGACCGAATGAAGCGGTTACCCTTCGCAGCGATTCCACTTGGCAGATTCCAGAACCTGAGCTTGGGCTGGTTCTTGCCGCAGATAGCAGCATTGTGGGATACATCGTTGGCAATGACATGAGCTGCCGGGATATCGAGGGGGAAAACCCGCTATATTTGCCTCAGGCCAAAATTTGGCGTAGCTCCTGCTCCATTGGTCCAGCGATTCGATTGACGGAAACGGTGCAGAACCCGTATGACCTTGACGTCGTCTGTAAAATTTTCCGCGCTGGAGAGGTCGTTGTGAAAAGTGAGGCAAGCACAAGTGATTTAAATAGAAAGCTGGATGAACTGGTTTCCTTTTTGGCCAAAGATAATGATTTGTTTGATGGCACGGTTCTGCTGACAGGTACAAATATTGTACCGCCGAATGATTTTACACTTGAGACGGGAGATCGCATTGAAATATCGATCAGCGGTATCGGCACACTTGTTAATCCGGTTATTTCAAACTAGTTAATAAGGAGGATGAAGGGAATGAGCGCTTTTCAGTTAGAGCAGACCTATAACAATTTTATTAACGGAGAATGGGTGAAGGCAACGTCCGGAAAGACGGAACCCAGCATCAATCCGGCGAATCGAAAAGAAATCGTGGGGCATGTTCCAGCTTCCGGCGTAGAGGACCTGAACGATGCTGTGGCAGCGGCAAAAGCGGCAGCGAAGACCTGGCGGAGATTAACCGGTGCAGAACGGGGCAATTTTCTTTTTCAGGCAGCAAACGTGCTCGAACGACGGGCTGATGAAGTAGCAGAAGCGATGACAAGAGAAATGGGGAAAACGTTCCCGGAAGCCAAAGGAGAGACGATGCGCGGCGTAGCCATCCTGAGATATTACGCAGGGGAAGGCATGCGCAAAACGGGAGATGTGATTCCGTCCACGGATAGCGAAGCATTAATGTTCACGACCCGTGTACCACTTGGCGTTGTCGGCGTAATCGCGCCGTGGAACTTTCCGGTGGCTATTCCCATCTGGAAAACGGCACCTGCGTTGATCTATGGGAATACGGTTGTATTGAAGCCGGCTCAGGAAACGGCCGTTACGGCAGCCAAGGTACTGGAATGCTTTGAGGAAGCTGGTTTCCCGGCCGGGGTCCTCAATCTCGTGTGCGGCAAAGGCTCGGTAATCGGTTCTGCACTTGCCGAGCATCCCGATGTGAACGGAATAACTTTTACAGGCTCCAATGAAGTCGGAAAGCGGGTCGGCGCCGCAGCACTGGCCCGAGGAGCAAAGTACCAGCTTGAAATGGGCGGCAAAAACCCGGTCATTATTTCAGCTGACGCTAACCTGGATCTGGCTGTCGAGGGAACCATTAGCGGAGGTCTGAAATCAACAGGTCAGAAATGTACAGCGACCAGCCGCGTCATTATCGAACGAAAAATATATGATGCTTTCAAGGAAAAGCTGCTCTCACAGGTTCAGGAGATTCGTTTGGGGGATGGCATGTCTTCTGGAAGCTGGATGGGTCCATGTGCAAGTGAAGGGCAGCTTAATACCGTGCTGAGCTATATTCAAAAAGGACTTGAGGAAGGAGCTGTACTGCTCGCTGGAGGAAAACGGCCGGACAGTCCTGAGCTTGCAGAAGGATTCTATGTAGAGCCGACCGTATTTGAAGGTGTCGAAGCACATATGTCCATTGCCCGAGAAGAAATATTCGGCCCGGTACTGGCCTTGATTCCGGTGGATTCCCTTGAAGAGGCCATAGCGTCGGCAAATGACAGTGATTATGGTTTGAGTGCTTCGATCTACACACAAAATGTCGGGTCTATGCTTTCGTTCATCCGGGATATGGATGCCGGACTCGTAAGAATCAATGCGGAAACGGCCGGTGTAGAGCTGCAGGCACCGTTTGGCGGGATGAAAATGTCCAGTTCACATTCCAGGGAGCAGGGACAAGCGGCTATCGAATTTTTCACCGCCATCAAAACGGTCTTCGTGAAGTCATAAACTGTGGGGAGGGTATCATGTACGAACAGATCATGTCGATTATGGGGGAGAAGGAGTCCGACTTCTTCGAGATAACAGCTCATGCTCCAGGGGCAGCAGGACGCCTGCCTTTGACCGACGATTTGCTGCGAAATGCTCCAAGCGGCGACTTGTTCGGCATGTCCCAGAATGTTGGAATGGGCTGGAAACCTGGAGAATTAAACGGAAAACAGTTTCTGATCCTAAGTACGCAGGGCGGTATCCGTAATGAAGATGGCAGTCCCGCTGCTCTCGGTTATCATACGGGGCACTGGGAGGTTGGTCTGCTGATGAAGGCGGCAGCAGATGAACTGTCCAGCCGTGGCGGAATCCCGTTTGCAGGCTATGTCAGCGACCCTTGCGACGGCAGGTCGCAAGGAACGACCGGCATGTTCGACTCGCTGCCGTACCGGAACGATGCCGCGATGGTATTCCGCAGATTGATTCGATCCCTGCCTACGCGAAAAGGCGTGCTCGGCGTTGCAACATGTGACAAGGGACTGCCCGCCATGATGCTCGCGCTGGCAGGTATGCCCCAGCTGCCAGGAGTAATTGTTCCCGGCGGCGTTACCCTTCCGCCTACGGATGGAGAGGACGCAGGTAAAATTCAGACCATCGGTGCAAGGTACGCAAATGGAGAGCTTTCGCTAGAAATGGCATCGGAGTTGGGATGCCGGGCTTGCGCTACGCCGGGCGGTGGCTGTCAGTTTCTAGGGACAGCGGCAACCGCCCAGGTGGTAGCAGAGGCAATGGGCATGACGGTGCCTCATGCCGCTCTGGCTCCTTCGGGGCAGCCGATCTGGATCGAGATGGCACGGCAATCCTCGCGTGCACTCATCCACATGGAGACCCAAGGGATGAAGATGGCGGACATTGTCACAGATGCATCGATCCGCAATGCAATGATTGTACACGCCGCGTTCGGCGGATCTACCAACCTGCTTCTTCACATCCCGGCGATCGCTCATGCGGCTGGTTTAACACTGCCCAGCGTTCAGGACTGGATTCAGATCAACAAGAATGTTCCGAGACTGGTTAGTGCTTTGCCCAACGGCCCCATCTTTTACCCGACCATTCGGGTATTTCAGGCCGGAGGTGTTCCCGAGGTCATGCTTCACCTCAGACAGCTTGGTTTACTTGATGAGTCTGTTCCGACAGTAACCGGCACATCTTTGGGGCAAGTGCTGGATTGGTGGGAATCGTCAGAGCGCCGTCATGTCATGCGGAAACAATTGAAGGAGAAGGACGGCATCGATCCGGACAGCGTCATCATGAGTGCAGAACACTCGCAGCGTCTCGGGATTTCCTCCACCGTGACATTTCCGACCGGCAATATTGCCCCCGAAGGCTCGGTTATTAAATCCACCTCCATCGACCCGGATGTACTGGATGAACACGGGGTATATCGTCACCGGGGTACAGCAAAAGTGTTTACAACCGAACGTGAAGCGATCCGTGCAATCAAAACAGGCGGCATTCGGGCAGGTGACATCATTGTCTTGCTTGGACGCGGACCTTCCGGGACCGGGATGGAGGAGACCTATCAGCTTACGTCCGCGCTCAAGCATCTGTCCTTTGGAAAATACGTGTCACTCATTACCGATGCCCGTTTCTCTGGCGTGTCCACCGGTGCTTGTATTGGGCATGTTGGTCCCGAAGGGCTTGCCGGCGGTCCAATCGGCAAGCTGCGGAACGGAGACTTGATTGACATTGTGGTGGATCGAAGCACCCTGGATGGAAGCATTAATTTTGTCGGAGTAGAAGGAATGGAGGTTTCCCCCGAAGAAGGGGCCGTCATCCTGGCACAAAGACCGTTTCATCCGGATATGCGGCCAGATGAAGCACTGCCGGATGATACGCGCTTATGGGCAGCGCTGCAATCTGTCAGCGGCGGCACGTGGAGAGGCAATGTGTACGATGTTGACCGGATTATAACTGCGCTGGAGGCTGGCAAAAAAGTGCTGGGGTGGAGCTGAAGCAAGGGAACTCCGGCACCGATGTGTTTGATCTGATTTTGTACCGATATTATGTATTTACCGGAGGTTTCTTAATGAATACGATCAACATGATCACCAATCCCATTCTTCCCGGCTTTCACCCCGATCCCTCCATCTGCCGGGCAGGAGAAGATTATTATATCGCCACTTCTACGTTTGAGTGGTTCCCTGGTGTACGCATTCACCACTCCAGGGATCTGGTGCATTGGCGGGCGATGCCTTCTCCGCTGACTCGCACCGCTCAGCTAAGAATGGAGGGAAACATTAATTCGGGAGGTGTATGGGCTCCTTGTCTCAGCTATGATAACGGCGTGTTTTACCTGATATATACCGATGTGAAGAGCCGGATAGGCGCTTTTAAAGATACCCATAATTACCTTGTCACCACAACGGATATAGAAGGGCCTTGGTCCGATCCCGTATATTTGAACAGCAGCGGCTTTGACCCTTCCTTGTTTCATGACGAAGATGGACGCAAGTGGCTGGTCAATATGATCTGGGATCACCGTAAAGGCAAAAACCGATTTGCAGGCATCGTGCTGCAGGAATACTCGGTTCAGGAACAAAAGCTGGTCGGACCTGCGGTTAACATTTTTAAGGGAACAGAACTGGGACTGACGGAAGCGCCTCATCTTTATAAACACAACGACTATTACTACTTAGTCACAGCTGAAGGCGGAACCGGATACGAGCATGCCGTTACGGTTGCCCGTTCTCGTATATTGCAGGGACCTTACGAAGTCGATCCGGCTAACCCGATTCTCACTTCACAAGGCAGGACGGATTTACCGCTGCAAAAGGCGGGCCATGGCAGTCTCGTCGAGACGCATACGGGCGAATGGTACATGGCTCATCTTGTGGGAAGACCTATTCGAGAGAAACACTGCATTCTTGGACGTGAAACGGCGCTGCAGCGTTGTTTCTGGAGTGATGAGGGATGGCTGAGGCTTGCAAGCGGGGATCGGTATCCGGAGCTTCAGGTGACAGGGCCGAAGATTAAGCCGCACCCGTTTGAACCGACAGGGGAGATGGACCATTTTGATCAGGCCAAGCTTCGTCACGATTGGAATACACTTCGTATTCCGCCAGACGCAACATGGCTTAGTTTGACGGAACGTCCGGGTTATTTACGCTTGCATGGGATGGAATCGATGAGTTCAACGCACAGACAAAGCATGCTTGCCCGCAGGTTGCAGTCTTTTGAATGCGAAGCCGAGACGTGTCTTGAATTCGCGCCGGACCATCCGCAGCAAATGGCAGGGCTAATTCTGTATTACGATACTCAGGACTACCTCTATCTGCGGGTAACTTATCATGAAGAAAAGGGGCTGTGTCTTGGCATCATTCAGTCCAAATACGGAGTGTATGATGAACTCTTGGAAGAGGATATTCCACTGCAAAAGGGGAATCGAATTCGTTTGAAAGCTGTAGTCCATCATGATCGTGCTTGCTTTTACCATGCGTTAGATGATGATTCATCATGGGTTCAGACAGGCGGGTGGACGGATATCACGCATCTGTGCGATGAATCCCCGGAGTACATCCGGTTTACAGGAACTTATATCGGGCTTTGTGTGCAGGATCTTGGCGGGAGCCGCAAACATGCTGACTTTGATTATTTCGCATACAAAGAAACGAACAACCAAACAACCAACACTGAAAAAGGAACGAATACGATTCACATCTGAACCAGCACCTTTAGTTGTATTCGTTTTTGAAGTAGTAACTTGAACGTACTTCATACTTACAGATGACTCCTATGCTCATTAGGGGTCATCTTTTTTTGTCATTAACATCCGATATGTTAGAGATTCAACAAATGAACTATATTTTGTCAGGTTTTGGAGAAGGGGGTAATATAGTAAAATTTACAAATGTAAGTAGAATTATTTTGCGGTTCGAGAGGATGTGGTAAATACAATTCTATTTGATTACTGAACCAGTTGGCTTGTATAAATACGCTCTCATATTTATATCAATTTGAGGAAGGTGAAACTATTGAAATTGAACTTGAAAAAATCAGTCCACATTCTGTTGGCCTGTTTGACGGCACTGCCTCTAATGTTAACTCCGACCCACGTGTCGGCCGCAAGTGATGCCAACATTAATTTATCATCTGAAAAACAGCTCATCAAGGGTTTTGGGGGGATTAATCATCCTGCCTGGATCGGCGACTTAACGGCATCCCAGCGTGAAACCGCCTTTGGCAACGGACAAAATCAGCTTGGGTTTACCATTTTAAGAATTTATGTCGACGAAAATCGAAATAACTGGTATAGAGAGGTTGCCACCGCGAAAAGGGCGATCGAGCAAGGTGCTCTCGTATTCGCTTCACCTTGGAATCCGCCAAGTGATATGGTCGAAACCTTTAATCGAAATGGGGATACGAACGCTAAACGACTGAAATACGACAAATACGCCGCGTACGCACAGCATCTGAACGACTTCGTCACTTATATGAAAAATAATGGCGTAGACCTATATGCCATCTCGGTACAAAATGAGCCGGATTATGCCCACGACTGGACCTGGTGGACACCGCAGGAGATGCTTCGTTTCATGAAGGAGAATGCAGGCTCCATTCAAAATACCAAGGTCATGGCACCTGAATCGTTTCAGTACTTGAAAAACATGTCTGACCCTATCCTCAATGATCCTCAGGCACTTGCCAACATGGACATCCTGGGAGCACATACGTATGGAACCCAGTTCAAAGATTTTGCATACCCGCTCTTTAAACAAAAAGGAGCCGGTAAAGAACTGTGGATGACTGAAGTGTATTACCCGAACAGTGATAACAACTCATCGGACCGCTGGCCTGAGGCACTGGACGTATCTTACCATATGCACAACGCCATGGTTGAAGGGGATTTTCAGGCATATGTATGGTGGTACATTCGCAGACAATACGGTCCAATGAATGAAGACGGGACCATTAGCAAACGTGGATATAATATGGCCCATTTCTCTAAATTTGTGCGACCAGGCTATTACAGAGTAGATGCAACCAAAAATCCGGATACCAATACTTTCGTTTCAGCCTACAAAGGCGATAATAAAGTGGTCATTGTGGCGATTAATCGCGGCACCTCAGCTGCAAGCCAAAAGTTCGTTTTGCAGAATGGTAACGCCTCCACTGTCTCCTCATGGGTTACGGATAGCAGTCGAAATCTTGCAACCGGAGCACCGATTACAGTGTCTAGCGGAACCTTTACAGCACAACTGCCAGCCCAAAGCGTAACTACGTTCGTAGCCAACATCACCGACAGCGGTGGCGTTAATCCAGGTAGTGGAACCACGTACGAAGCGGAGACCGGCACTACACTTACCGATGCTGTCATCGAGACCCTCTATCCGGGTTACACTGGGTCTGGGTATGTGAACTTCAACGCTTTAACGGGTTCAGCGATTCAATGGAATGCCATCAACAACACGATAACAGGTACCAAAAACGTAAAGTTTCGTTATGCGCTGGAAAGCGGAACACGTAATCTCGACATTTTCGTCAACGGGACCAAAGTCATCAGCAACGAACCCTTCCCGGCAACCGGCAGCTGGTCGACTTGGAGTGAAAAAACCATTCAGGTCCCCATGAACATGGGAACCAATACGATTAAAGTGGTAACAACCGGCACGGAAGGGCCGAATGTGGATAATATCACGGTTACAGCAGCGCAATAAATGTGCATCGGTTCTGCAGGGGGAGATTAACATCTCCCTTTATAATGCATTCTTTGTTTCATTAGTAGTTAGTTAACGTACTTTCCATAATCCGGTACAGCAATTTGGTCAAATTCATTAACAAGTTTTTTCAGGCTTGTTGTTAGCACCTCACCGGACATCAGCAATCCATGACCAGTTACAGCAACCTTTGACTTTAAAGCCTCCAGTTTAATAACAGATTGCTTTGCAGCTTCCCAATCTGTTGTTAAATAGCGAGGGGGGCCGCTTATTTCTAATTCCTGTGTAAATACTTTATACATATACTCTTGTTTAACAGTAGTAAAAGCGTCACCTGCGATTAACGATCCGTCACTTTCCCGAAATAACGAAACATGACCAGGAGAATGTCCTGGGGTATGAAATCCATCTAAACTTTGTCTTATCCCACGACATCTAATTCTTCATCTTAAAAAGAGCTCTGTCATTTTGACAGAGCTCTTATTTTCCAAATGATGCGAAGATTTAAAATTAGCGATCAGAGTGATCTGATACTCTTTTACGCATGCCAGCTAGACCAAGTAATCCAAGTAATCCAAGCCATCCCCAGTCCATACGGTTATCGTTAGCTGTTGAATGTGCTCTTACAGTGTTTGGGTTATTAGTGGTGCTGTTATAATGGTACGTGTTATTGTCTCGTCCATCAACCGCAGCTTCATTTACATCGTGAGCTGACGCTGGAACAGCTAAAGAAGCCAATAAGAATATTGAAACAACAGCAGTGGTTAATTGTTTTTTCATAAAAACCTAGCCCCCTTGATCGTGTGATGAAAGTAGTTTCCCCAAAAATAAATGCATTATTCCATTATGAATTTATGATTATGTTGAATATGTTGTTATTGAAGTTGGGACTATATATCCGGTGGAAAATTAAAATTAAAGGAGTGTTTATGATGGGAATATTAAGTGGAAATCCAAAAAGTGAACCTATGCATTATGGGGAAATCTTCAGTGTATGGCAATGTTCAACAGTTGCGAAGGGAGCGCTTTCCTTCTACCAGGCATTTCTAAATCATGCAGGAGATAAGGATTTAAAAAAAACATTAGAAGCGCTGATAGATCAAGCTAAACTTGAGATTAAAGAATGTGATACGCTGCTTACGGATAACGGAATTGCGCCAACGCCGGCTTTACCAGAAAGACCTCCAGTAAAACTTGAAGATATTCCTGTTGGTGCAAGATTTACGGATCCGGAGATAGCGGCAAAGATTGCATCGGATACTTCAATGGGATTGGTTGCTTGTAGTCAAGTTATGGGGCAATCGATTAGAGAGGATATTGGAGCCTTATTTGCAAAGTATCATGTTACGAAAACTGCTTTAGGCGTTCGTATTCTTCAACTAAGTAAAGAAAAAGGGTGGCTTATTCCTCCGCCTCTTCAAGTGAAAAGACCCGAAGCAGTTGAGGTTTAAAACTACTAACTTCATTTGCGCTCCAGTAAATGTTCCAACCGTTGAAATACAAAATTTTCCCACACTCTTTGGTCAACCACTCCAATAAGGTTAAAATAATGAATGAAATCATTACAAAAATAAAAAAAGGACCGCAAGTGTTCATCTTCCATCGATGAATGCTTGCGGTCCTTTTATCTAATTAACGACGGTATCGGTTTCCGCCTCTCTTTGTTAACGTCTTCGGAAGGCTCCGCCGCGTGCCAGAGCGAAGAAGATGAGCAGGGCAATAATCGAGCCAACGATGGCTGGAATAATGTGAAATCCGCCAATCACCGGCCCTCTTGGTCCCAACAATTCCGTTCCTAACCAGGAACCGATAAAACCCGCAATAATGTTCCCAATTACACCACCAGGTACGTCCCGCCCAATCAAGTTGCCGCTTAACCAGCCAATAAGTCCACCAACGATGAGTACCCAGAGCAGATCCATGGATTGTTCTCCTTTCTTCGGGTTTATTACAAGTTATGTTGGGCTCATTGAATATACCTCATCTTCCAGTTGGTGGAGGAATCTAATTTGACTGAAAAAAACACGTCGAACGAACAGGCCATAGGGGAAGGACCATCAAATTCTACCGCGTCTGCTTCGAATCTCTTTCTTCAAATAGTAGTTGGGAAAATAAGGGTTTATGTTTTGTTGCAATAGAAAACAATTCCTGAAAATTATCAAATGGAGTGAGGGATACCATTGCTAAATCGCAAATTTGCTTCACTGTGATCTGTTCAAATGAGTTTTTCCTAAAACATGAAATGAAAATTGACAAAAGTATTTACGAAAAGTAATATTTAAATTAAGAATCTTTAAATTGAGGTTTTTTAAAATGGAGTGATAATACAATGAATAATTTCCGATATCAAGCCTGTCTTAATATCATCCAAATGTCAAAAATTATTCAGGACCAATTTCGGAGTGAGTTAAAGAAAGCAGACCTAACTTTTACGGAACTTTCTGTGTTAGTGTCGCTTGAACATATAGAAAAACAAGCGATCCAACAAATTACACAAAGTGTTTCTTTGACTAGTGGTGCTTTAACGTATATCCTGGACAAATTGGAGAAAAAAGAGTTGCTAATTAGGATTCCTTGTAATTCCGATCGTAGAGTAATATTCGTACAACTAACTGATAAAGGTAAATACTTAATACATTCTATACTTCCAAATCTGCATAATTTGGCTGATGCTCAATTCAATTTACTAACAATGGATGACGCTGATAAACTTGAAAAGTTTGTATCGGATATTTCCTCTAAGGAATGACATTGTGATATGGGTTAAGACCTGGTGAGAATAATATTTTCTCTAATGGTAACTAGAAACGTTAGCTCGCTAACTAACATAATTAAAGTTTGTCGAGGGACAGGAACATGTCTCCTTTGAAGTCGCTATATTAGCGGTTTTTTATTTTATTGGTACAAGTTCTTGTCCCAAGCTAAGGACAAAGAACTTGTATTGTTAGGTATCGAAAGTTTTAAGTAACGGGATATTACGAGAGTCAGTGTGCTTAAAAGAGCAACTCAAAATATATCCCTTTAATGAAATTTGTCCATATATAAGGAACTGGAGTATGATGGGGAAGGCAATGCTGATAATCACCATATAAATAATTTTATTTTTATTGTTAACCATACAGGTAAAGAGTTACCAAAAACATGTTTTTCTTTTTAGCTATTGTTCAAAAGGATTGTCCTTGGAAATTTCCTATAAAATCAATACAACATAACTTCCTTGAAGGGGGACATCTGTTTTGGATGAGCAGTTTCTAGATTTATTGGCCGAGAAATATGATACGGAAGAAAAAGTCATAACAGAGATCATCAACCTTGAAGCGATCTCCAATCTCCCGAAGGGAACAGAGCATTTTGTCAGTGATTTACATGGGGAGTTCCAGGCTTTTCAGCATGTACTAAGAAACGGTTCGGGTACCGTCAAAGAGAAAATCAAAGAATTATTCCGTGAGGCTTGGACAGATCAAGAAATCAATGAATTTGCGGCGTTGGTTTATTATCCGGAAGAAAAAATACAGCTGGTTAAAGGGGACCTGTGTAATAAACAAGCTTTGAACCAGTGGTATAGACAAACGATTGAACACATGCTTAAGCTTATTTCTTATGCCTCTTCCAAGTATACGCGCTCGAAATTGCGTAAAGCTCTGCCAGAGCAGTATGTATATATTGTAGAAGAGCTTCTATACAAGACGGATTCGACCAACAATAAGGATCCTTATTACGAGGAAATATATCGGCAAATTATATGCTTGGGCCAGGCGGACAATCTCATTATCGGGCTTGCTTATACGACACAGCGTCTGGTAGTTGACCACCTTCATGTGGTTGGCGATATTTATGACCGGGGGCCGTACCCCGATAAAATTATGGACACGCTAATCAACTATCATTCTGTAGACATTCAGTGGGGGAACCATGATGTCCTGTGGATCGGCGCTTATGCGGGTTCCCTGGTCTGCCTTGCAAATATTATCCGGATCTGCGCCAGATACGACAATCTGGACATCATCGAGGACGTATACGGAATCAATCTTCGCCCACTGCTAAACTTGGCGGAGAAATATTATGATGACAATCCGGCCTTCAGACCAAAGCTGCAGTCCGACCATAACGGTTCGGAGCAGGAAATCCTGCAGATTACCAAAATTCATCAGGCTATTGCCATGATCCAGTTTAAGCTTGAAATCCCGATTATCAAGAGACGCCCATATTTTAATATGTCGGATAGGCTTTTGCTTGAGCAGATTGATTACGACAGAAATGAAATCAAAATCGGCAGAAAAACGTACCCGCTGGAAAACATCTGTTTCAGAACCGTAAATCCGCAGCAGCCTGAACAATTGCTGGAGGAAGAACGCCAGGTGATGGAAAAGCTGCTGTTCTCCGTTCAGCATTCCGAAAAGCTGGCCCGACATATGAATTTTCTCATGAAAAAGGGCAGCCTTTATTTAAAATACAATGGGAATTTGTTAATCCACGGCTGTATACCTTTGGATGAAGAAGGAAATATGGAAGAAATGCAGATTGAAGACAAGACATATGCGGGCCGTCAATTGCTTGATGTTTTTGAAGATTATTTACGTTACGCCTTTGCGCATCCGGAAGAGTCAGAAGATCTGGCGACGGATATGGTCTGGTACATCTGGACAGGGGAATGTTCCTCGCTCTTTGGCAAGAGAGCAATGACCACTTTTGAACGGTATTTTATCCAAGATAAAGAAACCCATAAGGAGAAAAAGAATCCTTACTACCATTTACGTGAAAATGAAGAGATCTGTCGAAAAATCTTGCTGGAGTTTGATTTGAATCCGGATCATGGACATGTCATTAACGGCCACACGCCAGTCAAAGAAAGTCGTGGAGAGAGCCCCATTAAAGCTAACGGAAAAATGCTTGTGATTGACGGCGGTTTTTCCAAAGCCTATCAATCCACAACGGGCATCGCCGGATACACCTTGTTGTTTAATTCCTTTGGCATGCAGCTCGTCGCCCATCAGAAATTCAATTCAAAAGAAGATGTGTTATGCAACGGAACGGACGTATTGTCTGTAAAAAGACTGGTGGATAAAGAACTGGAACGGAAACTGGTGAAGGAAACCAATGTCGGGGAGAAGTTGCTGCAGAAAATCTCAAATTTGAAGGACCTCCTGGAATATCGCTACATGAAATAAAACGATTGCTAAAAGTACACACCCGGATCGACCGTTTGAGTGCAATTTGACGTAGACGCTCGTATTGGGCAGGAAGTATTAATATCCTGCCTGTGCGAGCCTTTCTTTTTTTACAGAGCGATTTACTTTAAGCTTATCTAGAAAACTTAGATAACACTTTCACCGATTTTTAAGTGGAATAGACTTTGTAAATACTCTCAATTCGTTTGGTTAACTCGCTTCTTACATGTTCAGGCTCGATACACTCACATTTGTCTCCAAAGCTAAGTAAATGAGTATATCCATGGTCATTTGCAATGAAGGGGAACTTGGCTATCCACTTAGCTCCTTCATAGAGACGAATGTTCTTCTCTCCACAGTACTCCCTCATATAAGGAATAAGTGATTGGTCAAAAAGCAGAGTTAAGTGAATGAGATCTTTCTCCGTTATATCTAAAACCTCGTCTTCGATTTGTCTTTTCTTAAATGTATCATGGTGAGTAACAAGAGAAGAAATGCGGGAAACCTTAAACATTCGAATCCCCTTTCTCTGTACAAAACCCTTGCATATACCACACTGAATTCTTCAATACTAGTCGGCAAGGCTCAATGGTGAGTTCCAACGGAGTCATACCTTCAAAAGGATCTAGATATTCAAATGTTATTAAGCGGTCTTCTTCAATTGCGGTTCTAATTTGTCCTAATTCAGGTGGTTTGACATGAGTACTTCCGAACCAAGGTGAAGGATCAATTGCTATTAGTTTATCTACCAGTCGATTTTCATTTTCCGAGATCAAAGATTTCACTTTAGCAATGGCATTCAAGACTTCATCGCTAGAAACAGTTGAATGGATACTGTTTAATCCAAGTATTAAAACTAATATCTCCGCTTGTGTAAAGATCTTCTTCTCAAATTTGTAACGTTCCATAATACTGAAGCCCCCATTCACACCAGGGGAAGAGGTGATTGGAATTCCAGCTTTAGTAATAGTTTCGATATCTCGAAAGATAGTACGAGGAGTGACCTCAAACATTTTCGCTAATTCAGAGGAACTCACTTTTTTACGTTCTAACAAAAGTAACACTATCGATAAAACTCTTTCAATTTTCACGGAGATCCCCCAAAATTTTTAATCTAATTATGACATAATGATGTCATAGTTTCACCTGTAATATATAGAAAGTATGAAGCATTTAACAAAAGAAATGGAGAAAATGTAACTATGAAATCAATCGCTGTATTCTGTGGTTCCAAAGAAGGAAAATCTGCAATTTATAAAGAAGCTGCAATAGAACTGGGTCATGAACTAGTCAGACGCGAAATTACCCTGATTTACGGAGGCGCTATTACGGGGCTCATGGGAGAAGTTGCTGATGCAGTGTTAGAAAAAGGGGGCCGTGTAATTGGAGTGCTTCCTCATTTTTTACAGACACGTGAGATTGCGCATAAAGGTCTGACTGAACTTATTATGGTCGATTCTATGCATGAACGTAAAGCCAAATGGCTGAATTGGCAGATGGATTTATTTCACTCCCAGGTGGGCCAGGGACATTGGAAGAATATTTTGAGATATTTACTTGGGGCCAGCTTGGCCTGCATCAAAAGCCTTGTGGTTTATTGAATGTTAATCAGTACTTCGATCCCATTGTATCCATGTTTAATGTTATGGACCGGGAACGCTTCATGCAACCGAACGTTCGGGAAATGGTCTTAATAGATCAAACTCCAGAAGGGATACTTAATCAATTTTCAATGTATACTGCTCCTCCTGTCAGAACGTATCTCACGGAAAAACGTACTTGATTAAAGCATTCACTAAAGAAGAGACAGAAAAACCCCTGGGTTTAGCCAATGAAATTCTAGGGGGCATTTTTTATAGCGATTAAAGAACAAAAGAATAAAACGGGTTCGGAGAAGATAAAAAAGAGGCTATTCGTCTTCATACGAATTATTTCTAAAAAACAGCCACTAGGGGCTGTTTTTTTGTTATGACCTGGGCGAATACGCACGTCAATTGCGAATATCGAGGATTTTACAGCAAAGACTATTCAAATCAATTTGTGATGTTGATATCTGGACGTAAAATGAATAATACCCGGGTAATATTGATTTTATCTTTTTACCCGGGTATAATGATTGAGGAAGGAAGAAAAAGGAGGGGTAACATGCAGGCTTCACCTGCTCAAATAAGCTGCACTGCTTTTTTAGAGAAAGATTGTTTTGCCAAAGGTACACTACATTACATTGTCGAAATCGCAAAAGATACCTTGGAGGACAGTAAGTTAATACAATTGCTTATTTTTGACGATTTGACCGGTAAACCACTAGATATTGATTTTCGTGGAAACACAGCTGAGGTGCTTGAGCGGTTAAACAGCCAGGCTGGACGTATACCGGATACGAAAGAAAATGAACAACCCTCTCGCAGGGTTGGCCGTCCCAAGCTGGGCGTGGTGTCCGGTGAAGTTACTTTGCTTCCCAGGCATTGGGACTGGCTTAAAGCTCAACCCGGAGGAGCTTCCGTAACGCTGCGAAAACTGATTGATGAAGCTCGGCGCATGGGAGAGAACGAAAGTAAAGTTCGCGTCGCACAAGAAGCAAGTTATCATTTTATGACGGCAATGGCTGGCGATTTCCCTCAGTATGAGGAGGCTTTGAGAGCATTGTATGCCGGGAATGAGGATCTCTTTTATGGATTAATTGATGATTGGACACCTGGTATCAGAGACTATATTAAAACTTTAGCCAAGGGTGCATTCATATAGGAATGGAGTTAGGTGCGTTTTCGCCGCAGACTATACATCTCGCTCAGACTAAACCCCTAACCAACCCATTAGCGGAAGATTGGACATCGAACTGCAGCCATTGAAGATTCTCGACTATTGACCATCACGGAGGTACCAAAATATTGAATTTTAGGAGAATAACACAATGAATATGTTAATGAAAGTAAACGGTATTGATATCGCCTATGATAGCTATGGCAACGAAAAGGACGAAACCATTCTTCTGATTGCCGGGCTTGGAACCCAAATGATCCGGTGGACCGTTCCATTTTGTGAGATGTTGGCGGCGCGCGGATTTCGAGTCATTCGCTTTGACAATCGTGATACCGGCCTATCCACACACTTTAACCATTACGCTATGTTAGATTTTGAAGCACTCGCAAAAACTCTAATGTCGGGACAGCGCCCGGATATTCCATACACGCTCAACGATATGTCTGATGATACGATTGGACTGCTAGATGCTCTTGGAATACAAAAGGCACATGTCGTTGGACGCTCAATGGGCGGCATGATTGCTCAGCTTGTTGCCAGCCGATATCCGGAGCGTATTTTATCTCTTACTTCCATCATGTCAACAACAGGAAATCCCGAACTCCCACCAACATCGCCTGATGTAATGGAGTTAATGACTCGGCCGGCACCAAACCCAATGGAGGATGAGGCAGGATACTTAGCTCATAGTGCTGCTTTGGCCAGACGTATCGCCGGCACAGGTTATCCATTTGACGAGAACGAATACCATTCAATTATTCGAGAAGAGGTTCAGCGAGCTTATGATCCGGGGAGTGTAGGGCGGCAAATTGCAGCTATTGCTGTTTCTGGAGACCGTCGTCCTCAATTGGCAAAAGTAAATGTTCCATCATTAGTAATCCATGGGGTGGATGACCCTATGTTTGTCCCAGCATGCGGAAAAGACACGGCTCATGCCATCTCTGGTGCAGAATTCATATTACTTGAAGGCATGGGACATGATCTGCCGGAACAGTTGTTTGAAACTGTTGTTGATGGAATCGTACGGACAGCCCGACGCAAAGGATAGCATCGTGAAAAGAAAGCTTTGAGTTACGACTGGTACCCTCATAACTACGAACACAAATATAGCCAGTTTGAAGCCGTCCCACTCTGTGGGATGGCTATGTTGCTTGGGTCCGAAAAAAATATATGCCCATTGGGAGAGGATTATTTAAAGCGTAATTGAAGTATAATTGTCGTCTTTCCTAACGAGGTTGATCGTTGTGTCCATGTATTGACCTCAGAGTTGACAATATCAATGTGAAGCATGCAAGATCCGCTTAACAATAAAATAACATTTTAAAGGTACAATATTTTTAAGAGAGACGTTATAAATTAATTCATTGCGCTCCCTCGAAATACCTTAGAGTCCATTAACATGTAAACAACGTTTATGTCCATTGGTCAAGTCCTTGATATTCAAGGGCTTTTTTGTTTTGAAGAGCGGGTTGGAGCCCGGCAGGAAAAGGTTAGTTTTGGGACACGCACTCTGAAAATTCAGTCTTTAGTATGAGGTGAACGATGAGGAAGTCCGTATAATAAGGAATTGAAAGGAGAGTCATATCTTACTCGAAATGGGAATATTTTTGGACAAATTGGAGGTTGAAAAGATTGAATAGGCACGAGAAAAACACGAATGTACCAAGCATGTTTCGCAATCGGTTCCTGCAGACGATTTTATTATCAAGCGTGCTCCTGCAGGTTGGCATTTGGGTACGCAATTTCGCTATTCTCCTGTACGTTGCGGATAGAACAAACAATGATCCATACGCCATTTCGCTAATCAGCGTAGCCGAATTCGCACCAATTTTTGTTTTTTCGTTCATCGGAGGTACATTTGCCGACCGCTGGCGGCCGAAGCGAACGATGATCTGGTGCGATTTATTATCCGCAGTATCGGTATTTGTAGTACTTCTGACCATACATTACGGTTCTTGGCATTCCGTTTACCTTGTCGCATTCATCTCGGCTATTCTTTCGCAATTCTCTCAACCTTCAAGTATGCGTTTGTTTAAGTATCATGTACCCGAGGAACAGCTCCAGCAAGGGATGGCTCTATTCCAATCGCTGATGGCCATCTTCATGGTGCTTGGTCCTATGCTCGGAACCTTCGTTTACAGCACGTTTGGGCTTGAAATATCGATCGCTGTCATGGGCTTGGCTTTTCTGTTCTCTGCTCTCGTTCTTATTCGTCTGCCAGAGGATAATATAAAAGCTCAAACGGCCGCTGTAAAAGGGCAGTTCCGTAAAGAAATCATTGAAGGTTTCCGCTATGTCTGGCAAAGCCAAGTGTTGCGAATGCTCGGACTTGCGTTTATTCTCGCGGGACTCGCTGTGGGAGTCGCCCAGGCTCTCAACCTGTTTATCGTAACGGAGCGGCTGGGCAAGAGTGAGGAGTTCCTACAATATCTGCTGATGGTGAATGGCACGGCCATGCTGATTGGTGGTGGAATCATAGCTGTCTTCGCGAAACGGGTTCGACCCCAGGTTCTTCTTGCGATAGGCATGATCGCAGGCGCGGTCTGCACAGTAATTGTAGGGTATTCGACAAGCGTCCCGGTCACCCTGACCGTTCAATTTCTGAACGGGCTTGTGTTCCCATGTATCCATATTGGAATTAGCACAATGATTTTGAAATGGTCACATGCTTCCATTGTCGGTCGGGTGAATGGGGTTCTGAATCCGATGTTCGTTGGCATGATGGTCATTTCCATGTCCTTCGCAGGCGCGTTAAAGAGTACCTTTTCGCTGAGTACAATATATGGAGGAGCAGGATTATTATTTTTTCTTGGCGCACTGGTCATGGTGCCGATCATGAGCCAAAAAGCCCCGGATAACGTACATACTGTTGTAGAGACATAATATCGCGATATCCATAAGGATTTAACGAAGAAGAGCCGGCCATGAAAAAGTGGTCGGTTTTTCTTCATTGCACTGAAAAATTTCTTTGTTTGCTTTGAGTTTTTCAAACGATAATCAGCTGCAAGTGAAGCGGGACCCTTGAAGGGGACGATATGTATGTAAAGCATACAAGATGCGCTTAACAAAGAAATAACATTTTAAAGGTACAATATTTTTAGAGTACATAAAAAGTTATTATACGGACAGAGGAGAAGTTCAATTGGAATATATCGTAAGTCGTTCTAAACTATTGGATAGTATCCAATTACTTTCATGAACACGTTCAAGTAGGTGATACATTAGAATTCTCCGCTCTAGCTGGTGATTTTATAATAACAACTACGGATATCCCCCTTGTCTTTATCAGTGGAGGAATTGGAATTACGCCGGTTTTGAGTATGTTAAACACCGTTGTCAAAGAAAAACCGGATCAGCAAGTGATCTTTATCCACGCCACTGCTAACAGTGGGACACATATCTTTAAGGAACATCTACTTGAAATGGAGAAGAAACATCATAATGTCAAGTCAATAGTATGTTACACGTCCCCGACTCCGTTTGATCGGGAAGCTCGCAACTACGACTTGGAGGGGCTAATTGATTAGAAGTGGCTACAAACCGTAGTTCCATCAAAAAAAGCTGACTTTTACATCTGTGGTTCCATTCCATTTATGGAGTCGATCTATCGGATTTTAACACAGTGGGGAATAGAGCAGGCTAACATTCATTACGAAGCGTTTAATCCTCTGGCTTTGTTAGGCGAGGACTAGAAAGAGGTTGTAGAGGGATAAGAACGTGCTTCGTTTAGGCAATCGGTTCTCGTTATCTGATTAAGCTAATCCAAACGCTAGCGGTGTAAAACAAAGAAAGTAGCCGATCATTGTGATCGGCTGTATATGTTTATACCCTCCCATGAAGAGGAACAAGAATATTGTGTCATTTATGATTAGATTATCATCTAAATAGTTACGTTTTGGAAATCATATTGCGTAACTAAACCGAATTAACATAAAATTGTTTTCCTCCGAAAAATCAAATGTTTTGACCACCGGAGATCTCGATTCTCTGTGCATTCACCCAGCGGTTGTCGGGATCGAGTAGACTGGCAACAGCGGGACCAATGTCGTCAGGCACACCAACACGTCCAAGGGCAACCATCGAAGCAAACGCATTATTGTAAGCTGGCGTGTCACGTACAGCGCCGCCTAAAAAATCGGTTTCAATTGCACCCGGTGCAATGGTATTAACGGTGATACCGCGGTGGCCCAGTTCTTTTGCCATATAGATGGTTAGAATTTCTACAGCACCCTTAGCTGCAGAGTAAGCCGAGAATCCGGGATAAGAGATACGAGTAAGACCTGTTGAGAAGTTAACGATACGACCACCATCTGCAAGAAGCGGCAGTAGGGCTTGAGTCAAGAAAAACACGCCCTTTACATGCACATTGAATAAGCTATCGAATTGAGCCTCTGTTGTTTCGGTAAAACTGATCATTTCGCCATGACCGGCATTATTCACCAGATGATTGAAAGTGGCGCTACCCCAATTCGTTTTTAAAATAGAACCAACGGTTTCAGCGAAGTTAGCGAAGCTGGATGTGTTTTCTATATCGAGTTGGAGAGCGATCGCTTTTCGCCCCAGAGCTTTGATCTCAGCAACGACTGATTTTGCTTCTTCTACTTGGCTACGATAGGTCAAAATGACATCACCACCATGACGTGCAATGTTAAGGGCAGTATTACGACCGAGTCCTCGACTGCCGCCAGTGACAATTGAAATAGTGGTCTGTGTAGCTTCATGTACGAAATGTTTCTTTTCCATCTGTTTACATCCTCTCAAAGATCGAATTTAACTCACCTTGCTATCATAATATGTGAAGTTCACTTTAAGTCAAAGGTTTTTTTCGGAAAATAAAAACGGTATAATAAAACAGATATACCCTGATTTAATCATGTTTTTTCCCTTTTGTAGTATAAAATTCGAGATCACAATTAGTGAATCTGAAGAAATTGTTTAAAGTACACTTTAATAGGAGGCGATGAAATTTTATTATGTTGACCATAAAAGAAGTTACTGGAATGACGGAAATAGCCGCACACACACTTCGGTATTATGAAAAAGAGGGATTGCTTCCACATGTTAAAAGAAACGAGAATGGAAAGCGTTTATACGATAAAGAAGATTTAAGCTGGATACACTTTGTTACAGCGCTGCGGGCAACAGGAATGCCTATTGCTCAAATTCAGAAATACGTTTACTTATACAAGGAAGGGGACTCCACAATTTCAGAACGAAAATTAATGATGCTCAATCATAAAAAAGAAATAGAGCAGAGTATAAGGGATCTCTATTTTAACTTGGATAAAATAAATTATAAGCTTGCTCTGTATGATGTTTTAGAATCTCAGATTGAACGAACTAGTATTAAAATTTAGGATTAATATAAGAATTAGTGGTAGATATCTTTATTCGAACAAGCGTAATGGTTACATTCAAGTTCCATGTGGTAAGAAACTACGCTCCGCCATAGGGGGCGTTTTTTCGTTTCCTTTTTTCTTGATAAGGAAGTTAATTTATATGATTTGAAGTTGAATACATAGTAAACAGGTGTGGAAATCAAAATGAAGCGGATAAGTGTCGCGGGACCAGATAAATATTCCATTCAAAGTCGCCATTATAGCGACTTTTTGTTCTAGGGAACCAAGTTCTTGTCCCAAGCCGAGGACAAGAACTTGTACCGATTGCCGAAATGGACAAGAACATTGTGACATTGCTGATTGGGCATATTTCTAATCGATCTTTGTTCGTAAATTAATTAAGCTAATGGGAAGGTTAGTAGAATAAGAACGTCGAAAACACATATTGCAAACAGAAAATTCCAACCAAACGAATTGAGTTACAGGATGTAGAGTAGAATGAACGAATAGGCGAAAGGCCGGAATGATTACGGGAGTTTACTAATAAATAATAGGAGGCGGATGTAGATGGGTATAACTGGCTGGACGAATAATATTACCGAAATCACATTATTTGTGGAAGATCTGCAGCGGTCAAAGACATTTTACCAAGAGTCGTTTCAACTATTAATCCAGTACGAAGACGAAAATTGCGCTGTATTTGATTACGGAAATACATGCATAAATCTCTTAAATCAATCGAATGCCCGAGAGTTGATTGATCCGGCTCAGTTTGGTCGTGTCGAAGATGGTGCAAGGTTCCTGTTTACAATCCAAGTGGTCGATGTTGACCAGGTATGCAATGAGTTGGAAATGCGAGGCGTTACATTGTTAAATGGACCAATAACACGTCCTTGGGGGCGGCGGACGGCTTGTTTTGCCGATCCTGACGGGCATATTTGGGAGATAGCGCAAGTACTCTAAACCTTGAAGTGATCTCCAATCTCCCGAAGGGAACCGAGCATTTTGTCAGTGATTTGCATGGGGAGTACCAGGCTTTTCAGCATGTACTAAGAAACGGTTCAGGTACCGTCAAAGAGAAAATCAAAGAATTAGGGGACCTGTGCAATGAGCAAGCTTTGAACTATCCTTGGGTCAGGCGGACAATCTCATTATCGGCCTTGCTTATACGACACAGCGTCTGGTGGTTGACCATCTTCATGTGGTTGGCGATATTTATGACCGGGGGCCGGACCCCGATAAAATTATGGACACGCTAATCAACTACCATTCTGTAGACATTCAGTGGGGGAACCATGATGTCCTGTGGATCGGCGCTTATGCGGGTTCCCTGGTCTGCCTTGCAAATATTATCCGGATCTGCGCCAGATACGACAATCTGGACATCATCGAGGACGTATACGGAATCAATCTTCGCCCACTGCTAAACTTGGCGGAGAAATATTATGATGACAATCCGGCCTTCAGACCAAAGCTGCAGTCCGACCATAACGGTTCGGAGCAGGAAATCCTGCAGATTACCAAAATTCATCAGGCTATTGCCATGATCCAGTTTAAGCTTGAAATCCCGATTATCAAGAGACGCCCATATTTTAATATGTCGGATAGGCTTTTACTTCAGCAGATTGATTACGACAGAAATGAAATCAAAATCGGCAGAAAAACGTACCCGCTGGAAAACATCTGTTTCAGAACCGTAAATCCGCAGCAGCCTGAACAATTGCTGGAGGAAGAACGCCAGGTGATGGAAAAGCTGCTGTTCTCCGTTCAGCATTCCGAAAAGCTGGCCCGACATATGAATTTTCTCATGAAAAAGGGCAGCCTTTATTTAAAATACAATGGGAATTTGTTAATCCACGGCTGTATACCTTTGGATGAAGAAGGAAATATGGAAGAAATGCAGATTGAAGATAAGACATATGCGGGCCGTCAATTGCTTGATGTTTTTGAAGATTATTTACGTTACGCCTTTGCGCATCCGGAAGAGTCAGAAGATCTGGCGACGGATATGGTCTGGTACATCTGGACAGGGGAATGTTCCTCGCTCTTTGGCAAGAGAGCAATGACCACTTTTGAACGGTATTTTATCCAAGATAAAGAAACCCATAAGGAGAAAAAGAATCCTTACTACCTTTTACGTGAAAATGAAGAGATCTGTCGAAAAATCTTGCTGGAGTTTGATTTGAATCCGGATCATGGACATGTCATTAACGGCCACACGCCAGTCAAAGAAAGTCGTGGAGAGAGCCCCATTAAAGCTAACGGAAAAATGCTTGTGATTGACGGCGGTTTTTCCAAAGCCTATCAATCCACAACGGGCATCGCCGGATACACCTTGTTGTTTAATTCCTTTGGCATGCAGCTCGTCGCCCATCAGAAATTCAATTCAAAAGAAGATGTGTTATGCAACGGAACGGACGTATTGTCTGTAAAAAGACTGGTGGATAAAGAACTGGAACGGAAACTGGTGAAGGAAACCAATGTCGGGGAGAAGTTGCTGCAGAAAATCTCAAATTTGAAGGACCTCCTGGAATATCGCTACATGAAATAAAACGATTGCTAAAAGCACAAAAACCTCTCACCTCTGCAAAATTGAAAACCAATGCCCGCAAAGCTGATGGAGATGAGAGCTAATCCCATAGCAGCCGCATAAGGGCGTTGAAATAATTAATGAACAAGAACTAGAGTCTCATGCAAATTGGTCTCTAGTTCTTGTATGAGGGGCTAAGTTATAAGTTTATTTTTATTTCAATCAACATGGACTCACAAAAGGCTCTCAGGCAGCATCCATAGGGAGAGTGGAAGTATCTACACTGTGGATTTCTATGCAGAAGTCTTGCTTGTAAAATCATCACTGCTCCCTGTTTTGTAACCATTTAACCGTCCCAATGAGTCCTATGAGTCCTATTAAGAAAACCAGTAAATAGCTAGTACTCAACAAGGGAAATAAAGCGACTCCGCTTTCCTGCAAATGCAAAGCAGGTACAGACCAAGGCAGATAAGCTCCAATGGCGGTAGGCCCGAACACCAATGCCAACATTAAAGTTGTAAATGCAAAGCCGATCGGCACCAGATAACCACGCGATACACAGGCCAATAGGGCAAGAGGTGCACTTAATAATAGGTGGAGAGCACCAATTATAAGTATTAGGAAGAAATAATGTTGTACAATCGCAAACGAAAAGCCAGGAAGTCCAATAGCAAAACTGAGTATTAAGGCATAAGCAAAGCTGATCAACATCATTAAAAAACACCAGAATATTATTGCGACATATTTGGCAATCGCAATTTTACCACGCGATACAGGCAAAACGAGCAAATCCTTGAGCGTTCGATCGGAATACTCACGGCCAAATGTCCAACTTGTTACCAATCCAAACCCCAGCAGCCCAAACACCGATGCATACAAAAACGCAGTCCGTTCAAGAAAAGAAGGCAAATCGGGCTGTCCTAAGAACAACGTGATGACAAACAATATAAACAGAAGCGTACCCCATAAAACAAAGGAGCGACGCAATTTGTAAACTTCAACGCTACAGGCTGTCAACAATGGTCTCATTCCGTTTTTCCTCCTGGGCTCCGACTACCTTGAGAAAATAATGTTCCAAATTCTCTTCTTCAATGTTAAGCATGGTGAGCGGTACTTCATGATGAGCAAGCAATCTCGCAATATGTTCGGGATGCTTCACGGCATGATCATCCGGTAGCGCAAAGCCGTTATTCGAAGTCGAATGTACCGCATATCCGGAGTCTGAAAGAATAGCTTGAGCCTTCCGATCATCCTTCGTTCCGATCATCAACTGCTTTCGGCGGATGGTTTCAAAGTCTTTTGTTGTCAGTTCTTCAAGCAACACGCCTTTGTGAATAATGCCGATTCGAGAAGCCATTTTGGACATTTCCTCCAGGATATGGCTCGATATAAACACGGTAACCCCTTGTTGGGAAGCCAGAGCTTTCAGCATTTCTCTTACCTCGACAATTCCGGCTGGATCAAGCGCATTGGTTGGTTCATCGAGAATCAGAACGTCCGGCTTATGAATTAACGCTTTGGCCAATCCAAGTTTTTGCGCGTTACCAAGTGAGTGACAAATCTCTTGCCTTACTATCCGCATATTGGGTCAGATTCAATTGCTCCATAATTTCGTCAACTGCCCTCGGAACCGGTAATCCTCGCAACCTGGCCATCAAACTCAAGTTTTCCCTAACGGTAAAGTTAGGGTAGGCATAAGGAACTTCCACCATATAACCTACTCGTCTCGACAAATCGGGATTCCCATTCGCCCAGCGCTGACCAAACAAATACACTTCTCCGGAAGAAGGCTTGCTCATGCCGAGAAGAGCTCGAATGGTTGTTGTTTTCCCGGCGCCATTCAACCCCAGGAATCCATAGATTTCTCCTTTCTTAACGGAAATCGAAACGCGATCTACAGTGACTTTATTCCCGTATTGCTTTGTCAAGTTAACGGTTCGAATAATTTCTTCCATCGTATCAGTCCTTCCCACCTAAATTAAACGAATATATGAGCCGGCAGCATATGAGATGTTGAAAAGAATCCTGCCGGCCTTGTCTTAATCAGTTTGTGAAATAAATGGAATTCAAGTAATTCGAAATCGATGCGGTAGCATCAATGGAGGTACGCAGTGCGATGTAACCGTCGGGACGAATCAATACGAATTCATTACTTGATACATCGTAAATTCGATAGGCATTCCCAGCTGTGTCTATTATGCCTTCCGACCCCTCGACGTTCGATGGCAGGATGCAATGCACATGGAGTTCGTCGTAGGTGAAGTTCTCCAAAGAAAGATGATCTGGGCGGTTTACAAAAGCCAAAAGCGTCCAGTGTGGGCCGCGCAACAGGTCAAATACACTTCCTGCAAACTCTGTACCTTGCAGACCCTCGGCATTAGGAGCACGATCCCCGGGCAATGAACGGGTAACATTCGTTCGAGCAGACGGGCGGGTAAGAGGACTTGACCGATAGGAAATGAGAAGCCCACTCGTCAGATCGTCGGATATGCTGCTCAAGGATTGGGACAACGCTCCATCTTCAGTCGCCGTTCCTACAACCATTCCCATCTTCTTTGTGCTGTCTTCGAGCACAGCTTGAGCCACAGGGCGGCGCTCCTCATCGTACGTGTCGAGCAAGGCGGTGTCCGCTCCGTGTAAAACGGCATCCAGCTTCCATCCAAGGTTGTATGCGTCCTGCATCCCCGTATTCATGCCTTGACCGCCGGCCGGCGAATGAACATGAGCAGCATCGCCGGCAAGGAAGACCCGGCCGTTGCGGTAACATTCAACCATGCGAACGTTGACCCGGTAGATGGAAAGCCAGGAAGCATCCGTGAGCTGAACACGTCCAGCCCCAGCCCGACGGTCAAACATGGCTTGATACGCCTCTAGCGATGGCTGCTCTGGTTCTTCGATGTCTGCCGGAATTGTTGCCTGCAGCTGCCAAATATCGGATTTCGGCAGCGGCGTCACCCCGACCATCCCCTCCGAAGAGGTCCAGATATGGATACGGTCCCGATCCAACCCTTCCAATCGTACATCGCCAAGATACCATCGCTCCTGATCGTAAGTTTCTCCAACCAGCGGCAAGTGAATAAACTTACGGATATTGCTTTTGCCCCCGTCAGCGCCGACGACATAACAAGCGCGAATGTGCTCTTCTCACTGGTTTCTTCCACAACAGCAAGCAGCAAGTTCTGTTTGTCGCCATAATAATCATAAACGGTCCGTTTGGAAACCCCCGCTTTAGCTGCAACCGCATCGACGCTGGAGCGATCAAACCCATCTGAAAGAAACAGATCTCGTGCCGCTGTAATAATTTTAGCTCGTTTGTCTGAAGAGCCTGAGGCGGTTCTGGACATAATCAAGCAAGGGATATCAGACTACCTCTGGGAATTCGAGGATCTGGAGCAGGCGCTCATCTTATTCTGCGAACAATTCGTAGCTTCTGCGAACGGTTCGTCCGATTACAGCGCTTTGATCCGTCTGGTTACAATGGAAGCCGCCAACCTGCCATCCTCGTTTTTAGATAAGCTGGATAACGCAACGGAAGAGGGGATTATCAGGAGGTTTACCGAGTTTGGAGAAGCCGGACTGCTCGATGTGCCAGATCCTGTAATGGCTACCAAGCACTTTGCTGCTTTAACGTTTTTATTGGTATTTAATCAACCTGGAAGAACAGGGACTATGGAGAAGGAACAAACCAAACGTATCATCACTGAAGGCGTACGCGTCTTTCTTTGCGCTTATGCACCACGTACCATTCAAAACGAAAATCAACCATCATACTGATTGCGATTTTGCTTAACGTTAAAAAGACTGGTGGGGAAGCCAGTCTTTTTTTAACGTAAATATATGCTGAGGGCGTGTAGAGGTTTCAAAGAAGATTTCCAAGTTGATGAGCGCTAATCTTAATTAGCCTCATCAACTGTTTTCAGAACATATGCTTGATGTCCGCCAATGTCTCGGCATGATACGAATAGAAAGGATCATCCTCAGACAGATGTAGACAAAGAAGAAACTGCATTATCGCTGCGTCCGACAACTCATTTTTATTGCACCAAAACTATACTATCTGATTGAGCTTGCTTTCAGGCTCTTCACCATTTTCTACACGTTTTATATTCTTTATAAAGAAATCATATCTTTTTTTGTGAAATTTCCGACCATCAGGCAATCCTGCTGTATGGGGAGTAAGTATCACATTACCCAGATTCCGGAGTTCACTGTCCATAGGAAGCGGTTCAGATTCAAACACATCCAGGCATGCGCCTGAAATATCCCCGTTTTTTAATGCATCAATCAAGTCTCTTTCGTTGACAATCCCACCACGGGCTGTATTGATAAAAAGAGCGGTATTCTTCATTTTCTTAAAAACCGCTTTGTTAATCAGCTGTTTGGTTTGCTGGTTCAACGGAATATGTACACTTACGATGTCCGATGTGCTTACAAGAGTATCGAAATCCGTCATTTTCACAAAACCATCCGATTGAACAGTAGCATTTCTCGCATAAGCCAGCACATTCATATCAAAAACCCTGCAAAACGCAGCTACTTTTTTTCCGATAGCTCCCAAACCGATAATCCCAATTGTTTTGTCCTTTAATTCACTCCCTGTATAGTCCAATTGATTTTCATCCATCTTGTTTTTCATGAACGAATCAAGAAACGGTATGTTTTTATAATAAGACAATATCAGTGCCAATACATGCTCGGCCACTGCCTGTGCATTCACTCCTGCAGCATTGGCCACCCAAATACCAAGCTGTGTGCATGCAGGGACATCGACATTATCAAATCCTGCACCTGTCTGTACCAATTTTAAATTTTTTGCGATAGAAAGCAGGCTGTGATCCACTTTGATGTGTTCAGGGATGAGTACCTGGCAATCTTCAATATGATGCAGCATTTCTTCTCCGGGCGGGACAATTACAACGTTCCAGTCTTGCGGAAAATACTCTGCAATATTTGATTTTGAGGTCTCGTTAAAATGACCAACGATGAGAATCTTCATTGCTAAACCACCTTTCATAACTTATACCATTCTTCGAATATAAACTTTATCGGCAGTACAACCTCTTTTAAAGGACTTTCCAGTGGAAAAGGATTTGACCCCTCGTCTTTATTAAAAATAATTTTAAACATAAAGTATAATGTTGTAAAACTCAAATATTTTGTGAAGCGTTTTAGCTATCGTACGGATCGAGAGTATAAGCAAAGCGGCCGAATTAATGCATCTTTCACAGTAGCTGCGGTAAGTCACTTTGTTTTGCCTCCTGTGTCACTATTAAACCGTTTTTTTTTTACTAGTGAATGAACAAATACTAATCGTATGGAAAAGAATCTAGATAAACAATATACTAGCTATAACAGTTTATTGTTGAGGTGAATATGAAATGGATGAAGTCAATGAATCAAAACAAATTGTTTTACAAATGGGCAGTGCCTTGAAAAAGTACAGAAAAGAAAAAAATATGAGCTTAGACGACTTAGCGGAAATAACGGGCGTAAGCAAACTTACTCTTGGGAATATCGAACGCGGCGAAACAAATCCAACTGTGGCGATTATATGGAAAATTTCAAAAGGCATATCTTTACCCCTATTTGCTTTGTTCAAATCAGAAGATTCTGTGAATTTGTATCGAGCAGGGGAGGGACTGCGGTTTTCTAATGATCAAAAAAATTGGACCATTGAACCCGTTTTTAAAAACGCAAGCAACGACATTGAAATGTGTAGGGCTTACTTACAGCCGAATAGCTCGTATCATCCCGAAGGTCATCATGTAAATACAACTGAAATTGCGACAGTAATGACTGGCTCCATTGAAATTCAAGTTAATGGAGAGATTTACACATTGAATCAATATGATACGATCAGTTTTCGTGCAGATTGTCCTCACTCTTATACCAACCATACGGAAAGTGAAACAGTGCTCCATATATCCTTAAAATATGGTTTCTAAAAGTCAATCATTTCTACTTATTAAATACAACTCCGAATTCATGGCGTGAATTCAGAGTTGTATTTTTGTTGTTTAGATAAAAATAGTATATTATAAATTATTACTTGTTAATTATAATATATTATAATATACTTTTGTTGTCCGCGCGGATGTTATTGCATTTTTTCTTCAATCAGCAGGAAACAAACAATACGAATGAATTCGGGAAGGAGAGAAAAAATGTCGACAAAACAAAATAAAAAATTCATGCCATCCTCAATAGGGCTGATCATTCTCGGCATTATTGTTATTGCAGCTAATTTACGTACTCCCTTAACCTCAGTTGGTCCTTTAGTGAGCCTTATAAGGGATGACGTTCATATTTCAAATACATTAGCAGGCCTGATCACAACGGTACCCTTGCTTGCCTTTGCTTTATTATCGCCTCTAGTACCGAAACTAGGACGAAGATATGGGGTTGAGCGTATCATTTTGTTTGCCCTCATCTTTCTGACTGTTGGTATTGTAATACGATCTTTATCTGGCGCAGTTAATCTGTTTATTGGGACAACAGTTCTTGGATTCGCAATTGCCATTTGTAATGTATTATTGCCCAGTATAATTAAACGGGATTTCCCAGATAAAATTGGCTCCATGACAGGAGTTTACTCCATTTCAATGAATTTATGTGGAGCCATCGCATCGGGAATCAGTGTACCGCTAGCCGTGAACGCAGGGCTAAAATGGCAGGGCGCAATGGGGATATGGGGGATACTGAGCTTTGTATCGATCCTCTGTTGGTTACCCCAAGTAAGAAAACAAACGAAACAAACAGCCACGACGAGTCAGCAGATGTCCAGCAACGATGTGAATGTTTGGCGTTCCCCGCTTGCCTGGCAAGTAACCATGTTTATGGGCATACAGTCTATGGTTTTCTATGTGTTGATCGCATGGTTGCCTGAAATTTTAAAGCAGCAAGGAATTGACTCCAGCCAATCTGGATGGTATCTCTCGATCATGCAGTTAGCTATGCTTCCCTTTACTTTTATTGTCCCCGTTATTGCAGGGCGCATGTCTAGCCAACGTTTGTTAGTGGTCATCACAACCATTTTGCTTTTGACGGGGACGCTCGGACTTCTTTACGGAAGCTCCGATGTCATTCTGTTGTGGATCATAGTACTCGGCATTGGTGGAGGCTTCGCCTTTAGTTTGGCCATGATGTTTTTCGGGTTACGCACTGAGAATGCGCACCAAGCAGCGGAACTCTCTGGCATGGCGCAATCGATCGGATATCTTCTTGCCGCCATCGGTCCTGCCCTTATAGGATATCTTCATGATGCGACAAATAGTTGGAACGTGCCACTTTTCATCCTGCTTGGCGCTTCGATCTTACTCTTTTTAGTTGGTTTAGGAGCAGCAAGAAACCGTTTTGTAGGTAACCGATATCGTTACGAGCTGCACGGAAAGGATGATAAATATGTTTGAAAACATTATAGTGGCCATTGATCAAGCTGAAATAACGAACAAAATTCTTGATGCAACCGTTGAAATAGCCCGAAACAAACCAACTCAAGTTACCTTGATTCATGTCAGCCAGGAATATGTATCGAATGGCATGACATATGTACCAGAGAATTTCTTGGAAGAAATATTGAACGAAATGGAGAAAGCGAGTTTGGAACAATTACAACAAGCCAAATCCAAATTAGAATCTGCAGGGATTAGCCCGAAAACAGTTCATCTTAAGGGAAACCCTGCACATGAAATATTAAAATATGCAAGGGATACTAAGCAGCAACTTATTATTATCGGAAGCCGTGGACTAAGTGGCATAAAAGAAATAATGTTAGGAAGTGTCAGCCACAAGGTTTCACAGCTATCAAGTTGCCCAGTCCTCATTGTACATTAACTCCTCGATACTGCAGAGATGATGCATTGATATGCTAACGGGGAACGTACAGCGGCATTCTAGGATATTTGTGTCCTGCAATGCCGCTGTTTCTATATCCTTTTAGCTGATCAAATGCTGAAGCTTTCAATTCATATTCTTTTGGAAATATCATGGTTGCTGTATCGAGTATTTTCCTCGGCAATATGCAAATCATATTATGAGAATAATGATACGACAAGAAGCTCTGAATATTAAGATAAGGAGTACTTGAATATAATGAATAATACTAAGCGAATCGACTCTCATCGGCCTGCTGTCATTCGACTAATCCAGATGCTGATGTACCTTGCTGCATTTGTTAACATCATTAATGGGATCTACTCCATCAACAGTTTAGATTTTCTGAAGAAATGGCTTTGTATTGCCATGATCGTTGTAGGGCTAGCTGCAGCGTATGTCGGTTTTCTATTAAATTCCCCGTCAGCCACCAGTCGAACAGCTGTAATCACATTATCTGTTGCCATGATTGGACTGCGCTTGATTGAATTCGCGGTCTGGCAAAACGTAGGATTCATCATCGGTGTTATTCTTCCTGTGCTTGTCATCTGGAAACTGCGCTCCCAAGAGTCGAAGACTTGGTTTAAAGGAAGATCAACCTGAAATTCCTTCAAAAAACTTGTTAAGGGACAAGACCATACTACCGTTGATGCCGCTATTTAGCGGATTTTTGCGTGTTATCGTCACAAGTTCGTGCGATGTCATGTTTAAATGAAACTTATTTTAAAGAAAATGCTGCTGACAAGCAGGAACAGGGGCGAATGCTCAAGAAAGAAACTTATTAGCAGAATCCCTATGAGGGCTTCATACAGCAGTTTTATAAGATTTTGTTTGAGACTCCTGTAAAGCATAAAAAGTAAGTGGCGCAGCAAAGAAATCATCGATGTATTATTTATGATAGAGAGGAGTATTCAAATGAATTTTCAGTTAAATGAAGCTATTGAAATTTTGGAGCGCACGCCGCAAACTCTGGAGAGTTTCTTAACAGGTCTGTCTGAAGGGTGGATACAAAGCAATGAAGGTGAAGGAACCTGGAATGCTCACGAAGTGGTTGAACATCTCATTGAAGCGGAGAAGCATAACTGGATTCCGCGAGTGGAATCCATTCTACTTGAAGGGGAAAATAATCTGATTCCAGCATTCGACCGTTTCTCCCACTTGAAGGAAATTTCCGAAAGAACTGTTGAAGAGGCACTACAAGAGTTTAGCAGCATCAGAATGAAGAATATCTCCACACTCAAGGATATCATTTATTCTAATCCTAATCTGGAGAAGACTGGCCTACATCCGGAATTCGGCATCGTTAAGTTGAGGGAGCTGCTCTCTGCATGGGTCGTTCATGATTTTACACATATAGCGCAAATCGTTAGGGTCATGGCGGAGAGATACAGGACAGATGTTGGACCTTGGAGTGCATATTTGGGTATTCTAAAAAGGAGTTGATTTCTTCTCGTTAAGCCAGAGGAGTTTTTGGTGTTTTCCAACAATTCTCCTTGAAAGATCACTTCAATATAAAATCAGCCGCAGTCTTGGACTGGGAAAATAATACCTTAGACTGCGGCATCCATATTGAGACTTATTAAGCCCCTCACTCGGACTAACAAACCAGAGTGATCATAGTACCGCCCATTCGCCACGTTCCCGACGATTCAGGTATACTTCATTCCTCTGGGTTTTTTAGCAGCGTGAAAATAGTAATCGTTTCCAGGTTGAGTTATTCATAATATCCTTCAGTAGATTTTCTCAAGCTGCTGAATTGATCCGCATCATGCCCGAACCAGACTTGGGAATTCGTGCGAGCGGCCAGAGTGCGAATTTTCTCCACGGTGTTCCGGTAACCGATCAGATCGTAGATTATACCAGGTGGCTTGACCGGAGGACCAAAGCTTTCCGCAGAATAAATGGCATCGGAAGCTAGAATGATTCCGCCGGTTTCTGGCATATCGATCTGGAGACCTAACATTCCCCAAGCATGACCGCTTCCGAAATTCAAGATTTTGATACCATCCACCAATTCCAGATTATCTTCTCCCGGTTTGATTGTTTTCCATTGCAGCTGGTTCTTGATCCATGCATCAATATCAGCCCACACATAGGCTCCTTCTTTTTCATTGCGGGCGTAGGTCTGAAGCGCTCCATTAAACTCATCCTCATGCACGATAATAGTCGCATTCGTGAACAGTTCGAGGCATCCTGCATGGTCCAGATGCAAGTGGGAGGCAACGACATACTTGATTTCCTCAGGTCTAACCCTAAGCTGCTCCAGACGATTATGCAGGTAACATTCCTCGCTTGCTGCCCACGGAGACGACAGTTGGGTTGACTGCGCCCAGCGCCCTTGAGGACCCATGGAGTTGGGGTTACAAGCAGTATCAAACAAAATTTTTCCCTCAGGATGATCAATCAACACTGTATAAATTGGAAATTCAACAAATTGTGTCTGGGCATTCGGATTATTAATGGTTGCTGGATTATGCATGGAGATGATCCAGTTTTTATCCATGCTCATTCGACCGTTATCCAATACATATAACTTGGGACGCTTTTTAATTATGTTTGTCATGTTATTTACCTGCCTTCAAAGGAATATAGTACAGGGCAACCCCTGGTATAGACATACAGTAATCCAAAAAATAAAATGATATAAGTAGGCACTTTAAAGTGTCCTGGGAACTTCAGCGTGCATAGGAGGGGAACGGTTTGGCACATTCAGCAAAAACTAAACAATCTGATATTTCGTTATCTAACTGCGGCTATAGCAAAGTTCTTGATATCATCTCTAGCAAATGGAGTGCACTTGTTATATATGCCATGGAAAACGGTAAAATCAGATATGGAGAAATGTTACGTAGGGTTGAGGGAATATCTAAAAAAATGCTTACCCAGACGGTACGCAAGCTGGAGCGTGATGGTTTGGTTCAACGACACATTACGCCTACAGTACCTTTAATTGTCGAATATTCACTAACAACATTAGGGGAAACCTTGCTTCAGCCGATGAAAGAGTTAAGGCAGTGGGGGAGAGAACATTACACTCAAGTTGTAGAGGCGCGAGTTCAGTATGACTCTGCTTCTACCTATCAAGGATAGCCTGAGGAATCGTTCAAAACAGGGGTTGAGTCTCCCTTTACTGGAGACCATATACTTGCTCTTAAGTAGTTAGTCGCAACACGACAAAGGAGCTGGGTATATGAGAAATCTGGAGGCTATCGTCATCCTCTGGAACATTGGGGTTTTGGGATGGATTTTGGTTGGAAAAGAGAAAAAAGAGCGAGGCTTAATGATTAGCCTTGGCATATCGGTTATTTTCATTCTTCTGCAAGGAATACTGGAAGGCATGCGTTGGCAGCTCATTCCGGCTTACGCCCTAGCTGTTGTACCGCTTTATATCCTTGTGCGAGCTAGACTCCCATGGTCTAAACAGCAAAAAAAAACTTCACCAAGTTTAATTAAAAAGATCATTGGAATAATGGCAGCTGTCATTTATGCTTTTGGAGCTGTAGTGCTGCCAGTATTACTGCCGGTTTTTACTTTTTCCGAGCCAACAGGAATTTATAAGGTAGGAACCACATCCTATGAGTGGACAGATGAGACAAGAGAGGAAACTTATACTACAAAAGCTGGTGACAAACGTAAGCTTAAGATACAGATTTGGTACCCAGCTAAGAAGGATTCAAAGGGGAATATAAGCCCATACGTACAAGACGGGGCATTATTGGCAGAAGGCTATCACCGACTTTTAGGTTTGCCAAAGCAGTTATTTAACAGTATACGTTATGTGAAAACGCACTCACTTGAAAATGTGGACATTTCAGATCAGGAAGCCTCTTACCCTGTCTTAATTTTTTCACATGGCTTTAATGGCCACAAAAATCAGAATACATTCCAAATCGAGGAAATTGCTAGTCACGGCTATATTGTCGTAGGTATTGACCACACCTATAACAGTACGGTTTCCTCATTTTCCGACGGTACGGTTGTTTACTTTACTCCAGGTCTGGATGGGAAGGTCGAGATGATGGATCAAACGAATGAGATATGGCTAGAGGATGTCAACTTTGTTTTAGATCAGGTGGAAAAACTGAATGCTCATGATCCCGATCATCGTTTTACAGGCCGAATGGATTTGCAGCGTATCGGAATGTTTGGACATTCCTTTGGCGGGGCAACAAGTACACAAATGTTAATGTCTGATGATCGAATTAAGGCAGCTTTGAATATGGATGGCGTGCTTTATGGAAAGCTGCGAGTGCCTGAGGGGGGCATCAATAAACCGTTTCTTATGATGAGTGCGGATCAATCCAGATATTTTGAGCAATATATTCAAGATCCTGCACTCACTGCCTCTTTGACAGATTTGTTCAAACGATATGATCATATTACAGATGGCGGAAATTACTGGCTAACACTGCGTAATATGTCGCATATGGGTTTCTCCGATCTGTACCTGACCTCGCCATTATTTGAGTGGATGGGAGGAATAAATTTGAAGAAATCATATCCGATTATCAATGCATACACGCTGGATTTCTTTAATCACTTTTTGAAGCAGGAGCCATTGAAGCTGCTTGATCAAAATATAGGCGAGCATACGCTGTTTACGTTAGAAAAAGGCGAGAAATAAGCTGAAAAGCTGGAAGTAAAAAGCCAGTCATTCTAAACTGCAACCGAGTTGTCAGATGTTGTTTGACAAATGGTTTTCAGTATACGATGACTGGCTTCTCTATGGTTTCTTACAGTTAGATCTGCTGAAGCTTCCATCTCAAGCCCCGGAATAATAAGTCGTCTCTTTGGGACAATTGTTCAAATTCGGGACTCAGTATGGAACAAAGCATAATAGATCGTTTGAAGTTTTTGGTTTCGAGCTTGTCTATGTGGGCTTCTATCCTTTGAAGAATCTCCTTGCTGTTAGACGCCGCATTAGAATGGGAATATAGCTGTATTGCATCGTCAGCAATGGCTTGAACATAACTGCTATGAGGTTCGTAGTTTTTTTTCAAGGCAATACTTAATCGTTTCTGGATACTCTGCATGAGCCGGACCCATTCCTTAGCCTCATAAAGAGGATGCTGGGCGATGTTTACGAACAGGAACTCCACGCTTTGAAGATCAGCAATAAATTCAGGGGAGTTAATCAGCTTTTTTAACTCCTCCCAAGCCATGAGTTGCTTGGCAGACCATTTTCCCGGATGAAGAATGAACTTGTTAAAGTAATAAAAAAAAGCATCTTTCCATTCTGCTGGAATATCTGACATAAATCCGATTTCTTCTATTTTGGTTATAACAAATTGCTGTCTGTTTTGTTGATTTTGCTTATGGATATGAACTAATTCATGCAAGTACGAAAGAGAAGGGGAGGGATTCTTCTTGGAATCATTATTATAATGATTAACTAAACTTCTGGCATTATTCAATATCGCAATCATGCCATTCAGTGCTTGAACCTCCGTTTGTAACGTTTCTATTTGCCAATCCAGGGACGTTTCCATAGGTATTTCGCCAGAAAGCAGTTTCTTAATATCTTCAATTCCGAATCTTAGTTCACGAAGTGTTTTAACTAGCTGTAGACGCCATATGGCCTCTGTTGTGTAAAAGCGGTACCCACGGTTATTTACAAAGGATGCTTTCACTAATTGTATTTCATCATAGTAACGAACCGTTTTTACTGTAGAATCTATCATTTGCGCAGTCTCTCCAATGGAGAATAAAACGCTGTCTGCTGTTTCTTGTTGTAATGTTTGCATACTAGATAACTCATTTTGGTTTTTCTGCATAAACTTCACCTCTGTCAATGTAGTATATCATCTCCTGTTAGGGGAGACTCAATCCATATTAGCTCAAAAACAAGGGTTGAATCTCCCCTTACTGGAGACGGTATACTTGCTCTTATGTGGTAGTCACATCAGGACAAATGATCTGGGTATATGCTACCTGGAATTGAGGGGGAAAGAAAGATGCACATTAGAAAAATAAACGAAAATGGAGTTTGCATTGCTTACGTTACGAGTAGCGAGAAGTTAATCACAGATGTTCAGTCTGCTATCGATCTCATGGCAACTGTTAGATATGAAGTCGATTGTCACCGTATTATTGTTAACAAATCCGAAGTAAGCGAAGATTTTTTTGAGCTGAAAACTCGTCTGGCTGGAGAAGTGCTTCAAAAGTTTATCAATTACCAGACCAAAATTGCGATTATTGGTGATTTTTCAGGTTATACCAGCAAAAGTCTTAAAGACTTTATCTATGAAAGCAATAATGGTAATGATATATTTTTCGTTCCGGATGAAAGTCAGGCTATTGAACAACTGAGCAAGGAGATTGCAAGAGCAAACGAATAATTTAAATAATGGAACCATTGACATCACTGAGCATTCCTCTTTTCGGAACGGTGATATTGGCTCAACGGTGGCTTGTCACACTAATATGGTTATCCGGGATTGTTGCTGGTTATATCTTACTAAAACATACGGATTTCACAGAAGCCGTACGCGCAGTAACGAACCAATCTGATCCATTGTTGAATACGGAAATCATGATGGCTAATCTTCAAAAACAAATGGTACAGGCAAAAGATAACGAACAAATGCATAACCTCCTGGTTAGTAGGTACAATCATCTCATCCAGGTGCCGTTCCGCAGACGTTTAGTGGCTATTATGATCATTGGCTTATTACTATCTTTCTTGGCATTCATTTTCAGAGATCATGTCTCCCTAAACTCATTGGAACGATTTACTCCTGTTTTAATTATGGCTATGCTAAGTCTGACAATAGGCAGAGAGGTTTGTAAGGGGCTATTCTACCATTGTGATATGCAACTTATGCGTTACTCATTTTATCGCAAGCATGCGAAGCAGCATTTTCGTTTAAGGTTTAGAAGTTTATTATTCTTGAATCTAAAGTTAGGTGCATGTGTAGCAACTGTACTAAGTGTGTCTATACTTGTTTTGTCTGAAGGAAGGGATACAAGTACATTGCTCCCCGTCTGGTGTATGACGATGGCACTGTCTGTATTTTTCTCAGTACATCATCTATTGGTATACTATGTGTTTCAGCCCTACACCACAGAGCTGGAAACCAATAATCCCCTTTTTACATTAGTGAACAGTCTTATTTCATTAGGTTTTGTTGTGGTGATGTTATTAGGTCCTACACTGTGGATACTCACTGTTGTCTTAATCGTGTTGACTGTCGGGTATCTATTGAGTGCTGTCCCCATCGTATCAAAATATGCTCAAACCCATTTCAGAGTTAAATAAAAGAGCTATTTTTGGATAGAAAAAGCCTTAGAAAAGGGTGAAAGCTAATCCCAAATAGTTAATTTGAAAACCCCAGCCCGGTTAACCCAGCTGAGGTTTTTCTTGATTACACGGAAATAGTATAATATTGGACAAGTATATTTATGGAGGAGAATTCTACGTTTATCCGGGAGATAAAACTTGGGATGCTGAATGTTTTGATTTGCTATTTCAGGAACCCCTTTGGTAAATTTTCCATCCTAGAATTCTTTTAATGAGAAACCTGGAGGCGAATGAAGTGCAAGATCTAGAATTTGCAACTATAGAGGACTGGGATGAAGCATTGTGGGCGCGGATGGAGCCGATCTATCATGACGCTTTTCCAAGCGGTGCAAAGACAAAATCGATTTTGCGCAATATGCTGAACCGAGGGATTGGTTGCTTACACACGGGCGTGCATCAAGGAGAAGTGGTTGCGTTGGCTGTTACTGGAATGGTGGGGAAGGCCGCGAACCGCATCCTGATCATCGATTACCTCGCGGTGGAACAGAAGCTGCGCGGGTCGGGCATTGGGACTTGGATGCTGGAGCAACTCAAAGCTTGGGGGCTGCGGGAACACGGGATCAAAGGTATGATTATCGAGGCGGAATCCGGGACAACGGAGGCGCATCGGAAACGCATTCAATTTTGGCAAGGCAACGGATTTGTTCTGACCTCCTATGTTCATCAATATAGAATGGTGCCAGAGCCGTATCAAGCCATGATCCTGCCACTGGATGGAAGCACACATGTGTCGGATGATGGTGAAGCACTGTTTCGTTATATCAATGCCTTTCATAAGGTTGCTTACCGGAAGAGTTAAACTTTTTCCCCAATAACAGGCGGAGGGAAGATATGGATTATGATTCACGGATGGAAGCGATGTTTGAGACGAAACGATTCCGTAACTATACCATAGCAGCGGGTCGTCGTCATACCGTTGGACTTAAATCTGACGGAACAGTAACTGCTGTTGGCGATAATAAATACGGTCAATGTAAGGTAAGCGAATGGTTAGACATCGTCGCAGTAGTTGCTGGCAATGTTCATATGGCTACGAACACGGGTAATGCCCATACCGTTGGTCTTAAATCGGATGGTACGGTAACAGCTACAGGTTGGAATACGCATGACCAATGCAATGTAGGCGAATGGCGCGATATTGTAGCCGTTTCTGCAGGTTGGTGCCGTACTGTCGGGGTTAAATCAGATGGCACGGTGGTTGCGGTGGGGCGAAATAATGAAGGTGAATGCAACGTGAACAGCTGGCATGATATTGTAGCGGTCTCGACGGGTGACTGGCATACAATCGGTCTAAAATTAGACGGTACGGTAACAGCAGTTGGTAACAATAAGTATGGACAATCCAGTGTAAGCAACTGGAGCGACATATTGGCTGTTTCGGCGGGGTATCTTCATACGGTTGGTCTTAGATCGGATGGCACGGTAGTGGCTACAGGTAGAAATAATGAAGGTGAGTGTGACGTTAGCGGATGGCGCGATATTGTAGCAGTTGCAGCGGGGAGTTATCATACCGTTGGTCTTAAGTCTGACGGTACGATGGTTGCGGCGGGTTCAAATAAACATGACCAATGCGATGTAAATGGCTGGCACGAAATTAGAGCTGTTTCGGCCGGGTGTGCCCATACGATTGGACTGAAATCGGATGGCACGGTGGTTGCGGTGGGTAATAATGATTATGGACAATGTAATGTAAGCGAATGGAGTAACATCCAACAATATCGCTCCCCTTAACAGAGCGGTTATTTTTTTGATGTACAGCATGGGGAAAATGTCGAGGGACAAAAACATATCTTTTCTTAACAAGTGGTGAGTGAAATTCAGGAAGAAATGATAGGGTGATCGGGATGAGAAGACTTGAGTCTGGGATGTCAGTAGACAACGAATTATTTTCTGATGTTGTCAGGTATGAACACGAAACTATAAGCAGATCAACTATACTAAACTCGAATGTTGGTTCACCTATATTTTGGGGTTGTAACCTGTGTTCCCTTGTATTTGATACCTGCGATCTTACGAATGCGAGATTTTTTGCCGGTAGTATGATTGACCATTGCACATTTATTCGTTCCGACTTGCGTTCTGTTGGTATTGCCAAAGACGAAGCTGTTTTTACCAATTGCGAATTTTCCTCCTGCGATATGAGAGGCATGACATTGGAGAATGCTGCGTTTATTGATTGTACTTTTCATAAATGCAGATTCAATGACCGCATTTTACAAGCAGCGAATATCGTCAATTGTACCTTTACCGGCAAGCTGGTGGATATTACGTTTGAGGGAAATGGCAAACAAAAGCTCATCGCCAATTTTGAAAACTGTATCCTTGACGGTGTTCGTTTTGTGAGCTGTGACCTGACACAATGTATTCCGCCAAAATCCAAAAACCATCTATATGTTGAAGGGTTATCCGCACGTGTGAAACATGCTTTGACGAAGGTCGACGATGACCCTAATCTATCTGACGATGATCGGAAAGTACTGGTCCGCAGTCTGCGCAAGCTTGAGCATATGGAAGAATATATTTTCAACACGGCGCAAATGAAGAAACACCATGGTGATATTTTTGTTGAGCGATTTTTCAGTATTCTGGAATGTAACAATGCGTAAACCAATCAATAGAATTTGTACAGGATAACGACGAGAACCGTATATATGTAAAAGGAGTTCCCTGGGGATTTGTAAAGAAAGAACATCAGCCGCCGTAGCGCTGCTGATGCTCTTTTTCATGTGTTTATATTTCACCCGTCTAAGGACAGGTATCTACTCTATATAGTTCAATTAGCCATTACCTGCCGGGAATTTCATTCTGCAAGTTTTCATGTTCCTCCAGCAGTTGTTTCAGTTTTTGGCGCTGCCGTTTTTCCTTCTGACGGCGTTCTCTGTCCTCAGCTTGCAGAGCTTTGAGAAGGGAGACACACATCCCGATAAGGACAACAGCGAACGGAAGCGCGGCCACAATAGAGGCTGTCTGGAGGCCGTTCAAGCCCCCACTGATCAGCAATACTACGGCGATGGCGGACTGCAAGATTCCCCAGGTTAATTTCACTCTTGTACTCGGGTCCAGCTTGCCATCTGAAGTCAGCATGCCCAGCACAAAGGTAGCGGAATCAGCCGACGTAATAAAGAAGATCATGATCAGGAGTGTAGCGATGAATGCTACAATCGTGCCTAACGGCAACTGCTCCAGCATGAGGAATAAAGCGGTTGTCGCATCTTCCTTGACGGCTTCCGCCAGATGGGCAGTATTGAACAATTCCAGGTGAAGTCCTGTTCCGCCGAAGATTGAGAACCAGATAAATCCGAAAAGGCTTGGAATAACCATGACATAAATTACAAATTCCTTTATGGTTCTTCCTCTAGATACCCTAGCGATAAAAGTACCAACAAAGGGAGCCCACGCGATCCACCATGCCCAGTAAAATAACGTCCAAGCTCCAATCCAGGTTTCTTTTGAGAACGGCGTCAGTCTCAAACTCATATTAATAATATTTTGCATGTAACTGCCCAAAGTTGTCGTGAATGTGTCAAATATAAACGTAGTCGGTCCAGTCACCAATACAAAAAGCATTAACAGCACAGCTATAACAAGGTTGGTGTTGCTCAGAATCTTAATACCTTTATCCAGACCAGAGGTTGCCGAGATTAAAAACAGTACGGTTACAACTGCGATAATAACAACCTGGGTCATTGTCGAGTTAGGAATACCGAATAAGTGATTCAGCCCCCCGCCGATCTGAAGTGCACCCAATCCAAGGGAGGTCGCAACACCGAAGACGGTGGAAATGACCGCCAGAATATCAATGAGCTTGCCAAGCCAGCCTGCAGCAAGACGCTCACCTATTAGAGGAATAAAGGTGGAACTGATCAGCCCTTTGTAGCCTTTCCGGAACTGGAAATAAGCAAGTGCCAAGCCGATGACGGTATAGATCGCCCAAGGATGCAGCCCCCAGTGGAAAAAGGAATATCGCATGGAAAGTCTTGCTGCCTGTGTCGTTCCGGCTTCTGCCCCCTCCGGTGCAGATAAATAGTGGGACAGCGGTTCAGCAACTCCCCAGAAAACCAGACCAATGCCCATACCGGCGCTAAACAGCATGGCCAGCCAAGAAACTGTAGAATATTCCGGCTCATCATCTTCATTCCCCATCCTGATACTGCCAAAACGGCTGAACGCCAGATAGAAAGCGAAGATCAGGAAGAACAGTGTAGCTAGCAAATAAAACCAGCCAAAGTTATGAATAGAGAAGTTGTAGGCAACGTTCGCCACATCTGCCAGCTGATCGGGAGCAACAGCTCCCCAAATTGCAAACAGTGCTACGATCATAATTGTGATTGTAAATACCATGAAGAGACCTCCGTTATGTAAGCTTCATCCAACATTTCCTTAGTATGTACTCGTGTAACTTGTAATATTTCGGAAAGCCGCTGTTGATTAAATAAAACAAACCGCCGAGTATTGAAACACCCGTCGGTTTGTTTTGACCTTGCCAGAATAATATATTGCCTAGTGCCGGAAACTTTCTTAGCGAATTAAGGCTTTTGCCAAGTAACATTGCTCTGATCTCGAGCCTCCTAAATCATGTATTGTAATTTAAATTTACTACATGCAACTGTAAAGACCCTGTAGCCAATCTTACATCATCCTTACAATTGAATTGGAGAGAACCTCAACCGGATCATAAACATGTATATATAGTAAAGATAGGAGAAATTGCTAGCTTGGAGGAAGACAGAGATGAATCATAACCCAAACCTAAACATGACACGCACAGTCTTGATCGTAGACGACGAAGAAGAGATTGTGGAACTGGCTCAGTGGAATATACCTCATCTTGCTGTTGGTGGAGGAATCTAAAATGTTTGTGCTAAGATGGGGTTAATATATGATTGAAGCTGGAGAACAAGGCTAGATAGGGGTGTACAATGAAGAAAATCCTAGTCATTGATGATGAAATTGCAATTCGAGATTTAATTGAGCTGGTGCTAAGGCGAGAAAATTACGATGTGCAAACTGCAGAGGATGGCAAAACTGGCCTGCAACTGCTCGACTCTTTTCAACCCGACCTAGTGGTACTTGATCTGATGCTGCCAGACTGTTCCGGATATGACTTGTGTAAGGAAATTACAGGAAAACGTGCCATTCCTGTGATCATGCTCTCTGCCAAAAATGAGGTAATCGACAAGGTGCTCGGACTTGAGCTAGGGGCGGAAGATTACATGACGAAACCCTTTGACAATCGTGAATTGCTCGCTCGGATCAAGGTGATTCTGAGAAGAAACGAGAGCAAGGAGGAATCCAGTGAAGGAACTGAAGTGAAATCTACACGCATCATTCATGAAGAGCTGACATTTGATCTGGAAAGCCGAAGGGTGCTGAAAAACGGTGTTCCCGTGTCTTTAACGGCCAAAGAGTTTAAAATTCTGGAAACGCTACTCAAAAGGCCGGACAAAATCTTTACCCGGGATGAGCTGCTGCAGATCGGATGGGGATATGACTTTATGGGAGACAGTCGCAGTGTGGATATGACCATCATGCGTTTAAGAAAAAAGTTGGAGGACAACGCGGACGAACCGAAGTATGTCAGAACGATCTACGGGTTTGGCTATCAGCTTGGAGGTGGCGAGGACTGAAGTATGCAACCCGGTTACTGCTGAATTATTTATTTTTCTCCGTGCTTTCTTTTGGCATCATCATTTTTGCGGTGAATAAAGCCATCGATTACTACAGCTTCGTTACCATTGAGAAACAAATGATGGAGAAGGCGGATCTGTCCGAGTTGTCCTTCCGAGAGGTGTTAGCACAGCATAGGTCATCGTCAGGAGAACCGCAAACCAAGGAAATCGTCAGACTTGCACTGGAGAAGCTGAAAGCTTCGGGCAAGGAAGTACGTATCTATGATAGCTCCAAGCAGCTGCTGGGCTTAGCTGTGGATGGCATCATCATTAATGATGGCAAACCGCTTATTTTTGAAAAGAATATTGAGAAAGCCCTGAGCGGCAGTTACGCCTACACCGTCACGGAAGATCATTTGCTTTATTTTGCGACGCCCATTCAGGATCAATTCTACGAAAACGCTTATGTGTATGAGTTCGTGGAGGACATTTCCTACTTTTATGCGATCATGGATCAAATCCGTTATATCCTGTTTGCAGGTGCAGGCGGATTTATTGTGCTTATTACGTTATCCAGTCTATGGATTGCCCGCAACACAACCAAGCCGATTAAGATACTGCTTAGCGCTGCGCAAAGTTTCTCCAGACAGGAGTTTCGGAGAGTTCATCTCAAACGGAAGGATGAGCTGGGCATGCTGGCAGATGGGCTGGATTCGATGGGGCGACAGCTTCATGATTACATTCAGTACCAGAAACAATTTGTCTCCAACGTCTCTCACGAGTTAAAAACACCCTTGGCAGCCATTCGTGGTTTCTCTCAATATTTGGTGGAAGGGGAGACTGAGAACAAGGAGCTGCAAAAAATTTATGCTCATCTGCTGCAGGAATCGGATCGGCTCACCCGCTTGATTAATGAACTGTTATTACTATCCCGATTCGATAAGGCTGGTTCTAACGATTTGGAAGCCCGGAAGACGGAAATGAACGAACTGATTCAGCAAGTTGCAATGAATATGGGAGCCAAGGCTAAGGATAAAGGGATAGAGATCAGAGTTGGTCAGGGGGAGGAAGAAGCGGATGATGAGGGTACGACAAGAGTTCATGCCAACGTAAATCCAATGTTGATGTCCCACGCGATCGCCAACCTTGTGGACAACGCTATCAAATACTCAGGCAATTACTCACAGATTAAAGTAGAGATGGAACATACGCCGAGTGAGGTGGTTATACGGATACACGATCAAGGTATCGGTATTGCAAGCGATGAGCTGGAGCGAGTGCAGGAACGCTTTTACCGGGCGAAAAATACAAGCACTGCAAACGGTTCAGGTCTTGGACTTTCTATTTGCAAAGAGATTGTAGAGCGGTTCAATGGATATATCGACATGGAAAGTCGTATCGGGGAAGGAACGACCGTTACGATTGTTTTGCCTCGTGCGTAGATCTGAATCTAAACCCAAGCCTAAATAGGTAACGTTACAAGATTGGTACATTTCTGTTATGAGACTAACAAATGCTTTTTTTATAATCACTTCATAAGAACAAATTACACATTTATGGAGGGATCATGATGAAGTTAACAAAGAAAGCTGCAGGTTTTATCGTACTAGGTGCTTTACTAACGGGGGCATTAACGGGCTGTCAGTCCAGTGATGCCACATCTCCAGCAACCGGACAGAACACAACGAATGAACAAAGCAAAGGCGAAGGAGCAACCAATTCTACTGCGCCTGCTTCAGAAAATTCGGAAGGACAGAGTGCTGAAGCTATTAAGGAAGGTTCGATGGAGAAGGAAGGCAATGTGGTGCTGAAGGAGCTTGCTTTTGTCTATAATGAGCACACCATTGCGATTTCGGATACAGCGAATGAGGATCAGATGGAACAGATGCTGGGCAAACCGGATAACCTGAAATCCCATACGTACACTGCCGACGATGGAACAAACATGGATACGTTAATTGGTTTTACAGAAAAGGTCTATACGTATCCTGGTCTGGAAATTAAAACAATCAGTATACCGGAGGGGAAACAAGACTCCATCTTTCATATCGAAATTACAGATCCGAAGTACGCGACAGTCCGAAACATTAAAGCAGGAGATAGCCTGGATACACTCAAAAATGCCTACCCTGAGGGAAAACTGCTTGGTGATGGAGCCCCTGATAAGGAGGATGACTTCCGTTACGAGCCATCCAATTATGTGGATGTGATGTCGTTTCATATCAAGGATGCCAAGGTGGAGAGCATTCAGATCTACAGTCTTCTGGACTAATATTTAGTGATCGATGTTGGTAAGCCATTCATCCGATTCACCGTTAATACCTGCCCGGGAGAGGGGCAGGTATTTTCTTGATATGTGAACAAATTGAAGAGTGAGAAGAGGAAGGAAACGGCAATAGGTTGAAGTTCTTGTCAAGGGACAAGAGCATATTCCCATTGGATGTCGCTACTAAAGCGGCTTTTTTTATCGGTACAAGATCGTGTCCCAAGCCAAAGGCAAGAATTTGTACCGGTTGCCGGAATGGAAAAATAGGGTCAATGATGGGCATTATAATGATAACCAGTAGTTGAACGTTAACAGTTGTCTCCCAAAATAACGCTTGCCTTAAAGTGTACTTTAAGATTTAGGATGAGGAAGAACCCGCCGATTCCGTCTGAAAATAACCGATAAAGGAGCGATCTGGCCAATGCCATTCACGATCAAAGAAGCTTCAGAGCGGCTGGGTTGCCCGGCTCATACGATTCGTTTTTACGAGAAGGAGGGATTGCTCCCTTACATTAAGAGAGATAAGAACGGGAATCGACTGTTCGAACAAGATCACCTAGATTGGGTCCGGCTGATGACATGTTTCCGGGCGACAGGGATGAAGCTGTCGTTGCTGAAAGAGATGGTGGATCTTGCGCTCGATGGTGATTCCACGATTCCACAGCGCAAAGCGATCTTGAACCAGTACAAGGAAGATTTATTTCGCCGCCAGAACGAATTGGCCGAAGCGCTCGACGCCGTCAATAACAAGCTGTCGATATACGAAGACATCGAGAAAGGGAGAATCCCTTCCGAGAGCCAGTTGTTAATCAAGATGGAGGAGTCAGAGCGACAACAAACATAGAATGAGGGATTAACAAATGAAGCAAAGAATTTTGGGCAATAGCAATATCCTCGTCTCTTCAATCGGTCTGGGAGTTATGGGGATGTCTCCAGGCATTTACGGGGTGACTGACGACGAACAGTCGATCCAAACAATCCATCGGGCTTTGGACATAGGCGTCACGATGTTCGATACTGCGGACGTGTACGGGAACGGGCATAACGAACAACTGCTCGGCCGTGCTCTTCAAGGACGCCGCGAACAAGCCATTATCGCTACCAAGTTCTCGTACACCCCAAATTACGAGAGCATCAGTGGCCATCCTGATTACGTTAAGCAAGCTGTGGAAGATAGCCTTCGCCGTTTGAATACGGATTACATCGATCTATACTACCAACACCGCGTCGATCCGCACATCCCGATCGAGGAGACGGTCGGAGCGATGGCAGACTTGGTCAAGGCAGGCAAAGTTCGGGCGCTCGGCCTGTCCGAGGCGTCCGCGTCCACCATTCGCCGCGCTCATGCCGTGTATCCAATCTCCGTGCTAGAGAGTGAGTATTCGCTCTGGACCCGTGACATCGAAGAGGAGATACTCCCTACCGTAAGAGAGCTGGGGATTACCCATGTGGCCTACAGTCCACTGAGCAGGGGCTTTATCTCCGGCGAGCTTCGCACTTTCGAGGATCTGGCCGCCGACGATCTTCGCAGATGGATGCCGCGCTTCCAAGGAGACAACTTCCGGAAGAACATTGAGGTAGTCAACAAAATTAAGGAGATCGCGATGGAGAAAAACTGCACACCATCCCAATTGGCCATTGCCTGGACGATCGCCAACGGGGCGCTGCCTATCCCGGGTACGAAACGTATCAAGTACCTGGAGGAAAATGCGTCCGCGGCTGATATCCTTCTCATGAAGGAGGACCTCGAACGAATCGATCAGGTCAGTCCCAAGAATGTCGTTCACGGCACACGTTATATGAAAGAACAGATGACTCTGCTGGGCGGCTAGACTATAATCAGAAGAAGTAATGGTCCACGGGCTCCGTGGACCATTTGCATTTACCAACCACCCCATTTACTTACGATTTGGATGTACAATGACAAGTCCTTGGAGATAGTGAGGGGAGACATAAAATGTATAGTTACGACGAATTTACCGAAGATTTAAATCTCGGACATGAAATAGAATTTATCTTGAATGATACTCATTTCCTAATCAGTTATAATGAAAGTGGTTGGTACTGTATTAAGGAAAATGAAGAAGCACAAATTAAGTATGAATCAGTTGAACAACTACTAAATCAAGTTATGATCAATGGTAAAACATTAAAAAATTTATGGGGATATATCATTGTGAGAGACGTGGTTTGACGAAAATTAGTCAAAGGCCATTCCTTGTAAATAAATAAAACAATCTTGACTGTTTAACCCCTCTTTGTTGTCAAGTAGATAAGTAGGCTGAATGAATGTTTTTAAAGACTTAATCATTACGTTGTTGGACGCATCTTGATGAATAAAGGTGAAATATACTATGTGGAGGCATGCTATGAAGCAATATAAAGTGGTTTACCCACATGTTTCTAATTATCCTGATCCAATTGTTTTAGCTAAAGGAGATATTGTTATCTACGGAAGAGAAGACACTGAATTTCCAAACTGGATTTTTTGTGAAGCAATCCATTCTAAAAAGTGCGGCTGGGTACCAAAACAAATATTAAGTACACCAAATGAGGAACACATAGCGACTGCATTAACACACTATTCCGCACACGAATTGACTGTTGATCCTGGTATGTTAGTTGAAAAAGAACTTGAACTTAATGAATGGAGTTTTGTTCGTACGCCAGAGGGTGAGAAGGGCTGGGTACCTAATAAGGTATTAGTTATAAAGAATATTAACGAGTAAAACTACTTATCATCTCGATCAATGAACAATCCAATTGAAGAGTATACAGAGCCTAAAATGATTCGAAAAACAATCTAAACATACGTAAAGAGTTGAATTTTTGAAGCCGTTAATCTGAAAAGATGTCGAGGGACAAGATGCTAAAGCTCTATCCTGTACTGAGAAGAAAAGCCTCCAAGAGGTTAGAGAGATTTAGTGGAGCTATTATATTAGTGGAAGTTGAAAGTAGTTGGTATACATAAGTCGATTCTCAAATCATTTTTGCAACTGAAAAGAGGGACACAAATGACTACGCTAGGATTGATCCGACACGGAGTAACGGATTGGAACGATGAATATCGAACACAAGGCCATTCAGATATTCCGCTCAATGAGAGAGGTCGACAACAAGCTGAACTATTGTCCAAAAGAATTGGCATAGAACATTGGGATTATATTTATTCTAGTGATTTGTCCAGAGCACTTGAAACAGCGGAAATCATCGGTAAGATCAAGAATATCGATGTGAGAACAGACCCGCGCTTAAGAGAAATGAACTGTGGCCTTATAGAAGGAACGACAGAACAGGAGCGCGTCAATCGGTGGGGATATGGATGGTTCAGACTAGATCTCGGTATCGAATCAAACGATGAGATTGTAAAAAGAGGCAAACAGTGCCTTACCGACATATCATGCAGACACCCAGACCAGAATATCTTAATTGTGAGTCACGGTGCATTCCTTGGAATGACTCTGAAGAGACTCATACCCCATATCGACATGACAGAAAGTTTATTGAATGCATCGATTACCATACTGAATACGGGGCAACCGCGATGGAACTGTTCGCTGTATAATTGCACTAAACATTTATAAGTACCGAAAAGGACAAGAACATTGTGTCATTTCGGTTTAGGTAATTATCTAAATACTATCATGATGGAGATTTTTCGAACAGGATGATACGGAGTGTTAAGTGTGTTGATAAAAAACAGCTAACCATGACTGAACTGCTCCCCAATTGTTAGACATTATCAACAATTGGAGGTGCAGTTCAGACTATGTCCTTAGTTAGCTGTTTTTTTATTCATCTTTTTAGTTTTCAATAAAAATTATGAATCTCTTGTGAAATTCTCCATCATTCCAGCTGGATATCGGCTACCGGCTGATCCGTGTGGAAGGATCTCTTTAATACGTTGAAGATCAGCTTCTGTAAGTTTAACGTTAGCAGCAGCAACGTTTTTCTCAACCCGCTTAACACTACGTGTACCCGGGATCGGAACGATATCTTCTCCCTGGGCGAGAAGCCAAGCCAGTGCCAATTCGGCTACAGAAATACCTTTGTTAGAAGCCAGTTCATTAAGTTGTTCCGTTGCTCGTAAATTGTAGATATAATTTTCGCCTTGCCAGCGTTCGTCGTAACGTCGCATATCGTCTTCCGCGTACTCTTGGGCTGGTTTAACAGCACCTGTCAGGAACCCTCTGCCTAAAGGAGAGTAAGGCACTAAACCTACACCGAGTTCATTCAATGTCTTTCGTATATTGTTGTCCTCAATCTCGCGTTCGAATATCGAGTATTCAGTCTGAAGCATAGAGACCGGGGTAACCGCGTGAGCTTTACGAATTGTGTTTGAACCGGTGTTGCTCAAACCGAAATATTTAACTTTGCCTTCTTTGATAAGGTCTCCGACGACCCCTGCTACTTCTTCGATAGGAACATCAGGATCTGGGATATGCTGATAGAACACATCAATGTAATCAGTCTGCAGATAGCGAAGACTGTTCTCAGCTACCTTACGAATATTTTCTGGCCGGCTGTTAAAACGTGTTCCAATCTGCTCGGCTGTCATATCAAAGCCAAACTTGGTAGCCAGTACTACCTTGTCACGAAAATCCTTTACAGCTTGACCCAGCAACTGTTCATTGTGACCATTTCCATATCCATATAATTCTGCCGTATCAAAAAAGTTAACTCCAAGCTCATAAGCTCGACGAATAGTTGCTATTGCTTCATCTTCATTTGAAGGACCGTATGCCATTGTCATCCCCATCGTACCCAAACCAATAGAAGAGACTTTTAAACCTTGTTGACCAAGACTTCGGGTTTGCATTTTTGTTCCTCCTTAAATAATTCTATCCCCTAGTGTTTAAAGCCTAGATAAAAAGGTATCCAATCTTAGCTCGTTCAACATAATAGCATGGGGAGTTAAGTAAAGTAAACAAAAAGTATATAAAATGTCTATTTAGTATAGTTTGTTTAAAATGATGATTATGAGATATAATATAATTTATAAGGGGGCAGTTAGATGGAACGGCAGATTGAAAAACAACATCAGATGAGGCAAAAGCTTACTAATAGATTGTTATCACACGTTAGAAAAAATGGGTTTCAAGGTTTGAAAATGGATGAAATCTCAAAGATTATGGATATAAGCAGGGCGACTTTATATAAATATTTCTCTACCAAAGAAGATATTATTTCGTTTATTGTGAGTACATTTGTCGAATATATCCACGAAATTATTGAAGATTCTGATGCTGATCAAGTATTTGTTCAGCGATTTCAGCAAACATTTGAACAAACAATCTTATTAAAAGAGTACATCACAGACATTTTCTTAAGGGAACTTGAAAATAGTTATCCTGAGAACTATGAGCGACTAAAAGAAGCCATGAAGCAACGAGAATATCAGGAATTGGCTTTTTATGATGAAGGAATAAAAGAGGGTTTTTTTAATAAGATAGATGGTAGGCTTATCATTATGCAAGATGAGATTTTAAGTAACGTTTTAGATGTAAAGTACCTGATGGAGAACCATTTGACTGTGTACCAGGTGCTATTTGACTATTACAATCTAAAGAAATTTCAGTTGTTTAAACCTGATAAAATTAAAATGATGGATGACAACTTGATGATCCCTAGAATTGAGTGCATGGCACAAAAAATTTCAAAAAACTTATATTAATCCTCCGAACCGAGTCGGAGGATTCTTCGTGTCGAGAAAGTCCGAATTGGAGCAAAAGTCAGAGGTAGTATTAGGATTTGGTGTGTAGGTAGGAAGAAACCCGGATATAATAGAAAGCCTATATGGTGATGATGTCGAGGTACAAGAACATTTCCCATTAAGTATGTTTCCGTTACGCAGCTGAAATAAGGGCGGAGTGTATCCGCCCTTATTTCATTACTGGATTTTGCACAAAGGCATATTTGTACTCTGAAGTCTCCGGCAAAATCCAAAACAGACCTGACCATTGTGGTTAAGCGGTATCAGGGCAGAATGTTCATAGCCGTTTGAATGTTTTTCAGATCCAGCTGAATTTGCTCTGGAATATGGTAAGGGTGGTATAAGCCATGCTGCACCATGTAATTTGATATCTTTTCGTGAGAGACTATAGCTTCCTCGAGCTGTTTCATCAAAATTTGCTTGATTTCGGGGGTGGCACATTCGGTCACAGCCATGGCGTAATTTCTGACTCCGCTCTTGGCGTTTATTAACAAATCCATTGCGATCACGTCATCAGTAAGCGTATGAATGCCTGACATGTGTTCTAATATTGGGTTCATTTTGTTATCTCCTATACAGTCGCTTTAGACAGCACTTCACTGAGCTCCTGAAGCTGCTGTTGTGATAATGTCACATCTTGTTGCAAAATTTGCATGAGTTCGGGATCGGTTACCAGAGCTTGCATGGTCTGGGATTTAGTCAAGCAAACCGTCTTGAATGCAGCTATTTCATGTACCTCAAGCACCTCATGCAATGCGTATTTGGAATTCATTCGGATTGTCCTCCCAAGTATCTATCCATATTTAAGGCTTTAAGATGACTTTAATACAATTGTCCGTTTTTGTATCGAACACTTCATAGCCTCGCTTGGCATCGCTGAGCGGAATGACGTGCGTAACAATGTCGCCCGGGTCCACTTTGCCAGACGTAACCAACTCGTACATATACGGCATATAGTGAATAACTGGAGCTTGTCCGGAACGGATATTCACGTTTCGCTGCATGATGTCACCGAGCGGGAAGCCGTTATATCGACCACCGTATACCCCAGTGACTTGGATGGTGCCGCCTTTGCGGACAGCCTGAGAAGCAATGATAAATGCGCTCATGGTGCCGCCTTGCAGTTTCAAACCGCTGGCTAAATATTCAAGATCACTCATCTTGCCGTCCATTCCTACTGCATCAATGACAACATCGGCGCCGCCTTTGGTCATTTCCTTGAGAGTATTGCCAATGTTCTTATCTTGTTCGAAGTTTACGATTTCGACGTTGTTCGTTCGCTTCGCATGCTGCAAGCGGTAATCGACATAGTCAACGGCTATGACCCGCTTTGCTCCTTTCAGCCAGCAGAATTTCTGGGCCAGAAGTCCGACTGGGCCGCATCCGAGAACGATGACCGTATCTCCATTTTTTACGCCGGCATTATCTACACTCCAGAATGCCGTGGTCATGGCATCAGCGATCAAGCTTAGCTTTTCGTCCGGTTGTTCGCAGTTCTCAGGAATTTTGAAGTGGGTGAAATTGGCAAACGGAACCCGTAAATACTCAGCTTGCCCGCCAGAATATCCGCCGGTCGTTCCCGAGTAGCCGAAATATGCGCCCATATCTCCGTTCTCGTTGGAATTGTCACATTGACTTTCCAGCTGATTTTTGCAATAAAAGCATTCTCCACATGCGATGTTAAACGGGATGATTACACGGTCGCCTTTTTTTAGGTTGGTCACGCCAGGGCCTACTTCTTCTACGATCCCCATCGGCTCATGTCCGATGACATAGTTCTCCTGAAGGTTAGGGATCATCCCGTGAATAAGATGAAGGTCAGAACCGCAAATGGCGGTACTGGTGATCTTTACGATCATATCGTCCGGTTTCTCAATCTTTGCATCCGGAACCTCTTTGACCACGACATTTTTAACCCCTTGATACGTTACCGCCTTCATGCATTATGTCCTCCAATATGTTCATCTGGCGTCCGATCAAACATGCCTTTACGCGACGTATCATCCGGGAACAAATTCATCTGCCCGATCATCACCGTATTCTTCGCCGAAAGCAGGTCGAGTTGGTACTGTTCGTTCAGCTCGTAAGGATGGAACCATTTTTTGCGAATCATGAGCTCTGTGATTTCCTGGTGTATCGCAATTCCCTGCTTTAGATGATTGTGCAGCAGGGCTCGTACATCCGGTGAAGCCGTTTCCGTCAGGGCGATGGACAAATTACGTACACCTTCCTTGGCACGAACAAGGAAGTCCATGGCAAAAGTCATATCTGCCATTTCCGGCATATTTAATGAATTAATCGGGTCTAAATAATCGGTATTCATTTGAGCTCCCCTTAATGTGTTATAGGTGTCGGACTACTCGGAACAGGCGCTTGGAAAGGAGCTTTCGCGTAAATGGCTTGCAGCTCGGCGATCTGTTGTATGGATTGAATGACGTCTTTCTGCATTAAAGCTTTTAGCTCTTGGTCGAAGACCAGGCCTTGCATCAGTTTTGACTTGGCGAGGCAAAGCGTTTTGAAGTTTAATGCTTCATGCAGTTCCATTGATTCGTGCGGCGCTAACGTTGGCTTATTCATGGAGAAATGATCACCTCCTTTATTTCATCAACGTTAGATTTTCCAACGCATCGGATCTTATACTAAAATGGATTGCGGGAGAAGGGAGATCCGAATATTCCCATATAGTTGCAGGAATATAAACAAAATCTTAATCCGATACTTATTTTTGTTTTATATGATCTTGCAAGAGAGAGGAGGACTCACTGTGCCCAATAAAAATAAAATTGATCTAGCGACCGAAAATGCAAGAAAACCGGCAGAAGGTGCACTTAACTCGAGTGGGAATACACTGGAGCATCATGCATCTAACGCGGTTTCTGAGGTACAGACGGCTTTAAATCAGGCAATAAGCTCGTTAAATGAATCTAATGCAGCAACAAATTCACAAGCGTTGGAGATGGCCCGGCAGCAATTGACCCGAGCAGATGAATTTTTAGATCAAGCGCAAACTTCCGCAAACGCATTACGTCTCCCGGACCAACAATAAAACGGTCTTGGTGCTGATACCATGGGTGAATACCCTGCGTTGACGCTCGGAGGAAGCATTTTTGCACATATAGTTACGGTCAACATGCTTCGGCTTACGCCGAAGTTTTTTGTATTTTTAGATGTATCGAACAATTTCAAAAATCCAGGTGAAAAAGAATGATTAAGGGCCAGGCATGAGAAAACGTCTTGAACATAATTATAGGTAATATCTATTCAACTATGTTGAGGAGGACATCATACAGCCTATGTTACCTATGGAAGAATATTTCGGTAAGTTAGAACTCGTTCATTCCTTTTACGGGGCTATGCCTACAGGCATTAGTGTATCTGAAACCGGGCGTATCTTTATTTGCTTTCCGAAATGGGGAGATGACGTTAGATTTACGGTAGCGGAAATTGTTGAAGGTCAGCTGCAGCCTTATCCTAATTTAGAAACGAATTTGATCAACCCATTGAATATGGCTATGTCCTTTATCAGTGTCCAAAGTGTTGTTGCAGATGGAAGGGGAACCCTGTGGGTACTGGATACGGGTGCACCAAATTTTTCTGAGCCAATCAAAGGAGGGGCAAAATTAGTCGCGGTCGATTTAGAAACAAATACGATAAGAAAAGTATATACATTTGCAGATGATGTAGTCTTGCCGACAACGTATCTGAATGATGTCCGATTTGACTTTCGTGTAGGTAAAGCAGGCTACGCATATATAACGGATTCTTCTTCCTATGGTCCAGGCGCTATTATTGTCGTAAATTTAGAAAACGGAAATTCGTATAGACGGCTGCATGGAGCAAGCTCAACCTCACCCGATCCGTATTTTGTACCGAAAGTGGAAGGGAAAATTTTGATGAATCGAAACCCGGATGGTTCGACATCTCCCTTTCGATTGGCCTCTGATGGTATAGCCATTTCCCCTGATGGAAAAATGTTATTCTATTGTCCATTAACCAGTCGCCAGCTATACTCGATCTCAACAGAATCGTTAAGAGACAGAACGATACCGGATTTCAAGTTAAGTGATCTTGTGCAGTATTGGGGAGAGAAGGGTGCATCGGATGGGATGATGACGGACGCAAAAGGAAACGTTTATGCTGGAGATTATGAAAACGATAGTATTCGAAAGATATTGCCGAATGGAATCATGGAAACCATCGCTCATGATCCCAGAATTTTATGGCCAGATACGTTTTCTATTGGTCCGGATCAATACTTATATGTAATTGTGAACCAATTACATAGACAGGCAAGATTTCATTATGGAAAAGACCTGCGACAAAAACCATATAGTTTACTACGTATGAAAATTGATGAATTACCTGCACTACCTTTTGATCAATAGAACCCATTATTCAAATGGACTCTATTGTGTAGAACATGCATTTTAAGGGGAACGATAGCTCGATAAAACGAAAAGAAGCAGTGTTTCACCATGTTGTGATCTCAAACGGGATGATCGTGGTTACAGGAGTACAACCCTCGTCATGGACATACGTGTATAGCACTGCTATAATAGAGGTATGAACACATATGACAAAATATTAGCAGCTGCTCTTAAGGTACTCGAAGAAGAGGGCGGAGCCCAATTTTCAACGCGAGCTGTCACTTCGATTGCGCAGGTTACGGCTCCTACACTCTACCACCATTTCGGTAATGCCGATGGACTCCTGAGTGCAGCTATAGTGGAAGCGTTCAAACAGTTATTTGAAAGCAAAATTGCTGCAGTGGAGTCCCCTATTCCAGAGATGGCGCTTCGTCAGGGATGGGATGACTATGTCCGCTTCGCGGCAGCCCGTCCTCGGATTTATGCGGCAATGATGGGGCGACTGCTCGAGGGTGCCCATATCGAGGCGGCAGATCAGTCGCACCAAGCACTAGTGCAAAATGTTCAAAGAGTTGCTGCCGCAGGAAAATTAGCTGTTTCAGCCGAAGCTGCGGCAGATCTGGTCTGGGCTTCTGCCAATACGGCCTCTTGGCTGTATGTGACGTCCCAAATTCGTAAGGCACCCCCACCCCAGCCCGACGTCGTTGATCTCATTCGAGAAAGCGTGATGCAGATCATCTTGATCCCAATGCCGGATTCTGCTTCAAAATGAGGGATCGATGAAAGAGCTTGGAGACTCCAGACAAAGCCCCTATGTGGGCTTTGTTTTGTTTCATGGTGTAAAGATGAAGGACCACAAATAGTGGCACATAAGAGATCGCCTATCCAAGCGGGATGGCGATCTTTTTCATTTTCAGAGGGTTTCGATGAGCTCATTCCTCACGCTACGGTATATCGTGAGCGTCGAAGTATATCACGCTGCGCCCGCAAAAAAATGTTCAGGTCGCAGGAGAACAACACTACGTAAAAAATATATAGCACTGCTATAGACAATGTTGTATAGCGGTGCTATAATGACCGTATAACAGTGCTATACAGTGTTTCATAACTTAATAAACTCGGGAGGTTTACAATGCCATATAAAACTCAAGAAATGGTTGTCGTCACAGGTACTTCAAGTGGAATCGGCAGGGCTACCGCGGAGCAGCTCGCCGCTGAAGGATTTCACGTTTTAGCCGGGGTTCGCCGTCAGGAAGATGCCGACAAAATCAAACAAAAAAATATCGAACCGGTCATTCTCGATATTACCGCTATCGACACACTAAAGGAGCTGGCCGAACGAGTGGAGCAAGATCCGCTTGGTCGCCCTTTGCGCGCCGTGGTCAACAATGCCGGTATTGCCGTTAATGCACCTCTTGAGATGGTTCCGCTGGATGAGTTTCGTCGTCAGATCGAAGTCAGCGTGATCGGGCAGGTTGCGGTTATTCAGGCGCTTACTCCGGCCTTGCTGAACAGCGGCGGACGCGTAGTTAATATCGGATCAGTTGGCGGCAAAATCTCAATGCCCGGTTTCGGAATTTATTCAGCTGCAAAATACGCGATGGAAGCGATCAATGACAGCCTCCGCAGAGAGATGTCTTCGTTCGGACTCAAAGTTATCATGATTACTCCGGGCGGTGTCAGCACCAGCCTGTCGGAGAAAGGGGTTACGACAGCCGATCGGCTGTCCAAGTTGATGACGCCCGATCAGCACAGACGCTATGATCGTCTTTTTGACGCCGTGAAGGCGCAGGCTGAATCGTGGGCAACGAGCGGTATTCCTCCTAAGAAAGTGGCAGAAGTGGTTTCACGAGCCATCCACGCAAGTAATCCGCGCACCCGCTATACGGCTGGCCGAGATTCGGCACTGCTGACCCGACTGGTTCGTATTCTTCCGGATAAACTTCTCGACCGGATGCTCCGCAGCCAGATGAAGCTGCAGTAACGGGAGTATGACTGATGTCACAACAACAGTTTGAACATGCCATTGTTGTAGGTGGATCTTTAGGTGGTCTAATGATGGGGCTAGCGTTATCCCGTTATGGGTATGCAGTGACTATTCTTGAACGTGCAGATTCATCATTAAGGAATGGTGCTTTTATTCGCCTGCACACGAAGCCTTATTCTAATAATGAAATCGAACGAGAACTAAGACATTTGGCATCCAATGGTAACAACAACGTTGAAGCCTGGTCAGCCATTCAAGAACGTTTGCTCCATGCGGTCGCTAAAGAACCTGGTATTACCCTTCAGCACCATACACGAATTGTTCGTATTGGGCAAAATGAATCTTCTGCTTGGGCTACCAGTGAGAAGGAGCAGACGTTTAAAGGAGACTTCTTGATTGGAGCAGATGGATATCGCAGTATTGTCCGCCGTTATTTAAGCCCTAACAGACCATTTGCGGATTATGCTGGCTATTTGGTTTGGGTAGGGAAAGTGGAGGAAAAACGGCTGCCGAAGAAAGACTGGAAAAAACGTCAGCTTTCGAACGCTTATTTCAACGATAGCGCTGCAGGTACATTGACAACTGCGGTGATGCCAGGGATAGAGGGGAGAACCAATCCTGGCCAGCGATGGATAGGTTTTTGCTGGTTTGATCATTTGCATAATGAATTGCTGTCTGAATTAGGCGTTATAAAGGATGGGATTACCCAGCATTCCTTATACGGTGAAGCTATCCCGGATTCGCTGCTGGGAGAACTATCACAAACCAGCCAAGCCCATTGGAGCACAGAAGATGATACCATTTTGCAAATCGCGATTAAGGATCGCAGTTTAATCGGGGCACCTGTTAATGAATACATCCCTAATCTATTGTCAAAAGGAAGAATAGCCATGATCGGCGACGCCGCTCATACCATGTCGCCTATGTCGGGCGCAGGCTTTAATGATGCACTTGATGATACGGTTGCCATCATGGACGCCATTAAAAAGTATCCGAATTCGATAATAAATGCTTTGAATGAATACCAAAAACGTCGCTTAGATGTGGTTCGTCAAGATGTTCTAGCGGGTCAGGGCTTTAATCGTTCTTTTGGTCGCTTATAACAGCATGATGCTAAGCATTATTTATAAATTAGGAGGAAATAGGATGAACGATACAAATAACCGTTACGTTACTGTACTCTGGGAGGCGAGAGCTAAGGCAGGGAGAGAAGCCGAAATGAAGGCATTTATGACTGCAGCTGTCACCCCGTCACGGAATGACCAGGGTAACATTGACTATGAGGCTCACGAGGTAGAAGGCCAGCCTGGTACATTCATCATCTACGAGCGCTGGGAAAACCGGGATGCCCTCGATCGGCACCTGAGCGCCCCGCGGATGCAGGAACTGGTGCCCCAGCTCTTAGAACTGATGGAGGGATCCATTGAAGAAGGGATTCGACTCCTGAAGCCGTTTCGTTCAGCACATTAAAATCAATGTGTGAACTGCACCCCAATTGTTAGACACCATCTAGCAGATTGGAGGTGCAGTTTGTTTTGTCAAAATTCCACACCGAATATGACATGCTGACATATCCGTACATAGCCATGCATATATATCCCCGATAATGTAGATATGGGGGGCGGATCAATGGATGGTAACAAAGCTAACAATCAGGCAAACGGTGGAAACTGGCAGGGAGGCAACGTACAATCACAATGGCATGCTAAACAGTCGCCGGAACACCATTCACAGACAGTAGGAGAACGGGGACCAATTCTGGAACAGGACAGTATGCTGCATGAAACACTTGAAACCTTTGTCCACGAAAAAATATTAGAGCGCCCGGTCCACGTAAAGGGATTTGGAGCCTTCGGTTATTTTGAAACCCTTCACTCGATGGCCGCTTATACGAACCTGTGCTTCTTGCAGCAGCCGGGACAACGAATACCCGTTACCGTGCGTTTCTCACTTGCGGTCAGCAACAAAGGGACACCCGATACATCTCGCAACGTGCGTGGATTCTCGACGAAATTTTATACCGAGCAAGGCGTTTTCGACCTGCTCTGTAATCATATCCCTGTGTTCCTCGTACGAGACCCGATCCGGTTCCCTGAGTCAATTCATGCTTTTCTGCCATCACCCGTTAACAATCTCATCGATCCGAATCGATTCTGGGGTTTCGTTGCTAGAGCACCAGAGGCAACCCATTTCGTTGTACGATTGTACTCGGACGAAGGGACGGTCAAGAGTCTCCGTCATACGCCAGGACACAGTGTTAACACCTATGTTTGGAAAAATGCACAAAACGACCGCTTCTACGTCAAATATCGCTGGATTCCGTTGGCTGGGGAGCAATATATCGATGCGGAAGAAGCGTCTCGTTTGGCCAGCGAGAACCCCGATTATTCGGGTAAAGATCTATATGACACGATTGCCCAAGGTACCCCAGTCCAATATGGGCTTTATGTGCAGTTAATGAACCCACAGGATGAGGCAACGCTGTCGTTCGATCCGTTGGATGACACGAAAGTGTGGGATGTACATCATTTCCCGCTGCTGCCAGTTGGTCGACTCGTCTTGGATAAGAACCCTACGAATTATCAGGAGCAGATCGAGAAGCTGGCATTCTCCCCGTCCAATCTTCTGGATGGTGCTGAGCTGTCCAATGATAAAATGCTGCAAGGCCGTAGCAATATTTATTGGGATTCACAGCGGCATCGCCTTGGATCGGATTTTCGCAAAATTCCGATTAACCATCAAGCAAACTGGTCACCGACGGATCAGATAACGAGCGGGGCAGGGCGCTATGTAGCCGGCCGGCTCGTTCGATCCGATATTCCGAAGGCCGATAATTTCACCCAAGCGGGACAATTCTACCAATCGCTAACACAAGTTCAGCAGGATCACCTTGTTCAGAATCTCGCTGATGACTTATCTGCGGCTTCTCATGAGATCCAGAGGATTGTGTTAGGGTATTTATTCGAGGCTGATGCAACATTAGCCGAAAGGGTAGCACGCCAGATCGCCGCACCGAAAAAGGGATGATTTATGTAAGTTATATGAAGTAGGAGAATGAGGTCGATCAAATAAGTCTTCAATGCAAATTTGCCTTTGGTAGACGTCTTAAAGATGGCAGCATAGCAATCTACAATCATATAGGCTCTTTAGAGGAGTTACCGAAAGAAGAAGAATATCAATTTATCGTGGGTGTATATGATGATGTTCTGAAATCAGGAGATTGGCCAGTCATTGAGAATCGTCCTTTTGTTGATGAAAATGAGGCTTGGCCCCCTCCTGCCTGCATGATTGATCAAATAACAGGAGAGTTTTCAATATATTATAGGGGAGAGATTAGACCTGCAGATCGGGAAGAATGTGAAGGGTTGGAGATTGCTGCTGTTTGGGAAGCTCAACATATTGTTGATAGAATAATGGGTGAGGATAAATGGCACCTAGATCCAAATAAATAACATAAGCAAGATAATATGTCACCTATAATAACAGAGATCACTCTGATGCAAAAAAAAGGCTAAAGATCCTTTCCTGACAAGGACGATCTTTAGCTTTATTTTGTATTGAATCTTTAAAAAGTACAAGAACTTGTACCGATTGCCGATTAGATTGATATCTAAACAATGAGCATATGTAATTAAAACCGCATTAAGTACCATAAACATGAAAATGTTCACTTTGTTATAAAGCAAGCGACACAATGAGAGTGATTTACTTGACATGTGAATAGATTATCGGTATAGTGTGAACCAGTTCACACTTCACATGGAGGAGTAATCTATGCCAAAAAATACTTTCTTTCGTTTAAATGAAGCAAGGCGCGAGGAAATTTCTAATAGCGCTATGCATCTTTTTGTTGATCATCTTTACGAGGACATAACTATGAAGATGGTTTTGGATAGTTTGTCCATGCACCCCGGAACATTTTATCGGTATTTTGAAGACAAAGATGACCTTTATTGTCTCTTAATCCGTAATGTGACACAGAAAAGAGCTACGTATTTTAATAACACTCATGAAGATTCCCTTTTCCGGTTTTTCCTTACTGGCTTATTTGGTAACGTTAATGGCATAGTGACAGAGCCATTGAATGAGTTGGAAATCAAACTCACTCAAACATTTTTAAATATTCCTGAGAACGTTTTGCTTAAAGTGTATCTGTATGTGCTAAAGGGTGAGTCATTCCCCTTAATCAAGGACATTTTACGCCGAATGAGGGTTGATGGATATCTCCGACCTGATCTTGACGACGACTTGATTTCTTTTATGTTTGAGTCCATGCAGTTTAATTTAGTCATGTTTTTCAGAGAATTCGATATTAAGGACCCTAATCTGCAACAAAAAATTAGCAAGTACTTTACTGGCTTCATGGGTCATGGGCTACTTGAAGATCATAAATATGCTGAAATGGTTAGCGATCTCAAGAGAGCCAAGGAGTAGATATGATTCTCTGAAGATGAAATGTAATCGTTTCACCGTTTTGAGAGCGCTTATAGCACATTGTATGTATTTCATATTCGGCACTTTTATTATTAAGGGGGAACAAGAAAATGAAAACGTATGACGCATTTCCAGAACCCATTGGCGGTTATACTGTCGGTCGAACCCAGATGGATTTTGAATACACGGCATCCGATCACTCCAAAAGAGAACTGACGGCGTTTGTGTACTATCCATCCGACAGTAGCGAAGGAAAGACTACATCAACGTACATGTTTCCTGAAGTCTATGAGATGTTAAATGAGCAGCCACTTGTTACTGCGTATCTTAAAGAGAAGGGTTTTTTCTCTATAGATATCAAGACTCAGTGTTACGACGACCTTGCTCTTTCCGGGAAGGAAAAGCGCTATCCGGTGTTATTCTATGTTTGCGGCGGGGGTGGTTCTCCAGAATGGGGTACAGTAATCTGCACAGACTTGGCAAGCATAGGATATGTTGTGGTAAGCATCGGCCATCAGAATAGCACGATGTATAAGCGAAAAGATGGGCGCCTGTTTAATGTATCAAAGGATTTTTCGGATGCCATTACAGCGCTTTCTGAAGATCCGGAGATGCTGGCGTTGGCTGGTAAGATGGAGATGCGGCCTGACGATGAAACGGCCATTGAGATGTGCCATAACGTGCTTACCCTGCCGATACTTGCCAAGGTAACAGAGAATAGTGAATTACAGGCAGAAGATGTAAGATATGTAGCCGATTATCTTTACAAACTGGACTCTGGAGAGGTGAATTCCATCTTTAAGGGCAGATTGTTCCTTGACATCGGCATGGGCATAGTCGGACATTCTTATGGAGGGCTTACGACGGCGATGGTTTGCCGGGACGATGAGCGGTTCGCCTGCGGGATTGGCTTGGATAGCGGTGCGTTCGGCCTTCAGGATAGCGACCTTAAGAAACCCTTCTTGCTGCTGTTTTGTGAACCTAACTATAACATGAATGCGATGATTGGCGCTAACAATAGCATGGAAACCTATTATTTCTCTGTTGATCGTGTTGGGCATTTAGATTACTGCGACATCGTGTTTACCGGTGTTAATGAGGAAATCAGAGGCGAACGGGATGCTATGGAGATGCGAAATCTTGTTACAGACTATACAAAGAACTTTTTTGATCATTACATCCTGCAGGATGCGGCAAGTGTGGAAAGTCTGGCATACGATGGTGTGGACTTGATCAAGAAGTACCAGCAACAAGTGACATAACCGATAGTGTGGAGATAAACGTATTTCAAAGAGCTAGCCGTAGAGAAACAGAGCCGATAACCCTATTACGTGGTTATCGGCTCTCTCATATTACAAGCATTGTTTTCTATTTGAGATGATAAGCGGTGTTTTCACCGTTGAAAGGTAGATATATGTTACTTCATTGGTAATATTAATGAATACTAATGAGCGTATAAGTGCTTCGCGTTGTCAGCTCTTCGCGTTGCTGACGACAACTTCATTGATATTCCATTGGGGCTGCTGCATGTTTTTTTGCTAAGGCAGTATCCCTTTGCGCAAGGGCTTGGAAAATAGCTTCGTTCAAGGAGTGCTTGCGTGTCGGGGCTGTGCGACAATGTGTTGCCGCCGATGGTGTTGAACACGACACCAACTCCGCGGTCACCCGTTTCTCGCATGATGGCGTCGACATTTTTCTGAAGAAACGAGTGTCTATTATATTGAAGAGGAAGCTATTGCTACAGGCGAACATGAACCGGGGTAAATCGATTGATTTAAAGAAATAAGCAAAAGAAATAATGGCTGCACTAGAAGTTACCGAGCAGCAAAAGATATAAGCAAAGATTTAGTAGCGATTGCTTCCGGAAATGGGGGAAGCAATCGCTATGTTTTTTTGCGGATATTTTTATTTTTTGTCCGCCACATGTGTACAAAAAATAAAAAAGATGATACATTGAAATTAATTTAATCCCTTTTATAACAGGTTTTTTGGAGAATGCTATGTCTCCTGTACGAGGACATGCGTATATCGAGGAGGGAATGGAATGTCAAGTCAAGCATTGGACAAATTTTTAAGTTCGAACATCGAAGATCTAAAGACTAAAGGTCTATATAACGTCATCGATACGCTGCAGGGTGCAAATGGTCCTGTTATTCGTATCGACGGAAAGTCCCTAATCAATTTGTCTTCCAATAACTATTTGGGACTGGCAACAGATCAACGCCTGATTGATGCTTCAGTTAAGGCAGCGCAGACATACGGGGCAGGCGCAGGGGCTGTGAGAACAATTAATGGTACGATGGATCTTCATATTGAGCTTGAAGAAAAACTGGCCCGTTTCAAAAAAACGGAAGCCGTTATCGTGTATCAATCGGGATTTAACTGTAATATGGCTGCTATATCCGCGGTAATGGACCAGCATGATGCGATTTTATCAGATGAGCTGAACCACGCTTCGATTATTGATGGCTGCCGCCTGTCGAGAGCCAAGGTGATTCGCTATAAGCATTCGGATATGAATGATTTAAGACAGCAGGCGAAAGAGGCCAAGGAATCCGGTCAGTACCATAAAATTATGGTCATCACCGATGGGGTTTTCTCCATGGATGGTGATATAGCAAAGCTGCCCGAAATCGTGAAAATAGCAGAAGAATTCGATCTGATCACTTATGTGGATGATGCCCACGGTTCAGGCGTTCTTGGAGCAGGAGCAGGAACCGTGAAGCATTTTGGATTGTCCGACCGCATTGACTTTCAAATTGGTACTCTTTCCAAGGCGATCGGCGTTGTCGGCGGTTATGTGGCGGGGAAGAAAAAACTAATCGAATGGTTGAGACTGAGAAGTCGTCCGTTTCTGTTCTCGACATCGCTACCTCCATCTGCAATCGCTGCTTGCAGCGCTTCTGTTGACATTTTGATGAATGACAAGGAATTGATCCAGAAGCTGTGGGAGAACGGTAATACTTTGAAAAATGGCTTGAGCCGGCTTGGATATGATGTAGGCCAAAGCGAAACGCCAATCACACCTTGTATCATTGGTGATGAAGTAACTACCCAACAGTTCAGTAAACGGCTCTATGAAGAAGGCGTGTACGCCAAGGCAATCGTGTTTCCGACAGTTCCGAAAGGGACCGGAAGAATACGCAACATGCCGACGGCTGCCCATACTAGGGAGATGCTCGACCAGGTGATCTCCGTTTATGAGAAAGTTGGCAAGGAAATGAAGCTGATTTAGATGCATTCGCGGGAGTATATTTCGGGAGGAATGTCTTATGGACAAGATTTTGGTGACCGGAGCACTGGGCCAAATCGGTTCTGAGTTAGTTGTTAAATTACGTGAAATTTATGGTGCGGATCACGTCGTTGCTACGGATCTCAGGTCATCAGCCCACGAAATTACCCGATCCGGGCCATTCGAGCTGCTGGACGTGACGAATGATAAGGCGATGTTCGAAATCGCCAAGCGGTACGAAGTGGATACCGTCATCCATTTGGCTGCGCTGCTGTCGGCTACCGCAGAGGAGAAACCGCTGCTTGCCTGGAATTTGAATATGGGCGGATTGATGAATGCACTTGAAATATCCAGAGAGCTCGGCTGCCAATTTTTCACTCCAAGCTCCATTGGATCTTTTGGTCCTTCGACTCCGAAAGACAATACCCCGCAGGATACGATCCAGAGGCCCAATACGATGTACGGCGTGAACAAAGTGTCCGGCGAACTGCTTTGTGATTATTATTTTCACAAATACGGCCTGGATACCAGAGGGCTGCGGTTCCCGGGTTTGATATCTTATATGACGCCTCCCGGCGGAGGAACGACGGATTACGCTGTGGAAATTTATTACGCAGCCGTGACGACTGGCCGGTATACATCTTATATCGCCAAGGACTCAAACATGGACATGATGTATATGCCGGATGCCCTGAACGCTATCATTGAATTGATGGAAGCGGATTCATCCCGGTTGGTGCACCGAAACTCATTTAATGTCACCGCAATGAGTGTAGATCCAGAGGCGATCGCTGCAGCAATTCGGGAAGAGATTCCCGGCTTTATCCTCGATTATGACGTTGATCCGAAGAGACAGGCGATTGCCGATAGCTGGCCGCATTCCATTGATGCGACGGCAGCAAAAACAGAATGGGGATTTCATGCCCGCTACGACCTGAAGGCCATGACAAAGGATATGCTTTCACAGCTAAGCCAGAGACAAATGCTTCGCAAAGCTTAAAGTTATGTTGATTTCGCTGTGCAATGCGAGTAGGAATACAAAAGAAGCTGCATCAAGAGGTTTGGGGTTACCCGTACCTTTTGTTGCAGCTTCTTTTTTCATCCTCCAGCCCAGACATTTCCGTGGTCTGTGGCTTATCAGATAATGAACACGGCATAAAGTTTCGTCTGTTAACAGATAGGCGTGTTGTTGTGGCGAGAAACTAGAGTGAACTGCCATCCTTCCCGCAACAGCTCCGCCATTCGTCTGGACCATTCATGACCGTTATGCTCTGAGATTCCTTAGCATTCGCGTAGGAGATGCGCGTCGCAAGGGCCATCGCCGGTAAAACCAATCAATATGCCCAGTTCATCTATCGCCTGGCTGCAATGTTTGTCGTGTCAAGGGAAGATGAGTTGCACGGGAATGACGGCGTTCTTAGGAGAATAAACATCTTCCATTTGTTCACGTAACAGTTTTACGGCTGTTCGTGCCATTTCCTGTTCATCCTGCTGCACATAAGCTACGCCTGAAAGATGTGGATTATCAAAAGATAGCAAATCGATATTTGAGTGATCGTTCAGACGACTGATAGCGGCCGATGTAAGGCGTGCGGTTTCTTCAGTCAAGGAGAAGGCTGCCGAAATTCCACTGTGGTCCTGCAAGAAGTCGCTTACATAGTCCAATGCTTGATCGCCGCGTAGAATGTCGAGAGGGATGTGACACCACAAGCCCTTGTCAATCGAGATGCCTTGATCTGTGTATGCCTGCTCGAAGCCGAGCGTGCGATCCTCGATGGCTGTATTGGCATTTTCAGGTGAGATGAGCGCAATCCGCTGATGACTCCTGGATAGTAAATGGGAGACAGCCTTGTACGCACCGCCGTAATTGTCGGATGTAATGGTGTACGTCTCAATGTTGCGCAGATAGCGGTCGATGAACACACACGGGAATTTATCGAGCGACAGACGCAGTAATGATTCGTTGTACTTCTCATCTTCTGTCGGAAAAACGATCAGCCCCCTCACACCGAGCTCCGTTAGTGTACGAATGACGTTTGATTCAATAGAGGAGGACTCGCGCGTGATGCTTAGTACCATGCTGAGGCCGGCTTCTTGCAGGAAGTGTTCCGTGTAGTCAACGAGCTTCTGAATGACACGGGTTCTCATCGTCGGAATGATGAAGCCGATGAGCGGCATGGAGGACGCGCTGCGTGGGGATGGCGGAGAATTGATGCTAGAAACAACAAGACTAGAAGAGACGAATGAGCCTTTGCCTTGTACGCGTATAATTAATCCTTCGTCAGCTAGTAGGGTTAGGGCGTTCCTGACGGTTATTTTACTTACTCTGAATTCGTCCATTAGTTCTTGCTCAGAAGGAATGCGGTCCGTTGGCCGAAGCTGCCCTGATTTAATTTTCTGTAGAATATCTTCTCGAATTTGTTTGTAGAGCGCCAGCTTTTTCAAAAAGTTGCATCTCCCCATAAACTTTATGATTTTATAATCAATTGGTTATATAAAGCATATTTCTTATATATTATAATACGGCATGTAAAGCGCTTACAATATGAAATCTGAGAAATTGTTGCGAAGGGGTCTTTTCTTTGAACGGTTAGAATTATGTTAAGGATGGTGGTGCCAAGGTAGATTGAACCCGCTTAAATTAACAGAACTAACTAGTCAGCCGACTTTTCAAATGCATAACAAAAAAAGAGAGGATGACGAACAAATGAAAAAACGCAGTGCTTTGATCTCCATCGTTTCAGTCCTTATTATGTCACTTGTTTTTACAGCATGTGGTAATCCTTCTGATTCAAAAACGGAAACACAGCAGTTAGGTGCTAATGCCGGTGAGAATGCTACAGAATTGTCATTCTGGACATTCGTAGATTTGCACGGCAAGCATTTGGATAAAATGCTCGGATTATGGAATCAACAAAACCCAGACAAACAGATTAAGTTGAATGTAACGGTTATGCCTTATGATGATATGCACAACAAGCTCTTATTGGCTGTTACAAGCGGAAAAGGTGCTCCCGATATCGCGGATATCGAGCTTGGTCAATTCCCTAAATTTTTGGAAGGTGACAATGTTCCACTGGAATCTTTGAATGATGTATTTGCACCATACAAAGACGTTGTTGTTCCTTCACGTGTCGAGATTTACTCCAAAGCCGACCAGGTTTATGGCTTTGATTATCACGTAGGTGCTACGCTTGCTTTCTACAACACTGAAATTCTCGAACAAGCAGGTGTTGACTACAAGACAATCAAAACTTGGGAAGATTACAAACAAGCAGGTATCAAAGTTTATGAAAAGACTGGCAAGTACTTAGGTACTGCTGATACATCAGCTACGTGGCAAGCATCGCTGCTGCTAGCTCAGCAAAACGCTGATTTTACAGATGAGAATGGTAATCCAAAAGTTAACTCGCCTGAAATGATTAAAGCGTATGAAATGTTAGTCGATCTGCAGAAGAACAATGTTATTCATACGATCCCTGGCGGACAACCCGACACAGAAGAAGCAAAAGGCGAATACAACAAAGGCAACTACGCAAGCGCATTGATGCCTGAGTGGTACATGTCCCGCTTTGTAAACGAAATGAAGGACCTTAAAGGTAAGTATGCAATTGCTCCATTGCCTGTATTTGAAGAAGGTAATCCTCGTTCCGTTGGCTTAGGCGGTACTGGCACAGTTGTTACTAAGAATGGTAAAGACGTTCAGTTGGCAAAAGAATTTGTAGCCTTTGCTAAGCTTTCGAAAGAAGCTACGACTGAAATCTGGAATACACTTGGATTTGACCCAATCAACATGGAAGTATGGAAAGATGATGCAGTAACGAAAAACCCTGATAATGAATACGTCCAATACTTTAAAACAAATGCATTTGATACTTTGAATGAAATCAAAGACGAAATTCAAGCGATCAAATCCGTTAAAGCTTCACCGACGATCAGCAATGTATTCAATACGGTTACTTTGAATGCTATCTTTGAAGATGGCCAAGACGTGAAGGAAGCGCTGGATGAAGCACAAGCAGCAATTGAACAAGAATTAAAATAAATATAATAAGTAAATGATTTGATTAAACCTGTCGGCAGGTATAGTGGTCGGCAGGTTTAACCATAGTCAAGGGAGATTGAGAATATGATAAAGAAATTTGTATACTCTCAAAAAGTTGCGCCTTACGTTTTTGTATTGCCATTTATACTCATATTTTTAATATTCTGGTTTTATCCGCTTGTAAATTCATTCGTAATGAGCTTTCAAGATAAGATGTTGGGACAGGATCCTAAATGGATTGGTGAAGCGAATTATTCAAAATTACTTACAGATAAAGTGTTTTTGACGGCTATTAAAAATAGCGTTGTGTACATGTTAGGAACCTTAGTGCTGTTAATTCCCTTTCCTATGTTATTCGCCGTTATGATCAACAGTAAGTTAATGATGGGAAGAGAGTTTTTTAAATCTTCGTTCTTTCTCCCAGCATTGACATCTGTCGCAGTTGCGGGTACCATTTTCCGCCTTACATTCGGTGAAATGGAAGGTTCATTAATGAACAGTTTCCTAGGTCTATTTGGTGTAGAGCCTATTAAATTCTTGAAAGACGGAGAATGGAGTATGGCAGCACTGTTAATCCTCGCATGTTGGAGATGGACAGGTGTTAATATGCTTTACTATCTATCCGGTTTGAAAAGCATTGACAATGAATATTATGAGGCTGCTTCAATTGACGGGGCATCTGCTTGGCAGAAGTTTAGAACGATCACAATGCCATTATTGAAGCCGACCACGGTATATGTTACAACAATTAGTGTTTATGCAGGTTTAGCGATGTTTACCGAAAGCCTGATGATGTTTAACGGTAACAATTCGCCCAAAAATATTGGCTTAACCATTGTCGGATTTCTGTATAGACAAGGGATTGAGAAAAATAAGCTGGGGTACGCAGCTGCAGTTGGTATCATTTTGCTAGTCATTGCTATGGTTATCAATTTAACGCAGTTGAAATTTAGTGGAATGTTCAAAAAGGAGGAGGATTAAAGTGGGCAAAAGTCTGACGATGAATAACTTTATTTCCAGAATAGTAATTATTTGTTTGTTCATTATACTATTCGTTATAATTATGATTCCATTCTATGCAGTGGCCCTATCTTCCTTTAAACCAGGTGAATCATTAATTAGATATGGTCTTAACTTAAGTTTGGATTTTAGTATCATGAGTTTTGATAATTTCATCTATCTGTTTACTGGAGAACATGATTATTTTGTATGGTTTTGGAACAGTATGACTTTAACCATCGTTCAAGTGGTTTTAACACTTTTTGTAAGCGCATTTGTTGGATATGGTTTTGCAGCATATGATTTTAAAGGTAAGAACTTCCTCTTTATATGTGTTTTGCTCATTATGATGGTGCCTTTCGAAATACTGCTGGTTCCTTTGTACAGCCTAATTAATGATTTAAAAATGGTGAATAGCTATTCAGCAATCATTCTGCCGGGTATAGCCAATGCCGCGACAATATTTTTCTTCAGGCAATATCTAAGAAGCATACCCAAAGAGATTATTCAATCTGGGCGGGTTGATGGCGCAAACGAGTATGCGATTTATTTCAGATTAATTATGCCGATTATGAAGCCATCCTTTGCGGCAATGGCCATTCTGAATGGTATGAATAGTTGGAATAATCTGTTGTGGCCATTCATGGTGCTCGGAGATCAGAGTAAATTTACACTTCCAATCGGTTTGAAAACGTTGTTAACTCCTTATGGCAATAACTATGACCTATTGATCGTGGGTTCCTTCTTCTCCATCATTCCAATTTTCATATTGTTTATTGCTTTCCAGAAATATTTCATAGACGGTATGACTGCAGGTGCTGTTAAAGGGTAGTGTATATTATGATGAAGCAGGTGATAAGATGGAAATCCAACAAAGAGCATCACACGACATTCAACCATTAATTGAGCAGAGAGCGGATCCTTTTATCTACCGACATTCGGACGGTTATTATTACTTCGTAGCATCCGTTCCGGAATATGATCGAATTGAAATCCGTAGAGCCCAGAACCTTGAGGGGCTTGTTACATCAACTCCTGTAGTGATCTGGAGAAAGCACGAGACGGGTATCCTTAGTGCCAATATTTGGGCGCCTGAACTGCATTTTATTGATGACAAATGGTACGTGTATTTCGCTGCCGCACACACGACGGAGACGAATGAAGGCTTGTTCGACCATCGGATGTACGTGCTGGAGAATAAGCATGCCAATCCGCTCGAAGGCAGTTGGACGGAAAGAGGGCAGGTTCGTACCGCATGGGAAAGCTTCTCCCTCGATGCCACTACCTTTGAACATAATGGCAGCCGTTATTACGTATGGGCACAAAAGGATACGAATATCGAAGGTAATTCTAATCTGTATATATCTAAAATGAGCAATCCGTGGACGCTGACTGGACCGCAAACGATGATTTCGATGCCGGAATATGACTGGGAGATCATTGGTTATAGAGTGAACGAAGGCGCGGCATTTCTTCGCAAGGGTAATCGGGTATTCCTCTCTTACTCGGCTAGCGCTACTGATTTCAATTATTGCATGGGCCTGCTTGAAGCCGATGCGGATGCTGATTTGCTCGATGCCGCCTCATGGCGCAAGTCGCCAGCAGCGGTTTTCTCGACAGATGAGAACATCTCGATGTATGGTCCCGGTCATAATTCCTTCACGGTGTCAGAGGCCGACGAAAAGACGCTCTTTGTGTTCCATGCAAGAACGTACAAGAACATTATAGGAGATCCGCTGTACGATCCGAATCGCCATACATTTGTGACGGAGCTTTTGTGGACGGCAGACGGCAGACCCGATTTCCGCGGCTCGGTTGCAGCACTTGTACGTTCTGGACAGTGAACGAGTGTCCCAACAAGGTTGGTTAATGGATTTGAGTTCGTTTATCCAAACTGCCAAAGAGAGACAGTAAGAACATCGAAGGTACCCTATTGGTGCCTTCGATTTCGCTCTACAGATAATACGCCGAACCATACTACAAATAGGTTGAAATTCCTGATACTTTCATGCTTTTTTACATGATCTGGAAGAAACTAGTGTAGGAGTTCGTAACATGTATACAGGGCCAGGCGGTCATAATGAAGGGGTATGGAAAATGGCTAGTTCTGTGAAAAAGTTTATGGAGGAAAAGAATTTACCCTGTCAGACTATCCATCTATAGAGAGTAAATAAATAGATGCAGTAGTAACTCTAATGCAATGTATGAATGTTTCTTCGTTTAAAATTACAAACGTAGATAAATACGATGATAATGTTACTCAGAATCAGTCTATTTCGAGTAATATGGTTGATTTGTTTGCAACCGTAAAAGATGGTGATACCATTGATAACTCAAATTTATCCGATATATGTAAACTAATTCTCCGAGAACATTTATGGGGGAAATTGTCCGTGTCATCCATGTTTGTTCATTTCGGTAATGACTACTATATGAACATTGGACTACAAGAAGAATGTGTGGAAAAACTAAATGAAATCAGGAATTCAGGAATTCAGGGTTGTTTGTTGAAACATATACTTCTCCGTATCAAAGCTAGATTGAACCATACCTAATACTAGATAGAGACATTGAAATGTCAAATATCAAACAAAACAAAGCTACATTGGATGAGCTGATATGTTTATTGCTTTAAAATATGATCCTGAAGCACTTGGGAAAATATCTAGAATGGAAATTTCGTTTTAGTAGTATGTAACTCTTTTGTAGTTATGATGCTAAAACGCTGACTGCGGATACATATTGGCATTGGCCTTGTGAAGCGGCCCAACGCATTTTAAAACACATTATTCGGCTATTTGATACATGATAATTCCATTATGTTTGTAGTCAACTAACTTCACCTCGGATAGTCTGCGATCAAAGAAGGAGCGTTTTTGGCCATTAGCGTCAAATTTCTCCTTCATTTCATTAAACTAACGCTATATTAGCGAGCTATAAATTCGGTGTTAAGGCTGTGAGGAAACGATCTATAAATTACCTGTTTCCACCGAATTCTTTACCGAAGTCCTCCATCTTTTCAAGGATGGGAAGTAACTTTATTCCCTTTTCTGTCAACGAGTACTCAACTCGTGGAGGAACTTCCGGATAAATATCACGTTGAATAACGCCATCATTCTCTAATTCCTTAAGTTGCTTGGTAAGTGAGCCCTGAGAGAGATCCCCAAGGAATTTTTTGATGTCCGAATAACGACGTGTTTCATCTTTTAGATACCATAATATAAAATACTTCCAGCGTCCGGAAAGTACATTCTGCGTAAAGGCTATCGCGTACATATCACTATTTTCATCGATGAACTCCTGTTCAAATCCTTCATTACAGACCCTCATTGATATCACTCCTATTTCATAGGTACAGAAAGATGTACTATGTTCATTTAAATTGCCCTCTTTGCAAAACAAACGAATACACTTAAGATTGGGTCAACAACAAAAACATTTAATTTTGTTTTAAAAAAGAATAATATTTCTTAGTCATATATTTAGCATGCTAAATAATCATTATATTTATCAATGTCATAGTTAGCAAGCTATTGTGAATTGTAGATCCACTACTTGCACATATGGAATGAAGGAGAAGAATTATATGCAAAAAAATAAGAAGATGCAATTGGCTCTACAGATGGTTTCGGGATACGGCGCTGAGTTCAGCGCTTGGAGAGTGCCTGGTACTGACCCAGCAGCTTATACAAATATAGATGGTTATGTAGAACGGGCGAAGATAGCCGAACAGGGGAAGTTTCAAATGATTTTTATTGCCGATACTCCTTCACTAACTGTGAACTTAGGCCCTCAGACGCCTGCGTTTCCAATGGATCCAACGTTGGCACTAATGGCCGTAGCGCGAGAAACGGAACACATTGGACTTGTTGCTACACTCTCTACGACATTCAACTATCCATACAACATCGCGCGGCAATTCAAAGCACTGGATGTAATTAGTCAAGGACGTGTAGGTTGGAATGCGGTTACTACATCCGATCCCTCAGCAGCTGCAAATTTTGGTGCAAAAGTTGCCAACCGCAAAGAACGGTATGACAAAGCACACGAAAGTATACAAATTGTTCAGGCTTTATGGGGGAGTTGGGAGTCGGATGCTTGGACACTTGATGTAGAAGGAGGAACATTCGCTGATATGGACAAAATCAAGCCAATAAACCTTCAAGGTCAATATTATGCATCTCGTGGCCCTTTGCCAATTCCCCCTTCTAAACAAGGCCAACCTGTTATATTTCAGGCGGGAGGAGGGGGTGAGGGATTAGAATTAGCTGGGAGATATGCTTCTGGCGTATACGCAAATCCATATGATATCGAATCAGCTCGTGAACAAAGACAAGCGATTCGGCAAAGTGCCGTTCGTTATGGCCGGAAACCTGATGATATCAAGATGTTTGCGGGTTTTATGTTTTCGCTGGCTTCAACCGAAGAAGAAGCCTTGACACGTCGAAAACAGCTAATGAAATTTAATCCTCAGGAGATTCCTAGTCGGGTAAGTTATCTAGGATCAATGATCGGTTTACCCTTATCAGTAAACTCGATAGATATTGATAAGGCATTACCTGCTGACTTGTTGAAGAATGCATATGCTCATCCAATGGACCCACGATCACCAAAAGCCTTGAAATTACTGCAGCAAGGGCTATCCATTCGCGATGTTCTTGCCCATGGGGTCATTAATTATCATCCTGTCGTTGCAGGAACACCCACACAAGTTGCTGATTTTTTAGAAGAATGGTTTTTGGCTGAAGCGTGTGACGGTTTCTCGGTCGTCCCCGATATAGCTTTTGATGGTGTTGCGGATTTTGTAGAGCAGGTTGTGCCACTCTTACAGGAACGTGGTTTGTTTCACACCGAATACGAAGGGAAGACCCTTCGCGAGAACATGGGCGTTCCCTATGAATATGGGATGCGGGTATTGAAATAAACAAATAAAGGAGAGGTTTTAATGAATCACACACTTGAGTTGCTTCATAAGCATACATCATTTCGTTCGTACACATCGAAACCCCTGGCTGAGGAACAAGTCGATGCGATTTTTAAGGCCGCCAGTCAAACTTCATCGTTTAGTCTTTTGCAGGCCGTGTCCATTGTTCGTATCACTGATCCGATCCTACGAAAAAAGGTGAGAGAACTTTGTGTTGATCAACCTTATATTGAAGAGGCGGCAGAGTTTTGGATTTTTTGTGCCGATTTTAACCGTAACCATCAAATTGCTCCGGATGTAGATATCGAATATATTGAATTCCTCTTGATTGGTTCATTCGATGCCGGGCTCATGGCACAAAATGCATTAACTGCGGCTGAATCTATGGGACTAGGCGGTGTTTTTATTGGTGCGGTCAGAGCTAATATTGAGGAATTATCAGACTTGTTGGGCTTACCGACGTATGTGATTCCCTTGGTGGGATTATGCATAGGCAGTCCCACGGGAAATAAACCTGAACTGAAGCCTCGTCTGCCTCAATCTATGGTTTTACTTGAAAATCAGTATCAGGCACTCGATCAAGATAAATTAGCTATTTATGACGAAACCATGTTGAAATACTATGAGAATCGTCCGATAAGAGCTCCTTTCACAGTAAAGAAAGTAACAGGATGGAGTGATCACATTCAGGATCATCTACAAAGAAGTATCCTACCTCAAATGATGGACTATTTGAACAAACAAGGATTTGCAAAAAAATAACCATTGTTCACGGAAACCTTTCCACGTATCAAAATTACATGTATGAGGTAAAATGACAACATTATCTAATATTAAATAGGAGTGAACAAAATGAGATTCGGAATCATTGGCGCAGGCCCCATTGCATTATCTGTTTCAAAAAAGTTGGTAAATAATAACCATGATGTGAAAATTGCAGATGCTCGTGGTGTAGAGCGTTTGGAAGGGAAACCACTTAACGCAACGCCTGTGAAGGTAGAAGATGTAATTTCCAATATTGATGTTCTCATCATATCTATTCCTCTTCATGCACTACCTAGTATTCGTAGTGTAGTTGAAAAAGCGGCGGATGAAGTTATTGTCGTCGACACTTCCAATTATTATCCTCAAATGGGAGTGAAAATTGATGAGATCGAGAACGGGATGGTTGAAAGTGTCTGGGTTACAAAACAATTAGGCAGATCAATTATCAAAGCTTTTAATAATTTGTTAGCCTATACTTTAGAACATGAAGGTAGACCGGAAGGTAGCAGTCGTCGCATTGCGGCAGCTATTGCCGGTGATGACATTCAGCAAAAGCAAACAATTATGAGCATAGTCAGCGAATTAGGTTTCGATACGGTCGATAGTGGGAATTTAAATGATTCATGGAGACAGCAGCCAGGAACACCAGCATATTGCACAGAACTAACCAAAGAGGAATTAATTGAAGCACTTCAAAAGGCAAATAAAGAACAAGCCCCATTTCTGCGGGACAAAGTTATGGATAAGCTGATCGCGGTTTCTGGTGGATTTTCGCATAAAGAAATCGTCAATCTAAATAGAGAAATGTATAATTCCTAAAATAAGTACTCTGATACTGATCTAAAAGAAGCGGCAGATGAGGACACGCAATAATGTCTACCTGCCGTTTTTTTAAATTCCGGGTCACATACAGTACGATTTCAAGAGAGATATTTGCTAAAAATGATGTTTTTGCACCGGGATGAGTTAACTTGAAAGTCAATTGACTCCTAAAATAACGTCGTGATACATTTAGTTTACTAAATATTAATCAGCTTAAAGGGAGGGATAATACATGACAGATGCAGTAGACTGTGACATTCGACAGTCTTTAGATCGGATTTCCTCCCAAATCCGTCGAAATTATAGTGAATCATTGAGGGAACTTAATCTTTATGTAGGGCAGGATAATTTGCTTTATCGTCTTTGGATGGGTGACGGCGTAACACAGATGCAGCTATGTGAACACTTAAAATGTGAGCCTCCAACAGTAACAAATATGGTTAAATCACTGGAGCATAACGGATTTATATATGACGGATTGTCAAGCTAAGTGCGACAGTTCCTCTGAAAAGGATTCGTGAGCGGTTCTCCAGCCCAAGCATTTTCGTGGTCTGTGGTTGATCAAGCGTAGAGCGGTCTCCAAGGATTCATCCGTAATTTGTGCAAAATCCGTCCCCTTGGGGAAAAACTCTCGCAAGAGGCCATTGGCATTTTCATTCGAGCCCCGTTGCCAGGAAGAATACGGATCTGCGAAATACACCTGTAGGCCATGAACTTTTTCCAGACTGGCATAACAAGCGAATTCCTTGCCACGATCGGCAGTAGCGGTTTGAAATGCACTAGGAGGATACTGCGAGGCTGCTACGCCAAAAGCAATTTCCATGGACAAAGCGGTACGGTCAGGCATGGGAATGGCGATGTACAGTCGAGTCTTGCGTTCGATGAATGTAGCTACGCAGCCCTTGCTTTTCCCACGGCCTGAGACGACCGTATCGAGTTCCCAATGACCGAAGGTTTTCCGGGAACGAACCTCTTTCGGACGCTGAGAGATGCTCTTACCCACAGCAAACTTGCCGCGCGTCTCTGCAGGCTTCTGCCGTTTCCCTTTGTGACGTAGGACGGCAAGCCCCCCTTTCACCAAACGGCCTGTATACAGCCAGCGATAGATGGTTTTAAAGCAGACTATAGGGTATCCCTCTTGACGGAGCCGTTCTACGATCTGTTCAGGAGACCACGTGGCATGCAGTTTTTCTTCTATAAGGACCGACTGCTGCGGTGTCCACTTCCCTGCGGAAACGGAGGACTTACGCCTTTGGACATAGCTCTCCTGAGATCGCTCGGCACAATAGGGCATTTGCATTTCGTTTCGACGAAGTTCACGGCAAATGGTGGCATGATGCCTGCCCAATTCATTGGCAATGGCTCGGGCACTTTTCCCTTGCTGGTGGAGGATTTCTAGCTTGCTGCGCTCGATTATGCTAAGATGTGTGTAGCTCATGGTGGATTCTCCTTGTGTGAATGTGTGTTGTGGTGACTTCATTCTACACGAATCCGGCCATGGGCCATTTTTTATTTATTTCCAGTAGGTGTCGCACTTCATATTACAATCCGTCATATCGCAAACGTGATGTACAAGATGCGCGAGTCATGCGTATTTATCTGACCGAAAAAGGAAAAGAATTAGAAAAACCAGTGGATAAAAAATGGAGGGAGCACCAAGAAAAATTGCTTTACTCCATTTCTGAGGAAGACCGTCTGATATTAAGAAAGCTAATGCAACAAATGGAGAGGAACATAATATGACTCTCTGTAGGAAGATAGGTATAACATTATTGGTTCATTAATACCATGATCCCATTAGAGTCGCTTTTTTGGTCATAACCCTGTCAAGTAGACAGTAATATAAAGACAAAATTTAAGCTGCGGCCGTTTCCCGGTATTCAACCGGGGAACGGTCGTTTAACGATATCAATGCCCGTAGTTAAAGAAAGAGGCTATGCTAAATACGAAAAAAGAAGTCGACCATTTCGTGGTAGACTTCTTTTTGTTCTATTGCACCGTCAAAATTTGTGGACCTTCAGCCGTAATAGCGATCGTATGCTCGTATTGAGCGGCAAGCTTGTTGTCCATTGTCCGTGCAGTCCAGCCGTCCGGATCCATTGTCATGAAGTAAGTGCCTTCGGTGATCATGGGCTCAATGGTGAACACCATACCTTCCTTGATACGGAGGCCTTTTCCTGGTTTGCCGACATGCATATAAGTCGGCTCCTCGTGCAGGTCCCGGCCGATGCCATGGGCGAGAAGGTCGCGCACGACGCCGAAGCCGTACGACTCGGCATGCCGCTGAATCGCGCTTGTCACGTCGCCGAGCCGATTGCCTACTTGTGCTTGAGCGATGCCGAGGTCCAGACATTCCTTCGTGACACGCATCAAATTCTCGGCGGTAGGCGAGATCTGCCCAACTGCGTAACTCCAGGCCGAATCGCCGAGCCAGCCATCGAGCTCAGCGACCGTGTCAATCGTCACGATATCGCCGTTCTCAAGTGGCTTATTGCTTGGAAAGCCATGCGCGATCACATCGTTGGGGGAGGCACAGATTGCATATGGATAGCCCTTATAGCCTTTCTGGTATGCCTTTGCGCCGTGCTTCAACATAATGTCCTCAAAAATGCGATCAATCTCTTTGGTGGTAATCCCCGGTTTAATAAGCGGCGCGATTGTACGATGGCATTCAGCCACCACTTGGCATGCCTTCCGAATAGCCTCAATTTCATACTTGCTTTTTAAAATGACCATGTTCGTATCAGTACTCCTTCGTTATAGCCTGCATGGCGAGATGGGCAATTCGATCGACGTCAAGGTCGGAATGGCCTGCATAATAGTACAGTCCACAGCAGCCGACCAGCACAGCAAGCATATGGTCAATGCTATCGTCTTCGCAGTGAGTAATCGTTTGAAGAGGAACGTACAGCCGTTCCATAAATCGACTCTTGGCGTGGTAGCGATCTTTCTCAGGCAGGCCTGCATAATGTTCCGCTGCCATTTTATAGACTAGAAATGCACGGGCGTCTGATTGCCACAGCTGGAGTAGCGCTTTGCAATAGGCCAACAGCTGCCTATCATCTGGTTGGCTACCACTAATGTTTGCCCATTCTGAGATACCTTGCTCGCATCTTTCAAAGCCGCTACACAACACATCTTCTATTAATAAATGCCGGTTAGGGTAATAATGGTACACTGTGCCATAACCAAGCCCAGCCTCGCGGGCAACGTCACGAATATCAAAGCTTCCTCCCGTGCGAAAGTAGGAGCGCGCAGCAACATCCAAGATCTGTTCTCTGCGCTGTAAGCGTATAAGCTCATTTTGTTCTTTGGTACGGGGGGACATAGCGTGTTAACCTCCTTATATAGACCTGCAAATTTGTCAATATAAAAATAATAATACATGTGGCAGAGAAATGCAAAACATTTGATGACGCTCGATAAAATGAAGTATTTTTAAAAAACTTGGTCAAATAATAAAATGGTAGAATAGGGAATATTGTTAACGAACGTAACGACAATGATCTGTGCTCCGCACATTCAGCAAAGCGTTTTCGAAGCAAAAAAACGTGACCGGACTGGTCGTTCACAGCGAAAAGGGGAGTAAGTAACACGTTTCATGCTTACCACGACATGCTGCCAAAGGTTGGCGCCCGAATCAGCATGTCTCACCGAGGAAATTGATATTCCGAAATCTTTAATGAAGTTGTCAGATACGCCCTTTTATTTTATGATATGATTTATTTGTGATTTAATGAAACTGGGTTTCGCTAAATGAAACAAGTGAATGGAGTGTTATAATGCCTATTAACTTTCACGAAGAAAACAACAGAATGACCTATACAACTAGGAATGCTGATGAATCATGGGTTTCTTTAATCCAAAATAATGTTGAAGTTATTGGTAAACAAGTTGTTGATATCGGTTGCGGCGGAGGCATTTATACAAAGGCCTTTGCAAATATGGGGGCATCACACATTACAGGTGTGGACTTTTCTTTGGAAATGATAAAGGGAGCTACTCAGAACTGTATAAATTACAACAACGTTGAGTTTGTACAGGGTAATGCTTATGATACGAAACTGCATAAAACTGAATACGATATTATTTTAGAGAGAGCACTAATACACCATCTAGATGATCTGAATAAGTGTTTCAAGGAAGCGAATCGCATATTAAAGAATAACGGCATCTTAATAGTTCAAGATCGAACACCCAAAGATTGCTTGATGCCAGGAAACGAAAGCCATCTAAGAGGATATTTTTTTGAAAAATACCCTAATTTAGTTCATAAAGAAATAGCGCGCCGCTATGATTCTTTAGAGGTAAGAAATGCACTTGAAGCTAATGGGTTTAGATTGTTTAGCGAAAGTCAAATTTGGGAAAAAAGACGTATCTACAATGATGTTGAAGCATTACGACAAGATCTTCAAGGAAGAACAGGTCGTTCAATCTTACACGAGTTAACGGATAATGAGCTTAAGGAACTCGTATTTTATATTGAAAGTAAAATGGATGAATCTCATTTTCCGATCGTTGAAAAAGACTCTTGGACGGTGTGGGTCGCTATCAAAATTTACTGACTTAACGGGAAACGATAGCATTGGGAAATGAAATTTTAGCCTAAGGTTAGAGGGATATATTGAGGGACAAGTGTCGGGAGACAAGAACATATTCACATGGAAAGTCGCTATTCAGCGACTTTTTTATTTTATTGTCACAATGTTTATGAGAGCTTCAAAATTGGTATGCAAAAAAATGCATACAGTGGTACTTAAAACATTCAAAATGTTCATGTTAGCATAAATCTAACAGCATGCTGTACAACTGTACATTAATCATAGCTATGATGATCCAACAGCAGCAATCGTTTGAAGTTGGAATGAAAGGGGCGCATATGAATGCAGCAGATCCCGCAACGAACAACATAGGCAAGCTGCCTTACGTTCTTGCGATATCATTTATTCTAATAATGGTTAGTTTATCCGTATGGTTACAACATGCAGAGATCATTTTACCAGAGGTTGCAGCGATGGCTATAGCCATGTGGGTATACAGAGAACCAGGGTGGATCAGACGTCCTTCCGTCATTTTCATTGCACCGACTGTAACAGCTGCGATCGGTCTGGCCATGAATCAGTTTCAAACCATTTATCCGATAAAGGTAATACTTACTCTATTTATAATGATGTTGTTTCTGAGATTAATTCGCTCGAATCTTGCACCCGCCATCGCTACAGGTCTGTTACCACTCGCCATTCATACAGAGGATTGGTCATTTGTATCGATTGTCTTTGCATTCACATTGACCTTAATGGCCGGAGTTGTCGTGTTTCAGCTTCATAAAAATCTCGCAGCGAAGTCGATGATCCAATACAAATATATGGTGATCTTCCTAGCTATCTCATTATGCTGGCTCAGTATTTGCTGGTTACTGGGTTATGAACACATGGCAGTGATTCCACCTATTTTTGTTGTCGTTTACGAATCGCTCCAAAAGCCGATCTACACAGCAAAAATGGCGTTTAAGCAAGGATTTACCCTAACGCTATCTGCTGCCGTTGGCACTCTCGTTTTTATACAGGTGGATTCGCAGGTGCTGGCTTCGTTCATCGATATGATTTTAGTCGTTGTGATATCACGCCTTTTTCATGCCCGAATTCCTGCCTTGTACGCTATACCGCTACTGACCTTTGTATTTCCCGAAGAAAAAGTGTGGAGTTTACCTCTTGTCACACTTTTTGCAAGTTTGTTTATGTTCAGCTTTATATTGTTATACAAATATGGGGAAAAGAAGACTCTGAACCGTAAACATAAGCTGGAGCAAAATGAGGGGTGCGACCAGAATTCTGTGTCGTCATCATAAATCATAACTCGGGTGCATTGGCAGAAAGCAAAATTTGGAGGATAAACGTATGATATTTGGCCTGATTGCAGCACTTTGTTTTGGTCTATCGGACTTTATGGTTACCCAGGCCACCAGAAAGGTGCAAACGTTGCCTGCCTTGCTCGGGATTCAGCTCATTGCTTCACTTTTGCTGGGAGGGTATGTACTTACGCAATCACCTCATATTGACCAAAACGCTATGGTATGGATTGGAATAGCCGGCATCTCTGTAGTCAACTTTGCAGGTACATTATTGTTATATCGAGCTTTTGAAAAGGGGACGTTATCCATCGTTTCTCCTATCGGCTCGGGATTTGCAGTGGTGACTGCTATTCTCGCTTTTATTGGCGGTGAACGATTGCCTTTCAATTCGATTATCGGTGTCCTGCTGCTGGTTATTGGTGTGTTGACGGTTACAAGATCAAGCAAAAGCATCGGACAACAAGTGACGTTATCGGGCATACCCGAGGCCATTATCGCCTCAATCTGCATCGGTTTTTATTTTTGGGCGATCGGATACATTACTCCTCACCTGGGTGTAATTCTTCCTGTACTCGTCACACGGATCATACAGTTTTTTTGTGCGTTTATACTTGTACGGGTTAAAAAAATTCAACTCCCACGCATAAACCTGTCTACCGGTTTGATTCTCGTTGCAACTGCACTGCTGGATACAGGAGCTTTACTCTCTTTTAATATGGGACAAACTGTTGATTATACCACAAGCACAACTGCCCTTACTTCATTATATAGTGTCGTTACTATACTTATGGCTGGATGGATTTTGAAAGAAAAGCTAACGAAGAGTCAGTGGGCAGGCATTGCCATTATTCTTTTCGGGGTCATTATCGTAAGCATCTAGAAAGGATTTTAGGATGAACAGAGTATACACCGTCTATTCATTGATTACCGATGCGAATGATTCACATCTATTAATGGTTCAAAATACAGGCTCAGAGACATGGACTCTTCCGGGTGGTAAAGTTGAACCTCATGAAACGTTAGAAGCCGCTGCCATTCGTGAAGTGTGTGAAGAAACAGGTTTACATGTACAGCTCCGGGGAGTCGTAGCTATTAATGAGTATATGAAAAAGGATGGTTCGGAACATGGCATATGTGTAACCTTCAGAGCATGTATATTGAGTGGAGTTGAAGCCATTTCAAGACCTGATGAGATCAGACAAATAGCCTGGACTCGTCTTGAAGAAGCGGATGCGCTGATGCCATTTTATGAGGAAAGTCTACAAGAAATCGTCCGAAAAAATGTGCAGGTATCCTATTTCGATGAAGGAGTCATCTGATTGTACAATGAAATGAATGTTAAATAAGGAAGGGCAAAGGCCCTTCCTTTTTGCTTGCAATTTTTAGATAGTCTCAGCTGATCATAACGGCTCACTGTATTGTATAAATTGCGCAAGAGCTTGAATTCCTTCGGAAATCTGAGCCTCGTTCACATTGCCAAACCCCATGATAAGGCTGTCATTGTACTGATCCTTGCGAATCGTGTATCGCTCGGCCGGGTAGATTTTGATACGATGCTCCTCAAGCTCCATTGCAGTTAAAAGATCGGCGTTTCGTCCTGGCCAAGTTGCGATAAGATGCAAACCCGCAGCATCACCCGATATTTGAACCTTGTCTCCAAACGTATCCGTTAACGCATGAATCAGGTGAGTTCTTCGTTTATGATAGATTCGTTTCATTCGCAAAATATGACGTTTCAGATGCCCTTCGTTCATAAATCGGGCCAATGTTAATTGCGGTAAGGCAGGACACTGCATATCGGTCGTACGTTTGAGCTGCACAATCGATTCTACCAACTCTTGCGGGGCCACAATATAACCGAGCCTTAGTGCAGGGAACATGTTTTTACTAAACGTTCCTACGTAGATTACCCGCTCTGCATCAAGCTCTCGCAAGGCATGAACAGGCATTCCTCCATAACGGAACTCGCTGTCATAATCATCCTCTATAATGTAGGCACCTGTGCTTCGAGCGTATTCAAGTAATTGGAGGCGCCTGCTGATCGACAGAATGCTCCCAAAAGGAAATTGATGAGAAGGTGTTACAAAGATGCATTTAGGCTTTACATCGGTTGGCAGCTGCTCTACACATAAACCATCGGCATCAACGGGCACAGGTATAATCCGGGCGTTCGTTTCAGCGAAAATATTATGAATAAATGAGGCCGTCGGGTCTTCCATTGCAATCGTTTCACCAGGCGTTAATAAAAGCTTGCCGAGTATCGAAAAAGCCTGGGTTGCGCCAGCCGTAATAATAATTTGCGATGGCTGACAGTGAAGGCCTTTGATATGGAGAAGATGCTCACAAATAGCTTGTCGAAGCTCAATATCGCCAGCCATATCCTCAGGGTATCCAAGCATAGAAGGAGGAAGATCATGATACACATCCAGCGCAACCCTTTTCCACTTCTGAAGGGGAACATGCTCGAGAGCAGGAAAGCTGGGACGAAAATCAATACAGGATAAATGATTCTCGCAGGCTGGGGAGACATTCTCATGCCTGTCAACAAGTTCTTCAGATTGTACATGCATTGGTCTGCTTGCACCTATATCTCTTACAAAGGTTCCTGAACCTTGTTTACCTTCCAAAAATCCTTCAGCTGTTAACTGCTCATATACCTCCACAATAAGTGCGCGTGAGACCCCAAGTTCTTTAGAAAGTTCCCGGGTGGAGGGAAGAGAGGTTCCTGCCCTGTAACTGCCTTGCATAATTCGGTCTCTAATCCACGAGTATACCTGTCTGGTTTTCGTTTCATTCCGTCCGGATTGCATGAGAGATCTCCTTTTCATTCTAAAGTGGTATGGTCAAAACGCATCAAAAATGGCTCTAATGATGACCAATATATCATGATATTATAAGTCATGCCAGATCCCATTTCTATAGAAAGAAGCGAATCGTATGAGAAACCGTAGAACTAATCGGCTTAGAGCACCAACGATGAGCGCAGCAGCTGAGAGTATATCTCCCATACCAATCATACCAAATGACAAAGAGTACAATTTGAATCGTTGGCTATGCGTTACCGCACTTTTTATGGCATCACTAAACCTGAGACCCATTGTTTCATCTATTGCACCTGTTTTGGGAAGTATTCAACATGACCTTGGCCTAAGCTTCTATTCCGGTGTTATGTATGGGAATACTCGCTCCGTTCTCAGTAAAATTGAGTGAAAAACTGGGGCTTGAACAGGTTATCACCTTCTCCTTGACGCTGATCGGAGGCAGCACAATTTTACGCCTGTTTATCCATTCCGCTCCATTGTTATTTTTCACTACATTGTTATCCGGTATAGGTATTGCGATGATGGGGCCTTTGTTATCCGGCTTTATTAAAAAGCATATGGCTGACAGAGCACCCTCCATGATTGCAATCTATTCTATGGCTCTAGCATTGGGTGCGGCACTTGGTTCGAGCCTTACTTCACCCTTGCATTGGAGGCTTCATTCGTGGCAAATGTCATTATCGTTCTGGGTGATACCTGTCATTCTCGCTTTGCCGCTATGGTTTAATGTACTAAAGCGACAGCCTTCTAGCTCTAAACTGAACTCAACCGTTTCATACAGGAAATCGTTAGAACTACCTTGGCAAAAGGGGAAAGCATGGATTCTAGCTGTGCAATTCGGAATGTTATCGCTTGTATTTTATTCCCTTTTAGGTTGGCTTCCCTTAATCCTTATTGGAGCAGGTGCATCCAAACTTCACGCCGGGCTTATGGTTACCTTGTTCGCATTGATACAAATTCCGAGTGGTACCGTTGTGCAGCAGCTTCTTAAAAGGCATCCTTCAAGACGAAACTGGCTCATCGTATCTTCCATGATGCAAGCTGCTGGTCTGTTACTTATTTTCTTTTCCACTTATTTATGGCTTGCTGTGTTCATTTGCGGTTTGGGATCGGGGATGCTGTTTGCACTGCTCAACTTGCTTCCGGTTGAACTGACTACTTCACCTGAAGAGGCGGCCTCATGGGCGGCTATGACTCAGTGCATAGGCTTTCTGATTGGAGCGTCCGGGCCATTCTTGACTGGTTATTTGCATGATCGTATGGGTCATTTTAATGCAGGAATATTGGCAATGGTATTCATCTCTATAGCGATGGGAATCCTATCCCTGACTATGATGTCTAAAGAAGATTCATTGATTTTATCAAAATAAAGGTTAAGAAATGTCAAAATAATAGAACGCAAAAAAGAACCTGGAGGTCTATTTTTATGAAAATTTTCGTAGCTGGTGCAAGTGGTGTTATTGGGAGATTGTTGCTGCCGCAACTCGTACAGGCTGGACACGATGTCATTGGCATGACACGGAAAGAAGAGCAAAGAGGGGCTATTGAACAAACAGGAGCCAAAGCCATTGTTGCAGATGTATTCGATCGGGAGCAGATGGTGAATATTCTTACGCAAGTTAAACCTGATGTTGTTATTCATCAATTAACCTCATTAAGTCAAGGCAGCTCGGCAGAAAATGCGCGCATACGCATTGAAGGAACCCGAAATCTGGTAGATGCAGCAAAACAGGCGAAAGTTCAAAAAATCATCGCACAGAGTATCTCATGGGCATATGAACCTGGTCCAACTCCTGCGGTAGAAGAAACAGCATTGGATAGGTTTGCTCCTATGCCTAGAAATACAACTATCAACGGTGTTGTGGCCCTGGAGGAAGCTGTAAAAGAAATTCCTGCGTATGTCATTTTACGATATGGTACCTTATATGGACCTGCAACCTGGTATGCTAAAAATGGGGATACAGCAAAAAAGGTCATTAACCAAGAAATGAAGGCAACAGATGGGGTATCTTCTTTTGTTCATGTCGAAGATGCTGCGAATGCTGCTTTGCTGGCGCTGGATTGGCCAACGGGTACGTATAACATTGTGGATGATGAACCAGCAAAGGGCATAGAATGGCTCCCTGTATACGCTCAAGCCTTGGATGCACCAGCACCAGACATTCAATCGGGAGCAGCCCCGTGGGAAAGAGGGGCCTCGAACCATAAAGCCAAAAACGAACGCGGATGGATTCTTCAATATCCTACTTGGAGAACGGGTTTTTCCAAGTCAGTACAATAGAAAGAAGATGAATCCAAAAAGGATTGGTATAACCATGTGTAAATTGCAAACTCCTTTACAGTTCTTCCTTGAAAAAATATTACCAATCAGAGTACAGGAACCATTTCATGGTTGTATTCTAATGCCTGGTGACTTGCGAGACAAACATGTATCTCCATTGTAGAACAAACAGTGCTGTATATCATTCTCAATCATTACGTTAATGGAGAACAGTAGCAACATAATGAGGATAAGGGGAGGACAAATTTGTCTTCCCCTCTTTTGGATTAAAAAGCTATTATTGAGCTAAAGGGCCTTGGAACAGCGGTTGCCAAGTTGTTCTAATCAGATCATTGAACTAACGTGGAACGGTAGTACAATGAATAGGCTGCCAGCTTGATAGGTAGCCTATTCAACTAACGGGCACTTTAGTGACATAACGTATGCGGTTATCCGTTTAGAAGTTAAGGGAGTGAAGCCAGGTGAGTGATCTCATTATATGACTAAAAGACGAAGTCGAAATGTTTAAAAAATGGGCACACGAATTTCCACGGGCCGAAGCATCTTAAGTATAAGAACAACATAAGGAAAGGAGCAACACATGAAAACCACCCCGCATATGCAGTCTTCGCTAGGCCAATTTCTCAAATCTCGCCGCGAACGGCTTCAGCCGTCCATGGCGGGTATCTCGCCACTTCCCGGCCGCAGGCGAACCCCTGGACTTCGCAGAGAGGAAGTCGCATATCTTGCCAATATCAGCGTGACATATTATACCTGGCTGGAGCAGGGTAGAGAGACGACACCCTCACAGGAAGTTCTTACAAGCATTGGCAAAGCCCTGCAGTTGAGCACCGACGAGTTTCAACATTTATTCCAACTTGCAAATGGAGATATCTCGCGTGCAAACACATCCCAAAGCGAAAAAGATATTGACCGTTTCGTTCTGCAAAAGCTTGTAGAGCAGTTCCAGTATCCTTCTTTTATTTCCAACGAAGAAACTGGCGTAATCACCGCGTGGAACCGTTCCGCCGAGTTGGTCATTGCGGACTTTGGCAGTATTCCCGAAGAGGAGCGCAATCTCATTCAGCTGATCTTTTTAAACCCGGATTATCGGCGCAGATTGGAAAATTGGGAGTCCCTTGCCCGTTACAGTACCGCATTCATGCGCGCTAACTTCGATCGTTATAAGGATAACCCCGTGTTTATGGAGCGATTTAAACAACTGCTTCGGGATAGCGAAGATTTTGCCCGCTTCTGGGATCTATTCGAAATACAGCAGAAACGGGTAACTCGAGCCGCTTATTTTCTTCCCGACGGACAGAGGATGGATTTCGAAATACACTCTGCCACAGGTATAGACAACGATCCGAATCTGCATTGGTGCATCTTCATGCCAGTTGCCACTACAAACACGGAAGAGCAGCTCATCCGTTTGCTTGAAAAGGATAAAGAATGAAGTTAGCCTATTAGTACGGTTACTAGAATAGACATGCTGTGGTTAAATATTTTCCTTATGATGTATCCTAAGATGGAATTACATCAATAGGAGGTTATTTCGAATGAAAACTTGGTTTATTACCGGAGCAACGGGCGGACTTGCTATACAAATGGTACATCACTTGTTGGAAAGAGGAGACCGCGTCGCCGCCACTATACGCAAACCGGGCGTACTCAATGAACTGCAGGCTCAATACGGCTCCCGGTTGTGGCAGGCGAATCTGGATTTGACCAATGCGGCTCAGATCAAAGAGGTCGCGGAACGCGCCATTGGCGAACTAGGCACGATCGATGTCGTCGTGAACAACGCCGCATATGGACTCTATGGGGCAATGGAGGAAGCGAGCGATGACCAACTGGAGCATCAATTTCAGACCAACGTGTTCGGCTCGCTTCGCGTAGCAAGAGCGTTTCTCCCCCATCTTCGGAACCGGGGCGTCGGTCATATTGTCCAAATCGCCAGTAAAGCCGGCCATTATGCGACACCCGGGATGGGGGTGTATAGTGCTTCCAAATGGGCCGTTGAAGGTGCTTTCGAAGCACTGGCCCAAGAAATCGCGCCCTTCGGCATAAAGACAACTATCGTAGATCCAGGCGGTATACGCACAGGATTTGCTGCCAACAATGGCCGATTCGGCGAACAGATGGACGTCTACCGAGATCAAGCCTCCGGAAAAATGATTAGCATGATGAAGGGGGAGGTTCCCGGCATCGATCTAAGCATGTTAGAAAAGCTTGTCGTTGGCGATCCGGACAAGATGGCTCGTGTCATCCTTCAGCTCGTAGATCAGGGGGAAGGTCCCCTTAGAGTACCGCTTGGTAGTGATGCTTACAACGACATTCACGCAGCGCTCGTGAAGAGGCTGGATGAATTGGAAGCTCAAAAAGATCTCGCCTACTCAACAGACGCGGATAACGTCGTGCGGTAAACCTGAGAAGGTGCAGCAGCCGGTCAATAATATGGATGGTTTTTTTTAAAGTAGACAAGCGATCACCTAGGTAGGCAAGTTGGGCTTAGGATATCAATAAAATAAGTGTTGAATAGTATATCTCCAACTTGATTACTGTAGCTTTGCAACTCTTGTACTGAAGCTTTACTATAGTCAGGAGACCGTAGATGATCTTCAAAATAAGGTCATTTCTGTAATTATATAACTTTTCTTCAGCGTCTCCTATGATACTACTAAATACTTCGTAATTTTGGTAAGCACTTCTCATGGTGTTTGAATTCTTATTATGGCTTTAGCCAGTTGAGTGCGTGAAATGCGCGACCAGGATGACCATTCCAATAAAATTGAGATGTTCAGGCTCAAATGAAAGGAATGGTTATCTATGGCAAAATAGCATTCAAAACAAATAAAAAAAGGTTCACTAAGCGGGCTCCCACTATTCTGAGGGTGCCCGCTTTAATTTTTGGACGATTTAGTCGAGGCTTGGGTTACATCAATAGGGAGGAGGAGGGAAGTGCTGCAAGCCGTTAACTACCATCAAGGCTCGGCTGTAAGTCCGGCTGCCCCTTAGTCTATTGAAAATGGAGGTTACAAATGCCGCCATCCGTATTATGTGACCTTGATGCGTTTGCTGGGAGGGTAGCTAAGTAAAAGGTCTGGATGCAGCTTGATCTTATTAGCTGAACCGCTTGATATCACTCACCGGAGAGAAGCCGAACAGCCGCGCATATTCTCGGCTGAATTGGGAAGGGCTCTCATAACCTACCTCAAACGCGATATCTGCCACGTGGGTGGATTCGGTTAACAGGCGACGGCGTGCTTCCTGCAATCGAATTTGCTTCTGATACTGGACCGGAGTCATGGTAGTCACTTCTTTGAAGTGACGATATAACGAAGAGGAGCTCATGTTCGCCAGCTCAGCTAATTCTTCGATGCGCAGCGGATGGTTGTAATTCCTTTTGATCCGCTCAATCACCTCTGCAATGGAAGCGTATTTGCTTCCAGCCATGGCAATTTGCTTGAACACATCCCCTTGATCATCGCTAAGGAGTCTGTAAATAATCTCACGTATGATGAGGGGAGCCAGTGCGGGAATGTCCTTCGGCGTCTCTAATAGGCCTACCAGTCTAACAGCTGCATCGAGTAGGGTATTATTCATTTTGCCTACGAATAGCCCTCTGTGGTATCTATTGGTGCTGTCGGGAAGCAAATCTGTCTCCTTCATGATCTGAAAGATTTGGCTGGCCTCTAAATCTAGACGAATAGCTAAGTATGGAGATTCAGGTGAGGGCTGAGTGGCCCGGCCGGTTATAGGTACATCCAGAGACACCGCAAGGTAATCGGATACCCCGTATCGGTAGCGCTCATCGGCGAGCATGATAACCTTCTCGCCTTGGGCAACAATGCATAGTGAAGGTTTTTGAATTCTGCATATCGGAACCTCAGATTGAGAATCGCGAACCAGATGTAAAGAGGGGATCAGGGTAGCGTGGTCGCCATCTGCACCAGAGAACTTCTCGATGAGTTGCGCAAGCTCCAGTTGTTTAAAGTATGTTTTTTGAGCGTCATCTAGCATGTGAATCCCTCCCTTTACTGTGTTCCATTATAAATTATTGAACTGTGTTTGTTAAGCTGGGTGAGAATAATAGGCAAGAACGTGAGAGTAATAGTCTAACGGAATATTGCTTGGCAGGAGCATAATATGGTTGTTCCAACAGAACCGGCGACAATCGCCAATTACACAATCGTGATTATTCATTGGAGGGGAAAATATGTCACATGATAAAGTATGGTACGTGACCGGTGCTTCGAAAGGACTGGGACTGTCCTTAGTGAGAAAATTGATTGAGCTCGGATATAGAGTCGCTGCAACTTCACGTAATATAGAAGATTTAAAGCAAGCTGTTGGTGAGGCGCCAGAAGGACAATTCCTGCCCTTAGCGGTTGATCTGACCCAAGCGGATTCGATTAAGGCATCTGTGAACAAAACGTATGAACAGTTCGGGCAAATAGATGTGGCCGTTAACAACGCAGGCTATGGCATCGGTGGTGCGATCGAGGAATTGTCGGAGAAGGAAATCAGGGCCAATTTTGAAGTTAACGTATTTGGTCCGATTATTGTCATTCAAAGTGTACTGTCCTATATGCGGAAGCAGCGCTCAGGGCACATTTTCAATATCGCGTCAATCGCTGGCTTCGCTCCGCATATGGGCTGGAGTGTGTACGCAGCGACGAAGTTTTCGCTAATGGGGTTGACGGAAGTGCTTGCCCAGGATGTGCAATCTCTGGGGATCAAAGTGACGGCAGTAGCACCCGGAGGATTCAGAACGGAGTTCAATAAGTCTAATTCCCTGGTTTTATCCTCCAGTAAAATTGAGGATTATGGCGAGCTTCATGCTGGGCACAAGCAATTCGTAGCCCAAGATGGAAAGCAGCTTGGTGATCCTGAAAAAGCGGCAGAGGTGTTCATTGATCTGGCGAATTCGCCGAACCCTCCGGCTCAATTGTTTATAGGCAGTGATGCTTACCGGAGAGCGTCGGAGAAGTTGGATCAATTGCGTGAAGAACTGGAAGCGAACAAGGACATCAGCTTCCGAACTGATTTTGAATAATCGGGTTCACTATCCAGTGAAGCAGGAAAAGAGGTCAGTGTTCTACCTTTCCAGGGTGTTTTAACATTGATTTATCAGGAAACAAACGGGCATTAGCTCAATCAAACATAAAAGCAATCGATCATATTTGCACTGCACCCTAATTGTTTGACACCATCTAACAATTGGTGGTGCAGTTTTTTTGTCAAAATATAATTGACACTTGAAGATAGGAGCTATTCATCAATACTTATTAGGAAATAAAGAGATTAATAGCATTGCGAAATTCTTAGGAATTATCATGAAGTCCTATGTATAAGGTTTAAAAACTTTTAGATAAGTAGGTTTCTAAGGGGAATTAATTCTGAAAGCCAAATGAAGCAAGACCGGTGAAAAAGAGCACATGTTTTATCCGTTTAATTACTCCAGTGCTGCTAACTGAGATATAGATTGTAGGAGGAATTCATATCTTTTGCTCTGGATTAAGTATACTTGGCCTTCGTAAATTCAATTCACTCAATCTAATTCCATCATTGGTAATTCCAGTTTTATTTTTTATCTTTAAAAGTGCTGTAGGGATTTAGCTCGTGAAAGCCTAGAACGTTAGTGCTTCGGGCGGGATCCGAGTAGTGGCTTAAATGTGCTTCCTGGTGTCGAGGGACAAGAACATGTTCCTATTGCCGATTAGGCATATATCTAAACGTTATTTAGCCCGTCAATTCATTAAACTAACGGGCACATTCGCGTAGGAGCCGCATGTCGCGACTCTTTGAACGGTTACGATAGCTCGGCGATGGAACAGTGTTTTTTCACTTTTGCGAGATCCACTCGAACAAATGAGTTTTGATTTTATCAATTTGTTACCTTCCACATCTGTTACCAATTTAGCATTGTCATGTTTATACAGAATGATAATCGAAGGTGAACTATAAATGAACAATATTATTAATGTCCCATTGCATATCATAAGTAGGGCGAAGATTTGAGTATTTGCTCGAATCTTATTGGGGAATCAACTGTAACGTAGGGAATAAATTAAACTTAAGGTAGCAGGGAATTCTGATGAATATGAGCAGCCGATGCCTTGAAATAAGCGATGGTTATTTGTTGTGAGCCGCGAAAAGCTCTTTGTGACGGAATTTACGTCCATAGAGCTTTTTCACGTATATACAGCTAGATGTTAATTCTAAGGCGTTTGCGTATATTCGTTACAGGTGCAGCAGGTTATATTGGTACAGCTGTTGTCCGCGAGCTTATTGGTGCTGGGCATCAGGTCGTTGGTCTTACCCGTTCAGAGAGTGGTGCTCAAGTATTAGAGAAATTGGGGGTTGAGGTGGTTCACGGTGTTTTGGAGGATCTGGATTTACTGCGCAGCTGTGCAGCCACTTCAGACGGTGTTATTCATCTGGCATTTAACCACGATTTCTCAAATTTCGGCGCATCATTGGCGACTGATCTTCGTGCCATCGAAGCATTAGGAGAGGGGCTTGCCGGCTCTGGTAAACCACTTGTTATCACAGCTCATGCTAACGGTAAAGCATCGGAGGATGCAGTACTTGCATTTATAGAACAAGGCGTGAGAGCATCGATCGTCTCGCTTGCACCTTCCGTTCATGGAGAAGGAGATAAAGGCTTCGTGCCGCAATTAATCCGGATCGCCCAGGAAAGGGGCTCTTCGGCTTACATTGGAGACGGCACAAACCGTTGGCCAGCGATTCATCGGTTAGATGCGGCAGATTTATTCCGCCTAGCTGTAGAATCTGCGCCTGCAGGCTCACGACTGGATGGCGTGGACGACGAAGGCATTCCGTTCAGCGACATTGCCGGCGTCATCGGTCGTCACTTGGATGTGCCAGTTGTCAGCATATCACGTGAAGAGGCACAGGCCAGCTTCGGTTTTCTAAGCGTGGTCGCGTCGCTTGACTTGGCAAGATCAAGTAAAGCGACGAAGGAGCTTCTCGGCTGGAAGCCGGTCCAGCTTGGACTTCTCCCAGATCTTGAGCAAGGACATTATTTCTCAAAATATCATTAGTTAAATGAAGAAGGTCACAAAAGAACCTGTTATTGCTTAGTTCCTTTACCCGAATTATTTTGGGGCGTGACAAACAAAAAGGTGAGAAAGCATTGGCATCATTTGGCGCAGCCCGCAGTCGAGCTGCGTTTATCTCGGCGGATCATGCGACTCACTTTCAGAAAAGCGGTTAAGGAAAGACCTAAAGCTTAATAGATTTAATGGTGGCTATAAAGCAAACCCGCAAATCCTGTATAAGATTTTTATAAAGTTATAAAAAAACAAACCGACCTTATTCCAATTTTAGTTGGATTTAAGGTCGGTTTGTTCGTTTTAGTGAAGGGACACTACTAATAATGTAATAAGATAACTCAATATTTCATGGCGAAACATTGATTTTAACAAATTCTTTACTAAACCTAACTGTCAATTATGCTTTTGATATTTTTAATTGTTGCAAAGTGCATTGCTTCATGGTAAATCAGAAAGCCCAGTAATTGTTCTACATTTGTAAAGATAAGTCCTGTAGAAGACTTGTAATGAGGATTGATTTCTTGTTTCAATTTGTTTGAAAGTATCGATTCAACCCTTTCACTTTGTTCAGTTAACAAGTTAATTAATTGAGACAACGTTGGAGGCTCTATATTCCAATCAGACGGTTTAGTTCCTGAATCAAACAACTCACCAAAATTAGCAGGATATTTGGTTTCTTGCCCAGAAAGTTGGAAAGCGAACTTTTCATGTATGACATACATGTGGCCTAGATTCCATTTTATATTGTTTTTCAAACCTGTTGGAATTATTTCAGAGGCAGAGTCATTTATATTCATTACATGATCAACTGCCTGACGGCGAACAAATCCTAATTGATCTGCGACAAAATTGCTCATCTTATTGACCTCCCATAAAGTCGCTAAAAGAAAAATCACTTGTGTTTCGTGTGAAGAAATTCCGCCAGTTTACTAGAAAACACTTTTTGTGTCATTGACCAGGGTTGCTTTCAGAAACATACGTTGAGACTCGTTGTGACAGATTTGCCAACATACGTTCAAAATAGGATTCATCATGAAGCGCTCTACTCAGAATTAATCCCCCTTGAATACTAGCAATTGTTTCCTCTGAAATTTGGTCAGCAGTCTCTTTAGAGATGCCTGTTCGAACTAGTGCCTCACTTAAGGCTTCAATCCATCTTATAAAATATTGCCGAATAACAGCAGCGAATCGATCTCTTGTTTCGTCCAAAGCGAATGCACCAATAAGGCATATACGCTGACCGGATTGAAAATAAGTATCGACCTCTTGCCACATATGATCAATGGCTGCCCCAGGTTCATTCTTTTCAAGCGGTTCAAAAATGTTTTTGATAAACCATTGATCAATATGAGCAAGAATTTCAGCAGCCATCTCATCTTTTCCACCCGGAAAGAAATAATATAAGCTTCCTTTAGATAGACGCGTGCGGGCTGTAATTTTACTCAAAGATGCACCCTCATAACCTAATTCACGAAATACTTCAGTAACGAGAGGGATGACATCGGACTTTTCAAAAACAGTGCGAGTCATAGGTTTAACTCACTTAGACTTGGGTGTTCGGCAGGGCGCGTGCCGAGAGGCCAATGAAATTTTCGTTCCTCTTCCTTAATCAGCATGTCATTAATCGAAGCAAATCTACGCTTCATCAAGCCGTCGTCAGCAAATTCCCAATTCTCGTTCCCATACGATCTGAACCAATTGCCACTATCATCACGCCATTCATATGCGAATCTAACGGCAATACGGTTATCCGTAAACGACCAAAGCTCCTTGATCAGGCGGTATTCCAGTTCTTTGGCCCATTTTCGAGTTAGTAAAGATACAATTTCTTGGCGGCCTGTTATAAATTCGCTCCGATTTCTCCAATAACAATCCTCAGTATACACAAGTGAGACGCGCTGAGGGTCTCGGCTATTCCAGCTGTCTTCTGCCATACGGGTTTTCTGGATTGCTGTCTCACGAGTGAATGGGGGAGTTAAATTATTCATTAAATTTTCCTCACTTTCTAAACTGTTTGTATTATTGTAAACCGATCGGTTTATAAATGCAAGTTTACATCCCAAATTCAATACCAATTTCGAATCGGTTCAGATTCATAATGTACCAAGCAGCCATCAATCTTATGAATCCTAAGCATAGTGGCTCTTTTTGTGTATTACCAATGATCAAGAGGGTGTTCATTCTTCATATGCATATCTTAAGAAATAATGAGAAAGCAGGACGTGCTCCTCTATAGGAGGCGTTCTGCTTTTTCTCTCATTTTTTTTGCTAAAATCATCAGTGGAATTAAATTTAACCCTGCAAAAATTCGATCAATGCAGCATTAAATTGATCAGAATGGGTCGCATTAAATCCGTGTGGTCCACCTTCAACAACGACCAGACGGCTGCCAGGGATGGATTCATGAGTACGTTGTCCACTCACCTCCAAAGGCACGATGGCATCTGAATCGCCATGGATAACCAGTGTTGGAATGTTGAATTTCTCCAAATCCTGACGGAAATCCGTAAGGGCAAAGGCAGCAATACAATCCAATGTCCCTTTAGGTGAAGCCAGAGCTGCAATATCACGGTTATAGATACGGAATGGTTCGCTCACAAGGTCTGTACGGTCTCCAGCAGCGAAAAAGTTGCTTGTAAAACCATCCAGGAATGCTAGCCGATCCGCTTTTACCCCGTTTTGGAATTCTGCAATCGTTGCATCATCCAATCCTCCTTGAGGATTGTCTTCGGTTATATAGAGATAGGGAGGGACCGCTCCCGCAAATACGGCTCTAGATATGCGCTCTGTTCCGTAGGTTCCGACATAACGTGCAACTTCGCCGCCACCCATAGAGAATCCGACTAATGTGGCATCATGCAGATCAAGGTGCAAAATCAATTTATGCAAATCCGAAGCAAAGGAATCATAGTCATAACCATCCCAAGGTTGAGAAGACTGACCGAATCCACGACGGTCATATGTGATAACACGGTAGCCCGCTTCAATTAGGGCAGGAACTTGCTTTTCCCAGGATCGTCCACTCAAAGGCCAGCCATGAATCAAAATAATTGGTTTTCCCGCACCATGATCTTCATAATACAGTTCAATTGGTTGGTCATTCTCAGCGCCTACGTTTACTTTAGCCATGGAAAATACCTCCATCAGTTGTTATATTTTTGTTTATACAGAAGCTATTTGGCTCAGAAACATGAATGGGGGCTTGTTCATGAATCGCCTCACTTTCTATACCGTTTGTATTATTATAAACCGATCGGTTTATAAATGCAAATTAATATAATATTCTAGGCACTTAGCTAATCTCTTAACATATAAGAAAGCTTTAGCTGATAAACGTGAATTTCTTGTGGCTGACTATTCAGTGGAACTATATAGTCAGCGATTGCTACCGGGAATGGGGGAAGAAATTGCTATGTTTATTTGCGGATATTTTTGTTTTTTTGTCCGCCACATGTGTACAAAAAATAAAAAAGATGATACATTGAAATCAGTATAACTCCTTCTATAACAAGGTTTTTTCGGAAAATCATACGTCTCCTGTACGAGGACATGCGTATATCGAGAGGGAATAAAATGTCAAGTCAAGCATTGGACCAATTTTTAAAATCGAACATCGAAGATCAAAAGACTAAAGGTCTATATAACGTCATCGATACGCTGCAGGGTGCAAATGGTCCTGTTATTCGTATCGACGGAAAGTCCCTAATCAATTTGTCTTCCAATAACTATTTGGGACTGGCAACAGATCCTCGCCTGATTGATGCTTCAGTTAAGGCGTCGCAGACATACGGGACAGGCGCAGGGGCTGTGAGGACAAATAATGGTACGATGGATCTTCATATTGAGCTTGAAGAAAAACTGGCCCGTTTCAAAAAAACGGAAGCCGTTATATTGTTATTTAAAATTACCGAATTAATAAATGTCTTCCGTATGTCCAAGAGTGTGCATGTAAGATCTGCTCATTTTTTTCTGGACTGATCAGTTCAGATATGTTATATTTCTGAAACGGGAGGTGTTACTTATCGCCAGGACTAAAGAATTTGACAAAAATCAAGCGTTACACCAAGCAATGCTGTTGTTTTGGAAAAAAGGATACGAGGCTGCTAGCATACCGGATTTACTAGAAGTGATGGGCATTAGCCGATCCAGCCTGTATGATACGTTTTCCGACAAGCAAACCTTGTACAGAGATGCCCTGGAGCATTATAAAAAAGGAAGTTCCAATAAGCAGACCATTCTTGAACAAGCATCAAACGTTAGAGATGGAATTCTTCAATTTTTTGAGTATCATATTGCTTCAGCATACGATACAAGCCTACCGGGCGGATGTTTTGTAACGAATACAGCTACAACATTGGAGTCACCAGATGAACAGATAAATGTCTTGATACAGACTAGTTTTTCGGATTTGGAACAAGCATTTTTTGAGCTTTTGGAGAAGGGCCAACAATCGGGAGAGATAGATAAAACAACAGATATCAAAACATTGTCTTATTTATTGCTGAATTTACATCAAAGCATAAATATTATGGCCAAAACAGGTCAAAATCCAGAACGTGCAAAAGAGATGATTAGTTTTGTAATTGCAAGTATATAATTTTTTTTGACAATATCGGAATGATTGTTCCGTTATTATATTCCTCATATTTTGAAGGTTCCATTTGAAAATTGTCTGTACGACCATAATTTTTTTGACCATTCTGGAACATTCATTCCGTTATTGAAAGAATCCATTATGAATAAGGAGATGCAACCAATGAAGGTATCGTTTATTGGACTTGGAAATATGGGACTTCCAATGGCACAAAACCTGTTGAAGGCAGGGCATGAATTAGTCATCTTTAATCGGACCGCTGAAAAAGTTGAACCCTTACTAAAACAAGGAGCACGGTATGCCAAAACACCACTAGAGGCAGCGAAAGAAAGTAATCTTGTAATTACCATGTTATCTGATGATGCTGCATTGAGAGAGATTGTTGAGGGAGCAAATGGTGTTCTGAACGGATTATCTGAAAATGGAATTCACGTATCTGCCAGTACGATCAGCGTAGATCTGGCTCGGAAATTATCCGCATTGCATGCGGAGAGACAGCAACACTTTGTGTCTGCCACTGTGATGGGGCGCCCGGATGCCGCTAAAGCAGCTGCATTGCGTATTATTTTAGCTGGTCCGGAACATGCAAGACAACGAGTACTTCCCATGTTAACAGCACTAAGTCAAGAGGTGTTTGAGATTGGGGATCATGGCGAAGAAGGTAACATTGTCAAAATAGGCATCAACTTTCTAATTGCTTCCATGCTGGAAGCTTTGTCGGAAGCGCAGCTCATGGTTGAAAAGCATGGCATTAAGCCGTCCCGATATATGGATGTTGTGAATGCTCTTTTTCAATCTCCGGTATATCAGAACTATGGATCGATCATGACCGAACAGCGCTTTGAACCAGCCGGTTTTAAAATGAAGCTCGGGTTAAAGGATGTTGCATTGGCTATCGAAGCAGCAAAGTCCGTTCAAGCTCCTTTACCTTTAGGCCAACTTATCCATCAACACCTCTCTGAAGGAATTACCCATGGTTATGGTGAGTTGGATTGGACGGCTTTAATCCGTTGTGTTGAGCATTCCTCTTAAGGAAAGAAAATATAAGGAGAGATTAATTATGGAAATAGGTGTTACTTCATTCGTAGAAACAAAGCCTGATACGGAGACCGGAGTTGTCATGAGTCACGCTCAGCGATTGCGAGAAGTCGTCGAAGAAATCGTCCTTGCAGATCAGGTAGGACTTGATGTGTTTGGCATAGGTGAGCATCATCGTGATGATTATGCAGCATCTTCACCAGCAATGGTGTTGTCCGCTGCGGCGCCTCTCACAAAACGAATTCGATTGACAAGTGCTGTGACGGTGCTTTCTTCAGCAGATCCTGTCCGTGTGTTTCAGGATTTTGCCACGCTTGACGGTCTCTCCAATGGACGGGCCGAGATTATAGCGGGCCGAGGTTCCTTCATTGAATCCTTTCCGCTGTTTGGTTATAACCTGAATGACTACGAGGATTTATTTAACGAAAACATTGAACTGCTTCTAAAGTTACGGGAATCCGAGAAAGTAACATGGAGTGGAGGCTATCGACCAGCGATACATAATCTGGGGGTATACCCGCGCCCTGTCCAGAATTCTATACCTATATGGATCGGTAGCGGAGGTACCCAGGAGTCTGCCATACGTGCTGGAATTCTAGGTCTGCCACTAGTTCTGGCAATTATAGGTGGAAATCCAACAAAATTTGCACCGCTTGTAGAACTGTATAAAAAGGCGGCAGCTCATGCCGGTCATGATGTATCGCAGCTTCGGGTAGGATCACATTCTATCGGATTTGTTGCAGAAGATACGGATAAGGCGGCAGAACTCTTTTTCCCGTCCACTCAGTACGGCATGAATAAACTCGGCAAAGAGCGGGGGTGGGCATATTATGATCGTTCCAGCTATGACGCTGCCCGCCACTCTGATGGTGCGTTTTATGTAGGTGATCCGGAGACAGTTGCTCAAAAAATTATTCATCTGCGCAAACATGTAGGAATTACACGTTTCATGATGTATGTCCCTTTAAGCACGATGCCACATGAGTTGGTAATGCGGGCTATAGAATTGCTCGGTACAGAGGTTGCACCGCGAGTACGAGAGGAAATTTCCAAGTGGGAAGCTGAAATGAGATAAGAATTGACTATAAACTAAAAAAACGTAGACGTTCGAATTCATTATTATATTTGGAGGGATTATCATGAGTATTGAGACACGTATATTACCAGAATTAAGAGAGGTATATTCACAATTTCCAGGGTTTGAATTGGAGAAAAATTTAGAGTGGAGCAGAAGGTTAGTAGCGGCTACCTCTGTGAAGAGCTCAGAGCATGTGGCCACAACCAGTCGGCAAATTCCGAGGGAAGGAGGCGAGATGCTGGTCAAAATATATGAGCCGGCCGAACGAACGAATGATTTACTACCAGCCATGTTATGGATTCACGGGGGCGGATACGTATTGGGACATCCAGATATGGACGACAAATTGTGCGAACGTTTTGTTCAGACAGCAGGATGTATTGTCGTATCAGTCGATTATAGGCTTGCTCCCGAGCATCCTTATCCTGCAGCGATTGAAGATTGTTATGCTGGATTGGTATGGATGACGGTGGAGGCAGCAACACTTGGCATTGATGTGAATCGGGTTGCCATTGCCGGTGCTAGTGGTGGTGGCGGGCTGACAGCAGCACTGGCGCTGATGGCACGTGATAAAGGAGGTCCGTCGATTATCTTTCAAATGCCATTGTACCCGATGTTAGATAATCGTAACATCACGCCATCCAGTCATGAGATTATAGAAGAGGGTTCAATCTGGAACCGAACGGACAACGTGGCTGCTTGGAATATGTACCTTGGTGAGGGGAACGATGGCAGTGGGAGTTCTTCTTACGCAGTACCTTCGAGAACAGAGAACTTGGCCGGATTGCCGCCAGCCTATACTTGTGTAGGTCAGCTCGATCTATTTCGGGACGAGACGATGGACTATGTGGCACGATTAGCACAAGCAAGTGTGGATGTTGAATTTCACCTCTATCCAGGTTGCTTCCATCTTTTCGAAATTCTTGCTCCGGAAACAGAAGTGAGTCAGCGTGCTGTTAAGGGTTATATGGATGCAATGGCTCGTGCACTTCATCCCAACACCGATCTTTAAAACTGCACAGGGAAGCTGATCCGCAGTGAAATAGCTAGAGGTCACGTTATAAATTAAACCAAATCGCCGCAATCTGCTGCGATTTGGTTTTTACCGATTACCAGAATGGCAAGAACATCGTCCGATTGCCGATTAGATAAGTACGTAAGTAAAAGTACATAAGTCTTTATAAGTACCAAATAATGTAACATTCATCAATTAAATTCTAATAAATTAAAGTTTTTTTTGTCTCAAACTCTCATTAAAACAGGTAATTATCTGGATAAACCGTATTGAGCGATTAAAGAAATGAAATACTAATTGCATCTCGATCGTGTATGCGATATATTGCATATAAGAATAATTGTGATGAGGATGAAAACAATGCCAATTCCTAAAGATTTTGCCTTACCCGTTCGTATGTCCGCAAAAGAAAGAGCGTTTTCTCAGATTCAGCGATGGATTATTGATGGAACACTGCAACCAGGTGAAAAGCTTATTGATGGGGAAATGGCTGAATCGCTTGGAGTCAGCCGGACACCAATCCGGGAGGCACTTCAGTTACTCGAAGTTCAAGGTCTCGTTTCTATGCATCCAGGAAAAGAAACAAAAGTAACGAATATTGAGAAAAACGATATTTTTAAGATGTATTCAACCATGGCTGCTCTTCAGGCCTTGGCTGCTGAAATTACCGCCAAAATGATTGTTCCAGAACAGATCGAGAAACTAAGATCCATAAATTTGGAATTTGAAAGTTCCATTAAGAATGGCCAAGTTTATCAGGCCATGGAGGTGGATGAGCTATTTCATAATTATATTGTGGAGCTCTCAGATAATCCTTATGTGGCCACATTTAATACATCTCTTCAGATTCACATTAGGAGATTTAAATATGTGTTTTTAAAACAACCCATTACAGCTACACTTGCCTCAGTCGAAGAGCATGATTTGATCATTAGAGCTTTTGAAGGCAAGAATAGCGACGATGCTCACGTGCTAATGAAACAAAATTTTATTCGACCGATGCAGGAACTGAACGAAATACTTTGAAGTGAGGGGTAAAAGGACATGGGAAATAAAAAAGATCTTCGTATTCGAAGCAAGGTAATCAGTGAAGGTGCTAACCGGGTACCGAACAGAGCGATGCTGCGTGCAGTTGGTTTTCAAGATGACGATTTTAAAAAGCCTATGATCGGAATAGCGAGTACGTGGAGTGAAGTAACACCGTGTAATATGCACATCAATGATTTAGCGGTGCAAGCTAAGCAGGGCGCACGTAATAACGGCGGTGCTCCACTAATTTTTAATACAATTACCGTTTCAGATGGGATTTCGATGGGGCATGGCGGGATGTTATTCTCGCTGCCAAGTCGGGAAGCTATCGCTGATTCGATTGAAATTGTGACTGGAGCGGAGCGTTTTGACGGCGTTGTTGCAATCGGTGGTTGTGACAAGAATACGCCTGCATGTTTGATGGCTATTGGACGGATGAATATTCCTTCCGTTTATGTCTATGGAGGAACCATTCAACCTGGTAATCTTGATGGTAAAAAAGTGGATATCGTTTCAGCTTTTGAAGCTGTTGGTCAATATCAGGATGGAAAAATGACAGATGAACAGCTGCATAAGGTCGAATGCAGTGTTTGCCCGGGTCCAGGGGCTTGCGGGGGCATGTATACCGCTAATACGATGGCCGCAGCTGCAGAAGCAATGGGGATGTGTTTGCCTGGTTCTTCTTCGACATCAGCGATCTCAGCGGATAAAGCATTGGAATGCGAAGCAGCAGGTAAACAGGTCATCTCACTTCTTGAACAGGAAATCTACCCAAGAGACATTATGACGAAGAAAGCATTTGAGAATGCGATCACCGTTGTTATGGCTCTAGGGGGATCAACCAACGCCTTTCTCCATCTGCTAGCTATTGCGCACTCCGTAGAAGTCGATTTAACCTTGGATGATTTTGAGCGCATTCGCTTGCGTGTTCCGCATCTGGCAGATCTGAAGCCAAGTGGCCAATATGTGATGCAGGATTTGAATGATATTGGCGGTGTTTCAGGGGTAATGAAGCTATTGCTCGCTGAGGGATTACTTCATGGGGATTGCCTCACGGTAACTGGTAAAACGTTGGCGGAAAATTTAGCAGAAGCTGCTCCACTTCAGAATGATCAAGAGATTATACGTCCACTCGATAATCCGCTTAAGCCAGATGGACCACTGGTAGTGCTTCGAGGAAACCTCGCTCCTGAAGGCGCTGTTGCCAAAATGTCAGGCATGAAGATACAGCAGTTTTCCGGCCCGACAAAGGTGTACGATAGCGAAGATGAAGCGACAGAAGCGATCATGAACGATGAAATTCAAGAAGGAGACGTATTGGTCATACGCTATTGTGGTCCGAAGGGTGGACCAGGTATGCCTGAGATGCTTTCCGTTACAGCACTCATTGTAGGAAAGGGTCTCGGAGGAAAAGTTGCTCTCATAACAGATGGTAGATTCTCTGGTGGTTCGCATGGATTTGTAGTCGGCCATGTATCACCTGAAGCACAAGTAGGCGGGCCGATCTCTTTGCTCCAAAATGGAGATATTATTACCATTAACAGTGACATTCAGGAAATTAAGGTTGAGGTGTCAGAAGAAGAGTTAGCCGCTCGAGCGCAAGCGTGGGTACAACCTCCACTGAAAGTAAGGTCCGGTGTACTCGGCAAATATGCTAAATTAGTTTCCTCTGCTTCAAGAGGTGCAGTTACAGATTTGATGGAATAAACAAATAAACATTGAAGAATGAAGGAACAAGCAGGATTACCAACGGCATTTCCCGGAGGGCTATGGTTATGCTGTATTACGTCCAGTAAGGAAGATTTAAAGACTTTGGTGGAAAACAAGGCGTGTTCCAACGAAAGAAAGGCCATTCCGCAAAGGATGGTCTTAAACTTGCTGTTACAGATAATACGGTGAACCGTATCACCAATAGTGGTAAAACGAAGAGCGGAGGTTTTGGTTTATCTTCAAGAGTGCAATATAGATTTTTTAAAGCGTAATAACAGAAGAGGAGCCCTCATTCGAAGGGCTCCTCTTCTGTTATGTCTCCTCAGCTACGTAACCATGATCACTCTAATCGTTGATTGGAATACCTGCAGCTGTTAAGTGTCCATGAGTTAGAATTTTTCCGAATTGAGAGGCGAGTTCACTCGGAGTATACGAAAAATCATTTTTAACCCACCATATTACAATGCCCATAAAAGTAGATGCGATATATTGAAGTAATAATTCCTTTGAAATCTTCAGGGGAATATCATCCAAGCCATCTTCCACTGTGTTTTTTATAATTTCCTCCATTTTTGATTGAAAACCATAGATTCTATTCTCATCAAGTAACAATGCTTTGTAAAAGGGAATATTGTCCTTAATTTTCTCCAGTATGGTTTGCATTAGTTGTTCAAGCATAGAGCCGCTTATAGGAGATTTGCTGCTCGAACAAAGCTTGAGTGTACTATTTAATTCTTCTAATAATTCGTCCATAGATACGTTCAACAAATCGGGTTTGTTCTGATAATGAAGGTAAAAGGTATTTCGGTTAATCATCGCCTTATCGGCTATATCTTGGATCGTAATTCCTTCGTACCCCTTTTCATTAAGAAGTTCTATAAACGCCTTTTTTATCGAATGTTTGGAGCGAAGGATACGCAAATCGATTTTTTTGTTCATTATGGCTCATTCCCTTAACTTTTTTTGTTAGATATACGACATTTGGACCCAAACTGTATTTTATCTCTCAAAATCAAAATTATTAAACATTGAATGCTGACCTTTTATTAATCATAATAAACAAAAGATAAATATACAACACGTTGACCATTATTTATCTTGTTGATAATTAACTCTATTTGAAGGGAAGATATTAAATGAAAACGATAGCGATTGTTGGAGCAGGAGCAGGTTTAGGGATGTCCATTGCGAAGAAATTCGGAGAACATGGTTTTAGCGTAGCTCTTATTGCTCGAAATGAAGAAAAGTTGAACCGACTGGTTATTGAATTAGAACAATTGGGAATCGAAGCTGCTTCATTTCAAGCGGACATATTAAACAAAGAACAAATTGAGATGGCATTTGCTGCTATTAAAGAGAAATACGGATTCATTGATGTTCTTGAATACAGTCCAACGCCCAGCTTTGACACAGTAGCGCCAACACTAGATGTAACTGAAGAAAATGCGTTATACCAATTTCAATATAATGTTTTAGGTGCTTTATCGAGTGTTCGACAAGTGTTACCGGATATGTTGGAAAAGCAAAGCGGTGCCCTATTATTTACAACTGGAGGTGCTGCAGTTCACCCGGTGCCGATGATGGGCAATGTCGGAATTGCAATTTCAGGACTTCGGAATTATATCTTTAATTTGAACAGCGAACTAGCTGACAAAGGAGTTTATGCAGGTCACCTTTCTATCGGAATTTGGATGCAGCCGAATTCAGGAGTTCAGGATAAAATCGCTGATATTTGGTACGACATGTACACCAAAAGAGACAGAGTAGAAGAGTTTATAACTGAAGATAAAGTGTAAGTTGAATAATTTATTTTAGAGGAGATACAAGAAAGAATATGAATATCACTGTTTTTGGTGCAAGTGGCGCAATTGGACAGCTTGTAACCCAACTAGCATTAGATCACGGAGATTTCGTTACGGCATACGTTAGAAACCCCCAAAAAATCAGCCTCAAACATCCAAATTTGAGCCTTGTACAAGGGGAACTTTCAAATATTTCAACCATCGAAAAGGCCGTTGACGAATCCGATGTCGTAATCAGCACATTGGGGCCAGCCTCAGATATGTCACGAAAGCTTAAAGGCACGCCGATTGCTGACGGGCACGAACTGATGATTAGGGCTATGAACAAACTTAACAAAAAAAGGTTCATTACACTTGCGACGCCAGCTTTGCAATCAGATGACGATAAGAAAAACATGTCCACGATACTTCCCAGGTGTATTAGCCAAAATTCTTCTTCCAAACGGTTATGCAGAAATGAAGAAAATGGAAGGAATGATTAAGGAATCGAATCTGGATTGGACAGTCGTTCGAATTATTAACCCCAATGTTAAATACACAGGGCAGTCTTATGACTATTCATTCGGAGATAAATCGGCTAAATTATCTGTTTCCAGGGAAAATGTTGCCAAATTCATGTACTCTGCCGCTCGTGACAACCAATTGATTAGAAAAATGCCTATTATTTATAACAAATAAGCTCAATAAAAATGTAGTATTCACCGATTAAGGTGGTTAGTGAGGGAGAATTCAAAATGAAATTCGAGATATGGTCGGATTATGTTTGTCCATTTTGTTATATTGGTAAACGACGATTAGAGTCTGCACTAGAGCAATTCGTTCATCCAAATGAAGTGGTCATTGAATATAGAAGCTTTGAACTTAATCCGCAAACATCCATGTACTCAGGCAAAAGTATGCATCAAATACTTTCTGAGAAACATGTATGAGTATCGAGCAAGCGAAAAAGGCACATGCTGAACTTGAACAACAAGCAGCAATGATGGGTCTCGTGTATAATATCGACCAAATAAAGCCCACCAATACGTTTGATGCGCATCGTTTAACCCAATATGCCAAATCTGTGGGTAAAGATCAGAAATTAGCAGAGAAGCTGTTCTATTCTTATTATACGGACGCCAAGCTAATTAGCGATCATGATACATTAGCAGATATTGCAGAGTCAGTTGGAATGAATGGGGACGAGTCAATGGCAGTTCTCCATGATCCATCCAAATATGCTAGCGAAGTGCGTTCAGATGAAGCTACAGCAAAACAATTAGGGATTACAGGAGCACCTTTCTTTGTCATTGATAGAAAATACGCGATATCCGGCGCACAACCAACAGAGGTATTTATAAATGCTCTTAACCAAGCATCTCAATAAGTAAAGCCAATAAGCATTTGTAAGACAGAGATATCATGAAAGCATTGTTGAGAACAATTATAAAGTATTCTGAACAGCGTTTAGACAGGCAGTTCAAGCGAAATAGGCAGAAGAATAACTCAACGAAAGCAATCTCCAAATCATTAAATGAAGTGACAAAGAGGATGACATGTCTGATTTCCCAGCAATTTGCCCCTATGCATATACCTTGTAAATTATCAAATAAAGATGCACAATTTCGTTGATAAAAGAATCATATTGTGGATTCTTGAAAAATTACTTACTCAATTTAGTAGAAATTTCTTCGGTGCATGGTTTGATATAGCAGGGAAGGGATGTGAAGAAATCAGTGTTCCTCCATGGAAAGAAGTCATTAAAATGAGAGATGTCGAGGGACAAGAACATATTCCCATTGAAGTCGCTATTTTAGCGGCTTTTTTATCATTGCTTTAGCCAGTTGAGTGCGTGAAACGCGCGAAACAAAACATGATATTCGAAAAACATGCCCAGCTCAAGTATGTCATAATGTAATGCACATCAGGATAATATGTTACCTCGACCCACTACCAGTTTGTTTCGTTCTAAAATTGTGATATGATCATTTTAGGTCATTGATTACATCTAATGAAGGCAAAAAAGGGATATTTAATGATATTTTTCGGACATTTCGATTTTTTGAATGTTTTTTGAGGAGGTTAGTGTAATCGTTGGATTCATTCAAACAGGAAAATAAAATAAGACCTCTTATATATAAACCAGTGTTCTCTTACCCATATGATCTGGAGATTTTTAGCGTATCTTCCCTCAAAGAGCGAACACCAGAGGAAGGTATGAAAACCACTTATCGTTATGAGTTTTATATGCTCATTTGTGTCACCGAAGGAATTTGTACTCAATGGATCGATTTTGAGCCCATCTCTTGTAAGGAGGGAACATTGATAGCAGTAACACCTGGACAAGTCCATAATTTTGGACACGATGAGAACTGGGACGGATGGGTTATTCTTTTCCGTGAGGAATTCCTTCTTCCTACTTCACTTACGTTGAACGAACTGAATTTAACGTTTGATATAGGCAGAACCCCTAAGGGTTTAACGCTAAATAATACAGAGCTGCAGCGAGCAAACACTTTGATAGAGCAAATGGTTCAAGACTCCTTAATTCAAGTAGCAAAAGAAGAAGTTCATATATTGTTACGGTTTCAGCTTTACGCATTTGTAGCTTGGCTTAACCTCATTCAAAAACAAAAAAAACTCCCTTCTACTTCTCAGGTCTCACAAAAGTTTTTAAAGTTTCAAGAATTAGTGGAGAAAAATTATGCCCAATTAAATCATGTAAGTGACTATGCAGCCCTTTTAAATTGCACAGAAAAAACGTTAACACGGGTTACAGTCGCAGCTGTTGGAATAAGTGCTAAAGCTTTCATATCAGCTCGAATTAGTCTCGAAGCTAAACGTTTGTTAATGCATACAGATTACTTGATTAGCGACATTGCAGAAATGCTTAACTTCCAAGAAACGACTCACTTTAGTAAATTTTTTAAACGGGAAACTGGCTTTACGCCTGTAGAATTCCGAAAGCAGAACCTTTAATTATATATTTTTAATTATGCCTAAAGTACATGAATGGGGAACACCTCTAAAAAACTTGGGCTTAACCATTACAGAGTTTTTAAGAACACACATTTGTTGTTCAAAAGGGAGTGATACTGTGATACAAGGAACATTATTTGATAATGAACATGATCGACCGTTGGCTAATCGCGTGCGTCCTCAATCATTGGAGGACTTTATAGGACAAAAACATTTACTTGGCCCTGGAAAAGTTCTGCAAGATATGATTAAAAATGATCAAGTGTCTTCTATGATATTTTGGGGTCCTCCAGGTGTTGGCAAAACAACACTAGCTAAAATTATTGCTAATCAAACCAAGTCTAAGTTTATTGATTTTAGTGCTGTAACTAGTGGTATTAAAGATATCCGGAATGTAATGAAGGAAGCTGAGGGGAACAGGCAGCTAGGGGAGAAGACCCTTTTATTCATCGATGAAATTCATCGCTTTAATAAGGCACAACAGGATGCTTTTCTTCCATATGTGGAAAAAGGAAGCATCATTCTCATCGGTGCGACAACTGAAAATCCATCATTCGAAGTTAACTCTGCCTTACTATCTCGGAGTAAAGTATTTGTCCTTCATCAATTAAGCAGTGAAGATATTGTTGAATTACTAGAAAAAGCGATTTTCGATCCTAAAGGATACGGAGATCAAAAGATCGGTTTTGAAGAGGGTGTACTTTCTGCTATCGCAGAGTATTCAAATGGCGACGCCAGGGTGGCATTAAACACCTTAGAAATGGCTGTACTAAATGGAGAGAAACAAGATCAAGCTATTCTAATTAGCAAAGAAGGGCTGCTTCAAATTATTCATCGAAAATCACTATTGTATGACAAAGATGGAGAAGAACACTACAATATCATTTCTGCATTGCATAAATCCATGCGAAATAGTGATGTAAATGCATCTATTTATTGGTTGTCACGAATGTTGGAATCAGGTGAAGATCCTTTATTTATCGCTCGAAGGCTGGTTAGGTTTGCAAGTGAGGACGTAGGTTTGGCAGACAATAGGGCATTGGAAATTACTGTTTCGGTGTTTCAAGCCTGTCAATTGATAGGAATGCCAGAGTGTGATGTTCATCTAACACAAGCCGTTATTTATCTGACCCTGGCTCCTAAATCAAATTCAGCTTACTTGGCCTACCGCTATGCGAAAAAAGACGCCTTACACTCCATGAGTGAACCTGTTCCTTTGCAGCTTCGGAACGCTCCAACGAAGCTTATGAAAGAGCTAAACTACGGTAAAGGGTATCAGTACGCCCATGACACAGAAGAAAAGCTAACAACGATGCAGACTATGCCCGATTCCCTGATCGGACGCGAATATTACCATCCGACAACACAGGGGTCTGAATTTAAAATTAAACAAAAGATGGAAGAAATTTCAGCATGGCACAAGCAGAACAACAATCAAAATTGATAACTTTGTAAATAGGAGAAAATCAAAATGAAATTAGAAGAAATCGTAGAATACTGTTTGTCTTATCCAGCCTCCTATGAGGATCATCCTTTTGGAGACGGTTGGACAGCCATACGCCACAAAGGAAACGAGAAGATCTTTGCATTAATATTTGAAAAAGATGCTCATCTTTGCGTAAACTTGAAATGTGATCCTGATCGTTCTGAATTCCTTCGAAACGCATTTGAAGAAGTTAAGCCGGGATATCATATGAGTAAAGAGCATTGGAATACCGTTATCTTAGATGGAGACCTATCGGAGGATGACCTTCACGATATGGTAAAACATAGTTTTGACCTGACGAAATCCAAACGTAAAGTGAAAAAATAAAATAACTTATTTAGATATGTAACTCCATGTAGGAACAATGGAATGTGTATTTCTCCGGGTGGGAAATTAACATGAACAAGTCTGTTGCTGTTTTAAAAGTGGATAAGTGTGTTGTCGAGGGACAAGAACAGGGTCCGATTACCGATTAGGCAGGTACCACGGATTTGTACGTGTATACTCAGATGCTGTGGCATAAAGACAAATGGATTTCACCAATCATCTTTTCGTTCATCAAGGCTGTCCTTGCTGGTTTGAAAGGACCTTTTCGATTTTGGTGATTGGGAACTTTATGTGGGGACGAACTTAGCAAGCGACATGTTTATTGTGAAAAAACACCCTGTAATCCCTTATCCTGGAACAACTCCAGCAGTAAAATGCTCAGCTGAGAAACAAAATGCCGAATTGTCGGCCAACTCAACTGGTACGACGAACAGTTCCGGCTTGCTCGGCAGAAGCGTTTCGGTGCTTCCAGCGAGAAGACGCACCCAGGTCAACTGGAGTTGAATCTGTTTAACGAAGCAGAAGTGACCGCTGAGCCTGAGCCGGAGAACGAACAGATTACTTACGAGTGCCGGAAAACGAGTGGCAAGCGTGAAGCGGATCTCTCGAAGCTCTTTCGAAACCGTGACGCATGCCCTTGACGAAGGCGAGCAAATCTGCGGCTGCTGCAGCGGGCGCTGCATGAAATGACGACAGAGACTCGTCGTGAGATCGCGGTGGTATCGCCGCAGGTCAAGCTGGTATAGCAGCTGAGGCTTATGTATGCTGTACCTGTTTGAGCAGTTGCCACAGCTGACTGACTTGCAAGAGCCGTAAGCATAACAGCGTTCATGCCATGGTCTCCTCAGCTTCCGGACACCTGTCGTATGCACTAATCTGTATTCATCTTACAGTGGCCCCATCCTAAACTAGGCGGGGTTTATTTGATGCTCACACCAGGTTAGCGTCTTTAGGCGCAGTTTGACAACAAGGGGTTATATCCCAAGAGCAAACCACCCGTTGGACGGGTGGTCATGATTGTAGGCATTAAGTTTTACGGTTGCACTATAAAAGGTGGGAGTGGGAGTGCTCCTCATCCGCCTTATTCTAAGGATGTTCAGTCAGACTGGACAAAGGAACGGTTAATTCCTGCTCCGAGTTTCCGATCAGATAGATCCGAGCTGTTTCATCCTCATTGACATGCTGGATAAAGATAGGGGTATCGTTGTAAGTTACATTTTTCATAATGGCCGATTCAGAAATTTCAATCGCTCTTTGTTTGTTCATGAGAATTCTCCTTATTCTGAAAGCTCATTCGATTGATCCATATGACTGTGAGTGGCCTTTTTTATTTCTTGGTCGAGTTTCGATTGTCCCTGAATTTCTGCGGCAGTCTCCATCTGATTGTTCAGCTGCTGCTCGATCTGTCCGATTCCATGCGCTTCTTGTTGCTGTTTGCTCTTAGCCAAAACGATCCCTCCATGTAGTGATCAAATCTTTAAAATCCCTGCATCACTACATTGCACCAAACAGTAAGAGCTTATGCAAAATTTTTCACGTAAATCTGATTTAATAACCATTTTGTTCCCCACTACGGTTCCACTGACATGTCAGGAAGCAAGAGCTGAATGGAGGGTCACATCCGTAAACCATTTCGTATTGGATGACGTAAAGTTGAAACCTTTAGTGGACTTTTTACACACTGTCTATACTTTTGGTGGGATATTCATCTCATACTCTATCAAGATCAGTTCAATTGTCCGTTACGTCTTGCTTAGTTACTCATACATTATAGAGCCGGCAGAATTGGATGAAGACAGTAAGCTCGTTGAGATTAATTTCAACAACTATGGTTTTGACCCCCAGCGTCTGACGAGAGAATGGCTGGAGCGAAGAATGGACATTTATTCGTCATTATAGCAACTGCAATGCTCCCAGAAACGGGGCCTAAAGGCAAAAGAAAATCGCATCCTAATAACAAACAAGCGTCTAGTCTCTCGAATGCGAAGAGATCAGGCGCTTGTTTTGGTTATAACAATCAAACAAATGGATTGCAGGCGACAACTTATTCGAAGTAGTGCTATCTAAATCTCCAATGCATATGCAAGGGCTTGAGATCGAGACATTCCTCTGCCTTTGTTCCACCACTCATGCAACTCCTGATCTGCCAAAGCATGCTGAAGTGCGAGTACAGTCTCTTGGTGCTCTGCAGGGAAATTCGGCGTGCTTTCCCCGTCAAAGCTTTGGCGACCTTTCTCTGCGGCTCCGAGAAGCAGTGCAGCCTCGGAGAAGGCATCTTTTGCACATAGTGCGATGCCCAAACCCTCTATACCACGAGAAAGAACCCAAGATCCTCTGTAGATCTGGCTCGCTGCGATACATTTTTTGAAATATTCAATCGACACAGCAAGTTCTCCGAGTTTCAAGGAAGAGTATCCCAGACACTCGTAGGGACCGGATACTTCCCATTGGTCCTGAACCGATTCAAAGAATTGAACGCTCTCCTTCAGGAGTAATGAAGCTTCGTAATATTGCTTTTGCTCCAAACGGAGCTTCCCGCAGGCATGTAACGATGATGCCAAGTTCCATAAATCACCCGAGGTTCTCGCCATCTCAACGCTCTGCTGCACGAGCGGCTCGGCTTCTTGCATGCGATTCAGTTTGATGTGGAGAAATGCGAGCAGCCGAAGGGAAGAGGCCAAGAGAGAGGCTTCTCTCAGATCGCGGGCGAGATCCGCGCTGCGGGTCGCCGAAGCCATCGCACCTTCCATATTTCCCTGTATGAATTGTATGACGCCTTGTCCATGCAAGGCTTTGGCGCAATCGGCGTCTGGCGAACCAGCATTCACATCGCTGTCCAAAAAGCGATCTAGCCAGAACAGTCCTTCTTTCAGCCTGCCCTCATGAAGCCAAAACCAATACAGATTGGACACCATATGTAGTCCGAACGAACGAGCTTGCGGATTGGCATAAGACCATTGAAGAGCCGCGCGTAGATTGGTATATTCCCGTCTCACTTCTTCAATACACGCCTCGCGCTCGCGGGTCCTGAACTTGGGTTCCGCACGGAGCAGGCATTGACCGTAATACCGTAGATGGCGCTCGTAGAGCGCTTGACGCTTACATTCTTCGGATTCATCCCGCAGTTTCCCACTTGCATATTCCTTAATGGATTCCAACATGAAATAACGGACGAAGCAATAGTCTTCGCCAATCTCGTTGGAAACGAGAGATTTATTGACCAGGCCGGACAACAGATCAAGCATATCCTCTCCAGTGATGCGATCTTCCCGATCAGGCATTCCAGGCTCACAGATGCAGATTTCTTCCGCTGCCTCCAACGTGAACCCTCCCGAAAATACACTGAGCCGCCTGAGCAGCAGTCGTTCCTTGCCGGTCAACAGATTGTAGCTCCAGTCAATCGTGGATTTCAGCGTCTGTTGCCGGGGTGCAGCTGTTCGCTTCCCGGCAGTCAACAATGTCAACAAGTTGGCCAGACGTTCTTCAATCTGTTGCAATGTCAGAATGTTCATCCGGGCAACAGCAAGTTCAATGGCCAACGGGATTCCCTCCACCCTTTTGCAGATGGCGCCAACAAGTCTGAGTTTTGGCAACGTAGGCTGAAATTGGGGCGCCGCAATACGCGCCCGCTCCAAAAACAGTTGCACGGCTTCGAATTCCATAATCTCCTGTTCGGTGAGATCATGCAGTGAAGGCTCATCAGCGGGAAAAGACAATGGGGAAATTCGGTAGACGGATTCTCCAGAGATATTGAGCGGCTCCCGGGTAGTTGCGAGAATGGTCAATCCCGGTGCAGCCGCCAGAAGCAACTCGGCCAGAGCTGCACTGGCATCGATGATATGTTCGCAGTTGTCGAAAATGAACAACATGCTTTGGCTGGAGACAGCATCCAGCACGGCTTGAAGGTCTGTCCGGTTCGCCTGATTATGCAGCCCCAGCGTGGATAAGAGCAACTGACCCAAATCATCCGGTTCAATGATGTCGCCGAATTCGAACATCCAGACCCCTTGCGGATATTTGTCGGAAAGGGCTGAAGCCACCTCAACGGCTAGAGACGTTTTACCGATTCCTCCGGGCCCTACGATCGAAACCAGGGCGTGCACGCTTAACCGTTCCGTCAGTTCTACTCTGGATTGATTCCGCCCAACGAAGAGAGAAGGAAGTTTCGGTAATCGGTTTGCTACCCTAATTGAAGTCAATGGCTTATCATGGGTTGGTTCCGGTTCTATTTCTTTCATGGTAACCAACGTTTCGAACCAGGTAACGTCAAAGTCTGGAAACTCCCGATGGGTAGCTGAACGTGCTTCCGAAAAGCGTTTTACAGCAAGCCATAGTTCCTCCGCCTCCTGACGCGGTTCGCCTTCCAGAAAAAGTCTTTCTTCCCAAAATACCTGAATTATTCGCTTGAGATTACCTACGCTGGGAAGCCGATCTCCGTTTTCCCATTGCTGTACCGTTCGCGGATCAACGCCAACACGCTTGGCCAGATCCACTTGCCGCATCCTTTTGGATAAGCCGTTTCTAGCAGGTCTGGAACGAATTTTTTTGATCCATTCATGAGGCCAATCTTTCGAAAATTTCCCGTCTTCCATATGATCACCTGAATTTCATATTCTGAGCTACTGTGACACGAACAAACACGAACTTATATACATTCGTGTTCTGGATTCTAGCAGATAAAATAAAGCATATCAACAAAAACAAAACAAGGAGGTAACTCACATGCCATTAACACGCATCGTCACATTGAAAGGCCGCTCAAGTGAAGAGAAATCCCAAATCGGTGAAGTTGTTTTGCAAACGATCGTAGATAAACTGCACGTACCTGCAAACGATCGTTTTCTGATCATTGAAGAACTGGATCGCGAAAATTTCAGTTTTGATCCGAATTGCCTGGATATCGAAAGAAGTGACGGTTTCCTCATTGTTCAAATTACATTGAACGCCGGTCGTTCTGACGAAGTGAAGAAAGAGTTCTACGCGGCACTTGCCGAGCAGCTGAATCAGAAGAGTGGCATCCGAAAAGAAGATGTATTCATCAATCTGATTGAGGTTACCAAAGAAAACTGGTCATATGGCAACGGTCTTGCCCCATTCATCGCATGAATACACAACTTACAAAAATTCGTATAAACGAGAGGAAGATATAATCATGTCAACACTTCTATACATTACAGCTCACCCAGGTAACCCTGAAGCATCGTATAGCCTTTCCGTCGGAGAACAATTTGTACAAGCTTACCAAGAAAGCAACCCTGGAGACAAGGTTGTGCATGTAGATCTGTATGAACGTGACATTCCCCAGATTGATGCTGACGTATTTAGCGCTTGGGGAACACTGCAAACCGGTGGTGCGTTTGATCAATTGACAGCTGTGCAACAACAAAAGATTACTCAATTGAATAACTTGCTTAAAGAATTCGTAGCAGCAGATAAATATGTGTTCGTCACTCCAATGTGGAACTTCTCTTATCCTCCTGTAGTGAAAGCGTACATCGATTCCTTCTGTGTTAGAGCAAAAACGTTCAAATACACCGAAAATGGTCCTGTCGGATTGCTTGAAAATAAAAAAGCATTCCATATCCAGGCTACTGGCGGTGTTTACTCAGAAGGTCCTGTAGCAGATCGGGAGAACGCCAGTCGTCACTTGAAAACGGTCCTGAATTTCGTAGGTATTACAGACTTCGACAACCTGTTTGTGGAAGGAATCTCCACAGCAGGAGAACGTGCTCCACAGATCAAAGCAGATGCTATTGAAAAAGCCCGTAACGTAGCTCAAAACTTCTAATCCCCAATTAAATCCAGGTAGCATAAGCTGCACAATATTTGCCCATCAAAAGCTTGCTGGATTGCCAGCTTTTGATGGGCATGTTTATGAAATCTCGAATCTGTTGCACACCCGTTAAGCGGAACAATCTGGTCTTTTATTGCACTGAGATTTATTCAGGGACTTGCAGGAAGCTTCGGTTTCATTTCCAGATCGATGGCGAGGGATCTATTCTGAGGGTTTGAATTGCAGAATTACATTGGCAACCATCAGCGGCGTCATACTATTCGTAGTGTTATTGAGTGGTGGTGGACAATCTGCTATACCAATGGTGACCGTCATCGCATGTTATTCAATATCGCCGCAGTTGTCTGTTACATTACGTTAATCCGTAGAAACATGGCAAAATCGACAAATTAAGAGGAGGAACTATTAGTGAAAGTATCTTATCATGGACATTCTGTTGTGAAAATTGAGACAAACGGCAAGACCATTCTGATTGATCCGTTTATTACAGGCAACTCAAACACGGACCTGGATGCAGCTACTGTGCAAGCGGATGTAATCCTGTTAACCCACGGACATGGGGATCATGTGGGGGATACAGTTGACATTGCGAAGCGCAACGATGCACTGGTGATTGCATCTCCAGAACTTGCTGACATGTTAGGGTGGGAGCATGTTCGAACTCATCCGATGAGCATTGGCGGATCGTACACATTTGACTTTGGAAAAGTGAAAATAACTCAAGCCTTCCATAGTTCAAGTTATGTTAATCCGGAGACCAAAACGATTATATATACAGGTATGCCTACCGGAATTCTATTCACAGCTGAAGACAAAACTGTATACCATGCAGGGGATACAGGATTATTTTACGATATGAAAGTGATTGGAGAACGTAACGATATTGATCTGGCTTTTCTGCCAATTGGAGATAACCATACGATGGGACCTGAAGACGCTGCGCTTGCGACTGATTGGCTTCAAGCAAAACAAGCTATACCCATTCACTTCAATACGTTCCGGTTTATTAAGCAAGATCCACAGTCCTTTGTCTCACTTCTCCCGATCGGGGTAGGCAAAGTGCTTGAACCTGGCGAGGGAATAGAACTCTAAGTCTATGGTCTGTAACCCAATGAAGAACATATGAAAAGCCGCTTTCTAGTGGCTTTTTCGTGTGTCGTTTCAAATATATACATAGGATCGTGAATAATGATTCTGAAACCGCTAACAACGTTATATTCCCAGCTCTAATTAGGCATACTACGTGCTTAAAATCCATTTTGTGACATTGACAGAAAGATGCCAAAGGCATTGCCAGTTTCCGGAGGAATGAGGCAACGTGTCATGATTGCGATGGCGTTGTCATCGAGACCAGAACTGTTGCTGGCTGGTGAACCAACAACAGCACTGGACGTAACAGTGCAAGCACAGATTTTGCGACTGATTCAGAAGTTAAAAAAACTTGTCTGCGATGAGCCAACCTACGGTTGGTTGCAAAATGATCGCATCCAACATTTTTATCGGAGCGATGAAGGTTGATCTGGATGAATATCTGTTCGAAGTGGAGTTTGACAAAAACATACTGCCAGACAAGTCTTAAGTTCAAGGTTTCAAGTAGCTTTGGAGCCACCCAAACATAATCGCTTCATCGCGATCATGTTTTTTTTGAATTTGCTGACCTGCCGTGCAATCCGAAGTGCCATCACATCATCACAATTGAATTGCGTGTCAAAACGTTGTATTTGTGCTTAATCTGATCACATTTGTCTAATAATCATGTTGTCTAACAAGATTCTAATTTATATAATGTTTATTGATATCGTTTTAGTGACCAGGAGTCATGAATTCAGCAGAGGAAGTGATTTCAATACAATTTAATCGTGTATCAAGTAATAAATTGTACATTCAGATCTACGACCAGATTCTCTCGGAAATACAATCAGGTACGTTCCAGATTGGGGACAAGCTGCCCACAGAACGGGAGTTGTGCGCGCAATTTGGCGTGAGTCGTGCTCCGATCAGACAAGCACTGAGTGCATTGGAGATGAAAGGGTACATCTACTCCAGACAGGGTGAGGGTGTCTACGTCAAAAGCACCATGCCTCAGGAAGAAGCCCTTACAGATGAGTCTTTTCTCAACTCTGTATCCCCGGAGGATATTGTTGAAGCGAGAATGAACATCGAACCGCTAATTGCCTGTATGGCAGCTCAACGGGCTACGGCCGACGAGATTCAGCTGCTTCGGGAAACCATCAATCAGATGGAAGCAGAGACAGCCGATGGACATTATGTTCCCGAGACCGATGAGCGGTTACACATGGAGATTGCCAGAGCTTCACACAATGATCTGTTTATTCAGTTCATGACCGTAATTACCCAAGCGATGAAGCAACAGGAGATGTGGAGATTTATCCGGGATCGTACGGTTACCCGTCCGGATTACCGGGATACGAACTTCAGCGAACATAAGGAAATTATTGACGCGATTGAGCAGAAGCAGGAAGATAAGGCTGCGAGGCTGATGACACAACACATGCAGAATCTATTTAACCGCTATTGGAAAGATTAACGATAATCCCTATGCATTTCTTCAGCATAGGGATTATTTGCCAATTTGGAAATACAAGATTCAAAAGAATAAGTTGTTGACAATTAAAAAACAAGTTGTTATATTCAGAACAGTTAAACTTAGGATACAAGTTTACAAGATTACAAATAAGCAGGAGGTGCATACGTTTACAGGTACTTGGAAACGCTCTATTTAGAAAATGATGCCCGAATAAGACGGCATTAATTTTTAAAATGGAATTGTAAGCGTTTAATATGGTGATGGCTTTGCATCATTTATTGGGAGGATTTTCATATGGATCTACATCAACTCGAGAAGTCCACTGTTCGTAAAGTAACTATGCGATTGATTCCCTTCTTGTTCTTATGCTTTGCAATTTCAATTCTGGATCGGGTGAATATAGGCTTTGCCGCTTTAAGAATGAATGAGGATCTCGGATTTTCCGAGGCTGTGTACGGCTTTGGAGCAGGGATTTTCTTTTTAGGCTATTTTTTGCTTGAGGTACCCGGCAGTGCAATGATGACCAAGATTGGTGCCAGACGGTGGATCAGTCGGATCATGGTTTCATGGGGTATCATTGCAATTGTGATGGCGTTCATTCAAACTCCGATCCAATTTTATATTGTTCGATTTTTACTCGGTGTAGCCGAAGCCAGTTTTTATCCATGTATGGTACATTATTTGAGCGGTTTCTATCAATCCAAGCATCACGCGAAAGCCATTGCAGGATTCATGATTGCCATTCCGGCAGCAAATGCGATTGGATCCCCATTATCAACATTCCTGCTACAGATTGATTGGTTGGGACTCGCCGGTTGGCAGTGGTTGTTTATTTTGGAAGCGATACCAGCAATTATTCTCGGTGTTGTATGTTTCTTCTATTTGACGGATCGTATTGAAGATGCAACATGGTTGACAGGTGCAGAGAAGACCTGGTTACTGGATGTTACACGTAAAGAGGCGCTGGAAAAGCAGAAAGTCAAAAAGCCCACGTTTCTCGAAGTATTGCGTGACAAGGACGTTCTTATTCTAGCTCTGGGTTACTTCTTCTGGATGTTTGGATATTACGGCATCAACATGTTTTTGCCGACGATTTCGAGAGGATTGACCGAGTCAACGGGATGGTCCCTACAGAGTATAGGATGGTTGCTAGGATTGATGTATCTCTGTGCGATGGTTGTCATGTATCTGGTCGGTAAAAGTTCAGACAGACAGAATGAGCGCAAATTCCACGTTGCTGGATGCTTGATCGTTAGTGCAACTGCGATGATTGCCAGTGTGTACGTTGCAGAAACTAGTCTGATCGGTGCGTTTGTACTCCTGACGATTAGTCTGTGTGGAGCATTTGGAGCCTACTCACCTTTCTGGGCAATACCACCATCCTTCCTAACTGGTGCAGCTGCAGGTGGCGCAATTGCACTAATCAACAGTATCGGTAATCTGGGTGGATTCTTTGGACCCTATTTTGTTGGGTTCATCAACGATTTGACCGGCAGTCACAATCTCGGACTGACGGTGTTGGGAATAAGCATGATTATAAGCGCTACTATTATCGTGTTCCTTGTGAAGCAATCAGGTAAAAGTCACAAAGTGAATCTAGGACGTCCCTTAGATCCAGCAAATTCAAGCAAGTTGGGCTGATCATAACAATTAAACGGGTATACAGCATCATTTAACTGCTCGTTTTTTACCTAAACTTAGGATACAAGTGAACAACATGATAACTTAACAGGTCAAAATTTTAAAACGAGGTGAGCAAAATGACGAAACTCAGCGTCGAAGAGCTTAAACAGAAAGCAATAAAACTTAGACAATCCGCCCTAACGATGATCTATGAAGCGCAGTCAGGGCATCCTGGTGGCTCGCTATCCGCAGCAGATGTTGTAACCGCTCTATATTTTAACGAAATGAACATTGATCCTGCCAACCCTAAATGGGAAGACCGTGACCGGTTTGTTTTATCCAAAGGACATGTATGTCCAATTCAATATGCCGCTTTGCTTCATCGTGGCTACGTTCCTTTCGAGACGATTCACACGCTTCGACAATACGGCTCTCCATTCCAGGGACATCCAGACATGAAAAAGTGCCCGGGCATCGACATCTCGACAGGTTCTCTGGGTCAAGGACTATCTTGCGCAGTAGGTATGGCAATAGCAGGCAAAAGGGATGAAAAATCATACCGCGTATTCGCCATGCTGGGGGATGGGGAGTGTCAGGAAGGCCAAATATGGGAAGCTGCTCAGACGGCCAATAAATATCAGTTGGATAACTTGGTTGTGTTCGTGGATGACAACAACTTGCAGATTGACGGAACTTGCGACGAAATTATGCCTAATCTGGATCTGGAAGTGAAATTCAAAGCTTTTGGATTCGATACCCGAAGAATTGACGGCCATGACATGCAGCAGATTGTAGATACACTGGATGAGATTCGAGGTCTGGAGCATGGCAAGCCCATCTGTATCGTATGTAATACGGTCAAAGGCAGAGGTGTTTCATTTATGGAGGATGTATGTGGCTGGCATGGTGCTGCTCCGAAGGAAGCAGAGTATCTGCAGGCTTTGGAAGAAATTGCGGGAGGTCTACAACAATGAGCACACAAAAAACGAACGTAACCGAGAAAAGAATAGCGACGCGTGACGGTTTTGGACATGAGATTGTGGAACTTGGCAAGAAGAACAAGAACATATATGTGGTGGATATTGATATCGGCAAGTCATGCAAAACTACCGAGTTTGCCAATCAGTTCCCGAATCAACATATTAATGTTGGTATTGCGGAGCAAAACGCGGCTGGCCTTGCAGCTGGTTTGGCAACGACAGGTAAAATTCCGTTTATCAGCACATATGCAGTATTCGGATCACTGCGCATGGCAGAACAGATTCGACAGGAAGTCTGCTATCCGTTCCTAAACGTCAAAATTGCATGTTCACATGGTGGATTGACTCCAGCCAACGACGGAGGAAGTCATCAGGCCATCGAAGATATGGGTGTACTCCGCTCCATTCCAAACATGACGGTTATTATGGGTGCAGATTACGCATCCACTCGCAAACTTGTTGCAAAAGCGGCAGAATATTATGGACCTGTATATCTTCGTTTTACACGTGATACGATTCCGGTCATCTATGATGAAGACGAAGAATTTGAGATTGGAAAGGCCAAGACACTGAAGGAAGGCAAGGATATTGCCATCATTGCCAACGGTGATACCGTTCATCTGGCCTTGAAAGCTTCTGAATTATTAGAGAATGAAGGCGTTTCCGTCACTTTACTCGATATGCATACAATTAAACCACTGGATCGTCAGGCTGTCGTTGACTGTTTGAGTACCGGACGCATCATCACAGTAGAAGATCATAACATCCTGAATGGCCTGGGAAGTGCAGTTAGTGAGGTGGTTGCTGAGGAAGGTGGCGCCATTGTTCGCAGAATCGGGGTACAGGACCAATTCGGCGAATCCGCACCATACGAAAAGCTGCTTGAATTGAATGGTATTACGGTAGAGAACATCGTTCAGACTGCGCAAACCATGTTAAAGGACATCCGTTAAGACATTCATTACACCAGCGATGCAGCCAAGGTTATGAACATACTACTATTTCTACAATTAATTATTCTACAATTATAAAAATCATAAGGAGTGTCTATACATGTTTGAACTAACTAATAGAGTAGCGATCGTCACAGGAAGCGGGTCCAAACGCGGAATCGGGCGTACGATTGCAATGACTTTAGCCAAACAAGGTGCCAAACTGGTTATCGCCGATATTAATCAGGAGGGAATTCAGGAGACCGTTGATGCCATTCGTGCCGAAGGTGGAGAAGCGATCGGGGTAAAGTTGAACGTAACTAGCCAAGAATCGAATCGTGAAATGGTTACAAACGTACTGAATGAATATGGAAGAATTGATATTCTGGTGAATAATGCGGGGATATCCCAAAAGGCTACTGTTGAGGAAATGACACTTGAGGACGTTACTCGTGTCTTCAACGTAAATATGTTCGGATTGTTCTTGTGCTCGCAGGCTGTGCTGGAGACGATGAAAAAGCAAAACTATGGACGAATTATTAGTCTTTCTTCCGTATCTGCCAAACGGGGAGGCGGTGTCTTTGGTGGAGCCCACTATTCTGCTTCCAAGGCTGCTGTGCTTGGTTTCTCGAAAAACCTTGCCCGCGAGGTAGCGGCAAATGGAATTACCGTAAACTGTATTGCGCCTGGACTTGTGAATACAGATATTTGGAAATCCCTTGATGATGAAACAGCGAGTGGTGTAATCGCAAGTATCCCGATGGGACGCCCGGGTGAAACGGAAGAGATTGCTTCAGCTATCGCATTCCTTGCATCAAGCGAGGCATCTTATATTACCGGAGAGGAAATCGATATTAACGGTGGCTCTCACATGGATTAAGGCAATATTTGTCCGGCTTGAAGGTTCATCTAAAGAAATATTATTAAAACTTATTATTGAACTTGCTAAGATAAATGACCCTTCTGTTATATTGGCGGAAGGGTCATTCGCTTATTGTTAAAAACTTTAATTCTGAAGAGAGAGCAGGACTTATACGTTCAGAGACGGCCGCAAAATCGCGAAATGGAAGCCGCGGGACATATCCTTGATGCATTACATTCTTCATTCAATTATTTGTTGAAAGTGACCTTTTCCGAACCGCCTTCAAAAATGATAGAACCAATATCCGGATGACTGAATTGAACTTGTTAGAGGATCATTTTCTTCTGCAGATTCATACGCAGCAATGTAGAGAAGTATGGTGTAGATCCGAATCGTGTTGCCGTATGGGGAGATTCGTAAACCGGGTAAGTGAATATGCTGCTCAATCTTCCATATGGCATCGTGAAATGGAGATTGCACCGCTACATCGCCAAGTGTTTTAAGGTCTAAATGAAGCAACGGTAAGAAAGTATATTCGTGAGCAAGAAGCACATGATCAGGCGGTAGATAAGCTGAGTTTAAAAGAATACAAAGATCCTTTCAGCAGTAATGGAAGCAAAAAGAAGTAAAACCAGTTTAACTGGTAAGTGAAGTGAAAAATAACACTGAGCCTGAACAGCCCTGCTGTCAGTCTAGTGTCTTTAGGCGCAGGGGGTTATACCCCAAGAGCAAACCACTCGTTGGACGGGTGGTCCTGATTTTATCGGTACAAATTCTTGTCCCGAGCAAAAGACAAGAATTTGTACCGATTGTATATGTTTTATTCCAGTGTACGTTCAATTACCTCAGTGACACTGAAAGCTTGACAAGGTTAGAAGATTTATATATAACTTAATTAGTTATAACCATTATGGTTATATTTAAAAAAATGAAAACTGGAGGTTAACATGAAAATCATAAATCATTTTATACCTGTTTTTACCGAGCAACTGGAATTAACTGTTGCATATTATGAATCTCTTGCTAACCGATCTAGGGATCGCACGTGGAATATTCCCGAGGCTGGCTTATCTTTAGCCACAGTATATCCTTACGTCATTGTATCTGGAAGTCCAGAGGCCTTGGAGCCTGCTAGATCACTTCGTGCAGTGGTGTATGTTGATTCCATGAACGAATTGAAGGTAGAATTAAAAAAACAAAATACCCTTATCGTAAGAGATCAGCATGGTCCTATTGGTCCAAGCGTTTTTGTTCAACATCCTGATGGTAGTTTTATTGAATATGTTGAGCCTGCACAAGCTTCTGTTTGACTTGGCGCAAAATGAAAAAATGTAAAATAAAGCTACTCCATTAGAGGAGTAGCTTTATTTTACATTTGCCTTTATCCGGAGTTGCTCTACAATCTGAGCTAGGGTAACAGAAGCTAGTTCATGCTCCATAGCCTTTTGTGCATTAGAGAGTTGGGGTAATAGAATGGATTCAATGTTCATTCCTACAGAACAATTGGGGTCCGTATCCTTGTGAATTTTGAAAAGCTGTTTTCCATCCACAGATTCGACGGCTTGGAAGATATTCAATAGGGTTAATCTTTCAGGAGAGATCAGAAGAGAGGCCCCTGCAACTCCTGGTTTTGTTTCAATATAACCTGCTTTTTTGAGCTGGGCCATAATCCTTCTAATTACTACAGGGTTACTATTGATGCTACGGGCAATTCGATCGCCTGTACTATATAGGGGGTCCAGCGAGATCATGGAAAGAATATGGACTGCCATTGAAAAGCGACTACTTATTTGTTTCAATCTACTCACCTTCTTTGCTAAATAGTATAGTTTCATTTAAAGAACAGGTCAATCGACGGCTTCATCAGCAGGTAAACAGGTGGGTCAAAGATCACCTCCAATTAGAATCTATCCATGACGCAGTTGGCTATAGCCGCTTTATGTGTTACAAAAAAGAAGACACAGGATTTGTAAAAATGCAAAATCCCAATATTGATTATGGAGGCGGATTAGAAAGAGTTGCAACAGCCCCTTAATGGTGACAAGGATATTTATAATACGGCTTTCTTCCTTAATCCCAAGAAAAAATTGATGGAGTTAAGTGGCAAACAATATACCGACGATTTAAAGTCGTTTAGAATCATATTTGCGTGTGAGAACGGCTACTTTTCTAATTAATGATGGTGCGGAGCCAGCTAATAGTGATGCAGGGTAATTAACAAGAAGGTTATTAAGAAGGGCGATTCGTGCAGGTAAAAAAAAGGTATATGTCTAGGGACAAGAACATAGTCCTATTGCCGATTAGAAGAAGAGCTTAGTGGAATTACGGTTCGGAGTTCCCTATTCAATGAATGGGAATCCTCAACAAGCGTGGGCTTTTAAATGCTCTTCTCAAGAAGAGAATTTATGTAAAACTCAGCAGAGTGCAAATATAAACGGCGTGTTATATAATATTATAACGATCAGAAATCCAAACGAGGTGCTGAATGTAGTGAATAAAAAAGAGCGAAGAGAAGAGCTGCTTATTGAAAACGCACTCATGTCTTCCATGTTTAATAAAATCTGGTTGACTGACTGGAATTCAAAGAATCATCTGAATCTTTCTATGACGGAGGTAAGCATACTGGAGATGTTATCTTCAGAGGGGCAAAAGCGTGCAAAAGAATTATCTGAACCGCTACATATTACTTCTGGAGGAATAACGGGTATATGTAACAGATTGATTAAAAAAGGCTTTATTGTAAGGGCCCGCGATGAGTCGTTTGATCGCCGCTCTGTTGTCCTTGAAATTACGGATACAGGCAGAAAAGCTGTTCAAGAAGCTTTTGATATGAGATTGGAGGTAATATCTACTCATTTTAGCTCGCTGACAGATGAGGAAATTAAAGAATGGAACCGGATATACAAAAAATTACTTAAACAAGTTATCTCCAAGTAGCAAATTCATATGTTAAAAGGGCGAAGCAGGAACACTGTTTCGCCTTTTTTTTATGCCTGCAGTCCTGCTTAGCAATTCAAAATGTGAAAAATATCACTTTATGTATAATATCAAGTGACAAAATTATGAATTGTAAAAATTAAAGTTTAGGAGTATTATTTATCTTGCGAGTAAGATAATTATTAAAAAGATTCTTTTTGATAATTTAAAATGAACAAAATATAAACAAAGGATGTGCAGACAGAATGAAAGCAGTCACGTACAAGCAAGGTCAGTTTGTGGTCAAGGAATTACCGGAACTCCATCCGAACAAAGACCAATTATTAGTAGAACCCCTCGCCATAGGTATATGTGGAAGTGATCTTTCAGCCGTTGAACACACGGAGGATTTTCTTGAGAGTGTAACCAAAGCAGGGAGTGTGGGACAAGCATTTGATCCTACAAAAGACCTTGTTCTGGGTCATGAGTTTACGGCCAAAGTGATTGAGGTTGGTGAAAATGTGACGGAGTATGCTCCTGGCGATCTGCTCATTATTCTTCCATGGGTCATTGGCGATAATGGCGTGCCCTACACCGTTGGATATTCCAATGACTATCCCGGCGGGTTATCCGAACGTGTACTGGTCGGAAATGGTGGACATTACAAAATACCTGATGGGGTAAACCCATATCATGCTGCCGTAACCGAGCCGCTTGCAACCGGTTACAACAGTGTGCTTCGAGCTGAGATCGATGCTACAGGTGGAGCAATCGTTACAGGGGCTGGTACAGTGGGTTTAGGAGCCGTTATTGCTTTAGCTACGCGAGGAATTCATCCGATTGTGGTGTCAGATCCCTCCGAGACCCGGCGTAATATTGCTCTGAAGTATGGTGCTCATGCAGTAGTCAATCCAATGGAACAAAATCCGGTGGATGTATACAACGAATTGGCTGATGCATCACAAAGACTATATGTATTCGAGGCCTCCGGAGTTAGAAATCTGATCAATAGCATGATCGATTCTGTGCCACATTACACAAAATTTCTAATTGTTGGTGCATCGATGGCGGACAACACGATTAAACCAACTTCTCTTATTAATAAAAATATTACATTGGATTTTATTACAGGCCCAGGCTATGGAGAAACCTCATATACGGCTCTAGGTGAGACATTTAAAGACATGAAAGACGGGAAGTTTGATCCTTCACAGATTGTAACGTCATACACAGGATTTGAGGGTGTTAGTAAGGCTTTTGCTGCACTTCGTCCAGGTGGAGACAAGAAAATTGATCAAGTAAAAATCTTAATTCTGCCTCACCTTCAAGGGGACAAATTCTATACATCAGAAGAACTGAAATTCTAAATTTATATTTTTTCTTGATTAACGATTGATACTACAGTCAAAGAGGTGAACACAGTGTTGTCAGATTCTAAGAGTCAGACAGCATGAAATTATGGAAAGTCAGCCTAGATACTCTAAATACCGTTGGGTTATACTCCTGTTGTCTGCCTTAACATCTTTGGTACCTACGATTATCTTTGTAGGTCCAACGGTTTTTATTCCAATGATGATGGAAGACTTGAATATTACAACAGCGGAAGCTGGAATTATCGTTACGATTGTTTTGTTGGGAGCGGGACTAACTGGAACCTTAGGTGGACCGCTCATGAGCAAATTCGGAATTAAACATACCCGAACCATCGCCCTTGTATTTTATACGATTGGAGGACTGGTACCGCTCTTTACGTCTAGCTTCACCGTACTCTTGCTTAGTCGTATATTGATCGGTGTCGGGATGGGAATTGCCGCCGGAACATCTGTAGGCGTAACCATGGACTGGTACCCTCCCAAAGAACGACCTCTGATTAATTCACTGAATTCTATTCTTTCTTTAGCCGGATCTTTCTTGGCTCTTGTGCTAGCAATACCTGTCTATAATCTAGTGGGTGGAAGCTGGAAGATGACGTTAGAGTTGTTCGGCATTGCCATGCTGATCACGACAATTCTGTGGATCGTTTTTGCCAAAAACAATGTACAGGCAGTTTCAGCCGACACAGTGGGCAGCGATGCCGATCCTTCAATTACCCGCCCGGTGGCTAAAGAGAGTGTACTGAGGCAGGTAATGAGAAGAAAAGAAGTCATTTTGCTCATCGTTGCTTATTTATCATTTATGTTGGCGAGTCAAAGCCTTCAAACCTTTCTGCCAACCTATTATCAAACGGATCTACAGATGTCTGCAGCCAAATCAGGTACGATTACCAGTCTCATCTCTCTAGCTTCAGTTGTGGCAGGTGTCCTTGTGGGTATACTTATGGCTGCTTCAGGTAGACGGAAAATCTTTATGTGGCCACTATTAGTTTTGCTTCTTATAGGTTGCGTTGGTTCCGTCACATTACCAGATGGCTGGATGCTCTACGGTTCCGTCATTTTAATTGGTCTTGCCTTAAATGGCTGGCTTCCTGCTATGTTTACGAGTGTAATGGAACTCGAAGGCATGACCCCAGAGAAAGCAGGTGCGGCACAAGGTGTTATTTTGAGCGTAGGTATGTTTGGTGGAGCTGTTTCGACGCTTGTCATCGGAATCATTGCTGAGCACACGGGACTTCGTAACGCGTTGCTGTATTTCAGTTTTCTCGCAATATTTGCTATTGTAGCAACCTTAATTTTCCCGGAGACAGGGCCAAAAGCTAAACGAAATAGAACCATTTAATAAGCTTAAAAATGAATGAACTGACAGTTTCCCCTTGATAGAAAAAGAGGTGCTGTCAGTTTTTTGCTGTTTAAGTATAAATTTCGCTAAGTATCTTACCGATAATATACTTATAAATAATATTTTTTTTAATATTACAATTGGAACTATTACAAAAGGAGATTGACTATGATTAGAGCATTAAAGAAGGTTTATGAGAAAGTAAAGATTAAAAAATTAGGAACAAAGTTAATTGTCATTGTGTCTTTACTTATCGTGATTCCGCTCAGCCTACTTGGCAAGATGTCTTATGAGGAAGCTAAGATGCAGATTGCAATTAAGCTTGGAGAAACAGCGAACGGTACCGTAGAAACATTAAGCACCAGCTTATCCAGTTCTTTTTATGCTCAGCAATTAAATGTTCGGCAATTATCTCTGCTAGTCAGTGATCTGAATGAAAATGCTGGGTCTACTGAAATTAACAAGATGATAAATGATTTTCTCCGCCTACATCCCGAATTAAAATCCGTTTTAATCGTTGATGAGGAAGGTATACCTATGGAAGCCGCAGGAGCTAGCCTGAATCAAGAGAACATGAGTGAAACCCAATGGTTTGAAGAAGCGACATCCCAACCGGATCAAGTTATTATTTCTTCTCCTGAACCAGCGGGGGAGCAACAGAATTTAATTTTACATATGTCAAAATCGCTCGAGAACAAGAAGGGAGTAATTACCCTTATATCCTCCGTAAATCAGCTCGAATCGCTGTTCAGTTCCACTCAATTGGGACAAAGCGGGTTTATTTACGTGCTTGATCAGAACGGAACGGTGATGTATCACCCTTATGTCCCTCAAGGGACGTTACTTCAGGATGATGACAGCAATGCGATTTTGAAAGGAGACAAGGGTGAACTGACGATTGTCAACAGTGATACTGGTGAGATGGGCCAAGGGTACTATTACACGAATGAAATAACAGGATGGAAAGTTGTGGCGGTTATTCCATTTCAAGAGTTTGCAGACGCAGCTGCTCCAATTATGAAGAAGACCGTATGGATTCTATCCATTAGTGTACTGACAGCATTGATTTTACTTGTTATGTTTACTCGCAGTATTACCAAACCCATTAGTCAACTTGTTAAGCTATCTCAAAGGATCAGTGAAGGCTATTTGAATGAGCGTGTTCAGATCAAACAAGATGATGAGATCGGTCGATTAGGCGATAATTATAATCACATGGTGAATTCGCTGCATGATATCATTCGTAATGTCTCCAGCTCCTCCGTAATTTTAGCAGCATCAAGCAATAAGTTGAGTAGAAGTTCGGATGAGACTACGGCAACGGTAGAACATGTGGCTGGCTTACTTGAAACCTCAGCTGAAGGCGCACGAGCACAGTCACGATTAACGCAGGAAACCGCGAATACGATGGAAGAGATGGCTATCGGTATTAGCAAAATTGCGGAGTCCTCTACCAATATCGCTGAACTCTCCAGTGGTACTGAACAAGAGGTCAAAAACGGAAGTAGAATAGTTGAAACCGTAGGAAGACAAATGGATCTAATTCGAGCGTCGGTTGAAGAATCGGCAACGTATATTGAAGAACTAAAGCACCTGAACTTCAAAATAACAGATATGAGTAAAGCCATTTCAGATGTATCGGAGAAAACGAATCTCTTAGCTTTGAACGCATCGATTGAGGCTGCACGAGCAGGGGAACAAGGCAAAGGTTTTGCAGTTGTTGCTCAGGAAGTAAAAGCATTGGCTGAACAATCGAGAGCATCCTCCGCACAAATACAGGAAACCATCACATTTGTCAATCGACTCGTGGATAGTGTACATGAAGCGATGACAGAACGAGTCATGGTTGAAACGGTTCGCGGAGTAGAATTATCAGCTGAGGCACTACGTGCATTACAAACAATTGAAGTATCCACTCAACATGTTGTTCAGCAGATGTATGATGTTTCAGCCGTAACGGAGGAATTGTCAGCCAGTACGGAAGAGGTCGCGGCCTCTGTTACCGATATATCCAATGTTTCTTCAAATTCATCTGCAGCTTTTGAAGAAATTAGCGGTGCAGGACAGGAGCAATTGGCATCGATGGAGGAAATTACAGCTTCCGCTCAGAATGTCGCTAAGATTGCTACAGACTTAGAGGAGAAAGTGAAAAAGTTCATACTGTGAAAAACGAATAATTTTTAGTGACATAAAGTTTCCTACCAAGCTGGAATTTGACACAAAGTTCCCTACCACCCTGGAGAGAAGAATTTATAAGGTTAAATCTTTTTTATTGTGTTTTTCAATCGTATACGAAAACAAAAGTTACAAATAACTCTCTCCAGCCTTGGAATTCAACGTAAGGGAATAAAAGTATGCGGAAATCCCTAAACAATGTGCTTAATCAATTATTTTTCTGAAAAAATCTCGTAGCTATGCTATTCGTATCTCGTTGAAGTTACAATTAACTAGGAGGGGAGGTAAGTTGAGCGTTTCCAAATCGATGATACGAGCCGATGGAACCGTGCATAACAAAGCCCGCGTCTACAATGAATAATCGCGTAAATCATGAATATCTCTTATCGGGGGACGTCCAAATAAGCGGGCGTATTCTCGATTAAATTGTGAAGGACTTTCATACCCAATACGGAATCCTGCGTTAGCTGCATCCAGGTTTTCTGTAAGCAGCAGTCGTCGTGCAGTTTGCAAGCGAATCATCTTTTGATATTGAATCGGACTCATAGCTGTTACTTTCTTAAAATGTCTATGAAAGGTCCGCGGACTCATTTTGACCGTCTTAGCCAACTCTTCAATGATTAAAGGCTCGGAATAATTATGGTTGATCCATTGTATCGCTTCTGAGATGCAAAGTGCATAGCTACCGTTCACGGCAAATTGCTTCAACAGTTCTCCCTTCTCACCTTGAAGGACCCTGTAAAATATTTCTTTTATTATCAAGGGAGCCAGAACCTCAATATCACCGGGGGTCTCCAGTAGTTCTACAAGTCGTAAAACCGCTTTGAATAAGTCCGAGGTAGACCAATTTAATAGGATCCCTCGTTCAGTAGTGAACTTCTTCGAAGGACTGGATGTTTTCATTACATTAAGAAGAATATCTGGATGGAAGGTCAGTTGTAAACTTAGGTACGGATGGCTTGGTGATGCTTGGGTAATTTGTCCGATTACAGGCAGATGAACCGAAGAGACCAAATAATTCCCTGGAACAACATCATATCTTTCCTCTGCTAATTCAACCGTTTTTGAACCTTGGGCAACGATGTAAAGGGAAGGATGGCTGTTGCTGTACACTGGCGCTGACTGCTGAGATTGACGTCTGAAATAAAGCTCAGGAATTGCCATGCTGTGTACGCCATCCATCGGTGTATGACGATCAATGTACCGGACTAACTCAGAAATGAGCTCTTTCAAGTTTATGCACCAACCTCTTTTATTCAAATCAGTTAGACCCGTTATACTTATCTGGCGGGATTAGGCAAGGAAAGGGCATGAATTATCTATCGGTTGAACCCCCACTTTTCTTAAAATGAAATGTGTAAGAAAAACATATTATAGTAGAAAGAAGTGGTGAGTTTGGCCGGAATAAAAGATAAAGTAATTGTAATTACAGGCGCAAGTGGTGGGATCGGTGAAGCAACTGCAATGCTGCTTGCCGAGAGAGGAGCCCGAGTCGTACTTGGTGCGCGGCGATTGGATCAGCTTGAAGCTATAGTTAACCGTATTGAGAAGTCTGGAGGTAAGGCAGCTTGTCTGGTTACTGACGTGAAGCGGTCCGAAGACATTTCAAACCTTGTCCAATTGGCACGTGAGAAATTTGGTAAGCTTGATGCTCTTATCAACAATGCGGGTTTTATGCCAATGTCTCCTTTTGACGATCTGCGGGTCGAGGAATGGGAAGACATGATCGACATCAACATTAAAGGAGTTCTATATGGGATAGCAGCGGCACTACCCACCTTTCGGAATCAGGGCTCAGGACATTTTATTAACATTGCTTCTACGGCAGCGTATCGCATTCTGCCTAATATGTCGGTTTATGCAGGCACAAAGCTTGCCGTTCGTGCAATTTCTGAGGGCCTACGTCAAGAGGCCGGCGATAAGCTTCGCGTAACGATCGTCTCACCGGGATTCACAAGCACACCTGGATCCACACATTCGGATGCCCTGGAAGCCATAAAGGACCCGGAGATGAAGGCCAAACTCGAAGCTTATCAGAACATCGCGTTATCCCCCTACTCTATCGCTAAAGCTATTGCGTTCGCAATTGAACAACCAGATGATGTGGACGTCAGTGAAATAGTGGTCCGCCCCACAGCGCAAGGATAGCATCTAAAATAACAGGAGTCCACAAGTTATCTTGTGAAGTGAAATTGTGACCAGTTCACGCTTGCACGGAAGTAAACCGACAACTGCCTCCGCCTCCGTTTCGGCCAGTAACAGCACAGTTGTTCAAAAGTGTTCAGCGAAGAAGGCAGGAGAAGGGCTAGACGGATTATGAACTGGCTGGAGGACCAGGGCGTTGAATTTTCGGGATCTTCTGTTCTGGGTGTAGGCGAATACTGGGTTGAGGAAATGTGGGTCAGTGAATATTCCTTTGCTATACACTGGTTTATTGCAGTAAATTGTTTTGATAAAGACAGTCTTCGAATTCTCACCTTCCCTTGCTCAAGTGATGGAAGCAGTTCAACTATCTCGCCAGGACTGCCGTTCTCCGTGTAAAGCGACTGTCTTCAAGGACTTCGAAAAAGTGAAACTTGAACGATAACTATTGGATTTTAAAATGATTATCTGTAAACTAACGGGATTCGATAGTCCAATAATACAAAGAAGCAGCTGATTAATATGATCGGCTGCTTTTGTTTGTTGTAGTGATGTAAACAGAACAGTTGGTATGGTAATATTATCGAGCTAAAAATATATAATTCTGTTTGCAATCTCTTTAATATATTTTTTTGCATATAGAGTCTTTTATTTTGTTCCAAAACATCATAGAATGAGTTTAGGCACATTCCAAAAATAGAAGAGGTCTTTTGGAACAAAAAAGTAAGCAGGGGTGTCATAAATTGATAATAGGCTACGGAAGAGTTTCTGCGAAGGACAAAAATCCTGAACTGCAACTGGTTAAATTCCGAGAACTAGGAATAGAGGATCGTTATATTTTTATTGATAAGCAAAGTGGTAAGGATTATGATCGTTCTCGTTATCAAGACATGCGGCAGATCATCCGAGATGGGGACTTAGTGTATCTAGATGCACTTGACCTGCTTGGTCGGGATTATGAAGAAATCATTCAAGAATGGAAATATATTACCCATGAAGTTGGCGCAGATATTGTTTGCCTGGATTATGAAACGTTGTTTGATAGCCGGAATTTTAAGGTCATGGATTGCGGGAAAGCCATTGAGGACCAATTTTTACGCCTTCTTACCTATGTGGGCAAGCAGGAGCGGAAGAAAAACGGGCATCGGCAAGCTGAAGGTATTGATAACGCTCGTGCAGAAGGCGTAACGTTTGGTAGACCTCGAAAGGAAATTGACGATCGTTTTCTAAAGGTATATCAGAATTGGAAAGCTGGTTTCATTACGGCTACGGATGCAATGCGGCAAATCGATATGAAAAGAACAACTTTTTATCGACGGGTGAAGGAGATTGAGCAGAAAAAATTTTTACAGAAGAGTTAATTTAATTAGCAGACGAGTAACCCCATTTTTTATAGATGCTTTAGATTGTTTAATAATAATTCTTCTCTTTGCAGACTCTTATGAAGGAGGGGTATACTTTGGCCCAGTGTGATATTATTGTTCGTAATAACATAAAAATTAAGGGGAAAGGAAATCAGCCCATCATCTTTGCGCATGGGTTTGGTTGTGACCAGAACATGTGGCGTTTTGTTTCTCCTGCATTTGAGGAAAAATTCAAAGTCATATTGTTTGATTTCACTGGTTCGGGCAATTCGGATATTCTTTCATACGATCCTCAAAGATATGGTAGTCTGGACGGTTACGCACAAGATGTTATAGATATCTGCGAAGCACTTGACTTAGAAAGTGCTATTTTTGTCGGTCATTCCGTTGGGGCTACTATTGGAATCCTCGCGGCTACACGCAAGCCAAAGTTTTTTAAAAATTTGATACTAATTGGTGCGTCTCCTTGTTATATAAACGATTTTCCTGATTATATTGGAGGTTTAGAGAAGGAAGATATTACCGAGCTCCTTGAGTTAATGGACCAGAATTTTGCGAAATGGTCTAATGTTTTTGCGCCTGTCATTATGGGGAACAACGATCGTCCTCATCTAACTAAAGAGCTGGAGATTAGTTTCTGTGCTATGAATGCTGATGTTGCACGAATTTATGCAAAAGCAACCTTTTTATCAGATTATCGGTGGTTGTTACCCGAAGTCTCAGTCCCCTCACTTATCTTACAGTGTGCTGAAGATTATATTGCACCTCTCGAAGTAGGGGCTTATTTGTATAAGAATATACCTGGAAGTGAATTGAAACTTATGGATGCAACCGGTCATTGTCCACATGTAAGTCATCCTGAAGAAACGATATTCCTCATTTCAGAGTACTTGGAACACCACGCGCAGGAGGTAGCTTTGTCATGAGCAGTTTAAATGGACAGCAGATCAATGCCACCTGCGGATCTGTTTACATAAATCTGAACCAGGAAATTATCAGTGTGAATGACGGTTTTAGTAGCATACTAGGTTACAATATACAAGGGCTTCAGGGTACCAAACTTGAATCGTGACTCACACGTTCTAGCCGTACCCTGTTCCAGTTATATTTCTTACCCCTTATTAAACTGAACCAAAAGATTGATGAAATGCATCTAACTTTTATATCTGAACATGGTCAGGTTATTCCTTTAGACGTCTGTATAGAAGCCAGTGAAAGTGATGGCCAAACGTTGTATAAATTCACCTTACATCCTTAAAGATAACGTGGATATGAGGAGGTTAGAGATCTACAATTGAAATTTGTAGATCTCTTTTCTATCTCCATAAAGCGAATGTTTGATACTTGAACAAGATGTGATATCAAACAATGTCGAATCTATTTAAGTAAATAATCGGAGGAGACGAGAAGTATCTGGAGAACCTCATGTAGAAGATACAACAAAATTAGGAAAGTTCAGTATTAAAAAAGAACAATCTTCTGCTGGAGTTAGAAGGACTTAAGGTGTAATTAAAATATTTCCAGAACGCTTAACAATAGCTGATGTTTTGGATTGCCATTTGTAACAACGTTATGAGTTGCCGGAAATCCAGGAAGATTGATAAATCCGGCAATCGAAGAGGCGTTGACATAGCTTTGCATTTCCGTTGGTTATACCGGAGCGCAGTGTTCAGAGAAAAAGGGATTTATAACAATAAATTAGAAGCAGTGAGGAAGATGCCTGTCGAGGGACAAGAACTTATAACGATTACCAGAATGGAAGCGAACATAGTTCGAGTTCTGATTAGATGAGTATCTAAATATAAGCGATGTAATTAAAATCTCAATAAATCATCATTATGCAAGAAAGTTTTCATATTTCGATTAGATAAAGATCTGAGTAAAAGTGGTTGTGTCTCTTTTGAGTGCACGCTGAATGCTGTTTTATGGTCAAAGAGATCGCTTTCATGTATAGAAGTAATTCAATTGAAATTGTGATCTCATATGCATTAAATAAAACAAACTCGTCAAAGCACTTTAGCAAAGAAATGAAGAGGATGGTGGATGTTTCTTTTTGGCTTAAGGGATGAAAAGATATGCCGAGGTCGTATTTAATACTTATCCTCTCTTTTTACTTATAAGAATAAGTAAGGAGCTGTGCTATAACACAACTCCAGTGTACATTAACTGTATAAAGAGTAGTCGGCCGCTAGGTGGGGTTTATGGTTATTTCGTGATTGGACTTGCTTTTTTACCCATAATATAAATTCCAATCCAGCCTAGCAATAATAAGATCTGAGCCAGAACGACCAGCCACAATACTTCCGTGTAACCTCCTAATATGCAAAATATAGTATTAACTAGGGGGAACCCCAGGAAAGTAAACATGATAGGAAAATCTTTTTTGGGAGTGATTGAATAATTAACCTTCCGGTCCCAGAACTTTATAAAAGCTAATGCTAAAATTCCGATTGTAATTACAGAAAGTGTAATCAACATCACCCATTGCATATTAGAGGTTCTTTCGAAGAACGGTCCCATATAATTAAAGAAGTTAGATAAAGGTGAGAACATACAGGCTAAGGACAGAATTGCCGCCAGAAACGGATAGGTATAACCAATTGATTTACTGTAGCCTTTCTTTTTATGCCACCATTCACCAATTAGAATAAAGATGGTCCAATATCCTGCTATATAAATCCATCCTGTAAAATTCATCACAGGTTCCCCATAGATTTGAGGTTCACCAGCTAGCGGATAATAAGTCCATCTTGCCATGAGTCCATCTGTAGTCTGAAATATCTGTTTAACAGCCACTGGGTCCAATGAAAAGTCAAAAACCATAGCGCTCAATCCCGTAATAAATGGTTTAGTCCAGGACGGTATATTTACAGACTTTAGAACACGCAAAGTTGAATAAATGATCAGAAACTCAATAATAGGGACAGTAATCGGTATATTAAATAACATTAAAATACTCCGCCCATAGGCGTAAAAACCTTCCCCAAGCGATGAAGCAGTAATTTCAAAAACGGCTGCGTAAAAAAACACAAAACCTATAAACTGCAGTAGAACCGTTTTGGGATGTGTTTCCTTATCAAGGATATAGAAAACCATTAGAACAGCAGCAATTAAGACTATAATATCTTGAATAATCCATACAGGCACTACAGTTATATCACCCATATTTTACCTCCATTTAAGTTTAAAAATAGAATTGAACGTTCAAATAAATTATAATTTCACTGTGTTACTTAAACAACAGACTGTTCGATTGAGATATGTTAGTTATCATACAAACCACATTAGATTTGTTCATTATTTTAAATTGGGAGGATATTATGGCAGACAAAAAAACAGATCACAGAGTGAGATATACAAAAATGGTTATAAAAGAAAGCCTGTTGAAGCTTTTGACAGAACGGACTATCAATAAAGTTACAGTGACCGACATTTGTAGAGAAGCAGGGATTAATCGCAACACCTTTTATACACACTATGCTAATCAGTTTGAGCTTCTTTCCACGATTGAAAATGATCTTTACGAAGACATTAAGCAAGTTGCGATGAGTTCTTCAAACCCTCAAAAGCTATCTTATGAATTATGTAAGTATATAAAAGCGAATAAAACGATATGTGAGGTTCTGTTCTCAGAGCATGGCGATAGAGAATTATTAGAACGAATCCTTTATATCAGTCACGATTTAACTATTGAGCGATGGAAGCAGGAATTAAAATATTTTGATCCACAATTATTTGAGTCCTGGTATACGTTCACCGCTCATGGCAGTATAGCTATTATTAAAAAGTGGGTGAGTAGTGGTCTGAAGGAAAGCCCCAATAAAATTGCAGCTTTTATTGATAAAGCTACGGAATCCGTATCTAAAACTTTTTATTCTGAAGAATTGTAGGAGTTCCCTCTTCCCAAAAAGCCTGCTCAGCTTGAAAATGCATCCTGAACTACAGTGAAAGGTAGATGCCCTGATTAATCTTGATCAGCCCGGTAACATACTTTGAAAGTAGAACTTTTTTTGCACTCATCTGTCAGTAAGATGAATGGGGAAGAAAGAAAACGGTGGACAAGAACTTGGTCACATTACCAGGAATTTCAGCTATGGCTGAGTGGATTGGCAGTTGCGAGTGATAGTGAGCAGATGATCAATATTCCAAGATCAGTGCCTGTGCCTGGTACAGAATATACCATACAGGGAGATTCCTCATTGAATGTATTTCGTCTATCCGCCACAACATTCCGGCTTTTTGTGAAGATGGTGAGAGCTGTTATGAAACAGAATTTGAAATTTCTATTGTCCAATCAGAAGTATCAAATACGTTAGCCATGCTTAGAACCATAGATTAATCTTCACCAAGTGTGGAGATGCAATTAAACATTGCATTTTCTGAAAGGGGATTTATGGTACATTAAAAGTGGTTAAAATTTGAATTGTAGGAGACATGGTTAGGATGGGATATTTAGTAAAACTGCCGAAAGCTGCTGTCTTTGGAGCTGCAAATGGCGTAATCTTCATGACTTTTTTTGGAGCGCTTTGGTCTGCAATTGGTATTATTGGTTCAAATAAACTGGGAGCTCCTTGGCTGCTTGTTCTTTCAGGTATTGTGACATTAACGTTGCTAATCGGAGCTATTTCGCTATTTGGGAAAGCACGTAACGTGAACCATGTCACTACACCGAAAGCGAGGGAAATGAGGAATAAAGTTAATCGTAAATTTGGTATGATCTGTGGTTTAGAAGGTTTGGCAATCTTGATTGCAAGTGTGCTTTGTAACTTATTTGATCGCTTTGAAGTCTTTTTCCCGATCATGGCTATCATTGTGGGAGTCCATTTTTTTCCTTTAGCGCGATTGTTTCGAGAGAATTTTTATTATGGTACAGGTATAATGCTCAGTATTCTAGGCATCATTTCTTTGTTTATACCACTGAATACCACTTTGGGCGATGTATCTCTGATTGCGAGGTCTACTTTTATCGGTTTCGGTTCTGCTTTGACGCTGTGGGTGACAGGTTTAAGGATTTGGATAACCATGCTCAAGCAATTGAAATAGGAAAAGGATATCCTCTGCTGGATCAGTTCACTTCATGAAGTCCACGACACTCTTTCAGGGTAAAGAAGTCGTATTAAGGCCAGTATTCAATTAAAGGGAAACGATAGCTCAATAAGATAAAGCAGCTGATCATCGTGATCGGCTGCTTTCATTAAACTAACGGACAGGTTAGTTAAAAACATCTCGAGATTCTATTTTGATCTGAAGTGAATATTTATTGTTATTTATTTCATCCTTTAATATGATTGAATTAAATTAAACAAAGAAAGGTCTAAAGGAATATGTATGATTTTATCGCAAGTAGAAAAAATATTAATGACACTGAAAGTTCGAAGATACTTACCCCAGAGATTGGAGATAGGGAAGAACTCGCTCAATTTAGAGGAGCTCTGTTGACGCTGTTTGGAGGACCCGATTATAAAACATCCGATGCGGAGAATGCCTTTCAATACACCATCACAGCAACAGACAATGTTCAAAGTTCTTATGAATTTACAGTTTATCAGGGACCTAGTGGACTTGCGATAGCAGGCAATGAAAATGAAGCGTCAGTTCTTAATGCAGCTCAATTTTTTGTTGAATATGTAAAGAAAGCAAGACCTGCTGACTTCGATGAGAAATTAGTCTATGAAGACACCGGATACATATTAGAATATGGTTGTAAGAATGGTGTTTGCTATTATAAAGAGTCACCTCAAACTACAACTACTTTAAAAAGAAATAATATTAGGCTCGCTGATTTAACACCAGGCCAATTGAATGAAATAAATGAAATTGATTTCACAAAGATAAAAGACCCCGATGACTCATGGTTCTGGAAAGAGGATTTATTAAATTTCTCAACAATAGACTTTCCGTTGATTCGTGACTTAATGCGTAAGGACCTAAGTTTGGTTTTAGGAAAACCGATAGGTCTTGATGAAGTGATGCAGATGGGGAACGATGAAGGTTTTGATCCACAATTCAGTTCAGAAACTCCTGAGATGGCATTAAACGCGTTAGCAGAAATCTGGGCATGGAAAACAACTGCGGGTAAAGCGTCACAAAAGAGACGCCTTGATTGTTCTTCATTTGCTTGGACAATTTCACGAGCAGTTTATGGATTTTATGGTGGGAATTTAAATAGAAATCACGCTTTAGCTAATGCATTGTATGAGGAGTATGAAGATAGAATCACATCTCAGAAAGATACACTTCGATTCTTCTATGCGTTACTCGAACTCTTCAAATTTAAACGACTAAATGTATAATATGTCATTAAACTAACGGGCAGTTTAATTGAAAAGGGTAATACTAATTATATTTGATATAACAATTTTAGAATGTTAATCTTTTTAAAGACAACATAAGTAATATCCTTATAATCAGAGGAGGATATAAAATGAACAAGGAAATACGTAAATTTCTGAGCGATATAGAGAAACCCTTTATCCAGTTTGTATACCAAACATCACACATATCCAAACTGTAGTCATATATCATCAAGTTTAATTGCAACATATTTAAGTTCACACACTAATCACGAATTGGTTACTCAAAAAAATAAAATCTAAGTTAACTGAAAAAGAGGATCCTGTTACTGGATTAATGACGCTAAAATGTTTGTTGTCGGGGGATAAGAATATGGTCCCATTTGAAGTCGCTATTTTAGTGGCTTTTTTATTTTATCGGTACAAGTTCTTGTCCCAAGTCAAGGACAAGAACTTAAACCGATTACCGTATTTGACAAAAACAAGTTCCCATTCCCGATTAGACGTTTTTCTAATCGTTATTTGGCCGTTAATTCATTAAGCTAACGGGCAAAATAGTTCACTGCCGACGAGAAGCGTGTGGTCCCTAAATTGTAAGTTATTATACATATAAATAAAAAAAGGAGCCTGTTTAAGGACTCCAGAAGTCTTGTAAAGCGTTGGTTCTATTAAGAATAAACCCAATCAGGAATTTCCGTTTTGGTGTAATTGTATGAAACGACTTTCCAACCAGAGCTATACCTGCTCACGTTAACTTTGTATGAGTATGTGTAAATGTATCTTCCGTACTTGTCTTTCTGTCCAGTGCTAACGGTAACTAATGCTTTATCAGTTCCAGAGTAAGCGATTGAAAGACCGTAGTATAAGTTGTCTTTACCTTGCTTGAAATATTCCTCAGTATCTGAGTGTTTGCTAAATAAAGGTTCCACCAATTTGAAAGCTTGGTCATTATCCAGTGTTCCGAGATCGACTGTGATGTGTTCTGAACTAGCAACCAAATCGGTTGGATGCCAGAAGATATGGTCTTGCTCAAAGAAAGTTTCGTTGAACTCTCGGAACTGGACGTAAACTCGATTGTCAAACATTTTAACAAATTCCCCCAGCTTTACTTCCAACACTTTTCCATCTTTATTAACAATTGCAGTTTGAGTTTTCTGATTCCAAGTTGTTACTGCTCCGATCTGATCACCCGCGGCTCTCAAAGGCATAAATACTCGACCATCAACCAATTTCCCATTGAGATGAACTGCCTCATCTGCATGAGCAGCTAATGGGATAAGTAGTAAAGCAGTTGATAGGAATCCAATAATTTTCTTCCTCATGTTGATTCTTCCTTTCGAAAATTGGTATCTATGATACTTACGCTATCTTAAAATGCGATAATTATTATAGAGTATTATGGTGAAGACAACAAAGACTTCTTTTCACCGCTCTGCGAGTTTACTGAATTCGGTGGTGTTCAATTTAACCAAATGTAAAGATTAAACTAACGGGAAACGTTAGCTCAACAAGAAATTACGGCAGCCGATTTTCACGATCAGCTGCCGCTTTCTGTTGAGGTAACGAAGGATAATTTTAATCTGTCAGATAACTAGGACTCATGCAACTGCCCTGTCTCCTTGCGCCGCCAATTTATGAATACCAATGACAATGCTATTAACGTGAGGATCATCCCCAGTATTCGAAATCCTTCGAAGCTGAAGTTATCTCCCATTACAATGCTAATCAGCAAAGAAGAGAGGATGGTTCCCAGGTATCTTGATGTATTGAATATTCCAGATGCTACACCTATAATTTCTTTTGGTGAACTTCTGAATAAGGCTGCTTGCATAGCAACACTGTTCAACCCGTTGCTAATACCGAATGCAGCTAAAGCCAGACACACACTGATAACCGGTGAAGTCTGATCCAGTGTCACGATCCACACGGACCCAAATGTCATCAGCATTCCGGACATAAGCAATGCTGGTCGAGGTCCTGATTTATCGATCCAGCGTCCTGCTATTGGAGAAGCAATGAGCGAACACAAGCCTAAGCTTAGCATGAGCATCCCTGTATGAAACTCGCTGACATGTCGTACGATTTGCAAGTAGGACGGAAGCCCAAAAAAGAGAGAGTAAAAAAGCAGGTTAACGATCATGAATTCGACATTGATCCAAGTCATTGCAGGATATTTAGCGAATGTGCGTAAAGGAATAAAGGGTGCCTTTGCTTTTAACTCATGTCGCACGAAAGCTCCCAGTCCAACGAAGCCAATCAGTCCGACAATAACGTTATTAAATGAAATTTGGCCAGATGATTTTGCGGACAATAATCCAACGAGCAGAGCAACCAGACCCACGGTGAATAGCAGAACTCCTGAGGCATCAATCAATTCAAACCATTTGCGAAAGGACATGTTGCGAGCAACGGATGTCGTAGACGGATCATCCTTAGGAATATGCTTCCAAGCTAATAAAAAGCTTGTTACCACGAAAGGAATATTAACCAAAAAGATAGCTGGCCAGCCCCACCAGTGAATGATAACCCCGCCAATAAAGGGGCCAATCGCTGCCGCTCCGGATAGGAATATGGACAACATTGACAGTGCAGTTGCTTGTTTCTCCGTAATATGAATTCGCACAATGGCCATTCCAACCGCAACCATCATGCTTGTTCCGATGGATTGCACAATGCGGAACACGACGAGCCATCCAAAGTTTGGGGATAGTGGAGCTAATAATGATGCAACGAAGGATACAACAAGTCCGCTAAGAAATATCCTCCTCCTACCGAATAAATCGCTGGCTTTTCCCATGATCGGTTGAGAGATAGCACTAGCAATGTAGAACGAAAAAATAATCCAGGATACCACTGTAAAGTCGAGATGGAACACATTTTGAAGCCTTGGAATAGCAACTGAAATCATTGAAGAATTCAAAGGGTTCAATAGAATCCCTAGTCCAACGGAAATCATCAACCACCTACTATGAATACTCATTTCAATCCCCCACTCTGTATATTAGTGTCATCATCGTACTTGAAATCATTTATTTATTCCAATGCATTTCATGTTATGATTTCATTGACTTAAAGGAATGAGTGGAGGATGTAAAATGGAACTTCTTCAACTGAAATATTTTCTCGAGGTAGCTCGTTTGGAACATATGACCGAAGCAGCACGAAGTTTGCATGTCACTCAATCATCACTAAGCAAAACGATTGGGCGCTTGGAAGAGGATTTGGGAGTCCCGTTATTCGATCGAGTAGGGAGGAAACTGCGATTGAATGAGTTTGGAAGCAGATTCTTTTTCCGTGCAGAAAGGGCGTTGTTTGAATTAGAACAGGGGAAGCAGGAGATTAGCGATTTATCCAGCGCAGAACATGGCACACTCGAATTGGCGGTGACCACCGCAAGCACATTGCCTCAGATCCTTCGAGAGTTTCGGAACAAGCGACCCGATATCCTATTTCATGTGCAAATGCTCACCACGCAGGAAATGGTTACGCTTCTTCATAGAGGAGAGGTTGATTTTTGCTTGTCCTCACCTGCTATACGAGGGGAAGACATTGAAACTCAAATCATGTTCATCGACCCGATTCTTGTAGCTGTTCCCAAAGAGCATCGGCTTGCTGACCGAAACAGCATATCTTTGACTGAGCTAAGGGATGAATCTTTTGTTGGGGTAAAAAGAGGCTACGGTACTCGCGATTTGGTGGATTCTATTTGCAAATCGGCTGGATTTATACCTACATATGTGTATGAAGGAGATGAACCTGCAAGGCTAAGTTCTCTAGTAGAAGCGGGGATTGGCATAGCCTTTATACCAAGTACAGCAAGGTATTCTGGGGAACATATCAAATATCTCAAAGTAGAGAATCATGAGTTGGTACGGGAGATCGCTTTGTTATGGCACAGGAGTCGGTACATATCGCAGGCTGCTCTCGAATTCCGTGAGGTAGTTGTGGAATACTTCGGGACGATATCCAAACAGAATTCTTAAAGCGGCAGTATCATCTATAACAAGGCTTCTTATATTATCTTGTGTCAGCTGATAAAAGTTCCGTTGAAGAAATTTTGGATGAAGCAATAGAACACGATCGGCTGATGAGATCTTTTCAACTGGGAATAGCACCGATTTCGTCTTTCGGAAGTTTAGCTTTTGTAAGAACTCAAGAAATAACAGTTGAGGAAAAGTTCTTCGAATTAATCCGTCTTATAAGTTCAAAAGAAGATGGACTAGCTGTAGCCCTTGTGCGGTGCTTGTGTTAGTCACCATCATTATATGGTTTGGCACCCGTCGCATCGGTCCTGGACTGACACCACAGAACATCGCTTCAGTCAAGACGGACATAATAAAATTAGACGATTAATGAAGCCAATTGAATAAGTCCGTTAACAAAGAGGGTACTGCACTCCAGATTTCCTGGGAACAGTACCTTCTTTGCGGCCTGTATATTATTGAATCCCATTCGATTGTAGCCTGTCTCGCGAAAACGTAAAGTAGTAATAACGATTGTGCTAAACAGTGAGCATTAGTGGAATGAAACGGTGACAGTCTAGGACTTTATTTTCTGATCACTAGCTGTTGCCGTTTCATTTTTAAGAGCCAGTCTAAACTATTACTTTACCCAAGCGGGGTTTCGCCATCATCAACGCCTTCCGATGTTCCTCCCCAGATTTCACCCCATATGCGCATCTCCCGAAGTACAGGTATGTATGCCCTTCCTTTATCTGTTAGCGAATACTCAACTGTAACAGGTGAGGTAGGGAACACCTGACGGTTGATGACTTCATGCTGCTCAAAATGACGCAGGACATCCGTTAAAGACTTGATGCTGATGTTGTCTAAATGTCTTCGCATCTGATTAAATCGCTGAGGGCCCAGACTAAGTAAGGTGAGTACCAAGATAGCCCATTTTCCGCGAACAACCTCCAACGCCTCGCGAATGGAGATGAGACATTGTTCGTCCTCTTTGCTTATATCCACAAAATCATTCCTTACTATAGTATAGTTAGTCTAGTTTATAGAGCTATATAAAAATAATGTGTCTACTTTAAAGTATATACTAAATAATTTATAGTAACAATAAAGCTTATTTAACTGCAATGGTTGAATTTGTTTTGAAGGTCTACTACTAATTATTTAGAACATCTTGTGCCAACTTGGGGCAAGGTAATTATGAGGAGGAGAGAAGCATGTCCGTTGAACAATCGTCACAGAAGGTGGAGGCGCAGTTTTTTGATGTTATTCAAGATCGGAGATCTGTAAGGTACTATGATTCCGAAGTAAAGATCTCACGGGACGAAATGAAGGATATATTGCAGCTAGCTACACTGGCTCCTTCTGGCGCCAATCTCCAGCCGTGGAGGTTTCTCGTCATCGACTCGCAGGAGCTAAAACAAAAACTGCTTCCGATCGCAAACAACCAGCAGCAAGTGATTGAGGCTTCAGCTGTCATTGCGATACTCGGAGATTTGGAAGGCTATAAATTGGCCGAGAAAGTTTACGGGATGGCGGTCGATGCGGGGTACATGCCTGAAGAGACAGCTAAATCATTCGTGGAGCGATACCAAAGACTGTTCGCGAGTATGCCTCCAGAAAATGTACTCCGAAAAGTATTTATTGATAGTGGACTGGTATCCATGCAGCTAATGCTTGTCGCCCGTGCAAAAGGCTATGATACGGTCCCGATGGGCGGCTTTGACCAAGTAAAATTTGTAGAAGAGTTTGATATTCCGGCGAGATACGCTCCTGTTATGCTTATCGCCATCGGTAAGGCGGTGAAGCCCGGACACCGGACGGTAAGATTACCGATAGAAGATGTCGCTTTCTTTAATGAATTGCCTAAGGATTGATATTAATCATTCATGTAATATAAAAGAAGCTAAAGGATATGAAATGCACCTCCAATTGTTAACCACTACTAACAATTGGAGGTGCATTTTTGAGTTTTTTGCGGAGATCAAGAAACTTCGTAATGAGGTGGCACCTGATCCTTATTGATCATTAATGAGGATGTCCCTGGACGTTTGCGCTGTGGGGCGGACACTATTTCACTTACATCCACGCCATTTGGTTGCTCAATTGCGAACGCAATAGCTTTAGCGATAGAGGAGGGGGATAACCCAATGTTCTGATAAGCTTCGAGTTTGGCTTTCATTGGAAATCAGTAGTTTTCCAGATTGAGGATTAGATGGATATTTGGGGTTTGCAAAGACATAAAAATAGAGCATGCAACTGTAAAGGAGTTGTACGCTTAGTATTTGCATCCTAAACGTACAGGATAGTTCCAATTTAATACGTTAGCCATGCATAGAACCATAGATTAATCTTCACCAAGTGTGGAGATGCAATTTAACATTGCATTTTCTGAAAGAGAATTTATGGTACATTAAAAGTGGTTAAAATTTGAATTATAGGAGACATGGCTAGGATGGGATATTTAGTAAAACTGCCGAAAGCTGCTGTCTTTGGAGCTGCAAATGGCGTAATGTTCATGACTTTTTTTGGAGCGCTTTGGTCTGCAATTGGTATTATTGGTTCAAATAAACTGGGATCTCCTTGGCTGCTTGTTCTTTCAGGTATTGTGACATTAACGTTGCTAATCGGAGCTATTTCGCTATTTGGGAAAGCACGTAACGTGAACCATGTCACTACACCGAAAGAGAGGGAAATGAGGAATAAAGTTAACCGGAAATTTGGTATGATCTGTGGTTTAGAAGGTCTGGCAATCTTGATTGCAAGTGTGCTTTGTAACTTATTTGATCGCTTTGAAGTCTTTTTCCCGATCATGGCTATCATTGTCGGAGTCCATTTTTTTCCTTTAGCGCGATTGTTTCGAGAGAATTTTTATTATGGTACAGGTATAGTGCTCAGTATCCTAGGCATCATTTCTTTGTTTATACCACTGAATACCACTTTGGGCGATGTATCTCTGATTGCGAGGTCTACTTTTATCGGTTTCGGTTCTGCTTTGACGCTGTGGGTGACAGGTTTAAGGATCTGGATAACCATGCTCAAGCAATTGAAGAAATAGGAAAGGATATGCTCTGCTGAATCAGTTCACTTCATGGAGTCCACGAGACTCTTTTAGGGTAAAGAAGTCGTATTAAGGCCAGTATTCAATTAACGGGATGATTGAGTTAAATTAAACAAAGAAAGGTCTAATGTAATATGTATGATTTTATCGCAAGTAAAAAAATATTGAAAACTCTGAAAGTTTGAAGATACTTACCCCAGAGATTGGAGATAGGGAAGAACTCGCTCAATGATGTACCTCGAATTAAGGACAGATCGTCAAATGAAAAGGTGTTGCCACGGTAAACAATGAACTGGTTTGTGAAACTGAATTAATGTTTGCATTTAGTTCGATTTACGTTTTAAGCTCACGGGCAAGATGAATTATAAATCGAGTCAAAAAAGGGCCATTCGCGAAGGATGGCCCTAAACTTGCCGTTACAGACGGCGCAGAGATGCGTATCATTACCTTACTTCGGTATCTAACAATGATACATTTTGTCACGGACGAATCTTCTTGTTCCTTAGAGGCCGGAAAAAGGCGCGGATATCCTCGGCCAACGCCTCGGGTTCTTCCAAGGCGGTAAAATGGCCTCCGCGGGGCATCGGAGTCCAGCGGGTAATATTCAGGCTGCGGGAAGCCCAAGCCTTGGGAGGCAGCAGAATATCTGCCGGGAACAAAGCCAGACCCGTCGGGACTTCTATACTGGCCAGCGGCGGCAATGTATTTGCATTTTCATAATACATCCGGGCTGATGAACCTGCCGTGTTGGTAACCCAATAAATCATAATATGGGTAATCAGTTCATCCAAACTATACGTGCTCAGGAGGTCGCCGCTGCAATCGCTCCAGGCCCGGAATTTCTCCATTAGCCAGGCAGCTAAGCCTGCCGGAGAATCGGAAAGGCCGTAAGCGAGCGTCTGCGGACGTGTCGTCTGCAGCGACATATAACCGCCTTCTTTGGCTATCCATTCTGCGGCGTTTTTCCTGTATTGGCGTTCTTCTTCGGAAAGTTTGTCCGGCTCCGGCGCAACCATAAGATCCCGGATGATGCCGATATCCGTCAGGTGTATGCCAACTAACTGTCCGGGGTGGCTGGAAGCCAGATAGCGGGTTACGCCGGAGCCGATATCGCCGCCGGCGGCACCAAACCGGTCATAACCTAATTCCTCCGTCATGAGTTTAGCCCACATTTCGGCGACGCGAAAATTGTTTACGCCGGCATGCCCGGGACGGCCGGAGAAACCGAAGCCGGGTAACGAAGGGACGATGACATCAAAAGCATCCGCCGGGTCTCCTCCATAGCTGGCCGGATCGGTCAGCAGTGGGATGATTTTTTGATAACGCAGATAGCTGTCCGGCCACCCGTGGGTGAGAATTAAAGGCAAAGGTGCGAGACCTTTCCCGCGTTCATGAACGAAATGTACATCGATTCCGTCGATTTGACAGCGGTACTGGGACAGCCGGTTCAGGACCGATTCCTGGGCGCGCCAGTCATAATGGTCCTTCCAATACGAGATGAGCGATTTTAAAGCCTGCAGATTCGTCCCCCGTTCCCAATTGGAATTGGCGTTCTCCAGCTGATCGGGATAGCGGACACGGTGCAGCCTGTCTTGCAGGTCATCAAGGACTTGATCAGAGACATGAATGTGAAATCGTTCAACAGCCATAGCGCTGCTCCTCCTTTTATTCAGTGGATCCACAACGCCATTATATCCTTCGGGCTAGCGTGCTACACTGTTATAAATGAAGCATTTAACTATACGATTTGATAGGTGGATGACGAAGATGCCTCAAATAGACCGATACAAAAACCGGACCGTAAACATAGAATTTGCTCCAGTGGAGAATTTTACGGAACTGCCTTATCCTGAGCGGCTTACGCTTATTTTTATTACGTCTGGAAGCCTTAAAGGTACTCTCAACGAGCGACCTGTATCGATAAGCGCCCCCGGCATTCTTTGTCTAGCAGACGGGGACAAGGTGGAGGTAACGGGAAAATGCAGCATTGCTGCCCAATCTTTCAGCTTTCATCTGGAGTTTTTGAACTCGACTGTTCTTTCTGAAACCAAGTCGTTTCCGGCAGTGCCAAGGATTCATACAGGCCTTTCCCTATTTGAACGAGAGCAGGGCTGTTATGGTGTCCCCCGTATAACCGAAACGGCTTATCCGCTGCTATTTGAATGGTTTTTTGTGCTGGGCACGGAGGTTCAAGCACAAAGCGACTCCCTTTGGGTGTGCAGGATCAAAAGATACCTGATCCAGATTTTAGGCCTGCTCGAGGAATTGAATCAGCAGAGGGAGCACTCGCCCGTCGATGCCGTGCTGGATTACATCCATACGCATTACTCGCGGAAGATTACCTTGCAGGAACTAACGGATTGCGCCCATCTGAACCGTGTATCGCTGAATAAACGGTTTCAGGAAAGGTGCGGAAATACAGCGATGGGTTACCTGATTGCCTATCGGTTAAAGGTTTCGCGTGACCTTCTGACCCATACCGATATGAGCCTGATAGAAATTGCGCGTGCCACGGGGTTTGAGTATGATACTTATTTCATCAAACAGTTTACGGCCAAGCTGGAGATGTCACCGACCACCTATCGGCTGACCTCCCGCAAGCTGGCAGGGGCTTTATAGACGAATGTCCTTAGGATTCCCGGTGCCCAGACATAGCTCTATTTTTTTCGACCATGTCTGCTGTTGTTCGATTCTAGGGTTACTCTACCCACCTAAAGTAGAATCTACGCTTTGAGGTGCGCTGAAATCAGTAAGCCATGGAAAAGCGTTCAGGAACAGCCTTTATCGAATCATAGAAGTATTGAGGTTGTATTGCTCGAATTAGTTGTGGCAGAGCCAACTTGTGTCAGTAGGAGCTCCAGAAACTAATGGGGAAAAAACTTTTTCATTCAGTCGCCAGATGACTTTACCACAGCCTACATCGTTAACTCATGAAGTTGCCGTGGCTCCCAAGAAAACTCTTTATTGAAAAATTGGATAGGTACGCCGATTAGTCACCTGCATAATTCACTATCACAACTCTCTGACGACAGTTTGTATCCATTAACTTTGTTTGAAGATAGAGTGGATCGAACGACGTCACAAGCGAAGCTGTATAAGACTGGTTTAAGGCGGGAACACGGTAAATTGTCAGATGAGAAGAACTCCAGTGTTACATTCAAGTACAATTTTGATTACAGCAGTTCTTCCAGCAGCATTGAGTATTATCATTTAAGTAAAAATGAATCGATACTTAATAAATGCGAATGTCTTTATCAGCATGATAGTGCTAAAGGAGAAATTCAATCGATGATATCGTACACACCACAAAGGGTAGGGAACGGTCGAGGGACAAGAACATTGTTCCAATTCAAGTCGCTATTATAGCGGCTTTTTTATGTTATCGTACAAGTTCTTGTCCCGAGCCAAGGACAAGAACATGATCCCATTGCCGATTAGATGATTATCTAAGGGAGGGTGGTGGGTCTTTATTGCTGCAGGCGCTGGCATAGGTGGAATTGTTGTAGAGCAGATCTCCCTCATATCTATTAGCTGGATCGGAGCGATAGGAGTGGCAATAGCCGCCGCAACAGCGGTCGTTTCATTGAGATTGTCGCGTTCAGAAGCAAGACGAAAGGCAGAGAGGAACGTTGTATACAATCGGACTTAACATTTTCCAGAACTCAAATTTTAATTCAAAGCGCCTACAATTGAATAAAATTCTTTCACCCATTCTAGCGTAAGTTTTTTGTAAGGATTCATTAATAAAAAGGCAAGATTTATTCTTTACAATTAAATTATACCCACAATGATTCATAACTACTAGGAGGATAAAGATGAGCTTGATGAAGAAAAGGCGTTATTTAGGGAAGTCACTATTAGGATTCATGACATTTTTAATTCTGTTAACAGGATGCACAGACCCTAATTATACAAATAAGGAGCCTGATTCTAAGCAGACGCTGGCGATTCAGCATGCGACGATCGTGGACGTAAGATCCGGCAAGTTAGTCAATGATCAGACGATTATCATTACGGAAAATAAGATCAGTCACATTGGAAACAGCGAGGGCGTGGAAATCCCCGATTCCGCACAGGTAAGGGATGCTAAAGGACAGTATGTCATTCCTGGCTTGTGGGACATGCACGTTCATCTGGAAGAAAATTATAAAAATGCTTTCCCACTCTTTCTGGCTAACGGAGTGACTGGAGTTAGGGAGATGGGGGCGGCGCTCACAAACGTCGATCAGTGGAACACGAGTATTCAAGCCGGTATGTCCGCTCCGCGTCTTGTCTATGCGGGTCTTACATTAAATGGAGGTCCGGCTGATGAAGCTCCTCATATGGTATACCTAAAAACAGAGGAAGAAGGGCGCGAAGCCGTACGTCTTAATGCGGAAAAAGGCGCAAGTCATATCAAAGTATACTCCTGGTTGCCACGTTCTGTATTTCTGGCAGTCATGGACGAAACCAAAAAGTTCAATTTACCGGTAGTCGGTCATTTGCCAGTAAAGGTGCGGGCTAGCGAAGCTGCTCAACTGGGATTCAAGAGCATAGAACATCTCCACGGGTTGTTTATTGCCACTTCGAGCATCGAAGACGAACTTTTCAAGAATGCGGACATGAGCGATTTGATCGGTTATTCGCTGGCAGAGATTGAGGCCTCTCAACATTATGATTCTGAGAAGGCCAACGAGTTGTTTCGTACTTTCAAAGAAAAGGAAGTCTGGCCTGTCCCGACCATGGTTACCTATTTTAATATGGCAAAAACCGAAATCGACTCGCGGTCCAAATATGTACCAACTGTTGTACAGGAGTACTGGGCTGAAGTGATTCGCGCAACGCCTCCTGAACAAACGGAATTAATGACGGCCATCAATTCCACAACGCCAGGCATGGTCAAAAAGTTGAACGATGCCAGCGTGCCGATGCTTGCAGGCACCGATTCCAGCTACGAAATGACTAACTTTATATACGGTGTTTCCTTGCACGATGAACTCGAAATGTTAGTGAAAAGCGGCGGCCTTACTCCGCTGCAGGCCTTGCAGACAGCAACGCTGAATCCTGCACGATATTTGGATAGAGAGCAGGAGTTAGGGGCTGTAGAAGAAGGAAAACTCGCCGATCTCGTGCTGCTTGACAAGAACCCGCTTGAGGACATTCGAAACACGACAAGCATATCCGCGGTTGTTTTGGACGGGAAACTAATGGAGAAGCAGACTTTAGACCAGTCGGTTAAAACATATCCCGTGATACAGGTTGCCGATACAAAAGATAAACAGGAATGATTTGGGTGATTTTCTAATAAAGTAATTCTTCATAATCATTAATATTGTGCAACTATATTATTCAAACGCATTTTGGATGCTACTTGCTAAGTTTTCAAATCATTCAGATGTTTGGGATTATTACAATGGTTATCTTTGATTCGCAAAGCATTGGTTATCAAAAACCGAAGGAAGAATTTTTCAATTACGTCATAAGTCATATTTCAGAATTTAATAGAAAGGATGCGCTTGTCATTGGTGTTTCATTAAATACGGATATCAAAGGTGGTCGTCAGTCAGGCATGGACACCTGTTGGGTCAACAGAATCGGACAAATAAGTCCAGCAGAAATTAAAAGCACATATACAATCTCAAACTTAATAGAGCTCACTTCCATCTGTTAGGCTGCAAAAACAAACGCTTGTGCCGCCTCAATTATCACTTTTTGGTGACTATATCACAAAAAAGTGGGTACTGTTTTTCTTGTAACTTTTCCCCCATACTATCGTTCATAGGAGGTTCATGAGGCAGACAGAGCATCCTATACCATATAAATCATTATAAAAGGAGTGTAATAGAATGGGGAAATTTGACGGGAAGGTAGCAGTTGTTACCGGAGGTACAAGCGGCATCGGTCTCGCGTCGGCACAACAGTTCGTAAAAGAAGGGGCTTACGTTTTTATCACGGGACGCAGACAACGTGAACTGGATGAAGCAGTAAAGCAGATCGGAAAAAATGTTACAGGTGTCCGAGGTGACATATCTAAATCGGAAGATCTAGATATATTATTCGAAACAGTTAAGCGAGAAAAGGGACACTTGGACATTCTCTTTGCAAATGCCGGACTAGGGTCATTGCTTCCATTAGGAGAAATTACAGAAGCACAATACTACAAGACTTTCGATGTCAACGTGAAAGGAACCATCTTTACAGTACAAAAGGCATTAGCTTTGTTTCCAAATAAAAGAGGTTCGATTATTCTAACGGGATCCACTGCTGGCTCGACGGGGATGCCAGCGTTTAGTATCTATGGTGCATCCAAGGCAGCGATCAGACAGCTCGTTCGCAGCTGGATTCTTGATATGAGAGGGACCGAAATTCGTATAAACATCCTTAGTCCGGGAACAATCGTAACGCCGGCGTACGATGAGTTATTTGGCTCTGAACTAGATCATTTCCTGGAACAGGCAAAAAATGATATTCCGCTCGGCAGAGTGGGGCAGGTTGAAGAGATCTCCAATGCTGTCATGTTCCTAGCCTCTAATGAAAGCAGCTATATGAACGGCGTTGAATTATTCGTAGATGGCGGAGTAGCTCAAGTTTAACCAGGACATAATAAATTTTCAAACGACAAAGATTTTTAAATCAACTTAAATGCGATTGTATTCTCCCCTCCATGTAACGTTCAATTTTTCCTTCAGTGATCCTTGAAGGATCAAGCGATACATGAAGGGGATATTCTTAGTCGGGAGATGGCGCATTGATATGAAAACATTTTTCTGTGAACTGGAAGTTACACTTGAGGTTATCGGAGGAAAGTGGAAGGGGCTTGTTCTGTACTATTTAATAAAAGGACCTAAACGGACGGGAGAGCTTAAGCGACTCGTTCATAATATATCGCAAAAGATGCTGATTCAAACTCTTCGGGAACTGGAAACAGACGGATTAATTCGTAGAAAGATGTACAATCAGGTACCGCCTAAGGTGGAATATTCAACGACGGAACTGGGTCAATCACTTGAACCCATTTTGAGATCGCTTTGTGCTTGGGGGGGGAATTACGCAGAGCAATCCTTCGTTCCGGGCGAGATTGAGATTTTGTATCTGGATTAACTGTCGGGGGACAAGAGCATAGTCCCATTTGAAGTCGCTATTTTAGCGACTTTTTGTTTTATCGGTACAAGTTCTTGTCCCGAGCCAAGGACAAGAACTTGTACCGATTGCCGAAATGGACACGAACTTGTTCCCATTTCCGATTAGACAGAGACCTAAATAATGAGTAGATACAGCTGCATTTCTGATTTGTCCAAGGTGTATACTTGCTGACCAACCATAATGACCTTTGCCCCTTGCACTGCAAATAATAGGAAAGGGGAATTGAAATCATTTACCGTGTCGGAATCGATCCGAGAAAAGCGGCTGATCAGCAATCCGGGAATGCGCTGGTTAAAAGCGCCGTCATAAGGGACAAGGGCCAAGATCATTCGGGCCAGTCGGGATCTTTCCTCATCTAACAGCCCTTTGCTCTGATTTGACGCTTTCAGCTGTGAATCGGTTACGATGCACATTCTTTCTTATTCGGCTGTAATGGTGCTGATAGTATACAAACTATTACCGCAAGTGTGTGGGAGTCATGGAAGAAGGAAACGTAAGGCGCTCCGATGTAGGGACACCACAAGGCGGCGTCATCTCACCACCTGTTGGCGATTCTAATCAAGCTAAGGGGTGCATGAAACGGGTAAGTAAGGTATAGTGTTAGATGGAAAAATAGAGTGGAGGAGTTAACCGTGGTCAAACAACGCAAGATTTTACTAACTGTAACCGTATTGTACATATTGCTTGTTCTTTATTTTATGTTCTTCGCTTTCGGCAGAGGAGAGGCTTCGGATTACATTTCCCAATATACCTTTATTTTCATGCCCGAGAACTTCCTTAAGTTACCGTCTCCATCTGATCTTCTGCATCCCAGCCTCATGAGTATGGTGGGTTTCGGGAACACTATTGCGTTTATTCCTTTCGGTATATTGATTCCATGGCTGTACCGGATCAGCTTCGTCCGGTTCATCACCTTATTCTTCATCGCGATTCTTGTGCTGGAAACGATCCAGGCCCTTACATTCCTGGGCAGCTTCGATATCAACGACGCTCTTCAGAATTCGATTGGAGCAGCCCTCGGTTTTGGGGCGTACAAGCTTGGTTTCCGTTACCGGAGCCTCGGGCGCAATCTGGTGGCAACGGCTATATCGGGTATGGTTCTTTTTATAGCTTTATGGGGATTAGGGGGGGCGGTAGACAAAATAACAACAAAAGTAGAGGGCCCGTTTGTGGCGATCAATGAATGGACGGATACTTCGGGCCATTCATCCGCTGGAGACAAGCCGGACAGCATCCTAATCAACGGACAGAAGGTACCGCTTCGCTATAACCTATATGGCGCTGAAGGCGGAGATTCCAGAACGTTCACGTACAAGTCTGAGGGGCAGACGATTTTCTCCTTCGATTACGGATGCCCCGAACCAACGGATTATTCCGGTAGTATCAGTGTTACTCGGGATGGCAATGAAATATTGACCGGCTCTGGAGAAGATCAGCGGAGTAATCCCGATCTATTTCCGTCGCTATTCAAAATCCCGCTTGAGCCGGGGGATGAGCTGAAGATCACGATGAAGGGCGACATGAAAGCATGGGATGTCGGGTATACGCGGATGCAGTATTTCTGGAACTGAGTGCTTAAAGGGACTTCGCCCCCATTTTATCATGAATTACACCTCGCGCTTGGTTTTCAAGCGTTTTTTTGTGCTTTTGAGATCGGGATTTTTCAGAAGGGGCGATTTTTTTGTGTAATCAAGATAACCGGAAATGTAGAGGGACAGGACTTGTAATCGATGCTATTGCCGATTAGATGAATATCTAAACATGGAGAGAATACGCAAAGGTTTAAATACCAGCGGTTAGTATTGAAGAAGCGTAATATTGTAATGAAACTTGCAGTTGAGGACAAGAACATGTTCCCCACACGTTGAAAAAGTACAAAACAGCTAGATAAAGACCAAACATGCCAATAGATTCTCCAAGCTGTCCCGTAAAATAAATAGGTAAAGTGACAAATGCTTGCCTAACCTACCAAAGACTCGTGTGAGAGTAAACTACAGTTAAGGCAGCTCCCCTTAAAAGGAGCTGCCCATTTCGCTATCAACAGGTTGTTTTTAAGGAATTACATAGTCGTTTTTAAGACAGTACATTTTGAGAATGATCCAAAGACCCATTCTGCTGTAAACTATACTTGAAGTTAGCAAAAATCCCTTTACAAGATAGGGGTAGGGGCGTTAAAGTTAACGCAATTATGGACGGACTATAGATTTTAAAAGATAAGATGAGCACCAAAGGAAGGGATGCCCATGATAAAAAAGTTGAGGTTTCAAAACAAATTGATGTTGAGCTATCTTCTGGCCTGTATCATTCCGCTATTAATTGTAAGCGCATTCATTTTTCATCAGTCAGCCAAAGGGCTGGAAGAATCCTCACAGGAATTTGCCTCCTTGTATACATCCCAGATCAAGTCCTCTTTGAATGAATTTATCAAGGAATATGACAAGATTACGAAGTCAGTATTGGTCGAAAACGAATTGATCTACAGGCTCGGAGAAGGGTCAAGTATACCCATGAACGAGGAGGTAAATCAGCGGGTGGCCGTACAGCAGCTTCTCATGAGGGTGTCATTGCTCAAATCCGAAATTGGCACCGTAATGCTGGTCAGCCGCGATAACAGCGTGTACCAATACACAACTACGACCAGCAGAGTTGATGAGAGCAGACTATTATCCCAGGATTGGTACAATCAGCTCCGCAATTCGGATCAGACCTTTTTTATTAGCGGTCTGCACGATCGTTCCTATTACGAGGATAAGGGCGCAGGAGCCGTTGTGACGGTGGGAAGAGTACTGTTTAATTCGAAAGGAGCATACGCCGGGATGCTTCTAATCGATCTCGATCCCTTTACGCTGCTTCAGCTTGAGCATGAGTTTCTGCAAGCTCGTGATAAATATGGCATTAGCGTGATTATAAGCAATAATCGTAGAGAGATTGTTTATCATTCCGAAGCCGCCAGTGGCCGGATCACATGGGAGCAGGTACTCCATTCCGAATTCGATCTTACGGGAGACCGTGCACATGAAGATCGGATTATTTTATCGGAACACACGGCCCAAGGGGAATTACTTATCAAAACCGAGATTCCCCGCTCCAAATTGCTGCAGAAAATCAATCAGATGAAAGGGCTGACTATGATCGTGATCATGACAAGTTGCCTGATTATTTTTCTGATCTCGCTGTGGCTCAGTTATACAATTACCAGACCCATCAAGGCACTTCGAAGAAGCATGAAACAGGCAGAGGTAGGTCAATATCTTCCCATAGAGAAAGAACAGACCAGTGATGAAATTGGAAGTCTGGTATACAGCTACAACAAAATGATTATCACGATCAAAACGTTAATAGAAGAGGTATACGTGGCAGAAATCAAGCAGCGGCAAGCCAAGTTCCTCGCCCTTCAACATCAGATTAACCCCCATATGTTGTACAATACCTTGGAATCGATTCGGATGAAGGCATTGGTAAAAGATGACGAGGATACGGCAGGAATGATTAAAATTCTGGCTCGAATGTTCCGGTTAACCCTTGGGAAAGAAGGAAGGCATCATTCGATTAAGCATGAACTCGAGTACACAGGCAACTATCTACAGCTTCAAAACATCCGATTCGATGATATGTTCACATTGTCCGTCAACATGCCGAATGAAATGCTGGAGTGCAGCATCATTCCGTTGGTATTTCAGCCTATTGTAGAAAATAGCATCAATCATGGTTTTGCAGGTTACAGCCAGGCATTGTGTATCGAAATCGAGGGGAGCTGGACGGAAAACGGAGAGATTCTGATCCGAATTTCAGACAACGGAAGCGGAATGTCGTCGGAGAAATGGACGGAACTGAATTCGCTGCTGGAACAGGCAACTTCAAACAGATACAGCCTTGGAAACCAAGATGACCTTGGAGAGAACGGTCTGGGACTGACCAATATTGCAGAACGAATTAAGCTCCATTATGGAGATTCATATTACATTAAGGTGCTATCTGGTATCGAGAATGGCACGACCATCGAAATTCGGATTCCCGGCATAGGCAAGCCTGAGCACATAAGTTTCGATGCGAAAAAGGAAGGTGAGGGAAATGAAACTGATTTTGGTAGATGACGAAAAAGGGATTTTGGTAGGACTCAAAAAAATGATAGATCGCTATATTCCGGAATGTGAAGTGGTTGGAACAGCTTATAATGGACGTGAAGGCTTCGAGATGATTCAAAAATGGCAGCCGGACATCGTTATTACCGATATTCGAATGCCGCAGGCTGGAGGACTGGAAATGATTCAAATGCTCAAAGAGGTCGACATTCAGAGCAAATTCATATTGCTAAGCGGATATGCGGACTTTGAATATGCCCGGAAAGGCATGCAGCTTGGTGTGAATTTTTACATCAATAAGCCGGTTGAAGAACAGGAATTGCGTGACTGTGTGTGTCAGGTTATGGACACAATTCGCATAGAGCGAAGCAAAGTCCAGGAAATGGAAGCATTAAAAATGGCATCATATCACCGCATGCAGGAAGATGGATTGCGAGATATTCTGGATATGGGTAGCGATTATACCGAAATTGTAGAGGAGCTGCAAAGAATCAGATGCATGCCTGAGAAGGAAGCACAATTTGCTTGTATCTTGATTGAAATCCGCAGCAAGGCAGATGGTCTGAAAGAGCTCGGTTTTGATCCTGTATTTAGGCAAATTGATCTGGTCTTCAGACACTACGGTAGTGTGTATCGTTTCCGCTATACAGGTGCACAAATTGCAGTAATCGTGATGCACGATGCAGCTATGGAGAGCAAAGATATGGTTAACACGGCACAGCGCCTTCATGAGGTTCTGCTCAGACAACTGAACGTCTCCAGCGTGATTGGCATCGGCAGCGTTCAGAATCGGCCTAGTGGTATTAGCCAATCCTTTGAAGAGGCGAGAAATGCCCTCAGCTATCAAGTGATCAAGGGCGCAGAGCCCATTATTTCGTTTACCCAGATCATGAATCTGACAGGCAAAAGCGAGCTGGTTACAGAGGAGATGATCGCGGACCTGGAGGCTGCCATCGACAACCTGAATGAACGGGAAAGCGTGGATATGATCCATCGAATCTTTAGAAAAATAGAAGCTAAACCAGGTTTCAATCCGGCAGATCTCCAGCTGCAATGCTTGAACATCCTTTTACTGAGCATTCGGAAAGTATCTTTTCAGCAGCTGCAGCAGAACAGGTTGTTAAGTCGACAGCTGTTATCTTTGGAGGGTATTTCACGGTTTAAGACGTTAGCGTCTCTGGAACAGTGGATGGTGGAGGTCATTGGTGGAATCATTGGATTTTTGCTGGAACAACGTACTCCCAAGAAAAAGGACATGATCTCAGAGATCAAGGAATATGTCACAGACCATTATGATGAACCCATCAGCCTGGCCGAATTAGCTGCTCGCTTTTATATGAACCCGTATTACCTAAGCCAATATTTCAAACAAAAAACAGGTGAAACATATTTGAATTTTTTGACCCGCATACGGATCATCAAAGCGAAGGAATTGCTTGAACAGACAGATTTGAAGGTGTATGAAATCTGTCATAAGGTAGGCTATTCGGATGCGCAGCATTTTGCACGCATGTTCGAAAAATGGACCGGATTCAAGCCAAGGGATTATCGGAAAAGTCTTGCAAAACAATAAAAATCAAGGATGCCACTTCATAACGAAGTGGCATTCGTTTTCTTAAAAATCACTTGTTTTAACTTAAAAATGCCTAATTGAGTGAGGATTATTCTGGCTGTATAGTTACCTTGTAAGCGGATTCATCAGAGAATACTGGGGGGGGATAAGTTGAGGGCATTTGCGTTTCATCGAATGAAAGTATATTGGCCACTATACGTGATGGCTATTCCGGGTATCGTTTTTCTCATTGTGTTTAAATTTGTCCCGCTGGGCGGTGCAATCATTGCTTTCAAGGATTACTCGGTATTTCAAGGGTTCGGAGACAGTCCGTGGGTAGGACTCAAACATTTTAAGACCTTAATCGAACATCCCGATTTTGCGAGGGTATTTGGAAATACGCTAATGCTCGGATTTTTGAAACTTGTGTTGGTTTTTCCGGTGCCTGTATTGCTGGCTCTGATGATTAACGAGATTCGCAAATCGGCGTTAAAAAAAGGAATTCAAACGGCACTGTATATCCCTCATTTTTTATCATGGGTTATCGTGGGCGGAATTTTGTTCGATTTCTTTTCTTTAAGCGGATTGTTCAATATCGTTATCGGGTGGTTTGGTCTGGATCCTGTGCTGGCCATGCAGGAGAGTGACTATTTCAGACCCATCTATGCCATCTCGTCCATCTGGAGAGACGCCGGGTGGGGAACTGTGGTGTATATGGCAGCAATTAGCGCGATTGACCCACAGCTCTACGAATCAGCAATGATTGATGGTGCATCAAAACTAAGGCAGATTCGCCATATCACGTTCCCGCTGCTCTTACCAACCGTGCTTGTGCTTTTCCTGCTCGAAATTGGAAACTTTCTAGATCTCGGTTTCGATCAGGTATTTAATATGCTCACGCCAATGACGTACAGTGTGGGAGATATTTTGGATACGTACGTGTTCCGGACCGGTATTCAGCAAGGGCAGTATAGTTTCGCGACAGCGGTCGGGTTATTTCAATCGGTAAATGGATTTATCCTGGTATTTGTATTTAATAAACTATCCAAAAAAGTGTCGGATGGGGGGCTTTGGTAAAAATGGTTGAAGCGAAAAGAGAGCGAGCATTTGTTACCGGGGTTACCATTTTTCTCATCCTGTTTTCCATTGCGGCCATAATTCCGTTATTGTCTGTAATTTCCACCTCATTCAGTTCCAAAAGCGTCGTGGACATGAACCTGGTGACACTGTGGCCAAAGGAATTTACGCTAGATTCATGGAAATACATCATTAATCGTCCGGATCTGTGGAGGTCCTTCTTTCTGACAGTAGGTACGACCGTGATTGGAACGGTACTGGCTCTACTGATGACGGCCTTGTTCGCGTATCCACTGTCGAAGTCAGAGTTCCGATGGGGCTCCATAATTATGGTTTGCGTTGTGATTGCAATGATCTTCAAAGCGCCGATCGTTCCTTATTTCCTTACGGTCCGCAGTATTGGACTCTATGATAATCCACTGGTCCTGATCTTGCCGCATATTCTGAATCCTTTTAATTTGATCATCATGAGAACCTTCTTCAGACAATTTCCCAAAGAGCTGGAGGAAGCCGCCTTTCTTGAAGGCTGTGGGTATTTCCGAATGCTGTTCCATTTCGTTCTTCCCTTGTCCAAAGCTGTAATGGCAACCCTTGCCTTATTTTATGGTGTGGTGTTGTGGAATCAGTTTCAGCATCCGTTATTTTTTCTGCAGGATACCAACTGGTTTCCGCTGCAGATCAAGATCAGGCAGTTTATTACCGACGATAGCGTTATGATGGCAGGCGCAGCTTCAACGGTGGACCTTAATTACAATGAGCGGACATTGAGAGCAGCAACCGTCATTTTTGCAATCATTCCAATCATCATTGTGTATCCCTTCCTGCAAAAGTATTTTGTCAAAGGAGCCATGCTTGGCTCTGTGAAGGGCTGATCTCGTTTTATCAATGAACAGAAGAATCTACAAGAATAACCATGATTGAAAGGGGATTAGCTATGATTCTGAAAAAGATGGGTTTAATGATGGCTGCAGGTGTTCTGGCGATAAGCACGATCACCGGCTGTAATTCAGGCTCTACGGGTGATTCCGCCGCTGCTGGCCAGACTTCGGCCAATGAGGATGGAACAGTCGATATCGAAGTTTGGGGAACGAACATCGGTTATAAACCGATTACCAAGGGCAGCCAGTTGTATGAGTTTTATAAGGAAAAGCTTGGTGTGGGTGTAATTCATCCGTATGTGGAATGGAACGGAGGCACCAACTATCTGAACCAACTGAATCTGAAAATTGCTGCCAATGAAATGCCTGACTTGTTCATCCCTCAGCAGGGCATTGAAGACAGCTTGGCTAAAAATGGTGCCATTGCCGACCTGACCGACCTGCTGCCTAAATATGCGCCAAATGTATGGGAAGCCATCCCGCAGGAGATGTGGGATGTAGTCAAGGCGAACGATCCTACAGGACAAGGAAGAATCTACTACATTCCTGGGGTTGTGGAATACGGAAGATACGCGGGCATGATCCGCCAGGATTGGCTCGATCAACTGGGTCTGACGATGCCGAAGACTCAGGATGAATATGTTAAGGTGCTCGAAGCATTTCGGGATAAGGATCCTAACGGCAACGGCCAGAAGGATGAGCTTCCTACCGGTGGCAGGGAGCAGGCCCGGTGGATGGACCATCTTTTTGCCATGTACGGGGTAGCGATGTTTGAAGGCTATCCGGAGTGGGATATATACGACGGCGAGCTGACTTATTCCGCAGTGACTCCGAATATGAGGGCAGCTCTGGAATTCGCGGCTAAGCTGTATAAGGAAGGCTTAATCGACAAGGAGTCACTTCTGAACACGAAGGATAAGTGGGATGGCAAAATTCAATCTGACAAAGTAGGGAACTATTTTCACTGGGTCGAGCATGGCAATTTGATTTTGGAGAACCTGGAGAAGAACACAGGCGTAAAGGCTAACTTTACCGTGCTCCCTGTACCGGAAGTCGAAGGATATGAAGGTTTCTACACAATGAAGAGATTTGCACCTCCGCAGTGGGTTATCAAGAACAACAAGGATGAGAACAAGCTGATGGCCACCCTGAAGCTGCTGAACAATATGTATGATAAAAAGAACTGGAAGGATCTGTTTCTGGGCGTGGAAGGCATGCACTATGAGATGAAAGACGGCAAAGCCGTTAAACTTCCCGATGACAAGAGCAGCCAGGAAAATCAACTTTTGAATCCCTATTCGACTTTGGCGACACTTGATTTTACGATAGACCTCTTTAACAGTACTTCATCAGAAGATAGTCAATGGGCGATCGACCAGGTGACCCGTAATATGCAGGAAGCCCAGAAATACGCGAAAGTCATTGCCGGTGACGGTATGCCAGCCAGTGTGTACGACAGCTTCCCTGATATTAATAATCGAACGCTATACGTGGAATACGCCACGAAAATCATTCTGGGACAGTACCCGATCAGCAAGTTTGATGAGTTTGTAGATAAATGGAATGCATCAGGCGGGGAAGAAGTGACCAAACGCGCAAGAGAGTGGTACGCCAAGGTCCAGAAATAATGGATTAACGAAGATATTCGCCCGCATTCTGTTGAAGGCGGGCGAATTTTAATATGGATCTGCCATGCAGAGTACGAATCTACGGATTGAAATAGAAGCCGGACCAGGAGGGAATCATGACAAATCGGTTAATGGATGTGCTCAAGGGTGAGGAACATAATTATATCCTCCCATTTCTGTGGCAGCATGGGGAGGAGGAGCAGGTGATCCGGGAAGAGATGGCCCGTGTGGATGAGGCAGGCATCGGTGCTGTGTGTGTTGAAGCTCGGCCGCATCCTGATTTTCTAGGACCGAAATGGTGGACAGACATGGACATTATTATGGATGAAGCCCGTAAGCGTGGGATGAAGGTATGGCTGCTGGATGACGATCATTTTCCTACGGGACATGCGGCAGGCAAAATACAGGAAGCTCCTGAAGAGCTTCACCGCTTGTTTCTGGGTGAGCGTTATATTGATACCCTCGGTCCTGCAAAAGATGCCTCTTTTTTGCTGGATACATTGCTGATGACTGGGCTTCGGCCTACAATATCGGATCGTCATCATGCAAAAGGGAAAAACCAACTGGTTTCCGCCGTTGCAGTCCGCCGTGATCCGTCCAATGGAACATTACTGAGCGACTGCATCGACATCACTGAACATGTGCGGGACGGTATTCTGTATTGGGACATCCCCGAAGGATACTGGCGCGTATTTATAATTTCTGCCAATAAGGAGGGCGGCAGCAAGGCGCAGGAAGATTACCTGAACCCGCTGGATAAGGCTTCGGTACGGATTCTAATCGATACGGTTTATGAGAAGGTCTATGAACGATATCAGGGGGATTTTGGTAAAACCTTTGCGGGCTTCTTTTCGGACGAACCTGGATTCTATAATGACCCGATCACCTTCGATTTCAATTCAAGACCCGGCAAACCAGGGGTGTCGCTTCCGTGGAGCCTTGAAATGCCTTTTTTGCTGGAGCATGCCCTCGGTGAGGACTATCGTAAGGATCTTTATCTTCTCTGGCAGAATGGGGGAGAGCGATCTGATACTGTGCGGTACACTTATATGAATATCGTTAGCAAGCTCTACGCAGACAACTTCTGCAATCAAATCGGGGCTTGGTGCCGAGCTCGCGGAGTTGAGTATATCGGACATGTTCTCGAAGACAACAATGTTCATGCCAGGCTTGGTCCCGGTGCGGGTCACTTCTTCCGCTCGCTCTGGGGACAGGATATGTCGGGTCTTGATGTGGTGTTATGGCAGATCGTGCCCGGCTTTGACCAATTGAGTTTCCGCACCACGTCAGGGGAGACGGACAGTCTGTTCTTCCACTATGGCCTGGCAAAGCTGGCGGTATCGCTCGGGCACATTGATCCGAAAAAACATGGCCGGACGATGTGCGAATTGTATGGAGCCTATGGCTGGACAGAAGGCTTGAAGCTGATGAAGTGGCTTACCGACCATATGCTGGTGCGCGGAGTTAACTACTTCGTCCCGCATGCTTTTACACAGAAACCCTTCCTGGATCCGGATTGCCCACCGCATATGTATGCAGGCGGTAAAAATCCGCAGTATCGATACTACAAACATCTAAATCAATATATGAACCGAATTAGCCACCTGATTTCAGGTGGAAGGCACGTAGCGACTGCAGGTGTTGTGTATCACGCTGAAGCCGAGTGGTCAGGGGAAGCCATGTATTTTCAGGAGCCCGTCAAAGAATTGATGCAGCATCAGATTGACTGCGATATTCTTCCGATCGATGTTCTTCTGGACGGAGTGAGTGTGATGGATGGCAGACTGCATGTGCATCAAGAAGATTATGCATGCCTGATCCTGCCTTATGCGGATGCGCTTCCTGCTGCGCTGCTGCAGCGTTTGGTTCTGTTTGCGGAACAGGGTCTGGCCATTTATTTTGTTGACAGACTGCCCACGCGTTCCAGCGAAAGCATTGAAGTTGCTGGTGAGCTATCATGTCTTGCGAATCATATGAACGTTAAGAAGGTAGCGCTGAACAAGTTGTCTCAGTATCTGATGAGCAATGGGTATTTCGATATTCAATTGCATTCGCATGAATCTTATCTGCGGCATTACCACTATGTTCATCCTGATTTGGATGTGTTTATGTTCTTCAATGAGAGTCCGCATGACACGATACGTACAAAGGTTGTTTTACCTGTACAAGGAGAGATCTATGCCTATGATGCTTTCCGAAATCGCTTGAACCACTTGACTGCGTCAGATACACATCCGAAGTCGGTGCCGTTGACGTTGTATCCTTATGAATCCATCGTTTTGCTTCATGGAGATAACTTGGATAGTTATGCGATTGGTCCAGTGGATATGGAGTTCAACCAGACCATTGATCTACAAGCTAAGTGGACGGTGTCAACGGCGGACGCTGAACAGTATCCTCATTTTGTGGAGTGGGGCCACTTAAGTACGTTAACCAATATGAGCTCGCCCGGTTATCTTCCGCATTTTTCTGGAACATTTCGTTATGAAACACAATTTGAATGGGATGACACCGTAAATCAGGCTCTATTGGAACTGGGTAAGGTGTATGAAACCGCAGAAGTATGGTTGAACGAAGAACATGTAGGCGTACGAATTTGTCCGCCTTATCGCTTCGAATTGGGCGAACAATTGAAGAAGGGATTAAATATGCTCACTATTGAAGTAACGAATACGCTAGTAAAAGATCAGCAAGATTTTTTGTCCTCTTTTGCCCAGCAGGAGCCAAGCGGACTTATGGGTCCAGTCTGGATAAGCAGTAATGTATAAAAAAAATACTGAACGATTTTAGAGATGATTCTATTTCCTTAAGAGAATTTATTTCAGGAAAAACAGTGCCTTCTAAATCAAAAGACAATTTGTATAAGCCAATGGTTTATTGGTTTATAAGTGCAGTGTATGTGCTACTTAAACTCATGCAATAGAGGTTGTTTTTTTATCTTAAAAAACACATGTCGAAAGAAGAGACTAGGAAGAAAGAGGATTACGTTAACGGAAAATAATAGAACAATATAAGCAACAAAACAGCCGATCATTGTGATCGGCTGTTTTGTTAAGTTAACGGGCAGGTAGTTGCTTTTAATAACTTAACACAAAACTAATTCATTTTTTCAAATAAATTTAATTACGTATAACTCAAGATATAGGTAGTTTATTGCTTAAAAGGTACGTGGACAACTATAAATTTTTACCTTATCTTGTTTATCAGGGAACATGAATTACGGTTGTCAAACATAATTTGTTATGGCAGAGGACATTTGCGCATAAATAAATGTTGTATTATTCTTCGGGTAAAGAATTGTGATTATTCTCCATATCAGTGTCCAGAAAGAGCTTACGATTGAAGAGTTTACTACTAGATAAAGAAGATTAAACACTGGTTACCACATTAAATTATCTCTTTGGGGGATTAAAATGAGTAAAACGAATGAAGAGTTTATTAAAGAAAAAGAAAAGCGAGTTGATGACCTCCCGAAAGTGAAACTCATGGCTCCTTCGGTTGATGGTGGTCCTGATCGCGAAGTAACTGTTGTTTACCAGCGAAAGGCAAACTATGGCTTACCGTCATTCCTCAAACGTAAATGAAACGATTTTAGTAAAAGCCAGCGCTTAAATGATGGCTTTTTTCTTCATATGTGAAGATAAACTGAGATTGAAAACATTTCTTAGAATAGATGAGGATATCTGTCCAGAGACAAGAACATAGTCCGATTGCCGATTAGGTGTATATCTAAACATTAAGCACACGCTTTTACAACTTCATTAAATACCATAATACATAACAATGTTCAAATTGTTAAAGGAAAACTGACACGATGAGAGGTTAAACACGGTCGGCTAGGCATTAAAAAGCGAAATATCAGACTGAAACTGGCATTTGAGGACAAGAACTTGTACCGATTGCCGTAATGGATAAGAACATGTGCCCTTTTCCGATTAGAAACTATCTAAGTGGAAGTGGTGGTCTCTATTGAATAATTAACGGACTAATGGCTGGATAATGATCAAGAGACCAGTTTCAATGCTCAAAAGTATTCCAACCGGAACTATAGCCTTAAATGGAAAGGGGGGAATATACTTTTGTAACAAGGGACGAACACATTGCCTAGATCGTAGTCATTGTAAAAAGACAAGAACTTGTACTGATGCAGTTACTTATCTTTGGAATTAGACACTTTTGTAATAGCTGTTAATTCCATTATAAGCAAATCATCATTGGAGAACATTCGTTCTTATTGAATTACTTATGTCCATAGTCTAAATTCATTTACAAAGACATAAAAACAGAGGTTACGGTCACTAAGTATATTAACGATCTTATCATGATTGATAACCTCACCACTGTTTCTTAAATCAAAATTCATCATTATCAGCAAGGTTATACGTATTTACGATTTCATTAACTGGGCGTTTTTTTTTTGATGCTTTTCTCAAAGAGGTATTCAGCCATTTTTTTCAGGGAAATAGAATTTATAATTATTACTATGAGGAGTTAATCCGTTTGCGTAAAAAGCACAAGATCATGGTTTACGGGGATTACGCGGATCAATCTGTCGACGATACCATATCTAAGCCTACACGCGCAGCTCCGGTTTGGATACCTGGCTGATCGTGTTAAACCATTCCGATTCGCAAAATTCTTTTCAGATTACCGGCCCGTTGAAAGCCAAACTTAAGCATGTCCAGGTATTGCTGAACAACATCGATGGACGATTGGAAACCAATGAAGACTATTTAAAATTAAGGCCGTATGAAGCAGTTATTTTATCAATGACGAATTAAAGCCGAAAGAATAAGAGAACTAGACACAGGAAACTGAATCTAGATTCTGTGCTTTTTATTCAAAGGAATGTTCCTCCATTGTCAAAGAATCGACATCGAAAATTAAATGGTTGACAGCGATTACAAGAGGTGTGTAATATGATTGTACAAAGATCGTTTATGGTCTTTATATTTTTCTCTAATTATTTAACCTTATTAATTAATTATGTTTCGTAAAAAAGGGGGGGAGAAGATGAAGTCTTTTTTGCCGAATGATATCAAGGATGAGAATCGAAAGATCATCTTTGATATTCTGATGCAAAATCCGGAATTGGCCAAGGTAGAAATCGCAGAAAAAACGGCAATGAGCTTTGTGACCGTCAGCAAAATCGTCAATTTTTTTGAAGAAATCGGGCTGTTGACCACCACCGGAGAGAGTCGTGAAGGCTCTGGGGGTCTGGGAAGAAAAAGAACGGTTTACCGGTTTAATGAAAACAGCTACGTAACGATTGGAATTCAAATTATAGGCAAAAGAATAACGGCCGTGCTGATCAACCTCTACAGCAAAATTATTGATTCGTATTCTGTGGAAACCGACGTTCCATTTTATACCGAACCGTTTGTCTCGATTTTTGAAAATATCATTTCGCGCATGAAAGATGCAGCAACAAAGACAAATAGCATTGTCGTAGGCATCGGCGTCGGGGTTGACGGCGCGATTAACACCAGAAAGAAAACGATCAGAATGCGAGTTCAGGATAATAAGGAGCAGGATTATCCATACGAGCAGATCATCCGAAATTTCATGGACCGTGTGAACTTGCCTATTCTCCTTGAGAACGATGTAAATGCCGCTACTGTGGCTGAGTTCCGCAATCTGGAAAATGCTGGCCAAGCACCGACGGATATCGTGCATATTGCGGTTGGAGAGGGGATCGGTGGCGGTCTGATTCTCAATAAGAGACTGCACAGAGGGTTCAATGCAAGCGCGGGAGAACTGGAGTATATGTGCTTTGATCCGGAATACCGGAGGTCTCCATCTTCCGTCGGTTGGTTGGAGAGCAGGTTGGGAATGCAGCATTTGTTAAGCAGGTATGATCTTGGTTCTGACTCGGAAGTCGAAGCTTGCGCAGATTACGTGGGCAAACATCTTGCCCTCACTATGATCAATATCATCAGCGTACTTGACATCGAACAGGTTATTATCAGCGGCAAGACGGTAGCGTTGTTCCCCGAGCGGATTGTGGAGAGAACAAAATATTACGTCGGACAGTACGTGGAATGGACCCCAACGATTACTTACAGTGATATGTACCATTCGACTGCGGTTGGCGCCGCTGTCCTCTCGCTTCAGAATGAAATGATCCACGTAATATCCGGATAGGAGGTTAGCAGAATGATTCGAATTTTTGAAACAGAAGAGGATGTTGCAACGGCAGTTGCTGCAGAGATGAAGGCCCATTTATCGGACGATCATGCGGTGTTTTGTTTGGCCTCAGGCAGCACGCCGCAGAAGAGCTACCTGACATTAGCCGAAGACGCCGGGATACAAGCTGAAACTCGCCATCTGAAAATTGTGAGTCTGGATGAATGGGTGGGCGTGAGCAAAGAATTTGAAGGAAGCTGTTATCAAATGCTGAACGAGGATCTATTCTCGCTGATCCAACTTGATCCTCAGCAGATCGAATTCTTCGATGGAACAGTGCCTGATTTGGAGGAAGAATGCTTGAGGATTGACCGCTTTATTGACCAGCATCCAATAACGTTCAGTTTGATGGGCGTTGGAATGAACGGTCACATTGGTCTGAATGAACCAGGCAGTCCGACCCTGTCCCACAGCAGCGTGGTCGATTTATCACCAACGACCCGGACGGTGGCCCAGAAATATTTCCGGCAGCCTACGCTCCTGGACAAAGGGATTACCTTGGGGCTAGGGCAAATTGCCGCCAGCAAACGGGTGATTGTCGTCATCACCGGCGGGCATAAAGCCGGAGTTGTCCAAGACATTTTTACAAATCCGGACGCCAAGCTTCCTGCACAGGAGCTTCTCGGTTACGAGCATATTGATTTCTTCCTGGATTCGGAGGCGGCGAAGTACATTAAAGAGCGATAAAAACTGAGGAGTTCAAATTATGAGTAACAATGTCATCGGCGTAGATATTGGAGGAACCAACATAAGAGTCGGACTAGTGAATGAGCAGCTGCAGCTGGTTCGAAAAGAGACCGCATCGACTGGGGATTTTCAAGATGGAGAAGAACTTTTTCGTCATGTCAAGCGGCTGATCGAAAAAGCAGATTTGTACCGCTCAGCCGATAAGGTTGGTCTAGCCTTGCCTGTTCCATGGAGAGAAGGAACTGAGATTCTATGCGATGCGACCAATATTCCCTGTTTGGAAGGGATTCATACTGACGTGATCAAGCGGATTTTAACGGGATACGAGGTTCATTTCGAAAATGATGTCAATGTTGTGACCTTCCTTGAATCAGAGCAGGGTGCGTCTAAAGCATATCATCAGTCGATTTATATTACAGTGAGCACAGGAATCGGCAGTGGAATTATTGTGGACAACAAGCTGTTTCACGGAGCACACGGTTATGCTGGCGAGATTGGCAGCATGGTGATATCCAATCACGGAAAGCACCATGCCCATGCCTCCCTTCAGCCGGGCACATTGGAAGCTCTATGCAGCGGCAGAGCCCTGGAAAGAGAAAGTAAACGCTTATACGGCAACGAGGCCACGGTGAACTTGCTTTTTGATAAATACCAACGGCACGACGAAAAAGCCGAAAGGCTTATTACGGATTGGGTCGAACACTTCTCCAACGCGATTGCGTCTTTGATGCAAACGATCGATCCGGACGTCATCGTCATTGGAGGGGCAGTCATTCATAATAATCCATGGTTGGTAGATCAAATGATTGAAAGCGCTAAAACGAAAGTGTTCAAGCATTTAAGAGACAAAGTCCATGTCGTCCTTTCTCAATTCGGCCCTGATGCAGGGATCATCGGAGCGGGTTACATGGCGCTAAAAAACGATAAAGGAGCACGAACAACATGAAGAAAATGAAAGTGGCTTTGATTGGAGCCGGCAGCGTCTCCTTTGCTTTGGGAGCGCTTCAGGATATGGTGCTGTCCGAGCGATTGAAAACCCAGGTGGAGCTGGAAATCGCCCTGATGGATATCGAAGAAGAAAACGTGGCTCGAACGTATAAATATGCTTCGGATATGTTCACCGCGTTCTCGCATCCGGCGAACATTTGGCAGACGACCCGGCTGGAGACGGCGCTGGAAAAGGCTGATTTCGTCATCGTTGCCATCGAAGTGAATCGCTATTTCTACTGGTCCCAGGATTTCCACGTACCTCGGCGATTTGGCAGCAAGCAAATTTACGGGGAAAACGGCGGTCCCGGCTCTATGTTCCATACCTTGCGGAATCTGGGACCCATGCTCGAAATCGCCCGCACAATGGAACGGGTATGTCCAGACGCATGGTTCATCAACTATACCAATCCGGAAGCAAAATTGGTAGAAGCCATTTCAAAGCTCACCTCGATCAAAATCGTTGGTCTATGCCATGGGCTTGATATGGGAATCGAGCAGCTGTCCCATTTCCTCGAGATGGATATCAACGACATCGGAATGGAAGGCGGTGGCCTCAACCATTTCGGCTTCTTCACCAAAATCTGGAACAAAAAAACAGGGGAGGATTTGTATCCTTTGTTTGATGAAAAAGAACGCAAAGCCAACCGTCTGGCTCAATTCGATCATGTTGCCCTATCGAGAACGATGTACCGCACATACGGATATTATCCGTATCCAGGAACCAACCATTGTGGCGAATATGTATCTTATGCCGAAGATTTCTATGCGGGTCTGTCTTTGCAGTACAGATACGATCCTATTCGCGAAAAGCTGTGGGAGAGCGATTCAAGAACTCCGGATTTCGTATATTGTGCGAGCGGTAACAGTATCGATCAAGGCTTGTTCTCACAAGTTCAAACACAGGAGTTATGGGTGGAAGAGGCCTATATTTTCGACAAGGAAAAGGTGAGCTGCAGCAATGAATATGCCATTCCGATTATTGAAGCCATTTTCTTCGATGATGAGATTGAATTGAATGCTGTCAATTTGCCAAACAAAGGGGCGATCAAAGGGCTGCCTGACGATATGGTGGTTGAGACTCAAGCCATTGTTAACGGTAAAGGAATTACGCTGAAACCGATGACGGTTGAACTGCCAACCGCGATCATCGGAACGATTCATATTCAAGGAACGATTCACAAACTGCTGCTTGAGGCTTATGTAGAGAAGTCCAAGACGAAGCTTCTGCAGGCCATTTTATTGGACCCTCAATCCCCTACGTATTATCAGGCCTGCGCAATGATTGACGAGATGTGCAGACTGCAGCAAGATATCCTGCCTCCGCTGGAGTGGAAATAAAGGAGCAGTTATGGAAAATCGCAAAATCATCGAATTGCTTCAGGAAATGACGCTTGCCGAGAAGATCGGACAGCTTTCCCAGACTACCGGAGAGCATTACATCGGCAAAGTAGACAGCGAAATGGTCGAAACAGGCCCAGACTTTCCGGCCCATATGATAGAGGGAGATACCCTTTATACGATGGGAAGCATTATCGGCGTCTCGAGCGCCGGAATTACGAATCGGATTCAACGCCAATATTTGGAGAGGTCAAGACTCAAGGTTCCTCTCTTGTTCATGCACGATGCGATTCATGGCTACAAGACGATTTTCCCCATACCATTGGGCCTTTCCTGTACTTGGGATGAGCGTATTTTGCAGCAGGTTGCGGAGGACACCGCTTCCGAATTGCGTGCCACCGGTATTCATGTGAATTTCTCACCGATGGTCGACCTTGTGCGTGACTCCAGGTGGGGAAGGGTGATGGAGTCCTTCGGCGAAGACCATTTGCTATCCGGCAACCTTGGCCGGGCAATGATCAGAGGTTATCAAAAAGGAGAGCACGGCCTCATCGCCGATTCAGGAGTAGCGGCTTGTTTGAAGCATTTTGCCGCCTATGGAGCAGGCATCGGGGGGAAGGACTACAACGCCGTAGATATGTCCTGGAGAGAATTCTACGCCTACTATGGCAAGCCCTATGAAATTGCCTTGCAAGAGAAGCCTAAATTCGTCATGAGCTCTTTCAATAGTTTTAACGGCATACCTGTGAGTGCAAGCGAAGAGATGATGAAGGAAATTTTGAGAGACACTTATCAATTTGATGAGATCGTTATATCGGATTGGGGCGCTGTCTCCGAATTGCAGAACCACCGTATAGCAGCAAACGGTAAGGAAGCCGCCGAATTAGCCTTAAAAGCTGGCATTGATATCGAAATGGTTTCGACGCTGTACCTTCAGCACTACGAAGAAATTCTGGCGGAGAATCCGGCGCTTCTGCAGGAGATTGATGCAGCAGTATTGAAGATTTTGCAGCTCAAAAATGAACTGGGCCTGTTCGAAAATCCTTATGCAGACGAAGATCTGGAGCATGAAGTCCTTTTGAATCCACGTTTTCTGGAAAATGCAAAGAACGCTGCCAAACGAAGCTGTGTATTGCTGAAGAACGAACAAATGCTGCCTATAAAACAAGAATACAAAAACATCATCATCGTTGGCCCATTTGCCGGCAGCAATCAATTATTAGGAAATTGGAAATGCAAGGGGAGCTTCGATGACGTTGTTACTTTGCCAGAAGGAATGAAGCGAGCGAATGAATCCTTTAATCTGCAAGTCTACGAAACCCTCGAGGACTGTCCGACATCCCAATTGGAACAATGCGATTTCATTGTCGTGGCGATCGGTGAGCAATGGGAATTAAGCGGCGAAGGGCATAGCAGCGTAAACATCGAACTGGAGAGCAGCCAGCAGCAGCTGATCCGCGAAGTCAAGCAGACGAACAAACCGTATGCGTGCATCTGTTTCTCAGGCAGGCCGTTGGCTCTTCAAAACATTATTGATGATATTCCGGCTCTCTTGTGGTGTTGGTATCCAGGTACGCAAGCCGGAAATGCAATTGCCGAGCTGATTACAGGCCAGGGCACCCCTACCGGCAAGTTGACGATGTCTTTCCCTCGTCATTCGTCGCAAGCGCCAATCTATTACAATGAATACAGTACGGGACGGCCAGCCAATGAATCAAGCTACAGCAGCAGGTATCAAGACTGCGAGATTGGACCTTTATTTCCTTTCGGACACGGACTGACTTATACCGATACGCAGTATTCGGGCTTCCGGATTTCACGTCATGATCTGACAGATGATCAAGAATTAACGATCTCTTTTGAGGTAAGTAATCCAAGCAAATATGATTATGATGAGACGGTTATCTTATTCATTGAGGACCTCGTCTCAAGAGCGGTACGTCCCATCCGCGAGATGAAGAAATATCGAGTGATCAGCATTCCGGCATATCAGACCGTTTCTGTACAAATGACGTTGAGTGTGGACGATTTTCGTTATTTGGATCACCAGCTGCAACAAACGATGGAACCGGGGAAATTCAATATTTATATCAATCATCTTCAAAATCCCATTGCATCGGTAGAATATCGTTAACGAATCTGGCATCAAAAGGTTTTTCTGAAATGGCCACCAGACTCGCCCATTTATTAAATGAAATTAATTAATTGTGTAAAGTTTTTCTGCGCAGCAAATTGAACTCGATGAGGGAGTCTGGCGCCATTTTCGGATAATGCCTGGATTATGCAAAGCTTAAAGTGTGATAGAGAGGGGGTAAGGTGATGTTATCCAAATTGAGACACAAGTTTCTTTCCCAGTGGGAGCTTCAAGTCATGGTCTGGCCCAGCATCATATTGATGGTTGTTTTCTCATTTGTTCCGATGTTCGGACTGGTTATCGCATTTCAGGACTATTCTCCCTTATCTGGCTTTACGGGTTCTGAATTTGTGGGCTGGGATAATTTCAAAGCTTTTTTGGGGGACAACGATTTCTATAATGTGTTAACGAATACGTTAGGAATCAGTTTGATGAAGCTTTTGATTGGTTTTCCGCTTGAAATCGTTTTGGCTATTTTGATCAATCAAATCCGATTGAGTTTCTTAAAGAAATTCACGCAAACGGTTTCCTACTTGCCCCATTTCTTGTCATGGGTCATTCTTGGCGGCATGATTACATCATGGCTCGGATCGACCGGGCTTTTGAACAGTTTCCTGCTATCCACGCATCTTATATCTGAACCGATCTCTTTCTTGTCCAATGCAAATGCTTATTGGTGGATAGCAACGTTATCGGATATTTGGAAAGAGGTCGGCTGGGGAACCATTCTCTATTTGGCAGCCATAGCCGGGATAGATCCATCATTGTATGAGGCTGCCAAAGTGGATGGAGCCAAAATTTTGAAAAGAATCTGGCATGTCACGATTCCAGGCATCAAAAACATTATCGTATTGATGTTTCTGCTCCGCATTGGCTCGATTCTCGGGGCAAACCTGGATCAGACGCTGGTCCTGCAAAACGCTTCAAACATGCCGCGCAGTGAAGTCATTGATTCGTATGTGTATCACTTGGGCCTTGCGCAAGGAGACTTCTCGTTTGCAACGGCTGTCGGCATCTTTTCTTCTATTGTTTCGGTCACTTTACTTCTGATCGCCAATGTTCTGACCAAGAAGCTTAGTGACAGCTCCATTTTCTAGAAAGGAGGCAACCGCGTGGGACTGGATAGAGGCGAAAAAATATTCAATATGTTCAACATGCTGTTTATGATTGTTTTTATTTCCGTCATTGTATTTCCCTTGATCAATATCATTGCACTTTCCTTCAATAATGGTTATGACGCGATGAAGGGAGGCATCTACCTGATTCCCAGGAAGTTTACGCTGGTAAACTATGAGACCATTTTGAAAGATACGACTATTTACAGGGCGTTCGGCGTGACCGTAGCCAAAACTGTAATCGGTGTCATTGGGCATTTGGCCGTTACAGGTGCTGCAGCCTATGCTCTGAGCAAGTCCTATTTGTTGGGGAGAAAGATATTCATCCGTATGGGGATCATCACGATGTTTTTCTACGGAGGAATGATTCCATCATTTCTGGTCGTGAAATCGCTCGGTCTGGCAAACAGTTTCTGGGTCTACATTATCCCTGTATTATTCAGCTTTTACGATATGATCATATTAATGAACTTCTTCAGGAACTTGCCGGAATCCATCGAAGAATCGGCCAAGATCGACGGAGCTAGTGTATTTCAAATTTTCTTCAAAATCGTCGTTCCCTTATCTTTTCCGGTACTCGCCACGATTGCTTTGTTTCATGGCGTCTATCAGTGGAATGATTTCTTCGTCGCCAAGCTGTACGTGACGGATAAAACACTGTACCCGATTCAATATTATTTGTATCAGCTGTTAACGAGCGCTGGCGCGGCGAACTCTGCCAAAGCAGGGGTATATATATCCACAGCATTTACGACGCAATCGTTGCAGCAAGCAACCATGATCATTACAACCTTGCCGATTATGCTGGTTTACCCATTTCTTCAGAAATACTTTATTAGCGGCATGCTGGTCGGAGGCGTCAAAGAATAAGGATAAGAACGGGGGAGAACATGATGAAGAAATCGATCATCATTATGACTTTGGCTGCATTGACATTATCGTTGACAGGCTGCGGGGGGAAGGCAAACAAGACGGAGCTGCCGGACTCAACGATTGAAGTGGACAAAAATACGCCGAGTTGGAAGAAAGACACGGCCAAAGCCGAACTGGATTGGTATATTAACTTTGATTGGTTTGCCCAATCCTGGGGCAAGGACGTAGCCTCCAAATTCATTACAGAAGATACTGGAGTAAGCATCACATATCTGGGCGGCAGCGACGACAAGCTGAATACGATGATGGCCTCCGGAGATCTGCCAGATATCATTACGATGGATGGAAGCAACCCGTTAGTTAAGGATGCCGAAAAATTTGCGATTCCACTGGATGAGCTGGCCAAGAAATACGATCCTTACTTTTTGGAAACCGCTTCCAAACCTGAAACGCTCAAGTTCTTTACAAGGGATGACGGCCATATTTACGGGTATCCTAATTTCTCGAACACGAAATCCGATTATGAAAAGGGCGGCATTTATGGCAATCAGGCGTTTCTGGTGCGGAAGGATATCTATGAACTGCTGGGCAAGCCGGATATGACCACGCCTGAAGGATTTATTTCGGCATTGGAAGCCATGCAGAAGCTTGGTGCGAAGGATGAACTGGAAAAAAACATTATTCCGATTGGGGTGACCCCATTTACAGGAGATAGCTCTGAGAAGAACGGAGTGTTTAATAGAACGTTGGCTGATTTTATCGGAGTCCCGATGTTGACTGATGATGGTAAATACTACGACCGTTATACGGATGCCGATTTTCAGAAATGGCTTAAGGTGTTCGTTGAAGCACGTCAAAAAGGGTTGGCAGACCGGGATATGATTACGATGACCGGAGACGACAAGAATGCCCGGATAACGAACGGCAGCTACTTCGCCTATTTCGCTGCGGATTTGACCGCGGAGACGGATACGTTAACCGTGTGGGCGAAGGAACATCCAGGCAAGGAATACATCGCCGTTAACGGGCCCTCTTCTACGGTTGGACGAACGACCGCCTTGCCAGGAACGTCCATCGAAGGGTGGACCCAAACTTTCATAACTAAAAGCAGCAAGGATCCGCAAAAAGCGATGGAGCTCATAACATATCTGGTTAGCGAGGAAGGGAACAATGTAATGAATTTTGGACGAGAAGGGGAAACTTACAGTCTGGTGAATGAAAAGCCGGTCTTAAATGCAGACTTACTGGATTTCAAGCAGACTGATCCGGCGGGCTTTGAGAAGGAAATCGGCTTGACGACTCATCTGTGGCTGCAGGACAGTGCTTTGCTCTCGCGTCAAATGGGACTTTCGCAGTTTCCGAAGGCTTTGCAACAGGCCAAACAATGGACCAAAGACCACGTTGTTCCACAATTCGAAATCGCAGGACTGGACGTTTATTTATCTAAACAATCTTCGAGAAACGCAGAGAAGATCGAGCAGAACTGGTCGCAGACGATCGCCAAGATTTTGGATGCCAAGTCGGACAAAGAAGTCGATCAGGCGATGGCCGAGTTCATCCAATATCGAATGGATAATGGGTTCGATGAGTTGGTGAAGGAGCGAAATAGCCAAATTGAAGCGAATGTAAAGAAACTGGAATAAAATACAGGAACTAATCAAAAGAGGGCTCTCCGATCGAAGAGCCCTTTTCACTATATTCCGGCAGTGGTTATCGGCTTGCCGTTTGATAATGACAAATGCTTGTTGGCTATTCTGTCCGTCATTTTTTTACTTTTTAGCCCGCTCGAGTAAATTAGATATGTAATCCTTTTTTTCATCCGAATAAGAGAGTAGTGTGGTATACCCTTTTTGGATTGCGTTTAATTTTTTTTCATAATATTGCTTGGCCTCATTCGGATTGTTCCTCTGCGTTGTCTTCGAAGGCGTTAAGAAGTAGCGCTCTTTCACTCTCAAACAAAATAGGCCACTGTTCATCATAAGGCACTACACGAATCATTTCATCAATTCCCATTTTCGTTTGCCCCCCTTGTTGGCATTGTATCGCATGAATGGCTTGAAAACAACAAGATATAACGTGTTCGCAGTAGAGAAGTTGTAATCATGGAAGCAAAAACTTTTTTTGTGATATCATAGAAAAAAACACTTTGAATGGAGGTTTATAAATGTCTGAACAATACCTTCACGTACTCAAAGCATGTCTCATCGAGACCGGAAAAAATAGTTTGCGGCATTTGGAAGGCAACATTGATGTAGGTTCGAAAGCATCTCATAAAGAATTGGTTACATTTGTAGACCGCCAAAATGAGCAAATGATCATACAACGGATAAAGGAAAATTTCCCTCATCACAAAATTATGGGGGAAGAAAGTTATACAGGAGAAACGTTTGAACCGAATGATTTCGTTTGGATTGTTGATCCGATCGATGGGACAACGAACTATTTACATCAAAAACAAACTTTTGCGATCTCCATCGCTTTATATCAGAATGGACAAGGGATTTGCGGGGCTGTTTACAACCCTTCTTCTGATGAACTTTTTTGGGCAGAGAAAGGTTCAGGCGCATATCTGAACAATAAACGACTTTTGATGAATTCAACATCAGTGGCATTAACTGATTCATTATTTTCTACGTTTATTCGATATGATCAGCAAGAAGAGAGACTTGGATTTGAAAGGTTTGTACATCATATCGCTAATGAGTCAAGAGGAATCCGTATGATTGGATGCGGCTCTCTGGAACTGGCTTACGTGGCTTGCGGAAGATTTAATGCATATTTTAGTTCTCTTCAGAAACCGTGGGATTTTGCAGCAGGTAAATTGTTAGTCGAAGAAGCAGGAGGTAGAATTACTTGTTTAAATGGAGATCCGATAGATATATATATGGCAGGCAGCAGTATTCTTGCGGCCAGTAAGGAGCTTCATCAGGAAATATTAAATAAGTCCAAGAGAATCTTGTACACATAACATTTAGTAGATGTCGAACATAATCTTATCCAATTAATAATGGTTTTAGCACTAAAGGAGAACAATAGTCGAATAAATGAAACGGGAGCTCTGCGGTTGCGACTCCCGTTTATCGACAGGATTGTGGTTTTCATGTTGTGAATTCCGCATGGATGTGATAATGGATGGAATTACGTTGTTGTTGAGTTGTAAATGATCAAAAAACAAAGTTAAATATGTCATTTCCCCATGGATTCTTTGGTGTGATTCAGTTAAGATAAATGTAATAGAATGACATACAGAGTATGGAGGGTAAGCATGCATTCTTCCTATAGCGAAGTGGAGAAAAGAAGACAAGAGATATTGAAGGAACTAGAGGAACGGGACAAAGTCTATGTAAAAAAACTTGCCGAAAAATTCGGCGTGACAACCGAGACCATTCGGCGAGATCTGGACAAGCTGGAGAGTCTAAACAAACTAAAAAAAATATTTGGCGGAGCGATCAAAACGAGCGATCAAAAGCTGGAATGGGTATATAACGATCGAGAGTCGCTCAATTTGGAGGTCAAAAGAAAACTAGCAGCCGAGGCAGCCGAATGGGTGGAAGACAATGATATTCTATTCCTCCAGGCAGGGAGCACCATTGCCCAAATGCCGTCTTTCTTAAGAGACAAAAAGGAGCTTACGGTGGTCAGCAATTCCGTTCCAATCATTTTTGAATTCGCTCAATATAAGCGGAATGGGAAATTTGATGGACGAGTGATTCAGATTGGCGGAGAGCTTCAAGTTTCTTCGATGGGAATGTCAGGCGTACTTGCTCAAGACATGTTAAAGGACATTTCTGTAAACAAGGCTTTTTTTTCCTGCGGGGGTTTTACGCCTGAAAATATCAGTACATTTCAGAGCGAAACCGCGATAATGATGAAAAGCCTATTCAGTCAAAGCCAAAAGAAGGTGTTGGTAGCGGATGCTTCAAAAATGGGAGTCAATCATTTGTATAAAGTAACTGCCCTACATAATGTGGACATGATTATTACTGATACGAACTTGCCTGAAGAATGGAAATCACACACCGAATTGTCCTCATTACAATGGATTTCTATTTAAATTCAAGAGAATTGCTATAAAAACAACACCTCGTTTGTTTCCAAACGAGGTGTTGTTTTTATTTTGTTTTATATTTGTATTTATAAAATTTACAATATTAATATGTTGTTTTTACACTAAATTCACATTTGGGTGTTAAGATTCCATTGTAGAAACCACATGAAACGAAAGGGGAAACCAAACATTGAACTATCAACTGAGTCATCGTGCCAGCACGCTAAATCCTTATATCGGAGCAGAATTAAGAGATAAAGTCGAAACACTTCGCCGCTCAGGCCGCAAGCTTATCGCGCTTAACGTGGGCGAACCGGATTTTCCCACACCGGTCCATATCGCTCATGCAGGTATAGAAGCGATTATCAAAGGTGTGACGAAGTATACCCCCGTGCAGGGGACACATGATGTCCGGCAGGCTGTCTGTGACAAACTCGAGCGAGATAACGATCTTAGTTACAGCCCGGAGGAGGTGGTCATCACCACTGGAGCTAAGCAAGCAGTGGCGAATGCGTTGCTCTCAATTTGCAATGAGGGCGACGAAGTACTTTTGCCGATTCCCTGCTGGGGGAGTTACCCGGAAATGATCGCCTACGCAGGAGCGGTTCCTGTGTTTGTTGAAACCGAACCGGAACAAGACTTTCAGCTAAACGTGGAGCGGCTTGCCAATAAAGTAACTTCCAAGACGCGGGCTATTTTGTTGACAAATCCCAATAATCCGACCGGAACGGTGCTTGATCGAGAAACGTTGTATGCTATCGGCATGATCGCCGTTCGTCATGATCTTTACATTATTGCGGATGAAATCTATGAATATCTGAATTATGGTGAGAAAGTTCCCTCAATCGCGGCTTTAAGCGAGGAAATTAAATCGCGGACGATTACGATCAACGGGTTGTCCAAGGCGTATGCCATGACGGGCTGGCGAATCGGTTACGCCTGCGGCCCCTTACCCGTGATTCGAGCCATGACGGTCCTTCAAAGCTACACCACCTCCAATCCAAGTTCGATCGGTCAATATGCAGCGATTGTGGCGCTCAAAGATGAGGGGGATTCGGTCAATGAAATGACAAAATCTTTTGATGAACGAAGACAATATCTGATTCGTGAAATTCAATCGATTCGGGGATTGTCATGCCCCAATGCGAGAGGCGCTTTTTACTTAATGGTGGATGTGTCCCGTTACTTTGGTTCAGTTTATGAGGAGGGGACGATTGCTGATAGCAAGGACTTTGCCGAATATTTGCTGGATCAAGTGGGTGTCGTCGTAACGCCGGGGGACATGTTTCAGGCTCCACGATTTATTCGGCTTTCCTATGCTACATCCCTGGCACAATTGCAGGAGGCTGTTGCCTTGATCAGGGCGGCATTGTCTCTATTGAAAATGAGAGCGGAGAATCTGAAATGATTCCTAGTATGACTCGAATTCTGTAAGGCATCAATCGATGCAAAGGAGTGCATATGGATAAACATCTGGTTTGGGAAAGGAAGAGGGGATTGAGCGGGCAAACGGTGAAAAATAAAACAAGCATAGCCAAATGGATGTACACGAATTTAACGGCTTATGTATTGGTTTTTCCAGCCATTATGCTTCTTGTTGTATTTCATCTGTATCCGATGGGTATGACATTTTTTCTGAGCCTGACGGACTGGAATCTGATTACCCCTGATTTTAATTGGATTTTCGCAGGCAATTATTCGCGGATGTTTACCTCGTCCGAATTTTGGAGTGTTGTTGGACACACGTTTATATTTGGAATTTTCTCCGTCGGCTTTACGGTCTTGCTGGCTACTGTACTGGCTGTTGTACTGGACGAAAAAATGCGAGGCGTCAGGTGGTTTCGCTCGGTCATATTTTTACCCTACATTACGCCTATGGCGGCTATAGGAACCCTATGGGTGTGGATGTACAACAAGGATTTTGGTCTGATCAACTGGGTGCTGGATTTTTTCAATATTCCTGCCGCTCCTTGGCTGGCAAAGCCGGGGTGGGCCATGGCTGCGCTAATCATTACGAAAGTCTGGAAGGTGGTCGGCTACTATATGGTAATTCTGCTGGCAGGCAAGCAAAACATAGCGGACTCCCTGTATGAAGCAGCCAAGATGGATGGAGCGGGAAGGCTGCAAGTGTTTACCCGGATTACGCTGCCGCTGCTCTCTCCGTATATCTTGTTTGTTGTGATCGTCGCGTTAATTGGCGCTTTTGAAGATTTCGATCTGCTGTTTACGATGACCCGCGGCGGGCCGGCAGAGAGCACCAATATGATCATTTATTACATTTACCAGAATGCCTTTGAATTTTTTGATATCGGCTACGCTTCTGCAGCCTCATCGGTGCTATTTATTATCCTTATGCTCATCACATTTATCCAGATGAAAGTCTCCAAAAGGTGGGTGCACTATTAATGAGATTGCAGCAAGTTGCATTTAGATGGTTCGGATTCTTCCTTTTGATTCTTTTTTCAATTGTTATATTATTCCCCTTTATATGGATGTTGAGCAATTCATTAAAGAGCAACGATCAAGTGTACGTGTTTCCTCCTATGTTGTTCCCGGAAGTGTTCCACTGGGAAAACTACGTGGAAATATGGAAAATGGCTCCGCTGGGCCGGTATCTATTCAATAGCCTTTTCACAGCAAGCATCACGATCATGGTGCAACTGCTGTTGATCATCCCGGCTGCTTATGCCTTTGCCAGACTGCGTTTTAAGGGAAGCGGTTTTCTTTTTCTCTTGGTGCTGGCTACCATGATGATTCCGGACCAGGTTACGTTTATCCCTAATTTTTTGACGATCAAACAATTAGGGTGGGTGGATACGTATATGGGCTTGATCGCGCCATTCACCGTAAAAGCCTTTGGCATATTTATGCTGAGGCAAGCCTTTATGCAAGTGCCAAAAGAGCTTGAGGAGGCGGCCATTCTCGATGGCTGCGGACACACCAGAATCATGCGTCATCTCATGATGCCATTATCGGGTGCTGCTGTTGTGACGTATATCTTGTTATCCTTTATCTGGAATTACAATGAACTGTTTTGGCCGCTCATTGTAACCAATAATGAAAATTTGCGGACCGTTCAGTTAGGACTGTCGCGATTTATGGAAGAAGGCGGCGGAGGGAGCGGAGGAACGCAGTGGAATCTGGTCATGGCCGCTGCTACAGTCATTATCGCTCCATTAGTCGTATTATTCATTTCCATGCAGAAGTTTATTGTCAAAGGTGTGGCCACTACGGGTTTGAAGTAAGCGATAAGCCATTAAAAAACGAGGTGAAACCATTGAAAAGCAAATTCATTAAAAGTGTTCTCGTGGCGTCAAGTTTGGTTATGGTACTTGCAGGTTGCGGGCAAGGAGCTTCGTCTTCCTCCTCATCAGATCAAAATAGCAAGCAGAGTCCGGTACAAATCGAGTTCTGGTACGGCAATAGCGGCGTGATCGGGGACACCATCAAAGATTTGACCGAACAATTTAATAAATCGCAAAATGAAGTGAAGGTCAATGCGGTGTTCCAGGAAAGTACGAATAATATCGGCAAGAAATTATTGACGGCAATTGTGGGCAATGCTGTACCAGATGTTGTTCAGTTGAACGCGAGATTCTGGCCGGCCTTTGCTTACAATAAAGCATTGCTGCCGCTTGACTCTTATATTCAAAATGATCCGGAGTTTAAGTACAACGATTTTGTGGACAGCTTTGTAGACGACACTTTAATCGAAGGAAAGACATACACCCTTCCCTTCAACCGGAGTACACCGATCATGTACTACAACAAAGATGTCGTGAAGGAGATCGGGCTTGATCCAGAGCACCCGGTAACCACTTGGGATGATATGATGGCCGCCGCGAAGAAAGCGACCGTCGTCAAGGATGGGAAGACAGAACGATTCGGCTATGCGTCATTGCTGCCACCCCTCTACTACTACTCGTTGATGTGGTCCAATGGTGGAGATATTCTTACCCCGGATCATAAGGATGTTGTTATCGACCAAGCGCCGGCGATTCAAGGTCTGGAAATGTACCGGAAAATGATATATGACGATAAAACCATGATGCAGCCTATGGGTGGGAATAGAGATGGCGATCAGGAAATGATCAATTTCCAAAACGGCAAGGTAGCTTTCCTGCTGGCCTCGACAGGAGACCTTAACCAGATCCAACAGAATGTCAAGTTTGATCTTGGCGTTGGTTTTGTACCAAAGTTTAAAGAATATGCCGTTCCTACAACCTCTGGGGGAAATCTCGCTATTGTGGCGAAGGCACCGAAGGAAAAGCAAGATGCAGCCTGGAAGTTCATGAAGTTCCTTACCGATAAGCAGCAAACCATTTATTTTGCTCAGCATACCGGATATATGCCAATTCGCAAATCTGCCGTTGATGCGCCTGAAATGGCGAAGTTTTATAAAGAAAATCCGTTCTTCAAAATCACTATCGATCAACTTCCTTATGGTAAGGGAATCCCGGTCGTGCCTAACTTCGAAAAGATTGAGACTGAAATCCAAAATGCGCTCGGAAGAACCTATGCCGAAAACGTTCCGGCCCAAGAATCAATGAAGGAAGCTGCCGACAAGATACGTGAGCTGTTGAAATAATAAAGTGTAGCTAAAAAACGAATGATAATTTGATAGAAAAGGACTGAGAACCATGGGGAAAACGGCTGAGAAGAAAAGTCCTTCGGGACGGCGGGTACTCATTATAGGAACGGATGGATTAAGGCCCGATCAGGTTAATGCCGACACGACGCCCACTTATTGCCAGTTAATGGAAAGCAGCACGCTATTCAAATCTTTTTATTCCGCTTATCCATCGCTGACACGGGTGTGCATGGCCTCATTAACGACTGGATCCTATCCAGGGCAGCATGGTTTGATGGGCAATCTCATGTACGCGCCTCACTTTTCGGAAGACGGACTGCTCCAGACAGGTGACCATCGGGAAATATTGCAATTCCAGCATCGAACTGGGGAAGAGCTGCTCTTGCGTCCGACGCTCGGGGACCGATTGGCCCAAGCGGACTTGCGCTTGACGGTTTCGGGCGGAAGTTCGCCCGGAGCTTCATTGCTCTGGAATTTTAACCATCCGCAGCATGTCATGAATCCGTCTACCGACTATGGTCTTCCAGAGCTTAGCGAATTGCATGCTGCCCGAGGCCCAGTCGCTGACGAAACTGATGTCTTGATCCACAAGAAGGAACGCACTTTATGGGCCGTTCGCACGCTCATTGAACAGCAATTGCCCGATGAGCAGAATACCGTTATGGTGCTGTGGCTTCCCGAACCGGACGAAACACAACATTATTGCGGCATTGGTTCGCAAGAGGCTAAACAAGCCCTAAGACTGGTGGATCAATGTTTGTCCGAGATTCTGGAGGCTGTCTCGCAACTTGGCCTCGAGGATGAACTGGATATCATGCTCATCAGCGATCACGGACATTCGACAGCGAACATGGTCGGTAGTCTGGAGCACTATTTGAATCAAGCTCGGAAAGAATTGAATAGAGAACTGAATTTTATCGCGGTGGACGCTTTTATTTATGGGGACGAGAATCAAGTAGAGGAATTGCAGGCGCTCGCTGACTGGCTATCCGCCCAACCCTGGTGCGGTATGCTATTGGCGAGAGAACCGCTTCATCAGCAACTGAACAATGCTCTTCCTTTGAGTGCGGTGATTGGAAAAATTACCCACGAGAGAGCCCCTCTGTTGGCCGTTGTTCCAGAGTGGACCGATGAAATAAATCAGGATGGCATTCAAGGCGTTGTTCATTATTTAAACTCAAAGACGGAGAATAAAGCCTACCATGGCTCTATCCGGAATGAGGATATGCGACCGTTTTGCATGGGAATCGGCCCAAGCTTTAAAAAAGGTCATGTGACGGACATTCCGGCAGGCATTATTGACATTGCGCCAACGGCTTTGCACCTGGTTGGGGTTACGGGTGAAAGCGGCTTTACAGGAAGGGTTTTATTTGAAGGTTTAAAAGATTGCGAAGAGCAGGCGGTTCAGCACGACGCTGTGAAGTATGAAGAATTATATACGGATTCCGAACGAGTAAAAGGAATTCAGATCGCTAATGTGAATGGATCGACATATCTCACCGATTGTTTTTGTGAAAATACGAAAGAAGCTCTCGCGAAAGCCGCGAAGAAAGGATGAGATATGATGCTGACAAATTTTTGGGATAACAAGGAAGCGGACATGCTTGACCTGATCGAGAAGATTGTCAATATCGATAGCGGGACGTTTTATAAAACGGGTGTGGAGCAGGTGGGGGATGTGCTGGCCTCTGCTTATCAGGCGCTTGGATTTCAGGTTGCAGTCGATCAGCAGTCTGAGCGGGGGGATCATTTGGTCATTACTCATCCTGAGGAGCAGCACCCGGACATCTTGATTATTGGGCATATGGACACGGTATATCCTGTGGGTACCGCACAAAGCCGGCCATTTTCACGCGATGAATCCTTTGCCTACGGACCCGGCATATACGATATGAAGGCCAGTCTGGTCATGACGCTGTTTGCGATAAAATCATTGATTGAACAAGGCGGCGAGAGCTTCAAGCGGGTCAAAATCATTCTAAATTCGGATGAAGAGCACGGTTCGATTTTTTCCAGGGAATTGATTGAACGGGAAGCGGCAAGTGTTAAGTATGCTTTGATCGTTGAACCGAGCGATATGACGGGGAGGCTTATAACCGGTCGGCGCGGCGGCGGTAAATTCGAATTGCATGTAACCGGTAAGGCGGCGCATTCTGGAGAAGAACCGGAAAAGGGACGAAGCGCCATTGGTGAACTTGCTCATAAAATTATTCAACTTCATGCGCTGACTGATCCAAGTGCAGGCGTACATGTCAATGTCGGGGTGATTAGCGGCGGAACGACGCCCAATACAATTGCTGCCCAGGCCAAGGCTTCTATTGATGTACGAATGGAGACATTGGAACAGGCTGTGGAGTTGGAGCGCAAAATCAGAGAGATTTGCGGGGCGGCAACGACTGAAGGAACAACGTTAGTCTTGCAAGGCAGTATTACAAGACCTCCGATGATCAAAACTGCGAAATCTGAGCATTTATTGAAAATCGTGCAAGAAGAAGCGCTGCAGCTGGGAGAGTCGTTAACGGATATGAAAATAGGTTCAGGATCGGACGGCAACCTGACTGCGGCAGTAGGAGTAGCTACGATTGATGCGCTAGGTCCCCGTGGAGGTAACGCACATACTGCGGAGGAGTTTTTGGATATCGAAAGCTTGGTGCCGAGAACAAGACTTCTGGCTAACCTGATTAAACGATTAAGTCGTGAATAAATAATTAACTTGCATGGATTAAATAAAAATACCAATGTTTTAAAGGGGATATGACATTGCGAAACAAGATGAAGCAAAAACTTTTAGCAGGTAAAGCGGCTTTAGGGGTCTCCATTATGATCCCTTCTGTCCAGCTTGTAGAAATGGCCGGGAAATTAGGATACGATTGGGTGCTGATTGATTGCGAGCATGGTTCCATAACCTTGGAAACCGTTGAATACATGGTCATGGCAGCGGAAGCGAGCAACATTACACCTATCATTAGACCGCAAAAAAACGATCCGGAGCTGATCGGGCAATACATGGATCGTGGTGTGATGGGGATACAAGCACCCCATGTCTGCTCTGCGGAAGAGGCTCAGAAAATCATCAACGCTGTAAAATACCATCCGATCGGCAACAGAAGCCTGGCCGTGGGAACACGCTCCGCCAATTACGGATTCGGGATCACGTTAACCGAATATGCCGAGCAGGCTAATGAAGATCTGTTGGTCTGCGTCCAAATTGAGGACAAGGAAGCTGTTGATAACCTTGATTCTATCGCAAAAGTTGAAGGGATTGACGTGTTATTTATAGGTCCGTCTGACCTTTCTCAATCTCTTGGACACCCCGGAAATGCCGGGCATCCTGTGGTACAAAAGGTTATGGATGATGCTTTCTCCAAAATCATTGATTTGGGTATGGTAGCGGGTACGGCAGGGAATCTTGAAATAACGCCGAGACGTTTGGAGCAAGGGATTCAATATTACTATACGCACTTAACGACGCTGCTGGCTTATTCATCTTCCGCATTCTTAGGGAATGCCAAGGATTGAATCCCCAAGCTACACACATGAACGGATTTGAGAGGAGCAATATCATGTCTAACATTAGAAAAGCACTCATCCCCTTATTGTGTATCCTATTCATCTTCGGAACGATTGGATGCACGGCACAAGGCACTCCAAACACTGGTTCTGCTGAAAGCGGCCAAAAGGAAGGTTCATCCTATACGCCTGACAAGTTGAAAATCGGGGTTATTCCCAGCGAAGACAGTGAAAACGTTGAATCCAAAATGGAGCCTTTAAAAAATTATCTTTCCAAGAAGCTTGGCCTGGAAGTTGAAATCTTTGTGGCCAATGATTATACGGCTGTAGTGGAAGCAATGAGAAGCAAGCAAGTTGACGTTGCTCATTTAGGACCGTTTTCCTATCTGCTAGCTACCGACAAGGCTAATGCCGAGGCTATCGTTTCGAAGGTTGACGCAGACACTGGATTACCAACATACAAGAGCGTTATTCTAACACGCAAGGACTCGGGAATAAAGAAGCTTTCCGACCTGAAAGGTAAGACATTTGCCTTTATCGATCCAGCATCTACTTCAGGAAATTTAGTGCCTAGAAATGAGCTGTTGAAAAATGGGATTGATCCAGAAAAAGATTTTTCCACTAGTCTCTATGCGGGTGGTGGGGATGCTTCAGCACTGGCAGTGCAGAATAAGAAAGTTGATGCTGCCGCCACTTCCGATACTGTTTATAAAGAAATGCTAGCGAAAAACATGCTCCCGGATGTAGAAGTTCTACATGAATCAGCCCCTATCCCAACCTCTCCGGTAGCAGTACGAAAAGACCTGGACAGCGGATTGGAAGAAAAAATTAAGCAGGCTTATCTTGATATGGATAAGGAATCTCCTGAATCTTTGAAGGCCTTGGGGTTGGATAAATATGGTGAAATAACGGATTCGGCTTATGACAATTTACGGGAAATAGCTAAGATACTAAATTTGGATCTTTCTGAATTGAAATAGACTGAATAAAACGGAGGAAAACAATGATTGAAGTAGTTGACTTGGTTAAATCTTATGGTCAAGAAACCATTTTAAATAATATTAATTGCTCTTTTGAGAGCAATGACGCGGTAGTGCTGCTCGGCCCCAGTGGGGCCGGCAAATCAACCTTGCTAAGGTGCTTAAACGGGTTGGTTGAAACAACTTCCGGCAGTATCTACATCGATGGAAAAAAGCTTCCAACCAATAAAAAGGAAATACGGCTGTTAAGAAAAAATATCGGAATGATCTTTCAGAATTTTAACCTTGTCAAGCGACTCACAGTGCTGGATAACGTGCTCTGTGGGCGCCTGTCCTATAATCCGACCCTGCCGTCTTTATTCAAGGTGTATAAAAAGGAAGACTATGAATTAGCTCTTCATTACCTGGAGAAGGTAGGTTTGATTGAGAAACGAAATCAAAGAGCCGACAGCTTAAGCGGTGGGCAAATGCAACGGATTGCTATTGCGAGAGCCTTGGTTCAACAGCCAAAATTACTGCTTGCCGATGAGCCTGTTGCCAGTCTGGACCCCAAAACGTCCCATTCTATCATGGATCTTTTGATGGAAATCTATGAGGAAGAGAAACTAACCATGATTATAACCCTGCATCAGATTGACCTGGCTCCAAAATACAGCAAAAGAATTCTTGGTCTGAACTCCGGGAATATCGTGGCGGATTATCGTGGCGGATTATCGTTCCGATCAGGTCAATGCTTCTGATTTGTACCAACTTTACGAGAACAATCAGGAATCAGGTGAAGATAGAAATCATCTCAGAGCTGTCGGTGACATCCATGGATTGAAAAAGAGTTTATAGATATGAGGAGCAAAGACATGATTGTTGATCAGAAAAAAAGTATGAGTGCCAAGGTTGGCCGCGAGCCTTTTGACTTTAAAAAAAATTTCCCGAAATTGTTATCAACAATAGTTGCTCTTGTTGTATTAGGCTGGAGTGCTCAGCAGGTTCATTTTAGTATTTCCGATCTGATCAAAGGGCTCCCCAACATATGGGATTTTATTTCCAGATCATTTCCTCCTGATTTTTCACAATTAGGTAAATATTCACTATCGGTTCTTCAGACTGTTCAAATGGCACTTGTTGGTACTGTACTTGCCATCATCATTGCAATTCCGCTCGGAATAGGTGCAGCCAAAAATATCAGTCCACATCCTGTAATTTACAATATTTGCCGCACTATTCTCAACACCATCAGATCGATTTCAGAAATGATAGTGGCGTTAATTTTTGTAACTGCTGTTGGCTTGGGACCGTTTCCCGGCGTACTAGCTCTTGGCATCCATTCCGCAGGAATGCTTGGTAAGTTTTATGCTGAAGCTATTGAGAATACGGACAGAGGCCAAATAGAAGCTCTGGAAGCATCAGGTGCCAATCGTTGGCAGGTGATCCGCTATGCCATCTGGCCGCAAATTTTACCAGAGTTTATATCAGTAAGCCTCTTTCGCTGGGAAATTAATGTAAGGTCAGCAACAGTACTGGGATTGGTCGGAGCCGGGGGGATAGGATTTGAATTGACCAGTACCCTTCGTCTGTTCCGCTACCAAGAAACGCTTACCATTGTTATCTTGATTTTGGCTACAGTCATGATTTTGGATAAGTTGTGCACAAAAATTCGACAGCATATTATATAGGATGCGGAAATGATGTATTAAAAACGAATATTATAATTCGAGAGGGCGTTCCTGAATGACAAGGGAGCGCCTTTTTACAGAAACGGACAACTCAAGGGGTCATCTTCTTTGATAGCCGCGTCACTTAGGCTAGCCGTTGAAGGAAGCTAGCACTTCATTCAAATCCATGTCCTGCCATTCGAGCCACCAGATCGTCGTCTCCACCCGGGTTATCCCGCAGATCAATGACGACTTCCTTTACGTGTTTTTCTCGAAAGTTTTAAATAAATCATCCAGCGCCTGCGCGGGATCGGATTGTGTCGTTCCGGGAAGGAAATAGTTGATCTTTACGTTCCCTTACTTTTCCCGAAGGATCTCTCTTTCGGTCGCAGACGGATTCTCGCTCCAGAACCTTTGGTCAAATCCTCCTAAATGCTTTTCCCATCCATGAAACCGAGCTTAATTCCGCCGTTGTAGGCTGGGCCGCCCGCCACCAACAAGCTCACCAGCACCTTGCCGTTATTCAATCGGACCGCGCTCATATCGACTCCGCCGCCGACTTCATCTTTAAACACGGCATTATCGCCGTACAACGCTTTCACCCTCATCACAAGCTCGACAGGGTCGAATGGCTTCGTCATATAATCGTCGGTCCCGAGCTGGAAGTCTTTTATCCGCCTCGATCAGATCGAATCTTTCATTCTTCAAATAAAGGCGCATCAAGGCGCGAATGTTCGGATCGTCGTCGATGATAAGAATTTTAACCATCTTTATCCATCCTTCAATGGAAGATTAAGTTTTTCTCACAGATCAGCATGGTGAGCTGATAAGAAACGTTTTTTTGGCTTCCCAATATCCAATCCATTCTCCCGGTCTATAGTGAGCTGGCACTCTTCGATAATCATACTATTCGGAAGACCTTTTGGGCTGCCTCTCGTCTTAACGGAACCTTAATTATGAAGCGTCAGAAGCCATGACAAGATGAGCTGGATGTAAGAAAGAGTTAAACGAAGGGGTAGATACCGACTGTACATTTGAACTGAGAGGAGATGTGTAGATGCCCAGATTTATGAATAAAAAAATAAATTCAGATTTTTTGGTGAAAATAACGAAAAGAGGAAGGATATACAAATCATGATCGAATTTACTTACGAGATAGGTAAGGTGGCCCGTTATGCAAAAATGGTCTTTGCACCCGCCAAAAACGAAAGGAGAAAACGCCTCATCCGGTTCTACGACATTAGTATCATCGCTCGACCGGAACGTCGACACGCTGAAAAGCATTTTGGGCGAAGCCGATGACGTTGTATTTCGTTCCTTCCTGGTAGGCGGCGAGCTTGAGGCGCAGCTTGTCTACATTCCCGATATGTCGGACAGACAGGAAATCGACAACAACGTCATGAAGCCGCTCATGATGATGACCGATTCGGAACCAAGAGATATTTTGTCGATCAAGAACCGGGTTTTGCCTATCGGGTCGATCGAGGAGCTCGCAGATCTGAGCGAATGCGCCAGGCAGTTGATTAAAGGTTATTCTTTGCTGCTGTTCGAGGATTGCGACCGTGCCCTGCTGCTTAAAATCGCCAAATGGGATAAACGATCCGTGGCAGAACCGCAGACCGAGCCGTCGCTGCGCGGGCCTCGCGAAGGCTTTACTGAATCCATTTCGACCAATTTGTCGCTCCTGCGGCGAAAAGTCCAGAGCGTCAAGCTGAAATTAAAATCATTCCAGTTTGGCCGCAATACCGAAACAGAGGTTTATATCGCTTATATGGAAGGCATCGCGAAGCCGTCCTTGATTCAGGAGGTAGAGAGCCGCCTGGAGCGCATCGATATGGACAGCCTGCTGGAAACCGGATACATCGAAGAACTTACGGAGGACGCTCCCTATTCGCCGTTTCCACAACAGCAGTTTACGGAGCGGGTCGATATCGCCGCCGCCGGCTTACTGGAAGGCCGTATCGTGATTCTAGTCGACGGTACGCCAGACGTGCTGATCGTTCCCGTAACGCTCGTTACTTTGCTGCAGGCGGCGGACGATTATTATAACCGTTCGTTATATTCAAGCCTGCTGCGTATTTTACGCTACTTCACGTTGTTTATTTCACTGATGCTTCCGGCGGTGTATGTTGCACTGCTGACCTTTCATCAGGAGATGATCCCGAGCAAACTTTTGACGAGCATCGCATCCTCGCGAGAGGAGATCCCGTTTCCGACCATCGTGGAAGTGTTGATGATGCAGTTGGCGTTTGAGGTGTTGCGGGAAGCAGGGCTTCGTCTTCCACGGCAAATTGGTTCAGCGGTGACGATCGTCGGCGCGCTCGTTGTGGGTGAAGCGGCGGTCTCCGCCGGCCTCGTATCCGCACCGATCGTCATCATCATTGCTTTCACGGGCATTGCGGGATTTACGGCACCGCATTATGCGCTGGAATTCGCCGTCCGTCTGCTGCGCATCCTGCTCATCCTGGCTGGAGGGCTGCTGGGGATTCTGGGTGTCATGTACGGACTGCTTGCCATTGTCATCCATCTGTGTACGCTGCGCTCTTACGGGGTGCCTTATATGTCCCCGATCGCGCCGTTTGTGGCGAGCGACATGAAAGATGCAGCGGTTCGGCTTCCGTGGTGGAAGATGATCACACGTCCGAGCTTTTCGGGAAAAAGGAATCGACGGCGCATGACGTCAGGGCAGCGGCCAAATCCGAGGAAAGGTGGCGAACGTTGAAGCCTTATGCGAAAAAGTAATCTGATATCCGCCATGCTTCAGCTTTGCAAATGGCTGCTGCCTTTAGTGGCAGTAGCGGCTCTTCTGCCCTTGACCGGCTGTTGGGACAGGGAGGAAGTGAACGGTTTGGCGATTGTCACGAGTGCTGGATTTGACCGCATGAAGGACGGAGCCATCGAAATGACTTTGGAAATCGCGGCCCCACAACAGAAGGAAAGCAGTAAGACGCAAAGCGGGGATCGTAAGGAACAGAAAGGAAAAACGATTATACACTCCGCAGTCGGCGAAACGGCAGGAGATGCGCAGGGCCGGCTGCAAATGATGCTGCCGCGCAAGATTTATTGGGGACAGCTGCAAGTGCTGATTGTCGGAGAAGCGCTTGCGCGTGACGGGTTTCGCGAACAGCTGGATTACCTGGTGCGCCACGATGAGATTCGCCTGCGGGTCGCGCCATTCGTCACCCGCGGTAAAGCACGAGATTTTTTCGAATTGCCTTATTTATTGGAACAGACTAGAGCAGATTTTCTCCAAAGAGAATCCGCGCGCGTCTTTCAAAAACCGATAACGATAAGTCAATTGGTGCAGCGTTTTAGTAGCGATCAGCAATCGGCTATCCTGCCCTTCGTTGATTCCTCGAAGGAAGGAGGGGGCAGTGAAGGGGTTCCGTATATTAAGGGTTATGCAGTATTTAACCAGGGGAAGATGGTTGGAACAATGACGGGGAATTCGTACTTTGGGATGAGATTGACAATGAATCAATTGAAAAGAGATGTACAAACCGTAAACGTAGGAGGAGAGTCTCCTTCCCACGTAACGCTCACGACCATCCGCTCGAACTGTCGCTTACTTCCATCGCGTAAGGAAGGGGAATGGCAAATGAATATCCATATCTCTTCAGGGCTTAGCATGATTCAAAACACAACCCGTCTGCCTATGTCGGAACCAAAACATATCCACAAGGTTGAAGCAGCGATGGCTGAACATATTCGGGAAAACGTAGAACAGACGGTAGCGGAGCTGCAGCGTATGCGCGCCGATATTTTCGGTTTCGGGGAGGCAATCAATCGTCAAAATCCCCGGGAATGGAGCAAGCTTAAGCCCCGTTGGGATAACTTCTTCCCAAGGATGAAAGTTAATGTGGCGGTCGACATTAACGTACGCCGCATCGGTATGAATAGCGCACCCGCAGGGTTGCCGCCAGAGGAGCAAAGGAAGCCATGATTTGGGTGAAAATTGCGGGAGTTTCGCTGGTCTTAGCTATGATCGTCAGGTTCGAGTGGCTCCGTCTGAACCAGGGCCTTGCCCGGGAGCGTGCAGCGCTTATCATCATGGCGGCTATTGGATGGATTGCCGCCCTGCTGGTCATTCTATTTCCGGAAATGCCGGGGCCGATTATGTTGATCGACTGGCTATACCGGCCGCTTGCCGGCTTAATAAGTTGATGAGGTGATGCAGATGGTGGAAAAAGGGAAGATTTCTCCGGGGCAATTTGCGCTCCTATTGTACTCACTAACCGCCTATGACGGGCTGCTGCTGATGCCTAAAATTACAGGGGAGGCGGCGGGACGCGATTTATGGTTGTCGCCGATCTGGGCGCATCTGGTCGGTGTATCCTTCGTGCTGGCGATGCTGTGGCTCAGCCGTATGTTTCCAAAAGAGACGAGCATAGCGTACAGCAAGCGGGTATTTGGCAAGTGGGCGGGGAAGGTGGCTGGGATTGTTATTCTGTTTTATGGCTTTTACCTGACCAGCGTTGTTTTAAGGATTTACAGCAACTTCATTTCCTCTGTTTTTTTGGAAAGCACACCCTCCTTTATTATCGCCGGGGGCATTATGTTTCTGGTGTCCTATGCGGTAAGGGGCGGAGGGGAAGTGCTGGGACGCCTGGCGCAGCTTTTTTTACCGGTTACGATCGTTGTGTTCGTGCTGCTCACCATCCTCACCATCCCCGAATGGAACGTGTCCAACGCTCTGCCGATTATGGGAAAAGGTATGGCTCCATCGCTTAAGGGAGCGATCGTTCCGATCACCTGGTTCTCAGGGTATCTATTGTTGGGCATGTACTTCCCGTTATTGTCGAATCAGCGGAAGGCGAAGTTGTTCGTGTTGATCGTCTGGTTGGGGGAGATGGTTACGCTAGCCATGTCCGGACTTGTGTCTGTTTTTCTTTTTGGCGAGTATTCAAGTATGCTGAACTATCCGTTTGTCGAGGTCGTTCGTTATATTGGACTTGGTGATTTTTTCCAACATATTGACGCCTTGCTGCTAGCTGTATGGCTGCCCGGCACATTTATCGAATTGACCACTTATCTTTATGCGGCGGTGACGGGAATGGCCGAGTGGACCGGACTCAAGGATTATCGGGCACTCGCCTTTCCACTTGGATTTCTGGCTTTAGTTGTGAGCTTCTGGGGTATTTCCAGCGATGTTGATTTTGACAGATATTTGGCGACCAGCCACATTTTTCTTGATTCCACGTTTATCGCCTTTGGCTTGATCCTCTTCTTGACGGCTTGGATCCGCAGCAAACTGGGGGCTTGGAAAGCCAAATAGTCCCACCCTTCATGTGTCTCCAGGGGGGGAACTATCCAATATAGCGAATGACTATCCTATGTTACTCTACATCTGCTCTTGAACCTCAATTGGTGGGCCGAAGTACTGTCCATGATCCGGAGAAGCCTCCAACCACAATTTTAAGGTGGTATAGGGGCCTCTTCTTATTTGGCCATGAAAAAATCTGTCCGTTGGGCAAGATGAATTCATCTTACATATGGAAGAGAAAAATCCATCAGAATGATAAAACTATTTGGGGCGCTGACCTGTCTAACATGCATTATACAGTAAACAATGAAAGTCGAGGTATCACCGGCAATGGAGGTGTATCATCTGAATAAAGCTAATGCGGCGTTAACCGTACAACAGTTCAGCGACCGGTTGATGGGATGCAAGGAACGAAACTTATCATTTGATATTATAGGCAGTTTAGGGATAGATTCTAAAACTGTTATAGGTCTCCAAAGTAGTGCAGGCTATGGTAAAGTAATTGGAAGACAATCAGCTGATGGAAAGTTGATATGGAGATTGGATTACGATCCTAACAAATGAACTCATATAAATATTGAAGATTATCGAGAAGGAAAGGGAAATAAAGCTATTAAGCTAGTTATTCCTTTTGAAGGTAATGAGAGTACTTTCCAATCTTTATTAAGGCATTTTCAAAAATAACAGTTGTGATGGAAGAGACGAAGCAGCCGTTAGTAATGCTGGAGGACTGGGGGGTGCTGGGACCGAATGCAGGACAAACCCTGAATCCCAACAGTTTGGAAGAATATGCTGAGAATATACGAAACGAGATTCGTAAAGTGAAGAAGTTGACGAATAAGAGCTTTGCGGTAAATTATATCTTTCCGTTTGATGAAAGAGGTACTAATTCGTTTACTACCTTGCTTTTCAATATTTAGTTGAAGAAGAGGTGAAATATGTTCTCGCCATTGGTAACCAGATGATCGCAAGGCAAGCGAAATGGTTAAGTTAAAAAAGCACGGCATAACGATAACGGTTCTGTATCGACCGATCACACCTACAGTTCAGAACATCATGGAAGCGGAGAAACATGGAGCTGACGCTGTCATTGTCACCGGTAGCGAAGCGGGAGGGCATATCAGTCAGTGCAATGTTAGTCTGTTTACCTTGCTACCTCAAGTCACTGCAGCAGTTAGAATACCTGTAATTGCGGCTGGCGGTATCATTGATGGACGAGGAGCTAAAGCAGCCTTCGCGATGGGAGCACAGGGCATATACATGGGAACAAGATTTATCGCGACAATGGAGAATCCTGCGAGTCATGCGGCTAAACGAGCAATTGTACAGGTTAACAGCGAAGATATGCTTGAACTTGAAGGAGTTCATGAGCGAACGATTTCAACACCAGGTGGAGTAATAGCTTATCGGTTCATTAAGGAAGGGGAATCTCAAGAGGCTATTCCGTATCATAAAAACGGATATAAAGAGGCGCTCCTATTAGGGAACTTAGATCAAGGAACCATTAGTGTTTCTCCTTCAGCAGGAGGAATCCACGAGATTCTGACTTGTCAGGAAGTTATAGACGATATTGTAAACCAAATTAATCATTGATGAGTCATTGATAATTAACGTATTACCACTCTTAAAGCCAGAGAGCCATTGTAATCAATGGTACTCTGGTTGTTCTTCATTCATTTTAGATAATTACTTACATTGTTCTTAAAATCTCGTGGTGTCATGCCGTAAATCGCCTGGAACACCCGATTAAATGTACGCTGGCTATCGAATCCTGCATTCATCCACACCGTTGTCAGAGACGCATCAGTTGTACGAATTAACATGGAAGCATACTCTACCCGAAGCATCGATAGATAGTTTCGCAGATTCATCTTGAATCGCTTGGAGAAGATACGAGAGATATAATATTTACTTACGTTAAACTCGGAAGCAAGAGTGTCTAAGGTGATGGGCTCGGTGAAATGTGTTGCTAAGTATTCCATCAGCTTCTTGGATAAATCCTGTACGGGTAGTTGCTGTACTTGTTCAAATTCAATTTCGCGTATTAGATGCGCGATGATGATGTGAGTCCAACCAAGCTTAATGGCATAATCATCATCCCGCTTCACTTTCTCAAAAGCGACAGCAACATCTTCATGAATATATGGTTTAGTGATAATGGGATTCTTGGGATGGAAGCGAGTCAGATCAGGAAACAGACCGCCTAAGAGCTTGGGATGGACAATAATTAACACCTCGCTCGTAGAGGAATGCCCAGTTGTTTCGTAATGGTGAACCATATCAGGGAATATCATTGCTGCATCACCTTCGTACAAATCATACGTTTGATCATTCACTTCAATTCGTTGAGACCCTGAAATGATATATAGAATTTCAAGATACCCATGCATATGTGGAGGGAAAGAAATCTCCTTCAAATTCCGGATAACCGATAATTCATCCTTACGAATCTCATAAAAAGGTAACATCCTTCTTAACCTCCAGTGCAATTTTTGGCTAGTTTTAAATTCTTTATGTCTATATTCTTGTTAGATGCCATGATAAACTTCTAGTGTGACGAGTTATACAAAGGCGCAGATTTTTTATAATCGGTAAAATGCAAGCGATTACATATTTGGTGTGAGGGATTTTATGAGAAATGGAATCAGATCTGATTGACTATCTCAAACAGATGGAGGAGCCGGACATGCGAAAGAGTAAAACATTTACGAATATCTTTGTCTCGATCCTACTCCTTAGCATTGGACTCGTTGTAGGTTTTGGGAGTTATATCTATGTCTCAACTACAAAATCTGTAATAGAGCGCGTAAGCGAAGGTCACCAAAGCTTAATTCTGCAGGTGAGAAATACACTGGAACAAAAAATTCAAACCATTGAATATGCATTTGCCACGTACAGCACGACGCCATCGTTTCGTAAGGTCATTAACAGTCCATTAAGCGGGCAAGATTATGAAGCTTACCGGGAACTCAATTCTCAGTTAGGGTATATTGCGACGATGGGGCTTGATGGCGTGCAGTATTCGCTTGTGAGTCTGAAGCAGAATTGGAGCCTGTCTAACGGATCGTTAACACGAATTACAGATGAAGAGAAGCAACAGATGCAAGCCTTATTTGCTGACCCTGAAGGCAATAACCTCTATTGGACCAAAACAAAGGAAGGTCTTCGTTTGCTGCATGCTTTGCCGATGTATTCTAAGGACAAAGAAGCAATTGCCATGTCGGACATCTCTTTGCGAACTCTGAATCAATCCCTACAGACACAATCAGATGCTCCGATCTACATTTTGAACAAACAGGGTGAATTGCTCTATGCAGCTTTAACCGAACAAAGCCCTATATCTGCTGAGCAAATGAGCTTCATCAGCAAACAAATGGTTAATGAGCCTCCTTCGGGACAGATTACAATTCCTGATGTATCGGGTGATTCAATCCTGGGTTTATATGCTCGTTCAACGTATAATGGCTGGACTTATATTACATTTCCGAATCAAAAAGAAGTCAGCCAGGCTCTATCATCAACCCGTTTGGGTTTAATTGTAATGGGTGCCGTCATTATGGCTCTGATGATCATTCTTGCATACATCATAGCCTTACGTCTCGCTAAGCCGGTTCTTCAAATTCAGCATAGTCTTGGCGGACGTGCTGAGAGAACGGTCAGGGACGAGGTCGGTTGGATCATTCAGTCGATCCATTCTATTGTTTCAGAGAAACAACATCTCGAACAGCTTATCCATCTTGAAAAGCCTAAACTTGAAACACAATTTGTTCTAAATGTACTACAGAATAGGTTAACCAGGGAAGAGATCCATAGCTATCTCGAACGATTCGCGTATACGAAGATGCACAACGAGAAATATGCGACCATGTTGATTCAGATTGACCGTCCCGGGAAAGGCTCGCTGGCTGACAAAGATACACTGCTGTTGGCCGTTAATCAGTTAGTGCAGGAGATCATCCCCCTGTCCCAACGGATGTTACCCGTCGTGTTGAATGAACGGACTCAAGCAACGATATTATCCTTTGCTTCCAGTTCTTCCGACAAGCGAGAAGTGATGATGCAATATGCCAAAAGGGTTATCCAATTGTCACGCGAGTATTGGTCCGCTTCAGTCAGTGTGGGCTTTAGTGGGCTTTATGAAGACCTAATGAATACACGAGAAGCCTGTGATATGAGTCTTGAAGCATTGTACCAGCGCCTTAAACTAGGTAAAGAGTCGGTTATTTTCTATGAGGATATCTTACGTGTTGGCAGCGGGCCAACCTTACTTCACTACCCTACAGAGCTGGAGAGCCGGTTGTTCGATGCCATACGTCTTGGTGACAAAGAAGAGGTGACACGTACGTTATACCCGCTGTTAGCGGATATGATGAAGCATAGCCTTAATCCAATGAATCTGGAGATTACATTGATTCGATTCGTGAACAATTTGATTCAGTTGGAGCAGCTCATTGGTACGGACGTGTTGCTTACACAGAGTAACGGCACGTTGTATCATCGACTGCTGCACACGCTGAATCCGGAAGAAGTTGAGCACATTCTTGTTCACGAGGTCATCTATCCTATGGTAGATAGTATGCAGGAGAGAGCCAGCCAACAGTTTCGCACACTTGCAGATCGTATGGCGTCTATTGTACGTACGGAATACGATCAGGACTTGTCGCTGGAATCCATAAGTGAACGATTGCATTATACGCCGAACTATCTAAGTAGCATTTTCCGTAAAGAATACAATATGACCTTTAGCGAGTACTTAATGAATATCCGATTGGATGTAGCAAGAAAATGGTTGGTGGACACGAACATGCCCATTAAAGATATAGCCGAACGACTGGGATATCAGAATTCCCAGAACTTTATACGTACTTTTCGAAAAAAAGAGAATCTCACCCCTGGTGCATATCGAAGGTTGCGGATGGATAGCTGAGCATCCCCGTATATGTTAGCAGTATCCGATAATCCGTAAGCATCTACGAAATTTAACTCCATTCTATGTAAGCGTAAATCCCCTCAGGTATAACCCGAGGGGATTGTTATTTTCACTCTGTATCTACGCTTAACCTTTCACTGATCCAAGTAAGGCGCCTTTGGTAAAGTGCTTCTGCACGAAAGGATACGCGAGCAGCATCGGTACAGTAGCTACAACGATGACACTCATCTTAATGGTCTGAGATGGGGGAACGATGTCTACTACCGAGCTGTTACCATCCATGCCGCTGGAGACAATTACAATCTGGCGGAGCAATACTTGGAGAGGCCACATCGTGGACTCGTTGAGATATAGGATCGCATTCATATACGTGTTCCAATAGGATACGCCATAGAACAGGGATAAGGTTGCGATGGAAGGTAAAGCCAGTGGAATCATAATTTGCAGCAAAATGCGAAAGTCATTGGCACCATCTATTTTGGCAGATTCCTCTAGACTATCCGGTAAAGCCTGGAAGAAATTGCGCATGATGATCAGATTGAATGCATTGATCGCAGTTGGGATAATCATGGACCAGTACGAGTCGATTAATCCAACCGCTTTCACAACGAGGAAGGTAGGAATCATCCCCCCGCTGAACAACATCGAGAAGACGACCAAGAAATTGATAAAATTTCGCCCCAAGAGATATCTTCTGGATAACCCATAGGCCATAAGTGCTGTCAGCGTCATACTGACAACGGTTCCTGCCAGCGTGATGAAGATGGATACGCCGAGTCCTTTGAAGATGGTAGGTGTGGAGAAGATGTAACGATAAGCATCAAGCGAGAAGGATGTCGGAAACAGAATAAACTTCTTCTGCACAATCTCCTGCGTGGAAGCGAAGGAACTGGCAACGACGTTTACGAAGGGTAATAGGCAGGCCAGAGAGAAAAGAAGCAAGAACGTATAATTCATTACATTGAATATGACGCCACCGAGTTGTTCCTTTTTAACATTGTGTTTGGACATTTTGATATGTTCCTCCTTGTTAAGTAGTGGTGCTCCCTTACCATAACAAGCGAAGAATATTACGTACATAATCCTGACCTACTGACTTGAAATGGAACGTTGTAGTGATGCAAAAGCATTGAAATTCCATGATAATCCATAGTACCAATAATAATCATGAACTACGATCTACACCTGTTCATCTGGCCACAATCCGCGCTGGACGGGGAATCCTTCAACTACAATAGCTAATGATTATGTACGGAATCGCTTACATCTCATATGCTTAGGAAGCATTCAACTACACAATCCCAAACAAGGAGGTCAGCAAGCAGTGAGAGAATCTGAGCCCTCAGTCGTTTCGTTGCAACACAAAGCATATGGGAAGACAGGATTAGGTCATTATTTGAGAAACGCTGCATCCAACAAGCTTCTTTATTTAATGATTCTTCCCGGCTTTATATACTTTGTGATCTTCAAGTATTTTCCGATGGGCGGACTTATTATTTCCTTTCAGGATTATCAGCCGTATCTAGGAATTAAGGATAGTCCATGGGTGGGCTTCAAACATTTTGTCCGTCTGTTTACGGAACCAACCTTCGCCATGCTACTTAGTAATACATTGATCTTGTTCGCGCTTGAATTAGTGATCTTCTTCCCAATTCCGATCATCCTTGCGCTCATGATGAATGAAGTACGACACAGATTATTCCGAAATTCCATCCAGACGATCGTGTATATCCCACATTTCATGTCATGGGTGATTATCGTCTCCATTACGTACGTGTTTCTTAGTGTGGATGGGGGCGTCGTTAATGAAATCATCGCTGCATTTGGTGGTAGCAAGATTAGTTTCTTAACCTCACCTGAATGGCTTCGTCCGATGTACATTTTGCAGATTATATGGAAGGAAGCTGGTTGGTCAACCATCATCTACCTCGCAGCCATTACCGTTGTAGATACCCAGCTCTATGAAGCTGCCGAGATGGACGGCGCGTCTAGATTGCGCAAAATGTGGCACGTAACTTTGCCCGCAATTCGTCCGGTCATTATTACATTGTTGATTCTCAAAATCGGAAACACGCTAGAACTTGGCTTTGAACATATGTACTTGTTATTGAATTCGCTTAATCGGGAGGTCGGTGAGATATTTGATACGTATATCTTCACGGCAGGTTTGAAGAATGGACAATTGAGCTTTAGTACAACGGTTGGATTGTTCAAAGGTCTGGTAGGTTTGGTGCTGGTTATGTTCGCTAATCGTCTCGCCAAAAAATTAGGAGAAGACGGCGTTTACTAGCAGCTATCCCAAATGACAACCATGATGTACTGGTAAAATCTAATCGTTGTTATGCTTCAATAGTTCGTATGGTGTGGGAGCAACTCGGATTGACCATAAATTGGTGAAAAGGGGATTGAACGATGAGATATAGAACTTCCAAATTGTTAGCGCTTACGTTAAGCGGAGCCTTACTGTTATCTGCCTGCGCGGGAGGAAGTGGGGATTCAGGAACCAATGCTGATGGAAAAACAACGATTAGTTGGTTGAATATCATGCATACCGCTTCACCACCTACAGACACTGTGCTTAACAAAATCGAAGAGATAACGGATGTGGACATACAGTTTTCCTGGATTCCGGATGCTTCCAAAGAAGAACGGCTTAATACTTCCCTTGCTTCCGGTTCACTGGCTGATATCGTATCCTTAACCATTTTGGAGAATTCATCGGTCCGCAATGCGCTCAAAGCAGGTGTCTTCTGGGAGGTTGGGCCGTATCTCGATGAATTCCCGAACCTGAAAGGCATATCTCAGGATATGCGCAATTCGGCATCCATTGAAGGGAAATTATACGGTATACCCATGCAAAAGCAGGTAGCCCGCAATGGTGTTATTTTACGTAAAGACTGGCTCGACAAGGTTGGTTTGCCTGTGCCCAAAACAACGGCAGAACTCATGGAAGTGGCAAAGGCATTTACAGAACAAGATCCTGATGACAATGGTGTGAAAGACACGACCGGATTCATAGATCGCAGCGATTTGGTATTTGGTGCATTTAAGACCCTGGGATCTTACTTTGGTACACCAAGCGGTTGGGCAATTAGTGAGGATGGCAAAGTGACACCTGAGTTTGAGTCCGAAGGTTACATTCAGGCGATGGAGTATATGAAAGAGCTGTACACCAATGGATACATTAATCAGGATTTTGCCGTAACAGCCAAGAAGGATCAGCAGGAAGGCTTCGCACAGGGCAAGGCAGGGATCTATGTGGGTGCTCTATTTGATAGCAAGGGGCTATTCAATCTTGCCCAAGGTGTTCAAGATGATATGGAGCTTGTCATGGTCAATGATATTACGTCCACAGGCAATGAAAGTGATCGAGCTATCTGGTCCACATCCAATGGTGTAGGTGGGTTGCTTGCTTTTCCTAAATCGGAGGTCAAGGACGAAGCTGAATTGAAACGTATTCTGAAGTTTATGGATGATCTGATGAGTGAAGAGGTATTTACCTTGATGACGTATGGTATCAAAGATGTACACTATAGCCTCGACGAGAACAATGGAGCCACAATTATTGATACCAAGTTATGGGAGCAAGAGGTACAGCCATTTTCTTCTTCGCGTCCTAACGAGAACGGATATGCCATTGTGGATGCTGACCCACTCCGTATTGAATCCACACGCCTGATTGAGGAAAATACAACCTTTGCCGTGCTGAACCCCGTGTATTCCCTGGAATCACCAACGTTCTCAGAACAAGGCTCGGAACTGCAGAAGATCATTACGGACGCCACTTACAAGTATATTCTCGGCAAGACGGATCGTGCCGGGTTCCAAAATGCAATTGATACCTGGAGAAAATCAGGTGGAGACAAAATTATTACCGAATATGAGGCCGCGCACCAAGCCGTATTAAACAATAAATAAACAGCAAATACGTACGGAGGAGGAATTCTAAAGATGCTTGAAACGAAATCTGCTAAGGATCTATGGGCAGCCAAAACGGCTGCATCCATCATGGAGCGAACCCCTAAACTGTATGAAGAGAACGGGCATCACGGCAAGTGGTCTTATGATTATGGGGTAGTGCTAAAAGGATTTGAACGTTTATGGCAAGCGACTGGTGATGAGCAATATGCTCAATACATTCAGTCTAACATGGATTATTTTATTCAAGATGACGGATCGATTGGGGGATACCGGATGGAAGAACATAATATCGATCATTTGAATAACGGTAAGCTGATGTTCGGCCTTTATGACAGGACAGGGAAAATAAAATATAAGCTTGCGGCAGGGCTGTTACGTCAACAACTTGTGACTCACCCGCGCACGTCAGAGGGAGCTTTCTGGCACAAGCAAGTATATCCTTACCAGATCTGGTTGGACGGTCTTTATATGGGAGCACCGTTCTATCTGGAGTACTTGCGTCGTTGGGAACCGGAAGAGGAGTTATTCAATGATGTAACCAAACAATTCATATTGTGTGCCAAACATACTCGAGACGATGGTACAGGACTACTCTATCATGCTTGGGACGAAAAACGTGTTCAGCCTTGGAGCCATTCGGTAACCGGGCAATCACCTAACTTTTGGGGCAGATCGATCGGTTGGTTTGTCATGGCTCTAGTGGATGTCCTGGAGTTATTACCAAGCCATCATCCCGATTATCGCAAGTTGGTTGATATTTTCACAGATACGATGACTGCGCTGCGCACTTATCAGGATACAGCTAGCGGGGTATGGTATCAGGTGGTGAATGAGGATGGTCGCAAAGGAAATTACCTGGAAGCTTCAGCATCCAGCATGATTGTCTACGCCATGGCCAAAGGGATTCGCCTAGGATGGTTACCACGGGAATGGGAGCTGATATTGAATCATGCTTATGCAGGATTAATCTCTGAATTCGTAATGGAAACCAATCAGGGTTGGGTGAATCTCTACAAAAACTGCCAGGTTGCAGGGCTCGGTGGAGATGCAAGGCGTGACGGAAGTTACGCGTATTATATAAGTGAACCGATTATAACGAATGATCAAAAAGGAATGGGTGCCTTCTTGCTCGCATGTACCGAATACGAGTACCTGCTGCATGCCAAAGTTTAAAAGACCTATGACGAGACCCGTTGGATCGGAAACCTAGAACGTGATCGCAGTAAGAATACGGATAGGTTTCATATTACAACGGGTTTTCGCATCCTTTTACTGATAACGCTTACATTATGTTGAGGAGGTGATGCCATATCACAGAAAGGTTTATTGCATGAGCATCTGGCTCTTAGTGAGGTAACAATCTGCACAAATACATGTAAACCAGAGGAGGAAGATTCGTTGAAAAGAATGGTATCATTCGTATTGGTCGTTGCGATGTTATTCAGTTTGCTACCAGGTATGGTTGCTGCAGAAGATGAAGCTACTTCATTATTGCCCGCATTTCCCGGTGCTGAAGGCGGCGGTAAGTACGTGACAGGTGGTAGGGGAGGGTCAGTGTATGAAGTAACCACCCTCGCCGATTCCGGCCCTGGATCTCTTCGAGATGCTGTTAGTCAGAGCGATACCACCGTAGTATTCAGAGTGGGAGGAACGATTCATCTGGAATCCCCTCTAGCGATTACCGGATCTAATATCACGATTGCTGGTCAGACAGCTCCAGGAGAAGGGATCACTGTATCCGATTATTGGACTACATTCCAAGCGGATAACATTATCGTCAGGCATATGCGCTTCCGTCTCGGGGATAAGCACCCAAGTGAGGATGACGTATTTGGCGGCCGATACCACAAAAACATTATGATCGATCACTCCTCGTTTACCTGGTCTGTTGATGAAGTACTGAGTATGTACGCCAACGAGAATACAACTGTGCAGTGGTCTGTCATCGCTGAGAGCATGCTGATGACCACGCATCAAAAGGGTCGACATGGATATGCAGGCATCTGGGGCGGGAACAACACCTCGTTCCATCACAATATCATTGCTCATAACGTGAGCCGCAACCCGAGATTTGCAGGAGCGCCTGGTTTTAATACCGAGTCTTACAACAATATTATCTATAATTGGGGGTTCTTCTCTGCTTATGGCGGTGAGGAAGGCAACTATAATCTCATGAATAACTACTATAAATACGGACCAAATACGTATCGTAATGCGCGGGACCAAATTTTCCTCGATGTTGGCCCCGATACACGTATACATGTGAGTGGCAATGTCGTGGATAGTTATCCCGATGTCACAGCGGACAACTGGTTAGGTGTGGGAGAACTTGCGAATCCAGATTCCAAACTACTCTCTCCTGTGCAGATGGCTAATCCCGTATCCATGGACGATGCAGAAACAGCCTATGAGCAAGTTCTTGCAAAAGCAGGTGCAAGTCTGCCTAGACGGGATGCCATCGATGCTCGAATTGTAAATGATGTGAAAAACCGCACCGGACAACATATTAATTCACAAAAGGAAGTTGGCGGTTACCTTGAGTTCGAGGAGACGGTTTCAGCTCTGGTTGACTCGGATCATGACGGTATGCCTGACGAATGGGAGATCAGTATGGGACTCGATCCGAATGATCCTGCTGACCGTAACGAGATACATGAATCAGGTTATACCTATCTGGAGGCATACCTGAACAGCATTGCTGGCAATGGATCTATGAATCCTACGGTTGCAATTCAGTCACCTGCCAACCATACCGTTCAGACTGAAGGGTCTTCCGTTGAGATCACGGCTTCTGCGTCAGATATAGACGGCAGGATTGCCAAAGTGGAATTTTATCAAAATGATGTGAAACTGGGGGAAGATGATACAGCGCCTTACACATTTACATGGGAAGATGTGCAGGATGGCACGCATTATCTCACTGCCCGAGCGATTGATGACTCAGGGACTTCAACGCAGTCCAACAATGTCACAATTCACGTTAACAAGCAGAACAGTATTGCACCGTGGTCATCCACTGATATTGGAGAGCCGGGCATTACGGGTCATACACAATTGGGAGCTGGCAATACTGACGTTACCGTAAAATCATCTGGAGATATCAGTGGAGAGACGGATCATTTCCACTATGCTTACCAAACCTTAGAAGGAAATGGTGAAATTGTAGCTAGAGTTGATCAGGTGACAGCTACCGACGATGGAGCCGAAGCAGGTGTCATGATTCGTAAAAGCCTGGATGCGTCATCTCCGTTTATTGCCGCCATGGTCACTTATGTGAAGGGTGGACAACAAGCGGTTAGCCTCGTTCGTAATGGTGCAGACAACGAAGTTGTACATCAGGAAAAGGGCAGCATGGTCACACTACCGTATTGGGTAAAGCTTGTACGACTTGGGGATCAAGTGACTTCACTCGTATCCAAGGACGGTAACGATTGGTTTGTTATCGATTCACAATTATTCCCGGCTGACGAAACGGTCTACATCGGATTGGCAGCCGATGCTTCCAAACCGGATGATGAAGTTGATAAGCTCAATACATCTGTTTTCTCCAATGCATCTGTTCAGGAGTTGCCTGCTGATTTCCCGACAGCACCTACTGACCTTATAGCTGAGCCAGACCTCAAGTCGATTCAGTTACATTGGGATGAAGTGCAAAGTGCGGACTCTTATTCGATATATAGAGCAGAGATTCCGGGTGGTCCATACACGTTGCAGCAAGAGGGGATTACGACCACCACCTACACAGATCCCAATCTCACTGTAGGAAAAGCTCATTATTATGCTGTAAAGGCTACGAATGATCATGGCACAAGCTTCTATTCCAATGAGGCTAGTGCAGCAGCGAAAGGAGAGCTGGAAACTATCTATTATTTGGAAGATGATTTTGAAGATATCGAGATCAATACGACACCAGCAAGTTACACCGTACTACCTGATCCACAGACGAATGACCTTAAAGTCGTTGTTACCCCGATTCCCACAGGAACGACAGGGAACTCTTCTACGAAGGCGCTCATGCTGTACGACAATGAGGCTGGGATTGCCCAATTCGTAAGGTCCTTTCCACCACAACAGGGTAGCTTTGTGTTTGAGGCAGATATTATGTCTCAAGGCTGGCCAGGCACATCAACCGTTCTGCAATTGCAAAATGGAACGGGCAGTCGCACCGCACTCTCCATCGAGCTACGCAAACCTTCTGCTCCGGTAGCAGAGGATCAATATACGCTAATTTACAAAAAAGACGGCAAAGATCACAAATTAATGGATGCACCGGTCAATAACCAATGGTACAACTTCAAGATCGTTGGTAATGTGGCCTCGCAAAAAGCGGATATATACGTTGATGACGTCCGCGTCGCAGATGATGTCCCGTTCCAGGCCGATGTGGCTACCGATGGTATTGGACGAATGTTTGCTAGAACACCAGGTACTGGTAAAGGCACGTTGTTTTATGACAATGTAAAACTTTATGTTGAACCGGTTAGTTCTCCGAAAGGGCTTCGTACCGAGCCAGGCAATGGTATGGTGAGATTACACTGGGAGGAAGCGGATGGGGCTTCTACTTACAATGTAAAGCGTAGTATCCAGTCCGAGAACGAATATGAATTGATTGCTTCTGAAGTAACTGAGACAACCTACATTGACGAAGAGGTCACCAATGGAACGACCTACACTTATGTCGTGACTGCAATAGGTTCCTTGGGCGAGAGCGGTAATTCCAATACGTCTTCAGTGACACCCTCGGAGGATGCTGTACGACCAGAAATGCCTGAGAATCTGATGGCTGTTGCGAGAAACGCACAAGCAGATTTAACATGGGGAACAGTCGAAGCAGCTAACTACTACACTGTAAAACGCAGTTTGCAGGCTGAAGGCCCGTATACAACTGTGTCGTCTCGTACAGCTGTTCCTACGTTTCGGGATGGGGGACTGGATAATGGAACGACCTACTATTACGTTGTATCTGCTACTGGCATTGGAGGAGAGGGGGCAGATTCTTCCCCAGTTGCTATAACACCAACCATGGCTCTATCTACTCCCCAAGTCACAGTAGAGTCTCTTCCCGAATCCGTTTCTATTACATGGGAAGCTATAGAAGGAGCTTCGACTTATGTGATCAAGCGTGCAACGTCCGTGACTGGAACTTACGATGTTATTGCTGATCAAGAATCAGGAACTTCCTACCTGGATACAGGACTCGTAAACGGTAAGCCATATTATTACAAAGTGACCGCACTGGCTCAAGGTACCCGAAGCCTTGACTCCGCAGCCGCTGGCACACGGCCAGCAGTAGATGATGGTAGACCTCAAGCTCCATCAGAGATTCGTGCTGAGCCAGGTGAAAGTACAATCACTCTTGCTTGGCAAGAATCCGAGGGAGCTAAGGATTATGCAGTGAAACGAAGTGAATCACCCCAAGGGCCATTCGTTACTGTAGCTTCCAATGTAAATGATACTTCATTCTCTGATACACAGTTAATCAATGGCACTGCCTATTATTATGTCATTACGGCATTGAATGAAGTTGGCGAGAGTATGTCGTCCGCTCCAATATCTGAAATTCCTGCACCAGTTCTAACCGTGTCATCTGATGGAAGTGCACAATATGAACAGGTTCAGGCAGCTATACATGCTGTTCCGGACAATAGCACGCTTCCTACCATCATACGAATCAAGGACGGAATTTACCGTGAGAAGCTGGACGTACCGTCCAGCAAAAAACATCTGCGAATCATTGGAGAGAGCCGGGAGGGCACTGTGCTGATCTATGGTGATTCTGCCAGCACATTGGATTCATCCGGCAATGCACTCGGTACCTCAGGCAGCTATAGCTTCCGGGTGCAGACAAACGATTTTACGGCTGAGCATCTGACGATACAAAATGATGCTGGTGACAATGCTGGTCAAGCGGTTGCTCTGCTCGCTCGTGGTGATCGTCTGGTATTCCGGGACGTTAGCTTAAAGGGGTGGCAGGACACACTTTATGTGAACGATGGAAGGCAATATTATGTGGATAGTTATATTGAGGGTGATGTCGACTTTATCTTTGGCAATGCCACTACATTGTTTGAAAATAGCGTCATTCACAGCTTAAGCAGTGGTTACGTTACTGCAGCATCGACTGCGGAGGGGAAGCCTGGATATGTATTTTTGAATAGCCGTATTACTGGCGATTCTAGTCTTGCTGGAACTATACCTCTTGGTAGACCATGGAGACCTTATGCCAATGTAGTTTATATCAACAGCTATATGGGTAATCACATTAGTTCATCCGGATGGAATAACTGGAGTAACCTGGATAATGAACGTACGGCACGTTTTGGCGAATTTGCCAGTTACGGGCCAGGAGCGAATCCCAAAGCACGTTTTAACTGGACGACTCAGTTGACGGCGGAAGAAGCAGAGAAATATCTGCCTGCCCAGCTCTTTGCCGGAGCGGATGAGTGGAATCCAGCCGCAGAACTTTCACTCGTGCAAGAGAGCGTTGATTGATAATCCATAACATTTGAATGAAGGAGAACTTGACGTGAAAACATTTCGCAACCCCGTGTTACCGGGATTCCATCCAGATCCGTCGGCCATTCGTGTAGGAGAAGACTATTATCTCGTTACGTCCAGTTTCGAATACTTTCCCGGCGTACCGTTATTCCACAGTAAAGATCTGGTTCATTGGCAGCAGCTAGGCCATGTTCTTGATCGTGCTTCACAACTTAATTTGGATGGGATTATGCCTTCTCGGGGCATATGGGCTCCAACAATTCGGTATCATAACGGCACATTCTACATGATTACTACATTCGTTGATAACGAAAAGAAGGAACATAACTTCTATGTAACCACTACTGATCCGTCAGGTGATTGGTCTGATCCCATTTGGTTGGAAGATGCTCCAGGCATTGATCCATCGCTATTTTTCGACGAAGACGGCAGAGCGTACTATACGGGAAACCGGATCCCACCTGAAGGTCAGGAATACTCCAAACATATGGATATCTGGCTTCAGGAGATCGATCTGGAGCAGGGCAGGCTTATCGGTGAAAAAGTGAGCATATGGCAGGGTGCGCTTAAGGTGGCTCATGCTCAGGAAGGGCCGCATATCTATAAGAAGGATGATTGGTATTACTTGTTGATTGCGGAGGGAGGAACTGGACATACTCATGCCGTGACCATCGCGCGTAGCCGTATCATCACAGGACCTTATGAAGGGCACCGCGCCAATCCGATTTTAACGCATCGACATCTGGGAAGAGCGTATCCGATTGTTAATGTAGGTCATGCGGAACTGATTGAAACACAACAAGGTGAGTGGTGGTTACTATGTCTAGCATCCAGAATAGCCGGAGGATACTACCGAAACCTGGGTCGGGAAACTTTCATGGCACCCGTACAGTGGGAACAGGAGTGGCCTGTTGTTAGTCCAGGGGTGGGCAGATTGGAGCTGGAAACGAGATCACCTAACCTGCCTGAAGTGCGGTGGCCAAGCGTATCGATTAGGGACGATTTCGAAGAGAGTTCTCTATCTCCGATATGGAATTTTCTGAGAACGCCGCGCGGAGAATTTTGGAGCGTGACAGAACGACCTGGGCATTTACGTCTACGATTGAAACAGGAACAGCTGACTGAACAGAGCAATCCTGCTTTTGTTGGTCGGCGGCAGCAGCACCTGATGTTCAATGCATCCACACACATGGAGTTTAATCCTCAAAATGAGGGTGAAACCGCAGGTCTGACCTTATTTCACAACCAGAATTACCACTTCCGAATGGAGCTGGCATTGGAGCAAGGAAAGCCTTTTATTCGCCTTGTAGAGAGGGAGGCTGGGGTAGATAAACTTCTGAGCTTCCATCCATGGAGCGATGATCATATTCAAATGAAGGTTGTTGGACATGAGCAGGAGTACAGCTTTTATTATCGTTCCAATGAGTGTGCTTCGTGGATCGTGTTATTCGAAAAAGCCGATGGCCGATTGCTTAGTACCGATCGTGCTGGTGGCTTCACTGGAACCTACATCGGTCTGTACGGAAGTAAGCAAGCCAAACCAAATTCAAATGAAGCATTATATCAAGATGGCATCCATCATAATTTTCCATTTGTTGATTTTGATTGGTTTGACTATAAAGAATTGCAAAACAGTAAAAATTTCAATTAATATATTAAACACAATTTAAAAGCGAGCTAAAAGATGTTGGTCTGATATAGATCAACATTTTTTTTATTCTCTAAGTCAAAGAGATAAACGCCATCAACTAATTAAGCTAACAGAGCATGGTAAGGGAGAATAAAGAAACTGAAAGCATATCAAGAACATGTACAATTGTCGCAGGACAAGAACATTGTGTCATTTCGGCTTAGGTAGTTATCTAAGCGTGAATAGATTACAATTTGTGCTGATATGTCATCGTAGAGGGACAAGAACTTGAACAGATTAGAAGTATATCCAATCAATTATTTTTTTCGTTAATTCATTAAGCTAACGGACAGTTAGGCTACTTCAATACCTTCGAACCGAGTAATAAATGAAGCCGCAATAATTGATGTAAACGATGATACTATCGACCGCATAAAAAAATTAAAGTTAGCTATCGGCAAGAGGGATATGCGGCTTTTGAAGATAAACGAGGAAATCCTTCTCGGAAAGAAACGGATCAAGAGCGCGAACTTCGAAGATTATAGTTAAAGGAAGAGAAGCATAGTTTAAAATGCAAAGCTCCCTGGTGTAAAAACTATGGATTAGAAGGAAAGACCCAAAAATAAAATATACTCCTCATACTTGCAACGTTGAGACAAGGCAGCATGCTAAATTCAAGGCAGTACCATTGAAACACAAAAAACTAAAAAACACAATTATACCTTAGTCTCAGATTGACGGGCGAAGGAAGTGAGTGGTAATATTAAAACACACAAAAAACCAAAAAACTCTTGAGGTGCATCCATGCCACTTACGAAACGACGGTTGCAATTATTGGGGCAACTGGTTGAGCTGTATCAGCGAACCCGTTTGCCTATTCATTATGAGACACTGGCCCGATCATTGGGAGTCAGTAAATGGACTGCTTATGACATGCTGAAGGAAATTGAAAAGCTCGGCTTTGTAACACGAAGCTATGAAGTGAACTCCAAGGAAACCGGCCGTTCGCAGGTAGTATTCTCGCCCACGGTCAAGGCGTCCGAGCTGTTTAAGCAGAACCGAAGCGATTCCTTTAATCCGGCGGACTGGGAGCAGACGGTAGCGCATATCCACAAGCTGCTGCAAAGCGTAAAGAGCGGCAGTGTGAACGAACTGATCCGAAGAATGATGAACGAGATTCCTTCCAAGGCATCCAGTATTGAGTTTTGCGGCTATATTCTCGGCCTGCTGCTTGTGTATGTAAAGAAGCTTGGCGGTAAAACAGAAACGTTGATCCGTCTGGTAGTCAGCAAAACACCGGGCAGCGAGAATGGAACTCTGATGTTTGTGGGGACGGTTCTCGGCACTATTATTCAAACGATCAATGACGAGCTTGGCACCGAATTTACAGAACTGGTATCCGAATTTCTCAGCATCATGAATCAACTGTCGAATCAGGACCAACGATTGTTGTCAAATATGCTGCACGAAGCTTTAGCTTGACAAAGCTTCTGCTTTTCAATAGTTTTTGGGTCTTTTAGGTTTTTTGAAAGAGGGTTGTCTGTGAATTACTACGAGGAGTTTTATAATCATCCTACTGTCCGTTTCAACGTGAATATGAGCTTTATAGGGATTGCGCTCACCTGCATTTACTTCGATTGGATTAGGACGTCTATCGGTTTCATCCTCGGGGTCGTACTGTTCGCTGTTTTTGAATATTTCGCGCACCGTTATGTATATCATCATTACGCATTAACTGTGTTGAGGAAGGCGCATCTTAAGCATCATCAGGACCCGGAGAATATCAAGCACTTGTTTTTTTCGGGCAGCGTTGGATTGATGTACTGCCTTATTCTTACGATCCTGCTGTGGCTGGTGGTTCACGATTTGTCCATAGGCACTGCAATGCTTACCGGAACCTTCTTATACTACTTTTACACGCAATGGCGGTATTATGTGGCGCATCGTCCAGTTACGCCGGGAACAGCGTTTGCGGACAGTAATGAGCATACAAATTATTCTGAGATAAAGTCAAACGAATAGAAATGGAGTGCATTATGGGAAAAACAGGACTTGTTTTGGGCGGCGGAGCAGTCAGGGGGCTGGCGCATCTGGGCGTATTGAAAGCTTTTGAGCGACATGGAATCCGGATAGACCGTATCGTAGGCACAAGCATGGGCGGGGCAATTGGAGGCTTGTACGCGGCAGGTGTCTCCGCTGGAGATATTGAACAACTGCTGCTCAGTACACCAAAATATCGTTTGATCGATTTTGGTATTCGTCACCGTGGCTTGCTTGCCGGCAATGCGGTCCATAATACGATCAACGAATTGCTGCAAAGGCACGGTAAACACGACTTGCCGATCGAACAATTCCCGATTGAATTCAAAGCAATCGCAGTTGATCTGATGATAGGAAAGCAGGTGGTGCTAGATCAAGGGAATCTCGGGACTGTCCTCAGAGCAACCACCGCATTTCCGGGTGTTTTTGCGCCGCTGATGGCAGGGGATCAGATGCTGGTGGACGGTGGGGTACTGAACAATTTGCCGGTGGAGGAAGCGCTGGCTGAGGATACCTGCTTTGTCATTGCCGTGGACGTGGCGAGAGAGCATGAGAAAAAGCCGCCGCGCAATATGGTCGAAGTGGTGTACCGCTCGTACAGCCTGATGACGGCAGAGCGCAAACATGCCAGTCTGAGGCAGGCGGACTTTGTGATCCGGCCTGACGTTGGAACTTTCGCGGCCTTTGACTTTACCAAAACACAGGAATGCATCAAGGCGGGCGAGGATGCTGCGGAACAAAGCATAGAAGAGCTTCAACGGCAAATCCGTATAGCAAAAGCAAATCATCTTATCAAAGGAGCTGGAAACTAATGAAAACAACGTTGGAAAAAGCGATGATGCTAGGGATCGGACTCGCGGCTGCGGGTAAGGAACAAATCGAACTAACCGTGGGTGAGTTGGTCAAAAAAGGAGAGGTGGGACGTTTGGAAGCCCGTGCGCTGGCGGAGAAGCTTATTCATCGCAAAGAAGAAGAAGAGCAGCGGATGGAGGAACGAATTACCGAACGGGTTCAGGCGATTTTGTCGGAACAAAACCTGGCGGCCTTGGAGGAGATTAAGCAGTTAAAGCTCCGTGTGCTTGTGCTTGAACAAAGTAAAGGTCTAAACAACTAACGGAGGTGCAGGTTTGGGGGCGCAAAAAAATTCAGACAATTGCAGCGCTACCGGACGATCAGTTCGGCACTTGCCCGCAGCGGATTCGAATTTATCGTCTACAGCAATAGCGGGGAGGTCGCTGCTTCCGCAAATGGTGCAATGGATTGGCACAACGCTGGCAAGCGTATCCGCATGCTGCTGGAAGAACTGGGCACCACGTTCATCAAGCTGGGACAGCTGGCAAGCACCCGGCCGGATTTGGTTCCGCAGCCCGTTTTGAAGGAGTTAGCCAAGCTTCAGGATGCCGTCGCCCCGTTTCCGTATGCCGACGTATCCAGAGTGATTGAAGAGGAATTGGGGGCTCCCATATCGCAGCTCTTTCGAACCTTTGAGCCGGTACCTCTGGCTTCCGCCTCGATCGGGCAGGTTCATCTTGCTGTTCTGGCTGACGGCAAGGAAGTGGCAGTCAAGGTTCAACGGCCACAGCTTTCCGCAATTGTCGAAACAGATCTGGATATTTTGGCAGATCTGGCGCGGCTTGCCGACCGCCGGGGCAGTTGGACGGCAAGCTACCGTTTGACCGAGGTGGTGGAGGAACTGGGCCAGGGGCTGCTTGCTGAACTCGATTACAGGCAGGAAGCTGCTCATTTGGAACGCTTTACCCGCGCGGCGGACGAAATGAGGCATGTACGCATTCCAGCTGTTTACAGGCCTTATTCCAGCCAAAAAGTATTGACCATGGAGTATATCCAAGGCATACGCCTATCGGATACAGCGCAGCTCAAGGAGCAGGGCATACGGACCCGTGTAGTGGCCGAACGGATTGCAAGTGCTATTTTTCAGCAAATACTGGTTGACGGTGTGTTTCATGCCGATCCCCATCCCGGCAATATTCTGGTTCTTCCCGGGGAAGAGATTGCGCTTCTGGATTTCGGGATGGTGGGGCGGCTATCCGCTCATACACAAAAACATTTTGCTTCCTTTATTATCGCTTTACGGAACAGAAGCTCCAAGGGGGTGATGCGTGCCATCGGGCATTTAGGTATGATCCCTGCAGAAGTGGACCAGGGGAAGCTGTACGCGGATGTTGAGCAGATGCGGACCAAGTTCTACGATGTTCCTCTAAAAGAGGTGCGTTTGGGAGAAATGATTAAAGATTTATTCGGTGTGGCTTTTAAGCACCGGATTCGTATCCCCTCCGAGCTGACCATGGTTGGAAAATCCATTCTCACTACCGAAGGGGTGGTTGCCGAGCTTGATCCGGATTTCAGTGTGTTTGATGTCGCAGAACCGATTGGGAAAAGGCTGTATTTGGAACGCCTAAACCCCTGGAGCTTTCTGAAGAACACGCTTGAGGATGTCCCGGAATACTTACAGATTGCGAGCGAACTGCCCGTAACTATGGGCCGGTTAAGTGCAATGCTGCGCAAGGGAAAGATGCAAGTGGAAGTGGTTGCTCCGCAGCTTGAGCAGCTGGTGAAGAAGCTGGACCGGATAAGCAATCAGATGTCCTTCAGCATTGTGCTGCTAGCGCTTAGTCTCGTGCTGCTCGGCCTGATTATCGGCTCCTCCATCAGCGGGGCGCAAACGATACTGTGGAGGCTGCCGATGCTGGAAATCGGCACTGTAATTTCACTGTTAATGTTCGCGTGGCTGTTGTATGCTATTTTCCGCTCAGGTCGCTTCTAAGACGGGGCATCATCATTTGGTCCATTGAGTTACTTCCAGCAGGTGGAGTCTATCTGTTTCTTGTATAGTTTTTTGGTCTTTTGTGTATTGTGATTCCTTTTTTAAATGGGGAGTCAGGCAGTTGAATAAAGGTTTCTCCATGGAGCTTCTATTTTTTTGCTGTCTATGCTTTGAGCGGCTGGCTGCTGGAGAAAGTATATGCCAGTGTAAGACAACAGCATTTTGTGAATAGAGGATTTATGTTTGGCTGCTTTTGCCCGATTTATGGTGTCGGTGCGTTGCTGATCATTCTTGTCGCGGGTGCAAGCTTGATTATCGCTCGGCGGCCAGAGGCGGGTTGCTTCATGATTTGTTTTTATATGATTGGCATGATCCGGCTCCGGGAGGAAGAGGGCATAGCTTCACCCACCCCAAGGCTGCATTGCGCAATGCTGAAGACATCTCGTCGCTCAACAGGATCGAGCGGGATATTATTGTCAAACATATGTGGCCTTTAACACCAGCCGTCCCTCGCTTTAGAGAATCCTGGGCGGTGTGCTTCGCCGACAAAATTGTGACCTGCCATGAATTTATGGAGGGAGTGATGGGAAGACACGAACATTGGAAAAAGGGAAAAAATGCTTTATAAACAGCCGTTCATTCTGAAAGGGTATGACGCGCCTTGTTTCGCGGGTAAAGGGATAAAGGCAGAGAAAGATGCTGAGTTTTTTGGTTTTTTGGGATTAAATATATAGAAATGGAGTGAGGGAATTGTTCTTGAGAAATGTAACATCGGAAGCCGGAAAACTGATTTCCAAACATGCGGTTCTGCTGCTCGTCATTCTGGCTTTGATTACTGGGGGAATGGCTTACGGACTAACCCGTATTGAGGTAAAGACAAGTGTAGATATGCTGCTGTCCAAGGATGATCCGGTTTCGATTCATAATGAGCGCTTTCAAAAGCAGTTTGGAGGGGAAAGTCTGGTGCTGCTGCTACGCGGCGGCGACAATCTGCTTCTGAATGGTGATTCACTTCGAGAGATGAATGCGCTGCAGCAGGAGCTTGCTTCCGTTGAAAAAGTCTATTCGGTGACCAGTCCAGTTTCCTTGGCAGGCGTGTTTGCCGAACAAGCTGAGCGGCAAATGACGCAAATGCAACAGCAGATTGCAGAGCAAGTGCAGCAAGCGATGACGGAGGGCGCCGCGGCCGCTAAAGCAAGCGGGGGCGATGAAGAACAGCAGGCCCAGGCGGCGGAGGCCGCGAAAAAGAAAGTGGAACAGGCGATTGCAGCTCAATATGGAGAGCAAATCCGGCAAAAGGATGAGATTGGCGAGTTGTCCGCAACCAATAAGGCTTTTGTGCGCTACGCCTTGTTCGATGAGTCCGGCGCTCCTCAATCAGCTGTAGCACCGCTCTTGCCCGAAGACGGGCAAATCGTTCTATATAATATACAGCTGGACAGCGGACTTACGATGCAGCAAATGGCAGAGGTGACCGACGAGTTGGAGCGGATCATCGCGGAGCATCCGATAGAGCATTCCAATTCCTTATTTTCGGGTATTCCGGCCATTTCAAAGACGATAGAGGACTTCATTACGCAAGATATTGTGACGATGCTGCTCACAGTCATTGTGCTGATGGTCATTGTGCTTATGGTCGTATTTCCCGTCCGGTGGCGTCTTCTTTCGTTGCCAGTTGTATTGACCGGCATGATCTGGGTTTTTGGTTTGATGGGTTACATCGGCATGCCGCTGAGCATTGCGACAATGGCCTTGCTTCCGATTCTGATTGGTTTAGGGACGGATTTTGCGCTGCAGTTCCATAACCGCTATGAAGAGGAGTTGGTCAAAACAGAGGATTCCTCCAAAGCAGTAACCCATGCCGTAAAACATATGGCGCCGGCGGTGGGCATCGCGGTCATTATTATGGCGGCGGGCTTCCTGACGCTGTTGTTGTCGGAAATGCCGATGATCAAGGAGTTCGGCCTGATGCTGGCGGTGGGAGTCTGCATAATGTACATTGTGAGCTTACTCCTCCTGCTCCCGGTGCTGGTGCTGAGAGACCGTAAAGGTATCAAACTGCGCAAAGGGAAAGAGGGGAATGTGGTTGAACGCGGTCTTGGGGCATTGGCGAAGAACGTCATTCAGCGGCCGAAGCTGATGCTGGTGATTCCAGTTGTTATCGCAATTGCCGGATTTTCCGTGGACCACAAGCTGAATGTGGAGAGCAATATTGAGAAGCTGATGCCGCAGGAAGCGCCGGCGCTTATCGAAATGAACGAGATTCGCCAGGTTCTGGGCAGCACGCTGACCCTGGACTGGATGGTTGAGGCAGAGGACGTAACCCGTCCGGACATTATCAAGTGGATGGATACCTTCCAAAAACGTGCCGTTACGGAAAATAGTGAGATTACAGGCAGTTCAAGTATCGTTAGCGCTATGTCGGCGGTCCAGCCCAATATCGCTGCCGCAGATTCATCTGTGATCGGGAATGTGCTTGACCAACTGCCGTCCGAGATGACCGATCCGCTGTTGTCTGCAGATCGGCGAATGGCGCATATTGTTTTTAACCTGGAAAATATAAGCTCACAGGAGCAGGAGAAGCTGCTGGGACGGCTGCAACAAAACATGGATCTTCCTGAAGGCGTAAGTGCGAATCCGGTTGGCATTCAGGTGTTGCAGGTGAAAAGTTTGAACGGCCTGACAGACAGCCGGCATACCTCGCTCATTTCAGGATTACTGGCTATACTAATCGGATTGTTTATTGTCTACCGGAATATTAAAAGGGCGTTCTTTCCGCTTCTACCTATCATTCTGGTCAACGGGTGGTCAACCGCTCTGCTCTTTGTGCTGGGAATTGATATTAATCCGTTGACCGCAGTACTTGGCTCATTGGTGCTTGGAATCGGAACAGAGTTCACTATTTTACTGATGGAACGCTATTTGGAAGAAAAGGCGAACGGAATGAATACCGAGGCAGCCATTATTACGGCGATGACCAAAGTCGGCCGCGCCATTTCGGCCTCCGGTCTCACGGTTGTGGGTGGCTTCAGCGCCCTACTGTTTACCAACTTTGAGGTGGTTAAGTTGTTCGGAGTATCAACCGTCATGGATACGTTGTTATGCTTGCTCAGCACTTTAATCGTATTGCCTGCCATCATTGTGCTTTTGGATAAAGAAAAAGAGACAGTCAATGCCGATAAGCGCTTGTTTGTGGCCTCGCCAACAAAGGAATAGCTTATACGACTAATAAGCCGGACATCGTCGGACTGCCAGGGACGAATAAGCCTATAACAGTCTGATGGAATTCGGCGGCGGGATCAGTTGAAAGATCTAAAAGCCCATATTTTCTAGAATTTAGCGTCAATTAATCGGTGTACTATTTGGTGTACTTTCGGGAAATTCGGTTACAGGCATAGAGACGCAAGGACAAAAAAACTTGCGGCGTTTTAACGGTATACGGCTATTGGGCAGCAAATATTTTCGCAAAAGTTTCTCCGCAGGTGTGATACGATACATGGTAATATCCCTTTTTAGTAGACAAGAGAAAAAGACATCTGTTTAGATGGACTTAATTTTGTCAAACGAAGGGGATTTTTTCATGGCTAAAAAAGGACAAACTTTCCGGCGGTACTCCTTGAAATTGAAGTTGGAGGCGGCCTGGCTGGTCAACGAGGAACATATGAGTATACGTGAAGTAGCGACACGTTTAGATATTCAAAATAAATCTCAGGTACAAGTATGGGCTGCGAAAACGAAACTCGGAATAAGCTTAGAATCTGCCACATCTAAACGAGGACGCCAAAACAAAGTTCTCCAGTATGGAAGAAGAAAAGGCTTACTTACGAGCAGAGATTGAATATTTAAAAAAGCAGTATCCAAATCTACACAAGAAGTGACGAGTAAAGCTGCCAAATTTCAGATCACCTGAAATCTCTGCATATCCTGAAAACAGTGATTGGAGCTTCACTAGATATTTTTTTCGGGAAGGTTATGAGAAGGTCATCGGTTGGAAAATGATGCTGCTTTAATTTATCAACAATTTCAAAATCTTCGAAGAGAGCACGGAGTGAATTCAAAACTTGAGATTCCTTGGTTTCATCGTGATTTGTATTGGTGTTCGAAGTGTATGGAGGGGGGGGGGATCACTCTTGGCTGCATCAGTTTAAACTTCTGGATGAATGCGCATTTCATGATCTCAAATTGAATAATGCTTGTCCTACCTGCAGGTCAACGGTACCGTCATGATGAAATGCGCAACAGCAACAGCTGCGCGGTGCCTTCCTTTGCGAGCTGCAATTCGCCTGTATTGGGCACCAAGATAATGATCAGATCCTCGTATAGAGTGAGAAGCTTCGATGAGCAGATATTTATTGCCTTTGCGTGTTTTGGAGGACTTGCGTTTGCCTGCGCTTTCATTGTGACCTGGAACAAGACCAACCCATGAGCATAAATGAGCTGCACTTGGGAAACGAGAAGCAATGTCGGTGCCAATCTCAGCAAGGATTTGTTCAGCCGTTCGGGCCGCGATTCCCGGAATGCTATCCAGTCGATCCAGGTCTTTTTTGAAAGGGGCGAGCCGTTTGGCTACCTCCATGTCCAGCTCGATGATTTGTTCGCTCAGGAAGTCGATATGGGTAAGCATGGTTTTTAACATCATTCGTTGATGTGAACTCATGTTGCCTTTCAGCGCGAGCTCGAGTTTTTCTTTCTTTCTCTTCATGGACCTGCATGCCAAGCCAGCCAGTGTCTCCGGATCGGTTTCACCACCCACCATGGCCTCAAGCATGTCCCGACTCGAGAGCCCCATCATGTCTGATACGACAGAAGCGAGCTTGATATTGGCGCCTTCAAGAACGTTTTGAACACGGTTATGTTCACGAGAACGTTCTTGAATCAGACTCCGGCGATAGCGAACAAGTTCTCTCATTTCACGTTGGTTGCGATCAGGTTGGCTAACGGGCAACCAGGAATCGAGGCTTTCTAGGACCCCTAGTCCTTTCTCAAATTGGTCTCTCGGGTGACATCAAATGCCTAAACATAAGTCCCATCTTTAAGAGCAGCAGATGATCGGTATTCTTCAAATCCAGATTCAGCAGCCCCGAAATTTTCTCCAGCCTGTACAGCACTGTGTTGCGATGGATAAATAGCTCACGTGCCGTTTCATTCACTTGGCCGTTGTTGGCGAAATAGGCTTCAAGTGTGTGCATCATCTCGCTGGTGTATTCCTCTTCTTTGTCCAGCAGTGGACGGAATAAATAAGAGCAATACCTGACCATAACCTCCTGTGGAATATGCTTGAAGAGATAAATAAACTCCAGGTCAGCAAACATGACAACCGGTTCGCTTAAACCAAGCTCCGTACTGATTCTCTCAGCATCCCCGCACTCCCGGAAGCCGTCGATGAACTCCTCCATGCCCGTTCTTACTTTACTGATAAAACATGTCCTTGTTCCGTGGTCCCATGAATGCATCAAATCTGCATACAAACGTACCGAATCCTCATACTTCCTTCGATCCTTGGCCTCTTCTTCTAGAAGGGGGAAGAGTGAATATATGCGGTTCATCACATAAAAATGATGGGATTCCAAGGAGGATGTTTTGGGATGATCCTGAAGCCTATTCTGAATCTCCCTCAGTTTGCGCTTCTGACTTTCATGGTCCCAAGCATCCGCTCTTGAGGAAGATACCATGCATACGTAAGGCGTGCTCCAAAATGTGCTTCCCAATGCTTCGGCAAATTCGAGCACCGTTTTCAGAGAGGCGTTCCCCTTCAAGTAACGTTCCATGGTCGTGCCAAGACGACTGCCTGCCGCAGTAGCCTCCTGATTCTGGATGACCTCCAGATGATAGGAAAGAATCACGGCAGCTTGGTGAAAAATGCCCTCCATTTCATGTGCTTCCAGCAAATTTTCAGTTTGTATCAGCAAATAACCGTATGACTTTCCGTTTTTCAGCAGGGGAACACGATACAACAGGTTGCTCGCCGACTTGTAAAACCGATTGTCCTGATTCCAGGGCCAATCGCTCAATAGCTCCATATCGGAACAGCGGGTCATGTTATACAAGGTCTGTCCTTCAGAGGTAACGATGGCTAAAGGAATCCCTATAATGTTTGTGATACTTTGAAAATAATTGGTGTACTCATCCGCCTGCATCGCAAAATCAACCAGCTTCTTCTGTGTTTCAAGCAATTCATTCAGCCGGCGGGTATCGCGTTGGAACTCGGATTGGTAGAGAGCGGTGATCTGCTCGGAGAAGGTGAATTGAAAGGGCAGCTCAATTAGGGGCAAGCCCAGCCGATCGGCTTCCAGCAGGGCAATCTCTGGTATTTCCGCCCAGTATCGACCAAGCTTGATGCCAAGCCCGGAGGCCCCACGTTCATTCAGCTTTTGCAGCAAATTAACAAATTCCTCGGGTGAATCCCTAATCGCATACGCTGTAGTCAACAAGAGTTCCCCTTCTTTCATCCAGTTGATCACATCCGGCGCATCCATCAAATTGATGGAGCTAATCGTTCGAGAAATTCCTTTTTTACCGGCTGCCAACTTCCCTTCCGATAATGGGTACACTGCCAACGCATCTTCTATAGTTAAATGCATGTCAATCAATCCTCCTAAACGATACATATCTGAATCAGGTACCGGACATCACGTAACTTTTTAAGCAATTATATAGGGTCTTGTCGAATTTCTGCAATCCCTTTTGTTATATATATGTCATATAAGTTAACCCAAAACATAGAATGTTCTGTTTTTGAACCAACGTAAAGCGTATACCGTTAGATAAAAAACCAAAATTGTGTCAGGAATATTTACACACATATTTTTTGGCTATATGATAGGACACAACTTCAAAGAGAAGAGGGGATTCAGATGCAGCTCACCCAAAATCAACAGGCAGCGGCCCAAAAGGACAGCCGTTCCATGCTTGTAATCGATGATGTCGGCAAAATCTACCCCAATGGCACTGTAGCTGTGCAACATGCGAATCTGCATGTAGGGGAAGGAGAATTTCTATGTTTTGTCGGTCCTTCCGGTTGCGGGAAATCTACCATTTTCAATATGATTGCCGGTTTGACAGAACCGACCTCCGGTCATCTGACCGTGCTGGGTACTTCCCCAAAGGAAGCACGAAAACAGAATGAAATTGCCTTTGTATTTCAGGAGCATACCCTGCTCCCGTGGGCCAAGCTGATTGATAATGTCACCATGCCTCTTACTTTGCGTGGCGTATCCAAAAAGGAGCGGATTACCGAAGGGGAGCGGGTTTTAGAGTTGGTAGGGCTGAAGGATTATATGAAGGTGCTGCCCCGTGAGTTGTCAGGCGGAATGAAGATGAGAGTATCTATTGCACGAGCGTTGATATCTCGCCCCAAGCTGCTGTTAATGGACGAACCGTTTGGCGCTCTTGATGAAATTACCAGGCAGACGCTGCAGAATGAACTGCTAAATATTTGGGAACAGGACAAGAAGATGTCGGTTCTGTTCATTACGCATAACGTGTTCGAAAGTGTGTTCCTATCAACAAAAGTCGTAGTGATGACGCCTCGTCCCGGTAAAATTTCGGATTTCATTGATATTCCGTTTGCCTATCCGAGAGATGATGAATTCCGGACCCAGCCTGAATTCGGTGAATATGTACGCAGCGTGTCCAATGTACTGAATCATTGATAGCCAGAAATGAGAGGAGAGGGAAGCAACATGGAAGAGATGGTAGCTAATCCAGCCGTTGAAACGACACCAGGTATCCGAGCTTCTGGGAAGGACAATGCCCGCAGCCATCATCCGGCAGAAGAGAGACCAGTCATTGGACTGCTGAAAAAAATTCTGCCGCCAATCGTCGTGTTTGTCCTGTTTATCGGCGGATGGGAATTAATCGTGCGGATACTCGGAATGCCCCCATATATCTTGCCCAAGCCATCCGATATTGCCGCAGCCGCTGCTGAGAACAGCGCAAATCTGATTACGTCGGTAAGCACAACCATTGTTGAGGCGTTGATCGGTTTTACGATCAGTGTAGTGCTCGGTATTTCATTGGCCATTCTACTGGCCCTGTCCAAAACGGTAGAAAAAAGCGTATATCCCTACGCTATTATCCTACAGACTATTCCGGTCGTTGCGGTAGCGCCAATCATAGTGATCTGGTTCGGAGCTGGAATAAATGCCATTGTGATCATTTCATTCTTAATCAGCTTTTTCCCGATTTTATCGAATACGCTGATCGGATTGAACTCAACGGATCAGAACATGAAGAATTTATTCTATTTGTATAATGCAAGCAAGCTGCAAACCATTTGGAGGCTTAGATTTCCGGCGGCACTCCCGTACATTATGGCAGGGCTGAAAATTTCATGCTCCAGTTCGGTTGTCGGAGCGATCGTAGGTGAATACATTGCAGGCATTGGTGGCGGACAAGGCGGACTCGGTTACGGGATTACCGTTGCGGCAACCCGCCTGCAAACGCCTTACCTGTTCGCCTGCGGTTTAGCGGCATCCGCCCTAGGAATCGCATTTTTCCTGATCATCAACATGGTGTCGAACAAACTTTTGAAGTCCTGGCATGAATCAGCAATGAAATGATACCAGAACCGGGGGAGAGATCCAACATGTCCAAACATCATATGAACTTTCGTTACAAGAAATGGCTGCTGTCGGCTGCTTCTTTGATCCTACTGCTTCTGAGCGCATGCTCCAATTCCACCGCTCTAGAATCCGCCGCCCCGGCTGGAGGGGAAGCCGGAACAGATTTGAAGCAGGTGAAACTGATCGAGGGCTGGTACGCCAAAGGGGAAGATGGAGGCTATTTTGCGGCATTGCAGCAGAACTTTTATAAGGACAAAGGGATCGACATGACGATTCAGCCAGGAGGCCCCGAGGTGTCAACCATGCAGCTAGTCGCTGCAGGCAAAGCTGAATTCGGTATCTCTTATGCGGATGAAATTCTGAAGGCGCGGGAACAGGGAATCCCTGTTGTCGGTATCCTTGCCGGTTTTCAAAGCACACCGCAGGTTCTGATGTACCACAAGGGGGAGAACATTCAGGATTTCACAGACCTGAACGGCAAAACCGTATACATCGGTACAGCGGTACCTTACTGGGAATATATCAAGAGCCAATACAATCTGACAGATGTAAAAGAAATGAAGTATAACGGGCAGCTGGTCAATTTTATCAATGACCCCAGTTCGCTCAATCAGGGTTACATCACGAATGAGCCTTACGCACTTTCTCAGCAGGGGGTTGAGGTGGACTATCTGAAAATCGCCGATTCCGGTTATGCGAACTATGCAGACGTTCTTTTCACGACGGAAGATTATCTCAAAGAGCACCCTGATGTCGTTGAAGCTGTGGTGCAGGCAAGTCAGAAAGGTTGGAGCTATTATCTAGACAACTATGAAAAGGTAAACCCGTTTATTCAAACCTACAATCCCGATATGACGGTAGAAGCAATGAATTATGAGGCAGTGCAGGAAAAACCCTTTATTCTTAACAAGGATTCCGAGGCAAATGGTATTGGTTACATGACAAAGGATCGCTGGAGCACCCTGCAGGATCAGATGATCAAGGGCGGAGGATTAACGAAGGCTCTAGATGTTACCCAGGCATTTACAACGGAGTATCTGACGAAGCCATAAACCTGAACCAAAAGTATTAAAGCTTCAAATCAGAAATTTCAGAAAAAATGAGGGGACTTAATATGTTCAAACTTGGAAATCGAAAGAGCTATTGGCAAGTGTCCGAAACGCTGGTGGATCTAAGGCGAACGCAAAAGTACGGCAAGTCAGTAACCCTCCCTGCACAGCCGCAGGAAGTCATATTTGATCTCGAGCATACGGCAATTATTGTCATCGATATGCAGAATGATTTCTGTACACCGGGTGGATGGCTGGATTCCATTGGGGTCGATACTTCTCCCCTCCTTAACCCGGTCAGCCGGTTGAACCGACTGATGCCCGAGCTGCGCAAAGCGGGAGTGCCTGTGATTTGGGTGAACTGGGGCAATCGGGAAGACCGAATGAACGTGCCGCCATCCGTGCTCCATGTATACAATTCGGATGGGCGGGGCAACGGCATCGGGGACCCGCTGCCGGGGAACGGCTCCAAGGTGCTGGAAAAAGGCAGTTGGGGAACGGCAATTGTCGATGGTTTGGATTCGTCCCCCGATGATATCTATGTGGATAAATATCGCATGAGCGGGTTTTGGGATACACCACTGGACAGTATTCTACGCAATCTTAATATTCAAACGGTGTTGTTTGCCGGGGTAAATCTCGATCAGTGTGTCATGCATACACTGCAGGACGCGGCTTGTCTCGGATATGACGGCATACTTCTGGAGGATTGCTCGGCAACAAGCTCCCCGGATTTCTGCATAGAAGCGACATTGTACAATATCAAGCAATGTTATGGCTTCGTTACAGATTCCACTTGGTTGGTACAAGAGCTGAACGGGGGAGCGACTCCTATAGAGAGAAATACCTCGGAAGAGCTGGCATCGTTAGAAGGCTGAGCGGAAGGATGGGATGAAGCAATGAAGGACCAATGGAACGCCATTGTCAACCAGGTGAACGTTGAACCGACAGGGCAGGGTAGGCTGAACGGACTCAGCTTTATGGTCAAGGATGTGTTTGCCGTCCGTGGCAATACAAATGGCGCGGGTAACCCACGTTGGCTCCAGACGCATGGGCCCGAGGCGGAACACGCGGAAACGCTCAACCTGCTATTGCAGCAAGGAGCAAGGCTAACGGGGATGACGCATACGGATGAGCTGATGTTCAGCTTGAATGGTGAAAATGTTCATTATGGAACACCAGTGAATCCAAGGGCTCCCGATCGTATCCCTGGCGGTTCATCGAGCGGATCGGCGGTTGCTGTCGCCGCTGGGCTTGCTGACTTCTCCCTTGGAACGGATACGGGAGGATCGGTGCGTGTGCCATCTTCGTACTGTGGAATTTATGGAATGCGTCCATCACATGGCATTGTCTCCGCGAAAGGCGTTATTCCACTTGCTCCCAGCTTCGACACCGTCGGCTGGATGGCACGTGATCTCGAGACGCTGTGCCGGGTAGGAGAAGTGCTTTTGCCGCAGACACACTCGGGGACAGGCTTCAGTCGGGTGCTCATTGGTGAGGATGCGTGGGAGCTTGCTGACACAGAGAGCAAAGAGGCGCTTACCCCTTACCTGAAGTTGCTTTTCGGCATAACTGCGAGCCATGAAACGGTTCGCATCGCCCCGCATGGTCTACCTGAATGGATGACCATGTTCAGGACGATCCAGGGCTATGAAATATGGCAGGAGCACGGGGCGTGGATTGAACGTGAGCAGCCGACCTTCGGACCAGATACGGCCGGGCGATTCTCCTGGGCAAGCACTGTTGAACTTGCCGATCAGGAGAAGGCAGCCAAACGCCGGGTTGAGGTGTGCAAGCACATGGCTGACCTGCTCAGAACGGATACGGTGCTTGTGATTCCGACGACAACTGGAGCGGCCCCGAAGCTGGGCTTGGGCGGGCCTTTAATTGAAGAACGAAGAGTGAAAACGATGCGTTTAACCTGCATTTCCGGCTTGTCGGGTCTGCCGCAGCTTACGATTCCAGTTGCGGAGGTACTGGGCTGCCCGGTCGGTATTTCGATCATTGCCGGTCCGGGACAGGATCAACGTCTGCTGGAATGGGCCACATCCTTTCTTTCAGCAGTAAATTCAGAAGTAATAGGATAAGAGCATCATTCGATATATGGACATGAAGCTACGCGTAAAAACATTAAAGCCGCAGGAGAAAGGGTGTCAGTTATGTTTCAACGATATGAAGGAACAGCGTGGGAGGAACGATTTTTGCCCCGTCTGACAAGCAAACAGGTCAAAGAACTGCCGAAGGATAAGACGCTGGTTATTCTCCCAGTTGGAGCTGTGGAGCAGCATGGCCCCCATCTGCCCGTATATACGGACACTTTGATTGGGGAAGCGACATTATCACAAACGCTGGAGCGGGTGCGGGCGGATAAGGAGATCTGGCTGCTGCCTCCGGTCTCGTATGGCAAAAGCAATGAACATATCGGACTTCCGGGCACCATTTCCTTATCGGCGAGCACACTGCATGCCATCATGCTGGACATTGCAGAAAGTCTGAAGGCCAGTGGTTTTCGCAAGCTGTTGTTGTTTAATACCCATGGCGGCAACGTGGATTTGCTAAATACGGTATCACGAGAAATACGGATCAGAACGGGGATGATGGTTTTCTATCTCAGTCCCAGCAGTCTGAATGTGGCGGAGGATCTCCTCACTTCCGAGGAACTGGAATACGGCATTCATGGTGGCGATTATGAGACCTCTCTCGTGATGTCCATTAAACCGGAATGGGTGAAGAAGGAGTTCCTCGTCAAAGAGCTTCCTGATATGTCCTCTTACCGCTTTCTTACATTAGAAGGGAAAATCCGCTTCGCCTGGAAGATGGCTGATATTTCCGCTACCGGCATTGCTGGTGATGCTACGACGGCCACGCCTGAGAAAGGCAGCATTATTCAGGATAGAATCTCAACGATTTTGTCAGAGGCGCTGGAGGAACTGTGTGATTTTGAAATCACCGATGTCCGCGGGACTGAACCGGTTCAACAGCCAGCAGGAAGCACCTCGTGAAGCTCGTCAGTCTGAAACACGGCGATGGTGAACAGGCCGCGATTGAACATGCGGAACGATTCTTTCTTCTGGAGGAGATCAACAGGGCGGAAGGAAGCTCATGGGGCACCTCCGTTATGGAGATCTTGCAGCAAGGCCAGCTAGAGGAGCTAATCCAGTGGTATCAGAAGCACGGGGATAGAGCAGTTTCATCCATCCCTTTCATACCTTCAGAAGGAGCCATATCTGCTCCTCTCTTCCGCCACCCTCGTAAAATATGGGGAATTGGCATGAATTATCTGCAAAAAGCGATCGATCTCGCATCTACTCCTCCAGAGCGTGAGCCAGTCTGTTTCATGAAGCCGGACTCAAGCCTGATCGGGCCGGAAGAGTATATCCAGCTGACGGCTCAGGATGTGAATGTGACATCAGAAGCAGAGCTTGGCATTATCATCGGCCGAACTTGCAAAAATGTGCCGGAAGAACGTGTGCAGGAGGTCATTGCAGGTTTTGCCGCAACGCTGGATATGACTAACCAGGACATTCACGCACGGAACCCCAGATTCCTGCAGCGATCCAAGGTATTCGATACATTTTTCAGTCTTGGACCACAACTAATAACACCTGATGAAATAAGTGATCTGCAGAGCGTCGTGGTTGAAACTGTGTTGAATGATGAGGTTATTCATAGCAATACGGTGTCTCACATGATGTATCATCCATGGTTCATTGTCTCGTATTTTTCACAGATGATGACTCTCTATCCGGGAGATGTGATCATGACGGGCACACCCGGATCCGTCCGAATTCAGCAAGGAGATGTCGCTGAATGTAGAATCAGTGGCTTTATGACGCTTCAAAATCCGGTAGCAGTAGTAGAGTAAATCATCCGTAATTTTCCTTGGGGAGTGGTAATGAGATGAACAAGTACAGACAAAAGGGAACTGTCGTTTTACTCGCAGCAATGATTACCTTATCCACATTACTGGCGGCTTGCGGGAAACAGCCAACTGCTCAGAATGCCGCTGCTACGGGGGGAAGCGAGGAACTGACGGCAATTACACAGGTGACGAACTGGTTTGCACAAGCAGAGCACGGGGGTCTGTATGCGGCAAAGGAACAAGGATATTACAATGAGGCTGGTCTCGATATGACCATCCAGGCAGGTGGGCCGCAGGTGTCTCCAACACAGATCGTGGCTTCAGGCAAGGCGCAGTTCGGACTTGCTACAGCGGATCAATTGCTGGTCGCTCGTGAAGAAGGAATCCCTCTTGTAGCGATTGCGACAATTTTCCAGAAAAGCCCGCAGGGACTTATGGTTCATGCCAATCAAAACATGTCCTCCCTGGCCGATTTGAACAACCGCTCCGTATACGTGGGGACAGGCTCGGTGTTTTGGGATTTTGTGAAGAGTAAATATCAATTGGGTAACGTGAAGGAATTGGCTTATACCGGTTCTTTGGCTCCTTTTGTAGCCGATGAAACGGTTGCCATTCAGGGATATGTAACCAGTGAGCCGTACGAGATGAAGCAGCAGAATGTAGACATTAATTTCCTGCTATTGGCAGATGCCGGTTATAACCCTTATTCCAATGTGCTGTTCACAACGGAGCAGTATATTCAGGATCATCCTGATATTGTGCGCGGTTATGTCGAGGCTTCGATGAAGGGCTGGGAGTATTACAAGACCAATTATGATACCGTGAATGACGTCATTTTAAAGGAAAACCCTGATTTTACGAAAGAAAAGCTGAACTATGCCGCAGAAGCGCTTATTCCGTTTGTATATGAAGGTGATGCGGCGACACATGGTGTTGGCTACATGACAGAGGAACGCTGGACGGAGCTCGGAAAGCAGCTAAAGGAGATTGGGGCCTTGAAAGAGGAGCCTGATGTCAGCAAGGTGTTTACGGATGAATTCTTGCCGAAATCCTAAGAGATTCCTATGGAGATCAGTTTTACAAATACGGGAGGGGAACCGAATGAATGAACATTGGATAGCCGTATTGAAAGAACGCATGGATCCGGAATTGCTGCAGTGGGAGGAGGCGGCGCTTGCCAAATATTCGATGGATTATCATCACTTCTCTCCAGTGCTGGCCAATCAGCTGCAGGGTAAGGTCGCCGAGTGCATCGCCAGTCCGCGCACCGAGGAAGAACTTGACGATCTGCTCTCCATAGCAGCAGAGCTGGGAGTTCCGCTAACCATCAGGGGGAACGGCACCGGCAACTATGGCCAATGTGTTCCGGTCACAGGCGGAATCGTCCTGAATCTGGCCAAATACAACAAGGTGCTCGAAATGGGAGAAGGCACGATGCGGATCCAGGCCGGGGCTAGACTCGGCAAAATGGAATCTAGTGCCCGCAAGGCAGGTTACGAGCTGCGTACGATGCCTTCCACCTTCCAATCCGCGACGATCGGCGGTTTTTTATGCGGCGGTTTTGGCGGCATCGGTTCGATCAGCTGGGGGACGATCTGGGATGGGTTGGTACGTTCTCTAAAAATCAAGACCGTTGAGGTTCATCCCCGTACCATTGAGCTCCAGGGAGACGAAGTGCTGCCTTACCTGCATACTTACGGTACAATCGGCATTTTGTCCGAAGTGGAAATCAATCTGGCTCCCCGAGTGGAATGGATGCAGTGGGCCGTGACCTTTGACCGTTTTGAACAGGCTTTTCGCTTCGGTCAGTCGGTTGCTGAGGACACTTCCTTAGTGAAACGGCTAATTTCCATCCATGAATGGCCGGTACCATCCTATTTTCTTCCGCTTGATCTCCCCGCTGACCATGCTGTCGCATTACTGGAAGTGGATACGGCTAACGAATCCCAGCTTGAACGGATCCTATCGGAGTATGGAGGTCACTTGGCTATGAAGGTCTCTGCCGAACAGTATCACAAAGGTGTAGGTGTCTCCGATTTCACATGGAATCATACAACTTTGTGGGCGCGCAAGGCTGATCCTGGCTTGACTTACCTGCAGCTGAATTTTGATTCATCCTGTGCCCTTGAGCAAATCTCATCAATGAAAAAGGAATATCCAGAAGTGATGAATCATATCGAGTTTGCCCGGCAAAACGGAGATTTGCTGATCTCTGGCCTGCCGCTGGTCCCGTTCACAACGGAGGAAAACCTGAATCAGCTGATGGAACGTTACGAGGAAAACCGGGTTAGAGTAAATAATCCGCACACTTGGGATTTGAAGGAGGGCGGGCGTTCCTACGCGCATGATCGTTTGTGGGAAATTAAACATCACAACGACCCTAAGGGCATTTTGAATCAGGAGAAATTAAAGCGTTCGGCTGTTAGCGGTGTCTGATCAAAGGATGATGGAAGAATGGCGCAACCTGCAGCAGTTAACGTGCCATGCGGATTTTAATAGTCAATCCGTATCTACAGCAAAGGAGCGAGTTGCATGAAATTTGGAAATGTGGTCATCCGGCGAAAGGTCCCTTGCACGATGCGCGACGGTATAACGTTGTATTCAGATATATACCTGCCGGACGAGACAGGAGAATATCCTGTGCTGCTGATGCGCCAGCCCTACGGACGGTCGATTGCTTCTACCGTTACGCATGCCCACCCCGTCTGGTATGCAAGTAAGGGATATATCGTAGTAATTCAGGACGTCAGGGGGCGGGGAGAGTCGGAAGGCGAATTTAATCCGTTTGTTCAAGAAGCAGAGGACGGTTTTGATACCATCAAGTGGGCAGCCGGTCTGTCCGGCTCGACCGGGAACGTAGGCATGTACGGTTTCTCTTATCAAGGTCTAACACAATGGGCAGCAGCTTCCCTTCACCCCCCTGCGCTCCAGGCGATTGCACCGAGCATGTGTCCGGCAGACATGTATCATGGTTTATTTTACCCGCATGGTTCCTTCGCACTTGGTAATCATCTGCCGTGGGCTTTCCAGCTGGCTCGTGACACTGCACAAAGAGCGGGTGACTTCGAAACGGCAGAGCAATGCTCACGACTCATGCGCAGCCCCGATGAGATACTTTGGAAAATGCCATTGAATGAAAGACATCCGATTCTGGAGCAATACTTTCCCGCATTTTATGATTGGATCGATCATCAAGCGTACGATGAGTACTGGGAGCAGATGAACTGGATCAACGATATCGTAAAGGAACCCGTGCCGGCGCTTCATATTGGGGGATGGTATGACGGTTTCCTCATGGGTACGTTACAATCGTTCGAAGCTCTGCAAGCTACGGCCACGTCGGATTGCTTTCATCGGCTCGTTGTCGGCCCGTGGGCTCACATTCCATGGGGGCGCAGAGCCGGCGGAATCGATCATGGCGAGCAGGCGGATGGTGGTCATCATCTGGAGCAGCTGCGCTGGTTTGATTATTGGCTGAAGGGCAAGGAAGACATGGAACTGTCTGGTGAACTGCCGATCCGATATTTTGACCAATTGAGTCATGAATGGCATACGGCGGAACAGCTGCCTTCGCAATTTGAGGATGGGGCCTCTCCGTCCGAATGGTTTTATCTGTCCGGGTCACAGACCCCGGCGAATGGTGCGGCAGGAGGGGGGAGACTCGAAAAGCATAAGGGAGATGTGGAGGAGGCTGTGCCGGATGTATTCGTGTACGACTCACGTCTGCCGATGCGCCTGGACTCTTACCTGCCGTCCGACCGAGCTGCCAATCAGGAACGGCAAGAGATTCTGGTATATACGGGAGGACCGCTTGCAGAGGATATCCCGATTTTTGGGTCCCCGGAGTTATCCGTGCAGTACCAAACATTGGGGGGTCCAACGGATCTGGTAGCCATCCTCACCACCGTATCCGAGAAAGGGACGGCCCGGCTACTGAGTGTGGGTCGCACGGAAATCTGCAGTGAAGGAGCAGATGCTTCCAATGAATGGAGAACAGCGCAGATCCGGCTGCGTCCCTTGGCGGCCACCCTTCCGGCTGGCTCGTATGTCCGGCTTGAGTTGACAGGCAGCGCCTTCCCGTTATTCGCCCGGCATCCAAACGGTGTTAGGGACGAGATGAACAGCACGGGAACAGGTGGGTTGAAGATTGCTACCACGGCTGTTCGCAGTACAGAACAGGACATATCCTGTTTAAGGCTGCCGGTAAAAAGATAAAAAGCGAAGCATAAATTAAAATCAATCAAAGTGAGGTTGAATGTATATGGTGAACATTCCAGGTCTGGTTGCTGGTAACTTTGAGAATTGTCCCGTCCACAAAATTTCCGCACAGGATACGAATAAGTTCATCCTGCTGTGCGACAGGGAGCAGGTTCCTTTCACTTCATTTGTGGAGATCTTCGAGGTTGGAGGCAGAACTCCATCCAATGAACACCGGGAAGCTTATGAATATTTTTATGTGTTAAAAGGGGAGGGGCTAGCCAAAGTTGGCAACGAGTATGAGACTCCGATCCGCCAAGGCTCATTCATTATCATTCCACCGGGCAACCATCACGATATTATTAACACGGGCAGCACACGTCTGTATTGTCTGACGACCATGGTACCGGACGAAATGTTCTCAGATATGATCAAAGCGGGTCCGGCCACCGAGCTTGACGAGGAGGATCTGGCCGTGCTTCAGGCGCTGGCTACCGCACAATGAGTGCAGGGCTGCGTTTCATTAATGTACGCCTTCCGCACCGGGAAGACCTCTGTCTTTATGAACTAAAGGCGGAGGTTGGAAAATGGGTTAGTATCCGTCAGCAAGATCATTTCCTTGATGCACGGGAAAGTGGTTCTTCCCGACTGATGGTCCCACATCAGGCCGGATCGGATCTGAAACGGCTCGCAGACGCGGATTGCATCGATTTGCAGGGCGGCATGATGCTTCCTGGCCTGGTTGACTGTCATATGCATCTGGATAAAGCCTTCTCGCTTGAGCAGGTGTCGAACCGATCCGGCACACTTCATGAAGCCATTCTTAATTACAGCCAGGCTGTACAGACATTCAGCAAGGAGCAGCTAGCGGAACGCATGCTGACGGCAGCCAGTATGGCACTGAGCTACGGGACCACGACCATAAGGAGCCACCTTGACTTCCCTGTTCATTTGGGGAGAGAGGTGGCCTTTCGGACGATCGAGGCAGCCTTGGAAGTACGAGAGAAGTTGAAGGGCCGTATGGCTATCCAATATGCGCTCATGGTTCCGTTCCGAGGCAATCATGAAGCTGCGGATGAGGCAATTGAGGAAGCACTGCGGATGGGAATTGATGTACTGGGGGGAGCCCCTCATCTCGCAGATGACTCTGAAAGAGAGACTGGCAGGATTTTTCGGTTAGCGGAACGTTTCGGCGTACCCATTGATTTGCATGCAGATGAAAGTGATAATCCCGAAAAAAAAACCGTGCTGAGCATCGCAGAGCATACGATTCGCTACGGTTATCAGGGCAGAGTGACGGCAGATCATCTGTGCTCGTTGTCTGCAATGACGGAAAATGATGCACAGCATGTGATTGCGAAGATGAAGGAAGCCGGTCTGAACGCGGTAACGCTCCCTGCGGTGAACCTGTATCTTCAGGGACGGGAAGATCACGGCCTGGTAAGACGGGGCACAACACGCATTCGTGAGCTGCTTGCAGAAGGCATTCCGCTTGCTGCGGCCTCCGACAATATTCAAGACCCGTTCCATCCGTTCGGCCGCGGGGATCTGATACAGATCGCCCAAATCACATCATATGCAGCCCACATGGGCAGTGAACGGGATTTAGTACAGCTGCTGCGGATGATCACGGATATACCAGCTGAAATCACAGGTCGCTACGAGTATGGAATAGAAGAAGGGCATGACTGCAACTTTGTTGTCACGGATGCTTCGGATGTCACGCAGCTGCTATCAGGCACAAAAATGAGTCGCTGGGTGTATGCCTCCGGCAGATGGCAGTCTGCTTTGCATACAGCTCAGTCATTCGCATCTGAATGGGTAACATGATTAGCTACAAACAGGAATGACCCTCAGTTAAACATAGAAGAGAAAGAAGGTGGCAAGATGGTTCCACAAGTCACAGGCACACAGACGATGGTAGTCAGTCCTCATTCTTTGGCCAGCGCGGCAGGATCGCGTATTTTGCAGCAGGGAGGTAACGCTTTTGATGCTGCCGTGGCAGTGAGCGCCTGTCTTGCCGTCGTATACCCCCATATGACGGGACTGGGAGGCGATTCCTTCTGGTTAACCTATAGCAGCGAAGAGAGAAGAGTCAGGGCATATAACGCGAGTGGACGTTCGGGCAGCGGGATTACCGCCAGCTGCTTTGCCGGCGAGTCAGCCATCCCGCAGCGGGGACCCCGAAGCGTCATTACCGTGCCGGGGATGGTGGACGGCTGGGATGCCATAGTACAGGAATATGGCTCGAAGACGCTGGCGGAGGTGCTTGAGCCCGCGATCCGTTATGCGCTGGAAGGCTTCCCGCTATCGCCGGACCAGCATGTCAATACGGCTGAGCGTTTCAATGTGCTGGCAGCTTATCCACAGACTGCCGCCATCTATCTGCCTGGAGGCAAGGTCCCGGAGCAAGGCAGCCGCTTTGTGCAGTCTGCTTTGGGAAGCAGCCTGCTCCAGGTTGCGGATCAGGGTCGAGACGTATTTTATTCAGGCAGTGTTGGTCAGGAGATTGTTCGCTCACTTAAGGAGCAGGGCGGTCTGCTGACACTGGAGGATTTTGCGAGACACAGAGGTGAATGGGTGGAGCCGATCAAAGGGAGTTACCGAGGGCTTGATCTTTATCAGGTCCCGCCGAATTCACAGGGATTTACCGGTATAATGGCGCTTCAAATTCTAGAGCAGTTTGATTTGGAGAGTATTGAGCATGGTTCCTATGAATACTATCACCTGCTCGTGGAGGCACTGAAGCTGAGCTTCCGTGACCGCGATCGTTATTTGACAGACCCACAATTTTCCTCCGTTCCTCTGGACCGACTGCTATCCAAACCCTATGCTGCAAAGCTGGCGGCCTGCATCGATATGGAGCGAGCTCTGCCGATGAATACCCAGCCGGTAGGCCATGATACGGCATATGCGGCGGTAGTAGACAACGAGGGTAATGCCGTTTCATTTATCCAAAGTCTCTATTTTGAGTTCGGCTCGGCCGTGGTTGGAGGAGACACCGGAATATTGCTGCAGAACCGAGGCTCGTTTTTCTCGCTAGATCCGTCGCATGTGAACAGGCTGGAACCGGACAAAAGAACCTTTCATACGCTGATGCCGGCGATGGCTTGCCGCGATGGGAAGCCGTATATTTTGTACGGTACCCAGGGAGGAGAAGGTCAGCCCCAGACACAGACCGCGCTGCTGACCCGCATGGTGGATTATGGTATGACTCCCCAAAACGCTGTGCATGAACCCCGCTGGGTGTGGGGAAGAACATGGGGAGAGGCGACGCAAGAATTGAGAGTGGAGGGCCGAATCGCGGCAGAAGTGCAGCAGCGTTTACGACTCGCCGGACACGAGGTACACACAGTTGAAGATTTCGCTAGAGTCATGGGACATGCGCATGCCATTATGATCGATGACAATGGCTTCCTGCTCGGGGGCACAGACCCCCGCTGCGATGGTGCGGCTATCGGATGGTAAACCAGAACCAGGTGAAAGGTCTGGGTGCATACTGCCCAGGCCTTTATTCTTACATAAGACACAACTAAACTGCGACCGTTTCCTGTTAGCCTACTGGGGAGCGGTCGTTTATTTTCTTCTAAGTCCGAACCAACTCCACACCAAAAAACACAGGAGCAGGTTAAAAAATTTTTGAAGACCTAGAGTTTATGTTATTGGTAAAAGTTGTTAACCACTATTGCCTCCCGCATTGCTTGTGCAGTCGTACAAGGTTGTAATTATGTAAATTTCAGTTGGAAATGATGATTTCGCCCTGATGTAATGATTTGTAAAATAAGGTTATTAAATAGAACAAGGAGAGGTTTCCATGACAAAACCAGACGTCCCAAGCCATCCACAGACATCAGGTTATAGCTATAAAATTAACGATCCATTCTGGTCTCATTATATTGAACTGGTCCGCAACGTGGTTGTTCCTTATCAATGGGAAGCGCTTAATGACCGTATCGAAGGAGCTGAACCAAGTCGGGCCATTCAGAATTTCCGCATTGCTGCAGGGGAGGAAGAAGGCGTTCATTATGGCATGGTATTTCAGGATAGCGATGTGGCGAAATGGATTGAAGCAGCATCGTACCTGCTCTCCGCTAAGTCCGACCCGGAACTGGAAGTCCTCGTGGATTCCGTTATTGAGACCATAGCTCGGGCACAGCAAGCCGATGGTTATTTGAACACGTACTTTACCCTGCGGGAACCTGGCGCGCGCTGGACGAACCTCGCTGAGTGTCATGAACTCTATTGTGCAGGACATATGATTGAGGCTGGTGTGGCGTACTATCATGCTACGGGCAAGCGCATGCTGCTGGATGTGGTTATTCGCCTTGCGGATCATATAGGCACCGTGTTTGGTACAGAGCCGGGACAATTGCCAGGTTATGATGGGCATCAGGAGATTGAACTTGCACTCTTCAAATTGTATGAGACGACAAAGGAAGAGAAATATCTGGAACTGAGCCGTTATTTTCTGGATCAGCGGGGAGCGAGTCCGCATTTTTTTGTAGAAGAATGGGAGCAAAGGGGCCGTACCATACATTTTGGCGGGTTGGACATGGTTCACCGTCATACGTACTCCCAGTCCCATCTGCCCATTAGGGAGCAGTCGACAGCAGAAGGCCATGCGGTTCGACTGGTTTACATGTGTGCGGCTATGGCAGATGTAGCTGCGAAGACGGAGGATACACCGCTGAAAGAAGCCTGTGAACGGTTGTGGAGCAACATCGTAAGCAAGCGAATGTACATTACGGGAAGCATTGGTTCATCAGCCAAAGAAGAAGCATTTACAGGCGATTATGATCTGCCGGGAGATACCGCCTACGCAGAGACTTGTGCCTCGATTGGCCTGATCTTTTGGGCGAAGCGCATGCTGCAGATGGAGCAGGATAGCCGGTACGCAGACGTTATGGAGCGAGCCCTGTACAACACGGTGATTAGTGGAATGTCCCTGGATGGTCAACGATTCTTCTATGTGAATCCGCTTGAAGTCGATCCGGAGATTCAACGTGTGAATCCTAATTATGCCCACGTGCGAACACGCCGGCAAGGGTGGTTCGGTTGTGCCTGCTGTCCGCCGAACATTGCGCGATTAATTGCCTCATTGGATCAATATGTATTTACCCCGGCTGTGGAACAGGCTACGTTATATGTGCAATTGTACATCGGAGGGGAAGGGGAATTCACACTTCAGGGTAGGAGAGTAGCCCTAACCATGGACTCTAACTATACCTCCACCGGAGATGTGAAGCTGATCGTTCGGCCCGATTCCCCAGAGGGAATGCAGTTTACGATAGCTTTGAGAAAACCGGACTGGTGCAAGATTCCCGAGCTGTGGATTAATGGGGAGAAGAGCGAACAGGATGGGTTTACTTTTGAATACGGTTACATTAAGGTGACCCGTTCGTGGAAAGTCGGTGATGAGATTAAACTTCACTTCCCTACGGAGTTGCTTCGGATGAAAGGGCATGATCACATCAAAGCCACTTTCGGAAAAGTAGCCATCCAGCGGGGACCGTTTATGTACTGTCTCGAAGAAGTCGACAATGGACGCGGATTGCATCGCATTCAGCTGCCCCGGGATGCCGAGTTTCATATCGGTAGCGGTGAACGGATGCCTCTGGGGGTTCCCGCACTTACAACCATTGGGCAGCGAATCGTATCCCAAGAAGACTGGGGAATACAGCTATATCGCAGTGATGTCCACTGGGATACACAGCCTGCCGAGCTTCGGTTCATTCCTTACTTCACTTGGGCCAATCGGGATGAAGGAGAAATGAGCGTTTGGATTCGGGAGAGCGAATAAGAAGAAGACTACTAGTGCTGCTGTAAAAAGGTAGGCAAACAGGAAAGCGTCCGATAGACCCAGAATGCGCGCTGCAGGATAACGCGATCTTTGGTAAACGGACACTTTATTTCACGGCATCAGTTCTGACGGAGTCCGTTTATTTATCTGAGTTGGTAAACTTGCTGCGGAAGTTGGAAGGAGAGATGCCCTCTTTTTTCGAGAAACAGGAAGAGAAGTAGGATACATGATTAAAACCGATTTCTTCGGCGATGCGAGCAACGGACCAGGCGGTTTGAAGCAGCAGCTTTTTGGCCAGTTCGATTCTGTAATGCAGCAGATATTCCATGGGGGTCATGCCATACACTTTCAGCATGCTGCGTGCAAGATAGTTTGGATGGTAGTTGAGTTCCTTTTGCAGCATCGGATTGGAGATTGGTAGCGGGTAATTGTGGCGGATGTAGAGTTCAACTTTCTCTGCAATCCGGATGGCAGCAACGTCGGACAGTGAGGACAGCCCAAGATCCAGATGCTGCATAAATTGCTGGAAGGTCGCCTGTCGTTTCCAATTGCGCATGGACTGGGGCTCCTGATCAAGCTGAGAGAAATGCTCCAGCAGTTCCATGTCTTTGGTTGCAATGTGCATATGTTTGGGGATGAAGATGGAACAGACATCACAGTGGTTCAGATATGCGCTCACCTTATGTGTCTCGATTAGTTCTGATTGATTGGCGAGGCATTCGTCCATGTTGGCAGACTCTCTCCAGCTGCCATAGGTTTGAAAATGAATCCAGATCATTTCCGTTTCCGCCTTACAGGCTGCACTGCCGTAATGGTGTCCATCCGGTTTAAGGATCAGTGCTTCTCCTTGGTTCAGAAGCCATTCTGTCCCGTTTTCGCTAATGGCGAGTGAACCGCGTGTAACGACAATTAGATCAAAGACACCGATGTCACTGCGGCTAATGTGATATTCACCGGCTTCGTAATAAGCACGTCCGCAATCAATAAAATAGGGAATGGGCGGGGTGATGAAATGAAGGATGGGCGAGTCCAATTTGGCACCTCCGAACAGGTTGAAATATTTAAAATTCATGTTGGCATCGAGCATTTATTTTTTATGATACAGCAAGTAACATAGAAAATAAAGCGCTTACGAAATTGAGTTTCTAACCTTAAACGGATTCAGGATTACAACCTTGGGAAGGGGATTGCACATGAAAAAAATGCAGGTATGGTTAGGGGTATGTCTTCTTGTGGTAGTGATGGCTCTGAGTGGATGCAGTACTACAAAGGAAGGTTCAGGCGGGACATCTGAAGAGGCAGGAAGCGGAGGAGTGACCAAGCTGGTCTTCTGGACTTTTGTGGATGCCCATCAGAAGTTTTATGAGAGTATGGCAGAGCAGTGGAATCAGGACCATCCTGATCAACAGATTGAACTGGAAGCAACGACGATTCCATATGACGATATGCATACCAAGCTGTTGCTTGCCTTGCAATCCGGTGTGGGCGCACCGGATCTGGTTGATATCGAGCAAAGCAAGTTTCCCAATTTTATGAAAGGTGTACCGCAGCTGGTGGATCTGACGAACATGATTCAGCCCGAACTGAGTAACATTGTGCAATCCCGGGTGGAAATCTACAGCAAGGAAGGTAAATACTACGGTATCGATTATCATGTGGGTGCAACCGTCATGTATTACAACCGGGACATTCTGGATCAAGCGGGTGTTAATGCAGATGATATCAAGACATGGAGTGATTTCGAGCAGGCAGGGAAACAGGTGCTCGAGAAGACCGGTAAACCGATGATCACGTTTGAAGGGAATGGGAACTGGTCCTGGTGGCCGGCCATTAGCCAGCAGAAGTCGGATCAGGTGGATGCAGATAACAACGTAACGGTGAACGCACCCATTAATATTGCAACGATGAAGTTCTTTCAGAACATGGTCCAAGAAGGGGTTGCTGCTGTCGCGCCCGGGGCAGGGCATGACACGGAAGAATACTTCGGATATATGGATAAGGGGAGTGCAGCAGCAGTGTTTATGCCGTTCTGGTTCATGAACCGGTTTACCGATCATATCCCGGATCTCAAGGGTAAGATGATCATTCGCCCTATGCCAGCCTGGGAAGAGGGTGGTAATCGTTCCGCTGGCATGGGAGGTACAGCAACGTCCATTACCAATCAGTCCGCATCGATTGAACTCGCCGAGCAATTTCTCGCTTATGCCAAACTGTCCAAAGAGGGTAACATTCAGATCTGGAAGCAGCTTGGATTTGACCCGATTCGCACAGATGTATGGACAGATGCAGCCATGAAGGAGTCGAACAAATACACGGATTATTTCGGAGATGATATTTTCAACACCCTGCTCGAAGTGAAGGATGAGATTGCTCCTGTCCACATTCGAGAGAAGTCGCCTGAAGTATTCGATGCGGTGCGTAATAAAGCAATGCCAGAGATCTTCATTAATCTGAAGGATCCTGAACAAGTCCTGAATGACGTTCAGGCAGAACTGACTCGATAAACGTTGTTGGTGGGATCGTTTTTAATATAGAGGATATGGCTTATTCCAAGTTGGGGGTTGGTCCACAGTGCAGCTTCATAAGGAAACAACAGCTTCAATAAACGCCAACAGGCGCCGGAGCATCAGATTGAATTCCAGAACATGGGCTCCGTATGGGTTTGTGTTGCCGTTCATCTTGTCATTTCTCATTTTTTTCGCTTATCCGTTGTTTCGAGCCGGCATGATGAGCTTTCAGCAGGTTCTTCCTGGCGATGTTCAGTTTGTGGGGCTGGAGCATTACAGTAAACTCTGGAACGCCGACTTTCGGGCTGCACTGTGGAATAGCACGCGTTATACCTTTTGGACGCTGCTGCTGTTGGTTCCGGTACCCATGGTGCTTGCCGTATTGCTCAATTCCAGTCGCATGATGGCCCGGAACCTGTTTCGCTCAGCCCTGTTTATTCCTGCACTAACTTCGGTTGTTGTAGCTGGGGTTGTATTCCGGCTCATCTTCGGAGAACTCGATGGAGCACTGATGAATTCCATCCTGAGCGTCTTTGGCATTCCAAGCCAGCAGTGGTTATATAGTTCATCACTGGCCATGGTTGCACTGGTCGTACTTGCAGGCTGGCGCTGGATGGGCATTAATATGCTGTACTTTCTCTCCGCACTGCAGAGCATTCCCAAGGATCTGTATGAGGCCGCAGATATCGATGGTGCTGGAGTGATGAGGAAATTCACGAGTATTACGGTGCCTATGCTTAAGCCAATTACCATCTATGTGATTACGATTACGCTGTATGGTGGGTATGCGATGTTCACGGAGAGCTACATGCTCTGGGCAGGCAAACCCTCTCCGCAAAATATCGGACTGACAATGGTGGGTTATATCTATCAGCAGGGATTCCAATATTTTAATCTCGGATTCGGTGCGGCCATCGGCATCACATTGCTGGTAATCACACTCCTGATCAGCATGCTTCAGCTTACCGTGCTGGGCATGTTCAGGAAGGAGGATTAGTACGATGGAGACACGAAAAAATAAAATTAATGCTGCTTCACTTTTGTTACTGGTATTGTTTGCGGCGTTGGCTGTCTTGATGCTGTTTCCTCTGTATGCATTAATACTTGCCTCACTGAAGCCAGCTGCCGAATTGTTCCGGTACGGCCTCAACGTTCGTTGGGATTGGGCCTTAATGAGCCTGGACAATTATAAGACGATCTTTGCCGGATCGGGAGCGGCAGGTCACTATTTCACGTGGTACAAAAACAGTCTGGTCATCACCGCGATGTTCACAGTACTTAGTCTCTTATTTTCCTCCATGGTTGGTTACGGACTGGGCGTGTACCGGTTCAGAGGACAGCATCTAATCTTCACCCTCGTGCTGGTTGTGATGATGATACCAATGGAAATTATTATCCTGCCCCTGTATGAATTGACAATTAAACTGAAGCTGATCAATACAGTATGGGGCGTTATTCTGCCTTTTGTGGTGGCGCCTTTACCCATCTTCTTCTTCAGACAATTCGCTCAGGGTTTGCCGAAGGATTTTATGGATGCAGGCAGAATTGACGGCTGTACCGAGTCTGGTATCTTCTTCCGCATCATGGTGCCGCTGATGGCTCCGGCATTTGGGGCAATTGCCATCTTGCAGGCCATGAACAGCTGGAATAACTTTCTTTGGCCACTCATTGTGCTGCGGACAACGGAACAGTTTACTCTGCCGATTGGGCTGGCTTCCTTCGTTTCCCCATTGGGAAATCATTATGAGGAACTGATCTCAGGAGCCGTGCTTGCCATTGTACCCATCTTGATTCTGTTCCTTTTCTTTCAGCGCTACTTTATTTCAGGTCTCACGGTTGGCGGGGTGAAAGGTTAATTCAAACTCCCTCTATTTGATGAAATGGATGTCCCAAGCTTCATTCATGTTTTTATTGCCTCTGCTTCGAACAAGGAAATGGGGCATTCAATCATCATCTGAAGGGATGCTAAACGAAGTAAGCTCCACGTAAGTGGAGTAGCGGTTATAGGATTCGATTATCTTAACAAAAGACTTAGAGATTCTACTTTAGACGAAAGAATGAACGTCATTTTCGATGGATCGGTCAAAGGTATTTCGTAGAAGAAACTATAACTTACCGGTTTAAGAGAATTAAACCCCTAATGGATATGATCACATATATACAGGAGGTTATAATGACAATGATTTCGAAGAAGTGGAAGCCGCTTATGATCGCGCTGCTCCTGGCATTTTCAAGTCTGCCGCTGCAGGTTAGCGCTTTGCCTGGGGCCGCGACGGCTGCGGTAAAGACCGGTATCTCCAATGCCAGCCTGTCGGCCAAAGTCGGTGACTTAGGTCAGATTGAGGAGCTCTATATCAACAATAATCCTACCAATAAACAGGGGAAATCAATCAATTTCGTCCTGCCTAACACGACATCGCCACAGAATGGTACCCAGCACCAATGGATGGGGGAAATGATCTTCTCCTACCGTACAGGTGCCAATGGACAATTCCCTGACAACAGGGACGGCTTTGTAGAAGTTGATACCAATAAAACATTGGCTGCCGGGGGATCTACACAATATTCGACCATTAATCCGGATAACCCCTATATTAACAAGACCGCATCAGCAGACGGCAAGAAGGTAGAAGTCAACTTTATTGGACAGAGCCTAAATTCTACAGACCAGCGGGTAATGAAAGGCTTCGATGTGAAATCCGTTTTTGATATGGAGACCGATGATGGTTCAATGCTTTGGGAAATTACGGTGAAGAACAAAAGTAATCAGTATATCGAATTCGGGGATATCGGCTTGCCGATGCCTTGGAATAACAAATATCAGACCTTATCCGATACCTATGATGACCGTGTGACGGTGCATAATTTCGCAGGTGCTGACAGTGGGTATTCTTATGCCATCCGCACCAGTGGTGAGGGAAACTTCATGCTCTTCACTCCGGTGCCGGAGAGCGGCGCTCGAATCGAGTATGTGGATTATTGGATGCATGAAGCAGGAGAGCGACGTGCTACAGACACCTTTAAAAACTGGACAGGAGACAGTGGCGGCTGGTATCCGGGGCTGAACGTGCTCTATATTCACTCCAAAGAAATCCAGAAAACGGGACGCGGATACTTCACTGATGCTTCCAGCCTCGTACTAGGACCGGATGAGTCCAAGACGTATAAGTTCAAATTCTCAGCAGTCCGTGGAGGAGACAACACGCCGCAGGAAAGTGCCCAAAGCCCAAATAACAGTTCAACCTCGATGGAAGACCGTGAAGCCAATCTCCGGTCCATCCTATATAAATCAGGCATGATTGATGCCGTAGCGGTGCCGGGCTTCCAGACAGCAATCAATATGCCTGTCAAGCTAGACCTGCACTATGACGACAATATCGTTGATGTACAATCCATCGATATTCAAAATGTGGCAGAGAATGATCCGTTTGATGAAGCGCATATTCCGGATATCAAGCCTGGGAAGAGCAGAAAGGAAATGGTTGACAACTCGCGGGCCGGACGTGGACTGCCTGACGGGAACCCTGGCTACAACGAGTCGGTTGAGTTTGTCGAGACCAAGATCGTAAATGGTGAACAGCATCATATCTATTCACTTCAGTTTGATTCGATCGGCAATAACAGCGTGCGTATCGAATATAAGCTGAAGGACGGCAACAAATGGGTGGATAAATTCACTCAATTTGAATTCAATGTTCTAGCCGAGCTGGATGCAATCTCGGATGCCCATTCCGAATTCATGGTCCAGCAAACACAGGATAAGAATCTGGAAAGTCCTACTTATGGTAACTATTTCGACTGGTATCTTACAAGTGGCATCGATCTCAATACAAGCCATTGGGGGGATGACTGGAGCCATGATAACATCAACTTCATGACGATGAAGAACTATCTGGCTCCAAGTCCCGATGAAATTCGCTCTATCGAGACATACCTGATCGATTTCATGTGGGAACGATACATGAAGAATACTCAGGATAGCTACATCGTTGCGAACTGGCTGAAAGATTCTGGAGCGTACACCGACAAAGATAAGCCTTATACACGTACGTTCTCCGAAATCATGGAAGCTACCGGATTTTTCAACATGTACCGGATTCAGAAGGCTTATCCTAATCTGATCGAGTACCGGGAATCGCCTCAGTTTTATCTGGAGAAAGCTTATAACATCTACTATAAGCGTGTTTCCACCGGGGCCATCGGATTCTATGGCGAGCAGCAAATCCCGCATATGATTGAAGCACTGAAGGAAGAGGGGATGCAGAGCGAGTCAGCCAATCTGCAGAAAAAGTTCGCCCTCGACAAGGGACGGAATATGACTAGAGCCACTTATCCTTACGGCTCGGAATTTGAATATGATAATACTGGCGAAGAAGGGGCTTATGCAGCAGCGAAGGCACTGCGCACGTACTATCCAGCAGACGCACTTACAGGTGCAGCTGAGAAAAGTATGGAAATGGCCGATTGGAAAACACGTGCCATGCGCGGTATTCAGCCTACCTGGTTCCATTATTCCGTGCCCGTTTTCCGCGGCGGTGAAGGCTGGTGGAATTTCCAATATACTGCGTCTCTAGCAGGATACATTATGGATGACTGGTTAAGGTATGAGAATGATGGCAGATCGGTGGAGCAGAAGGCAATTGCACAGCAGCGAAATTATGCCGCGAAGATTTCGAACTTCAATGCCGTCAATATGGGACAGATTTCGGCTAATTCAGTTGGCAGTACCTCTTGGAGATATTCGATGTATAAAGGAGGCACAGGTACGAAGGACGTATACGATGGCGGCTCACGCGTCATGAGTAACGGCTGGAATGATTTTTCGGGCGAATCGGAAGAAGGCCTCTATGGTTCCCTTCTCAGCATCAGCTCCGATATAGTTACAGATCCGATATTCGGGCTGCTCGGTTATGGAGCGTTGGTAACTGACGAAGGAGATAGCTACAACATTACGCCGAAAGACGGTTTCGGCAAACGGATCAATCTGATCGATGAGAAAATCTATTTGGAGCTGGAAAGCGATAAAGTAGAAAGCACGCAAATTCAAAAAAATGGTAAGGGTTTTACACTTCAGCTCCTGAATCCATCAGGGAAAGAGCATACTTCACGGATTTTGTTCGATGGAGTGGGGATGGAGAATGGATACTATACCATGAAGCTGAATGGTACATCTGCCGGACAGTTCTATGTTCAGAACAATGAAGGCGTTGCCATGTTTCAGATGGGTAGCGTGCAGCGTGCTGAATTGATCATTGAAAAGTCAGCCGGCGGCGAAAATGAAGCTCCGCAAATTACTGTAGAGCTGGCGACACAACATCCACAAGCATTGATTCCATTTATGCTGAATGGGATTGTAACCGATGATGGTGCGCCGGAAGGGACTCTGTCTTATCAATGGGAAGTGGTCAGCGCCCCGGAAGGCGGCAAGCTAACCTTTACTCATCCGAAAGCAAGCATTACACAGGCCACGGGTACCAAAGCAGGCTCATATACGGTTAAGCTTAGCGCAAGTGATGGACAACTGACTGGCTCCAGCCAGATAATCTTCGAACTGGCTTCACCGCCGGATAAACAACCTCCAGCAATCGGCCAAGTGACTGCTGTTCAGGATGTTGCCAATAACAGTATCGTGGTATTGTCCGGGGAAGCCATTCCTGACCCTGTGCATAGCGAGGCAGAAGAACCCCAGTTGAAGTACTCTTGGGCCATTAAGCAAAAGCCTGAAGGTTCAGCGGACATTTCATTTGTGGATGGTGACAAAGCAGCAGCCTATGCGCGTATAAGCACGGCAGGCACCTACGTGTTTACCTTCAGTGCTACAGACGGAGACAAGAAGGCCAGTAAGGATGTAACGGTAGAGATCAAGGAAGATGCCGTTGACGTTTATCGGGCACTCAGCGTAGTGATCAAGAAGGATATAGAACCAGAACTTCCTAGACAAATTTATATTTTAACAGAGGACGGGTATCTAGAGCAGGAAATCACTTGGGATGCCATTGATCCAAGCAGCTATGCTAGTGCAGGCCAATTCGAAGCCAGAGGAAACGTCGATGGCAGTGCTTTGGAGGTTTGGGCTACCGTACATGTCGTGAATTCTGAGCTGCAAAATGCGGCGCTGACAGCCAAGGCCTCCGCTAGCTTCTCTGGTGGCGACGGATATCCCGAAGCGATGAATAACGGTATTGACCCTAAGAGCTCGGCAGATTTCTCGCCGAACCGCGGTGCCTCCAACAGTGCATGGCATAACTGGGGAAGAGAAGGGGATCCGGCATGGGTGACGTATGAATGGGATCAGCCATTCCTGGCCTCTTCGATGGATGTATATGTATTTCAAGACAACGGTGGGAACTTCCGTCCGAAGGATATGCAGCTAATGCTTCGCGGTGAAAATGGGAAATGGTACACCCCGCGGGACTTAAAGGGACTGGGCAATGAACTGAATAAATACAATACGACTACCTTTGAGCCCGCCTATATTACAGGTGTCCGTATGGACATGAAGCCTTCCGTTAATGGCAGCGGTATTCTGGAATGGAAGGTATACGGCTATACCGGAGCGGTAGATAAGACAGAACTGATCAAGCTCTATAACTATGTAAATACATTAAATCCTTCGAACCTTACAGATCCAGGTCTTGCGCCAATCGAATCGGCGAAGACAGAAGCATCTGCTGTGATCAAGAATATGAATGCCACAGACGAGGAAATTGCCCTGGCGCTCGAGAAGTTGCTGACGGATTTGCGTCTGCTAAGTCCGAATGACGGCAATATGGCTTTCCTCGCAAATGCTTCTTCCAGCTATACCTCACCTTGGGAGAGTCTGGCGGCAGTGAATGATGGGAGGAAGGATAGCAACAACATCTCGCACTGGGGAACCTGGGGCCATGAGGGCGCAGAGGAGTGGGTGCAATATGAATGGCCGCAGGGAGCATCTATCCGAAGTTCGAATCTGGTGCTGTGGTCAGATGGCGGCGGAATCAAGCCGCCTACCCAAATTGTATACTCCTACATCCCGGCGGATAGCGCAACTGATGAATGGGTAACAGCGGGAACGGTTACGGAGGGAATCAAAGTGGTTGAACATACTCCAGCGGAATCCTCCAATCCGTACACGTTTGACTCGGTGCTGAATGTAAAGGCAGTGCGAGTAACCCTGTCCAAGCAATCGCGGGCAGGAGATAACGGTGTAGGTCTGTGGGAATGGGAAGTTCACCAGGCCATATCCAGTCCTGATCGTGAGGCTCCAGTAACACCGGCCGGTGTGGCACCGTCCATTCCTGATGGAGATGACGGCAAACTGATCGGTGTGACAACAGAAATGGAGTATAAGAAAGAAGGCGAAGAAGAATATATTGCAATTGCAGGAATTGAGGTCACAGGTCTCACCGCCGGTAAATATTATGTCCGGTATATGAAGACCGGTTCGCTGAGCGCCAGCCTGGATAAGGAAGTCGTTATTCCGGAAGGGCAGACACAGGAGCAGGCTGCACCCGATGCGAATGTGTGGGTGATCTCACACGCCAATTCAGACACCGACTTAAAAGGCATAATTGAGGGCTTGGATGAAACGATGGAATACCGGAAGCTGGGCGAAGAGGACTACACGCCTGTTACAGGTTCAAGTATCAACGATCTGGAGCCTGGCAGCTATCAGATCCGGTATGCAGCCACAGACAGCCTAAAGGCAAGTCCGCCGGTAACCGTGGACATTCGCAATGAAGCCAAGGCAGACAGAGAGGCACCAACAGCGGAAGGACTCGTCATTACACCGCCTACATCGGCAGGAGGGAATGATGGCAGAATTGAAAATGTGACTGTCGATATGGAGTACCGAAAGGCGGATCAAGGTGGTTACATGCCGGTTAGTGGAACCACCATTGAAGGCCTAGAGGCCGGCAGCTACGAGCTCCGGTACGCCGGAACGGATTTGAGCAATCCAAGTCTTGCTATCCTGATCGTTGTGCCTGACGGAACCAAGCAGGAGCAAAGTCCGCCGTCCAGTGCAGAGGTCAAGGCTGTAAATGTCAGTACAGCTGGGGCCAAGGATGGTAAGATCACTGGTTTAAGTCCTGTAATGGAATATCGGCAAGTGGGAGTGGACGCTGGCAGCTGGAATGCGATCACAGGCACAGAGGTTACAGGTCTTGGCAACGGAATCTACGAAGTAAGATATAAAGAAACGGCAACTCATTATGCGAGCCAATCCCTTACTGTCGTTATCAGCAATCCAGTCATCAATCCGAAGCCTCCGGAAACACCGCCGTCAACGGATGCACCTGTGTCAGTGTCCACACCTTCACCGGTTCCTGAAAACATAAAAGTCGAAGGAAATTGGATTAAGATTGTGGCACCAAAGACGGATACCAAAACCGGTAAAGCTAAAGGAGCACCTATCCGGCAGGAAGACCTTAATAAGGCTCTGGAGCATGTAAAGGCGAATAGCAGTACTATTAAAATAATCATGGTGGACATTCCGAAAGCAGAGGGAGCCAATTCCTATGCGGCTGAGCTTCCTGCAGCTGTACTAACCGCAGAGCATGCCAACATCAAGATCGAGATTAATACGGAATTTGGAACCGTTGCAGTACCTTCTAATTTGCTGAAGTATGTATCAGGTGCCAAAAATGTGGAACTGTCACTGAGCCGGCTAGATACTGTAAAGCTTCATTCAGATGTAAAATCAGTGATAGCCAGCAGACCTGTTATTGCATTCGCTGTTCAATTAGATGGAGAAGAAATGGTAGCCTTGAATGCACCGGCTGAAATCAGACTGCCTTATGCTCCTGATGGTGAAGAATTGGCCAATTCCAAATACCTTACAGTTTCTTACGTGGCTGCGAATAGTACATTTGTTCAGCTATTGAATGGTAAGTACGACAGTGCTCTACAAGCCATGGTTTTTCCAGCGGCAAACACAGGTCAATATGCAGTTGTTTATACGAAGAAGTTCTTCAATGATGTCATCAAGGATTCGTGGTACGCACCAGCGGTTGAAACCATGGCGTCCAAAGGATTCATCGACGGTACATCTGCAACAAGCTTTAGTCCCGGCCAAAAGGTCACAAGAGGTGAGTATCTAGCCTGGTTGGTAAGAACACTGGATCTCAAAGCAGAGTTCAACACCACCTTCAGTGATATGAAGCAAACAGACCCCTATTATGAGGAAATCGGAATCGCCAAAGCACTCGGGATCGCCCTGGGCTCAAACGGCAGCTTCTATCCCGAAACGGATATTGCTAGACAAGATTTGGCTGTGCTGACCATACGGGCTTTGCGGGCAGTGGGCAAATCCGAGCAGACCCGCACAGCTGAGGATCTCAAGAGATTCACAGATGCGGCAAATGTAGCAAAGTACGCAATTGATGACATGGCTGCTATGGTTAAAATGGGTTTCATAAACGGGCGAAGCAGTGTCACCCTGAGTCCTGGCGGAACGACAACTAGAGCAGAAGCTGCTCAGGTTCTGTATAAGATTTTCTTACAGCTATAATCAAAGAAACCGACCTTGATCCTGTTTTGTGCAGGACCAAGGTCGTCTTAATAAGGCGGGCAGAATGGAAGAGTGATGTCGAGGGACAAGAACATGGTCACATTGAAGTCGCTAATTTAGCGGCTTTTTTATTTTATCGGTACAAGTTCTTGTAGTCATATCTTACGCGTCATTGTTTTACAGACAAGTTAATGCACGTGTCAGAACCCAAAATTTCTTGCCGGAATTATTATGCAGTTGGAAGCTGCAAGTATTCACCAAGAAAAGGGGAACCAACTCAAAGCACAGGAAATTATACGTAATGCCATGGTACAGGCCAGACAATCATTGGCGGATACATGACGAGCAATTTGTCGAAGGACAAGAACATAGTCCGATTGTCGATTAGATGAATATCTAATTTTAGTAATGAGTCTCTTATTCGATTAGATTATTATCTAAATAGTTAAGTGATGGAAATCATATTGCGTAAATAAAGCGAATTTACATAAAAATAGCGGGATATCATTGTATTCCTATGAAAAATTAAATGTTTTGACCACCAGATATCTCGATTCTCTGTGCATTCACCCAGCGATTGTCAGGATCGAGTAGGCTGGCAACTGCAGGACCAATGTCGTCAGGTACACCCACACGACCAAGAGGAACCATCGAAGCAAACGCATCATTATAAGATGGCGTATCACGTACAGCGCCGCCTAAAAAATCAGTTTCGATTGCACCAGGGGCAATCGTATTAACAGTTATACCGCGGTGTCCGAGCTCTTTTGCCATATAGATGCTTAGAATTTCTACTGCACCCTTAGCTGCCGAATAAGCAGAGAAGCCGGGATAAGAAACACGAGTAAGACCCGTTGAGAAGTTAACGATACGACCACCATCTGCAAGAAGCGGCAGTAACGCTTGAGTTAAGAAAAACACGCCCTTTACGTGTACATTGAACAAGCTATCGAATTGGGCCTCTGTTGTTTCGGTAAAGCTGATCATTTCCCCATGACCTGCATTATTCACCAGATGATTGAAAGTGGCGCTGCCCCAATTTGTTTGCAGAATAGAACTAACGGTTTCAGAAAAGTCAGCGAAGCCGGATGTGTTTTCTATATCAAGTTGTATAGCAATCGCTTTTCGTCCTAGAGCTTCGATCTCAGCAACGACTGATTTGGCTTCTTCTGCTTGGCTACGATAGGTCAAAATGACATCGCCGCCATGACGAGCAATGTTAATGGCAGTATTACGACCAATTCCTCGACTACCGCCAGTGACGATTGAAATAGTGGTCTGTGTAGCTTCATGTACAAAATGTTTCTTTTTCATCTGCATGCATCCCCTCAAAAATTTTTTAATTCACCTTGCTATCATAGTCTGTAAAGTTCACTTCAAGTCAAAGGTTTTTTTGAATAATAAAAGCTTTATAATAAAACCTGATTTAATCATAAATTTCTTCATTTTTCACATAAAATTAGAGGGTCTAATTAGTAAAGTTGAAGAATTCTTTTTAAAGTGTACTTTAATAGGAGGCGACGGAAGTAATTATGTTGACTATAAAAGAAGTTACTGAAATAACGGAAATAGCTGCACACACCCTCCGTTATTACGAAAAAGAGGGATTGCTCCCACATGTTAAAAGAAACGAAAATGGAAAGCGTTTATACGATGAAGAAGATCTAAGTTGGTTACACTTTGTTACAGCACTTCGAGCTACAGGAATGCCTATTGCCCAAATTCAGAAATACGTTTACTTATACAAGGAAGGGGACTCCACAATTCCAGAACGAAAATTGATGATGCTCAATCATAAAAAAGAAATAGAGCAGAGTATAAGGGATCTCTATTTTAACTTGGATAAGATAAATTATAAGCTTGCTCTATATGATGTTTTAGAATCTCAAATTGAACGAACTAGTATTAAAATTTAGGATTAACATAAGAATTAGCGGTAGATATCTTTCTTACAAAGTTCTGCGTGGTAACCAAATATGATGGTTAAATTTAGACTTCATAGTTGAGTGCGCTCTTCAGAGACGCCCCGCCAAAAGGGGCGTTTTTTCTTTATGGCTTTAGCCAGTTGAGTGCGTGAAGCGCGCGAAACAAAAACCAGCTAATGTTGGCACAAAAACATAAATACAATTGTCACTAGTTTTTGTCGCGGGACAAGAACATTGTTCCATTCAAAGTCGCTATTATAGCGGCTTTCGTATTATCAGGTTAGCCAGTAATTACTGGTTGGCCTTTTTTTGTGGTCGTTTTACGATGGGGGGAGCCGGGAGAACGCAGCGGCTTTAGGGGAGAAAACCTCGTACAAAAAACTGTTCTCCCACGACCTCCAAAAAACCATGTTTGAGCTGGTAGAGGCGGTAGACCTCGTATAACAAGCGAAGATAAGTTTTAGGTAATTAATACTGTTATGATCGGCCTTATTTTCTGATGACGATTGACATCGGACAACTTGTCCGTTACAATAAATCCATACCGGACAAGTTGTCCGAATTTATAATACGAAGGGTGAAACTGGATGTATGTCAAGAAGCTGTATTTTTTACCTGTAGGTGAATGTTTCCTAGATCAATCGGCTGTTAATCGAACCCTTGTCCCCGGGAAGTTAGTCGGAATGCCTGTGTGGTCTTTTCTGTTGGAAACGACCAGCGGTCCGATACTCATCGATACGGGAATGCCCGACTCTTTTATCAATAATCCCGATTACTACAAGGGGACTAGACGAGAAGGGCGCGTCGTCCCCAACATGTCGGACGGCGACTCGATCGTGAATGTGTTAAAGCGTGTCGGTTATCGACCTGACGATATTCAGATGGTCATTAGCTCCCATTTACACTTGGATCATTCTGGGGGAAACGGACATTTCCGCAATACACCTATCCTTATTCAAAGGGCAGAGTATGATGCGGCCATAGGCAACGAGGATTACTCTCCATTAGAGTGCAGGCTACCCGATTTACAATATCAAATCATTGAGGGTGACCATGAATTGATTCCGGGGGTTCAAATTTTCTTCACTCCGGGTCATTCCCCTGGGCATCAATCAGTCCTCGTCACAACAGAAAAGTCGGGTCCAGTCCTTCTGACGATTGATGTTGCTTATACTCGGGATAACTTCGAGAGTAACGTACCGTTCTTGACATTCGATCAAGAGATGGCTGACAAATCGATTATTCGCATGCAGGAGTTGATTCAGGATGTTCGGCCGTCCTATGTTTTCTTGGGACACGATAGAGATCAAGCGCAAAAACGCCGCACCTTTCCTGACTTCCTGTAATGGAGTAATAGGCTATGGATACTCAATCAATGGCTTTATCTGGAAATGAGTGGAAATTAATGGGGACACTTTGCTTGCTCATTATTTTCGGAAATATCAATATGACTATGTTTAACTTAGCTATACCGTCGATTTCCGCTGACTTTGCCCTGACCTCCTCGCAGGTGAGCTGGGTCATGGTCGGTTACAGCATTTTGATGGCTATCGGCGCCGGTACTTACGGCAAGTTAACGGAGTCCTTTTCCTTCCGTCAGCTGTATGTCATTGGTTTAATCCTTTTTGCTTTCGGCTCTATGATCGGTTTCTTTGCAGCTTCATACTTGCAAGTCATCATTGGGAGACTACTGCAAGCAGCAGGGGCCTCATCCATCTCTCCCCTGTCTTATGCGGCAGTAACCCTATATTTTAAGCCTGCCGTCAAGGGACGGGTACTGGGAACGTTATCCGCCACAATTGCCTTTGCTTCCGGCTTCGGGCCTGTGTTCGGCGGTTTCGTAGAGCAATACTTTGGCTGGCGTGCTTTGTTCATCGTGTCCAGTCTAAGCCTATTTGTTATCCCTTTGGTATTCAAGTATGTTCCAAGCAAGAAACACGACCGAGGTTCATTCGATTATCTCGGAGCTGTTTTGTTCTCCGCCGGACTGGCGTTGGTATTGCTAGGGGTTACGAACTATTGGTTTATGCTCATTGCAGGAGCAGCAGTTCTTCTATGGTTCGGTATTCATATTCAGAAAAAGGAACATCCATTTATCGATGCATCTTTCATGAAAAATGTTCCTTACCGACGAATTCTAGGGATTGGATTTCTTACCTTCGTATGTAACACGGGGTTAACCTTTACTCTTCCTGTCCTGATGAAGAACGCCTTTCATTTACCGACTAGCAAAATTGGTCTGCTGATGCTTCCCGGTGCTGCCTGCGCAGCCTTGCTCGGATCCCGGATCGGGGGCTGGACGGATCGTTTCGGAAGCTCCCGCGTGCTTGTCATATCGCAAAGTCTCGTCATCGGCGGATTTATACTGCTGGGTGTATCCGTACATTTGCCGCCATGGATCGATGCTTTATTGATTATTATCCTTATGATTGGATTCAACGGTGTCCTCACCTCTAGCAGCAATTTAGTTTCGACGACACTCCGTTCCGCTGAGCTGGGTGTGGGGATGGGTATTTTCACACTGGCCTATCTGCTAGGCGGAGCGTTCGGTCCTGCGCTGGTCGGACGACTGATTGATCTAAAGATGCCTTTTTCTGTTGTTTATTTTACCATTGCCCTGTTGGCAATCCTGACATACCTATTTGCAAGAAAAACAAATCCTAGCGGAAGCTATGGTAATTAGTTTGGTAGACGGACGACTTGTCCAAAAGATAGGGAGGATGACGAGATGAGTAAATTAAATTCCCAACTGTCCTTTGCTGCTATTCATGAGCTGGCCGAAGGGATCCGAACAAGGGAAATATCCCCGGTAGAGATTACAGAACATGCGCTTCATCGCATCGAACGTTTGAATCCGAAACTGAACGTTTTCGTTACCCAAACGTCCGAGCTGGCGGTTGAACAAGCGAAGCAAGCGGAACGCGATATTATGCATGGTCGGTATAAAGGGCTCCTTCACGGGATTCCCATCGTTCATAAGGATCTATATTACACGAAAGGGATCCGAACAACTGCCGGTTCAATAATATTGAACAGCTTCGTCCCCGATTACGATTCGACGGTTGCAACTAAGCTACATGAGGCTGGCACGGTTCTGCTGGGCAAAGTACAGACTCACGAGTTCGCTGCGGGATTAACAACAACTAGCCCGCACTTCGGTCCTTGCCTCAATCCGTGGAACACTGAACTTGTAACGGGAGGTTCAAGCGGCGGCTCGGCTTCTGCTTTGGCGGCTGGACTTGCTTATCTGGGCACAGGCTCGGATACCGGAGGCTCGATCCGCATACCCGCCGCCTTGTGCGGGGTCGTAGGGATGAAGCCGACGTACGGTCGGGTCAGTCGGTATGGTATCATTCCAATGGCCTGGTCACTGGACCACTCAGGTCCGTTGACCCGAAGCGTCATGGATGCGTCCCTGTGCTTGGATGTGATGTCAGGCTTCGATCCGAAGGATGAATCGACGGTCGATCTGCCTGCGCCAGGTATCAAGATGTATCCGAATGGTCTCAGGGGGGTACGTATCGGATTGCCGACAAGCTACTATTACGAGGATTTGATGCCGGAAGTGGAAGCCGCGATGAAGGCCGCTATCAATAAATTCCGAGAACTGGGAGCGGAAATCATCGAAGTCAGCCTGCCCATGATCAAACATGTTAAAAGCGCGACGATGGCCATTATGATGACGGAAATGTACTCGAACCACGAGAAGTGGCTTGAGACAGAATTAGAACAGTATGGTCCGGATGTCCGAATGTTTCTTGAAAGCAGCAGAGATATTCCGGCTTCCATTTACCTCCAGTCTCAGCGGGCCCGACAACTAATTGTCAATGATTTTTTGAATGCATTGTCCGGAATCGACATCCTGTTGACGCCGACAACACCGATCACCGCGCCACGTGCAGATGATAATGCTAGTGTATTCAGATTGAACTCATTTACGGTTCCGACCAATTTGACCGGCTTGCCTAGCCTGAGCATGCCTTGCGGGTTCTCACCTTCCGGTCTGCCGATTAATATGCAATTGATTGGCCGCCCCTTCGAAGAAGCGACAGTACTAGGTATCGGCAATACTTATGAGATGAATACCGACTGGCACAAGAGACATCCAGATTTGTAAGCCTGACTAAATTTGATGGAGGGTATCCTATGGAACAGAAGCAACTTAACTCTGAAGTTAACAGGAAAGCATCGACCGAAACCGGAACAGAAACGACGAGCGACAACAAAAAAGCGTACGAGCAGTTTATTCCTACGATCGCAAGTTTGATGGAACTGGACCTAACGGGCATTGAACCGCAATTGCCTCCAATTTACAAAAAGTACTATACCAAGAAATAAAAAAAGTTTATCGGTCACCCAATGAATGTATTTTTAATTTTCACGAAATGTATGATAATATGAATTGACGGACAACATGTCCCATACACGAAAAAACGGACATATTGTCCGTTTTTCACATTAAATAACGGTTAATTTAAGATAAAGGGAGATGTTTATAGTGAATTCAGAATCGCAATCTGCCTCTCCGAAAATTCCCAGAGAGGAGTTAAACCGAAGACGAATTTTGGCGTCAGCTAGAGAACTTTTCATCAAAAACGGTGTTGACAATGTCAATATGCATCAGATTGCGAAGACTGCTGGAGTAGGTCAAGCAAGCCTATACCGCCGCTACTCGGATAAGGGCGACATCTGTCTGGAGATCGCGTGTGAAGAGTACCAACCCTTGTTTGATGAAGTTCAAGCATTTCTTGATCAATCCCCAGAAACCGCTGCCTTGGACCGGCTTTACCATGTAATAGTAAGATATGTTTCTTTTTTAGAGGCAAAAGTTCCTTGGCTCTGTGAGGTCGGTCGGGCCTCAACCGGGCATCGTCCGTTACAATCTCCGTTATGTCAATGGATGCGCAATATAAGCAGAAATCTGCTAAATGAGGCCGTTGAACAGGGAGACGTATCCGGAGTGGACATTCCATATACCATTGAAGCCCTGCTGGCCGTGCTTCACAATATCGATTACCATCTCCAAGATGAAGGCTTTACGAGCCAACGAGTTCTTGATGGATTACAACGCATATTTATTGAAGGTATAAAAGCTCATAGACGTTAATTGAGGGGCTGGCCCAAAGCCACATAACCTTGATGAGGGATAGTCCTGCCGAGACATTCAGTCTCCGCACTAGAACTTATTTTGTTAATGTGATTGCTAGCGGGGGGATTCATTCCACAGCAGAAGATATGGTACGATTCTCGCAAATATTTATGGGACAGACAAACAATATTCTTTAAGACAAGTCGGTTCGGGCGATGGAACAGGAGGAATACAAGAAAGGCATTTGGCCAGAGCTTCCTGAGAAAAATATGGCAGCTGCTGTGTTAACTTCCGGCGGTAATAGTGGAACAAATCAACTGTTGGCAAGCGAATTGTTGCTGCAAGCACTCAAGGAAAAGGACGAAATCAAGAGCTTCAAGCCGGACAAATCATTTGCTAAGCCCGTAAAGACCAGGGTACCGCAAGCTGTAATGAAGCAAGCAGGCTATTACGCCAGCAGTGATTCACAGTTCCGAGAGCGAGGACGGAGAGCTGACCATTCCTGTCGATAAGGAGACGAACACTTCAGATGAAGCTTTATAAACGAGAATGGAACCTCCAAGGTCAAATTCGTCACCGAGAAGAATGGACGCACATATTTGTGGAAGAGAAGCTATGAGTCGTTGCCGGGATTGGGGCAGCTAGCTGCGTCAGAATTGACACATCATATATGTCTAATGACACAAATGTGCCCCCATTACGAAAAGTACTAAAGCCTGATTCTCTGGGCTTTTTTTTATTTTATGGGGTTTGATTTGTGTCATTAAAAAATGCACAAAAGTGACCCCATTGTAGGATTTTGACGCAAATGTGGAGACATTTTGGAGAAGAAAGATACAGATAAATCCCTGAAGTGCACGATTTAAAGCGCATACCGTGAACGTTGGACCAGTGCAGCAGTATGATTGACAGCCATGTGTGTATAAATTGCTGAAAACTCTTTAATCCTCGATACGCTGCTCTCTAGCGGCAAGATCATTTTTACTAATTTCCTAGTAGCATTTAATCAGGTATAAACGGTGTCGAGTGACAACAAAATATACAGATTGTCGAAAAGAGCCATGAATATAAGCCGATTATCGTTCTTTTTATATTAAGAATTCTATTCTATAACCATAATCAGATGAATCACACACGATAACCCCGAGTCAAATGGAATCCGGATGTCGAGATACGTAACAATCATTTTTCCAGAATTCCAACCCGCGGCATCCTTGCGACCAGTTCCGGAAAAGTCCTAATTGAAGATAATCAGTTCGAACGTACCGTTATGAGCGGGATCCTGATTGGCGAATGACGCGAGTAGCTGGTTTGAATCCGGGAGGGTGAATGATGTTATCATTCGTAGAAACCGATTTATCGAATGCGGGGGGCAGAGAGCATCCCGAGCTTTATATCGTGCCAGAAAACCGCAGCGTCGATGTCAATCAACCAGTTCATGAGCACATTCTTATTGAAGAAAACTACTTTCACTGGCCTCGGTTTTTTTGATTTATGGATACATGTTCTTGTCCCGAGCGAAGGACAAGAACATGTATCCATTGCCGAAAAGGGACAAGAACATGGTATTATTGCCGATTTGATAATTAACTAAAATTTGAAAACCAGTATCAGACACTCGATAAAGAGCAATTATCCGTCTATGATGGAACCATGCTGAAGTATTATTATTATGAGGACCGTCCTGTTAAAGCCCCGTTCACCGAAAAAAAGTAAAAGGATGGAGTGGGCATATCCAGGAGATATTTCCCAGAGCTATTCTCCCCAATATGCTGGAGTATTTAAACAAACAAGGATATGCCAAGAAATAAAAGGACCTTTAGAGATGTGGACACCTCAATTTCACCATGTTATAGTTAGTCTGCTAAATATACTTTATGAGTTGAGGGTAAACTATGAACGATAAGGTTGATTGTGATATTCGTCGGTCGTTAGATCGAATTTCTTCCCAAATGCGCCGGGATTATAGTGAATCTTTAAGGGAACTTAATCTTTATGTAGGCCAGGAGAATTTGCTTTATCGGCTGTGGTTAGGTGATGGTATTACACAAATGCAAATAAGCGAACATCTGAATTGTGAACCACCTACGGTAACCAACATGGTTAAGTCACTGGAGCAAAACGGATTTTTATACCGTAAACGTGATGAACTAGATGCAAGGGTTATGCGAATTTTTCTAACTGAAAGGGCAAAGAGTTAGAGGAGCCGGTTGATTTTAAATGGAGAGAGGAGCAAGATAAATTACTACATTCCATTTTACCGGATGAACACCTGCTTTTACGAAAGCTTTTGAAGCAAATAGAGAGAAACTTATTATAAGTTTCTCTCTATTTGTTTAGCAGGCTGAAGACCGTGTATACCGCACCTGATGAGGAAGTGGCCCGAGCTGTCAAGGGCAACGTCGCAACAATAACAAATGTTTAGCTGGTACCTGCAGTCTATTTTTCTTTGAAAATGTCGCGGGACAAGAACTTAGTACCTTTGCCGAAAAGGACAAGAACATTGTGTCATCTCCGAATAGTCAGATATCTAATTTTTTTCTGCTCGCTAATTAACCCGAAAATGTTCCTTGAAGATTAGAGCTAAGATTAAGTATTATCGCCGTATTCTTTACCGAAGTCCTCCATCTTTTTAAGAATGGGCAGTAACTTCATTCCTTTATTTGTTAACGAGTATTCGACTCGTGGAGGAACCTCTGGATAAACATCACGTTTAATAACACCCTCCTTCTCTAATTCCTTAAGTTGTTTTGTTAGCGAGCCCTGAGATAGATCTCCAAGGAACTTTTTAATATCCGAATAACGACGTGTTTCATCTTTTAAGAACCATAATATAAAATACTTCCACCGTCCGGAAAGAACGTTTTGGGTGAAAGCTATCGCGTACATGTCGCTTTTTTCAGCCATAAAATCTTTATCAAATCCTTCATTACAAACTTTCATTGATATCTCTCCTAATCTATAGGTACAAATAGATGTACTATGTTCATTTAAATTGCCCTCTTTGCAAACCGAAACGAATACACTTATGATGGGGTCAACAACCAAAACAAAACCATTTTAGTTTACCTAAAATGTAAAAGAATAATAATCTTATTTTGGTTTTATAGTTAGCAGGCTAAGTAATCATTATATTTTTTAATCCTATAGTTAGCAAGCTAAATAATGAATATAACATAGAAAGGAGTAACTGATGTGAATACAGCAAACGGACTAAAGCTTTCGATTTTGGACTTTGTTCATATCTATAACGGAACTGCGGCAACGGAAAGTCTCCAGAACGTGACGGAAATGGTCCAATTAGCAGAACAGTGGGGATTCAACAGGTATTGGTTTACAGAACACCATAACACAACAAACTTGATGAGTACTTCTCCAGACTTGCTGAGCCTGCATGCAGCCGCTCACACCAGAAGCATTCGAGTAGGTTCAGGGGGAATCATGTTGCCTAATCACAGTCCCTTGAAAGTGATGGAGAATTTTACTCTTCTCGAAGGATTATATCCAGGGCGTGTTGATCTTGGGATTGGCCGAGCTTCAGGTACGGATGGCAGAACCATGTGGGCATTGTTAAGATCCCAAGAATTAATGGAGGTTAATGATTTTCCAGAGCAATTAGATAACTTGCTTTCCTTCTTTGCCCGTGACTTTAAAGCCAACCACCCGTTTAATCACATCCATCCTCCGGGGGATCATTCAATGGTTCCGGATATGTTTATGCTGGGATCTAGCGAGGGTGGATTACATTTTGCTTTGGAAAAAGGATTAGGGTTTGTATTCGCAGCTCATTTGGCACCACAACTGGCTATTCCTGTGTTGAGAGCTTATCGTTCGAATTTTAAGCCCTCGTCCTATTTAACTGAACCTCAAAGTATGTTAGCGACGATCGTTATTACAGCTGAAACGGAGGAAGAGGCTAAATATACCGCGGGGCCGGCGGAATTAATGTGGGCACAGATGAGTACAGGGACGAGAAATCTTACTTTTCCTACACCGGAAGAAGCCAAAAATCACAGATACACGCCTCATGAAGAGCTGGCTAGGGAACGTAATAAGGATCGCTTTGTGATTGGAAGTGTTGGACAAGTTGCAGAGCAGCTCAGTCAGCTTTCGAAAGCAAGTTTAGTGGATGAAATCATGATTGCAGACTTTTACCCCAATCAAGAGAGCCGTAAGAAAGGGCATGAATTATTGGCCAAAGAATTAGGCTTATCACAGGAAAATAAGTGAGCCCGTGAAAAGGAGATCATTCAAAAATGAAAGAAAGAATGCTTAAATTAGGAGGAATTATTGACGGCGTGGGTTGGAATCACACGGGTTGGAGACACCCCGCTATTCCGGCAGATGCCAGTGAAAATATTGAGTATTACGTACAGAAAGCCATACAACTTGAACAGGGAAAGTTCGATCTCATCTTTTTGGCAGATGTAAGTCATATTGGACCTGGCATGATCCCGCACTATCTAAGTATGTTTGAGGGCGTATCCATTTTGTCTGCACTAAGTATGGTAACACATTCCATTGGCTTGGCTGCAACCATAGCGACTTCATATGCTGATCCCTTTACAGTTGCCAGGCAAATTGCCTCACTCGACAAGATTAGCAAGGGCAGAGCAGGGTGGAATGCGATCACCTCGAATCCGGGAGGGTTAGCCAATTACAGTCGGTCCCATTTAAGAAAAGCAGATCTATATCCCATGAAAAAAGAGTTTTTGGAAATTGTTGAAGGCCTTTGGGATTCGTATGAAGACGATGCCTTTATACGTGATAAGGAACGAGGGGTATTCTATGATCCGCGTAAGATGCATCCTCTACATTATAACGGGAATTACTTCTCCGTGGAGGGTCCTTTAAATATCAGTCGATCGAGTCAAGGTAGACCGGTGGTCTTTCAAGCGGGTACTTCCCCGGAGTTCATGGATATTGCTGCACAGCATGCGGAAGTTATCATGGCTCCTGGACATGATTTGGAATACCTCAAAGCATTCACTGCTGAACTGAAACGTAGAGTACAAAATCAGGGCCGTTCACCACATGACCTGTTGCTGATGCCTTCTCACAATCCGATCGTTGGTAGAACGGAGAAAGAGGCTCTCGAAAAGCTAAAGGAAATCGAATCATGGATGCCTAAAGGTTATCGAATGCCGAAGCCTGGGTTGATAGGGTCGGCGGAGCACGTTTCCGAACAAATCGAACATTGGTATCGAGCAGGCGTCATGGATATCTTGCTCATCAGACAAGATCATCCAGCAGGGTTTAAGGACTTCATTAAATTGGTTGTTCCCATCTTGCAAGATAAAGGCATATTCCGCAAGGAATATGAGGACGACACGCTTCGGGGGAATTTAGGTCTACCTTACCCTGAAAATAAATACACGAAGTAATCTTGCTAAATAAAATGAGAGGGGGGATGAATGACAGATCAAGTGGATTGTGATATTCGACAAACGTTAGATCGAGTTTCCTCTCAGATGCGTCGACATTATAGCGAATTACTAAGAGAACTTAACCTTTATGTTGGTCAAGATAATTTACTGTATCGCTTGTGGTTAGATGATGGAATCACACAAATGAAACTCTGTGAACATCTAAAATGTGAACCTCCTACGGTTACCAATATGGTTAAATCATTAGAGCAAAATGGGTTTATTACCAGGAAACGTGATGAACACGACGCAAGAGTAATGCGAATTTATCTCACCGACAAAGGAAAAGAATTAGAGATCCCGGTTGATGTCAAATGGAAAGTACAACAAGGAAAATTACTACACGCCATTTCAATAGAAGATTGTTTGATCCTCCGACGATTAATCAAGAAATTAGAGAGGAATTTATCTTGAGTTGTCCATCATCTATATGCATATAAAAAAGCTGAATTTTCACAATGAGGAGAGGTTACTTTTTAGAAACAATTGCTATAATTGGCGCTGGGCCCGGCCTGGGTTTCTCACTGGCTAAAACATTTGGAAAACATGGTTTTTGCATTGCTATGGTGTCCAGAAGTCAGGACAAGCTTAATCAATACGCAGAACAGTTGAATGGGATGGGAATAGAGGCAAAGGGCTTCGCCGCGGATATTACCAACAAGATGCAACTAACCGCAGCATTTCAACAAATTAGAAATACATTCGGCACAATTGACGTGGTGGAATTCAGTCCACATAACGGAAATGTACAAGTGACACCTGTCCTGGAAACGAGAGACGAAAGCGCACATCATATTTTCAGTAATGTAGTTATTGGAGCTATTAATACCGCTAGACAAGTTGTCCCAGAAATGATTGCACGTGGTCAAGGCGCGATTCTTTTTACAAGTGAACTCTCTGCCATGATTCCAAGTTCCATGTTTGGAAATTCAGGGATAGGTATGTCCGGCTTGCGGAACTATATTCTTAATTTGCATGAGGCATTGCTATCTCACTTGTTGGGCATCTTTCCATTAGTCCACTTATGAAGAAAGATTCGAGTTTTGATCCGGATCAGGTAGCCGCAGCATGGTATACCCTATACGAAAACAGAACACAGGCGGAAGAGACTTTCCCTAAGAGTATAAAGCAATTGATGAATTAACATGAGTGATTAATCTATTGAAGGTCAGGGTACGGCTGAAATAACACATTTAAAAATAAGGGGATGTTTTACATTGAGTAAGAAAATTCGTACAGGAATCATAGGGGCTTCAATTAATAATGGGTGGGCGAGAGGTACGCATATTCCAGCCATTGAGCATTTGGATGAGTTTGAGCTTACAGCAGTGGGGACAAGTAATATGGCGAGTGCGAAGAAAAGCGTAGAAGCTTTCTACGCAGATTACGGCTTTGATAACATGGAGGAGCTGGCTCAACATCCTGATGTGGACATGGTCGTTGTCAGTATTAACGTTAAGGAACATTATAACGCCGTTAAAGCCATCGCGCCTGCTGGAAAACCAATCTATTGCGAATGGCCACTGGGATCCAATACGGCTGAAGCACTTGAAATGCAGGAATGGGTAGCGTCCGCTAAATTGCCAAATGCGATTGGATTACAGGCCAGACAAGCCCCGGCCGTTCAGTATGTGAAAGATTTATTGGCAGAAGGTTATGTGGGGAAAGTGTTGTCTGCCAGTTTGAAGATCTCCATTGATAGCATGGGCGGCATGGGCGACAAGTCAAGTGCGTACCTATTTGACCGGAAGATTGGAGGGAACTTGCTGACCATTGTAGGTGGACATAATCTGGATGCATTTACCTATATGCTTGGAGATTTTACCGAACTTTCTTCCATCACAGCACAGCAATTTCCTGAAGTTGAATTGGTGGATATTCAGAAAGTCATCAAGAAGACGACAGATGATCAAATACTGATTACTGGAAAATTAACGAGTGGTGCAGCAGCGAGTGTTCATATTCAAGGTGGAGTCAAACATCAGACAGGACTAACGCTTGAAATTTTTGGGGATCAGGGGACAATCGTGCTGAGTGCGCCTGCATCCATTCAATTCGGATCACACCAATTACGCGGTGCTGGAGCTACTGACAACGTCCTTCGTGAACTAACCATTCCGGATTCCTATTACTGGGGCCCGCAATCTCTAAAAAATGACTCCGGATTTGTTCTGAATATGGCTCAGGCTTATCGTAAATTCGCGCAAGATATTCAAGAAGGCACTACCTCTGCACCTACTTTCGCGGATGCGGTGAAACTTCATCAGTTTCTGGATGCCGTCGAAAAATCAGCACAGACCGGTGATCGTCAATATTTCTATACACACAATTAAAAAAATCCGTAGCAATTAAGCACATTGTATTGCTCTCATTACATCGTTTCGTTCTTACACATCTCAACCCCTGACGGAGGAACAAAGAGATGCAATCTTTCAGGCAGCTAGTCAAACTTCATCGTTCAGTCTTCTACAGGCTGTGTCCATTATTCGAATCACAGATCAACCTCGGCTGCCTCAATCCATGGTATTATTTGAAAATCAGTATCAATCTCTAGATCAAGATAAATTAGCTACCTATGATGAGGCGATGTTGAAGTATTATGAAAATCGATCGACCAAAGCCCCCTTCAGCGTGAAAAAAGTAAAAGGATGGAGTGACCACATTCAGGATCATCTCCAGAGAAGTATTAATCCTCAAGTGCTGGATTATTTGAAAAAGCAAGGATTTGCCAAAAAATAAATGTTACGACAAAGCCAAACTCCCTGAGCTTTAGAGTTGCCCCCCATAGGCGGTAGCTCTAAGGTAAACTGACAACTGTAATATATCGTGATGAATTTAGTATGCTAAATATCATTTGAACGATAGGAAGGGATAAATCATGACAGATGCGATTGATTATAATATTCGACAGTCGTAAGGGTGGAATTCCTCCAAATGTGTCGGAATTAGTGAGTCTCTAGGTAATTTAATCTCCATGTAGGACAAGAGAAATTGTTCTATTGTCTGTGTGATGGGTAATTCAGATGCAACTGTGTGAAAACTTGAAATGTGAGCCACCAAGGGGAACGAACATGGTTAAATCACTGGACCAAAACTATCTGACCGATCTGGAAAAATCAGAACAGATGTAACTTCGTTGGTTGATTGAAATCATTAAGTTAACGGGAACCGATAGCTATTTGAACTCTTCAGGATTAGTAAGAGATGCAAAAGTAAATGAAGCGGCATTAGTGGCTGCGATTTTATAGGCCAATTTTATAAATTACAATAGAAAAGCCGTAGCTGCTGTTACGTAACTACGGCTCACTTTTTCGATTAGTACAGGTTTATCATTTGAACAACACGCTCTGCTATACTTCGTTCTGTTAGTTTAGTTTGTTCAGCAGTATGCAGAGTAACTGCTTCATTAATCATGTTGGCATAGATTTGTACGTACAAAGTACGTTCATCTTCATCAGAGTATATCTCCTGCATACAAAGATTAAAATAATGCTTTAGTGCAATGACTAACTTTGAAGAGAGTAGAGGGATAATTTTTTTATAGTTCCGGCGACATTTCTTTTTGACTTGTTGATGATACTCAAATGCTGCGAATACTAATTGCATCATATTGTCTCTTGTAAATGCACACACACCATTAGTATGTTGTTGAATAAGTTCTTCCGCTGATTTTCTTATAATCTCATCCAACAATTCATATTTATCTTGGAAATGAGCATAGAAAGTTGCCCTATTGATTTGGGCCCGCTCCGTTAAATTTTGTATTGTGATTTTATCAAAATCTTTTTCTTCCATCAGTTCAAAAAGTGCCTCGAAAATGGATTCTCTTGTTCGAGTTGTACGAATATTTCTTACTTTAAGTCCCATTGATCTATCTCCCTTTTTTAAACCAACAAATGGCTCGCATTGTTGGTTGTTCCTCAATGATGTTCCGGATACAATTGAACTACTAAAGCAACTATTGTTGTAATAGTATAATACTCAGAAGGTGGTTAGTCCATTCAGAAACTTTAAAGTACAAGGTTAATAGTAAGTACCAATTATATCTAACAATGTATGTAATAAAATTTCAAAATAAATAAAAAACCGAATATTGGAGGTAATTTAAATGAAACTTACAGGAAACACGATCTTCATTACAGGTGGCGGTTCAGGAATTGGACGTGCATTGGCAGAAGCTTTACACAACCTTGGAAACAAAGTAATCATCTCGGGTAGAAGAAAAGAGCGTCTGGAGGAAGTACTAAGTGCTAATCCCGGAATATCTGCAGTAGAACTGGACATACAGGATCTTTCCAGTATTGAGGCAACCGCTAAGCAACTTATTCGGGACTTTCCTGATTTGAATGTCTTATTTAATAACGCCGGCATCATGCTTTTTGATGAGGCTGCGGGTGTGATTAATGAAGAGGTTCTGGTTTCGACGGTCTCAACAAACTTTCTTGGACCAATTCGAATGACGTCTTCGTTAATCGAACATTTGAAGTCTAAAGAAGAAGCCGTGATCATTAATACGACTTCTTCAATCGGGTTTATTCCGTACGCAGCGACTGCGGTGTATTCGGCGACCAAAGCAGCGCTCCATTCCTATACCTTATCACAACGTTATTTGCTTAAAGATACAACAGTAAAAGTATTAGAAATCATACCACCTGGGGTTCAAACGGAACTCATGACAGATCTTAGTGAGGATCCACATGCGATGCCACTTGAAGCATTCATTAAAGAGACAATAAGATTACTCGGTACGGATGCTGAAGAGATTCTAGTGGAACAAGCGAAAATGATTCGTGATCATCAAGGTCCGAATGAAGGCGCTTTTGTAACGCAACTTAACGATATGGCGAGCCAAGCAGCAACAGACCATTAAGTTCATCCTTCTATGACTGTCGGTTTCATTGTTACCAAGCTATGTTTTATTTAAAGTCTATAGCAAATAAAAAAATATCGTTGGGAGAGAGTCAATTGATCTTGAGTATTGGCGTAAGAAGGACTTCTCTAGAAGTCGTTGATCGTTTTGATCTTGATGGTAAACATGCGATAGTAACCGGCGGACTTTTCAAAAATTGGTCTTCAGACTGCCCTTGCATTAGTCTCTACAGGTGCTACCGTCACCGTACTTGCTCGTTTACCTGAGCAAGCAAGTTCTGCGTTCGCCCATATTCTAGATGTGGAGATTGAAATCATAGATCTGACGAACTCTTATCTAAGATATTTTTGCTTTTGTTTTGTGACGATCCATGGTTGTGAAAGCCATGGACCGTCACAATGTAATAATAGTTTTTATTCGTGAAAAATGATCTTAAGCATTTAATACGCAAATCAGTACAAGTCTTGTCCTTTGTCAAGTGATGTAACTGGCTCTATAAAAGATTTCTGACTATAAACCTTAAGTGATGGACTAATAAAGTAATGATTTGCTAAAAAATTACGAAAATCCCAACTTCCTTAACTCCAAAGTTGCCCCTATTAGGCGGTAACTCTAAGGTGAATTGACACTTTAATATCATCGTGATACATTTAGTCTGCTAAATATCATTCGGATGACAGGACGGGATAATTCATGACAGATGCAGTAGATTGTGATATTCGACAGTCGTTAGATCGGATTTCCTCCCAAATGCGTCGGAATTATAGTGAATCTCTTAGGGAACTTAATCTCTATGTAGGGCAAGATAATTTGTTGTATCGTCTGTGGTTGGGTGATGGGGTAACACAAATGCAACTGTGTGAACACTTGAAATGTGAGCCGCCAACGGTAACGAACATGGTTAAATCACTGGAGCAGAACGGATTCATATATCGTAAACGTGATGGACAAGATGCCCGGATCATGCGTATTTATCTAACGGACAAAGGAAAAGAATTAGAAAAGCCTGTTGAGATTAAATGGAGGGAGCAGCAGGATAAATTGCTTCAATCCATATCGACGGAAGATCGGTTGATATTAAGACAGCTAATGCAACAAATGGAGAGGAATTTAATATGACTCTCAATTCTTTGATATATATTTAGCTTGCTAAATAGTATTCTGATCAAATTTGCCAAACTTTGATGAGAGCAGCTCATCTAGCAGCAATTGCCCGAATCAATACGAAACCGCTAAACAAGATATTCAATCAATGATATCGTATATACCACAAAAAGTTGCGATGCTGAACATTGAGTAATCCAAGTGATGAACATAAGTTCCTTCAAAAAACAGAGACACATTAAGTAGCATTATGCAGGACAGTTTTCGTATTTCGAATACATTTCGAAAGGCCGTGAGGAGACGTGTATGTCCATTGACAAGGAATTGCGTGAAGATCCATGGATTGTTCTCCTTTCTTCGGGTTTATTACTAGTTATGTTGGGCTCAGTGGAATATACCTCATCATCCAGTCGGTGGAGGGATCTAAAGTGTCTGTGCTAAGATGAGAGTAAATTATGATTCAAGCTGGGGAACAAGGCTAGAAGGGATGCACATACGATGAAGTTCCTTTGGCGTCATCATTTTTGTGGTGAATAAAGCCATCGATTACTACAGCTTCATTACCATTGAAAAACAGATGATGGAGAAGGCGAATCTGTCCGAGTTGTCCTTCCGTGAGGTGTTGGCACAGCATAGATCGTCGACAGGAGAGCCGCAGACAAAAGAAATCGTCAGACTTGCTCTTGAGAAGCTGAAAGCTTCAGGCAAGGAAGTACGTATCTATGATAGCTCCAAGCAGTTGCTGGGCTTGGCTGTGGATGGCATCATCATTCATGATGGCAAACCTCTTATTTTTGAAAAGAATATTGAGAAAGCGCGTGGAGAGCATTCAGATCTACAGTCTTCTGGACTAATATTTAGTGATCGATGTTGGTAAGCCATTCATACGATTCACCTTTAATACCTGCCTGGGAGAGGGGCAGGTATTTTCTCGTGTATAGACTCGCACATGTTTTTAACATTTTATAATACGTAGCTGAGCATGGTCGAAAGAAGAACCGAGTGCGTAAAGCTGATGCCCGCATAAACGGAGTAATAAAGTGTTCGAGGCTGCGAATGTTGAGTTATTTATTTGCAACGATCGCAAACATCGGTCTGTGTCGATTCAGAATTTGTTCACCTCTATGATACAGTTCACTATCGAATCCTTGATGAATTTGGATTTGGGCAAAGCCAATTGAACGAAGCATTTCGCTGTCCCATTCAGGTCTCCTTACATAGCTCAATGGCAAAGTAAGTGCCAGTTGGTCTCCTTCTTCGACATCCTTCTCTGGGCGGTACGGCACGTACCCTTTCGCGGCAGCCTCCTCCTTGTCTTTTTGAAAAAGCTCTGCCTCCTTCGGATCAGATAAAAATAAATTCCAATTCGCATCAAAAATAATAACCTGGCCTCCGTCATTAAGCATTCCATGCCAATTTTGATATGCAGCTACAGGATTGTACAGGAACCAGGTCACATTTCGTGAAATGATGATATCATATTTTTCTTCTGTCTTATATTCTATAATATCTGTCTCAATAACCTGGATACTGCAATTATATTTTTGGGCGTTTTGAATAGCCCTAGCCACCATCTCCGGAGAAGAATCAATAGCAGTAACCTGATGCCCCATCTGGCTGAGCAGAACCGCGAAGAAACCAGGCCCGGTACCTACATCGAGCACTTTTAAATTACTTTTCCCGGACAAAAAATGACTCAGAATTCCCTTCCATTGATCATATCGGTTGGACGCAAATTCGGCATCCACAATTTCATCATAGACAGCTGCTCCTTTGTCCCAATAATCCCGATATTGTTGTACAAGTTTATGCTTACTCACTAACATCGACTCCTTGTTATATAAAAAATTCCTTGCTAAACGTAATGATTACGATTAATAATATACAAAGATTGTTCATCTAGCAAGTATTCATGAGAATAACAGCTATGCAATCATAAACAGCTTGAAGAGGAATAGGAGGAGTAGGGATGTTTGGAAGATCTGGATTTGGAGTAATTGCTGTTGTCTTATTGTTGTTCATTATGGGGTGTTCACAACATGTGAGCTCACCCTCTGCAGCAGAGGAGGACAAGAACATTGTGGTCGCAGTCACGCAGGATACTGAAGCAGACAAGCTGGACGCCTCGACTTACAATGGTTCCAGACATACGCATGCGGCTATATATGATGCCCTTGTGGACTATAAAGGAAAAGGTGAATTTGCGCCCAGCCTGGCGGAGTCATGGGAGATATCCGATGATGGCAGGACTTACATTTTACATCTGCAAAATCAGGTCATGTTCTCGGATGGCAGTCCACTGAATTCAGCAGCCGTGAAGTTTTCTTTGGAAAGAGCGGTAAGCAGGGAAGAGAATGCTTCGCTTGAAATATCCCGTTTATTGCAAAAAGTTGAAGCACCTGATGATCAAACAGTCGTACTTTCCTTTAAGGATACAGCAACGCAAGTGTTGTACGAGCTTAGTCAGGCAAGACCATATCGAATTATGAGTCCGAACTCGGTAACCCCTAAGGGAGATGTGAATGGTACTTTTCAAAAAGCGATCGGAACGGGTGCATGGAAAATAGGAGAGTATCAACCAGGGATTCAGACTGTTCTAATCCCGAATGAACATTATTGGTTAGAACAACCATCCGACTATTCACTTGTTTTCAAAGTCATTACAGATCCTCAGGCGAGGGTAATGGCATTGCAATCTGGAGAGGTGGATCTTGCGGGCGGGGAACTTGGTAATATCCCCATGGAAAGTCTCCCTGTATTTCAGAACAACGACAACTACGTAATCGAAACCGGAAACAGTACAATGTCCTACTTTATGGTTATCAACCAACACAATACTTTTCTAGCTGATAAGAATATCCGCCAAGCTATCAATTATGGCAATGATACGAGCAAGTATGCAGGAGGTAGCCGGGACCCTGTTAGAGGATTGTTCCAAGAGAAGGTTGCATTTATATCCGACAGTAATCAGCCTTCCTATCCGTATAATCCCGAAAAAGCCAAACAGCTGATTGAAGCGTCAGGCTACCAATGGAATAAGAACAAGCACCTCTATGAAAAAGATGGACAAGTACTGCAACTTCGTCTGGTGATTCAATCAGAGGAATATCCGGAATGGAAAGAGATGGCTGAAATTTTTCAAGACAACATGAAACAGATCGGCATTCAAATCCATATTGTGAATCAGGAACGGGCTGCTTACTACGATACCCTGTGGAGCACGAAGGAATATGATCTGCTTATGTATCGGACATACACTGATGCTCAATTACCTTATCGATTCCTGTCCTCCTTATTCTATGATTCGCCATCCTCACCGGGAGTTGCGTATCAGGACAAGCCTTTATCCGATTTGCTGGATCAAATCGCGGCTACGGTTTCCACTCAGCAGCAGCAAAAGCTGTTCAATCAGGTGTTCCTCCGCATGCATGAGGAAGCCATGTCTGTTCCGATATACTACGCCAAGCAAACCTTTGTTCATTCAAGCCAAGTGGTTGATTTCAGGTTCAATGCTATTGAGGACGACCCGTTGAAGTGGCATTACCTGAAGAAAGAAGCGAAGTAATGCTCCGCTCTATGATTCATCGTCTGATCATGTTGGTAGTCACGTTTGTTTTATTTTCCTTGTTTGTTTTTACATTAATGCGTTTGGCGCCGGGTGATCCGGCGTCGATGCTGCTGCTGGAAATCGGAGCCGTACCGGAGCAATCCATCGTAGCTGATTTACAGAAACAATGGGGACTGGATCAATCGTTCATTCAGCAATATTTAGCATGGGCACATCACGTATTTCAAGGAGAGTTAGGGCATTCCTTTTCTTCCGGAGAACCCGTATTAAGTGAAATGATTGAACGTTTAGGCTCAACGTCGAAACTCATTGCAAGCTCTTTTGTATTAACCCTCTTCATATCCATACCGATTGGAATCTGGATGGGATTGAATGAAGGCTCAATGGCAGATCGAGTGGTTTATTCAATGACCATATTGGGGTTGTCGATCCCTTTATATTGGCTTGCTATTCTTCTTATGTATGCCTTAGGCGTGATATGGCCCGTCCTGCCTGTTGTAGGCAGTTCGACCACACGGCATTATATTTTGCCGGTAACTGCCATGACGCTGGTGCAAAGTGTTTACTTTATTCGGATGGTTCGATCCTATACGATCCAGTACAGCAAGTTCTCGTACATTGAGGCTGCAAAAGCTAGGGGATTGCGGCCGAGCATCTTTTATCCGTCTTATTTACTGCGCTCCATGTTCATCCCAATTCTGACATTAATCACGACGAGTCTACCCAGCTTTTTTGGGGCTTCGATTATCATCGAGACGATTTTCAGTTTTCCGGGATTCAGTAAATACATGCTTGAAGCTATTTTTCGCCGTGATTTTCCAGTCATTCAAGGGAGCGCACTCTTCGTGGCAGTATTTATTTTTGTTTTTAATTTTATGACCGACCTGTTGTACTTCCTTGCGGACCCGCGTGTTCATCTTGACAAACAGAGGTGGGAAGTTTGATCAGTATCATCCGAGCGAATAAACTGCCAACGGCTGCGTTGTTATATATCATCCTACTTATTATTACAGGACTTGCGGCCCCGTGGATTTCACCTTATGATCCGTTCCATACGAATCATCAACAGAAGCTTCTTCCTCCCAGCGTTGCTCATCCATTTGGAACGGATTATTTGGGAAGAGACCTGTTAAGCCGGGTCATACACGGGATTAGTGAATCGGTATTCCCTGTTTTTATTGTACTTAGTGTTGTGATGTTGATTGGTCTTCTGGTGGGGACATGGAGTGCTTTTTTGGGGAACAAGCTGGACATGCTTATGATGAGCCTAACCGACATTTTCACAGCATTACCGAGTATGTTACTTACCATTGTGGTCGTTGGTTTCCTTGGCTTTGGCATGGAAAATGTATATTTTGCGGTGATCCTCTCCTGGTGGGCCAAGTACGTACGAATCATAAGAGGGCTAATTCATGATGTGAAAAAGGAACCTTATATTACCGCCAGCAGGGTAAGCGGGGCATTTGGACTTAGAATAATAACCAGACATATGATTCCGAATATCATGCCTCAGATTGGAACGATGCTCATTCTGGACGTGAGTAAGGTGATCCTGACTTTATCCGGTTTATCCTTTTTGGGTATTGGTGCACAGCCTCCTTCTCCAGAATGGGGTGTCATGCTATTGGACGGAAAAAATTATTTGCAGGTCGCCCCATGGATGGGCTTCTTTCCAGGCTTTATGATATTTCTGACTGCTGCTTCGTTCCAAATTATAGGCGAGCGACTGAGGAGGGAACGCTAAATGACGACCTTGCTCGAAGTCAAAAATCTAAATATCAGAAATAAGGAAGGTCAATCGCTTGTTCATGATAGCAGCTTTTCTCTGGAGACTGGGAAAACATATGCATTGATTGGAGAAAGCGGCAGCGGTAAAACGCTAACAAGTAAGGCTATCTTGGATATGCTGCCTGCTCATCTGCAGATGTCAGGTGACATCGTGTTACAGGGTGAACATCTGAAGCAATTATCAAGGAAGCGCTGGCGCAGCATCAGAGGGGGCCAGATCGGTGCCATCTTCCAGCATCCGGAGCAGGCCTTGCATCCGTCGATTCCGATTGGTAGGCAATTCGTTGATCTGATGCGCAGTCACTTGCCTGTTTCAAGATATGAGGCTGAGAAGCAAATAAAAAAAATGTTGTCCCAAGTTCTCTTAAAGGACACGTCCCATGTGATGAGCAGTTATGCTCATGAGTTAAGCGGTGGAATGAATCAACGTGTCATGATTGCGATGGCGCTTCTGTTAAAGCCGAAAATCCTGATAGCCGACGAGCCAACGAGTGCACTTGATGTCAAAACACAGGCTGAGATCATATTCCTTCTGAAAGAGCTCATTCTGGACACGGATATGAGCATGTTGTTTATTACCCACGACTTACTTATATCCGGCTATCTTGCGGACACGATTGGTGTTATGCGGGAAGGGAAAATAATAGAGCAGGGCAGTAAGGAGAACATTTTAAGCGCACCTGAACATGAATACACCCAAGAGTTATGCAGGCATTACTCTCAAAGATTTCTTGGAAAAGGAGAGATACCTTATGATTGAAATCCGGCGACTGTATAAGGAAATTCACGGAAGACCCATTCTGGAAGATATTCATTTTAGAATAGAAGATGGAGAATCTCTGGCTATTGTGGGGGAGAGTGGTAGTGGTAAATCCACGCTTGCCCAGCTTATCATGGCATTAAAACAACCAACCTCTGGCCATATTTTCTTTGACGGGCGGCCCTTGCCCAGCAAAGGAATATTATCGTATAGGGAATGGTATCGCGATATACAGATTGTTTTTCAGAATACTGGCTCCACATTAAATCCATCACTGAGCTTGTTTCAGTGTCTGGAAGAACCTTTAATTAATTTTACCCGTTATAATAGAGCCGAGCGCAAGCATAAAGTCCTTGAATATTGGGGAAAAGTAGGCCTGAATGAGAACCTTCTTCGAAATCGCCCCGGAAAACTGAGTGGTGGGCAGTATCAAAGAGCTTGTCTCGCCAAAGCTTTGTTAACTCGTCCCAAACTGTTAATCTGTGACGAAATGGTCTCCAACCTCGACGTCTTATTACAACAGCAGATGATTGAGCTGCTCATATCCATTCAGAAGGAACAAGGCTTAACTCTTCTGTTCATTACTCATGACCTCACGCTGTTACCAGGACTATGTTCGAATATTATGGTTTTGAAAGAGGGAAAACAGGTTGAACTTTTCAGTACTTCTGCGCTCTATGACGAAGCAGAGAGGGATCCATATACCGTCACGTTATTAAACTCAAGTAAGATGTTTGAAACAGCATGGAACCAATTGACATAAAATTCAGCGGGAATAAATTAAGTAAATTACCAATTTTGGAAATTGTTTTTTTATCTGCAAAAAGGTATTGGGAATCAAACGGTACCTTTTTGAAAATGAATTTTTCTCAAAGAAAAATGATTTCTCAGTTTCGAGGCACAGTTATTCATCAAGCAGCATGGAGTATTATCCTTTTAGCAAAAAAGAAAGACTAAACCGATGGATTTCCCCATCTCAGACAAAATCGTTGTAGCGATTTTGCTACCTATTCCGGGAATCGATTGGATAATCTGATCGACTAGGGCAGAGGCAGGTAATTGTGTGTGTTACGGTTGATACGCCAGCTGCTCGAAATGTGTCGAGGGACAAGAACATGGTCCCATTGAAGTCGCTAATTTAGCGGCTTTTTTATTTTATCGGTACAAGTTATTGTCCCAAGCCAAGGACAAGAACTTGTACCGATTGCCGGAATGGACAAGAACATGTTCCTATTGCCGGAATGGACAAGAACATGTTCCTATTGCCGATTAGATGTACATCTAATCGGCGTTTTGCCCGTCAATTCATTAAACTAACGGGCAGGTTAGTTGATAATTGCATGTCTCATATATAGCAGAAGCTGCTGTGTATTGATGTGCAATATCATGTTTAGTAAGGAATGTATATATTCATTTGTATAAAGGCTCCATCAATTCGAAACAAAATTAGCTTTATAATACAAAGTCTTTCTGATGATCGATTCTATATAGAACTACGTAGTTTTTGAAGATGTTCATATAAAACATACGTTTACAGGACGCAGTAGTAACGAAATGGTATACTAAATTTATAAGCACAGAGCTTTACCCTATAGGAAAGGTGGCTAAGGTTTTATGTCACATGATAATAAAAAAGAGTATACAACAGAAGAAAAAAGAGGGCGTCCTCTCGATTTGTCACGGAATAAGGTCATTCTTGAGACAACCTTAGAATTGTTAGCAGAAAAAGGATATGACTCATTAACCATAGAAGCAGTTGCTATTCAAGCGAAGGTCGGCAAGGGGACCATATACAGAAGGTGGTCTTCTAAAATGGAACTTGTCATTGAGGCTGCCATGTTGGCCAATCCAATTGAGATATCCATAAATGAGTTGAATAGAAATCAAGACTTGCGTGGACAGTTGATTGACTTGCTCTCTCTCCTGTTCATGCAAGATAATAAAAAATATCAAAAAGCAATGAATGCAATTTGTAACGCGCTAAATGAACAATTAGATCAAGGTATGCGTGATGCTTTTTACTGGAGCTACAGAAATGTGGTCACATCCATTCTTCAGCCGTATGTCGCAGAATATCAACTTACTGACGACGATATAGAGCTAATTGCAGATATAGGACCTGCGTTAGTAATGTATAATAATATTTACGCCAGAAATCAGTCTAATAATGTTCAATATATTGAAAGAATTGTTGATAAATTGATGATGCCGATCATATTAAAACAAGTGTAAATTGCGAAGTAAACAAGCCGAGCACATAATGTATGTGCTCGGCTTGTTTACTTCTTTTGAATTAAAAAAAGAATATTATTAAGACATTTCATAATAAGCCAATCTTTTAATAAGTCTCTCAATTCTGGAGTTCTTGAAGTCCATAAAGAGAAGGCATTCCCTGTAGTGCGAATAGAATGAACAATTTTACTGATAGAGGTAGGATGAGTCCTCTCACTCAATTTTTCCAAATAAACACATCTCGTTTTAGTTTTAAATGTAAAGATACAAAACTTGTATTTAGCAATTCAGTTAAGCTTCCACTTAAGGATAATCCCATTCGGTTTAGGAGATAACTAAACGACCGTTCCCCAGTTAACACTAGGAATCGATCGCAAGGAAGCTTTTATTATTTCTATTGAACAGTGTGCTATAGACAAACCGGGTTAGATATAATGAAGATATCTTTGCTTTTTCCCCTATGCAGTTCTGGATGTTCCTTTTAGCAAATCGTCATATTAAGTTCTGACGCGCCCATTCCGCCATGCTCAACCCAGGACGTCTTAGAACTGTGAAGACGTCGTCACGAACAACTGTCTGTGCAGTCATTTGACCAGTCGCGCCTAATTTCATTGTAATGACGGCACTCTCCATGTAGGCACGTTCACCAGTATCTGAAACCTGAGAAACATGCGCTTCCAATGCTGAAGGATCAAGTGTAAAGCAATTGATTTGTTTTCCCGAAATCTCAGAAAGAATGCCAGCAACTTCTGGACCGGTCAATACTTCTGTGCTCAAATAGTAGTTGGCGCTCGCATGTTTCCCTGGACCCTCTCGCAACACTGTAGCAGCCACAGCGGCAATATCCTCTGCGAATACCCAGCCTTGTTGCGCGTCATTCCACGTGACTGAAAATGAACCCGTTTCCTGTAAGGTAGTACGTGTGAAGATACTATCTGTAATGACGTTGGGATGCAGATGTGTCCAACTAATTCCACTGGCTTCAATATACGTTTCGATAAAGTCATGCCAGATAAAATGGGGGATAAGGTCACGACGGGAGGTAAAGACTCCCAGATGAACGATGTGACTCACGCCTGCTTTGACTGCTGCATCAACCAAATGTTTACTTTGGATTAGCATATCAGCCGTATATCCAGTTAGTAAAAATACTCGGTCGACACCTGCTAGTGCTGCAGGGAAGGTTTTCGGCTCATTAAGATCAAGTACAACAGCCTCACGACCCTCTACTTCCCATTTTTCGGCGGTTTCTCTACGACTTGTCGCCAGACGAAAGGTTACGCCCTCACTGTTATTTTCGAATTCTTTAACAATTTTTGAACCGACGGTGCCAGATGCACCAATAATCAGCACTTTTGGTGTTGTCATTTCATATTCCTCCAATAGTTAATATATAGAACTTAGAAGTTCCGTAAAAGGATCATAGCAAATATATATACAGAACGCAATAGTATCGTATTTAATGATGGAATGATATACTCGATTTATAAAATACAAAGCTTTACCTTACAGAAAGGTGGCGAAGGCAGTTACAAACCAAGCAAAAGTCGGCAAGGGAACCATATATAGACGATGGTCTTCTAAAATGGAACTTGTTATTGACGCAACCAGGTTGATTAATCCTATTGAGGTATCCATAAATAAGTTGAATAGAAATCAAGACTTGCGTGGACAACTGATTGATCTGCTCAATCTGCTATTTACACAAGATAATAAAAAATATCAAAAAGCAATAAATGCAATATGTAATGGGCTAAATGAACAATTAGACCAAGGTATGCGTGACGCTTTTTACTGGAGTTACAGAAACGTGATTGCATCTATTCTTCAATCGTATGTCAAAAAATATCAACTTACTGATGACGATATAGAGCTAATTACAGATATTGAACCTGCGCTAGCAATGTTGAACAATATTTACGCCAGAAATCAGTCTAATCATGCTTGTTATGTAGAAAGAATTGTGGATAAATTGATGATGCGAAGCGTATTAAAACAAGTGTAAATTTCGGAAGTAAACAAGCCGAACACATAAGATATGTGTTCGGCTTAATTATTTCTTGAAAATGCTTAAAATAAACACATTAACAAGTAGGCAGGCGATTCTTATACATTTTAAATTTATATGTAACTGAATAAAGTTAGATTTCTATTATTGATAATTTAAAATTTTATTTTGATACTATTGCGTTCTGTAATTGTTTTTGTTATGATCCATTTACGGTACTACACCGTTTCATATAAATCGGATTTGGAGGAATAATACATGGCAATAGTAGCAAAAGAATATTTAGCCATTACATACTTTGTGTATGAATTTGCATAGCCAGAGGCGTGGTTATGATTATGAGGGCGTCTCAAACCAACGGATTAAACCAGATACCTGAAAAACTTCATCCTCACGGAAACACAATTTCTAACAAATGAAAATTTCTGGTGCTATTGGAGCAGCGTATTTTGTAAGTGTGATGTAGCATGGTTTAAAAACTCCCTAACGGCTAATGGGATCTCTAATCCAAGTGACCAAGAGTCACTCAATGCACTCACATGTGGTTCGCACGAATATGAAATTCCATATTAACTAAAATGATCTCAAGTAAAGATTGTATGGATCAGAGAAGGGAAGAAGGAGTGTGTAGATCATGCTTATACGAGATCCAAAACTCAAACTTTCAATTTTGGATACGGTACATGTTTATGAGAATACGACCGCAGAAGAAACGCTTCAAAATGTAACCGAAATGGTCCAGTTAGCAGAGGAACTAGGCTATACGAGGTATTGGTTCACTGAGCATCACAATGCCCCGACCATGATGAGTACGTCTCCTGAGATGCTAAGCATGCATGCTGCTGCTCACACAAAAAAAATCCGAGTGGGTTCCGGTGGGGTAATGTTACCCAACCATGGTCCTTTAAAAGTCATGGAAAATTTTTCACTCCTTGAAGGACTATATCCAGGTAGAATTGATCTAGGTATAGGAAGGGCATCCGGAACAGATGGAAAAACAATGATGGCCTTGCTCAGATCTAAACAACTACTAGTGGCTAATGATTTTCCTGAACAATTGGATGATCTCCTTTCATTTTTTGAACGAAGCTTTGATAAAACCCATCCATTCAGTCAGATTCATACTCCTGGGGACAAATCTATCATACCCGATTTATACATTTTAGGGGCAAGCAAAGGTGGATTACCGTTCGCTCTTGACAAGGGATTAGGTTTTGTTTTTGCCGGCCATTTAGCTCCACAATTAACCATTCCTATGTTAAGAGCGTATAAAGAAAATTTCAAACCTTCTCAATATTTGAATGAACCTAAAAGCATGTTGGCTATTATTGCAAGCACGGCTGAAACCGAAGAAGAGGCCAAGTACTTAGCAGGGCCCGTAGAGTTAATGTGGGCGCAATTAATTACTGGCAAACAAGAGATCCGAATTCATACTCCAGATGAGGCACAAAATCACATCTTCACTCTTGATGAAGAAAGAGCAAAGGAACAGAACAAAGATCGCTTTGTTATCGGGAATGTGGGAACTGTTGCGGAAAAACTCCATCAATTGGCTACAGCGAGTCTAGTTGATGAAATTATTGTTGCGGATTTTTATCCTAATCAAGAAAGCCGTAAGAAAGGGCACCGATTATTGGCTGAGGAATTAGGATTGATTCAAGTGAAACCATGAGCTGCGACCTTGGCTCAGACAAGTGCATTATGAAAACCACTATATAATGTGGTGAAACAGCTTTCGTCATATATATAAACATTAATCAACATTGGAGGAGAAAGTTTTGCAAATGAATAGTAATACTGCTTCTACTGCAGTGAGTAACAGTGAGATTAAAACTTCGCCAGTTATCATTTCATTCTTGATTGCTGGTTTTGTCGGCTTTTTCGGTGAGACAGCACTGAATATTGCGCTTCAAAATATTATTAATGGATTTGGGATCTCAGCATCTTCAGCTCAATGGCTGACTACAGTTTATTTATTGACACTTGGTGTGCTCGTACCGATTTCCGGTTTAATCATGCAGTGGTTCACGACACGCCAGCTATTTTTAACATCTTTGGTATTGTCCATCATTGGAACTTTCATTGCTGCTGTTGCACCATCGTTTTCAGTTTTATTAATCGCACGTGTTGTGCAGGCAATAGGAACAGCACTATTGCTACCATTGATGTTCAACACAATCCTGAACATCATCCCGCCACACCGTCGCGGTAAAGCGATGGGATTGATTGGACTTGTTATTATGTTCGCGCCTGCAGTAGGTCCGACAATTTCAGGATTGATCATCGATAAATTAACTTGGCATTGGATCTTTTGGTTATCCTTGCCTTTGCTCTTGGTTGCACTTATTTTCGGCGCATTCTTCATGCAAAACGTAACACAATTAACGAAGCCGAAAATTGATATCTTATCGATTATTTTATCAACTATCGGTTTTGGTGGCGTAGTATATGGTTTCAGTCATGCCGGTGAAGGCGGAGGTTGGGGCGATCCGATTGTAATCATTGCTATTATAGCTGGTGTCTTGAGTCTTATCTTGTTCTCTATTCGTCAGGTTAAGATGGATCAGCCGATGATGAATTTGAATGCATTTAAATACCCAATGTTCGTTTTAGGGTTAATACTGATTTTTGTAAGTATGATGGTTATGCTTTCTTCTATGATTCTGCTGCCAATGTACCTACAAACATCTCTAGCGCTTACTCCGCTAGTTGCGGGCCTGACTATGCTTCCAGGCGGTCTTATCAATGGTTTACTTTCCCCTGTCATGGGAGGGCTGTTCGATAAATTTGGTCCAAGATTCCTTGTAACTCCTGGTCTTATCATTATCACTTTGGTGATGCTCGGGTTCTCTACCATTTCTGTAGACACTTCAGCTGGGTTCATCATTGGATTGCATATTGCTTTGATGATTGCTGTCTCCATGGTTATGATGCCAGCACAGACAAATGGTTTGAACCAGCTTCCTTCTAGTTTGTACCCCGATGGGACAGCTATCATGAACACATTGCAGCAGGTTGCTGGTGCTATTGGTACAGCTGTTGCAATCTCTATCATGACTGCCGGACAAGAAAGCTTCTTGAAAGATGCTTCGAATCCACAAGATCCAGTTACAATGATTCAAGCATTCACAGAGGGTGTCCAAAGTTCGTTTATCTTTGGTATCATTGCAGCTATTGTTGGTGTAGTAATCAGCTTTTTCATCCGACGAGTTAAAGTGGAACATCAAGCAAATTAATATAAATTCTGCCGTTCATTCGGCAGAATTTTTTTTGTGAAAATTTAGATAGGGTATGATAGAAAAATGATCAAAAGAAATAAGGGCTCTTCAGCAAACCTTTGAGCATCACAAAAGTATAAAGGTGAAGCTGTTTTATTGCTTAGCAAGCAATTGTCGAGAGACAAGAACATGGTTCCATTCCAAGTCGCTATTATAGCGGCTTTTTTGTTTTTAGAAATAGGTAGTTTGACTTACAGTTAACTCTAAGCCCTATACTCTGGTTAAGCTTACCGGGTGAAACAGATCCAACTTTTTGGTGACCAGGTTAAAATTGGGGGATGATATGGAGGAACTAAGTTCAAATTAAACGAGGAGGGAAACATTTGATTTTCACGACTGGACAATTAGCTGAAAAGATGAACATTTCGACATATACATTACGCTATTACGAAAAAGAAGCACTATTACCTTTTGTAAAACGAAATGAAAATGGAGTGAGATTATTTAATGAATCAGACTTAGAATTTTTGCATGTAATGTATTGCCTAAAAAAAAACGGGAATGTCCATTAAAGATATTCGGACGTTTATCGATTGGACCAAAAAAGGTGGCGCTTCTATACAAAAACGATTCAATATGTTCCAGCAGAGGAAAGATGAAGTTGACAGACAAATAGCAGAATTGCAAGTCTACCGAGAATGCATCGAATTCAAACGTAACTATTATCAAAAAGCACTCGAAGCAGGAACTGAAGAGGTCCATCACAATAATGATGGGGAAGCAGCTAAAATGCCATTGGGAAGATTGGCAAAACTCAGAAAACTGGAGGAGTAATATCATGAAAATTTTAGTCATTGGTGGTAGTGGCCATATCGGAACGTATCTTGTCCCTAGGTTAGTCAAGGCAGGGTATGAGGTTATTAACATTACGCGTGGTCAGAGCAAACCCTACAATTCAGATCCTGCATGGGAAGAGGTTAAACCAAATGCTTCTTGACCGAGAGAATGAATTAAATGGAGACTTTGAGAAGAAAATAGCTACATTGAATGCAGATATTGTAATTGATCTAATTAACTTTTCCTTAGAAGAAACAAAACGCATGACAGGAGCCCTTCTAAACACAAACCTTTCCCATTATGTGTTCTGCTCTTCTATTTGGGCTCATGGGCAAGCGACAACCTTTCCCATAATTGAGGATCAGCCTATGTTTCCTTTGGACGAATATGGCCTTCAGAAAGCAAAAAGTGAGGAGTACCTGCATCACCTTTACCGGCAAGAGAGTTTCCCTGAAACTGTTATTATGCCAGGGCAAATCTCGGGATCTGGTTGGGTCATTATGAATCCAATGGCTAATCATGACTACATGGTTTTTGATAAAATTGCAAAAGGTGAAGAAATTGCTCTTCCGAATTTTGGAATGGAAACAATACATCATGTTCATGCAGACGATGTAGCGCAAGTTTTCTTTAATGCAACAACTCATCGTAAAGCAGCCGTAGGAGAGAGTTTTCATGCGGTAGGCGAAGAATCTATCACGCTGCTAGGCTATGCACAAGCGATGTACCGCTAAAGCTATAGATATGAAAAAGCATAGATCTGAAAGATTGCCTAAACGTTCAAATAACGGAAAACGATAACTCAGAGAACTAATCAACTGAACTGAATCTTCAAATGTTAGACACGATCTAGCAATTGAAGGTCCAGTTTTTTTTGTTAAAATTCTACTCAGATTTGAAGATAGAATTATTCATTCATACTTATCAGAGACGGAAAAGTTATGAAAGATATAGAAACGTTTAACAAGTTGAATACAGAAGTGACTTTAGAAATGCAACTAATGCCAAGTCGTGGCGGTGCTTCTCACCACATGGGGGAATGAACGAAAGACAAAATCAGCCGTATGGCTTCCAACTTGGAAGCCATACGGCTGATTTTTCTTCTTAAGGATTGTTTGCCTTGTAAGCGTCAATCTGTGCCTGCAGATCCTTTAAGGTAGTGTCCAGACCGGCTTTCTTGGCAGCCGACTCAAATCTCCCATAAGCGGTTTCATAATCAATCAGGCCAACGCTGGCCGGATTCATGTATTGTTCAGCGAGATTCTGAATGGCTGCATTTTCGTTCTTCACATTAGCGTCACTGTAAATAAAGTTATATCCATATGGGTATTTATGTTCAATTTTCCGATAATCTCTTAGTTCTTTGACGATTTCGTCAGGTGATTCGATGCTCCATCTTTCGTTAGGGCCACGCCATCCCCATGGGTCATTTGCTCCAGGCGGATATTTTGAAGAATCTGCAAGTTCTTTGAATCGGTCGTCCCCGACAGGCTCCCAATGCTTACCCTTAATTCCATACCAGGTTAAATCGGAGTAGTCTTTATTCCACTTTAGCAGATCCAGAAATTGAAGCGCAAGTTCAGGATTTTTGGAACGAGCGTTTATTGCTACTCCATTTTGCATGTAACCAGAAGGAACAGCCGTCATTTCGGGAATGAATATCTCAGCCTTCCATTCTGGATGTTTTTTTTCAATGGCTACAGCTGTGTTTGAAATTTGATCAAGTGACGAAACCTGAACTGCTGATTTTCCTGCTTCAAACAACTCAGAGGATTTTTCTTTTTGTGACAAGGCGTTCTTCGAGAGAATACCCTCTTTCTGCCAGCGGAACATAGTATTCGCAAAGTTTTTGTAGCCTTCCGTCTCAAAAGCTCTCTTAGCTTGCATTCCTTCTTTACTATAAACGTTTAAAGTCAGGGCACTGTTAGATGACACACTTAGGTTGTCAGGTGCTTCCAGATTCGGATCAAATAAGGTTCGGATGAAACCTTCAGTTCCATGATGATAAGCAAAAGGAGTAATTCCTTGGTCGTTCTTTGCAATTGCCGTTAAGTAGGCGTCCAGACCTGCCATGTCTTTCACCGGCGAAACGTTATATTTTTCTCTTAGATCTCCGCGTAGCAAGAATCCAATTGCTCCATTCTCTTGTACTGCCTGAGGTACAGCGTATACCTTTCCATTTACTTTTGCCTGCTCCCAAGCATCCTTAGGTGTTTTCTCCCAAGTCATTGGCGCGTTCTTGGATAAGAGATCCTCAGTCAATTCCAGAAACCCATTTTTACTGGCAAAACCTTGATAATCAGTCCAGTTCGAAGCATAAATCAGGTCGAAATCTTCTCCGGCGGAGAAAAGAAGGGAGTATTTCTGTGACCACTCTCCCCAGGTAAAGTTCGTCACTTCAATTTTGGCATTGATATCTTTCTGTGCCATTTTGCTTAATTCCTGATAAACAAGATCAGCATCAGCCGGCTTATCACCGAGAAGAATCATTTTAAGCGTGACCTGACCCGCGTCATTGTTCTCTGACTCCGATGAACTATTTTTTTCTGAATTACTGCAAGCTGACAAGACCAATGCAACGACCATAACAATTGCCAGCGTGGTAGACCACTTGTTTCGTTTGTTTTTCATGTTGACCCTCCTATAAGTAGTATATGTTAAATCGGCAGTTTGCCGAAACTAACCTTTTACAGCACCTAAAGTTAGCCCTTGCACAAAGAATCGTTGTATAAAGGGATATAGAAAAAGAATAGGACCTATTGAGATCATGGTAACAGCCATTTTTAGAGAGTTTTGCGGCATACTGCTCATATCAACAGAAGCTCCTCCGCTGGATAACGCTGAGATTCTTCGCAACTCGTCGGAATTAGTGACTAAATTGTAAAGAAGCAGTTGTAACGGTCGCAAGTTCTCGTCTGATATAAATAGCATGGATAGATACCAATCGTTCCAATATTGCAATGCAACGAAAAGCGTAACTGTTGCAAGTACCGGTTTGCATACGGGCAGAATGATGGAAGTGAATATACGAAATTCGTTCGCTCCATCTATGAAGGCGGATTCACTAAGTGCTTCAGGTACTCCTCGCATGAATGCTTTCATCACAATGATGTAAAAAACATTAAAGAGAGCTGGAATGATTAAAACAAGCAAATTATCTTTTAGATTCAAGTATTTCATAATCAGGATGTACCAAGGCACCAGACCTGCATTAAACAGCGTAGTGAAGAAGAAAAAGAAAGCCAAGCCGTTCGCTATGCGAAACGTACGTTTATGAATAACGTAAGCCGTCATAGCCATCAGGTACACGCTGGCTATGGTACCAACCACCGTGACTAGTATCGTTACGCCATAGGCTCTCAGAATAACCATCGGGTTTTCAAGAGCGACTTCGTAGGCCTTCAAAGAAAATGAAGTCGGGAAAAGCGTATAACCGTTGCGAATAATTTCCTGTTCATCCGTTAATGAGGAAGAGAGGACCATTAGAAATGGCACGAAGCACAGGATTGCAAAGACCCCAAGCAATAGATAAGAGAGAACATTAAAAACTACAATATCAGCAGTTGGTTTTCTCAAGTTGGCAGCTCCTTTCTAAAACAGAGAATAATCTTTGTTGTATTTCTTGACTGCGTAATTCGCAATCATGATTGTGACAAAGCACAGAATGGATTGGTAGAAACCAGCAGCTGCTGCCATACCTTCCTCCCTCGTGGTGAGCAAAGAACGGAAAACGAAAGTATCGATGACATCGGTTTTATCATATAGGACACCGTTATTCTGTACTAACTGATAGAACAAGCCAAAATCACCTCTGAAAATATTCCCTATGGCAAGAAGCACAAGGATGACGATGGTTGGAGTGAGGAAGGGCAGGGTCAAATGCCATATCCGGCGAAAAATGTTCGCACCATCAATCTGAGCAGCTTCGTAAATTTCCTTATCCACGCCCATAATGGCTGCCAGGTAATAGATCATGCCATACCCTACAGACTTCCATGCACTGACAAGGATAATCAAAAACGGCCAGTAATCTGGGGAATTATAGATGTCGATTGGTTCGGATCCATAAGATCTCATAAAACCATTGATGATGCCTGAGTCAAAATCAGCAAAGCCGTAAAGAAGTAATCCTACGGTCACCCAGGATACAAAATAGGGAAGGAAAAGCATCGATTGCGTAATCTTGCGGAACCATTTACCTGATAATTCTACAAGCGCAATTGCAAGTACAATCTCCAAAATGTTGTTGACGATAATAAATGCAATGTTGTACAAAAACGTATTAGTCGTCACAAGTAATGCCTTACCTGAAATGAAGAAGAATCGAAAATTGTCTAACCCTACCCACGGACTTCCAAAGATACCATCTTGGTAGTTGTATTGTTTGAACGCGATAACCAATCCGGCAATGGGTAAGTAGTTGAAAATGAAAAAGAAGACCACGGCCGGTAAAGCCATTAATACCAATAGTCGATTCTTGATCAGATGCCGTAGCAACGATTCACGTTTCACTGTTGAAACCTCCTATTCTTTTTGTAATGTTCATGAAAGCGTTATCGTTAGTTTGACAGCATTCCAACATCAATATAACCCGACAGAATTGTAATCTAGCCAAATATATTGTAGGATCAGAAATAAAAAAAGTCCTATGAAAGGAGGTCATGTCGAATGAAGATTCTGATTGCGGATGATGATCCATTTACGCTTCAGGGGATAATCGGGGCTATTCACTGGGACCAGTACGGCATTGATATAGTGTTGCAAGCGAGTAATGGAAGTAAGGCATTTGATATCGCACGCCAAGAACATCCCGAGCTTCTATTAACCGACGTACGTATGCCCAAAATGGACGGGATTGAGCTTGCGACCGCTTATCGGGAAATTAATCCGAGCTGTCAGATTATTTTCATGAGTGGATTCTCTGACAAACAATATCTGAAATCCGCAATAAAACTAAGAGCCGTCTCCTACGTTGAGAAACCCTTAGAAATAAACGAACTGCAGGATGCACTCCAGCTGGCAGTTAAACAGACTCGATCGACAGGGCAGAATGTCAAAGTTGAAACGAATATGATGTTAGCAGCTAAACCACTCATCTCGAGTGAACTCGCGATAGCGATTACGAAACCCAATTGTGATAAAGAACGGATCAGCGAGTTGATAGAATTAGCAGGATATACTTTTCCAGCCAGAATGCGTCTGCAAACTCTATTGGTAAAGGTTCGGAAGAAAAACATGCTGAATCCACAACGATTGGAATTGACCGTAGATAACATATATGGTTTAGTCTCTGGTTTACTGACAGAATCCAGTACCACAGGGATCGCCGCTGTGAAGGACGATGCTCATATCGTCATACACCTGTACGTCGTCTCAGGCAATTTGGATGAGCTCCAGGATGCTGCTGATCGATTTGCCTCAAACTTATTGGATATCCTGCCAGACAAGGAGATGGTATTCATCGCATCAGGCAAAACCGTCAACGGGCTGTCGGCTGCTGAAAAATCCTATAGTACAGCGGTAATATCCTTGCAGCATATGTTCTATAACGGTTATTCCGTTTACGGGTATCACGAGAATCAGACACCTGCATATTCCATTGATCCTCACTTAATGACAGTGTTCGGGGAACATCTATCCAAACAGGAAATCGAGCAGGCACTGCGGCTTATTTCCAGTCTCACCTTTGATATCAAGCAGCATAAAAACACTATGGTCAATTATGTTAAAGAAATGTATTTCCAGCTTTTGATGACATTGATCCGTGTGTCGGGAGAACGAAATATCCACCTCTTCAATAATACGGATAGCTCGGGATCGATATGGAACATGATGCACGAATTAGAAACCTTGAGCGAGTTGAAAGATTTGATCGTCATGAAGGTAGAACACTATTCGTCCTCCATTATGGAGCAATCTCCTTATAGTGGTATTGTTAACGGAATTCTTCAATATGTTCATGACCACTACTCTGACATTCATCTATCGATCAGTAAAATCAGTACCCATACGATGCTTACGACTTCCTATCTTTGCAACCGCTTTAAACAGGAGACTGGCCAAACAATTAATCAGTATGTTACGAATTATCGGATTGATAAAGCGAAGGAGCTATTGCGTGACCCTTCACGCAAGGTGGCTGATGTATCGCTGAGCGTGGGATATAACAACGGAGACTATTTTGCCAAATGTTTCCGTAAATTAACCGGGTGTAATCCATCTGAATACAGGGAGGGGCTCGGAGGATGAAAATGAAGGAGAAAGCACGGTTTTTCCAATTTTTCTCCGATCTCAAGCTTAGAAATAAACTGATCCTTTCCTTCTTCACGCTGATCATACTTCCGCTCGGCGGGTATTTCTATCTGTCTTCTGAGCAACAGTATAAGCAGTTTTTAAATAGGACTTCATTTTCTGTGGAGCGAAACTTTGAGCAGTCATTCTCTTTTCTTTCCTTCAAATTTCAACAAATTCGCACGGCGAGCGATATTCTTATAGCAGAGAAAATGCTTACGGATGTAATGACTTCAGAGGGTAGTACCGATGATTTCTTCATGCAGTACAGAGATTTTCTTGATTTGAAGCCGTTCTTATCTTCCTTGGAAGACCAAGGGAATATTCAAAGCATCAAATTATTCGTAAATGAGGAATTGTTCTATTCCGACGAGAACATTAACCTCTTCAGTCTAAAGAAAGCACGTCAGACCTATTGGTTCAAGCGACTGATAGAGAGTGGTAAAGGGATTTTGTGGGCGCCTAACTCTTACTTTACAGATTCCGAGACAGATAAAAATGATTTTTTGGCGGTTCTCCGACCATTTCGTAACCCCAATGATTATTCGGAATTTCTTGGCGTTATCCGATTGGATATTCCGCTCAGCCTGGTCACTGATATTTTAAACAATGCCGCACCCATTCAGAACAGCTTGACCTATATTCAAAATTCCAATGGGGAACTTGTTGCTAGTTCTAATCTCTCGCTACAACAGGAATATAAAATTGATCAGGATCAGGTCATTCATTCTTCTAAGAGGGACCCTCATTTTGTTAAATTGAAGAATTCTGAGGTGTATCTACAGAGCAAGATGATTCCCGGAACCGATTGGTATATGGTTACAGTCATTCCGCTAAAGGAAATTGCTGCTGAAAGCAAAGCCATGCTAAAAAACTCAGTTCTTTTGCTCATCGTTATTGGCTTAATCGCTTTGCTTCTATCCGTTTTGATTTCAAATTATATGACATCACGCCTAACTCAAATCATGCGTAAAATGCGAAATGTACAAGAAGGCAACGTCGTTGCACTCTCACTACCCCCGTCCAGGGATGAGTTCGGGGAGTTAATCGAGAATTATAATTATATGGTTCATAAAATCGGGGGATTGTTAGAAGAACAGTTTCGCTCTGGTCAAGAAATCAAGAGTGCAGAGTTAAAAGCGCTCCAAGCGCAAATCAATCCTCATTTTTTATACAATACACTTGATTTGATGAAATGGATGGCACGCAGCGGAATGACCGACGAGATAGGACAGGTTGTGACCTCGCTCTCGAAGTTCTACAAACTAAGCCTAAGCGGCGGCAATACGATCATTTCCATCCGTGATGAACTTCTTCATGTCAGCAGTTATATGCAAATACAGAGCGCACGATACGCAAGTAAAATCCAGCTGGATATTCAGGTGGATGAAGCAATTATGGAGTGTGGCATTTTAAAAATTACACTACAGCCTATCGTAGAGAACGCCATCATCCATGGAATATTGTGCACAGATGAAGAAGCCGGTACGATTCGAATAAGGGGCGGTCTTATCAAAGGCAATATTGAGATAATTGTATCGGATGATGGTGAAGGCATGTCCCCGGATACCGTATCCAAATTACTCACTAGCGATCTCCACAATCAAACGAAAGGCAGTGGATACGGTCTGCGAAACATTAATGAGCGAATTCATCTTTTTTACGGTACAAGTTATGGACTTACATTCCATAGTAAGCCCGGATTAGGTACCGAGGTTATCATCCGTATACCTATGCAGAAACTGCAACATCAATCGAATGAGAACGGGAACCAATCCTAAGAATTTGTATTCTACGCATGCAAGTTAAAATTCAGGCTTAATCTAAGATTCACTAAAGTATTGAGCATCAAACTTATTCTTATTTCGGTATTTTTTCGGTGTCAGACCGGTATAGCGCTTGAAAATTTTGATGAAGTGGTTCTGATCATAGAAGTTGAGTTTGGTGGCGATGGCAGTTATGGGTTCAGAGGTCAGCTCCAGAAGTTTCTTCGCTTCATCTACCTTTTCTTGTTGAATGAATTGGGTGATGGTCACACCTGTTTCTTTCTTGAACAATTGGGACAAATAGTTTTCATGCAAACTTACGAGATCCGATAGAACGGCTAGGGGTATACTTTCATATAAGTGATTGAAAATATATTCCTGGCAAGTCGCAATAGATTTGGAAAGGTGTTTGCGTTTACTTTCGTATACCCGATCTACAAAGTCTATTAATGTAGCGCCGATGGCAGAGACCACTTTATTATATTCATGCAGATCCTCAACACGCTCGATATGAAGATCACTAACGGTATAAGCAACTTCTGGATAAAGTCCCCCTTCAATTGCGGCCCGGGTAGCAAGGGCTGTAACATATACGCCAAGATTTTTGATCTTACGCAATTGATTGTAATTGGATAAGATACCGGGTCCATCATGGTTAACGGATAACGTCATATTGTAAAAAGCCGTTTTATCCCCGTTTCGGATGGATCTCAGCAATTGCTTCTCAATCTCAAATACGCCACGGAATTCCAGTAACTCTCGCCGATCCGAGATTGCGATTGCGGCTTGGTTGCTTGATTCGGCTTGATGTTCGAATTGAACATACTTTTCGGTAATGTCGGTTAGATCCAGCATGATTCCATTGAATAAATGGAAAGCCAAAATTCCGATATGATTAAGACGTTTTGTTGAGTAGAGAGCAGTTGCTGCAAATATGAAATCCACACCGGTGTCACGCCGTATCCAAATTCACTTAACAAGGCATTAATAATCTCATTATTCATCGGGATAACAGTAGACGGACCAATCAAGACAATTGCCTCCATATCACCGTTACGAAGCAGCGGAATAATAACAAAGGATTCGCCAAAATTGGTTGTATGAATAATGGGTACATGTAAAGGCTGCTGAACTTGCTGCTTTAATAACATAACCAGTTCAGAATGGTGTTCAAAAGGTGGGTTGCTCTCTATTGCTTCTATGCCAAATGAATGGATCTGACTATCATTTATTCTTGTATAAGAGACAGGTAATTGTATGGTTTCGAATAGCAACGAACATGAAGTTTCAATACACTGGTGGTCTTGGTCTGTTCTCACCTCGAATCACATCCTACACATCATAAATAGATACTCTTTTCATAAGAAACATACCATAAAGTGTACGAATTAAGTATTAAAATGAGTTACATATTCCAATCGAGGTGATTAAACTGACAACATTCTCTGAAAACTCAAAATTAGGTGAATTGCTTTCCAATGAAACAGCAGTCAATGTTCTGGAGAAATACCTTCTGGGGATCTCTACAAGTCCGATGGTCAGCATGGGGAAGGGTTTCACTCTGAAGAAACTTAGCGCTATTCCGCAAGCAAATATTTCTGATGAACTCCTAGACAATAAGGCTTGACAAACATTAGCTGGTTTTTTGTTTTAAGGTACTAAGTTCTTGTCCCAAGCTAAGGACAAGAACTTAGTACCTTTGCCGAAAAGGACAAGAACATTGTGTCTTTCCAGATTAGGTGATTATCTAAATAGTATCATGATGGAGATCATGTGGCTAGATAAAACCATTTATGAAACAAGACCTCGCTTGTATAACGATTTTTTTGTTTCAGGAACTAGGTTTTTTGGACCAAAGGCAAAGAACTAGTTCATTGTTGAAAAGGTTAAGAATACGGTACCATGCTGATAAGATTCTTTATCGGTTTCTTTAAGCTAACGGGCAGTTTAGTTGAATAATGAGATAGATCAATAAGAGTTGAATACATATTAATCGTATGTTCGTCGAGAATCCGAGTAAAATACAGTAACCTAAAAAGGCAGCATGATGCAAGACAGTTTCACATTTTTAATAAACTTGCTGCCTCAACAGGCCACTTTATTCCTTATCTTGGTGCTTTTAGTGATAGTCAGTTCCCTGGTCAGGAAGCTGTTCTCACTTGCTGCCGGCGAGGCCGCCGGCGCTACTAAGTAAGTTGGATCGGTAATCAACCTCATGTCGATGGGGCTATGTCAGGGCCGTTCAATGCCTGCGAAGATGCGCAGGACTTCGGCCGCACGGGCAGAGGGATCGAATGGTGAGTTGCCAATCCCATGTGTGACAGGTTCCGTGGTCACGGAGTCCCAAAGACGTTCGTGTTTGCCTGCGGCAAAGTCGAGGAGGGCGTCGCGGACGAGGTTATCCCGGATCGCTTGCTCTCCGCTATGTCGGGGGCGTTGCTGGCCGACGATGCCGTTCATCTCCGTGCCGTGTACCGCTGGCGCACCCTCGACAGGACCAACGGCGAGCAGGTGGGCTTTTCCGCCTGCAGCGGCGTGGGCGAGTGCGGCACGGGCTGCGGGTAGGGTATAGATGTAGTCGGTCAAGAGCGCCCCGCGTACTTCGACTGGAGTGCGACCTTTGACGTCGTAGGCGGCGACGATATCCCGAGCACGGCTTCGAGGGATCCGAGACTTCGTTACCAACTCGTCAACAAGGTTGTCGATGCTGCCCGGGTCGAACTGCTCGGTCGCGTTAATAACCCACCAGTCTGCCTCATTCGTCGCCGTGCTAAAGAGAATGTCGACATCGTGGTGACGCCCGGATTCGAGAATTCGCAGCGGTGTGTCGACGAGAACGCCACCGGTCTGAGAGTGATCGTTCACGATGCCAATCGTCGTGTTGTCGATGCCGTTTCGGTCGCCGATGTCACGTGGGCCAACCTTGAAGAGCGTCTCAGAGAGGAGCTTTCCATCCAGGGTTAGCAGTTGTTCGGGATCGTCCGTGATGCCAAGTTCGGTGAGAAACTTGTTCGCTAGTTCTTCAGCCCACCAAGCAGGAACGATCCGGGAGGCGCCGCCGGAGAACGCAGCGAGTCGCTGGTAGAGTCCGTCAGCCGCCGGCGCTGCGAGGAGCGCTATCGAGGAGAACGCGCCGGCGCTGTGCCCGGTGACGGTGACATTCTGAGGGTCGCCACCGAAGCGAGCGATGTTCTCCTGCACCCATCTAAGCGCAGTGATGATGTCCTGTAGGCCGAGGTTGGTGGCGTCCGCGAACGCGCCACCGTATTGGGAGAGCGAGAGCCAGCCGAAAGGGCCGAGCCGGTAGTTCAGGGACACCCCAATGGCGCGGCCGGTGGCTGCGAGGCCTGAGGCGTTTGAGGTAGTCTGTGTGTTTGCGCCGCGTTCGAAGCCTCCACCGTAGATGTAGACGATCACGGGGAGCGGTTCGTCGCCAGCTTCTTTTGGTGCCCAGACGTTGAGGTTCAGGCAGTCCTCGCTTAATCCGTTGTCGGCCTCCAACCAGCTATTGTCGCCGGGTTGCAACGGTGCGGGTCCCTTTTGGTCGTATGGAAGATCCGGGTTGAATGGTAGCAAGATGGAGCGGCGGAAGCGTTCTGCGCTGGCGTAGGGGATGCCCAGCCAGGAGCGGATCGCTCGGGCAGTGGTATCCGTGTTATTCGTGTGATCATTCTTTCCGTTAAGAGCGTTGTCAGGTTTCATTTGTATTTCTCCTTTCATAGGTGAAGCGGTATGATCATTTTAGGCCATTATTTATAATAAGGAAAGGTTAAATCCAGACTTGATATGACATATTTAGGACATGGAAGTAAATACCATATGCCTTAGAGTGATTATGGATGCTGTGTTGGTGTGTACACGTCCAACATGAGGGAAGATATCTTGGATGTCGCAGCTACCGACCATAGAAAATTACAGGTTGTTAACATGTGGTTCATTGACTGATGTAGGGATAATTATTCCGCTTTGTTTTTTAACTGTTTAGGATTGATTTTACGTTTCCTAAAAGGCGTATATCCCCCTGAATACATTGATCCTGCCTGAAATCCCAGGGATTTCGCAAAATGAAGCGGATTACATTCCTTATACGGATCCATTAAATTTAACATAATTTGGGCACATGCCCGGGCGTCATCGAGAGCGTTATGGTGATTTAAGCTTATACCGAAATGGTTTGAGATCATATTTAGTTTATGGGAGGATAGCTCTTGTAGCAGCTTTTTCCCAATTCTGTACGTACATAAATATTGTATCTCTGGATAGCTTTTTTCAGCGGCATCTAAGCAATACCTTAATACGCTTATATCAAAAACAGCATTATGTGCAATAATAATTTCTCCAGATACTAATGGTTCAATGGTTGTCCAAAGTTCTTTAAATATAGGTTGCTTGTCAACCATGGAAGGTGTAATACCATGGATGGCAATATTCATTCGATTAAACGGCTGTTGTGGATCAATTAGCCATTCATATTCACCAGTTACAATCCCATCTCTAACTTGAACTAAACCCAGAGAGCACGCACTCGATCGGTTTAAGTTTGCAGTTTCAAAATCAATAGCTGTAAAATTCAATAGTTCATTCTCCTTTATTTTCCTATCCACAAGAGTAGGGTAGGACCCGACTATTTAAATACTTTTCCTTTTAAGGGATACACCTTATCGGAAGAAACAAATATCATTTCTTCGGGAAAAAACTTTTTAAAATACTTTTTCACTCTAAGGTGTATGTCCAACTGATACCATTCAGACAACTCGTTCTCTTTAAACAAAAATGGCATACCTAAGCGCTCGGAGCGTTTCCCCCTTGTTCCATCTCCAATGTTAAGTGTGTCGATGTAGATCCGATCAACGATAGACTCCAGTGTTTTAGGAAAATCGGGTGTGAATGGAAGAACAGGCGAAATGGAAGCTTGGGTAGCAATTCCAACGTTATTCACTTCTTTTAATGCCTTCAAGCGTAATTTAATACCTGGAGCATGGGGAGCGAACAATCGTTTCATATCTTCCCGATCTGTTTCTATAGTCATGGAGACAAGGACCTCACATTTTTGATTTAGTTCAAGTAAGAGATCTAGATCCCTTACGACAAGAGGACTTCTTGTTTGTATCTGAAGGAAATTTGGAGGGTGTTTGATCATTTCCTCTATAATAGAGCGAGTTAGTTGCGTCTTCCGTTCCAGTGGTTGATAGGGATCTGTTGCAGTAGATAAAAAAAGATTAATGGATTTATTTCTTCGGCAGAGATTGATTATCTCATTCCGATAATTATCGGCCGCATTTGTTTTGATGCTTACCCACTCTCCCCATGGAGTATCACTATACCTTTGAATAGGCATTTCTCTAACGTAGCAATACCTACATCCAAAAGCACAACCACTATACGGATTTAATGAATGTGTGAAACCGACAGAGGAATCTCCTTTCATTTCAGTTAAGATTTTTTTTGCTGTTATACTATTAACCTGCATGTTAGCCTCCTTTATTGTGAATGCTGAACCTCAATTAAATTAAAGAGCTATCTAATAACGTGAAAATTTAATTTACGGATAATATGTGCTGCGTTGCTGAGACAACAACGTAACATTTTTTTTAGTTAAATTAAGTTAGAACCATACCACTAAAATTTGATAACACGACTAAACTTTGTCCTGAGGTATTGCACATCAGAATTGTGTGTCACTTTGACCCACTACAAGTTTGTTTCGTTCTAAAAATGTGATATGATCATTTTAGGTCATTAATTAGATATGATGAAGGCAAAAATGGGATATTTAATGATATTTTAAGGACATTTTTATTTATCGAATGCTTTTAAGGGAGGTTGCTGTGAACGTTGGATTCATTCAAACAGGAAAATAAAATAAGACCTCTTATTTATAAACCAGTGTTTTCTTATCCATATGATATGGAGATTTTTAGTGTATCTTCTCTCAAAGAGCGAACCCCAGAGGAAAGTATGAAAATCACTTATCGTTATGAGTTTTATATGCTCATTTGTGTCACCGAAGGAATTTGTACTCAATGGATCGATTTCGAGCCCATCCCTTGTAAGGAAGGAACTTTGATAGTCGTAACACCTGGACAAGTCCATAATTTTGGAAACGATGAGAACTGGGATGGATGGGTTATTCTTTTCCGTGAGGAATTTCTTCTTCCTACTTCACTTACGTTGAACGAACTCAATTTAACGTTTGATATTGGCAGAACCCCTAAGGGTTTAACGCTAAATACTACCGAGCTGCAGCGAGCAAACACGTTGATAGAGCAAATGGTTCAAGACTCCTTAATTCAAGTAGCTAAAGAAGATGTTCATATTTTGTTACGGTTTCAGCTTTATGCATTTGTAGCTTGGCTTAACCTCATTCAAAAACAAAAAAAAATTCCTTCTACTTCTCAGGTCTCACAAAAGTTTTTAAAGTTTCAAGAATTAGTGGAGAAAAATTATGCCCAATTAAATCATGTAAGTGACTATGCAGCCCTTTTAAATTGCACAGAAAAAACGTTAACACGAGTTACAGTCTCAGCTGTTGGAATAAGTGCTAAAGCTTTCATATCAGCTCGAATTAGTCTCGAAGCTAAACGTTTGTTAATGCATACAGATTACTTGATTAGCGACATTGCAGAAATGCTTAACTTCCAAGAAACGACTCACTTTAGTAAATTTTTTAAACGGGAAACTGGCTTTACGCCTGTAGAATTCCGAAAGCAGAACCTTTAATTATATATTTTTAATTATGCCTAAAGTACATGAATGGGGAACACCTCTAAAAGAACTTGGTATAACCATTACAAGAGTTTTAAGGACACACATTTGTTGTTCAAAAGGGAGTGATACTGTGATACAAGGAACATTATTTGATAATGAACATGATCGACCGTTGGCTAATCGCGTGCGTCCTCAATCATTGGAGGACTTTATAGGACAAAAACATTTACTTGGCCCTGGAAAAGTTCTGCAAGATATGATTAAAAATGATCAAGTGTCTTCTATGATATTTTGGGGTCCTCCAGGTGTTGGCAAAACAACACTAGCTAAAATTATTGCTAATCAAACCAAGTCTAAGTTTATTGATTTTAGTGCTGTAACTAGCGGTATTAAAGATATCCGGAATGTAATGAAGGAAGCTGAGGGGAACAGGCAGCTAGGGGAGAAAACCCTTTTATTCATCGATGAAATTCACCGCTTCAACAAGGCACAGCAAGATGCTTTTCTTCCGTATGTGGAAAAAGGAAGCATTATTCTCATCGGTGCGACTACTGAAAACCCATCGTTTGAAGTTAACTCAGCCTTGTTATCTCGGAGCAAAGTATTTGTCCTTCAACAATTAAGCAGTGAAGATATTGTTGAATTATTAAAAAAAGCGATTTTGGATCCTAAAGGATACGGAGATCAGAAGATCAGTTTTGAAGAGGGGGTACTTTCTGCTATCGCAGAATATTCAAATGGCGATGCCAGAGTGGCGCTAAACACCTTAGAAATGGCTGTGCTAAATGGAGAGAAACAAGATGAAGCCATTCTAATTAGCAAAGAAGGGCTGCTTCAAATTATTCATCGGAAATCACTTTTATATGATAAAGATGGTGAAGAACACTACAATATCATCTCTGCATTGCATAAATCCATGCGAAATAGTGATGTGAATGCATCTATTTATTGGTTGTCACGAATGTTGGAATCAGGTGAAGATCCTTTATTTATCGCTCGTAGGCTGGTTAGGTTTGCAAGTGAGGACGTAGGTTTGGCAGACAATAGGGCATTGGAAATCACTGTTTCGGTATTTCAAGCCTGTCAATTGATAGGAATGCCAGAGTGTGATGTTCATCTAACACAAGCCGTTATTTATCTGACTCTGGCTCCTAAATCGAATTCCGCTTACTTGGCTTATCGCTATGCGAAAAAAGATGCCTTACATTCCATGAGTGAACCTGTCCCATTGCAACTTCGGAATGCTCCAACGAAGCTTATGAAAGAGCTGAATTATGGGAAAGGGTATCAGTACGCCCATGACACAGAAGAAAAGCTAACAACCATGCAGACTATGCCCGATTCCCTGATCGGACGCGAATATTACCATCCGACAACACAAGGGTCTGAATTTAAAATTAAACAAAGGATGGAAGAAATTTCAGCATGGCACAAGCAGAACAACAATCAAAAATGATAGATAACTTTTGTAAATAGGAGAAAATCACTTGTACTGTCGAGGGACAAGAACATGTTCCCATTGAAGTCGCTATTTTAGCGGCTTTTTTTATTTTATCGGTACAAGTTCTTGTCGCAAGCCAAGGACAAGAACTTGTACCGATTGCCGTATTGGACAAGAAAATGGTCCCATTCCCGATTAGGTGTGTATCTAATCGTTATTTGCCCGTTAATTCATTAAGCTAACGGGCAGGTTAGTTTAATAATAGTAGTTAATCATTTTCTCTTTATGGATGATTGAAATGAATACTATTCGCTCAGAAAACCCAGTCAGCAAAAAACACAATAAGACTGGAGATAACAAATTGCTATTTAGTATACTTACCTCACTTGGAGTAACGTACAGCAATTTTCTGATGAATCGGATATTTCAGTATGGGCAGCCGATGATGTAAAGATGGCTATGGAACAGAAATTAGTAAAAGGATATCCAGATAATACTTTCAAGCCATGATGCTTACCAAAACGACCCATCCGCCTGCAGGCGCCAATCCGCTGGCCATCATGCTGGGCGGAACCGGCTGGTCGTTCCTGTTCATGCCGGTGTTTGACGGGTTCGATTCTGATCGTGCTGGTCGCGCTGGTGATCAACAATCTTGATAAATTGCGCAGATATCCAACCTTTTGGTATTGATGCTTGGAACATGTTGGATTTAACTTGAACCGATACAGAACGTGCAAAGAAAGAGGACTTACATCCGTGAAGTTCTCTTTTTTGTTTTCTGCATTCGCAGTGCCCTAGTGTGATTGATCCGTGTAGTTTCTAGAGTTGAGGACGGATATACATACTTGAACTTACGTCTTTGGACTATATATCAAAATAGTGATAATATACGTCAAAATATAGGGAGATTGTAAAGAAAAATATCAATATCATTACATTTGTGTTATAACAATGGAATCAACAGGATCGTTAACGGCGATCACGAACACAGATGGAGGAAAGAATTGAAATGGCTACATTATTGCTCATCTTGATTTACCTTGCATTCATCGGACTCGGACTTCCGGATGCGCTGCTTGGCAGCGCATGGTCCGTCATGAAGCAGGATATCGGCGCCACGACGGAAATGGCGGGTTACATCTCATTAACCGTTTCCTTCTGTACCGTCATCTCCAGTTTGTTTGCAAGCAGATTGTTGCACAGGCTGGGCACGGGAAAAGTCACGCTCATCAGCATTTTGTTCACAACGTTGGCGCTGCTTGGCTTTTCGGCTTCAAGCGAATTTGTGTTTTTGATCCTCTTGGCCATTCCGTTGGGACTTGGCGCTGGGTGCGTGGATGCGGCATTGAGCAATTACGTCGCATTGCATTTCAAAGCAAAGCATATGAGCTGGCTGCATTGTTTTTGGGGGATTGGGGCCATGACGGGTCCGTTTGTCATGTCCTTTTGGCTGACCCGTGGAAACAACTGGCGTGCAGGATACTTCACAGTCGGCATGCTTCTGCTGGTAATCGTCATCGCACTGCTGGCATCGTTGCCGTTATGGCGGATATACGAAAAAGGGAGTATCGAAGAGAGCGATGCGCAAAAGCTGGTCAGCAACAGGGAAGCCGTGCGCATTCGCGGCGTAAAATCGTCCATGCTGGCCATGCTTTGTTACAACGGGTCGGAGACCGCTGCCGGATTGTGGATCGCTTCCTTTTTGATCGCGGGCAAAGGGCTTGATCCCGCTAAGGCAGCTGCCTATACGTCCCTTTTCTATATCGGAATCATTATCGGCCGTGTCTTTTCGGGATTTCTTTCGACGAGCGTTTCGAGCAAAAACCTGATACGATATGGCGGGCTTATCGGTTGCTTCGGCCTGCTTGTCCTTGTTTTGCCTGTGTCGCATTGGGGTGCGGCAGGCGCTTTGTTCATTGTCGGCATGGGCGGTGCGCCGATCTATCCAAGCATCGTCCATGCTACGCCGGAGCGGTTTGGAGAAAAGGCCTCATCCAGTGTGATTGGACTGCAGATGGCGAGCGCATACACGGGTTCCACGCTTATTCCGTTAATGACGGGCATGGTGGCCGGCCGATTCGGGATGTCCTGGGTACCCGTCATTCTGCTCGTGCTCTTCGGTGTTATGTTCGTTGCTACTGAAACGGCGAACAGAGCTCGTAAGATGGGGATCCGCTGACGGTTGCTCATCCGGAAAGAGGCCGTTTTATGATCGCTCCAACGTTGATGGGGTAACAACGACGCACATGCGTACGCCTCAGCCAGTCAAGACGAACCGAGCAATGACAAACTCAAAGATAGCGATTCGTAGCCTTCCGGCGGGCGTTTTTTTCGATTTTCACCTAAAAATCGGTATAATGGAGGGATTATTACATAAGATAGAATTCAAATGGCAAAAATGGCAGATGGATGAGATTGCGGTCGAGCTGTCGAGGGACAAGAACATTGTTCCATTCAAGTCGCTCTTATAGCGGCTTTTTATTTTATCGGTACAAGTTCTTGTCCCGAGCAAAAGACAAGAACTTGTACCGATAACCGGAATGGACAAGAACATAGTCCTATTGCCGATTAAGTTCATATCTAAATACAAAGCGATTTAATTAACTCTAATAAGCAGCATACTCCAGAACAGTTTTCACATTCATTATGAAACAAATGACTCGATAAGAGTTATTACACGCGTAGATAGGTAATAAGAAAGCGAAATATTGGTACTGACAAGCTATTCAGGACAAGAATATGTTCCGATTACCGATTAGATATAAATCTAAATAAAAAATATATGTAGCCAAAACTTAAATAGCAATATATGAAGCAAGGTTATAAACTTCTTATGTTCAAAATGACTTGAGAAGAGGATAAACATGAGCAGATAAGACTACGCGATGTTTGAGAAGAATTAATTAATGGTGGCAAGAGGTACGAAGGAAGCAACAGCCAGTGAGATGACAAAGTGGTTTAACACCAACTACCACTATATTGTACTTGAATTGATCAATACTGTACCGGTTTTGACGGAGAACCGTCCTTTAGAGGCTTATCGCGAAGCCAAGGAAAAACTTGGTATTGAGGGGAAATTGTTTGTCCACTGACCTTTTTGAAATTATCAAAAGGGTATGCCGAAAACGAAACAGATGTATGGCTAGATCTTTTAATCCCCATTTATGTTCAGATCCTTCAGGAGCTTGAGAAGGAGGGCGTTACATGGGTACAAATGGATGAACCCATCGTTGTAGCGAACCTTCATGAAGCAGACTTAGAACGATTAAATAAAACTATAGCGTATTCGCAGAAGCTGTCCCTTCTCTTCATATCATGTTTCAGTCGTACTTTGAATCCATCGAAAACTATCTCAACATCATTTCACTGCCAGTAGAAGGAATTGGAATGGATATGGCTCACGGCTTACACGGTAATATGACCTCCATTCGGAAACACGGTTTCCCTAACGATAAAGTACTGGGAGCTGGAGTCATTGATGGAAGAGGTATCTGGCGTGCTGATCTAAACCAAAAGCAGCATTTACTGCAAGAGTTGGTTAGTCTTGTATCCACAGACCGTTTGATTATTCAATCCTCCTGCAGTTTGTTACATGTGCCTGTGTCGAAAGAAACCGAGTCAAAACTTGAAGAAGAACTTTTGGGTGCCTTGGCCTTTGCAGATGAAAAGTTAGATGAAATTGTGCTACTAACCAAGGCTATCCCACATGCAGATCAAGTGGTCCGTGATTCGTTTAATGTTGCAGATACAGCCCTTGAATTATTAAAGAGCGCTAAAGCTCGAAATCGTTACGATGTGCAAGGAGGAAAAATTAGAGAATAAATTTAGTCATGCATCTTAGAAAAAACGCGAGGGGAATATCACATGAGTTTATTTGAAGGAAACAAAAAAAAGTATTACCGAGGATTATCGCTTTTTCTGGCAATCACAATTGCCGTTCAAACAATTCCAACGGAAGCGCTGAAGGCAAATGCAGCAAGTTCTGTTCCAGCTACTCTATCAAAAAAAATCACCACATCTAGAGTTGAACTGGAGGATCGTCGGACCCAGGATTCGGAGACATTTCTGAATTCAAACGGAACATTGACAACACAAATATATCAAGAGCCCATTCATTATAAAAGTAACAACAATAAATGGAGTAGATTTGATAATAATTTGATTGTGGATACTAACAATAACGTCATAAAAAATAAATCAAACGATTTTGAAGTAAAGTTTCAAAAGCGCAATTTAGACAAAAATCTAGTTACCATTGGTATGGATGGTTTATCCATTGTGATGGACCCCGCATCACAATCTGACAATCTAGACTCTGGATTTGTTAAAAATTCCCATGAAGGTGCTGCTTCTTACAAGAATAATAAGTTAAGTTTCAATAACTTGTATGACAACACCAATATAAATTACACAGTTGAGGACCGCAAATTAAAGGAAGATATTGTTCTGGATAAGGCACCTTCCGCTTCCTCGCCAGTAAAGTTCACATATAAATTCAAAATAAAAGGTTTGGGTATGGAACAAGATAGTACCGGGAAAATCTATTTTGTTGATAAGAAAAGCCACTTAAAAGTCTTTTATATTGAACAACCGTTTATGTATGATTCCTATATTCCAGAAGGGTACAAGAAGATAGAACAATCTGATGATATTCCTGAGGAAGCACGTTCCTATGACGTGAATATGAAATTGGTTAAACGAGGCTCTACATATTTTGTTGACATCATTCCTGACCGAGCCTGGCTTGAAAATCCTAAGAGGGTCTATCCCGTAACGATTGATCCTACAATTATCCGGTTTCAGCCAAATGCAGCCGACGGGAATGACACCAACATCCGCAGTTATTTCCCAACACAAACCGGTGGAACCGAAACCTCATTAGGCGTTGGATTATACAAAGACTCCACGCAAAACAATGTCATTCGATCTTTATTAAAGTTTAATGTTTCATCGATTCCAGTGGGTGCAAATATCTTAAGCGCCGATGTGAATTTATGGCTTTCCAGCGTGGCTAATGACACTAATGTTGAAATTGGTGCATACGAACTAAGCAAGTCCTGGTTAGAGGAAAGCACAAATTGGAACACCACAAATGGAACAACAGCTTGGACTAATAAGGGGGGCGACTACAAAAGCACTTTATTAGATTCAAATCAAGTTAGTTATCTAACTGATCTTGGGGTTAATTATAAATGGGATGTCACAAATCAAATTGATAAATGGAGAAGTGCAAACTACGGAATTTTGTTGAAAAGTTTATCTGAATCTACAAACTCGTATAAAAAGTTTATTTCGAGCGATTCTACATTGAATGCAACGAATCGCCCAATGCTGTCTGTTACGTATTTTAACGGGAGTCGTCTTGGGCTTGAAAAGTATTGGACATACGATAGCCATGACTTGGTCGGTGGTCGAAGCTATACGAATATGACTACAGGTAACAATGTTATCCAATATAATGACCTAAGCCTAAAAGGCCGTGGTGGTATGGGAGTTGACTTTACAAGAACCTATAATTCGAAAGCATTAGAAGATTCCCCACTCGGATATGGTTGGTCTTATTCGGGCAGCGAAGCTATTATGGAGCGTTATGACCGGAGTAAATTGGTCTATAAAGATTCTGACGGTACCTATCATGAATTCACCTATAATTCAACTTCCGATAGTTACCAATCTCCGCCGGGAACTTATTTAAAAATCACACGAACCACCGAATCATACGGAGCCGTTAATGGTTATGACTTAACTTATAAAGATGGTACAAAATTGCATTTTGATGCAAATGGTGATAGTTATACAGAAGTGTATACCGGAAAGTTGTTGTATGAACAAGATCTCCATGGAAATAAAATATCATATGGATATAACAGCTCAAACCAACTTACTTCTATAACAGATCCTAGCAATCGGGTCACTACGATGAATTACAATGTATCAGGGAAAATTTCTAATATCACAGATTTCGTTGGTCGTAAAATTAACTACGGGTATGATACCGCTGGCAATCTGGCAAATGTTGATGCTTATTTAGATGCAACCAATTATCGAATAACCAAGTTTTCCTACGATTCGAGCCATCACTTAACGACAGTCACAGATCCAAGTGGACGGAAAACGTCATTTACGTACAATAATGAATTATTGCAGAAGGTACAAGAACCTTTTGGTGAGGGAGCAAATGCTGATTTAGCAAGTCGACCTGGAACCACATATTCATATGATTTACCGAATTTTGTGTCAACAGCTACGGATCGGAATGGAAATACAACGACATATAATTCGAATTCGAATTATGTGGTAACCCAAATAACCGACTCGTTATCAAGGGTCACCCGCTTTGCTTTGGATGATAATTATAACAAGCTGGTAATTACTGATCCGAAAGGTAATGATACCATTAACACGTATGACCTCAATGGTAACATTACAAGTACAATGGATCCAGAACAACATAAGGAAATCTCGACATATGATAGTTATAGTAACCGCACGAGTTATACGGATGCCATAAATCAAAAGACGACCTATGAATTCAATATATTTGGTGATTTTCTTAAAGTTACAAATCCATTATTGCAAAGCACGAGTTATACCTATGACTCGTATGGAAATAGAACGTCTTCAACGGATGCTGATGATAATAAAACAGTCTACAAATATGATTCACAAGGGATCAATCAAGTTATTAGTGAAGATGCAGCGAATCAATTCACCACGATGGAATATAACGGTGCAGACCAATTGGTAAAAGTAACGGAGCCAAATGGACATGTCTCAAATTATCAGTATAATTGGCTTGATGAACTCGAGAATCTAGATGAAAGAATTTCAGCCAGTGCTTCCACGCCCGAAATGGTTTATGATCCTACGTATGATTCGAATGGAAATATTATATCGATAAAAGACACTGTACTAGGTGCTAGCCAAACAACCAACTACGATCATACAGCGACAAATGATGTTAAAAGTCAGGTAGTACAAAGTTCACCTCAAGTTGCTTATCAATATGACAACAATCAAAATTTGATTGCCTGGAACCCACAGAATGGATGGGGGCAAGGAATGTCTTTCTCTTATGATAAAGCAAATCAACTTAAACAAGTCAAGGATTCTAACCAAAAAACTATAGAAGATCTTAGTTATGATCCGAATGGCAATGTCACTTCAGTCCAACGGACAGATGCCGATGGTGTAGTCCAATCTCTAACGTATGATAATACGAATAGACTCAAGAATGTTGATTACAAAAAAGGGACAACATTATTATGGGGATACTCTTATGATCTTGATTCGAATGGACGAATCAAAACCGTAACAAATAACCTATCATCCTCATCTAGTTACGAATTTGATGAGACTGGTCGTTTGAAAAATTATACGGATAATACAGGGACAACGAGTTATTCTTATGACAACACCAGTAATCGTTTAACGATGACAAATGCTACTGGAGTTACCAAATACACGTATAATAATTTGAACCAATTAACGAATGTAAATGGACCCAATGGTACTCTGAACTACTCGTATAACGAAAAAGGCCAACTCACTGAACAAGGTAGTATTCATATTGAATGGAATACGGATGACAAGCTGTCCAAAGAAACACAACCAGACGGTAGCTCCGTTGAGTTCCGCTATAATGCTAAGGGGCAACGGACTGAGAAAATAGTAAAAAGCAGTACTGGTTCTATCCTTAATGACTACAAATACCAGTATGAAGATAGTACAGGAAATCTTATTGTAGAAAACAATATTACAACAGGATTAAATGTATCATATTCGTATGATGTTTTGGGTAAGCGGGTAAGTCAAACACAGAATGGAAAAACGTATTATTATAATTATGATGGACACGGAAATGTAGTAGGATTAACCGATATTAATGGTAATATCGTTTCCAGCTATTCATATGACCCTTGGGGTAATTTAACTAGTAAGACAGGAACTTTATATAATCCATTCACTTATAGTGGTTATTACTTCGATGAAGAAACGGATATGTTTTACCTATTCAACCGATATTACGACCCACAAGATGGTCGTTTTATTAGCCAAGATAATGTTGAGCCAATCGATTCAAATTTGTACATTTATGCTGCCAATGATCCAATTAACAGTGTTGATCCTAATGGAGATTTTGCATGGGCACTTGGTGTGTATGCGATACCAGGTGTGGGTGAAGTCGCTTTGGGCGTAACTGCAGCAGTAGGACTTGGTATAGCGGCAGGATATGGAATTAAAAAAGGATATCAGTATTTCGCAAATAGAGACAAAATGGCTAAGAACGATAGAATGAGAGGGAGCGAGGCGAAAAAAAGAGAAAAGAAACAAATAAATGATAAATTTGGTTCAAGGTCTCAAAGGGAAAAAAGTACAAAAGAATTACACCGAGATAAAAGAGATCAAAGAAATGATAACAATAGAAGTTGGAATGATTTGGACATGTATAGATGATTAATTATCAATTGATCTTAGTATTTTTGACCTCAACAACTTATTTGTTGGGGTCAATATTATAAAAAGGAGATGCAAAAAAATGACTTTTTTTGAACAAGGGGAAGAGTACTATGCAGAAGGTAATTATGATGCAGCATTAGTTTACTTTAAAAAAGCTCTCAATGATAATATAGATACCCAAGATACACTGAATTACATGGGAAGATGTCTTACAGAGTTAAAAGAATATAATGCCGCAATTGAAGTTTACGACAGGGCAATTAGACTATTCCCTACATGGGAAAGATTATACTTTAATAAAGGTTATGTCTATTTACAATTAGGCAATATTGAAGATGCATTAATTTTTTGTAAACGTGCAGTAATGATAAACTCAAATTCTGAAGATGCTCTGTATTATCTTGCCCTTTGTTATCAAAAAAAGGAGGAATTTAAGAAAGCAATAGAATACTATCAAAAATCATTAGCACTTAATACTAATCAAGAAGAGGCCCATATTAACCTAGGATTAATTTTTCATGAATTGGGCAATAATCAAGAAGCGCTCGAAGAATTTCATTGGGCTTTACAGATAGATCCATCATCAACTAATGCAATGTATAACAAAGCATTAGTGTTAAAGCATATGGGAAAAAAAGAGGAAGCTATTATCTATTTTAAAAAGATCCTAATATCAGAACCTGAAGATTACGATGTAAGGTTACAAATCGCAAAAATTTATCTTGAAGAAAATCAATTTGAATTAACAGCATATTATTTAGATTCAATATTAAGTTTTGATCCAAATAATACTGTTGCGCTTTATTTCAAAGGTAAGTTGCTTGAGAGGCAAGGCAATTATGAGACCTCAATTAAACTATTAGAACATGCCTCATCATTAGACCCGATTGATATAGATATTTTGTTACTATTAGCTCAAATTTATAGTTTGATCCATTTAATAGAAAAAGAAAGAGCTTGTTACATCCGCATCTTAAAAATTGACCCTGAAAATATAATTGCAAAAAATAAATTGGCATAAAGTATTGAAACAATGAAAGAAACTGAATGAGTACGAATGACATCATAAAGTTACCTACCAATATCCAAATTTGCTCCGTTAATTAAAGACAAAGGGCAATGCGTATTCTGTGAATCGACGTCAAAAACCGCAAAATTTAAAGGTCACGAAGTATGCAAGGTATAGAAACAACTTTGTTTCAATGCCGATTAGGTATGTAACTTCAACACATTCTATGATTGAGATCGGGGCTGCTAGGCTAAATGTCGAGGGACAAGAACATGGTCCCATTGAAGTCGCTATTTTAGCGGCTTTTTTATTTTATCGGTACAAGTTCTTGTCCCATGCCAAGGACAAGAACTTGTACCGATTACCGGAATGGACAAGAACATAGTCCGATTACCGATTAGATGTATATCTAATCATTTAGCATATCACTTAAAGCCTCATTAAGTACCGTAACACATGAAAATGTTCAAATTGAACTGAGACGATGAGAGGTTAAGCACGAGCGGCTAGGTATTAAAAATGCGAAATATCAGACTGAAACTAGCTGTTGAGGACAAGAACTTGTACCGATTGCCGAAATAGACAAGAACATGTTCCCATTTACGATTAGATAAATATCTAAGTGTAGAAGTGAGTCTCTTTTAACGATTAACAGACTACAGGATGGATTATGATCAAGAGACCAACTTCAACGCTAGGAGGTATTTCCACTGGAATTGTAATCCCATATGAAATAGACAAACAAGTTCGTTAACAAGCACTTGAGCAAAGAAAAGGGGGAGGAGGCTGAATGTGATTTTGGATCACGGGAGGGGGAAACATATGCAGATATCGCACTTAGTGCTGATTTGATCATTGTTAGGGACAAGAACATGCTCCTATTACCGATTAGGTGTATATCTAATTGGTATCTTGCTCTTCGATTCATTAAACTACGTTTTATGGAATACTTTCATCCTTTTAAAGTCGCAGGATGAAGCATCATATAAAAGTCGAATAATGTCCAAAATGACCATAATGGGATGCTTCGGACGCATGAACACTCAAGGATTAGGTTAACGTAACTTATTTTATTTGCTTGTGATGATAAATTCTCTAAAAGTACATACCGACAGTGCTGGTTTTATCGATATTCCTGTAGCCTAATTAGGAAGCGTAACAGTGCTCGATATATCCTTAAAATATGGTTTCTAAAAGTCGAAAATCAACTTATTAAATACAACTTCGAATTCCGTGACGGGAATTCAGAGTTGTATATGAGTTTTAGTATGTTATAAAATACTTAATGTTTAAAATAGTTTAATTTCGTCTGCTCGAAAGCGGCACGGATTGGACCATCTTCACAACAGGGACGGGACTTGGAGCTCTGCCGGACAAGGAGCGCAACTGATCGTGTTCCCCGAGATATTCCTGCCCGGGTATCCGCGGGGTCTCAGCTTCGGTATGCGTGTTGGCAGCCGTAAAGTGGAAGGGAGAAAAGATTGGCAGCGCTACTGGGAAAGTTCGATTGACGTTCCAGGATCCGAAACTGAAATGTTGGGCCAATTGGCAAAAGAATTGGAAGTTTATTTGATTATCGGCGTGTTAGAGAGGGATCAGGAGTTCAGTACGGGCACTTTGTATAATGTTTTATATCAGGCCGGACGGGACTTTACTGGGCAAGCACCGTAAGCTGGTTCCTACCGGCTCCGAACGTATCCTGTGGGGGCAAGGGGATGGCAGTACGTTAAATGTCATCAATACCCCGTTCAGCAGAATAGGTGGCTTGATTTCAAATTGTAGATTGGAAAAGCACAGAACTATAACAAAAAACACTTCAACTCCACAATTAGGAGCACCTGCTTTTAAAAACCTTGATTGATAAATAGAAAAGGTCCTGAATCGTTAGGTTGGAATACCAAACGCTTCAGGACCTTTTTTGTTGGAGAGATATTAAGCTGCTAACTTGGATGCATCTTTTATATTGGACTTACGGGTAAGAGGTATAAATAATAGGATAGATAAGAACCCAAGTAACAAGAAGACAATTCCTACCCACATGACGCTTTGAATACCCATGCCATTGATAAATGCACCACTAACCATTGTACCAATGGTAACTCCAAGATTTGAAAATGCTACGAACAGACCGTTAGAGAAGTCTGGTGCTTCGGGCGCGGATGAAGTGATCATGTACTGGGAGATATTAAGGCCAAAAGTAAACAATACGCCCCAGAAAGCAATAAGAAGTATCATGGGAACAGTAAACGATCCGAGCAAGAATAGTACCAAATAACTACCAACAAACACGAGTGGATAGACAAAGGCAGTCTTTAACGCATTATTTGTAAGTAATTTACCTGCGAGTAAATTACCTATCATCCCTGTTAAACCAAATAGAATAAGCATTAAGCTAATCGTATTTGAAGACATTTCCGTTACACGCCCAAGGTACTCTGCAAAGAAGCTGAATGTTGCATACATACCAGAAAGGATAAAGATTGCACCAAAGATGGCTGCCCAAACAACACCTTTCTTCAAAATACGAACCTGTGAGCCATAAGACTGTTTTTGTTTCACGGGAAGGGAAGGGACAAAGAGAAGAATGGCCAAGAATGTTAAAGCATTTACAACAGCAAAGAATAACATCGCTATCTCAAGATTCGCATAGTCCGCAATGAAAGAGGCAATTGGAATTCCAATAATCATACCCGCGGTGAGACCCATGAATACACGACCGATTGCTTTTGGAGCCATTTCTGGACTAACTGAGGAAGCAGCTGCAGTAAAGGCAACAGACACGTAAACCGGATGTAGGAATGCAGGAACAATTCTTGCTATTAAGGCTATTGTAAAATTGGGGGCAAACATAGAAACAACGTTACTAACCACAAATAGCCCGATAGCAAGAAGCATAACACCTTTACGGTTAAATCCTGAGAATAACAATGGCAAGATAGGACCTGAAATTGCAACTGCGAGTGCGAATAGGCTAACAAGCAGGCCTGCAGTTGAAACGCTAACTCCAAAGTTTTCAGCAATGAGTGGCAATATCCCGATAATGCCCATCTCTGTATTAATGATTCCAAAAATCCCTAAAGCTAGGATGGAAATAAAAAATGCTTTTGATTTGGTAACAGACACAATATTCACTCCTATTTATATTATTTTGTATAACTACTGTGAAAATGAAAAAAGATATACTGATATTTTTCTATTAGGAATCAATCTATAATCAAAGATTCATCAGAGCATCTTCCCGATTTGTAAAATTAGCAAAATAACAATGGTAGGCTTAATCCCAGGCAAAGTAATATGCCATATTTTACGAAGCCTGCTCGCCAGCCTTTCGTCTCCGAATGGTCCATTCCGCCGCCAAGAAAAGAAGTACGATCGTTCCTATAACACTCGCCGTACCTCGTAGCTCATTCCCAGCGCGTTGATGAAGAGAAGCATAAGCGTATGTATTATCTGATTTGTAAAGCAGAACGCATAGCTGCGGATCATCCAGCGGCGGTGGTTTTCAACCCGTCCTTGTCGAATATGCAAGTATGCGCTCACTGTTATAAATATCTAAATGATATTAAGCAAATTGAAGGCTATACTCACGACCTTGCCTCCGGTCGCAAAAGGAGCCATATAGCCTAATGTGATGCATACGGCCAGTACGGCGACGACATAGACGTAGCCGAGAATACGATGCATCTTCCGGTACTTACGGAGCTTGGCACTAGCAAAGTTTATGACTCCCGCAGCGATTGCGATGCAGGCGAAGATGACGTGAACGTTCAGCATAGTTAGCCAGACAGGTAAATTCATCGGACGGATGAGCTTGGTCTTGTGGCTCAAAAAAACCGACGCATCCGGATCCAGGGCGAAACGATTCAAGAGCGTCCAGAAGACGAAGGCTACAGCAACGGTAATCAGGAGGCGGAAAGCACTTTTAGTGTTCATCAGCCTGGGCGCGTTACCTATCAATCGGCGAGAATCACGTTGACTGCGCAACCGGGCAAAATGGAAACCGGCGAATGTGAACAGTGAAATGAAAAAACAGCAATTAAGCGAGAACAAGAGACTGCGACTAATCGTCATGGCGCAACTCCATTACATGTTATTTAGAGTCATCAGCGCGATCCGGAATATAAACTTGTAATGAAAAGGGATGAACAAGGAGTAGAGTGTAAAGGCTCAGTAGAGCGCAAGCCCATGCATGGGCTGTAGATAGAATAGAATAAGCGGGGACCGTTGTCCCCGCCCTCCATATTGAAAAGTAAACTATCCGGGCAAAATGGCTTCGATTTGCTCCAGCTCTTCTGCACTAAGTTCCGGTGCATTCAAGGAGGCGACCGCATCCTCAATTTGGCTTACCTTGCTGGCTCCAATCAGGGCGGAAGTCACTCTGCCGCCGCGTAGCACCCAGGAGAGAGCCAACTGCGACATTTTCTGTCCGCGAGCAGCGGCAAGATCGTTCAGTTTCCGTACTTTACCGAGGACATCATCCGTAAGCTCTTTTTCAGAAAGGAAGACACTTGGTCCGGCGGCACGGGAATCGGCTGCGATGCCGTTTAGATAACGGTCAGTCAGGATGCCTTTTTCCAGCGGTGAGAACACGATGCTTCCAATACCTTCTTCGTCCAGTACATCCTGCAAGCCGCCTTCAATCCAGCGGGACAGCATCGAGTAATTCGGCTGATGAATCAGGCATGGAGTTCCGAGCTGGCGCAGGATTTGCGATGCTTTGCGGGTATCTTCCGCACTGTAATTCGAAATGCCGACATACAGGGTCTTGCCTTGGCGAACAAGCAGATCCAATGCAGACATCGTTTCTTCCAGCGGCGTGTTAGGGTCTGGGCGGTGGTGGTAGTAAATGTCTACATAATCCAGTCCCATCCGTTGCAAGCTTTGATCCAGACTGGATACGAGATATTTCTTGGAGCCCCATTCTCCGTAAGGGCCTGGCCACATATAATATCCGGCTTTGCTGGAGATAATCAGTTCATCACGATAAGCGGCTAAATCCTTCTTCAGGATTTGTCCGAAAGTCTCTTCTGCGGAACCGGCAGGAGGCCCGTAGTTGTTGGATAAATCAAAATGGGTGATTCCCAGATCAAAGGCTCTTCTCACCATCGCTCTGCCGTTCTCGAAGTTATCGATCCCGCCAAAGTTATGCCACAGACCTAGCGAAATAGCTGGCAGGAGCAGGCCACTGCGGCCAGTACGGTTATATGTCATCTTGTCATATCGGGTGGAGCTGGCATTATACATGAATGTTCCTCCTAAATGTGATTTGAAACGTGATCCTTTGAAGCACTTGGAAAAACCGTTTTTTCCGGAAGCGCATACTTTTGTTGGATCTAGCGCAATCTTCATCATAAAGCTGCATTCGTTTCAAGTTTGGTTTACGCTCTTATTGTAGCGAAAAGGCAGGTCCAAACGTATGTCAGCAAGGAAGTAGTTTGTTTGGTCACCCTTTCTCTAGAAGACTTGAACGACTTCATGAATGCCATCTACTTCTTCAAAAATGGCACGTTCTATGCCAGCCTTCAATGTGATCGTTGCACTAGGACAGCCGTTGCACTCTCCCAAGAATTTTAGTTTAGCCACTCCATCCTTAACTTGAACCAATTCGGCATCTCCACCATCGCGGTTTAAATAAGGACGCAGTTTTCTCAATACATCATCTACATCTTTGAACAATTCCTCAGAATCTCTCATTTCATGACTCCTTTCATAGAGGCTGTGCTATCAGCTTCACCGTTCGCATTTTCTCTAATTCATCAATCATGTCTTGATAAAACTTAACTCTTCACCTGGAATAACTTTCTAGAAATCGGAAGTACCGATCTTGCTCCTGCTTATGCAGCTTTCCGTACAGTGCATATAAACCCTGCTCTTTTGATGCTTGCAGCTAGGGTAAAGAAGAACTGCAATGATGTTACTTGGCGAGTTTTGCAAAGTATTCTAATGTTCTAACCAGTTGCGCGGTGTAAGACATTTCATTATCGTACCAGGCAACAGTTTTCACCAGTTGCTGGTCGCCAACGGTTAGAACTTTTGTTTGAGTTGCATCAAAAAGAGACCCGAATGTCATTCCTCTAACATCGGAAGATACGATCTCGTCCTCCGTGTATCCGTATGTTTCTGGATCTGATACTTCTCTCATAGCAGCGTTAACTTCCTCAACCGTTACCTTCGTGTTCAAAATGGCTACGAGTTCTGTTACGGAGCCTGTTGGCACAGGTACACGCTGAGATGCACCATCAAGTTTGCCCTTCAGTTCAGGAAGAACGAGGCCAATGGCTTTAGCAGCACCGGTGGAGTAAGGAACAATGTTCTCTGCTGCAGCCCGTGCTGCGCGGAAGTTTCCTTTTGAATCTGGCGCATCAAGGGTATTCTGGTTGCCTGTATAGGCGTGAACGGTTGTCATCAACCCGGATTGAATTCCAAATTTATCGTTCAGAGCTTTAGCCATGGGAGCCAGACTGACCGTTGTGCAAGAAGCACCGGAAATGACGGTTTCCGTTCCGTCCAGTGTTTCATGGTTTACGTTATACACGATGGTCTTCATGTCGGCTGTTGCCGGAGCGGAAATAACAACTTTATTTGCTCCGCCTTTCAGGTGAAGCTCGGCCTTTTCTTTGGTGGTGAAGAAACCTGTACATTCGAGTACGATATCTACGCCAAGCTCGCCCCATGGGATTTCTTCAGGGTTACGGTGAGCCAGCACTTTAATTTCTTGACCGTTAACAGTAAAGGCTCCAACATGAACTTCGATATCACCATGGAAAGTGCCTTGTGTAGTATCATATTTGAGCAGATGCGCCAGCATTTTTGCGTCAGTTAAATCGTTTATCGCTACAACCTCGATATTTTCCACCTCTTGAATTCGACGGAAAGCGAGTCTACCGATTCGCCCAAAACCATTAATGCCTACTTTTATGCTCATTGAATAAACCTCCTGTTTTCGTTCGAAATCCATTCCCCATTTTTTTGTCCAATTTGCCTTTGGAATGGTTTGTTTTTAAAAAAAAGATACCGATCGGTACCTTTATTATATCAAGATTTATGACATTGGCAAGGTTTCGGCCGTAAAATTTGATATAATGTTAGATTAGAATAAGATCATTCGGAGGAAGCTATGAAAAAAGGAGATCGAACAAGAGAGCACATTATTATGAAATCGGCAGCAATCTTTAATCAAAGAGGTTATGCCGGTACATCGTTAAACGATATTATTGCCGACACCGGGATTAAGAAGGGGGGCATCTATCGACATTTTACAAATAAAGATGAGATTGCGCTTGAAGCCTACAACTACGCCGCCAGTATAGTTGTCAGCAAATTTGCTGAGGCGGTCGAACGGGAGCAGTCTGCGTCAGGGCGGTTACTTGCTTTTTTTAGTGTTTATGAAGATGTTGTTGGTAATCCACCATTTGTTGGCGGATGCCCTATGCAGAATACAGCAGTAGAAAGTGACGATACTCATACGGAACTTCGAGATCGGGCAAGACTAGGGCTGCATAACCATTTGGATATGATAAAGAGTATAATTCTTAACGGAATATATAGTGGGGAGTTTAAGGAGGATATGAATGCAGATGCACTTGCTTCATTTGCCTTTTCCTTGCTCGAAGGAGGCATTTTACTCAGCAAGTTAGATGGGGATAATAAACATATGCAAATGAATACAGCATGCTTTGCATTCTATTTACAGAATTGTTGTTTGAAAAATAGTTAATCAGTTGTGCTTAGAAGCGTAGAGAGAATATGATGCTTTATGATCTCCCTCAACATTTTGGAGGTATATCGACATAAAAGTATTTGTAGCTGGTCAACCGGGGTTATTGACCGTATGCAGACTCAACCGGTTTTTGGAAAGGGCCTTGTTTTTCCCTAACTGGCAGATCAAATCTTGCTCAATGCTTCCCTAAGGGACGTTCGCATACCCATGGCGTTGGAAGGGGAAAGGTGGTATGATCGCGGAACCGAATGACAATGCACTACCGATTTTCTTGTTTCTGGTAGCGGTCAAACTGTTTATGTTTGCCATATGACCGGTCTGCGACTAGGATGTACTCCGGGTTTTTTGCGTTAAGGAATGAGTATTCATAAGGTTAAATCATTTTTTTACTTTGTGTCATGGGTAGGGACTTTGGTAGGGAACCATTGCAACTGGTGAAAGCAAAAATTGTCGGGGGACAAGAACATGTTCCCAATGGAGTCGCTATTTTAGCGGCTTTTTTATTTTATCGGTATAAGTTCTTGTCCCGAGCAAAGGACAAGAACTTATACCGATTGCCGGAATGCACTTCATTCTGGAGACGGGAAGATTGTCGCCCAGTTCATTCGGTCTAGAGCCGTGGAGATTTGTTGTGGTTCAAGAACAAGAACTGCGTGAGAAATTAAAACCGGTTGCTGGAGGTGCTCAAAGACAGCTGCCTACATCAAGCCACTTCATTCACATTAAGGAATCCAATTATTGTAGAGGGACAAGAACATATTCCCATTGAAGTCGCTAATTTAGCGGCTTTTTTATTTTATCGGTACAAGTTCTTGTCCCAAGCTAAGGACAAGAACTTGTACCGATTGCCGAAATGGACAAGAACATAGTCCGATTACCGATTAGACGTATATCTAAACATTTGTCACAGGCACTTAAAGCTTCATTAAGCACCATAATACATGAAAATGTTCACATTATACGAGTAGTGGGTCTTTTCTGAGTGACTAACCCATTAAAAGCTGCATATTGACTATCAGAAAGGAAATTGATTTTCATAAAAATTTCAGGAGGAAATTCCTGATAAATCCATCAGAAAATCTAATCAGTTATTTCATTCCATGTGTGTTGAGCATACTGCTCATGACTTCGGCAGATTCCTGCATTCCGCGTGCAATCCATTCTTCAATCCATGCAAGCACCCCACCTGCGACAAAAGACATCGTATAAGCAATCATGTTATCTGTTTCCTTTGAAGGACCGTAGAGTTCAATGTACGCTTCCCGAAATAGATGAAACAGATTCCTCTTTTCTAAGAGTATAAATAGAGAAGCCTTACTCTTCAATTTAGCAAAGAGATTTCCGAAAAGTTCTGCATTGGAATCCGAATTCCTTGAATCCCATTCTGTCTGCCAGTTCAATAGGATGGATTTCAGGTACTGAAGAAGAATATCCTCCTTGTCCGTATAATTGCGGTAAAACGAATTGCGGCTGACTTCAGCAGTCTTTGTAATCTCGTGAATCGCTATTTCCATTGTTGTCTTTTCTTCCAGCAATTGAAGAAACGCATCGGTGATCTGTTGTTTGACCAAACTGTTTCTGTCCTTATTGCCCACGGTGGAACAATACCTCCTCATTTGTACCATTTTTGATAAATGCTTGATTCAATACGAAATGGATGGTACATTTGTCTCGTCGAAAATAGTACAAAAGTTTATACAGGAAGTCAAGGAGGAAAAACAAATGATGACAAAACAGAGATGGATCATTCTGGCAATCATAATTATTGTCGGTTTTATTTTTGGAAGGTTGGCTGTCCGAGCTGTACTGAACTTTATGCTTGGAGGAACGTTATTTGGAGGTAATTTCTTATGAATATAAAAAGTGAGAAGTTAGAAAAGAGAGGGAAAAAGACGGTGAAGTTTGCAATTTTGTGTGTGCTGGCGTTCATTGTGTCTTTCGCAGGATCTGTAGTTTTTAAAATGACGTATGAGCCAGCAGCCTTGAAGAAATATTCGGTTGCCTGGAATGAAAAAATTGGAACTGCGCATAAGGACTTAGCTTATGGTAAAGGGGACGCACAGAAGTTTGATCTCTATTTACCGGCAGATAATACAAAGAAAAACTATGGTCTGGTCGTTTATCTTCATGCAGGCGGATTTACCAGCGGCGATAAGGCAGATGACGCAGGGATGTTACAGTGGCTTGCTTCAAAAGGCTATGTAGCTGCCGGTATCAATTACACATTATTTAATGAAAAGAATCCGGATGCTAATATCTACACACAGTCTATGGAGGTCAAGGACAGTATGCCGTATGTAATTGAAGAAGCTAAGAAGCTCGGATATAATATTGATGAAATGGCGATTTCCGGTGGTTCGGCAGGAGGCGCTCTGGCTCTACTTTATGGCTATCGTGATGCGGACACTTCGCCGGTTCCTGTCCGTATGGTATTTGAGGCTGTAGGACCGTCGAGCTTTTATCCGGAAGACTGGAAGAGCTATGGCTTTGACCAAAACAAGGAAGCGGCAGCAAACCTGTTTAGTAAAATGTCAGGTAAGCAGATCACACCTGATATGTTCGGGACAACAGAATATGATGGAACGATTAAGGATATCTCCGCACTTTCATGGGTAAACAAGAATACGGTACCAACCGTTATGGCATACGGAGCGCACGACAAATTCCAGCCGTATGATGGATCGGTTCGTCTGAATGATACACTCAATCAGTACAATGTACCACATGAATACACTGTTTTAGAGCATTCCGGTCATGGATTACAGAATGACAATAAAAAGTATTTGGAATATATGCAAAATGTAGAGGCATATCTGGAAAAATATATGCCTGTTAAAAATTAAGGGCATTTTAAATAAAATATTAAAAAGATCAAACAAGCTGGTTCCTTAATGTATGGAATTCTCAGATTGTTTGATCTTTTTTTCTAACTTAAGTTTTCCACGTTTTGTTGGCGAGATCCGTATATAACTTTTTTAGTATGTAGGGAAGGCTTCGTATGGTGAAAAATGGGGTTTAACGTGTACTCCGGGCCAGTGCAGAGCCAGTATGCCCGAGAATTTGTAAACTCATTCGCGAGGAACTGGCTGTGGACGGAGAGAAAGGTGCATGCGTCAACACTTTAATGATGCTATCCAAGGTGCTTGAATTTGAAGATTTCTGGAGTTACAGCTTAAAAGGCGCCCTGACCATTAACTTCTCTTTTGATTTGAATATCCGTTCGAAGTATTTTTGGCCAGTCGATCAAGGAGAGTTTGATGCAGCTCATGCATGGGTGGCGACTCCCCCGTTCACGGTTCTTGATTTATCTGTTAATCAGCAACACTATCAGGAGAGAGAAGAAGCTCGACTTCCCAATATGGTTGTGTCGGAAATCAGCTGTGACGGCTAACGTTGAGATTGGGTTCTTGATAAATTGGTACAGTCATCAATGCTTAGTTTGATATGGCAGGGAAGAGAAGTGAGCAGGAAGTGGTAGAGGAATTATATCAGTGGGCTGCAAATCATTCTTTTGGATGAATTAGATCATTTTTTACAGGAATCGATAGCAAATATTAGTGATAACGTGTTAAAAAAGCAATATAAAGAGATATGGGAAGAGATACAGGGGAAATTATCAAAAATGTAAATTAGGTATGGTAGCATCCTGTTCAAAGCTGAACAGGATGCTACCATTTGAATTATTTAGATGGCTCAGATAAAGGATGAGATGTTGATTACAGCAAAGGGCAGCAGAAACAATAACGTTCACTACCCTTGCCAACATATAAAATTATTGTTTGTAATCTGCGTTTATCGTTGTTTCTTTCCATTGTTCTATGCTTGCAAGCATGTTGTTAAATTTATAGGTTGCTGCATCATAGGCTTGTTGTCCAAGTAACAAACGAAGAGGCGGTTCCGTTGTTTCTACAACTTTAATCACTGCTTCAGCAGCTTTTGCAGGATCTCCAGCTTCTTGACCAGCACCTAGTTGAATACCTTGCAGCATTTGTCCAACAATGGATTCTTTAAGCTCAGGTATGTTTGTGTCTGTCTTGGCAGAAGAGCGGCCACCCCAATCTGTGCGGAAACTACTTGGCTCCATTAAAGTCACATGAATGTTGAAAGGAGCCAATTCTTGAGAGAGGCTCTCAGATATGCCCTCAACGGCGTATTTTGTAGCGTGATAATACCCGAGAGTTGGGAATGAAGTTAGACCGCCAATGGATGAGAAGTTTATAATGTGGCCACTTTTTTGAGAGCGCATGTAAGGAAGTACAGCATTCGTAACATGCATGAGTCCCCAGAAGTTAACCTCGAACATCTTACGGGTTTCTTCCTCTACGCTCTCCTCAACGGAGCTGAAATATCCGATTCCTGCATTGTTCACAAGCACATCAATACGGTTAAACTTCTCAATTGTACGGTCAACCACATTACGGATCTGTTCTGGACTAGTCACGTCTAGTGGGAGAGCAATCACCTGTTCCTCATGCCCGGCTGTAAGATCTGTGACCTGCTCAACATTACGTGCGGTCACTACAACTTTATAACCTGCATCAATCGCTTGCTGCGCGATGTGTCGCCCAAATCCTGTTGAACATCCTGTGATAAGCCATACTTTTGGTTCTGACAATGTAATCACTCCTTCAAGGTAATAACTTTACTTTAATTCTTAAAGTTAACTTGAAGTCAATACTAATTTCAAAAATGAATATTCGTTGACTATTTCATCTTTTTATACATCAAAACATCGTAGATCGCTATTTTGCGAATGATCTTCTCCAGATGGAATTGAGTCTGAGCCACGGCACGTTCCACTTTGGTTTTATGCATAAGCAAAAAATGTTTTCTGGCATCCAGAGAAGGATCGCCTTGTCGAATTAGCTCTGTATAAGCCTTAATATCTTCAATGGACATTCCCGTATCTTTTAGAGCGATAACCAGTTCAAGCCACTCTAGGACCTCGTCCGAATATTCTCTTCGACCTGAAGCATTCCGTTCAACGTGTGGCAAGATGCCTTCTTGTTCATAATAGCGCAGAGTGGAGGGGCGTAAACCTGTGATCTTCTCAATTTCACTAATACTGTACATGTCATGGGCTCCTTTCATAGTTAAAGTTAACTTGAAGTGAATTATATCTTTTTCATGAAGCAAAGGCGAATTCCCTGTCACTTGGCATGGTCATTAATCATTCTCTGTTGCATCGATCTCTTGAAATTCCCCATGCTTCAATCCAAACTTCTCCATCATATCTAAAACGGGCAGGAAATCGCGGCCTTTCTCGGACAGAGCATACTCTACCCGTGGTGGAACTTCCGGGAATACTTCTCTTGATATGAGCGCGTTTTCCTCTAATTCTCTCAATTGTTTGGTTAAAGAACCTTGCGGTATGTCATTCAGAAATGATCGAATTTCATGAAATCGTCGTGCTTGATCCTTCAAAAACCATATCATGAGAAACTTCCAACGTCCTGATAGTACGTGCTGAGTGTAAGCCATCCCAAAAATCATAGGGTAGTTTTCCTTAAACTCTTCATGAAATCAGTCTTTGCACATGCGAGTTCATAGATCTCGTCCTCTCACTGTCATCCTGATAGTACTAAAAAAGTGACTATGTTCATTATTTTTGCCTACTTCTATAACATTCAGGTCTCAATTAGTATAGAAGACATTGAGGGGGTCCTCAATCTAAGCTTTAACTATATATAAAAGGAGCTTGCCCAAATGAATAAGATTACCGAGTCGCTAAGGCAGCATTCGCGATGGGAGCCCAAGGCGTACATTTGGGAACAAGATTCATTGCGACAGTGGAAAATCATGCGAGTCTTGTTGCGAAGCGAGCAATTGTTGAGGTCAAAAGCCAAGAAATGATTGGACTCGAAGGGGGCCATGAGCGAACAATTCCATCACGGGGAGGAGTAAAAGCTTATCAGCCCATTAAAAGAAGGGAAGGCTCAAGAGGCTGTTCCTAGGAAGTTAAAGATGAAATTATAAACTATATTGTTTATTGCAATCCCAGTCGTCGAGCTGGTAAGAATATATTCACAAAAATGGCCTCTGGTTTTGGGTATTTTTGTATTATTCATACAATTTCTAGTTCAGATTACTGGATAAATATCTAACTTAATACACTGGCGGGAAACGATTAAATTACATCAAAGCCCAAATTCGTATCAACTATAACGTCGTAAGATATTTCTTTCACTAGTTTACATATTATTTGCTCATTATGAAGATTTTATTTTTTCATTCATCGTATACACCTATTCAAACGCCCTTCATAATAAAATTTACTTCAATCTATCGTTTTGTTAAAACACTGGATTAATTATTCGTTGTTTAAATACATTCCTGAAATGAATGGTATTGCGCGGCGAATATACTCTTCAGCATTCAATGAACTGGAATGACTCCAATTCACAGATGCTCCGTAAATACTTGCGCTTAACAAACCTGCACCAATTTGTATAGATTCTTGATCGAGTTCCGTGTATTGATTTTGCAATAGATTTTGGAATAATTTCTCTAATTCATATTTTATTTTTGATTCGTATACATGATTGAATGATTTCATGCTTCGTTTGCATTGTGAAGTCAGTTCCATTTCAAACTCAGACTGAAAGTTTGTTATCAAAAGAAAAACACGAATAATGGTCTCGCTATTTAACTGATCGAATCCTTCCAAACGTTTTCCTATTCGTTCGATAATAGCATCAGATATTACAAATTCCATTAGTTCATATTTATCTTCAAAATGAGAATAAAACGTTGCACGATTCACTGTTGCTTCATCAGTTATGTCTTGAATTGTAATATCTTTAAAATCTTTTTTTAAAGTAAGTTTAGTAAATGACTCAATAAGTAGTTTTCGAGTACGTACTATCCTTGGGTCGATTTTATTTTCAGGGATCATATCTTCTTCTCCTTTATTTCTAAACAACATAATTTTAGATATGTTGTTTAAGCAAAATTTGCACAGTATTGATGATTGATAGTGAAAAATCATTAATTTATAATTCGACTATACAACATTTGTGGTTTAAGAAAAAGATGCTGTTTAGTGAAATGGTCAGGAAGCTCAACGTCTTTATGGCGACAAATTAATATTTACTAGGAGTTGTCGATATGAATAGAGTTACAGAAATTTTGGGAATTGATCTTCCTGTTATACAAGCCCCGATGTCTTGGGTGACATCGGGAGAATTAGTTGCTGCTGTTTCGAACGCTGGAGGAATGGGAACTTTAGGACCAAATGCTGGACAAACTACAGTTGCTTCAAATGCTATAGAAACAGCTGAGCGTCTTAGAAATGAAATCAGGAAAACAAGAAAACTTACAGATAAACCATTTGGAGTTAACTATATTCTTACTCCTGTAGGAGCTGGAGAGAAACCCTACAGCACTGCAATCTTGAATGTACTGATTGAGGAGAAGGTAAAAGTTGTTTTTACAGTAGGAGGCTCTAATCCATCAGAAGTAAAAAAACTGAAAGAACTTGGATTCACAGTTGTTTATAGAGAGCTTACCCCATCGATTGAAGGAGCAAAGGCCGCAGAACAAGCAGGTGCTGATATTATTGTTGCAACAGGTTTTGATGAAGGAGGATCTTCCCGGATAAGCCAGTTGGAACAATGACTATCGTTCCCTTAATTGTCGATGCAGTAAGTGTTCCTGTTCTAGCCACTGGCGGCATTGTAGACAAGAGAGGTGTGAATGCTGCTTTTGCACTTGGTGCAGAGGGCGTCTACTTGGGAACATTATTTATTGCTTCTGAGGAATCCCCAGCTCACGAGAGAACTAAGCGAGCAATAGTCGAGTATGGGGCCGAGGATCTCGTATTATTGAAGACTGAACACGGAGGTTTTTGGAGGTCTATCCCTAATGCACTGGCACTGGAAACCGTAAAACTAGATGCTGAGGGAGGTCGACGTGAGAAACCGATAGGTGATTTAAAAACAGCTATGTTGGATGGCAATTTTGAAGATGGGATAATTACTGTATCAAATGGAATTGAGTTTATTAAAGAAATAAAAAGTTGCAAAGCAATCGTTGAAGAACTAACGAGAGATATTAGGAGTTTGATTAGGCAAGAATCCTAATTTAACAGCACCTACTGTATAGCAGTTTTTCCAACATCGGGTACTGGATCTGCGCTATTTTTAGTTGCAAGAAAACGTTACATTCTTATATAGTATCAAATGATTTTCTCGCCTACGAGCACCGAAAAACATTACATTAGTTAGAAAATAAAATGCAGCAGTGTTCTAGAATGCACCTGCTTCATTTTTATTTAGGATTGCTTCAGGGGTTATTTTCCAGTTTTATTATGACTATCTAAAGAGGCATTAATACGTTGTCGTAGAGGTAACACGGCATAATGAATCGCTAACAAGAGATAAATTCGATCAACCGATTGGATTAGTTCTTCAGGTTGGGCAAGACAAATTACTCTGCAAATTATGCAGTAACAATGGTATCACATTAATGCAATTGACTGAACTTTTGAATTGTAAACCTCCAGCTGTAACAAATATGGTCAAAACATTAGAGAAAAACGGTTTTGTTTATCGTAAGAAAGATCAGTAGTCGAATGAGCCGTATTTATTCACAGAGAAGGGGGTGGCAGTACGTGAGCCTATTTCGGTTATTTGGGGCAATAAGCAGAATAAATTATGAATAGGACTATCAGGCGAAGAACGTTTACTCTTACTTAGTTACTTACATCAAATTGAAAAGCCTACGATATCTCCACTTATCAGTTTACTTAGCAGCCTAAGTAAATAATTTTTTATATGCCTATACACAAATACAAATTAAAGGAGAACTATGGAATATGTCGATTTACAATAATGATATTAAACTTTCCATCTTGGATATTGGTACAAAATTGCAAGGAAATGATGCTAATCAAACATTGAAAGATTCCACAGAGCGAATCCAACTCGCAGATGAATTAGGTTATACACGCTATTGGTTTGCAGAACACCATAATACACCAAACCAAGTTAGTACATCTTCAGAATTAATGATTGCTCATGCGGCTGCATATACAAAGCATATTCGAGTAGGTGCAGGTGGGATTATGATGCCGAATCATAGTCCATTAAAAGTGGTGGAGAATTTTTCATTATTAGAGGCGATGCATCCGGGCAGAATTGACCTTGGAATCGGGAGGGCGACTGGAACGGATAATGTGACTGCTTATGCATTAAGGCAATCAAAGGAAGCTGTATTCTCATACGATTTTCCGAAACAATTTGATGAACTACTTTCCTTTTTCAATCGGGATTTTCCTTCTGATCACCTTTACCATGGTATCATTCCTATCCCGAATAATGGAAATTATAGACTAATGCCGGCCATTTATATGTTGGGTTCGAGTACAGGGGGAGTTCGGTTTGCCATAAGTGAAGGACTTGGATTTGCTTTTGCTTCTCATTTAGCCCCACATCTAGCGACTCAAGTACTGCGTGGATATAGAAATAACTTCAAACCTTCAAAGTATTTTACAGAACCAAAAGGTATTTTTACGACTATTTTAATTACGGCGGATACAGACGAAGAGGCTCAGTATTTAGCTGGTCCAGCTGAGTTATTTTGGGCGAGATTACAGACGGGTGACATTCATTCACCATTTCCTACACTGGAAGAAGCGAGTAACCATGTATATTCATCAGCAGAAAGTACGGTAAGAATTCAAAATAAAGATCGTTTTATTATTGGAGGGATTAAGACGGTAGGACAAAAGTTACGTCATGTAGCGAAAGAAACGATGGTCGACGAAATAATGATTATGGAGTATTACGCAGATAAAGAAGCTAGTCAAAAGGGTTATCGGCTGCTTGCGGAAGAGTTCAATTTAAAAGGAACAAATGAATAGAGGAGTAGATCGTATGGAAAGTAAACCAAAAATGCAATTAGTGATGCAAATGGGTTCAGGTTATGGTACCGATCAAGGTGCTTGGCGTATGCCTAATGCAACTATAGATGCTTATACAAATATAGATGTACAAGTTGAGTTAGCGAAAATAGCAGAGCGTGGAAAAATACAAATGATTTTTTTCGCTGATACACCGGCATTAATGAATGATATCAGTAATCAACCACCTTTGACTCCGATGGATCCCATTGTTTTATTGACAGCATTGGCTAGAGAGACTGAGCGAATTGGTTTGTTTACAACAATATCTACAACCTTTAACCATCCCTATAATGTTGCACGTCAACTTAAAGCATTGGATGTTATCAGTAATGGTCGAATAGGGGTAAACTTTGTTACGACTTCCGCCCCTGTGGCAGCAATGAATTTTGGAGACAAAGTACCTAGTCGCCAAGAAAGATACGAACAAGCTCATGAATTTATTCAAATTGTTCAAGGGTTATGGGGAAGCTGGGAAGAAGATGCTCTGCTGCTTGATGTTGAAAATGGTAAATTTGCTGATATGAAAAAAATTCAACCGGTTAACTTTTCCGGGGATTACAACCATTCAAGAGGACCATTGCCAATTCCCCCTTCAAAGCAAGGTCAACCAGTCATTTTTACAGCAGGAGGATCCGAAGAAACACTAAAAATTTTTGGACGTTATGCAAATGGTCTTTATACAAACCCGTATAATTTGGAAACTGCAATTGTATACAGAAAGATTTTTCGGGAAGGTGCCAAAAAATTTGGACGTGACGCAAACGAATTAAAAGTGTTTCCGGGTATTATTCCTTCCATTGCAACTACTAAAGAAAAAGCCTTAGAACGCCGAAGACAACTTGATCGTAATGGTGATTTAATAGGCAGGGTTCAATATTTGGGATCGATGATCGGTGTTCCTTTATCATACGAACAAATTGATCAACCGGTTCCTGAGCAAATTCTTAAACATGCTTTTGCGAATCCACATGATCCTCGTTCCCCCCGAGCATTAGAACTTGTTAAGACTGGCATGACTATTCGGGATGTATTGGCACATGGTGTAATTAACTATCATCCTGTTATTGTTGGTACAGCTGAAGATGTTGCTGATTTTATGGAAGAGTGGTTCGTTAATGGTGCGTGTGATGGTTTTGCCATTCAACCAGACGTAAGTTTTGATGGAATTCGTGATTTCGTTGATCAAGTTATTCCTATTTTACAAGAAAGAGGCTTGTTCCATGAAGATTACGAAGGTACTACATTACGAGAACATATGGGAATACCTTACCAATACGGGAAGATGTAGTAGTTTTATTTACTTACATGTGGATATCCCACAACGGGTATGAGTTACTAGATAGTAATGGTGTGTTGTGTCTGAAGAAGAGCTGAGTGTGTTTAACCCGGATCCATGCGTCGATACAAACGCTGCATTTAAATGGGGAGGAACTGAACTACTAAAGCAACGTGGAAAGATTGATATGGAGCAAGTTGTCGAGGGACAAGAACATTGTACCATTCAAAGTCGCTATTATAGTGGCTTTTTTGTTTTAAGGAACCAAGTTCTTGTCCCAAGCTGAGGACAAGAACTTGGTTCCTTTGCTGAAAAGGACAAGAACATTGTGTCATTACGGATTAGACGGCTTCTTTGATTTTGATCGGCATCTTACCTGAAATCGACCATATCATGCTGGAAAAGCTTCGAGCTATTCCAGCATGATCTTCTCGTTAACTAACTGGTAGTAATATTCATCCATTTGTTCCGCTGTAACGTCGTCATCAAGATGGTATATCCACCATGTCACCAGTAAGCTTATGACTCCTGAATGGTACTCGGCTAAAAGTTCTATAGGAACTGAAAGCTGTTTACCTCTTTTTTTTAGTTCGAGAAAATCTCTTCTGGAAATATCTCCGATATAATTTTTGAAAAAATCAGTAAATCCTTTGTCACTCTTTTGATTTTGAACAATCGGTTCTAATGAAGTTTCCAACATGAATCTGGATAAGTTTTGCAAAGGCTGCCTTAGCCGCTCCTCAATATTTATTTTTAGATAATCCTGAAGCACCCAGGTCAGAGTTGAGTGTAACAGTGCGAATTTATCATCGAAATGTTTGTAAAATGTGGTACGGTGAACCATCGCCCTGTCACATATTTCATTAATCGTTATATTGCTGAAAAATTTCCCTTGCTCAGACAACAGCTCTTGAAATGCCACAGTTAACAATTTCTGAGTTCGTACAACTCTTAAATCAATCTTTTTTTCAATAATTTTAATCTACACCTTTTTCATATCGTAGTTTATCTATACAGCGTCATTATATTGATTCTTACTATAAGATGAATTTTGATTATATATTGGTATTATAAGTAATATTTTCAATGGTCTACAACCCTATATTCATTCTAATTTTTGAAGAAAGGATGAAGTTGAAATGTCTGACATGAAAAAAGCGGTAGTCATTGGGGCTGGGATAGCGGGACTGATTACAGCCAGAATGTTATCTGATTATTATGAAGAAGTATATGTTATCGAAAGAGATGAATTCCCTACGGAGCCGACCAACCGGCAGGGGGTACCTCAATCTTTTCATCCACACCGTGTACAACCTCGCGGCGCGCTGATTTTAGAACATTATTTCCCAGGATACAATGAAGAATTGATAGATTTGGGGGCAATCTCTTCGCACGATGAGAGACTTGTTGTTAGCAATCGGTACGGTACATTGACTAATAAGGAGGATACCTCCTCATTTAAAATTGCATCATGCAGCAGAGCTTTACTGGAATGGGTGCTTCGCAAACGAATCAAGGATATTTCTCATATAAGCTTCCTAACCAGTATGGAAGTAACCGGGCTAATAGTCTCTAAAGATCAACGCTCTGTGACAGGCATTTACACCAAAGAGAGAAACGGTGAAAAGCGAGAAGAACAACTTCCAGCGGATATGGTTATTGATGCCTCAGGTCGTTCCTCCAAATTGATCAGGTGGCTTGATCAAATTGGATTGTTTGTGCCGGAACCGGAAGTGCTGAAGGTATCTCTTGGTTACAGCACCCGCTATTACAAAATAAAATCCTCTATTCCAAATGAATTGGTAATGTCTGAATCAGATCCTGAGCAAGGTATTCGTGCAAGCATATTTATGCGCACCGAGGATGATATCGCTGGACTCATTCTTTTCAATGCTGGAGGAGAGACATATCCGCCCACTCAGCCCGAAGAGTTTCAAGAACAAATCAAGCATCTTTTTGCTTCAGATGAAATTGTAAAATTAATGGAGCAGTTAGAGCCATTGCAAGGGCCAAGGGGGTACCGCATTTCCGAGTCTGTTCGCCAGCATTTTGAACTTATGGAAGATTGGCCTTCTGGATTACTCGTTCTTGGCGATGCATTTTGCAGCTTTGATCCCATTCATGGACAAGGTATCACCGTTGCCGCAATCGAAGCAGAAACGATAGGAAAATGTTTGGAATCACAGCGAATGCATCCTGATCCTCAGTTTGAGCGGGAGGTATTGCTTCGGATGCAGAAGGCCATCGAACCGGCTTGGTGGCTTAGTTCTGTGGCTGACATGCGTTGGAAAGGGGTGGAACATGCTGGACCTTTCGAACTGAAAGGAATTACTTTGGGTCAGAAATATATTAATTTATTTACCAAGCAGGCAATGAAAAAAGCTGACCAGGATAAAAATAATCAGCTCTTCTTTATGCAATTCCTGATGAACGCGTTGATCCTTCCGCCAAGTGAATACTTCAAAAAAGAAGTTCTGGACATAATTTTGGACGATAATGGGTCAGAAGAGGAGATGGAATTAAGGGCAGAGCTTGGTGTACAAGATCCTGAATTCTTTCAGCAAAGATTGGATCAGATTCTTCCAACATTTGAACTGGAGTATGATGAGCAGATTAAAAAACTGCTGGAATCACTTCAGCCCTATAACTGAAAAGTCTTGTATGTAGGAGTAATTACTCCCCCTACATCGGATCAAGAAACCCAGGTCATTCCGAGACTCTGGGTTTCTTTCTTATGTATTCCAGCAGGATTTATCTCATCTTTTTGGATGTCTATAATGAGGAACAAGAAAAATAACAAAATGAGGAGATTAAATGGATTTATACAATTACCGGGACTTAATGAGAAAGGGATAGCAGAGATGAACAACATTGGTGTTTCAGTCCTCAGCTCCAACCAAAGAATTTATAACTAGTCGCTATTATAGCGACTTTTTTTGTATTATGGATATGGTAGAGAATCTTGATTCTACATGGCAACTTCACTTGAAGAAAGATTTTTTTGTTGCTTATTCCTAATGAGAATAATTATATTAGCAGAGGGTAACATGAAAAGAAGTAACGATATGCTACTCCCACACAACGAAGAAAAGAGAGTGATTGATATGGAGCATATAAATCGTTGGGGATTAATGAATTCTTTAATTAGCATTATTAATGAAACTTCAGATAATGATACCAATGTGATGCTCGCCAAATATCTACTAGAGAATTACAATCGCGTACATGAACTTAATGTTTATGACATTGCAGAGGAATGCTTTGTTAGTCGTGCAACTGTAAGGCGCCTTGCACAAAGCTTGGGATACGACAATTTTAAAGATTTAAAGAAGCAATTCGACGATTTTTACAGAAATTATAGTTTATTTTACTTTGGAATACCTGCCACAAGCGGAGAACAATCCGTTGCCAAACAGCTTTATGAGATGGCTTTGGAATGTGATCGCCACCTTACACCTGATTTTCTGGAGCGTGTAGTTACAAAAATCCATCAAAGCAAGCAAGTTGTATTCTTGACTTCAGACATTTACTACGACCAGTGTAGTGATTTTCAAAAAGCTATGATTTTATCCGGTAAAATTGTTAGAATTATATCAAATAAGTTTGAAGATAACACTGTGCTTGAAAATTTGAAACAGGACGATATGTTGGTCGTTGTGTCCGTTGCAGGCTTTTTTGCAAGTGTATCATTCGATATGGTCAATTCCTTAGTTTCCCATAAGGTACTTATCACCACCATTCACAAGGATTTGTATGAGAGAACCTATGATGAGGTATGGTATCTAAGCAGTTCTGATCAAAATCAAAGCCGGAGTATATATACAATCTATGCTGTTAAATATTATCTCGAAAGCATCTATGCGACATATATAAAAAAGTACGGCAATAGCTTGTAGCCGCCGGAATACTGAGCCTCCTCCAATTTAATTCCCAAAAGAAACCAACGTTTTGACGTTAGGTTTCTTTTTATTGCAATCTTTTTCAAGCAGAGTCAAAGAAGTGGTAAGCGTTTTCGACAATATTGAAAATCTGGGGTGCAGATTTTGTCCCCTACGTTTTTAATCAAATAAATATAATGAAATTACAGTATACTTCATCTTCAAAAGTTGGCTCATCGAACATGAGGGAATACAAAAAAAGGGGTAGGGTGGGTGGGAGTATGGCTTCAAATAAAACGCTTGTTCAGGATATTCTTGATGCTGCCGGGGGGACATCTAATATTCGAAGCGTAACACACTGTGCAACAAGGCTACGTCTGACAGTCAATGATCCAGCAAAAACAAAAGATGAACAATCGATCAAAAAAATCAACGGGGTTCTTGGTGCGGTTATGCGTAATGATGAATATCAGATCATTATTGGCCCTGGAGTTGAAGCTGTGTATCTCGACTTTTTAAAGTTGGGAGAGTTCAAAAAGGCTGAAGTGCATGAAGATGCACAAGGTGCACCCGAAAAGAGAAAAAAAGGTCTTCGATCCTTATTGTTGAAAGCGGTTGATTTTATCTCTGGTTCGTTTGTACCCGTGTTACCCATTATCGTAGCCGGAGGTTTAATTAGTGCCATTCTTGTTGTATGTACTACCTTTTTTGGAATGAGCACCGAATCAGGAACGTATATCGTACTCAATGCGATTTACAAAGCAGCCTTCACTTTCTTACCTATCTACGTAGGTTATAACACAGCAAAAAAATTGAATGTTACGCCTATGTTGGGGGCGCTTCTAGGAGGTGTGCTTGTTACCGGCAGTATTAGTGGGGTTAAAGGACTTGATTTCATAGGAATCCCTATTGCAGCAGCAGACTATGGAAGTTCAGTTTTGCCAGTCGTGTTCGGTGTGCTCTTTATGTCTACAATTTATCATCCACTCGAAAAACGGATTCCTAAGTCGATCAAATTCTTTGTTGTACCAACCATTACTATGATTATCACAGTTCCAGTCGCTTTAATTGCGATCGGTCCATTGGCAACCTGGCTTGGCGGTTACATTGCAATAATCTTCGCGTGGGTTCATGCAAACCTTGGTTGGTTCTCTGTTGGTGTTATGGGTGGACTTGCACCTGTACTGATTTTCAGTGGTACAGGTACTGCAATGTATCCTGCAATCTTTCTTTCCTTCACGGAAAATGGATATGAAGGTTTTTTTATGACGGGTCTTTTGGCAGGAAACCTTGCGGTTGCAGGGGCTGCGATTGCGACAAGCATTTTGTTAAAAAACAAGGAATCCAAATCTGTGGCAATGTCTACAGGCATTACCGCTTCGTTTGGCATTACTGAACCTGCGATCTTCGGTGTGTTAACTACATTTAAACGTCCATTTATAGGGGCGATCATTGGTGGAGCTATCGCTGGATTATTTGCAGGGTTAATGCAGGTCGTAGAATATAGCTTCTCATCACCTGGTATTGCCAGTGTTATTGCCTTTATTAATCCTGATGGAACGCTATTCAACTTCTTTATGGCCATTATAACGATGGTAATCGCATTTGTTGGGGGCTTTGTTGCTACTCGTATACTGGGTGTGGATGAAGACACGTTAATTGAAAAGTAAGTCACTGTACGATTAAGTTCTGAGAACGCTTAAAATGGGATTTTAATAGAGAAAGGGACGGACTACAATGAATAATATTTTTCCAAAAGGATTCTTGTTTGGGGGATCAACAGCAGCAAATCAGCTTGAAGGAGCTTATGATCAAGGGAATAAGGGGCTCTCTAGCTCGGACATGGTACGTTATATTCCTTTGGAGCAGGCGAATAAAGAAACTTCCTTTACCTTTGATGTAAACCAAGAACAAATTGAAGAAGTACTCAATGATCCTGACAAATTTAACCTTCCTAAACGTAGAGGTATCGATTTCTACCATCATTATAAGGAAGATATCGCACTTTTTGCTGAAATGGGCTTCAATGTTTTCCGTATGTCGATTTCCTGGCCTCGGATCTTCCCGACAGGTGAAGAAACTGAACCAAATGAAGAGGGATTGCAGTTCTATGATGATGTTTTTGATGAGCTGGTTAAATATAACATTACTCCTTTAGTTACCATCTCGCACTATGATTATCCGTTGCATCTTGTTCAGAAATACAATGGATTTGAAAGCCGGGAAATGATTGATTTATTTGTGAAATATGCAAAAACATTATTTGCACGTTACCACAAAAAGGTGAAATACTGGCTCACATTTAATGAAATTAACATGGTGATGGACAGCCCATACACCTGCAGTGGAGCCATCCCTGAAAACTCCAAACGAAATGAAATGGATTTGCGTTTCCAGTGCACGCATAATCAGTTTGTTGCATCCGCTTTAGCTGTTCAGGCAGCACATGAAATCGATTCAAGTCTTAAGGTGGGCTGCATGGTTTGCCGCTTGGAATACTACCCTGAGACATGTGAGCCAGCCAACCAATGGCGTGCGTTGCAAGAAGGACAATTAAACAATTTCTTTGGTGATGTGCATGTTTTTGGTGAATATCCGTTTTACATGGAACGATATTTCAAAGAAAATGATGTTCATATAGAAATGCAGCCTGGTGATCTTCAAATTCTAAAAAATGGACGCGTAGATTTTGTATCTTTCAGCTATTATATGTCTTACGTCGCTCGGGCTAACTCAGGTGATCTGGGTCACTTGAACGGTAAAATTAAAAATCCTTATCTGAGCTCAACCAAAAGCGGCTGGCAAATCGATCCGCTGGGATTCCGAATTGCTTTAAATAACTTGTACGATCGTTATCAACTTCCGTTGATCATTGCGGAGAACGGCTTCTCAGATGTTGAGAGTCTTGATGAGAACAATGAGATTCAAGATGATGGAAGAATTCAGTTTTTGAAAGAACACTTGGAACAATTACAAGAAGCCATTTTAGATGGAGTGGATGTATTCGGGTACTGCTGGTGGGGACCAATCGACATTATTTCTTCAAGCTCATCTGAGATGACTAAACGATATGGCTTTATTTATGTGGATCAAGATAATGAAGGAAACGGTAGTTTGAAGCGTTATAAAAAGAAGAGCTTCTATTGGTATAAACAATTTATCGCAGAACACTCCAATTAATAGAGATTCAAGAACTTTCATACCTGCTGTTCAATTTTAAAATTACCGTCTTGGAGTCATTTGAGAGAAGTACTGATCCAGGACGGTAATCATTCCTCCAAGACTAGACTAAAATAAAGGAAATGATCGTTATGTTTAAAAACTTGTTTGGAAAAAAAGAAGAAGTGTCAAAAACGATTGAGTTGAAGGCATATGCAACAGGTCGATTGGTGAGCATCGAAGAAGTACCAGATCCGGTTTTTGCAGAAAAGATGATGGGAGAAGGCGTTGCCATTATTCCTTCTGAAGGAAAAATTTATGCACCAATTGAAGGAGAGGTCGTACGCGTATTTCCGAGAAAACATGCGGTTGTGATACAAGCTCAAAATGGTGCAGAAATTCTAATTCATATCGGTCTTGAAACTGTATCCATGAAGGGAGAAGGATTTACAACACATGTTTCCGAAGGAAAAAAAGTCAAAGCAGGGGATCTGCTTGTAACTGTCGATTTGAACTTGGTGAAGGAAAAAGCAAAAGATATCATCACACCGCTTGTTATCACAAATGCTGATGTAATAGAACAAGTAGAAAAAACGATATCTTCTGGAGATGTGATTGCTTCACAACATAACATCTTAACGGTAACGGCAAAATAGTATGACGTTTATTCTTGAAAAACAACAACATATCTTATGAGAAACTGCTAGTGATAGCAGTTTTTTATTTTTTGTTTAGATATCGAGATACAAGAAACTGAGTTGTTAGTAACTTAGAAAATGGACTGGGTGCTGAACTTCTTCTGGTATAAAAATCTCATTTCTACCAATGGGTTATACACATGAATGGGGAAGGGTGAACAACGGTTCACCCTTTTTTGTACTCTGAAGTCTGCGGCAGTAGCTAAGCACTATCCAGACGGTATGTTCATAGCCGTTTGAATGTTTTTCAGGTCGAGCTCCTGGTGGTTTTTAACATATCACTTTTATTTAACTATTTTAAGATTTTTAGAATAGAAGCAAGACATGCCTCATGGTAGATATCATGAAGCTGATCTTCATCCATCATTAGCCATTGAATAAGGTATCCATCAATAATAGCCCGAATTTCTCGAGAAGCCTCTTTCGAAGATATATGTGGATTAAAAACTCCTTCCTTTTGACCAATAGTAATAATTTCGTAACCAATTTGACTACAATTGTCATAAAATCTTTGGTTTATTTCTCTGTAGACTGAATTTCTACTCGCTTTAGCTAAAAAGTCCAGGTATACACGATAGAATTTTCGATTTTCTTCTGGGGAAATGAATACCGAACGAATATATGATTGTAGTTTTGGAATCGCACTTTCTTCGAGAGCAATACTTGAAGATTCCTTTTTGAAAATTTTGTCTGTAAGCCAAGTAAGTAATTCAATGAATATTGATTCTTTATTTTCGAAATAGTAGTGAGCAACACCCTTACTAACCTTGGCATAGTCTGAAATAATCTGTAGTGTAACTGCATCATAACCGAGATCTGACAATGCTTGAAAAGCGGCATAAAGCAATTGATTTTTCTTTTCCTCTGTTTTTTTATAACGAGCCATAAAACCTCCATGATAATTAAAAGGATTTAATATATTACACAATGAGAATACATAACTTCTTATATTATATCATATTTAAAAAAACGTAATTATAAAAAAAGTTGACCGGTCAGAATAAAAATGTTTAAATAGTTCTATATCGTCTCTATATAAAAGAAGGAGAGAAAATCTATGATAAAAAACTTGAATGCTCTGTTGGTTGAAAAAAATTTAGAGGATTTTTCTGTCTCAGTGAAAACCATCCCGTTTGAGCAATTACCTACTGGGGATGTGCTTATTAAAGTCGCTTATTCGAGCATTAACTATAAAGATGCATTAGCAACCAATTCAGAGGGCAAAATTGTAAAGCATTATCCATTTGTTCCAGGAATTGATTTATCGGGACATGTCGTTTCTTCCGTTGACTCACGTTTTCATCAAGGACAAAAGGTTATAGTGACAGGTTACGAATTAGGTGTCTCACACTACGGTGGATTAAGTGAGTACGCCTGTGTTCCTGCGGAATGGGTGGTGCCGCTTCCCGAGAATCTTACTCTGAAGGAAGCTATGATTTATGGAACCGCTGGATTTACTGCCGCTTTATCCATTAAACGTCTGGAAGACAACGGAGTCCTGCCGCAAAACGGAAAGGTGTTAGTAACAGGAGCTACTGGAGGTGTAGGTGGTGTGGCAGTGGCCATATTTAATAAAAAAGGCTATGATGTGACTGCAAGTACTGGGAAATCCCAGGCTGCAGACTATTTAAAGCTTATTGGTGCAAGAGAAGTAATTACTCGTGATGAAGTACAGACTGGAAATAAGCCACTAAACAAACAGCTCTGGCAGGCTGCGGTTGATCCCGTTGGAGGACAGCAACTTGCGTCCATTCTAAGCAAGATAATGTATGGGGGTTCGGTTGCAGTTAGCGGCTTAACTGGAGGTAGCAACCTTCCAACAACAGTATTACCGTTCATCTTACGTGGAGTCAATTTGTTAGGCATTGATTCGGTTTATTGTCCACAAGATGAAAGAATTCATTTGTGGAAAGAAATGGCCGGAGAAATGAAACCCACTAGCTTAGAGATGTTGATAGATCGTGAAATCCTACTTCATGAGGTTCCTGAGGCACTCTCAGCAGTTTTAAATTCTAAGACTTTCGGACGTATACTTGTACGTGTATCTTAAATTTATGTAGATTATCGCCTCACTAGCATATAGAGATCTTGATCTAAGAAGATCTCTATATGCTTCAGCTTAAAAAGTGAAGTGCTTGAAACACTCGAAACAAAAAATGCCAACCTGGATTTTCTGGAAAGAAGAAGCTTACGTCTTGTAACTACGAAAAATGATAGTATTCTCCTTTGCCATTTCATCTAACCAAAATGGGACTATAAGAGCTTTCTTTACCGAATTATTTAGTCTTTACCAGGTCCGTGATTAAATTTAGTACCTTTCCCAATAGCATAGAATTGACCGCCAGCAACATAGTGAACTGTACGCAATTCATCAGGAGCATCATCAAAAATCCAATGCCCGTTGTTGAATACTCGATCATCACTCCAAGCACCGACAATTTCACCCATAAAAAGATCAAGTTCTTGTTCATTTTGAGCATTTGGGATAACCTTACATACTAGCCAGCCAGCGGAACCTTCAACTAGTGGTAAATCAAATTCTTCTTGGTAAAAAATTGGGATATTATCAAGTTTGTTGTCCATTTCTTTAGCGCTGTGCTCACCAACATACAAGACCGTTTCCATTTGTTGAACCGTTGGAACATGTACTACATAGTAACCACTCTTTTCAACGAGTTCACGTGTGTAAGCTTGTTTACCGATATATGCCATCACTTTATTATTTCCCACCAGACCGACCCAAGCGGCTGCCATTACATTTTCTATCCCATCGTGTTTAGCAGAAATCATGGTTGTTGGACCTACTTGCAATAGACGGTATGCCTTCATTAAATCAACAGGTTTTATTGCCATTATTTGTTCACCTTTTCATTGTTAGTTTATTTTCTTGTTGGACACTTTATTGACAGATAAGAATTAACGATTAAAAGTCAAAAATGCTCTTCCTTCATTCCAGTAATTTCCAATTTTATCTCCTAAAGTGAAATAGCCATTGCTGAATGAATCAAAGAATGAGATTTGAGTGGCCAGTCCAACCGTTCTCATCGTAAGTAGATATCATCAAAAGTGGCATGGGATAGCCATAACCAAAAGCACGTGGACTGAAATCCTTCATGATTAAAATTACCTCCGTTCAGTTATGTTGTATAGTATAATGGAAACATGAAAAAAGAATAGTATGCACTTTTTAGTGAGATACTATCGAAAAGGAGAGCGCTAAATGATTCCAATTAAAACAAAAAATGAAAAAGAAAATAGTCATCAATCATTTGTATATACCTTATCGCTAATTAGTGGTAAATGGAAATTACATATCTTATTCTTGCTTTTGAAGGAAGACATTATGCGTTACGGTGAGTTGAAAAGAGCGCTTCATGGAGTTACTCATAAAATGCTTAGCAATCAATTAAAAGAGCTTGAGGCTGATTCGCTCATTACACGCCATGAATACTCACAAGTACCGCCTAAAGTTGAATATTTCCTTTCAGAGCGTGGCAAGTCCCTCATCCCTGCTCTGCAAGAGCTATGCAAATGGGGAGTAGATCATATGGATGATGAACAATAAGCCGTGAGTTAGTATGACCTCCGCATTAAATAGTGAGATGCCCGGGTGAATGAAAACCTTGGGTTTCTTTGATTTTCAATTAAAAACGAACAAAAGAAGAGGACTAGGTTGACTTATTGCTTACTTTAAGTAATATAATATGTCTACTAAATTTAGGGAGCAAATTTCTATGTCTCAGCTAAGTAATGGAACAAAAGCAATAAAACTTGAAATGGAATATTATAGGTGAATATATATTATATCCAACATTGTTATGGGATGAACAGAATGTATTGCTTGTTCATACCGGTATTCCGGGGCAACTGACACAAATCCGTAAGTTACTCGAAAAAGAAAATCTCACTTTAGATAAGCTGACGCATATCATCATTACGCATCAAGATGGGGATCACATTGGCAGTCTGCCTGAATTGCTCGAAGCCAAGGGAAACGAGGTGATGCTGCTCGCTCATGAGGAAGCCGTACCTTATTTGACCGGAACTATTCCGCTCATTAAAAGTAAAGCTTTCGCACCGTCCGTGCGCGTTCATACAGCGTTAAAAGATAGAGACATTCTACCCTTAGCAGGTGGTATTCAGGTGATCTTTACACCAGGACACACACCAGATCATATGTCGTTGTATCATATCCCTAGCCAAACGTTAATTGCTGGCGACGCTTTAAATTCAAAAGATGGTTGTCTCTTGTCTTTTAATGACGAACAAACGTTGGATCATACGATTGCGTTCAAGTCGATTGATAAATTGTTAGAGCTTGATATTGAAAAAGTGATTACGTATCATGGTAACGAAGTTACGAATCAGATTAAGGAAAGTTTACAGAACATTGTAAATATGAAATCTGTCTCTTGACCTGATGTCAGGAGACATCAGGATGGAAGCAAAGTAAAACTCTTTCATTGAATAACTTATTATGATGAAGTCGTCATTCTGGCGGCTTCTTTATTTTTCCACTTCTGTTGAGATGGTTTAGTAAAAATAGAGTTACCCCTGAAGTCGCAATCAGCAACCTTTTGATACGCTGTGTTATTTTTGTGTTACAAATGTGAATCTGTGACACCTTGTACTAAATACGAAATAACATGTATTTTATGAATTAATCTATGTAACATAAGATGTGAAAATAAATACATGATGAAAAACCGATGTAGCGCGATTCGTTTTATATCCCGATCCGCTAAAGGTTTAAAGAAAGGGGCTTATCAAATGAGTCAAACATTTCAATTTCCTGATGGTTTTTTATGGGGAGGCTCTGTCGCTGCGAACCAAATTGAGGGTGCATATGACGAGGATGGGAAAGGACTATCCATTCAGGATATCCTGCCAAACGGCCTTAAGACACCTCCAACGACAGAACCAACAGAGGATAATATGAAGTTAATTGCGATTGACTTCTATCACCGATACAAAGAAGATATTAAGTTACTTGCCGAAATGGGTTTCAAAGTTTTTCGTATGTCTATAGCTTGGTCCAGAATTTTCCCCAAAGGGGATGAACTTGAGCCAAACGAAAAAGGTCTCCAATTTTACGACAACGTTTTTGACGAGTGCCGGAAATACGGAATTGAACCTTTAGTTACGATCTCTCATTATGAGACTCCTTTACATCTCGTTAGGGAATACGATGGTTGGGTGAATCGGAAAATGGTTGATTTCTACGAACGATATGTGCGAACCATTTTTAACAGATATAAAGACAAAGTGAAGTATTGGCTCACATTTAATGAGATAAATTCTATTCTGGATGAACCGTTTGTAGGCGGTGGAATTAACACCCCTAAGGATCTGCTTAGTCAACAGGAGCTGTACCAAGCGGTTCATCACGAGTTTGTTGCAAGTGCACTGGCGGTTAAAATAGCGCATGAAGTTAACCCAGAGATAAAAGTGGGTTGTATGGTCATTGCTATGCCGATTTATCCATTGACTCCTGACCCTAATGATATGATCAGAGTGATGGAGGCTGATCATAAGAATACAGGCTTTACGGATGTTCATGTGCGTGGTTATTACCCAGGATACATGAAGCGTTATATGAAAGATAACGGGATTAATATTCATTTTGAACCTGGCGACGAAGAAATTTTGAAAAACACCGTTGACTTTATTTCCTTTAGCTACTATCAAAGTTGTTGTGAAACGGCTGATCCTGCGAAGCAGATTAGAGGAGAAGGAAATCTGATTGGTGGTGTTCCAAATCCACTCTTGACCGCGAGTGATTGGGGTTGGCAGATCGACCCTCAAGGCTTAAGGTACATCATGAATGCGATGTATGATCGTTATCAGAAGCCATTGTTCATCGTTGAAAATGGATTAGGAGCCGTAGATGAACTGATTACGGATGGAGATGGTAATAAAACCGTTATTGATGATTATCGCATTAAATATTTGAAGGAGCACTTGCTTCAAGTCGCTGAAGCCATCCAAGATGGTGTTGAATTAATGGGATATGCATCATGGGGTTGTATTGACTTGGTTAGTGCAACAACTGCAGAAATGAAAAAAAGGTATGGATTCATCTATGTAGATCGTCATGATGATGGTTCAGGAACATTGGAACGCTATCGTAAGAAGTCCTTCCACTGGTACAAAGATGTCATTGAGAGCAACGGAAGTAGCTTGTTTCGTGAATAGCAATAAGGCAATGAACAAGCGAAAATTTTTCTTAGAGAACGTCGAAAGAAAACGATAGTAAATTAAAAGTCGCTAATTTAGCGGCTTTTTTAGTGCCCCCAGCAGGGACGCTATCTATAGGGTTAAAGTTCTGAGTGGCGAAGGAAGCCAGCGTCATAGATGGATATAGCTCCGATTCAGGCATACACTTGGGCCATCTTCACATCGGAGGCGCATCTGTGGGATAGTTCGCTGGAGTCGATAGAGACACTTTACTGCCACACTTGTTGAAACCTATTGCCTTTTGTAGGCTGTAGTTTTTTTATTTGGTCTGACGCAATGTATGTCTGTAAGCTAGGGGCGTCATTCCGACTTTTTTCTTAAAAAGTTGATGAAAGAATTTCATATCCACATATCCGACTGATGCGGCAATTTCGGCTACACTGCTGTGGCCTTCTGATAGGAGACGGCATGCTGCATCCATACGGATGTTTTGCAAGTAATTCGTAAAGCTCATTCCGGTATGGTCTTGAAAAAGACGACTAAAATGCCGCTTGCTAAGGTTAACTCGATCGGCAATTTCGCTAAGTTTAAGCCGGCTTGCATAATTAGAGTTGATAAAGGTAATTGCTTCGTCGACAGCCATCCACTGCGTCTTTTTTTCTAGGGAAGCAACGTTCTGTACTTGATGCCTAAATAAACCGATTAGTATTTGCATGACAAGAGCAGAGAGAGCAGCCAAATATCCTGGAGGTTTTGTCGCAAATTCTCGATAAAGTTCTCGGAACAGGTAATGATATGTACCATCAAGATCTTTCATAGAGAACCAATGTAACTGCTTGTTTGTGAAATATTCACATATGTCCGGAGATTGCGGAAAACAGGAGTGGAGTTCCGTTAGATACTTTTCTTGAAACAAACAGTTGTAAACGATCAGGGGGCGATCTTTCATGAGGGTTTTGGGCCTGTACACGTGAGCACACCCTACTGGAATGAAAATAATAGTCCCTTGCTCCACAGGAACAGCCTCACCATCAATATAATGAACACCTTCACCTTCACTGATATATGTGATTTCAAAAAAATCATGGGAATGGGAGTTTAGTTCAAACGTTTCATAAACCCTGTTCACATTAATCGGAACGCTAGGCTCGAAAAGACCGTCTCCGGACATAATATAATTGCTGTGTCTGATGCTCATGATGAGGACTCCTTTATATTCCGAGTGTTTGATATTATCTTACGTATAATTTCGTTTAATGTCCATATTCACCTATAAAGATGTCTCTTATCACCTACTTTTTCATCTTCCTCTCCACGTAGAATAGAGCCTAGATAACATGAGAATGACATCAAAAGGAGATTACAATGAGGAAAAATATATTTTTAATTATTGCATTATTTGTGGCTACATTGAATTTGCGCCCGGCTATTAATTCCATATCTCCGCTGCTAGATATGATTCGGGAAGATTTGGGGATGAGCGCTGCATTAGCCAGTTTGCTAACGTCAATACCTGTACTATGTATGGGTGTGTTTTCACCTTTTGCCGTCAAAGCAAGTGGGAGATGGGGAATAGAACGAATTATTGGAAATTCCCTGATTGTGGTGGGACTCGGAATAGCCACTCGGCTAGTTACACAGTCTACGTCCGTTTTACTTTTATCTGCATTAATCGTAGGTATCGGGATCGCTTCGATTGGCCCGTTAACTTCAGGCTTTATTAAAAAGTATTTTCCCGATCATGTTCCATCCATGATTGCACTCTATAGTATTGCAATCACTGTAGGGGCTGCGGGCAGTTCAATGGTATCCATTCCCTTAGAGGCATACTTCAATTCTTGGCAGATAGCAGTAGGAGGGTGGGCAGTCATTGCCTTTGTAGCAGCGATCATGTGGTGGATCATGGTGAAGCCGCAATCTGAATCTGCTCATGTGAGTGAAATAAAAGAACGTCCGCAGATTAAACTTCCCTGGGGAAATAGAAGAGCATGGACGCTTACGCTTTCATTTGGATTAATGGCCATGTTGTTTTATTCTTTTACAGCTTGGCTCCCGTTGATGATTCAGGAAATGGGGTATAGCAAATCCTATGCAACGCTTTGTCTGACTATATTTGTTGTCATCCAAATTCCGATTAGCTTTGTACTTCCTGTATTATTGAAGAACTTTCCCTCAAGAAGAGTATGGTTGGTTGGTGAATCTCTGTTCATGATTGTTGGGTTGGTTTTATTGATGATGAATTTCATGCCGATGGTTTCTGTGGTACTCTTTGGAGTTGGGGCAGGGGGCTTATTCACTTTAAACCTGATGTTACCGATTGATTCTACAACCAATGTGAACGATGCTACTTCCTGGTCAGCGATGCAGCAATCTGCTGGATATGTCATTGGAGCAATGGGTCCAATATTGCTAGGCTGGATTCATGATTCTTCCCATAGCTTCACACCTGCTATGATTGGCATGATGGTGATCATCATACTAATGATCATGACACAAATTGCAGCAACACGGAAGAAAAAAGGAATGGAAAGAGCTTAAAGTAAGCATTCATTTGAGAGCTATAGCAGCTTAAAAGAGAGTCGAAATGACTCTCTTTTTGTTTGCTTAAATTTAGAAAGAATGGATGCTCGAACATAACTCTTATTCTAGTTTTGCAATAAGATTGTAAACCTCTTTACCTAGCCATTCTAATAAGAAAATAACAGGTGTGTGTGTAGTGAGGTCAATACTTCCGAGATACTCTTCTTTTACATAATAAGGAATACATACATCTGAAATTTTAGCCATGGTAGATTGGCGATTATTCGTAATTGCAATAATTTTATGCTTATCCTGCTTGATCCGTTGGAGATAAGGTTGAACATATGGGTTTTCACCTCGCGTAGACAAAGCAATCGTAATACTGTCTTTTTGAATTCTCGTATGAATAGGATAATGAGGATCTTTTATGTACATAGAGAATATCCCTAAATTTGAAAATAACCTAGCTCCATATTCACCCATTACTCCAGAGCTTCCGATACCAATAAAAATGACATTACTAGCTGTAGCAATTAATTTCGCTGCTGCCGAAATTTTTTCCACCAATTCAGGAGATTGAGAATGTTCAAAAAACGCATACACGGCATGATGAGGACTTTTCAACTCTTGCTTCGTTAATTTATCTTTTTGGGAAACGAGCATTTTAAGTTTTACCTTAAATTCGGAAAATCCCTCACATTGATTCTTTCTGCAAAATCGCAGAATGGTGGCTGTTGATACATGAGTTTCATTGGCCAGTTCTCTAATACGCATGTAAGCCACTTTTTCCATGTTCTGAGAAATATAGTTGTATAAAGATAGTTCTAAATCGTTATAGGATGAGATTTGCTCACTGGTGAACATAAATATGCACTCCTTAGACCATAGTCAAAATAATAAGTAGCCTGCTTAGACAGTATATATTACCTACGGTTTGGAAACAACGTGTTACACTTTTGTAACAAAAATCATTTCGTGTCAAAGCAAACTAAACACTTAAATCATATATATTTTCTTCCCTGTTCTGAGTAACATGACGTTATAACATATGTTTCGTACTTCCATTATATCTGGCCAGACGCGTCCATGGTCAGAGAATACCTTATTATACGTCGAAGGAGCCTTACAACATGGATAAACAACAATTGTCCAAAGATATTCTCAAACTGGTTGGTGGGGAAGAGAATATCGATCAAGTTACACACTGTATGACTCGACTCAGATTCAATCTGAACGATAACAATCAAGCAGACAAAACTACGTTGAAAAACACAGCTGGCGTTATGGGGGTAACGGAAAACGGTGGTCAGTTTCAGGTGATTATCGGCAATGAAGTTTCCGAAGTGTATAAAGCACTAGTGAACAATATGAGCAATAAGCCTAGCGCAGAGAGTGCTCCAAAAAGCGAAAAGAAACAAAGAAATCCGATTAGCGCATTGTTTGATTTCATCTCGGGCATGTTCACGCCAATCCTGCCAGCCATTGCTGGCGCAGGTATGATCAAAGGGATTGTGTCCATTCTGGTAGCTCTTGGTTGGATAACGAATACAAGTTCAACCTATATCATTTTATCCGCCGTTGGGGATGGTGCATTCTACTTCCTGCCTATACTTCTGGCCGTTAGTGCTGCGAAGAAAATGGGTAGCAATGTTTATGTGGGAGCTGCATTAGCGGCTGGTCTTATGCACCCAACCATTGCAGCCTTGTTTCAAGAGGGTAATACATCGTTTGCGGGGATTACAGTTATTGCTACATCCTATGCATCATCGGTTATTCCCATCGTCATTGCAATCTGGATCTCTGCTTACGTAGAGAGAGCTATAGACTATATTACGCATACTTCACTCAAAATGATTATTGTACCAACGGTAACGTTACTTATCATGGTACCACTAACCTTGATCGCGATCGGGCCACTGGGTGGTATTATTGGAAACGGTTTATCTGGTGGTATCAGATGGTTATTTGATAACGCATCCATTTTTGCAAGTATTTTAATTGGTGGCACGATGTCTGTACTGATTATTACAGGCATGCATTATGCACTGTTGCCGCTTGCAGTTGGTTCGATTGCAACACTTGGTTACGATTTTATCGTTCCGTTAATGTTCGCAGCTAATATGGCCCAGGGTGGTGCTGCATTTGGTGTGGGCTTCAAGTCTAAAAACACCCAGACCAAATCACTTTCATATTCTACAGGACTGACCGCTCTTATGGGGATTACGGAGCCTGCCATGTACGGCATTAACATGAAATTTAAAAAACCATTTATTGCAGCGCTCATTGGGGGCGCAGTCGCTGGGGCGTTTCTGGGAGCCTTTTCAGTTAAAGCCTATTTTATTAGCACTGTAGGTCTTCCGGGAGCTGCCTCATATGTCGGTCCAGACATTAGCAACCTATTCTATGCACTGATTGCTGCTTTAATTGCATTCGTTGTAGCTAGCGTCATTACTTATATTCTGGGCTTCCAGGAAGACGTACCTGCACCATCAGCAATGTCTGCAACTATACCTGTAGTAACAGAAGACAATAAATTACAGGATGAACAAATATTCAGCCCGATCAGTGGGGAAGTTAAGCCACTTAGCCTGGTTCCAGATCCTGCTTTTTCAGAAGAAATGATGGGTAAAGGATTTGCCATTCAACCTGCTGAAGGACGTGCAGTTGCTCCAGTTAACGGCATAGTATTCTCTGTTTCCAAGAGTGGGCATGCTATTGGTCTCGTGAGTGATCTTGGCGTAGAGATGTTGATTCATATTGGAATTGATACTGTAAAGCTAAAAGGCCAATTTTTCTCGCCAAAGGTACAGGTAGGGACTAAAGTATCCGTAGGCGATCTATTGATGGAATTTGACCGTGAAGAGATCGAAAAAGCGGGTTACAACATGATTACGCCGGTCATTATTACGAACATGCATCAATATACCGATGTGGAATCAGCTGGGCGTACCACAATTCATGAGAAAGAATTAATCTACACAGTCAAAGCCTAATTTGGTGTTAACAAAACAATAACGGCAGTGATTCCAAAGCACCTTTAGAGAAACACTGCCGTTTTGTCTTGTGCTGCTAGAATGAACGGCGATTAGAGATAAGTAGTGAGTTAACACGGTTCAGGAAACAGAAGAGGTTGATAAAGAGTAGATATGATTTATGAGAATTGTAGAATGACATAAAGTTACCAACCATGAAATCCCTTATAGAATAAGGTTTTTTTATTTTTTGGTAGGGAACTTTGTGTCAGCCTTTGGAAATCTTACTAACTAAGAGCATATGAATACATTACAATAGATATCAATTACGCTAACGGGAAACGATAGCTCAATAGTACCAAAGGAGGCAGCGGATCAACATTATCGGCTGCCTTTATTGAACTAACGGACAGGATAGCTGAGGATTAATTAGGAAATGACAAAAGATAGGAATATAACCATTCAGCCAATTCCAACTCGGCTGTTACCTTGTGAAGATTTATAATCCGTCGTAAGTAAATACCCGCTTGTCCTAAAGATAGGGACAGGCGGGTATTTATATTTGGTGAATAAAAACTTTGACTTACTACGATTCGATAATTGAATCAGGATATGATTCTTCAATAATTTTTTCTTTATCCGTTACTACTGCTTAAATTTCTCGTCCGTATGCCTCGAACTGTGTAAGTGCTGGGAATAGTGCAGGATCATTAGATTGAATTAATTCGCTAAGTTTCACCCATTCCACTTGCCTTGGTTCAAAGAGAATAGCCTGTGCTTTTCCGGATTTCTCAAGAGATGAAGTTATAGAACTGCCATCAGAAAAAGACAAGGTAACCTGCTTCCAGTAATTATCATGGGGGAAGTCAGCTCTCAGGTACAATACGATCTTATCAATTTCAACAAGACGTCCAAAATGAAGTGTGAATTCTGCATCTAGTCGTTGATTAATTCCCCATGATTCAAATGGCCACTCTCCATGTGAATAGGTTGCCGTATTGCCATTAATTGCATTTCGGGCAGCAAACACGGCCTCACCACGCGTCTCAACATTAGCTGAAGCATGGGGGTACAACGTTGAGTTGGTATGATGATCATGTGAATTTGCGGCAAGATTTTTGTAGGTACTAATCTCCTCAGTGGATGCAACCCGTACAGTCAGCAAATGTGGTTGACCCGTAAATGACTTGGGAGAATATGAGGTTTTCTTTTCATTAAAAGGGATGCTTAGACGGTACTCTTGCCCAGACAGATATACAAAATCCGGATTCAAAGCATCATCCAGCTGGATATACAAATAGACGCCGTCCCTGGAACTTCTGAGCACAATAGAATCTCCAGGTTGATACGGTTGATCATATACCAGATGAGTGTGGTTCGTATCGGTATGCTCGGCAAGGATAGTTCCATCTTCACACTGTACTTCAATGGTTAAATGAATCATAAATACACCTCGGTTTGTAAGATTAGGAATGACATTAACTTTAAGGATGTAAACCGCTTTCAGGGCACTATGGGACGGGTCCCAAATATCAGGCTGCGTCTAACAAAAACAACGTTCTATTACGCGAATTAAGATGAGGAACCTCAATGGATTAACGAGCCGCCGAAGCATAAATACGGTGATTTTCCCCCGTGAAGATCCGCGATTCATATGTACAAATATGTACAATCCACTCACAATCCATATTTTTTCAAAATTGTAGCACTCGTCTCATGAACTCACAAGAGAAATTCCCCAATTTAACGGAGAATGTGAAAAAAATAGTATTTGCCCACTTTTATCATCGGATTTTGGGTACACTTCTAACCAATTTATCTATATCTTCATGAAGAAAACATTCTAAGGGAAGGAGATATCGTTTATTTATGGAAGCGTTTACTTTTAATTCGACATTTTATTGAATCAGGAGGCTGTGAAATGAAGCAGTGCTGCAAAATTATAAAATGGATGGTTATTCGTGTGTTAGTAGTAAGTCTCTGTTTAGTTATAACTACCTTTCCAAGCAGGGTATCCGCTGATGATTCGGTTATCCATACCCAGCCTGCAATCTTGGAGACGGTAAGCCAAGAGGGATTCGTTCATCCTTCTGTAGGTTTCACTGGTGATGCACTGAAGCTGATGCAGGAGAAGGTTGCCATTGGCGCAGAGCCGTGGGCAAGTGCATTCGAGGACTTCAGGAACAGTCGCAGTGGATCACTGGATTATGATATTCGGAATCAAAGTAAGCTGGATAAAACGAAACCCGCATACACCAAGATCGACAATGATGCAAAAGCCAAGGAAGCCAAGGTGGATGCAGAAGCGGCATTTACCCACGCAGTCATATGGGCTGCTACAGGTGATGTTCGTTACCGTGAGAAAGCAATGACCATTGTTCGTCTTTGGTCCCAAATTGATCTGGGCAATCCAAAAGGATTTACAGATTCGCATATTAGTATCGGTGATGCCATGGTTAACATGGTTAGAGCTGCCGAATTGTTGCGGTATACGGAGGGCAGCGGGGAATGGGCGTGGACGGATACGGATACGACGAATTTTACGCAGAACTATCTGATGGCCTTCTACGATGGCAACTTCTATCATAACAATGGTCGCTGGATGAACCAGCATGGTATTATCACTCAGGCCTATATGATGGCTGCTATTTTCTCGGATAATCAGCAATGGTACCAAGAGGCTGTGGAGTGGGCAACAGCCAATAAAACGGCAACGTTCAAAGGGCAATCCGGTGATATTTTCCATCAGATTCGCTATGTCACACAAAATGAAAGAACGGGTGCACCTGTCGAGCCCCATGTACAACTTGTGGAAATGTTCCGCGATATGGGCCACGCTTCAGGAAATACGTCCACATTATCCATGATTGCCTACATGACTGAAATCCAGGGTACGAAGGTCAACCCGGACCCGGCTTCACCAACATTCGGAGAAGTGACGGAGGCTTCAGATGGTGTAGGAATGTTCGAATTCCTCGACAATCGGATATTGGCTGGAGCCAATGAGCTTGCCAAATATAATCTGGGTTACGATATCTTGTATACACCAGTTAATATTAGCAATGCTGTGGTTGGTGATCCAACAGGCAATTACGCTGATACCGTCAGTGATAACGGCAGAGGATTGGGGTACGCGTCCGAAGTCACATACGGATACTACATGCATCATTTGACTCAGCCACTGGATCCTGATGATGAAAGGATTAAATATCTGGCACAAGCTATCGAAAAGCAAGGTGGATTGAAAGCGATCCCATCTTATGTTCTGTTACAGGGGACCAATGACTTGGCGACAGGTGAGGTGGTTGGTCCACCAAAGCCACTAAGCAATCCGCCGTATATGGAAGTGACAGCAGCATATGACCGCTTGCAGGCGTTCGATTATGTGGGTAGGAGTGAAACCACCAGCACGAGTACGTTTCAGGATATGGACGGTATGCGTTCCGTACTGTATGACGTTCGCTATGAGAATCAGTACACATGGTATGACCTAGATCTAGACGACAGTTACAACGAGATTACGATTCGGGCTGCAAGTAATTCGAATGTGGGCACTAAAGTGGATGTAATCTTGTTGGATGGTGTGGGCGGACTTGATCGCACCAATGTTACGACAGCTGATCTTGCCAAAGGTGAAGTACTAACTACCTTGCAGGTACCGAACACCGGATGGTGGACCAATTATGCGACGGTCTCAAGCAAGCTAAGTAAGCCTTTGTCAGGTAAGCATCTGATCGCATTCAAGTATTATGGCAGCGCAAACGCATTGTCATATCAGATTGCGTTCGACTGGTTCGCATTCTCAGATGGCTATGCAGGCGATGAACATACAGCTCTGTCAGGTGTCCTCTCCGGAGAAGCTACTAAAGCTTCAGACGGTGTGAATCTGAGTGAAAGAGGGGCAATCACATTCGGCAAAATGAATTTTGATAGTGGTAACAATAGTATTGAATTACAGGCCAAAACAACAGATGCGACTGGCAAACTGCTGTTATACAGCGGGGAAACACTGGTAGCAACCTACAAAATGCCAAATACGAGCAATGCTATGGTCAAATTCACCTCTGAAGTTGCATCAGCAGACTTGGCTAAGATCAAGGGCATTCATGATATCACTCTAAGGTATAAAGGCAGCTCGCCAATTACACTTAAGACATACCGGAATATTGAACGGAATCGTTTGGCGAACGTAGAAACAATTGGCAGTCAAGCCAACTTCATTGCCGATCAGGCTATTCCGATTTCCGGTACATTTGAGACAGGCAAAGAAGGCACCCGCTCTTATATTCTGACAAAGAACGAAAGCCTTGTTTATTTGAGCAAGGCCGCACTTCAAGTGGATCGTACCAAGGACAGCATTGTTTCCTTTACGGTCAGAACTAATGGAGCGGCCAAATTGCAGCTGCAAAGAGATTCATCCACTCCCCCTTTTTCTACGATCCGAGTGCCGGATACTAAAGGCGAGTGGCTTCGGGTGAGTACTAACATATCAGATAAATATGTAAAATCGGATGACTACCCAACCTATTTGAAAAGTCTTTTCCTTTCCATCATGACGGATAATGAAGACACAGAAGTCATGCTGGGCAGCTACACACTTGATCCAGCCGATACCTCGCCAGTAATCAAGTTGACAAGTGAACAAGGGTTTGAACTCACAAGCGTAGCGGCCTACGAGAATGGCGAAGATATGAATTTGAAGGTATCCATTGAAGATCTAGACTCTGTGAATGTATCTTTATCGACGGATAATCAGGATTATATTGACAGTAGTGGACTGAATGGAAAGGCAGGCGGGACGTTAATTGTTAAACCAGTCGGACTTGCGCCAGGTGAATATGTCTTCCATATCTATGCGCAGGATGATACATCCAATTACGTCGATCAGGAAGTGAAGCTGTCCATATACCCTGAAGAGGAGAATAAGGCCCCTGAAGGATTGACTGCAGCTTTAACGGGGCCGACTTCCGTACTTTTGAACTGGCAGGAAGTCAAAGGAGCAACTTACTACACCATCTATCGCAAGCAAGGAGCTGGGGGCACCTATACCAAGTGGAAAGAAACCACTTCGACTGAATTGAGCGATGCTGATCTGAAACCCGGTACGTTGTATGCTTACCAGGTAGCAGCTGGAGGCAACGCAGGAGAAACGGCAAAAAGCAGTCCTATAGATGTAACAACCCTATCTGCGATTCAGGTTACGCAATCGATGGTCAAGGCTTCATCCAAACAGTGGGATGCAAGTGACTCAACAGGAATCGGGACTCCCGAGAGTAATGGATGGTGGGCATTTGATGGCAATATAGAAACGGCACCAGATGCGTTAACCAATCCAAGCTGGATTCTGATTGATTTAGGTCAAAACAATGCACCAATCCTGGGCGGTGTAAAATTTTATCCGCGCAGTACCCATCTTAATCGGATGAAGGATGCTGTGATTCAAGGCTCGAATGATGGTACAACATTTGAGACTCTGTACACTATTGGAACCATCTCTACTGCCAAGTGGTATTTTGTGGGAATGACGAACAATAAGGGATATCGATATCTTCGGTATTACACACCTAAGGGCAATGCCAATGTGGCAGAGCTTGAGTTCTACCAAAAAGCAGCAATTGCTCCAGAGCCTAACCAATCGCCAATATTTGCCGATTTGTCTCCGGTGACGGTGACGGCAGGTCAAGAGGTGAAGCAGACGCTTGTTGCTACGGATCCGGAAGGGGATTCCATCACGTATGCGGGTATAGGTCTGCCAGCAGGAGCGCAGCTGGATACAGCTACGGGTGAATTTAGCTGGACGCCAGAAGCAGCAGGGAGCTACGTACTGCAATTCAAAGCGACTGATGCCAAAGGTGCAGCAACTGTTGCTACCTGGACCATCACGGTAAAAGAAATAGCAGAACCACAGCCAGGAGCGGAAAATTCGGCTACACTACGCGGACCATTAACAGCTGCACCGGGGCAAACGGTGGACTTGAACATCGGTGTACATGGCGTCACGAATGGTTTCACAACGGCACAATTGACCGTAACTTACGATACGTACAAGTTGCAATTCCCAACAACCGAGGACGAACAAGGACTTACTATTCTTGCTGATGGAGCAGTGACTTCTTCAGAAGAATACTTGCAAATCATCGGAACAGGGGTGAAACCGGAATCCGGTGAAATTCTCCTTATTGTGGCTAACACAAACCAGAATCAGATTAACGATTCGGGCGATCTTATCAATTTGCATGGGCAAGTCAAGACAGATGCGACCACTGGCCAAGCACAAGTCAGCTTAAGTAATTTCGAAGTTTCCGCAGACGGAAATTCTAACATGCTGGATACCTCGACAGCGTCAATCACTATTCAGATTCAAGTCGATAAGACACAGCTAACTGCTGCAATCCAGTCCGCACAATCCCTGCATGACACGGCAGTGGAAGGCAGCGATACCGGACAGTATCCGGTTGGTTCCAAAGCAGTGCTCCTTACAGCCATCGAACATGCAAGTGCGGTAACGACGAATGAGGCGGCAACCCAAGCTGAAGTAGATGCCAAAGTTATAGAACTGAATCGGGCGGTTGAAGCATTTACAGAGCTTGTAATCGGCGTAAGCAAAGCTGAATTACAACAGACGATCTTGCAAGCACAGCAATTGTCCGCAACGGCTGTTGTAGGATCATCACAGGGGCAGTACCCGTTTGAGGCCAAAAATGTATTCGATGCGGCAATTCAAAGTGCGATGGTCGTTCGCGACAACACTGGGAGCACTCAGGCCGAAGTGAACACAGCAGTCACTGCTTTGAAAACGGCCATTACTACATTCAGGAGTAGTGTTCATACTGCAACCCCTCAGCCGACAGACCATACTGGGTTGGCAGTTCAGATCCAATCCGTTCAAAAACAACTGGACAAAGCTGTTGCTGGAACAAAAATTGGTCAGTATCCTCAACAAGCCATTTCGATCCTGAAAGCTGCTCTGAATACGGCAAATGAGGTGAAAAACAATACAGCGGCAACACAATCAAGTGTTGATGAAGCATTAGCAAATTTACAATCTGCTGCAAGTACATTTGCTGCACAGATGATTACTCTTGTTCCAGGCCAGACTCAAGTCAGTATCAAAGATCTCTCTATCATTGCGAAGTATTATGGAACAAAATCAACAGATGCAAGCTGGACCGATATTGAGAAAGCAGATCTGTTCGATGGGGGTGAGATCACCATTCGTGAGTTGGCTGCTGTTGCTCAGATGATTGTTGGTGACTGGCTGCAAAATAAATAGGTATGATCAAGGGAGGGCGCACCTGTCGCCTTCCTTCTGATCATTCATGTGACAGGGAGGGTCTCCATTGAGATCGAAGACCAAGTTTAAGCAAATAGAAATAAGGAAGGTGTGGACAAGTTTCTTGGTGCTACTGATGATCTGTACAACGAGTGTGAATGCAGCCACAACAGAGCAGTTAGCGCGTCCAAGCTTTGAGTTAAAACTGAATTCTATTAATAACAATCTCGTTGAAGTTTCGGTCATCGGACATGACCTTGAGGATCTGTATGCCTATGAAATGAATCTGGAATTTGATGCAAATAGGCTTAATTTTTCCAAAGCAAGCGCAGGAACTGTTGGATATACGGTCGTGCCGAAAGCGGAGGGGAATTATCTCAAGATTGCCCATACCAAAGTGGGCAGCGTGAAAGGTGATAGTGGGGATCAACTATTGACGACCCTGCAATTTAGTGTGCAACGTGCTGGTAACAGCACGATTACACTTCAGAATATCAAGCTGGTGGACTCAAAGCTAAATATGTCTAGCATGACACCTGCACTGCAGGAGACCATACATGCGGAATCAGGGATCAGCTTCAGTGACATAACGGGGCATTGGGCAGAGGCTTCCATTTTAAAGGCGGTAGATGCCGGATTTATTGACGGGTATACGGACGGCACGTTCCGTCCTAAGCATGAGGTCACTCGCGCCGAGTTTGCTGTTATGTTTAGCAGAGCACTTAAACTTGATGTGAATGAATCAGATGCAACTTTCGCCGATGCGAACCAGATCCCGGCTTGGGCTTCCTCCCACGTGCAAGCAGCAGTGAAGAAGCGACTTATTACCGGTTATGCCGACCACACCTTCCGACCAAACGCGAAGATGAGTCGTGCCGAGATGGCAGCGGTTGCTGTTCGCGCACTCGGCAAGACACAACATGATGTGACTTACGTGAATGAATTTACTGATGCGAGCGATTTTTCTTCTTGGTCGAAACCTTTCATTCATGAGGCTGTAGAATCAAGCATTATGCAGGGGATAGGGAACAATCGTTTCTCGCCAAACACGAATGTGACCCGCGCAGAGGCAGTTACCGTGATCTTAAATGTGTTAAGGAATTGAATTGGTCAGGATAAAGGAAGAATGTAAGGAAAGTTGGATTTACCCTCTTTTTTCATCGAATATTGCCTGTTTTTATATGTAAATTAACAAGTAGAATACATTTGTAAGCGATTACATTCTATCTTTTCCACATCCATCTTAAAGGAGTGATTTTATGCCACAACGGTCCACCAAAGCAAAGCTCATGAGTACTATGCTAGTCATCATCATGCTTCTGATCCCTGCGTATAGTGTAGCTTCACCGGAAACGGCAGAAGCAGCAACATTTACTCATCCTGGAATTTTGCATAATGCTACGGATCTCACCAGAATGACTGCCAATCAGAACACAGAACCTTGGAAGTCAGCATTAGCAAATTTCAAAACAGATAGCAAAGCATCCTCATCTTATGCAAAACAAGGACCTTATAGTACGGTTTGCAGGAACGATTCTACTTCTACATGTACGAGTACGAATTATGGAAATAGTGCTTTAGAGAATGATGCGAGAGCAGCTTATTATAACGCTCTCCTATGGAATGTGACGGGAACACAGGCGTATGCTAATAAAGCCATTGAGATTCTCAATGCTTGGTCGAGCACATTAACTAGCATTGCTGGAACAGATGCACAGCTTGCTGCTGGTGATAATGGCATTTTTCTTGCCAATGCAGGCGAATTGTTACGATATAGCAACTCAGGCTGGGCTGCAGCTAATATTACACAACTGGAAAATATGTTGACCAACGTTTTTTATCCTCATATTCAATCCCCGGGGGATGCAAACTGGGGTGGATCCGCAATGAAATCCATGATTTCAATCGCGATATTCACGAACAATCAGACGATGTTTGATTCTGCAATATCTAATTTCAGAACGAATGCTTGTGCTTCTGTGACGAGAAATGTTATGTCTACAGGGCAGATTTCCGAATCGGGGCGAGATCAGGTTCACGCTCTTGGTGGACTTGGCAACTTAACGGTTGTGGCAGAAATCGCCTGGAAGCAGGGTGTTGATTTGTTTGGAGATGGAGATAATCGACTCTTAGCTGGCTCGGAATATTGGTCCAATTATAATCTGGGCAATGAACCAACTTCATGGGATTCAACATACGGACGTTGTACCATGGGACCTTGGAGTGGTATTAATGGAACGGGAAGAAGTGCTACCATCGGATGGGCACAAAATGAAATCATATATGCTCACTATGTAACACGCAAAGGATTGACTGCTCCGTATACAACCAGTTATATGAATGGCATGCCAGCAACAGATACGGATGCAGCTCTGCTCACATTTGCATACAGACTGGGTACCACTACCGATTCAACGAAGCCATCAGCACCGACGGGTTTAACCGTCAAACCGTTGTCTGACAAAGTTATTAATTTGAGCTGGTCACCTTCAACGGATAATATTGCTGTAAGTGGTTACAAAATTTACAGGAATGGGACCATTGTGGGATATTCACCAACTACGGACTATACCGATGCTGGACTGACTACTTCTACAGCTTACAACTATCAAGTAAGTGCTTATGATGCGAAGTCAAACACATCTACAACAAGCAGCACGGTAAGTGCTACGACACTGTCATCTGCGAATGCACAGATCCCGTTTTCTTCGCAGGATATTGGTAGCGTCGGTGTTGCTGGAAGTTACAGTTATAGTGCCGGGACCTATACAATAAAAGGGGCTGGAAGTGATATCTGGGATAAATCAGATCAGTTTAGATTTGCTTATGTGCCGTTAAAAGGAGACCGGACGATTACAGCTCGTGTTGCCAGTCTGACGAATACCCATTCATCTGCCAAGGCAGGAGTCATGATTCGAGAATCTCTGTTTGAGGATGCCAGTAATGTGTATGCTGCTATGAAACCAGGACTCGCCGTATTCCAAAATCGGACGGCACCTGGCGCGATCACGAATTCTACGACGTCCGCAACGGTGAGTGCACCTTATTGGGTCAGAGCGACCAGATCGGGGAACACCGTAACGACCTACATTTCTGCAAATGGTGTTACATGGACTCAGACAGGTTCGTCATCCATTTCTGCTGCAAGTACAGCCTATGTAGGACTTGCGGTGACGTCTCATGCAAACACGACGCTTACAACTGCTACATTTGACAATGTAAGTGTTCAGTAGGAACAGTTGATCTAAAGCTAGCCAAATTCATTTCTCTAAATCTTATTTCAATTGAGAAACCTCCAAATTTCTGCTTTCGCTGCGGGTCTGGAGGTTTCTTCGTTGAGTAGGTTTTGAATGCTATATTTCATGGCTCTCCAACCCGCTCTTTTTTTGATTTAACTTATACTTCAAAGGTGTGACCTGGTACGTTTTTTTGAAACACGAGATAAAATGTGAAACATTTTGGAAGCCTACGTGATGACTTATGTATTCCACCGACATAGTTGTCGTTTCCAGCATATGAGCTGCTACTTTAATTCGTTTGGCAGTAAGATACTCGCTCAAATTGCTTCCAGTTTCATTCTTGAAAAGCCGGGACACATAGGATCTTGTGAAATGCAGTTGGTCTGCCAGCTTGTTGAGAATGTTAGATTCCATATAATGTTCATCCAACCACTGCATAATAAGCTCAGAATGTTCTTTCTTGCGCCGAGTAAGACTGGGTTTCGATTGATCTTTAGGGAAGATCCTTGCCATAGCACTAAGAAACTGAAGAACGAATACGGTAATTTCCTCCCGGGATTCACCTTGTTCCATGTGAGCAATTTGTCCGTAATCTTCCACACAGTAGCTAAAGAGATCCATATCTCTGCTTAAGTCAAATGCGCGCTCAATCTCATTGGAATAGCACAAACGATCAAACCATTCTCTGCGACGTGGATAGTCTTTTAAATACTGATCTATAACCACATGATCTAAATGGATCACTGCTCTTTCGTAATGACTTTCATGAGTTACTTTAGCAAAGACTTTGTGTATTTCGAATGGCTGGAATACATAGAGCATCCCCGGCTTGATTGGATAGGTCTTATTATTCATGACCACTGTACCCTTACCTTCAAATACGATCAAAAACTCGCAGCACTGGTGCCAATGATAAAAACTACTGTTTGTTTTGCTTGTTCGATGACGATCTGTCCACACCACAGGTTTTCCATGAAACGGGACTGATTCAAAACCGACTTCCATGAAAATCACTCCACACCATTTTTACTAGATTGTAGCATTGCTTTATCATTTGTCAAAAGTGCAACAGAACGGTATTTTCATTAAACGCAGCAAAACTTTTGCGGGTTTTAGCATGATACACTGATGCTGTTCCAACTAGATGATGAATGAGAATCCAAAACAGGAAAGCGGGAACCGGCATGTTAAATACAGAAGAGCAACGAGTCTGGCTACAAGATATTGAGCAACGTATTATTCAAAAATTAGACTGGGTGAGCGAAAAATCCAAAAACAAAATTCCATACACTACCGTTAATGGTGTACATGATGACCGGTCTGTCGAAAATCCTAGTGGTACACATGCAGACGGGATTAACTGGTGGACCAATGGTTTCTGGGGTGGAATGATGTGGCAGATGTACTACAATACGGGTCAAGAGAAATACAAAAATGTTGCAAACATCTCAGAAGACAAGCTCGATGCGGGCCTTCAGCAGTATTACGGTCTGCATCATGATGTGGGATTTATGTGGCTACCAACCAGTGTCGCAAACTATAAACTGACCAAGAATCCTGAATCTCGCAAACGGGCGCTTCACGCTGCCAACTTGTTGGCAGGACGCTACAACCCGATGGGAGAGTTTATTCGCGCATGGAACGACATCAGTGGAGAAGACACTCGAGGATGGGCCATTATTGACTGTATGTTTAACATCCCCTTGCTCTATTGGGCAACGGAAGAAACTGGAGATCCCCGATTTATGCAGATTGCCCTCAAGCATGCCCATACGGTCATGAACACATTTGTACGTCCTGATGGTTCCGTCAATCATATTGTAGAATTCGACCCGTTTACAGGGGGTGTTATAAAATCATATGGTGGGCAAGGGTATGGTGAAGGCTCATCTTGGACGAGAGGTCAGACGTGGGGATTGTACGGTTTTATGATGAGCTACATTCATACAGGCAAAAAGGAATATCTCGATACGGCGAAACGCATTGCTCATTACTTTATCGCCAACATTCCGGATAATGGAATTACTCCTATTGACTTTAGACAACCGAAGGAGCCAGCATATGAAGATTCAACAGCTGCAGCAATTGCAGCTTGCGGACTAATTGAAATTTCCAAGGCAGTCGAACTTCATGAGAAGGAACTATATCTGAAACCTGCCATTAAATTGCTGAAAACATTGGATGAAGACAGAGCAGACTGGACCACAGATTGCGATTGTATCCTCAAAAATGGATCAGCTGCGTATCATGCCAAAGAGCATCATCAATCTATTATTTATGGAGATTACTACTTTATAGAAGCGGTATATAAGTTAAAAGGAACTGACTTGTATTTCTGGTGAACTGTTTAATTATTCATATAATTATATTCCGGTGGGAATGAAAAAGAGGGCTTGCTTTCACAGCAAGTTCTCTTTTTTTGGTTAACATTTTTATTACAAAACAAAGTTGTTTTTCCGTACTAAGGGCGTTGGATTTTACCTCATGGGTCATTTGTATTCCATGTTAAGATGATTTCACACCAAACAAACACATAGACAAGGATCTGGAGGAGGCCTTAGACAACGTGACGACAAACACGAAAATTCAAACGTTCAATACCAAGAGCGTAAAGAGGACATCTACATTATGGGCTTTGATTAAACGAGACTGGTTCCTTTATCTGCTACTAGTTCCCTTTTTATTATGGTATGTCATGTTTGCATTCAAGCCGATGTATGGCATACAGATTGCATTCAAGGACTATAGCATATTTAGAGGAATTCAGGGTAGCGAATGGGTAGGTCTTCAACACTTTCAGGAATTTTTACAAAGTGAATATTTCTACAGAGTGTTAAAGAATACACTGATTATCAGCTTGTACGCATTGCTATTTGTATTTCCAGCACCAATTATTTTTGCTCTACTACTCAATGAGGTCAAGAGTTCCAAATTCAAAAAAGTTGTGCAAACGTTTACTTATATGCCCCACTTTATATCGGTTGTTATCGTAGCAGGAATTGTCACTAACTTCCTGGCTCCCGGAAACGGTATAGTCAATCTGATTATTGAAAAGTTTGGTGGCGATAAAATTTACTTCCTGGCTGATGCGAGTTTCTTCCGAACGATACTGAACTCCATGAACATTTGGCAGGGTACCGGGTTTGCGGCCATCATATATATTGCTGCATTATCCGGTGTTAATTCGGAACTGTATGAAGCCGCTGTTATTGATGGAGCGAGCAAATGGAAACGTACACTTCACGTTACGATTCCGGGAATCCTTCCAACGATCATGATCATGCTCATACTGCAGATCGGTAGCTTGCTCGAGGTTGGGTATGAAGCCATAATTCTTCTCTACCAACCGGTAACTTACGCAACTGCGGATGTTATTAGTACCTATGTCTATCGTGAAGGTATAGTAAACGGAAGGTATGATATGGCTGCGGCAGTAGGATTATTTAACTCAGTCGTTGGATTTATTCTCATCATCGCTGCAAATAAACTGAGCAAGAAATATACAGAATCTGGACTATGGTAGGTGATAGCTTATGATGGAGAGTCGTGGAGAAAAAGTATTCTATGTATTCAACTATATTATTCTGGGTTTGTTCGCCTGTCTGACCTTGTATCCGTTCTTATATGTCCTGTCAGCGTCTATAAGTTCCCCACAGGCAGTAGTGACAGGAGAGGTTCTTTTGCTTCCAAAAGGAATTACGTGGGAAGCTTATACTTCAGTGCTGGGTGAGAAAGGGATTTGGACCGGTTATGGCAATACGATTTTCTACACGGTTGTCGGCACATTAACAAGTATGATTTTGACGATCTGTGGTGCATATCCACTGGCGAAGAAAAGGCTGAAAGGCCGGACAACGATTAATTTGATCATTTCTTTCACACTGATTTTCAATGCTGGTATGATTCCGATGTACCTGAACTTCCAGAGTCTTGGTTTGCTGGATAATCGTTTTGGTATAATTATCGGGTTTGCGATAAGTACATTTAACTTTGTTATTCTGCGTACGTTCTTCCAGTCACTTCCCGAGGAGATTGAAGAGGCAGCGCGTATTGACGGTGCAGGCGATATCGGTGTTATGATGCGGATCGTGCTGCCACTCTCGAAGGCTCCGCTAGCTACAATCGGATTGTTTTACGCTGTATCGAGATGGAACGGCTACTTCTGGTCCATGATCATGCTGCGGGATGAGAGCAAGTTCCCGCTACAGGTTCTACTGAACAGACTTGTTGTACAGATGAAACCATCGGAAAACATGATGAACGATGTTTCCTTTACAACAGGAGAAACTGTCATTTATGCTACAATCGTGGTTGCCATTATTCCGATTATCGCTGTCTATCCATTTATACAAAAATATTTTGTTAAGGGTGTCATGATCGGTTCATTAAAGGGTTAAGTAACTATCCGAATGTTGTCATAACAAGACTTCATTTTGATATAGAAGGTTTACTATCACAGAGGGGGCATTTGTGTGAAAAGAAAAGCGTCTTTATTATTGGCATCTCTGTTAGTGAGTGCGACTGTACTCGGAGCGTGTAGTTCGAGCAATACTGCGAGTAATACCACGAACAATACACAGACTTCATCCAAGGGCACTGAAGGTAAGGAAACAGCGAATCTGAGCATCTTCTATTTTGATGATGCGGGTGTAGTCAAGATGGACTCACCTGTCCTGAAAAAGGCAGCTGAACTGACCGGGGTAACTTTGAACAACGTGGCTTCTGCTGGCGGGGAGGAGAAGCAGGCCTATAACCTGATGCTGGCTTCCGGTACATTGCCGGATATTGTGAGTTATTATACGGCGGATCTGAACTCCATTGGAGCCGAAGGTGCTTTGGAACCACTGAATGATTATATCGATAAATTGGCGCCGAACTTCAAGAAGTTTCTTGATGAACACGAAGAAGTGAGAAAAACGATTACTGCTGCCGATGGAAATATATATGCCATTCCTTTTGTCGCAGATGGTAGCGCTTCCACAGGTTGGTTTATTCGTCAGGATTGGCTGGACAAGTTGAATCTGGATATGCCAAAGACAGTAGATGAATATTATGAAGTCTTAAAAGCCTTCCGTGACCAGGACCCGAACGGCAATGGCAAAAAAGATGAAGTGCCTTTCATGCAACGTGATAACGTTGTTGGGGTATACAGCTTGCTTCCTTTATGGGATGCTTATCATTCTTTCTATATTAAAGATGGAAAAATCGTATATGGTCCTTATGAGGACCAATTCAAAACAGGAATCGAGAACATCGCTAAGTGGTATAAGGAAGGCTTGATCGACAAAGAAATCTATACTCGTTCTAAAGCACGAGAGGTCTTGTTGGGCAACAACACTGCGGGTTCCACACATGACTGGTTTGCGAGTACAGCTAACTTTAACCAATCTCTGAGCAAAGATGTTCCAGATCTCAACTTTATCCCGTTTGCTCCGCCTGCAAGTACTTCCGGCAAAGTGTATGAAGTAGGTAAACGTGCTCAGCTTAGTGGCTTCGGTTGGGGTGTTACGGCGCAAAGCAAGCATATCGAAGATGCAGTAAAATATTTTGACTTTTGGTGGAGTGAAGAAGGACGTCGATTGTTCAACTTCGGGATTGAAGGCGAGTCCTACACCATGGTTGATGGCAAACCGAAATTTACAGAGGAAGTCTTAAGCCAACCGGCGGTTAATGGCTACTTGGTAGAAGCCTTTGGCGCGCAATTGCCGAAAATGGGGGCATGGCAGGACTTCTCTTATGAAGAACAATGGACGAATGAAATTGCTTTGAAAGGCATTAAGGAATACCAGGATAAAAACATCATCTCTGATGATTATGTACTGCCAACATTGAACTTCACAAAAGAGGAGCAAAAACGTCTAGATGCGTTGAAAGGCCAGATTGATACGTATTTTGCAGAGAAAGCGCAGACCTGGGTCATGGGTGGTGAAAATGTGGAGGCCGGATTCGAGGCATACAAAACTCAACTGAAAAATCTTGGTGTAGAAGAATACATCCAAATCTACAATGATGCTTACGCTCGTTACCTAAGTATCCAATAGTGACATAACAGTGTAGCAGCAATGGAGAAGCCAAACGGCTTCTCTATTGCTATATATTCTTATGCGGTTAGTACGGTATACTATGAATTATTGATCATCGGGAGAATGAATATGAAAAAATGGCTATATTCAACTACATTCCGAGAGCGCATACAATTATCACTAATTTTGTTTACGATGGTTGCTGTAGTTGTCTGCGGAGGAACATCATATCTTATTGCCTCCCGGGTACTGGAGAACAAATCGTATTCCCTTAATCAAGGGATTATCGATAAATCAGCGCAATCTTTGGAGGAAAAACTGCGCAAAATTCGCCTTGCCGTTCTAACTTTTATGTCCAGCGATCAGTTTAATCAGTTGCTCAAGAGAACGGCAAAGGGCGGTGAACTCAGCTATTATGATCATTTCAAGTTGAATCAGTCACTACAAACGCCTATTTTTCAAATGAAGCTCATTGAGCCGGGCATCACGTCCATCTTGATTAACACTCCTGTTGGCGAGTACTTTTCTAACCCAGATAATCGAACTGGGGGAATTCCTTTCTCAGAGAGCAACGTATATCCTTTTTTAGAAAAGGGGCATCTTGCAGGATGGGTGGAATCACATCCGGATGATCTGTTTAGAACTGGTCAGAACGTGCTCAGTCTGATGTTTGTGCCTATCGTACAGAATGCACCGGCAGATACACATATTGTCGTTGATGTAAGTGAGAGTGCCTTGAAGGAGTACTTGCTAAAGAACAGTGGAGATGCCATTCCTGTTGTATTTACCGAGAATGGAAAACTTGCATTTGAAGCCGATTCCCTCTCCAGTCAACTGGCTGCCGACGCTGATTTCAGAAGCCGATTGAAGGATAATAAGGGACATTTTGAATATACGGTCAACCATATTCGCTATCTGGTCAATTATTCCACGGTGGCTTTTCCGGATAACTGGTTAATTGTACACCTTACTGAAAGAAATGTGCTTTTGAGAGATGTACGTTTGATTCAACTCGTCACGATCAGTGTCATCGTTATATTCGGTCTATTGGCATTGCTGGTATCACGAAAATTAACAAGTTTACTGCTGCGTCCATTAAATCAGTTACAATCCGTCATGAAAAAGGTCGAGCATAACGATTGGTCCGTTCGTTTTCAAGGCGAATACAAAGATGAGTTCACACACGTCGGCTTCAGGTTTAACAGCATGCTGGATCAGATTGAACTTCTTACTAGGGAGCGAATGGATGCACAACATGCCGAACGAATCGCCGAAATGAAGGCGTTGCAGGCTCAGATGAATCCGCATTTTTTGTATAATACGTTAAATACCATCCTGTGGAAATCTCACTCCAACAAACAGGAAGAAGTCCGAGAGATGATTATGTCCTTATCGGCTCTGTTCCGTGTGGGATTGAACAATGGGGAAGAGCTTACAACGGTGGGGAAGGAGCTGGAGCATGTAACCCAGTATTTGAAGATTCAAAAGCTATGTTATGCGAGCCTATTTGAATACACGATTGAATGTGATGAGGAGATTAAGCAGCTTTCCACGCTAAAATTGTTGTTGCAACCGTTGGTAGAAAACAGCATCCTGCATGGTTTCAAAGACTATCGAAATGAGGGACAGATTCATATCAGGGTTAAGGTAGTCAATAAGTTCCTGCAGATGAAAGTGATTGATAATGGTCAAGGCTTCGACGTTCAGGAGCATGAGGCAGATAATCCGCATTTTGATGTGTCGGATTGTGAAGGGTTTGCTCTCAGAAATATTGGTAAACGGCTTTCCTTGTACTATGGAAGCAGAGCAGAATTCAATGTAACCAGTACACCATATATACAAACTAGCATCGAAATTCTCATTCCGCTTGAAATCGAGGGGGCATCTTAAGATGAAGCACACATTTTCATTGGTCATTGTGGATGATATTCCTGCTGTCGTTGATGGGATTGCACATGACTTGCCTTGGGACGATTATGCCATAGAAGTGGTGGGTACCGCGTATGATGGTCTCGATGGATTAAAGCTCATTCAAGAGAAACAACCCGATATTATCGTTACAGATATCCGGATGCCGAAACTGAGTGGCATTGAAATGATTGAGCAGGCGAAACAATCCGGTGCGAAACTTATTTTTATTAGTGGATATTCGGACTTTAGCTACGCGCAACAGGTACTCAATCTTGGCGGGTTTGATTATATCTTAAAGCCTTTTACACCGGATGAGCTGTTGGAAACGATATGCAGAGCCACGGCACAGCTGGAAAAAGAAAAAGAAAGTCGTCATCATCTCATGGATGTGGAACGGAAATTGCGCGAAAGTATGCCCTTGCTAAGGCAGGAGTACTTGAATCTACTGGTGCGTTATTCTTCCCATCCGGAAACGGTGAAGGAGAAGTGGGATTTTCTGAACGTCAACATGAATGACCATTATTTCACGGTATTTACCGTGGAGATGGATAATTATTACACGAATAAGGCCGGTGTAAGTGATGTTGAATTACAGCGATTCTCATTACAGAATATTTTGGAGGAGACGATTCGTACATTTACCGGGGCCGTTGTGTTCAGGGACGATATTAACCGGTTCGTATGTATTGTGAACGATCGTGCGGATGCTGACAATGAGGAAATGCTGAAAATCGCTGAAGCCTGCCGAGAGAATGTGGAGAGATACACGCGTTATTCTATATCCATTGGCGTCGGCACCAAGGTGGAGCATATTCATGAATTACCCATCACGTATCAGCAGGCCATGTATGCCTTGTCCTATAACTTCTACACTGGAGGTAACAGTGTATTCGCTTATCCAATCTATGCGGAGAATCACGCGACCTATGTGAAATTTTCGTCGGAAAAAGAACGTGAGTTGGTCTACTTGCTTCGTTCCGGGGCTACGAGCAAAATTAATGAGGTACTGGATGGCATTTTTAGTGAATGGAAAGACAGTCAAGCCATGCCTACACCCGATAAAGTCAAAATGTTCTGGATTGAGTTAATGGTCAACGTTCGTAATGCCATCAACGAAGATCTGGAGTTTGTAGAACCACATTTCTTCGATCGCAAGATTCATAAGCTGACATATGATACAGATTCACTGACAGAGTTACAGTCCATCGTGGCCGAAATCTGTCATATGTATTGTGAGAACATAGGCAAGAAGCAGAAAGAAACTGCACATGTGGTCATTAATGAATCTATCGCCTATATTCGAGAACATCTGCACCTGAATGCATCCGTAGCGGATTATGCCAAACAGGTACATCTAAGTACCAGCTATTACTCCAACCTGTTCAAAAAAGTAACCAACCAATCGGTATTGCAATTTGTAGTGCAAGAACGAATTGAGAAGGCAAAAATTTTGATTTTACAGGGAATGACGCTTCAGGAAGTTGCCATGGAGGTTGGTTATGATGAACGCTCCTACTTCAGCGACGTCTTTAAGAAAAAAGTAGGCATGACGCCTTCCGAGTTTAAGAAGCAATATCAAAATTAATCAGTGGAATCATACATTATCATCAAAAGGCAGAACGCTAGGGAGAAGTTCAAACTCTTGGCGTTCTGCCTTTTTTTGAAATTCAGTTGTTTTTGGGTACCATTGCAAGTGGATTTTGGCTTCTCTTGCCACCGGAAAATATATAGGATACACATAGATAAGGTTTTGCGAGGAAGTGAAAGATGCAAAATGCTGAGATACCCTAGTTTAGCTCAAGCATTTATAAAATTTTATTGAAAACGCTTTACTTTTTTCTAAAAAGTGAAATTGCTAGTTGATCCCATAGAACATATAGAGAGGAATGTTGATATGCTGGACATTACAAAACATTGGGAGGATCCAACCACTATACACGTAAATCGGGAGGCAGCAAGAGCCTACTACATTCCATATCATGATGCTGTGAGTGCCAAGACACGAAAGAGGGGCAAGTCACCCTATTTCCAGACGTTGAACGGCCAATGGAAATTTGAGTACCATGCGAGTGTAGCTCAGATCCATGAAGCTTTCTATCAAAAGAGCTATGATGCTAGCGGGTGGGACAATCTAATAGTCCCCTCCTGTTGGCAAGTAAACGGATACGATCAGCTTCAGTATATTAACTATAACTATCCGATTTCGTGTGATCCGCCATTCGTACCCGACGACAATCCTGCAGGGTTATATGTAAGGGATTTCGAGGTGCCATCGGAATGGGATGCCAAAGAACGATATGTCGTATTTGAAGGCGTGAATTCCTGTTTCTATCTCTGGGTCAACGGTCAATATGTAGGATACAGTCAAGGCAGCCGAATACCAGCAGAATTTAATCTGTCAACCTATCTTCAGCCTGGATCCAATCGCATGGCTTTGATGGTACTCAAGTGGTGCGATGGAACTTACATTGAAGATCAGGATATGTGGCGGTATTCAGGAATATATCGGGATGTATATCTGTTGGCACGAGATAAAGCCCATATGCGTGATGTATTTCATAAACAGCAATTTACGGCAGGGGGTAATCTGGTCACACTGGTGTCGGAGATTAAAACAACAGGCCGTTTGAACGTAAAGGCTGAACTCAAAGATGCTTCAGGAAAGCAAATTGCAACAGCTGAGGGTGTGATTGAAGACAAGGGCACATTGAAACTGGACGTTGAAAAACCTGGCATGTGGAGTGCAGAGAATCCAGTATTGTACGATCTATATTTAACAGCAGGGGATGAAGTACTGCTCTCTTCTATAGGTTTTCGAACGGTAGATGTGCATGAAGGGGTATTTCGCATCAATGGCAAGGCAATCAAGCTGAAGGGTGTAAATCGGCATGATTCCCACCCATTGCTGGGACAAACCATTCCAATGGAAGCCATGATTGAAGATATCAAGTTAATGAAGCAATACAATATCAACACGATTCGGACAGCTCACTATCCCAATGACCCGCGTTTTTTGGAGTTGTGCAACGAATTTGGTATGTATGTCATTGATGAGGCAGATCTGGAGTGCCACGGCATTGGGCAGGCAGGGAACTTCAAAAATGGCTGTTACCAACAATTTTCTGCCGATCCAGTCTGGAAGGAAGCGTTCCTGGAACGTGCGATTCGCATGGTAGAGCGAGACAAGAATCACGCCTCCGTCATCATGTGGTCCTTGGGCAATGAGTCAGGCTACCACGACAATCATATTGCCATGGCTGAATGGATTCAAAGCCGGGATGAATCCAGACTAGTGCATTACGAGGGAACCGCTTCGCAATTTGGAGGACATCCAAATACCCAATTGCTGGACGTTGAGAGCAAGATGTACTTTACCTACGATGAAGTACGCAATTATGTAGAAGACAAGAACAACCATAAGCCGTTGTTTTTATGTGAATACAGCCATGCCATGGGAAACAGTTGCGGGGATTTGGGGGATTATTGGGATCTCATCTATGCACACCCGCAGCTCATGGGAGGATGTATATGGGAATGGTCAGATCACGGAATTGCTTCCAAGACAGCGGACGGTCAGTCCTACTATGCCTATGGCGGGGATTTCGGAGATTCGCCCCATGATAGCAACTTCTGTATTGATGGCCTGGTCTCGCCAGATCGAAAGCCACACTCGGGTTTGATCGAGCTGAAGCAGATTCATGCTCCAATTCGTGTAGAAGCTATAGATCTGACGCAGGGGTTATTCAGCATTATGAATCGTCATGACTTTGTAGACTTGTCCCATATCGGGCTACACTGGAAAATCACATCGGGTGGAGTCACTGTGCAGCAGGGACAAATCTGGCAGCTTGAAGCAGAAGCCGGGTGTGATCAGCACATTTCGCTTCCGTATGTGTTATCCGCCTTGAAAAGTCAGGCGGCAGAGCTAACTCTATCCTTTTGGAACAATCGGGAGACCGCATGGGCGAGCATGGGATATGAAGTAGCTTTTGCCCAATTTCTAATGAATGAAACTCAATCGCTTATCCGAGTCCAGGAGCAGATTACGGCCACCGCAATCGCTTATCGCCACATTCACGCGGAAGAGGTTCAAGGAACTCTGGTGATGACAGGTCACGGATATCGGTATGAATTTAATCTGGATCAAGGAGCATTTGCAAGTATTACACGGGAAGGGCTGGAAATGCTTGCAGAACCGCTTCGTTTCCACATTTGGCGCGCACCGATTGATAACGATACCTATATTCTGGGCAAATGGCGTGAAGAAGGGTATGACCGTGCCAAAACGAAAATATATGGAACGACCTGGGAGCAAAAGGAAAACGGTGTGTCCCTAAACGTAAAGTACGCTATAGGCGCTTCAGATCGGTATCCCATTCTGCATGGTGAAGCGATCTGGAATGTGCAACACAACGGTGTAATCCAATTGCAGACCCGTGTGAATATACGTGAGAATTTGCCTTATCTGCCGAGGTTCGGACTGGAATGGATCATGCCTGCCGGGAATGAGGAAGTTGAATATTACGGGTATGGACCACATGAAAGCTATCTGGATAAACATCGGAGCGCACGCAAAGGCAGATATCTTACACGCGTACATGATCTCTTCGAGGATGACTATGTCATGCCACAGGAGAACGGGTCTCGCTTTGGAACGGAATGGGCGATGGTTACCAATTTGCTCGGTATGGGTATGAAATTTGCTTCTTCCCAGCCCTTCTCTTTCAATGCATCACATTATACACCTGAAGATCTGGCTGCTGCTTCACATACGTATGATCTTAAACCGAGACAGGAAACGGTCGTTCAGCTGGATTATAAAATGAGTGGCGTGGGTTCATCGTCCGTTGGGCCACAATTGCTGGATGTTTATCGGTTGGATGACAAAGAATTCACCTTCGAACTGTGGCTGAAACCGATCTTCAAAGAAGATGAATAGGCATGATAGTCACAGCATATGGAGAGGAGCTGGAAAATGAGCATGGTCAAGGAAAACGCTAACAGTAATCAATCTACGATATGGTTCGACGAGCCAGCGAAAGAATGGAACGAATGTCTGCCCATTGGTAACGGTACGTTGGGGGGAATGATCTATGGCGGCATCACGAAGGAAGTTATTCAATTGAATGAGGACAGCTTATGGTATGGCGGGGCTACGGATCGGAACAATCCGGATGCTGCTGCACATCTGGGGAATATTCGTGACTTACTTATGGAGGGGCATCTTCAGGAAGCTGAACGTCTTGCATTGCTTGCCCTTTCGGGAGTTCCTGAATCCCAGCGTCACTATCTGCCTTTGGGTGACCTGACGTTAACCTTTCGAAATCCATTGCCAGGGAAGATTAATGCACCTCAGTCTTACCGCCGTGAGTTGAATCTGGAGGAAGGACATGTTGCGGTAACCTATATGCAAAACGGAATATCACATCGGCGGGAAATATTCACTAGTTATCCTGACAATGCAATGATGATTCATCTGACAGCTGATCAACCAGGAAGCATCCATGTGGATGTGCAGCTGTCCGGGGGTGTACGCAAACGTCATATGGATGGAATGATTCGCCTAAGAGACAACTCTATGGCGATGCATGGAAGTACAGGCGGGGGCGGAGTCGACTACGCGGCAGCCATACAGGTACAGACGGTTGGAGGTTCGGTACAGATTCTGGGGGAAACTTTGCTGGTGGGAAACGCGGATGAAGTCTTCATATCACTTACCGCGGCAACATCATTTCGCTACGATCAACCGCTAGAGGAATGTGATACGCGTCTGCAACAGCTTGCCAGGTATTCCATAGATACATTGAAAGAACGGCATCGGAAGGATTATCAGGCATTGTACCATCGGATGTCACTCCAGTTAGGTCCAGTAAATAAGGAATTGGAGCATCTGCCTACCAACGCGCGACTAGAACGTGTAAAGGCTGGTGAATCAGATCATGGGTTGGTGGGTCTGTATTTTCAATTCGGTCGCTATCTTCTCGTAGCGAGCAGTCGGCCCGGATCATTGCCCGCCAACTTGCAGGGTATATGGAATGAACATCTTACGCCGCCATGGGATAGTAAGTATACGATAAATATCAATACCCAGATGAACTATTGGCCAGCCGAATTATGCAACCTGTCTGAATGCCATGAACCTCTGTTCGATCTGATTGAACGGATGCGAGAGCCTGGGCGACACACGGCCAAAGTCATGTATGGATGTGAAGGGTTTGTCGCCCATCATAATACGGATATTTGGGCAGACACCGCTCCACAGGATACGTATATGCCAGCTACACACTGGCCGATGGGGGCGGCCTGGCTATGTCTTCATATGTGGGAGCATTATCTGTACAGTGGCGAGTTGCCATTTCTGGGACGGGCTTATGAAACGATGAAGGAGTCTGCTGTCTTTTTCCTCGACTATCTGAGTGAACTTCCGGATGGGAGACTGGTGACGAGTCCGTCTGTTTCTCCAGAAAACACCTACATGCTACCGAGTGGGGAAAAGGGGACGTTATGTTATGGTCCGGCCATGGACAACCAGATTCTACACGAGTTATTTACAGGTTGTATCGAGGCGTCGATTCAATTGAACAAGGATCAGGAGTTCCGAAATCAGCTGGTTTCGGTTCGAGATCGCCTTCCCGGAATCGAGATCGGGAAGCATGGACAGATCATGGAATGGCTGGAGGATTACGAGGAAGCAGAACCGGGACACCGCCATATGTCCCATCTGTTTGCCCTGTATCCTGGTAATCGTATTACACCTACGAATACGCCGGAGCTTAGTCGTGCTGCACGTGTAACACTCGAACGTCGTCTGGAGAACGGGGGAGGTCACACCGGGTGGAGCCGGGCATGGTTGATTAATTTCTGGGCCCGGTTGCTTGATGGAGAACAAGTCTATCAAAATCTGATATCTCTGTTAAAACACTCTACGTTACCGAATCTGCTGGATAATCATCCGCCATTCCAGATTGATGGCAATTTTGGTGCGACAGCAGGTATTGCTGAAGCGTTATTGCAAAGTCACACCGGAACGTTGTCGATTCTCCCGGCTCTGCCTCCGGCGTGGTCTGAAGGGAAAGTAAAGGGGCTGAAAGCGCGTGGTGGCTATATCGTGGATATCGAATGGTTTGCAGACGGACGACTAGTTGCCTGCATTACCGCTACACAGACCGGGATGGCCAGTATTCTGGCACAGCAGATCAACGAGATCCGACAGCAGGGAGCTGGTACTAACCTTTCCGACGATATAAACACAAACGGCGAGCCGATAACGTTGGAACTGGAAGCAGGATACACTTATGAGCTGTTCGGTAGATACCGTAACTGATTACACTGGCCGATACGCATGATTACAATACGAGAACGAATCGATAACGGAGGGGTATAAATGAATATTAATTTTCAGGGAGAATCCAAACCATTAAATCATATATGGTCAGCTTGTGTCGGGGCAGGCAGAGCCAATGAAGGACTGCGTGCAGACTGGCAGAACCACTTGTTCAAAGCAGTGAAATATGGGGGATTCCGATACTTACGATTCCATGGTTTGCTTCACGATGATATGCATGTATACAAGATCGTTGATGGACAGGAAGTGTTCAATTTCCAGTATGTTGATGCACTATTTGATGCGATGCTGGACTTGGGGATACGTCCTTTTGTTGAATTTGGCTTTATGCCAAACGATCTGGCGTCCACGGAACGTACCCAATTTTGGTGGAAAGGTAATGTTTCACCTCCGAATGATTATGCCAAATGGGCGAAATTAATCTCAAAATTGGTTGAACACTGGACCCAGCGATATGGTCTGGAGGAAGTTAAGAACTGGTACTTCGAGGTCTGGAACGAGCCGAACCTGAGTGCATTCTGGGATGGAACGAAGGAGCAATATTTCAGGTTGTATCAAGTGTCTGTCGCAGCAATCAAGGCTATCGATGACCGTCTTCGCGTCGGTGGACCGGCTACGAGCAATTTTGTTCCGGATGCAAGGTTTGATGGTGAGTTAGAAGACATCTCCACCCATTTAACACTGGTAACGGAAGACTTAGACTCGCTGGAATGGAAAGGGGTATGGATTGAGGAATTCCTCGCTTTTTGTGAGCGAAAGAAACTGCCCATTGATTTTATATCAACTCATCCATACCCGACAGACTTTGCCCTGGATGGGCACGGTGAGTTTCAAGGAAGATCCAGACATGCCAGTTCTACTAAAGACGATATTGAATGGCTGAAACGTGTGATTGCAAGCAGCGCTTATCCAGATGTCGAAATCCATCTCACCGAATGGAGCAGCAGTCCTTCTTCGCGAGATTGTAGTCATGACTATTTGCCCGCAGCCGCGTATGTGGTCAAGACGAATCTCGAAGTGTCTGACCTGATCGACTCCTTGTCTTACTGGGTATTCACAGATGTCTTTGAAGAAGTTGGCGCAGGGCCGGCGGCTTTTCATGGCGGATTCGGAATGCTGAACTTGCAAGGTATACCGAAACCAACTTTCCATGCCTATTCGTTTCTGAATCAACTTGGAGAGCATGAACTTGCACGAAATGAAGGTACGGTGATTACTCGCACAGATAAAGGAGAACTTCGCGGGTTGTTTTACAATTATCCAGAAGACTATAAAGGGACGGTACCCATGTCCGTATATCCTGATCAGACCGTAGCGCAAACAGCACAGTCCTTCGGCAGCAGCAAAACGTTCAATCTGGTCGTGGAGCAAGTTACTCCGGGGGGGCAATATGTATTGAGAACCGTCGATCGCGACCATGGCGTTGCGGTGCAGTTGTGGAATGAGATGGGTAGTCCAAATTCCCCGAGCAGAGAGCAGACCGAACAGCTGATTGCCTATGCAAATCAATTGAACGAAAGGAAATTTACGGCTGATAGCAATGGTAGACTAACACTCGATTTTAACATCGGGCCTTGGGCTATTGCCTTATTGTCCGAAGAGGTGTAACGGCAAATATGTTTAAGGGAAGGAATTAGTAATCATGGTGAAAACGCAGGAAACCGGCTCTGTGCTGACATTGGCCAAAGATTGGGTAGAACGCGCGGTGGTGGGAACTGAACCGGGACAATATGCTGAAAGCGATTGGAAAACCATTGTCACACTGGTGGAGGCAGAAGAACAAACACAGCGTGACAAATCGACGATCCGGCATCTACTCGATGGAATGGACCAATTCCTGAGCAGGGTACATTGTTCGAACCGAGTCATCAATGAAGAGAATAACCTGCTTGAATTTTCAACGTATCGACGAGAGCTTATCCGTCTTGTATTCAAAGCCCGGGCGATACTTTTAATAGACGCAGAGCAATACACAGAAGGGGCAAAGGTAGCCCTGATGGATCAAATTACACGAGCAGAGGCGGCATTGAATGGGACGTATACGGCACCATTTGTCCGTAATCGCGCTTTTATTGAGCCACGACCGGATGAGGATATACAGGCAGTGACCGAACATTGTACGATGGCACCCAGCTACAACATGGGCACGTATGGGCTCAGACCTGCTATAGAATGGTACACCTATCAGCATATTATGGCAGACTGTTATGAAACGGAGAAGGTATATGCTTCTTCCATTGGATGTGTAAACGAGAGAACAGCAGATATGTCACGGGGTGACCTCCCAGCCGTAGAATTGGAGCCAGGCAGCATCGCCTATTTGTCATTCGATTTGCCTTCTCTAGATCAACGCAGGCTTCGTCATGCCCGTCTGCGACTTGTTAATCATCATACCGATGGGAAAAGCGTAGATCTGTATGCCTTAGAACATTCAAATCATCACTTCCAGACACTGGAGCAGTTGACATACCGCCAAATTGAACAACAACCGAAGATGCAGCCCTGTGCGGATCAGTATCTACGTTCGTTCCAACTAGGCTTCGCTGAAGGTTTCAGTTATGCCGATTTATCCGAGTATGTCATTCGTTCCATGGAGAAGGGAGGAAAGCTGCAGCTGGCACTGACCCTGGGAGAGGGAGAGCTACCTTGCGGATTTTACACCTGTAACCAATCGGAACAACAAAAAAGACCTCTGATTGAACTGTTCTGGGATGAGGTTCAGGAGGATGTTTGGCAGCAAAAAGTAAGAGAAATATGCCAGCGAGCGAAGCAAGTCCTGGCGAATGAAAAGCCCGGTAGCGAACTGGGACAGGTTGACCCCGAAGCTTATCAGCAAGTACAGCAGGAATTGTCCAATGCGGAATGCTTAGCCCGATCACAGCTAAAGACAGAAGAGGTGTCTGTGTCTGGCAGTGCACTGGTTCGTCTTCTCAACGCTATGCGTCATCTTAGGCACAGCCGGGTTTTACGAAGCGATTTGCACGGAAAGTGGAATTTATTTTTCACCACTCAGGGACTGACCGAACTTCGTGAAAAAACGGAACGCAATGACGAACTCAAACGTGAATTTCAGAAGGTCAGAGAATGGTCTGAACGGAGAAGTCTGGCTGATCTGCAAACGTACGCTTCCGTGATGCAGGACGAACCGGACTGGACTTTGCTGAATAAACAATTTGGCTTGTGGACTCGCTCGCGACTGCTTACCTTCACCCCGCCAGAAAATGCAGCATCGGCATCCCTTGCCTTCGTTCTTCCTTCAGAAGACAACGAGGAGCATTACAAACTGGGTCATGTCTGGATTGATCGTGTAAGCATTCTGCCTGCACATGATGCCAATTTGGAAATTGAAAATAGTGGATTCAATGAAGGGAAGCAGCTTCCGAAACACTGGACGCCCGTGGCAATCAAGGGAAAACCAGTATTGCACTGGGAAGACCGCGAGGAATATGTGCAGGACGGCAGTCATTCCATTTATCTGGAAAACCCGACGTCAGAAGACGAGGGGGCCTGGATTTATGACAAGGATATCCCGTTGCAAGGGGGAGTGAACCATACGCTCATGTATTTTGCAAAGGTCGAAGGAAAGTTTAAAAAGGGTGTTCAGGCTGTGCTCACATTCAAGGATGCAGTCGGCAGAGAAGTGGGTTCTTTCCACGGCATTCATAACAAGAAATCACTACCGGGCAATCCAGAGCTTAAGCTTACGGTATCTTTTCAGGCGGATGCGCTGATGTATGCCATGACTGGCGAGCGGAGTTATGCTGAGAAAGTGAAACTCCAGATGTTATGGTTGCTTAATGATTACTGTCAGGGAGTGGAGTCCTGGCTTGTTCACAATGTACGTCCTGACGGGCTGGATGCATATGGCGCAGTACAGATCGGACGTGTCACTACGCTGATTGCCACCTCGTACTCACTGATCCGGGATGCGAATGTATTCTCACAAGAGGAATACGAACGGATGATGGCTCAACTGGATTATCTGATCCGTGATCTGATGGATCTGCGTGATCGAACAGAACTTGGAGCTTATCGCGCCCAGCAGGGAACCAGTAACTGGCATACAGACATGGCGGCAGGAGCGGCGATGCTCGCACTGGCATTTCCGGAGATGCCACATGCAAGACAATGGCTGGATAATGCTAGGTTAATCCTAAAGGGCCAGCTGGACTATCACATTAACGAGGATGGCTCCTGGCCAGAGTCAATCCGTTATCTGTTCGCTGTCATCCAGCGTTATGGTACATTCGCCAAGACACTTCGCCACATGACCGGAGAGAACTGGTTTCAAGGTACTCGGTTCAGCAGTACCTTCAAATATGCGTTGTCGGTACAAACGCCGCCCTATATGTTTTTTGACAACAAAATCAGCACACCCAACTTTGGAGATCACACGCTTGATAACGGAGGCGGTTTCGCGGTTCTTGGGCTGTATGTGGATGAGATCATCTCCTCTGATCCAGAACTTGGTGCACAGGTATATGAGACTTGGATAAGAGCTGGAAAGCCATTATGCGGATTCGGCGTGGAATCGAATATGCTGGAAAACTTCTTCATGCCATCTAGCATCGATACTTTGGCCTCAGATTCAAAAACACTACATTTGGTATCGCGAAGTTTCGAAGATATTGGCTTATATCTTTTCCGCCAGAACTTTAATCGTCCGGATGAAGGATATCTGTCGGTGATCTCAAGCCGGACACCCGTAGGGCATGGACACCATGACCAAGCTTCCTTTATCTGGTATGTAAATAGAATTCCGCTTGTGGTCGATCCAGGGGTAGAAAGTTATTTTGACAGCACATTTGCATGGTATAAAGGCTCCTCCTCTCATAGCGTAATCCAGTTCTGCCATAAAGGGCAATACGTCGATATGCCTCGAGTGAGCGAAGTCCAGCATCTACGTACTTCTGATCTGTTAGATGAGATAACGATACGTATTCAGAGTCCGACAGGTCCAGGCAGCCATACTCGTCATATTGCATATATGAAAAATGGACTGGATGCCTTGATTTTATGGGATGTGATCCGGAATGCGGAAGAAGGGACGAGAATGAATCTGCCTTTAGCAGCTAAGTCAACGTCCATTAAAGGTCAGCGTGCCTTATCCAGCGGGCATTACGGTATTGATTTAGAAACAATCAGTCTGCTTCCTCAGTGTGCTGATATCATCCAAGAGTGGGGAAGAAGTTATCCCATTGCACCATTGGTGGAAGGAAAGTCACAGCTGAACTATCTGAGAATAAAAGCTGGACGCAATGAACCACTACTGACTGTTTTATTTGCTCATCCAACAGGTTGCGAAGGCCTGATAACTGAACCGATTCAGTGCTCGGAAAAGCATGCGTTAGCTTACCAGATCAGGAAATTGGATCGTGTAGAGGCCATATTAGTTGTCAACACGAGTGACGAATTTGTAACAACTGAGCTGAGGTATAAACACACGTTGATGGATACAAGAAATAAGGAGATCATTCCGGAAATAAAGAGCCAGATTAGGTTATCGCTCGATGGTGGACAACTGCGCGTATTGATTCCACATTCTAACACGTAAATTACAATCGCTAAAAACTGAAGTCATGTTAGGCGTAATAAAGCAATCACACAAGAAAGCTATTTTGCAGGACTGAATGTGTCAATTCTGCAAAATAGCCCTATGTTATATATTTAAGGTGCATGATGGAAGGATGGATCACGCATGTGCTACAAATATCATATCGGGATTGTTTTCTCCTGATGATCCAGAGCACCTGTCTATCCGAGCAAAGTTTATGGCATTGTAAACATAATGGTTATCTTACTTTTTGTCTTCGCTTTTATAAATGGAGCTCACAACGTCATACGCAAGCTTGGGCCTGCGATATTCATCCACAAGTCCTTTACTATTCCGTGTGCAGGAGCGAGTCAGCAACCACCCTTCGCCTTCAGTCACTCTGCAATCACTAAATTGCCATATAAACATGCCACAAATATCTGTTGATGCTTGATATGCATTTAAGCAATTGCGCAGGATGTCAGCTTGCCGTTCTTCTGAGCCTTTTTCCCGGTTATTACTTCGAAAGCCATAAAATCCATCTGCACCAAATTCACTCATGATAATGGGTTTGTCTGCGCCACCCAGTTTATTGGCCCACTGAATGGCTTCCAAAGCTAATTCCTCAGGCTTTTCGTCCGTATACCAACCGGGATAAAGATTAAATGATACAATTTCTGCAAGATCAAAACACAGTTCCTGATCTCTGTGATGAGATGCAAAAGAACGCGGGCGACTAGGATCTAATTCGCGAATGATGGTCAGTTGTTTGGCATAATGGACTTTGCCTTCCTCCGTATTGCTGGCACATTCATTTAATATAGCCCAAATGATGATGGAGGGATGATTAAAGTGTTGTTCGACCATTTCTCGAGTTACTTGCTCACTCTGCCACGCGAAATTGGGATTACGCATTTGTTCAAGACTCAATCCTCTAGCGTGGTTCTCTTCCCAAATCACAATCCCACGCTCGTCACATAAATCAAGGAACCTTTCGTCATACGGATAATGACTCGTCCGGACTGCATTGCATCCCATTTCTTCAATTAGATCCAAATCTCTTACCATGAGCGATAAAGGAAATGAACATCCCACCATGGGATGATCTTCGTGCCGATTAACACCTTTTAGCTTGAGTTTATGCCCATTTAAAAGTAACTGTCCGTTTGAAATATTAATTTCTCTAAATCCAACCCTGTCCACTAGGTCATCTACTAGTTGTTCATTTGTTATTAGTTTGGTTTGCAACTGGTAGAGACTTGGATTGTCAAGAGACCACTCCAACACATTCGGATACGATACTGTTTGGATAAGTTCTGCTTGTCCCCCAGGCCCAACCTCACAGCTTCCTAGAATAGATTTTATTCCCGCAAGTTCTCCAATAACCTGAACTTGTTGGGGAGATTGACTGATATTGCGAATCATCACTTTCCATCGTCCATTCCATTGATTTGCTTGGAGTAGGGGAGTAAACATAATATTTTCAATGTACAAATCACTTATTTCTTCCAAAACAACAGGGCGAATAAGGCCACCATAAGTGTAATAGTCATTAGGGAAATGTAGCGCAGATGCCTCACTAAAGGAGTTGTCAACATACACTAAAATTTCATGTTCTCCAGCAATAGCATTGGGGATTATAACTTCGAATGAAGTATAAGCGTTGTAGTGGGTTTTAACAAATTCCCCATCAAAATAGACATGGGCCGTATGACTCACCCCTTTGAATTCCAACCGGATATGGGTCTGACTGGATACCGAAATTACTCTTCTATATACAGCTTTCCCTCTATAGGTGCCAAAATGAGGGTGACTCTCCCAGCATCCTGGAACAGGTAGCTTAAAAGGAAATTCTTTTGGTCGTTCGCCTATGGTATCTACGGGAGAAAACTCCCACAGACCTTCAAGTTCAGTGCTGATCCGAGTATGATGCGTATCAAAAAGTCTAATCATTTTTCAAAATCCTCCCATGTCGAATACAATGTGCGGTAATACATTTAAGTTAACGAATTGGGAAGAGGTTATCCATGGTCAATTCGATCTTAAGGATGTATAAATCGCTCCAAATTTGATTTTATTTATCTCAACAAACATTGTAGGATAGTCTGTGTAGGAGGTTGAACGAAATGTATAATCCCTTAGATTTGGTAGTTCGAATCGTATGGAGCTCACGGAAGCAGACACCGATGGATTGGTCGGATATTCGCAACAATACGTCTGTACATACCTTTTATTGGATTCATGAAGGTAAGGGAACATTCCATACTGAAGATCAAACTTATGAGGTGATTCAGGGAATGTTATTTTATATGGAACCTGGCGCACAGATGCATATGGAAAATTCTAAAGAGTCACCATTGACCATTAGTATGATTTTGTTTGACTGTTGTGCGGTTTCATATCAAACACCAGAGTGGCAGTTACCTCAATCTATTCACAGGATGGACATTCCATTTTACAGCAGATATCATTCAGAGCGAGCCTTACGACTAGATCATGCTTTTAATGAAATCACGGAATCGTGGTTATTAGGAAATCACTATCGTGAGATGGAAAGTTGTGCTTTGCTATTGAAACTACTTGCTATATTGCACCGCCCGGATCATTTTTCTGAACCGGGAAACACAACTTCCATTATTTTTAAGATAAAAGAAGAACTAGAGACACGGTTTGAGGAACAATTATTCATCCGAGAAATAGCAAGCAAATATGCCATATCCGAATCTTATCTTCGTAAAATGTTTATGAGTCATATTGGACAATCTCCCAAGGAATACTTAACTGAGGTGAGGCTACGTCAGTCTGAACGTTATCTGACTTATACGAACTACACATTTAAAAGAATCGCAAGACAGTGCGGATATCATGATGAATATCATTTCAGCAAGGCTTTTCGCAATTGGAAAGGTGTATCACCATCCATGTTCCGAAAGAATGAGAAACGCTAGAAACGTAAAATTTTATAGAAGTGAAAAACTTATTTACAGGCAGAATCTCCAGTAACTATATCGCCATGGATACAAAAAGAAGTGCATCGGATAACCTTTCCCAATGGGGTCAGGGCAACCAATGCACATCTCAGGCGCAAAATACACATATAGAGGAGGCCTACATTTCTGGTGCTTATCTGCCAGCCGTGTAACCGCCATCAACAGGCAAGGCAACGCCTGTAATCTGACCTGCAAGATTTGAACACAAGAAAACAGCTGCGTTGGCTTGATCCTCGGCAGTTTGCAACTTACCGGTTGGAATTGTTGATTTAAACGATGCTGCTTGTTCTGGTGCATTGTCTAACCAGCTAAGAATTGGAGTCGCCGTCATTCCCGGACAAATAGCGTTGACACGAATACCTTTTTCAGCATATTCCATAGCTACACTTTTTGTAATTCCGTTTATTGCAAATTTAGTAGCAGAATAGATTGCTTGATTCTGACCGCCGATCAGACCAAAACCAGAAGATGTGTTAACAATTGCTCCGCCGCCCGTTTTCAACATAGCTTGAATTTCATGTTTGATGGCATAATAAGTTCCATACAAATTTATTTTGACCACACGGTCAAAGTCTTCCGTAGAAGAATCCGCCATGGGGGCCGGGGGCAGTGTGATTCCAGCATTATTGTGAGCAAAATCCAGTTGTCCAAATTCCGATACTGTTGTCTGTACAAGTCTGATAATATCTCCTTCAACAGCTACATTTGTTCTAACAAAGCTTGCAACGCCTCCAAAGTCATTAATTAGTTGTACAGTTTCAAGACCTGCCTCTTTGTTGATATCAGCTACCATTACCTTTGCACCTGCTTGAGCAAATGCAATTGCACTAGCTCGGCCAATACCTGAGCCTGCTCCCGTTACGAACCCTGCCTTTTTTTCCATTAAGTTATACATTGTTATCCTCCTGCAACATGTTAATTTTTGTGTTGAATTCTTTATGTCTGGGAAAATCCTTTTCTTAGGTTGAATAACGCTGTGTTGTGTGCTTATAATTTTTAAGCAAATGAAATTCTTTATTGTACACAGATTAATCTTTGTCCATTATTAACTTGATTTTCCCAACAATTAAATTCATAATTCTGTCACATGTCAATTATAAAAGCATAAAAATTAAATTAATATAAGCAGAGTTTGTCCAATTTGTAGGATAACCTACAGATGGCACTTCATTTGTTGGATTAGAGAAAGGTGTTACGAAATGAAAACGGAACAAGATCTAAGAGTACTTAAAACACTCGAACACATAAAAAGTGGATTTTCGTTATGTGTCAGTCAAAAAACATTTAAATCAATCACAATTAAAGACATTTCAACTGCTGCGAAAGTCAATCGCTCGACATTTTATACATACTACACCGACAAGTACCATCTTCGTGATGAACTAGTTAAAGCGACTCTTCAAGACCTTGATCGTGCTATTGACCTGACGTTTATTACGTTTGACGATCAAAGTTCCTCCCAGACTCGTAGTGTTATAGTCCAGCATCTTGAGCATTTATGGAGTCAGAAAGAATGGTATCTTCTTTTGTGGAATAAAAATCTGGAACTTTATGTTTTTGAGGATATGCAGTCCTTACTGGAGAATAAAATTCGGAACATATTTACCCAAGAAGATAAGGACGAATTCTCAGAAAGAAAGGAACTTTTTGCGCGTTTGTACGCCTCCACAACGATGAGCATTTTAAAATGCTGGTATGAAGTAGCTCCGACCACTTCTGCAGCCAAAGTAGCTGACATTATTTATAATCATTGGGAATTAGGAATGCATCGGACATTTTTCTAAAGGGATGAAGACTGATTGCTTTTAATGAATTGGGAATTTGAGGTATGGGAAGGGGGGGCGATATATAGGAATGGCACCTATGTAATTTCAACTAATTGAAGGAACACAGCAGCGAAAAGCTAAAACGCATTTAAGTAAGTAAAATTGATGACCACAATTGAAACCGTTATCAATTGAGGAGAGGTGAGTGAATGAATTTTGCCGTGGTAAGAAAATGGTTGAATAATAGACCGCTATTCTTTCGTTTAGTGATTCCCTATATTGCTGTTGTTATCTTACTGGCTTCCTGCCTCGGTTTTACCTATAGTAAATCGTTAAAGATCGTTAAAAAAGATATTTTGTATGCCAACGATATGGCTCTTGAACAAACTAGGCGAACGCTAGAGATTCGTATTTCCGAGATGGAGCAGACAATGTGGGATATCGTTTCGCTTCCCTCCGTTCGTCGAGCGTTGATTATTCGCGAACCTTTCGAGCAGGCCAACCCATACCGTTTTAAAAGTGTCAGCAGTTCGCTGAAGCAATTATCTTTGAGTAATGACTTCATTCTGGATTATTTTGTGCTTTTCAAGCGTAGTAGTATGGCTGTAAACAGTGATAAAATTTATACCTTTCCACAATTGTACGAATTATACTTCCAATACGATGAGGGTTCGCGGGATCATTGGCAGGACCGATTCTTTCAACTGAACGGAAACTTCCAGCCTGCTATGCAATTGACCTTGGCTGGGAAAACTGTCTCTGGCATACCCTTCATTCGCCCAATGGGCAACGGGAGGGAAGTCCATGGGGCTCTGCTAGTTCTTATGGATAATCGGAAAATTCATGAGCTACTGGGCAGCATGCAGTTATCGGAAGGCAGCCTGTCTTATATTGCAGATCAGAAGGGGCAGATCATCAGTTACGTGTCCGGTACCGGTGTGGAAGGCCTTGTTCCGTCCGTGGTCAAAGATGTAAATCTTAAGGATATGATCACAGCATCCACCACGTCTCATCAACTCGGCTGGACCTTTGTAACTGCTCATCCCCAAGCGATTGTCGCCGAGCGTTCTCTTGAAATTACACAGTCCATTCTCTACGTGTTACTGATCTTTGTATTCCTAGGACTTGTTATCTCCATCGGACTGGCACATCGCCACAGCCTTTCCCTACACAGGCTGACCCGCCACTTTACCGAACAGAGCGAACCCAAACTGTTTTTCGGGAATGCATATAGTTGGATTGAGCAAAAGGTAGGCGGCTTGTCAGAACGTCAGCATATTATGGAGAAGTTGCACAAGGAGCAGCTTCCTATCCTTCAAACCACTTTTTATGAACAGCTGCTTAAAGGGTACTTCAGTTCTGAGGACCATCTTCAATCACTTATGAAACATGCGGGGCTCGAATTCGACAGTACCGGTTATCTTGTAATCACCATTCATTTCACAGGATATGGAGATGGCGTTGATGCGGATATATTGAGGGAAGTCGAGGGCAAAAAAATAATTGTCAAAGAGGCACTGCGCTTCAGCGATGCCGCAAAGAGCATCCACGTGCACGATTGGGATACATATCATCTGTCCATCATTTACTGTTGTGGGGACGAAGAAATTCAAGATCTTCGTTTAGTGGAACAAATTCTACTTCATATTTTAGGAAATCATTCTCTCTACCTGGAAGAAGAGCTGGATGTGGTTGTCACCGCGAGCAGTATGGTAACAAATCTATGGGAGCTTCCACATGCGTATCAGGAGGCTATGACAGCATTTCGCCAGTATGTTTGGGACCCACGCCATCGTTTTGTTTGGTACGACGGCCAGCCTGAAAACCAGTCATTTGCATACTATCCTCCCGAACTCGAAGCGATGCTTGTCCAATGCACATTGACGGGGGACATAGAACGAATGCAGGACTTGCTGCACGGTCTGTATCAAGAAAATATGGTAAACCGCAAACTGAGCTTGTCCATGCTGCAATTGTTCCTCAATGAACTTCTTGGCACGTTGGCTAAAGTGTTGATCGAATTGAAAAATATGCAAACCAGTCCGGAAGAATATGTTCAGATTCGTTGTGTCAGAGATGCTGTTGACTATTATGGACAAATTCATGACCGTTTCCTGTCGCTCGGTTCGCTCATTCACCTAAATAAACGGAGCCATAACATAGAATTGCGCGATCGATTGACTGCCTTTATTCAGAAGAACGCCTTCGATTCCGATCTTAGTGCCTCCAAGGTAGCCAGGGAATTCAACATATCATCGGCATATTTTTCACAATTTTTTAAGGAACAGGTAGGAAGCAATTTTTCCACATATCTGGAGCAACTGCGCATAGCCCGCGCCAAGGAGCTTTTGAATGGAACGGATAGCAACGTCCAAGAAATAGCCGTTTCCATCGGTTATAATTCTTCGAATTCCTTCATTCGAGCCTTTAAGCGGAGTGAAGGAAGAACACCTTCAGAGTACCGACAAGCGTAATGGAGGCAAATCTACAGCACAGATAGAGTGCAAATATAGACTAGCAACGAAGCTGCGGAAGATTTCACATTATGATTCAAAAACTTGGCGCACATGCAGTGTGCCAAGTTTTTTTATATATAATTCGTTGTTAGAAGAACTAGATTATGTAAATCTTAAAGATTGCACATGAATCTGAAAAATGAAACTTTACGAAATTAAGCGTTTTCATTATGTTTGTTGTGTATTCGCTGCATAACCAAATATGGCATAAGGGGGGAGAAAATGAATGCAGAAGCCGCAAGTACAGGTTACAACCAGACCACCAAAAGAGATGACTGAATCCGGGCATCGTGGGAGACCCTGGATCAAAAGTTGGCAATTGTACAGCTTATTGATTTTTCCTTTAGCGTACCTGATTATTTTCAAGTATGTCCCTATGTATGGAACGCTAATTGCATTCAAAAATTATGTTCCAACCAAAGGAATATGGGGAAGTGATTGGGTTGGCCTGCTGCATTTCGAACGTTTTTTGAACTCGTATCAATTTGTAAGAATACTGAAAAATACGCTCTCCTTGGCGCTGTATGAATTGGCGGTGGGATTCCCGTTGCCGATTCTGCTGGCGCTGGGACTTAACTATGTCCGAAACACGTTTTTCAAAAAGAGTGTACAGATGATAACCTATGCTCCGCACTTTATATCAGTTGTGGTACTCGTCGGAATTACAATGCAATTTTTGCAGCCTGGAACTGGAGCGTTAAACGTTATTTTAGGTTTTTTTGGGGTTGATTCTGTTCACTTTATGGCCAAACCAGAATATTTCAAAACGATCTACGTATTGTCCGGCTTATGGCAAAATATTGGTTTTTCCTGCATTATTTATCTGGCTGCCTTGTCAGCCATCGATCCCACGCTTCATGAGGCCGCATTGATGGACGGAGCCTCAAAAGTAAGACGAATGTGGCATGTGGATCTGCCAGGCATCATCCCAGTCATTACCGTGCTCTTTATTTTGCAAATGGGTAATTTCATGGATTTGGGATTTGAGAAGGTGCTTTTGATGCAAAATCCACTAAATATGCGTACATCAGAAATTATTGATACGTACGTGTACAATATCGGCCTTAAAGGAGCTGTTCCGCAGTATTCGGCAGCCGCGGCAATCGGTTTATTTAAAAATGTGGTTGCGCTTATTCTGCTGGTCATTGCGAATAGGATGGCACGACGTACAGGCAACAGTCTGTGGTAAGCATAGGGGAGGGAGAACGATGTCAAACATATCCATTCGCAAAAGTAAAGGAGATCTCATCTTTGACATAATCAATCACAGTGTGTTGATCATCCTGCTTCTGGCTGTGCTCTATCCTCTGGTGTATATCGTCAGCGCATCATTTAGTGCAAGCGAATCGGTTGTATCCGGAAAGGTCTGGCTATGGCCTGTCAAACCAACATTGGACGGATACAAGGCTGTTTTTGCCAACGGTATGATCTGGACAGGATTTATGAATTCATTGGTTTATGCGGTTGCAGGTACTTTTATCAATGTGATGTTTACGATATTGGCGGCGTATCCGTTATCCCGTCATGACTTAAAAGGCAGAGGCATATTTACTTTTCTGTTTGTGTTCACAATGATGTTTTCCGGGGGACTGATCCCCACGTATCTCGTTGTCCGGGACTTGGGGTTGCTTGATACCCGGTTGGCGCTGATTTTGCCTGCGGCCCTGTCAGTCTGGAACATGCTCATTACGAGAACGTATTTTCAGACAACCATATCCAGAGAACTTCTGGAAGCAGGACAGATGGACGGATGCAATGACTACAAGTTTTTATGGAAAATTGTTCTGCCCTTATCCGGTCCGATTGTAGCGGTCATCTCGTTGTTTTATGCGGTTGGCCACTGGAATCAGTATTTCAGTGCGATGATCTATTTGCGCGATCCACAACTGTTTCCGTTGCAATTAGTGCTGCGAGACATCCTGATCCAGAATCAGATTGATTTTTCCACCATGAGTAGCACAGAGGAGCTCGTCAAGCGAGAAGGGATTCGAGAATTGCTGAAATATTCGCTTATCGTGGTATCTACGTTGCCACTTATGGTTGTGTATCCTTTTGTGCAGAGGTATTTTGTCAAAGGTATGATGATCGGTTCATTAAAAGGCTGAAGCATAACGTTTTGCGCTTTTGCCCTGATATACATTCCATCAGGAATCGGAAGAGAGGGGTCAGAGGATGAGAAGAAATGTACGGTTGTTCTGGATGTTAATGTTGGTTTTCGTCTTCCTTACAAGCGCTTGCTCACCTGCCGGGAACAATACTGAGTCCTCGCAGAACGAGGGAATTGTAACTGTTGAGGAAAATATGACCGAACCAGGAAGTTTTCCTATCGTCAAAGAAAAAGTGACGCTCAAGGTACTTATCCGCGGAGCATCGGGGGTTGATTTTGATACAAATACATTTACGAAATGGTACGAAGAAAAAACCAATGTACACATTCAATTTGAGGTTGCTCCCGAGAATGGCTTCGAAGAGACGCTTAATCTAGCCCTTGCCAGTGGCAACTATCCGGATATGATTATCGGCATGGAGATCAAGCCAGCTACCGAGATGTTATATGGAAAATCCGGTACATTTTTGCCTCTAAACGATATGATTGAAAAATATGGCGTCAACATGAAGAAGATCTTTGATGAAAAACCGTTAGTGCAGCAAGTCATTACTGCTCCTGACGGGAATATATACAGCGTTCCAGACATCGGGGAATGTTTTCATTGTGATTATGCCAAACGGATGTGGATCAACAAAACATGGCTGGATAATCTGGGCCTTAAAATGCCAACGACAACTGAAGAATATTATAACGTGTTGAAAGCTTTTAAGACACAAGACCCCAATGGAAACGGGAAAGCCGACGAAATTCCACTTGCGGGCGCTGTTGGAGGATGGAATACCGAAATTGAAGGTTTCCTGATGAACTCTTTTATTTATAACCCAATGGGAAGTACCCAGACAGGTATGATGCTGGATCAAGGCAAGGTTGTCGCTGCTTTCATACAAGACCCATGGAAAGAAGGATTGGCTTACATGAAGCGCCTATATTCGGAGGGATTGATTGCTCCAGAAACGTTTACGCAGGATAATGCGCAGTACAGACAGATGGGTGAGGGAGGAGATGCTCCTAGAGTTGGAAGCTGTCCTGGCGGTTTATATGGTTGCACAGCATACGGGCAGGAGCGATATAAAGAGTACGTTGCTCTTCCACCCCTAGCTGGCCCTGACGGGACGCGCATCGCATGGACGAATCCGTATGAAGGAATCACTTCGGGACGCATCGTGATTACAAACAACTCCAAATATCCTGAAGTTGCGTTCCGATGGGCAGATGGCCTATTAGATGGAGGTGAGGTCAGTCTTCGCTCAGACACAGGAACGATGGGCGAGTATTGGGACTGGGCTGAAGAGGGAACGGGAATCAATGGCAAGCCAGCAGTCTGGGAGAAATTAAAGGAAAAAACGGCAGACAGCAATGTTGGCTGGCAGACCCGTGCACCTCGTTACTATCCAGCAGATCTACGACTCGGAGAAAAACGAAACGACGAATTTCCACTGGAGGTTATCCTCTTTGAGGCTGCTAAGCAATACGAACCTTACAAAGCTGACAGCAGTCTAGTCATTCCTCCACTGTTCTATGACGAAGAGCAGGCTGCCGAACTGGTGAATCTGGAGAAGACCATTATTGATTATAAAAAAGAAATGCTAGCCAGATTCATCACAGGGGATGCTGACCTGGAAAGCGAATGGGGCACTTATGTAGATACAATGAACCAAATGGGGTTGGAGCGTTACGCACAAATTATTCAGGAAGCATATGATGCCAGTCAGAAATAAGAGGAAGATAATTTTGCTTTAGATGGTAAAGAGCGAGCTATGGACATGTACAATTCCATGGCTCGCTCTTATATAGATAAATTTATGTATTGTTCGACAAAAAAAGTGTTTTATAGACAAAGGAGTACAGTATATGAGGTTGAATATAAAATATAGTGCTCAAAATACAAATTAATTACTGCTACGATTATATTATCTTTTTTGATTGGCTGATTACAGAGAACTTTACCACAGTTCAAAAAAGAACAGAAATTGAATTATCCACTCTAGATACATTAACGATACGTGAAACAGAAAGCTTTTTGTCTTTTTTGGAGTATCAACTTGGGAATAATAAGCTAACAATAAACCGTAAGCTTTCTTCTCTTAAGTCCTTATTTGATTACTTACAGAATAAAGCCGAAACAATTGATTTAAAGCCTTATATACAACGAAATGTTATGGCTAAAATGGACTTGAATGCAGTAAAAGAAAGTCAGGAAACGATCGCGAATCGTATGGAAGGGAAAATACTGAGAGAAAATGATTTTGAAGCTTTTAGAGTGTTTGTAGCATACGATTATGGCGAATTAAACAAAACAAATAAACGTATCATGAATTTCCATCAGTTTAATCGTGAACGAGATACGGCAATAATTTCATTAATCTTAGGATCAGGACTTAGATTATCGGAAGTTTCCGGAATCAATCTTGAGGATTTAGACCTGACGAAATCATCTGTAAGAGTAGTCCGAAAAGGGGGAAAAGAGCAATATGTTTATTTTAGCAGCCAAGCATCCCTAGATATCGAGAATTACCTGCAGATAAGGGAAACAAGATATACCCCAGAAAAAAACGAAAGATTTTTGTTTATTTCAGCACCTGTAGGACGCAAAGGTAAAAATAGACGTTTAACACAACGTTCTATAGAAAAACTTGTTGAGAAATATGCAACAGCCTTTGGAAAGCCGGCTTTGACGGTTCATTCTTTGAGGCATTCATTTGCCACACGTTATCATATTGAGAATAATGATGTCCCAAAATTAAAGAATCAATTAGGACATTCTTCAATACAAACTACAATGATTTATACGCACTTAACAGATGATCAAATGAGAAGCGCTGTAAACAACATGGATAAATAATCCGGAGGGAGTGACATAAAGTTACCCACCAGGCTGGAGAATGACATGAAGTTGCCTACCAGACTGGAGAATGACATCAGAAAGTTGCCTACTAGACTAGAAAAATTACTAAAGGAACAACTAAAGGAACAGATCAAGTTCGAAATTCACTCCATTGAGGGCATGATTGCGTGAAAGTAGGGTACTTTGTGTCATTTTGGTAGGGAACTTTATGTCAATATTGTTCGCAGCTAATATAGACATATGTACAAAATACGAGTTTTGTGAAACAGTTGTTATAATTCAAATCCAATCAGTTAATTAATTCCATCTCGCTTTTACATCTCATGGATAAATGTGGCTTTTTCTTTTTATAACCCCCGAGATATTTTTAATTTCGTATGGATAAATATGTGATCCCGCATATTATAATTGTCGTATCACACAACTCAGTTATCTTAAATATAATATGCACTCATTCCAGCTTTATAATGAGCGCATATTATATTTGATTCTCTGAATTTCTTTTGATTTTTATCCTACGTCATTTTTAATTCACGTGCACCCAAAATTCAATAATACTGTTCCAGGTATTGGATTCGTTTCCTTGCCCAACATAACGAATGAATTTGGCTTGAACCGGTTCAAATTCAAACGTTTCATAAGCAGCCTGTTTTTTACTGGCCACGTTACTTAATACCTTTTGGTAATTAATACCATCAACTGATATCTCCAAATCAAAATAATTGGATCGCGTATGGCCATTATAGAATTGAATGCTTACCTGCCCTACTTCGGTCTGTTGCTCGAGCTCCAACTGCAGGTATTGTCCCTTTCCATCTGCGGACCATCTGGAGTCTGGATCACGGTCGATCGTATGGATCGGCAGATTGCCGTCATCTGAACTTCCTTCCGGTTCGGCTATAGGCTCTTTGACTTCAAATTTCTCCCGTGCCTCGACCGTTACGCCATTAAAGACGCAGCTCACGATGATGTCGACCTTTCCCGCTTTTACCGCATGGAATGTAGTTCCTTCTGTATATCCGATCGTATCATCATTTGACGCATACGTGACAGGAACATCCAATTCTGCAATGTTCATGATCTCACCATTATCTAATGTAACAAAAGAGGATAATTCGCCGCTCGCTCCTGCACTGATCGCATTGCCTGCAACTCTCCATCCTGGAAGCGTTTTATTAGGACTGATGGAGATATTCTCAGGAAGTACTGGTGTATCAGCTACCTTAAACTTCACTCGCACGTTCTGTTTGTGGCCCCGATACGATACAGTGATCTCTCCAGTTCCATTAGTCCCTTGCGGCTGTTTAATTTTAACCTTTGCATCCTTGTCATAAGCTTTTGCAGAGATGATCGGCGTTTCGGTTGTGCCATAAGGTAAAGTATGAACGTAATCCGTTCTTAAGAACTGCATACCCGCTATAGCTTCGCCGTTCACCAACAGAGATTGAAGCCCCAGATGAATATCTTTGATTCGTTTCTTACTCTGATCCTGATATAAACTTTGCGGGGATAAACGATTGCCCTCCCCAATGCCTTCCTCCATATCAAATGGCTGCGTATTCGCATCCGGAATGGAACCAACAATGTTAACGTTCACGCCGGTGTCCCTTCCTTTTGTTCCAATGACATATCCATTCCCGAATTGTTCTGATTCTACAATAACGCCGGATTTACTAGGGTGTGCCGCCTGTCCGGTCGTATTCCAGAACACACTTTCCGTGGTAACGACCCCATGACGGTTCGTTTCGGATGATCCATAGTCCCGCGTAATGGCAGAGATCCCGTCCCCGTTGACGACCAGGTTGTCGATCAGGTTCGCCATGCTCAAATACATATGAAAATCAGTCAGTAATGAAGGCTTCTCAGAATACGAACTTTGCAGCACATTCCCGTTTGCAGAGAAGTTGGCATATGTGAAACTATGTCTAGCTCCTATTGCCTTACTATTCTTAATAAGATTATCATTGCCTATAAATTGATATAAATAACCGTTCCCGTTCGCTCCACGATACTGCGGGTACTGCATGGTTACATGATCCACTGTGACGTTCTTCGTACGATCCAGAATAATACCTTTGGATAACAGATGATAATCTGTATTGCCAGCTGGTTTATAGGTGTTAATATTTCGAATCCAGCTGTTCGCCACTGCAATCACATTGACCGCTTTGGCATTATCGGCTTCATAACCAGCAGTCCCAACGACTTTGAAGTCGTCTTCACTAAGGCCCGACTTCGCATTTTGAATGTTTGCGATTGAGAAATCTTCCAAACCTACTTCAACAATCGGATCTGCGGTCTGACTAATCGTAATATTATCGCGCAGTTTCATAGGATAACGCGTCGGAATGTCTAGCGTGATCGTGTTATTCTGCGGATCTACCCCCACGATTTGACGATAGAATAAAGGTTCTACTTTACCGAGACGTGACGACCACTTGTTTTGCATGCCCAACTCACGCAAGAAACCTGGCGTCGTTTCGAATGAAATGACCACGTAATCATTCACTGCAAACCCACTTGTGTCCTCAACGGGTAGCAGGACGGTTGGATCAGTAACGGATTTGCGAAGTTTCGTGGAAATCCCGGTTTTCTTCCAATCTCCGTTACCAATCCGGATAATATCCTTGTTTTTCATATTTTGCTGTGCATTGTAGATATGAGTCTTGTTCATCCCGTCACCTTTCAGGACCACACGACTTGCAGGAATGTTTAGTGAATAATCCTTGCCGTCCTGAGGTTTAACCTGATATGTACCCTTGGGAAGATACACGACACCCCCACCTAACGCAACAGCAGCATCAATTGCCTTTTGGATAGCCTGTGTTGCATCACGGCCCCCTGAAGGATCGGCAAAATAAGGTGATTTGGTAACGTCGATACGTTTGTTTTTAGCCGTTTTAGGTAGTTCTGTTTCCCCACGCCGGTAACCGGCATACGAAAAGTCATGGAGAAACCTTCCCTGTTCATCTTTATATCCTGGATACCAATCGTTTGGATAGAGCCTACTTCTACCATCCGTACCCAGAGACAGATTCTCACCGGCACGATCAATAGATGGCTGTGATTCGCCCTCTGACGCTCGAACTTCCGGGGTTCCAGGTACAGACAATCCAACAGCCAACGTAAATGCCAACAATAAAAAAGGCCACTTTCTACGCATGCTTTCGTTCTCCTCCTTTTGGATTTCAGAGTATGTGAGCGGTTTCAAGAAACCCTATAGTCACCTCCGATCCTGCTCAAGCAAGAGTCATGTGCATGCCAACTCAGCATGTCATAACCGATTGTAGAGCACGAGGGAACGAAATTACATCAACAAAAACGACACTCTAATGTCCATTTTATACAATATAAGGATTTATTTAGAGGGAACGGCACGATTATACCGTTCTAAAGCCTGCTGCTGAATCTCAATCGCACGATCAATCTGTAATGACTTGATTTGCTCGACGTACGTATCAAAAGCATCCACCGGCTCCATGCCAAAAATGATTTTGAGCGACATCTCATCCACAACCTTGTTCACTTCCTGCATAATAACTGACATCTCGGTACTTTCTTTCTCGGTCTTGGGAAGTGTCGGTACCTGGTGGAGCACAGCATCCGTGTTGGACCATAGCTTCACCGCCTCTTTCTGTTCCGGCAAAATATAATATTGTTCCATATAGCGCATATCCTGCACAAATGGACCAAAATAACTTGCTCTGGTGTACATCGCAAGCGCTTGTGCCGGTGACCACTTATCAGGGTTTTTCAAAATAGTCTCGGTATACGTCGGATACCCGTCTTTCATCTCAAAACTGACACCTTCGATCCCAAAGTTAAACAGCAAATGCCCCTCAGGCCCATATCCGTAATCGAGCATCCGTGCTGCTTCTTCCACATGACGGCTCTTGCTGGATATGGCGACTCCACTGGAACCGATAGCGGGAGCAAGTTGACCGAATTTCGGGCGATCTCCTTTGTTCATGACAGGATATGGCGCTGGCACAAGCTTTGCATGGGGATCCGTCTCCTGCAAGATGGGTAGCCATGTACCAATCCCCGCCCCTGCATTCCAGATACTCGCGCCGCTGCGTCCTGTTGTCATGTTTGTATCCTGAGTCTCCGAATCGACGGCAGCCAGGTTCTTGTCAATGAGTCCTTCTGCGTACCATTCACGAAATAAGGAGAGAAACGCTTTATATTCAGGTTCTTGTGCCCCAAACTTAATGTGGCCATCTTCCACGTAGAACCCCTTTTTAATGCCAAATGCGCCAATAAAACCGCCGCCTTCGATACCAAACAACGGATTCGGAACACCCAGAAAAGTAAGCGGGGCGTCAGATCCCTTTTTGTCCTTAAATGCCTGAAGCATCGTATGCCATTCGTCAATCGTGGTTGGCACATCAAGTCCAAGCTCATCCAGCCAGTCCTTTCGGATAATCGGCCCTTGATAGGTTCGCAGCTTATCATCTCCCTGAATAAAAGGAAACGCGTAATAACTTCCGTTCGCTGTGCGAATCTGCATATCAATGTCCGGATGCTCGGTCAGATACTGCTTCAGATGAGGTGCGTATTGATCCATAACATCGTTTAATCGCAGAATATATCCGTCTTTAATCGCTTTCTCCGGCCCACCAGGGTAACTGCTCCACTCGTATTCAATCATATCCGGCAGCTCTCCGGACGTAAGCAGGACATTAATCGCTTCTTTGGCCTGATTGGCGGGAGGCCGGATGAATTGAAGGTTGACTCCGGTTCTCCGCTGCCATTCCTGAAAAAAAGGAACCTCATTGAAGCTGGACTTGATACTTGCTGCATTGCCATTCAATTCTGCCCAGTAAGTTAATTTCCCATCGTCATTGGGTGAAGCAATTGAGACGGTCTGGTACTCTGATGAGCCGGAACGTTCATCCAGCTTGGCATCAGACTCTGTCCCGTTCTGATCGCAAGCAGTCAACATGCCAAGCAGCAGGATGAATCCTGTCAACTTTGTTATGAATGCCAACTTCCTCTTTACGTTCAAGTTCCGGTCTCCTTTCAAATCAATTAACTGATTTCTTTATATTTACCGGGCGTAATGCCTTCATATTTCTTGAATACCCGGATGAAGGTTGCCGCATCGTTATACCCGACCAATCGGGATATTTCGGTAATGGATTCCTGTTTATGCTCCATCATTTCTTTAGCCTGTCGGATACGGCACTTATGAATGCAGTCCAGCAGACCCTCACCAGTCTGATTCTTGAAGAGTTTGGACAAATAACTGCCCTTCAGCTCAAAATGCTCACCAATGGCGTTGACGTTCAAATTCACGTCTGTATAGTTACTCTCAATATACTGTGTGACTTGAGTACTGAGATGACGCAGCGAATCCTCACGTTCTTGTGATACATTCGTTGCGCGCTTGTCAGCGGCATAGGAACATACCTCCTCAAGCAAGTTCTGCAAAGCCTCCTGCATCTCCTGGATGGTATCCCCGGCAATAATGTTCTCAATCCGATGCGGGTATTGGGTTAGCGTATGGTTATCCCTGTCCCCCAGATCATTGATGGCCTTGATCATCGTACCTACCAGGTTAAAAATCAGGCAACGTGCAAGTGTGAGCGACATAATCGGTTTATCAAAATTTCGCTCTGTAATCTCGTTCATATAAGCGCTGGCCTGGTCGGTATCTCCCGCTTTGATGAAATTAAGAAGCTGCTGTTCCACCTGAAGCGGATAGTAGTAGCCAAACGGGTCATCCGCCATCGCATCACTGCGGACATCGCCATAGGTAATGATGCCTTTCTTGCCAAGCACCATTTTGTATTCCATCGCGTCTACTGCTTCCTGGTATGCTTCGGCAATGCCAATCCACGACGTATGGCGGCCGCTGATGGAGATCGTCAGTTCCATATCATAAAGCTCCAGGAAGCGCTGCGCTTCTGCCGCGATGTGATGAAGATCCTGGTTCCAATCCGAAGAATCCGCTTTCATATTTACAAGGCAAACCATCATATCATCAACTTCCGCTACATATCCGACGTGCTGACGCTCTGAAGCCAGTTCTTCAACCACATTGGAAATGATAAGATGGATCAATTTGTTTCGTTCGTTGATATCAATTCCCGGCAGCTTTCCATAGAGATTTTCTTCATTTTCGATTACGAATAGGATCACAGCAAATTCATTTGAATACAGCGGCATATGGAAGGAACGGAATGCATCTTCATAAGGCACAAGCGTATCCTGTTTGCCTTTCAGAAGCCGATTAATCATATTGGAGCGCAGCACCTGCTGATGTTTCTGCAACTGCTGGGCAATCTCATTCTTTTCTGAACGTGTGTTCATGATGACTTTCTGAATAAACCGAAGTTCATTCCGATCAGCAGGCTCATTCTGACTATTTTTATCTTTTAGTGATTCCACGAGCTGTTGGATTGGGGAGTAATTCCGGCGCATGAAGAACCAGGTCAATACACCCGCACTTATGAGACTCACTACGATGCTGATATACGTAAAATTACGGACATAAACTGCCTTTTCCCAATACAGACTGCTGGGAATAATCAATGCGTACTTCAGATCGGATACCGCGGAGTCCATGTAAAACATCTCTGACTTGCCTACCTTCGCGTTATCCAACTGAACCTGATTGCCATTCATGAATGGCTTCAATTCCTCTGACCCGGGATGATTGCTCATCAGAATCTCGTTATTCTGGTTCAGAATTAGCAGCGTGGCATCACTAAAACCCGAAATGCTCTCAATTGCTTCCTGGAATCTTCGCGTATCCGCCATGACCACCACCGTACCGGTCTCCTGACCATTCAAATCATCAGGCAGACGTGTAATGTACGCAATGGAAGACTGCGCCGGAGCTGCGTTCTGATGCGGCAGAATGACGAATTGATTCGTCTCTGCACCCAGAATTTGGTCCCGCCACGCTTCGAAAGACATTGCACCTGTGTTATGTAGGGTATGAAATGCCGTTCGCATATCCCGAATATTACCTGAACGGAGAATGGATTGGTCTTTTTTCCACACGACGTAGAATTCATCGATGGATGCGTAGGATGTTTTATAAAGACGGAGTTCCTTTACCAGTTGGTAAGCCGTGTACGGCGCCTCTTTGGCCGGCTGATTGGAATACATCAGTGTTTGCAGATTCGGGCTCCACGTCATCTCCATATTCAACCGTTTCATCAGATCAACTTGTGTATCGATCGTATATCGCATCTGCTTCAATAAAGAATCGTTGGCCCGATGTATTTCACTCTTCAATGTCTCATTTGCTTGCATGTAAATAACCAAACTGATCAGAATCGGCACAATCAAAACAGCACTGTAAGAGACAAGCCAGGTCACAATTATGCTTTCTCGTTTTTGCCACAAATATCGAATGTTTAGCAACAACTCATCACCCAACTCTTCGTAGATTATCTATGTTTGGATCAGGAATTTATTATAACGGTCAGAGCGCGATTGGGATATAGATAAAAAGTTCAATTCGATTGACAAAAAGGATAGCAATCACCGATTTCCCCCGTCAAATCAAGCACAAATAGCCCGAATAGACTACTTTCGTCTATCGGGCATTCGGTATCAAGTGGAGAATGTTTTTTGAATATTCTTATACATTTTTTAGAAAATGCGATGCTTCCAACCGTTTAATTTTGCACTCGCCTCGACGTAGAAATAGTCACCGTATATAAGAGAGACATTCACGTTCTGACCTGCCGGTTTATGACCTGTTCCCTCGAGAAGCATACCTTCGTGCTCAGGAAGATCCCAGGTTCCATAATGATCCCGCAGGGAACTCAGGATACGTTTGGCAACGGTAGTATAGAGTCTGCCTTCCGGATCAGGAAGTACATCTGCAAGCTCAAGCAATCCGGAAGAAGCAATGGCACCAGCGGAGCTGTCTCGTGGGATATGCTCCCCTTCTTCGGGCTCAGCACGGAAATCCCAATGCGGAACGCTATCCTCAGGCAGGCTGGAAATGAAGAAGTTCGCCACACGCTGTGCAGCATCCAGATATGCCGGGTCCTCTGTATACCGATACGTATTCGTTAATCCATATAAAGCCCACGCCGCTCCCCGACTCCATGCCGAATCCGGCGCAGCTCCCTGACCCCCTATCGCTTCTGTACGTTCACCTGTCTCGGGATCAAAGCGAATGATGTGATGCACAGAACCATCTTCCCGCACAAATTGCTTCATGACCATATCCGCATGAGCTTTGGCGATATGGCTGAAACGAGGATCTCCACTTTCCTCAGACGCCCAGAAGAGCAATGACAGGTTCATCATGGTGTCGATGATCGACCAGCCCAGCATGTCTCCATTCCAAGCCCGGATGAAGCCGCCTTTGGTATTGAAGCGGCCAGCCAGAAAGTTGGCGGCAAATAAGGCACGCCTTGCGGCATCGGTATCTCCGGTGAGCTTGTATTTGATGACAGCCGTAGGCAGGAAATGAAAGCCCACGTCGTGATCAAAGTAGTTGTTTTCTAGAAAACGTTCCGATAGTCGCTCATCCCAATTCCATGCAGCCTCTTTATATTTCTCATCACCTGTCATATCGTACACAATCCATAATATGCCCGGCCAGAATCCCGAGGTCCACCAATCGATTCTCATGTCGTCATAGATGCCATTTGCTCCTGCGACATGCGGAGACTTATCACCTATGGCTGCAAGCATCTGATCGGCTTTACTTTTAATCTGATCCCATGCGTCCTTGTTCACTTCATTTAATACGTTCATGTAACCTCATACCTCCTTACTGTTCTTCAATACTTGATTTAACCTTTCAATGAACCAACCATGACACCTTTTACGAAAAAGCGCTGCAAAAACGGATAGATGCACAGGATGGGTATCGTCGCTACCATAATCGTTGCATACTTGATGGTTTCCCCAATCTGGAAGCGATCCCCAGCCGATGCACCGGCCGACATGCTCTCCGTGGAATTGGCGATCAGAATCTCACGCAGCACCAATTGCAGTGGGAACAGTTCTCGGCTTTTGATAAATACAGATGCATAGAACCACCCGTTCCACTTATCGACCGCGTAATACAGAATCATCACGGCAATGACTGGCATAGACAATGGGATAATAATACGGAACAAAATGGTGAAGTGATTCGCTCCATCAATCTTGGCCGACTCTTCCAGGCTGTCCGGTATGCCCATAAATGACGTTCGCATGATGATCAGGTTAAACGTGCTGATGGCAAAAGGCAGAATGGTCGACCACAATGTATCTAACAGGCCAACGCCTTTTACGACCAGATACAGGGGAATCAACCCGCCGCCAAAGAACATCGTGAACACGATAAAGAACATGAACACCTTGTTCCACATCACGTTTTTACGGGATAGCACATATGCACCAAGCGCAGTCATGAACAGGTTGACGATAACGCCGAACACAAGAATAAACAATGTATTACGGAAACCTGTGGCTATACCTGGATTGGCAAGTACACTCTTGTAAGCTTCCAGACTGAAGCCGACCGGCTTCCACAGGAGACCTTTGTTTGCTAACAGCTGCGCCGAGTCACTTAAGGATGCGAATAACACGTAGAGCAGCGGATACAATGTGACGATGACAAGCAGGATTAGAAACGTATAATTGAAGATCGTAAAGATTCGGTCAAACCAACCGCTTTCCTTAATCAAAGTTACCACCTCACCATAAGCTGTTTTGACTCACTCTGCGGCTGATATAGTTCGCCGAAATCAGAAGAACGAGATTGATCACCGAGTTAAATAGACCAACTGCCGAGCTGTAACTCCATCCGAACTCCAACAATCCCTTTCGATATACGAAGGAAGAGATAACGTCAGCTGTTTCATAGGTCACCGGATTATAAAGGAGAATGATTTTCTCGAACCCGACATTCAGCATATTACCCATCCGGAGAATGAACATGATCGTAATAATAGGCAGCAATCCGGGCAGTGTAATGTGAAACATTTGCTTGAGACGGCTCGCTCCGTCGATCTTCGCCGCTTCATACTGCTCCAGGTCGATGCTCATCAACGCAGCAATATAGATAATGGATTCCCAACCGATTCGCTGCCATATTTCAGACAGGACATAGATTGGACGGAACAGCTCAGGCTTTTGCAGCATCGCCTGACCGTCATATCCAAGCATCATGATCAGGCGGTTGATTAAACCATCCGCGTTCGTGAAGTCTGTAATAATACCGCATATGACGACGAGAGAGATGAAATAAGGCATATACGTAATCGTCTGAACGACCCGCTTGAATGTGCGCTTGCGTACTTCATTGATGAGCAGCGCCAGAATAATTGGTGCGGGGAATTCAAAGACCAGTGTGTACAAACTGATAAGAAGGGTGTTCTTCAGCACACGCAAGAAATAATAACTGTTAAAAAACTCTTCAAAGTGCTTCAGCCCAACCCAATCACTCCCCAAAATACCCTTCATCGGAGAATAATCTTTAAAGGCAATAATTGCGCCGTACATCGGACCGTAATGAAATATTAAATAATATCCAATAACGGGGATCATCATGATGTATAAATACTTGTTCATCATGAAGTCCCGCACGAACCGGCTTCTAAAGGATTGACGATTGCTCATGATGTACCTTTTCACCTCTTTTCAATCGGGAGGGCTAGTGCCCTCCCCTTTTACAATTACCGGTTGTTGTAGCGTTCGAGTGCTGCTGTCTGGATTTCAATCGCTCGATCCAGATGTAACGATTTCATTTTCGCGACATAACTCTCGAATTGATCCACCGGTTCGTTGCCCAGAATAATCTTGATGGTCATCTCATCGACGAGCGTGTTGATATCATTCATGATGGTCGCGTATTCGGAGCTTTCTTCAGGTGTAGGTGTGATTGAAGGCAGATTATATTTGGCGGCCTGTGTATTCTTCCATACATCAATGGCATCACGCTGAGTCTGTAATGCAAAGAACTGCTCGGCATAACGTTTGTCTTGAACGAATGGACCGTTATAGCTGCTGCGGGCATATAGTGAAATCGCTTGTGCAGGAGCGAGTTTATCTGGATTCTTCAGCAGCAAGTCCGTGAATTTCGGATAATCGCCTTCCATGTTATAGCTGACACCTTCTTCACCAAAGTTGAAGAACATGTGCCCTTCCTCACTGTAGCCATAATCGAGCATACGAACGGCGAGTTCCGGGTCCTTGGCTGCCGTCGTGATTGCAACCGTACCTTCCGAGGCATAACCCTGGTTAAGCTGGCCAAATTTAGGAATATCCCCTTTGTTAAGCACCGGATATGGTGCGGCGACCAGAACGGCATCCGGATCATTTGCTTCTACGAGCGGCTGCCATTTGCCGATACCTCCGCCTGCGTTACCGACACTAGCGCCCGTAGCACCCGAAGCGAGGTTACCGTCGACGGATTTGGTATCCGCTGTCGAGATGTTTTTATCAATCAAACCTTCTTTGTACCATTCCTGGAATAACGTCAGGTATTCTTTGAAACCCTCTTCCGCAGGACCAAATTTGACCTGTCCGTCTTCCTGATAGAATCCGCGGTTTACACCGAAGGCGCCCAGGAAAGCACCATTACCGGAATCGTTAAAGAATCGAGGCTTACTTACAACAGAGAACGGAGCGGATGCGCCTTTTTTCTCTTTAAAAGCTCTCAGAGTTGTTGTCCACTCATCAATCGTTTCCGGAACAGGCAGTCCTAGCTCATCCAGCCAATCCTTGCGAATGATGGGTCCCTGGAAGACACGAAGATACTCATCTCCCCGAATGAACGGGAATACATAGTAGCTGCCACTGTCCGTTTTGACCATCTTGTCGATGTCCGGATTGTCCTGCAGGTATTTCTTCAGATTCGGAGCATACTGGTCAATCAGATCGTTCAGCTTGAGGATATAACCATCATTGATGGCTTTCTCCGGTCCACCAGGGAAATCTCCGATAAAATTGTACTCCAGCATGTCTGGCAAATCCCCGGATGCCAGCATTACGTTAAAGGATTCTCTGACCTGACCTGTCGGTGGTGCCGTGAATTTGAGTGGCACGCCGGTTTTTTCCTGCCATTTTTGAAAGAATGGAATTTCGCTGTGCGAATTTTTGACCCCGATCAAGTTTCCGTTAATTTCACCCCAGTACGTAAGCGTCTTATCCGTTTGAATTGGATAGGTTGTTGCTTCCGTTGATCCGCTTGGTGTCCCTTTATCAGCATCGCCCGTTTTACTGTCTCCGGACGAACACCCCAGGATCGTTGTACCTAACAACAGAATCATCAAACTCGTAGATAACACTTTTCTTCTCATGGACCTTATCCTCCACCTTTTGGGAATGTCTGTGCTCTACCTCAGATTAAGGGAGAGCGCATGGCAGCGATATTCGCAAAAGATGAAATGAGATGTTGATTTCGTCAGAACCAAATGATCATTTAGCCAAAACGATAGACGAATTCTCTATATCATTATCTGCAATGTCTTGATTTTGCAGTGTTGGCGCGGGTTTTTGACTGTACTTATGACAGCACAAAAAACAGACCATGAACAAGGTTCATCGTCTGTCACGTGGGTGAATAGGAGTGAATTGGAATATCACGAATATATTACACCAGAGCTCGCTTTCTCATTTTTAGTCCCAGACCACTTCGGTACCTGCGATAAAATCATGTATTGCACGTTTGTCTTCTCGTACAGCAACCATGATGACACTCGCAATGAAACCAATGCCAAATGTGATTCCATATACCAGTCCTGCAACAACAACTCTCATCAGCATGGTTCCAATTCCCGGGGGCTCATGTGTATCGTATTTTCGAATTCGAATTCCGCAAATACGTTTTCCTATCGTTCGGCCACTCCATAATACAGGTAATAAAATGGAATATAATCCACTCAGTAGTTTAGCTAAAGGCTCGTCATTATCAAAATTTCCTGTCAGTACACCTACAATAATGGCTAAAGGGATTGAAACGATAATTCCATCTAACAAGTTTGCTCCAAATCTGATCCAAAAACCTGCTTCTCTCAAATGAATGTCTCCTTTCCTATGGTTTTAGTTGAATGTATGTATACACATATCCATGTAGTATAACGGAAAAATATTCCATTATGTTCTTAATCATCCTGTTCAAGGAAACAAGAAAGGCCCCTCAACTGTTGTTGAGAAGCCTATGGAAGTAACTTAATCCCTTCGAGTGATCCTAACACCTTCTCTTTCTCAAACTTTATTGGAAATTCCGATGTTCTCTGCTCGCCTCTTATACCGTTGTATAACCCTATTTTCTACTAAGGCGTATATCACGCCCGCAAGCACAAATATCCAGATTGAAGTCGCTCGGTTCAGATGATACGACTCGATCATGTAGTCACTGAACATCTGCTCAAATACCCATGAACCTAATAACCCGCAGCCAACACTATACACAAGCACCCTGGCAATAACAAAAGGAACATATTTACGCAGAAGCCATGAAAGTGGACTTACAACTACAGTATAAAATGCGAATACATATGGACTAAAAGTGATAAATATCAGTAGAAAATAGATGTGACCCGCATTCCGCAAACCATAATACTCGCTTGTTCCAATTTTGAACCCTTCCAGAAATTCAAGTGCGACCACACCACTCAGCATCACGATAACAAACTCAATCCCCAAAACCATAAAACGTTGAACCGCACTCAGCAACACTCAAAATCCCCTCCCGTATCTAAACACCATTCGCAGGCATTAGGTTACGGGGGTGATATGGATTGGTTAAGGCTGCATGTGAAAAGCTTTCCAGAATGAACCCTCTGTATTAATGATATCTTTGATCTGGGCAAAAGGAATCGTAAATGTCGGGAATCCCGCGACATAAGGAGCAATTTCATAAGGGCTAAAGTATAGATGCAGTGCATCCGCTGTAACAAAAAAAGGCTGATCCGGGCTGATTCCCTCATAGGTGTCCGGAAAAACATAAGAGTACTGCGGATCATTTTTGATCTGATCACCTACAATTTTGCTAAGCACCTTCACATAATCACTGTTCGCTTTAAATAAATCCTTGAGTTCATACATCTGGCCGTTGCTCAGATTAATAATCGCATAGATCATCGTCGGCATGCCATGTGCTGCACCAGCCGGGTAGTTATAACCCGTGAGTTTAAGTTGAAGCAACTGCTGCTGGTAGAACGTAATATCAAAATCCCCTGTATAGGTATAATCCAGCTTCTGATTCGCAGGGATTGGCTTCACTTGGGAAAGTGCCTTTAACTTGGCGTTTACTGCAAGCTGAACGGCTTGATCGGTTAACCCTTCCACCTGCGGATAATACACGAGATAATCAGGGTTTGGCTTATATTTCTCTTCCCGTACACGATATGGCGGGTGAAGCGGAACGATTGTATTTTGCCGCCAAATGATCTGCCCGGCTCGGTTTACATAGGATACGCGCTGGTCCACATACGCCTTGATCAGATCGGGAGCTACCCATTCGAGTATGCCCGAGCCTTCAACACGTGGGTATCCCGATGCAGGTCGCCCATGAAGATCCAGAAAGAACGTTTGTGATCCATTCGTGACTGAAGCCAGGCCTCCATTATAATTTGATACGTCCGTATATACAAAATCCGATAGTTTTCTACCAGTGACATCTGCAATTGCATAGACCGAACCTAGAAAAGACTGTTTGGGATCAATTGCTTGCCCCAAGGCCAGCCGATGTTCACCCAGGTCTCGAATGTCATTGTAGGCGGGTTGGATGGTAAATGTGCCCTGTGTATTAATAACGCCATAGATGGAGTTGTAATCCTCCGCTGTATTCACAATAGCGTACCCACCACTGAACGGAAATGCCGAAGTGAAGCTCGGCTGAATCCGGATATGACCACTTTCGTCGATATAACCGTATTTCCCTGATGCTTCTTTCTGAAAAGGAAGTAATCCGTTACCCAGAGGACCTACATAGGCATATGGATACGTTGCCAGTCGCTGACCATTTCGGTTAATTAACGCATATTCATTTTCCTTGATCTGCACAACGGCCTTCCCATCCTGAAAATCGTTTGCTGAAGCGAACTGCGCCCGAATGACCTCATTTCCAGAGGTGTCCAAATAACCGTAACGACTGACTTCCCCGCCTGACTGACTGCTGTCTGAAAGGTAAAAAAACGCTCGACCGTCCTTCACATCGGCAATAAACGGATATGCCCGTTTGGTCAATACTGCGCCTTGTTCATCAATCATCTTGAATCCTTGGGAATCAATGACAATGGCCCGACCTTCTGAAAAAGGATTAATGGAATCGTATACAGGTTGAACGACAAATTGACCGTTAAGATTGATGATGCCAGTCTTCCCGTCTTTCACTACGACAGCCCGGCCATTTCGTTGAAAGTCTTGGGCATCGTCAAGGATCGGTTCAAGTCGAATACGACCTTGGGCATCCATATAACCCCACCGGGTTCCAGTTGTCGTTCTGACCGATATCGGAAATAACCACGTCGTTTCACGGGGCCCTTCTGTGCCCATGGCTTGCCTAATCTTCTTTTCCAGCTCAAGCAGCGCTTCACGCGAAGGGTATGGTTCATTGAAGCTTAACGCTTGTTGGACCGAAACGAGCGCGGCAGGAAATAATCCGGCCTTGTACTGGGCATCTGCAAGATAGTACCAATAGAAAGTATAGTCTGGATAGTGTTCAGTCAATTTTTCATAATACTGTACGACCTTAGGAAAGTAATATGGATACACATCTGTTGCGGGCACCCAATTACCATTCTGCCAGCGGATGATCTCGACCCGATAAGCTTCACCTGTATCATGAATCCAGAGTGCAATTTCTACTTTGCCATCTCTGCCGTGAGGACCTGGCATATCGATGATTTCCGCATGGCTGTAATACCAATCTTCTGGCGCGAGATCAGTCAGTCCTGATTCTGTCCAATCGTATACAGCAAGCTTTGACCAGATCGCACCGACCTGCCAGCCGACAATGAGATTGTTCCGCGCCGTGGATGTCACCGATGCCGCTGTCAACAAGGTAACGCCATAACCCAAGCCTTTCGTCAAAGACATCTTGATCCAGTGACCCTGGTAAAATTTCAGAACAAGCAGCATTAATTCACCGCCCTGCTCATATACAGCAGCAATCTCCGGCATTCCGTCTCCGGTTAAATCTGAAGCATAAATAGCCGGATGTTTGACCGGTTTATCAATGGTGACGACAGTCGCGCCAGCCGGAATATGTTGATTGACAATTTGCGTTAACAGAGGTTCGCTCATGGACATGCCTGTTTCCTCCTTAAGACAGCATTCGCCTAATGTATGGGTATGCATCATAAGCGGGGATATGACATCTGAGCGAATATAACGAATATAACCGTTGCCTTTGGAAAGTGAAGCGAATAGCAAAATCTTATAAAAAAAGAGCAGTCGTGAAGACCGCCCATTTTTTTATACCATCCTTAAGGATCCTGCAATAACACTTTCTGTCCGTTCAACATCAGATAATTTACTTCATTTACGGGTACTGTCTGAGGTGATATCCACTTCATCAAATTGTCGTCAATGTTCAGGAACCCCGATTTGGGAAGAATGCTTGTGCCATCGTTGAGATAGAGTTCCATATGAAGATTCTCAGGCTTTAGTTGATTGACGCCTTTGCCCATGAGCGTAATACCCAGGGAGGAGACTACAATCTCTGTACGTATTTCCTCATCCAGCGTAAGAATTGCTTTTCCAGTTTTACTTAATGAATCCTGTTTCAGATCAAAAGTTGTTTCCCATTTCCCCGTAACGAACTGATCGTAACTGGTAAAGTCACCTTTAAGCCGAAGATTATTGAGTTGACTGATATCTGAAATATCAAAAATATACTCCTCATAATCCCCACCGTATCTAGTACCACCTTTGATATAAGAGCCATAGGAGACACTATTCATAGGAATATCCTGCTTGTTCCCTCGGTCATCAGTGAAGAAAAAATAACCATGATTGTATCTACCCATCTCGTCATCGGGATTAATCTGAATATGCAATTTTCCATCAACGAAACCTATATTGGATATGTACATCCAATCGATCCCAGGCAGCTTGATATGGGTTTGATCCTGACGAAGGACATGAATGAATTCCTGTTCACTTAATTCCAGAGCGGAAGGACCTCCCCACCCGCTAATACTGTCTCCGAGTGGATCAAGCGTATCAACTTCATTCTGCTGCTTCTTACTCAGGAGTTCTGAAAGATTGAGTCCAGAATCATAATCCTCTTCTTTATGTGCACCTGATAAAAAAGAACTGATCTGAACGCTCATCCGATTGCTGAGCCTTTTTCCCTGAACCAGAAATCGGACAATCGCAGTCTTCTCAGCAGCATCATAATGTACTAACTGCGCGTTATGTGCACGACCACCTGATACATGAAAATCATATACATCAAGTGAAGCGTTAACCCGGTCTTCAGTTAAATCCTTGAGGGACACATATATTTCAGTTGTGCTGCCGTCTCGAACTGCACCGAGAGTCTGCATGTGTATGCCCTGATCTTCACTGGTCTTATTTACCGGATGAAGAATGTTGATTCGATCTCCACTCAAAAATTGCAGAATAGTTGAAAGATCAATTACTCCCATGGCCGCTGCTGCACCTGTGACAATAGTTAAAGACAGGATGGCGGCAATCGGGATATAGATTAACTTACGGGATCTTCTTTTATTTAGTTGTGTGCTCTTCTTCTGTGAATTACATTGCGAATCTGCCTCAAGGCGCGCTTTCTCATGGAATAATTTCTTGATATTAGTTAGATTCTGTTCCGTAAAATGATCTCCTGGATTCAATATGAGTATCACCTCCTCTATTTCTTCTGCAACCACCACTTACGCAACCACTGTTTCGAACGATAAATTTTGTTATTGACCTGTCTGATGTGCAAAGACAAGGCTTCTGAAATTTCCAATGGCTTCTGACCTTCATAAAATCGACGTTTCATAATCTCCCGGTCAGGTTCAGGAAACGATTCAATAGCTTCTTCCAATTCTTGATACCTTTCTATACTGAGCAATTGAGAGAGAGTGTCCTCAGTTTGAACAAAATGAATGCTCTCCTCATATGCAATCTCACTTCTACGATTCCATTTCCGGTAACGATCAATGGCTTTATGCTTCGCAATGATTGCCAGATAATTTTTCAAACTGCTGCGCTCGGGCTGGAAAGAAAGTGGATTTTGCCAAAATGAAAAAAACGTGTCTGCTACGCATTCTTCGATTTCTTCTGTTGAGGCATTATGTAATATGGAATAAATAATTTTCCACAACAATCCGGCATACTGATTCATCACCCATTCCATAGCTTCATGGTCACGCCTTGCAACTGCTTTCCTGATCTGATCTTCCTTCATGCTTACCCTCCCTTCCATATAGAGTGATATACGAGTTAGTAAGCTACGGATATCTCCATTAAAACGCAACTCTATATTAGATTCGATCCAAAAACTCAATTTACTCAATAAATATAAAAGAATTGCAGAGGCTCGCGCTTCTGCAATTCTTTTTTGTGTATATCGGTTCAGGATGATTCCTGAATGCTCAGCTGCACATACTGTGTGATGCGGCAGTAATGAAACAGCATAAGCTCCTCATCGCCATTTCCCAAAGCAATTTTTCGACCCTCTTCAATCATATGTTCCAACATCTCACGAAGGAAAGTCATTTGAAATCTTGAGGTCTCCCCAATTAGCTGTTCCAACACTTCAATATCTCTCAGTGTGAATTGAGATAATCCGCGAAGCAGCAGCTCTTCTGACCAGCTGCTGATCTTCTGCATCAACTGATTATAGTCTTCCAAATCTTCTCGTCCTTCCATAGCCCGTATCCAGTTTGAGACTGATCACCGTCTGACCCTTCAGGAAGCTGATCGGGTATATCCGTTGCTGCTCTATACGTACAAAGGCATAGAAATGTTCGAGTGTTCCTGCCCCATAATTCGATTCAAGCCGTTTGATCATGGTCTGCCATTCCGATGAATAAGGTAGAGCCAGGTCTAATGTCTCGCCATGGTCGCTCTCCATCGTAAGAATAAGGTCCTGCGATTGCTTATCGAAGCGATGCTCTACAACCCGGGCAACCTTAATCATCGCCAGTCGCTCTTGCGGAACGGAAAACAACTCAAATGGACGCAAATCCTCAGCGAGTACGGTGGCTACATCTTGCATGTACTTGCCCAGATTCACCTCTTCTACTGATGTTCGGGGCAGCAATGTCAGTTTTGCACCTTCCCCGGAGGAGAGCCTATGCTCTTCATTTACTTTCACCGAGCGAAACTGCATCTCTTCCCCGGCAAATTGACGAAAAGTCAGATTAGGCAGCCATGGAGTGAAGGAACCGTAATGCTCTGCATACGAGAATTGATTATCTTCATAGTATACCGCCCGCACATCGCTGTACGTATAGATCTCCGCGTCATCAAAACAATAGAAGTAATAAGTGATTCCACGGTACCCGGAGCGTGTCTCCCATGCATCAGCCCCCAATCCATACAGATGCAACTCGGGTACCGCATAGTATTTACTTCGAAAACTGCCAATGAGCTGACTTAGTTTGAATGCAGATACCTTCTCTTGTTCAAGCACCTGTAATGCAAGATACAACTTGCTTATCCGATCAAGTATGGATTGCATGGAGAACCGTACATGTCGGTTAAAAAACAGTTGCAATTCTCCCTGAATCCCGCGTAAACCTCGCTCAACGTCGGGAAGATGTCCACTATGGGCCGCAATCGCCAGTGTCTCCAATTGAGCCATATATGATTGTGGTAGACGGGCAAGCCCCGTCTTGAGCAGACCTGCCAGCATGGAACGACATTCCCGCACCGTTTGAAGTGAAAACTTGGCATCATGGACTCTTCCACTTATAGCTTCCGTATCATCCAAACCTTGCTGCATCCGATACCGCAATAACGCTTCAAGCTTGGCCATATTACCGGCAGTTTGTTTTACTTTGCACAGGGCCTTAGCCAGACTAGCTTCTTCTGTAAACGAAACCTCAATTTCTTGTTTCACCAGACGCACCGTTAGAAGAGAATCTTCCAATATTTCAATCTGCTCCGGATATCTTAATCGGAACAATACCTCTTCAATTAAGGAAGAACTATACGATTTAATCAAGGGAGCAAGATCCGATTCAACCATCCAACGGAAACGGGATTCCGTCACCGGGGAGGGTGCAATTAGATCGTGGACTTCCTCATGATCATCCACACCGGTGGCAGGCATCAACTCTGCTGAAGACGCTTCTTCTCCCTGATTCAATGGATCTTCTGTCTGATGTTCCTGCTGATAATACAAAATCGAAATCAATACATGTTTGCAAATATTGTCCGCCGGACAGGAGCATTCCCAATGATCGAGCGTATTTTCAAGCTTACAATGTGTACCATCACTCAACTGACAACTCACAGAGGCTTCATTCCAAGTGAATTGCACAGTCACGCCTTGATCCAACTCTTTCAGAGACCGTTTGTACAATCCCTTGTTGGCGTATCGAATCAAATAATCCTCCGTACACAGCTTCGAAAACATCCGAAACTTCTGTTCAAATCCACTCACGTGATCAACGTCCTGACGCTCTTAAAATATCATAGATGGTCTCACTGAACACACGACCTGCAATTTCACCCAAAGCAATGGACTTATGGTCGCCATAATAATAATGTTTCTGACTTCCAGGTTTAAAGAAGTGCAGCGATTCCAGCGTAATATCTTCCAACCCTTCATAATACGTAATACTCGTCCCGCTGAACCGCAGTTCTGCGACAAGATCTCCATACTCTTTGTAAAATTCATGATACCAGCCGCCATCCTGCGCGGGGCCTTTGATCCAGCCGTACTTTTCCAGCGCTTTGGGGAATGCCGTTGGAGAGAAGTCAGACTCTGGCAAGCGATCGTATTCAACCTTGTCTTTATCTTCATCCTCAGGCACATGAATTTGTCGGTTCAACTGCTCGAACGGCTGCTTGATCTCGTAATCCTCCAGCTGTGTTTTCCATCCTTCGAGTGTAGAATGGTCCAGTTCGAGTGGATGAATCAGTCCCACCAGCGAACCTGAAGGCAGCTTGTATTCATCCTCATCGACGGTATTAAACGTGCCGTCCTCCATATAACGGAAGGTTGTGAGCAGTTCACCCTCTTCATACGTTCCCCAGATCAGACCCACAGCAAATTTCCGCATGATTACATTTTGTACAAACAGTGCTGACCATTCATCAGCAGACCACAGGCGCTGCTTGGACAACGATTCTTCCAGACGTTGCGACTGGATGTTAACCATCGTTTTAAGATCCTTTTTCAGTTGAGTGAAACGTGCCTTGGACTTCGCTGCAAGATCAGCATCATCTTTCTGTGCAGGGGCAGGCAGACTCTTCACTGATTTCCCCGTTTCTTCGTTGACAACCAAGACCTGCAAATCCCCACTCACTTTAATCCGGAATGAACGCTCCCCGTAGCTCAGCTGCATCGTTCCATTCTGATCAAAACCAAGCGTAGTGACCAGTCGATCCTCAAGCTGTTCCGAGGTTAGTCCCATATTCTCAGCTGCGAGCTGCAATGCTTCTTCAGCCGCACCTTTAACCTGACGGTTCTTCACACTGCGTTTAACCTTGTCAATTGCCATCAGTGCGGATGGTTCTTTTAGATAGGCCAGTACTTTTACAGCATCTGCTGCTATGGCGCCGCGACTGTTTTCCGTCCATTCCTTAATTTGGGGAGCCAGAATATTCACAATCTGATTATCACCAAAGAGTGCGGAGAGGTACATGACCCACTTCTCCTTCGCGGAAGCCCCCTCCTGAATCCACAACTGGAGTAACTCGCCAGCAAATCGTGCCAACGATTCCTCACTTACATACTCACGTAGTTCATTCAGTCTCTCGTTTGGTGCAGATGTATGATCTATTGATTGCACCAAAATATATTGCTTGATTCGGTCATCTAAGGGTTGATCGTCCTCTGAACGCATCAGAGAAGGAAGTTCGTTCAAGGATAACCAGCTTAATCTGGACAGCTTTTTGGCATCTGCCTGTTCTGCAAGTGCCGAATGAGCATATTCCGGGCTTTGATCCGCAGTGTCCAGCAGAATTTGAATCAGGTTTTTCCACTCTGCAGACTTTTCACTCTTTAAAAGCTCAAGGTATATATCCTTACTATTATCCAAACTGCGGATGGCATTGAGAGCCATTTCTTTCACACCCACTTTTTTCTCTGAACGGTATATTGTAGTATATAAGTCCTGCTCAGGAATGCGATTGAACTCAGATAACGCCACGCCATTTGCTTTTTTGGATGAATCTTGCAAGCCGGCACGAATTGCTTCGGCTACTTGTTTTGTCGAAAGTTCATGGCGTTGTTCAAAGGTAATTTCCAAAATTAAGATGCGCGTGTCTGTGGGCAGCTTCTTGTACTGCCCCAGAGCAAAGTCCAGATTTTGCTGAATGATCCGGCGATATTCATCCTGGGGCATCGATTTGTACTTGTAATCGGTCATACCGTTGAGAGCGATCAGGCTGGACAGCAATTTCTCTTGCTTCACCTCTGGATCCTGGCCGTAACGTTCCAACAGCTTCTCTCCGCTAAACGCGTAAGATTGATACATATCAGAGACAATATCCAGTGTCCACTCGGGATACGTGGTGAGAATCACGAACCGACGCATCGCCTCCGAATCCAAAGGCAGGAAACTAATGCTGATCAAGTTATGAACGCGCTTTTTGTCACGATTCAGGTTATTAAACAATCCGCGACTATTCGGATCTTCCCAGTATTCTTCAAGTGAACTTTCCCCGTTCAAATATCGTGCAATCGCAAGCCCCTGTCTTCCTCCATCTAATGGATGCCGAAGAGCACTGAACACAGCTTGTTCAACCGTTTCGTCCACCTCTGGCACAGCCATGCCATGGTCCTCCAGCATTTTTTGAATGCACAATTTGAGGAAAGGGGGTTTTAATATGTGATATGCTCGAATGGCCTGCTGTGGTTCGTACACAATAGTCGATTGTAGAAATTTCCATGGTATAGTGTACGATTCGAGTTCACTGCGTAACATTTCAATTAGCTGATATGGCTCATCCAGAGGAACCAGTCCTGACAGCAGCTCATTGGCATTTTTCGTTCTTTGGTCCATGCTCAACAAGTAGCGTCGAACTTCAAGTGGATAAATCTCATGCAATTGGTTGATGGCTTCGAGTAAAATACGACCAGTCTCACTGTTTTCATCTAGGAAGCGTTGTTTTCCCCCACTGATGTTAACTAAATACAACAAGGCATTGCTCAAAAGCATCATCGTCTTGTCGAACTCACTGTAAGAGAGTTGTTCCTTTTTGGAACGTGAAGTATCCGAATAGTTCTCAGCTATAACCTGATTATGCTTATCCCGGAGGAATTCATCATTCAATTCATACGCAGATCTGTTATGTTTCGTTTGAAAATTGCAAACCACCAGTGGCTCAATCAATGTATGTAATTCGTTCCGCAGCTTACTTGTATCATGGTTCATCACATGTTGAAACAATGCTGGCAAAGATTGAGTGAATTGTTGCACCTGGGCAAGATGAGAAGGGCTATCATTGAGATCAGAATAGAGTCGAAGGAGTATCATTCCATTGATTACATCGTGGAAATTCCCCTTCAGTCTGCTTTTTAATTCATCCAGAATTTCCTTCTCTCCAGCAAAGCGATTGATTTTCTCCAACCTGTAAAGCAACCCGCCCATACGATCATTGGTTTTGCTCTTTCCGCTTAGTCCATAGGCTTCCGAGTCGTTTCCAAGGCAGAGCGTAAAACCATCGGTTCTCCACGAATTCCTTCTGGAATAATTGGATTCCATATGAATTACAATGGCTCCCGCTCGAAAAAAGATGTCTCCGTCATCTTTTTTGGCCAATTTCATAAGTACCTCTATCGTCTGGTAAGCATAATGGCTGGAATTTCCTATGAGGTCAGGAAACTTCTCCGTTGTTCCCAAAACATATTCAATAATTTCCGAACTCCGGTCTGTTTTTAATGAGTATTCTTTGGAACACACCTCTGCAAACTTCTCCACCAAAGCCTCTACTGTGCGATCTGCGGTTAACATGACACATTCCTCCTTGAATATTAATTTATAATGATCTTGAATATAACCAATCAATTAAATCATCATGATACATCGTTCGATTCAGTTCGCTGCTCAAGTAATAATCTCGCCAATCCAATCAGCGAGCTCATTGGGCGTAATCGCAGCTACATGTGCACCCATATTGGATAAGGTTTGGGCAGCATGTTTGTTGTACACGGTATCTCCGTTAAAATCGAGGGCAGTCAGCACAAGCAACTTGCAGCCCGTATCCAAAATGTCCTTGCAAGCCTTGTACATGTGCTGGATCGGGTAACCCTCCTCCAAATCGCTAACGAGAATATATATTGTTTTACCGGGATTTTCGATTAACGTCTCACCATAACGGAGCGCCTTGGTTATATGGGTTCCCCCGCCAAGCTGTACGTTCATGAGCACATCTACCGGATCTTCCAGCCTGTCACTCAAATCGACAACCTGTGTGTCAAAAATGAACAATTTCGTTCGCAGTGCATTCAGGCGATAGAAAATGCTGGCCATGACTGAACTGTATATCACTGAATCCAGCATGCTTCCGCTCTCATCCACACCAATGATGATGTCCCACTTGTTATGAGACTGGATATTTCCGTCAAAATATAGACGATCAATGACAAATCTGCGATGGTTTTTGTCATAGTTCTTCAGGTTCTTGGTAATCGTCTGCTTGAAATTCAGATTGCGCAAGGAACGCACCGAACTGGATGCATATCGGCTGCGTTTGCCCGTAATACTCGCTTTAGTCTGAGATTCCAGTTTACGTCGCAGCTCGTCAACCACGACTCGTACGATTTCTTTAGCGCTCTTTAATACGTCGCCTTTCATTCGTCCTTTGAATTGCATAATATTTTTGAGCAGGTTCATATTCGGTTCGAGTGACTCCAGCAGCTTTTTGTCCGTTAACATTTCCGTCAGGCCATACCGGTCAAGCGCCTGCTTTTCCAGAATTTCCACCGTTGGTTTCGGGAACAAATCCCTGACTTTATTGAGCCATCTGGGAACGGTCAAGTCCGAAGGGCCTCGTCCTCCTCCTTTTCTGTAACCCTGCTCTTCACCGTATTCGCGATTATACAGATATCCGAGAATCTCATCGACTTCGGTATATTTAAAATCATCAGGGGAGAAGTCTTCAGCATTGGACAGTCCTTCTTCGGCGGATTCACCCAGAATAAGGCGCCAACGGTTTAAGGTTTCTGCCCGATTCAGCTCAGCATTTTCTTTCACCATTTCCTTGGTTGTATCCAGCTCATTCAGATCAGCTTCCATGCGTCAAACTCCTTCCGAAGGGCTTCATCCCATGTTTTCGTCTGGATCAGCAATCGCTCGTCAACGGAAGGCCATGACATCTCTTCGTTCTCTACCTGATGCAAGCTCGCAACCCGATCCGCAATCAGGCCTGTCTCCATGGGGGTAAAGTAAGTAAACGCCAAACGAAGCTCAGGAATCATGCGAATAAACTCTTCATAATCAAGCTGCTCGATCATATAGTTCAATTCTGATAAAAGCTGATCTTCATACAAAAAAGCGTCCCGTGCTACAGAGAACACGCCCTGTAGATAAAGTGCAGTCTGCCGGGATTGTTCCTGCGATCCCCGAATATATGCACGTGCCCGATCCACGATCTCTTCTCTATGTCTGTCGCCAAGTCCTGAAGAGATGGCAATACACACCCCCTCCAGCTGTGCCGGAAGCTGGCTGTCTGACAGAAGTTCATCCAGGTGTGCCCGGAAGGTATCATCCCGAAAATGATCTTCGGACGATTCTGCCAGCATGGCAAGCAGCTTCAGTCCCTGGACAATCGCTTCATGTTCATCCGGATTCGTTCTTGAGAGCTGCATCAGTTTGTCAACGGCATTGTTATAAGCTTCAGACACGAGATGAAGGAGCTGCGGTTCCTCAGACAACCCAAGAAGTCTGCGATGCTGCTGAATTCGATTCAAAATATGCAGACTTCCACACAACGACAGGAAATTCCCATCCTTCCGGAGCGCCGACTTCACTTGTTCATACAGCTTCATGGCGGTATCCTGCAGACCCATAAGCAGAGCCTGAAGCATGGATTTGGCAAGGTCACCGCTGTGATGATCCGGTATTCCCTGCATCTCTTCTTCCATCTTGCGCGTAGCGGCTTCCCGAATTGTGCCTCCATAGAGTGAATTCTCAATCAATCGAGCCTCAATTCTGGAGGAATAGGTATATACCCACGTCTCCCGAACAAGGTTCATGTCACGCTGTGCAATCCAATCCGGGCCCGATTGTCGCTTCGCGAACTCCGGAACGAGATAGACCATACATTGAAACAATTGACTTTGCCGACGATGATCAGGTTTGGCGTATAGATCAAGTACCTTCTTATGTTGGCCTGTAGTACGAATTTGAAGTTTGGACTCTGTACAACGTTCTTTGAAATCCTCAACGATCGGAATACTGAATGGGTTGGGAGCCACTTTTCCGATGACATCCCCGGTTAGCAATCTGTGCAGTTCTTGTATTGGTTTGTCTGAAGCTAATGTAAGTTCACCCTTAACAAAGGAAGAAAGTGTTGCATCCATCAGCTCATAGACTCCGCCTTCCCTTTTTCCTCTCAGTCCTGCGAGCCCTTGAACCATGCTGTATGCCTCAATAGCGTCGCTGGTTGATACATGTTCATGTCCTTCCCTCAGCTTGCGGGTTAGTCGGGATAACAAGTCCAAAGCGGTCAAATTATACACGGAATTCTTTCGCAGAAGCAGCTGGGTCCAGATCTGTTCATAATAATTCACGTAAGGCATGCCGCTTGCATACCCATTCAGCCGATCCGCTTCGGCAAACGTGTAGACCATGGGATACATCTGCTGATGCACCGAATGGTGAGCCTTCGCATGCTCTTGCATCGTCATCTCTTCTGAGTTCGTCTCATCATTCTCGGGACTGAGGAGTCCATACGTATGAAATCCGCCAGTGATAACAAGCACACGTTCATGCTCCTGCCCAGCCTGTTTGATACGACTTCTCATATGAGCTTCTCTTGCCAAATCCCCTGTACTGTGCAAGCGCTCCGCTGAATAACACATCCGGGATAAGGTACAGTACGTGAATACATCCTGTACAAATGCCTGTGTTGACTTCTCCAGACCACCAATCTCAAATACGTTCTCCCACAACTCATCGAAACTTCGACAGTTTGTTTTCTGACATAAACGGTTAATAAACTCAGACCCTGCGAGCAAAGTTTCATCTTGAATGGAAATTTCCCGCTGTTCTGCCTTGTTGGGCTTGGAGAAATGATGATAATCCAGATCGATAAAAGTTGCAGGGATGCTCAGCCGAGCTGCTTCTTTCAGCGCTACATATTCAGGAGAGTAACGAAGCATCGGATAATAACAGGCCGCTCTCTCCTCCTCACTCTCATAGGTGTAGTAAAGACTAACAGGAGGTAGGGTCGCCTCATCAGCCAGAACTTGAAGTAAGGGATTGCCGCTCTCAGGGCCTTCGATTAGAATGATGTCCGGCTTGTATTCTTCAATCAATCGCAGCAAATGATAGGAACAGGCTGGACTATGATGGCGTATGGGAAAATAAACCGTTCCGTTGTTCAGGTTATACACCCCGGACTCAAATAGCGTCTGTAACTGGGCAACATCCAGATCTGCTTTTCCTGTTAACCGATCCATTTCTTTTCCTCGTAGTAATCCTTCCAAATCCCCTCTTCTCTGGACCGCTCCTTCACGACCTTGGAGAAGTAGGTTCTGAGGATGGACAGATCCTTGTCGCTTTCTTTCGCTATCGTCCCCAACATGTTTTGCACCAGCCGATCCAATGCGATTCCCTTGTCTTCGTAATAATAAGAAGTCATTGCACTCTGTACATATACAGATACGGCTTCAGCCGTACTCATGGACGCTTGGGGCGTATCCAGCTTGTAACCTTCCCGCGTCATTCCCGTGCGAAGCTCCATAAATGTCGTGGCCAGCAATTCAACCACATCCGAATTAATATCGGTGTCTATTCCGCTATGTAATAACAGGCTGCGAGCCTGAGATTCAATAATTTTGGCTTCCATTTTCACACTGCTGATCGGTTTGATCGTCTCAAAATTGAAACGGCGCTTCAGCGCACCACTCATTTCATTGACTCCCTTATCACGAATGTTCGCCGTAGCAATAACGTTAAACCCCGGTTTGGCAAACAGCACACCACCGTCCAGTTCAGGAATACTCATTACCTTGTCACTGAGAATACTGATCAGGCTATCCTGTGCTTCAGCAGGGCAACGTGTAATCTCCTCAAAACGGGTAAGAATCCCCTTCTTCATTCCGTTATACAACGGTGAGGGTACAAGCGCCGCTTCGGACGGGCCTTTATCCAGCAGCATGGCATAATTCCAGGAATATTTAATCATGTCTTCGGTTGTACCTGCCGTACCCTGAATCGTGTTCAGGCTGGTTCCGGAAATGGCTGCGGTCAGCAATTCACTGAGCATGGTCTTGGCTGTTCCGGGTTCTCCTACCAGCATTAAGCCCCGATTGCCTGCCAAAGTCACCACTGCACGTTCAATCAGTACATCGTTGCCATAATATTTTCGTGTAATGGGAACCTCTTCTCCGTCCAAGATTGCAGGTTTATCCCTCCCAATAATAAAATCTCTGACATAGACTGGCGACAGCAGCCAATTTGGAGGGCGTTTTCCCGTATCTTCCTCTCGCAGAGCTCTTAATTCTGTCTCATATAATGTCTCGGCGGGTGGCTTGAGCATCTCCATCGTCAAGATTTCTCCTCTCATGCAAACAGATCGTATGTTCTTATTGGTGCTATTTTATCACAGCGGCCTTTCAACGAACGCAGAAATCGTTAAAAATGGTTGAAACGTCCTTCTTATCAGCATTCTTCATGAGCCCATGGACATAGTTCGTAGCACAAATGTGTATTGCTTCATCGTCTGCACCAGTGCCAATGCATAAGAAGTAAATCCTAAATAAATAAGATGTTAGAAAAACATCTCCGTTATAGGCCTTATGTCTCTATTAATCATTTAAACGATTCGTGTTGTGGTTCAACCAGATCAAGTCCATTAGCATAGAAAAACACAGGCCGGAAGCCTGTGTCCCCATTTTAAGATCGGCTACATTCTTCTACCACATGAAGCGGAGTATAGCTCGTACCACTCATACCGTGTAAGTTCCGTGTTGGCAGCGTCCCGACAGGCCAGAATACGCTCTGGACGAATTGAACCGATCACGGGTTGAATTCCTGCGGGATGTTTCATTAACCAGGCCAATACAATTACTTCCGGTGTAACACCTCGCTCCTTTGCCATCCGCTGAACCAATTTGGCCGTGTCCTCAATTTCCGGGCGCTGTCCATCGATGACCCTGCCCGTAAACCGGCCCTGTGCCAGCGGGCCCCATGCCTGCAATTGAATTTGCTCCGCCTGACAATATTCCATCGTCCCATAAGGGAAGACATTTTCTTTGGCTTGCGGTCGATTAACGGTTACTCCTGCCTCCACAAATCCGATTTTGTCCAAACTCATTTCAAGCTGGTTTACAATTAAGGGCACGCTGCTATGCAACTGGAGAAGACGTATCTGTTCTGAGCCCATGTTGGATACACCGAAATGACGTACTTTTCCTGCTTGATGAAGTCTCGCCAGGGCGTCGCCAATTTCTTGTGGATGTGCAAGAGGATCAGGGCGATGGAGCAATAAGATGTCCAGATACTCTACCCCCAAACGTTTAAGAATACCATCAACACTCGCTAGAATATGTTTACCTGAAGAATCGTATCTTTGGGGCCCTTCGTCATCACCAACGAGACGTATGCCACACTTGGACTGCAGAATGATCTGATTCCTCAAGCTTTTCTGCTCTGATAGGACGCGGCCTAACACATACTCTGCTTTGCCCCGTGTGTAGATATCCGCCAGATCATAATGGTTAATGCCTATTTCAAGGGCTGCTTCCACAGCCTTGCGACCTTCCATTACAAGATCTTCAGTAATCGGGAGAACATCCCAATCACCTCCAAAGCGCATACAGCCAAGTACAAGTGGACTTGCAGGAATTTGGTGATGGTGCAGGGGAAGTTTTGATTTGGACATGACAGCCGCTCCTCGGTTTTTAATTTATAATTTCTTTTCTATAGTACTCTTCTTTACCCTTCCTGTATTTACCTTCCATATTATCCGACCTGTCTTTGAAAACAAGGTTTCAATCGTTCTCATCTTAAATATATAGATGGTGCAGGCTTTTTGTATGAAGTTACCGAAATTAACATATGATCACTTAGATAAGATGCGTAACATTATGAGATTTTCATGAGAGGAGATTAACCCTTTGAGTACAAATGAAACCTCACAACCTGAGTTCTTCACCCGAGAATTTACACAGAATCCCTACCCCGTATATGAAAAGCTGAGACAGAATGATCCCATTTACAGAGTTCTGTTCCCTCATGGTGATTTCGGTTGGATTATTACCCGATATGAGGATGCAGTCGAAGTATTGAAAGACAACCGCTTCAGTAAAGATGTCATTAAACGTTACGGTCCAGATCAACAAAATATATTCGTGCATAATATGCTTTTTTCTGATCCACCTGATCATCGCCGGTTACGTGGACTCGTACAGAAGGCTTTTACTCCGAGGCTGATTGAGGGAATGAGAAGCCATATTCAGGAAATTGCCGACGATCTTTTGGATAATCTCAAGTCCTCGGACAAGATGAATCTGATTGATGAGTATGCCTTTCCATTACCGATCATTGTGATCAGTGAGATTCTGGGTGTGCCTCTTGAAGACCAGGATAAATTCCGTGTATGGTCCAATTCGATTATCGATGCGACAAGTGCGGAGCATTCCGAAGTATTTGAGAAGCATGCCAAGGAATTCATTGATTACCTAAATGCCTGGTTTGCCAAAGTACGTGAGCAACCAGGTAACGATCTGATCAGTCAGCTCGTTGTGGCAGAGGAATCAGGAGAACAACTATCCGAAAATGAATTGCTTGGTGTTGTCGCTCTGCTGATCATCGCCGGACACGAAACAACGGTTAACCTCATCGGCAATGGTGTACTTGCCCTTTTGGAGCACCCGGATCAACGAAACCTTCTGATTAAGCAGCCTGAGTTAATTCATAATGCTGTTGAAGAAATGCTGCGTTATAATGGTCCGGTTGAATTCAGCACGTCCCGCTGGGCATCTGAGGACATTGAATTTCATGGACATCATATCGCTGAAGGTGAACTTGTTATTGTAGCGCTGGATTCAGCCAATCGGGATGAAGAGAAATTTAAGGATGCGGATGTGTTTGACATCACTCGTGAGAAGAGTGCACATTTGGCTTTTGGCAAAGGCATTCATCTCTGTCTGGGAGCCCCTCTCGCGCGACTGGAAGGTGAGATTGCTATTAATACGCTGCTGCGCCGCTTTCCCGATATGCATCTGCAGGCGGATGTTAAAGAACTTGAATGGAGACCCGGGATGATTGTTCGAGGTGTCAAGGAAATCCCTGTACAGCTTAAATAGATATGCATTTGAAGCAAGGAAAGCGAGGCATCTTACTGGATGGAAATCAACACCATTGTTTTAGTCATTTTTTTATTTCTTATTCTCATCTTATTGGTTCGCGTCATCAGCTTGCAGACACAGTTGAATGAATTGAAAAGGGATGTTGAACGTCTGGAAAATGGCTCAGGACGTACCGCACAATCCCCTCTTAGTTATAACGCTTCTTCAGTGAATATGTCTCCACCTCCACCGTCACAGGCTGAGCTGACTGAACTGGATAAAGAATTGCAGGCACTTGCACACCAAGGCAAGAAAATAATTGCAATCAAAAAGGCTCGTGAAGCGAGAAACCTGTCGTTGAAAGATGCCAAAGAATATGTCGAGTATCTTGAACGCCTATAATTAATGAATTTAGATAGACTTCCCAACTTCCTGCCAAGGTTTTTGTTTTCAGTTGATTCATGTTCGACTGGAAACAACGATCTTCGTGGGGAGTTTACTTTTTTCAAAAGGTATGATAAAGTTATTTCAATATTTATGGAAATAAGAAATAAAGACGAAAGGACCGATTTTGATGCAATCCAATCCGATTGATACTGAACAGGCCGTCAAAATTCATAAAGCTCTGGGTGAACAAACGCGATATAAGATCATTCAGATCCTTTCGGGTGAAAGCAACCTGTGTCCCGCTGATTTGGAAAATCGGCTTGTAACGGTAGCGCTCTCCACTTTATCACATCACCTGAAGCAGCTATCCGATTGTGGTTTGTTAACATCACAAAAGAAAGGTACTTATATTTACTACAGTCTGAATACGGATACTGTACAGAGAGTTGCTCCTTATCTGTTGGATAAATAAAAATTTTGTTTTATATTTCTATAATACTAGAAACATAAAAATATTTTCACTGTATGGAGAGATTAATTTGGACCGTACGGGTGAATTGTTTTTTTTTATTTCTCGATCCGGCTCTCTCGTCTTTATTTCCATATTTCCAGAAATATAATAATTTAAATCTGAAAGAGGTATATACTTATGTCTAACACATGGAAAATCTATGTCCTGGCCTTGGTCAGCTTTCTTGTAGGGACCTCCGAATATGTTATTGCGGGCATTCTGGATCGAATTTCGGACACCATGAATATATCATTGATTGCTGCAGGACAGCTGATTACCATTTTTTCACTCGTTTATGCACTGGGTACGCCCATCATCATTGCCTTAACTTCTCGAATGGATCGACGTAAGTTACTGCTCTACTTTCTGGGGATTTTTGTCGTTGGTAACATCTTGGCTTACCTGCTGCCTGGATATGGGCTCTTTATCGCTGCACGAGTCCTCATGGCGTTAGGAGCCGGAGTTGTCGTAGTTACAGCCTTGACAGTCGCTGCCAAAATAGCACCCGCAGGCAAACAGGCCAGCTCCATTGCAACAGTCATTACCGGATTTACCGCATCCCTGATCGTAGGCGTTCCACTGGGAAGAATGATTGCTGCAGCTTGGGATTGGAAACTGATTTTTGCAGGTATTGCGATTTTGGGTTTGATCGCCATGGTTGTTATCGCATCTACGATCCCACCATCTGAAGGGGAAACACCGGTTCCTTTGAAAAAACAATTGGCCCTGCTTAAACAACCTCGTGTTGGATTTGCGCTGCTTGTCAGCTTTTTCTGGCTAGGAGGCTATTCCATTGCGTATACCTACATTTCACCTTATCTGGTATCTGTCGCAGGCATGGGCGAAACGTTGTTAAGTTCAGCCTTGCTGGCTTTTGGTATCGCAAGTCTGATTGGTTCCAAATCAGGAGGATACAGCGCCGATCGTATGGGAGTAAAGCGAACACTCATCCTTGGAATGGCCCTGCATATCGTAAGTCTGCTGATGCTGAATATCACGGCTCATTCAAGTGTGGCTATCTTCATTGTGTTGATTCTATGGTCCTTCGCCGCCTGGTCTTCCGGCCCAACACAGCAATATAATCTAGTTACAATGGCTCCGGAATCGTCCGGAATTATGTTGAGTCTGAACAGTTCTGTTATGCAACTGGCCATGGCTGCCGGAGCCGGCATCGGGGGAATCGCCGTCAGCGCAGTTTCTTTGTCATCCATCACCTGGATTGGAGCAGTAGTGGTGTTGATTGCAATGATCATCATCATTCTTACCTATCGTCCGGCAAATGCCACAACAGTACAGAGTGAATCTTCCAATGTGGCATGATGGAGCTTAAGCTTAAACTTAAACTCTCAAGAATAAAAATGATAACACGCAAAAAGAGAGGCATTGTAACATTACAGTTGCCTCTCTTTCTTATTCAGTCTAATGGATGCCTTATTGTGCAGTTACAGCACCATCAATGGGATAAACAGCACCATTAATATAAGGAGCTTCGTCTCCCAGCAGGAAGGATACCAGATTCGCAATCTCTTCAGGCTTACCGAGACGACCGGATGGAATGCTGTCAAGGGTCGCTTTGAATACTTCAGGATTATCCTTCCCGAACTGAACTACCATTGGAGTTTCAATCGTACCTGGTGCAATGGCATTCACACGAATGTTATCTTTACCATACTCAATGGCCGCTGTACGTGTCAGTCCAACTACGCCATGCTTCGTTGCTGCATACGGCGCGACTGCTTGAACACCCACGATACCTGCTGTAGATGCTGTATTGACAATCGAACCACCACCTGTTTTGAGCATTTCGGTAATCACATATTTTAATCCGTAAAATACACTTCTCAGGTTAATATCAATGATTTGGTCAAACTGTTCAATAGTATGTTCAATTAATTTGACACCAGGACCAGCGATTCCGGCATTATTGAAGAACATGTCGATTCGACCAAATTCCTCAATCGTTTTGTTCACATAATTTTCTACCTCGTTCGCCTTGCTTACATCCGTTTGTACAAAAATCGCTTTACCACCCAGCTTCTCAATCTGTTTTACAGTTTCCAGCCCCGTCTCTGCCACGAGATCAACGACCACAATAGATGCGCCCTTCTCAGCCAGCTTCAGTGCGGTCGCTTGTCCCAATCCACTTCCTGCTCCAGTGATAATTGCTACTTTTCCTTTGTGACTCATTCTGATCTCCTCCATGTGTGTTTGTCATCTGTCATCGGATCGGTTAATTTGATATGAAGCAGTATTACATCGGAATGCGACATATGTAGTTTGAAAAAGGACTTAAAACCTTCCTGACTTTACCTATTTTAATGGAGTTACGACTCAAAGACAAATCATCCATATGACTACATGCTATAATTTTCATCACATAGTAGACATCTCAAGAAGGAGAACTTCTTAGTAAAAGTCTCTAGTGCTCCCCTTCTTATTGGTGAGATGTACAGTTTAATTTCATACATTATCTAACCATATCGACTGTTCAACATGGTACGATAACTATGCAAATGTGCGCACGCGTAAGATCTATCTTAGCAAATTGGTTTTGGCCAGCTCAATAAGCTCATCGCCACGTCCATTCAGTACCGCCTTCATCATCCATAAGGTGAAGCCTTCGGCCTGTTTTATATTAATCTTCGGAGGAAGGGACAGTTCTTGCCGATTCACCACAACATCAATCAGAACAGGACCCTCATGCTGTAATGCACGCTCTACAGCCTCTTCCAGATCAGCCGGATCTTCAACCCGTATTCCCTCCAGGCCCATCGCTTGGGCTACCATGGCAAAGTTGGGATTTACAAGCTCGGTACCCGATTCAAGTAACCCCGCAGCTTTCATCTCCAGTTCAACAAAACTGAGTGCACCGTTGTTAAACACGACAACTTTAATCGGAAGGTTATGCTGTTTAAGCGTCAGAAGATCACCCATCAGCATGGCAATGCCGCCATCACCGGATAAGGAGATCACTTGTCTTCCCGGATCTGACACTTGTGCACCAATCGCCTGTGGAAGAGCATTCGCCATGGTGCCATGATTAAATGAACCCAGCAAACGGCGATTGCGGCTCATTTCAATGTAGCGAGCAGCCCATACCGTAGGTGTACCTACATCGCAGGTAAAGATCGCATTTTCCGCTGCAGCATCACTGATGACCTTGGTTAGATATTGTGGATGAATTGGCGTTTTTCCAGGTTTTCCTACGGCAAGCTCATCCAATTCTTTACGAACTTTCTCGTAACGTTCTACACTTTTATGCAAATGTTTGTCGCTATGCTCTACCGTCAGATAAGGTAACAATGCTTCAAGCGTAGCTTTCACGTCTCCGCACACTCCGTAATCGAGCTTTGTACGGCGGCCAAGGTGTGAAGACTGAATATCCACTTGGAGTACAATCGCATCTTCCGGGAAAAATTGACGATACGGAAAATCTGTCCCCAGCATCAGAAGCACATCACAGTCCATCATGGCATGATAGCCGGAGGAATACCCGATTAATCCCGTGAGACCCACTGAATATGGGTTATCGTATTCCAGATGTTCCTTGCCTCGCAGTGCAATAACCATTGGGGATTTCAAGCGATCACAGAGCTGCATCAAAGGTTCCCGTGCGCCAGCGCAGCCTGCTCCGCACAGCAACGTAATTTTTTTGTCCTGATTCAGAAATTCTGCCAGTTTCCGAAGTTCTGGTTCCGAGGGATGTACAACCGGATGTGTGGCATGATACACATGCTCCGGAACAGGCAGATCAGCAGCTTCCAGAGCCGCGACATCCCCAGGCAATATGATGACGGAAACGCCTGAACGGGAGACTGCGGTTTGTAGCGCCATCGTAAAGGAACGCGGCATCTGTTTGGCTGTTGTAATAACCTCGCAATAATGACTGCATTCCTGAAACAAATACTCTGGATGAGTTGCCTGAAAGTACTCACTCCCGATCTCATCACTCGGAATATGAGCGGCGATGGCAAGTACCGGTACACGGTTCCGATGACAGTCGTACAGACCATTAATCAGGTGCATGTTTCCTGGTCCGCTGCTACCCGCACATACGGCAATACTTCCGCTCACTAGAGCATCAGCTCCGGCGGCAAAAGCAGCCACTTCCTCATGGCGAACATGAATCCATTCAATTTTACCTGAACGACGGATGGAATCGAGTACCGCATTCAAGGAGTCTCCAACGATACCATAGATGCGTTTGATGCCTGCGTTCAATAGTGCTTCGACCAGAACGTCTGCAATTGTTTTTTTCATGAAAGGTCGGTCTCCTTTATTCGCTTATTCTGAGTTATCTTTCCACCACGTGAATATACCTATTCTTTTACCCCAATCTTTTGAAATTAGAAACAAAATCATATGTATTTATGGATATATCTAAAAAACAAAAATCCGCTTGTCATGGACTGACAAAACGGATTCATCTAATACTCTATATTCTGCACATCAATAAACGAATTTAGATAGCAGGCATCACATTGCCGCCACTGACCGGGATATATGCACCTGTAATAAATGAGGACAGGTCGGATGCCAAAAAAGCTACTGCATTGGCAATTTCCTGATCTTCTCCCCTGCGTTTCAGCGGTACCGTTTGAATATAACCTTCATCATGTCCCGGGTCACTGTTGCGGTCGCGCTCACTAATCGTCCATCCAGGTGCCACCTGGTTGACGGTAATCTGATATTCGCCTACCTCTTTTGCCAGCACACGGTACAAACCATCCATGCCACGTTTCCCAGCCGTATATGCAGACTGGGTAGCAAAATTTTGCATCGCACATTCCGTATTGATACCAATAAATCGACCAGCTCTGGCTTCCTTCATATAAGGGATGAATGCTTTGGCAAGGTACACACTCTGCATCACACATGATTCGAACTGGCTTATATAATCCTCTGGTGATTGTTCCAGCACCGTTGTCCAGGCATATTGGATGACCGCATTGGCAACCACAATATCTACATGGCCGAGGTTGGACTCTATTGTATCCCGCATTCGAAATGCTGTTTCCTGCTTCGTGATATCACCCTGAACAATGACTGCTTTACGACCAATGGCTTCAATCTCGCCTTGCAGCTCTTTAGCCTTCGTTTCATTATTTATGTAATGCAGCGCAAGGTCAGCACCACAGTCTGCCAACGTACGAGCGATGACTCTTCCCAATTGACCTGTTGCACCAGTCACGAGCGCAGTTTTACCTGTAAGATCCAATTTCATAGGCACAGATCCTCCCTTTAAGTCACATGTGTTTTGAATCCAAATTTAGCGATGAAGAAAGAAGGATTACGCGAAGTTTTGATTTATCGATTAGAGAAAACGATTTCGAAACCTTATGCTGTTATTATATTTTGTACAAATAATTTCATCAGTTACTTCCCGTGTTGAATGAGATCAATCTCCTGAAAGCGACTAACTTCCTTTTCCCAACGTTCTGCTACATATTGACGGTGAACCGGATGATCATTGTATGCATCGTACGCTGCCTGATTGGCGAAAACCATGGAGAAGCTGTAGTCAAATTCATTTTTCTCACTCACCTGTCTCAGAACCTGAAATTGCTCTACACCAGGAATAACTGCCAATGTATTCGAACTTTCCTTCAGAAAAGCCTCTGCCTCAGGTGTATCTTTACCCGCGTAAAGTGTAAACGTTACCATGTGTGTAATGCTGCTCATCTCTATTTCCTCCTCCAATATGTCTGACTCTGTTACCTAGTGTACATCCGAATGTGTTGTAAGCGCAATAATTGGTTGAATTAATTATAGAAGAATACAAAAAAACCTCAGGATTGATCCTGAGGTTTTTTTATAATGGTTGGACAAACTATTTGATGTTGTATTTACGGTTAAATTTATCAACACGACCACCGATGTCCACGTTTCTTTGTTTACCTGTGAAGAATGGGTGGGATGCAGAGCTAGTGTCCACACGGATTACTGGGTAAGTGTTACCATCTTCCCATTCCATTGTTTCGTTCGAGAATTTAGTCGAAGAACTCAAGAATTTGTAATCTGCACTTGCATCGAAGAAAATTACAGTTTGTGTCTTTGGATGGATGTCAGCTTTTGGCATAATCTATTTACACTCCTTTAATATGGGTACTTCCTTGAATAGAACTAAATTTTATTATACTCTTTTTTTGGACAAAGTACCAGCCGGAATTGAACAAACGATAAATATTTTACAATTCACTGAGATTTACACAGGTTTCAGAGTTCAAGCCCTGCCTTTCTCCAATACGTTAAGCATGTATTCCAACGCCTCAAGTTCATCTCTTCCCCGTGTCTGCAATCTCACCACGCTGCCATGTCGAATGGGGAGAAGTGCCATGCCGAGCAGGCTTTTGACATCTACACGATGTTCATGATTTGCATCCGTAAATGATAATGAAATATCCGATGCAAAACGCGATGCTTGAGAAGATACAGACATCAGATCATCCCGGTGGAAATCAGAGTGAATCATAAATTCATGTGTTCTCACAACCTTCAGTTCCTTTCGCTAGATGCTATTCAACAAAATTTGGTGTGTATGATTTTATATATTAAAATCTTCAAGCATTATACCACGTTATGGAAGCTTGTTTAATCCTTTTATGGCGAAAAATGCAAAAAAGAAACCCTAAATATCAGGGTTCCTTCAAAAGGGTTTCATATCCCGTTCGGGTATACCATTACTTTCAGACTGCCGCTCTTGTTGTGTAATGCCCGTTCCATGGCCTGTTGGGTCTCCTCAAGTGAATAACGGTCAGTAATCAGGGACATCACATCATGCTGGCCTGAGCTCAGAAATTCAATTCCCGCCGGATACGTGTTGGCATAACGGAAGATTCCGTATATATTCACCTCATTGTCCGCAATGAAAGGAACATTCAGGGGAATCTCGTCCTGTGCAGGTAGTCCAACAATGGCAAGCTTGCCTCCACGGCGGAGCGAATATAAAGCAGATTGAAGCGCCTTCGGATTACCCGCAGTCTCCCATGCCGTATCTACACCTACGCCGTTCGTTATCTCACGGATCACTGCTTGCGCATCTTCATTTCGTACATTAATGGTATGGGTGGCCCCCATACGACGAGCAGCTTCCAACCGCACTTCCTCCAGATCTGTGACGATGATGCGTTCTACACCAAACGATTTGGCAGCGGCAACAGCCATCAATCCCACAGGTCCCATGCCCATAATGGCAAGTGTCGTTCCCGGAGCCAGTTTACTGCGTCTCGCAGCATGAATCCCAACCGAGAAAGGTTCGTTCATTGCTGCCTCTTCAAAAGACAGATGATCCGGGATGGGGAAAACCATATCCTCACGGATGGTCATGTACTGTACAAATGCGCCATCTACCGGTGGCGTCGCCAGAAATTGTACATCGGGACACAGATTATAGCGGCCTTCTTTACATGCCGTGCATCGACCGCAGGTTACCCCAGGCTCAATGGCTACCCGATCTCCTTCTTTTAACCGCGATACTTTCGAGCCAACAGCCGCTACAATACCTGCACATTCATGTCCAAGTATAATCGGTTTCTCCACCACAAAACGGCCAATTCTGCCGTGTTCAAAATAATGCACATCCGATCCGCAGACGCCAACCGCCATGACCTGAATAAGTACCTCATCTTCAGCTGGCTGTGGTACAGCCTGTTCCTCAATGACGATGTGCCCAGGCTCAGTCATGACAGCAGCCTTCATGGTCTCGGGTAATTGATGATGTCCCATATGTTCCCTCCTTCTCATGGATGTCAACGTTGTTCTTTCCTCATATGGTAATAAAGGTGAACGCTTTGCTTCCTCAGAGCTGTTCTTGCTCTTCGTGATCGTGAAAATGTTTAGTCTAACTTATATACTCTCGTATCTAAACTAATATATCGTTCTTCCTTGTTTATCGGCAATACCGCTTTTGCGATAAAAGTACGTATTGATCATGTCTCGCCATTCTTTGGCGTGCTCCGTCTGCTCTGCCTGTAGCGCAGCCACCTTGTTGAACACAGTTGGATCAATTTTTCCTTCCAACTGCCCCCAGGTTTGAGCTAGCGCCGCTGCCTGCTCTGCACCTTCAAAATGTGTATCATAAATATGCTGAATGACTGTTTTGCCGGAATGCAGAACATGCGTATACGGGACATGATGGAAAAATAACAGCAGCTCGTCCGGACAGGAATCTACGGATTCATATCTTTCGGCATTTTCCGGGTGATACTGCGACGTATATCCTGTTCCACTGCTCACTGTCCGGTCCACACCAATGCCATCACAATCGGCAAAATGGTACGTGCCCCACTTGGAATATTCATATCCATCCACATTAGGTCCATAATGATGCTCCGGATTAACCATCCAGCCTACACCTAGGGGTGCTGTATAACTTTCATAGATATCCAACGAATTCAAAAGCATGCCAGAGATTAGACGAACGACCTCTTCGTCATGTCCGAAGGTAAGTCTAACCCACTCCTCTGCGATTTCTTCGGATGACAGCTCCGGATTCCAGGCAAGTCTTCCATATCCATACAGATTCGCCTGAGCGAGCGGATGTCCTGTCCAGCAAGCATCTGCACCGATATTGGAGACTGCGGCAAAGCCGCTGTAGGGCCTGTTGTACAGAGAACCGTCAGCAATGCGTTTGATTTCAGAACCTGGCCCCTTGGCAAACGTATCAAAATCCAATACTTCCTTCCACTGTGGGATCAGATAACACAGATGTCGCTGCTGGCCCGTATACTCCTGCGTAATCTGGAATTCCAGCACCTGATTGGTGTTCTCCATTGCCCCGAACAGCGGAGATACGGCCTCGCGAACCTGAAAGTCCATCGGCCCATTCTTGATCTGCAAAATAACGTTATCCGCAAATCGGCCATCGAGTGGCTTGAAGTGGTCGTATGCCGCCCGTGCACGATCCGTGGAGCGGTCACGCCAGTCTTGCTTACAGTTATAGACGAAACAGCGCCAAATGACCAGTCCACCAAACGGACGAAGTGCTTCGGCAAGCATATTCGCCCCATCAGCATGATCCCGGTTATACGTGAAGGGGCCCGGCCGATTTTCCGAATCCGCTTTGATTAGATAACCGCCAAAATCAGGAATTGCCGCATATACCTTGGCTGTCTGGATGTTCCACCATTCCCGGACCTGTTCATCCAGCGGATCTGCCGTAAGCAATCCACCAATCTCTATCGGACTTGCGTAGTTTGCGCTCAGAAATAATCGGATGCCGTACGCTCTGAATTCGGCAGCAACCTTCGCAACATCGCCGAGGTAACGTTCCGTCAGGAACAGGCTCTCACACTGATGCACGTTAACGTTATTGATCGAAATAGCGTTAATGCCTGTGGAAGCAAGCAAACGGGCATAATCACGGATGCGCCCGAGATCACGAGTGAATTCTCCATTATCATAGAAAATCGATCTTCCAGCATAACCACGCTCGATGCTTCCGTCCACGTTGTCCCACTGATTGATCATGCGTAATGCATTAGCAGGCTGCTCGGAAATGTAACTTAATCTTCCCGCAGCAGGATGTACATCGTTTGAGTTTTCTTGCTCCAGAACAAGCTCCCTCAACAGATGAAAAGCTCCATATAAGACACCCTGAGGGGTTTCGGAACCAATAAACAGTCTGCCTTGTTCCTTATCTTCGCGGATTATATAGCCTTCTCCTTGCACGGAAGAGCGTTCCGTGTCGTTGAAGGCCTGCGCTACAGCTTCCGACCCCGTCCAGGTACCGATCCATATCCCTTGCGCCTCCTGGTGGGCTGAATCTGCTATATTCGCTTGACTGGCCGATTCCTGACTAACTTTTGGCTTGATGCCAAACAGCTTATCCAATCCCTGAGTCAGTTCGGCTGCTGCTGTTGATATGATTTCCTGATCTTCCGTCACCGAGACGGTACGGCTCCAGGCAGGGGCTGTCTTTTTATCGGCCCCTTTTACTGCGGATTGACTTTGAAGATATCCAAGCCACGCATCATATTGCGGGCCGGAGATATTGGATTGAATGGTTGTATTGCTCATTGTACAGCCTCCTTGCTGGCATAGATCTGCTCCAGACGATTACCTTTGCCCTCGAGCAGCCATAGAATTGATGTTACACCGCGCGGATAATACTTGCTTCCAACCGCTACACCGGCCAGGATCTGGTCACTCCAGCACCAGTAGGATTCCTCGGGATGCAGCAGCCAGTTTACATGAGCAGCGTCAGAAGCCTTGCCTGTTTCCTCCCAATCCACGCCCAACAGTTCTCGTGCGATGAACTGGGATAGATATATTTTGCTGAGCCATGAGTTATTGCTCGTAGAGGACAGCTTCCAGCCTCCATCTTCAAACAGACAAGTACCAGGAACAAGAACGGTTTTCAAGTGGGTACGCAGTGCTTGCAGGTAGGGACCAAAACGGCCATTAACATCCAACGCGCCTTCACAGCCGGTGAAGTATGGGAACACCAAGCCTTCAATCGCTGGAATGATACGAGAATCATTATTTTCGGCGATAACTGCCGGAATGTAGCCACTGTCGGTCAACTGGGCTGCTATACTGGCTGCACAACGATCCGCCTGACGCCCTGCATGATGAGACAGTTCAGCCAATTTCTCTCCAGCGAACAGCTTCTCCAGTGCAACATAGACAGCCCAGCATTTGCCTGCCAGATAGATATTATTGCGGGATTGACCAAGTGATACATCCAGACTGTCATAGGTGGTAATTTCGGCTCCGCCCTTGGTACGACTGCTATCCAGCCCCATCAGGCCGTTGCGTTGTTGTTCATCTGGATGATCCCGGTTCAACATGCTTTCGAAGCAATCACGAATGACGGGCAGCATCTCTTTAACGAATTCCCGATCCTGTGTCTGTTCAATATATACAGTCGCACAGCAAAGCCAGTTCACGAGTTCCTCATGACTCATTTGGGAAAAGCAGTCATCAATGCCCACGAGTTCATATGCGGAGTGTCCCGGACGCGAAAATACATTGGCTACGCCGATATCATGTGTGAACGTAATGCCGCCCGGATATTCCTTCTCTTCGCCCGGGAAGCGCACTTGATCTGTATAACTGTAGCGTTTCACAAACCATTCCAGCTCGTTACGCACCGTCCAAGGATTCAAGGCAAGTTCAAAGTACAACTGATCTGCGGTCAGATCGAGTGTGTTCATCATCCGGTATTCGCCTTCATTTACGATCCAGAACGGCTCGCCGTCCGCATCGAGCAGTTGTGTACTTGCATAGTAGCTGTGAATGGAATGGGCAAGCATAAAGGACTGATCTTCACTCAAAGCAGCTGCACCAAGACGTTGCTCAACTTCCTTACAGGAAGCAGTCAACTCGCTGAAACGATCAAGTGCATATTTCCCGGCATCCAGGATATCTGCAAAATAACGGGTATACCAATAGCTCGTATCCATCCCCGAAGTAACAATCCCGCCGCGATAAAAACAAACGGCAAATTGGTACGTACGCTTCTCTCCGGCGGGAACGTCCATCAACAACGCAGCTGTTTCCCCCAATCCGAAGGCCAGGTTCTCACGATGCTTCTCCTGCAATATCTTCTCCAGTGTAAATCCACGTGCAGGCCATAGTCCCTCATCCGCAGATAAAATAGCGGTTAAGCGACCTTGTCCAACTCCGGTTAATGCCCCACCCTCAGGTCCTCCGATGATGCGCATCGCTGAGTAAGGATCATTGCCTTGGTATCCAAAATATGCTTTACGCGTCTGCCGTCCTTGCGTGTTATCAATCGTCATCTCCACCAGCACCGCAGGCACAAGCGCATCCATTAATGCTTCACGATCGCCACTCATCGGTTCAGGTACAGGACGCACAGGTGAGTATATACGGAAAGTCAGATCACCTGCCATCCACGTATCTGTTCCTGAAGTGAACTCACGTGTAATTTCTTCATCACGAAATGCTGAAATCAAGGGACGCGACGTTTGCGTTCCAACTCCGGCTGGCGTGCTAGCCCCATTTTCCGCTGAGCTCAAGGATGCTTGGTCGGAATCCGAATTTTCCACTTTCTCTACATCGTACCGAACGCTTGCATCTTCAACGGCTTCAAAAAATGGCAAGGCTTCGTAATTCTCACTGTCACGAGATTGTAAACCAATATATACATTCTGATCTGCTGGCTTGCCCAGCTCCAGACCTAATCCGCCTTTGGCTCCCTTGTAACCTAGTGTAAAACTGGCAAAAGCCCCGATCGGTGAGTGATGGGCGTTATAAAAGATGGATTTGGGCGTGCTCATGAACGATGACCCCTCTCAAATGGTTTGCATGCGTTTTCATTAGCCCCATCCTACCATGGGCATTCAGCGATAGACCATGGTCAAATCAATCGGATATTTACCCAAATCAAGCTGATAGGTTATAATGCATTAAAGCGGTTACATTTGCACCATTTTATCGTAATCCATCATTCCATCAGGAGCAACCATAGATTATTGAGGGGGTCTATCATGTCTTCCACCTATTTGCCTCCCGCTCTGGGAGAGAGTGTGCATGAGGTGTTTTACCCGGATGTACAAACAACGGTGAATTTGTTCGCTATTCATTTGCGAAGTGTCGGTGCCGATTGGGACTATCCAGCCCATGAACATCCACAATATGAGCTGAACTATGTAACGGAAGGCGAACAATGCATGACCATAAACGGTAAGTTGTATGTACAAAAGGCTGGTGAATTGCTCCTGATTCCTCCAGGAAGCATTCATTCCAGCCTGAGCCCTAATGACAAGGGATTTACTTATTTTTGCATGCATTTTGACATTGATGATCAGTTATTTCTCTCCTTGCTTGCCCGAATCAAGCAGGTATTGTTCGATGCCGATAGTCCGGTTACACGCCAGATCGAGCCTGTACTTCGAAAACTAATGTCTTCTGCAGACGATCGGGCGGCAAGTACGATGGTACAGCGTATGCAGCTGCAGTCGGCAGTGTTTGAATTGTTTGGTCATTTGTGGGAGGCCGTCTCTCAGGAAGCGGCTCAACTGTTCACAGACGGATATGAGAAAATTGAACTGGCCCACCAAATTCGCAATCGGCTGCAAGGTCTGGTGAGTCAGCAGTTCAAGCAAGGACGTGAGTCCGACAGCCATTATGGCATTGATGATATTGCAGCAGAACTGGGCATCAGTTCCTCCCATTGTAACCGTGTATTTCGGCAGGTGTATGGCCAGTCCCCGCGTGTATATTTATCCGATATGGTTCTGCATGAAGCCAAAGTGCTGCTGGGTAACCCGAAGCTGTCGGTGCAGAACATCGCTGCGATGTTAGGTTACAAGGATATTGCCCATTTCAGTCGTCAATTCAAGCGCTGGTCCGGTATTTCCCCATCACGTTACAGACAGGAACAGCCTGCTCCCGAATGAGTTTCATTCATTGACATCATTCCAGTATGGCATTTAGTTTGTTTGCGTATAAACGTCGGTTTTTCATTTTAAAAGGCGTTTAATCATCTTCAGCTTGTTATCATACGGCGGATATAAAATCGACAAATTCAATCGGGTGCTCTTTTTGAGCACACTTTTCATATGAGAGAAAGTCTCCAGGCTGTAACGCCCGTGATAAGAGCCAAGACCTGAATGTCCTACCCCTCCAAACGGCAGACGCGGGTTGGCCACATGGGTGATCGTATCGTTAATGCAGCCGCCCCCAAAAGAAACCTCTCGCATCACTTTATCTTGTAATTGTGTATCTGATGTAAAGAGATAGAGTGCCAGTGGTTTTGGCCGCTTCACAATGTCTGCAATCGCCTCATCAATATGAGAATAACTGATAATTGGCAGAATTGGACCAAAAATTTCGTCCTCCATCGTTGCGGCTTCCCAGGATTCAGCATCAATAAATGTCGGTTCAATAAAGCGATCTTCCTCATCGGATTGACCACCGTAGATAATATGAGCCTGATCACGTTCAATAAGGGTCGTGAGACGTTTGAAATGGGCCTTGTTGACGATTCGCCCATAGTCTCGATTGTGCTGGATATCTGTCCCAAAGAACGATTCCACTGCTGCTTTCATTTCGGTGATTAACGAATCTTTCACCTGTTCATGCACAAGCAGATAATCCGGGGCGATGCAGGTCTGACCCGTATTGAGCAATTTCCCCCATACAATGCGCTGTGCAGCCACCTTTAGATCTGCGTGCTTATCCACGATGACCGGACTTTTACCGCCAAGCTCGAGGGTAACCGGAACAAGATTTTTGGCAGCGGCCTCCATGACGATTTTGCCCACTGGCACACTTCCTGTAAAAAAAATATAATCGAATGGCGCGTTAATGAGCGCCGTGGTTGTGTCTTTGGCTCCTTCGACCACGTGAACGTATGCTGATTCGAATACCGAGTTAATCATCTCGCGAATAACAGCTGAGACGGCTGGTGTGTTCTCTGACGCTTTGAGGACTGCCGTATTGCCTGCTGCCAATGCTCCAACCAGAGGTTCAATTAACAGCTGGAATGGATAGTTAAAAGGTCCAATAATCAATACCGCGCCATAGGGTTCAGGAACGATATAACTTTTGGAACCGATCAGAGCGAATTGGGTTTTCACTTTGACCGGTTTGACCCATTTCTTCACTTGTCGAATCGTATGGGAGATACTATCCAGCATAAATCCGATCTCTGTCGTATATGATTCGAACTCACTCTTTCCCAAATCCTGATAGAGCGCCTCGGTAAGACGGGACTCATACTTCTGAATCGCCTGTTTCAACTGGCTTAAATGTGCAATGCGTGACTCAACCGAACGAGTAACCCCTGAGCGAAAAAATTGCCGTTGCAGTTGTAAAATTTCTTCGACCTCATTTTCCCTTAATTCTTGTATGGTACTCATACAGCCCATCTCCTCTACACCTTAATGATGATACGTTTAAACATACGAACATATAGTCCACATGCCTAGGCATGTTAACCACTCTTGCTTATAAACACTCTTCTTCCAGTGCTCCAACCAGTTCCTTCAATAGTTCCACTGAAGACTTTAATGAAGCAGAATAAAATCGTTGTGTGCCCTTCTGTTCCACGGAGATGAGCCCTTTCTCAAGTAATAGCTTGAGATGATGAGATATGGCAGGCCTAGAAAGGTTGAACTGTTCTGTAATTTCATTCACAGTCATGCTGCCCTTCTCACTAAGAGCGAGTAAAATCGCTTGGCGATGATTGTCGCTAAGTACCTGAAATAAGGGAATGCAGGTTTGAAAAATAGATATCGCTTTTTGTCCCATGGTTTCACCCCTATATGTTCTACAGATATCATACTTCATTGCGTCTATTGGTTTAATCATTTAAACCTAATAACTGAAGTTTACTCCACCACTCCTCTAAGAGCAAGACAAGTCTGATAACTTAGTGCAATAAGTTATATAAAAGCGCTTCCACACTACCATACAAGTATGGTAGTATATGCTTGAAGGAGTTGAAATAATGGAATATCCCCCGAGGTCTTCATCCAAAGCCGATTTATTATCGTCCTTAATAAGCCAGTCTTCTCTGAAAAAGCAGACATTCTCTTCACGTGATGCGGTCTATACAACGTTGAAGCAGTTAATTCTTAGTTTAAAGCTGCCTCCCGGTACCGCCATCTCGGAGAAGGAGATTTCGCTTGAGTTCAATGTGAGTCGGACCCCTGTTCGAGAAAGTTTTGTCCGATTAGCACAGGAAGGTCTGCTCGAAGTATATCCGCAACGGGGTACCTATGTATCCTTGATTCAGGTTGATCTCGTGGAGGAAGCCCGGTTCATGCGTGAACAGCTTGAGCGTGCCGTTATCCGGCTTGCCTGTGTTCAATTTCCGGATGAACATATGATGATATTGGAGCAAAATCTTGCACAGCAGCAGGAATGCATACTTGAACCGGATGATGAGCGAATGTTCGGATTGGATGAGGAATTCCATAGTACTCTCTTTGCAGGCTGCAACAAAAGTAACACCTGGTCCGTGATCCAGCATATGAACGTGCATCTGAACCGAAGCCGAATGCTCCGCCTGTCCTCTGATCATCAATGGGATCATTTGCTAGAGCAGCATCAATCCATGGTTCAGGCGATACAACAGCACGACGCCCAAACGGCGGAGCACATCATGCAGGAACATCTGCATTTGACCGTCACGGATCTGGCTATCCTGCGGGATACATACCCTTCCTATTTTCAATGACAATGGCAATACCTGTTCTTTAACTAATCTTGATGAGGTGAACGTGATGAGAATGGTTTTTCGCTGGTTTGGAGAAGGCAACGATACCGTAACCCTTGACCACATCAGGCAGATTCCCGGTGTCGAAGGTATTGTATGGGCACTGCACGATGTTCCGGCAGGTGAGGAATGGCCCATGGACAAAATTCTGGCAGTCAAAGCCGCTGCAGATAAGGCCGGGTTACATCTGGATGTCGTTGAGAGTGTTAATATTCATGAAGACATCAAACTCGGTCTGCCTACACGTGACCAGTATATTGAAAACTACAAAAAAACGATGGAAAAACTCGCCCAGGTAGGCGTTAAAGTCATCTGTTACAATTTCATGCCGATCTTCGATTGGCTGCGTACTGACATGCATAAGGAGATGGAAGATGGCTCTACCGCCCTCTTCTACGAGCACAACAAACTCGCCGATATTGAGCCTCTTGAACTGGTACGCCGGATCACCGAGAATTCAGCTTTAACCATGCCTGGATGGGAACCGGAACGATTGCAGTATTTAACAGGTCTATTCGAAGCATATAAGGATGTTACAGAAGAAGATATGTGGGAGCACGCCCGTTATTTCCTGCAGGAGATCATTCCTACTGCTGAACGATTAGGTATTCGTATGGCCATTCATCCGGATGATCCGCCTTGGCCGATCTTTGGTCTGCCTAAGATTATTACGAGTCAAGACAATGTGCGCAGATATCTGAACTTGTATGATAGCCCTTACAATAGTGTAACGTTGTGCAGCGGTTCTCTTGGAGCCAATCCGAACAATGATATTATCGGCATGATCCACGAGTTCAAGGACCGTATTCCTTTTGCCCATATCCGTAATGTTAAAATCTACGATAATGGTGACTTTATCGAGACTTCCCACCGCAGTCAGGATGGAAATGTCGATATTGCCGGTGTTGTGGAAGCCTATCACGATATTGGATTTGAAGGTTATGCACGACCGGACCATGGACGTCATCTCTGGGGAGAGCAATGCAGACCAGGATATGGACTCTATGATCGGGCTCTGGGAATTATGTATCTGTGGGGCGTCTGGGACTCTCTTCAAAGGAGGTCAAAAGCATGAGTGATTTTACCAAAGAAAGATCAACTCGTCTGGAAGGCAGAATAGCTGTAATTACTGGCGGGGCAGGTGTTCTATGTCGTTCCATGGCCGAAGAGCTCGCTCGTCATGGTGCAAGTGTAGCCATTCTTAACCGTACCGTATCCAAAGGGGAAGAAGTCGCTGCGGCAATCGAGGCTGAGGGTGGAAAAGCGATCGCTGTAGCTTGTGATGTGACCCAGACCGATAGTGTAATAGCGGCAGCAGCTGTTGTTCAGGAGAAGCTTGGACCTTGCGACATCCTTATTAACGGAGCGGGCGGCAACCATGCCAGCGCTAATACCACGAATGAAATTTTCAGACAGGAAGATTTGCAGCAGCCGGATATCACTACTTTTTTTGATGTAAGTGTCGAGGGATTCCGTCAGGTAATGGATCTGAATTTTGTCGGTTCGCTCATCCCTACCCAGATTTTCGCAAGACAAATGATTGAACGTGACGTACCAGCTACCGTCATTAATATTTCGTCGATGAGTGCCCCTTCGCCCATGACCAAAGTTCCTGCGTACAGTGCAGCGAAAGCCGCGATTAACAACTTCACGCAATGGCTGGCGGTACATTTGGCAGAATCGGGAATCCGGGTAAACGCTATTGCACCAGGTTTTTTCCTAACGGAACAAAATCGCAACCTGCTGCTTAAGCCGGATGGCTCGCCAACCGAACGTTCAAGCAAAATCATTGCACATACGCCAATGCGTCGCTTTGGCAAACCGGAAGATCTCTTGGGCACACTGATGTGGTTGGCAGATGAACGGCAGTCTGGTTTTGTTACTGGTACGGTTATTCCTGTGGATGGCGGGTTTATGGCCTACTCCGGTGTATGACCTCTGTTCTATTTCATGAATCATTTAAATCAAATCTATGTACCTCATCATCATCCGAAGCCTGGGTTACTATCCAGGTTTCGTTTTTTTGCGTTCAAGAATAAGAATATCCAGCATAGGAAAAGCTTGTATTAGTCCGCTAAACCGGAGTGTACATGTAAGATTGGACTCCAGCGTCAAGATTTCACATATCGTATGGCGAAGTGAAGGAAGGTGATACATTCATGATGGAAGAAACATGGGTTGTTGCTGTACGGTCTATTATTGCCTTTTTGACCCTGATCATCTATACAAGGGTGCTGGGCAAACAGCAAATGGGCAACTTGACGTATTTTGATTACATTAACGGCATTACGATCGGTTCCCTTGCAGGTACATTTGCGACCGATCTATCTTCCAAAGCGTGGATTCATTTTGTAGCCTTGACCATTTTCACAATCATCACGATCGTCTTTCAGTATATTACGCTGAAAAATCGTACGATCTCCAAACTGATGGACTCTGATCCTACACTGGTCATCCAGAACGGTAAAATTCTTGAACAGAACCTGCATAAAATGCGTGTGAAATTCGACGAATTGACCATGATGCTGCGACAAAAGGATGTATTCGACATCACTACGCTGGATTATGCCATTCTTGAACCGGATGGCAGTCTCTCTGTAGTGTTGAAACCGGAAAACCAACCGGTAACGGCAAAAGATATGCATATGCATCCTGCCAAGCGCAAGCTGATGACCGAGATTATCATTGATGGCTTGCTGATTAAGCAAAATTTGGAGGAACGAAACAAGGATACCAACTGGCTCAGTGAGCAGCTTAAGAAGCAAAAAGTAACAATACAGGATATTGCTTTTGCCGCCATATTGCCTAACGATAAATTGTATATTGATCTGTTCGAGGACAAGATCACCGATAAAATCGATATGGGCGATTATGAGGGGCCTTTCTAACTCTTTACATGAAGGAGGCGGTTGAATGAAAACGCGTTTCTGGTTGCTGTATGTGCTTCCGATCTGCCTCTTGCTTGTGTTCACAGCGATTATGGTTAGCGGGACCTTTCTCAAGAAGCCCTTTGGCGCTGATGATCGCTTGCTTGAGTCTATACACAAACTGGAAAAGCAGGTCGAAGGCAAACAATGGACGGAAGCCAAATCTCAAGTTAATTATGCAATGAATGCCTGGGAAAAAATCGTCAATCGCATCCAGTTCAGTGTGGAGCGTGAGACGATCTACGATATTCTCGGTACCCTGGCAAGGATCAAAGGCGGCGTTGCCGCAGAAGATGATAAGGCGATTATGGAAGAAATTTATTACTTTTATGTGTTATGGGATAATCTTGGCGACTGACCCTGAGACAAACAAAAGGCACTCTCCTTTAATATAGATTAAAGGAAGTGCCTTCTCTGTTTTGTTAAACGTTACGCCCACGTAATCCACGGGATTTTGGCGTGCGGGCCGTGCTTTCCTTTCGAAAAAAGAGCGTAAGTGCTCCCTTCGCGCACCACAATGCAAACAGTGCAAATAACGTCCCCCAGAATAGTGCCGGGAGGAAGGTCTGCTGTGCCAGATTCGCTGCATCTCCTGCCTGTGAAGGCTGTGTCCAGGACATGAGCCCCACATACATGGCACTAACTACGGACTCTTCCAATGTGAGGAAAGCCAGTAATAAATAATAGAATTTCGCGATTTTGGCACCAAAGATCATAATCACAACATTCAGCGCACTAAAGCCTGTAAGCCAGAGCATGCCGAACTCTCCCCTTACATAGAAGAGAAGCGAAACAAGAGCTACACCTGTCATCATGCCGAGCCCCCACATGTGCCGTCCTTTCCTGTATAGATAGAATAGCAGCCAGGCAAAGAGAGATGCCGTGACATAACCCGCCAAGGAGACCAATATCGAGCTGCCTGGTGTTAGCATGGATGAATAGGTAACGCCGCTGTGATCAGCGTACAATTCAATGCGCAATACTTTGCCTGATAACAACAATGTTACCAGTGCATGGCCAAATTCGTGAATCATCGTATCCAGGTTACGAAACAATGAAGAAAATGGGATAAAACGGGTCAGTATCGCTGAGCCCATCAGAAACAGTATGGTTTTGAGCCATTTATTCAATCCGGTTCTACCTCCCTTGCCATCAAGTAAAACTGCTGTCTGTATACTACGTCGCTACATTGTAATCGTTTCGATCCATAAAATGTGCAGCACAATATTGCATCCACCAACAAAAACTCCGATTATGACCGATGAAAAAAGAAGACAGATCATAACGACCCGTTCCTGACTCCAATGTGACAAGCAATCTGTTGCGCATCCGCGTCAGCGCATAAGTCACAAATTGATCGGCTACCTCATCTTGCACTAGTGTAACATAGGCATACAGGGAATGATCTACCGGTTCGTCGAGCGGGCTTACACCTGCACAAGAAAACTCGGTGCTTACGCCTGCTATATGAAGCAAAGTCAAGGCATCGACAAGCTCAGCATCCACTTCAACACCGTTCCAGATCTCCGTTCTCTTCGCTGCGACCGTCTGCTTCTCGCGTTCCGTCCAGTGCATTAACTCCAGCTTGCGTCTTCTCCATAGATGGGCAGGCTGCTGGCTTAACAGCACTTCCTGTTCTTCATTTAAATCCATAAGCGCGTCCTCCGTTCCCTGCGTTATCTCCGATCACCTTGAACAACGAAAAGAGCACATCCCTGTGCTCTCTGCGTGGCAAAAGATAAAGGAATGGCACAGCCACTCCTCAGCATGTTGTATTATTGTACCTTTTTCGATGACAGGCATCAAATGGGTTTTCTTTTTACGTAAATTCAACTTGTTAAAGAAGCACAAACGCTATTCATTCAGCGCCAGTTTCAGTGCCTCCAAATTCTCCCGCATAACACCGATGTAATCCTTTCCTGCTGCGATCTCCTCTTCTGTTAACCCTTCAATGGGGTTCAACACAGCCGTTTTGGCGCCTACTTCACTGGCGATAGTCTCTGACACTTTGGATGAAACCAATGTTTCGAAGAAAATCGTCTTCACCTGATGCTCCTTGGCAAAATCAATAACGGACGCCATTTGCGCTGCGGAAGGCTCTTGTTCAGGAGACAGACCGGCAATCGGTACTTGCTGCAGACCGTATTCCTGTGCAAGATAGCCGAATGCAGCATGCTGTGTGATGAAGTCTTTACGTTTGCTGTCTGCTACTGCTGCTTTGAAATCCTGATCCAGTGCCTCCAGTTTGGCAATGTAGGCATCGGCATTTTGCTTGAATTGCTCCGCATGTTCAGGCGCAGCCTGTGCGAGTCCTGTCTCGATATTCCGAACTTCCTTCACAGCAAGTGCAGGTGACAGCCAAACGTGGGGATCAAGGCCACCGTGATCATGATCATGTGTATGTCCCTCTTCTGCCTCAGCGTCATGATCGTGATCATGCTCCTCCGTTGTGGCTTCATCCGCATGGTCATGCGTGTCCGTTGTATCGGCATGTTCGTGATCATGCTCATCTTCTTCCGATCCTTCCAGCAGATCGATGCCATGACTCGCTTCCACTTGAATGAGTTTGGCATTGCTCAGACTATCTGTAACTTGATCGATCCAGGATTCCATTCCCGCCCCATTATAGACAAGCACATCCGCTTTTTCGATGCTCGCAATATCCTGTGGTGTTGGCTCCCAATCATGTGGCTCCATACCTGCAGGAACGAGTGTATGAACATTAGCCAGATCGCCCGCTACATTTTTGGTGAATTCGTACATCGGATAAAAGCTGACTTCAACGTTAAGTTTCGCTTCTTCAGTCTCTGCTGGTACCGGCGTGTTGGCCGAGCTGGTACCGGAATCGGTAGCGGACTGATTTTGTCCACAACCGGCTACGATAAGTGTAAGACTGAATAATAAGGCAAGAGCTGATTTTTTATTGAATTTCATGTGAAGTATTCTCCCTTGAATGTATAAATAGAGTTGGACTGACCCCATAACGTGAGACAAATCAAAACACCTTCAAGAGAATGAAACCTTGTCGTAAGATAAGGAGACCATCTTGGAGGTGTTTTTGTAATGGCAACAAGAGTGAGTTATCCCGTGGAATTAAAGATGAAAGCCATAGAAATGAGATTGGCAGAGATACCCGTGAAAGAAGTTATGGATCAGCTTGGAATACGAAATAAGACACAGATAGAAACGTGGATGAGATGGTATCGAAAAGGAGAATTAAATCGCTTAGAGCAACCGGTTGGTAAGCAATATAGCTATGGAAGAGGTCCAGAACACACGACAGAACTGGAAAAAGTGAAGGCAGAAAACCGATTCTTAAAGCAACAACTCGATCTACTAAAAAAGTACAAGGAACTGGAAAAGAGGTGGAAGCAGAAGTCGTCATCGCTTGGGTCGAGTCCATTCGTAAAGAAGTGACCATATCTGAAGCTTGTGCATGGCTTGGAATTGCTCGAGCGACCTACTATCGCTGGAAGACAACCTGTGAGAGCAAGCATCCAGATCCGATGGTCGAGAAAGTAGCTCAGCTTTGTACTCAGCACAAGTTCCGGTATGGATATCGAAAAATTACTGCCTTGCTTCGGATTGAAGGTCCCATAAATCATAAACGAGTACAGCGTATTATGCAGTGCGAGGATTTACAATGCCGAGTGAGAATGAAAAAACGAAAGAACACGGGGCAACCTGCAAAACCTGCAGAACATCTACTCAAGCGCAAATTTTATGCAGAAGCTCCTTTTCAAAAACTGGTGACCGACATTACTTATTTGCCTTTCGGTAATAAAATGTTATACCTTTCAAGCATTTTGGATCTGTACAACGGAGAGATTGTCGCTTACAGTATAGCGGACAAGCAGGACACATCCTTGGTTTTGGATACGCTAGACCAACTTCCAGAGCGGACAAATATGCTGCTCCACAGCGACCAGGGTAGCGTGTATACTTCTCAAGTTTACCAAACCGTAATAAAGGGAAAAGGCATTACCATGAGCATGTCCCGTAAAGGAACGCCCGCTGATAATGCCCCCATTGAGTCGTTTCATTCCACACTAAAGTCTGAAACGTTTTACCTCGAAGATCTCAGGTGCACAACGACAGCCATCGTTGAACAGACCGTTCGAGACTACATCACCTACTATAACTTAATTCGGATTCAAGCGAAACTAAATAACCAGTCTCCGATAAATTTCCGAAGACTGGCTGCTTAAACTTGCAAGGTGTTTTGATCTCTGTCTCATAAAAGGGGTGCAGTCCCAGTTGCACGTTGCTGTTTTCTTTCTTTACGATGTCGTTTACGGTTATATCGTCCAATCAGCTTTTGTGCTGATATTCCAATCAATAGAAAGACCAACAGGATGAGAGCAATCGTTCCTCCAGGTGGTGTGTTTAGATGGTAAGAGGTTGTCAGTCCGCTAAAAATGCCAATTAATCCAGTGACGACAGCAATAAGGATTGCTGCTGCAAAGCTGCGTGACAATCTCAGTGCCAGGGCAGCGGGCAGTACGATTAATGCAGACACAAGCAATACGCCGACAATCGGCATGGCTGAAGCAACGGTCATGCCTGTCAGAACAGCAAAGGCAAAGGATAATCCTCTAACCTGAATGCCTCCAATGGAAGCTGTCTCTTCATCAAACGTCAAATTGTACAGTGGCCTTCTGAGCACGATGAAAAAAATGAGCCCGATGACGCAGACTGCCGCCATAATCCATAATTGAATATCACTTACCGCAACGATGGAACCGAACAGGTAAGAGCTGAATGTCTTGGATAGATTGGTTTTCAGACTCATGAGCACCACAGCAAGGGCCAGCCCCGACGTCATAATGATCGCTACAGGTACCTCGCTATAGGTCAGGTAATTTCGCCTGAGTTGTTCCACCAGCAATGCACCGATAATTGCAATTGCAAACCCACAGATCACTGGGTCAAGGTTCATCACAGAACCTAGAGCAACCCCTGCCAATGAAACATGGGATAATGTATCCGCCATCAGCACCTGCCGTCGCAGCATCAAATAGACTCCTAAAATTGGAGCGATGATTCCGATCAGTCCGCCTGCCCAGAAAGCACGCTGCATGAATTCGTACTCAAACACTGCCATTCCTCACTTTCTTGCCGTTCCAGGGTAATCGTCCGATCCAATCGATTGCCCATCTCTTCCAGTCCGTGGGTGACCATAATAATGGTTAGTCCATGGACGTCTGCATAATGGCGCATCAGATCATAGAACCCTTCACGGCTGCGCCGGTCCATGCCTGTAGTCGGCTCATCCAGTACAAGCACCTGCGGCTGGCCTGCCAAGGCTCTGGCAATGCAGATTCGCTGCTTTTGTCCACCAGACAGTTCGCCAACCCGGGCATTGCGATATTCCCACATGCCGACTTCCCGCAAGCTGCGCTCCACAATGGCTTCCTGCTCGGATGTGAATCTGCGGAACAAGCCAAGTTTGCGGTAACATCCGGATCGCACCAGTTCGATCACCGTACTGGGAAACCCACTGTTGAACGAGGCGACCTGTTGGGGGACATATCCAATGTTCAGCTTGCTGCCACGTACGGACTCTGCATTCATATGTACCGTGCCGCTCCAGGGCTGTAACAGCCCCAACAGCAATTTCAGCATGGTGGTTTTCGCAGAACCGTTGGGTCCTGTAATGCCCACAAACTCCCCTACATGGATATCCAGCGATAGTTGGTCAATGACAGGCTCTCTGCCGTATCCAAATACCACATCACGCATGGAAGATAGAATCATGGTTTTTCCTCTTTTCGTAAATATTACGATGTAAAAACAACAAAAAAATTTATCTTGTTTCCCGGTGAATGGTCATCTTCTTCAATCGTGGGGAATACTTCTTCAATTCGATCCGTTCCGGATGGTTACGCTTGTTCTTGGTTGTTGTATAGTTGCGATCTCCGCACTCGGTGCAGGCTAAGGTTACAATGACTCTCATGGATAGAGCCTCCTTTGATTTATCTAATCGTAATTATTACTATTTGATGAGTTTAGCCCATGCTTTTACGTTTGTCAACTCCATGCAGGAAATGGATCTTTCAGTTCTCGCCAGTTCATTAGCATTTCTTCGTCGGTAAGGAGCGTCTCATCTAACGTCCGTTCGATCTCCACTCGGTCCATGTCTATTCCGATGAATACCAGTTTCGTTACCCGATCGCCCCACTGCTCATCCCAATCGGGAATCGGCGGAATTGTATCACCAAAATGCATTTGTCGCTCTTCGTCACTCATCGCGCCTACCCACAGCCCGGCTGGTCCCAACTGCTTGGATGTTCCCGCATGACTGAATGACACCGCCATATGGTTACGTGTAGCCAGCCACATTAAGCCTTTGGAACGTACAATGCTGTCAGGCCATTTCGCAATCCAGCGAAGCAAACGTTCCGGATGAAACGGACGTTTCCGATGGTACACAAAGGAGTGAATACCATACTCCTCTGTCTCGGGTGTGTGTTCTTCCTTCATTAATTCGCGGATCCAGCCCGCAGACTGGCTTGCTTTTTCAAAATCAAACCGTCCGGTATTCAATATCTCCCGCGGGTCAATCTGCCCATGTGTGGTGCGAATAAGTCGGGCTTCCGGCTGCATCGCGTGCAGTGCTTTCTCAAGTTTGAGCAGCTCGTCTTCCGATACCAGATCACACTTGTTCAATATCAGCACATCACAGAACTCAACCTGATCCGTCAGCAGATGAACGATCCCCCTTACATCGTCCTCTCCTGCTTCCTGGCCCCGATCCTTCAACGTTTCTTTGGAGTAGAAGTCGCGCCAGAACTGGGCAGCATCCACTACTGTCACCATCGTATCGAGCCGCGTAAATTTCGTTAAATCAATTCCCAGCTCTTCATCAATATACGTAAATGTCTGGGCAACGGGGACTGGCTCTCCAATACCTGTCGATTCAATCAATATATAGTCAAAAGAACCATCCAGCGCAAGACGCTCCACCTCTTTCAGCAAATCCTCACGCAGCGTGCAGCAGATGCAGCCATTGGACATCTCCACCAGCTTCTCATCAATACGTGACAATCCACCACCATCCCGGATCAAGCCAGCGTCAATATTAACTTCGCTCAGGTCATTTACAATGACAGCCACTCGCATGCCCTCCCGATTATGGAGCACATGGTTAAGCAACGTCGTTTTGCCTGCACCCAGGTATCCACTTAATACAGTCACTGGAACTCGGGGTTGTATCTGTTGTTCTGTCATTTCAATTACTCCCTTCCATTTACCCTTTTTAAACTAAAAAAATCGGAATGCTTATGTAGCTTCCACTTGACCGTTGGACTGAAAATAATCATTCCTTAATAGTAATTATTACGATTAACAAAACAAACTATACCTGAACCTCGTTTCTTTTGTCAACCTAACAAGTTTTGGTCCAGATATGTAAATCGTAAAAATGTTGATTAATTATTGGGATCGAGTATGATGCGGACGGTACAAGCATATATTTTACCAAAGTCCCGGTTCTGGAGGTTTATCCCATGAAAATGGCAGCCCATCTTAAGCTCCTGTCATTCCTGATTCCCTGCGCATTTCTTGTTCCCGTGTTGATCACGATGGCTCCCAATCTGAAAGAGGCGTGGAACAGTGAAGCTTTACAAAATATGAAAACGGTATTCATCAGCATTTTCCTCGAAGCCGCTCCATTTCTGCTCATAGGGGTGCTGTTATCTTCGCTAATGCAGTGGTTTGTTTCTGAGGAAATGATTCGGAAACTAACGCCCAAGAACCCCGTAGGAGGGGTACTGGTAGCCGGTCTGCTGGGAATCATTTTCCCGATCTGCGAATGTGGCATGATTCCGGTCGTGCGACGGCTGATGCATAAAGGCATGCCGCCCTATATCGCGGTGACCTTTATTCTTAGCGGCCCTGTTGTAAATCCAATTGTCTTTACCGCGACTCTGCTCGCTTTTCCTTCCCATCCCGAAATTACGATCGCCCGTATGGGACTGGCGTTTGCTGTAGCAGCTTCCATCGGTGGTCTGGTGTATATGTTTGTCCGCCAGAACCCTTTGCGTAAACCGAAGGCTACAGTGACGGAGGTCAAGACACATCCCGGATTTAAAATGGCACAGCCTCATTCCCATTCTGTCGATCATGATCACGTGCATGATAAAAACTGGCGCAGCTTTTTCATCCATGCGGGTGACGAATTTGTCGATATGAGCAAATATTTGGTGATTGGTGCTCTAATAACAGCCTGCATTCAAACCTTTATCAGCCGCAGTGATCTCATTTCTCTGGGTAACGGGCCTGTCGCTTCCTATGCCTTCATGATGGGCTTTGCGTATGTATTGTCTCTCTGTTCAACATCCGATGCGTTCGTAGCCTCAGCCTTCTCTCACACGTTTGCGTTAGGGCAGCTATTATCCTTTCTTGTTCTCGGTCCAATGCTTGATTTCAAAAGCACACTGATGCTGCTCTCCACTTTCCGCACCCGGTTCGTTATCGGTTTGAGTCTGGCCATTATTATATTGGTTTTCGCCGGATCGTGGTTTATTAACCTTTTGGCATGAGCATTTAAGAGTATGTTTAACCCCGCTTATCCGGGAAAGCATTCACGAAGTCACGATTTGGATCAAGAGAGGTGATTGGTTACATGAACCATCCTGGTTATACGATGCCTAAAGCTCCTGCTTCAAAATCTCCACCCATCCAATGGCATAACCTGATTCGTGCGCTGTGGATCGGTGGGCTGGCTGTGTACATCATTCATTTGAATACAACAGATTCTCTTCATTATTACCTGGCGCCGACGATGCAGCGATTGCTTCTTTGCTGCCCTGTTCCCTTTTTGTTTATAGCCGCCATTATGGCCTGGCACGGACTGTTTGGCAATAGCATGCTCCATTGCGACTGTGAGCATCCACCTCCTTCCGGATGGGTACGCAGCTCGCTGATGTATGGATTGATTGCCATTCCTTTAGTACTGGGTTTTCTTATGCCCGACCAGGCACTAGGCAGTTCCATGGCCAGTCAGAAAGGCATGTCTCTATCCTATGGACCTCAGGAGATTCGTCGAAAAGAACCATTACCTGATACAGCAGAACTGGACATTAAAGATCTATCCAAAAAAACTGCAACTGTCGGATCATCTGTACCTGCCACGAAAGTACAATTTGTCCCCCCGGATGAGTACAGTCGTGAATTTGCCGAACTCGCAGAGAAGTTATATGCGGAATCGGTCATTAAGGTATATCCTGAAATTTTCTCCGAGACATTGGGGTCTATCGATATGTTCCAACGACAATTTGCAGGCAAGGCCATCAGCCTTACCGGGTTTGTGTATCGAGACAAAAGCATGGATCACAAATCTCATTTTGCATTAGGGCGATTTCTTGTGATGTGCTGCCCGGCAGACGCGGCGCCCTTTGGCGTGATGATTCATGTCCCAAATGCAGACAGCTATCCTACAGACAGTTGGGTACAAATTGATGGCACTATTGGATCAGCTCAAGTGAATGGCAAGGACACCATTGAGATTCGGGCGACAAAGGTAACTCCGGTCAATCAGCCATCCACACCTTACATCTATACCAGCGCAGATTCGGTAAAGGCGTATAATAAGTTGCAAAATAAATAAGAAAAGCCCCGAAGCTATGGAATGCATAACTTCGGGGCTTAAATTTAATTCAGGCATAAGGTTAACCTTGTTTACCTGTTATATTATTCAGTTACAATATCATGCACCAATACAGGAGCATCCGCATGATCTGCAATGGTAATGTTCTCTTTGATCTTCGCGATAACATCTGCCACGTCTTCACGATTGGCATGGATCGTTACGAGTGATTCGCCAGCTTTAACCTGGTCACCCACTTTTTTGTTGAGCATCAAGCCCACAGCGAGGTCGATCTCGGATTCTTTTGTTGCACGGCCTGCGCCGAGCAGCATTGCAGCAGTGCCGATTTCGTCAGCGACAATACCAGCTACATATCCGTCTTTATCCGCTGGTACTTCAACCAGATATTTCGCTTGTGGCAAGCGATCCGGGTGATCTACAACTGAAGCGTCTCCGCCTTGATTTGCCAGGAAGTCCTTGAATTTCTCCAGCGCTTTACCGTTCTGGATCACTTCTTTCAATTTCTCTTCCGCTTGCTCCAGAGAGTCTGCTTTGCCAGCAAGGAATACCATTTGACGTCCAAGCGCCAGACACAGTTCTTCCAGATCCTTCGGACCTTTACCTTGCAGTGTAAGAATGGCTTCTTTTACTTCAAGAGCGTTACCGATAGCGAGACCCAGTGGTTGGGACATATCGGAAATGACAGCCATCGTTTTACGTCCTACATTGTTACCGATGCTTACCATGGCATGTGCCAGTTCTTTTGCATCTTCTGTTGTCTTCATAAATGCACCAGCACCTGTTTTGACATCCAATACGATCGCATCGGCACCTGCTGCAATTTTCTTACTCATAATGGAGCTGGCGATCAATGGGATGGAGTTAACGGTAGCTGTAACGTCACGCAATGCGTAGAGCTTTTTGTCTGCCGGCGTGAGGTTGCCACTTTGACCGATAACGGCAACTTTATGTTCGTTAACGAGTCGGATGAACTCTTCTTTCTCCAACTCCACGTGGAAACCTGCAACAGATTCCAGTTTGTCTGTTGTACCACCTGTGTGACCTAATCCACGTCCGGACATTTTGGCAACAGGAACATCCAGAGCAGCAACGAGCGGTGCAAGTACCAACGTTGTTGTATCACCCACACCACCTGTGGAGTGCTTGTCTACCTTGATGCCTTCGATTGCGGACAGATCAATTGTCTCGCCCGAGTTCACCATCGACATCGTCAAATCTGCGCGTTCCTTATCGGTCATATCCTTGAAGAATACGGCCATGGCCCAAGCACTGACTTGATAATCCGGGATTTCGCCTTGTGTATATCCTTGAACAACAAAATCAATCTCAGCTGTTGTCAGTTCTTTTCCGTCGCGTTTCTTAGCAATAATGTCTACCATTCTCATGATGATCTCTCCTTCGTTGTGGGTGATTATATAGAACACTTTGTGCAGTATCCGTTCCGGCACCGGATCGTTCTTTCGATCGCTGTTGTCTCCAAATTTCTTTTGAATAACCATTGATAAGGTTGAAACTCGGAGACAAAGGCGAACGCTTCGCTTCTTCAGAATCGATTCCGGGTCCTTCACTACGTGCTTCAAACAAAAGTTTCGATCAAAATCAATTGATTATTGAATATAAAAGCAACAATTACAGCGTAATTGCTGTTTCCAGTGCTACCACCATCATGTCGTTGAACGTTTTTTGGCGTTCTTCTGCGGAAGTTTCTTCCCCTGTCAGCAAGTGATCACTTACCGTCAGGATCGTCAGTGCGTTTACGCCAAATTTGGCTGCAAGTGTGTACAGTGCTGTTGTTTCCATCTCCACGCCCAGTACACCGTGCTGCATCAATTTTTCAGTCACGGAACGGTCGTCACGATAGAAGGAATCGGAGCTGAATACGTTACCGACGTGAATTTTCATGCCTTTGGCAGTTGCACGGTCATAGGCTTCTTTCAGCAGGGAGAACGTCGCGATCGGGGAGAAATCATATCCACCGAATACGAGCTTGTTCATGCTGGAATCCGTACATGCTGCTTGCGCCAGAATTACGTCACGTACGCGCACATGTTCCTGCATACCGCCGCAAGTTCCTACACGAATCAGGTTTTTCACACCGTATTCGCTGATCAGTTCGTTAGCATAGATGCTGAATGACGGAATCCCCATGCCTGAGCCTTGCACCGAAATACGATGTCCTTGATATGTACCCGTAAATCCGAGCATTCCACGAACTTCGTTGTAACAAACCACATCTTCAAGGTACGTATCTGCAATAAATTTTGCACGTAATGGGTCTCCTGGTAAAAGGATTGTTTCTGCGATATCCCCGGGTTTAGCTCCAATATGTGTACTCATGATTAAATCTCCTCCAGTTATCCATGTGATTGAATGATGGCAGGGATCGGAGCAGACGAAGCTGCCCCAATGGTTATCCTGTCCAACTTTATTTTTAAGAAAATATCAGCTTTCCCCAAGTTCAGTTAATGGTCCGAATTCGGACTATTTCAAATCCTTAAGGAAACTTGTGCCGTATTCCGGCAGTTTCACCCCGAAGTTCTCAGCTACCGTAGCTCCAAGGTCTGCAAACGTGCTGCGCAGCTCGAGTTTTTTACCTCCATTAAAGCGTGGCGAGTAGACAAGCAGTGGCACATACTCCCGTGTATGGTCCGTACCGCGATAGGTTGGATCATTACCATGGTCAGCTGTGATGAGCAGCAGATCATCGTCCGTCATTTTGCTGAAAATCTCAGGCAGACGAGCATCATACTCTTCAAGCGCTTGAGCGTAGCCTTGTGGATCACGACGGTGACCGAACAGAGCATCGAAGTCAACCAGGTTGAGGAAGCTGAGTCCAGTGAACTCCTCATCCATTGTTTCGGACAGTTTGTCCATGCCATCCATGTTGGAGACGGTACGTACAGACTTGGTTACACCCTCGCCATCATAAATATCCGAAATTTTTCCCAATGCAATAACATCAAATCCGCCATCTTTGAGTTCATTCATCACGGTACGGCCAAATGGTTTGAGCGCGTAGTCATGACGATTAGCTGTACGCTTGAAGTTACCCGCTTCGCCTACAAACGGACGGGCAATAATACGGCCCAGCATGTAAGGATCGTCGAGCGTAATCTCGCGGCAGAACTCACAGATTTCATACAGTTCTTTTAATGGAACAACATCCTCATGGGCTGCAATCTGCAGAACCGAATCTGCGGAAGTATATATAATCAAGGCGCCTGTTTTGACATGCTCTTCGCCCAGCTCATCAATAATTTCTGTGCCGCTGGCAGGTTTATTACCAATGACCTTGCGGCCTGTCTTCTCTTCAATGCGCTGAATCAGCTCATCTGGGAAGCCATTCTCAAATACGCGGAAAGGGGTATCAATATAAAGACCCATAATCTCCCAGTGCCCTGTCATTGTATCTTTACCTCGGGATGCTTCCTGCATTTTGGTATAATACGCTTTGGGTGCATCCGCGACAGGGATACCTTCAATTTTTTTAATGTTGGATAGTCCAAGGCTGGCCATATGAGGCATATTCAGCCCTCCGCGTTCACGTGCAATGTGACCAAAGGTGTCGACGTCGAAATCATTGAATTCCGCTGCATCCGGCGCTTCACCTATTCCCACTGAATCCATAACGATCAGATGTACTCTTTTGAATGTTGACATAACTTAAGCACTCCTTCCAATAATCCGGCTTTACAAGAACAGTCCGGCGATGATCGCAGACAGCACGCTGACAAGCGATGCACCGTAAAGCAGTTTCAGACCGAAGCGGGCCACCACATTACCTTGTTTCTCATGAAGTCCCTTCACCGCACCGGCAATAATACCGATCGAAGAGAAGTTTGCGAACGATACGAGGAAGACGGAGACGATCCCTGTTGTTCTGGCAGACAATGCAGTCTGTTTGGTCAGATCAAGCATGGCAACGAACTCGTTGGATACCATTTTGGTAGCCATAATACTTCCCGCTTGAATCGCTTCTTTCCAAGGAACACCCATAATGAAGGCAAATGGTGCAAATACATAACCAAGCAGTTCCTGGAACGAAATGCCGAGCACTGCACTGAAGATCCCGTTAACCAGTGCGATCAAAGCAACAAAACCGATTAACATTGCAGCTACGACGATAGCTACTTTGAAACCATCCATAATGTACTCGCCCAGCATTTCGAAGAAGGATTGTTTTTCCTCTTCCTGTACTTCCAATATATCTTCTTCCGGGGAAACCTCATAAGGATTCACGATGGAAGCAATGATAAAACCCCCAAACAGGTTCAGCACAAGTGCCGTAACCACATATTTCGGATCAATCATGGACATATAGGCACCGACAATCGACATCGATACCGTGGACATCGCCGAGGCACACAAGGTGTACAGCCGATGTTTAGGCAGCAACCCAATTTGTTTTTTTACAGAAATGAACACTTCAGATTGCCCCAATACAGCCGAAGCAACCGCGTTATATGATTCCAGTTTGCCCATTCCGTTGACTTTGCTTAATACCAGACCAATATATTTTATAACAAAAGGTAAGATTCGGATATACTGCAATATCCCAATGAGCGCTGAGATGACGACGATTGGCATCAATACACTGAGGAAGAACGGCGCGCCCCCACTGTCTGCACCAACGGTAGTCAAGCCACCGAATACAAACGCGATGCCTTCATTCGCATAACCAAGCAAACTTTCAAATATGGTCGCGAAACCGCCAATCAAAAAGGTTCCCACTTCTGTGTTTAACAATGCGTATCCCAATATTACTTGTAAAACGATCATGATGATTAGTGGACGATATCGGATCTTCTTCTTACCGTTGCTGACCAGATAAGCTAGTCCAAATACAACAAGTATACCAAGAAGGGCAATTAGGAATTTCATTCTATCTCTCCTTTGAAGGTAGTTAAGCCGGTTGTTTATTCAGCTCAAAGGTTTCCCATAAATGTGATGAATTAACCTTTCAGAAAACGGTTGAAGCGCTTACAATAAATTCGGTTTTTTATGATACTCTTTTAATTAAAATATGGAAAATCACAATCAGATTTAAAACTTGTTCTTCACATCCGTTCAAAGAGAGATATGAAGAACAAGTGAATACCTTTTGTAAATTCAATCTTCATCTACTGAAATTTGTGGAGCTAACTTGCTCTCGAATTAATAATTAGATGTAGATTGTTCACCTTGCATGATTTTCACACCGGAACTTGCGCCAATACGAGTTGCTCCTGCATCGATCATTTTTTGCATATCTTCCAGACTACGCACGCCGCCGGAAGCCTTAACACCTACATTTGGACCAACGGTACGACGCATCAAAGCGATATCTTCTGGCGTTGCTCCACCTGTAGAGAAACCTGTGGACGTTTTGACAAAATCAGCTCCAGCTTTTACTGCTGCCTGACATGCACGTACTTTCTCTTCATCCGTCAACAGACAAGTTTCAATAATGACTTTCACCAAAGCTTTACCCGCTGCTGCTTCAACAACTGCACGGATATCCTGCTCCACAACGTCATCTTTTCCGTCTTTCAACGCACTAATGTTGATGACCATATCCACCTCAGTAGCACCTTTGGCGATGGCGTCTTTGGTTTCGAACGCTTTGGTCTCGGAAGTGGAAGCTCCCAGAGGGAAACCGATCACGGTACAAATATCTACGCCAGTACCTTGAAGCTGTTCAGCAGCATAAGCAACCCAACCCGGGTTAACACATACAGAAGCAAACAGATATTGTTTCGCTTCTTCGGTCAATTTGGCCATTTCACTTTGTGTTGCATCTGCACGAAGCAAGGTATGATCTATCATTTTGGCTAATTGTGATGTAGTCAATTGAATCTCCCCTTATCTGAACTAGTTATTTTCTATATCCCTACCCTAACATGAACATATGTAAAAATCAATATGAACTTTTGTTCATTATTGAAATCTTAACACATTCCATGAAAACTTCATCAAACAGAAGGATTGCCTGACCGGGCTGAAATCGTACAATATAGCTTCTGCCTAAGAAAGCAAAACATCCGCCCATGTTGCGTGGCAGATGTTGTCATCCCTTGAATTATAATCGAAGCAAAGCCTGAGCTGTGTATTGGTCAGTTACCAAAATGTTGGCGTAGTGACCTTTGAGTGCAGCATGAATGGCTTCTATTTTACGCTTTCCTCCGGCCACGAGAATCGATTTTTCCTTATTTCGCAGCTCGGCCAGATCAATTCCGACGGTTCTATTGTTAATTTCTTCACTGATCAAACGGCCCTCGGCATCAAAAAAACGTGAACAAATGTCACCTGCACCTGAATGCATCAGTAATTGCTGTTCTTCTTCATTAAAGTACCCTAGCCTGAACAAAAGTGCATCTTCCTTCACTGTACCTACGGTAAACATGGCAATATTCGCCTGTCGGCCCAGCTCCACAATTCTGCCTATGTGCCGGTCTGCTTCTACCATTTTTTTGACTTCAATATTGTCGAAGATCACGGGCAACGGCAAATATCGTGGAACCGTATGGAACGCTTCCGCAAATAAATGAACAATCTCTGCCGCATACGTATTCACATGGGAATGGCTTACGCCTCCCTTAAGTTGAACCACTTCCACACCTTTGACCTGCTTGGGACGCAGCTGACGGGCTACGGCGTTCATCGTTGTCCCCCAGGTTACACCAATAATGTCCGCATCTTGCACCGTGTCCTGTAAGTAATCTGCTGCTCTTTTGCTAATATGTTTCAAAATTTCCTCATCACTCTTCAACGGGGCAAAACATACAAGCGCAGTATCCAGATCGTACTTGGCTTTGAGCTCCCCCGCGATAATGTCGATATCCTCCAGCGGGTCCATAATTTCAATACGAACGTATCCACGATCTTTCGCATATTGGAGTAACCGCGATACCGTTGGACGGGATACCCCCAACCTGACCGCAATATCTTGCTGGCTGTAATCCGATTGATAATACAATTTCGCTGCTTCAATGCTTAATCGTTGCTTCTCCAGATCCATTCCCATAAGCGTTCATCTCACTCATTCCTATTATCGTTCGATTTCACCTTCACCCATGTATTATACATGATTGAGTACCAGGTCACTATCCACGTATAAAACGTTACTAAAGATGCATACTACATCGGTCGCTTACTCGTGGGGCCCTTTTTGGTAAATAACATCTTAGAGAGGAAGATCCGTATGTCTACATTATTGTATATTACTTCCCATCCTCATGATTATGAAACGTCCTTCAGCATGGCTGCTGGTAAAGCGTTTGTGGATGCATATCGTGAAAGCCATCCTTCGGATGAGGTTATTCATCTCGATTTGTATCGCTCAGAAATTCCTCATATTGATGCAGATGTGTTCAGTGGGTGGGGTAAACTTCAATCCGGCAGTGAATTGACCTCTGGTGAGCAGTCCAAGGTTCAACGTTTGAATGAATTATCCGATCAATTTGCCTCTGCTGACAAATATGTTTTTGTAACACCGATGTGGAACTTCTCTTTTCCTCCAATTATGAAGGCTTATATCGACTCCATCTGTGTAGCTGGTAAAACGTTCCGGTATACGGAACAGGGCCCGGTCGGATTACTGTCCGACAAAAAGGCATTGCATATTCAGGCTCGCGGCGGCATTTATTCAGAAGGACCTGCGGCCCAAATGGAATCCGGCCATCGTTATTTGAGTATTATTATGTCTTTTCTGGGCGTTCCCAAGCTTGAGGGCATCTTTGTGGAAGGACATAACCAATACAAGGATCGCGCTGATGAGATCAAACAGAAAGCCATCGAAGAGGCTCGTACGCTCGCCAAACAGTTTTAACCCTGTTATCCTATATCCGCGAATATAGCAACACACAACAACAAACACAAAACCCGCATGCCTACCACTGGACAAATTCCAGAGGCGGTACGCGGGTTTTTATTTTTTTATGATCATTGATAGAGCTTTTATTGAAGTCCTGCGCTGGAACGGCTCATGGTTTCAAGTTTGCGAGTAATGGCATAGCGATCCACTTTGAGTCCCCAAATGGCTTCAATAATCTGTTCTTTCTCTTCAGGACTATCGGCATGCTTCAGTTGCATTAACAGATCATGCATTTGTTCATTAATTCCTTCAAATTGATTCCAAAGATCTTGTCTGACTTCGGTTGAATCCAGATGGTGATTTGCATCCACTTCTTCTTTCAGCGCCTGCAAAATGGCCTCTTTCCACTCCTCATCACCAAGTTGTTTCGCTATGTTCAGGAGATCCAGATAATCGTCAACAAGAAGAGAGTTCAATTCAGCATGTTTTTTCATCGTTTATTGCATCCCCTTTGCATCTATTTACCCAGTATTATACTCGGTATTTCAGGAGATGCAATACTTGTCGAAAAAAGTTAGTTATTGTATTAGGGACTTTTGGATGATTATGGGCCAAAATGAGTGCTTAATTAACAAACTTTTGTGATCTATGTTTCGTTTCGTTAAAAAGTAAGCTTGGTATGTTCCTGTGCCTTTTCTACAAGCAACCGACACAAAATAAATCCGATTAGCACATATACACCAATCATGCTCACAATGCCAATCCACCCCAGCTGGCTGTATAGTAGCCCCCCTCCGGTTCCACTGAAGCTTGATCCCACGTAGTAGAAAAACAAATACAAGGCATTGGCCTGGGATTTGTGCTGATCCGCCACGAGACCAACCCAGCTGCTTGCGATGGAATGTCCGCCAAAGAAACCAAAGGCAAACAAGGCAAGTCCAACTATTTTGATCCACAACTCAGGATGAACAGTACAAACTGCACCGGCCAGTATAATACCGAGCGCAATTCCAAGGACATTTGATCTTCCATACCGATCTGCAAGCCTTCCCATCCAGGTGCTGCTCAACGTACCCATAAGGTACACGACAAAAAGGCTGCCGACAACGGACTGGCTTAGATGATAAGGTTCTCCTGTCAATTCAAATCCGATGTAGTTGAACAACGTCACGAAGCCCCCCATCAAAAGAAAGCCCAGCCCGTATAGGCATAGTAGTCGTGGATTCCGACACTGTGACCACAAAAGCGGAATGATCTTTTTGAATCCAGGAGTTGCTTTGACAAAATGGCGGGATGGCGGGATGACAAGCCAGAAGATAACAGCCGCACATAGACCTAAAATTCCGATAAAACCAACTGCAGCACGCCAACTGAACCAGTCTGTGATCACGCCGCTGATAAAGCGACCCGCCATACCTCCAATCGAATTCCCGCTGATGTAGAGGCCCATGGCATACCCTAGACTGGTAGGCTCAATCTCTTCCGACAGATATGTCATGGCTGTCGCGGGCAGCCCGGCAAGTGCAACTCCCTGGAGAATGCGAAGCAAAAGCAGCTCGGTAAATCCTGGGCTAAACGCGCTAATCATAGCAATAATAGATGAGATAACTAGAGCTGCTGTCATAATAGAGCGTCTTCCCAATGAATCGGATAAGGAACCGATGAACAACATGGTCAGTGCCATGGCAATCGTTGTAACTGAGAGGGTAAGACTGGAATGTGCAGGCGAGATCGCAAATGCCTCGCTAATTTCGGGCATCAGGGGCTGGAGGCTGTATAGTAACGCAAAAGTCACAAAACCTCCGGCAAACAGCGCAAGGCTAATGTTACGAAACTTCTTAGTTCCCTGCTGAATCATGATATTCCAACTTTCTCGGGCAGGAAAGCTCCATGATCGGCTGCTGACTGATCGCTTGGCTGAAGCCTTCCATTAATCGTTATTTGATGAACAGTTTACGCTCCATATGAGTCAAAAACTCATATCCATCCGGAGTTACAACAACCGTATCCTCGATTTGGAAGCCACCAGCTCCGAGCTCATAATATGGTACCTCCACACATAGCACCATACCGGGCTCCAGTATGCGCTGGTCGCCAGGAGAGAGGGTCATGTCGTCGTACAGTTCCAAGCCAATGGCATGACCAACATGCTGACGTCGGTAATGGGGAATTCCCTCACGCTGCACGCGAGACACAGCCGCATGGAATACGTCCGAAGCCTTGACGCCAGGGCGTACGGCTTCAAGCGCCGTTTCCCATCCGCTTTTTACTGCATTAAAATGCTTTTTCATCCAGGGAGTTGGCTCTCCTGCCACAACAGTACGTCCTGTATCTCCCCAGTATCCTTCCAGCTGCAAGCACAGATCAAAGCGGATCTGATCCCCTGACTCAATGGTATGAAAATAATTTTCGATGAGCGGCAGCGCACTGCGCGGACCCGCCCCTACCGCAGTCATTGCAGGAGTCCCGCCTGCTCTCATCACAGCTAACCGATAATGGTCGGCGAGCTGTTTCTCATGAACACCGGCTGCGATCAGATCAATCAGCTCTTGCTCAATTCGTTCATTTACTTGGGCTGCCTGTCGGAGTTGCTCAATCTCGAAAGGCGTCTTGACCAGACGGATTTGGCGAAATATCTTATAAGCGGGAACAACCGCTCCATGAGGCGCCTCCTCCTTGATCCGTGCTAAAAGTTCTGGAGCGATTCGCATCTCATCGATTCCAATCGGTTGATTCTCAATGTCGAGTTGTTTCAGTGCAGCTTTAAGCGCTTCGATCGGTCCCGGATGAATGACTGTCGTTTGCAGCAGAGAGTAGAACAGATCAATATCATCCGTAGAAGGTTTGCCTTCGATTGAACCTTCCACGAAGAAGTCACTGTAGGCAAATATATCTACTTCCGTGATACCGAATTGAGCCACAACGCCCAAACGATTTGTCGGAATGACGATACATGGCCGAGCGGATCGGTCGGCAGGCAGAATGGCGTATATCTGCATGGTCCAGTTGCTCGCGCGTAGCTGGGAGCCAATGACATAATGAATATTTTCCGGAGTTGTTGCGATCAGGGCACTAAGTCCCTGAGTTTTCATTACATCTTCCGCTCGGTCCCGGTTTATACCGGAACTGCGGGATATATGATGTGAATTGTTCAAGATTCCGACCTCCTTTTGTTTTTCCTGCCTCCAAACAAACTCTCAAGTCCGGGTACTGAGCGCAGTACAAGCTTGATGATCATGAACAAGGCCAGTGCAAAAGCGATAAGTACGACGGAAACAACAGCGATTGTCGGGTCCTGCCATTTCTCCATGTACAGGAACAGTTGTATCGGTAGGGTGTAGCTGTCCTGACGAAGCAGCAGTAATGCAGCCTCTACCTGGTCAAAAGTGAAGACAAATGCGATTGACCCTGAAAGGAGCAGAGATAGTCTAAGCTGTGGCAAGGTGATTGTAAAAAAGATACGCAGTGGACCCGCTCCAAGGTCTGCTGCCGCCTCTCGGTGTGCGGGCTGCAGGTTGGCCAATGCACTGCCTACAAGCGTTAGCACGAATGGAAGCACGATGACCGCTTCACCCAAAATGAGAGCAAACAATCCGCCTGCAATATGCATTTTGGAGAACAAAATTAGATACGCAATACCCAGCGTAATTTTTGGCATAACCATTGGGGATACAAAAAAGGCTCTCAAGATGCCGGCACCCGGGAAAGGGTAATGTACGATAGCCAGCGCCGCAAGTGTTCCGGTAATCAGTGCCAGCAGTACCGCTCCAGTGGAGGCGATCAGACTGTTTTTGAAGGCAACGAGAAATTGAGTCTGCTCTCCCAGATTTGCATACCACTTCAGGGTAAGACCTTCGGGAGGAAATTTACTGGCCGATCCGGAACCTACAGATGTCAAAAGGATCATTAGCAATGGCAATAGTAGATAAACCGCCACGGCCCCTGCAAATATATAGAGCAGCAGCTTGGTGAGCCTGTTGGACTTAACCATAAGCCTGACCTCCCTTCCGGGAACGACGGAACATCAGCATTTCCGCTCCTTTATTGACTATAAGTGAAACGATGATCGAAGAAATGAGCAGGAACATACTTGCTACCGCAGCCATCGGCCAGTTGGTGTCCAGTGTTCGCTGGTAAATAAATACCGGCAGTGTCATGACCCTGCCTCCGCCAATCAATTGAGGCGTTGTAAAGGCCGTGAGGCATAGCGTGAATACAATCTGTACCCCGCTAGCAATACCTCTCGCTGATAAAGGCAGTGTAATCGTCAGGAATGTCCGCCAGCTTCCTGCTCCCAGATCCTGAGCAGCCGCTTTTAGCGAAGCGTCACTTTGCGACAATACATTCAGGATCGGAAAGACCATGAACGGCAGAAAAATATGAACAAGTGCGATGACCACACCAGTCTCGTTATATATCATGCTGAAGCCTTCATCCGTAATTCCAAGCCGTATGAACAACCAGTTCATAAAGCCCTGTTTGGATAGCAGCAGCTGCCAGCCATAGGATCGAACAACCGCGCTGACCAGCAGCGGAAGAAACGTAAGCAGCAGCAACCATTGCTTCATACCCGGTTTCTTCAGTCCGGCAATACAATAAGCTAGCGGGTATGCAAGCAGCAGGCTCCACAGCGTAACCTTAAAGGCAACGCGAAACGTGGTGCCTATCAGTTTCCAATAGTACGGATCGGACAGAAAAGCGCGATAGGCGTCCCACTCCCAGCCCCGGATGAGCTTGCCATTTTCATAGATATCAAAGCTGTACCTGCCAAAGATGAGCAAACCACCCAGATACACGATGCCCATCAGGACCAGAGCAGGCAGCAGAAGCAGCAACTGGGTAATCCACCGGCGATTTTTGGATGAATACAGATTCACGATCCGATCCCCAATCCGATTCATATTCCTTCCTCCTGTACCGGATCTTGCAGCATTGGTTCGGATAACAAGAGCGCGTCCTCCGGATCAAAGCCAATCCGAATTGGCTCCCCCGGGCTAAAACGAGAGGCTCCCCGCTGATGCAGTACACTGGACTGAACCTGAAATCCCTCAGCAATCTGGATTGTGTAACGAATGTTCGCCCCACCGTACACTGCTTCTACAACACGTCCATCCAGCTTGTTCAGGCAAAGGTTCGCCTCTTCTCCAAGTCGAATATATTCGTTGCGAATCGACAAGGAGTGTCCGGCTCCTACTTTGACAACTGAGGTTTCCTCACTTGTCTTCACCAGCAGCGAATGACCGAAGCATTCAACCCGGGTTCCATTCGAAACCTGTTCAAGCACCGTTGTTGCCAGAAGATTGGTATCGCCAATGAACTTGGCCACGAAGCTGTCTGCCGGTCTTTCATAGATTTCATCCGGCGCAGCATATTGCAGCAGTTTACCAGCGCGCATGACGCCAATTCGGTCTGACATGTTCATGGCTTCATTCTGATCATGCGTTACAAAGATGAATGTTCCACCGAACTCTCGTTGTATGCGTTTCAGTTCGCGCTGCATATCCAGACGCAGCTGCATGTCCAGTGCGGAAAGTGGCTCATCGAGCAGCAAAACTTCGGGTCTGTTGATTAAAGCGCGAGCAATTGCTACGCGTTGAGCCTGCCCCCCGGACAACTGCGAAACAGCTCGTCTGCCATAATCTCCGAGCTGTACCAGTTCTAACATTTCGTGTACCTGCCTCCTGATATCGGCTTTCGGTAACTTCTTCACCTTTAGCCCATAGGCGATGTTGTTGAATACGTCCATATGAGGAAAAAGCGCAAGCTGCTGAAAAATCATGTTGCTGTTACGACCATAGGCCGGGATGCCGGTTACATCCCGCCCCCCCAACATAATACTGCCCTGATCCGGCTGCTCAAGTCCGCCAAGCATCCGCAGCAATGTTGTTTTGCCGCAGCCACTCGGGCCTAACAGGGAAACGAATTCTCCCTTCTTGACCTGGAGTGACACATGGTTAACCGCCGCTCGCTCTCCGTAGATCTTCGTAACTTCTCTTGTTTCAATGGAAATGGGTTCTTGTCCACTGCTCATCTCTGTTTCCCTCCCGTCCATAACGGGTTCGAAATAGAACCCGTTATCGTGGTTTGTCTGAAAACCATCATTTATTGAAGTTTGGTTTTGACGAGTCGGTCCCATAGTTCCTTCCAGGAAGAGCTGTTCTGAGCAAGAACATCCCAGTCAGGATTAATACCTTTGCTCTGTGTTTCCACGGAGAAGGAAGGATCGTCCTTGTATTTGTCCGGAACAGCAGCAGTCGTGCTGGTTACCGGTGTACCTGTTGCTTCTGCATATTGTGACAGTGCCTCTGCGCTCAACAGCTCGTTGATAATTTCGTTGGCTACACGTGTCTGCTCAGGTGTTGATCCCTTCACAACCTGAAGTGTGTACGGGAAGGAAATGGCTCCTTCGGTCGGATATGCTACAGCGAGTGGGGAACCGCCATCGATCCATGTTTGTGCAACCTGTGCACTGAAAGGAGCAATCAGAGCATCTCCCGATTCCAGAAGAGCCTTCAACTGGTCATTGGATGTAACCAATGTACCGATCTGGTCACTGTGATCTGCCCAGAACTGGAATGCTGGCTCCGGATCCTCATACGATGCGCCAAGTTCCTGTCCTTTGACTGCAAGGAGTGGAGAAATATAGGAATAGAACATATAGTCCCAGAGTGCCGTTTTTCCTTTGAATTCCTCGTTATCCCACAGATCATTCCAGCTTGTTGGCGGTGTTTTTACAAGGTCTTTGTTATAGACGAGAGCGAAGCTCGAAACTCCCCATACAACTCCCTTATTGTCAGGCTTGTGGAACTGCTCCGGGATATCTTTGATATTGGTCACGATGCTTGTATCCAGTGGCTCCCACATATCATCGTTCAAGCCTTTTGCTGTCGCATCGGCGTTGAAGTAGCCAAAGTTGACAACTGGATTGTTCGGATCAGCCTGCTTGCCAGCGACCATTTTCGGATACATGACTGCATTGGATGATTCTTCAAAAGTAACTTCGACATTTGGATGCTCTTTAACGTAATTTGCAACCACTTCTTTTGGAACAACATCCTGATTGGAGCCAGCCCAGATAAACATGGTCAGTTTAACCTTGTCTCCGCTTCCTCCAGAAGAATCGGACCCTCCTGCAGTATTGGTGTTGCTGCTTGCTCCACCGCATGCAGAAAGCACCAGTGTACCGGCCAGTGTCAGTGAGGCGAGGCTAAGAAGGCGTTTCTTGTTTGATTTAAACATGTGAATTTCCCCCATCGATTAAGTTGGTTTTATGGATGTGACAAAATTAAATCATTTTCCTTCATGTAACTGATCACTGCAATCCTATTTTCTGACGCAACCCTTCCATAATGCCTGATATCTCATGTGGGGATACGGAGACGGACGTTGTTTGCTTTTCCTCCACTACTCCCATGGTCTGACGCTTCAGGTAGTCTCTGAGTGCAAGCGGAACATTCAGCAGTGCCTGATTCAGCGATACTTGCATCTCGTCAGTCCATATGGTCTCGAACTGCTTCCTTGTCCAGCCATAATCGAATTCTTCCTGCTGCCGTTCCCGCTTGGTCCGCAACTGTCTGGTCTCACTCTCGTTCAGGTTCCGGCCTTCTATGACGACACCATACAGTTCAAGAGCTTTTTCTGTGGATACCAGCCCTCTTCTAACATCCTCCAGAACCAGCAGTGGATCCCGATCAAATGGATCGCCATATCCACCTCCGCCCTGTGACAGGAATGTCACCGTCTCTCCGGGTTGAAGCAGCAACTCATCAATTCTTCCCAGATGATGTTCACTTGCACGTCCAGCATTGAGAATCGCTTCCCCATGGCTACCGACACCTCCGCCAAGCCTTCCCCACGGATGAAACTCCATACGCTCCATATTTCTAGCGGTCATTACGGTATCTGGTGTAAGAATTTTGACACACAGATCGATTCCGCTTCCACCACGGAAGGTTCCAGCACCAGCGGAATCAGCACGAAGGCCATAATGCTCTATGAGCACAGGCATCTCGGATTCTACTGTTTCCGCAGGAATATTTCGAAGATGACCCACTGCAAAATCCATGCCATCAATCCCGTCTTTCATCGGTCTTGCTCCTGAACCGCCGCATATTGGCTGGATCACGCCAACCTTTTTCTTGCCATCAGACGCATCTGTCATCGCCATCATAACGATGCATGCTTGTCCGGCTCCTGCGGCGGGAACCTTGCTTGCCTGAGCTTTTCCAAGAGCGCCTGTGATGACATCCATCAGCCGAATAAAGGTAGCTGCTCGTGCCCCAACCGCTGCCATCGGCTCCGGGTTGAGAACTGAAGCTGGCGGTGCGTAATTTTTCACCATGCGAATCATGCCCGAATTCCATGGGATCGTCGGATCGAGCGTACGGAAATAACGAATGAGCGCGGGAACCAGCATATAATGCCCCTGCTGATTGTGGGTAGGAATATTGAACGAAGCTCTGACCTGAGGGTCGGTACCGCTAAAGTCCAGGTGAATGTCACTGCCCGCTACCGTCATTTTGCAGCGCAAACGGATGGGATAACCGCCAGGACCTTTCTCCAGATAGTCCCAGAACTCATACGAACCGTCCGGGATCTCCTGTACGATGACGCGGGCCTTCAACTCAGCGTATTCCAACAAATGCTCAATGCCCTGCTGAATTCGCTCTACACCGTAGCGGTCGATAAGCTCTTCAAGTCGCTGCTCTCCCCGATTCAAGGCTGCCATAAGTGCCTTGAGGTCACCGAGGTTTTGCTCCGGAATGCGGCTGTTGTCCAGAAACATGCGCAGTATCTGCTCATTAAGAACGCCTGCTTCATACAGCTTGACTGGCGCAATTCGAATGCCTTCCATATGAATATCGTAGGCGCTTGGGGATACGCTCCCAGGTACCTTACCACCTACATCGGATGAATGAACGAAGCACATGCCGTATGCGATGATTTCCCCTTTGTGAAAATAGGGCTTGATCAGATGAACATCCGGTAGATGTGTCACCATGCCTTTGGTGGAATAAGGATCATTGCAGATGACCAGATCTCCTTCCTTCCAGTCTGTAATGCTGTTTATGGTCGCCGCTGCGGGTATGCCAAGGGACAGATTGTAACCCGTTTCCAATGGTGAACCAAACGTTTCCCCGGATGGTGACAAGAGATAAGTTCCAAAATCGCCCGTTTCTTTAACAAAAGCGGTGAATCCAGTGCGCAGCACGACATTGGCCATCTCCTCCACCGCAGCCTGAATTCGGTTGTTGAAAATTTCAAGAAAAACCTTGTCGCCAATCATTGCTCCACCTCCCCAATCACATTCCCGTAACCATCCCGGTATACCGTAAAGCCAGGCGGGATGAAAATGGTTGTATCATATTCCTCCACAATAATGGGCCCGTGAATGGGCATATCCAGTGGGATCTGTCCCCTCTTTAGAACTTTTGCTGTTTGCTGTTGGTGGTCAAAAGTGATGATCCGTTCTTCTGCTTCACTCTCATCGAATGGCAATTCTGCCGGAGACGCCGTGCTTTGGGTGGGCAGAATGCCAACAATGGTTGCTCTCAGACTAACGAACATCACATCAGCTTCCGGCTGGCTGATGCCAAACACATTTTGGTAGAACTCATGGAATTTGTTCCTTGCTTTCTCGGGATCGACGATTTCTTCGGATGTGAGGTTAATCTCCAAATCAAAGGCCTGACCTTCATAACGCATGTCGGCGCTGTATAAGCAGTAGATCTGTTTCAGTTTCACTCCGCCGCGGGCTTCCTCTTCAACCCAGCTACGCCCTTGATCTTCAAGTCTGGTGTATAGATTCGCTAACTCGCCAGGCTCAAGTGTTTGACTGCTTTTGTGCAAGGTATGAACGAAATCATTGCGAAGGTTGGCAACTGTGCACCCCATGGCACAAAGTGTTCCTGGAGATGGCGGGATCAGCACTCGACGGATGCCCACTTCACGCGCCATGAGAAAAGCATGCATTGGCCCAGCTCCACCATAGGCGAGCAGCGTAAAGTCACGGGGATCAACACCCTTGCGTGCCATGAGCGGAGAGAACTGGGCATACATATTGGCGGTGGCCACATCAAGAATGGCCTGTGCAGTTTGCGTGGGACTTAGTCCAAGCCGTTCGCCAAGATTGCCCAGAGCACGTTCTGCAAGCTCCGGGTGGAGACGCATCTGTCCGCCAAGGAATCGATCAGCCTGCAAAATGCCCAGTTGCAAATAAGCATCCGTCGTTGTTGGCTCTTCTCCCCCACGATGATAGGAGGCTGGACCCGGATTGGCTCCTGCGCTTCGTGGTCCCACCTTGAGTACGCCTACGGAATCGAGCCAGGAAATTGAGCCCCCACCCGCTCCAATCGCGGTTACATCCACAGCGGGAATGATGACTGGAAAATCTCCAACCTTATTCTCGGTAGAATAGGCAGGCTCATTATCGATGAGGGCGACATCAACGCTTGTCCCGCCCATGTCGAACGTGATGACTTGACGAATGCCGGCCTGCTCGGCAATATGGGTTGCTGCGATTACACCAGAAGCAGGTCCGGACAGAAGAGTACGTACAGGCTCTTTGGCCGCTCTGGCTGCCGTCATGATTCCACCATTGGACATCGTGGATAGCAAATTGGCTTTCAAACTGTAAGCGCCAATTCCTTCTTGCAGGCGCAGAAAGTATGATCCCATGCGCTCCCCAACATATGCATTCATGGCTGTAGCAAGTGTGCGTTCGAATTCACGCTGTTGTGGCCAAATGGCACTGCTTCTGCAGAGAAACAGGTGCGGATGACGTTCCTTGATTAACTCTTCTGCGAGCTGCTCATGAGCAGGATTGACATAAGCGTGCAAGAAACTGATCGCCAAGGCTGTAATTCCCTCTTCCACCAGCTCGTCGACCACTTGAAGCAGTTGTTCCCGATTCAGTGGTTGAAGTATGTTTCCGTTCGCAAGCGTTCGTTCATGCACTTCCTTGACGAGATGTCTCGGAACAAGCGCATCGGTCTTGTCACCATACAGATTGGTTGTATCCTCCAGTCGGAGCCTCCGAATTTCAAGGATATCCCTGAAACCTTTGGTGACCAACAGACCTGTAACTGCGCCGTTACGCTCAATTAAAGTGTTAACACCAAGCGTTGTTCCATGCACAAACAAATCGATCTCATGAAGATCCACTCCGCTTTGCTTGAGCTGATCAAGTGCATTAAAAATCGCCTGTTCCGGAGCTGCTGCAATCGATGGTGTCTTCAGTGCCGCAATCACCCTGCCATGATTGTCCATAACCAGGGCATCCGTGAATGTGCCTCCGATATCTATACCTAATCGATAAATTGTTTTCACAAGCTCAACTCCTTTATCACCGGGTCTCATCCGAAGTTATATTAAGGTTCTGCATGGCAAAATATCGTTTGACATCCTCAATCATCTGGTTGATATGATTCACCATTGCCGCTTCAGCCTGTTCAGGTGAGCCCGCTGCTACAGCCTCCAGAATCTGCTGATGGTCCACGACCAGTTCGCTTCCTACTCTTTGCCTAATATAAGCTGTTTCCAGGAAATCACGGCTTGTCTCCCAGACCAGTTCAACCGCATGCAGAAGAATCTGGTTTTGAGCCGCATAAGCCAGCAGCCTGTGAAATTCCCGGTCCTCCTCGTAAGGAATCATATTCTGGGAAAGCAATTGATTCTGGGTAGCTATGGAGGCTTCAAGCAGAAATATGTATTCTTTTGAGGCTCGCTGTGCCGCCAGGGAAGCAATCTCCCTTTCCAGAGCCCTTCTGGCTACAAGGACATCAAGCAGAGCCTTTTCACCGGAATGGTTGAGCATCTGAATGAGCTGAGAATTCACACTTTTTTGCTGTAACTCCTTCTCCAGAATCTTGATTCGCTCCAGCCCCTGTTCGGTCAGAAGCCTTCCCTTACGTCCCTTCAGTAACGTGAAACCTTCAACGTCCATCTCCATAAGTCTTCTTCCGATTGTAGCCTGACTTAGACCGTACGTTTTGCCCAGTGTATGAACCAACGTGCTGGCCCCGATGGGAGCGCTCGCGTCCCGAAGCTGCTTCAGCAGTTCGTATTCCAACTCCAATTCGTTTAGCTCAGGACCCACTAAATCCACTCCTCATATATAATAATTGTAGTTCTTTTGTTGTTACTCACTGATGATTAACGACAGTATACCTTCAATCGATAATAATTTCAATAATTCTTACCCAATTACTATGTATTATTTTTTTCATCATATAGGACCCGTGTGATCCAAAATAAAAAAAGAGCAAATCACATCCTTTCCAGATTTTTTTCTGGAGGACGTAATCTGCTTTTGTTGAGATAACCTTTATATGCTTCGTTTGATTATAAATATTCAATTATGACTTGAGTTGTTGCAGCAGCTGTATGCGGTAGGCTTCACTTTCAAGAGATTGGATTTCCTTGTATTCTTCCGCAGTAAGCACTTTAGGATCCCCTGCTGCCTTTGCGATCATGTACACCTTGGCGCTTTCCTCCACCACCTGGGTGCGGTAGTAGGCTTCGCGCAGGTTTTTACCTGTCGTAACCAATCCGTGGTTGACGAGAATGAGCGCTGTGTGCTCTTCAACCTTAGCAGCTACTGCATCAGCAAGAAGTTTGGTCGTGGGCAGAACATAAGGCACAAAGCCGATATCGCCCACTAGTGCAGACTGATCAGGGAACAAATGAGGCAATTCATTGAAAACGAGACTCAGGGCGATGGTGTATGCCGGATGTGTATGCACAATAGCCTGGATCTCCGGATTTACACGATAACTGTACAAATGCATTAATACTTCGGAGGAAGGACGTGTCGATCCGGCACGTGTCTCTCCTGTCGCAATATCAATCGCGATCCATTCGTCAGGCTCCAGATCCTCAAGTGCATAACCACTCGGCGAAAGCAGCATCGTTCCTTCGGAACGTGCGCTCAGATTCCCTCCTGGTCCTACCACTAGCCCTTGAGCAACCGCTCTGCGGGCATATTTGGTCAATTCTTCTCTTACCTGTTGTTCAGACATGATCTTCTCCACTCCTTTGACTTTTTCTATTTCAAGAGTTTGCAGAATCAACTTTTATCGCTCTAGTGCCAAAATACTCATCTAATGGGATCTGTTCGCCAAGGTTTGATTCAGGTTTTGGTAGATTTGGTAGCCTTCCAGCCATCTTGCGGTGTCTTCTGGCTCATAACTTTCGGGAGCAAAGGAAGAAGCCATAACTTCTCGTATCTCGGACAAGCTGCTTACTTCGCCATGGGCCAGAAATTGCAGCATGCAATTTCCGGCTGAAGTTGCCTCAGCAGGTCCTGCTATCACTGGAATACCTGCTGCATTAGCCGTAAATTGGCACAATAAACGATTATGCACACCGCCACCGACCATATGAATCACCCGTGGCCGGGTGCCAGTAATCAGTTCCAGTTCATCGAGAGTCTGTCTGAACTCCAGCGCCAAACTTTCGAGAATACAGCGCACAATGGCTCCGGTCGTTTCGGGTATTGCTTGCCCGCTGGCACTGCACTGCTGCTGGATTCGCAATGGCATGTCACCGGGTGCCAAATACACTCCATCACCTGGCAAGACATAACATTGATGAGCGGTTGCCGAGGCAGCAAGCTGGACGAGTTCCTCATGGGTAAAACGTTGATTCTCCCGTTCCCACTGCCGTTTGCACTCCTGCAGCAACCACAGGCCTGATCGATTCTTCAAGGTTCGCACCTTGCCATTTACCGTACCCTCATTGGTGAACCCTAGTTGACGACTACGATTATCCAATACCGGACTGTCGCGTTCCACGCCCATCAGAGACCAAGTGCCGCAGCTAATAAAGGCAAATTCCGAATCTGTCGCAGGAATGGCTGCCAAGGCAGAGGCAGTATCATGTGAACCTACAGATATCACTTGCATCGGCCCAGTCTTCAACTCTGCACACAAGTCATCCGTTAACTGCCCCAGCACCGTGCCTGGCTGTACGAGAGGTGGAAATAACGTCTCCGGGATACCCAGACGGCCAATCAGTTGTTCATTCCAACGGACCTCGCCGGCATGCAATAGTCCGCTTGTACTGGCAATTGTGTACTCGCTGGCCTGCTGACCAGATAGATAATAGTTAAATAAATCTGGCATCAATAACATGCGCACATCTGGCCGCAGACCTTCCGAGTGCTCGCGCACACTTCCAAGCAGTTGAAATACGGTATTAATCTGTTGTGGCAGCACACCGGACATGGAATACAACTCTTCTTCATTCACCATGCGCAGAACTTCTTCCATCCACTTCGCATTACGCGATTCCCGGTAATGGCGGGGGTTGAAGCATAATCTTCCTTCCCCGTCCACTAATCCATAGTCGACTCCCCACGTATCCACAGCGATGGAACGGACCGGTTGGGAGATGCCTTGCATGCCCTTTACAATCCCTTGTTTCAGTTCGTGGAAAAGGCGCAGGAAATCCCAGTACAATCCATCCCCCAGGTGTACAGGATCGTTACTGAATCGATGCACTTCCTGTAACGAGAGCTTGCTCCCGTCAAAAGTCCCACGGACCACCCGGCCGCTTCCGGCACCGTAATCTGCCGCAAGCACATGTGTTGCTTCATTGCCCATTCTTCCAAGCCTCCTTAGCCCTAGGCGTTAAGCAGTAATCAAGTTCTGAACACAGCTCTCAAGAGAACGCCATGCTACCTTTATTTCATAAGGAACATGGCGTATGACAGGAATGGAATGTTGCTTTTAACGATACAAAGGTCCAAATACACTGCACGCCCGGTAATCGGCACTTTCCGGTTCACTTGTGCCAAACAGTCCCCAGGCACGCGGACGGAAAATCTCAGATTCCGGTACGTTATGCATACTCACCGGGATACGAAGCATGGAGGCAAGTGTCAGCAAATCCGCTCCGATATGTCCATAAGAGATGGAGCCATGGTTCGCACCCCATTGATTCATCACTTCATAGACCGAAGTAAAAGCCCCTGAGCCCGTCAGAACAGGTGCAAACCAGGTGGATGGCCATGTCGGATCTGTACGCTGATCCAGCGTATCATGCACATCCTCAGGAAGGTCGACCGTGTAACCTTGAGCCACTTGCAGTACTGGCCCTAGTCCTTTAACTAAATTAAGACGCGTCATCGTAACAGGCATGCCGCCCTTGGTCAAGAAATCCGCCGAATAGCCGCCGCCCCGGAAATATTCGACGGATGCCGGCCGCCATGAGGTCGCTTTCAGGCAGTCCTGAACCTCTTCATCTGTAATTTCCCAGAAAGGCTTAAGCACAGGCTCACCCGCTCTTGATTGTTGCCCTGTACCATCCAATGCCGCAGAACCGGAGTTGATCAGATGCAGAATACCGTCCTTTGCATTTCCTTCCAATTGGTGTCCTGTCACGCGTTTTACCGAATCTGGGCTCCAATAGGTGCGTACATCTGCAAAAATCTGCGCGGTATGTGTAAGCAAGGAACCAAATAACATCGACACACCATTCAGGCTGTCGTTCTCTGTTGCCACCAGATAAGGCGCGCGTTTGCCATTCCAGTCAAATGATGAGTTCAGGATAGACTCCAGAAAATCTCCGTTGGGTGAATGATCTGTCCACTGTCGTTGTCCCTGAAACCCGGAGACAATCGCGTGGTGGCCCATGGATTCTTCTGTGAAACCCAGCTCGGCCAGCTTCGGATTGCCTGCCATCAGATCACGCACGATCTGGGTCATCTTCACAACCGTTTCCCATTCATATTCTTTGCGTTTACGGTCTGTCTGCAGATGGGCAGGATTGTTGTCCGGTCCTTCACTACAGTTCTCCTTCACCCAAGCCAGTGCCAGCTTATACTCCTCAGGATCGTAGATTTCTTCCTCTATACGACGAGTCAGCTCACTCATATCCACATATTCATTTCGCATGCCCAGATACTCCTGGAAAAAGGAATCGTTCACGATGGAGCCAGCAATACCCATGGATACTGAGCCGATGGATAGATAAGCACGTCCCTTCAAGGTTGCAGCGGCAAGGCCCGCACGGCTGAAACGAAGCAACTTCTCACGAACGTCATCAGGAATCGTTGTATCTCCTCCATCCTGAACGTCTTCACCATAGATGCCAAAAGCCGGAATCCCCTTCTGTGCATGGGCAGAGAGTACTGCTGCCAAATATACTGCACCCGGACGTTCAGTTCCGTTAAAGCCCCAGATCGCCGTGGGAATGGATGGAGACATATCCATCGTTTCTGTTCCATAACACCAGCAAGGTGTGACGGTAATGGTCACGCCCACGTTTGAGCGACTGAATAGTTCCGCTGCTGCCGCTGCCTCGTTCACACCACCAATACAGGACTCGGCAACGATGCATTCTACCGGCATACCATCGGGATAACGAAGTTCTGCTGAGAGCAGCTCGGCAACAGAAGTTGCCATGCGCATCGTTTGTTCTTCTAACGATTCGCGAACACCCTTGCGTCTGCCGTCAATTGTTGGACGAATACCAATCTTGGGAAATGCCTGTTTATAACGGTAATCCTGATGTGTCATACTAAAACGTCCTCCTTCAATGGTTTCAAGAATAGGTACGAATGACTTCTGACTTGTCCGTGTGCAGTTTTGATGGGGCAAATTATGGAGTCTCTTCCTTCTGTTCACCGATACCCGAGGTAACAAACTACCATTGCATGTCACGCTTATTTTTTATTATGAATGCGTTTACAAATACCTAATCAAATAAACCGCTCTATATTATTGACTCCGTTATGCTGTCCTGCGCTGAAGTATGAAGGAAGCGATGTGAGCTAAAATGTAGAGCGGTTATACTGAAATAAATCAACTTTTTGTATAATTAGGGTTATCGGTAACCCTAACATAGCATGAGCCTATCTTGCTGTCAATTGGCATTATCCTATAGAATGGAAAGACTACGTTTCGGAAAGGTCAGATTCTATTGATTACCATTTATGATATTGCCAAAAAAGCCAACGTCTCCGCCATGACCGTCTCCAAAGTTATCAATCAAACAGGGCGGATTAGCCCGGCTACACGCGAGCGTGTACAACAGGTCATCGAAGAACTTGGTTACATACCCAACTCGAATGCACGGAGTCTTGTGCTGCAACGGACTCATATGCTGTCACTGTTGATTACGGATATTACCAACCCCTTCTATACAACGCTGGCCCGGGGGGCTGAGGATGCTGCCAATCTGCGTGGTTACCGTCTCTTGTTCAGCAATAGCGACGAGGATTACGACAAGGAGAAAAATTATGTGGAAACCATTCTGTCTACCCGCGTCGATGGTGTACTGTTTGCACCTGCAGGGGACCGCTCGCTGAATCACTTGAAGCAGCTGCAGGAACGTAACATTCCGTTTGTCATTTTGGACCGCACTGTCCCCGGAATCACCTCGGATGTGATCGCTGGAGACAGCCGAGATGGGGCGCTTCAATTAGTTCGATATCTTACGAATCTCGGACATCGCTGCATTGCTTTGGTTAATGGTTCTTCCGAGGTTTCGACTGCGCGGCTGCGAGAAGAAGGGTACATGGAGGGACTCCGGGAAGCCGAGCTACCCTTTGATGAAGGCTTAATCCTTCGAACAGGCTACCGGGATTTCAGCGATGAAGTGGGTATCGACAGTTTGCTTGCACATGAGCACAAACCTACAGCCATATTTGCAGCAAATAATATGCTTGCCATTGGCGTCATTCGACTTTTACGTAAACGGGGACTTCGTGTTCCAGAAGATATTTCGGTCGTCTGTTTCGATGATCTGGACCTGGCTTCGGCCTTTGATCCTTTCCTTACTGTTGCTGCACAGCCTGCCTATGACTTCGGTTCTATCGGCATGCAAATGCTAATCGATCGAATTGAAGGCAAAGCGCCTGAGCAACCACAGACCGTCATTATGCCATCTGAAATGCGTATTCGCGCTTCGGCCTCTGTACCTTGCGAATAAACAGGAATTTAATTGAAGATCAATCGTATCTTGAGAAAAAATGCTTTGTTAAAACAAATAACAATAACAAATAGGACGCATCGGAGAATCTCTCTCTGACTGCGTCCTGTTTCTTTGTATGAAATGTAACCTCTTATTTACGCGGATTCTATCCCTCGGATTGAAGTGCCAGAGCCACTTCCCGAACCAGTCCCGGGAACCAATCCATTAACGCTTCAAACGTATAGCCCGCCTGCTCTGCTTTGGAAGTATCCATTGTCCAGGATTCCGAGATTCCAAAGGGTGACATATCTTCTTTGATCGTTTCGGTCAGTACCTGAGATTGCATGCCGGTTACCGTTTCGATCAATTTCATCATTGACGAGAGCGCAATAGCACCTTTAGAAGCTGCATTCACAGGTCCAGTAATGGAAGAATGACCAAGCCAAGCAAGAAATCTCGCGGCTTCCGTGGAGTTGATGAAACCAATCTCGGCGTCAGGATTTGGCATGCCGATGGGTTTTCCTTTTTGCACATGTTCAATATGAAAATGAAGTCTTCGTGTGTAATCATCAATTCCGAGTACAATCGGAATGCGCATCGCGGCCACCGGGAAATCCGCTTCCTGGAAAAACACAGCTTCCGCAAGCCGTTTACCCTCTCCGTACGTGAAATCCTCGTGACTTCCGTATTGCACAGGATAGGTATAAGGATCGAAGTCGGCTTCCGTAAATCCAGGCTTGGGATCTCCGTAAACCGAGAGCGTTGATGTCAAAATATATCTTTGAGTCCGCCCCGCAAAAGCTTCGCAAGCTGACTTTGCCGCATCCGGCGAATAACAGATGTTGTCATAGACAATATCCCACAAGTCTGTTTGCGCAACTTGGGTAAGAGATTTCGGGTCTTCACGATCCATTTTAATCCGGTTGACCTCTGGTCCAAAGTCTACATCCGTTTTACCGCGAGTTGCGACTGTGATTTGAGACTTTCCTTCCCACAGTAAATGATCAACCAGACGTTTGCCGAAGAACCGTGTCCCACCAAGTATAAGTACTTTTTTCATCCGATAAAACCTCCTAACCTATTCTGGTCATGCGTATCTTATTGAAACCTTCATTAATGCAGTGCTGTCTGTGTTGTTGCAATATTTTTAGGTATGTTTACCGTGATTTCACCATTCGGAGCATCGTATGTGCTCCACGCTGGAATTCGTATGAACTTTTCTCTTCAGAAATAATACATCCACGTTCTTCCAGTATAGCCTTTAGTTCATCCATGTGCTCATAACGTTTGCCAGACAAATCTGCTGTAGGAAAAATCCGCAACTCGCGTTTGGTCACCCGCAACAGTTCAAGGATTGTCTGAAGATGAAAATCGGCATCGAGACGATCAGCATATGTAAACAGGAAATGCGCGGACAATGTCAGATCGAATTGTTCATCAGCAAAAGGTAAATCCGGCAATACAGAGGCCACATAACGGTCTGGAAAACGTCTCATATCCGCTACACAATCGGTGATTGCACGTCTACGTTCTTCTTTCAAGCCATGGATCGAACCGTAATCATCCCATCTATATTTGTCTTGTACTTGTTCCATTTGGTTCATTGTATGTTCAATATCCTGAAGTCCCTTCACTTCCAGTTGGTCGATCTCATGTTCATAGGCAATATCCGCTGCCATGGAATCTGCACCGTATTCTCGCGCACGGCTGCTGAATGAACAAGCCCCACCGGGACAATCGAGAATGGACTTTCCTTTCATTTCTTCCTCGGTCAGGTTGAACATCTTCATATATTCCTCAAAGGTTCGCCCGATAAAAATAATCTGTGCCAGCTCCAGGCCGGCTGCTCTGCTCTTCTGCTCATCTTTGCTCATCTCGTCTCAGCTCACTTTCAAAATTAATCGTTAGGAAAAACAAGACCAATCTGCTGCCGGATCTGATCCATCACCTGCATGGTAACATAGGAACGTTCATATGTGTTCATGTCGGATTCCTTTTTGCCCTGCTGAATCAGACTGACAAACTCCTCTACCTCATAATACATTGACGGGTAAATTTGCTCGGCAGTTAGTTTTTCCACCGTACCATCATTGTAGCGTATCTCTGCATGTTCGGGTGAACCAATTTTGTCAATGATGATGCTGCCACGTTCGCCCATAATTTCGCTTGGAACATGAGAGTTGGAGATTTTGGAGTACGTCACTACCGCCTCCATCTGTTCATAATTCAGAATGACGCTGCCTTGTCCATCTACCCCGGATTCCAGCATCATTGCCTGGGACTGAACTTGTTTAGGCTCTCCAAACAGCGTAATCAATGGATAGAGACAGTACACACCAAGATCCATTAACGCACCATTAGCAAGATCAGGTTTAAACGCGTTCAGGACGATTCCTTCCTTATACTTGTCGTACCGTGAAGAGTACTGGCAGTAACTCGCCACATATTTACGTACCGGGCCAATTTTATGTAGGTGAGACTGTACCATTTTGAACGAGGGAACAAGAGTTGATTTCATGGCCTCCATGAGCAGTACTCCATGTTCTTGCGCTGTATCGATCATACGACGGACCTCTGCCCCATTGGCAGCCAGTGGCTTCTCGCACAGTACATGTTTGCCATTTCTCAGAAACAGTTCTGCCTGCTCGGCATGGAAGGTATTCGGGGTAGCAATGTACACGGCATCGAGCCCATCACTTATCGCCATTTCTTCCAGATTGGTGAATCGAAGTGCAGCCTGATATTGATCTGCAAATGCATTCGCTTTATCTTCAGTTCTTGAATACACGGCGGTCAATTCGAATCCTTTGACTTGTGCAGCGGCCTCAAGAAGCCTCTCTGTAATCCAGTTGGTACCTACCACGCCAAAACGAACCATTCAATCTACCTCTTTCGTAAATAAATTTCACGCTTAAACAGCTTGTCATCCTGTACATTGTAGCCTATATTTCATTCAGATTGAAGAGATGTACATTTCCAACATATTGATATCTTGCTTTTTTGCTTGAAACTTCATCGTTCTGAATGAATCAGGGGTATAATGAGTCTTGAGGTGATTCTTATGGATAGTCCCAACCCCTATCAAACAGATTCTGTTCCTATAAATGAAACACAGTGGAATGCCATTATCCACAACGACAGTAACTTTGACGGTAAATTCTATTACGGAGTCAAGACGACAGGCATCTTTTGCAGACCTTCCTGTAAGTCGAAAGCACCCAACTATGAGAATGTTTTTATATTTAACAACCCTGAGGAAGCTTTGGCGCGACATTTCCGTCCATGCAAACGGTGCAAACCAACGGGCGAGCGAGTCCCTGATCAGGAGTGGATTTCCGTTGTAACAGACTATATCGAACATCATTTCGCCGAACCTCTGACACTAGATATTCTTGCGAATGTTAGTCATGGTAGTCCGTACCATCTGCATCGGGTGTTCAAACGGATTACGGGCCAAACGCCGGTGGAGTATATTCAGGAAAAACGCGTTGCCGTAGCTCGAACATTGCTCAAAAGCACCGGGTTCACCATAACAGATATTGGGCGTCAGGTCGGCATAGCTAATCCGGCGTATTTTATTACTGTATTTCGAAAACATACCGGATGCACACCTGCCAATTACCGTGAACAAGGGCGTGATGAATCATGAAGACCAGCCTGGTATACAAAGTACCCAAAACGTTGTTGAACAAAGGAACCGGGTTCCTTACTGGTTATACACACACGCTGAATCCTTACACAGGCTGCGCTTTTGGCTGTTCCTACTGTTATGTAAGGCAAATGCCCGTCTCTTTATTTCGTAAAGAGGATTGGGGGAGCTGGGTTGATGTAAAACAGGAAGCCGCCAAGGTGCTTACCAAAGAGCTGAAACGTGCACAATCGAAAGGTAAAGTTACTATTTTTATGTCATCCAGTACCGATCCGTATCAGCCTGTTGAGTATAAGGAGCAAATCACACGTTCATTGCTGGAAGTTATGGCCCAACATCCACCTGATTTTATATTGGTTCAAACCCGAAGCCCATTGGTGACTCGAGATATCGATCTGCTGCAAAAGTTGGGTGACCGTGTCCGTGTCAGCATGACCGTGGAAACGGATCTGGACGATATCCGCAAGCAGTTCAGTCCAGCAGCTCCGCCAATTGCGGGCAGATTACGTGCACTGGAACAATTGAAAGATGCCGGTATCCCTACACAGGCTGCGATTGCGCCAGTATTGCCCAGCAGTGAAAGCTTTGCAACCATATTAAGACCGCTCGTCGAGCGGGTATGCATTGACGATTATTTCATGGGGGATGGCAGTGAAGGCAAGCGCACCCGTAGACTTGGCATGGAATCGCTCTATCAGCAAGTGGGCAAGGAAGACTGGTACAGCCCGGAGGCACACAAAGTTGTCGTGCAGCGAATGAAGGCGCATTTTGAGGAAGATGAAATCTGGATTAGCCAGGCCGGATTCGAACCCTGATGGGTGATCTGTGCATGGATATAAAATGTAAAATGAAAATAGCCCTGCTTCCCTCGTTCGGGAGTCAGGGCTATAGTTCATATCCTGTCTGGATCTAATCATCAATTACTGATCGAGTGTGTACAATGGAAGATCTGCCGGCAGTGCAGCTGGTCGCTGACATGTGCTTTCCATTTTGTAAAAAGTCTGATCATCCGATGAATCATGGAACGCCCACATAGCTTCAAGGACATGGTACGCCAGTTCTCCACTGGCCCGATGAGCGCGACCACTGTTCACTGCATAAGCCATATCCGCGACACCGATGCCTCGTGTGTTCTCCTGATACCCTGGCAAAAGCGGTACCTCAGTCCACTCCTGATCACCAAGCAAACGGTAACGAACCGGTCCGCCGAACGTGTTTGGGTCAGGAACCTGCAGGGTTCCGTGGGTACCGTATACTTCGATCGGTGGCAAGACACTTCCGCCAAATACGTCAAAACTCGTAATCAACGTGCCGATGGCTCCCTGTTCAAATTGCAACAATCCGGCTACATGCGTCGGAATTTCAACAGGGATGCTCTGACCACGCTTTTTCTCACTCGTGATCGTCCGCTGCTCCATCGCTTTGCCTGTCATACCGGCAATGGACTTGATTGGCCCCAGCAATTGTACAAGCGCAGTCAGGTAATAAGGCCCCATATCAAACATCGGCCCGCCACCAGCTGCATAATAGAACTCTGGATCGGGATGCCAGTGCTCATGCCCACGGCTCATCATAAATGCTGTGGCTGCCACAGGTTTGCCAATGACACCATCCTCTACGATTTTGAGTGCTGTCTGAATGCCTGAACCAAAGAATGTCTCTGGCGCACAGCCTACAAGCAGACCTTTGCGCTTGGCTGTTTCCAGGACTGCTTGACCCTCTTCACGTGTGACGGCGAGTGGTTTCTCCACATAGACATGTTTGCCTGCTTCAAGTGCTCGCAAACATACATCCGCATGAACGGCAGGAATCGTCAGGTTAATAATCAGATCAATCTCCGGGTCTGCCAAAATTTCCTCCACTGTATACACGTTAGGAACATTATAGGCAGCCGCCTGTTCCTCTGCTCTGGTCCGGTCGAGATCTGCAACTGCAACAAGATCAAGCACCTCAAATCGGTGACAGTTCTCCATATAAATACCGCTGATTTTACCGCAGCCAATAATGCCTACTTTCATTGTTTTCATGCTTGGACTCCCTTCATGTTCCCACTTGATAGCGCTACCAGAACAACCTTAATATCGCAGTTATGTGGGTAAATAAGATTTATATATCAACGGATTCGACTTAGATTTGGAATAACAATTAAATTAGTGACTTTGGTTATCGGCCATTCCTGTGTATACTTCCGTCACTGCGTCCGTGCGACTCTGCGCGAGCGCTTTACCTGCGGCTGTCCATTTGAAACCACTGCGCATCATCTCGGTAACCTGCTTCATCTCCACAATATCTGCATGATGTCCGAGCGAGTTGTAGAACACCCGGCCTGCACCCCAACGTTTGGTCCAAACGACAGGCATATCCACTGGGCCATTTGCTGCATGAGGACCGTTAACAATAGGGAACCGTGTTGTTGCCAGCACTTCCACAGCTGGGTCCACGTGCAGGTAATACTGTTCACTTTTCACCTGAAAATCTTCAATATGATCCAGCAGCGGACTCGAACCACGCTTCATATTAACCGTGTACTCCACGCCGTCGTTACCTGGATGCGCAACCCACTGACCACCCGTCATGAACTGCCAGTCGACGTTGTTGCGGAACGCATCACACATCCCGCCATGAAGACCCGCAAGACCTACGCCGCTCTGAACAGCCGCAGATACGTTATTGACCAGTTCCTGTTCAATCTGTCCCATTGTCCACAGTGGAATGATCAGATCCAGGCCCAGCAGTTTCTCTGCATCCGCATATGCATCCAGCGTATCCGAGACTTCAACCTCAAATTGTTCTTCCTTCAAAATGCGTTCAAAAATAGCTGCTACTTGCTCCGGTTCATGTCCATCCCAACCGCCCCATACGATTAGTGCTTTGCTCATCACCCATCACTCGCTTTCCGAAGTTAAGTTATTGTCATTCTATCGGACCTTGCGCAAACCCAGTAGCTCTCCAAGGTCAAATTACTTACTTTTTACTATCTTATTTCTGTTAAAAAAGTGTCCATATGACTCCCGCTTCAAAATTTCAGTGGTCGTTCACTCACATCTCTTCTAACGACACCCAACGTCGTTCTGTAACAGAACGTTCAACGGCTTCCAATACTGCTTGACAGGCAACACCATCGTGGAAACTTGGTTCAGGCTGCCGTCCTTCGGAGATTGCAGTCACCAACTCCAGCAATTCATGCGTGAACGTATGCTCAAATCCAATTGTATGTCCCGCAGGCCACCAGGCCTCAGCATATTTGTGTGCCGGGTCAGTCGCCAGAACACGGCGGAAGCCCTGTACATCTTCATCGTCCTTCGTAAAATACACTTCCAGTTCATTCATCCGTTCAAAATCAAATCGGACGCTGCCCAGACTGCCGTTGATCTCGAACGAATTGGTACTGCGATGACCTGCGGCAAAGCGTGTAGCTTCGAAGCTGCCCAGCGCACCATCTGCAAACCGTGCGAGGAACAAAGTGGCATCATCGACCGTCACTTCGCCCTTCGGAGCATCTGCGTTTGAGCTGCCTTTGGCGCTAAGTCCGGTCATTTCCGAGGCAAGCGGCCGCTCCTTGATGAACGTTTCGCTCATTCCGATCACTTCCTTGAATTCGCCAACCAGGAAGCGTGCCAGATCAATCAAGTGTGCGCCGAGATCGCCATGCGAGCCGGAACCTGCCACTTCCTTTTGTAGACGCCATACCAGCGGGAAGGTAGGGTCCATAATCCAGTCCTGAAGGAAAAACGCGCGGAAATGATAGATTTTGCCCAAACGTCCGCTTTGCACCAATTCTTTGGCCAGCTGCACAGCCGGAGAGAAACGATAGTTGAATCCGACCATGTGTGCCACTCCTGCTTCTTCCGCAGCCTGCAGCATTTCACGCGAATCAGCAAGCGACAGAGCCAGCGGCTTTTCACAAAATAGATGTTTACCCTGGCGAGCGGCTTCGAGTGCGATTTCCTTATGGGCATCACTAGGAGCGTTAATATCAATCAGATCGATATCATCACGTCGTACCAGTTCACGCCAATCCGTTACACTTTCAGACCATCCGAACTGACTTGCAGCCTCCTGCACTCCCTGCTCGTTACGACCACAGATTACTGACATCTCAGGCTGTAACGGGGCAGACGGGAAAAACATGGGCAAACTGCGATAAGCGTTGCTGTGGGCTTTCCCCATAAATTTGTATCCAACCATTCCGACACGAAGACGATTTGACATGGTCATTTCCTCCTTTGGGATATAGCTATACAGTTTGAACTAAAGCGTATTTACACTTGCCATTCCGATGACAGAACAACCTTCCAATCGTTGTTATCATAGTTATGAATTACGGATTGAAGATGCACGGATAATAAGCTCTGTAGGCAACAACTGCCTTGCAGTGTCGGAGGTGACTCCGGAACTCGCAGTTGAAGCTGTTGCCCTCAATGATTCATGTATAAGCTTCGATGCAGCGAGTTCTCCCATTTCAAAAAAGGGAACCCTGACGCTGCTCAGCGGTGGAACTGCCATCTCGGCCGCATCGGAGTCATCGTAACCCACGAAGGCGGGGAAGTCCTGAACCTTGATTCCGCGCTCTCGCAAACCATGCATTACACCGATTGCCATCCGGTCATTGGCTGCAAATACAGCATCAATCTCGTTAAGACGGGCTGCAATGGTGGCAGCCGCTTCCACCCCGCTACGTCTGCTGTAATTCCCCTCCAGCAGCAGACTGGAATCCACATTCATTTCGGCTTCCTTCAGTCCAAACTGAACACCCTGAAGCCGCTCCTGACTGTTGGAATAACTATCCGGGCCATTGAGAAATGCGATATTTCGGTACCCCTGATCGGTAAGGTGGCGTATGGCCAGCCTGCTTCCCTCCACATGATCGGCATCCACTTCCATGAATGACTCGCCTGCATAGTGCTGGTTCATAATGCAAAAGGGATGTCCTTCCTGCTGGAGCTGCTGCAAGGCTTTTAGTTCCCCATGATCATCTCGCGCGCCGAGAATGATGCAAGCATCCACTTTCTGACGGCGGAACAGATCCGTATAATTCATCACTTCACCCGGTGTCCTGAACATGACCAGAAGGTCCATGCCGCTGTCCCTGGCTTTGCTTCCAATGCCGCTCAGCATTTCCGAGAAGAAATACGCCGAGAACAAGTGCGCCTTCGGAACGTAAGGTAACACCACGCCGAGGTTGCCGCTCTTACTTCTCGCAAAGCTGCGGGCCAGAGCACTTGGCACGTAACCCAATTGCTCGGAAGCTTCAATGACCTTGCGACGGGTTTCCTCTTTAATAGGACCAACACCATTTAGAACTCGGGATACTGTAGCTTCAGAAACACCGGCAAGATCAGCCACTTCTTTACGGGATGCCATGGAATTCACCTCCTTCACGTTCCCTAAATACATGTAAATCAGATGGAATTGTTTAAAAAATGATATTTATGTACGCGCGTACATCTTCTCATGTGTTGTAACCGTTGTCAATGCTTTTAACACAAAAAAAGAAGAGGATTTGTGTAAACAAATCCCCCTACCTTTACTTACTATATTCACTTGTAACTTGTCCCATATTCCCCACTGTTTTTCAGATGAATTCGCATGATTTTTTCATATCGACCAGCCAAGCCCACACTAGTACAGACCCGATTTAAGTCGTCACACCGTTGCCAACTGACGATTGACTGAACTCGGCCTGTTCCAAGATGGTGACATTAGCCGGAATGCGATCCGAAGGCTCAGGTGTTGATTGAAGCTGCCTTACTTTGTGCAGCACTTCCTTATTGGGAAGGAAATGCTGAGAACGGATAAAACGAATCGTTTTGGTTTTGGCACGCATGACAATGGAATCGGTCTCTGCCCGGTCATCTGCGAGGTAGCGTACACCGCCAAGAATCTCACCCGGAGTAACACCTGTTGCAGCAAAAATAACATCTTCCGTACCGATCATATCCTGCATCGTTAGCACTTTGTAGGGATTATCGATCCCCATTTGTAGACAGCGCTGGAATTCGTCTGCGTTCGCAGGCATTAGGCGACCCTGAATTTCGCCACCCAGGCAAGACAATGCGGCTGCAGCAAGCACACCTTCAGGTGCTCCTCCTGATCCAACATACAGGTCAATTCCAGCCTCCGGGAACGCAGGTGCCATTGCACCAGCAACATCACCATCACTAAGGAACTTGATCCGCACTCCAACTTTGCGCAGCGTTTTGATTGTGCTCTCATGCCGAACACGGTCCAGAATCATGACAGTAAGGTCTGAGATATTTTTATTTAATGCAACGGCAGCTTTCTCCAATGTCACCTCAACCGGATCTTCAATACTGACCTTGCCCACCAGAGCCGGCCCTACAGCCAGTTTCTCCATGTACATATCCGGTGCGTGGAGCAGGTTGCCTTTTCCCGCCACTGCAATAACCGATAAAGCGTTGTTCAGGCCCTTGGCTACAATCTCTGTACCTTCCAAAGGATCTACAGCCACGTCAACCTCGGGTCCCTCGGCGTTGCCGACTTCCTCGCCGATATACAACATGGGTGCTTCATCCATTTCTCCTTCACCGATTACCACCGTGCCGCGAATGGACACGGAATCGAACATGGCGCGCATAGCCAAAGTAGCCGCCTCATCTGCACTGTTCTTGTCGCCCCGCCCCATCCAGGGTGCAGAAGCTAACGCAGCCAATTCTGTTACTCGGACAATTTCCAACGCCAGTTCGCGTTCCATTTTTCCCACTTCCTTTCCAGTTTTCAAAAGCATACATTGAAAGCGGTACTAAATCCATCGCAAATCCATATGAAATTGATCTAAAACGGACGTGATAGCCCGATTCTGGAAAATTGGCCTATACTGTTCCTTGTCGATAAATGAACACATTTACACAGCTTTGAACATGCCATTTTACTGGTCGATCCCGCTAAATAAATGTGTTTTGAAGCACTTGACTCCACCTATTCTGTTTGAAACTCCATCTTTAACATGTTGAGAGTGTAACAAGAACAAATTAGAATACTAAATATCATATAACAACGTTGTTAAGACACATAAATCGCCTCTATAAAGAAAATACTTATCCTTTATCACATTTATCGAAAACGATTTTTAATGAGGTCATTACAACTATTCTGAAATGCCAAAGCAATAATATTGAAGAGGTTATATGAGGGCATTTTCTTCAAAGATTCGAACTAAAAATCCGCCTTAATCCTGCTCTATAAACCCCTTGGATATAGTTGGAATTATAGATATAGCTTATGGGGGCCATCGAAAATAATAAGTTTACATAATAATTGTTACGTTACAAATAAATCAAATCTTTCATATTTTCTTTTACAAGGTCGATTTTTTTTCTGTCTTTAACCCTACTTCAATCTGATTTGGCTTTTTGTCTAAGCTATAAGCTTAGCGAGTGAGTTTCTACCTCAGCCCCCAACATGGCAACTGCAATTTTCAGAAAATCCTCTCTTTGAATCTGCAAATGACCATATCTAAAATGATATCCCCATCGTGTCTGTCCCCGAGTAAGGATCAATTGATCCAGTAAATCAGCGATCTTCACCTGCTGACAGGGATAATACTTAACATTCCTCCGATACGGTACAAAGGAATCCGTCATATGGTACGTGTACACCTGATTGTCTACTACGCGCCCTATGGCGGTGAATGCTTGAAGTACTTTGCCTCCTTGCATGCTTGTTCGCGGCGAATAATAGATCAGCCAATCGCCAGCATTCATTCTGCGCAGAGATGATACCTTGCCGTGACAGAGCTGGGCGAAGCCCCCTTCCACCCCTTTCTCTACATGGGAAGCGGACACAACGCCGATCCAGTAGCGGTGTCCTTTTTTGTCGGATTCATCTAACTCGGGAGGCAGGAGTTCACTTGTATGAATCTGCTCAATTTCTTTGCTATTCACGATCAAATCATGTTTTTCCCGTTCATTCATCTCTGCTCACGTTCTTCCCATGCCGTATTCAGGCGCTCAAGCTGCAAAAAATGATGGCGATAATGCATCTCGACCAATACAAACCACTCCTCTGCATTCAAACCGCCAAATCTTGGATGGGGCAACGTAGATTTGCGCGTAGTTCCTTTCAGTAGAACCTCCATTCTCCGCATTTCTTCCCTTACCACGCTGAGTCCTTGAATTATTGATTCTCTTCCATCCGACTGGAGGGGAGTATACTCAGGAGAAGCAGGAACGTGAATACGTATCGGTGGAAAACTTGCTTGTGCAAAAACAGCTTCACCTGCTTCAGTTTTTCCATGATCTGTCTTTGTGCCCGTCTCCTCGTCTGCACTAATGCAAGTTAAGGCATTAGCTAAATGCATTTTCAACGCAGATTGAATTAAATGCTGGTACATCTGGCCCACCGACCACTCAACCTCACTGGGTTTGTAGCTTAACTGATCATCACTCATCTGTTCCAGTTCCTGCATATAACGTTCAAGCGTTATTTCAAATTGTCTTCGAATCTCATTGTTATTCCTTGATCTTATCGTTTCCATGCAAATACACAGCTCCTTCAATCGGTTATAAACCGATCATACACAAACGCTACTGACAGCGTTATGTCAGTAGCGTTTAAGAAGATTGCTTGCTTCTTCGCGAATGCGGACCCTCAACGATTCTGGCTCCAAAACCAAAGCCGACGCTCCCCAGCCAAGTATCCAACGCAGAACGTCTTCTGGATGTCTTACACGAAAATCTGCGTATAATCCATCTGATTGCAATTCTGATTTCTCCATGTAGTAATTGTTAGCCTCAATCACTCTGTCTGCAATGCGACTATGAAACCACACACGTACATGGACGTCTCGGTTGTCAGGCGGTGAATAGCTATGAATATTAAAACCGGGAGGAAGCTCGAACGGATCAGTGCTAATTTCCAGATTACTCATGCGGGATATACGAAAATGACGAATCTCCTGTCGCAAATCGCATCGGGCAATCAGCATCCATGAACCTTGCATCCATAGCATCCCGTAAGGGGAAGACAGTCGAACGGTCTTTTGCACGGTTTCATTAACCGTTCCAGGCTTATGGTAATGAAAGCGGATTTTGAGCTTTTGCTGCATTGCTGTTCGGATGAGACTCATATGTTCAATCTCCCGCTCGCGTGCATCACTGTCCGCTGAACGAAGCAGACGGATTCCCTGTCTTATCTGGCCAACCTCTTCTTGGAGAGGCCCGGGCAGAATTGCTTCAATTTTGGAACGGGACGTAAGGGATGTACTCCGGTAATAGTTATCGAAGCGCTGTTCGACAAAATCAAGTCCGATGAGAAGTGTAACCGCTTCTTCAGCTGTCAAGCTGATCGGAGGCAAAAAGTATCCTTCCATAAGTGAATATCCTACTCCGGGTTCTCCCACCACAGGAACCCCTGCTTCACACAACGCCTGAATGTCCCTGTATATGGTTCGAACGCTTGTTTCAAATAAGAAGGCTAAATCTTCCGCACGTTGAACCTTCCCCCGCTGGAGCTCAAGAACAATGGCCAGCATACGATCCGATTTGTTCACGAATCACCCCTCCTTGTATGTAATGTCAATCACACCATCTTCATTGGACATCTATTATAAGTAACATATGGACAAATGAAAAGCATATTAGACATAGTTAGCAAGCAATATAGATACAGCTTATGAGGTCATTCAAAAAATAAGCTTACACAATGATTGTTACGTTACTTTAAGTTCATTTTTTTGATATTTCCTTTTAAAAGGTCGATTTTTTCCCCAGCTTTATTCACCACATACATACGATCTGGTTTTTTGTCCAAACTTTTACCGCTAATTATCAATTGATGACCGCCTTCTATGTTGTATTTCCGAATATATAATCCCGATCCTTCATCTTCATAAGGGTACGCAGCAAAATCATTCCATGTCAGGAGGTCTCCTTTCTCAGCCAGAGTATTCAGTTCTTTTAAGGGAATGGATGCACTCGTCCCCCCCTGATCATTATTTGCCTGACATCCTGAACAGAGTGCAACCAAAAGCAGCAATACGAAATTGAGTTTTCTAGGAATAAATTTTGTCATTACTCTTCCTCCTTATAAATAAAATGGGAATTATTTGTGATAATCATCTTGCTTTTGTCGCCATTTTACCATAACATAATCACCTTATATTACATTTACTAGAATTTAATCCAAGGAAGTGTTCTCTAATCATAAGGATGTTAGTGAAGTTAAACCACAATTCACACGGCTTTTCGAGTCAAATCGATTTGTAATCCACAAACAGCTGATCGTAATTATGGAAATGGGCTGAATTATTCGACTTGGGGCGGATGGTACATTATCAAATATTAACGTTTAGAAAATAAAGACCGAGCGAAACGGAGATAATGCCCTCCAGCGCTCGGTCTTCTTTAATCCAGTTATTCATTTACTGGTCATTCACTTTCTTCACTACAGTTGTTAAAATAGATGAATTTAAACAGGTTTCTCCTGCGGTTCGAACCGCCCGAAGAATACCTCCATATCCCGTGCAGCGGCACAGATTTCCGCATAATCCCGTTTCAATCTGTTCCTGACTAGGCTGTGGATAGCGATCCAGCAATGCCTTGGTGGAAATCACCATTCCCGGAGTACAATATCCGCATTGGAAGCCGCCCTCTTCCAAAAAAGCCTGCTGAATCGGATGCAACTCGTCTTCCTTTTCACCATGTAGCCCTTCTATTGTTGTTATCTCACTGCCAACACATTGATAAGCCATAACGAGACAGGAATTGACCGGCTCTCCATCCATCAGTACCATACAAGCACCGCAGCGACCGACCTCGCAGGAAACTTTCGTTCCGGTCAGATTCAAATGGGTCCGCAGTACATCCACAAGACGGGTTGTCTGGGCTATCTGTAAATGTTTCTCTTCGCCATTCACAACGGCTGTCCAGCAACTGCTCAAAGGTACTGTCATGATGAACTCACTCCTTTCTGGAGCGGTACATCCAGTGGTTTGATCAGTTGATCTCGCGGAACAGGCAATCGATTAACCCACACTCCAGTCGCCTGATGAATCGCAGCGGTTATGGCCGGAGCAAGTGCAACTGAACCGATCTCGCCTATTCCCCGCGGTCCAAACGAATCACCCTCTGGCAGATCTTCAATCGCCTCTATCTCCAGGTTCGTGTGTATATCTCGAATCGTCGGAATCAGGTAAGTGTCCAGATTGGATGTTATATAGTGGCTGTCCTGCATCACGGCGTCCTCGGTCAATGTAAAACCTAGAGCCATCACGCTTCCGCCTTCGATCTGCCCGATGAATCCCATTGGATTGATGACAGGGCCAGGAGCAACCACATGCCTCGTATCCAGCAATTTGGCTTCCCCGGTTAGCGTGTTTACCTCCACTTCTGCTGCCACTGCCGCATACGTATATAGATAATGCCCGCCAACAACATTGTCCGGCGTAGTCGGATATTCGAATTGGGTATCAAAAATCCAGTCTTCCGTTTCTCCATGCTTCGCTAGATCTACGTAAGAAACAACAAATCTGGGATTTATCGTCGTATCATTCGCTGTAACTTCCGGAGCAATCTGTCCCTGACACCATACTCCCCCTATTCCAGTGATCAGTTCGTCTGCTGGAATTCCTGACAAAGCGGAGGCTGCTGACAAAATTTTGGAACGGAATGGTGTCTGTAGTCGCTGAAGAGCCATCCAGGCCATTGTCGTTGAACGCGAAGCAGTACTTGAACCACTGTGCGGTACTCGATCCGTATCTCCAATAATGATGCTTAGATCAGATGTTGAGCACTGGAACAAATCGCAGAGCATCATTTCAAGTGTGGCAATAAGTCCCTGACCGAATTCTTCGTAACTAAATGCCACTTCAATCTTGCCTGCGGCATTTAAGGATAGTCGCCCACCCGCCGGATCGGGAATGCCATATCCCAGCCCTGCCCCGTGCATGGCGATGGCTGCACCGACACCGCGTTTAATCCAGGGAGGCAGAGCAAGATCTTCCGGGGGATTCTGAAGTTTTCGTTTTTGCCATAACTCCGAACGGTCCATCGCCTCCCATACTTGGGACAGTCCATCTGTGACCAGAATCCGTTGATTTAACGGCCCAGGATCGGTCTTTTCCCTCATGTTGCGTCTCCGAAACTCCCAGGGGTCCATATTCATCATCTCGGCGAGTCGATCCATCTGACCCTCCATTGCAAAGATCGCCTGATTGCCGCCAAATCCGCGAAACTCTCCCGACACCCCATTATTCGTATACACCGAGATGCCTTCCACATCCACATGAGGGATGGAATAAGGCCCCAGGCAGTGTTCAGTGCAAAAATTCAGGACAGGTGCTCCCAAGGTGGCATATGCGCCTGTGTCTGCGGTAATGCGGACTCGGTGTGCCTGAATCATCCCCTCACGGCTGATGCCGGTCTGCATTTCAATTTTCATCGGATGACGTTTCAGTCCTGCACGCACGGATTCTTTCCGAGAATTGTGCATTTTCACAGGACGTCCGCATTTTAAGGCAAGGAGTGCGCCATAAGGCTGTACGTTCAGTTCATCTTTCCCGCCAAAAGAACCGCCAATCGGAGATGAGACAACCCGAATATCCTCTTCGGGACACCCAATAATTCGGGAGAGCTGCATCCTGTCCTTGTAACCATGCTGTGTAGCCGCGTAGACATGAAGTCTCCCACTTTCATCAGGAACAAATAACCCACCTTCTGTCTCCATATAGGCATGCATCTGGCGAGGGGTATAATACGTCTCACTCACAATATATTCGCATGCAGCAAAGCCCTCATCTACGTTCCCACGCTTGATTTCGGTACGGTGCAGCACATTGCCGGGGCCATGTTCATGGAGCTCTGGTGCACCAGATGCCAGTGCAGCCTCGGTGCTGTCCAGCGGAGTCCATTCTTCATACTCTACCTTGATTGATTCCATAGCAAGTGCTGCACGTTCCGGGGAATCTGCAGCAACCGCGGCAATAGCATCACCGACATAACGTACGACATCCTCGCAAAAAACAGGCTGGTCTGGAGTTGCAATGCCGAAGCGGTTCAATCCAGGCACATCTTTGAAGGTAAGTACGGCAAATATGCCCTCCATGGCCTCAGCTCCGGTAATATCTATAGACAATATGCGGGCATAGGGGTAGGAGCTTCGAAGGACCCTTCCATGGATCATATCGGGCAGCGTCATGTCTGTCAGATATTGAAGCTGTCCTGTTACTTTGTCTACCCCGTCTGGCCGCAGGTGCCAGCGTTTTCCACTATTATCCCGATTCAACAGCATGCTATCTCTCCCCTTTTCTCCCCCCAGAAAGCAGTTAGGCTTACGCTTCACTTCTCCAAATCGGTTCTCTTCTATAAGCGAAGTGCTTCCCAGAGTCCGGCACCGAGCATATTACCTGCCGTTTGTTTGCGGTACTGTTCTGTAGCGAATGCATCACCATAAGTCTCGAACTCCGTTTCAACCGCTGCAGCGAGAGCTGAAGCCTGCATAACAGAAGCCTCGCTACCAAGGAGCAACTTTTCCGCGTCGGGAAGACGCATTGCCATCCCTGTACCTCCACCTGCAGCGATCGCGATCTTATTCCAGCGGCCATCTGCACCTACTTCCCCGTGAAATGCAATCGTCACCAGCGATGCTGTAAAGGCCTCCCGCCGACCCAGCTTACGATAAAATGAAATCTCACGCCCAACTAAGGACTGTTCACTACGGGAATCTGGGATAGCCCTTCTCATCATCGGAAAATGAATGGCGATTAGTACATCATTCGGATTGCGACTGCCGTCACGACCACCGTTCAGCCAGGATGAAAGACTGCGGAACTCCGTACCGCTGTCCGTTATCCATTGCAGCTGTGCATCGTTGACAAGGAGAGCCGGTATGGAGTCACCCACTCCTGATACGATGTTGCCGCCAATGGTCGCCACATTCCGAATAGATGGAGCAGCTATGGCGTCCACTGCGGAATGAAATAAGGGCAGTTGTTGCAGCTGAACGTCTGTGGCACATTGATTCAATCGCGTCAGCGCTCCGATGACCAAATCTTCTCCATCCACATATACGCCGCTCGCACCTGGAATACGAGCAAGACTGATCATATGCTCAGGTACTGGAACAAGACCACCTTCCCACTGGGTGCGTAATAAAGTCGCCCCTGCAGCAAAACAATATTTCCCGAACAGTTTACTCTTCAATGCTTGAAGTTCTTCCAAATTAACGGGCTGCCAAACCGTTGGCTGAGCTCCAGATCCATATGCCGGCATGACCATCGTTCCATCTCCCTTCTCTACCTGGAATCTGCGGGACGTTGGATATGACCGAATGATCCAAATAATTGTTCAAATCATATGGGACTTCAAGAGTTACGTCAATTATCTTCACATCATTTTGGATAAATGTATAAATACGTGGATCGAGTTGTGCCTGATGCATTAATTACTCTCAAAATCTAACACAAGCTAATTCATTCCCCACAGAAAAAATCAATAAAGAGGCCAACCAGAAGGTCTGGTTGACCTGATTACATCAAAAACGATATACGAGCGGTACGCTCCTTCTGTTGTGATCAGCATTTAACTTAACTTAATCCATTCACATAATCCAAAATACGCTCCAGCTCTGGTTCGGTATCTGCGTCCCAGAAGCAATAATCAGACAACGATACATGCGTACCTGCATATTTGCTGTTAAGCATAATCCTTCGCGCTCCCTCATCTCCACTGAGGGACAAAAGAGGCCCTAACATATGCTCGCGAAAAGCTACGGGAGGTTTGCCCCCTTCTCCGTCCGTAGCCGCTGCATAATCACATCGCTTGTTGGCGGCTAACGCCTCAGCAACCCTGTTTATATCCCGCGCCTGCAATAACGGTTGATCTGCCAGGATCATCATCACACCTTCTGTTCGGTACGCCATGGCAGACAAAATGCCACATTGCAGAGACATGGCCATGCCATACGCATAATCGGTACAGATTGCAATCCGAAGCCTCGTCCTCGTATCAGGAGTAATGGGCGTTATGCTATACGAAGCAACATTGAGGTGTACAGAGGGAATCCACGCCAATGAATCCTCCGGTTTGACCACACAGATGACCTGCTCCAAATCCGAATTTAAGGCAGCTTCCAGGGTCCAGGCAGCCAAACACTTTCCATCAGGCATGACAATAGACAGTTTATCCCGACCCAGTCGGCTGCTCTTCCCTGCTGCTAGCACTATGCCCGTCAGTCGCATGCGCAATCCCCCTCTGTACGTAACCACGTTCTGCGGCAGAAGCCGCACGCTTACAAGCAATAAGTTCTGCTGCGATACTGATTGCGATCTCTTCCGGTCCGTCGGCACCAATGGTCAAGCCGACGGGTGAATGCAAATGTTTTAGTGGGGGGAGATTGTTCAGCAAGCGTGCTGTACGTGTTCTGGATCCCATAATGCCAAGGTATGCATAGTTTCGATCTTCAAGCAATTCAAGAAACTCCCGTTCTCTCGGAAATTGATGACTCATCAATACGATATAATCCACGCTTTGGATATCCAGTACAGGCATGATCTCACGAGGGAAACCGCGGACAAGCTCAGCACCCGGAAACCGTTCAGTTGTGCACAAAGTTTCTCGCCAATCAGCTACAACCACACGAAATCCGGCTGATTTGCCCAGACGGGCGACAGGAATCACATCATTTCCGGCCCCAACAATAATCAGACGGGGTTTGGGCGCATATTTTGCAGAGATCAGTAGAGGGATATCCCACCGCCCTGCCTCAGTCAATCCATCCCTCTGGAAATCACTCTTTTCAAAATCAGATGCGACCGAACCAGATTCAGACGGATGAATAACGACCAACGAAAGGCGCGGTGTGTTCACTGTAACCAGTGTATCTATTGGATTTTGAGGCGATTCTATGGCCTTATTTGGACTGCCTTCTATGTCCAAGCTCCAGGTGAAGTCGAAATGGTGAGCTCCATGCTCTTCATCGGATGCGGGTCCTGCCTTCTTCCCGGCACCTCCCTCTTTGGCTCTCAGCGAAGTGCGCAAGGATGTCCGGCTTTCTGCATCCCCAGCGAGCTTTATCATATAATGAATCCTTGTGTAGCGATTGTAAAACGAACGGGTGAATTCCACGGCTGATCCGGATTGAAAACACGTATGCATATGGGCCATAGCTGCCCTGAGTTCACTACAAACCGGTTCCAGCAGCACTATAATTAACCCGCCGCAGCCAATTGTTTCCCCCCAGGACAGATCATCTTCGGGACGCATATCATACTCTACGAATTCCAGTTGCCCTGTATCCAGCACATGTTCCACCCGGGCCTGCAGATCACTCTCCAGACAACCGGGACTGATACTGCCATACATTTCACCTTCTCCAGTCAAAAGCATAGAGACCCCCTGCTTACGGTAAGCATGACCTTCTACCTTAACCGCTGTTGCGAGTACACAGCGCGGTTCCCGCGCTGCAATTGCACACAGATCATGCATTTCCATCATTGTCTCCATCCTTTCAGGATTAGGATCCGAAGAGGTGAACCAGAGCTTCCAAGTGATAGTTGAATACCCAACTTCAGTTCAGATAGTAGTCTTGGTAAGCTTCTTCCGGTTGGATTCGATTAGATGCGTGTCATCAATCTGGCAATACTTTTATCCGATTCACGAAGCACGATGCCACGATCAATCGTTTGAATCTTCCGATTTTTGAGCACGATGCTTCCATCAATAATAACGGTGTCCACACAACTGCGCGTTGCGGAATAGACTACACGGGAGTACACATCGGTCTCATAGGAAGGATAGGTATGGAAATCATTCAGATCCAGCAGCAGCATATCTGCCTTTTTACCCACTTCCAGACTGCCGATTTCCTTGGACATGCCTAACACTTCTGCTCCACCCATTGTTGCCATGCGCAGCACCGTCCGGGCATCCATCACCGTTGGGCCATGTGGCACCTTCTGAATAAGCGCAGTGAGGCGCATCTCCTGAAACATATCCAGATTGTTGTTACAAGGTGCACCATCGGCACCAATCCCTACCGCAATCTGGCGATTCAGCAGATCAGGAATATCCGCAATACCCGAGGACAGTTTCATATTCGATCCGGGACAATGGGTGACTTTTACACCGCGTTTGCGAATAATCTCCTTCTCTTCCTCACTCAGCCATACACAGTGGGCAAGCACCAATCTTGGGGTAGCCAGACCGATATGATCCAGATAGACAATGTTGCGCATGCCGCGTTCGTGTTCAACCAGTTCGATCTCGCCACGATTTTCGGAGGCATGGGTGTGCACTTTCACATGGTACTTATTCGACAGGTCACGAACCTCAACCAATAATTCCTCGGTGCACGAGACGACGAAACGTGGACAAAACGCATACTGAATGCGTCCGCCGCCGAATCCGTTCCATTTCTCCAGCAAATCGACACTTTGCTGCAGCGAGGCAGCCGTATTTTCACGCAGCGGTTCAGGAACTTCATCCCCGTGATCCATCATCACTTTACCGGAGATTACTCGAATGCCGCTCTGCGCCATCGCCTGAAAAGCCGAGTCGGTATGATGCACCGTCTCCATATCCAATATGGTCGTTGTACCGCTGGAGATCAATTCGCCCAAGCCGAGCATCGCCGAGTAGTAGACTGATTCCTCATCATGCGCTGCCTCAAGCGGCCAGATGCGTTGTCGAAGCCAATCCATCAGTTCCAGATCGTCCGCACGCCCGCGGAACAAGGTCTGACACAGATGAATATGCGTCTGGATAAAACCTGGCAGCAGCACTTTGCCTCGAGCATCAATGACCTGATCTGCCTGAACATCAATATGCTCTGCAATTTCTTTGATCTTGTTATCCTCAATTAGCAGATCTCCCGTAAATACATCCTCTTCTGCATTCATTGTGACGAGCTGTGCACCTTTTAGCAGGATCGTTCCCATGATAATCTCCCCTATCTATATCAAACGTATCTATAATAAGTACAACTAAAGGATATATACGATTTTCCAAGGAACCTAGGACGTCTTATTTGGCTCAAGGCCCTCTTTTTTCAAGCGTAAAAAATACCAAATACCAGATACGATATTTCCTGAAATCTCATGAGAAAATGCGAGGAACGTCGATGAATTCCGATACAACGTGTCTCATGTTCGTTAACGCTTCAGGCTCCACGCTCTCCGTTATCGTCGAAGGAAAGGAAATTACCACCCAATAGCCATGCCGTCTCCTCTGGGATCTGCTGCCCCGCTAATCATGCCATTTTCATGGATAACAATCCCTTGTGACTGCCCCATAATCCCATCCCACGGTGCTCTGGCTTCGACATTATGCCCCCATCGGGCAAGCGTGTTACATACGTCGTCATGATAGCGGTTCTCTACTCGCATCGTGTCACCTTCTTCACCCCACGTGCGTCCATACACCCAACGCGGGAGACCGATTGCCTCCTGAATGTTCAGACCATAGTCCAGCACACCCGTTAGAACCGATAACTGTGTCTGGGGCTGGCCCTCGCCACCTTGTGTGCCAACGAGCAAATAAGGTTTTCCGTTACGAGTGACAAGTCCTGGCATTAGGGTGTGGAATGAGCGTTTGTTCGGTTCCAATACGTTGGCGTCCTTCGAATCAAGCGAGAAAAAGGAACCGCGATTCTGCATGATCACACCCGTATTTCCCGGTACATAAGCAGCGCCAAAGTCAAAGTATAGACTCTGAATAAATGAGACGGCGTTGCCTTCATTGTCTACAATTGCCGCATAAGCCGTATCCTGACCCATCGTTTTGGACAGAAAAGGCTGTGCCACAGCTGGAGCAGACTGAATCTCGCTCCACAATTCGTCTCCGTAAACCTTGGATAACAGATTTTCCAACGGAATATCCCTGAACTCCGGGTCCGTGAGATAACGATCGCGGTCACGAAAAGCCTTTTTCACCACTTCAGCCATCAGGTGATAGAACTCTGGGGACGTTCGCGCCACAGAAGAAAGATCAATATGCTCCAGCATATTTAGCATCATCAGCATGGAGAATCCCTGTGAATTGGGCGGCATCTGGTGAACTTGATAACCACGGTAGTCGGTGCTGACCGGTTTCACCCACTCTCCCTTGTGAGCCGCGAAATCCGCTGGGGTAAGCATGCCGCCATCCTCACAAATTGCCGAAGTTAGCTGCTCTGCCAGTTTACCGGTATAAAAAACATCGCGTCCACCTGCCTGAATTAGGCGAATGGATGAGGCCAGTTCAGGCTGCAAGAGCAGATCGCCTTTCTGCAAAAGTGTACTCAACGGGGCAAATACCGCTCGCAGCGGTGTATGCCCCATAATGAAATCCTCATCACGTTCCATCCACTGGCGCAGATTTCGGGATACAGGGCATCCTTTTTCTGCATATTGCGCAGCTGGTTCAAGTATCTCTTCCCATTGTAACTTCCCATAGCGGGACCAGACTTCCCACCAGGCATCGACCATTCCAGGAACAGTAATCGCACTAAGGACGCCTCGCTGAGGAATGGCGCTCATCCCCATTGCTTTGAACGTGTCAGCATGAATACCTGCTGCTGAACGACCGCTTCCGTTGTAGGCCGTTATTTCGCCACTTGCTCCGTCGTGAATCAGAAAGAAGGCATCTCCGCCAAGCCCTGTCATGTGGGGATAGACTACGCCCAATACAGCACTAACCGCAACAGCGGCATCATAAGCGTTGCCACCCTGCGAGAGTATTGAACTGCCAACCGCACTCGCCAAATAATGAGGGGAGGTGACCATCACCTCCCTGGATATCGGCATCTGGTTCAACATAAGGCGCCCTCCTTCCCGGCATACACATCCAGCGCCGCCTGCACTGCTTCACCTGCTGGCAATGCATGGCGATGTCGTAGCAGGACAGCTTCCAAAGCACCCAGCACATGCAGTACATTTTTGCGCTGACAGCTGAAGCCCATCGTGCCTATTCGCCAAATCTTGCCTTTTAATGGTCCGAACGAACTCGCAATCTCAATACTAAAATCATTCAGAAGCATACTGCGTACCGACTCACCGTCAATGCCGTCCGGAATTTCGATACAAGTGACTACAGGAAGTTTGCTGGATATGTTTCCATACAGTTTGAGCCCCATGCCCTGAATTCCCGCGACTAATGCACGTTCATTCATCCGATGTCTCTGGAAACGGGCATCCAGACCTTCCTGAAGCAAAATCCGCAGTCCTTCGTGAAGACCGTAGAGCATCGAAGTAGCTTCCGTATGATGGTTCAACCGTGCCGAACTCCAGTAGTCCTGCAGTTGGCTGAGGTCAAAATAATTGCTAGCAATCGTGCGCCCTTCAGCCCGAGCACTTGTTGCATCCCGGAGACCCCGTTCGACGGTTTTACGACTCATCAGTTTCTTCTCCACACGGCTGTTATATGTTAATGGCGCCATCCCGGATGGAACAGACAAACACTTCTGCGTTCCACCCATCACTGCATCCAGATGCCAGACATCTGTCTCGACAGGTGTACCGCCAATAGTGGCTACCGCATCAATCAGTAGTAAAATATCGAGTTCACGACAGGCTTTGCCAATCTCCGCGAGAGGCTGCATTTGCCCCGTTGAAGTCTCGCCATGAACCATCGCGACCAGACTCGGCTTGTGTGTGTGGATCGCCTTGATTACCTCTTCGGGATCAAATACCGTTCCCCACTCTGTTTCAAAAAAGACAACCTCGGCTCCACAACGTTCCGATATTTCAACTAACAGATGCCCGAACCGTCCATAGATCGGGACCAGCACCTTGTCCCCCGGCTCAATCAGGCTGACCAGCATGGCTTCAATTCCTGAGCGGGATGTGCCATCTACCGGATAACACCATTTGTTATCTGTCATGTACAGTTCACGCAGCATCGCCATCGTCTCATTCATCAGGGAAGTGAACTCCGGATCAAACTGCCCCAGAATCGGGAAGGACAATGCCCGCAGCACTCTGGGATCGACTTCAACTGGCCCCGGTGTCATGATCGTCCGCAAGGAAGGGGATAACTCTTTATAGTTGGACATCGACATCTTCACTCAACTCCCGTAACCGTATTTATAAAGTAACTGAACCAAAACCCGGAAACCTTTCATCAGGTCCTCTTCAGCTGTATATTCAAGAGGATTATGACTAATACCATCCCGGCTAGGGACAAAAATCATTGCTGTGGGGCAAACTGGCTGAAAGATCTGCGAATCATGTCCTGCGCCGCTTGGCATGTGTATATAGGATAGCTGTTCCATTTCACAGATACCGCGAATGTCTGCGGTAATCTGTTCATTCATCGGAATAGGTGTGACAGACAAGTGTTCTTCCCAGTTCAGTTCAAGTTGTTGCTCGGCTGCAATCCGGCTAAAAGCCTGAAGCATCTCTTGCCAGCAGCGATCGATGCTCTCTTGCCGGATGTGCCGAATATCGAGGGAGAATACCGCTCGAGAAGCAACAACGTTGCCAACACCCGGCTCCGCTGTTACTCGTCCCACGGTGGCTACAAGCGGTTCACCTGCCTCCAGCGCAATGCTTCTAACGGCTGTAATCATCTCGGCTGCACCTGCAAGTGCATCCTTGCGCCAGGCCATCGGTGTAGTTCCCGCGTGATTGGCTTCGCCAATTACTGTAATGCTAAAACGTTTCTGACCTACAATGTCCGATACAATACCAATCGAATGGCCCAATCGTTCAAGGACCTGACCTTGCTCAATATGAAGCTCGATAAATGCACCATACGTGTGTGAAGCCGTTCTATGCCCACTATCGGGTCCAAAACCGGCATTACATATTGCCTGTGCAAAGGTAATGCCAGCTTGATCCTTCAAATGCTGCACTTCTTCCAACCCACTAACCCCTGTTATGCTCCGTGATCCCCAGTAAGCGAAGGGGAATCGGCTGCCTTCTTCTTCGCACAGGGACACCACCTGGAGTGTTCGTTTAGGTGTCCCAAAATGGTTCTTCAGATATTCTAATGCCAGCACTCCTGCAACTACCCCGTAGGCGCCGTCATACTTCCCGCCATGCACCACCGTATCGATATGGGACCCTGTAACAATCGGTGCCTCTTCGATTCCTTTTCCCATTCCTGCACCCGTACGATTACCATTAAGTGTTCCATACAGGTTTCCCGATTGATCAAATGCAGGAGTCAACCCTTTCTCCTGCATTTTTGTCGCAAGTGCATGCTGTGCCTTACACCATGCTTGGTCATACAACAGACGTGTAACACCTCCCTGGAGATCAGCACCATAGGTGGACAACCAGTCAAGCATGCTTTGCAGCTGCACCTGCTCCAATTGGGGCAAAGGCTGAATGGGAAATTCCGTTTCAGCTGATGCGTGTACTTCAAAGTCGTTCATGATATCCCCTCCGCTCCTTCAATCCCAACTGGAACAGATGAGTTCGCACGGATAAACCGTCCTAAAGGTTCACCCGATAATCCTGTGAGTAAACTGTATACTTGTGTACCCCGGCAGAACACAGCTTCAATACTGGAAGAAAATGTGCGTCCCACATACGGACTCTGCTTATGTGTGTAGTGCAGGTCATCCGCATTTAAAGTTGTAGTTACCTCCCAATTAATTAGCACCAGATCCGCGTCTTTGCCGATAGCGATTTCACCTTTACTCTCTAATCCAAGCCTTTGGGCAGGTTGCAGAGCCAGAACTCTTCCGAGCAACGGCAGGGCTATATTTCGCTGAAGATGTCCATCCTCCAACATCAGCAGCAGCGTGCTTTGCGCTCCCGAGATACCACCCCAGATTTCGAAGAAATGTTCAGATTGTTTCATCGATGGCGGACAGGGAGAATGGTCGGATGCGATCACATCAATTAGTCCTGCTGCCAGCGCATCCCATAACTGATCTTGCTCAACTTGACTCCGTAATGGCGGCGCACACTTAGCTACAGCTCCCAACCGGACGACATCCTCATCTGTCAGAGTAAGATAATGCGGACATGTTTCCGCAGTTACATCCTGACCGCGCAGTTTCGCCTCTGCAATCAGATCAAGTGCTTTCCGTGTACTGATATGAACAAAATGCAGTGCACATCCGGTTTGCTCCCCATACTGCAGCGCTCGGGACACCGCTCGAACTTCGGCTTCTGCTGGACGGGATTGTACGTAATCCATCGGTCCGGTTCGTCCAGCTGCAATACTTCTGGTCGCCAGTTCAGCAACCATTGCTTCGTCTTCGGCATGAAGCGCCAACACACGGTTTAGCTTTGCAATCTCATACATGCCCTTCAAAAGGGTATCGTCATCCGCTCTTGCGAATATGTCTTCCCCTTCTCCACCGGGTTCGGACATAAATGCTTTAAACCCTGCCGCACCCCTTTCAGTCAAAGGCGCAAGCTCGGCCCGATTGCCGGGAACAAGCCCTCCCCAGAACGCAAAATCAACATAAGATTGACCATCGGCTGCTTTCATTTTTGAATCCCAGGCATCCGGTCTTATCGTTGGGGGAACGCCATTAAGCGGCATATCCACATATGTTGTAATTCCGCCAGCAGCCAGTGATGCTGATCCGGATTTGAATCCTTCCCAGCTTGCGTGTCCAGGTTCATTGAAGTGAACATGAATGTCTACCGCGCCTGGCATTACGGTAAGTCCATTTGCTTCTATAATTTCAGTGGCTTCATCACCTTCAAGCTGTGGAGACAAAGCGGTTATTTTTTCACCTGTAATGCCAATATCCAGTTCTTCGATGCTATCTCTCAATACAACCCGGGCTCCCCGGATGATCGTATCTAATCTTGTCATATGGATGCCCTCCCTAATCCAAGTCGGTTTCGTGCATCTCAGCTTCCCCGGTATGTACTGTAAGCACCTGGAGCGATCAATAAAGGAATGTGGTAGTGACTCATGGCATCAGTTACGACAAATCGAATCGGAACCATTGTCCATAACGCCTGCCCAAATTCTTCAGTGGATTGCTGCATGTAATACTCTTCAACGTTGAATTGAAGTTCATAGACGGCCTTCACAAGCTTCTCGCCTTCAAGCAAAGGTGCATCTAGACGCCCATCGGCATTGGTCACCGACTCAGCAATTTTCATTGCACTTTCCTTCTCGCCGTCCCTGTTCAGCACATAAAGCTCAACCCGCACACCAGCAGCCGGGATGCCCTTGGATGTATCCAAAACATGCGTAGTAATCCTTCCTCCAACCGGCGGCACACTGTGGCCCATCTGTACAAGCCACTGCTCCAAACGAATGGATGCAATCTTGAATACTTCCTTCAGGGCGGTCTGGAATTCTTCCTCTCTTCCTCTCCGATTGCGCTTCCGCATGGACTCCAGGATAGACTCAGCTGTGTGACCTTTCACCGCCAATATAAAAGGAAAACCGAATCGGCCTGTATATTCTTTATTTAATTGACTAAGTTCGTTATATTGCTCCTCCGAGAGTGAATTAAGGCCTGCATCAGCCTGTTCCTGAACGGAATTGCTGCTCATGCTGATTCGTGCTCCGAGATCCGGGTGATTGCAAAGCAGCTGCAACTTCGCCTTTTCCTCAGATGTCTGAACTATATTGTTCATCACTTTCATCATTTGTCCAAATGAGTCAAATGGTCGTGAAGACCAGGAACGCTCTGCCACCCAAGGTGATTCTTCAAATAGTCCGCCAAATGTATGCACGAATTGTGTGATAGACCAGTTGTTAACGAGTCTTATTAAGTCGCCCATGTTAGAACCTCCGGTCTTCTATAGATTATTGTTCTTCATTTTAAGTGTCTCTCTGTACTGCGACAACAATATTCACGCAAATTTGTAATATAACATAACATCAGTTATGTGATTTGTTAGCAGTGCACGGCATTGAAATAATTAAATGAAGCGAAAACCAAAAAAAACCGCATTTCCTCATGGGAAATACGGTTTCATCTGACCATGCCTATTTCATTGTTTTGCTGCTGTTTTGTCCCGTACGAACTTACGGAAGGTGAACACCAGCTTTAATTTCAGCAAATCATTGGTCTTTTTGAAGTCCATTTGCAGCAAGCTTCCGACTTTCTCCATTCGATAAGTTACGGTGTTCCGATGCACAAACAACTGCTTCGCAGCTTCGTTAATAAGTCCATCATTCTCGATAAAAGATTCCAACGTATTCATCAATATCTGATTCGGATCGCCATCCCTGGCCAGTAAAGGTTCAAGTACTTTGTTACAGTAATTCTCCATGATGTTATCCGGAACATGTTGGAATACATAGGCAAATTCCAGCATTTCGAATTGGAGGGCCCTATCCTTCATTCCAAATCGTCGAGCCAGTTGGCGGGTATCCATACATTCCTGATAGGCTTCGCGCAGCGATTTCGGCTCATGTTTCATTTTGCTGATCCAGAACCTCGGTGCAGATTCTCCCTTGGCCTCCTGAGCTGCAAGAACATCGCCGAACCGATTCAGCAGGAATGCCGACAATTCCTCACCGTAATCCCGTCCTGTGGGACAGGTATAGATAGACAATATACTATCTTCAATCTGGAAATGATGTGAGGCTGTGAATTGCATAAGCGGATTATACTGCAGCTCACGGTGGATCTGTTTCAGCAGCTTCCCTTCTGCAAAAACAGACGGTTCCAATGTGATTAGCACACATTGATAGGTCCCCTGGAACAGATGGATTCCTTTATTATCACTGAACCTGATGAGTTCATCTATCGTCATTTTATTATCCATATATTCGGTTAACAGGGTACGCATCTCATCCTGAACAGTAGGGTTGATGTGTTCCCGATAGGTCATATCCATATAGAATGCTAGGACATCCGCAGCCTGCTGAAATAATTCTTCCTCTGCTTTAAGTGACAGTGCTGAAACTGTAAAGACGAGCAAAAATCCGTATTCTTCATCATTCTGCTTGATGGGTACCCTGTGGCAGCTTCCCTGATTCCATTTTACGCGATGCATGACGGATTTCCAGGGCCAACCCTGTATTGCCAATTCTCCGGCAACGCCTTCGCTGCCATATAATAGGTGTCCACGTGCGCCAACAACCGCAAGCGGGTAATTCAATACCGTGGCAAGTTCGGCAAATACATTCCGATGCTGCTGTTGTTGTTGCAGGGCAAACTGCATCAGTTTTTTCTGTTTCTGCACCACTTCGTGCAATAACCTATTACTACGTTCATGTTCAGCCTTAAACAACGCATTCATCTGGTCGGAAAATGTGAACTGAAACGGCAGTTCAAGCAATGGCAGCCGCAACCGATTCGCTTCTTCAATAATCCCTTGTGGAATGGACTGCCAGAATCGGCCCAATTTAATTCCGAGCCCGGCACAGCCGCGTTCGTTCAGACGGCGCATCAGCCGCAGTGCATCTGTCTCATTGTCTTTCATAATAAACGCGGTTGTGAACAGCAATTCTCCCGACTTGATCCAATCGGCTATATCTGGAGCGTCCATGACGTTAACGGATTTCATCATCCGCGATGTCCCTTCCCCACCTGCAACCAGTCTGGCCTCAGACAACGGGTATACCTGTAAAGCTTCTTTAACCGTAAGTTGCATGGACATTACCTCCCATATATATAACATATTTGAGTTTTTCTCGTTGAAGTGAAAGCGATTAGAGGATCTACATTCATTTCCGGTTCATTTTTTTGAAAACAACCTTTACTCTTGTTAAGTATTATAACATCATATTCATTTGAATAGCTTACATGATAAAAAAAATAAAACCCATGACACAATTGCAGCACTGTTGCGCAACCGGTATAGGTTTTATTTTGGATTCAAGATTATTTGATTATTTATTCACGAAATATAAGATCAGATTCCCAATGTTTCATGACTCAACCACAATTTCATACGGGACAGTACCTCTTTCATATTCAGTGGTTTACTAATATAATCCGAGGCTCCTGCCGCAATACATTTCTCACGATCTTCCTTCATGGCTTTCGCAGTCAGAGCAATAATGGGGAGCTGTTTGAGATTCAATCTTTCACGGATCTGGCGAGTGGTTTCATAACCATCCAGCTCTGGCATCATGATGTCCATCATGATAATATCCGGCTTCGCTTCCCCACGTTCCAGCATCTCCAGACATTCATATCCGTTCTGTGCTGTGATTACATTCATGCCGTACTGCTCCAAGGCGTTAGCCAAGGCGTATACGTTGCGAATATCATCATCCACAACAAAGACTTGGCGTCCGTTCAATAACGATTCTTCAAGTGGAGTGAGTAACATCTCGACGGTTGTTGAAGTTTCCTCTGAATTATTGTTTGTTTCAGGAGCAGTCACAGCAGCCTCGTGCAAGAACAATCTGGAGTTCTGTATAACCTCAGGCTCTTTGCTTCTAAGCGGGAGGAATAGGGTGAAGACACTCCCTTGTCCTTCGCGACTGGTTGCAGAGATTGAGCCTCCCAACAGATTGGCAAGAGATTGAGAGATCGCCAGTCCCAGTCCGGTTCCGCCATATTTTCGAGCCGTGGCTCCATCTGCCTGTTTGAACGCATCAAAGATCTGTAACAGTTTGTTATCGGCAATGCCAATCCCAGTGTCGCTAACCGAAAAAGCGATCACTTCCGTCTCTGTCCCTTTTTCTTGAGGATTGGACAGACTCACTCTGGAGATGGTTAAGGCTACTTCACCTTTATCGGTAAACTTGAATGCATTGGATAACAAATTCCGCAAAATCTGGTGTAATCGCATCTCATCAGAAACAATCGTTTCGGGCAGAGGGCTTTGAAGTTGGATCCGGAAGTCAATACCTTTTTGTTCAGCCGTTTTCAGGAAATATTGATTCATAGCTTCTGGGAGAGTTCCGAGATAGACATCATCCAAATCTACGTCCATTTCCCCTGCTTCCACTTTGGAAAGATCAAGAATGTCATTAATCAGATTCAACAGGTCCTTGCCTGATGCATGGATCACCGAAGCATATTTCTGTTCCTCGCTGCTTAAGTGCCGATGCTTGTTCTCGGCCAAAATCTCAGAAAGAATCAACATACTGTTCAGAGGAGTACGCAATTCATGAGACATATTCGCAAGAAACTCAGACTTGTAACCAGAACTTGTCCGTAACTGATCCGCAACTTCCGCAAGTTCACTGGCCGAGGTCTCCGCCGCATTTTTCTGCAATTCCAGACGCTCATTCAACATGTACAGCTCTTCGGTCTGCATGTGCAACTCTTCCGTCTGCGAGGCCATCTCTTCGGTCTGTGCCTGCAATTTTTCGGATTGTGTCTGCAATTCTTCATTCAGTATCTGGGACTCATCATACAAATGCTGTAATTCCATGCGTGTTACGGTGGAATGAAGCGAGACCCCAAAAATTTCAATCAGTTCTGTGAGCAGCCTTGTCCCCTTTGGTTCGATGGGCTTCATGGAAGCCAGTTCGATTACAGCGATTGTTTTACCTTCAAACACCACCGGGGCTACCGTGAGTGATGCAGCCGACGCGTCACCAAGACCCGATGAGATGCGAATATAATTTTGAGGCAAGTCATTCATTTGCAAAACTTGCTTCTCAATCGCACTTTGACCCACTAAACCCTCACCCGGCGCAATGGATACTTTACCGAGGGCACGCGCTTTCTCTCCATCCGCTGCATACGCGGCTACACGAATGAGACGATTCTCTTTCATCGCATATAAGACACCATATGGAGCTTCCAGCAAAATCGCGACTTGGTTTAGGAACAACCGTGACAGTCCCTCCAAACTTGTAGGGTTCTGCAGGAGCGTAGCTATACTGGCAACCCGATCCTTAAGTCGGTTCTGTTCCTGTACCGTGTCCAGCAATAAGTTCGTCTCTTTGCCTAAATCACCGACCTCATCATGTGTACGGACAATAATACGCTGTGTGAGATTGCCGCCTTGAGATATGTCACTGATGGTATGTTTGACTTCACGAAGAGTCTTGACGATATTGCCCGAAATAACAAGCGCCGCAGCAACAGATAGTCCCGCAACGACAGCCCATAAGGTATACATTATGGTCAATAATGTGGAGCTTCGCGCTGCGAGTTCAGTAACCCGGTTCTCCGTGAGCGCCAACTCTGTGGAGCGGAAGGTCTCGAACTGGGATCTTAACAGATCGATTTCGCTTTTCCCCGGGTCGGAACGGAAAAATTCAATGACTTTCTCCTGATTCCCCTGTCTTTTTAGGGTTACTGAAGCTGCCCCAGCAACATCAATCCAACGGTTAATATGTGTTTTAATGTTCTCCAGCGTTCTCTGCTGGGATGGGTTATCACTGACCAACTCATACAGTTCGGCATAATTGGAGTTCCATTGAGTCAGTGCTTGGGTGTATGGCTCCAAATAACTTTCTTCACCGGTTAACATGAATCCCCGTTGTCCTGTTTCCATATTCAGAACATTTTTCTCAATTGCATTGGTCAGGTTATGTACTTCCAGGTCGTGATGGCTGATAAAATCGATTTCCTTCTGCGACGCATCTATCTGGGCAGACAGCACCAGCAAAACGGCACCAAATAACAGCACAACCACTAGATAGCCCAATACGATTTTGGAGCGTATCGTGAATCTTCTCTTTTTCGACAACGCAGAAACCTCCAATGAAATAAACAATTCCGATCGATTAAAAAACAGTCGCATATGTAGTTTATATGTATACGTATAGACTGACAAGCATTAGTTCACGAGCCTCATGAGCTAATAAAAAACGACCTGCGAATGCAGGTCGTTTTTTATTGCAAAGAAGTTTGCATGGTAATGACAGATTATGCTTTTGGAGCAATCATTTTTGCCGGATCAACGTACTGATCGAATTGCTCTTCCGTAAGCAGTCCTGTCTGCAACGTTGCTTCTTTCAGCGACAATCCTTCCTTGTGTGCAAGCTTGGCAATTTTGGCTGCATTTTCATAACCGATATGCGGATTAAGCGCAGTCACCAGCATAAGCGAGTTATTCAGATTGTGTTCAATCTGACCGAGGTTAGGCTCAATGCCCACCGCACATTTATCGTTAAACGCAACGATGGAGTCAGCTAGGAGCTGAACAGACTGAAGGAAGTTATAGATAATAACCGGTTTGAACACATTCAACTCAAAGTTACCCTGACTTGCCGCGAAGCCGATTGCCGCATCATTGCCCATTACTTGCGTAACCACCATGGTCATGGCCTCACTCTGGGTTGGATTCACTTTACCCGGCATAATGGAACTGCCCGGTTCGTTCTCCGGAATACGAATCTCTCCCAGACCACTGCGTGGGCCACTAGCCAGCCAGCGAACATCATTGGCAATTTTCATCAAGTCAGCTGCAAGCGCTTTAACTGCACCGTGAGCATAGACCACTTCATCATGACTTGTCAGCGCGTGAAATTTGTTAGGTGCGGATACAAAATCCTTGCCCGTATGTTTGCCAATTTCCTTGGCTGTAAAATCACCAAAGTCAGGATGTGCATTAATTCCGGTTCCCACCGCTGTACCACCAATGGCAAGTTCTTTCATATATTGAACACTATCTCGAATCATGCGTTCACTCTTCTCAAGCATCGCTTCCCAGCCGCTGATCTCCTGACCGAGTGTAATCGGCGTTGCATCCTGAAGATGGGTACGTCCAATTTTGATGATATCCTTGAACTTTTCCGATTTGTCCGCAAAAGTGGCTTTCAGAACCGCGATTGCCGGCAAGAGCTGATCTTCAACAGCAAGCACACCTGCAACATGCAGAGCTGTTGGGAATGTGTCGTTGGAGCTTTGGGACATGTTCACATCATCATTTGGGTGCAGACGTTCTTCCTTGCCCTTTTGTTCAAGCAATTGGTTGCCCAGGTTGGCAATGACTTCGTTTACATTCATGTTGGACTGTGTTCCGCTGCCCGTTTGCCATACCACGAGCGGGAAATGATCATCAATCCGGCCTGCAATAATTTCATCAGCGGCATAAGCAATAGCATCCGATTTGGCAGCAGACAACTTACCTAATTTATGGTTACTGGCAGCAGCGCTTTTTTTCAAAATGGCAAGTGCACGCACAACTTCCATCGGCATATGCTCGCGACCAATTGGAAAATTTTCCTTGCTGCGCTGCGTTTGAGCTCCCCACAGCCTGTCGGCTGGTACTTTCATTTCACCTAACGTATCTCTCTCAATGCGGTATTCCACTTGATTTTCCTCCTCCAAAAAGATGATTTGGGTCTCTAAAAATACGTATACATTCTTTTCTTCACGGCATCTTGCATCTGTTGAATCCAAAGTTATCCTAGGAATTAATGCAAAATGCTCTTATGGGCAAAGGCTTGTGTATCTTGTCATATTATACATGATTGCCAGACAGCTTTTCACCTTTTCGACAAAATTGTAAGCGTATCGCAAAATGTCTGAATATTTATTTTTGCGATTTGATCGGATAAAGACGACTGGTTTGCTCGAATAATTCACCCGGCTCAAGACCAATCAGACCGATTTCTTCAGCAGGAATGCCTTGTACGTTCGGTGCGTTAACCAAGTTCATCTGTGGCTCAGGACAGAAGAAGCCTCCAGCCATGTTGTTATTCCAAATCATCCAGTGCTTATACGACGTCCCTACATCATATACAAGCTTGTCTCCAGTACGATGATCTGTAAGCTCCATATAATTGCGCCCATTCTGCGGTTCAGCTGTGTAATGATTATCCATGGCTGCAAAAAACGGACTAACGCCTTCGGCTTTTAATTGCTCTTCCTCTGGTGTAAGCGGTTGAAATTGTCCCGTAGGCAAAGAACGTTCGTTCAACTCACGACGCTGACCAATCGTTATCTTGGCCGTGTAATCGGATGCTTTGCTTTCCGGTGCAAAAGGTACACTGATGGCTGTATGGAATGCGAACAAATTCGGCATGCGTTCCTTCCCGTTATTGCGGGCATTCAATTGCTGCTGCAGTCCAAGACTACTCAGTGAATAACGAAGCGTCACTGTGAATGTGAAGGGCAGGTATTTGTAGAATACGTGTCCTTCCTTCACTTCCTGACTGAGCACGACATAACTCTCCAGCTCGTCAGATCCGTAGCCATCAACCTTCCATTCGGCTTCATGCAGGAATCCATGCAAATGATTGCCTGTAGCCGGTTCGTTCACAGGTAATTGGTAGACTTCACCGTTCCAGGGAAAGCGACCGTCCTCATAACGATTTGGCGGGGAAAGAATCGGAATACCATATACTGCAGGTGCAGCCGTAAACTCATCCATATGTTCCTGATCCGGCTCACGCAAATAACGGAAGCCCTGCTCTGTATCACGGAAAGCGACAAGGTTGGCACCTACGCTCGGAATGACAGCCGCTTCAAATTGATTAAAACGAAGCCAGACCGCTGGGATCCCTCCAAATTGTTCTTCAAAAGCTGCATTTTGCTGTGTCATCGTTATATGTACCTCCTGCATACTAAGGTTATATTATACGGCTCGACTATATCATGACCGCGCACAAAATACCAATCTATGATAGAGAACAAATTCATGATGTAACGACAAAAAAAGACAGCTACGAAGCTCCGTGGCTGTCTCCATCCATTTTTGCTGCTGAAATTGAACCATGCGGGATTTCTATGAGCCCATGCAGGGCATCGGCTCTATTTATCCACATATTTTCCATGATCCGGAACGGCGGACTGTTCGAAATCAACATCCAGTCGCTCCAGCGAATCTCTCAGCATTTTTCCCGTTAAGGAATGTCCGTGCCCGGTAACAGCAACTGCGGGCTCCAGTCTTCGAATATGTTGAACCGATCGATGGGCCTCCTGCCAATCCGTCGTGAAATATGCAGGTGGACCGTTCAACTGTTTGTCCTGAAGCAGCACACTCCAGAGGGATTCCTGTTTCACGGTGACGATTGCGTCTCCTGCAATCAGGATACGATCTTCTTCACGAAATAGCGACACATGGCCCGGTGTGTGACCAGGTGTATGCAGCCATTTCCATCCGCAAACACCTGGAATAGAATGATCGTCAGGCAGACTGAATATCCGATCATCCAGATTAATGGCCTCATTGGGATAAGCGAATGACAACCTTGCCATTAACCCGCCACCTACGGAAGGGTCGGCAGGGGGATAATCTTTTAAACCTGTTAAAAAGGGCAGCTCCAGCGGATGTGCATACACCGGAACACCCCAGAATTGTTCCAGCTCAATGACAGTCCCCACGTGATCAAAATGACCATGAGTCAAAATAATCGCAGATGGCGGACCAGGAAACCGTTCAGCTGCAATATGAAGGATCTGATCAGTGAAACTCGCCATACCCGTGTCCACAAGCACCCAGTTCCTGCTTCCAGGCTCCCCGATGAACACAACATTAACAAACAGTGTACGCAGACTGAGGATATCGTGCGCGACTTCTTCGAGTCCCGTCATTCCTGCTGTAATCAGATTGTCAGATGCCATTCACGGTTACCTCCCATTCAGGCGAATTGTCTCTCTGGTTCCATTCATCTGTCATAGACTTCCCTTTTCTGGAGTAACTATTCTTATTGCGAATAAAATAGACGGTGGACACCCTGTTTCAGGCATACACCGTCTAGTATAGTCAGCTACATTCCATAATAGAACAAGAACTTATCGAAGTCATTACGCAGGATAAGCATCCAGTGCAGCATCAAGCAGCTGATTGTACATATCGTCATCGTTTTCCAAAAGCTCGTCCATACGCAACAGCTCTTCTTCATCACCGGATTGCTCGGTAAAGTGCAGGCTATAATCCCAATCCTTGCCGTTCTTGCTCATGAATGTAATTTCATAAACGGACTTTGCGCCTTCTGCACGAAAAACCGTATTTCCTACATAATTCTTTTCATCTTCACGACGCATCTCCGCACGAATAATCTCAATAGTCACCATATTCTCTCCTTTAATCTCTCATCTGTTGCAGGTCTCCACAATTAATGGTAAACCTAGTTTGGTAATTATTATTGGTTAATTGTACAATATATATCGTAGCAACGTATACCTTGTTCAAAAAGGGAACCAAACTGACTCCTTACATACCTGTAATGAGGACTATAATAACAAACAGCTACGACATTATACCAAACAGGAGGAAAAAATAGCATGAACCATTTTGAAACGAATTTACAACAATATGCCGAACTGGCTGTCAAAGTCGGTGTTAATGTCCACCCTGGGCAGACTCTCGTCGTGAACGCACCAATCTCGGCAGCGCATTTTGTACGCCTGATTGTCAAAGCCGCTTACGGCACAGGTGCCAAACTGGTCAAAGTGAACTGGAGCGATGAGGTTATTACACGTCTTCACTATGATCTAGCACCAGAAGAATCCTTCTCCATTGAACCCAAATGGTTTGCAGGGGAAATGACTGAACTCGTAGAAGAAGGTGCCGCAATCCTGCATGTCATTGCAGAAAATCCGGACCTGCTTGCAGGTGTTCCTCAGGAGCGGATCGTGACAAGTCAGAAAGTTCGCGGTAAAGCGATGGAAAAATATCGTTCATATCAAATGGCTGACAAATTCAGCTGGTCCATTGTGGCAGTTCCTTCACCAGAATGGGCAGCCAAAGTATTCCCTGATCTTCCGGCAGAGCAGCAAATTGATAAATTGTGGGATGTCATCTTCAAAACCGTTCGCATTGGTGAGCAGGATGCTGTCGCTGAATGGAAAACGCATTTGCTGAATCTCGACTCCCGCGCTGATCTGCTTAACGAAAAAAAATACAAAAAGCTTCACTATACTGCCCCTGGCACAGACCTGACTATAGAGCTTCCTGAAGGCCATCTGTGGGTATCTGGTGGCAGCATCAATGAGCAAGGACATGTCTTTGTTGCCAATATGCCTACAGAGGAAGTATTCACAGCTCCCCTCAAAACCGGAGTGAACGGCACTGTTCGCAGCACCAAACCACTAAGTTATGGCGGCAACCTGATCGACGGTTTCTCCCTGACTTTCGAGAATGGCCGAATTGTCGATTATACTGCTGAACAAGGACTTGATTCATTGAAAAGCCTGATTGAGATGGATGAAGGCGCGCATTATCTAGGCGAGGTAGCTCTCGTTCCACATCAATCACCAATTTCCGATACAAATATTTTGTTCTACAATACCCTTTTTGATGAAAATGCATCCAACCATCTAGCTATCGGTAATGCCTATGCCTTCTGTCTGGAAGGTGGCAAAACGATGTCCAAGGAAGAATTGATCAAGCATGGCATGAACTCCAGTCTCACGCATGTGGATTTCATGATTGGATCGGGAGAAATGAATATTCATGGTGTCACTTCCGAAGGTAGCGAAGAGCCAATCTTCCTGCAAGGCAACTGGGCTTTCTAATTTAAATGATTAAAAGAGAGAGAGGATCTATCCTCTCTCTTTCCCTGCGTATGTGGGCAATTCATGTGATATGGAGGAACTTGATATGTTGAGTTTTGAACAAAAACTGGATCGATACGCTGAACTGGCCGTAAAAGTAGGAGCCAACGTTCAGCCCGGGCAAATCTTCGTTATCAGCGCGATGATTGATACAGCTGAATTCGTGCGATTGCTGGTGCGCAAAGGCTACGAAGCCGGAGCAAAAAAAGTCATCGTCAAATACTCGGACGAAACGGTCAATCGACTGCGGTTCGAAATGGCGCCAGAGGATTCTTTCCAGGACCCACCGAAATGGCATGCTGCCGAACTTGAGGAGCTGGCATCGAATGATGCTGCGTTCTTGACGGTATTGTCATCCAGCCCGGACCTGCTGAAAGGTATCGATCCAGAACGCATTTCCACCCACCAGCGTACATACGGTCAGGCGATGTCCAAATACCGGCAGTATCAACAGGCCGACAAAATGAGCTGGACAGGAGTAGCCTGCCCTTCGCCGGATTGGGCAGCTAAAGTATTTCCCGACCTTCCCCCTGCCGAGCAGATGAATCAGCTCTGGGAAGCCATTTTTGCTGCTGTGAGAGCCGATCTGGATGATCCTGTTGCGGCTTGGGAACAGCATATTGAGCGTTTGGAGCAAAAAGCAGTTGCCCTGAACAGCAAAAAATATAAAGCTCTGCATTTTGTCTCATCGGGAACCGACCTTACCGTTGAGCTTCCTGAAGGTCACATTTGGGCGCAGGCTGGCAGTGTCAACGAACAAGGCACTCGTTTTGTCGCCAACATTCCGACAGAGGAAGTGTTCACAGCGCCAGCCAAATATGGGGTGAACGGCAAAGTGTCCAGCACCAAACCGCTCAGTTACGGCGGAAGTATCATTGATCGTTTCTCCCTTACATTTGAGAAGGGACGCATCATTGATTTCCATGCTGAAGAAGGTCAGGATACACTAGAAAGACTCATCAATATGGATGAAGGCTCGCATTATCTCGGTGAGGTTGCTTTGGTGCCCTTCCATTCTCCCATCTCGGAAAGCGGTATTCTCTATTACACAACGCTATATGATGAGAATGCTTCATGTCACCTCGCGATCGGCAGTTCTTATGCCTTCAATATTGATGGTGGCAAAACCATGTCAACCGAAGAGCTTGCAGCTCGCGGCATGAACTCCAGCATTACTCACGTGGACTTCATGATGGGATCGCCTGAAACAAACATTTATGGCGTGACTGCGAATGGCGAGCGTGAAGCCATCTTCCTGAACGGCGACTGGGCTTTCTAAGCCATTTGTGTCTGTTATTCTACGATTATTAAATATCACATAGAGGCTGCCCTTCTGACCATGACCGAGTGGTTAGTGAGGTGGCTTCTTTCTATATTTGGCTATACTTTTTCTGCTTCAGTCGGACTAACCCCCCATTGTATCGCTTCCATATAATGTTGTAAAATGAAATGATACCAATGTTTGTGGATTGTTCACCAGAAAGGAGAACATCATGGCCAATCGGCTCCAATTACTCTTAGCCTCAGATTTCCATAATTTGGGCCCCCAGCTTCAAGAAGAAGTGTACTACGAATACTATAATATGGTTCATGGTCTCATCGTTTACATCATCAAGGAACGTGCTGCAGCAGAAGATATTATCCAGGAAGCTTTTATCAAAATCATCAAGAACAAACCTATCTTCGACAACGAAGTCAAACTGAAAGCATGGCTGAAGGTTGTCACACGGAATACCGCCATTAATTATCTGAGAAAAAATAAAAATAACCGTAACCAATTGGATACGGATAGTGTTTTTATAGATATGGAGACAATTAATCAGACGGCAGCCTCCGTGGAGAGCACGGTGGAGACGCAAATGATGCAGGAGTCCATCGAGTTCTATCTGGAACAGCTTAAGCCGGAATACCGTGTACTCGTGGAGCTGCGCTGGAAAGAAGGTCTTTCCTACCGGGAAATGGCTGATCTGCTTGATACATCCGAAGAAATTGTGAAGCAACGTTTGTTCAGAGCCCGCGGAAGTATCAAGAAGAAATTACATAAGGAATGGGGTGGAAGTATTGAGCAAAGGCAAGTCCGATAAGCATATTGATTCATTCGATTCAGAGCTGGAAGACGATTTTTTCGATGCCGCATTTGATATGGCTTTTGACGAAGCCTTCCATCAGGCTGTATCTGCCACCCCTGCCTCCAACACCGAACCCATGCGTCAATCCTGGCTCCGAGTTCAAAAGGAAATTGACCAGCTTGGCGTACGCAAGAAAAGAATGCGCACCATACGTTTATCAGTCATTGTGGCTGCATCCGTGACCATCGGCGCCGTCATCTTCAGTCTTCCTTCCGGGACACAAGCTGTTTCTCCCTTTGTTCAATCAATTAAGGACTGGGGTAACGGCATGAAATCCATTGTGATCGAGGATCGCACCACCAAACTAGGCGCTGATCCGTCGACAGCCAAGACACCTCCACCTCCTGAACGAGGAATCAATGAGGCTCCCACTTTTTCCAGTGGAGATGAACCACTCGACGAAGAAGGAGAGATTAAACTCCCCTTCTATGAGGAGTCACACTTGCTTGAACCTATTGTTGTAACAAAGGATATTGCGCGCTCGGGATTTAAGGGTGACTTTTTGCTGTCAAAAGCCATACCGAAGCGGTTTACAAAGATTAAATATGAACTTATGCTGGATACCCTCAACCCTGTCAATCCGGAAGATTATTATGAATCTCAACGAATGAGGGTTCGTTATAGTGGCGAAGGCAAAAATGGTGAAGAAGAAGTCATTCAGTTTGATTATGCCTATGTTTCACCTGGTCAGGTCATTGAGGGGCCCATGCTTCGCGAAACAAGTATCGTCAAATTGGCTGATGGCAGCGATGCATTTATGTACCTCGGCCCCCCCTATAATACCTTTCAATGGATGATGGGTTCTGTAAGCATGAGCTTATTTGGAACCGTCTCGGAAGAAGAGATGATTGCCATTGCCAATGACCTGCAGGAGCAGAAATTTCCGGGCAGTACCCGTTAATCAATCAAAATAATACGTTGCTAGAAATATGAGTGGTTGTCTCAGGTTTGACTCCATCATCTGCCTTATGAAGACTGACGACACGATAATAATAACCGGTTATAACCGTCCAGCTCGATTGGGCATTGAGAGATTGCGTTTGCGTTTTCTTCTTGGTACCGGATTGATAGAGTATCCAGGCCGAACCCGTCCAGCGTTCTAGTCGATAATCAACTTGCAGTGATTTCATTTCCGAGAAGGTCGTTGTCGTTGTATTTACAATCGCAGTCAGCCCACCTCCAGGTGTAACCGTCCCCACTGCCTCATAAATATATTTTGGGGAAGACAATGTATTAACACTTGGTTCCAAAGGAGGTGGTGGCGGAGTAAGCGCGTGCGGTTTGATACTCGGACTGGCGGCAGCTACCCCGGCGGTTGGTATGGCAAGTATCATGGGTGCCGATAGTGCTGCAACAATCATGACTTTCAGCATGGACGTTATTCTCATTTTTCGCATATGTATCCACCTTTCGCTTCCAAATTTTGTTTTTGTGTAAATATTAAACGGATGTAGTGGTTTGAAGGTTTCAAAAAAAATAAAAGACGCTCCGACTTACCTGTCGGGAGCGTCTTTTTGTTCTTTATGCATCTTCCGGTGAATATATACCGAATGGATGAAACCTAAATAATTCCATTCCGTATCCATAAAGTAACGTTGATATGAAATTACTCTCACATGCCTCAGACCAAATGACAGGCTACAAAATGTTCCGCCCCCACGTTCCGATACGCCGGGATTTGCTGCTTGCATATATCTTCTGCCCATGGACAACGTGTATGGAACTTGCAGCCGGTTGGCGGATTCACCGGACTGGGGATATCCCCTTTAAGCACAATTCGTTCCCGTTTCAATTTGGGAATCGGCACAGGTACAGCTGATAGCAGCGCTTTCGTATACGGATGCAGTGGATTGCCGAACAACTCATCTCTGGAGGCCGTCTCGACCATGGAACCCAAATACATTACACCAATGCGATCACACAGATGCTCTACTACACTAAGATCATGTGAAATAAACAAGTATGCAAGGCCTCGCTCTTGTTGAAGCCGTCTGAACAGGTTGATAATCTGGGCCTGAATGGATACGTCCAGTGCAGATACCGGTTCATCTGCGATAATCAGTTTTGGATTCAAGATCAAAGCTCGGGCAATTCCAATCCGCTGTCGCTGTCCACCAGAGAACTCATGGGGAAAGCGATCAATATGATAGGATGACAATCCGCAGGCTCCGAGTACCTCCTCGACGAGATCACGCACCTCGCTTGCAGGCGCCAGCCCATGATCCAGTACAGCCTCTCCGATTGCATCACCAATGCGTATGCGCGGATTCAATGAGCTGTAAGGGTCCTGGAAAATAAGTTGAATCTGCGGACGGATCTTCCGTACTTCCTGCATGGACAAATGATGCAAGTCTATACCTTGAAAACGGATCTGTCCCTCCGTTTTCTCCGTTAAGCGAACGATGGTTCTTCCAACGGTGCTCTTGCCACTTCCGGATTCACCCACTAATCCAAACGTCTCGCCTTCATGGATTGTGATGCTTATATCATCGACTGCCTTAACATGGGCTACTGTACGATTCAACAGACCTTTGCGCACGGGAAAATAGGTTTTGAGATGTTCGATTTCCAATAATGGTTCAGACATGGCTCAATGCCTCCTCATACAGCCAGCATGCAGCCTTCTGTTCGGGTCCAAGCTGCTTCAGCGTCGGCATTTGTGTGGTGCATATCGACATACAGTGCTCGCAACGATCAGCAAAATGGCATGAATCTTTTAAGGATAGTGGATCAGGTACATGTCCGGGTATAGAATACAATTCGTCCTGCCTCTGATTGATTATTGGTTTGGAGCGAAGCAAGCCCTGTGTATATGGATGTTTGGGAGATTCAAATAATTGCACGACTTCCCCCTCTTCCACCACTTTGCCTGCATACATCACAACAACATAATCCGCCATTTCAGCTACAACGCCAAGGTCATGCGTAATCATCAGAATGGAGGTTCCTGACTGGGACTTGATGTGTTGCAACATATCCAGTATCTGCGCCTGAATAGTCACATCCAGTGCGGTCGTTGGTTCATCTGCGATTAACAGTTTCGGGTTACATGAGATGGCAATAGCGATCATAATGCGCTGCAGCATCCCTCCACTCAGCTCATGCGGATAGCTGTTTGCAATCTGTTCGGGGCGTGAAATGCCAACTTCGGCAATCAGCTCAACTGCTCTGGCGCGAGCCTGCTTTTTGCTCATTTTCAAGTGCACAATCAGTGGCTCCATCAATTGCTCACCGATTTTCAGCACGGGATTCAGCGATGACATCGGTTCCTGGAAGATCATGGAGATGTCGTTTCCCCGGATGGCACGCAGTGAAGATTTACTTTCACGGAGCAGATCCCGTCCACCAAAACGAATCGCACCGCCTACCACCTTGCCAGCTGGTTCTTCGATCAGTCCCATGATCGACATCGCGGTTACACTTTTGCCGCAGCCCGATTCACCAACGATGCACACTGTTTCCCCTTCCCGTACATTCAGACTTACGCCGTCCACAGCTTTAACTTGGCCCTCTTCGGAGTAAAAATGAGTTTCAAGTTGCTCAATTTCAATCATATTTTGCATGAGTCGTGCTCACCTTCTCTTCTGTTTGGGATCTAATACGTCTCGAAGACCATCACCAAAAATATTAATCGCAATAACGGTCACGAAAATGGACAACCCTGGCGGAATCCATAACCACGGATGCTGTTGAAAATCAATCATGTTGTTGGCCGCATCGATCATATTGCCCCATGTAGGTGTTGGCGGCATGACACCCAGTCCAAAAAAGCTGAGTACCGACTCGCTGAGAATGGACCCTCCGATATTCAGAGTAGCCATGACGATGAGAAGCGGGACAATATTGGGCAGAAGATGGTGAAACAGTTTGCGACGGTCACGCAAGCCCAGAACTACAGCAGCCTGCATGAATTCACGCTCACGCAAACTTAACATCTGTCCCCGCACCATTCGGGCCATACCGGGCCAGTTAACAAAGCTGAGCATCAGCATGACGATATACATTCTGGAATCTGGCGGAACTTTCCAATCCGATAACAAAGCACCGAAAATGAACAGCAGCGGCAGTCCCGGAATCGTAAGCAGCAAATCGGCAATCCGCATAATGACTTGATCAACGATGCCGCGATAATATCCGGCGATGGCTCCAAGCAAGGAGCCGATAAAAACGGATAGAACCATGGAGGCCAGACCAACGGTGAGCGAGATACGCCCAGCCATCAGCACGCGGGTAAGCACATCCCTGCCGAGCGCATCCGTACCAAGCCAATGATGGATGCCTGGACCTTGTTTCATTGCTGCCATATTGATCTTGTTATCGGTATAAGGTGAGAACAGCGGGCCAATAAAACAAGCCACAAACATCAACAAAACCACTACGAATCCGCCAACGGCAAGTTTGTTTTTGAGCAGTCTTCGGAGCGACAATTTCCATAAAGAGGATTTGGCAGGAACCGTTAAAGGTAAGGCAGATTCTGCGGCATTTCTCGTTACAGACGGTGAAGAGATTGTCATTTTCATAACCCCCTTATTGCAAACGGACACGCGGATCTGCGACGTGATAGAGCACATCAGACAGAAGCGTTCCAATGACGGTCAGGATGGCGATAAACATCGTAAAGCCCATCAGGAGCGGATAATCCCGCAGCGAAAAGGACTGCATATATAACTGACCGATACCGGGCCAGCTGAATATTTTCTCAATAATCAGTGATCCGCCGAATAAGGACGGCAGCTCGAATCCAATCAGTGTAATTGCAGGCAGCAGAGCATTGCGCAAGGCATGGGTGTATAACACCTTGCTTTCTTTTAAACCTTTGGCTCGTGCTGTTCGAATATAATCCTGCTTAATCACATCAATCATGTTGCTGCGGAAGTAACGGGTAAGTGAGCCTACCCCAAGCAGAGTCATCACAATTACAGGCAAGGTCATGTGCTGAATCACCTCTTTGATATAGGCCAGACCGGTAGCATTGCTTCCTGTGGTCATCATTCCGCCTGGAGGCAACCACTTTAAGTCAACCGCCAGCAGTTTAATCAAAAACAATCCGATAAAGAAAGATGGCACGGACATGGCTGCAAATATGCCTATCATCACAAAAGTATCGAACCACGAGTACTGCTTATAGGCAGCAATCACACCGATAATAACCGCGATGAACCAGGTCAGGAACGTCGTCACCGCAGCTAACAGGAATGAATTCCAAATATATTCGTTAAACAGCGCGAGCACTGGCTTTTGTTGTGCCAATGAATATCCGAAGTCCCCATGTACAGCATTTTTCATCCAAATGAGATAGCGTTCGATAACTGGCTTGTCCAGTCCATACAATTCACGCAGCTCGGCCTTACGCTCGGGACTCAGCTTGATGTTGCTGGAGATGTAGTCGCCAGGGGTAAGTGCATACAGGCTGAATATCAGGACGGATGCGGCCAGCAAAATAAGAACCATGTATGTCATCCGTTTCACAATGTAAGTGCTCATGTCAGGCTCCTTATCAATGCGTCCCCTGCATCTGCGACAATCGCAAACACAAGGGACGTTTTGTTTATTTCGGTATTGATGTTTCCTGATTCATACCACCGCTTATTTCAGAGACCATTCCGGCAAGCTGGTTGCAATCCCGCGGTATGGACTGACAGAGAGCCCATCGATCCGACCGTTATAGGCATAGACTGTTTTTTTGTAACTGGTGAAGATAACAGGCAGCTCATCGTTGAGCAGCTGGTACAGCTCTTTGTATACGGCCTTGCGTTCCTCAATGTCTGTCGTAGCCAGACCTTTGTTGTAAAGCTCTTTCACTTTGGGATTGTCGTATCCTTTCAGCTCACCGTCCACAAATTGCTGCACCCCGTCTGAAGGATCCGTTAGCATCGGTGTCGAGAAGGAAGCTACATCGTAATCGCCGCCCTCCACTTTAGAGACTAATGAGTTGAAATCGGCAAACACTTCAGGTTGGAACTGCACACCAATCGCTTCGAAGTTTTCTTTGGCTACAGCAATGAAGATGTCCGTGGCCGGACTTTTCGTTCCAAGGAAATGAAGGGACAGCTTTTTCCCATTCTTTTCACGGATACCATCCGCTCCAGGCACCCAGCCTGCATCGTCCAGCAATTGATTGGCCTTGTCCGGATCATAGGCATATGGATTAATACCATCCTCCGTATAAGACCAGGAAATAGGTGAAGTCGGGATGTTGGCAATAGCCCCTGCCCCTTGGTTGGCGTCCACATAGATGGACTGACGATCCAGGCCATAGGTGATGGCTTGACGTACTTCTTTTTCTTGTAGCTGTTCATGTTCCAGATTGAGCTGTAAATATCCGTATGTACTTGGTGTATAAGGCAGAAGATTGAGGTATGGGATATTTTTCAGCTTATCAATATTCTCCTGGGTAGCCGTAAACGAAGTGAAGTCGATCTCTCCGGTCTCAATAAACTGCCAGGTATCTCCTTCCGATGTTTTATAGATGAAATGCTCGGTTTTTGGTTTGCCCTTGTAGTAGAACTCGTTGGCAACGAATCGAACTTCCTGACCCGGAATGAACTTTTCAAGTTTGTAAGGGCCATTGCCTACAGGTGTTGCATGAAGATTTTTAATGTATTCGAGCTTTCCGAATTGATAGTCTTTGCCGTAATAAGCTTTGGACAACACTTCAGAGCCCAATGTTAGCAAAGCAGTCGCGTTTGGCTGTTCCAGGGTGACCGAGATCGTTAACGGATCAATGACCTTAATACCCTCAATATGATCTGCCTTTCCTTCGGTATACGCTTTGCCACCTTTCACCTTGGTCGAGAAAATATCATATCCCCCGTCATAAGACTTGTCATGCAGAATGGTCCAAGTAAAAGCAACATCATCTGCGGTGAGCGTGGAGCCGTCACTGAACTTGGAATCTTTTCTTAGATGAAACGTGTATGTACGCTGATCGTCGGACACATCCCAGCTTTCAGCGAGTTCAGGAACAGGTAAACCTTTCTCATCTACGGTTACAAGTGAAGCAAATAGCAATGAAGCCACGTTGCCATCATATCCACTTTGATGGAAGTATGGTGTGAAAGCCCCGCTGGGATCCGTAAGTCCCACAATCACCGTATCCGTTCGTTTTTTTGCCGTCTCAGGTAATTGATTCAGGTCCGTTGCCTGATATGGTGCATCCAGTGCTGCTGAGACCGGAGTCGCTTGAGTGCCCGAATTTGTTGTTCCGCTTCCAGCAGTAGTGGTCTCTGCTCCCCCACCCCCAGAGCATGCAGATAACATAATTGCGCTGCTGATCATTAACGATGCCACGGATAAACCTTTCACTTTCATAAAATCCTCCCCCATTCATAAATAATCCATATTTTTCTCGCTCAGCCGTTCCTAATTCCCGAAATATTTCAAAATATATATAATTCCTATGAAATTAGTAAGGTATAAGTTCGATAAGCCCTATTATAAGAACCGCATTTGGTTCTGTAAATAGAGAACCACAAAAAAATATTTATATTAAACCCATTAATATCCACTTTAAAGCGATAAAATAGCCGTACGTTTTGCGCGGATTTCCTGAATAAATTTCAGTTCATCCACAACAAACATACGGCTGTATAGAAGGAATACTTTTTTTCTAAAAACCACATTTTGATAAACGTTATTGCTCCAAATAATTCATGACATTCGGTACAATTTGTTCCAATGCATGGAGACGAAGAGAATATTCAACCAGGCTCTCTCCTTCAAAATGTGCATAGACCAACCCTGCTCCACGAAGCTTGGACAGATGATCATGCGTAATCCCTTTGGAGAGCTTCAAGTGACGAACAATTTCTATGAACGAACGCGGTCCCTGATGCAGAAAACGCATGATTTTCAGTCGGTTCTTCTCTCCCAGGCTGCGAATCACACGCAAATGATGGGTCGGAATATATTCGTGGTCTCCGATATACAATCTGGAGGAATAATGGCACAGCAGAGTATCCCCAAAATGCAGGATGACATTTAGCGGCTGAAAATGAAATTGGGGCACAAGCAGCAGTCTCTCCAATCCTTTTACATCCCGGAACATCAACCCGTTGGTCGCATCATCCAGTACTACTTCCTGGGGAGCTTGACTTAACTGTTCCTTGCGGTTCAAAACCTCCTGGCGCAGATGTTGTAAGATTGCAGGGTCAAGCATTCGAAAATATTGCTCATTCCACCCTGTTAAGACATAGATCATCTTGGTCTGGAAGGCAGCGATATCATTAGAATATGGAAAACTGTACTGGCTAAAAATATCATGGAGCTCAGGCACTGTTCGTTGGCTGAACCATTCAATAAAATCCTCCGGCTCCTTCGCCTCCACTCGCAAACAGACAAGCAGATACATCCATTTCCAATCATCATCCACGTTCATATGTTGCAAAACCGCAGCAAGCTCAGGTGTTAGCTGCCCTTCTGTTTCTTGCGCCCAGGCTATGGATAAATCAATCTTTTTATGCGATTTCCGGCAGATATATGTATGCAAGCTGGCCATGAATTCAAATACAGGTGTAAACCCAACCTCAATGCGATAGCTCAATCTTAATCTCTCCTATCTTGCAAAGTCGTTCCATTATACCCTGTTTGCAGCCGTGCATGCTACGATTATAGGGTAAACAAAAAGCCGCACAGTGGAAAAATCCACCGTACGGCCTCTCTATAGACTGGAATCTCCTATCTCCAAAAATAATGCTTTGGATTAGGCGCCTTCGCCTTCAACCATCAGATCCAGCTTAATCACATTCACACGCGAAATCCGCTTATGTTCGGTCTCTTGAATTACAAAGACATATCCATCATACTCTACCGACTGCCCTACTTCGGGTGGGATGGTATCTACTCTGGAGTATAACCAGCCGCCAATCGTATCATAATCCGCCCGGTCCATATCCAGCCCAAAGCGCTCACTAACCTCTTCAATCAGCATGAGGCCGTCAATGGAGTATTCCATCTCATCCACTTTCTCAATCGCCGGACGCTCCTGGTCAAATTCATCCTGAATCTCGCCCACGATCTCTTCCATGATGTCTTCAAGCGTTACAAGGCCGGAGGTTCCTCCGTACTCATCTATCAGGATGGCAATCTGTGTCTTGCTACGCTGCATCCGCTTGAGCAGGTCGCTGATCGGAGTGGAATCGGGTACTGCAAGAATCGGTCGAATCACCGAGATGGTATCTGTAAGCTGAGATCGCATCAGGTCTTTAATGTGAATAAAACCGATAATATGGTCTTTGTCACCGTTATAAACCGGATAACGGGTACGCATGCTCTCACTGGCAATTTCCAGATTTTCCAGCATGGACTGATTGGCATTCAGGCAGATCATTTCCGTCCGCGGAATCATAATCTCACGGGCGGTTGTTGCCGTAAAATCAAATATATTATCAACAAGCGCCAATTCAGTATTATCAATTAAACCGCTCTTATTGCTTTCTTTCATCAGAATACGTATTTCGTCTTCACTATGCGCCGAGTCATGCTCCGAGGCCGGTGCCATGCGAAACACTCTCAGCAGACTGTTCGCCATGCCATTCAATGCCCATATAAAGGGATACATTAATTTATAAAAGAACGTAAGCAGCGCCGCAGACCATAACGTGATCGTCTCTGATTTGCGGATGGCCATCGTCTTGGGAGCAAGTTCCCCGAGTACAATATGCAAAATCGTAATAATAACAAAAGCAATCGCAATGGAAATCCCGTGTACATATACCGGACCCATTCCAAATGCAGTAAACATGGGCTCTAACAGGTGAGCAATCGCTGGCTCTCCCAGCCAACCGAGTCCAAGTGAAGCAAGCGTTATGCCCAATTGGCACGCAGACAGATAAGCATCCAGGTTGCGTACAATATTGGAAGCATAAATCGCATTTTTATTACCAGTTTCCACTAAAGCTTCAATCCGGCTGCCACGAACTTTGACCATCGCGAATTCTGCCGAGACAAAGAAACCATTCATCAATACAAGCAAAGCAATTAAAAATAAATTTAATATACTCGGTAAGGGGTCACTCAAATTATCTTCCTATTCGCCGTCATTCTTCGGCAAATAGGTCCACCTCCTTCGAAAATGTAGGATATTTGCCATTCTGCCGCTCATATGCAGTTTCAACTTCCCAATGCGTTCACCTCCACCTTCTTCTGTCGAATAACAAGGATATGCTTCTTTTATTATATAATTCTACACTACACAGTCAATCCGTGTCCTATGACAACGAAATGATGCATACGGGCTATTTCGTTAACAAATGTACCGAATGCACCGTTTTTTTTACGTTTTACTAACAAATATATGCATCTTCGGGCTTACGGTTTAACTTTTCTCTTACGCTCCGTTAATCATTCATCTATATACTTCCAAATAGAACAACAAATTGATCTCGGAGGTATGTTCATGAAAAGCCATCATGCTATGAAATGGAATGCTTTACTACTCAGCGCAGCTGTTGCGATTACAGCCGTGCCTTGGCAGGTCAATGCTGAACCCGTATCTGCCCAGCAACAGACGGCCCCCGCCGCATTTACCATTTTACCTATTGACCGCGCTCAGATTCTGGCAGGCCAAAAGCTGGATTTCCGGGTTGAGCTGAACGGTGCCAAGCTGCAATCGAAAGACATTAAAATCCAGGTTAATGGCTTGTCACCGGACAAATACTTCGGCAAATCCGGAACCTGGACAAGCAGTAATGATCTGAGCACAGAATACACCATCAGGGATGTTGCCTTCAAAGAGAGCGATTCCATTGTGGTAACTGCGGAAACGACTGCAACAGGCAAGCGTACATATTCACGAGTCGTATACCAAGTGTTCGATCCTTCCAAAGGCACAGCCACGCTAACAAACGGTGAGCAGGCCAAAAATGTCGTGCTGATGATCGGCGATGGCATGAGTGCGAACATTCGCACTGCTGCTCGCGTTGTATCCAAAGGTATTAACGAAGGTAAATTCAATGGCTGGCTGGAGATGGAACAAATGGATGCCATGGGCATGGTCACCACGTCAGGCATGGATTCCGTCGTCACTGATTCGGCCAATAGTGCTTCCGCTTATGCAACCGGTCACAAAACGGCCGTTAATGCCGAGGGAGTCTACCCCGACAATACACCAGACCCTTTTGACGATCCGAAGGTGGAAAACATCGTTGAGCTGGTCAAACGCACACGTGGCATGGCTACCGGCCTTGTAACGACTGCGGATGTGACGGATGCAACACCTGCAGCGATGGCCGTACATACACGTAAGCGCGGGGAGCAAGAAGCGATCGCCAGCATGTATCTGAATGAAGCGAATCGACCGGATGTTATTCTGGGCGGTGGTCTGGAGTGGTTCCTTCCAGCAGCTGACGGCGGAAAACGCAAAGATGGACGCAATATTGTGGAGGAGTTCAAAAAAGAAGGATATACCTACGTTACAGATGCAACGAACCTGGACAAGTCTGCCTCTACCAAATCTTTGCTTGGTTTATTCCGCAAAGGCAACATGAACGTGTATTATGATCGGGAATATACTCAGCCTAACAACGCAGAGATTGTGGGCAAAGACACCGATCAGCCGACATTGATGGAAATGACCGACACAGCTCTTCAGGTACTGGAACAGAATAAAAACGGATTTTTCCTGATGGTCGAAGGCGCATCGATTGATAAACAGGCTCACACGATGGATTTTGAACGCTCCGTATGGGATGCCATTGAATTTGATCAAACGGTGGGTCAAGTTAAGGCCTACGCGAAGGAACACCCGGATACGCTCGTCATCGTCACATCCGACCACGGTCATTCCCTTACCCTCAACGGAACGTATAACACGGAAGCCGCCAAAGGTAAATCGGGCGACGAACTCCGTGAGTTGATCGGCACATATGCTGATTCCAAGTTCCCGACGTACGTGGATGCAAACGGAGATGGCTTCCCGGACAATCCGGATTCCGAATGGAAGATTGCTGTTGGCTGGGGCAATATGCCAGATAACAATGAGGACTATCTCGCTAATCCGGTACCAATCAGCCCTACCATTCAGGACCCTAATGTGAAGGACAAAACATGGTATATCGCTAACCCGGACAAAGATCCGGACGGAGTACACTATACGGGTAACCTGCCTCATGATGAAGGCCAGGAAGTCCACACATTCGACGATGTGCCAATCAACGCTTCGGGACCTGGGTCCCGTCTGTTCTCCGGCTATCTCGATAATACGGATGTGTTCCGCAAAATGGTAACTGCATTGAAGTTGGATGCGTCCAAATAAAATAACAGTTGAACTAGCAAAAGAGTATCCTAGCTCATGCTCAGGCATGGCGGGATACTCTTTTCTCACGATTTTATGGATGATGCGGATTAGCTGGCACGTTAGCTTACGAATTACCGCTCCACTGCTTCTAGTGCTTCAATCCCTTTTTCTTCTTCTGCGGCTCTCATCTATAGGATTACTACGGTTCCATTAACGGTGTCCCAGCGCCACGGCGTGTCTTCCTCTTCTCCTATCTGAAGACCTCCAATCCAGGATGTGTCATGCCTTAATAGTGCCCAATCCGCTTCTCCGTTCAGTACCTGAATACCGAGTTCGGTCAAAGACAAGACACCGTAACGGAATTCGTCATGATGCTGCTGGAAGTCAGGAAAAGCTTGTACACCACTTAGTTGAAGTAAAGCATGAGGTTCCTCCGTCATTCTCTTCAGATGAGCCCAGTACTCCAGATCACCCATTCCCAGAATATGCAGTTGGTCTCCAACATACTTGAACAATGGATAAGGGCTGTCCACGCCCTCTGTTACGGCCTCCAATGTGGATTGCTCAATGATGCCCAGTCCGTTCGATACAGAAGGCAGACGGGACAGGTGGGCCATGAATGCAGCATGTGCAAAAGGGAGCACCGATACATTTTTCAACAAGTAGTCCTTGTGATCCTGAATGTCAGAGGATGCATACGCTGCCCAAAACTCGCTGCCAGCCTGGATTTCCTCTGCCCCCATCACGTGCCATGTGCCTGATAAACGTCCAATCTGTGATGGTGTAAGCTGCCCAAGTCCCCGAAAATGTTCTATTTCCGGATAGGCATCAATGCACAGCAGATTCAGCTTTGTATTACGTAGGTCCTGTTCCTTGAAATAGTGCAGTAAGTACGATAGCATCGCCTGATCATAGAGATCATACTCAAACCACAGAACGATCTCTTTGTATTGATGGAATGATTGTAATGTTTGCTCAAGTTCCTTAATTTTCAAATATTCACTCCGGGGTATACCCAAGTGCCGCTCCAAATATTGTGCACGTTCACTTCGCGCCTTCTCATTCCCCATATTTCTCACTATAGGTCCAAATGTATAGAGCTCTCGCCAGACCAGAATTTCACCTTGAATCCCGCTTTGTCTTAGTCGATCTGCCGCATGGTCGCCATTCATAATGTGAAGCATTCCTTTTCCTCCTTCGTATAGATCACTAAATACTGAAATCATATCCGCCACAGGCAGTGAACGCCTGAGCCTGGATCTGGCATCATACAACCGTTTCTTCAGAGCAGGAACATTGACACCGAGGAATGCCGACATCTCCTTGAGCGAATAACCCTGAAAATAAAACAGTTCAACAGCAAGCTGCATGGAAGTTGGCAAAATGGAAATCGAATCTCGCAGAAGACGATGCACCTCTCCTTTCAAAGCCTGTTCTTCAGGATTATGAGCCTGATCCTGTTCCTGGATTACATCCTGAATCTCCAGAACCGGAATAGTACTATGCTGTTTACCTCTCATTAGACGGTAGCATTGTCTCTCCACGATGACTTTGAACCACCCGGGGAATGCATTTGGATTGTCCAATTTGGACAAATTCGCAAAAGCCTCTGTGAATGCCTCTTGTACAACATCTTCAGCCAGAAACGTATCCCCTAATTTTTGATAAGCGACAGCCAGTGCCATTCCGCGAAATTGCGTCACCAGCTGCTCATAAGCCTCGGCTTCCCCCTGAATTGCTCCATCGATCCATGCTTTCAATATGTTTTTCTCCTTCCTGTGCGCTTGCTGCATGATGTATTTATCTTTAAGTGCCCTGATTTGAGGAAAAGGTTACTTTCAATTTATGTTTTATTTCAATTTCCACTCTATATTATAGGAAAAGCCGTCCCGTTTGCGGAATAACTTCCACATTCGAGACGGCCTGTGTAGGGTCATGTTATATTATGTTCTTTTATTCGCTACAGATTATCTTCTACTTGGTTGTTGCGGATAGTTACCGATCACACCTGGATATTGATACAACAACGGCTCATCAAATGTAGCGTAGTCGAAATTGACCATCAAAAGCATAATCCGTTTTCCAGTGTTCGGGTCACTGATAATGATATGGTCACGTCCAGCTGCTTCCAGTATACCTTGGAAAATGCGGGCATTCCATTCTTTGTTTCCTTCATAAGTCATGTAGAACGTTCCACATTTGCCCAGGTTGAGCCGCAGGATATTTTCGATATAGGACTGTTCATACTGCGGTGCAGTTGTAGTTACTACTCCACCCGTAGGAGTCATTGGAGCACCACTAGATACGAGCGGAGGTACGCTGCCTGTGGAGCTAGGTGAAACCATGCCTGGTGTTGGCGACACCATGGGCATACCGTTACCGATTTTATAAGACGTTCCTTGCACTTGCGAATTGGCCTGTTGGCCCATAACTTGTGTCGGTTGATAAGGCTGGTTAATCATATTGATTCCTCCTAAAATTAAAATACACTCGGACAGTCTTCGCCTGTTGGACTGAAGAAACAATGCGCTTTGAAACGACCTGTATTCTGCTGGTTATACCAGGTTGGCGGACATTCCCCCGCAGGGCGGAAAAACCAAAGTGAATTGCTGGCTGGCCATATGCGTTCACCATTAATGACACGCTGTGCCAGGCGTATTTCCGATTGTCTTGCCCGTTGGTAGAAGTATCCCTTTTGTGTGGACTCGAAACCGCCCGGATTCTGAAACACCATTCGATTAATATCCCGGATATCACCGAAATCCAGACAATCAGCCAGCACCCGGTTTACACCCACATTGCCTACAAGCAGCATGCCTTGTTCGCCGTCACCTTCAGCCTCTGCTCTCATCAGTCTAGCGAGCAGTCTGACGTCTCCCGAGTTGGCTTTAATAACAGCCATATCCTGTTTCCTCCTTTGTTGAACCTCTGCATCACCGTATATCGTATTGTGCAGATGCCTATTCGGTGACACGATTTTATCTTTTTTTCATAAAAAAAGCCCGGAACCTCACCTTATGTGAAGTCCCGAGACATAACATTTCCTATATTACATGCCTATTCAGGGCTTGGCTTGAATCCAGTAATCGTAAGCATGAACGATATTGCCTTTGTAGGCTTTATACTCGCTCAACAGATCTGGAAGCAGTGCGAGCTGACGTTCCATTTCTGCTGCGCCCTGATCATAAAATGAAATATGTTTACCTTCAAAATTCTGTTTCATCTCCACCGAGATCAACAGCGGTTTACCCAGACGGTCCGCCATTTTCATTTCCTGGCTGACGACGTCAGCAATCCCATTGGAGCCTTCAGCAATGTTACGGAATGCCATCAGAGATACGTGATCCAGTGTCGTGATCATGTATTCACTGACAGACATGTCTCTTCCCGGCAACGGTAATGTATCGAGCCAAACGGCCAGATCGGCACTCGTTTCCAGATCACTGTCCTTTTTCGTCTCATCATGGAAATAAGCAATATTGGCCGCCCATTCGGTCAGCAGTGTATCCCGATCACTTTCCCATTCAGGTAGGGTGTATGGCTCAATATCAAGATGGATTCCCTCAAAACGCTCATCCGGTTCAGACTCGGCATTATATTTTTTTACATAATCAATCAAACGCTGTATCCGTGGTCGGTTTTCCTTTTTACCCCAGATTGGATGACCGCCCATCGCATGAACCTCAATACCTTGAGCCTGGGCACGTTTCACAAAGCTGCGATAACTGGAATACGGTTGATCCAGATCAAGCCGGACGTATAACCAATTAATGTTTTGCGCTTTGGCGAACTCCAGAATTTGATCACCACCATCATTCGTAACTTGAGACGCTTGCCAGATATAGGTTCCCCTGATTTCCGGTTGACTGGATGGATTCTCAGGTAATGGTACTTCCTCTGGCTCCAGCTGCCCCCAATACACGATGTCATGCACAGCCGAACCTGCGTAGGAAGTGTGATCCGTGAATGCAGATGCCACCTCGCTTATGACACTCTCCAATTGTGCTGTACCTTTTCCGGCAAAAGTCGTGAACTCTTCACCAGGCATGGGTTTGGTGTTTACCCCAACGGTAATCGAAGCATTTCTGGCGTCAGCCCATATCATTTCCTGTTCTACCAAACGTATAATTCCATTATTTCCTTGGGCGCTATCACGGTAAGCAAGCAGTGTAATATGGTCAAATTGTCCAATAAACCAGTGTGACAACGACTCGTTATCCGCATCTGCAGTCATTCTGCCCCCCGTCACGGTGTAAGAATCCAGCCAAAAAGGCAAGTCGACATTCACTTCAACCGCCCCAGCCTGCTTCACCTGTTCCAGTAATAGCTTCATATTGGCAACCCAGGATTGAACCAGCGGCTCGGCATCTTCTTTCCACTGTGGCAGCACATAGGGTTTGATATCCAGGTGAATGGCATCAAATCGCTCTTCCGGTTTTGCAGCCACGTTATAATTACTCACCCAGTCCGCCAGCTTGAGCATCGGTCCTTCACGACCACTCACTGCCCAAGAAGGATCTCCGCCAAGAGCTTCAACTGCAATTCCAGCCTTGCTGGCTTTGGATATAAACGTATGATAGACCTCCTGTGACAGATTCATATCTACATTCACATATAGTCTGTTAATCTTATGTTTAGCTGCATTCTCGAGCAGCTCATTTCCTCCATCACTGACAGACTTGGCCTGCCATACCCAGGCTGCTCGTATATCTGCGTCAGCATCAGCAGTAGATTCAAAGCCTGTCATTATAATCCCTCCAATCAGCAGTAATAGCCAAAACACTTTCCGGGATGAGTTCCCGAACATATTCTCCCTCCATTCCTGTACTGTGGTAAAATCACATTTATTATAGCAACTGAGTTATCAAAAACAAATAAGCCCAAGTGCTTAACTTGGGCTTATTTCTGCTATGTTTTCAAAAGTTTACAATCGACCGGAGAAATCCCGGTACTAGTCCTCATATATCATTTTTCGGGTCATGCCCCCGTCAATAATCAGGTTGGTCCCTGTGACAAAGGTATTGCTCGGATCGGACAAATATAAACAAGCGCGGGAGATATCTGAAGGAACACCCACACGCCCCGCTGGATGTTGTTCATGGTCCTCTGGCTTCAATTTTTCAACATTTCCTGTCTCAATCCATCCCGGACTGATACAATTGACCCGAATTTGGTCCTTACCCAAAGAGACAGCCATCGCATGTGTCAACGCCACGATCGCTCCCTTGGACGCTGCATAGGCCTCTGTTTCCGGCTCTGACATAAACGCACGAGTTGAGGCCATGTTAACGATTGCCCCACCATTTTTGTTGTGCTTCATATGTTTGGCCGCTTCCCGGCTTGCGAGAAAGCAGCTTCGCAAATTGGTATTGAGTATATCGTCCCACTCTTCCAGCGTTAGCTCATAGGGAGACTTCCACCTGGAGACACCTGCATTGTTTACGAGAACATCAATCTGGTTGAATTCGCCCATTGCCGTTTGAATGAGGTTCGTTATGTCCTTCTCTTGTCGCACATCACAGTGGACAAAGATGGCTTCTCCACCTTCATTGCGAATCGAAGCTGCCGCCGCAGCCCCTTCTGCTTCCTGATAATCTGCAAGCACGACTTTAGCTCCTGCAACTGCATAGGCCTCAGCAACGCTTCGCCCGATCCCTTGAGCTGCTCCTGTGACAACCACAACTTGATCTGTAAATGACATCATCTCGTCCTCCTCTATTTGGATGTTACTTTTATGACATAAGTCTACATATAATACACCGAATTTTGACCATAAATTAAAAAAAGTCTCTTCTTATATAAAAACACGTTAACCTCATTAAGAAACGCTTCTCTGTAAAAGAAATTAAAAAAAGCTTACGCCACTTCGGCGCAAGCCAGTCGGTTTATACGCGTACACGCTCTGAATACAAACGATTGTAGCGTTCGAAGCCTACATAACGCGTTCCCTTGAAAGAGAGTCGACCTTCATCTCCCTCGGCGCACAAGCCGTACTCATCACCATTCACTTTGAATTCAAGACGATCCCCGCTCTCCACTTCAAAAGTGATGTAATAAATCGTACGTGCTGTACTTCCTGGTTCGGAGTGCGACTGACTCATCTGCATTCTCCGGCTGGTAATACGTGAAGGTACGGTAAGCAGAGGCTCGGAGTTATTGCGCCCCCATCTCCATACTTCTTTTCCTACCGACAGAAGAACAATACCTATTATCAGGACAAATACTACCGGAAAGACGGTTCCAAAAAAATCAAACATCCAGGATGATTCAATGCCCATGTCTCTCCCCTCCGTTCTAAAACCTAGGACAGCCGGAGTCTTGACCCGTCTTCTGTAATATATATGCATATAAACAGGGAACTTGTTATTTGGAATTCAATTATTCAATCAAAACTCAATCCATAATCAGGGTCAAGAGGTAAACAATAATTTGTTACCATTAAGCGGAGTACTCTTTCAAATCAGAAACATATCCTATCTCAGAATAATAGATTGGAGGAATGATTATGGTTAAAACGCTTGATGCACGTACTTCTCTTGGGTCTAATGGAGTTACTCCGCTGAATGTCCCTCTTCCTGCAAACACGCCTACATTGGTTGGTATTGTTGGACTTAACATTGTAAATCCTGGGACGGTGATTCGTACTCAGTTCAATGGGACCTATCGAATCTCAGTTGCCAATCTATCTTCAGTACCCTCCTCCGTTCAGTTTCAGATTTACAGGAGCTCAACCAATACCGGTACGCCAATCTATGTCGTTTCCCAGCCTGTATTCCCATCTGCCGGAAGCATAATGGCCAGTTTTGAAGGTTCCGATTTTAATGTGCCTGCCCCGCCGTCCGGTCAACTCATCTATTCTTGTTATGTGACTTATATTCCCGCTGGCGTAGACCAAGCCACCCGCGTAGGTCCTGAATGCTTTAATGCAGTTGTTTACAGTGATGATTAATTCTGTTTAATTGAAGGAGGAAGGAGGACGTCATATGGTTCAAACGTTAGATGCACGAACCTCTCAGGGCTCTAATGGGCAAAACCCTGTAACTCCGAGCTTTACAAACGGAGTCCCTATTTTGTTTGCCCAAGTAGGGTTGCAGGTCAATAACCCAGGAACCTCGATCCGAACATTTTTTTCAGGTGTTATAGAAGTTACTGCCAATCAACTGCCTGTGAATGGCAATCTTGTCATTGAAGTCTATCGGGGGCTAGGAACTTCTCAGCAGCTTGTTTATCGCGCGGGGACCCTTGTCCTGGCAAATCCATTTTTTAGTCCTTGCGTATTCAGTTTTACCGGATCAGATTTCAATGTGCCTGCTCCTAGTAGCGGACAACTTGTGTATTCGGTATACGCCACGTTCACCTATAATCCCATATTCGCTGTGTCTAACGTCCGCTTAGGGCCAGAAAGTTTTAATGCAACTGTTTATTCGGAAGATTAATTTCAAAAAGAGAGAGATATTCACTATCTCTCCTACATAATGTACCGTGAAAAGCATTTTGTATTAGGAAATCAGAATTTTCCAATAAGAAAAACCCCCTATTGGGGGCAAAATATTGATGCAGCAGTATTTTTTTGATCAGTTATGATAACTAAGCGTACATCAAATCCATGAATCCCCGTGTTATTTCTCCACCATCTGTCTGATCGGTTTCATCTGCTTGTGTATACTTCGCCATGCAGGCTTTAACTTCTTCCTCTGTGGTACAACGATTGGCATCATCACATGTATAGCATAATTGGAGCATGTATCTAGTTAACTCGTCGGCCTGCGTGAATTGAGCTTGTTCATTCGTTCTCATGTTCATCACTCCCATCTCTTCTTGAATTCAATATAACATCATCAGGAAGGATATATTGTGATTTAATTCACAAAGTAATCGAAATAAAGAGAAACCCGCAGGTTCCTCTTTCAAATGATTGATCTGTTTCAAAGCTATTATAGCACTTTCCAATTCACACCGCCGTCTACGGTTTGTAATAACAGCGACCTTTTTGCATCCGTATTTTCGACCAGAATCCAGCCTAGTTTCGAAGAAACCATTTGGAGTTTGACGATCTCCGGGTACTCTTCAAGAATATTTTCCAATACTTGACTCAAGGGGAGTGCCTTCCAGGTCTTACCGGCATCTTTGGTGTAATACGTTTTGCCTTTTTGCACGCTCCATCCTTCCAGGGAGTTCAGAAATGTAGGCGTCAGACCGCGATTAATTCCGGTTTGTTTATTCAGGCTAAACGTTGATAATTGCCAGCTCTCTCCGCCGTTGGTTGTGAAAAAACCATTGAATGTGGTGCTTTCCCCTTGAGAGCACGATATCGACATCCAAGCTGTTTGAGATTGCCGTCCAAAAAACTGTGGCGAGCTGATGCTAAAGTTACCACAGCCGTTAAATTTGTTTCGATCAAAGAACGAGGGGCCCGCCTTCCAATGTTGGCCACCGTCAGCTGTAACATATAATTTCGGCGTACCAAACTCCAGAACAGTCAAGTATCCATGATCCGCGTCCGAGAAAGTCATACCAGTGGTATAACCCCGTGTTGGAATTTCTGCAGATGCTAGTTTGCCATCCTCGTCACTCGAGGTCATCTGGTTCCAGGTAATACCGCCATCTTCAGTAAGATACAATTTCTTATCTTGCTTGCCAATGGAAGTATCGGCTGTTGTCAATATCCAACCTTTTTCAGGAGAAACAAACGTAATGGCTGTCACCTTATCCGTCTTCGACAAGGAGGATAAGCTCCAACTCGCTCCTCCATTGTTCGTACGCAGCACCATCGTATCTGTTCCACCCAATCCTTCACGAATAATCCATCCATGTGTACTATCTACAAAATATATGCTTTGTCCATATTGCGGATTAGCTGGAAACTGAACATTTTCCGAAGGTGAGATGTTGGTCCATGTCTTTCCCTGATCTTGGGTGTAATACAGACGCAGTGCATTTCGCGTCACCCCCCATGCTAATCCGCCGTTACCATTCAGCAACTGGAAATCGGTTAACCGGGTCTGGATTTGATATTTGGCTGTATCCGCAGCTTGTGTACTGTTTGCCGGGGGAACAACAGTTAATGTCTGTCCCATATTCCCGTTATCTTCTTGTTCCTGTGGCGGTTCTGCCACCGGAGCCTCTCCTGAATTGGTGCAAGCCGCCAGCAGAGCAGCGATGCCAATAGACAGCAGTGCTGTCTGCGCGATTTTGATCCAATGCGAACGCAAGTGGGTTCCACCTCTCATTCCATAAGCAGGCGCGCATGCCTGTCCATTCTCATGTTGTTTTTACGATTCATCTGAATCCACTGCTCCTATTCTACCACAAACGATGTGGAAAAGGGGCATCTCCACTCTCTCCGAAAGTGGACCACGAATTTTTGCTGCATCTGTTTCCTCCATGAATCATAACCCAGGTTTCGGCGGAATTTTCCGCAAATAGACATGGAATGTGAAAAAGTTTACAGACATGGCTCGCTTTTCAGACACTTATCCCTTAATATGGATGGAAGTATACCCCAAAAAGGAGAGGATATGAAAATGGTAAACAGTGCAGCGCTTAAACCAAGTCGTGTCGTTATTGTAGGCATGGGTGCGGTGGGAACAACAACGGGATACACGCTGATGTTACGACAGCGTTCATCCGAGTTGGTATTTGTGGATGTGAATCATGATAAGGCTACCGGCGAAATGCTGGATATGAACCATGGTCTCCCATTTACCGGAGGCGTAAAAGTATGGGCAGGCGATTACTCGGACTGCAAAGACGCAGATATCATCATTATTACTGCGGGTGCGTCCCAAAAACCAGGTGAGACTCGAATTGATCTGCTGAAGAAAAATGCAAGCATTTTCAAAGAAATCATTGAACGTATTACTGAGGTTAATTCTCATGGTATTTTGTTGATTGCAACGAACCCTGTAGATATTTTGTCATATACCTCTTGGAAACAAAGCGGTTGGCCCGCTTCTCGCGTAATCGGTTCTGGTACGTTACTGGACAGTGCACGCTTTCGTTACCTGATTGGTAAAAACAAAGGAATTGATCCACGCAGCATTCACGCTCATATTATCGGGGAGCATGGTGATTCCGAAGTCCCAGTATGGAGTCTTGCCAACGTTGCAGGAACGAATCTGGAGTTGGATGAAGAAACGCAGCAGGATATCTTTGACCGGACCAAAAATGCGGCTTATGAGATTATTAATGCCAAAGGAGCCACTTCCTATGCAATTGCGCTTGCTTTGGACCGTATCGTGGCTGCCATTCTGGGCAATGAAGGCTCCGTACTGAACGTATCCACTTTGCTGGAAGATTATAATGGTGTATCCGATGTGTATCTGGGTGTTCCATGTGTTGTTGACCGCAACGGCGTGCGTGAGATTCTGCCACTTCCTTTGAATGAGACGGAAAAAGTCGCTTTCCAGGCCTCTGCCAACAAATTGAAGGAACAGATTGCCGGACTGGAGTAAATCCAGATGTTTAATTAATTACGATGCGTTATCGTGACCTTATTGCGCTAAGGTTTTATATCTAAAGGACCACTTGTATCTTCCTGATGAAGACGCGAGTGATCCTTTGGTCTTAGTAATAGCTTTCACTGTTGTATATCGTTAAGTTTCAATTCAATCTCTGGCTAGTTTATCAACCTTTTTCAAATGAACAAGAAAAGCAAACATTGCTTTCATAATTTAAGTTAACATAATAATTGTTCTGTAAATAATGAGATTATTTTCTCATTTCTGATTTCTTCTGATACCTTGCATTAAATGTATTATGTCTTCTCTACATCAAAATGCAAAAAAACCTGTCGTTTTGGACAGGTTTTTCTATTACTTGCTTCTAAATAAATTGAACTAAAGAAGCTTTACACTTGCCACTCCGATGACAGAACAATCTTCCGATCGCTGTTATCCCCATATTTTTTGAATCCTTTATATAAAGAGAAAATCCGGGGATAAAGGCGAACGCGTTGCTTCTTCAGGTTATTTCTGTCCTCTCCGTTATCGTGTAAATGTTTAGTTCAATTTATAAATATAAACCAAGTTTATCCTTTACATCTCAGCCACAAACGCGGGAAGTTTGACATCCAGTAAGGCCATTGCTTCCTCCTTCTCGCGGCTGGTTACGTGGGTGTATACCGTGGTGGTCTGAATGGATGAATGACCCAGCAATTCCTGAACCGTTCGCAGATCTGCTCCACGTCTAAGCATCATGGTCGCGAATGAGTGACGCAGTTTATGACTGGAATAGTTCACACGCTGATTGGAGGCTGATTCCTGCTGAAAGCGTTCAAAGGTTTCGGTTGATATCAGCTGAATGCTGCGAATCGACAAACGTTTTCCTTTTTGCGAAACAAACAACGCCTCTTCCTTCGCCCGCCATGGAGCCAGTCGCTCCTGAAGAGCCTCGGATAACAGTTTGGCAACCGTCTCGGGCACAGGCAGAGTACGCCATTTCCGGCCTTTACCGAATACGTCCAGCGTGCGCCGTTCCATATTATAGTCTTTACAGTTCAAGGCATGCACCTCTCCAACCCGCAATCCCATGTATCCCATGAGCAGAAAAATAGCCAGATTACGTGTACGATACTTGCCCTGGACTGCTTGTAAAAACCGCTCCAGGCCGCTTTCATCAAGGAAGACGGGGGCGCGATTTTGCTCAGTTTTGGACTTCTTGATCCCGAAAGCAGGATTATTGGTCACCAACTCAAGCTCAATCAATGACTTGTAAAAACAGTTCACCGCTGCGTGTTTCCGATTTCGCGTTGAGTCACTGACCCCCCTTTCCCGAGCTCGGGACAAGAAGGATAACACATGAAGTTTTTTGACCTGATCCAGTGACTTTCCGTTAATCGAGACAAGAAATTCAGCAACGTCACCTGTGTATGATTTTACTGTATAGCCCGTGTACCCCGCATCTTTCATCCATATGTGAAAAGCCTCAAGCTCCCCGGCGTATTGCTCCTGTATCTCTTCGGTCATCATCTGTGTTCGTCACCACACTTCTATTTATTAGTCTACAATTACAATGTTGATTAGTGGGATGATCTCCTCGGGCTGTCCCTCACTGCGGGTAAGTACAAATGAAGGCAGTGGATTCTCATGCAGTCCATTCACGGACTCACATATTTGAACATACAAGTCCATATGCAGCGTTTCACCTTTACCCTCAACATCAATTACAGGCCATGCTTTCTCTGTACAGGATGGCCAGTAAGCCAATTCGTTTACCGGCACGATGCTTAATTGTTTAATTTCGCGATGCAGACGGTATATTCCCGTGGTCTGAGGTTCATCACCCAGTTTGTCTACCGAAAGTTTGGTTCTGGAGTGTTCATCCGGAGCAGAATAAATCGAATAACACCAGGGTGTTACTCCCCATGCAATGGCCATGAGACCTTCTTCCAGTAAGGTATCTGAAAGGTCGCCCTCAGCGAAGTGTTCAATCAGATTATGATTTCCGGAACCAATCAGCTCCTCCACACGCTTCGCCATACGAGGCAGATCTGCGAGAATAAAGCCACCACTTCCGTAGGAGTCAAATACATGATTTTCCCGAGTCCACATAGCTTTCGGCGCTGTATTCATCTGCCCGGCTTCGGCTGGAAACAGACATATCGCTACAGTTACCACCTGAGCATATTTCACCATGGCTTGCTGCTCGGGCTCCAGTGGTCCCTCTGCGATGCGGGGTGTTTTGACATGCAGTGAAATTCGCAGCTCATACTCCCCTTCTGCAAAGTCCGCCCAATTCAATATAATTGGATGAACTATTCCTTCAATGGGAGCGAGTGAACATGTACTATCTGGTCTCAAGGCAACCGTATATTGTACAAATCCCAGCTCCTCTCCATATATGATAATGGCATCTTGTCGATCCATTGGTTCGTCCAACTGTTGTGCAATTACCGATACCTTTCGTCCATCTTTCAAAAGGCGCTGCGGATCAATCTCCAACTGAAACTCGTTCTTGTCCTCTGGATGTGAAATGATTAATTTCGTTTCAGCAAGTACGGCTGAGTCGACCAATGCAAACCCGAAATTTGAATTTTGGTGATGCTGATTGGTATGTAATGGTGTGTTCATGATACATCCCCTCTCCTATGTCTGATGGCATGTCACACCCCCAAATATATGTCATATTTGCCCTGACCGCAACCCTGGTTCCCACTGATAAAGATAGATGCATCACGTTTTAGATACCCATATATCGCCTTATCCATCTCTGTTTTTTAGCATCGCACGATCTGCTCTCACAAAAAAAAGCCCATACCACATCGCTTTAACGACGCAGTATGAGACAATGTAATTTACTTACTTTACATATAAACCCAGTTAATTTAATACCTAAACACGATGTCTCTACAAATAGGTTTAAGTTATGACATCTACTTTTTCTTTGTTGTTTGGAACGTGTCCGATATACGCCGTGCCGGGTTCAAATGACTGTGATGGCGACCGTAGGCGAAGTAGATGATCAAACCAATAATTAACCAGCCAAAGAACGTAATCCAGGTCAGAGCCGCGAGACGTGTCATGAGATACATACAGCCGACAGCGCTAAGAATAGGAATCCATGGAACGAAAGGTACACGGAATCCCCTTTTCAGTTCCGGATTGTTCTTACGCAATATGATAATACCCAGACTCACAACTGCAAAAGCAAACAGTGTTCCGATGTTAGTCAACTCCGCCAGATGGCCAAGTGAGATAAAACCCGAGAATAACGCAACGATGATCCCAGCTACCCAAGTTCCCGCAGCAGGCGTTTGGCTTTTGCCACTGACTTTGGAGAATACCGGAGACAATAGACCATCCCGTGACATGGAATAAAGCAAACGCGTCTGACCATACATCATGACAAGTAACACAGTGGTAATCCCTGTAATTGCCCCAAGCGAAACAATCCAGGACAGTCCTTTCAATTGTACAAATTCAAACGCAAAGGCTACCGGATCACTCACATTCAACATGTGATAAGGTACAATCCCTGTCAAGATCAACGATACAACAATGTAAAGAACGGTACAGATCGCTAGAGATGAAATAATACCGATTGGCAAATCCCGTTGAGGACGTTTCACTTCTTCCGCAGCCGTTGAGACCGCATCGAAACCGATGTAAGCAAAAAATACCGTTGCCGCCCCTGCGGTTACCCCTGAGATCCCAAACGGAAGAAATGGCTGCCAATTATCCGGCTGCACATAGAACACACCCACACCGATAAAAATCAGTACTACGATAATTTTAATCGCTACCATAATTCCGTTGGCACGAGCAGCCTCTTTCACTCCACGGGTGAGCAGGAATGTAATGATTAACGTAATCATTGCTGCGGTGATGTCAAAATAGGTTCCTTTTTCCGGACTAAATGCACTAGTGAGCGCATGGGGTAACTGCAATCCGAATCCGGACAATAACGTTTGAAAATACCCTGACCAACCGCTGGCCACAGCCGCACTCGCAAATCCATATTCCAGAATAAGATCCCAACCCAGAATCCAGGCAATGACTTCTCCAAAAGCAGTATAGCTATATGTATACGCACTTCCTGAAGCAGGCACACTGGATGCAAACTCCGAGTAACACAATGCAGCGAAGGCGCAGATCATACCTGCCAGCAGAAAAGACAGTACCAAACCGGGACCTGCATATGTTGCAGCAGCAACGCCTGTTAATACAAAGATACCCGTACCGATGATTGCACCTACCCCGAGGGTCATCAGATCAAGCGGCCCCAGAGCTCGTTTCAATATGTTGCTTTCGTTATCTCCGGTGGCAATCGGCTTTTTCCTAAATAGGGAAGATCGATTCTGGTTTTGATTCATACACAGTTTCCTCTCGTATCAAAAATGATGAATGTGTCTCTTTGATTCAGACATTCTAGTCCGTTACATCTGTTCTATGAAAAAGACCTTTGTTCTATCTTACAGACCAACTATAAAAATCTATCGATTTCTACACTTTGTCGCGTTGCTTTGTTAAATTTATTTTGGCAAGATAGTATATTTTGTGCGTTCGCGAGGAAAATTATCATGATCTGTTGGACAGGGACGAATATGAAAATCGATTTAAAAGAAAACTGCGTATAATTTATATTATGCGCAGTTTTCTAGAGGCTTTTTTCTTTAACAAAACATCACAAACTCGTTGTTACATGCAACTATGAAAAAACTGTGCTTTTTTTTCTCTTTTTGCGGTTTATTCCTTGTTCTCCTGTCATCTTACACGATAATCAAGTACGCCAAAGAGCCACATACCCGTATGCGGCCCCTATCATCAAACTTATGAAAATACAATTCGCTCTGCATCCGACATCTGATATTGGGATAACAGATATTCTTTGCTGGCCAAAGCCTTCCGACGTACCTCACTCAGATCGATATGCAGCAGTTTACCTTCGCGCTTCACCGGCCGACCTGCTACAAACACAGTGTCCACATTGGATGGATTGGCAAACTGAACAACCGCTCCCACCGGATCATGCACCGGAAACAAGTTAAGGTCAGTGGTTCGAATCATAATCAGATCTGCTTCTTTACCTGGAGTAAGCGTGCCAATCTTCTGCTCCAGTCCCAGAGCCTTCGCTCCGGCAGAAGTTGCAAATCTCAGCACTTGACTGGATTGCAGATTAAGCTCCCCAGGCATTTCACCCTGCAGCAAGAGTTGTTCATTTCCCCTGGAACGCTCGGCCTGAAGTGCAAATTTCATCTGGGAGAACATATCGCCACCCGTTGAAGTTACAACGTCAACTCCAAGGGTTGGCGTTCCGCCATTTTCAAGAAAGTAACCCGTTGCCGGGTACCCATGACCCATCATCATCTCCACTTCGGGTGTGACGGAGAGTGAAGCGCCGCTATCGGCCAACATTTTATATTCATCCGTATCCATCGTATTTCCATGCACAACGTTCAGACGTGGGCTGAGCAAACCAGCCTCATACATTTTGCTTATCGAACGATCTACAGATCCCCAGCTTCCAAAGCCAACATGCATTGAACATAGCGCATCCAGCTCGTGCGCAAGCTGAATTTCCTTCACTGTGGTATCCCAATGGCTGAACTCCGGACCACGAATAGCAAGGCCGAACGTAAGCAGCTGATCCTGTGAGGAAAAATACTGTTCCTTGACTCTTCTCACATCATTCGAATACGTTAGCTGGCTTTCTCTGTTCCAGTAGGGCGTCTCACCCGGTACACCATAAGCGAAAACCGATCGAATACCCGCATCCTGAAGTCCGTGAATGAGTTCATCCGTGTGCTCAGCTGAATACGGCATACTCCAGTCAAGCACCGTGGTCACTCCTGCATTAAGCGCTTCCAAAGAACCCAGCAAATTGGCGATATAGCTGTCTTGTGGCCGGAGTTTACTTCCCATCGCTCCATAATAGAGATTTTGCAGATAGACCGGCAATGACCAGTTGGTTCCCGCTGTTTTGACGAGCGACTCCCATACATGCCGGTGCGTATCTACGAATCCAGGGAGTATGATCATCTCCGACGCATCAATCACTTCCGCTTCAATACAACTCAGATCGGGCTGGATGGCAGCAATAATAGAATCCTCAATGAGAACGTCCGCCTTCTTAAACTGTCCCACCGACGAATCCATAGACAATACACAACCATTTTTCAGTAGATAACTTGTCCCCACAAGACACATCTCCAATCATTGTTTTTTGTTGGATATACGCTTGAATCCCGGATGTTAATCTCTGACTGAATATCTGCTGAAATATATTAAGTATATAACCATTATATAGAAACGTGTGGGAACATTCAATTTTGGTTTGCATCATTTCATTTGGATATTTTCCTGTCTATCGCAAGTTCAGCAAATTACATATTCTGTGCTTACACCTTACTCTTCCTGCTGATCCCTCTTCCGTTTTGCCCGAAACCTTCTTACCTTCATCAGATTACCGCACATCTTGTCATCACAATATCTCTGGGTACGACTGCGCGTGTCATCATAAAAAAACCATCGGCAATCCGAATTATCACAGATCCGAATCCTTCCTGCATCCCCTTCCACCACCGTGACAGCAAAATCAGCTGCAACCTCAGCCATAACCTGCTTCCATTGAGTTCCTGTAGAAATAAGTGAAAGTTTCAGTCCCTCATCTCCAGCGTGCAGTCTTCTGATGACCTGACCTTCCTCCATTATGGCGTTGAGCCAATCTTGGTCTCTGTCGGATAATGGGTTTCCAGCCGCTAAACGTGTTGCAAGAGCCTGTAATTCATTTCTGAAATCTCTCAAGGCTTTTTCTTCTTCAGAAGAAGCGGGTACAGGAGCGTGCATCTGCCATTGTTTAATAAATCCTTGCTGCCATGCACCTTTGCCAAGCCTGTCCTCCGAACGATCTCCACCACGCCAGTCATGATAATCACTGTTCACAAAATCAGTCCATAGTCTATCCATATGTGCCTCCGCTAAGTTGTAACTATCTAAAATGAAAAAAGATAGTTACAACCATTCATGTTTGGGTTATATTTATTGTAACCATATTTAAGCACTTTAGCTAGTTACCATGAATTTATTTTAGGGAGGAAAAATCAATGACTACAACACCAAAAGAGTTATTGCTCATTCAGAAAGATGATACCTGGGATCAATGTAACTGGATTGTGCCTTTATCCAAGGCACTCGAAGGACTGACTGCTGAACAGGCAGCCTGGGTTCCATCATCCGGTGGATTAAGCATCTGGCAGTTGGTCAACCATATGTATTATTACAATCAGCGCTTGTTGAGTCGTATTCAGGGCAAAACACACTCCGGTACACCTGCCGAAAATAATGAATCCACCTTCGGAGATCCGGGCGACCCTTCTGATACCACTGGCTGGAGTATACTTATGCAAAATACAACACAATTAGCCGGACAGCTTCGAGATCAGCTTGCTTCATTAGAAGAATCTGATCTTGAAGCCTCTTACATGAATACGGATGAAAAATGGGCACATGCACTTGCCCGCTGGGTACTCCACGATGCGTATCATGCAGGCCAGATTGTATTGCTACGCAGACAACAAGGAAGCTGGAATATCATATTCTAAAAAAAAACTTGAACTGCTAGCGCTTACAGGAATAAGATGGACTTATTAATGTTACAGCTTGTTCAAACATACTATAATTGAATAGGATCTTCGGGGTAGGGTGCAATTCCCAACCGGCGGTGATGTTCTTCGGAACTAGCCCGCGACTCGCTGTTTGACCCGATGTAGGGATTCAGCGACTGACTTGGTGTGACTCCAAGGCCGACGGTACAGTCCGGATGAGAGAAGATCAACACATTAACATGCCGTTACGGAAAGGCTTCTTTCCGTATGACGACATGTCAATGATTGAGCCCCCGTTTATTTGGTGTACACCAAAACGGGGGCTTTTGTCGATTTTGCCAACTGAAGATTCCGTGTTCTGACGAAGGAGTCCTGAATATGGAAAAGACCCAACATGCATCAATAGTTTACCGCAAGGAACGAAGTAATACCGGATTCTGGCTAGTCGTGCTCGGCGCCGCCCTTTGGGGTGTAGATCCACTGTTCCGTATTATTTTGCTCAAAACGATGACCTCCACTCAGATTGTACTGGTGGAACATATTATTGTCAGTCTTGTAGCGATTCCCGTGTTATGGAAGTTCCGGGCCGATCTGAAAAACCTGCGTGCACGCCACTGGATTGCCGTGATCTTTATCTCTTGGGGAGGATCTGCCCTTGCCACGGTTTTGTTCACCCTGGCACTTACGCATAACGATCCCAACACCGTCTTGTTATTGCAAAAGATGCAGCCGCTATTTGCGATTGTACTGGCTAAGCTGCTGCTGAAAGAAACATTGCCTCGCCGCTTCAGTGGACTGTTTATCATTGCACTTGCAGGAACATACCTGCTTACGTTCGGATTTACCCTTCCCCTTGGCAACTGGGACAATTGGGTCCATGCAGGCAGCCTGTTATCGCTGGGTGCAGCTGCCTTGTGGGGCGGTTCAACGGTTATGGGGCGGCTGATGCTGGGGCAAACCCGTTATGAAACGGTCACCTCTCTGCGCTTTGTCGTAGCCTTGCCGCTGCTGATCTTTATGACGTGGAACGAAGGCGCTGCTTGGACATTCCCTTCCGCTACAGGTGAACAGGCGGCTGTAGCACTTAATATTCTGGGTCAGGCTTTACTGCCAGGGTTACTGAGTCTTCTGTTATATTACAAAGGGCTCTCTTCAACCAAGGCCTCAGTTGCAACACTCGCAGAACTGAGCTTCCCGATGGCCGGTGTACTGGTAAACTGGATTGCATTCCGTACATTAATTACCTGGGAGCAGCTGGTGGGCTTCATCCTTATCTGGATTGCCCTGTTCGCCATCTCCAAACAACAGGAACGATTAGCGAGTCCGGCAGACGCTGCACCAAAGCTTCGTACGGATTGAATTTTATATATGACACAAAACAAATCAATTAAGGCACTGTACATCCATCGTGATGTACAGTGCTTTTGTCTTTTCACTATTCCGGTGGTACGATGACTATGGAATAGTAGATCAAGTTAATTTAGAGAGGAACGATTATCATGTCTTCATCTTCATCATTTTCATATACATCTTACGATGCCATAGGTTTGGCTGAATTGGTTCGCGCTCGAGAAATATCCCCTGTCGAGTTACTGGAAGCAGCGTATGCTCGCCTGGAAGAAGTGAATCCACAGCTCAATGCAGTCATTCGTACATATGAAACACGTGCACGTCAGGAAGCGGCTATGGTTCGCCCTGGAGAGCAGCCCTTTGCTGGCGTGCCCTTGCTCTTAAAAGATATCTCCCAGTCTCTGGAGGGGGAAATTCTCACCTCGGGTTCACGTCTTCTCCGCGACCATCAAGCACAGCGGAATTCCAATTTCGTTTCCCGTCTGCTCGATGCAGGCTTCATTATCATCGGACATACCAATACGCCGGAATTCGGTCTGAAAAATATTACGGAGCCCCGTCTTCACGGCCCAAGTCGTAATCCATGGAATACCAGTCACTCGCCAGGTGGTTCAAGCGGAGGTGCCGCAGCCGCTGTAGCCTCGGGTATTGTCCCCCTTGCGGGAGCCAGTGACGGTGGCGGTTCAATCCGAATCCCTGCTTCCTTCAGTGGAATATTTGGACTTAAGCCTACACGTGGTCGGACACCCGTTGGACCGGGGGTTGGTCGTCAGTGGCAGGGTGCATCGATTGATTTTGCCCTATCTCGCTCCGTTCGCGACAGCGCTGCGTTACTGGACACATTACAAATCATTCAACCCGAAGCTGCGTTCCATGCTCCCCTCTTTCCGGGAAGCTACCTGGCTGATATGAACTATCCTCATCAACGCAAACTGAGAGTTGCATATACAACAGTTTCGCCTGTAGGTACACCTGTAAGTGATGAAGCCAAGGAAGCAGTATACAAGACGGTGCGTTGGCTGGAAAAACAAGGTCACGAAGTCGAAGAAAAGCTCAGTCCGGTGAATGGTGTCAAATTGATGGAAAACTATTACATGATGAACAGCGGCGAAATGGCGGCGATGATCTCTTCCATGGAACGTTCTATGGGCAGAGCATTAACATCTGATGATATGGAGATCGAGTCCTGGGTTCTGGCTGAAGCCGGCAAAAAAGTGTCCGCTGCCGAATTCGTACATAGTTTGGCCGAATGGGATGTTGCCGCAGCCCAAATGTCCACATTGTTTGAACGATATGATTTTTATGTCACACCTGTCAATGCTTTTCCAGCACCCAAAATCGGCGAATTAACGCCTCACGATGAACAGATTCAGCATCTGATGCATATTAGCGAATTGGACAAGATCCAGCAGCAGCAGTTGATTTATGAGATGTTTGAACCAAGTCTTACATACACTCCGTTCACTCAGCTCGCGAATCTGACGGGTCAACCAGCCATGAGTGTTCCTGTGCATCTGACTCCTGAAGGTCTGCCCATGGGTGTACAGATTATGGCAACGAAAGGTCATGAGGACTGGTTGCTTCATCTGGCTGGTCAGCTGGAAACATCCGAACTTTGGGTCGGCATGAAGGGTAATCCACTGTTTCCATTATAAAAACAGAATACAACCTACATCATTTTCAATGTGAGCCGTATGTTTGCCAAAGTGCATGAAAGCCATGTCAGCTCCGCATACTGAAAGCAAAAACAGCGGAGGAGTGTGACGAATGAATATGAATACAACGGAACGCCATAAGCAGTCTGTTCGTATCCCGGCCAAAACGGGTTATGCCGTTAAGGTAAATAAAGGTTCATTAATTCGGGTGACCGATTTGGAGGGGCAGCAGGTCGTTGATTTTGTTGCATATGATGCTCAAAATGCCAATAATCGACTAGATCCAGGTGTAACGATGGACGTTTTGCGCTCCTACCGGATCAAACCAGGACAATCCGTGTATTCCAATCAATATCAACCGTTGCTTAAAATCGTTCGTGACACGGTTGGTGTCCATGATTTCTTCAACTCCGCCTGTCGTCCGGAAATGTATGAAGTTTTATATGATAAAAAGGATCATGCCAGCTGTTATCATAACCTAAATCAGGCTCTGGAACCGTTCGGAATCTTACCTCCAGATCAGCATTATCCGTTTAATCTGTTTATGAAATCCGTTGTAGATGATCTGGGCAAGATTGATGTCGTAGCTCCAGACTCGCGCGCTGGCGATTATGTGGAAATGGAGGCATTAATCGATTTGGTTATCGGTCTATCAGCTTGCCCTTGTGAAGAAAGCTCTTGTAATGGATACCATTGCACAGCCATCCAGCTGGATGTAGAGTCCATAATAGATTAAGCGACATACCGCCTGTTCTAATTTGCTCCAGACGGGAATACGATGACTTGTACCCCCTATATGTATGACTTACAGGTACGATTCGTCGAGCCCGTTAAGGAGTGAACGCGTATATGTCTGTACTGTTCAGTTATATTATTCTGGGAATCTCACTATCCGCTCCAATCGGTCCAATTAATGCCGCTCAGTTGGATCGGGGAGCCCGCCACGGGTTCATACATGCCTGGATTTTGGGACTTGGAGCCATGTTTGCCGATTTGGTATACATGCTTCTGATTTATTTTGGTGTCGCTCATTTTCTGGACACGCCTTTCATGCGCTCTTTCCTTTGGTCTTTTGGCAGCTTCATTCTGGTGTATACCGGTGTGGAAACTCTGTCCAAGTTAAAAAACGGCATCCAGACCTCTTCAACAGCAGAAGCAAGGGTTAGAAAATCCTTTGTCTACGGCTTTCTCATGGCTCTGTCCAATCCGCTGAATATTTTATTCTGGCTCGGTATTTACGGCTCTATTCTTGCTACAACCGTGAAGCATACCGATTCCGCTCATTTGCTGCTATACAGTTCTGGTATTTTCATAGGAATCTTTGTGTGGGACGTCATCATGGCTGGCATGGCCAGTCGATTTCATAAACACAGCAACGAAACCGTTCTGCGCTGGATCTCCATCATCTCAGGAATCTGCCTGATCGGTTTTGGCTTATATTTTGGGTTCGAAGCTGTACGTTCCATATTTTTCTGACATCAAACTACACCGGACAGTCACCCAACGCCTTCCGCATTAATACGTTAACGGTATCATGTGGAATGGAGTTGGGAAATTCATGGCAGAGCTGTACAGTGCCGATGAAATAAATGCATCATTCAAAGGTCTGCCCGAATGGCAGCAGGACGCGTATTCAGAGTTTGCCAATATGATTGCAGATGAGGGGAATACGTATCCTTGTGTACCTGGACGGATAGGGTTTCTCTCCGGTCATTTGAGATACGGATTCACAAGTGATCCGCGTACACAAGCTTCTTCTGAAGACATGGCAGAAATACTTAGACAATATGGGCCCGTTTCCCGGGATACCGGACAATATGCTTCTTTGGTTGTTATTTGCGAGACACCGGATGACTTGAGAAACAACACAACCGTGGAGCAGTATCAGTCCTTGTTCTGGGAGATGCTCAACAGGGTAAGCTCACTCGATACCGCTTCCTGGCCTGAACATATTTCGATTGATCCGCATGACGCCACATGGGAGTTTTGCTTTGGCGGAGAGCCTTACTTTTGTTTCTGCGCCACCCCCGCGCACGAGCATAGAGCCAGCCGGCATTTTCCTTATCTTATGTTTGCTTTTCAACCACGGTGGGTGTTTGAAGCTATTAATGACAGCACACCTCTTGGCCGCAAAATGAAAACCCTGATTCGCAAACGCTTGGCAGCCTATGATGCCGTGCCGGCTCACCCTTCGCTCATGTGGTATGGTCAGCAGGATAATCTGGAATGGAAACAATATTTCCTGCCCGATGACGAGCAAATCCCTTCCAAATGTCCCTTCATGCGAATGAAGCAAGCCAATAGCAAATTGACGAAATAACTGGACGAGAGACTTCAGCTAAGAAACTCAAGAACTCAGCATACTATCCCAACACCTATGGAGTAGCGACCCACAAGTTCAGGATTTTGACGGTTCGGTGGATGGTGAAGGCTGCGGTTTTCGTACTTTGTTTACAATGTACGTAATCATGGCAATCAATATAACAAGACCTATACTGGCCAGCAGACCTCTTCTGCTGGCTTTTTCCATGGCCGTCCCAGATACTGCTGCAATTATAAGAACCATGGCAGTCCATACTTTGATACGATTCCATTTGGTAGGCTTCATTTTCTTGATATACGTGATGCAAATCAGAAGCCAGGTATACATTAATACCAAGCTGCCTGCGGTAGTTACATATTCAAATAGACTCTTGGGCATCCATAAAGCCAGAAGAGTTGAAACGATTAATCCGGCCGCAGTGCATCCTAATGCACACAGGGGCATGTTCTTTTTTCCCCATGTCTTCGTAAACATCTTGGGCGCATCTCCGTCTTCACCCAGTTTAACCAACATGGACGTAATCGCATAGATTGACGCAACCATCGTGGAGAATCCGGCTATAATCAAAATTCCGTTGAGAATATGAACCACGACCGTCAATCCAATCGATGACATCGCTTTGACGAGAGGACTTTCATCCGGTGTTAATTTAGCAGTGGGGACCAGTAACAGGATCAAGGCAATCGCTACAACATACAATGTACTGACAGTTAATAACATCACTCTACCTGATTTCACTGCATCCTTAGGTTCTTTTAGTTTAGCAGCCATTAAACCCATGACCTCAATCCCAGCAAATGCAAAAAAGGCATAAATAAACGCATTCCACACGCCTTTTATTTTGTGAGGGAACCATTCATTGGTTATGTTCTGTGGGGTAATCTCCACATCTAACCAGCCCAGGCAAGCCGCTGCTGCAATCGCAATAAAAGCAACCGTCGCAGCTAACTTGATCACAGCAAGCACATTTTCCGTTTGGGTTAATCCTTTGGCTCCCAATGCGGCGATGAATAATCCAATGCATGCATACACCGCTACAAACGCCCATAATGGAAGCTTGGGAAACCAAAATTGAGAAAACAATCCGAGAGCCGTTAATGAACTTCCCATAATCAGCATTTCGGAAGACCAATACATCCAGCCACTTCCAAAGCCGGCCCAGGGACCGAACGCTTCACCGGCATAGGTTCGAAAAGCCCCTTCCTTCGGATCATCTGCCGTCATCTGAGCCAAAGCTCCAAATACAAAATAAGTCCCTGCCGCAGCCAGCACCAAAAGTACAAGCACCGATAAACCGGCCCAATGAATCGCCAAACTTGTTCCAAGGAAAAATCCCGTTCCCAACGTACATCCCGCTCCAAATAATGAAAGACTAATCCAGCTCAGCTTCTCTTCTGCTTTTTGATGCATATGACTTTTCATATGTATCCCCCTTCATGCGTACCCCATTACGGTTTACATATGATGGAGGTTTTATGTCATTAGAGTAAAAAGAAAAAAATTGATAGGCATTTAGTTTACATAATAATAATTCTGTAATCATTAACATTTTTTAATTCAGGCACCTTGCCTAAGTGAAGTTTTTCAATGGAAGGAGATACCATATGGAACAAACTTGAAATGACACTTTAAACTTAAAACTTAAATACCTGTAAACAAAAAAACTATCGATCTGTAAAAAACAGGTCGATAGCTTGTTATTAGTTTCTAAGAATATAAACTTCTCATTTTATAAAGTAATCTACTCATCGTCCTTTTTCGTTAATGCTTTCTTTAATGTCTCGTTCATAATGTACATCATGCCTATTTCTATTTGTAGCCCAACAACTGTTGAAGCTCTTCCGGTGCGATCTTGGCTTCTGGTTGGAACTCCTCACTTTTAACATATTGTACAAGACTGTATAGTAATTGCCGCCCTTCTGTCTGGCTGATCAATTTATTATAATTTAGCGCCCCTACCAGCAGCTTGCCTTTTCCAACTTGGCATTCAAACAGCAGCCCAAGCTTATGATTCCGTTCAAAATTATCAATGGTTTGAACGAAAGGTCGAACATTCTCTGCCACCTCATCCAGAATAATAGACCGTGAATTCATGACGATATGCCACCATGGATAAGTGGAATACGTCTCACTTGGAAAGTGCTTCAACGCCGGGTGTGAGTTATCAATCAGAAGGCCAAGTGTGCCAACGGGCACTGGCTTGCTCATGCTCTCCGAGATCGACCGGAACATCGGATAACACCAGAAATCAGTACAATACGTACCTTCGACTGAACTGTCGTTACCTTCAAGTGTTGGAAGAAGCAGCACACTCTCACCTTTTCCCAGTAAGTTCATTACTTCATTGGACAATTCCTTATAAATGTGGTTATGTTCCATAACTGTCACATCATGATCAGGGTATACCCAAAGGTCATATTCTTTCCGAATATCGGTATCTGGAATATGCAGGGATAGAGTGACAGACGTCATCTTTTTCACTTCAGGAAGCTTGAACTTGATTTCGCCTATTTCAAACCAGGTCTCGCCAGAGATAAAGGAAATCTCATCTTGCCCTTGTACAAGCAGTTGATCCGAATCACGCATCTCCCACTCCACGGTATGACGCTTCAACGAATCTGTCCGGTAGTACCTTAATTGAATGTCGGCATGGAATTCTTCTCCCGAATTGTAATTGTATTTCTCAAATCGGGCGAGAAGTACCGCATCGGAGCAGAACGTTCTCCATTCCTCGGCAGTAACCAACCCTTTCGAATCCATGAAGGCATCCAAAATGCCCACCAGTGCTGTCCCTTGGCCACTAAAGTCCTGAAGATCAAGCAATTGAAATCCCGCCAGATGCTTGGAGCGAAATGCCGCCTCAAGCTCCTCCTTATAGCAGGCTACGGCAAGCTTGCCAGAGCTTTGGAAAAATGCTTCAGCCAGCTGTCCCATTCCCTTGGACTGCAATCGTTCCCGGAAAACCTCGAAATTTTTAGCCTTCAACGAACCGGTATACTTCTCGATCTCTTCGTAATTGGGGTACATGGCATATTGTCCAATTTCATGGGAAATAACGGGTAAATGCGGAATGAGCTGTTGTTCAGCAGAAGCGGCTTTTACGGTCTTCGCTTCCGTACCATATTGAATCTGAATTTCCGATTCTCCTGCTTGAATCCCCTCTTTTTCTGAAACCATCACATCCGGCAAGATCATGTCGTCGTAGTCCTTCAGGGTTCCAGGCACGTCGGTTTGCACATGACCCAACGGGGCATCACACATAGCATAGGATCCGCGGAAAAGTCTGTCTTTGGAAAAGCGCACACCACAGAAAAAGTCTTCTTCCTCAAGAATGTGCGGAGTGAATTGAAAATTGTTTGACCCCTGGGTGTAGAGACGGCGTGGATCAAATGCTTTATACGCTTTGATAATGGCATTCAATCTTTCTTTACTGCCCCAAAGTTCATTACCGAGTGACATCATCACAAAAGAAGGATGATTTCCATACGCCTTGAGCATGGCAAAGCCTTCACGAATGAGATAGTCCTGTTCAGCCTGATTATGCTGTGGGTCAAGTTCATCCGTAATCGTACCCCAGAATGGCAATTCAGGCTCCATATAGATGCCGAGCATGTCTGCAGCAGTAAACGCTGCTTCAGGCGGGCAACAGGTATGGAAGCGATAATGATTTATACCATATGATTTGGAGATGCTCAGGATTCGCAGCCACTCTTCCACATCGGTTGGTGCGTAACCTGTTTGTGGAAATATTAGACCATCATGCTTTCCGCGAAGAAAAGTCTTTTGGCCATTGATGGTAAAAGCATCACCGTGAGCTTCAAAATCTCGCAGTCCTGTTACGATTTCGGTAGTATCAAGCACATCTCCATGTTCCCCTAACAGAGTAAGGGTCAGCAAATAGAGATGCGGATCCGAATCACTCCAGAGCAATACGTCGTCTCCCATCTTGTAGAGCACATTAACTTCGTTCTGGTTGCATGGATAGGTTTGCTCATTCACCACATGATTTCTGTCTGTTGGAATATATCCATGAGTCTGTTCCAAGAGGGGTTTGTAGGTTTGCGCAGTAACAGCCAATACTGTACCTGGTATCAATTTGGACAACGTACTTGTGATTCTGAATGTTCGTTCTTTAGCATCAGTATAGATCTGTACTTCACCCATGTGCATATCGTGGTAGAAATGAAGCTCCAGTCTTCCGGTAATCCCGTTCCAGTTGGTCTGCGTATCGACGGAGGTAAGATGTCCGCCTTTCGTCGGGTAGTCCGTATTATCGACCCGGATGGTAAGGGTATGTTTTCCCTCCGATAGCCCTTCCGGCAAGCTGTATACATGAGGGGTGTTAAGACTGTCCTGTGCTCCATATTCTTCGCCATCCACCCATAACTTGGTTATGCGCGTTCGTTCCAGATACAAACTGCATCTCACGCCAGCAAGCACAGCTGGTATATCAATTTCCCGTGTCAGCCATACCCACCCTTCAAATGAATATTCATCGGTTAAAGACCCGATATGAACCACGTCACTCTTTTGTCCTTTGCGTGCATGAGAAGTCGTATTCGGCAGTACTATGGTGTCGTCAAATGGACCCTGAACGCCTTGTTTATGTTCATCAAGTTGAAGCTCCCAGCTTCCCTGCAAATTCATTTTGGTTAACATGATCTTAACTCCTCCATTGCTTGCTTCATGTAATCTATTCTTCTGGTTCGTATGACTATTATATAACCGTAGTCCCAGTCCACCCATATAATAATAGTCATGCTGAGTATAACAATAAGGAAATAATCCAAAGGTCGTTGGTAACAAGTCCGTCTCTAAAAATAGTTTGGAATAAAAAAGTCGCCAAAAAGGCGACTTTTGTTTCTTTATTGGATTGACTCAGTGAGATGATGACTAATTCCGCTTTTGTTACTTAAAGCGCTTGGTTCGCTCGCATATGCTGCAAATTCACTCCGATGTATGAGCGTTCCATTCCTCGTACAACTCCCCTGGCAAAGCCTGCACAAAAGGCGACCAATCCCCCGTCGTATACAGATGAAGGCGATGCATAGCCCGCGTACACGCCGTATAAAGAAGCTTGCGTTCATTGTCTCGGCCATAAGCTCCGGACGAGGCATCATATATCAAAACTGCATCGAACTCAACACCCTTGGCGAGATACACAGGAATGACCATCACACCTTTTTCGAAGTTGAACGTCTCCTTCGTAACGAGTTGTAAAGCTTCGCCTCCTTGATTCTGTAATGATTCACAGGCTTTTTGACATTCGGCGGCTGTCTTCGTTATGATCGCGATGGAATCAAAGCCCTCGGCTCTTAACGCAGCGATATCTGCGACCATTTGTGCATCCAGCTTTTCTCTATCATTGCTTTTCTTCAACTGAGGCTTTAGACCTTTTCTTTCAAATGGTACAATTTCATCTCCTTCTGGAAGCATCGCTCTTGTAAATTCAACGATCTCCTTCGTAGAGCGATAACTGCGTACTAGGGAGAAAAGGCTTGTTTCGGCTTCACCGTAAAGACGGACCAGTGGTGAATCAGCTGCGGTCAAATGGGTAGACTGCGTGAAGATCGCTTGCCCAAAATCGCCGAGCACGGTCATACGGGCACGAGGAAACAGTTTTTTGAGATATTCATATTGAAATGTTGAATAATCCTGACCCTCATCAACGAAGACATACTTGATTTCTGTGTTCGTCCGAACACCTTCAATCAGTTCTTTTACATACAAATAGGGAGTTGCATCCTCGTGGAACAACTCGTTCCGCAGCAGGCTTTCTCTGGTTTGACTGCATATCTCAGACCATAGTGGCGGAATATCCGCAGCTTTCGTTTTCTCTCGATAAGCGGCTTCATCAACAAATAATTCACCATATATACCTTTGATATCAACAAACGAGAATTTCTTAATACCTTTTCGCAGTGGGATAAAACGTTCCTTCACGATCTTACGGCTGAGCAATTCCTCCTCCTTTTGGGCAAAGTCAAAGTCACCTTCATCTTCCCGACGCTTGTTGCTTATTTTCTCACGAATTTGGGCGTATTGTTCCGCGATATCAAATACTTCCTTGTCTTTATGAAGCACCTCGAAGATATCCGCATACTGATCGTTGTCGAGATAATTCAATTCTTCCTGTACCCACGGTTCTTCACGTTCCAGGCGTTCAAGGGAAGCCAGTTCTTTCAGCAGCCATTCCTGCAAGAGTACAACGCGATTTAACAAGGGCAAGGAACGATCATAACCGTAAAATTTGGCTCTCATCTGCTCCTCAGTAATCAAATCACGGTTCCGAAACCGAATGGTGTTGAACTGCATGCCTTCCTGTCCCAACCAATTTCCATAATTCTGCAAGGCTTGCAGAAAAGCATCGGAAGCTTTATATTCGATCCCCTGAAGCCGAGCCTCGTAGCCTGGAGCTTCATGCGCGGTCAGTACATATTCAATCTGATCAAAGATATCCTCCGGACGCAGCGAAGATCCAAGCCAATAGTCGAGAAATTGTTGAAAAGTGGTCTGCTGCATATTATCTTCACCAAGCTCCGGAAGAACAGTGGAAATATAACTGCCAAACATTGGATTGGGTGAGAAAAGTACGATTTGATCAGCGCTGATCGCCTGGCGATGTTTGTACAATAAGTACGCCACCCGCTGCAAGGCTGCGGAAGTTTTACCACTACCGGCTGCTCCCTGTACGATAAGCATTCGACTTGCATCATTACGAATGATGGCGTTTTGTTCCTTCTGAATAGTTGCCACGATACTTTTCATTTGTGAATCTGCACCTTTGCCGAGCACTTGCTGCAACAATTGGTCTCCGATCGTTTCGTTTGCATCAAACATGTTGCGGATTTGTCCGTTATGAATCTGAAATTGCCGTTTGAGCTCCATTGTGCCATCAATTTGTCCGATTGGCGTCACATAGGATGCTGCTCCGGGAGAAGAGTCGTAGTACATGCTCGCGATCGGTGTACGCCAATCATAGATTAGGAAGTTCAATCCGTCTTCGTCAACAAAAGAGGATACCCCGATATAGATCTGTTCGCTGAATTCAAGACCTTTCTCATGGAAGTCGATGCGTCCAAAATAAGGGGATGGGCGCAAACGGTTCATGTTATTCCATTGCTGCGTCAACCGCATGTGACCGCGTTCCCGCTCGGCCAATACTGCAGACTGCTGGTTTATGGTGTAGAAGGTCTCTTCGAAATCTTCATGGGTGCTTGTGTTGATCGTAACCTCTTCCCAAAAGCGCTTGCGAATTTCCGTAGCCTGGTCACGCATTCCCGCAACCTCTGGCTCCAATTCTGCAATTCTGACCTGCAGTTTGTTTCTTACAGACTCCAGCCGCTCCTGTTCCATACGCCAATCCTTCGTTTGCATCTCTCCAAACCACTCCTCTTCCAATTTTTGGGGCGAAAAAGAGCATTGACAAATCAAAATTCCAGATGTAAAATTAAAGTAGGGATAAAAATAAATACATACTTTGATTTTGTTTGTCAATAGCGCTAACGATTATATCATAGCGTTATTTTTCGTTCAATTCTTTTTTTCAAAAGATGGCCTTTGAATTTATCAGGGGTCATCTTTTTTACGTAGTGTATTGGGTTTCCCTCTCCCTCTTTCCCTAACCGGACAAATGATAGCACATAATGACAGGTTCTTGAATCAGTCTTCATCTATTATAGGAATCAAGGAGTGGTTAACCGTATGAACTGGATTGAATCATTACAGGTAGCTATTGCATATATGGAAGAACATTTACTCGAAAATATGACTATGGAGCAAATTGCAGCTCAAGCTCATATTTCCCCCTTTCATTTCCAACGTACGTTTGCCTTATTAACTGATGTTACGGTAGCCGAATATATCAGACGAAGACGGTTAACCTTGGCAGCCAATGAACTGATACAGAGTGATCATAAAATCATTGATCTGGCGCTCAAGTATGGTTATGACACTCCTGAATCTTTCTCCAAAGCTTTTCGTAGGCAGCACGGAATTGCCCCCAGTGAAGTGCGAAAGAACAGTACTTCTGTCAAATCGTATAATCGTTTGGTTATTCAATTAAGTCTAAAAGGAGCAGAGCCGATGAATCACAGAATTGTTGAACAAGCTGCGTTTACCTTAGTTGGAATAAAGCAGGCTTTCTCTTATATCGATGGGGAAAACTTACGAGGCATAGCCAAGATGTGGCAGGATGCGTATACAAGTGGTACAGAAGATCGTTTATTTGAATTGAATAATGGTGTAATTCAAGGATTGCTAGGCGTCTGTGTGGATCAGAACGAAATCCAGGAGAAGCAGATGGAATACTGGATTGCTACGGCTTATGATGGTGAATTGCCTGAAGGATTATCATCATTCACAATTCCGGCTTCCAAATGGAGTATTTTTGAAGTCGAAGGTCCGATGCCGGAAAGTATGCAGCGCTTATGGAAGCGGATTATTTCCGAATGGTTCCCTTCCAATCCTTACGAGCATGCAGGTATACCTGAGCTTGAAGTATATCCAGGACCTCACCAGCCACCTCAAATCTGGATACCGATCAAATAAAGAGAATTATAGTATACCGTTCTTGTCCTCAATTCGGACAAGAACGGTATTCATCTCCATTGAACTCTTACTTCATTTTAACGATAACCTTCCCTTTTGGCACTTCCCCCTTCAAGATATTGAAACGCTTGCCCGACGTCCTTGAAATCATATATCTTATCATTAACCGGTTTAATGAGACCTTCCTCCAAGTAATCCTTTATTCGCTCTAATTGCCTCCCGCTTGGTTTCATAAAGAGAAAATGATATCTTGCTTGGTTTTTCTCCTCAAGAGTTGTAATCTTATGGCTCACAATCGACAGCAGTGTTGTCTTTAACCAGCCCAAGTTGGCTTCTCGCCCGAATCTCGCGTTCGGCAAGCCGGAAATAGATACTATTTTTCCATAGGGCTTAAGTATTTGAAAGGATTTTTCCAATACCTCGCCTCCTATTGTGTCATACACCGCATCATATCCCGACAGCATTTCTTCAAAATTTTCTTTACGATAATTAATTCAGCGAGATGTCTCTTCATGGACAGCAATGTATTCAGCCAAAGTCCCAATTCGGTCTTTGCGGGGTCTGCCATATACCTCATCTCCAGGTTTATAAGCGTTCACCTGTTTACCAACCTTGCCCTCTTTTATTTTATAATCAATCGGATTCAAGCTTGCTGCATGGATTTCTACCAATACATCATGATCTCCGATTGGAGGAGTAGGCATTTTTTTCTGTATCAAGGGAACATTCTTCCCGTATTTCTCAATTACCATGGCTTGCATTTAAACCACTCCAATGCGTTTAAGAGTTTAAACGTATTAACATAGTACATCTAACTCATTAAACAAATCATGCATTATATCGAGGTAACCATCCCGTCAGAACTGCCCCACCGTCAGGGTGGTTGCTTACCATAAGCTCGCCTCCATGCTGCTTCATAATTCGTTGCGAGATCGTTAGTCCTAATCCACTGCCCCCGGTTGCACGACTTCGTGACGCTTCCCCACGATACAGGGGCTCAAAAACGCGCTCTAGTTCTTCAGAAGAGAAGCCAGGTCCGGTGTCGCGTATCATCATTTTAATTTTGTTGTCATCTTTACAACATTGGACCGTTATTTTTCCACCTGAAGGTGTGTATCTAACAGCATTTTCCAACACATTGTTCATCGCACGCTCCAGTACATGTGAATCTCCGTTAATGAAACAACCTTCTGTTAATTGCTTTAAGATAGAAATATGTTTTTGATCAGCTAGCGGACTCAAACTGTCAATCGACTTTCGAAGGATCTGCGTTAAATCTATCGTTTGCGTGTTAAGTTCACTTTCCAAGTACTCCATTTTTGTATAAGTGAAAAGGTCTTCAACCAATCGATCCAATTGAGCGGATTTCTCTTTGCATACGGCGATATAGCGGGTGACCTTCTCCGGTGACTGAGCTATACCTTGTTCCAATCCATCCAAATATCCTCGCAATGCAAACAACGGTGTGCGTAAATCATGTGCAACGGCAGCAATGACAAATCTGCGTTCTTCCTCGAGCTCCGCTTGTTTCCGGTGGGATTGCTCGAGTCCTTTTACCATAACCTCAAATCCGTCCCGGACTTCGGCAATTTCCGTGATTCTGGAGTTGGGTAACTGAACTTCCCAATGCCCTGCTGCAATTTGTCTGGCCGCCTTGCTCATCTTCTCAAGCGGTTTAAGGAGGAATCGTCTCATTTCAACTCCAACCACAAAGAAAGCAAGCAGCAGCCCGATAAATGCTGCAAGCATTGGAACTCCGTTGGATTGGGGAAGATAAAGAACTACCCTTCCCAGTAATTGTCCATCTTTTATGACAGAAAACTGTTCAGTCGACGATAATCTACTATGGTGCTTTTGGGCGGAACGATATATTTCCGAATTGGACGCAGATTCAATCACCACATCCATCTTTGCTTTGCTCAACTTGGTATGAAGGTCGTTTTGCCAACCGGTATCCGTCCATTTATCCGTGCCAGCTTCAATCGTGTGAATCATCTCGCTCAGATGTCTTTGCAGCGTTTTATTTTGCTGTTGGCTAGTAGAGATGCTAAACGACTGAGTGTCCATAAAGTGAGCCGTGACAAAAAAGATCCAAGGCATCGTAAGCAAGAAGAATAGGCAAAGCATAGTAAATGTACGAATGCGAAGTTTTCTCATGTTACACTCCCTCAAAGCGGTATCCTACTCCCCACACGTTGATGAGGAATTGTGGATGGTTTGGATCGGATTCAATTTTTTCACGAAGCCGGCTCAGATGAACCCGAATGGTATGCCTGTCGCCTACACCCTCCCAAAACTTTGCAAGTAACTGTTCGTACGAGAAAACATGTCTTGGGTGTTCAGCAAATAATCGCAGTAACTCATATTCTTTAGGCGTAAGCTCGACTTTTCCCCCTTCGACCAGGACTTCTCTTGCGGACAGATTTAACTGAATTCGGCCGTAATCCAACACCTTCCCCTCCATGGTTTGCCTTGAACTGGTGCGCCTCAAAACAGCTTTCACTCTAGCAACAATTTCTCCAGGCGAAGCCGTTTTGACGATATAATCATCGCCGCCGAGCGTCAGGCCACGGATCTTGTCCACATCATCACTGCGTGCACTCAAGAAAAGGATTGGAACATTGCTTTCCCCTCGAATTCGACGGCATAACTCAAATCCGTTTTGTCCCGGCATCATGATGTCCAGAACAATGCAATCTATAGAATGTTGTTGAATTATGGTCCACGCTTGCTCCGTATCACAAGCAGTCTTTACGTGAAAATGGTCGTTCTCTAGAAAGTCTCTTAATAGTTCGACGATACTCCGGTCATCATCTACAACAAGTATTGTCTGATTTGTACTCATGTTTATCTCACCTCTGCCATTCAGTTTATCATGTTTTCTTCGATTACCAAGACGAGGTTAGATTTTGTGATGATTTGTTTATCATTTTGTGACCTTTCTACGACTTCCTTTGAGATATTCATTTGTTATGATTCTAGGTGCCGGCACACCGTTAAAGATGAGGGGGATTTTTTGATGTTAACTGTTCAAATCGTGTTGTATGATGGCTTTGATCTATTGGATGCTATTGCACCTTACGAAGTATTTTGTGCCGCTTCCATGCATACCAACAACGCAATAAGGGTAGAACTGGTCACGGCAGAAGGGCCAAGATCTGTGACTAGCGGGATGAACGGATTGACCATTGAGGCGAACGACACACTGGACCTGGAACGTCAGGGTATCATACTTGTGCCAGGCGCAGCCGGTGATGTTGAAGGGGATGGTCCAGACTCGATTCCAGTTATACTGGGCAAAGCCATGAATACGGAATTAACCACAAAGATCAAAGCAGCTCTCGAACACAAAGACATCGTAGTCGCTACGGTCTGCGGTGGTTCACTATTATTAGCCATGGGAGGGCTTCTCGAAGGCAGACCTGCAGTAACACACCGTTTGGGCATGGACTTACTTGGTGCAACTGGGGCAATTCCTATCCCCGCACGTGTAGTAGATGATGGCAACCTCGTTACCGGCGGTGGTGTAACCTCCGGCCTCGATGTTGCGCTATATCTGGTCGAACGTGAACTGGGACCGCGTATCGCACACGAGATAGAACAGTTATTCGAATATGAGCGAAGAGGAACCGTTTGGAGAGAGAAAGGAGTGAGACCCAGCATTCACAAGTCGTTAACAGACAATGAACCAAGTGTTGTAATGAATCAAACGGCAGTAGTCTCTGACATATTGCATAATGAGAAAATACAGACATCCGTCTTCGACGGAAATTGGCATACTACAATCGTTACACCTGTCGGTAAACTGGAAGTCACGCTTTACATAACGACAAGTTCCGATGTGATCCAGGGGACAGCAACACAAGGTGGTGAAACCATTCAATTTTTGAATCCTGCAATCTGCAACAACAAGTTGACCTGGTCCCTGCCGATTACCAAACCCATGCGTTTGAATCTAAAATTCGAAGTTACCGTAGAAGGAGATCAGATGAACGGTATTGCAAAGGCTGGCCTGCTTCCTGCTTCCAAATTAACAGGAAGACGAGTAAATAGTCCAGTTCACCAGGTACAAAAAAAGGAGTCTCGGGAGTTGTAAATGGATATGAAGAAACGAGGAACACTATACGGCTGGCTGGCCTGCGTCAGCATATTATTTATTGTGTATGCTTTGGTGAAGAACTATTGGTTAGATCCACAAGCCTCCGAATTTTTAAGTCATAAGACGGGTTTAAAACGTGAACTTCAGCTTCCAATCTGGTTAAATGTCATGTACGTTCATGTAGCATTTGCATGTTTGGCCATGGCGTCTGGATTAGTTAATTTCTCTAATCGGATTTTTGAAAAGAGCCGCAGGTTCCACCGCATAAATGGTTATGTATACATTGTGTCCGTAGTGCTTGTTGTACTGACATCCGGTTATATGGCCCCTTACGCCACTGGCGGGAAAATAAGCAGCATGGGCTTCAATGCACTTAATATCATCTGGCTATTCATTACGATTACAGCTCTCATTCAGATTAAACGGAAAAGAATGATTCAACACCGGAATTGGATGATTCGAAGTTATGCCTTCTGTTTCACGAACATGTTAATTCACCTCATCACTTCCCTTTTCTATCAGGGATTCGGATTCATTTATGCTACAAGCTACACTATAGGTATATATGGATCTATTGCGTTACTGCTAACTATTCCAGAAATTATCATCAGAGTGAAAGCAAAAAAATTCGTATAAGCTTGAAAAACAAACTCTGGATGCTTTGAATTAAGAACAGCCGCCGAATAACTTTCGGAGGCTGTTAACTCATCCTTCGTATGTTGCTATGACTTAAATCCAACATTAAGCCCATATACCGGATGAGGAACATACGGCTCTTCCAGGCATGTAATTTCTTCTGGTGTTAACGTAATCGTAAGAGCTTCAACTGCATTTTCGAGATGAGATATCTTTGTAGCGCCAATAATTGGAGCTGTAACCGGATCCTTGTGCAGCAGCCAAGCCAGAGCGATTTGGACACGGGGAACACCGCGTTTTTCTGCGATATCTGCGACCCGCTCTACTACCAATCGATCGGTGCTGGCTGTCGCATCATATTTTGCCTTTTGAACCTGATCCGTTTCGGAACGTTGTGTTGTTTCCTGCCAATCTCTGGTCAATCGTCCAGAAGCAAGCGGACTATATGGGATTACACCGATTTTCTCTTCCTGACAAAGAGGCATCATTTCTCTTTCCTCTTCACGGTAGATCAGGTTATAGTGGTTCTGCATCGATACAAAGCGTGTCCATCCATTTCTCTCAGCGACATATAGAGCCTTTTGGAATTGCCATGCTGACATCGCAGAAGCGCCAATATATCTTGCCTTCCCTGACTTCACCACATCATGTAATGCTTCCATGGTCTCTTCAATAGGGGTATGGTTGTCCCAGCGGTGAATTTGATACAGATCCACATAATCAGTTCCCAGTCTTTTGAGGCTCTTGTCGATCTCACTCATGATTGCCTTTCGAGAGAGTCCGGCGCCATTCGGACCATCATGCATGCGAGAAAACACTTTTGTCGCAAGGACAATTTCATCTCGATTTGCGTAGTCCTTGAGCGCCCGCCCCAGAATCTCCTCACTTGTTCCCCCTGCATAAACATTTGCTGTATCAAAGAAATTAATCCCTAACTGCACAGCTTTTTGAATGACAGGACGACTATTCTCTTCATCCAATACCCATTGATGAAACCCACGCCCTGGTTCTCCAAACCCCATGCAGCCAAGACACAATCGAGATACATCCATGCCCGTATTTCCCAATTTCACATATTCCATTATTTAATCCTCTCCTCAGTTCTTTTGGATGTCCACAACGTCGTACCCATGAGTCAAGAGTAACAAGAAAACAGATGCGTTTCTTTGCTATAAAGTTCATTTGATTTGTTTATTTAGCCCATTTGTCTTTAAAGATAAACAAAAAAAGCGTTTCACGACATTTTATCGCGAAGCGCTTTGACAGAAGCGGTACATAACTATAATTATCTTTTCAAGAGACTGAAGAGGTTCAGATGAGCTTACTTGATCTTTTCCTCACTCTGTTTACTTTGCAGTCTAAACTCCGATGGAGGAAGGCCAACCTGGAGTTTGAATACTTTGGAAAAATGAGCAACGTTCTCGAAGCCTGTTGAGAAACAGACATCCGTGACAGATAGAGACGTCTCTGCCAACAGTTTTTTGGCTTTATCCAGCCTTTGATTACGAATCCACTTCAGGGGCGAAGTGTGATATACGGTCTGAAAATCCCTTTTGAAGCTGGACAGACTCCTGCCGGATAAATAGGCAAGATCACTGATGGAGATGGGGTTCGTGATGTTCTCCTCCATCAATTTTTCGAGGTTACTGTTTCTCTCAGTATTTGGTTGCAGGAGTTGATACAGGAAATGATCATTGGTGTGCGCCAGATGAAACAAAAGTTCCATGAACTTGAGCCGGATCAATCCGTCTTTTACTTCGTCTGGATTCTCGAAATAAGGTTTCAATGACGCTATATATGAGCGGGTGAGTTCATTGACCTGCATAATGGACACCGGAGTAATTCCATTCACAGTATAGCCCGGTTTGAAACCCGAAAACTGAACAAACTCCTCAAGCATCTTTTCATTGAGGAAAAACATCATATAGTCCAGCATGAATTCAGAGCCCGGTTCACCAGACTTTATGTAATCAATGCGAATCGATTTGTGTAGAAACACCATTTCATTGCTGCGCACGGTGTACTCCTGATTCTTGAATTGAACCGTATACACGCCTGATTTAACGAATAGCAACATGTGGTCTTTCAGAAAATAGGAACCTGTTGTTCCCTGTGTATGCAGACAGAACTTGATGACTGACAAACCATTCTGCTTTAAGCTGCCTTGCTTGTCTGGTGCACGTTCCAACTCTTGTGGTGCTTTGATTATTTTTCCGCTTCTCATGGACATGAGCAGTCCGCCTTTTTATCATCTAATAATAAATGCGTTACAGAGTCACGCTCGACACACTGAATGTTGATCCTATATATCGATTCTACAGCCTCTCCTTTTAACATTTGAATTAGAACATGCCCCGCAAGAGAACCGGCATCTGTTTTGGGTTGTCGAAAAGTGGTAAGAGGTGGATTTAAGTATTCGGATATATGAATGTTGTCAAATCCGATAACAGATAGATCTTCAGGTATGGAGACCTGGTGTTCTTTAAATGCCTCCAATCCTCCAATAGCCATTTCGTCATTCGCAAAAAAGACTGCCGTTGGAAGCTCTCCTTCCATTAGCAACTTTGCTGCATTGTAACCACCTGTTTTCAGAAATTGTCCGCCCAGTCTCCAATCTTCATTCTCTTCCACTCCGGCTTCATGCATAGCTCTCAGATAACCCTGATATCGCATCTGATTACAATCCGAACTTAAAGGTCCGCTGATATAGGCTATTTCACGATGGCCTTTATCCAGAAGGAAACGAGTCGCCAAATAACCACCCTGCTCATCATCCATCAGAACATTTACTATATGCTTATTATGGAGTTCCCGATCCATCACAACAATGGGGAATCCTGTTTCAGCAGCCTGTAACAACAATTCATCTTCAATATTTTCAGCGATTACAATTACACCGTCCAGCCTTCTTTCTCTGATGTAGCGTGCGGCTGTCGATCGTTCACCACCTAAAGAACTGCATACAATCAGGTCGTATCCCTGACTTATGGCGCTTGATTCAATTCCACTCACCAATTCGGAAAAATAGGGGACGGACATATCATGAACAATAACACCGATCGTTTGTGTGTGTTTTCGCTTTAATTCAGATGCGGCTCCATGCTTGATATAATTAAGCTCACTTGCAGCTGCAAGTACTTTCTGCCTGGTGTGCTCACTTACATGTTTTTTGCCGTTGAGCACATAGGATACGGTTGAACTCGCGACGCCCGCCAACTTTGCTACATCTTTAATCGTTATCATGCAATACTCCCCAAGAAGACTGTTATCGGTTCAATGACAATATAACTTATATATCATTCACAGCATTTTAACATGTCATCCTGGGAAATGCACCAAAAGTTACAATACAATCATTCTGAAATTTCAGAATATATTATCGATCAGGTCCAAATACAAGATTGGCAGATTGTTTGGCTTGTTCAATAACCTCCATCACCTTCTCGCTATGCTCAAGCATAGCTGTGACTTTCTCCAAATCTTGTTCACGAATCATACGCTCGAATTCAACAAACTCGTCATACATGCGATGAGGATGATCCCTAACATCTACCCGAATCGGCGTTTCCTTATGAAGCGCAAGATCAAAGGATTCACATTTGTTGGCCGAGCTCGTCATATGGATATACCCTCTATTGCCCTGGATGTTCGTTGCATTGGGAGCTGTGCTGTCTTTGGAACCAATGCAAACACACTTGAACTCACCGTAGTCCAAAAGCAACATACCTGAAGTGTCAATCCCCCGTTCCATATTAGCCCAATACTCCACCTTCTTCGGGCTCCCGAAAAGCCCTACAACTAGATGAATATTATACAAATTAATATCCATCAAGGCTCCACCAGACATTTCTGGATTAAATGCTGGCAGCACTTCTCCAGCCTGAAAAGCTGCATAGCGGGATGAATATTGGGAATAGTTACACTCTACGATTTTGATGTCACCCAGTTTGGGCAGATACTCCCTCATGGACAAATAGTTCTTCAAATATTGGTTTGTGATGGCTTCGACCAATACTAACTGTTTTTGTTGTGCAATCTCTTTAAGTTCAAGAAATTGTTGCAGGTTGGAAGTAAACGGTTTCTCACAGATAACATGTTTGCCGCCCAATAACGCTTCTTTGGCATATGCATAATGAAGATGATTTGGAAGTCCGATATAGATCGTATCCACTTCATCATATGCAATCATATCGCTGTACTCCGAATATATTTGTGAAATACCATACTGTTCTTGCAGAGACAACAATTTATCCTGATGACCAGGTCTGGAACAGATGGCCTCCAACGTAATTACAGGGATTTCATGAATAAAGCTTAATAAATCCCTTACAATCATTCCGGCTCCGACAATTCCCAATTTCATGTCAGTTACACTCCTCCATACCTTTTTCCAATATTCCCATAACGGCTATCGTTTCTTTATCTTGAATCACTTTTTCTCTGCCATGCATAATTGCTTCATAGATATCGTCGTACACTCTTGCATAATCACCTTGTTCAGAGACCACTTTTTCTTCATGATAAACACCTTCGTCATCCAGATACGTCAGTATGCCATAATGCTGAGATAAATCCTTACCAAAATCGGGATGTCCTTTGGGAAGGTAAAATAACTTCAGGTGTTCTTCTTGGCGATCCTCTGTTTGTTTTACGAATACTCCCTTTTTGCCATAAACCACAAAACTCGGGCGGGGCTTTAAACGGAAAAAGCTCGATTTTACCGATACTTTGAGAGACGCGTAATAAAAGTCCAGATCGAAATAATCATTCATTCTGCCAGGTCCCAGCAATTGACGAACATCGTAATGTATCTTGTCCGGTTGCCCAAAATAGGATAATACCTGGTCAATGGTGTGAACACCGTGCCCGTATAAATAACTTTTGTATTTGGAAAAATGGGGGGTAGCATTCGGGATCTCCGGTCGATAATAATCGTAATGCATCTCCACTTCCAGCAGATCGCCCAGCTTTCCTGATTCAATTACTTTCTTGGTCGTCAGAAAATCTGAATCATAACGTCGGTTCTGATAACATTGAATCAATAGATTTTTTTCTTTTGCGTACTGGAAAATGGATTCGGCTTGTTCTTTGGTCAGCATGAAAGGTTTCTCAACAAGGACATGTTTTCCGTGATCAAGCGCCATCTTTGCATACTCATAATGGGATTCGGTATGTGTACAGACCACGACCAACTGAATGTCATCGTCATTCATTAAAGCTGCAAGATTATCTGTATACAGAACGTTAGGAGCTTTCTCCCACTCTGTTTTCTCTGGACTACGGGCATATATCATTTTTACTTTCAAATGATCCCGATTCAATGAAAAAGGAAGATGATAACGATTTGTACTTTTGCCATTGCCAATATAACCGATAGTCAACATATGAATTCCCCCTTAGGCTCTTTTCATTTATTATAGGAGAAGAAAATCCGCTGGAGGAGCTTTGAAGAGATTACGGTACATTTGACCAATGTTTTGTAATTCAGATGCCCTCTTTTTAAACAAAATGTTCACTAAACGCTCTACATCAACGTTATTTTTACGAATCCGGGGTGAACCTGTTGAAAATATTGACCCAATTAACAGACATGAACAACTTTACACCAAATGAAAAAAGCATCGCTTCTTATATTCTGACTCATAAGGAGCTAATGCTTCATTTGAATATTCAAGAGCTTGCCAAAGCTACATACACGTCACATTCTGCCATCAATCGCTTAACTCATAAGCTTGGACTTTCAGGGTTTAAGGAGTTCAGTATTAAGCTTGCCCGAGAGTTTCAGCAGGATGCTCAGAACATCTCCAATATTGATCCCAATTATCCGTTCGCTCTTGGTGAATCTTCACTCCAGGTGGCAAAAGATATTGCTGAATTAATGAAAGAAACGATTGAGAAAAACTTTGCTTTTATGGATGAAGCCTCTCTTTCCGAAGCAGCCCATTTGCTGGATCATGCGAAACGAATCTTCATCTATGCGTTGGGGGATTCTCAAATTCGCGCGAAGAGCTTTCAGAATAAATTGATTAAAATCAATAAATACGTTGTGATCACAACAGAGCTGTCCGAATGGGCCTACCACACCATAAACCTTACGTCCCAGGACTGCGCCATTTTTTTGACCTACCATGAAAAATCACCCATTTTCCTAAAAGCAGCTCAACACTTCTCGCGAGAAAACATTCCATTCATTACGATTACTGCGAACCATCAAAGTGAGTTGGCCCACATGAGTACGATCTGTATCCAAGTGCCGAATGATGAAACAAAACACGCAAAGATTGGTACATTTTCATCACAAATTGCCTTTGATTATGTATTAAACGTGATTTACTCCTGTATTTTTCAAATCGATTATGCTAAAAACATGCAAATGACTTCAAATTCGTTGAAGAGCTTCCATTTGGATATGTAATAGGAAACCATGACCAAAAACCCTTCAAGAACTGATCTTGAAGGGTTTTGATTTGGCATTTTAGAGTACTTTCTCCAGGAAGCTGATCGTCCGTTCATTCTTCGGATTTCCGAATATTTCATCCGGAGTGCCCTGCTCTACAACATAACCACCATCCATAAAGACAACCCGATCCGCAACTTCACGGGCAAATCCCATTTCATGGGTTACAATAATCATCGTCATTCCTTCGCTCGCAAGATCCTTCATTACACCGAGAACTTCGCCAACCATCTCGGGGTCAAGCGCCGAAGTCGGTTCATCGAACAACATAACGTCCGGATTCATGGCAAGTGCACGAGCAATTGCTACACGCTGCTTTTGCCCGCCCGAAAGTTGGTTGGGATAACTCTCTGCTTTATCCGACAAACCAACCCGATCAAGCAAACGCATCGCCGTATCGCGTGCTTCCTGTTCTTTTAATATTCCGAGTTCTCTCGGAGCAAACATGATGTTTTTCAGTACACTGAAATGGGGAAACAGATTGAAGTGCTGAAACACCATGCCGATATTTTCTCGTGCTTTGTTAATGTTCGTTTTGGGATCATTCAGATCCCGATCATCTACGATAACCCGTCCAGCTGTGAGCTCATCTAACTGGTTAATGCAACGAAGAAACGTACTTTTACCTGAACCGGAAGGTCCGATGACACAGACCACTTCACCTTCGTTAACCGATATATCGATGCCTTTCAGCACTTGATTTGTGCCAAAACTTTTCTGTAATCCTTCAACTTTAATTTTACCCACGACGAACCTTCACCTCCAGATAATCAGCAATCTTAGTCAATGTGATAATAACAATCAGGTACATGATCGCAACGGTTAACCAGATGTCAAAAGAGGCGAATGTTCTTGCGATAACAATCTTACCGGATTGCGTCAACTCTACCAGGCCAATGACGGACAAGATCGATGTATCTTTCAATGTAATAACCATCTGATTAATAAATGAAGGAATCATTACCCGTATAGCCTGAGGAATTACAATTTTCATCATGGCTTTGCGATAAGGAAGTCCCAATGAACGGGCGGCCTCCATCTGTCCACGATCAATCGATTGAATACCCCCACGAATAATTTCCGTTACGTAAGCCCCTGCATTCAAACTCAGCGTCAGAATGGCGGCCAGGAACAGCGGCATGGTGAATCCCAAGGCTTGCGGAATCCCGAAATAGATGAAGAATGCCAGGACAATCAACGGCACGCCGCGGAAAATATCCACAAATACTGTAGCCACAACACGAAGGAACTTATTTTGACCTACTTTCATAAAGCCAAAGATCAAGCCGATGATAAAGGCGAAAAACAGCGAAATAATCGTATACAAGAGTGTTTTCCCCATACCTTTGAACAGTGCGGGCAGTGATTTTTGGACTAATTCCCAACGGCCCTGATTTGCGACAGTGGCATTCTCACCAACATATTCCACGGTAATGCGCTTATACTCGCCGTTAGCCTTAATATTCGTTAAACCCTCGTTAAACATCTTAAGTAGTTCCTGATTCTTACCTTTACTTACCGCAAATCCGTAAGAAGCCCCGTCTTCTCTAGCGGTAACGGTTTTTAAACCGTTATTTTGTTTTATTCCAAATCTTAGAACAGGTTCATCTTCAAAACATGCAACCGAGTTTCCAGTTTTCACATCATCATACATTTGCGAAGAATCATCGAATGGAACAATGGTAAAACCATATTTTGAGGCAATGGATTCAGCAAAGCTGTACCCCTCTGTGCCCGTTTTCACAGCGACCTTTTTTCCGCGGAGATCTTCGTAGCTTTTCACGGTATCGTTATTTACGCTAACACCCATTACTACGCCTGATTGATAATAAGGCTCTGAGAAATCAAACTTTTGTTTTCGTTCATCGGTGATACTCATCCCGGCAATGACGCCATCCACCTGATTGGATTCAAGCGCTTGCACAGCAGCATTAAATCCCAGAGCTTTGATTTGATAATTGAAGTTCTGGTCTTTGGCGATCGCATCCAGCAAATCCATATCGATGCCTACAAAATCACCATTTTCATCTTGATATTCAAACGGTGCAAAAGTGATGTCCGTGCCAATCACATAAGTCTTGCCTGAATTGGAATTTGCCTTGGCATCCCCCGACCATCCGGACACCCCCGCCACTAGGAGCAGAATTAGTGATAGTACAAAAAATGAGACCTTGGTTGTTTTCATATGTCCTCCTCATCTCGATGTTCTCCGAATTCTGATCATTTTTTTGTCATTAATGTTACTCTCGTACATTTTCAGGTGTCTTCACACATTATATTGTTATTATTTGCAGGATATTAACAATCAATGCTTTCCTTCACACTCTTCAATTTCCTCCGCAACGTTTTATTTTAAAATATCCACGTTATACTTACCCTTCTGGACAGCTTTTAAAAACCTAAAATTAAACTTAAATAAAAAAAGTCGCCATATAGGCGACTCCATTACAGACGATATTAGATTTTTAATGACAATTGCCAAGGTATTTAATCTTTCTTTATAGGAATGAATACTTAGAGTTATTCCTCAGCAAAAAATTTCGAAAGAGGATTTTCCACTTTTTGTTCCAGTGTTACCTTGCCAGCTTTGTCCAACGTATAGTACTGATAATAAGCGCCGCTGAATCCAATGGATTCCTGCATCTTCATCATAAATGATTCAAGACTCCCACTGCTCAGATGATCTTCATTCCAGAAATTGTGCAGCATCAAACGATTTTGATTATAAGGATGTTTGATCACATAAGCTCCAGCAGCAGACGGTTGGTTCATTGTCTTTTTCCATTGAAACCCGATATGGGTAGCACGGTCCATAATGCTGGATTTCAAAGCTTGCACAAAACCATTGGATTTGGCATTACCAAGTACAATCAGGTTGCTGGAAGCCAATTCCTTTTTCATTTTTTGCTTCAATTCCTGACGGTCCCGGATTACATCATACTTCACTCCGCTTAAATCCAGAAGAGTTGTCAGTTGGCTTACCATGGCTTCCTGTTGTTTGCTCGCAGTCTTGCTCACGTGATCACTGAGCAAAATGGCTAATGGCTCACCTTGAAGGGCTTTATCCATCACACGGCTCATCGTTTCAAAAGGTAAATTCGGAACCTGAGTTAATGCTGATTCATACAGCAATTGAAACTGATCATGCAGATATGCCGTTTTCTCCTCATTCGACAGTTGATATTCAGGCTTCAGCGCAAAATTGGGCTCATATAAAGCCGTCTTCATATCATCACGCGCCTCTTTTCCCAGTACATCTTCTATCGTTTGGAGAAGTCCGTTAATCGTAGTGTTCTGGTACACATAACGTTTAAAATACTCTTTCATAAAGTCATCAAATTTCTCTTCCCCGACGGAACGGTACAATTGGTATATCGCTTGACGGCCTTTATCGTAATAAACCGGGCTGGCCCAATCTCCCACTTCGTCATTCGTTGAAGCAATGGCCTTATCCACCGTGGAATCATCAAATTGGATAGACTTAAAGCCATTCATCGTATCCCCATGCTTCTCAGAGAAGTACACTTTGGAGAAATCGGCAAAACCTTCGTCCAGGAAAGACTCTGTCTCCGAATTATTCCCGATTAACGCATGAAACCACTGATGAGCGATTTCATGCACAAATACTGTGTCCTGTTCTGGAGCAGAATTTATCTCGATTTGCCCCATTTGGATGAGTCTTGAATACTCGATAGCTACACCTTCCACATATGATTCAACAATCCGGAATTCAGGATAAGGGTATTTACCGTATTTTTCACTGAAAAAATCAATGGCTTTGAATGCTTGATCAACATACCCATCAACGACCTTTTTCTTACCTAGCTGGTTATCAAAATAATAATATTCTACGGTGAGGCCATTCCGGGTTACGCTGTCCACTTTGAAGTTCGGGCTGGCAAAGAAAGCAAACTCCCTCGTATTCTCGGCTACGGTGGATACCACTTTGCGTCCAGTCTCTGTATCATCCCGTGTGGTGATCGTACCAGGCATCACTACCTGATATTCATCGGGAACATTGAACTGAACTTCATAATCCGCGGATGTATAATAATCCGTTTCAAATGTTTTACTATAAGGTTTGCTATCCCATTCATGCTTGTCCTCGTCATAGACTGACATTACAGGGAACCAATGAGCCCCATTGATAATGTCTTTGTAGTACGATAAGCGCTGTGAGCCATAGGGAATCTTCAGATTAAAATGGACTTGGACCGACACCGATTCACCAGGCTGAAGGGGCTGCTCCAATTTCACCGACATAGCTTGGTCTTTATTACTGAATTCAAGGGCTTGTCCGTCGGCCGTCACCTTCTCAATATCAATTCCTCCAAGAAAGTCTTCGGGTTTCTTATCAGGGTTATTTTTGCTAATCTCTTCATTGGAACGTTTAAACATGGTCGTCTGTGTCGATTCCGAAAGGTTGGCATCAGCATAAGTATGAAAAACAAGTTGCTTCAATGTATCTTTGCTTGTATTTCGGTAAGTAATGGATTCACTCCCCTCTATCGTCATCTTCTTCTCATCCAGTCGGGCTTGAATTCGATATTGGATAGGCACCTGCGCCTGAATATCTTTTGTTGCCTGTGATATAGCAGATACAGGAGCTGCATTAGCAGCAGTACTACCCGTACTTATGATTGGGCATACCGCCAGAATCATAGCTAGTGCGTTGATGGCTGTTATTTTGATTCGATTTGATGTGAATGAACGTGAATAATTGATATAAATCTCTCCCTCGAATGATTTTGAAGCTCAGAGGCAAGTATAGAAGATCAACCTTACACTGGTTTAATGGGTATCTTAAATTTCGTTTAAAATAAGTGGCTGTTTGGATTAAATGAGTATGAGCTTAATGCAAAAAAGTCGCCATTTAGGCGACATTGACTCTTGTGGTTTTCAATTATAAGCTGTGATTACATAGGAATATAGATTTGAATTGAACTTTTTTATAGAATTTAACACTCATAGGGAGGGCTATCTGTTTTGAATGGAGATGGAATCGTAGAGCTTAATGTCCCCCAACTCCCCTATTATTTAGGAGCAGGACGTTCTGAATATGAAATCGGAGATCACCATCCGAACCGAAAAAAGCTTGGTATCTACGATTTACTGATTGTGGTCAAGGGAGAATTATATATTGGAGAGAATGATCAGCAATGGACTTTGGAAAAAGGAGATTCACTGCTCCTGTTGCCAGATGGAGAACATTATTCGGTCAGGCCGTGTACGCAGAAAACAGTATTCTACTGGCTGCATTTCGAGCATGTTGAAAGGTTCGAAAGCTTGCTAACCTCTTCAGTCGATGAACCGGAGTTCCGGAATTCCTCCAGACCGTTTGGCAACCCTTATACGATAAGACTTCCTAAATATTCGAAATTAATCAATCCACAAATGGCTTTCATTCTTCTGGAGCAATTGTTGACACTGCAAATGGACAACTCCTTTTGGCAGGAGCAACGTTTGCTTGGTGAATTGCTTTCCATGCTGGAAGAAGGCAGCTTGCGGGTTATGGACTCCGTACAGACTCGATTGGCAGAACAAGCAGCAATGTACATTCAACAAAATTATAAAACAAAGGTTACTAATGCTACATTGGCTGCAGCTCTTCATTTTCATCCCAACTATGTGATTCGCTGCATGAAATTGAAGTATGGTAAGACTCCAATTGAATATTTAAATGAACTTCGCCTAGAACGTGCAAAGCGGCTGCTGATAACTACAGACTGGTTGATTGACCGTATAGCTGAAGAAGTGGGCTTTCGTTATGCTCCATACTTCTCATCCTGTTTCAAACGATATAATGGATTTTCTCCGCTTCAATTTCGAAAGCAATATATGACAACGTAATGATGGGAACTCTCCTGAACCAATACAAAGACCCCGCTCACCGTTGTATGTGAGAGCGAGGTCTTCTGTTATACATATCCATCATGCCTATCTCCGCCAAAAGGTTGAACAGTCTGCCTTCTCTGTAATATTGAATTCAATCATTCTCTCCAGTAAAGAGAAATCAACCGGCCCGTCCCACCGGATGCGCACCAATTCCTTGGTGTGATCATAACCGGCCTTCGTAATTTCATCGGAAAAATGATTAATCCCGGCTTTTTCAGGCGCCACAGCCAAATGATGTTTGGATACACTAAATCCAATAATAAAAGTGCCATGATCGGTAAACATGGGCTGATTCCAAGCTATTTTTGGTTCTAATTGTGGGTATTTCTTTGTGATCCACTCCAGAATTTCTTCCGTCCGATCCCGATGCCCCAAGTTATCAATACGTGCTAGATATTCTGCAAAAGCATCCATGTTATTTCTCCTAACTAAAATTTATTTCACGTACTTCATCTCATAATATCATGAAAATAAGATTTTAAAAAAAACCTTTGGTTCAGATTCACCAAAGGGTTGAATGACTACTTCACCGATAGCAAGCTGTCTGAGATAAACTTCAGCTGGCCTTCCAGTGATACAGGGTCATTATAAGTGTCTGAGGTTGGATCAAGTTGAAATACATTGCTGTTTTTAACCGCAGATAGATTTTTCCACAACGCATTGTCATAGACAATCTGCGCATCGCTTGTGTCACCCGACCATGGACTGGTAAAGATAATATCTCCTGCATATTCCGGCAACACTTCCATCGAGATTGAGGCCCAGCCTGTGCCGCTGTCAATGGCTTCAGCCTGGGCTCTTTTTGGTGCCTTCAGGCCAAATTCTCCATAAAGTATCTCACCACCACGCCCGTAATTATGACCAAATACGTATAGTCCTTTGGAATATGGATTCAAAATGGAGACTGTACGATCTCCCACAGCGGCAAGTACTTTTGGCTTCAGCTCATTGATCTTCGCTTCCCATTGCGTGATCCAGTCTTTTGCTTCGGCTTCTCTATTGGTCAGTTTACCCATCTCCAGCATGAGATCCTTGTAATTGCGCTTGCCATATTGTAACTGTACCACTGGCGCTATCTGTGACAATTTGTCGAGTCCCTCCGTACCCGTGTATGCGATGATCAGATCAGGCTTTAGGCTGACAAGTTGTTCAGCAGTTGGCTGCTCGCCGAGATCTGTCGTTCCCTCACTTGCGAGCTGGTCTTTGATATACTTGTTGTTGATTGCACCTGACAACGCTCCGACTACGGGAGCATCGAGTGCTACAAAGTACCCTGTTGAAAATGCGGTCAGATCAACAATTCGCTTCGGATTTACAGGTACTTCCACTTTACCTGCATCGGATTGATATGTAAAAGTCTCTCCTTCGGTACCTGTCGTTGTACCGCCATCAGACGCTGAAGTGGAATTGGTTGATGATTCCGTGTCCGCAGACACGGTTGTATTTGTGGTCTCCGTGGTATTGCTTGATGTTGCTTTCTGCCCGCATGCACTCAGTACGAGTAATAGAATTAGAGCGGAGAACAGCCATATTGAATTTTTCTGTTTCAACAAAATAAACCCACCTTTTTAAAATGATATTGATAATCGTTATCAACGATATCATGCTGCCTCCCATTTGACAAGATAATTTTATATCCGACAACAGACAATACAAGAAAACATCAAATGGCAGATGTTTCAACTTTCCGGTTCTGGATTCGGTTCGGGCCAGGTATACGGGGCATCTGACCATAACACTTCTTAGAACACAAAAAGAACAGCAGTCTATACAGACTGCTGTTCTTTGGTCCCCATGTTCTTAACTTCCCTAGGATTTTGCATATTGTAAAATTGCTACCGCTGCACGGATTCGCAGGTCTGCTTCTTCGCTCTGCAACGCCTTTTTCAGAACATTGAGCGCTTCTTGAACGGTGTCTTCATCAACTCTAGCTGAAGAATGATTATCTCCTGTAGTGGTCGCAGAGGTGATCGAAACCCAGGGTTCCAGTTTCGCCTGAGCAATTGGATGTTCAAATTTTGCAATGATTGAGTCATGACTTACAAGTGCAAGTACATTGTCATGTAACTCTGCTAATGGAATGCGTCCCAGCCAGGTAACTCCTCGTCGGTGGCATATGGATTCCCCTTCGGTTCCGTTGGAATCATCGTAAAAATAATCTCCCATATCCCCTACATACGTCCAATCCTTATCGCTCACTAAAACATAGTCTCCATCCTGCATGATGTACACAAATGTATAGAGAGTGTCCATGATATCACTAAGTTCCGTTTCTCCTAACCTGTAGCGTTGAACCAGTTGCCTTTTCCATTCTTCTGCAGACTCGTGTTCCAAATCTCCTGTCGCAGGCCAACCAATGCCAATAAAGTTGTTCTCCAGAAACGATGAGGTCCAGTCGATCCCTTGCAGTGTAGATTGTATATGAAACAGATTCATTTGGTTCCTCCCTATATTGGTTTCATGATTTAAAATTAAGTATATACTCCCGACAGTTGTCCCTGCATTAAAATCAATCAAAGATTGAGCTTTGGTGTTAGGAAGCACCCAATCAACCCTTGACTATATACTACGCGTTGTAGTAAGTTAGACGTACTACGTAGTGTAGTAATAACCTTCGATATGGACGCATAACGAAGTTAAGGAGTGTTCACCGTGAACCATCTTCAAAAATTATCGGATACTGAAATGGAACTGATGGAAGTGATTTGGGAGTGTGATCCACCTGTCACCTCCACCGAACTGCTGAACATGTTCTCCCAAAGGGGAAAAGCCTGGAAGGCACAAACGATCTCTACATTCCTATCTCGGCTGGTAGACAAAGGGGCACTTACAGCTACAAGAGATGGACGTACCAATAAGTATGTCCCTCGTATTTCGCCTGAAGATTACAAGCTATTGGAGGCACAACAAGTCCTGGATGGATTATATCAAGGCTCAGTAAAAAATTTGATTTCAGCATTGTATGATGGCGACAAACTCTCGGATAAAGACATTGCAGAGCTGAGACAATGGTTTTCGGAAAAGTAGGTGTAATCTATGAATACCATTTTTGTATTACTGTCTACGCTGACTGTTGCCGGAAGTGTCGTTGTCGCTTTCATTCTGTTATTGCGCCTCATTCCCTTTCAAGTCTTCCCTGCAAAATGGCGTTTTGGAATTGGAAAAATGGCTTTAGGATTGTATCTATTGCCCATCTTCCTGGCCTTTAATTGGATATTTTCATTTTTACCGTCCATTACTACAGTAAACGAATTACCCTTAACTGTTAAACATGTGTTACCTGGGACATTCAATCCAGCTCCTGCCATCCAGGCACAGACCATTTCGGCGAACGTTGCTCTCGCTATTATATGCTTATGGGTACTCGGGATCATAGCTTTTGCAGCATGGCAAATCTATTGTTATCACAGGTTTCTCAAGAAATTAAAACTAACACGAACCACTGTTCCAAACAACAGTGATGTTGCTATGCTGCTTCCTGTAATCAAGGAGAATTTGGGTCTCCAGAACGAGGTTAAGCTAGCTTACAGCGCTATCATTCGTAGTCCATTTTTAATTGGACTGAGAAAACCCACTATCTACCTGCCTATGAGGAATTCTGCAAATGTGGATATCGGTATGGTGTTCCATCATGAGCTGATCCACCTGAAAAGGAAAGATTTGTGGATCAAGGCGCTTATATTAGTAGCTCGTGCATTACATTGGTTCAATCCATTGGTTCATCTACTTTCCAAAGACATTCATACATGGAGTGAACTGTCCTGTGATGAAGAAGTCGTAAAAGGAATGTCCTATGCAGATCGTAAACGCTATGGGGAAACCATCCTGAACGTAGTGGCAGGATCACGGAATTTACCCGTACAATTCTGCTCCTCTTTATCCGGGGACGGTAAACAACTAAAAAGGAGATTAACTTTCATGCTTAACGTAAAGAATGTGAAAAAGAAAACCTTTGTTATTGCGGTATCTACGCTATTCCTAGTTGCTGCAGTTAGTACAGTAACAACAGCTTGGGCTTCAAGCAATACTCCGAGGGTGGTTGCGAGCGAGGAAGCTTCTGCGGTAGCGCGTCCATCGCAACCAGCCGCTGTCAGCGAAGAAGTTCCTGTGGTATCTCGTCCATCCGCACAAGCGGCAGTTCGTGAAGAAGCTCCTGCGGTAACGCCTCCTTCCGCACAAGCGGCGGTTCGTGAAGAAGCTCCTGCGGTAACGCGTCCATCAGCTCAAGCGGTAGTTCGCGAAGAAGCAGCTGTAGTGGCACGTCCATCGGCTCAAGAGGTAGTTCGTGAGGAAGCTCCTGCGGTAACGCGTCCTTCGGCGCAGGCTGCTTCCCGTCATTAAAATGGTATAGGCTAGAGTCGAAAAAGAAATTTTGCTTAACACAAATTATCTAACTTTTAAAAAACGATAAAGACCAACAACAAAAATGTTGTTGGTCTTCCCTGTCTTTTCTTCTTCGTTCATCTTGCCTCATCACCGAAAACTATGGTGTGTGGCCCCGACACGACCCCAATCGTAGAAACGGCTATCATACTACTGTTCTTTATACACACGTACATAATCCACCTGCATGGTAGCCGGGATATCAGACGCATTCGGCGTACGGCCGCCATCGAAGTTTCCGCCGATTGCCAAGTTCATAATGAGGTAGAACGGCTCATCGAACGGAGCATTCGGATTATTCGGTGCACCCGCGGAGTACCACTGCTGGTTAGTGACTTTATAGAAAAACTTGCCGTCGACATACCATTTAATGTTGTCTTCTTCCCAAACTACCGAGTACACATGATAATCATTGGCAAATGTTTGCCCTTCTGGGAAGTGATAATCTCCACCCGAAGACTGGTTCACGGGCCATTGTCCACCAAAGTGTATAGTACCGCTTACAGACCCTGGAAGACGTCCTCTCGCTTCCATGACATCGATTTCACCCGATGCAGCCCATGTGCCATATACTGAATCTTTTGGAAGCATCCACAGAGCCGGCCAAACGCCATCACCGGTAGGCAGCTTGGCACGAAAATCTACTCTGCCGTACTTCAAGGAAAGTTTATCCTTGGTGTTAATCTTACCTGAGGAATACTGTGCATATCGATTCGGATCCTGCGGGAACGATTTGCTGTCGTTCAAGGCTTTGATATTCAGCTTTCCATCCTGTACAAATACATTTTGGGTACTGTTTGTATAATGCTGCAGTTCTGCGTTGCCCCAACCCCAGGTAGCAGGATCGTTATTCAGATAATAGCCTGTTTCATAGTTCCATTTACTTGTATCAAGCGTAGTTCCGTTAAATTCATCCTGCCAGATAAGATTCATGCCCGCGATAGCCGGGTCGGTTGGTGTTCCGATCGCGATGTCCTCCTGATCGGATACATCTGGGCGCGGAGCATTTGGATTACCGATGAAGGTATAGTTCACAAAGTTGTTACCAATATTTCCACCCGCCTGTCCGTTCAACGGATAGCCGATACGAATTTGCATATTTTCCTGAATTGGCTGGAACCAAAGGCCATAGATATAATCGGCCCAGTATCCCCACTGATTGGCATCAGACATATTGTTGTAACCATTAGCGGAGTATGCAAACTTGCTCTGACTGGAGTTGCTCAAATCAACCCATTGCCCATTGATGTTAATCTGGTATACAAAATTGCCCAGTTCCTTGGCGATTGGTGCCCCCCCATCAATTTTGGGAAGCGGGACCCCAATGGAACCATTCGCATCTGCTGTAAAGGTTGTACCTTCATATGGTGTAATAACATATGAATTTCTTGTTTGTTCATTAAAGGTAATCGTATAAACAAGATTAGCCAAAGAAGTCTTGGATTCCAATTTGACGTTGATCGATTCCGTTACGTTAAACCAGTAACCTCCTCCACCGTCGGTGAATTGGCCGAAGTTATGATCATAAATCCAGCCACTGGCTGCATTATTGTCAATATCAATCCATGTGCTGCTGTTTACAGGTTTGACATATACCTTCAGATCATCAGCTACGGCGTCATAAATTATCGCAGGATCGTTGTTGAACGTTGGATATGTAAAGCCTGCACCGCCTGTGAAACTTGCTGTAATTTGCGGCCCTTGTGTCGGATTCATCGCTGTGATGGTTGTTTTGTTTATGTTTTGGAATACAAGCTGATATTCAAGCTTAACCCCATTTGCTTTGGAGTACAGTTGAATTTCGGTTGTTTTTGAGAGGGTGAACCAGTAGCCATTGAATCCGCCATCGCTCCAGTGCCCCCAGTTTTGGTTATAGATATATCCTCCGGCTTGATCGATATCAACCCAGTTGTTACCCACTTTCACATTGACACCCACGTCACTGTAAACATCGTTCCACGTAGCGGAGCCTCCATTGAACTTAGGCATGACAAATCCGTAGCTGGCTTTGCCAACGCCAGATTTTGAAATAACAGGTCCATCTGCTGGTGAGAAGTACTCCATTGAAGTAACTGTCGTTCCAGCTGCTTGAACTTTTGTAGTTGGCAGCACACCAACACTGGCCAGCATCACAACAACTAAGAACAAACCAAGTACCTTTTTCATCAACCGTTTCTCCGTAAAGTGAGATGGTTTCATAATTGCCCTCCTTTGATAGGATAATGGTTTCTCCCAATCTATGCGTTTATAGGTAATCGCTTACATTGGGGAACATCTTTATTCTATCGAATAGGATAAACTGCTGAAAAGGTACAATTATTTTTGTTCTATCCCAATTTTTTGGATTTTGATTCAATTTATATATTTTACTGCGGTATTACACTTCACGTTCTACCTTTTGGCGCATCATTTGTCGATACTCTGTGGGTTGAATTTCCATCGCAAGGAGGAACGCTCGTGTAAAACTTTTGTAGCTTTCATAGCCTACCATAGCAGCCACTTCAACAATCTTATGGTCGGTTTCGGCTAGGAGACGCCGCGCTTTATCCATACGTACATCTCTCAGATATTCAGCAAACCCTTTGCCAATGTTCTTCTTGAACAGATTTGAGAAATAGGCGTAATTAAGCGACACATGATTGGATACCATCGCGAGGTCCAGCGGCTTATGATAGCTTTCGTGTATAAAACGGATAGCTTCATTTAAATCCTGCGAATTGCGATAGCTGTACTTATAATCATAATAGAACTGATTCAGCCGAAGCAGCTGCTGTTGCAGTGCTTGAATATAATCACGCATCCCCGGATAATCAAAGAGATTACGCAAAGATTTAAGATCCAACGCTTCTTCACCCATGTAGGGGCGAATAACTCGTTCATATTCCTCCATCATCTGCACTGTGGCGCCGCAGAGCTGTTGGGTATAGTGAATATGATAGCGCTGCAGCACATTTTTATGAAATATGGCGGAAATTCTCTGAGCAATTGCACCACTATCAACAGTCCCAACAGACTGGAACAGCTCATGAAGTTCTTCATAGGGAATTTGCCACTGCTGCTCCATATGCTCAATATGTGCAGGTTGGATCATATATTGATCTGGATACAGGTAACTGTGGCGGTATAGCTCAAGTACTTGTGCATAACTGTCAGGCAACATCTTTAATCCTTGCTGCGGGTCAGTCATAACGGTTATGGCATCGATCATTCTTTCCTTGAGTGCCGCTGGCAAAGCCTCCGGATCTATGGCTGCACTCACAGAGAGGATCAGATACGGGCTGTGTTGCAGGCAAACGCAGCCTTGTCTACCGAATACACCATAAGCAATAGCTTCCATGCTATGGACGCTGCTGGAACCCGGCTGGTTGATCCAGCATTTCTCTCGCAGCAAACATAAACGATAATTGTTCCATAACACAGGATTTTGTTCCTGGATTTGGAGGATCCAGGCCTCATCGTTTAACGCTCCCTGCATAAACATTCGTAATTCTTTACGATCTGTCTCTCGAGCGAGACGGGAGACATGCTGTATGTTGTTCGTAAGAGCCTGCCGTGTCTGGATTTCTTGCCATACATGCTCTAGTGAAGTTTGCAGATCCTCTCGCTTCAGAGGTTTTAACAAGTATCCCTTTGCCCCAAGTTCGATCGCTTTTTGAGCATATGTAAAATCACTATAACCGCTAATAATGAGGTATTCCACCTCGATGCGCTCCTCTTTGGTCTGTGCCATCAGTGCCAGTCCGTCCATGTCCGGCATCATAATATCAGTAATAACGATGTGAATGTTATGCTGGCGCAAAAGGATTAGCGCCTCCATCCCACTTGCGGCACAGTAAATGTTGTTCAGCTCCAGAGGAAATTGAGGCAGCATCGCCCGCAGACCGTCACGGATGTGCTTTTGATCGTCCACAACCAGAATATTGATCACTCCTACCACCCTCCAAGATTTACATTTTCCCAAGGCAAACGTATCGTTACACAGGTATAAGCGCCCTGAACACTATCAATCCAAAGACCGCAATTCTCGCCATAATGAAGCTGCAGCCGCTTATTCACATTTTCCAAACCAAGTCCGTTCTTGCTGGTAACAATCGGCGAATCCGAGTCTCCTCGCAGTGCCGCTTGCAGTCGAACTAACATCTCCGGGTCTAAACCCTCTCCATCATCTTGTATGTTAATGAGCAAGCGGTCATTCTCCACTGAAACGGTGATCTGAATATACACACTTCCGCCTGATGGTGCAGCGTGATGCACTGCATTTTCAACGATAGGCTGCATGCACATTTTAGGAATCGCATATCGGAGCACCTCCTGCGGGAGATCTGCCGTCAACATGATGCTGCCACCTTCCATTAAATTAATAAATTGAACGTAACTTTGAATGTTGGCTAGTTCCTCGCGAAGAGCAACCGTATCACTGCGCCACTGCATGCTGTAGCGAAGTTGTGAACCTAATGATACCAATGAATTCGCAATAGCAGATTGTCGTTGAACCTCTGCGAGCATACGTATAGATTCTAGTGCGTTATACAAAAAATGAGAGTTGATCTGCGAATGCAGTGAATGCAGCTGTGCGTTTTTGGCGATCAATTGTTTATCCACGACCTGTGTCATCAGACGTTTGACCTCATGTAACATTTTATTATAGCTCACAGCCACTTCATCAATCTCATCCCCTCTTTCGTTCTCATCAAGGCCGGTATCAATCGCTGCATCCAGATCTCCTTTTCGTACCTGACGCATTGAAGCCAGTACGCTGTCCAGCCGTCGGAAAATCCGCCGGGTTGTATGTGATACAAGCAGCATGATGAGCAGCAGAACACATAATGTAATCGTTACCACAAATGCATACCAGCTGCGCGGCCCCTTCATCAACGCCTGATGGGAGGCGATATCGACCACATAAGTATTTAGCGGAGCGATGTATCGGTACAGTGCATAGTAGCTCTGATCACCTACCTTAATCTTAACGGGATTTTCCTGTGGCAGTACATCCAGCTGGCGATGAACAGCACTAAGGATTTCATCGAGTCCTTTCCCGGCTTTTCGCGCAAACTCATGCTGTGGATTATAGACATATTGGAGAGGATCGCTTTCGTTCATCAAAACAGAAAAGAAATCTCCCTTGCTCTCCTGGAGCAGGTCGCTGAAAAACATGCTGTGCGGGACGCGAATTTCCATAATACTCGGTCGTTTTTTCTCCTGGCCCTGAAGGCGAACCAACCGGTAGTATGATAGCGTATGTTCACCATCCTTAAAAGCAAATAAACGGTAAGCCGCACCACCTTCATCCCGAAGCTTTGCCCAGTAATCCTGCGGCCAAAATTTATTATAATGGTAGATTTCAGGCCAGATTTCATACAGGTTCGGGTTATCTACGTAAAAGCTGAGTTCACTGATCATCGCATTACTTTGAATGATGTTTTGCATTTGCTCAAATTGGTTTTGCTTAAATTTCACCAGTCGCAGTCCATCCACAAGCATATTGGAATGAATAAAATCCACAAATGACTTTTGAGTGAGCGCAGTGTTGGAAGCGTTCTCAACGATGTCCATTCTGCTGCGCAATTGGTCGTTCAACCATGCAACGTGGCTGTTGCCTGCTGCCATAGCGTCCTTGTATAGCTGGGTTTCCTGCATGCGAATATATAAAAAGGATACTAATATAACGGGTATGGCAATCATCAGGCTAAACGCCAGAAACAGCTTTTGGGATATACGGGCATTGCGGTAAAGTTTCCTCAATCTAGTCAGTAGGTAATTCATTCTGAAGTCCTCACCACCTTTGTTATACCATATATTACAAGTTAGCCGAAAGAGAGAGGATGTTAGGAAATGATTATTCAGCCATCTTGGCTTTTCTCGCTTCCAGCTCGGTCTGTCGGTATTCCATTACTTGATTAAAACCGTAATTCACACGGCGGGCCAAGAAATTTTCGAAAATTTTATCAAACGCAGCTTCATCTTTGGCAGTAATCAGTTCAGGCAGAACTTCTTCCCAATTCTGAGAAATACGCGACCAGGATAAGGCTATATCGGAATCCCCAACAGGATCTATTCCCTTATAGATGCCACTGTCCATATCCGCCTGTTTGTTCGCGAACTCCTCCATTTGCTTAACGGATGGCGCCTTTTCCGGTCTCCATTGGTTAACGAAGGCAGGGTTGCGCAGCATCCAGTAGGTATCCATGATACCGTATTCCTTTTCCAGCCGCTCCCTATCGGTGTCAAGCAATTGGACCATTTCGGCCGTCAACTGCGGTTTGCCATCCCTCACAGCCCATGTTTCGCCTTCTTTGCCCAAAAATACATCTCTTTGGCCTTCTTCGCTGGCCAGATAGGTCAAGAAGCGGATAGCTCGTTCAGGATTCTTGGTGGATTTGCTAATCATCGTAACCATCCAACCGTCCATATTACCGGGGAACAGTCTGGCGCAATCACCGTGGCTGTTTTGCGGTCCATCCACAGCGATGTAGTACGAATTCGGATATGCACCCGCAGCCAAGATCGGATTGATCGCCGCCATGCCAGTCCACTCGCGAATCATCATAAAATAACGGGCATTGCTGGTTTTTTCCTCTACCTGAGCATTCGAGTCCACCAGGAAATCCACATTAATCAAGCCACGCTCATAGGCTGTACGGAAGGTTTTCAGCCAAGTGATATAGTCTGAGTCGGTCATGCGGTCATTAAATTTACCGTTCTTTTCATGAGGGATAGCCAGCAGATTTTGCAGGTACTCGGTCATCCCGTAAGCGACATTCCCCTGAGCAAAGAAGGGACTGATGAGCTGACCTTTGTATACTGAATACTGATCTTTTAAGAGTTGTAATGCGTTCAAAAAGCCATCAGGAGTACTCAAATCCGGTCTGCCCATAGCCTCATACAGGTCTTTTCGGACCAAAAAGGTTTGGTTTGCAGCCGTCAAACCGGTGGCCTTCATCAGGCCGGGGCTGTATGAATCATTTGGAATGCCATATGTATTACCGTTTTCCTGACGATACCACCTCAATGTACCGTCCCCCGCGACCTTGAAAAAGTAAGGATCATATTGATCCGCCAATTCATTTAAAGCATATACCTGGCCGCCTTCCAATAACTTATTCATTGCACTTTCCCACGAGCCAATTGTTATCAAATCCGGCAGCTTACCGGATGTCATCATAAGCGCAATTTGTTCGCTGGCTTCACCGGATGGCACTTCGAATTTGATGTTGACACCTGTTTTCTCAGTTACAATCTTGGAGGTCATGCTCTCACCCCATGTGTGACCATACCAGTTCGCGCCCACAAACCAGGTCAAATCCACAGGCGTGTTATCAAGCTTCCATGCGGGTTCATCTGGGTTCGGCTTGTATTCAACGGACTGCTGTTTAGGATGAGCAGGTTGTGTGAGTGGCGGATCTACATTTTGTTCTGATCGGGAACACGCAGTCAAAACTAGCATTAAGATTATGGTCCAATAGATGACCATGCTGTTCTTGATGGAACCGGGTTTCATTCCATGCCCTCCTTTCTTTCCTACAGTTGTGAATTAACCTTAGCATTAATCATGCTATAACCGATTTTACTATCCTTGGCTCGAAATGGAAATGCCGCACCCTACCTAAATATGGGTTTACGTAAGGTCTAATTCAGGTACAGCTATTTAAAGAGGATTATTACCTTAAAATAAAACAAAGGCAGCTGATCACTCAGCTACCCTTGTCGATTTTGTCTTAGGGAAGAATCTTCCCATTAGATTATAAGTCTCATTCGTAAGCCCCGATATTCACAGCAGTTCCCTGTACTCTCGGTTTTCCCTCAATGTCCAGTGTTCCGATAATTGCATTGTCCGTGTTCCCGGCATCAATCGCTGGAGATGAAGATTGGAGATGGAAATCGTATCCTGAAGCATTCACAAATTTGGGATCGATGAACAAGGAATGCGCGTCATTACCAGTGCCCGTTTTATAAGCGGAGAATCCTGTATAATCTTTATTCTTCCATGTCCAGCTCGCTCCATTGCTTCCGGCAGGGGCAAAGTAAAGATTGTAATCCACAACATTTCCGGAATTCTTGGTGTATTCATTGTAAATCAACACATCTGTGGAACTGGCAACAAAAATGTTGTTCTTGATTACGTTATTTTGTGTGTCGAATTGAACGTAAAGCTGGCCGCTGCCATCGCCAAGCGTATCATTTTTGTATACCGTATTGTTTACGATTTTACAATTTACTGTGGAGCCACGTTTGGTATCATACCCACCCATGGCGATACCAGTAAGTCGGTTGTTGTAGACTGCGTTGCTGCGAACAGTAATATTGCTGGTAGATTTACCGGCATGCTCGGAAGCAATCTCGATACCGATATCATTGTTGTAGCTGTAGTTCTGTTCAATAATACTATCCTTGCCGCCATCGACATAAATGCCATCCGCTGCATTACTGTTATTCGGAAGTGACTTCCCATACGAAGGATTATTATTGGAAGTGATATTGTATACTCTGTTGCCCTTCACGAGTCCGTTCCGTACCTGATCGTAAGCCGTATTCGGCGCTTTCCCCTCAAAACCAATGAGATCAATGCCAATGTTGTCGTTATCGTGAATGACATTATTCGTCACCGAGAAAGTGTCCACGTTACCGTTGAGAACCAGCGATTCGCTGGAGCCGAGCACAAGATTGTACAGTTCATTACCATTAATCGTAATATCGTGAATGGATTCGGGTGCCTTCGTGCCATATACAGCGATCCCATGTGCGTCACGGCCAAGCAGATCACTGCCGGTAGGCGTGGCGGTGTTTTTGATATCATGGACTTTGTTGCCAGACAAATTGATGAAGCTGCCTGATCCGTGAACATAAATGCCTACAGGCATGACGTCCTTAGTAGCTGTAGTATAATTGCGAATTTCAAATCCCTGAATGGTAACGTAATTTACATCGGTCAGGTCAATCAGCCCTTCAATCCCGCTAACCGAAAGTCCTGTGCCGTCAATAATCGGAGTCTCTGTGCCATCGTGAGTGAATACAATCGCTCCCTGTGAAGCGGAGCCTGAGCGAGTGATCTTCAGCTTCTGGTTGTATACCCCGCCACGAACATGCACTGTACTGCCTGCAGGAACAGCATCCGCTGCGTGCTGCAGCGTCTTCCATGGCGCGGTGCTCGTCCCCGCATTAGAGTCATTTCCGTTTGTCGCCACATAGTAGTCTGTGCCTGCTGCGGCAGCTGATGAGGACCATTCAATTCCTGAAACCAAGCCTATCCCTACCGCCATACTTAATCCCACCAGCAATGTTTTACCGAATTTCAACATACTCTCAACTCCCTTTGATCAATTTGGTTGCCTAGTGTAAAGCCAGGCTTTATTGTACATGCTCAGCCTGTAAAAGATGGACAGTCTCCATCGTCGGCAAGCTTCCTGTGCCACCAATGCCTAGTGTGGATAAAGCCCCACATGCATTGGCAAATCGCAGCAGTTCTTCGCTTCGCATTCCTAGCAAGTATCCATATATGATTCCTGCGTTGAAACAGTCCCCTGCCCCTGTCGTATCGACGGGCGTCAAAGTGTAAGATTCGGCCGATATTCTACTTTCGTTCAGCTCGCGCAGTGTAGCGCCTTTTGACCCTTGTTTGACGGCTACAATTCCCGCCACGGCAGGAAGCATAGAGTCAAGCACATCGGCTATCCTATCGGCAGGGAAAATGTGCAGTAATTCATCCTCGCTGGGAATAAACAAATCCGTCACCGTCAGTAATTCACTTATGCCCTCACGGTCCCATTGATTGGATACATCCCAACCAGTATCAAAAGACGTGCTGATCCCGTTTGCCCGCAACTTTGCAAAAAGACCAAGCCAGTGGGGTCTCATCCCATCTTGTAAATAATAGGAACCAAAATGAAGATGTGCTGCCTGCTGCAACAACGACTCCGGAATATAATTAGGTGTCAATAACGGGATGCTGCCAGCATATGTTAACAACCCGCGGTCATCGGGTGTGGAGAGCGACAGAGTTACACCTGTCTTGATGCCAGATAATCGGCTTACATGCTCTGTATTTACGCCCATACGCTGCAGCTCAGCTATACAGAATTTGCCGAAATCGTCATCTCCCACTACGCTAACGAATCTCACATCCGCTCCCAGACTTGCCAGCGCACAGGCCGTTATTGCTGAAGAGGAACCAAGAACAATCTCGAAGCCATCGACCATTTTCTCCCGATTCCATTCCGGCATAACATCCGTTCCCGATACAATGACGTCTACATTTAGCTCGCCAGCAATGACAACAACGGGACTTGTTTGCTGTCTCTGCATCATTTCAATACCGGAACAAATCCCTGTTCCGCCTCATACAGTTCATCGAACATACTTCTGATCTCCTCCAGGGAGCATACGGCAGCAGTTAGTGGGTCGAGCATCAGTGCATGGCGAGCCATCTCCCTGTCACTCCTCCGCACAGCTTCTACAGCCAGGTCAAAAAAAGCCATGTTCGAGCGGCACAATGCGGCCAAATGCTCAGGCAGTCTTCCAAAACGACAAGGCTGTACGCCTTTCCCGTCCACGAGACAGGCCACTTCCACGACACCATCAGCCTGAAGATTTTCAATCAACCCCCGGTTGGGAACATTACCATAAATGACCTTCGGCTCATTCTTCAATACTGCTTCGATGATGATGGCAGCATATTCATTACTGGATTTCAGCTCAAGCGGTACCGTTCCCTCAAGCTGTGAAACGATCTGCTCATCATTCTCTCTCCGCCAGATCGGCCAGTTGTCAGCGTAGAACCCCGTAGCTCCGTTATAACCTGTGCTGCAGTGCTGGTCGATAAGTGATTGGCGTTTACGGTAATACGGGATATATTCCGAGAAATGGCCGCTAGATTCCGAGACGAATGCACCCAAGTATTTCATCGCATCAAATCGGACCGGGTCCTGCCGCAGCAGCTCAGGACTTTGTATCTTCTCCAACAGAACAGGATATAGATCCCTTCCTGCACGGGACAGCTCCACGAACCAGGACATATGGTTAATCCCTCCGGCTTTCCATGACATTTCTTCATATGGAACGCCGGCATACTCCGCCAGTTGAGCAGACGTATTCTGGATGGAATGGCATAGTCCCACGACCGGAATATCCGTAATGCGGGAAGTCAGGAGTGTAACCGCCGACATCGGATTGGTATAGTTTAGAATGATGCAGTCTGGACAGAGCGCTTCGATATCCCGCACGATCTCTATCCAGCTGGGAAGGGTACGGAGTGTCTTGAACAGTCCTCCGGGTCCCAGCGTATCACCAATGCACTGCTTTACCCCGTATTTCAGCGGAATTTCATATTCATAACGAACCGTCTCCAGCCCGCCAACTTCAATTTGGTTAATTACGAACTGTGATCCGCCAATGACCTCTCTGCGATCCGTAGAGGAAAGCACCTCCCACTTCTTGCCTGTCCGTTCTACAATTTGAAGCACCAGCCTGCGTGCCAACTCAAGCCGCCGCTCGTCAATATCAACCAGGGCAATGGTGCCACCCTCCAAGCCTTCAATCAGCAGGATATCCATAGCGATCTCTCGGGTAAATGCACTGCCTGCTCCGATAATTGAGATTTTAGTCATAATTCTTCTCCTCACCCGTTATTTCATGCCCGTCATAGCTAGGCCTTTAATAAATTGCTTCTGGAAGATCAGGAACATAATAATAACCGGTATTGTAATCAGTACCGCAGCCGACATGACGACGTTGTAATTAACCTGGTGCGTTCCGTTAAAATAGACCAATGCCAACGGAACGGTCATCTTGCTCTCATCATTTAATACAATCAGTGGCCACAGGTAGTTATTCCAGGAGTTCATAAACGTGAAAATTCCCAAGGCTGACAGCATCGGCAGAATAAGCGGCATAACGATGCGAAGCATCAGCCTGAATTCGCCAGAACCGTCCATCCTCGCTGCCTCAAGCAGCTCCTGTGGAATCTCTTCTATGAATTGTTTAGCCAGAAATACACCGTAGGAGCTGACCAGATTGGGCAAAATAATCGCCAGCAAATGGTTAACCAGTCCAAGTTCCGCCGTGATCAAATACGTGGGAATCATAATAACCTGAAAGGGAATCATCATGGTTGCCAAAATCAGAATGAACAGCAGTTTTTTGCCTTTAAACTGATGTTTGGCAAATACATATCCGGCTAGAGCACTGGTAAATAAGGTAACTACCGTTATGATGACGGATGTCACCAGGCTGTTCAGCAGCCACGTAACAAACGGCGCCTCGCTAAAAACCGTTCGGTATCCGTCCAGGCTCGGCTTGCTTGGAAATAACCCGCCGGAACCCGAGACGATGTCCATGTTGCTTTTCAGCGATGACAGCACCATCCAGACATAAGGCAAAAGCATAACACAAGCTATAACTGCTAGAACTGCGATAGTAAACCCTTCCCACAGGCTGAATTTACGTGGCATCGGCTTCTTCTCCCCTCTCCTCTCAATGTTCCCATTGCGTGCGTCCCCATCGAAGTTGCAGCAGCGTCACAAGCAGAATGATCATTAGAAACACGGTTGCCATAGCAGATGCGTACCCCATATTGGAGCTGGAAAATGCCTGTTCATAGATTTGCAGTGACAGCACTCGTGTTTCGTTGAAGGGTCCGCCCTTGGTCATAATCTGAAATTGTGGGAAGGCCTGAAAATAGGAAACCACTGTCGTGATGGATACAAACAGCAACGTTCTGCGCAGCAGTGGCAGTGTGATGTGAAGAAAGACATGCCATCGGCCCGCCCCCTCCAGCGTTGCTGCTTCATAGTACATATCCGGGATGGAATCCAGTCCCGCAATGAAAAGAACGATATTATAGCCAATATCAGCCCACAAGGTCATCATAATGACGGAATAGAGCGCGTAATGCGGATCACTTAGCCACTGGATTGGCGCCATATTCAGCTTGGCGAGAATCATGTTGAACAAGCCATCATTGTAATTGAACATGGTATTCCATACGATGGCCGTTCCCGCAAGCGGAGCGATTGTAGGAAGAAAGAATACGGTTCGAAAGCCATTTTTGAGCCACGGGATGCGGACTCGCTGAATCGCTGAAGCGATTAAAAGCGTAATGACAATGTTAATTAATACAGCGATAAATACAAATTTGAAGGTTACCCACAATGACTTCAGAAATATGGAATCCTGGAACATGCGGATATAGTTCTCCGCTCCCACGAAAATCGCATTTGAGCTGAGCGGGTCATACTTGAATGCGGACAAGCCCAGACTCCATGCGATGGGAAGGAAAGCAAACACCCCGAACAGAAGCAAAATCGGTACGAGTGAAATGATGATGAACCTTCGTTTTGCCCTGTAAGCTGTTGACTTTACCGCTGGGTTAACCTTTTCCGCCTTGTTGGTAGATATAGCAGTACTCATCCCCAGCACCCCTATCACTTATGTTGATCCTGATTATCATTGATCGTCCGTTCGATGTTCGCCAATCCGTCCTCGACACCCTGCTGTCCACTAGCCATCAGTTGAAAATTGTCATTGATCTGCTTGAAAAAGAAATCCCGGTCTGCTATAGGGCCAATCCATTGACCTAACGCCAATATGTCCAGCGAGGGCTTTAGGTGGGGATTGTTCTTCAGGAATTCCGGATTTTCAGCAATTTCCTTTTTGGCTGGAACGGTAAAGGTGTTCGTATTCCATGTCGTAAGGTTGTCCTTCTCTGAGATGAATTGGATGAAATCAAGTGCGGCCTCCTGCTGTTTGCTTTGCTTCGATACCGCAAGACCCCAACCGGATTCGGCAGCAAAAACGGGTGGATTCTCCGTAAAAGAAGGTACCGACACGTATTCAAAATCATCTACCTTATAGTTGTTCTGTCCCGCAGCAATTGTCCAGGGGCCGCGATAGGTCATGGCTGATTTCCCCTGAAAAAAATAGTCAGAGGTATCCAGTTCACTGCCGAACGTGGTTAAATCCGTAACCTTGTCATCAGTCACAAGTGAAACCAAAGTGGACATCGCTTTCTGAGCCTCCGGCGTGTGAAAATCAACATGTCCGTCCTCACCCATAAAGCTCACTCCCTGCTGCAAAATGAGCGATAGGAAAGTGAATGTAATATTATCTGCCGATACAAAATCGAAGCCTTTCACTTTGATGATATCGCTTTCATGTAGGGTTAGCTTTTTGGCGTAATCCACAAGTTCTGTCCAGTTTGAGGGTGGATGATCCAGCCCTTGTTCTTTGAGCATTTGCGGGTGAATCAGCATGCCACCGTTCTCAATGTTGTATTCAAGTGGCAGCCCGTATAGCTTGTTATCCCGCAAATATCCCCCCAAGGGGGCATCATAGTACTCTTTTTTCACATTTTCACTATCAGGGATTTCGACAAGCAGATCGTTCCTGGAATATTCGGGTACCCAGGTGCCGAAAAATTCGGCAATATCGGGTGGTTTTTTCGCGGAGAATGAGGCTTTCAGCTTCTGGCTGTATACATCATATGGAAAGGTCTGATACTCGATCGTTATATCGGGGTGCAAGGTCTGGTATTTGGATATTAATTTCTTGTATGCGCCCACAATGGCGTCTTCCTGATGACTCCAAAAGACCAGCTTCACCTTGCCTTGCGGGTCTGCGGATGTATCGCCGCCGGATGAGGAGGAGCTGGAACAGCCCGCTTCAGCGAATACAACACAAACCATCGCAATGATTAGCATAAACTTGGAAAAATGCATTCGCATATCCTCCCTTGTCCTGCAAATTAGCCAGCATATGGAGGGAAGGGCGTTTGAGTTTTACGCGTATTTATATAGAAGCAATGGAGTCTGTCGTTGTATGTATTGCAATCTGATGCTCCCGGCACGCCTGCTCAAACCATCCCTCCGGCTGTTTATTCGTAATTACCCCTGTCACCTGTGTTAAGGGAGCAATCGTAAACAAAGCACTTTTCTCAATCTTGCTTTGATCGAATACAGCATAAACTTCGCTGGAACGTTCCATTGTTAATTGGGCAATACGAGCTTCAAGCTCGGAATGCATCGTAAAGCCGAAATTTTGCGTTACTCCGTCCACCCCGAGAAACATTTTCGTAATGTTAATTTTGTCGATCACACTTTCTGCCAGCGGACCGCATAACTCGTAGCTTTTCGACCGCATAACGCCGCCAATCACGACGACCTGAATATCTTCGGCATCAGCCAATTCATAAGCAATATTCACCGCGTTGGTGACAATCGTAATATTACGGTGCTTTTTGAGTGCTTTCGCAATAAAGAACGTCGTTGTTCCTCCCGTCAGGCAGATAATGTCCCCCTCTTTAACAAGGGCTGCGGCCGTGGCGGCGATGCGTTCCTTATCCATCCGTCGGAAATCGCGTTTTGCTGCAAAAGGCAGCTCCGATACCGTCGACGTCAGGCTCCCTTCATAAATGGCTCCCCCATTTGTTCGAATAATCTCGCCCGCTTTTTCAAGTGCGTCCAAATCTCTTCTTGCAGTTGCTTCCGAGCAGCCAACCGTTTGGACAATCTCTTGCAGCGATATTTTTCCGTGCGATTTAATCAGTTCCAATGTTTGTGCTCTGCGCAATTCACCCTTTGAATATTGCATAATTCTCTCCTTTAATATGTCTGGGCTTTCAAGAAATCCGTTAACTTCAGCCCGTGCTAGCTCTATTGTGTAGGATGAAAGGATGGATTGCAATATGTCGACGTGAACTGCATCCCATAAGAAAAGCATCTCTCTAACGGTTATTCATGAGGGATATGAAGCTGATTTTCCAAACCTTCAATCATCATAAAGGTATAATTTGCACCTGATGTTCGTACTCCTCAAAGAGAACATAGTCGATGTCACCTGCTTTGGAAGACATTGCATTCGCAGCAGCAGCTGCGACAGCCGTACGCAGTCTGGATTCGGCCGAATCGCCGCGCTCTCCTGCATATGCCATGCCGGCAACAAAGGCGTCCCCGCAACCTACCGTGTTCACAGGCTGAATGAATGGTGGCTTCGCCATATATGCTTTTCCGTTTAATATAGCCAGAGCACCGTTACTGCCGAGTGTTATGCACACCTCGTCAATGCCTTGATCCGCCAACCTGCGCGCTGCACGAGCCCATTCGTTTACGTCTCTTGGCACATGCCCCAACCATTCGGCCAGCTCCTGCTCATTCGGCTTCACGAAATGAGGCATTGCACTCAACCCAACGCTGAAACTTGTTCCACCTGTATCCAGAAAAGCTCGCGCGCCTGCTGAACGGACAATGCGAATCAGTTCTGCGTACAATGTGTTCGGTGCGCCTGGGGGTAAACTTCCAGACATGACGACCACACTGGACTGGATGGCAAGCTCCTGTACTTTATTCTTCATCGCTTCAACTTCGGCTTCTAACATGGTTGGTCCCAGCCCAAGCAGCTCAGTAGAGCTCCTGCTGGAATCGTCCAGAATGTTAAGGCAGACTCGAGATTCTCCCGCTGAGTGAATAAAAGAAGTGCGTATCCCACGCTCAGTCAGACTGTTCTCAATAAATCCACCGTTATTACCGGCAATGATGCCTGTTGCCGTGACTTGACCGCCAAGCTGCCGAATCACTTTGGCTACATTATTGCCTTTGCCGCCCGGCTCATTAACCTCTCGGTTCACCCGATGCACTTGGCCAACGCCAAACTTGTCAACGTATAACGTCCGGTCAATGGCCGCATGAAGTGTGACTGTGGCAATCATCGGACTACGCCGGCTTTGCCAGTGCTTCCGCATAAACGTATTTTATCCATGGCAAGCCGTTTAACGGCTTCCTTTGCCGGAGCCATGTATTTACGTGGATCATTCTCTTCTGGATGAATCACAAATACATCTTTGATGGCTTCGGAAAACGCAATACGCAGCTCTGTGGCTATGTTTACCTTGGACATGCCAAGCGCGACCGCCCGATGAATTTGTTCGGCTGGAATGCCTGAACCACCGTGCAGCACCAAAGGAACCGATACACGATTCGCAATGGTTTCAATTCGTTCAAAATCAATGTTCGGCTGTCCTTTGTAAATACCGTGCGCGGTTCCGATTGCGGGAGCGAGGGTAGTTACGCCTGTACGTTCAACAAACTGAACGCAATCTTCGGGATCAGCCAGAGACGCATGCTGCTCTTCCACGACAATATCATCCTCAACGCCGCCGACCTTGCCAAGCTCCGCTTCCACGTTCACGCCAGATGCCTGGGCAACTTCCATCACTTTGCGGGTTAGGTTCACGTTTTCTTCAAAAGGGTACATGGATGCATCAATCATAACGGAGGTATAGCCTGCTCGAATGCATCGGATAATTGTCGAAAAATCAGTGCAGTGATCCAAATGAAGTGCGATGGGGATATCCGTCAAGTCGGCTGCGGTTTTAGCCGCATGGGCAATATAATCCGGACCCAAATGATTGACTGTGCCCACCGTGGTTTGAATAATCAGCGGTGATTCGGTTTCCACAGCCGCTTCAACGACAGCCTGAAGCATCTCCAAGGTATGTACGTTAAATGCAGCGATGGCGTATTGGTCCCTTCGAGCTGTTTGCAGCATTTCAGTGGACGAGATCAGTGGCATATCCATTCCCCCTTAAAAGGTTTCGTCGCTCCTTGCTTAAAGGATTTAAATTAAATCAACAACCCTCTATCAGGTATATGGCGACGATTTAATCGATCCTGCACCTCCCTTCACGGGTCAGATGAGATTGGGAAACATTTGATAATTTCTAGCCTGTGATCATAATAATCTTTTTATTTGATTAAATCAATCATTATTTTGGAAAACTATTGCAATTTAGACGGATATGCAGGCATAATTATGATTATAACAATCATTAAACTATACATTTGATTGAAAAGATCACAAACTGAAGTTATCAATCTAAATCATTTCCGGGAGGTATTTTTATGAGTTTGACGTATCGTGAAGTAAAAGAACAATATAAGGCCTTGCAGCAGACTTACAATTATTTACTGGCCAAACGCACAGAGTTTACTGCCTTTGTCCAAGCTCAAGCGATTACCTCCGTTACCTTTGTGGGCGCCGGATCCAGCTATTGCTTGAGCGAAGCGGCCGCTTTTTCCTTCCGTTTGCGTACTGGCCTGCCTGCAATATCACTTGCCGCAGGTGATCTCATGCTCCATGCTGACCGCTATCGTCCCATGCTTGAGGGTAGTCTGATCATAGCGCCGTCTCGTTCTGGCAGCACAAGTGAAGTGGTTGAAGCGCTGCGTTTACTCCAGTCTGATCAACGTATTCCTTTATTAACGATTTCTTGTGTAACGGACTCGCCGTTATCTAAAAGCGCCGATTTCCCTCTGGAACTGCCCTGGGCTTTTGACCATAGCGTCTGCCAGACCCGCACAGTAACTAATCTGTACGCAGCCAATCTCCTTCTCGCTGCATTTCTTGCTGGAGATGAGGACCTGATTATCGACATGCAGGAGGCGATACATCAAGGCGAAGCCTACATGGAACGTGTAGAGGACAGCATCCGCCGTGTCTCCGACTTCAACTGGACGAACGCGGTCCTGCTTGCAGACGGTGAACTACAAGGACTGGCAGCCGAGGGTGCCATCGCTCTGACTGAGATTGCCAAGACGCAAGCCCACGCATACCACCTTCTTGACGTTCGGCACGGGCCGATGGTCACCGTGGGTTCGGACACGTTAGTAATCGCTGCCTTGTCGGACAGAGGTATTGAGCATCAGCGCAATTTGATGAGAGATATTAAGGAGCGCGGAGCCACCATTATTACGTTTGCGGATCGGGCGCAGAGTATTCCACAGGAGTTCTTTGACCTTGAGATCACGACTGATCGTCCACTTGATACAGCGGTGCAGGGTATTCCTTTTATTTTCATCCCGCAAATCGCAGCTTTGGCTAATGCTGAACGAAATGGCATTAACCCGGATCAACCCGACGGACTGGTGGCCTGGGTCAAGTTATAAAAGAAAGCTTAGTTCTTTTGATCCGCTTGGAAAGCTGGGAAAGGGGAGTTGTAGAGGGAGATGCAAAGGGCTATCTCAAAAGGAATTCTTCCTCGCTCCAAGCGCTAACGAACCTACCGCACCTTAAAAGGCGGATCATCAACGCTTGCAAGATTTAACGAACCTCAGTAACGCTAATTCGTTATAAAACGTTGTCAAAACCTGAAAAATTGATCAAATCGACGAAATAACGTCTCTTTAATTCGTTAGACCTCAAATCTGGGCAAATGGGAGCAAATAGCGTGTCTCAGGTTCATTAAAACAAAATAACACGAACAAGGGATGTCCCTGTCATATTCATGACTTATGGGACATCCCTTTTACTTGAAGGTCAAAATCTATTTTGGTCGAGCCATTAAACTTAATCAACAAATCATGAGTGCTGCATTTATGAAAGAAAATCATATTCAGATTCAATCCTAGGCACTTTTTGCTGAAGGAAGAAATGATCTGTTCCAGAATGAAGTGTTAGTATCCATTGCAAAAAAGGTTAATAAGTCCGTTGCACAGGTCGTGTTACGCTGTTGATAAAAGAAGTCGCCATTTCTGGCGACTTTTTGTGTTTATGCCATATCCAACGGTTTACTACAACCCAATAAACATATTTCTGCTGAACGGTCCCCAATTTCCACCAGTAAATCCGGATCTCCCCTCCAAATTAACAAAGCATGGAAGCAAAATATAAAGCACTCCCATAGTCGCGTTAACGTTGAAGGTTATAACAAATCTCGTTCTAGAATTATTAATAGGAGTTATCATCCCCCGATCAGCACGAATCGAATTATCTTTCGTGATGGCTTCTCCCATTCCTACACTGGCTATATCAGATGGACTAGCCATATTACTTCTTATCCAATAGTTCGATATGTTTGTTGCGGATGCTAAATCTGCTGGCTGATCATAGGTCACTACAATCTGATTGGATGCAACTTGCCTAACCTCCACAACTACAGGATGAGGAGTCATAGCTTCCCTTTCTCTCCCGCCCACGTTCTCGATCCAATAAGGATGTGTTGTATTCAAAGGATGATTAATTGACATAAGATTAAATACCTCCATGACTGACTTCAATAGTCATTTGTCCTGAGATAATGTATGTAGGTGAATGACCAATGGTGTCTTACAAAGTACCTCAGATCCCCAGCCATAGCATCAAATCCTCAGCACCCAAATGTTATTTAAGGTTTTTTTCACGTGCAGTCACAAAAAATACACTTCACACAATGATAAAGTGTTTAGTGTATTTTGGGGTTATCCTATCACTCTAATATAACAATTGGGTTGACGAGTATATTAAACTATATTATTTATTTAAAATCGGTATTTCCCTCAGCAGATTCTTCAAGTTAATTGCATCCCACGGCATATGCTCGGTTATGCCCAATCCAACGACATCTGTTTCCTCTGATAGTTCCTTGAGCAGCTGAAGGAGCTGAGGAATTTGCAAGCTTCCCGCAGGAGAAAAGGTGTAGGGCCCTTCAGGATTCGCAAATAATAACGAACGAAATGCCTTAGGATCCAGCACATCCAGATCAAGGTGAATAGCCAGATGCTTAATGCCGCTTTTTTTAATCCACTCTTTTATGGATGCTGTACTTTTCGTTAATTCTTCGGCTCCGGCTGTTTTGATACCTAGTCTTTGAATCATTTCTGTATCAGATTCTGCCGTAGTGATACCGAATCGTTCAAACGCTTCTGAAATGTCTTTGCTTTCCTGTTCAGTAGGTGTTGCCAGCCCCGCAATAAAAACATTTTCAGGCTTAAGAGGGATTTTCACATGTTTTGCAAACTCTTCATCCCCTTCTCCCAAAAGATTGCCCAGAGGTAGCGTATGTCCGTTATCATAACCCACGTAACCTACCAAATCACTGTGTGCATCAATCCAAATCAAGCCTAGTTCTCCATGATACCTTTCGTTTAAATAAGCAAACGGGGCTTGTTCGACCAGGCAGTCTCCACCAAACATGATAATACGGTCAGGCTTGTGCGCATGAATAATATGCTGGGCTGCTTCCAGTTGTTCAATGAGCTGTTTTCTCCCATTTACTCCGTTCTCGTTTTCCAGTGGCGTTCCATCATATGCTTGTACAGGAACTTGAATCAATGGTTGATCATTGTCAGGAGCCAGCCAGGCAAGCAGTTCCGCACCAAAAGAGTAGTTTGGGTTATTCCCCCCTTGCCATTGTGGCATTAACAGACGTATCGTTTTTTGATTCATGTTTATCTCTCCTTTACTTCAAAGTAAGGTTAGTATAAACTGAACGCAAATCAAAAAGTAGTACGCACTATTATGACAGGTACTACCCGAAAGGATAGCATAAATATGAGCATGGCTGAATACCAAGGTAAGGTTAAACATATTCAAGATACACCTTTTGGCTACACTCTGTCTGTCATTGGCGGTAAATGGAAGATGGTCATCATTTATCTTTTGGCAGAGAACCAACCGGTACGCTTTAATGAACTGAAAAGACAAATTGGAGCAATTACATTTAAAACATTGAGTTCACAACTAAAAGAATTGGAAGCAGATGGTATGGTCGAACGGAAAGAATATCCTCAAGTCCCTCCCAAAGTGGAGTACAGTCTGACAGATAAAGCGGAAACGTTATTGCCCGTTCTGGAAGGCTTATGTGAGTGGGGAGTACAAAATCAAAGGGAAAGAGGTGTGCTCGAGAATGATTAACTTTAGAAATAAAACGTATCGCTGTACCTCGGAAATTGTTATGAGCCTACTCAGCGGAAAATGGAAAATCTCTATACTTAATCACTTAACCAAAGGTCCCGTTCGGTTTAATGAGCTACAGCGACTTCTTCCTGACGCAACCCAACGCATGATTACAATGCAGCTCAGAATGCTTGAAAGCGACGGTCTCATTATTCGCAAGGTCTATCCGGTTGCACCAGCAAAAGTAGAATATTATTTGTCCGATCTGGGTGAGGAACTGGCCCCCATGCTACAGATGTTGTGCAAATTTGGCACGACCTATATCGAGAAATTTCCCGACGAAGTATCCTGCGACAATGATGACTCTCGTCGTGACATCGTTAATGTAAATTAAAGTAGTCGTAATTAGACGGCAGCAGCTCTGTACGATTGCGCTGCCGCCGTCATATCATCTGTCACGAATGGTTTAAGGCATTACAACACCAGAAATTGCGTTCCATACCCCTTTCCGGAAACCAAAGCTGTTTCCAGCTCCTCTTGATCTCCTTTAGCCAATAACACCACATTTTCGGGATACAGCTTGCCTAACAAAGACCACTGTACAAGTTCATTTCCGCCTGTTGGTATGACATGGACTCCATTATCCGTATTTGTCACCAATCCGGAATGCGATAGAATGTCTGCTACCTGATGAATGCTGGTCGATGTTCGCTTCACAGCAGAATCCTTGGAATGGTTGTTCTTTTCAGGCCGATATGAAAATCGATGTCCCCTGAAGAGCTGACCGAGGTCCACACTAGATTCTACACTAGATTCTACACTAGATGATGCATGACCTTCTCTCTCCACACTGAAACGCACGGTTGTTCGATCTGACCCTGTATTCGGAAGCAGTCTTGCGATGGATGGAAGCTCACTATGGTCTTCTGAAATGTGAAGGTAATCCTTGCTGCCAGGTATGCCCGTTCCTGCTTCATTTCGTGGTGCAGCATAATAATCGTCATATTCATATTCGAATGAGATGGCGACTATATCTTGTGTCTCTTCGGTCTCAATGGTTTGTACCGGATGCCATTTCAAAAGATAACGCGCAGCCGTTCCAGCCGACTCACCCAAGCCAGCTGGCAACACAGTTCCCAAAGAATATTGAAAGCCGTAACCTGCAGAGGTCAAACCCGAGCTAAGCACACTCTGTGCATATTTAACAATCGCCTTGTGCGTTAATTCCTTCCCGAGCAATTGAGTTAAAAAGATCTTACGGGCAGGCTCCAGAAAACGTAATCCTTTGTATTGCGTGTGTTCTTTGACTTCAAACGGTACTTGTTCCCAATTGGCAAAGGGAAGTAATGCATCCCGCAGCAATACAAATTGGTGCAAGTATTCATTATATAACTGCATAACTTTTGGTCCCCCATCGGGACCCCAAACCTGAGCAATAGCTTCCGGTATCAGGGTATGACCGTAGCAATGACTTCTAAATTCCAGCTGTCCAAGAGTTTCAGGTCCATATTTCGCCAGTGCCCTCTTTTCAGAATTAATCTCGCGTGCCCAGAGAACCAATTGTTCACCAATGCGTGCAGCCTGTGCCGTAATTTCAACACCTGCTTTATCCTTCAAAGCCAAAGATCCAAGCGGTAATGATGAAAGATCACCGGAGATTGCCAAATTGGCTTGAAGGCTGTCCAATAACACTGAAGGATTACCGTCTATCGGTTCACCCAGCTGAACCAGTATCGCCTCAAGCAGTTTATCCAGCTCGATGACGACCTCTTTTGCTCTATATATGCCGTCAGGCAATTTCCAATCCAAAGCCGCATTCTCGCCTGTTCTAATCGAGTCCTGTGAATATGCGCCAATGAGAGACTCAACATCTATTTCATTTCCCCATACGATCCGTTTATCTTTCAAGTGAAGCTGATATGCTGGCATTTTTCCCACCCCTTCAGTAAGATTTTTATATTGAACGGCAATTCAATTTGCCCTTCGAATGTTAGACTATCAGGTGCCATGATCGTTGAATAGTACGCACTTTTTTGTATGATCCGATCATTTTTGTGTCGTAGGATACTTTTTGATCCTGCAAAATAAAGGTTCAAATTGTACGGCAATGCATCACGTTTCCGATCCTGTGCATTTTGAATGAAATACAAGCATTTCAAAAAAGAGATGTCCTGGCTAATCTACATTAGCGTGGGCATCTCTTTATATTCAACGATTGAATTTGCAACGTATAAGCCTGGGCCTGCTACAATAGTTAGGGTACTTTGATTGTTTCGACTATTCTCCGCGAACAATACGAAAACCCTGGTCGGGACCAAAGCCATTTGCATCGAATTTCCCTCGAAAAGCGATCTCGTTATTGTTAACACCGCCGATCCAGCCTCCGCCTTTTACGACCCGAAAGGAAGCAATTTGACTCTCAGCATCGCTGTACCAGTCCCAGCACCATTCTCTTACATTGCCAGACATATCGTAGATACCAAGCTCGTTGGGCTGTTGGGTACCAATCGATTTGGTTTTGTTTTTGTTGCTCTCTATGGCAGGCCAGTTCCAGTCTCCAGTTAAGATTTTGTCCCCGGCGTTCTTCCAATACCATGCGACTTCATCGGCGTTGTTGCTGCCGCTGTATGTGTAATTCTTGCTCTCCTGACCTCCGCTTGCGGCATATTCCCATTCCGCTTCTGTAGGCAGTCGGTAACCGTTAGTTCCCTCATTAATCGTTACTGTCCATTTTATATTATCGTTATCATTCTTATTTTTCAGGTCTTGGGTATCCTTATTGATGTTGTAATGCGGCTTTAAGCCCTCTTTTATGCTTCTTTGATTGCAATATTCTACCGCGTCATACCAACTCACCATTTCTACGGGTAATTGATCTCCTTTGAATCCAGAGGGGTTATTTCCCATGATATCTTCCCACTCTTTTTGCGTTACCTCATATTTTCCGATATAAAAGTTCGACAGGGTCACATTTCTACCAGCGAAATTGGACTTGTTGTTCTTAAACGATCCACCTTGCACGAATACAAGGTTATCCTTCGGTTCGGGTTTATCCTGCGAACAAGCACTGATCACTAGCATTGTTGCTATTAAAAAGAACATCAACAGCTTTCTCATTGAACGATCTCCTTTAAACTAATGGGAAAATAAGTGGCTATGATGACTGCCATTCTCATCCGGCAACATCGAAGGCCATTTGTCTGACTGAAAACGGCCTTCAACATATCCGGACTGATGGTAGAACTGAGGAAAAAGGCATTGAGCCTGTCCCTAATGTATAAGAATCTGATTTACTTACGTTAAACGGGTCACCGTGGGGTTGCTTACCATGGATTACTTACCACACCGTTACGTTGGAACTTCCGCTGCTTTGATATCCTTCTGTCGCTAACACCTGGTAAGACCAACTGCTACCCAGATTCATTCCTTTGCTTGCCCATGCGTTCACATGGTTACTGAACGTAATAGCGGAGTTAACCCCGGTCGCTCTCTTCGACTGTCTTACGCTCCAGTACTGGGCAAAGGTTTGTGTACCGTCAATGGAAGGTGCATTGTATCGCATCGTTGTATAGATGTCATAGGTTCCTCCATCACTGTTGACAGTACCTTTAAACGTTCCGGTTGGTCGGTATGTGCCCCAACTATCTACAACGTAATATTCAATAAGTGCATTTCTTGTCCACCCGTAGAGTGTCAAATAGCCATTGCCGGATGGAGACCAAACCCCAGCATTATAGTTAATTGTCCGGTTTGGAGATCCAACATTCCAGCCTTTACCAACAACAAAGTTCCCCGTATTTTGCCATGTCACACTGTAATTTCCGCCCGATCCATTCACAGCATTAACCGTACCGCCGCCATCGGTCCAATTCTGCCAATAATCTGTCGCTGCACTTGAGGTTGCTGCAAACACGCCAAAACTCATGGAAGCTGCCAACACGACCGTCAACATTTTTTTGCCAAATTTAAACATATTATACCTCCCAATATGATTGTATTTGTCCTAACTACTACTTTCGTCTCATTCTCGGTTGAAGTTCTCTTAACAATTGACACCTTTTTCCTTTAACCTCCTTTCTGACTAAATTATAGAATGATAGCGGTTACATAAAAACCTGATAAACTATAGATTAATCTCTAATAAGTTTAGATTTATGTCTGCTTTCCTTCTAGAAATCGACTTGTACCTACAAGAAATCAAATATGTAAAAAGCCGCCCAGAAGGGCGGCTGAGAAAATAAATGCTATGCTTGGAAATTATATAATCCTCTCAACTTCTACTGCGTCATCTGTACCCTCAACCCACATATAATAGCGTGTTTTATCTTTATATATGCGTACTTTCGGATACAACGAATAGGATTGCAGGCTAAAAAAATTCGGCTCAACTTGCTTCCATACTTCACCATTTAAGAGTTGATAACTATTCCTTATACTGTATCCATTAAAATATTCGATCTCAGTATCAACATAATCAGTCACATTGTTTTGGAGATAATCTAAATAAGTGCTAAGAGGCTCCAATCTATTTATTTCTTCATTTAGCTGTGAGAATGGAACCTTTATATCTATGAATCCCTCTGACAATTCTGCAACTTGAGAGGGATAAAATCGAATAATTATACCATTATCGTAGTAATAAAATGGTGTGGAAGAGTTTATTGGAATATCATATATACTCTTTTCATAAATTGTAATTCCCTTATTATACTTGAGCTGAAGGTTATGAGATAAAATAGACATAAGATTGGCCTTTTTTTGATCAGAATCTACTACATCGTATAATGTAATTCGGTCACCTGTTGCAAGATCAAAATTATAAATAATGGATACATAGGTTCCTATATTATCATCGCTGTAATTGAGTCCATCTGTGTAAGCTACAGATAATATTTTATTATTATTGTACGTTGTTTTCACGCTCGTTTTGTACCAAGCTACACTATTATTCTGTTGGAGTGCCTTATTGCCATTAGCTACTTCTACTGTATGTTCCTTTAAAGTATCATTTATTTTTTTTATAACTATTGCATTTCCACCACTAATTTGAACATACGGTTGACCTTTATAGGTATGTACAGCGGTTTTAACTGTTGTTGAAGCTTCCGTTGAATTTGATAAGAATAATACGTAACTCGTTAAGAATAATAGTGTTGCCAAGATTAATTTCTTCAATATGACCTTGCACCTCCAACATTTCTATACCATCTGTGTATTTACTCAATAATAAAAGTTTACCATTTTGAATTCAGTTTTTTGCTCAAATTATTGTAGCTGTATAAGCTAAATGATCTCCCCTCCTTTTTTTATTTTACCATTAATTTTATTTTTGAAGGAACTGTCTATATCTCAAAATGTCATCTTAACACTTTTTTTAAGAAGTTATATCCTCCCCTTCCCTTTTTTCTATCCCATATCTTTTTAGGAACTTGATTCGTTTACAAAGAGATACTTTACTTATCAATTTCTTTCTACGGAGGACGAATATTATGGAAATTTCAAAGGGAGTCGAAATGCTCCATCTGGACTATCACGGGAATGTGATCCACCCTATTCTTGTAAAGGATCATGAAATGACTATTCTAATAGACACTGGTTTTCCAGGTCAATTTGAGGATTTACGTGTGGCAATAGAGCAGGCTGGCGTTTCGATAGACCAACTAAATGCGGTGATTTTGACCCATCAGGATGTGGATCATATAGGGAATCTTCCGGAGATTTTGCAGACACGTGGCAACGCTATTAAAGTATATGCACACGAACTGGATATGCCGTACATCCAAGGGGAACTGCCTCTGATCAAAGATGGTCAGCTGGAAAATCCGCCGAAGGGCACAGTAAACCATACTTTAATAGACGGTCAAGAACTGCCGTTTTGCGGCGGGATTCGCGTTATTCACACACCTGGGCACACACCCGGTCATATCAGTCTTTATTTGAAGGAAAGTAAAACGCTCATTGCCGGGGACTCCATGTACAGTGTAGACGGTATGCTTGGGGGAATTCACACCCCGACTACACCGGATATAACTGCAGCAAAGCTTTCGTTGAAAAAGTATTCATATCTCGACATTACATCTGTCGTTTGTTATCACGGGGGATTAAATAATGTAAATGTGAAAGATCAGATAGCAGCACTCATCCAAGATTAAAAATTTCAATATACTTTGGAGAGTATTAATCAGCTATTTAAAACCCCATCTGCTCATTTGGCTGTAAGTATAAATCATAAAGACGTTTCTTCAGGTGCTCGCCACCCGTGGAACGTCTTTTTTCGTTGAAGAGAATAAGTGACTCTTTGGGCATTTTTGTTGCAAACCTTTAATTGTTCGTATACAATAAAACAAATTAGTTGTTCTATAAATATAGAACAAGGAAGACGAGAGGAAATTGGAGCTATGAACTACAAAGTGGAAGTTGATTTCGCGCCTATTTATGAATGTGTAAGCAGCCTGACGGTTTTCATGAGCAAACAGAATCATAATGCTCTGGATGCTGGAAAACTATGGGTCAGAGAAGTACAAGATCGGTTCGCACCTGCCAAACTGCAACAAATGCGGGAGACGATGAAACTTGTAGGCGATTTTAGCCTTGCACCTTATATTTGGAGTTGTCCTGGAGAGCGCTCAGTGAGTGGTTTTTTGGATTGGCTTGAAGACCTAACCACAGGCCAGCTATATGACATCGCTGCTAACGTGAAGTTGTCCGTTCCCTCTAATCTCCCGGAACTGCGCAGTCGGACATCCGAAGCACTGCGTGAATGGGATGCCCACTATTTCAGTCAAATCGATTCGGCGATTATCGAAGGCCTTGCCTTAGAAGCTGAAACCAGACGGTCCAGTCTGAACGGAACCAATGATCTTGAGGTCTATGAGGAAGCAACGGAAGGTATGCGTCTATACCCTACCCCTCTGCTCAAACAAGTGATTCTAATCCCTCAATATCATGCTCGTCCCTTTGTCACCTCAGCCATCTTTGATGAAGTGATTTTTACCAGTTACTCTGCCGATATTCTCCCGCCAGCAACGGGTCGACCTGAACATCGGTTGTTGCGTCTAACACGAGCATTGTCCGACGAAACCAGATTATACATCCTCCGCCTGTTGGCAGGAAAGCAGTTAACATTCACTGAGATCGTAAGTGAGGTTAAACTCTCTAAGAGCACAGTACACTACCACCTGATTTCATTGAGGGCAGCGGGGCTTGTCATCGTGCATTATAACCAGAAAACGACCTCTTACAGCTTGCGCTTAGAAGCACTCAACAAGCTTTCGGAACAGATTTCAGCTTATATTGAAGAATGATGATAATGCCCTTTAACCTATACACACGGAGGAAAACTCATGCTTAAGCGCAGTTATTATGGTTTACTAGCTACTGTCACTCTGAGTTCATTTGGTGACGTATTTGGTCTTCTTGCTATGGAATGGCTTGTCTATGAAATAACTGCATCTAAGATGGCCATGGGTGCGATGGCACTAAGCTTTAGCATTCCAGAAGTGGCCATTCGGCTGCTCGGCTCGCCGTTATCCGATCGGTTACACCGAGGGCGGTTCATGGCAGTGCTTGCTTCTATCAGATTGCTTGCTCTCTTATTACCACTGAGTCTGGGACTCGCAGGCAACTTGCAATTATGGCACCTTTTTCTGGCCGCAGGACTAAGCGGGGCTTGTTCTGCCCTATTCATGCCCACCGCAATGGCAATTGTTCCCGGAGTAGCAGATGAACGCAAACTGGTGCGTGCATTTGCGGTAATCGACGGCTGCCGTAATGCAGCTGCTTTGTTGGGCCCGGCCTTAGCCGGAGCTCTTACTGCCGTAGCTGGGGCACTGCCTACGCTGGGCATCAACGCCGTTTGTTACACCGCCGCCATTGCCACGTTACTCTTTCTGCCCACAATGCACAAGCCAGTAGCAACTAAGTCCCCCTTTTCAATTAAGGCTTATCTCAGAGATATCCATGAAGGTTTCTCTTTTTATCGTCGTTTCCCGGCCATGCTTTCGATTATGGGAATGGTTTCAATCAGCAACATGTCTTCTATAGCGATCTGGACGATGATGATTCCTTTTGTTCGTGAAGTTTTAGATCGGGATGCCGCTGCTATGGGTACACTCACCACTGCTTCAGCATGTGGAACATTATTAGGACTATTGGTCATCTCGTGGATGGGTGAAATTAAAAGACGACGGACAGTTATGCTGTGCAGCCTAGCCGCCATCGGGCTTTTTAACGCCTTACTGGGTCTATTCCCGAGTTATCCGTTTGCGCTTGTTGCTTTATGTGCCGCTGGTGCAGCAGGACCTTTCTTTGGTTCTCTCAGTTCAGCTTTGCATGGTACGCTTGTCCCCGGACCTCTTCAAGGCCGAGTCAACTCCATACGGTTCCTCATTGGTGGCGGACTGCAGCCTGTAGGTGCTTTTGCAGGTGCAGCGGTTGCAGAACTCTACGGTCTGCCTTTCTTATTCTTGTCTTTGGGTCTGCTCCCCTTGCTTTGTTCGGCCGCCGCAGCTTTCCTTCCAAACCTGAAGAATTTAGATGGTGATTTATCTGCTTTACAGAATAGAGTACAAAATAATTCTCATAACAAGGTAATTAACACATTATAGGAATATCATTTTTTAAAAATAAGTGAATCTCTGGATTAGTCGTGTGTATCCACTTTAGCTGACTTGTAGTCTACAACGGATACACACCAGCATAAAAAAGAACGACAAGCCCTGCCAAGGCATGTCGTTCCTCACTCATTTGAATTTTCTTCCTTGCACCTTGCCCCACTACAACAGTTCGAACTGAAGCTGAGGTTCAGCTATCTCAGCATTCGCTACCGACTGTTCGGCACCATATCCCAATTCCAGAACCGTAGCAATACGCTCGTTGCCCAGTACGCCAAACGTTTCAGCACGGCTCTGGTCATACATCCAGTCATGTAATGTGCTGCGCACACCCAGTCCCTGTTCATGGGCAAGCAAACGAAAATTTTGGATCAAACAGCAGACGGCTGCAAAGTCCTCTTCCCGCTTATGATGATCCGCCTCTTCCTTCACCAACACCAGAAGATACGCTGGAGCGTAATCCTGCAATCCCTGCATGAGTTTTCCGGTACGATTATCGGCAAAAATAAATCGCCACGGCTCACGGAGTCCATCATTTGGCGCCCACACAGCGTGATTAAGCAATTCAAGGATTAGCTCCTGTGATACCGGTCGATCCAAAAAATCTTTCGGACTCTCCATACCTCCTTGCAGATCGGACAATTTCATTTTTATATCCTCTCCCTTCTAAGTAGTCTGACCCTGAAATACAGTCCACTTCTGCTCAGCGGGTGTTCTTTTCCGACTTCTTGGCGCTTTGTCGTAATATCCCATATGAAGAATGCCTACAAATCTTTCATCCTCACGCAGTCCAATTCCTTTGAAAAAGCCTTCATTCTGAATCATGGACTCTGTATCCCACAGCATTCCTAACCCTTGTTCCCATCCCAGCAGTTGGAAGCTCTGCATCACCCCGCAGGCAGCCGCATAATTACGGTCATTGGTCAGACGATCCGGTCCCACAGTCGACATAACAATGACGTGAGCAGGAATATCCGTAAACCTCTTTTTAAACACATCCAGCAGTTTTCCCGGAATCAACTTGCCGAGCTTGCTCTGCGACATCTGTTCCAGCATACAGTCTACCAACCGTTTGCGTGCTTCGGGAGTTCCGGCATAAACAACACGCCATGAGCCAGCTTCAACAGATGGTTGAAGCCGTGTGGCCTTTCGCAGCAATTCAACAACCAACTCCTGTTCCACCGGTGTAGCATTACATTTACGAATACTTCTGCGTTCCCTTATCAATTCCGCCAAACTCAAGTTTTTCACTCTCCTTCAGTTTATCTGGATTCCATATCCATGCTGCTCTCTTGAAGAAATTGATGAATTATCTTTAGCTCCGATTCCGAATATTTGTCCAAAGAACGATAGAACCGTTCAGCCTCAAGTACATGTAAACGTTCATGCAGTTCAAAAATCTTTTTACCTTGGGGTGACAAACGGAAATAGCTCTCCTTTTTGTTGTCATTCATTTTCGTGCGTTTGACGAATCCTTCCTCCAGCAGTTTGTTGCCGATCTTGGTAATACTTGCTTTGGACAAATTCATCGCCTCGGCAATGCCCGTATTGTTAATGGGTTCATGCCTGCCAATGCAATCTATCATATGAACCGCGGTCAAATGCTGAGGGATTTTATCGATGCTTTCCCGCTGAGCGATACTTAGAAAATGTTCGATTTCCGTATCCTTGTGATTCTCATATACATGTAAAAAGCGGATAAATTGGTCATATAGTAACTGTTTTGTTCGATCTTTTGAATCCATTCTTCAATCGCTCCTTATTTACTTATAAACAATAAAAAAACCTTAAGAAATAGACTTATTTCGTGAATATAAAATAATATTATTAACTGGTTAACAATATATCACAACTGATAACGGTTATCAACTATAATCTAACCATTGAACATTAGCATCTAGAAAAAGTCCATTAACTCTTGAACATTTCTTCTTTTTCGAGTACTATCAATCTAAACAATTTAAACGATCATATGTAACTGGCGAACACGGTGAACCGTGAGGGAGCATATGGTTTAGTCATAAGCCGTACGCCTGGGCAGAGGTAAGGAATATTTATTTCCTTGCCTCTTTTTTATGTTGAAAGGGCGATGTGAACATGAGTACTGACAAACTGATTTTGAATGGACAAACGGTAGCGGATTTTATGAAGGAAGACATGGTCTCTAAGGTTGCCATTCTGAAGGAAAAAGGCATTCAGCCTTGTCTCGCTACAATCCTCGTCGGAGATGATCCTTCTTCAGCGACCTATGTGCGTATGAAAGGAAATGCTTGCGCTCGCTTAGGCGTGCATTCCATTAAGGTCGTTCTTTCTGCGGAAACCACCACGGATGAATTGATTCAAGAAATTAACAAGCTAAATAATGACCCTTCCGTACACGGTATTTTGCTTCAACACCCTGTCCCGAATCATATCGATGAAAGAGCAGCTTTTGATGCCATTAGCATCGAGAAGGACGTTGACGGTGTAACGACCCTCGGTTTTGCACTTAATGCTTTCGGAGACGCCGAATTCCCTTCCTGTACACCACAGGCTATTATGCGTATTCTGGATTTCTACAATATTCAGATTGAGGGCAAACATGCGGTGGTCATCGGAAGAAGTCCAATTCTGGGCAAACCTGTCTCAGCCATGCTGCTTAACCGGAATGCAACGGTGACGACCTGCCACTCCAAAACCGTGAATCTGGAGGAAATCGTGAAGCTTGGGGATATCATTGTTGCAGCCGTAGGTAAACCACTCTTTGTTAAAGGAGACTGGATTAAACCAGGTGCTGTCATTATTGATGCAGGTTATAACAAAGGCAATGTCGGAGATGTGGATTATGAAGCTTGCTTTGTTCCTTCTTCAGCGATTACACCTGTACCGGGCGGTGTTGGTCCTGTAACGATTGCGACACTCATCGAACATACGATTAAATCTGCCAATAAGTTATCTGAGAATATATAAATGAATTAGCTTACATCAAGGTCTCTCCAATTGACGAGGGGCCTTGTTTGTTTTTGTATATGTTTAATTGACTTATCTCACAATTACGCACACCCGCAAAATAAGAAAATATCTATAGCTTTTTTTCTCTTTTTACATACGGACCATATCTATATTATTATGAACAAGGCTTAGGAAGGAGATAAAAATAACTTGAAACCTTTAGTACAGCTGCTGCATTTTGGTTATCATCAGGCGATGAGCTGCATTTTTCCTGTGGCGATCTTTGGAACGTTGGCCCTTTCTAACGTAATTCAGATACCCTTTCTTTATCGCTATGATGCCATTCTGCTTGTTTTATTAGCAGTGCAATACCTCATGTACCGCAGCGGATTGGAAACACGTGATGAAATCAAAGTCATATGTATATTTCACGTGATTGGTTTGGTGCTGGAGATATATAAAGTATGGATGGTATCCTGGTCATACCCTGAGCCTGGGTACACCAAGATTTTGGGTGTCCCCCTTTATAGCGGATTTATGTATGCAAGTGTAGCAAGCTTTATGTGTCAAATATGGCGCAGACTGCGTATGGACATGACCGGTTGGCCTGGGTTTGCATCTTCGGTTCTGTTAGGCGGAGCCATCTATATTAACTTTTTCACACATCATTTTATTCCCGATTTTCGTTGGTGGTTGACAGGGCTTGTATTTATTGTATTTAGAAAAACATGGATCATTTATCGGGTACGATTAACGACCTATCGTATGCCGTTAACAATCGCTTTTATCATCGTCGGTTTTTTTATCTGGACCGCTGAAAATATAGCTACATTTTTTAACGGCTGGAAATACCCTGATCAGCATGATTCCTGGCAACTGGTCAGTTTTAGTAAAATCAGTTCCTGGTTCCTTTTGGTGATTATTAGTGTCATCATTGTTGCCCAGCTGAAATATGTCAAAGCCAATCGAAAATAATGAGTAGGAGGATACAATGGAAGACGTAGTTTTGTGGTTGAAATATGTGTTATTAGGTATCGTACAAGGGGCTACAGAGCCTATTCCGGTTTCTTCAAGCGGTCATTTGATTATCGTTCAACGATTGCTTGGCATGGAGCAGAACGGATTATCCTTTGAAATTTTGACGAACACCGCCTCACTGATTGCCATTATGTTTATCTTTCGGGAAGATATTATAAAACTTATTGTAGGAGGCTGGAGATTCCTAATCTCTCGCAATGCGGAGTACAGAGCAGATTTCATGTTTTGTCTATACATAATCATTGGTACCCTACCCGCTGCGATCGGGGCTGTGCTATTCAAGGATAAAATTGAAGAAATATTCACTTCAGTCTATACGGTTGCGATCAGTTTACTGATCACGGGGGTTGCGCTGTGGCTCATTCGAAACCTTCGCGGGCGCAAAAGAGATGGCGATTTGTCGGCAAAAGACGCAGTACTGGTGGGTCTGGCTCAAGCGGTGGCTCTTATCCCGGGAATAAGCCGCTCTGGTGCAACAGTCATTGCATCTATTGCTGTCGGGATGAAACAAGAAACGGCGTTGAAATTTTCCTTTATGCTCTACATTCCAATTAGCATCGGCGGCGTAATATTAGGGGCTTCTGACATCGTAACCGATCCGCACCGAGCGCAGTTGGCTATACCTTACATTTTAGCGTTCATTACGACCCTTATCGTAACCTACTTTTCAATGAGATGGTTCATGGGAATTATGGCAAGAGGAAACTTGATTTACTTTTCATACTATTGCTTTGTAGTCGGAATTCTTTTACTTATTTTTTTGTAAACCCGAATTTCCTTGTAACGTATAAGGGAACAACCCCTAAACAGTGGGTTGTTCCCTTTTTATTGTTTTCCAAACTTGGCGATCCCCGCCCTACTCACAGGTTCCGTACAATCACTCTTTAACGCTCTCCAAGAACCATGGAACCACTGTCATTCGGATCATCCATTTGTTTATGGGTGACGAGCTCTCCTTTATCGTTGAATCCCTTTATTTCATACGGAATTGTTGCAGACGAAGGCAGTGATACAAACCAGATTATGCTTTCCGGCCCCACCTCAACCAGCTTGGCTTCGGTAACTACTGGTTTCTCATCCCCCTCGACCTCGACAGTTACATGCTGAATTGCCGGGTCTAATATATGTCCAAACAGCATAGGGAACGGTGTCGATATATTATTCAATTCAGGTATGCTCATGTAATCAAGCGCTGATTTGAATTGAGATGATTCACCAATGGAATATCCGCCACCCCATGCCCACTTCCAGCCAAATACGATTTTCCGGGCATACTCCATCTGAAGATTGCTGTTATTTTCCTGGCTAGATTTTTGTTTAAACAAAATTATGCCCCCGTCTACCGGTTCTTGATGAATGATGTGAAATGAATTATCCTTACCTCTAAACTTCTGGATCGCTTCTTCAGCCGTTTTCCCTATAGGAATATGGATGGTTTCACTCATTCCCATTGCTTTGGACATACGCCGATCGGCTAGTCCGCCAGGTCTGTCATTAACATAAACCAATGCGATGCATGATATGAGCAAAAATAAAATGACGATCGCAGTAATTCGAATGATTCGTTTGCTTCGCATTTTTGGCATCTCCCCCCTGTCATCAAATCAAAACTTTCTGTTTGTGGTCGTGTCGTTTCAGAGGTTTCCTCATTTTCTGTCGTGGGAGTTGAAACCGACTCATTGGTTTGTAGAACGAAATCCATTCAATTGTATCACTCTTTGCAGGAACTCATCAGATTATCTCCCTCACTCCAATTAACACTCAAACAACATCACATGTTTTAAACAGAAAAAGTCGCCATAAATGGCGACCTTTTACGCAAATTAGATTTTACAAACGAATAGTTAATCGAACTTATAGGTCCAAAACGCTTCTCTTCCAAACCGATTTCGGATTTGTTCATCATCCAATTCCCGCTTGCCGACAAGTTCAGGCGCTTGGAATTGCGAACGGTGAGCTCGAATCGATGCCATTTTCTCGGCAAGGAATCCGCTCACATCCTCAATCACATCCGCTTTCCCGATGCTCTCCTCGTGATTGTTCGAGAATGCACAGCAGTAGACGATAGGTCTCTCTTCAGCCGGCAATCGGCCAATCGTTCGCGTAACCGCAGCTCCGGTTGCATCATGATCGGGATGCACACTATAGCCCGGATAGAAAGTAATGACCAGTGAAGGGTTAAGCTCCTTGATCAGGGCCAAAATGTGGCCATCTAGCAGCTCAGGGTCTTCAAACTCGATCATTTTATCATGAAAACCGAGCATCCGTAAGTCTTGAATACCAATCGCATTGGAGGACTCTATGAGTTCATCCTTACGGATTATTGGCAAGGTGACCCGGTTGGCAAATGGAGGGATGCCCATATTACGTCCCATCTCCCCTAGAGTCAGGCAAGCATAAGTGACTTGAGCACCGCCTTTTATGTACTTCGCCAATGTTCCCGAAGAACTGAACGCTTCATCGTCTGGATGGGGAAATACAACTAAAATGCGTTGATGTTCAATCTGTTTGTTATTCATGCTTATTTGATCCTCCGCTTTCATCAGAACAATTCCCGACTAAGTTGTAAAGCTACAACCAGCTTTCCTTGACTATCGTGACCAGCCAGAATAATTCGTTCTTTTTCCAACTCGTCAATGTGTGTTAGTCCCTCAGCGTACACCCAGCCGTGAGTAGTCTTTAAGCCTACGCGATATGGGCCCGTGCCGGAGATCGATCCTTGCGTATATCGTATGACCGCATTGGAAATGAATGCCGACCCCGGATGCCTGGTGCTATCGAAGTGACTGGCGTAAGCACCTGACGTGAGTTCGAGGTGTAAATATAGGTCCTGATCGAGAAGTTGGTCGATCCGGTGTTGGATGTCTTGAGGCTCTATTGGCTGCATGGCGGCCTCCTTTTTAGTAAAAAGTAACGTACTCCACCATTTTAACATATGTCCCGTGAGAATAAACATGGAATGAGTGAGCGAAAGTTTGTAATACTCTCTATTTAATGTTTTCTAAAAAATCCTCTTCCTTCTGCACAGGCTCGGAGCACTCTCTTCTTAACAGGGAAATTTCATGTTGATAAGGTGCACTTTTATATTTTATTTTGCCAATCGACGGCGTCTCAAGCAGTTTTGGAAGTGACACGAGTTGGGGATGATGTACGATATAATCCAAAGCCTGAAGTCCGATATGTCCGTGTCCGATGTTCTCATGGCGATCTTTTCTCGATCCCCGCACATTTTTGGAATCATTGATGTGCAGCACTTTCAATCGATCAAGGCCTAGTACCTTGTCAAATTGCTCCAGAACCCCATCAAAATGATGAACAATATCGTATCCGGCATCATGAACATGACAAGTATCCAGACATATGGAGAGTCGTTCATTCCGCTGCACGCCATTGACAATCTGTGCCAGTTCTTCAAAGCTTGCTCCGCACTCCGTTCCTTTTCCCGCCATCGTCTCCAACGAAATCTGAACGTCAGGGTAACGGTTGTCCTGAAGTACCTCGTTTAAACCCTGGATAATTTGCCGAATGCCAATGTCTACCCCAGCGTTAACATGGGCACCCGGGTGAAGAACAAGTTGATTTGATCCAAGTGAAGCCGTTCTCTCAATCTCATCCCGCAGGAATTGTACACTAAAATCAAATACTTCTCGTTTGTAACTGTTGGCCAGATTAATGAGGAATGGAGCATGCACCACAATATTGGAAATGCCCTGCTGCTTCATATGAATATGGCCTGCTTCTATATTATATTGCGAAATAGGTTTTCGTTTCGAATTCTGAGGTGCGCCGGTGTACATCAGAAATGTGGTTGCACCATAAGAAGCGGCTTCCTTACTCGCCTGCAGAAGCATTTCTTTACCTCCAAAGGATACATGAGATCCAATGAGCAGATCACTACTTTTCATTACCAGCCACCCTCTCCTGACGTATACATCATTTAATTATCAATGAAATGGGTCGGATTAGCTAATGGGAAATGGCGGTGGTGAAGGAGATCAGAGGAAGGCAAAAAAGCCGCCAATTGGCGACCTTTTTATAAGATTCAGTTCTCTTAACAACTGTTTCATTCTCAACGCTTAGCTTCCGGTTCAAGGAGAAACAGATACATTATCGAAATGCGTGTGCTTATTAGCTGTTCTGACACCGATTTTGCCATGCGTGAACGGATTCAGGCTGTTGTCTGTATAATCGATCTTCGGGTTGACCATGTCATCCACAAAAACTTTGATGTTTGTGCCCTTAACGACAACTTTCATATGATACCAGGTATTGGTTGAATACGATTGTGCATTGCTCTTGAGCAGGGCCCAATTATAATTCATCTTGCCCAGACTGACTCCGCTTGTAGTCAGATAGGCGTAATATCCTTGTAAAGCATCATAATTGTTCTGGCCTCGCTCCGTGCCGTGGGATGCATTGGATACTCTGACGAGCAAGCCTCCGTCACCCCCTGTATCGATCATCTTGATATCGGACTCCACCGTATAATCTGCCCATTGCGAATCCCCGATTGTGGATTTGGCAGGTCCGGAGCTGGCTGCACTGTATTCACCGTTCTCTACCGCCCAAGTTCCTTCAAACCTGGTCCATCCGTTATCGTCTCCGTCGTTAAAATTATCGCTTAAGCTTGTCACATCAGCATTTTTCTGAAACGTCATTCTTGAGAAATCGGCCTCGCCTGTTACGAATTCAACCTTTAACTCCCGCTGCCCTGCGTTTAAATAGACCTTTTTCTTTGATACGGTTTTCCAATTATCCCATCCACCCGTATTAGGTATATTGACGATACCCGTTAAGTCGGTCGTACCATCCCACAGCCGGATTTGAGCCCCGTCCAACGAGGTAGCCATACGAAAATCAATATCATAGTATCCACTTGACTCCACGTTTACTTTGTATTTATACCATTCTCCGGTCTGATTCCAGCCTAAGTTGAACAGTCCTTCGTTATTCAGGCGAATATCCCCGGCATCGGTCCGATAAGCCCCGCCCAGATTCCCAGCCGTTGTATCGTGATAAGCGACACCTTCGCCTCCTTTCATATAATGAACTGCCTCGATTGTGCCTGGAATCGGCTTGGAGGCATTCCATGCACTGCTTCCGTTCACATCATTGCTAAAAGCAGTATAGCCGAAATCCGCATGTGTATCCTCTGTCAGAACACCGATTTTACCTGCTCCTACATTGGCGGTACGCGTTGCTTTGAACATCCCATCTACATAGTATTTAAACGTTGAGCCTGATTTTTCTATCCGTATGTTATGCCATTTCGAATAATTGAAGTCGGCAGGCAGATCGAATGTTTGCCAAGCCTGATCCACACCGTTAATTCGGAAAAATGTCTCAAGTCTTTTGTTTTTCGAACTGATCAGCGCAACACCGTAATTGTTCTCATTCGTATAGGAGAATGTAGCGCCGTATCTCGGATTGGTGGACGTTCCCCGATTCATTTCCTTCATGTTAAATTCAGCCGTATAATCCGATGCGCTGCTTGAAGCCGTCACTTGTTTATACCAAGTTGAGCTGCCCATAGAATTTTGCCACATGAGTTCCTGATTGTAGATGCCCCAATTCCCGCCATTCACATTGGACCAATTGCTCCCGATCGCAGAACGATCGAAGTAGTCGTAGAAAACCGGCATTTCTGGATTGGGTTGATCCGTTGAAGTCGGACCTTGCACGATCATCTTGTCGTTATTCCATACAATTCGGTCCATGTTCAGATGCCGCAGCGGTCCGATTATTCCGTTGCCTTCCAAATTATGATACATCATATAGTGAGTATCCAGGTTAGGTCCTTTGACTACCGAGTTGTGTCCCAATCCCACGGTTGGGCCCTCTGTACGAATTAATACCGGGTTTGTGCTATCAGTTACATATCCTGACCTCGGACCTGTGGTGCTAACTGCCACATCCACCCGATATCCTTTGCTAAATACGTGGTTACCTGTATACGTCATATAGTATTTTCCATTTCGTTTGAAGACGGTTGAACCCTCAGTCCAGCCTCCCATCCCGACTCCTGTTGAAGCACTCGCTCCGATCTCAGTGGGGCTGCTCATCGGTGCTGCATCGATGCGGCCTTGCGCTGCGTGATAGAAGCTGAACGAGCCATCATCGTCAATGAACACATTACCGTCAATCGACTTTCCAAGATTTCCAGTGACTACATTGAAGGGTCCGGTAGGACTCGTGCTGCTCAGCACGTAATGACCTTTTCCGGCAGGTGATGTATACATGTAGAACATGCCATTCCAGTATACGACTTCAGGAGCATAAGCTCCGTGCGTAATGGGATCTGTTGCAGCTAATCCACGGTACGACCAATTCACCAGATCTTTGGAGCTCCAGACTTTGACACCGTCGTCCGTATCTCTTGTGCTTACGTACAGGTAATAGTATCCATTAAATTTCAATACATAGGGATCCCCGAGTCCATATTGTCCCCATTCATCCGGTAACGTTTGCGGATTTTGATAGGCTGTGGCAGGGAGCGGCACCGACGAAACCATTAATAAAATGACCAATAGCGTGAACATAAATCGACTCTTTCTTCTCACACGATTTCCTCCTAGTCTTTTTTGTTACCGCTTACAATAACATCAAGATTCTCTGCTTTCGCTGCTGTCTTACATCTGAAGAACTTGTTTTCTTCTGCACAACGGTTAACACTCATAACCGTTTTTACAGACATAATCCAGTCTCTTCAGCAGGTGTTGAAATCTAGCATAAAGTAAGCCGTTACAAATAGAAATAACATTTCGTTGTCATTTATTTGGCATTTTGTTGGAAAAAAGTGCTTATCATTTATTAGAACTCACTCGTTCATATAAACCAGAAAAACCTCAGGAAAACTCTCCTGAGGTTTAGACGTCTATCCCGTTTCTTACGTATTAATCAAACAACGGGGTAACGGTGAGACTTAAAAAATTGATCTCGCCATGTCCACCTGAAATTTTGATTGTGTTAACATTACCTTGCTCCAAAGGAACGGTGATATTGGTGACCCCGCCAAATTCCTGCAAACCGCCAGTAGATAGCGCATTCAGCAAGGAATAGTCCTTGTCATTAACCGTCAGATGCAATTTGGCCAGTCGCTCGCCTGTCGCATAATGAAGCTCAACCGATGCTCTGCCGCCTTCGCCTCCATCTACATTTTTAAACAAAGCGTACGCTTCTGAGGATTGAAGATTCCCGACCACGGTTTGCCCGGATTGCAATTTCCTGATTTCTGCTCCACCAAAAACTTGGCTGGCTGCGCCCGCATAAATCTTTCGTTGCTGGGCAGGAACCGGAGCTGGACCGACGGAGGACACACCCTCCCTCGTCTGAACCACAGGTCTGATGGAACCATCCTCATTAAATTCCAGATAGTCAATACATACGCTGCGAAGTGTGCCCTCCCCAGATATGGCTTGATTGTGATAAAAAAGATACCATTGTCCTTTGAATTCCACTACAGAACCATGGGTCGTCGAACAGCCGGTCGGCTCCAGAAAAATGCCACGATACGTCCACGGACCAAGCGGGGTTTCGCTTGTTGCGTATCTCATACGGTTGTTGTCTTCCAGATTATCCGCATAGGTAAGGTAATACAGATTGTTTCTTTTGAATACCCAGGCTGCTTCGTGAAAGTCTTCAAGCCCTTGCATTTCTGTCATGCCATCTTCCAGGGATACCATATCTTCATTGAGCTTGCCTCCCAAACAGACACTGCCGCCACCATAATAGATATAGGCGCTATTGTCATCGTCTACAAGTACACATGGGTCAATCAATGCAAACCCGCCAAGACCCTCGATATATCCCTGATCCGTAAAGCCATGTGCCGGGTAACTGCTGGTGGCAACCCCGATTTTCCAGGAATCATTCCAGTTCGTATCGCTCGGATGCGGATAATAGAAGTAATAGGTTCCATTCTTGTACGCACAGTCAGGCGCCCACATGAAGCCGCCCTCCGGTCTGCCCCAGGAAACATCGTCTGAACGGAGTATTTCCCCTTCGTCCAACCAGTGAACCATATCCTCCGAGGAGAAAACATGATATCTGTCCATGAGATCGCAGCCTCTGGCTGGGTCCATATCATGAGACGCGTAAATGTAAACTTTGCCGTCATCCCATACATGGGCCGAAGGATCTGCTGTATAAATAGATGTGATTGCTGGATTCATGGATGTAGTCTTTTGGCGTTTGGTTTGAAAGCCACTATGGTTAGTAGTCATATAAGTCCTCCTGAACGTAAACTTCCTTGCTAAAATCATGCTCTAAATGTCTATTGATGACTCGTTGGATGGTTTGCCGTCACTGGAATCTGGTTTTTGAACATGCGGTTGATATCCCCTGCAAGTCGGAGATAAAAGTCCGAAGATACAGCTACACCGTCGGCATCTAGCGACAGAAAATATTGATTGGATGGAATCATGGAGCTGTTCTCTGCCGCCTTAGCAACGGCAGTACCTTCATCGTATTCGTCAAACATCGCGATATATCCGGTATTGATACCAATACTCTTCAGATTGTAGGCCTGCCTCCACATGAAGTCACCATGCAAACGCGGGATTTGGTTTTTTGCACCACCGGTCATGTTGGACCATGCGAAACCCGGCCAGATAACGGGCTGATAATCAATTCCATTCTGCTGGGTGAAGGCCAGGTCAGGCTGAAGTAAATTTGTTTTGAAATTGTCGGCTTCCTGAATATTACCGAAACGGCCAACGGACCAAGGCGAGATCATATCCAACGATTTGTAGACGTTCATGAAGTCGGATCGGGAGTCATTGTTACCCGTTCTCCAATACGTAGGCACGCCGCCGATGACATAGATCCCCTGGTTCTTAAACCAACCGATTAAATCGGCCGCTTCTGAAGCAGTACCCGGACGATCCGTAAACCCAATACCCCAGATGCAGACCACCATCTTGCCGTTCTGCTTTGCATAGGCCGAAGATGATGGAAGGTGCATGTTGTTCACAACATTGGTCGTCCAGTCATGCTTGACCGCCTGCACCCAATTGCTCGCATTCATTCCCGTAATGTCGTACATGACATAGAACTTGCGATTATAGGCTTCCGCTGCATTCTTAACTTTGACGGCTACGCTGTCCCGGTTGCTTTTCCAATTGTTAGGTGTATCGCTCTCATCAGCGCCGAACCGTTGCAATGCCGCCCCGTCAATATTGTAGGTCTGCATCCATTCAAAATGCTTGTTGACCGTTTCCTGATCGTATGAGGAGAACAGCTTGGCAGGAGAACCATTGCCGAGGTTCGCCAAACTTGTCTGATACAGCTTGGAATATTCCCGAAGGTCCGGGTACAGTTCGAAATTCACATTGTTATTTGCTGATGGAGCACTGCTATTTTTGGACCAATGCACCCAGCCTCCGTTCGGCGAGCCATCTCCTGCTGCGTTGAACCAACCTTGATATCCGGCATACAGTTTGCCTACGACATCGCCTCCGCTGCCTGCAGCGGATGAACTGAATTTGAACCAGAGTAGATTGAACAAATTTCCGGTTCCGCCAGTGAATTTAAGATAGACCGTGTGTACACCAGTGGCACCACTGATCGGCCCCGACTTCGTTTGCCAGGATTGCCACCCACCCGTACCTGGAACAGCAACAGTTCCCGCGAGTGTCCCGTTTAGGCTATCCAGACGGACCTCAATCGTACCGCCACTGTTATTACTGGCCACTCTCACGTCGATTGAATTGGCACCGCTGCCAAAATCCACATTGTTGAATACAATGTAATCGCCGTTATCGATAAATGCGACATTTTGCCCTCCCTCGCTGGAACTTTCCAGTTGTACTCCGGATTGACTGTTATAACTGGAAGCCTGTGTTTGATTAAACGCGGAAGCTGCTGATACGATGGAAGGAGAAATAGACAAACACAACGTAAGAATCAATAATGCCGCACTTGCAAAAGCCAAAACCTTCTTGTTTTTTTGCATGAAATTTAGCATAGTATCCCCCTATTCATATTAGTTGCGCGTAAGCTGCTCATGTTCTTCATCCGCCCATGAATGCTTCGGACCACCCCAGGATAGAACGTCTTTCACCATTCCATTACTGACAATGGCTTCTCGATTAGAGAAAGGTTTCCGTAGATCTTTGACATCGGGATAGAAAGTGCCGAGCAATTCTGTCGTTTGGCGATCACTTAACGTATCATTAGCAGTAACATTAACGTGAACAGCCCCATCATAATCAGCGTGCAGAGCAGCCAAACAAGCATCCACGGCATCCCTGATATCAATGTAGCTCCACAATATGTGCTTGAACGTTTCCGCCTTCGCAATAGCCAGATGTCTGTACTCTCCCGGTCCCACAATCATTGAAAAACGGAGGGAAATCACCTGCATCCCGCTTCTTCGATGAAACATCTCTGCAGTGACCTCATTAACGATCTTGGACAGGCCGTAACATTCCTGCGGCTGTTGCGGATGCTGTTCATCCACCGGGAAATAATCGGGAGCGAAGGGTTTGTTGGCCCAGGCAAATCCGTAGGATGATTCACTGGAGCCAATGACCACCTTTTTTATACCGAGCAAAGCGGCTGCTTCCAGCACATGGTATCCGGAAAGTGTATTATTAGCGAAAATGTAGCTGTGTGGGTAGTGAAGCGGCGCAGGAATCGCTGCCAGATGGATAATCGCATCCACTCCGGCAAGCGCTCCCACGACTTGACCATAATCGTTCAGATCGACAATAATCTGTCTGCAACGCACCCGGTCAGATAGGTGTTTATCCAGCGATACGACATCATGACCTTGTAATTGCAGCTTCTCAATGACCTGTGAACCCAGCTTTCCGCCTCCGCCTGTAACTGCAATCGTCTTCATTTCTATATCTCTCCTGTCTGTTCTTGTCACTTCGTTAGGGTCGCACCAATGTCCCATCCGCTTTGCGGTCTAGAGGATACGGCCGATGATATTTGTTGGGATCCCATGAGTCACTTCGTAATGATTTGGCCTTCACTTCATCCAGTTCAATGCCCAGTCCCGGTTTATTGGAAGGATATAGATATCCGCCCTCTCTGACGATATGTCCCGGGAAAGCCTGCAACTCATGAGGTTTAAAATGATTGATTTCCTGGATACCAAAGTTCCACAGGGCCATATCCAGATGGACAGCAGCTGCCTGGTTAACAGGATCATTCTCTCCACCCTCCTGCCAGGCTGTTCGTACTCCGTAGGCTTCGCCAAGCGCAGCGATCTTGCGACAAGCGCTGATTCCGCCTGCTTTCGATACCCGAACTCTGATAAAATCGATCAACTTCTCTTGAATCAGACCAGTCCACTCCTGAGGATTAACAAATAATTCTCCCACGGCCTGCGGCGTAGCACTCTGTTGACGCAGCTGTCGATACCATCCGATCTGTTCCGGAGCAAGTGCATCTTCCAGAAAAAAAAGATGATAAGGCTCCAGCCGCTTCGACAGCTGAACGGCATGAATGGGAGACAAATGCTCATGCACATCATGAGTAAACTGAATCCCATTACCAAATTCCAGACGCAACTTCTCGAACATGTCAGGGATGGCATGCAGATACGCATGTTCATCGAATACAGGACCGCTGCTCCAGGGCTCGCGCGGCAAATTTGCGTGTTCGCCGCTGACAAATCCCCCGCCACCGTAACCTCCCATTTGCACTCGAATGACCGTGTATCCTTCTTCCATAAAACGAGATACGTCTTCTTTCAACTCGCTGATATCAGCACCTCCGGCATGGCCATAACAGGGAACTGCCGAACGGCAGGCCCCTCCTAACAATTGATATACCGGCAGATTCGCTTCCTTGCCCTTGATATCCCACAGGGCCATGTCAATTCCACCAATGGCCGTATGAAGTATTGCCCCATTTCTCCAATATCCGCTCATATGCATGAGATGCCACAAATCTTCAATCTGGGATGCATCCCTTCCTACGAGTAATGGTGCCAACAGTTGCTCGATGACCTGTACCACCGCTTCGGGATTATAAAGATCGGAAGCAGAACCCAATCCGTAAAGACCATCCTGATCCGTCGAAATCTTCACAATGGTCCAGCTTCCGTCATGCCTTGTACGTATGCATTCTATCCGTGTAATTTTAGCCATGCGTTTCACTCTCCTCATTTGCTCCATTTCGATCCTACTGGAAGATTTAAGGCAAACGGTTGTATAAACGATACAGCAGCACTGCGGTCTCAGCACGAGTCAGTGTATCTTCCGGATGGAAGCTGCCATTACTCCCCTCCATAATGGCTGATCTGGTTAATGAATCAATGGCATCGCGGGCATATGCCTTAATCAAATGAGTATCTTTATAGTCACCCAAACCGGGTTCATCTTCTGGAAGAGACTGCATCCCGATCACTTGCATAGCTCGGTAGATCATAACCGCTGCTTCTTCCCGGGTAATTGGAGATGCTGGTGAGAATCGATCGGGGCCTGCCCCTTGAATGATGCCCAGCGTTCTTGCGATATTTACGGACTGTTCGTAATAAACATGCTCAGGTATATCTGCGAAGCGTTCCACCTTGGTTCCCTGATCAGGTTGTAATTCTAAGGCGTTGGTAAGCAGAGTTACGAAATCCGCTCGGCGGATCATGGTTTGAGGTTGATATTCTGCCTCTGACATTCCACGAATAACCCCTTTGGATACTAGAACTTCGATGGCATGGCGGGCCCATGATAGCTGCTGTATATCCTGAAATGTTCGATTATCCTGAGTAATTGCATAAACTCCGTTTTGCCGTGTTTTGAAAATCATTTGTTCCGATTTTTTGTTGAACTTCCCATTTGGAATGGAGATCATTTGCCCGTCATCTGCGATACGTCGTACTGTGAGTTTTTCCGGGTCCAGCAGTTCAGTTACATTAGGCTGATAAGGCAAACTTACTGTGATTGGCGTAATGGAATTCTGCCATGCAACGGATTTGCCGTCCGATATCACAAATAATGAAATTGCAGGCCGCTCTCCTAAGTCTGATTTCATCTTCGCACTCCAAAGGCTTCGGTCTGTCTTACTTAATACCAAGGTAATACGCTCACCAATCGTTCCTTGGGTATTAGCCAGCAAATGGCTCGGAACCAGCAGCACTCCCCATGCTGTTCGCATCTCCAGCCAATGGGTAGATGGTGTTTCCTGCAAAAAGCTGGATGGAAGTGTCAGAGCATACCCTTCAGCACCATCCACGGATTCGATGTCTACAATCAGCTTCTTTTTCCCGTCCTGATCAGGGGTGATGCGGTTGAATGCATCCTTCATCATCTTGTTGGTGAGCTCGGCTGTTGCCAATGCAGCAGCTTTATCCAGCTTAGGCTGGAGCTTCATTACATCACCAGGAGCGACGGGGGTTGCTTCGTTCTTCCCTCCAGTCGGAGAGCCTGCTCCATTCCCTTGCTCTGAACCTGAGCCCGAACCCGAGCCTGACTGTGGATTGGGTCCCCCGGGATTCGGATTGGAACCTGATGTAAGAGCAGCGAGTCTTACAAGTAATGAGGACTTCAACGTACCGCCCGGCAGCAGAGTGACGAAGTTGGCCGCTGTATCTATAGAGGTAACATCTTTCTTTTGCTCCGCAGTACGAACACTCGCCTCAGCCGATTGCTCCAACAATGTCACGTAATCACCCGTAAGCAGATACAAGTTTCCGAATAATCTTGCATCTTTACTTGTACCGATACCACCATTAAACTCCATAAAGCCTGATCGTCCTTCGCCATCGTTTTCGTTGACAAGCAATGCAAAACCGATAGGTTTGTCAGGTTGGAATGAATATCCTTCCTGATGAAGCGCTTCAAAAGGCAGCGTAATTTGATAATGAGTAATATGGGTCGTCTCGTCCCGGGTAATGTTTGCTGAAGCGGATTCCAATAATCCTGTAGCAACCCCTTCCGGAGCTCGCCATCTCCATTTCGTGACGACACCTTCCTGATTCAGTGCAAAACCAAGCTCATTCACCTGTTTGCTGGCCGCACCATCCTCTTTGCCAAGGTCAATACCGAGCTGTAGACTGTCCCCCCGCCATATATCGCCATTGGTATTGGATTGATGGTGAATATCGTCCTTGACATCCACCTTGAGAACCAAATTTTCCGCATCCCAACTTGCTTTAGCTTGAATGCTGAGGTCATTCGGGCCTGCCCAGCTTCCACCGACGCTGTTGTAATGCTCCGGACTGGACACCTCAATGGATGGCAGCGTTCCTACAGCATCCTTCTTGGCAGCAAAGGATTGTGACAGTTTGACTGAAGTCTCATAACGGAATCCGTTTTCAAGCGTTACTCTGAATTTGAGCAAGTCACTTGATATATAGGGAAGCGCCACATCCATGCTTTTCCCAATGCCCAACCCCTCAAATCGCACGGGCTTAAACATCGCATGATACACACTAGGTTCAATCAGTTCAATCTGCCCTTTCAGCAAAGCTGCACCTGCAACATTCGTCAAAGTCAGCGTGCTTCCGGGATCACCTGTTCTGGATGGATCATATCCAAGCTGGTTCAGTTTGAGTGCCAAAGGAAACAGATTGGTACCCGTCACTTTTCCAGGAGGTGCCTCATTCTCAATCTGAAAACCACCATTAAACAGGTTGTTGGATATCACCATCTTCTCTACGTTTGGACCTGCAACCACATGATTCGTACGTGGCTGTTGAAAATAGGAATTGTAGAGGGTAATATCCCCACCGATTGCATTAATGCCGATTTCACCAACGTTGGTGAAGTTTCCCTGCTGTATGCGGATATCTCCTCCGTGAATATCAAAAGATCTTGTTGTGTCTCCCCACATGGACGTATTGAAGAACACCGCTTTGGAACCAAAGTCTGGCCCAACCTCCACGTATACCTTGTCTGTTGTACTCATGGAAACAAGCTCTGTATTGATAAACGAAAGACCTGCTGTTCCCGCATGTTGTAATACGGATCCCTTTTTACTGCCATCCGTGCCATGACCAATAACGACTGCTTCGGGCCCTCTTCCATTCTGTTCTTCAAAATGAATACCGTACTTTGATCCGTATACAAATGTATTGAAAATAACCTGATTGGTAACATCCCCAATACGGAAGGCGTCCAGATTCTCTTTTTGATAATTCCAAATTTGATTAAATTCTTCATCATTCGATGGATGATTCGGATAATTGTTCCGACCATAATAATGCGGATTGAACTGCACATTCCGCATGTATCCTCCGTCTGACCCGCCACCAAGATATATGCCTTCTTTGAGCGGTGATCCCGCTACATAATCGATATAATGACCACTTGTATCATGGGTGCCAAAGTCTACAGCCTGATAGGGATTAACCAAGGTTGTGTCGATCAGGTATACGTTTTTCCCTTGACCTTGCACAGTCCAGGCATAAGGCTTCACCGGATTGGCATCAGACCATGTTTGTTGATCGTAATAGACGGATAATCCGCGTAATCCAGCTGCTTGCTTCAGCTGAATGAAGGCATCGGCATCCGGGTCGTTTTCTCCATAGTTCGTAAAAATAACGGTTCCATTCCCGATCGTATGATGAGGTACATCATAATTGCCCCGCAGTTCTACGGCAGTCGGGACCACCAACGCCTGCTCAACGCGATATATGCCAGCCGGCATATAGACCGTACCTCCACCTGCAGCCTCCGCATCATTTAATGCTTGTTGTATCGCCTGGGATGAATCAGAACCTCCTGTGTTATCAGCCAAATAGGGCTGGCTCACTACGTTAAACAATTCGCGAGTACCCGGCTTGGGCTGCACAGCAATATCCACTGAAGGAACATCTGGGATCGTTTCCAACACCAAATCTTCTTCCTGATGGATGTTCAGTTCCGCCGAGGTACTTTCATCGTTCACTGCAAGGTTGCCTTCGTGTCCGGAATGTATGGCATTGATTGTAGCCACATCTCCCTGAAGAAGCAGGTGCCGATCCTGTTTGGCGAAGGTAGAACTACCCAGTATAAGCGAACCACTTCTGGCAACTATGGCATAATCTCCGCTTCCTTCACCCCAATTCTCGAAAGAACTACTCTCAAAGGACAGCGTTCCACGCCCTTCATTCACAACCGCATGTTTGGGCTCACCGCCCACCGTAACACTGTTAAACTGGGCAATGGAGTGAAAACCTTCCGTTGCATAAATGGCAACAGGATTCGGACCAGCACTCGCTTCGAATTGACTGTCCGTCACCAGCAATCCATAATCGTTGACACCTTCAATCTTCAGCGCTACGTTGCAATCGTCGATCTGGATCTTGTACAGCTGCGCATTGGCTGTTTCGAGGCTTCCTGTTCTTGTCGTAATTCGTATGCCTGTCTTATAACCCGAAATATGAATATTCGACATGTACTCCCAATCCGAGCGCCCCATTACGATACCTTCTGACTGTTGTATCATATATTCACGCAGTTGAGACCGTACAGGTGCTCCTGGCAAACCTGAACTTGCCCATACATCCGGGGACAGGTGAAGCTCTTCCAGTCGCCCAATGTCTGTTGTGAAATCCAGAAAAATACCCGTTTTCAGTGTAGTGCCGTATACACCCTTCACATAATGAAGTTCGTTCCATTCCGGACCAATCTTAATCCCCTGGTACGCATTGACGAGTGTTACATTTTCCACCGTAGCACTGTCACCCGGAAGCTGCTCCAACGTCCATGGATAGGCCACCGGATTATTCATATTCTGTTCGGGATACCAGATAGACAAATGTGTTACCCCACTGGAAGGCTCCATCTTTATGAAGCTGTTCCCGTTAGCTTGACCTTTGCCACCATATACAGCAAGGATTGTACCTTTGACTAACCCGCCATGCTCTTCGGGATTCCCCCAATCTCCGCGAAGCGTAACGCCTGTTGGAATAACCAGCTCTCCGGTTAATTTGTAGGTTCCGGATGGCACGAACACAACTCCGCCGCCTTGATTTCCCGCTATTGCCAGCGCTTCCTTGAACGCTTGAGTATCGTCTGAAATTCCATCCCCTATTGCTCCATAATCCGTTACGCTCCGATCTGCAATGACGATATCTGCCGTAGGAAATTCCGTATCATAGACCTTGGTCTGAGCACCCGTCTGCTGCTGAGGCTGCTTATGGACGGTTACTTTGGTGAGATGAAGTTCCGGATTGTTGGCTGGTGCCCCTGCGCCGCTAACCCCGATTCGGAAATCCGCTTCATGCGTGCGGTTACCGAAATTGGCATCACTCAGCTTGAAAGTATGGGTCTTCCACGTTCCCGTGTTTTCATACCGGAACAACGGGGCATCCTTGAAACTGGATTGCTTCGAATCGTATTGGAGAACCATGGCTCCACTATCGTTATCGTAATATTCAACAGTGACGAACACGTCCTGATCGGTATTTTCAAACAAATATTCATCCGCAACATTGAAGTAAAAATACAGGATGTTATCGGCCGGATTTGTTGGATTCACCGTCTGATTGGTTTTCCAATACGCCTTGCCGTCAAACGTCCCCACTTGAAGCCCTGCTGAAGGTCCATCGCCGGGACGAGCCGTTATGCCCTGCTGCACAGGAGTTTCCCCCAACGTAATACTTACTGAGTCAGGTGACACATCATTTAGATGGACGTCTCCCTGTTCAGTAATATCTCCCCCCTCTGCTGCCGCATGTGTGGTTGCTGGTGTGATGTATAGCCCTGAACATAACATGACAATCGTCAACAGCACTGAAATGGTACATCTGGCACCTAACCTTAATCGTTTGTTCACAATCGTACCTCCCATTCACTTGATCATGTAATCAAGCTGCACGAAAACAGGGTTGTCGTATGTGGAACATGATGCATCCGTTTTCAATCCGCAGCAGTGGAGAGAACTCCAAGACTGAATTGTTTATTTTAAACGTGTTGTGGGTTGAATGCCGATCGTCTGAATTTTTGCCGGTCCCACATTCAAAGTATAACTTCCCTCATCCGCTACCTTCATGGCTTCACCTTGATCTTCAACAATTGTACTTTCGTACACTTCCTTAGCCTCAAACGAAGGCGTTACTTTCAGTGAAGTCGTCTCCGATGATACATTGAACACCCTGAACAGCATGTCATCATTTGCCTCGCCCCGTTTAAGCGCACTGAAAGCGAGATGATCGCCCTCCCATTGCAAAAACTCGTGGGTAGCGGGTAACGTGCCACCATGTACCCCTGTCTGTTGAACGGTCCAGGGAACCGGGAACTGATAAGCCTGCACATAAGCATCGGATTCAATAACATCCAAATCATGTGAGATGAGCTCCATTTCCAGAATGTGCTGTCCGAGACATTGGGCCTCCGGCGTTGCAAATACGCCCCAATCCCCAAGCTCGCGTACCCCACGCAGCAATGTCACAGCAATGGTATTCTGACTAGCTAATACTTCGTACTCATTAAGACCCTTATTCGCAATCGTCAGCCCTTCGCGACCATTACTGATACTGACAAATGCATTTTGATGCTGCGCATTGCTGGGATTTCTCCATTCCGCTTCCGGCTGTATCGGGCGCTTTGCCAGTTCGTAAATAGAGTCAACGGTAACATGACTTGCTTCGAGTCCCGTTTGGAACAACATGCGAATTCGATGATCCTGAACCGTGTTATCGATATAGCTTTTAATGCCAACCGAACGTCCCGTTTTTTCAAGGCTTAGCTCTGTACGAATGCTCACCTCCCTAGTTTCATCAAGCCGCCGGGATTTCCGGTAACGAAATGGAACCATGGAGCGGATCTCTTCATCCAGTAGTTCATCTGCGCCTACCGGAAGCTTCCAGTTATGCACGATCTCATAAACGGCTTTCAGTGGTGTATGATGTACCAGCTTAATCTGGGCAGGCAGTCCCTGCGTAGTTAGCGGAGCTTCTTGATCCGGTTGTCTGTACATATACTCATTTCCGATATCCCCCGTATCCTCATAAATGCCAAGCCCTGTATAATTACGACCGTTCACTTTATCCAACATGGTAAACGATCCATCCCCCGCAATCTCGATCCGCACATAATCGTTCTCCATCACTTGCTCTTCTGTAACAAGTTCAGTGGCAGTCAGTTCGCTAAGCGCATTCTCTCCAGAAACACGCTTAGGCACAAGAGCAAAAGTATGATATCCAAAACCAGGGATGTTCTGGACATGAAGCTCTACATCCACTTGATATGCCCAGTAAGGTTGACGGAATCGATCATCTGGCAAATCATATCCAAATGTCGGTCCAACGGGTGTGATTACGGCTTCCATTTTCTTGCCTTCCGAGTTCAATACAACCCAATCGTTCGAGTCAAAGGCTTCATATTCGCGCTTAAACTCCTGATACTTTTCATGCGGAGGCTGGTGGTCAAAGTAACGTCTCTCAACGTCCATCCTAGTTACAATCACATTGGATCGTCGATGTCCCGAAGTATTAAACACTACAAAAGGCAACGCACAATCTGCGTCAAAGCCAGATGTATCCACGGATTCGGCTATTGTACGAGCACTCTGAACCGCTATGGCTTCCGCCACTTCTTGCGATTTGGCAAATCGGGTCATCATTTCCCTATGGACCTCGTCAACACTGCACCCGCAGATGCTGTCATGAGGATGATTCTTCAGTAACGTCTTCCAGGCATATAACAGCTCATGCCGTGGATAAATGCCTGTAGATAGAGAGGCCATGACTGCCAGCGGCTCAGCCACTTTCTCCAGTAACGTCTGACTTATTACATTTTGCTGTTTGATATATACCCTTGCTGAAGCCGTATTTACAAGTGTGATCCAGCCGTCGGTCCATTGGCTTCGAAGTTCACCGCGAATGACGTCCAATGATTGTGGTTTCGCTTTTTGTATAGCCTGAATGTACTCGGGAAAGCTTGAATGACGAAACGTCACGTCTGGCATGATCTCGGTGGCCGTCTTTAACGCTTGTGTCAGATCCTTCTGAAGCGGCTGATGATCGCATCCGTTCATGAACAGGAGTTCCGAACTTGAAGCAAACTCTTCTGCTGCAGCCAGCTTTTCGGCCCAGTAAGCTTTCGCCTTCTCTGGTTCCACCGGAATTTCCATTCCGTTGTTGTACCAATTGGCGAACAGGATCGCCAGTACACGAGTACCATCGGGAGATTCCCAATACATCTCCGAGTATTTGGAGGTATGTTCATTGCCTGACTGAATTTCGTTATTGAACCCAACTGGCTTCACTCCACGTCCATATACAGCTACCTCAATGCCTGCCTGGCTAATGAGCTGTGGTGCCTGCCCCATATTGCCGAAGGAATCCGGGAAATATCCGATTTTCGCATAACCTCCCATTTGTTCAGAGGCTTGAATCCCAATTAACAGATTGCGTGCATTGGCTTCACTGCTGACGAGGAATTCATCTTGAAGGATGTACCATGGACCAACGATCAGCTTGCCCTCTTCAATTAACTTGCGGACCTGATTCGACCGGTGCGGCATAATTTCCAGGTAATCCTCAAGCACAATAAATTGCCCATCCAGATGAAAGCTCGTAAATTCCGGGTCTTTTTCAAACGTCTCAATTAAATCCTCCATAAGCTGAACGAGCAGCATTCTGTGCTTCTCGAAGGATAGATACCACTCCCTGTCCCAGTGAGAATGTGCGACAATATGCGCGGTTTTTGTAGTCATTCATTTCATTCCAATCTTGTATGATTTAGTTGCTGTGGATTGTTAACGCGCCATCATAAAATTACATTTTTACTGAACCTACCGTCATGCCCTTGACATACATCTTCTGCATGAACGGGAAGGCAAGCAGGATTGGAATGACCGTAATCAAAGCCCCTGCCATAAGTTCATTCCATTTCTTGAATGAAGATGAGTCCAGATACATGAGTCCCATCGGTAACGTAAACATTTCCCGGCTATCCACGATGATCATCGGCCACAAGATATTGTTCCAGCTTCCGATAAAGTTCAGAATGGCAATAGTTCCGATCGCAGGCAAAGCCAATGGCAGATAGATTCTGTAGTAGATTTTGAAATTGTTGCATCCGTCCAGAACGGCGCTCTCATATAACTCATGTGAGATTGTACGGAAGTAACTGGTAAATAGGAAAATGGCGAAGGGTGCAGCACCATTAATCATGGGCAGAATCATGCCAATATACGTGTTTTGCAGCCCCAGATTGGTCATGTTGATATATAGCGGAATCAATGTGGTTACCCCTGGAACAAGCAGCAATGCAATAAACGTGTAATAGATGAATTTTTTGCCCCGATAGACGAACTTGGCAAACGAATAAGCCATCATGGTATAGATGAGAATGACGCCGATAATCACGACCGCACTTACGATCACGCTGTTGATGAAAAACTGATAGAAATTTAATTTGTTCCATACGTCAGCAAATGTGGACCACATCGGTGCAGCTTGTGGAAACGGACTTTGTGGATTGGCTAATGCATCCTGTGATGTCTTCAGCGAAGTGCCGATCATCCAGACAAAAGGATACAAGCAGGTCAATCCGTACAGGATTAGAATGATATGTTTAATATATTTGACCATGTGCTCCTCCTTTTAGATGTCTGCCTTGAATGAGCGAATACTGAATATGGCTATGGCACCTGTAATCAGAAATGATACCCACCCGATGGCGCTGGCCAGACCATAATCATTGTTTAAAAAAGCTGTACGGTACACAAGTGTACCAATAACCTCCGAACTGCCAGCCGGTCCGCCGCCCGTCATGATGAACACATTCTCAAAGGCCTGAAAGGCTCCGTTCACCATCTGAATGACGGCAATAAGCGTGATTGGCTTCAGTAACGGCCAGGTAATTTTCAATATCATGGTTGTTTTCTTGGCACCATCCACACTTGCTGCTTCATACAGTGTCGGATCAATGGAAGTCAGACCAGCGTAGTACAGAATCAGCGTTCCTGGCAGACCGCCCCAGATTGATGTCAAAATAATACCGAGTAAAGAAGTAGACGAACTCCCCAGCATTCCACCTGGTACAGCAAGGAAATCCAAGCCCATCCATAAGAATAATGAGTTGAATGCTCCACTAGGTTCAAACAAACCTTTCCATACATAAAAGATAGCTACGCCGGATGCGATCATCGGCAAAAAATAAATCGTCCGGTACCACGTTGCTGCCTTCGTATTTTGCAGTACAAATGCCAGCACAAGTGCGATTGGAACGACGACCACAACCTGTGAAACGGCAATAATCAGATTGTGCAGAACGGCATTATAGAAATTCCGGGTTACAATCGGATCATCACCGAGCAGGAACTGACGGAAATTCGCCAGACCTTCAAACCTTGCTGTGGAAAAATCGATCCCCGACCAGTTATAAAAGCTGAGCATGATCGAGAATCCGACCGAATACACGCCGATGGCAAGAAACAAAAGCACGCCGGGCAGTAAAAATAGATACGGCATCCACTTATTTCGACTTTTTATCATGATCAATCACCTTTTGCTCTCAATTTGGCAATCGACAGCCCCTTATGAGGCATGCCGATTGCTTTGATTGTCCTAGTTCCCGCTCGCTTTCAAACTTTCCATGGTGTCGTCGAACTTCTTGGCGACTTGTTCAGCAGTCATCTTTTTCTCGATCATGGATTGCATGGACTGTGCATACACTTCCCACTCTTTGTGCTTGCCACGATACGTATTAATCGCTGGTGAAGCTTGACTGTAAGGACCAGGCTCGGCAGCAAATGCTTCTGAAATTGATTTCAGGTTCGGATCCAGATCCTTGGCACGGTCACCCAAGTTCAGCGCAGGTACTGTATAAGCCGCATTAGCAAAAGCAACGGCGGCATCCGGATCACCGGTCAGGAATTTAATGAAATCGAGCGCTTCAGCCTTGTTCTGCGAATCCTTATTCACCGACAACATCGTTAACGTGAATGGATCAGTCGTCCAGCTGTTGATTTTCGATCCTTCAAGCGGTGGTACCGGGAAGGTGAAAATATCGTCAGGACTCATTCCCATAGCCAGCAGCGTAGACATTGTGAAGGAACCACCGAGATCGAAAGCGGCTTTGCCAGCAGCAAAGGCCTGGTCTGCTCCATCAATATCCGTTGACAAAATTCCCGGCATCAGCAGATCTTTGTTTGCCAATGTCTCCATCGCTTTTACTACCGGCAGATTTGAAGGGTCGCTTAGTTTGGACTTTCTTTCGAGCAAATCAATATAACCTTGAGGTTCGTTCAGCATGATGGACAGTGCCGAACCGGCCCAGTTTTCCCACAGATCAGGCAGCTTTGCACCAAAAACTAGCCCAGGAGTACCTGTTTTCTCTTTGACAGTCTCCATCATGGTGACGAACTCTTCCCACGTTTTGGGCGCTTCGGCTGTCAGCCCTGCTTCTTCGATCAGCTTCTTGTTACCATAGAACGTAAAGAATCCTCCGATATCAAGCGGCAGTCCGTAGAACTGGCCAGTCTTCAGTGACTTTTGAATGGTGGTGGCATTCTTGTCTTCTTTCCAAGAGTCAACCTGACTCTGTGTAACGATGATCGGGTCCATTGCAGCACTGTAGTAGCTGTTCAACAGATCATCGTCGATTTCACCTGATAGTTCGAGCACTGAGTTCTCGATAGAATCGCCTGCCGTCGCCCACCAGTTCACGATATCCGGCAAATTTTTGGAATTGGCTGCTGCCTGGAATTTTTGGCGATACGTATCATCTGGTGTAAAGGTCTCAAGTTTGACTTTGATCCCTGTTTTCTCTTCATACAATTTCGCGGCTGCTTCAATTCCTGGCGTGTATGCAACCTTCCACGTCCACATCGTCAGCTCTTTACTTGCTTTGGGTTCCGTTCCCCCGGACTGCGCGTCACCGCAAGCGCTTACAATGAGTGAGAAAACAGTTAACAAAGTAACGATCATGCCTGCTCTTTTTTTCATCCCGCAACCACCCTTATTTTTAATTTTGGTTCGTTTCTGGCTTAATGAATATCCCACGACAACAAATTGGCGTTAAAAACTGCTGCACCCCCTTTTTGAATGAAGGAAGACTTGCGAAAAAATTTGTGGTATTACAAAGATTGTGAAGGCTCGTTGGAAACGCTTTATCCAACAAACTTTAAAAACAATATAAACAACATACTTTTACTTGTAAATGTTTATTTTTAGATACAACTTAACAAAGTGTATTCCTAATAAATTGTTTATTCGTAAGGTTTTTTCATCATATTTGTTCGTAATTTTAATCTTCTTGTCTTACTCACTTGTTATTGATTTTTAGCACTTGTATATGTTGTATTAATATAATATATTTAGAACGAACTAATAGTGAATGGAGATAAAATGCGATGGTTAGAACCTTCAAGCCAATGTACAAGAAAATCGAAACATATATCATTGACCAGATTCGAAGCGGAAATTGGAAACCAGGCAGCCGAATTCCTTCCGAAAATGAACTTGCTGAACAATTCAGTGTGAGCCGCATCACGGTGAAAAATGCCCTTACAGCTCTGGTGGATAAAGGAGTGGTCTACCGACTTCAGGGCAAAGGCACCTTTGTCAACGATCACAGCCCGGAGGAAATTCATAACATCACTTCAGCGGTAAAAGAGTCTCTCACAGCACCGACGATCGGGTTCCTTCTCCCCCGTCTCGACAATCGATTCACCGCCAATCTGCTGAGCGGAATTGAGGACATCCTTTCAGAGAATGGCTATCAATTGTTATTTGCCAAGACGAATGATTCACAAGAGACAGAGATTCTCAAAATCCAGGAAATGAAACAGGCAGGCGTCAGAGGACTAATTATCTATCCCGTTGAGGGTGAACACTATAACAATGAGATTCTTGCGCTTACGCTAAATCGCTTTCCCCTTGTCCTGTTGGACCGCACTCTGAAAGGGGTAGAGACGAACTCCATCAGCTCGGACAACCATGAAGCAGCTATACAGGCAGTTAAGCATCTTCATGAGCTTGGACACAGTCGAATCGGCTTTATTTCCACTCTTGCTGAGGGGACTTCAAGTATTGAGGACAGATTGCATGGGTATGAAAAAGCCTTGGAGGAAAATCATATTCTGATTGATCGAAGTATACAGATGACACGTCTGGCCATGAGTGACAGCGATGAAGAGGTTATCATGATGATTCAGAAGTTTTTACAGGCAAATCCGCAGATGACGGCCCTTCTGTCTTCCAATTTCAGCCCTCATGTTATTCAAGCGGCGATGCAGATGGGGATCTCTGTACCGGAAGATTTATCTGTCGTGTTCTTCGATGATGTCGAATTTCCGGAGTTCTGTATCATTCCGCCCACGGCTGTTGTCCAACAGGAGCTTGAACTCGGACGAGAAGCGGGCAGAGTCATTCTGAAACAAGTGGAGAATCCAAGCAGTGAGTATCTTCAGGTTAAGTTACCCACGATGCTTATTCCCAGACAGTCAACAGCAAAAGCGAAATCATAGCTACCGTTACTTGGCTTTCAAAAAGGATGCTTTTCTGAAAACGTTTATAGCGACATTAAATATCGCCATTTCAATCCCTCAAAATGTTTTTCATGTAAATACGAAGAAGGACCCTTCCATTTTAGAAGGGTCCTTCGAGCTATGTGAACTATGACTATTGTAAATTTGCGGAAGTAACATCCTTCCAATGTTTATTCGTTCCTATTTCAGCATGCTTTCCAACAAAGGCCATTCCTGCCTCTGAATCATTCATCAATTGATATCTCATCCAAGCTGTCAGATAACCTCTATGCTGACCGCCATCCTGCTCTATTGCTGTATGTGCAGCTCCTTTAGCCATGGCCATTAAGGCCGGAATATCCGGATTGGAATTCTCCAATGCCAATTTGTTGGAGTCTGACGGGGAGATGATGAAATCCCGGGTTCCCCCTATAACAAAAAATGGTACCTTCAGTGCTGATGTATCATACACGTCCTCTGGATCACAATATTTCAGATCAGGCAGAGCAATCGATACAACTGTTTTGATGAGATCCCCGTTCTCAAAGTTCGTATGAGCGTTAATCACACCCGTTGATCCCTGCGAATGTCCTGCCGCACCGACCCGATCTTTTTCAATCCTGTGATAGAACGGGCTGACCGTCGCTTCATTTTCATTGAGCATATATTCTATCGCAGCCATAATTTCTTTTCCTGTACCCGTGGTTTGGCTGTATGTATCGATGACAATAAATCCCCAACTGGTCAGGTGTCTTAACAACTGATCATAATTGTCAGGTAATGCCCCCGTTCCATTGCCCCAAGCGATGAGCGGGTGCATAACATCCGTTGATTGCGGAGAATAAACCCTGTAAAGCTTCTCACCCTGTTCGTCTTTGATCTCCAGCGTATCTACCTCGTACGTGCCGGGCAGAGCATATTTTTCTTCAACACTTCCGGCTTCGAAAGTAGCCGATACCGAATTTACGAGGAAGAAGGATAGTACGCAAAATGCAGCGATCAAAATACCGACAACACCTGTTATCCATAGAAACCACTTGCTCCGAATTACTCTTTTCACTTGTGGCATACAATCTCCTCTCACATTAAAGCAGTATTCGTACGTAAAACATACCACAGGTATAGTGCTTTTTGTTTAGAGATATTTTTGTTACATCTACCTTTCCGCATTTCATAGTAAAACACCACGAAAATCTGCACATGTCTTCATAAAAAGCCTTCGATATGATGTTTCTTAGTTAATGGTCAACACTCCAAATGTATGGCTTGCAAAATTAGGAAAACGTGCTAATATAAATTAAACACTGTTTAAAACATTGTTTAAATGACTTTATTGGAGGTTTTACATATGGAACCAGACAAGAAAAGTGAAACAAAAGAAAAGATTATGCAAGCCACACTGGAGTTCACCAAACAAAGTGGATTTGAAGGCATCACCATCCGAAAAATTGCCGAAGCCTCTGGCACAAATGTATCCCTGGTTAATTATTACTTTGGCTCCAAAGAAAATCTGATCAGTGAATCTATTAAAATGATTCTGAGCAGCTTTCAGCATACCTTTGCTATACTCGATGAATTATCCATCCCCGCCCGAGATCGATTAAAGCAATTCTTAATGGATTATTTACAAGTCATCCGTGAATATCCCGAATTGTTATCCAGAATTATTCTTATGGGTTCAGCAGACTTCTCATCTCAACAGGAGTACGGCTCATTTTTAAATTTAATGGGGTTCCCCAAAGTTCAAAATACGTTAAAAGAGATCACCGGAGAACAAGAACCGGAACGATTGATCACAATGATGACGCAAATTTTTGGGGCCCTTTTTCTCCCAGCACTTATGAGTCCTATTCTGGAAAAGGGAGCTTTTGTGAAGATTGCTTCTATGGATGCACAAATCGACTTGCTCTTTGAAAGATACTTTCATTAAAAAATAATGATGGAGATGGTTCAGTTGAACATGTTAAGAAAATACTGGCAGGACTTGGGCTTGATCATTGCACTCCTTGTATGTATTTATCTCATCATGGATTGGGGAACGCTTCCGCGCATTAACAGCATTTTATGGTTAAGTTTTGTAGCCATTCTTCTGCATCAATTTGAAGAATACCGATGGCCGGGTTACTTTGCAGGTTTGTTTAATAAAGTTCTGTTCCAAAGTAAAGAACCTGAGAGATATCCGTTAAATCAGCAGTCAGCCATGATTATTAATCTGATTATCGCCTATGTGTTTTATTTACCGCCCGTATTCTTCCCTTCCGTTGTATGGCTGGGTCTGGCACCTGTATTAATGGGATTTTTCCAGATTATCTGGCATGGCATCTTTGCCAATATAAAAGCAAAAAGTATATATAATCCCGGATTAGGCTCAGCGATATTGCTGCATTTGCCCATTGGGATCTGGTACATTAAATATGCCTATGAACAGAATATGTTAACAGCAGTAAATTGGATTTTGAGCACCATCTATTTTGTCGTAGCGGTCTATGTATTAATTGTTAAAGGCAACATGTGGCTGAGAAACAAAAACTCTGTTCATCCTTTTTCACAGAAACAATTAGGATCTTATACTAAAAAATAAACCTATGACCAAATATAAATAAACGCATTGAGTCCATGAACTCGATGCGTTTTACATTTCTCTTTTGAAATGATTAAGTTTCTAAATCTTGAACTTTTCCGTGACTTCCTGCTCCTCTATCGCATTGAAAAGAAATGGAGCATTCCTTAAATATTCTCTGATACACGCTTGTGCATACGGCTGCTCATCTATTAATCCTGATGTTTCTCTAGGGTCGGAAGAGTGGTGGCTGTAATTCTCAATTATGCACATGATAAAGAAACTTTCCAGAACCTCAACATAATTTGATGGAAGTGTCCTTACACTTTCATAACCTCTGATGAACTCCCAACGTTGTGCTGGGTAAAGCCCTACTATTGTGTGTGCTATATCGTAAAGATAATACCCGTAGCCACATCGGCCAAAATCAATTGGATTAGGTTGTTCATCGTTGAAAACGATGTTACCAATATGTAAATCTCCGTGGATGATTCCGTAATGCTGTGGATTCTGATCCAAGTCTGCAAGTTGGGATAATATTTTATGGGATGCTTTCTGATACATCTTCCATGCCTGATCGGATAAAAATCTTGTGTAATAGCGGATCAGCTTGGACATATCCACTTTAAAACTCTCTTCGCCCCATGCAGGCCGATCAAAATCAACAGAAGGTACAAAACGGGTAGTTGCTTCATGGAGTTTTGCCGCCATAGAGCCCATTCGGTACGCACAACATTCATTAATCTCATTTCCACCCTTATGCTCTCCGACTACCCAATTCATCATTGTAACATCAAAATACTGTCCCTCTTCTTCTGTGTCCATGGACAAAACATACGAGCCGTCGCGACTCGCCACACCTTGAGGTACGTGGAGATCATCAGATGTGCCCAATGATTGAAGCATCGTAAGTTCTGAATTAATAGCCTCTTTACTTAGTCGATTGGAATGAATACGAAGCAAATAGCTCTTCGATGGAGCTGTATCGATTTTGTACGTGATGGTATCTGACACCTGAATAAAATGTATACAATTCCATGCTAATTCATACTGATCTAATGCCCTTAGACAAACACTTCTTGCCTGAACGAGCAAACATTGAAGTTCTTCATGCGTCCCATTTTGAAAAAAAGTCATCATTGTCCTCCTCATTCATCATCCGCAAGCGAATCGAGATGTACAACGAATTATACAGAACAGACCATTTGGGGAGTATATAACAAACAATTTTAAAACATTTTTTACACAGGATGCTGTTCACGAAGGGCATTTCCAACACAAAAAAAGCCGCCATTTCAGGCGACTTTCCTCGTGAACAGAAAACAGATCTTAAGAGATTGGTAAATCCGTTTGAGTCAACTGGGCGGAAACTTCCCATAGACGACGGGCTTGCTCTGGGTCGATGGCATAGTCCTTGACTCCAAAGAAGGCTCCGTCCGCAGGAGCTGGCTCACTGATGTCACAATCCTCGCAATACACGCCACCTTTTCCCTCGAGTTGCGGAGATGTTGCTGCCCATACTTGCGTTGCTGCCCCTTGCTCTGGCGTTTTAAAGTTTGGATTGGCAACTTGACCAGACTCATCAATCCAGCCCAATGCGATCATTTCCTCTTTCGGCATATGTCGTTGCAGCGGCGTCAGAATTCCACCCGGATGTACAGAGAATGCACGCACTCCCTGATCTGCACCACGTCTATCCAGTTCAACGCTAAATAAAATGGTTGCTGTTTTGGACTGTCCATATGCAGGAAACTTTTCATAGCCGTTCTCAAACTGCATATCGTCCCAGCGAATTGGCGAGAAATGGTGCCCTGTTGACGCAACGGATACAACCCGTGCTCCTCCATGGCTGACAAGTGAAGGCCATAATAAGTTAGTTAGTGTGAAATGTCCAAGATGGTTCGTAGCAAATTGTGCTTCCCAGCCCGGACCTACGCGAGTCTCTGGACAAGCCATAATCCCCGCATTCAGGATCAACATGTCGATACTCCGGTGGCTTGCCAGAAAACGATCGGCAAAAGCACGGACACTAGTGAGATCTGCGAGGTCCAGTTCATCAATCTCTACACCAGCTAACCCTGCAAGAGCTTCTTTGGCGATGGCTGGCCGACGTGCGGTCACAACAACCTTGGCTCCAGCACGAACGAATGCACGTGTAGTCTCCAGTCCCAATCCGGAATATCCACCTGTAACGATAGCAAGTTTCCCGGATAAATCCGTGTTATTCAACACTTCCTCAGCTGTCGTGCGATGGTTGAATCCGGAACCGATTTTATGTTGTGAGGTTTTTGGCTTATTATCCTGGTTCATCAAAATAATCTCCTTCCAGATGTGTCTTCTTCAAGTTTACAGCTTAGAGTGCCCTCTAAGTCAAATATAACGAATTCACTTACATCAATGCTCCAAACCTTTGCTAATACAAAAAAGCCCGGTTCATCACCGAGCCTATAAACAAAAGTATAAGGTCGTATTTCTATTATATTTCTATATACTTCACCCATTGCTCATACAGTTCAGTCTCACTGCATTGAAAGATCCCTTCGAAATCTAGAGGATTGCGAATCAGTTTGTTTAATGCCTCTATCCCGTATCGCTCAACCACAAATTCCACCATCATATAAGAGAACTGAAAACCTTTCATCGTTTCAAAATCCCACGTATCGTTATTTAATTCATCAAAAGATGGAATCGACTGGTTACGAATATTATCTTCCGTTGATCCTTTAATGAAATCTTGGGACATCTGTTTAGCTTCATATCCACCAATGCCCTGTCTGATCCATTTGGGGGCTGCAGGATTAATGTCGCTGATTAGCCACATGGCGAACAAGTGGACTGTGCCTTTCAGAATGGATTGATACGTATGCTCCGGTCCCGGATTCAATGGAGAGACAATCTTCAGAGTACGCCCTTCATATGTGCCCATAAACCAATTGGGAGCATCTGTTTCGCCGACAGCTTGATGGAACGTTGGCAGATCCGGATAAATTTCAATAACTACCTTTTGTGATGGATGATGTTTATATTTGGTCGACACTCGTTCAACACTATTATTGAGTTCATCGAACAAATCTTGATGCACTTTCGTCGTACGATCATTCGTATCATGGTTTTCACCTTTATTTACAATGGAAATCAGGTCTTGAATAGACATGATGGCAATATCCCCCCACTCTTTCAGTTCTTTTCTTAATTTCTCCAACGCCCGGTACAGTCTGTTCTTTACTGCGCTTTCCCGTCGTCCAACGATCTTGGATATTTCAGGCAAGGTGCAGTCAACGAAAAAGCGTAATGCAATAATTTCCTGATCAACCTCATCCAGCTTTTGTAACGCAGAGCCAATATCAATTCGAATATCAACATGTTTCGTAAATTCAAGAGAGATCGATTGCGATTCATAATCTGTAAAATCATAAGGAGATTCTTTTTGTCGCGATAACCTGCGATATTCGTTCTTCACCGTGTTCTGAGCAATCTTAAAGATCCAGGTGAATAAATTAGAGCTCCCTTTAAAGCTGTGAATATTTTCGACTGCTTTCAAAAATACCTGTTGGGTTAAATCATCTGCAACCAAAGGGTTCAATTTCAGTGAGAAGTATTTGCTGATTCTCTGACGATATTGCGCATACGTGTTCTCAAAGATGGCGATGCTGTCCTGTTCATCCGGATAAACAGGTTTCGTGTCATGAGCTCCTGACATGGTGGGGAACCTCCTCTTGATTTACATATAATTAGACACCGGAGGATGCGAAAAAGCCACGCATGAGAAAAAAATAATTTTTGACTACTAACCTCTTTGATATGAATTCTGCTATCTTTTGAAGTTAAAAAAAACAAAGGCAGCCGATCGCAGACCCGCTACCTTTGTTCTTTCTTTTATGGAAACACAACTTAGTCTTTGCTTATCTCAGCGATGCTGGCAGCTTTACACCGAGGAGTTTACCCTCCGCCTGTATTATGATCATACCTTCTGTCTTCAGCGTCGCTTCGTGTAAATCTGCCCCGGTGGTTACCCGAAAGACCGGTGTAGTAGTCAACATATTAATCCCTAACATTGTTCCGTTACGCTGCGTCCGGTACATTCCTTTACCGTACACGCTAATCTGAGCAACAGGTGCGTTGCCATACCACTTGATTTCCTGTCCATTCACCAGCTTGATGCCCGCTAGTTCACCCGTTGTTTCATTTTTGTATATCAGCGTTTCCTGCACGATACCAAGTGACAGCCCGTTTTCTTTATAAAAAGGGCGCGGATAAGTCCGAAGCGGACCCGCATTAGCTGTATAATTGTCGAAGTTGTATTCCGCTACCCGATCTCCTTGTTCAATGTATAACTTTCCATTACTTGCAAATACACTCCCGTACCCATAGTCATATGGTGGATCACCTTTCATTTTCCAGTTGTATTCAAGACTCCCCTTTTGTACGCCAGTTTTGAGGTTATAGGCATTTACACTCATTTTACGTTCCGGTTTTGATTGATATTCTGTCAGTTTGGAAGAATGATAATCAACCGAATACACGAGACCGTCTTTAATTTGAAGTGCTTCTCCTTGACCGAAATGGTCCCATAACTTTTTGCCTGTCTTCTTGTCATATGCATTTAGTTGGATGGACGTAAGTGCCCCCTGTACATAAAAGGTTCGAAGCACAACGCCATTAGATTCCTCCAGGTAATCGGTACCGTTTCCTTCGCCAAACGGCTCGTCAGCCCTCCACTTTAGCTTGCCCTTCTTCATATCAAATGCAAATGTTGTACTGCCTTGGATAATATAAAGCGTATCACCAGTCGGAACTAACATTTCTGTACGATTCTGTGTATCGATCCAGGTGGATGAGCCTGATTGCCATATCACTTTTCCAGTCTTCGCGTTCAAAGCATAAGGCTTATGATCCCCAGTAAGACCGTAAATGACGTTATTATGATAAACAACATAGGGTGTTAATCCTTTTCCGTAAGACCATAGCCGTTTGCCTGTCTTTGCATCCAATGAAATCAGTTTGCTATCGGCGAAAGTGAATACCTTACCTTCTTCTGCTACTGCCTGATGACCAATATAAGGTTCGTTAATATTCAAATAATTGTCCACTTGTGCAGTCCAGGAAGGCTTAAGTTCGGGTACCGATATCCCTAGATAGGAGTACCAGTTGCGTACCGAAACATCAGTTGCGTCTGCATGAGCCTGAGACAGAATTAAGGCGTTCCCCTCCAGAGAAAGAAGCCCCACAGCTGTAATGCTTGCGACGATACATCGGAATAGTTGACCTTTCAAATTCGTAAACTGTTGATTCTTTTTCGTTTTGAGCATAATACCCTCCATTGTAATGGTTTCTACATTAGTTACCTTAATAGATGTGTATTTCTAGAGAGCTATCGTACCTATAATCTTTATGAATATAACGCATTGAATTGCTTAATAGTTACACTCTTGTTAAACGATTCAATTTGATTTCAAAACAAAAAAGCCGCCAAATTGGCGACTCCTTACTCCTTGTTCAGCGGGATGAAGGTTTTAATTGAGTCTGCATGAAGACCAGTTCCTCAGCCAATTTTTCCAGCCTACTCAGAGCTTCCGTATCTTTAATGTTGTTCTCAGCATCAAAATGATCACTATTCAGATATACATAGCTTGGGGCAACATAGGAGCGGAAAAAGCCGGCAATCGGTTTTAATTGATTTTCCACTACCAAATAATGCTGATAGGTGCCTCCGGTTGCTATAAAACCCATCACTTTATTGTAAATGCTCTGCACGGGCAGAAGGTCGAATACATTCTTCAGTACGCCTGTCAGAGAGGATTGATATATTGGTGTGCCAATCACGTAAAAGTCAGCCTCAATCAATTTTTGGACCACCATCTGGGTGTCTTCATTGTAATCCTCCAACTTGCGACCATCGCAAAATTCGATCCCTTTATAATCTCTTAAATCTATGAGTTCCACTTCAATTTCGGGATGATTATTTTTTACGAATTGGAGCACAGCGTCCACACCCGCTGGTGTCTTTGATCCAATCAGTGACCCGGACAAACCGATTAATTTCACAACATTAACCTCCTAGTTTTTCTTCATCATCAAACGATCCTATGGCATCCGATGCCATTTTTTTTGAAACTACTCTCCCAAAATAATGACTTCTGTCTCCAATTCAATATTAAATTGATCACGCACTCTTTTTTTAATTAATTTGATTAATTCCAAATAATCCTCAGCAGTGGCGTCATCTGCATTAATGATAAAACCCGCATGCTTCTTGGAAATTTCCGCTCCCCCAATACGAGTGCCTTGTAAATTACATTCTTGAATAAGTTTCCCCACATAATGTCCCTCCGGACGTTTAAAGACACTTCCACAAGAGGGATACTCAAGGGGTTGCTTGGATTCCCGTTTAAACGTTAAATCCTGCATGACACTGGAGATAATATCCTTGTTTCCTGGTTTGAGCTTAAATTCGACTTCAAGTATGATGTATTGATCCGTTCGAAAAATACTGTTCCGATAACCGAGCTGCATGTCTTCTCGAACCATGTTCAGCAGCTCTCCATCTTTGGTAAGCACTAACGCTCGCTCGACGACTTCATCCATCTGACCGCCATAAGCTCCCGCATTCATATATAAGGCGCCACCTGTACTTCCGGGTATTCCACATGCAAACTCCAGCCCCGTTAAGCTGTTATGCAAAGCGGTCCGTGACACATCAATGATATTGGAACCGCTCTGCGCGACAATCTTGTCACCATGGACCTTAATCTGATCGAATTGACTCAGAGAGAGCGTTACTCCACGCACGCCCTGATCTTTAATGATGACATTTGATCCTTTTCCAATGACGGTCAGAGGTATTTGATATGCTTTTGCAATGTTAACCGCGTTAATAATTTCTTCTTTCATTGTTGGATGAATAAGTATGTCTGCTTTACCACCAAGTTTTATATACGTATGGTCCTTTAATGGCTCATTTAATTTCAATTTTTCCAAAGGTATGTGATTTTCAAAAATATTCATGACATTCTCTCCCTAAGTTGAAAAGACATGATTGCATGATGCGCAAACCGATCGTTCCTTCATTGTATGTTTAATATGTGATTTGGTTTGAAAATATTCTGTCAGCATGACAATTAATCACATTTTTTGACCTCACCACGGTAATTCGCCATTCGGAAACTGGCCCCGCATCCACATGAAACTTTTGCATTAGGGTTATTCATGGTGAATCCCCCTAGCATTCCACTTTCTTCGTAATCAATCTCAAGTCCTTCAATATATGGAACCGTATTGGTGTGAACCAATATACGAAATACATCTTTATCTACTAAGATATCCCCTTCTGCTTGCTGTTCATCGACGATAAGGGTATAGGACAGGCCACTGCATCCCCCCTCATCCACCCCGACCCGTAGGAAAGAATTCTGGGTATCCGCACCTGTCAGGATTTCAACGATTTTTTCTGCTGCTGCTTCACTAACCTGAATCATTGTTATACCTCCTTGAAACGTATTTTTGGGATAGCAGTTTGCTTTTCATACACAGCCCATTAAAATCTTAATGATTTCTTCAGGACTCGTATATGCATTAAAATAACGACAACCTGTTGATTGCAGATGGATAGGAATATCCATAAGTTCCAGCGACCCGCTATACAATATCACCCGATATTTCCCGGAAAATTGTTCTATAAACAGCTCAATATTGTCCACATTCATATCTACGATGATCACTGAATTATCCGGAAGTTGATCCATGTTACCGATCACATCACGAGTAGCGTCCAGTACATGTAACGACGGATCGGTTTGAATCAACAAACTTAAACTTTTAACAATGTGATGTGTATCTGACAAGACTACCACATGGGTCATTCAGCAAACCTCCAGATAAAATGATCACAATCGCAGTACATTTCTCTTCAATCATTCATGTTTTGAGTAAACCATTCCATTAAACAGGGTATGAAAGCGGCTAGAGCGGCCCCTTTGGGTGTAAGTTCATACATGATCAGTAAAGGATGTGTTAGAGCAGTTCTTTTAACCAAATCTTCTTTCTGAAGATCTTTTAATCGTTTGGAGAGGATCGCTTCTGAGATGGCAGGTACATTTTCGTAAATTTCGCTGAATTTTTTTGGTCCTTGCGAAAGAGCACATAGGATATGGATCGTCCATTTGGTCCCGATAATACGATAAGCTGTGAGAAGTTTCTCGGTATCCGGAGTCAGCATCGCATGAACACACCTTCCTTGGCTTACCCCCAGGTTAAGACCGTTCAAGTCTCCAGCAAAAATACTTTGAGAATGGGACGACATGATAGGTGACCTCCAAGAGAATTTTTATGTATACACCGTATCCGGATACTTAGTAAACATTTCACTTTACAAAGTATAAGCTACAGTTCGCCTTTGACTTTGTCAATATTTTTGTTTAAAATGTGTGGAATGATGAAGATTCTGCTGCTTAAAAAGGAGGTTCACCATGAGCCGGGATCAAACGAAAAAGGATGCCTCAACCAGTACCCGAAAAGCAATCATTAACCTGCTTAAGCATCAAGGTGGAATGGATGTAGTGGCGCTCTCCTCCCAATTTGCGTTATCTGGAATGGCTATCAGGCAGCACTTAAATGCATTGAATGAAGAAGGATTGGTTACTTTCGAAGAAGAGGCTCGTCCCATGGGTCGACCAACCAAGCTATGGAGATTAACCCCCGCTGCTGATCGTTTTTTCCCTAGTGGATATTCGGAATTATCCGTCAGTCTAATCAATTCCATGAAAGAAGCTTTCGGAAATGAAGGGCTGGACAAGCTGCTCAGTGTGCGGAATAAGAACATGCAAGAGCAGTATCTACAGTATATTGGTGACGCTTCAGGTGTGAAGGAAAGGCTGGAGAAACTGGCTGAAATCCGAACGAATGAAGGTTATATGGCCGAGGTCAAGGATCAAGGCGATGGCAGCCTCTTATTTATAGAAAAGCATTGTCCGATCTGTGAAGCTGCGGCGGTATGTACCGGGTTATGTAAGAATGAATTACGTTTATTCAAAACGGTTCTTGGAGATCAAGTTCATATTGAGCGGGAAGAGTATATTTTGGCAGGAGGAAGAAACTGCATATATACCGTTAGAGAACATCATTCGTAACCAAACAAACTTACATGTATAACTATAAAAAAAGCCGCCAACAGGCGACTTTCTGAATGGTTATGTTTTGTTCCCGTTAAAATCCATTAAGCTTATGGATATATAAAAACGAAAAAAGAACCTTGGGCTTGACTCAAGGTTCTTTACGTTCAGTTGTATAGTGAAAAGCGAGATTAGAAGATGGTTGGCACCATTCCCCCATCCATTCGGATTGGAGAACCTTTGAATGCTGATGCATACGGACTGCATACAAATGCGGCCAATCTGCCTATTTCAACAGGCTTGATAAATCGCTGTAGCTCGGATTGAGGCAGGTTTTTCTGCATAAAATCCTTCTCTTTTTCTAAAAAAGTCATCGATTCATCAGGGTAGATGCTCTCAATGATTTGTTGCACATTTTCAGAGAGGGTTGGTCCTGGCATAATTGTATTGACGGTAACTTCTGTTCCTATCGTTAATTTCGATAAACTTTTGGACAACGATAATAACATGGATTTGGTCATGCAATACTGAGGCATTTGTCCTGAAGGCATGACGGCTTCTTCACTCGCAATAAAAATAATGCGGCCATACTCATTTTTCAACATTTTAGGCATATAAAATTTGGACAAAGCATTTGCAGCGAGCACATTCGTACGGAAGTATTTCTCCCATACCTCATCGCTGATATCTTCATATTGCATGATTTCATAAATCCCCATGTTGTTCACGAGAATATCAATTTGGGGGTATTTTTCAAATAAGCCTTCTCTTTGACCTATATCCACCAGATCAGCTGTAGCTTTTTGAGGTGAGGTGGCGGGGAAATCGGACTTCATTTTATTAACCGTGCTTTCAACCTCTGCATCATTCCGTCCATTAATGAGCACATTAACCCCTTCTTTGGCAAGTTCAATGGCAATGGCTTTCCCGATTCCCTTCGTCGATCCTGTAACCAAAGCTGTTTTACCGTGTAAACCCATATCCATATCACACTACTCCTTTTATTTTCTTGTAGCGGCAAGCTGAATGTTATCATGTAAAAACAGTCTTGTGCGCCGGATAGGATTTATATTACCTTGTCTACTTGGCCCAGTAACTAGCGTGTTGCGCCAAAATCCTTGCATAACACGCCAAATGATAGAAAGCCCGCAATTAATGAAAAGTTGATGATTCTGGCTGTCCTTCGGATAGCGAGTCCGTGTCTAAATATGCCATGCGCCAATTCGTTGGCGTATCCCCTTCCCATGAGCGAAAGGCGCGGTAAAACGAGTTTTGGTCTTCATATCCAAGTAAGAATGCCACTTCCTTAATATCCAGCGCAGGGTCTGCCAAGTAGGCTCGTGCCTGCTCATGTCTGGCTTGCGTCAATAGATGCTTGAAGCTTGTATTCTCCTCTGTAAGCCGGCGCTGCAAGGTCCGATCGCTCATACCTAATTCCTTGGCTACGATCTGAATGTCGGGGCGCCCTCCTGTGAGACTGCGCTTCATAATCCATTTGACCATCTCTGTAACGGAGCGACTGCCCTGCTTTTTCACCAGTGAGCGATCCAGTACAGGAGTAAGGATCTCCAGTAATTCTTCGTTATATGAAAGAAACGAACGGTCCAAATCTTTACGATGTAAGGTGAGCCGGTTACATGTTGCACCAATCCGAATTGGGCAGCCAAAATAAGTCTCAAGGGTGCGAACATCGCCCATGGTGTGCGAAAATTCGACAAGCCGCGCAGTCAAAGGTTGACCCGTTCCCCGGCGACCAAGTTCGAGAAGAAATGCCAGAGTGACACCAACCAGCAATGGCGGACCTTGTTGCTCATTAGTCAACCATTCCAGTTCGATGGAACAGTCATCGCCCTCCTCTGTAATATGCAAGCTTTCAGGTGGACAAAGCTGTTTGTTGCGAGCCATTCGATGTAGGGCATCACGGTAGTCACGTGCGTGGTAAGTCGCTAAGACACTTGGCGGGTATTTCCCTGTTTCAAAGACGGTTGCAAGCTTGATGATTGCTTCGGCAGTGTCACCGACGAGATCGGAATATGCCTGCCAGATCGCAAAATATTGAGCGGTCGTGACAGTTGGTTCATTTATAATCGTGAGCGGCAGTTGTGCCTTGCGAGCTACATCATGGGCGGCAATCCCTAATTGATGCAAGCCTGTCCAAAACCCTGCCGGGAATTTAATACGCTCAGAGGTATTGGCTCTCATAAATACCCTCCTTCTTCGAATCTTGATTTCTTAATGATTCATCCACTGTACAGGGACACTAATTTTTTTGCAATATCTCCGGTTCCTCTGAATAAACAAGAAACCAATGCGGGAACGTTCCGCATTGGTTTCGAGGAAATTAGGTTTAGCGTTATTTCGTTTGTTCAAGAAGACCAACAATAAGTGTAACTGCTTCAGCACGGGTAGCTGTCTGCATCGGAGCAAATCGATTACCACCTACACCGCCCACCAGACCTGCTTCCACGGCAGAAGCTACATAGGATACTGCCCATGCTGGGACATCCTTTGCATCTTTGAAATCCAATTTCAAATTGGAATCCGTTTTAATTCCGCCAGCGCGTGCGATCATAGTTACCATCTCCGCACGGCTCAGCGTCTTGCCAGGGCCGAAAGAGCCATTTTCGTAACCATTGACAATGCCAGCGGATGCAGCTGCTGTAATGTAAGGCTTCGCCCATGAAGGAATCTGTTTATCATCCGTATAGCGAATGCTCTCACTAGCGGTATTCAGCTTCAAGGCACGGCCCAGCATCGTAATGAACTCCGCACGTGTGACTTTCTGATTCGGACGGAAGGTCTGATCGCCATAGCCATTCACGAATCCAGCTGCCAAGGCTTTGTCAATTGCAGATTTTGCCCAGTGTCCAGCTGTATCTTTCAGCGCTGGCGCAGTGCCTCCGTTTCCGTTATTGCCTGATCCAGTATCCGGTTTGTTGCCGGAATCAGTTCCGCTGCTAGTTTCGCCGCTGGAACCGTTACCGGTTGTTGTATTGCCACCGGTTCCTGAGGAGCCATTACTGCTGCCGAACCCGGATCCATTACCTGAGCCTGAACCCGATCCAGGATTCGATGTTCCCGGATTGGAAGTTCCTGGTCCCGGATTCGAAGGTTCTGTCTTCTTCACGATACCGAACTGATCAACAATGAACGGGTCTGCTCCGTTCAGATTTTGGTCAATTTCATATGTTACAGCTGTCAGTTTGCTGCCGTCAATCGTAATGCCCACAAAATTCTGGACCTGACTGCGCATTGGACGACGGCTGTCATTCGGATCAGGACCATATTTGGCAGCATGATTCTCATCTGCAAGCTCAAAAAGACCGTAATAAGCATCACCGAGACTTGTGCTCGGATTTTTGTAATACACTTTTGGACCAGCTGTTGCCGGAATTAGATAGATCGAGCCATTCGGATTTACAGAGTATTCGATTTTCTCTCCATTCATCACCTCGGTGATGATTTCCGGCTCCCGTGCTGCACCCTTTTGATCAATCGGTTTTGTGCGGGCGTAGATATGGTCATGCCCCTGGAGAACAAAATCAATGCCAAGCTCCGCCATGATCGGTGCAATTTTGGTGCGTACTCCATTGGGTCCCATAATGTCGGAATCCGTCGCATGGTTTGACGTCGTGTATGGCCCCTTGTGAATGTTCACAATAATCCATTGGGCTCCGTTTTTCTTGGCAGCCTGGACATCTTTTTTCATCCACTCGACCTGTTCTAATGAGAAGTTATCATACTCGTCCGAATCCTCATTGGAGTTCAACACAACAAAATGCGCATTGCTGTAATCATAAGAATAGTAAGCTCCCGTTTCCGTTGCGGAATTCTCTGGTGTCTGGATGTTGAAATGATCGATAAACGCATAATTCTTGTCCTCGTGGTTCCCTGCGGACGGAACGATGGTTGTGTTTAAGAGGCTTTCCTGCGAATGCCCAAGCAGCCAGTTCCACTGTTCCTCTTTCACACCAGTATCCACGATATCCCCGTTATGAACGACAAATTGTGCATCCGGTACGGTAGCCAATGCCTTGGACAATGTTTCAGAGGACAGAATAGCTTCATCCTCTTCCTTCGCTTGTGTATCCGCCAGATCAATGAAAGTGAATTTGCCTTTTTCCGGTGCTGTACGGAAGGTTCCCGTCTCGCTCCATACATGCTTGGAAGCATCCCCTACACGGAAATAATAAGTCGTATTGGCTTTCAGATCTGTCACTTCTGCTTTGTGCATCAGTTCTGTAGGAGCATTCGCAGGTTTTGCAGAGCGTCCTTGAACCGATATGGCTTGCAAGAAATCAGGTGTTGCAGATATTTTCTCCACAACCTGAAGGTCGCTATTCGTTACTTGATCGGACGTGTACCACGTAAAGCCTTTGCTATTCGTTGGATCTCCATGGAACGTTACCGTTACCTTGTTTACATGTTCTGGAGCAGGAGCTGTATCCAATTCCTTGATGATCCCGAAAGTATCCACGATAAATGGTTCAGCATTATTTTTATTTTTGTCAATTTCATACGTTAAGGCGGACAGCTTGTCTCCATTAATGGTCAAGGAGACAAAGTTCTGTACATGACCTCTAGCCAAACTTGTAGTGTCACCATATTGCCGTGCGTGGTTTTCTTCCGCAAGCTCGAACAAGCTGAAGTACGCGTCACCAAGTTCAGTTTTCTGGTTTTTGAAGTATACTTTGGCCCCTGCGGTAGCAGGAATCATATAAATGGTTCCATCCGGTTTGACCGCGTATTCGATACTCTGTCCATTGAAGGTCTCCGTTATTTTGGACACATCTTCAGCGGTACCATCGCTCTTGATTGGTTTCGTCCGTGCGTAGATATGGTCATGTCCCTGAAGGACCAGATCAATCCCCAGTTCGTTCATAAGCGGAGCGATTTTGTTCCTTACACCGTTTGTTCCAATAATGTCGCTATCCGTGGCGTGGTTGGATGTCGTATACGGACCTTTGTGAATATTAACGATAATCCACTTGGCTCCTGCGGCTTTTGCTTCCGCTACATCCTGCTTCATCCATGCAACTTGCTCATTCGAGAAGTTGGCGTACTCCGTTGAATTCTCGTTGGAGTTCAATACGATAAAATGGGCTTTGCTGTAGTTATAAGAGTAATACGCGCCGGTTACTGTATCAGCACCGTCTGGCTGTTTCACATTAAAATGCTCGTAGAATGCATATTTTTTATTCTCATGATTACCTGCGGATGGTGCAATGGTCGTATTCATCAGACTGGCTTTGGAATGACCAAGCAGCCAGTTCCATTCTTGCTCTGAAGTACCATTCTCCACAACGTCCCCGTTATGAACGACAAACTCAGCATTCGGAACAGTAGCCAGTGCCTTGGAAAGTGTAGAAGCGGACAGGATCGCCTCATCCTCTTCCTTGGCTTGTGTATCTGTCAGGTCGATAAAGGTAAACGCTCCGTCAATCGGAGCCGTTTTGAACGTTCCAACCTCACTCCATATGCCCAGGTCCTGATCACCAACGCGGAAATAATAAGAGGTATCTGGCAAAAGACCCGTCGCTTCCGCCTTGTGCACCATTTCTCCTGGAGAGTTGGAAGCTACAGTTGCACGCCCATTGAAACTTTGAGCCTGACTGAAATCTGCAACGCCTACTTGATTCGACACCACTTGAACCGTGCTCTGTGCAGATGCAAGAGGCGTGTACCAAGTGAAACCTTTGCTACTTGTTGCATCACCGTAGAAGGTAACTGTTACTTTGCTGATATCCAGTGATGGCGCATCAGCCAATGCTATTAGCTCCATGTCAAAATACAGGTCAGAGCTGCTGTCGCTCTGCTGATGTACTTCGACCGCAATTTCATTTGCACCGTCATGCAAATTAGCTTTCATCGGCTCAGTCAGATCGATATTCTCATACATCACCGGCAAGTCCTGACTTGAGGTTGCCTTGGTAGAGTACTGAATCTCACCATCCGGCATGCCAAAGCGACTGACTTCCTGACCATTCACATAGATCACTGCACCGTCATCAATACCGAAAGTGCCAAGAATTTGTCCATAACCGTCAATTTCAGCCTTGTTGACAGTTAAGTTTGTCCGAAAGTAGGTTGTGCGGGGTTTATTTTTTTTGTCCGAACCGTAGCTGACTTCCGTTTGGAGAGGTCCAAAATAGGAAGTGCTTATGCCATTACCGTTGTCTTTGTAACCAAATGGAGCGGGAGCCGAGTTCCAGGACGAATCATCGTATGAAGCACGCCATTCGGATTGCAGGTCCTGACCCTGATCGAAATAACGCCAATTGGCGTTACGCTCCATTAGAATAACTGGCTCGGTTGATGATGCGGCATGGGCTGAGTTGACGCCCCCAAGCCCCGCAAGCCATCCGAATACCAGAGCAATCTATAACAGGATGGATAACATCTTTTTGTAGTGGTGACTAATCATAATTCTCTCCTTTGTATGTAGGATTGGTTGGCTTATGTACATCCAAACAGGCCAAGCATAACAAGGGAAGATCAGCATCCGGTTAGAGGGGAGTAAAAATTATGTAAACTCTTATATTTAGGTGACTTGTAATACAGTCAAAATTTCTAGTTAACATAATATTTAATATGGTTATTTAAACCATTGGTTTAAAATATGAAGACTATTTTTAAATGTTTGATGAATTGCCTTTTAAGAAGTAGACTAATGAGGATAGACTATACAAAAGTTAACATGTTTTTGGAAAGGGGATTCGTAATGTCATCCAGTGTCATTGACATGCTTCAGCTTGAATACCAACGTTTTTCAGCCAAAGAAAAGGAAATCGCTGATTATGTAATGCGCAATAAATCATCTATTAATAACATTAATATTAGAGATTTGGCTGCTTTCACCAATGCATCCATGTCAACCATTACTCGATTTTGCAAAAAAGTGGGCTGTTCTACCTTTGTGGATTTTAAAATTCGGCTTAACCGTGAGGTTGATCAACCCCGTAATGAAACGGATTTCTTCATAAGAACACAGCAGATCCACAATGATATCATCAACGCAACCGCAGAAATGCTGGATACCGACAGAATCGAGCAAGTGGTCCAGTACATAAAAAAAGCTCGCAGAATATATGTCTATGGTTTGGGAAGTTCAGGTTTATCTGCTCTGGAGTTCAAATACAGACTCATGCGAATGGGTATCGTCATTGATGCGGTGACCGATTCACATATGATGATCATGAGTGCTTCTCTTTTGAGCGAAGAAGATCTGGTCATAGGTTTATCCAATTCAGGACGAACATTGGAAGTTAGTGATGCATTAAATACAGCCAAAAAAAGAGGAAGCACAGTCGTTGGAATTACTAATTTTGATCACACACCCCTGTCTGAAATCTCGGATCTGTGCATTTTCACACCGGATATTGGGCGAACCGGAGATGTAAACTTCATCAACAGCCAGTTGGCCATTATTTACATCCTGGATGTGATTTCACTTCTATTACTTGAGGATGAACATTTACTCCATGCGCGGCAACAAACGTTAAAAGCTCTTTATTCTGCTGAATAACAAAACAGCCAACTTGATTCGTTGGCTGTTTCATGTTTTCTCCTTTTATTTAGCAGAAGGTGAAGACTCCTTCAATTTTGCAATTTCAGAGACAAAACGTTCCGTAATTTGTTGTGGGCGGGTAATAGCTCCACCGACAACAACACAATAGACTCCGGCCTCCAGACACGTTGCTGCCATCTCAGGGGTCATAATATTCCCTTCAGCCACGACAGGGGTTTGTACACTAGCGAGAATTTCTTTCAAGGCTGCAAATTGATTATCGTACAGCTTCAGCCCTGCTGTCTCCTCTGTATATCCAACCAATGTAGAAGAGATCAGATCAAAACCAAGTCGTTCTGCATTAATAGCTTCCTCTTTGGTTGAAATATCCCCCATTAATAGAAGTTGAGGATGTTTGGTGCGAATTTCCTGTACGAATTCATCCAGTGATTTACCGTCCGGCCGTGCACGCAAAGTCGCATCAACCGCAACAATCTCTGCATTCACCTCGGCAAGCTCATCCACTTCCAAAATCGTTGGTGTAATAAATACGGGATTGGTTCCGTAATTTCTTTTTACAATGCCGATGACCGGAAGATCAACCTGTTCCTTGATTTCTTTCACATCTGCCGCCGTATTCGCACGAATACCGATGGCTCCTCCCTCTTTTGCTGCGATTGCCATGCGTCCCATGATAAACGAACTATGAAGCGGCTCATGTTCCAAAGCCTGACATGATACGACGAGACCGCTTTGTAAACCCAATTTATCTAAATTCATTGCAATTACTCCGTTTCCATAATTTCTTCGATTTCATTTTTGATCACCGTTACCTGAGGGCCGTAGATGACCTGTACTCCATTTCCGACCAGGACAACCCCTTTGGCTCCCGTAGCTGTAAGTGCATCCTTTTGAACCTTTTCGATATCCTTCACGGAAACACGAAGCCGCGTTGCGCAACAATCCAACTCATTGATATTATCTGCACCGCCCAATCCATTCAGGATAGCAATGGAGCGTTGTTCACCTTTCGTTGATGAGGGTGTATTGGCGGGCTGACTTTGCGTTTGGGTGTCTGGCTCCGACGTCACCTCTTCCTCACGTCCTGAAGTTTTTAAATTGAGCTTCACGATCAAGATTCGGAAGGTGAAGTAATAAAGGAAGAACCAGACCACACCGATGATGGGCACGATAATCCAGTTCGTTTTGGCATTACCCTGAAGTACCCCGAATAAGATAAAGTCGATTAATCCACCTGAAAAAGTCTGACCGATTGTAATCTCGAAAATATGGGATAACATAAATGCCAAACCATCAAATACGGCGTGAATGACATACAGGATTGGAGCAACAAACAGGAATGAGAATTCCAGAGGCTCTGTTATTCCTGTCAGGAACGAGGTGAGCGCTGCTGATAGCATCAGTCCACCGACCACCTTTTTACGTTCAGGCTTGGCCGTATGATAAATAGCGAGGGCTGCACCGAGCAGACCAAACATCATCGTGATGAAACGACCTGACATAAATCGGGATGTACCCGAGAAGAACTTCTCGGTTGCAGGATCTCCCAGTTGAGCAAAGAAAATATTCTGTGTCCCTTCGTAAACCTTTCCCGCAACCTCCATTGTTCCTCCGAGACCCGTCTGCCAGAAAGGCAGATAAAAGATGTGGTGCAACCCCAGTGGACCCAGCATCCTTAAAACGAATCCGTAGAATAGTGTTCCGATATACCCTGTTCTATCGACCAAACTGCCAAGCTGTGCAATGCCGAGCTGGATGGTTGGCCAGATCAGGAACAAAGCAATGCCGACAAAGATGGCTGCAAAAGATGAAACGATAGGAATGAAACGTGAACCTCCAAAGAATCCAAGGAATTGAGGAAGCTCTATTTTATTGTACCGATTATGAAGCCATGCGGTAACCAGTCCGACTACGATCCCTCCAAGTACACCGGTTTGCAGTGTTTGGATTCCGAGTACCATACCTTGACCGGCACTAGCCAAATGATCTGCGGCAAGTTTTCCCGAATTGACCAGCATCGCATTAATGGATGCATTCATGACCAGATAGGCAAGACCTGCTGCCAAACCTGCTGTACCTTTGTCCGCCCTGGCGAGTCCGACGGCTACACCAATGGCAAAGATCAATGCCAGATTATCAAACACAATACTCCCTGCACTGCTCATCACCGTAAAAACTTGCTGCAACCACGTGATTTGCAAAAATGGATACGAGTTAATTGTATTGGCGTTGGATAAGGCCCCTCCAATCCCCAGTAATAGACCCGCCGCTGGCAAAACAGCAATAGGAAGCATAAACGATTTACCAAACTTCTGAGCCTTCTCAAAATACTGCTTCACAGTGATATCCACCTCTCTAAAACTATTTTCATTTACATAATAATTATGAAAATGGTTTTCGTCGATATAAATTTAAATCGCTTTCATAATGTGTTAGGTATAATTATTTGATATATAATTCGATTTAAATATAATTATTTCCAGCACAGCAGACCCTCAATCTTGTGGGTTCAATGCAAAAAAAGCCGCCATGATGGCGACTTTTTGCGTTCATATTGTTCCCGACAATCCCTGGTCGAATCCGAAATCATGCACTATTTTAGTATTTTGGTCACCAATTTTACCGAACCGTTCACGCCTGATGGTAGTGATAACTTTCCGTATACATTCTCTAGTGTATTGGCCACCTGAATGTCGATTACGTTGTTTCCTCGCACCATATAAGACGTGACGTTCCAATGGTAGGGTGGCCACAACCGGATGCCAACTTGCTTTCCATTCACATACAGACATGCGGTCTCTCTAATATCTTCAGCTTCCAGCCAAATTTCACTTGCCGGATTCAAGCTAACATTATACAAGTCCACTTGCTGCGAGTACACTCCTGCTCCCGAATAAAAAGGATAACCATCAACATTCCAAATCCCGGTCAGTTGTTTCCGTTCCACGGTTAATGTATTCTGATTTTCTATCGCAAATGAACCAATCAGATAAGCAGGAAAAGAAATGGCTGGCATAGGTTCCAGCAATGAAACCGTAAGAACTTCAAGCTCATTCTCGCCTTTCACCAGATGTTTGGTGATGTCCACGCCAGCGTAATGAATATCTTGCCACGGTGAAGGCCCTAGTGCTTCCATCCGTGATCCATTAACAAAGATTTCAACATTACGTCTGCGTTGCAGGAAACCAATATGGGATGGAATGTTTTGTTCCACGTCGTCGAGGATCAGCTCAATCTTGAAGATCTGCTCATTCCCAAATTCGTTTGATTGATCTGCATCTTTCTGTAATTTCATAAGCTCGATCCATTCCTCTGTCACAACAAATGTTGTACGGTACGTATTGACTTGACCTGGCATTGTTGCATTCATTCTCGACTGACGGTCATTCAAGGTTACCTGCCATTGAACCAACACGAGTACATTCGGTTCGATGGTCTGGAAATTCCAATAATCACCTAAAATCAACAGATCATTGGCATCTTGAACTTTACAATTCATTTGCTCTTGCTCTTGCGGCATGGGGATATTCTTATCATCAGTGTGAAGCGGATCAGGTACATGATCCAGCCTGACCAATAAAACCCGAAGCTCTCCCGGTACAAATGTCAGAACAGCATCATGACGCAACGGGTTTATACTCCCGTTTTCCAAGTTCCATTCTTCCATCTGTTGTCCCATCTTTTCTTTCATGTGTTCTTTCTTAACGTTCTGATGGAGTTGAATGGTCACGGGTTGCTCTGACCAGTTCATCAGCCATATATGCACATGATCGTTAACTTTGCGTTCAACACTAATTAGATCCTCCGCATGGCCTTCTACCTGCTTCCAGCTGATGTCCGGTTGGGAGATCATTAACTCTCTTAAAAGAACACAAAACTTCATGAGCGTATCATTATAATGTTGGTCCTCGTCCGTTTCTTCTTCCTCTCCCTCATCTTCATGAGCTGTATTGTTCATGGAATAGAACAGGCTGTACCCTTTGCCGATCGCTTGTAATTTCCCATGCTGAGGATTGGAACCAAATAGTACATTCATATGCTTCAGTACTTCCGGATCATTACGCTGTGTCTCGCTATGACAAGGAATTGCCCCAACTGCAATAAGCGTTCCACCACGGTTTACAAAGGCAACAAGCTGTTTGGCGATATCTCTGGACATGACCGTAATTTCCGGCAAAATCAAAATCGAATATACGTTTAGTTCACCGTCAAATTGATATCCTCCAGCATGAGTATTCTTAGCCTCTCTGAGCTGACACTCATCCACATAATCGTAATCAATGGAGCTGCGCAGCATGCGGTCTGATAATAACGAAAACAATTGATCCGCAGTGGGATGCTGGTTCGATTCACCGGATAAGAACATCTGCTCATATACCGTGTGGATAGGTGACAACAGAAGTACCTCAGGAGCACGCTTTGTGAAAGCGCCCAATACACTCAACCGACCAAGATAATCGGAAAAAGCCCGATAGTGTGGCCAGTGCGGAGCATGCATGAATTCGGTCGGCGGGAAGTCCGTTTTCCGATACCCTGCAAGTGAATAAAAGAATGCATGCGGGATAAACAGATTAACACCCAGAAATGCCATGAAATTGGCATCAAGCCGCCTTTGTCGCATGGAATAGGCAAGACCACTTGCACCAAAGGACTCGCAGATGACTCTCTTTTTCCCGTTCAACTGAGCGACAGACGCTGCGGTCTTTACGGAAACGATACGATGCGGATTCTCCTTTGTGCCGATCCCATGTGTCAGGTAGTCTACACCTGCATAATCGAACTGCTGCAATACGCGGGTTTGATTCCCCTGCGACCGGGCCTGCCCCCAGACGGGCTCCTCCAGCGTATGGCCGATGTACAGCAAGCCGTTTGATGCACACCACGTGCGAATGGCTGCATGATACCCTTCGACATACCAACGGGTAATCGTATCATAATAATCCTGCCTCGCAGATCTGCTGCCATCGGCCATACCATATAACAGCGCACCTAATCTTGGAATCAGATCATATCCGTTCTCCTGCTGATAGCGCTCAGCCATCCCGTGTGTCCATGCAAACACCATTCCGGGCAGAGATGCATTCACATCTTGAACCGACGTTCGGATGGCTTCAACTCCAAAAAAACCGTCATGGATCATGAGCCCAGGTTCATCCGTGAATACACCTTGAATAGTCGCACCAAAGTGCGGTTGAAATTGCTGAAACGGCTCATATGCCGATTGAATGAAAGCCTGCACGGCTTCAGGGTTCAACGTGTCCAGATAATACCCTTTTGCAAACGTGATCCCTTCCGCAATTTCACAGGACCAACAGGCAAGTATAATATAATCCTCGTCGGTTTCAGGCTTCCATTTCTGTCCACATAACTCTGTAATAATTTCAGGTTGATCATATATCAGCCATTCCCCATCCTTCTGGATGGCAGGATAGGCGAGAATTGCGATGAGTTCATTATTAGCATAGGAGGCAAAATCGAGAGATAACTTTTCCTGCTGTGCTTCCTGTAAATATTTTCGTTCCTCAATCCTTAAGTAACTCATCCGATATTCGGGATGCTGCCTCGTCAGCTTGCCACCCAGTGTTCCGCTCGGCCAATTGTCCTCATCATACAGCCAGACCACCATATCGCGCTTCTGGCACTCCTTAGTACAAAGATCCAGCGTATCCATGAATTCCTCTGACAGGTAAGCGGCCTGCATTCCATGACGAGCATGCAAAACTACGCCTCCAACACCCGCTTCATGCATGGATTGAATTTGCTTTGCGAGCTCAAGCCTGGTAAAACTGTGGTTCAGAAACCAGAAGGGCTGTGGGCGATACGTTGCCTCAGGATTCTGGAATTGCTGCTGCAATTCATCAATGTTCGTGATTTTCATTTCCACATTCATCACCTGATCTCATCATGATTTGGATGCAGATGTCTTTCTCAGCAAAGGAATGAAAAATCCGCCAACGACCGACCGATTTTGAAAATTCAACTGCTTTCCGGTAATGGTGTCATACCAGTCTGTCACAGGTACACGGCTCGATGTTTCATTCATAAAGTCCCACAGAGGTGAAATCATCTGTTCGAATTGAGGCTGCGATTCGCTCATGGAGGCACACCATACGAGCCAATCGGACTTGGTGTACGTCTCACGACTATCCAGCGGTATGCCATATCGATTCTGTTTTTGCTGATAATACGCCAATTCTTTGGCAGCCACTTCTTTTGGAAAAAGGTTGAAGTCGAGCAGACGATCCCACACCAGATTGTATTTCATGCTCCATGACTCATCCGAGCTTTCAAACGTCAGCTTGTAGTGATCACCTGCTGTGGCCATGGAAGACCACTCCTCTGCCATTTTTTCAGCCGCTTCACGATAAACGGCACCATCCGGCAAACCAAGCTCATCACACATATACGCATAGGCGGCAATCCCTAATATCGCTTTAATGGATAAATTGGCATTGTGCGCAAGATGTCCGGCAAAGTCGTCCGTGCACAATTGATTCTCAGGGTCCAGTCCATGCTGCAGCAAATATGAAGCCCATGTTGTGAGAAGTCCCCAGTGCTCACGGGCAAATTTCGCATCCTTCTCATATTTGCATACCGCTGCTGCCATCAGGAGCATATTGCCACATTCCTCGATAGGCATCTGGTATTCGAGTTTGTTCTCTCCGTAAACCTGGCCATTGGCTTGGGGGTAAGTCCCTACGTCATGTGGAGCAAAATCAAACGTCCAATCCGTACTCTCGGCATACCTATAAATTGGACGCATCATGCCTTTGACCAATTCGGTGTTATACCTCAGAAACAATGGAATCGACGGGTAGCTCACATCCACCGTAGCAATACAGCCGTTACTAAAGTTTTCCTTGGAGAAAAATAATACTTCTCCGGCTTCATCAGCAACCAATTTATGTGCAGCAATCGCTTGCCGATAGGTCAATGCCAGAATGTCTCTATATTGGTTCCCGCCTGCAGCCTGACTCTCCGTTAAAATTTCCCGATTAAAGCGGTCGCATCGTTGTACTACCTCTTCGTATTGATCCGCTGCTTTTACCAGCATCTCCTGAAATGTCACACCATCTTTCTTCCAATACGCATTCAGCGGTTTGTGAAAATATTCAATCGCATGAATATCATCATAGGCGAGCATCAGGTAGCGAGATGCTGACTCTTCATGGATAAGACCCAGATCCATTTCAGTTGCCATGACAGGCATATCGCCAGATATGGCCTTCGGCTTGGTAGAATCATCTCCTGTCTTCAAAAGACCTGACCCGGCATACTCTTCACGCCTGGATACCGAATGAATAACCGATTGAGATTGATGGGATCGCTGGACTACCAGATACATGTAACCCCAGTCTATTCTTGTATCATCGCCGGCACGTTTTAATATAGGCTGTTCCACCGTTCCCATAGACATGGCGTGTAACTGTTCATTGATGACATGGGACGCCCAGGTGACTTGCTGCTCAGGGGTATGTACACACCATTCACCTGTCACATCGAAATAGATTTTCACTTGATGGGCCTGACCGTCTATCGCTTGAACATGGAACGTAACATACGTCACAGGTCTGGATAACAGCTCCAGATCATCGAGCAATAGCGGCGTGGTAAAATGAACCTCAAGTTTGATGCCTTCTCCTTCAAAGGTGTAACGGGTCGTTACAGGCTCAACGGTAAGATTCGTCTGAATGAGCACATCCGGCTCCTCAATAGTTGAAGTTTCCTGAACGCCTACTTTCCCCATAAACCTTCTGATTTTGCCGTCAATAACAATCATGCCGACCATGCCCTGTGATTTATTCGTCCAGTGCCTGGTATGATCATCATATAGATGGTCAGCAGCAGACCATACGCTAAAATAAGGGTCTACCGTGATCAAAGGTACGGATGGTGGTCGGAAACTCGTCGTCATTTGTTACATCTCCTTCAATTCAATTTTCTCAACGCAAACGGTGAATCTTTTTTTAAAGGGAAAGGCTTTGCTCGCCCTGTTAACCAAGGCGCTGCAAAGCCTATTTGATTCCCATTGTCAATCGATAACTTGCCCTTTCGGCATTAGTTCGGCATTTGAACAGTTACGATATCTTTTCCTTTCAGGTTCTCATTGGTGAACTGCATCGCTTGATCGTATCCGGTCTTCCGAAGCTGTTCCCTGAGGTCGTTGATAATGCTAAGAGCCGCTTCATCCGATTTTGCAAAAATGGCTTCCTTCCAGGCATCTCCCATCCGGTCCATGGAAGGCTTCAACATCTCCCATTCCGGTGACTTCGTAATCACATCGCCCGGGTTATAGGCTGTAATTACGTGAATGCCGTTTGGACGCAGGATTTTCCGGGCATTTTCCATGGCATCGAGGCGATCCTGGTCTGCCCAGATATCTCCGCCTGCTGCCGAGTTGATGCGATCGAGCCCTGTGACCGATTCCAGTCCGATGGAAATGCCCTCGTTCTTGCGGACTTTACCGGATTGATCTGCTGTAAACTTATCGAACCATTCTTTGTTCGGTACAGGTTTGCCGTCTTTCATGTCCCAATGTACACCTTGAACTCCGTACCGGGCCAGCATAAAGCCTTCGTCAGAAGCCATGTAATCGAGAAATTTGAGCGCCGCATCTACACACGCACCCTTGCAGCTGCTGGTGATAGCCGTTACGTTATTTCCTTGAATGCCAAGATCAACAGGCCGATTTGGATCAACATCTGCCCGCTCCAATGGTCCAACCGGGATGTAATCGCTTCCAGGATGTGCAGTAACATATTCTTTGGAGGCATCAAGAATGGCCGGATAATGTGCGGCAAGGATCGCAATGCGTCCTTGATTGATTTTTTCCTTGGCGATGGGATCCGTCTGGGTAAAGGCTTCAGGGTCCATCAGTCCTTCCTCAACCAGTTTACGATAGAACAAGGTGTATTCTTCGTATCCTTTGGTGAAAAAGTTATGTTCTACCGTTCCGTCACCTTTGTCTACATAGCCTGCGCCTGAATAGAACATCGTGTTGCCGATGCCTACGGACCATCCGTTACTGAAGCCGCCCAGTGGAAACACGGGCTGGCCGCTCTCCTTCAGGTTGGCATCCTTGATTTTTTGGAGGAAGTTATAGAAGTCTTCCTTTGTCACAACAGACTGAGGATCCACGCCGACTTTCTCGGCGATATCTTTACGAACATAGAAGCCGTACAGCCAATCCATGCCGTCTTCGTTCGTCGCGGGCTGATTTTGTAAGAGTAAATATTTCTTGCCGTCATACGCATCTATTGCTTTTTCGTATAATGCTGGTGGCACATTCTCTTTTGCAATAGATTTCGCAAGGTTCGGATAATCCCCCAATTTATCGGATATATCGACCAGCTGTCCTTCTTTGGCAGCCTTGATGATCCCGTCCAGCTCACCGCCCCATGCAGGTCCGGTGTAAATGTCCGGCAAATCCTGTGTCGCGAAGATCTGGTTTACTTTCTCCGTCTCGCTGCCTTTTGTATATTCCCACTCCAAGGTGACGCCCGTTTTCTCTTTGATTACTTCCTCCACAGGGGTTATTCCATTATCCGATCCGCCTGAGCCATTCCAATTGTGCAAGATTTTAAGTTTATTTCCGTCCCCCCCTTCTGCACCTTCCCCGTTCCCTGATGAATTCGTGCAACCGCTCAGCAAACCTCCAGCCATGATGGACACGAGCAAGATCGATACGCCTTTCGACCAAATTCTGTTCAAACCAATCGCCTCCTTGAATAAATGATCTCGGTAAAGCACTAGCGAAATTCAGGTCAGGATGATCTACCCTTTAACGGAACCAATCATAACCCCCTTCACGAAATATCGTTGCAGAAACGGATATATACATAAGATTGGGAAAACCGTAATGACAAGCAGAGCCATACGAAGTGATTCAGGTGTTGCTCCTGCTCCACCGACACCACCAACCGTCTGTCCACCCTGCTGTGCTGCACGCTGCATCGAATTGGATAATGCCTCTGCTTCCGTCAGCATTTCTTGCAGGAGGGTCTGCACCGGGATCAAATCTTTGTTGGATACGTAATAAGCGCCTGAGAACCAGTCATTCCAGTGGGCTACCCCAATAAAGAGCGAGATGGTTGCAAGTACCGGCCCGGAAAGCGGAAGTATAATTCGCAGGAAGATTTGAAAATCACCATACCCGTCAATACGGGCGGATTCCTCCAGCTCTTCCGGTATGCCTTGCAGAAACGTTCGAATAATGATGATGTGCATAAAGTTGAACAACAAGGGCAGAACGTACACCCAGAAACTATTGATCAGATGCAGTTTTTGAAGCGTAATGAAAAACGGGATGAATCCCGCACTGAAAATCGTGGGCAAAAAGATGTAAAAAGTGAAAAAGGAGCGACCTGGCAATGTTTTTTTGGAAAGTGCATAGGCCATGAGTGTACACAATACAACGTGGAGAAAAGTACCCAGCACGGTGCGCATAATCGTAATTTGATATGCCTTCCAGATCCGTGCGTTATCGAATACCTGGGCATAGTTATCCAACGTGAATTGGCGGGGAAGAAAATAAATTGCACCTTGCATCGAATCCTTACCGTCGTTCAGTGAATAAGCCAATATATATATAAACGGGTAAATCATCGAGAATCCAACCAAAGCAAGAAAGATATAGTTAAACACCGAAAATAAGGACCATTTTCGTTCCATAAAGTCACCTCCTTAAAACAGGGATACATCACTGACTTTGCGGGCAATGCGATTGACGGTTACAACCAGAATGAGTGCGATAACACTTTGGAATAGTCCGACAGCTGCAGCGTAACTGAGACGCCCTTCTCGAATCCCGGAGTTAATGGCATGCACGTCCAGTACACTGCCCAGATTTGCGGTTGCGGGTCCATTCAGGAGCAGCAGTTGTTCATAACCCGCGCTCATCAGACTACCCACAGCGAGTATGAATAATATGATCGCTACATTGCGAATACCTGGAAGTGATACGTGCCACATCTGTCTGAAGCGTCCTGCACCATCCATTTTGGCAGCTTCGTAAAGCTGCTGATCAATACCCGCAATGGCGGCCATAAAGATAATCGAATTCCAACCGATATTCTTCCAGATATCTGAACCGACAATCATCTGATAGAACCATGTTGGATTGTTCAGGAACTGGATCGACTCCGCTCCAAATGACCCCAATAAGTCATTGACTGGTCCCCCATACGGCGTTAGGAGCCGTTGCATCAGCGTAACCACGACGATCCAGGACACGAAATAAGGCAAGTAAGAAAGGGTCTGAACCGTCTTTTTGAATTTGATCATTCGGACTTCATTTAAGAGGAGTGCAAGAATAATAGGCATCGGAAAGCCAATTAGCAGTTTCATGAGACTGATGATGATCGTGTTACGGATGATGTCACCGGATTGGTAGTAATTGAAGAACTGTTGAAAGTACTTGAGGCCTGCCCAGGGACTTCCGGTGAATCCACCAACGAAATTGTAATCCCTAAAAGCAACCTGAATTCCATATAGCGGTACGTAGGAGAACAGGAAAAACCAGACGATTCCGGGCAGCATAAACAAATAAAAGAGTTTATGCTGCCAGATTCGCTTCATCAATCGATTGTTACTCACTCGTGTCTTGATCACATTCCAACCTCTCCTTTCTCATGATGGATGGTCAACCATCCCAGCTATAGCTGTCCTAGCTTCAATCGTAACGTGATGATTTCAAATGGCGTGAAGGATAGAGCCATCTGGGATGCTCCTGCAATTGAAACGGGTGAAATGATATTCTCCATAAGATCAGTCGTCCAGGCTTCTGCTACTTGGAATCCAAGATGTAGCGCCGTGGTGGCATGGGTTCCCGAAGTTTCATATAGACGGACGATGATGTCGTCTCCATCCTCGGCCTTTTTGACGGATTCCACCATGATGTGCGGGTGATCCGGCTGAAGAAATGTTTTGGAATACGGGAGCTTACCGTTCGGCTTACCAGATACAGACGATAAGGAAACTGTACGAAGCGGGATGTTCAGCTCATTACCTCTTCGATAGATCTCAGCCTGAACATGGTTCCCTCGATGCGGATATAACGAGTAGGTGAATGTATGCTTTGCACGATCCGCTTCCGGATCAGGATACGAGCTGCTGCGCAGCAAATTCAGATCAAGCACATTATCGATGGCTCGATGACCATATTTGCAATCGTTGAGCAGGGCGACTCCATAATCCGGCTCCGATAAGTCAATCCACTGATGAGCACATATCTCATCCTTGGCGAAGTCCCACATGGTATTCCGATGGGTCGGTCTGGTTAAACTGCCAAATTGGATCTCACAGTGAACCTGATCTGTACGAATATTCACCGGGAATGAAGTACGAAGCATTTTCCCGTTCTCTCTCCAATCCACGGTCGTCTCGAAATCAATCCGCCTGCTGCCTTCTGTCAGAACGACCGTCTGAATCAGAGTCGATTCTCCATAGTTATATTCGAAGACCAGCCCGACTTTTGGACCCTCACAAAGCTCGCGAATGTCACGAAGCGTTAATGGCATTCCTGTATGTGCGGAATAGTCATGACTGAAATCCCAAGCATCCCCTTCGTCGTGATACACACGAAGTGCATTTCCCAAATGACCTTGCGGAATGACTTCCCGAGCTTCTACCTTGTCCCGAATGGAGATGATGGCTCCGTTCCGATCAAACTTCACGATGAATGTGTCGTTCTCCACGCAGCGTTCTTCAGCGGAAACCTGAAATTCCGAATCCAGCATTCCCAGTACCACCTCAGTGGAGGATGCGATTTCATTCATGGCACTCTCGTCCACCTGATCAGATATCATTGTGTATCCCATGGAAGGAACCTGAACCTTGCGCCATCTTCCATTCGTGTGAAGCCACTCCTGCCGCTCCCAAGGTAATGAATTGAATATCACCATGGAGGAAGCGGATGAGACATCGACATTTGAAGAAATCTGGCCTGCCAAATCGCTGTAGGTTTCGTTGATCATATTTTCTGTCTGCTCCAAAAGTTCTGCATATCGCACTAGTGACTCATCGTACACTCGCTTGATTGAAGATCCCGGAAGGATATCATGGAACTGATACAGGAGGACTTCCTTCCATATTTTTTCAAGCGTTTCGGACGGATAACACTTACCTAGCTGTGCTGCCCCAAGAACTGAGGCGAACTCCAATTCGCGCAGCGCTTTCTCCATCTTCCGGTTATACCACTTGCTTCGCGCCTGACTGGTCAGGGTTCCTTGATGCTTCTCCAGGTAAAGCTCACCGCGCCATGTCTGGAATCGTTCACGTTCTTCATTCAGCCGTTCGAAAAATTTCCACGAAGGTTCCTGTACGACAGGGGACAAGCCAAGCAGGTTTTTCTCCCGGGCCAGCCGCTCCAAATGTTCCTCACCAGCCCCCCCACCCCCGTCTCCTATACCAAAGAGCATTAGCGCATGGCTGGACACATTTTTATCCAGATAGTCCTGTTCAGCTTTGATGATTGATCGCGGAGCTGCCGGACTGTTGTAAGTATCTTCAGGCGGCATATGTGTCAATACTGCTGAACCATCAATTCCCTCCCACAAAAAGGAATGATGGGGGTGTCGGTTGTACTCACTCCAGGAGAGCTTCTGGGTCATCATGTAATCCACACCGGATTTTTTTAATATCTGGGGCAAACTTGCCGAGTAGCCGAACACATCAGGCATCCAGAGCGATTTCATTTCCATCCCAAATTCCTGCTGAAAATAACGCTTGCCATACAAAATCTGGCGTACAAGCGATTCACCACCAGGGACATTGGTATCCGATTCTACCCACATGGCTCCCTGCGGTTCCCATCGGCCTTCATGTATCCGTTCCTTGATCTGGTCATACAGCTTGGGATAATGCTGCTTCATCCAATCGTACAGCTGCGGTTGGCTCGCTCCGAATACATAATCCGGATAACGCTCCATCATGCGAAGCACAGTTGAGAACGTTCTAGCTCCTTTTCGGATCGTTTCACGGATAGGCCACAACCAGGCTAAATCAATATGGGCATGACCAACAGCGCTTAGGGTTAAAACCGGATCGCCTCCCTGCATGCTCAGCTGTTCATTCAGTCGTTTCTTCGCCTGCTGGACATGCTCTTTCGAGAATTCTGTCAAGAGTAACGAAATCTCATAGAGTGTCTGATAGATTCTCTCCTTGCGAGCGGAACCTTCCTGGAGCTGCTCTGCCGTTTCCAAAAGGACTTCGGTGTCATAATAGAGATCCCGAATATCATCCCTGCAGAAAGCGATGAGTGCTTCTTTCAATGTTCCTCCGCGATACTTGCCGAACAGATCATTATTGCTTGCATCTGCCCATACTTCAACTTCCTGCCCATTCACAGAGATCTCCTGGAGCTGAACGACTCGTTTTCCAGGAAGACCTAATGAAAAATCAAATTCAGAGTTAATCGTCGTCAGCCCTTGGATAGGTGATCCTTCTTGGTCAACCAGGCACAGTTCACCGTTGACATCGAGCAAAAGGACCGTGCTTTGGTTACTTCTGACTACCGGAAATCTACCTGCAAAACGGAACCAGGCACAGTCCCATAACTCCCCCCAGTGTTCTCCTTGCGTGAGTGTCACTTTCCTGCCGGACATCCGTTCCGCGTAAGGTACAGGCTCTGGTGTGACCCAAGCCGTCACTTCCAATTCGGCTATCGGCTCATATATCGCTTCCCGAAGTTTGTTTAACATTTGTTTTAAACGTTCTGGCCTTATCGGTTCATATGGCATGCGAGTATGCTCCTCTCTGTTACATCAATCAGGTTGTCGATTCAGGAAGTCCAGCGGACTTGAACCTCTGCGTTGTTCTCGTTGCCATGTTCATACTGAAGAAATACTGTCTTTGAATCCGGGTCCCATTCCCACATCAATGGGACGGTCTGTTCATGAACGACATACTGGGCAGATAATGGTCTGGCCTTGCAGTACAGCCTCGCCGTTGCCTTCATATTGGCAGGACCCTTTGCTACGAATCGAAAACCTTCGGTAGACTGTGACAGACCTTCTATTCGGGAGGAAGCGGCAATGACGGATACTTCTGCATCCGTTGGACGACCCGCTTCAACATCATAGAGCAAGGTTTGCTCTCCCGGATTCAGGGTCACCTGGCTCAGCACAGAGAGCTTGGAATCAAACAAATCCACAATCGGACCTGGAATGACTACTGCATCTTCGCTGACCGATTCATCGAGAACCGATGCGATTAGATAGGGACCTCGTCTAATTTTGAAATATGGCTTCGATTTCCACTGTAGTTCTGGTCCGTGAACAGCTTCCATCGTTTCTTTGACAGATTGGCGCAGCCGATCAGCTCCTGCCTTGGATAAAGTGAAGTCACCCGGATGTTCATCCAACCAACAAACTGCCCCTTTTCCTACCTTATTGAGCCCTCCCCTCCTATCTTTCAGACCCAGCTGTTCAAACAAATGTGTTCGAGGGGAGTTATACGTCAGATCTGACTGCCCTTGCTTGTGGTCATGATTCCACCACGCACGAATATCGTGATACGGGTCGCTGTCGTCGCCAACATAGATTAACGCTCCGCCGTCCTGTACCCACTGTGCAAGTGCATAATGAATGTCCGGATATTCCGGTTTGATGAATTCATAGCTTAGAATGAGCACACGATAACTTGCCAAGTAACCCGGATACCGCCTTACATTATCCAATTGAAGCGGACGGACAGGAATACCATGTTTCACTAACGGGAGTGTCAGACCGTAAAAAGGAGAGAAATCAAGCAGTTCTGTATCGCCATCCTCCTGGAATCCTTCAGGGTCTGTTCCATCATATTTACCAGCATGAGGTGCATTGGGATCTAGCTTCATTCGTTGAAACATTGCTGAGTCTGCAATGAAAACGCCAACTTGTAATGGCTCCTCTGTTGTTTCCATCACATCTTGATTCATGTTACCAAGCGTGTGCATGACTTGAAGTAAAGTTGTGGCGTAGTCTGACGGAATTTGCTCCTTGCCAGAGCCATCCTCGGATGGGTAAGTACCTTGAAAGATTCGTCGAGGCCAAGGTGAGACTTCATAATGGGCGACTCCGGGATGCAGCAGTGAGGCAACCACCGTTTTTAGATAGTTCTGTCGGTAATCGGCCCAGGTATAATTCGGGTTATCTTCAATCGGATCATGGAGGAACCACATCCGTCTGTCGGTCCCACGAACCAGTTCTTGCATGACGCCATATTCAAGGTAAGCGGTTTCAAATGTGCGTTCTTTACGCAACCCTTCATACACATTGGGGGTTCGGGATGTTCCGGTCCAGATCTGTGCAATGTACCCATCGATGGAAGGCAGCTCTAGAAGCTGAGATTGTGGACTGACGATTCGCCACTGTGTGTAATTAATCAGACTATGGGTCGGAACATAAAAGCGAAGGACACGACCATAACGTTTTAACGCATAGTCCTTCATCTCGGCACATAACCGGTCCAGGACGCGTGTATATAAATACGCTTTTAATTTGGAGGCTCGAAATTGTGCATCAGGCGAAGCGTGTGGTGGAATCCAGGGTTCTTTGTAATACAATTGCCACTCCCGTTTAAAAGCTTCGGAATATCCTCCGTTTACCCAAAACTCAGGTTCCTCGAGATGGATGGCTTCCACTCCGGCGTCAACAGCAATACGGATTCGCTCCGCTATGTAATGTCCAAAGGAAATGGTAGGCACCATGTATGGAATGACTGGCTCGCTCCCATGAAGAATCATGTTGCCGTCCCGGTCCATCTGAGCTTCATCCCAATGAGTTGCACCATCGACCTCGCCATCCAGATAGTTGTTATAGGTTCCCCAGGCAACACCCGTCATCAGATGAACAACATATCCTTTTTCTTTCCACTTCCCAATGCGTTCCTGCATCGAGTCGTCAATCCCATATACCATTACAAAATCAGTCTGCAGATCATAATCGGGATGGTAAGCAGCAGATTCTTGAAATCCGGTACGCTCTTCCTTTCGATCTCTTGCCATATTCATAACCCTCCCCCTGCTCATATTTGATTTGGGTTGCAATGTATGACCATCCATCATTTTCTAGACTATAATATATAATATGAATATATTCAATATGTTTTTATACAAACATAAAAAAACCTTCTCCGCTTCTGAACGGAAAAGGTTTTCTTTTCTTGTGCAAATTAAGCTCGAGGAATCGTTCCGGTAGTTTGACGTATGACCAGTTCGGGTTCAATTAGCATTTTGCTGTAACTTATCACTTCCCCATGACCACGCAATACTTCAAGTAATTTAACAGCCGCCTGATATCCCATATTGCGCTCAAACTGCTTCACATGGGTAAATATGCTGAATTCCTCTACGATGGATGTGGGGTCATCAAAGCTTACAATGGATACATCTTCAGGCACCCGAAGCCCTGCTTGCTTGGCCATTTGATAGATTTGCACACCCAGTCTACCGTTAAGCGAAACATATGCCGTGACCATCCGGTTCTGGATATATCGGTACAAGGGGTGGGCTTCCGCATCCTTGAGTTCACTTAGCGGTTGAAAATCAGTAATCATATGAGCAGGATTGATTAAAGCCCCTTTGCTTTTTAAAGCCTCAATATAACCTTCAATCCGCTCCTGAACCGTGACCGTCTGAAGGGGCGAATCGGAACAAATGGCGATGTCCCGGTGTCCAAGTTCCCATAGATGCTCCACAGCCAGCCTCGTGCCCCGTCTACCATCTGCTGCAATATAATGTGTCTCGACCCCCGGCAAATAGCGATCCATCAGAACAAAAGGGAATCCTGAAAGCTTCATGCCGAGGATCTCCTCGTTGTAGTTCTCTTCATCGACAGGAAAGATTAGCAGACCTTCTGCCCCGAGCGCCTTCATTTCCTTGATGACGTCTTTCTCTTTATCTACCTTGCCATGCGTAAACATGATCATGCTGCGATATCCCTTCTCGCGCAAGGCTTGCTCAATCCCCTCAACGAGCCTGATGGCAAAATAATCATGGATGGATGGCACAATGATACCAATCATTCCCGTGGACAGCGTTCCCTCTTTGCCCTTCGTCGTGGTTGCTTGTGTTAATGTCGCAGAAGCACTGTCCGCTTCTTCTGCTACAAAACTGCCTTTCCCCGGCACACGCGCAATTAACTTTTCATTGGCTAATCCGGTCAGCGCATTGGCAACCGTGATTTTACTGACCTGAAACTGATCCATCAGTTCCTTCTCTGTCGGTATGCGATCACCGGGTTTCATTTTTTCTGAAGTTATGACATGTCTGATATAATCCTGGATTTGTTGATACAGCGGAATTCGATCATTTGTACTCATATTGATCACATCACCAATTCATTCATAATATTTGAGATATATAATATATCCTTTCACATGCAAGTGCAATAAACAAGCTAAGCTTACCTGCAGTTGTGAAGAACATTTTCTTGATGTCATCGCATTTAATATGCCTGATTTCCAGGAATGATAGGAACTTTTGTCGAATCCCTTGTAAAATCATATATGAATATATTTAATATGTATTGAATAGAGATGTGTTGATCGGCTCTCGGCCAAAAAAGGAGGATGGGTATTACAAAGGCACACGCTCTAATTTCTGACTATAACAAGGAGTGAATTCGCCATGGCTCGTAGATTTACGATGCTCTGTTTAGCCTTCATATGCGCTTTTTCATTAACCGCGGGTGCAGCTTCAGCTTCGGAAACTGATGTACAGGGACAGACAGCTAAAACTGATGGGTCCAAACACCATGAACTGCCAAGTTTCAAAAAGCCGAAACATTTGGATGCAGCCGACATCTATGATGCACCAGGTGACATCAAATTGTTGCTGGGAACATTACAGGGAATCGTTAACAGAGAGCAACCCCGAATCTATCTGATTGAGTCCCAGGAAGAAGGAAAACTGACCTGGCTTAAGGACATCAAAGTACCTTACACGCTTCATCAGGATTACTGGGAAGTGTTCTCTGCTTATCGCAGCGAGGTCAAAGGCATGATCGTATATGATCCCAAAGTACCGGATACAATCAACGTAGCAACCACGCTCGCCGGTTTGAAAAATGCTGTGGTTGCCAGTCCCGAGCTGGCAGTCAAATTGGCTAAAGCCCCTTACAAATTAAAGATAATGGATGATCTGCGGGGTAAATTCAACAGTCGGATGGATGCCTATACCTGGCAATATGAAAATCTGTGGAAGAAAACGACCCAGCAGATGTTAGTCGGACTTGATCCGGATACTGCGATTCGTATCCCATCCGGCATGCCTGAGTCATTTGTTACGATCGCGGAGGAAAAACAACAGATTCGAGATGCAAGCAATCGTGATACGTATTCACTGGATCTCTCTTCACTTCTGGGAAAACCTTCGGTATATCTGCGATTTGATGATGCCTTCACTCAGGATGGCTGGGGCCCAGCTGTGCATCAGATTACCGTCAAGGCTGATGGAAAAGAGATTGCGAAATTCGTCGCAGGAACACCGGAAGAAGAACAATTTCTGTATGACAGACAGAATTCCAAGGTTGCTGAAGGACAAGGCGGTCACCGTTTCGCCGATAATGGCAATTATTTTGTTTATGAATTCACTCCTCCTGCAGGGACTCAGAACCTGACGGCAGAAGTGGACATGTGGAATCAGTACAAAGTGTATGCGGGTAATATCCGCCCTCTCTCTGCTGAGCAGCGCGAGCCATATGCCTATTTAAGGGATTATGCAGTCGCAAATAAAGCGATGGTGTTCTGGTTGGATTCCAATGTGCCTGAGCAAAAAGCGCTCTTCGAGAAGATCATGTCTGACGTAAAACCGGGAACGCCCTACCTTGGTTGGTTCAGCAATGATGTTGAAGGTGAGTTCAGCTCGGTTGAGATCGCATCTCAATATGGTGTCTATGTTCTCGCTGCCGACTGGTTCAGCAATCTGACCGTTTTTTCGGGAACAAAGCCTCAGCTTAGTCCGGTGAAGAAATCTCCGCGACCTGCGCTGGAGAACAAAATCTATGTAACATATACCTTCACAGAAGGTGATAATTTTCAGTATAACCAGCATCGCATGCGTGTGATGTGGGATGATCCGGCCAGAGGAAAGGTTCCGATTAACTGGACTTCGAGCCCGCTTCTCTACGAGGGAGCACCTGCAATCTTGAATTATTATGTAAACACCGCGACTCCGAATGATCTGCTGATTGCAGGACCGTCCGGCGCAGGTTACTTCTATCCGGGGGCATGGCCCGACTCAAGCTTCCGACAATTTTTGCAGCAGACCGAAAAGTATATGAAAAAGACAGGCATGACAATCCCTTATGTTTTGAACCGTGCAGACAGCGAGAATGTACCTCTCACCCCATTTAAAGCAAACGCTTACGAGAAGGATTATAAGGCACCCGGCTTATTCATCAGCTATGAAGATAAGTATGGTGTTGAAATTGTTGGCGACAGTCTGCCGGTTTCCACGATCCGTGGGATAAGTACGGTGCAGGACGGATTACAGGTGCTGAATGACGCAAAAGCGAATTGGGACGGCAAGTCGCCGTTGTTCGTTTCACTTGGATTGCTTGCATGGAGCACAACCCCATCCGATGCACTGGCCATCACGGAAGAACTCGGATCGGAATTCAAGGTCGTTCGTGCAGATGACTATTTCTCCTTAATTCGAGAAAGTTACCACTTACCGGCTAGCAAGTAACGATACTTACAGCGAACGTGCAGACACCTAAAAGCATCGTAACCCTTAGATATCGGGTACGATGCTTTTTTCGGGAGAAACCTCACCGCTGATTTACCGTTTAACAGTGACACCGGAACATAACAGCACCGCATGATCTTTCTTTTGGAAAGAATCATGCAGGCGCTGACCTCTAATCATTACTATCCTATTAACCTATCTCCACTCAAATGCCTACTTCTTCACTGGTTTATCCGGTTTACCTGGTTTATCCGCTCTGCCTGCTTCCAGCTTAGCCGCTCCTTCCAGCAGAAATACGCCGCTGAGCTGTGCTGTCAGGTCAAGCGGGTTTTGAGCGGGTTTGCCCCAAGCCTGACCGAATAAACCGTTATCCCGGCTGCCCTTCAGCAGGGCATCTGCGTTGCGATAAATCGCCTTTTTCAGGCTCTTGTTATGCCCGGTTTCATACAATTCAACCATGTAACGGATCAGTATACCTTTAAACAATGCACCGTCCCCGTCACCGTCCTCTTTAAATATGCCCGTCTTCTCATTCGTTAAGGCCTTCAAAGAACCGGCCGCCGTTTTCTCAGCATCTTTCAAATACGTCTTCTTCCCTGTTATCCGGTAGAGTTCAACACCCCCTCCGATAAACGTGCCTTGATTGTATGTGAAGATCCATGCTTCATTCACATCCAGTGTGCCATCCTCCTTCAGCACCAAACCATCTGCTACCAGGCCCGTTTGCGGATGTACCAGATATTGTTTCTCCCAATCATATATTTTTTGGGCCCATTCCAGATCCCGCGGATCGCCAAAACGTTCATACAGCCTTGCAGCCAAGATGGCGGCAGGCCCACTGGAGCACGCATTTCGGTTATATCGCTGGTCCTTTTTCCAAGCCATACCGCCAAGATCATCTTCCCACCAGGCGGTCTTGATGTCATCCCACAACTCCAGAACATATCCCTTCATCTCTTCACTGCCTGTTGCATCATACAGACGAAGCCCGGCGAGTGCAAGCCATTCCATATCATCGTAGAATTCATTGTGAAGTGAACCGTTGCGTGCAATAATACTGCGAACGAGTTCTTCTGCACGCTCCGTGTACGCCTTGTCTCCTGTACGTTCGTAACCGTCCACCAATGCATCAACCGCATGAGCCTTCCACCAGTAATTCAAGGCCTGTTCACCTTCTGGTGTTGATGGATAAGCATTATTCATCATTTTGGATGCATCGTTCCAGTAGTATTCATACAGCTTCTCTTGCGACCACTGCGCCTGATCGGCATAGTGATTCTTGCCACCGCTTGTTGCCCCCATGGTGGTGACCAAAATAATGCTGAGTACCAGCGTGAGGCTTACCATTTTCCTTTTGTTCATCATATCCCTTCCCTTCCCTTCTCCAGTCGACGTACAACCAACAGTTCACTCGTAAATCAGTATCAATCCCGTGGTCCAACTATGTTCGTTCGTAACTGTCCCTGACGTGTTCTTTCACCTCCTTCCACATGTCTCAGGCAGTTCAGCCAATGTTGCCGCTTGCCTGAACTATTCCTTTACGGCCCCCAGAACGATGCCGTGAATTAGATAACGTTGCAGAAAAGGATAAATCAGCAGAATGGGAATCATGGACACCAGAATTTTGGTAGAATTCAGTGTTGTGTTGGAAATTTTATTAAACTGCTGCAGCTGTTCGACCGAAAGATTCTGCATCTGATCACGTGTGAGGCTTAGCCGCTGCAGATAGGTCTGAAGAGGTATTTTGGAGCTGTCATTGATCAGAATGATGCCGTCAAAGAAATTGTTCCAGTGCCCGACAATGACGAACAGCATAATGGTTGCCAGACTCGGCATGGAGATGGGAATGAAGATTTGGAGCAAAATTTTAAGCGGACTGGCACCGTCAATAAATGCGGCCTCCTCCAGCTCCTTCGGAATTCCCTTGAAAAAGTTCATTAGGAGAATCACATTAAAGACAGGAACTGCCCCTGGGAGAACCAGCGCCCAGATGCTGTTGATTAACCCCAGATTGCTAATCACCATATACCAGGGTACGATTCCGCCGCTGAATAGCATTGTAAACACAATAATCCACATATATGTGTTTCTCGATCTGAACTGTGCGACGCTTCGTGACAACGGATAGGCCATGAGAATGGTCAAAAACATGTTGATGGTTCCACCAAGCACGACCCGCTCGACGGAGATCAGAAAAGCCCTCCAAAACTTCGTATCATTCAGAATTTGCCCATACGATGAGAAATTCAGCTCCACTGGAAAAAAGTAAACCCGTCCTGCATTAACAGCCGTGCTGCTGCTGACCGACACCATAATGGTATTGACGATCGGAGCCAGGGACATGAACGTAATCAGGATCAATACAAACATAATCAACAGGCGGGATAGCCTGGATCCGAGCGATTTGGATTGAATCATGCTAACCCTCCTAGAAAATTCTATACCCCGCATACTTCGAAGCCAGTCTGTAGGAAATCACGATCAGTACAAAACTAATCACTGATTTCATTAGTCCAATCGCTGTTGCAAATGAATATTGCATGTTGATCAGACCCATACGGTACACAAAAGTATCGATAATATCGCCTGTTTCATATACCAGCGGATTATACAAATTAAACACTTGATCAAAACCCGCATTCAGTACATTGCCAAGACTCAGCGTGCCTAACAGGATAATCGTCGGGAACATTCCCGGCAGCGTGATGTTCAGTGTCTGTTTCCAGCGACTTGCACCGTCCATTGCGGCAGATTCATACAATGCAGGGTTGATCGCCGTTAATGCAGCCAAATAGACAATCGTCCCGTAGCCAAATTCCTTCCAGGTATCCGTTACAATGAGCAGCGGCCTGAACCAGTCATTGCTCGCCAGAAAAATAATCCGCTCCATGCCGAGAAATTCAAGAAAGTTGTTTATCATACCATCAAAGGAAAAGATCATGGTCAGCATTGTGCCCAGAACCACCCACGACATAAAATGCGGCAAATAGACGACGGTTTGAATCGTGCTTTTAAATGCCTTAAGACGCACTTCATTAAGCAGCAGAGCGAATACGATGGGTACAATTAATCCGAGAACAATCTTCCCGACCGCGATAACCAACGTATTCACAAAGATCTGCTTCGCATCCGGCAGTTGAAACATATACGTAAAATTGGAAAGCCCAGCCCACTTGGAGCCAAATATGCCTTTAGCTGGAATGAACTTTTGGAATGCCATCACAACCCCAAACATGGGCACAATAGAGAAAATGAACAGCATGATCATGCCGGGCAGCAGCATAAAATGATAGGTCATTTCATCAAAGGTTTTACGTTTCTTTTTCCCCCGGTAACGCACTTCCCGCTCTTGATTAACGGTTGTTTCCACTTGCCCCATTGTCCTTTCCACCTCCAACATGTGCCTAGATTGGACAGGCTTTATGAGCAAAAGCCTGTGCGGAAGTCCACGATCAGGCTTCCGCACCCAAGCTCACGCAATCGTCATCTGCTGCTCATCTCGTTGACTTCTTCAGTAATCTCATCGCCACCTGTACGTTTCCAGGTGTCGACAAACGTATCGAATTCATCTACAGACGCTTCCCCCATAATGATCTTGAGCATGGTTTCCTCTTCGAGCTTCTGCAGATTCGCCCACTTCAGCTTCATCGTTTCAGTTGTTCCATAAAAGCCTGCGGGGATCACTTCCAGGTTTGGATTGTTTGCCTCACGCTGTCCCTCGATTCGGGAGAGATATTCACCGTAGGTGTTTGCATCGACCGCATTCCCTTTCTCTTTGAATTCCTGATAGGCCTTGAAAGAAACCACTCGATCTTCCTGAACAGCGGAAGCATCTCCGGCCTCATCAGCCTTGATCAGATCATCGTAATAACGTTTCAGCACATCGTCATAATCCACTTGCATCGGAATCTGGGTAGGATCATTGTTCCAGCGGCTGGCATCCGTCAGCAACTCGTCGGGGTGCTCCTTCTTGTAATTGACTGCGTCTTCCGTTAAGGAGTACAGGAAGTCCGTTGTTAGATTGACTGATTTCATAATCGCTTCAGGATGAGCAAAGTCCTTCTTTACAACGACGATACCCCCACCCACCGGGTCCTGCCGAATCGTCTTGAACTTGCCATTCGCATCGACCGGTGCAGATACGGCTACCCATACTGCTTCTGGATCTTGCTTGATGGAATCCTTGTAGTTGGTGTAGCCGATCCACCATGGGTTAAACAGCATTCCAGCCTGTCCGTTGATGACGAGAGCTTCCTTCTCTTCATTCGATCGGACAGCAAACTGTTTATCAATCAAACCTTCTTTGTACATAGCGCTCAACTCTGTTAGTGCTTGCTTCACTTCGGGTTGAACAGATCCATATTCCACCTGACCGTCCTTCTGTATCCAGTTCATCGGGAAGGCACCATGTGCAGCAAAGATCGGTGTAAAATTCATGGCATTGGAATCCATGACCATGCCAACCGTCTTGCCTGTTCCCGAAACGTCCTTCTCCACAAACGTTCTGGCGAGATTCCATACATCCTCGACAGATTCCGGCAGCTTTGCACCGACTTTATCCACCCAGTCCTTACGGACCCACAGCAACTGGTGCTGGTTTCCGATATTCGTCATTGGCAGACCCATGATTTTGCCATCCACCTTTACCTGATTCAGCAGCAAGTCACCGTAAGAGCCATAAATATTTTTAACACCCTCGGATGCTGTCTTCTCGTAAACCTCTGTCATATCTGCAATCAGATCGTTATCCACCAATTGATTAAATATTTCGCGGCTGACAAGCATTACATCCGGCAGATCACCTGTCGTCATCGAGAGTGACAGCTTCTGATCCATATCATCGGTCTCCCAAGCCACCTTGGCCTTGACGTTCACCCGGTCTTCTACATAGCGGGTAGCCAGATTGTTCTCAATGGTATCGCCAGCAGGCAGGTTGTTCACATGATTGGTATTCCGGCCAATCGTAAATTCCACGGGTGTCTCATATTTGCCGTATGGTTCATAGTCCTGCTGCGAAATTTGCGGTTGTGCGCTCTCGTTGTTTCCTGCGTTACATCCACTGAATACAGCCATCATCATGCTGCCGATCAGCAGCGTTGCCATCTTTCTGGGTTTGTTCATCCTGTCATCCCCTTTATCTGATCTGATCTGATTTGCTTTTGATAACCAAATTGTATGCGTTTTCAAAAATGGCGTATATGCCACATTTTTCGGATATGTATCACTTTTTTTATGACCTCCAACTTGCTTTATTTTTCTGGTTTAAACGTTTCTAAAAAGAACAAAACAAGCGGCTGCCATGGCAACCGCATCCGTACTAACCTTATTTTTTTCAGAATACCTTAACACACTCATGAGGCAGGAAGGACAATCGACACTTCCGTTCCGTTGCCCGGCTCACTATGAATCACAAGCCCGTAATCCCGACCATAATACAGCTTGATTCGGTCATTCACGTTACGAACTCCACATCCGCCGTTCTCCCCTGTTAACAACCCTTCTGTCTGCATAGGTGTCATGCCCACACCGTTATCACGAACAGTGAATATAATTCCCTCTTCTGCCCGGCAAACCGCAATGTGAATACGATAATTAGTCACATCTGGCTCCACAAAACCATGCTTGATGGCGTTCTCCACAATGGGCTGCAGCATAAAATGAATTACCTCGGTATGTAATACCTCATCAAGGATATGGTAATTCACATCAAATCGGCCATCGTTCATGATGAGCTGCAAATCTAGATATGCCTTAATATGCTGCACCTCATCCTTGATGGTGACCATATTCTTCCCCTGGTTAAGTGTTGTCCTATAGAAACGGGCTAATGCAGATACCATATAACTCGTTTCTATATCCGATCTTTTTTCGGCCCTCCAGCGTATAAATGAAAGAGTGTTGTATAGGAAGTGAGGGTTGATTTGACTGATTAACTTGTTATATTCACTCTCCTTCTTGGCAATTTCGGCGTGATACACCTGGGAGATCAGGCTGTTGATCCTTTTTAGCATCTTGCCGATGCCATTCGTCAGCTCTCCAAATTCATCCCTGGATGAACTTTGGATAATCACATCCAGATTGTTACGTTCCACCTTGTCAACCTTGTTCTTGATATGGATAATGCGTTGCGTAAAGTTATTCGAAATGACATAAATGAGCAGGAAGGTAATGATCAGACTGAGGATGATGACAAACAGCGTAATTTGAAAAATGCCCATTGCATTTGCATACGCATTGGTATTCAACAGATTATAGTGAATGGTCCAATCGTTGTTGGCGAGCGAGCGGCTTAGACTCAGATCACCAGAATCCCTAACTTTCAAACCTGTGGCCACAACAGCACGTTCGTGGTTTTCCTGAAAAATCACATGCTGCTTCGCGTCCTCAATATAAACGGCTACATGTTCCGACAGATTGTCCAGGTCTGCAAAGATGCGATCATGCTGAATGGAGATCACCATGAAATTGCTGTCTTTCGGATTGCTGATCAATTCCTGAACGAGATAAAGCTTCTCCCCATCCACAATCCAGCGCCTGCCTCGAAATCCGTCATACCAGGACTTGCTCTTGAGATCCCCGATTGGCAAAATATTATTGCGGATTCCCAATAAATCCCCGGACGTATAAAAGGTAATGCCTTCAATATCATCATCCATCAACCGGATATTCGAGATCAACGGCTCCAGAATGTCCCGGAAATCCAGGTACATATTATAATAATTTCCCTCGTAGTCTTTCGTAAATATTTGCGATAAATCCCGATTAAGCACCATGAACTCACTTAACGTGTTGTACCGATTAATCTTATAATCCATTATGTTAGACACCTGCTCCAGACTCGCTTCTGCTTCGCTCCGCAGCTCCTTCATTTGAATACGGTAGGACTGTATGAAGGAGAGCAGTCCAAGCAGAAGAATCGGAATGAGTGCAATCACCAAATGCGACAGCAGCAGCTTGTTTCGGAGCCTGATATCATTGAATTTGCTCTTGATCCATCCGATCATGAAGCACCCCGCACTCTCTGAACTGTAACGGACTGACACCGAACCTGTTTCGGAACAGCTTGGCAAAATAAGAATGATTGTCGATACCAACAGCCCCTGCAATATCATTGATTTTCATATTCGAATGAGCGAGCAGATGGCTTGCACGCCGCAAACGGTAATCGGTCAAATATTTCGAGAAGTTTTCCCCGGTCTCTTTTTTAAACAAAATGCTCAAATACCCTGGCGATAAATAAACATCGTGGGCTGCCTCGGACAATGAAATATCTCTCTGATGGTTATCCTTCACATAATCCTTCACCTGTCGAATGACCTTCGATTCCATGGATTCCGGTTCGGGACCCCCGCCATAAGCACGAATCTGCGTAATATCTTCCATCACCTGTAGAAACTCTTCCCTGACCAGCGGCTTGAGTAAATAATTCACCACACCCAGCCGAATCGCACTGCGGGCATATTCGAATTCATCATAACCGCTGCAGATGACAATCTTTATATTTTGCTGCGTTTTCCTGGCTTGTTTGCTAAGCTCCAGTCCGTCCATAAGAGGCATTTTAACGTCAGTGATGAGGATATCAATTGCATTCTGAACCAGAATTCGCTCTGCGCTCTTCCCGTTCTCAGCTTCCCACACTTGAAAGGGAAATCCGTAGTGAGAGATCAAATCCTTAATGCCTTCTCTTTGAGCGCACTCATCGTCAACAACAAGAACATTAAACATCATGACATCTCCTTTGCAGGTGAAATTGAAGGAAACGATAAGTTTGAATATCTTTTTTCCATGGTATGCCAGTCATATCGTAGTATATCATAGATTTTTGGAAAGGCTTTCAAAATGGTATTTCGCCACCTATCAGGCATCAATGTCCATGATATAAGTCCCCAATGCGATAAGCGTATTGATGTTAAACAACAAAAAAAGGCCAACCAGTAATTATTGGCTCACCTGAAAATACGAAAAGCCGCCAATAAGGCGACTATTTCCGTACACGCTCTATCCTTTCACCGCACCCAATGCAACGCTGCCTATAATTTGTCTGGAGAATATCGCAAACACTATGATAATAGGCAAGATCGAGATCGCAACTCCCAAATACAACAGCCCGTAATCCATCCCATAATATCCTTGCACCAGTGCAACGAGTACCGGGAGCGGATATTTATCCAGGGAGAAAAACAGGACCAGCGGCGTAAGGAAATTATTCCACGAACCGATAAAGGTGAATATGCCAAGGGCTGAGATTGCCGGGCCCAGAATGGGCAAAACAATCTGATTGAATGTACGGAACTCCCCTGCGCTATCTACACGTGCAGATTCAATAATCTCATCTGGAATGCTGCTTTCCATAAATTGTTTGATAAAAAATACATTAAATGCATTCGCCGCTGCAGGCAAAATGATCGCTGCATAGCTATCCAGCAAGCCTAACGTACTGAACAGACGATACATCCCGATCAGTGCGAGCTGCCCGGGAACCATCATCGTAGCAAGCAAAAACAGAAATAGCCAGTTTCGTCCTTTGAATTTGAACTTGGCGAAGCCATATGCGGTTAGGGAACCGATATACAGGGATAGCACCGTAGACGTTCCGGCAATGAAAAAGCTGTTGGCAAACCCGCGCCAGATATTGATTTTGGAAGCCATGTTCGTATAATTATCCAACAGGAAGGGTCCGGGCAGAAACGTAAATGTAGATGCGATCGTTGCATTGTTATGTGTGGAATAGATGAGCATGAGATAAAATGGAATGATACAGATCACGGCAAGGCTAATCAAACACAGATAAATAATGACTTTGCCCAGTGTCAGACGCTTCACAGAATCGTAAGACTGTAGAATGACTTTTTGTTGCTCGACCGGTTTGACGGTTTGCATTTCATTTCCCCCTCTCTATGCACGGCTCTTGCGCTTCGTCATCATGAAGGATATGACCGATAGCAGAATAATGATGATGAACAGACAGAATGCAATGGCCGCTCCATAACCAAAACGTGTACTTTGAAATGCCACATTATACAGATACATAATACTCGTCATGGCTGCACGATCCGGGCCACCTGTTCCATTTGTCAACGTAAACGGCTGATCGAAAATCTGAATGCCCCCAATAATGGAAGTGATCATCTGAAACAAAATGATTGGGCGCAGCATTGGAACAATGATATGAATAAAAATATGTTTCTTTTTTGCCCCATCCATTTGAGCGGCTTCCTGCAGAGCGGGATCAATACCCTGAAGCCCTGCCAGGTAGATGACCATGGAGTAACCAAAGTATTGAAAGAACAGAATGGATGAAACGATCAGTCGCATAAACCAGGGATCATTTTTCCAGTTAATTGGATCTTCGATGAGCCCAACTTGAACGAGAAAATGATTTAAGCCTCCGGATTGCCAATCAAAAATCAGACTCACAAGCAGGCCCAAGGATGCAGCGGTAACGATATTGGGAAAGAAATAAACCGCTCTGAAAATGTCTCTTCCCTTAAGCAACTTGTCGTTGAGAATAAAGGCAAGGACAAGTGAAACGGTTAGCTGAGGGACTACGGAGACACCCCAGATAAAAAGGGTATTAAACAGCGTCTTGTAGAAAAGAGGATCTTGTAAAACCGCAACATAATTACCTATTCCAACAAAGTCCGGCGTAGTAATCCCGTCAAAGTTGGTAAAGCTGATGTAGAGCGAATACAAGATTGGATAAAGCCCAAAAATGGCGAAAAGAATGAAGAATGGAGCGATGAAATAGTATCCGTAATGGTCTTTGCGAATGGACTTGGCAAACATGATTTGTACCTCCAGTCATCGGATGATTAAAAGGCATTTGCTTACTTCTAAGCTAATCCACTTCCAGCTCCGGAAATCTCAATTTGACATCACGCTTTATACGTTTTATGGCTTCTTCCTTGGTCTGAATGTCGTTATTGAGGTACAACTGGAGTACATTTTTGAAGATATCATTGTTAATGATCGAATCATATTTGGTTCGCGCATATACAGGAACCTGCTTGGCCGCTTCCGAGAAAAATTCAAAATGCTTCTGCCCGCCCAAATATGCTGAAGATACAGATCTCGCCAGCTGATCATTCACGACCATGTTGCTTGTGAAATAGTCCTGCTCCTTCGCAAGCTCAGACAGGAAATCATGATCAAAGTTATAAAACTCAATGAACTTCCAAGCCAGATCTTTTTTGTCACTTTTGCTGTACATCGCAATATAAGTTCCACCGGCACTAAAAGCAGATGGTCCGGGCGCGAGGCCCCATAATCCTTCGGTATCCGGTGCGTTTGCCTTAAAAGTGTATTGCAACGCCCAGGTCGCTCCAGGATAGAACATCACCTGCCCTTTTTGCATCGAAGCTGCATACCCCGCACTACCATCATCCAACTCTGCAAGCACATGTCGCTGACGTGCTTCACGAACAAGGTCAAGCACCTTCATATAGGTGGGATCGATCACTAACTTCCCATCCTTAACCCAAGGAATACCATCATATGAATTGGATACCGCATTCCAGTTGGCAAGGGCATGAACTTTGTTTCCACTCTGCTGCTGGACCCTCTCGCCAATCTCAAATATCTTCTCCCAAGTATCGATCTGCGGCGCCACCTTCTCCGGATCGTCCGTACCCAGATATTCTTTGGCCAGATCTCTTCGATAATAGATGCCTCCAGGCGTTCCCTGATAACCGATTGCTCTAATATTTCCTTCGCTATCCTTCTCATTGGCCTGCACAAAAGCATATTGTTCTGGAATCAGTTCATTGGCGTTATAAGGCCTTGCCGATAAATTCTCGAGATAAGGCACATCAATCAGCTCTCTTATATTTGCATTCTCGATCATAAACACATCCGGTGCCTTGGACGTTGTCTGTAGTGCAGACTTAAGTTTGGTGATGTAGAAATTGCCCGGAATATTGACAAAGTTCACTTTAATGTCCGGGTATTTCTCCTCGAATTTCTCAATGGCATAACCTGCTTCATCCGTAAAACTCCAAACGGTAATCTCTTCCTGCTTGGGCTGGTTGGCTCCATTTAATTGGCAGCCGGACACCATTATCACTGCGCTTACGAGTGCAATCATGGAGATATATTTAAGCTTAAACTTCTTCATGGGCCCCCTCCTTCAAAAAGGAAACGCTTACAATTTATTAGAGTATATGGATTTTGGAGAAGGCTTTCTCCCCATATATTGTGAATCATCCTTCATATGTTGTGATATTTGTACGATGCTTCTTGCGAAATTCAGACGGAGTGCAGTCATTATATTTTTTGAACAGACGGTTGTATGAGTTCACATTGTTGAATCCATGACCAATGGCAATATCCAGAATGGATTCTTCGCGAAACAATAACGCCCACTCCGATTTGATGATTCGAAAATGATTCAGGTATTCCATCAGTGTGATTCCTTTGACCTCTTTAAACAGCTTGCACACGTGAAACTTGCTGAATTTAATGTGCTCCGCGACCTGATCCAGTCTGATGGGTTCAGCATAGTGCTCCTCCAGATATGCACAGACTGATTCGAGAAATTCAAATTTTTTGGAAGCGGTACATGGCCAACCTGAATTTAATTCGCTTGTAAGTGGAGTGTTTGTACGCAGCATATGAACGATGAGATCATATAATCTGGCAACCATTAACCAGCGATATCCCGTTTGTTGATCCTTTTCTTCATCCAGTAATGCATCTATATATTTTTCCAGATTTTGCTCGTTACTAATGTTTGACGGGATCACCGTAGTTTTATTGAAAAGCTCTCTCAGATTCTGTGTTTCCTTATCCGTTGTAAAACTCCCTGTTAACAATTCCAGTCGAAACTGAATAATGGTTAGATGATTGGTTCCAGGCAAGAAACAGTGAACATCCCCTGGTTTGATTAACAATACGTCCCCTTGTTGCAACTCATGCACATGGTTATTTACGCCAATCCTTGCGCTCTTTCCATTCACCACGACCAATTCAACCTCTTCATGCCAGTGGGCGGCAAAATTAAACGGATTACCGGTATGAATTACCCGGATCGGAAAACCTTCTGTCATATGACCTGTTTCAAGAAAAGTAGGTACACCCATCGAATCACCCTTTCCTCATTTTCCAGTTCAACAATGATCTAGTTATCATTATTATGCATCAAGTATAGCTGTCCCTTCTAAACGAGCTTAAAAAAACGGTTGGAGAACCCAAAGAAGCTCCCTAACGAACATGTGTTAAGGAGCCCCTGAGTTTAGTTTATATTCTTTACAACCTGCTGCACACGTGGCAAGAAACCGAGCATTCTCATTTTGCTTCAAAAGACATCTTCATGAGTCTTTCTTCTACCTGATTTCGAATATCCTGATCCAAGGTTCCAACGCCGAAAATCTCTGAAAACCATAATCCATCTGTTGCTAACTTTATAATAGCAGCATTAACGGGATCAATGCCATCATTCAAAATTTCTGTTTGAAGGACGTTATTTTTTTTATTGTACGATGCAAGTAATTCAGGATTCGAGAATAACACGGCCAAAAGAGCTGAACTCAAAGCTGCAGTTGTTTGGGTGTCATGGAAGGTCGTTTCGATATAAGCCCTGCTCCATTTCCCGACTTCGTTTATGCTTTCAATTGATTTTTGCTGTAGTTCAGAGAAAAACGTATCCCCGAATTCCTCGATCATGGCAGTAACGATAGCTTCTTTATTGGGAAAATGATGAAGCAACCCGCCCTTGCTTACTCCAGCATGTTTAGCAACAGCTTCCAACGTCAATTTCTCCATGCCCAAATGTTCGACAATATATGATGCTGATGCCAAAAGCTCATGACGTCTTGAATTACTTCTCAAAGCGGTAACCTCCTTCATGACGTTTATTTAAGAGTGACTTGCGTTTGATGATTTGGCTGGACTTTTGGATAAGTTTAAAAGTACTACGCCCCCGATAACCAACATGAGTCCGATTCCCGAAAGCATGTTGAAAGGATCATTCCATAAAATGACGCCAAGCAAGGCGGTTATTGCTGTCCCTACACCTGCCCATATGGCGTAAGCAGTACTCAAAGGAATTGTTTTCAAACCCATTGTCAAAAAATAAAACGATAACGCCATGCCAACAACAAGTCCAATTGAAGGTAGCAAATTCGTGAATCCATCCGACAATTTTAGCATAGTAGTACCGAAAACCTCAGCAATAATGGCAATGGCCAGTGCAAAATACCCTTTCATTATTCATCCCTCCATCCTTGCTCAGCTATGAGCCAATTTCATAATTACGACCCCAGCAATGATTAAAATTAATGCCGAGATTTTTCTGAGGTTCACGCTCTCTTTATAAAACACTATGCCAACGAGTGCTGTAAGAGCAGTTCCCACACCCGACCACGTTGCATATGCGGTACCAAGCGGAATGGTTTTCAAAGCCAGTGAAAGACAAAAGAACGCTGTACCCATTCCCAAAATCAATCCTACTATCGGAAGTTTCTTTTGGAATCCGTTTGATAATTTCATCATGGAACTACCAAACACTTCAGATACAATCGCTAAACCCAATAAAAAATATGCAACCATCTCTCATTCCCCCTACCACATACGTAACGTTATTCAACTTCCATTTAACTATACCGTCTGGACGGTTTTCTGTAAAGTTTTATAATAACTTAATGTTTGTCATTATTACTTGCTTTCATGCTACACCGGTATAGCCATAGGCTATAGCTAGATATAACTTAATGGAATTACATTATAACTCCGGATATGTGATAACTTTTTGGTAACATATTGTAGAGGAGTTTTACGTCATGGCAAAAAGCAGTGTATTGGGATATCCACGAATTGGTGCAGATCGGGAATGGAAAAAAGCCTTGGAGGCATTCTGGTCAGGCAAGCTCGAAGAAACAGATTTTCAAGCAAGATTGCAGGAGATTCGGTTAGATCACCTGCGCAAGCAGCAAGAAAAAGGTATCGATCTTATTCCTGTTAATGACTTCAGTTACTATGATCACATTCTGGATACTGCCGTTATGTTCGGAATTGTTCCAAAACGGTTTGCATATGACGGTGGCGCTGTACCTTTGTCCGTCTATTACGGAATTGCTCGGGGAACGAAAGATGCAGCAGCAAGTGAAATGACAAAATGGTTTAACACAAACTATCACTATATCGTGCCTGAACTGGACGGTGCTTCCCCTGCCCTTACGGAAAACAAACCGCTTATTGCTTATCGGGAAGCCAAAGAGAAGCTCGGTATTGAAGGCAAACCGGTACTTGTCGGACCGTTGACCTTCCTGAAGCTGTCCAAAGGATACGATAAATCCGAAACGAACGCTTGGCTGGAACGCTTGCTTCCACTCTATGTACAAGTGCTTCAGGAGCTTGCAAATGAAGGTGTTCAGTGGGTACAGATTGACGAGCCAATCCTCGTTACCAAAACAAGTGATGCTGACCTAGAACTGCTGACTAAAATTTATGAGACGTTTGCATCTGCTGTACCGGGTCTGAACATTATGCTGCAAACCTACTTTGAATCCGTTGAGAACTATAGCAGCATTGTTGCCCTACCGGTTCAGGGTATCGGACTTGATTTTGTACATGGCGCTGCGGGTAACATTCAGTCCATTCAAGCGTCCGGTTTCCCGGCGGATAAAGTTTTGGGTGTTGGGGTTATTGACGGCCGCGGGATCTGGAAAGCCTCTTTGCCAGGAAAACTGAAGCTGTTGGATGAACTGGCTGAACTCGTGACACCTGAACGTTTAATCGTGCAATCCTCATGCAGCTTGCTTCATGTTCCGGTAACGACAGAGCGGGAAACTAAACTCACATCCGAACTGAAAAATGCTCTGGCATTTGCAGATGAAAAGTTGGACGAGATCGTTCTGTTGACAAAAGCATTGTCTTCAAGAAATGCTGAAATCATCGCTGAGATTGAAAATTCCGATCGTACGATCCAGGCTCTCCAGCAATCCGAAGAGCGCAATCGTGTTGCGGTTCAAGAGGCCGTGGCAACACTCCGTGTTCAACAGCCGGAACGTTCCCGTCCGTTTGCAGAGCGTCATATCGCGCAGCAGGACAAATGGAAATTGCCTCTTTTCCCGACAACGACTATCGGCAGCTTCCCACAATCCGCAGAAGTGCGTAAAGCACGTCAATTGTGGCGCAAGGGTGAGTTGAACAATGAGCAGTATGCTGCGTTCATCCGGGATCAAATTGATATCTGGATCAAAATTCAGGAAGAGATCGAAATCGATGTCCTCGTACATGGTGAGTTTGAGCGTACCGACATGGTAGAGTTCTTTGGGGAAAAACTTGCAGGGTTTGCCTTCACACAATTCGGATGGGTACAATCATACGGTTCCCGCTGCGTAAAACCACCCATTATTTTTGGAGACGTTGCATTTACCGGAGAAATGACCGTTGAAGAAACCAAATATGCACAATCCCAGACACAACGTCCTGTAAAAGGTATGCTGACTGGACCGATCACTATCATGAACTGGTCATTTGTACGTGAAGACATCCCGCGCGAGCACATCGCATATCAATTGGCGTATGCACTGAGACAAGAAGTCGAAGCGCTGGAGCAAGCAGGTATTGGCATGATCCAGGTCGACGAGCCTGCGGTTCGCGAAGGACTGCCGTTGAAGGAAAACGAGCAAGCCGATTATCTGGCTTGGGCTGTCAAAGCATTCCGTATTTCCACTTGCACGGTTCAAGACACAACTCAAATTCACACACATATGTGCTATTGCGAATTCCATGACATGATTGATTCCATCGAAGCGATGGATGCCGATGTTATTTCGATCGAGACATCCCGCAGTCACGGTGAACTCATTCACAGCTTTGAGTTGAACACGTATAAACTGGGCATTGGACTTGGCGTGTATGATATCCATAGCCCACGTGTTCCAAGTGTGGATGAAATGACAAGCATGATCGAACGTGCCTTGCGTGTATTGGATCCTAAACTGTTCTGGATTAATCCGGATTGCGGTCTCAAAACTCGTGGACTCGAAGAAACCGTTGCTTCCTTGCGCAACATGGTGGATGCAACCAAGATTGCCCGTGAGAAGCATGCTGCAGCAACGGTTTAAGTTGAATAGATAAAGAATTCAAAAATTCGTTTATAAAAGGCGGACATTCCTATGCTATGGAATGTCCGCCTTTTAAATGAACCAATAAAAACTGAAACTGCCTTTTTACTCACTTCTGCGTATCCGGCACTTTGAACGAGATCATCGATAATGAATCCATCCATTCCCCGCATAACCGCAAGTTCAACCGCTCTCAGTTCACATCAATGGCGAGCTCGATAAGCTGGTCAAGAATATTGGCATAAGTCATGCCGCTAGCTTGGAGCATGTTAGGATAGCGGGAATTCGATGTGAAACCAGGTATCGTGTTGACTTCATTGAACACAATTCTTCCGTCAGTGTCCAGGAACATATCTACTCGCGCAAACCCTCTGCACCCAAGCGTTTTATAAATAGTCAGAGCACTCTCTTTAACCTTCATTGCAGTATCCTCATCAATACGGGCTGGCAAGTGAATCTTCGAACTCATCAAGGAGTACTTTTCCGAATAATCAAAAAAGTGCCCCTGCAGTTCAATTTCATCAATTACGCCGATTATGGGATCAGAATTGCCCAATACAGCACACCCCACTTCAAAACCATTGATATTTTGCTCAATGACAACTTTGCTATCGTGTAAGAAGGCTTGTTCAGTCCCAGTAATCAATTCCTGCTTATTGTTCACCTTCGATATGCCTAAAGACGATCCTGATCTAGCCGGCTTAACAAAGAGTGGGTAACCCAGTGCTTCTGCTGCTGATAACACTTTTTCCATCCGTTCACTTCGATGTATTATAAAGGAACGCGGCGTATCAATCCCTGCTGCCTGCACCAGTTTATGAGCCAGTTCCTTGTCCATACATAACGCAGAGGATAACATGCCACATCCAACAAACGGTATACCCGACAGTTCCAACAATCCTTGCAAGGTTCCATCCTCACCGTATTTGCCATGAAGCACTGGAAACACAACATCAATCGGTGTTACATGATATTCCGTATGCACAAGTTCAATGAGTCCTCTGACTTCTCTGCTCGGCGAGAAAAAGGATGGGATACAACTCGGATGCAAATGCCATCGATCATTGCGAATATCCTCAACCGTTCCACTATATCTGAGCCAAGAACCTTGCTGTGTAATTCCAATTAACACAAGATTGTATTTTTCGGTATCCAAATTTTCAATCACTGAAGCGGCCGAACTCAAAGATACGTTATACTCACCTGAACATCCGCCAAACAATACCGCAATCGACTTCTTCTGCATCTTAAAATCCTCCTAAAATGTAATATAATCCGAATAATTCCTATTGTTATAACTTAATTGTTGGAGAAAGTCGTAACAATGAATCCTTCACGATTCGTTCCTGATATCCGATAAGAATCACATTTCAAGATCGGGATATGACTAGACGCCCCTTTATCCGCTGGAACATAATATATCTGGATTGTCATGTCCTTTTCTTTAACTGTGAGCTGCTCTCCAGAGTACCGATATTGCTGTACAAAATCGATGTACTCCTCTAAACATAGATTGTTTTCTTCCATGATTTTGGAATGGGGGTATCCTACATATCTAAAATGCCATGGCTCATAAGCAATACGAGTGATTGATTCTTTTTCTTGCTTATATCGAAGAATAAAACCGAATTGTATGGCATGTTGTCTGAAGGACTTGTATATGCCCGTGTCCGGAAAGGAAGGTGCAATAAAATCGATATTCGATTTCAATTTACCGACATCGATAGCCAACCCTGTTTGGTGCTCACTCTGGTCAGGCAAGGCTACGTATTTGGAAGTATATTCTGGACCCTGTTCTATCAAACAATCCTGATAGATTTGGGATTGATCTTCTTTGGTTCGATATGCACTGACGGCGACAATTTCATCCATCCCCCCACAAGCCTTAAGTAGAGCATGAAATTGTTTGAAGCACTGCTTCTCCAGAAGCATCTCCTTATTTAACTTCTTTATTGAAAGTAAGGAATCCAAGTACTCTAGTTGATTAGCTTGTACTTGCCTTCTGATTGGGTTTTGAAAATTTATTAACACTAAGTGCCCATGACATAGTTCTTCGTTACTTACGCTGATTTCAATATGTTGTTGTACGACTTCCTGTGATTTCACGTTGAATTTCCCCGCCTTCTTTATAGATTCGCAATACTCTGTCCGTGATGGAACTCGTTATTTCTTGAGATACACCACCGATATGATTGGCTAGTTCCTGAACCGTAATTTTCTGTTCACCTGAATAACCAATGAAGGTCACCTTGGATCCTTCAGGAAAATATATGGGAAGCTTAATCATCAATTGATCCATGGAGATTTTCCCTACAATTTCTGCTTGATGCCCCTCAACCAACACCTTCGTATTTTGCATTCTCTGCGACCATCCATCTGCATAGCCGATAGGCACTGTTCCGATCCATTGATCGGAGTCTGTTTGATAAGCATTGTTGTAGCCCACATATTCGCCTTTTTCTAATCTTTTCGTTTGCAATAATCTACTGTGCATACTGAATGCAGGCTTTAGCTGGATGTCAGGTACTAGTTTTTCCGGATAAAAACCATAAATTGCAGCTCCTATTCGAGCCATATCCATGCACAATTCCGGAAATCGAAGTGCTGCCACACTTCCCGCACAGTGATAATGATTGACTGGAATCCGTGATATACTGCTCCATTCTTTCATTTCCAGGAAGCGTTGAATCTGAAGCTGCAGATAGCTGTTGTCTGCCTCACCCGCTGTCGCGAAATGAGTATAGAACCCGTCTACGATTACATCTGGAGCTCTGAGCCACGGAACCATTTCAAGCCATTTTTCTTCCGTACGTATACCGATTCGCCCAAGACCAGTATCCATTTTCACATGCACAGATAGCTTATGCCGGGTATGAACAGGTTTGTATTTTCTCATCTGCTGAAACCATGAAGCTTGTGTAACGGTAAGCATCAAATCATGTTCCAGAGCCAGAGGTACAAGTTCGGGACGTATCGGAGTCAAAATAAGAATCGGTTGTGTTAAGCCGGCATTTCTTAAGCGGATGGCTTCTTCAATGAAGGCACACGCTAAATAATCCGCGCCTGCCTCTACTGCTTCTTTCGCTGTCTCAATATCTCCATGGCCATATGCATTTGCTTTAACAACTGCCATTAATTTGGCCGAACGGGGTAGAAAATTGCGGATCTGTATGACATTCTCGCGAATTTGCGTTAAATCTATTTCAGCCCAAGTATCTCGGTACATTCGAATGATCCCCTCAACCGAATAGATGGCTTGTTTTTACTTACTATTTTCAGTAGATCCGCATATGCACTTTTCATAGTTTGGCCTCCTAAATGTGTGAATGTGGTGCGTTGAATTGGTCTAAGTGTATATTAAGGCCACTTCAGCTCCTATCGATCAAACTTACACAAAACTGACAACGATGTAAGATTACAGATTTGCACTTCTCCACATCTCATAGTTACAACAAAAAAACCTGCACTAGGGCAGGTTTCTTTCATTATTGTGGATTTTCATTGCTCATCCAGCTATCAACATACAGTGGCTCACTGTAGTCCTCCCGGACCGTAAATTGTTTCAAATGTTTCTCTGCATCTGCACGATTTTCGAAGCCTCCCATAACGACGGTGAATTTTCCATTTTGAGTCTGCACAACGCTGCTGCCATCGGCAGAATACTGTTCAGCCAACATGGCCAGTGCTTCGCCCTGCTCCATGTCTTCGCTACGGACAAAGAAAAGTTCATGCGATTTCGTTGTCTTCCCGTCGGAAAAAAGCTTCAACTGAATATATCCAGGCTGCTGATACTCTGACACGGAGTATTTCACATGATCCTTAAGTTCAACCACAAAGCCAATAGCGGAATCATCCAAAATAATGTTTTGATAGACATCTTTTACATTCTTAAGTGCTTTAATATCCTTCTCCAGCTTGCCATAATCCAGATGACGTACCCCGTTGAAGGTGAAGATCAATCGGTTCGGTCCTTCTTTGTGATCCACGGTATACGATGGAGCAGAGGTGATCTGTTCACCATCAATCTGAAAATGAATGTTTAGTGTATCCGATTCTTTGGTCGTTGTAACCGAAACCCCATCTGTGCGCTCCCCGCCACCACCAACTTGCAGAATTTTAACGACAGAACCTATAACGGGTACATCGGATAAAGCCTTGGCCACACCTGGTACGTTGGCTGTTATCATCACCGCAGCACAGGCAGCAACCAGGGAGGAACTGCGCCAGATCATCATTTTTCTTCGTTTTTGTTTTCTTGCACGCTGGCGGGCTTGCTGAATAACTCCGGAAAGACCGGATGGAATATTGATCTGTTCGTATCTTTCTTTTCCTGTCATGTAAAATCAACCTCTTCCTTGGTTAGATGTTTTTTGAGTTTGTTTAAGATCTTATAGAACCTGGTCTTCACCGTGCTTTCTGGCAGCGATAATACCTCCGCCATATCCTTGAATCGCTGATCCTGGAAAAATTTCAAAATGATAAATGCCCTATCTTCGGGATGCAGGTGATCAAGTGCTTCGTACAAATCCCATTGCTCTTCAAGCCCCATGGAAGTATCTTCGGCTGCAAACGGTATTGTACTGTCTTCCATATACGTGTACTTTTTCTTTCGTCTGATGTGATCCAGAGAACAGTTGATGACGATCCGGGTCATCCAGGTTTCAAAATAATCTGGACTCTTCACTTTTTCATAAGATAGAAAACCTTTGTAAGAGGCTTCGGATATGATTTCCAGTGCTTCCTGCTCGTTTTTCACATAAGAAAACGCGAAGCGATAAAGCTTTTCTTTACATGCCTCCAGACGTTCACTGAACTGCTGTTCAGTTAGTGCTGTACTCACCTTGCTCAGTTGGTCCACCCCCATTGCGACTGTTTATTTTGATTATTGCCGCATTTTTAATAAAGCTTACTTGGTATGTTGTTTCGCATGTTAGACAGCTGAGAGTCGAAAATAGTTTTAAAGAAGATGATTTTTTTGATTTTTTTATCTCGGAACAAGAACTTATATCGTCCCAAACGAAAAAAGCCGCCAATAGGCGACTTCTTTTCCCTTTTCTTCATTAGGAAGAGCAGTAATTGAAAATCAGACTGAAACAGCTATCTTCATATTGTTATCGAGGTCTTATCTAACGTGTTCACTTTTTGAAAATGGCTTATTCCTGGGCGATCCACCCCAAGATGTTCACGAAGTGTGCTTCCCGTATACTCTTTGCGGAAAAGGCCGCGTGCTTGGAGAATCGGTACCACATGATCCACAAATTCATTCAAATCTCCCGGCAGAACGGGTGGCATGATATTAAATCCGTCACAACCATATTCTTCAAACCATTGTTGCATCAAATCAGCCAGTTGTTCATAGGTCCCCACAAACTGCATGTGTCCTCTGGCCCCTATCAGCCTCCGCCCCAGTTTAAGAATGGACAACTTATCTTGTCGCGCCATGTCCATAATCAGCTGTACCGGCTTTTCATGCCATTGGAAGCTTCCACGAGATCTGGAATATCAGGCAGTTGGCCTTCGACAGGATATTCCGAAAGGTCAAACTTAAGCATCCCGGATACCATACCTACAGCAGCCTTCGGAGGACTCCTCCGTTTTATAGCTGATATTGGCGCGGTTATGACCAGCGTTTGCCCCTTCTGAACATGAACACCAACGTTAACCACGAGCGCTGCGTAACGCTGTAATTTCTCATGAAAGTCCCCTAGCATTCTCCTCCACCTTCCCCTGAATATCATTCCCAGTCAAAATAAAATGGAAATGCGATTATACGCGAAAGAAACCGAAACTGTACAAATTTCCGTTTCTTTCGCGTATTTACTTTAGCCCATCCTATCTTATAATTGGAACTCTATGAAAATTTTGCTATACTATTTTATGCTAGATTACTGTTCAGATGAGATTCAATTCTACTATATTCGATGAGTTGGAGGAATACAAAACATGTTACATACACGAATAGGAAAAACAGCTGCTGCCACTCTGCTGGCCTTCTCCTTGCTCGGTTCCACTGCACACCTTAACGATGCCTATGCTGCACCCGCCATTTCAGTCATGCTGGATGATGTTCCCCTGAAATTTGATGCAGATCCTCGGATTGACAAAGGTGTTACCTATGTTCCGTTCCGGACCGTTGGCGAAGCCCTGGGAATTAACATTACGTGGAACAGCAAGGCACAAACCGTAAAAGCAATTGGAAAAGTAAAAGGTCAGTCGACGGAAGTTCTGCTTCAAGTGGGGAGCACTACAGCAACCGTCAATGGAGAAAAAGTGAAGCTCGCAGCGCCACCGGTTCAGCGAGAAGGTCGTGTGCTTATTCCACTCAGCTCGTTCAGCAGCCAGTTCGGTGTTGGTGTAGGCTGGAACCAGTCAACTCGTACCGTTTCTCTTGTTTCACCTCAACGTGAAATGCATTTGAGAGCCTTCTATGCGCTGCAATCCTATAAGGAAATTGATTTGGTGTCATCCATGAACTCTGTCGCTTTTGGCTGGAGTCGTATCGATCGTGAAGGTCAATTTACGCTTCAAGGTAGTGAGTATCAACTCCCTGCTGCTGCCGGTGACGTTACACCTCAATCCATTATTGCTGATGCAGCAAGTCAGAGCATTAAACCGTATCTTATGGTGTATGCTTTGGATGGGAATGGAGAGCTTACCAAAGTGCTGAGTGACAGCAGTATGCGCCAGAAGTCCATTGAGGGAATAACTGCTGCCATAGCTGAGAATGGCTTTGGAGGGGTTGTTCTTGATTTTGAAGGACTGGGTTTCAAGCTGGACGCTGTAGAGCAACAGAAGCTGCTGAACAATTACGTCAAGCAATTGAAGGATTCATTGCCTAAAGACATCGCTCTATCCTTGGCCGTGCCTCCATTAAATAGTGCATATAAAGGTTATGATTATAAGACGCTCGCTTCGTTGGCAGACGATATCATCATTATGGCATACCAATATAATCCTGTCGGTACCAAATCGCAGGTCCCTGAGCCAAACAGTCTTGTGGATCAAGCCATCCAGCTTGCGCTCGATGCTGGCGTCTCCAAGCAAAAGCTTTTGCTCGGGATAAGCTTAAATAGTGAAACCTCATCTTCCATAGATGATAAACTGGGACTTGCCAAGCGATATGATCTCAAGGGTGCTGCCTTCTGGCGACTTGGATTATTCCGTACCTACAGTAATCAGATGGAAGACGCTGTAAATGCCTCCGTTATAAAAGAGTAAAGGAATTTCAATATTCTTGGGCCTCTTCAATTTTCACACACAGAAAAACGAACCGAAATCTCTGGACGCCAACAAGAGATTTCGGTTCGTTTGGTATACAAGAATATTATCTATACGTTCAATGAGGAATGCTCGTTTCTGTGGCTGCACTTCCTACCAGATCTTTTTGGTAAGCAAGCACCTGATCCCAGTCCCCGTGAAAAATCGGTATCCGATAGTACCCCACTCTTTCATAAAGGGCCGCCGCCTCAGGCTGCTTGGGGCCGGTCTGCAGCTTCAGATTGGTGTATCCGAATTCGAGTGCAAGTCGCTCCGCTTCAGCCAGAATGGCCTGGGCCACACCCTTGCGACGAAAATCCGAACGTGTGTACATGCGCTTGACCTCCACGGATGTATCATCAAGGGGCCTGATGGCTCCGCAGCCTACCGGGTATCCATCCAAACGCGCGACAATAAAGGCTGCTCGCGGTGTCTCCACATCGGATGGCTGAAATCCCGCCGTCCCGTCGCCGCCATATAACAACCCCAGTTCTTCGCTTAGCTCCTTGATTAAAAGTTCCGAATCCTCGCTTCGTATATCTTCAGCAGATGCAACCACGATTGACGACATTACGCAAAACCCCTTTCCCTCATTGGATTTATTGGAATTTGTGATTTCTATAAATTATCACGAACTGCTCCTTAGCGTCAATTCCCCATCGATTGAATATTTCAATAAGCAAACTGCCGAACAGGTCACAGTAAAAAAGCCGCCAGATTGGCGACTTTCCCTTCACTTACACGATTACCATTGGCGGATGCACTTGATTCCAAGCCAATGTTTACCCTTCAACCACATCGGCTCGCAAATCCGTTGCAACCTCAATCATTTGCGGAACGACAGCTTCATTGGCAATGGCAACATACAGATCTCCCATATACAGACGAAATGGAATCTGCTGGTTCTCATACGTCCACATGAAGAAATCCCCATCGATAGACATGACACTCTCCGGCCCCTGAACGGTAAGAACAGGTGAGTACGTAAAGTCCGGTTTGGATGCAAAATACACTTTGCATTCTTCCAAAGAGATCGCTTGCTCCGCATTATCTTCTTGCATGGATCGTGTGATCCGAAAACGTTGATTCATGAAATATGCCTCCAATTAGAATTTGTGCAAAACCTGTCCCAGAATTTCAATTCCCTTCACAATTTGCTCATCAGAAGGTGTTGAGAAATTAAGTCTGATGGCATTGCAAGGTTCGTTCTCATCGACGAGAAAAGCAGTTCCTGGAACAACAGCTACACCTTCCGCAGCAGCTGTTTTGGCATAATCCAGCATCGGGATATGAACCGGCAGATCACACCAGAGGAACAACCCTCCATCCGGTTGGGTAAAGGTAATGGACTCACCCATATGCTCCTGCAGCTTGTCCATCATCAAGGCAGACTTTCTGTGATAAATCGCACGGATACTGCTGATGTGCTCTGCATAGTTATACTCAGTCATGAACTTGTGTGCCAGAATCTGCGGCAGCATGGCTGTATGTACATCCTCTCCCTGTTTGGCAACAACCATCTTCTGTACAACCTCGGAAGGAGCCAGAACATAACCAACACGCAGGCCAGCGGACAGAATTTTGGAGAAGGAGCCTACGTAAATGACCAAACCTTCATCATCCATCGACTTAATCGTCGCTACATCTTCTCCGCGAAACCGAAGTTCACCGTATGGGTTATCTTCCAGAATCATAACTCCATACTTCTTGGCAAGATCATAAATTGCCTTGCGCTTCTCCAGACTGGTGGTAAAACCTGTAGGGTTCTGGAAGCTCGGAATTACATAAATCATCTTTACATTCTGCTCGGTTTGCAGGGCATGCTCCAGCTTCGCGATATCCATACCATCCGTCTCCATCGGAACACCGACAAGGTTTGCTCCTGAAGCCCGGAAAGAGTTCAGTGAACCGATAAAGCTTGGGCTCTCACAGATAATCGTATCCCCTTCATTGCAGAATACTTTACAAGCGAGTTCAATTCCCTGCTGTGCGCCAGATACGATAAACAGTTCATCCGAGTCTTTGCCTGTGTCAAAGCCTGTTTTCAGATGTGCAGTCAATGTATCCCGCAGCGGGGCATACCCTTCGGTAATTCCGTATTGCAGTGCTGTTACCGGGTCCTGTTCCAGAATCGATTGGGTGAATGTGCGAATCGCCTCAATAGGGAATGTCTCCGGAGCGGGGTTCCCCGCAGAGAACGGAATTACATTTTGCCCCGAAGAAGCCTTCAGGATCTCACGAATAATGGATGGCTGCAGTGCAGCAATCCGGTTGGAAAATGAATAGTTCATCTTAAAATAATGCCTCCCGAATTCAAGTCTGACTCTTGTCTCTATAACTACAATTAGATTCTATTATACGAGTATTTGGCAGATTTCTAAACGGTCTCGTCAAACTTTGCTGCCATTTATGATCGATGGACAAGATTAATTTCCGATAACCGTGTTGCCTTCACCAAATAAGTCGCCAAACCAGGGAGCATCCGGGCTAAACCAGGATAGAATTTGTTCGTTTTGGCAAAAGCCAGCTTCTGAATTCTCCTTGCACGTCGGAGCAGTCCGGAAAATTCAAGATTGGCTTCCTTTGAATACCCTCTCTGCCACTGCACAAAGCTGATCTCTCCTTGAAGATACCTGTCGGTCCATTCAGCACATAATAGCGCGGAACGAAGTGCAATGGACATCCCGTCACCACACAGAGGAGGTATCATCAGCATGGCATCCCCAATATGAGGATATTGGGACCACGGTTCAGGGACATTGGATAGATGGAGTGGTGCAGCCGAGACCTGTGTTGCTGGCACAAGACTGCCTTCGGCAAGCCTCGAAGCCAATCTTTCGTTAGTCCGAGATGCAGCCTGCAAAATATCATTCACAGACTTGCCGCTTCCCTGCACCGTATCAAGGGTCAGCAATGCAGCCACATTTGCGATGCCATCCTCAATCGGAGAAATGCCGACATACCCTCCCTTGCAAAAATACAACTCTACCCGTGGCGGGATAGTGATTCCCCGATAGTGCGATTTGACACCAACATATGCTTTTTTATCCCGCAGCTCTGCTGGCGAGGTTATCCCCCGCGGCTTCTTCGAGCCATGGGCTCCGATAACGGTTTTTGCTCTATAATGAATCCGCTCATTTCCTTGTTTGGCTTCGACTTCATAGCTATCATCATCTAACTGCTGAATGTTGGTTATCGTTGCCCTCGTAACGATTTCAACGCCTGCGGCTGTGGCCTGCTCATGCAATATCCGATCCAACTCGTATCGGCTAATGCCATGAGCCAATCCTGGCAAAGGGGCTACGATCTCCCCGCCCTGAGGCATAATGATCTTGGCATGATCCAAGGTACTCGGCTTCACCTCTTGTTCACATAGACGGATACCTAGATATTCCAACATTTCCGTTGTCTCAGGTGACATAAATTCACCGCATGTTTTGTGACGTGGAAACGCCTGCCGGTCCAGCAGCAGTGTGTGATGGCCTTGCCTGGCAAGCTGTAACGCACAGGTACTGCCGGCAATACCGCCTCCGATGACGATGACATCCAATGGTTCAGACATTAAGAACCCCCGCTTTCATTTCATGGTGCTTTATAATAATTCCGTATTCATCTGATGATGTTATGATAACGTTCCATGTTGGGGAATCACGACCGAATAGCGAAATAAGGGCTTCCACTCATAAGTCAGCGTGTCATGGTTCAACTGCTGTTTCAAGTCTTGCCAATCCCTTCCTGTAAAGCCTTTTGCTACAGACAGCGGTCCATCATGACGAATATACCGATTGCGTGAGATGATCCGAGTTGTGATCCAGACAACCGCATAGGATACAGGATGCCGATGGATATCGTTAATGACAACGCCATATTTGGAGGCACGCAGCATATGCGAGACCATTTCAACCAGCTGCTTTCCCTCGAAATGATGAACAAATTGTGAGCCAGTCACGATATCTGCTGAGGCATCTGGTAATTCCCTGACATCGGCACGCCGAACTATGATTCTGGGTTCATTCCGGAAGAGGTTTCTCGCTTCCTCACATGCCTCCTCTGTCAGATCTACCAGAGTAATCTCAAGCTTTACTCCCTTACGGTCCGCCCAGCGCAATAACTTCTGGTTTACATCACCTGATCCTGCTCCCACATCAAGCAGCGTCAGCGTAGCGGGACTCCCCATCGCTTTCCATAACTTCTCCACCCCTGCACGGGTTGGAGCGGGAGCAGCGAATATTTTGTTCAGCCATCTCAAATGTTTGAGCGCTTCGCTCAATTCTTCTCCACCCATGGAGAAATCGTCCATTAATTCGTCTTCCCGTGCCCGTACGGATAGTGTTCTAAAGAAGGTCATGATCCCGCTCCTTTACAGCTAAATATCGTGAGTGATTCATCCAATTAACAATTATCCCCTTAACCAAGTCTTATAATCGCAAGAGCAGTGATATGTTATTTTACGAAGAGATCCCCCATCTCAGAATGCTTAAATTCTTTTCAGCTATGTTATCCACCTCATGTTAGGGATGCACAAGTAAATGCGTTATTGGAGCTGAATCTTTCATGAAAAAAAAGTCGCCAAAATTGGCGACCTTATGGGTTAGAGTTATTTCTTGATCATTTGTTCTTGATTTTCATTATTGTTGGCACTTTCTTTAAAATAGATTTCGTTCAGAACGTTGACACGAACGTTAATATTCTGCTCCAGCTTCGGAAACCACTTGGTTTTCCACTCCTTTATCTTTTCCTCTGATAGTTGGGGCCGGAATATCATCCCGATACCCAGTACATCCGATTTTAAGGATTGAATCTTTCTCACGGTTTTATTGAACTGTTGGCTTAACTCCTCCTGCATTTCTTTTTCAATTACTCTATTGCCTTTTCCTTCAGGGCTCTCCGTAATGACCACATCGAGAACAACATTCGTCTGAATGGACGGGCCTTTCTCCGACCACTGGGTCTGATGCTTGATATGTGCGTCCTGAATAAGAACACTTGTGTTCTGTGCCACTTCAATCGTTCCCCCTGTATATTTCCCTTTGAACAAATTAAACAAAAGTGTCTCTTCCTTATTCAGTGTTCCTACCATCCGGTCATTGCGCATGACAGCCGTACCTTTAAAAGTAAACAGGGTTCGTTCGCCATTTTTGAGCATGGGAATGGCCATGTCTTCCGTATACGAGTTTTGGTTTTGATAAGCTTCCCATATTCGGACAATAGATTGATTGGGCGTCCATCCGGCATCCTGACTAAAAAAGTCGTAGGAAGAGATTTCAGGTGTGGGTGAGATCTGATGATACATCGTCTTCTCAAAATCACCATCAATTAACCCTACTAAGCCTTTGATCGATATATCGTTCGCTCTTACAGCAAAATTGATGATGTTCTCAATTCCCTCCTCCGCAACCTTTCTGTCGATTAACAACAACCTCAGATGCACCAATTCGATGCTTTTTTCAGAATCAGTACGTATCAAATCGATCGCTTTACTGATGGATTTCGACTCTTTTTCAAGAATTTGCGTCCTACCTAACGCATCTGGTATTTGGAGAATGATCTTATATTTTTCGGTAGCACCTTTACCCACACCCATGACAACAGGAAGATATTGTTTATTAATATCCTTTGTATCCCAACATCCTGGAAGCAACAAAAGTATAACCAGAGTGGCAATCAGTGCCTTTGCAATACGCATGTTCATGCACTCACCTTCTTTCGCCGCCATTGCGCCGCCAGGAATACTATGATCGGAAAAGCCAAAACACTGTAAAGACAGAAGTAAACATTCAGATACAGGTATGAATTCAGTGCGTTCATATCAGGAATCCACAGACTAACAAGGTACAAGGATACGCTCGTTAGGGAAAGAATCCATAATCTGTTGATCTTCGGTATAAACAGCTGCTGCAGCAGGGATACCAGAATCCAGAGTAAAACGGAAACCTTCAAAACACCAAGCGCGCTTGAAGCCACCACGTAAAAGCTGGGGAGCCAATCAAATACAACCCACTCCAGATCAATGGTGTCCGAGGCCATAAGCATGGGATATTGCAAATGAACTACCGTTTCCTGTCCAAATACAAGAAGTGGAACATACACAGACCCCAAAGCGAATACAAAAATGACACTGACCACAGCAGCTGCTTTACCAAAGCTAATGCGTTGCTTCGAGGGAATCATGCCAAGGAATAAAAACCCGGCTGAAATGACTGTACAGACATAGAAATCCGAATTGGAGAAAAACGACATCTCGTTATCCCAAATCGGAAAAATGTAGCTGATTCTGAAATTCTGGACACTGATGAACATAGAAAAAAGAATGAATGGCATCAAAAGGATACATAATCCGATGCTAGCCCGGATGATTACATGAAGCCCCTTCCAAACGGCATAGAAGCAGATCAAGATGAAAAGGGCCCCTGTCGCAGCTGGCGGTGTTCTCTGTAGAAGTACAGCTTTAATTTCCCCCGACTGAAAATACATAAGCAAAAACAACTCGACATATAGGAAGATGAGCAAAGGCAAAACGATCAGCCTCGTTCCCCATTTGCCAAGTGACTCATTACAGATGTCTACCACTGTTTTTCCTGGAAATTGGGTCAATGCTTTTAGGTAGAGCCATAGAACCAGCAGCTCTGTCACAAAAAGGATTGTTATAGGGATCCAGTGGCCTTTTGAAGTCGCAGAGATGATGCGTTCGGGAAAGATGGCAAAGATTGAAGCAAGATGAAGCAGAACAAACAGTGTCAACATATGAGCTTTATTCATCTGAAGCCTTTCCTTTCACACTTAAACTTAAGTAGGGAACGGAGCATGTGCTCAACGAGGCAAAGTACAGTATAATCCAAATCATCGCAGCCTCAAGACCCCATATTCCAAAAAAGGAACTGATGAGCATGACAACGTATTTATACATTCGTGTGCCCGTCGTATTCATATAACCCGCCAGCACAAAATTGGCAATTGCCGAGGCAACAAGAATAATAATTAATAGATTACTGACGAGTTTAGCCTGGACGATTGCTTGTCCCAACAGAATACCGCCAATCATCGTTATCGTAGGTCCGATGTTTTTGGGGAGTCGAATCGTAGCTTCAATAATCATCTCGAGAAGCAGCATAACCAGCAGCATTTCGATCAACGAAGGATACGGAACCCCTTCTCTGCTCTTGGCTACCGTTATGGCAAGTTGTATTCGCAACAATTCCGGGTTTACCGAATTCAGCACGATATACAGACCTGGAAGTGTAATGGCAAGTAGTGCACCAATTGCCCGTACGGTTCGTAAAAAAACTTGAAACAAATACGGGTAGTTGACATCCAATGTTGTTGACCATAGATCTGATATGATGGCCGGAAAAGCAAAGGCAAACGAAAATTGGTCAATCAATATAACCACTTTTCCGTTCATTAAATTCTGTATCATCTCTCCCGGCAGCTCCGAAGAGATATACGTTGGGGTTATTGAGAATTTTGGATGACCCAATATACTCATCAGGTCCCTTACCGTAGTCAATTCCTTGTCCTTATTTTGTTCCAGCATATCTCGAATAGACGCGATGACCTTGGCTTGGGCAACTCCCTCCAGATATACCATGGCAATTTTCTTGGTAGAACGAGTTCCTGTTTCTCGTCTTTCAATAACCAAATCATCGGAAATCAACTTTTTACGCAGCAAACCGATGTTTTTATTAATATCTTCTGTAAACGCATCGTATGCAGATTGAAGGGGATTCTCACTCTCCGGTGCACTGACAGATCGCGAAATGTCAGTATGCTCCGGTTCCATGACAGCTGCCATCCCCTCAGTGCTGAACAAAACAAGCTTTCCATGCAAAATATGATCACATATCTCATCTAATGACATGGAGGCTTCTTCTTCAAATGGACTGAACATATTTTGAAATGATCCGTTCTCATTGCCACTCGCTGCATGGTTAATTGAAGACAGGGTTGTCGGAAAATCGACAAGGGTCTCCATGTAATACGCTCTGAATTCCTGATCGGCAATAACCACGTTCTTGCTTAAGAAATCAGAGCTTTTTTTGAAATGTTCAGAGAGTTGCTTTTCGATGTCGTGAAGGTCTAGTTCATGGAATCGCTGCAAATTTTACCACCTCTTTTGAAGTAGTATGTCGTTAAGAAAAAAGTTTATTCAGAAATTTCGCCTAGAATTATGCAGCTGTCAGAAAGGCTTTTGTACTGGAAACCAAAATTTAATATAATAGGGTAATGCACCAACGGGTGGGAGGATAGTCCATGAACAAAGAAGAACAGGTCCTATTGGGTTTCAGGGATTTATATAACAAGCTGGTTTGGCTTAATAAAGATAAGATGGAAGAAAGTCTTAAGGGTTATAAGCCCTCTGAGGTACATTGCATCGAATATATTGAAAAGAATGCAGATTCCAATGTAACAAAACTTGCGGAGTCTTTTTATATGACTCGCGGTGCGATAAGTAAATTAACGAAGAAGCTCATAGAAAGAGGCCTTATTGAAAGCTACCAGAAGTCGGATAATAAGAAAGAGATCTATTTTAGACTAACGGAGAAAGGGAAAGTCATTTATCAAATCCATGAGGATTTGCACAACGAGTTTCATGAGCGAGATAAAGCCGTATTTGAACAGGTAAGCGAGGAACAATTCGATAGTATGCTTAATTTCGTAGACAAGTATAGTCAGCATTTGGATGCAGAGATCAAGAAACGGGGTGAAGATATCAAGTCCGAATAAATTTGAATAATGAAAGTAAAACGGAAAGCAGCCAGGCTCTATTGAGGGCAGGTTGTTTTTTTTATCCCCATCATTTTGTTGACAGGGAAACAAAGTAGCTGTACGATATTAATGTTTCCAAGGAAATAAAAACACAACTCTCGAGGGGAGAATTTAATGTTTAAATTTCGATCACGATCACACCATAAACAGAACACAGAACAGAAAATAGAACAAACTATAGACAAACATGCTTTATTATTTGGTCTTGTCTCTGTGTTTCTTTGTGGAATAGGCTTCAGTATCATAGCGCCTGTCGTCCCTTTCTTAGTACAGCCTTATATAAGCCGTCCGGGAGAACAAGCTATTGTTGTTACGCTGTTGACCTCTGTGTATGCTTTCTGCGTATTTTTTGCATCCCCCGTACTTGGTGCTCTCAGCGACAAATATGGTCGTCGTCCATTACTCTTGGTATGCCTTTTGGGTTCCGCAATCGGGTACTTAGTTTTTGGTATAGGTGGAGCACTATGGGTACTCTTTACGGGGCGCATAATCGAGGGGATAACAGGCGGAAGTATAGGCACAATTTTTGCATATTTTGCGGATATCATCCCATCCGAACAGAGAACCAAATACTTTGGATGGGTGAGTGCGGTTGTGGGTGTTGGCACCGTCATTGGCCCGACTGTTGGAGGATTACTCGCCAAGATTGATTATTCTGCACCCATGTATTTTGGAGCAATCATCACTTTGGTTAATGTTATATATGGATTCTTTTTTATGCCTGAGAGTCTTGACAAGAAAAATAGACTGAACGAAATTACGCTTGTAAGACTTAATCCATTCATACAGCTTGCAAACCTGCTTTCCATGAAAAACTTAAACAGACTACTGATCTCAGCGTTCTTACTTTGGATACCCAACGGATCTTTACAGGCTGTTTTCTCCCAATTTTCAATGGATACTTTCAATTGGAAGCCTGCAATCATCGGACTTATGTTCTCGATTATGGGTGTCCAGGATATCATCTCACAAGGTTTCATCATGCCCAAGCTTTTGAAAAGACTTAGTGATAAACAGATCGCCATTCTTGGAATGATTTCAGAGATTATAGGCTACAGTCTCATTGCTCTGTCTACTTTGTTCTCTTTCTATCCTCTCTTTATCGTTGGCATGTTTATCTTTGGTTTTGGTGATTCGATCTTTGGGCCGTCCTTCAATGGCATGCTCTCCAAATCTGTCGATTCTAGTGAACAAGGCAGGATTCAAGGGGGTAGCCAATCTATTCAGGCTTTAGCAAGAATGATTGGTCCTATCATTGGAGGTCAAATCTATGTATCACTTGGTCATGCTGCACCCGCGATTATGGGGATGATCCTTATAGCCGTGGCAATACCCGTTTTGTATAAGCGAACGCAAGCAACTATTTAAAATGCCTGCTTTCATGAACCAAGTATTAGATGATGGGTGCCTTGACACCATAGAACAGATAATAGGGTATCAGAACTTAGATACAAGTTCTGATACCCTATTTGTCTACAGGACAGGATGTTGATTGAATTGATCTGCCTTTCCACACTCCAGTACATAGATAGATGAAGGACGTAATACGTAACCCCGCTTCCAATCCTCGGTCAGAACAATACCTTCTGTGCAATTGATATGATCTGGTTGAAACACGGAGTTGATATTATTGTGCGAATCGCTGGTAATCTCATATAAGGTCCCCACTTCGCTCGCATCAAAAGATTGTAAATCCAGCTCAACCCGTACCTCTTCCAAGCTTCGGTTCACAATAAACAAGGTGACCCTGCTGCAATCATCATTCGTTCCGGCTACAACATCCAGATCGGGGAGTGCGTCCAGCTCTACAGGCGTTTTTTGGTTTGAAGTTACAGAGAATGTTCCACATTCAGCTTCTACGGGTAGAATATAACGAATATCCCGATTCGCGTAAAGCTTTAGTACTTCATAGGTTGGAGTTCCATAAATCGTGAGTGGGTGTCCACTCCATCCAGCCTGCTTGCCCCGATATTGATCGGCATAGAAATCCCCGACACGGATGCATCCCCCGAGCCAACCATTGACCAAGTCAGAGAAACTGCCGATGTGTACACTATCGCTGCAGCGAATCATCTCATTCAGATTGGCTGCATTCGCGACGGCGGCCCCAAGGGTGTGTTCGTCTGGGAACCCTTTTCGTACGGTGTTTGGATAATACATTGTGTTATATTCAGTGATGGCCAGCTTCACATGCTGATGTTTGATGTCGGAATGGATGACCTCCGTTGTCTGGCGGATATAGTGCCGAGTCCACTCGGGGTAACTCGCCATCGCTTTATACCGATCCTCAGCCGGCGTATCTCGATTCATGCCAAAGGGACCGTAGCCATGATACAAATGTAACGTTAGATAATCGATATGTTCCCCGGCGAGAGCAAGCACGGTTTTATTCCAATCCTGTTCATAATGTCCACAAGCCAGCAGCACAATGGAATCATCTGCTTCCTTCATCCTTTTGGCAAACTGTACGGTCCTCTCCGCAAATTGCTCCGCAGAGCAGGCACCCACTTGCCATTGCCCCCAAACCTCGTTGCCGATCTCCCAATACTTGACATGATATGGTTCTGGCGATCCATTCTTCGCCCGAAGGGCTCCCATTGGGGTATCTACACTTCCATTACAATATTCAATCCATTGGGCGGCCTCTTCAGGTGTACCCGAGCCATCGTTCACACAAATTAGAGGTTCTACCTGCAGTTCATGGCAAAAGCGGATAAATTCATCCGTTCCGAAATATTTGCTGGTCCATCCTCCCCATGCCTCGTTGTACATGACGGGTCTCTCCAGAACTGGTCCGATGCCATGCTCCCAGTGATAGGCGCTAATATAGTTTCCTGCAAGTCTCATCATGCCTGCGTTTAGCGCTCTGGTCATCTCTACTACTTCGCGTTTTACCAGAGCAATATGATCCACTGGCAATAAAGACACATGGTCCAGCCAGAGCATTCCTGTGGAGACATGATCGATCCATCTCGGATGCTCTGCCGGAATATATACCCGAATTTCTGCATCGGGGCAAGCTCGTTTAATCGTCAGCCGTCCTTCATAATCCCGCCAGTTATGGCTGTCCAATTCGACTTTCAACTGACCAAGTAATTCTTCCGTTCGTCTATCAACCGCTTCGACCATCAAATATTGTAGTTCGATGGAAGCTCGCGCAACTATACGTACGGTGTAATCCATGGGCCCTTTCAAAGCGGATCTTTGTGCAATTCCAGCGTACGCTTCATCATCACTAAAGATACGAATACGCTGAGCACGGCCCGAATGTCTGTGGGCTGGAGCCTCCATCGCATATTGCGTATTTCTCCCATTGGTGTAAGCGTACCAGCTTCCTGATACAGAAGTGCCTAATTCAGCCTCGCTTTCAAAATCCATATCCTTCAATGGAAAGGCAAGCATCGCCTCCATATGGTCCCGGATGTCTTCCACAAAATGCCCAAACAAATAAGGGTTGACCGTATGCTCGCTTACACGACTACAATCTATACTAATTCTGGCGTTTGATTTCAACATAAGTCCTCCATCATTGTGGTTGATCTGAATTTAACCTTTAATCGATCCAATCATGACCCCTTTAACAAAATGCCGCTGCACAAAAGGATACATCAACAGTACAGGCAAACTGGAGACGATAATCACCGCATATTTGATGCTCTCCGCGAGCAGGATTTTATCCTCCAATCCAAGGCTGCCGTCCACGGCATCGGATTGGCTGATCAGCAGAATTTCGCGCAGTACCAACTGAAGCGGATGCAAATTCTCGTTACGAATATAGATGAGTGCATTAAAAAATGAATTCCAGTGTCCTACAGCATAGAACAGTACCATCACGGCCAGAATCGGCTTGGACAAAGGCAGAATAATGCTCAGTAGCAGCCGCCAATTGGAGCACCCATCCATGTGGGCAGCTTCTTGCAGCTCCCAGGGAATACTCGACTGAAAATACGTTCTCATCACAATCAGATTGTACGTTGCGATCGCGCCAGGAATGATCAGAGCCCACATCGTATCCACCATGCCCAGATTTTTGACCAATAGATAGGTTGGAATTAATCCGCCACTGAAAAACATCGTTAGTGTGATAAACACCATGATTACATTACGTCCAGGAAGGTCAGGTCTGGAAAGAGGGTATGCGGCCAACACGGTCATGATAATGTTAATCACAGTGCCCACGACCGTATAAAATATCGTATTGCGATACCCAAGCCAAATCTTCTCGTTGTGCAAAATGTTCGTGTAGGCGTCCAACGTCAGTCCTTTGGGCAATAACCAGACTTCTCCGTTCAATACTTTCGTGGGATCACTGAATGAAGCACTCACGATAAAAATCAACGGATATAGCACAGCGATGATAATGATTGAGGCTATGATGTAGATGATTACATCGAAAATCCGTTCATTGGAACTGGCTTGCAATGTCGGCTGTTTGGACATGGGATCTTGCCCTCCTTTACCATAAGCTCGTCTCAGACGTCTTTCGCGCAATCCGATTGACCAGTAAAAGTAACAGCAGATTAATGATTGAATTAAAAAGCCCGATCGCAGCTGTATAGCTGTATTCTCCCTTGAGGATGCCTGTCGTATAAACAAACGTTGAAATGACGTCACTGGATTCCAAATTGAGATTGTTTTGCATCAGCAAAATTTTCTCAAACCCTATGTTCATGAAATGACCGATATCCAAAATGAGCAAAATGATGACGACCGGAGCGATGCCGGGTAGCGAAATATGCCAAATGCGCCGCAGCCTTGATGCTCCATCCATCTTGGCCGCTTCATACAGATGCGGGTTCACTCCGCTCAAGGCTGCAATATAGATAATAGATTGCCAGCCCATGTTCTGCCATATATTCGAACTGATAAAAATGGTTTTAAACCAACCAGCTTCCTCAAGAAAACGGATCGGTGTACCTCCGAAAGCCTCAATCAACAGATTGACTGGACCCGTATGAGGCGAGAGAAACACATTCAGTATGCCAACGATAACGACCACTGAAATAAAGTGGGGAATATACGTAATATTTTGCAGCCACTTGCTGAAGGTTTTATTGCGAATTTCGTTAATAATTAGTGCTAGCAGAATCGGAATCGGAAAAGCAATTAATAAGGAGAACAAGTTAATCGATAATGTATTCCATAGAAGTCTCCAGAAATAATAGGAATCAAAGAATCGTTCGAAGTGGCCAAAGCCTTCCCAGCTGCTGCCAAGAATCCCTTTAGCCGGATTGAAGTTTTTGAACGCAATTTGCAGTCCATACAACGGGGCATAATGGAATACCACATACCAAGTGACTGGCAGAAGCAGCATAAGGTACAGGTCCAATCTTTTACCCATTTGCCTTAACACGCCTGAACTCTTTTTTTGATGGCTTCGTGGCATCGTCATCGTTGTATCGGTTTTGACGCTTTTCATAGGCAATTGCTCCTCATCCATGATGTTTCAGCATTATTTCTGCATCTTGTCAAAGGCATCCTGATACAACTTCTCCAGTTCCTCAACTCTCATCTTTTTGAGCGTGGTCTGGAATTGCTCCCACTTGTCAAAACCGATTGCACCCACAATAAATTTTGTACTCTGTTCTTCGTAATATTTATCAATATCATTTCGCAGAATATTGACTTCCTGGGCAGTTTGCTCATCAAACATCGGAGCTGCATAGCGGACTTTTGGCATAAACGGATCGAGCTTTTGCTGCGCCTCCTGCACCTGAGGTGGATTGATAAAGGAAGCCACCTGTTCACTGATCAGATGTGGCGCGCCTCCGCCGGCATAAGGCGTAATTTTGGCCTGGTTACTGATTTCTTTCAAGAAGTCCTCTTTATAGTAAGGAATACCGTCCTTCATCTCGTAATGCTCGCCTTCTCTTCCGAATCGGAGCAGGGTAGAACCCTCGTCACTGTAGAAATAATCAATCCAGCGCATCGTCACTTCCGGATATTTATTAACGGATGTGATTGCAAAAGCTCCAAAATCTCTGGCAATCGGCAGTGCCTGACTCTGCAACCGGTCACCTTGGGGGCCTTCCAGTGGGGCGATACCGGTATATTGGTCCTGTATCGACAGAAAGTTATTGTTTGTCTGGTCAAAGAAAAAACCTGTATTTCCCGATCCCTGCTTGGCCAGATACTGCGCTTCCGTGTGAGAAAATATTTCCTGGTCCAGCAGCTTTTCCTTGTACAGCTTATTTAAATACATCAGCATTTCTTTATTCTGGTCACTGCCCATCCAAACACTTACTTTGTCATTTTCAATATTGATGTTATATCCGAGCTGTGAATCCAATCCGAATGAGCCGCTCATCGCGCTTACAACAGCCAATCCCACGCGGGCAGTCATCGGAAGTTCATCCTGTTTGCCGTTTCCATTCGGATCACCATCACGGAAGGCAAGCAACACGTTGTACAGTTCCTCTGTAGTTTCCGGCACTTCCAGATTCAGCTTGTCAAGCCACATCTGATTGATCCATTTCTTATCTGTACGCGCCGCACTTAGCGTAACAATTCCCGGAATCGCATAAATGTGGCCCTCTGGTGTAGTAATGCCTGAGCGAATTTCGGGATATTGATCCATTAATTTTTTCAAATTCGGAGCATATTCATCGATAAGACCTTCCAGTGGGATCAATTGGCCGGCAGAGCCATAGCGGATGGCTTCAAGCGGGGAAATGCCTGAACGGAACAAGGCATCCGGCAGCTCATTTGAAGCAAACAACAGATTTTTTTTCTCTTGGAAACCATCTGTCTGAGCTTCAATAAAATCCACTTTCACTTGGCTTAATTTCTCGTAATCCTGAAAAACTGGCATCTCCTTGAAAGGGCCATTTACAGGTGCAATTCGGGTAAACATCTTGAGATTAACTGGCTGGTCCACAATCGGAAACCCGGTCGCATGAACTTCGTTTTTCGAAACCTCTGGTGAAGATTCGTTAGTTGTTCCACCAGAACTGCATCCTGCCACCATCAAACTGGAAGCGATCATCATCATGATCATGTTTCTTCCCCAGTGTTTTCGCATAAAGTTGTGCCCCCCACAATTCTTCATCACCAACGTATTTTGTAAGCGCTTCACAGTCGGTGTGTGCTCATTATAATTCACTAGGAATGGAAGGTAATTACAATAATATGACCCTTTACTCCACATATTTTACGAGTTTGAAGTTCACTTATCGTCCTAGTTTCCCATGTGCAAAGACGAGAGCTTAGATTCGTTCTTCCTTTTTTCCGGATTACTCAAATACGCTTGGGGTGTCAAACCCGTTATTTCTTTGAACACTTTAAAAAAATAGTTGTGCGTCGTAAATCCCACTTGTACGCTTATTTCTTTGATTGAATATTGGCCGCTGTCCAGCAGCTTGCACCCTGCATCAATCCGAACTTGATTCAGATATTCCGAGAAAGTTCGCTGTGTCTCTTCCTTGAATATTCTGCTTAAATAGGAGGCATTCAGGCCGATTACGCTTGCGGCAAGCTCCAATGTTACATAACCGGAGTACCTTTCCAGAATGAATTGGATCGTCTGCGTGACATGGCGAGAATAGGAACCGATTACACGATGCTGATTGAGTAAATGAAACAGACTGGAGAAGAAGGATTGCAGGCCTTGCTCCAGTTCTCTAATATTTTTCATGCGCCCAAGCTCGCTTCTTGAAGGCAGATTAGCTATCGCTGGATCTGTGGAAGGCAAGTAGCTCTTCCATGCTTTATCCCCTGTTTGCATGAGCTCGCTAACAATCATCTGAACCGTATGTGAATGAATAGGCAGGTGTTCTATCGAAGCAATAATGGAGGAAATCAATTGGTGCACGCCTTGCTTGTCAAACCTTTCTATAGATAACAGAAGCTGCTTATGCTCCTCGATTGTCAGAGAAACGCGCTGACGTTGATGGACTTCATCTGAATTTTTGTCCGATGTATGCTTGTCCGAACATGGGATTTTAACTTGGGCGGTATGACTTCTGATCGTTTTCACAGACGAAGATCCATCGAGTTCGTATTCGGCTGAACAGTAGCTGGATGCCAACTGTGACAGACTGGTGCATATAGGTCCTACTGCGGTTACACTTTGCAAATTCAGGAACAATTCCAATGCATGCTGAATCTTCCGCAGTTGTCCGTCTACCTCACGCTGCATGATGTGCTCGCTACGTTCCTTGAAAGAAAATACGATAACAAATCGACCTTCCTCTACGTACACCGCTGTACGCTCATGGATATCTCCCAGGCTCTGCTGCATCATATCCACGACCTGCTGAATCAGTCCATTGGTTTGCACGTCACTGTATGACTCTGTCAACAACAGGAACGGAACAATCTGTAAAGCTGCAGCTGCATATCTGAACGCATGCGGATACAGACTGTCTTGCTGGGAAAATTCTTCAACTCCGTATGTTGCTTTTGTCTTTCTTTTGAGCAAATACAGCAAATAATCGCGCATAACCTCGGGACTCACTTTCTCGGCCATGGTGCTCTCGGCGATCTGTTTCTTACGCAACCGATCTTCCTGCTGCATTTCCGATACGGCTTTATTCAGGATGTTGAGCAGTGTTGACTCGTCCAATCGATGCTTGAGCAAATAATCAATGGAGCCATTGTTCAGGCAATCCCGCACATAGTCATAATCGTCAAAGCTGCTAAGCATAATGGTCTTAATCCATGGAAAACGTTCATTAATTGCTCGGTTGAGCTCCACACCGTTCATTTCAGGCATATCGACATCAATAATGACAATATGCGGTGGTGACTGCTCAATCATCGTTAAAGCAATTAACCCATTATGCGCCTGACCGCATAATTCGAATCCATAGTCAGCCCAATTCAATAACGTCCATAGATTATGGCGTACTAACGGTTCATCATCGACGAGCAGCACCTGAAACATGGCTTATATCACCTCTCGTTTGGTATTTTCCATACTTTTCTCCTGTTTGGGGAGCCGAATTTCAGCTTTAGTGTACACCCCCGGTTCACTGCACAAATAGACACCATACGAGTCGCCATACGTTCGAACGATTCGTTCGTGTACATTACGTACACCCATCCCACTAAAACGTGATGTTTCTCCGTTAGTACCCGTGCCTTTCAGTAAATACTCCCGTTGCTCCTCCGTGATCCCCTTTCCATTGTCCACCACATCAATTTTGAGATTGTTTCCTTCTTCATACACCCTTATCAACACGAATCCATCCTGTTCGAGTGGTCCGATTCCATGAATAATTGCGTTTTCGACCAGGGGCTGCAGCATCAGCTTTAATACCCTGCAATCCAGCAATGCGTCATCCTCAATTTCGGTAATCATACGAATCGGCTTCATATATCTGTACTTCATAATGGAGAAGTAGTGCTCAACATATGCCAATTCTTCACGCACCGTAAGAAATTCGCTTGAATTACCGAGGACACTTCGCATGAGTTCAATCAACGATCCCGAGACCGCTTCAATGTTCGGAACTCCATTCATCCTGGCCAGAACCTTGATCGTATTGAGCGAATTGTATAAAAAATGAGGATGGATTTGTGCTTGGAGCGCAGTAAGCTCAGCTTCCCGCTTCTCTTTCTCGCTGACGCGGATTCCTTCGAGCAGACCTTTCAATTCTTCCACCATACCGTTAAAGACATGGTACAGTTGTCCTGTCTCATCCTCACTTTTGATCTCATTTTGTGGAAGTGTCAGATTTCCGTCCTTCACCAACATCATCAGTGATTTTAGTTTCCGGATATTCAAGGTTATTCGGGAAGAGACTTGAAGTGAAACGATCAGAACAACGACAAACACAATAATGGACACCTCTGCCAGCAGGTTGCGCAGTTTCACCGATTCGGTCAGAAGAGAATCCATCGGAACCAAATAAATAGTACTCCACCCAGTATAGTCGGATTGACGGCAAACAACGATATATTCTTTTCCATCGATGTACCGTCTGACCGCTTCACCATCCGTTTTAAATTGCTGATTGATCTCCTTAATTTGCTGGTAAGATGGAGTAACAGGTGAGGTCGCTCGGGTTTCATAGATGAATTGATTTCTCTTGTCCAGCACATAGATCATGCTATCTGTAGTTGGTCTCACGTCATATGTTTTCTGGATAAACTCATAATTCAGGTCAACCATAACGATACCAATGGATGTACGGTTATAACGAATCTCACGACCAATGGTGACGGCATCTGACACTCCTGTTTGCCTGAAATATGCGTGCTTTGATCCATTTTGCAGCATGTAGTTCATCATTGGCGTACCCAAGGTGGTCCTGTCCAGCCAAGGTCCTCCTGAGAAAAACACCTTTCCGTTCAGACCCACAACGGCTATCCGTGAAATGTAAGCTTTATAATCGATTAGAGACGATAGAAATTCATCCATCCGCTTCTGCTCCTGAAACCACTCATAACTGATCTCCTCACTCGGACTGAGCAAAGTATCAATGACTGTGTTTTTGTTTGTCACCACGACCGTATTCAGGCGGTCGATCTCTTCCAGCATCATGTTTAATGATTCATCTGCCTGCCTTATGCTGTCCGAAACCGACGTAATGGCATTTTGGGTAATGGTCTCACGCATGCTCATATAAACGATGACCGTAATCAAAATAATGGATACTAGCGTAACAACCATAAAAGCGATAAAAATTTTTCCCTGAATGCTGCGCTTCGGTGAAATCCATCTCTGCATTGTAGAGAGTTTCATTATGGGAGTCTCCTTTTTAAAGATCCAATAAAAAAGTAAGTGTCCTCCGTACTTGCGATCGGTATGTTCAGGATCAGCTAGAGGTTCTCCGCATCATGATTGGAGGTACTTTATAATAGATTTTGAATGCTCTGGTAAATGAATATAGATTCGGATAACCCAGCGACAAAGCAATCTCCGTAACGGTAGCATCCGTATCCTTTAGAAGCTGTTTGGCCTTGTCCATTCTTATTCTCTGCATGAATTTTAACGGAGGCAGCCCAACCTGAGTGGTGAACATGTTAGAGAAGTAGGAACGATGAACCCCCGCAAAGTCGGCAACCTGTTGCACGGAAATGCCCTCTGTTGCATGCAATTCCATGTAATCCATACATTCATGAATCCAGCCGGCCAATTCTGTAGGTTGTGCATAGCTCGTGTCTGGAACAAGACTGGCTAACAATCCATATACCAACCCATGCAGCTCCAGCGATACTGCTGGCTTCCACCGTTCCACACTTGCCAGTGCATGAATCAGATGTTCTGACTTTTCCTCAACCTGTAGAGAACACATCTGTTTGCCGAATGGACTTTCGGGCGTCAAACCAGCCAGCTCCAATAAAGGTTTGACTTTCCTCCCATCCAATGCCAGCCAGTTCATTTGCAGCGGAGATTCCGAGGGAAGCATGTGATAGTAATAGGTTCTGCCGGGAAACAGACAAAACAGATCATTCTTCTGCAGGTCCACTCGCTTGCCATCAAACTCAAGCCTAACCATACCTTCACGCACAAAATGAAGACTGTAACACTCGATACGTTTGGGGCCAACCCGGTAATTGGATTTGGCTATACTTCGCCCTGCCCGGACTGGCCAGATGTGTTCCTCTTTATCCAAATAACCCGGCTTATAGTAGATGAATTCTGCATACTCGTACTCATATTCCTGCATCGTAGGGAGTTCCCTCCTTCTCCTATTTTGTTTGATCATAACAAAATGACAATAAAAATATAACACCGGGCTATTTTTATAACTCGTTTTTTTCAATATCATTCTACTAGGAGGCGATTACACTTGACGAAAAGACCTAACATTTTGCTAATCACTAGCGACCAGCAGCACTGGAATACGATCGGAGCCTTTCAGTCTGAAATCTCAACACCCAATCTGGACCGGCTTGCCCGGCAAGGAACAACGTTCGATCGGGCATATTGCCCAAACCCTACCTGCACTCCTAGCCGGGCTTCCATGATTACAGGCATGTACCCCAGTCAGCATGGAGCTTGGACATTAGGCACCAAACTGCTTGAAGACCGTCATACCGTCGGGGAAAGTTTCAATAAGGCAGGCTACCGCACCGCGCTGGTGGGAAAAGCACATTTTCAGCCTTTGAAATCCACAGAAGCCTACCCGTCGGTAGAAGCTTATCCCATCCTGCAGGATTTGGAGTACTGGAGACATTTCCACGGACCGTTTTACGGATTTGACCACGTTGAGCTGGCCCGTAACCATACAAATGAAGCACATGTCGGTCAGCATTACGCGCTGTGGCTGGAAGAACAGGGATGTACCAACTGGAGGGATTACTTCCTTCCCCCAACTGGAACGATGGGTCCTTCCGTAACGTATACATGGCCCATTCCTGAAAAATATCACTACAACACCTGGATCGCCGAGCGAACCAATTCCCTGTTGCAGCAATATACCGATGCCGATGACCCCTTCTTTCTTTGGGCCAGCTTCTTCGACCCGCATCCGGAATATCTGGTACCGGAACCTTGGGATTCGATGTACAATCCCGATGATCTGACGATTCCGTCGATAACGCCTGGAGAGCATGATCGTAACCCGCCACATTTCCCATTGACCCAGGAGGAGACCCCTAATTTTGAACATCTGATTGAAACCGGCTTTGGCATTCACGGATACCGCTCGCATCATTATTATGAATACGGCGACAAATCCCGGTTAACGGAGTATGACAAGAAAAAACTGGTCGGTGTGTATTACGGGATGATCAGTATGATGGATAAATATATTGGCAAAATTCTCAATAAACTGGATGAGTTGGGCATTGCAGATGATACGATCGTCGTTTTCACAACCGATCATGGTCATTTCTTCGGGCAGCATGGTCTTCAGGCCAAGGGTGGATTCCATTACGAAGATCTTATCAAAATCCCATTTATCGTAAGATATCCTGGTGAGGTGCCTGCTGCGAAAAAATCAAATGCCATACAATCGCTGGTCGATCTGGCTCCTACCTTCTTGTCTTTTTGCAACATTGCAATTCCGCATGCCATGACGGGCATCGATCAGAAGAAAGTGTGGATGGGCGACAAGGAAGCCGTTCGTAATCATGCTCTCTGCGAATTTCGACACGAACCCACGACGATTCATCAAAAAACATATGTCGAACAGCGGTATAAAATCACAGTCTATTACAATCAAACCTATGGTGAACTTTTCGATCTTGAACAGGATCCTGATGAACGTTTTAACTTGTGGAATGAACCTGAGTACACCGAGCTCAAGTCTGAGCTTCTGCTCAAATATATCTGGGCTGAGCTTGGCAAGGAGTCCATGCCGATGCCTCGAATTCATCATGCGTGATGGAAAGGATAAGGGTAGCATTAAGAACCTGAACGAACAATTTATGTTACTGATCCAGCTTTTTTGGACTTTCTTTTGCATCGGTCCTTCCACCTTTGGAGGCGGATACGCGATGCTGCCCATCATCGAACGCGAAGTGGTGAACAAGAAAAAATGGATGCAAGAGGACGAGATTGGTGAGCTTATATCGCTTGCCGGCTCGGCTCCCGGAGGAGTTGGTGTCAATGCCGCTGCGATAATCGGTCATCGCAAGGCAGGAATTGCGGGAGCTGTGTCTGCCGTCATCGGCGTGACATGTCCCACGTTTTTAATTGTAATCCTGATCAGCGCGTTCGCCATCCTATTTCGTAACTACCCCAAAGTTGAAGCTGCTCTAAAAGGAATGAACGGTGGCATTATTGCACTAATTATTATGGCAGCTTATCGGACGGCCAGGTATTCCATCCTAGATACAACAACTGCGATAACTGCTATTGCAACCGTAGCCGTGCTGTTATTTGCAGGTATCCATCCCCTTTATCTGATTGTTTCGGGATTGATATGCGGTATAGCCGTAATTCGGATAAAGAAGCGGTTGGGGCTTCAAGTGAAAATGGAAAAGGAAGCTGTAACCGGAAACCACCCGGAACTGGAATATTACATTTAAGAAAGACGAATCGGAGCGGATTGAAATGTACTGGGACCTGTTCATGATGTTTATACGTGTAGGCCTTGTTTCATTTGGTGGCGGTTATGCCGTTATTCCGATCATTCAACACGAGGTCACGGAAAAAGGATGGCTGACAAGCGCAGAATTCCAGCAAACTGTAGCGCTGGCCGGGATGGCACCCGGTTCGATCGCAACCAATGCCGCGACGTTAGTTGGTTATCGGACGGCAGGTTATATCGGAGCCGCTGTCTCTACTGCAGGTATGATATTGCCTTCACTCGTCGTAATTGTAGTACTCTCTGCCTTATTTTATCGCTTGAACGACAATTCATGGCTAAAGTCATCTTTATATGGCTTGCGCCCCATAACGACAGGATTCATAATCTATGCTGCCATTCATTTTGGATATCCAGAGGAAAACGCAGGCATAAACTGGGTATGGATCGCGACACTGCTTATTGGCGGAGTTTGTTTGTTTCTCCTGTTCAAATACAAGCTTCATCCCCTGCTGATTCTCATTGCAGCCGGCGCCGCTGGCATTATTTTATTTTAAAGCCAGCATAATGCCCGAGGAAGATTCTCCGCCGACAAATGTCGGTTGCTGCCCTTTTTTTTCAAACAGGTTACTCCCTTCAATGGTTTTAAAAGGAGCAGCGCGATCACAGCAATAGCTGTCCTGGCTGCTCCCTTTATTTTTATTTTACGAATGACGCAGATATAATCTGCTCGTTTCTTCCCAAATTTCTCCCGGCTGCAAACTAAATAACCCAGCTTCTTCCGCCTGCATATCCAGATTTGGTGCATTCACGAGATTGATCTGAGGTTCGGGACAGAAAAAGCCTTCTTCCGCATTGTTGTTCCAGATCATCCATTGTTTATAGGAAGTTCCCACATCGTAGATGAGTGCCATTCCGTTCTTCGTATCCTGAAGCTCCATCCGGTTTCTCCCGTTTTGCGGTACAGCAGTGTAGTGATTATCCATTTCTGCAAAGAACGGATATACCCCGGAGTCACGCATCTGCTCTTCCTCCTGAATCAAGGGCTGAAAACATGTCGTTGGCAGCATACGTTGATTCAATTCCCATCTGTCTCCAATGGTCAATTTGAGCTTGTAATCACGAGCCGATCCTCCCGGATTAAAGGGAGCATTAATTGAGGTATGAAAAGCGATCAGGCACGGCATGCTGGAGCTTCCATGATTGCGAATGCGGACATGCTGCATGAGTCCATCACTGCTCAGCGAGTAACGTAATGTAATACTGAATTGAAAAGGAAAGCATACGTATATCGGATGAGTTTCATCAACAGTTATGGACACCGAGACATGGCTTTCATTCTCGGTATGTCCATACTCATCCACAACCCAGGGCGTATTATACAAAAATCCATGCAAATGATTGCCTGTGGTTTCCTCATTGACCGGAAAATGAAGCGTCTGCCCGTTCCAGGCAAACCGCCCGTCCTCATAGCGATTTGGCGGAAACAAAACGGGGATCCCGTGAATCATGGGTCTTGCCTTGAATGAATCCATCTCTTCTGGTGAGGGTTCATGAAGGAAGCGAAGCCCCCGCTCAAGATCACGATAAGCGACCAGATTACCACCGATCTCCGGCAGCATAACAGCCTCACTGGAACCAAAGCGAAGGTAAATGGCCTTTTCCCCTTGAAAATCGCCTTCCCAGGATCTACTTGTCTCCTTTGTATTCAACACGTATTCCCCTCCTTATTCGCCGGCCGACGATGGATAATGTCCTTCAATAATCGCCCGAATCTGTTCCATCGGTATCTTGGGCTGTCGGTCATACGTCAGCAGACCGTTAATCTCCTGTTCCACATCCGTCAGCTGGGTGTAACAAAATCCTTCTACTACTGGAGAATCCAATAGTGGCTGTACTACGGCATGCAATCGCTGTGCAAAATCCTCATCATTTTCCGCTCCGGAGTAACCCCAGCCTTCCCAGTCACTTTTCTTATACCCGATTCCACCGAATTCGGTAATTAAAATGGGCTGTCCTTCATAACGATAGTTACCCACGCTCAGCTTCCGACTGCCTGGCAGGGCGCTTACCGCATTTTCACGGGTACGATACCGCTCCTCCAAAACGTCCCTTCTCCATTCATAATCATGGATGTTATACAAATCGGTCTGTACCATCTCCCAGCCATCATTAGAAATGACCGGACGGGTGGCATCCAGCGACTTGGTCAAAAAATACATCGACAAGGCGTGATACTGCTGCTCCTTGCTGGTCAGGATATTGGGAACGCCCCAGCTCTCATTAAGAGGTACCCAGACCACAATACATGGATGGTTGTAGTCTCTTTCCAGCGCCTCCTGCCATTCCCGTGTTATCTGAGCGACATATTGTTCCGAGTAATCGTATGCATTCGCCATCTCTCCCCACACCAGAAGACCCAGCTTATCACACCAGTACAGGTATCTCGGGTCCTCAATCTTCTGGTGTTTTCTGGCGCCGTTAAATCCCAGTTCCTTCGTTAATTCTACGTCGCGCCGGATAGCATCATCACTCGGCGGAGTCAGGTTCCCATCCGGGAAATACCCTTGATCCAGAACGAGCTTCATATAATAAGGTCGGTTATTCAGAAACAGCTTGCCTTGTTCAATGGAGATTTTGCGCATGCCGAAGTAACTATCAACCTCATCAACTGCCACACCATCCACCAACACCGTGAAATGAATGTCATACAGATTGGGATGCTCTGGTGACCAGAGCCTGCCGAGGCTGTGTTCGTTAAAAGTATGCAGTCCGATAGCCCGGGTCTCTGTCCTGTCACTGATTCGATATTCATCTTCAGACAGCTGTTCTCCCTGATAGGCAATTTGTACACGCAGCCTGACATCCTGTGCGTCCCAATCCTTTGCTGCTGACTGTTCCCTTTGAACGTAAGCCGCAACCTCGATTTCGTTGCGATCGACATCGGGAGTCAGCCGCACCTTCTGCAAATAAACGGGTGCGACAGCTTCCAGCCACACCGATTGCCATATTCCAGTCGTACGGGTATAGAAAATTTGGGCAGATTGTTCCTGCCAAAACTGCTTCCCGCGCGGAAGCGTTACATCTCGGCTGTAATCAATCACTTGTACAACCAGCACATTGCTGCCTTCCAACAGAGCATCCGTAATATCGGCATGAAATGGCGTGTGCCCGCCCTCATGCCGAACCACCAGTTTTCCGTTCACCCATACAGAGGCTTCATAGTCCACAGCTCCGAAATGCAGCAGCAACCGTTTACCGATGAAGTTCTCGGGAATGTCAAAGGTCCGCTTGTACCATACATTATCGTGAAAATCCGGATCTGCAATGCCACTCAGTTGACTTTGAAAAGCAAACGGCACCTGGATTCGTCGGCTGAATGCCTGTTTGCCCTCACTCCAGTTTTCCGAACATCCCTTGTTATGATCATCAAATTCAAATTCCCATTCCCCATTCAAACTCATCCATTCTTTCCGCATAAATTGCGGCCTTGGATAATCCTGTCTCAGCATGATGTTCAGCACTCCTGTTCTAAATGGATCTCTAGTATTCTCAGGCTTTACCCCAGGTTGATCTTGCGGATCACTTCCAGTGGAACCTTCGGTTTGCGGTCTTCCGTCAACAGACCATTGATCTCCTGCTGCACATCCGTAAGCTGTGTGTAACAAAAGCCCGAGATATAGGGGATGGATTGAATTGCCCCGGTGATGGAACGGAAACGTTCAATAAAGGCTTCAACCGAGTCTACCTGATTGCCGTAACCCCAGCCTTTATCCGATTGGAAAGCAATACCGCCGAATTCACTGATGATAATGGGTTGTCCTTTATAGTGGTAACCTTCAGCAAAAGCAAACTTCCACCGATTGGAAGCAATCTTGTTATTGACGATCATGTCCTTATCCTGATAACGCTCCAGAAAAGCTTCGCCTGACTCTACATAATCATGGAGGGTCAGAATATCTGATACCGTATGCTCCCACCCGTCATTGGTTATAACCGGACGATACGGATCAATGGCTTTGGTCAGATGGTAAATGGATTGCGTGAATTGCTGCTGCTTTACCTCGTGAGCAATCGTCTGTATTCCCCATGATTCATTAAATGGCACCCAGGTAATGATGCTGGGATGATTGTACTGCTGGGGTACAATTTCAAGCCATTCTTTGGTGAATCGGCTCACTGCCTCATCGTTAAACTCGAAGGTTGCTGCCATCTCTGACCAAACCAACATGCCTTTTACATCACACCAATACAAAAAGCGCGGATCTTCCAGTTTCATATGTTTACGAACTCCGTTATATCCCATCTCGGCAATTTTATCGATATCCTCAATCAGTGCTTCCACTGAAGGCGGGGTCAAATGGCTCTCCGTCCAATAGCCCTGATCCAGAATCATTCTTTGGTACAACGGAGCATTGTTCAGCAGAATCTGCCCATTTTCAATCGATATTTTTCGCATGCCAAAATAGGAATGAACCCGATCGATTTCTTTCTCATCTTCGTACATCACAAACTCGATATCGTACAGGTTCGGTGAGCCCGGTGACCATAACGACTGTTTCCACGGGCCACCAGCCTCGTGTTTTACACTTGCCTCTATCGTCATCCAAGGCCTGTCGGGAGACAGGCTGATCGTTTGCACATGCTTTCCATGGAGCTCAATCCGTGTCTCCAGACGCAAGTTGTTCCTGCCTTCAATGCCATTTAGCTGAAAGTCCAATCGAATCATATGACGATCGATATCCGGTGTCATTTTGACTGCTTCAACCCTTGCTTCACTCACATGTTCCAGCCAGACACTTTTCCATATCCCGGTACTTTGCACATAAAAACATTCAAAATTGTCATCCACCCAGCGTTGTTTCCCCCGAGGCTGCATCGCGCTCTGACTGTCTTCTACTTCAAGAACAATGTTATTCTCCGATCCGTAAGTGATATAAGGGGTAATGTCGAATGAAAACGCTGCGTACCCACCTTCATGTTCGCCAACAACCGTTCCGTTCACCCAACATTTTGCGCGATAATCCACGCCCTGAAAATGCAGAATGCTCCGCTTTCCTTTGGCTTCCTGAGGAATCTGAACACTTTTGCGGTACCAGACCAGAGGATGAAATGTTTCAATCCCGATACCGCTCGCCTGGGTCTCATACGTGAAGGGAACCTTGATTTTCGTCCCTTCCGGAAACTGATTCTGATCGTACCAGCGCTCGCTTTCACCCGTCTGATTGTCATCAAAACTGAAATCCCATTCTCCATTCAAATCCAACCAGTCTTTGCGTACAAATTGCGGTCTTGGATAATCCTTGTTGTAAAATTTAGTTGTCATATTGTTCTCCCCGATCTCCTCTATATTTGGCTCGTTGGCCTGAAAACGTGTTAACCCTTAATACCAGACATGCTGATACCTTTGACAATCTGCTTCTCAAAGATGACAAATAATATAATGATGGGAACAGAAGCTACGGCATTGATCACCATCGGTTTAACATAATCCTCTGAATACTGTCCCATCAGCGTTGGAATTCCCATTGGCAGTGTGAACAGATTATCGTCGGTGATCGAAAGAAAAGGCCAGAGGAAATTGTTCCATGAACCAATAAACGTCAGGATAGCCATGGAAGCCATCGCTGGCCGGGTCAGCGGCAGTACAATGCTGGTGAAAATCCGCCAAAAGCCCCCGCCGTCAATTTGCACACTCTCCAACAGATCATTGGGAATGCCGTCGAAGAAGCTTTTAAGTACAATGACTGCTACAGGCGAAGCCAAAGCAGGAATAATCAATCCACTGTAGGAGTTCAGCAGATTTAAATCCTTGGCTACCTGATAAAGTGGAATAATGGTAGCTTCACCAGGAATCAGCAGCCCGCCAAGAATGAAGAAGAAAATAAATGTACGGAAACGAAACGGTACTTTGGACAGGGCAAATCCGGCCATGGCAGCGAAAATTACAGTCAGTACGGTCACAATCACCGCGACAAACAGACTATTAACTACCCACTGTGACAGCTTTGTCGTTGTCAGAATTTCGTTGTAGACGGCAAGTGAGTATGGAGGTTTAAACCAGTCCAGGACCGTAATAATCTTCATGCCCTCTTCTTTGATGGAGACCATCAGCATCCACACAAGCGGGGCCGCAAACATAACCGCCATCAACGCAGAACCTGTGCGATATAGCCATTTCATCAGTATTCCGCTCCTTTCCGGTTCGTCATCCAGTATTGCAGCGCCGATAGCACCAGCAGAATCACGAATAAAATATAGGACATCGTTGCTGCATAACCCAGGTTGTTGTTCTTAAATCCGGTCTGATAGATTAACTGAATAATCGGACGTGTCTGATCCAGCGGCCCCCCGCCAGTAATAACATAAATTTGCATAAAAACCTTGTAGGAAGCGATGATCTGCAGCATGGTTATGGTCTTGGTCAATGGATTCAAATAAGGAAGAGTTATCCGCCAAAATATTTGAGTATCGCTCGCACCATCCAGCCTTGCCGCTTCATAGATTTCATCCGGTATTTCCTGCATCGCAGAAAGATACAGAATAAAGTTAAAACCCACCGTCCACCACAAGGTAATTACGGTAATAACGACCCAGGCGAGCCCGGTTTCCGTCAGCCAGAAAATCTCGGCATTTTGAGGCAATAATTGCACAAGATGCAGGAAGGAATTAACGAATCCCGTATAAGGCTGAAAAACGAATAAACCCAGATAAGCTGCGACGGCGACGGAGAGCACGCTTGGTATAAAGAAGATGATGCGGTAGAACTTTTGCAAAGACGATTTTCGGTTGGCAATCAAGGCCAGCAGAATCGCAAGTATAATCATGGTCGGTGTACTCAAGAAAACAAAAAAGGTTGAATGCCAGATCGCTTCCCAAACCTCTCTGTCCTGAAAAACTTTTCGGAAGTTATCCAGGCCAACAAAATCCATTTTCTTAATCAACGTCCATTTGTAGAAGGTCATCTCTACGCCTTTAATCATGGGCCAGATCGTAAATAAACCATAAATAATTAAGAATGGAAGCAGAAATACCAGTGCCTGCAAATCCGCTCTCATTTTTTTGATCTTCATGTGCGTCTCCCCTTTGATTGGCACGCAAGCCGGCGATTTCTTGTTTACAGATGATGAATACGCACGGCTTGCGTGAACCGTCTTCCTTCTATTCGCTCAGTATTTTCTGAATGGCGGTCTCCATGTTGTTCATGGCATCCGCAGGGGTCATTTTGTTCATCCATACTTCATTCAAAAATTTAAACGCAGCTTCATCGCGAATCTGTGCATTTTTGGTGGAATGTTTGCTGAATTTAACCACACTTGCTACTTCGGAATAATCACTGCGGTATGGCAGATCTTTGAATTCCTGTTTTTCCAGTACGGAAGGCTTCGATGGAATATGCCCGGCTTTCGCCCAGACTTGACCATTGTCAGCAACCCAGTCAGCGAAGATCATTGCGGCTTTGCGTTTAGCCGGGTCCTCATCCTTCGTCAGCGGCAGCACAATGGTATGCGAATCTCCCCATGTTGCTTCCTTGTCGTAAAATTTCGGAATCGGCATAGCTCCAAATTCAAGACCTTTGGTGGATTCCCATGTTCCTGTAGTCCAGACACCTGTCATAATAATTGCGGCTGTTCCACTTTGAAAATTTTTATAGAAGTCCGGATCATTTTTCTTGATATAACCTTCGGTATAAAGCTTCTGAACATAGTCAGCGGCCTTGATGCCTTTCTCCTTATCAATGGCTGCGGACTTCAGATCATCCGACACCACGTCGTTACCACCCAACTGCGAGTACAGAGACCACCACAAGCGATAAGGATCATCATTATTATTGGACAATGCAAACGGAGTCGTTTTGGCAGGCAGCTTCTCTTTTAACGTCTGAAGGAAACTCACAAATCCGTCAGCTGATTGCTCCAGGATCGGCTTTCCGTCTTCACCCAGCAATCCTGCATCTTTTAGAAGTTTTTTGTTGTAGAACATGATAAAGGGATGTGTATCAATGGGGACTGCATAATGTTGACCTTCTACGGTAACCGCATCCAGGAGATTCTGGTTATAGGTGTTCCAATCCACACCTGCATCCGTAGCCGGAGTATCAAGCTCTGTGACAACCCCCTGATTGATCAGATCGGGCAGTCTGGAGGAATGGGAAATCCCAATATCCGGTCCATTGCCGTTACCCACAGCAGTTACGAGCTTCGTATAGTACTCGCCCCAGGCCAATTTGGTATTCTTCACTTCAATGTCCGGATGGCTTTTGTTGAATTCATCGACCAATGTCTGCATGTTTGCGCCATCACCACCATCGAACAGTGTCCAGAAGGACAATGTCACTTTTCCATCACCAGAGCCGCTATCCCCGGCCTCGTTACTGCCTCCGCTGCATGCACTTAAAACGGTTGAGAATGAGAGCAATAATGTCAGAGCTAACCTGCCGATCTTTCTTTTCATGCGAGTATCCCCTTTACTCTAATTTGTAGATACAAACGATATAATTGTTTTATTACACTATTACTGTATCTATAGGGGATTATATAAGGGTAAATCTTTCTTGTCAACGCTTTCAAACATATTTAATGTAATTATTAATAAAAAAAAGACTTTAGTTACATAATATCTGCAACCAAAGTCTTTCTTTCTCGTCCGATTCTAATGAACGGCATAATGTACAGTCATTTTGATGTTTTGATCATAATCCCCAAATTGTCTCCCAAAGAGATTTACGCCTCCTTGATGAATTGCATCCGGCTTAATGCCAATCCTCACCCTTAGCTTGTGGCTATCCTTAAGGTTAAGCTGATCCAGATCAACTGCTGAGATTTTCTCCATATCCAGCGTTGTCTTCGTTTTGTCCACTCGCCAAGTCTTTAATAAACCATACTGTGTTGACCATTCAAACCACCAAGCCGGGTTGAGCTTTCCGCGCCGATCTCCAAAGTCTCCAGGGCATGTCCACATGCCAATTTCCACACCGTTAACCCATACAGAGATATCGGAAGGCCAATTATGATCATAGTTTGGTGCTTCAGAACATATTTCCATGGACAGTTCGAGCGATTCGATTACCGCTTCTGCCGGAATCTCCAGTGGCATTAAATATTCGACATATCCCTTACGAAACCACATAATCTGCGCTCCAACATGCTTCGGATGATAAAAGCTGGCGGGTTCATCCTCACGAATGATCATGCCCTCGCCATTCGCCATGCCGCAAGTGGGTGACACTTCACAATCACTATAATGACCGATAGGCATATCCACTTCATATACCTGAATATCACCTTTGGGAATTGCTTTCTCCAGATTAAGAGCAATGTGAATATCATCGTAATTGCGGCTGCATACCTTCATCGCCCCGCGAGAGGCAGGCAGCAGTTCCGTATTGATTAGCTTTGCAGCTTCCAAAACCTTGATGTTGCTGGCTACCGTGGATACGGGAAGTTTGAGAGCTTCCGCGATTTCGACTATGTTCAGGTTCTGGAAGATCAATAGTCGGAGAATATCCACTCTGGATCGGGTCGATAACGCATGCGTGACCGTGACCAGCTCATCCGGATTATCAAAACTCAGCTCAAGCATTCGTTCACCACCTTTTATGTATTTATAAAACAGAAAATGTAATCGAATGATTTAATTCAATCGATAATATTGTAACAAATCATTTATTTTGTATCAATTTACTTTTTACTTCATCATTTTTCTTAGCTTATCCACGCTAGCGTTGTCATACTTGGGTCCTCTTGATAGAAGCGGATACTTATGAGAGCACCATAGGTCAGTAGTACGATGCCGATACTGATCTTGGAAAATGGTTTCATCATGCCCCCCTTCGATGAAAGATTCCCTATAACGACAAATTAAAGAACTTGTAAAGAACTATTTCGTGTTTTTCCCAATTAGATCCTGCAAACGAATACTGGAATTGTTGATTTTGCCTATCCAAATGAAACTTATAGCACAACACAAGAAAATCCGCCAAACATGGCGGATTTCCCGAGCTACATATGCTCCTTCTTGCCCTAAGAAACTTCACTCTAACTCTTCTGTTAAAAAGCGACAGGTAAGGCAGCCAAGCTCTGTGAACTAAGCGCCAAGTGCCACTCAATGCTTTCCCGAGGAATATGAAGCCGCAGATTAGGCATACGTTTTAACAATGTTGTAAAGGCGATGTCTCCCTCCACACGAGCAAGCGGAGCCCCCAAGCAGGAATGAATGCCATGACCAAAAGCCAGATGGCGATTAATATGTCGTGTAACATCCAGATTCTCTGGCTCTTCATATTGAAGCTCATCCCGATTAGCTGATTTCAACACAGGAATGACCATATCACCTTTTTTAATCTGCTGTCCTGCCAGCTCAATATCCTGAGTCGCAAAACGAGGTCCAGCAATGGTTGCAGGCCCGTTAAAGCGCAGTAACTCTTCGACAGCTGCTGGCACTAAACTAAGATCAGCCTTGAGCTTCTCCAATTGTTCAGGATGATCCAATAACATCATTGCACCTGTAGCAATCAGATTGGATGTCGTCTCATGGCCAGCAAAGATTAATAACGTAATCATGGATAACAGTTCCGGTTCACTGAGTCGATCGCCCTCTTCTTCGATAGCAATCAATTGGCTGATCAAATCATCCGCGGGATGTTTGCGTTTCTCAGCTACCAGCTGCGCGGTATAGTCACCGAAAGCTCGGAGGTGTTCCTCCACTCCCGGCTCACGCACTCCGAGGCCCAGGCCATGTGCAATCGCGGAGGACCAGGTCTGAATCTGCGGGCGATCTGCTTTGGGTACTCCCAGCATATCGGATATCACATGGATAGGTAAGGGATAGGCGTAGTCCTTGACCAAGTCCATCTCGCCTTCGGCTTGAACCTGATCCAGTAATTCATCAGCGATTTGCTGCACACGTGGGCGAAGACTTTCCATATATTTTGGTGTAAAAGCTTTGGAGACCAGTCGGCGTAATCGCCGATGATCAGGTTCATCTACAGAAAGCATCGATTTTCCGGTAAAGAACGTTGGAGGGGCATCTGGATCGATATTCTCCACATAGGCTTTCAGGATATTCTCATTGCCGTCAATGGATAATGGGTCTACTGTGAAGTGAGCATGATCTTTGAGCACCTGTGAAGCTTCTTCCATTCGTGTGACCAACCACTGACCTCGATCTGTACCACCCATTGGCAAGGATACCGAAATAACAGGACCTGTGTCACGCAGCTGCTTGATCAGTGAAAACGGGTTTTCACCACTATCCCCACTAAACAGGCTCAGCGCCGCTTGTTGTGAAGCCTTAAGATCTAACTCACTCATCATAACCATCCTTTCGCTTCGACCATTTTCTACGTTTACATGAATGTATTTATCCAATCATCTACAGCCAGCACATCGGCTTGTTGAGGGAACACACTTTCTACGAGAACTCGATGAACTTCAGGGTCCCGATCCAGACAAGCATCCGAAAGAACGGTAAGCGCGTAATCCTTATCTGCAGCCTCACATAATGTAGACAGCACGACTCCACTTGTTGCGATACCTGTGAGAATCAGTGTATTAATGCCTTGGGATTGAAGGAGGGTCTCCAATTCACTTCCCGAGAATCCACTGACGCGAAACTTGTCCACAATGAGCTCTTCCGGTAGCGGCTGTACCGATTCGTGAACGTCCATAGCCACATTCATCGCTGGATTGGTTTCATTTCCACTACCGAAGCTGGACTTTCTTCCAAACAACTTGTTGCGCTCACTAATTGGAGGGGAATTCTGGCGATGACCAACCTTCACAAAAATGACGGGTACGTTATGTTTGCGAGCTGCTTCTAGCGCTTTTTGAAACGGCACCAGTGCATCTTTGTGCTTCGCATATTGGGATACAATGATGTTCTGCATGTCCATAACCAGAAGTGCAGCTTTGTTATGATGACTCTCCATGGGTTGCACACCCCTCCCGTTTTGATTAAGATTAAGGGGAGAACTCTCCGCTTAATCTCTTCTTGATATTAAACGGAGAGTTCTCCCCTTGTCAAATTATGGACATTGAAGGATAGGAAGTGACCAATTATGGATAGAACCAATACAACCTCTCGTTTGGAACGACGGGATGCCGCGGAGAATCGCCAGCGTATTTTGAATGTGGCTTCTAAATTATTCGAGCTGCACGGCGTCGAGCGGATCAGCATGAATCAGATCGCTTCCGAAGCGCAGATTGGAGCGGGTACCTTATACCGCCGATATCGCAATAAGAGTGAGTTATGCATGGACTTGATCAAAGATAACGCAGCACTGTTCTTCAAAGATGTGGAGATCTACTTACTGGAAAACGGAAATCGTCCGCCATCTGAGCGCTTGCGCGGTCTGCTGACATTGTTTATCAAGTTTAGAGAGAAGAATGCAGATCTGCTCTTGGGCATTGAGAATGAAGTATATCAAGGGTCAGAGTCCAGAACCTCAAGCCCGCTATATGAGCAATTGCATCAACAGCTATTCGAACTATTCGAAGAGATGGCAACAGAGAGTGAAGAATCGCAGGCCATCAGCTTGTTCAAAACAGACATGCTTCTGACCGCTATGAGCAATGACTCGTATCTGTTTCAAAAAAATGTGCGTGGCAACTCTCCCGAACGCATTGTGGAACAGCTCTGTTTAACGTTTCTTTAGGTATCTGGGTATCCGAAAATGCCAAAAAGCCTAATTCATAATCGGTAATCTACCGCTTGAATTAGGCTTTTTGGAGTTGAGCTGTGAATATTGAATCTATAATGTTTTGATATACCATGCATCACAAGCAAAATGCTCTGTTGCATTTAACGGTTCCTCTAACGGAATAAAACCGTTCTTCATGTAAAATTTGTTGGCTGCGACCATGTTGCTAAGCGTCTCAAGATAACATTGTTCATAGTATTCTTTGGCAAAATCAAGGGAAATTTGAAGCAAATCATATGCGATTCCAGTGCCTCGTGCTTCTTTTAATGCATACATTTTCTGCAATTCACAAATATGTGAAAATCCGTCCACGGGTCCGATGCCGCAGCCAGCTACAATGGTTGAATCATGCTCAACTACCCAATATCTGGAGCCCTCCTGTTGATAAAGATGATAGAAATCACCCAGATTCGGATCTGCCCACGCCGTTCCTGACTTATTGGCCCCGAATTCAATCAAACAGCTTCGAATCAGAGACTCCACTTCTTGATTATCTTTTTCTTCTATCTCTCTAATGAACATGCAGTAAGCCTCCGCATCATGAAATAATTGCTGCTCTTAGCTGCACAAATTATACTACAATTCGGATGAACACAATACAATTCAATTACAATGAAACGGAATCATTGGCTCTGGCAGTAAGCGATTGCTTGATTTTCAACAACCGTCTTACATAGATCATAAACAGCAAAAAAGAAACCATAACCGACGAAGCGCTGACCATAAACAATATGTGATAGTTCATGTACTCGGATACCACACCCAGGACCATGGCACCCAGTCCGATACCAAGATCGGTCGCAGTCGAAAAGAACGCATTGGCTGCGCCTTTCCGATCCTCGGGTGCGAGGCGGAGTGTTATCGCCTGAAGGGCTGGCTGAGCGGAACCAAAACCAATCCCGTACAGAATTGCTGAAGCGAGCACGCCAAGCAAACTGCTTGAGAGACTCAGTACAATCAAAGCAATAATCGTAATGATAAGCGCCGGAACAATGACTGCTGTCTCTCCTTTCTTGTCGGACAGCTTTCCGGCAATGGGCCGGGATAGCGCTAGTGTCGCGGCGTAAACCAGAAAGAATGTGCCTGAATTGACTTGGATCTGCTCTGCAAACAGAGGCACAAATGTAGTAATTCCCCCATATGCAATGAAAAGAAAAAAGATTGGCGCCATAACAGGCAAGACCGATTTCTCAAATATTTGGATTTTCTTTCTGTTCGTATGGGGTTGGAATGGCATTTTGGCTCCCAGCGTCAAAAGCAGAGCCATGATAGACAAACCAACAGCAAACATAAACATCGTCTGGTATGACGTGCCTTGCATAATGCCCAGACCAATCATGGGACCAACCGCCATTGCCAGCGTCATGGAGGTACTAAACCACCCCATGCCTTCCCCGCGCCGAGCGGATGGAATCATGTCAGTCACAGCTGTCATCATGGAAGTCGTGGATACGGCCCAGCTCATTCCATGCACAACGCGAAGTCCAATCAGCATGATGATTCCACCGACCCAGTTGTACATGTACATTGCCAGTATAAATAAAAGCAACCCCCCGATCATAAACGGACGTCTACCGAATCGATCCAGTAATCCACCGACAAAAGGACGAAGGATAACGGAAGATAACATTAATGCCCCCATTGCCAAGCCCACCTGTTTTTCACTGCCACCTATCACTTTGATGAAAAGCGGCAGTGTGGGATACAGCATATAAAATGCAGTAAATAAAAAAAGCAAACCCAGCGTCATCAAAATAAAAGATTTTGTCCATAAGCGCTGCATCATTCATCCCCTCACTTTTATTTTGATATCTATAATTCGATCTGTTCTTGTACAAAAACAAATATGGATATATTAATGAACATCTGTTAATAATTATAGACAGAATGAAAAAGCTTACCATTGTTATTTGAACGCATTATGTTAATTAATGAACATTAATCATGGAAATGTTTAATATCTTTTGAAAGTTTGGTGAGGATATCATGACCAAAGTGGATCGACGAATTCGAAAGTCACAAGAAGCCATCAAAGCGGCCGTGATTGAATTGATGTCAGAAAAAAATTTTGATGATATTACCCTTCAGGACATTTCCGATAAAGCGGACGTAAGTAGAGGCACCATTTACCTCCACTACGTCGACAAGTATGACCTGCTGGATAAGCTCATTGACGGGCATATCAAAGAATTAAGTGAAATTTGTCATTCGGTTGCAGACTTGGATTGGAAACAATCCATCGTTCCCTGGTTTACCTATCTGGAACAGAATTACTTGTTCTTCTCAACGATGATGGCCAGTAAGGGAGCAGCACAATTTCGCAACCGCCTGGTTGAGTTTCTTAATGAGGATTTCAAAGAGGAAGTGAATTTATCTCAGGCCAGAAAATCCGGTTTAAGTGAGGATATCATTCTCCAATATGTAGTCATGTCTTATGTAGGGGTCGTTGAATGGTGGATTAAGAATGAAATGCCCCATCCACCTGAGGTCATGTCTGAGCAATTGGGAGAATTAATCAAGATGAATTTAGGGTAACGCGCAATGTGCAAGCAACCAAAAAAGCGGTAGGCTCAGGATACGAAGTTAACATCCCTGAACTACCGCTATTTTTTCGAAAAAGTTGGATGATCTACATTTGGCGCAAACCGCTGCTCTCCAAAATTGTGGCTGCATGCGGACAATTACGATATGGATTCCAAAAGACTTTTGGACAAGGTTTTGACCACCAACTCATATGAATGATCAATCATCACAAAGATATCCTGCTCCGACAAGGAGCCATCTAGAATAATGGTATTCCAATGCTTTTTGTTCATATGGTAACCTGGTTGAACGGCTTCATGCTGCTCTCTCAGGTTTTCTGCAATGATTGGATCACATTTTAAGTTTAAGCGAACGTTGTCCGCCTTTCCCTCAAACATAAGCGCAAACATCTTCCCAGCAATTTTGACTACTACCGTATCAGCTCCGAAGGGATAATCCTTTGTTGCACCTTTTTTCTTCAAACAATAATCAATAATCTTATTTTCCAATTCAGTATCTCTCCTTTGCGCAGAGTGACAAACTTTCCCTACCCAATCTAATGATACCGAATGTACGTTTGCATGTAAATATCAAGCATTTTATCTGATTAGCCAGTAATGCAGGAATTATCTTCTCAGACAGGTTCCTTAATCGCTACGATACGTAATCGGGTTGTGTCAAGAAACCATTGACCTTCCCGCTCAAAGTGAGGCTTAACCTCTGTCACGATGGCTTGATAGATTGCTTCCTGGTCTGCGGAGGAAACGCCCTTAAAGAAATAATCAGCGAAACTGTTTAGCCAATTCCGAAGCCCTTCTTCCCCTTTGAGCGGAGCAGGCTTGTCAAAATGCTGAGCAAATGTGACACGGAAGCCGTTCTGCTCCAGCAAGGTGGCGTATTCACCAAGAGTGGGATGATACCAGGGATTCCGTCCTGCCCACGTATAACCACGCTCCACCAAAGCCTGTTTTATCGCAGTGATCAAGATGGCGACATTTCCGCTTCCGGCAAATTCAGCTACGAATCGCCCACCTTCGCGCAGCGCCAACCAGATGGATCGAGTCAAAGCCGCAGGGTTATTGATCCAATGTATAGCTGCATGTGAGAATACAGCATCAAAGGGTATATCTGTCCGATATTGAGAAGCGTCTTTCACTTGAACATTCAGGTCAGGGTACTTCTGTTGGGCCATGTTCACCATTCTCTCCGATAGATCAATTCCTGTCGGTATCGCACCGGCAGCTGCGATCCTGGCTGTCAAATCACCGTTTCCACTGCCAATATCCAGAATACGTTCTCCGGTTTGCGGCTGCAATAAAGACAGGACATCCACTCCCCGATTAGATAAGAAATCGGTTGAATGATTGTGAGGTACTGAATGATGCTCATTTTTGAATTGTTCACCAGGCATAGGCTCAATCTCCTTTAAAGATCTTAGATATCTATAATAACTTTAATACTCCAAACCTGTCAACTTACGTAGGTAAGGCCGTAATCTAATGAATATCAATGCGAGAATGATGTGTGACACAGCTTCAAAGAACATACTATCAAAAAAACCTATCCCATGAAAAATCATGAGATAGGCAATTCATCATTCGAATTAAGCATAGGCATTTCCTCTACGGGACTAGGAGCACTGAAACGTTCCACCAGTTTATGACTGTAACCTTTTTCGACGACCATAACGCGAGTTTGAATGAACATCATTTACGCCTCCTGATTGCTCCAAGTCATTACATGCATACAATGGCTTGGGACATTTGTTTAACATTCTCTCTATAATTCTATTCTTATTGAAAATGAACTCAATATCACATTGATATTGAGTTCACAAAAAAACCTCCTCCACGAAATGGAGAAGGCTTCTTGCTCATCTTCAAAGAGCTTTATTTACTTTACTGCTCTTGGTTTACCGTAACTTGTACTTTTTTGAATTGATTTACCGTGGCTTGGCTTATTATGATTGGGTTTACTGCTGTTAGGCTTACCATGATCGGCTTTTCCACTCTTTTTAAACCACTCCGACTTGGGCTTTCGAGCGGGATTCGCTTTTGACTTCACAGGTTTATCGGCCGCAGGTTTATGGGCTGCCGATTTTGATGTTTGATTCGGTTTTACAAAAGCAGGCACACTTGTCATCGGATAAGGATGATTTTTCACTTCAGGAATAGTCTTCTTGATTACTTTCTCGATATCCTTAAGGAACGTAAGTTCCTCCTTCTCGCAAAAGGAAATCGCCATTCCGCTATGCCCTGCTCTGCCTGTACGGCCGATTCGGTGAACATATGTTTCTGGAATATTAGGCAGATTGAAGTTGATTACATGTGAAAGTTCCTCAACATCAATGCCCCTTGCCGCTATATCCGTCGCCACCAGTACCCGTGTAACACCGCTTTTGAAATTATTCAGCGCTCTTTGACGTTCATTTTGAGATTTGTTGCCGTGAATGGCCTGAGCCGTAATATTCACTTTGGACAAATCGCGAGTTACACGGTCAGCCCCGCGCTTTGTGCGGGTGAATACCAGTGCCGAAACAATGGATTTATCCAGCAAGATATGATTCAACAGACTTTGTTTTTTGCCATTTTCCAATAAATACACAGACTGTTCAATTCGATCCACTGTGGAGGAGACGGGTGTAATTTCTACTTTTACCGGATCAACCAGCAGCGTTTTTACCATTTTGGTAATCTCGGGAGGCATTGTAGCTGAGAAGAACAGCGTCTGTTTCTTGCTCGGCATCTTCGCAATAATTCGTTTCACATCGTGAATGAAGCCCATATCCAACATCCGGTCTGCTTCATCAAGAACGAGAATTTGCACATGTTTAAGATCAATACGTTTTTGATTAACCAGATCAATCAGTCTTCCAGGCGTAGCAATAATAATATCTGCTCCTTGATTGAGCGCACGCTCCTGAACCTTTTGAGAAACGCCACCCACGATTGCGGCGCAACGAATATCTGTGTAACGGCTGTAAGCCTTAATGTTATCCGAGATCTGAATCGCCAGTTCTCTTGTCGGCGTTAGAATCAACGAACGAATATGACGTGCGGCTTTGGGGCCGTTCGACTTTTCGCTTAATAATTGAATGATAGGTACAGAAAATGCTGCCGTCTTCCCTGTCCCTGTTTGCGCACAGCCAAGCAAATCTCTGCCTGCCAATACGGCTGGAATTGCCTGTTCCTGTATAGGTGTCGGGGCAGTATAGTTTGCTTTGTTCAAGCCTTCCAAAATTGCGGGTAGAATATTCAAGTCTTTAAATGTCATTAGGTCTCCTTAATTTACGCAACAAATATTCATTTGACGTATATCTCATTTCAAAACGTAACACATAAGGATAACACTAAAAAACTCATCTGTATATTATCTTTTCAAACTGCCACGTTGCAGCATTCATCTACCGGGATACTATGATATTACTATAAGTCGAATCCCACAAAAAAATGTTGTATTTACAACATTAAATATATCATTTACAATAATCAAATCATGGATATTCGCAGGAGGAATCTTCATTGCAATTATTAATAACAAGACTATTTACCAAAAACACATTGAACCAAAAGGTCGCTCCGTTTCTATTTGGTATACTATTGTTAAGTTTGGGGATCACCTGCATGATCAAAGCCGATTTGGGTGTATCTCCTTTTGATGCAGTTTTGGTTGGATTACACAATAACTTAGGATTAACTGTAGGAAGCTGGGAAATCATTATTGCTGTATTAATGATACTGCTAAATTCTCTGTTAATTAGACAAAAGCCAGCATTTGCTGGCGTGATAACCTCTTTTATGGTGGGGATAGGCATCGACTTGTGGTTTCTTCTGTTTAGTGTTGTTCCTGCTCCATCCTTTTGGATGCATCAATTCCTTCTCTTTGCGATCGGGTTAATTCTTTCGGGACTGGGAACTGCAATTTATTTGCAGGCTCAAGTGTACAGGATCCCCATTGATCATACGATGCTCATACTTCAGGCCCTTCTTAAGAAAGGAGTGTTTTTCACTAGAACATTGATTTATTTGTGTTTCCTGTTGTTAGCCATTTCCATTGATGGTCCCATTGGGGTAGGTACGATCGTAACAGTTCTTTTGGGTGGGCCTATTCTGCAAATGTTCATGAACGTTCCCAAACGATCAACTCACCAGCTTTAGCCCAACTGCTGATCCAAGCACCATGGCAATAAACAGAATTCTCAATGCATTTCGAGGCTCTCCATAAAATATCATGCCGAGAATGGCTCCCCCAGAAGCGCCGATTCCCGTCCATACGGCGTATGCTGTTCCCATTGGAAGAGTCTTCATTGCAAGGGATAGGAAAAGAAAGCTTAGTCCAAAGCCTGCAACCAAGAGTATGATTGACAACAGGTTACGATCTTTGTGCAATTTGTTAATCATCAGAACCCCAATCATTTCAAAGACACCTGCTAATACGAGAAATACCCAGTTCATGATTCATGTACCTCCTTTGTTTTTCCTTTGCTAAGCATTTTAAGACCAATTACGCCCAATAAAAGAACCCCAATGAGCAGCATTTTCCCAGATTGAATGGCCGCATCAAACAATATAATCTCTGCCAGTACAGTTCCTGCAGTACCCAGTCCAACGAATACCGCATATACGGTTCCTACATCTAATGAGCGGGATGCCGCAATCATTAAGGTGAAGCTGACAATAATGGCGATCAGTGTAGCCCCCCACTCCAGAAAACCACTGGCATGTTTCAATCCAATGACCCAACCGACTTCAAATAAAGCTGCAATAACGACGGACAACCATGTTTTGTTCATCTCTGCCACACTCCTTATCAAATTTTGCTACGTTATTATTAGTTACATGAAGCCAAAATAAAAAAAGCCCGGGAAACAAACTGCATAAAGCAGTTCATCTCCCAGGCTTTTGTCCCTCCGTGACACAACCAACAGGCTGTGAGTTTTCTCTCGGACCAGACCGACATTAACAGTCGCGGAACCCTAGAAAACATTTGAGTATTCTGATGTGACTCCAATTATACACAATTCTTTTTGATTGGCAACCCTTTAACGAATTCTAATTTAAGCAGGGGTTCCTCCTGGCTGAGTCAGCTGATGCTGCGGATGTAGCCTAATTCTTTTCCCATCCTTATATTGACAGCTTGTGATTCACGGAACTATAATCCATACTAAACCAAGTTACATACAATGTTTTATAAAGGGGATGTATCGGATGGCTAATGTTCAGACTTTCAAAGCTACTGCCCATCTGCAAGATGGGGTTCAAGTGATCACCAAAGCAAGACAATTCGAACTGATCATCGATGAGCCAACAAACCTCGGGGGTATGGACACGGGAATGAATCCTGTAGAAGCTTTACTTGCCTCCCTTGGCGCATGTCAATCCATTGTGGCCCGGGTCTATGCCTCGAAATTTGATGTTGTACTTGATGATTTTAGAGTTGATGTTGAAGGTGATCTGGATCTTGACGGATTTTTTAACCGAGCCGATGTACGTCCCGGTTATTCCGATATTCGATACACATTCTATATTAAAACCAGCTCATCTAAAGAAAAAGTTGAATCATTTGTAGAATTTCTAGAAAGTAAATGTCCTGTGGGGGATACGATTTCCAATCCGGTGAATACCAAGCTCAATCGCGTCATTATCGAAAATGGTATATCGTTGTAACAAAACGAATGAACTGGATACCAAAAGATACAAGGAGGCAGCTTTCGAACAAGTTAAATTTGTTCGAAAGCTGCCTCTCTATGAATCTTGTATTTATTGGGTCAGTTGAATAGCTCTTTGGATAAGTGCAGCGGCTTCGGCACGAGTCGTATTTCCTTTCGGTTTCAATGTTCCGTCTGGATGACCGTTAACAAGGCCATTAGCAATAGCTGCCTCAAGAGCAGAACGTGCCCAACTGGATATTTCCGTGACATCGGAGAAGCTAACCTTGCTCTCTGAATCAGCGATCTGCGCTGCACGAACGACCATTGTCGCAATCTGCTCGCGGGTCACCAATTCATCTGGACCAAAGGTGTTATCACTATATCCATTCACAATGCCCATACTTGCCGCAGTGGAAATCGCGACATGCGCCCAATGCGATGTGGTATCTGCAAATCCTTTGTCAACAGAGCCTTGTAAATGTAAAGCCTTAACGACAAGAATAACAAATTCGGCTCTAGTAATTTTATTATCCGGTCTGAAGCTGTTGTCCGGATAACCTTGGATCACACCGAGTCCAACCAGATCCATAATACTTTCATAAGCCCAATGTCCTTCAAGATCCGTGAAGTTTTTGGTTCCTTCCGGCGTTGGTGTTACCGTTTTATCGGATACCAGAACAGCAAACTTGGTGAAATGATCAATGGTTCCCGATACAGTCCCATTCATTTGATCCACTTTCAAATTATCAAGTGCAACCCACTTTTTGGCCTGCTCGTTGAACCAATACAATCCCACTGCTGATTTGTCAAAGTCCACTTTGTTCTTGTCAAATGGTAAGGTGACAGTCACAGGCTTAGTGAAATCCTCACTCTTGCTTGCCGTAATCTCATAGACATCCCCGAGCAGTTTTAATGTGGAATCGGTGAACAGATTCGACGTTTGGCTTACTTTATTTACGGAAATAACGCTGCTCTCCATCGATCCGGCTGGCACATTGATTTTGACACCGCCCAGGCTCAACGATCCACCATTCGCAGTGATCGTTCCACTGTTGGTAGGAGTACCCGTTTGATCAGCATTCGTTCCTCCAGTTGGATTTGAAGGAGTTGAAGGAGTCGAAGACGTTGGTGGAACCGAGGTGGAATTTCCTGCTCTGACGACAGTTACACTGTAAGTCTTGCTTGATCCATTACGTGCCTGCACCGTAATTGGAATTACATTTTTTCCAACAGATAACTCATACGATTGGCTTATTCCGTTTACATAAGGCTCACCTTTGGCTGACAAAGTCGCCTGACTATCCGTAGCCTTCGCCGTAATACGGATGGAATCTACAGCTTGTTCAACATTCAGACTGTAAGCCGTAATTGCAGGATTGAATGCTGGAGTCAGGGAGCCTTGATCAACAGATAAATGATCCAATGTGGAAACGTCAATCAACTTCCCGGTTCGCATATCTTCCTTTACAAGCGCAAAATCCGCTGCGACCTGGTGGGAGTAATCCTCCGCTGCATTAAGAATAAAGTTCTGCAATTCATTCCAGATGGGGACGATATTCGTTACAAAACGTTCTTCAAAACGGTAATTCAACTCATCGGATACCTTGTCCAAGCGCGAGCTTGCATAAGCGTAAGCCTTGGCCGCATCGACCAAATACTGCTCCAGCTCTTGCTTGTTCTTGAATGGCTTATCCGTGTAATCCCCTTTAAAAGGTGAAACTTCCCTGATCAGATACGAGCGATTCATTGCTTGCAGTACACCCAGATAAGAATCGGGATCAACTGAAGTTTTAAGATAGGCATCTTTCGATAAATTGGCGTCCCGAGTCTGCTCTTTCACGTCGAGCAAAATATCATCCGTGTTGGCTTCACTTGCTCCTTCGATCAGCACATTGTAGCGTTCAACCCCAATGCTGCCAATCCCCTGATGAATACGGCGCACCATATCCTTTATCTTAAAATAGGCATCGAATTCATCGTCACTCAGGTTCGGGAAATTGCTTCTGACTTGTAATTTGTATGCTGTCCAAGCGGCTTGCAGGGAAGATTTCTCTGCATCTGTCGCGGATTCAAACTTATCGGAGTTGCCGGCAATGTTCAATTTTCCATCAAGTGCCCGTTTGCCGAGCAATTTTTGCAATGCTTCCTCATAAGACACTTTGGAGACTTTGTCCATGACCTCTTTCGTATAAGCCGTTACATTGCTTTTGGTCAATTTGGTGTTTTTGGGGTTTATCTCGCTATTAATCTCTATCAAAGTATCCTTATAGGTATTTAAAAAGGTGCGAGATACGTCCCGGAAATCGGCGTCCTGTAGATTGGTAATCGCAGAGCTGTCTTTTTCGTATTTGACTACATAAATACTTGTAACAAAGCGAATCAGATCATCATAAAAGCTGCCGATGCCGGAAGAATCCACATCATTCAAGCTGAACACCATTTGATTGGTACTATCGTTAAAGGTTCCCACATTCTGAATATGGGCATCCCCTTGTGTGTAAGTAAGGATATCCTTCTCATTCCAACCTGGAATTACTGCATTTGGAGAAGGAATAAGACCCGCTGCACGATCAGCCCTAAATAAGGAATTTGTTCCGCGCAGGAAAGTATATTCGTTCGCTCCCATGGCATCACTTCCATATTTATATTCTTTGGTAGCAGGGTCATTAAAACCTGTATTGTCTGCTATGATGCTGTCTTCAACGACATGTTTGCGATTCTCATCCGTAAGAACCGATTGACTATACCGAAGCAGGCGGACGCTGATCTCTTCCGAAGCCAGCCAGTCTGTATCCTGCACAGCCTCAGCCATTAACGTCACATTCAGCATGACCGTGTTCATGACAGCGGAAGCGGATGTACCTGAAATGGAAAGCGTAATCGTGTGATCACTGCTACGGCCCTCAGCCTTGATGTTCCAGTCTCCTTCAGGGAGTCCCGTCACACTGTAAGCATTCGAGTCCAGTGTCCCGTCCACGGGAACACCGGCGCTAAGATTGAGTTGGATCGTGGTATTCAAGTCCTTCGCACTGTTCATACGAATGTTGGACGATGAGGAGTCCAATGTTGCTACAATCTTATTGGAAGGTATGAATTGAGCCAATGTTATGGTATTGCTTCCTTGATACACTGTTAAGGATGAGGCGGGTTTGTGTACTTGATCCCACGCATCAGGATGAATCTCAAATGTCAGAAGGCTGTCTGAAACCACATTCCCGGTACCGTCTCCAGTGATGGTCACTTCGATCTGATCTCCGCTCGCACTGGCTTCAGCAGAGAATCCTGCCGGGAGGCCCAGCACACTGAAATCATTGGATGTCCATGGTCCTTGTTTAACCAAACCACCAAATGCAAACAACGTAATTTTGTTATGTACAGGATCCACACTCGAAGCAGACTGCATCTCTATACGTTGATTACTTTTCAGAATGACATAGGCGGAAGTTGTGCTTGAATTGCGAGCCTTCGCGCCTGCGATTTTCTCAAAGTCATTTCCGTTATTTCGGGTGTCCCAGTTATTGCCCCGATTCGGAAACGCCGCTGTTGTAGTTTTCTTCTCCGGGTCCATCGGATCGAACACCAGTCGTTGCATTGTGTTTTTTTTCCCTGCTTGTGGAGCCGGACTTCCCCAATAAGCATCCGCATCATATCCAACAAAATCAACCACATGTTCCTGTAAAACATCAGCCATCGGATCACTCGCCGACAACAATTGTGTTGTATTTAACAAGACCAGCTTTCCACTGTTATTATCCAGTTTGAATGAAGTTTCGCTGGCATCCGGCTGTGGAAGCTGCTCTCCAACATTACCATTGCTGCCGAGCGCAATCAGATAATAGCCATATGCCGGAATCTGGGCAGTCGTTGTACCCAGCAGAGCTATTTTCCAATTATTCTTTTGGGTATCCGCAAATTGTATGGACCAGCCGTTCAGCGAAACAGGTTCTGCTGTCGGATTATACAGTTCTACAAAGTCGTTGCCATACACGTCGACTACGTCGTCTTTCTTACCTCCGTAAAATTGGCTGATGACCACGTTTTTCGCCAAATTACTAGTGTTAAGATCTTGTGATGCTGCTGCGTATCCTATGCCTGCAAATGTCCAGAATGATTGAACAATCATGACTGTCGAAAGGATGATCGCCATCCAGCGCTTATTGATGTCTTTCAAGTTGTCTAACCCCTCTCCCATATAAAAGCTCAGGCTAGTATATCAACCCAATGTAAGAGGATAGTTAAACTAAATAATCATAATATCAAAATTGTAAAATCCTTGAATATGTAAAATTCACAAGTAATGTATAGGATGGATGATATTCAAAAAAACATATTAAAAGAGCCGCGATTACTCGCGGCCCCTGGCTTGCTGGGTAAGGAAACGGAAGCAGCTTTCCCGTTTTCCCTTAAGAAACATTTCCATACCATTTATACGTCATGGCAGACTTACCTGGAATAGTAACAACAAAGCTTTGGCTGCCCCATTGAATCTTCACATTTTTCGAGGAACTGGAAGAGTTGTAGGCGACAACGACTTTTGAACCGTCCGGATTGCGGAAAGCCACATTTTTAACTTCAGATCCCGTGTTACTGTCAATGCGATATGCATTAGGCACTACAAATTTGCTAAAGTGACCGAGCAAATAATATTGTTTGTGATACGTCACATTATTTTCAGGAGCATCATTACGGTTGTCCGAGTTGCGGATGGTGATCATGCCTTTATTGGTATTGTTCGGTGAAAGCAAGGCTGGACCGTCTTTTTGATCCAGAGCAGCATTCCAGAGAATGATGGATTTAGACCAGTTTCTCGTAATATTAATGAACTCGTTCATCATATTATCGAAGCCTGATGAAGTACCATTCTGCGGATCATTCCAGTTGCCGAAACCACCCTCCGTAAACCAAACTTCCTTGTCCGGATGACTGTTATGCATAGAGGTCATTGTTGATCCGTCCCCACTGTCGTAATGGTGGAATGCGCTACCTGATACGTAGCTGCCCTTGCCTGCGTTCTTCAGATTTGTGATGACTTGGTTCGGGAAGTTCCAATCCAGAAAGTTATGATCGAATGCAATAATTTTAGTGTTGATTCCGGCATTTCTGAGTGTTGGTCCAAGATAATCCCCGATAAAGCCCGTCTGATCCTGTACATTCATACCCATGGAAGGATAATGAGATGGCTCGTACATTGGCTCGTTTTGCAACGTAACAGCGTAAATGGGTACGCCTTCAGCCTGGTAAGCTTCAATGTACTTTTTGAAATAATTCGCATATGTGCCGTAGTGCTCTGCTTTCAGTTTGCCGCCGTTCAGATTGTTGGAATATTTCATCCAGGCAGGCGCACTCCATGGGGAACCCATTACTTTAATATTGGGATTCTTGGCGATTGCCGCTTTGACCATGGGCAGGATGTAAGCCTTGTCCCGATCAATCGTAAATTGGCTGAGTGAAGTATCATTTGGTGTATCGGCATAGGTGTAGGCGGCCCAGGCAAAATCGGAGCTGCCGATCGGTTGTCTCAATAAACTAAGACCTATTCCTGTGTTGCCAAACAGCTTCTCCATCACTTCTGCACGTTTGTTGTTATCCAGCTTGTAGTTCATGAGCCATGCAGAGGCATCCGTTAAAGACACGCCAAAACCATCCATTTGCTGGTACGTTTTGTTTTCGTTGACGGTAATAGTCACATCCGCATTGCCTGAATTGCTGCTGAAGTTTTTGGAGGCAATCTTGGTGAGTCTGGCATCTGTTCTAAGTCCTACTGCCGGTTCGGAATTGGGGTCTGAAGTTGAAATCCATACCTCCACCTGTTCACCCGCTGCATGCGCAGTCTTGGGCATATATGAACCATATGAACCCGCAGTTACCAGAAAAGTGGACAGCAGCACTAACGCACTCTTTTTCCATATCTTCATTGACATATCTCCTTTGATTTATTGTAATTTGAACAATCAAATATCAATCACTGTAAAATGAAATCGATTTCATTTTCAAAAACATAAAGTCTGTTTTTCAGTTGTCACATGTCTTAATACTTACACCTCCTTTTTGAAGGGTATCGATAAAGGATATAGATCAAAATTTTGTAAGCGTTAACAAAGATATTTATACACTTTATTGGTAAAAATTTCAACAGTAAAATTCATCTTTTTTATTTTATTTTGCAAATAGTCCAGAAGTTGAATCGATTTCACACTCATGCTTCTCCTCATTTCCCCCTGTTATCCATCATATAATACAAAAATGACGTTCTCTGGAGGTAACTCGGAATGAGCCATGTACTAAGCGCAATTGATGAGGAAATAAGCCGGATGACGACTTCTTTACTTCAACAGCAGCAGCAAGACGGTTCCTGGCGTTTTTGTTTTGAGAATGGTACAGTGATTGATGCTTATGTCATCATTATCTTCCGTATATTGGAAGTTTCCAATGAAGCACTGATCCGTGAATTGCATGATCGTATCCTCAACGAACAACAACAGGATGGATGCTGGAGATTGTACGCCGATGAAGAGAATGGAAATCTATCCGCATCGGTTGAAGCGTACTACGCCCTGCTTTACTCCGGGTACAGCAAGAGTACGGACGAGCCAATCCAGCGGGCCAAAGCGTATATTCAGTCCAAAGGAGGTATCGGCAAAGTCACCAGCATTTTGACCAAAGCCATACTTGCCGCTACCGGACAAATGAAATGGCCTTTATCCATCTCGATGATCCCCCTGGAAATCCTGATGTTCCCTACCTATTTTCCCATCAATTATTTTGAATTTTCCGGTTATTCCAGAGTTCATCTGACCCCGATGCTCATTATGGCAGACCTGCGCTTCGCCCTCACAGTACCCCATGCTCCCGATCTGTCTGATCTGACCGACTTACGAAATATTGAAGATAAGCCAAATTCCAAAGAATATCAGGAAATGCAGGACGATATTCTAAGAGGGAGAAACAGACTCCTTGGCAATCCTCGCCACATCCACGAAACGGCGAGGAGCCGCGCGGAACAGTTCATGATAGAGCGAATTGAGTCTGATGGCACATTATACAGCTATGCCAGCAGTACAATTCTCACGATTTTTGCCCTACTGGCCCTAAAATATGATAAGCAGCATCCTCTGATTACAAAAGCCATCTCCGGACTCACTGCAATGCAGTGCCGTTCTTCTGAAGGTAAAACAACGATCCAAAACTCCCCATCCACCGTATGGGATACGGCCCTGATCACTTACGCATTACAGGAGGCTTCCATTACTGATGACCATAATGCTATTCAACGCGCGGCCTCCTATTTGCTCTCCCGTCAGCAAGATAAAACAGCCGATTGGAGCATCCATAATCCGAACACAGTCCCTGGAGGATGGGGATTTTCGGAATCGAATACAATCAATCCAGATGTGGATGATACAACAGCAGCTTTACGGGCAATCCGAAGCTTGTCCACCACTCTTCCACCATTTCAGGAATCCTGGAATCGCGGGCTGAATTGGGTTCTGTCGATGCAAAATAAAGACGGTGGTTGGCCAGCATTTGAAAAAAATACAAACAAGGAGATGCTCACCTGGCTCGCCATCGATGGTGCCAAATCTGCGGCTACAGACCCTTCGGAGGCTGACTTAACGGGGCGTACCCTGGAGTACCTCGGAAACTTTGCCGAGCTTGATACCAGGCATGAATGGATCAACCGTGGTACGAAATGGCTCATTCGTAACCAGGAGAAGGATGGCTCATGGTACGGAAGATGGGGGGTATGTTATATCTACGGCACTTGGGCTGCACTAACCGGTCTTATAGCTGTCGGGCTGCCTGCAAGCCATGATACAGTGCAAAAAGGAACCGAATGGCTCTTAAGCATTCAGAACTCCGACGGTGGATGGGGAGAATCCTGTCAGAGTGACCGTCTCCTGCACTATGTGCCATTAGGGGAAAGCACCCCCTCCCAAACCGCCTGGGCACTTGACGCACTTATCGCAGTCCACCCCAAACCCACACCCGAAATAAATAAAGGTATTCTAAGGCTTATTGAATCCATGCAGGTAAACGATTGGAGAACCTCTTATCCAACAGGTGCTGGTCTACCCGGTAACTTCTATTCTAACTATCACAGCTATACATATATTTGGCCTCTACTCACGTTAAGTCACTATAGAAGAAAATATGGGGCATCTTAAAACTTTAATCTGCGAAGTACTCTCTCCATATTTCGAGATATTGTTGAGTCGTTCCACCTCTTCTTAACCTAAAAAAGCAGGGAACTCATTGGAGCTCCCTACTTTTCGTTGAAAAAATTTATTGAATGATCAAATTAAAACCATTTTGAATCTGGTTCACATTAGGGTTCGCAATGTTGCTTGTTGTAAGATTATTGAATGTCGCAGAGCCATTTCCGGTGTAGGTGTATATTGCTGCACCTTTATGTGGTGTCGTAAACCTTGATGTCTCAATTCCATCCAAGCCGGTGCCATTAATGTTGATGTTGTTAAACACAATGTTCTGGAAGCCGCCGCCGTATCCGAATTGAACAGCACTGCGCTGCGTATTGAGGATGTCAATATTGGTAAACGTTACGTTCTTGATGGAATCATTGGAAGCTTCCAGATCAATGGCTCCGCGTTCACCGTTGTACAGATCTTTGCTTGTACCGCTGTTAATAATTGTTGTATCAGAGAACACAATACCTGTGTTGTCCTGGAAATGGTATCCCGGGAAAACGGTATTCATTCGGATTGCGGAACCACCTACCGTATCAACAATCAGGTTGTTGGTTGCCTTATGCCCGCTACCACCAAAAAATGCAATACCTGCTGCACGCCAGTTATTCTCAATTGTGTTGAACGAGAATGTGTTGTTCACACCGGCAGGTGCACCATTCACGTTGCTGGTCCATACAGCCAGACCATCATCACCATTGTTGCGGACGCTGCTGTTACGTACTGTCGAATTGCTCGTGCCTTGGGCAAAGTTGACGCCATCGGCAAGGTTATTCCGAATACGACTGTTCTCTATTACCAGTCCATCAGCAATAATTGCAGGTGTGTGGGCGTAATCTCCCACCCAGAAACCACATTCAAAGTGCTCAACCCATACGTTGCTGAACTTCGAATTTTTGCCGAAATTGTCCATGAAACCTTTGTACACTGCATTCTCGTTATAACGTGAACGCAGCATGGAATTCATATAAATATTGCTGAAATCCAGTTTGCCCTGCACGCGGAAAGAAATCCCCCCGGAGGCTGCATTAGGGTTGGTAAATTGAATATTGGTATGCCAGATGCCTGCACCTACAATGGTGAGGTTGTTAATCATATTCGTCGGCGTGCCAATTTTCCACATATTGCCCAGATGGAACGTGCCCTCAGGGATATATAGAGTTTTGCCTGTGGATACTGCGGATTGGACTGCCGCTTCGAATGCGGCAAGGTCATCTTTTCCATCGTTCGCAATAGCACCGAAATCGGTTACAGAGACGGAGTTAGCCGGACGCGGGATCACCGCCTGAACGGGTTCGATTTCGAGAAAATCCACACCATATTCCAGGTTATCTCCATTGTTCTTCTGAATACGAATGGTGTCTCCCGCTTTTAGCGGCGTATCCATTTTCCAGTGCACTTCATCAAAACGGAACAACGGACGTCCGGCACTCGGTGTATCTCCCGGATGATCGCTGGAGAAGTACTGCCAGTTATAGTAGGAGGTCAAAGGTACTGTTTTCGCCTTAGTCCCGTTGACATAGACGTCAAGCGCACCATTAAGACCCATGCCATCTGCGGAATCCGGCATCGTGAATCGCATGGTTACACCTGCGCCTCCCTCCCCTTGTCGAACAGTCCATTGTGCATAGGAACCGTTGGAAGGCAAGGCAATATACTTCTGCCCTGAGGCTTCCGATGCCGTCAATGCCTGGTCGAAAGTCGGTGCAGACTTCAGCGTTGCACTTCCGCCGCGCGTAGCATCATCCGTATCGTAACGGGTATAAGGCATACTTGCGCCACGGGCAGAATATACGTTCAAACTTGTTGTAGCAACGTTGTTCGTTTGTTTTACCGGAGCTTCATTATTGTCCACTGCAACGGTAGTTGTCACATTGTAATTACCGGTTGTAGCAGTCCAGGTGCCGACATTGACATTGACCGAAGCACCCGGTGCCAATGTCCCTGTATAGGAACCACTGTATGTCTGAAGCGTTGCTCCGGCAGCATTCTTGAGAACCACTGTAACTCCGTGTGAACCACCTGCGGAGGCCATGTTGCCTTGATTTTTCAGATTAACCGTAAATGTTACTGTGCTGTTTGCTGTAGGGGTTCCAGGACTCCAAGAGACCGTGCCTACCAGATCAGAACTTGTAATCGGGGTAACCACCAAAGGAGAGGTGTGTGTGTAACTGTTGTTTCCTTCATTCTCTTCGATGATCTGGTTATTCTCATCTACCTTGGCACTGAGCGTATATGATGCAGCTGCTTTATTGCCAGCATTAAGCGAGACCGTAGTCGAAGCCCCTGCTTGCAAAGCAGCTACTGGAGAGGAACCCGCAAGCTCGTTGTTCAGATAGAAGTTTACGCTAGAAGCTGGAGAAGCGGCAGAACCAATGTTTTTGACGATAGCATTCAGGGTGATGGCATTGTTCTCCACTGGAGACGATGGAGACCAGGACATGCCTGTAATCGTCAGATCAGGATTGGGTGCAGGTGTGCCGAATACCTGAAATTCAGCAATTTGACCGGCAGGAGCGCCCGAGTTCGCCGTAATGTTCAGTTGCAGACGTTTTACCGTTGCTGTAACGGGGATAGTCACGGTGTTGCCGGAAGCCGGGTTGAATGTATACGATTGTGAGGATACCAAGTTGCTGAACGTTGTCGTGTCCTGATTATGTCCAAGCACTTGAATGGTCTGTGTACGGGTGCCCCAGATTGGATCTGGATTCAGTTTAAGTACAATGGATGTAATCTTATGATTGGAGCCAAGATCCAGCGTGAGCGAACTTGGATTGCTGCCACCTTCCCAATACGTATTGATATTGTTATCGTTTGCATTCGCAGCTACGAAGTTTAAGGTGCTGGACGATGCAGTAATCGACTTACCGATGGCGATGTTGCTTCCCTCTGTAGGGATTGGAGGATCCACAGGATCGGGGCCAGGTAGCGTTGGTCCCTCACTGCTCGGGCCGTAAATTTCAAATGTTGACAATTGAGCTGCCGGCCACTCGGAATTACCTGTTACGCTTAAGCGAACGTACCTTGTCTCAACAGCAGGAAAATCGATGGTAACCGAGTTCTCCCCAACCGATGGATTAAATACATAATCCGCAGAACCCACGATATCCGTAAACGATGAACCGTTTGTGCTGCCTTGCACGGTTATCGTTTGGGTCCTCTTTTCCCACACTGTCGGAAGCTTCAATACGATTTGGTCAACATTCATATTGTTGCCAAGATCCACCTGAATCCATTGAGGGAACGCGCTATTGGTACTTTCCCAATAGGTTGCTTGGTTACTGTCAATCACATTGGTCGGGCTGTATGTTTGGTTGTACCCGCTCGCGGTAACCTGTTTTCCCTGTGCCAGGTCCGGTCTTTCGGCTGCTGATACAGGCGATGGAAATCCGACAGTCAGGAATACGTTCGAGATCAGCATCGTTAATACGAGTGACCACACAATGTACTTGTTGCGCAAGTTCAATTCCTCCTCAGGTTATTAGCAAAATGGTTATTGAATGAACATGGACGGTTGATCTGCCTCATCTTTTGCTGCGCCAATCATCACCCCCTTATCAAAATACAAGACAAAATATAGCAAAGGCATACAGCACGGCTTACGCAACCGTAATGTGTAATCGTTACTTAACTTTGGGGAGTTTCTTGGAGAACTGATCTGATTCCCTGCTTTCATTTGGCATATCTGGAATAGATTTAGTATAAACCGCTTTCATTCCTCCTTATCGGACCCCTAGAGACGGTATTCGGACTTCTGCTGTTCCATTTTGGATGTTTGCGAGCAATCTGAAGGCTACTGAGTAGAAAATACATCGTTATCCAGACTTTCCTGTGTGTATTTCAGACTTTTGAACCAAAAGAGGGAAATATTTATATTTTTTCAAGCGATGGATTTATATTTTCCTGGCGCGTTTGTTCTAGATCAATGATCAGCATCTCTGAAACAACAAAAAGCACGCATTCATCCACTAAGGGCCGATGCGTACTTTTTATTAACGTCATAAAGTGAAACAACGAATTGGAATAAACGCCCTAGTTCAGACCAAACCCTCGAACGAGCACGAAGCCGATGACGGATAAAATGACAGAGCCCAGCAATCCTGCCAAAAAAGGTTTCTTGCCCAGACGACGGAAGGTTGCCATATCCACTCCCAACCCCAATCCAGCCATCGCCATCGCGAGCAGCATATAGGACAGAACCAGAAGTCCCGAGATCATCTCTTGCGGAATAATACCCAGAGTGTTTAATCCACTCATGGCCAGAAAACCGAAAATGAACCAAGGTACTGGCAATTCACGCCACCGGATTCCTTTAGATGATTGTTGCTCTCCCCCACGCGCCTGTTGTCCACTCCACAAGCCGATCATCAGCGCAATGGGCACCAGCATGGCGACTCGGGTTAGCTTCACGATGACTGCCATATCCAGTGCCGCTTGGCCTCCAGGTGCAGCCCCGGCGATGACGTGTGCCACTTCATGCAGTGTAGCGCCTGTGAATAGGCCGTATCCTTTCGCACTTAAACCCAATACCGGGTATAGCAATGTATAGGCTAAAGTGAAAATTGTGCCGAGTATCGCCACTGTGGCCGCACCTACTGCCGTTTCTTCATCTTTGGCCTTGATCTGTGGCGCAATCGCGACCACTGCCGCTGCACCGCAGATGGCTGTTCCACAAGCAGTCAGCAGCCCTATTCGTTTGTCGATCTTTAACCACTTGCTCAGTCCGTAGACAACAAAAATCGTGACAACAACATTGATTGCCGCTAGCGCAACGACTTTGTATCCTGCATGGACAATATCCATAAGGTTCAGCTTCAAACCCAGCAGGATGATGCCAAACCGCAGCAATCGTTTTCCCGAAAAGGATATCCCTGATTGCTCGGTCAGCGGAACGCCACGCATCGCCCGGTACAGGATGCCAAGCAGAATGGCAATAACGAGTTGACCCATGATATTCAGAAACGGCAGATAACCCAGCAGCTTGGCAATGAACGAGAGCAGTAAGGTCAGTCCAATTCCCTGCAAAAACCCCCGGTTTCTAACCACTTTTATGTTTTTAACGAATCTCAATGGGGTCTGTAAAATCATAGCTCTACACTTCCTTATGGGATAAAGTATATCCTCACTATAGAAGCAGACAGGAAGGAAGTGAAATATGAATCTGCGATCCTAATCATTATAAAAACTTATGATTGATTGAGCATATTGTGTTAAAATGACTCGAATAGGCTTATTTCCATGAAAATACTCTAATCAAATGAGGAATCATAATGATAACTGATGCGCTAAAGGTCTTCGTTACCGTTGCGGAACAAAGCCATTTTTCTAAGGCAGCAGAGCTGTTGAACCTGTCACAGCCAGGGGTGAGCCTGCATATCAAAAATCTGGAGAATGAGTTGGGAACCAAGCTGCTGCATCGTTCGCCAAAACAGGTGTCTCTGACTGAAGCTGGGGCGATCCTCTACAGACATGCCAAAGTCATTCAAGCTCGCTACGATGAAGCGCGGCAGGAGATTCAGATGCTCCGGGATGAGGTGACCGGAAGTATACAGATCGGAGCCAGCTTCACTATCGGTGAATATATTTTGCCTAAGAAACTAACAGAGTTCGCAGCTCAGTATCCACAGGTAAACATTCAGGTTACGATTGGCAATACTCAAGAGATTCTGTCTGCGGTTAGGGGAAATCAACTGGATATCGGATTTGTGGAGGGTGAAGCGCAAGCCTCGTCAGATCTTGACGTTATCCCTTACATGAAAGATGAGATGATCGTTGTAGCTCCTTCCGGTCATCCCCTCTCCGGTTCCGTCGTGGTAGAGCAGAACATGCTTCAGGATCAGGTCTGGGTTCTTCGTGAGTTAGGTTCAGGAACACGTGCGTTTAGCGATCATTATATGGAACAGACTGCGATCCGTCCCAAGCGATCCTATGTCTTCACCAGCAGTCAGGGTGTGAAGGAAGCTGTCGCTGCCGGGCTCGGAATTGCTCTGGTATCCAGATGGATTGTTCATAAGGAGCTGGCAACAGGGGAAGTCGAAGAACTACGAATCAGACAGCTGCATCTGGAACGCAGCTTCTCCATCATTCGGCATAAGGAACATACGCATTCCATGGCGCTTGATGTTTTCTTGCAGAAGCTTCTTTTCGTCAAAAAAGAGGATTGATGGCTATTCGCCACCAGCCCTCTTTTGAACTACACAAGCAGATACATTCTTGCTTCATATGGACGAAGTTCGTTCTCTGAGACAACATCCGAATAGTTACTAATTAATAATGTTTTATCCCCTGCAAATCCCCCAGGTATCTGGAATGGAACAACTTTGCCATAGAAGTTGCACAGGACTAGCAATTTGGTATCACCAAGTGTTCGTGTGTAAGCGAAAAGGTTGGTGTCTTCCGGATACAACAGTTCATACTCCCCATAGATGATTACTTCATGCTCTTTTCGCAGCTGAATCAGTGTTTTATAGTAATGGTAAATGGAATTCGGATCATGTATAGATTCTTCCGCATTAATCTCCGTGTAATTCGGATTCACCAAAATCCATGGTTTGCCTTCCGTAAAACCCGCATTTTCGGAAGCATCCCACTGCATCGGCGTACGTGCGTTATCACGGCCTTTGGCATAAATGGATTCCATCACATCTTCCTCAAGATACCCATGCTCCACTCGTTCCTTATACAGATTCAGCAGCTCAATATCACGGTATTCTTCAATAGGGTAACGTACATTCGTCATGCCTATCTCTTCACCCTGATACACATATGGCGTACCTTGCATGCCATGCAGAAGAGTCGCCAACATTTTGGCAGACTGTACACGATATTCCCCGTCATTTCCCCAACGGGACACGATCCGCGGAAGATCATGGTTATTCCAGAACAAGCTGTTCCAGGCTTCGCCCTTCAGCTCGGTCTGCCATTTGGATAACACTTTCTTTAATTGAAGCAGGTCCAGTGGTTGGAGGTCCCACTTGCCTTTCCCCTCCTGCTCATCCAGGCTAATATGTTCAAATTGGAAGACCATGGATAGTTCACTGCCATCCGGGTTGCTATAAAGCTTGGCACTTTCGGGCGTGGCTCCCCAGGTTTCTCCGACAGTTAGCAGATCACCCTTTTGGAATGTCTCTTTACTGAGTTCACGCATATATTGGTGCAGATTTGGCCCATTGCCTGTAATTTTGAGGTCAGGCTGTTTGCCAATCAGATCGATAACATCAAGACGGAAACCGCCTACGCCTTTATCCATCCACCATTGAATCATATCGTATATCTCTTTCCGTACCTTGGGGTTCTCCCAGTTCAGGTCCGGTTGTTTAACAGAGAAGAGATGCAGATAATACTGTCCCAACTCAGGAACCCATTCCCAGGCCGATCCACCAAACGTTGAACCTAAATCGTTGGGTGGTGTTCCTTCCACACCGTCTCTCCATACATAATAATCGTGATACGGATTATCCTTGCTTTTCCGGGCTTCCTTAAACCAGGGGTGTTCGTCTGAGGAGTGGTTAAGCACCAGATCCATAATAATTCGGATGTCCCGCTTTCCTGCCTCCTGAATCAGCAATTCCATATCCTTAAGTGAACCAAACATCGGATCAATATCCTGATAATCCGAAATATCATACCCGTTATCATCTTGCGGAGACTTGCACACCGGTGACAGCCAGATCGCACCGATGCCAAGCTCCTTCAGATAATCAAGTCTGGATAATATGCCTTTCAGATCCCCGATTCCATCACCATTGCTGTCCTGAAAGCTGCGGGGATAAATTTGATATACGACAATTTCTTTCCACCATTTTTTATTTTCCATAGCGCACCACCTTTCTCTTGAACCAGATTCTGCTCATCCAGACTTTGTTCCATTCACGATTATTCTTTTACCGACCCCACAACAATTCCGGTCACAAAGTATTTTTGCAGCAGCGGATAAATCAGCAGCAGTGGAATGACAGCTACTACGATTTTGGCTGCATTCAGATTTTTGTTCGAAATCTCAGTCAGATTGCTGAGCTGAGCGGAGTTTGTACCGGATTGAAGAAGTTCTGCAATATTCACATTAAGCGACTGAATATAGGTCATCAGCGGATAATTGCTAACTTTGGTCATATAGATCAGTCCACTGAAGAAGTCATTCCATGTACCCACGATGCTGAACAGGGATACCGTCGCCAGTGCCGGAATAGATACGGGAACATACACTTTGAACAGAACCTGCAATGCGTTCGCTCCGTCAATGAAAGCCGCTTCTTCGAGTGCTTTCGGCACTGCGGCGAAAAAGTTCATCACCAGGATGACACTGAATATCGGAACAGCACCTGGCAGTACAAGCGACCAAATGGTATTGAGCATATCCAGGTTTTTGATCAACAGATAACTGGGGATCATTCCCCCACTGAACAGCATGGCAAAAATCATGATATTCATATAAATATTTCTGCCCTTAAACTCCCTTTTCGATTTGGACAGCGGGTAAGCCATCAAAACAATAAGAATCATGTTGAGCACAAGAGATAAAGCCACACGCAGAACGGAAATGCCAAAAGAGCGCCAGAACTGCGCATCATCAATAATTTTCAAATAAGCCGCTGTTGTAAACTTGACGGGTAACAGACCTACGGCATTGGCCGAGACGGCCTCGCTGCTGCTGAATGAAATCGCAACGATATTCCATAATGGAAGGAGGCAGATCAATGCCAGCAGTATAACGATGGCGTAGATGACAAACCGGCCCATTCGGTCTTTCAGGTTTGCGGAATAAGACACAAGTTTCGCCTCCTTAGAAAATTTTTCTGTCGGTGTATTTTTTGGCCAATTCGTTGGCTGACAATAACAGAACAATACCGATCACTGACTTGAACAAACCAACAGCCGTACCAAAGCTGTATTGTCTGCCAACAAGACCAATCCGGTATACATATGTATCCAGAATATCGCCTGACTCATAGACAACCGGGTTATACAGATTGTAGATTTGGTCGAAGCCTGCACTCAAAATATTGGTCAGACTCATGACACCCATGAGCAGAATAATAGGCAGCATGCCTGGCAACGTAATATGCCATACTTTTCTCCACCAGCTCGCTCCATCCATCCCCGCCGCTTCATATAGACCGGGATCAATCGAGGTAATTGCAGCCAAATAAACGATGGAGCTGTAACCGAATTCCTTCCATACGTCCGTCCCGATAATTAACGGCTGAAACCAGGTGTTGCTTCCGAGAAAATTAATATTTTCCAAGCCGAAAAAGGCCAAAATCTGATTCACACTTCCATCCAGACTGAACATGTTAACCACCACGGAGGCCAGCACGACCCATGACAAAAAGTGAGGCAGATAAACTATGGTCTGCACGGATTTTTTAACGAATTTAAAGCGAATTTCGTTTAATAAAATGGAAAAAATGATGGCCATCAGGGTGCCGAGTAGAATCTTGGCGATGGCAATCACCAACGTATTGCTGATTACTTGACCGATGTCCGGCAGCTTGAACATATAAATAAAATGCTTGAGCCCCACAAACTCGGAGCCAAACATACCTTTGGCTGGTACGTAATCCTGAAACGCCGTAATGACACCAACCATCGGAATGTAGCTGAATACCAGCAAAAATAAAATGCCAGGCAGCATCATCATATGATACATGGCACCCGTGCCCAAGCGGTTTCTTGCTTTATATTTTTCCTGTTTCATGGATGAACCCCTTTCCCTGAAGAAAGGCTGCTTATCGCAGCCTGTCAGCAGTGTTAGCTTCATTTATTTTTGGGATGCGGTTTCGGTCTCGATCTCCTGGATCACTTGGTCGCCGCCTTGTTTCTTCCAATTGCTTACGAACGTTTCGAAGTAATCCAGCGGTTCTGCACCCGTTATGATTTTGATGAAAGATTCCTGTTCCATCTTGGTCAGGTTAGCCCACGTCTGTTTCATGCTTGGTGTAGTTCCAGAGAACGCTGGCGTCATCCAGTTGAATTTGCCTTCCTGCGTCAGCTTGTCGATCAGCCCCACTCCGTTTATACGGGAATGATATTTCGACCAAGCGGTTAGATCATCTGTATCCTGGTCTTTCAAATACGTTTGGATACTGCCAATATTGTTCTTCGATTCGGTTGTACGGACCTGATCCAGACCGATCTCACCTTTAATTCCACGAACAACGTCGGAGTAATCATCCAGCAGGGATGTTGCCGAGTTCACTTCAATATTAAAAGGTCTGGTTGAACCGTCTACGCCGCTTTCCAGATACTTCGCTGCCTCTGGCATGGTAGTTGCGACATCTTTGTCATTTGCCAATTTATCGTAGAACAGATTAATAATTTTAATCGCAAGTTCCGGGTGTTCATACCCTTTTCTCACAACGATGAACTGACCGGATGGATTGGCGTGTGCCACGTTTACCTTACCGTCTGCATCCTCCAGCGTGTAAGCCGTGAATTTCGCATGTTTATCCATCTGCTTGACACTGCTCAGTCCCCAGTCTGGAATGTGCCATGGTCCAAAAGCAATGCCGCTCTGACCATTGGTGTAGAGTGCAGTGATATCGTCAAATGTTCGGGTTCCAAATTGCGGGTCAATGATACCTCTCTTGAACCAGTCGGCCATGATGCCCAGCATCTGCTTCGTTTCCTCTGTAGTTGAACCATAAACGATGCTGCCGTCTTCACCCTTCATCCAATATTGAGGATACGCCCCTTCAGTTGAAGCAACACCCAGCATGGTATAGGCAGAACCATTATAGTCCGTCGTATTCAAGGTGTTCACAAAAGGAATCCCCACCGGTTTCCCGGTCTGCCCAGGATCTTTTTTCAGGAACTCTTCTGCTGTTTTCTCTACATCTTCCAGCTTGATCGCACCGTCTCCATCCGCATCGAGTTTGATTCCCAGCACATCCAGCCAATCCTGACGAACCCAGACCATGGTTGGTGCGGAATCCAGGGAAGTCGCCGGAAGGCCCATCAGTCGGCCATCAATCGTGGCATTGTCCAGTGCGCGGCCATCGTAGGAGTCGTAAGTCTGCTTGATATTATCGGTGGCATACTGTTTGTACACTTCCGTCAGATCTTCAATCAGATCATTATCAACCAGTTCTTTAAGTTCATCCTTGGAATCGACACGCATCATATCGGGCAGTTCCCCGGAAGCGATTGCAAGAGAAACCTGACGACTGTAATCTTCACCGTTAGCCTCAAATTGGTCCTTAATTTGTGCGTTAAACGCTTCTTTGACCAGACGGGTATACGCATTGTTCTCGTATGTATCTCCTGCCGGCAATTTCGGATTCGCCGTCGTAACACGCCCCATCGTTACCGTCACTTCGTCTTTATAGGCACTGAACGGGTCTCCTGGTGTCACCTCATACTGGCCCGCATCCTCCGCCGTCGGCGGATTGGAGGCCCCCCCACAGGCTGCCAGGACGGAAACCATCAGGGCGGACATGGATAGCACAGCCAGTCGTTTCGTCAACTGTTTGCTTTTTATTGACCAATTTTTACTCATCAAATTCAACTCCCCTTCGTTCTGATTATTTCTCTATCATGTTGTTTGCGCTTTCATTATAAAACTTGGAGAAGCTTAATCGGGATAGGGATTAAACGCTTGTTTGGATAGAGAAGTGTATACAGTTTTCACTCGGATCAACGAGCAACATGAAGGTTGTGAACATTTATCTTACCTATCGGCTTACATTTATCTACCCTCATTCGTAAGCGAGTTTGGCACAAAGAAAAACCGGCAAACTCCTTAAACAGGAGTCTACCGGCTATGAAGGATTGAATAAAGTAAAAAACGTGTGGAATTCAGCATATTTAGGTTAGCACTTCAGCGCTGCTTCTGGGAAGCAGTCACTTCAGCAGTCACTTGGTCGCCTCCCTGTTCTTTCCACTCCTGTACAAATTGATCGAATGAATCGATCGGTGCAGCGCCTAAAATAATTTTCAGAAATGTATCATGTTCCAGCTTGGACAATTTGCTCCATATTCTCTCCACCGCTGGCGTTCGTTTGTAGGTAAGGCTTCGAACTTTATGGATATTCGGATCAAAGAAGTTTCTTCCACCCACGAGCAGTGAATAACCACGCATAAAGTTCTCGTTGTGCTGATCCCAATACGAAATGCCAAGTTGATCATAAGGCTTTAGCTTGGTTTGTTTAATCGTCGAAACTGTATTTTCCAGCAGCTTATATTCGGACTTGTCCTTGAAATCGGCTGGGGTTTTGGTTCCGGCCAGAATCTCCTGCACGGCCTTGGATTCATATCGGGCTTCATCTGCCGGGGCAAAGAAATTGCGACTGAGCATAAAACTCGTACCATACTTGAACTCATCACGGAGGTATAGATTGTTTATTTTAATGATCGCTTCCGGATGAGCATACCCTTTTCTTACCACCAGGAAAGAACTCGAGGGATTAGCCACCTTCACATGATATGCTCCGTTTGCATCAAGCGGGAGCGCGTATGCCTGCCAGTTCGCCTTTGGATCATTCAGCCATGCGCTTGGAAGCGGCCAGTAGCCCGCAAAGAAACCTTGGAAGAACATCCCCGCCTGTCCGTTAATGACGGTTTCTTCCGGCTCTTTACGGATGCCCAGATCTGGATCAAGGAGACCTTTGGCATACATATTACGAAGCCTGACCAGGGCGTTTTTTGTCTCTGGTAGAATTGAACCGTATACAGGTTCTCCATCTTTCTCAAGCCAATATCCGGGAAAAGATCCATAAGCCGAGAAGATCGGTGTCAGATCAAAAGCAAATCCGCTGTTGTTAAAATCATTAAACAGACTCGTGCTTGAGGCAAGCCCGATTGTATCCCGTTTCCCGTTTCCATCCGGGTCCTGCTCCACAAAAGCCTTTGCGATCTCTTCCAGTTCATCCACCGTTTTTGGTGGTTTCAATCCAAGACGATCCAGCCAGTCCTGCCTGATCCAGAGCATGCTGAAATCTTCCGCAGTGACAGATGGAACAGCCATCATTTTCCCTTCAAAGGTCACTTGTTCCCGTGCCAATCCATTGGTGCTGTCAATAATTTTCTTCATCTCGGGTGAAGCACTGTTTGTATATGCCTCGGTCAGATCTTCAATTTCTCCTGCTTTGACCATCTCGTTCAACTGAACCTGATTAACGATCATCGCATCTGGCAAATCATTGCTGGCGATAGCCAAATCAATTTTCTGACCGAAATTCTCCTTGGATACCTGCCACATGACCTCGACGTCAATGTTGAGGTTTTGCTTAATTACCGTTTTCCACATATTCTTTTCTAATGTTTCTCCTTCGGAGAGATCCGTACCTGTGGGGTCAACCACATATCCCAACCTTATGGAGACTGGATTTTTATATTTACCAAATGGATTTATGGTGGCTGTGTCAGAGATGGTTGTTGCTGGCGCCAGTGGTGAATCCCAAGATTCACGTAAATAGGAAATACTGAAAAATACGATACCTGCAATCAAGCTGACGACAACAACACACGCAGCCATCTTCTTGATCATTGCTTTCCCTTCTTTCACCGGATTCTCAGTCGGTTGTGCGGAGCACACACTATTTGTCCGCTCTGCCTAATTGTCGATATTCACTCGGCAGCACGCCTGTCAGTTCGCGAAAGATTCGGCTGAAATATTTCTCATCCGTATAACCCACCCGCTCTGCAATCCAGAAGATCGTGTTGTTTGTGTTCAATAAATACTCTTTCGACTTCTCCATTCGTATATATCGGGAATAATCATTAAAGGTTTTTCCCATGATGTCTTTGAAGCATTGGCTAAAATAGCTGCGGCTAATGTTGAGCTGCTGGGACAGCCCTGAAGCTGTAAATGCCTGATCCAGATCATTCTGCATAATCATTACGGCTTTTTTCACCCCATCTATCATTTCCTGAGAATACGAAGTCTGTTCATCCGCCTTTCGAATACTCTCAGCAGTCTGTTTGATCCACTGTTCCACCTCGTACCAGGATTGAAAAGAATGGATCATGGAGATTCTGCCCAGCGTAGTCTGTGCGAAAAGATGGTTCCACTCCATGACCAGGGAGTACAGTAATCCCATCAGCTGACCTTTTTGCAGCCTTAGAGATCTAAATTCTTCAACAAGCTGGTTGTAATAATTATCGTTATGCGTCCACGGAGATAGAAACCAACTTCGCTTAATCCGATCCATGTCCTCATCCCGAGGTTCTGTTGGAGCTGTATCTTCTTCATTTATAGAAACGGCAATAACCGGATCTTGGGGTTCATACGCATAAAATAAGGACGTTTCTGTATAGTTTATAATCCAGTTTTGAATTTGCGACCATGTCCGTTCCTGTACATCAGACAGCACCAGTAGCGCACCTTGAGGAACTTGATCCAAATAACCCTTCAATCTATCAAATAGCTGATCCTCTCCACCCTGAGGTACCGCCCACATCCAGCTGTTCCGTTCCACTTCAAATCGGACCTCGTCTACGCTGGGTTCGGATTCAATAGGCCAGATCTGGCCGGATTTTCGTTTCAGTGAAACAAGTGCATACACTTTACGATAATGGACGTTAGTTTCACCTAGCTGCGGCAGCTTTCGTCTTGTATTCGTGAGCTCACCAATCCGGGTATGTATTCGATTCAGTACATGTTCGAATTGTTCCTTCTCAAGCTGAACTTTGGCTATATAGTCGATCGCTCCCAGCCGAAGCGCTTCCTGGATATAATCAAAATCCTGATGAAGGGTAAGCACGACAATATGAAGTTCCGGGTAGATCTGTCTTGCAGCTCGCATCAGTTCAATGCCTGACATCACAGGCATCGCAAGATCGGTTAACATCAGATCTACCGGGTTGGATTCCAGAAAATCCAGCGCTTTAGCCCCGTTACTCGCTTCTCCCACAACCTCCATGCCGAACTCATCCCATGGCATCGCGGAGCTTATTCCTTTTCGTACCAATTTATCATCATCCACAATCAATACCTTAATCATGCCGAGATATCTTCTCCTTTGATCGGAAGTATAAGCAATATGCTTGTGCCTGTTCCCAATTCACTCTCAATCACCAGTTGAGCTTGATCTCCGTATTGTGCTTTTAACATACGGTGAACATAATTGAGCCCAATGCCCATCCCTACTTTTTGATGTTCGGCTACACGATTATTCAGAAGTCTTTCAATTGCTTCCTCCGTCATGCCTGCTCCATTATCCTGAATCATAATGTTCAGCGTTTCTTTGCGTATCACTTCAATTTGAATAAAACCTTCGTCGCTCAGTCCATGGTAAAGTGAATTTTCAACCAGCGGCTGTAGAATAAAACGAGGTACCGGTATTTGAAGCACTTGTTCATCAGCCGAAATGCGCACATCAAATTCAAAGTCATAACGGATTTGCTGCAGAATTAAGTACTGTCTAAGCGCATCAATTTCCTCTTCCATCGTGGAAACCTGACCTAACTTGCCCAAATTGTAGTACAACAGCTTATTCAGTGACTGTACCAGCTTATCAATCTCCCCTTGTCCATTCATCACCGCCAACCAGTGCACGGTATCCAATGTATTCATCAAAAAATGAGGATTGATCTGGTACAGCAGCTTCTCCACTTCAAGATCTGCACGAATTTTCTCTTTCTGCTGCACCTCTTTAAAGAGGTCACCGATTTGATGCTGCATATTCGAGAACTCGCCCAACAAAAAATCAAATTCGGGAATTTGTGTGCGGGTCTGGCTGCCTGTCGTTTGTGGATTTTGAGACATTCCGTTGATTTCCGAATGGAACAGTCCGAGGGGTTTATACACCATCTTCCACAGCAGCCAAGCCAGAAATACCGTAAAACCAAGGAAAAATAAAGCGACCAGCAATATTTGAAGCAACCACTGGTTTTTCTCCTGTTGATACTTGGCCTGCGAGATTACGGACACAACGCTCCAGTTCTGAGTGGAATCCTGCCTGAACCAATGATGATCACGAGCTATTCCGTCGGACACTGCACCCTTCGATAAGCTGGAGAAATTCTCCCCCACTTTCATCGCTTCCGGAATCTCACTGTACACAATGTTTCCCTCTCCATCGAGGATCAGATGGGATACATCCCCCTTGTACTGATTGTAACCCAATATATCCTGTGCAAGATGAAAACCAGATTCAACGTAAATATAAACATCGTCCCTCTGGGGTAATTTTACCTTCCGCATAGCGGATAAGACGAGTTGATCGTCAAACCGGTTCATACTGACATGAGGACCATAGTAGGTAATCCCATACGCTTTGGAGAGCACAGGCAAAGATTCGGGTGCAAAACGATCCTTTATGGGGAAGTTTCCGAACTGTGTGGAGCCATCCTTCTGAAAATAATACAATGTCAAACCTATATTCGGGTTGGTAAACGTGACGACGTTTAATTCGCTCTTTAATTCATCCCGCGTTTCAATCAATTCAAATATATTGGAGGATGGTTTCAGCACCTCGTCTAACTTCTTGCCTAATGTACCACTGTAGGACAATTGCTGAGTAACATGATTCAGGTTGGTGATCGAATTCTCCAGTGAGGAAGTCACCTGCTGTAAATTGCTCCGAATGCCATCATCGATCTTGTTCGCAAAAATGGAATCAATGGTGTAGTAGGAAATTGCAAATATACTAATGAAGGGGATAAACGCACTGAGAAAAAACAGCAAAAATATTCTTTTTTTGAGTGTCATTCCAACCTATTCTCCTTAACTTCATCCATTCGATGTTGAATGCATAACTCCATAATTATAGATTGATAATTCAATATGTCAAACGCTTTCAAATTGTGATCATGACAAAAAGACCCTGCCAGCGTGATGCCAGCAGAGTTGTTCATAAGGTAAAGGAATTAAACCAGGAAAGCTTTAGAGATGATGACCAACAAGATGAACAGAACAAGGATTGCGCCGATGGATGTGAAACCACCGTATCCACCAAGACCTCCAACATTTCCATATCCTACTTCACTCATGTAATCTCCTCCTCTTTTATGTTATGTCACAAGGTATTCATATTGTTGTGTATTGACAAGGCTATTCACGCAATCATCAAAAAAAGGGGCTCTATCCGCTTATAACAGCAGACAGAAGCCCCATCTTCATAAGGAAGATGACAAAAGTCACCTTAAACGAATTACTTTGTACACTTATATACGATTTAAATATCCTCGATACTTAGGTTACACAAAAAAACAGACGAGGTGCTTACCATGAATCCAATATCTTTAACAATCTCATTATTAATTGTTGTACTTATTTTGAGGGGCGTTATCCAGGGCAGCAAGAAGCCTTTGCACGAATCAGGCCGGAAACTATTAATTCCGATCCTTTATATCTCTACATCTTTGTTTGAATTGTTCGATCCTACGTTGGTGCTTACATCTGGCAGAATGATCAGTTCAATCGCTATAGGTGCGATTCTGTCGATCCCATTAATTCTGCTGACGCAATTTGAGCGGAAATTGGATGGCAAGATGTATTATAAAAGGAACGTATCTCTTTATGTTTTAATTATTGTTATCTTCTCGATCCGATTCTTTGACTTCATGTTCATCTCAGGTATTGATCCCAAGACTCTTGGATTCCTGAATAATGTAGTCGCCTTAACCTATATTGCCATTTGGCGAATGGCCAGCTTCATTAAATTTCACAATTCGAAGTCTAGTACGATTAGCGCTTGGGACAGAACTGCTTAGTCGTACGGTTAGCCAGAGCTGTTTGACTTGCCATATTAAGCATGTTAACCTAGGCCGAGTATCATTAACAATGATTGTAAAACCCTCCTACTCTTATAATGATGAAAGGTAATTCAATAAATGATGATTTATAGTCGTCTCGCCATCATGATGCCCCCCTTTCCCTAGCTAGGCTCATATTCTTGTTGTCATAACAGAGTATAAGCTTGTAGGAGGGCTAATCTATAATGAAGAAATATGCAGTACCATCTTTGCTGTTAATGATTGTTCTTATCGCTTTTCCACAAATCAGTGAGACCATCTACACTCCATCGTTGCCAGATATCGCAGCAGCACTGGGTGTATCTGATAGTTCCGTACAGTTCACATTAAGCATCTATTTTATAGGATTTGCCTTGGGCGTCTTCTGCTGGGGCTGGCTGTCGGACTTGATTGGTCGAAGACCTGCAATGCTGGGCGGTCTCATCGTATATGGGATCGGAAGCTTGATGTGCTTTTATTCGGATTCGATTCAGTTGCTTCTCATTGGCCGTTTCATACAGGCTTTCGGTGCCGCAACTGGCTCGATTATCACCCAAACCATGCTTCGAGAAAGTGTATCGGGAGATCGAAGACATGCGATGTTTGCCCAAATCTCTGCTGTCATTGCATTTACGCCGGCAGTTGGACCACTTATTGGTGGTTGGATTGATCAGGCCCTTGGCTTCAGATGGGTGTTCTTGGCGTTAGTAGTGATGAGCGTGTTGTTGTTCATTTATGCTTTTCTTAAACTGCCGGAGACAACGAACGTTTCTTTACGATCCAAAGTCGCTATACTTCCGGTTGTAAAAAAGATGCTAGCTATGCCGCGCGTAATGGTGTTTGGTGTGTTGATCGGAGGTATTAACGGCGTTTTATTCAGTTATTATGCCGAAGCTCCCTTCATCTTCATTGAACACTTTGATCTGTCGCCTGGCGTTTATGGTTTTCTGGGCATTATTGTGGCCTTGGCATCGGTGGTCGGTGCAATGATCTCCAAAAAATTATTGACCGTTTACGCACCGGAAAAGATCATTCGTTTGGGTTGTCTGGTCATGACCAACGGAGCTCTGCTCTTAACTCTTGGAAGCAGCTTGTCTATGCTGCCCAATCTTTTGCAGATCAGTTGCATGTTATTTGCCATGTTTGTTCTGTTGATTGGCGCAGGTATTGCTTTACCCAATTGTCTAAGTCTTGCGCTTGTTCATTTTCATGATGTGATTGGCACCGCCGGTGCGATATTTAGCTTAGGCTACTATTTGCTGGTAAGCCTTACGACATGGGGAATGGGTGCTCTCCACAACGGTTCATTGCTGATGATGCCTTTATATTTTCTGGGCATTAGCGGCGTAATGTGGTTGCTTGGCAAAGGTTTTATTTTGAAGAGTAATTCATTGAGATAATTCATTAGAATCAGTATGAAAGCCAACTGCCTTATCGAATGCTAGTCCTGTACGAAGCGAGGACTTTAAAGCTTGAACATTTGAAATTCTGGGATATTGAATACGTCATCATCCACCGCCCTTTCGGGCGGTATTTTGTTTGATCATATCTATTCCATGAAATACAACTGATGCTTCTTGCGGTACTCTCCAGGCGTGATGGAAGTTTGACGTTTGAACAACCGTGTAAAATAGTTATGGTCCTGCAGTCCACACAACTCGCCGATACGCTTGAGTGGAAGCTCAGAATGTGCCAATAACCGTTTGGCCTTCTCTATTTGCAGGTGATGCCTGTATTGCAGGGGGCTCATCCCCGTATACTGCTTCAGGCAGCGAGCCAGGTAATCAAAATGATAAAGCAGATCACGCTCCATCTGTCCGGAATCAAACGGTTGCTCGAGGCGTTGACCCAGATAAGTTGCCACCTTCTCGCTTAGAAAATAGGAGCGAGCCTGCGGGCTGTTCTGTCTCATTCCCTTCTGTAATTGCAGCAGGAATTGGCCCAACAGAACATGAAGCTCGACTGAACGCTGACGGGTGAGTACATGGTGAAGCTCAAGCATTTTTTTCAGTATCGGCTCTAGGTTACGTAGATCCACTGCGGCGAATTTGGGAATTTCAATGACTCCTGGGGGAGCCGCAATATCCTGGTCTGTTTGTTGAAGCAAAGGCTGCTCCCAAGTCGTCTTTTCTTTCAAAATCATCTTTTGCACAGAGGAGAGCTGGAAATGAATCCAGTATACCTCCGTCTGCACATCCGTTGGTCTATAGCCACGGTGGTCTTTGCCAGGTTCAAGAACCAGCATCATTCCTTCCGCAATCTCGTAACGGAGGCCATCTTCCTCCATGTACAGCGCTCCTTTGGCGCAAATAATAAGATCGAACACATCAAAGCTACGCTGCGCATGCTGCATTCCCGGCTGCCATTCGGTGTGTCCAATGGCTGCTAATAGCGGAAACGGCGGAACTTGAAGTTCAAGTACAAGCATAAGATCCCTCCTTTGTTCAAAATGTAGAGAATGTGCTATCAATAGTCGTGATTGTCAGCTGTATTGAAGCTGATGATCGATTAGAGTGGTAGATATAATATGATTCTATCATTTAATGACCAGGGGGAAGCAAGCATGAAATTCCGTCAAGTTCATCTCGATTTTCATACGTCAGAAGCCATTGAAGGCATTGGCCGTGATTTTTCGAAGCAGCAATTTCAGGAGATGCTCCAAACTGGACATGTCGATTCCATCACCATATTCTCCAAGTGCCATCATGGCTGGGCCTATCATCCGACTACCGCCAATCAAATGCATCCACATCTGAATTTCGATCTTCTGGGTGCCCAGATTGAGGCTGCTCATGAGATAGGTGTGAAGACTCCGGTCTATCTCTCCGCTGGCCTGGATGAGCGGCTCGCCCGCAAACATCCACAATGGCTCATCCGCAATCAGCAGGAGCAGATCAGTTGGACAGTCGACTTCATGACGCCAGGATATCATCAATTTTGCATGAATACCCCTTATCTTGACGTTCTCACCTTACAGGTCGAGGAAGTCGTAAAGAAATATGATGCCGACGGCATCTTCCTCGATATCGTTGGTGTTCGTGAATGTTATTGTCAATATTGTGTTGCCGAGATTCGCTCACAGGGCTCCGATCCACGAAACATTCAAGATATGAAAAAACTGTGGGAACAGACGTATGCTCGTTATGCTAATCGAATGAATGCAACGGTAAATGCAGTGAAACCTGGATTACCCGTGTTCCACAACAGTAGTCACGTCGACCGTGGGCGGCGGGATCTCGCCCATGTGAATACCCATCTGGAGTTGGAATCGCTACCAACAGGCGGCTGGGGCTATGACCACTTCCCGCTCTCTGCACGTTATGCGCAAACACTGGGCATGGATTTCCTCGGCATGACCGGAAAATTCCATACGTCCTGGGGCGAATTCGGTGGATACAAACATCCCAACGCGCTGCGTTATGAAACTGCACTGAGTCTTGCGAACGGGGCACGCTGCTCCATTGGAGATCAGCTGCATCCGGGTGGTCAGATGGATCATGCCACGTATTCGTTGATCGGGGAAGCTTACCGTGAGGTAGAAGCAAAGGAAGAATGGTGTCAAGATACTACCGCTATTGCCGATATCGCATTGCTGTCAGTGGAGGCAGCCTTATGGGAAACCGGAGGCGATCCTCATAACCAGCACATGCACCACCACGATACCGGAGCTGTAAGAGTTTTGCTGGAAGGCCACTTTCTCTTCGATGTGGTCGATCTGCAGGCTGATCTGTCCAAATATAAAGTTGTTATTTTGCCGGATGCCATTAGCATTACAGAGTTAATCAAAACCAAACTGACAGCCTTTCTTGCCGGGGGCGGCAAAATTCTGGCCACTGGCCGTTCCGGTCTCTCACCGGATGGAACGGGCTTTGAATTCGATTTGGGCGTAGAATATCAGGAGGTTTCCTCATTCCGTCCCTCCTATTTCCGTCCGAAATTCGAGCTTCCTTCGCTGCGTACAGCCTCTTTCGTCATGTACACCGAAGGACAGAACACCGTACCAACGGCAGACGGCATCGTACTTGGCAGTAAGGAAAATTCATATTTTAACCGTGACTTGTTCACGTTCTGCTCTCACCAGCATACACCTTCTGATCTGCAGGAATCGGGAACTGGCATGGCTGAAGGTGAGGATGGAATCTATATCGCATGGAATGTTTTTGAAGATTATGCGACGAAGGGGAGCTTGGCTGTCAAGGAAATCATCTGTTATGCGCTGGACCGGTTACTAAGTAATAATAAATCGTTGATGACCAATCTGCCTGCGCAAGGGGTTACCACGCTGCAGATGCAGCCGAACTCAAAACGTTGGGTGAATCATCTGCTGTATGCCTCTCCAGTACGTAGAGGACAAGGTGTGGAAGTTATCGAGGATTTGGTCCCGCTCATTAATACAGAGGTCACAATTGCAGCGGATGATCAAGTAAAGGACGTGTATCTGGCTCCTCAGAACCTTAGTCTCCCTTTCAGTCAGGTGAACGGCCTTGTGACCTACACAATACCGGAGTGGTCCTGTCATCAAATGGTCGTGGTTCAATTTTAGAAGTACATTTATAGAACATATAACAGCAAATGAAAATAAAAGAAGTCGCCATCCGCATGGCGACTTCTTCATTGGCGGATTACTCCGCCTTGTACTAACCTTTAAATATTAATGGACACACATACTTTAAATATAACAGGGTTCTTTTGTTTGGTTTAAGACCTGGGAAATATCACGAATCAGTGAATCCACATTTTCCCGCTGGGTTGCCCAACTGGTACAAAAACGAACAACGCTGTGTGTATCGGACACCTTTTCCCAGAATGTGAACGAGTAACGGCTGCGTAAATCCTGAAGCAGGTCGTCTGGCAGAATCGGAAATTGCTGATTGGTTGGTGAGTCATATAGGAAAGCAATACCTTGCTCCGCAAGCGAATCATGAATCAACATGGCCATGTCCACCGCATGCTGGGAAATTTCAAGATACAAACCATCTTCAAACAGCGTTTCAAATTGAATCCCCAACAACCTGCCTTTGGCGAGCAGGCCTCCTTTTTGTTTGATCATATAACGAAAATCTGGCTTGAGCTTGTCATTCAGGATGACTACCGCTTCCCCCATCAATGCTCCGATCTTGGTTCCGCCAATATAGAATACATCACATAGGCGGGCGAGATCAGCGAGAGTCATATCACAATTCCGGGAAGCAAGAGCATACCCAAGACGCGCCCCATCAATAAAGAACGGGAGACCACACTGTTGGCTTACATCAAACAATGCTTGCAGCTCTGCCTTGCTGTACATCGTACCGTTCTCGGTAGGCTGGGATATGTAAACCATTCCGGGCTGGACACAATGTTCAGGTGCTGCATCATTCCAATGAGCATCATAGACAGCTTTGACCTGGTCTGACGTGATCTTCCCATCTTCGCTTGGTACCGTGATCACTTTGTGACCTGTGGCTTCGATCGCTCCCGTCTCATGGACCGCGATGTGGCCCGAAGTCGCTGCAATCACGCCTTGGTATGGACGTAAAATGGATGCAATAACCGTTGTATTGGTCTGTGTACCACCAACCAAAAAATGCACATCCGCCTGTTCATTTTCACAAGCTTGTCGAATGAGACTTCTCGCCCGATCACAATGGGCATCTTTACCGTAGCCGCTCGTTTGTTCCATGTTCGTTGAAATCAGTCTTTGCAAAATGCGCTCATGCGCGCCTTCGTTGTAATCACATTCGAATCGTATCATCGTCTTGTCTCTCCTGCTCTTTTGTTCAACTTATCCTGAATATTCATCATTGAAGCGTACACTTCTCTGATCTCTTCCTCATCCAAACCTTGCATTAACTTCACAATCTGCTGATCTGAACGTTCATTTAACTCACCGTAAAGCTCCTGCCCTTTTTCAGTCAGACGAATCAAACTAACCCGGCTGTCAGCAGCTGAATCCACTTTTATGAGCAGCCCTTCTCTGGTCAGTTTACTTACAATTCGGCTCATATAGCTGCGATCAATGGTCAGTGTATCCACCAGATTGTTCGCAATGCTCTCCCCTTGAATGCCAATCTCAATAATGACCCTTGCTTCGGCGAAGGAGTATCCCGTTCCCAGAATATGCTTGTCAAGTACACCGAGTATATTGGTATAAAAACGGTTAAAACGCCGCATTTCAGTCAACATATCTGCATTTATTTTCTGAGAGTCGATGTTAAACCCTCCCTTTTAGTGGACATTGTCAACATTATGATAATCAGATTAGTGGACGTTGTCAACAATATAAATGATGATAGGCAAGTCAATTCACCTAATGAAAAGCTTAGCTAAATCCGTAGTTTGCAACATTGGAATCAACTTGCTACATCCGCACAAACAAAAAACCGCGAAATATGCGCGGTTTTGGCGTTACAACATTATGAATGGCTGTATTGTACCTGATGAAGTCTGCTATAGATGCCTCCGGCAGCGACCAGTTCTTCATGATTACCCTGCTCCGCAATGCCATCAGCATTGACTACCAGGATGCGATCTGCATTTTTGATGGTTGTCAGTCGATGTGCAATAACAAGGGTTGTTCTGCCCACTGACAGTTCCGCCAAGGACTTTTGAATTAACGCTTCGGTTTCGGTATCCAAAGCAGACGTAGCTTCATCCAAGATGAGAATCGGTGGATTTTTCAGGAACATGCGAGCTATGGACAAACGCTGTTTCTGGCCTCCGGAAAGTTTGACACCACGTTCTCCGATGACCGTATTGATTCCTTCCGGCAAACTAAGAATCAATTCTTCCAGAGACGCACGACGGGCTGCATCCCAGATTTGCTCGTCCGTCGCCGTTAAATCGCCATAAGCGATATTTTCCTTAATTGTACCTGAGAAGAGAAATACATCCTGTTGAACAATACCGATATGTCTGCGCAAGGATTCCAGCTGAACCTCTCGAATATCCATCCCGTCAACAGTGATCCGGCCTTCCTCTACTTCATAGAATCGTGGAAGCAGGCTGCAAATGGTCGTTTTACCCGCGCCGGAAGGACCGACAAATGCAACGGTTTCCCCTGGATTGATGGACAGACTGATATGATTCAGAATACGTCGATTCTCTTCATAACCAAAGGAGACATTTTCGAAGCGAATTTCTCCACGCACACTTTTTAGCTCAACGGCATTTTTCGCATCAGCAATTTCCGGCTCCGTATCAATGATTTCCAGATAACGCTTGAATCCGGCAATCCCCTTAGGGTAACTCTCGATTACTGCATTTATTTTCTCAATCGGACGGAAGAAGATATTGGACAACAGCAGGAATGCCATGAAATCACCCATATCAATTCTGCCATCGATGAAGAACCATGCACCGCTGATCATAACGAATACAGTAACGAGACGCATCATCATGTAGCTGACCGATATACTCTTCGCCATCGTTTTGTAGGCAAGCAGCTTTGTTTTACGGAAGTTCTCATTGTCTACGGAAAATAGTTTTTTCTCATGCTCTTCGTTAGCGAACGATTGAACAACACGAATTCCGCCTACGTTGTCTTCAATACGGGAATTAAAATTCCCCACATCGCCAAAGAGACGCCGATAGGTCTTCGTCATGCGCCCACCAAACACGATAATGACCCAGGCCATAATAGGAATAATGATAAAGGTGATCAGTGCAAGCTCCAAATTAATGTTCGCCATAAGCCAGAAAGATCCGATTAATGTCATCACTGCGATGAAAACATCCTCCGGTCCATGGTGAGCCACCTCGCCAATATCGTTAAGATCATTCGTAAGATGACCGATCAGATGACCCGTCTTACGATTATCGAAGAACCGGAAGGATAACTTCTGAAGATGAGCAAACATCTTCGATCGCATGTTGGTCTCAATGTTAATGCCAAGCATATGTCCCCAGTAAGTAACGACATAATTCAAGGCCGTATTCAGCGCGTAGATTGATAACAGTACGACACATGCGAGGATAATGAGCGGCCAATCTTGACCTGGCAGCAACTCATTGATGAATTTGCTTACAGCAAGTGGAAATGCCAGCTCTAATAAACCAGCTATTACTGCACATCCAAAATCAATTAAAAACAGTTTTTTGTAAGGACGATAATACGAGAAAAAGCGACGAACCATTCTTATTCACTCTCCAGATCCTGATTAGGGCTTTCTTCTTCATTTTGCAATTCAAAAAGTTGGATGTATTCATCAATGACCTGATCAATGGCTTTTAGTTCACCACTAATCATCTGATGAATATTACGGAACTCCTCTTGACCGAGCTGTCTGGCCAATGTAGCTCTTCGATTCTGCATTTGTTCCAAAAAGACAAGAATTCTCCCACGTCGAAACGTTTGTGCCCCGTTACCCCGTTTTCCGTGATGCTCTCCATGCCCTCTCCCACGTCTGGAACGTTCACCTTGTCGCTCATCTTCCCCACGACCGCGTCTGGATCGCTCTCCATGGCGGTCAGGCTGTTCGTTCTCATTTATATGTCTTTCTCTCATTTGAGAAGCACCTCCAATTTCGTATACATTTGTATACATTTCGTTTACGTATACGATTGTATACACAACAAGCTGTTCTGTCAACCCGTATTTTTCCATTTTTTCAGGTCAATTCATATTCAGTTCATCGCCCTAGAGTACACTAACTCAGGTACCACCACAGAGATTCCCAATTCACAGATAAGACAGGAGAAGATGAGATTGAACTGAAAAAACGAACTTCATTCGCGGCGGTAACCCTGATGTTAACGATGTTGGCCCCAACCGTTCTTATCAGTCTGTGACAGGGCTTGGAAAGATCGCCTCCTCGGAATACCAGGCAGAAAAGTTTGAAACCAATACATTACCCGAAGATGTAACAGCCGCTTGGCAGAAGCGCGAAGGCAACATGTATTATCTGGTGAATGAAAAATACACCTCAACGGTATATGACAGTGCAACGCCAATCATCCCTATTCATATGTTCAATGAGGTACCAGGTTATGTGTATACCAATAAAATTATGGATGCAAACCTGGCCGTGAACCAACTTCAAATTCCAGGCTTGGCGGGTCGGGATACGATGGAGTATGAGTTCTACGAGAAAAACGGCGTGGAATACGTTACAGCAGGAGGAAAGATCTACGTTAGTCAAGAACTTGTGAGACCACTCTATTCAGGGAAACAATCAAAGACAACGATCCAAACGAATGGTTATGCGACATGGTACTCGATACCGACAGCAGCCGCAGGTAAAGTGATGACAGTGAAAATGCCTTCGAAAGGTGCTTTCACTGTATATGACCAGACGGGTATCCGTACGAATCATACCGTGGTTAGTGGTGAAGATGAAGCTACATTGCCTGAAAATGGTACGATTGTATTTGCTGGTGATGCGGGTTCAACGTTCGAAATTTCATTAACAAATCAATAATAATGAGAACGAAAAATACGCCCGTTCCCCAGTATTTTATCGGGAAACGAGCGTTTCGTTACTTCTTTAATCAATTCTGAAAGGTACTACGTTTATTTTACTTCGTTCATAAACTTCCTGAAGTTTTCGGTTATTTCTTTGGATCGGGTGTGATGCAAATAATGATCTCCCTCGAAAGTCATCACTTTTCCATGCACTGAATCTTTGACTTGCTCTTCATGCAAGGGTATCCAGCCTTCCGTTTCGGTATCATTCGCCTGTAAGAAGAAAATTACGGGAAGATCTTTGGGGAAGGACAAGTTCTCAGCTGCTTTGAAATTATGACCGAAGTTTTCGCCTTCATTCAGATTGTTCGGATTAAACGTATTTTTGAGTGAAAGGATTCTAATTTGCTCTCTGGTTTCATCATCAACATCAGGTGCAATCAGTTGATCAGGGGCCAGTTTCATTAACAATCGGTAGAATCCTGATTTTTTAAGCAGTTTGTACGTTTCAGTTGGGAATGGATCATCGTTACCTCCCTGCGTTGGGACACTGCTCTCGATGCCGACAAAGGAAGTTACTTCGTTTGGATATTTGTTCACATAATCCAGTCCGTATATCCCTGAAATGGAGTGAGCCATGAGCGTGTAACGTTGAATACCAAGTTGCTGTAACGCTTCATGAATTTCACTAACCATATTTTCCGTAGTACGCTCTTTTTCAGTAATGTCACTTAATCCATAACCGAAAGGTTCAATGACAACGACTTTGTAAAATGGAGATAGCTTATCGATGAGCGGTTTGAAATCAAGGGCTGGGGCGGGTGTTCCATATCCAGGAAGCAATACCACCGTTTCTTTGCCTTTTCCTTGAATTAACACATTCATGTTTTTGCCGTCAACCGCTACAAACTGGCCATAAGGTTTTATTTTCCCTTCCTCCGATTTGTTGCTAAATACATTAACAATAAAGACAGTCGCAATAAATAATGCAAAAGCGATAACTATGGCTCCGAATATTTTGAGCAAAATGATTAATATTTTTTTCATCATGATGGTTCTCTCCTGTTGAGTTCGTTTATTGTACAAGCGTTTGAAACTCTACTCCTTTTAATTTTTTAATGAAATTTGAAATTGGGAACCAGCCTCACCTGCAAATACAATACGGCCGTTCTCTGGTAAAACAACAACATTCTTACCGCTGACTACGCTGTGATTAATACAAATTCCGTTCTGATCATAGATAGCAAAGGCTCCATTTGCAGGTAACTTCACTGTCATGACTTTCCCTTTCGCAGTAGCGGGTACCGAAAACCATTTGGCATATCCATCTGCTTGAATGGTTGTTGCGGATCGTTTACCCGAATAGATTGGTTTCACCATTTCCTCACTGGCGAATACATAACCTGAAAATGTAAGATACTCTCCTCCGTTCTTTTTGGAGAAATGAATGTCCATCGGTTCTCGTCCGGCAGTACCCGGAATCTGCAATTGATTGGCTGCTTCGTTTGCTCCAATAATCTTATTATTGGACATATACCCTGGATTCTCTTTATTCATATGAATAGGCAGGATCGAAGTAGCATTAAGATAAAGCATTGATGTGTATTTCGCATTCACCAGATAATATTTTTTACCATCACGCTTTGCCCATGCAGCGTTAATCTCCTTGGGTAATGTATTGGCTTTGAGCTTCTCCGCATTATATTCTGAGAGAGCCACCTGTCCGAGTCCTGGAACGGAGATATAAGATCGAGACCACAGGTAGGTATTCCCATTTCCCTCCACAACGAATTTCAACTTTTCTGTACCATCATCACTCACAAAAGTACCATCTGATGTAAAGGTGTATTCTTGAACTGGATTACTTGGAGCCGTGAGAGAGGAAACCGTCATTTGTCCAGCCTTATTTATTTTGATCTTCGTAACTGAATTATTGCCACCATATATCCCTGCAAACTTGGAGATTTCTTTAGGCATATCAGCCTTCACAGGTACACCAAATGATTTTTCCGGTTTCCGTTCTTTAATAATGCCCTTTTCTTCAAGTGCGCTAAGTAATAACTCACTCGCAATGAATTGATTGGTTATGCTTGCTCCGCCTGAAGAGATCACGGCTGCAGCCATGTTGTATTCCGGAAGTACGACGAGTGAAGAATGATAAGATAACGTATCTCCACCTTTCGTAACAGCCTTGATGCCGTAGTCACTGAATGGGAACAAGTCCACACTATCCCACCCTAATCCGTAAGACATAGAAGAATCACTATCCTCTGGCCACATGCCTCTTCTGTATTCTTTTTGCTCCATGGCTTCTACTGACTTGTTGGAAAGAATCCCTTTGACCTCTCCTGTGAAGATTTGCGAAAATTTCACCAGATCCTTAGCGGTGGAATATATGCCTCCTGAAGCAATGATATTATAATTCTCTTGTGGAAGCTGCCCCTTATACACCGGAGAATAGATTCCCGCCATTTCTCCCGTATTAACTATATCCTGTGGTGTTTTGGTATAATTCATTTTCAGAGGCTCTGTAAAATATTTGTGTATAAATGCCGTAAAGCTCATACCAGTGACTCTCTCAACCAGAATTTCAGCTAATGTAAATCCATCGTTAGAGTACACCGAATACGCACCTGGCTCTGCCATCAGATGCTGGGTCGCCAATTGATCCAAAAAGGTATCATGTGCATAGGTATCATTGTCCCCATACAGTATCGCACTACCGCTAGAGGTTCCGATAAGCCCGGCCGAATGATTCAGCAACATTCGAGGTGTAATCTGTTTGTATCGGTTATCTTTCATTTTAAAGTCAGACATATAGTTCACAACAGGCACATCCAAATCAATCTTGCCTTCATCCACCAGCTTCATCACTGAAGCGGTAAGAAACATTTTACTGGTTGAACCAATACCATAGATCGTGTTCGTAGTAAGAGGTACCTTGTCGTTTAGATCGTTCTTCCCCGTTTGACCGGACACCATAATCTCTCCACCATCCATGAGCGCATATTGCAGACTCGTCGTACCGTACGTTTCAGTCAGTAATTTGGCTTTTTCGATTACGGTTTTCTTTGTTGTCTCATACGTAAGGTTAATGCTGTTATTCGTGATAGCCGGTGCGGCCATTGCAGATAGCGGGGCTAACATGGTTAACACTAGCGTTAAAGCTGCAATTGAAGTTTGTTTTTTGACTGTTCTCTTGACCACGTTCTTCATTTTCTCTTGTTGTATCATTTGCATCTTCTCCTGTCATTATCTCTTTATTAGAGTATCTTGCTTTGGTGCTAAAATAAGCTTAACTAAAATAATTGTACTGCTCGTGACGTCTATATGAACCGAATATGAACGGATAAAATAATTTGAGTACATGATGATTTACGACCCCTGAATCTTCCTTTTTCTCCATAAAAATATCCCCTTTATGCGATACTAAAGGGGATAAAAACTTTGCCTATTTCAATGAAATTTCAAATGTGGAACCAACGTCACCTGCAAATACAATGCGGCCGTTTTCCGGTAAAACAACCTCATTTTTACCGCTGACTACGGTGTAATTGATGCATACACCGGTTTGGTCATAGACTGCAAAAGCACCGTTCGAAGGCATATTCACCGTCATAATCTTACCTTTGGCAGTCGCTGGCACCGAAAACCATTTGGCGTAACCGTCTGCTTGAATCGTTGTTACAGATTGTTTGCCCGAATAGAGTGATTGTACGATTTCCTCACTGGCGTATATGCTACCTACGGCTGTAATGTACTCTACTCCGTTCTTTTTGGAGAAATAAATCTCCTTGGTATCACGTCCAGCCATGCCAGGAATTTGCAGATCCGTAACTGCTTCATTGGCTCCAATAATCTTAATATTGGACACATACCCTGGAGTCTCTTTATCAATATCAATGGGGAGGATTGGTGACGAATGGAGATAAACCGTTGATGTATATTTCTCATTCACCACGTAATATTTTTCACCTTCACGCTTGTTCCATGAGTCGGTAATGTCCCGGGATAATTCATTGGCTTTCAGCTTCTCCGCTTTATATTCTGAGAAAGCCAACTGACCAAGTCCTGGCAAGGATATATAAGATCGAGACCACAGATACGTACTTCCGTTCTTCTCCGTTACGAATTTCAACTTTTCTGTGCCTTCATCGTTAACAAACGTACCATCCGCTGTATATGTGTAAGTTTGAGCCGAATTACTTGGAGCAGTAAGTGTGGAGACAGTCATTTGTCCGGGATGTTTCATTTCGATCTTCTTAACCGAATTATTGGCACCATATATACCGGCATACGTGGATATTTCTTTAGGTATATCAGACTTCACTGGCACCCCAAATGATTTTTCCGGCTTCCGTTCTGTAATAATGCCCTTTTCCTCAAGTGCACTGAGTAATAATTCACTCGCAATGAACTGATCTTTGGCACTTGTCCCACCTGAAGAGGTAACGGCTGCAGCCAGATTGTATTCCGGAAGTACAATTAATGAGGAGTGATACGATATGGTATCCCCACCTTTGGTAACAGCTTTGATGCCGTATTCACTGAATGGGTACAAGTTCACACTATCCCATCCTAACCCGTAAGATATAGACGTATCGCTATCCTCCGGCCACATGCCTCTTTTGTATTCTTCTTGCGCCATGGCCTCTACCGACTTATTGGAAAGAATGCCCTCGACCTCTCCCGTGAAAATTTGTGAAAATTTCACAAGATCCTCAGCAGTGGAATAAATGCCTCCAGTAGCGATGATATTATAATTCTCTTGAGGAAGCTGCCCTTCAACCAAAGGAGAATAGATTCCCGCCATTGCTGCCGGATCGACCACATCCTGCGGTGTTTTGGTATGTTTCATGTCCAGGGGCTCTGTAATATATTTGTGTATAAAAGCTGTAAAGCCCATGCCGCTCACTCTTTCAACTAGAATCTCGGCTAACGTAAAACTGTCGTTACTATACACCGAGTACGCGCCAGGATCAGCCTTCAGGTGTTGATTCGCCAATTGCTCCAGAAACGTGTCATGTGAATACGTATCGTTATCTCCGTATAATGTGGCATTGCTTCCGGTGCTGCCTAACAGACCAGCGGAATGATTCAACAACATACGTGGTGTGATTAATGTGTACCGGTTATCTTTCATCTTAAAATCAGGTAAATAGTTCACAATTGGCACATCCAAATCGATCTTGCCATCATCAACAAGCTTCATAACAGAAGCTGTAAGAAACATTTTACTTGTTGAGCCGATGCCGTAGATTGTATCTGAAGTAAGCGGTACTTTATCCTCTAGATCGTTCTTGCCTGTCTGACCGGACACCACAATCTCTCCAGCATCGATTAATGCATATTGCACACTGGTCGTACCGTACGTCTCAGTAAGGATCTTCGCTTTCTCCGCTACTATTTTCTTGGTTGGTTCGTACGTTAGATCGCTGTTGTTACTCGTAGCTGGTGCGGCCATGACTGACATTGGAGCTAACATCATTAACACCAGAGTTAAGGCGGTGATTGAAGTTCGTTTTCCCGTTTTTCGTCCCATTGACATCATCTCCTGAGTTTAAATTAGAGTTCTTTCGGATCTACAAATTTCACCTCTGGGTAGATGTCGCTCGGCCCCTGTATCAGGTTTCCACCGGTTCCTTTCAGCTGCTTTTTAAAGAAATCGAGGACATATTGATTTACGATGTCTGATCCTCTTTTACCATTGATCTCTCCTGTGATCCCGGACAGTTTAATCAGTTCTGAATAAAATTGAAGATCCGTGAAATTGAAGTGCTGGGTTCCTTCTATATAAATCACATTTCCCCCATGTTCAATAACATTTTTCATAATGTGCAGCTCATCTGAAAGAAATTTAGTTACTTCGTCATCCGAATTTCTATCCTTTTCAAAATTGGCTAACCAGTCTTCAAAATTTCCCGATCTGATAAACATAAACGGCTTGTTTATATCATCTCTATCTTCTACTTCATTCAGTGACCCATCCATATTAACCCCGGCCTTGATTCGATGATCTAAATACGTTGCATTAAACGCCGTTGCACCCCCAAAAGAATGCCCCATTGCACCGATGTTATCTACATCGATTTTTCCTTTAAACTGACTTTCAATTGCACCTGAATTCAGCTTTTCAATTTGATCAATTACAAACTCCACGTCTTTTGTCCATATATCGCCAACTTCTCTGCGGTCATCTATGGTTGTCATCTTTGTTGTATAACCCGTTACACGGCCATCAGGAAAAAGGGTAGCAAACGTGCTGTACGTATGATCGATTGTCACTACGATAAACCCATGACTAGCCAGATTCTCCGCCTGTGATGCTTGTAGAACTCTACTGGTTCCCATACCATGAGATAACAGCACCACAGGATAAGGACTAGTAGAAGGTAATATTTCTACATTTTCATAAGAGTTGCTATGACTATACTTCCAGTAGTCGAGCACAAATTCAGGCAGTTTCAAAGAAGCAGAGAAGCTCTGAATATACGTTTTGAACATTTCTTTATTATTTGGAAACAGCGTGTCACGCTTCTTGTTATTAATATTTTCAGTTGGGTACCATACTTGAACCATTAATTCCCTCTTATCACTTTGATCATCAGTCAAGATTTCATCTCTGTTCTGATCTGTAAAATGGAAGGTTTGAGTACCTACTTTCTCTGGACCCTCCGGCTTCGGCAAATCAAAGACAGGTAAGTATACGGACAAAAGGGTAGAAGCAACAAGCAGAATGACGATTAGGGAAGATAAACTATACTTCAACACCTTTCCTATTTTTAGATTCACCATTTTTTCGGAATGCCGGAGTAAAACGATGATTATGAATAGAGCCGTCATGATATATACCAAAAGCAACTGCCATCTGTATCCCTCAACCAATAAATGAGCTACGAGTATGACACTGCTTCCTATGCCTATACCTAGGCCTGTTTTCTTTGCACTTCTTTTAATAAATAGTAGGTCTACGAGTAAAGCGAAGCAGGATAGAACTAAAAGTATCTCAAATAATCTCATTTTGAATGCCTCTCTCTTTCATCACGGACATCGTCCGAATTAGATATTTATTTTGCTTCGTTTATAAAAGCTCTAACGTCTTCAGCAATTTTTTTGAATTGAGTATGATGTAAATAATGTGAACCATCCATTGTAATTACTTTCCCATGTACCGAATCTTTGATCTGCCCTTCATGCAATGGGATCCATCCTTCTACCCCTTCATTATTCGCTTGTACAAAGAGAAGAAGTGGAAGATCTTTAGGGAAGCTTAAACCTTGAGCTCCTTTAAAATTGGTATTAATATGGTCCATCTCGTTTAATGAGGTGGGATTGTACATGTTTTTATTCGAGATCATCTTCATCTGCTCAACCGTCTGTTCATCGAATGCAAGTCCCTCATAGGGGTCTGCACCCACTTTCATCATTAATCTTAAGAGACCTGTATTTCTGAGAAAAGCAAACGTTTTTAATGGGAACTTTGCATCTGTAATACTTGGTTGGGTGGATACACTGCTATCAATACCGACAAAGGCAGTTACCTCATCCGGATATTTGTTCACATAATCAATGCCGTAAATACCCGCAATGGAGTGACCCATGAGCATGTACTGCTGAATATCAAGTTGTTGCAGAGCTTCATGAATTTCACTTACGACATTCTCCGTGGTTCTTTCTTTTTCAGTTTCGTCACTTAATCCATAACCGAATGGCTCAACAGCAACAACTTTGTAATATGGTGATAATTGATCAATAAGCAACTTGAAATCAAGCACTGGAGTTGCTGTTCCATAACCAGGCAGAAGCACGATTGTTTCCTTGCCTTCACCTTGAATGAGCACATTCATATTTTTCCCGTCTACAGATACATGCTGACCGTAGGGCTCGATCTTTTTCGCCTCTGAATTGGAACTGATCACATTCGTGATATAAACAATACCTAGAAACAGAATAATAGCGATTACGATTGCTCCTAGTATTTTAAGTATAATGTTTCGTACTTTCTTGGCCCTTGATCCATTCTTCGCTTTCTTTTCCTCTGGTTGTGTCACTCTCATCTTCTCCTATCTTGAACTGCTTATTGGGCTTGCTTCACTGCCGTCAATGAAATCTTATCCAATGAAGATGTACTCCTCGTGACGACAATATGAACTGAATATGAACAAGTAAGGAAATGTTATGATGTTATGTTACGGGCAAGGAGCTTGTACATCATGGAGTTATTGAATTCCTCCCATAAAACCCCTAAATTTTTCAGCGATTTCTTTGGCATGGGAACGGTATAGATAATGATTTGCTTCCAGCAGCACCATTTCACCACGCGCAGAGTTGTCTATTAACTTCTCGTGTTCGGGAACCCAATTGTCCACTGCAGGATGATTCTTTTGAACAAAGAAAAGAACCGGGAGATCGACTGGGAACGTTAACTGTTCAGCTGCTTTAAAATTGGAATACATGCTTACAATCTCGTTTAACTGAGTTGAATTAAACATGTTCTTTTGTATCAAAATGTTCAATTGTTCCTTGGTTTGTTCATCATACGGTAGACCAGCATATGGATCATCACTCATTTTCAATTGCAAACGTGGGAAACCCAAGTTACGATACCATTTAATCGGTACGATTTCTGATGCTTCAACCTTCTGTTCACTAATCGCTGGAACACTGGTATCCAACCCAACATATGCACTTATTTCATCTGCATATTTGTTCACATAATCCAGACTATAGATCCCCGAGATGGAATGACCCATCAAGATATAACGATCAATATGTAGACTCTGTAACGCTTCATGAATTTCACTGACGATATTTGCTGTACTGCGTTCCTTTTCGGTCTGATCACTCAATCCATAACCAAAAGGTTCAACCACGACGACTTTATAATCGGGAGATAATTCTGAAATGAGTGGCTTAAAATCAAGTGCAGGTGACGCTGTTCCAAAACCCGGCAGAAGCACAATCGTTTCCTCGCCTTCGCCTTGAATGAACACATTCATATTTTTCCCATCTACGGATACATGTTGACCATACGGCTCCATTCTTTTTTGCTCCGAATAACTACTGATTTTATTAACGATATATACGGTAGCTACAAAAAGTAAGATTGCTATAAGGATTGCGGCAAGCACTTTAAACAAAATGCTTAACACTTTCTTTGTTTTGCTTTTACTCTGTACTTCTTTGTCTGCTTGTTGATTCACATTCATCTGCTCCAATCCTCATCTGTGTATTGGCCTAAGAGGCCGTTAATGCAAGCCTAACCAACAAAGATGTACTCTCCGTGACCGGAATATGAACGGAATATGAACAAGCAAAAAAACCATGTATAACATGCAAGGAAACTTGCATGTTATACATGGTATGAAAATTCGGTTTTGAATTATCCGATGGAAATTTTAGTTATTGGCCTATCCTGCGAGCCTAACTATCCGTTGGTGGATGGATGGGTAACGTGATGATAAAGGTCGTCCCTTGACCAGGTTCACTTTCCACTCGGATGTCACCCTGATGAAGCGATACGATCTGTTTAACGATAGCAAGTCCCATACCACTGCCGTCATATTTACGACTGTGGGAACGATCCGCCTTGAAAAAGCGCTCGAATATACGCTTCTGGTCTTCAAGGGGAATACCGATGCCCGTGTCGGACATTCGGATAGTCACATTTTTGATATCCTCTTCGATACTGACTTTAATCATACCGCCATCATTGGAAAACTTGATGCTGTTTCCCAGGATGTTCGTCCATACCTGATTTAACTGATCGTGATCAGCCATTACCTTCACGTTCTCCAAATCAAGCTCGAAATGAATATTGCGCGCAGACCATTGCGGCTGGAGTGCCACGATAACCCGACGGATCTGTTCATCCAGACTTAAGGTATTGAGCCGAAGTTGCTGTGACTGCGATTCAAGCAAACTCAGCTTGAGCAGGCTGTCGCTCATTTTGGACATTCGCTTGGCTTCAGCAATAATAATATCCAGATAACGGTTCCGCTCGCGTTCTGAGAGGTTTACTTGCTTCAGAGCTGAAGCGTAACCGGATATCGAGGTGAGCGGAGACTGAACCTCGTGCGAAACATTTGTAACGAATTCCCTGCGCATCTGCTCCAACTGCTGCAGATCGTGCATCATCTCTTCAAAACTGCGAGCCAACGTACCTATTTCAGTCTTTTGCGTGATGTTCAGCTTGACATTGAAATCTCCAGCTGCAATCCGTTTGGTCGCTTTGGTCAATTTCTTGATTGGTCTCACCAGGTATACAGAAGCAATCAGAATCAGCAGACTTCCTGCAATCAACGAACAGCTTGCAAAGATTAAGCCAAACTGGACTACAAAAGAGGCGGAGGGCGGTGCGAGTGTTTCCAAAAACATCGCTTTTGTGCCCATTTCCGTCTTGATCGGTAGCCCCAAAAGAACGGTAGCGATCCCCTTGGGTGTGTCTTGAACAACCCCTCCATTTAACACTTTTTTGAGTTGCTCCATCGATACAGCAGCTGATTTATGTCCATTAAGCTTCCCATAAGTCTGGAGTTTGCCCGTTGCATCATAAATTCGAATATGATATGAATCAAGCTGTTTCATTCTGCTAACGAATAATTCTGCTTCATCCAGAGGCATCGTCTTATATATCTGCACTACGTCTTGGCCAAAGTTGCGTATGTTAATTCGGGCATTTTCGTTCAATTTATCTTCGAATATCCAGGTTGACATAAAAAAAGAAATAACTGTACCAGCGATGACAGAGATCAGAAAGGTGAGCACCACACGAATGTATAATGATCTGATCATTCATAAACCTCAAGTCTGTATCCTAGCCCACGCACCGTTTCAATCCGAAAATCAGGTGTCGTCGCGAATCGTTCGCGCAGGCGCTTGATATGTACGTCTACCGTTCGATCATCTCCGGCGTAATCAATACCCCATATCTGATCAATTAACTGCTCACGTGTATAGACTTGGCCAGGTGTTCCAGCAAGCTTATACAGCAATTCGAACTCCTTCAATGGCAAAGTAAGCGATTCTGTACCTCTCGTCACCTTATACGTCTGACGATCCAGAATGACGTTGCCAAACTGGATTGTGTGTGTGGAGCCAATCTTATATCGTTTCAGCAATGCTCGGACACGTGCGGTAAGCTCCAATGGATCAAACGGTTTTGTCAAATAATCATCCGTACCCAATTCGAACCCTTTCACCTTCTCCCAAGTCTCTCCTCTCGCCGTCAGCATGAGTAACGGGAGATCCGGATTGGCTCTGCGGAGTTCCTTGCATAATGCCCAGCCGTCCATAACAGGCATCATAATATCAAGCACGACAAGATCGACATGTGATGAGCTGTAAACGGTCAGCGCTTCCTTGCCATCCGCAGCTTCAGCCGTTTCGAATCCGTCATTTCTCAAAAATAAACAGACGAGTTCCCGAATGTTCGGATCATCGTCAGCAACCAGTATTGTAGGCATTTGTTTCCTCTTTTCCTGTTTCCATGTCATGTAGTCGTAATCTTTATACTATTATTGGATTTTTGACACTCCCACCCCTAAAGGGGCAAGATCACTAAAGTGATTGGGATTCTTAGCTAAGCTTAACGTCCTCATTTCATTTCTGCTTTGGACAGATGCTAAGATTAGGGTATGCCATTACCCCTCCTAAGACAGTGCATATAGCATCCTAGGCTGATTGACTGTTACCGCCAATCACAGTTGCGTAGCGAATATTCATCGCCCCAACGATATCACGATGTTTCTTGAATCCACATGGACACGTATATCTTCTATTTTGCGCCTTGTTCTTTTTTGAACATTCTGGACAGGTTTGACTTGAATATGCAGGGTTCACATATTCCACTTTGATCCCTGCCATATTTGCTTTGTATTCAATGAAGTGTGCCAAACGGTAGAATGACCATGTGTGTAGATTCTTTTCGTTTTTACGACTTGTTCTTGTCGTCTGCCTAATATTCGTTAGTTGCTCTAAGCGAATGACAGAAGTCTTCTTTTCGACTGCGAAATGAACGATTTCACGGCTGACTTTGTGGTCTTTGTCTTTCATCCATCGTTGTTCTTTATCATCTAACTTGCGAATAGCGTTCACTTTCTTTTGTTTTCCTAGCTTTTGACGAACACTACGAAACTTCCGTTTCTTGTATTTGTTTTCTCGCCCATTCCCAAAGAAGCGAACGTGATCATTATCTGTGATGGCTACGGCAGGGACTTTCAGCCCTAAATCAACGCCCAAAATCCGCATACCCGTTTTTTCAGTTGTTGGCATGGTGACAGCAATTTGGGCTACCCACTTACCTGAGCTTTTCGTGACACGGAGCGTACCCAGTTTATGCTTCAAAAGGTCAACGTTTCGATGGTCCCTGCCTATGAACAATGCACGAATTTTTATACGCTTAGATTTTCCCTCTACCATGAATGGAATGGAAATGTGCGTGAAGTCAAGAGAATAGTTTTGGTTATTCCATACGCAAATCGGTTTCTTTAGGATCGGTATGATTGCGTATTTACTTTTCTTAACTTTGGTAGAGAATACACTATTCGCATCTTTAATCGCTTGATTTTTTACTGCACTTGGTAGATTAGCAGGAATGTCTTTTGTTGTCTTCTTCAACCTTTTCTTTTCTTCTACCATCTCGGCCACGAGTGTATTCACAACTCGGATATATTCATGACTACTTTGTTGCAATAGTTGGATCTGCTCTTTCGTCGGCAGCAGCTTTACCTTAACCGTTATGGTCTGAGACATATACTTCACCCCCTTGTCTTTTGTTGTTCAACATAACGCTTGATGGTCTCACTTGATACATGTCCAGCGGTAGAAACAAAATAGGAACGTGTCCACAAACTGGGCAAATGCAGAAGGTGGGGAAACTCTTCTCGTAGTTTTTTGGATGTGACTCCTTTTATTTTTGCCATGATCTCAGCAGGGCTTAAGGTTGGAAGTGCATTGAGAAACATATGTGTATGGTCTTTGTCGCACTCCATGGCAAAAATCACAATTTTAAGCTCTGCACATACCTCATGCACCAGTTCCTTGAAGCGCTGTTCTACCTCAAATTTGAGAAATATCTTTCTCCTGTATCGTGGGCAGAACACAAAATGATAGTTCAACAAAGATACGGTTGTGTTTGTTCTTCTATATTCATTCATATCTATATTGTATCAGTTTAATAGATAAATTGAAACAAGCTAAAAAAATTAAGAACGCAGACTATTTCGGATACTTGAAGCATCACAATAGTGATACTCCGTATCCCACCTCACTTTCATCCCAAATGTAAAGAATTGGGCTTTCTCGTTCGGGGATTCTGTAAGAAATTTAATCACGCCATTCCCTCAGCATGTTCTGCATCTCCGCCTTATTATGAAGAAACTGTTTCACACGAGAGCCATTGGCACCAGATGGATGAGGGAATCCCCATAAAATTTTCCCATTATCTATCCGATGTTCATCAAGCAATTGATGAAGTACAGCCTCCACCGACTTTCCTAACGGAATAATAAGAGGATGCTTCAACTGTTCCAATTCAGGCAGAAAAGACTCAAGTACGACTTGGTATAAAAATGTATTTTTAAGAATGGAAGGCTGGTGTCCATTGTAATTTTGTTTATTTACCAAGATTGGATATCGAATTAAGGAAGTTGTATGTAACCAGGTACAATCTGTTTCAAATAGCCTTTGCACATGAGGAACTCTTACATATTCATTCAAGCCTATTTCCTGAAGCATTTGAAGCAAGTTGGTACGCATGGACCCGGCCATTCTTGCAGCCATTTTGGCTTCTTTACAGGCTTGCTCATATGAATGATGTTCTTTCAAAGCTTGGATGGCCGTTCTATAAGCAATCTCCATCTGCTGCCACCCTGGTGTGATGCCCACAAGCATGACTTTTGCGGAAGGATTGATATATTCATTATGGGGAGAATAGAACATCTCAATCTCACCCGAAGAGCTTAATTTCAGATCATTAATCAGCAGTTGTGCTTTAGTATACTTTGGCTGTAAATGATCATGATCTTATTTTGTACCAAAATAGCCTAATGAATTGAAATAAAAAGGGTAATTGACAGACCAACGTCCATCGATTACCCTTTATGGCATTCTTTTAGGCTGAAAGGACCGGCAGTTGTACTGTAAATGTTGCACCTTCTCCCGGTTCACTGAACACGGAAACAGTGCCCTCATGCATCTCCACAATTTTATGAACGATGGAAAGGCCCAGCCCACTGCCGCCCAAGGCACGTGTACGGGATTGATCCGCTTTGTAGAAGCGTTCAAATATGCGAAGCTGATCCTGCTTGGTGATGCCAGGTCCACTGTCAGTAATTTGTACACTGATTTTGCCTTCTGTCTGTGTAAGGAAAACATCAATTTTCCCACCTTCTGGTGTGAACTTGATTGCATTATGAATCAGATTGATCCACAATTGAATCATCAAGTCCTCATCAGCAAAGATTTCAACTTCTTCCAGCTCTACATTCATATCAATTTTCTTGTCATCCCATTGGGGTTCACAGGCCAGAACCAGAGTCACCAGCTGCCGGTCCAATCGGTATGTTGTTTTATGAGATGCATGCTCGGATGAATCCAGAACGGCGAGCTTCATCAAATTATCACTGAGTCTGGACAAACGAACACATTCCGTCTCAATAATCGTCAGATACTTTTCCCGCGTCTCCTGGTCCATATCTTTATTTTTCAACGCTCTGGCGAACCCGCTGATTGACGTGAGCGGTGATCCGATCTCATGTGATACATTGGAGATGAATTCCTGACGAAGATCTTCCATCACTTTGAGATTTGCTGCCATATCATTGATGCTCTCAACCAACTGCACAAACGGGTGGGGATTTCTCTGTCTCCCATTTCTATTGGCAAATTCAGCGTCTAGATTTACACGAAAATCGCCCCGGGAAATGCTTTTCAATGCCAGAATCATCTCATTAAAAAATTCGTACTGCCTGCCTTTAACCAGCGGACCTATGATTGTAATGCAAATTCCAAAGAAAATGAATCCCAGCATGGCATTAATCAGAAAAGAAAGCAATTCATGCGGTTCCCATGGGATAAAGGAATATACATATCTCGTAAGGTAGAAAGACGCTGTCCAGCAGGAAAACAGGGCCAGAGATACCAGAATGACGTTTCTGGCAATATGAAGAAATCCAGGCTCCTGCCTCTTCATTGCCTTACCTCCAGACGATAGCCCAAACCTCGCATGGTACGAATGACGAAAGCATGCTCTTCCTCCGGAAATCGTTCACGAAGTCGTTTGATATGCACATCAATCGTCCTCTCATCCCCTTCATAATCATAACCCCAGATCTTTTCGATTAACTGATCACGGGTAAAGGTCTTGCCAGGATAACTTGCAAGAGTAAACAGTAGTTCAAATTCCTTGCGTGGCAAAACGATATCCTGATCTCCCTGCTTGCACTCATACGTATCACGACGCAAAACAAGTTCACCTAGCAGTATTACTTGTGAAGTCATGATACGGTATCGTTTCAATAAAGCTTTCACACGTGCAACCAGCACCAGCGGATCAAAAGGCTTCACCAGATAATCATCCGTCCCAAGCGTAAATCCTTTGATGATTTGCGAGGTTTCCCCTTTTGCCGTTAACATCAGGAGCGGCAGATCTGTCTGCTGCCGTAACTGACGACACAGCTCCCATCCGTCCATGCCTGGCATCATAATATCGAGAACGACCAGCTCAACCTTATGCTCAGCAAGTAATCGCAGAGCATCCAGGCCATCAACAGCCTCGATTACGTGCAAACCCTCCTGCTGTAAAAAGTGTCCTACCAGCTCTCGGATATGCGGGTCGTCATCAACGACCAATATGCTTGTCAATGTGACCACCTCCATTTTTCAACCTTGTCTTATACTCCACATTCTGTCAAGAAGGAGACCTTAAACCATGAAGGCATAACGTCTCTTTCCTGACGTCCAACACTTTTCAGCAAAAATTCATCATTTTCAATTACGTTCTGCGCATATATGCACGGACTGTCAACGGTGCAAAAACAGCTACAATAACCACAGCTCCAGCAAGGCTCGTTACCAGATCTGTGCCGACTGTTCCTTGATTCGCCAAATCCCGGACAGCAGAGACCAAATGGGATATTGGATTAGCATTAACAACCCACTGAAGCCAATTTGGCATCGTATCTACCGGAACGAAAGCATTCGAAGCAAAAGTCAGCGGAAACAGCACGAGCATGGAAATCCCTTGCACACTGGACGCTGTACGCGCAATAACACCGAGAAAAGCAAAAATCCAACTGATCGCCCAAGCGCATACAATAACCAGCAGTCCTGCCATGGCAACATGACCTAATCCACCTGCAGGGCTATATCCCAATAAATAGCCGATCGCAAAGGTAAGGAATGTTGCGATGGTATAGCGGATGGTGTCTGCCAGCAATGCACCGGCCAGCGGAGCAATACGTGCTATTGGCAATGATTTGAATCGGTCGAAGACCCCTTTATCCATATCTTCACGCAATTGCACACCCGTAACGACTGAGCTTGTAATTACCGTCTGCACAAGTATACCCGGAATAATGACCAGCAAGTAAGCTTGAATATTTCCCGAGACCGCACCGCCAAAAATGTACGTAAACATCAATGTGAAAATGATCGGCTGTAGGGTAACATCGAATAATTGCTCTGGTGTGCGTCTAACCTTCAATATCCCACGATAAGCCATCGTTAAGGAATTCCGGACGGTTTGCCCTACGCTTGTGTATTTTCTCAGCTTCCGACTTGGATTTTGTTTCGCTATTGTACTGTTCATACTTGCAACTCCTCCACTGCTTTTGTTTCTTGAGACGTATGAGACGCTTTGCCAATCGCATCTTGGCCCGTAATGGTAAGAAATACTTCATCAAGTGTAGGTTTCTGGACACTCATCTCTGCCAGATCAATGTTTGCAGAACGGAAAGCAATCAGGAGATCTGCTGCAATATTCGCATTGGCCATCGGTGCAGTAATCTTCCCTGCTTCCGCCGATACACTGGAATCTGTACGAAGGATCTGCTCGACAATCTGACGAGCGTGTTCAATCCGTGTCGGTTCCTGAATGCGCAGTTGAAGTGACGCCGTGCCAACTGAAGCTTTCAAATCATCCACCGTACCCTCGGCTACAACATGACCCTGATCGATTACGGCAACACGGTCAGCCAGCTGATCCGCTTCATCGAGATATTGCGTTGTCAGAAGCACTGTTGAACCAGTCTTGACCAACTGGCGAATCGTATTCCACATCTGTGCACGTGTCCGTGGGTCAAGTCCAGTCGTCGGTTCGTCCAGAAAGATCAGCGGCGGCTGAGCAATAAGACTTGCCGCCAGATCCAGACGGCGGCGCATGCCTCCCGAGAACCCTTTGATCGGACGTTTCGCCGCATCTGTCAAGCCGAACTCTTCCAGCAGTTCAGCCGTTTTACGCTTCGACTCTGTGCGGCCAAGACCCAACAGTCGTGAAAATATCATCAAATTTTCGTTGGCACTAAGTGACTCGTCAACAGAAGCATATTGTCCTGTAAGTCCAATCAGCTGGCGCACGATATGTGACTCTTTCACCACATCATGCCCAAATATTTTGGCCGATCCTCCATCTGGCCGGAGCAGCGTACCCAGCATACGAATGGTTGTTGTTTTCCCTGCTCCATTCGGACCAAGCACGCCGTAGATCGTACCTGCCTTCACGTTCAGATTTACACCATCCACTGCACGCTTATCTCCAAATATTTTTACAAGCCCCTCTGCTTCAATGGCCCAATCTCCAAGTTCATTACCTGTTGTTCTTTGCTGTATGTTTGTCAATTGTGGTTCCTCCCATATCGTTGATAGGGGAAGAATAACGTACTTTTATGAACTGAATATGAATGGAAACGAAAGTTTGTTTTCAACTTCAAAATCACAAAACCCTGCCAGCGTCCCAATGGACACCAGCAGGGTTCGGATCTGTGTATCATTTTCTAATTGGCAGGTTTGATATCAAAAAAGTCCAGTTCACCATACCCTTCCCCTTTGGAAAAGCGGATTTTGTTTACACCAGCCTTGAGCTGAACTCTCGCTGTAGACAGGCCCCAATTCTCCCATCCCTTGTTCGTAATGTAGAAAGGGCTGGCTGTACCTCCATTCACACTCAACAGAAGGTTGGACCAGTTGCCGCCTGTGGTGCCATTCGCGGTCCTTGCCAGGAGAATATATGGGCCTGCAGTTGCTGCATTGACGTTAAATTCAACATAGCTGTCCGCCGTATCCATATGGCCCGCTTTCATACCGCCAGAACCGGAAGGACTTTGAGATGCGTAAGCGATTCCCCCAAAGATTCCCTCTTCACCCTCATATCGAACGATTGATTTTTCTCCCGAAGGCAGGTCAATAGGGGCATTGGGATTCACCGGTGCACCCAGATTCGGGGTATTGTCAGCATTCCAGGTGAACTTCTGCAAGCGGATCTCACGGTTCCATCCGGAATTATTGAATTTCGCTGTGTGGTACATGATCCAGTCCTCAGTTCCATCAGGCGATTTTGTAAAGGAATGATGGCCCGGACCATACAAGCCGTTGCCGGATTGAAAGATAGGTTGACTGCGCTTTCTCCATGATGCCGGATTCAGCAGATTACTTGAGGCACTGGCGGTAATAAGCCCAAGACAATAGTCATTGGTCCAGCTGCCACTTGCCGAATACACAAGACTAATCACACCGTTTCGTACGATCACCTGCGGTCCTTCATTTACATTTGGGGAATGATTGGTTTCCCAGGCGTAGGTTGGTCGTGCTATTTCTACACGATTCGAATCAATGGTCCAAGGATTGCTCATGTGGGCAATGTATAGATTCTGCCTTACATTCGTATCCCCTTCCCAGCCCGACCAGATGAAGTAGAGCTGTCCGTTTACCTGTAATACTGTCCCGTCAATGGCCCACTTGTTGGTGGGGTCGGTGATCTGCCCTTTGTATTGCCAAGTCCCCTGTGTGGGATCAGCTGATGTATTTTCCATCACATACATGCGATGATTGACGTTGTCTCCATCATCCTTGGCATAATAGATGTACCATGCACCGTTGATGTAATGAAGCTCAGGTGCCCAGATGCCGCAGCAGCCGGTATTCACCACTGTGGTTGGAGCCGCATCAATGGTTGTTAATTGAGCTGACTTCCAGATGGTAACGTTACCACCGGTTGTTTTCGTAAAATAATAAAATCCGTCTGTGTGCTTGTAAACCCATGGATCTGCTCCATCCTGCATCACAACATTATAGAAGTTATTCTGAACGGTAGCTGCATGCATCGTCTGTCCCATGGGAAAAATAAGAAATGCACACAAGGCCAGCAACAATTTGTTCCTGTAATTTATTATCTTCATCTATAGTCACGCTCCTTATCGGATGATGGATCATGCACGCAACCAACCTTTAATGTTCAATCTTCTATTGCAGCCTTGCGGGAATTGATGCGACGAATCGTTTCCGGGTCGAATTTGGGACGGCGGTCATACGTGTACAGTCCATTCACTTCCTGTTCCACATCATAGAGCTGAGTATAACAAAAACCGAACATCTTCGGATGGTCCAGCAGAACATTGGTTAATCCCTCATAACGTGCAATGAAAGCTTCTTCGGATTGCGGTCTGTCTCCATAACCCCAAGCTTTCTCATCATGCTGATCCGGATTCCACCAGATACCACCATACTCGCTAATAAAATAAGGCTGCCCTTCATATGTCTGTCGTTCCGGAAAGGTATTGAACACTTCCCCGCCGCTTTTCATCGGTTCATATCTGGCTCGGAACGTTTCCGGGTTCTGATCATAGTCATGCAAATCAAAGATATCCGTTACCACATGAAAGTTGCCGCTGGTATCAATGACCGGACGTGTCGGGTCCATACGTTTAGTCATCTCATAGACAATTCGGAGCACGTCGTCATCCTGCCGGGTTCCATTACGATCCCACGTTTCATTGAACGGACACCACCCGACAAGTGATGGATGATTGAAGTCACGTTCCATGCCTTCCATCCATTCCGGCAGGAACCGCGCGAGACTTTCGGTCGTTGTGATATCCTGTCCCCAGTTGGCATGTTCTCCCCATACCAGATATCCAAGCTGATCCGCCCAATACAGGAAACGTGGCTCAAACATCTTTTCATGCAATCTCGCGCCATTAAAGCCAAGCTCCATGGAGATCTCGATGTCCTTGCGCAGATCCTCGTCACTTGGTGCCGTGTAGATGCCATCCGGGTAAAAACCCTGATCCAGCACAAGCCGTTGAAAAACGGACTTTTCATTGATTCGGAATGCCATGCCGTCCAGCCTCACTGTCCGCAGTCCGAAATACGATGTAACCGTATCGCTCGTCTGATTCTGCCCATCCAGATTCAGTTCCAAGTCATACAGTTTGGCGTTCCCCGGCTCCCATAAGTGGATTTCGGATAATGGAATAGTAAGCTTTACAACAGGTCCATGAACAACGGCCGTTACCGATCCCACATCCTTACCGTCAAAGCGGGCAGTTGCAGCCAGTTCCCCTCCAGCAGCGTTACCCCCTATTTGCACGTCCAGGTGCACGCATGCATTATCCGGATCAGCGGCGACTTTCATGTCGGACAGATACACCTCCGGCACCTGCTCCAGCCACACCGTTTGCCAGATGCCGGTTGTCCGCGTGTAATCGCAGCCGTGCGAATGGAATCGTTCGCTCTGTTTGCCTCGCGGCTGAAGCCCGGAACGCACATCGTCTTCCGCATACACCGTGACGACATTTGTTCCCGACGACACATGGGATGTGATATCAAAGTGAAATGACGAATAACCTCCCCGGTGCCTTCCAACGGCTTTTCCATTGACCCAGATCTCGGCTTCGTAATCAACAGCCCCAAAATGAAGCAATATGCGTCCATTCATCCAGGTATCCGGGATCGAGAATTCTCTTTTGTACCATACAGCTGCCATAAAATCGGTATAGGCCACACCGGACAGCTTACTCTCTGGACAGAACGGAACAATGATTGTTCCAGACAGGGGATGTTCGGGCTGCTCATAACCGCGCTCTTTTCCACTTTTGCCATGATCCATCTCAAATTGCCAGGATCCATTCAGATTGATCCAATTGCTTCGTACCCATTGAGGGCGAGGGTATTCCGGGCGTGGTGTCAGTTGTGTCAATGTCATCTTGTCTTTATTCATACGTAAATCACTCCTATTAGCCTTTGATTGAACCGATGTATACTCCTTTGACAAAGTACTTTTGCAGGAAAGGGTATACCATCAGTATTGGAATGGTGGACACAACAATGGTGCAATATTTGACCAGTTCCCGATAAGCGGTTGAACTGCCAGCACTATCAATCACTACTCCGCTTGCACTACCCATGGTAGTTGCAGTGGAGTCATTTGCTACCAGAATTTCTTTCATTAACAGCTGCAGCGGAAATTTGTCCCGGTCCTGCAGCAGCACCATGGCATTAAACCAGGAATTCCAGTTGCCAACCAGATAATAGAGGAAAATGACCGCCAGGGTGGCTTTGGATAGTGGCAAAATCACATACATCAGTATTCGTGCCTGACTCGCCCCATCAATGGTCGCTGCCTCTTCCAGTTCCAGCGGAATCGCCTGAAAGCCGGTCCTCAGAATGATGATGTTCCACGTACTCAGCGCCGTAGGCAGAATCATCGCCCACAGATTGTTGAACAGGCCAATATCTTTCATTAAAAGGAACCACGGAATCAGTCCGCCTCCAAAGAACATCGTAATTGTGATGACAATCATGATCGCATTTTTAAAATACAAATCACGTCTGGACAAGACAAAAGCTCCCATAATGGTCATGACCATATTGATAAAAGTGCCTAGACCCACGTAAATTAACGTGTTTTTATAACCCACCAGGAGACTGTTATCCTTAAAAATCAGCTTATATCCATCCAAAGTGAAGCCCAGTGGTTTAAGTAGAAGTCCCTTATGCGCCACTAATCGAGCCGGATCACTAAAGGAAGCAAACACAATATGCAAAATGGGATATAGACAGGCCAGCGTCAACAGGGTCAGCAGCGAATAATTGAAGATGTCAAACATTCGGTTGCCCATCGTTTTGCGATATTTCATTTCAGTTTACCCCTCCCTACCATAAGCTGACCTCAGAGTGGCGTTTGGCAATTCGGTTCGTCGCCCAAAGCAAAGCGAAATTGATGATTGCGCTCAACAGTCCAACAGCTGTGGAATAGCTCAGACTTGCTTCCCTTAACCCTCTTCGATATACGTAAGATGCAATGACATCGGCGGTATCATAGGTCAACGGATTATATAGAAGGATAATTTTCTCGTAACCGGATGCCATCAGGCCGCCGATTGCAAATATGAACAGAATGACGATCACCGGGCTGATTTGGGGCAACGTAATATGCCACATCTTTTTGATTCTCCCTACGCCGTCCATATCCGCTGCTTCGTACAACGTAGGATCGATCGTACTCATCGCAGCCAGATAAATGATGCTCTCCCACCCGATACTCTGCCAGATTCCCGAAAAGATATAAATGGTCCTGAACATGGAGGAGTACCCCAGCAGTGAACTGTATTCCTTGCCTGTGATGAACTGCAATACCTGGGTAATAATACCTTCATCAGCAGTAAAGATATGAATCATGCCGCAGACAACGACGAGTGAAATGAAGTGAGGCATGTAGGTAATGGTCTGTACGACTTTTTTGAATCTGCTGTTCCGGGCTTCATTCAGCATTAATGCCAATAGGATCGGGGCCGTAAAACCAAATACAATGCCCCACACATTTAACAGCAGCGTGTTCTTGACCACTCTCCAGAAATAAGGACCCTGGAAAAATTCTATAAAATGTTTGAACCCAACCCACTGGCTATCTGCGAAGCCAAGAAGCGGCTTGAAATCCTTAAAGGCAATCAGCACGCCCCACATCGGTCCGTAACAAAAGACGAGAAACCAAGCGATCACCGGGATCGCCAGCATGTAGGCAAACCAGTTCTTTTTAAAATCCTTTTTGATGATTTGACCGGTATTTTTGCGCTTGGGGTTGATCATCCCACTGCGCAGCTCCCTGTTTTTTCGTACAGTCAGCATCTCATAGGCACCTCATTTCTAACTGCTCACTGCTCAGAAATTCATGCTACCTTTGGTTATACCGATCCAGCGCTGCCTGATGGATACTCAGGAATTCATCCAGCCCCATCTTTTTGGCATCGGTTAGAAACTTGTCATATGCATCAACCTGAAGTTCGCCCATGATGATTTTGGCAAAATACTCACCCCGCAGCGTGGACAACTGGTTGCCCAATTCAGCTTCTCGTGATGCTTCTTCCTGAGTAAACGTGATTGGCGGCATCGCCATGCTCGTATCCATGTTCTCTGTCCACTCTTTCCGAATGTTTCCGGAGTAGCTGCCTTTGGCCACAATTAGTGGATTGGAATTATGCTCGTCACGAATGGCTGGCCAGGAGTGCATGCGGTACTTCAACAAAGTCGTCGCAACAGGCTGGCCCTCAGGGTCTTTGTAAATGTAGCTGTCTTCTGGGAAGTATGGTTTTCCATTCTCATCAATCAAATGAACTGTTCCATATTCGCCGTAATTGAGAATTTCCCAGCCTTTTTTGCTGTAGTTAAAATCAAGCCAAGCCATTGCGGCTTCCACGTCATCACATTGCGTGGTAATTGCCGCTGTGGTCCCTGTTCGTTTGAAGTTCTTGTAGGTTGTTGCTGATTTATCGCCTTTGTTCAGGACAGGATTAAGTGCGCCAACAAAATCGATATCGTTCTGCTGCTTCCAGTAACTCCACATGGTATCGGGTGAATCCATCATGACTGCGGTTTTGTCCGAGATTGCGCTTGCCATCCTTTGGTTAAAGTCTGCGGTGGCCCAATCCCGATTAAGCAAGCCCTCTTTGTTCCACTGCTGCATCGTTGTCAGGTATTCCTTGGCTTTTGGTTGCGCAGGGCCCCAGGCGACCTTTCCATTTGCATCGAGGAATGTCCAGTCCCATACGCCGTATGCGCCGTTAATAATGCCCGTAAAGACCTGACCATAAGAAGATCCGTAATTCAGCGGTTCAGCAAATCCAACTTCCTTGCTTTTTGTCAAAAAGGTGTGCCATTCCTCAATCGTGGTCGGTACTTCCAATCCCGTCTTTTCCAGTGCTTCCTTCTTGATTAACGTACCGAACCAAGTCCATTCGGAATACGGTGCAATTCCGTAAAAACCGAGCAGTTTACCGCTATCGGTAACGGTCGTTTTTCTTCTCGTCTCATCAGAGTTCCGCCATGCTGAATAGTTGGGAGCATGGGTCTCCATCAAGTCGGTGAGATCCTGATAAGCTCCGTCATTCAAACCGGCTTCAAGACCTCCCGGATATCGTTCAGGATTGATAATGATATCGGGCAGCTCCCCAGACGAAATCATCAAGGTAAAGGCATCTGCCTCCTGCCCCACGGGTGGTGTGATGAAGTTGACCTTGATTCCGGTTAGCTGCTCTACCTGCTTTTGCACGGCATGTTTGTTCATATCGGGGATATTGGGATTGGCTGGCATCCAAACGTCCAGCGTGACATCTTTCTTATAGGGATACGCTGAGTAATCGTTCGGGATGGTTTCTTCGTACAGATCCCCCAAGTAGGTGTCATTTAACGTTTGATTGACTTCGTCTGCCTGCTCCGGTGTTGGATTTTTGTTGCCGCGAATGTCCTGACTTATATCCTCAAATGTGACGTTATTCCTCTCTTTGGCAACCTCTTTCTCCTGCGATACTGCTTCTCCCGCATCATTTCCGCTACTGCATGCTGCAGTAGAAAGCATAAGCACCGATACCAATAACAGACTGTATAGCCGCTTTGTGAATTTCACCATATTCATCCCCCGCTACGAATTTGAAATTCTCCCCAGAACGATATTGATCTGATTTGTTATTTTCTGTATTCGAATCAAAGTATAGTTACATAATAATTAGATGTCAACGCTTTCAATTTACTTTTTTGTAACAAAAAATAGTAGTAATTCTTGCTTCCTTTTCCATCAAGCAGCATGGCGTACTCAGATAACTCACTGGAACACATCGTCAAATTACTGCTTTTATGCGATATTCATTCACTTTAAAACCAATACAAAACATTGCTTTATGCACCTGATGAACGCATGCGTTTTCACCAAAGCATTAATTTCCTTCGTCTTTAGTTACAAAATAATTGTAACTAAAGACATACCAATACATCATTCTCGCTTCTTCTGATTTACTCTCCCGATGGAAGTTGAAGCGCATGATCATCACTGAAAGGTACACCGAAATCAGGTGTTCCATCCGTGTTCCATTCAAATTTTTGAATGCGTGTTGCCCGTAAACCGGTATCTGCACCTGGTGCAGGAAGGGCATGATATACGATCCAATCCTCCAGGCCATCTGGTGAGGTTGTAAAGCTGTTGTGCCCCGTGGCATATACACCATTCGCCGTATTCTTCCGAAAAACAGGTTGCGGGGACTTGGTCCAGGACGAGGCCAGCATCGGATCATCTTCTTCATTCATGGTCAGCATGCCAAGTGCATAGTCTTCCGACCAGGTTGTGCTTGCGGAGAAGATCAGAAAAACTCGTCCATTACGATGCAGCGTAACCGGGCCTTCATTAATGGCCATTCCACCCTGCTTTTCCCAAGATAGGGTAGGCGCTGTTAACAGCACATGGTCACCTGTCAGCCTGTAAGGATTAGACATCCGCATGATATAGATCGCTGAGCCATAGTCCGGAAAATGACCGTAGCCAGCATACAGAAAATAGAGCTGACCATCCAGTTTCAGCACGGTACCATCCAAACCGGGGACAGGAGTGTCCAGTGACCCCTTCCACACCCAATCGCCGTCCATGGGATTCGGACTTTCATTCTCCAGCACACAAATCCGCCGTGAATCGTCCCCTCCCCCATCATTGGCGGTATAGTAAATGTACCATTTCCCATTCAAAAAATGGATTTCCGGTGCCCACAAATGATAACTGTAACGCCCGCCAGGCTCCGGTGTCCAAATGATTTTCCGAATCCCTTCGTCAATTTGCGATAATCGCGAGGACTGAATCAGCTCCAGGTAATTAGAGCGTGTACGCATAAAATAATAATTACCATCGGAGTGCCTATAGACCCAAGGGTCTGCGGATTGCAGTGCCACCGGATTACAAAAAGTTGTCCTGTTCGTCATCTCTGCTCTCTCCCTTCAATGTCGTGCTATTTTCTATTATCTGGCAGGATTCATTTACACACAATTGTGAAAACGCTTAAATCAGGGTGAAAAAAAAGACAACCTTCAAGCGATATCGTCGGTCGAAAAAAACCGTCCGCAGACGGTTTTCCTGTGGAAGCTTTATTGAAGGTTCTGCATCCGCCATTCCAGTGGGGTAACCCCAACAGATCTGACAAAATAATCATAAAATCTGCTGGACGAAGTGAACCCTACTTCCGAAGATATCATTTCAACTGCCTTGTTGGTTTGTTGTAACAACCGTTTGGCTTCCATTAGACGAAGATTAATAATGTATTGCTTCGGAGAAACCCCAACCGTTTCCGTAAATTTCTTCCGCAGATTGCTTTCCGACAGAAAATGTCGAGAGGCCAATTCACTAACCGTAATCGGCGTGTAGTAAGATGAATGGATTTCTTTCAACACTTCCTGAATAATGCCTTGACCCGTTGGATCGTTCACAGCATGGGGAGCTTCAAGTGAGCAATTTCGCTGGAACAGTAGCAGTGTAGTCTCCAGCGCCAGACGTATTAAATGACTGGAGTCAACACTCTGCTTGTCTTCAGACCTCCACTCCTTCTCCAATTCAGCTAAACTGATATCTGCCCAGCGAAGACTGTCTTGATTTAGATGGGCAAGCTGAATGCGATTTCTGTAATGGTCCTGCTCATTAAAAAGATATCGACAATGCACGGGCAGGTGGTCATGGTAATAATGTACGGAAATACCCTGCCATGGCTCGGTACACACATAACCGTGATACAACCCTGGCGGGATCATAATGAGGTCACCCGCAACCACTTTGACATTCTGCTCCGGTGAACTGTAATACCCTTCTCCTTCCAGTATAAGTGTCAGCTCATCATAAGCATGTGAATGGGACTTGAATAGACCTTCACCCTGTTCCAGTTGAAACAAATTCGGTTTAAAACGCTCGATACTCACGATAAATGGAGTACCATTATTTCGCATATCTCGCATCCTTTTCACCCGCATTCATCGTATACCTTACCTGCATAATAATGTTCTGTTCGTGATCCCCGAACTCATTGCCAAACAGGTTCATGCCTCCCTGGTGCCTCGCATCCGGATCAATTCCAATGCGTAATCTTAACTTGGGTTTATCATCAAGTTGAAGATCTGCCAGGGACACATCCGAAATTTTCTCCTTGTCCAGCATGGTATTATTACAGTCCACACGCCATTTTTTGAGGATGCCGTATTGGGTGGAACCATCTGGCCACCATGCCGGATTCCGTTTCCCCCGGCGGTCGCCCAAATCTCCGGGACTTGTCCACATTCCGATCTCAGTACCATTTACCCAAACGGAAATATCCGACGGCCAGTCATTGTTATAGGTCGCTACTTCAGAACAGATTTCCATGGACAATTCCAAAGCTTCAATCGTTGCGCCTTGTGGAATATCCATCGGAAGCAAATATTCCAAATATCCTTTTGCCAGCCAGATGATCTGAGCATCAATATGTTTGGGGTGATAAAAGCTTGCCGGGTCGTCTTCCTTCAGAATCATGTCCTCCATGCTCGCCATGCCGCATGTTGGAGCAACTTCACAGTCGCTGTAATGTCCGATCGGCATCTGAACTTCATAGACATTCGTATCCCGTGTGAGAAAAGAATTCACATGATTCAGGGCAATATGAATATCATCATAATTGCGGCTGCAAACCTTCATGGCCCCACGAGAGGCCGGGAGCATTTCGGTATGTATTAAATGGGCCGCCTCCAGCACTTTAATATGGTTGGCTACCGTTGACACTGGCAAGTTAAGTGCTTCGGCAATTTCAATAATGTTTAATTTGTTGGCATTTAAAAGCTGGAGAATGTCAATCCGGGAACGAGTCGACAGGGCGTGTGTTACAGTTACGAGTTTTTCCGGGTCGTTAAAGCTGAGTTCCAGCACGTATTTGCTCTCCTTTGGAAAATATGAATTAAAAATAATTCTACTGAATAAGAGGAATAAACACAATGTTGCCATGCTTAGTCGTTCTTTCGAAAGAAATCATTTGAGAACATTTTCCACGTAATCTTTCCTATTACGAAGGCAATGAATAGAAGTAATCTGTATTCTTGGGAGAGGAAGGTTAGCGTGATAAGTGAAATCAACAGCTGGATCAGGCATATTGCTTCTAACTATATATTGATTATTGCGGCAGCTGTCATTTTCTTCGCGATTAAGGGTGTAATTGGATTCTATACTTACAAACATTACAACAAACAATTGGACCATCTTTACCATAAAGTCGATCTACTCATTAAAGAGCAACAGATTCTCGCTCAGCAGTTTTCCTTTCCTAACGGAAACCAAGATATGACGCAAAAAGAAGACCACTTCGAGTCTTCATCGCAAACGCCTCTAATGTGATCTTCTCATATGATATGTATGGTTGTTCTTATAAAAGCCGTAGATCGGATGCTGTATGGTATTATCCCCTTTAAGTAGACACTTAAAAAAACCTTCATGTTATCATGAGGGTTCAAGTGACACTTGGAGGGGATATTTTCATGGCAATAAAAGGGCAAACATTTCAGACGTATACCGAAGAATTTAAATTGAATACAGTTAGATCATATGACGAAGGTACTTCAAGTTACAAGGTGGTCTCTGAGAGCGAAGGGATTCGAATCTGTTCACAACTATAGGTGTGGGTGAAAAGTGGGAAAATAGAGAGCGTTCAATGAGCGAAAAAACAGTGTCCTGAATCTACTGAAGGGACGCCCCCGTACAACCTTTGGCAGCGTGGAGGAAGAACGAGATTATCTCCAAGCACAGGTGGGGTATTTAAAAAAAGGTATCCAAATCTAGTAAAGAAGAAGCGCTGAGCCAGCGGGAAACTACGCTATCCTATATGAACTACGGTCCTTGCATGGCATTACACGCCTATTATCCATTACAGCAATACCCCGTTCCAGTTACTACAAATGACGAGCAATACAGCCGCAGCGAGACGCTAGACAAGACCGTGAGCGTGAGATCAAAGAACACATGATGGCTATTTATTTGACCAACCGAGAGTTTAGTTATCCTCGCATGAGAACGGCGTTGTGGGAGGCTGGTCTGAACGACAATCACAAGAAAGTATGGCGAATCATGCGGGAACTATCGATCCAATCGGTGATTCGCAAGAAGCGGAAGAAGTCCAGCTATACGCCATCTGTCCTCTATCCGAATCGCCTGAAGCGCCAATTTCATGCGACAGCACCCCAGCAAAAAATGGTGACGGATATTACCTATATTTCGGATGCGAGCGCTTTCGTTTACCTGTCTGTGATTCAAGACTTGTTCAATAACGAGATTGTAGCTTGACAGTTATCTAAACGGAACGATGTCCAGCTCGTATTGGATACGGTGGAACAGTGGACACAAAAAAGAGACGTTTCGGAAGCTGTACTCCATTCGGATCAAGGCTTCCAGTACACGTCTGAGGCGATCAACTCACGATTAGAAGGATTCGGCGTCAGGGCAGCCACTCTCGCAAAGCAACCTACCTGGATAACCATGCGTTGAATCCTTCTTTTCGCATCAGACGCTTTCAATCCAGACTTAAACAGCGCGCACCGATACCTCTTGAAGCTTTCATTGAAGGAGTTATAACATTACTCGGTACGGAAGCAGACGAAATTCTAGTAGAAGAAACAAAAATGATGCGTAATAATCAGGGCCCGAATGAAGGAGCCTTTGTAACCCAGGTTAACGATATGATGACTCAGGCACCTACAGATCATTAATTCGATCCTTAGGCTGTGAAACTCAATACCATGAAGTAAAAAAAGCCCGCAAGCGGATTGTCTTTGAGATCTGTCATGAGTTCTGTTTGAACCCCAGGTGGAATGATTTTTAACACTTTTACTGTTGTATCTTTAAGCAAATAACGTTGAGACAACGTATAGGAATGGAGCGCTGCTTTGGTGGCCGAATATACAGCGTTCGTTGCTAGCGGAACGAATCCAAGCGCAGAAGTCGTGTTAATGATTACGGCCTCTTCTTTGGACTTCAAATGTTCGATTAATGAAGAAGTCATCCATTATTCCACAAACCTGCCCGTTAGTTTAATGAGTTAACTGGCAAAATAATAATAGATACATGTCTAATCGGAAATGGGAATATGTTCTTGTCCCTCGACAGTGGTGTGTACGATATCATCTACTGGATATCTCCTTGAGAACTTTCATGCTGATAAGGACATTCGAATTTATTAAGTATCGATTCATTTTTACTTAAATAATGATACTCAATGCTGCTGAAAGAAGTGTTCTCATCAAAATTGTATTTAAAAGCAACACTGGGAAAAGACTCAATTTCCTTCCAAGAGGATACGATAATTTCTTTGCTCCTCTTTCCTGCTAACTCTAACCTAGTACAGAAGAAATTTTCACTGAACTGCTTGATTAATTTCTCAAGAACCCAGGAAAGTTTTCCTTGCTGAGGTGTTTGATTGAGCTTAGCGTGGGAAATAATGAAATCTATACTCTATACATTGAAAGGAGGAATCTGAAGATGAATCCAACCTCAGACAATCAGGAAGCGGTTGAGAAGGTTCAGGAACTGATCAAAGACATTGACATCGCAATGCTTACAACGATATCCGAAAAAGGGCTCGTTTCTCGACCCATGAAGACCCAGGATGTCGAGTTCGACAGCAACCTATGGTTTTTGACTAAAAAAGATACTAGCAAGTTTCATGAATTGCTTCACAACCAACAAGTCAACGTCGCGTTTGTGGGTAAATCTTTCGTCTCCATCCGTGGTAACGCGGAACTCGTAGAAAGTTCAGAGAAGGTAAAAGAGTTCTGGAACCCGGCCTACGAAAAAATACTTGAAACGACGTATGACGACCCAAACCTCGTTCTCATCAAGATCATAGCTGAAACTGCCGAGTATTGGGATTCCGGCAACAAATTCAAGATGGTCCAATTTATGTTCCGTAGGCTGCTGGGTAAAAATACGGAAGGGACAGATATCAATCAGATCGTGGAATTGAATTAGCTTGGTTATAAATAATTGATGAAGAGAATGCCCATCATGCAATAGGTGATAGGCATTTTACTTTTTTTACTCTCTGTGAAGAACAAATTGATCCTAAACCCTAAATGACCATCAGTCCTTCAATCAGTATCAATCTGTTTCTTCATCTAGCTTCCCCAGTTATCCTCAAAGCTTCTCTCAGATTTGATGGAAAATGTTTTTTGTGACACTTCCGTCCCTCAGAAGAACCCAACTTTTATAGGAGGGAAACGATCCTATTAAGAACTATGGATATACAAGTTGACCACCGAAATGCCCAGTCATGATTAGCATAACAAGCCCTGTGAATGACAAAACGAACAAGATTCCTCTTATAAAAGTAGAAGGATTTTTTTTCTTAATACTACTGTATTGAATTAAAAGTGTTAAAGCAAATATGATGAGTGTGAAGATTCCAAACATTTGATGTTTAGTTATCGTTTCTGATACATTCGTAAATGTCTTTACTGCGTAATCTACACTGTTGAAACCAGAAATGACAGCAGCAATCAAGAAAACAAATCCTCCTACTAATGAATAATTTGCTAATCGCCTATAGAAGTCAGATCCCCAGAAGGAAATCCATAAAGATATGACACCCACTAATAACAGCACTATAGGGAAATGTATAATCATTGGATGAAACTGCATAGTACTTCTCATTCCTTTCTTAAATGCTAGGATTCGATTCGACATGGGGTCTCCGACAACGAATCAAAAATGATCACTCCACATTCCTAAAGAAAGAGGGCCTTTAAACGGCCCCTTCGTAAGGAATCTATCCTCACACATCCACTCCGGAGACTTTAATTGAAATGTCAATTAAGGAAGACCTTATCTATTGATTTTCAATTTTCCGGTAAGTACAAATCCGTCCCTCATGCTCATACTCATTAGGAATAGGTTGAAACTACCGCATATGATTTCAATTAGTTGAACCAATAAGAATTTTACTCCAAATTGACCCGTTGAAGCCCACATATCAAGCAATATAGCAGACGGTATCATAATTAATACACCAATCAAGGCAATAAATGGCATACGCTTCTTTTTCTTATCAATAATCTTTCCTTTCCTACCCCGAGATATTTTGAAGCCCGTTGCCCCAGTTATCGCCATGGCAGGAATCAAAATAATCAATCCTGGTAGAACAATCAAACTTTTTAGTCTAGCAATCGTTTCATGACTACAGAATAAATCTACTATAATAGTTGAAATAAGAAAAACAGCTATACATAGAATCGATATAATGCTAGCAAACGCATGTAGTTTCTTCATTTAGTAGGAAGCTCCTATTCTGAATTATAAATATTGCGGTTACGGATGTAATCATCAGAAACTAGCCTCTTGGCTTTTAAAATATTCAAAGTAAAAAAATATAGATAGCATGAGTCCCATTTTCTCAAATTTCTGAATCTCAGTTAGAGGCGTTACACCTGTTGCCGATAGTCTACTGATACCAACGGACGCTTGCCTGATTGATCCATCCACGTACCGTATAGAACATCTACTCGTATGCAAGGCTGTTTTTCAAGCGGTAAATGTTCAGTGAATTCATAACCTGGCTTACTTCTTTGAGCTGCCAGTGCTTTTTTAACTTCCTCTGGGTCAGTGATAATTTGGGCAATCCCCATAAATTGAAATGCCTTTGCCTGCTTTCTATTTTCATATCCTGTTAAATTATATATTGATAATGCTACCTGGGAATTCACACTGATGTTATGCAACTTTCTCGTTCCTGGAACAGAAAACAGATAAAACACAGGTCTTTGTTCTTGATCTGTAACTGTGGCAAAATGCATAGCATGAATAAGTGGCCAACTATTAGGAGTTAACGTTGCCAGATTAGCAACCTCTTGTGCTTCTAAAAAGTCCAAAATGTCTTGTTTGATTTCATTTTCCAATTCTTGTTTAACTAACTTAGGCATAAGATCTTTCTGTTCCAATCTGTTTTCAATCCAATACGTTGATTTACTATTTCCCATAATCTGCACCTCCGATAATTAAACTGTACTGTACAGTTTAATTATAATGAAGAGAATACCAACCGTCAATATGTTCCTCCTGCTTACGGGATAACGCTTCTTATTTGACGATGTTGGTTTAGAAATCTATAATGAGATCAGAAATTTGTAGATTATATAGGGAGCGGTTTCTTTGAGAACAAAAAGTGAAGACAAGAGAAAAGCAATAATCGATGCTGCATTACAATTGCTAAAGAAAAGCGCTTCATATGAAGTATCCATGTCCGATATTGCTGCGCGTGTCGGTGGTTCCAAAGCAACTTTGTATAACTATTTTTCATCAAAACAAGAAGTCTTTGTAGAATTGGTCAAACAGTCCGTTCAACCCGAATTAGCGACCATAAAGTCCATATTGTCAGAAAATGATGATCTTAATATAGTGTTACAGAATTTCGGGGAACATTATTTGCATCAACGGTGTAGCCCGGATACAATTGCTATTAACCGGATGCTAATTGCTGAGTCCACACGCTCTGACATTGGAATGTTATTCTTTGAAGAGGGACAAAGGAAAATTCACGATATGTTGTCTGTACTTTTTGAGAAAGAAATGAATGCTCACAAGATAAAAAAGAGAGATACAAAGACGGTTGTGTCACACTATATAGCTTTAATCGAATCGGAGCTAGTGGAAAACTGTATATTTGGCTTTATTGAAGATCCATCCGATGCTCAAATCAAAGTATGTGTTGAGCGAGCTGTTAGTGCTTTTTTGGATTCGTATTTATCAAATTAAGTTATTGAAAATAAAGTACTAGTACTAGTTATAACATGTTGACACGCCAGCAAAAGGGATTTGCTCGAAGCCTAAAGCTTTGCTAGTTATAAAAGGTCGCCTCTAACAGCTCAAACATGATGTGTGAGAACTGTTGATGCCGCTCCGATTCAGACTCTTCTGTTTGCCCCTGCTTGTCCCATTGCATCAGATCTATGATGGTTAACAACCTTTCACTCATGGAAGACACCTCACTTGTTTTTTGCATGTCTCGAGCTGCTCTCAGATCTGAACATGCTTCTTCTTGTATCCTTACACCCTTGTGTTTCTGGGATTGCTCGGGTGTAACACGGATTCAACTGTAGTTCAGTTTAGGTTGAGCTGAACGGTATTGTTTTGAAAATCAGGCTTCCCCAAGCTGAATAGCATATGTTGGATTAGATAACAAAAGGAAGCCAGATCAATCAGCTCCTTTTTATCATGTTATGAAGTTGACAGATCACCACAAATATAAGTCGCTTCCTTTTAATTTAAAAATGGCTTCCATAAAATAGTAGTCTCCATATATGATGGACTGTTGATGTTCTTTCACATGATAGGCTGCTGAGCCATTTTTCAGGATGCAGTCACCAATCCTTGCTCCAGTTTGTCCGATGTTCATCTTACATTTACAATTACAACTACCGACGCTTTCAAGCCAAACTCAAACAACGCGCACCGATTGAATATCGATGCGCGCTGGCAGCATAGCTTTTTTCATCTGTCTACTTGACCAGGGGTATGACCAGTAAGCATCAAATTTACGGTTTTTGTTATTTGGCCTGTATGATATTAATCTTTCTCCTAGTGCACAATCTTCACAGGCAAGTACGTCAGAGACTGGCCTGGAGCCGAGACGGTCAGGTTATTTTCCAAATCAAATGATTCAACCGATTCGATGAAAGGTACCCTTTCTACAAATGCAGTCAAAGCAACACTCAATTCCATTCTCGCCAGCGGAGCACCCAGACAGAAATGTGGACCATTTCCAAAGGTAAGGTGTTTTTTGTTATTGGGACGGTGAATGTTCAAATCGAATGGATTTTCAAATATGGTTTCATCCATATTCGCTGCACTCATCCAGGAAATGACGACATCTCCTTTTTTCAATTCTACACCCAACAGATTATTATCCTTCTTCACGGTCCGGTGTCGCTTGGCGTTATGGAAGCGATAACGAAGCATCTCTTCCACGGCAAGTGGGATCAGCTCAGGGTTCTCTCGTAACTGCACATACAAGTTGGGGTCATCATAGAGAAAAGAATAAAATGTATTGGATACCATGTGACTGGTCGTTTCGATACCAGCTCCGAGCAAAAGCATTGTGGTTCGAACAACCTCATCATCGGAAAATGTCTCGCCGTCCACATCCACTTTCAACAGATCTGTAATGATATCGTCGCCAGGCTGAGACCGTTTCTGAACGACAATGGGATACAGGAACTGATAATACTCCTGCGCCGCGACCTGTTTTTTCAGTTCCATTTCATCTGCATTTTCTCTATTGGCGGGTTGAAACAGAATATCTACCCAGCTTTTGAAGCGGTGGCTGTCCTTCAGCGTTATGCCCAGCAAATCAGCCATTACCATGGAAGGCAATGGTGCTGCCAGTGCTTGCACGATGTCGATCGTAGTATTAAGTTCAATATCCTCCACCAGTTCCTTCGCAATGTTCCGGATTCGTGGCTCCCAGTTTTTCAGGCTGCGGGGTGTAAAAGCAGCAGAAAGCAGCGAACGGCTTTTTTGATGACGCGGAGGATCTATACTCGAAATATTCATTTTGTCCGGCGGTGTGCCTTCCTTGCTTTTTGCCCCAACTGCAATGGTTGTTCTTGAGCCTTCGGATGAAAAATATTCATGATTGCTTAGTACCTGCTTGACATCCTCATATCTGAACACATTCCAGGTATCCGTATCCTCATGATAGTAGACAGGCTTCTCCGACAACATCTTCCGAAACCAGTGAAGGGGAAAAAACTCTTCCGATCTTGACTGAAAATTGGTTATATCGTGAGCACGAATCACTTCTTTGTACATCCTGACACCGCCTCTTAAACTATTGTTATTCACACATGAATTGACAGTTCAGCGCACAACCAATTTTATACTAACCGTATATTATTTGGAATGAAACTTTTGAACTATATTCAAAATATGGATATTTCAGGGTTTTTTTCAGACTAACAGTATATTTATGGCGGATATGAAGTTCTGAACGGATAGATAAGCATGAACATGTCTAAACCTAATACGTGGACCATATGGTTTACTATGGTATGCTTAAACACAAGACTCATTCTTTGCACATCGGGGTTTCGTTCGGGAGGGATACAGTGAGTTGGATACGTCCGGTGAATAGAGGGGAATCCGTCTTTAAAGTTAAAAATAATCGCATTATTTACTTTGCCAAATTATCTATTCCACTAAATGCCCTTATCGCACTTGGAAAAATACTTTTGGGAATCTTCTCGCTCTCCTTCTTTTTATGCATTAACGCATTTTATAATATTGGCATCGCTGTAGCCAAGTATTACGCAGCAAAAGCACATGAGGACTCGAATCTTGTTGATTCCAGCCCGGAGGAAATTCTAAAGAAACAACACGCAGCCTATCGGCTTATAGGGCAGATTGTACTCGCTTCAAGTGCGGTCTACATCATCTATTGCAGTAAGTTATTATTCGTTACAGGCAGCAGGACGCATTACCCTCACTATGTCGCCTTTATCATCGCTGCCGTTACTTTTACCGAAATCGCCGTTTCTCTTGGGGGTGCCATTATGGCGAGACGGAATAATGAGCCGGTCATTGAAGCCATCAAACTGACGAACTTCTCCTCATCATTGATCTCACTTTCTTTAACACAAACTGCGATCATGTCATTTTCATACAAAGGAGATCCAACCTTTTACAATGGATTGTCAGGCATCATTTTTGGTGCTCTGGCAGCGCTCATCGGACTGTATATGATATTACGAACCCCCACAGGAGAATAGCCCGTTTATACCTTGTTAAAAGACATCTGACTATGGTTGATCCTGACTATAGCTGGATGTTTTTTTGTTATATCAAGTCATTGTAAGAGTAAGCACGAATTAAAGAGAACTGCTTGGCAAGAAAATGCGGTGCGTAGGGCATGTCATTGCGAAGCCAGGATACAATGGTACCAATCAGGGCTGAAGAACTGTACCAGATGGCGATCTCCTTATGGATACCCGCTTGAGCAAAGGAGTTCCCCAGCTCCAAATTTTCAATTTTGGCCGATACGAGTTTTGTTAGCAATTTCAAAAGCCTCTCCGTAAAAATAGGGGTACGTCGGGAAGCGAGAACGACACGATAAAATTTGGAATGGTCAGCAAAGTGTTCAAGCAATTTCACAAGCACTGGCCAACCATCGTCTTTGGCAGCATCCTCAAATTGAGGAGCATGTTCGTCCACAATCCGTTCAATGTGCTCAATCATCTCATCCGCCATTTTCTCCATCATATCCGTGATATCTCGGTAATGCAGATAAAAAGTCACCCGGTTGATCGTAGCTCGTTCTGCAATCCGATTGACCGACAACTTCTCGATATCCATTTCCTGCAAAAGATCTACAAAAGCATCCCGAATCAACTGTCTTGTACGAAGTATACGAGGATCTGTAGCAGAACTCTTTTGGTTTTTCATGCAAATCACTCCTCAAATTTTGAAAATTACAATTTTAAATGATCAGTCGTTTATTTACTATTTAGACGACATATTTCATTATTTCGTAAAATAAGCAACAAAAATACCCAAAATCGTAAATTGTAATCTTCGGGAATATGTATATAATTCAATAAATACAATGTAAACTATACAACACGTTGTAAATTTAGTCACGTGTGGATTGAAAGGATGGAATGGATTGAGCCAGGCTAGATTAAAAGAAAGAGATGACGTAAAAAAGGGCCCCATACTGTTTGTTATGATTTTGGGTGCATTTCTTGCCACATTGAACCAAACCGTTATGAGTGTGGCAACTCCGGAGCTGATGGGTGATTTTAATATCTCAGCAGCAACAGCCCAATGGTTTACGACAGGCTACATGCTGGTGAATGGAGTACTTATTCCCATCACAGCCTATTTCATGCAACGCTTTTCGACACGGCAACTATTTCAAGCTTCAATGTTTATTTTCCTCATTGGTACGATTATATCTGCCCTTGCGAGTAACTTCGGTACACTGTTGACTGGACGTATGGTTCAAGCAGCCGGTGCTGGTATTATCATGCCATTGTTGATGCATGTCATTCTAACCCTGTTCTCTCCTGAGAAAAGGGGGGCAGCGATGGGCATGGTCGGTTTTGCCATCATTTTCGCTCCGGCAATTGGGCCAACGCTTGCTGGATATATCCTTGAGAACTACACATGGCAAACGATGTTTTACGGAATGATCCCACTAACCGTTATTGTTATTGGTTTTGCGTTTGTATATCTCAAAAATGTATCGGAACGAATCAAACTCAAGTTCGACACACTCAGCGTATTGCTGTCCACGATTGGATTCGGCGCATTGCTGTATGGCTTCAGCCGAGCGGGAAGTCTGGGATGGTCAAGCGCAGAAGTCATCATATGCCTTGCAGCAGGAGTTGTTGCTCTGGGACTGTTCACATGGAGACAGCTCGCGTCTACAAATCCGCTGCTCGATCTGCGTGCTTTCAAGTATAATATGTTCTCACTGACCACGATCATTAATATCGCTATCACGATGATTATGTATGCTGATATGATGCTGCTTCCTTTATACCTCCAAAATGCACGGGGTTACACTGCATTGGAGTCCGGATTATTATTGCTTCCAGGGGCGCTTGTCATGGGCTTCCTGATGCCAATAACAGGGAGATTGTTTGACCGGTTTGGCGCAAAATGGCTGGCAGTTATCGGGATGGTTATCACGATCGTAACCACTATTGGTTTCATCGATCTAACGGATTCTACCAGTTATACTTACCTGGTATTAATGTCAACAGGCCGCCGAATTGGTATGGCCTTGCTCATGATGCCAATCCAAACAGCAGGTTTGAACCAACTGCCTCCAAGACTTGGGCCACACGGTACAGCGATATCCAACACCGTGAGACAAGTCGCTGGCGCTGTGGGTACTTCATTGCTCGTAAGTGTAATGACCAGTCGCACAACGGCACATGTACAGGATATGGTGGCAACGGGTGCAGCCAAAGGCTTAACCCAGCAGCAGTTGGGAATGGAATCCATGATCCAGGGAATTAATGATGCTTACGTTGTCATTATCGGCATTGCCGTTCTCGGATTGCTGCTTTCCTTCTTCATCAAACGTACCAAACAAGCAACGGAGGAAGACTCCAAGCAGACTGTAAGACAAAAAGTCTCGATGAATACAAATTAAGCATAGCATCTACATGAATGACATCGCGTAAAAACAAATGTATCTTATACAGAAAGCGGCAGATCAGGACCGTAAGCTTTACGTCCAATCTGCCGCTTTTTGGTGTTAAATAATAAAAATGAACAATAGCCTTCCACATTAAGTATGAACTGCTGCGTTGACGTTTATTTCGTGCTTTCCATCGAGATTAGCCTGATTTGTTCGAGGTACGAGCTGCAATCTTTGACAATCCTGCTTGCCTCGTACTGAACGGAATTCGATTCAAATTCGGTTTGAAAAGCATGCAGGGTTACTTCCAACATGGACATATTGATCTCTTTCTGCTCGACTAAAGCAAGCAGTCCTTGGGTTAGTTCTTTCGCTTTAATAGACACTTCTGAATGGAGAATAGAATGACTGAATTTCTGAAGATCTGCAATCAAATTGTTTTTACCCTGAGCAATTTTTTTGGAACCAGGAGCGATCATCAAAAGGCTTGGAAAATCAATAATATGCTCCTGCCTTTCCAGCATGGAACGAAGCAAAATTTCAATGTAGATCAGGATTTTTGGCACAAGATGGCTCCAATCCGGTTGGTGAAGATGAAAGTTTCTCCACATGTTCGAGATTTGATGGATCATGCCAAATCCAAATATAGCCCCTTCATAAGCAAAGGGTCTTAATTCTTCTCCAAAAACCTGTACCAGTCGTTCAGATAGCCAATTGATCTGCATGCGAGTCAAATTTTCCAAATCGCATTCTTCAGAGTAGAAGCCTGTCCAGAATAGCTCTACAACAAACTTTTTTTCTGGCAAAATCAATGGCACCATAATCTGATCCACCAGTAAATCAAAATCGGAAGCATAGCTTTGGTTCTCCAAATCTTTGCGAATCGTCATGTCTTCCTGTACCCGCTGCTCCAGAATGGCAAGAATACAATCATCCTTCGAACCAAAGAATTTATAAAATGTCCCTTTGGAAACACCCGACTCGTCTAAGATCATCTGTATGGAGGTGTTGGTCACCCCATATTTCTCAAAGAGCACAAGCGCTGAGTCCAGCAGCATACGTTTCCGTTTATTCATAAGTCCCCCTGGATGATATGGTGGTTCACGTTACGATAGTTATAAACTACTGCAAATCAACTGCAAACATCATATGTTCCTTCCATATTCCCTTAATTTTAACATTCTGGCGATCTTCCTCATGAAAGCCTGCCTTGCGTAACACTCGAATCGATCCGGCATTATCGGGCAGCGCACCTGCCTCCACTCGTCTTATCCCTGCTTCTTTCCTGGCAAAATTCAGTACCAGCTGAAGGGCTTCACTCATGTATCCCTTGCCATTCTGCACCTGGTCGAGCACATAACCAACTATCCATTTGGTGGTGGAATTCAGTTCAAGCTCGAACAGAGAAATCTCCCCAAGAAGCTCATGCGTATTGTTCAGGAAGATCCCGAAAGAGTAACGTTTCCCTTCTTCTCTGGCCCTGTTCCAACGTTCAAGAAGGGCAACCTGCCCCTCCAGTGTATAGAATGTCTCCGATCGTTCACTTGCCGATATTTCTTCGAAAATAGCCCGATTGCGATATTGCAAATCCAACAGTGCCGTCGCGTCCTCCACTTTCAAAAATCGTAAATATATGCGTTCTCCATCATAACTCATCTTCTGTTCATCCTTGTCTCTGGTTGTAGTTTAGGCCCTGTTGGGGTTAATCACCTAGCTTTTCCAAATCATCTTGCAGGTTCATCATTCGGATGCGGAAGTTGTCTATCTTCGTCTGTAATTGGACTAATTGCTCCATCATTTTTGTCTCAGCCGATGAACATCCCTCCGAACTATAAGTTGGTTTTGTTCTCCATTGGTGCAGTTTCAATTCACAATGTGTCTTCTCTTCCTCGGCTTTTGCCAATTCCTCCTCGGTGACGCCAATCTGGTGCTCCAGATATATGAGATCTGAGGAGTTTCCGTGGGTTAAGCGCTGTGAATACGTCATCGTTCACCTCATTTCTGATCATTCATTGCTTTCCCAAGGTCATATGGCTGAATATCGATATCCAACTCCATACCCAGAGCCAACTTGGCCAGTTGACTTCCAATAAAAGGCCCCATCGTTAGACCGGACGCTCCAAGCCCGTTGGCTGTAATCAAGCCTTTCCAACCGGGAACAGCACCCATGACCGGAAGAAATCCCGGTGTAAATGGACGGAAGCCTACTCTTACTTCCTGAAACGTGCTATCAACTAAACCGGGAGCCAGTTCCAACCCTTTATTCAATATTCCCTGCATTCCGCCTGCGGTTGCTCTTGTATCATAGCCTTCAATATCATTTTCGTGAGTCGCCCCAATCACAATCTTCTGTTGATCAAAAGCCAACAGATATTGATCTGAAGGAGGCATGACTACAGGCCAGTTACCTGTGTCTTCTCGATTGTGTTCCTGCAAATGCATAATTTGTGCCTTCTGATAATGAACCTTGAAATCAATGCCCAAAGGCTTGAACAATTCACTCGCCCAAGCACCAGCACACACAATGACCTCGTCAGCCGATATGATTTTACCATCAACAACCACACCAGTTACCCGGTCTGATTCATATTGAAGAGTCGCGTCCCCATCCATCAGGATCGCCCCATTCCGTTGTGCTGACCGGAGTAAAGCATCACGCAGCGCACGTCCATCGATACGCGCAGCACCGCTGATGTACACAGACTGAACATTTTCCTGGAGAAGTGGAAATCGCTGATGGGTTTCTTTGGCATCCAGACGAATAATGTCAGCAATCTCCGGTGCATCTTCTTTACGAAGGTGTGCCCGCTCCTGCATCTTGTTAATTTTCTCCACATCGGTATGAATACTAAGGGCTCCCACTTGCGCGTAACCCGTTTCCGTTTCCCCTTCACGCTCAAGTTCCTCAATCAACCCGGGATAAAAACGTGCACCTGCCTTGGCAAGCTGATACCAATCCTGATTGCGGCGCTGGGATAACCAGGGACAGATAATGCCGGCGGCAGCATCTGTAGCCTGTCCTCGATCTTTCCGATCTATAACAAGGACCTCCGCACCCCATTTTGTTAATTGATAGGCTGTTGATGCTCCTAAAATTCCTGATCCTACAACGATGACTTTCTTCATGATTGCATCCCTTTCCTAAATCACTGTATCCATTATAGCCTATACTGTTGGGTCTGATAATGGCAAGGTATCGACATTATGATACATATCCCTAAAAGGTTTTCGATGAGAAATTCACCGAGTTGAAAATAGTTGAACAGAATATTTAAATTAATGTTATTTATGTAATATAATTCAAATCAGGTTTCTTTTAACGCTGTATCCGCGCCATTTACGCACACGACCTTTAACGAAATGAGGAATAAGACAACGATGCCGAAACCTAGTATGGGGAGAACGCTGGATACCGATATGCCACTTATGATTACAGGCCAAAACCAGCTAACTGTAGATGAATTAATGCATTGGAGCGACCATTCACGGGATTACAGCATTGTGCAGTGTATCGGGGGAACAGGGAAAATCGCAGCTCAAAATCATGAGTTTTCAATTCGAAAAGGAATAGCTCTCATTATGTTTCCGGAGGTCACATACCGTTACGATAATCTGAGTGATTCATTATTGTTCGATTGTCTTTCCTTTAATGGCTATTTATTGCCCCGGTTTCTGCATACCTTGCAGATCGGGGAGCTGCGCGCCTTCAAGCCGGACGGAATGCTCCATATCCTGTTGCATGAAATAACGTTGGCGCTGCAGTCCCGGCACAAGGATCAGATCTGGCACGTATCCGCATTGCTGTACATGCTTCTGGTCAGGTTAACCATTGATGGAGATCGTAATGGTGCTTATGAACGCTCGGATGCCCGCTTAAAGCTGGGCGGACTTGTAACTTTTATCAAGCAAAATTATCATCAGGATATCTCGCTCTCCATGCTTGCTCAGCAGATGAACGTCACGGAACAGCATTTGAATCGAATTTTCAAAAAAGAATTTCAAATGACTCCGCTTGATTATCTGACACGATACCGGTTGTTAAAAGCTAAAGAAATGCTCGTCCATGACGCCGGAGTAACAGCCCATGAGATTGCGCGGGCTGTCGGTTTTAACAGCGCCAGTTATTTTGGATCCGTATTCAAAAAATATGAAGGGATTTCCCCGATCGAGTTACGCAAGCAATACCAGGGTTAAAGAATTTCCATTGTGAGCTCTGCCAGCGAGGTTAACCGCAGATCATACTTCGAGAATTCCAGATTACGCGTTACCTCGTTAGGCACAATGACACAACGAATGCCCGCGGCTTTGGCTGCCTTCAGTCCATTTGGTGAATCCTCGAACACAACCGCTTCGGCTGCCCCGATCCCGAGACTCTCCAGGGCAAGCTGATATAATTCCGGGTCCGGTTTGACCCGCTTGACGTCCTCAGACGTATGAATGACATCGAATAGTTCAATAACGCCTAGCGTACGTAAATATCCATGAACCCAATCCCGGGTAGAGCTGGAAGCAACGGCAAGGCGAATTCCCTTTTCACGGGCAGCATGGAGCATCTCAAGCACGCCTGGAAGAATGGCTGCCTGTCCCAGATACGCTTCATATTTCTGTTCAGAGAGCAACCTGATCTGATCATGATCGATTGGTTGTTGCAGCGCCTGCTCCAGGTACAGAAAAGGATGAAATTCCTCAAACGATGTACCTACATTTTTAGACCAAAGCTCCATGCCTAGTTCAAGTCCATGCTCTTTATAGATATCGCGAAAGGCATAGAACCATGGGGTCTCCGTGTCCACAATAAGTCCATCAAAATCCAAAATAAAGGCTTTTACCATGACGCTTTTCTCCCTCCAATGATCAGCCGATTGGCAGGAGTGAGCTTAGAAGCGTGCAGTCACGTCCGGACGGGTAACATTCATGGATAAAAAGTGACAGGTGCATCCCGTTCCGGTTGGTGACTGTCCAACAACTCCAGCCCGAATCTCCCCCTCGATCGGCATGCCGAAATATCGAATTAGTTTCCACTCCACCGCATCGGGTGAATAAAAAAATGAAATGCAGTCCTCCACCTTGCGTATGCGCAGATAAGGATTAGTAACGGAAACTTCAATCGAATTGCAATCGTCGGATGATCCATCCTTCGTCACCACTGACACAATGGTAGCTGCTTTTCCATCGTACTCAAAACAAAGCTTGCACCAGTTTCGTTCATCCGCCATAATCATCAAACACCCGGAATCATACTGGTGTTTCATGTCCACGGTAAGCTGGGTCGTCATTTCAAAATCATTAGGCACGGACATCGATAGAAATGGGGCTGTTGCACGGACGTTTTTACCCGCCGGGTCCTGGAAAAAATCCGTATCGGCTTGAGCTTCTACAATGAGTACTCCTTGATCCGTATAAGACCAGGTATCCGGCTCATTGATCCAGTTCATTTGGTTTCTTGTTTCTGTTGCAAATACGTTTGTCATTCTCTTGGCCTCCCAGGTTCATTTTCTGTATTATATATTCGTGTCATATACAGAAAACCCCTTCTCCTACATATTTTTGTAAGTGGTGATCACTTGGGAGTGTTTTTGTGGATCAGGAAGGAACAACATAATGATCATGAGTACGATGTAAAGTGCAAGAATGACGCTAAACAGCAGTACGGGATTATAGTGATACAGCAGGCCTGTAAGGTAACCTGATGGAATTGCTGTTAACGTCATGACGGTCTGCACTGCCGAAAACATATCCGCTTTTTCATGTGTACCCAATCGGTTCATGAGCAGTGAGTCACGGTATGTTTGCAAGATGAAATTGCCTGCGGCCAGAACAATTAGAGTCAGAAATAACATGGCTATATTCCCCGCAGGTATCAATAGAAAAAGGATGGCCCCAACTGTACTCAGAATAATGGAGAAACCGACATACTTTTCTTCCGATCGCCGTTTCAGACGCGGGATGATGACCAAATACAGCAGCATGACGGTTACTGCGGTGACGACGGGTATAAATGAAATAATCTGATCATTGAATTTCAACTGTTCCTTGAAAAAAATCACCTGAAAGAAATTCAATTGCAGGATCAGATTGGACAGCACCGTAATCAGAATAATCGGTAAAAGCCTCCGTTTGTAGAACGATCTGCCAAATAGTCGCAGACTGGAAGCCAGACTCTGTATCACCCGGGTCTGGCTATGCATTCCCATAAGTTCCTTCCCTACTGTGGTCTCATCCGTATATCGGTTGCGAATGAAGAACATTACGGTCATGAGAATACCACCGACAAAATAAATACTGGCTAGTGTTGGCACGATGCCAAAATCGGCAATCACTACCCCGGCGATCGGTGTCAGTACTCCAGCACCAGTAATGATCATGTTGAGAATGGCGAATACCTTGGATCGCTTGTGTTCCTCAACATCCTCAATAATTAGACAGTTGAAGGAAACCGTCACAAATTTGGAGGTTGCATTCAGCAAGTAAGCGATCAGAAACAACCAAAAGTTCTGGGAGAAAGCCCAGATGAACATGGGAACACTCCAGGCAATCAAATCAAAAATCAGTGTTGTTCGCTTGCGACCCAGCTTATTCGTGATTGAACCCGCAAATAACTGAAATATAAAGGCAAAATAAAGATTCACCGAATTGATCAAACCAATTTCAATATCCGAAAGTCCGGCTTCCTTCATATATAAGGGAGCATAGAAAAGAACAATCGTGCCCGGAATGGCCCATACCGGTTCAAGTAAGATGGAGTACCGCGGATTTCTCGGCAAATCCTGTAGCAGCTTCAATCGATATCTCCCCCTTTTTCTGCGGTGGTTTTCACCGCTGCGAATTCCTCTTTTCGCAGCGGCGAACCCGATAATGACTACATGCTTATAGAATAAGAGCTGTTTTGACCGAATTCATGGGCAGCGTCTCTCCGGTACGCAGGTCATAACCAATCGTCCCATTGAAGGCCTGTTCATAATCACTCAGCAGTTCCTTGGCCGTCACCATCTGCTCCAGTTCGGGAATACTTTGAGCAAATTTTAATGCTGTACTGATCATCGAGTGATTAGCTACCGCCCCAATGATACTAATGCCATCATTAATTACGGCAGTTGATTTGAACGTCACCTCATAACTGTCGTCATAACCCATAGGAATGATCTTGCCGCCTTTGGCAATCATCTCAAATCCTACATGAAGCTGATTGCCAACCGCATCCACCACGATATCGAACTTCTTCTTATTATTAATCTCGTATACTTTATCGAGCGTCAGTTCCTGAGGATAGAATACATGATCCGCAATCTCTGAAGCGAACTCTTTGCGGAATGGATCAACTTCCGTGCCTACAGTAAGCCTTGCCAATCGTTTGCTCACAAGCTGACACAGAGAACCGATTGCACCAGAACCGAGGACCAGTACAGAGTCACTTGGCTTAGTCCCTGCTTTCATGAAAGTCTGAAGTACACATCCCAGTGGTTCGATCATCATGGCCGTTTCCCAGCTCATGGAATCCGGGATGGCATAGATATACTTTTCGTCCCCAACAAAATATTCAGCAAAGGTTCCGTGTGTCGTCATCCCTACTTGATAGTCATCAAAATTCTCGCAGTAGATGAACAGTCCTTCGCGGCAATAGGAGCAGGTACCGCAAGATTGCGTGGGATCAACCAATACCCGATCACCTACCTTGAAACCGCGAACTTCGTCGCCAACCTCAATCACTGTACCTACACCTTCATGACCAATAATCGTTCCTTTATTCGCCGGCACTTTGCCTTTGACAATATTCAGGTCTGTACCGCAGATGCCTGACCCATAGATTTTAATTTTGACCTGGTTTGGCTTTTGTATGGTTGGCTCCTCAATATCCTGGTACGTCACCTGTTTAAGATCCTGATATACGAGTGCTTTCATTGAATATTCCTCCTAGTCGATGTTTTATATAAGTTGAACTAAAGATTTTACACAATCCACTCCGATGACAGAACAACCTTCCAATCGCTGTTATCCCCAGATTTTATAATATAATTTGGATAAAATTTTAAACGTTTTCGCAAATCTCAATTCGAAAGATGTTCCTGTTTCAGCTCTTCTTTCCAGTCCGATAGTGTTTGCAAAAGAGCTTCCTCCACCCATAGCAGTTCTTCCCGGGTATGAGCATCAGAAAAAATAAAGTACCCTTTGGTGAAAATTCCGAAGTGGGCCATTCGTTTGACCATAAACTCACGGAAAGGATCGGTATGGAAGTTTTCCTCTGAAATAGAGCTAATGGAAAAGCTTGCATAGGTCCCCTTCAACGCCAATTGATCGGTTAGTCCAAGAAGCACGAGCTCGGCTTCAATCAGGTCCATAATCCGAATGGTGGCCTCACGCCAGCTAGGCCATACTTTAGCGCTTTTCATCAATCGCTCACATGCAATCGCTGCTGCGAGCGCAGTGGTCTCGCTGGAATGGGCGTTGCTGAATCTGACCTGTCCCGATAATGACATCAGATGTTCCGGTCCCATTACGGCTGCGAGTGGCAGTCCATTCGCCATGCCTTTGGAAATACAGAGCAAATCCGGCCAGATGTCATATTCCCCTGCTGTAGCTTGTTTGCCCATTCGAATGCCGGAGGTGACTTCATCAAATATGACGATGATATCCAATGATCGGCATAGGGATACTACTTGCTCCAACGGCTCACGTTTCCATTCATTCGGACAAAGGACGATGCAGGCGATATCCTCGGGAGAGGATTGGATTTGGGCCTCGATCCGCTCTGGCGAGGGCTTGTCTATCCAGATGGTTGTTCTTTCGATATCCAATGGAATGCCTCGCTCTTTCGTTTCGCGACCATAGTACCCGTAGGCAGACCAGTCATGCCATCCGTGATACGCCGTTGCGATGACCCTGCTTTTGCCACTTCCCGCACGAGCCAGCCGTACGGCTCCACTAACGGCATCAGCGCCGCTTTTGGTGAATCGAATTGAAGGGTAGCGGCCTTCAAACCGTTCCAAAATCAGTTCAGCGCATTCAAGTTCAATGTCAGCAGGAATGGAATAACTTGTCCCTTTTTTCAACTGATGAATGACGGTCAGTTGAACTTCGTGCCTTGCATGTCCCCATGGCGCCGTCCCCATGGCCATCTCGCAATCCAGCCATTCATTTCCATCAATATCGATAAAACGGGAATTCCGTGCTTCTGCGCAGCATACGGGCGTATATCCCGGAAATAATCGTTCTGGTGCTTTGGCTAACGTACTGCATCCGCTCGGAATGACCTTTTTGACATGTTCCAACCACTCCATATTACGTGTAAACCTTACGGCACGATCCAGCGTGCTCTCTTTTGAATTCACCTTTGGTTCCTCCCTGTTTACTTGGTTTTTGAGTTAGCGAACTTTGGAGCCCGGCCAGCAGCCATCATATATGCGATCCATGGTAATGACATTGCCATACAGATCAATAATCAGATCTTTAGCCCGATGAGCATGTCTCATCTCAATCCAGTAACGGTTTTCCAGCAAACGGGCGAAATTATCCACTAGAAACAATAATCGGTTTTCGCTGTGAATCAGCTCCTTGCCCAGTACCTGCGGCAGCCAGATGGCTCCATTCGAGTTAAAGCGGTTGGAATAGTCACGCACCTCAGCAACAGATGCAATGTCAGCTTCCTCCAGCTTGGTCCAGAATGTATCCGCGTCACTGCGAACTTCTGCAAGATCAATACCAACGATTGGCAGATGCTGATATTCACTCTGGCTATCCAGCTGTTCTTTCAGATGACTGAATACAAATGGCCACACATCGGCCTCAATTTGCCCGCCCCACTTTTTCCAGAAACGTGCCAGATTGTTTTTCCGGTTGAAGTTGCGATGTATGCCACTGCTCCGTTCCCAGTGATAGGCGAGAATATTCGGGTTAATGACCGTATCATATCCGGCTGCCCGTGCTCGCATCTGATAATCAAAATCCTCATATCCGTTAAAAAACTTCTCATCCAACTCGCCTACCGTTTCATACACTTCCCTCTTCATTCCGAACATGGCGAATACAACAAGCTGAACTGAAAATGTTTCCTTTGGAATGTCTTCAGGGGATGCATTCAGGAACAAGTGACGGCCGATGGTGTCGGCAAATGCAATCCCACAATGCTGCACACCTCCCGTCTGTGGATACAAGAGTACCCCGCCAATCATGCCGATAGTAATATCAGTATCCATAGTCTCTTTCATCATCAGCTGCCAGTTCGGTTGAAGAATCGTGTCGGAGTCTAGGAAGAAAATATAGTCTCCCTCTGCTCGCCGCAGTGCACTGTTAATCGATACGGCACAACCGAGTGGAAAATCATGCTGCAGAATCTCGATCGTTACACCTTCCCTTACCTCTTGCTTCAATCTCTCCAGATGCTGCAAGACAGCAGAACCGGAACCATCGTTGATAAAAATGATTTGAGTGGACGGGCTTACTGTCCGAAGCAGTGAATCGGTAAACAGGTTCAAAATGTTATAGTCCTGATTGACTGGCACAATAATGGTGTAAAGCATGGAATCCCTCCTGTTGGATATGATGGAATGCGTGCAAAAGTGGCTTCATACGGTATCCGTTTCAGTGCAGATTATCGACCTCCTTGCCGGAAATTTACTGTCTTAATTTGGTAATGATTTGAATCTACTAGAAATTTATATCATTTTTTGTAAGTTTAAAATCTTAAATTCTGAACACTGTTAAATTTTGAATATGTACCCGTAGGATTAACTCAATCTTTTGGAGTAAATAAATTAGTTTTCCAACGCAAAAAAACACGCCCAGAGCCAGTCCGTATCCATTGACACGGTTGACTACCAGACGTGCTTCAACGTCCTCTATTATTGGTGATGAAGTGGAAAGCCTAAACACAAGAGCCGCCTTTCGGCGGCTCTTGGCATGAATAGCATTCTCCGTTGCTTACAGCTCGATAATTCTCGTTGCAATATTTGCACAAAATTCACTGTCATGCTCTACAAAGAGAAGGGTCGGGGAGTACTCCAGCAGCAAGTCTTCAATTTGCATGCGAGAGATAACATCTACAAAGTTGAGGGGTTCATCCCAAACGTGAACATGAGCTTTTTCACTGAGACTTTTGGCAATCAGCACTTTCTTTTTTTGCCCTGCGCTATACGTCGAGATATCCTTCTCCAACTGCAATCTGGAAAAATCCAGCTTTCTTAATATCGATTTAAACAGGCTTTCATCAATATTCTGAGCGGCCGCATAGTCGGATAAATGGCCTCCAAGATCAGACGTGTCCTGCGACACATATGAGATTTTGAGCTGTTGATCCTTTCGAACATAACCTGTATAAGGGATATGCTCACCGCAGATCAGTTTAAGGATGCTTGATTTACCCGAACCATTTTTTCCATAAAGCGCAATACGCTCCCCTTTTTCAACAGTGAAACTCACATCCCTACAAACGACATTGGAATCATATGCAATGGATACATGTTCCAATTCCACAAGTTCCTTCTTGTGAAAATCCAGTTGATGAATCTGGAGGCGTTCTGCACTTTCGATATTTTTGAGCAGTTTGGACTTTTCCTGGATGGCGGATTGCTGCCTCTGCTCGATATTTTTGGAACGCTTCATCATTTTGGCAGCCTTGTGTCCAATATAGCCTTTATCCACTTTTGAACCGGAATTTCTTGTGCCATTCTTGGTTTTTTCGACTTCATGCGACCATCCACCCGTCCGTTTGGCCGAGTCGGATAGACGCTTGATGTCCTTTATTAACTTCTCATTGCTTGCAAGTTCAAACTGATCTTGTCTTTGTTTATTTTCCCACCAAGCGGAGAAATTCCCTTTCTGAATCTCGATGTTATTCTTATTGATGGACAGAATGTGATCTACGCTGTTATCCAAAAAGGATCGATCGTGAGATACCAAAATAAACCCACTTTTACTGCGAAGATAATTACTGACGAGTTTTCTCGCATGAATGTCGAGATGATTGGTAGGTTCATCAATAAGCAAAAATCGATTATCCTTCAGGAACAAAGCCGCCAGCATCACCTTCGTTTGCTCCCCGTTGGATAAGGAATCGAAAGGTCGATACAGAATATCTTCTGAAACCTTTAACAGATTAAGCTCACGCACAAGCTGCCAGTGCAGATACTCAGGGTAGATCTCTTCAATGACATCAAGAGTCATAGCTTCTTTATTCTCAACCTGAAAAGGAAAGTATTCAAAGCTGACGTTCGCAGAAATAGTTCCGCTGTATTCATATTTACCGAGTAACAGATTGAGGAATGTCGTTTTTCCTCTTCCGTTCCTTCCAGTAAAGCCTAATTTCCAATCGGAGTCCAACTGAAAACTTACATTTTCAAATATATTATCGTAGCTGCCGTCATAGGCAAAGGTTAGGTTCGTAACGTTGATTAAAGACATAAGGATCATCCTTTTTATGTGAAATATAAAAGTTAACCGACAGGGTAGTTACCAACATGGCCCCTCACTTTATATTTGAACATAATCAGAATTTCAATCCGCTTCTGAATGAATGACAACTTATCAATGTCTGATTTATTAGAATATCCTCAGATGAAAAAACACAAAAAAGCCCCAGTTTTCCGGTGCTTTTTTGCTTTACATCAACCTGACTATACAGTAAAGAAATCTGGCGTCCTAGAACTTAACGCCGAGACGACCTATGTATAGGAGGATAAAGTGCCGGATTCTGATTAGTTATGTTGTGAACCATGTCAATGTTCATGCTCGCTGACAGGTCCACATAAACATCTACAACGTCTAATTCAGTCATCGCTCTATCCCCCTTTAAAAGCTAAACAATTTAATACCAGAAACTTAACATGAATTACACCCATGGGTCAAGGCGCCAAATCAGACTCATATGGATCAAATCATTGATTAACGGCAGCATACAATGGTTTGTACACCGGATGCCACATGGCAGCTTTTACGGCCTCTTCTACGTCTTTGAGTTCCACACGCGCGACCCCATCTTCCACTGCAGCCATAGCGACCGCCACTGCAACTTTATACGAAACAGCTTGCAGCTCTTTCACTCTTGGCAGAAGCGGAGCACCTGGTGCAGAGGAATCAACCGAATTAGCTACAGCCACTGCAGCCGCAGTGAACATGTTTTTGGTGAACTTCGATGCTTTGGCAACAATTGCTCCCAGTCCCAAACCAGGGAACACAAAAGCATTATTGGATTGACCAATTTCATATAAAGTGTCATTATACATGACTGGCTCAAATGGACTACCTGTTGCAATCAGCGCTTTGCCATTCGTCCATTCAATCAGACTACTTGGTGCTGCTTCAGCCAGCGAGGTCGGGTTGGACATCGGCATAATGATTGGACGCTCCACATGCTTCGCCATTTCTTTAATAACTTGTTCATTAAAGGCACCTGCCACACCGGAAGTCCCGATCAAAATCGTTGGTTTGATCTGTTTCACAGCTTCCAGTAAACTGACCTGTCCCAGCTCATTTAATACCCAATCTTTCACTTCCGCAGCTTTACGTACATATGGTTTCTGGAATTCAAATAACCCTTCCGTCTCATCGGTGAGAATTCCGCGGTAATCGAATGCCCAGAACCGGCTCTCCGCTTCCTTTTGTTCAAGCCCTTCCTCCATCATGGCGTCACGAATCTGATCCGCGTTGCCAATACCAGCGGCCCCTGGTCCAAATACAAGGACACGATGTTCATGAAGAGGTACACCCGTTATTTGGACTCCAGACATGATTGCCGCAAGGGTTACGGCACCCGTTCCCTGAATATCATCGTTGAACGTAAGGAGTTCTTCCCCATATTTCTGAATGATATTTCTGGCATTTACGCTGCCCAGGTCTTCCCAGTGAAGCAGAATATCCGGAAACCACTTTGTTGTTTCTTTCACAAAGGCTTCGATAAATTGGTCATACTTCTCCCCACGGATGCGTTCATGACGGTTGCCTACATACAATGGATCATTCAACAATTTGGGATTATTGGTTCCAACGTCCAGCACGACAGGTAATACACGGCTTGGATCAACACCTACGGCTGCTGTGTACACCGCGAGTTTACCAATGGCAATATTAATGCCTCCTACACCCCAGTCGCCAATCCCCAGAATACTTTCCGAGTCAGTCACCACAATCAAATCGACATCTCCAGCGTTTAACCCACTGTTTCGGAAAGCTTCCTCCAGCCCGTCCATATCATTAATGGATAAATATAAACCACCCGGTCTTTGGTACTGATGACTGTATTCCTGAATGGCTTGTCCGACCGTAGGGGTGTACACAATCGGCAGCATTTCACTAAGATGATCCTTCATTAGACGGTAGAATAGTACAATATTCCGGTTGAACAAATCACTAAGCATGATACTTTTACGCAAATTATCCGATTCATTCTTCAATTGCTGATATACTCGAACCACTTGTTCCTCAATATTTAAAACCATCGGTGGCAGGATGCCATTCAGGTTAAGCTCTCTTCTCTCTTCTTCGTTAAAGGCAGTGCCCTTGTTTAACATGGGATTGGACAGAATATCCTTGCCTTTTAATGAGGTTTTTAAGTTTCCATCAGAATCTACAAAAAATGAGTTCATTTACTGATTGCCTTCTTTCATGATGTCTCTTGACGTTTTCTCTTCTTTTTAATTTCTTTTTTATACTTCATAACTTTTAGTTAGTCAACGATCTTCCGATGCCAATTATAAATTATTTTCGAAGGCATGTAAACGAACTCATGAAACTTTCATGAATGAAATTAAATTTCTGCCTGATAAACAAAATTTATCACTTTGACATTTTTCAACAAATTCATTTTATGAATATATATTTAACTATATGCCAAAAAGCCACGATCTTCGTGGCTCCAAGTGGTCTTCCTTTCTGAATGTTCATTTCCTAATGTTACATTGATTTAGATGCTAAGGTCAGTACAGATATCCTAAGAAATCAAGTTCTCCTTCTCTCCAAGGCACTGTTCCAATTTCTTTGACCATTAATCCGTCGATCTTCTCAATTCCAACTCCAATTGTAGTTAAGGTCTCATGATCAATTTTCAACCACTTACAAGTGTTGCTGACCGTTGTGAATCCATTTTTGCTATACAAGCTTTCATTGTCTGCAAATAAAAGCACAAAATCAATGTGCCCTCTGGACAGCTTGTCCACTTCTGCTAGCAACAAGGAACCGATTCCTTGAGAGCGATATGCAGTAGAAACACAGAGATCAATTACCCCCAGCACTCTTATTGCTTTTCCATTTAAATTCATCATTCTGTAATCTAATCCTACATGTCCAATCAATTGATTATCTGGGTTAAATGCTAATATTCTGCAATGTGGAATTTGCTTGAAAAACAAACGGTCTTTCGGATAAATCTCTGGAAAACTGGCAACAAGTAATTGTTGAAGGTGGGTTGACCATTCTTCATTTAGATCCATATCATATGCTTTAATTAATTTCAAAAATATCCACCTATCCAATCCGATTTTGATTTGATTTTTATTTGTGCTCATCGACTCGTTCAAAGTTTCAACCTACGGAACATAGGCATCCTCGACCTCAACCTTTCTTTCATTGCCGTCTGCTATGTACCTTACGTTAATAACATTTCCTTTCTGGAATTGCGGGATAAGCGTAACCGGGATGTAGGTCTCCACAGTCGAAGAAAAAGTACGCCCATCTCCTTGGGTTACGGTCAAATCCAGTCGCACTCCCGGCCTTCCATCCATACTGGATGAAGTTTGTGTAATGTCATGAATAACCGCCTCCGCGGGAATCCCCTCCATTAAAACCCTTTTTCGAGAGTGTTGTTTCTGTTTGTTGTTGCGGAGCATTTTAAATATCATAACCATAGTGATCGTGCCTGTTATAAGCCCGAAGCCAATAATAGCAACAATAATAATTAATGTAGTCGTCATAAAAGCCTCCTTTCATTTGAAACTTATGTTTATTAGTTCTTGATTATATCTCTTATTCCTGCAAATTTGCTTGAACAGGAACATCTTCATGTCAAAAAAGCCACCTTGTTGGTGGCTTCATACAGTTTTTGAACTGTAGCAGTGTATGTTCAACTTAGTCTACTTTCGCACCATATGAGCGTACAAACAGAACCGCTTGTTCGCGATCCAAACGTACGCCTTTAATATCCAATGATTTCAAATCGATTCCTTCCAGGTTGGCGCCCCTAAGATCGGCCCCTTGCAGCTTCGCTCTGCTCAGAACTGCTCTTGTGAGATCACAATCTCTCAAATCAGCTTTGGTGAAATCTGTATCTGTAAAATCGGCTTCAAAGAAACGAATGCCTCGCAAATCCTGTTTGCCCAAACGGGTATGTCTCAGATTCGTATAAGACCAATCACCCTGAGTTAGTGTAATACCATCCATTTGCGCACCGGAAAAGTCCGAACCCGTCATCTTGCAGGAGGTGAATTTGGATGCAAAAAGGTTAGCGCCACCAAATAAGCAGTTTTCAAAAGCCGACTCTGTGTGAATGGAACCATTCATGGAAGCCCCTTTAAAGTCACATTCGATAAAACGGCAGTTGCTTGTCTCGATTTCTTCCATGGAAGCATTCATAAAGGTACACTGTTTGAAAACACAGCTTATTAGTTCTCCATACCGCAAATCACGTCCTTCAAAATGTACACCTTCATATTCCTGATCCTTATATTGATACATCACGTACACCCCATCTTGTATGATTATCATGTGTTCACCATTGAACGAACTTTTTATAATATACCATACGGCTGTCAAGTACCTGCTTAAACGCCTACAAAAGTCAAGGGACTTATTTCAAAGAAAACGGCTCTCTTATCATAAAAAACCGCGAAAATCGCGGCTTTTGGCTCCATATATTTGTTTTTTAATACTTCATCCGGATGTGGACAGGGATTCGTAACGATGCGTCACTGGCTTTGGCTTGGTCTTTACCCTGCTTCTCTTCTTGCACAATCCACTGTCTGCCAATCAACAGTTGAAGCAAACTGATCTGCTTATCGGTTAAGTATACCTCTTTCAGTGACAGGTCTTCCTGGATAAAATCCTGTTCTGCTTTAAGGCCAAACCGGAAATAAAGCAGTCTTTTCAAGGCGTTAATATGCAAAAATTTGAACTCGTAGACACCGCTTCGTATGGCCTCTTCCCAGTTGTCTCCCACTTCTGCTGCTGTATCCAGTCTCCCCAGTAGATCCATCGTTGGTTCCTTGATCTTGGATAACAGCGAAGAGAAGTCCCTTCTCTGCAAACAATTGATAATTACTTCACCCGGTTCACCGCTCGTCAGAACATTTTCCACTAACAGAGCTACAGGGATGGACAGCTGAACCCGGCTCATGCTCCGCCCTCTCCATCTCTGAGGTATTGATTAAACCAGGCATTGACCTGTTCAAAGCTATCCACGCGCAGCGATGGTTTTCCGCTTTTGAGCAAAGTGTGATTGGAGCCTGGATATCGAATCAGTTTGGTCGTTTTGCCATATCGTTTCAACGTGGTATATAACTCCTCCGCCTGTCCGATCGGTGTACGATAATCTTGCTCACCATGCATAATCAGAAGTGGCGTCTCAATCTTGTGCGCATGAGCAAGGGGTGAACGGGACCATAACATGTCTGCTTTTTCGGTCGGATTGCCACCAATTACGCCCTCCACATAGGAGATTCCAATATCACTCGTTCCATACAGGGACAACCAATTGGATATGCAGCGCTGTGTTACTGCCGCCTTAAATCTATTGGTATGAGCCACAATCCAGTTGGTCATGACACCTCCATAACTGCCACCCCCTATGCCCAGCCGTGTTTCATCCAGAAAATCATATGTTGCCAGTGCATAATCCACCGCCTCAAGCAGGTCCCGGCAGTCTCCCCCGGCAAAATCACCTCGGCAAGCTCTGGCGAATTCCTGCCCGTATCCCATACTTCCACGGGGATTTACCCATAGAACCGCATACCCCTGTGCAGCAAGAGTCTGCATTTCGTGGCTGAAGGTGCCTGTATACATGGCATGGGGGCCACCATGAATCTGTAAAATCATCGGCACTTTCGTAGTTGATTCCTGCATTACCGGCTTCAACAACCAACCTTGGATCGGCCACCCGTCCGACAAGGTAAACTCCACACGTTCAGGTACATGGACTTGCAGTCCTTCCAAAAATTCATCGTTTCGCCGGGTGAGTCTGAACATCTCTCCACTGTTGATATCCACACGGTATAGCTCGCCGGGGTGATCTGCGGTTAAAGCACCAACAACCATAGCCTTGCCATCGGGCGATAACGTATATTGATACACGTCCTTCTCGCCGATTCCGGTTACGGATTGACACTGCCCATCCTCATTAATTTGATACACATCCACATTTCCATCCTGCGTACCCAACACATATGCCGTACATTGCCCAAAAAGGTCGTTAACCAGGGGTGACGGCGACGGGCTTGCCGATTTCATGTCTCCAAGAGCGGCGTTTCCCAGCTGCATATCTACTTCAGGTGCCAGCTGCTTGGGAGTACCGCCTCTGGTGGACACTTCATACAGTCTGTTGTGACTCCCGCTGCCATACACCCGGTCGCTTGCAATCACTAACAGTCGCTGCGCGTCGGGTGTATAGGCGAACTGGCTCACCTGCAGACTGGAATCCGTTATTTTACTGAGCGCACCATTATCCAACTTCACAGTGTAAATATCTGCAAAGTACAACAGATCAGCATCCAGATCCTGATCCTGTACCTGCTTGGAAACAAAAGAAATAGACTGAGCGTCTGGCGACCATACCGGAGCAGTAACATTCCATCGTCCGGTTGTGAGCTGTGTGATGGTCCCACTTTCGATCTCATATACAAAAAGATGGCTATAAAGACCATCCCACCAGCCGGAGCCCTCTGCCTTGGGTGTCGTGCGCTCAAATACCTTGCCTCGCAGAAGATTTACATCATGTGATTCGTCTGGCTTGAATGCTTTGCCCATCTTGGACGTTTCATCCGTCTTCGCTTCTTCGTTGCCTTCTGCAACTTTGCTGGTAAACGCAATATATTGCCCATCCGGGGACCATACAAACTGTAAAAGCTTACGCTCAGGCGAGATGCGATTTATAGCCTTTGTATCACCTGACGAAAGGGTCCACAACCCTTTCCCCCCTTTTTCCAATCGTAAAAAAGCGAGCTGTGTTCCATCTGGTGACCAGGAAGGAGATGAATCCTTTACTCCATCTGTAAGCGTCTTGTCCTCACTGCCATCAAGTAAAACGCCACGAATTTGGGTAATATATTCATTTTTCTGCTGATCAATTGTTTGTTCAACGTAAGCCACCTGACCATCTTGATTGACTACAGGCTGGCTGACCCAGCGGTAATGAACTAAGTCCTCCGGCAAAATCGGTCTTTTATTCATGTCCATGGCTCCCATCTACGTTCCTTTATTTTTTGTTCGTATCCGTACGTGGATCAAGCACATCGCGCAGCCAATCGCCCAGGAAAATGACACCGAGAACCGTCAGGGTAATTGCCAGTCCGGGGAAAGTTGCCACCCACCAGCTTGTAGCCACATATTGTCTTCCATCACTGAGCATGCCTCCCCACGAAATGTCAGGCGGCTTAATGCCAAGGCCCAGGAAACTGAGCGAAGCTTCCATAATGATCGTGGTCCCCACATTCATCCCACAGATCACGATAAAAGAGGATAAAATATTGGGCAGTATATGTTTCAGAATTAATCTTCCATTCTTGGCACCGATCGATCTGGCAGCGTGAACAAAGTCCCGTTCCTTGATACTCAATACTTCACTGCGAACTACGCGGGTGAAAGGCACCCAGTTCGTCACACCGATAACCAAAATCAGCGTCGTAATGCCCGGACCCACAATAGCCATCACAACGAGCATAAATAAAATGGTAGGGATGGCCATGAATGCATCACCCACACGCATAATAACGGCATCCAGCCATTTCCCATAGAATCCGGACAAGAGACCAAGAATCGCACCCAGTATCCCGGATACGATGACTGCACCCATACCTACGATTAATGAAACCCGTGCCCCATATACAATTCGGCTCCACATGTCCCTGCCCAGATTATCCGTACCCAGCCAGTATTCAGCTGTTCCCCCATCAAGCCAAACCGGCGGTTTAAGACGATTGAGGGGATTCACTGCACCGGGATCATGACTTGTTAACAGAGGTGCACATATTGCGATTAACACAACCAACAGAACGAGCACAGCGCCAAATATTCCGGTCTTACTGACGATGAGTTGTTTCCAGATATAGCGAAGTCCTGTTGGTGTACGTACATTCTTATGGTCCTGTTCTGCACCCGGCATTGGCATTTCATTGCTGCCTGTCATCGATTGCACCTCCTTCTAATCGTATTTAATGCGTGGATCAAGCAGCCGGTAGGCCACATCCGTCAATATATTCGTTACAACTACGATAAACGCAATGACAAAAACAGCAGCTTGAACAATCGCCATATCGTGGGTATTGACAGCAACAACCAGCAGCTGACCCAGCCCGGGCCAGGAAAATACGGTCTCTGTAATCAATGTTCCGCCAATCAAGCTTGTAAACTGCAAACTCATAATCGTCACAACCGGAATCAAACCGTTGCGAAACGCGTGTTTGCCAATCACGACCATCCGGCCAAGCCCTTTGCTCCGTGCTGTGCGGATATAATCCTGACTCAGAATTTCCAGCATGCTGGAACGAATCAGACGCGTCATCTGCGCGGCCAGTCCGACACCAAGTGTAAAGGCAGGCAATATCAAATGTGATACGCCGCCGCGGCCGGATACGGGCAAAACTCCCCACATGACTGAAAATAACAAAATGAGCATAATGCCCATCCAAAAGTTCGGCATCGCTTTACCAATAACCGATATCCCGGAGATGATCAGATCGGTAAACGTATTACGTTTGACTGCTGAAGCAACTCCAAGTGGTATAGCCATCACAATGGCAAAAAACATCGCTGCAACAGCCAGTTCAAAGCTGGCGGGCAATCGTTCCAATACGAGCTGTAATGCTGGTTCTCCGTAACGGAAGGATTGACCGAAGTCTCCCTGCAAAGCGCTGCCAAGGAACTTCATGTACTGTGTAAATAACGGCTGGTCCAGTCCAAGTGCCTGCGTTAATACAGCGCGGTCTTCCGCGGTAGCTGTTTCAGGCAGCATCAGAGCAACCGGATCACCCGTTACACGAACCAATATAAATACGATTAATGAAACAATGAACAGAACCGGTATAACTTGCAGTAGTGACCTAAGTACATATTTGCCCATTCTCTGTCCACCTCCCTTTTAAAAAGAACGGCAGGAACGTGGTACAGTCCCTGCCGTTCTCGGCTTATCCTTGTCATAACAGGTTGTTACGTCCTGATGTTACTGTGCAGGTGTAATTTCGTCGGCGTAGAACATCTCGTCACTGCGAGGCTCGAAGTTCACACGGTTATCGGTGCCATATACTCCTTCCATCTGGTACAAGTACACAGCCGGACGATCTTCAGCAAGAATTTGCTGTACTTGCTGATACTCTTTCTCTCTTGAAGCCGGATCCATGTTAACAAGCGCAGACTGGAGCAATTTCTCCACTTCCGGATTGTTATAATCCGACTCTCCTTTGGCCTCTTCCAACATGTAACGATTGTAGTTATTGGAAGCATCAAAGAGGGAGTTCCCGATTCCGATCATGAAGATTTCCTTGAATGATTTGGAACTGTAACGTTCACTGAACGCACTTGGCTCAAGCACATCCAGATTGATTTTGAAGCCTACTTGCTCCAGCATCGCTGCCACAACTTCAGCAGGCTCCTTGTATTGGGAGGATACCGAGATGGTCATCTCTGCTTCACCTTCCGCATAACCCGCTTCCTGCAGCAGCTGTTTCGCCTTCTCCTGATCATAAAGCGATGTTTTGTACAACGAAGGATCTGCCCCGAAGTTACCTGGTGTTACGGATGTGCGAGTCACGATCCCTGCACCTCCGGCAATGCTGTCTACGATACCCTGCTTGTCAATCGCCAGATCAATAGCCTCCCGAACCTTGGGATCAGCTGTGACGCTACCCTCTGTTTGACGGAAAATCAACTGAAGTACGCGCTGAATTGGCGCTTTGACAATCTTCTTGTCTGCCTCGCCTTCAATGCGGGCAATATCTGTTGACGGAATGGAGGCCGCGATATCAACACCACCTGCCAGCAATTCAGATACCCGTGTGGAAGCTTCGGGGATGACGCGGAATACAACCTCATCCCATTTCGGTTCACCATCGAAATAGTTTTCATTTTTCACAAGTTCAACGCGATCATCTTTGGCCCATTTGCTGAATTTGTAAGGACCTGTACCAACAGGTTGTTTGAGGAAAGAATCAAAACCATTATCCTCAATATATTTTGCTGGCAAGATGCCGGCTCCCATTTTGGACAGACGATTAAGCAGCAGCGGGTCCGGTCCGTCTGTAATAATATCTACCGTATATTCATCGACGGCTTTGACTTCAACGATGTTTTTGAAGTAACTGTTTTGTTTCAATGTATTGTCTTTGGCTACACGCTCCAGCGTATACTTCACATCGGCAGAAGTGAATGGATCACCATTATGGAAGGTCACGCCTTCACGCAGCTTGAAGCGCCGGGTTGTGTCATTCACTTGCTCCCATGAAGTCGCGAGACCTGGAACCTTCTTCTGTTCACTGTCATTTTTGATCAGATAATCAAATACGTTGACCAGCACCGCTTCACTGGATGTATTGTTGTTGTTGTGCGGGTCAAAGCTCTCAATATCCGTAGCAGCTGCGATCGTAAGCGTAGTGCTCGCAGATGTTCCGCTTCCTGATTCACTTGATGCCGAATCGTTGTTCGTACCAGCACTCTTACCACCGCAAGCGCTAAGCACTAATACTACAGCCAATAAGGTAATCCACATACCTGTCCATTGTCTTTTTCTCATTTTCCATGCTCCCCCTCAGAAGTTGTGTGTCTTGCCAAATATTCAAGCGCTACGGCGGACAGCATGCCCACACCATAAGGCATCACCGTCTCATCCAGATCGAACATCGGATGGTGAAGCGGATAACGGGTTCGCTCTTCCTCGTTACCTGAACCTAGTCGGAAGAAAACACCCGGAATCTGTTCACAGTAGAACGCAAAATCCTCGCCGCCCGTGGAAGGTGGAATGCTGCTCCAACCCTTCGTCCAATCGAGGCCGTCAACAGTTTCCGTAAGCAAATCCACCATACCCAGATCGTTAACCACAACCGGGTAACCATCGCCATAGATGACTTCGTGACCTGCCCCGAACGAACTGCACACACCACTTACGACTTGTTCAATCAACGCCGGCATGCGTTCACGAATGGCTGGAGAGAGTGTTCGAACCGTACCGATCATCTCAACCTCCGGTGCAATGGCTGTACCCATGTAGCCCCCGGTTATTTTACCGATTGTAACGACAACAGGCTCCAGCGGGTCTACCATACGACTAGCCAGATTTTGTAGTGCTGTAATGACCTGAGCAGATACCGCAATAGCATCGATACCTTCATGCGGCCTGGCAGCATGTCCACCCTTGCCAAGTATGCGAATCACCAAACGATCGGCCGACGCAAACGCCACACCTTTACTTACTCCAACGGTCCCCGTATCCTGTCCCGGAGTCATATGCAATCCTGCAATGGCATCCACTTTTGGATTTTCCAATACACCATCCTGAATCATCGCACGCGCACCTGCCAATCCTTCCTCCGCAGGCTGGAACACAAATTTGATATTGCCCGATTTTGGCCGACCGAGGCTCGTGAGCAGCTCAGCCGCTCCCATCAGAATGGTTGTATGTGCATCATGACCGCACAGATGCGCCTTGCCTTCGACTTGGGAACTGTACTCAGCCGACTTCTGATCTTGTATAGGCAATGCGTCCATATCTGCCCGAAGTGCAAACGTGGGGCCCTTTGTTTCTCCCCTCAGTAAGCCGACGACTCCGGTTTTTCCCACATTACGCGTCACTTCAAGACCCAGGCTTTCCAAGTGCTTGGCTACAATCTCTGACGTTCTGAATTCCTCATAGCCGATCTCCGGATGGCGATGAAAATCTCTCCGCCAGGCAATGAGTTTTGGCTGCAATGCTTGTGCACGTTGAAATAGTTGTAATTGGTCCATTAGCTCTCATTCCCTTCTTTGTCATTCGATTCTGATACCAGTCGCGCGTAGATCGCATCCGCCGAGAACTCAATGTGCCTTTTCATGGTCTCCCGGGATTTAATACTGTCACGTGCTTTCAGCGCTTCAAGAATCTCCATATGTATCCCATGATTGACGGAGCGGATTCGGTCATCATATGGCATCAGGTCCAATGCCGGATTAATTTTTGTCCTGATCTGTCTAACAGCCGCTTCGCAGTATGGATTCCCGGATGACTTAGCAATGGCCAAGTGAAATTTCACATCCAGAGCCCGGAACCACTCCCTTGTACAATGGGGTTCAATACTTTGCTCCATGTAGGCTTCCAACAGCTCCAGCTCGCCTGCGGTGATCCGCTCAGCAGCCAGAAAAGCCGCTTCCGGTTCAATAATGGTCCGATACTCAAACACTTTCAGCATTTGTTCCCAATCCCGTTTAATTTCTTCTCTTGTACGTTTATGAGAATTGGCGGTCAGAGGTAAAACAAAAGTTCCCCCTTTGGCCCCCACTCGCTTCTCAATCAGACCCTTGTCTTCCAGCGTAGATAGCGCCTCACGTACCGTAATGCGACTTGCATTGAAAATCTCGGCCAGCTCTCGCTCAGAAGGAAGCTGTTCTTCACTCATTAATTCCTTGAGTATGATGGCTTCCTCCAGCTGTTCCCTAATAAATTCACTGACCTTCTTGGTAGATACTTTTTCAAAACGAAATGAAAACGTACTGGACATGTAAACACTCCGATCTGTAAATGGTCTAGACCTTATACCATTAATATAATTCCGACTAAACATATATGCAATAGTTTTTTTTGATATATTAAAAAAAAAGATGCATCTGGATTAGACAGACACATCTTTTTCACTGGAATATTCCTCGGTACTATTTCGTTGTTTCATGCAAATGAGTCTCTATTCTTCTCTAGAATTTCTTGTCTGCAAATGGTTTGAACTGTTCTGTAATCGCCAACTTTTTGCTTCCTTCCAGGTAGAACTGATCATCTGCTTGCCAGGTATGAGTTTGTTTGTTCGATCTCCGGTGATATACATAGTTAAAAGGCGACGTAGCATATGTTTTGAACCCTTTTTTTCTGCATTGCCTTAGAAAGGTTACATCTTCTCCAATGGAACGATCCGTGAATCGGACCTTCTTCAATACCTCCCTTTTGAAGAGAAGCGTGCCGCCTTGTATAAATTCCACATGTTTATTCTTTTCTTTGGGTGATCTGACGAGCAGCATTTTTGAGGCACCCAAGTAAACCAGACACGAATGTTTGCCCACAATATCGCTTTTCGTTCGTTTTAGTCCGTTCACTTGTTCTTTCAAATAATAAGGCGAGTAATAGTCATCATCATCAAATTTGGCGATCAACGAAAATCGGGCTCGGGTGATACCAGCATTCAGGCTTTGTCCTAACGATATGCGTTCTGGAACTTGATAAACGGTAACATTAGCATGTTTTCGAACGCGGTTCCGATATAATTGCAGATTCATGCTGTCATGATTCAAAATGATGATAAGTTCTTTTCCTTTGTAGCGCTGTCGATTGTAATTTTGCAGGATGTTGTCAAAGAATTGTGGCCGATTGGTACATACAATAATGGTCACACCGTTTCCCGTTTTATTTCCAGTCATGACATACCCTCTTTTCTGCACATATATATTTTTTCATCATACGTTTAGAAGTAGAGAATGGTATGGACGAATCAATAGCGTAAAAAACACCAAAAAACCCTCTGTCCCCAAGATCAGGACAAAGGGTTCTTACATTCACTCTAGGCTTGATTGGATTCGTTCATGTATACGGCTTTACCTGTACGAGCGGACTCATAGAGTGCCTCCAGAATTTGTGAAACCACCAAAGCCTGTTTCGGCGTCACGACCGGCTCAAGGTCCTTATCGATCGCTTCAATCCATTTTCTCATCTCGATATCCGGTGCACTTTCACTCTTTCCATCGTAGAAAGCAACTCCGCCTGCATTCAGATCAATTTCATTGGTGTACAAACGGCTGTATTTCTCACCATTGATGCGCAGGCCATTCTTCATATCTGCACCCGCTTCGCTTCCACTCAAGCTGCATTTCGCTTCATCCACATCCAGTGAATTGAGCGCCCAGCTGGATTCCAGCATAATTGTCGCACCATTCTCCATTACAATCATGCCAAATGCAGAATCTTCAACCGAGAATTTTTGCGGGTCCCATGGGCCCCATGCATTCGCTGCATTTTCCCGTTGTGAAAGCTCGTGATGGGTTGTGCCCAGAACAACTTTTGGTTGATAGTTATCCATCATCCACAGCGTCAGATCAAGTGCGTGTGTTCCGATATCAATCAGCGGTCCGCCGCCTTGTTTCTCCTCATCAAGGAAAACACCCCAAGTAGGTACCGCTCTTCGTCTAATCGCATGTGCTTTGGCAAAATAAATGGAGCCCAGTTCGCCAGCTTCACATAGCTGCTTCAGATACAAGCTGTCCTCTCTGAAGCGGTTATTGTAGCCAATAGTCAGTTTTTTACCCGTACGCTCGGCTGCTTCGAGCATTTTTTGCGCTTCAGCAGCTGTCTTGGCCATCGGCTTTTCACACATCACGTGTTTACCGGACTCCAGTGCGGCAATCGAAATCTCTGCGTGAGAGATATTTGGCGTTAGAACATGAACAATATCAATCGTTGCATCCTGAAGCAATTCCTGGTAATCCGTGTATACTTGCGCTTCAGAACTACCATACTTTTCTTTGGCTTCTTCTGCACGTTCCTGAACGATATCGCAAAAAGCAACCAGTTCTACATTACCAAGCTTGCTCAGACTTGGCAGATGCTTGCCGTTTGCAATCCCGCCACAGCCAATAATTCCTATACGATACGTTTTACTCATATCTAATCACCCTCACTTTTGGTTTGGTTGTTTCATTTTACGGAAAGCCGATGGGGTCATCCCCAGACGCTTGCGAAAAACAGCATGCAAATAATTGGCATTGGTAAACCCTGAAGCCAGGGCAATTTGTTCGATGGAAACATTGCTTTCTTCCAGATTGCGGCACACCGCGCGCAGGCGTATATCCTCCAGCACACGGCTAAAAGGCATCTCCGGCTGCACTTGATAAAAAATTCGTTGCAGTTGTCTGCTGCTAATATGCAGCTTCTCTGCTACATTCTCCAGCGTTACTGCTGAGGGATGATTCGCTTCCATATACTGAATGGCATAATCGTACCTGTACACAGACATGTCTCGCACTGGAGCCTCCGCCCGATTCCCCCCAATATCATAGGCTCGGACGGTCTTCAGCAGAATGCTAATCACCTGCTGCTTAATGGACGTGTAATATCCTATCAGTTTACGGTCACAAGCCTCATAGGCTTCCAGAAAGCAGTTCATGGCACGATGATAATCATGTACCGGAGCAAGAGGAAGTGTTCTAAGCTTTTCGATCGTTTCCTCTGATTCTGCTGCCTCCCACGGATCTACACCCTCTCTGGGATGTTCGATGATATCCACGTGCAGGCACAGTTCATCCATTGCCTCTTGGGAATCCGCCTCCTGATAATGAACAAGACCCGGACCCGTTAAATACAGCATGCCTTCAGAGAGCGGATGCATTTCATCCCCCAGAATGACTTTTCCTTTCCCTCTCGGGATGAAATGGAACTCGAATTCCGCATGATTATGAAAATCAACGATTCTGCCTGCCGGAAAAGAAGTCAGATGAAATCGCAGAACCCGTATCTCGTAATGTCCCCACAGGATCGAGACATCCAGTCTTTCCAGGATATCCTGTCGTTCAAGCATTTTTTCAAAAGGATATCGGCTCAATGCGGCACCTCCCAATACCCTATCCCTGTAACTCCTTCAAGGAGATTTTACGCCCTTCTTTGGCAGAAAGGTTGGCCGCCTCCATCAGGCGAGTCAATTGCGTAGCCGTCTGCAAATTCTCGGTAGCAATCGTATCATTTTGAATATGGGAAACCCACTGGCTGAATGCGCTTTCTCTTCTGTCCAGCAGAGGAATCTCCGTCCACTCTTTCTGTTGATCTGAACCAACATTTGTGCGAATTAACAGCTTATCCTCCGGTGTTCCGTATAACAGTGTTCCCTCTGTACCATGAACCTCAATGGCGAACGGAGAATGACTGTTCACAAATCCGGCCTCCACCACACCGATCGCTCCAGAATCCGTAAATAAGGTAGCCACCGCGTTATCTTCGACCTCTTTGCCTGTCACATATCCAAAATTAGCATTAACGCCTGTCACTTCTTGCCCAAGGAAAAGATTCGTCAGATACATCGGATGACAACCGAGGTCAATTAAAGCCCCGCCTTGGCAATCTTGCAGATCGTAAAAATGCTCAGGCAGCCAATTGGCAATCGCACCGTTATGCGACAGACGCACACGAACATAAGTCACCTTACCAAGCAGTCCTTGGTTCAGAACATCTTGAATCGTTAATGTATATCCATCGTTCAAACGCGGTAAAGAAACCGTCATTTTCACTCCATTATCCTGTACATCAGAAATGATCGTATTTACTTCTTTAATGGTTGAAGCGATAACTTTCTCTGTGAAAATATGTTTTCCTGCTTTTGCAGCAGCAGTGATCACTTCTTCATGAAGACGTGTCGGTGCATCCACAATGACAGCATCGATATTGTCCTGTGCCAGCATATCTGCAAGCGATGCATAGAAAGGCACGTTCAGACGTTCAGCTGCTTCCTGTCCGCGCTCGGCATTTTCATCCCATACAGCAGCCATCACCGTATCTTCATGCTCCTGAGCCTGTTTAATATAATCCCAGGCATGTACGTGCCATAAGCTGATTTTACCTATTCGAATGGTCACTATGTCTTACCTCCATACTATATGATATTCTGACATCTAACTATAAATTAACACAGACTTAAACTATTTTTAATAGGAACTTACGACAATAAGTATATAAAATTACGACATGAAGCAGGTATGAACGGTTTAATCGAATCATTATTGATAAGCAGCTTTGTTTTTGGTCATTTGCTTCTTAACGGCTGTGATTTCTCAATGCCCACAGTTCGTTCCAATGATCATATGCAATATGATGCATTAGAACGAATCTTAGGCAACATCTCTTGAATTTACACACAAAAAGCCGACAAGCCATTAATCTTTGGGCTTGTCGGCTTTTCCTTTGACTTTCACATATTGTGCGGATGCTTCAATTAAGGCAACGGAATTTCGTCATCATCAGAAGGCACAATCGCTTCAGAAGCTTCAGGAGCTTCAGGAGCTTCAGGAGCTTCAGGAGCCTCTGGCGCAGATACGAACAACCGTCCTGGCGCTTCCGCTTCGACTTTGTTTCCTGCTGCATCCTGAGCACGGATCACGATCACTCCGCCCTCAAGCACCAGCGATGAAGCTGTAGTATAGGTGCCTGTATAATGACCAGGTTCCGTTTCTACCAATGGAATCTCACCCCCAGCCTGTGTGCTTAGATTAGATGGCAGTTCAATTCGGAAAGAAGCCTGTAGTTTGGGTACACTGTCAAACGAAACCGTTACGGTTTCTCCTGCCACAATGCGTACATCCTCAGCCGGAGAAATATTGGTCAGTTCAGGCAAAGCCGTTTCCACATACACTGTCCGGGTAACGGTTGTTTTATTGCCTGCAATATCTGTCGCAATGATTGTGATGATGTTCTTGCCCTCATTCACAAGTACGCGGTGATTAAAGTTTCTATTTTGCTCCAATTTCACCTTCTGTCCATTGATGGTCACCTTATCGAGGAATTCGTCCTGTACATCTCCGGTTACATGAACCACTTCGGTATTGATTCGACTTCCTTCTTCAGGTGTAAGGACCGTTAACACAGGTGCTGTCTGATCCAAGATGATCACAACTGGAAGGGAGCGATCTGTCGTTTTACCGTTAACTACCGCCTCGGCAGTAATTGCATTAACACCTGCACGAAGTTTAACATTCAGCTTGAATTTTCCGTTTTCTACTGTCGTTGTTCCGGCTAGTTCTTTCCCGTTATATATTTTGATTTGAGCCCCAGAAGCTGGGGAAGTTCCCGATACATCAAATGTCGACTGATTCGTATAAGTGTTCTTCGGTTGCGTCAGTAGAGGTGCATTCACCGGATATTTTACCACTGCACGAATCATATAGTTACCCTCTTCTGCTGGTGAAGTACTCCATACACCACCTACACGCTGCCAGCTCCGCCCTGCATTCACACCATTTTCATCGGTTGCGAGTCCAGGTGCGCTCGTTCCAACAGCAGTCTGTACATACACGATGTAGAAATCGCCTTGTACTACAACTGGCTCAGGAAATTCAACGGTTGTCCACTGATCATTGCGCAATGCGGTACCATCGAACGGACCCGCCAGCAGTCGGCCTGGCGCTCCACCTGATCCGGAGGCATCATAGACGGCATATTTGAATGCTGTCCCTCCTGGTACTGGCCATTGTGTATTCCAGAATCGAAGTGATGCACCTGTAAGCTGTGCTGTCTCCAATTCCGGCGTCATACGTACAGCCCATGCGTTATCTGCTGCCACAAAAGCTCTTGCATTTTCAGCCGTTCCATCGTCATAAGCGATTTCACCAGGAAATCCGATAAATGGTTTTAATGCAACTTTCGCTTCGACAGTACCGTTTCCAGGTACCGTTACATTTACAGTTTTGCTATAATAGTCAGTCGCGATGATCGATAATGTATAACTTCCTTCCAGAACATCCAGAGTAAATTTACCATCTGCTCCTGTGCGTACAGCACCTACTTGAGCATCTTCCAACACGAGGACGGATGCTCCAGCGATAGGTTTCCCTGTCCGCTCATCGCTCACAATCCCTTCAATCTTTCCTTGAGGAATGGTTTCCAGATTGAAGTTGGCTGTTGCTCCACTTCCATCGGTGATGGTTACCGTCTTGGTTTGAGGATAATAGCCATAAGCCTCAGCCTTCAACGTGTAATCACCCGCCACGTGAGTGAAACTGTATTTGCCTGTTGTCGGGTCTGTCTTCACGGAACGTCCTGTTTCCAGAACAGTGACCGTTGCACTTGCAGGCAAGCTTTGAGGCGTTACAGAGCCTGTTCCAGGTTTCTGTATTTCGGGCTGTTCCTGCTTGGTTTTATTGAATTCAGCTTTGTCCGTACTTGAAATTTTGTACCAAGGACTATCGTATTCCGGCTTAGGCTTGTCACTGTTCAGAACAACCGCGGTATCTTTCGTAACCGCCTCAGTGGCGATACCCAGAATGCGGAAGTCATCGATGTACCAGCCTTGCTTGACGACACTACTGTCTGAAGTCAATCTGAACCGGAATTGAACTTCATTCCCTTTTAATCCTGCCAGATCGTAGAATACTGGAGTCCATTGTTTTCCATTTGAGGAATGAGAGAATTTTCCAAGCTCCGACCATGTATTACCACCGTCTTTCGTGGCTTCAACATAACCGTAATCGTATCCACTTTCGATTTCATACCAATGATTGAACGTCAGCGTGGCTTGATCCACCTGAGTTAAGTCTACAACTGGCGAAACCAGAGAGTAGTTAGAACCGTTCTCATAGGTGCTGTCCAGATCGGTTGCCCATACATTCGGCGAAGAAACTGCACTGGCAGGTCCAACGACGGGTACTCCGCGTTCCCACTCATCCTTGGTGCCGGAATGGGTCCACCCATTGTCGCTGCTGCCGTCAAAGTGATCGATGAAAATATCTTGAGGGACCTCCACGGTCACTGATACCTCATTCGACTTGTCACTCTCATTGCCACTATAATCAAGAGCCGCTACCGTGTAAAAATACGTCGAATCTGTTACTGTAGCCGTATCCGTAAATGTCGTTGCAGATGTATTTCCAAGCAATTCATAATCTGAGCCGGAATTCGTTGAACGATACACGTTGTAGGATTTCAGATCCTCATCGTCCGATCCCGTCCAGGACAAGTTTACATTCCCCAGAATGTCGGCAGAGGCGGACAATCCGCTTGGTGCTCCCGGAGCAATATCATCTGGAGCTTGTACTGAAAAGTCATCGATATACCAACCAGCCTTTTGAACGGAATTGTCACTGGTCAGATTAAATTTGATAAATACCTGTTGGCCGGCGTACTCACGCAAGTCAATATATTGCGTTTTCCAACCTCCACCGGCACCTGTAAAGCTCAATGCCTCTTCGAATGCGAAGTCACTATCCTCTGTTGCAATGTACACTTTCCCAAAATCGATGTTGCTCTCCAAATCGTACCAGTGCTTGAAGGATAACAATGCTCCGTCAGGGCTCTGGGTAAGATCAATTGGCGGTGCGAGCAAGTAGGCATTGCTGCTAGCTGCATATGTCCCCGTCAGGTTGGTTGCAATCACTTTGTCACCAGAGTAGGCACTTCCCGGTCCACTCGTTGGTGCTCCCCATGCCCAGGTGTTGCCAACTCCACCCGAGGTAAAGCCCAGATTGTCTTCCTCAAAGTCTTGCAGATACCCAGGCTGAACTCCATTGGAGACAGCGACCTTATAAACTTCACTTTCGAATCCGTTATTGCCATAATCATTGACCCGTATATAGTACTCCAAGCCTTGTGACTCGATCAGAAATGCCGGGATTGTCGCTGTGTAGGTTCCATCTTTGGCGTCCCCTGCTACTCGATTCATCGGCAGATATACGTACTGACTCGTACCCGTTGTTTTGGCAAAAGCCTCCACTGTGGTTACACCGACATTATCGGTAACACGTGCAGTCAGTGGAATATCAAGCCCCGTAAAAGCAGAATTTACAGGCGTATGTTCCAGGACTGGCGCTTCCAGATCGTCACCTGCTGTGACAACCCTGCCGGATACCGTGCCTATACCTTCTAGGACGGAGCCCACAGCATCCAGTGCATTGATAATGCCGTGACCGTAGCCGTTATTGGGCGAGGTTGGATATCGGCTGTCTGTTCTCGGTGTCGCTGTATCCATAATGATCTGCTCCAACTGATCAACCGTAAGGGAATGATTGGCTTGAAGCAGGAGTGCGGCCAGTGCAGTGGTATGCGGGCCTGCCATGGACGTGCCGTTCCAGCCTCCCTCATACACTCCGCCCGGAACAGAGGAACGGATATTTACACCTGGAGCCGAAACTTCCGGTTTAATTTCCTCATAAGGGGAAGGACCAAGGAGGGAAAAAGAAGCCAGATTCCCGTTGATATCCGTTGCTCCCGTAGCGAAGCTCTCTGGATAGTTCGCAGGGTTCGCAACCGAACCTGGACCTCCCGGATTCGTCAATGTCACATTCCCGGCTGAGAATTCCGGAAAGATCTGTGCATCACGCCAAGCCTGAACCATTGGACGGAACCATTCGTCCAATCCTGGACCACCACCCCAGGAATTGTTAACCACATCCGGGGCAAGCTCAGGGTGCAAGTTTCCTTCAGCATCCACTGGAGCAATCAGCCATTGCCCGCCATCCAGTATAATGGCATCGGTCGTACTCGGATTGAAAATCCGGACAGCAATCCATTTTGCTCCGGGAGCAACCCCGATTTTGTTGGTGCCGTTCGCTTCGGAGCCTACCATTGTACCCATCGTATGTGTACCATGACCGTCTCCATCTGCAGGAAGGGAGGCATGGCTATGAGGATCATACCAGCTTAGCTCGGGATCAACGACATTTCCGGAAGCATCAAGTCCTCTCCATTTGCTGCGGAGGGCCGGATGGGTATAATCAACCCCGCTGTCCAGGTTGGCAACAACGATTCCTGTACCGTCGATTCCTCTATCCCAGACTGCTGGTGCATTGATAGAATCGATGTTCCATTCAACGTTCTCTGTCTGCAGGCTCTTATCGTTAGCAGCTGCACTTTCCTTCTTATCTGCCTCTTTGGCTGGTGCCTTGGCAGACTCCGTTGCTGGAGCAGCTGTTGCGCTTTCGCTACTAATCTCGGTTTTCTGCATATAACGCTGCTCGTTAGGCAGTATTTTATCCACCTCGGGAAGAAGTGCAATCTGTTCCATGACTTCCTTGGTGCTCGTTACTGCGAGTGCATTAACGATGAAATAGCTTTTATATTCTTTGACCTTGCCAAGGTCAAGTTCCTTTTCAAGAAAACTTTCCAGGGTGTACTGGGATCGTGAGGCCGTTTCCCGCAGAGTACTGACAACCGTGCTTCGCACGGACAATTTCGTTGCCGAAGCCGTTTGCTTGTCGATGGTTGCCTTTTGCAAGGCTTGTTTGGAAACAGAAGCTGTATCTACCTGTTCTTTCATTTTCACCAGATAAGTAACATAATCATTACTCTCAAATTCTTTGTTCAGCTTGGCGTTGACTTTGGAGGTGGTGATATTGCCCGAACTGGATTTCATATCGATCTTCTGCGACGCGGCGTTTTCAGCTGAAACCGGATGAATGATAGATAATGCAAGGAGAAGCGATAAGCCCATGGAAAGCGGCTTGCGCAAACGATTCATCTTTATCAAACTTTTCCACTCCCTTTACCCGGTTTTTGTAATACAGTGATGCACTGTATCCATTTCTTTAAACGAAACGATGAAACGGCCTCAACTAAACAGACTTATTGCGTTTATTTACATCAAGCCTCACCTCCTTTACAGGACAGGTTATTAACTAACATCATATGTAACAGATCGTATGTGTAATATAGTAGATAGCCAATTTCAGCGTAATATGGAAGAGTGGATTTCAGATCAATTCATCTAGTGGGTGGAAGTTTATTCACATTGGTTAAGGAGAGTAATCACCAGCGTTAGCAAGAACGCATTCTTAACAAGGGAGTATTATGGATCTGGGTAGATCAGGAGATTTCTTTATCTATGTACAAACAAACTCTTAAAATTACATATAATATAAAATTTAGAATCAAATTGTATATTTATGGTATATTATAGAGTCACAAAAAGAGATATACAAGCACTTTTATAGAAAAATATAGAAAATAAGCCTTTTTAATGCTTTTGTAAGTCTAATGGCTCTCCGTTATTCATCTGCTTTTCGCAAATATGAAAACCCTAACGTTTTAATTGATCCAAGCAGCCCTTTTTAACTATGTCAGATTCTTTTGGACATCAAAAAGAACGACGCGAGCAATTCGCATCGTTCTTTTTAGGTTCTGATATCTTGGTTAAATGTTGTATTGTTTTCCCGGACAAATTGTTTCATGTGCCCTGCTTCAGACGTTCCAACACCAGATACACAACGATCGCATCATCCAGATAACCAATGGGAAAGAGATAGTCCGGGATCAAATCGGCAGAAGAAATAAAATACAACAATGCACTGCCGATCAGAGTACGATTATTCTCGGGTGTAATCTCATCACAGTATTGAATGTGCATTTCCTTCAAATGATCTATGAACGGCCCTGCACCATTTATTTGATTGATCTTTATTTCAAACTCCTTACAGATGATTCGATGCCCTTCATCCGTACGTGCATATTGTTCGTACTTAACCATTTCCTGTTCAATCCGCTCTGTTGTCACATCGATGTCGAATAATTTCGTATGCTGCAGGACGGTCTTAATCGATTCAAGCGAATCCAGAATCCCCTGCTCGGCCCCTTTTGGGGTGTGATTAATTTTGTAGCCTGTAGCCTCAATTAAATGATCCAGTGAAACGTCCAACTGTTCAGAAAAGATCTGCAAATGTGTGAGCTTCGGTTGCTGCTTCCCGTTAAGAATTCGAGAAATGGTAGCCGTGTCCATTCCGCACAGCGTACTGAATTTGCGCATCGAGAGAGAGCGTCTGGCTAGCATAGGCTTGATCAAATCTCCGATATGGCAATCCTTTGTTTGATCCCTCGCTTTCACCAGCATCCCCCCAGAGATATATCGATACTCTATTCTATGGGACAATGTGGTGAAAGTTTACCTTCTTTCTTCATCTGCAGCGTTTTGTTGCATTTTTCTCATGAACGGGCACACGAATCTCAACACGACATACATTAAGAGCAGATTACAGATCATGAGGTGATTTTATGGCGTGGATGCTTATTCTTGCGTTGGCAGTATCTTCGAGTCTTGACAATCTGGGTGTCGGACTATCGTACGGGATCAGAAAAATCAGAATCAGCCTATTTTCGAATTTTTTGATCGCCGTTGTTTGTTTATTGTTCAGCTATTCAGGCATTTTGTTCGGGAAATGGATTTCGATTGTGCTTCCTGGCGTTTTCCCTATACTGCTGGGGACATTTATCCTACTCGTTATCGGTTTTCGTATCATCTTGTTATCGGTTCCCCGCAAGAAGAAAGATCAGGAAGAGACCGACTCCCAAACCCTCGGGATCGGGTCTATTTTGCAAAATCCGGAACGGGTAGATTTAGACAAATCAAATCATATTGGAGTTCTGGAAGCATTGATTCTGGGCGTTGCCCTTTCGACAAATGCACTGACGAATGGCTTAAGCGCCGGGCTGATGGGCTTATCCCCCTTGTATATTTCCCTTACCGCAGCGATCGGCAGTTTTGTTACCGTATGGTTTGGTGTGTGGATGGGGTCCAAAGCGGCTAACATTCGTATCGGTTCGTTCACATTGGGACAGTTCGGAACGCTTGTCAGCGGGATTCTCTTATTGCTGATTGCAGCCAATAATTTGTTTTGATCATTTAGGGCTTCAAAACCTAAAAAATCAAGTAAATTGAAGAAATAATGTCTCTGTGATTCGTTAGCTCTCAGATCTGGGCAAATTGGAGCGAATAGCGTGTGTAAGGTTCATTAAAACAAAATAACACTAAAAAAGGATGTCCCTCGTCATATTCATGACTTATGGGACATCCTCCATGTTAGAACTTTGTTGATGGATTCTTGACTTGTCAGAATCATGGGTCATATATCCGGCTTATCCTATTTCAGTGCTGTAACCACTTCTTCACTGGAGCGAATCCGACCCAATCTGGGGAAAATGGTGTTACAAACGTAGTCATGCTCTTCTTTGGTAGCAGCTGTCATTGCATCTTCTACAAAAATCTGTTGATAACCATGCTGATAAGCTTCTCTGGCAGTAGTGTCCACGCCGATTGACGTGGATACACCACATAATACAATGGTATTTATTCCCCGACGGCGCAACTGTAGATCAAGATCCGTACCAAAGAAAGCACCCCATTGACGCTTGGCAACCGTATGATACGGAGTATGGGCAGTCATTTCAGGCACGAATTGATCCCAGTCTGCGCTAAACTGAATCGCTCCCCGTTCCATATCCGTCTTTGGTTTTAACATGTCTTTCCCATCCACGGACGATACTTTTACAAGCACGACAAAGGCTCCTTTTTCCGTAAAAGCCTGTGCTAACTTGGCTGCATTCTGCACCACCTGCTCACCTGTGCGTGGAGCCTGTAACGGGCTATTTACAATCCCCTTTTGCAAATCAATCACAACCAACGCTGTTTTTTCTGCTATAAGTTGTTCAGCTTCTGCTTTTTTCAAGTTTTCCATGATCTTCTCTCCCATTGGTTTCAAGTTTTTTGTATACCTTAAAATACACCCAGCCAGCATTGATCAATATCAATGCACTGGTAATCAAGAACACATATCGTATTCCCATCCAGGCAGCCACTTGTCCGCCCAAGACGGCACCGCCGAATACACCCAGATATCCTGCTGACATGTTGAAACCAAACATTCTACCTGTCAGTGAAGCTGGTGTGATTTTTTTGATCAACGTATTCACAGAAGGAATCAGCCCAGCTGCTGCCAATCCCAATAAAAAACGCAGGCCCATCAATTGCCATGGACTCGTTACAAACGCCTGCGCTATGAAGAGAACTCCGGCAGCTAGAAGAGCAGCCAGTATTACTTTCTGCGCACCTATTCGGTCCGATAGCTTGCCCAGTCTTGGTGCCGCAATGAGATTGGCGAGTCCTGATGCCGAGAACACAATTCCGGCCAACAGAGCAACATGCGCAGTGTTACCGGAAAGCTGCGTAATGTACACGGTAATGATAGGCTCTACCGAATATAAAGCCACAGTGAGTACAAAAAAAGTAACAAACAAGTTAATCGTCAAACTTTTCTCGGGCACTTTTCGCCATACTTCTATAAGGCCAAGCACCACCTTGTCCTCTCGCGTGAACGATTCCTTCACAAATAGTGCGGTCGTAATAAAGGCGATCATCATCAGCCCACCCGTTATAAAAAACGAATTCTGGAGCCCCCACTTCACCCCAATGAAACCACCGATCGTGGGACCGATCAAGGAACCTGCAATGTTAGCAGTTGAAAGTGTGCCCAGAGCATAGCCTGCATGTTTGGAATCGGTTTGGGTCGCTATCAGCGTTGTACAGGCGGTGCTGTATCCTGTGATGACACCCTGTAGCAGCCGAAGTCCAATGAGCATGTACACATTTGTTGAGAACCCCATACAACCTATCACTACAGCCATTCCCAAACTGGCTCGAAGCAGCATCGGTTTTCGTCCCCATCGGTCGGCAGCCGCTCCCCATATGGGGGAGAAGATGGCGGAAAGTATAAACGTGATGCCAAAGGCAATTCCGGAGAATTGGGCAATCGCTGCTGAATCATTCACACCAAGCTGCTTGATGTACAGCGGCAAAATCGGTGCGATCTGACTCATGCCTACCCCGGTCACAAACATGCCGAACCAGCATACAATCAAATTTCTTTTCCACAGCGGCATATCAACAAGCCTTCCTCCCGCTTCAGAATCATATCCTCATCTTAGCGATCAGAATGGCTATTCACCATGCATTATGTTAAACTCCATGGACATTTTTGCTGTAAAATTCCGATGGACTCATTCCTTCCAATTGTTTAAAAAGCCTACTGAAATAGAACTCATCCGTGTATCCGAGTAACTGCGCCACCTCTTTAACTTTGCTGTTCCCTTCCAAAATGATCTCTTTTGCCTTATCCATCTTCAGTTTGTTGAAAAATTCTATAATCGAGTAGCCTGTAATCTCTTTGAAAGCTCTTGATAAATACGGGGCAGATAGCTGCACCAGCTCAGATAACTCGGTCAAGGTGACTTTACGATGCAGATGTTGATTCATATAGTTGATGATCTTTTCCACTTTCAAGGATGTAGCGTAATTACGATGACGCTTTTTTATATTTTGGGCGATCGCGATAATCAATTGCTGCAATAAGGACTTGGTGCGAAACTCATAACCCGGTAGTTTCGTATGCCAGTTGTCTACCATATGTTTAAATATTTCTTCCAATTGATAATAATCCTGTAATTGTTGGAGAGCTGGCAGGGGAAACATCTCTACGTCCTCGTTTACAGTCCATGCATTGTCATTCTGCTCGATTCGGACATAACTGAAGTGAACCGAAAAAAAACTTATCGGATTATTAAGGTCAATCTCTATCAAGTGAGGGACATCCGGTTGAAGGTAGATCAGGGCGCCTTCCTGAATGGTATGTCTTTTACTATCAATGCTAATCTCCGCTTTGCCATCTGTAATAAAAATGAGTTCGTGATGCTGAAGCGTCCGCACCCCTTTATTAGAAAATGTCCTAAGTTCATTCGGTTTCCTTGAATTGCAGTATAAAATATGGAAAAAGAGCTGTTCAATATTCATGGTTCCCTCCACGCACATATCTTCTTGCTATCTCGTTCGTTCTACCGGTTCACTCGTTCAGGATTTCCAAATAGCGGCATGTTTAGTATGAATGGGAATCTGGCTGCCCATAGTTCCTCCGTCGCTTCATTCAATCCTGTTTCTGACGAAGATAAACCTAAAAGAACAAAAAAACAAGCTGTCTCCATTACAAATGGAGCGCAGCTTGTTTGCGATTTTATTTATTTGTTTGATCGTCAAACTAAATCCGGTATAGCCACTATTAATTCAATTTGTTAAACGACCATCGTTGTGCATCTGTACCATTATCATTCCATTGCTGAATTGCAGCCCCATCCGCCGTTGAAGAGCTCGACACATCTACTGCCAATCCATTCACCTTGGAAATGATTTTGTAGTAACCGTTACCCGCATCCTGGATGCTCCACCTTTGGGCGTTAGAGCCGTTATCATCCCATTGCTGGAGCTGTACGCCGGGTGATGCTGTTGAATTAGGCACATCCAGAACTTTTCCGCTGTGAACAGCCGTGAGTTTATAGAAACCATCTCCAGTGCTGTCGACTCTGAACGTTTGGTTGCTCGCACTGTAGTTGGTCCATTGTTGTACTTTGGCTCCGCTTGCCGTAGATACATCCACGATATCCAACACTTTACCGCTTGCTTTGGAACCGATCGTATAGAGACCGCCGCTGACAATGTTCGGTGTACTCGCTGCTTGATATACCCGCACATAATCCACCAGCATTTGTGATGGGAAAGGAGTCGCATTATTTGGGCTGCCAGGCCAGTTCCCACCTACAGCCATATTGAGCAGAAGGAAAAACGGACGCTGGAACTCCTCAGTGTTGCCTGTTCCATTTTCGATGTAAAACTCATTGAATTGTTTGCCATCCACAAACCATCTTATATATTTGGAATCCCATTCAATGCTATATACATGAAATTGAGAAAAATCAAGATTTTCCGATATCTTACCATAATCGGCATGCCCGTTAGCATCCCAATGCACGGTACCGTTCACAAAAGCATTGTTGTTGACCCGCTCCATAATGTCAATCTCTCCGCTCTTGGGCCAGCCGACAGAATTAATGTTGCTTCCCAGCATCCAAAAAGCAGGCCACAGCCCCTGACCGGATGGCAGCTTAATGCGTGCTTCTACTTTCCCATAAGTAAACGATTTCAAACCTTGGGTTTTAATTCGTGCCGAGGTATAACTGCTGCCATTGTAATTTTCTTTACGTGCAGTGATGACCAGATTGCCACCCGTCACTTGCAGGTTCTCGGTGCGATTCGTATAATACTGCAATTCATTATTTCCCCATCCACCGCTGCCGGTACCGATCTCTGCAGACCAATTTGACGTATTCAGAGAACTTCCATTGAATTCGTCACTCCATACCAGATTCCAATTGGTCGCTGCGTTTGTCGTCGTGCCAGGCAGCAAAGCAATTAGGAAACTGAACAGCACCAGCGTACTTACGATTTTTCTTTTTTTCAACAATCTTTCCCTCCCCATATTAACGGACCGATTCTGAACGGGACACCCCGATTTTTTCTCAATCCGTAACAACGTTTACATTAAATGTATTCTGCCTGTGACTCGATTATTTCTACCAGCGAACAGGATATATCCTGGACAAGAAAGCATTCGAAGTATTTTATCAAGCCTGTGCGAATGAACGGTCCATACCTAGTGACCTTTAATATATTAGGGAAATGGAAAATGATTCGTTCTCAACGTGAGGAAGGAGATCAGAGGTATGAGCAAGCAAGTGATCATTAATGCGGATGATTTCGGGCTGTCGCCCGGTGTTAATCAGGGAATTATTCAAGCGTATCAGGCTGGTGGAATTACGAGCACTTCGATGATGGTGAATATGCCGGGCTTTGATCATGCACTGAGTTTAGCCAAATCACTGCCAGACCTCGGAATCGGTTTGCATTTTAATCTGACTTACGGGAGACCCGTGTCCGATCCGGCCTTTGTACCTTCTTTGGTGAAGCCTGACGGTTCTTTTCATCAATGCCAATGTGGTTTCATACGAGACGTCGCTGATATTGCCAAAGAACTCGATGCTCAATGGAATGTTTTGGTTCAAGCGCCGCTTTCTCCTACACATCTGGATTCCCATCAGCTGCTGCATCAAAACGATCCCATCATATTTCAAATCATGGCGGAAAAAGCTGTCCGGGAAAACATCCCGCTTCGCAGATCACAGGTTCGGCATGCAAGCCCTGATATGCCACCCCCTCGGATGACGGATACGATTCTGTTGGATACTTATGGAGATCATGAGGGTTTGCAGCGATTGCTTCTATATTTATATACGCTCCAAGATGGCATTACCGAGATTGTTTGTCATCCGGGATATGTCGATGATGCTCTGCGTGAAATTTCCAACTGGCTGGACATCCGCGAACATGAGCTTGCCGTATTTGTCAATCCGGATGTTCCCCGAACGTTACAGGCGCTGGGCATTGTACCAATAAACTACAGAGCCGTAGTGGATACCACACATAAATCATGCGAACTTCCACCAATACAAATGACTTCACCTCTCAAACCAGTAGAAAAAAAACGGCCTCGTCATGTGCGACAGCGCTTATTGAAGCAGCAGCGTTTGGCGAAGATACATCGCTTGTCCAAAAAACGGAGAACACTCCGTCGACCTTCTTCAACCCGAAAACGAGTGTAATCCATTGCAGAATCACACAAAAAACAGGACTATAACCAGTACATATCACTGTAGGTTATAGCCCTTTGATCTCATCTCTTAATCAAGCTCTATTTTAAATACGACGGGTGAGCTGCTCTGCACGTTTCTTGTCGTTATCGTCAAGGACTCTTCCGTTCTGCTCCATTCCGGTTGTTCGTCGAAGCCCAATACCTGAATGTCCCTAATCAGTCCATGGAAATGATGAGAGTTTTCCTTCAGCGAACGGATATGAACAATCCCGTTCTCCGGGTAGGCCATAACCGTGGCATAAAGGCAGCTTTCTTTTACAGTGAAACGAATGTCCTCACTTGTAAAGATCTTGGTCTCGCCATCTGTAAATTGCCCTTCCTTCACCTCGGTAGGCCCTTCCCCATACGTCCGCCAGAACGTCGTGTCATAAATCGCTTCGCCATTCACTTCCAGCCATTGACCTATGGCAAGCAAAATATCTCTGTCTTCATTCGGGATACTTCCATCTGCCTTTGGTCCAACATTCAGCAGCAGACTGCCATTTTTGCTTACAATATCGACGAGGTCCCTGATAATCTCATCCGCTGTTTTATAGTTGTTGTTTTCTGTATAACACCAGGAATTTTTGGCGACAGCCGTATCCGTTTGCCAAAAATACGGTTTCAGATCGGCGAATTGTCCACGCTCCACATCGGGAACGGCACAACCGAGCATAAAGGCATCATGTTTATAGTTAATCGCTACCGGAATGCCCCACTCTTCACCTTTGTTATAGTAGTAGGCGCTGAACTTTTTCAAGTAAGGTTTGAACGCTGCCGTCTGGATCCACCAGTCAAAATAAAAAACGCTCGGCTGGTATTGATCCACCAGTTCACAGCAACGAATCAGCCAATCTTCCAGATATTCATCCGTTGGAGGTGAGCCGTGTAAGTCCTGATGATCCGGTTCTGGCATGGCAGGCCAGTAGAAATCACCGCGTTGGAGCGGCTCCTTAATATCTGAATCGAAGTTTTTTCCATGGGACATGAAAAACCAGTGCTCAGCACGGTGTGACGAGACACACAAGGTAAGACCCTGCTTCTCATACGCGACCTTCATCTCGCCCAGCAAATCCCGTTTGGGTCCCATTTCATATGTGTTATAGTGAGAGATGGAGCTTTTGTACATTTGAAAGCCATCATGATGCTCGGCTACAGGCATCACATAACGGGCTCCGGCTTGTTTAAAAAGCACAGCCCACTCATCTGCGTCGAATTTCTCGGCGCGGAACATCGGAATGAAATCCTTATAGCCAAAATCCTTCGGATGACCATAGACATCAAGGTGATGTTCATAAGCTTTGGAACCTTCGATATACATATTTCGTGAATACCATTCACTGTCATACGCAGGGATCGAGTAAAGACCCCAATGAATGAAAATACCAAACTTGGCGTTTTTGTACCACTCAGGAACCTCGAATGCGCTAAGTGAACTCCAGTTGTCCTTATACTTTCCTTCGACAATCGTTTTGTCGATCTGCTGCAAATATTCGTTTTTGTCCAGTATTGTTCTCATTCGGTTCTCATTCCTTCCGTTATCAGCTGCACTTGTATTGTAGTAGCTGGATGAACAGATAGACATGCAGAACGTTAACTTTAGGATGGACAATATTAACCTTTGTAGGGAGTTGAGATAATGAATCATAAGACATTGCTCACGAACCATTTATCCAATCTGCAGGTTGATTTGTTCATGGTCAACTTCAATCGCTGCGATACGGATTGGCAGGACCTTGATTACACACCCGATTACAGCAAATTTTATTTGATCTGTGAAGGCGAGGGCTGGCTCAAGATCGGCGATCAGGAGTATTATCCTGCACCTGGACAGCTTTTTTTGATGCCGGAGGGGGTCACGCAGTCTTACTCTGCCATCAGTGATCGTCCTTTTCTCAAATACTGGTGTCATTTCAGTGCTAAGGTTGGAGGCATCAACCTATTTCAAATTTTGAATTTCCCCCACTTCTGTTCATCGGATCGGCCCGACCTGATACAGGAAATATTCAACAGCATTCTTAATTACACCCGATCCGGTGAAGTCTATGCGCATATGATGGCAAAAAGCAAATTAATAGAGTTGTTGTCCCACTACATTATGCATCTGGATCAGGAGCAGATTAGTTATATCAATGTGCCTGTTATGGAGAAAATATCTGCAATACTGGCCTATATCGATGCCAATATTGAAGAGAATATTTCTGTCCGGGATCTGGCTCAGATTGCCTACATGCATCCCAATTATTTCATTCGTTTCTTCAAACAGCACATCGGCGTTCCACCCATGCACTACATGGCCAGCAAAAAAATGGACAAGGCAAAAGAACTTCTGACCTGTACGCCAAAAACAGTCACTGCCATTGCCGAGCATCTTGGTTTTAGCGACTTATATTATTTCTCAAGGCAATTTAAAAAGCATACAGGTCTTAATCCAACGGAGTACCGCAAACAAATTATGGTATGAACCTTGAACAAAGATGACATGATTGCACTCGCTCAAAAGCAAATGGAGCCCCATAAAGGGAACTCCATTGTCATAACTTGCTGCGGTTTTCCACTCCTTGCTCAACCACTCGTTTGACCTCTCTCAAATAGGCGTACCCATTCATATGACCATGTGCAAACGTATAGTGGGGCTCAAATTCCATGCTTGCGTCAAAGGCAGGTCGATTAAAGGTAGGTTACCACTCATCAAGCAACTGTTATATTATAATCCCAGTGTACTCAATCAGCCGGGTCTAGTATTAACCGGCACTAGCGGGAATAAGTATGTTCTGTTTATTGATGAGAGTGGAGGAACACCAAATCTAGCGATTCAAAGAGTATAAGTTCGCTGGATGCAATATAAAAAGGCGATACTCTGAGTTAATTCTCTGAGTATCGCCTTATCTTTCATAACAACATTATTACTCTTGGTTAATCAAAATGGACAAAGCACTTTTGGCTTCGAGTTGGAAACTTAACAGTTCTTCTTCTCTTAGCTGAACCTGTACATTTCCTGTCACTTCACCATCATTGAATAACACAACGGCAATCGATCCATCCGTATTTTTGAAGGCTACGGAACGAATGGATGCCTCATTGGAGGAAGAGTCAATGCGTACCGCTTTGGGACGAATCAATGCACTGAAATGAGCCAGGGCATAGTAGTCCAGTGTATAGGTAAGCTCCTTCGTTTGCTGATTGACTTTCACAATGCCGCGACACGTACTCTTCCCGAAGCCAGGAACAGTAGGCCCGTTGTTCTCATCAAGCGCCATATTCCAGAGCACAAAAGATTTGCTGTAATTGCGAAGAATTTCAATCCCTGTTCTGATCACATTGGAGAAGGCCTGTTCGAATGGAGGAATCCATTCGCCTCCTGATCCTTCGGTGAAGTGTACCTCCTTGCCTGGAAAGGCTTCATACACTTTCGTTTGTGCTGAGGCTTCGCCCCCATACCAGTGCCAAGCGACTCCATCTACCTCTTCTGCCGCCTCATCAAGCACGGTCAGCGGATAATCCGGACGATCCCAGTTGTGATCATAACAGAGGATTTTGGACTGAATGTCATTGCTGACAAAAGCCGGTTTGAGATGATTTTTGATAAAGTCGGCTTGTGCTTCGGCTGGCATCAACATACCAGGATAATGACCCGGTTCATAAAGCGCCTCATTCTGTGGTGTTACTGCATGGATAGGCAATCCATGGGATGCGTAGGCTTGGATATATTTCACAAAATATTCCGCATATGCCGGATACCACTCATTTTTCAATTGACCTGTAATCATCGAGCCGCTTGTTTTCATCCAGCCCGGGGCGCTCCAAGGTGAAGCGAACAGCTTCAGCTCAGGATTTAACTCCAAAGCCTTCTGAGTCAAAGGAATAACATCCGCTTCATCGTGTGCGATGCTGAACCCGGAACATTCCGGGTCCGTTTGATTTTCTGGCAGATCATTATAGCTGTATACCGTTCTGGCATAGTCTGAAGCTCCCATCGGATTGCGGATGACCGACAATCCAATGCCTTCCTCGGGATGGAACAACCGATTCATGACTTCCGCTCTCTGCTCATCGCTTAATACCTGGTTAATCAGATAGGCAGATGAGTCAGTAAAAGATGCCCCGAAACCATCCATTTCCTGATATGTTTGCTGATCATCCAAAAGGATAGTCGTTGTCTCCAAGCCGGAGTCCTGCGATTTCAATTGATCCTGGGACACGGATACAAACAATGCATCTTCTCCCGTGGATTTGTACATTTTGAATTTCGTCATATGTTTTCCCTCCACATTCCTCTTATTGGATACCCAATTTCTCTTTATTCTGTTTCATTTTCTCACTACGAACCTTCAGGATTTCATCCCAACGGTTTTCACCTAAAAATGACTTGTAAGCGGCGAGCGCATTGTCAAAAGAGGCATCATCTTTGGCACGAACCATGCTTACCAGTGTTGAATTCCACTTGGCGTTGATTGCCGACAACGCACGGGCCTCAGGTGTTCCTTGATTCGGACTAATATTTTCCAGAATGAAGTGTGGTTTCAGTTTTCCTTTGCCCCACTCTTGCATTTGTTTAATGGCTTCCGGGAAAGCATCCGCACTTAATGCTTTGTGACGGTCATGGCCAAAGAACATGAATTCACCCATCCGATATTCCTTTTTGAATTTGTCCGCATTATGCAGCTGCAGGTCCTTCACAGCTGGCAGCAGCTCAACCGTACCATCTGCATTCTTTTTATACGTCTCGCCTTCAATACCATAGTTCATCAGAAGCTGACCTTCTTCACTCAGCAGATACGTAAAGATTTGCATCGCTTTGGCTGGATCTTTGGCATCCTTGGAGATGAAGTTAATCATCCAGCCCGTAATACCAGATTGATTAAGAGTCGGTGCATTCCCTTTGGTGCTTTGTGGTCCATCAATGGCAACATACTCTTTGCCTTCATTGGCACTCAGATAAATTTGCAGATTTCCTCCTTGTTGAGGTGTGCCATCCAGCAGCATCGTTGCATATTTTCCGGATTTCACTTTTTCCTCAAAGCTCGTACCATCATCAGCAAAGCTATCATCACTGATATTTCCGTCTCTGTATACCTTATTTAAAGTCTTCAGCCATGTAAGATAATCTTCATCCTGATTGCGATCATAAAATTCTCCATTTTCCGTTTCAAGCGGAACACCGATGAAGTCTTGCAGCGTATCTCCAAGTGAACCTGTTCCTTCACCAATAGAGTTAAAACCAAATGGAATCAGCGTTGGGAACTTTTCCTTGATCTGTTTCATCACACTTTCAAATTCCTCTGGCGTTCCAATGACAGGACTGCCCAAAGCCTCGTACACATCTTTACGAATGATGAATGCCGTTTTGGCCGGAATGTTGCCGCTATCATAATCGGCTTGCGTATTGGAATAGTTTGGATAGCCGTACGTCTTGCCATCAGCCAGCTGGAACCAGTTCAGGGTATCGGCAGCCGCGACTTTGTTGAAGTATGGATCATATTTCTCCGCAAGATCGTTCAGCGGCATAGCCCAGGTTGCGGCTTTTTGCACCACAGGAGAGTTAGAGTCAAATACCGTCAGCAGGTCAGGCATGTCACCACCGGCAAAGAAAGTATTTAATTTTGTGTCATCCCCTGTAATGAATTTGATATTAATGTTCAGATCTTCCTTGATCTTCTTGGTCACAATATCTTTGCCAAAATCCGTGTTCCACCAGTCTGCATTAACGTACCAGGTAAGGTCTGTAACTTCTTCCTTTTTATCGAGCTGCCAGGCTGGTTTTTCCGGGTCGACGGTATAGCGATCTTCGATGGAAACCCAGTTTCCATCGCTCGCCCCCCCTGAACCGCTGCTGCAGCCTGTAATCATGATCACCGCTGTCAGTAATGCTGCGCACAGTTTAACTCCTTTTTTGCCTGCTGCCTTATTCATCTTGAACATATTGTTTCCTCCTCAAAGTTAGGTGAGAAATATTAAACAGAGCGAACTTTCGAACAAGCTTGAATCTCCCTTACTCCTTGACAGCACCCAGCATCATGCCGGAGATAAAATATCTTTGTAGTACGGGATAGATCAATACGATCGGCAGTGTGGTAATAACAATCGTGGCCAGTTGTACTCCTTTAGTCGTTGTTTCAATGACTGCCGACCCGCCGATATTTTGCATCGATTGCGTCTGGGACTGAACGATAATCTCGTACAGCATCATCTGCAATGGATACAGCGACTGATCGGTAATGTACAACTTGGTTGTCATAAAGTCATTCCATTGCCCAACTCCATTGAACAATGCAATAGTTGCCATCGCTGGCATGGATAGCGGGATGAAGATTTTCAGGAAAATATGCCAGTCTCCCGCACCATCGATTTTGGCTGACTCCTCCAGGGAATCCGGTACATTCCGGAAGAAATTCATCAGAATGACGACATCATAGAAGCTAAACAATGCCGGAATAATGTACACCCAGAAGCTGTTAAGCAGGCCAAGGGATTTAATCAACAGGTACGTTGGGATCATTCCGCCAGAGAAGAACATCGTGATAACCCCCATGGCCACGTACAGCTTACGGCCACGTATGTACTTTTTGCTCAGGCCGTAACCGACCATGGCGCAGAAAAACACGTGTGTAACGACACCGATTGTTGTTTTGGATACGGAGATGAAAAACGCTTGCCAGATGCTCGAATCGTTGAACACAGCTCTGTAATTCTCCAGCGAGAACTCCGGTGACCAGAAGATGAACCCACCTTCCGCCAAAGCCTTGCCCGAGCTAAAAGAAGAGATGATAACATTCCAGAGCGGAACCACAATAATGACAGTACAAATAACGAGTAAGATAATATTTAAGGTATCAAAGATCCGACTATCGAGATCTTCTTTAGCCACCTTTCCATTCACAGAGGATGCCTCCTTTACAGCACAGATTGATTATCGTTTAATTTGCTTGTAATTTTGTTCGCGGTGACCAGCAGAATAACAGACACAATCGAGACGCCCAGACCAACCGCGGTAGCATACGAAAAGTCACCCTGTGACATCCCCATACGATATACATACGAATTGATAACTTCTGCCTTATCACGGTTTTGCGAGTTCATCAGAACCAGCGTCTGGTCCAGATTGGAACCGAGTAAACCGCTTACAGTAAGAATCAGATTAAGGCTAATGATCGACTTCATGTTGGGCAATGTAATATTCCAGATTTGTCTGAGACGGCTTGCACCATCAATTTTGGCTGCCTCGTAATACGTTGGATCAATCTTCGACATAATCGCCAAATACAGAATCGTTCCCCAGCCAGCCTCTTTCCAAATATCGGATAAGACTGCAATCCACCAATACTTCCCTGCATCCAGCAAAATGTTTTGCGGTTGCGAAATTACTCCCAAGCTAAGTAACAACTGATTAAACAATCCCGTTGTTGAAAACCAGGTGATAAGCATACCGCCCAGTACGATCCAGGACAGAAAGTGAGGCAGATATGAAATCGTTTGCACAAATTTCTTGAAGCGACCGCTGTTTAATTCATAGATCATGATCGCGAGGATGATGGGAATGACGAACCCAATACCCAATTTCAAAAAGCTGATCCCCAGCGTATTCACTACGGCATCCCAGAAGTATTTGTCTGACATAATGATTCGGAAATTTTCCAAACCGACCCATGGTGCACTGGACAGCGTATCAATGACAGTGTAATTTTTAAATGCAATCGTCAAACCGTATATGGGAATGTAACAAAAAATAATCATAAAAATGATGCCAGGTATAATCATTGATTGAATTTCCCATTGTCTTCGGTAATCAATGACGAACTCCTTCATTCTTTGTCCGATTGGCTTCCTTCCCCCCGGTCTGACAGGCTTTTTACCGGTTGACGATGTCTCTACGGCTAATTTACTCACGCTCTTTTGCTCCCCTCCAACTTAAGCATCTTGATAAAAACGTTTTTATTTTCCGACAAAAAACCTCCTATTTTCAAATCAACAATTTAAAAAGACCGGAAATGATTGAAACAGCACTATGTTAAATAACCACTCCGGTCGATCTTCACATGACTTGAACCCCGTATAATAAGTTCACCCGCCAGTTTCTCTGAAACGCCATGTTCCTTCTTCTTGATCATGCGAACCAGATGGTTGACCGCCAGGATACCCTGCCTTGCAATCTGGTTTCTTACGGTGCTTAATGGTGGGGAAAAGTATTGGGCAATATCAATATCATCGAAGCCTACTACACTTACATCCTGGGGAACTTCGAAGCCATGAGACTTCAAGGCCTGGATGCAGCCAATGGCGCTCACATCATTTCCTGCCAGAAAAGCATCAGGCAGCTTGCCAGGATGCAGATGAAGGAATGATTTTATCGCACTATATGTGCCCTCTTCCTCAAAATATCCCTGTATGATGTAATCATCATCCAGCGGAAGTTGATACTCATGCAAAGCAGCCAGGTAACCATCTCGACGCTGATTACTGTCAAACATGGTGTCAACACCGGATATGTAGGCAATTTTTTTGTGACCCAGTCCAATTAAATACTTTGTCGCTTCATACCCTGCCACATAGGAGTCAAAAATGACGCTTCCCATAGTTTCGCTCTGATAGACCCGATCCAGAAATACAGCCTTGATCTTGTCTTTCTCCATAGCGACAATGTCCTGCTCATCAATCCGAAGTTCTTCGTAGATGATGACGCCATCCACTCGCCGTCCGAGAATATTACTCATAATGACCTGCTTATCCTTGGTCACAAACACATTCAGCCCGTAACCCAGACGATCGCATTCACGAGACATGGATTCAACCAGCTTATAGAAATAGGGACCCGACACACTTGTGGTGAAAAAGCCCAGCATTTTGGTTTGTCCGGATTTCAACAGCTTGCCGTTCAGGTTGGGAACGTAGTTTAAACGCTCTGCCACCTTCAGGACATGTGATTTCGTCTCCGGGTTTAAGACATCTACGCCGTTCAAGGCGTTGGAAACTGTAGAAATGGATACACCGGCTTCCCGTGCAACATCTTTAATCGTAATCTTTCCCATAATGTTTTGGTCCTTTGCTATAAAAACGTTTTTATATATTTTAAATTAGCATAAAACCGTTTTCAACACAACACTTTTTCATTTAATTATTTTTCACCTTCTTTTTGGTCCACACACATAATCATCGTGGGAACTGTGAAAACAAGGAATCTGGAAACCACCTCTTCCACTACAATTCTTTTTGTTGAAACATCCCTTTCAGTCAGCCAGAAAGAATTTGCACAGAAATCAGCAGGCGACCAATCTGGATGAGTTGGTCGCCTGCTGTCAATGTCATCGTTCTTTTCAGAAATTCTTATTTCCAGTCTCTCTTGCGAAGATAGGACTCAAATACAAATGTTCCAAAAGGCAACAAGCCCGCTATCAAGCCCATTAACCAGCGTAGAGCTTTCCATTTCTTCACCACTGCCAGATGCACAAGTGCAATCAGATACAGCGGAAACAGAATTCCGTGAATCATGCCCATTATCGTTACAGGAGCGGATATATCAGCGAAATATTTTAGCGGCATGGCTATAAAAATCAGCAGCAGCAATGATATCCCTTCCCATATGCCTGCAATTCTGAATCGACCTGTCACTGTCTTCATCCTGTTCAATCTCACCTTTCCAGCGGCTAGTTTGTGAAATATGTAACTTGTTACAAGATGTTTCAACTTGAAGCCACATAATCTGTAGTTATGCAGCTTCTCTTGAACCTTCTTGTACAGTATACCGCATGGTTCTGGTCCGAAAATGCTTCAATTTTGAATAATTAATGACTGAACTATGTGTGAATGAGATGTTGAGCCTTAAATTTGAAAATTGCATCAACAGCGTATGGATACCCGCCTGATTTCCGGAAGGATTCCTGCATGCTCGCAGCAGCTTTCTCGAAAGAGGGAGTGTTTAATACATGTTCCACTGCTTCAAACAGCTGATTGGCAGTCAAGGTTTTCATTTGTAAGCTGATGCCTGCTCCCCTATTGACAACCTGCTCAGCGATGATTGGCTGATCTGCACTTTGGGGAATCACAATAAGGGGAACTCCAAAATATAAACCTTCACTGGTACTGTTCATCCCGCCATGAGTGATAAATAATTTAGCGGATTGTAATACATCCATCTGTGGCACATAACGTTTAACGATAAAATTTTCCGGAATCGCTCCCAGATCTGTAATGTGTGTTCTGTCCCCTACAGACATGACAACAGTATGATCGGTATTCCCCAATGCTTCAAAACAAAGCTTATAAAACTCAAGAGCTTGGTTAAAAATCGTGCCCAGTGAAATATAAATAAGTCTTTTCCCTTTAATTGCTGCCAGATCGAAGTCTTCATGTGTAAATCGCGAGAAGATGGACGGTCCTACAAATTGATACGATTGGTCGAATTCTTCTTCACTAGGCTGGAAATCCCTTGTTGTATATACGAGGGTAAGCGGAGCAGGATTGCAAAACACTTCATAGGGAGAAGGAATCTCCACATCATATTTTTCCTGTAACCTTCTCGTTAGGCTATGGAATGTATCGTTTATGGGTTGGACGATTTCGGGAGGAACATCTAAGAAAAATCGTTGCATCAACTGATTGAATGATTCTTCGGTCTGTGCAAAAGAAGTGCATGAATTAATTGCAGGCAGCTTCAGAATTTGCGCAAGCAAGCGTCCACAGCCAAACATGGAGTCATGGATGATGTAATCAAAATGCTCACCCTTGATCTGTTCAAGCACGCTCGGAATGACGATATCTGCTGTAAGCAAAAGACCATTGATTCGTTCAAGCAAATAATCTCTGCCACCTGAGACAAACGCTTTAATGAACTTTTGGTCGTCAAATGTTCGGACTATAGCCCCCGTCTTCTCCATTCGTTCCCGATATGCTTCAATTGTGAAATACACGACCTCTTCCCCGCGTAAAATAAGCTCTTTCACAACGCCAATCGTTGGATTGACATGTCCCTCTGATCCACCGTTAATAAATAAAACACGTGCCATAACGATCCCTCCTTTGCTAAGATACGTTCTCTAAATGGTGTAAGAATTCGTAAGCAATGACGTACTTTACTCCCCCAAAAATCAATTCAGGTGGTCGCACGTTCTATCAGTTTGAATTCCAATTGCTGAGGCTCTAGCTCCTGCTTGCCAAGAACGGCCCATAATCGATGAAATGCCTGAGTAGCTTGTTCAGCAATTGGATTATGTATAGTAGTTATTCCAAGAACACGGGACAGCTCTATATCATCGAAGCCAACAATGGCAAGTTGATCGGGAACTTGTATATTCTGTTTGCGTGCTTCGGACCAGATTCCGATTGCTGCATAATCATTCGAACATAACACCGCTTGAGGAAGTTTTGGCCAACTTGCGATTCTTTGCATCGCCTCTTCTCCGTCAGATGAACTGAACACAGAATACTGATAGGCTTCACGCAATACAGGCAGTCCCTTATCTGCCATAAATGATTCGTAGGCTTCCCGCCGACTCTGGGTATTCAGACTTTCTGCTCTGCCAAAGGCATTGGCAATACGGGTATAACCTTTGGATACCAGATGTTCGAGAGCCAGCTTGTAGCCTTGCGCCTGATCCATAGCCACTGACGGAATTTCGTCATCTCCCATCCGCTGCCAAGATACAATCGGACCATACTCGCAATAGGCTTTCAGTTTGTCTGGAGGATTGACACAGGTCATAATCACCAGTCCATCCACTCGTTTACTCCGCAGATCCTCGAACGCCTGCAATTCAATTTCTTTATCTCCACGCGAAGTATAGATCAGGGTCTGAAATCCATAATCCATCGCAGTATCAATGAATTGATTCATGAATGTAAGAATAATCTCGTTGGTTGCTGATGTGACAATTCCAATTTGCTTGGTCTGTCCGGTGGACAACGAAACGGCATTTCGGTTCGGTATATAGTTCAGCTGTTTCATGATTTCCGTTATTTTCTGCCGAGCCTCGTCGCTCACATGTCGCGAATGATTAATTACTCTGGATACCGTGGCCTTCGAATAGCCGGACTGCTTCATAATCTCATCGAACTTGGACACATGAAGTCTCCTTTCCTGCTGACTTTCTATGATGAATTACAGTTTGCCTCAAAATAAATAAAAAGTAAAACTTGACGTGTAACCCGTTCCAACGATTAAGCTTTTTTTATGCAGTGCTGCTGTATGTAATATTCACAACGAATTCATAACGATTGGAGCGATACACATGACTCATTCTCAACATCCATCATTTGATTTCCCCGAAAACTTTCTGTGGGGTGGTGCGATTGCCGCCAACCAGGCTGAAGGTGCATATAATTTAGGCGGCAAAGGTTTGTCTACTCAGGATGTGGCTCCCAAAGGCATCATGGGTCCCATTACTGAAGAACCGACTGAAGATAACATGAAACTGATCGGGATCGACCTGTATCACCGTTATAAAGAGGACATCAAGCTATTCGCCGAGATGGGATTCAAGGTATTCCGCACTTCCATCGCTTGGTCCCGTATCTTCCCTAAGGGCGATGAACTGGAACCCAATGAAGAAGGTCTTCAATTCTATGATGATCTTTTTGACGAGTGTCTTAAATACGGAATCGAACCACTGGTCACCCTTTCACACTACGAGACACCTCTCCATCTCTCCAAGGAATACGACGGCTGGGTCAATCGGAAGATGGTCGGGTTCTACGAGCGTTATGTAACTACCGTATTCAAACGTTATCAAAATAAAGTGAAGTACTGGCTCACATTTAACGAAATCAATTCAATTCTGGAAGCACCTTTCATGAGTGGTGGGATCTACACACCAAAAGAAAAATTGAGCAAACAGGATCTTTATCAAGCGATACATCATGAGTTTGTAGCAAGTGCTTCTGCTGTGAAGCTTTGTCATGAGATCATTCCAGGTGCGCAGATTGGTTGTATGATGCTCAGTATGCCGACCTATCCGCTAACACCGAATCCCGATGACATGATTAAAGTGATGGAATTCGAACACAGCAATTATTTCTTCGGAGATGTGCATGTGAGAGGCCGCTATCCTGGATACATGAAACGTTACTTCCGTGAAAATGGAATCCAGATTCAGATGGAAGAGGGCGACGAAGACATGCTGCTCCATACCGTCGACTTCATTTCTTTCAGCTATTACATGAGTATCTGCCAAACGGCTGATCCGAACAAACAAGTTGCAGGTGAAGGTAACCTGCTTGGTGGCATACCTAACCCTTACTTGCCTGCAAGTGAGTGGGGATGGCAGATCGATCCGCAAGGACTGCGTTATGTGCTGAACATGTTCTATGACCGTTATCAGAAACCACTCTTTATTGTGGAAAATGGACTGGGCGCTGTGGACGAGCTCATTACCGGACCTGATGGTAAAAAGACCGTTGAAGATGACTATCGCATTCAGTATTTGAATGATCATCTTGTTCAGGTTCGGGAAGCCATTGAAGACGGCGTTGAAGTTATGGGTTATACGTCCTGGGGATGTATTGATGTAGTCAGTGCTTCGTCAGCACAATTGAAAAAACGTTATGGTTACATCTATGTTGATCGCCATGACGATGGTTCAGGAACACTCGAACGATATCGCAAAAAGTCGTTCCACTGGTACAAAGAAGTTATTGGCAGCAACGGCAAGAGCCTGAAACGTTAAGGAATTGAAATACCTTTAGCAGGAAAAAAATGTTCTCCCCCAGCAGAAATCAAGGACAAGCATTGGTTACACCATGTAATGATGCCCTGTTTTCTTCTGGGGATTTTATTCATATGCTGAGTCCCGTTTTCAATTCAATTAAACTGGACCAGACCCGGTTCCAACGCTTTCAGTGCTAACCATCGCATCCCTGCTTCAAAATCCTCCCGAAACGAATCAATCAGAATGATGTCAGGATAAGATGGCATCGACAGCTCGACTTGATACATTTGCCATGCTTGAATAACTTCATCTCCTTCAACCATCTGCTGGTAAATGACAACCTGATTTGGCGCAAGGATCGCATTTACCGTTTGAATCATGTTACATACCGTTTTAATAAACAATTCCTTTTCCATTGAGCTATACCAATCAACCCCCATAGGGAGGTATTTCACTTCCCCAGCCATGCCAAGTTTTCCCCGGATCACTTTACCATCCAGATGAATACCCATACCTGGCGGGTAATGAGTCGGAAAATACATTCCGATGACACACTGGTCCTCATCTAACTCCTGTTTGGCACAATATCCGCTAATTGCAGCATTCACATCATTTTCCATGATGACTGGTAATCCGAACTGTGCTTCAAGATCTTCAGTCATTCGGATACCTTCTAACTGCCGGTGACTGCTCACCGTAATTTCCCCATTCACGGTTTGCCCCGGAATACCGATCCCAATCACTTTAATGGAAGCATGCTGGGCCAGCACGTTCCCAATGATCTCATAGAAGTGCTTCTGATCAAACGTAGGCATCGTATATTCTTCTCTGAACACCATGTTATCCTCTAGGTTAATCACGGTAGCGGTGATCAAATCCTGTCCCTGCTTTTCGTTGATATACATGACCAAAGCCAAACTGAAATCGTAATTATATCGGTAGGTTAATGCAGGTCTGCCACCGTTCGAAGGTACCGTCTCGTCCTCAAACAGTTCCCCCATATCACATAACTCTTTAACCAGTGAATTGACGGTTACTACACTGAGCTTGGTCATGGAGGCCAGTTGTGGCTTGGTTGCTGTTTCCACCCGTTTCATAACCTGGCGTACATGGTTTATATTAATTTCTTTCATCAAATACGCGTTCGCTATTTTCATAAGCACCCCTGCTCCATAGTTTCTTCTCCAATGTAGTAACTATACAATATCTCCAAAGGGTTTAAAAACACCCGATGAAAAACATCGGGCATTCTGAGGGTTAATATACACTTGGCGTTAGCTTCTTTTATACTTCGTTTTGTCTGCTTCCGTTATTTGGCGAATAACTCTGCATGGATTACCTGCAGCAATTACATCAGAAGGTATGTCCCTGGTAACTACACTACCTGCCCCAATGATGGTGTTATCTCCAATAGTGACACCCGCAAGAACGGTCACCCCGCCACCAATCCAAACATTATTACCCACTGTGATGGGACCTACAATTTCAAGGCCTTCGTTTCGTTGTTCCACATCAAAAGGATGACCAGCAGTATAGAATCCACAATTCGGAGCAACAAATACGTTGTCACCAAAACGGATTTTGGCTCCATCCAACATAACGATATTATGATTGCTATAGAAGTTCTCACCAATTTCAATGTTATAGCCGTAATCACATACAAACGGCTGCTCGATCAGGAAACGATCCGTTGTTTTTCCAAGCAGTTTTTTGAGGAGCGCTTCTCTCTCGGTAATTTTGGCTGGATGAAGCTGATTATACTCGTAACAAAGTCCCTTCGCGTGCAAACGCTCATCAATCAATTCGTTGTCGTAATTTGCATTATACAGCAGTCCCAGTTGTGATTTCTCTTTTTCTGTCATGAATCCTGTGCCTCCAGCTCTTCTGTCCAAAATAAATAGTTTAAAGTTCAATCTCTTTAATGATTCTAGCAGGATTTCCACCAACAATCATGTTATCCGGAACATCTTTGGTGACTACGGCACCGGAAGCAATAACAACGTTATTGCCGATGGTGACCCCTGGATTAATGACTGCCCTGCCTCCGATCCATACATTATTCCCGATGGTAACCGGCTTTCCATACTCTGCACCTGTGATCCGTTCGAATGGATTCAAGGGATGCGTGGCGGTGTATATGTGGACGTCAGGTCCCATTAAACAGTTGTCTCCAATACGCACTTCACATACGTCGAGTATCGTACAATTAAAATTGGTATAGAAATGTTCTCCAACATGAATGTTGTATCCATAGTCAAAATGAATATTCGGTTCCATGCTCAGATGTTCACCCGTTGAACCCAACAGCTCTTTTAATACCTTTGTACGGAGCTCGCCATCTGTTTCTGTCGTCTGATTGTACATACGTGTCATTCTTCTTGCATATTCCCTGTCTTGAGACAATTGGGGATCGGAAGCCAAGTACAGCTCACCATCGATCATTTTTTGTTTTTCCGATTTTGTTGTGATATTGCTCATGATTGTGTCCCCTTTGCGTTTATGATTAATAGTTGAACTCATAAATTAAGATACTTTATAAAGCTATAATAATTATATGGGATAACCTAAATAAATCAAGTTCTTTTACACTTTGATTTCAAAGCTATTATGCCAATTGTTATAAAAAAACCTCTGTACATCCAATAAATTATTGGACGCAGAGGTTTGTTAAAGTAAAACAATATAAGAGCCGTTTGTCTAGACAAACATTTAAACTAAAGCTTTATCCGACCGCTGAACAGTTTGTTCCTTGCGACTAATTGCATAAACAGCTGACAGCAGACCCATCAGAATCAGAACCGATCCAACCCATCCTGTATACATAATGGATGAGTGATCGATTACCACTCCGCCAATATAAGTTCCCAGAGCAATACCAGCGTGTGCAATGCCTGAATTGGTGCTAATTAACGTTTCAGCCGTTGCTGGTGAAGTTCGGATGATCAGGCTATTTTGTACCGGGGTAACCGTCCAGCTCAGCGCACTCCAGATACTTAGCAGGATCAAGAAAGCAATCAAAGGCAAGCCCGTACTAAATGGAATAACTGCCATACTCACGATAAAAGGAATCAGCACAATGACAATGGCTTTGGCCGGATGCAAACGATCTGATAAAATGCCCCCGATGCCGCCGCCTGCCACAGCAGCGATACCAAACATCATATAAATAAAGGTGACCATCGTTGAGCTGGCTCCCAGTGCTTCCTGAAGGAAAGGTGTGAAATACGCATATAACGTCAAATGCCCTGCCAGCACAAGTAATGTTGTACTATGAATTGCCAACATTTTCGGATTCCACAGAGCAGCAAGCTGCTTCTTCAAAGGTACTGCCGGAATCGGCTGCACTCGATCCATGGCAATGCCAATAGCAACCATCACCACTGCAGTCAAAATCGCGATCAACATAAACACTTCACGCCATCCCGCGAGATTACCGACGAAGATTCCAAGCGGTACACCCAAAATCAGAGATGCACTTCCTCCCATTGTGATTATCCCCACGGCACGGCCTTTATACTGAGGTTCCACAATCCGAGCTGCGAGCGTCAATGACAAAACAAAAATCAATGAGCCCGTTGCGGCTCCCAGAGCTCTGCCTGCCAAGAGCATATAAAAATTGGCACTGAACGCAGAGATGAGATTGCTGATTAGAAAAACGAATAGAGTGCACATATATACTTTTTTACGCTCGAATCTGGCCGTCATATTTAACAAAATAGGCGCAGATAACGCATAGACAAGTGAGAAAATGGAGATTAAATACCCAGCTTTGGCCAAGGTCAGATGAAGATCTGTTGCAATCAAGTCCAGAATGCCGCCTAAAATGAGTTCAACGGTACCCACTACAAATGCCGCGATCGCCAGGACATAAACTTTTTTATTCATATTTTTGAATCCTCCTCGAAAGTTACAACTACGATAGTAACCTAATAACAAGGAGATTTCAATACAAAAAAAGCTATTCTCAGAAAGAATAGCTTTGGAACTCTCGTTTTAATAAATTAATCTTGCCAGCAAACGTGCAATTTCTTCGTCCTGAAGCAGATGATCACCGAATTTTTTGGTGATTTGGGTAAGCGCGACATCATGATAGAAATAATCCGTTAATGCTTTCACAATTGGCTTGGACGTTGTCTTGATGGCCTTCCAAGAATCATGCTCGATACCTGCAAACAAAAGATATTCATGGTCAACAATAATGAGTTGTGAAGGCTCAAGCTTGCTGTCCTCCAGCATGGGGATTAACGAATACTTATGGGTTAGTGACGTCTGCAATCCCCCTACAGCTAAAACCTCAACATGTACACCTTGAGTCTCTTTCTTCTCCAGAAGTTCCCGGTATTTCTCCATTTGCTCGTTCCACGCCAGAAAAAGGATAGATGAATCCGCTTCTTCAATAAGCTGTTCTATATTCGATGCAATGGATGACGCATCCTTCAAAGTCCATATATGTTCATCTGTAAATGTACGTTTGATTTTATATGTCTTTAATTCTTCAATATCCTTCTCAAAGTCGGCTCTTATTTTGAGGATAATGGACTGAAGATCAACCGCCATGTACAACTTTTTCTTCCCATGCATAGTGGTTAGGACCGTTCCCTTATCAATTAGCCGATTAAGCACTTCGTATATCTTGGCCTTGGGTACATTAGAGTAATTAACAATGGATGTGGCATCAAGCGGCGCATCCTGCGCAAAGATGGCCTCATACACCTGACTTTCATATTGAGTAAAACCGAATTTCTGCAACATGGTTCGATTCGGGCTCCTTCTTGTTATATATCGTTCTATACAGTTTAGACGCCTGAACTTCCCATGTCCAGTTTATCCCACCGACGATCATCCAAGTCAGACAGTGATATTACGGTCAGAGTGGAGCAGCCAAATATAATGACTTCTCAATGGTTATATTAAGATTCAGGCTACACATTTTGTTTTTGAGGAGGTGTGTTTAGACATGGAGAGTACACATGATTTTGTAAAAAAAGTGAATGAGAATGCCGAAAAAGCACGTCATAACAAAAACAATGGCAAAGGTACGCCAGCGGATAAACTGCCGTCGAAGCAGCACAGCACCAATAAGTAAGGCGCATATCGGATTTTTTAATTAAAAGGGATTCTGCGCACCCCCTTTAAGCACATAGGTTGTGCCCAAGGCATAGCTGGTGATTGTCCCATTTATTGGTCATCATGCCTTTTGTCTAGCACCTTTATCATCTTCTTTTCATTTACTATAAGGAATCTAATAGAAAAGAGATGATGAGGATGGCTAGTGCAAAAGCTGTTCCACAACCGGATTTGGTATTGATCTATTGGTCCAGAAACCCGCTCGTTCCCGGTTCTGCACGCCGAATCAGAAGTGTACGTGTGATTGGAAACACATCCCCTTGTACCTTCACACTGGTGCGTGGTGCATTGCTGATCAATGCCTTAAACTGCTTGTTGGACCATGATATTGGTTTTAAAGTGGTCTACAGCAAGAAAACATCCAATATCAGCGGTGTTTTATTGTTGAAACGCAGATCATAAACGAACAAAACAAACAGGTGCCCCTCCTTCAATAAGGAGACGCACCTGTTTGTTTTTCAATAAAATGAACGGCTGACTTTCAACCTATTTGACGTTCATATAACGCTCGAAGGCATTATTACGGATGGTCAGCAACTGTTCAAGCCCCATATCATTCAGTTTTTTGATATAAGCATCCCAGCCCTCTTCGATGCCGCCTTTGGTTACCCACTGAGCACGCATCGTTGCTACATACCCGTCAATATCCGTTGTTAGCGTTGGCAGCTCCTGGAACTCCTCTGCATTGTACATAACCTTCGGATAAGGTGTCGTAACATCGGCGCTGCCCAACTGATCGATTTCCAGCTTGAGTCCGTCACCAGCCTTCGGATTAAGCTTAATTTTTTCTTCAAAGGAAGGGCTTACATATTTGGGTCCGAAATCACGCAGGGATTGATCCCAGTACCAAGCATCGGCGCTGGTGCCTGCCGGCGGGTCCATCAGTGTGTATGTGCCATCATCATTTTTCTCAATTACCGTTCCGATCGCACCCCAGAAATTCTGAATGCTGGCTTCGTTGGAATAGAACTGATCGGCCCAGCGTGCCGCGACTTCCGGAACAGTACATGAACTGGTGATAAGCAGTTCATTACGGGCCAGATTCATGCCGCCAGGATCCCCTGGCTGATAGCGTTTGCCATCCGGTCCGGCAATAGGCGCAATTGCTTCGTATTGGTCGCTCCACTTACCAAACACCGCATCGGGTGTCCATTGGTTGCTGAAACCTACAATTGGAATGTCTGCATTTTGCCATTTGGCTGATGTCATTGTATTGTCTTGTGTGAACAGTTCCTGATCAATCAACCCTTCTGAATACAGCTTGTGTGTATAAATAAGAGCTTCTTTATAGGCGTCGGTCGTTGGGAAGAAGACCGGTTTGCCGTCCTGCACAATCATACTGCTGGCGTTAATGTCAGTGATTCCGAATGGATTGAGGAAATCCACATTCAGACCCGTTTCTGTGTACGGAATTTCGTCCTGTTTTCCATTTCCGTTTGGATCTTTTTCCTTAAACGCTTTCAATACCTGATACAGTTCTTCTGTTGTCGTTGGTGCTTTCAGCCCCAGCTTATCAAGCCATGCCTTATTGATTACAGGCTGGTTCCGGCTCTTCGGACGCGCAGGCAGTCTGGTTGGCATTGAATAGATTTTGCCATCAGGAAACGTGCTGATTTTCTTCATATCTGGCGTCTCTTCCATAGCCGCCTTCAAGTTGGGCATATAAGAGTCGATGTATTCATCCAATGGACGGAAATAGCTCAGATTGTTGACAATGTCCGAATCGCTGAACACCTGATCGCCCAGAATAATGTCGGGAAGCGTACCGCTGGCAAGCATGATAGACTTCTGTTCACCCCAGTCATTGGAGGACATGACCTGCCACTCAATTTTCACATTGGAATCCTTCTCCAAATCCTTGAGCCATTGATTCTGAGTAAAGGTGTCGCCCATATTTCCCCAGCGAACTGTCAGTACCTTGAGTGTGACCGGTTGATTGACAATCGGCAGTCCTTCCTTATTAAAATCGCTTGATACCGAAGGCTCCGCCGTCTCATTGCTATTTCCACTACTACAGCCAACAACGCTGACCAACAGGACTGACGCGAGAAGCACGCTGCTCATTTTAGTAAATAATTTCTTGCCTATCTTTCTTCCCATTTGGGAACCCCCTTGATTCGTAATGAACTTCAACCTGCCTTATTCTTTCACTGCGCCGATCATCACCCCCTGATTGAAATACTTTTGGATGAACGGATACACACACATGATTGGAATTGTGGCGATAATAATAACGGAATACCTCATTAAATTGGCAAGACGCAGGGCTACTTGTGCCGCTTCTCCTGTACCCATGCCGGACTGCATCTGATTTGTGATGAGGATATTGCGCAGAATCAACTGCAGCGGATACAGATTCGGATCTTTCAAATAAATCAAGGCGTTAAAATATGAATTCCAATAGCCTACAGCAATCCAAAGTCCGAGGACCGCGATGATTGCTTTGGACAATGGTAATACGATCAGTACGAAATACCGCAGGTTACCACAGCCATCGATCTGGGCAGCTTCCCATAAATCTCCCGGAATGCTGGTCTGGAAAAATGTCCGGGCGACGATCATGTCGAAAACCACGACGGAGAACGGAAGCACCATCACGAGGAACGTGTTATAGAGATGGAAGTCGCGAATCGTCAGAAACGTTGGGATCAATCCCCCGCTGAAGAACATTGTAAAGATAAAGAACAGTGAGAAAAATTTACGTCCGACCAGATCTTTTCTCGATAATGCATAAGCCGCCGAAATATTGACCACAAGCCCGAAGAGCGTTCCCACCACCGTATACAGAATGGTATTTCGATATCCGATCCAGATGTTCTCGTGTCGCAGCAGTTCCCTATATCCTTCCAGAGTAAAACCTTTCGGAAACACCCACACCTGTCCGTTAGCCACAGATGAAGGATCACTGAACGAGGCGATGATTATAAAATAGATTGGATAAATGATAGCTATTAGAAAAAGAACTGCAAAGGCATATAGTACGACTTCTGCAATCGAAACACGTGATCGACGTTTTGCTCGGGGAGCTCTGGTCATTGCTGCCGGTTCCATAACACTCATCTTGTTTGTCTCCCCCCTACCATAGACTGTTTTCACTGTATTTCTTGGACAATTGATTGACCAGAATAAGCAAAATGAAATTAATGACGGTATTAAACAGGTTGATTGCTGAGGAGAAGCTGTATTGGCTGCTCAGCAACCCGATTTTGTATACATAAGTGGACAGAATCTCACTTGAGAGAATGTTCAGGTCATTCTGCATCAGATACACCTTCTCAAAGCCTACGCCGAGTAATCCGCCTACCCGCAGAATAAGTAGCGTAATGGCCGTCGGCAGCAGCATCGGAATATCGATATAACGAACCTTGTGCCATCGACTTGCTCCATCAACCGTTGCCGCTTCATAGAGACTTGGGTCTACGGCGGACAGCGCGGCAATGTAGATAATGCTGTCCCAACCGACATGCTGCCACACGTCAGACCATACATACACACTGCTGAACAGAGCTGATGAACCCATTAAGTCCGGTGCTTGTGCCCCAAACAGCTGATACATATTGCCAACAAGTCCTGTACTTGGCGAGAACAGGATCAGCATCAACCCGACCATAACTACGGTTGAAATAAAGTGAGGCATATAAGAGACTGTCTGAAAAAACCTCTTGAACCTCCCTGCTCTCATCTGGTTCACCAGTAGTGCAAGCATAATTGGAATCGGAAAAGTAGCCAAGCTGTACAGACTGATCACAAGTGTGTTACGAATCGTATTCGTAAATTGATAGGATTTAAAGAATTTCTCAAAGTATTTGAATCCAGCCCAAGGGCTGTCTCCGATCCCAAGCGCCGGACTGTAGTCCTTAAAGGCGATTAATACGCCGTACATCGGCTTGTAGGCAAATAAAAGTGTCAACAGAACCGCTGGAAAAAGCAAAACGTAAAGGCCCCAGTTTCGCCTGATTCTCTCCAACGTTCTTCCGATATAAAGTGGATTGGTCCTCATGGTTCTTCCTTCCCTCCTGTAAATATACTGATGCTGCTCTCCCGCAGGACCTGTCATCTCTGGAATAGCTTCAGTATAAACTGCTTCACATTGGGTTTACCGGACCGCTAAGGACGTTATTCGGACTTCTATGGTTCCATCCATGAACTTTACAAGTAACCAAGACGGTTACGAACAAAAATCATATCGTTATCCAGACTTTCGTGTGTGTAATCCGGACTTCTGAATCAAAAGATGCAATTCTTTATGTTTTTTTCAAATAAAGGTTTTATACTATTCCTGAGATATTAAAGCGTATTCATAACCAAGCAATCAAGAAAGTGGTGCATTGTTCCATGGCAAACCTGAACGCGATCAAACCCTACCCCATCCGGCATTATATCCGTATGATGTTCGTCATTTCTTTTGTTGTGCTCATCTTGGATCTCGTGATCAGCATTGCTTCCATCTCCATGGTCAAACAGCAGTCCACCCAATACTTGCAGGATGCGGCCGATCTGTATATCAATCGCATTAATCACGATTTTGCGTACATTAATCATTTCATGGGGTGGACACTGGCCAATGACGAGAATCTCGACAACATGAATACATATGGCGTGAACAGTATTCCGTTCCTAAAAGCCAACGAGAAACTGCATTTGCTCTTTGCCGAACTACAGCGAAACTACGGGCAGTCGTACAATTTCTTTTATTATTTGGAGAATAGTGAATATTTCCTCAACTGCGCACCAATAAGCATCTCCTATTCGGATTATTCAGAAGTGAAAAAACAGATCATTACGCTGACCCGTGATAAAGGTGTATATGAGAAGTTCTATTCCCATTGGACACCCATTCACGTGAACGGCACTTCTTATCTTATCAATATTGTGCCGTACTACAACCGTTATCTTGTTGCCTTAATATCCGCAGATGAACTGATCGCCCCTCTTCAGCAGATTAATCTGGGTGCCAACGGGTACGCCTCTCTGGTAGACGAGAATGGACTGCAACTTTCCGGACCTGCTGGCGGGGATCACATACCGGAAAAGAGACATTCATTTTTCGATCTGTTTCAGTCTCATAACATTGTCAGCAGCGACTTCTCCAATGCGGCATTCAGCGTGCATATGGCCATCAAGTTTGGCGCATTCGAGAAAATCATGGTAGCCCAGCTGCTCATTATGCTGCTATTTCTGATCGTGACCTCCACGTTAAGTGCAATCATCATGTTTTTCAGGAGAAATCTGCTTGTTCCCATTCAGCGATTCTCCAAAAATCTGGCGCGTATTAACGAAGGGGATGAAGCGACAGACTTCAAGAGCAGCCGAATTATGGAACTGGAGCAGGTTAATGCACAGTTTAAAGAACTGGTAAGCCAGATTAAACGGTTCAAAATCGATCGCTACGAGCAGGAATTGGAGAAACAAAAAATACGACTGGATTATATGAAATTGCAGATTAAGCCCCACTTTTTCCTGAATTGTCTGACGAGCATGTACAGTATGGCACAGATGCAGATGTACGAGGAAATTGAGAGTATGGCCTTGGCAACCTCCCGTTATTTCCGATATATCTTTCAAAGTGGAGAGAATTTCGTTCTTCTGGAGAATGAGATTGAACATGTAAGAACGTTCCTGGACATCCAGAAGTCACGTTACCGTGATGCTTTCTCCTATCGAATCGAACAGCCAGAGGTCATCACGGGCATCGCTGTGCCACCACTCGTCATTCAGACATTCATCGAAAATGCCGTTAAATATGGGGTCTCGCGGGACCGGGAATTATGTATTACGTTATCCGTGACGGAACAACGACAGGAAAATGGAGATTATGTGCTCATCCGAATTTCAGATACAGGTCCAGGCTTTAGCCCGGATGTTCTTGATGCTCTGATGCGTGGAGAAGCACTGGAGCAAACAGGCGGTAACCGGATTGGAATTATGAATACCATCCAACGTCTGGAGTTGTTATATCGGGATGAAGCAAATATTACATTTGCAAACGACGCAAGTGGCGCTCGGATCACGCTTTCCTTGCCTAAAATGATACTGAATTCAGATACTCCGGGAGAGGTGACAAATCATGAATGCATTGCTGGTTGATGATGATTACTTTGTGGTCATGGCTTTGGAAAAGAAAATTGATTGGAAGGCATTGGGGATTCATACAATATTCACAGCCTACAATATTGCACAGGCCAAGGAAGTTTTGCAAAATCATCCCGTACAGATTCTCATATGTGATATTGAGATGCCCCAGGGAAGCGGGCTGGAACTGCTCGCATGGGTCCGGGAGGAGTCGCATAATGTACAGACGATATTTCTGACCAACTATGCCGATTTCAACTATGCCCAGAAAGCCATCGAGCTGCAAAGCTTTGATTACTTTCTGAAGCCTATTGAGTTTGACAAGTTAACGCTTATTATACAAAAGGCGGTTGCCAAAGCCCGAGACCAGCAGTTTATAGAGAAAGCCATTCATGAGGGCGAACTGTGGCAGAAAAACCGGAGCAAACTGATTGAGGACAGCTGGCGCAGGTTAATCACCGGTAAAGCCTTTCCTTCCGGCCCGGCGGACGTCTCTGCCTTTTTGACAGAACAACATCTGCCTTATGAAACAACGGATCTGTTTCTGGCTATTCTGGTTAACCTGTTTCCGTATGATCAAACGCTGGGCAAGACGGACAAGAACCTGTTCGATTACGCTTGTTTGAATGTGATGGTTGAACGGTTTCAGGACACTCTTTTCTCCATTGAAGCCATTACCGAGATTAAGGATCATAACTGGATGATTATTCTAAAATGGAACGGAGCGCCGGATGCACCGCTGATCGAATTCATGTGCGGTTCGTTCATTCCGGAGGTTAATAATTATCTGAAGTCGGATGTCTGCTGTAGTATCGGATGCTCTCTACCCCTGGGTCAGATTCGTCATACCATCAACGAGCTCTTGCTTATGAATGAAGAGCGAATCAAACACCGCAATCAAACCTTTTTTCTGGAAAACTATAATAGACCCGAGTTGAATTACATACCGCCTGACCTTGGACTACTGGAGCAATTGTTGAATGAAAGTCGCTTTCAGGCGTTTCTGGATGAAACGGGTCGTTACATGCATCAACTGGTCCGTGAAGGTGTGGTGGGTACCGCTGTACTAAGTTTGCTGCGTCTTGATCTGGTGCAACTTGTGTATGCCCAATTGAAAAGTAAGGAGATCGAAGTGCACAAGCTGTATATGGGCAAAACGAATGATCAATTGTTCATGCAATCTCTGCATTCTATTGAAGACATGCAATCCTATATTGCCTACCTGGTTAATACGGCTGCGGAATATCTGAATGTTGCCGAACAGCCCAAGTCGGTTGTACATGAGATTACCGATTATATACGCACACATTATGGAGAAGATTTAACGAGGAATAATCTGGGGGAGATGGTCTATCTGAATCCGGATTATCTGGCAAGGCTGTTCAAGAAAGAGATGGGAATATCACTGGGCCATTATGTCATTCATACCCGTCTTGTGGCAGCCCGGCACCTACTGGAGACCACCGCACATTCGGTGCATACCATTGCTGGAAATGTCGGCTATACCAACTACTCTCACTTCACCAAGCTGTTTAAGCAAGAGATGGGCTGCAGCCCCAATGAATATCGCAAGAAGCAAAGAGAAGGCTCTCATGAAACCGGATGACCTTTCATTGTAATACAAATGCCACCCTGAGAATCGTACGCAGAGTGGCATTTGCTATTTTGCTATTTTGCTGTTTACTTATTCGCGTTAATGACTTCGTTCACTTCCTGAGTGATCTGGTCACCACCAAGTTTTTTCCAATTGGCAACAAAGTTATCAAACTCGTCAATAGACAGGTTGCCATAGATGATTTTCAGAAACGTCTCAGCACGCAGTTTATCCAGGGTTGCCTGTTTGGTGTTCATGGTTCTCGTTGGAGCGTAGATGAATTCATTCATGACAATGAGGTCGTTATCCCGATAATATTTAATGACACCCTGCGAGCTTTCCGGTCCAAAAATACGTTCCATATGCCACTTATCCAGATTGCCATTGCGGTAATCCATAATATCATCGTAGAACAGCTTCGCTTCAAGCTCTAATCCAGATGTATCTCCCGTTTTGAGCGCCTGCTCGACTTCATCCTGTGCTTTTACGTTTTTGTTGGCAGGCAGATTGGACACAGTCGCATTATGAAAACCAAGTCCGGTCAAGCCGTTCAAATACGCAGCACGCTCTTCCTTGGCTGACTCACCAAACATTTTCTCTGCCTGGAAGTTCAGCAGCTTGATTAACGCTTCCGGGTGTTCATAACCTTTGCGTACGGCAAATATGCCGCCCAAGCTTAGGTGATTCTGTGTTTTGGCAGGCTGATCGTCGATGGATTGAACCGGATAAGGCAGCCAGTCCACGTTTTTATCTTTCTTGATCATGCTGCTAACCTGAAATGGTGCCCATTGCGGCAGGAAGAACATGCCTGACTTGCCTGCATTCACATCTTCCATCATTTTTGTAAAATCCTTAACACCAAACTCAGGGTCAATTACTCCCTTTGAATACAGATTTTGCAGTTCGCGTAATCCTTCCTTCACCTCAGGCTGAATGGTTCCATTGACAACCTGACCCGAGGCATCCTTGATCCAGGTTTCGAGATAACCATGATAACCAAGCAGGAACGCATTAATGGGCAAATCCTTGTTGAGTGCAATACCATACGTATCATTTTTGCCATTTCCGTCCGGATCCTCAAAGGTGAAGGCTTCTGCAATCTTGATCACATCCTGCATTGATTTTGGCGCTTCAAGCCCGACCTTCTTCAACCAATCCTGGCGAATCCAGATCATATCCGAGGAATCCAGCGAGCCCGGGAAACTGACCATCGCGTATATCTTGCCATCCTTGGTTACTGGCTTCAAACCTGCTCCGTCCTCAGCAGACATAAATTCCTTAACGAGATCGGATGCATACTTATCATAGACTTCGGTCAAGTCTTCCAGCATCCCCGCTTCATGCAGCTGTTCAAACTGCACAGCACTCACTTTTAATACGTCCGGCAAATCGCCACTCGCCAGGGTGACATTCATTTTGTCATTATAATTGGCATCCGGGACAATCCAGTCGTAGGTGACATCGATCCCCAACTCATCCTTGTATCCTCTGGTCCAAATATTATTGGCATGTGTATCGCCTTCGGCAAGCGATTCTTTTCCGGTTTCATTCATGGTTGATGTTAGTTTGATGGGTGGATCATATTTCGTAAGCGGACCTCCCGCATCCTGCTGTGTGTTCGGTTGGGCTTCATTCTCAGCACGACCCGTACCCGATGAACAGGCTGCAATCGTAGTTGCCAGAACCATGGTTAACGATAACAATGAGAATTTCTTGAATGACATGTTCATGCGAATCCCCCTTTATTTTCCTCCCATGAGGTATAATTTTATTGTAGTAAGAAAGCGCTATCACTTCGAGTGTACCCCGTTGACATCTGGTATCTTTGATTTACCATTTAAGGATTCATCTAACTTTTTTGATCCCGATATTCTTGTGGCGTGCAGCCTGTAGCTTTTTTGAAGAAACGATAAAAATAATGCTGATCACTAAATCCGACCTTGGCGGATATTTCATGCATTTTGCAGGCAGAGCCAAGCAGTAATTCCTTGCTGCGCTCAATGCGCCGGTCATGGATATAGTCGGATATACCTTTGCCTGTAATGCGTTTGTACCAACGGGACAGATATGAAGGATTGAGGGAAACCTCTTGTGCAATTCGGGTTAGCGAAAGGTCATCCTCCAGATGGTGCTTGATATAATGATGAATGGTAATAAGAATCTGCGACTGATCATGGATGCGTGTAACACTTCTTTTGGAGATGATCCATTCATATGCCGATTGATAGAAGACCACCAGATCAGACCAGGGCGTATGGATGTCAAAATGAAGCATTCGAGACAACGCAATTTCCTCCATTGCTGCTTCGTACAAGCCCAATTCATGAAGAAGCTCAATCAGTCCATTGCCTGCTCCTGAATAGATTTTCATTCGAAAGAATGGGTCCTGCAATCCTTCCTTTGAAGCCTCTGTCCATTTGTGAAAGGACTCCATCCACTCCCTCTCTCCTGCTGCAACATGCTGCTTAATCTGATCCAGATGAAGGGCCGCAATACTCTGTTGATTCAAAATATTGGGACTGTATAGCGAATCATGCTGCACATTGACACGAAGCAGCTTCTCCATCCCAAGTCCCGGGCCCTCGTGGATGGACAGACGCAACTGCGCGATGGCCTGACTTAGCTCCATCCACTCCACCGCCTGCTCGCTCACCATAATGGATACAGACAGATTCAGGCAATCTGCACAGGATTGTTGTACAGACTCCAGCGTTCCATAGACGAAACGCAAGGTTTGTTCCCAGTTCTGCTGTCTGCTGCCATAGTAGCTATTTGAAGATTCCACCGTGGTTTGAATGAAACAGGCGATGACCTGATAATCCAGATCAATGGCTTTGACTTTGGCCTTATCCTGAAGCAGCTCCTCGGCAACATTAGCAACCGCATAGCGAATCAGACTCCGGTCCGCTTGGGATTGATAGTTATTCCACTCCTCAACCCGTATGATGACCGGGATTACAGGCTCATTGGATATGAAAGGCAGCTGCACCGCATCCAATTCCTCCTGAAGCGAAGCGATATCATGTCTTTCTGTTCGCTTTAGAAGATCAAGCAGTAACTGTCTTTGCAGCTGGGGCAGTGCTCTGGGCAGCTTGCTGCGAAACCAGGCATGCTGGTAACGGAAGTCATTTTCCTCCGAAATTTGTGTTAACGCTCGCTCTACCGCAGCGCGAATATGGCTCATGCCTTCTGTCTTCAACAGGTAATCCACCACACAAGGGTTGCGTATCGCTTGGTGCGCATAATCAAATTCGTTATGTCCTGTCAGCAAAAGAACTTTGCACCGTGGCCATCGATCCATAATCTTCTCGATCAGCTCCATGCCATCCATGCCAGGCATACAGATGTCGCTGAGCACGATATCAATTTTGACGGAATTCAACCATTCGATTGCTTCAAAAGCAGAGTATGCCTTAATAATCTCCATATCCTGAAAATCCGCTTTTTGAAAGAAAGCATACAGTCCGTCCAAAATAACGGGTTCATCATCCACAATCAACATCCGCTGCATACAACTACTCCCCTCTCCATGGAATATTTAAAATCATGCATAAACCGCCCAACTCACTGCGCTGCGCATAAAGGCCATAGCCAGTCCCAAACTTGATTCTTAAACGTTGATTCACATTCATCAGTCCCGTAATCTCTTCATTCCCATGTCTCTGGTTGGCAGATTCCTTGAAAGATGCTTGCAGGCTATTCAGGATTTCATCCGTTAATTGATCGCCATCATCCTCTATCCGAATGGACAACGTGTCATGTTCGACTTGATAGGATAATTTCAGAATTCCACCCTGACTTCGTTTGGCAAGGGCATGTTCGAATACATTCTCGACAATTGGCTGAATAATGACTCGGGGAATGGCAATGTCTCGATACTCCCTGCTTAGTTCCTCCAGTTGCAGCTGGACTCTTGAACCAAATCGAATTTTCTGAATAGAAGCATAGACCAAGGCATGATCCACCTCTTCACCGAGCGAAACCTGAGAATGAGAATCCCTGGACATATACCTGAAATATTGGCCCAAATAGTCGGTAAATTCCTGAATCAGTTCAACATTCTCGACCTCGGCCATTTGCTTGATGCTGAACAGGCTGTTATACAGAAAGTGAGGCTGAATCTGGGACTGCAGATGTTTGAGTTCTGCCTCGCTGGTTCGAATCCGGGCAACATAATTTTCATCAATCAAAATATGTAAGCGCTCTATCATGTGGTTGAAGCGAGAGTATAAATAACCGAATTCATCACGTCTGGATTGCGGAATATGAATACTGGTCTGACCTTGCTCCGCCATTCTGAACCCGCGAATGAGTACGGATAATGGCTTGTGGATCGATCTGTAGATCGAAAAGGAGAAGATCATAATGATAACAATGGAGATAACCGTCAACATCCATAACCACAGGTTGTATTGTTCCAAGGGTGCTTGGAGCACATCATTAGGGATCCTGGCCGTCAACGTGAACGAATGGTCGGGATCGTATAGAGAATAGTACAGATAAGAATCGGTTTGAAGTCTCGTAACTTCCATGGATACCGGTGCTTCCGATAATAAATGTTGCAATTGGGCCGCTGAAGCAGGTTCATCGGAAGAGGAGATGACCACATTGTGCTGCTCTCCAAAGCTCAGCGTAATATCACTGCCCCCTGTTTCCGCGAGCTGCTGCAATCTGTGCTTCAGTTCTTCCGCTGACAAGCGGATGCCTAATATAAAATTTGGCGGTTCCTCATGATTCATGTTATACGGATTGCTTTTGAGAAAATAAAGATCGTTATTCGAATAAGACAACTCACCCTCCAGATTTCCCATAGTTGCCAGCAAATCCTTCCATTCTGTATCCTCCACATTGCGAATTCCGTCCACCGCGCTGACCCGTTTATGCAGAGTAGGAACGTAATACACAACATCGCTGATATAAGGACTCGTCACCATGATCTGACTCAGCTTATTATGAATATTATTGAGACTGGAAGTTACCTCATATCTGCTCATAATCGCAGCTCGTGTACTTAGGGTAGACATCGTTTCATCGAACGAAAATTCGGTAACAAGCCCACTCATTCGCTCCAGTTCGAATTGCAGATGATTGTGGTAAAAATACAGCTTCGATTCATGCGCCTTCTCCACTTCCGTCTGCATTTGCTTGGAGCTGGTATGCGTGATCATAATGCTGATTCCATAAAGGGGCAGAATGACGAGCACAAAAGCAATCATCAGTTTAACGACGATGGATGCATTTTTCCAGCCACCCACTGCAAATCTCATTTTCCCTTCACTCCTCTCCTCAACGGCAAAAAGGAGCCGGAAATCGGCTCCCCCCATTGGTTTTCCTTCATCGATCTTATCCCTTTACACTGCCGACAACAAGTCCATGAACGAAATACCTTTGCAGGAACGGATACACGAGCAGAATGGGAATAACGGATAAAAAGATCTGTGATGCCTGCGTCGTTCTATCCGACACCTGACTTAACAGGGTTGCATCCTCCAGGGTCATCATCTCACTCTGAATCATCGTCACTTGCTGGAGCATCGATTGCAGATACGTGGCTAGCGGGTAACCTTCCGGACTTTTCATATAGATCATGCCGTCAAACCAAGCGTTCCAGTGCCCCACCATGGCAAACAGCGTGATGGTTGCAATACTGGGCAATGAAATAGGAAGGTAAATGCTCCATAGTGTGCGGAAATGGCCTGCGCCATCCATCCAAGCCGCCTCTTCCAGTTCCTTCGGCAAACCCCGGAAGAAATTCAGCATAAGTAGCACATTAAAGATCGGAACGGCTCCCGGTAAAATCAGGGCCCAGATCGAATCCAACAGACCTGCTTCCTTAACAACTAGATAACCCGGAATCAATCCACCACTGAACAGCATGGTAAAGACAAAAATCCATGCATAAAACGTTCTGGATCGGAATTTTGCTGCCTCTTTGGAAAGTGGATAAGCAACAAGAATCGTGAAAATCAGGTTGGTCGCAACTCCGAGTACAACGCGGAGAAGACTTGTGCCGAATGAATTTAGAAACTGCTGATTCTCAAGAATGTATTTATACGAAGACAAGGTGAATTCCACCGGCCAAAATGTCACACTCCCCGCCTTGACTGCATCACTTGAACTAAACGAAATCGCTAAAATATTTACAATGGGAAACAGGCATAGCAAGGCAAGAAGGGTCAGGATGACATAATTCAATCCCAGAAACCAACGATAGGCTCTCGAAGCGTGATGCATGTTCTTGCCACCTTTCTAGAAAATCCGGTAATTTGCTAATCGATAGGCGAGGAAATAACCAAGCCCGATAAAGATAAACGAAACGACTGACTTAATAAGACCCAATGCGGTTGATACCGAATACTGTGCATCCTGCAAACCAATCCGATAGATCATCGTATCCAGAATGTCTCCGGATTCATAGACAAGCGGATTATAAAGGTTGAACACTTGGTCAAAACCACCGTTAAGTACGTTACCAAGACTCAGTGTAACCATCAGAATCACGATGGGACGAATGCCAGGCAGCGTAATATGCCAAGTCTGCTTCCATCTTCCTGCTCCATCCATTACAGATGCTTCGTACAGGGATTTATCGATGTTGGTCAGTGCCGCCAAATATATAATCGTGCCAAATCCGAATTCTTTCCATTGGTCCGTAATGACGAGTATGTAAGGAAACCATTCGTTACTGGCCAGAAATTGAACCGGCTCTACACCTACTGCCTTGAGCAGCATATTTACGATTCCTGTACTGGGGGATAATACATCCACAATGATTCCGGCCAAAATGACCCAGGAAAAGAAATGCGGCATATAGATAACCGTCTGAATCGTTCGTTTAAAGCCTGTTCTGCGCACCTCGTTCAGGAGCAGGGCCACAAGTACCGGAATGACCAAACCGGACACAATCTTCATCACGGAAATAAATACGGTATTCCATACGACCTGTCCGAACCCCGGCAGATCAAACAGATACCTGAAATTGTCCAGGCCGACCCAGTTCATATTTTTGAATCCGGCAATGGGAGAGAAATTCTGAAAGGCAATGGAGAGTCCCGCCATCGGAATGTAACCGAATACAATAATGATGATCAGTCCAGGCAATATCATGAGATGAAGCGGCACGTTTCGTATAAATTGTTTGTAGTTGGAACGCATAAGCTGTCTCCTCCTTCAAATTCATTATAGAATCCGTCAGGAATCGGCAATAGTGTAGGCTATTTACTTTAGGTATCTTTTGTTGACTCTCTTCGCGGAACGCCAAAAAACCGCGAGTGTCGCGGTTCTAAGGCTGCAACATATAAATCTGGGGATAACAGCGGTCGGAAGATGGTTCTGACCACGTAGTGACTCGTGTGAAAATGATTGGTTCAACTTATATAATTATTTCCGGACATCCATAACCAGTACATTGACCGAATGGGCAGGAAGCTGCAAGACAACCGAATCATCTTGCAGATGAATCACTTGTTCTTGTGGAACAATTTTCTCATCGTTCTTCTGATTCACGTTGGGAACATGCAGCAATTCTTCATCTCCGCCAAGTGTTATCCATTTCGCAACAGAGGTAACGCTCAGATTCTGAAGGCAAATTTGGGTTGCTTTGTCCACCCCGTCTGCGTTCACCAGCTTCACATACACATGCTGCTCGTCTCTCGTAACGGAATGGAATACATCCCGATTGTACGCTTCCAGCTTGTAATCCAGAATTCTGCTAGTCGTGTGACCATCGGTATAAGAGCAGATCAGATTCTTCCCTGTATCACCACCATAGTTGACGGTAATCGTGTAAATCGTATCGTTCTCCAACGGTTCATAGTTGGCTGCTCGGAGATTTCCCGCTGCTGAACTGGAAGAATAGTCGCCAAGGGTGTAGCCTTCTACACCTTGTTTATATACCTTGATTCCCGTTGCATTGCAGCCATATCCAATCGCGTATTCGATGACATCCTTTTTCTCAGGTGAAATATCCGTCAAACCCACACCAATGGTGAAGCCCTCCTCACCCGATATTCGCTGCATCTCGACTTCCACTTTGTAATTGGTCCATTCATCGTTCAAAAGGTATATCCCGTTCAGACCGCTTGCCTGTGCTTTCAACATCAGGCCTGTTCCTCTCACCAACGTATATCCTGCTGATCCGGGAATCCAATTCCACGCCTTATTTAATGCTGTCTGTTCTCTGAAATCTTCCGCAAACAGCACGCTGCCATCCTGGTTCGATGTGACTGTAATCCGCTTCACTACAATGTCGGCATTGCCTGTCGCAATCTCGATCCCGCCACGTGGAATGAGTTCCATCGGTTGACCCTTGCTGTACGTTGAAAATGAAGTCCTCAGCACCTGCTCACCCACATACTTGGCAAAAAGCTGCTGTACATAGTAATTCGGTGTGTACCATACCGTCTCATCATCAAACCAGATGCAGTCCGGCGTCCAACGATAGGTACCGTCCGTCAACACTTTATTGAACAGTGGCGCATAGGCAGCCAAGCGAACGACGTCTGCATTATTTTCAAATCCGGTCATGACCGCAGCTTCGGCGATTGCACCTGCCAGTGTATTTTTGTCCGTGGACGCATATTCTCCCACAAATACCTTGGAGGTCTCATTCCAATCCATACTGCCGTCTTCATGATACGCGCGCTCATAATAGTTGTACCGATCCACGTTATTCAGCAGATAGTCATTGGAACGATAGTAATGTTCATCGGCAATGGTATCCATATAGTTGTCCTGGTTCTTATACCAAGTGACCGTCTCTTCGATTACCTCATTACCATCTGCAAAAGACACTTGAGCTGATCCGGTCAGATTGCCACTCAGGAATTTCCATCCCTGCTGGTACGCATCATCGTCTGCCTGGGCGCCGACTGTCGATATGATATGAAGCTCATGATCAGGATAATTACGTTTCATATAGTCATCAATTGACGTCTTGAATACTTCAAAGTTGGCAAAAAATTCAGTTCCCCAGTTCTCATTGCCTACCCCAAGATAACGCAGATCAAATGGTTCAGGATGCCCCATGCTGCTCCGCATGGCCGCCCATTCATTGTGTTCAATATCTGTACTGAGCGCGAAATCGATCAGGTCTGTAAAGTTACGGATATAGTAATCCCTCAAAGCCCCACCCGCCGGGTGTGCGTAATCCGAACGTGCCTGACATAGAACACCACAGGCCATGACCGGAACCGGAGCAGCATTCAAGTCTTCTGCCAGTTGGAAATACTCCATATAGCCCAGACCCATCGTCATCATGTAACCCCAGACGTTATAGTTCTCTTTGCGGAGCTCCACCGCTCCCACCGAATCTTTCCAATCGTACACATTGTCCCAAATGAACGATCCTTCCGAAATACATCCCCCTGGGAAACGCAGAAACTTCGGATGCAGATCGATAAGGGCCTGGACCAGATCTTTTCGGAGTCGATAGTTCGGATTCCCGGTGTAGTTGGCATGTGCTGAAGCGGACACTCCCTGCTCTTTCGGATCGGCTCCCCATACATCCTGCGGAATTAACGACACCATGTCTATGGAAATGTCTCCTGCGAAGGTGAGTACCAATTGCCCCAGCGCTGTCTCCGTTCCCGTCAGGGTCACATTCGAATTGGTGATCCCGTACTTCTTCCATGTGTTACCACCTTCAACTTGCAGTGCAACTGTATCACTGATGGCATCACCGTTCCCATCTTGCAATTGAATCGTAATCGTTCCTGCAGATACCGCCTTGGCCCAGACGGTAAAATCATACGCCTCACCCTTCTTAATGGACATGGCACAATGTTGATTGGAATCCGAGAAGCCACGATTACGAATCGTCGCACCAGCCTGAACCGTTACATAATAAGCATTCACTTCGGGGTCTTCCACGTTAAGATGAGTGTTTATTCCATCGGTATGCTGTACGATCATTTTCTCGATATCCCCGGACCAGGCAAACAAAGGATCACGGTTCCGGCCTGTCGAACAACCACATTCGCCAGAGTCATGCGAGTACGTATCGAATGCAAAGGATTCGAACGAGCGGTTCTGAACCAACTCCGCATAGATTCCCCCATCTGCTGCATTGTTGATATCCTCATAGAATAGGCCATACATCACTTCACTAATATCCGTCACCTGCTGGTCCCCATGGATGGTCACGGTATAAGGCGGAAGGTGTTCTGGAACAACAGACACATCAAAACTTTTGTTCAGCGCAATTCCACCCTTGGTTAAGAGTGCATTCAAACAAATCTCCTGTGCCGAGGTCAGAGGTTGAACCTCTCCATTTGCTGACAGAACATCAGGCTGACTTGAGTTCCATTGAACGTTTACTTTACCCCCCAGCAAATCTACAGGCAATGACACATCTTTGGTAATAATCCGGGCTGGAGCAGACAAATATTTATCTCCCGCAAGCTTCACAATCTCTCTATCAGTCAGAGACTCGCACATCACTTCAATTACTTCATGCATGGAAAGAGAGGCTTGATAAATCCGAAAATCGGACAATGAGCCTGCAAAGTCCACATCGGCCGCATACTGAGAGCGTCCAATATAATTTCGGCTATAATTCACAGGGTCCACAAACGAATCAAACCATCTGCGCAGCTTGGCATAATTGCCGCTGGACGTCTGACTGATGGAGCCGTCCGCTACTTTCTCACCATTCACGTATACAACCGGACCCGCACTGCTGCGTGTGCCGCCCTGACTGCCTGCTACTGACAACGCAATATGCATCCATTCCCCACTAGCAAATCCGCGTCCTGGGTCTACAACCAGATCATCACCTGCATATAACGTGCCTCGCATCTGACGAGTCAGAAATAAATAAGGGCTCTTCTCGCCATTGCCAAAGTCGAAAATCCGCTCCCACACGTTTGATCCCTTGCCCAAATGGACCCATGCTGCAACCGTCACTCCGGTGTTGTCGCTTACATTTTGCAGCAAATTCGAAGGCAGCTCCAAATAGGATGTTCCGTTCAATCCTCCGGTAAAAGTCACCGCCCATCTGCCATTCACTTCAGAAATGTGGGGCGATTTCTCTCCTGCAGCGGCTCCAACGTGCCCATTCCCTGAACTATCCTTGCCAATGTCGGCTGCATCTTCAAACTTGTAGTGTGCGATGAGTTGATTGTGAAATGTAGTCATGTTCATTCCTCCTATGTAGCGTAAATTATCGTAGATGAGCTTCCTTTAATTCGAATAAATATAAATTAATTAATAAATATATAAACACATGATCTAATCGTATAGTATCTTATTCCGAGTAAAGATTTCAATCCCAAAATCACAAAAAAACGTTATATCATAGGAATTTTCTCGAATACATCGCTCTTTTGTCTCTCTCCCTTTCCATCCTAAAGACAACCTAACCCTGATATTTATAGTTTACAAATATATAAACTGGTTGATAATATAACAAATGAAAGCGCTTGATTATATGTGGCACTTAAAGGAGGGCTGTCCAGCCAGTTAACGTTTGCGGCAGTGAATAGGCTATTTTCATTTCAGGTATTGGGAAAGGGGAAACATATGAAACGTTATTGGGTAAGCGTACTTAACATTTCTGTACTGAGCACTGCATTATTTACGACAACAGCTTTGGCTCCCGTCTCCGTATTGGCGGACAGTCCGGGGGCAATCAGTTCCAACCCGCAAGTTTCCACATCCAATGAGAATACAGCTCCAGCATTCAGGAATGTCTCCGTTCATGACCCTTCCGTTATTAAGGTGGGTGATATCTTTTATATTTTTGGTTCACATCTTCAAGTAGCCAAATCCAAAGATTTGATGAATTGGGATTCGGTCGCCTCCGGGGTTACGGATGACAATCCTGTTGTGCCCAATGTAACCAAAGAATTTGCTGAAGCCCTGCAATGGGCACAGACCGATACGTTATGGGCCGCAGACGTCATTCAGTTGGCGGATGGCAAATTTTATATGTACTACAATGCGTGCAAAGGGGATTCCCCCCGCTCTGCTTTAGGCGTTGCTGTGGCAGACAACATTGAGGGGCCTTATAAGGATCAGGGGATTCTGCTCAAATCCGGCATGTGGGATGAGATCAGTGAGGATGGCACCATATACGATGCAACCGTTCATCCGAATGTGGTCGATCCCGATGTATTTTTCGATAAAAACGGCAAGCTCTGGATGGTATACGGTTCCTATTCCGGGGGGATTTTCATCCTGGAGATGGACGAAACGACGGGGAAACCACTCCCTAATCAGGGTTATGGCAAAAAACTGACCGGAGGCAATCACAGCCGAATTGAAGCACCTTATATGCTCTATAGTCCCGAAACCGACTATTATTATCTGTATCTGTCCTATGGCGGATTGGGTGCTGACGGGGGATATAATATTCGGGTAGCTCGCTCCAAAACACCTGACGGTCCTTTCCTCGATGCCGAAGGAAACGATATGATCAACGTCAAGGCAGACAAGGACAAACCCTTGTTTGATGACCGCTCAATCGAGCCTTTTGGCGTCAAATTACTAGGCAACTTCCTGTTTCAAAGACAAATCGGAGACCCAGGCAAAGGTCAAGGTATCGGCTATGTATCGCCAGGACATAACTCCGCTTATTACGACGCTGATACAGGAAAACAATTTTTGATCTTCCATTCCCGCTTTCCAGGGCGCGGAGAAGAGCATGAAGTCCGTGTACATGAGATGCATATGAACTCGGAAGGATGGCCTGTCATTTCTCCTTACCGCTATGCGGCATTAGAAGAAAACACTGCCCAACTGACAACTCAGGATATTGCTGGTCAATACAACTGGGTGAATCACGGGAAGGAAATCACGGCTGAGATCAAATCTTCACAGACCGTTCAGTTTACAGCGGATGGACAGATTAGTGGTGCGGTGACGGGAACATGGAGCCTTGAAGCAGACAATCAGGTGCAAATCACATCAAATAATGTTGTATATAAAGGTGTCTTCACGCATGAATGGGAGCCGGATTCCCAGAAGACCATTCTGACCTTTAGCGCTCTCTCCTCCTCTGGCGTAGCAATCTGGGGAAGTCAGAAGGCTGCAATGAAGGATCAGGATGTTGTTAATGCAGTGAAAAAGGATCTGAGCATCGGCGACACGAGCAATGTATTCTTCAACCTGTCCCTCCCAACCAAAGGAACACGTGATGCAGAGATTACGTGGAAATCTTCCAATACCTCTGCGCTGTCCGCTACGGGAGTAGTAAATCGCCCTCGCACGGGTAAGGGAGATGCCAAGGTTGCATTAACCGCAACGATCCGCAAAGGTAGTGCGGTAAGTTCCAAAACGTTTAACGTTATCATTCCACAACAAGCGGTAAGTCCACTGCTTGGAGAATATACGTTTGATCAAAAGAAACTTGCAAAAATCGCACAGGATTTCAGCAAAAATGAATATCATGGCCAAGCTTTTAATGTGACGACTTCTGCGATTAGCAGCAAGAACCAGGCTGCTGCTTTTAACGGAACCAACAGCTACATCCAACTGCCCGGAATTATTACCGACACGACGGATTTCACCTTTAGTGCATGGGTCAACTGGAGTGGCGGCGGAGCCTGGCAGCGAATTTTCGACTTTGGAAATGGCCTGACCAGACATATGTTCCTTACTCCCGTCCAGCATACTGGCGCTCTGCAATTCACCATTCATGATCAGGGACGTGATCAAAGTCTGATTGCTGCTGAACCACTGCCCTCCAATCAATGGGTGCATGTCGCTGTTACTCTCCAGGGAGATACCGGCACTCTATATGTGAATGGAAAAGTCGTAGCAAGCAGCACGGAAATCACGTTTAACCCGAAGAATCTGCAAGTGACGGAAGCTTATTTGGGCAAAAGCCGTTATACAGCCGACCCCTTTTATAAAGGCTCGCTGGATAATGTAAAAGTATATGATAAAGCTTTGACCTCCGCGGAAATTCAGCGTCAGGCCAAAGAAAAGCCTTAATTCATTCAAACTCTTCGCATGGAATTGACTTGAAATAACAAAAACGCCATTATAACAGTCTGAATCCACAGGCTGGTGTATTGGCGTTTGTTTGTTTGTTTGTTTGTTTGTTTGCTTACATCTCACTTTGAATAATGGATAACCATGCTTAATTTATTCACAGAGGCACCCAAATTTTTATAGCCATGAGGTTTGTCCGCACGAAAACGGATCGACTCCCCTTGCATAACCGTATAATCCTCCGCTCCAACCCGAATCGTAACTTCCCCTTCAAAAACCGCAATAAATTCCTCTGCCCCTTCGATATGCGGTTCAGCATTCAAAGAAGACCCTTCATCCATTTCCATCATGTACATCTCGAAACGACGCCCCTCTTCAAAAGTAAAATGCGGATAAATCCGAATCTTTCCCTCATTCTCCATCAATGCTTGAATATCACTGCCCGTTACGACAGTTGTGTCCGACTTCGGTTCGTGGATCAAGGCGGTAAAGGATATTTTCAGACCGTTCGCAATCTTCCATACGGTAGCAATTGTAGGGTTGGATTCACCTCGTTCAATCTGACCGAGCATCGTCTTGCTGATGCCAGACATCTCGGCGACCTTGTCCAGACTAAGCCTTCTTTGTTCCCTGAGCTGCTTCAAATTCTGTGCCAGAATAACATTAATGTTTTTCAATATTCAGTCACCCCTGAACTAAAAGATTATGTTGTGCTATATAACGTACATATTGTACAATCATAAAGAACATGCGTTATAACGTACATTTCAATTAAATATAACATACAACAAGGATGACATGTGGAGGACTTATGAATATCATTCCGTTACTAACTTACGCAATCGTGGCTTCATTCACCCCGGGTCCCAACAACATCATCGCCATGACGCATGCAAGAAACGAAGGGTTCAGAAAAATCCTTCCGTTTATTGGTGGCGTTGCAGCTGGCTGTCTGCTTATTATGTTTCTGTCCAGTTATTTCAACCTTATTCTGCATCAATACATCCCTAGGATCAAACCGGCCCTGAACGTGGTAGGCTGTGTATACATGATCTATTTGGCGATCAAAATCATCCGAAGTAAACCCGCGGATACCAAAGATCCAAAGGTCAATCGTTTTACGTTTCTCTTTGGCTTCACCCTGCAATTCATCAACCCCAAAGTCATTCTGTATGGTCTTACGGCCATTTCGGTATTTGTTATGCCTCTTGGAGAATCTCATATTCATATAATCATATTTTCGTTACTGCTAACGATCATTGGCATTAGTGCCAATATGACCTGGGGGTTATGCGGTATGTTATTCCAGAGCTTTTTATTGAAATATGAGCGTCCTTTTAATATCGTAATGGGTGTATTGCTAATCTATAGCGCCCTATCGATCCTATTGTAAAACAATAGGAAAAGCGTTCACTCAATCGAATGAGTGAACGCTTTTTATAACTGCTCTATAACTTCCTCAAGTTAATCTCCACCACGGATGGATTGGATAACTCCCCGTATGCAGCACAACCTTCTCACCAATTTTGGGCGTTGCAATGGTGACATTCAAGGCATGTGCAGCCTTGGTGATCCTTTCAATCGGCTCGTTCCAGGCATGATAGGCCAACGTAAAAGCGGCCCAATGAATAGGAATGAGCAGCCCTCCCTTTACATCCAAATGTGCCTGTACCGTTTCTTCCGGCATCATATGAATGTTGGACCAACGCTCATCATATTGCCCGCATTCCATCAGGGTCAGGTCAAAAGGACCGTACTTACTTCCGATTTCCTTGAAATGAGGACCGTATCCGCTATCACCGCTAAAGAAAACCCTCGTTTCTTTCCCAGCAATGACCCACGAACACCATAGTGTAGAATTGCGGTCCAGCAGCCCCCTGCCCGAGAAATGTCGCGCCGGCGTGCAGGCTAAGGTCAAACCTTTGAAAGAAAGCTCATCCCACCAGTTATGTTCGGTAATCTGTTCCGCAGGCACACCCAGTTGAATCAGTCGTCGACGTACGCCAAGGGGTACGATAAATCGCTGTGTTTTATTCTTCAATCTGCGGATAGAGGAATAGTCCAGATGATCATAATGGTCATGCGATATAATGATCGCATCCAAGGCTGGAAAATCCTCGGGTTGAATTGGCAGATTCGTGCTGTATCGTTTCGTTCCCGCCCAAGACACCGGAGATGGCCGATTGCCCAGCATTGGATCAAAAAGCAGCCTGTGTCCTTCGATTTCAAGCAAAAAAGCCGAATGACCGAACCATGCCACCTGTGGATGATCGGATACCTTTAACGATTCCGTTGGTTCATATTTCTCTACCGGAATGCTGCCCGCAGGTCTACGCTCTATGCTTCTCCGCATGGAATCCTTCAACATACTTACGAGGGAGCGAAAGCTCATACCAGCGGCTGTCGGTATCTGGTTTTCGTATTTTGTCATTATTCATACCTTCTGTTCTGTATAATCAATAATTCAAGCAATAATTCAATCTTGAGTAAAACAGGAGCAATATTAGCCTTTATATTAAATCATTGATCGTATATAATCAATTCGCCTTCGGTTATCTGAATTTGAACTTCAATCCATCCTAATGAATGGAGGACATGTTATCATGATTAAACTTATTCAGGACGTTGTTGAGGACATGAACAAGCAGCTAGAACGCATTGAAACCAGCTTGAGCAGGTTGAATGAGGAACAGATTTGGAAGAGACTCCAGCCTGGCCTGAACAGTGTGGGGAATTATTGTCTGCATTTGGCGGGCAATGAATATCAGAACCTGGTTACAGGTATCGGGAATCAACCTCTGATCCGGGAACGCTCTGCTGAGTTTAATACCAATGGCGGTCTGACCGGGAAGGAATTGTTAGCCAAGCTCCGGCATGTTCGGACAGAGTCAATCGCGATATTATCTGGTCTGGAAGAGACGGATTTGACAAAGGAAGTGACCATTCCCTATGAACTGACCGATTGGAATCGTATGAACCGCAGTGAGGATAAAGCCAAAGATGCGTATGAGCATAAAATCGTACGTACTCTGTTGATAAAGGTCGCTGCGCATTATGGCTATCATACGGGGCAGATCGTACTGCTATCGAAGATTTTACAGCCCACTGACGACCATCTCACAGGACTCTATCACTAGGCTATTCGATTAACGCAAAAAAACGGTAGTGTCCCCTCTTTAAGGACACTGCCGTTTTCTAAAATGGGTCCGTTACTTCATTGATCTTGTATTCAAATGGAAACCAAACTATCCAACGCCGTCTTCAAATTATCCGAAGCGGAATCCACATCGTTCTGGTTTGCTTCCAGATTTGTATCAACCCCGACTGCATTCGTGAAAACAGCCTGTAATTGCGCGTAGCTCTCTTCCGTATAATCCTTCTCATCCACTGCATTTGCCCGTTCCATCAGCAGGGTAAGGAGCGTCCTGTCCACAATCTTCTCATAGAACTCCAGCTCACCAATATTGGCGAAGCCATTTGGCGTGTAATAACGCAAATAACGATAAGCATGGTTACTGGTCAAAGTCTGCTTATACCACTTGATATCACTTACACCACTTATTGTATAAAGTGTATCAAAGTTCACCCCATCATTAGATCCTTGGATCAGTGCTCCATTCATACGAGCGGCATTGCCGATGCGCGGGATAAACCTGATGCTGCCAACTACTTTGGCGTAATCCGCCCCCAGATCGACTTGGGTCCATCCTGCTGCTGTTTTGGTGTCTGGCGATGTGGCAGGATCCCCGTCAAATGCGCGCCATCCATTAGTAATCGCATCAACCGTTCCATCCCAGGAAATGGAGGATGCAAGCACCATCTCAGTGTCTACATGAATTGGAGGATATAAATCAGCGACAGAGATCAGCAGGGTCTTGGCTGCAATTAATTCTTTAAGCAATGCCATCTTGTTTGCATTCGGTTCGGTTAATGAAGCTTTGATCCGGTTAATCTCCTGCATATACAGATAATAACTTCCTTGGGTGTAGCCTTCAGGCGCAACCACTTTTGAATCCACAACCTCCGCATCGTAGTCTACATCACCATAAAACTCAACTTCAGCAACATTACCACTCCATGCCGAGTTGTTGTACAGTTTCAAATATCGATAATATCCATTATTCAGAAGCTGATCCTGTCGAATATCGGACCATGTTCCCTCTTGTGTACCTTTTAGAGGCTGTGTAAGATCCGTCCAGTTTGAATTATCGTTGGAGCCCTGAATGACAAGCCCGTTCATTCTTGAGCTATTGGAAGCTCTTGGCATCAGCACAATTTCATCCAGCTGCACAGACAGTCCTTCACCGAAGTCCACCGTATAGAAGGAACCAGATGATGTATTCAGATCCCCATAGGTGGATGTATCACCATCGAATAACAGATAACCCACCTCATCCTGGGATAACCCGCTACCTGGCCATTGTTTATCTGAAGCCTTTACTTTCGCCATCATGGATACATCAATATACCTGCCGCCATCTACAAGGAACAGCTTCGAATTATCAGTGGTCAGCACAGTCCGCTCCCCTGCTGTTCCGTCACTCTGTTCGTAATCCACCGTAAACTTGATCGTACCTGTAGTTACATCATCACCCATCGTAGCCGCCGCTGTCCAATGGATCTGATCCTGAGTTGTAACGGTTGCTGCAATTCCTTGGATGGTCGCCGTTACGTTCTGGATTGCTTCCTTGGCCTGAATCGTCAATTGTACCGTGTCCCCAGTTGCAATCTTGCCACTTACACTTTGATCCGAAAAGATGGAGACAGACTCCAGCTTATTGCCAGTCTCATGACGTTCACCATAAATCCGGAACTCGGTCATTTCGAACAAATTCCTGACAATGCCATACAATACATCCGGCTGTGGCTGAAGCAGCTGAACCTTGATGAATCGGAACGAATCGTCCTGGTATTCGGGAGCAACATCCAGAGTCTGAAAGCTCTGAGTAAATGCCGTTAACCCCGGGGTCAATCGTACCCAATTCTCCCCATCATTGGAGCCAAAGACAGCTGACTTCGCGAGACGATCGGCAAAAATATTGCTTTGGAATCCAAAGGACGTAGCCGATACTTTGAAATCTGGTCCGAAATCAATCAAATGGAACAGGTTTGGCGCACGCGTATACGAAACCCCTGTCTGATTATCCCCGTCCACCATATTGGCGATGTCTGTCCCAAAGGTCGATGACGCAACGATGTTGTGGTAATCAATACCGCCGCCCTGTTCCAGCAGCGGTGTGACCAGCTTCAGCGCTTCCGCTGCTTGGGCTAGCTCCTGCAGCTGCCCATAGAATACTTCATCTGTAGCTGTATCAAGCTGGTCCAGGGTATCCTCATAGACTGCATGAAATGAGTTGAGTGTCGCTGCGACATAGATTCGATCCTCATCATAAGCAGTTATGGCCTGCTCCACAGCGGAAGCCCGATTCGCAGAAACGACAATCTTCACATTTCTTGTCGTGATTGTTGTACCATCTGAAGCAGCAACATGGAAGGAATGAGTTCCTGTCTGTGGCACCCCCGGCTGCCAGAGCATCTCACCCGTGGCTCCATTCAATACTGCTCCTTGAGGCAGATTAGGGCTGGAATAGGTCACCACATCCGATCCCCCAGCATCGGTTGCTGCAAAATCAACACGAATCGGCGATCCAGGATAGGCGAATATGGAGAGATCAGCATTGCCTGTCTTAAATACCGGAGGCGTGAGCTGTTCACTAGCTTTGATATGAATGTGGTCCATATCTACTGTTGTATCCGAACCTGTGACCTTCATATACAGGATATCGTTCAGACTCTGGAAGCTGCCCAGCGTATAAGTCACATACCGCCACTGTCCATGCGTATCTGGCAAAGTCAAGGTATCATTGATTCCCGGAGTAAGCTCCAAACGGGCCGGTCCAGTGGTACGGATGCGGAAACCAATAATTTTCTCACTGCTGGAACCGTTAAGAAAGGCTATCCGACTTCCCGCTTCTGTAGCCTGAAACCTCACAAACGACGTATCTCCTTCCTTTATGGTGGTTGTGTTGCCGCCAAGCTTCGTATAACGATCTTCGATGTCGATCAATGATCCGCTGGTCTGCTCGCGCGGCAGAAATTCAGCACCTTCAGACGCTGCCTCCTCTGGCATATACAACCAGAAGTCTCCGCCTCCGTCCACATTGTCCCAGTTTTTATTCAGTGTACCACCATAATAAAAGTTGGAAGGCAGCCGCTTCGTGAAAGCTTCATAATAATGAGGAGCCTTCTCAGCAACATTAATGCCTCTGACATATGTGTAGTAATAATACATATCCCAGAAATTTGCCGTATTCATTCTACCTTTGTAGGCGTTGGATATATGATTATACGTATCCCGAATCGTTCCATCTGGTGAAATGGCGTAGGCCACTGGTGTCCAAGGCGTATCATAACCAAGCATGAATTGCCAAAAGAAGTCTGCGGCCGCCAATATACGATCATCCAGAAACTCATACGGTCCGACCGCATTTGCCTCTGTTGATACGGTACCATTCAGGGGATCGACCTTTGTTCCCTGAGCAAGCAGCATACGTGATAAGATAGCAGCGTTAGTGAGGTCTCCACCCCCATGTGCCTGGTCCCTCCCCATCTCCACATGTTGAATCACCGGCTCATCCAGTGGCTCCCCAGTCAGATCATTGGTATTCATCAGGCGGAACAGCTGCTTAACCGATCCATTAAAGCCTTGGTCCTGGGCAGTGTTGTTGACGGTGAACCACTCAACCGCCTCGTTATATCTGCTCTGATTGTTGGTGAAAATATACCCTGCCATCGCACCAAGCAGAGGATAGTTATGCTGATTCATAAAGCGATTGTTGTTATGTTGGAAGGTCTCGATAACCGGATTAATCAGGTTGGTTGTAAAATTGGTTGTATCCTGCGCTGTCCATCCAAGCTCATCCGTCTGATAACTTGTATATCTCAGAATCTCAGCTGCCGTAACCATACGATTCAGCGGAATCCCGGTATGAATGTGAGCATCATTAAAGTAAACATATTTGCCAGGGTCCATCTGCGACCAGATCCGAATGATCCGCATCGCATTAGCCCGATACGTCTCATCTCCTGAAACATAATACATCAACGCTTGTGTATACGCTTTCAATCCATCGCTTATAAAACGGGAGTTGAAGCCTTGGCTGTTGAAGGCATCACTTGCAGGTTTTGTCGGATCCGTTTGGCTGGAATTGCTGGACGTTACTGTCTTGGAGGCAGATGCCGAACTAGTCATCGCTACATAGTAGGAGTACCAAGGTTCCTGCTGCGACAGCACCTGCTCTCTCATGTTCTCAAGAATTTTTTTAGTTAGTCCAACTCCGGGATGCGTGAAACCACCTGAAATTGTTTCATTGATCTGAACTTCATATCCTGACACAGTAACATCGTTTGAATCCGCAGCAGCTGCGATGGAGTGGGCACCGACCGGTATAAGTGCTGCCAACAGACTAATTGCAGCAAGTAAAGCAGTCACCCATCTCCATCTTTTTCCCTCATGAAATCCGCTATTCATTTCCATATCAAACCTCCTCATTTTCATGGAATTCGATGTTCTTGCCTTGAAGCCCGCTTGTGCCAGACATTGAAATTACACATCCCCCCTTTCCTGTTTACGTCCGCATTTTCTTCTAATGAACATTCATTAGCGGAATGTGATGCCACGTACATAATCGTTTATTTCAATCGCTGGATGATCCGGGCTGTCCACACGTTGACCTGCAATCGTCAGATTATTAAACGTTACTCCTTCGATACTGCGCTCATTGTCATAACCATGGATTCGGGAAGGATTCAGCGACCCGCCTGCATACTCGATATCCTCAAATAAAATGTGTTCAATCCGCCGACCAGGAGCGGGATTATAATCCTTGTTCCGAATCACACGCAGATCGAAAAGCTGACCCTGCTCAAAAGTTTCCACTCTGATCTGCGAATAGACAACGTTTCGCACGGTATTATGATCGCCCGCATTAATAGCCATGGCTCCCCAATAGTTGGGTTGTGGCTCGTGATGTTCCAGAATGTCGATATTTTCGTATCGAATATCCTCAATCACATCACCGTTCGCCTCGTAGTCCCCGTGAGTGCCAATCATAAGTGGATGTGCCACATCAGCCCACAGCACTGCATGTCTAACCCGGATACGACGCGAGTCACCGCGGTAGCCCCATCGGCTGCCATAGATCGCGATACAATCATCCGAGTTGCGCATAAAAACATGTTCGATCTCAATATCCGAGCTGGACATGATATCAATACCATCCGACCAGCCCCGTGTGCTGAATGACTTGATACCTCTGATGGACACGTAATGTGAGCTCCCGATGTAGACACTGTAATGCGGCACGTCGATGATCATAATGCCTTCAATGGCAATCCGTTTCGAATGCATCAACCGAACTCCTCGGAATGCAGAGAAGCGATGAAAGTCTGCTAAATAGATCATACCTCGCCCTCGGATTGTAACGTTCTGAACCTGATCACAGACGAAAGAGCCGGCGACAGCAGCACCGCCATTAATATAGACCGTCTTGCCCGATGGAATGCGTAGGATGGTTTCTTCAATGTAATGCATACCTGGTGCAAAATAGAGTATTTTAGCCTCTGTCTCCAGCCATTCCGTACGATGGATGCCGGGTTGTATGACGTGAACACATGGATCATCCATACTTGGAGCATTGGTCTCCAGCTCGTTCCCGAACAGATGCAGATTACAAAATCGTTCACCATTCACCTCAATGGATAACTTAAGAGGTTCTTTCAGTTCAAATGAGATCATATTGCCTTCAATCTGTGATTGGATGTCATGAGATAAAGGCCGAATATCAACAGTCTGCACCTCCGTGTACTTGCATTCAATTTCCAATTCAACAGGAACACCCATATCAAAATAAGCCATACTGGCCTGCCGCACATGGTGCATATCAACCTTCACTCCGTACACCTTTACATCAGACCACGGTCCGTCATTGCCAGCCTCACGAATACGAATAATGTAATCTTGAGATTGGGGAATTTCCTGAATCAGGGGATAACAGATGATTGGCTTCACAAGCGTTCCTCCAGCTATGATATAGGTGTAGACCCCGGAGTATCATGGGGTCTACAGGTACATTGGTACTTATATAATGGATTCGTTCAGTTGTATCCACGATTCTACCTAATCGGAGTCTATTACTTTTTGTTTGCTGCAAAAGCATCCAGTTGAACCTGTAATTCAGCCATAAACTTGTCGAATCCGGCGCCTTCCAGCTGTTTCTTCACATTGGCAAGATCGGCATCAATATCCTTGGTAATGCCCACTGACAGCGGAACGATATACTGCGATTTAACTGTCTCCATGCTTGCAAGCTCTGCAGCCACGTTAGATGTGGCAAGCCCGAATCCGGCCAGTGGACTTTGACCATTCTCTTCCGCTTTCTTGGCGCCTTCATTCTGCAATTTATCGTTAATGGCTTGCCATTCGTCCGGATACTTCTCCTGCAGGTTCATATATCCATCATAGAGCCCGGTCCAGCCTGGCTTTTTGTTCTCCGATTTGATGCCTTCATAGCTAACGAATTCGCCATCCAGCTTGTAATTCTCTCCTTCAACCCCGTACTGCAACAGATTGTAGTACGTTCGATCGGTGTGAGCCTTTTCGATAAGCTTCAGAGCCGTTTCGACGTGCTTAGAGTGAGCACCGATGGAGATCATGGTGATATTATCCGGTGCCATGAACGGCATGTAAGCCGGAATATTGTTGAAATAATAATCAAACCAGCCATACTCAAAATCAGGATGAAGCTCTTTCAGTGCACCAACATAACTGCTGCTGACAGCGCCAAAGTGGTTGTTAAATTCAAGCGGCTTTTTGTCGGCTTTCATCAATTCCAGCGTTTCGCTTGTCGCATTGCCTTGAGCAGCCAGGATATCGTGGCTCACAATGCCATCTTCATACCACTTTTTGGACCGCTCCAGCACCTGTTTATATTCAGGTGTGTCGTACATGCTGATCGCCTTGTATGGCTCATCCACATTGGCAACAACGTACCCTTTTACCAGATCCAGATATTTGGAACCAGCAACCAGAGTCCAGACGTTATCCGCAAACCGCTTGTCATTAATCATCGGTGTGTCTGGATAAGCTTCTTTGGCTTTGTAAAGATATTGTTCTACGGTATCCAGATCTGTAATTTCCGGTAATCCCCACGCTTTGCGCAGATCTTCTCGGAACAGCAGGCCTTCTCCGCCGCCTCCGGGCTTATTGTATTGTGGAATGCCGTAGAGGCTGTTGTTAATTTTTACGGTATCCAGAGTACCTTTATAATGCTCCACCAGATCAGGCACATCTCCAAGCAGTGGGGTCAGATTCGCAAATGCATTCTTGGTGGCGAACGATGCAAAGTCCGACCAGGCGCCGCCTACATAAACGTCGTATTCCTTCGCGGCGATAGCTCTGCTGATCTGATTCTTTTCGTCTCCCCAAGGCACAAAGTCAAACCGGATCGTTGCCCCCAGATCCTTAATCGTTAACTCATCCAGTTGCTTGTAAAAGTTGTCCATGCCACTGGCGGGAGCATTCCCCATTGTGATCCCCTTCAATTGCACAATCGCCTTGCCATCGGATGTCGTAGTGCCTGAACCTTCGGCAGCACCTTTGTCCGAACCCCCATTCGAACATGCAGAAAGGATAACCGTGAATAGCATGAGACAGGACAGAAGTGATTTTTTAATATGTAACGCTTTCAAAACAATCCCCTCCATTATGATGATATTTTTGTATGTGGAGCGACCAGTGGCAGCCTTTCACCATATCCTGATCGTGTAAAACCATAATCATTATCCCTTCACGCCTCCAACAATCAGACCGCTCACAAAATGACGCTGCATATACGGATACAATAGTATAATGGGACCCGTTACCAGCATGGTGGTTGCCAGCTTCATCGTCTCACTTGGCAGTTGATCCACAACAATCTGAGCATCCCTGACAGCATCCGTCACACGGGATAACATACGATAAAGCAGATACTGCAATCCCCATTTCTCCTGATCCGAAATCAAGTACAAACTATAACCAAACCAGTTATTCCAGTAACCCAGTCCAAGGAACAGTCCGATTGTTGCACTAACAGGCTTCGAGAGTGGAAGAACAATCTGCCAATAGATTCTGAAATCACCTGCCCCGTCGATTCGTGCTGACTCCATCAAGGAATTGGGAATGCTTTTGACATAATTGCGGAACAGGAACACATTAAATGGAGAGAGCATACCCGGAAGAATGATCGCCCACAACGTATGATTGAGATGCAGCACATTGGCAACCACCAGGTAGGTGGGAATCAGTCCGCCGCTGAACAGCGTGGTAAAATAGATAAAGAAGGCCACCTTGTCCCGGTGCTTAAAATCCGGACGGGATAGAATGAATCCGCTCATGGACGTTGTCAATAATCCAAGTAACGTGCCCAGCACCGTAACATAGATTGTCACGAGATACGCCCTCCCAATTTCCCCTCCCAAGGTCGTGAAAACAATTTTGTACGCATCCAATGTGAAATCCTGGGGCAGCAGTGAGTAGCCGTTCACTACAATTTTGGATTCATCACTCAGTGAACCTGACAGCATCAGGATAAATGGAGCGACGCAGATTAGTGCGACCAAGCCAACAATGACCACAGCCATAACATCGAATATTTTCGAGCTTGCATCCACTTTTAACTTCTTCTTGTCAGATGTTGCTGCAAGTTGTGCCATCAAGCTTCCTCCTATTCCGTTGATAATTAAAATAAAGAATTTTCACGATCCACTTTACGCACAATTGCATTTACCGTCACAACAAGTACCAATCCGAACATCGATTGATATAGTCCTGCCGCTGTCCCCAGTCCAAGACTGAAATTCACCGTTAATGAACGGTATACATACGTATCGATTATGTCGGTTGCATTCAGCAGCAGTCCGTTGTTACCGATTATGTTCCAGAACAGATCGAACTGCCCCCTCATAATTCCTCCGATAGCAAACAAAACCAGGATGATAACCGTCGGTTTCAAAAGCGGCAGTGTAATGTACCGAATCCGTTGCCACTTGCTGGCGCCATCGACATACGCTGCTTCGTATACGCTTTCATCAATGCCCATAATGGATGCTAAATAGATGACCGTCCCGTACCCCAGCCCCTTCCAGATTTCGATAATGACGATAATGAACGGCCAGGCCTCAGGTGACTGGTAGAAGTCAAAGCGCTCCAAACCCAATGACGTAAAAACGTTGTTAAACACACCATACTTGTAGTTGAACAGATTGTATACAATGGAGCCAACCACAACCATCGAGACGAAGTAAGGCATGAACATCAGCGTCTGCGAGGTTTTCATGAATTTCTTGAATGTCAGTTCCCTAAGCAGGACAGCCATGGCGATCTGACAAATGTTGCCGAGCACAATGAAGGCCACATTATAGAGCAGCGTATTGCGAGTCAATTTCCAGACAATTGAATCCCAGCCTCCTCTGAACAGGAACTCAAAATTTTTCAACCCAACAAACGGACTGAACAACCCCTTGCTAAAGTCATAATCGGTAAACGCATTGTAGAGACCCGCCATGGGAAGGTAGCTGAATAAGGTGAAAAACACGACCAGGGGAATCAGCATAATATAATAGGTTTTGTGTTCCCTCAGGTCTGCAAAGCGCCTTTTCCTCTGTTTGAGCGCTTTTGTCATTGCTATATTTGGTTCTGCCATCGTATCACCCTCTCCTTGCTTCCTATTGTAGTCCGGCATACTACCTCTCCACTATTCGAATTTCACAAGATTTCTGGTACTTTTCGATGAAAATGCAAAACAAAAGCGACAGGTAGAAATACCTGTCGCCATGATCTCATCCTATTCACGGAAAGGCTGCCGTCGTTTGCTTCGTTTACGGAATCCAAAGTTATCACGATTTTTCTCATCAAAATCATGTACTAGCTTGCTTCAATTCATGTGTAACCCGAAAAACCATGGGAATATTGATAATTACACTTGTGCCTCTACCCTGAACTGATTCATAATGTATCCCATCCGTTTCATTATAATAAAACTCCAGTCGTTTGCGGATGTTATGTACGCCGTATCCGCTCCCTTGATGGCGGTGTTGCCGAGAGGGGGATTGCTCTAAGCCAGGGCCATCGTCAGTGACTACGATCCGTACTCGCCCCTCCTCTATGCCTCCCGTAATTGTAATGATGCCATGACCCTCGGGCTTTTCCAGAATACCGTGTACAATCGCGTTCTCAACCAAAGGCTGTAGCGTAATTTTGGGCAGCATACATTCCATGATCTCCTCGTCTACGTGTACATCGAATTGGATCTTGCCTTTGAATCTTTTTTGCTGAATGCTTACATAGATCTCGGATAACCGCAGCTCATCTCTCAGTGTTACAAAGTCTTCCCCTTTATTCAGAATCAACTTGTAATAGTCAGAGAGGGCGTAAATGACCTGCTGAACGTTCTGCTTCTCTTCTTTCTGGGCCATCCAAACGATCATATCCAGCGTATTATACAAAAAATGAGGGTTAATCTGGGACTGCAATGCCCGCAGTTCTGCCCCTTTCTTTTCTTGTCCAAGTCTGTATTGATTGTCCATTAGTTCCCTGACACTGTTAATCATATAATTGTAGCTTGATACCAGGTGACCTACTTCGTCCTCCCTGTTGGCAATATCCAGCGTGTTTAATCTGCCTTGCCGAACCTGGCTCATTCTGTTCATAAGCAAGAAGATGCGACTGGTAATGGATTTCGTCACCGGGATGATGCATACGAGTAGAGCCAGGCAGACTAGCAAGTAAACGAGGAGAACCTTGTTTCTCACCTGATTAACGGCTGTAGCTGCCGTATCCGGAGATATAACGGAGTGCAGGAACAGATTGCTGGATCCAACTCTCGAATCTCGGACGATATAAGAGGAGTCACCCACTTTGACTTCTTCAAACTGATTTCGGCTCACCTGAGAACTGTATCCACTTCGTTGTTCCAGCTCCGCATGTCCATTGCTGATTACCACTTCTCCCTCATCCGTATCCAAGTAGACCAGCTGCTCCATAGCTGAATTCATGATATAAGGCTGAAGCTGGGGCAACTCCACACGCAGCGTTACGATGCCTACAGGCTCTGAATAGTCGTTAATATTCCACAGCACTCTTCCGAGGGCTAAATAACTAACGGACGATGTGGCACCCTCATCTTTCATCATCACCCACACCGCTTCGCCGCCCCCTGCAACGATCCTTTTTACCCACGGCTTGGACGACACCTGTGCATATGGACGATACATCGTTGCGTGTGGACCTGTAATGACGAAGTCATCATTAATATAATATACGATCCCGTTAATCTCAGAGTTTGTCTGAAGAATACGTGTATAGTCGGTGATCCGTTCAAAGGCGGACAGCTGCTCCGACACCTGCATGCCCTCCGGGTCCTTGGAGAACACCGCATTGATCTGCTCGTCAATCGTAATCATCGACGACACTTCCTCAATGTGGGAGAATTTGCTGGACAGCAGTGATAAAGTTTGGTCAAAACTTTGGTTGGCTGCATAGTTCTGTCCGGTGATTACAGTATTACGAAGTTCGCCGTATGTAGTTGAGAACGTAATCATCAGCGGAATAATGCCTGCGAGTGCCAGCAGAATGACCAGCTTTTTTTGCAGAGATAGATTGCCCAACCACTTCAGAGCCCTCATTTGGAGAACTTCTTTCGATATTCCACAGGCGTTACGCCCGTAGCAGCCTTAAACACCTTGGCAAAATATCCTGCACTGGCATAACCGGACATTTTCGAAATATCGATCATTTTGAAGTGCTCCTCAAGAATAAGCTTCTTGGCAAGCTCCAACCGATAGTCATTCAGATACTGCTTAATCGTAGTTCCTGTCTCCTGCTTGAACAGAACACCAAGATGGGCGGTGGATAAGTGCACATGGTCTGCAATCTCACGCACATCCAGGTCTACATCACTGCAATGCTCAGAAATATAGTTCATCACATTACGAATCAAGCCCGAATATGGCGATATCCGTGTGAACTCCTCCTGATATGCATAACATAGCTCAAGCATGTGATCCTTCACCTCAAGCATCGTACGGCATTCGTTCAACTGCTTCTCCACATCTTGAATCTGAACCATGCTCCCCGTGCGGATCAGTACACCATTCCTCTCCTTGAACAGCGCATTGGCAAACGTGACACACATGGACAGAACTCTTTCTCTTGCCAGTTCCCCTTCTGCCAGCACTCTGTTACAGAACGTCTCCATCCAGTTGATCAATCCTTCCGGTTCCTGCTTCAACAACCGGTAGAATTCAGGATATATGTCACTTCTGAGCCCTTGTGGTGCGTAATTCACCGAATCATATTTGAAGTAACACAGATCTGGCTTGAAAAAAACACGTTCCATGGCCAGTACCGCTTCGCGGAAACTTCTGGATACTTCCTCCAGTCCGGCCACTACCTGACCAGCTGCAATACGAAGTTCGCTGTACTCCCTGCATAGCGTTTGTGCCAGTACCCTCACCATCTCATCATCCGGTCGGGGCAGTGACACGACAAGCAGCAAACGGTCATAATCCAATTGCTCGGCGATGGTAGCAAAGTTATGTTGTTCCCAATAGTTCTGGATGTTGACAGCATCAACTGGCATTTCTTTATTGAACTGAGATATGATCAGACATACATAGCTCGCATGTATCGGATAACCGATCTCCTGAGCTTTACGCCTAAGTTCATCAGCTTGGTGGGACTGTGTTCTCAAAGCATTAGCCAGCTTCACACGCTCCAAATCCATCTTCTGATCCAGCAGCAAATGCTGTGCCCTCCGTTCAGCGATATAATGTACTGTCTTCTGAATGGCATTCTCCATCTCCGGCAGCTTGATTGGCTTCTCCACATAATCGACAGCCGAGAGCTGTATCGCACTTTTCAGATAAGCCACGTCCATATACCCGCTCATGAATAACAGCTTGCTATCCGGACAGACTGCCACGAACTGTTCAGCAAATTCGATACCATTCAGCTTTGGCATCCGTATATCCGTAATGACAATCTCAGGCCTTTGAGCGGTTGCTATACGCAAAGCCTTGGCTCCATCCTCGACCTGAAGCACCTCATGTACACCAAAGCTCTTCCAGTCGATAGCCTCCACTAGCCCTTCTCTTGTATAATCGTCGTCATCCGCAATCAATACTTTCATCGCGATGCCCCCTTTTTTACAATGTGCAGCTAAGGCGTTCGTTAAGATAGCGCTTACATTTATAAGCACGTTCTGCTTCCTCGCCCTTTCTATTCCTCATATCGGTATAATATATCAACAGTGCCGCCTTTGGCTATCAATCAATTCTGAGAAATATACATTTCATCCAATTATATCGGGTGAAAAATAATTAAGATGGAATTAAGTCTCTGTTTTCTCCCCAATAAGATTGGGCATATATGATAGAGAAAATACAGAGAGAGTATGTGAGAGATAATGAAAAAATTTCGCAGAAGATTATTTAAGACGTTTATATTCGGGGCTGTGGCTGTACTTCTCCTACTGTGTACAGGTATGATCTATCAGCAAGTAAGTACCCGTCAGGATCTGAAAACATTTATCCCCCCTGGCAAGCTCTACAGTATACATGGAGACAATATGCATTTATATACGGGTGGTCAAGGAGATGTAACTGTTGTCCTTGCATCCGGATGGGGCACAGCTGATCCTTATGTGGATTATTATCCGCTCTATGAAAAGCTGGCACCTTATACGAAATTTGCGGTTTACGATCGCTTTGGCTATGGTTATAGCGATATGACCGATAAGAAACGCGATGTCGATACCGTGGCAGATGAATTGCATGAGTTATTAGAGGTATCTGGGCAAAAGCCACCATACGTCTTGGTAGGTCACTCCCTCGGTTCGCTGGAAACACTCCGGTTTGCGCAAAAGTATCCGGATGAAGTACAAGGTATTGTCATGGTGGATGGAGGAAGTCCGGAATATTACGCCAATGACACTGACGATATGTCAAGTGTGATTGGTGGCTTCATGAACCAATTCCGGATCAAAACCGGTTTGTTTCGGTTGACCTTACAGTCTGACGCTGTTTTGGAAGCCTCCAATGCCAATCGCAACGGTCTGAAGTTCGTACCAGATAATCTGAAGAAAATAGATACAACGGCTCTACTGCTTAACTATGGGAATGCGAACACCGTGGATGAATTACGTGAAATGACAGCCAATGCCGAGGTTGTCGTCGACAACAAAAAGCCCTTCCCGTTTCCGCTTACCATACTGACAGCGGATTACTTTGGAGCCAGTGAGCCTATATGGGATAAAACCCAAGCTGAATTTACTTCCTGGTCGGAACACTCCAAACATGAGACCGTTAAAGATACCGAGCACTATATTCATCAATATCATCCGGATCTTGTTGCCAATGAAATATTGGAACTGGTTAAGAAGTAGATTCCCTGAAGAAATGCCAAACTGGCTGTACAGTTCATTTGCAAAAATACCCCTAACGATTCTGGTATCGTCAGGGGTATTTTATTTTGGGTTAGAGGTTTCACTGTGCTAATGCCATTCTTGGTGTTTGCAATCTGAAATGTGCCAATGCCTCCTGAACCTCAATGCTCGTTAGACCGTGTCGATCAAGATAATGCATAACCTCCTCCATGTTAGCACCATCACCGCTGTATATCCGCTCAGTCTTTCGAAAAATCTCTTGTTGTAATCGCTCTCGAATACGCATGCAGCTGACAGGCTCACACAGCCAAAAATCAGTTCGCTTGACCTCTCCTGTTGCCGTCCATAACAAATTCTCATATCGTATGACATCCCAATCGAGATAACCGGCCTGAATCTGCTGAAGTTCTGTTGAAAACATATCATATATCAGGTTGCGCGGTATGTCTCCGTATGTTGCCCGATACTGTCCCAGATTGAATCCCTCAATCCATTCTGTCAGCACAAAATTCCCAGCAGCGTACGCATACAATTCGGGAACATGACGATTGTTTTGCAATGACAAGAGCGCTTCACACTCCAATTCTCCATTCACCTTTCCGCGAGGCGTATATATCTTAAGGCAGTAATCTTGTATACGATAGACAACCGACTGCTTTCCCATTAGCGAAGCTTGCATAGTCAGATGACCGTTTTTTTCATAGCGATCTAGCAACTGTTTTATATTCGCAGGTATAGATTTAACGATTCTCATAAAGACGTCTCCTTGCTTATAAAATACACTCTAAAACGTTTTCTTCTATTCGTTATCATTAATCTACTCTCTATATTAACTTTAAAATTCCATATGAACATATACAATTTCATCAGATCATGAACTATTTGCTTCCAACATCGAGATTTATTCCAGAGGCTGTCTTCATATCCTGGGGAATGGGTTTACCATTTTCTAAGGAACTTGAGACGCGTTCAAGTCCGCTTCAGCTTGCTGTAGGTTTGATAAATGCTCTACTCACCTGGCAGGTTTAATTTCACTTTAATGGATGGAACCCGTTTCATGTCAAGGTACAAAAAAACGGCGCCCCCTCTATTGAAGAGAGAGCACCGTTTCATTTCTCATATGACTTTTAATTAATGCATAGGACCTTGTTGACCCTGCTGAGCACCAACCTTAACTCGTTTCACGAAAAGTGAAATGATCAGTCCAATGATCGCAAGAACCATTGCGAAGATAAATGCATTTTGTACACCGGATGTAAAACCAGCCAATTGATTCTCTGGACTTTCAGGGTTCGTTACACCGCTCAAGAAGCGGGTCTGACCTGCGCTCAGTATACTTACCGCAACAGCTGTACCAATAGCTCCTGATACCTGCTGCAATGTATTCATAATCGCCGTTCCGTGTGGGTAGAAAGCAGGTGGCAATTGATTCAAGCCGTTGGTTTGTGCAGGCATCATAATCATCGAAATCCCAATCATCATGAATACATGCAGCGTAATAATTTTGGTCAGAGTTGTTGTTGGAGTAATTCCTGTGTACATGAAGAGTACAACTGTCACAATCGCAAGACCAATAATCACAAGCCATTTTGGACCGAACTTGTCAAACAGACGACCCATAACCGGGGACAAGAATCCATTCAGCAAGCTGCCCGGAAGCAGTACCAGACCGGCAGTCAGTGCCGTAACCGCCATACCTTGTTGCAGGTACATCGGCAGGATCAGCATGGATGACAACATCATCATCATACAAAGGAAAATCAGAATCAAGCCGACTGTAAACATTGGATATTTGAATGCCCGCAGATCCATCATCGGCTGTTTCATTCTCAATTGACGGATGCTGAACAGCAGCAAAGATAATACTCCAATTACCAGTGTGGCTACAACGATTGGACTGGTCCAGCCACCGCCACTATCCCCATGTCCTCCTGCACTACTGAATCCGTACACGATACCACCAAAACCAAGTGTGGAAAGCACAATGGAAAGAACATCAATTTTGGGCTTGGTCAAATTCGAAATATTCGGTAAAAACAGCAAGCCGCATACCAATGAAATAATGAAGAACGGCAAGGAGATCCAGAAGATCCAGTGCCAGCTCAGATTGGCCAGAATCAGACCCGAGATACTCGGACCACTTGCTGGTGCAAACATGATAACCAAACCGATCAATCCCATGGCAGCGCCACGTTTTTCAATCGGGAAGATTACCAATATGGTGTTGAACATTAGTGGCAGTAACAGAGCTGTACCTACAGCTTGCAATACCCGTGCCACCAACAGAACTTCAAAACTCGGTGCAATAGCAGCAACTAGCGTTCCTGCAATCGAAAAAATCAGAGAAGTTGTGAACAACTGTCTCGTTGAAAACCATTGTAACAGCATACCGGAAACCGGCACCAAAATACCCAAAACGAGCAGATAACCTGTCGTTAACCATTGAATGGTAGTTGGTCCCACTTCGAGCAATCCCATAAGCGGTGTCAATGCCACATTTAGTGCCGTTTCACCAAACAGACCAATAAAGCCGCTGAGCAGCATGGCGAATAAAATCGGAAATACTTTATATTGTTTTGTTTCTTGTTGATCCTTTACAGAACCAGCCTTCATGGCAGCTTCCACAATCCCATCCTCCTCAAACAATCTGACGATTTCTATTTCTCTCTTTACGAAGCTTATTGCTTCTCTTTTGCATTCTTCGCCACAACGGACAAATAATCAGCAGCCGTCAGCAAAGGCTGTTTGTCCTGGTTGGTCAGGCTGATAATCAATGCGCCCTCCATTAAGGAAATGACGAGAAGCCCCATCTCTTGTGCTTTCTTTTCGCCTATACCATCCAAAATCAGATGTTTCGTAATGATTTGCTGCCATCCTGCAAACACGTCCTGACAGGCAATTCGCAATTGTTGACTGATGCATGAGGTTTCCACGGCTGCCCAGAAACTAAATGGAAGAAAACCCGTAAATCCTGCCGCTTCCGTTTCAACCGCCAAGTCATGAATAAATTGCTGAATGGCATCCCCGGTATTATCATGAGCAGCAAACAATTCTTCAAACTTCTGCAGAATGTTTTCATTGGCTTTTTGAATGCACTCGTGAGCGAGCTCTTCCTTGCCATGTGGGAAATAATGATATAACGAGCCTTTCGGCGTACTGCTCTCCTTAATAATCTGATTTAGACCGGTCGCATGATATCCTTGTGAAAAAAACAGTCTGGCTGCTGTGCTGACGATTAGCTCTCTAGCATTAGACTTTTCACTCAATAAAGCCACATCCTTCAATAAATTATAACAATCGGTCTATATAATTAAAACCGTTTCGAAAAACACTGTCAACCCTTATATTTAGGCCAATTTTCGTGATAGCGCTATCAATTCAATGTTGCAGAGATTCTTTACTTAACGGATGATACGAGCAGTTCCACGAATTGTAAATATTGGAATGAAAGATGCGGATGAAGATAAGCGTTTTCCATTAGAAGTCATAGAAGCTGAGTGAAGTTTATCCTCAAAATAAAATAAAAAAAGCGAGAATTGATCCTCGCTTTTTTTGTGTATCATTCTTTACATGGAATTCGCATCACTTACTCGAAGAAATCATCGAACGACCGCACAGGTTTTACATCCATGGGCTGTTTGGACGCAGCCAGACATGCATATGCCCCCACATATACAATTAAGCATAACAATATTAATGATAGCATGTTAAGCACTCCCTTTTTTATCTATCCATTCAGAATCTTCTTTTTCAAAATACGATTTACTTGCTCTGAACTGGCCAGCATCACGATAAGGAAAACAAGTACAACCAGCGGGAAAAAGCCGATATTAGTTTTCGCAGCAAGAACGCCAAAAAGCGGAGGCAGCAATGTGGTTCCTGTGTAAGCCAGTGCCATTTGGTATCCCATTAATCGGGCAGAATTCGCTTTGCCGAATCGAGCTGGAGTTTCATGAAGAAGCCCGGGATAGATGGGTGCAAGCCCCAAACCAATCAGCATAAATCCAGCCAGTGCAAATGAAATGGATAATGGAAGCAATAAAATGATGCCACCCACAATGGCAGTCACTTGACCTGCCAGAATTAAGACCCGATTTTTTATTTTCAACGTGATAAAGCCCGTAATTAACCTGCCAATTGTAATACCCCCGTAGTATAAGGAGATCCAGCCCGCAGCCGTTTCTGCCGAGATGTTCCTTGCGCCTACCAGATAGCTGGCTCCCCATAAACCGACCGTTGTCTCCACGCCACAATAAAACAGAAATGTGATCAGTGAATTTTTGACTCCCTTCATCTTCAATACATTATGTTCGGGTCTGTTCTCACGCTGTTCTATCGTGTTGTTTGCCTGCACATCATTTGATTCGTTGTTCAGATTCGTACTCTCCCGACTTGCAGCAACACGCTTCCACAACGGCAATGTTGCAAACAAAATGAGGACAAGACAGCACTGGACGACGGCTACAGCTGTGTACCCGCTTCTCCAGGAATGATGTTCCGCAATGTAATACGACATAATGATGGGACCCATCGTCGCGCCCACACCCCAGAAACAGTGCAGCCAGTTCATATGGTGTGCTTTGTAATGCTCAGCAACATAATGATTCAGCGCAGCATCAACGGCTCCGGCTCCTAGACCCAGAGGAATGGCAAGAATAACGAGCCATACCAATGAAGGTGCGAAGGAAAATCCAAGGAGCGCTCCGGCAGTCAGGCAACAGCTGATTAACGTAACCATGCCTGTTCCCCATTTTTGAATAACCGTGCCGCTTACCAAGCTTGAAACAATGGTTCCTCCCGCAACGACCATCGACAGAATTCCTGCTGACCCAAACGAAGCGCCAAGTTCAGGCCACATGACTGGCCAAGCTGAACCTAGCAGAGAGTCAGGAAGCCCCAGACTGATAAACGCAAGGTAGATAATGATAAGAAACCAAGTTGCCATAAATCGATCCCTTCCCTGCATATAAATTGAAAGTAAATGAACACAAGAATACTAATTAAACCACTTTATTTATATACTTTATAAAGCTCATTCATTATATTGCGTTAAAAAAAATTCTTTGTCAAGAGATCGGTTCATGATTTTGGATTTTCAAACCCTATGGTCGGAACCATTCTACTAAGTGACGGATAAGCTCTGCTGCACACAAAAAGGGGATTGCGTTTGCAATCCCCTTTTTCATCTGATCAATTTTATTAATAGTATCTTCTATGCAAATTTCCAAACATTCATATAACGGATAAGCCGGTTTACTATCGGTTTAAATGTTTAGCGCGTTCATCCCAAGCTTCCAGATTTAGCTCACTGTTGATCGTTACAGCGGTTAATGCACCAAGGGATGCCGCAGTAATGGCCTGATACATTTCCGATGCCGCATCTCCAGCACTGAACACTCCCGGTACGGTCGTTTTACCGAAATCATCCACAACCACTGTACCCGCTTCCGTAACTTCACAGCCTATCGACTGGGGCAGTTCTGATCCAGCCGTTAGTTTCGGCCCAAAGAAAATTCCTGTGCACGGGATTTCGGTGCCATCCTCCAATATAACCTGCTGCACCATCCCATCGCTGGATTCAATGGTTTGAATCGGGGAATCCCATACCGGAACTCCATGCAGCTTCAACTCCTCCCGCTGCTCGTCTGTTAGTTCATCAGGTCCATTGGTACATATGGTAAACTGGCTTGTCCAGCCAGAGATCGTTTTGGCCATGTGATACGCCTTGGCTCCACTAACAATGATGACTAATGTTTGATCTCTTAACTCCCAACCATCACAATAAGGACAGACAAAAGCACTCCTGCCATATACCTCTGTTAATCCGTTAATATTCAGTGGGAGGTCCTTTTTCCCAACGGTGAACAAAACTTTCTTCGTAGAATAGGTAGCTCCTTGCGCCGTTGTAACTTGAAAATCACCATCGGTTCCTGTAACTGAGGTCACTGTGTCCCCAACAAGATGAACGGACGGATAAGCACTGATCTGCTCTTTCGCAACCTTCCGAAACTCACGGGGGCTGGCGCCATCTCTTGTCAGAAAACCATGTGTTTCACGAGTAACCCAGTTACGTGGACGTTCATCATCAATGACGATCACCTCTTTGCGGGCCCTGCCTAGTACAAGTGCTGCATTGAGACCCGCAGGCCCTCCCCCTATGATTAATACATCCATCTGTTGTTCCATATTTAACACCCTTTCCAGATATTCAATATCTTTTATTTCTCCAAAAAAATAGATCCATCCTTGTTCCTTCTTGCGCTTGCTGCTATTCTCTAATAAAAAAAATGCAAGTAGAGATCAATTCAATACTATTAAAGACCCCTTATATCTACAATAACCAAAATAAAATAAACATGCAAGAAGAATATTCATTTTTCTTGTCATGAGCTCTATTCAGAATCTATGATCTGTATCACATAAAATCATTTTTAACAATTGAAAAAAACCGTGTTTTTAAATTGTTCACAATCAAATGACATTATTTTAAATACTAAATCGTTAATTAATTCACATACTACATTGAATGCTATAATAAAACCACGAGATATATAAGTATAGATATAGGAAGTGAGTTCTTGAAAACATTGAATAAAGGGTCACGGCCCGAAATCAGCCTGGAGTATAATAGCTCGATTCCGAAAGTATTTTTTGATACGATCAAGATCGGAATCATCAAATCCAATCTGATTGCCATGTTTGCCGGTTTAAGCTTGGCTTTGTATGTATTTGACGCATCCATTTTAGCGAATATTGTACCCATAATCCTCTCTGTCATCGGGTCTTCCCTGATCATCGGAGCAGCCGGGGTGTTTAACAATTTGTATGATCGGGATATTGATGCGATCATGGAACGCACCAAAACACGTCCGACAGTAACAGGTCGTGTAGATACCAAAAGAGGTTTGATCCTCGGTATTGCCATCACGATAATCGGGGGCATCATGTTGTACATCGCTTCCCCTTCGGCTGCCGTATTCGGTATTTTGGGATTGCTGCTGTATGTATTCCCGTATACGATGTGGACCAAGCGGACAACCGTATATAATACGGAAGTCGGAAGTCTTTCAGGCGCTGTTCCTCCGCTCATCGGTTGGGCAGCCATTTCACCAGAGCTGGGTCATTATGAAATTTGGGCTTTGGTCGTTACCATGCTGTTGTGGCAGATGCCTCACTTCTATGGCATTGCCATCCGGAGATTCGATGAATACAAAGCTGCTGGTGTTCCCATGCTTCCTGTCGTAAAAGGAATCAGACGGACATACATCCAGACGAATGTTTATCTGGTATTGTTATTATTCTCCAGCTTCTTGTTCTGGCCGATGAGTCCGTTCATTGCCATTGTTGCGTTCCTGGTAAGTTTAGCTTGGCTTATTCTTAGTGTGGCAACTTTCGATCGCAAAGAAACCAAGAAATGGTCACATAAGATGTTTATTTTCTCCATTAACCACATCACGATTATTTTCTTGGTCATCATTGCGTATTCATTGATTGCACAACTGATCAAATAAAGATTGACCAATTGAGCAATAATAAAAGCCGTACAGATCTTAACTCTTACGAAAAGAGTTGTCTGTACGGCTTTTTCCATTTGTTATATATCGTAAATTATATCTTATCCTATCCTACTTTAACCGGTGTTTGCTCACCTTGCCAAAGCAGCTGCATCTCTTCATTTGTAGCAAGCAAATCTGATAAGCTGCCTTCGGCCTCAATACGTCCATCCTTCATGACGATAATATGATCTGCCTTGGCAAGTGCTGCTCTGCGGTGAGATACCGCAATACATGTGACATCCGGCTCCTGGAACAATCCCTCCCAGACCTGCTGCTCGGTTTCCACATCCAGCGCACTGGACAGATCATCGAAGATGAACAGGTCCGCTTCCGTCATCAGCATGCGTCCAGTTGCCGCGCGTTGGATCTGACCACCCGACAGCATGACACCTCTTGGACCAACGGACGTTTCGAGTCCTTGATCCAGGTTCTGGATATCCTTATCCATAACAGCCAAACGAATGGCTTTTGCAAGTGCCATATCCGTACGCCCCTGTTTGCCCTGAACGATATTCTCTTTCAGCGTATCACTGAACAGTCGGGGTACTTGCGGCGTATATGCTGCTCTTGGCGGCATCAGGAAGGTAGCGGGATCTACATCTGTACCATTCCAGCGAATCGTGCCTTCCTGTTTGGGCAGCAGTCCAAGAAGTGTGCGGACCAAAGTCGACTTGCCAGAACCGATCCGTCCAGTGATGACCAGAAATTGCCCCCGCTTCACGCGGAAGCTGATATTTTGTATTCCATTTGCAGAATGAGGATATTGGTATGCCAGATTGTTGATTTCCAGCTCTATCAGCTTCTCCTTGGGATCTCTCTGTTCAGCAGTAAGATCAGGCGGATCTTCATTCAAATAAGTCTCTCTGAACTCCATAATCCGGTCTTCCTCACCAGGACGAAACAGGGTTCGCATCCGGTCAAAAGATACTTTAAGCCGTTTATGCTGAAATACCATATATCCAAACAATGAAATACTAAAGCCTATATTGGCAAGATAACTGGTGAATAAGGCAAAATTACCGACGGTAAAATTGCCGGATTTCATCTCGGCTGCACACATGAGAAGAATGAGACCTGTACAGATACTGAGCACATGCTGATTAAGTGATCTCATCCACTGTTTGAACAGATTATCCCGGAGTGCGGCTTGACGACGTTCTTCATTCAATTTGTTAAAGCGAGCAGAGACATGCTCTTCTGCCTGGCCAAGTTTCAGTGCCTGCACAGCCCCAAAGGTTTCGGCAATGAAACTGGTGATTCGACCTGTCGACTCACGATTGACTTGAGCATATCGGCGAGCCCGATTACCAGACAAGTTATTTAGCAGCGTTACGACCACCAGTGGCAAAACAGCTACCAAAGTGATTTTCCAGTTAATATTCGCCATAATGACGATAGATACGATGGCGAACACAAGCCTCCCCCAGAAATCGACCCAGGATTCTACGTACTCAACCACTTCATCCACATCATCTCGAAAGCGACTCATCGCCTCCCCTGGTGAAGCTGGCAAATTACGTCCTGGCCAGCGCATAATGCCAGCGAGCATGTTGGTACGCAGAATGGCCTGAATATGGTAGATATACGTGATCCATGCATAGAATGCAGCAAAAAACGTTCCTACTCTTGCCGCTCTGATTAGAGCAATGAAGATCAATGGAGCTGCCAGCCACATATAATCACTGGACCCCGCTGTTGCGCGGTCAAAAAACCACTGCATCCCGATTCCTATTGCCAGCGGCAAAGAATGAAATATGCACCATGACAATCCGTTAATCAAAAATAGAAACGGCCTGAATCGAAACAAACGGCCTATAAATCCGGTTACAGTCACGCCAATTCCTCCTCTCGCCTCGTAATGAGCAATCTGGCATAATGTGACGCCGGATCACTGGCGAGTTCTTCTCTGGCTCCGAATTCCATTACCTTGCCATCACCCAGCACCATAATTTGATCGACCTTCTCCAAAGTAGCCAGCCGATGTGCAATGATAATCCCCGTACATTGCTTCATCAACTGATCAATGGCAGACTGAAGCATGCTCTCTGTAGCGGCATCCAGCCGTGAGGAAGGCTCATCTAGAATAACCAGACTTGGTTCAGTCAGAAATACTCGCGTCAGGGCAAACAATTGAGCTTCCCCTGCGGACAGTGAAGAGCCACCTGCTTTCAGATGTGTATCCAGCCCTGCGGGCTGTGATTCAATCCAGTGACTTAATCCAAGTCGGTCCGTTGTCTCCTTAATGATCTGATCCGAGACATCCTGGTTAAACAGCGTTAAATTGTCTCGCAGCGTACCGTCAAAGAGCTGTACATCCTGCGTAACCATACCAACCCTACGGTAAAGTGCAGGTAAGGTAAGCTCTGTAATATCTTTGCCACCCACACGGATTGTTCCGCTATCCAGATTGTACAGGCGCAGAAGCACCCGGCTGAGACTTGATTTTCCGCTACCCGTACGCCCGATGATGCCAAGCCGTTCGCCAGGTTTAATGGCAAAGTTAATGTTCTGCAATACAGGTTTATCCTCGTTATAACTGAAGTTCACCTGCTTGAATTCCAGACCAAGCGGCCCTTCTGGCAGCTGATCCTCTTTTCCGTTTTCGATCTCACTGCGCAAAGATAACAGTTCTCTCGACCGAAGCATACCGGATTTTGCCTTCTGAAATTCTTGAACCTGATCGCCCAACATCTCAATCGGATCATTAAGCATCTGTGTGTATTGATAGATCAGAAACAGGGTCCCGATGCTGATGATGCCTTGCATGTAGTAATGAACACCAAGCAAAAGTACCGCCGTGACTGCAAGTGCGAACAGAATGACCGTTGTATTCCATGGCACGACCCGAAGCAGCCAGGCTTTTCTTCCCTTTTGAAATACAACACGCATCGTGCGATAAAATCGATTCATTACATACGGGACATGCCCGTTCGCTTGAACATCTTCAATTCCCGCAATACGCTCTTCAATTAATCCAAACAAGGTTGCACTCGCTTCCCGCTCATTTTTGGAAGAGTTTACTCCCAGATTGCGAATGAACACCATAAACAGAATCGATAACAATGTAAATACCGTCATGACAATTGCAATCGGTACATTTACACTAAACATAAATCCAAGGATCCCGGCAAGCAAAACAAAGCTTCCAACCACCTGCACAATGAACATCGCAAAGAAGTTGGAGATACTCGTCACATCACCATCCACCCGTTCGATCATCTCTCCAGGCGTCTTCACATTATGAAACCGCATATCCAGACGCAAACAATGCTTCAGGAGATCTCCTCGTAATCGGTTCGTTGCCCGCCAGGCAACATCATTCCCCAAATAACTAACGGCTACCGTAATCAGTTGATTGACGACGGCAACAACCAGAAACAATCCGGCAAGCTGAATCAGGTTAGAAAGGACTCCCCCACTTGCGGCTGTGTCAATGAATCGTTTGATAATTTGTGGATTCAGGAGCTGCAGCCCTGTTGACGTTAGCAACATCACCATAAGCAATGCCAATCGGCCCTTGACTGGTTTTAGATATTGCAGCAGCCAGGACATGGAGCGTTTCTCTGTTTTGGGCATGGCCCCTCACCCCTTCGTATAAACAGTTTTATTTCATTTTTGTTTTTGTAATTCAAAGCGTTTTGGCCCCTAACTAAGATGAATCATGCATAATCACAATAAATGCAGCATTTCCAACCCATGAATGAATCTTTCCAAGTATGTTTACCATCTTACATTCTCCCAATCTCTCTGGCATTCTTCCCGAAATCTTTGCACCCATTGTTCGGAAATCTCGTCTGCAATCGGTTCAAAGAATGGGGGCGATACGGTTACACCGTCAGTTTGAATATCCAAAAACTTTAACACATTCATAACGGTCCCTTCGTAATCTTCAATAAAATCCTCATACACAATCGTCAGCGGCACAATGCCTGACTCGGACAGGAAATCTTCAATTGCTGCTTCGCACATGTTACTCTCCACAAGCAGATGCTTAATCGCATCAAAGTTATATTGATCTGCAATATCTTGTAACTGAGGGCTGTCTCCGTGCTTGCGGTGCCATTCACCCGAGACAATCGCCCTCCACCACGACACAGCCAATCTGACTTTGTTGCGACGTGTCATGTAAATATGTTTGGTGCAATTAGGGAAACCCGTACTCCATACCTCAGCACGTGATAATTCTGTTGGCAGACAATAGAGACTGCGGAATGCGTCAATCCATCGTTGTTCAAAATTAATTTTGATTCCGAATACCCCGTTCGACGTTGTTCCACGATCCCAAATCTGCTCCAGATCCTCACGCTTTAATGTGTCTGGGCTCTTATGCTGATAATGCAGCCACTCGTTCGGATATCCTGCGACACCTGTTGAACTTAATGCTTCACTAAGCAGCGTACTGCCTGTTCGTTGGGAAAACCAAATAGTATAACTTTGAGCAGGTCGTTTCATTTCACTGCCTCTCTTTCTCCTCTTGGGGGTAGTTTTATTCCGAATAACACTTCAACATCTCCCTTCCATGTGCAACAAATTGGGTGAAATGCATGCAAAAAAGCCATAGATGAACTAATGTTCATCTACAGCTTGTAACAATAAGAGAACCATATGAAATAAAAAGCGTTTCCAGATTTCTCCTCTGCACGCAATAAGGATGAGCGTCCACGACAGGGGTGCACAAACATGACTGTCTAGACGCCAATTTACAAACCATTGGTTAAGTCACTATGTTCATGCGTATTCAGTTATCGATTCAGAATGCGCCCTGTCTGGAACATGTTCATCTTAACCACCCGTCACACATATTTGTTGTTTATTGTATTCGCTGCACCGTAATCCGTCAAGATAATATTAACTTAATTGTTATTTCCTTCATGCCACTGAACATCATATGCCGTTACTTCAACGATCATAACCCAGATAGGGAATTTCTCTGAGATTAAACATTAACTGATTCACTTTCCATACACCATTACTGTAAACCAGTTCAATATTCCGATCATTTACATAATGGGAATCACCCGTTAGTGTATTTCCGATTACGAACGATTGGGATAACGTCGCTGTTGTAGAGCTTGTATAATAAACGGAAGTCTCTGGAGCATCATACACCATCCAATCACTGACTAGATCCTGCCTCTTGAGAATAAATTGGATTAAATCTTCTGTAAAATAAGGCTTGAAATACGCACCTGCCTGTTTAATCTGAGACAAGCCTGAAATTTCATTCAATTTCTCTGACAAAACATTTAACCGCCCCTGGGTTATTTTCGCAGAATCAGGTATCTGGATCGTATCCTCTTGCATACTTACTATCATGTTTTGATTATTCAGGTGGATGGTTGCCTGTTTCGTTTGTGGGTTCCACTCTAGCTTGGCTCCTAACGTTTGGCTGACAAATCGTAAGGGAACATATGCCGTATTATCAATTAATTCAACAGGAGAATCCATTCCGATTATTCGTTCATTCACTCTCGCATTTTTGAAGTTAGCTACAAGCCAAATTTCTTTATCATCCTTTTTAATTCGAATGCTCTTCCCGTCCTTATACCACGTCACTTCTGCACCCAAGTTGCTGGACACGACCCTCAAAGGAATCAGCACTCGGTTATTGGACAATACTCCAGTCCCAATCTCTAGCGTGGTATCTTCAGCTGAGATCGACGTTGAAAACGCGGCAAACATAATACACGCCAGCAATGTTGAAGTGAGTTTTTTAAATATCATTTGGAACCCCCATGAGGAAATGTTTAACTAATTAACGCTTATTTCTCATTGAAAGTTACCTTTCTCCAAAAAAAGTTAAAAAACCAATACTTATGTGCCGTTCAATTGGCATCGCTTAAGCTAGGCACTTACTTGTATGGGTGTTGTCTCCTTCTCCCTGACGACAAGGCGCTTATGCGCTACGATGAGAAAAGGCAGTCCAAGTGCAGTAGTCAGGGCCAGCGGTACAAAAACGAACAGACCATTCCCCGTCCCAAATTGGGTTAATAACAGCCCTCCCAGAATCGGCGCCATGACGCTGCCAAGGTTATTGAATCCAATGGTGCCAAAGTACGTCCCTTTCCATTCCGGTTTGGCAATACGGTCAATCAGCATATCCATCATGGTGAACATGAGCACTTCCCCAACAGTGAACAGAATGACACTGATCATCAATACCGTAACGCTTGTTGCGATGCCAAAGAGGAACAAGCTTGTAGCGACCAGCACGTTTCCAAGAATGAGGGGTACAACCGGCGGAAATTTGCTGGCAACCTTCACAATCGGGAATTGGATTACAAGTACAGTCAACGCATTGAGTGAAAGCATATAGGAAAACACTTGACTTCCATGTTCAAAAAGAGGATTCCGGGCAACATACTGAGCCAAGGTCGAGCTAAAATGCCCATACCCGAGCACGCAGAAAGTAGTCCCGATAAGTACTGGCAAAAATACACGGTCACGTCCGGTGGTAGCGAGCGCATCTCGTAACCGGGGTGCAGCGACCTGGACATGTTCCGGCAAATTTGCGTGCTGCAATCGAAATTGCAGGAACAAAACCAGGCCGTAAACGATGTATACCATTCCGGAGATCATAAACGGAAACGTAGACTCCGCCGATCCGAGCTGAAGACCAATAATCGGTCCAAACACGACACCCAAATTAATGGCCGCATATCTGAGATTGAAGACAAGCAGTTTATTCTGAGGTGATGTAATATCCGATAGCAGTGCACGTGACGTAGGCTCAAACACGGCGCGGCATAAACCGTTTAACGTATTGGCCACAAAGAATACCCACAGATGTTCTGCTGCGGAAAAAATGAAAAACACACATGCCCAGCCAAATACGGAGACCATCATGACCTTTTTGCGGCCGATTCGATCCGATATGTATCCTCCGTAAAAGCTGACCATGACCCCTGCCAGAGAACTGACCGCAACGGTAATGCCCGTTTGAGTTGGACTAGCTCCCAGTACCTGAGTCAGATAAATCGATAAAAACGGGATGCTCATGGATGTAACAAGACGTCCAAACATCGTTCCAACAATGATTGTCCAGGCTAAAGGGTGAATTTGACGTAAATGTTGCTTCATGCGTATGGTTCTCCTGTTCTAGATGTTTTTGTCTCAGATGGGCTACCTTTGCCCTATCCCTTTATGTATAATTGTATGGATCAAAGGGGGAAATAAAAGTGTAAGAAAATGAGAACCCATTTCACCTTTTATGAAGGAGACTTTCATATGGATACAGCAACAACCCACTATCTGCGTCTCGCCACAGCAAAAGAACTTTCTCTTCAATTTCTTGAAGCGGTTCCTGTAACGATCGACAGCCTTTCCGCTGCCCTGTGCTGTACTCCACGCAATGTGAAGTTTATTCTGCGCAAGCTGGAGGAACAAGGGTTTATTCACTGGCAGCCCGGGCGAGGCCGGGGGCATCGCTCTGAGATGACATTGCTGCGCAGTGTGAATGAGGCGCTTGAGGAGAGCTTTTTGGAACTTATGGGCAGAGGTAAAATGAAGGAAGCGATCGAATTGATCGGCAGCACAGAGAAGAACGACGCTCTTCGGGAACGGCTGCTGAATTCATTGAATAAACAGATGGGATTCCACAGTCATGTTGAAACGGCTTCCGGTCAGGACGTGCTTCGCATGGTGAGGTCACGAAGATTGGCAGACCTTGACCCTGCTTTTGTGTATACTGCTTTTGAAACCTATCTGCTAGGACAGGTATGCAGCACACTAATCACCTATGACCTCAAAACGGGAACTTTCCTGCCGGATCTGGCGCATATGTGGGAGTACAACGAGGATCAAAGCATTTGGATCTTTTATCTGCGCAAGGGTGTGCGATTCCACCATGGTCGTGTAATGACATCCCGGGATGTCCAAGCTACATTGCAGCGCTTGCGCACTGTAGACAGTCCATTCATTTGGCTATACCGGGATATTGAGCGTACTGAAGTTGTCGGGGATTACTGCATTCGTTTTTATTTAAGTCGGCCTAATCGTTTTTTCCTGAACTTGCTTAGTTGTGTCTCCATGACAATTCTCCCCTATGATGTCGATGTAACCCAACAATTGATCGGTACTGGACCTTTTCGGATCAATGAAATAAATGAAACGGTGCTGAGCATAAGCGCATTCGATGCCTATTATGGAATCCGTCCTCATCTGGATCGAGTAGATATTTGGTTTGTCCCGAATCTGGGTCCTTATGAACGTCATTATGAATTGCCGGGAACAGACCGACTGAAGTTGGCTACAGACGATGCAGGGACTAACAGTATTGACTATCCAGCTACAGGATGCCGATACATGATGATTAATTTTCGCAAAGCCGGTATACACCATCAACTGGAATTTCGACAAGCCATGCGAATGGTTTTTGATCCAGTCGCTTTGGTAAGAGAACTGGGCAGCAACCGAATTACGCCGGCAAACAGCTTTCTCCCCTGGAAAAGTGCTGAGCAGGCTTGGTGCGAATCGTCTCTTGATGATGCCCGTGAGCTGCTGCGCAGCAGCGGATATCAAGGGGAAAAGCTCATACTGGCATATACCGTGGCTAAAGATCAGAAAGAAGCAGAGTGGCTTAAGCAGCGCGGAGCCACAATCGGCTTATGTATTGAGTTACAGCCCTTCGTTGAATACCCCAATGTAAGGGAAACTAGCGAGGCCAACTTCATTATTGCAGAAGAAATTTTGGAAGATGACTGGCAATTCGGGATGATTAATTTTTTCATAAACAAGCGTAACTATTTTCATATTTGTTTATCTCCCGCTATACAGTCCATTTTATATCGAAAAATGGAGAATTTCCTGGAGCAGAATGAAGAGCAAAGGTCGATTCTGCTTAATGAAGCCGAGGATTTGCTTCGGGATAACTGCTGGATATTGTACGGCTGCCACATGAATAAAAAAGCGCTGCTGAATCAAAGTCTCTTTGGACTTCATACCGCTGAGTTCGGCTTCATGGATATCTCCAAACTATGGATCAAAAATCAATAGTTTGGCATTCCGGGAAAGCAAATGCCAAAAAAAGCCGCTAACTTATTTATCGATAAGTTAGCGGCTCAACAGGCATTACAAGATCATGAACGGTCCGTTTGTTTCTTGATTTTGTGAAACTCCTCTATCACTTGCATAATGGATTCACTTTTAATAGGTTTGGTCACATAAGCATCCATTCCAGCCTTCAGACACTTGTCCATATCCCCTCTCACCGCGTTCGCAGTAACGGCCACAATATATGGACATAGGTCTGGTGCCAGGGCTTCCTTAATTGCTTTGGTCGCTTCAAATCCATTCAGTCGAGGCATGTGCACGTCCATAAAAATAATATCATACCTATTTCTTTTAACAGCCTCCACAGCTTCTACACCGTTCTCCACATAATCCACGAGATGTCCTTTTCTCTCAATCATTCGGCGCAGGACAAGCTGGTTCACTTCATTGTCTTCTGCAATCAGAATTCGCAATACATCCATCTTATTCTTTTTAAGTTGAAGGTCGTAATTGTTCATTTCCTCGATCGTATTGATTTTAAAGGAAACTGTAAAAACAAATGTTGTCCCGGGATCACTGGACTCTTCAATCCAGATATCTCCCCCCATAAGCTCGATCAGTTTCTTGCTGATCGCCAGCCCAAGGCCTGTACCTTGAGGCTTGCGAGACATGAAGTTCTCCAATTGGTAGAAGGCTTCAAATAGATGCCCTCTCTTCTCAGCCGGGATTCCAATCCCCGTATCTATCACTTTGAATTGAAATTGAACATCATTATATTCTTGTCCAATCACCTTTACTTCGATTTCCACACTGCCTTCCAAGGTGAACTTCACAGCATTCCCTATGATGTTGGTGAGGACCTGTTTAAGACGGTAAGCATCACCGAATACGGGAGTAGGAATGGCATCGTCCAGGCTAAGACGAAGATCCAGCTGCTTCTCTCGGACCATTGGTGTTACGATATTAACCGTCTCGGTCACGATTTCTCTGAGATCAAAGGGTTCATCCACCAAATCGGTTTTGCCCGACTCTATTTTGGAAAAGTCCAGAATATCATTAATGATTGCAAGCAGCGAATCCCCGCTCTTTTGGATGATCTCAATGTATTCCTTTTGTTCTCCGCTGAGTCCAGGTGTATCCAGAAGCAAATCCGTCATTCCGATCACCCCGTTCATGGGAGTACGGATCTCGTGGCTCATCATCGCTAAAAATTCACTCTTAGCCTTGTTCATTCGTTCCGCAGTTTCTTTGGCTACAAGCAATTTTTTCTGCTCTGTAATATCCTTTGCAATCAGGTAAAAACCTACGTTTTGTTCATTAATAATGATGGGAGCAAGCGTTGCCAGCACTTCTGTCTCCGAACCATCAATGTGCTGAATGGCATTGATTTCTTTTTCAGCCAGCTCATAATGACTATTAAGGATCAGTCCAAGATGATACAGCCCGATAAACCTAGATATGCTAGTTCCGATCATTTCCACAACCGGACATCCCGTCATTTTTATGGCTACCGGATTGGCATTTATGATATTGCCGCTCATGTCAAAAGAAATGATGGCATCATGATTATATTTTTTGAGTGAAGTATAGCGTTCCACCGATTCCTGCAGTTTGAATTCAACAAGTTTACGCTCCGTGATATCCTGCAATGTACCATTCAACTGTATCGGTTGTTGATCTTCATCATAGGTAATTAAGCCTCGTAGATGAAGATACTTTTGCTTACCGTCTGACCCCAGATGCCGATATTCAAAATCAAGCGGCTCTCCTTTTTTCACCGTTTCGATACATTTCTTCAAACGCTGTTCCTGTGATGGCTCCATGCAGGCAAAGATCTCACTGGCTGTATAGGTTTTGTTACTGTCTATTTCAAAAATCTCATATATTTGACCCGACATTGAAACATGGCCGCTCAGCATGTCCCACTCCCAACTGCCGATCATAGCAATCCGTTCAGCTTCTGCGCTAATAGCCTCATGTTTCTTTCTCTCCGATATGTCCCGACCAATGGCCAGAATCTGTTGTTCTTGCCCTGGGTCACCGATAACCTTATATGTGGTCTCAAACCAGAGGTTATGCCCTTCTTTGTGACGAACCTGTATGTCCATCAGATGTCCTTTGCTCAAATCGATCTGCGAAGACTCTTCCATATTCTGCGGATGGAAAATGAGGGTATTGTCATTCCCAACCACTTCTTCCGGCGAATAACCAAGCAAATTATATACGGAAGGCGAACAGTAGCGACAAACACCGTCAAAGGTAGCAATATATATGATTTCCTGGGCATTGTCGGAGATAAGTTTGAACATTTCTTCCGTTTGGAGAAGTTTTTGTTCGGTTGCTTTTCGATTCGTAATATCCACAACATGACAAATAAAATAAAGAGGCTCATTTTTGATTTCATTTCGAGCCAATGTTACATGTAACGATACCCATAAAATATCACCATTTTTTTGAATATAACGCTTTTCATATCTGTGCTCTTTCGTTTTGGCATCACAAAGCCCACGCTCATAGACCATGTCCTGTGCTGAATCATCAGGATGGGTGATATCTTTATAGTGATGTCCTATTAATTCTTCAGCTGTATAACCCACCATACTGCAAAAAACAGGATTCACCTTCATCCACTGGCCTGTTGGAGCAACAAGTGCAATCCCAATAGGTGCTTGATTATAAATCTGCTCAAACAATTCGTGATGATCGACCTTTTGAACCTGCATCTTTAGCTCTCCTTTTGGTGTATAAACACAATATTTGCTTAATACCCGATTTTTCAATTGTTGAAACATCTTATATTCTAAAAGTTTGTGTCATTAAAGCAAAATAAGACCTGGATTCTATATGTATCGAATCCAGGCACATTTTTTTATTTTCTATAACCATGCTGAGCATGGGATCAGTCAGGTAAAGATCTCAACGCTCCCGTCCAATGATATAGTCTAACAGATGTCTCAGAAAAGAAATAGGCTTTGGCATTTCGTTCAGCGCATCGGTTGCACGACAATAGTGCTCCCACATCTCTTTCTTGGCGCCGTCTTCACCCAGAATGGATACAAAGGTTGAACTGTTGTTTCGCACATCCTGACCTGCTGGTTTACCGAGTACCCGGTGATCTCCCTCCAGATCCAGCAAATCATCCTTAATTTGAAAGGCGATGCCCGCATGATATGCAAACTTCATTAAGGATGCAATCTCCGCTTCCTTCACCTTGGCCAGAATGGCTGGCATCACAAGTGCCGCCTCGAAAGCAATGCCTGTTTTGTAGAAACAGATCATATTCAATTGTTCCAGAGTCAGCGTTTTTCCTTTGGCGTTCAGATCCATCGCCTGCCCCATACACATGTCCTCGGCTTTTTCAGCAGAATATTGAATCAGGGTGAGTACGGTTGCGGCATCAAACTGATTGAGTGAAGATTGCTCACCAATGGCTTTTTGGATAAGAAATAGACCTGTTAATTCTGCTGTCGCACTGTTGTGCACCTGATGCAAAGTGGAACGCCCCCGCCTGGTTGAAGCATTATCCTGGGTCGGCAGATCATCAAAAATTAATGAAGCGGTATGCATGTATTCCAGTGATCTCAGAAGAGGCATGATAGACGATTCATGCAGGCCATATTCACGCACACCCATCACCCAGGTCAGAATCGGCCTTAGCCGCTTCCCATCTCCCTGTAGGCTGTAATTTGCTGCATCAATAAGCGTACCTTTCATCTCTGGAAGTCCGCTCGACTTGGATATCTGCAATTCAATATTGATCTGTTCACGAACCGTGCGAATTGTATCCAGAAAATCCTGTTTTTCCTGTTTATCATTCTTCAATTGGAGGATGACCTGATCCCGCAGCAATTTATCCAGGAAATCCACATCATCGGCTTTTCGCACCATTTGCTGAATTAGACGATTAAATTCTGGTTGTCCGGAGGCGAAGATGTTCATCACTTCGCTATATTGTTCTTGACCCAAACGCTCTTTACAACGTTTAAGACCATTTATAGCACGATCCAGTATGACCTCACGGGTCTTTGCATCCGAATGGTATACCTCATGAATCAGATAAGAGATAACCGCCCAGTATAATTCATACGGATTGATCAGATCGGGCCGCAGGTCACGATAGTTCAGATAGTAAGTAAACGGGGTTACTGCTCCTTCCTTCATATCGTCAAACATATCAGCGAAATCGTCCGCAAGCTGATTATATATGCCATAGTAGAACGTCCGTAGATCAAAACCTTCATCCACTGATGCACTAAGCACGGAACGAACAATGAGTCTGGAGGAGGAGGATTTAATAATAATCGGGATATACAGTTCTTCATTCGAATAATTCGCATTGGATAGCTGCTTGGCCCGGTCTATTTCCTGAGATTGAAAAAATGCATAAGATTGCTCGAAGAACGTGCGCTGCATCTCAGGGCGCTGGTAGTTCTTGATATACTCGAACGCATCACGCAGCTCGGCATGAACGTATTGAATGATGTTGAGGTTGTCTCCCTTCCATTCGTCAAGATCCGGCACGACACCAGTGAGAAGCGCATTCCGGATCAGGAGAGAATACTGCTCCTTCTCTTGTGCAGTCAACGCCTGCGAATCAAGCAGGTCATCAATAAAGGGATAGGTCAGCCCGTAAGAATAACCGAGCCGTATCGCAGCATCCAGTCTCTCAGAACGCTCTGCCCGAGGAGTCTCATCACTCATATCATCGTAGACATGCAGAACAACGCCGAGGATGATCTTGAGCAGCTTGCGTTGTGCCTGTTCTGCATCCAATTCTTTGGGAATATTGGAAGCCACATTTTTTAATTTTCCGGTTACCCAGATAACTGCTGCTTCCACGTTCTCCTTCTGAGCCCAACGATACAAGGCGGCCAAACTGACATAATCCGGGCTTCCTTTGGGGTCAATTGTATTTGAACGCATAAAGTATGCTTTGGTATCCTCAGCGACACGCTGAATGCGTGCCTGTGTATCTGAGGAATCCAGTGCTTTGCCCAGATCTCGCATATAAATGTAGGAAATACTGCGATTCAGGTAATCATCCAGTTTGCCTGTAACATTCAGCCAATGGATGTATCTATGAGCATCCCGGGAATCCGGTTTTCTTTGATTTGGTGACAAAAAAGATAACCAGGAAAACGGTTGGATATGTGTTTTTTGCCATAAGTGAATATCTTGCGTTAACGTTGTGATATACGTATTATCCATTAGTTGCTCATGAAGAGAAGTAAAATACGCAGCTGCCTTCTGCTCAGCCTGCCGATATCCTGTATCAGCCTGATCTGTAAGTACGTTATTCATAGGATGGATACCTCAACTTCTCATAATGTTAAACATGTATCCATGAAAGGAGTTTGAGGGTGCTCCATGGACGAAAACTGATGTGAATTCATGCAACAACAAATTCGCCAGCTCATGTTCATAACCTTTATACGGCATTTCATCCGTTTGGTTACGAAATCGTCATGGTCGCTTCTATCCTATGCGGTTTTACAAAATGGAAGACCAGACCTTTACTGCTGTAAAGGCGATAAGAACCATCAGTCCATAACGAAGCAGTCTCACATTAATCATCGAACTCACTTTGGAACCTAGTGAAGCTCCAAGCAGACTCCCGATAACCGTATAAATGATGGGCTCCAGCGGAATGTCTCCACCCAAAATCTTTCCTACCACCCCGCCAATGGCGGAGATGAACACAATCGCAAGTGAAGAAGCGATGGTCGTCCGGGTAGGGATTCGAAGCACGGTGAGCATGATCGGAATCAATATAAAAGCACCACCCGCACCAACAATTCCTGAGACAACTCCCACGGCAAGAGCGGATCCTGCTGCAACATAGGTGTTAAATACCAAGTGTCCTCCCGAGCCTTCTGTTCCCTTCCCAGGGATCAGCATGAGCATAATCGCGATAATAGCCAGAATGCCATAGATCAGATTGATGACTTCTTCATTCAGATGACCGGAAATAAAGCCGCCAATCAGACTGCCGACAAGAATACTGGAGCCCATATAAGCGACCAGACCTTTATGAATGAAAGCTTCGCTCTTATTCCCATTCCTTGTCCTCCTAAGGTAAGCAATCACACCAGCAAGTGAGGCAAAAAACACCTGAAACATGCTGATCGAGGACACCTCATGTGCCGAGAACGGTTCCAGTCCCATGAGAGAAGGTACATACAACAACAGCGGATAATTAATTATGGCTCCACCAATACCCAACAAACCGGAGAAGAAGGAACCGATCAGACCCAGTATAAACATGATGACAAAAAGCAGAGTATCCATCGGTTTTTCTTCCTTTCTTGCGGTGTAAAAATGATGCAAAAAAACAGTATACGCAGTTAAAATAATCGGCTATAATAAAAACCAAGTAAATTAATCCGAAATGAGTGATTAAGCATGTTTAACGTGTTGAAGACTCTTTTTGAAAATAAATGCCCGCTGTGCAACGAAAAATTACAAGTTCACAGTGATGCGTTATGCGCTACAAAAACATGCTCCCAATGTCACTACAAAGAAGAGAGCTATGGCTCTCTCGGTGTGCGTATTGTCTATGACACCACAAAATGATAAAAGACGCATGCCTGCTTATTGTATCATGTTCTCCAAACTACCGGGATGACTATATAAAATTATTTTCATAATGAATGTTCGTCTTATATTGAACACAAAAAAACGGTGCGGAACGATTTATTCGTTCTGCACCGTTTTTCCTTTATTTTTCGGAGGGCAGGCTGGATAGCCTCATAACTTCATTCTTATTTTGTTTTGAAGCTGAGGAACCCATCATCTACCGCAACCGTTGTACCATTCACTGCACTTGCAGCGTCACTGAACAGGAAGGTAACTACACTCGCTACTTTCTCCGGTTGAATGAGCTCTCCGCGCATATGCTGGGTGGCAAGTGCATCCTTCATCGCTTTGTCATCACCCAGGATTGGCGTCTCAATGAAGCCCGGCGCCACACCAATTACACGAATGCCATGCTCGGCAAGTTCCAAGGCACCGGATTTGGACATCATTACAACAGCTGCCTTGGCCGCATTGTAGTTAAAGCTTCCTACAGCAGCAATGCTGCCATAGATCGATGCTGTATTTACGATGGTCCCTTGTACGTTCAATTCAACCATTTTCTTCGCTCCATAATACATGCCGTAGTACACACTATGCTGGTCAACATCAATAACTCGGTGATAGGATTCCGGGTCCATCTCCAGAAATGGCTTCACAAGTCCAATGCCCGCATTGTTGAAAATACCGCTCAATGTTCCGTATTTCTCTACGGTCCACTCGACCAGGGCTTTGATCTCATCCCCTTTGGATACATCCACCCTATAAGCTCCTGCTGTACCGCCAGCTGCTTCAATATCAGATGCAAGTTTTTTGGCTCCCTCTTCGTTATAATCAGCTACAATGATTGTTGCACCCTGATCCGATAGCTGAAGCGCTGTTTCTTTGCCAATACCACTCGCTCCGCCCGTAATAATAATTACTTTTCCATGTTGTTCAGACATAACACAGGTCTCCTTTGATAAGAACATATTTTGGTGAACTAAAGTAAGCAACTATAATTTATGACATATTCTAATCATGTTAAATGTATCATCGCGTGATCAAACAACGAGGAATTAACTTCAATATGATCTAGATGTCATATCGAACACACAAAATCTATATATAGTTTTGCTAGTGCGAAGCTAAATATTCATCCGTTCCCATCCAAAGCAGGCTCGAACAATGAAAAACATGAAAAAAGACACTGTACACAAGTGATAATCACTTTGGTATAGTGCCCTTTTCGCGGGAGAACTCCGCTGCTTAATGACTTACTTGTTTAAAATCTTAATTGGATTCATTCCCGAGCCCACTTAGCGGATCTTTCAAATTATTAATATTGGTGATCAATTCGGGAATTCCTGTCTTCTCCCAGTTTTCTGCCGTAAAGCCCTCTTCTGCAAGCGTGTTCTCCAATTGACCCACAACTTCGGTTAATTGGTTGTTGTAACTGACCAAATTTTCATGAATACTTTCCCCGATCGCTGGTGCTGTTAACTGAGAGAATTCGCTGGCTTCCGCCTGAATCTGATCAATTTTCTCCTGTACCTGAGTGGTTATTTCAGGGTTACTCACCGCTCCTGATGCGAGCTCTTGCAGATCGGCTCCGGCGTTCGATACTTGCTCTATATAATCAGTAGCCCCGCTAACGTAACTCAAACTTTGATTCGCTTGTTCCACTACGGAACAGGCCGATATCACAAGAATACTTGACGCAATGAGGCCTGCCATCACTAATGTGTGTTTTCTTTTTCGTTTAATCATGATCATCTCCTCTTCTTCCATTTGAAGTGTTTTTTCAAATTTATGATAACTGCTCAGCATGCTTCATTGCAAATGGGTCTGCAATCCGCGTTATTAACATGTATAATATAGGAATCACACGGTAAAGGGATGTCAAGAATATGCTTCAGGCCTTAAATGTACGCTTGAACCGCATCATGCCACTGATTACCCCAATCAGCATTGTTATTGGCGTTCTATGCGGGAGTCTTCTTTCTTCTTATACCTTTTTGTCACCATGGCTTTTTGCGTTCATGACGTTTGCCGGAAGCATCAGTCTCGGCATCCGGGATTTTGTGAACGTGCTGAAGAAGCCTTTTCCACTGTTTGTTTGTCTGTTTATTTTGCATCTGGCGATGCCTCTGATTGCTCTTGGCATGGGTCACCTGGTCTTTCCAACGGATGCCTACACGATAACAGGCCTTGTTTTGGCTGCCGTTATTCCGACAGGTGTGAGCAGCTTTATCTGGGTTAGCATTTATCGGGGCAATATCGCTCTGACGCTGTCGATTATCCTGATTGACACCATGCTTGCTCCTTTCGTGGTACCGGGTGTCTTATCCTTATTGATCGGCACTAGTGTATCGCTGGATATGGCGGCCATGATGAGCAGTCTATTCTGGATGATCGTTGTCCCCTCCTTGCTCGGAATGCTTCTGAATGAATGGACCAAAGGGGCCATTGTTCCGGTCTGGGGGCCAAGACTGAATCCGTTCTCCAAATTATTTATGGCAGCAGTTGTTGCGATTAATGGCTCTGTTGTTGCCCCCTATTTGGCTGACTTCAACTGGCAGCTCGCTGGTCTAGCAGCCATCATTATTTTTCTGGCCTCATTTGGCTACGCCCTGAGTTACTTCGTTGCCCGATTGCTCGGTTGGAATGAAGCCGATCAGGTTGCACTTGTGTTCAACGGAGGCATGCGCAATATTAGTGCGGGAGCGGTGCTTGCTGTATCGTATTTCCCTCCCCCGGTTGCCGTCCCGGTTGTACTCGGCATGGTATTTCAGCAAATGTTGGCTTCGCTTGCAGGATACCTGCTCGGACGTCGCTCGCAGACTCTGCACAATGCCGATAAGACGTCTGTGGCCTAGCACAACATAAGCAAATCAAAAACGCCGACAATATTGTCGGCGCTTTTTTGGGTTTAGCTATGATGAAGCTACACATTCATAAACCTAATAATCCGAGAGCGAGATTCCGGTTCCAATAATCATTACGAAGACAAGGACGTATATAACAATCCCGATCGCTGCCCACAGCAACGATGCTTTTGCATAATTGGCTTTTGAAGGATTCGAATCCCCGAATGCCCAGACAAACAACATGATAATGTTTACAAGCGGAATCATCATAAGAAACAACGTGAGCATCCAACTACCGAAACTTACGGGCTGTGATCCTGGTTTATGTACTCTTTGATTAGCAACCTCTGACATTATATTTCTTCCTCCTTTCTTTTCCATTTCAATAGCTACCTGCTAAGACAATCTACTTCTACTTTATAAAAGAAAAGTTTGCCGTTAATAAAAATACCGGAAATCTCATGAATTTACAATGTAATATTTACCATATTAGTTTTAACAAAAAATTTTTATAATATATCCTCAATCTCCAATACATAAAAAGGACCTGCAATGAGTGCCACTTTAGAGTAAAGTGCCTACATGCAGGTCCCTATTCGGTCTATTCCTATTTTCACAATGACTGTTTATTTAGGCTGAATATATCCTTCAGCTTTGAGCAATTCAGCGATCAGAACAGCACCGCCTGCTGCTCCGCGCAGCGTGTTGTGGGACAGTCCTACAAACTTGTAATCATACAGGGAGTCTTCGCGCAGTCTGCCTGTTGATACGCCCATACCGCGCTCGATGTCACGATCCAGTTTCGTTTGTGGTCTATTCTCTTCTTCAAAATAAGTAATGAACTGTTTTGGTGCGCTTGGCAGAGCCAGCTCCTGTGGGCGACCTTTGAACTGCAACCAACGCTCCAGAATTTCGTCTTTGCTTGGTTTTTTCTCGAAGTTCACAAACACGGTTGCCAGATGCCCATCCGTTACCGGTACACGAATACATTGTGTTGTAATTAATGGAGCAGATGCTTTGACGATTTGATTATTTTCGATTCTACCCCAGATCCGCAGTGGTTCCTGCTCACTCTTCTCTTCTTCTCCACCGATGTATGGAATGACATTATCGAGCATATCTGGCCAGTCCGTAAAGTTTTTACCTGCTCCAGAGATGGCTTGGTATGTGGAAGCCACCACTTGAGTTGGATTGAACTCGCGCAACGCGTGCAGTGCAGGCACATAGCTCTGAATCGAGCAGTTGGGTTTAACTGCGATGAATCCGGTTTTGGTTCCGAGACGTTTGCGTTGAGCTTCAATCACGTCCAGATGTCCCGGGTTAATTTCCGGAATGACCATTGGTACATCCGCTGTCCAGCGGTGAGCCGAGTTGTTGGAAACAACCGGAGTTCCCGTTTTGGCATAAGCCTCTTCGAGCGCTTGAATTTCGTTCTTTTTCATATCTACAGCACAGAATATAAAATCAACCTGGCTCGCAAAAGCTTCAACTTGGGAAGCGTCCTGCACAACGATGTTTTTCACTGCTTCCGGGATCGCAGCAGCGAGTTTCCATCTGCCTTGTACGGATTCTTCGTATGTTTTGCCTGCCGAGTTGGCACTTGCTGAAATAGCCGTTACTTCAAACCATGGGTGTTCATTGAGCAGATCCACAAAACGCTGACCTACCATCCCCGTTCCTCCGACGATACCGACTTTCAATTTTGCTGACATAAAATCATCATTTCCTTTCGGTGTGAGTTTCCTCTTATTAAACACTATTCAGGCGTTTCCAAAGCGTGTAGCCAACATCCCGGAAAAACCAAAAAATCCCATCCCCAAGACAAAAGTCTCAGGGACGAGATTGTTACACTCGTGGTACCACCCAGATTCGCCAATATGTCACCATACCAGCCTCTTCGAGTTAAGGACTACTGCATTCAATCATGCGTATCCGCTTATACTCTCGCTCTGTAACAGGAGCTCCTGTCACACCATCCCTCAATTAGTAGAGTTCCGATGTGCTGCTCTGAGTCTTTATTCAACAAAAAATTCTTTACCCCTTTTCAGCTGCCGGAGCTCTCTGTGAAAGAATGCTTTTTATCTACTCATCTCTTCATCGCATTTGATATTGCGATTATAATATCAAAATTACCATCATGAAGTAAACACATTTTTTTGGATCATGGAATTTATACGTTTTCAGCAGAGCTGAACAATTCAATTATCGCAAGAAAAACTTCAGCTAAACGCGGTCTGTCTTCTGTGAAAAGTACGTCGATAGACCTTTTTTTATAAATTGCTGGAAATGGCTATTGCTTTACTGCTTTTTGGCAACAATTGCATACGTTCCCAATGGAGTTCCTGGCCCTGCGGTGTGATGTGTTCTAAGTAATTTCAATTCGGAAAGAAGGAGTGTTCTTACCTTATCCGGGATCGGAAGCATTTTCAGTTCCACAGGCGCTTCTGCCAATGTCATTTCGGTTTCCCAGTGACCGTCCTGCAGTTTGGGAGAATGGATCGAAACCTCTTCCTTAATCGTCCAGCCTGCCGAAGAGACAAGCTCTTGGATGTCCTCCGGTGTAAACAGCGTTCGCACATTGGAGAAGCTGTTCTCCTTGTAACATTCGACCTGGGACTGAATCAGAACAGATAACCAGTGTGAGAGTTGGCTCACATCTGTAACTCGTGCATCCCATTCGGCAAAACATAACTGATGTCCCCATGTCCTAACCTTGCTAAGAATCTGGGCAAGTTCGTCAAATGATTTCAAGTACCACGAACAATGGGAAAGCACAATCACATCAAACTCATTCTCGGCAAATTGGACCTGATCACTTAGAATATCGAAATCATAATCCATTCGAATTCGGTTACCTAGCGGAGATTTCCGCAGATTGGCTGCCGCTTCACCCACAGTTAGCGGTGCACCATAACTCTCTGGTGCAATGTCTACACCATGAACGTAACCATGCTCCCCCACCAGATGCGCAAGCACGGCCGTTGTATCTCCCTGACCACATCCGATTTCCAAAACGCGGCTGCCTTCTTTGATTCCCCAAAAGAGTCCCAGTTTCAACCGATGCTCGGTCTGAATGTATTGAATGGCGGCGTTATCCTCCACATCCATACACTGAATAAGATCCTTTATAACAGATTCATGCATATGATTCCTCACTCCTCAAAGAGCAACTTGAACTTCAAGCTCATTGTAGCGTGACAGGAAGCATTGTACAATGCTGGAGTCTATGCCAGAAGCATGGCACGGAGGATCCCCCGTCCTACAGCAGATATAAACGCCTGCTACATATGCCCCTATGCCCACTGAGTTGAAAGTTTCTGAAGATATGGAGTCAGTATGGGCTGTAATTCCTTACGCATCAGTCCGATCTCCAAGATCGCCTGAATATATCCGAACTGATCACCAATATCGTAGCGGCGTCCTTCCAGTTCAAGAGCCAGCAGCTCTTCCACCTGGCTTACTTCTTTCAGCGCATCCGTTAGCTGATATTCCCCACCAGCACCTCTTTCAATTCGATCCAGAATGGGAAAGATGGACGGTTTCAGAATGTAACGTCCCATCACGGCTGTTCGCGAGGGCGCTTCTGCAATGGAAGGCTTTTCGACCAAATTGGTGATCCGGTGAACACGATCCTCCGCCCCCTGTGAATCAATAATCCCATATTTAATCACATCAGCAGCCTGCACTTGCCGCACGCCAACAATCTGACTGCCTGTCTTTTCATATAAATGAATCATCTGTGCGAGCGCCGGTGGATCAGACACCATAATATCATCTCCAAGTAGTACCGCGAATGGATCGTCTCCCACAAACTGACGAGCACATCCAATCGCATGGCCTAATCCAAGCGGCTCTTTTTGCCGGATAAAATGAATACTCGCCATTTCGCTGATCGCTTGCACCTCTTCCAGTAGTGCTTGCTTGCCTTTGGCGTACAGGGAGTGCTCCAACTCAACCGACTTGTCAAAATGATCCTCAATCGATTTTTTATTGCGCCCGGTTACGATAATGATATTTTCAATGCCGGATTGTACTGCTTCTTCCACAATGTATTGAATGGCCGGTTTGTCCACTATTGGCAGCATTTCTTTGGGTTGTGCCTTGGTTGCCGGCAAGAAACGGGTGCCAAGCCCCGCTGCCGGAATGACTGCTTTTTTAATTCTCATATCATGAAACACTCCTTTCATTCGCATCGGGTGAAGGGTCAGATCCTTGAACGGGCTCTGCCCGGAACACCCAATACCGACTGGCAATATAGTTTATAACCATGCCCGAGAGGGTTGCCAGTATTTTACTCATGACAACGCTCCAACCTAATGTGCTATTGCAGATGTACAGGATCAGGGAGGATAACGCCAGAACCACCAGATTGGTAATTACAAAACGTATGATTTCGTTTTTTTTGCCCTGTCTTCCCGCATCCTGAAAGGTCCATCTGCCGTTCCACCAGTAACTGTTCACGACCCCACAGCTATACGAGATCACCTGGGCAATTAGAGCATGTGCGCCTGCGGCAGCGAGCAGCGTGAATACCATCGCATCCACTGCCGTATTCAGGACACCCACAATTCCGAACTTGAATATAGTGACCAACCGATTAGTCATGATGAGCAACTCTGCCCGTTAACCGTGACTGACTTGACTGACTCTCCATCTGATACACATCTCTTACGATATATAGCGGACGCGCCTTCGTTTCATCATAGATTCGGCCGACATACTCGCCAAGAATGCCCAGCATAATCAGAATGAAGCCGTTAAAAATCAGCATGATGCTGACCATCGAAGGCCATCCTTTGATCGTTGAATCTGTAAATATCGCTGAAACGATGACACTTAACATATAGATGAAGCCGCCGATGGATAGAACAGCTCCTACGTAACCTGCAAGCTTGAGCGGTTTGTGTGAGAATGATGTAATGCCGTCCAGACTCAGCTTTAACATGCGTTTCAACGGGTATTTGGTCTCCCCTGCCAAGCGTTCATCCCGTTCATACTCAATGGCCGTCTGACGGAACCCCACCCAACTCACCAGTCCTCGAACAAATCGATTCTTCTCCGGAAGACGTTTCATCTCATCACATACCTTGCGATCCATCAGGCGGAAATCCCCGGTATCCACTGGAATATCTGTATCCGTCGATGCTCGCAGTACGCGGTAGAACAGGCTTGCAGACCATTTCTTGAAGCGGGTTTCCCCGCTTCGTCTGGTCCGACGGGCATAGACAACCTCATAGCCTTCCTTCCACTTGGCAATCATGTCCAATATCAGCTCGGGAGGGTCCTGAAGATCCGCATCAATAATGACGACCGCATCGCCTGCTGCAAAATCCATCCCTGCCGTAATTGCGATCTGGTGACCGAAGTTGCGTGCAAAATCAATCAGCTTTACACTTTCATCCCAGCGGGCGTAGTCTCGGATCATCTGTGCACTTTGGTCCACGCTACCGTCATTGACAAACAGCAGCTCGTAGCTCTCTCCCGTACTGCCCATCACTTTTTTCAGACGCCGATAAGTCTCCTCAATCACCGCTTCTTCGTTATACATTGGAATGATAATGCTGTAACGGCACTTTTGAGCCATGTTCCTTCCCTCCCTTTTCTCATCGATTACACTCATAATTTCACTTCATATAAAGTGGTTTGACCGCCAAAACCGGAACCGCTATCCATACCCGTCTTCCACTCAGACGCTGGGATTTCGGTGCCATGCTCCTTGATCCAGTCACCAATATCAGAACTGCCGCCTCGGCCGCCCATGCCACCTACCATGAAGTATTTCACTTGGCCACTTTTCACAAGTTGTTCCAGTTTTTCCGTGGTATACACCGGATCTGAGCCCGAGAACCCTCCAAGCGTAATGACTGCTTCATTTTCGTCGATGATATATGGAGCTGCCTGGTTATAGTCCGTCGTTGCGAAGAGATAGGTTTCACCTGTGTTATGTTCTCTCAAATAATTCAGTGTTGTGGTATCCACTTCTTCGTTACGGTTTCCCGCGCCACCTCGACCACCCATTGTAGGCATTCCTCCGCCGCCATTCATGTTTCCGCCTGAATTCGGAGGTGTTCCGTTGCCTGCATTGTTCGAGTACGCATCATCGGATGATGGGAAATTCGGATCGGTGTCCGTGTCATCTGATGCATTTGGCGGAGTCATACCCATTCCGCCACCATTGCGATCCCCTTGTCGATCTCCCATAGCCATACCCATTCCGCCAAACATCCCATTGGAACCTGTAGGACCGGCGGCCGGGATCATGCTGTTGCCTCCATACGTAATAGGGGTAAAGGCCCAATAGGTCGGACCGATCAGCATGACCATGAAGCCTGCGATAATCAGACCCTGTTTCCATGGATGTGAACGTTTAAGCATCACAATCAGAATAACTGTAATCAGAATGCCTGCAATTAATTCACTTATAGACCAAGCTGCCCCGATAGTTTCGTTATACACCTGCATGATATACCAGCCGAAGATGGTCGTAAGCAGCACGGATATCGGAAGCAGCCAGGCTTGCCAGCCATGGCGTTCACGATACGCCGTCCACATGGCTGCAAATCCTGCTCCGGTTAATGCCGCTACTGGAGGGGCGAGCATAATCAGATAATATTGATGGAAGAAACCCGCCACACTGAAGAAAGCAGCTACTGGAAGCAGCCAGGCCAGCCAGAACAAAGCTTCCTTATGCTTATCGGTTATGTTTCTCCGTCTTAACCCGGCAAAAATGGCTATGCAGCCAAGCAATACAATGGGCAAAAGCCAACTGGCCTGACCGGAAAGTTCAGTCTGGAACAAACGTAGAGGACCTTTTTCCCCCGTGCCAAACATGCCGCCCATGCCTCCACCGCCACCATTGCCACCTCCAAAATTCCTTCCATTAGGCATCTCGACACCGTTTGGCATTTGACCGCCCGGAAAAGTCATGCCGTTCATGCCACCCATTTCACCATTTCCAGGTAGATTGCCTGTTGGAGCCGAGCCACTGCCCGATTGATCGGTTCCTGAAACCTGGGAATTGGAGTTGCCACGAACATTACCTTCATCAGAGGCGTTTGGCATGCCAGCATTCGCTGATCTATTCTGTTGCCCAGTGAGACGAGATAAGCCGTTATATCCAAAAGCCAGCTCCAGCACCGAATTGGTTTCACTGCTGCCGATATAAGGCCGTTCATCTGTCGGTATAGAATCCACGGTGACCGCCCAGGATAAGGAAACGACTGCCAACACCGCCGTACTTCCTATCAGCAAAATGATTTTTCTTCTCCACTTTGCGTTGAATGCAAGCAGATAGAACAAGTAGAAAGCGGGAAGAATCATGTAGGCTTGCAGCATTTTCATATTAAAAGCAAGTCCAATGAGTGCAAAGGCAACCAGGATACGCCACGTACTGCCTTGCTTGCTTCCCTTGAACAAAAACAATGAACCCAGCAGCAGTGTAAAGACCAGCATGCTGTCAATATTGTTGGTACGGCTGACTGCTGCCACAACAGGAACAGTCGCCATCGCAAGTGCCGAGATTCGCGCCGCGGCAAGACCAAATGTAGGCTTGACCATGAAATATATCAACAGCACCGAACCAATCCCCGCTAACGCTTGCGGTAAAATAACACTCCATCCATGCAATCCAAAAACGTAAGCAAAAGCGGTTTGAATCCAGAAGACAACCGGTGGTTTGTCTACGGTTACCGAACCAGCCGAGTCGAGCGACGCGTAGAAGAAGTTATGGAAATTCCTCAGCATGCTCCCGACGGCGGTCGTATAATAGGAATTGGCATATTGGTCGTTCCAGATGCCATACCCGTTCAGAAATGCCGCCAGTAAAACAATCGGCAGAAGGACCAGATCAATCCTTCGTTTGGCGTTATTCAATCTCAATCACTCCTTCAAGTTCTTCATGTCTACTATTGTGACATGCCAAAGTAAAACTGGGATGAGTGCCCGCTGAATGTTGCCTGAGGATAACTTGCAAACTTTTCAGCTAATTTTCAGTTTGGGGAGCGATAATACAGCATATAGACCTCTAGAATTGAGGGTATGTAATCGATGGATTTAACGGGAGGGAACGCCTGCTTATGAAGCTAAGTACTGGCATTAAAATACTTTTGGCCGATGATGAACCACATATTTTGCAATTTTTGGAGCTTGGACTAAGCAACGAAGGCTTTGATGTACGTACGGCCTCGGATGGAGTCGCTGCACTTGAGGTGGCCCTCGACTTTCGTCCGCATATGGCCATTCTGGATGTCATGATGCCGGAGATGGACGGATTTGAAGTGGTTGAGCGTCTGCGCAAGAGCGGGGTTCAGATCGGAGTGATCATGCTGACAGCCAAAGATGAGGTCGAGAATCGGGTAAAGGGGCTATGGCTTGGGGCTGACGACTACATGATTAAACCTTTTGCGTTCGATGAACTGCTTGCACGGATTCAGGCAAGACTGCGTAATCAGTTTCCTTTATTAATAGGCGCAGTGACTCATGGTCCATTCCGAATTGATGATCAACGCAAAGAGATTTCCTATCATAATCAGATTCTGGAGTTGTCTCCTACCGAATATGAACTCTTAAAATTCATCGTGCTTAATCATGGTATTGTCCTGAGTAAAGCGACTATTCTAAACCGTGTATGGGGGTACGATTTTGGAGGAGAAGAGAATATTGTGGAGGTGTACGTCCGCTCCTTGCGTGACAAACTGGGAGATAAAGAGCATAAACTGATTCGTACCCTTCGAGGTGTCGGATACAGGGTGGATCTCTGATGGCCTTTTTATTAAAGAAAAATAAACATCTTTGGGCATGGATGCAACGATGGATCTCGCCACGTTCGCTTCGCTCTCAATTACTCGCGCGCTCCCTGTTCATTCTGGCTGCTCTGTTACTATTGATTGGGATACTTCAATTCTGGATTATGGAAAGCTTTCTGTATCGCAACCAAGCGAAAACCATGGAAGAGCAGCTCATGTCCATGCCCCCGGTCTGGCTTGGATCGTCTTCACGTAATGGTTCGACAAACAATCCTTTTGGCGGGCAATCCGGATCAGATCCAAGAGGATCAGGCAATCGTTTCTTGTACATTCCTGATCGTTCACTGGCCTTATTTGATAATCAAAGTGGTTTCGAGGATATTTTTGGTGAAGACGGTCTGACTGCTCCTCGTTTGACGTCCATTGAATATCAGAACATTACCGATCAGATCAACGATAAACAGCATGTTCCGTACCAAATTGTAACGGATAGCCAAGGCAATGAGCAGTTAATCGTCTTCTCCTCGCCTGGACCACGTAATCGCGGATTACCCATGGTGCAGATGGGTACTGCTACGAAACCACTAAAGGATCTGATTGTGAAACAGCTTCTGATCTTCTTGATGTTATCCCTACTGGCGATGGTGGCCGGGCTCGTGTTATACACCAAGGCGCTTCGGCGGACTTTGATCCCGTTGTCCAGTATGGTAGATACGGTACAACGGATTGATGCAGGCAGCTTGGGCGAACGTCTTCCTTCAATTCAGGGACAACAGGAAGTGGATCAACTGGCGCTTTCTTTTAACGGCATGCTGGAGAGGCTTGAAGACTCGTTTGAAGCAGAACGAGAGGCCCGGGAGCAAATGCAGCGTTTCCTGTCTGATGCTTCCCATGAGCTGCGCACCCCGCTTACCTCCATTCACGGATTTATTGAGGTACTCAAGCGCGGTGCAGCCTCCAACAGCGAGCAATTATATAGTGCTTTGAACAGCATGTACGGTGAATCAGTACGGATTAACAAACTTGTAGAGGACCTGTTAATGCTGACCAAGCTGGATCAGGCGCCTCAGCAGGAACAGGAAATCATCCAACTGGGCAGTCTGCTGCTCGAAATGCAGCCGCAGCTGGTCATGATGGCTCGGGAAAGACAAGTTCATCTCGACTTGACCGCTGAAGTCCATGTCATGGCTGATGCTCACAAATTGAAGCAGGTTGTACTCAACCTGTTCCACAACGCAGTACAGCATACCGATTCAGATCGGGGAGCCATCAGCATCACGTTATATGCCGCTCATCATAAAGCCGAGTTAACCGTCAAAGATAACGGCTCGGGGATTGAACCGGAGCATCTCCCTCACATCTTTGAACGCTTCTATCGAACAAGCTCTTCCCGTTCAAGAAAACAAGGAGGCGCGGGTCTTGGTCTTGCCATTACCCGTTCGATTGTGGAGTCGTATGGCGGGAAAATTACAGTGCGCAGCCAACCAGGTGCAGGAACGGAATTTACGATTTTGCTGCCATTGGTCAAGAGTGAATTCTAAGTCGAACGAGGCTTGCAAAACGCAGCTTTCCGTTTTCTTGCCACTCTTATCATATGACCAATACCCCTATCATTTCTGCAGAGAATTGATAGGGGTATTGGTTTAGCATCGAATTGATGGATAGGTGGATTGGTATGCAGTGCATCTGTATCGTGGATTATCGTTAGTCTGCGAGCCATCCGTCCATTTCAGCAATCCATTGATGCTGTTCATCAGCAAGTAATGTTTCCCATCCCAGCTCAGCTGCAGGCTTCAAATTTTTAGCTTGATCATCCACATATATAATGCGTGCACCCCTGTGTAGATGAGATTGTACAAGTTTATATATTTCTATATTTGGCTTGCAATATCCGACCTGATTGGAAATGGTTATGCTCTTGCAATACGGTTGGATCAACGGCAAAATGGGTTCAATCCATTCATGACAATGATTACTCAAGAGATGAAGTTCCGCCTGCTCGCTCCATCGTTCAAGACAATGCATGGCAGGCAGCAACTCTGTTGTTTGTTCAAGCAATTCATAAGCATACATCTTTTCAATATTGGGATATTGTGTTTGCATCCAGATCCAGAACCTCTCCTCTGTCAACCTTCCCGTCCACAAATCCTTGCGTATACCACTCAATTGCTCGATTAATACAGAAAAAGGCGTACCTGCATACCTAGCAAGCTCCTGCCAGAATGAAGAGGAAAGATTGGTGATCAGCACACCGGCCAGATCTAAAACAAGTTGGGGTTTGGAATCCATGGGATCACTCCTGTGCAGTCATCTTGAACCAATTACAGTAGGGTTAGTGTTGGTGCTTCAACAATTGGTAATGGTTGTACGGTTCATTTTCGATTTCAATCCTATTCAGATATTCAAAATTGCATTTCTGTATTACCTTATTCGATGCCTGATTCGTCAATAAAGCGATGGCATTCAATACTTTAACGTTTGTATTTTCAAATAAATACTGTGATATTCCTTGTACTGCCTGCGTTGTATAACCACGGTTCCGGAAGTGTTTCGAAATGCCGTACATAATTTCCCGATTGGGCGCTGGCAGTTCGTCCTTGATCCCCGAGCAGCACCATCCAATAAACTCATCATTTTCTTTGAGCACGATAGCCAAACGTAAACAGAGGTCTCCGATGTCTCCTCCCGCCAAAACAGCTTGTTTAAAATTCTGATTCTCAGGGATTTCGTATTGAGTGAGCCAAAGAGTTCTCTCTTCAACCGTAGCATTCCATCCCGGCAAAAATTCGTAAACCTCGGGCTGCCAGGTGATCTCCTGCAATTTCTGCAAATCCTCAAGTCGATACTCACGCAAATAAATATCTTTGCAATCAATGATTAATTCATCACTTTGTAAGGTTAGTTTCATAATTTGTTTCATAATGCCTCTTTTCATTGTTTTTATGGGTTTATTGAGAACCTAATTTTCTTTACAATATAAGGCTGTGTACCATTGCCATAAGGGCAATGCGTTGGCTTGTATGGAGTCAGGATCTTGCGTTTTTTCAAGTTGGGGGAAATACTCTGGGTATTGAGCCATATATTCGCTGACACACCATCGAACCGACCAATTGATATCTGTCGCAGAGTTCATCCAATTGTGTATTTCCTCCTTTGGAGCATTTTGCAATAACCCATGCATATACCACCCTCTTACGCCACCTTCTTTTTCATGCAATAAGCACTCCCAATAAAACTTCCGCTCTTGTTCGTTTATTGGTTCACGGAGGGTCGATACCGCAATTTTACGAACAATAGGAGATGAATCCTCAGTGAAATCCCATAACTCTTCTCGTGATAACACATTACTCCGGACTAACATAGTTAAAGCAAGCGCTCTTTCAATCTCATCCATCGAATGAATGGCCACAAAGGGGTTTTGAATACTTGTAATTAGTAAAGTATTTGGTATGTACTTTGGCCCACCAACAGTTTTTAGATAACGTATCGTATTAGCAACATTAATTCTCGGAGCAGGGTTATCATAACTCTCAAATGGGTCACCATACTCAACCAAGGCACGCCTCAACATATCGGAACTTAGTTCCGGAAATTGAGAGAACAAATAGGCGGCAACACCAGCGACAAGCGCAGCAGCTCCAGATGTTCCTCCATAATAAGATACACTGTGATCACGTTCTTCCGTTTTATAAGAAGGGATTGTAAGGTGTAGTCTGGGAGCCAAAACATCGGGTCTGAAGTGACCGTCTCCATTTCTGCCATAAGGTTCATCCGGGAAAGGAACATGTGATGAACGATCAGCCCTTCCACGATCAACGTAGCCACCAACCGCTAAATACTGTATTGGCGGCATAATGTTGTTTAAACGTGTATTCCCATTCGAGCAAATAACCAAAATCCCCTGTTGAACGGCTGAACCCAGTGCTTTAACTGTCGAGTTTTCTCTCGTATTTTGAAGATGAACTTCATCATCTAATGCCTGCCAACCCGTGCTTAGAATAATTTTTATATTCCATTCGATACCATGTTCAAGAATCCAGTCCATTCCTTTTTTCAGACGTTCTCCTTCTCCTGCTGTAAATGCTCCATGATCAAGAACGATATATGTTGCCGCTGGTGCAATTCCGACATGAATCATTCCCTCTAATCGAATTGGCTCATGTGTCAATGCCAGCACACTCATAAGTCCATGCTCACCTTTAAGGTGATCTTCCTCCCCGTTATTAGATGAAATGTCCTTCATGGTGACGGTCAGATTTTCATGTACGGTAACGCATTTAATTCGAGTATTTAAGTGATTTATGAGATGATGTGGCTTGATTGAATCAATAATTACAATCCCTACTCCCTGACCTGAAGTATGAACATCAGGGTGTTCAGAAAAACCTAACCTTTGCCATGTTGGATCGGGTATTGCTCTATCCACACGATCACCTCAGATTTGGATATTATTAAAACAATTTCACCCCTTGCACATTGTCAGTTACCCAACTAACATTGGCAGATCATAAACATCTGGTCGCTCTGATTTAAAATGGACTTACGCAAGCCCTTCCTTATCAATAAACTCGTCTTTGGTTAATCCGAACAGGATCAGATCCTGGTATTTTCCATCGGTATAAATCACCTGACGACGCACGCCCTCCTCCACACATCCAAGCTTTCTCATCATGGCTGCGGAAGGTTCATTTCCTTCGAGAACACAATCATTGAATTTATTAAGCCTGCGCTCGAAAAAGGCATATTTGAGTAAAATTCGAATGGCTCTCGTCCCGTATCCTTTTCCGCGATGGTCCCTGTCAATTTGAATTCCAATGCTAAAGGTACCATTCCTCTCATCGATGCTGTTCAGGTTCACGCCTCCGACATTCTCACCATCCATATTTTCAATCGTAAACATGATTCGTCCTCTGTCTAGAGAAAAATCGGAAAAGGCTTCCGTAAATTTCTTTGCCTCAGCATTCGTAGGGGGCAGCTCCACTGCACATTCCAGTAAACGGCGAGCAGGTGAGTCGAAACGGTTATAATAATGATTTTCCCAATCTTCCTCACGCAAAGCACGCAATCTGACCTGATCATCCTGCCAAAAATAATCGCTGTAGTTAATCTCTCTCATTCTGATATCCTCCAATATTTAGTTCACTAGTTTTCCAATCTTTTTTGTTCCTTAGATCTTCAATAATTTGCTTGTGTGTAGGTAAGAAATGTTCTGGTACGGAATGTATATCAAAAAACCGCGTTTCTATGGACTCTTCACTCTCTTTTATCGTTCCGCAAAAGTCGTTGCTTTTGAACATTACTTGCACCAACGCAACTTCATCTCCATTACCATAACCCACTTCGTATTCTGGACCTGAGTAAATCGAGAATAATTCTACTGAATTCAGTGTTAAACCTGTTTCTTCATATAATTCTCTTTGTGCTGTCTCCTCAACGGTTTCTCCCATCTCCATATACCCACCGGGAAATCCCCAGTATCCATTGTCCGATCTTTTTTGTAATAATACTCTGTCAGCCTTATCAATCACGATCGCTCCTGAAACTACCATGATAACTTTGGCTTTCCCCACAAACGACCGTATATATTGAATATAGCCCTGATCCATGGTTATCTCCTAATATTGTTGTAATTGATATATCACATACCTTTTTAGTATAAGCTACGCCTATGATAACCCATATTGTGGAATTTGAGGAGATTTGTTTTTTTTTCGATTCAACTAAAAATAGCCCCCGGACAGAAATATCCTGCCGAAGGCTATCATCTAATTTATATTAAACGTCATTACGATTCTTCTTCTTCCGGGTATTGTGGCTTTGTTACACTATCGGGGACCGATTCATCGAAGACGTCCTGGCCGGGATAATCCCGAACCTCCCCTTCGTGCAGTTCATGATTTTCATAATCGAAACGGTGCGCGCTCCTTTGATCCACTCGCCATGGCGAGCTTTTGCCAAGAGATTCAGACATTAGAGATGAGCCATAAGGACCTTCTGGGAACTCTTCGAGTGTGATATCATTTCGCTGCGACTCCACCGTGGACACATCGGTATATTCTTGTCTTTCTTCTTGCAAAAATTTATCCTTCATCGTTCGTCCCTCCATATCTGCTTCGTGGTGATCAAAGCATGTTTATTTTGAACGGAAATGAAAGGATTTATGCATGAACCATGGCTAAAGTCCATTCTTCAGTCTCTGATCCAGATATAAAATACAAAAACAATAAGTCCAGTCATGCAAATCCATGTATCTCGTTTGGACCATACCAATAAGGAGGAACGTGCTCCAAGCAAGGAATTCTCTCTAACTTTCCGCATTTCCATCGCAATCGTCATATCTTCTGCACGCTGAAACAGCGCCATGAGCAGAGGAATGACCATTGGACCAAGATCACGCACACGTACCGTATTCGGTCGTAATGCAGCTTTGCCGCGTGCCCGGACGATCAGCGAGAATCGCTGCCATTCACTCCAGATCATCGGAATAAAACGAAAGATTAAGGATACGGCGAGTGCAAACGACGACACGGGCAGTTTAATTTTTTTGCCGACACCAAGCACCCAATTCAGCCCCTCCACCATGCGCCCATACGGCGTAGTCAGTGAAAACCAAAGACTCGCTAACGTGACGATAAACAAACGGTATACATTCAGTAACGTCGCCTCCGCCTGCGTCAAGGAAAATCCGAACTGTAGGCCGCCACCTTCTGTAGAAAGAGTTGTGCCCGACAACGCGGTTGATACGAGAAAGAACAGTACGAGCGGCTTCATTAATTTCAAGCATCCCATCAGAGCCTGACGTGGCAGCACAACAAGTGCCAAGATGACTGGCATCATCGTAAGAGAGAGACCTAACCAGTGATGTTGAAGCATCGTAGCGGTCACGAGCAAAATGTATAAAATCCATTTCAGACGCGGGTCCATGGCACCATACAATCCTCTGTTGGATCCTGATTCTGCGTGGGTGTATATGCCCTCCTGCGTGCCTTCTCCTCTCGAAGTGTCGGAGTTTGAAAAGGCAAGCTTCGCTTCATCCATTCTGAATTGATCCTCATTACCAATAACATCAACCTTCTGCTCTAACGGTTCATTGACGGACTGAACAATACCTTCAGCCATTTCCTCCGGAGTCAACGCAGTAGTAGGAAAATGAATGCCCGCAGCAGCAAATTGTTGTGCCAGTTGCATGGAGGGTGGCAGACCAATTCCGGCAAGCTCCAGCAGATCTGGTCTTGTGTGAAGCTCCCGTGGTTTGAGATCAGCAACCAGACGCCCATCCTTCAACAACAGAACCCGATCCGCATGCGGTAAAAATGTGTCCAGGTCGTGTGTAGCCACAATGGCTCCCTCACCTGCAGTTCGATGCTGGTTCAAAGCATCTAGCAGCATGAGCACACTTTGGGCTTCCAATCCAGCGCTGGGTTCATCGAGCAATAGCCATGAAGGATGCGTAGCAGTTCCCAGGGCAAGCCCCAATCTTCTCCGTTCTCCCCCGCTTAGTGCAAAGGGTGATCTGTCCGAATGGAATCGTTCTTCCTCTCCCTGACCCACTGGAGAGTCCCAGCGCTTCAGTGCTTCGGAAATCTGCTTTTTCTTTTGTTCGTCGGGTAGACGATATGGTCTCAGGGAATAAGCAAATTCGCGCCCAATGTTTCGGGCGAACAGCTGTTGCTCGGGGAATTGAAAGACCAATCCCATCTGCAGCAGAATGGACTGTGGTACTTTTCCGTTCTGCCAATAAGGCTCTCCGTCCAGCATGAGGCTGCCCTCATCTGGAGGTTTTAAGCCAGCGATCGTTTGCAGCAAAGTGGTTTTGCCTGATCCTGTGCAGCCTAGCAATAAAGTGATTTCGCCACGGTTCAGTTGGACAGTGATATCTTGAAGCAGCGCTCTTTTGTCAGGTTGTGACGAAGCTATGCTTACATGTTCTAATTCAATCGCCAAAGGGCTACCTCCTTAACCAACTGCTCAGGTCGTAAAGGTGTCGCATGATGGAGCAGACCTTTCCGTTTCAGGAGTAGAGCTGTCTGCACTGTAAAAGGTGGAGCAAGCCCAAGCTTTTCGCAGGGCGATGGTTGTTGTCTTTCTTTTCCAGCCTCGGGCGTTGTGTCTTCCTTCTCCCTTCCATAGAAGAAAGCTGCAGGAGCTCCGTCGTAAACACAGCGTCCCTCTTCCATGGCAATAATTCGATCGCACAACGTTGCTTCCTCCAGATGATGCGTAATCCAGATTACCGCCGTCCCTTGCTGGACAATGGCTTGAACTACCGCTTCCATTCGTTCTCTCGCTCCCGGATCAAGCATGGCCGTAGGTTCATCCAGAATAAGTACATTCGGCTTGGCCGCCAGAGCTACCGCGATATTAAGCAACTGCTTCTGTCCTCCAGATAACTGGGCAATCGCCGTCTCAGACGGGTGTTTAAGTCCTACCGTATGTAATGCGTGCTCTCTCCGACGTAGTAGTTCATCAGGAGATTCAAGCAGTGAGGATAAGGCAAAATGAAACTCCTCCTCAATGGTATCTCCAAGCACCTGCGCATCAGGCTGCTGGAGGACTCCACGAACAACTATTTCGGAAGAAGCTTTTCTTTCTCCGCCGGATAGCGGAATGAATCCAATCAGCAGTCCAGCCAGCGTACTTTTGCCGCTGCCATTGGCTCCCACAATACTTATCCATTCACCGGGAGCTAATTCCAGCGAAACCCCATCCACTGCCTTTCGAACACGTCCTGACTCGGATGCATAATGAACACGGACATTCTCTAGTCTTATCAAAGGTGTAACGTCTTGCATCGCAAATTGGTCCTTTCCCTTTTGAATCTTTTGTGGTACGATCCAAATCGTTAACCACATCCGTTTAATCGGTTAACAATAAGATTACCAAAATTGAAAGGAATGTTCAAACATGAAATTATCTTTGCGAGGTATCGTTTTCAGCGCACTCATGGCAGCCATACTTGTTCTTTTTGGTTACATAAGTATTCCCATTGGCTTCTCTCCTGTGCCGATTACATTGCAAACCCTCGCGGTTATGCTGGCAGGCGGACTGCTTGGCCCATTATATGGTTTTCTAAGTATCGCTCTGGTCGTCATTCTGACTGCCATTGGCTTCCCGCTTCTGCATGGTGCAGGCGGACTTGCAGTACTCCTTGGGCCAACCGGGGGATATGTTATGATGTGGCCTTTCTCGGCATTACTCATTGGGCTATTACTCAGCAGAATCAAACTGAACGGGTTCGTTGGTTATTTCCTGGCTTTTATCGTATTTGAGTTGTTTGGTTCAATCTTGATCTATGTTTCGGGCGTACCCTGGCTGGCCTATGCTTACAAAATGTCGTTACCCGAAGCCATGATACAAGGGTTTTATCCCTACATCATCGGTGATCTCATCAAAGCCTTGTTCGCTACGATCATCATCGCACCTGTACGCATGGTCTTCCCTCCACAGCGGCTGACAGGCAACATGAACTCAACGGTTGTGCGGGCAGATTCTTAAGAAATCAGCGGATCGTAAATAAAAGAAACAAATGCCTCCAAAATTAATTTTTGGAGGTATTTTCTTTTGCGCCAGACAGTTCATGTCCATATTTTCCATGCTTCAAGTCCATATTCAACATGTTCTTCAAAAGAAGTCTTGACTATAATAATTGATAATGATTATCATTATAAAAGAAAAAGGGGATTTCATTATTATGCTGCGTCATCCAAATAAACTCCAGCTTTCATGTATCATTCTTATTTTAACCTTGCTTCTCTCCGCTTGCGGTCAAGGGAAACAAAACTCATCCCCTTCTACTGAGGGGAATTCTGCACAGCAGACAGAAACGTCAACCCATACCTGCAGGAGAATCGGCAACTCATGTATATAAGGACGCTCTGGGCCGTGAGGTAACCATTCCAACCCATCCCCAACGGGTTCTAACCACACAGTACTTACCGGAAATGCTGGCAGCGGGAATTAAGCCGGCTGGGGCAGCATCTCATCTACTTAACAACTATGTCTCGATTAAGGATCAATTGGAAGGGATCGAAGATATCGGGGTATCCAATAAGCTGAATTTGGAAAAGGCACTCGAACTGCAGCCGGACCTCATCATTGCCGCAGAGTGGAATGAGGACCAATTGGAGCAGTTGTCCAAGATTGCCCCTACCGTTGTTGTCCAATGGGAAGGTGCCGATGCATTCCAACATTTCAAGTCAGTGGCTGACGTTATCGGCAGAAGCGAACAGGCAGAGGAATGGATTCAGGCATTTAATCAGAAATCCGAAGAGGCACGGACCAAGCTCTCTTCCTCCGTTTCACCAGATGAGACATTCGGCGTTGTGGTTATTGGCGGATTTGAAAAAGGTCAACTCAGAGTGTACGGGAACGCTAATGTCGGTTATACCTTATATGATGCGTTGAAATTCAACATGACGGATACCGTCAAAGAGGAATGGGCAAAAGGGGATCATGAACTCGGCATCAACATCTCTCTTGAGAAGCTGCCGGAATATGCTTCAGCAGATCGACTGTTTGTGGTAAGATTCGATAATGATCCTGATTTCCTGAAAGAGGTGGATGACAGCCAGTTGTGGCACTCATTGCCTGCCGTCAAAAATAATAAAGTATACGTGGTTGATGAGAGCCTATGGTTCTCTTACGATGTGATGTCTCTCAGTGCCCAATTGGATGATGCCGTTCAATTGCTCACCAAATAAAAGATATGAATGACATGATATACATTGGAGAAGTTCTTCAGCGATCCTGCCTGAAGAGCTTCTTTTCAGCTTTTGAGGAGGGATACCATGATTTCGCTGGTCTATATACTTACAGGGACATACTGCGATGCGATATCCAGTTTGTGTACAAAATTAATACAACGTCACACGTTGATGATCATCACCGAAGGGCGCGGCAACGTCCATTTCATGGATAAACAGACTGAGGTTATGCCAGGAAACTGCTTTCTATTTCATCCCGGGACGGAAGTGCAGCTTGAGAGTCTGTCAGGTCTCCCTCTGCAAGTTAACAGCGTTGAATTCGAGCCTCTGCCCGTACCTGTTCAGGGCACGCCCCGAATAGCTTCGTTAGTGCAAGGACAAATATACCCTGAACATGTTTCTCGCATGATTCAATTGGTGCACCTACTGCACCCCGTTGAGGATCTTTACGATGAAAAGGAAAACTACAGCAAACATGTGCTGTTTCAGGAACTGATTTTACTAGCCATGAAAGCCGACACGATGGATAAAGAGCATCGCAGCATACAGACCTTGGATACACTCTTACAACGATTGGAACAATCCGTTACACTTGACTATACTTTGGACCAACTTGCCGCAGAGACCGGGCTATCCACACGGCATTTTTCGCGCCTTTTTCGTGAGCGCACCGGACAGAGCCCCATCCAATATTTGAATGCCCTACGAATGAATCGTGCCAAAAAACGTCTGCTGGAATCGAATGATTCGATCCAGGAAATTGCAGGACACATCGGGTTCCGTGATCCTTTTCATTTCAGTCGCAGCTTCAAGCAATATACCGGTGTATCGCCGCGTTTATATATTCATCTAAGAAAGCATACGATGCGTGTTGCCTCTTTTCAATTCCTGGGTGAGCTGCTTGCGCTCGGCATAACACCTATTGGTGCACCTTACCAATTGCTGAACTGCCGTTACTACCAGGGGCATGTGCGAGGTGTTCCTTCGATTGGCCATTCCGTGGTAACACCATATATGAATAAGATATCGGAGCTGAAACCCGATCTCATCGTAACTTTTAACGGGCATCATTATGCGGAATACTCCAAAATCGCTCCTACACTGGATGTTCCCTGGTCCCTGCCCTTCTTTGAACGCTTTCGTCTTATTGCGGATTTGACTGGAAGGACTTCTGTGGCAGAAGCCTGGATGGAGAGCTATATGAACAAGATCAAGGAAACCCAAAGACTCTTGTCTCCTCTTCAAGATGGTGAGCAAACCGTTTCATTCTTCTGGATGAGAGGACTTCCCGCTGCCTTCCAGGTCTACTACGACGTAGGTGTGTTATATCGTGATTTGCAATTAAAACCACCTGCTCCGGTGCTGGAAGCCCAGCAAAACAAATCTCATCCGTTCAAAGAAGATATTCCCTTAGATCAATTGCATAAGTATGCGGGCGACCATCTCTTTGTCGTTGTGTCAGGCGACCCGGAATCCATCCGACAGTTTGAACAGCTTGAACGCACCATGTATTGGCAGCAGCTTCCCGCAGTACAGAACGGTCAGGTCTACCGTATGACCGAGGACTGGCTTCGGGAAGATCCAATCTCCATGATGGGACAGGTTCAGGATCTGGTGAATTGGATTGGCTAACAGCAAAAAAGCCGTATCCACGTAAACAGAAAACGTTCTGTTCCACGTTGGACACGGCTTTTGTTAGTTCTACTCTTGTTCCTGTCCTTTTCCACCATACAGGGTAAGTAACGGCTCTTGTACCCGAACTTGTCCCGTAATCAAAGAAACTACTTCCTCATAATTCGCAGAATTCGTAACAATGATAGGCGTTACCGTATGATAACCAGCCGCCTTGATTGCAGCGATATCGAATTCCAGCAGCAAATCTCCTGCTTTAACCCGATCACCTTCCTGAATATGTGATGTAAAGTGCTGACCATCAAGCTTGACGGTATCCACTCCGACATGGACCAAAATCTCCGCACCTGTATCTGATACAACAGCCAGGGCATGTTTCTTTTTGAAAGCCACGGTAATGGTACCGTCAAAAGGAGCAACAACTCGGCCAACTGCTGGTTCAATCGCAATACCTTTACCCATTGCACCGGATGAAAATGCCGGATCTGGCACCTCAGACAGTTCAACAATGGTCCCCTCAATCGGGCTAAGAACTTCTTGATCCACGGAATCCGCTGTTCTTACTGATGGATGGATAGATTCCGTACTTTTTTCTTGTTCTTCCTCTTCAACCGGATCTTTGAATCCCATAATGTACGTCAATGCAGCCGAAACAACAAAGGACACGCAGATCCCAAGAATGAGTCCAGGGAAACCCTCTCCACCCGGTCCATAGAAAATTGGCAGAGTAAGCAGTCCTGGAGCACCTGAAGCGAATGCCTGAGTACCTGCTTGACCAATAATGGCACCACCAACGGCACCCCCGATCACTCCTGCGATGAATGGACGTTTGAGTGGCAGAGTAACACCATAGATGGCAGGCTCGGTAATCCCGAACAAGGCTGTCAGTGTGGATGAACCCGCCAGCGTTTTCAGTTTTTTATTTTTGGTTTTCAGCATAACGCCGAAGGCAGCTCCGGTCTGTGCGAAGATGGAAGCCGTTGCAGCCGGTTTGACACCATCGCGTCCATACACAGCAACGTTATTGATAAATACGGGAATGAGCCCCCAGTGAATTCCGAAAATAACGAGCAGCTGCCAGCTTGCACCCATAACGGCTCCTGCCAATAACGGACTGAATCCGAAAGCGGCCACCAGTCCTGATGCAATGGCATTACCTACATATACTCCAAATGGACCGAATACGAGCAGGGTAAGAGGAACCATAATGACTAGCAAAAATAATGGAGTGACAAAATTTTTCACACTTTCGTGAAGAACCTTATTGAAGAATTTCTCCAATTTGCTCATGACGATGACTGCCAGAATAATAGGGATAACGGTAGATGAATAATTCATCAATATCACAGGGATACCGAAGAAATCGGTTGGCGTTCCCTCCGCCTTGAGCGTGACGATGGAAGGATAGATTAATGCCCCAGCAATGGTCATCGCCACAAACATGTTACCCTGGAATTTGCGAGCGGTTGTAACCGCTAACAGCAAAGGTAAGAAATAAAACAAGCTGTCTGCTGCTGCAAATAGGATCTTATACGTGGTTTCTGTCGTTTCCAGCCAGCCGACATTACTTGCAATGAGCAGTAGCCCTTTCAAAATACCAGCTCCCGCCATTACCCCTAGCAGCGGTGCGAATATACTGGAAATCACATCGATAATGCCGCCTAAGCCTTTCGCGGACTTCTTGGACTTTTCCTTTTCGGAAGAGTCATCCAAAATGTTGCTGATCTGACCAATGGCGTTATAAACCTCAGGCACCTTATTGCCAACGACCACCTGAAACTGTCCCCCGTTTTCCTTGACTGCGATGATTCCTTCTGTCTTTTCCAGCTTGGCTTTGTCTGCCTTGGCGTCATCTTTCAATACAAACCGCAAACGTGTTGCGCAATGTACCAGTGATACCACATTTTTTTCCCCGCCGACCAGCTCGACGATCTCTTTTGCGAGTTTTTCCTGACTCATGATGTGCACCCCCATATTTACTAAAACAGGCATCATACCGATTTTTTTGCACGCAAAAAACCTAAGCCTAGAGTAAGGTTTGGACACATGGGTCCTGCCTTCTCATGACTTAGGTTTTGCCTGCATAACCAGTAACAATCCCAGTTAAATCGTATTCAATTCCTGTTAATCTCATATTATTATGATTTAACCAAATTTGTCAACATTTTAATTGTTATCGATTAACGACCCGTTCAATGTGGACGGTCAGATACAATTTCTCTTCGTTGGTAAGCTGATGGTTGTATTCCTTGTTGACGAACATTTCGATTTTCTCTGTACATGCCGCCGCTTCCGGGTGCTTCTCTTTGATCATGTCGTAAAAGTGGTCATAATTATTGTCATAATGCGTGCCGCTTAATACCCTTTGAGAGAAGAACTTCAGATGCGTAATGAAGCGAAAATAGCTGAGAGACTCCTCATCGAATTCCATCTTGAAGTGATATTTGGCTATATTAATAATCTGCTGAATAAACTTCGTGATGTTCATCGTTGTAATGACTTCTTCATTCATCTCCGCATTGACAATATGCAGGGCAATATACGCAGCTTCATCCGGTGGAAGCTCGATATGAAGTCTGGACTTGATCTGCTCCAACGTTTTCAGACCCAGTCCGAACTCAGCCTTGTACAGCTGTTTGATTTCCCACATCAGTGCATTCTTGATTTCTACCCCTTCACGATATCGTTCAATCGCAAAGTTAATATGATCTGTTAGGGAAACATAGATATTTTCATTCAGGTTACGGCCCAGATTCTCTTTGGCATAGGTAATAATTTCTTCCACAATCTCAATCAGTTCCATTGGCACTTCGCGCAGCAGCATTTTGAAATTGTCGGATGTCTGCTTGTTTTTAAGCGCAAATACTTTCTGGATGCGGGTTTCGTCTACTTTATCCCCCGGCTTTTTCTTAAAGGCAATCCCACGCCCCATCACTACAAGCTCTGCTCCATCCGCTTGATAGATGCTAATGACGTTATTGTTGATAACCTTTGCTATTTTCACTTCAATCCCCCCGTCACGATCCACTCTCTTGGCAGTCATATATCGCCTTTTGGGCATACAAAAAAAACCTGAAGCATCACAAAATAAACAAGACATGTACGTCTGTTTTTTTGGGTGCTTAGGTTTTGCCTACTTCAAGTAGTAACAATCCCAAAACGATATAATTGCGTCAAGTATAGCGCGAAGAGAGACATATGTCAACGCTTTCAACGAGGGAACAATCGGAAGTTCCATGAAGAATGGTCCTTCCGATTCTAAGAGGGAAAACGCCCTCTTTGCACTGGTTACTCTTCGCCTAAATTGCTGCCATCCGATTCAATCACATTTTTGTACCAATAGAAGCTCTTTTTCTTGATTCGCTTCAGGTCACCCTTTCCTTCATTGTCACGGTCCACATAGATGTAACCATAGCGTTTTCTCATCTCTCCTGAAGAAGCGCTGACAATATCGATAGGGCCCCAGCTTGTATAACCGATGATCTCTACACCGTCCTGCAGAGCTTCACCCATCTCGGCAACATGGCGTTTCAGATAATCAATCCGGTATTCATCATCAACCTCACCATCAGGGGTAACCACGTCATTGGCTCCAAATCCATTCTCTACAACAAACAGCGGTTTTTGATACCGGTCATGCAGCTGATTGGCTGTAATACGGAAGCCTTTGGGATCAATCGTCCAGCCCCACTCCGATTTGGCCAAATAGGGATTGGCTACAGAACCAAATACATTGCCGCTTGTCATGTTTTTGACGACTTCCGGGTCTGTGGAGGTTGTACGACTTGAATAATAACTAAATCCGATATAATCAACCGTATGGTTTTTCAAAATTTCCGCATCACCTGACTGCATGGCAATATTCAATCCATGATCCTTGAAGAAACGTTTGGCATAACCCGGGTACTCTCCACGCGACTGAACATCAATAAAGAAATAGGACTCCCTGTCTTTCTCCATGCCCTGGAACACATCTTCCGGATTACAGGTATAAGGATAAAAGCTTCCTGCCGCAAGCATACAGCCGATCATTGCGCCCGGGATGATCTCGTGACAGGCTTTAACCGCCAGTGCACTTGCCACCAGTTGATGGTGTGCTGCCTGATACTGAATCTCTTTTACATGATCACCATCCTTGAAAACAAGACCCGCGCCAAGGAATGGCAGATGCAGCAGCATATTAATCTCGTTGAACGTCATCCAGTATTTCACCTTATCCTTATAACGGCTGAATACGGTTTTCGCGTAGGTTTCAAACAGAGTCACCAACTCACGGCTTCTCCAGCTGCCATATTTCTCAATCAGATTAACCGGTACATCGAAGTGAGCAAGTGTTACTACAGGTTCGATGCCATGCTTCAACAGTTCATCGAATAATCGATCATAAAACTGCAAACCCGCTTCATTCGGCTGTGCATCTTCTCCGGTTGGGAAAATCCGTGCCCAGGCAATCGACACACGCAGCGCTTTGAATCCCATCTCGGCAAATAAAGTAATATCCTCGGGATAACGATGGTAAAAATCAATCGCTTCATGTGAAGGATAGAACTCGGTTTCCAGCGGGGTCAATACAGGGACATTGCCCTTCATGATGCTTCTTCGGCTTTCTCCTGTTGGCAGCAAGTCAACAATGCTCAAACCTTTGCCATCTTCCAGATAGGCACCCTCTGCCTGATTGGCAGCAATGGCTCCACCCCACAAAAAGTCTTTGGGAAACTTAAAATTAGTCATCCGTATTCTCCTTCCAAATATGTAATACTGTTATCCGCTCCAATCGCATGAAACTTTATAAGACAAAAATATTTATGTTGAACTACACATTTACACATACACGGAGAGCACAGAAAAAATCTTGAGATAACAGCGATCGGAAGATTGTTCTGGCAGCGCAGTGTCCAATGTAAAATCGTTGTTCGTTCAACTTAAATACAAAAAACCCGAACCAGCCCGAATACACGTTGCAGTGTATACAAGCCAGCTCAGGTTATGCCCATATCGGTAACATTCCCAGATCACAATTATGCGGATTGGTTAAAACTTTAGCAAGAATTAGGGAACCTGTCAACATCGTGAAGCCTGAATCTGCTGTCTAATTCAATCACGATAACTGATAAAAGGTAGCACAGGTGCCACCAAATATCATCTGTTTCTCTACCTCAGACATCCAAGAAGTATGCTTTGTGATAATCTCAAGCACTTGAGCATATGTACCAGCCACCGTACATACAGGCCAATCCGAGCCAAACATCACCCGATCCGGACCAAACGCTTCTAAGGCGATATTCAGATAAGGCGCAAAGTCCTCCTGTTTCCAGTTTGTCCAATCGGCTTCCGTTATCATTCCAGATAATTTGCAGTATACATTCGGTTGTTCTGACAAAGAGTATAGCGCTTCCTTCCAGGGGGAAACCGTTCCTGCCTTAATATCGGGCTTCGCCAAATGATCAAGTACAAATCGCTGTTCAGGAAACATCTTAACCAGCTCTACAGCATAAGGGAGCTGCTCCTTGGACACGAGCAGATCGTAGGCCAGATTATATTGCTGCAGCAAAGCAATTCCGCGCTGAAAATCGTCACGCAATACAAACTGGACATCCGGTTCATCCTGTATTACATGACGCACCCCCTTCAGCCAAGGGCTTGATGCATACTTCTCAAGTTGATGTTCAGCTTCTACAGAACACAGATCCACCCACCCCACAACACCCCTGATGAACTCATGCCGTTCCGCCAAGTCCAGAAGCCATTCCGTTTCCTCCAACGATTGTCTAGCCTGTACCGCCATGCAACCGGATATTCCTGCCCCGGTTAACAGAGGCTCCAAATCTTCTGGAAGAAACGATCGTCGAATGACGCTCATGTGTTCCTCGATCCAACCATATTCACGAATATTATAATTCCAGAAATGTTGATGCGCATCCAGTCTCATTTAATATCCCCTCCTGAGATTTATTTAACTTCAACCACGAATGTAATGCAACGCTATTTATTTGAATGAATTTAGAATAAAATAATCCATTAATCTCTAATTATGACATGGATTTTGTGCTAATTACGAGGGTATTTACTTTCAATGAATCGTGCTATATTTGCATTTCAGAAAACGTTTTCAATACTTAATTTGGTGGTGATTCCATTTAAATCAATTCAGAGTCTTGTTCTATGCTGAGCTTAAATCGCCATTTTTTTGTAAGCGCTCTATTTTAGTTCAACGATAAACATTACAAAGGAGAATATGTGAATGAACAAAAACCGCAAATCGGTCCTCTCACTCACTATCGTAACGGCAATGATTCTATCCCTGTTGTCATCCGCCATCGCTTCTGCTGCTAAAGAAGACTCGATTCAGGCAAATGCAGCCGCTGCCCCAACCAATATTCAGTCCTATGTTACTGCGATGGAGCCGGGCTGGAATCTGGGCAACTCCCTTGATGCTGTTGGCGCAGACGAAACGGCCTGGGGTAACCCGCTGATCACTCAGCAGCTGATTCAAAATATCGCCAATCAAGGCTACAAGAGCATTCGTATTCCAGTGACCTGGCAAGCTCATATAGGAGGAGCACCCAACTATACAATTGATACCGCTTACATGAATCGTGTACAACAGGTTGTAAACTGGGCGCTTGATGCCAATTTGTATGTCATGATCAATATCCATCACGATTCATGGCAGTGGATCAGCTATATGGAGAATGACCATGCCAATGTTCTTGCTCGTTACAACTCAGCCTGGACTCAAATTGCAAACAAATTCAAAAACTCATCCACGAAGCTCATGTTCGAAAGTGTAAATGAACCACGCTTCACGGAAGGTGGTACAACGAATACCGCTACTGCTTACGCTTTGCTGGATGAGTTAAATGTATCTTTTCATAACATCGTGAGAGCATCAGGCGGAAATAATGCAACACGTCCATTGGTCCTGCCAACGTTGCATACCTCTTCCGCTCAACCCGATCTGGATGCATTATCCCAGACGATTGCGAAATTAAATGACCCTAACATTATCGCTACCGTTCACTACTATGGTTTCTGGCCATTCAGCGTGAATATCGCAGGGTACACCAAATATAATGCTGAAGTGCAGCAGGATATTATCGATACATTTGACCGAGTGTACAATGCATTCACAGCCAAAGGTATTCCGGTTATCGTCGGTGAGTATGGCTTGCTCGGCTTTGATCAGCACACAGGTGTCATTGAGCAAGGTGAGAAGTTGAAATTCTTCGAATTTATCGGCCAGTACCTGCGTCAGAAACAGATGACCACCATGTTATGGGATAATGGGCAGCATTTTGGCCGTACCAGCTTCACCTGGTCTGATCCGGATCTGTATAACACGATGAAAGCAAGCTGGACTGGTCGTTCCTCCACAGCTGAATCCGATCTGGTTTATTTGAAAAAAGGGGCTGCAATTCAGGATAAAACAGTAAAATTGAATCTCAATGGCAATACATTTAGCTCTCTTGCTAATGGCAGCACAACTCTTGTTCAAGGTACAGATTACACAATCAGTGGTGATGTGCTCACATTGAAATCAAGCCTGTTAAGCAGACTGACCACGTCCGGCAATCTTGGGGTTAATGCCAAGCTGACCGTCAAATTCAACAAAGGCGCAAACTGGAACCTGAATATCATCAAGTATGATACGCCTAAACTGAGCAATGTAACGGGCACAACGAGCTCGTTTGCGATTCCGACAACCTTTAATGGCAATCAACTGGCCACCATGGAAGCCACTTATACAAGTGGCGGAAACGCAGGTCCGCAAAACTGGACTTCTTTCAAAGAATTTTCCTACACTTTCAGTCCGAATTATAGCAGCAACGTGATTGAATTGAAACAAAACTTCTTCAACGAAACGAATAATGGCGAAGTTATTCTCAAGTTCCACTTCTGGAGTGGAGACGTCATTACGTACAAAATTACGAAGAATGGTTCCAGTGTAGTCGGAATCTCTTCCTAATAGGGTTTCACAATTCAATGTATAGCACATAGGAATCAGCACATAAAAATTCACGAAACGTTGTGTCAAGGGCAACAGGCTCCGGACACAACGTTTTTCATTTATACTTGGTTCATCGGACTGGCGACAGGAACCCACGATCAGGTGAATTACAATAAAAATGAGACATCTCCACTCCGGCTGTGAATGACATATGTCGCTCCCAGACCTTTATAAACCAGCCCAACAGGAGCTCTGTTGCCGGAAACAACGTAGAGTTGTTGCGGACACAAGCTGCGACACAGCTCAATGTCCTGACAGCACTGCGGCAAGTTATTTTCAAATACAAAGGCGTGTTTCACCACAAATTCTGGCGGAAGCTGATTACGGAATGCCATTTCCTGAATGTAACGTACGGTGACTGCACCAAGCGACTGAAATTGTTCCCCCTCCTCTTCGCTGTGTACAAGCACGACAACCGCAAATCCCCTTTTCAATAATACATCCACAAAATTCTTTCCCGCCTCACCGTGTCCTGTTGATACCACCATCATTGCTTCATCCATTGCCGCCAACCTCGCCTTCACATCAGATCCTGCAAATGCCATCTGGAGTACGTTATGTGCGAATCATAGTCCTCTGTCTGCATCTCTGCAATTGAACTGCATGCGATTTCTGCACCGTTCTGATCGATTCCAGACAATCCAGGTGAGCAATTCTTGCCTAATCTCCTCTTTTCGCAGTCATGCGGCATGTTGCTTGGTCTGTCATGAGCGGAAGAAAAAATCGAGATAATGGAGTCCAAAACGAAGATATATCTCTTGTTAATCGCTTACATGTATGAATTTTATACCAAACATCGGAAAATCAGGCGTAAATCCATTCCGATTGATTTTACATGAGCTGTGTTCAGCCGTAACATCATGGGCAGGATAACGAAAACATAATACAATAAGATAATTTTGCCTATGGAGGTTGGATCGTGTGATTGCAAGTGGTGATGTGGAAATTCCATCGGAGATTCGTGTTGTTGCACGAATTAGTTCCATGGAGATTATTCGGTACGATATGCGAAAATTACCTTTCATAGCGCGGGAACATGCATCCAGCTACTGCGGATTGTTCAAAATCTCATGCGGGAATGTTCATGGTTTTGCCGAATTTGAATTGCCTGTAGGTTCCCATCCCTCTGATCTGGTAAAATGGGCTTCGGTGTTCAGAGCTTTAAAAGGTATGGAGCTGTCGCAGGTCACGCAATTTATCCAGCAGCATCAAGAGCTGTGGGGAAATGAACGCATGCTGTTCCTGCATGAAGCCGTCAGCAATTTGCTTCTCAACCTGGAGCAAGGCAGCACATCTGATGTGATGTTAAACCGGGAAGAAATTCGTGCCTTTCTGATGCAATACGCGCTGACGTATTATTCTTTTTGACACCTTCCGTTAAGTAGAAAAGATACATAAAAGTGCAAAGAAACCCTGGTGATATACACCGGGTCTCTTTGCATTTTCCGACCTGTCTTTTTCAAAGGTTTTACGCTTATTGCGGTTCAGTAAATTTCACAACGATTAGTGCTTCTCCATTAGCTTGAACAGGGCCTGTCATCGTTGGCATCACCTGTTCGATTCTATCATTCCCATTCGGGATGAGCACAGGTGTAATCAATGGCAACCCTGCGGCCTGGATCGCTTCCATGTCAAATTCAATTAACAGTTGTCCTGCAGTTACGGTGTCTCCGCTATTCACATATGCGGTAAAGTCTTCCCCCTTCAGTCCAACGGTATTAATTCCAATATGCACAAGCATCTGAACACCTGTTTCATGTTCCAGGATTACGGCATGTTTGCTCTTGTTCATCACATGAGCGATGACGCCGTCAAAAGGTGCAAATACTTTGCCCTCAGAAGGCTCAATAGCGATCCCTTCTCCCATATGCTTTTCCGAAAATGCAGGATCAGGAACCTGCTCCAAAGCAACCGCTGTGCCTGTGATGGGTGATGCAATCTCCAGCATATCTACCTTGGTGCGCTGGTTAATGGTATGGTTGGAAGATGAGTTTGACTTATCCGACAGAACTTCCGACTTCATCTGTTCTCCTGCATGGCTCGGCACTTCCTCCGCAACCGGCTGATCCTTGTATCCGAAGAACCAGGTAAGTGCAAATGCAATTCCCATGGCTGCCACGTTGGACAAAATGTACAAAGGCAATTGGCTATTCAAATACAGCAGGGTGCCCGGAATAACCGTCACCGCCATGCCTGTACCTTGCAAATGGAACAAGGATGCGAGAAATCCGCCTACTGCGCCACCGACAAGACCCATGATGAACGGTTTCATATACCGCAAGTTAACCCCGAAGATAGCAGGTTCGGTAATCCCTAGAAATGCAGAGAATGACGAAGGCAGTGCGAGTGCTTTCAGCTTTGTATTTTTGGTCTTCAACCCCACCGCCAGACAAGCCGCTCCTTGTGCAGCCATAGCACAGGTAATGATCGCATTGAACGGGTTAAAGCCCGTTTTCTCCAGCAGTTGAATCTCCAGAAAGTTAAAGATGTGATGTACACCGGTAACAACAATGATTTGATGGAAGAAACCAATAATAATACCCGCAATACCGAATGGCAGTCCCAATACGGCTGTCGTCCCATGCAGCACCCACTCCTCAAGAGAATGGAATACCGGACCAATTGCGAAGAGCCCTAATGTAATCATGACCGTCAACGTAATAAAAGGAGTCAGAATTAAGTCGAGCGCCTCGGGTACGTGTCTTCTCAGAATTTTCTCAAATTTCGCTCCGATCAACCCGACGAAAAACGCAGGCAGCACGGAACCCTGATACCCGACCACCGGTATGAATCCGAACATATGCAGCGGTTGTGCCGATCCATCGGCCACAGCGTAAGCATTTGGCAGCGCTGGGTTCACAAGCATCAGACCCAAAACGATGCCGAGAACCGGACTCCCGCCAAACACTCGGAATGCAGACCAGGCTACCAGCGCAGGCAGAAATGCAAATGCCGTGTCCGTCAGGATCTGAGTAAATAACAGGAAATTGGGCGAAATGTCCTCTGGTGTTGCACCAAACAGCGATAGAATTTCATTTTGAGTGAGCAGCCCGCGCAGACCCATGAACAGCCCCGTTGCTACGAGCACAGGGATGATTGGTACAAATACATCACCGAACGTGCGAATGGCCCGTTGAAAAGCATTACCTTCCTTTTTGCCCTGACTCTTCACTTCTTCCTTGGAAGATCCTTCGACTCCCAGCTTCTCGACCTCTTCAAATATCCGGTTTACGGTTCCGGTTCCAAAAATGATCTGATACTGGCCAGAGTTGAAGAAGGCCCCTTTGACTTTGTCGATGTTCTCGACCTGCTTCTGATCGATCTTGTTCTTGTCATTCACCATGATCCGAAGACGTGTTGCACAGTGTGCAAATGATGCGATATTTTCTTTGCCCCCGATGGCACGAATAACGTCCTGGGCAATCTGCTGATTATCCGACATGGTCCTTCATTCCTCTCAAGTTATATCTCATAATCCCATTTTGATGCCTTAAATCCTGCCTTACCTCCAAGTGCAAAGAAGCGAATCTCCGTACTATCCTTACTTGGGAAGATACGGCTTGTGAATACCTCTTCTCCATCGTTGACAAAGATCTCAACGGAAGAAGAATCCACAAAGATATGGAACTTCAGCACGTCTGCATTCAATGCGCAGCGCCGTACATTCCCGTTCTGATCCGCGAGCGTGGCGCCTGACTGCGAGCGATCCAGGGTTACTTTCTGTACCAACCGATCATACTGCAACACGGTCTTCTCTTCTGCACTCGCCCGCAATTCAATGCCTACAACCTCTGCGTCAAAATCACGGATCTCACATTCCAATTCATAAGCCAATCCAGCAAAGTCTGCGAAAGATCGAGTCTCATGATTCATTGTGAATTCCATATGATTCCCCTCAGAATCCCCACGCAGCTTCACCATTTCAGAGACTGGCTGCTGAATTAACTTCCCCTCCCGGAGTGACAACTGCCGCGGAATCGTCAGGCAATGTGCCCATCCACTCTTATCTGTCGGATACTCCAAATCGGGAAGTCCCATCCAGCCCACCAAAATTCGTCTTCCATCTGACGCCTGCATCGTCTGTGGGGCATAAAAGTCGAATCCCCGATCCATCTCATGAAATGAACCATGTTCGAATTGCCTTGTCTGAAGATCCAGTGGTTCGCCAATCAGATAGCCCGACTGAAAAATATTCTGATACTCATCTTCCTGACTCTCTATTCCTTGTGGCGAAAAGATCAGTACACCTTGACCCTGCATCTCCAGATAATCGGGGCACTCCCACATGTAGCCAAAGTCAGGTAGCTCAGTATGAATCTCTCCAAGAAACGTCCAGTTTCTGAGATCTGATGAGCGATATAATACCGTGCATCCCGTTTCATCAACACGCTGGGCTCCAATCACACAATAATACGTGTCACCCTGCTGCCAAACCTTGGGGTCTCTGAAATGTTCCGTGTAGCCAGAAGGTACTTCTGAGATTACAGGTTGATGCACTTTGGTTATTGAACCGCTTTCATCCATAATCGCCAGACACTGATACGGATGTCTAATCCAGTCCTCATCTCTTGTATTGCCTGTGTATAGCAGATGCAGTTGACCATCTTTTTCAATAGCACTGCCCGAATAAGCCCCGTGTGAATCATAGGTGTCCCCCGGCCGGATTCCGATTCCGACTTCTTCCCAGTGCACCAGATCTGTTGAACGGGTATGGTACCAATACTTCAATCCATGCTCAGTCCCGAGTGGGAACCACTGATAAAACAGATGATAATATCCCTGGTAATAAGAGAATCCATTAGGATCGTTAAGCAGTCCGGTGATCGGCTGGATATGGTAATGCTGTCTCCACGGACAAGCAGAGATCAAAGCCTCCAGCTTGCCTATTTCTTCAGGCTCTGCCTGTTCGATTCGTCTGTAGCGTTGTTCTCTAGTCATTTTCATAAAAAGTGTTCTCCATCCTAGCTAATATAAATTAGAGAAAGAAATTTTACACTTGGTCACTTCAATGGCAGAACAATCTTTCGATCGCTGTTATCCCCAGATTTCCTTGATCCCTTTTCTAAAGGGTGAAATCCGGGGATAAAGGCGAACACTACGTTTCTACAGATTTTTTCTGCCCTCTCCGTGATCGTGTAACTCTTAATTTAATTTATTTAAAAATCCAAAAAATGAAAGGAACCGGTTCCATCGCACTCAAAAAAATAATTCCATACCGACTTTTACGCCTGCCACCGGTGTTCCCAAATCCGTATTGGATTTTCAGTGTGGAACCGGTTCGATGGAATTATCATAAAGGATGCATTTATATCTTGTCAACGCTTTCTCGTGGAATAATCTCCACATCAAGGATTGTGCACTGTTCCACTGGCTCGCCTTTTACCAGACGAATAATGTGCTCGGCCGCCACTTGACCCGCTTCAAAATAATGATATTTCACTGTCGTTAGTGTAGGGTGAATCATCTCGGTAATTTCATAACCGCCAAATCCAGTAACCGATAAATCCTGCGGGATTTGTACCTTGTTGGAAAAAGCTATCTTCATCACACCCAGCGCGATGTTATCTGTGGCCCCCACGATAATGGTCGGTTTGCTTTCTTTCAAAATCGCTTCTGCGGAAACGATGGCTTCGGACATTTTGAAGCTGGTCTCATAATAGGTCACATCACATCCGCCATATTCATCAATTGCACGTTTGAACCCCTGTTTGCGATGGATACCCACCGCCTGATCTCTCTCGGTAACGCCAATATAGACCATTTTTCGATGGCCCTTCTCCACAACATGCTTCCCCATCTCATACCCCGCCTGATCATCGTTATGTACCAGACTGTGAAGCTGCTCATGCTGCTGCCCTACCAATAGAACCGGAATTCCGATGTCTTCCACAGCTTTGAGATGTGCATCGGTCACTTCTGCGGCAAGCAGAATAATGCCGGATACCTTCTGTCTGGCAAAGTCATATATGGCATCAATCTCCCGCTGCATATCCTGGCTCGTATTTGCGATCAGCATCTGATACTGATTTTTTCTTAATTCTTCATCGATGCCGATCAATGTCTGGGAGGTTGCAAAGGAATCCAGACGAGGAACAACAGTTCCAATAATGCTTGTTTTTTTGGCTTTGAGACTCTGTGCAAACGTATTGGGTACGTAATTGTATTGTTTAATAATGCGCTCAATTTTCTGTCGTGTATCGTCACTAACCGAACCACCATTCAGGAAACGAGAGACTGTGCTCTTCGCCACACCTGCCATTTGAGCGATATCGGAAATCGTTTTATTCATAACTTCTCCTCTTATTCTCATTCGCTTAAATTCACTTATATTACCTTATATTATACTTCGAATGGTAAACCCTTGCGAATACTATTCCCATGGAGCTATCAGTAAATCTCATAGAACATTGGAAGCAGATACATAATTCGTCACGGTAAAGCGATATTGTTGCATCGCATTAATTCGCCTTCTTGCAGACAAGGAACATGAGATGCTAGTATAACTTCAATTCATAACGTGCATCATGAAATACGGAACAGAACATCATTATCCATACAGGCTATGACGGAAAGAGTAAGCGGAGTTATCGTTCATTACAGGGACGCGGTGCCAAAGACTGAGAGCACCCGAAAGGAACATGCCGCCGAAGTTCACTCCCGAGCCGATTGCTGAAGAGCTGCTCCTGTAAGGTACAGCTTCTAGGACAATCCGTTCCTTGCGTTAAAAGGTCAAAGTGAGAAACAGATCGGCTGTATTTAACAGCAGGAGCGTTTCTAATTAGGGTGGTACCACGGCTTCTTCGTCCCTTACGGATGAAGGGCCTTTTTGTGTTTTCATCAATCTATATTGAAGGAGTGGATCAGCATGGATCAAAGCATGAACCTGGAACAATTAAGAGGACGATTGAGTGAGATTAATCATAACCTCCTCCACTTGTTGTCAGAACGAGCCCAAATTACACAGGAAATTGGTCAAATCAAGGAAAAACAGGGTGTACCCAAGTTTGATCCGGTTCGCGAAAAAGAAATGCTGGAGGAACTGACTGCCGCCAATCCGGGGCCATTCCAGGACGATGCCATCAAACTTTTGTTCAAACAGATTTTCCAGGCTTCCCTGAACCTTCAGGTCGACGAACACAAGAAACAGCTGCTCGTTAGCCGTAAAAATCAGCAGGAAGATACGGTCGTCTCCATCGGAAACGTCAAGGTGGGCGCTGGCAAACCAATCATGATTGCCGGACCGTGCTCGGTTGAAAGTTATGAGCAGGTACGTGAGGTCGCCGCAGCGCTGAAAGAAGCGGGCATTACCGTGATGCGCGGAGGAGCTTTTAAACCTCGTACTTCTCCGTATGACTTCCAGGGACTCGGAATCGAAGGATTGAAAATTCTGAAGGAAGTGGCCGATGAGTTCGGACTGAAGACCATTAGTGAGATCGTTCATCCAGGGCATATCGAGCTTGCTGCGCAATATATTGATGTAATTCAGATCGGTGCGCGTAACATGCAAAACTTTGAGCTGCTCAAGGCCGCCGGGGATGTTCAAATTCCGATCCTGCTGAAACGCGGTTTGGCGGCAACTATTGATGAATTCGTTCATGCTGCGGAATACGTCGTCTCCCGGGGGAACAAACAGGTCATGCTGATTGAACGCGGCATTCGCACCTATGAAAAAGCAACACGAAACACACTGGACATCTCTGCTGTACCGATTCTGAAACAGGAAACCCATCTGCCTGTGCTTGTGGATGTCACGCACTCTACCGGGCGCAAAGATATCCTTGCTCCTTGTGCCAAAGCAGCTCTTGCAGCCGGTGCGGATGGTGTTATGGTTGAGGTTCATCCAAATCCAGCGGTAGCCCTCTCCGACAGCGCTCAGCAATTAAACATTGAACAGTTCAACCAGTTCCTCTCTTCTGTGAGACAATCGGGATTGCTGAACGATCTATAGGTTAATTAACAATAATAAAAGCCTGACTGAAATGTAGGTCATACAAATGCTGTACGATGCTACATTTCTCAGGCTTTTGATCAACTTAATGTCCTTGCAGGAATCTCGGTTCCAGACCGGACACGATAACCGTTTTCTGCCCTTTCTTCATACCTCAATAATAATGGGCAGAATCATCGGTCTTCGTTTTGTCTGGGCGTAGATGTAATGACCGATCTCGTCTTTCAGCTTTCTTTTGATGACATTCCACTGATTCGCTCCACTTTCGGTTAACTCATGCATCTTGTTCTGAACCAGCTCATGAATCTCCTTCATAAATTCCTCGGAGTCTTTCACAAAAACAAAACCTCTGGAGATAATCTCGGGAGCTGTCACCATATGCTTCTCTGTTTTGCTGAGCGTGGTCACAATCACCAACATTCCATCGGAAGACAGCTGCCGGCGATCACGCAGCACGATATTCCCGACATCGCCCATGAGCAGACCGTCGACCAGACTGTTGCCTGATGCAATTTTGGGACCAAGAGAAGCCACGCCATCTTTGTACTGAATCATATCCCCATTGTTCACGATGAATACATGATCCCGTTCGATCCCCACGGATTCCGCCAGTTGTCTATGTTGATACAGCATGCGGAACTCACCGTGAACTGGAATCAGATAATCAGGCTTCATCAGGGTCAGCATCAATTTGAGTTCTTCCTGGCTGCCGTGTCCTGATACATGCATGCCCGCTGCGCCGCTTGAACCGTAAATAACACGTGCTCCGAGCAAATACAGATTGTCAATGACATGCGCAAGATTGCGTTCATTTCCTGGGATCGCTCCAGCTGCAATAATGACGGTATCTCCAGGTGCGATCTTTACATGAGGATGTTTGGAGGCCGCCAAACGGGATAATGCTGCCATCGTTTCACCCTGGCTTCCCGTACAGAGCACAACAACCTCATCAGGTGGAAACTGGTCCGAATCAACGGCCTCAATGAGCAGCCCTTCAGGTACATTCAGATATCCCAATTCACTGGCTACAGACACCACATTAACCATGCTTCTGCCCAGAAGAGCCAGCTTGCGCCCTGTCTCGAACGCTGCATTTACAATCTGTTGAACCCTGCTTACGTTGGACGCAAAGGTTGAAATAAATACCTTTTGTTTGGCACGAATGAACGCATCCAATATGTGGTCACCAACGATACGCTCGGAAGGCGTAAATCCTGGTCTCTCTGCATTAGTACTCTCGGACAAAAGCACATGCACACCTTGTTTGCCAATCTCGGCCATACGGTGCAGATCGGGATACGGCCCATTAACAGGAGACATATCAAATTTGAAATCCCCGGTATGAACGACATTCCCGCCAGGTGTCTGAAAGAAAATACCGAGACAATCCGGTATGCTATGACTAGTTGCAAAAAAAGAGATCTCTATGCTACCCAGTGTAATGCTGGACTTGGAATCAACCGTATGCAGATCTGCTTTGCGCAGCAGCCCATGCTCTTTTAGTTTCAGCTCAATCAATCCTCGTGTCAGTCTGGACGCATACACAGGAATATTGATTTGTTTTAACAAATAGGGAATGCCCCCAATATGGTCTTCATGTCCATGAGTAACCACAAGGGCTCTTACCTTGTCCTGGTTTTCCAGCAGATATGTCACATCCGGAATGATGAGATCAATGCCCGGCAGGGTTTCATCCGGAAACTTCGAACCGCAGTCAATGACAATGATGTCTTGATTATACTGGATAAGGTACATATTCTTGCCTATTTCATTCAAGCCGCCAAGTGCAGCGACATACAATTTGTTATGGACGAGATTCAAATCGGATGGAGCCCCCTCTACTTTTTAATTATGGATTTTGATAACGGGATGATGCTTTGCGTTTTTTTAAGTATTTTTAGTATGGAACTTATGACTGCACTTATGCATTACTCACTGTTTTTCCATGCAAAAAGCCACAGCGGAGAACTTCTCCACTGTGGACTGCATGATTGATGATGACTGTATAATGACTCTAATCTTATATGGAGCATTAATTCCCAGTTTCGTTTACTTAATGGTTACACAAAGCTTTTATCCCGCTGAAGCAAAACTTCCTGCTCATACGTTTTGATCTCAGCAATCCACTGTTCACGTACAGGTACTTGCTGCTGGGCACAATAATAATCCCAGATCGCCCCGAAAGGATAGGACTTGAACTCTTCCGTCAAAGCAAGGCGAAGGGTGTAATCCCCTTCCAACTCAGCTGATTTCAGTGCATCCACAGGTTCCAGCATCGCACGCAGCAATGCTTTAATGGTGTTGCGTGTACCAACCACCCAAGCAGCAACCCGGTTGATGCTTGCATCAAAGAAATCTAGTCCGATATGGGTCATTGGAAGCAGATCATGACGCACCAATTCACGCGCAATTTCCAGCAGCTCATCATCCATAATGACAACATGGTCACTGTCCCAACGCATTGGACGGCTGACATGCAGCAGAATGCCGTTGGTGAACAGAGCTAATGAAGACAGTTTGTTGGATATAACTTCCGTTGGATGAAAATGTCCGGCATCGAGGCAGATTAACGTATCATTTTGCAGTCCATAGCCCATATAGAATTCATGAGAACCAACGACATATGCTTCGGAACCAAGGCCAAAGAGCTTGCTCTCTACCGCATCCAGATGATACTTCGGATCAAGCTTCTCGGCAAATACCTCATCGAGAGAATCCTTCAGCCGCTTTCGCGGAGTCATGCGATCGACCGGATTATCCTTGAACCCGTCCGGTACCCATACATTAGTTACACAGGTCTGACCCAGCTGCTCGCCAAAGTAAGCACCAATGCGGCGGGACGCTTTGCAGTGATCGATCCAGAACTTGCGAATGGCCGGATCGGAATGACTTAGCGTGAAGCCGTCACTTGATTTTTCATGCGAAAAGCAGGTTGGATTGAAATCCAGACCGAGCCCCTGCTCTTTCGCCCATTTCACCCAGTTCTCATAATGCTTTGGCTCAATCCGATCCAGCTCCACTTGTTCGTCCGTGTCCGCATAGATCGCATGCAAATTAACCTTATGTTTGCCAGGAATCATCGAAAAGGCTTGCTCCAGGTCTGCCCGAAGCTCTGCGGGTGTCGTTGCAGCACCAGGATATTGACCTGTAACGGATATTCCACCCGTAAGTTCCCCGTCTTTATTCAGAAAACCTTTCACATCGTCCCCTTGCCAACAGTGAACAGACACTTTGATCTCCGCGAGCTTCTTCAGCACTTCATCCGTATCAATTCCATGCTCGGCATATAATGATTTGGCTGCTTCATATGCTTGCTTGACCTGATTTTCCATGTGCGAGAACCCTCCTTATTATCGTGTAAATGCTGCTGGCACACCACCGTCAATCGTCATCATGCATCCGGTTGTTTTTTCCGATTTGGAAGAGGCAAAAAAGGCGATGCCTTCCGCAATATCTCTTGGATAAATATTGACGAGCAGCGTTGTCCGTTTACGATAGTACTCTTCCAGTTGATCCGGTTCGATGCCATAGGCTGCTGCACGTTCATTTCTCCATGAACCGTTCCAGATTGCTGAACCCTGCAGGATGGCATCCGGGAGAATCGTATTTACACGAATGCCGTATTCCCCACCTTCCGCCGCGATACAACGGGCCAGATGAGCTTCCAGCGCTTTGGCAGAGCTGTAAGCAGAGGCACTTTTACCCGCATAGACCGAGTTTTTAGACCCAATAAATACCATACTACCGCCAATTCCCTGCTGTTTCATCAATTTGAAGGCCTCACGCGCAACTAGGAAATACCCTGTACCCAACACATTCATGTTCAGGTTCCATTCCTTCAAGGAAGTTTCGTCAAATGGACTGGAGGTGGCCAGGCCTGCATTGTTCACGATAATGTCCACGCCGCCATATTGTACGGCAACTTCGGCATACGCTGTTTGCACGGCTTCTTCATCGGTCACATCCATCTTCAATGCATATGCACGATTGGCTCCGTATTGATCGTTAATTTCCTGAGCTACCTTCTGCGCTCCTTCAAGGTTAAGGTCCGCGAGAACAACATGTGCCCCTTCGGATACCAATCTGCGCGCCGTTTCACTTCCAATTCCACCGGCACCCCCGGTAATAAACGCCACTTTGCGGGAAAACTCAGTCTCTGCCGGAGCCAGCGATAATTTGTACAGCTCAAGCGGCCAGTACTCTACATTGTAGGATTCACTGGCGCTGAGGGATACGAATTGACCCAGACTTGTCGCACCGCGCATCACCGCAATGGCTCTATGATACAATGCCCCGCTTACTTGGGACAGCGCCCAGCTTTTTCCTGTGTTGATCATGCCCACACCGGGGATAAGTATGACGCGAGGTGCAGCTTCAAACATCACGTCGCCATCATTTTTGTTGTTCTCAAAATATTGTTGATATTGTTCTTTGTAGGCCGCCACGCCTTCCACCAGTTTGGATTTCAGCCCTTCAATATCCTCCGCATCCGGTGTCCAATCGATGAAAAGAGGTACCACTTTGGTATGCACCAAATGATCCGGGCATGCCGCACCTACCTGTGACAATTCTGGTGAATTCGTACCACCAACAAAGGCAAGCACATCCTCCTGATCGTCAAAGGACAAAATCATTTTTTTGTTATCCGATACCGCTCCCCGAATGGTTGGCATTACTTGGGATACGATCTGACGACGAACTTCTGCCTCAAATGCAGGATATTTCTCTCCACCAAACAGGTTTCCTTCGTCAACACGTGCTTCAATGAAAGCTTCCGCTTCATTAATAATTTTGATCGTCTGCGCGTAACATTCTTCCGATGTTTCTCCCCAAGTCACAAGTCCGTGCTTCTCCATTAGAACAAGCTCGGCATTCGGATTTGAGAATACGCTTTCAGCAATCATCTTGGATAGTGTGAATCCTGGACGCACATAAGGAACCCATACAAATCGATCCCCGTAAATTTCTTTTGCCAGTTCTTTTCCGTTATCTGCACAACACAGACTGATAATCGCATCCGGATGGGTATGGTCCACGTGTTTATATGGAAGGAAAGCATGCAGCAATGTCTCTATGGACGCACGCGGGTGTTTGGAATCGATCATGCAGTGCCCCAGATATTCAACCATCTCTTCATCCGACATGGATTCACGTTCGATTAATGGACGGATATCTTCAAGTCCAAGGCCAGTAAAATGCTTCGCCTGCATGGACGCAAGGTCCGATCCGCTGCCTTTTACATACATCACTTCTATATCACGGCCACGAAAATCTTTCACCGTCGTTTTGGTAGACGTGTTGCCTCCGAAAATGTTACATACACGGCGATCTGCCCCAATCAGATTGGATCGGTAAACCAGCTGCTCCAGACCGGTTGTTTTCTCCGAAGCCTGTGATGAATCCCATAAACTCTGTACCATTTGTTCCCCTCCGATAATGTTTGTTTTATTCCTAATCAGAGTTTAACATCTTTGTTTTGTTTTGAAAACAAAAGTTTTTAAATACAAACGGAAAAATTCAAAAGGAAGTTGCTTTGGTGTTTTTCATTCAAAAAACACCCTGACGTATGGTCAGAGTGTTTGGGTGAGATTTTTTAGTCACAACAAGCTTTATGTCATTAATTGATTAGATGCATCTCTTTAGAAAAGTTAGACCTTATGACCCTAGTAGATCCCTGCTTTTTTTGATGTATTTTTAATTCCATAAGTGTCGTTGACGACTGTGTTTCCAAAGGATGTCAAACTTCCGTTAGGGCCCGTAGCCAAGTCCAAATAGTTCAAATCGGAGCTGTTGCCATACCATGACCATGCGAGCCAGCCTACCCCTTTTTCCTGACCATATTTCATGATCGCATATTCATCGACGTCCCCGTTCGTGTGGTAACCACCGAATTCACCGATGATCAGGGCAAGACCTTTGTTCAATACGCTTTCCATGTTGGATTTAACGGTTGCCGCGTCTTTACCGGCATATTCATACATGTGAATCGAGAACACCGTATTTTTTTGTGTATCTGCTGCAAATACACTTTGTCCATAATCCACGATGGATTGTGGGTACTGCCCCCAGCCCGCTGCATCCACGATCAATGTATTGTTGATACCGGCATTTCTCAGCTTTGGAATCGCTTTTTTGTATCCGTCAGCCCACGCACTCCCATTCCAAGTTCCATACCATTCATTCGCAATATTTACGATTACTCTATCCTCTTTGCCAATGAGTGCTTCCTTGATGCTAATCCAGTAGTTCACTGCTGCATCCAACGAATTATGATCATCCTTACCTGTTGCATCATGTACTTCGAGCACCGTAATCATTTTGTTTGCGCTTACAACATTGATGATGTTTTTAACAGAGTTCAGATCGTCTTTGGTATACTGTACGCCATTGGAGAGCACAATCCGTACGGTGTTGGCACCAGTTTTGGCAATCGCGGGGATCGCCGTGTTCAGGTCATTTTTAAACCACGAATGTCCATGATTGACACCTCTCATAACAAATGCCTTGCCAGTGGAATCGTACAATTTGCCTCCGTTTACATAAAATCCTGTAGCAGCAGATGCTTTGGGTGCCGCACTCGCCAGAATCACCAACATAAGTGCAGCAATTACGGTAAAGACTGTACACTTTTGCAACTTGACCATTCGCTAGAACCTCCTACATTTTTTTGTTTATTTCAATTAACCCTGCTCAAGGCAATAAGTTAACTAAAATCAAATGAAAACCACAAACAACATAAGGTTATTTACACAAATTAATAACTTTATTTAAATGAATATTTTTAAATATAATTACTTTATCGTTAAGGTTATGGACATATAATAAAATGAAAACGCTTACTGGTCAAGTTATTTTTACCATGATAAGGAACTTATTTTGAACTACACAGCAAAGAGAGTACCTCATTCACTATATAGGAAGTGATGAGGTACTCTCTTTGTTCTGTGGACAATCAACTGGATATCATCTGCGCCGGGCAAAATCCACAAACCTAAACTTGTCCGGTCGGTGCCTCGACTCGGTGAACTGAAATTGACTCGCATCCTCCAGGTAAACCTGACTTCTAACCACAACTACATTGTGGAAGCCTTCGAGATCGAGCAATTCCCGATCCTCAGCTGTGGGCTCCTCCACCAGAATTTCCTTTTTGGCAAAAGAAATAGTCAGCCCCAGCTCTTCTTCAATGTACGCAAAGATGGAGTCGTTACATATGTCCTTGCTCAAACCGGGAATAAGCTTCTGGCTTATATGGTCCTTATCGAGAATGACATGTTCGCCATCCACTTTGCGCACACGTCTGATCTCCCAGACCTTTTCATTCAGACCAAAATTGATTTTCTTGAACAAGGCTTGATCAACCTTTTTTTCTTCAAAAACCTTAACATACGTTTTGGCCCGATGTCCCATTTTTTTAGCGAGCTCCTTAAAACTAACAAGGCCCGAAATAGGAAAATCGATTTTACGTATATCCAGAACAATGGAGCCTTTACCTTGAATTTTCTGAATATAACCTTCTTCAGACAGCATTTTCAGCGCTTTGCGAATCGTCTCTCTGGACGTTTGATAACTTTCCGATAAATCAAGTTCCGAAGGAAGCAGCGTACCTGCTTCAATTTCTCCAGTCCGAATACGAGCTGCAATATCTTCATAGATTCGGATAAATTTATTATTCATCATTCATCACCACTGTCCATTACCCTTTTTTATCATATTGGCAACCTATTATAACATTAAAAGTTGAATAAAGGATAATCGTTACTGACGATGATGAAATGATGAATTTACATGCGGTTTAATCCAAATCGTTCACTCCGCTTTTGATGTCATAGTTATAGCATCAATATTTGTTCCATTGTCGCCTGCAGTTTTACCTTCTTCTATAATGCGGACCAGTTTATTCAGTCGAAAAATTAAGGCTGCCGCTTCGGATCTGCTCAGATGCTGCATGGGACGGAAACTGCCGTCTTCATACCCAGTAAGCATGTACATTCCTGCAAGCTCTTCGACCTCTTCTTTGGCCCAATCAGACACATCCATCTGATCCGTAAACGCACGACGTGAAGTTGCGGGTTCCGGCTTAATTTTGCGAATAACATTCGCAATAATCTTCGATGCCTGTTCCCGGGTTACAAGCGCATGTGGAGCAAATTTGCCATTCCCCATGCCATGTACCATACCACGGCTTACGGCTGCTTCGATCTCAGGAGCAAACCAATCCTGAGCGTTCACATCCCGAAAAGCATGCTGATAATTCGCAGACGTGTCCACACCCATTAATCTTACAATAAGTGCTGTGAATTCAGCTCTTGTAATGGGACGGCGGGGTTCGAAACGTGTTTCACTCACACCTTGAATGATGTTTTGTTCTGCCAGCCATATAATCTGATCTTTATTGAATGTTTGACCAATATCTATGAACTTGACCTCTTTCTTGACTTTAGCTTCTACTTTGTCACTTTGCTCAGGCTGAGATACTCCGGACTGAACATCTTCCGGTTTGAAGGAAGGTGCAGGTGAGCCAGCTCCACTTCCGCCTGGAAGTGAATACGGCATAGTCACAGCCGAGGCCTGTCGGCTTTCGCTTTTTTCCCCCGTAGAATTTTCAGTCCACAATATTACATCATAACGCTGTCCACCCGATAATCCTGTCCAGATGTAGCTTCGATCTTTTCCACGATAAATCTCCCGCCCACTGTGGGAAAGCACGACCGTTTCATTCAATGATTCCAGCTTCCAGTTCAATGCAATACTGCTTGTGCTCTGGGCGACTGCAGAAAAGGTGAATTCTTCTGATGGCATAGTCTCGAACTCGGGTACTTTAACTGTCTCTCCGTCTCCCGCCTCATTGAAAGGCACAATAGAAAAGTCGGAATAGCGCTGGGCACTTTTCAATTCACTCAAATGCATGGACGTTTCCATTGTTGTCGCAATCAGCTTGTCTTCTCGATAGATGCGATATCCCGCTGCCCCAGGAATCATCTCCCACACAATGTCTGCACCATGCTGAGAGCGTTCTTCCACTTGAGGTGGTGAAGGAATCTTGCCAGGCAGTGTTACTGCTGTTAGATTGAAACCGACCTCACTCTTACCGGAAGCATTAACGGTTTTGATGGTATAGACATAATTTACACCAGACTCAAGCCCCTGGTCCTCATAGTAAGGCTCGTCAACAGACACTCGGCCGATCTCCGCACCGTCACGTTCAATGATGAATTGCTCGGCCCCCTTGACATGGCTCTTGTTGAACTGAAGTTGTATGCTCTCCTGTGTCGAACGATATTCCACTTCCTTGGGAGCTTCCGGTTTGGTCAACAGCGTATATTCTAGCTTATGAGATGTATCTCCCCATTCGTTCGTAGTATACAGTTCGATGGAATAGTTCGTTCCCCCCTGCAGTTCATTTACGATATACTCTTTTTGTTTGCCTCTGTACAGCTCGAGACCATCCATTAGAACCACAAACGTTTCGTTGAAATAAGGGAAAGCCCACTCCAGTCTGGCATGATCCGTCTCCGGATATAGATTCATCTCAACAGAATCGACATGAGGCAGCGTGAAAAATGGAGCAACGATTATTGGACTTCCATTACCCGCCGTATTATAAGGAACGATCTGTACTTGATCATATTGAGCCGCACTGGTAAGTCCATTAAGGGTAACCTCAGTCAATTCACTCTCTGTAATGGTTGTGAATTCGTCATTCGCTATCATTACAATGTAACCCTCTGCTCCTTGAACCTTTTCCCACTTAATGACTGCCTCCGTCTCTTCAATCACATCTGGATGCAGCGTTTCCGTTATTGTTGCAGGCAGCGTACGCAATTGAACATCAAATCCCGTATCGCTATCACCGGAAGCATTCGACGTTTTAACTGTATAGGTGTATCTTTCTCCTGGCGTCAGGTCCTTATCTTCATAAGAAATACGGTCAGCAGGAATACGATCAATTTCAATACCATCTCGCAAAATGATCAATTGTTCTGCGCCTCGTGTGGCGCTGCCACTCAGATCCAGCGTTGCTGATTGATCGGTTACGGCAGCAATACTTGCTGTTTGTGGGGATATGGGTTTGGTCAATAAAAGAACCTGAACAGGAGAAGAACGGTGACCATCCTCATTTATGACAGTAAGTTCAAACGCATACGTTGTGCCGTCCAATAAACTGGAGAGATGGATTGATGGTTCGGACACAGTCTGTACTTCCCCCGTTGTCTGATTGCGTATTTCATATGCAGCGGCTCCCTTTACTGCTTCCCACGCCAGATCAGACTCGTGCGTTCCCTTGATCACTGTAATCCCATCAGATGATAGTGGCAGGGTTTGAGTTGTTATTCCATAGGTAAGGGAAGCACCCGAACCACTTGCATTAACCGCCCGGATTCTATACGTATATTTCGTGCCTGGTGTCAAATTCTCATCTACGAATCGGGTTTCGCTCGCATCCATGCGTACAATCTCTCGCCCATTGCGTTCTATGATGTATTCGTCTGCGCCTTTTACCCCTGTTTTGGTGAAATCCAGACTAAGACTGTTTTCCGACACTTCCAATGCCTTAATCTCCACTGGTTTCTCGGGCAATGTCAGTATGGATATACCCGTCGCTTCGGATGAGGTCCCTTGTCTGTTCACTGCAAGAAGTGTGTAATGATGCATTGTTCCATCCTCAAGTCCTGAAATAAGAGTTGTCAGCTCTGTTCCACGGTAAATCTCTTTGTTCCCCTGTTGAATTACATACTCCGAGGCACCTGCTACCGCAGCCCATGACAAGTTCGCTTTATGTACCCCTGGTTCAACTACGATTTCTGAAGGCGATGCTGGTTTGGATAATCGAATCAAGCTGGCGGACTGACCGACTCCAGACGTGTTCACGCCCTGTACTTCCACTAAATACTCCATACCTGGTGACAATTCTTCAGCCGTATAGGCAAGTCCAGAAGTTCGACCCACTTCGGTCCCATTGATACTCACAATATAGGATTCGGCTGTATTTACAGATTCCCATTCCACTCCAATACTCGTTTCATTCGTACGTGTTACTGTGAGTCCTTCAGGTCTGGTTGGCAAAGTAAGCAGTTCACCGCTTGTGGGTGCACCGTAACCGGCTGCATTTCCAGCTTCCACCTGATACGTATAGTGGCGACTGCCAGATAACTGATGGACTTCAAGCTGTGTATCTGACATCTCATAAACTTGACCCTCAAGAACGACCCGGTACTTCGACGCCCCGGGTACTGCATCCCATCTGAGTGTTGCTCCTGTTTCAGTCGGCTGAACAAAGTGAAGACCTGAAGGACTCTCGGGAAGCGTCATTCCAGATACTCGATTAGATTGACCTTGTCCACTTCCATTGCCTGCCTGAACGTCCACTTGAACCAACGTTCCCGCGGTCAATCCCGTTAGCAGATATTCATGGGTTCCAGCAGGCAGCGTCTCCCGCTTCTCCCCATCCACAAAGATTTCGTATCGCTCCGCTCCTCTTACAGAATCCCAGCTTAGACGCAGGCTCGTTGTTGTAGCATGGTCTATGCTCAAGCTCTCAATAGCCCCCGGCAATGTCATCAGCTTCTGCAAGCTTGTTACCGGACCTTCTCCTGTCTCGTTTGCTGCCAGCAATTCATAGCTATACTCTGTTCCACTATCCAGACCTGCGTCCAAATACTCCGCTTCCAATCCTTCGTAGACTCCTGCTCCACTGCGCGAAAGGCTGTAATACGTGGCTGAAGTTACCGTCTCCCATGCGAGAGAGATCTCATGCTCCCGAATCTGCACTGCCGCAAATTCACCGGGAGCTGCAGGCAATGTCAGGAATCCGGCCCTGCTGCTTTCTCCGGCACCACTCTCATTCAAAGCAGTGACTGAAATTGTATGAATGCTCCCCGGGATCAGATTGGTAATGTACGGAATATTGGAAGAATCGGAGATCGTCTCGTCAAAAACAATATTCCCATCTGAACTTGAAGCTGTAATACGATACGCAGTAGCGCCTTGAACCGAATCGAAATGCACTTCTGCCAGCTCAGGCCGGGAATCCACTTTTCGAACTTGTAATGAACCTGGTGCCGCAGGGATTGTCAGTGCACGGACAGTTACTGCATCACTGATGCCAGTATGGTTTCGAACTCTTACTTCATAATCATAGACTTGACCGCCACTTAGAGAGTGATCAATGAGCGTATGTTTAGGATAATCCAATGTCCACGACTGGCCTGTCATCTGGTTTATAATTTCATACTGATATCCGTCGGTATACCATTCTCCTGTCGGCAAATCCCACGTAAGTTCTGCTGAAGTCTCATTGATCTGTGTGATGCTTGCATTTCCCGGTTGCTGCGGCTTGCGCTGGATCTGATAAGGTGCGGATACTGTCTCATATGTATTTCCTGCCATGTCCATCGCTTTGGCATGGATATACCAAATGCCTTCGGATTCGATTAAAATCTCTGTCTCATTCGAACGGGCTTCATTCCAGTTGTCTGGCGATGCGGTACTGTTGGTTACTTTATACAATCGCGAATTCTCATTAATGCCCGAATCGGAATCTGCATATTGAACCGTAGCAGATATATTTGTGTCGCTCCAGCCGCTTCCGTTCGGTGTAAATTTAATTGTTGGAGCAACCTGATCGATATAAGCCGTTCGATTGATCTCCTTGCTAACGTTTCCAACAGCGTCTCTCGCTCTTGCTCGAATTACGTTTGGACCGTTTGTATTCACTGTGCCGGAGTTTCCTGCAATATACGGAGCGCCATTCAAACTATATTCATACGAAACAGCATGTTCATCAACGCTGCCAGCAATCGTAAATTGTACAGCTTCCTTGCTCCAGCCGGACTGACTTAAGGTAATAATCGGCTCAGTTGGAGCGGTCTTATCCAGTCGAATGAGTGCTTTCGCTACCACGCTTACATTTCCTATATGGTCAAGCGAGCGAGCATATACTGTGGTTTGTCCTTCTTCGGTCACCTTCACTTTTCCGGTGTAATCGATCCAGGGGCCTTGTTCGTTTAGGCGATATTGGCTCTTGGCAAGTCCACTGCCTGTGTCCTCACCACTGATTATTTCAAAGGACACATCCTGATTCGTCCATTCATCGTCACTGAGTGTAATCTTCGGTTCGTCAGGCCCTGTCTTGTCAATTCGAGCAATGGCTGAAGTTGACGCACTTACGTTAGAGGCCCGATCCACACTTCGCGCCTGAATCTCGGTTAATCCTTCCGTATTGATGGTAAATGGCTCTCGATAATCGACCCAAGTCCCTTCACCTCCAAGCCTATATTGCGTAAGACCCACTCCGCTTGCTTCATCCGTACCTGCCGTTAACGTCACCGTTACTGCTGAATGGGTCCACTCCGGAGGATTTAAGGAGATGACGGGAGGAGTGGGAGCTGTACGGTCCACTCGCGCAGTAACAGAAGCCTCCTGTCCAGTATTGCCAAACGCATCTATACTTCGTGCAATAATGAGTGTGTTTCCTTCAGAAACAACTGTAATGGGAGCCGTATATTCCTTCCATTCTCCCCCAATCCCCTGCTTGTACTGTGTCTTCTGTACACCGCTTAAGGCATCCGTGCCTGCTGTAATTGTAACAAGTACATCTTCCTTAGTCCAAGAAGAAGGATTGACTGCTATCGAGGGAGCGGTGGGGCCGGTTGTGTCCTTTGTGATCTGACCTGCAAAGATAAATCCAGTCTGTACGCCTTCTCCATTCAGTGCTGCGACATATACGTCATACAATCCGTCTGCAAGTCCAGTTAACGCAAGTTCAGTCCGAGTTGATGTAGTTGTACCCGATGCAAGCACTTGTCCAACTGAGTTACGTATTTCCGTTTTGTAATTCGTTCCCGCAGGATTGCCATTGCTGTTCCAGCTAGCTGTAACCAAGTTACCTGACTGGCTCACAGCTGCATCGCCTGGTGTATTTGCCAGTGTAAATTTGCTAGATGGACTTGAATATCCCGTATAGGAACCGACCAAATTTTTGGCGCGCACAGCAAAAGAATACGGGGTATTCGGTGTAAGCCCGGTCACCTGTCGACTATTTGACGTACTTGTATCAAAGGTCTGATTCGTCGTTACATTTTTCAGTTCATACGTCACAGAAGCATCATTCGCCTTCTTGTCCCAGTTCACCGTCAGATTATTAGTGTTAACCGCTGTAAATGTCGGTGTTCCCGGAACAACAAAACTTTTCACCGTGAAATTGACCGTACCTGCCGAAGATACCCCACCCTTGTCATCCATAACCCATACCTGCAACGTATGTGCGCCATCTGCAAGCGAGTCAGGCAATGTGTAATTCGTGTTAAACGACTGATTGGAACCTGTAGCCGTCATCTGTGTCAAAATGTTTTCAGAGCCACCGTCGATCGACCATTTGACGGTCAGAAGATCTCCAACATCCGTATCCCTAGTTGTACCGGAAATTTGAAGCTGTTCTCCTTTATAATAGGTCTGACCCGAAGAGGGGGCTGATAGTGCAAATGAAGGCGGTGCATTTTTGGGACCAATCCCTACAATCGTTGAAAATTTGCGTGAAGCCTGGTTGTCGGTTGCTTTGCCGTTCCACCAAAACTGCGCAGCGGTATCCGTGGCGGTAACGGTCTGCCCGGGCGTAAATGAAGATGGAGAAGAACCACCTGTCAGCTGTGCACTGTCCGGGCTATTGTACTGCCCCATAAAAATGCGATCCGCGTCCACAACATTGTACGTATTGGCATAAAAAGCCGTTACCTGAACGCCACCACTGTAGTTACGCCAGCCGTTCTCAATTACTTCAAACGGAGAAGCATCGTTGCCATTCACCATCGTATCCCAATAGAACGTGCCTCCCAGATTCAGCGTCGAGCCGCTCCGGTTAACTGCCTCCAACTCCACCTTCATATAACCGCCCTGAGATGTAGCGTTAACGATGGACACCCGCAAAATATACTCTACATTGTCTTTCTGTCTGGACATTTCGATTACGTTGTTATTGATTCGATAATAGTTAAGGGGCAATGACTTAAAGTTAACAGGCGTTCCGTTATGATCAATAATGGTGGATACATTCCCTGTATCGCCACCGTAGAATACGTTTGTATTTGGAAGCAACACAATTCTATATTTGCCATCACTATTCATCTCCACTTTTACTTTGGAGGATTGAACAGCCTTCATGCTGGAAGTATCGGATACAATACTGATGGTTTCTACAGCTTCAGCCATAATTACCGTTGAACCCCATTCAACCAACAAGGCTTGGGGTGACAGCAAGGCAAATGCCAATACCACTTTCGTTAATTGCTCAGCTTGCTTTTTCACAGATTTTCGCGATTTCTTCAACGTCTGCTCTCCTTTTCTGCACACCAAAAAAAGGAGGCACCCCAACAAAGGAACAAAGTCCTCTGTTGGGGTGCCTCCCCTAACAAGTGTCATTTTTTCTTGATTATAACGATTCAAATAACGAAAGTAAATACTTAAGAATGCTGAGTATTGTCAATTCACGAAAAAATGATTATAACGTATGACTCAGAAACCACTTGTACAACTCCGGGTTGTCATACGTTTCGGTCCAAGCATCATGGTCGCCTTCAGGGTATATCGTCAGCTTCACATCTGCGTTCAGCGCTTCAAGCGCATGAACAATCTTCTCGGATTCAGAGACGTAAACGATGTCATCCTTGGCGCCATGAAAAGCCCAGACGGGTATATTACGCAATTTTTCCGCTTTGGAAGGGTCCGCTCCCCCACATACAGGAGCTAATGCTGCAAATGTATTCGGGTAAAAAAGAGGCAAATCCCAAGCGCCGTATCCGCCCATACTCAAACCTGTAAGATATACCCGTTGCGGGTCAGCTGCTTCATTTTCCAATACATGTTCCAGAAGAGCCATAACAGCTTCACGATGCATGCCCCAGAATTCATCTACCGGGCACTGCGGTGAAATGACGATAAATGGGAAACTCTTGTCCTGATCGGCAATAAGCGGAACCCCATTTGCTTTTAGCATTTTCACATCATCGCCTCGTTCCCCAGCACCATGGAGAAACAAAATGACCGGCCACTTCTGGTCCACAGCAGGTGGTTCCTCCATCTCGGGAATGTGCAGCAAATAGTCCAATGTGACGGTTTTGGTAATCTCTTTTATCAGACGATGCTCTGTTTGGGACATATACTCACCTCACTTCTCATCTCTAATTTTAAGCAATGCTTCATCCAACGCTCCGACCACCTTGTCACACCAGGCATCAAACTCGGGATCTTCGGTCTGCAATTCAGGATGTGCAAGAATATATTCTATAGTGCTCCGGATTCCTTGATCGGCCCTAATCGTTGCCACAAACTCCGGAACAAGCCTTTTTAATTTACTGTTATCAAACACAACTGTATTCGCCTTATCTCCCAGCAAACCGCCTCGAAGATCCTGATCACTGCACGCCGCCAAAAACTCGGAAGATACATGAACGGCATGAAGTTTAACGCCAAGTACTCCTGCAATAATCTCATAGATCTGATTCCAGGTTACTGACTCGTCCGAGGTAATATGTACTGATTCACCAATAGCATGAATATTGCCCATAAGGCCTATAAATCCTTTGGCAAAATCACGGTTATGCGTTATGGTCCAGAGAGATGTGCCATCTCCATGAATGAGTACGGGTTTATTTTCACGTATACGCTTGAGGACCTGCCAGCTTCCCGCTGCTCCATGTACACCGAGAGGTACAGAACGTTCATTATACGTATGGCTTGGACGCACAATAGTCACCGGAAATCCTTCTTCACGATACTGTTTCATCAAGTAGTCTTCACATGCAATTTTGTTGCGCGAATATTCCCAATAGGGATTGGATAATGGCGTTCCTTCCGTAATCCGATAATCAGCAAGTGGCGTCTGGTAGGCAGATGCCGAACTGATAAATATAAACTGTTTTGTTTTGTCTTTGAATAAACGGTAATCTCTTTCCAGCTGTGAAGGTACAAATGCGATAAAGTCTGCGACAACATCGAACTCCAGGTCGGCAATCAGCTCCGCAACCCGTGCTTCATCGTTAATATCGGCTTGCAGCACTTTGATTTGCGCAGGCAAATTGTCATTTTGATTTCCCCGGTTGATCAAATAAAGTTCACAGTCTTGCTTGGCAAGCTGTTCTGTAATTGCTGTACTGATGGTACCTGTTCCTCCAATAAAAAGCGCTTTCATATTTGGCCACCTCCAGATGAAATTGATCACTAGTCCATGATATCATGCACACAAAAGAGGAGCAAAGATTCAAATGAAGAATCTTTGCTCCTGTCCATTATATGACCTTAATTGTTCCGTAAATCATGTACATACCGCAGTGAATTTCATATTCACCAGGTTGGACATCCTTGTCTACAGTATAGTAGTTGTTTCCTTTTTGCATGTAAAGATCCATGCCCAGCTTGTCAGCCGCTACTGATTTAACATGCGTAACCTTACGAGTAAGGATAAAGTTAATTTTGGTTGGAACCCCGGCTTTAACTTTAATAACATCAGGCTCAAAACCATCGTTGCTTACATTAACATCAATAACTTCATATCCCTTCAAGTCCTCCGGCGTCTCGGCTTTGGCCGTTACAGCACTTCCTGAGCCTGGGGACATATCCTTGCCCATAAAATACACCATAAAAGATCCAAGCAGCACAACTACAACAAGACCCAGCGTTAGCCAAGGCCACATTTTTTTGATCCAGCTTTTCATCTCAACGCTCCTCTGTCTATGTTCCCATTCTATTGCAACTCTTCTTCAGCATACCCCATCCGGTTAAAAATGAAAATGACTCATATGGGCCATATTGAATGGACTTCACTTAGCCAAATGTATTCATAAAAAAAGAGCCTGCGTTATTCAGGCTCCTTCTCTTTCAGTTATAGCTATGATCCTTATAACTCTATCTTATTCCCCACTCAGGAATATAGAGGTGTATTTCGACTTCGTCTCATCCGCAATTTATAAATCTCTGGCAGCGCTACACCAATCAGAACCACGATAACCCCGATCCATTGCAGTGGGCTCACATGCTCGTGGAGCACGATGGCTGAGAGCAGCACCGCAATTGGGAGCTCAACCGCACCAAGTATTCCAGCCATGTCGCCACCAATATGAGGAACACCTATTGCAAACAGTACTGGCGGGATAAATGCTCCGAAAAAGCCAAGCAACAATCCGAAAACAAGCAGCTGGCTCCAGATCAAGCCGTTAAACAGAAACGTCGGCGGGAACAGGATGCACAGCAGGACGAGACCTCCCGTGACCATCCAGGCACTTCGAAAAGCCGGATGTGCTGTTGGAACCGCTTTACCACTAAACAGTACAAACAAGGAGTAACTTACAGCCGCCATCAAGCCAAGCGCTATGCCCAAGCCGTTAAACTCTCCGAGTCCCTGTTCCAGGAAACCTGCTGCCAGCAATGTTCCGCCAAAGAGGATAATCAAAGTCAGGAATGTTACCTTGTCAGGACGCTGACGTTTGCTCACGGCTTGAATCAATACGCTGATCCACGTAAATTGGAACAAAAGAATAATGGCTAGTGACGCGGGAATATACCGCAAAGACTGATAATAAACAAGACCAGTAATGACCGTCGGTGTGCCTGCAGCCATTAACAGCAAGCGCTGCTTCCACGTTAATTTCTGAAAAGCTTTTGCCACAGCTGCTGATGGTTTCCCATCTGCCTGTGATTTCCGTTTCATTCTAAACTTCGAGTATAATGCCAGCATCCAGGATAGGATGAAGCCCGTAATCAGCTGTGTACCCACAACCTCTCCGAGTTTGTACCCTTCGCCGTAAGCCAGAACCACAATTGTGGATAATATGCCATAGCTCATCGCTCCTGCGAGAACGGACAGATAATATTTCATGTAGATAAACCTCCTGATGATCGAAAATGCGTCCGCATGTTTGATCCATGCCAAGGTCACAGACTTCAAACAAATGCAAAAAATCCTAACTACGAGCAAGGGATACAATGATTCCCTGGCATCGTAGTTAGGAAGTATAGGCTTCCTGTAGAGACCCTCGCCCTGTGTACACTTTCGGCCTGCGAGGTTATACGAGATGAAATATGCATTTGTTGTTTGCCATTCGTATGTGACGACTTTTCATATATTACATGGCAGGTGAGGGGGTGTCAACCCTGATTCATCATTTAAATTTTTCTAATTCAATTTCAAAGTAAATAAAAAGCGTAAATACGTTATTCAAGAGATGAAGAATCCCATGTTAACGTTTGCTGCAATCCTTCCCTGAGACCAATTAAATCCAATCCATCTACTGCAAACGCCTCACGGATCAAAGGAGGAGCCACGAATTCATCATACTTACCAAGATACGGGGCCTCATCTTCCGAGAGTAACGCAGATGCGTCTTCTGCTGCTCGGCACTCACTCATAATTTCGGACAAAAGTGTACGACCATCCACTTTGCCTGACACAACAAAATAATAAGGCTCCATAGGTACAACAGAACGCAAGGCAAGTTTGTCGGTCAAGGTGTGCTTCATCAAACGTTCCAATGTACGGAAAGACTTGCTTCCCACCCAAGGCAATACATACAAGGAATCTCCTCCAGCCGGAATAACCACCTGTTTCAGTAATCCACTTTCACGTGCAAGTCGTCGGGCGCGTTCCAATCGGTTTACCGCTTGCGGAGACAGATAGGGATATATCACCGTGTCTGACAGCACTTCACGCATTTTTTGGACGACCGTCGTATGAATGTCCCCACCGGCACCAAGCCATAACGTATCCACCTTTCCTTTGGCTGCCTTCACATACACGGATTTATGCTTGTGATCTACCTCTTCCACTTTCCATAGTTTCCCTGCAAGAGAGAAGCAATAACCTGGTGGTGGCACCGTTGTAATGGAGCCAATCTCCTCGGAACCGTTCAGCACTTTGTGCTCTTCATCATCTTTGAACACCGCGTAAAAGCGGTAATTATTAACGGTTTTCTCACCCGTAAGCCCGATAATCAATGTCCGGTCTTCTGTCCATTGCAGATGATCGGTCTCAATCAGATAATTTAGAAAAACCTGATATTGCTCTGCACGAATCTGAGCGAATGGTGCGAGCGAAAGTATGGCTTCGGCCAATTCTTTTGGTTCAGCCTCCCCCATGCTTTTCAGCATGCTCATCGTCTGGTGATAGAGTACACCCATTGGCATCTTCCGGGCCTCAAGTGGTTCAACCCACTTGGTCTTTACATACAATTCAATAACAGCAATAGCCCGCAGGAGTGTCCATGGCATTCGAGCAGGCAATTGAGCTTCCTCATCCTCTTCTTCCGGACATACAAAAAGCATCTCGGAAGCCATATCCTCGCGCCTGCCTGACCGTCCAAGACGTTGAACAAAACTCGATGCACTATAAGGCGCTCCAAGCTGCACAACCCGCTCCAGTTCACCCAGGTCGATACCCAATTCCAGTGTTACGGTAGCCGCAGCTACTGCTGGCCCTGAACCAGTTCGCAAGGCAGCCTCGGTCTCTTCTCTTAGCATCGCGGAGATGCTTCCATGATGAACATGGAATACATCCCTCTCCTGTCTCCTTGCGGCGACACGCCGCATCTCAAGTATAGTGACTTCGGCATCCGTTCGGCTGTTGGTGAAAATTAAAGCTTTTTTACGATGTGTGCTTTCATAGATGAAGTCATAATAGACTTTACGTGCATTATGCAAATGTTCCGCCTGTTCTTCATCCCGCGCATCTGGAAATGAAAAATGTTCCACCCGTAAACGCAGCTTGCGACCACCAGGGGAAGAAACCACATCCACTCCCTGCCCTGTTCCAGCAGCAAGCCAGGCTGTAGCTGCCTCATAATCACTAAGTGTCGCAGATAGCCCTACTCTCCGCGGTTTACACCCAGCCATGCGCTCAATTCGGGCCAGTTCACTCAATACCTGAATCCCTCGATCCGCCCCCATGAAAGCATGAACCTCATCAATAATGACATACCGCAGATCATGAAAGAGTGCTGGTATGGCATTGGGACGATTCATCAGCAAACCTTCCAGCGATTCAGGCGTAATTTGAAGCACACCTGAGGGACTTCGCATAAGGCGAGTTTTCTCTGCCTGAGACACATCACCATGCCAATGCCATACCGGAATATTCCCCTCAGACAATAAGTCCTTAAGTCGTTCGAATTGGTCATTAATCAATGCCTTAAGTGGCCCGATGTACAAGATGCCCACGGATTTGGAGGGCCGTTCATGCAGCTCGGTCAGCGCAGGAAAAAAAGCCGCCTCCGTCTTGCCAGAGGCTGTGCCTGCCGCAATCAGCATATGATGCGGAGTATGAAAGCAAATATTACAAGCTTCAATCTGGGCAGGCCGAAGTGATTCCCATCTTTTTTTATAAATAAATTCCTGTACAAAAGGAGCCAGTCGATAGAAAGGATTCTCACTCATAATTCAAACTCCGCCAGAAAATCATCCAGATCATCAGCAGATGATGAAGAATCCGTTCCTTTTCCTGCTTCCGTTGGTTTCGCTGCCCGCTCACCAAGCAATTGAGCATAGGTCACTTCGGGATTCTGATGGAGTGTGTGCAGCACATCCATGAAGTCCCGTACCACTTCACGTGTGGTCAGTAATTCATCCGCACCAAGTCGATTGACCGCTATTTGCATAAAATCAACTAAATTCTCATCCGTCAGACTTGCACTGTATCCAAAATGCAGGGCATGAATCTGACGCAACTTCTGCAGCAGAATCAAAATTTCTTCATGAGACAACATCGATAGTTTCAGGATTGGTCCGGTATAATTCGCATATTCTCTTGCTGCATAGCGGCCATCAATGAGTCTGGAACGAAGTGCTTCGTAACTGAAAAGCCCCCGCCGTTCATCCTCCACAAATTGTGGTGTACCGCCCACAAAAATACCAAAATGTTCTGCTTTGCCCTGCATCGTATCATTGAACATGGTAAGCAGCTTCTCGTAGTTGCTTTGTCGGGATATGCTGTTTGTAATTTTGTACAGATTCACCGCTTCATCAATGAATAATAGCAATCCTTTATAACCGATCCGTGCCATAAATTCGGACCATAATTTGAAGTAGTCATACCAGTTATCATCATCAATGATGACGCCGACAGCCAGCTCTTTCTTGGCTTCCGTCTTGGTGGCGAATTCCCCTCTCAACCAGCGAAGCGCCGCCTGTTTGCGGTCATCATCCTCCAATTTATAGCCGTTCCAATACGAAGCCAGCACCTTGGCAAAATCGAATCCATGCACCAAATTCTGCATTTCGTTTGTCACCACATAAATCTGCTTCTCGACTTCAGCAGGAAGAGCAGGATCATCCGGGCGCAACCCCTGACTTTGCATCGCTTGCTGCTGAAGACCAGCGATCCATTTCTGCAAAATCGGTTCCAGTGCCCCGCCATCCGGTCGTGTACGTGTAGACAGACGAGTCATCAGCTCACGGTATGTTGCGAGCCCCTGACCTTTGGTTCCCACCAGTCTGCGCTCAGGTGACAAGTCGGCGTCCGCCACAACAAATTCCCGATCCATCGCATAGTTCCGAATCATCTGCAACAGAAAACTTTTCCCGCTCCCGTACCTTCCTGTAATCAGTTTAAAGGCTGCCCCGCCTTCTGCAATATTGTCCATATCCCGCAAGATCGCGTCCACTTCAGACTTCCGACCAACAGCAATCTGCTCCAGTCCGATTCGTGGCACAACGCCCGCGGTCAAGGAATTCACTAGTGCGGTAGTCAGCCGCTTTGGTATTTTAAGTTCTGCCACTGCCCAATCACCTCTTCACATGTTCAAACACATTCATATAATCCGAAACTATACGATCACCATCAATCAAAAGATCACCAATCGTTTCCATGGCCATATCATTAATTTCATCCAACAACAGTGCAGGCATCGTTCCATATTGTTCAGCTACCCGCATCAGCTCCGTATCCGGGTTTACACCTAACAAGGCATAAATGGCCTGTACATGCTGCGGAGAAAGCTGCCCTGAGAATTCTGTCCATTCTTCATCCAGATCAGCAAAAACGGTTTCCTCCCATTGCAGGGTTGATGACTCTGAATCTCCGCTTCCTTGTCCTCGGTCAGAATTAATCGCCTTCTCACCATCGACCTTCAGTTGGCTAGAGTACGTATCATCTTCACTTTGGGCTTCATCAACTGAGTTCTGGATGATCACATGGCCTTGACTGTCCGTATCTTGTTCAATCTCTGCCAAGGTTTCTAATCCATCCCATCTGTTGCTCACATCGGTCGCATGATTTACATTCCCATCTTCAGGAACTTGCTCGTCCTCGATCATGAGTGCTCTTCGCACATATTCGCTTTCCTGCTGCAGTGCTGCAAGTTTCTCCGCATCAATTCGGACTATCGCTTGCTCTACCACTGGCATTTGTTCGGCTGCGAAGGCCTTGTCCAGATAACGTTCAATCACATTCGCAAACTCAGGTTCAAGGGTTTTTCCACGAAGCCGCCCTCTGAAACCGAGCAGTTCACGGCATTTATTTTCCGTGCATCGAAAAACTCGGGTTACAAACTGGACAAAATCGGCATGCTCTCCAATCGGAACATACGTCATTTGAACCGATTTTCCATAAATGGAATCGTCATATACCGCTTTTCGAAACAACGTACGTTCGATAGTCCTTTCATGAATTAGCTCAAACTGATCCAAGATGCCTGCCTTGCGTGTACGCAGCAGATAAGAATCCACCAATGCCATGACCCGGGGGATGTACTGTTCCAAAACTTGCTTGCCGCCATCCCTGTAAAATTTGCTGAGTGTAATATCGTAGTCATAATATCTTTGTAATAACTTCAGCGAGATATCCGATACATTGCTGCTCAACAGCCGCTGCAATTCCATATCCAGAATCTCCGGTGGCAGATATCCACTCGAAAGCTCCACCATCTCGGATAATGACATGTTCAACTCATGTACCAGATCATAATCAAGAATCCATTCCTGCATGTACACATCCAACTGTGGAAGCCGTTCACGATAGTTCATCCATAGCTGTTTTAATTGGTCGTAACCTTCCAGTGGTTTCTGCCAACCAATTCCATTTATCAGCTCATAAATATGAATGAACAGATAGGATAGATCGGTATCAGGAAAACGTCCTTGTCTGACTTCCGTCCTCCAATACATATACCACTTGCGTTGGGCTTCGTTCATTACACCATAAGTCGGCCAATAACTCATAAAAGGAACCCAGGGGACCTGTTCCCCTTCCACTTCAATGAGTTGTCTTGCTTCCTCCACAAACCTTTTCTCCGAAGACAATATGCCGCCAGGCAATTTTATATCAAAATCAGCACGCACAATCGTTGTGCGATCAGGAACCGGGACTGCCGCTGTGATAGGCTCTTCGCTAAGATCTATCTCCATAAACTCCAGTTGTCTTGAATCCTCTTTCATTGAATTCCGTTTCACCGTCCTCCACGTGGGAATACGAACAAGTGTATCCATATTCATCATTATAACACTTGTCCTGGGCCTGTGGTGATGAAAATAATACTTTCCTCTTTAATAGAAAAAAGAAAGGCATTCAAACTGATATCCAGTTTAAATGCCTTCCCTTTATAGCGTTTGTTTCATCCTTTACAGCAAGGTTAGTTCAACCTCATATCAAACCACGATGGCCCGATTTTTCCCGTCACTCTTGGCTTGAGTTAGGGCCTGACAGGCTTTCTCAATTAAATTCGACATCAGTAGGGTCTCTTCCGGAACCATTACCGCACCACCAACGCTAACCGTGACCACTTCACTTGGACTGGACAGATCCCTCTGAATTTGAAGTGCAAGCACATGTTGTCTAATTTCTTCGGCAAGCTTCGCTGAACGCTCCGATGTTGCATTCTTCAGTTTCAGCATGAAGGTTCCTCCCCGAAGGCGTGAGATGACGGCATCATTCTGTTCACTAACTACCGTCAGCACTTCCCCAATCCACTGCAGGCACAGATCTCCACCTTGAAGTCCATATGATACATTGTATGAACGGAAATCATCGATATCTATAATAAACAGTCCCAAACTGCATTTCTCCTGTAAACATTCATTCCAATCATCCTGAAGCTGGGATTGGAAGATGGTCTGAAGCGGCATTTCTGTTAACGGATCTGTATTGAGATAGTTCTGGAGCTGACTGGTTGTCTCCGTATAATGATCTTGATCGTGATGGGATGCCCCGCTGTTCAGAAGGACCATCACTGACGGTTTGCCTGCATGTGTAACAGAAGCCAGTGTAATCTCAAGCAATAAAGACGTGCCAGTTGCTGTGGTGAAATATGCCTGGTTGGTAAACAGACGAGTGTTGTTAAGCTTCAGTTCCTGCAGGTTTTGCTGCAAAACCGTTCTCGTCTTATCAGGAATAAATTCCCTGAAATCCTTGCCGATAAGATTTTTAGAGTTTTCAAAGCCGAGCAGGTCTGCTGCCTTGTTATTGCAATAAATAATGAACCCATCCGTCAACGTAAAAAAGGCCACTGGAGAAAACTCCATCAATTGCAAGTAACGCTGCTCATTTTGCCGCAAAACACGTGCATTCTGCAAGGCCTGTTCTTCCGCCTGAACCAGTTGATTTTCCGTCTGACGGCGTACGATGCTTTTGAGCAGTGGCAGAACATTCAGCTCCTTCGTTGTCCAAGGATAGGAGGTAGATTGTACGACCTCTCTCCATTTCTCGAAGGATTTCCGGGGAGACAGACGCATGCCATCATCGGTTTTGATCACTGCTTTGGCTGGATCACCTGCCCAATCCACGAGCTGAACGACCTCAGGTCGGAACCAGATGATGTAATGATGCTGCCCAGGGGATATGGCAACATAAACAATGCCTGAGGCTTTTTCCTTGTAAGCTTGGGCAGGATCATACTCTAAACTCAGCTTGGAGCTATGATAACTGTAATCTTCCGACTTGCCTGCCAACCATGCGGCCAATTCCCTTACTTGCTCTCTTGCTGGCGTATCACCATATAACAACAGCTTGTCCTGATAACAGATCGCAGCTCCCGAAGCATCCATAAGACTCAGTAAGGTCTGCTCTTCGCCCTGCAATTCCTCAATAATCCTCGCCGGACTTGTATTTCCAATAAAAATATTTGCAATTTGGGTAGCTGCTTCACGAGACTGAATCTCGGCTTGATATTCATCCAGCTGCTGACGTTGAAACAGTTCACTTGAGAAGAAAGAGCCCAAGAAGTTACACAAGTTCCGAACACGATGAGGTACATATCGAGCTGAATAGTGATGACATGTAATCAGGCCCCACAGCTGGTTGTCATGGATTAGAGAGATGGTTACGGTCGCACCAACACCCATGTTCTGTAAATACTCAATGTGCAAAGGGGATACACTCCGCAGAACCGACAAGCTCAGATTAAGCGGTTTGCCCGTCAAAGGTTGAAGCAAGGGAACGATCTCGACAGGTGTATAATTCACGTTCACGATGGTGCGCAACCAATTTCGCAAGTACAATTCCCGTGCCTGTTTGGGGATATCTGACGCTGGATAATGGTGCCCGAGAAACGGTTCGAGCTCTTCCTCACGCGCTTCTGCGATGACCTTCCCATTCCATTGTTCGTCAAATTCATAGATCATGACCCGATCATAACCTAGCATTTCTTTCACTTGCTCGGCTGCAATCTGACTCGCTTCCACACGATTATCAGTACTTTTAAGTCGGCTAAAGAAGCTGGAAATCCACTCAAAATCATTAACTTCCATATTTCCTTTTTCATAGGAAGGCTCCATTTCCAAAATTAACAGGCCTTCACTTTCATGAATGACAGAAGTGAAGACCTTAGCATGTCCCGATACGGCAACCGTGAGATCCATATATTGCAGGTCTGATGTTACAGATGCACTGAAGGTGCGTGCCAGTACCTGCCTGATATTATCCTTGCCAATCAGATGTTCGAGTGGAAGGCCCAACACCTCTTGCGTAGTAAGACCGAGATGTTCTTCTGTATTTTGGCTGCATTGTACAATAGTCGGTATATTGTTGGTGGTTACAGCCAAGAGCACACCATGAGGTTGAATGAAGCCGGGGATATGAATGGGTTCCTTATCGCAATTGTTTATATCAATTGGATCATTGGTGTACGTACCCTGATTAAGCAATGTACGGTTAAGCATATTATTTTCTTTCCTGGACTTCGATTCGGGCATAGCCTGAAAAATCCCCTCTCATGATGTGATAACTCTTATTTCAACTTACAGATCATCTGTATTTGTATTGATCCATTGATCAAGTAATCGGAACGTTTCCGAAGCTGTGTGCACCATCATGTCGTGATCTTCTTCCGCCGTGATGGATTGACGCAGTAGTTCCGTGAACTCCGCCCATCTTGTTCTAGTCTCCGTACCATAGGCATTAAAATATTCCAATCCCCGATCTGCTTCAATCGGCAGGAACTGAGACAAACGTTTGGTCATGATCTGGCCTCCGTTCGTCGATCCTTCAATGACATATAAATAACCGAACAACCTTGCTGGTGTCGAGATATCCGGAAGATCCTTACATAAAGGAACTTGGCCAATTTGCTCTTCACTGGCGCCAAGATTCCGCAAATCATTTTCAAGCAATTTCGCTTTTCCTCTAATCTCGAAATCCAGTCCCGTACTTTCCCAGAAAGGCTGCTGTACAGCCTGATCTTCTAATGGTTTCAGAAAACCGTAGAATTTCTCCAGATATTTCTTATACTTTTCTAAGCTAACGGTTTGATTCATAATAGCCTTGGCATAATCGTTCTGTTCCACTTGTCTGTGATAATGAGCTGTCTCACTCTTCAGACGTTCCATAATGGTACTGGCTGTCATGTAATCATCACCCTTCATATCGGATCTCTTCATCAGAATTAAGACTTATACTTAACTGTATGTTCAGTGTAGGTTTAAATGGATACTCCATTAATCTAGATAAAGATTCTATGTAAGTATACTTTTTCTTGATCCAGAAAACTATATGAATCCAGTATCGTTGCATCTTGAGTCGTTTTTACGGTGTTACACTAACCAGCTTCCTATGATCGAGTTCACTTCTCTTTTCAAAATAGAAAAAAACGGCCACTTTGATATTTACCAGAAGCCCATTGATATGAATCTGTGAATTGAATCGGAGTTGTCGTGTGTCTTCTTTCTTTCAATCGTAAAAAGCACATATCATAATGCTGTACATCCATCAACATGATAAACTGGGCATATCCTATCCTGTCATTGGAGGAATACCGCATATGAAAATAACCATTCAACATGTTATAAACCATCTCACGGCCAAGATTGAACTACCGGAAAACACCGTGGATCTACTGATTACGGGTTCTCCCAATCAAATGGTCAAAGGCATCTTTGTAACTTTTATGCCTACACAACATGTGATTGAGCATGCCATACAACGTGGAGCTAATCTGATTATCGCTCATGAGCCGCCCTTCTATAACCATCATAGCCATACCGATTGGCTGGCTAATGATCCGGTCTATGAAACCAAGAGAAGGCTGATCGAGAACGGCGGAATTGCGATCTATCGCTGCCATGATGCCATTCACCGCTTTCAGCCGGATGGCATTACGGAAGGATTGGTTCAGGCACTGGGGTGGTCATCATCTGTAGAACACAGCAAACCGGAAGCTGACATTCTGTCCTTTCCGGAAGGAATGACAGTCCAGCTTATTGCGGAACATATTAAACATTCGCTTGGGATCGAATATGTACGCCTAACTGGTGATCCCAAGATGGTATGCAATCGTGCAGCGATTTTGGTTGGATTTCGAGGCAACGGCAATCTGACCATTCCTCTGCTTCAACAGGAAGAGCTGGATCTGATTATCGCAGGTGAAGGTTTCGAATGGGAGACACCGGAGTACATACGTGATGCTGTACAACAAGGGAAACACAAGGCTCTTATCATGATTGGCCATGCAGAGAGTGAGGCTTCCGGGATGAAGCATCTGTCTGAAAAATTGGCTAGAGCTTTCCCGGAATTGCCAGTGCATTATGTTGGTGAGCAACCGGTGTTTCAAGTATTGTGATGTTCAGAATAACGAGCCATCCTGGGTTCTATCTGGATTTTGCAGAGGGTTTATCGTACTCTAAATGCTATGACTTCTGAGCTGAGGACATTTGTCCTTGGCTTTTTGAGTGAAAATATCATTTAATAGAATTCGAAGAAGTAATGACGCGACAAGGAGAGTACAACCATGAGAGGAATTATTTTTGCACTTTTAGGTGGTGCATGCATTACCCTGCAAGGGGTTGCCAATACCCGAATCAGTACGGACATGGGCACCTGGCAAGCTGCAACCATTACACAACTCACCGGGTTCATATTAGCGGCTCTAATCCTGGTGTTTGTTCGTGATATTAACTTGCAAGGATTGAAACAAGTGAAGCCCATGTACCTGGCAGGAGGCGCGTTTGGTGCAGTGATTATTTTCAGCGAAGTCACGGCTATCCAGCAAATTGGGGTAACTTTTACGATCTCAGCCCTGTTGATTGCACAGCTGTTCCTGACCTTTCTCGTCGACAGTAACGGATGGTTCGGTGTCGTGAAGCAAAAAATGAAACTACCGCAATTTCTGGGTATCGCATTAATGGTTACGGGCGTTATTATTATGAAGCTGTAGCTGATCGAGTATAAAGTCGGGGGTGAAATACATTATGGAAGAATTCACAAATGAGCATCAATTGCTGCACTATTTAAAACAGTATCAACTCGAATCGGTATTTCACGAGCCCCTGCGTCCGCATATGACGTTATGCCACTTCGAGAAGTGCGAATTGATCTGCCGCGAAGGTGAAATATCCGAATATTTATATGTGCTGGTTGAGGGAAAAGTCAAAATTTTCACAACCTCACCACAGGATAAAACACTCGTTCTTTGCTTCAAAACACCGCTTGAGGTGGTTGGTGATATCGAGTACGTTCGGGAGAGTAACATTGTGAACACCGTACAGGCTGTCTCTCCTGTCGTGATGCTGCGCATTCATTATCAATGGTTAGCTGAACTTGCCAGCGATTACGCACCCCTGTTGAAATTTCTGCTCAAAATTATTTCCCACAAGTTTTACATTGATTCGAACTTCTCCAACTTCAACCTGATGTATCCGGTCGAGGTTCGATTAGCCAGCTATCTGCTCTCCATCTCTACCGAAGAAGCGGGGACTGTGGTCCACGAAGAACTGGACGCCTTTAATTTGACAGATATCGCGAATCTGATCGGTACGAGCTATCGGCATTTGAATCGGGTGATTCAGAAACTGTGTGCAGAGGGATTAATTATGCGGGATCAGGGGTTTATTATGGTCAAAGATCGGGCAGGTCTGGCAGAAGTGGCGGGGCACAACATCTATGAATAAGGAGAGCTACATCTATGATCATTACAGGTATATTGCTTGCGTTACTGGCAGGTTCTCTTGTCAGTCTGCAAACCATCTTTAATAGTAAAGTAAATGAACGTACCGGCTCGTGGTCCACAACAACGATGGTGCTTTTCACTGGATTCATTGCATCGTTTCTGATTTCTCTGTTGGTGGAGGGCAAAAATACATTCAGCTTCCAACATATGCAGCCCTGGTATTGGCTTAGCGGAGCCATCGGTGTTGGGGTGGTCTTCTGTCTCGTTCAGGCCATGAAGCTGCTCGGTCCCACCTTTGCGATCTCCATCGTACTTACATCCCAGTTAAGTTTCGCCTTACTGTTTGATTCCATGGGGTGGCTTGGATTGGAGCAGATTCCATTCTCGTGGAACCAGCTTCTCGGGGTTCTCGTCATCGTAGGTGGTATCGTGTTGTTCAAGTTTGGCGGAAGCCAGTCAGCAAAATCGAAAAAGTCTCCTGGCAAATTGCAATCCGATTCATAGGAGAGCAATAAAAAAGAGTGTCTGTCCAATCCATTTGATTGGCTAGACACTCTTTTTGGCAATCGAACCACGTATCGTGTAATTCGCTTATACAAACTCTACGTTATGGTACACTTGCTGAACATCTTCCAGGTCTTCAAGCGCATCAATCAGCTTCTCGAACTGGGCTTGTGCGTCCTCTGGAAGTTCAATATGGTTTTGCGCCAGCATCGTCAGCTCGGCTACGGTAAATTCAGTTACACCCGCCGCTTTGAACGCTTCTTGTACGGCGTGGAATTGATCCGGCTCTGCGTAAACGATAACGGATTCATCTTCATCCACAATATCACGTACATCGACATCCGCTTCAAGCATAATTTCAAGTACTTCTTCTGAGTTTTTACCTTCGACCCCGATTACCGCTGTAGGATCAAACATATATGCAACGGAACCGCTCACTCCCATATTACCCGCGTTTTTGTTAAATGCGGAGCGTACTTCCGGTGCAGTACGGTTTACATTATTGGTGAGGGCATCCACGATAACCATGGCACCATTTGGCCCGAATCCTTCATAACGCAGTTCTTCATAATTCTCGTCCCCGCTGCCTTTTGCCTTTTCCATGGCACGGTCAATGATCGCTTTGGGTACGTTATACGTTTTGGCACGTTCCAGCACGACTTTCAGTGCACGGTTCGCTTCCGGGTCCGGTTCGCCCTTTTTGGCAGCTACATAAATCTCAACACCGAATTTAGCATAGACACGGCTTGTATTTGCATCTTTTGAAGCTTTTTTTTCTTTAATATTATTCCACTTACGACCCATATCGTTTCCGCTCACTTTCAACATATAATCTGCTTTCTACTTTGTCATTATATCTTGTTGGGCGTACTTCAACAAGTTTAGACTCACGAAAAAATGGTAAAAGGCCAGTAGATTCAACCTTCCCGAATGGAGGGTTAAGTCTCGATTATCCTTTAATCGACGTCTGCGCACCATCTGCATACACTTCTGTTCTTTGAATGTAATGACATAGAAACGCCAAAGAAGCTATTCCCTAAGGAATGCTTCTCTGCGCGAATTCATCTAATTAAGCATGAAACTGCTGACCATCCAGCACTTCAGGCACATAACCGGCACGAATGACGAAATCTCCAAAATGCTCACCATCAAGGCGCTCTTTGGCATATTGATTCACCATTGGAGTCAATGTATCCAAAATTTCGGCTTCGCCAATATTTTCTTTGTACAATTTGTTCAAGCGGTGCCCGGTAAAACTTCCACCGAGGTACATATTGTATTTTCCCGGAGCTTTGCCGATAAACGAAATCTCGGCCAGCATCGGTCTCGCGCAGCCGTTCGGGCAGCCCGTCATACGAATAACAATCTCTTCGTCTCTGAGACCCGCTTCGTCTAGTACAGGCTCGAGCTTGTCGATCAGTGATGGCAGATATCGTTCGGATTCCGCCATGGCAAGACCACAAGTCGGAAGCGCCACACAAGCCATAGAACTTCTGCGAAGCGCCGAGTAATGCGCACCATCGGTCAGATTGTATTGCTCAATCAGTGCCTCAATTTTTTTCTTCTTCTGGCTGCTGATGTTACCGATAATGAGATTCTGATTCGCTGTCAGACGAAAATCTCCGGTATGGACTTTGGCAATTTCACGTAGACCTGTCATGAGCGGATAACCGTCCACATCCTTCACACGTCCATTTTGAATGAACAAGGTATAGTGCCATCTGCCGTTGCTGCCTTTCACCCAACCGTAACGATCTCCATTATGGTCAAAATGGAACTCGCGCGCCGTATCCAGCTTCCAGCCGAGACGACTTGTCAGTTCTTCCACGAACCAGGCGAGGCCACGATCATCGATTGTATATTTGAAACGGGCATGTTTACGCACTGCACGATCCCCATAATCACGCTGAATCATAACCGTTTTCTCAGCAACATCAATCATTTGCTCCGGTGTACAGAAACCAATGACCTTGGACACTTGAGGATACGTCTTTGGATCACCATGCGACATCCCCATACCACCGCCGACAGAAACGTTAAAACCTTGCAGCTTGCCATTCTCTACAATTGCGATAAAGCCAAGATCCTGCGAAAACACATCTACATCATTGGATGGCGGAACTGCAATCCCGATTTTGAACTTACGCGGCAAATACACTTTGCCGTAGATCGGTTCTACCTCTTCATCCGTGTCCTGCGAGTCGATAATTTTCTCTCCATCCAGCCACAGCTCATGATAGGCACGTGTGCGTGGATCAAGATGATTACTCACCTGACATGCCCATTCATACACTTCAGCATGAATATCCGATTGATCCGGATTCGGGTTGCACATGACGTTTCGGTTGACGTCACCGCACGCAGCGAGGGTGCTGAGCAACGAATCGTTCACTTCACGAATGGTATTTTTGAGGTTCCATTTAAGTACTCCATGGAGTTGAAAAGACTGGCGTGTCGTCAGACGAATGGTTTCATTCGCATATTTATGCGCCACACGATCCATCATCAACCACTGTTCTGGTGTAACAATCCCTCCGGAAGCACGCACACGCAACATGAATTGATAAGCAGGCTCCAGCTTGGATTTATTCCGTTCATTACGCAGATCACGGTCGTCTTGCATATAACTTCCGTGATGTTTCATCAGACGGTTATCGTCCTCGGGAATCGAACCACTGATCCGATCCGCCAGCGTTTCAGTCAGACTTCCGCGCAAGTAGTCACTTTTGATCTTTATATCTTCCACATCGCTGTTTGTGCGCTGCGGGTTAAGCAAGTTATTATAAGCCATGCTGCTTTCTCCTCTCGTCTCTCCGGGATGCCTTATCCGGCATATGATCTGAAATTAATACACATCCCGCTGATAACGTTTTTCCTGCTGCAACCGCGTCAGATATTCCGCTGCCTGTTCAGGTGATAGGCCACCCTCTTGTTCAAGAATGGTTGCGAGTGCAGCATGAACATCATGTGCCATTCTTTTCTCGTCACCACAGATATATATAACCGCACCTTCCTGTAACCATTGATACAGTTCTTTGCTGTGCTCCAGCATCCGATGCTGAACATATACTTTCTCTTCTGCATCACGGGAAAAAGCGACGTCCATCTTCGTAAGAACGCCGTCCTTGAGCCAGCGCTGCCATTCGGTCTGATAAAGGAAATCGGTGGAGAAATGCTGATCTCCGTAGAACAGCCACGTCTTGCCTTCTGCACCTGTCTCTTCACGCTCTCCAAGGAATGATCTGAACGGAGCTACACCTGTGCCTGGGCCAACCATGATGATTGGAACATCCGGGTTCTCCGGCAGTTTGAAGTTTGGATTTTGCTGAATAAATACAGGCAGTGTATCCCCTAATTCGACTCGTTCAGCCAGATGAACAGAGCACACACCGTAGCGTTCTCTGCCGCGTGATTCATAACGTACTGTTCGAACAGTAAGATGAACTTCATCCGGGAACGATTTTGAACTGCTGGCAATCGAATACAGACGTGCCGGGATTTTGCGAAGCACAGCTACGAACGCTGCAGCCGGAATACCTTTAAGCCCGTAATCCTGTACCAGATCCAGCAAATCACAGCTGTTCATGACCTTGCGGAATTCCGAATCATCTGCTAGCAGAGCGGGCAGGCCGCTACCCGGACTAAGTTTTGCCAACTGCTCCACAACGGGTTTAGTTACAGCAGTAATTTCGAAGTAACGCAATAGTGCTTCACGTACAGATACCTGGTCTCCACTTTTATTAACCGTGACGCGCTCATCCGCGTTCCATTCCATAGATGCAATCAGCTCATCGACAAGGCGTGGATGATTCTCAGGGAATACACCGAGGCTGTCGCCCGGCTCGTAGTCCAGATTGGAACCTTCCAGAGACAATTCGATATGACGCGTCTCGCGGTCCGATCCTCTGCCATTCAGATTGAGATTCTCCAGTACTTCCGCCTTGAACGGATTCGTCCGGTTGAACTCAGATTCACCGCTGCTGACTGCGGCTCCAACCGCTTCACTGGTTACCACTCCCGCAGAAACAGGTGTGCTGCTTAATGAAGCAAGCACATCATTCATCCACTCTGCAGCCGCTTCATCAAAATCAACATCACAGTCCACACGTGGTACAAGTGCTGTTCCGCCAAGCTCCTGCAAACGAATGTCAAAATCCTTTCCTGTCTTACAAAAAAACTCGTATGAAGTATCTCCCAATGCCAATACGGAGTAGCGCAATCCATCGAGCTTCGGAGCCCGTTTGCTATGCAGGAATTCATGCAGCGGAATTGCATTATCCGGCGGTTCGCCTTCTCCGTGTGTGCTGACAATAATGAGAAGATTCTCTACTTTTTTCAGTCCGTTCGGTTTGAAATCTCCCATTGACGACAGGGTCACCTGAAGCCCCTGCTCTTCCAGCTTTTTCGCCAGTTTCTTGGATAGTCCACTGGAGTTCCCGGTTTGTGATCCAAAGAGTACCGTAACTTCCTTGGACACCGCAGGTGTACTTGCAGGAGTTATACCTGCTGAAGGTGCAGACTGTTGTTCCACACCAGCAGGTGCAGCTACAGCTGCAAATCCCTGAATGGCTGTCAGATAACCGCTAAGCCATGTTTTTTGTCCATCGTTCAATGTAGGAATAAGGCGATTGAGCAGCTCAACCTGTTCCTGATTAAAAGGGCTGTTTGTCACTTGAAGTTCCACCATTTGCCACCTCGCGCATTACGTCAATTTTAATTCCTACTAAAATGATCATATTAATTTCTACTCTCTTGAACCTACCATACCCGATGGTAGGGGTCAATTTCGATGATTTTATGGTATTTATCAGTTTCACTGATAAAGGACAAAAAAACAACAAATGCCTCCTCCTAAATGTAGGACGGTTTTTGTTGTTTTTTAATTTGGGAGCAGTTTAGTTCGGAGTCGAAAGCGGAATATATTCGCTAAAATGATTCTCCAGCACTTTGTTTTTATCACCATATACTCTGTCCAGATGATTCTCTCCCCACAGACAGATGCGGTCGATGATTGCCTGCAGTGTCAAGCCATACTCGGTCAGCTCATACTCTACCTTAGGTGGAATCTGGGGATGAATAATTCGATGGATGATTTCATTCTTTTCAAGATCACGCAGCTGCTGGGTTAGGACCTTCTGAGTAATGCCAGGGATAGCTCTGCGAAGTTCGCTTGTTCGTTTTTTACCTGTTATCAGCTGATGCAGAATAAGAATCCTCCATTTTCCACCGACCAGTTCCAGCATTGCCTGCACACCACTCTCATATCTTTTCAGTTCCTGTTCCACTGGTAATCCCCCTTAAATCACATATATGTATATCCATTATTAAAAGTAACCGAAGAACCTCAAGGTATCTACAGCACTCGAAGGTGCGTACTTCTCAAAAAGATGTCATGAAACTTATAATAACATTGGTCAGAACGTTAAACCAAAAATGAAGGAAAAAGGATGGTTACTCATACATGAAAATCAAACTGGTCGTTACTCACCCAAGACAGGATTCCCTAACATTTGCCGTGATGAACCGTGTTATAGAAGGTATGAAGGAGAATCACCATGAAATTGATATCCTTGATCTGTATCATGATGGATTCGATCCGTTATATAGCGTAGAAGATGAGCGAGATTGGCAAAATCCCGATAAGCAGCATGCCCCTGTAATTCGCAAAGAGCTGGATCGCGTGCTCGCGGCTGATACCATTGTATTTGTTTTCCCGATCTGGTGGTACAACGTTCCTTCCATGCTCAAAGCTTATCTGGACAAGGTATGGAACATGGGGCTGCTGAACAAGGCAAATTCCAAAAAGGCACTCTGGATTGCACTAGCTGGAGGAACGGAGGCATCATTCCATAAATACGATTATTACAACATGATTTCAAATTATCTGAATAATGGGATCGCGGGTTATGCAGGATTGCAGGAATCCCGAGTCGAGTTTCTCTATGAAACCATATCCGAATCCAAAACACATATTGAAGGCTTGCTGGAGCAAGCGTATCAAATCGGCAGATATTACAAGTAGCCAACCTCTCCAATCCGGTAGAAGGCTACTTCCTCGTTAAGAGTGGACTTCACCGTCCTGTTTTATCCCCGTGCCGGCGCATAAGCAAAAGAAAAAGGCTTACTCCACCTGCAATCCAGGTTGAAGTAAGCCTTCTCTCCTTACACTACAATTGTTGATATCGTCATTCAGGCCAAACCATTTTGCTCATCATCGCATACAGCAGCGCTGCCGATTCAGCACGAGTCGCATGGGTAAGAGGTTTCACTTCGTTATTGTATCCACCGACGATGCCCAGATTTACAAGCAGGGCTACACTGTCACGGGCATATGAACGAATCGTGGAAGCATCGCGGAACTGAGCGAGACTGTCGGCCGAAGCTGATTCCTGCTCGACTAATCCGGCCACTCCAAGTGCCCTCACCATCAGCGTCATCATTTCCTGACGGGTGATGGTTGCCTCAGGCATAAAGCGCCCGTTCCCGGTGCCGCCAGTGATGCCAAGCGAACGCGCTGCAGTTACCGCTTCATAATATGATGCGTCCGCGCTGACATCGGAGAACGCATTCCCGTGCAACGTATTCAAGCTCAGTGCGGTCATCAGCCACTGTACGTATTGGCCACGCGTCATCTCCTGTTTCGGATGCAACTGACGGGAGTTTTTGCTCACATCTTGATCAATCACTCCTCGGGCTGCCAACGCCTCCATTGCGTTCTTGGCCCATGGTACATTCGCGAGATCTGTGAACGTCTGCTGCACAGACACGGCAGCATAATTTCCTGCTGAAGACGGAACGGAGAATACGACCTCCCCGCTGTTCTGATCGTAACGGCTTTGCGGCAGCGGAATTGCCACATGATTCGCGTCTATAGCAAAAGCTACGATTACATCCCGTTGTACATGTTTCAGTGCATTGTGGGGCAGACGGAGAGTAAGCTCGCCTGCGGATGGCCAAGCATCACCGTCAAGATCAATTTCGAAACGAACTCCATGCTGTGTTCCAAGCTGACTCGCAACCGCCTGCGGCAGTTTCTTTCGAATGAAGCGAATTGAAACAGTCTCGTGATCCACCAGATCCTTCGGTAAGAGTGTAGCAGGAAGTTCTAACGTGCCCAGTTCTGTGACGATGTTAAACACATGTGATTTGCCTTGACTCACCAACGCCGAGACAGGCAGAAGCAGTTCATAAGCGGCTGCACCTGAGAGCGGTTTCTGGCGAAGTTCAACCCGACGGACTCCCGCATTTGACGGAGCCACTTTAAATGCCTCTTCAATCACTGAAGCATCCACCTTCACCTGCACTACACCCTGCTGGTCAACTATACCTTGCAACTCAAAAACAGCGCGGTCTTTTTGCAATTCAGGTCGTGGCGAGGAATTCTCCGTATTCGGGGTACCACTTCCCGGCTGTCCTCCCGAGCTGTTTGAATTACCGCCTGGATTTCCACCTGAACCACCGCCCGCCCCCTCGGAGCCCGTGCCCCCTGGTGATGGCGTATATGAAGGTACATTTACCGTCAGCGGTATGGTCATCGCTTTGCTGTCATCAGAGGTTCGTGTAATCTCCAATTCCAGTGTTACCGAGGTTTCCTTCGATGGCGGTATGATCGTTCCATCGATTTGAATGACGGACGGTACCGAACTTGCGGCGATCTCCACCGCAAATCCTTGCGGCACTTTCGGCAGCTCCAGCCTCTTTGCACCTGCAGAAGGCTGCTCCAGTGCTGTAATGCTTGCAGCCACATCGGCAGCGGTCTGTTGGGCCGTAAGTACATGATAAGCGGAAGATAAACCGCGCATTGAATGCCCTGACGTATCAAAAGCTTCCACTTTATAATAATAACTGGTGCCGGAATTCAATCCGTTGTCCGTGTATTCCCGCAGACTGCCGTTATAGACAACATTGTACTCTCCATTCTCACGAGCGGAGCGATAGAGCTTGTAGCTAGCTGCGCCAAGAGCTGCATCCCAGCGGAGTGATACACTTGTTGCAGCCGATACATCAGCATTCAGACCGGCGCTGTTGTCCGTAGGTGGCACTGCATCAGGCTTGGAGATTATAATCCAACTGATCAGTGGGTCCTGTGATGCCGTATTGCGTACCGTCAATTCCAGCTTGTTGCCAGATACAACAATACCAGTGTGGGCTCTTACACTGGCCGGCGTATAAGTAACTGCACCGGTATTTGTGCCGTTGATGAGGAAGTTCGCTTTGCGCGACGTGTTTGTCCACGGATCGTTGAACCCGGCGTATATATCGTATGTCCCGTTCGGCACATCGAAGGTATAGATCAGATCAGTGCCTTTGGGCGAGTTGCTGACATTCCCTCCATTCAAATAACGGACGGTCGAGAAAATATCCCCGCCACTCGAACCGGAAGGAAGCGCGTCGGCGCTGACGTACCCCCAAGTCCGTCCCTCTACAGGCGCGTACATCTGATCCGCCGTTCCCGAGTTGGCAAGCGAGCCTTTCATGTATGCACCCATAAGTTTATAATCGGCCGTTTCGTATCCACCGTTGTTCACGAAATACTGTGCGTTCTCCGGAATAACGTATACTCGGACCGCCTGCTTTTTGTTGCCGAACTCCGGTGTCGTTACTTGAAGTGTGATCGGTCCGGGTTTCGCAAAATCGTCTGCCGTCATGGCCCGGTTATCGACCGTCCACACCGCTGACGTTGACACAAGCGTACCTCCGTCACGCACATTGACCGTCGTTGGCAGGGGAGGTATTTTCCCTAGAGGCACCGCCTCTGGCAGCGGATCGGCAATGTCGACCTTGCCCATCGAATTCAGCAGATCAGGCGACCAACTATTATACCACTTGATAGCAATGTCTGACCCGATTCCGAATTCAATCGGCAAAAATACGTATTTGGCTCCGTCGTTTGAGAAATTGCCACCGTTCCACGTATCTCCCACGTAAATGAATTTCCCTTTTTCCGGATCGACTGGAATGACCGACGTAGTTTGCGTGCCGAACGCCTTCCCCGGATCGGGATCACTCGGCAACGTGCGCACAAATGGATTGGTCATCGTGGACCAAGGGCCAAAGATGTTGTCTGCCACTGTCACCTTGTTTTCGTTAGGGGCCCAGCCGGACGCGCCGGAAGTCAAAATATAATATTTGCCCTGATACTTGAACATTGCGGGCGCTTCACGCTGTCCACCCGGAAACACACGCACATAATCGACGCCGTACTCAGCCTGATAGGTGGAATCTCGCACCGGATTGCCCTTGTCATCCGTTAGCCCCTGCTTATGCCAACCTGTCACATCGCTGTAATCCTCAGTCAGTTTGGAGATATACAACGTCAGGTTTTCCTCACTGGAATAGATTAAATATCCTGTACCGTCATCGTCCTTAAACAGCGTCATATCACGAGCCATGCCCCGATCGCTTGGGAAGTAATCTTTCTCCCCCTCGGGAGCTCTGTCCATCCGGTAACTCTTCTGATACACAAAAGGTCCTGTCGGGGAGTCACTAACCGCGTATCCGGCCCGAGCTTTACCGTAGTTCGCATTGTTATTGTACGGGTCCTTGTCTCCATCCATGTGGGCCCACATTACGTATTTTTTTGTTTTGTCGTTATAAATGACCTTAGGTCGTTCAACAATTCTGCCCTTTCGAATATCGGCCCAGATGTCTACTCTGTCTTCACGCCCTTCATACAACGCAGAGATAAACGGGTCCTTGTCGAAATCATCCATGGATTGAATCATGGTCAGTGCCATGCCTTGATCTGTCCAATTCAGCAGGTCCTTGGATGAATATACCCGCACACCAACAGCTGGCCATCCTCCCGTATGGTTTTCCCCATACCAGTAATACGTCTCCGTCTTTTCATCGTAGAAGAATCCTGCGCCATGTGCGTCGATTGGCTTGCCGTCCTGATCCGGCCATAACTGCCCCGGAGTAAAACTCGTGCGAATGGTTGCAACGCCAAGCGGTGCAGACGGGGGAGAAACGACGTCATCCACTTTCGCCTGAATCATGTAAAAATACCCTGTGCCCATCGTCAGGCCACGATCGTTAAACGTACTTTCATGACCACTATATACCTGCTGGTACGTACCCGCAGCACTGGTTGCCCTGGAGATCGTATATGTTACATCAGATCCAGGAAGTTCGTTCCACCCCAGGGAAATTGACGTATCCGTTACAACTGTAGCAGCAAACCCTGCTGGGGAATCAATCGAGTATGTGGCAGCCTCGGCAGTGGTGATTGGAGACTCTCCGGCAGCATTAAAGGCCGTTACGCGATAGCTGTAGCTGTTGCCGGGCTCCAGCCCCTGATCAGTGTAACTGAGTGCCGTACCTTCATACACCTGCTCATACTGGTCGCTGCCAGCCTCAGCCCGAGCCACACGATAACCAGCAGCCTTGTCCACTGCCAGCCAGGACAGCTTCACGCTTGTGGCATCAAGTGCCACGGCCTTCAGTTCGCCTGGAGCCTGCGGCGCAGTGGCCGTCGTCCGAACCTCTAGTGGCGAGGACCACAAAGATTCCGTCATGCCTCCGTATTCGTAGGCAAGCTTGTAATAATACACCGTATCGGTACCTAATCCCTCATCCACATAACTTGAAGCCCCTGTGCTGGCAACGAGGGAATAACCACCTTCAGGCGTAGAAGAACGATACAGGCGATAACTTGTTGCACCTGCTGCCTCGGTCCATTGCAGCGAAACCGAAGATGCCGTCTGCTCATCACTGGAAAACAGAACATCGTTCCTTGGCGGCTGCTCGGCAATGATCACGTCATCTATATGTACCGACTGCCACTTATTTCGAATGCCAACTGTGCCTGCCCCGAATGTAGTATCAGCCAGATCAAATACCAAGCGATCCGAACCGTTTTCGGAGATGTACCCGCGAATGGAAGAACCCGATAGCACCATTTTGAGCGTATACCACGTATTTTTGGCGAACCCATAATCCACCGATTTCAATGTTGTATCCGTTCCGTTCACCCGCTTGGAGAAGACGAGTTTGTTGCTGGGGACCTGCATTTGAAAATAATAAAAGTTGCTCTTATCCTGAAACCGCGGCAAAATCCCGGGATACCCCTGACCAGCTCCAGTATAAAAGCGCATGGACACCGTCATATCAGATACGACATCTCCAGTAGAAATGATGCCTTCCCCTGTATCGCTCTGATAAAGCGTGGAGTTGGACGCATCCGTTGGGTCCGCAATTACCTCCCAACTGCCTGAGCTTACATCCCACGCAGGGGATGCAGTGTAATCCCCGTCAGAAAAATCGTCCCGCAGCAACGTGGCTGGTATTCCATAAGGATCGGCATATGCACGGCTTGGTAACATCAACGGTACAGATGACAACGCCAATGTAACAGATAACATGAATACCAAAGGTTTCCTGAGTTTTTCCAATGTTCATTCTCTCCTTTACCTCGGAAAATGAAAGCATGGTTCTTTAAGGCGCGGTGTTGTTATTCGGCTACAGTCCTCAGCAGCGTGCGGTAGAAAGTGCGTTCCCCCCCCCTTTTTCAATGAAACCGGTTTCATTATAGTGCAAAAAAAGACCCGTCTTCCCTCCTAAGTGCAATGTTACCAAAACGGAATACCTCGTCTTTTTGCCCCTATGTCGTGAAACAGGTTTATAATATATAAATGTAATCGCTTTCTCGAATTATATGATTACGTATTTGAAGCTGTCAACCACTAACTCAGCTTGGACCTTATTCGCTTTAACATGCAAAAAACGCGTATTTTGCCTGCCTTGCAAGCAAAATACGCGCATGTATCACCGTTCGAGCTTGTTCGCAAGCTCGCTCATACTACGTTAAAATACTTTCGTTGTCCACGACTCACAGTTCCATGTCTCTGTAACCACATCACGATAGAATTCAGGTTCATGAGAGATTAACAGAATACTGCCTTTGTAAGCTTTGAGTGCACGTTTCAATTCATCCTTAGCGTCAACGTCCAGATGGTTCGTCGGCTCATCGAGTACAAGCAGGTTCGTTTCGTTATTAATCAGTTTGCAGAGACGCACTTTGGCTTTCTCGCCACCACTCAGTACCGCAACCTTGCTCTCAATATGCTTCGTAGTCAGTCCACATTTTGCGAGTGCAGCACGCACTTCAAATTGGGTATAGGACGGGAACTCCTGCCAGATCTCTTCGATACAGGTATTGTAATTCGCATCCTTTATCTCTTGTTGGAAATACCCAATCTCCAGGTGTTCGCCGCGCTGAACGGTTCCTTCCAAAGCCTGAATTTCACCCAAAATGCTGCGCATCAGCGTTGTTTTACCGATACCGTTCGCACCAACGAGGGCGATCTTCTGTCCACGCTCCATGCGCAGGTCCAGTGGTCTCGACAACGGCTCATTGTATCCAATGACAAGACCTTTTGTTTCGAAAATGAGCTTGCCGGATGTTCTGGCATCACGGAAATTGAACTGTGGTTTCGGTTTTTCCTTGGCGATTTCGATGACTTCCATCTTGTCCAGCTTCTTCTGTCTGGACATCGCCATGTTGCGTGTAGCGACACTTGCCTTGTTCCGGGCAACAAAGTCTTTGAGATCGGCAATTTCCTGTTGTTGGCGCTTATACGCCGACTCCAGCTGCTGTTTTTTCATCTCGTGAACTTCCTGGAAGTGACTATAATCGCCCACATAACGTGTAAGATCCTGATTCTCCATGTGATAAATCAAGTTAATTACACTGTTCAGGAACGGGATGTCATGGGAGATCAGAATAAAAGCATTCTCATATTCCTGCAAATAGCGTTTCAGCCATTCGATATGCAGTTCATCCAGATAGTTCGTAGGCTCATCCAGGAGCAGAATATCCGGTTTTTCAAGCAGCAGCTTGGCAAGCAGTACTTTCGTTCGCTGTCCACCACTAAGGTCGTTAACGTCCTTGTCCAGACCGATATCGGTCAGACCCAAACCGCGTGCTGTCTCATCCACTTTGGCATCGATCATGTAGAAATCCTGATTGGTCAGCGTATCCTGAATGGTACCTACATCCTCCAGCAGCTGTTCGAGTTCCTCTGGGGTTACATCGCCCATCTTGCCATACATATCATTCATTTCCTGCTCCATGTCGAACAAATACTGGAACGCACCACGAAGGACATCACGAATGGATTGTCCCTTGCTCAGCACTGCGTGCTGATCCAAATATCCGACACGCATGCGTTTGGACCACTCCACTTTGCCTTCATCCGGCTGGAGTTTGCCCGTAATAATGTTCATGAAGGTCGATTTACCTTCACCATTGGCCCCGATCAGACCAATATGTTCGCCTTTCAGGAGGCGGAAAGAAACGTTGTTAAAGATAGCACGGTCACCAAAACCGTGACTTAATTTTTCGACATTTAATATGCTCATTCATGACACCTTTTCTATATAGACTTAATTCTTTGTATATTATAAGCGTTATATCATGCACAACTCAACGCCATATTGTAAATTTAGCACCATTTATCAATGAAATATCCTATGTTTCGACTCCTGATCCACTCAAACTGAATTCATTGACATTTGCCTTATAGGTATGGATGAGTTAAAATTTTTTCTTAACGACTTACTACTATAAGAATGGAGCTCTCTAGGAGAGCATCAGGTGAAAATCATGATTGAAGTGAAACAATCCAAATTGGGCGATGGTGAATTTAACCGCGGTGTATTTGCGACCGTAGACATTCCCAAAGGCCAGCTAATCCATCAGGCTCCGGTTGTCCCTTATCCCAATGAAGACCACGAACATGTTGAGAAAACCATTCTCGAAGATTACGTATTCGAATACGGAGCCAATCATACGGCTATCCTGCTTGGCTATGGCAGTTTGATCAACCATTCCTATGAACCAAATGCTACCTATGACATCAACTTTGAAAACCACACCTTTGACTTCTATGCGTACACAGATATCAAAGCCGGTGAAGAAGTATTGATTAATTACAATGGTGAGGAAGATAACATGGACCCGTTATGGTTCTTGGATGATTACGAGGAGCGCATGCGTGAGTTGAACGAAACAGATGATGGTGCAGAGGATGCTGATGGCATCGAATCTGACTCCAAGGATTCGGACTCAAGCAAATAAGACCTTGAGGAAAAATTACAACAGTAGTGCAACTTCATATGGACAAAAATTAAATATGCCTCACCCTATTCGTTGAAGGCTTGATAAATTAACCTCATAGCGCTGCCTAATGCAAACGAAATTGCAAACGAAACAAGCAAGTCCTCCACCAAGGAAGACTTGCTTGTTTCGTTTGTTGCGATTGCAACCACATTTCCCAACAAAAACCAATCTTAGTCGGCAATGGGAGGGTCTGTGTGTAGATCCTGATCCGGTTCAGTTAACTTCCATTTGGTAAACGCAACCTCGAATCCGGCACGTTTTGGTGAACAGAGAAATGGTCCAGCTTGCTTGTTCGTCGGATAAGCAAACCTCGCGACTCGAATTGTGCGCCAAGGATGCTCGTCCGTGCGTGCTCGAATGACTACGGCTTCGTCGTGGTACGATGCACGAATGGTAACGATTCGACCACCCCACTCCGGTACAGGTGAAAGCGACCAATCGGAAAATCGATCCGTCACAACCGCTCCTACATGAGCCACGCCGTCATTTACTTCTACCCCCGCCTTGATCCATTGATCCTGTCCGTGCCAGAGCATCAATCCCGCCTGATCATATAATTCCGTGAATGAACTCAGATCAAACGATACTTCAATGGCCTGGGTTCCATCCCATGGAGCTAGCATGGCATGTCCATTCTGGTGGCAGAAACCATAAAATGTTTTCTCCCAGAAGTCACTGCCCTCCTGTGCCTCCACAATCAGACGGTCACCTTCTGTCCGTGCCTGAACCGGTTCGGTTGTCCACTCGGCATCATGAATCCGATGAAAATTAACAGACATGATTCTTCCCTTCCTTCCACACCATCACATTAAAATAAAGAGCCCATATCCGATGCGGCTGTTGGATATGCAAAATTCATGGTGTTTAACTGATCGGTTGTCAAATCGAACTGAATTGCCATGGCGAACAGGTTAATCAGTTCTTCTGTTTTGCCACCTAATACGTGGGCACCCAGGATACGCCCTGTTGCCTCGTCGATTACGACTTTAGCCATGGCAAATTTTTCATTCGTACGTTTATAAGTATACCATTTCGACATGTCATTTACCTTCACCTTGTATCCCTCTTCCTTGGCCTGCTCAACATCAAGGCCCACTGAACCCAAGGAGGGCACGGTAAATACAACCGAGGGCATTACTTTATAATTGGGTTTGTGATGATTGCCTTCAAGCAGATTCAAGGATACGGCGCGTGATTCCTGGCCTGCGAGCGGAGTTAATGGAAGTCCTTCCGTTGCGCTAACATCACCAGCTGCGTAAACTCTTGGATTGCTTTCGCTCTGCAAGTACTCATTAACAGAGATACCTTTTTCCGTATAGCTGACATTTCCCTTTTCCAGTTCAAGCCCGTCCACATTTGGAATACGTCCTGCTCCATGAACGACAAGTCCGCACTGCCATTGATGATCAGCTCCATTGCGGGTTCCGCTAACCACATACGTGTTCCCCTGCTGACGAATCGCCTTTACTTCTGCATTTAAATGCACCTGAATGCCTACTTCCTCGGATTTTTTCAGCAGCAAATTCACGAGTTCCGAATCAAACTGTTCCAGTGGCTCTTCACCTCGATGAATAATATGAACTTCCGTACCGGCTCTGGCCGCGATATGTGCAAATTCAAAAGCAATATAACCACCACCCACCAGAACCAATTTATCTGGCAGCTGTTCCAAATCAAGAAAATCATCACTGTATATCAAATGCTCTGCCCCATCAATAGGTAGGGGCGCCGGACGCGCACCTGTTGCAATTAAAATATGTTTCCCCTGCAGCACTTTATCACCTACACGAATGTGATCCTCATCGACGAAAGAAGCTTTTCCATGGAATGTATCCATCCCGGCCTGTTTGAACTTATCCTCGCTTGCTCTCGGAATACTCTCCGTAAATGTTCGCTTGAACGCCATCAGCTCCGACCACTGAATAGAGGCGTTACCTTCCACTCCTTTGCCCTTCATTCGTTCATTCCAGTCGATCAGTTCAGCCGCTCCTGCAAGCACTTTTTTGGGATCACAGCCCCGTAACGCACAGGTTCCGCCAAACTCCCGTTCATCAATCACGGCGATTTTCCATCCGGCTTCGGCGCAGCGAGAAATAACAGAGCTTGCTGCGCTTCCGGTTCCAATTGCGATCAGATCATAAATTTGTTGTGTCATGTTGGTTCCTCCTCTTCATGTATAACTGTGAATTTTAATTGGTGAGGATCAATTGAGTATCAGACTATAGTAAACCTGCTTTTTGCAGATAATCCGTTGCAACTTGTTCTGCACCTGTTCCATTCACGTTCACTTCGTAATTCATTTGTCGCATCTCATCGTCCGTGATCCGGCCTGCCAGTTGATTCAGTACCTCCACCAGCTGCGGATATTGATCTTCCGTTTCTTTGCGGAGCATCGGGGCACCCTGATATGGCGGGAACAATTCCTGATCATCCTCCAGCACAACGAGTTTATATTGTCTCAGTTCACTGTCTGTGGAGTAAGCATCCAGCAAATTGATATCTCCACGCTGAACGGCTGAATAACGCAATTTCGGTTCCATGGTGGCCACATTCGGGAATTTGATGCCATACTTCTTCTGAATACCAACATAGCCGTCTTCCCGATCTGAGAATTCCAATGTGAATCCCGCCTTAATCTGCTGCTGCACGGACTTAAGATCTGATATCGTCTTCAGATTATACTGATCCGCAACCTTCTGAGGCACAGCCAATGTATACGTATTGTTGTAATCCATTGGCTTCAAAAGAACCATATTGAACTGGCTCAACATTCCGTCTCTTGCTTGTTCATACACTTCTGTTCGATCTGTGCTTACTGCGGTTTTCTTCATAAATTCCGATATCGCCGTACCCGTAAATTCCGGATAAATATCAATATCACCTGATTTCAATGCATTGAACAAAAATGCGGTTTTCCCCAATCCTGGTTTCAATTCAACCTTCAGATCGGTATCCTTTTCAATGAGCAATTTGTACATATTAATGAGAATTTCCGGTTCTGCACCCAGCTTGCCGGCAATTACCAGATCCTTTTGCCCCCCACGGGAGAGCCAGGGAATCGCGATTACCAGAACGGCCACCAGAGCGAGTGTTCCGAGAGTGACCAGCGTTCTCTTGAACGATAAACGTTGGAACTGACGTAGAAGCACATCAAACAAAATGGCCAGCAATGCAGCCGGAATGGCTCCCAGAACAATTAAAGCTGTATCGTTTCGGTCGATGCCAAGCAAAATCAGTTCACCCAGACCACCTGCGCCAATCAGGGCAGCAAGCGTTGCTGTACCCACAATCAGAACCATGGCGGTTCGAATCCCTGCCATAATGACAGGCATCGCTAGCGGGAGCTCTACTTTGGTAAGACGTTGACGACTGTTCATACCCATGGCATTCGCTGCCTCGATCATGGAAGGATCGACTTCGGATATGCCTGTATACGTGTTGCGCAGTACAGGAAGCAGGGCATACACTACAAGCGCGATAATCGCAGGAAGTGTGCCGATACCGAATAACGGTATGAGCAAGCCAAGAAGGGCCAGAGACGGGATCGTCTGCAATACGGCTGTAACCCCAATAATCGGCTCAGCTACTCTCGGTTTGCGTGTCAGATAAATGCCAAGCGGGATAGCGATTAGAACTGCAAAGAACAACGCGATAAATGAGATCTGAATATGCTCAAAGAGAGCTGATAGTAACTGTCCCTTACGCTCGCTGAACACCTCCGTAAATCTACTCATGTCCTTCACCCCGTTCCTGCAACTGACCGGACCAGTAGCGGATCAGATCGGTTCGACTGACCTCGCCTATAATCTGACGGTCTCTCTCAACCAGTAAATGGTCATGGGAAGACATGATATCCAAAAGATCTGTCAGCGAGATTGATACGGAAACTGCCGTTTTGGCTGACTTCGGCACATGCCCAGGTGCGAGTGGTGACATGATCGATTCAAGATCAAATAATGAAGTCAAACCTTCATGTTCACCAGTGGACTTTTGTAATCCATACATCGGGTTGCCTTCACCAGACACTGACTGTGAATTCATATCCGGACCAGGACTGCCAACAAAGTCACGTACAAATTCATTGGCAGGCTGCTGGATCAGTTCTTCCGGGGTACCCACCTGCAGCACTTGCCCATCCTTCATGATACAGATGCGATCGCCCAGCTTCATCGCTTCCTGAATATCATGAGTAACAAATACAATCGTCTTCTTCATCTGACGCTGTATATCCAGAATATCGTCCTGCAATTTCTCGCGGCTCATCGGGTCAAGTGCACTGAACGGTTCATCCATCAGTACAATTTCGGGATCCGCAGCGAGTGCGCGCAATACACCGATTCTCTGCTGTTGTCCACCGGATAGTTCAGCAGGCTTGCGATCACTGTATGTGGTACCTTTCAGTCCAACCATGTTCAGCAACGTATGTACGCGTTCCTTAATTTGCTCTGACTTCCATTTTCGAAGTTCAGGAACAACCGCAATATTCTCGGCGATCGTCATATGCGGGAACAATGCAATCTGTTGCAGTACATATCCGATATTCCAGCGCAATTCATGAATGTTATATTCATCAATGGGCCGTTCGTTAATCCGTACGGTCCCGTCTGTGCGCTCGATCAGGCGATTGATCATTTTAAGCATGGTGGTTTTGCCACAACCGCTCGGACCAATCATGACGAACAGCTCTCCCCTATTAATGTTGAGATTAACCTGACGCAGAGCATGGGTTCCATCAGGGTATTGCTTGGATACATTTTCGAACTGAATCATCCGTTCTCTTCTCTCCTTTTATCACACATTCATTCTCATCTATTTCCCCAAAAGCGTACACATATAATCACCGTGGTGGACTGGAGTATTGTTGTTTCAGTAGCAATCGGTACACGAACGAGCACCTCTAAAGGTTGAACAATCAGCAGAAAAGGCGGGCCTCGACGCACCGTCTCTGTCGTCTAATCTTCTCTGTCTTCCTCCCGGATGAACACTTCCAGCCCTCAGTGTTAAAGGTTTATCGGTGATCATTTTCCAGACTGATCAATCAGGAAAATAAATGCTTTGAATTTTGGCAAAGTGGTATAATGTTAATAGAAGTTAATTTCCTTCATTTACTATTACGATCATGCCAACATATAAAAGGAGTGTAACTATATGCATATTCAAATTACAGATTTGGCTGCGGCGCGATTGACTGAAAGTCTGAATGACCAGCCCGGATATTTTAAAGTGATTTATGACTTGGAAGGGTGTGGTTGTAATGGAGTTATCGCCATACTAATCGTTGATGAACCCGAAGCTCTGGATGTACAAATTGAAACCAATCTGGTGCCATTCTATGTGGATCCGAAGCAGCAGTTAAACCTGGAGCAGCACATGAAGCTGGACACGGAACCAAACTATCCTTCCTTCAAATTAAGCAGTGATTCCGGCGTTCTTAGCAGCAATATCCGTGTTCGCGATGCTCGTACAGTGGCTGTTGGAAGTTCCGGTAATTCGGTTTCGTGCGAGCTGTAATCCAAAGATTCGTGGCTGAAATAATGAGCATTTGAATCACCTATATGTACACATGAAGACTTTGCACAAAGGGTGCAGAGTCTTTTTTCATGTTCTTTTTATGCCTCTTTCCTCCTAAAACACTTAAAAGCTATGAATCTCGCAAACTTTGTTTACAACTCGGAAACAATTGGAGAACCTATCGATATAATCCTCTAGTATACTCGGGATATAACACGAGATTGATATAACCTGAGGAGGAACACGCATCATGAAATCTTTTACACGTAAATCCATCGTATCTACGATACTTATAGGTTCTGTCGTAGCGGGCTCAGCATTCACAACGCTGCCCTTCACTAAGGAACTGAATCCAGTCGCCTCTGCTGCCAGCTCCAGCTTCACTCAATTCCTGCACGATAATGCACCTGGGCGCACAATCAAAACGAGCAGCAGCGGTCTGGCAACGGTAACGAATCTATCAAGCACGGTTGTGCTAGTGAATAAAAAGAGAAACTTGCCATCTACCTATGCTCCTCAAGATCTGGTTGTTCCTAACATTCCATTCAGTTTCTCCGGCTCCAGTCCGAAAAAACAAATGCGTAAAGTGGCTGCTACCGCGATTGAGAAGTTATTCGCAGCAGCAAAAAAAGACGGCATTGATATTAAAGCCGTGTCCGGTTATCGCTCTTATGCCACGCAGAAATCCATTTTTGATCGTAATGCAAGTATCAAAGGTGAAGCGGTTGCCAATAAAACCAGTGCCCGTCCAGGCCAAAGTGAACATCAGACCGGTCTTGCAATGGATATCTCCAGCGCATCAGCGGGATATGATTTGCAACAAAGCTTTGGAAACACCAAGGAAGGCAAATGGCTGAAAGCCAATGCACATAAATACGGATTCATCATTCGTTATGGCAAAGATCAGGAGAAACTGACAGGCTACTCTTATGAGCCATGGCATGTGCGTTATGTTGGCGTATTTATTGCCGGCGAAATTACGAGCCAAAACCTTACACTCGAACAGTACCTGGAGCGGGTGAAATAAACATCAGGAATCTGTATCTTATAAGCTATCCATTCCACTTTTAAGACTATTCCATGTAGACGAACAAAATGAACAATACAGGACGGGGCCCGGTACCGGGCCTTTCATTCCTGCATCTCATCTATATATGCACTTACAACATCCAGCAGTAAATAACTCTCTGTCATAGATTACGGACCTACCATCTTTCGAAAGACGACGGGTAACCTCTTTACGCTTTCTGTTCCAGCCCAGGAACCCACGCCAGCAAGAAGCGCATTATGAAACAGATAAAATGCAACATTGTATGCTATAGTACCGAGAACCATCTCCACCACCAAAAATCGTTTTAGCGTGGAGGATTCGATGACGTATACCTGAAATTCATGGCGGGACTTTCCAGATTTATACCTCGTGATAAGTGTTTTCATGAATCACCTCTACTGTTTTATTTTATCGTATGGGAGGCAGATCTTGTCTTATTCAAAAATAATACTTACATAAAGTAACTTAGTGTGTTATAGTCAGTTTATAAATCATACATAAGCGAGGGAAACTACCATGAGTGAATTGGAGAATCTGGTCAAAAACCGTAGGTCGGCCGTTATTTTTGAAGAAGGAATTGAGATTCCAGAGTCGGAACTGCAAGAAATGTTTGCCTTGAACAAATTCGCACCTTCCGCCTTTAACCTGCAACATACGCACTATCTTGTGCTGACGGACCCGGCCCAGAAAGAAAAAGTGTATGAAGCTTCCCAGCAATACAAAGTAAAAACGGCTTCTGCAGTCATCGTGGTATTGGGCGATGTTAACGCACACCATCACATCCGCACAATCAATGAAGGTCTGCTGAACCTTGGTGCGATGACTCCCTTCCAATACGAGCAGGAATCGCAGAGTGTTACCGAATTTTATGAAACGCGTGGAAGGTTCTTCCAACGGGAAGATGCGATTCGCAATGCAAGCCTTTCAGCGATGCAATTGATGCTGATTGCTCAGGATCGTGGTTGGGACACCTGCCCCATGATTGGCTTCGACCCGGAAGAGTTGCAGCGCAGCTTGGATATTCCTGATCATTATGTACCTGCCATGCTGATTACAATTGGCAAAAAATCAGAAGCCAAACAACGTCCGCGCGGATACCGCAAACCGATTAACGAATATGTCAGCTTCAATAGAATGCATGCCGAATAACTAAAAGTTATAAACAAAAAAGCCACGTTCTCGTGGCTTTAATACGTTTCATAGATAAGCTCATCAGAAGCTACTTTCGTTGAAGCAACAGTAGTAACGACAAGATCTTCTCCCTTGTACGTCAAGGTGGCTGTATAGTATGACATCGAACCATTATATTGAAAGATTCCTACCCCCGAAACGCTAACGTCCGGTTCAATAATCAGATTGTTCCCAAACTGAATTCTATCCAATCCGGGGCGGAGCTCAGAATCCATCTTCAATTCTCCGTGTTTTCTTTTCTCAAAAATACATATGAATATTTTTTTATAGCATGATAGCATTCGATATGTAAGCCATAACCGTAACGAAAGGAATGAATAACAATGGAATTCCACCTTGAGAACCTGCCAACATCCAGAATTGCTTATGTACGACAAGTTGGTCCGTATGGACCTGCTAACAGCCAAGCGATGGAAACATTAAAGAGTTGGGCAAGATCTAAAGGCCTGCTTACAAGGTCGACCGTCTTGTTCGGCATTCCGCAGGATAACCCGGAAACCACCCTCCCCTCTCAATGCAGGTATGATGCTTGTATTGTCATATCAGAGGATTACTGCCTAGATGAGTCGACTCCCCAACTTGAAGAAGCTGAACTTCCTGGCGGTCAATATCTGGTTTGCAAAGTCAAACACACTGCAGAAGATGTGAAACAAGCCTGGACCGAAATTTTCCCGTATTTGCAGAGCAATGGTTGTACCATGGACAACAAACCCATTTTGGAAAGGTACACGGGTGATCTCCTACTTTTAGATTTTTGCGAAATATGTGTACCCATAAAGTCTCTATAAACGAATGCAAAGCTAGTGCAATATGAATACACCAAAAAAAGTGACTTCAATGTTGAAGTCACTTTTTTGGCTTATTGCAGATGATTGACCAATTAAAACGCCCAGTTCCCTTTACGGAATACAGGTTCCACCGTACCATCCTGCAATTCACCATCAATGTCGAGCTCTGCAGAGCCAATCATAAAGTCCACATGAGTTAGACTGACGTTGCATTCATGTTTCAGCAATTCCTCATTGGACATCGTCGTACCATCTTTCATGTTAAATGGATATGCACTTCCGACAGCCAGATGACAGGATGCATTCTCATCTATACCGGTATTATAGAAAATACGATTCAAGTTGGAAATTGGGGAATCATGCGGTACCAAGGCCACTTCGCCAAGATAACGTGCACCTTCATCGGTGGCAAACAGGTTTTTCAGATGCTCTTCACCCGAAGCTGCTGTAAACGCAACGACTTGTCCATCCTTAAACGTAATTCTCATCTGGTCTACAAGTTGTCCATTCAGGTTCAGCGGCATGGTGCTGCTGACAAATCCGTTGACTCCACTGCGCTTTGGCATTGTAAATACTTCTTCTGTCGGCATGTTCGCAACGGTATACACACCTTGCTTGTTTTCGCTACCGCCGCCACCCCAGATGTGGTTGTTGACAAGCTCAATTTTCAAATCCGTTCCTGGTGCGCGGTAGTGCAGGCTCTTATAGTTTTTTTTGTTCAGCAAATCACTCATGGCGTTCAGGGTGTCCAGATGTTTTCTCCAGTTCTGCACTGCGTCTCCACCATCGACACGGTTCATTTTGAAGATGGTTTCCCACATCACGTTAATGCGGTCTTCCTCAGGAATGTCGGCAAACACTTTGTTCGCCCACGCCTTGGTTGGCGCTTTGATCAGACACCAGCTAATCTCGTGGTTACGTGTATATTTTGAATAACCGCGTCGTGCATGAGCCGCCGCTTTGGTTGCACGCGAAACATTGTCGGAATTAATGCCTTTGTACAATTCAGGGTCAGGTACTTTGATCGTGAGGGTAGCGCCACCTGCTTCTGCAAACTTCTCCATCATTTCCGCCTTCCAGGCCGGGTAATAATCGAAGCTATCATCAGAGCCATGTTGGAAACGACTGCGTGTAATATCGTCGTCATCAAAATCAACCTGTACATAGTTGGCGCCAGCCGCATACGCTTTTTGCACGATCAAACGGGTGAATTCCAAAGTTTCAATGGGCGCCGTTACGAGCAGATCCTGCCCTTTCTGAATATTTACGCCGACTTTGACAACCAGCTCTGCGTATTGTTCCAACGATTTTTCAAAGGTTTGTTCAAAATTACTCATGGTTGTGTTCACTCCTGATTCATATTTAAATGACTATTGCTGCACAATGATTTGAGATTTGCCGGGTGACCGTTACAGTGAAGGATCATTCTTTCGATCTCCGTTTTCTTTTTAAGCTTTGCGTTTTTCTTGCTCCCGCAGCTCGATCCGGCGGATTTTACCGGAGTTTGTTTTCGGCAGATCGGCTACAAATTCGATTTTGCGTGGATATTTGTATGGTGCTGTCCATTCCTTCACATGATTTTGTAGTTCACGCGCCAGTTCTGGTGATGCGAGAGACTCGTCTCTCAGCACTACAAATGCTTTCACTACGTTACCACGGATCTCATCGGGACTTGCAACTACAGCACACTCCTTCACGCTGGCGTGTTTCATCAACGCTTCTTCCACCTCGAATGGTCCAATCGTGTAACCCGAACTGATAATGATATCATCACTGCGGCCTTCAAACCAGAAGTAGCCTTCTTCGTCTTTGCGTGCGCGGTCTCCTGTTACAAAATAATCCCCACGCTGATTTGCTTCCTTCCGCCCCTCATCCTGATAATAAGCACGGAACAAGGCCGGCATATCCTTATGGACCGCAATATCTCCTACTTCACCCGCAGGTACAGGTTGTCCTTCTTCGTTGATGATCTCAATGAGCCCTGGTGTAATCGACTGCCCCATGGAACCGATTCGTACGGGAGCATCCTTCAAGCTGCCGATCAGCAGCGTGCTCTCGGTTTGTCCGTAACCGTCACGGATCGTCAGGTCAAAGTGACGCTGGAAGATTTCGATCACTTCCTGATTCAATGGCTCACCGGCAGACACAGCGCTGCGGAGTTTGGACAGGTCATAATGTCCGAGATCATCGGCTTTAGCCATCAAACGGTACTCCGTCGGCGTACAGCAGAGAACGTTGATTTGATGCTCCTGCATCAGTTCCAGATAACGTTTGGGTTGGAATGATCCATTATAGACGAGTCCGGTTGCACCTCTGCCGAGTACGGACAGAAACGGACTCCAGATCCATTTTTGCCATCCAGGTGCTGCCGTTGCCCAGACCGTATCCGAAGGCTGAATATCCAGCCATAACGATGAAGCGATCCTCAAATGGGCGTAACCCCAACCATGACTATGTACTACGCCTTTTGGATTGCCAGTCGTACCGGAGGTATAAGCGAGAATAGCCATATCGTCACGATGTGTTTCCACCGCAGCCATCGTATCGGATTGGCCTTGCATTAACTGGTGCACATTGACCCAGCCTTCTCCAGGTACGCTATCATCACCATTGGGTGATGCAACGATGCGATGTGCCAATGCTGGCAGATCTGCATTTATCTTTTCAACTTCAGCAGTCGTCTCGGACCAGACAATGACAGCCCGGGCCTCGGAATGCCGAAGACGATACTCCAGATCTTTCGCACGCAGCATTTCGGAAGAAGGAATAACAGCAATGCCCAGTTTCAGGCAAGCAATGTATATGACATAGGCAATAATTCGGCGTGGTACCATGACCAGCACCCGGTCGCCCTTCTCCAAACCAAGATCACGCAAGCCTCCAGCAAGACGATTTGCCTGCTTCAATAACTCACCATAAGTGATCTCTTCCAATTCTTTATGATCGCTTAGCCATCTAAGTGCAACCCGATCCGACGGGTGATTCTCCATCTCGGATGTCAGGTTATAGGTTTCAGGCGAAATCCACTGTTGAAAATTCAAATGGAGCCTCTCCTTCATATTTCAAATGTATAGCATCTATATATTATACCCTAAATCCTAGGACCTGGTGCTATGATATGAAATAGTTTAAGAAAAATCCATCACACTTTGATTTATTCACTACGTTTTCAGTTATGAATTCCTATTAATAGTTAAAAAAGTCACATAAAAATATGGATTTATTTAATATAATTTCCTTGAATTAACACATAAAATAAAAGGAGCGTGTTTAGTATGAAAAAGAAATTACTTATACTTACTTTTGTAGCGTTGTTTAGTTTACCAACCGCCATGTTTGCTTCAGGTAATGGAAATTCATTTTCTTCAATAAATATGGATAACAAAGTGGAGATCCAAGGACTTTTGCAAAAGGATGTATCGGTGGTTCTTTACTTCCCTAAATCCAGTTACACAAAAGATATGGTCCCTTTAAAAACTACCTATTATGAGGGAGCTTATGGTGGTGTAGTTACCAGAACAGGTCTTGTTCAAGAATATGGTTCTAACTGGGGGGCTCTATATCAGGGAACAATTTATAAAGAAATGTGATTTTCGCAATGTCATCAGAAGAAATTCGAACTAGCAACATCTTTGTCATTGAATTACGTAATTAATCTCCTTAAATGCAAAGTGCGCATCCCAAATTAAGGATGCGCACTTCTAATCCTGCTCAGAATAATATTTGAGTTTTCATATCATCTAATCCTAAATACCTAACTATACTCCTACACGTATCTCTCCGTTAGAAGCCTACCAAGCATAGTTTCCGATGCCATCCAAGATGCTTTCGATTTCATTCAGTTCTTCTGTCGTCAGATCTGGTGCCTGAAGGGCGGCTACATTTTCTTCGATCTGGGACACACGGCTTGCGCCGATCAGAGCGGAAGTAACTCGGTTATTACGCAAAATCCAATTCAGTGCCAATTGGGAGATCGTTTGGCCTCTCCGCTCGGCAACAGCCTGAAGTGCTTCGAACTTGGTGATCCGTTCGTCCGTATAGGCTTCTTTTCTCAAATTGCCTGTTGGATTAGTGCGCTCTTCCTTGATCTTGTCCACGTATTTATTCGTCAATTGACCGCGGCCAAGTGGACAGAAGGCGATCGATCCTACGCCATGCTCATCCAGCACATCCTGCAATCCATCCTCAATCCAGCGATGCAGCATCGAATAGTTTGGTTGGTGAACCAGACAAGGCGTACCGAGACGTCGCAAAATGGTAACAGCTTCCTTCGTCTGTTCAGCATCATAGTTGGACAAGCCTACATACAGAGCTTTACCCTGTCTAACGATGTGATCCAGGGCAGTCATCGTTTCTTCCAGCGGTGTCTCCGGATCTGGACGGTGATGATAGAAAATATCTACGTAATCAAGTCCCATCCGGCTCAGACTTTGATCCAGACTGGCAATCAGGTTTTTGCGGGAACCCCATTCGCCGTATGGACCGTTCCACATATGATAACCCGCCTTGGTCGAGATGAGCAGTTCGTCGCGATAAGGACGCAGATGTTTTTTGAGAATGACACCAAAATTTTCTTCGGCTGATCCTGGAGGGGGCCCATAGTTGTTTGCCAAGTCGAAATGGTTAATCCCCAGATCAAATGCACGCAGAATCATCTCTTTCTGAATATCAAGGGTACGGTTGCCACCGAAATTCTGCCATAGCCCAAGGGCAATTTGCGGCAGCTTGATTCCGGTTTTGCCAGAGCGTGCGTACTTCATTTCACTGTATCGTTGTTCATTCGCAGTATAGGGCATCGTTAATCTCTCTTTTCCTGTAAAAGTTGTTGAATACCCTTTCATCTTAGACAATTTCCATGTAAAACGATATGGCATTTCACTACAACGATATGGAAAAATGATTGGTATCTTCATCAAATGATATTTATAAAACGATCCCTTTTCACCTTTTATATGTTAAAATGCAAGGTATAATGACCTCATAACAGGAGTGAATAGCCTTGATTACGTACTTGTGCAAAAACAATCATTTTCAGGAGCTGCAGCTCCTTCATTACGGCACCGAAGCTTGCACACCTGGTCACCACTTCGGCCCGGCCATGCGAGACTATTACAAAATCCATTACATATTGGATGGCAAAGGCACCTTCGAAGTTGGAGGCAAGAAGGTCGAGCTTCGTAAAGGACAGGGCTTCCTCATCGTCCCCCATTCTGTGGTCCATTATGAAGCAGATCAACATGAACCTTGGGAGTATAGCTGGGTTGCTTTCCAAGGAAGCACCTGCCCTTCATTACTGCAGCAAGCTTGCCTGTCTGAACACCATCCTATCTTTGAGCTGGGCAATGACGATGACGAGATGCGCTCCTGTCTGCACCGCATGATCAGCTCTCGCAACACCCATAAAGGATGGGAGATCAGCATGACGGGATTGCTCTTTCAGTTTTTCTCCGTTTTGATTGATCGAGCGAGTGAGGACAGACCTATTCCGTTCCAGGACTATACAAAAGAAACTTACGTCTCTCAGGTGATGGATTTCATTGAGATTAATTATGCCAATACCATAACCGTACAGTCCATTGCGTCCCATGTTGGCTTGCAGCGCAGTTACTTATGCTCCCTCTTCAAAGAGAAGATGGGCACCAGCATTCAGTCTTATCTGGTCAATTACCGAATGCGCAGGGCGGCTGAACTTACGCTGGACCCGGCTTTGACCATTGGGGATATCTCTCGCTCCGTTGGTTATGCCGACCAGCTTCTTTTCTCAAAAATGTTCAAAAAAGTCATGGGAGAAGCACCTACGTATTATCGCAAACACAAAACAGCACCTTCCCATTTATGCAGCTAATGGGAAAAGTGCTGTTTTTGTATTTTTACACAGGATATCACTACCTGCTTATGGCTGAATTCCATTCGTTCTGCTTTAAACTTGCTCCTGCATAGTCACGCCGACCACTTGAACTTTAATTTCATTCACCATAATGCCTGTTAACTGCTCGACAGCTTGCTGCACATTATGTTGAAGTTCCTGACAGACTTCATGCATTTTTTTGCCGAATTGAACATTGATTCGCAGTTGGATAGATGCCTGGTCATCTTTTATCACAACGTCAATCCCTTTCTGCAAGCTCTTTCCGCTGATGCTCTTGGCGATCCCTTCGGTAAGACCAACAGACATGGAGGATATTCCCTCTGTAGTCTGAGCCGCCATGCCAACAATTTTGGATACGACATCATTGGAAATATGAATGGTGCCCATTTGAACCAATTGCGGCTCAATATACTCAGGTTCAGTGTATGGTTGTGGGATGATTTCAGACATGATTTCCACTCCTTTTATATAATTTATACATGTTTAAGCATTCTGCCATTTGTCCTTGAAGAATAGCTGATAGATTCGAACCAAAATAATTTTAACAATCATGTAAACAGGGATGATAATCAAAATGGCAATAATGCCGCCCAGATCCCCTGCACCCAACACCAATATAATGGTCGTAAGCGGGTGAATATCGAGCTTTTTGCCGAATACATAAGGTGCAACCAGATTATCCTGAATTTGCTGCGCTACCAGAATAATAATGAGTGACCAGATCGCAACTGAAGGGGATACCACCAGTCCCATAATGACAATTGGAACGGAGGACAGAATCGCCCCGATAAACGGAACAAAATTCATAATGACTGCAATTACAGTTAACAGCAGTGCGTACGGGAGACCAATGATCAGGAAACCGATATACATCAGCACGCCCAGTGCCAGATTCACAAGAACTCGTCCCACGATAAAACCGCTTAATGCCTGATCGATTTCAAGTACGACTTCACGGCTGTCTTTTTGGAAGCGTTTTGGTGCAATATGCACCAGCTTACGACCAAACTTCTCTCCCTGCTTCAACATGTAGAACAAAATAATCGGGAAAGTGAACAACACAATCGCAAAATTTGAGATGAGTGAGAAGAATCCACTTACATAGTTCGTTACAAAATTGAAGCCTTTGTTAATGTATTCCGTAATCTGCGAAAACGGGGTCGAACCATCTGGGAACAAGGCCGTGATGGCACCATTCTGTTCGAGTTCTTTGAGCTGCAAACTTAGTGAATTGAGCAGATTTGGTGCATTATCTACCAGGTTAATCAACTGCTCGCGTAAAGAAGGCCATAGTCCTATAATAAACAGGGCAAACAGTACACCAAACACCAGATAGATCAGCAAAATGCTAAGTGTGCGATTCAGCTTCTTTTTTTCCATGTAATTGACGAGTGGCCGCAGTAAGTAATAAAAAAATACAGATAGCATCATCGGCACGGTAATCACCGTAATCATGGTAACAAGCGGTTGAAAAATAAAGCTGACACGTGATAACAGATAGATATTAACCAATACCAGTGCCAACGCAATACTGAAACGCACAAACGAATTTCCTTTTAACAAAAAGTTTCCCCTCCACTTAACCTTTTCTATATGAGCGTTTTGTAAAACTGATCCGAATGACAACATGTTTATGTCAACCTTATCCTTTATGTCGGTTCTTTATTTCGGAATCTGTATAGTGAACACTGTCGTCTCCCGTCCGCGCCGGGAAAGTGTTAATCGTCCACCCATTTTCTCGGTGTTCCGCCGCGCAATGGCCAGCCCAAGCCCGGTACCTCCGGTTCCCGTACGAGCCTCATCCCCACGTACAAATGGATCAAAGATGGTAGTCCACAGCTCCTGCGGGATACCCACTCCAGTATCTGCTACCTCAATAACGACATGCTTGTCCAGTGGGATTAACTCCACACGCAGCTCCGTTCCCCGCGGGTTGTAGGACAAAGCGTTTGTAATCAGGTTCTGAATCACTCTGGACAACAGCTCCGGATCATACCTTGCATAGATCTCTTCATCAGGAACGAGCACATGCAGGCCAAAATGGTTCTGCTCAATCTCACCATACGTATCAGCCATAATCTCACGTACAAATTCGCCGATTTCCCGCTGTTGAATATGCATACGGAAGTCAGGTGAATCCACTTTGAGCAGTTCCAGCATATTCTGAATCATGCGCGCGACCTGAACGGACTTGTTGTAGATATATCCGAGATATCGCTGCTGCCTGTCCTTATCTCCCCCCCGCCCTTCCACCAATGCCTGGGCGTAACCTTGAATACTCGTGATAGGGGTCTTGAGATCATGCGACAGATCCACAATTAATCGCTGTTTACTCTCTTCGGCATAACGTTTCTCCGCAGATGTATTCTCAATGACGTCAGCCATATAATTGAAGGTTTCTCCAATCTGGACAAATTCCCTCTCTGCAGAGATGGACATGCGCGTACTATAATTCCCCTGGATCATCTGGGTAAGACCTAGAGAGAGAATACTTAGCGGCTTTTTGATTCGCCGGGCGACCCAGTAGCTGTATACAAATATCAGCAGCAAAACCAACCCGATCCCGATCATAATGTAGAACGATAACGGATGCTTCAAATTGGTAATCAGCTGATTATCATTAATTCGCACACTGACCAAGTCACGCGGAATCTTCAGCAAAACGAACTTTGCAGCTCCCTCTGTTGAAAGTGGACTAATGGAGTAATAGTACGGCTGTTCATTTCGGTTTTCGAGTCCTGCATATAGCTCAGCTTCACTGTAATGAGTGAACGTATCCTGCTTGTCCCCGATATAACGAATAACCCTCCGATCCGCATCCAGCACTTCAATCCATCCTCCACTGTCCTTGAGACGCTGAATTTCGGTATTATTGGCCTCATCGTAACTACCGGACAGCCATGCGTCCTCCAGTTCTGTCACATACACATGTGCCTCCACATTCAGATCGGGATCCACCACCTGATCCGAAATGCGGAAATCAACCACATCCAGATTAATGATAATGTACACGATGGCTACCAGTAACAACAAAAAGAAGTTAAACAGCATAAAGTCCAGTGTCAGGGACGTTTGCAATAGTCTCTTTTCTCTAGCTTTCCATGGGCGCTTCAATTTTGTATCCCAGTCCCCTTATCGTTTTTAAATATTCCGGTTGCCTGGAGTCCCGCTCGATCTTTTCCCGAATGTTACTGATATGTACCATTATCGTGCTGTCCTCGTGGGCGTAATAATCTCCCCAGACGGCTTCGTATATTTTTTTGCGAGTGAAGACACGGCCTGGCTGCTCAAGCAGAAGCTCCACAATTTTGTACTCTGTAGAGGTCAATGTCACCGGTTTACCTGAGCGAAAAAGGATACATTGGGATCGATCAAGCCTGAGCTCACCCAGTTCAAGATTTAACTCCTTAGCGGCAGGCACGTCAGGTGCATCAAATTGATTGACTCTTCTGAGCAAAGCCTCTACTCTGGCAACAATCTCCAAAGGATTGAAAGGTTTGGAGATATAATCGTCGGCACCCAGCCCGAGCCCAAGAATTTTGTCATGATCCTGACTTTTGGCCGAAAGGAACAGAACAGGCATATGGTGTGTGGACCTGATTTGTTTAATCAGCTGGAGTCCATCCAGCACGGGCATCATAATATCCAGTATGACCAGATCAATCTGAGTTGAACGGATACACTCTAGTGCCTCTACTCCATTAACGGCTGTCACAATGTTGTAGTCCTTCTCGAGGTACAGCTGAAGCAGTTCCACAATTTCGGGTTCGTCATCTGCAATTAATAGTGTGTATCTCATGCGAATCCTCTCATTCCTGTTTCAATAAATTCATTTTCAATCGAATTCGTATCCGTACATTCCATTTGTTATTGTTCATATGTCTATACGTTACTACTATATACTACGTCTCTTAAATCAATCTAAACCATTTCTAAAGATAACCTAAATAAAAAGCCCGGGCATCAGGCCAGAGCTTCAAATATAAAGCTAAAATAAGCAAAGTTTCAGTACCATTCATCACTGGCTACGTAACCAGGGTTTAACCCGAGCATATAATCGGTCCTTATCATATTGCACGTACTGACTCGCCCGATTGCGAACCGGGTCACCAGCATAGAAACGTTCATACAGATCATGTCTGGCTCCCAGCGGACTTCCTGTCAGCTCCCAGGCGAGCTGAAATAACCGAATCTTCTCTGGTGCCTGCATCGTTACGCCTCCAAGATACTTGTTCATCATGGGGCTGATACTCCCTTCGAGCTCCAGCTTCCCGGAAGGGATCTGAATAAGGCCACCTGCAGCAATCGTCTTCAAAATCTCAACAGCGCGCGGGTAATAACGGTTCCCCAGATTACGGGCTGTTTCAATATATTTGAATGATGGTAGCCAGTTCCCATGAACATCCGGCGCAGCTTGTGCCTCGGATGCGATGATGAGTCCTTCAATCGTATGCATCTGGCTGATCATCTCCCCAAGCTGTTCCTGTACATTCAGGAAGGAATCCACTCCAATCTCCTTGGCAACGGAAGAAGTGATTGCTGTAATGAATTCCAGCTTCGAATGCAGCCGAATAATGCTCTGATGGTAAGCCAGACTGGAGGATGCCACGTTGCAGCGAATCTGCCATACCGCTTCCGGATTGTTGTGAAGCAGTACACGCTCCCAAGGTACAAATACATCGTCAAAAAATAATACAGCATCCATCTCATCATACTGACTACTGAGCGGATGAGCAGTATCTGAATCTAATGTTGCAAAAGATTCTCTACATACCATATGTAATCCTGGACTTCCTGCTGCCACAATAACCATATGCGCCAATTCCGGGCGATGTCCAGGAATGCGCTGAATCGGATATGCAATGATATCGTCCGCATATGGAGCAGCGGTCGCCACCATTTTTGCCCCACGGAGGACAACACCCTCTGTATTGGTACGAATAATTTGAAGCATCGCATCTTCATCTTCCCCTACGGGCAGAGCACGATTAATTTGCGGGTCACGCTGGACAATGGTCAGGAAGGCATCCTTCCGTTTTGCCTCCTCATAATAGGCAGCGATTTTACCTCCATATGCCGGGTCATATACAGCCATCGCATCCCGTGTGGCATACCATCCGGTCAGGCGGGATCGGGCATAATCCGAGAGGCGGCTCATTACCCCGTAGGTGCGATCAGACCACAATCGAAAGGCTGCCGCCCTGCTGCTGATCTCCTGAGCATTGCGGGGTACTCGAAAAGCCTGATGTACATATCCATTCGTCTGCTCATCCCAATAAGCCACTGTTTCTCTCGTGTCCGCACCATCCACCAGATTGAACAGACTTTCAATCGTTTGTAAAGTTCCCCGGAAGGCAGAATGCTCTGTTACGCGAATACGCTCTCCATCTAGCCATACATTCCGTTCATCGTTCAAGCGTTGCAGATAAGCTTGTCCACGGGACATCGTTATGCTCAATGTAATCCTCCTTCTCGGTTAGAAAGGCTAGGAAACTCAATGTTGATAATGTTTTTAATCATTTCGAGACTTAAGTTATACCGAAATGATACATATTGTATCTATTGAAATAGTACTTTGCTTTGGAGGAAAAAGTCAACAGACACCGAACCTAAGGTCTGGTGTCTGTTCTATTAAAATTATGTTAGATCAGTTTGGCATACATATTGCGAAGATAACGCCAGCGTACCAGCAGGAAGAACAGAATCTGCATGGATGCAAATACGAGGAAAATGCGCAAAGTATAACCCATGACGGAGAAATCTACTAACTGCTGTAATGCAACAAAGGCCACGGAGCTGTGGATAATGGCCAGGACGATTGGCAAGAAAAACATTAACAGCAGCTGTCTGGTTACGATGTTGCGAAGCTCCGGGCGACTCAGTCCCATCTTACCAATCATGCGGTACTGCTCTTCATCCCGTTCCAGATCTGCATATAACCGGAAGTAGGTAAAGCTTGCAGCAAAGGTAAAAAAGACGATGCCAATCAATCCACTCAGAATAAGGATAATGCCATTGGTTTGTTTGGAATTAAGCCAATCCAGCACGAGAGCGCTGATCTCGAAGTAGCCCCGATTACTTGAGTCATTTTGAATGGATTCAATCAGATCCGGCGCAAACTTCCGCGTCCCCATCCAATCTGTCACAACAAATTGCGTCTTTCTATCGGGATAATAATTTTCATCAGCCTCGATTTGAATATTAAATTCCTTATTCATCTTGTCGTACAGCTCATTGGATACCACATAAACTTCCCTTTTGAATTCAACAGGGATGACGATATCGGTTGCAGGTGTTGTTAATCTGACCTTTTCCTGAACTTCCCACATACTGATATTTTTCTGAGTTGAACCCTGCCCGGCTTCTGCTCGTAATGTCTTGCGACTCGTAAGATTGCCCGGAGTCATAAAGGAATCGTTAACATTCTCGAGAGTTCGCTCTTGGTAACCGAGCGCCTTGGCAAGATGATTATATTCACTTAGTTTGATGATATAGTTCCCCTCGTCATCAAACAGCGGAGTATAACTTCCTTTCTGGTACGGAACCTCATTATCAATCAGTGTCTCTTCGATCTTCCTGATGTGCCGTTCTGCGCCAGGTGTATCCCATGAATTTTGGTAGGTAAACGCATATGGATTTGACATCGATGACAATCCCGGATCGCCGATCGCCAGCATCGTGCCAATGCCTGTAAAGGCAGAAGCCGAGATCACACTTACCATAAAAAACATGACGGCATTATCTTTCATTCGATAGGTAAGTTCGGACAGAAACAGCAAATTCGTTTTGCGGAAAAACAAACGTTTATTGCCTTTAAGCGCCCGAATGGCATACACACTAAGTTGGGTGAATAACAGATACGTGCCTGCAATAACCAAAACCACACTGCCAAACAGCAAAGGGAAGGAGTATGTGATCCATACAAAGGCAAATACACCTGCATATCCACCCCCAATGAGTATGACGGAGAGAAGTGCTAAAAAACGAGAAGCTTTTGGCTCGGGTTTTGGTTTTTCCTCTGATTTTACAAGGTCAATCAATGACCCTTTTCGCATCAGCAGAGATGAGCTCAGCGCAATCACAACAAACAGCAGCAGAAATGCTCCGACAGTAAGTGCTATTGCTTTTAATGGAAAATAGAATCGGAGACTTTCTTCCACAGCCAGCATGGAACCGCAGATCAACAGGATCAGCTTGGCAAAGACCATTCCTAATCCAACGCCTGCCACAATGGCGGCGAGTCCAATGCACAAGTTTTCCATAAATAACAGTCGGTTCATCTGTTTGCGTGTCATGCCAATGATTTGAAATATGCCGAATTCTTTTTTACGTGTCTTAAGAAATGAACCTACGGAATAGAGCAGAAACAGAAACGAAAAGATGAAAATAATAATCTCAGCAATCAAAAATCCCTGATTTGCAAGCATGGTCACTGTCCCACTTGAACCCTTCAGTCCATCCTTCAGATCCGGGTGAAATAAGAGCAGCGCATACGTAAAAAAGATCATGACCGAAAACGTACTGCTTAGAAAATGGGCCAGGTAAATTCGTTTGTTCCGAACAACATTATTAATGGCGAACTGGCGAAAATTCATGTCCGGAGCCTCCCATCAGGGATAATACGTTGATGATTCGTTGATAGAACGTCGATCGGTTATCTCCATAATGAATTTCGTTGTACAGTCGTCCATCCTTAATAAATACAACCCGGCTGCAATAACTTGCCGCAACAGCGTCATGCGTGACCAGCAGCATGGTGGCCCGATCTTCCTGGTTGCGACGTTCCAGCATCTCCATTACATCACGCGCTGCCTTCGAATCGAGATTTCCTGTAGGCTCATCGGCCAGCACCAGCTTGGGAGAATGGATCAGGGCTCGTGCGATTGCTGTCCGCTGGGCCTGACCTCCGGAAATTTCATACGTGCGTTTGTTCAGAAGAGATGCGATGCCCAGCTTCTCTGCGAGTCGATCAACACGTTCATTCATCTCCTCAACCGGTACTCCGTCGAGCGTAAGCGGCAGGACAATGTTTTCTTTTACCGTGAGTGTGTTGAGCAGGTTAAACGACTGAAATACGAAACCCAACTCTCGGCGTCTGAACAGAGCCAGTTCATCGTGATTCAGTTCAAACGGATTCTTACCTGCAATCTTCAATTCCCCCGAAGTAGGATGGTCAATGGTTGAAATCATGTTCAGCAACGTTGTTTTGCCGCTGCCTGATGGACCCATGATGCCAACGAATTCACCCTCCTGAATACTGAGATCAATCCCCGACAAGGCTTCGTATGACACGATCCCTTTATAAATTTTGCTAATCTGTTTCACTGAACATATCTCCATAGGTTAATGGCTCCTTTTAGATTTCGAATTTGAATTAAGTTGGGCAGAACTACATCGCAAATCGAGGTCGTTCTCTACTTTCTGACTTCAGTCTATCGAAGTTTCGACCATTCTCCTATGGATTAACCTTTCATCTTCATGACATTCTTGTAAGGTTATATAGTCTGGCTGTCCAACAATCGTCTTCTACTATGTAGAAAATGAGAAAGACGCCGATCCCTGTAAAAGGCACCAGACGTCTTCTCATTTCGTTCCGCATTATGCGCTTTATATTTAGATTTCAAAAGTAATGGTTACCGTTGTCCCTTCTCCCTGAACGGATGTAAGGTCAATCCGATGGTTCATTCGTGTCAGGACATCCTTCACAATATACAGTCCCATCCCCGTGGATTCTTTAAAGTGACGCCCATTCTCTCCTGTGAAAAAAGGCTGGTACACTCGGTTGAGATCCGACTTGGGAATACCCACTCCCTGATCATTCACTTCAAGAATGATGGATCGTGTGGATTCGTAAGCCTGAATGGTTACCTTTTGCCCATTGCCGCCGGAAGAGTACTTGATGGCATTGGATAACAGCTGTACGAGGACAAATCGAATCCACTTGGCATCCGACTGGACTTTTAACGCGGAATCAATTTTCAGCTCAGGATATACGTGATTCCGGATGAAGAAACGCTTCAGTTCATGAATGGCTTCTTCTGCAGCTGCCTTGAGCGATACCGGCTCCACACTGAAATCCTGTTCAAATGTCTCCAGCCGCGCCATATACAGCACAGTTTCCAGTCCTCGTCTCATCTGATCTGCTTCCTCTCGAATGCTGATGAAACGCGGATCATCATCCTCCTGGTCCTCAACCGTCAGTTCAATGACGGACAACGGCGTCTTCATCTGATGCACCCACTGATTCATAAAAGTCAGGTATTCCTGTTGACGCTGTTCCAAACGATGCAGATGAGCATGATAAAGACCGTACTGTGAGTCCAGCAGTTCTGACAATGCCTGCGGCAGGGGTGCAGGTTCATTTAGTGGAACAAATTCTTTCAGATCATTCATTCGTTGGGACATCCGGGAATAAAACATGCGATGGGACAGATACCGATAAATAAGATAACCTGCATACAGGCATAACCCCAATGATACCGCATACGCGGCCGTTAACCAGTGGTCGTAACCGTCGTACCAGAAGACGGCAACCACAGTTAGCAGCACAACGATTACCCAACAGGTCAGTACAATATGTTCTTTGATAAACAACTTCATGAGGACGACGGTGCCTTCCAATTACTGTTGAGTCGATAACCCGAACCTCTTACCGTCTCCAGCGCATCTGTAATTCCCAGTTCAGTTAATCGTTTACGCACACGGGTCACATTCACGCTAAGTGTATTATCATCGACAAAGGAATCGTCCCACAGCTTTTCCAAGATGGTTTCACGGCTAACCAGTTTGGGACTCCGCCGCAGCAGCGTCTCCAGCAAAATGGTTTCTTTCTTGGTCAGCTGTATCTTGCGGTCGCCGAGCTCCATCTCCAATCTTTCCAGATAAACAGTTAGTCCATCCAGTTCCACCTTGCGCTCTTCATGACGCGCAGCATAATCGCCATACACCCGGCGCAGCTGACTTCGAATTTTGGCCATGACAATTTCATGCTCAAACGGCTTCGTAATATAATCGTCCGCACCATTCTCCAGCGCCATGACCTGATCCATCTTGCCACTGCGGGCCGAGATGAAAATAATCGGACATGTGGAGATGGAGCGAATTTGGCGGCACCAATAGAATCCATCGTAACTTGGCAAGTTGATGTCCAGCAGCACGACATGCGGCTTAATCTGTTCAAACTGCTGGACGACTTGTTCAAAATCCTCAACCGCAACGGCCCTGTCACCATATCGCTCGATATGGGATTGAAGTAAACCCGCAATCTTCGGATCATCTTCAACAATCATTATCGTATACATAAAAAGGTCTCACCTCTAACCTGTCATAACGGAATATGCAATTCTCTTTCCAAAATCATAACACAGGTAGGTACTATCGGACATCGACCTGCTTGCGCCAATCCACAATGTCAGCGTTCAGCTGCTTCAAATCTCCAGACGGCTGCTGCTCATCGGACAAGTTATACTTCTGTTTCAACGCCAGAATTCGATATACACTTTCATTAATTCGGGATTCTGAAATCTTCCCTGACTTCACCGCACTCTTCAGCGTATCAAAAATAGTTTTGGCACTCTCATAACTGTGAGCTACCAGCAGAATATCGCTCCCTGCCTGAACCGTCGCCACGGCGGCATCGTTCAACTTATAATTTTTCGCGATCGCGCCCATGCTCAGATCATCAGTGATGACCACACCGTCATACTTGAATTTGCCACGCAAATGCTGACCAATAATGACGTCCGACAAAGAGGCCGGATGGTCGGGATCAAGCTTCGGAAACAGAATATGGGCTACCATAACCGCTTCCACCTGTTCCTTCACCGCTGCCTCAAACGGAATCCACTCCAGCTGGGCAAGTTGCTTTTCCGTTTTGTTCACGACAGGCAGATCCAGGTGGGAGTCCACTGACGTGTCTCCATGACCGGGAAAATGCTTCACCACCGGAATAATCCCTTCGCTGCGCAGCCCCTTCATCTCGGCTATGCCCATTTGGGATACCAGACTGGCTGAGCTTCCAAATGAACGATCCCCAATGACCGGGTTATTCGGATTACTGTTTACATCCAGCACTGGAGCAAAATCGACGTTAAAACCTACCAGTTGAATTTGTCTTGCTAACAATTTGCCCATCGTTTCAGCCAAATCAGCGTCCTTCGTCTTGCCTACTTTCCCATTGGAGGGTATAGTCTCTACCGTTTCCGGCATACGACTAACTTTGCCACCCTCCTGATCCACACTCATGAAAATTGGAACCGGATTGGAACGATTGGCATCCTTGATGGATTGTACGAACTTTGCTGTCCCTGGCACGGTTGAGACATTATTCGCATAAAAAATAATCCCTCCCACCTTCTGATCCGTGATCATCTGTTTCGCTTGAGCATCCAAAGCGGTACCCTGAACACCCGCCAGAATCATTTGTCCGATCTTCTCATCCAAAGATAATTGGTCGAGCTGCTCTTGTACCGGATCTTTCTCTTCCTGCGGAGGCACTGTATTCTGTTGATCATCCTGATCGTTCTGATTATCTGAACCAGCGTTTGAATTCGCATTGGTCTCCGTTCCGGCATTATTGTTATTTTGCTCTGACGCGGATGGCTTCTGTGACTGCCCACATGCAGATAAGAGCAGCACTATTCCGAATAGCAGGAACAACATTTGAAGCATGTTGATGTGTTTGTTTTTCAACTTGCGATTATGGTAATACAAGGATGGTCATCCTCCTTAAGCGTTGTTGTCATTCAGGCTGAATGTGGTTCAGGCATAACCTTATCATAAGGTGGTTCATTTTCAAAATGGAGACGGCCCAAGTACAAATTCTGAAGGTGCAGCCTGAATGATGCAAAAAAATTCCCCCTTTCGGGGTTATAGTGTGGTAAGTCATGGTGTTATTCCTTGGGCGTGTGTGATTGGAGGGGATGAGATAAGGTGTCAGCGGTGCGAATAACGGTTTTCTGTTGTGAATTTTTCATATGTTGAAATTATTATTATAGTGAGGTGAAAAAGCCGCCTTTCGGCGGCAATATGTTTAATTTTCGTTGTTGTAGTCGTTGGTTTTCGTTGCTGTTGGCATTTGTTCTTTACGAAGCCTTAAATATTATTCTTTTAATAGAGTGTTTTCAACACTTCTGTTGTAAAAGGAATAATTTCGGACTGGCGTCCTTCACGAACTTTGTTCGGCCATTCCGGATCACTCAGCAGGACACGCCCCAACGCGATCAAGTCGAATTCATTATTCTCCATTTTCTCGTTTAATTGGTCCAGATGAGCGTCACCTGTTCCCTGGTTTTCATTCGCTCTGTCCACAAATTCCGCTTCAAGCCCTACCGATCCAACAGAGATTGCCGGCTTGCCGCTTATTTTCTGTGTCCAGCCCGCAAGATTCAGCTCAGATCCAGCAAATTCCGGCAGCCAGAATCGACGGGTGGAGCAGTGGAAAATATCCACGCCTGCAGCCGTAAGGGGTGCAAGGAATTGCTCCAGTTGTTCTGGTGTTTCCACCAGACGTGCGTCGTAGTTCCCCATTTTCCATTGGGAGAAACGCAGCACAATCGGGAAGTCAGGACCTACAGCAGCGCGACACGCTTCAATAACTTCAACAGCAAAACGCGTACGCTGTGCCAGATCACCTCCATATTTATCTGTACGACGATTGGTGTGCTCCCAGAAGAATTGATCAATCAGGTAGCCATGAGCTCCATGAAGCTCAATACCATCGAAACCTATGCGCTGCGCATCTGCTGCTGCTTGGGCAAACGCCTGGATTAGACCCTTGATCTCGTCCTCTGACAACGGTTCTCTCTCGGGTTCACCTGCCATGCTTAGTCCCGATGGGCCTACCGGCTCAGCTTCTGCATTGGGTAGATCGCCTGAACGGCGGGCTGTGCCCACATGCCACAATTGTGGCATGATTTTGCCACCCGCATCATGGACTGCCTTGACTACATTCGCCCACCCCTGCAGTGATTTTTCGCCATGGAACAGCGGAATGCTTGCACCACTAATGGATGAAGGGTGATTAATGCCCGTTCCTTCCGTAATGATCAGGCCTACACCACCAGCTGCTCTGCGACGATAGTATTCCACAACCTCCGGTCCGGGTACTCCTTCGGGTGAGAACCCACGAGTCATGGGCGCCATAACGATCCGGTTGGACAGGGTAAGCTTGTCCGAGGTAAACGGTTTAAATAAAGCGGACGGTACATTCATTGTGTATTGCTCCTTTAAGTTCAGATTGGAAGAAAACATAACAATTTCTTGCACACGCTTTTGTATAGCCACAGATGTTAATTAGCGATTTGGTTAACATACAACACCTTTCCATTTTATAGTTTCTGATTTTTATTTTCAAATTTCGGATAAAGAGCGTTACTAACATTTTTAATCTACTAAAACAAAACAGAGCAAGCTTGATGTAGCCTCATCTAAGAAGATCTACCATCTCGGCCTGCCCTGTACAATTAACCCAAAAGACTCTCATTAGTAACCAAAAATGTGGATGAAGCATAGTATATAATCCATAATCTTCCTTTCATTTAATTAGAATTAACAGGGATATCGTTGCGATTAACTCTCAGCAATTTGCCTGATGAAGTAGATAGAACGTCGGGGTCTGTGCCTAGCCCAAAGTAGAAATCACCTTCGTGTTCTTCAAAAGACTTGGCGTACGTGTCCTGGTTAAAACGGAGGATTTCATTCCATGTGATCAGATCTGTCGATTGGTATACCCGATTTATATAGAGATTCGCACTTTTACGAGTGTAGGTAAGCACATAGACTTTACCCTCTCGCAGGAGCAAATCTGTAGGAAGGGCCTGGGTATCTGGCAAAATAACGCGCGATGCCTGATTAATGTCGGTCATGACACTTAAAGACTTGGGCAACAACTGCCCATCATTGAATACACCTCCGGCAATATAAAGCAGCTTATTGTTAAAATTAATATTTTTTCCTATTTTATTATACGGAACTGTGCCGATTTGATAGGTTAACCCCGGGAGCATCTTGCTGCCATAAATGACCACATCTTTCTTCTCAAGCTTCTCATTAATCTCTAATATATTGGTTTTGTCGCCCCAGATTTGATTGGCAGGATACATCATGCCCGATGCATATAATTTGCCTTTGAGTTCAAACAGCGTATATGCCCTGAAGCCAAACGTATTGATGGTGGCGAATATTTGCCAGCTTTCTCCCTGATCATGAGAGATCAGCACTGTAGGTTTCTGCTCGGTACCCAGTGCTGCAAAAAGTTTACCCTGATAAGACGCCAAATCGTATACGTGTACACCTAACGGCAGATTGCGATACTTTGTCCATACATCTCCATCTAACCGGTAGAAGTTTCCCTTATCCCACTGCTCTCCATCAGAATCGTTGCCGGGAATATACAATTTGTCATTCAGTACTTTATAAATGTCAATCTGTTCCTCATCTACGACCATTTTGGTCGATGGAACGATGCCCGGATTTCTATTCGTGACAGGCTGGGTCACAAATTTGGGAGTGGCTGTGTCGAAATAAATGACTGGAATTGGGCCAGCGTTGGGTGAAACACCCAAATTACTACTGTTCCCATGCCCCATATATATTTTTCCTCTGTACAGCTGCAAGTCCCATACATTGTTGGCATAGGGTGCTTTCTTAAAAGGTTTTCCAAGCAGCTCAATCTTGGACGTCACATCAGCGGATGTGACAGGCGCATTGGACACCTTGGCAAGTGCCCGTTCGGCAGGCGGCTGCTGATCGGTGTAAACATTGTTTTTGGGTTTCGAATTCCCCATAAGCAACCACCCCATGCCTGCAGCGATGGTCAAAATCACGGCTGCCCACTTCATATTCCTCTGCATGTCCGCTTCCTCCTTTATTTTATGAGATAACTCCTTTATCTCAAAATGATACAAATTGTATCTTTTCATATTATGTAAAATAGAATGTACTTGCAACAAATTCCGCCCGCTCTATGCAAAAAAAATAGACAATCGCATTTGAGGATGCGTTGTCTATCTATCCTAAATTCATTGTGGTTGCCGAAGGAATGCACAGCAACTCTAGTTGAAATTCAGCTGAGCGCCTGCTGCCATTCGTTAGCTTCCACTCTATTATTTCGTCTTGTTATTTGCTTGGTAAATTTACTCTGCTTTCACCAGAATTTTAACCTGGTTTTTCTCCTTCAGCAGGGCTTCAAACCCGTGCTCTACCACTTCGTCCAGGCTGATTCGTTTGGTTACCAGCTTGTCTGCAGGGAAGAAACCTTTAGCCATCAGGCTAATAACAGCCGGGAATACGTCACGGTAACCGATAATGCCATTGACTGTACGCTCCTTCATGACAATGGAGTTCGGCAGAATCGGTGCTTCCTGTTCAAAAATGCTGACAATCATCAATTCACCGCCAATACGCGTTGAATCAATTGCTTGCTGCAGTACGCGTGGTACACCCGTTACTTCATAAGCTACATTCACGCCACCTTGGGTGCGGGCATGAATTTCTTCCACTACATTATATTGTGTAGGATCAATAACAATAGCGCCAAGTTCTTCCGCTTTGGCCTTACGTTCCTCGGATAACTCCACAACATAAATATCCGATGCGCCAGAAGCTTTCAACGCTTCAATAACCAATAGTCCAATTGGACCCGCACCAAAAACAGCCGCAGTGTCTCCGACTTTCAGTTTGCTTTGACGAACAGCATGAAGAGCTACTGCGGAAGGCTCCACCAACGCTCCTTGCTCGTAGGAGATGGAATCCGGAATGGCATGCACCATATATTCCTCAGCCGTTACATACTCGGAAAAACCTCCGCCTCCCCCAGCCAGGCCCAAGAACCCCATCTGATCGCACAAGTTATATTTCCCCTGTTTACAGGCTTCGCAATGACCGCATGCATAGATCGGTTCCACAACAACGCGATCCCCTGCCTGAAAACGTGTCACGCCTTCTCCCACTTCAACCACTTGTCCTGAAAATTCATGTCCCATCACAATAGGTGCTTGTTCCCCTGTTAGCGGATGCGGAGCTTGAACCGGAATGAAAATAGGGCCAGCAGTGTATTCGTGCAAGTCACTGCCACAGATCCCACACCACTCCACTTTTATTTTAACCTTCCCCTGTGCAGGGCGGGGTTCATCAATATTTTCCAGACGCAAATCTTTTACTCCGTGCCAACGCAATGCTTTCATTTGTTTCATCTCCCAGATCATAAGTTATAATACAATCGGAAACGTTTCCGTAAATTAAATATGTCACATTTTAAATAGACTGTCAAACATAATTTGTCACACATATGTCTATCTAATGAATTTTACGTCGATAATCCTAATGTAAATGCCAGCGTTTTCAAATACTTGTAACTCCGATGACAGAAACAACTTTACGATAAGGCGAAGGTTATTCCAATCATCTGTGTTCTCTTGTAAATGTTTCATTCAATGTATATAGAATGCGCTATTTATCTCTATTAATCCATTCAGATTTGCTGAAAACTAACGGGCTTCCATGACTTTTCAATCCTATTCACGAGATACTTGTTGGCTCAAATGTTATAATCAAGGTATAAGATTGTCATTCCATCCGTACATATCTTAAAATTCGGAATCGTTTCCGATGAAGTGAGGTTAACTAAACGTGAGTAAAGATCAGAAGGTTACGATCAAGGACGTTGCAGAACTTGCAGGTGTAGGTATCGCAACCGTTTCCCGAGCCATTAACAATTCCGATGGCATTAGCAACAAAACACGAGATAAAGTCTTGCAGGCCATTGAGGAGCTTGGATTTGTCCCTAATACCTCTGCCCAGAGTTTGAAAATACGCCAGACGCATCAGATTGCACTGGTTGTACCTGACATACGCAATGCCATCATTCCCGAGATCTCTTGGTCTGTTGAACAAACGGCGAAGCAGCACGGGTATCATGTGGTCCAAATCAACACGGCGGGCAATGCCCGCACGGAACTGGAAACCATTCGTACGATCAAAAAACTGCACGTGGACGGGCTTATTTTCATGCCTTTGGCTTATCCCAAAACGTTGCCCGGCTTAATTGATAAAGCCCCCCTTCCCATTTCCATGATCAATTACGGTAAAAAGCTGGACCCCGGCATGAAAGCAGATGTCGTTTCACTTTCCCAGCCTGAAGGGAAGCTGGTCATGGAACATCTAATTAAGATTGGACGAACCCGCATTGCCTATGCCGGTGCTCCCAAAGATATTATTGAAGAGCGTTATCGGGCTTATGAACAGGCGCTTGGACATGTAGATATCTCGCTTGTTTACTTTGGAGAAGATTTCTCATTGAATACAGGAGCCAATGCAGCGGATTACTTCTACGGGCTGACTCACATGCCAGATGCCGTATATGCGATTAATGATATGGTCGCCATCGGACTGGTAAATCGGTTTAAAGAACTGGGTGTTCGTGTACCTGAAGATATTGCCGTTGTGGGCGTTGATAACAACCAGTGGACTACCGTAACCTCTCCTCAGATCAGTTCAGTCTCAATTATGGGCGAAGAAGTCGCCCGGCTTGCGACGGAATTACTGTTAAAACGGATTCGAGAAATGAGCACTACCGATTACGAGCACATCCAATTTGAGCCACGGTTAATTGTGCGTGAGTCCAGTGTTGCCATGATTCGCTCATCTTCACAAGGAACACCCGCAGAAGAATGATCGCGAGGTTACCGGATTTAATGGACAATCCAAACCTTCGATAAACGCAAAAAAGGTGTTTCTCATGAATGAACTTCTTCTGAGAAACACCTTTTTATCTTCATTCACAACCTTTTATCTCAAACCCACCTCTCAGCAATTACTTTTTCGCAAGCAATTGTCTAATCGGTGTTCCTTTCAAATACATCTTAATATCCTCTACGGTATGGTTAAAATAAATGGCATAGTTACCTTGAGTCACATAACCCAGATGCGGTGTTGCCAGCAGATTGGGCAGTGTACGCAATATATGATTTACTGGAAGAGGCTCCTGTTCATATACATCCAGACCCGCGCCGGCAATCCACTCGTTTTGTAAGGCTTCAACCATCGCCTCTTGATCCACAATGCCTGCACGGGATGTGTTGATTAATAAAGCGGTATTTTGCATCCGCTGGAATTCGGCTCGACCAATTAAATTACGGGTGCGATCACTGAGCACCAGATGAATGGAAACAATATCGCTTTGTTCAAGCAGCTGTTCCTTCGTCTCTGCCCACTGGACTCCCTGTTCCTCTGCTCGTTCTTTTGTTAAATTCTCACTCCAGGCGATCACTTGCATGCCAAAAGCTTGGGCAATCTCTGCCATCCGGCTGCCAATCTTGCCTAAACCGAGCAATCCTAGTGTCTTTCCGTACAAATCCATGCCAACTGTACTCTGCCAATTCCGATTGGAACGCAGCGCGTTATTTTCAGTTACCAATTGTCTGGACAGCCCGAGAATCAACGCCCATGTCAGTTCCGTCGGCGGGTTCGAGCTGCCTTCCGTGCCACAGACAATTACTCCGTTTTGTTCCGCAGCTTGGAGGTCAATTGAAGCATTACGCATGCCGCTTGTAATCAGAAGCTTGAGTTTGGGCAATTGTGTAATCACAGATTCAGGAAAAGGTGTACGTTCACGCATCAAGACAATAATCTCAAAATCCTGCAGTTCCTGAACGACCTTCTCTTCTGATCCCATGTAATTATTGAACGTCTGAACCTCAACCCGATCCAGGATAGGAGTCCAATCTGCTGAAGAAAGGGCTACATTCTGATAATCATCCAATATGGCACAACGCAACTTCGTCTGCATGGTTGAATCTCCTCCTCAATATGTACATCATCGAACAAGGTTTAACATGTTTCCCGCATATGTAAATCATATGATACATCCTAATTTTATCTATACCCTATCTGTATTGTATCAACTCAGACCCGATCTGCCCAATGCCCTCAGACACATAAAAGGCAGGAACACGCTCCCACTTCTCTCTTTCACATCAAAACAGTTTGAAAAGCAGCGCCGTGATCAAAATGGCCATCGCCACTAGAAACAAGGACCGTATTTTCGCAAAAATTGTATCCAATTTCGATTGATTATTCTCTGTCAGGGAACCCACAATAGCAATAAAAGCAAGTATACCAATCACAATCAAACTGAACTCAATGATTCCCATTCTGCCGTATGTAGTCAGCAGCACACCTATAATATAAAAAACGACAAGGTAGATCCTATGAAAATAACGCTCCATATGAACACCCTTTCTAAAAAAAGAAGATCTTTCCCTCATGCCTCAAGCAACGATAACGTACCCTTAATACTCTGCAACACAAACGAGCGATCCGGATCCGATTTCATCATCACGGTCAATCCAATCATCGATACAACCAAAGACGTTGATAGCGTATTTGCGTCAAAATTATTAGACAATTCCCCACTTTCCTGCCCCCGTTCAATTGTCTCCTTAAAAATCGCTGTCAGATACATCTGGTGCTCCCGTGTAAGAACAGCGAATTTAGGGTCATGGGGAGCCAGCTCAACCATCGTATTGATGCAAAAACAGCCGAGCCGAGCATCTGTCACATCCCCTTCTGCCCCAATATGTTCAAATAAGGCACGGAAAGCTTCTTTTACAGAGGATGTATGTTGAAGCCTGGATCTGACCTGAGCGGCATGCAAAGTCGTATATCGACGAAGTGCCGTTTCAAACAATTCCTTTTTGTCACCAAAAGCCGCATATAGACTGGGACGTTGAATACCCATGGCTGTCGTCAGATCACTTAAGGATGTCGCTTCAAATCCTTTATCCCAAAATGTCTGCATTGCCGCTTCCAGTGCATTATCCGTATCAAATTCCCGTTGTCTAACCATATATACACCTTCTTTATGTATCGATCAGTATATAAATATTTTAATCTGCATCTGATTCCTATGTCAATTCTATCTCAATTCATAAAGAGAAAATTAATCAGTTCACTTCAAGTCTTGACATCGTGTCAAAGCGTGAAGTATGTTTATTCCGAATCATAATGTACTGATCAGTATAATTAAAAATTCAACCGTGTTCTTTGTTCTCCTCTAACTTACCACATTCAAATTCGGAAAGGTGAATCATCCATGCAAAATCCGTCTTATCAACCACATCCCTATAACGAAGGACATCCGGGCATTTCCCGCCTTGTTGCACTATTATTTGCCCTATGCAGCGGACTTGCGGTAGCCAACATTTATTATGCCCAGCCTTTGCTAGACTCCATTGCTGAAGAGTTCAGCATCACACATTCATCCATTGGCGGCGTCATTACCGTAACCCAGATTTGTTATGCCCTCGGATTGTTATTACTCGTCCCACTTGGTGATCTTTTGAATCGGCGCAAGCTGATCATCACCCAGATGCTTTTATCCGTAATCGCCCTGATTGCTGTCGGTACCTCATCATCCAGCCAAGCTCTGTTCATTGGAATGGCTGCCATCGGGCTGCTTGCCGTGATTACACAAACGCTCGTTGCCTTTGCAGCTTCTCTGGCTGCACCCTCTGAACGAGGGCGCATCGTCGGTCTGGTCACAAGCGGAATCGTCATCGGTATATTACTGGCGCGAACCATAGCAGGCACCTTAAACGATTGGATTGGCTGGAGATCGGTCTATCTCTTCTCTGCCAGTCTGACATTACTGGGCATTATCGCGCTGTTTCTTGTACTGCCCAAACACGAACCCAAGCGAGAGAAACTCACCTATACTCAATTAATCGTTTCTGTCCTGCAACTATACCGGGAGCTGCCTATTCTGCGAACACGCGGCGTTCTCGCCACGTTGATCTTCACAGCCTTCAGCATCCTGTGGACTTCCATGGTGCTGCCGCTTAGCACTCCACCCCTTTCCCTGTCACATACTGCTATCGGAGCCTTTGGTCTTGCGGGAGCTGCTGGTGCGCTGGCTGCTGCACGTGCTGGAAGACTGGCTGATCGGGGATTGGGTCAAAAGACGACGGGCGTTGCTCTTGTCATATTGCTTCTTTCCTGGCTGCCCATAGGCTATGTTCACCACTCTGTATGGCTGTTTGTAGCTGGAGTAATTATGCTGGACCTTGCCGTGCAGGCCGTACATGTCACCAACCAGAGTCTGATCTATGAAGTCCGTCCTGAGGCGCAGAGCCGTTTGACAGGCGCTTACATGATCTTTTATTCGATTGGAAGTGCTACCGGCTCCATTGCTTCTACTCAAGTGTACGCATGGGCAGGTTGGACTGGCGTTTGCTGGCTGGGTGCAAGCGTGAGTGCCGCTGCGCTTCTGTTCTGGACCATTGATCGATATATCCATCGGAATTCGGATCAATAAAAGAACTTAATCCAGCTTATTCCATACCACGATAAACAGCGTGGCTAACGGACCAAATAACAGGGAAATCAGAAACCAGTTCAGTCCACTTCTGTTTTTTCCCTGAGCAAGTCCGGCATTAATAAGCGCAAGCGTTCCCCAACCCACAAAGTATTCGTTATCCATCATATATTATCTCCTCTTAACTGATCGAATCTGTCTGCTGCTCAATGAGTGCCTTTAACTTCAAATTACGGCTCTGCAGGAAAGCCTGCATATACTTTTTGAGTACAGCACGCTCTGCAACCCAACCCAGAACACCAAGAGGAGCTTCAAATCTCAGTGTGTCTCTCATACAAGTCGTCTGCTCGTCCAGCTTGCTGAAGCTGTGTTCATGTCTCATGCTCTTGAAAGCCCCTTTCTCCATCTGATCCACAAAGAGATATGGCCGATTGTACTCGGTAATTCGTGAAGTCAGCTTCTGCCTTATCCCGAAATGGTTTGCTTCGAAAGTTACTGTATCACCCTCACCAATTCTACCCGTTGTAACCCCAGCTACAGCCTGCTCGCGGGTATGTTTCCAGACCGTCCGGGTATGTATATCAATGTCCCGCGCATAGTCAAAGCATCGCTCAATGGGGGCATGTATTCTAATCTCGGTGACCACTTCAATCAAGAACTATCTCTCCTTATCCACTTGCATTACAATATATGAATAGGCAGTTCGCACTCTCTGCAACCTATTGGTAGTCACTGAAAGGAGTTGTGTATGATTCATGAATGCGTCTTCCAAAATCACAACATTTCTAATGTTCTCCGGACAAGCGGAGGAAGCTATTCGCTCATACGCTGCATCCCCGGTCAGTCAACAGTTCGCTTGGGTTCAGGACCGTTATGGCGTGAACTGGCAGCTCAATTTGCCTAAAAAGGAAAATTAAGGTCTTTGCAAAGTATACTCCTGCTCTCCATAAAGAACAATGCATTGGGATAATATAAAAATGAAAAACGGGCCCCCTGTCATCGTGCAGGAGGCCCATTTTCCGTAGGAGTTATTTATTAATCAAATTTAGATAATTAATTCATTAATGGCAAGCGTGCGTTCTTTGGACAGATCACGATATTGTTCCGATTCCACCTTGATCAGTGGTTTGAAAATATCGGATGTATTGTTCATGACAATAACACCCCGCTCGCCGTTGCTCAACAGCACTTGTTTACCAATAAAATTAGGAAGCAGATGCTGCATCAAGGCTTGAACCGGCTTCTCATTCAATTTGCCGAATCCCATCGCATAGATGTCGCGCAAGTTGTTGATCAAATTCGGATTGCTGCTTCCATGACTGCCGGATCTCATGCCGATGTAGATGTCTGCAACAGATACGATCTGTGTGTATGGATGAATCTCATCTTTCTTCAGTTGCATCGGATATCCGGTACCATCCTCCAGCTCATGATGCTGAAGAGCTACCAGCGCAGTGGCTTCATCGGTCATGGAGCTTTTGATAATATCATGTCCATAGATCGTGTGGCGCTGCAATTCGAGCTGTTCATCTGCGGTTAACGGTTCCATCTTGTTGCGTATCCGGTGAGATACCTTACATTTGCCGATATCGTGAAGATAGCCACCACGACTGATCTGATAACTTTCTTTTTGGGAATAGCCCAGCCAATTGGCCAGGTAAAAGGATAACAGTCCAACCTGAATGGAATGTGTGTAGTTATTGACATCATCCCGTTCCAGCATCATCAGGAGATGTACGACATCCTTTTGCTCGTCCAGTCCCTCCACCATCGGTTGAAGCGCATCGTCCACCATTGTTGCGTTGAACTTGCCCACTGTCAGCGCTTCGAGAAACGCGGATTGATAATTATGTACAGTTTGTATAAATTGGGATTTCATTTCTTCTTCAGGCGGTTCTTCCTTGGTGCTTGTGCTTGCTCCAGATGCAAATTTTGCTGCTGCAGCAAAGAATTCCGCTTCCGTGATCTCTTCCTCGCGTGGTTCAATATCCACATAGTCTACCCGGTGCTGCATCAGCAAGGTGATATCTTCACTTTTGATCACAGTACCCTGACCCAGAACGTGTAATCCCGCTTCGCTGAATGTATCCGCAGTCAGACGGTCTCCATCTTGCAGGTTCATAATATGGATTCTCAAATCGGTATTCCCCCTGAACAATCATTTATAGTCAACAGTTCCCGTTAGATCGGGTCCCAAAAATCCCTATACTACTTTATATCGATAAATACATTCTTTTTCTCCATAGTCCAAACGACCTTAATCGCAAAAGGAAATACGAACGTATAAGACTTTATTCTCACTCCCATTTTCAAAAAAGTCCCGGTTTGAATTTGTATTTAAATAACGGACATCTTGTTTTACACATATATAACCAAAAAGCCCAAAAAAATCTTTGGGCTTTTATAGCATTCAATTATATTTTGATCGAGCTTAGACTCGCACCCTGTACGAAAAAGCGTTCGATCCCTTTCTCAACAGAGGGGTCCGGAATTAACGGTGGCGCCTGATGCGGCTTCACTCTGGCATCGATAATGATCTGATCACAGCCCCAATGTTTATAGTTGTAACTGCTGTTCACACCGTACATATCATGGGACGGATTACTGCGGGTAAATGTCGCCCACAAGAAGTTGCTGAGATTCGCACTCAGGAAAGAACTATCATCACATAATATGATCATTGGACAGGAAGACAGATCTCCCTTTTCCATAAGCATGTCCGTAAATGCCTTCATTTCCTGTTCTGTATCCGCATATCTAGTGAATGGCGCACCCTGAACGGCTACAACCCCTGGCATTACGAGCTGCGGATTGCTATACCCCCGGATATCCTTCAATGTCTCTGGTACTTCACGGCACAATTCCCGTTTCTTGTCCCCATAGGCTGCAAAAACAACCTTACTGCCGCTGTTCAATCCGGTTCCCGAGTAATCCAGCGTATCGATTGTTGTGTTGGTGTGGAAATGAATGTCCCGCTGCAGATCCATTCGTTCCAGGATATACGTCAGGAATTCCACTTCCCGGTGCGTATCCAGCGGTTGCTGATCTTCTGCTGTAATAAACAAATACTTCGCCAGACTGAGCTGGCCTGTACCCAGAATACGACTCGCAATCGTCAGCAGCTCTGTGGGCTGCTTTACCTTCTGATAGGGCGTATAACGTTCGCTTCCAATGGCGAACAGAAGAGGATGCACTCCTGCGGCGTCAACTGCGTGGACTTCTTTTACGCCCGGAATCTCCTGTTTAATGGCATCACCCGTAATTTCATGAATCAGATCACCAAATGCAGTATCCTCTTGCGGAGGACGACCCACCACAGTAAATGGCCAGATCGCATTTGGCTTGGCGTACACTTTATGCACTCTCATTAGCGGGAATGGATGGGTCAGACTGTAATATCCGAGATGATCACCAAATGGTCCTTCAGGCTTTGTCTCGTCCGGGTAAATCTCCCCAGTGATGACGAAATCGGCGTCATTGCTGATGCAATATCCATCCTTATAGCTGTAACGGAAGCGTCGCCCCGCAAGCAGTCCAGCGAAAGTCATCTCACTGAGTCCTTCTGGTAAAGGCATCACAGCAGAAAGCGTGTGTGCCGGCGGCCCCCCAATAAAGATACTCACTTTCAGGGGTTCCCCCTTTTTGACTGCTTTGGCTTGATGAATACCGATTCCGCGATGAATCTGATAGTGCAGTCCAATTTCCTTGTTCAGTTCATAATCATTACCACTTAGCTGCACCCGGTACATGCCCAGATTGGAGTTCATGATGCCTGGCTTGTCCGGGTCCTCCGAATAGACCTGAGGCAGCGTAACGAACGCTCCACCATCCATGGGCCAATGCTTGATCAAAGGTAGATCCGAAATCTGAATCTCTTGCGCAGTTACAGGCAAACTGATGGACTTCTGCTTAGGTAGAGCCTGCCAGGCGGCAAGACCTGTGCTGATATGCTGAAATGGCGTTTTGAGTGCCTTCATTGGATCGTCCCGGACAGCCATAACACGTTGAACACCTTCAAGCGTTCCACGGAACATGAATTTGCTTCGTTCCAGTGTACCGAACAGATTCGAAACGGCCTGGAACTTTGAGCCTTTCACATTTTCGAACAGCAGAGCTGGGCCTTTCGCCTCATGCACTTTCATATGTATCGCTGCCATCTCCAAATGAGGGTCCACTTCTTCCTTCACTCGGATCAAATGTCCATGCTGCTCCAGATCATTAATGCAATCTTCCATATTGCGATATTTCATTGGATGGCTCCATTCTTTATATAATAAATTGTTATGTTCATATATTCACATAGATGTGCCGAGGTAGCGGATAGAATATAACGTTGAATCTTTTTCACTATGGTCACCCTACAAATGAATTGCTCCTCGCGTCTCTTCTATCTTATCAAATGATCTGCCTCTAAACAAAACAATATATAAAATCTCTCACTCTGCTCTTACCAAAAAGCAATATTTAGTTGACCGTTGTCCTGTACTCACATAAGGACCACGATCGCTTAAATATTGCTAATCGAGATTACTTAAGATGTAGTCGAAGGTCTCGGGATCGTAACCGTAAACTTCGTTCCTTCTCCAACCTTGCTCTCCACATCAATTGTACAATCATGTAATTTCAATATTTTAATCACAATGGAAAGCCCTAATCCATTCCCTTTAAGAGCACTGCTCCGGGCTTTGTCCACCATATAAAACCGATCGAAAATATACGGAATGGCTTCTTCCGGTATTCCTTGTCCTGAATCTCTAATCGATACCTTAACGACTGAAGCACTCATCACCATTGCAACGTGGATAAACCCGTCGGGACCTGTATATTTTATCGCATTGTTGATTAGATTCTGCCAAACCTGTTCAAACAAATCTTTATCGACCTTGATCTCGTAAGGCAATAAATCCAATTCAATCTTGATATTTTTGTGCGCCCACTGGGGTTCCGCCAATACAATCGTTCTTCTTAATTGTTCATCTAGGTGGAACGTGGTGAGATTAAACGGATGGTGCTCCGAATCGAGCGAAGCTAACCGGAGTAAATTATCACTTAGCCTGGAAAGGCGTAATGTTTCCTCATATATGATATCCAGATGCTCTTTCTGCTCTTCCAATGGGATGACACCATCTTGCAGCGCTCTTGTAAACCCTCTGATCGATGTTAGTGGAGACTGCATTTCATGAGAGACGTTACTGACAAAATCATCACGCACAGAATCTATTTTCTGCAGCTCACTGGCCATGTGATTAAAGCTATCCATTAATTCACCAAACTCATCTTGTTTGTGATGTTTCAACCGGACAGTTAGATCGCCAGATGCCATTTTCTTGGCTGCAAGGGTAAGCCTTTTGATCGGTTTCACAATGTACCCAGACATGAACATGATTAATAAGCTTCCTATGACTAAGACAGTTAATAGCGATATAAATAATGTACGTTTCACATTATGAAAAATCGATGAAAAATTAATTTTGATAAGGAGCGCATTTTTCTCTTCATTCATCCTGGGGACACCGACGATCGCCGTTTCATCTTTATTGGACATCATAAACGCTTCCGTTGTATTTCCATTGAATAATTCATGTACTTTATCGTCTGGTAATGAAGCAAGCAGTTCACTTTGTTCATTCACGGAATTTATAATCAAGCCGTATCTTGCAAAAATATTCAAGCTTGTTTTCACCTTTTCCGGTTCATCGATCAGGTTGATTATCGTAGCGATATCTTCGGCAATGGTGACCATCGTATGATTAGGTGTCTTTTCCTGAGGTTGCATGTTCAGTATAAAGGAGAGAATCAAACTAACGATCACAATACCAATAAATGTGGCTACGATTCGTAGGCGCAGGCTTTTCCTCACGGATTTCATACTAGCTCCAGACGATATCCAAGTCCTCTGACCGTCGAAATCATCAGCTCAGGGATTGGTTCCAGTCGTTCTCTTAGCCTTTTGACATGCACATCTACTGTCCGCTCATCACCTTCATAATCGAGTCCCCATATATCTTCGATAAGCTGTGTACGTGTGAATATTTGTCCTGGCAAACTCGCCAAGGCAAATAACAATTCACATTCCTTCTTTTTTAATTCAACCGTTTGCGCTCCTGCATCGACTGTCAAATTACTCAGATTAATCGTCGCACCACCTATATGAATAACGTTCGATGAAGTCTTGTTGTATCTCTTCATCAGGGATTTTACACGTAAGATTAACTCTACTGGATCAAAAGGCTTCACTAAATAATCGTCGGACCCTGCATTAAATCCTCTGACTTTATCCTTGGACTCTCCTTTGGCTGTCACCATCAGGATCGGAATATCTGTATAGGATCGAATATCTTCAGTCAGTTCAATCCCGTCTATACGGGGCATCATCACGTCCACAATCGCTAAATCAATTTTGGTATGAGACAAGATGTTAAGTGCTTCTTGGCCATCCGGCGCTTCCACGACCGAAAACTGATTTTTTTCGAGATAAATTCGGATTAATTTGCGGATATGCGAATCATCATCAACCACAAGAATCGTGTTCATTTATGCATTATCCCTTCCGCAATTTTCAATATTCACTACTTGGTTTTATTCATATCGTAAGGATTCCATCGGGTCCAGCTTGGCTGCTTTGGATGAAGGCATCAAACCAGCGATGATACTAATCACTGTACTTACGATGATCCCGAACAAGATATAATATCCGGATAAGTTAATTAGTTTTGCTCCAAACGCGTTGTCCAAAAGAATATTTAATACATAACTGATAATTATCGCAAATACTACCGCAATGATACCACTGAATACCCCCAATAGAGCAGATTCAGAAAAGAAAATTCGCTTGATATCCTTCTTTCTGGCTCCAATCGCACGAAGGATTCCGATTTCCTTCGTCCGTTCCACGACACTAATATAAAGCACAACCAGTATCATAATACCCGATACGATTAACGAAATGCCTGCAATACCAGACAGAACGATCGTGGCCATGTTCACATAAGTCGTGATATTTTCCATGACTTTTGCCGTCTGGGAGCCTGAGAAGCCCGCATCAACAGCAGCTGCATTAATATCATTGACATATTTCATATCGGTTGCATAGGCATTCACTTGAATCGGGCCAATGGTGATGCCTTGGTCTGTATACATCTGCTCCAGTGTCTGTGATGAAATGTAACCCGGTGATTGCTGCATTGGTGATCTTTGATCTGACGCTTCATAAATACCTGATATAGTTATTTCTTTCTCCAAAGTTACCGGTTTATTATTGCCATCCATCTCATTGATATATAGAAACACAGACTTGCCGATCATGGATTCAGCTTGGTCATTTCCGCTTAATTTATTCGCCGTATCGAGGGGTAACAACATCTCATTTTCTACCGGAAGCGTACCCTTTGTTATCATTGCTGGATCAAAAGCATTCGTTAATGTCGTTAACTGCGTGAGTGGCGCACTTTGCTTTGCATTAACCATAGTCGATTTGCCCGTAATAGTAGTGATCGTCTCTACATGATCCACATTAGGGAAATTGCGAATGGTCTCAATATCAGCTGCTGTGAACGGTTCACCTGTTGCCATCAAGGCTTCCGGGCCTTGCATGTCTTTGGCTACTTCACTCGGCTTCGTTATATCCACGAGCAGCGGGTCCATGCTTGAATTGATTTCGTCGTTCATATATGTCGTTATTCCATTACCCAAGGAGAGCATCAGGAGTACGCTTAAAATCCCTATCGACCCACCTAAAGCTACCAATACATTACGCTTGCCATTGAGTTTCATATTTTTGAGAGCCATTTGGAAAGAAGCCAGTAAGCCCAGGTTTCTCGAAGCACCACGACTGCCCTCATAGGTAGTCAAGGAACGATCTTTTAAATGGATATCATCCTTAATCCGTCCCTCCTCAACCTTCACAATCCGTGTACCGGAATCGGCCACTTTCTGCGAGTGAGTTACGGCAATAACAAGCATCCCTTTTTGTGCAATGCTGTCCAGCAAATCCAGAATTTGATCCCCGTTTTCCTTATCCAGAGCACCCGTTGGTTCATCCGCCAAAATAATGTCTGGATTATTGGATAATGCACGAGCAATGGAAACCCGTTGCTTCTGTCCACCCGACAGCTGGTTGGGCCGTTTATTTAGATGATTCTTCAACCCAACCTCGGTCAAAATATCAATAGCACGCTTATTGCGTTCCTTTTCACTAGTATCCGTCATTTGCATAGCAATCGTAACATTTTCCAGCACAGACAGATGCGGGATCAGATTGAAATTTTGAAACACAAAACCGATATTATTCTTGCGATAATCATCCATTTCCTTCTCGGTCATGGCACTTAAGTTCTTTCCACGAACAAGGATCTCCCCTTCAAAATCGGAATCCATCCCACCAATAATATTCATAAGGGTTGACTTTCCGCAACCCGATTCACCAAGGATCGAGACGAATTCTCCTGTCTCAAAGCTCAAATTCACATCATGGAGCACAGGTACCTTTTCCTTACCATACAACGTGTATGATTTCTTCACATGTTTAACTTCTAATATAGTCATTTTGATCTCTTCCTCTCCAAGTTGTACACCTTATCTATATATTGGACATCTCACATTCTAACAAATTTGTGTGAACTGATAATGAACTGGACAATCCGCGTTTACCTGGCAAAAAGAAATACACCTGCAATGGCTTGAGGAGAACTGTATCAAGTCATTGCAGGTGTGATATGTAAGCAAAAGCAAACAGAACCCTATACTTTAGGACTCCGTTTGCATCGTTCCGTTTGAGACATTAAATCCCTTCTACAATACGTTTCGCCCGAACCTCTACCTGACGGAAAAGTTCTTCCTCATCAATCGTCAGCAACTGCCTGCCTCTCATAAGCACACGGCCATTCACAATCGTGGTATCTACATCGGCGCCATTCACGCTGTACGCGAGCAAGGATTCCAGCTCGTGAACCGGCTGCAAATGCGGTTTCTTCAGATCAATCAGAATCAGGTCGGCCTTGCGCCCAACTTCCAGGACACCTACATCATGCTGAATATTTAGGAGTTCTGCACTTCCGTGGGTAGCCATCCGAAGAACTTCTTTTGCAGACAACCGGGTGGGATCACCATAATCAAGCTTCTGCAGCCAGGTCGCGGCTTTGATTTCTTCAAACATATCCACGGTTGTCGCACTTCCTGCCCCATCCGTTCCAAGGCCTACGTTAATCCCCTGTGCAGTCATCTCGGTAATTGGAGCGATTCCGCAGCCCAATTTCAGATTGCTGACCGGATTGTGTGACACTCCCCCACGCATGCCTTTCAGTCGGGCAATATCTCTGCGATTCAGGTGTACTCCATGGGCAAGCAGTACGTGTGCTTTTTCGAACATACCTGCCTCTTCCAAATACTCTGTTGGTGTCATGCCATAGCGTTCACGAATCTTCACAACTTCCTCTTTCGTCTCAGCCAGATGAATGTGAATGGGTACGTTCTCCTGCTCCGCCATCGCGATCACTTCCCGCAAAGATTCTACCGGGCAAGTATAGGGAGAATGCGGGCCGTACATCGTCGTAATTCGACCCTCAGCCTTACCAGACCAACGTTGTACCAAATCGACCGCTTCCTGTAATCGGCGTCCTCCGTCATCCTCCACGAATACCATTCCGCGTGTGAGCGATGCCCGAATACCGGTTTCCGTTACCGCTTCGGCGATTTCATTCATGTGAATGTACATATCCGCGTAAGCTGTAGTTCCTGAGCGAATCATCTCAGCAATGGATAATTGCGCTCCCCAGTATATATCTTCGGGGGTCATCCGGGCTTCTGCTGGCAGCATCTTACGGTCAAGCCAATCCATGAGCTTCAGATCATCCGAGAATGCCCGTAACAGACTCATTGGTGTATGCTGGTGAGCATTGATCAAGCCTGGCATGGCCAGTTTGTGTTGACCATCCATAATGTCATCTCCCGGTTGAGCCTGAATGTGGGGAGCCATCTCTGTGATCCGGTCCCCTACAATGCGAATATCGCCCGTATAAGGGGAATCGGTGTCTTTCATCGTTAAGATTGTGGCTTGCTGGATTAATATACTCATTCATTTCACAACTCCTCTAGGTTTGGATTTCCTTACTTCCAAATCCGAGGATAAGCCTTCACGTAACGGCAAGGTCAAGATTAAGTTAATTTTTGAGCAGACATTGTTCTGAAACTTTGGATAAAAGGCTTGGGATCTATGTTGACCATATAAGGATAGACTCCGGTGCTGGTATGTAGATAGAAAAAACCACCTTCATTCCCCATTCTCCGAAAGGACATGTCGAACACTTCCGTAATGTTAAACTCGCGGTATTTCGTTACAATCTTGTCCGAGTACAGGATCATGGATCGATCGCTCTGCAGTATTTCCTGTGCGAGACCCGTCACTTCTCTCTGTACTTTGTAATATGGCAATACAGCAATGCAGTTCATGATCTCCCTCCGTTCTGGCATGATTATTGGTTCCATCATATCAGATCGGAGAGCCTGAGCAAAAAAATGATCCAACCACATATTAGACTAGAACAGGCTATGCCACAGGACTTGCTGCATTTACTCGCCGAGAGTCATGGATTATCCATTCGGGAACGGGAACTGTTAGGTTACGTGCTGCGCAGTTATTCTTCCAAGGATATCGCTGAAGCGATGCATATCTCCGCTTACACAGTACAGGATCATTTAAAATCCATTTTTGCCAAAACAGATGTATCCTCCCGCCGTGAGCTAATCTTGTATTTTGTATCCCGTTTCCAGTTGTCTGATGAGCCGGCAATTTCAATGTTATAACCTGGACATACAAAAAGATGCCTTGTCCCATGGGACAAGGCCTCTTTGCACGTATGAAAGTGAAGAAATACCAGCTATATCAACACATAAGTTCATTTCATGTGAACCTACAATACTATTCTCACGAATGAACAATTAAGACTTGGCAGGTTTGGCAGCCTTTTTCGCAGGTTTAATATTTTTGTTGCTTACCTGCACAGCAGCGGGCTCTTGCGGATGTTCAACCGGATACAATTTGCGGAACAATAACGTCTGCAAGACCAGGAACGAACCGCCAATCGTCCAATACAGCGGCATCGCAGCAGGTGCCGAAAGAGAGAAAAAGGCCATCATCAAAGGAGAGATATATCCTATGATTGCAAATTGTTTTCGCTGTTCCGGCGCCATATTGGCTTGTGAAACCTTGGCTTGGATCAGATAAATTATTGCTACCACAACTGCAAGCACATAGTCAGGCGCTCCTAATTTGAACCAAAGAAATGAGTGGGATGAAAGCTCCGGCGTAAGCCGAATAGCTGTGTAGATACCTGACAGAATGGGCAGCTGAATCAGCAGTGGCAAACATCCGATATTCAGCGGATTGAACTTGTGCTTCTTGTAGAGATCCATCGTTTCCTGTGAAAGCTTCTGCTTATCAGCTGGATCGTTTTTGCCCTCATACTTTTTCTTGAGCGCATCCATCTCCGGCTTCATGGCATTCATAATCACTCGGGTACCTTGCTGAGATTTGGCTTGTCGCATCATCAATGGCAACAACGCAAGACGGATAATGAGGGTTATTACAATAATGGCGACCCCATAACTTCCATTAAATATCGTTGCGATGTGCTGAATGAGATACGACAGCGGAAATACAACATAATGATTAAAGAACCCCGGTGTTGATGAATTAATCTCTGAAACGTTGTTACTGCATCCAGCCAGCAGCATTACTGCAAATAAAATTGCAATCAGCCCATAGATCCGTCCTTTGCCAGATGTAAAAGTGAACCCCTTGCTTGTCTTATGTTCCATATATATCCTCCTCGTTGATTTGTAGAAAATGGATTCAACGAGGATTGGCAATCTGGTTCATCTTCATCCGGCGATTCTCTCCGTCTGATCATTCGACTTAAAGCTTCCGGTCTGTATTGTCCGTCCAAGGACAAAGCTGGTAATCCAGGCTCCAGACCACCTCCGGCCCCACCTTCCATCCAGTACTCTGTAATGCCGCAATGCAGATGGGCAATATAAGCATAACTGACGGTGAAAATGAGTCCGATTGAAAATATATAAGGTATTAATTCGTGAAGTTCAAACAAGGGATTCACCCCCTTTATAGGTTAGTTTTTATATTATAACACTTACATATTGATTTTGCATAAATTCATTACTGGAAAACAGGTAGAAGAATTCATTCCATTCTCCATTTGGACAATTCTAGCTTAGCTCTATGTCTTGCTGTATTAAAAGAAGTCCATGAACTCTCTGCTTCACCCCAGTCGAAGTTGGCTTGACGATCCAACATTTCCCCTTTCAAATTCGGGTACTCTCTCTGGGCAAATTCCCGCAATAGCGGAACGGCATCTGCAGATAAACTCGCCAAGTAGGATGTATCAATAATGCCTGTCTGATGATATCGTGCAATATTGAGCTCCGCAATCCGTTTATCCATACCTACATAGTTGACTGTCACATAGGCTGTAAGGGACAGTACAATATACCAACGGATCAATGGTATGGATGTATAACGGATTCGAAGAGCGGCAATAAGCAGCAGCAGGGCCAGAAAAATCATAAATGCATGTACTAGAAATCGAATGTAGGTATATCCGTAAGCCTGTTCATATAGGTTGAGGCGTATAAACGCCGAGTACAGCATGATTGCGGAACAACCCACCAGGACAAAGAGCAGCACCTGATGCACAACAGAACCTATTTTGCCGCTTGAACGCGTGAACTGAAGAGCGACGATCAGGATGAAAAAATTAATGCCTGTTACCAGTATCAGCTCCACAAATCCACTTCTTGCATACTCCGCATAGGACAAGTCTGACGGAAGATGCCCCTCACCCGCTCCAAAAAGATAAGAAAATTGTACAAGCACAAACAGAACATACACACAGTTGATAACCAGCAGCATCGTGCCCACAATGACGGGGTCCAATCTAAAAGGTACACGATGAGCTTGAGTAGAAATTGCCTTTGATGAGCTCCTATTTGCTGTCTGACCCTCTATGATTGAGTTCAATGAATGATTCTCTTGTATGGAGTTCACGGAAACGTCTTCTCGCTTTTCGATTTCTGAAGCAGCTGTAATTGCTTTTCCATTTTTCCAATGTGCATTCTCTCTTTTCTCCGCTTCATATTGCATCGGCTGCACGAATCCCCATACGTAACTGAACAATAAAACGCCTCCGATGAGAATCCAGATCACTCTCGGCAACCCTGGTGTCAGTGTCAGTTGATTTAACCATTCCGGAAAACCGGATAAATACTGATTAAAAATTCCATCTGCAGAGGAGAGCAGTGTTACGACCACGATGAGGATGGGAACGGATGCTATAAGGCCAATGAATACTTTGAAAGCAACCGTTTTCTGCGTTTTGCCCAATCCACGTCCTCCTGTTTTCAGAACAATGCTTGCAACAGTTCCCCAATGGCGGATGGATTGTGGCAGCAAATGGTCCATTGCGGTACCGATCAGTCCAATATCCCACCATTGTCTCTGTTTTCTACCGACCAGATAAGTCATATGTAAGATAATAAGCCCTGTTACGACCAGGAAATTAAGTATACGCAGCGGTTTATTGTCGTAAAACAGAAACGTCAGCGCCAGCATCAGCACCACCCCAGCCATAAAAGCATTAATCATGGTCAATGGCCGCATGCGGTCTCTGGCAAACAAGAACATAAAGCCATAAAAGAGGATAACAAAGATGGGATAAGAAACACCAGGCTCCTTGCCATAAAACAAATACTGATGAATGATAGCTAACATTAATGCCGATAGTAGCGTAATTAAAGCGCGATTGGGTGAAGCCATTATCTTATCAATCATGGGAAATACCTCCATTAACTTTCTAGGTTTAATTCTAGATGATAAAATAAGAATATAAATAGAAATTAAAAACGATAAAACTTCTTATTTTATTATATTGCGTCAGCTACAACCTCCAGGAGGGATCAAAAACTTGAAATTACATCAGCAATATTTGCTGCTCCATAGCCGATTTGGTCAACTTTCAGAACATGAAGTAACGCTCTCTGACCTCGCGGAACTTCTCGAGTGTACACACCGTAACACGTTAACAATCGTTAAAAAAATGGTTGCGCAAGGATGGATTCGATGGGTATCCCAGCGCGGACGTGGACGGCGTTCTACGCTGACCCTGCTTGTTCCGGCTGATCAAATTGCAGCAGAATACATGATGCAGGCCATGAATCGCCGCGAGTTGCAGCAAGCCGCCGAACAGGTTGGTGCTTTCTCCAGTTCTACGACAATGCAGGATCACCTAAACCAGTGGCTGCTTGGTTATTCTGGGCACCATACGGAAGCTGGTAGCCATAATGAGCGAATTGATACGCTCAGGTTACCAATTCGCCAACGGCTGCATGCGCTTGATCCCCTGTATATCAATTTGCTGGCAGAATCTTTTATCACCAGTCATGTGTTCGACGGGCTGGTTCAACGTAATGAACATGGGGAGATTGTTCCCTGTCTGTCTCATACCTGGGATGTCAGTTCAGATCGGAAAACATGGTTCTTTTATTTGCGTAAAGGCATTACTTTTCACAATGGACACCTGCTGACAGCCGCGGATGTGGTGTATACATTTGAACGACTGCAATCCACAGAACGGCGGACATTATACCGCGAAGTGAGCAAACAAATTCTATCGATTGAAGCAGTAGATCCCTTGACCGTTTGTTTCAAGCTCAAAGCCACACACGAATTGTTTTTGCCCTTTCTTTCTACGAGCCGTGCAGCGATTGTTGCTTCACAAGCCACGTACGGGCAACATAAAGATGGAGACAAGGAACCCAATCTACCGAATACCATGCAACAGCCTATAGGAACAGGCCCTTTCAAGGTCACAAATTGGGATGATTACCTGTGCAGACTTGAAGCTTTTCAGATGTATTTTCAAGGCAGAGCGCATCTGGACCGAGTAGATATTCTACAAATTCCGTGGAGTACCCCTGCTGCACATGTGGATGAAAAGCAAGATATCGAATCTCCCTTCTTCCACCTTGTTCATAATCCATCCTCGTCAGAGAGTAGGGACTGGACACAGATTAGTGCAGGTGTGATGGTGCGCAAATTGCTTACTTGTAATACGCAAAAAACCGGACCGCTAAGCGATCCGGAAGTAAGAGCACGTGTTCAGACATGTATTGCTGAATTGTATCGGAATGGCATGAATGAATGTAATGAAGGTGATCTAGGAGATGCTGATAAGATGTTGAAGAATGCGGAAGAATGGACTCATTCGTCTCAGTACCGCACTTTTGATCTCCCTATCCCCTTGCAAATCACAACCATTCCTCAATATCGGATGGATGCTAAACGTTTGGCATCGTCATTGGACATGTGCGGCTTCTCATGTACTGTCCGTATAGGCACGATGGAGCAATTCAAAGGAAACCTGAGACTGGAATCCGATCTAATCCTCTTCTCCCTGATTCGGGACCGGGATGAAGAATTACGCAGATACGATCTCTATCTCACGTTATCCGAACATCTGGAGGACTCTTCCAAGAAGAGTGTTCAAGAGATACTGCAAACCGTTGTTTCTTCGCAAATATCCGCAGACCGAACTGCCGATCTGGATCGGATTGAACAATTTTTGGTGCAGCAGAGTTTATTATTCCATTTATCTGAAAAACCTGTGGAGACTGCCTACCTGCCTTCCGTTCGCGGCCTCTCCTTCAACAATCAGGGATGGGTAAACCTCCGTCACATCTGGTTCCCATAAATGCTCGTTAAACGAGAATAACAATCCCTTTGTTTCAAGATACGGTAAAGATTTTGGATGCTTATGAACTGGTCACTGGGTCGGCATCTACCTTCTGCCGTATTTTTTCATTTTTCATGGAAATGGTATCCTTCCGACGGTATACACCGAGGAGTAAACCGAGCATGGCGTAATCAAACATCAGGTGATTTCCGTATCCAATAAAAGGAAAAGGAATACTAAGAATCGGAACCTTACCGGTGGTCATCGCCAACGAATAAATGATCTGCAATGCAAACATGGCGGTAATACTGACAATAATCATTCGACTGTAATCATCCCGAATGCGAGGAAGTATCTTCATCATACTGGCAACATACCAGATGACACCCACCAATAACAGTATCCCGGCTGACCAGCCAAACACATCAATGAGCAGCACACCTGGGTAATTATAATAACTCGTTTTGAACTTGTCGAACGTTGTATCAATCCCATTTCCCCACCAGCCGGCTGATCGAATAACTTCAATAATGGAATTATTGCTATATCCACTTCCGTAAGGGTCATCCTGAAGATTCAAAACGACAAAGAGCCTCTCCAGACGGCCGTACTGATCTGCAAAAAACAATAACAATACAAAAATACTTCCTGTTACAACAGCACCTATGACTGTATAAAGCCATTTTCGCGTGAGCCAGCCAAATAAAATAATGCACATTGTGCCAAACAGAAACATGCGAACCCAGTCCGACATTTGAAACAGTAGCACTAACGGTAACGCTACCATTGCAATGTAGGTCAATATGGATTGCATATTACAATTCGAACGAAGCTTGTCCAGCATAATTGTGCCAATGGCGAGTGGCAATACCCACATTGAAATCGTCGTCACATCTAGCACAAAGCCGAATGGTAACGCCCAAAATCTATTTATACCATTGTAAGTTGAAGATAACGCTGGATTGATCCACAGCATAGCATTAAGTAGAATATAGATCCACCAGGCCGCTCTTTTAAACTTTCGATAATCAAAATAAATAAAGAACAACATGAATATGAAACCCATAACGGTGTATATTACATGATTGTTATATAACTCCTTATATATTTTTACAGTAACATTGGTTGTAAAAATCCACATTAACAACAGGCTAACTGTAGCCAAACCAATTAATCCGACTATCAGCCCCCAGTGCATACGATGACGATGCAAGCGGTGCATACTTTTGCCCACCACTGCGGGGTCACCCATCTGCTCAATGGCGTATGACGCTGCCTCTTCCTGACTCAGTCCCTCTTGTTCCTTGTCCAACATCATTTCTTCCATGTGGTTGCCAAGTTCATCACGAAGATCAGTATGTACTTCACGTGCCTTAACTTGACTACACAGTTGATCAAGATAATGTTTAATCTTCTCATGTCGATCCGTCATGTTAAGCCTCCCTCTCCAAGCACCCGATCCACGGCACCGCGGAATAAAAGCCACTCGGCTTTTTTATGCTGTAACGCCTCCACACCCTTGTCACAAATGGAATAATATTTACGTTTCCTACCTTCAACCTCCATCCAGTAAGACTCCACCCAACCCTCAAGCTCCATCGCATGCAGAATGGGATATAACGTGCCTTCCTTTAAATTAAATACACCTTCCGATTGACGATGGAGTTCCTTGATCAATTCATAACCGTAAAGCGGCTGTTCCTTCAGAAGTGTAAGAATCAATGTCTCTGTGCTGCCTTTAATCATTTGTTTGTTTACCTGCAAAGCTGTCACTCCCTTTTGTTCATGCTTCCATGTCCACTATCAACAACTTTTAATACTTCTTAAAAATTCAACGTGAACTCAATAAAATCATTTCACTTTATACATCGGAAATCTATGCATAGTAAAACTAGGTATAATATTACCTGATCCTTCCTTTTCTGTCTAGCTATCAATTGAAGGCGTTTATGATAAAATAAATAAGTCATTTCACACCTGATATGTCATCATGAATGTCTTATTCTTACTCACATTCTACATATTCTTTCTATTCATTATGAGGAGGCCATTCAACCATGAGTAAACTGATTTTCTTTCTTGGGGGCGCCGGGAGCGGCAAAACAACCCTTGCTAAAGCCCTCTCACGTAAACATAAAGCTGCTTTTTTGGATATGGATATCCTGCTGCGTCCTGCTGCTGAAGCAATAATGACCTTACAAGGACTCGATCCATCCGATCGGGATTCACCGGAATACAAGAGACTGTGCCGTGATTTGGGATACCGTATTACGATGGATGCCGCACTGGACAACGTGCAATTGGGGATCGATACGGTTGTTGTTGGGCCTTTTACCAAAGAAATTGGAACTCCGGACTGGATCGAGCAGGAACTCGCACGGATCGGACGTTCCCTCGATGATACGGATGTACGTGTGGCCTATATTTATCTTGCAAATGAAGCGTTGTATCGTGAGCGGATTGCAGCCAGACAATCTCCGCTGGATGAGTGGAAGCTGGAGAACTGGGATGCCTTCACAGCCTCACTTGCCCGTAAAAAAGTAGCCTGGCCCTTGCCCGCCTCAGCCGTGGCTTATATCAATAATTCAAATGAGAACCCTGATATCGCTTTTGCTGAAGTCGAACAACGAATGTACGAATAAAATATGGAATGACCCTGAACCCATCCGCTTTGTTCACTTACATGTTTTATATACTTAATAAATGTATCCCAACCCAAAAGGGGTACTTGTCACGATGACCCGCGTAGGCCCAACATGACAAATACCCCTTTACAATGATCTATAACCAAACGTTACATCCAAACTACATCATCATTACAAGAACTGCTTTATAATATATTCCTGCTCCAGAGGTGTAATCACGGTGCGATCCAAGGGTGGGCCTTTTGTCAAATACTCTGCCACTTCAGCCACACGATTGGATTCCAGCTCTGCTGTAAATAAGAGATTGGCCATCCCTAATGTCTCAACTAATGTTCCCCGCGCTATAGTGTGAAGCATGAATAAGGTATATAAATCCGGTCTTTTCAACTCCGTCATTGCTCGGGCGATTAAAGCCAAATCAGCTTTCTTGTTCTCCACCAGATGATACGTTTTAGGATGTCTTTTCAAACCAAGATCGCACCACAAAATGCGCCGCTCCTGCACATCAATAATGGCCGGAATACAAATACGGGCTGCCGTCAGATTTATTCGTTCCTGAACCGTTGAAGGTTCAAACATCTCATCCGACTGGGGCGCCTGACGCATCATCCAGCCAGCATAATACCCCGGCAAAACCTTGAAAGTATCGTCCATGAATGCGTTAACCAATATCACCAAATAACGTACGCCCAACCTGGAAACCGACGGCAAGTACACATCCATATACTTTGCCGCCCCATCCGGTGCATTCACCATATTCCCACTAGATATAGGCTGATATTCATTTGATTGCAGAGGAGTCCAGGATGTTTGGTCCATATAACGCCAATCCGGATCATACAGTATACTCGACAGATTGGCACCTACATGACCATGTGGTTCATCTCCAACTTTACCTTTCTTCCCCCACAGAAAAAAGCGAACGGTATTACCCGCGGGTAACGATATCCATGACGCATGGGATAGAGCTCGAAGAGATTTGCTGGTACGGCGTTCTGCCCATGGAACCGAATATTCCTGAAGTCTCTCATCAATATAGACATTCCCCAGTGGAGGTAAAGTGGCAAACCGTTTCAACAGTATCTGCTCTATCACACCTATTACCGTATGAACATCCTTCACGCTGAGGGGTGGCAACGGCTGTGTGGAGACATACAAATTTTCGATATTTCCTTTGGGGAAAAAGCTCCTCCTGACCTGACACTCCGTTCGTGTGCCGAAATGGGCCGACACTCGAAGCAGCGCCCTTGTCGATACCTTCTCTTCCACAGCTTCCATTTTGCCGATCACTTGCTGTACCGGAATACCTGAACGTATCATTCGGTCCAGTTGACCAACCATCTCTTCCGGACGTTCGGCGAGCATCTCCAGAATAAGCTGGTTATCCTTCTGTTCAAATGCCCGTTCCACTCTTCCATGAAAGGTAAGCGGTCGTTCCCCACGTCGCAACTGCTCCAGCGCCGCTGCTGCACGTGGATAACGGTGTCGGTACTCACCCGGATGCAATCGCTCGGCCAATCTCAGCCAGCGCCCTTTGTATCGAAACAAATCTTCCAAAGGGTCCGAAACACCCTCCAATAAAGCAAGTATTAGCCGCCGTTCGGATCGCTTAAATGAACGGAAGCGGGTATTCAACTTCAAAGTGACATCTCCATCTGAACAGGCCACAGCCAATCGCAATATATTCGTTGCTGTGCGCAAATGTCGATGGAATTGCTGGAGTTGCTCCACCGAAGTACGCCCCGCCTTTAATATTGCCGCACAATAAACGGCTGCATTTTCTCCCACAGGTATTTGACCTGCCTCTGGCTCAAATGCGGCCCATCCCTCGTACTCTGTCGCAAACCAGATTAACTGAGCTTTTGCAACTGGCGTTAATGCCGATCTCGCTTCAAGCAGATCCATCCCCACTTGGTGAAAATCTGCTTCACTGCCAAGATGAATCACACGCAGCCGCAGCTTGTCCAGCTGCAATATGCGCTGCTCCTGTTCCTTTTCAAGAGACTGTTGTCTCCATGAATACATCAACGCATTTAAATAACATTGACTCTCCTGAATACTCATTTTTTTCTTAGGAAATCTGGGATACTTGAGGGTTCCTTTTAAATTGATTCCTTTGATCTGTCGAAGCTCGTCCATTATTCGCTCGAACCAGGATATGAATTTGTCACGTTCCCAGGTGTGCAGCACATCCATTAATTTCGTCGAAAACGTATATCCCAGCGATTCCAAATTTTTAAGTGCAGTCGCCAATATACGCACAGGCAGCTTGCCCTTCCGCTCTGCGATGATCACTTTCAAATTCCTGCTGAAATAAATTGAGAATAAGTCCATCACTTGTACTCTCCCACATGACGATAATATATTCAGCATTGGTATACTTCGCCTAGCTCGTGGCGGTTCTTCATATGTATAACGCAGCCCAAAAACTAAAAAAATCAGGGAAGCAGCACCCCTAATACCATTGTAAGAGTTCAGAAGGAAGGGATGCCATAGCCTGATTAATGCATATTATATCTTATAATTGCAGATTAGAAAATATCACATCGAAAAGAGAGCGGCAGAATACCACTTTATCCGAAAGATAAAGTTATTCTGACCGCTCTCTTTACATTTATTTTTCGTCGCTATTCACTTGCCAGATTATCCGTGCTGACGTGCCGCTTGACGTCCGGCGATTCGAGCAGTAATTAACCGGTGACTCTCATCAATCTCTTCCGGTGTGCAGGCCGCTTTCAACTCGTAGACTTTGACCGGAGAACGATCAATAATATCCAGGAATGAGTCAAAAAACGCCATGTCCTTACTATGGATATAAGGACACCAATGATCAGATAAGCCTACCGTCTCATGAATGTGGACCCCGACAACATGATCGATCAATTCATTTGCTTCGCGTACATTATCATAGAGTCCCATTCGGTCCATCATCATACCATGACCGATGTCATACCATAAGCCGAGCGGTGCACCTTTCAACTCACGGATGATTGCCCCCGCCTCTTGCAGCGTCGGCATCTGATAACAGCGCGATCGGGTTTCAATGCCGAAATTCACCCCGTACCCACGCTGCTCAGACAACTCGCACACTTCTTCCAAACTCTCCTGAATCCGCTTCAGGTAATGTGTGCTACTCGCTTCACGCTTCTCCAACATTTCTTGCCACAACGATTGATAGTCCGAGGAGTCCGGCCCTTGATCGTGATATATCTTTTTTAATGCTTCATCGATATTATATTCAAATGGCACCTCGCCTGGATGCACGACGACTGCCTTCGCACCATACCGGTGCGCATATTCAGCTGAACGAAGGAGCAGTTCGATGGCTCGCTTCCGGCGAGCCTCATCATCGAAACCGAGCAGAACCGAATCGGTTCCGTAATCCGGATCAGCTACATGTGGAAACGTATTGTGCACACTGGATATGCCGATTTCCCCCCGCTCAATCATTGGTTCAATCGTTTGCAGCAATTCGTCCGTAACGTTATAGTTCAGCTCTACCTGTCTGAACCCCAGAGATTTGATCTCCTCGATCATGCCCTCACCAGTAGTATGACGTTTGATGTTCCAGCAAGTCGAAAATGAATATTCCTTTTTGTCGGTAAACATGGCTTTGTCCTCCTATGCGCGATGTTCAACCCGTTCAATGTCTGATAAATCTTCTCTATATTTTAAATCAGTCTAGCTGATGTTTAATTCAAATCTCATTTTGTTCTCGGTTAACAGTTAAGCCAATATCGATCTCGTCCCGTTCAATCTAACATACCTCTATAATTTGAAGTAACGTCTTTATTCCAACGCCTCTTGCTGGAGATTCAGCATCGTCTGTTGTAACGCCACCTGCACTGCTCCAGTCACTACAGCCCGCTCGCCCAGCTTTGAACAGATCAGTGCCGGCTTCACTGGGAATTGTGCAGATATGATCTGTCTGAGAAATGGCAATAACACATCCCCGTTCCCCCCAATGCCTCCGCCAAGTACAATGAGATGGGGAGCAAGGACGACACAGATATGCCGCAGAGCCGAAGCAATCATTTGGCTGTATTGTTTTAGAATCTGTACAACATGCGTTTCTCCACTTCGCGCAGCTTCGAACAGTTTCTCAGGAGTCAGCTGTTCACGAAGGGCTTCTGTACCAGAATCAGGGTCCTCAAGAAGAATGGCGTCCAACTGACGCTTGGCGAGTTCCAATAGACCTTCCGCTGACAAAACATCCTCCAATCGACGATCCTCTTCCAACAACATCTCCGCGAGCTCGCCTGTCAACCCGCCCATCCCTCGAAGCAATTGCCCATTTACCATGATGCCTGCACCCGTTCCAGTACCGATGGAGAAAAAAATAAACAAATTGGATTCCGCTGCGGCTCCACCCCTGTACTCACCCAGTGCAGCCAGGTTCACATCGTTCTCCAGAATCACTTCACACGGGAAGGCTCCCGACAATGATTCAAGCGAGAGCAATTTTCCCAATCCCTCTAACGGGGCAACGATTCGATCGATATCTCCAGATTCCGGGACTACAACACCAGGGATGCCAAAACCAACACATCGAATCTGCTCCCAATTTAATTGATTTTCAGTCAGCAATTCATCCATATGGCTTCGAAGAACATCAAGGAGTGCCGTCCTTTCTGGGTCACCACTTTGAACCGATAACATCGGATACGTTCTGTAATCCATAATCTCACCATTCAGATCAGAGAGAGCGATCCGAATTCGGGTTGCCCCAATATCGATGCCACAGACATAATAAGCTGTTTCGTTGAATCGAATGAGTGTTGCTTTACGACCCTGGGCATTGTCAGCCCTACCGGTTTCCAGCACCAAGTTTCGTTTAATTAGATGTTCGATCGCTGACGACACCGTAGGTTTGCTGAGTCCGGTTTGACGACTGATATCTGCCCTGGACATCGCGCCAGCTGCAATCAGCGCATCCATAATCAAATTCTCGTTCAAATTGCGGATATATTGCGGTGAGCCAGCCATTTTATCGCCTCCTTCTATAGTTAGTTAAGTTTCTTAACGAATTAAATTCAATATATCATCGGGTTTATAACGTGTACAGCTTTTTGTCTGTTTCGGATGATAGGATTTCAAAATCAAGACCTGATCTCATCGTGATCATTTATTTTCGACTTTACATTATGTAAATCAAAAAAAGCCGCCGTTGGCGTGCTTCGTATCATGAAGCGGGTGTAGAAGGCTTACAGGATACACGCAAATCGAATTCAGGTCGCCCATCGGAACGTGAATTAACATTAGAGCCAAAAATTGAGCGATTAGAAGCAAAGAATCGATTATTACGAGCGAAAAATGAACTGCTAAAAAAGCTCGATCTACTCGAAAGGCAGATGTTGAAGAAGAAATAAAAGTGGCAGTAGAGGTGAAGTTCGAACTCATTCAGCGTACGATCCAAACCTACAAATTGAAACGATTGGTCTGCTATCTATGCGATGTTATGGAAGTATCACGTTCGGGATATTACAATTACTTCTCTAAACAATCAGCCCAAAAGCGCGTAGCTAAAGCCAAAGTAGATGAGATTGTAAAGGAAATTAACGGCGTATCTTTTTCGTGGACAAAAGAAAGGAGCACGCAAAATCAAAATGACATTAGAAAATCAGTATGCGGTCACATACAACTTAAAGCGAATTCGCCGTATTATGAAAAAATTCAAGATCATCTGTCCCATTCGAAAGGCGTAATCCAGCCCGTAGAATGGCAAAAGCAACGAAAGAGCATCGCATATGTCCAAACAAATTACAGCGCAATTTTAAGCCAGGCGAAGCTGGAAAGGTGTTATTAACCGACATCACTTATTTAACGTACAAAGGCATAAACGCGCGTATTTATCGACCATTAAAGACGCACAGACGAATGAAATTTTAGCGTATGAAGTATCTTCTTCGTTACATGTAGAAATTTCGCTGAACACGCTCCATCGATTGAAGAAGCACCGCCATAACAATGATTATCGAGGGCAATGGAATTTGAAAAAGCTGCCGCCTGTAAAATACAGACAGCAGCTTGAACTAGTTGCCTAGTTTTTTTCAGAATGTCCTTTACAAAAAGTACACTTTAATACACCGCAGCTCCTTATTTCCTTATATATACGTTTTATTACGATTTGGACAATTCGATGAACCCTTCCCCAAATACGTCACGCACATCATGGATTGTTATAAATGCGATCTCGTCCTCCGCCCGCACGATCTTCTTCAGCATCGGAACTTCCTGTTTACTAATGACAATATATAAGATCTCTTTCGGGTTCTTTGTATAGTAACCATGACCAGACAGGACGGTGACTCCCCGATCCATCTTCTCAATGACCTGCTGAGCAATGGCATCCTGTTTGGTGGATATAATCGTGACTGCTTTTTTTGGATTGAGCCCTTCAATAATGAACTCCATCGTTTTGGTACCAACGAACAACATGACAATCGTACACATCAATCCTTGCGGCCCGATAATGAAGAACGACGAGAACGCCACGATAAGATCAAAGAATAACAGTCCATAACTGATGTTCCAATCCAGATATTTGTTGGCAAGTCGGGCCAGAATAACCGTACCCGCCGTTGTACCGCCTACTCTAACAATCAAGCCGATACCCAGACCGGCAAATAATCCACCAAATATAGTATTGATCCAAAGCTCGTCCGATGCAATCGTCCAGCTTTCGGTCAGGTGCAGGAACAGCGAGTTAAATACCACCGCAATAATGGTATACACCGTTGTTGTTCTGTCCAGAAACTTGTAACCCACAATGAGCAAAATACCATTCAGGAGCAAGTTCATCAGTCCTGGAGACCATTCAAAAAGGTAATACAAAATAATTGTAATCCCCGTAACGCCACCTTCAGCCAAATCATTCGGGATGACGAACAGGTTTACTGCAAGTGCAAACAGAAATGCACCCGCCATAATAAATAGAATATCCGTTATTCTTTTCTTCATCATGCACTCCATCCAATCCATCAGAAAATCAACCTATCAACCAATTTCATAAGTTGTCATAACCACTCAATGATAGATTCTACCATGCCAGGCTCAAAATTTGTATACATAATACAAATTGTTGCTTGAATTGTACAAAGGAGTATACAAACACTGTTTTTTCAGGCTCAAAAAATCCGTTTCGCTTCACCCACCCATGACAAATGTCATGGGTCATCATTGATATTCATCATTACAGTGTACTGACACTTATGACTTACTGCACTGGATGCATTCTTATACAATGATAAAAACGCCTCACTTGGAGACATCTTCCCAGGAAGCGTTGGGTTATAACTGATTACAGTTATTGACCATCGAAGGAGGACGTAAGTCTATGAGCAGAACCAAAGAAATGGCCCTTAAAAAAGAAGTAACCCCTTATGAGAAAAATAATCTTCGCCTGAGTATTCAACAATTAGTGAATTCCATACTGCCATTATTATTATTGTGGGCCGCAGCGTACTATAGCTTGTCCGTGTCCTACTGGTTGACATTTCCGATAGCCCTCGTAGCCTCGGGATTTGTTCTTCGAACGTTTATCATCTTCCATGACTGCTGTCATGGTTCATTCTTTAAGAGCAAACGTGCCAACGACATTCTCGGCACAATTACAGGTGTATTAACGCTCACACCCTACCTGCAATGGAAAAACGAGCATTCCATTCACCACGCAACCAGCGGCAATCTGGACAAACGTGGAGTTGGCGATATCTGGGTGATGACGGTTGAGGAATACAAAGCCGCTTCCCCTTGGGGTCGTCTGTTCTACCGGATTTATCGTAATCCGTTTGTTATGTTCGGTATTGGACCCATCTATGTGTTCCTTTTTGCCTACCGCTTTAACCGTAAAGGTGCAAGACGCAAAGAACGTATGAATACTCACCTGACTACAGTGTTGATCGTAGCGCTCTACGCTTCCATGTGCTGGTTGATCGGCTGGCAGGCTTTTGTTCTGGTGCAGGCACCCGTCTTTTTCTTCTCCGGCTTCTTCGGCATCTGGCTGTTCTACGTACAGCATCAATTTGAAGATACGTACTTTGAAAATGAAGATGAGTGGAGTTATGTGAAGGCTGCTGTAGAAGGTAGTTCATATTATAAATTGCCTAAACTGCTGCAATGGATCAGTGGCAATATCGGGTTCCACCATGTGCATCACTTGAGCCCACGTGTACCCAACTATTATTTGGAAGAAGCCCATAACGCAACACCGCCATTGCAGAAGGCTACAACGATTACGCTGCGTTCCAGTCTGGCTGCCCTGCGATTCCGTCTGTGGGACGAAGAATCCAAGCAATTTGTCAGTTTCAGAGAGATCAAAAGCTTAACTCGCAAGCCTTACGTTCAACCGCCTATTCGAGTAACCAACCAAGCGAGTCTGACAGAGAAGCCTTAACTCTGTCAGATTCGTTTTCTTGTATTCAGGCTAAAGTCGTGCTACAGTCAGGCTAAGTTTGAGTACAATGCAAGTCCGAGGAGGAGAATTTTCATTCAAAAGTGGATGCAGCTCTTTTATAAAAATACAGGTTTGAATCCGTATGTATGGCTCGTCTTTTTCATCCTGCCCTTCTATTATATTTCACAATATTCCAAATTGTGGCCCATGGTTGCGGGTATTTTCATCATTCTGTTCTTCTTTGTTTGTTATCTGCTTGCCTTCATCACAAAGGGCTGGCAAGTCTATATGTGGATTGGACTCTTGATCGCCATATCGATTACGATGACCATCGCTTATGATTATGCCTATTTCTCATTGTTTCTTGCTTTTTTTATTGGGAATATTAAAAATAAGGCCGGTTTCTTCACCCTTTATTCGGTGAACCTGGCAGCCAGTTTTTTAACCATTAATTATAGTTTCATTAAACAGAGCACCCTGCTGCTCAGTCAGTTCCCGTTTGTATTCATTACTCTTATGGCATCGATCCTGCTCCCGATTAGCACGTATAACAAAAACAAGCGTGAACAGCTGGAAGGTCAACTGGAGAGTGCGAACAAGCGGCTGGATGATCTTGTGAAAATGGAAGAACGGCAGCGTATCGCTCGAGATCTGCATGATACGCTTGGACAGAAACTCTCTCTGATCGGTCTGAAAACCGATCTGGCGAAGCGCCTGCTCCGCATGAATCCCGATCAGGCCGAGATCGAATTAAACGATTTAAGACAGACGGCGAGCACGGCACTGAAGGAAGTCCGTGAAATGGTAACGACCATGCGTGGCACACAACTAGTGGATGAACTGTTCCGTGCCGAACAGATTCTGAAGGCAGCTTCGATTGAATTTGTACTGGAAGGCAATCCGAAGCTGCAGGATACGTCACAGCTAAATGAAAATGTACTCGGCATGTGTCTGAAAGAAGCCGTCACGAATGTGATCAAACATAGTCAGGCAGAGGTATGCACTATCCGTATCGAGCAGACAATTGCCGATAATGTATTAACGATTCAGGATAACGGAGTCGGAATAGAACGTACCCGCAAGCAAGAACGGCGCGGTACGGGAATATTGGGGATGAAAGAACGACTTGAATTTGTAAATGGTTGTCTGGATATTCGCTCTGGAGCAGACCTGGAAGGTACAGGTATTGTCATCCATGTTCCCAAGCTGGTTCGCAAACCAATAAAGGAGGTTGAACAATGATCAGGATCATCATTGCCGAAGATCAGCGCATGATGCTGGGGGCGTTGTCCTCTCTACTCAATCTGGAAGAGGATATGGAAGTCGTGGGACGCGCAAGCAATGGACAGGAAGCTCTCGATCTCGTCAGGGAGCTTACACCGGACATCTGTCTGATGGACATTGAAATGCCAGTCAAAAGTGGCCTGGAGGCCGCTGAGGAACTTAAAGGCATGAACTGTAAAGTCATTATTTTAACTACCTTTGCCCGGACCGGATACTTCGAACGAGCTTTGAAGGGCGGTGTACGAGGTTATCTGTTAAAGGATAGCCCCATCGAGGAATTGGCTGAAGCGATCCGTCAGGTCATGAATGGAAGACGTATTTTTGCACCCGATTTGGTGGACGAGGCTTATGTACAGGAGAACCCGCTAACCGAGCGTGAACATGCCGTTCTCGGTCTGATGGCAGATGGTAAAAATACAAAAGAAATTGCCGGACATCTATTTATTACAACCGGTACGGTGCGAAATTACATTTCGATTATCCTTAACAAATTAAATGCGAGTAACCGCATTGAAGCCATTACCCGTTCAAAGGAAAAAGGATGGTTCAAATGAAAGTACCGCCTTAACCCATTGAAACCAAAATAAGCAAGGTACGTCGATTGGGGCGATACCTTGTTTATACAGAAATAGGCTGGTCTGGAGCATTCGCTCCGGGCCAGCCTATTTCCTTTAAAGCCTTTTTTTGAAAGGCTATTTTACTGAAACCACCATACCTAAAGCTTCCAGTGGAACCTGCTCTGTCTGAAGCTGATGAATCTGCTTGCCATCTTGCCAGGAGATCGTTACATTGACGCTTTTGCCACCACTTGGGTATTCCACGTCCACGAATCCTTTATCCTTCGGTGCAGGCAGTGTATGAGACTCCAGGTATTCCACCATTCTCTTCGCAATCCCAGGATTATTCATGTTATCCTCGGAAACGGATCGAATCTGAAGGGTCCATCTACCTTCTGTCCAAGTCAGATACTGGCTGCCGGCCGCTCCTTCAGCCATTCCCTTGATACCATGTCCCAGATCCACTGTCATATCCTTAGGAATGTTTTTCAAGTCTGTCTCAGGAAAAATATCCGTACTCTTCGGGTCTTTATAAGTCTTCACTCCATAGGATGCCAGAACAGGCACCTTGCTGCCAGAGGCTGTCAATGAAGGATCGTTAACCGCAACAGTTTTATCCGTTGAATAGAAATTAATTTGGAAGTCATCTGAAGTATTCGATATGATCGATGCAGTCAGATGTTTACCCTTTTCCAAGGAAAATGAAGTAGGTAACGACGCGCTTTTCATCTTCAGCTGGCTGCGTATGTCCTTAATGACATCGTTCGTACTTTGCTGGTCTTGAGCGTTATTGCTGCTACCCGTTTCCGAAGAAGCCGCTGTTCCATCTTCTGCAGAACCTTCCGTCCCCGTTGTATCTGTTCCGTCATCATTGGTTCCTTTGGAGAAATCCGCTCCTCCGCTGCCTGACTGTGCTTGTTCACCAACCGCAGGGGACGTGTTGTCCGCTGAGGATGAATTGGTATTCTGACCACCACACCCCGCAAGAGCAAGCAGTACTGCTGTTGTCACAGGAATGGTCATCCATAATTTGGGTTTTCTCATGTTGTTGTCCTCCTTGAAGCTGTTATTGAGTTTAACTTATTTATGTTATCTAGTCAGAATTTTAACGTTTGTCATTCCAGAAATTCACCGGCTGCACTTTCTTTGTGAGCACTTCAAACTGGTATCCTTCTGCTTTCAGTGTTTTTAACACTTGCGGAAGTACTTTCAATGTCGCTTCCTGGTCATGCATCAGGACCACAGGGGTAGTTCCGCTTTTCTGCACATTATGGATCTGCTTCATCATGCTGTTGTAGACTTTCTGATGATCCTTCTTGTATTTCCAATCTTCGGAGTCGACATTCCAATCCCACAAATGGAATCCACCCTGACCCAGTAGAACATTGCGATATGCCGGCTTGAGATAAGGTTTGCTGCCGTACGGTGTACGGACAAGACTGGTTTTGACACCTGCCACTTTATTCAAACTTGCATTCGCCTGCTGCATTTCTTTCAAGCCGCTGTATGCGGATTTATAAAATTTGCCGGGAACATGTGTTACACCGTGCAAGCCTAGTCCATGTCCGTCTGCAACAATACGCTTGGTGGCCTTCTGAAACTTCTCCATCTGAGGTCCAAGCATGAAGAACGTTGCTTTGGCATTGTACTGGTCCAGAATATCCAATAATTGTCCCGTGTGAGCGGTCGGGCCATCATCAAAAGTTAGATAGATGATTTTGGAACTCGCTTTATTTCCAGCATTCTTGGATGCGGATGATGCAGCTAATGCTGAATGCGGCAATAACAATGGAATGATCAATAGAATAGCAAGTGCGGTGATGAACGTTTTACGAATATGTAGCATAATAAAAGTCTCCCTTATGTCTTGTATTTCCCCGGGTGTCTATGTTTCTCTCATTGCAGCCCTTGGCGATAATCCTAATACTATCAAAAAGAGTGCGTCCCATTCTCGCTTCAAATGCTACGTTCGAGTTACACTTTTGTCAGATTACCCAAAAAAATAAAACGAATTTGATAGATTTGCTCGAAATAGAACATCCGTCCGGGATAGATCAATGTTGACATATATTCTATTAACCCAAATTGTGGTTTCTGATAGATTCCTTTCTGGAATTTATGTGTAGCCAGCGAGAAGTCTTAAAATGATATAAAAAAAAGCCTGCCCAAAAGCAGACTTTTGATATGTAGATCAATTTTCTTGTCGATCAGATCAATTCCGATTGCTTTGCTTAGTCCCCTCTTATTCCGCAGGAGCTGTGAACGAACGTTTACCAAATTCGGCGTCCAGCATGTAGAAGGCATTGCTGTCTTTTTCGATGCGGCGCAGCTTCTGGATGATATTATCAAACAAAGCTTCCTCTTCGACTTGCTCATCGATGAACCATTTCAGGAAATACATCGTGGCATGTTCACGCTCATTCAGGGCAATGTCTGCCAGATTGTAGAACTTCTTCGTATTTTGCTGCTCGTGTGCATATCCATGTTCAAACACATCCAGCATCGAGGAATATTCATTCTTCGGCTCTGGCAATGCAGCAAGGGTTGCGCGTTGTCCGCGGTCATTCAGAAATTTGTATATTTTCATTGCATGGAACCGCTCTTCCTCTGCCTGAACGATGAAGAAATTGGCAAATCCGTCCAGGCTTTCACCGGAACAGTATGCAGCCATCGCTTGATATACGTGAGCCGAATAAAATTCGAAGTTCATCTGTTCGTTCAAAGCTTCTGTTAACTCTTTACTCATTGGGGAAACACCTCATTCTTTCTCTAGGGATGGTTTTATTTTATCATAACGTCCGCATGACTTACATCGAAATTTCTACAAAATTCGCCAATGACTGATCTCATCTCTTCCCGCAATATTTACATCGTCTCTCTGCCAGATGGGCCGTGTTCTATCCTGCAGAAATCGTCCTTCTCAGTTTGGCAAACAACAGGAAAAATCACAAAAAAAGCTCTGCCGGGATGGCAGAGCTTCCTTCATTCATTGGGGAATAACGTATTATACCAAGAACGCTTTGGAGATGATAACCAACAGGATGAACAGAACCAGAATGGCACCTACAGAAGTAAAACCTCCGTATCCGTAGCCTCTTGTTTCTCCACCTAATACTTCGCTCATTGACCGTACCTCCTCTGCAACAGGTATGGGTTATCTTATGCAGGGAGAAACGATTTGACAGGGCGGATGCCCTATTTCAAGACCTATTTATAATTTCCCTTCAGTAACGTGGAGAATCAACGCGCATAATATCCAGGAACGGCACTTTGGCTGTGAATTCTTCCTCGGTATACTCCACATGCACAAGTCTGGTACGTGAGTCCAACTTCACAATCACCCCATGAACCTGATCTTCCTTGCCCCACACGGTTAGTAACACTTCCGAACGTTCATGAAAAGCTTCAACCAATTGGTTCCCCAATTCTTCCAGTTCAAACTCATCCCGGGTAGGTCTTTTTGCAACTTTTGCTTTTGCCAATGCAGCGGCCTCCTCTATAGCTAATCCGACGTCCCGAATCCACGGGTTGTTTGCCGAGGTCATATTTAATTAGTATACCATTCATTTACGTTCGTGTAATGTCATGACTCCAAAATGAAGCAAAAACCTCCTTACATTTACAGATAAAAGGTAGTTTTCTCCCATTACTCATCGCTATCTTCAACAATAATGGTATATATATTCGAAGTGGACTGTCCTGAATGTTTCTGACCGTTCCATTCATAGGTGTACATCGCAATCATGGAACCCTTCTGGGCTCCTAGTTGTTCTGATGAGGATATTTGCGCAACGTAGGTAATCTCTCTAACTGCACTAGGCACTAATTCTCCCAAATGTAAATGCCTTGGTGAAGAGTACTCTGAAATGATCGCTCGTTCCCGCACTTCCGCCTCTCCAATCCATTTGGCTCCTGGAGGCAGAACATCAGCCAACTGCACCCTTGCTGGCCAGGACCCTGTGTTGGTCACACGTACATGAAAAGTTACAATCCCTCCTCTTTCGATCAGATCAGGTTTCACTTCCACATGGACCGAAATGATGGGGAACTTCAACTGAATGACAGCCGGATTGGAAGAAATCATTCGCTGCACGGAACGAGAATCCGGTAAGCGAAATGTATAAAGCAGGCGAGCCTGATTCATCAGCTCAAAGACGGCAGGAACATGCTTCTCCTGCTCTGCAAGGTTCACTTCGAATTGGATATTTACCGTAGATCGTGCAGTCAGCGTTCCAAGATTGATACCTTTGACTAGACTTGTTTCACGCCGTTTCACACCATTCCACACAAGACTTCCCTCGACATATTGCATGCCCGGCGGAAGAAAATCCGTCACGACTGCATCCACTGCAAATGAACCTTCATTGCGTACCGTTATCTGATACTGAACGATATCTCCAAGAGTAGCAACGGACGGATCTGCACTTTTTGCAATCGAAATCCGGGGCTGAATAACTTGCAAAGTTACTACGTTTGAGTATACGGTCTCCAATTGGTCACCTGAAGTGTACTCTAACAATGCCTGAGTGGAGAGACTTTCTGCTGTGCTACTTCCTCCCGTGACCTGTACTCGAAATTGAATTGGTATCGATTTTCCAGGCAAAACCTCGCCTACCATAATTCCGGAATCAGGCGTCGCCTCAGGAACAAAAATCTCATTCATTACGACACTTCCTGGCAGAAATTCAATATTATTGGGCACTGGAATTGTTACCATAGCATCGTTTCCTATCACAAATCCCGGATTACTCACCAAGAGGTTATAAGTAACGATATCCCCGACAAAGGTCTGTACACGGTCTGCGTTCAAAACCAACGACAGACTCGACGAGACCAGGTTTACTTCTACCACGTTGGATTTCTCTTCTCCCTCAACCGTTCGTCCTTCTGGCGTCACAAACTCATACCGCACCATCGCTTGATTCACCAATTTCAGGGCCAGTGGGATCCCGACGATGATCACCTGGAAATGAATTCGCAACGTCATTCCGGGTGCGACTTCCTGTGCCGGAATACCTCTCTCCGGTGATACTCCCGGTAGAGGAGTTCCATCCCGGAGCACACTGTTGGCAAGAAGTGAAGTTTCCGGTGACAGATAATCCAGCACACGAACCATCGCAGGACAATTACCGGAATTCATAATTTCGATCAGGTAGGTCAGCGTCTGCCCCAGTGCAGCCTCATCAACGTTGCATAATTTGTGAACTTCCAGCCGGGGGCCGATCCATGGTGTTACTACCGTATTGGAATAGGCCACCTGTTCCAGTTCAGTCGCACCCGAGCTGAATCGAACCAGTGACTGATTCTTTAGCGTGTGGGACAACGGACCGGAAGATTGGCTCATATCACCACAACCTCTACTCGGAATGTAACAGTAACTGAAGCACCGGCAGCAATTGAACCGAGCGTTATTCCTGTATTCGGATTTCCGGTAGGCCTTGCCACACCATCCACCGTCACACTTCCCGGTACAAATACGGTGCCTGTTGGTACAGGGTCTACCATGACCACGTTATTGACCACTTCGATGCCACTGTTAGTGACCGTAACCGTATAAGTGATCACATCTCCTACAACAGCATCAATGGCACTTGTGCTTTTAACGACAGTCACGTTCGGTGCAGAAACAGGAATCACCAGAACGTTGGAAGATACAGTATCCGTCAACTGACGGCCATCCGGTGGGCTAAATGTATAATTGGCCACAGCTTGGTTGGTCAACCGCTGATTCTGCGGCAGCGTATCCACAGTAACTTCAAGGGTAACTGTTACATTAACCGTTCCCCCTGGCGTTATGGTACCCACAACGATGCCTGCTTCCGGATTGGCACCTGGCGTGGAACACCATCGATCAAAACGCTATTTGGAACAAGCACAGCCCCGTCCGGAATGTTATCGGTCAACGTCAGATTAGCAGCAAGGTTTCCACTATTATTAATGGAAAAAGAATAAACAATGGTGTCACCCACGGTCGCATTGGACGTATTTGCGGTTTTGGTTACGGCAATAATCGGCTGATAGATCGGCGTAACCACTGTATTGGAATAGGTTGCTCCCGAAAAAGTACCTGATGTAAAACTTACGGATGATTGACTGCTCACCTGCGGTGGCGTAGGTAGTGAATTGACCCTGACTGCATAGGATACGGCTACAGATGCTCCAGGTGCCAACGTTCCAAGCGCGATCCCCAAAGCAGGGTTTGCAGAGGCACGTGGAACGCCATCCACCAGCACACTACCGGCAACAAAAGTAACCGCCGGATCAATCGGATCGGTTAACACCACGTTGTTAACCTGCTCAATTCCGTCATTGGTCACAACCATCTCATACACAATGGTATCGCCCACAACAGCATCAGCAGCCGTTGTCGTTTTCACTACGCGTACATCCGGAGCAGATACTTGTATATTGAGTGCATTCGAGGTTAGACTGCCTCCCAGTGTTCTTCCATCTGGGAGTGTATACGTAAAGGTCGCTGAAGCCTGATTTGTTATTGACTGACTCAAAGGAAGCGTAACGATGACGACCGAGAACAAGACGATGGTTGTTGTGGAAATAACACCTAGCGGAATACCCGAAGCGGGATTGGCACCCGGCGCAGAGGCGCCATTTATAATAACGCTATTGGGAACGAGTTCAGTTCCTGCAGGAATGGTATCTGTCAGCGTGACAGAAGTCCCATAGTTCCCTGCATTGGAGATGGCAATGCTATACACAATGGTGTCTCCTACTGTGGCTACAGCTTGACTTCCTGACTTGACCGCAGTGAGAATTGGTTGATATACCGGCGTTGTAACTGTATTGGAGAACGTGGTGGCTGAGAACGTACCTGATGTAAAGCTAACTGTGGACTGATTGTTCAGAGCAGCACTGGCCGGGAGCGCTGTAACCCGTACACTAAATACGACGGTAACGGTAACTCCTGGTGCAATGGAACCAATCGTAATACCTGTGGAAGGGTTAGCACCTGGGCGAAGAGCGCCATCTACAAACACGCCGTTTGCAGTTAGAACGGTACTTGCCGGCACTGCATCCGTAAAGACCACATTGTTGACCGTCTCAATACCGCTGTTTGTTACTGCGACGCTATACGTTACAATATCCCCAACAGAAACTGCCGTGGATGTCGTCGATTTCACTACAAGTACATCCGGAGCTGAGACGGGAATGGTAATTACATTGGACAGAACAGAACCTGTAATGGTCCGGCCATCGGGTAGTGTAAAGGAAAGAGCGACTGAGGCCTGATTCACCAGCTGCTGCGGAGATGGCAAGGTGTCAATGATGACTGAAAAGGTAATGGTTGTTGTTGCTCCGGCAGCTACCGTTCCAGCGGGAATACCTGTGGCTGGATTTGCAGCAGGCAGTGGCTGACCATTCACAATGACACTGTTTGGAACAAGAATGGTACCCGCAGGGATATTATCCGTCAGGTTAATTTGAGCCCCGAAGTTCCCCTGATTAGAGACGGTAATCGTGTAGCTGACCGTATCTCCAACGGTCGCATTTTGTGTACTTGCCCTCTTTTGTGCAGTAAGAATGGGTTGGAGTACAGGCGTGACCACCGTATTAGAGAATGTTGTGCTTGAGAATGCTCCCGAGGTGAAACTTACTGTGGATTGATTGCTTAATTGACCACTTGAAGGAATTGCATTGACACGGATACTAAAGGTAACAGTAGCAGACGCTCCAGGAGCTAGCGTACCAAGCGATATTCCCCCTGCGGGATTGGCTCCGGGTTGTGCCACCCCATTTACCGTAACACTGCCTGTTACAAAGGTGGCTCCGGAAGGAATCGGATCCGAAAACTGAATATTGTTTACGGGGGCAATCCCGCTGTTCGTGATCAGTATGGAGTAAGTAACGGTATCACCAACGGCAGCCGCTGTCGATGGTGTACTTTTAACAACAGCAACGTTTGGAGATGACACCGGAAACGTTAACGTATTTGATGTCGCGTTTCCTGTTAAGGTTCGTCCGTCTGGAGGAGTAAAAGTAAAGGTTGAGGTAGCAAAGTTACTGAGCTGCTGAGGAGATGGAAGGGAATTCACGACGACGGCGAACGTGACCACTGCTGTCGCTCCCGCTGCTACGACGCCTACCGGAATACCGGTTCCTGGCGCTGCTCCAGGCTGCGGTATACCAGATACCACTACACTGTTGGCTACAAACGTCGTTGCAGCGGGAATGGTATCCGATACCGTAACATTTGCCTGCAAATTGCCTGTGTTGCTAACGGTCACTGTGTATACAACTGTATCACCTACAGTTGCATTGATTGTATTAGCCGTTTTGACGAGTGAAATCTGCGGTTGAATGACCGGAGTCTGTGTTGTGTTGGATGATGAGGACCCCGAAAATGAACCGGATGTGAAGCTGACCGTCGACTGATTGTTAATCTGTGAAGGGATCGGCATGGTAATCGTCACCTCAAAAGTTACGGTAACCTCAGCTCCTGGAGCCAGGGTACCGAGTGGAATGCCGGCGGTCGGATTGGAGAGCGAGGATGAAACCCCGTTCACAATGACGCTTCCGGGTACAAATGGGGTATTCGAAGGAAGAGGATTAACATAGATCACATTGTTAACTGCTACTGTTCCGTTGTTCCTTATAACAGATGTGTATCGTATGACATCCCCCACTACGCCAGATGCAACATTGCTGCTGTCTACAATGGATACATTCGGCAGAGAAACGGGAATTGTGATCGTATTCGATGAAGAAAAGCCGGCAATCGTTCGTCCACTCGGAAGAGTGTAGGAATATGATCCAACCGCCTGATTAGTCAACTGCCTAGAACTAGGCAAACTTGTAACCGTTGCAACAAAGGTTACCGTTGCGCTTGAGCCAGCCGCAATCGAACCCAGATTAATCCCGGTTGCCGGGTTTACTCCAGGAGTAGGTACACCATTGATAATGACGCTGTTTGTGCTGAATACAGCTCCAGCAGGAATGGGATCTGTCAAGGTAACCGTGGATGCGATATTACCTGTGTTGCTAATCTGTATGCTGTAATTAAAGGTATCGCCTACCATCAGATTGGTTGTACTTGCTGATTTCACCACTTGTATGACAGGCTGGAATATGGGTGTACTAACGGTAATTGATGAAGAAACGCCATTAAAACTGCCTGACGTAAATGCTGCACTCGCCCGATTGGTAACCGAACCCGAAGCCGGAACGGAGGTCACCCTTGCTTGATAAGTCACGGTTACGCTGCTGGAGCTATTCAGGGTTCCCACAACAATTCCTGCAATTGGGCTTGCACTTCCAGCGGTAGTTCCATTAATTGTTACGCTGCCCGGGACGAATTCCGATCCGGACGGCGTATCAGAAACAACGAGATTTTGAACTGCGCTTACCCCCGTGTTCGTTGCAATAACCCTATAGGTAAGTACATCTCCTACAGTGGCATCGGGAGTATTTACGGTTTTGCTGATCGAGACGTTAGGTGCTGATGCTGCAATACGAACGACGTTGGATTGGCTGCTGCCTGACAGACTTCGTCCGCTTGGAAGCAGGTACGTATAGGTTGCTGTCCCCTGGTTCTCCAGCGTTGGCGGAGATGGGAGAGTATTAAGCGTAGCTCGAAATACGATGGTGGTCGTGGTTCCTGGCTGAAGACTGCCCAGCGCAATTCCGGTTAATGGACTTACACCCGGACGGGCTGTACTATTTACCGTTACCGAGTTAGGCACAAATGTGAGACCAGCAGGAATGGTATCAGTCACCGTAACCTGTGCTCCCAAATTACCGCTGCTGCTAACGACCAGTGTATAAGCAAGCTGATCTCCCAGGGTAGCACTTGTTTGACTTGCCGACTTGTTAATGGCAATAATCGGCTGGTATACGGGAGTTGTAATGGAATTGGAGTTGGAAATGCCCGTAAATGCACCTGAACTATAGGAAACGGAAGCCCGATTCGCAAGTGAACCCGATGAAGGTAAGGATTGAACACTAACCTGGAAAGTCACTGTCGCAGAACTTCCTGCAGCAAGGGTCCCAATGGATATTCCACTACCCGGATTCGCTGCTGCTACAGCAGTTCCTCCTACAGTTACACTTCCGGGAACAAATGCAGACCCAGCGGGCACAGCATCTGTGAGAATCACGTTGTTAATCGGCTCAATGCCACCATTCGCGGTCACCACGGTGTAGGTAAATGTCTCCCCCACAGCCACATCGCTAACCGAGGCCGATTTTACCGCAGTTACATTCGGTAATGTCACCGGAATTGTCACCGTATTCGATGTTGTTGTACCGGTGATGGTCCGTCCGTCAGGTGAGTTGAACGAATAGGAAGTGGTTGCCTGATCCACCAGGGTTGGCGGTGTAGGCAAGCTTGTGACGAGCACTTGAAAGGTGACGGTATTCGCGCTGCCTGCAGCAAGACTGCCCAGATTCACACCGGTAGCCGGATTTGCACCTGCAATAACATTACCATTCAGGCGGAAGCTGCCTGCTACATAGGAGCTCCCACTTGGGATGTTATCTGTCAATGTAACAACCGCAGCGATATTCCCACGGTTGTTTACCTGAAGCGTATACGTTACCGTGTCACCCACCGTTGCATTGGCTGTACTCGCCGATTTCACAACGGACAGGTTTGGTGAATATACAGGAAGTGTGGAGCTGTTGGAGGGAATTACTCCTGAGATGGTCGGACCGTCGGCCACACTTTGAAAAGTAAAAGCTGCATTGGCCGTATTCACCAGTTGCAAAATGCTTGCATCCTGTGCGATGAGCGCCCGGTAGGTCACAACAATACTCGTGGACAGGTTTAATGAACCCAGCGGAATGCCAGCTGTTATATCCAGTGTTGAACGGGAAACCCCCGCAACCGTAACGCTGCCCGGAATGAAAGTAAGCCCTGCAGGCAATGAATCGGATAATACCACACTGGCAGCACTGGCAGTACCCGCGTTGGCAACCGTAACCGTGTATAAAATGCTATCCCCTGCTACGGCACCGGTGGCGGTTGATCCTTTCGATACCGTAATTCTTGGTGCGTTGATATCAACCTGAATGGCATTGCCGTTTACAATATAGGCATCGCCTGATGTAGTTAACGTCAACACGGCTGAAGACTGATTATTAATCAGTCTGGCAGACACGTCCACATTGGTTATATCCCAGCCTTGACGTCCGCCGGAAATGTTGGTGCCCGGTGCTCCATTGATCTGGTTCCGTGTTCCGAACGTTCCGGTTGTATTAAGCGCTCCCGTATCTCCGTTAATTTGGGATGCAAAAAAGTTGGCAGCCAGGTTGTTGGGCCCCGATAAAGCAACCGAAGTCGCCGACGTTGGTCCAAACAACGCCTGGTCTCCAGTCCGATTCGCGTCCCCCTCCTGCGCACTGAACAATGCCCTTCCTCCCAATGCACCTGAAAGAGGAGTAGCAAATCCAGTCAGTGTGGTAACAACTGGCGCCGAGGTTGCCTGGACGAGTACTCCACCTGCACGCAAGGACATGTTGCGAAAGGGCAGGCTGGGATTCTGATAAATGACTCCAAGCGTCCAGCCTGCATGATTGGCCGTGGCATCATTTGTAATGACAATCGTCCCAACAACTGCTCCAGTGATATATGTACCGGCTCCTCCACTTTGGACAAGCGACGTCACATTAGCAGAACGTACATAACCTGAAGCACCGTTTCCCAAATCAAATTGATTGTAGGTCGCCGGGTCAGGCGTAACGCTGGAAGTCCCTGCAGGCGTAATAAACGTAACTGGATTGTTAATGGCCGAGCTCAGATTCACGGTCCCATTAATATAACTTCCGCCCCAGATCAATTCTGCGTATAGAACCGTACTACCCGCAGGAAGAACCAATATGGCAGCTGAGCTGTTACTTTGATACAAACTTGTCGTACCTGCTGGATATGTCCCATAAGTCAAGGCCGTATTGGTTGTTGTGAATGCCCCAATACTGTCCTGTGTTCCGGGTACCCCTGCCGTATCAGAACGACTCAATCCAAGCGTATTTCCTGTAAATGTAATTGCTCCCGTAGCATTAACGGTTGAACGAACGACAAGAGGAATGGATCTCACCTCCCCATCATCATAATTGCAGTCATATGGATTGGAGCCTTCAAACACAGTCTATGAGCCTTATTCGGATTTTTGTTTGTCCCATAAAAGAACTTTATGCACTTTGCCCTTATGTAAGCTTTGTTTTCATATAACAAATTAAATGATTTGCGTTTTGCACAATGTGTTTTATAATCAGATTATACGAGAGCGGCGTCTGTCGTATCATTATGATGCAGTCAGCGGTGATATATTGAAAAGTCCCCATTCACACAGCAACCATATCCCAACTGAGTACGAATTCAAGCATTCCAAATGGATTAAAAAAATGCTTCGCGCTTACTGGGTCGTCGTTTTAACGCATGTTGTCATTCAAATAGGCTGCTTTCTGTTTCTGGATTATGACCGTACTCCGGAAGATTTCATAATTCATGTTTTATTTTGGCCTACATTAGCCAGCACCTTAGCTATTCTAATCGCCAGTTGGGTAGAAAATCGTTTTATTTCATTTTCCTTCTATTCCATGTCCATGGCCAGCACGGTGATTGCTTGGACCATCATTTATGTCAATTACGACATTCGTATCATCCTAGCCATTTGTCTGCTGCCGATCTTCGCCTCGGTTCTGTTCTTCAGCAAGAAAAGGGTATGGACGGTATGCCTGATGCAAATGATTGGCTATCTTCTCGTACTCTGCGACCCAGCTTATAGGCTGTACTTGTCTTCCTTTGACATGGTTTCCATTCCGGCTTTTCTCATTATAGGTACATATGTTGCACAACTGATTGTTACGAGCGGCGTCGAGGTACTGGATGATCTTCAAGCCAGTATGCTCGCCAAGCAGGATCTGATTGTGCGAAACGCAATTATGAGCAAGCAGTCCAAGACAGACGGGTTAACCAATCTGTATAATCAAAGCTCCTTTAAGGACTACTATGAGAAAGCGTTTGAGTATGCCAAAAATGGCATGAGTCTACACCTGGCTCTGATTGATATTGACAACTTCAAGTCTATTAATGATACATATGGGCATCGGGTGGGAGACGCCATTTTGGAGAGAGTTTCTTTGGTCATTCAGGAGAACATCACATCAAGCGATATCGCCGCGCGTTATGGTGGAGAAGAATTTGCACTGTTAATGTTTGAGCAACCTATCGAGCAGGCATATGCCTTGGTGGAGCAGATCCGTAAGAAGATCGCCCGACTTGTTCATCTGGAGCTCGAAGGGGCTTATATCACGGTGAGTGTCGGCCTCAAAAGCTACAGCAGCCATCTGAACAAGGACAAACTGTTTGAGGAAGTGGATGCATATCTGTATGCAGCCAAACGAACAGGTAAAAATAAAACGGTAACATCCCTTGATCCGATTTAGCTTTCCAAAATAACGCAAAAAAAGTAGTGCTGCTCACCGGGGAACCGGTTGTACAGCACTACTTTTTTACTGCTAATCGTCATTCCGCATTGATCGGTTTACTCTGCCCATTCCCAGCGTTTTGTATTTTGCTCCAGCTTCGGATGGAGCTTAACGGGCTCTCCATCAATAATCAGACGTACTTCCTTAATCCAATCTTTGAATGAGTCAAATGCTGCGAACTGATTCGCCATTTCCACTGTGAGATACAGGAAATGAGGAGCAGGATATTCTTCTGCCATATGACGCAAGGCTGCTTCAATCGGCGTATACTTCTTTCGCTTGCCTTCCCAGCCTTCCACCCGTACGCGGGAAGATGTATGTTCCCTTCTCCAGTCATGTAGGCGGTCTTCTCTTTTGTAAAAAGGCTGCACACCATCCTTGCTCATTCGCTTCACCGTATTCTCATGCAGCGGATACAGCACAAGTTGAACAAAGGAACGTGTGTCCGCAATAGCAGCAGCATGTTCAAGCTGCTCATCCGTTACATGCTCAAAGGAATCATAGAAAATCAGCGTGCCTTTCCGTGCCGCAGGGGGCGGTTCATAGCCATAGGGTACATTGGTATATTTTCCTGACATCTCATCGCTCCTAGCATATATGCTGTACAGTTACCTCATAATTTAATTTATACTATATTATTCACCAACTGTGTTCTTCAATTCAGGATAGAATGTCATTCTATTTTTGCCTGCCCTTTTCGATTCATACAGCGCCTCATCTGCCATGCGAATTATTTCACTCGGATTGTCACTATTGGCAGGATACTCAGCGCCTCCAATGCTGCAACCAATATGAATTCGTTCGTATTCAATAATAAACGGCTTATTTAGACTCCGAATGATATCCTCTGCATAGGTACCAGCTTCTTCTCTTGGATTGCTTCCCGTAGAGCGGAGTACAATGAGGAACTCATCTCCGCCAAGCCTTACCGTGATCCCCTTATCCTGCTTGAGACTGGTTAAACGTTGTGCCACTTTTTGCAGCAGGATGTCTCCCGTCTGGTGACCGAGTGTATCATTCACACTTTTGAAACCGTCCAAATCAAGGTACAGAAAAGTTAAGGTGTGATCCATACTTTCCGATTCCAGTGATTTCTCCAAATATAATTCCAGTGCAGTTCGATTGGGGAGCCCTGTCAATTGATCATAATGCGCAAGATTCTGCATAACCACCAGCTCCGAATCCTTATTCGTTAGCGAGGTTAGCATATCCTCAAGGGAACGCGACAGCACTTCAATTTCCCGAAAGCCTCGGTTTTCGGGAATCTGCACTTGTTCTCCAGCACCAAGTCGATTCGCCACTTGAGTCAGCCGTGCAATTGGAGCCGAAATCTGGCGGGAAATCAGCCAGCCAATCACTGCAAACAGCACCGTAACCAAGAGTCCTGCCCATACATTGAACCAGAGCATGTCAGTCACGGAAGAAAAAGCGGTTGATTTGAGCTGACGGATAACCACCGTCCACCCAAGACCGGGATAGTCCAGATGGCCCTGGCTAGTCGCAAATCCGGTTACATATTCTTTTCCATCCGGCCATTCTTCTATGGACCAGCTGCTTTTGTTCAGTCTTGCCCTTTCAATGCCGGATAACTTCAAAGGACGACCAATCCAGTCTTTAGGACCAAGCAGCACCGTATTTTCCTTTTGGCTGACAATAAACATCTGGATGTCCTTTTCTTCATATTTCAGCGGTTTCAGGACACTGTCCTCCATTTCCTTCGCCCAGGCCCAGCTCAAATGTGCGGCAAGTACACCAGCAATCTCTCCATTCTTGTATTTTACCGGAAAGCTGATATCGACAAATTGCAACGGTTCGCCAGTTGGATTAGGAAGCAGCTTCGCCAGCAGGACTGCATCATGTACATCTCCAATAAATTTACCCTTGATTCCCTCTTGATACACAGGGCGTTCAGATAAATTTTCACCGCGCAATATGCCGTCTGTTGAAGCCAGTACTTTTCCTTTCGAATTCATGAATCCAACCCATGAGAATGTGGGAAAGCTATCTTGAAGCTGATCAAGCAGCTGCTGCATTTCGGCAGGCTGAAAACGGTCTCTCAGGGCAATCATTTGGTCCAGCAGATCCAATTCGCTTGAGCGCGACCACATGAATCGATCCATCTTGTCTGAAGTCTGAGAAGCCGTGCTGATGAGGGAATGACCAATCTCCGTCTCGACAGCAATGGATGATTTTTGACTGAGAATATAACCTATCGTGAGTGTAACCAGCAGGGATAACACAGCGAAGGTCATGGTGAGAACAGTTTTAAGCTTGAATGACATAATTGCCTCCAATAAATGGTGAAAACATCTTGCTTTTTCAACATTGTCATGCTGTAAAAACCACGTAATGTCACCTATTCGTTTTCATCTTTATCGGAAATAATGTCTTTTTTCATTATACATATCCATACAATATGGGAACGCTATTTGCACCCTGTTTCTTCCATTCAAAGAATAGTCACGATTCTGTATATACATACTTGGGTTATGAATATAAAGAGCAAGCATGTCACATCGCTGATCGCGCCTGCTCATTACAACAAAGAGCACTAGAAATTCAGTCATTGGAGGTGTAATGTTGAGCCTGCTTCATGTTGCTGTAATTCTGCCTTTTGCCGCTGGTATTGTACTTGCCATGCTGCATCGTTTCTTCCGAAAAACCCATATGGGATGGCTGGTTTTATTTGTCCCTGCCTTATTATTTGTTTATTTTGCGAGCCTCGTACCCGCTGTGTCTCAGCGAAACACGGTATCTGGGTATCTCCCCTGGATTCCTTCACTGGACATTGGATTCAATCTATATCTGGATGGTCTAAGTCTGCTGCTGACTTTGTTAATCACGGGAGTAGGGTCTCTTGTCGTCCTTTACTCCATTTACTACATGGATGCCAAAGAAGCCTTGAACCGCTTTTACTTGTATCTGCTGATGTTTATGGGAGCCATGCTTGGCGTGGTGCTATCAGACAATATGATTGTGTTGTACGGATTCTGGGAGTTGACCAGTATTACGTCCTTTCTCCTGATCGCTTTTCACTACAAACGCAAAGCGTCCACCTCAGGCGCACAGAAGTCGTTCCTCATTACCGTATTTGGCGGTTTCGCCATGCTTGCCGGATTCATGCTGATGTATCTTATGACGGGTACATTCAGCATCCGGGCAACCATTACGGAATGGGGACAGATTCAGAGTAGTGAACTGTTTTTGCCCGCTCTGGTGCTCATACTAATCGGGGCCTTCACGAAATCGGCGCAGTTCCCTTTCCACATCTGGCTGCCTGACGCCATGGAAGCTCCAACACCCGTCAGCGCCTATCTGCATTCGGCTACCATGGTCAAGGCGGGACTCTATGTCGTAGCACGATTTACACCAATCTTTGGTGGACAGGGATTATGGTTCTGGCTTGTCACCGGGGTTGGACTGCTCACCCTGTGTTATGGATCATTCCTTGCCGTGAAAAAAACTGACCTTAAGGCTATTCTGGCCTATTCAACCATTTCACAGCTTGGTCTAATCATGTCCCTGCTCGGCGTTGGCTCTGCGGCCATCTATTTCGGATATGGCGAATCCTCCGCGATGTACACAGTTGCCATTACGGCAGCACTGCTTCATCTGTTCAATCACGCTACCTTCAAAGCGGCACTATTCATGGTTGTTGGCGTTGTGGATCATGAGACAGGCACGCGCGATATAAGGAAACTCGGCGGACTTGCTTCATTTATGCCAGTGACCTTTACGGTAGCGCTCGTCGGAGCACTCGCCATGGCCGGAATTCCGCCTTTTAATGGATTTCTCAGCAAGGAGCTGTTCTTCCAGGCTATGGTGGAAGTAACACACCTTAGCATCTTTGGACTCGGGTCATGGAGTGTGCTCTTACCTGTGTTCGCCTGGCTCGCAAGTGTGTTCACTCTGATCTATGCGCTTATTATTGTGTTCAAAACATTCCTTGGCCGCACGCGCAGCGAGCTTCCTGTCGAGAAGCTGCACGAAGCTCCAGTCGGTATGCTGATTTCTCCAGTTATTCTCGTAATACTCGTCATCCTATTCGGCTTGTTCCCGAATCTGCTGGCTGGATCATTAATTGAACCGGCGATGGCTGCTGTACTTCCATCACTGCTGAACGGAAATGAACACTTTGATGTTCACTTCTCCCTCTGGCATGGCATTACACCGGAATTAATCATGACTATCGGTGTTATCGCCCTTGGTATTACATTGTACAAACTGCTGCCTCGCTGGAGAACGATTTATGAGCACTACCCTCAAGCTTTAACGATAAACAATATGTATCATGTCGTACTCGATAATCTTCAGCATTATGCACGCAAATGGACGGAAGCCTATATGAATGGCTCGGTTCGTAATTATCTGGTGTACATTTTCTCGTTCACCGTAGCATTGCTGGTGTATGCTTTTTTCCGCTCAGGGGAAAATATCACCTGGAATTTCAAGGGTAATGCCCCCTTCTCTTTCTATGAAGCAGTACTGCTCGTCGCACTGATTGCGGCAGCGGTATCGATCCCTTTTGCCAAAAACAGGCTATCCGCCGTCATTATGACAGGCGCAGTAGGCTACCTCGTTACTTTACTGTTCGTGCTGTTCCGAGCGCCGGATCTGGCATTGACTCAGATGATTGTCGAAACGGTATCCGTTGCGTTATTCCTGCTCTGCTTCTACCATCTGCCTGAACTGCAACGGGGCAAATCAAGCCGACGTTATCTTCGTGTGAATATGATTGTTGCGGTTGCAGTTGGGATCGTAATGACCTTTGTTGCCTTGGCAGCGAGCGGAACCGCGTCACTGGAGAGCATTTCCGACTTTTTCATTCAGGAGAGCTACAACTTGGCTGGCGGTAAAAATGTCGTCAACGTGCTACTGGTAGACTTCCGAGGATTCGATACCTTACTCGAGATAATGGTGCTTGGGGTGGCTTCACTGTCCATCTATTCCATGATTAACTTGAATCTCGAAGCGAGGGACCTTGGCGCTAGACTGAAATTTCGCAAGAAAGAACAGACTGAAGAAACCGAAGAAGATACGGATGACAAATCGGACAATACGAAAAAGTATGGCAACCGTGAACACAGCTCGTCAACGTGGGATACCGTACCACTTCAAAGCAACGATGTATTGTTGCAAACGACGACCAAAGTTGTTGTCTTTATCATTCTGACATTCGCGCTGCATCTGTTCTTCGCAGGACATCATAACCCGGGTGGCGGGTTTATTGGAGGCCTGGTAACCGCCGCAGGTCTGGTTTTAATTGCGCTGGCGTTCAGTACAGATACCGTACGCAAAGCGTTACCTATTGATTTTCGCACCTTGACAGCCATCGGGCTGGGCATCGCCTTATTGACTGGAGCAGGTTCGTTTTTGTTCGGCGTACCCTTCCTCAGTCAGACCTTTGGTTACTTCGATCTTCCAATACTTGGAGAGACGGAACTTGCAACTGCGATGCTGTTTGACCTCGGCGTATATCTCGCCGTTCTGGGAGTCACCATGAATATCATTCTACAGATCGGGGAGGATCGCTGATATGGAAATATTGATGTGTGTGGCCGTTGGCATTTTGTTTGCAGTCGCCGTCTTTTTAATCTTATCGCGGAGCCTGCTCCGAATTGTGCTCGGCATGTCCATACTCACTCACGGGGTGCATCTGCTGCTGATTACGATGTCCCGTCTCAAAACGGGAGCACCGCCGCTGCTTGGGGAACACGCAGAACGCTACGTCGATCCACTTCCCCAGGCGCTAATATTAACATCCATTGTCATTAATTTCGGACTTACCGCCTTTTTCTTTGTACTCTCCTATCGATCCTATTTGAAGCTGAAAACAGACGATATGGAAGAAGTAAGGGGGCGTCCTTATGAATAATCTCGTTGTTCTGCCCATTCTGCTGCCACTGATTACCGGGGTTATAGCCCTTCTGTTCTTCCGGCGGATAAGCATCCAGCGGGTTGTGAGTGTTGTTGGCCTTTTGCTGACAGCAGCCGCTTCAATCATGCTGATTACTCAAGTGGCACAGTCCGGCATACAGACACTCAATATGGGAGGTTGGGAACCACCCTACGGGATTGTACTTGTTGCAGATATGGTATCGGCCTTGCTCGTTGTGGCCGCTTCGATCATTGCACTGGCGTGTCTGCTCTATGCCTTCCGCAGTGTGAATAAGGAACGGGAAGAACATCATTTTTACCCGTTCTTTCATTTCCTGATTGCGGGCGTGAACGGTTCGTTTCTTACCGGAGACCTGTTTAACCTGTTTGTTTGCTTTGAACTGATGCTCATCTCTTCTTATGCACTGATTGTATTAGGAGGTACGGAAAGACAACTACGGGAAACGATCAAGTATGTCTTGATTAACATTGTTTCTTCAGCGCTTTTTGTAGCTTCTATTGGCTTCCTCTATTCTGTTACCGGCACATTAAACATGGCCGACTTGTCCAATCGGATCGCCGAAGTTGGGCAGAGTGGAGTCATCACCTTGATCGCTGTCCTCTTCCTGATCGTATTCAGCATTAAGGCCGGACTGTTCCTGTTTTTCTGGTTGTCCGGCTCTTACGCAGCCCCTCCGGCAGTGGTCACCGCCCTATTCGCCGGTTTGCTGACCAAAGTTGGCCTGTACGCCATTGTGCGAACATTCACACTGATTTTCTATCACGATCCGGACTTCTTCCACGCCCTTATCGGCTGGATGGCTGGAGCAACGATGGTTCTAGGGGTAATCGGGGCAATTTCCTATCGTGACGTCAATAAAATTCTAATCTACAACGTGATCGCAGGGGTGGGATTTGTAGCCTTCGGGATGGCTGCTGCCAGCCGTCCTGCACTGGAAGGTCTGCTCTTCTACATGCTGCATGATATGCTCATCAAAACACTGCTATTCCTGCTCGGGGGCGCTCTGATCGCGGTCGCAGGCACCTCCAAGCTCGACAATATGGGCGGGCTGATTCACCGCTATCCACTGCTTGGCTGGATGTTCTTCATCAGCGCACTTGCTCTGGCAGGTATTCCTCCGTTCAGTGGATTTCCTGGGAAATTGTTGCTATTTGAAGGCGGTTTGCAGGCAGGTCTGTACGGACTGACAGGCATCGCCGTCCTGTCCAGTCTGCTGATGTTGTATTCGGTTCTTCGCATCTTCATCCAGGCGTTCTGGGGTGAACCGCCGACAGGCGCAGTGAGAAGACCTTATGCCGTGAACGGCCTGCTCATCCCTGCCGGAATTCTGTTTGTGTTCATCATCGCGATGGGTGTGGGGGCTGAGGGCATGTTCCAACTGACCTCCCGCGCAGGCGACATTCTGCTGCATCCCAATGTTTATATTGATGCAGTGTTGAAGGAGTAGATGCGTATGGCCTTTCAGATTGTACTGAATCTGATCATTACCTTTGTGTGGATGTTTCTGAATAACGCGTGGAATGGTGTTGGTTTTCTCACGGGTTTTCTGCTGGGTCTGCTGCTGATTGGGAGCATGCGACGTTTCTTTCCGCAACGCTTCTATATCGTTCGTGTCTGGGCGATCATCAAGCTGATTGTCTTACTGTTCAAGGAACTGGTGCGGGCCAGTATTGAAGTTATTCGCCAGATTGTGAAGCCGAAGCTGGATATTCGACCCGGCATATTCACCTATCAGACACAGCTGTCCTCTGACTGGGAAGTTACATTGCTGTGCCTACTCATTTCACTAACACCAGGTTCCCTGCCATTGGAAATTTCCGGAAATCAACGCAAATTGTTTATTCACGCACTGGATATCAAAGACGAACAGAAAATGAGTGATGATATCAAAAATACGTTCGAAAAAGCCATTATGGAGGTGACACGATAATGTTATCCTCACTGTTGTTCATTTCCCTGCTTATTCTCTCGTTGGCCATTCTGGGCTGTCTGTACCGGGTGCTGCGGGGACCCTCCATGGCAGACCGGATTACGGCACTGGATACGATCGGTATTAACGTCATTGCCATCGTTGCTGTTCTATGCATGATGCTTCATACCCAAGCTTATCTGGATATTATTCTGTTGATTGGTATTCTCGCTTTTCTAAGCACTGTTGCATTTGCACGATACATTGAACGGGGGGCGGTATTCAAAAATGAAGGAGATCGTTGATGGAACCGCCGGACTTGTCATTGGGCTCATTGTCTTGCTTGGAGCACTACTGAGTGCATTTAGCGCGTTCGGATTAATCCGGCTGCCCGATGTATATTTACGAGCGCATGCCGCCACCAAAAGCACTACACTCGGCGTACTTTGTGTGCTGAGCGGAGCGTTTCTCTTCTTCTGGTATTACGATAACTATATCAGCGCCAGGGTATTGCTCGGCATTATGTTTGTCTTTATCACAGCACCGGTAGCCGGACATCTGAACGGGCGGGCTGCCTATCGCACAGACGTACCTTTATGGGAGCAGAGTGTGCAGGATGAACTTGAACCGCTCTTGAAAGGTAAAAAGGTCAACCACGAGGCCAAGGATATGATGGAATAATCACTTGGTTCTTACAATCAGATACCCCCGGGACATGCTGCATATTACGTGCTGTCCCGGGGGTATGTTGGTTTATACGATTCAGCTTAGTCCAATCTATGTTTGTGGAGCAGTGGAACGAAGCTTTATTTTAACCGGCTCAAAATCCGTCCAGTCCCTGTCTTCTCAGATCGGCAGCAACGATTCTTGCAAGCTGGGAAGCCCCTTCCCGATTCGGATGCAGCGTATCCCCTGTCATATACAAGGCCAGTGTTGCAGCAGGTCCAATGGAAGTGAAATAAGTGGAACTGAGTTTGTTCAGTTCTACAAGTGTCACGCCCTCTTCCTGCGCCAGTGCACGCGTTGATGCATTGTACCAGCGATTTTCCGCAGTATGCACATTGGATGAATTGAAATCAGTTGCCCGACCCTGAGGCGTCGATAGAATGACGGTGGCTCCTTTATTTTTGGCCTGACGTACCATGTCGCGCATGATCTCCTTGAACTCCGCTTCCGTTGTATTGTTCTTGGCATTTGTATCATTAATCCCTAATTGCAAAATAAAGTAGTCTCCTGGTTTAATATACTTCAGAATGGCTTCCATCTGACCATCATCTCGGAAACCTCTGGCAATTTGGCCACTTGAGGCCATATTGCGAATCTGAAATGTACTGGTATTCACGTAGGAAGGAAACAGCTGGCCCCAGCCACCCTGTACACTGGTGCTGAGCGGATAATAATTGCAGACTGTTGAATCGCCGCCAATATAGATCGTACGGTTGTTCACCGTCTGATTCGATATTTTCCGGATTTCAAGTGCGCTGAGTGTAAATGCCGTGCCTTCTTTTCCTTCCGTTACCAGCAGATTTAACTGCCCATCCGTCACCGGAATTTGAAATTGATCAGTCGCCCCATTACCCGTCATATTAATGATTTGGTATACCCCTTCTGCTGCCACACTTGATCTGGCTGTATTGCCCAGGATCACTTTGACTTCGTACAGACCATTGGACAGATCCACATTAAACGTATTCGTACTCTTCGTTCCAAAAGTTACAAACTGTACGGCATCGCTTGCAACACCTGTTCCAGAGGCAGTGACATTACGCATATTGGCAGGTGTATTAAATCCATAACCTTTCGCTGAAGTGTAGGCCTCTGTTGCTGATACACCAGTGTAACCGTTCTCAACTGCACCCGCGCCAAAGTCAAATTTGTACTCATTCGCGGCAGCTTGGGCGACCTGTCCTCCATTAGCTGCCAGAGCACCTCCAATCAGACTAGTAAACAGGGTAAGACAGAGCAAATACCGCACGGATTTTGACCATTTCATAACTAAACTCTCCTCTCAAAGGTTCATTTATATAGGATTGCCCTACAGAACATTATCCAGCCAGTCATAGGCTTTCGCTCCACTGATCTCATGGCCACCTGTAAAAAAGTCTGCATCGAGCCATTTCTGTGCTCCCGCCTGTTCATAAATTTCTGTCAATCGTGTATAAGCTTCTTTTGCTGTTGGCAGCGGAAATACCTGATCTTCACTTCCAGCTTCAATAAATAGCGGCCTCGGTGCGATCAGCCCTATGATATCCGGCAGCTCTGCCTCCCTCAGAATTCCTGGAATGTAATTGTCGAGACAATGATTTCTATCCAATATGCTGCCTTGGAATGTACTTGCGTAACCACTCACGACAGCCGCACGGCAGCGTTCATCCAGCGCAGCAGTGAATGCCGTCACAAGTCCGCCACCCGAGATGCCCATGCTGCCGATCCGTGCTGGATCAGCTTCAGGACGTGTGGTTACGTAATCCAGTACACGCATCGTTTCATAGATTCGGTGCCCAGCAAGCGTCTGCCCTGTCATGAGCAGATGGGCGGCAATTTTGGTACATGAGCTTGCGCCGGGTGGTGCATCTCGATCCTCCTCCAGCCTGCGGTCACCAAATCCAAGCAATTCAGGCGCCGCAACCACATATCCACGCTGTACAAGAGCGACGGCAAAGTCTTTATGCAAGCCAGGCTCTCCACTACGCGGTGAACCGTCGGGTTCCATACCTGAGATCTCTCTGCTGCCATACCCGTGTCCATGACAGGCTATAATGGCTGGGCGTGATTCTTTGGTAGCGCTTACCATATCCGGTATCAGCATATAAATGGGCATGCGCAGCCCCGCATAGGTCGTAATCTCAACCCGTTCTCGGATATAGCCGTCACATACAGTGCGTTCGAGCAATACGGGATTCAGCTCCGCCGCCACGGACGGGAAACCGCCCAGCCGTTCTATAATCCGTGTGCGCAACTGGCTGCGCCATTGCTCAAGAGCTTGGCCCGCCTGATAAGCGGAACGTCCGCGCGGGGTTGTTTGTTTTTGCAGATAGGATTCAATATCCGACATTACCGTTCATCCCTCCAGTGGATTCAATTGATATATAAATTGAACTAAAGAATATTTACACTTGCCACTCCGATGACAGAACAACCTTCCGATCGCTGTTATCCCCAGATTTTTTGAATTCCCTTTTTCAAAGGGGAACATCCGGGGATAAAGGCGAGGTGTATGCTTCCGATGCAGCTTTCTTCCTTCCATAAAGCTTGCAGCTCCGCTTCTTCAGGTTATTTCTGTCCTCTCCGTTCTCGTGTACATGTTTTGTTCAATTTATATAGACGTATGTAAAAAGATATATGTTGGACTTGTCCAGTCTATTATAAATCACAGTACAGTCGGTGAATTGAACATTATTGCCTGTTTTGGGCTGAATTCACACTATTTTGATGAAAAAAAGGATGTTCTCACATACCTGATCTTCAGGCTCCGAGAACATCCTTATTGATCATGTCTCTAAACTGTACACGTCATAATAGCAAGTTTCACGAACGATGATGTCAGTCTTTATTCCCTGTCCCTGGTAGCCACCAATTCCATCTGCCCATCAGTTTCATGAGTGCTGGAACCAATACCAGACGGATCATGGTTACATCAAGGAACACCGCCGCGGTAATTCCGATTCCCAGCTGTTTGACACCCGCCACGTCAGCAAAGGCAAATGGGACAGTCACTGCCAGCAGAATCGCCGCTGCCGATGTAATGAGACGTCCGGTTGAAGCCAGTCCTTGCTGTACGGCCAGATCACTATCTCCTGTTCGTCTGTAAACCTCCTGAATGCGAGTCAGCATAAATACGCCATAGTCCATCGAGATTCCAAATACAAGCCCGGCAATGAATACGGGAATCATGATCGCAATTGCCGATGACTCCATGCCAAAATGTCCCTGATTGAACACGAGGACGAGCACGCCGAACGAAGCAGCCAGGCTGAGCAGATTCATCAGAATGGCTTTGATTGGAATAAGCAATGACCGGAAAGCAGCGAGCAATACGAGATAATTCGATACCACAACAAACACCAGCACTTTGGGCAGTTGTCCAGAGACCTCTTGCATGATTTCATGCTGCATGACTGCTTCTCCCCCATAACGCAGGGGGATGAAGGGAATGGAGTTAGCGATGTCCTTTGCCCTTATCTGTTCGAGCCAGGATGCAGCCTCATCGGAACCAGGTGCTCCGTGAATGGAAGCTACAATACGAATAGAGTAGTCGGACACATATGAACGCAGCCAAGCAGGCGGCTGAGATGCGGTTTCTTTCAGTGCTTCACGCAAAGATAGTGATGGAATGTTCATTTGCGATTTGATATGAGTTTGAGCTTGGTCTGAGAGCTTGTCCGGCAGCATGATTCCCCATGCGGATTCAACAGCAATCACATTCGAATCCTGCTGAAGCTCTCGCATTTTACTCCATGCCATTCGCCAGTGGTATGAGGTCAACGGCTCTGCCGTTCCGCCAATTACAATCTCTACAGCAGAGACGTCCTTTTGTCCAAAAATGCGCTGAATCTGCTCTGCCGCTTGGCGAGACTCCATTCTGTCAGGCAAAGAAGAAGCATCCGGAATGGCGATCTCTAACCGGGCAACCGGTAGAACAAAAATAAGCAGCGCACCCGTTCCAAGCAGAGCCATCCGAACAGGCCGTTTCATAATCATGCCTGACCAGAATGACCAGATCGAACGTGACTGCAGCGTTTGTTGGTACTGCCCCTGTTTTGAGGAGATAAAATTCCCAGATGGTTGTCTAAAGATTCTCACAGAATATAGGGATAGAATGGCTGGCAGCAATGTTATATTTAGCAGGACCGATATGACCAGTACGATAATGGCTCCCAGGGAAACACTCAGGAACATCGGCAATCTAATCCATAGCAGACCGAGCAGTCCTAACAGCACACAAGCCGCAGAAAAGAATACGGCTCTTCCCGCGGTGCACAGCATTCTCTGGAGAAGTTCCTCGTCCCCCATAACTGTTTCTTCACTATTCTGACCACGTTGGAGTTCCTCCCTGAATCTGCTGAGAATAATCAGGGCAAAGTCTATGCTGAGCGCCATTCCCACCATCGGAATGACGTTGATTACAAAGTTGGAGAGCGCCGAATGGTAACCCATCAGGGATGTAACTCCCATTGCCGTTATGACGCCGGATACTCCCATCATGACTGCAATCAGCGCTGCATAAAGTCCTCTAAATGCAAAACACAAAATAAAAAAGGCAAGCGGCAATCCCACAACCTCTGCCCGTTCCAAATCGCGAAAACTGAGACGGTTTACATCCTGCTGTACAACAGATTTCCCAGTTATTCGGATCGTTCCCGGACCGTCTGTTGTAAGCAAGGAACGCAGCTGTTCAAGCGGAGGACCCATCTTGTGAGGCGGAACATCAAACGCCAGCAAAGCATACGCCGCATCCCCCCGCAGCATTAGGCTATCACGCGATTCAAGTGGAGAGATGATGGACGTTACACTTGAAAGTGTATGCACTTGTTGCAGACGATCTTTAATCCAATCCCGGAATTCGGCGGGGGTAGTGCCTGTCTTTTTTTCAAATAGAAGAATAACCGGATCAGCAGGAACATGGAACTCTTCCTCCAGAATAAGCTCTACAGCATGAGCATCTCCCTGGTTCAAATTCAATCCATGATCCTGGACAATGCCAGGCAGCTTCCACGCCCAGACGGCTGACATCCCGATGACAAATACCCAGCTGAGAATAATAAACCGCGGATATCGGCTAATGAGGACAGCAAGGCTGCGATAACCCATACCCAAGCTCCTCTGATATCAGAATGGTAGATTCTTTTCTTTTTAAATCATGCCTTGATTCACTGGTTCTCTTTCCTCAACGGGTGCAGGAATATAAGTAAAAGGAAGCAATTCTGCCGTAAGTCCCGGTCCAAAGGCAAGGGCAATTCCGCTGGAGGCTTCTTCCCTTTTACAATAATCATGGCGGATGGCTTGTAAAACAAACAAAATCGTCACAGAGGATAAATTTCCATAATCCCGTAAAATGTTTCGGCTGTATGCGACCGTCTCATCCGACAGCTTGTACAGCTTTTGCACCGCGTCCACAATGCCTCGGCCTCCAGGGTGGATCGCCCAGATCTCCGGCAGATTACTTCCGTTCAGTGATCGTTCAAGCTCTGGACCAAGATGTAAACCGAGAAGCTTCGGAATCTGTGGTGAGAGATACAGATCGAATCCGGTGTTGCCGACTTCCCAGATCATCTCTTCCGAACAGTCTGGCAGCAGCGCGGATTGCCCGTTACCCAATCTGAACAGTTCTTTGCGTCCTGTTCCGGACAGGCCCACAACACAGGCAGATGCACCATCCCCGAAGAAGGACGCTGCAAACAGGTCATCCCGCTTGGCGGAAGGCTGAAAGTGAAGGGTGCACAGCTCCACACATACGATAAGAACCTTGGCATCTTTATCACTCGTTACAATCGAATTCGCCAACTGTACAGCCTTCAGACCAGCAGCGCATCCTTGGAAAACAAGCGGAATTCGGTTTATGCGCGGCGCTAGTTCAAGCTGCTGAATCAGTCGTACATCAAGACCAGGCAGGAATTGCCCTGTACAGCTGACCGTAATAAGATGTGTAATTTCCGAATTTGAAACGACAGCATCCTCAAGTGCCTGATGTGCTGCCTGAATTCCAAGCGGAACGGCAGCCTTCTTATATTTGGCCATACGTTCAGCTGTGGTTGGAACATTCTCCATCTGAGTAAAGGGCAGATAACGGCAAGACTCTACAGGCTCCAGCAGGTTCGGTTCACATGTATAACGTGTCTCGACACCACACTGGTTGAATATACGCTTGGCCCATCGTCTGGAATCTGGTTCATGCTCCAGCGCTTGTGCGAGCCGAGCAGAGACATCCTTTTGCTCAATGCGGTGAACAGGCAATGCTGTTCCAATTCCCATGATACTTGCGGTTAAGGTTCCATCACGTTGGTTCATCGGCTCCAACCTCCTTATATATAAAATAGGTTCATGTCACATGTGCAGGATATAGTACAAGTCTATTCGAGACTTACCCCCTTTATGTTCACAAAACAAGCAAAGACGGACAACATATGCGAATTCCGCACATGTTGTCCGTCTTATTAAATGGAGAATAATATTTTTATTTCTTATTCAGACCCATCCATCAACAGGTCGTTCAACCTGCTCCGCTGTTACTCCGGTCTGACCACCGTAAATCTCTCGCCAAGTTTGGCATAGTCATTCCCGGCCAGCCTGCTGATCGGTTTCAGCTGATCCATTAATATATACTTGGTGGCAGGATCATACACGTTCTCTCTGAAATGATACTGCACAATGCGAACCAGAAGCAGATCACTCACAGGTTTCCCCTCATCGTTCGATATCGGAATATGCTGATACAGTCTGCACTCCATCCGAATAAGCGCTTCCTGTATTCCGGGCACCGCCACAACTGAACTGGGTACCGTCGTCAGGCTGGTTCGCTCCAGCTCGCTCTCATGCGGCTCAAGTAGTGCTGCTGTCTCGTTCATTTCGTTAACGATCGATTCGTCGCAGATATGTACGACTAGCTCTTTCCCTTCAATTGCATTGCGGGCAGTATCTTTCATCACTCCATCCTTACGGTTAATGGAAATGGACAACAACGGCGGATCGGAGCTAACGACATTAAAGAAACTGAACGGAGCTGCATTCACGACGCTGCCGTCCTCTGAAATGGTTGTGACAAAAGCAATCGGTCGCGGCACTACCGAACCACTCATCAGTTTATAATTATCCCTGCTCGTCAGATCATTTGGATTCAATGTATACATCATAGACGTATCCCCTTTCTTAATCGGGAACGAATAGTTCCCATACGGACACTGTTACTTCGTAAGTATATATCGGGTTATACTAAAAAAACAAAAAAACTCCCTGATGCCCGTGGACACCAGAGAATTGTACAATGATGTGCAGCACATATCATGTGCTATTTCATTTATTTAACAATGCTTTTCTGGATATCCTCCAGAATTTGGGTGTTTGCTTGCACTCCGCTATACAACCAGCTGCTTGTGCTCTCAAACTCGTATACTTCTCCGTTTTTCACAGCAGGAATACTTTGCCAAACTGCATCTTTCAATGCTTCTGCCCCTGTTCCCTTATCACTGTTAACCAGGAAGAGATAGTCAGCATTCATATCTGCGATTCTTTCCAAAGAAACCTCGGACCAGTTCCCTGTTGCTTTTGCCGATATTTCCTTCACAACTTCCGGCTGTAGTAGTCCGAGTTCATTGTACATGACTTCACCACTGGAGACATTGTTACTAACCACATAAAACTTGTTATTAAAGAGCCAGAGTGCCGCTGCAGTTTTCGTACCACCTGTTGCGGCAGCCACCTTTTCCTTAATTACTTTTGCTTTTGCATCGTAATCGTCAAGAGCTTTTTGAGCTTCATCTGATTTGTTCAACAGCTCGCCTATTTTCAAAAGAGCCTGACGCCAATCCTTGTTCACATCATCACCAAGTACATAAGTCGGGGCAATTTTATTGTATTGTTCGTACTTCTCCCCTTCTACTGTACTTTCGGAACCCATAATGATCAGGTCCGGCGAGAAGCTGGCAACAGCTTCAAAAGGAAGTTCGCTTGCAATTGTAGGAATTCCGTTCAGATTTTCTTGAAGATAAGCCTGCACACTGCTGCCATCACGGACTGACCACTGTGCAGCTGGCTTAACGCCAAGTGTTACCAGATGATCTTCGAGATAGGAAGCGATAACGCGCTGTGGATTGGCTGGAATCGTTACATCATGACCCTGAGCATCTTTTACTGTTCGTTCTGTTGGAGCTTCTGTCTGAGTCTCAGTCTCCGTTGTTGTATTTGTTTCTCCTCCTGCAGTTCTATTATCTGCGGACTTCGTTCCGCATGCAGCCAGCCACAATGACATGACCATAATCGTGATTAGCAGCATGATCCCTTTTTTATTACTCTTCAACACGTGATTATCCCCTTTCATGGTGAACACCTCAATATGAGCTGGTATGGCAAATTTAAAAAGAGCCCTATACTCTCCGGTATATGATTCCTGTATGTACTTGTCCACTTCCATTGACAATGATAATTGTTATCAACTGAGTTGTCAATCCGGTTTTACTTTTACAATGATCGATAGCTCCAGATCCATTCACCTTTGGGCGAATGCCGCCATATGATGTTTTCAGAATACGACGACAGGAAGGATGTTCGTAGATGGATTACATCAATCATACCTATGCAGGTTACGGTGAAGACCGCTCTGTACAGTTTCCTGCATTATTCCCGGGTGGCAGCCAGGGAGGGCAGCCCATCCAAGGAATCCCCGGTGGACAAGGATCGTTTCCCCCATACTTTCCAGGTGGTACCACCGGGGGACAGCCGCCGTTCTTTCCAGGAGGAGGCCAAGGTACGGTTCTAGGCGTTCCCGCACAGTTGTCACAAGGTAATCTGCCTACCCTGTTAAGCGCCTATCCACGTCCGGTTGGGCAGCCACCAGCTGAGATGGTATTTCTCTACAATCTGATCAAAAGCAGCCCCGGCCTTCTACCGCAATTTATCCAGCAACAGCCTCAGAATTTGACCCAGGCTGTGCAATTTGCCCAAACAGGAGTAGCAACGCCTCGTGATCCTGAGCAGCGTGTATTGCAAAATTTCTGTTACAACCGCTGGTCTCTTGTATTTACGTACAATGATGTTTACCTGATGTGGCCAGCCATCAATTTGTTCGGTTTTGTCGTGGGATACTTCTACCCGTTCCTGACTCCAGGCATCCTGGTCAATACACAGATTTTGTTTGCTTTCTGCTAAAGCATTGTTCGAATATGAACAAGCGCTCCAGATGAAGGACAGAAACCTTCCACTTGGAGCGCTTTTTTTAGGTCATTCTCGTTTATGATTATTGACAGTGATTCATTATCCTAGCCAGACAACAGCGCAAATCCAGATTCACGCCAGCTGCTGTTTACCCTGATGTTTCCCTCTCTTGCCTTTGCCTACCATTACAAAATAAATCAGTAATGCACCAAGGTCCGCACAAGCAATTACAATGCCCATTGGTACCGCTGTGCCCTCTCCTCCAAGACCTACAAGCGGAGCGACAATACCGCCGAACAGGAACGTCATTACCCCAATAAGTGCTGAGGCACTGCCTGCCGATTTCTCCTGATTGGCCATCGCCAGTGCGAAGGAAGCCGTATTAACCAGACCCACACTGGATACCACAAGAAATAACGGAATCAGGACCGTAATCAGATTGCCTCCCGCCAGAATGGCGATCAGCAGCGATGTTCCTCCCAGAGCAGCAGTTAGCAGCCCTGCGATTAATAAGCGGGTTTCAGATACTTTACCGGCCAGCTTTCCGGCGATTTGACTTGCCAGAATGATGCCCAGACCGTTAATGGCGAAACAGACACTGAACATTTGCGGAGAGATGCCATATATTTTCTGAAGCACAAACGGCGATCCCGATATGTAGGCAAACATGCCAGCAGATACAAACCCCTGGGTTAAAGCATATCCCATAAACAGGCGATCTCCTGCGATTTTGCGGAATGTAACCAGCGTCTGTTTCAGTCCTCCGCTTGATCGGCGTTCAATAGGCAGTGTCTCTCCGAGACCAAACACGACAGCAACTAAAGTCAAAATACCGATGATACTCAGCAAAATAAATACGCCTCGCCATGAAGTATAAGCGAGCAATTGCCCACCGATAATTGGTGCAGCAATCGGAGCGACCCCATTAATCAGCATTAAGAGGGAGAAGAACCGGGTTAACTCCGGTCCGGAATACAAATCCCTTACCACTGCACGCGAGATGACAATTCCCGCAGCTCCCGCTGCACCCTGAATGAAACGCAGCACAACAAAGGAGCCCATCGTTGGGCTGACCAGGCAGAGTATGGAAGCAATCGTATAAAGTATAAGGCCCGCAATAAGCGGTGTACGACGACCACGCACATCACTCAAGGGTCCTGCAAGCAGCTGCCCTGCCGCGAGTCCGACCATACATGCCGTAAGACTGAGCTGGGCATAAGAAGTAGATGATTGGAATTCATCGGCCAGTGTGGGCAGTGCTGGCAAATACATATCCAGGGACAGCGGGCCAAAGGCCGACAGTGTCCCCAGAATCAATGCCATTCGTACACGGGATGCAGCATTGCTGCTTAATGAGACTGGTGTACTTTTCATATTAAAACATATTCCTTTCCCTGCGGTAGTTCTCGTTTCCTAGTGTCCCCCGTCTCCCAGCAGCTTCAGAAGATTGGAGGGTAACGTGAACTGTTGATTGTTAATGATAATACGACGCAGCTCTTCTTCATCCCGCTCATTCTCGGCGTCCTTGATCTCCTGAATCTCCCTGTGCAATCTCTCCATTTGCTGATCCAGTGCGTTCGCAGAGTCTGCTGCACTTTTCAGTTCTTTTGTTAAACGTTCGGGAACATCCTTATTGTATTTATAAAAGATTTTATGCTCCAGACTCGCCCAGAAATCCATCGCAATGGTACGAATCTGGATTTCCACACACGCCCGCTCTTCTCCATTGGACATATATACAGGCACTTCAACCAAAAGATGAAGGCTCTGGTAACCGTTTGGCTTCGGATTCTGGATATAATCTTTCACTTCAAGCACACGCAGGTCACTTTGATTGCACAGCATATCCTTAATCCGGTAGATATCGGAGATAAAGGAGCAGGTAATACGCACACCGGCGATATCCTTAATATTTTTCTTGATACTCTCAAAGGTTAATTCATGATTTTTACGGAACATCTTGTTCATAATGCTCTCAGGTGACTTTAATCGGGATTTGGTATGTTCGATCGGGCTGTAATCATGCAGGGACTGAAATTCTTCCTTCAGCACCTCAATTTTAGTCTCCATTTGATCCAAAGCAAATTTATAGATCATCATAAATCTCGTAATTTCATATTTAAATTTCTTGAATTGATCAATCGGATGTGGAGCGTTCATCATGGTTTTCTTCCTTTCTTCATGCACACTAAAGTTAGTTTTATAAATAAAGAGGACAGAGGTCAATCCGCATGTCTCCTGAACTATTATAAATCATATGGAGCCAATAAACGAATTTCTCGCACCGAACTGCTGTTACTTTCCGAAAGGTATGGCAATCAGGTTTAGGCGTATCCTATAAAAGAGTCATTGTCCATTAGCTAGCCATTTCCGATGAAAGAAGTCGATCCTCCTGCTCTATCATGTGACATATTCGTCCGATGCGCTTCGGGTAAAAGGCTATTTATGCCTGCCAGACGGGTGCTCCTTGGCCACATCCTCCGGCTTTGAAGACGCTCATTCCAGTTCAGCCCTACAAGGCTTCGCCACAACAGAAGAACCCATGCAAATGCAACAGCTCGCAAGCCGCTATCCTCCTGTAAAACAACAAACCAAGGAAAATCATGGTGCCAGGTGGCCGGTTCTGATCTATTGCCGTGGCGGGCTGGGCAACTATGGTGGGGTGAATACGGCTTGGCTGGAACAATTCGTCAATAAAGGTTATATCGTGTTCGCTCCGTCTTATCGTGGTAACGAGGGGGGCGAAGGACATGACGAATATGGTGGACGAGATGCCGAGGATGTACATGCCGCTTACCGGCTTGTGCAAGGGTGGCCTTTTGCTGATACCGAACGAATTTCATTAATGGGATTTTCGCGTGGAGCCATTAATGCCGTACATACAGCAACGACCTATAATGAAGGACCCGGGCAGGTACATAAATTGGTGCTCTGGAGCGGTGTCGCCGATGTGGAACGCACCTATCATGAACGAACTGACTTGAGACGTACGTTGAAAAGAGTGCTTGGCGGTTCGCCGAGATCCGTTCCGGAAGCTTATCTGGCCCGCTCTCCGTTGTCGAAGGCACACAAACTTCACTGTCCTGTGCTGATTATGCACGGCACATCAGATACGCAGGTGAACTACACTCATGGAACGCGGATGTATCATTGGCTGAAACGTAGAGTTACCGACGTAACGTTTCATGCTTACGGAGGACAGGATCATCGTTTTCAGGAGAGGATGCACGAAGCGGCAGTGAACAATATGTTCGACTGGCTTGCAGCACCATAGGTTCTAGGTAGGGACGATTTAAACATTTTGCTGCTGAGAGAAATTTGCCTTGCATCATAAACTTCATTTTGAAGGACCTTGCGTTGTGGATGTATACTGGAGGGGTTACGTTTTTGGAAAGGACGGATAAACCATGTATCAAAATACCCTCCAAAGGTACGCTATGCTGCTGCTGTGCATGTCTGCCGGAATGGTCGATGTGATCGGATACCTGGGGCTGGGACATGTGCTTACAGCCAATATGACGGGCAATATTGTGCTATTGGGGATCGCGATTGCCCGTGCTCAGGAATTTGTTGTACTGCGTGCACTCGTTGCCCTCATTGGTTTTATCGCCGGAAATGCCATCGCGGCACACATGATTGGACATATGCAGACGAAAAATGGCTGGTCTTCCCGGGTCACAACCGTGTTCACTGTAGAAAGTATATTGCTTCTGCTCTTTGCCATCGCCATGATCAGTCCATATTCCGAACAACTATCCTATCTGCTGATTGCCATGCTGGCCACAGCCATGGGGATGCAAACGACTGCTGCACGCCGCATTGGAATTGCCGGCATCTCGACGACCGTGCTCACCAATAATCTGGCCGCCGTGGTTGAGGATGCGGTAAGCATCCTTCAGCGACTGCGGCACGCCAATATCCGCTCGCTGGTCAAAGCACTATCAGTAGATTCCTACCTTCGTGCAGGTGCCGTTGTGATCTATTTGGGCGGCGTTATTCTAGCTGCGATGTTGTTCCACCACGTACCCATGATAGCAGTCTGGATACCTGTCCTGATCGTTGGTGGAGTCACCCTGTACGCCCGATTCTACTCCAGAGGTACCACCAAAAAAAGCGACGGATAACATTCAACGTTCGCTCTCATGCAATTATTGAACGATTCATTTCATCGATGATGCTTCCTGTCTGATGAGTTCAACCAGATGCTGAGCAGCAGGAGATAATACTTCGCCTGCTCGTGTACATACAGCTACCGTGTTTTTGAGCTGTACACCTCGAACGAACACACGTGCCAGTCTGCCTTGCTGCACATCATCCTTAACAACCAGAGAAGAAATAAAGTTGGCTCCATAACCTGCCTTCACCGCACTGATCGTTTCGTTCAACCCATTGAACTGAAGCGCAATACGGGGAGCGGTCAGGTTATTCGTTGTGCAAAGAGAGACCAGACGCTCCCGTGTAGCGCTGCCTTCTTCGCGCATGATGAAGGGCTCCGCCACCATCTCCCGAAGTTCAATTTCCTTCCCCGCATAGGGGTGATCCGGATGTACCACAAACCACATCTCATCTTCAAACAATTCGTCCCAATGAACACCTGAATGTGTAATGCCACTTCCACCATAAATCGCAATGTCGGCCTCATAACGCAGCAGTTGGTCAAAAGCCATCCGGGTATTGGTTGTGCTTACAACCAGCTCCACATCCTCGTGCATTTGCTTGAAACGGGCAATCCAGCCCGGCAGCAGAAAATTCGAAGGCAAATACGTTGCAGTAAGACGAATCATGCCTTTCTTCCCCGCCCGAAAATCCTGTACAAAGTTCTCGACATCCTGTTCCAGCATGAACAGACGTTCCGCGTAGCCAGTTAATTGTATTCCTGCATCGGTAAGAACCAATCTCCTTCCCTCCGTAACAAATAAAGGAATGCCCAATTCCCGCTCAAATTTCTTCACCTGAGAAGATACCGCTGGTTGGCTAATTTTGAGTTCTTCCGCCGCACGCGTGACTCCCCCATATCTCACGATGGCATGAAACAAGCGTAATCCGTGTAAATTCAAGCGTTACCCCTCCATTCATTCGACTTTACATAATCTAAAGTTATATTAACATACATAATATATATTTTATTTATATATTTATTCGCTTTATAGTTGAAGTATGAAATCCAATACATGCAAACGGAAAGGAACTGATGACATTGAACAATCTGAATGTTTCTGCTCAACAGCAAACCTGGAGCCAAGTTGACCATTATCTGAGCGCTTTATTAATCCCCTCGGATTCACTGCTAGAGCAGGCCTTGCACTCCAATGCCGAGGCCGGCTTGCCAGCTCATGACGTTACACCCAATCAGGGGAAGCTGCTTCAGCTTCTGCTCCAAATACAGGGTGCAGCACGAGTGCTGGAGATTGGGACGCTTGGCGGATACAGTACGATCTGGATGGCCAGAGCCCTGCCCGAACACGGACGTATCGTCACCCTGGATGCTGAGCCACACCATGCAGAGATGGCACGTACCAACCTTACACGTGCAGGATTGATGCACAAGGTTGACCTTCGAGTAGGCCCGGCCCTGACTACCCTTCCCGACGTTCAGGAAGAGTACAGAGAGCCCTTTGATTTCATCTTCATCGATGCTGACAAACCGAGTAATCCCGACTATTTGCGTTGGGCGCTGCGTCTGGCTCGCCCTGGAAGTTTGATTATTGGTGACAACATCGTCAGGGACGGCGAAGTTATCAATGCAGACAGTACGGACAACAGGGTTCAGGGTGTTCAGTCTTTCCTGAAATTAATTGCAGATAATCCGCGTCTTGAAGCTACAGCACTGCAAACTGTAGGCAGTAAAGGCTACGATGGATTTGTGATTGCCCGAGTACTGGAATCTTCTATGTCAAAATAAACAGTGGTCAATTCTTCCGCAAATCCCCCATTCCTGTTAAACTAAAATTACTGCACAGGCAGACTGGGGGAAACCACTTGAGACTTCTACAACAGATTCATGCTGAAATTCGGGGCTGGTCCCGCAATATTCAATTGTTTTTTCTGGCAAGCATCTTGTATCAGATCGGAAATGGCATGTTCTCTGTCTTGTACAATCTGTACATTCAGGGTCTCGGCTACAATGATACAATGAACGGCCAGATTGTAAGTATTCAATCACTTGCGACAGCGATTATGTTTGTTCCTATCGGACTATGCGGCGATTTATTCAGCCGTAAGCGGCTGCTGATTACTGGCGCCTTGTTTAGTGGAATCTTTCTGATTGGCCGTTCCTTTGATTATTCTGCCAGCGGACTGATCTGGTTTGCTGTATTTTCAGGACTTTTCGCTGGCGTATTTCAGGTACTGGCTATTCCTTTCCTTGCTGAGAATGTGAAGAAGAGTCAACGGCTGAAGATGTTCAGCTATTACTCCTCCCTCGTGCTCGCTTCTCAGGTACTTGGCAGCTTGGGTGGTGGCGTGTTTGCAGACCTGCTTCATACGGCAGGCCTTGCCAAAGTTACTGGTTTGCAGACGGTATTGTTTGTGGGCGGGGCAGCTACACTGGTTGCGTTTATCCCGATGCTGTTTGTGTCAGAGGACAAGAAGACACTGCAGACGGCTGTTTCGTCACAACCCATCACTGAACCTGCTGCATCTGCAACAGGTGGTGAAGCATCTATCGTTTCACCACCTGAACAAGGCAGGAAGAATGATACTATTGATACCCCTGATACCCTTAGCCAAAAGAAAGATTCCCGTTTGATCGGCCAATTTGTAATCACCCAATTATTAATCGGTTTTGGTTCCGGGCTGGTTGTGCCTTATCTGAATTTATATTTTACCAACCGTTTTTCGGTATCCTTAAGTGCTATGAGTCTGCTCATTTCATTAGGTCAGATCATGACCATTGTATCGATGCTGATCGGGCCTACACTCGCGGCCAAAGTGGGAAGCGTTCGGGCTGTTGTTATCTTTCAGGTGATGTCCCTGCCCTTCCTTCTGTTAACTGGCTTCACGAATATGCTGCTCATCGCCTCGGTCAGTTTCCTATTCAGACAAGCGCTGATGAATGCAGCCAACCCGATCCAATCCGCCATTCTGGTGGACAGAGTATCGGACAAACGCCGTGGAATCGCCAATTCACTAATGCAAACCGCGTTTATGATTGGATGGGCAACCATGGGACCCGTGCAATCCTACCTTGTAACCACTTATGGCACGTATTGGGGTTACGCGATCACGTTCAGCATTACAGGCAGTTTATACGTGATTTCCTCACTGATGTACTATATGATGTTCAAAGAACCGAAGCCTTCAGCCCGTGTTCTTGCGGCGAACAGATAAATGAAAACCATTCAGCAGGACAGTGGATGAAATCAGCTTCCTGTCCTGCTTCGTAATGAGTCGATTACCATCACTGTCCAAGGATCAATCATTGTATCTTATCATCAGGAGTGATCTTACATGTATAGCACCTTGCATTTTCAAACAAACGCTTACTCTCATTTATACTTATACTGCAATGTACCTCTTGCAACCGAAAGACAACGCGGATGGAGCTGATGCACAAGCTCGGTTCCCACGTTGTCTTTCGGTTTTTTCTAAGTTTGGGTGTCTCTGTTCTTGGCGGATTCCTATTTACCGCAATCCATACTCCCATCCCTTGGCTTCTTGGACCGATGATTTTGATGCTGGTTGGTTCACAGATTGCCAGGCTGCCGCTCATGTGGCCGACTTCCATTCGGGACTACGGCATTCTGATCGTGGGTTATTCCATCGGATTAACACTGACGGGAGAAGCGCTTCAAGGCATTCTGCACCAGCTGCCTATGATGCTGCTTATGACATTACTCTTGATCGGATTATGTACATTGACCGCCTACGTTGCTTCAAAGCTGACAGACTTTGACTTCCCTTCCCTGCTGGTTGGCAGCATTCCCGGGGGACTGTCCCAGATGGTCTCCCTTGCGGATGAGATGAAATCCATCAATCTCACACTCGTTACTTTTTTGCAGGTCACGCGGCTGATCATGATTGTATTCTGTGTTCCGTTCCTGTTGTTCAGTCCATGGATCGGAGGAACGACAGGTGGAGGCACAGATCAGCCAATGATCGAGACAGCCACTTGGGCAGCACTCTTTCCCGAAGTCTTGCTCTATGCCCCGCTCTGTATCGCTGGTGCGTGGATTGCACGCAAGCTTCGGTTTCCGACAGCATTTATGCTTGGACCCATGATTGTCATGTGTGTTATTCAATTAAGCACAACGATGCACACACCCAATCTGCCGTCGTCCCTGCTTAATATTTCGCAACTGATGATTGGAAGTCATGTGGGCCTAATGCTTCGTCCTGAGCAGCTGCAACGCAAGATGCAGACCGTAACACTCGCAATCACGAGCAGTGTTCTCCTCATTGCAGGTTCGCTTGGCTTGAGCTATGTATTAATGAAGATGTTCTCCCTCTCGGCGGCTACATCATTGCTGAGCATGGCACCTGGCGGAATGGATCAGATGGGCATCATGGCCCATGAGGTCAATGCCAACCTTTCGGTGGTGTCCGGATATCAGCTGTTTCGCATCTTATTTATATTCTTTATTGTCTCTTCGCTCCTTAAGATGATTCTCATGCATTTATTGAGGAAAAAAGAGACGAGCCCTCACTCTTCGGTCACATAAACCTAAATGGACATACCAAAGAGAGTATCCGACTGATTTTCATCCTATCGATACTCTCTTTTATTTGTTTGCTCATTTTATGAATAAACCCGACTATAAATCCAGCTTACAATACCCACGGTTACAGTTGCCGCCCCAATAATAAATGCATAATAGCCAAATTTGCTTTTTGCCCCTGATGTCTGTTCGTCATAAAAGTCTGAGTTTCGCCTGTAGAATCCCATCCACAGTTCTCCAATCATATTCACAACGACCATTACAAATCGTTTGGCAAGTCCCATTCGTCCCATACCCCTTTCTTTCCTCAAACTCCTTCCATATTAAGTATAATTATCCTTTTCCCTCAAAACAACTTTGTCACGCTGAACTCGGCGCAGTTTCCTGTTCCAGCCAGCTCAATCGTTCAAATGCCTCCTGATCTGTGCTGCCGCACATCTCTTCCGAAGCCTGTAATCCGCTGCATACAGCGGGGCGCTCTTTCTGACCAAAGATTCCGCAGCGATTGTCCTCTGTCAGCTGTACACAGCGTACACCTGCCGGCTTGCCGCCCGCCATCCCGGGTATCGGCGATGAGATCGAAATCGCGATACAGCATGCGGCACAGCCTGTCCTGCATTCCATCCTTATTGTCCTCCCTTCATACCTGGCATTTAACGTGATCCACGATTCACCCACGTCCACGTTCGCGCCAAACCTTGTGCGATTCTCCGATTCATGGCTCCATTCGAGAAATATCCGCCATGACTCAACGGATTCCAGCTCCCGATTACACCGCCAGAGTTAATTTCCACGTCTTCGTTGACCGCTGCCTCATAGGCCGGATCAATAGGGCGCAGCGGGTAACCCAGAATATCATCCCGATCATAAAAGTTAATCCATTCCCCTTCAAGCCCAGGAAAGTACTGCCCTGCCAGTGGAGAAGGCACCTGAATCGGGCGGCTAAAATCATGATACCGTAAGCTCCATAATGGCAATGTCGTTCCAAAGGAATAAAAGTTCGTTAAGGTGTCTCCCCGTTCCAACGCAGAAGTTACATCCACGATGGAAGGTGTGCGATTGGACGGAAATTGCAGATCATAGAAAAAATTACTTGCAATCACTGCGCCCAAACTATGTGCAATGATACAGAGTGGGGTTTCTGGCCCGTTCCGCTGTGCAAGTGCATGCATCGCCCGATTCAGCGTATGATGTACCGCATCATAGTTGTGACCCTGATTTTCCACAGGTTGATACGCGACGGCATCAGCCAGATAATGGATGACAAATCGACGTAACACTTGATAGTTCAAACCCTGAGAGCTGACAAGCTGCTGAAACAGCGCTTCTTCCCGATCCTCAAATACATCAGCCCAAAATACGGGCTCAATATCCAGCATCTGTTTGGCTGCTCCCGGCAACACCATAACCTGATCCAATTCCTTATGCAAACGCGAAATCAGTGTATCCGCATAATTCTCCTTTTGCATACCCAGACCATGAATGACCATTACCGAAACACGAGTCATGGCTCTCCTCCTCCGTCCATTGACTAGCCACCCTCTTTGAACCATATGAACTTTTCAATCTGAACATGCATACTCCTGTTGAACAAGCTTTCCGATCGCTGTAAACATGGAATTTTGCCTCATGCATCCTAACTACAGTTTACCACGATATAAATAAAAAAAACGAACTGACCTGAAGAGACCACCGCCATAATAAGTTGAGATGCGTTCAGCTTTATTTCGGTATCAGGATGAAAAAAGAAGCTGCGAATATCGCAGCTCCCGATTTGTTCGTGAACTTAACCTTTCAAATGAACCTTAAGCACACCATTCTGATTGGATGTTACATCACCAGTAGTGACCTCCACCCGATCAACCATGTCCTGACCGTCTGGAATAATAATTGGCGTAATGAGCGGATATCCCGCAGCTTCAATCACTTTACGGTCGAATTCAAGCAGCGTTTGCCCGGCTCTTACATTCTCTCCAGCCTCTACATGCATGTTAAACCCTTCGCCTTTGAGTGATACCGTATTGATCCCGACATGAATCAGAATCTGCAAGCCGCTCGCGTGCTCAAGAATGACCGCATGTTTACTCTTGATGACATGGGCAACCTGAGCATCAAACGGGGCAACGACCTGATTACCGGAAGGTTCAATGGCAACCCCTTCACCCATTTGTTTCTCTGCAAATGCCGGATCAGGTACTTGTTCCAACGGAACGGCTGTACCTGTTAATGGTGCCATGATTTCCAGTGTATTTACAGGCTCATCCGCCACCTGTGCAGCACTGCGTGAGCGCTGATTCAGATTTGAACCTGTATTTGCCACAGTTGTACCAGAAGCAGATTCAGCTGCAGGTGTTTGACCACCAGCTACAGCTGCACGATCTGCGCTGCGTTCTTCTTTTCTCAACTTCGCTCTTCCGAAAATAACAGTCAGTACAAACGGAACAACCAGCACAATCGCCATACCGATGAAGAATACTCCCCATTTGTTCGGGAAAATGGACAGGAATCCAGGTACCCCACCTACACCGATAGAGGTGGCCTGAACATTATTCATCGTGAGCAGTACACCGCCGATCGCAGAACCGACCATACCGAAGATAAACGGATAACGATAACGGATATTCACCCCGAAGATCGCCGGCTCGGTTACCCCGAGGAAAGCCGAGACGGATGAAGTTGCCGCAAGTCCTCTCATCTTCTTCTCACGAAGCACGAGCATCATGGCAAGTGCGGCTGAACCTTGCGCGATATTGGACAGTGCCAGCATCGGCCACAGGAACGTCCCGCCCTGGCTACCAATCAGCTGTACGTCTACCGCCAGGAACGTATGGTGCATTCCTGTAATAACGAGCAATGCGTACAGTCCACCGTAGATCAGACCGCCCAGAGCTGCGTATGAATCGTAAATATAGATCAAGCCGGAAGTAATTCCATTCGCAATGGCAAATGTAACTGGACCAATGATCGTAAAGGCCAGGAACCCGGTAATTAATAAAGTGACAGGTGCAACAACCAGCAGTTTGATCGAATCATGCACCCTTTTGTTCAGGAAAATCTCCAGCTTGGCAAGCAGATAGGCCGAGACCAATACCGGCAGAACCTGCCCCTGATAACCAATCTTCTCAATATGCCAGCCGAACAGATTCCACGTAGGCACGGTGCCTTCGTTGACTGCATTGGCATAGCCATAAGCACTCAGCAAATCGGGATGAACCAGGATCAGACCAAGGACAATCCCGAGCAACGGACTGCCGCCGAACCTGGTTACCGCGGACCAACCAATTAACGCAGGCAGGAAGGTAAAGGCTGTGCTCGCGATAGTATTGATAATAGATGCGAGGTCTTTCCATGCCGGATATACATCCACCAGCGATTTACCATCAAAGAATATGCCTGGCCCTGTCAGTATGTTATTAATACCGAGCAAGAGACCGGCCGTGATGATGGCTGGCAGGATCGGGATAAAAATGTCCGATAACGTTTTGATCGCACGCTGGAGTGGGTTTTGCTTTTTACCCGCAACAGCCTTCACGTCATCCTTGGAAGCGCGTTCGCCTCCGGTAATCTGAATCATTTCATCATACACTTTATCCACAAGCCCAGGCCCGATAACAACCTGGAATTGTCCTTGCGAAGAGAACTGGCCCTTGACCAGATCGTTTTGGTCCAGACTTTGCGTATCTACTTTACTTTCGTCGTACAGGGCGAACCGGAGTCGTGTGACACAGTGCGTTGCAGCTTCAATATTATCTTTGCCGCCCACCGCGCGTACGATCTCCTCAACCTGTTTTTTATCAATTGCCATATTGTCACTTCCCACTTTATATAATGTGAATTAGTCCTGTTGCGGTACAAGCCACATATAGGATGAATACGGGCTGAGGGAGATTTCTTGCTCCAGTGCAGGCGGCGCCTGCGTGTTACCAATCAGTAACTCTGCGGACTTACCTGCAAAATGATCATTCCAGACAGCCTGGGATAAAGCAAAAGTGACGTCTCGCTTGCTAAAGTTGGACACCACAAGCAACGTCTCGCTTCCATTGGTCCGTGCATATGCAAATACATCCGGATGTGCATCGTCCAAACGTTCATACAGACCATCAGTCAACACGCGGACCTCTTTGCGCAGAGCAATCAGTTTGCGATAGTGATAGTAGATCGAATTCGGGTCAGCGATTTGCTGGGCCACGTGAATTGACGGATATCGTTCGTCTACTTTGATCCACGGTGTACCGGTTGTAAATCCGGCATTCTCGCTTCCATCCCACTGCATCGGTGTCCGGGAATTGTCCCGGGAACGCTCTTTTACAATATTGAACGCTTCCTGGGCGGATTTGCCTCGTTCTTCCTGGAGCAGTCGGTACATATTGGTCGATTCGATATCACGGAACTCACTAACGTCGTTCCAGACCGGATTAGGCATGCCGATCTCTTCGCCTTGGAATACGTAAGGGGTTCCCTGCAAGCCATGAATGGTCGTAGCAAGCATTTTGGCACTCTCGGCACGATATTCGCCATCATCGGCGAATCGAGACAGCGCACGCGGTTGATCATGGTTATTCAGGAACAACGCATTCCATCCCCCGCCTGCCTGCATGCCGATCTGCCAATCGCTAAACAGCTGTTTCATCGCTTCGAAATCGTAAGGCATCAGCTCCCACTTCTGTCCGTTTGGATAATCCACTTTCAGGTGATGGAAGTTAAACGTCATGGAGAATTCCTTGGAAGAAGGATTCGAATATTGAATGCAGTGTTCCAATGTAGTGGAGGACATCTCTCCTACGGTTACCATGTTGTGTGGCCCAAACACTTCTTCATACATTTCTTTAATATACTCATGCACACGTGGTCCATCGGTGTAGAACTTGCGTCCGTCTCCCGGGGAAACGCTACCATCATCATCAGGGAAACGCTGATCCTTCGAAATCAGATTGATGACGTCCATACGGAAACCGTCAACGCCTTTCTCCGCCCAGAACTTGATCATATCCCGCACGGACTTGCGTACCTGCTCGTTCTCCCAATTCAAATCAGCCTGTGTTTTGTCAAACAATGTCAGGAAATATTGTCCTGTCTGCTCATCAAACTGCCATGCAGGTCCACCGAACTTGGATTTCCAATTATTCGGCACACCGCCGTCCGGAGCAGGGTCCTTCCAAATATAATAATCGCGATACGGATTATCCTTGGATGAGCGTGATTGCTGGAACCATTCATGATCCGTAGAAGAGTGGTTCACCACGATATCAATCATCAGCTTCATGTCACGCGCCTTCAGACCTTTAAGCAGTTGGTCAAAATCCTCCATCGTACCAAAATCAGGATTGATCCGATAATAGTCCGCTACGTCATAACCGTTATCATGCTGTGGAGATACATATACGGGCTGCAGCCAAACGATATCAATACCGAGATGCTGCAAGTAGTCCAACTTTTCCGTCAATCCCCGAATGTCTCCGGTACCCGATCCGGTTGTATCATTGAAACTTTTGGGATATACCTGATACACCGTGGACGTTTTCCACCACGATGATGAAGTTGTGTTGGTTGAACTCATGTTAACGCCTCCAATAAGTTGTATTGCTTATGTGGTTCTCTTGACCTAACTTCATTTATATATTACATAACTAAACATGTATATACAAGTTGAAACTTTAATATGCTATCTTTTTCCTCTTCTACACATTCCCCATTAATGATTCCCCTGTAACAATTATTTTGCCGCTTGCGTTCGAAAACTCCATGATATCTGTATCTGAAACGAAAAAAACCATCTGTTACCCCATGATTTCATGCGGGTGAACAGATGGTTCAAATTAATATAATATGATGAGTTAACATCTCATACAAAGCTCGTTTATTTTCTTTTTTACACCATATCCGTTGACACCATTCCTTGTCCCTCCCTCTGGTTCAACTTCACCGGGTACAAGGACGCTTGTTCTTCTCTTTCCAGCTCTTCGGCACTAATCTCCCCGGAGAGCACCGCCCGCATGCGTTTTTGGTCCAACAGTCCTTCCCATTTTGCTACTACAAATGCCGCAACACAGTTGCCCATCAGATTCGTGAATACTCGCATCGTATCCATGAAGCGATCCGCACCAAGCAGTAAGGCAACAGCAGCTACCGGGAATGCATTCAAGGCCGCAGCTGTAGCAGACAAAGCAAGGAATGCGGAGCCAGGTACACCCGCCATCCCTTTGGAGCTGAGCATTAACACCAGTAAAATCGTAATCTCTTGCCCAAGTGTCAGATCAATGCCAACTGCCTGTGCCAGAAATACCGTCGCTAGCGAAAGGTATATCGAGGCTCCGTCCAGATTGAACGAATACCCTGTTGGAACCACGAGGCCAACGACAGCGCGATCACAGCCTGCTTTGGTCAGCTTGTCCATCATGCGGGGCATAACCACCTCCGAAGAGCCTGTGCCAATCGCCAGCATAACTTCGGAACGTGTATATTTTACAAATTGCAAAAAGTTCAGTCCTGTAATCCACCAGGCAGCCAGGGCTAGCATTACCAGGAACAGCAACGCTGCCCCGTAACAAGCAACAATTAACAACCCGAAGGAGGACAGTGTGGAAGCCCCATACGCTCCTACAGTGTATGCCATGGCCCCAAATGCTCCGATCGGTGCCAGTTTCATAATGTATCCAATAATGCGGAACAAGATATTCAACACATTTTCAATCAGTGTCAGTACATTGTCCTTTGCCTTACTTTCCGTTGCTGCCAAGGCTACTCCGAACAAACAGGCCACGAGCAGTACTTGCAGCAGTGCATTTTGTGCAAAAGCATCTACTACACTTGTCGGAATAATGTTCATAATAAAATCGACGACATGTGGCAGTTCGGAGCCATTGGTTTTGGCTTCAATGGCACTTGCATCAAGGGTCGAGGGGTCCACGTTCATGCTTGCACCCGGACGAAGCAGATTGGCTGTGCCGAGTCCAAGGACCAGCGCAACCGTTGTTGCGATTTCAAACCACAGAATGGCTTTGAATCCAATACGTCCAACAGATTTCAGATCACCGATCTTGGCGATGCCTGTTACAATCACCATAAAGATCAGCGGTGCAATGATCATTTTGATCAACTTGATGAAACCTGTTCCGAGCGGCTGCAGCAGGCTGCCCAGATCAGGCCACAGAATGCCTACCCCAATCCCGATAATAACCGCTACAATAATTTGAAAAAACAATGATTTCACAAATGACATGAACGCTCCCCCTATTTTCGCCAATTCGGATTTCCGTTTGGTTTCCGTGTAATTTTTTATAACATTGCAGCAGGGGCTTCAACAATGGAATTTCAACGTTTTTGTCATGAGAACCAACTGGAGCCGGCTAAATTGAACTTAAAACCGAAAAAAGACGAATATCACGTCAGTTATATTGACATGATATTCGTCTTTAGCTTCATATTGCGTTTATGATAAACAGAGATAAGAAGAGCGTTACAGAGTAATGGATTGTCCCGGTGCCAGCACACGGCCTTCCAGACCTTTGGAAGCAAGCTGCTCCACAAACTTCTCGGCATCCTGACGGATTACCGGGAACGTATCATAATGCACCGGAATTGTCAGCTTGGCATTAAACCATTCCGCCGCTTGCAGCGCATCTTCCGGTCCCATGGTGAAATGGCCGCCAATAGGCAGGATAGCTACATCGATATCATGGCGATCACCAATCATTTTCATATCACCGAACAGGCTCGTATCACCGGCATGCAAAATGGTTTTGCCACCAATGTTAATAATGTATCCCGCAGGCAATCCTGCATACATGATTCGTTGTTCCTCTTCCAGCACGATCCCGGATGTATGGAAAGCCTGAATCATTTTGGCTTGGGCAAAGCCAAGATCCACCGTTCCACCCATGTTCATGCCTATCGTATCCAGACCTTTCCATGACATGTATGTAGCCAGTTCCACAATTGCGACCACTTTGGCTTGATTAGCCTTGGCAATCGGCTCAGCATCCAGAATGTGATCCATATGTGCATGTGTCAGCAACACGGCATCGGTCTTGATGTCTTCCGGTTTGGTGACAGCAAGCTCATTGCCACGCAGGAAAGGATCAATGATTAACGACTTCTCTTCTGTGCCCAGTTGTACACTGGAGTGTCCGTGGTAAGTAATATTCAGCAACTTGGTATCCTCCTGACATATGCGTTCATTGGTTTGATTTTCAACCTATATTATAATTCAAAACTCTCCGCCGAAGCAAAATAACGCCTCATCGCTGCATTCGATAAACCCGTGCTTCATAAGGCTGAAGCAGAATTGCACCCTTATCGGTGGAATAACGTTTGCTTACATTGCTGATGATCGTCTTGGCATTCTCATTGCTCCACCCTTCAGGCCATTGCATCTCGGGCTCATGTTCCCGAAAATTCAGAATAATCAGCATCTGCTCATCATCCAGCGTCCGGGTGTAGGCATAGATGTCGGGATCATCCGGCAAAAGCAGCTCATATGCCCCATAGATAAGTACTTTATGCTGTTTGCGAAGTGCGATTAGTTTACGGTAATAATGCAAAATGGACTGAGGATCACGTTCGGCATCCGCCACATTAATCTCAGCATAATTCGCATTCACCTGAATCCATGGCTCACCATCGGTAAATCCCGCATGCTTGGTATCATCCCACTGCATCGGTGTACGGGCATTATCACGGCTTTTGCGCCAGATCGCTTGCATGACCTCATGTTTCGCTCGCCCCTGACTAATATGCTGCCGATAATAATTCATTGTTTCAACATCTCGATAATCCTCAATATCAGGAAAAGCAACATTGGTCATGCCGATTTCTTCCCCTTGATAAATGTAAGGCGTGCCTTCCAGGGTAAGCATCCATGTAGCCAGCATCTGGGCAGATCGCACCCTGTACTTGCCATCATTACCAAAGCGGGATACCGGACGGGGCTGGTCATGATTGCCCATGTAATTGGCATTCCAGCCTCTGTCATGCAGTACGGTTTGCCAGCGGCTCATAATTTCTTTCAGTTCGGGCAGCTTCCACTCCCGATAGTTCCATTTGCCGATTCCGGATGATTGCGCGTCCACAAACATATGCTCAAACTGGAACACCATATTGAGCTCATTTCGATCTGTCCCCACATAGGCCAGCGCCTGCTCCGGTCCAAGCCCGGAAGTCTCTCCAACGGTCATCGGACCGTAAGGTTTCAGGATCATGTCGTTCAGTTTGTTCAGAATCGAATGTACCTGCTCGAGGTTGGAAAAAAGCTGGTACGCAGGAACGACCGGCAGATTATCGGGATTATGTGCGCTGGGTAATCCATCTGCCTTGGCGATATGCGCCACCGCATCGAAACGAAAACCATCCACTCCTTTTTGCAACCACCAATGCACCATTTCATACATCTCTTCTGCCATCTGTGCATTGTTCCAATTCAGATCAGGCTGGTGTTCCGTATAGAGATGCAAATAATATTCATTTGTCTCCGGATCATGCTTCCACACAGAACCGCCAAAGTAGGACTCCCAGTTGTTTGGAACCTGACCATTTTTACCTGAACGCCAAATATAATAATCCCGTTTCGGATTTACTTTCGATGAACGTGACTCAGCAAACCACGCATGTTCATCCGACGTATGATTCAGCACCAGATCCATCATGATCTTGAGGCCACGCTTGTGCGCCTCAGCCAGCAAACGGTCAAAATCCTCCATCGTGCCATACTTGCGTAAAATGGAGTAATAATCTCGGATGTCATATCCGTTATCATGACCAGGTGAATCGTAAATTGGGCAGATCCAAATTACATCCACGCCCAGCCCAGTCAAATAATCGAGCTTGTCATATATGCCCTGCAAGTCACCCTGACCGTCCCCATCGGAATCTTTGAAGCTGTTGGGATAGATCTGGTACACTACACTCTCTTTCCACCAAACGATATAGACCACCTCACTTTCATCACTCTTTACTATATAACCCGTTAGTATGTTTTATCCGAAATGCTCCTCTTATAAACAGAAAAAATCCGTGAAACCAAAAAGACCCGAACATCAACCGCTATTCGCAGTTTAATTTCGAGTCCTTCTCTGTAAAAATATGAATAAGGCGAATCCTATGTATCCAATCCAGGCACCCACCGTATTCAAAATAATGTCATCGACATCAAACGAACCAACACGGCTAATCAATTGTGTAACCTCAACAGCAAACAAAAGTAGGACGACAATCCCTGTAAATGGTAAAAACCTTTGGAATCTGCGAAATAACCAGGGAATCCATACCCCTAGAGGTATGAACAAAACAATGTTCCCAAACAGGTTTTTCACCCAGGCTTCGGTATGGTATCTGTTCTTTTCAAAAAGAAGAGGCTTGATTGTTTCCAAGGGTACCAAATTATATTGATAATTCACGCCAGGTGTTCTCCCGCTGACAAAGAGCAAGTTACCCATAATCAACATGTACAATACTGCCATGCAGCCAACGATAACAAGCATCCATCTGGAGTAGAGCCATGAGCCTTCATTCATTTCCACATATCCTCCGACCTTTTTTCCGCAGATGCGGTAAGGTCTATTTTAAAGGGATATAGATCTTCATGTCCAGCTGCTCAGGCGTGGATTTCCATACATCCGTCACCTCAAAATCCGGTCCTTCCCTTCGTTCATAGTTAGATTGCGGCAGCCAGCTGCCATAAATCATTTTGCGGATATCCTGTCCTGATCCTTCCACCGTGAACTCGGCGTATAAACCGCCAGGAATTTCAATCGATGTATAACCTGGTTCCAGAACTGGAGCAGCTGCCGCGCTTTCCTCCCCCACAATAAAGGTGAACGCTCCATCATCTTCAAAACGGCAAGCTACACCATACGCTATATCCGGACGTGTCCTTTCAGGGATGTTCATAAATCTCTGCTCTGTACCAAACTGATGATAAAACCCGGGGATTTCTGCATAATGCTGATTATCATTCAAGTTCGTCTTGAATTCGTAGCCGATAATCCAGTTCGATTCCAGTGTTACCAGACGAGGTGTGTTCATATGAAATTGTCCTCCGATCCGAGTACGATAATCGTCAAAATCAATACTTCGTTGCATCTTCGACGAAGATGGCTGTTCGTCCAGCTTACGTAATCTGGCAGGTGTCATCCCCCAGTGAGCTGTGAATGCGCGGGTGAATGCCTCCTGAGATTGATATCCAAATCTCAGAGCAATATCCAGTATACCTTCCGAGCTGTTCCGCAAGTGACATGCCGCTTCCGTTAATCTACGTCTGCGGACATACTCCAGTACCGTAAATCCCGTGATTGCCTGAAACAAACGCTGGAAATGAAAAGCTGAGAAACTCGCAGCAGCTGAAGCCTCTCTGATATTAAATTCATCCTGCAAATGCTGTTCCAGGTACGCAATGGCAAGCTGGATTCGTGTGTAATGATCCATGGCATGTGAACTCCTTTTCTTGGTTCGAAGTATGGAACGATTTCTTAATTTAGTATGACTAAAATAAAACTCTTTTTCTTGATCTTGCGTGCGAACTTGTTGTGATCTGAAAAAATCTTATGTATTGGTGCAAGCTCGAGTAGGACAGGTTATCAACATAGGCACTATAATTCTCAACATACAAAAAATCCCCTTGTGCTACAAGGTGCGATCTCTGATAAAGGTAAATGAACCCTATAGAGATCAACCTGATGTACAAGGGGATTTCATTGTTAAACCATATTATTAACCTTTCCAGTATCCAGACACCGGATGAATGCCCCAGATATCAGTCGCATATTCACTAATAGTGCGGTCACTGGAGAAAATGCCGGATTGAGCCGTATTCAGCACTGCCTTGCGTGTCCAGCCCGATAGATCGCGGTATGCCGAATCAATGGCAGCATGTGCATCGGCATAGGCAGCAAAGTCACGTAACACAAAGTACTCATCGCCATGTGCCAGCAAGGAGTCATAGATATCCCAGAATTCACCATCACGTTCACAGAACGGTCCAGGATGTACCAGCTGCTCCACTACCTCACGAATTCGCTCGTCCTGCTGTACAATCTCACCCGGCCGATAAGTGCCGGAACGGTAATATTCAAGCACTTCGTCTGCACTTAAGCCAAAGATGAACATATTGTCTTGACCGACCTGTTCTGCCATCTCGACATTTGCCCCGTCCATGGTTCCAATAGTTAGCGCTCCGTTCATCATGAACTTCATGTTTCCGGTACCGGAGGCTTCCTTGCCTGCGGTTGAAATCTGTTCGCTGACGTCTGCGGCCGGAATGATCTTCTCGGCAAGAGAGACCGAATAGTTTTCAAGGAAAAATACCTGCAGGCGATCTTTCACGGCCGTATCGCGATTAATCGTATCTGCCACCGTATTAATCAGCTTGATAATCTTTTTGGCAAAATAATAGCTCGGCGCTGCCTTGGCGCCAAAAATGAACGTACGTGGCACGATATCAAATGAATTGTCGCTTTTGAGACGGTTATACAAATGCATAACATGCAGAATGTTCAGCAATTGTCGTTTGTACCCATGCAGTCGTTTCACCTGTACATCAAAAATGGAATCCGGATTCACAGCCGTTCCGGTATGATCCAGTATATAGGCAGCAAGACGCTCCTTATTGCCATGTTTAATGGCACGGAATTGCTGCAGGAACGAGGCATCGTCAGCAACAGCTACCAACTCATTCAATCTGCCCGGCTCCGTAATCCACTCACTTCCAATCGTCTCTGTGATCAGATTCGATAGCTTCGGGTTGGCATGCATTAACCAGCGGCGATGAGTGATACCATTGGTTTTGTTATTGAAGCGCTCCGGGTAGAGTGCATAGAACGGAGCCATTTCCCGCTCCTTCAATATCTCGGTATGCAATGCCGCAACACCGTTGACGCTATGACTGCCTACAATTGCCAGATGGGCCATCCGTACCTGATCATTTGCAATAATCGCCAGATGCTGAATACGATCCGTATCTCCAGGATAACGCTCAAGCAGCATGCCGCAGAAGCGTTTGTTGATCTCTTCAATAATCATGTAAATGCGTGGCAGCAGCTTGCTGATCATGGCAACAGGCCACTTTTCAAGTGCCTCACTCAAAGTGGTATGGTTGGTATACGATACGGTGCGGGTCGTGATATCCCACGCTTCATCCCATCCATAACCTTTGACATCGATTAGAATGCGCATCAGTTCGGGGATCACAAGGGTTGGATGGGTATCGTTGATATGGAAAGCCACTTTATCTGGCAAACGATCATACGAAAGTTCAAGCTTGTTAGATGTTCGCAAAGCACTCTGTACACCTGCCGAACACATGAAATATTGCTGTTTCAGACGGAGCAGCTTTCCCTCGTATTGGGAATCATCCGGGTACAGGAACTCCGAGATCGATTCTACCGACCGGCTGTAATCTAGATATCCGTAATAGTTCGAAGGGGTATCGAGCGAAGTCTCCCGCTTGGGCTCCGCACTCCACAATCGCAAGGTATTTACGTGGGGCTGGCCATAACCAATTACAGGCACATCATACGGCACAGCTACAACCGATTCAGCATCCTTTGTGACAAATTGGTAATGTCCATCCTGTTCATAGGCTTCCACACGTCCCCAGAACTGAACTTCCACCTTTTTGTCCGGACGGCGCACTTCCCATTCGTTACCCTTATCGAGCCAATTATCGGGTAACTCTACTTGGTTGCCGTTAATAATTTTTTGCTCAAATAAGCCATACTTATATCGGATTCCGCATCCATGCCCTGCATAACCGAGGGATGCCAGTGAATCCAGAAAACAGGCTGCGAGCCTGCCCAGACCTCCGTTGCCGAGTCCTGCGTCCGCCTCCTGTTCTTCCACCTCTTCCAAAGAAAAGCCCAGTTCAGCCAGACTGTCACGAACGAGTTCCAATTCATTCACATTTAACAGGTTATTGCCGAGCAGACGTCCAATCAGGAATTCCAGCGAGAAGTAATAGACCTGTTTATCCTGGCGCTGCTTAAACCCCTGATTCGACGCCGCCCAATCCTGACCCGCATATTCACGGATCATACTGCCAAGCACATGATAGACATCTCCCAGCGTTGCTTCTTCGATCGGTTTGCCCAGTTTACTGACCAAGTTTCGTCTAAAAATACTCTTGAACGTTTCCTTGTTGTCAAACAAAAGAAGGTTCCTCCCGGTGAAATCCTATAGGATGGTGGCGGTTCACACTTAAGTGCTCGAACATCCAGCAAAGTGGCCGTTACAGGCACGAATCGTTCTTTCGATCGCTGTTATCCCTATATTTTCTTTATTGTATTATTCAGATGTAAAAATACAGTGATAAGCTTATGCTTCCGGAGCAGCTTTCTTTCAGAAAGCTTTCAGGCGAACGCTACGCTTCTCCAGAATCGATTTCGTTCCCTCCACTACGTTTGCACGTTGGCAAGCACAATCGAAGTTTCATTTCAACTTTCGCCCATGAACCTTAAATCCATCCTACAGGATTTTTATTTTATATATATTTATAGATGATATCGGTTAAGTGTCGGTATTAGATAATAGTACTCTTTGCCAGAATATACGGGTTCGACGGGTCGCCGATCAGCGTCTGACCGCCGCTTAGCTTCACATCTTTGTCGAGAATGACGTTCTCCAGCACAGCGCCTTCTCCGATGTAGCATTTTTGCATAATAATGGAGCCTTTAATCTTGGCACCTTTCGCCACCTGCACGCCACGGAACAGGATACTGTCCTCCACTTCCCCACCCACAATGCAGCCGTTTGCGAGCAAGGAATGCTTCACCTCAGCGGTGTCCAAATATTTGGCCGGAGCCTCGTACTTGATTTTGGTATGAACAGGCTGTTCCTTGAACAGCTGTTCATACAGTCCGCTGTTTAGCAGTTCCAGACTGTTGCGATAATAGCTGTCGATCGAATTGATTACGGCATGATATCCATCATAGGCATACGCAGCAATGTTCAAGCCATCCGGGTTTTTCTGAATCACATCACGGAAGAAATGGCTTTCCCCATGAGCGATGCAGCGCTGCACCTGGTGCAGGAACAGTTCTTTTTCCATAATAAAAATTTCTGTATATATATTCGGGTGATCGGCGCTTTGGTGAATGTCCACCACATGGCCGTTCCCGTCATCTTCAACTTTGACACAGGCGTCATGCTCAGGCAGCAGTTGATCCACTTTTTTGCAAACCAATGTCACATCCGCACCCTTGCTTATATGGTACCTGTACACGTCCTGCAGATCTGCTTTGGTTACGTGTCGACTGCCCGCATGGACTACATATTGTCCCGAACCCCGGCGAAAGAAATCCAGATTATTGTGAAAATGCTGCAAATCCCCTTGTGACGTATCGGTCGGATCGTTCCAGTCCGGGGGCAAAATAAACATCCCGCCATGCTTGCGATCCAGATCCCACGGCTTACCGTCTCCCAGATGATCCATGAGTGAACGGTACTTGCGGCGGACAAATACTCCGATACTCTCAATGCCAGCATTCATCATATTGGATAATACAAAATCAATCAGACGGTAACGCCCTGCATAAGGCACAGCAGCTCCGCAGCGAAAGTAAGTCAATTCCTTCAATTCCTCAAGTTCATGGTCAAGGTTAATAACTCCGATCAATGGTTTCATCGCATGCACCGTCCTTTGGGGTTTAGATTAGGCTTTGCTTGTCATTCCCTCGAGAAGCTGACGTTCCAGCTCTTCCTGATCGACCAGTAATATATCACTTTCATCTTCAGGGGCAGGTGACAGATGTACTCCATCCGGGATCACTAATCCTTCGGCAATAATAGCCTTATGAATGCGCACATTTTGTCCAATCTTCACTCTTGGCATGATCACCGAATCGGTTACGGAGCTGTTCTCCCCCACCTCAATCCCGTAGAACATGACGGAATGATCAACCTCACCATGCACAACACTGCCTTCACTGATGATGCAATTCCGCACTTTCGCAGATGGTGAAATATATTGCGCAGGCTGATTCGGATTCCGGGTATATATACGCCAGTCCGGGTCGTTCAGATTAAACGGCGTCTCTTCATCCAGCAGGTCCATATTGGATTCCCATAGACTGCGAATGGTACCTACGTCTTTCCAATAGCCTTCAAAAGGATAGGCATATAGCGATTTTTCATTTTCAAGCAGCAAGGGAATGATGTCTTTGCCAAAATCATAAGAGGTGGATGCCTGCTGTTCGTCCTGGATCAGGAAACGTTTCAGTACATCCCACTTGAAGAGATAGATACCCATGGAAGCAAGCGTGCTCTTGGGTTCAGGAGGTTTTTCTTCGAATTCATAGATGCGATAATCATCGTGGGTGTTGAGCAACCCAAACCGGCTGGCTTCTTCCAATGGAACGTCGATGACCGATATGGTGCAATCTGCATCCTTTTCTTTATGGTATTGAAGCATTTTCTCATAATCCATTTTATAGATATGATCCCCTGACAAGATGAGCACATGCTCAGGATCGAATTGTTCGATAAAATTCAGGTTACGGTAGATTGCATCAGCTGTACCGCGGTACCAGTTACTGCCGTCTTCACGTTCATGAGGAGGAAGAACATATACCCCGCCATTTTTGCGGTCCAGATCCCAATCACTGCCAATACCGATATAGGAATGCAGCACCAGAGGTTCATATTGGGTTAATACACCGACCGTGTCGATGCCGGAATTGGAGCAATTGCTTAGAGGAAAATCAATGATGCGATAGGTTCCGCCAAAATAAACAGCCGGCTTGGCCAGTGATTTGGTCAATCCCTTTAATCTTTTGCCTTGCCCTCCAGCGAGCAGCATCGCAACAACTTCTTTTTTTGCCATCATTACAGCCTCCTCCATGTGCATTCGTTCTAATTCATTTCAGAGCCCATAATCCGATATGCTGTTGTGTGGACACTTTTGTCATGATTAGGAGCATGCTGTACAGACTGTGTTGCATTGAAATTGCAGACGAACGTTGTTCTTTGTAATGTCTGAAAGTAGATGAAAGTAGATGAACCATACAGAATTGCCTGTACTTGTTGTGTAGAGGTGATAGGTGGATGTACAAATTAAGGTGTACCCCGTGTAAAATGCAAAACACTACTCCTATATAACATTAAACACGAAACGGGCTGAGGAATCTTGCTGGAAAACTTCGACAAAAGTTTAAGTGGGTATCACTCCTTCCTTTATGCCGCTGTTATTAAATATTGTATTCGCTGATGGGTCTGCAAAATCCTTTTGGAAAACTTTTGGGGATTTAATTATCGCTTAGTATTCGCCAGACAACCTGCTCCTTCGAAGCAACATATCGCTCACTGCACTCACGTCTAAAGAAAAAACGCAGAAACCAGTTATGGTTTCTGCGCCCCAATAATCACGGACACAATACTCTCCCGCAGCTGATCGGCATTTTTCGTTTGATACGGATCGGCATTGAAAATAATAGCATCCGCAATATAACCTTCTGCAATCTGCCCCAATTCGTTGCCACGACCCAGAATCTCAGCAGCATTTATCGTCGCAGATTGCCACGCCTCCGCCCGGGTCAAGCCATAATCGATCAGCGTATCCAACTCTTGCAGATTATAGCCATGCAGTGAAGGTGTGGCGTAATCGGTACCGAAACCGAAACGGACTCCTGCTCTTTTGGCATATCCGATGGCTGTAGAATGCGCTTCAGCAGCGCGCGCGGCACGATCACTGATAACAGTAGGCAGCGCCAGCACACCTTTCGGATCTGCGGCAATACGATATATCGATGTGGTAGGGACAAAGGCCGTTCGAGACTCGGCAAGTCTGCCCGCCTGATCCTCAGTTAAAAACATGCCATGCTCCACAGACTCCACTCCTGCCTGGATGGACCAGTCTACCGTCAGGCCACCCCAGGTATGAACTAACACCTTTTTATGGTGGGCATGGGCATGGCGAACGATGAACGCGAACTCTTCCTCCGAAAATACAGGATCGAGCACTTGTTCCGTAGGGGCTCCCAGTCCACCTGTCGCCATGATTTTAACCCAGCCCGCGCCTGTATCAAAAATTCCGTTCAACCGTTGCTCCAGATGCTTTACACCACGGGCATCTGCCGCTCCCAGCATTTCACTGCTGGTTTCAACTCTTAAGGGGTGTTGATAGTGCTCAGCGAGATGCCTCGCGGTGCTTGGTAACAATCCGCCTGCATCACGAGCCGTAGTTACTCCCGTCCGGAGGGTAGCTGCAAAAGCTTGCGCCTGCATCACTTCAACCTCGTGGCTGTCCCGTTTCAATTGATCCGCATGGTCAAAGTCTGTCCAGGCCAGATGTGTATGAAGATCAATAACTCCGGGACTTATCCATAAATCTGTAACCGGAAGCGATGCGTCATCATTCTGCGGCACGGATTCTGTAACAGATGCAAACCGTCCATCCTCGATCGAGATATCGAACCGTTTGCCTTCAATGCCTGCTATAAAAATATGTTTGAAGTTTTGATCCTCCGACTTTACCTGGGCCATATTCATTCCCCCCAAACGAGACGAACAGCCTGGACTGCTTGCCCATGGTCCTGATTCAATAATGCCGCAATAGTCGCAACAGCTTCCTCCACACCTGCCAAGGACGCATTAACTCCAAAATGATTAATTCGCAGAAGCTGACCAAAAAGTTCTCCGTCCCCCGGAGCAACGATGCCGATCGGATGATCGATATGCAGCTTCTCCTCCCCTGCAATTCGAACCGTCGTAGTCAGTGTCGAATATGTTCTGTTATCTTTTTGCCAAGGCTCCAGACCCAGGGCCTGAATTCCCGCTACAGCAGATAACGCAGCCCGTTCATGACGCTTGATCACCTTCTCCAAACCTTCGGACTCAATAGTCGTCAAAGCCAAAATCAGTGCTCTGGCTTCCAGCGTTGGAATGTTGGGAGGAACGCGGACGGGTGCAGTCCCTCCGTCGGAGGGCTTCAGATCAAGTAAAGACAGGATGGAGTTGCGCGGGGCATGCGCATTGGATTCGAGAAATTCCCATCCACGCGACGAAATGCTTACTGCGCTGATGCCGTTAGGCCCGGCCAGAGCTTTTTGTGCACCCACAGCTACAAAATCAACACCCCAATCATCTACCAGCAGAGGCTCTCCCCCAATTGCTGAGACAGAGTCGCTCACTGTAATCAGGTTATGGGCACGCGCAATCTTTATCATTTCTTCTGCGGGATTCGACCCGCCTGTCACCACCTCTGCTTGAACAAAGGATAGTGCGGACGGTTGATGCTTTTCAATCGCGGCAGCTACCTTCTCCACCGGTACAACTTCATCAAAAGGAACTTTGACTTCAATAACCGTTGCCCCTCCGCGTTCAAGCCACTGACCAAACAAACTGCCATAAGGCCCTGTTACGACATTGACAATCGTACGACCGGGTGCAGATATTCCAGCTGCCACGGCCTCTATGCCCAAGATAGCCTCTCCCGGGATGATCACCGGGGGATACTCTGTATTCAAAAGCCTGGACAGCAATTGTGTAAGTGTATCGTATTCGGACAGGGTAAGGGGTATGTTTCCTTTATATTGTTGGCTCATATAAACCTCCTAAGAACTTGATTTCGGCATCTTTGGAACTGCGGACAGCAGCTCTCGGCTGTAGGCCGTTTCTGGTCGTGTGAAGAATTGATCTTTCGGGCTAATCTCCACAAGTTGACCCTGCCGCATGACTGCTACCGTATCACTAATGGCATGAATAACTCCAAGATCATGAGAAATGAACAGTAGCGTAAGATTAAGTTCCCTCTTCAGTGAATTGAACAGATCTAATACACTCCGCTGCACGGAAACATCGAGTGCACTCGTCGGCTCATCCGCAATCAGCAGACTCGGCTCTACGCTTAAAGCACGTGCAATGGCGATACGTTGGCGCTGACCGCCTGAAAATTCATGCGGATACTTGTCCAGTGCCCTGTTTTCCAACTGAACACGGGCAAGGAGCTCTCTCGATCTTTTTTCCACCTGTGAACGGTCTACAATGCGATGAAACAACAGCGCTTCAGCAAGAATCTGGCGAATGGAATGTTTGGGATTCAGCGAAGCATCCGGATTTTGGAAGATCATCTGTATGCTTTTATACTGCTCACGACTTCTCTTCTTCTTTAATTGCTGATCCCCCAGCAAAATCTGCCCCTCATCCGGCGTAATTAATCCTGCAATGACTCTTGCAAGGGTAGATTTGCCCGAACCGGACTCACCGACAAGACCAAGCGTGGTATGCTTCTGAAGATTTAGTGTGATATTGTCCAGCGCAGTAAAGTCTCCATATTGAACCGTTACATTCTGAACTTGCAAAGAAAGTGCCATCATTATTCGCTCCCTTCAAGCTTCGGTAAAGGAAGCACCGAGTTAATAAGCATCTGGGTGTAAGGATCTTGAGGGTTGTGCAAAAGGTCAAGCGAATCCCCGTGCTCCACAATCCGCCCCTGCTTCATTACACACAGCTTCGAGCACAGTGTCGCTGCAATCGCCAGATTATGTGTTACAAAGACCATGGCGAATCCCAGTTCACGCTGCAAACGTTGGATCGTCTCCATAATTTGACGCTGCACAGTAACGTCCAGCGCCGTTGTTGGCTCATCACAGAGCAGAATGCCTGGCTTGCATGCCAGGGCCAGTGCAATGACTATCCGCTGACACTGCCCACCTGACAACTGGCTAGGGTATCGGTCCTCACGCTTCAACGAGTCGGGAAGCCCCAACAGTTCAAGCAACTCCAGCGCTGCTACCCTGGAAGCCTTCCTGCTTAACTTTTGCCTGTAATAGACAACCTCCTCCAGCTGTTTGACAACGGGACAGAGCGGATCGAGCGCACCTCTCGGGTCTTGAAACACCATAGCGCTGTTCACGTTACTCCGAATGGTTCCGCCCGTCTGCTCTACACCGCTTGGCAGCAGTCCCAGAATGGAACGAAGAGTTAACGATTTGCCAGAGCCGGATTCACCTACTAATCCCAGGCTCTCCCCTCGCCCAAGCGAGAAATGTACATCTTGAACTAATTTTTGATTTGACTTGGTTGACAGAGACAGTGCCTTGACTTCAAGAATCGGTTCTGTGGACATTATTTTTTCCTCCATACATCGGCCAATCCATCACCGACAAGCGACAAAGCTATACCCGTGTAAACGACTGCAAATCCCGGAACTGCCGAGAGCCACCAGGCTGTCGTGATAAAGGATTGTCCATCCGAGATCATCGTGCCCCAATCCGGGGTCGGTGGTGCGATGCCAATGCCCAGGTATCCAAGCGTAACAATCGCCACCAGCAGCCCCACCATATCCGTCATGAGGACAACGATGGCCTGAGGCAATACATTAGGCAGGAGATGACGAAGGATAATCCGTATTCCGGGCAAACCTAACGTCTGTGCGGATGCGATCCATTCCTGCTTGCGGTACGATGCACTCAACCCCCTGACGACACGGGCAAAAACAATCCAGCCAACGAGCATAAACGTAATATAAATCCCCCGCTCACCTGCTCCGCTGGCAAAAGCTACGATAATGACGATTAGATAAAAGGGGAAAGCGATAAGTGTATCGGTAACTAACGATATGACCTTATCTATCCATTTTCCGTAATACCCTGCAATCATCCCTAGAAATACACCCATGCAAAAAGGTACAATTTCCGCCAGCACCATAATACTCAAATCGGTTCGCGCGGCATAAATCAGTCTGGTAAACAAATCGCGTCCGAGTTGGTCTGTGCCTAACCAATGTTCAGCAGACGGAGGCTGCAAAAAAGCACTCAAATTTTGCTCCGAAGGGTCATAAGGACTAATCCACGGTATGAGCACAGCCAAGATGATCAGCACGGCAAACATCACACTTCCCACAAGCAGGGAAGGAGTTTTCAATATACGATTCATGAGACTCGTGTTCTGGCTGTCTTCATATAACTGAGGTTCTGTTCGTATCGTTTTCATGGTTTTCCTTTCGTTCTGGGATCAAGCCACCTGGACAGAAGCTCTATCAGGAGACTGATGATCACGACAGATACAGCACAATAAAGGGCTATGCCTTGAATGACCGGGAAATCCCGTTTGGAAATGGAACTAAACAAAAGACTGCCAATTCCCTTGATACCAAATACCTGTTCAACAACCAATGTGCCGCCAATGAGATAAGAGATATTAACGCCAAGAAGGATCAGCGTTGGAAGCGCCGCATTGCGCAGGACATGTTTGAATAAAATGACTCGGTTCGGTAATCTCGCAGCCTTCAATGTAACTACAAAATCAGACTCCAGTACTTCAAGCATCTGGGCTCTTAATGAACGAACCAATGTTGGAATCTGTGAAAAAGCTACGGTAATGGCGGGAAGTGTCAAACTGTACAAGGTGCCCCACCACCCTTCACCGACTCCACCAACGGGAAACCAGTGAAGATGAACACTCAGCAGCAGAATCAAAAGGATGCCAACCCAGAAGATTGGCATACCTAGCGTTACCGTAGGAAAAATACGTATCAAATGATCCAGCAGCTTATCCTTGTGTGTAGCGGCCAGTGTAGCAAGCACGAGTGCAATGACGATTGCCAATGCACACGCCATGCCAATGAGCAGCAAGGTAACGGGTGCACGATCAGCAATCAACTCTCTAGTCGAGGTTCCATTAATAATGGAGTTGCCGGTATCCCCCTGGGTGAACAGTGTCTTCACAAACCGTGCGAACTGTTCACCCATTGGCAGATCCAGCCCGAGAGCATGGTGCATGCTCTCAACAGCCTCGGGGGTGCTGTACTCGCCAAGAATCATTTTGGCAGGATCTCCTGGTACCATTCTGATGAGAAAAAAGACTGCTGTCATCACACAAAGGATCACTGCCAACGCTCTTCCCACAGTACTGATCAACCAGTATTTCTTCATTTCTGAACACGAACGTCTTCAAAACGCACACTGCCGTTAGGCAAAACAACAATGCCATCTACTGAAGAACGAACGCCAATCAGAATATCCGGATAGTAAAGCGGAATGTAAGGCACCTCATCGGCAAGCGTTTGAAGCAGTTTGGAGTATATTTCGGCACGGCCATCGCCGTCCGGTGTTTGTTGGCCTTTATATAGAAGCTTGGTTACTTCATCATTGGTGTAATGCGTCCAGTAAGATTTGCTGAAACCTTCAGGATCGGTCTGGAACGCAATAATCGAATTCGCTTCCGGAGAATCGGCTTGCCCACTGTTCAGCATCGCTGCGAAATCATAAGCAAAGAATCGTTCACGGAAGGTAGCGAGTTCAATCGATTCAATCTCGATGTTAATGCCAATTTGTTTACCCGCTGCCTGAATGATTTGCGCTTCTTGCGCTCTGGTGCTGTTGCCTGAAGCTACAAGCAGTTTTGTAGTGAATCCATCAGGGAAAGCCGATTTGGCCAGTTCCGCTTTGGCTGCATTTACATCAAAATTCAGTGCCTTGAGCGTATCATTCGAATTGTAAGGAATCGTTGTAGGCAGCAATGAATTAGCGGTCTGTGCATAACCAAAGGTAAGCGCCTTAGTCAGACCGTCACGATCAAGTGCCAGAGCCAAGGCCCGACGAACATGCACATCGGAGAAATGCTTATCCAGCGTATTAAAGAACAATTGCTCTGTTACCCAGCTGCCATTGGTCACAACCGTTGTATCTGCACCATTCTTAATTTCATTGGCATTTTGCAGGGCTAGAGACTCAATAGCATCCACTTCTCCTGCTTTCAATTGGTTAATTGCTTGGCTGTCGTCTTCGATCAGCTTGTAAACAAGCTTATCAACCGATGGCTTTCCTTCTTGCCAGTAATGAGTGTTCTTAGTAAAGGTCACATCGCCTGCAGGGTCCCACTGTTCAACCACGAACGGTCCAGTACCTACCGGCTTCTTGAAAAATTCTTCCTCGGTAACTCCGCCAAAATTGTTCGGAATAATACCGTTCGAGAAGTTGGATAGTTCCGAGATAAACGGCGTATACGGCTCTTTAAGCGTAATCACCAGGGTGTGGTTATCTTTGGCTTTGATCGTATCCACCTTCGCGGATATTGCCAATGGCCCACCCACCTTCAAATGCCGCTCCAGCGAGAATACGGCATCCTCTGCCGTAACATCTGTGCCGTTGGAGAACTTCAAGCCATCACGCAGCACAAACGTATACGTCAGGCCGTCATCACTGATGTTATGCGACTTGGCAAGCCAATCTACAATTTCTCCCTTGCTATCAAAAGCAACCAGCGATTCAAATACCTTATCAATGGCAAAAGCATTGTTGGACGTAATCTGATTATGCAAATCAAACGAGGTTACGGCAGCCGGACGACCATATACAAAAGTCCCTCCCGTTGCAGTCTCGTCCGTCTTTGAATTCTCATCCGTACCTTGGCTGGTGCCTGGTTGAGCTGCTGCATTGGGAGCGGAATCATTGGTCGATCCGGAGCATCCGCTAACAATTACCAATAACAGAACGGCTAACGTTCCTACCCATAAGGACTTTCTGGTTGATAATTTAAACTGTGACATGTCTGACTCTCCCCTTCCTATTTATCTTATGTGTTTAGTATGGATTGATTATGGATTAAAGCACCCCCACTGTCAAACAAAAAATAATGACTACCTCTGGATAAAAACTAATTTATCCAATGAAGGAAATGTATCCGTATTTATAAGGGTCAGCAGTACGTACACACCAAAAAAGCCAGAATATATTCTGGCTCTTCTGCTGGTCCTAACCCTATATGATTTTGCGGAAAAGCTCCATGACTTCATCCCTGGAAGGCTGATACGGATTGGCCGGTGCACAGGCATCTTTCATGGCGTTATCTGCAAGCAATTCAACATCTGGGTCTTTCACACCCAATTCAGACAGTTTCTCAGGAATGCCGACCTCTTTGGAAAGTTGACGAATGGCTTCGATCACGTACTCAGAACATTCCTCATCCCGTTTGCCCTTCACATCCATACCGATCGCTTTGGCAATATGACGGAATTTACCTGGCACATGCTTTGCATTCAATTCCTCTACATAAGGGAGCAACATCGCGTTACATACCCCATGCGGCAGATCATAGACTCCACCAAGTTGATGGGCCATCGCATGAACATAACCCAAGCCTGCATTATTAAAAGCAATCCCGCCAAGAAAACACGCGTACGTCATATGCTCTCTTGCTTCCAGATCACTGCCGTCCCTGACGGCTCTGGGCAAATATTCAAAGATCAGCTCCACGGCCGCCGCTGCTGTGGCACTCGTTACCGTGAAACCGCCAGGCGTCACCATGGCTTCCACCGCATGGGTTAATGCATCCATACCCGTGGCCGCCGTAAGACTGGCGGGCTTGCTCAGCATCAGCTCCGGGTAATTCACCGACAGGTCAACAAGACTGTTTCGATCCACCATCACCATTTTCACCTTGCGTTCCTCATCTGTAATCACGTAATTCATGGTCACCTCACTCGACGTGCCAGCCGTTGTGTTAATCGCAATAAGCGGCACGGACTTGTGTTTCGATTGATGCAAACCTTCATACTCACGGATATGTCCACCGTTGGTCGCTATTATGCCGATGCCTTTGGCAGCATCCTGCGGTGAACCCCCGCCTATCGATATAATGGCGTCACAGCCATGATCCTGATATACCTGAAGTCCGTCATGTACATTTTGACAGGTTGGATTGGGCTGAACCTCATCATATATCACATAGTCTAACCCTGATTTTCTTAGTATAGACAGCACTTGTTCAGCAACGCCGGAAGAAATCAATTGATGATCACTTACGACAAGTGCTTTGTGAATACCCATATTCTCAATCATCTTGCCTGCTTCGTGTAAGCACCCTCTGCCCATCAAGTTCACGGGCGGAACATAATAAGCGTGTGTTGCCATCTGAACCAGCCTCCTGTTACCCCTGATTTACTGTCTTTATTGTAACTGAATCCGTTTTCAGATATAGTGAAATAAATCACAACCGAGTTGATAAATGTTTCATTTGCACGGATTTATCCAATAATTATGACTGCTCTTCAGCAACTCGCTTATTAGTGCGTGAATTAAAAAGGGCATGTTGATCTTGGGATTCACAGGTTTCACTACTGGAATTGAAAAACAGGGGCCGTCCCTGGTCATTTTCATGACTTCGGAACAGTCCCTGCAGATGATGTTCAGCAATCCAGAAGCTCCTGAATCGACATGTAATAGACGGGATAGGCTCTGCCTTGTTCAAACCCAAGCTTACCCGCAATCGCAATAGAATCATGACGAAAATCTTCTGTGGTCCAGTGGGGAACACAATTCCGTTCCAGAACGGTTTGCACATAAGCGCTTGCCATGGCCGTAGCGAGACCTTTGCCACGGTGTATCGGATCATAGGTATTGATACCTGTTTCCTGGTGAATGCCACGGACAAACACTGAGATACATGTACCTACAACCTCGCCCGCATATAACGTGCATGTGCCTGCTCCATATCGCAAGAAGTCCTCCACCGAATGCCAAAACTTTAAAATTTCATGCTCAATGATACGGCTGTTGTCCTCTAACATTACAGTTCGGTCGATAACTTGAAGCTCATATCCAGGAGGCATAAACAAGGAGCTGGAACTGCGTTTTTCCAGCCATTGTTCATACTTCGCAAGATTGAATTGAAAAGGAACTCTCAATCCTTCTCGCAAACATCCATTGAACATGTGACCCAGGACTGGAGACCAATCCGAGCCGGGCTCGGGGTAAACTTCAAGATTCAGCATGTCTTCGCCAGTACCTAACGCTTCAGGTAATAACTCCTGAACAAGCACCTCCTTGACAAGGCTATTGAACTGTTCATTATCCGATCTTCCGATCAGGTAAAACATTTCGTTTTTGGCCCAAATCAGGGCACTTTTCGGAGCATGGAGCTGGTCTGCATAGACGCGTCCGCATTGAAGTCCTGCAAGCACGCCTCCCATGACCACATGCCCGTTTGTACCCGAGATGAATGGCGCCAATTGCTTCCTTTGGGACGGTTGATCCAGTAAAACCAACATGGTATAACCTCGCATTCTTTGTATAGGGTAGGTGAATAAATACATTCAAATCCGCCCTGCCTCAGAATGCTGTAACGTTAGGTTTATTCCTCGTTCCCTTTCACCTCTTCGATCTTTATTTTTATTTCTCGCTTACAACGCTTTATCGTCTACTGCGTCCAACCAAGCTTCGATATCACCGATGACGGAAGACACGCAGCCGTCTTCAAATGGAGAATTCAGACCTGCCAGTTCGACCAATCCTGTGAAGGACAGGCTTCCTCCGGCTTTACACAATGTGAGATAGTCAGCCCATGCGGACTTCATATCCTGGTTGCTGCGTTTCCAGAACTGGAATGCGCAGATTTGTGCCAGTGTGTAGTCAATGTAATAGAACGGCGACGAGAAAATATGACCCTGCTTGTGCCAGAATCCGCCTTGTTCCAAATAGGCGTTATCCTTGTAATTGATGTGCGGCAGATAAGTCTTCTCAATATTGCGCCATGCCTGCTTGCGCTCCGCTGGTGTTGCATCCGGATTGGCATAGACAAAATGCTGGAATTCATCGACTGCAACGCCGTAAGGAATAAAGAGCAGTCCGGAAGACAAGTGATCAAACTTGTATTTGTCCGTATCTTCTTTGAAGAACAATTCCATCCATGGCCAAGTGAAGAATTCCATGCTCATGGAATGGATCTCTGCCGATTCATACGTTGGCCAGTTGTACTCAGGTACTTCGAAGTGACGGCTCTCATATACCTGGAAAGCGTGACCCGCTTCGTGTGTCAACACGTCGATATCACCCGATGTTCCGTTAAAGTTGGAGAAAATAAACGGCACTTTGTAATCATTCAGGAAGGTACAATAGCCCCCGCCCTGCTTACCTTTTTTGCTCACCAAATCCATCAATTCATTGTCCGTCATCATCTGGAAAAACGTATCCGTTTCCGGTGACAATTCAGCGTACATTTTCTTACCATTGTCAATGATCCAGTCGGCATCCCCTTTAGGAGTCGGGTTCCCTGTCTTGAAGCTGAAGCCCTGATCGTAAAAATAAAGGGTATCCACATCAATCCGGCTGCGCTGGCGCTCTCTGAGCTTCGTCGCTACAGGTACGATATAATCACGGACTTGCGCTCTAAAATTGGACACCATCTCCGCATTGTAATCTGTACGGTTCATCCGGTCATAACCGAGTTCCACATACGATGGATATCCCAGCTTCTTCGCGATCTGCGTACGTACCTTCACCAATTCGTCGTAAATGCGATCGAATTCAGCCTCATGCTCAGCCATGAACGTATATCTTGCTTCCGATGCGCGTTCCCGCATGGAGCGGTCCGTGGACAATTCAAAAGGATGCAGCTGCGGCAATGTGCGTTCTTCACCTTCAAACGGAATTTTGGCTGAAGCAATCAGCTGATTGTATTCCGTGGAAAGTTTGTTCTCTTTCTGAAGGTCCTCGATAATTTCCGGACTAAATGTTTTCAGGGACAGATCCGCCAGCTGGAACAGCTGTGATCCCCATTTTTGTTCCAGTTCAGCACGAAATTTGGAGTTTACCAATGCCCGATAATAATCGGTGATGTATTCTTGAATGATCGGAGAGCTTTCATCCAGAAATTCATTTTCTGCTTTGTAAAATGTATCATTGGTATCAATGGAATGACGGATGTAGACCAATTGTGCCTGAGTCTCAAAGTCACTGCGCAAAGCGTTAATTTTGTCCATATATCCACTCTGCTCTTCAACCGTAGTCGCGGCTTCAAAACCGGTCAGAAGCTCACGGAATGACGTTTTGATGTGTTCCAGATCGGGACGTGTATACGTATACTCACTAAATTTCATTTATGTACACCCTTTCCTGTTAGGCATATTTCGGGTTTCCCCGAGTTGAACTAAACCCTATTATACAAAAGAGCAGCCTAAAAATCCCAACTTTACGAAAAATATTTGTCCATCGGTCAAATGGAGCTACATCACTCGATACATATATTACGCATGAATGTTAGGTACACAGTACCCAAGTAAAAGATGCTGCATCAGCAGGAAATGGCTTTTCCTCCGAGCAGCATCTCATTGAATCATTTAATCATTGAATCAGGAATAGGCGGGATAACAAAGCCGTTACTGAACGTTTACATACCAGTTGGAGTAATTAATCTGCCCGCTGCCCTTCGTAATTTCAGTTCCATATTCAACACTGCTGACATATTTGCTGTTGGTAAAATAACTTTTGGAAATTAGGTAATCAGTGAAGTTTTTGACGTTAATGCTAAAGTTGTTAGGGGATTTCGACTTCTTCAGGAACGAATACACCCACCATTGATGCACTCCGTTGTCGGTAATCTCGCCGCGATACAGATCATAGGTTTGTCCACCAATGGACACATCCGAAAACACTTTGGAACCGATAGGTCCCACACCGGACGTCCATTCGTTCCAAATCATAATCTCCTCGGTGGGTGTACTCGACCAGGTGGCATTGCCGATATCATGCAGCCAAATATCATACGCATTATTATATTCCCCATTGGTGTTGGATGCCTTCGAATAACCAACCCCGGTATTGATATTTTTGTTCGCAGACAATCGGGTAGGCAGCCCGCTGCCTGGCGTATAGCCCTCTGTCCAGTGCCAGCCACTTACAAGAGACGGATAAGCTTTGACTCCTCCTGCAGTTGTTGGCCAGTTCCAAACGTAACCAAGATCGGTATTGCTATTTACATACACCGATTGTGACCATCCACTGACACTCGAACTGCCCCAACTATTGTTAAATATATAATACTTGTTATTGCTGAAATTCAATTTGGCATAAGCTGTGGAGTCCGATGCTGCGCTGGCTGTAATTGGAACGGCCGCAATCAGTAGTGACATAACCAGCAGCATCCATGCTTTCTTGCCTGATCTTTTTTTCATCTTCAATCCCATAAAATTAGCCTCCCATAAACTTAAATGTAAACGCTTACAAAAATCCATCAACAAGCATACCCCTTAAATACGACAAGATTCCATGCTATTTTTAGACTTTTTGCCATTATATACAAATAAGCCGCCTCGCATCCATGGCGAAGCCAGCTTATAGGCTTGTCTTATCCCAAATCTTCTTAATGTGCCCTAGTGTTGATCGTTGTCCATAATCTTGTAGAACCAGCCCATTCCGACCATTCCCACAACCATAATGATTGCCATAATAATGATATATGTCATGAATGCAACCCCCCTGCTCCGTATTTCTTCACACTATTATCAGTTTACACGGTGAAACCCATTTTGAATTGACTGAACATTGACAAAAATACGAAATATTCAAATTCACACTACAAATTGTGTCCATAATCATAGCATAAGATTCATCTGTTCTTAAATGAACAAAGTTTCATCTGTCATATTTCCGGTGTATACTATACTTCTATGAATTGGAATTGGATTATACGCAGAAAGGTTTGAACTCAATGTCGAATCGCATCCCCTATTATCGTCAGCTATTTATTGCTATTTTACTTACTCTTATGCTGGTGATCCTATCTGCTTGCGCTGATGGTGAAGCTCATGTCACAGTTAATATGGACGGTTCATCAGATCTCGATCTGAATCTCAGCGTAACCGACTCAGCCCTGGGAATGATAGGACAAGACAATCTCATGACAATGCTCGCAGATAACTTGAAACGGAACAATTTCCAGGCCGAAGTTTCGGATCAGGGCGACCGAAAGCAACTTAAGGCAACAACCCATTATGAGAAAAGTAATGCCGTCTCTACCTTCAGCACGTCAGATCTGCCTGACGGAATTCATGTGGAGCAATCCACTACATCCGGTTTTTTCACTTCCAAATTGCATATTGCTGTGGAAGCAGACCTGATGCAGACCATACCTGATGGAGAAGTCAAAGACCAAATTAGCAAGGTCCCTGGATTTCTCAAAAACTTGCTGCTGAAAGATGTGAACTTTGATTTCAAGCTGACGCTGCCGATCAAGCCGATGGATTCCAATGCTGATCTGGTCGAAGATCATGGAAAAACGCTAATTTGGCACGTCTCCCCACTGAATACGAATAAGCTGGATTTGACCGTACAGGTCCCGAATATTCGGAACATTATAATTATGGGGGGCATTGCCTTGGTGCTGATCATCGCATTACTCATCTGGTTTATGGTCCGTCGCAGACGAACGAGACAGAATCGGAATGTATAACGAACTACAGCACAAGAAGTTTGGATGAGATTACTACTGTTTCATTTCCGACTTGCCAAACGGTGTTATGGATAGTAGAATACATCCGTACTGTGTGAACGGTTAATTTAACTATGGATAAACTAAAGAGGTGACAAGTTTCATGAATATCCGGGAATGCCCATTGCCTGGTATCGGAGTGAAGTACCAGTTTGATACAAAAAGCGGTAATCAGTTAGTCATCATTGTCCACGAAGACGGACGCCGTGAATTATTCTCGGTGGACCCCAATGACAACGAAGAACTTACCCTCATTGCAGAACTGGAAGATGACGAGTGCGTAACCCTTTCAGGGTTAATTGGAGGTTGGTCCTGACATCTGTCAGGGTTATACCGACGGTATGCAGAAAAACCTGCTCCTTCATTAGGGGCAGGTTTTTTCTTATCCAACTATACAAAGTGCAAACGCTTATCAGCGTTCGCGCTGGGATCGAATGTACGGAACCCATGTGTTTAGCACACGACTTATTTCCGTAGAGCTGAACGGCTTGCTGATGAAGTCCTGCATGCCGCATTTCAGACAGGCTTCTCGATCGTTCGCTCCTGCAAATGCCGTGATCGCAGCAATGACCGGAATTTCAGGGTGAGTTTGCCTAATTCTGCATGTCGCTTCAATCCCATCCATCACAGGCATTTGGATATCCATAAAGAGAAGGTCATATGTTTCCCTTTCCAATGCTTTCACCGCTTCCGCACCGTTCTCCACGATATCACATACACCGCCGAGCCTACGAAGCATCTCCTCCAGCAAATGACTGTTCAACGACTGATCCTCAGCTATAAGAATTTTGATCCCCGCTGCCAGACTTGTCCGATCCAGCTTCAGGTCGTTATCAGCCACCCCTTCAATCCCATCCATGGACTCATCTTGCCACCGTTCAAGTAACAGGGTGAAGTAAAAATCCGATCCCTCACCTGTCTCACTCTTTACACCAATGGCACCACCCATCAGTTCCACCAGCTTCTTACTGATGGCCAGTCCCAGACCTGTACCTCCATATTTTCGATTGATAGCTGGATCGAGCTGTGAGAAAGACTGGAACAGTTGATGCTGCTTGTTAAATGGAATGCCAATCCCAGTATCTTTGACTGACACGAACAACAGAAGGTGATTCTCATCATCCAATTCCGCTGGCTTAACGTTCACCTGAATCTGGATGCTTCCCTTCTCCGTGAATTTGACAGCATTCCCAACCAGATTAATCAGAATCTGACGAATCCTTGTTTCATCGCCTCTTACACGTTCGGGAATCTGATCTGACATTTCACAGTATAGTTCAATATTTTTTTCGGAAGCTTTAAGTGCAAATAGTTCCATGACCCCGCCCAGAACAGATTTGATATCCACTGGCTGGCGTTCGAGATCCATTTTGCCTGCTTCAATTTTACTGAAATCCAAGATCTCATTCAGTATATGCAACAGTGATTGACCACTGTCGATAATGATATCAGCGAAACCGTTCTGCTCTTCATCCAGCGCTGTTTCTTTTAACAGATGAGCCATGCCCATGATTCCATTTAGAGGTGTACGAAGCTCATGACTCATAATCGCCAGGAACTCGGACTTGGCCCGATCTGCATGTTCTGCCACTTCCTTGGCTCGAATGATGTCCTTCACCGATGTCATATCACGAAAAACAAGTACAGCCCCGCGATTGTGACCCTGTTCCAAAATCGGTTTTAGTTGAAACTCTGCCAAAAAGCTGGAGCCATCCTGCTTCCAAAATACAGACTCAGATCGCGGCAGGCTTCGCCCTTCACGCACAGCTTGCACAATCGGAGTGCCATTGGAAGGATAAGGGATACCCTCACTTTGCATTTGCAGCATAATCTCTTCAAGCGGCTTGCCGTTCATCTCAGACGGACAAAAATCCATCATCTCGGTTGCAATCGGGTTGGCAAATATCAGGTTTCCATTCTGATCCAGGCCAATGACTCCCTCAGACATGGCATTGAGAATCAATGCTCTTTCGTAACTGAGATTTTCAATTTCCTCTACATACCTTTTGGACTCCGTAATATCACTGGTTATTCCATAGACGCCAACTACGCGATCCTCAAGCAAAATCGGAACATTAATTACACTTGTTTCAATACGCTGTCCGTTTTTGTGAATCAGTCCTACTTCATAGCTCTGCGCGGTTCCTTTTACGGTCTCTTCAAAATGATACCTCGTTTTATCTAGGTCTACCGGGTCAATGAGATGATCAAATGATGAACTAAGAAGTTCTTCCTTGGTATGCCCTGTCAATTGCTCCTGACCTGCATTAACTTTCAGCAAGTTTCCTTCCATATCCAATGAAGCAACTCCGAGTGGATTGCAGTCAAATAATGATTGATATTCCTGAAGAACTAATTGTTGCTGCTTGCTAGCTGTAATATCACGGGTCACTGCGATCATCTCTTGCAGATTGCCATTCTGATCATATACATATTGGGTAATGGTATCTGCCCAAACAACAGATCCATCCTTATGCTGGAGCCGATAGTTAATTCGATCAGGAGCAAGGCCCTGAATCTGACCAGCCACGTAAGCTTCAACCAAAGGCACATCGTTGGGGTGAATACAGAACAAGCCGGATTGACCGACAACTTCTTCCGGATCATACCCCAACATGCTTTTGCTGGCTGGAGATACATATTTGAACGTTCGCTCCGGATTGGCATGGTGTATGGCAATCAGATCAAGTGATGATTCAGCTAGTAATCTTGAGATTCGACTACTCTCCTCCAACTGTTTACGTTGCACAATCAGTCGACTCTCTGCGTCCTTCTGCTTCGAAATATCCGCTGCCTGCACAAGCAAATAAAGCGGTTCCCCGCTACCTTCATCTCGGACGATGCAGGCTCGTATCGTCGCCCACAGAAGAGAATTACCCTTACGCTTAAGCCGTAATTCGGTTTCGTACATTAGACTTAATCCATTGGTCATATCCCAGAACTTGGATCTAAACTCCTCCATTTTCAGGTCTTCTTCATAAATCATATGGACAATCGGGGAGTCAATCAATTCATCTTCACTGCATCCCAGCATTTCACAAAATGCCGGATTAAGCTGGAGCCAACGTCCGTTCACATGCGAGGCAACAGCAATGCCGATCGGTGCATGTGTGTATAACTGTTCGAACAGAGAGCGATTCTCTGCAATTGGATTCGACACCACATATCCTCCTTCGTTGTGAATCTGAATATATTCCGTATGAACAGATCGACCTGAACATAACTTCATCTATAAGAGTAGTACCCGAAATGTCATGATTTATAAACGAGATAGGCAAAAATCCAAGCAATAATTCGACAATCTTAGCGTGTGTTCATAATGTCATTACTACTACAGAATACGCGTGCATACCCGTTTGTACAAGGATGAATATCCCAATGATACTGGAGGTTATGATTATGATCATTGTTGCGAATCAACCGATTGAGCTAGTGCGTTCGGATTGGTCTGATTTTGCATGGCACTGGTTACAGCAGCTACAGAACAGCCCAACCGTATACACATATCAATCCATGGATCATCTTCATTTTGAATGGAACCTGCGGGAGTCCCTGGTTAATGCAGCGGAAGCGCTGGATCGAAGCGGGGTCAGCTTTGCCTCATTCGAGAAATCCAGGTGTAATCCGGCATATTGGAATCGAAATGATCAAGGAGGTTTTGAGCTAAAGGCTGTAATGACACCTGCGGAGGGAATCCGGGACATTTGGAAGAATGGTCATTTGTATGCCTTTGAATGTGCAACAGCGACAGTGATTGTCCTATATGGCGGAGTTTTACACAGCATTCGGGAGGAGGATTTCAATTCATTGTTTGGAGACCTTCTGCTCTACGATTGGCACTACGATAGCGATCTGCGATTAACGGAGAAGAACGGGAGCGATTCTGCGCTTCCTGGAGATGTATTGTATTTCAAAAACCCGGACGTTTCCCCTGAAACACCCGAATGGCAGGGGGAGAATACCATTATGCTGCGTGAAAACCTGTATTATGGCCATGGAATCGGGATTGCCAGCGGGGAAGAAATCATTCGTTCCCTGAATCAAAACCGCATCCCCGGAAGTACGGTGTCAGCCTATTTGATGGATACGGTTATTTATCCGGACTTTTTATATCTGTCCCGTTATGCCAAGAACGGTAACGCGAATTCCCAGACAGCTTCGTCAACCCCGGTATTACCGGGACAGCTGCATGTACGCATTGGCGGCAGACGTTACTTGAGAGTCTAAGCAGCTTGAGACTATATCGCTCCGTTGTTTGCAGATGAACTGTCGGAATGTATGCTAGAAGCCCCGTGAGCAGCAATCCAATTGTTGCTCCACGGGGCTTCGTTCATGCTTCGTTCATCACACATAATCCTTCATACAATGGGGTCTAACTGTACAACGACCTGTTTGCCGCTCACCTGGATACCCGTCGTTTTACTGCCATACTCAGCCAGTGATTTACACAGCTGTTCTGCCCATTCCTTGCCTGCTGTGCCTTCTTTGGCTCCATGCACCTGGATCACAAACTTCACCGAGTCACCTTTTGTCAGAATACGCTCTGCCTGAGATTCCTTTGTCTCCCGGTCATGGTCTTCCATCTGCAGGTTCAGTCGAATCTCCTTCACTTTGCGTTTATCCGGTGATTTTGCAGATTTCTTCTTCTCTTGCTGCTTTTCCTGCCTCGCTGCTCCTGCACCCATCAGTTTGCATGGCGGCGGGCTTGTCATAAGAGACATACAGATCAGATCCACCTTGTGCTGCTTCGCAAGTGCAAGCGCATCACGAGTGGACATGATACCCAGATCTTCACCGTTCAGGCCGGTCAGTTGGACTTCACTTGCTTTAATCTTTTCATTTTTGATCATGGTAGTATATCCTCCCCTACAACAAAAGCCTGTCCTGACCTATGACAGATCAAGAGCAGGCTTGGATGTTGTAACTGAATATTCATCGTATATGTGGACGTAATCGTTATACGTCGATTTTGTACCTCTTACAACGAGTTGAACGCTTCGGTCAGAACGGGAACAATTTGCGATTTGCGGGATACTACGCCTTTGAGCAGCGCTCTGCTATCCGACAATGTTACATTGTACGCTTTTTCTACAGCTTTGGTGGAAGCGCCATATGCCAATGCAACGGAATCATTGTTCAGGATGTCGGTAACAACAAATACAAACAGATCAAGACCTTTGCTGGAAATAATCGCCTCAATTGCTGCTTCAAGCTCAGGTTGCTTCACAAGCACATCGTTCACGTCAACCGCGTTTACTTGTGCGATCTCCACTTTTGCCTGACCCATTGCGAATTCTTTTGCATCCAGGGATATCAATTCAGCGATCGTTTTCTGGCTCAGGTCCGCGCCCGCTTTCAGCATTTCCAGACCGTAGCTGTCTGCATCCACACCAGCAATGGCAGCCAGTTCACGTGCTGCTGCTACATCCTGCTCTGTGCATGTTGGGGATTTGAACAATAGAGAATCGGAAATAATCGCGGACAGCATCAGACCAGCAATCGGTGCGCTGATTTCCACGCCGTTTTCTTTGTACAATTTATTCAAAATTGTTGCTGTACAACCTACAGGTTCTGCACGGAAATACAAAGGCTGACTTGTCTCAAAGTTCGCGATCCGGTGATGGTCGATCACTTCAACAACCGTCACGTCCTCAATATCGCTGACACTTTGCTGACGCTCGTTGTGGTCAACCAGAATGACCTTGTTTACTTCATTGGCTGCTGTTTTGATCAGACGCGGTGCTGCCACTTTGAATTGATCCAGTGCATATTGAGTTTCACCGTTTACTTCGCCGAGTCGAACCGCTTCAACGTCTTGACCCAATTTTGTTTTCAAGTCTGCATAGGCAATGACCGAACAGATCGTGTCCGTATCGGGATTTTTGTGACCGAAGATTAATGCTTTTTCCATATTAATGACCCTCCGTCAATTCTGATTTAGATGAATAAAATGTAATATTTCAATCATATCCTTACTGATTATAGCGTTAATAAGGCTTAATTCCAATCCCTTTACAGCGAATACTCCGTAAACGAATGCACCACTCTGCCGTCCCACCCGCTTCGATCCATTGTCGGTATGTATACCAATCCACATTCTCAAGAACGTGAAGGGTTAGAGCTTCAACAGGCTTTATTTATATTTTTGTTTAAAGAGATTTATTTAAAATTCGCCGCATGGATTAAAGCTCGGGACCCTGACGGGTCTCTCCTCTTTTCACAAAAAGAGTCTGCACACTTCCGTCTTCGCTGATCTCCAGCAAGTTCAATCGAGCACCATAAGCACATCCACCATCAATGCCAATCTTGTCCCCACTGGGATCAAACCAGACACCTGGCTCGTTATGCAAGTTTTTGACTGGCGTATGACCGAATACCACCGTCTCCTTGAGCGAGGTTGGTCTGGAATAGAACGGCTCTCGAATCCAAATGAAGTCACGCTCTGACTGGGTCCGCCAATCCTCCACCTCCGGATTAATCCCGGCATGTACAAAGATATAACCAGGAATTTCGTATACAAGGGGAAGCTGTTCCAAAAAACGAAGATGATGTTCGTAGTGTGTACGGAGCCACTGTTTGGCTTCTGTATAAACCTCCCAGTCCAACTGCTCATCATCCAAAGAAACCTCGGCATAGCTGGCCAGCGTCTGTAAACCTCCATTGCGGATCCAATGATTGTCGTACTCCTCGACATCATGACTCAGCGCCTTGACCATCATCGCATCATGATTTCCTTTGATCGCAATTATGTTATACTGCTCGTGCATCTGCATAATCTGTTCCACGACCTCTTTGCTCTTCGGTCCGCGGTCGACATAATCACCTAACAAAATCAGCTCGTCCTGCTTCGGATCGTATGCTGCCTGCTCAAGCAGAGCATTGAATTCGTCGTAACAGCCATGAATATCACTAATGACACATCTGCGAATGTAAATCTCTCCTCTCCCTGATCACGCAAGAGTTAACCGGAACCTTGCTAAACAAGGTTCCAGCCATTTCAGAATATAATTCCCGTTCAGTACCGATTAATCCTGCTTTAAATTGAAGGCTTCCGCTATCAGGCTGAATGAACGCAAACGATCTTCGAATGAATGAATCGCTGATGCAATAATAACTTCATCTGCTTCATAGCGTTCAGCCATTGCCGTAATTTTGTCCTTCACCTGATCCGGTGTACCCACGATAGAAAAAGAACGACGTTGACGGATCTGTTCCATCTCCATGGCCGTAAATGGATAGTTATTCACCGTTTCCAGGGATGGGAATGAGTTCTGCTCCAGACCCCGGCCAAGCCGCAGGAAAAATAACTCATTGCTGCGAGCAAGCTCAGCGGCCGCTTCCTCGGTCTCTGCACAAAATGCCGATACCGCAATCATGGAATGTGGTTTGTCATTGAGGATGGATGGCTTGAAATGTCTGCGATAATGCTTCATCGCTTCCTCCCCACCCGGCGTTCCGAAAAATTGAGCAAATGCGTAAGCTGTCCCTTGTGCCGCAGCAATTCGCGCACCTTCGGAACTTGAGCCAAGCAACCATACTTCCGGAACAGTGGTTACGGATGGTCCGGCTACTAGGGATGCAAAACGATGATCCTCTGGCAGCTGTTCATGAAAGTATCCACCCAGATCGGCAATCTGCTGCGGGAAGAATTGTACATTCGATGACTTTCCTTCGTTCAGAGCTCTGCTCGCAATCGGCATTCCACCCGGTGCCCTGCCAATCCCAAGGTCGATTCGGCCCGGATGCAGCGCCTCCAGCAAACGGAAGTTCTCGGCAACTTTATATGCACTGTAATGGGGCAGCATAACGCCGCCTGAACCTACGCGAATTCGATCTGTATGTGCTGCAACGTGTGCAATCATAACTTCTGGACTGGAAAACGACAGTGCCCCGCTGCCGTGATGTTCCGACATCCAGAAGCGGGAGAAGCCCAGTTCATCTGCATGTTTGGCAAGTGTTACCGTCTCCTGAAGGGTATCCTGTACCGTCCGTCCTTCATTAATATGTCCATGTTCAAGTACACTAAGTTTCATCTATATATCATTCCTTTCGTCATCCATCGTAAGTGGCTGCATCTTCCATTGTAACATTATTGATTACAGTTTCAAAGGATATCTGCTTCTCATTACACGTTCATTACACATACAGATGTACGATGAATAAACAAATAACGCCACCAGCTTCTGAGCCAGTGACGTTATAGTATTTCATACAACTAAAAATTCAATTACGGTGCACGTTTGGGTAATAGCTTCACATACTCGTCAGACAGCTTCATCAAACTGAGCACGTGCTCATAATCAGAACGGTACGGCTCCAAATTCGTGACGGGTTCATACGTTTTTAACGAATAGGCTGTTCCATCATCAAAGCCCGCACCCGGAATAAACATAATGTCATTATTCACAAATGAACCTGTCGGCAAGTAATACCGGATACCGAACGCATTGTGGTCCATATTCAGCAGGTCGTGTCCAAAGGCTGTGAATTTCTCATCCTTCAAAGATACACCCATCAGGTTCATCACCGTTGGCAAAATATCCAACTGACCGCCAGGCTGTTCTATGACTTGACCTTTCGCCTGTTTCGGCGTGTGGATCAACAGCGGGATGTTGAAACGACTAACATTACCGTCATAAGGAACATTGAGATTGGTCTGGATTTGCTGAGTAATCTCATCGTTTGCCGGCAGACCGAAATGGTCGCCATATATAACGAGTGTTGTGTTATCCCATAACCCGTTTGCCTTAAGTTCATTGATCAGCTGACCTACCGCATAATCCGTATAATTGATCGCTTGCAGATAATCATGCAGCAACGTATTAGTGATTGTGGCCGGGATGGTAATTCTCGCCCGGTCCGCAGGAACCGTAAACGGCGAGTGGCTGGATGCTGTAATGAATTGAGCATAGAACGGCTGATTGGCAGCCTGATGCGCAGCCATTTTTTCCACACCTACACGATATAATTCCTCATCCGATGGTCCAAAATCATTAAACTTATCATTCTCGAAACTCGGCTTGTCGAAGTACCGATTGAATCCAAGCGCAGGATACATTTTGTTCCGGTTCCAGAAGGTGACGTCATTGACGTGGAACGTTTCTGACTCATATCCTTCTTTCCCAAGCAGTTTTGGAAGACTTGGCAGATCACGGTCACTATACCCTGCTGACATGGGCACAACGCCAGTTGGATAGATGGATGTGTTCGACATAAACTCGGCATCCGACGTGTTTCCCTGTCCGATCTGTTGGAAAAAATGAGAGAAATAATAGCTTTCTTTGGCCAGATCATTCAGAACCGGGGTCAGTACCTGACCGTCGAGAGAAGCATTAATCGGGAAGTTTTGGAATGACTCCAGTTGCAGGACAATCAGGTTGCTTCCTTTGGCCTGACCAAAATATTTGGTTTTAATAGCCGTTCCCTGACTGGGCTTATCCTGATACGGATACTTGCTAACCAGTTGATTTATTTTGTCGATGGTTTCGTTAATGTTACCATTTGCAATGGCTTCATTCTCTTTGCTCGTCAGAATCGCCGATGATACCTGGTAATTCAGAAAGCCCAGATTTTCGGCACGAACCAGTTCATTATCAATGGTTTCCCCTTTGACAATGAAGCTGCCTGACAGCACGATGCAAAATGCAGCCGTAAGGGCTACACCCAACTTACCCCAATATCGTCTCCGACTTCTGCCAAAATGAAGTCCAGTGTCGCCATAGCTGCTGTTACGAGCTGAGGCACGACGACGGCGCAAGATAAACCATACCGGCAGAGCCAGTACGATATCCACAAAAAACAGGAAGTGCGCAGGTCTTACCAATGGTCCGATACTGCCTCTCACTTGGGCGACTTGGCCCAGTTCGCTGAGTGCCGTATATGTGGGAACCGAACTGAAATGTACGTTATAGAGTGTTGCTGCGAACAATACCAGCGAGAACAACACATTAAAACCTGCGTACACTGAACGCTTCCAGCCTTTTGGTACGATCAGATCGAGGATACATACCACAGTCAGGGCCCCCAATGCGTCAGTAACGAAACCGATGCCGGACAGACCCTGGAAAAAGAAATACCGCAAAAGCGACAGCTTCAGCAGCATAAGAATAAATAACACGGCAAATAAAGTCCGTGATGAGGTCCGCTCATTTTTGGAATTAAACATGGTCGCTTTCAACCCTTATCTGAAATTTTTACGTTCATTTTACAAAACGCATATTTCAGTATAACAGTTTTGGGGTTGGTATTCCATGAGGGGATACGGAAATGTTACGCAATTGTCGATATATCACCGTCCTGCCTGTTTTCATTTGGGTCCTGCTTCTGGGCAAGGAGTGACGCCTGTGCGGCAGCAATACGAGCAAGCGGCACCTGTTCTGGCAAACAACTTACATAATCCAGACCAATACGGTGGCAAAAAGCAATGGAAGCCGGATCGGCTGCATTCTCGCCACAGATGCCTGCTTTTAGATGAGGTTTCCGAATTCGACCCTGTACGAGAGCCATCTCCACCAGCTGCCCTACTCCATCGATATCCAGTACCTGAAATGGATTGCTGAGCAATGAGCGTTGTGGATCAATAAAATAAAGGGATGGCTTCTCCGTATGGTGACGGCTGTAACCAAACGTCATCTGTGTCAGCTCATCGGTGCCAAACGAGAAGAAGTCAGCATGACGGGCAATCGGAGCTGCGGTCAATGCCGCTCGTGGAACTTCAATTCGTGCTCCCACTTTGTAAAGACAGTGACGCTTCTCCTCTCCAAGCACCTGGTCCGCTACATGATCCACCAGCTCTCTCATGACCTGAAGGTCATTGGCATGACCCACCAAAGGAATCATAATCTCAGGCCTCACCCACAGCCCTTGGCGGATGCCCTTCACCGCTGCACGAAAAATGGCCTCCAGCTGCATATCGTAGATTTCCGGGAACACGGTTCCCAGTCGACAGTCCCGTTGTCCTAGCAACGGATATTGTTCATGCAATTCCAGCACCCTGCGGATGACACACTCAAGCTCCTGCACCTCAGTGTTGTTTTCCTCCAATGCCCTCAGAGCCAACTGTTCATGTCGTTCGTTTAACCTTTCAATATCAGGCAGCAGCTCATGCAGCGGCGGATCAAGCAATCGAATGGTTACCGGATAACCATCCATCGCTTCGAAGAGTTGTTCAAAATCAGACTGCTGCATCGGCAAAAGACGTTCCAGTCCACGTTTGCGCTCAGCTTCGCTGTCAGCCAGTATCATTTTCTGTACAAAAGGAAATCTCGAAGCAGACAACAACAGTTGTTCTGTCCGACACAATCCAATGCCCTCTGCCCCTAACGCGCGGGCTTTCACAGCGTCCTTGGGATGATCCACATTCGAAAGTATGGTAAGTCCCTTCATTTCATCAGCCCAATCGAGCAGAAGCTGCAGCTCTGGTGATAAGTTTGAAGATGCTTTCAGCAATTCTGTTACATGCCAAGGCTGGATACGTAATATTGCATCCTCTTTGGTGATTACCCCTTCATCCACGAAGTCTATAGTACTCCTCAGCGTCGCCTGTGAGGTTAACCTCGCTTCACTGATTTCCACAAGATACAAGGTCCCTGTATCCACAACAAATTGGATCTCCTGTACCTCTCTCGTGTGGGATTCCAGATAACCGCAAGCATCCTGCAAAAGACTGTACAATTCAGGACTTTCACTCCGCAGTTGATCCAGTCCGTCATTTGAACGCCAGGAAGCAGAAGCAGAAACGTAATCACCTGTCATGCCTCGTTCCCCGGTACCTGGATGACGAGAATATACCGTCCCGAACCCGCTTCGGTCACCACGCTCACCATTGACCATCACCTGTATAAGAACAGCTGCTCCTTGAGTTTCATGGGAGAAATGAGAAGGATTACGAAGAAGTTCTTGTTGAGAGTTGTGCCGGATATGTTGTGAATCAGAAACCGCACGCATTACTTCTTTTAACTGTAACTGCACATCTTGAGGGAAAGGCTGACGCCCATTCTCTTCTATTAAGCGTTTACATTCCGCGATGGCGAATTCCAGCTTCGCTTCATCGAGTATCGAGATGTCTCCCGATTTTTCTTCAAATAGGGCATACGGAATGTCGTGCACCAGTTGACCATAATCCTGCAACAAAATTCGATAACAATTAAGGGCATACTGACGATCATTCGTTTGCCTCGCGAAACCCTCCACCGTCACATCATTCAGTCCTACATGAAGCAAAGCATGGGATGCTGTACCACGGGAACACGTTTCACTCGACCGGACGGCAAGAAGAAGTGGTGCTGAGGAATCGCCGAAAAATCTGCCGGATTGCTTCTCCAGATGCTGAATTGCGCTGCCAATCTCTTGGGCTCCTTCAGCTGAAAGATGTGCAAGACGGGTACAGAACGTGCGACAGCCTTCCTGTGTTACAATGAATCCGGCCGGAACGGGCCAACCTGCCTGGAACAACGCCACAAGTCCAGCCCCTTTACTACCCATCAGCCCTTTCATCTCTGCCGTACCTTCTTCCAATAGAACTACCCGTTTTGTCATTACAGCGCTCCCATCTGCCATTACATGGCTGTGCTTAAAAGGCAATTCAGTCGTTCGAATTGTCCTTTATCTAATGGTATGTCGCATTGCGGCAGTCAAGGACATTTGCTTCCTCTTTTTGTGCTTGAATTGAAGTTGTATGGCGGTTGCTCATATATGGTAATATAAAGCTTGACTCAATCTAAAAAAGGCATACCTGCTTCAATAATCAACTACGTATATAAGGAGTGTAAATCAATGTTTACTCAAGTCGGGCAAATTATGTTGTATGTAAATGATCAGGACAAGGCTCTTCAATTTTGGACGGAAAAAGCAGGTTTCCATGTCGTTAACGAAGTCAATGGGAATGGCATGCGTTGGATCGAGATTGCTCCTGTGAAAGGTGCTCAAACTACGATTATCCTGCACGACAAGGAATTCGTTGCCAACATGTCGCCTGAATTAAACCTTGGCACACCATCTCTTATGCTATTCACAGATAACCTGGATCAACTTTACACTCACTTATCCAATAAACAAGTTACGGTTGGCGAAATTGTAACGATGCCTGGCGGAAGAGTATTCAACTTTGCAGATGATGAAAACAATTACTTTGCGGTGATGGAGAAAAACTAATCTCTCTGAAAAAAATAAAACCACGTATCAAAAAAGACGAAAACTACTCGGTTTCCTCCGAGATGGAATTCGTCTTTTTTTCGGTTTCGTTTTTCGTTCATGCCTGCAGCATATGTAGACTTGGAGGATTCTCTCCACAAATTACCCGTTTCTATTCTCAGAAATTTGAGTAAAATTACATAGTATATCCTCTCAAAGGAGGCTGCTTTATGTGTGGCAGATTTACAATAACTGATTCGGTCGAGGACATCATTGAACGTTATATGGCGGCCATGGCTAATGGATTTGAGTACAAGCCGAATTACAATGCAGCACCTAAGCAATACATCCCGGCAATTATCGCTAGCAAAGAAGGCAATCGATTGGGATCGCTCCGATGGGGTCTAGTCCCTTCTTGGGCTACGGATGACAAGATTGGAAATAAGATGATTAACGCTCGAGCTGAAACTCTTTCCGAAAAGCCAGCCTTCAAAGCCCTAATCCGCTCCAAACGTTGTATCATCCCAACAAACGGATTTTATGAGTGGAAGAAAGAAGGATTAACAAAGCGGCCAATGCGGATACTCATGAAGGATGAACACTTATTCTCATTGGCAGGATTGTACGATACCTGGCTAGATCCAGAGGGCAATAAGATAAGCACATGTACTATCATTACTACTGAGCCGAATGAGTTGATGATAGACATCCATAACCGTATGCCAGTTATATTACGCCCCGAAGATGAAGCTGAATGGCTTGAAAGAGATAATTCCGACGTTCAGTCGTTACTAGGAATGCTCAAACCATACAAAGCGTCTGAGATGCGTGCTTACGAGGTCCCTAAAGAAGTTGGTAATGTGCGGAATAACTATGAGGGATTATTAAAGCAAGTAACTTGAGATTTAATGAAAGAGTGATGCCTTTGGTAGCATCACCCTTTCGTTTTACAACAGATGTGATTTTAGAACGAATAAACTGTCAGATACTGCATCATTTAAGCCATAAATCGCAGTATATCATCGATCTTCTTCCCGTGGGAAATAACTCCATAATTCATCCAGGTCATAAAATCCACCTCATATACGTGACCGCTTTTCACGGCAGGCAGTCGTTTCCACTCCTCTCTCTCCAGGAGCTTCCGCTCCTCTCCTCGATATGCAGAATCCATATTGTCAAATGTAATAAAGAAATGATCTGCCTCAAGCTGACATAGCTGCTCAAGCCCAATACCGACTCTTCTACTTTGATTCGCCCATTGCTGAACACAAACATGCGGTGTCAATCCAAGATCCTGATACAATACAGGACCTACGTAACCGTACTGGTTCCCATAGAGTGTAATTTCCGATGCAGAAATACGTAAAAAAGCAACTGTTTTCCCACGCATATGCCGTGCCAATCGGTTCTTGGCTTCCTGCGCTTTTTCTTCATAGTCACCTATTACATCCTGCACACGGCTTACTTTTCCAAGCACATCCGCGGTAGATTTCAAAATGGAACGCCAGTGCTCACCCTGATGATCCACATAAAACGTAGGTGCTACTTGTTCAAACCGCTCCAAGTTCCAGCGTTCGTGTCCACCGTTCAGCATAATAAACTCGGGCACATTCGTCTCATTAAACCCTGCATCCAACTGAGTAACATCGAATTCAGGAACATCTTCCAATCCCAAATAGTGTTGTCTGCCCCAGGAACGATGGGAATATTGCAACATCGGCCTTACTCCAAGAGCCAGTACGAAGTCTTCCAGATAAGGTGCAAATACACGCGCGTCTTGACGATGATGACGCCGATACAATCCTGGTGAAATGCCAGCATACTGCTTAAAGCGACGGCCGAAATAATACTCGTTATTAAATCCCACATTCTGAGCGATATCATGCAGACGATCATCCGTCAGTTGCAATAGCTGTTTGGAGCGTTCCAATCGAACAGCATTCACATAGTCAAGCGGAAGCTTACCCGTACTTTCTTTGAATTGCCGAGTATAACTGGCCCTGGTAAGCCGGATATCAGCCGCTAAATCGTCAACCGTTATGGCCTGATTATAGTGTTCGTGAATATAACGAATGGAACTTTGAAGCCGTACGCGGTCATTCGGTTCCTCGGTCTCGGGATCACTTTGCCGAAGCAAGATCCTGAACCATTCCTGGAAGCGTAGTTGTACCTCCCACTGTTCCAGCCAATCACGATCTGTCTGTTGGCGTAATATCTGTGCCAAGGGTTCCAAACAGGAACTCCACGGACTGTAATTTAGCTCGATAAGAGATAATGATCCTTGGATATCTATCCCTTTAAGAAATCTATGGTGCTCAGTCGTGTCTCTCATATTCATACGGTTCGAAGTATCCTCTTTCACCTCAGCCACCGTCAGATCCAGTTTATAAAATTGCAATTCATTCTCTGTCCCAGTAGAATCTTCAATTACAATGGATTTTCCAACGGGAACAAATATAATCATACCTTTTTCCATACGGATTTCCCTGTCCGAGCAGACCATTGAACCCTTTCCACACGTCACAACGAATAGGGATTGTGAGTCAGACATCGGGTATGCGAGCCGTTTCGCTGCATTGGGCTTATTGCGATCTACATATTCTATATGTCGAAGTGAGCATAACCAAGGCTTGGGAATCCATTGTTTTATCGTGGGCCACATGTCCATCTTCCTTAATTGAGAATTGTTATCATTTAAAGTAGTGTAAACGAAAAAAGAAAGCTCTTCAACCCTATGGGAAGAACTTTCTTATAGGATTATGCTTATGGAGCCATTTTTTGCAAGAGATCATCAATCTTCATTGAATTCGCTATGACGGCTCCCGATTGCCAGTGTGATCTTTCCATCATGTACACATGTTTGTTTTTAACGGCCGGAAGCGACTGCCACAACTTTCCGTCCAATACTTTGATGGCCGCCTCGTTCTCTTTGGAAGACCAATTCCCATTGGAAGGGAACACTATAATGTGGTCTGCATCCAGCTCCGGAATCGCCTCTTCTGACAGTAACTCCTGATATTCCTTCATGTTAGCTGCCAACGGATGAGGTGTTAATCCAACACCTGAATAGATAAATCCTGTAAGACGATTCTTCACACCAAACAAAGCTAACGTCTTCTCAGTCACATTCAGGCGTACAACGGCTACTGTCTCATTTCCAATCGCTTCTTGTAGCTTTGACTTGGCATCTGCAATCTTGCCTTCAAATTCAGCCACAACTTCTGCACCCTTTTCAGGTTTACCGACAACATCCGCAATGGTTGTCAAGATCTGATTGGAATCCTGCAAAATTTCCTCAGGCAAACGATACGTCGGTGCTACCTTGGAGTACATCTCATATGTCGCTGCATCCACTCCATCCACAATGATTAGATCCGGATCATATTGAAGCAACGCTTCAATACTCCCGGTCAAATCGAACCGTGGCACATCCAGATCCAGATATTCCTGTACGCCCCACATCGGATTATACCACTGTACTACAGGCGTGATATCAAGAGCCTTGAGATAATCTTCCACATAGATACCAGCAATCCGCTGCGGATGCACCGGAATCGTCACATCCCCGAATTCATCCTGAACAACACGTGTCTCTGCTTCTTTTTCTGTTGTTTCAGATGTACTCTCACCTGAAGCTCCAGCCCCGGATGGAGAATCCTGCTCAACCTTCGACTCCGAATTTGCACTACAGCCCGTTATAACTACAACCATGAGTAACAATATGATCGTCCACCCTTTAAACCCTTTACTGAATCTTACCATGGTACCCTTCACCCCTATGTAATCTGTTGTTGTATCGGTGAGAACAGCTTTTATAAATAATGATTATCATTCTCACTAAATACTTAGATGAATTGTACCTTATGCTGTGTAAAATCCACAATACACATTCGAGGCTATTTTTTTATACAAACGAAAGAATATACAACCGCTACCCCCGCTTAACGCAGGGGCAATGTACCTTGTTGATAACGTTCAAGTAATTGCATAACAAATAAATCCTGCATTTCGTCCTGTAACAGAGCCGCCCCAATCAAACCAATATCATCACTGACATATCCGGCCAGTTCAGGATCGCCCGCAAGAGCAATTGTTCGTTTGAAAGCCAGTTCCCTGCATGCACGAAGCACTTCTTCTTCCACAACGTCAGACTTCTGAGCAAATCGTTCAAATGCCTGCATCCACTCATCGGCAAATTCAGAAGCATCCCGTTGATCCAGATAGGCCTCCACATCCAGGCCTTTGAATGTCTGTTGGCTAATCATCCGCCCCTCATTCAAATCAGCCAGCAGTTTATCCGCATCCACTCTACTCATTTGGCTTCCCTCCTCCGATCGGTGCTGTCAAATACATCTCGGGAATCACAAAACGTTTCATTACATGTTTCGCATCCGCAGCAAAATGATCCAATGCAAGAGCCTGATATTCATTCAGGACATGTTCAAAAATACGAGCAATCACACCACAATCGGCCAAGGTATTGTGCCTGTGAATTCCGTCTGTATTCAGGTCATAATACCGGATCAGGAAATCGGTAGAGATGACCTCGGAGATTTCAGGATGAATATATGTGAACATCGCTTTCGTATCCAAAACCGGATTGGTAAACATCGGCAGCCCATTCATATCACAATGCCGTTTCAACATGGGCAAATCATACTCATAACCAGCCTGCGTTACTAATACCTTATCCCCGATGAATTCCAGGAAAGCATGATATGCTTCCGCGAACGAGGGAGCCTGGATCATATCCTCATTTGAGATGCCCGTTAAGTTCGCGACCGCTTGTGGAATCGGTTTAGACGCACGTACAAGTGAAGAGAACGTTGAATTTAATGATGCTCCTTTTTTGTAATACATCGCACCAAATTGAGTCACACTTTCCTCTGCCGGATTAATCCCTGTTCCTTCAAGATCAAATATGCAGTACGTCCTATCTTGCAAGTGAGAGACTTTTAGCTCTTCAATCGTGTACGTATCCGGCATAAACGTAATCTTCATTCGGCTCTCCCCTTTTTCATCTAATCCAGCCGCATAATTCGCGTCATTTGTTGTGTTGGTGTTATCCAGGTTCGACATACAGAGTACTGGGGCAGTTGATCTACGAATGACTCTATGAAAGGAACACTCGGCGCATAGAAGAAGGAGCCCCCTGGTTTTAGCGCTCTTAATAGCTCCATATATTTCTGAGCGTATGCTTCTGGTTCACCGTCTGCCTTGAGATGATGATGTGTAAAATGGTTGGAGAATGCCAAATGGGATATTATTGTCCCCCACTGTTCTTGTTCAAATGAAGATTCCATCCAGCCCATACGTCGCAAAAACGGCCGATCTTCCAATGCATCCACCTGTCTGTCCATCCCGTAAGCTTCTATTTTTTTATTACGTAAAAAATGGACCAAATTGGCCTGCGGACCGCAGCCAAGATCAAGCACCGGTTGATGCAGGTGCTCTATATCCAAGCCGAGCCAGGATACCTGCAGATCCGCCGAATACTCCTCACACGGTACCCAGAAGAGATGTGGACCCATCGTATATTTTTTAAACAAGTCCTCGCCGTTAGTCTGTATTAGAAATGTTCTTAATTGATGATAATGCTCTTGAAAGAATTGCTGCACTACCTCTTCCCCTGCCCTCTCATTCTGCAAAAGAGACCAGATTCGCATAAATTGATCTTTATATATTTCTGTCAATTGCAACTTGTCTTTGCTCGTAAACTGCATAAACTGGTTCACCTGGATAAAATGACGAATTCCTTGCTCTGCTAGTTTAATTGTAAAATGATTTAATAATCCATCTGTAAAAATACGTTCTAATGCTTTTGCAACTTGAGCGCGATATTCCATTAGCCAGCACAACGTTCGCGGAGATGGCCCTAGTGTAGACTTGCCCTCATTATAAAATAAACTTTTATTGTCATTAAAACGGATTTGTTGCTCCATAAAGGACTCTACCAACTTGCGGTTCAGTATCATCGCCTCCTAACGTCGTTAGAACGTGTTACCTAGAGAAACTAAACCTGTTCTTCCCATAGTCGTGTTACCTGGACCAACCTGCCTTCACGATCAAACTCCAGTTTGTAGATGTCCGGCATCGTTGTGTTTGCCCAGAAGTCATAACCATAGGACGAATCATAATAATTGAAAATCAACGTCATGATATCCCCATGGGTGCCAACCACTATTTTTTGTCCCGGATGCCTATCCAGGATACGCTGTATAACAGCAATTGCCCGCGCCCCAGCGACTTCGCCGGATTCTCCACCTGAATAGGCAAATGCAGGATCATCATAGAGCCTTTGTTTGGCTTTACGAAAATGTTCATGCTTCACTTCAGGACCTGACAGCTCACGCTCACGCAAATCCTCTTCGGTGACCACAATGCCGCCTGACACTTCTGCCAACCCCTGAATCGTATCCACAGCCCGTCTATACGGACTGGAATAAAACAGCTGGATTTGCTCCCGATGGAGCAAACCCGCAACACTAGCCGCATCTCTTTTCCCTTGTTCCGTCAGACCTCGCTCGCGTTCCTTCCCTTCGATATATTCAGATTCCGCGTGCCTTACAAAATATAAAGCCGTGTTGGCTTCATTTGTCATCTGTCCGCCATTCCTTTCTTTTTTTCAATCACAATCAGGCAGGTGCTGTCTGGCAAAGGTGCAGGTTGACCATGTTCATCCATAAATTGTATTCGTTCTCCAAGCGCTTCCGTATATCCTTCCTGAAGAAAGTGTCGGAACGTTATAATTTCTGCTTGCTCACCCAGCGCTTCGCGAATACAATGCTCATAGGCCGATGGAGTAAATATGCCGAATTGCTCCTGAATCTCATGGACATAGGCTTCTTCGCCCCATGTATAGGTGTACAAAAATTCCATCGCATCGTTGATTCCCAGCACGGCCTCATTCTCGGAGATCTGCTCAAATTCGATGCTTCGTCCCTGGAAATCCTGCGCATACCGTTCCAGCCATCGCATCCCATCCGGTTCGAGAAAACGAATCCGTCGCTTCTGTGCCTCAGGTTCAGTCATGATACCATCCCTGATCAGAATCCGGCCACCAGGGGACAACACGTTAAACGAACTTCTTAGCGCAGCAACGACCGTATCCCTGTTAAATCTTCGTCCGTCACGTTCAATATACGAATACAGTTCATGCAGAATGGATGAAAAAATAACCGTATCCACCGTGCCTGGCTGCACGTATTGATCCAGTTGAAGAGCATCCCCCTTCAATACTTGCCAGCGATGTGCCTCCCGCTGCTTTTTGCGCTCCAACGCCTCAATGACATTCGCTGAAATATCAATGCCGATTGGTTCCATCTCAGGTCGTTCCTGCTCAATCAGGTCGAGCAATATTCCACCGCCGGGACCGATATCGAGCACTCGTTTGCCCACCATATAATCCAGCAGTACTTTCTTGTAATCACCTGAGCTGTTCATGTCGGCCAGATACGTCTCTTCATTATGGAACCGATCATATGCGTCCCGACGCAATCCAAACAGGTCAAATAACAACAGCACCGCCTTCTCGTATAACGGAGACTTTTCTGCCTCAATACAGAACGCAATCAGCTTCTCCGCGGCCGGGGAAAATTCAAACGTCACAAATAACGTATCCCGTAAATCCGGGTGCCGTTCAATCCGATGTGTCAAGTGAGGGTAAGTGATCGTCTCACCTGCTTCAATCTGCTCCCACGAATATTGCTCCAAATACTTTTCAATCATTCGTTTCTTGTAAATATTCAATTTCTTGACACCTTTATAGTCGTAATACATCGTGTTCATTAAAGGTTCAAAACTGATATGCCTTACTGCATCCCATTGTTGTTCCATAGCTTCACTGTGCAGCGTCAAAAGGAAAATCTTGACCATCTCCTGCAGCGAAAAATCGTGCATCGCTGACTCCACATACCATAAGGTTCGGTGAGCCAGAGGAGCGAGAAGTTTCTCTATCTCAAGCTGGGCTTGAAGTTTGGCATAAGCTTCATCCATCGCTTCTCCCTGACGTATAGACGAGCTCCGCAAGCGTGAGAGCCGCTCCTTCACATTCCAGTCTGTATGATCCGGCTCTGTAATGATCCAGCCTATAATACGCTGAACTTCACCCTGAACCTGATTCCAAAGTGCTGGGTCAACACCGGCAATGATGCATTCGTTCAGCGCCCTCAGGATGGCCTGCATTTCATCTGCGGTCAGCCACCCTTGCGTGATGAATGAATGCAGTGGAGCATTTTCAGCAAACGGGATTTCGCCTCTGATGTACTGACCAATAAGTCCGTGTGTGGTAATAAGGGTACGAATGAGCTCACGCCGAGGTGTGAGTGAACCATATGCAGTTGGCGTAAATTGCGTACTACTTGGATAATCATTTGAAGAATCACTCGATGATTCCGATCGAGATGAATGTTCCTCCTCACGTTGGCTTTGCTTGCCATGCAAATTTCCAACACTTCCATACATGTCATATAGCTGTGCTGAACCCACATTATGTACAAACAGGTTAACCCCCTGTTTCTGCCATTTTCGCCGCTGTTTCGGTGACCCTGCTTTTGCCGTTTCCGACCAGACCAGCACGTCCTCCAGAATTTCTCTTATCCAAAAAGAAACTTGAAGCTGCTCCAGCACCTGAAGTGTGCGTTCTACATAATCCAGTACCGGATTCGTTCCTTCCAGCTCCGCGATAGAATGAATACGTTCCAGGTTAATATTCGGCTGCTCTGCTGCTGCCAACAGCTGCAACCACGTTGGCTGCTCTCCCTCAGAGAGATGGCCTGACTTGTAAGATTGTATGGCCTTTAATGCGTTCAGCATGGATTCTTTCACCTCGTTATCCTCTTTAGTTAAGCTATATATGTTATTTCAGCAGACGAATACGATCGTGCACAAGCTTGATTAACTGATCCGCTTCCACCCCAGGTAAACTCTCGTTCAGACGTGCAGCGGCAACCGGCAGAATCCACGCATCCATTTCCTGGCGGGAAATCCCGGAAATCTGTAAATAATGCCGGATATAATCATCCAACAGTAAGTTTCGAACCCCTTCAAATCCTTTAAGAATAGCTGGGGCCGTATCCTCCGGCAGGGTGGCGCTCATTAATATTACCCAGCTTCTTGCCACATCACCCGCCGGATCACCCGACATGCCTGTCATCCAGTCTATAACCCAATATTGATCTCTTGTTTCATTCACCATGACATTATCGGGATGAAAATCACCGTGACAAATTTGCTTTCGATCTGGAAGAGTCGACAAATAAGTAATAATCTGTATTTTCTCCTCTTCCGACAATAGAGAGGTATTTCGAATAGCTCCAGTAAGAATCTGCTTTTGTGCAGGGAGTACTCCTTCTTCATCATTCTGGGCGTGTAGGCTATGATGACAGACTGCCATTTGACATGATAGTTCTTTGATCAGCACAGGTTCCTGAATCATAAGGGATAACATCGTATTGCCTTCAATCCGTTCAAATATGATCCCTTTTCGAGATTCATCATCCTTAAATAACCTTGCCTGCGGCACAGGCAGGCCCTTCCTGAATACCGCATCGGTAATTCGAAACTCATTCTGCACAGCTTCCGCTGGAAAATCCGCATGATATAGTTTCATAATCTGATTTGATGTGTACTCAAAGATCTCTGCCGTTCTTCCTTGTCCAATCCGTCTCATAATTCATTCCCCCTGATATGAGTACACTTCCTACTTAACGTGTAATCCCTGTTGAAACGCTGCCAGCTCAGCGCTGGTTAGCGCTGCTGATATTCACCCACGGCTGCCAGCAATTCATTCATGATTCGTTGTCTACCGAGCGGAGTCCAGCTCATCACAAACCAATTGGGGATGCGCTTAACTTTTCCATCCTTCACCGCCGGAATCTGGGGCCATGCTGCCGTTCTGGTCAACTCGTCATACATTTTGTCACTACCGGCGAGAATATGATGATGATGAATGAACAGATGTTCCGTCTCCAATACTGGCATGGCCTCCGGCTGCAGCTCCATTCGCCACAATTCTGCTGGAGCCTGAGTGCCCGGACGCAAACCAAGCTCGCCGTATATCAATTCATTGAGCGGATGATTCACCCTGCCCTGAATGCCAATCGTCCGGTGGCTCACTTGCATGATGGTGATCCGTTCCTGGCCCAGCATCCGGCGCAATGTCTGGCCTGTTGTCTCAATTTGCACATCCAGACGTGTCAGCATCTCCGCAGCCTCACGTTCCCGATTCACCAATTCGGCAATCTTCTCGAAGTTTCCTTTCCAGTCCCACACAGAGAAATCCAGAAATACAGGCGCAGCCGTTTGTTTGAACTGCTCTCTGAACTCCGTATGATAATGGTCGGCGATAATCATATCCGGATTGGACTGCTCCAATTCCAGCAGCTGGCTGTGTAATTTTTCCGCATACTGCTCATTGCTCTGATCCGGATACTGGAATAAATCCACCACACAGACCGGCTCGATTCCAACGGATATCAGATGGTCGTCGAATCCGAGCGAGGAGGCTACAGCCACCTTTAACTTGCCTCGCTTCATATATAATGTAGGGGATACACCCACCATGCGTTGAAACATGCGGCTAAAGTAAAATTCACTCCGATAACCGACCGCAGCTGCCACTTCCTTCACTCGACTGTTCTTCATATTCAGCATCTGCTTCGCACGGGTCATACGTATGTTGCTTAGGTACTCGACTGGCGGCAAACCGGTTTCACTTCGGAACAAACGTGAAAAAGCAACCGGCGGCATGCCACCTGCTGCTTCAGCCAGCTGTTCAATGCTTACTTTGTCTGTATAATGCTGCTCCATATAAAGGATGCTCCGTTCAACCCGTTCATCCATTACCGTACTCTGCTGTTCCGGTTCATTCTTCATAATATTCTGGATCAATAGCTCTAACTGAATTCTCAAATGCAATGAATCCCGATTTCGCTCCTGTCGACTATGATGATACAGCTGCACAATCTGTTGGAGGATCTGCTGCGGATGATGCACGGGAACATGACCTGGCGAGAGTGCCCCGGATAAGGACAGGACAGGCAATGCTTCATATTTACCTCTGGTCTTGGTTAATCGGATCGGTTCAAACCATATCCCATAATATTCGAACGTACTACCTTGCTCCGGGAATTCCACAATCATGCCGGGTACAAGCAAATATAACTGGAGAGGACGAACCTTCTGCAGCGCACCATCCAGTACAACAACCCCTTCGCCATCTGTAATAAAGCATAATATGTATACAGGAACCCGAACATGTTTGGCTTGTCGGGTCATGGGAAACTTTCGTTTACGTACTGAAGATAAAAGATAGATTAGATTGGCTTCATTCACATATGATGGCATGAAAAGATGCACCAGCCTTTCTTGCATTCTAAATCCTTCTCTTCATTATATCCCTCTGCGTCGCAACAGCAAATACATCATGTATGGAGCCCCGATCATCGCCGTAATTAATCCGGCTGGAATCTCGTACGGAGCGAACCATGTCCGTCCGGCCAGATCTGCGAGCATGACGATCAGTCCTCCAAGCAACGCCGCAACCGGCAAGCGAATCAGACTCCGACTGCCTGCCAGATGTTTGGCCATGTGTGGAGCCATTAAGCCAACAAAGCCAATCGTTCCTGCCATCGACACCGCAGACCCGGCGAGTCCTACACTCATCAGAAGGAACAACACCCGCACGGTCTCCACGCGCAAACCCAACCCGGCGGCTGACTGGACATCCAACAGAAACATATCCAGTCTTCTGGACATCCATATTAATAGAAGAAACAGAATTACCACCCACGGCAATAAAGGCCAAAAGTGTTCCCACGTTCGTCCGTACAGACTACCTGCCATCCACACCGATGCCTGGGAGACCCGGAATATTTTGCCTACTGTCAACAAATACGTGATCAATGCACCTGCCATGGCAGATATGCCCACACCAATCAGCAGCATGCGAACCGTGGAACTCGCCTCTCCTTTTCTCCATGACAATCCATAGATTACCGCGGCCGCGAGAAAGGCACCACTGAAGGCAATCCACGGCATATGCCGCATCGGAAAAGCAGGAACCAGTACCATGACGGCAACCACCGCCGCAGCCGCACCTGAATTCAAACCAATCACGCCAGGTGATGCCAGAGGATTCCTCGTAATGACCTGCAAGATTGTACCTGCCAATGCCAGACCACATCCAACCAGGAAACCAGTCAGTACCCTGGGCAGCCTTAACTGATGAATGGTGAAGTAATATTCCTGATCTCCCCTTCCCATCAAGCTGCGTAGTACTTCTCCTGGAGGGATGGAGCGATCTCCCAGCATCACATTAAGCACGAGCACTCCCACATTCAATAACAAGAGAATCAGAATAATGGTGAGTGCACGCCCCTTTATGATAGAAGAAATCATATCGATCTCTCCTTTCTTTGGGCCAGATAGATCAGGAACGGCGCACCAAAGAAGGCTGTAACCACCCCGACAGGAATTTCCTGGCCAGGCAGCACAAATCTCGCGCCAATGTCTGCTGTGAGCAGCAGCAATGCTCCCAGAACAGCAGAGTACGGAACCACCCATCGATAATCACTGCCTGCAATCAATCTTGCGATATGCGGAATAGCCAACCCGATAAACCCAATGGGTCCAGCAAGTGCGACGGCACTGCCAGCCAGCAGAACAATGGCGATAATACAGATGATCCTGATCATCTTCATTCGCTGTCCTAATCCTTGAGCCACTTCATCTCCCAAACCAAAAATATTCAATTGACTGCTTAAAGCAAACGCACAGATGACGCCTATGATCAAATAAGGCAGAATTTGAAAAAACAGATCGAGATCCCTGCCTGTTAATGACCCTGCCAACCAGAAGCGCATCGTATCCAGGGATTGCTCATTTAGAATGAGAATACCTTGTGTCAATGAAGCAAACAGCAAATTTAATGTAGCCCCTGCCAGGACAAGTTTAACTGAAGATAAGGGTTGTCTGCCTGTGGAACTAAGAAGGAAAACCAGTACGCCTGCAACCGTAGCCCCCAACAGCGCAGACCATGCAAATAATTGAAGAGAAGTCGTTCCCAGCCAAAAGGAAGCAAGCACCGCCGTAAGTGCCGCGCCATAATTAATGCCGAACAGTTCAGGACCTGCCAGGGCATTGCGGCTAATCGCCTGCATCAGGCACCCGGCCACAGCCAGAGAACTGCCAACCACTGCGGCAATAACTGCTCTTGGCAGTCTGACGGTTTGTATGATCAGATGTTCACGCGATCCATCAAAGGCATAGAAGGCATCCACAACAGAACGGAGTGGTATCTGTACGATGCCATACATGATGCTGACTAGAAACGCGAGAACTGTCAACACGATGATGGTTGCTAAACCAGTGAATCTGAATCTGGTGCTGCTGTTCATTTTTTTACGCCTCCCACTTACATGCTGCTGAATTTATGTACTTGAAAATGTTGAATAAATCACTTATAGAAAATGGACTGCAAAAATTTTTCCTTCTATATATATAGGGCCAAATATAGAGCAAAGAAAAATCGTACTAAAAGCCCTATGCAGAAAAATCAGAAAAATTGGATCGTCACATTCGACGACCCAATTTTACAGTTAAGCTATGTCCACTTGAAAGCATTATTGCAATGGATAATGTACAATGGACCACGTAGTGATTTTCCAATCCATTGTTTTTGAAAAAGGTGCAGCATAGTTTACATTTAGTTGGCTACATAGGTGTTCAGATCATCCACGACCTTGTTTACAGCCTGAATGCCCAGACCACTCATCCAGTACTCCCAATCGACCGGGTGCACCGCTTGATTCTGAACTCCTTTTAACGTCGCCCACAATTTACTTTTTTCGAGCTTGGCGAATGCATCCGGCTCACGGTTAAACCAGAAGATTACGTCCCCATCCAGATCAGCAATCTGCTCTTCCGTAATATCCTGGGAGAAACCTGCATCCTGCTGAGCTGCGGGACGAACAATTCCGGCGTCTTCCATAATCGTACCTGCAAAAGTTTCTTTCAGATAGACCTGAATTTTGTCCTCACGCGGACGGAACAGCGATACTTCCTTGGCATCCTTGCCTGCAAGCGTGGATTTCAATTCCTCCATGCGCTGCTGATATGTATCCAACAGCTTCTTGCCATCTTCCAGCTTGTTTACAGCATCGGCATGAAGCTGCAGATTTTCCTTCCAGGTTACCCCGAGTGTTTCTACAAACACCGTAGGAGCGATTTCTTTTAACTGATCATGGATAGCGTCATGTGTATCTTTATTACCAATGATCAAGTCCGGCTTCAGTGCATCGATAGCCTCCAGGCTTGGTTCATTTACCGATCCGATATTCTCAATGCCTTCTGTGCCCTTCAAATAGGCTGGGTAAGGATCGCCTGCTGCCAGGATAGAAGGTGCGCCTACAGGTGTAATGCCCAACTCAAGCAAATTATCCAAAGCCCCAATGTCCAGTACTACAATTCGATTTGCATTAGCCGGAACCTGAACCTCGCCATATGCATCCTTGACGGTACGTGTATCCCCAGTATTGGCTACAGTTTCTTCTTGCTTTGGTTCGGTTGCAGATGTTTCCGCTGCTGAACCGCTCGCGGCACCTGATCCCGAATTTCCACAACCTGCGAGCACCAGCATCAATACCGCGAACACAGCAAAATGCACCCATGGTTTCATTCCAATCCTATTTCTCTCTACATGCATTCTATCCAACCCCCTGATCCTATTTAATAACCTAATCAATAATGATTATCATTATTAAAACAATATCCCACAATTCCAGTTTCTGTCCATGCAATATTCTTTTGATCTCATATACTATTTTTTAATCCATCTTTATTTGACCCATATTTATCCATAATTTGATGTGCCAGTGGATTTGGAACCTGATGAATACGCAATTCATCATCTGGAAACAAGCGACGCTTCGTCAATTGCTCTACTCCGATCTTAGAATCAAACAAGGAATACAGCTTGTAACGTTCATGGAATTCAGGGAAACGCCGTTGATAGTCAGTAATGATCTTACGAACTTTATTCCAGAAGGTCTGCTCTCTGATCTGGTAGTGCTCCTGCATGAATAAAGCCAGTTCTCCAAGATTGATAAAGAAAAAGGCATCGTGTATGAAATCCCGCACTTCTGCTGGTGCGTCCGTCTCCAGAAATGAATTACGGTTCACACGACGATGATATTCCGGCACCTCGACAAGCGCTGGACAGAGATTTGGATCGGCAAGTGCCTCTCTCGTAAATCGAATTCCATCGTGAAAATCCTTCAGAGCAATGCGTGAAGGCTTCCCTTCCTGGTGAACAAGCAGCATATTCTGTGCATGAGATTCCAGGGCAATTCCATGAGCGAATAACCAGTGAATGAGCGGTCGTACCGAAGTCTTCAACAGCTCGGACAGCCATTCATCAGCACCCAGCCTTTTTACCCAAGGATCAATCACCGGTCGCCCTGCAGGGTCCAGTGTAGCCAATGCATTAAACGGAATCGCCGATTCGCCCGGCTCCAACCGGGAATGTACACTTTCCCTCCAAATGCAGGACAGCACACCATACGAAAGGGGCTTCAACGCATCCGGTATCTGATGATTGTCGTATGCAACGCCTGCAATCTCTCCCAGAAGAATGACACGCAGCTCATCCCTCATGTAAGGATCTTGCTTGTTAATTCCCTGCAGCCAGTCGGTAATGAGAGGTGCATTCTCCACCGTATGCGGGGCAATTACCCTGCCTGTCGATGTGTTAATCATACTAAGCGACAGCTTCAAGTAGGGTGAATTCGGACGTGATCGGTTAGCTAGCGTGCGGATCGATTGTTGAGCCGTATATCGATCTTCGCTGCTGCCGAGCACTACGATGCTCCCGTTACAAATGTCTTCTGCAAGAACGGAACTGATCGTTGTTCGCCATTGCCACGGATGCACTGGCATCAGCACATACTCTGCCGGATCAGCCCCCATTTCCTGTAGTGCCGTGAGGAAGCGTTCCAACACTTGATCGCCAAGTTGATCCCGAAGCCACTCCCTTGTAGCCGGTCCATGTTCATTCACACCATGACTTATCCGTGCGTATTGCTTATGAATTCCGACCCATATCGGTCTAATCCATCCACCGAACTCGGGTCCATAGTCAAGCTGATCTTCAACTCGGAACCCAATACGGGATTTATAACTCGGATGGTACGGATGACCTTCGATAATTCCACTTTCCCAGTCCTCATCGGAAAGAGCATGGAAATCATTCTGCCGCTCAGCTCGTACATATCGCGCCAGTGTGTCATTAATCAGCGTCTGCTCCAGCTCTTTAACGAAATGCAGCAGCTTCCCTTCATCCGCTCCTATAGCAGGTCCGACTTCCAGCAAAAACAGAGAAATGGATTCCGCTTCTTGGCAGTCCGCAGCTTCATGCTGAAAGCCTTCCCCCTTTTGCATGATTCTGCTTTCCGAAGCCGGAACCTCATCCACACAGACACGTCTTGTCATCGGTTCATGGTTCAGCCGCAAACGACCAAAGGTAAGATGCCTTGTTCCCTTGCACGCGTAAATGACCCGTTCACCATTCAGCCCTTTACCCTCCATTTCCCAAATGTTAAACCCCTGCGCCTCCCTTGAGGTATAATCCATAACACCTTCGTACATCAAGGATTCGACCAGCTGCCTGAAAATGCGTCTGCGTGCATCGGTATAGTGATGTGAAGACAGAGCTGCGGTGTACAGTTTTCTTTGCTGCGCTTGCCAGCACTCGTTCTCTATCTCAAGTCCGAAGCCTACGACACCATTACGTACTTGGCTGGAGGATTCTTCATTGCAAAATGGTTGTCTATCCCAATCCTCGTCATTTCTTTGATATTCAGATTTTCTTGTACTTTCCATGCGCATGCACTCCTCCCGTCCTGATTAAATCTGCCGCACCGGCCTGTAGACATGCAGTGGATTACTTACCCGATGCACACAGTCCCCCGGCCCTTCATGAATTCGCCGTCTGGTCAGCTGTTCCACTTCAATCTCGGGTGCAAAGACGTCAAACTGTTCAAATCGCGCCTGTAACTCAGGGAACTGCTCTTGGTAAGTCAATATCACCTCAGCAGCCACGCTCCACCATTGCTTTTCACTCAAGCCAAAGTGCTTCTCAAGGAAAAATGCCACTTCGGTCAGGTTGATAAAAAGCAACGCGTCCAACATAAAGTCCTTCACCTCGGAAGGATCTTCCTTCTCCACAAACGAATTGCGATTCACCCGCTGATGGTTTGCAGGCGGATATTCAATATCCGGGTATCCAAACGGGTGAGGAATGGATGGGCAGTAACGGACACCGTCATGGAAATCCTTAAGCGCAATCCGGCTGGGCCATCCCTGTTTCAGCACGATGATCATATTTTGCGCATGCGATTCAAGCGCAGCTCCGTGCGCGTACAGCAGATGGATCAGCGGTACCACCGCCACATTCAGCAATTGCCGGGCCCAGCGATCCAGTCCATATTGGTTTATCCATGGTTTAATGACCGGAGTGCCATGCTGATCGAGATGACACAGCGCATTAAATGGCAAAGCCTCTTCTCCTGCCATTAAGCGCGGGTGCAGACTTTCCCGCCAGATAGCCCCGAGTGATCCGTATATTTTTTGCTCCAGCAGATTGGGCAGTTTCTGGTGATGGTACGATACCCCCGCAATCTCCTTCAGCACAATCAGACCAAGCTCATCCTGTAAAAACGTATCCTCTGCCACCACACGACCAAGCCAGTCCGAGATACGAGCCGCATTCATGATCGTGTGCTGTGCCAGAATCCGTCCGGATGACGTATTCACCATATTGAGCGGCAGTTTGACATACGGTTTATCGCGGTGACTCACATTTGACAATGTGCGAATGGATTGTTGGGGACGGTAGATGTCACCTGCTTGGCCCAAATACACCATCTCTCCTGTTCGCAGCTGCTCCGTGCACGCCTCTGAAATAATTCGCTCCCACTGCCAAGGGTGCACGGGAACAAACACATATTCATCCACAACACTTGTATCCCCATTCGTATTCACCTTCACCTCAGCATCGACGTCGGCATTGGAATTGGAATTGGAGACCCCTTTCAACTTCTCACTCGAGATCGCTTCGTGCAAAATCAACTTAAACGCCTGCAGTTCATCACCCAGCTCGTTATGAATAAACGCAGCATATGTATCCAGTGAAGATGATATGGATATTTGGGCTGCATCCTGTTTAATCGCAATCCAGACCAGCTTGAATTCGGGTCCGAACTCCGGTCCATAGGCTTCATTGTCAGAAAGCGTGAATCCAACTCTGGATTTGTAACAAGGATGATACGGGTGCCCTTCAATCAGGGCAGATTCCCACTCGTCATATTCCGATACCCGAGGTTCGGGCTGACCAACACGCCATCGCACGGACAGCGTGTCTTTCAGATGGGTTTGCTGAAGCTCATCCATGAATTGCCCCAGCAGAGCTTCGGAAGTGGGAATATGCGCAGCAACCTCCAGTAAAAAACGAGGAATGGAATCTGCCTCCGCTTGTTTCTTCGATGTTATCCGCATTACTGGTTTATCTAACAACCGAATGCGATCAAAGCTCTCTTTTCGTACAGCCCAAAAGGTGTATTCCACCTTCTCTCCTGTCTCCGTCTCCCCTTGCAGTGTATACTCTGCCTCCGCATAAGGCCCGATCACCGGTTCACTCAAGATTTGCTCATACAGAAATGACTCCACCAATTGCCTGAAAATACGTCGCCGCACTCGTATCCACTCTTCGGACCTGACCAATTCTGCTGTTAGACCGTTCATAAGACACCTCCCATGATTGCAATGCCTCAAACCATTTCATGTGCTACTGCAAATAAATGTGCTGCGGGTGTGGATGACTCAAAAAGTCATGATGCGAGATCGCCCAGCCATAAGCGCCCGCATATTGGAACAGCAAAATGTCTCCTGCCCGAACCCTGCCTGACGTAATATCACTTGCCAAAATATCTTTCGGAGTACATAGCTGGCCTGCCACTGTAAAAGCGGCTTCCTTCACCTCGGGTCTGTCATACGGATGCATCCAGTTCTCCACCTCAATCACTTCGAACGGATGACTGTGCTGCCAAGAAACGGGTAGGCGAAAATGATGTGTACCGCCACGCACGATGACATATGTTTTACCATGGTTGACTTTAACGTCAAGCACCTCGGTTGCATAATACCCACTCGACGCCGTAAGGTAACGCCCACATTCGAACAACAAAGTCGTTTCCGAAGGCAGTTCCTTTTGCAATACCGGTGCAATCCCATTCACAAATGTGATCCAGTCGAACTGCTGCTCCAGATGGGCATAGTTCACACCAATTCCACCCCCGGCATTCAAATACCGAAGCGTGAAACCATATTGCCTCGCCCAATCCCGCGCGATCGTGCAGTAATACTCAACCAGTTTCACATGCTGCTCCGCATCCAGATTGTTCGAAAGGGAGTGAAAATGAAAGCCTTCCACCTGAATATGTGGCAAGTGTCGGAGCTGGTTCATGACTTGTGGCAGCATAACCTCGTCGATTCCGAACTGGGTCGGACGACCGCCCATAGCCAGTGTCGCCTGCGGCAGTGGACCTTTCAGGTTAATCCGCAGCAATACGGATACGCGAACGTCGTTTTGACGAGCAATCTCGTTCAGCTTGTTTAGCTCGTGCATACTCTCCACATGAATAAGCTGCACTTTATGCTCTATCGCTCCCCGAAGCTCGGCTTCCGTCTTGCCTGGTCCACCAAACAGAATCGGAATATCCGCTGAGACTTGTCTCACCTTCACGATCTCGCCCAAAGATGCCACTTCAAAGCCATGAACTACAGGGGCCAGCGCTCGAAGCACCTCTTCTTCCGAGTTGGCTTTGATGGCATAGAACAGCTGACTAGATTCCGGCATGGATTGTACACGTTGATGCACATGAGCGACGAGTGCTGTTACATCCCGGATGTAGGCACATACCGGTTCGGTCTGCTGTTCTTTCAGTGCCAATAGGTGCTCACGAACACTTTCAACCTGAGGCATACGCCCTATCTTCAGCTCTATAGCCATAAACGTGTGCCCTTTCCTTGTTCAACGGCTCTTGCGTACATCTCTGCCGCACTGGAAATATCCTCAATCGCCATCCCCATCGGGTTCAGCACAATAATCTCATCCTCATGTTCTCGTCCTGACTTTGCCCCAATTAGGATCTCGCCGAGTTCAGCATGAAGCTGCTCACGGGAGAATTTTCCTTCCAGCACCAGCTGATTAATAATCTTTTTCTCCCGATTGGATTGATCCCAGTCGTCCACGACCACTTTGTCTGCCTGCGTAAATACATCCTTGTGCAAATCCATAATCGAGATGTTGCTGACAAAGGTACCTTTGGCAATCCATTCATACGGAATATGGGGCGATGAGGCTACCGTAGCCGTTACGAGTACTTCCGCTTGTCGTACCGCTTGTTCTGACGAATCTTCCACCAGCACTTCAACCTGATCAAAACGCGAACCAATTTCATCGGCAAGCTGGCGGGCCGTATCGGCATTCAGGTCATACAGATGGATGGTCCGAATGGAGTCAAATTGTTCAAGCAGCGAGATGATCTGCATTCTGGCGATTACCCCGCAGCCGATTACGCTCACTGTACGGAAACTTTCTCTGGCTAAATATCTTGCCCCAATGGCTGTAACCGCTGCCGTACGCATCCCACTGATCACGCTGCCTTCCATCACCGCCACCGGATAGTTGCTTTCCGGATCATTGAGGATAATAAGAGCGCTTGCACGTTCCTTATGACGCTTAGCCGGATTATCATGTTTGCTTCCAATCCACTTGAGACCACTGATCGCTACATCGCCACCCACATACGCAGGCATCGCAATAATGCGATCGGCAATATGACCGCTCTCCTCGTTAACCCGCAGATAAGGCTTCAACGGCTGCACGATATCCCGCTTGGCATGAAGCTCCAGTGCACGGGTTACTGCTTTGACATATGGCTCTGAATACAGCCCTCCCAGATCTATAATATCCTGTTTACTCATATACAAAAGGCTATGATCCTGAACGGTACTCATATCTGATCTCTCCTCCGAGATAAATTTTTAGATACTCTTGATCACTTGGCTTGGCGGCAATTGACTGACCCATTGCTCGTCATACACACTGTCCAGATAACGTTCTCCACGATCTGCGAAGACAGTAACCACCTTGGCTGAAGGCCGCAGGGTTGGAACCAGTTTCTCCAATGCAGCAACCAGTGATCCGGATGAACCTCCTGCAAAAATACCTTCCCGCTCCAGCAGCTTCTGGCATCCCAGCACGGATTCCCGATCATCCACATGAATCACTTGGTCAATCTCGTTTGGGCTGAATAACTCAGGTATCCGGTTGGCGCCGATACCCGGCAATTCACGCTGTCGGGATGGTGTGCCAAAAATGATTGAGCCGACTGCATCAACGGCTACGATCCGCGCATGCGGATTTGCTTCCTTCACGCGGCGGGAAATGCCCAGAATGCTTCCCGTCGTACTCACTGCACACACCAGTACGTCGATCTGGCCATCCATCTGCTCCACAATCTCCTGACCTGCACCATGATAGTGAGCTTGCCAGTTCAAAGGGTTGGCATACTGGTTGATCCAGTAACCTGCCGGGTCCTGGCTGGCTAATTCCTTGACTCTCCGAATGCGGGATTGCAAATAACTTCCGTGTTCGTCAGGTTCAGTCACCATGTCAACCTGTGCCCCGAGGTAGGTGATCATTCTCAGATTCGTCGATGTAATTTTCGGATCAACCACACAAGTGAATTTCAGTCCATATCGTTTGGCGGTTAATGCGAGACCAATTCCCAGATTTCCCGAAGTGCTCTCGATGAGATGTGTATCCGGTTTGATCGTTCCGTCTCGCAGACCCTGCTCGATAATGTATCGTGCAGGTCGGTCTTTCATGCTGCCGCCGGGGTTCATCATTTCCAGCTTGGCATACACCGACGCTCCTGAAGATCCAAACAGGGAATTCAAGCGAACAAGTGGTGTTTGACCGATACAATCGATAATGGAATCCGCAACTTTGAGCGAGCGATCCTTGATTTGCAGGGTACTTTGTTCCATGTGTTTACACCAGCTTTCTGGGCATATTGTTGTCCAAAACCGCTTTATTGATAATGATTATCATTTTCAAATTTGGACACAGGGCCTATTATGCATATCCTTTTTTTTCCTGTCAACACTAAAATTTTTGGAAAGTTTTTGAAAAAAATAAGATTGACATTGAGAATCATTCTTGATAATCTGATCAGCAATTGGTTTCAAATTGCCAAAATCAAGGTGGTGAAGTGAACACATGATGTCTCAGATGGCATGGAAACAGAGCGTACGCATTTTGTGGGGTGGACGTTTTCTTTCCAGTGCCGGGCTGACTGGAATCAGCCCTTTTATCCCGTACTACATGGAGCAGCTGAACGTGGGAACGCCCGAAGAAGTGCTGCTGTGGACAGGTCTGTCCGTATCTGCACCTGCTTTGTCCTATGCACTGTTGACCCCCTTTTGGGGTAAGATCGGAGATCGTTGGAGTCGAAAATGGATGGTTGTCAGAGCGCTGGTCGGACTGGCTCTTAGCATGTTTCTAATGGGCATTGCCCAGACGCCGTTTCAATTCTTTTTGTTCCGCCTCTGCCAGGGAGCCTTTGGTGGCATATCTGATGCGAGCAGTGCGTTTGTGGGAACCCATGCCCCTGACCAAAAGCAGGGTTCTGCGCTCGGACAGCTGGAGCGGGCATCGGCAGCAGGCCTGCTCGTTGGACCACTGCTAGGAAGCATATGTGTAAACACATGGGGAAGTCGGCCGCTATTGTTCATTACAGCGTCATTGACGTTGAGTTTTGCTGTGCTTGCCGCAATCGTATTAACGGGGGCGACGACTCATCGAACGCGTACGACCAAGAACAATAATCAAGTATCTCCTGTGGAGCAACACCAGCCTTCGGTCGCTATGTTGAAAAATCATAGCAAAAACAGAAATAAAAGCGGAATTATCCATGCCTTCGTTTCGCTGATTACACATCCGATTGCCCGAAGACTCGTTATCGCAGGCATCATTTTCAAGCTCGCAGATTTTGCAACGTTTACGATGTTCACTCCGTTCATTCGTGAAATCGTGCCTTCCTCGGGTGCAGCTGCACTTACGGTCGGAGTTCTGCTCGCGATGTCATCGGTTGGCGAATTGGTTGGCGCATCGTGGTGGGGCAAGTGTAACGACCATTACTTACCCGAGCGCAATCTCCGGCTGGCTGGTTTGTTATGCGGCTTGTGCCTGCTTGCACATACGCTTCCACTCGGGGTGGCCTGGCTGCTGGTTGTACGTTTTCTGCAAGGATTCTTCTACAGCGCCCTATTGCAGACGGTCATGCTCAACGTGCTGAAATCCTCCACCGATCAGGATCGGGGCGTGCGCATCGGAGCTACCAACAGCATGTTAATGGCTGGTCAGATTGCCGGTCCGTCCATTGGGGTTCTAATCGGAGGTGTCTGGGGAATTCCAGCTGTATTTCTCGTCATGGGGACAGTCATGCTCGCCGCTTCGCTTGCTGTACGCCGCCCGGCGGTTCATGAGCCAAAAGCTCCCATACAAATGCCGCTCCAATAATTTGTGAAAGGATGATAATCAATCATGACCAAGGATAACGTCACCATCGACCCATTCCAGCAGACTGTTCATCCCTCTTCAGTATCCCCAAGTGGACTTGCCTGTCAGGAGATGCTAAGCCGGATATTGAACGCCTATCTTCGAGAAACCGAACAGCATGATCCTTATGTTCGAATTGCCACGCGTCCAGACCTTTCGCTTGTTATTGAGCTTCCGCGTACTGGTCAGAGGATATATGGAAATCTGCTTCATCGTTCCGCCGCCGGACATCATGTCTATGGCGACACGTTTCACATTGCAGAATTAGACGATGCACAGCCCGATGGTTGGAGAGAGGTTTCTTTTGAACAAATAACGACGCTGTTGCTTGATGAAATATCATCTGTAGAACCCAATGCTGAAGCCCGAATGTTGAAACGGGCAGAGCTGGAGCAGATGGTTTACAACAGTTTGGAGCATATGACCTCCTATCTGGAGCATGCGCTGAATTCATCATCTCCTGTAACATTGGATTTTCGCTATCTGGAACAGGCACTGTTATGTGGTCATCCATTTCATCCAACGCCGAAAAGTCTGGAGGGCTTCAGTACTTCGGATTCGCATGCCTATTCGCCAGAATATGGCGTTAGCTTTCCTCTCAGCTGTTTTGCGGCCGCACCTGAACTTGTGTTGGAGGATTGGCTGGATAACGTGGACTATGGCAGTGAAGCACCCTGGGTTCCTGCCGAAATGGCCGAGGCCGCTTGGAAGCACCTCCCTCCAGAATGCAGACATTATGTGCTCCTCCCTTGTCATCCATGGCAGGCAGCCTATCTGCGAACACTTGAACCGGTAAAGGCCTTATTACAGCAAAGCATATTGATTGATCTGGGCTCTACCGGTCCTTCCGTCTATCCTACCTCATCGGTGCGCACGGTCTGGAATCCGGAGGAGGGCTGTTTCTACAAGCTGTCTCTTCATATTCGAATTACAAACTTTATTCGCGAGAACAATGAAGAGCAGCTGCTGCGTACACTGGATGCATCCAGAATTGTACTGCAGATTCAGGATCGCTGGACGTCAGAGACATTTCAGATATTGCTGGAAAAAGGATACCGCAGCTTGAAGGTGCCGAAGAAGCCCTCGTCCACTCAGGATGCGCTGATCTCCGGATTCTCCATGATCCTGCGTGAAGCACCAGAGTCCTGCCGATCTGCTCCTGCGGCGCCTTATGTCGTGGCCTCCCTAATGGAGGTGCTTCCTGGAGAAAACGAACCGTTGTTGTTCCGGGCTGTCCGTGAAAGCCTGCAATCTTCTACATCGCCGAATAGTATAAGTGATACGAAGATGCAGACAGACTGGTATGAATGGCTTCATCAATATCTGGAGTTGTCCATGGTTCCGCTTGTGGAACTGTATGCTGAGACAGGAATTAGTCTGGAAGCTCATGTACAGAATTCCATGCTGCGTCTTGAAGATGGCATGCCTGCCGCTTTTGTGGTCAGGGATCTGGAGGGCATCAGTGTCAATCGAGCCTTAGCGGAACAGCAAGGTTGGATCGATCAGGTAGTCAGTGCCAACAGTCCTGTCTTGTATAACGAAGAAGAATCACGTCATCGATTGAAATATTATTTCTTTGTCAATCACCTCAGTCATGTGGTGCAGCGCCTCGCATACTATACTGGTCAACCGGAGCAGCCATACTGGAGGGTGGTGAGAAATACATTGGAGGAGCTTCAAAGAAAGACAACCGAATCCTCGCGTATCAACGACGTCATTCGTGATCTGTTGACCACCGAGACCTTACCGGCCAAAGCCAATCTGCTCAGCCGTTTCCACCAGCGTGGTGAGACGCCGCTATATGTCAACATTCCCAACCCGATAAAGTAAGGAGATTCCGCTTATCTGCTCCAGTTCATTCAACAGGTCATTCAGCAGTCCATTAAGCATTACACCCAACCTCCAATATTTGCATACCAAAAAACGGCCCTGGAGAACAACACAACGTGTTCTTCCAAGAGCCGTTTCTTTCTTTCTTTCTTTCTTTCTTTCAAATCATTTTCCGATCCATTTCTTATCTCAATTCAACTAATTATTCGAGCTCATCGCCTCTTACCTTTGCAAACACCATCATATCCACGAGCGTACCTGTACTGTCACGCCGCATCTTGCGCAGTACACCTTCAAGCGTATAGCCTGCGCGCTCAGCCACTTTGGCACTTCGCACATTGCGAGCATCACAGCGGATTTCCAGTCGATTGGCCTCCAAATAGGTTATTGCGAACTGTTCAATACCTCTGACCGCTTCCGTCATGAGCCCCTCGCCGGCACGCGACGTTCTGATCCAGTAACCAATCTCGAAGCAACGTGCATTCCAGTCGATTCGATGCAGTCCGCTGCTGCCCACGAATTCATCCGTAAATCTGTCACGTAAATGAAGCATCATGTCGGTACGCTCCAGAAATTGCAGCCTCGCTTTGCGGGCATTCGCTTCCGATTCCTCCATTGAAGGTATGCTCTCGGCAAATGGAAGCCACAAACGCAATTGCTCCGCACTTTCACGAATTGCCTCATTCACTGCCGCTCCATCTCCCCACCTCGGGGCACGAATAGTCAAACGTTGTGTATCGAAACTTTCGGGAAATGACAGCATTAACGGATTCATTGAAGAGGAATTGGTCATGAACTCTACTCCTCTACCTGGAATATCGAGTCAATGATTAGCGGCAAGTTATCCCTCACGGATACAGCGCCAAATACGGAACGGGCGTGCACGCCCTGTTCTCCGAACACATCCAGCATCAGATCCGAGAACCCGTTTAACACTTTATGGTGCTCCTCGTACGAGGCGATGGCATTGATGAACCCCTGCACTTTGACCACCCGTTTTACCCGATCCAGCGAACCAAGCACTTCCTGAACGACAGCCAACACCTCGATGGCTGCATTTCGGGCAAATTCATATCCCTGCTCCGTCGTAAACTGCTCCCCGAGTTTACCTCGCTCTGACGTATCCGGCCCTTTGCCGGACACATACATGATTCCATTTACAATGACCGCATTGGTATACTTTGCTGCCGGCGTACTTGCTTGGGGCAATACAATGCCCAATTCGTCTAATCTGTTCTGTATCATTCGGCTTCCCCCTTATGTAGAAAATATCCTTACAAGCCATCAATCTATCAAACTTTTAACCTTACAACCTTTCAATTTATTGCTAATTTAGTTAAATCTCAATATACGCCGGATGCTCCTGAACCGCAAGATGTAAAATGGACTGAGCGAATATTTTCCTTCTATATATTTTACACACCCGGACCGGATCGAAGGTATCGATCATGCCAGCGAACCCGCACGCCGTTCCTCCATTCAAGCCGCGCGCCTCGATGTCATTGATGGTTTGATGGTCTGCCCACGGGATGAAGAGTTACTGCTGAAGTTGCGACCGGAGAATGATACAAGTCAAATTTCGGTTTGAGCAGGTTGTCCATGATGTGAGATTTAAACTCAGTTATACAACGTCATAATAAAAGACCTGAATTAATGTCTGCGCACGCAGGATATCTCAGGTTCGTTTTTTACATATTCAGCTTCGGATCGCGAGTCGCAAGAATTCCCTTCCTGTATTTACCTATAGGTTTAAGTGTCATTACATGTTATTATGTAGAACTCCATTTTCAAAATGGGAACATACTAAATACATAAACAAGGACGTATTTATGAGTACAAAAACACGACATATTATTCTGATTTTATTCACTATCATTCTGATTATTGCATCCATCTTTTTTCATAAGTATCGTGAACTCAAACATCGTGTCGAGTCTTCTGCAGACTCCGCTTACCGCAGTGTTATTCTGGAAAGTATACATTATAAAAAAAGAGCTGGATCGATATATCAAAAGCAACAAAACAACAGATGAAACAAACCTGAGCATCTATACGAACAATATGAAGAACGCTTTCGATTATTATGGGCTCATTACTAATATGGTCGACGGAACGACACAAAGATTATATATCGAGCGAAGTGATCTTTATTATCAGTACTGGCACTTGTTTCCCCCAGACTATGCGAAGCTTTCATTGAAAGAATTACAAAAGGTAAGTGACAAAACAAACATCATTATTAAGGGACTCCAACGATTGAAATAAACTCATCCTATCTCAGCACTCTCACCGAACCTGCTTCTCTAAACTCCTGACGATATGTCCTCGGTGACACCTGAACCGTCCGCTTGAACATCTTCCCGAAATGTGAAAAATTGCTGAATCCCGCTCGCAGAGCGATCTCGGTTATTGAATCATCGCTTTCACGCAGCAAACGCTGCGCCTCCTTCACGCGAAGCAGGTTGAGATAATCGCTGAACGTGAAACCTGTGGTCTGTTTGAACAAACGGCTGAGATAATGGGGACTAATTCGAAATAATGCAGCAACCTCCGGCAGCGCTAAATCCTGCTGATAGTTATCGTTGAGATAACGCACCACTGCCTGTGCCTTGGGATGCAGAGCCGGCTCACTGTCGGCCGAGTGCACGGTGCTCAAATGTTTGTTACGGTAAGCAAACAACAGCAGTTCAACGGATCGGTGACGAAGCAGCAGACTGCTTCCAGCTCTGGTATGAACCATCTCATCAATCATTTCACTGACTATTCGCTCCACTGTTTCACTTACCTGTGAAGGAAGCCTTAGAATGGGAATATTCCACCCGAATGGCTCCTTAAGCCCCTCTGCCAGCTCAGGTAAAATGGCCAATTCAGTGAACAGCTCTGGCTTGATATACAGAACAATTCGATCATGGTCTGGCCTTCCACTCTCCATCGTTTTATGAACGGTATTCCGGTTAATGAATACGAAGTCTCCGGCTTTGACCCGATAAGTTCGATCCTTGATGAAGTATATGCGCTCACCCGATAGCAGGTAGTACAGCTCATAATGGTCATGCAGATGGTCATCGGTCATGGAAAAATATCCAATGCGGCGATCATATTCGATATTCAAATATCCGGTGGGATCATGGTAATCCGCTTGAAATGTCTGTATCATGCAGCTGCCCCCTTTAGTTGAATTATAGCAAAATAAGCGGCATTTGAAAGCGATTACGCACAAAAAGCGGCGAATGAAGTGCTTCCTTGTTATAGTCTAGAGCTATATTCAAGGAGGCGATAGACATGAGTAACAAAAAACGCTACGTATTGGTCGGAACAGGCGGCCGTGCTGAATTCTTCTATGGAGCATTAGCCCAAAATTTCAGGGAAACATCCGAACTTGCAGCTTTTTGCGATATTAACCAGACACGCATGAATTATGCCAATCAGCTGCTGAGGGAAAAATATAAATACAATGAGGTGCCAACCTATCCTGCAGATCAGTTTGATCAGATGATTGAGAACGAGAAGCCGGACTTCGTCATTGTAACCAGCATCGACCGCACCCACCACAAATATATCATTCGGGCAATGGAGCTTGGCTGTGATGTTGTGACCGAGAAGCCCATGACCATCGATGAACACAAATGTCAGGATATTCTTGATGCCGTCAAGCGGACCGGACAAAATATACGCGTCACCTTTAACTACCGCTATGCGCCGCACCATACCAAGATACGGGAACTGATTCAGAATGACACAATCGGAAAAGTGACTTCGGTCCACTTCGAATGGCTGCTGAATACGCGCCATGGCGCAGATTACTTCCGCCGTTGGCACCGGGACAAGCGTAATAGTGGCGGACTGCTAGTACACAAATCCACGCATCACTTCGACTTGGTGAATTTCTGGATCGGTTCGCAGCCTGAGACCGTCTTCGCATTTGGCGATCTCATGTATTATGGTAGAGAGAACGCAGAGGAACGAGGCGTGACCCAGTTTTACACTCGTGCAACAGGCAACCCGATTGCGCAAGAAGATCCTTTTGCGCTGCACCTGGATTCGGATGCACATCTCAAAGCCATGTATCTGGATGCTGAACCGGAAGACGGCTACCAGCGGGATCAAAGCGTATTTGGAGATGGCATCAACATCGAGGATACGATGGGCGTTCTTGTCCAGTATCAGAACAAAGCCATTTTGACCTATTCACTGGTTGCATATCAGCCGTGGGAAGGCTACCGCATTGCCATTAATGGCACCAAAGGCCGGATCGAAATGAACATTGTAGAACAATCCTATGTTAACTCGCTGGGTGACAAAAATCTTGAAGGTGCATTGATTGGCAAAACACTGCGTGTCCTTCCCATGTTCGATGCCCCGTACGAGGTTCAGGTCGAGGAAAAAGAAGGTGGTCATGGCGGAGGTGATCCTGTACTTCTGAATGATCTGTTTGGAGAGCCAGCGGAAGATCCATACCATCGCGCTGCCAACCAATTCGACGGAGCAAGATCCATCCTCACCGGAATTGCAGCCAATCGCGCTATTGCAACCGGTTTACCTGTTCGCATCAACAATCTGGTTCGTTTCTAGGAACGCAAGGCCGCTCCAACCACATTTAATTCAAAGACTGCGTATAATACGCAGTCTTTTTCCCATTTTGACGATGATCTTGACGTCTATTCGCTTAAGGAGGAACCCATGTTTTTCTCATTAAAAAGCCGCCTGATCGCCTTTATCGTTGTGCTCTTCGTTCTCTGTTTTGGTACACTCTCCTTCCTACTCTTTAAGGAATCACGTACTGTGATTCGCTCTTACATTGAATCCTCTGCTCTTGAGAAGATGGAGGAATACGGCTCCTATGTCGATATGGTTCAAATGCAGATCTATGATGCAGCCTCTCTTGTTTTCAACAGCGATACCGCCAAGAACTGGGATAACGCGATGAGTGACCCCAACCTTCCTGAAGGGGAAAAGATGCTTGTCAATCTGGGGATGAGCCGTTTTCTGACCCAGGCTACGAACAGCTACACGAGTATCTCCGATGTTTCCATCTATCGACGAAATGGTCTGAGGATTGGCAGTGAAAATCAAGTAACGACCGACCCTCTCTTCTTGCAAGAATCATGGTACAAAAATTTCTTTATCTCAGGGAATCACTGGCTGCCTGCACATACCGATCAACATGAAAATATAAGGGACCATGGCAACCCGGTAGTCAGCCTGCTGATGCCCATTGGGACCTTTCACCATGCTACAGCCCAAAATGTGATGAAAATTAATGTCAGCGAATCTTACTTTCTGGAACCGCTTAACCGAATCCATCTGGCTGAGAGCAGCACTATTTTTCTACTGGGCGAACAAGGAATTCCCATTCTTTCCCAACAGGCCAATCAGCTTGGTGCCGAAGCTTTAGCAGAAATCGATCAAATCCGGAACAACTCGCTAAAATCGGGTGTGGTCTACCTGAACAATGATGAAGGACAGCGTGACATTCTGGTATACAAAAAGCTGGGGCGTACGGGCTGGATGCTGGCGGGTCTGGCACCGGAAAAAGAGCTATATTCTTCTCTTCACAAACTTCAGAGTACCATTCTGGTGGTCACCATTGTTCTTATTCTCGTCTCTTTGTTTGCCGCTGCCTGGCTCTCTTATGGCGTCACCAAACCTTTAACACGACTGGTATTGGCCATGAGACAGGTACAGCGCGGCGCATTCGATCAAGCAGAGTCCCTTCTGCCTCCGGACAAAAATGTAAAAAGCGAAGTCAGTTATGTCATCTCCACTTTCCGATACATGATTAGCCGATTGCGACAGCACATCCAGAACGAATTCGAGCTGAAGCTGCTCCGCCAGCAAGCTGAGTATAAAGCGCTGCTCATGCAGATTAATCCCCATTTTATGTTTAACACACTGGAACTGGTGAGCAGTCTCGCCATGCAGCGCCGAACGGATGATACAGTTCGGGTCATAGAGGATCTGGGCAAAATGATGCGATTCTCCATGAATACAAGTGACGACAGGGTACAGCTTGCAGAGGAACTGGCTTATATCCGCCACTATATCTCCATTCTGCAAACCCGTTTCGGTCATAAGCTGGACATTACTCTGACACAGGAAGGCAGGCTGAATTCTCTGGTCATCATCAAATTTATTCTTCAGCCGCTTATTGAGAATGCCGTCAAATACAGCTTCCAGCATCAGACGACGGCAGAGGTACACATCCGGATCTCCAGACGGAATAACCACCTGCATTTCAACATTTCAGACAATGGGCCCGGGATTCCAGCCGAAATCATTCAGAAAATTCATGATCCTGTTGAAACATCTCAGCTGGAACCCCTATTGCGAAGCCAAAGCTGGCACATTGGGCTCGGTAATGTAGTTGCACGCTGCCGCTTGCATTACGGAAGTCTGTTTAACATTCAGATCGAGAACGGAGAGCGTAACGGTACGTCTATTGAACTGATTCTACCCGCACAGGAGGAATATGATGTACAACGTATTGATCGCAGATGACGAGATCGAGGTTCGCGAAGGACTGAAATTGAAAGTGAACTGGCAAGACTTGGGCTTTGTCATTTCCGGTGAAGCAGCAAACGGCATCGAAGCGGAAGAGCTTCTGAAAGCTGAACATTTTGACTTGTTAATTACAGACATGAACATGCCTGTCATGGATGGCGTCCAATTGCTGGACATTTGCCGAAGCCTTAATCCTTCCATTCAGATTATGATCATCACTGGATATGAAGATTTCCACTATGCCAGAGCAGGTGTGCGCAGCCAGGCCATGGACTATTTGCTGAAGCCTGTAACCCGGGATGAACTGAAAACCACTTTAAATAAAATCAAAGATGAGTTGGATAAAAAGAAACAGCTGCACGGCGATTCTGAAATGATGCAATGGCGTCTCTCCCAGTATTACAAAGAAATGAAGCAACGTTTCCTGCTTGATCTTGTTAGGGGACATCGCCTCCCACCTTCTTCACTGCCAGAGCGGATGCGGCTGTTTCATCTGGAATCCTGGCAGGATCACAGCGTCTGTTTCATCACCGCTGGCATGCGAAACTCCGGTATGCAGACTGCCTCAGGGGAACGTATTCCCGAAATGCTTCACCTTCCCTTTGAGCTGCTTTGTCACGAAATAGCCCAGTCTTATCCTGATAATGTACAAGTGTTCCATGACGGAGCCCACCCCGGTATTATGCATTTCATTACATCGGAAGGTATTCAGCACGAATTTGCTCAGCAGATCACAGCACAGACCCGCTCTGTCTTAACGATGGATGTACAAGTTGGATTGGGATTGTCCGTGTCTGGGGTTGAGCGCTGGAAAGAAGGCTATATTCATTCCCTCTTGGCTTGGAACTCTGCTGGGCGCAAAGGTGCACAGGATCGTGTGCCCGTAGTAGATCATAGTCCATTACTGTCTGAGGAAACCAGTCGCATGCTGCATCGTTGCCTCATTCGTGGAGAGCTGGATTCCTTCCGCAGCGTGATTCAAAAGGAGCTTGCTGACTCATTTCGGATATCCACTTCCCATATGATCCGAAGCCTTTTTCAAATTTCATTATTGTTCGAACAGGAATCCTCGTGGATTTCCCCAGAATGGGTGCTTTGGCTAAAGACTCCAGACCAGGCAGAACTGCTGCTGATGCATTGGGCGGAAGATTTTGTGAATCAACAGCAGCCATCCGAGGTTGGAGAAGATACGGTTATTGAATCGGCCAAACGATATATTGAGGAAAATTACATGCTGGAACTGACATTAACTTCGTTAGCTGACCATTATAACTACAACTCTACCTATTTTTCAGAGATATTCAAAGAAGCTGCCGGCATCTCTTTTATTCAATATGTAACCGAGGTGCGAATGAAACATGCCATACGTTTACTGAGGGAAACCCAACTAACCGTCTGGGATGTTACAGAGCTGACAGGCTTCCGTTCCCCAAGCTATTTCAGTTCAAAATTCAAAAAAATGTTCAACATAAGTCCTTCGGATTATCGTTTGCTGCATTCCGAAAAAAATGATAATCATGATCCGAAGAAATGAGATTCCGGCTTCTCCCCCTCCCCGGTATGATGAATTTACCAAGAGAATCACCGCAAATATTGTAAGCGGATTCAATTCCGCGGTGATCACGAATTCACATCCAACCCTGAAGGGAGGCCTATGATGAGAAAGCTGTCCAAGCCGTTATACGGCCAGCAGAATATGACTGCCTATTTGTTTCTGCTTCCCTGGCTCATCGGACTTTTCTGTCTGACACTCGGACCGATGGTTGCGTCGCTCTACCTGTCCATGACGAAATTTAATTTGTTATCATCACCCACGTGGACGGGTCTCAGCAACTATGTCCAGATTTTTACCGAAGACGATACCTTTCGCAGATCTTTGGGGCTAACGTTTTATTATGTATTTCTATCCGTTCCACTAAGGCTTGCCTTCGCCCTGCTTGTAGCGATGGCGCTGAACAAAGGGATTCGCGGTCTCGGCTTATACCGAACCGTGTATTACATCCCTTCCCTATTGGGAGGCAGCGTCGCTATTGCGATCGTCTGGCGTCAAATTTTCGAAGGAAATGGTTTGGTCAATCAGTTTCTGAGTTGGTTCGGAATCACCGGACCCGCCTGGATTGCCCATCCCGATTATGTGGTCTATACGATCGTCACACTCTCTGTATGGCAGTTTGGTTCGGCCATGGTTATTTTCCTGGCTGGCCTAAAGCAAATTCCAGCCGATTTATATGAAGCTTCGGACGTCGACGGGGCCGGAAAGGTACGCCAATTCTTCGGCATCACACTTCCGATGCTCTCGCCTGTTATTTTTTTCAACCTGATCATGAGCATGATCCATTCGTTTCAAGCCTTTACACCCGCTTATGTGATCGGGGATGGACGCGGAGGCCCGCTCGACGCCACAATGTTCTATACCTTGTACCTGTATCTGAAAGGCTTCTCGTTCTTTGATATGGGTTATGCTTCGGCCCTGGCGTGGATCATGCTGGTCATTATCGGGGTATTCACCGCAATCGTCTTTCTCACCTCGAAGTTCTGGGTGTTCTACGGCGACAATCAGGAAGGGAGATAGTACACATGCCACTAAAGCGACGTTTGGTTCAAGCCGGGAGGCATGCCGCCATTATCCTCTTCGGTCTGCTGATGTTGTATCCGGTGTTATGGTTAATTCTCAGTTCGTTTAAACCAAATCATCTCATCTTTACGAATAGCAGCCTGATTCCAACCAGCTTTACTCTCGATCATTTTGTGAATGGCTGGAAAGGATTGCAAGGGGTGTCGTTTGGCCGCTTCTTCGGCAACTCGGCGCTGATCTCAGTTATGAGTGTGCTGGGAAATGTGATTTCTTGTTCCCTTGCAGCCTATGCCTTTTCCAGATTGAAGTTCAAGTTCAAAGGCTTGTGGTTCAGCATTATGCTGGTCACAATCATGCTTCCTTACCATGTAACCCTGGTACCTCAGTACATTCTGTATAACGAGCTGCATTGGATTAATACGTATTTCCCGCTCATTCTGCCCAAGTGGCTGGCACAGGATTCCTTCTTCATTCTGCTCATGGTTCAATTCATCCGTGGTATTCCACGGGAGCTGGACGAGAGTGCAACGATTGACGGTTGCGGGCAATCGCAGATTTTTTTCAGAATCGTGGTGCCTCTTCTCGTTCCTGCCCTGATCACAACAGCGATCTTCACCTTCATCTGGAGCTGGGATGACTTCTTTAGTCAGATGATCTACCTGAGCAAAATTGATCTGTTTACCGTACAGCTGGGGATTCGGTCGTTGTTCGATCCATCGGGACAATCGGATTGGGGCGCACTGCTCGCCATGTCCACGCTGTCTCTGCTGCCTGTGACCATTATCTTTCTGGTATTTCAGCGTTATTTTCTAGAGGGGATTGCAACGACTGGGCTGAAGTGATTACGAAATTACGAAAATACCTGTCCAGACGCAATACGTGTACAACAGATATTATGTTTTTCATTATCCATTGTCAGGGGGATTTCTCATGTTAAAACGATTAAAGATCACGGTTATAGCTTCACTCCTGTTATTGGTAACTGCCTGCTCTGGAACGGATCATACCGGCGCTGATGAGCAGAAAGGAACGGAAACCACGAAAGACGGGCAAGTCGAACTGCGCATGATGTGGTGGGGTGATCAAAAACGGGCAGATATTACGAATGAAGCCCTGAAGGTTTTTCAGGAGAAACATCCGAATATTAAAATTGTAGGTGAATTTGCGCCTTCCTCCGGATATTTCGACAAGTTGAATACCCAGTTGGCATCAGGCACAGCACCGGATATTTTCTTCCTTGGAGGTAATGTGGTTGACTATGCCAAGAAGGATGTGCTTTTGAACCTGGACCCTTATGTCGGTAGTGAACTGAATCTGGATGGCATGGATGCCACCATGGTTGAGTATGGGCGTCTTGATGGAAAGTTGCAGCATATTTCCGCGGGTGCAAATGCACGGGGCATTGTCGTCAATCAGGCGCTGTTCGATCAAGCGGGAATCCCTTTGCCAGCTTCGGATTGGACTTGGGAAGATTATGCTGCAATCAGCAAAGAGCTGTCCGACAAGCTCGGCAAGGGCTTTTATGGAACCTATAATTTCACGGTTGACGGTATGGACATCTTTTTGAAGCAACGCGGCAAACAGCTATATGATATGAAAAACGGCACGCTCGGATTTGCAAAAGAAGACATTTTGGAATGGTTCATTTACTGGGAGCAGACTTCCAAATCCGGAGGTGTGGTCACGCCTGAATTGCAGGTTTCCAATCCACCGGATGATACGAGTAAATCCTTGCTTATTACGGGCAAGGCGGCGATGAGCCTGCTTCCTTCGAATCAACTGGCTGCTTTCCAGAGCCTCACGGAAGATAAGTTAATTCTTTTGCCTGTACCACGGGGGCCAAAAGGAACTGGGGTTGTATTTGAATCCAGTCAGGGGTTGTCCGGTTATGCAAATACCAAACATGCAAAAGAAGTCGCGATCCTGATGGATTTCTGGATAAATGATCCGGACGCAGCCAAAATTCTCGGCAACGACCGCGGCGTGCCCGTTACGGAAGCCAACCGCAATCTGCTTCAGCAAGAAGCGGGACCTGTGGAAGAGATCGTATATAATTACACCAGCTTTGTATCTGAAGCTACAAAAACGGAGCCTTTTGATGTGAGCTATAATCCTCCGGGTTTCGCTGAATTCTCCAAGCTGGCCCAGACAACCAACCAGGAAATCGGCTTTGGCCGAAAAAGTGTGGAGCAAGCTGTGACGGACTTCTATAATGGCACTGTACGAATTTTTGAATCCAATCAATAAAAAACCGTTACAAGGAGGTCGACATGACAGAAGCCCTGCTGAACAAGCTGCGTCAGATCTCGATCCACGATCATGTGCAGCCCGCTAAACCGGAAGATCAAAAGTTAATACAGGAATGGCAGGCGTCGGGTGTTCGATTCGCGGCATCCGGCGGACGACTGGAAGCGACTTATTATTCCGCATTGGAGAAGCTGCTCACTTGCATTGTGCCCCTGAACGGCAGTGAGCCCATTCTTCAGGAAGGTGGCATCTATCTGGGTTGCTGGCTGGAGAGTACGGGCACCATTAATGCGGAACTGCTGTCACGTCTAATTCCTTCCGTATCGGAAACGACCTACCTGGCTTTTGCCCGACACCAAAGAGAAGATGGGTTACTGCCTTATAAGCTAACGGAGAACGGTCCATCCTTTCGCCAGATTCAGCTCGTTACACCCTTGGCACGAAGCGTATGGAACCACTACCAGCTTCATGGCAAGAACCTTTCCTTCCTGAAGACCATGTACAAAGCCATGGTACACTATGACGAATGGATTGCAACTTATCGCAATACCCGAGGGACCGGCTGTGTGGAGGCTTTTAGCACCTTTGATACCGGGCATGATCTGTCCCCACGCTTCTGGCATGTTCCGGATACGCCTTATATGAATGATGCCGCATCTTACCATCCGGACTCTCCGGTTCTGCCTTTTTTGGCACCAGACTTAACCGCCAATATGTATTGCCAGCGTATGTATTTGTCCCGTATGGCCGAGGAGCTTGGAGAGTCTGGTGGTGATTGGAAAGCAAAAGCTGAAACCAGTCTCGAAAGTCTCTTCCGCTACTGTTATGATGAAGAGGATATGTTCTTCTATGACCGGGATCGCAATGACGAATGGGTCAGGGTACAGTCCGATGTGCTGCTGCGCGTGATGGCCTGCGAGGTGGGCGATCGTGAAATGTTTGATCACATGCTGCGCCGGTATTTGCTGAACACCAGCAAGTTTTTTGCCAAATACCCGTTCACCTCCATGTCGATGGATGATCCTCGGTTCGACCCGTTCTCCTCTTATAACAGCTGGGGTGGAGCATCCAACTTTCTGAGTCTGATCCGTGCACCGCATGCATTTGAATATCACCATCGTTATGTGGAATTGACCTGGGTACTGCAACCCATCTTGTCGTCCCTTTCCAAAGCAAAGCGCTTTGCGCAGGCTGTAAGCCCCTGGACCGGGGAGGAGGGTTTTACCGAAACATATTCCCCCTCCATCCTATGCCTGCTGGATTATGTGGAGCGGTTATGCGGTATCATGCCGGTTGGATCGGACCAACTGTGGTTTACCGGTCTTCTTCCCATCGACATGGATCATGGCGAAGAAGTCGCTGGTCATACGGCGTATAGCCGCACGATGAATGGGCTGCATTTTGAATTGGTGAACACACCAGAACGGGTAACGGTATACCAGGATGGTAAGGCTCTTATGGGAGGGCCAGCAGGAATTCGATTCATTACGGATCGTAGTGGACATTTGGAAGGTGTCATCGGTATGAGCGTGCGCACGATTGAGGGTGAATTGATCTATCGAGGAAATTCCATTCCGATTCGAATCAAAGGAAATGAACTCCAGCGGTATGCTGAGGGAAGCTTGAAAACAGAGCGAGATATCGGCATCATCTATCCTTCTTATTGCTAGTGAGTTAAAAAAGTATTTTTCTACAGGAGCATTAATCAGGCCCATTTGCCGATATAGAGTTGCAACACCAAAAGCGCAAGTAGCAGGAGGAAATCCCCTGCACTTGCGCTTTTACAATTTAATATCTATGGGCTGTCCACGACGGATGAAGAGAAGTTAATTTTGAAGACTCCCTTTATTTATACGAGAAAGCCAACCTTTTCTTAGGCTTTTCGCTCCCATGCAGGGTGGCGATAGAACTCAATCGTATCGATATAGTTCACCGTGTACTTCTGTTCAACTTCTGACAACTCCAGCAGCTTTCTGTCCATTTGTTTCATACCCATGACCACATCATGCCGGAGAAGGTCCATTGCGATTTTGCCTACAAAGCCGCCTTCCATCTCTTTATGTTTATTCCGAAATTCTTCATTATAGATCAGTTCCGGTGTAAACGAGGCTTCAACAAATGCGTTAACGAGCGTAAGCTCATTACCCTCCATCTGCACCGCGATATAATAGTTGCCACGTTCATCGCGAATGAGGTCTTTATACATTTCCACGTTCATTTGAATCACTCCCTATATCTTAAGTTGTACCTTATCATGAGTAACATGGGCACCATTTCGCTCACCTCTTGCCCTCGTCCATTCATATAGTAGGTATAAATGGCGAACGGAGGATTGCTTATGAATTGGCACCAGCTTCATACAGGAAAAACACTTCAGCAGCGTCTGGCCGAGTTCCAGGGACATCTGGCAGAATTGAATGCTCCATTGTCCGGTCTGGAACCTGGAATAATTAGCAAAGTCTATCCGCGCAATTTCATCAAAGTCAATCGGCAGTTATTTATTCCACTCAGCTTGTTTTCCATACGTGTATTTGATGTACCCCGAGCACGGCGAGGCATACGGGTAGGCATCCGCACGGTATTTCCATCCCGGAATGCATTTAACAATATCCGACTTGTTGGTGTTGGACTGGATTACATTGAGCTGCAGGGAAAAGGTAAATTTTCCTCACGTATTCTCTTTCCGCTCACTCAGGTCGAATCAATCTATCGCCCAACGAATAAAAAGAAGAAATAACGAGACCAGAGAACGCTGAATTCATATCTGTCTGTGCCTGTAATCGCCCGATAAGAGAAACCATCCATACCTTGGATCTATCCCATGTCATGATATGCATATTTCTCTTCCCTAGTATAACTCAAAGGTGCATTAGTCTGCTCGGATATTGTGCCATAGCAAAAAGCGGTGAGCACAGAACCCTTCTGTGTCTCACCGCGCAGATGCCTGTCAATTATTGAAATCAGGAACGTATCACTTAGATACCTGTCCACACATCTTTGGCATAACGGCCTTCCTGCTGCAAACGTTCTAACCACGCATCAGCTTGCTCCGCAGAGTTGCCGCTGACATCAGCGTACGCTTTCTTAAGTGTTGCTTCAACATCAGGTGCCATCTTGCTGCCATCGCCGCAAACATACAGATGTCCACCCTGTTCCAGCAGAGGAATCAATTTGTGCGCATCATCTCTCATTAGATGCTGTACGTAACATTTCTCTTCCCCGTCCACACGGGAGAAAGCGGTATGAAGCTGGACAAGACCCTCCTGTTCGGCTGTTTCGAGTTCATTTTTATATAAATAATCATGTTCAGGATTGCGACATCCAAAATACAGATGGGCCTCGCCAACCTGCTGACCCTGTTCCTTCAGTACACGTCTTGCCTGCAGGAAACCACGGAATGGGGCTACGCCCGTCCCCGGCCCAACCATAATAACTGGAGCCTCTGCACTTTCTGGCAGTTCGAACCCGGACTCAGGCGTGCGTATGAACATGACTACCTCTTCACCAGGCTTCAGGTTCGCCAGATAGTTGGACGCTATGCCTTTATATTCTCCCTGACCACTCCACGCTGGAGCACGCACTACGCTGACGGTTATGCTGGCCTGCTCAGGCTGCACTCGCGGTGAGCTGGAAATTGAATAATATCGGGCTTTCAGGGAAGGCAGCAGTTCCAAAAACCGCTCGAAAGGCAGCTCACATGCTTCGTATTTCACCAAATAATCCAGCATGGATATACGTTTCTTACGTACTTCTTCCATGTATACGGACTCATCAAGTAGCACTTCGAGCTCCTTCTTATGGGGTGGACATACCGTGTACGCCGCGAGTTCCCTCAGTTGGGCCCGAGTTGCCGCTTCCTGAAGCTCCACACTGTGACTGAGCAGATCGACCAGATTAACCGGTTGGTGCAATGGCAGATGAGCTGCGCTGCGACCGGATGCATCCAGAACCAGATGTTCCGTGCCTGTGAATCCATATCGTTTCAGTACTCGTTCAACAAGCTCAGGCGGGTTTTGCGGTAAAATGCCCAGGTGATCGCCTTCCTTATACGTTGCACCTTCAGGCAGCTTAATCTCCAGATGACGTGTGCTTCGTTCACTGCCTGCATCGTGAAGCTCCCGATTCTCAAGCACTTCAGCAACGTGTGCATCATACGTATCCGCGAGCGGCGTTACTGCCAGTCCACTGACAAACTGTACGGACAAGGAACTGCGCTCGCTGCCTGAGCTTGTGTTCAACTTGAGGCCCAGTGTTCGTGCCAGATCCGGCCATAGTTGCTCGGTCCAGTCTCCAACCTGTTTCTCAAAGTCCCCGCTGGCATCACTTTCTCCGATGGGAGATAACCGTTCTGCTCCTTTGGAAGATAACTGCTCATCAATCAAACGCGGAATACGCTGGTACGTGCTGGCCCAGTTGTGATCCCCACATCCGAGAACAGAGAATCGAACCCCTTGGAATTCCCCTGCATCCGCATGTTCAATCCACTCGACGAAGTCTTTGGCATTGCTTGGTGGCTGACCATTGTAGGATGCACTCACAATGATGACGACGCCTTCCTTGGGCAGTTTGCCAACACGATCATCCAGAGTAGCAACCTCGCTGCGGAAACCTTGGTATCTTGCGGTATCTGCGATTTCACGCGCAATGCCTTCCGCGGTCCCGAGATTGGAGCCATACAGGACGAGCATTGGGGTATGATGGGCATTTGCCGTATCCGGCTCTTGTCGTTTGGCCACTGGAGTCGGCTCCTCCACAGCAACACCCGGAACAGCCATGACCGGCTGACCCCCACGTGCACGAACACGGATCGTGAAGTTATCGGGTTTGAGCGTCAACGTTTCTTTCACTTTTAACTGATAGTCCGCATGATCGATGAGTTCAAAATGCTTCAAGACCATGCCCAGCACAAGTGTTGCTTCCTGAAGGGCGAACTGCTGTCCAATGCAGGCCCGCTGACCATTACCAAACGGTTTATAGGCGTCATGTGGCACCTTGCTTGGATCTTCGAACCGTTCCGGACGGAATGCTTCCACATCGTCCCCCCACGCATCGCGGTCCCGGTGCAGCTTGGGAATAAGTACACTGACACTGTCTCCTTTTTGCAAAGGGTATTTCCCGTCCAGAACAAGGTCTTTTTTCGCGTATAAAGAGAATGCTGGAGCCGTAGGCCACAACCGCAATGCTTCGTTCAAAACCATACGAATATATTTCAGATTGCGGACCTGGTTGTATGTTGGAACCGGATCTTTCAGAATCTGATCTGCTTCAGCTTGAGCCTTGGCGAGTGTATCCGGATTTTTCATCAAATAATAGATGGCAAAGGATAACAAGCCACTCGTCGTCTCATGTCCAGCAATCAGGAAAGTGATGATCTGGTATCGAATATTTTCATCGTCCAGCGTTTCACCGGTTTCTGGGTCCTTGCCACTAAGCATATGGGACAACAGATCGTCTGCACCTTCCTGTGGCTGCTGCTTGCGCTCCGCAATAATGTGATCCACCAGAGAGAACATCGAACGAATATCCTGCTCAAACTGTTTCTTTTTGGTGATCATCAGCTTGTCTTGCAGACGCAAACGCTGCAACGAACTCATCGATTCGTCCAGTGCTCTAACCATGCTGGTAATGAAAGGATGCGGTTCTTCCCGATAAAAGCTGTTAAACCGATAGTTGAATCCACACAGTCCAATCGTATCCAGAGTGAGGCGAGTCATATCATCAGGTACGTTAACCGTCTCATCCGGGTTCAATCTGGACCACTTCTGCACGAGCTGTACAGCGAGATCAATCATTTTGTTGTGATATCCCTGCATCGCGCGTTGACTGAAGCTTGGCAGCAGCACATTATGAGCTTTTTTCCAATTCGGTTCTTGTGTCCAACTCGTAAACAGGCCATCTCCGGCAAATGCACGAACCTTCTCCAGGGGTGCCCATACACGTTTATCAAATTTGGATTCGTCACTTACCTGGGCAACCAGTTCATGACCTGAGATATACAATTCACTTCGTCCAGGATAATCCATTCGAAAAATAGGTCCATACTCTTCGGCGAGTTTAACAAGCGATTGTACAGGCTCATCGGTATTTATCTGTGGTAAGTTTCCTAAAGGCCCAAACGTTTTGGGTTGGGGAACTGAAATTTGCGCCATCATACTCACTCCTCTTCCAAGTAATCTGTTCCGTTCAATTCAGAAATAATACCTTCTTTTTGCGTTTAACCTCGACTTCTGCTCAATAGACATGACTTCATTTTCTGCAAATTTTCACATTTCATCCAGATAACCGTAAAATCACATCAGAACCAAATGACCAGATAAGTATATTGGTCATTTTAGAATAAAAAAAATGGGTTCCTTCGTTATCTTTCCTTTACCCTAACATTTCCAGTCCTAATCTTCAACAGTCTCAAAGTCGTAGGACCAATGGGTAGCCATGTGAAATGACATGAGTAAATTTCCCCTATGGTCCCTTCAAATAGTGCTATTTTGCTCTGAACGAATTTTTGAAGATAAACAGTTCACTCAAACTTTAAAGACGATACAGATTTCACTCAAACTTAAACTAGGCCTGTCTCAGTAGTAAATCCCGAATCGCAGACTCCATCTCTATCGGTGCAACTGTAGTCTCATAACGACCACTTACTTTCCCGGTTCGATCAATTAGAAATTTGGTGAAATTCCATTTGATCCCGTCTCCCTGGTATAAGTCAGGATGTTTCTCCTTGACAAATTGATCCATCCACCGGCCTTCTTCCGATTCCATATCATAACCCTCAAATGGAGCAGTCTCGACCAGAAAGCGAAACAAAGGGTGTAAGGATTGCCCAGTAACCTCGATCTTCTCAAACATCGGAAAGGAGATATGAAAATGATTCCTGCAATACTGAGCTATTTCATCATTGCTGCCCGGCTCTTTGTGATTAAACTGATCACAGGGAAACGCCAGAATCTCCAGCCCTTGATCACGATGCTGTTCATACAGGTGCTGAAGCTCCGTGAACTGTCGAGAGTAACTGCACTTGCTGGCTGTATTCACAATAAGCAGCACTTTCCCCTCAAAAACAGATAAATCGCCCACATGTCCATCCATGAATGGAACCTGATAAGAAAATATACTCATTCATAACGCCTCCTTGGTTGGTTCTCACATGAACCCTCTCTTGAAATGGATTATACGCCAATTCTCTCGATAGGTTAAATATATGATAATTATAATATTTATAGTTTTTATCTATAAAAATAACATCTGCTGTAATATGATGATATGGCTCATTATCCTTCTCATAATGGACATGCCAGACATAGAAAAAAAACTGCCCTTCGCAGACAAAAGGCTGCTTTTGGACAGTCATCCATGATGTTGTACATTACGAAATGTAATTACCCCATAATAAGACCATATACAATACCCGGCCCGTGTACCCCAATCGTCAGATCATTTTCAATATCGGAAGAACGACTGGGACCAGAAATAAAATGAATGCCTGCCGGAAGGTTCTCTCTTCCCGCTTCATCAAAGCGATCAAGTGTTTCACCAAGTCTGGTGTAGAGTCGTTCAATCGGAATAATAATGATGAGTACGGTGGGCAATAGACTCACAGAGCGCCCTTTTTCCGGCGATGAAAGCACCGTGACGGAACCCGTATATGCTGTAGCATAATCCGCCATAACTACACCGATATCTGCTTCGGCTGCCCGTGCCTTCCAGTTCTCCTCTGCCTGACTGTTCCATACGGAAACCTGCACATCAGAGAGCTGCTCTTCCAATCCAAGGTCCGCTAGCGCCTGTTCGTTCTGACGTATGATATATTTCGCACTCAACTCATGAGATTTAGTAGCAATAAAGTCTGAAGCTTCGCCAATGTCTTTTACCCGCGCAATATGAGCACCTACACTCACAAAATTATCGGTAAATGCCTGTATGCGCTTATCGATGTCCCACTCCAAATCCGTCCAGAACGCGGGTGCACCCCGAAAAGGTTGAGTCGGAGCATGTGTCTGCCGTGGTCTTCTCAATTTGGATGCGATGTCATTCATGAACTGCTCCTGTTTCGCACGGGACTTCGTCTCCAATTGCTCCAGCCATTCCTGCTGTTCAGTGTTCATGTTGACCACCGCCCCCCTCGCGCTCACGCAGAATCTGTTCCATTCGGTCCCGAACGGAAGAATCCATCACTTTCTTCTCCTGATTCAGCTCCTGATCCAGCTTGTTCCACTGCTGCCGGAAGGAACGCTTCGCGAGGCTTGGCGCAACCCGATAGCTGTTCCAGCCCTTGAGGGGCCCAAGTTTAAGTGAAATTCCGTTATTCCGCACAACCGCTTTCTGACCAATCTGTCCGAGACGTATAGCCGCTCCGAATCGTTTGGAATTGGATACAACCGCTGCAAAACCTTTCATGCCAGCGCTCTCAAGCTTGTTGCCATGGCCCTCTTCCACCTTGCGTCTGCGTAAATATACAAGCATATCATGCAGCGGAATTTTGACCGGACAGGCTTCATAACAGGCTCCGCACAGACTGGAAGCACCCGCGATGTCGTTCCATTCATCAATGTTGCCATTCAGGGCTGGTGTAAGTACCGCTCCGATCGGTCCGCTGTACGTTCCACCGTAGGCATGCCCGCCAATATGACGATATACCGGACAAGCGTTCAGACAGGCCCCGCAGCGAATACAGTTCAACAGCTCCTGAAATTCGGGATCGCCCAACTGAAGGGAACGACCATTATCCACAATAATAATGTGCATTTCATCCGGCCCGTCCCCATCTTCTGTTCGACGAGGGCCGGTGATGCCTGACATATACATCGTCAATTTTTGACCTGTCGCGGAGCGTGGAAGAAGAGTCGCCATCACCTCCAGATCCGTCCAGGATGGAATGATGCGCTCCATGCCCATTAAAGTAATCTGTGTTTTGGGCACGGTGGATACCATGCGGGCATTGCCTTCGTTCTCAAACAGGACCATGGAACCCGTCTCCGCAATGGCAAAATTGCAGCCAGTCATGCCAATATCGGCTTCAAGAAATTTCTCCCGCAGCTTTTTGCGTACAAATCCGGCAAGTACGGTGGTGTCCGGTTCCAGAATTTCTCCCGCTTCCTTGGATAACAGGTCCGCAATCTGGTAACGGTTTTTGTGAATAGCCGGAATGACAATATGAGACGGGGCTTCACCCGCCAATTGAATGATGTATTCACCCAGATCGGTCTCTATCGCTTCGATACCTGCAGATTCCAATACATGGTTGAGATGTACTTCCTCGGACACCATCGACTTGGATTTCACCACGGTGGAAGCCTGCTTGTGAGCCGCAATATCCAGTGCAATCGCCGCTGCCTCTACCGAAGTATCTGCAAAATGAATATGAACCCCATTGGCACGTGCATTATTGACGAATTCATTCAGGTAATAATCCAGATGTGCGATCGTATGCAGACGAATCTGACGTCCACGTTCACGCCATTCTTCCCAGTTGCCATGTTCTTCGGATGCGGACTTCTTGCCATTACGCAATCGCTCTGTCGTAAACTTGACGGCTTTCCGCAGGAAATCATCATTTAAAGCCAGTTCTGCGCGTTCTTTGACGGTAACATCCATTACACCGGGTTGACTCATCCTGTTTGCACCCCCTCATACAGCAGTTCGGCCAAATGCATCACACGTACTGGTTCATTCCGATACCGCAGATTACCTGCGATATTCATCAGACAGGCCATATCCAGTCCTACCAATACTTCGGCTTCCGTCTCTTTAATGTGATCTACCTTTTCTGTGACCATGGCACCAGATATATCCGGCATTTTGATCGCAAAGGTACCACCAAAGCCGCAGCAGTCCTCTCCATAAGGAAGAGGGACAAATTCCAAACCTTTTACTGCCGAAAGTAATGCCATAGGCTCATCCTTTACGCCTAACAAACGGCTGCCATGACAGGATGGATGATATGTAACCTTATGCGGAAAATGTGCACCCAAATCCGTGATGCCAAGCACCTGAACGAGAAACTGCGTGAATTCGTAGGCTTTGGCTTCCAAACGTTTAGCCTTCTCCAGCCATACAGGTTCATCGACAAACAGCTCGGGATAATGATGAATCATGTACGTACAGGAGCCCGAGGGACAGACGACAAAATCACTGTCATCAAAGGCTTCCAGAATCGTTTTGGCAGCTACCCGTGTCTCATCCCAATACCCGCTGTTGTAGGAGGGCTGACCGCAGCAGGTCTGGACGGGCGGGAAATCCAACCGAACGCCATGAGCGGCGAGCAATCTCACCATCGCCTCCCCCACACGGGGATATATGGCATCGCTGAGGCAGGTAATGAATAAGGAGACTTTCATGATTACACGCTCCTATATCTGAGGTATTGTTAACGCATATAAGTCGCAATAAGTAACAACTATCGTATTGTTTCAAACTCTTGTGATTTTGATATCATAGCTGTTCAGACGTTCTATCAAATCATCATCAAGCGGCTGATTCGTAATTACCTCATGAACCGCATTTAACCCGGTTACCCTGGCAAATGCACGAACCCCAAACTTGCTTCGATCTGCAAGCAAAATGACCTGGTCGGATATGCCGACCATTTTTTGCTTCAACCGGGCCTGAAGCTCATTGGATTCACTGATTCCGCCGCCTTCCAGATGCACACCTTTACAAGAGAGGAACAATTTATCGACATGATATGTCTCCAGAGAACGTTCGGCGAGCGGTCCAACAAAAGACAGCGACCGTTGGGCCAATTGGCCTCCAGTCGAGATGACTTCAATCTTGTCCCTGCTGCTCAGTTCCGTGGCTACCTGTATGGAATTGGTCAATACAGTCAACGGCATATCCGGCATATTGGCCGCCATGTACCCTGCTGTCGTGCTGGCATCCAGTAGAATTCGTTCACCCGGACGAATCATGGATAGAGCCGACTGGGCAATTCTTTTCTTTTCCTCCGCATGAGTTGTTTCCCTTACCCGGTAGGGGATCTCTGGCTGCTCTTCCTTCACGCTGACCGCGCCGCCATGGGAACGACGCAGTCGCCCTGCTTGCTCCAGCCGGTCCAGATCACGCCGAATGGTCTCTTCTGTTACCCGACAGTGCTCACTAAGCTCGGATACACGCATGCTGCCTTTAACATTAACCATCTCTACAATCCGGTCATATCGCTCTGCTGCCAGCATGTTACACCTCGCTCCCGGCTTGTGATTCCGATGATACGATTAATCTTAGAAATCTGCCGTATGCTTCTTCCCAAATCGTTTTGTCTTTTGGCTCATAATCGGTAACTGGAAATGAATCACGAATGACCTTGCGGGCTTCCCATATATCTTTAAAAGCTCCACTTGCCATCCACTGTACAGCCATGTTCCCGATCGCACTGCCTTCTGCTGGCCCCGCCCATACCGGTTTGCCAATGGAATTGGCAGTCCACTGACACAACAGGCGATTCTGAATGCCACCACCAACCATATGCAATCCATTAAAAGACTGTCTGGACAATTGTTCCGTCCATTCCAGCACCCTCCGATACTTCAGTGCGAGGCTTTCCAGAATGGAGCGGGCAATAGCCCCCTGATCTTGCGGCTCAGCCTGCCCCGTATTACGGCAATATTGTTGTATACGAGAGGTCATATCCCCTGCTGGCATAAACCGATCATCATCAGGATCAAACAGACTCACAAATGGAGAAGCAAGTTCCGCTCTGCTCAGTAACTCCGCATAGCTGATTCCCTGTCCCTTCCGCTCCCATTCACGCATGCATTCCTGTAAAATCCACAGGCCCATGATGTTCTTGAGCAATCGGAACGTGCCACCTGCCCCGCCCTCATTTGTAAAGTTGAGCGCCAGACTCTCGGAACTGATAGCGGGGTGATCTATCTCCGTGCCCATAAGCGACCAGGTTCCACAGCTCAGGTAAGCAAATGAACGATCTGTCGCGGGAACAGCTACAACCGCTGAACCTGTATCATGCTCCGCAACCGCAATAACCGGAATGGCTGATAATCCAAGATCACTGCAAATGCTGCTGCGCAGCTGTCCCACTCGAGTACCTGGCATGACAGCTTCGCCAAACAGGGTCTCCGAAATTCCGATATGTGCAAGCAGTTCACCGTCCCAATGCCCTGTGGTTGGATTATACAGCTGTGTTGTGGTGGCGTTGGTAAACTCATTCACCGCTTCACCGGTGAGAAAGTAACGAAGCAGATCGGGGATCATGAGGAAACGATCCGCTTCGTTAAGCAATGGAGAGCCATTCCGCTTAAGCGTTGCTAATTGGTACAATGTGTTAAAGCTAAGAAACTGGATGCCTGTGCGTTCGAAAATTCGCTTAGAAGTCAATTCCCGGCGCACCTGATCCATCATGCCGTTAAACTGAACATCACGGTAATGATACGGATTGCCCAGCAATTCACCATGACTTCCCAGCAGTCCAAAATCAACGCCCCAGGAATCAATCCCCAAACTTTCAGGCTGCTCTCCCTTTTGTTTAACAAGGTTCAGCCCTTCCAGCAATTCATGATGCAGCCTCAATATGTCCCAGTGCAGCCGCTCTCCTGCTTTTACCGGCTCATTCTTGAATCGGTGGACCTCCATCGTTTCCATTCCCCGATCATTTAGATGACCCAGCAGCGCTCTCCCGCTTCCAGCACCCAAATCATACGCCAGCACACTCACCGCTCTTCACCAGCCCTTCATCCCATACTATATTTCGCCCTTAAACATTTCTTGATTTTATTTATGGCTGCTCTGTACTTTATTCTTTACTTTATTCTGTACTTTTTTGTTTGTTTACTTTTGTTTTATACTGTTTTGCTTTATTTTACGAGTATATCATCATTGTAAGCGTTTGAATACCCTGTAATTCGTTTCTTTTGTCCATATCAAAAACGACTCTCTCCACTCGGGAGGAGCCGCTGTTCTGTTATTTTACGTATAAAAGCTGTTATTGCTAACACCGGACTGCGGCTGTACATCTCTTTCAAAATGCTTAAACCTTGTCCCCTGATACGTCAGCATACCTCGGTCATTTTCCACAAACATGCCATAATTCCTACCGCCAACATTTAATTCCACACGGTCTCCATTATCAAATTCAAACGTGGCATAATACCACGTAGACGCACTGCTGTCCCCGCTCCCGCCTGTGACTTCTGTTCGCTTTGCCACAATAGTTGAATGCAACGTTAACAGCGCTGATGCATTGTTAGAAGACCATGTGCGTATCCCTGAAATAATGGCATAAACAATGACACCAGCAATGATGAGAAAAACGCCACCGATAAAAATGGATCCAAACGCACTCATTGCACCAAACTCATTGAAACCAGCAAAAAAACCACTCTGATTACCCTCAAATCCCGGAACATCATTCATGTCATCAAAAATACCAAAGCCATCCATACTTAACCAGCCCAGTGATGAAGATATGCTCAATGACGTCATTCATCATCGTTCCCTTCTCTCTGCAAATTAAGATGCACCGCCCCCTGCCAAGGAGACGGTGCACGCAGACAACCCTACAAACCTTGTCCGTATACTATATGAACCTGATTACGAATACAGACGTTCAAGTTCATCGACCAGGCTGCCAACATAGGCTACAGCAGCACGAATTGGCTCAGGTCCAGACATGTCCACGCCTGCAAGTTTCATGAGTTCTTGCGGATCAAGACTTCCTCCCGCTTTCAAAGCATCAAGCCAGCGATCAACGGCAGGCTGCCCTTCTTCCCGTATCAGCTGTGCAGCAGCGGTAGATGCCGTCAGACCTGCTGCATAGGTATATGGATACAATCCCATATAATAATGAGGCTGTCTCATCCAGGTCAGTTTCGCCCCTTCGTCGATCACCAGGTCAGGCCCCCAGAACTCGGAGAGGATATTGCCTTTCAGCTGACTTAACGTCTTCGCTGTGATCGGTTCATCCTTGGTTGCGAGTGCGTACACCTGACGCTGCAGTTCACCCTCAAGCAGATGTGTAACAAAGTTATGGTAGTACGTATTGAGCAATTGCAAAATGACCCAACGACGCATTCTCGGATTATCAGAACGTTTCAACAAATGATCTGCCAGCAGCATTTCGTTCATTGTTGAAGGCGCCTCTATGAAATAAAGGGACGGGCGTGTATTCGTAAGGCGTTGGTAATGCCCGGCAAGCATGAAATGTCCGGCATGTCCCACTTCATGGGCAAGTGTAAATGCTCCGCGCATATTGTTTGCCCATGAGATCAGGATATAGGAATGAGAGCCATATATGGACGAACAAAAAGCTCCAGTCGATTTGCCCGCATTATCAGCGTAATCCACCCAGCGCTCACTAAATGCACGTTCCACAATGTCGCCATATTCCGGTCCCAGCACGGCAAGAGCTTCACGAATGAGCGTGCAGGCTTCCTCATATGTAATGGCAGGACTGAATTCAGGGTCCAGTGGTGCTTTCAGATCACAGAACATCAGCTTGTCCAGACCCAGCTCACGTTTCTTGAGAGCTGCCAATCTGCGCATGTGAGGTGCGAGTTCCTGCTGGATGATATCCAGAACATTGTTGTACATCTCTTTGCTTACCTGCTGCGGGCTGAGCAGCATATCCGTAACATCATCATATCCACGCAACCTGGACATCACGACCTGTTTCTTTACTTCAGTGGCGTAACCTTCAGCGAACGTATTTTTGTAATCGTTCAGCTTGGAGCTGAACGCGGCATAAGCAGAGCGGCGCAGCTTTGTATCCGAAGACATTTCATAATTGTTCTCATAGAATGACCAGGACAGCGGACGATTATTGTCATCGCCGTCAAGTGCATCGTCAAACGTCATGTCTGCCAGTTTGCCACGCAGATAGATCCGGTATGGCGAGTCCAGCACTTCCCCAAGGGAAGCGAGTACCTTCTCCGTTTCGGGGGAGAGACGATGTGCTTTTTCCTGAATCAGACGATCCAGACTGCGGGCATACGGTTGCAAATCGGGAAGTTCTTCAATATAACGTTGAATCGTTCCGTCCGGAAGATCAACGATCTCTGAATTTACAAAAGATAAGGACGATGACAAATTCGATAGAATGTCTCCCGCCTTGGCTGAATTCTCAATATTCACGGGATTGGTGCTGTCCTCCGACTGTTTCAGTCGGGCATATGAAGCTGTTTTTCCAATCCGTTCCTGAAGTGCTTCACGGGCATCCAGACAGGCCAGCAGCTGCTCAGCGCTTTCGCCCAGATGTCCTTTGAATGTTTCAATATGGGCAGCAGCTTCAGGCAATGATCTAAGCTCCTGCTCCCACTCTTCGTCCGTCCCAAACAAATCTCGCAGATCCCAAGTGGTCTCCTGGCTTACTTCCTCGCGTGTACGTATTTTTTCCATCGTTATGTGTCATCCTCCTCGCATTTCCAATATCTCTCATCGTATCATATTCAGAGCATTTATACCTGACATATCCTGAAATGAGACTTTTGGTTCAAGGGATTCACAACCAAGTTGAAAAATTTAGTTTGCTCGCGTCACTCCTCCGGCAGAATAACCTTCCGATCGCTGTTATCCCCAGATTTTTTGATCCCTTTTCTAAAGGGGAAATCTGGGGATAAGCATATGCTTCCGATGCAGCTTTCTTTCAGAAAGCTTTTAGGCGAACGCTTCGCTTCTTCAGGCTATTTCTGCCTTCTACGTTTCAAGAAAACTATTGTTAAACTGTTAGTGAATTAGGGGAAAGAAAAACCGCCGTATAATGGCAGTATCCATTACCCGGCGGTTCGTTTTAACTTAAATTTATTCTGATTTCCAAATTACGTTTTCACCATAGTTTTTACCCCAGTTATACATCGCATGCAGCACGGGCATCAGACTCTGTCCGTGATCCGTCAACGTATATTCCACACGAGGAGGTACTTCTGCATACACCTTGCGCTCAATTAGCTTGTCTTCCTCCAGTTCACGCAGCTGGTTGGTCAGCATCTTTTGGGTAATATGAGGAATCAATCGCTTCAATTCACTGAAACGTTTGGTGCCTTCCAGACCCAGATGCCATAAAATAATCAGTTTCCATTTGCCGCCAATAACAGCAAGAGTCAGTTCTTTCTCACAATTGATCTCTTTCAGGTTGATCCGTTCTTTGACTTCGGCTGCCATGGCTCCGAGCCCCCTTTTCTTCCATTCAATCTTCTATCGCCAAAATGCATTTCGCATATCACAAGAATACTCCGCAACAGGAGAACTTGCCGCTCCCTTGTATCATATAACGGGTTCATTGGTTCGATACAGCTTGTATACATTCTACTACAGTACAACCCTGATGTTAAGCAGACCCGAATCAAACCACAGACAACGATAGCAGAAAAGACCGGAACCCCCACTTTTTTAAGGGAATTCCGGTCTTGTATCTATTCTATTTCATGAAGTCTATGACAAATGGACTACTCCAGGTTGGCGTGACGTCCAAACATGTCTGCTCCGGTCATACTCTTCATGTCCATCATGGTGAGCACCAGTGCATCCATGCTCAACAGCAGCGCCTGTTCAAACAAGGAGCCCATCGGCTGAATGGTCACGGACGCTCCGGCGGTCGCCGTATCCTCTTTGGCGGAGGCCTGAAGACGAACCACGGTATTTGACAGCTGTCCGATGGTGGACTCTGGTTTAATAGTGATTAGACCCACAGGAGCACCTGCTTTACTCGCCTTCTGGGCCATCGCTGTCAGACTACCTGTCTCTCCTGAGCCGGAGCATAACAAGAGAAAGTCCTTCGGACTGATTCCCGGCGTAACCGTCTCTCCCACTACATATACCCGAAGCCCCATCTGCATCAATCTCATGGCAAAAGCCTTGCCCATCAGACCGGACCGGCCTGCGCCTGCCACAAAAACCTGTTCAGCAGCCAGAATATGTTCCGCCATGGCCTGCATCTCCGAGTCGTCGATCTGGCTTAGCGTACGTTCCAGCTCCTGCAAGATGTCAGCTGCATATTGTCGGCTGCTCATCCCATTACCCTTGTTGAACCAGACGCTGCATTTCGGCTGCAACTGCCGCTTTGTCTGCTTGTCCAGTGATACCGCCACCCACGATGACCAGATCCGGTTGTGCTTTGATCACTTCTGGCAATGTTTCCAGCTTGATGCCACCAGCTACAGCTGTTTTTGCATGTTTTACAGCTTGTTTGATCGTTTGCAGATCTTCAAACGGGCTTTGTCCTTCAGCTTGCAGGTCATAACCTGTGTGTACACAGATGTAATCTACGCCAAGCGAATCAACTTCACGAGCACGCTGTTCAAGGTTAGGCACGTTGATCATGTCCACAAGAACTTGTTTGTTTTGTTTCTTCGCTTCTGCTACTGCACCTTTGATCGTACTATCATTGGTTGCCCCGAGCACAGTGATCAGATCCGCACCAGCTTCAGCTGCTTTCATGATTTCATAACCACCAGCGTCCATAATTTTAAGGTCTGCAAGAACTTGCAGATTAGGGAATGCTTCTTTCATCGCTTTTACCGCGTGCAAACCTTCATTAATAACGATTGGCGTACCAATCTCAACGATATCAATATATTGTTCAACCTCTTTAACAAGTGCGATACCTTCAGGGATGTTTACCAAGTCGAGTGCCAATTGCAATTTCATCATTTATTTCTCCTTTGTTGTTCAAATATGAGTCGTTCCTGTACAAAAATAATCAGATATTTAGCCTGTACCATTTCTTCTGTTCAGATGCATGCAGTGTTTGTTATGGCTGCTCATTCATTGTAGACCCTGACTATCTGTTCAGGAAGTACGCACTTTGAAGTCAGGTAGTTACCTGCACGATACTATTGATCATTTTACATTGTTATATGAATCGACATCTTTAAATAGAGTTATTATTCAAACCCCACATGAGGTATGGCAGGTAAATTCCTATGTTTTTCTCATCAAAAAAAGACTCCGCCACAAAGAAGGGCAGAGTCTTTCCAAAGTTCCAGGTCAAAAAGATCATTCATATTGCTCCGGAACCTTATTCAAACTTCTCGGTTTTTCATTCCAATCTAGAATTTACAGATAAACTGGTTTCACACATACCGGCTTGGATACACCTGTGCTGTGACCTGTGTATTTCAGACGTCCGCTCTCCTGGTCCACTGTAAAGGAAACGATATTGTTGGTATCGCGGTTAGCTGCAATCAGCAGTTTGCCATTCGGAGTCAATGCAAAGTGGCGTGGGTGTTCACCCTCAGCAGATACATGCTCAACCAGTGTCAAATGTCCTGTTTCAGCGTCTACTGCAAATACCACGATGCTATCATGCCCACGGTTTGAACCGTATACGAAACGTCCATCGTTGGATACAGCGATCTCAGCTGTTGTGTTTTCACTGCCATCATAGCCGTCAGGCAGTGTGGACACGGTGGAAACCTCTGTCAATGTGCCCGCTGCTGCATCATAACGGAAAGTCGTAATGGAAGAATCCACTTCGTTAATGACATAAGCGAATTGACCATTCGGATGGAATGCCAGGTGACGAGGTCCTGCACCTGGATGTGTTTTGGTTTCACTATGCAGTACAAGTTCATTCTTGTCTGCATTAATGGAGTAGATTGCGATTTTATCCGCACCCAGATCCTGTACCATCATGTATTTGCCATCCGGGCTGAAGAACGCGGAATGCACATGCGGCTTGTCCTGACGCTCAGGATGCGCACCTTTGCCTTCATGTTTCTTCTCATCCAGAAGCACGCCAACTTCACCGTTATCCGTCAGGGCTTGCAGACCCACCAGACCACCGTGGTAGCTGGAAAGGATCAAGTAGCGTCCGGAAGGATCACGTTGGATATGACATGGCGGAGCCGAAATGGAGTCATGACGATTCAGCAAAGACAATTTTCCTGTAGAAGGATCAATGCTCAGAGCTACAGCTTCAGACATTTTATTGCCTTCAGCAGACACTGTTTCACCGATCGCATACAGTTTGTTACCTTCAGCATCCACATTTACAAACGTTGGGTTTTTCACGCCCGAGATGCCATCAAGCTTGGAGAGGTTACCTGTATCCTCATTCAATTCATATGCGTAAATGCCCTCATTTTCCGCTTCGGCATAAGAGCCGACCAATACGAGCAAGCGTTTTGTTTCACTCATTACAGTTTCCTCCTCTATGTGTATGTAATCTGGTTGCACCTCTTCTATAATAAATCTGCCATATCAAAATAGCAATCCACCGCCCCTGCGCAACCACGAAAGAAGCGGCATCCACACCACCCACTGCGTAAGGCCATACCAGAATCCATTCCCGGCAAAGGTCAACTTCTGCTATGATAAAATAGGTTTTTCATCCAGAAAGGACTGAATTCAGTTGTTTAATTCATTTCTGCTCACGTTATATCATGTTTTTCTGCCCATATCCCTTCCGGTGATTGGAGGCATTTTGTTAAAACGGTTCAAACATTGGGATACCCGGCCACTTTCGACTTTCTCCCTTTATATTTTAAGCCCTGCGCTGATCTTTGATACACTGCTGCATGCCGAGATTACTTGGACAGACGTAACGGGTACGTTCTGGTTTTCTATAATAAATTTAATTGCCCTATGGGCACTGGCTGAACTGTTAAGCCGTATTTTCCATCTTGGCGCAAGCGAAAAAGCGGGTCTCACCCTTGTCTCCACGTTTACGAACTGCGTGAATTATGGGCTCCCGCTTGTATTACTCGCCTTTGGACAGCTTGGATTGGATAAGGCCTCGGTATATGTCATCGGACAGATGATCATCGTCAATACGATAGGAATCTTTTTCGCAGCCAGATCCCAGTTCACCATCAAAAATGCAATTCTGTCCGTCTTCCGTATGCCTTCCATCTATGCTGCTGCAATAGCTATCATTCTGCGTGCATCCAATCTGAGCTTGCCCGTGGCACTCGATGGAGGCATCTCCATGCTCGCAGCCGGTTACTCCCCTGTCGTGCTGGCCATTCTCGGTGCACAGATGCTAAGACCGCGTGGTTCAGTGGAACCTTGGAAAACCAACGTCCGCAAAGCATTCTGGACTGGACTTGTAGTGCGCCTTGCCGCAGCGCCAATACTCTCGTATCTGATTCTGACCGCACTTCAAATTGAAGGAACGTTATTCAGTGTGCTGCTCATCCTGGCGTCCATGCCGACTGCAGTGAACGCAGTCATTTTGGCCGAGCAATTCAATGCATCTCCGCAGTTTGTGTCCCGCTGTATTCTGTGGACAACCGCTGCATCGATGGTTATACTGCCGATTATGATTGTGATGTCTTCCTGATCAGCACGGAAGCTGCAGTTGGAGACGACATCGCTGCCTGCTTGCGTTTCTCCAACCGGCGTTCAAAGCGGCGTTTGAGTGCTCTGACATAGAAGAACTTGACGACAAAGTAAGATATCACACCTAAGATGACTCCAAAGACGGACATGCCTGCCAGAATATCCAGACCACCCAGCAAAAGTTCACTTAGCGCGGACCAGTTGCCCCGGAACAGCTCCATAAAGGCACTCTCATGAACAAGCCCCTGCCCCATACTATGCGCCGGCAATATCCAGGAACCAATTTGCTTGGCAAGCGGCATCAAGATGATGGGCAGGAAGGTTAGCTTGCCGACCACGTTGCCCACAATAGCCGCTGGCAGCGAGCCACCGGACAAACGTACAATGGGATAGAACACGAGATATACCAGTGATGCTGTGGAAATGACGATCAGTTCCAGACCAAAACCCAAAGCAAATCCGGTAGATACTTTATGTGCCCCGCCGGGAGCTCGTAACAATTTGAGAAAATTAAGTTTCAAAGCACGTGTTAAACGCGCAAAACGTGAGTTTTTGCTTTTCTGTAGGTTCATACCGAACTTCCCCTTATCTTACACAAATGACGGCTCAAGCCGCCTATTCTTCAGTATATCACACCGCGTTAACGCCTGCTGTTATAATCACCGGCTGTGTCTCGATAGCGACGTTACCTGCTACCGCTCTGGAGATCATGCAGGACTCTTCTGCTTTATGTGCCAGGCGCTCTGCCTTTGTCACATCAGCATCAGATGCACCCACTTTGAGCACAATCCGAGGTCTGTGTATGATCCGTTCGTACGTAAATATGTTATTGGTAACATCCACCGTCGCTTCGGACTCCAGTGTCAACTCATCCGGTGTAATATCCGATCGCTCCAGCATTGCTGCCAGCGTAATCAAATAACAGGTAGACGCTGCACCCAGCAGCATTTCATCCGGATTGGTACCGGTGCCCGGGCCACCCATCTCCTGTGGTATCGAAATAACTGTTTTTAACCCGCCTGCATCAATATGCCCTTCACTGTTACGTCCACCATTCCAAGTAGCTTTCAGATGAAAAGGATGTTTCATTATATTCATTCCTTTCGAATTAGACACGGACACATGTTATGGATTGTTCACTCAGTGCGCTAACCTGCTCTTCCTCTAAGCCCAGATCAGTTATTACTTTTGCCACACTGCTGAGTTCCGCCACTCTTGTAAAAGCCTGCACGCCAAACTTGCTCGAATCCGCCAGCAAAATAACTTCATCGGCGATGCTGATCATCTTCTGCTTCACCAGCGCCTGCAATTCATTCGACTCACTGATGCCCTTGGTCAGATGTACACCTTTGCAAGATAAGAAAACTTTATCCACATGATAAGCATCAAGCGACCGTTCAGCTAACGGCCCTACAAAAGACAAGGATTTCGAAGCAAGCTGCCCACCTGTCGCGATTACACGGATCTGTTCCTTATTACTCAGCTCCGCTGCGACTTTAATGGAGTTGGTCAACACGGTGAGTGGTATGTTTGGCAGTCCTGCCGCCATAAACCACGCCGTTGTACTGGCATCCAACGCGATCCGGTCACCAGGCTCAACCATTTTCAGCGCTTCGTCCGCTATTCTGCGTTTCTCTTCCGCATGAGTTACAGCCCGCTCTGGATAAGGGATTTCCGACTGCCCCTCTTCTTTATATTTTACGCTGACAGCCCCGCCATGGGAACGTCTGAGCCTTCCCGCCTGCTCCAGCTTGTCCAGATCACGACGAATCGTCTCTTCCGTCACTCCGCAGCGCTCACTAAGCTCTGTTACGCGCATGCTCCCCTGCGCATCCACCCATTCCACAATTTTCTCATAACGTTCAGCCACGAGCATCTTCATTCACTCCAAACCGTTGATTATCCAAGATGAATCCTGTTCATCCCATCATACCACAGTGCCCCCGGAAGGAGAATTTCATTGATGCGCAAAGGGATTAGGGTATCAATGGTGCAAAAAAGAGGGAGCATACGCTCCCTCCATTTCGAATGAAATTGTGTCTTATTTATCGTCAGCCATAGGGAACCAGCCCGGAGTATGAATAATTGCATTCCACAGACCGTCGGGGATAACCAGACGTTCCTGATCCGATTTGGTGAGAATCGTCTCGATATCTTCCTCACGTCCGCTTTCGATTTTCTCAACCCAGTCAGGTTCGATAATCAGCTCACGGCCAATCGCAAGCAGTGGCACACCCGTTTGAAGAGCTTCGACTGCCTCGTCTGCGGTATGGATTGCACCTACGCCAATGACAGGCACTTTACCACCAACACGGTCAAGGATAAATTCAATTCTGGAGCGCGTATCTGCCTCTCCTCGTCTTGGTTTGGACCAGAACTCGTTGAGGGATACATGCAGGTAATCCAGATTTTTATCTTTCAGCGCATCCACCAGTGCATACGTCTCTTCCATGGTCAATCCCGGTGTTTCCGGCTCTTCTGGTGAGAAACGGTATCCAATGATAAAAGGCAGTTTCGTATGTGCAGCTACAGCCTTCTGGACTTCATCCACCACAGCCAGCGGGAATGTGAGGCGTTTCTCGATACTTCCACCCCAACGATCTTCACGTCGGTTGGAATGCGGAGAGAAGAACTGCTGAATCAGATAACCGTTCGCACCATGAATCTCAACACCGTCGAAGCCAGCTTCAATGGCGCGGCGGGTTGCTTCCCCAAAGTCTTTAATAATGGACGTAATCTCGTCATCAGACAACTCCCTTGGTACAGGAGATCCCGGACGCTCACTGGCAACAGCACTTGGAGCAGCGACTTGGCCTGCGGGTACCGCTTGTTCTGGCGTGAGACGACCTGCATGGAAAATTTGCAGTACGGCTTTGGAACCCTGCTGTTTAATGGTATCGGCCAGACGTTTCAGACCAGGAATAAAGCTGTCGTCGTAACTACCAAATTGCGCCGGAAAACCAATTCCATTCGGAGTGACATGAGTTACCGCTGTAACAGACATACCAGCGCCGCCGGTACGACGTGCATAATAAGCAAGTTCAGCGTCTGAAACAGTACCATCTGGATTCGATGACATATGAGTCATAGGAGCGAGCACGATCCGGTTTTTCAGCGTAATGCCGCTTGGCAGTGAAACTTGTTCAAACATGGGGCTATACTTTGGATTCATTCGTGGTTCCCTCCTGATTAAATATCTCTTTTAATAGATATATGAATATATGCGTTCACTTACTGTAATGATTATAGTTACGTTTCACTCACATTGCAACTTTTCATTTTATTTCAATACCATTTATTTCATTGCTCAGCCCAAAAAGACGGAGTGTCCCACGACTCTCCGCCTCATAAAACTGCTTGGTCAGCCTAGAAACTGCGTACGTATGCCAGCTTTTGGTCCATCTCTTCCACACATTCATAGCAGTCATGCTCATCATTGGCTACCATCGGGGTGACCGGATACAGATTCATCTCTGTACGGTTGTATGATTTCAACAACGGCAGCAGCTGGGTCACGCGTGTATTCGCCGGATCCAGCCAGGTATTGATCTCTTCTTCAGAAAGAATCGCCGGCATTTTGCTGCCAAACTCCCGTGTAACCATATTCGCTCCTGCCATCAGCATCGTGCAGGTACGCAGTGGCTGTTTCCGTGTATCTTTCCAAACCTCGTATAATCCCGCAATGCCAAACAATCCGCGATCCGGCATAACGACACGCACCGCATAGCTTTTCTTACCTTCCTGACGCCAGTAATACAATCCATTGCATGGGATCACACAACGCTTCGTCTCTACCAGCTTGTAGTAGGCTGGATTCTCATGCACCGTCATGAGGTTGGCATTAACTGCATCGCGTCCCCAGAACGGAATGAATCCCCATCGGAACTCGTCCAAAACCCGCTCTCCGTCCTGATGCAAAATAATCGGTGTGTGCTGGGTTGGACTGATATTGTAACGGTTTTTGTAATAATACATCACCCGTTCAATCTTAAAATGATCCCTGACCTCATCCAAATCGGCTGCCAATGAAAAACGGTTACACATGCTCAGGCACTTCCTTTTCTGCGTGAATTTGAATGTATTGTTTGTTATTGCAGGGAAATTATGCATGCACATGTGGACAGTATTCGATTTTTCCAGACGAAAATAAGGTCTAATCCAGCAAAATCCTTTGTTTTCACAACGAAAACAAAGACTTAAGACTCATTTCAACAGCTCTATTCCTTGTTACTATAAGAGAGAAAAAATACATTTTTTGGAGGTTTTAAGTATGAAAAGGAAATTTTTGATGAGCATCATGTTGTTTTCAGCCATCGCGATGTTCGGCAGTACCATCTATGCGGCAACTTTTCTAACCTACGGCTACCCAAGCTCCACCATTCCGATTCGTACTTACAACTACACCTCTGCGTGGCAAACTCCCATGGATGCCTCCCTCAGCAACTGGAACAATGCCGGTGCCAAAGTACAGTTTACCAAAACAAGCAGTTCCCCCAACACCATTACGGCCGGAAACTTCAATAACACCGCCTATGGTGTCAACTACGCCTCTGTATCTGGCAGTCAGGTCGTAAGCTTCCGCATTGAACTGAACGCAACCACCATTACGGCTGACGCAACCAACTTGTCCAACTTTATTCAAAGCGTATTCGTTCATGAGCTCGGACACTCCGTTTGGCTTGGGGACAACCCCTCCACCACCAGCCCTTCCATCATGCTCTACTCCCGTAACCGGAACACCATGACAAAGCCTCAAACCTTCGATATCAATAACGTCAGATCCAAATACTAATCCGCTATTTTCAAACCCCAAATCAAAGGAGGATTCCTACCCATGAAAAAAATTCGAGTATTCACGATGCTTGCCTCTTCCATTTTCATTTTGTCTGCCTTTGGCTGCTCCTCAGCAACGACATATACGGCCGCCACCAAGGGTGAACCCATTACGATGATTGCTTCCGAGGACTTTCCAAGTTACTCAAGCATTGGCGATCTCTCCGAGAGAGCAGACACCATCGTTAGAGGCAGTGTCATCCAAACACGTGTTGAAGCATTAAATGATATGGTACAAGCTCCTGCTGTAAATGAAAGTGCTCTGGATGAGCAATTGAACCCGGGCGGTGAGGATATCGTTCCTTTTGATAAAATTTATACGATTTATACCATTAAGGTTGCTGAATCCTTCAAGGGAACTTACGCTGACGGCGACACCCTTGAAGTGAAACAGCTTGGCGGACAGCTGGGCAATACCGAGATTATTAACGATGACAATATCAAATTTACACCCACCAAAGATTATGTACTCTTCCTGGAAACGTATGAAAACACCCCCGCCAGCCTGCTGAATTCAGTGCAAAGCCTGTATGTAATCAAGCCCGCAGCCAAATCAACTCAACCCGGTGAGCAGCAGTTGAAGTCCGAGGTTATTGTGAGCGCAAATCCTGAGAATGATCTTACACTAAGCATTGATGAGCTGCAGGAAATCCAAAGCCAAGATCAGAACAACTAAACTGGTTGGACATGCACTAATCCTCTCCTACTGTTCAGTCATATAGCAAAAACGTGCCGCTCAGTAGAAACTGGCAGCACGTTTTTTTTGATTATTAATCATAGACTATGTCCCACCACTTCCCGAACTGTACAAACATCTGAATTGCTGTGGGGTCATCCCGGTATAGGTGCGAAACATGCGAATAAAATAACTGCTGTGTGTGAATCCACACTGAGAAGCAATTTGTTTCACGGACAGTTCCGAATCAACAAGCATACTCTTCGACACCAGAATGCGGCAATCAAGCAAATACCTGCCTGGCGGGACGCCCATGATGCTCTTAAACATGCGATTAAAATAATACACGCTATATCCCGCTGTATCTGCCATCTCAGCAAGACTTAGCGGCTGCGTGCAGTGACGACGAATATAATCGGCCGTAGCGCGAATGGTGTCCTGATGATTCAGTAAGGAAGTGCCTTCAATTGACTCCGAATTCCGTGCCAGTTCGGCAAGCAGTTCATACAGAACAGCCGAAAACTTCGGTTCATGCATACTCTCATAACCTGCACCGAGCTGGCACAATTGTTCATGCAGCGCCTCCAATCGATCCTCTCCGGAAAATGAAAAGAGCCACACTTTATCCGGATTCCACAATCCCAACAGCCGCTCCAAATCATGGGCTTGCAAATGAATCCACCTGATATCCCAAGGATCGGATGCATCAGCATGATACTGTTGTGCCTGTCCCGGCACATATAGAAAGCCTTGTCCAGCCGTTAAGCGAACGTTCCCCTTGTCTGTTCTCACTTCACCCTGCCCTTTAAAAACCAAATGCAGATTGTACTCCCGTATTCCGTCCGGACGATGTTCCCTGTGCTCCGGATCGACGTATCTTCCGTAGGCCACCGGATAACATGCGTACCCTGCATGGCCGGGTTCCGGCATAAACCAATGGTTCCGCATGTACTCACCCTCTCCTAATAAAATAGCAAGATCATGATACCTTATCGCAACATGTTATTATATTCCCTTGTCTTTATCCATTATAAAATGAAACAGACTCGATGTTGTTTCACAAGAAAATGATAGAGGAACAATGAAGCACGGGATGACCGTGTATGAAAAGCATTTATTTTTCAGACCAGAGGAGAGTAGCTTTTATGAACCAAAACCGACCTGTACAAATGGGCGTTGATTATTATCCCGAACACTGGGACCCTAATTTGTGGGAGCAGGATGCCCGTTTAATGGCTGATAGTGGTGTACGCATTGTTCGTGTTGGAGAATTTGCGTGGAGTCGAATGGAGCCCACCGATGGACAATTCGACTGGACATGGCTTGACCAGGCGCTGGATACCCTTCATCGTAATGGGCTTCAGGTGATGATCGGCACACCAACGATGACGCCGCCGCGCTGGCTCACTGAAAAGTGTCCCGATATTCTACCTGTGCTGCCGAATGGACAGCTGTACCATGAAGGCGTCCGCGGTCATCGCTGTTATAATAGTCTCAGCATGCGAACATACAGTGCACGAATCGTAGAAAAGCTAACTGAGCGTTATGCAGGACATCCGGCCGTCATTGGCTGGCAGACCGATAATGAATTCAGTTTCACGGATTGTCAGTGTGCTGCATGTTCAGAGGCTTTTCGCGAGTGGGTACGTGCCAGATACAACACACTGGAGCAGCTTAACCAAGCTTGGGGGACCGTGGTCTGGAGCGGAGAATATAGTGATTGGGAACAGGTCACACCGCCATATGGCGGCTCCCCGTTTCAGAATCCTTCGTTCCTCTTGGACTATTCCCGTTTTCAGTCGGATTCCATCGTCGCTTTTCAAACGATCCAAATCGACATCATTCGGCATAACTGTCCTGATCATTTTGTCACCCATAACTTTCACAGCTATCCGCAAAAGGCAGATCAATATCAAATCGGTCAGGAGCTGGACTTCGCTTCCTTCGATTACTATCCAAATCCTTCACCTAACAAAACGGACACCGCACCTTACAGTGGCGCTTTGTCGTTAGATCTGACACGTGGCATCAAACGCCGCAACTTCTGGATCATGGAGCAGCTGAGTGGACCTCCGGGATGCTGGTTTCCAATGTGGCGTACACCCCAGCCCGGCTTCTTGCGCGCTTACTCGTGGCAGACTATTGCCCGTGGAGCGGATGCTGTCGTGCATTTCCGCTGGCGTAGTGCCACAATTGGAGCAGAACAGTTCTGGCATGGGCTGATCGATCACAGCAATGTTCCAGGCCGACGGTTCAAGGAGTTTCAACAACTATGTACCGAAGTGAACCGTCTGGGTGAACGCCTGCAAGGCTCTACGCTGCAGAACGAAGTTGCCATCCTGCATTCACATGATCAACTAAACGCCCTACGAATTCAGCCACAGGCAGACGGTCTGGATTACTACGAAAATATAAAAGTATGGCATCGTGCCTTGACCAAATGGGGCCTGGGTACGGATGTTATCCATTCCTCGCAATCGCTAAATGGCTACAAAATCATCATCGCTCCGCACTTGTATTTGCTTGATGAGAGCACAGCAGAACGTTTGCAGGCTTTTGCAGCGGAGGGTGGCATATTGATCTTAACGCATCGCTCCGGTGTCAAAAACGATAATAACGTCTGTGTCATGGCTCCACTTCCAGGTTTGTTATCCGCTTGTTCGGGCGTGCGGGTAACCGAATATGATCCCGTCGGTAGTGACCCGATTCAGATTCGGAATGAGCAGGGCAATACGTATGCAGCCTCACAATGGGCCGATGTGCTCGAACTGGACACGGCACAGCCGATCGCGGTTTATGTGGATCAATTTTATGCCGAAAGTGCGGCTGTCACTCAAAATAACTGGGGTAAAGGTAAAGTCTATTATGTAGGGACACAGCCGGAGGAAGCTTATCTGAGCCAGTTATTGCGAACCATCGCTGAACAATGTAACTTGTCCGGGATTCAATCCCTGCCAGACGGTGTCCAGGTGACAACCCGCTCAGGACCGAATGGAACGTTTCGTTTTATTCTGAATTTAAGTCCTGCATCTGTGTCCATTCCGTTGCAAGCCTCCTACACCAGTGCATTGGATGGAACTGAGAAAGGACCTCAATTAGAACTGGGACCGTATGATGTCGAGATCTTGGAGATTCAATAACAAGAAACATTTACTTCTTGATGACGAAATGATCCATGAAAAAGCCCGGTGTGCACATAAAGTGCACCCGGGCTTTAAAGATTGGCAATACCAACGTAAACCAGTCTTACTTGATTACAATTTGATAAAGTCAGCCATGGAACCAACCTTAATGGCCTCCACCTTGGATACAGCGCCGGCAGATCCTTGTAATTCTGCACGGGATGTAAACTTGACCTTCACCGGAATGCCAGGAATGAGGTCGAAGAAATTGTCCGAGAATACCCCTTCTGCCTCAGTAGAAATCCACACTTGTTTTGCAAGCACATTACTTTCCAGCACCAGATGTACGCCATCGTTCTCAGTAATTTCGGTTACCTTAATTTGCGCTGGTTGCAGTGCAATGTCCTTGGATGGTGCAAAGTAATGCTCCTGAACAATGTCGGCTGCCCCATCCTGCTTCAGATCAATCCGCAGCAATGTTGATGCAGCATCGCGACCTTCCAGCCATTCAGCCTGACTTAACGACAGTACCTGTTGACCAGCGTTGGATCCCAAAGCAACTTCATGCTCTTCTTCACGATGTACCGTGCCGTCAAAGCCAATGAGACGTACCTGGAGTTTGCCTTTCACTGGTTCAAGCTGATCCGAGATTAGATAAATATCCGTCACGTCATCCTTTGTACCATCTACTGATACCAATACATCGCTGAAGCTGCGTTTCGCGTAATATTGCAATGCTTTCCAGCGTCCAAAGTAATCCATCCCTGCCCAAGAAGCCACCGGCCAGCAATCGTTCATTTGCCAGTAGAGCGTTCCCATACAATACGGTTTACGGCGGCGGTGAGCTTCAATAGCTGTTTTCATCGCTTCAGCCTGAAGCACTTGGCTCATATACAGGAAGGATGGAAAATCCTTCGGTTCATGCATGTACATATCCATGTATTGCTTGATCAGACGATTGCCTGCCCCGTTCTTCTGATGCGCCAGCATCACCTCAGACTCCAATGCCAAATCCTCTTCCTCCGCATACTTGCGAACCGAATCATACTCAGGGAAGGATTGGAACCCATACTCACTCATGAACCGGCCAACATGAACATTGTAATTCTCAAATGGCTCCACATTGTGCCACACACCCCAATAGTGGATGTCCCCTTCTGACGTGGATGGGTTCGCATGCTGTTTCTCATCTCCAGACAGGGATACAAGCGGGGAAGAAGGCCAGTAATCCACACCAGGAGCATAGGTTTCCACCACTTCAGGCAAAAGATCATGGAAAATGGCTTCGTAATCCGCCCAGATGCGTTCTCTTTGCTCCGCGTTGTAATCTTTTTTCCAGCCCCAGCCGCCATCCTCAATGTAGTGCGCCCATGCTGAATCAATCTCGTTATTTCCACACCACAGCACGATGCTTGGATGATTACGCAGACGTTTCACATTATCAATCGCCTCATGCTTCACACTGTTCAGGAAAGCCTCGTCTCCGGGATACATACTGCAAGCAAACATAAAATCCTGCCATACCAGCAAACCATATTCGTCACACAGCTCGTAGAACACATCTTCTTCATAGAAGCCGCCACCCCACACACGAAGCATATTCATGTTCGACTCGGCAGCAGATACAATCTCATGCAGATAGCGCTCACGTGTCACTTCTGTGATGAAGCTGTCATTAGGAATGTGATTCGCACCTTTGGCAAAGACAGCAACTCCGTTTAACTCAAAATAAAAGGATGCTCCCGCTTCATCTTTGTCACGAACCAGACGAATGGAACGAATGCCCGTTCTGACCGTGGACTCAGCCACAGCCTGTTCACCCTGAATCACTTCCGTATGGAAAGAATACATATGCGGGTCACCTAACCCGCGACTCCACCACAACTTCGGCTCAGCAATCGAGATTGGAACCTCTACTGTCTGGACCCCCGGCTTCAGGGTTACAGCTTGCTCCCAGTTCTGCCCTTCTGTCCCGACCCGAATAATCGTTTCTATGGACTGTGCAGACTCCACTTCCACGACCGCAGTGAGGGATGCGGAAGCAGCGGTTACTTCATTTTGCTGAATGAATACATCATTAATTCGTATGTCCGTCCAGCCTTCAAGGCGCACTTCACGCCAGATGCCGCTGGTCACAAAACGTGGACCCCAATCCCAACCGTAGTGATACGGAGCTTTCCGCGCAAAAATACTCACTCTTTTGTCGCCCAATCCTCCCACATCAGACTGATCATTCGATGCAGGCAATGCATATCCGAGCTTCTCCAGCTTCGGCAGATCTTCATTTATCGGAGACCGAAAACGTATTCGAAGGATGTTGCCACTTGCCTTTACAACCGACTTTACATTTGCTGTCCATACCCGGAACATATTGTCCGCTGATAACACATGCTGTTCGTTTACGTACACATCTGCATAGGTATCCAGACCATCAAAGACCAGTTCCAGATGCTGCTGTGACAGCAATGCCTCATTCACATCAAATTCGGTGCGATATTCCCAGTCTTTTTTGTCAATCCATTGAACTTCCTTTTCGTTGGTTCCATAAAAAGGGTCCGGAATTTTACCCAGTTTCAGCAAATCCGTATGCACGCAGCCGGGTACGTGAGCCGGCATCCATTCCTGATCCTCACAAGCCTTGAACGTCCAATTCTGAAAAGTCTGCGATTGTATTTTGCTCATGACAGCCTCCGTTATCATTGAAGTAGTTTTCAAATCACTTTGTTAGGTTTTGTTATCATAAAAACAAATAACTTACAAAACAAAATTACCACGTTATGCTCAATTCAGTCAATCTGTTTTGTGGATTATTTCTTAAAGTCCTTTTTCACTAAACAAAAAAAGACATGAAGCCCCATCTCCCCATGTCTTTTCACCACATCTTTTGATGTGATTCAGTTGTTTTCTTCTCGAAATTTCGGATTAACGTTCGTTCACTTCATTGTAAGATAGCATTGTATTCATCACGGATGATTAATTCCGAATAGATCAGCTTTCTTTCAAAAGGCCCGTCCGGATGTTCCATGCGCCACAATAACTGGTCCACTGCCCGTATCCCCAGATTTTCCTTGTTAATATGAACTGTAGCGAGAATAGGTTCTTCTGAACGCGTATTATCAAACCCGGTTACTGCACATTGTTCCGGTACTGCAATGCCTCTGCTTTGAAGTGCACCAATCGCAACGACAGCCATGTGATCATTGGCACATACCATCACTTCGGGGATGTCTTCCATCTTCATGGCGATAATAGATTCCCGAATGTGGTTCAGATCGGGTCCCAACAAATCTGCTTGCTGCGAGGACTGCAGCTGCATCTCTTCCAGTACCGAACTATAGCCGAGCCATCGCTCTCTGAAACTGGCTGCATCAGGAAGTTCTCCGGCAAACTGTAGCCGCCTGTAGCCCTTTCCAACGAGCATCAGCACCAGTTCCTTCATGCATTTCATGTTATCTGTAAATACCGTGTCTCCATGAATTGCCGGGTCTTCATGATCAACCATCACAAGTGGAATGTGCAGTCGATAAATCTCAAGCAATACGGATGTGGAGATGGAACCAACGGTAATAATACCGCTAATGGCTTCAGGATTAAGCACCGAAAACATGCGATCCGAGGAAGGTTCCGTCAAGGTCAGGATATCCATGCCCTTTTCATTCAACCGTGCAGATATTCCGTCAAATATGGGCCCCCAGTACAGAGAAGAACGATTCTGCGAACGAATATTGGGAAACAAGATGAGAATAGTCCCCTGTCTGTCCATCTTTATCTCCTGTTCTGCAGGGCTTTCCACCAAATAACGTTTCGGTTCAGCTTTGAAATATCCGAGCTGACCTGCCGTCCTGACAATCATCTCCCGGGTATGCTCGCTAACACCGGGTTTGCCTGTCAACGCACGAGAAACTGCGAATTTGGATACGCCCGCAGCATCGGCAATTTGCTGCATGGTTACTCTTTTGCCCATCCTTCTCACCCGTTTTTCCTTTATTTTTCATTTAGTGTAGCATAAAAAAAGAGTTCCCACCAAACATGTTATGAAAAAATCCATTTTGTTAGGTTAGTATCCACGTCATTCAACACATCATCTGGATAACATAACAAAAAAGGTTCATCCACCACCTTCACGATGAAGATGATGGAAGAACCCTTCCTTTAGTTCTAAATTACACACCCGATGCTCCCTGATCTCCCAGTTCGGTCTGTAATGCAGCCCGCTTTCTGCGCCAGAATACCGGATAAGGGACTCTGATCTCCGTAATCAGAACACCGATGAGCATCAGTGCTGCTCCCACATACCCTTGCAGGGTAAGAGACTCCCCTTGAAAAGTAAAGGCAAATGCAGCGGCAAACAACGGTTCGAGCGAAAAGATCAGACTTGTTCTCGTCGGTGAAGCATGCCGCTGGGCCAAAGTCTGCAAAATGTAACCAATCCCGCTGCACAGTACTCCCAGACCCACAATGGCTGCCCAAGATTGCGGCGTGTCAGGTAAACGTGGTGTTTCCAACACAAATGTAGCAGCCACTCCCCACAAGGCGGCAACGCCCAGTTGAACCGTTCCCAGGGTTAGGGGATCCTGCTTCGGCGTATACTTGCCAGCGATCATAATATAGATGGCATACATCAGTGCCGCGAGAATGCAAAGGATATCCCCCATATGCAGACTGAGCTCATATTGAAGTGTCAACAATGCCAGCCCGGTTACTGCCACGAGGATACTTATCGTTAACCGCAAATCTGGCATTCTCCGATGCAGTATTGTCGTCAGGATAGGCACAAAGATCACTGCCAAACTGATCAGAAATCCCGCCTGCGAGGCCGTTGTGCGCTGGACTCCATAAGTGATAAATACAAAGGCCGCGAATAACGCTGTTCCCATGATAGCCCCTGCTGCAAGCGTTCTTCGATCTATTCTAAACAGTCGACGATGGAAAAGGACAGCTGCTGCGATAAAGGCAATTCCAAACCGGAAAGCGACCAAATTCAGTTCCTGCATAGACTCCAGTCCGGATTTCATAAACAGATAGGATGATCCCCATATTACCGTTGCGAGCAGCATCTGCAAATCCGCTCTTCTTGATGCCTGACCTTGTGGTGCACGTACTCCATTCATCTTGCTTCTACCTTCATTCTATGTATTGTAATCTATCCAAGGCTCTGTCGAACTAACTCGCCTTGGCAAGTATAAACGATCTTTTTGCATTATAAAAATGAATATTTATAATAGTTAATATGAAATAAACTCATGCTTTAAATGAAGAGAGGAGCGAAATCATTCATGTCATTGGTCAAATACGAAATTTTGAATGCTGTAGTTGAATACGGCAGCCTCACCAAAGCAGCAGAAGCATTGAATATTACCCAATCTGCGGTCAGTCATGCGATCTCCAGTCTGGAGACCGAGTGTGGTTTTTCGCTGCTAAATCGGGGCCGCTCCGGTGTACGGCTTACTGCCGAAGGGGAACGCATTCTGGGCTATACTCGTGAAATTCTGCGCTGGACGGAGCTGATGAACCAGGAAATTTCATTAATTCGCGGCGCCGAGATTGGAACCGTGCGCATTGGCACATTCGCCAGTGTATCCACACAATGGCTGCCTGGTATTCTGAAGCAATTTCGCCTGCGTCATCCCGGAATCGAAATTAAGCTGTGGGAGGGGGATTACGCTGAAATTGAAGGTTGGCTGGCTGGAGGTGCCATCGATCTCGGCTTTCTGTCCCTTGGCGATTCTTCACCTTTTGAGACGATTCCATTACAAAAAGACAGGATGATGTGCATCCTGCCTCTGGAACATCCACTCGCTTCGGAGGGGTCTGTCTCATTTGATGTATTGCTGGAACAGCCCTTTATTTTGCCTAAATGGGGCGGTGATAACGAGATCGAACGATTAATCAGACAGCATTCTGCCAAGCTGAATGTCGTCTATGAAGTTGCCGAGGATCAGGCCATCATGGCGATGGTTCGAAAAGGTCTTGGCATCAGTCTTTTGCCTGAAATGGTTCTGCAACACCATACAAACGAGCTCGCTCTCGTTCCACTCACTGGAGACCCCTATCGTACAATAGGCATAGCCTGCCCGTCTCTCACTAACCTGTCCCCTGCTTCGCGTCGTTTCATCGAAGCGGTACAGGAATGGCTGCCTCTCTCGCTCTAATCGACGTTACTTACAAATTGTATAATGCCAATGACCAGCATGAAAACAAATACAACAGCAATCACGATTGCAAAACCAATCAGGAAGCGTACGCCGGGTGAGCGTCTGTTCACCTGTTGAGCTCCTGCCAGACAATCCAGCTTCTGTTCCAGCCGGTCAAGTCTCTCATGCACCTCTTCAAGTTCGTGGTTCGAATTCATCCACTCATCTCCTTTAGGTTAAGTGTTCAATTGCTCGAATACGTTATGTTTAATCCCATACCCGATCCAGCTGATCAGCATAGAAACGGATGGCTCTGCTGTATTCGGTTATTCCCTTATCATTTGATGTATCGGCCAGTTGTACAAGCAGCCGTCTCATTGCCTCCGTATGCTCGCCCAGATTGTATAGCACCATGGCAAGAAAAACTTCAAATTCCCGGTTCTCCGGGAATTCACTTAACCCCTTTTCAAACCAGACCTTCGCCTGCTCGTATTGCCCCAGAGTCCGATACGTGCTGCCAAGTCCAAGTATGGCACCTGTCCTGTCCTCAACCGGAAGCCCAAGACCTAGAGCCTTCTCATAATGCGGTACTGCTTCCCGCTCCAGTCCAAGTGAATCATGAGCCCAAGCGAGCTGGTACCAAACTTGGGCATTTTCCGGTTCCTGTAATGCCAGTTCCTGCAGCAGCTCTATCGCCTCCTGCATTTTCCCCTCCGTCCTCAAGAGGATAGCCTGCTGTAAATCATTCATCTACTCCACTTCCCATTCTTCCAAAATCATTTTCCATAGTATAATTATAGCAAAAAAGCACCCCTAGAAGTATGGCCGGAACAACCAGTGGTTGTCCAAGCCTATTCTACAGCGTGCTTTTTCGTAAGATGCCAGCTAACTTGGCATCTTCATATTCGAATATTTCTCAAAAGTGATGAGTTGTTCAGGACCAGGTTGTGTTTGCCACCATGACAATGAATACAACCATGAGATAATTGACGGAGATCAGAAAGTTAACTTTGGCCCATTTCTCATTATCCTGAGTTTTCAATCCGCTTAAAGTATGGACAAACCAGATCAGACTACCAATGACGGATACAAGCAGAAACACAAGTCCAACGTAGTTGTAGTAATACAACAGAAATACAGCAGGAAGCAACAAAAACACGTAAGGAATCATCTGCACCTTTGTACGCTTCACACCTTTGACTACCGGCAACAGTGGGAAACCGGCTGCACGATATTCTTCCACTCTGCGAATCCCTAGTGACCAGAAGTGAGGTGGCTGCCACAGGAATAACAGCGCAAACAGCAACCAGGCACCTGCATCAATCTGATTGGTTACCGCGCAATAACCGATTACAGGCGGCATCGCCCCCGCAATTCCACCCAATGATGTACTCCAGGTCGAGCTGCGTTTGAGCCACATCGTGTAGATCACGATATAAGCAAACCATCCAAGCAGTGCCATCCAACCGGATAACGGATTGACCAGGAAGTACAGCAGCGCAAAACCAACCACACCAAGAACAATTCCATACCCCAATACAAACTTGGGTTTAAGATGATTGATGTAATCAATCCGTTTTTTGGTACGCTCCATCTTCTGATCCAACTCACGATCCCAGTAGTTGTTAATGACACAAGCCGAAGCGATGACCAAGGTTGATCCAATCAACACCATGAGCAGAGATATCCACGAGATATCCCATTTTGAAGCGACCCAGAATCCTACCGCTACCGCAAACACATTCAGCCGCAAAAGTCCGGGTTTCGTTAATGCAATCATGTCTTTAAGCATGAGAAGCCTCCTGAACTATGTAAAAACACCATTCCTATAATGATACATGTACATACCATGAATTACAATCTCCTTCATGAATTTGTCATAACCAAAAAGCATCCCTGCCGGTTCAACGGAACCGGAGGAATGCTTAACCGCTGCATTTTAATCTAATGTTATGGAATGTACTGTTGTACAATTTTAGTAACTTTTCCGTCCTGCACAGTGAGGTGATATGGGAATACGGACAGATCAAGAATATTGGTATTGTCATACAAGGATTCGAATTTGCTGAGCGCCACTGATTCATTCCATTGAATGTTGGTACCCGACACTGTACCATCACGATCATACAACTGCATCAATACTTCAGCATTAGCACTTACTTCTACCTTTTCCTGCTCTTTGCTGTCATTAACAATATAATAACCATCAGGAGCACCATCTATACCGGAGTCCGGATTGCGTTGTTCAAAAACTTTATCAGCCTCTGCCCCTTGATACCAGCCAATCTTGTCTACAATCAAGTACAATTTACCGTCCTCATGCTGTATATCCTCCACATACGCTGTAAACATCTCGGAGTTTGCAGCCTGCGCTTCTTTAGCAGAAGCCTGTGCAGAGTCCCTGCTCTCCTCAGCGTTCGCTGGTGTAAGCAAATATGTAGCAAGCACAATCATGCCGAGCAATGCAACAGCCGCACCCAGCATTCGTAATTTCCATTGTTTCGCCGCGTTCTTCATAGGCAGCATCTCTCCTTATTATGAACGTTACCATTCCTTAACCGTAAGGCTTTCTCTTCAAACGCTCATATGAAAATTTAATCTTTCTTTCTACTCTCCCTATCATACTGGGTGTGCACGCTGCAAAAGTATCAGCCAGATGAAAAATAGTTACAATAGATGTCATCAAAAAGAGACCCTGAATGCCTCAGCATCCAGAGTCTCTATTGGCTTAACTTTTAATTTCAGTTCGATTTTAATGATTCGGGGTAGAACCTTGTGCAAGACGCACAAGCATATGAGCCAGCATATGGCGCTCTTCTTCTTTCCCGACATTCCACAGTTCTTGCAGCAACTTCTCTTCACGGTTACGCGGCTCTTCTCGGGCTGCCAAATAATCCGCTACTTTCTCGGCAATTTTGGCCATCTGCTCCTCACCCAGTCCAATCGATTCTCCCATTGCAATACGTTTGCCCAGGTATCCTTTGAATGCATCAAAATTCTGTAAAATCTGTTCCCGTTCCTCCGGCGCAATCTTATCAATCGCATTGTCTACTTTGTCAGTTGAAACTTGACCATCTTTGTGGATCACATGATTTTGTTCATTCATCTGAAAAACCTCCTTGGAATACTCGTTTTTGGAATGTAAGCAAAATGCTTAATCATACCAGGTTATTTATAATATAAACTTCTCACAGGAGATTAATCAGACCATTTCTATCCTTTAGCCATCTACTGTTCAACAGAGATGCTTCGTAATCGCCATACTACCAGAGCTCCCCACATATACAGTATGGCACTCAGATAAAATAATACATCAATCGTCAACCAATCAATCAGTACACCGCCAACAATAACCGCAAATCCTGACGCGGCGGATGTCCAGAAATGATAGTGACCTACAGCTGGGCCTCGTTGCCCAGTCACCGTATAATCGGCGAGCAGCACCCGTTCACTCATTCGCTGCATCGCATTGCATATCCCCATCAACATTTGCAGGAGCAGCACCCAGATATAGGATATGACCCACGGAAATGCAATCATGGCTGCAGCCATCCCCACCGAACTTACAAGGAGCCAATGCTTGGCGTGTCGATCCATCCGCGGAGCAAGCCATTGTGAAGCAGCAGCCGAACTGATTGTAAATACAGCAAAGGCGAGACCATATTTAGAGAAGCTGTTACCCAGATTTTTGAGAAACAAAAGATAATACGGATAAATCATGCCCGAAGCGAGCGTAACGATACTTTGAGATCGAACAAGCCACTTGATATTCATGGACGATTTCCTCCATACTGCTCCATAAAATAGTTCATAAAAAGATGATCGGGATCAAACTTTTCTTTGGCTGCCAAAAACTCATTCTTTCGTGGATAGGCCTGTTCGAATTGCTCTAAAGTTGCATAACCTGCATAAGGCAGATAATAAGTTCCGTTATATCGAAGGACGGCATCTATCAGCTGCTGCATACTTTCCTTGAACTTCCCCTGTTCTGGATCGGACAATGAAGTGTGAAATAAACAGACAAGACCGAACATATCCTGCGTTGCATATGAAAGCACAGCTTCTTCATCATGTTTTACATACCTGACTGTAATATTAAGCAGATCCAATTGCTCCTGGGATACAATCTCACCCATCTCCTGAACAAATGCCGGGAAGGCATCAACCGGAATAAAATATTCCTGCAGCAGATCATTTTCGCCGGGCTGGTGATACTCCATAAAGGCAGACGCAGAAGCCATGGCATTGTTGCGGCTAAACCTCTTGCCATCTTGCGATTCGAAGTAGCGCTGCTGCAGAGGCCAAAACCAGGTCCGCCCCCATTCAAATTCACGGTTCAGGTTGAACAGAAGTTTGCTTGGAAGCACGCCCCTTTCACGTTCATCCAAATGATTATAATCATCCAGTGAACCCGTTGGATCAAAGGCATAATTCAATGCGTACATCTCACGAAAGTAGCCTTCACCGGGCTGAATTGAAATTCGGGCCAGATGCATTCGCATCATCGGGTCTCCCATGACATTCTTTTGAAAATAAGACGGGTAGTCCTTAACCTGCAGCTGCTCAGTTGTGAGGCGATAAACTTCATCATCCGTTAACGTCAACGTAACGTCCAGGATTACACCAAACAGTCCGTACCCCCCGAGTACAAGTGGGAAAAGCTCGGCATTCTCGGTCTTGCCGAATCTGACCATCTGCCGTCAAGAGACGTAACGAATCGACGCTTTGAATCAAGGAACCCTGATGAAGCTCTCGACCGTGTGCATTTACACTGATCGAACCGCCTACGGTGAAAATATTTTGGGACTGCATATTTTTGACCGCCAATCCATACGGATTAATGGCTCGCTGTACGTCAGCCCAGGTTGCCCCAGCCTGAACACGCACCTTTTTGGCATCGACATCAACTTCCAGCACTTTGTTATATGAGGTCATGTCAATGACAATGCCGTCTTTATAATAGGTGTGTCCTCCCTGGCTATGCCGCTGCCCGGCAATGGATATCGTCAGGTTCTGATCCCGGGCATCCTGAAGCAGTTCAACGAGCTGCTGCTCTTCATGACCTTGCACCACACGTTCAACCTTAACCGGGTGAAGACGGCTGTAGTCGGTAATCAGGTACGGATTCTGATCATCGCTATCCGTTCTCCAATATGTCCACACACATAAAATCAGAAGTAACAGGAGCATGCTCGTTTTTTTGAACAGTTGAACTCCTCCTCTCCTACCACATCGCGTTTCAATTTGATTTCATTGGTTAATCGTTTACATATAGATTACAAGGATTGGATATGTTAAGGAACACCTTAAACATACCTGAATAAGGAGGAATTTTCCATGAATGAACATAAAAAAGAACGAAAAAACAAAGATCTGCAGCCTGGTGTAAATGCAATTATTCAACCCGACCCGGACAATCCCGGCCCAACGGATATGATTGAAGAAGCCGTAGGAGAAATCGTGGACAACATCACCCATCCTCATAAAGCCAAAGCGACTAAGACCCGCAATACAAACAGCAAATAAATTCAGACATCCTTATGCAAGCGGTTCACGTGCAACGCAAAAAGTCCTCCAACCTTAGCCATAACGGTCGGGGACTTTTTAATTTGCGTTTAAATCTGCTTCACCTTATTTTCCTTTTTCATCTGCTGCAATGCCTTGTGAATCCAGATCGCGGCAATCGAGCCTTCGCCCATGGCGACTGTAGCCTGTTCCGCGTGCAGGCCCAGATCCCCAGCAATCCATACATTAGGTGCGGCCATCATGCTGCGGGGATTAGCTTCCACGTGTTTATTATCCGCAATAACAGCCCCAAGCTGCTCTGCCAGTTCATAATGCACACGATTGCCTCCAAACGCGATAAATCCGCGCTCTGACTCATATATCTGTCCATCTTCCGTCAATACACCCGTAATATGGCCATCCTCCATCTGCTGCACTTCTTGGACCGCCGCCTCAAGATACCGAACTCCTGCCTCTTTCATGCTGCGATGAAGCTCAGCGGAGATTGGCGACTGCTCATGGTTGATGTACAACAACTCATTGGTACGTTGAATCAGAACCATAGCCATGTTTGCACCGGCTTCGCCTGCACCCAGCAATATCGTACGCTGATCCTGAATCTCATATCCATCGCAATCCGGGCACACATATACGGTTCGTCCCAACGTAGGCCTTAATCCCGGAATAGCGGGTATCCTGTCCGTTAGTCCAGTTGCCAGTAAGACTGTTTTTGCCATATATTCAGAGCCGGAAGAGCCGAACAATTGAATCTGTTCTCCCCGGCGTCCTGCCTTTATGATACGGTCTTTCTCAAAAGATACTCCCGTCCCTTCTGCCTGCATTCTTCCTTTGGAGCGCAGCTCTTCACCGGATACTCCATCCGGAAAACCAAGAATATTATGATAGGTTCGGCATAACGTTGATCTGCCTTCTCCTGCGTCCACTACCAACACCCGATGGCAAGAGTAACGCCCCAACTGAATGGCTGCCTGAAGTCCTGCGAGACCTCCACCTACGATGATGCAATCATACTCTCGCATGCTCCATCTCCCTCCTATGCTTCTATCTCTTATATGTTATTGGACAGTTCACTATCCTTCTATCCATTTACACCGTTCAACCAAAATCAAACGTGATCCGTTAAACTTAGCTTTTACCAAAATAAAACAACCCAAACCATCCGTCTGAATAACGGTGCGTTTGGGTCGATTTTAGGAAGAATTATAATTCCGAAATTCAGAAAATATATGATTCAAATCGTGAAGCATTCGAAATGGCGTTCCATACATCTGCCGTCTCTCCACCCATATACCAGTAGGCCAATCCGGCAATATTACGTTCTCCGCTCATCATTACTTTCGCGGATAATGAACGACTGTCCTCTGCCCATATATATCTCGGTGTCCCATTACTGTTGTAGCCGATGACGTATTGGACCAAAGATGCATCCCACCTTCTCACAGAGCCTGAAGCTCGTGCACGTGTTCCCTGCTCTGCCAAGGTAATGTCCCATGAACTGGCTGCCGGATTAACCGAAGACCAATCCCGTGTATATAAAGGCAGGGCCAGAATTGTTTTGCTGCGAACCACCTCAGCGAGCATCGTATCCAGAGCCTTTTTAACCCAGGGAAGAGAGGCCACAGACCCTGCTTGTGGATCACCGTTCCAATGTTCTTCATAGCCCATCAGAACCATGTAATCCGATACAGCGCCCAATTGGGCATAATCAAATGCATCGGTCCAGTCTGTCCCCAGATCGGGTGATACATCCACGGATACAACAGCGCCAAGTGCGTGCAAAGCCGTTGTCAGCGAAGTAATAAATGCGGTCATTCCTTCACGATCAGCTGGCAGTACGTTTTCAAAATCGACGTTAATGCCATCCAGTTTATAGGTTTTCACAAAAGATGTGACCTGTGAGATTACGGCTGCCCGGTTGGCTGAACTCGACAACATCTGGTGGGTAAGGTCCGGGTTCGAACGATTGCCAAGCAACGGCCATACCTGTCTGTCTGTCGCAGATGCCCATGATAATAGCGACGTGTCCGTGAGATCTGTGACTTTCATGCTGCTATTCAGGAAGAACCAACGGGGAACCAGTGTGTTCGCTTCCGATTGTTCGATCTGTTTCTTGAACTCCGCAGTAGAGGCGTTATATTGCCATCCCAGCTGAATACCGAGTTGATCCTCGTTTCTCAGCTGGTCTGACCAGGTTTTCTTTTGCAAAATGGCATCCAGCATAACTGCCGCCTCTTCTCTTGTCACCTGGTCATGCGGCCGAAACTTGCCGTCACTGCCGCGCATCAGACCCAGCTGATATACAGTCTGCACATACGGACGTGCCCAGTCGGATATATCAGCTGCATCGTCATATGTAGATGACAGGAGATTCGTTGATCTGGAGGATTGTTTCAGCATCCTCACCAGCAGTGCAGCTGCTTCTTCCCGAGTAATGGAGGCGTTTGGCTGGAACACACCCTGACTCTTGCCCTCAAGGATGGAAAGATTCGTCATCGCTGCGACGTTGCCGTAATACCATGCGTTCATACTGACATCGTTATAGGGATTAATATTGTTTTTTACAGGCTTCAAACCTAGCAGTCTCACCGCAAATGTTGCAAATTCAGCACGAGTGACTGCCTTTTTGGGTTCAAACGTATTCGCGGAGGTTCCGGCAGCAATTCCTGACTTGACCAGATGTGCAATGGAATCTTTGGCATAGCTGGAGGTTGTATCCTGGAATACCTGCTGAGCCGCTGCTGCCTGAGCTGTGGATTCACCAATGGAAATTGATCCTATGGCTAGTACACCGCACAAAACAGCATTCCATAGCTTGTGCCGGGTACGTTTGTCTATTCTATTCTTCACATCAAAAAGCCTCGCTTCATTGGAGTACGATCTACATCATCGTATCAAATTGAAGCGAGGCCGTATGTGGTTAAATATTGGGAAATTCGCTGAAGCGATGCACCTCAATCTTTTCAATTAAGCTCGGCGTTCGATTCAGGCAACAGTCTTACTTGTGTACTTTTACACGTTGTTCAATTGGTTGGAATTCTTTCTCGCCTGGTGTAGCTGTTGGTTTGCCGAATGGCATCTGAGCGATCAGTCTCCAGTTCTCCGGAATGTTCCATTCCGATTTGACCTTCTCATCAATCAACGGGTTATAGTGCTGCAGGGAAGCGCCCAAACCTTCTTGCTCCAATGCAGTCCAGATTACCAGTTGCAACATACCGTTAGACTGGTTCGCCCAGATCGGGAAGTTATCCGCATAAGCTGCAAAATTTTGTTGAAGCTGTGCGATCACATTGTTGTCTTCGAAGAAAAGTACTGTGCCGTATCCGCTGCGGAATCCAGCCATTTTCTCAGCTGTAGATTTGAAAGCTTCTTCATTGCCAACCACTTCACGCAAAATTTCTTCCGTGTGATTCCACAGTTTGTCGTGTTGTTCACCGAGCAATACTACGGCACGAGATGTTTGTGAGTTGAATGAAGTCGGGGTGTATTTCACCGCTTCTTCCACGATTTCCTGGATTTTAGCATCCGAGATCGTAGATTCCTTGCTGATTCCATAATAAGATCTTCTGTTTTTCAACGCTTCAAAGAAAGATGTAGACATTAAACATTCGCCTCCCAAAATGGTCATTTTTCTCATTGTTAACACAGTAACTATAATATAGTAACATACATTAGTCAACAAACTATTTTATTTTCACCAAATGTACATTCTTGTTTATTAATCACTTCGATTCGCGATAATCAGCGCGGTATTTCTCCTCCGTAGACGAATTGCTCTTGGTCTGATCATTGTTCTTCTCTTCCTGCTTCTCCATATTCAGATCTTCCATCGGAATGGGGTCTACAGTTTGTTCTTCTTCATGACGGTCAAGCAAACTTTCCTTCTCCGTTGGATACTGATCTGGATTGTCATGGAAACGTTGCGGATGGGTATCGTTGTTATTTTGATCCGGTGTGCGCTCTTTCATTCATGATCGCCTCCTCTGATTTCATTACCCTTTCTTTACCTGTTCTGCATATCTTCTAAACACAGTCATGTCGATTAACTTCACAAAAAAGAACAAAAAACCAACCAGACAAGCTGGTCGGCTCTACGAAGTCTTCTATGACTGGCGATGCAATTCGCTACGGTATAGATCAGGCGAACATCCACGTTGTTTGAAGATCCGGCAAAAATGCAAAAGGCGTTTGAAACCGGACAAATGGAATCCATCTGAATTTCCCGGGTGCAAAAGGGTTATATTATTGGACCACAGCTTCAGCCCTTCACGGCGCTTCCGGCCACTCCCTGAATGATATAATGCTGTCCCACCAGGAAAACGATAATCATCGGGATAATACCTGCCGTGGCAGCGGCCATCATGCCGTTGTAGTCGACATTGTTCTCCAGAATAAAATTCTGCAGTCCAAGCGGCACGGTGTACAGGTCTTTGTCAATCAGGAACACAAGCGCATTCTCATAGTCATTCCAATGCCAAGAGAAATCAATAATCGCCAGGGTAGCAAGCGCAGGCTTCGCCAAGGGTAGAACAAGCCTGAAGAATATGCGCAGGTGACCGGCACCGTCGATGAACGCCGCTTCCGAAATCTCCGAAGGCACCGACAGGAAGAACTGCCGCAGCATAAACACCCCAAAAATCGTGAACATTCCGGGCAAAATCAAAGCCCAATGTGTATTATATATGCCTACCCATTCAAACATCAGAAACTTGGGCACAAAGAGCACCTGCGGCGGCACCATCATCATCGAGAGATAAATCAGGAACAGCGTCTCCCGACCTTTGAATTGAATTCGTGCGAAGCCATAGGCTGCAAACGCCGAAAGAAATACAGCTCCAATCGTGCTGATTAGCGATATTTTCAACGAGTTCAGATAATACGTCGCAAAGGTATCCGCCCCGCTCCAGACCTTGATATGATGCTCCCAGTTCAGGCTGGAGGGTATCCACTGGATGGGATAGGTGAAGACGTCCGCAGGAGATTTGAACGACGTGCTGATCATCCAGATAAACGGCATAATCATCAGTAAAGCAAAACCGGACATCAGAAGTGTCAATATGATTCTTCGAATCTGGGTCAAGGACTCCATACGGACTTTAGGTGAATGCGGAGCTGTGGGCTTCGCGCTCGTGGCATTACGTTTCTCCATAACGATCCCTTCCCTCCTTAATAGTGAACCCAACGTTTCTGACCAATCCACTGCAATACGGTGAAGATCATGATGATGGCAAAGAGCGCCCAACTAATGGCAGCAGCATACCCCATCTCGTAATACCGGAAGGCATTCTGGTAGATAAAGAGCGAGAGCACGGTTGTACTGTTCCCTGGCCCACCCTGGGTAATCGCCTGAATGATACCAAAGTTCTTGATGGTCATAATCAGCCCGGTAATCAGCAGCAAAAACGTAGTTGGGCTCACAAGCGGCCAAATCACATGGCGTATCGTCTGCCAGGGGCGAGCTCCATCAATCCGTGCAGCCTCAACCAATTCCTCCGGGATTTCCTGCAAAGCTGCCAGATATATAATCATGTTGTAACCCAGCATGAACCAGATCCAGATGATATCAATCGCGTACATGGACCATTCAGTAGTCGATAACCAACCCGGGGGATTCGCAATACCGATTCCGCGCAAGAAACCGTTAATCGGCCCCGACGTCGGCTGGAACAGCAGCATCCAGACAAAGGCGATGGCAACACCGCTGGTGATATAGGGCATAAAATAGAGGGCACGCAATGTTTTTTGCCAGTAAAACGACTTGTTTAGCGCCACAGCCACAATAAATGCCAAACCCATCGATACCGGAACCGCTAACAGAAATACAAATGTATTTCGCAGCGCCACTCCAAACAGATCATCATTCATCATTCGGCGAATGTTATCCAACCCGACGAAATGCGTCTCCGGGCTCATGAATTTGTAATCGGTGAACATGAGATAGAACGAATAGACAGCCGGTATAATAAAAAACAACAGCACGCCAATCATATTGGGCCCAATAAACAAATACCCGAGCCTGCTCTGCCGTTTCATCCAGGATTTATGCATATGCTCCCCCACTCCTTAACATCTGTTCTGGATTCAAGCATAACAAGATGTCCTCTAACATTTAAGGAACATAACCCTGTACCTGGTATCACAGATATATGTATTTCAGCAGTGCCTTTCGAGATGAAAATAACATGGAATTGTTCTATTTCCTTTAACCTGGAAAGCCTAGCTTATGTCACACTTCTATTGCTCTATTCGTCTATTGCTTATATAGAAAAAACCGCCCCAATAGGGACGGCTTTTTGACTCATTGCTTTTGCATTCTATTGGTTCTGCTTCAGCCAGTCATTATGGCGTTTGACCATGTTCTGTACCGTAACTTCGGCAGTCTGGTTACCAAGGAAGAACTTTTCATATTCCTGTGCACGCAGATCGACCACCTCTTGCGCAATGCTGCGGACAAATGTAGGTGTCTTGTCACCGTACAACACAAATTCCAGTGACTCTTTGTCATACGAATCGGCATAATCACCGAGCAGATGATCAATGGCCGTCTGTTGATCAACCGCATTCGAGGACGGCAGACGTCCACCGGCAGCCATCGGCATCATCCCTCCATCGGCGTACCATTTCAGGAACTCCCATGCGGCTTCTTTATTTTTCGACTTGGAATTGATCGCGATAAAGTCACCAAGTCCTCCGCTCTTCACCATATCTGCTTCCTGTGCAACCAGTCTCGGAACAGGAGCAAAGGCGATTTTCCAATCCCGTGGGAACTCGGTCATGTTATTCGATGTGCGAATCAGCCATTCCCCAATGTTAATCATGGCGGACTCACCACCAAGGAACATGTTCTCCACCGGCATTTTGGAAGTGAGCTGTTCGCCGAGTGGAGGCGTGGTTGCATCCTCCTTCATCATTCCATTCAACGTCTCCAGCCATTTGGTGACGAGCGGATCATCAAGGTTGGAAGTGCCGTCTGCCTTAACATAGCCGTTCTTCACCAGAACGGAATCGAGCGGGTCTACATAGGAAGCTGTATGCTGCACCAATCCGTACTTGAACCCAGCGGACTTCAGCTTGAGCGCATATTCACGGGCTTCATCCCAAGTCCAGGCTGTGGGTACGCTCAGTCCCACTTGATCAAGCGCTTTCATATTTAAGGCGAAGAAGGCAGCATTTTTCTTGGTCGGCATACCGTAATATTTGCCGTCTACTTTCCACGAAGCCGCGTCTTCACCCATTTTCTCATCAATGTTGTAGTCGGTGAACTCGCCCAAGTCCAGTGCTGTCCCGCCCTTGATGCGTTTATCGAGATTCGTGAGGGTATAGTTGACATACAGGTCAACGTTTTGCCCGGTGGACAGCGCCGTATCCAGTTTAAGGTTGCCATCATCATCATTCACAAACCGCACATACTCCACCTGAATATCAGGATGCTCCGCATTCCAGGTATCCACAACTTCCTGCGGACCATTCTCGGGCGGCACCGCGCCCCACATGGTCAGCTTCACCTTTCCTGCGGCAGATCCACCTCCGTTATCTGCACCGTTCGTCTCATTTTTACCTACGCAGCCTGCAAGCAAGCCCAACATCAGCACGCCTACGATCAATCCGGTTAATCCTCTTTTCGTTCTCATCTGGTCACATGACCTCCCTGAATTGAAGTGTACCTTCCGTTACATCGTAGCAGGGACCTTGCTGGGTTCATAAGATACATATCCATGATTCGAATTGAACAAAAATACGGATTTACCCTTCCTTGTCTAAGCACTCGGTACACATATTCCTTCTACTCATCCTGTGACTCACGAGCGGTGGCGGTACTGGCTGGGCGTGCAACCGGTCCAACGCTTGAATATTTTAATGAAATAATTATCGCTTCCGAATCCCACCCGGTAACCTATCTCCTGTACGGAAAGATCCGTTTCACGCAAGTATTCAGCGGCTTTCTCCATCCGTACCCCATGCAAGTAGTGAATCAAGGTATGCCCGGTTTTCTTTTTGAACAAAGCACTCACGTAATTCTCTCCCATCATCACATATCGTGACATGGATTTGACGGTAATGTCCTGATCGTAATGCTGCCCGATATACTCAATTATTTTGCTAATCTCCGGATGCTTCACAACCGGCTCACGAACAGGTGTAAATGGAAGATCGATTTCAGACGGCGGCGCGGAAGAGACCGTAAAAGATGTAGGCGAAGCAGGCGTTGATGTGAGAATTGGTGCGGGAGGCGACACTTCATGATCATATGTCTCTGTCTGGGCTTCAGCCGAAGCTCCCAGTTCCGCACTTACTTTACGTAGTGTATCACGCAATGAATTCACACTCATGGACAGCTTCAGAATATAATTCGAAGCCCCATATTCCATCGCACGGCGTACATATTCGAACTCCCCCATACAGGTGAGCATAACAAACTTGGTTTTCAACCCGACCTGGCGCGTCTGCTTGAGTAATTCAAGACCATCCATACCCGGCATGACAATATCAGTCAGCACCAGATCCGGTGTATCCCGTATGATCATCGCCAGTGCTTCGGTCCCATTACCGGATTCTCCGATGACCGTGAAGCCCAGCTCTTCCCAGGAAATGATCTCTCGCACCGACTCTCGTACAAATACCTCATCCTCTACAAGTAATACTTTCCACATGCCGGATTCCCCTCTCAGTCCGCTAGTCTGGTCGCTTCTGTACATAAGGCGTCGACAATAAAAAAGGAATGCTGAACTTCACTAGTGTCCCAGGCTCGGTATCGATCACTACAAGTTTACTTTGGCCTTTGAACAATAACCGCAATCGTTCCCTAAGGTTGGACAGGCCGATCCCCGGACGCGTCCGGGTTACCTGCAAACGCCGGGATTCCTCCATTCCGATTCCATTGTCTGCCACCTCCAGCATCAGTGTTCCTGTGTCTTGCCTATAAATTCTGATACGGATCAGACCTAGCTGCTCCAGTGGCCCGACACCGTGGTGAATTGCATTCTCCACCAGTGGCTGCAAGCTAAGCTTGGGTACTAGCGCATATTCCAGCTTATCGTCAAATTCACAAGTCACTTCAAAACTATCGCGGTAACGAATCCGCTGGATATGTAGATAGGCTTGAACCAACTCGATCTCATCCTTCAGGTATACCAATTCGACCTGTGAATTCAGGCTGACCTCCAGTAATTTGCCCAAGGAAACGCACATCTCGGAGATCTCCTCATTCCCGCTGCGTATCGCACTCCATTTCATTGTATTCAACGTGTTCAGGAGAAAGTGCGGATTCATCTGGGCCAGAAGCATATGAAAATGTACCGCTTCCTTCTGGCGTTCCTCCGCCTTGAGTCTATTGATCATCTGATTAGCATCATCCAGCATCGTATTGAACGTGCGGGTCAGTTCCAGTACTTCCCCACGGCTGCGTCCTTCGGGAATACGAATCTTGAGGTTTTTGCGGACAACCTCCTTCATCTTGTTCTGTAAGTGCGACAAGGGGCGCGTGAACGTCGCCGAAATCATAAAAGCCATCACTACAAATGCTCCTGTGAAAGCAAAAAAAGTCAGAAAGTAACGCTGTTTAAGCTCGGATATCTCAGTAAACAGGATGGAAAGTGGAATGCGATTCACCATATACCAGTCCAGTGATTCGATGTACACGTAGTTAATCAGTGTATCCGAGGCAGGATCAGTCAGATAAGCCTGTGACGGATGAAGAGCTATTTCACGCGTAACCTCGGGGGAAAGCATAGCTGTTTTGGATGAACGGGCGATAGTCTCTCCACTCCCTGTAATAAGGTAATACTCCTGGTTACCCTGTGAATCCTTCAGCATGGTTTGAAACCAGTAGGAATAATCGATGCTAATTCGTGCCAGTCCGTATCGCTTGCCGCCGCTATCTTTCATGTAAGCATACAGCGACAGCAGATACGGACTGGAGGATAACTCTCTGAGCAAAGGGTTGGCATCCCGTGCATCCCAGCGATAGAAGAGTTCTTCCGGTTGAAGCGGTTGTGAATTCACACCGCCTTTAGGAATGGTTATTTCCCCCAGACGCTCACGAAATTGTTCCAGATAGGGGCCGTACGCCAGTGCTTTTTTGGGCAAATACGAAGTGTAAACGCTATCATAAAAATCCAGTAAGGTAAAGTACACGGAAGGATTATATAGGAAGAAACTATTGTTGATCATCTTGAATTTTTCTTCAACCAGTGACTTGTTCTCCAGCGGCGTACGACTGTCCGGGGAAGTTAGCACACTTCTTACCGCAGAATCCTGTTCCAGAAAAATGAGCGTTTTGAAAGCAATGCTCATCTGATCCTCCAGAGAGCGGTACATCTGCACCAGCTGCTCATGACTCTGCTCACTGATTTTCTGCTCGACTAGCGATTCAATCTGCTGATAATTGTAGACATTCAATGCACTGAACGGCAAGAGAATCAACACCACAAACGCGCCGAACAGGCGGTACCTGAGCCGCTGTGGCAACCAACTCTTCCAGTGTGGCTTCTTCATTCCTTTGTGCTCGCTCCCCTACAATTAATGACACCATTATAGCACCTGCCTGCCATTTACAGCCGCAGTTGATTGATTTGCATGGATTTGTGATATTCGTTGCCTGCATCCATGTGAAATGCACAGATATGTTCTATTGGTGTTAAAAAACTTGAATGATGGATGGATCGATGGGACCCTTACCTTACACTTGATGCCGTCTCCGATATTCCGAGGGGCTTATTCCTATGGTAGACGAAAATACACGGCTCAGATAAAATCCGTTCTCATATCCACATCTCTCGGCGATCTGCGTAAGGGTCAGACGGCTATCTGCCAGCAAGGCTTTTGCCTTTTTGAGACGAATCGCTTTCAAATAATCGGATGGTGTCTCTTGAAAGGCCTCCCTGAACCTTCGGGTAAGCTGGACCGGACTTAACGCCAGATGTTCGGCCAACATTCGAAGACTCACTGCCTCTCCAGCCCACTCCTCCAACAACACTGCCGCTTCAGCCATCAGAGCATCCTCCGTGAACTTCGTTTCCATTAGTCTGCTCTGTCTGCGCTCCCATTGGTACAGCCGCCACAAATCCATCATCAGATGGGTTTTCCACCCTGTTGTAGCCTCATCGTTGTCCTCGCTCGCCAGACGCAGATAGGCATATGTAGAAGCAAGACGCTTCGTATCATTAATGAGGGATTTTCCGATTGTCGGCAGGAGGTTCTCAGCATCTGTAGAGTCACAACGGAACAGCATATAGTGGAACGTCAGCGGGGTTACCGTCTCTCTGCGAAAAGGAACATGGGGTGGGCACAACACCAGATCAGCAAAACCCGCCTCTCCGGTCTGTCCATCAATCTCGTAACGAAAAAGGCCCTCTTCCACGGCAAAGACGACCCAAGCGTCGTAGATATCTTCTGCCAGAGCAAATTCAGCTTTCTTCTTCCAGTAGATGTGATTAAGAAGCTCCATGACACACCTGCCTTTGTTATGAAATAAAGTATATGCTCGATGATAATATAGTGTATTTGAAAAGTAAATATATAGAACTAATATGAAATTATAGATATGAAATATGAAATCTAAGCTTAGGCTCATCCATATTCATGAGAGAGGTGTTTGTATGAAGCATGAACTCGTTAAACCGGATATCACCGTCATCGGGGGCGGGCTTGCTGGCGTATGTGCTGCCATATCTGCTGCCCGGCTGGGCCAACAAGTCGCTCTGGTGCAGAATCGTCCTGTACTTGGCGGTAATTCCAGCAGCGAAGTACGCGTATGGGTCTGTGGCGCTACCGCCCACGGGATTAACCGCTATGCCCGCGAGACTGGCATCATGGGAGAACTTTTTGTGGAGAATCAGTATCGTAATCCGGAGGGTAATCCCTATCTCTGGGACTTAATCATTCTCGAAGCCGTTCGAGCAGAATCCAACATTCGACTGTACCTGAATACCGATGTACATGAAGTAGAAGCCACAGGGGATGGAGAGGAGCGCATGATCACCTCTGTTACCGGGTGGATGATGGGTTCTGAGCGCAAAATCCGATTTGAGAGTCAGATCTATCTGGACTGTACGGGGGATGGATTGGTGGGCTTCCTGGCTGGAGCCAAGTTCGCACTGGGCCGGGAAGCCCGCAGCGAATATGGTGAAGAATGGGCACCGGAGGTGGCCGATCAGATCACGCTCGGCAGCACACTTCTCTTCTATACCAAGGATACCGGCGCACCTGTCCGTTATATCCCCCCTTCTTTTGCCAAGGATATCACGCAGACCAGCATTCCGATTCGCCGAGTCATTCGCAGCGGGGATTCCGGTTGTCATTATTGGTGGATTGAATGGGGCGGTGAACATGACACTGTGCACGACAATGAGCTAATCCGTGATGAGCTGTGGTCCGTAATCTACGGGATCTGGGACTATATCAAGAACTCCGGCAAATTTGATGCAGAGCATATGACGCTGGAGTGGATCGGTTCTCTGCCTGGCAAAAGGGAGTACCGCCGCTTCACGGGTGACTATGTACTCACCCAGAACGATATTATCAGCCAGCGGGAGTTTCCGGATGCCGTTGCCTTTGGCGGCTGGTCCATTGACCTGCATCCCCCGCAGGGCATGTACGCCGAAGCGAGCGGTTCGAAGCATATGCATGCCGACGGCGTATATCACGTGCCGTTCCGCTCGTTATATTCCGCCAATGTGCGGAATATGCTCATGGCCGGACGCGACATCAGCGCATCGCATGTCGCCTTCGGCACGACCCGCGTCATGGCAACATGCGCGGTCATCGGCGAAGCCGCGGGTACGGGCGCGGCGCTCTGCGCGGCCATGGGGATTTCGCCGCGCGAGCTGTACGCGAGGCATCTTGCGTTGCTGCAGCAGACGTTGCTGCGGCAAGACGCATCCATCATCGGGGTGCGCAGCAACGATGAGCGGGACCTAGCCCGGCGCGCCAAGGCTACAGCCTCCAGCACGCTGACGGGCATCGCTCTTGAGCAGCCTGGCGAGACGTACCCGCTGGGTACCGATGCCGCCCTGCTGTTGCCTGTGCATCCAATGCTTAGCGGCCTGGAGCTGCTGCTGGATGCATCCAGCGATACCGCGCTGACGGTAGAGCTGTGGGATACGGGGCGTAAGGAGAATTACGTCCCGCATACGTTACAAGTTACGGTGACTGTTAACGTTACAACAGGGGTGAAGCAGTGGGTGAAGCTTCCGATCGAATGGCGACCAGAAGAACCGCAAAATGCTTTTATAATCATCCTGGCGAATGAAGCCGTCACCCTCTACCATTCCACGGAAGCACACAGCGGCGTACTGATCTTCTTCAGAACAAAAGAGAACCATGTGTCCAAAAATCTGGAGGATCACGCCACAGATCAGCCTGTCGTCTTGTGGTCCATGCAGGGGTTGGCGCGTCAGCCATTCTGCTGTCGTACTCTTTCCGTTAGCGATGCTTACTCGGCGGATCAAACGATCAACGGTTATCATCGCCCTTACGGCGGGCCGCAGCAGTGGATGTCCCAACCGATGCAGTCTGGCAAGCCGGAATGGGTGCAACTGACATGGGAAGAGTCACAAACCTTGTCTGAACTGCACTTAACGTTCAATGATGATGTGAATGAGGATCTGGTTAATTTGCACCACCATCATACGACATTCCGCGTCATGCCTGAACTTGTGCGCAATTATCGAGTTGAGATACTCGCTCAGTCTGGCGAGTGGATCGAGATTATAAACGTAACGGAAAACCGCAGAAGAAAAGTCATTCATTCCTTAGATACACCTGTGTATGCACAGGCGCTTAAGGTAAACATCGATGCCACCAATGGCAGCAGGTACGCAGAGTTGATTGAGATTCGGGCGTATGGGGAGCCAACAATCTCCGAATTTAAATTTAGGTAGTTAATTTAATTCCTCAACGGGCGGAGTAGCGAAATCCCCAAGACTCAATTTGGCTTCAAAAACAATACTCTCATTCTCTTCAGCCAATCTTCCTCGGACCCATACAGCTCCGTCCGTAACAACTGAGCGCTCGACGATCATCTGCTCCTGCATACGAATCTCCCGATGATATGATATTTGCAGACGGTTCATACCTGCGGCCAGTTCATTTAGTGTTAATGCATCACAACATACGTCAGCATACCGGGCATTGTTCATATGCCCGTTACTGTCTGTGCTGCTATATTGTACAGTCAGACGATATGCTTCCTGCATGCTGAGTTCAGAGGGAACCGTCACTTTGGCAGGAGATTCTCCCAAAGATAAATCGGGATGCGATTTCACTTCAAAAGGTAAAGCTGATGGTCTAACGACTCTGCGCCTCTTAAGATCAACCAAGGCCCAAGCCGTGCGAGCCTCAGCCAGATGTGTTCCCTCTCGATCTGTGAGGATATAGTCCCTTAACCAGGTCACCCCTTTATTTTCTTTATGCCACGTCTGCAAGGAGACTTCTTCTTCCAATCGGGATGGGCGCAAAATCGTTACATCTGTCGTTAAAAGCATCCAGCCCAGTCCCTGATCCAGCATCTGCGATACGGTAACACCCATGCCTGCCAAATCACGGTCTGCTGCCAACTGCATATATTCCAGCAAGGCAGATGGACGACATTGTGATCTGTAATCGGCATCGGCTGATCCAATTCGGTAATCAAGCTTGAATGGTTGCTCAGATTTCATTGATTAAACTTCCTCCTCTGGCTGTGTAGCGTATAATCTCTGACCATAACCTACATTAATCAAGCGTTCGGTGTATACGACTGCGATACAGATCAGGTGTACACCCTACACTTTGTTTAAACATTCGGCTGAAATGGGACAAACGTTTGAACCCGGCCAACCGGCTGGCTTCTGTCACGCTGATATCCGGCTGGAACTGAAATAATAGCTTGGCCTGATTAATGCGTCGATCATACACATATTTAAAAATGGTACTGCCCGTCATTTCTTTAAACAGCCCTGCCAGATAAGGCTTGGACAGATGAAGCTCACTTGCCAGATCATCCAGACCAATGTCCTCCATATAATGGGTTTCGACATATCCAATAATATGCTGTACATGCCGCTCCTTCTCGGAAGAGGGAAGGTGGTCCTCGACCCTTCCTCGGCAGATTCCAGCTATAACATATAGCAGGTCACATAAACGAACGTTCATGCGTTCCTCTTTGAAATCCCCCGGATTCACCGTAAGCTGATGCAGACTCAGCAGCAGGGCTTCAAATTCGGAGCGAATATTGCCCGTCAGATTGATTCGGCAGTTTCTCAGTTCTTCGAACGGCTTTAACACTTCACTCACCCGGTCCGGGTGCAGACTGCTGCGGATGGCCGAGGGATCGAAGTGCAGCGTCGTTCGCACATACGGTCTGCCTGGCATGGGATGTGGCCGATGAAGGGTCATGCCATGCATCAGGACCAGATCACCCGGTTCGAGGTTGTATACTCGATCTCCAATCAGATAGGTGCATTCGCCATCATGAAAATAGTACACCTCATATTGGGGATGCGAGTGAAATCCGTCCGATGCGCCAGGGTCATACGTACTGGTGGAGCGATAGCTATATTCCAGTGGATCACGAAATTGCATTACACTTGGCACGTTCAAATACCTCCTGTTCTGGAGAGGTTTCTTACCATTTTACCCGTTTCACATCATGTCGGATAGTGCTTGACAGACTTTGAAATATAAAGGGCCATGCACATAACCGTTAGTTTGTACGGTACATGTCATGGCCCTGTGGATTGTGAAAGATAATTTACAGCAGCTGTTCAATACTCGCCTGGATGTCGTCGATCGGATCAACAGGTTCAAAACGTTTAACAACATTCCCTTCGGCATCAATCAGAAACTTTGTGAAGTTCCATTTGATTGCATCACCATGCAACCATTCCGGTGCTTTGTCCGCCACCATCAGCTTCAGCAGTTTCGCTTGCACATCTGACTCGTCAAAACCTGCAAAAGGTCCCGACTTTTTCAAAAAGTCATACAGCGGATGCGCCGCTTCTCCATTAACATCCATTTTGGAGAACATGGGGAATTTCACGCCATAGTTAATCTGACAAAAGGACTCCGCCTCTTCGCTGCTTCCCGGCTCTTGCTCGGCAAACTGGTTACACGGGAAACCAATGATCTGAAGGCCTTGCTCCTTATATCGGTCATAAAGCTTCTGCATATCGTCGAACTGATGTGTGTACTTACACTTGCTTGCTGTATTCACGATCAGTACAGGTTTTCCTTCGTATTGATAGAGCGGGAAACGTTCTCCACTCGTTTTGGTTACGCTAAAGTCATAGATGGTTGGCATAAGATTGGTGCACCTCACGATGTTATGTAGTTTTACAGACTCATATGAATTTCTATTATATACGAAATAGAAGATTCTGTATCGTAAAAAAAGCCGGATAACTACCATAACATTGCAAGTACATCCATCTCGTTATCGGAATGATCGGATTGATATCGTGCATCCCAAATTTCAAAATTATTCAAATCAACATCCGTTCCAACACTCTCGCAACTCCGTCAGAATCATTCGTATCAGTGATCTCTTTCGAGAGAATCTTCAACTCTTCAATTGCATTACCCATGGCTACCGACCAGCCACATATTTCAAATAGCCCGATATCATTAAAATCATCACCAAAAACCATTACATCTTCAAGTTTTATTTTCATTGCCTTACATAAAATTCTCAATGCATTTTCTTTGGAGGCTTTGATTGATGAGATTTGAACAAGATTACCACCGTCTGTAACCAAAACATTTAACCTGGATGCAAACTTCTCTCTGAGAAAATCTATATCCTTGAATCTCGTAAATAGTATTTTTGTTGCAGCAATACCTTTGAGCTCTTCTAATGATTTTATAGTAGGGTTTTCTTTGACTCTCATAAGCGTTCTATAGTCATATTCTTTTAAACTAATCCATTGATCCTCCACTTCAAGGCTTAAACCCAGTTCATTGTTAATCTCCATGCCATAATTTATTAATTCAGCAGTGATCGCAGGGTCTATGTGTTCATATTGTTGAATACCAGTGTAATTGCAGTGGATATAGGCTCCATTGTAATATATAAAAGAACCGCTATGGAGCAGTTCCTCAGGTAAAAGCAACCTTACTGCTCTTGGTGGACGTGCTGTAGCATAAATAAATCTGATCCCTTGTTTAGAGCATGTCACCATTGCCTCATAATTTCGTTTCGAAATTTGTTTATCTGTGTTGAGTAATGTTCCATCCAAATCTAATACTACTATTGGATACTGTATAGAAATCCCCCCTATGCTACTCAAGTTCACTCTAAAACTTTCGTTGCATTATTAAATCTATGTATTCCAAATTCTTTGAAATCCGATGTTAGTATCGCCTCTCTCAGTGAATACAGATTTGGAGTAAATCGGAGTTCTATTCCTTTCTTAAATAATCTCTCCATTAAACCATCCATGCGGTCTATTTGTAGAGGCTTGGTAACCTGATCAGAAATGTAGTAGCCCGCCGTTGGATCAAAGAGTTCAAAATGGGTGTCATCGAAATGGTACCTGTATAAGATCTGATTCATAATCCTCGGATACCATGAACTTTCAACCGTAACGATGAGTTCTGCATTAGAATGTTTGAAAAACTTCTCCTTATTCTCAACACTTATCGTGTCTGTCTTTTTGCAAATGATTCTCGGGCAATCTCTTGGAAAGTAATATGAATATTCATGCTCTTCATCAATAGCCCACACCACTGCAGGAAATTCAGCTCTATTTTGTTTCTCTTTTGGAATAAAAACTTGGATATCTGAAACCTCGCTAAAATGATAAAGCATACAAACACCTCTCATCATTTAGTGATTCTTAAGCCTCGGAAAAAATGTTCTACATTCCAACAACGCTCCATTTCTCGTCACATAAAACGACAGAGGTCTCGATTTGTCTTTCGGGGACGTTCCAGTATCGAGTTAATAACCGCTTCTTCTCATCCGACGAAACTAGGGTAAAGCCATTTTTCAAATAAAATTTGATAGCCCATTCTGCTGAATCCCAGGTTCCTATTAATATCGGTTTATCGGTTGATGCCACCAGATGAGCCAACAGCTTGGTGCCTATTCCACTCCCCCGTTGATGAGTCCTTACATATGCGTGCCTGATTAAAGCAACATCACCTTTATCCTGAATTCCCATAACGCCCCATAATCTATTATTTTCTTCAAAGCCCCAGAATACAACGCCATCACGGATTTCCTGATTCAATTCTTCCAATGGCATATAGGGTTCATGATAGCGATCCACAGGAATTACACCCTGGTAGGCCTTTGCTGCATCATTAATGATTTCAACCATGGCATCCGTGTCCATGCTGTTGCACAACCTGATCATGGCATAAACCTCCTAAAGGTAATAGTCTATTCATTGAACTACCGTAATGGATATATCAATTCAATAGGTTCATTATTCAATTCCTCTTTGAAAATATAATTATGATCCGCTCCCACAACACATAGAATTTTCTTACCCGGATTCGAATGATATGTGTTCTTCACACGTTGAATCATAATCTGATTTCGTACAATCCATCTAAAGTTATTTGCTTTTGGATTAATCTGATCCAGCCATTCATATTTTTGTTTGGTCATCGTATCAAACGCATCCGAATTAAAGGGAATCGATCCAACATCATGTGTATTCATTTGTTTAGAAAACCATTCATCATCGATCTTCTCGAGCGCTATACGCTGCTCTTCTGAGAAGCCGTTAAAAGGATCAAAATCATTCCAGACATCTAATTCAAACCAGTCAATGGGCACAAACTCTATATTTCGTTCTTCGCATAATGGAAAGATAAGCTCCCAATACTCACTGGCTGGCTCCCCCCAATATCCCTTATCCTGTTTATCCTTGATATACTTCTTCCAACTCAGGGGATGCACTTCACCACAGATGATATCCGGGTTGAATTCTGTAATCAGATCTCTATAAAGGGTAAGAGTAGCCCCATACTTTTCTCTTAATTGTTGGTTATGAATCGTCCCTAAGATTCCAACGACAGTCATATCATTTCTCCTTTTTAGATGTTATATAATGTTCCTGAGATTCCTATGTAAGTCTACAATCTTTTCTTCAAGAAATACTGAATAATCCCTTCCGGGTATTCATCTATCATTCCAAACACTTCATAACCCATCTTCTTGTAAAATTCAGGAGACTGATAAGAAAATGTACTTGTGTGTGAAAGTTTGCAGCCCTCACTAACAGCAATGCTCTCTGCTTGCACGATTAATGATTCCCCATACCCTTTTCCTCTATATTCTTCATCAATCCAGAAGTTATCAATATATAAAGTATAGCAGTACGTAGCACAGAAGATCCCACCTACGGCTTTGCCTGTCTTATTCCTTAGAAATAAATTGATGCTTTTTCCAGGTTTCTTTAACAGACCATTTGTTTCTCTTAAATTGTATTGATACAGATTGCTACAGACAGCATGGTAATCCTCCTCATGATCTTCAAATACAATTTTCAATTCATCGTTAACAGCAGGATTATTCATTTTTTAGATCCTCACGATTTCATAGTTTTTGCCTTCACTTACTGTTACTGAATCGGAACATAAACTAAACATTATTTAAGCTTAAATGATCTGTATATAAAGAAACCTATGGAACTAAATAAAACGATAATGAATATGACAATGGGCAACCAATGATGATGAGTGACTTTATCCGCACTTGAAAACTCAATGATCATCCAACTGATATAAATAAAAAATATGGATATCTCCGTCTTCATCAGATTAATCATGAGCCGTGCATTTTTATATTGTCTTTCCGCATTTTCCATATTCAAATTGAGGTAATTATAAGTATGAGGATACTTCTCCAGCTGCGAAAGACCAATCCATAAAATAAGGCCAATGACTAAAGGCAACAATACTCCCCATTTTCCTCCCCAGCCATCAGGCTCTCCCTTCATATTAAAATGAATCGGTATCTGATCCGGTAAGGTCATCCATTGTTGTAAACAGTAGATAATGCCAATAATAAATAAAATGATGGTTGTGGTATCTAAAGTTTTTTCCAGTAATGTTTTTGGGATTGTTATCTTTGGACGATCTTTAATTTCCAATTTCCCACCTCTTTTCCGTATACACAGTATGATTACATGTTAACAATGTTTAACCTCTTTTTCCAATGATTTCTGAACACCCTTGAGGAACGTTTGCATATGCAAAAAAAGGCCGCCTTTGCAGGCAGCCCTTTACTTGTAATAACCTTATTTACGAACGGAGAGAATGAACTTCTCCAGCGCTTCTGTATGGGTAATGCTGTGATTACATCCTTGGTTATTCATGCATACGTATTGACCAATCGCAGAATAATTATCCGGTAAAGCGTTCTTGGTTTTGACCGTGAAGAATGCAAGCTCTTGGTGCCGATTACAGAATAGGCAGTACCCCTTCTTGTGTGTCGGCGTTATTCTTCCCTCAATACCTATAAACTGTCCTTCGAACGGATATACAACGAATAATTTGTTCGTCGCAACATCCACCCAGCTCAGGTACGTTACATATCGAAAATCAATGGATGTTAGATCAGGCATTTTCATCTTTTTGTTCTTCGGAAATAACTTCTGAATTTGTTTCAACGTAATCGGTGGATACAACTCCAGGTATGGTTCTAATGCTTTCATATACCGTTGAAAATCGTCTGTTGTCTCCAGCGACGAGATTTGCTCCAGCATTTGCTGCTGATCCTCTGTCAAATCCGTAAATGCATCAATGATGGTTGTTGCAGCACTGAATCTTACAGTTTCCAGGACCCTGCGATCCGCGGCGGATTGCACGGTTTTGCGAACAAATTCCGCTTGCCTTTTAATCAAATTATATTGGTGGTTTCTAATAAATGGTGTACTCATAGCTTTCAGCTCCTTATTTTTCGTAGAAAAAAATCAATAAGGGCAAAGCCTGTTATTAGAAACGATAATATTTAAGTATGGGCGAAAAAATCTAAACTATCGCGCCCCACGCAAAGTATCGCCCCCGATCAGGCTTTGCATGAGTTATTTCTAGCTAACGAGCAATTCAGCATTGCCATCTGAGTAACCCCCAATCCAATATCCTGCAAAAAGTATATCAGAGAATTTCACATGGATCAATTGAAATGGGTTTACATGGAGGTTCTTTTATTCCGTTGCTTTTGATTGTAATATCTGATCATTTACGAATCCTTGTAAGAAGAATAGCTCATTGTCATTTGCTGTTCGATCATTGGCTGCCTCAAATCGCTCGATCGCTTCTTCTAAGGATGTACCTTTCACAGCATCATTGGCTGAGATGAGCTCTCTCCAAAACGTATCCATTTCCTCCACGTCACAGATCGACTCATGACCAAGCAAGAAATGAACGGCTTCATATTGCTGAATGTCCTCAATCATAGGCAATAACTTGTCTTGCTTAATATGATATAGCGAATTTGTAGTTGTGTTGTAAGCACTGTCGCCCAGAAAAATGACCTTTTCATCCGGAATATATACAATGGTTGAATCATCCGTATGTGTACTTCGAATGGTTTCCAGAATACACACTTTATTTCCCAAATCCACATGAAGTGATTTTTCAAAAATGAGATCTGGCGAATTTAGTTGAAAGGTGTCTCTGTCCGGTATTTCATGTTGTATCGTTCCCATGCACAGTGTGTTCATTTTCTTGGAATCCACATACTCCTGAAGAGAGCGGTCATCGTAAGAATAGTTCCGCCAATCATTCATCTTTTGGTTAGTTAGACTATTCATAATAATCGTAGCTCCGTATTCATTCATTCCTAAAAAATGATCCCAATGGGCATGAGTGATGACCACATATTTAACAGGTGGAACGTTCAACTTCCCTATCTCATGTAAGAAATCCCTTGCATGTTGAACCGAATTTCCAGCGTCAACAACGAGGCTGTATTTATCACCGCAAACTAACCCCAATGTCGGTCTTTCTTTATCATTTTGGTTAGATAGATAATAGATGGATTCACTTAATTGATTTAGCATGTTCATTCTCCTCTAAACTAAATTATTGATCCATAAGAGAGAAAATCTGCATGCTTTTTTAAATCAACATTTAGATTTTCTCATTTTATTGGTTTACCAATGGAATCACCTCCTTTTTTCCTCTCATAGACTCTGAATTATCTCGTTTTTACATTTTTTATTTATGTACACTTTCGATCAGCCATATGTAAGTTTAACAGATCGATAGTATCATTTCTATAATTTTCCTATTATTTATAAAGGACATCTCAATTACACAAAAAGGAGAACACAGGCATAACCATGCCCATATTCTCCACACAAGCCCGCCTTTTATTATTCAGGAAGCTGATGTATGCAAACCCTCAATTAAAATGAACAACGTAAGTGCTTGTCCATAACCCATCGGACTAATCGGTATATCTCTGTAAAACTGGGCATCCTGCCCCACCGGAGTTCCGTAGGACACCAGCTGTACAACTCCGTTATCATCAATTTGCTTCAACACCGCTTCAAGCGCCCTCATGCCGGTCTGACGATAGGACTCATCCAGATAGCCATACCGGATTCCCTTGAGGATACCGTATCCAATCGCTGCCGTTGCGGAGGTTTCTTTGTACGAGTTCGGATCATCCAGTACGGTGTGCCACATCCCATCCTCACTCTGAAGCTTGCTCAGCGCTCTGACCTGAGCCGTCGCTGTATCCAGCAAATAAGCCTTTAACCCCTCTTCGATCGGGATGATGTTCAGGAAATCCATAACTCCAGCCGTATACCACGCATTGCCTCTTCCCCAATGAACAGCTCCGTAGTTATGATTTCCATTGAAATCCCAGCCATGATAGAACAGCCCGGTTTTTTTATTGTACAGATATTTAATATGCACAAGGAACTGTCGCTTGGCTTCTTCCACATATGCTGTTTTCTTAAAGTACACTCCTGCCTTGGCCAAAAATAACACCGTCATAAACAAGGTATCGATCAGTATTTGACCATCATTGGCATCTCCCGTGATCATATGCTGAAACGCACCATCTCCGGTTCGCAGCAGTCCATTCATGATCCAACTGCTCCATTCTTCACAGACACGTTCATATTCCTGGTTTCCGGTCAGCTCGCATATTGAAATTAAAGTAAGGAGCGGAGCGCAGGTATTCACATTTTTTTCCGGTAACCCTTCCATCAGCCTTGCATTGTACCATGCTTCGAGAAATTCCAGCACCTCGGCATCCTTCGTTGCTTCATAGAGCTGAAGCAGACCATAAAGGCCGACACCTTGCGGCCATTCCCAAAGGTGAATGTCAATCAGTCCAATGGGAAATTGTTCATTGATGCTTGTGTTTTTCATCGATTTCATCGCTTGGGATACCTTGCTTATTCTCTTCTGAAGCACCTCTTGATCTAGCATGATTGCTGTCACTCCCTTGGTTTATTGCACAGGATTCAAACGGTCCATGTCCAGTAACTTTAGCCGTCCCCATACTCCATAACCGTCGTGTACAACTTCCTCCTTGTTAATAAGAAAAGGTTTGTTCATTCCCCATTGAATTGGACCATATGCAGGGTCTGTCAGCGTAAGCGTCAGAGAATCACTGTCGAATTGAGGGCTTGCAGAGCGAATCTGGTTTACAAAAGCGCCAAATGAGCCGAATTGCTGTTCGCTTCCTGCTCTTATAATCCAGGCGTTGCGCAAGCCGGGGGAAATAAGCTCACGCTCTCTTGTCAACCCGTTGTTCTCCATATCTGCCCCATTGGCAGCGTATATTGCTGCATACCCCTTATCCAGTCGGGCAAAATGCCAGTTCTCATGACTTACCCATTCTGTAAAAAAGCTCGTAGGAAAATAAGCATGTGTCCAATCCGCAGACTGATCTGCTGGAATATCAAACATCATCAGAGCTATGCCCTCATGCTGCACAACGTCTGGCAGTATCCCGTTTCCTGCCCAGAAGCAAGGGCGGCCATCTCCATGCTTGTATATTTCTGCGGAATGATTCACCCAAATTTGCGCCTCAGGCGACAGCGAGAGATGATTGACATGCTCCTGATAACCTGGCTTGCCTGGTCGGAAGCGTATAATGGAGGACAGGGCGTATTCCGCTGTTCGATAATGATAGAGTTTGGCGTACCCTCCCTTGCCCTGCTGATTGGCGAACACCAATTGCTGATTTTCCTCCAGCATCAGATGCTCCTGATACGCTGCTGGAGGAATGTAATCCGATAAACTCAAAACAACATTGCTGATTGAATAATTGTTTACATTACCGATGCCATAACCGATCCAGCACATGGAAGTTGTTCCCGCTGCATAACTGCCCAGCAGTTCCTTCTCATAGCTGCGGCCGAAGGTTGTGGACAAGACGCCTTGATGCATCTGGACGGTAATATAATAGAATAACAGGTCCATTGCCTTTTTCGCTTGCTGCCTGAGCTGCTCATTATGGGCAAATTCATAGATATGCAATAACCCAACTGCATCAATCGGAATGTATGCACTGGAATTCCATTCTGCCAATCCTTCATCCAAAAAGCGCTCAAACCATAAAGCAAGCCTTTGCTCTGCTTTTTGGCGGTGTATTTCACCGGATTCACCGCTGTTGCTGAATGTTTCGTCCCCAAACAGCTGTCCGGCTAACAGCTCATTGGTGTGGAACAGCAAGGCGTGATTTTCACTGAAGAACCACATCACATCATCGCCAGGTTCATCAATCCAATATCGATAGTTCAAAATACTTGCTTTTACCCGATCCCAGAACGATTCACTGAACAAACCGCTATTTCGTTCATCTCTCCAGAGGCGGAACAGTCCTACTAAATAAAAATCACTGCAATCCTTCCGCTGCTCGATGCCTTCCACGCCTTCAAGCAGCATGTTCTCTGCTTCCTGCCGATCGCCATTGGTTTTTAACATGGCGATCGCCGTATGAATGTTGGGACTGCCCTTCTCAGCAATAAATTGCAGAGCGAGGGATTTGCGTGCTTCAATATCCGCAGCTTGCCAAGCAGCCTCATCATAACTGGTATCGTAGGATTGACAGCCGAACTTCTTCGTCAGTGCTACGTTTGAAACTGAAATCGTTAGCGTGAAGTATACGTAATGATGGCCGATTTCATTGGTATGTGCCAGAACCAGGTCCGTTTCCTTCTCAGCTATGTGTATTGTCTTATTTTCGGTGCCATCAAAGAAATTGCCATACTGAATCTCAGCTTCTCTAACGGTGTCTGGCAAGGAAAGCGGAAGTCTAAGCTTAATCTGCTCACCCCGAAAGAGATCTGAAGGAAAATAGGCTTGTTCCAGAGCCCGTTCAGCGGATTGCACAGGCTCCACCAAATGAGAAGCAATAGGCAGCGAAATATGCAATTCTTCGTTTCCAAGGTATTCTACTGCAAAAGCATACATGGTGTCCCGCTCAGCCAAGTCCTCCCAGCAGGCATAGATTTCATTGATTCCGGCAGCAAGTTCAGCTTCAATATGGACTTCCTGCTCCTTGTTCCGAATGAGCGGCGCAAAATCCGTTACCCGTTCTCCATTGATCCACAAGGTCAGGCTTCCATAGGTTTTTATCCGGAACGAGGCCTTATGAGTAACCGAAGAAACGAGACGTGTCGCCGCATAACTGCGCAGATGGGTGGGTACAAACCAAAATCCTGATTTCTCTACTCGTGGGTTGCCCCAGGGAGAATACAGCTCCCATGGCATGCCATTCTTTTCTCCATGGAATGGATCCCCCGGGCTCGGAAACCCACTCCATTGATCAAAAAACCGGGGCTGAGGCTGCGATCTCCTATTTTCGACAAACTCCTGTCTGCACGGGTTCTCATGAATGGCAAAACCGTCAATAAGCCAATCATTAATATCTCCCTCCATCGTTGTTGGAACAAAAGCAACAGGCTTTGTATATATGCCACTGATCAGCCAATGATTGATGACCTGATTGTGACCCAGTTTCATAGGCTTGTAATTGAGTGTATCCATCCCGCCACGGGTGGTATCTGACATTTAACTCATCCTTTCATTCCTGAAGTAATCATGCCGCTGACAAAATAACGCTGGAAAACCATAAAAACAATGAGCACCGGAAGCATCGTGATGACGGACATCGCAAGCAAGCTCCCCCAATCGACGTTGTACTCACCAATAAAATTAGAGAGCGCAAGCTGGATCGTATATTTGGATGGATCACTGATCGCAATTAACGGCCAAACAAAATCATCCCATCTCCACATGAAGGAGAAGATTGCAAGCACAGCCAGAATGGGCTTCGCTATAGGAAGAATAATGCTCCAGTAAATTTTCCATTCGCCCGCTCCATCCATCCGGGCAGCTTCCAGCAGCTCGTCCGGAACCGTCAGCAAATACTGCCGCATAAGGAATACACCTGTCGGAGTTGCTGCCGGCGGGATAATAATCGCAAGCAGGCTGTTGTATAACCCGAGGGCGCTCAGTACTTTGAATATGGGGATCATAATGACTTCAATCGGAATCATAAGCGTTGAGATGAAAGCAATTAATATGATCGAGCTACCGCGGAAGCGATATTTAGCCAGTGCAAAGCCTGCCATGGAATTAATCAGCAACAGCAGCAGCGTTGAGCTCAGAGTTACAATCGTACTATTCATAAAATACAAGCCAAAATCGCCTTTCCTGAATGCCTCCTTGAAATGTTCGAAGGTGACTGGCTCCGGCCACAATTTGGGAGGAAAGCTGTACAGATCGCTATTTGTTTTCAGGGCAGAAATCACAACCCACAGAACAGGCAGGAGCCACAACACTGCGGCCACACATAACATGCTGTAGATGACGATTTTGACCAGAGGCTTCATCACCATCAGACAGCCCCTCCTTTCGATAGACGGAATTGCAGCGCCGAGAATCCGCCAATGAGGATAAACAGCATCACTGACATGGCGCTGGCGAGGCCAAGCTCCTGCCTGTTAAAGCCAATCTCATAAATATATTGAACAATATACGTGGTTTCCTTGCCTGGTCCACCGCCTGTAAGCGCAAACATAAGTGGGAAGGCCTTGAACGCGTCAATCAGACTCAGCATAACAACGAGCAAGCTTGTAGGCTTCAACAGTGGGAGGGTAATATAGCGAAACACCTTGGTTCCCGTTGCCCCGTCCAGGCGGGCAGCCTCATAGTAATCTGTAGGTATGGCCTGCAAACCCGCGATAAAAATGACCATGAAAAAGCCCGCACGTGACCATACCGTCGCAACAATTACAGCGGTATTTGCCCAGAAGGACGAGGTCAGAAAGCCGACTGGCTCCCCACCTGCCATTGTCAGCAGATGATTCAGAATGCCGAACGAATCTCCAAAAATCCACTTCCAGGTCAAACCTACGATGATGTAGGAAATCATGGTCGGCCAGTAAAATATGGCTCGGAAGAAACCGCGCATTCTAATCTCGCGTGCCAGCAGCAAAGCAATGCCTAATGCGGCTGCATAAATTAGCGGGACAACAATCGCTGCATAAAGTCCCGTTCGTCCGATGGTTGACCAAAATTCCTGATCCCTCATAATCTTGATATAATTGTCCAGCCCGTTGAACTTCATCGGGTTCAATCCATCATAGACATGGAAAGAATAGTACAGGCCCAATAAAGAGGGAAAGACAATGAAAATGCCAAAAATCAGGAGGTTGGGAAGTATAAACAGATAAGGAGCGATGACGAGCTTCCTGTTCTGCCTTGCCAGCGTTCTATTGTTTGATCGTTGTCCTTCACTCATCTGCTTGCCCCTTTCTTATGTGTTTAATTGAAAGGGAGGCTTAACCCGAATCGGTAAGCCCCCGAGTGTGAATGAACCATATGCCTTTTACGTTTTATTGCGTTTTATTGACTGTCAATAACTTCATTAATCTGCTTGGCCGTTCGATCCAATGCTTCCTGAGGAGTTGCCTTGTCTGACAGAACGTCCATAATATTATTTTTCAAATCCGTTGAAATTTTGGATATAAGCGTTTGCCTGGACCAGTCATTCGCTGCAAGAGGCGAACTGTTCTTCAATTCATCCGAGAAAATTTCAAACATCTCCTTGCCAAATTCATAATTCAGCACAGAGCTGTCCTTCCGTGGACTCATAAACAACGACTTCTCATTATATTTGGAATTGACTTCTTTGGACGTTAAATATTCAATAAATTCTGCCGCTTCCTGCTCATAACCACTGCCTTTGAAAGCCATGAGAAACTTCCCACCCGGCACGGAAGAACGTTGTGTTCCTTTCGGCATATAAGTAACACCCCATTCGAAATCGGTGATATCCTTGTAATTGCTGATCATCCAGTTGCCAGCCCAGTGGGTAGCTACCGTCCCGGAACGGAACAGGTTATTCGGGTTCTCCCCTCCGAGCCATACCGACTCAGGCATAATCCCATCTTGATGAAGCTGCTTGAACATCTCCATGGAACGGATTCCGGCTTCATTGTTAATCGCCGCCGCACTGCCATCCTCCGTTAAGATGCTCCCACCATTCTGGTACAAAAGAGTGGACCATCGATGCGGAGTGACATCCCATACCATGCCATATCGTGCTCCACCTTTGTCCATCACCTGTTTGAGTGCAGCGATATATTCGTCCCACGTCCATACCTGATCGGGAGAAGTAGGTACCTTGACGCCCGCTTTATCAAATAAGGTTTTGTTATAAATCAATCCATTCGCTGTGACATCCATAGGTGCAGCTACCAGCTTGTCATTCATAACATAGTAAGGTTTGAGAGAGTCGATAAATTGATCCTCGAATTGATCCGCATTGTCCACGTAGGGTGTAAGGTCAACAGCCTGATTAGCAAAAGATCCCGTATCCGTGACCCGACTCAGAGCAGGCGGCTTTCCGCCAGATAACATTGTTTTCAATTTGGTTTGGATATCCTTGAAGCCCACCTCAATCAGATTGATTTTAACGTTGGTATGGGTCTGCTCGTAATCTTTAATAATTTCCTTAATCACTTCTCCTTCATTCCCGTCAGAGAACCACAAGAAATCAAGGGTTGCTTGTTTTCCATTCGCACTTGTACCTGAATTTCCGCAAGCAGTCAGCATGATGAGCAGTACGGTCAATAGAACACTGATGCTAAGCTTAAACGTTGTTCTTTTTGTCATATCAACATCTCCTTGAAAGGGATTAATGATTTTTGGCTTCGTTAAGCAATTCATTTTTACGGAACAACTGTGGCGATACCCCCACATATTGTTTAAAAGCCCTGCTAAAATACACAGGTGTGTTAAAGCCCAGTGTCTCTGATATGGACAAAATCGGTGCATCCGTAGACAGCAACAATTTTTTGGCTTCTGCTACCCTTTTGCGTATGACATAATTGCTTATGGTATATCCCGTCGTCTCTTTGAAAGAATGACAAATGTAATATTTGTTCAAATGGAGTGTTTTGGACAAGTCATCCAAAGAAACATTCTCTGTGTAGTTCTGGTTTAAATAATGCAGAACCCGGCTTACGCTTGTCTGCTTCTGGGAAGAACATACAATCGGATTGACGGATCGCTCACTGTTCGTTTTCCGGTAAATCCGCAGCAGCAATTGGGTAAGACTCAATTTGACCATGGTTTTATACCCTGTATTTCGGGCATCCATCTCCTCCTTGATCCCCTTAAATATACCTGTGATGTGTTCCCGCTCCTCCAGGGACCAATGCACCAATAATCCATTGGGATGACGGAATATGGACATCAGATTATCCAATTGACTGATACCAAGCATGTCCATAAGCAATAATTCCGTAAAATTGACAAAACTTCGCTTGTATACGATTTCTCTTGAAGGATTAATCCGGTGGGGCACTCCCCCTCTGAATATAAACATATCTCCAGGCAGCGGCTTATAGATTCGGTCACCGATTAAAAAGGTCGCATCTCCTTGGATAAAATAATGAATCTCATACCCATTATGCGTATGAACAGGCCATTCATCCTGAAAATTATCTGCTTCTGATCGCACATAAACTTCATTTTCCTGCAAAGCAATATTCGTCGGGGTGTGTATGGTTAGCATCAATAAAGATCTCCCTTCCCAGAATATAAAAAGCAATATAGTTTAATAATTTACAATGATAGCGCTTTACAATGAATTGTATCACAGTTATTTCGATCTAATCTGAACAATATTGCTGTATTCTTGATCACAATTGTTGAAAATGAATAAAACGGATTTCATACAAACTAAATGCTGGAAACAAAAAAAACCGCTGCACAGCCCCTAGGCTATCACGCGGTCCATTAGCAAACATTTTTGAAAAGCATCTTTGAACGATTTGGAGGGATTAGCTGCATATTTTCTTCACTTCAACGTTAGTTGCTAGACGTCTTATAAGTTATAAGTTCGGCTTTTTTCTATGAGCTGTTAACTGTTCAAAGGCAAAGGCAAAACGAATCAATACTGATTCACTAAAAGCTTTACCTGCAAATGTGATTCCAAATGGCCTTCCACTTTCCTTATATCCTGCAGGTACAGCGATCGATGGATACCCAGCTCTTGCACAAAGATCAGCACCAACGTAAGAAGGGAAAACAATAGCGTCCAGTCCAAAGTTATGTAAAGCATAATCTATGCCATTATTTCGCGAATGATATAGATCCGTTATTAACTCCAAGATGTAATTCGAATTATTTAATGGATTATCCAATTGTCCTCTATGTTCAAGAAGGTTTTGCCCATATTTTAAAGCCCTTTCTGCATTTTGCTTGTTCCATTCGACTAATTCACTTAGGGTATGAACAGGTAAATGTGATGGAAGACTTTGCAGATAATGTTCAACGTTATGTTTAAATTCATTATTCAACTTGTTCCACTCCCACTGCCGGTCAAACGACGGGATATCTATATCTTCAATAACATTAGCCCCAGCTTCTTTGATCTGGGTTACGACATTCTCAAATAGAACTTCATCGTATTCGTCGTTATCACGGTATCGTGTAAGGGGGGCTTTTCTGAAGATTCCTATATTTGCATTTTTCAATCCATTGAGGTCTAAACATGTGGTGTAGTCTACAGAAGATTGGGGATTTCTCCAAGTAGCCGGATCATCCTCGTCTCTTCCTGAAAGTATCCCTAATAGAATTGCTGCGTCTGTTACAGTCCTTGCCATTGGACCAGCAGTGTCTTGGGAGAGTGAGAACGGTATTATTCCAGCACGACTTATTAAACCCACAGTTGGCTTTATACCAACAATAGAGTTCTGAATGGATGGACTTAATATGGAGCCAGATGTTTCCGTTCCTACGGAAACCATCGTAAAGTTAGCAGCAACCGCAGCAGCGGAACCTGTGCTTGAACCCCCTGGAAAAAAATCGCCATAAGGATTCAAAACTTGTCCACCTCTAGCGCTGTACCCTGCCCACATCTCCGAAGACATGCCATTTGCCCATTCTGTCATATTCGTTTTTCCAAGTATGATTGCTCCAGCTTCCCTTAGTTTAGTCACAAGAAAAGAATCCTTAGAACTAATATGGGTTTCCAAAGCTAGCGCTCCAGCAGTTGTATGCATTCTGTCGTTGGTTTCTATGTTATCTTTCAACAGAACCGGAATCCCGTGTAGAACCCCTCTGGGTCCCACTGATTTCCTTTCAGCATCCAAGGCCTCCGCAATAAAAATCGCATCCGGGTTTATTTCCAGCACGGAATTAATCTTTGGCCCATTTTGGTCATATTGTGAAATACGATACAAGTAATACAGAACCAGGTCTCTTGAGCAAAGCTCCCCCTTTTCCATGGCAGCTTGTATTTCAAATATCGTGTTTTCTTCAACATTAACAGGGTTCAGTTCAGATAAATTTCCCATACCCTCACCTCTTCTTTGTACCTTAAAATTATTCACTATATCGCTTTCTTATCGTTCTTTAGTGAGCTTCATGATACCATCTTCGAAGTTGATTAATGTGAGCTTGGTGATAACGACTGTGGTCAGCGATATGCCATATACCCCAGCGTATGGTCGCCTGCTTCTCATTCTCATGTCCAAAAGTGACAATCCGCGCTAAATCATCATCCGTTAATTGTGTACACGCATCCTTCAACATGGTTATGACACCTTCATATGTCGACATAAGTATACTCAAAGATTTCCCTTGAACCATCGGAAGTCTGCCATGTTCATCAATCATGGGCCCATGTTGCTCTTTTAAGGTCTGAGGAAGTGGTAGGCCATTTATTCGATAAACCCAATTCAGATCGACGTAGGTGATATGTTTTATTAATTGAGCGGTACTATTGAAATTGTGATTAGGCCCTTTATAATCAATTTCTTCTAGCGACATACCGTCTGTAATTCGTTGCAGTCGTTGGCTGTTTTCTGTAACCGCAGAATATAGCAACCCAACAACAGGTGACATATTGGCTTCGCCTTTTAAATCATAAACCACCCTAACGCCTCCTCGATATTATCTTTATCGTTCTTCCCTTAGAATCTCCTTGATCTCTCTTAATTCTTGCAATATTTCTTTGGTGTAGTGATTACTCTTGGAATTATCCATTCCAATTTTCACAACAAAAATACCAAGAAACAAAGACACTACCAACATTAAGATAGTCTCCAATAATAACCTTCCTTTCCTCAAGCAAAGAAACCCGAGAGATTAAAAACAGCGATGCTGCCCCATTCTAAAAAGATTCACTCGGGTTGATAGGTGATTAATTTAACCGTGACTACTCATGTACAGGAATATACATCGTTTGTATCTCTTGAACGCCAGGAACAAATCCAAGATTAAAATAAACTGATTCAGCATCATTGCCTTCCATGACATATAATCGTAGAACTGGATACTTGTCTTTAAGTTCAGTCAGGGCTCTTTGCAGCATTCGTGTAGCAAGTCCTTTTCCTCTGTAAGCGGGGTTGACTCCGATGCTATATACTGCTGCTTGATTATCCTGCAAACATAGTCGACAGTTGGCTATGAGCTGTCCAGTAACTTTATCATATACAAGTGTAGAAGCTTGAGTTAGGTCCTCATTGGTATAATGGACTTCTTCGTTCGGGATAAAGTCTTCAAGGGATGTTTTCTTTCTGCGTAAGGCTTCGAAACCGTCTACAAAGCTTTCAAAGTCACACTGAGCAATTTCATCTTCATTAATGTATTGCTTAGCACCCGTTTCATTCTCGATAATTTTGGGGCTTTTAACTATAAAATCATGATCCCAACGCACATTGAAATGATCTGTCGGGCGCTGCATCCAGCGACATCTGAACTCATCTGGCCAGAATCCAGCCCTCGTAAATAAATGTACTTGATCGGGGAGGATTTCATATATCTTGATACGTTGAGTTGCATCAGACCATGTTATGAGTATTCTTTTAAGAAGTTTCAGTACCTCAAATGAATCATTGAATGGGGGCATAAAGAATAGATGATATAACGTATTGGGTGCCATCCTTACCCCACCGATTTTTGACTCTCCTTTATAAATCCAAAAAGAGTTATTCCGCGAAACATTGAAGTAGCCTTCCTCTCTAAAAAATCCAGTATAGGCCATATTATAATAGACAGAACAATACAATCCCCATTCTTCGGGCTCAGCCTGTTGAATAGAATATTCATTTGATAAATTATAAGAATTAAGTTCCTCGGACCAATGATTTAATTCCACGCGTTATTCCTCCTCATTAATGCTAACTACCTCTAAAATATTTCAAGCGTGTGTGATCTAACCATTTCAAGTCCCCTCCTTAAATAACATGTCCTTTACTATCTAATAGATCAATTCCATCATTAATCTTATTTTTCAGCAGCTCATGAAATTTACTGTCTTCCTTCTTTAAATGCTCCTCAAGGAAAGCAGAGATATACTTATTCATCGTGGAATGTTTGTGTTCTATCCCATCTTCGTTGTAATGTATCGGGATATCGCTAAAAGTCATATGATGAGTACCGTTCAATTTAATAAACGAACTATTCAGATTACTCGAGTTAAACAAAGACTCATACCCACTTAGTAACAAAGGCAATAAGTCTGGAGAGATTTCATTTTCCAGTTCTTCAAACGAGCATTTCTCTTGCCGAGCTACCAATAACGCAGCAGATACTCCCTCTTCCTTACTCGTCGTCATTAAATGGAAGCTAGGATCTAATAGAATACTGGCCTTCATTCTCTTTTCTCTTTTAAGCAATTCATAAGCAGCGGCCCCACCTAATGAATGACCAATGATCCCCATTTCATTTACATCAACTATGGCCCTGAGATCCTGATCTGAATCCAAGACCTTATCTACATTTTTCATAACCCAACTCATATCTTCAACTCTAAGCTTCAATAATTGTTTCCAAGAATGAATATCTAAACTGTCTATTTCGGATATCTCATTGGATTGTTGGATAAATCGACCGTCAGGAAAAATTGAAAATATAGATTCGTGAGTGGCTCCTATAGTAATGACAACAAATCCGCACTCCACTAAATGTTCTACACAAAAGGAATACATATCTCTAACGACACCAAAAGCCGGAGCTATAAAAATAACGGGACAGTTTTTAGCAGTAATATCAACACTCTCATTATTATGTATTTTTGTATCCAGATTACGAAAATAATCCTTATCTACTCCCATACTAGAGAGCATATCAATAGAGGAAGAGATATTAGGTTCAAATAACGAAATATACTTCGACTCATGCTCCACTGGATTGGAAGGATAGTATATACTAATGAGCACTTCTCTGGTTTCCTTACTAATCGGATCAATACGTGATTCTTCCTTTAAAACAAAAACCTTTCTTCCAACAGTCATTGCATTCACCCTTATACTATTTTTTCGTCACCACAACGCATAAGGTGGGGAGGGCAGCTTAATAATTTGCTCTTATGCTTCTGGATAAAGGTCTGTTGATAAATATCGTTCCCCTGTATCCGGAAATAGAACAACGATACTTTTATTTTTATTCTCTGGCCTTTTTGCCATTTGTACTGCTGCATATGCAGCTGCACCAGATGAAATGCCAACTAATAATCCTTCGGATTTAGCTAAAAAACGTGCTGTTTCAAATGCATCTTCATTTCCTACCTGTACAATCTCATCAACGACAGATCTATTAAAATTGTCCGGAACAAAACCAGCTCCAATTCCTTGAATGGTATGCGCTCCTTTAGTTCCTCCAGAAAGTACCGGGGAATCCGAAGGCTCTACAGCTATAATTTTCACATCTTCTTTTCTTTGTTTAAGTGCTTCGCCAACTCCAGATATAGTTCCACCTGTACCAACTCCACCAATAAAAATATCCACTTTGCCTTCGGTATCTCTCCAAATCTCTTCTGCGGTTGTTACCTTATGTACTTGTGGATTTGCTGGATTTTTAAACTGTTGAGGTATAAATGAGTTAGGGATTGTAGCCGCAATTTCTTCAGCCTTTTTGATGGCTCCAGACATTCCTTCTGTGGCAGGTGTAAGAACTAGTTCCGCTCCCAGAGCAATCAAAAGCTTCCTACGTTCTACACTGAAACTCTCAGGAAGTGTTATGATTAATCTGTATCCTAATGCTGCTGCTGCAAATGCAAGTCCTACACCTGTATTACCGCTGGTCGGTTCTATTATCACTGAATTTTGGTTAATTAACCCCTTCTCTTGAGCGTCTTTAATCATTCCATATCCGATTCTATCTTTTACACTACCTGCTGGATTAAAGTATTCCAGTTTGGCAATGATCTTCGCATCAACTTGATGTCTTCTCGCAAAATTAGAAAGCTCTAATAGTGGTGTATTTCCAATCAGATCTGTGAGATTCTTCGCGATATTAGTCATGATTATACCTCCAAAATACATTTCCAACTAAAATAGTTGGTTTTAATATCACGTTATCATGTGTGGTAAAAAAATACAACTATTGAACTCCTACTTTACGTCACAGGAAAGCAAAAGCTATTAGACTGAGTTTGAAATTTTGTTATAACATTCTCATCTAAAAATAGAAGTCAAAGTTCCACTACTGTTATGAGCTCGTCATGGCACACTTCACCGTTTTCATGGAATCCAAAGCTCTCATATAGCTTTTTGGCAGCCAAGTTATCAGGACTATACGGAATCCAACAATAACGTGCAGGACCAGCTGGGGAAGTTCGAATAAACTCCAATATTTTCTTTAACGCTTCCCGGCCATAGCCCATGCTCTGATGCTGCTTGTCAATCATCAGTCGCAAAATACAATAGTTATTATCAGCAATGACAGGAAGATCATAACCCGTGATTCCGTAGGTTATCATTACAAAACCTACAGGCTGCTCATCTGCGTAAATTGCAAGTGGAAACGGTGAGCCGCCATTGGTTGCAAGAACATAACATGATGCTACACTTGAAAGGTTTGATGCAACATATTGACGCTGCTCTTCTGAAACTTCCAAGTTAAATATAGAACGTCTGTTATCCAGTGTTATTTTTCTGAGCGTAATTATGCAAACCCTCTCCTCACCAAACATCATAAATTTAAGCGATTTCAAGGTGATACCTAGTTACTCTTATTGGATCTTCTTTCTCATATACAGAGCTATTTCTTCGTTTTGGCTATGATTATTTGAATATAGTGATACATCAATTCCTTCTATTTGATAACCACATTGCATGTAAAAATGAATGGCTGGAACGTTCGTATTCTGGGTTTCTAACGTGATCGCTCTGAAGCCTTGTTCGTGGGCAATCTCATTCACTTTATTGATCAACAGTCTCCCATATCCTTTTCTTATGTATTTTTCATTCACCTGAAGATGCCATATCATCAGTGTATTATTCCAAGTTTGTGGTTCGGAAATGGCGAGCGCTATGATTTTCCCATCTATATATATTCCATAAGAAAATCCCATCTTCATAATTTCTTCATATCGTTCCAAATCATCTGTACTGTTCAATTCTTCTTTTTCGTAGATGTCATCCAAATTTATTAACGTTAAATGCATACTAAAAGAACCTTGTGTCTCCTTTTTGGTAAGCTCATATTTTTGAGTGGATTTATAACCAAAACTTCCAAGTTGAAGCCAATCTTCATTGGATAGATTCTCTATTTTTTTGATCTCCATTACATCACCCCAGAATTAAATTACTTTGCGACTTGCTTATAGCGTTGTTGAACTCTTGCTTATATCTCTTCTTTCGACCTTAATTTCCATATTCCTGCACCCCTACTTATTGTTTCCTATCAACATAATTATGGAATATCAAAGAAAATAATAATAATCCCGACAGGACAGACCTGGCGGGATTTCATTTGAATAGATATCAAAAACCGTTTTAGTTGTTACGTAGCAACCACATGATGCATCTCTTCAATTGTTATGAAGTCAGAACGATTCACGTAATACAAATCATAAATTAGTTCCGTATTGTTTATTGACGTATAAACTTCGCGGTATATCTCATTTGCTAGTTTGATATACGGCAATTTTCCAACCGCTTTCTTGGATCGAATGTTTTGTTTCCGAATTTTAAGAAATACCGTTTCAATTTCATGTTGAAGAAACAACTCGGCAAAAAAGGCTTCTTTTGCTCTTTGATTATACCCTTTTCCAAAATAAGGAGCCCCAATCCATGTCGCAAGAAAACCTGTCTTATGTTCCATGTGATATAAATCGATGGTTCCGATGGGATGTCCCAGCTCATTAAGGATTGTTCTGGAAATACATGTGTGTTGTTCTTCTTCATCAATCATCTGTTTGGTCGCAAATACATATTCATCATAAGATTGGCACTTATGACGAACGTATGGATAAACAGCGGAGTCCACCATCAAATCATACAGTGAGTGGCATTCGTGCAAGTCTCGTTTTTTCAACATGTTAACGACCACCTAGTCCTTTTAGTTCGCTGAGTCAAACAAACTAAGTATATAAAAGGACGTGTGGAATTTAATGAATTCTACATTGCTTTTATGTAAAATTCATCATAGAAATGTTTTCCAGATTACAAGCATAAACACATCATTTTTTTCACATATCGTTTAAAGAAATTAACATCCAACTAAGGACAGAATCCGCTTGCTGCTTGATCGTTTCAGGTTTGTTTGTCATTCGATCATGGATTCAGCGATATTCAGTACCCATTCTTGCGACATATCGCTTCCTACGATCTCATATTGCAATGCCTTACCACCCGCATCTTCTTCGATCCAGATCAATTGTCTGTTCTCAGCATTCGAAATATAATACGCCTCATGACCGCGCAAATCCAGTTTCTCGATTTTGAATGATTCCGTATCCGGTACATGAATTCGGCTCTTGGTAGTGCCAAAAACGTGAAGCTTAAACACTCCCCGATCCGATTGATATGTGATGTTGATGCCTGTAATAACATGATTAGGTTTTAAATCTCTTATCACGACATTGCTTCCGGTCCTTTCGCTTTCTTCAATCATTTCATTTATTTCTTGGTCGGACAGGTTATCGAAGCCGTGAAATACTTTAATATCTTGCACAACCGAGCACGTTGGAAAACGGGGTTGCCAAGGGTGCAGCTTTTCTCTCAAGGCGCCAAAATCTCCCTCCCAATCTCTGGCTGCATAACTCGTTTGTTGAGAAAATTTGTTGTCCTCGGCGTTAGAGATATAAATGCCTTTTCCATCACCTGGCTTCAGATCCATAATAATTTGATGTACCATGCCCCCCTCTTCACTAGTCTGAAACTGAATTTTCCCAATTACATCTCCACTCTTGTTTTTAATATTCATGCCTTCAACTCCTCTTTTCAAAGTGTTTTTTGCAAGGAACTTGGTCATACCAGGCCAACTCCTTTCGTTGATCAAAAACAAATTCACCAACAGCATTTTATGCACAGGGATAAAACTGTTGCTGCGAGGAAACATTAATAATACTACTTATGCTGGGAGTGATGTTATGCTGTACCTTATCAGCTTTGTGCTCATGTTTGCTGGCTTAGCCTGTATCAACATTATTTTTTCATATCAAAGCAAGCATATCGACACACAGTTCTGGTCTACGTTTAAATTCCATCTTTGGATGCTGCCTTTATTTCTCGCTGCTAATCTGAGTGTCGGATACGGGATCAAGTTTGGTATGAAAGCAGTCAGCCAACTGGGCTATGTTCTGGTCATTGCCAAATGCATGGAGGTGCTCATCTCGGTATGGATGGGATACTGGTTTATGAAGGAAATTCCTTCTTGGAAAACGTGGATTGGTCTTGGGGTCATTATCATCGGTGTTGTACTGGTTAAGCAGAAGTAGGAGGTCAAAAATAGGAGGACCTCCATTGGTTAAAAGGACATAACAACACGATGCCACACTTGAAGATTTGATGCTGCATGTTGTTGCTGGTCTTAAACCTATCCTAAAGTTGAGACGTTTCTCATACGGCCCCACACTGGCCAGCTCAGATGGGGGGCTATTTTTTACGTATTAGTTACACAATGTATTTAAAATTGTCTTCTCTCTCGCAACTGTTGATTCGAAGAAATCTTGCATAATATCTTTTCGAAATACTTCCTTGTATCTATTTCTTCCAATTTGATCAAAACGTTCTTGTACTCGAATTATATGTTCGTTGTCAGATTTGATCTTGTGTTCTATCTCTTCATACTGTTCAAACGTATCATATTCCCACATCGCAAAGATCTCACTGGTTTCATCATCCATATGATGATGCCATCTTCCAATCAGTCTCGCTCCGTACTTGAGTAGTGAAGGTAATAAAATATCATTAAATAAAGCATTAAACTCTTCTACGAATGAAGATGCTACAACATATGTCTTCCTCCGATATATCATCACTGCACCTCTCTCGTTAAATTAAAAAACGAATCGATATACAATTTCGTCATCATATACGTCTCCGGTCTCAGCAAACCCCATTTTCTCATAAAGTTTTCTAGCAACATCATTCTCTGCACATACTGTTAAATTCAAACACTTGCTATGGACATAGTTCTCTCTTATATATCCAATTACCGAATCTATCGTTGTTTTTCCATATCCCCTACCTTGATAACTTGCATCGATCATAAAACCATTTAACCAATAGGACCAAGCTGTTGTTTCATCAACTGTGATCATGACAAAACCCACTAAGTTATTCTCCGTATTATATATGCAAAATGGCAGATACTTGTACTCATCCCCATCTGGACGAATGTGTACTTTCGCTAGGGACACAGCTACTGATGGAACATAATGATTTTGATTGGCTTGAACTTGTAAGTTTAATGCATCTTTCCAGTTCTCTCTTGTAGTAGGTATTAATCTGATCAAAATAATATCACTCGTTTCGTTTTTTATTTCAATTAACTCCAGTCATCGAAATGCTTCTCAAGGAACCTTACTTCCTTCTCATAATGAGCTAAATGACCCTCTTCAATCATTTTGATAAAAGCTATTTCTCCAGACGCCGCCCGATCAGATAGTGTAGAACACATGAAATGAATTCGAGAAATGACCCACTCCTTCAGATCTGTCGGCACATCCATACCATAAGAATTTAAAAATAATGCTATACGTCTTTTCCGCTCAGATGCATGATCCTGTTTATTATAGGGAACGACTTCTCTTTCATCTTTACCCGGGGAAAAGCCTGCAAGCGGGACGGCTGTATACAACGTATATACGATATCCCATTGACGCGGGCCAGGCCCGGCCATATCAAAATCGATGATTCCGGCAGGAAGCCGATCTTTAAATACAACGTTATACAATGCAAAATCGTTATGACAGATTACTTCTTCCTTTGAAGATATCTTTGGGCATTTATTCAAAGAAACCATTGTTGTAACAAAATCCTCTGTCGCATCATGATAGCTTCTTAAAAGCTTCGCTACTTTGTCTAACGTCTCATCAGACCACATATAACTTGCAATCTCAGGATAGTTATTTCCCGAAACCACACCATCCAGGTAAGAAAGGATCTCTCTACCCTGCTCATCTATTCCCAAATATCTAGGGGAATGCGCATAACCCACCTTTTCAAGGTACATAAGCAATTCATATACATATGGATTCGGTATAGCGTCACGCCGAACCGTGCTCCCTACCTTTACAACCTTATTCACATTGCCTCCGTTTAGGGCTTCCTCATGTTCCGGCAAAATGTACTCCTCCTATGGGCGGCTTTGGTTGTATCTATTGGTTTTATCCTTTTTGGAACTCCCTGGGAATCCAGCAACCAATAATACAAATCCGACGAAAAATAAGAAATATACAAGTATACCCGTAAAACCATTATCACTCGCTGGGATTATCTCGCGTGCTTTCCCGCCTGAAGCATAACCCGCTTCCACTATGGCTGTGGATATTCTCACCGAAATTCGATCTAAGGTTGAAATAAAAATACTGCTAACCATCAGAACTGCACCCAGTATTTTATTTGTATTGTTCATGTGCTGCCTCCTATTCCAATCTGGTTCTTATCTTTCAGACCACGCTGTTCGGATATATCCCAACTTCATGCCAACATGTTCCATATTTCGATGGCTTTGAGATAAAAATGAACATTGCCCTACCACCAGGTTACATTCCTTATTCAAGGCTTCCGTTATTCTTCTATTCAAAAGCTGCTGATGTACACCCTGATTTCTAAACTCAGGTAATGTTGCTGCAAAGGTTAAGGATGCCTTTTGATTTTTAATAAACAGAACACTTACCGCTGCTGGGATGTCATTGACATATGCGATGTAAAACTTCCAACCTGAACGATGATAAAGAACCTTATTATTCTGTGCGACATAAGGGATACCATCATCCGACAAACCGGTCCCCCTGCAATGGATGGTAGCGTACAGCTCGAGTTGATCCTCTTCAAGTTCTTGAATTCGGATATAATCTGAGTGATTGTTTTTTTCTTCCGGTTTGATGATCAGGGATGAATGAAATCCCGATGTATACATGCCTGAGTCTGTTAATCGTTTCAAAAAGTTCTGATCCACCACAGATGGAATGACTTCGAACTGAACCTTTCGATCTCGCTGTCTATAAAAATCGATGATAGCATCCATGTGTTCCAGATCATTATTTGTTAAGCCCTTCACCGTATTAAAAGCAGGCCAAGGCATGGTCTTACTGTAGAAACAGATGGCATTTCCAAATTGCTGAATCTCAATTCCTTCCGGATTGTTGTCCCGTCCTTGTATAGCAAGCATCCGATCTGTCATATAATCGATTTCCGAGAGTTCAATTTCTTTAATTAAATCTAAGGATGGAATTAGTATATTCATATCTTTACCTCCAATAAAAATAACAATAGAATTTGCATATGGTTTTATTAAAAAAACAGAAGCAGTCAAACAGTTTCTAAAACTCAATCAAAAAAAGTTAAACTTTTCCACCTCGATTTAATGTTCAATATGTAATCCTCCGCGTTGGGTTTGAACTTTATTTTTCCACTTTATTTCTCACTACTCCGTAGTAAATCAGATCCTCATATCGGTCTTCTTTCTTGACATGATCCCTCAGTACCCCTTCTTTGTTCATGCCAATCTTCTGTATAACTTGTCCGGATGCCGGGTTAGAAGCAAAGTGCCGAGCGTATACCTTATGATACTTTTTCACATCAAAAGCGAAGTCTAACATGGCTTTAGCTGCTTCTGTTGCATACCCCTTTCCCCAATACGACTGACCAACCCAATAAGATAACTCACCGTTATCGTAACGTTGTTGATTAGATAAGGCGATCGCACCATACAAATCACCTGTTTTCCTATCACAAATAGCAAATTCATAACATTTATCCACATCAAAATTTTCGTTATGGTGCTCTATCCAAGTCAATGCACAATCTAATGTATATGGGTAAGGTAATGTAAGTGTGCTTTTAAAAATGTTGTAGTCATTACATAGTCTGGTAACGGTTTCAGCATCTGCTTTCGTAAATAATCTTAACATTAACCTCTCTGTGGTCATCGTTTTATTGAGATCGTTGTACACCATTCTATCCCTCCTTTTTTATTAAAATGGATCATTGTACCTTCAAAATGACTGATTTCTGCTTATTCCAATTTCATTTTATATACCAATTCTCCATGCTGATTTTCCAATTCCTGATCAATAAACCCTATCTTCTCATATAACGTTCTTGCACATGCATTACTTTTTTTCCTAAGCCCTTTCCTTGATAGTCCTTATCTATTTGAAATCCTCCAATCCAATAATTATCGGTACTTGCTGGTGTGTAGGATAAATAGAAAAAACCGAAAGCTTTATCGCCTTCACGCAAAAGATATGGATCAAAAGCTGCATCCCAAGGCTTCACGTTGGCATATGCTAAAGACTCAATGACAGTCGGTACAAGATCTACTTGCGTCTCAAGTAACGATATTGCGATCGCTTCTTCCCAATTCGTTTTATCGATTGGTTCTATAGTGATTGGGTACATCAAATCCCCCTTTCGTTTGCCTAATTATATTTCATTGGACTAGATTAATGACTTACTGTAACTTCTCAACACTCACTTCAATTCCAGCTTCTTCTTTCACTTCACGAGCCAAAGCTTCTTCTAGGTCTTCTCCAAAATCGATCTTTCCACCAACGGTTTCCCAGCTTCCAGCGGCAACCTCATCTGCAGCTGAACGTTTTAATATCAGTACCCTACCTTTATTTTCAATGACTCCCTTAACCACAACAACGATGTTGTTTTTCAAGATACCTTCACCCATATGTTATTCAGAGAACTCAACTAAAATGGGATGAGTGCTCTCATCCAATGCTTTGTGAATTCTCTCCTTAAAATTCCCCCAGGTTATCATTTCATTGGCTTGTTCTAATGAAAAGAAACCAACCTCATCACTTTCAATACTTGTAGTTAGCGTTCCTCCAATTGGTTTTCCAGTGAATATATTGTTACATACTCCCCGCGTAGTATTCTGATACAGGCCACAAAACTTAATAAGTTCAATATCAATGCCAGTCTCTTCCTTCACCTCTCGAATGGCTGCTTGTGAGATAGTTTCGCCTTCTTCCACACAGCCTTGAGGCATTTCCCAGCCTCTCCGTCCCTTCATCAGTAAGATTTCATTGTTCTCATTAAGGACAATCACACTTGCAGAAACGATAAATTTCATTCAAAATCCTCCTTCTCAAGATTTAGATTTCATAGCCCCATATCTAATCCACATATAACTTCCCATTAATCATCCAATATCTTTGTGGCTCATAGTTTCTTTTGTAACAATACTTCTTCCTTTCTGGCATAGTTTGATTTTTCGTATGTCTTTATAGCCATTTCATTTCTATGGCCTGTCAGGATCTTTACACTGGTAACACCTCGTGCTTTGAGTTCCTCCTCTATAAAAGCAATTAACAACGTAGCTAATCCTCTTCTCCGGGCAACTTCAGCAATATACATTTCTGTGATTTCTCCCTGGAGACCACGATAACAAAAAGACTTAAAATATTGAGCACAAGCGAATCCAACTGCCTGATCGTCAATCACAGCTAGAGCAATCAACTCATTAGATATAGCAAGGCTATCTATTACTTCTTCTATGGATGTACCTACTCCATTAAAAGCATCATTGAGCTTTAGAAGCTCTTCTGCATCCCTTGTGTTCGCCCATCGTATATGAATGTTCTCTTCTTTCAACACGTGACCTCCAATAATATCAAGTAAACAGGCATTAATGACTCGGATAGGTTTCTTTTAAAAACCTGATGGATTGGTTAATTAAAGCTTGTAATACATCTAGATTGATATCTGCAACTTTATTGATGTATACACATGCTTTTCCTGTCGTATGTTTTCCAAAGTCTTTTAACAGATTCTCTCGCTCAGTGTCACCTGTCGCAAAATACAAACTGATTTTTGCTTTTCGGGGAGAAAAGCCCACCAGAGGTGCATCACCTTCGTGACCAGATTCATATTTATAATGATAAGCGCCGAATCCAATAATACTCGGTCCCCACATCTTTGCTGTGCACCCTGTTGTTTCAGTGAAAATATCCAATAGTTGATACGCGTCTTCACGTTTTTTGGGACTATCAACACTTTCAATAAATTCAATGACACTGTTGTCTGTTTCTTTTGTTTTCAGTTTGTACATTGATAAAATCCCCCTTTATTTCTTTCGTAGTGGTAACACGTTAAACAGACTTAATATCAGACCAACAATCAGAAACAATATCCATTGTTCGTTACTCATGATTAGAATCAGTTCCCATAAGCTTGCCGGCCCGGAGTTTGGTTCATCACTGTAGGGATAGTCAAAAATAGCTGGTATTACTCCAAGGACTATAAAAATTATCCCGATGATCAAAAAAAGAAAATAAATAGCTTTCTTCATAGTCATCACGCCCTCAAATAATCAGGAAGTCTTATCATGAAGCGTTCACTATTTCTATTAAATTGATATTGTTCATATAATTCATGTGCATCCAATGTTCCAAGTAACCCCATTAAATCTTTAAAGCGATCCGATTGTGTTATCACTTCAATTAGTTTCTTACCAAGCCCTTGGCCCCTATATTCCTCATGAATAAAAACATCACAAAGCCAATACATTGTCGCATCATCTGTGACAACCCTTGCAAAACCAACTTGAACTTCTTCTTTATAAATCCCAAAACATATAGACGAATGGATAGACCTTTCAATTTTATCATCGGATCTCTTATTGGCCCAGTAGCTTCTAGATAAGAAAGCCTTTACCGCATGGATGTCCAGCATTTCTTTGTTATCACTGATGAGGTATTCTCCATATATAAAATCCATCAATCCAGCTCCTCTCAAAATCCTTGATGATTCAGGTAATACTTAATTCCAGCACGATCAACATCCGAAAAAGCTAATGGATTCTCCATGAATAAATTATTTAGTTTCTTAATATCAATCCATTGAATATCTATTGTTTCGTCACCCGCTTCTAACAAATCTCCACTTGCCTTACATCTAAAATAATATCCAACAGAATCAATTGGTCCCTTAATGGTTTGATAAGCAGCGAATGGTTGAAGACACTCCACTTCAAATTCAGGATTAATTCCAGTTGTATCAATTCTTGTTTCAGTGCCTTCTATTTCGTAAACATTTAAACCAGTTTCTTCTTTAACCTCTCTTACCAGAGCTTGGACCAACGATTCAAACGGTTCAATTCTACCTCCAGGAAGTTCAAACTGAAAAGAAGAATCTGTCTTTGTTCTTTTTTGTATGACAATCTCCGTTGCTCCGTTATCAGATCTTTCAATGATCGCTCTTGAATTAACATAGAACATCCAAACCAGTCCTTTATAAGGTTTAAATTTTTTTATAGTGTTCATATCGTTGTCATATTTCGAAATGAACAATTCAGTTACTTCAACTTCTTTCCTAAAAACAAAGCAACTCTATGGTCTTTATAAATATATCCACCTGATCTATCAATAGAATTTTTGATTCTATTTAACAAATTGTTTCTGTCCGGTTCGGACAGTTGTCTATGCTTTGAATTGGTATTAAGCAAAGAAATATAATCGCTGCTTGTATATGAAAGGATTTGGCTATATTCTTTAACTTCTATTCTTGTAAAATTACCTGTTCCCTCAGTGATCGCTTTTCTTTCATTTATGGTTTCTTCAGGTGTTTGTAATTTTGAATCGTCCAAATGTGGTGCAAACTCTTTATAGTGAGATCGTATTTCATTATGGATCTCATCGTACATTGGCACATGAATGGTCCAGAAGAAACCAATTGCACCTGAATCCTCAAGTAACTCCCACACCCTGCGATAACCAAACTGAGGATCAATAAAATGAAATGCAGTACCCGAAACTGCTAATTTAAAAGGACTACCTTCACCGTCCCACTCTTCGAACGATGTATTGATCACTTTAAGAGATGTATCGGATTTGAATTTTTCTGCAGTGAGCTGGGCTAATTTATCCCCCAATTCAATACATGTAATATTTTTATATTCTCTATCAACTAATCCACTTGTTGCTTGTCCAGTTCCGCAACCGATTTCAAGGATTTTATCCTCTTTTACTGCATTTGAATAATTAAAAATATCGTCAAACATTTCATCTGGATAGGTGGGTCTATATTTTTCATATTCACTAGCAATACAATTAAACGTCTCTTTACTCTCCACTGGTCATACCCCCTTTATTATGATTTTGGTTATTTTCAATAACGTTTCTGTATCTATGAACCCTAAGAGGGATCTAGATTGGAGTCTTTGATTTTTTCTTAAATACCTATATCATGCGTTTTTCATAAAACACAATTGTCATTTTGTCGTTAATCTGTTTTGCATCTCCCGTCTGTCTATATCCTAATTTTTCATAAAGGTAACAATTTCTCTGCTCTTCTAAGATTGTAGCCAACTCCCATAATTGCGCATCGCTATATTGATCTTCAATTATTGAAAATACTTTTTGTGCGATCCCTCTCCCTTGGTAGCCAGGTAAAATAAATATGGGGCTTACTCGATAGATTTTATTATCTTTTGTTACTATTCTTATGGCCCCCACAGGAATATTTGCTTCTTTTATTAGGTAATAATCTGTAAAGCTTTGATTTATTCGATCTGCTATTTGTTCCACCGTTTGATTTGCTGGACTTGTTTCATAGTCTTTATATTTATTTAATAGAGGCATGAATGCCTTTATTTGCATTTCGTGAATAATTGAAGCTTCTGTAAGTCCTGCTTTGGATAATGAGATTTCCATTTAGAGCAGCCTCCGTTCTTAAAACTAATTTAATGTTTTGCTTGTATGTTAGTTCCCAGCAGTACGTATAATATGCGGTTTCGTTCTTTTTAAATAGCATTCTAAATTTCTAACTTCATTTGTATAGTTATTATTTTTTGTTCATCTAAATCCGTTATTAGCATATCAATGGGTTTGAATCCTTGCTTGTGATAAAATGCTAGTCCTCTTGAATTCGTGCTATGACAAGATAATAATAAGTGTTTAACTTTATAAATCGATTTTGCCTTCATTATCATCGTTTTCAACAAATAATTAGAAGCACCTTTTCCTCTAAAATCCTTCGATACAATAACATTGCCTAACCAACATACATCATCTTTATAGTCATATAAATTAGCATAAGCTATAACTTGACTTGACTCCTCATCAACAATAACTGTTGGTTCGTATCGATTCTCAAGAAGCTTTAATATCTGACCTGGTGTTAAAGGATATATAAACCGAGGGCTAATATAAAATAATTCTTCCTTTGATTGAGGAAAAGAACTTATATTTTTCAAATCTTCATTCATTAGAGATCTATGAGAATAGATAGATACCATCTCCTTTTTTTTGGGTTAGACGGTTTTGCATAACATGAAGTATTCATGAGTCTCACCGCTTGGTGAGCAGTAAGAAACGTACAAGACTAAGACAGTTAGGACTTCCCATAATTCCGCTCTCAGCTTCTTAACATCTGCCAGAATTAGAGAGAAGTCGAATCCTAAATATCGTGTTAAAGGTAGGCACCTTCTTCTAAGCTCTCATTGTTCTATATATTGCATCATTTCATTGTGTTGATATTAATCGTATTGCCAAACTAGCTGCCCTTTCCTTATTTTGGCTGCATATATGATTTGACCAGTGTGATAGTGAATTTCTCTTACCATGGCTATCATTAGATTCAAAACCGTTGTTTCATTATTTACTTGACTGAATGTTAGAGGAGGACGATTAATGAAAGGTTGAGATAACAATAACTTGGGGTTGGAACTGAGGAGTTCAAGATATTGAATGATAATATCGAATGATTCCTTAGTCACGTTATAGGCTTCTTCTATCGACATTTTAAGTCCAATTTCAAACTCCTTATCCCTGTCTCTTGAATCAGCAATATCATAAAATATCGTTTCTATTCTTGAGTGAACACAACCTCTTATGTGTGCAACCAGATTTGCAATACTATTACTTTCTTGATTTGGTGACCACGTGATATCTTCTTCTGATAATTGTGAGATTGCTTGGAGGGTCCATTTACCTTCAGATTTAAATTTAACTAACATACTCTGAATTACTTCTAATTCAATTTCCATGAGCACGCTCCAATCTATGGTTTCTATCTAATCTACCAAACAACCGAAATAGTATTCTCTTTAACTCATGGCATCCTTTCGCTGATTTCCTATAACGTTGTTGTCCTCACGGACCCGAGAAACTTAAGTGAGTTCAATGAACAGATCGATTGCACCCCTGCCAATTAGTTCTCCTAATTCTCCTCGAACTCCTGCCACTCCAGGATAGGGGCAAATGTCCTGATAAGGGACTATTTTGTTATAAGCAGCTACTACTATCTTCAGGATTTTAATTATGTGTTCGCCCATCTAACCATCTCTTAGATTCTTCTAACATGCCTAAAGTAATTTGATGATTTACTTTGGAGTACTCAACAAATTGTACTGAATTTTTTAGTTTATTGTTCTGTTCAATAGCCTTCATAAAATACTTCTGACTATCAATTGGAATAGTTGTATCTTCTGTTCCATGTAAAATAAGCATCGCTTTATTCTTCATATTTCTTGTTAATTTAGCCGGATCTAGCTTTAAGATTATATCCCTATCCATAGAAGTCCAGGGTGTCCTTCTATCTCTTTCACAAATGAGTTCTTCAAACCTTTCCCAAGCGCATGAACCGTTCATTATTATTGCAGATTTGATACTTATGTTATTTGCATAAACACCTGCAGCTACAAAACCACCAGTAGAATTACCGACAACTCCTACTATCTTGTCATGTAAGGTTAATTCAGAAAGAAGATCTCCAGCCTCTTCTACTGTCTGAATAACGACATTCCAAAAATGTTTTTGTATTTCTTTAGGATCAAAATAGTTAAGCGCCCCTCTGGTACCGTGATATGGAATTTCAGGTATGATAACCGTGTATCCCCAATCAGAAATCAATGAACCAAAGAAAATGTAATCCTTAATGTTTGAAACCCATCCATGATATAAAATGAGTATCCCTTTAGATTGACAGTCAGGCTTAATCCATATACAAGGAATCCCCGCAATTAGTTGTTCATAGTAATTGTCCATTAGCTCTCCATTATTCTTTATTTAATTATATATTGAAGAATTCTCTGTATTAAGGAATCCGAGAAGTTAGATGAATTCACCGCACGGGTTACTTAGAATTCAATATAAAATGGTTGCAAATCAGGTCTTAAACAATCCGTTGTTTGAAGTTCTTCCAAGTCACCTTATTTAATGCTTCTTCTATTGGAAAACACCCTGTTTCTAGGATTTCACTAGTTACTTTGGGTTCTCCCCAATCGATCTTGCTAAAAATAATGTATTCACGATTGAACCCTTCACATTCTGAAATATTCCACAAAATCGAATAATCTCATCAATCCCTGATTCTTCTTTTGCCTTCCTGACCATCGTCCACCGAAACGATATGCTTATATTGATTCATAGCTATATCTAGTCCTCCGGAGTTGCTCCTAACTCATCATGTCAGGGAAAAATCTTATAACTCGCTTGTATTGAATGTTTTAAAGCGTTAGCATTTTTTCACATGGGATCTTCGATTTCACGAGACATCACTTATTCTTCATCAATATAATTTAAAACGTTGTTTAAATACGTCTCTATAGGTAGTGACGAATCAATAAGCAAACATTGAATATCATTAGGTCTCTTACTTTCATTAATATTATTTTTAAACTCTTCTTCAGATGTGCCCGAAATCTGACTGATCATCCGTTCTCGATGTTGTAATCTTTTACTTATTTCATGATAGTCATTCAGGTAACATTCAACATACTTATATTTAGCATTATACTTCTGACTCAATGATGAACCTCTTTCAATCATCTCAGAATAAAAGCATGGACTATCGAATATTACGTCATAGCTTTGGGAGAGATAAAACTCTATCAACGCCCAATCCATATTATATGAAGTCATACCTAAAACTTTTAATTCTAAATTACTATTCCCAATGGATTTTAAAATGGAAGACTTTGAGATATCATGATCAATAATTATGGCACCCGTTATTTTAGCTATCCGTCTTGAAAGCGTTGACTTACCCGAACCAGGAAATCCCGACATTTGAAGAAAAAACATCTATAAACCCACCTTCCAAAGATTTTATTCGCTGTCTAATGAGCTTTTTAGATTGTAGAACTTTCTTGATACACAAACTTGTATCATTGAGAAGTTTCCAATTCATATTTAACTTGCGTTTTGCTGTGCCCTTCTATGGTTTCGATCATCTCTTCTATTTCTTTAAATCCACTTTTCTCATAAAATGCCCTTCCTATATGATTCTCTTTCCCTACCCAGGCAAACAGTTTATTTATAGGTTTTAAAACTTGAGTGAATCTCAGAATGAACTCATTTCCTATTCCCATTTTGTGATATTCAGGTCGTATATAGATTCTTAGTAATTCATATTCTTCTTCTTTCACTTGTCTTGTTTGAGCATATCCAACCACTTTGCCATTAAATTCTGCTATTAAAAAACTCCGTTTGGCACTTTGAAGATCTCTCTCGACAGATCGACTTAGATTCTCATTTGAATATGCTCTACTTAGAAAATTTTGAATGTAAGCTTCAGAATATATGCCTTTATAAGTATAATTCCATGTTTCATGAGCTATGGATTGCACGTGTGGGATATCCTCATTTGAAACAAATCGAATTGTAATCATCTGGTTATCCTTCTTTCGTTAGTTATTATTGAACTTTATAGTCTTTCTTTAGAAATGCATAAATGGCATTATCAACAAATCGATTCTTCCAATAATAATTTTCCTTCAATATTCCTTCTTCCCTGAAGCCGATTTTCTCAAGAACCTTTCTTGATCCCACATTCTCTGGTTCTACAAATGCTTCAATTCGGTTTAAGCCAAGCGTATTAAATCCATATTCCATTACCTTTTCAATCACCTCAGTCATAATACCTTGATGCCAATATTCTGGTGTTAGTTCATATCCAATGACAGCTTTATAATGATTTTTCATCCAGCCATGAAAGCCACATGTTCCGATTACTTTGTTTTCCGACTTCAAAGTGATTCCCCAACGAATGGCTTGTCCTGTTTCAAATCTTTCATTCCATCTTTGAATTAATTCTTCTGCTTGTTTAATGTTGGTAAAGCTCTCCACATCATAAAACTTCGTAACTTCATCCAATGAAAAAAATTGATATATATCTGTGGAATCATGATGTGTTAACTCTCTTAATATAAGTCTTTTTGTTTCTAACTTGGGAAACTGAGACATTTTAGTTCTCCTTCATGGTTTAAGTAGTTTCACTCAGCACTAACCATATTATTACATATATGAAGTAAATCAAGCAAAAAAAAGCAGATGGTCTCTCATCTGCCTTGAAATATGGAGCAAGCCATACAGCTGATTTAAATTTCCCTCCATGCTCTTGATCTTAATTTCCCTCGACTGCCAATCTCCAGTCATTACATCGTATGGTAGTCCCAATAGGGTATTCAAAATCACACTCACCCATATACGAAAAGCCCAGCTTGCGACAAATGGCATTCGAAGCGGGATTCTTGGTTTTAGGAAAAGCGTGAATGAATTTATGTTTCTTCGTTTCAGAACGGATAGAAGCTATGGCCTTCGCCGTTGCTTCTGTCGCTATCCCTTTACCTTGATATTCGGATAAAACACTCCATCCTATCTCGTAAATCGATTCTTCTTTCCACGTCTGATCCCAATACCCTACACTACCCACGACTTCAAGATGCGGAAGCAAGAGGATTTTGAACATTTTCCCTGTTCCATTTTGGGAGATTTCATAATAGCGTTTATGACGAGCTAGAATTTTCTCCTCAGTCTCTGGTCCTCCGAAGTGTACTGTCATCTCAGGCGAATTTAATTGGCGAAGCAAATCCAGATCTCCTTTGTCCCATGGTTCAATTCTTACCTCCGGCCCATTCCTATGTTCCATCTCACTCACCTCACTGTTTATATTTGTAGTCGAATTTAGAGGAAGAGATTTACTATTCTCAGTTCAATTATATCAGAACATACGTTCCCATGGAGTGAAAATTTATCATTATCGTTATCGTTTAATTTCCCTCGCAACAAACCAGTCATATTAACTATCTTGAAAATTATGTAATACATGGCATTTACCATTTGGATCAGCTTATCAAAAATCTATTATTATTTAATATCTCTTCAATCACTTCTTCTAGTTGGTCAACAGAATAATCTTGGGTATTTAATATATGCCTTTCGTCTTTTAACGCCTCAATAAATTCATTTAATAGTATTACACTTCGTTCTCCCATTTGTATCGATGGATCTCTTAACTGATCTCTTCTAATAATTGTTTCATGATCAACCATAAATACTACATAAACAACCCTTACATTTACATTCATTCTTTCCAGTTCACAAGCTAACCAGTTAGCCTCCGATGGAAACGTCACATAATCTAAAACAACATCGTAATTAAATTCAATTAGGTTCTTCACTAAACTCAATATATTTGTCCAAGTCAACTTGTGAGTTTCTTGACAGATCCACGGCTTTCCTCTCCCGTTTACAGGTAGATGACTAATATCATCACCAGATATATATGAACTGCGATCCAAATGTTCAACAAGTTTCCTTGAAGTCGTTGATTTTCCAATACCGGCGGGACCGGAAATAATATAAACGGATCTTAACATGTTGTATCCTCCTTGAAATTTCTCAATAATACTCCTTAAATCTCTTTATCCACCAATCCTTCTTCATTAAATATTCAGATTTAATCGGCATAATTATAAATTGCTCATTTACTTCAATTGGTTCTTTTAAACCTGTATATACTAAATCGATATCTAACCTAAATGGCTTAATTTTTCTTCCGACTTGGCTTTCGAATTCATTTACAAAAGCCAAAAGTTCTGGGCTAGCTTCCCAGTAATGCATTGCAATTTGACCGCCAGCAGGCATATTCCACCATTTAATGAATGACGGCCACATATTAATCAGAACAGCCTTTAAGTCTTCTTCTTTAATCATTGAAAATTCAGGAGGATCTATAATTAAATTTTGATGATTGCCGCTTTTGCGCTCTCCCTTATTAGAGATGCTATGATTCCATAGCTCTTTCCATTGCTTTTTAAAGTTATCATGACTTCGTTCAACATTTAAAAATTGATGATTGGGCCAGTCTCCTTCTTCGAATTCATCTGTTAATATTCCATGTGCACTAGCCACAAACATAAGAAAATTCAAGTCATATTCTCCTGAAATACAAATGGTCCAAGAATTGTGCATTGTAATTCACTCCTTCAAACAACATTCTTTTCAAAAATGACAATATCACCACGCTTTGGTTTAAAACCATAATATCCATCTTGATATAAAAAGTTTGTTTCAGGTAGCTTAGCCCAATCCAACCACGCGCGATCCTAGTAGGAATTTAATCTTAGATGATGTCACCTGTTTTCCTTAAAAGCACTATAATGTTCTCCATTCATTAGCTTTCAATCCATAGATTATTCTATCTAGAGACCTTCCATTGATATATTCGTAATCTCTTAGTTCACCTTCACGTTTAAACCCTAATTTCTCAGGAATTGCACGGCTCTTTATATTATCTGTAGCTGCACCTATCTCAATTTTATTTAATTTCAGTTCGTCAAAAGCATGATTTATTAGTACTTTAATAGATTTAGTAATTAATCCCTTACCCTCATATTCTTTACCTAGCCAATACCCAATTTCAGTTTTTTTGTTCTCTTGATCTAGATATAAGTAACCAATAGAACCCACAAGGTTACCCTCACTCCAAATTCCTAACCAGTATCCTTCTTCCTTGGCAAATCTTATGCGTGTTCTTTCTATAAAGCTTTTTGAATCATTTGCTTCTAAAGTGAGACTAGGAAACCTCAACCACTCACCTATATGATCCCTATTTCTGTTAATCAATTTATATAATGTTTCTGCATCTTTAACCTCCAGTAGCGATAAATAAGAAGAATCATCCATTTCGTATTTAAACATTGTCTCATTCTCCTTTAATTCTTATAATGCATTACAATTTGCTTTGTCCGTTTAAATCCTGACAATTCGTAAAAACCAGCCAAATCGTCTGTACAAAACAAACTAATAACGTCAATATCTTTTAATTCATCTAAAAGTCTTTTGACCATTAGTTCTCCTATTCCTCTATTTCTGTAATTACTTAATACAACAACATCTTCTACATAAGCCCGATATATTCCGTCTGAAATAGACCTACAGAAACCAATTAATATATCATCTTTCCAAGCTCCTACTGCAACACCACTAACAAGTAGCTGTAATATTCCATTTTCATCTCGGTTAGGCCACCAACCAGCATCTTGATAAAGACCCATTAGTTCAGATTGTAGAATAGGTTTCTCTGTATGTAATTTTACCGTTACCATGAGTTACCCCCAAAGATAATATTTTTTGGTCCTATTCAGTAATTTCAAAGTTTTCTTGCTTTGATAACAAAGGTTACAGGAAACATCTTCGCTCTTTTTACGAAATCATTATTTTCATCATGCAATTGTATGATTTCATTCTCTGTTTCTTCAATCATTTGTTCAATTACAAACCCTGCTTTTGCCAATGCATTGATATAGGTTGATAGTTTACGATCAGACAAAGTCAGCTCACCTTGACAAAAATCAGGAGATACCGAATACCAAGATTCATCAAAATAACTCTTGTTAAAAGCCAATCTATTATTTTCTTCAACAACACATTTGTGAATGGGATGCGACCAACTGAAAATAAATATGCCATCTTTTTTTAAATATGAAGCGATCCGGCCAAAAGTACCTTCAAGATCGGTTGTCCAACCAATGGCGTAAATTGAATAAACAAAGTCAAAATAATCCACGGGGATGTTACACTCTTCTTCCATGGGAGAACAGATCAATTTTGCTGAAAGACCACACGCCGTCAAATGTTGCGTTGCCTTTTCAATCTGTTTTCCTGATATGTCCATCCCCCATAGCTCAGCTGCTTTACGCTCTCCCTGATATTGCAAAGATTGACCATCCCCACAGCCTATCTCTAACATCTTTTTTCCTGAGATATCGCCAAAAAGTTGGCATTTTTCCTCTGTTACAAATGCTCCATAAAAAGGAAGTACGATTGCTCTTAAAAAGTCATTTCCTTTTGTATCCCAATAGGAGCTGTTTGTTCCATAAACAATATTCCTGTTCATACTGATAACCTCCTCAATATATTTTTTGTTCGCTGCTCATTCATTTACCTAATATCTCTTCGTAATCGATCTTTGTAGACAGCACTGTTGGAGCAGTACCTTGAATATTAATGGTTTAGTTGTAGGGGCATCATTGAATTAATTTACTAAGTTCTTCTCTGATCTCATAATTCAAACCAGTCTTCATCAATAAATCTCTTATTAAATGTTGATCTACAATTTCTTTGTGTGTTTGTAAGTGAGCTAAAATCAAATTCGATTTTTCTTTTCTTCCCATTAAATAATAGGCAACATACCAGATTTCAAGACAGGATACCTTTATTCCATCCCATGTTCTATTTTGAATATGAGATGTAGGTAAACGAACTACTTCTCCTTCAGCATAAATAGCAAATCCTCCAATTATATCTATTCTTAATGAAGGGATATGTATTCTGTATTTACTTGCAAAAGGGTAGTCACCACTTTCCTGTTCTATGCAATCATATCCTTATCTCTTCAAACCTTCTGATTATCGGTAAGATTCCTTTATGATCTATCATGCTTGACCTCCTAAAAATCCACTAAAATCACGAACCTTCACCGACTTAAAGGCCAAATGGCTCGATGCCTGAACATGGATTATCTAATATAGAAGTTGCGAAGGGATACTAAAAGAAGCTATATAACCCGTCTTCAAAGTAGTTATACTCTTCATCAGTTATTCTTAAGTTGCTATATGCGTTAAAAAATATTTCTTTATCTCTATCATTATCGAAAGCATTATATTTTGGTCTAATTGCCAATGCTACATCATATCTTGGATCGCCGTACGTAGCTCCTGACCAATCAATAACTCCGACTATATTGCATTCATTAACTAATACGTTATCTATTGTATAATCGCCATGAATTAAAGTGTTATCTATTGGTTTAGGTCTTACTTTTTTCAATCGCTTAAGTAGTTCTTCTGATCCGTCTACTGCAAAGTGAGTCAGATTATATTCTGCTTTATTTAGCATCGTATCTAACCAAGGATTATCATTTTTTTAATAATTCAATATGAGAAGAGCATTCATGTATTTTCTTTAAACAAAGTCCAAAGTTAAAAATAGCTTTTTCTTTATCTTTGAGATTGGGCTCTTTGGATAGAAATTCTCTCAAACTTATTCCATCAATATAATCCATTAAAAGCCATCTCGATTTATTCTCGACATGATATGAATATGCTTGCGGAACTGGTAGTCCCGTATGATAAAGATATTGAAGCATCTTGTATTCTTCTGACAACCATTCATTATAGAGGTCGTTTTCTGTCTTTTTGATCACGTACTTTTTATCGGGCGTATCCAAAATAGCAACGATAGAAGTATGGCCTTGCCTGGGAAAAGCAATTTTCTGGACTTTTCCGATTTGTTCTATTATTTGAATTGGGAGGTCCTGAATATTCATGCATTCATCCTTTCTCACAATTATTCACTTTTAGAGAGCGTTCTCTACATTCACGAACCCGAGAGGCTTAAGAAGGATCTTGTACATCTAAGTTATGGCTATATACATAATCAGTGATTTATTCATTAGTTGGGACGTTATTCTTGTTACATCCCATCAATAAGGTATTCTGAGGACCAAGAACATTGTTCCCCATTGCCAAACCCCCATCAATCATGAGGACAACAAGGACTTCAATGGGAGTATATTTCCGTCCTTCGACATCAGTTCAAATGGAAAACATCTGCTTTCGAAAATATATTAGGTGTTCACAGTACCCATGCATTCATAAATGTTGATAATCATTTTATTTATCCTCAAATTTATGTGGCTCTTTAACAAAACTTTTTAAAATAAATCCACACGTTATACAAATTACATGAGTAACATCTGATCCTAATGTTAGCATCTTTTTCATAGGATATACCCTAGCTTCGCCGTGCGACTTGCCCTCCCCAAATTTTGTTCCTCCACATTCAGGACAACATTCTTCGTTTCTCATCTTGAACCTCCTTCAATGAAATTAATCTTTTCATTACTTCTATATAGTCCATATGTAACTTTCCATTATCAATGTAAAGCCCATTTTTTTGTAAACGGCTATTAGATCATCGTGTGAAATCGTATCATCTGAAACTATATCACCAGTAATATGAGTCACACTTTCTTTAATCCCCATTTCAATTAGACTGTCATGAAACAAAGGAACTACCTTAAGAAATGTGCTACAAACCAACTGACCGCTATTATTTCTATAGGCGTCAGGTAGTACTCCTGCAAGGTCATCCCCTTCCTTCTTCAAAGTATTAACTTATAGCAGCCTGCTAAGCGGTAAAAAAGGCAGGATACAGATGTCCTGCCATATGGTATTTGTATTTACGAACTTCTAAAGAAGAAACTCCAGTCGTATAAGAGACACCCGTTAATTCCCAGAATTCTTGCGCATCTAGTTGATAATCAATATAACATATAATGGGACTATGTCTTGTCCCCCGACATTCAACAATATTTCTCCTTTAAAATCTGTATATACTTCACATCAATTCCAGTAATTTTGGAAATTGTTCCTATATCAATTCCCTCTTTTAGGGCGTTACGGGCAATTTTTAAATTATATTTAATTTTTGAGATCGTATCCTTTAACAAAGTATCGCTAAAATCCAAACAGTCATCAGCAATCTCGCCATCTAAATTAAATTCAATGTCATAACTACCTATATCTTCTTCCAAATAAAATATATCGACTGAACAAAATATAACTGCTTCTGCGACATTGAAAGAATACTTAAGATAAATAGAGCGTTCTTGAACACTTAAATATTCTTCATACAGCTTACCTTGAAATGTGTTGTGATAATCGTCTTTCTCTTCTTCACGCCATTTTCTAAAGCACTCCCAAAAGCCTTCTACAGTTCGTTTTATTGCATTATGTTGACTTTCCCAAGCAAGCAAAGCTTTTTTATTCATGAGTCATTTCCTTTACTTTTACTTTAAATATGTAACTCCATTTTAACATGCTTGATTGAGTTATTCTGTCCAGCTTAATGAAACAGATAAAGATTCTTATCAACATTGGTACCAAGTTCTTAAACGTTTCAACGATGAACTAGTCCTTACCTTTGATCGAAAAAAACTAATTCCTGATACAAAAAAATCGTTATTCACGCAAATTCTTAAATTTATGTGCTTTTTTCTCACCACAAGGTCTCCATCGTGATTCTATTTAGATAATCACCTAATTCGAAATGACACAATGTTCTTGTCCATTTCGGCAATGGTACAAAGTTCTTGTCCTCAGCTTGGGAGAAGAACTTTGTTCCTTAAAACAAAAAACCGCTAATATAGCGACTTTGAATGGAACTATGTTCATGTCTCGCGACATTATGAATAATATAAACAGAAAACATTTTTTCATTTGCTGCTCCTTATATATCTTAAGTTTTACTTTGTGTAAAAATATTTTTAGCCGCTTGATCAACTCACTATCGTATACAGACAGAACGTCGGCCACATCAGTTATATATTTCACTATAACCAAACTATCATGTCTCGTTATTTAAACAGGCTACCTATATAGGTAGCCTGACCCGTATTAAATATAAAATAAACAAAGGATGCTCATATCATAATTCAAAATGCTCACAAACAAATCTGAATTGTTCTTCTATACCTAAGTCAGGTGTTTTTTCAAGTGTTTTGATATTGTTATTAACGCAAGCATTTCTAATTTCATTGGAGAATTTCACCATTGTTTTGTTGCCATGTCTAATCGTTCCCGCTGGATCTGATGTAAGGTTAATAACATCCAAGATCATTTTATGGTCTTCTCTAAAGTAATATAGCCTTTCTATTTCTTCATCAGATGTATAAAGACACATCATTCTTTCTTTAGGAATAAAGGGTAGGATGCGTTCAGGCATTATTCCTAAATCGATAATGATTGGTTTATCCGTTGGCATTTGCAATAAATCAATAACGAAAAATTCCATCATCTCTTCAACGATTTCACAAAGCCATCGAAAATACACATCAGTAGGCCTATTAAACCACTCCTCCCAGTTTAAGCCGGGATGGGGATATTGAAGAGCAGGATATTCAGTCGGATTAGTGAATGGTCTATACTTCAAGACATCATCGCTCAATGTTTGAAATCCCAACTCTGCAACAAATTTCTTTGTCATCGTTGTCTTTCCCGCGCAACAACCACCATTTAACCAATACACATGCTTTAATTGTTCTTACAAATAATTGTTATTTATTCTCATTTTAATCCTCCTCAATTTTTAATATTGAGGGAGATTACGGATTCTTATCGGTTTTTTATACATACAACAAAACCACATAATATAATCCTCCTTGTTCTTATTTATACCTAAATAGTATTCGGCGAATTATAGTTTACTCCTTCATTTCCCACTACTCTGTCCGTTAGATTAATCATTAAATTTAAAACTTCGAGCCACATGACAGTGCAATTGACTTTCTCTCATGTCTTTAAACCGAGCGAGCACTTCATATTCAATATTCCCATATCGACTGATGTCTCTAAGTATCCAATGATTTGCTCAAAAGTAAAAACATTAAGGGTTTCATTCAAAATTTCTTTGTCATAATCCAAATCGTCAAATACACATGGCACAAACTTTTTGACATCTGTAGATTTAACTTCCTCTAAATCCGGTATTGTTGGAATATAATTGAGCCTTCTTCTTAATTCCTCTTCATATCCATAATGTTTAAGCAACTTCCCATTCAATAATTTAAAGTCGTTATGATACTGTTTATATAGTCCCTCATTAGCTTCCATTCTGTTCCTTAACCAAGGTAAATTAAAACCTTTCAACCATATGTCATCGGCAATTAAATGTGTGAAATAACCCAGAACGTAAAGGTCTGCTGCCTGTAATCGATACTTATGTAAAAATCCTTTATAGTCTACGTTCCTTGAATAATCCTGAATTTCACCAGCAAAAAAATGTGAGGAATCTTTTGTTGTAACAGCATCCGGTGCAATATTTCCAAGTAAAAAAGGCGTCTTATCTACAATAGATAGGGAATCTGCAATTCTGTTTGCCACAATCAAATGCATTATTCTTGAACCCATACTTTTCCTCCCTTCAATGAAAGTTTGAAGTGATTTTGCTTTCTTGTACTGACTTTTTCAAACTATTTTTTGAATACTGATGTGATAATCATTTCTGCACATTCTTCCGGTGTATTCAAACTCGTATCGACTGAGAAGCTATAGTGAATGTGTTGGGACATTATTTTATTTTGCTCATCGGATTGATCTTCTCTTCTGTCACCACGTTCTATATTTCGCTTACGACAAAGATCTAATGGGCAGTACACCTCAACGATATCCAAAGGATATCCATCAAATATATCTTGGACTTTATCATAATGTGGCTTTAATTCCGGTCTTTCAACAAGTATCCCATCGATTAAAACATTCTTTCCATGATCCGAAAATAATTTTGCTGTATGATACATTAGAATGATCGCTTCACTTAAATACTTCCAGTAGTCTGTTTGCAAATGTTTATCACCAATCGTATTTTCAAAAAGATCATTGGCCACAACATAAAAAAAGGGTTCAGTGTAATTTTGCATCGCTTCTACGATTGAAGTTTTACCTGAACTGGTTACGCCATTCAAAAATATAATTTTCCCTTTATCCATTTCTCATCTTCCTTCGCAGAGTTATATTTAAAGTGTCTATGATTCTTCAAATTGCTAAATAGCTAGAACTGTACAGCACTTATTAACTTTATTAATAATGATTTCTACAGTAGAATCATCCTTTATACAGCTTTTCAATCGATTTACCATATCGAACGAGTATATGCCACATGTATTTTAATTCCTGAAGCACTTCTTCGTAGTTACCTCTGTCAGACCAGAGATCAGGATTGCGTTTCAAATCGTTGACAGCATTCCCGATCACACTTGCGTCAATGTTACCGTTGCTTGCAATTCACTTCGCTAATGATGGCATACTAGTTCTCCATGAACTTGAGTTTCGATAAAATGGTTAAGATTCCGATGTGGGGCCAGCTTTGATAGATCCCCTAACGGACGTTCCAGATTGTACAATAGCTGATCTATCAATTTTCTAGGAGTAAGATCTTTTTCTCCAATAGCATAATCCCGAAAGAAAGCATCCGTAAAAAGCGCAGATAAAATAGCGTCTAATTCCTCGTATGTCCCGTTTTCCTTTGGAGCATCTTGAGAGCCACCGTAAGTGAACGTACAGCGATGTAAAGTATTCGGTTTTAAAAGAAAATAACAAGATCCGAATCGTGGAGACGGTCCATCCGGATGTAACAACAAATGAAGAGCTCCATACTTTGGCCTTTCAAAGTTGGTCGCACCCTCTATCTGATAAGCTCCACCAAATAGTTTTTCCTCCCAAAGATCCCGTGCACCACCTACATATGCCGATACGCTCCCATTGGATATGAAAGTCTCGAACTGACTTTTATAGATTCCCTGCTCTAATAATGATTGAGCCACACTTTTCATATCTACAACCGGACGATCAGGATGAAAATGCAAAGCCACCCTTGCATGGGATTTAATCTTATGAACTGCTTCTTCAAAGGTATTCCAAGGAATATTGGAAAACTGAAAAATTTCTTTCAGTGATGCTTGGGCTTCTCTTTTTTGGGATCTCGCGCAAATACTTATAAATTCAATTGCTGTGTTCTGAGATCTTGTAAGTTGTTTGTTGTTCGACACAAGAAACACCACCCTTTCTAAAATTGAGATTTCAATCTACTTTTAACAACAAGATTAAATTTTTCCAGTATGTGAATATCTCAGGCAAATCTGCTTCTCCGAAATGCCTCTTCCGGACCACAAGTCGGGCTTGACCCGAAAACTGATACGTTGAATTCGACATTAATTGATGTCACTCACTTCTTCGAGTTACATTAAAATAATTATTATTCTTTATTCTTGTTTCCATATATGTGTTTCGAGTAGTTTTCCAGTTTAATAAAAATACTTTATTACTTCAACCATGGGAATTAATTCTATACAAATGTTGTCGCAATAATTGCCTAACTGACCACCAGCAACCAGAGAAATTTCAGTGTTGCCCAGTTTATCGTTCATAAGAGTATATATAGTATCATCAATTGTAATAGACACAATGAAATATTCAGGTCCGCCCCCAACTAATGCTGCATCCGTGTCTGATACCTCAAAAAATACTAATGTAAATTTATCTCCATCGAGTTTTCTTAAAAAACTTAAAGTGTCCGTCCATGTAGGATTCACAACGATTTCTTCCTTAAATGTGGCCCCAATCCATTCATCAATACTAATAGATTTTATCATTTTATCTTTTCATCCTTCTAAGATGTTTTAATTATTTGGATGTTTTCATATAACGTTCCTGTATTCACGACGCCGAGAATCTTAAAAACCAAAAAATCCGGCTGCGATTGCTCAGTTTGCCTCTCAATGTTGTCTTCCTGCTCACCCTTCACCGAATTGCTTACAGCAAGACCAAGGCAGCGTGAATACTCTGTCATGTAATATCACAGTTTTCTTTATATTCCTTAGGAAATCTAATCATTCCACATTCTTGTTACTTCTTCTAATTCTAAGTCCTCGAATTGCATTTTATAAATATCTGGTTTCTTTAATTGATTCAAAAACTCCAAGCCAAAAGCTGAATCAAAATAATTCATCATCAAAGTCATCACAAGGCCATGAGTCCCGATTGCTATTTTCTTCCCTCTGTGTTCCTTTAATATGGGCTTCAGAACTGAGATTGCTCTTTTCTGACAATCAGCATTGGACTCTCCACCCGGCAAGGTATAATCAGAATCATTAAAACTCTCTCTGATACTAGACATTAACTCTGCATTTTCTATATTGTAAGATGCAAAATGTCGTTCTCTAAGATCTTCAAATACTCTAATATCTAACTTTAAGTGCTCTGCCAATCCCTCAACACTCAGAATTGCTCGAGTATAAGGACTTGATATAATCATGTCTATTCCTTCACCTATAAGTAACTTCGTTACTTTTTCAATATCGATCTTTCCTTTTGGAGTAAGCCCTCTTGTTCTTTCATTTCCTTCGTTATATGGTGATTCTCCATGCCTAACCATATAAATAATTGTCTTCATACAAGCCTCCTTTAGATGCTTTCATTAAATGTCGCACTATGATTCCACATAAAGTTGATATATTCGCGACGTCCATTTCCTTTGTGTTCACTACCCAGCGTATGCTCCGATTCCTGTCGGATCCTCGGCTAATGCCCGGAGCGTGTATTATGTTATACGCAATAACTGACCTCTTTGAATTAAGTTAAAAAAGATTGCTCAAATATAGTTATATTCCTGTTCCCTTCTTCTGACAGCTCAATCTTCACTAAACTCATTCTTTCTATGATCCCCTCCATAGGTTCAAATTCATTTATTACATCATGAATTCCCTTAGCGATCGCTCTTCTACTTAATTGTGTTCCCAGGGTACAATGTGGATTCCATTGATCTGGGCTATAATATATACTCGCTTGATTATTATATTTGTCTAACTTCTTATAATAATCCTTATGTACACGTTGAAGTTCGTCCGTCATGGTAGGGGCCAAAAATATCGTTCCCGAGGTCGGAAAGGTAGCTACGATATCAAATCGTAAACGAAGAGGAGAAACATTATAAAAATAGATTTTCAGTTGTTCTTTAAATCCTTCCAAATCGGAAATATCCGTATATACAGCAAGGGTTATATGGGGACTTAAGTTCTCAAATCTATTCATAAAATGACTGATTCCCTTTTGGTCAAAATACATCCATACTTTTCTGACGTACTCATCGAATTCTTTGTTGAAGAATAATTCCACAGCAAACAAGCAAACCACATCTTTTCTTTTGTATTCTTATTCATTGGAAATCGTATGACTAATCTTACATTTTTACTTGGTTATCCTTAATGATGAGTTGAGACCACTAAACATTAAAATCATGAAAGATATTCATATGTGTTTTCTTTATTTCAGGTACTGAGTATAACGTCCTTGTATTCTCGAGCCTTCCCTGCCTCCGAATCAACTTCTTTAAAGCCGCTTCTTATTACTTCCGGAACAATGATCCGGAAGCTACGCAGCGTGAATACAATATTCGCGTCCTCTTCGAGATATTTCGAATCACTTTAATATTCCATGTGGTAGACAGGCATGTACCCCTTTAACCCCATTTACAATTTGCGTTATACGTAGATCAACAACTGAACTCCCTAACGCGATAGCTTCAACACGATTTAAACCATACAACTCACCCATCAAGGTAAGCATTCTATCTAAAGCTTGAACGGTTGCTTCATTAAGATCTTCATGAAAACCAAAAGTAATCCAACCTGCGGGAGTATTAGCTCGGGGGTTTAACAGATCTATGCCTTTAATTAAATTTACAGATATATCAACAATTTCCATCGGACATTCAATAGCTTGGCAACTGATTTCTCCATCCCCTTGCAAAGCATGACCATCACCAATAGCAAGGTAACCCCCATCGACAGAAATAGGAAGATACAATTTACTGCCTCTCACAAGCTCTTTACAATCAATATTCCCACCACAAAATCGGGGTGGCCAAGTAGAGTGAATTCCTATCTCATCTGGAGGCATTCCAATAACGCCCATGAAAGGTCGTAATGAAACTGAGAAGGAATTGCCATTGATTTCACATACTCCCATCATGGTTTTTTTATCCAGAAGTAAAACCATATTGCCCAGGTATAATATCATTAAACTCAATCTCTAAAGTCATACCTTTCTTAGCACCTTCAATATAAATAGGTCCCACCAAGGCGTGACCTCCATCAATTTTCTCTTTTCTTGAAAATGGTTTCCTTCTCTCACTATTACTTCTCCCAGTACCCCAACCAGCGTCTAATGTTTCAAAACGTATGGAATCACCAGATGACACCGAAAGGATAGGAGTTACTTCTTTAGTAAATGAACCAATTATTGATTCTTGGGATAATACAATTTTGTGTACTACCATGGTATCGCCTCCAATGCGCTTATTTATTTTTATGGCTATTTCCCATAACGTTCACGAAACCGAAAACTTAGGGCAGCTTTAACTGCCGGCCGCAACTCGGTCAGGTTCACAGGGGTTCCTCTGAATTCATTCCTGTTCCACTCTCATCCGGCGAGCAATGAGCCCTTATACTCCAAGGCGTAAATACATTGTTAGCGCAGTCGTCGAATTCCAAATATATTTAGACAATTTCCTTCATTTTATTTCTTTAATATTAAATGTTCCTATCCCTTTATCTATAAAGTTACCTTTCAGCCAGTCCACTTCTACAGAAATAGGTGTATTAAGTGGTAGTATTAATTCAGATAATGTTATTTTTTCATTCTTGTCTAAATCGGATACTATCGTCTTAGAATCAGCTTTTACTATACTACTTGATAATTTTTCTTTAGTATCAATTCGATAGTAAACTGTTACATCTTTAATTGGACTCTCCCCAGTATACTGAAATTCAAGATCATATACTTGTTGGCCCACTAAATCAACTTTAGGTGACATTATTACTTTCCAATCATTCAAATTATTCTGTTTAGAAAAATCAATATTGACGTTACGAGCCTCCGTATCCTTGTTTTCTTTTTCCTCTGAACATCCTGTTAATATGAAAAGTACACATAGCATTAACAATGTAAGCCTTTTCATTTTCAGAAGTTCCCCCCCTATTTATTATGATTTTAGGAATTATACATAACGTATCTTTATTCACGACCCACCGCATGCTGGGCATCTGGCGACTGCCGAACTCAGAACGAATGTCCGCAACATTTTCATCCCTTTTCTTAGATGATCGGGCTGACTTCCTTGAAATTACATAACATTATTTTGATTCTCTTTATTCTTTAGATACCTAAAATACGATTGCTTATGAATATAGTCATCTACTAAAATAATTGAAAACAATAATGGAGATACCAATAATATTTTTAATACGGACTCCGTATTATTTTTGTTTATGATAAGAAGCATAATTATCAATGCAATTAAAGCGATTACTCCTATATATTTATTTCTTCGCTTATAATCAATTGACTTTGCAAATGATCCGTAAACTACACCAATTACGACTCCAATAATTGCTGGCTCTGAGAATGGCACTCCGATCAAAAAAAGAATTCCAAGCATGATTGACAGGGAACTTATACTTGAAAGAAATAACATTAGTTTATACTTCATTTCTGGTTTCATGAAATTCACCGCCCTTCCGGAACCGAGTGTATAACCCGAAGTGTGGTTATTTTGTTAGACAATGGCTATCACTTCCTAAATTACTTACTCTTATCTCTATTATTTGCCCTGTACGTTTTGTTAATGTCAGTATTAATTCTTGACCTATTTTATATTTGGTGATTTCATTAATTGGTATTCTTATTCTTCGTTTTTTTCCATTAGTCCTTAACACTTTTATGATCTCTTTATCTGTTTCTACAATTATTACTTTGATCAATTTTGTTTCCTTAGTAATCAAATCAATTATCATTAAAAGTGAATAGTATAAAAATCCAGAAGTAAAAATTAGAAATAATATTATAAAGCCAATCCGATTGTAATACATATTGATTATTAATTGAGTCCCAGATGTAATCGTAAATATGATGGATGAGATAAGTAACCAAAGAATTGATTTTTTAAATGTTTTCATCTCTACCTCTTTCATTGCATTAGACTTTGGTAGTTTCATCTAACGTTTCCGTATTCACGACGTCCATCTTCCTTAGGTAGCTCTTATCTTAGGGTGATGGATGTGTCCGTTCACTAATATCTTTTATATGTTGAATAATATTTATAATATTATTGGAGTCCTTAATGTCAAATAGATAATTAGCTTCATCTTTACTGGGTTGTTTTTCTGTCAAATTTTCTTGTCTCTCCAATACTTCCAAAAAGCTCGAAGCACTTCTAAATATAGCTTTACTTCTTTGAGTTTGTATTACACGTTCTTTCAGTAAATCAGTTGGTAGATCAAAGTAAACTATAATGCTTGCAAATCCTTTATCCTGAAAGAGTCGGAGTACATTTGTTCTTCCAGATTTATTTAGATTAGAATTACTCAAGATAATGTGGAAATTGCTTTCCTCAATAGCATACTTAACAATCGCATTAGTTACAGAGAACTTTAGAGTGTTAGGACCCTCTATAGGGCGAAGTTTCCTATAATGGCTATTAATAAATTCAGCATGATTATCTTGATCAATGACAATGGCTTGTTGTAATACAGATTCTAATTCTTTAGCGAAAGTGGTCTTTCCACTATGCGTTTTTCCAACTGTCATGATTACCAGACGTCTCATAAATACTCTCCCATCAATGATCTGATGATCTCTATAATGTTTTTTCCGTCTTTCCGAAGTTTCGCCTAACGTTGCTGTATTCACGAACCAGAGAGGCTTAAAGGAGCGTAGCGACTGGATCTGTCAGGACTTAGCCTAGCAACGGTTGTCGCCTGAATCCGCTTCCTTTCTACTGAATTTCGCCTCGTTATGAATCTGCTTCTCTTGTTCCGGGGGACCCAGGGCCTTACCAGGCCCGCAGCGTGAATATAATGTTAGACGATGCCGCATTGAACTACCTACAAAAATCCATTTCAATATAAGGGATATCATTCTCGATATTGTTCAAATAAAATTTCAACGCTTCTTTGTCCCAATCACTCCAGTTGTCATAATTGTTAAAATTATAACTTCTATAAATCGCTGAAACTACTCCAAACTGTCTAAGATTAATAAAATCAGGTATTAATTTTAACCATGCATGATCAATTGTATTTTCTTTTACATACCCATCCATGAAATTATAATAATACCTCTTGGTTATCTCTAACCTTTGTTTTCCATCTACTACCCAGGGGATCGGAATTTCATAGAATAAAGGAATTGCAATATCACTAACAAACCAACTGTATTCGGCTTCATCAAAATCAATAAAGACTACATCATCGTCTACGTTTAAATAATTCCCATGATTTAAATCTCCATGGATAATTCCATACGAATCAGTATTCTTTGGAAGCCGGCTGAGCTCATTTTTTAGAATTTCGTATTTGTGAATCACATAAGAAAGTTCCGCAGGTAAATACTTTTTCATATTGATAAGGAACTCTTTTTCATGCCATTGTCTCCTATTTAAATCATCTGTTGGATTTAAATTCTTTGAAAGTTTATGCGTTCTTCCAGTATAATTACCGACTCTTTGATAGAACAAATTGCTTTCTTCAGCGATTCTAGCCTTTCGTCCACTCGAAAACTCAAAAGAAGTTGCATAAAATTCCCCATGATCTATTTTCTCTACAAATTCCCCATCAATAGAGATCATAGCTTTTGAAACAGATACATTATTATTAGCCAAGTAATTAATAAAATCAATTTCAGATAAAATCTCTTCTTCAGTTCGATGTGATTTATGTGTTACCCGGAGGACAACACTTGTTTCATTTGACTTCCCAAAATAAACAAAGTTTTGGAATCCTTCTAAGTCTTTAAGACTTGATTCAACAATATTAAACTTTTGAGCCGCCTCATTAAGCACTTTCCAGGTAAAAAGCTCTTTAACATGCTTTTCCATAAAGTTTCTTCCTTTCTCTTTGCGTTTTCGCCTAACATTCCTGTATTCACGACGTCTCACCGACTTAAGGCTCCGTCATGAGCCGGCCGCGATGCGGTTAGTCGGTGCGGATGTTTCCGCTGATTCCACTTCCTTGCCATTCCACTTCAGGCTCCAATGCGTGGATATAATGTTAGGTGATGTCCCCCGCGTCTTAAACTGAATTCAAGACTTCTTTATATGTTCAGTTATATACTTTCCATCTTGAAAAATTAGGCAGTTCAGCTGCATACCATATGCACATCCACCGTCTACACCTATTTTATCCTCACTAAACCAAATATCAGGTTGATTATGTATATCAATTGTTCTCGTATGTCCAAAAACGATCTTCTTCTTCAAGTCGAAACGTGATCTTATAAAGTCGTCCTTAATATACATAAAATCACGTTCAGGTTGTTTTCTCCAGTCTGCGTAGCTAGGGTTCAAACCAGCATGAACATATATGTGATGACTGTCCTCATAATTTAGAGGCAATTGTCCAAGAAAATCCGTATGATGCTGATAGTTAGTTCGAATTAATTCAATTCCTTGTTGCAATTGTTCTTCCGTGATCTCAGAGTTCGTATCACAATAACTTTGAATTGTCTGTATTCCTCCATGTTCGAGAAACTTGATTCTAACTTCCCTGCTCTGACTATTAACTAGATCATAAAGTCGTTGATCGTGATTTCCTCGTAATGCTATTACTTTATGATTACTCACTAGATCGATTACTCTATCAACTACTGACTTGCTGTCGGGACCTCTATCTACATAATCACCAAGCAAAATGAGTTGATCAACAACTGAATTATAATCGATCTCTAACAGTAACTGATTGAATTCCTTGATACATCCATGTATATCACTGATCACTATTGTTCTCTTCATTGAATCTCCTTTTATTTAAATGTCTTTTGGGGGATTTCACCTAACCTGCTTCAATGAAAATTCCTCAAGCAGACCGAGCGACGACAGTCGCGAAGTTGGAACACTTTGTTATCGGATGTCTTCGTCTTCTGAAATACTCCACAAAACATCTTTGTACTCATTCATTATCCTCGTAACAAATTCTGTCTTTCCTTCAGTATAGGCTTTGCGATTGTTTCTGAATTCACTTGAAAGTTGGATCTTCAAATTTGTGTACTCAGATACCAATAAAGGATACTTTCTTAATATATCTCGAAACATTCTATGTCTTTTTAGTTCGTCACTTTCTCTATTGCATACGTATAGATGATGTTCGTGCTTCACATAGCCTTCGCTACTGTAAGGTACATAAACATCCTTTCTTGCAAATGCCTCTCTGTTCTTAATTCCTAAATCACCTTCGTGTACATATCCCAATTCGTCTAACTTCTTGATTACCCCTGGTAGGTACACCATAGATTCAATTACTACATCAATATCAATGATTGGTTTGGCCGCAAGATTCGGTACCGATGTACTTCCAACGTGCTCAATTCGTAATGCTAGACCACTAAGTTTATTTGATAAAATTGATTCTATTATATTGAATGCTTTTGCCCATTCTTTATTGTATTCTTCAATAATTACTGGTTTTTGATTCTTCATCGCAATCCCCCTTGAGTTTATTTGATTTATATTCCCGAAGTTTCGCCTAACGTTGTTGTATTCACGACGTCCCCCCACCAAGCTCGAAGGGCGGCCGCGATGCGGTTAGGTGGTGCGTAGGTCTCCGACTGATTTCGCTTCTCTGCCAATTGCTTCTTACGGATCGAGGAGCCGATAGGCTCCGATGCGGATATAATGTTAGCTGAAGTTCCTGACTTCCTGGAATGCATTCAAGAATAATCGTCTTTTAAAAACCAATGAAACATTTTTTGTTTCATTCGATTCGCTATTTCTTCATCTCTCATTTTGATCCATTTGTATAATGGTTCTTCTATAAATCCTAATAAGTCCTTTTTGCATTTCTCTAGTCCTTCTAATAGTTCTTTATAGGTAAACCTAATACTTGATAATTCTTCCTTTTGTTTGTCTGGACAATCCGACCATACTAAGACATAATCTTCATAATATTTAATTCCAGGTGAAGGGTCATGCCCTAGCCATGGACTTTGTTTGGCATTAATAGAATTAGTAATAGTTTGAAATTCCTCAAGCCCACAACAACAGCTAGGCATAATATACGTTTCTTCATCCTGCATAAAAGTAACCCCGCCTAATATTGCTACTTCATCTTCTTCAAATAGTTCTTTAAAAGATTCTTCAAAAGACTTCGCTGCATCAATGCTGTTGTAGCCAAATAAATGCAGTAAAAACAATTCAACTTCAGCTGTACTACTATTTGAGGATAAAAAAGTGAACTCCTTTCGAGTCACCTCATTCTCAATCCATACAGGTTTATCATAGTAAGGTTCTCGAATTACAGGTTTTATATAAGGCATCTTGATATTCACCTACTTGAGTTCTTTATATCAATTTTAGGAATTTCATCTAACATTCCTGTATTCATGAACCCCAAAGGGGTTGTCTGCTGAAATGCCTCTCTGAATTTCTTCTTGCAGACCAAGGCCCATCGGAGCCGCAGCATGAATATTATGTTATCTGACGCCGGCACTTCATTTGAAATATCCCAATAAATAAGTTCTTTAATTCGTCTCTTTCAAAAGCTCTTCCCATTCTTCTATTGATAATTTATTTGATATATTTTTTAAGTTTTCAGGGACGCTTACAAAACACATTAATTCTAAACTATTTCCATCTGGATCATCGAAGTAAACTGAAGCGTTTCCCTGATTGGGTCTGACGAATGGATGGATTGAATCTCTTTTTCCAAATGGAACGGGATCTATCTCAATCGTTTGAAGCCATTTTATACTGTTTCTAAGATCTTCATAACTAACTCGAAATGCTAGATGTCTTAACGACGGATGGTAAGAAATTTTATGCTCTTCGCCTTCCCAAAGACCCACCCAACTCTTTTCTTTTTCAATCCAGAAGAAAGCTGTATCTTCATCTCTCCAGGCCAACTCTAATCCTAATTTCGAATAAAACTCAATTGATTGCCTTAAGTTGCTCACTGGTAAATGTGCTTCATACAATCCAAGTATCATGTTTTTCTCCTCTCTATCTTGCCGGTTTCAGATAACGTTTCCGTGTTCACGACGTCCCACCACCTTAAGGACCTTTAGGTCACGGCCGCGATGCGGTTAGGTGGTGGGGATGTGTCCACCTGAATCCTCTTCTTGGGAATCTCCTCGGGTGGACCGAGGGCCAAATGGCCCGAAGCGTGAACATAATGTTATCTGAGACCGATGCCTTCTTGAGATACATTCAATAATCTTATTTAGTTCGTTGAACTTCCTTAATAATTGGTTCAGAAACTGATACAACATCCACGATATGGTTAAGACATGCGATGCCATAATGCTTAAATGGACCTGGGTAATCCTCAGAAGCAAATGTTCCTACTTTAATAAAGTCTAAGTATCTAGATTTACTATAAATCCTAAAGATCTTACCCTCAAATTCTTCATAATTATCCCATGAAGTGTAACTTTCATTTCGAATTGAATATCCAATGTACCATTCAAAATCCATTTGTAATAAAGGTAATGTTTCATCTACATCAATCGAATATGTATCTTTAATTTCAATTTTTCCAATTGTTATCGTTTCAGGAGGTTCACTAGTTCTACTTCGACTGAAGAGTAATCTAAGGGTGTTCTCCTCAGGTTCATATATTTGATCGAGATAAATATTCTTTAAATTGAACAAATCAGAATACTCCAAATGACTCACTTCCTTTATTATCTTTATCGCACTTGCATCGGTTTCACATAACAGCTAATTTATATACTTCGTAAACACCACACATTCAAGTCAATTTCTGAACTACTTTCATAATAAACCATATTGTTCCATTTGCGAAGGTACTACAACAAACAAAAGAGCAGCCCCTACACCGGGCTGCTCTCCTCTCACTTCATTCCTATTAAATAATATAAGTACTATTTTATACAAAACCCTTTACTTCGCACCACTGCTCCATACCACTCTCTCACTCATTGCCTTATGCTGCGCAATCAAGCAGAGTTCTGCCGCCTTAAACGCATGCTCCTGTGTCATCGCATTCTCTGTTCGATCGAGACAGTCTCGGATCAGTTCACCGAAGAACGGATAACCGACCTGTCCTTTGACGCTATATCGGTATTCCCCTTCATGGTTAACCAGGTACACCTGATCGCCTTCACGCTCTCTCGCCACGTCGATATACTTGCGCAGTTCAATGTAACCGTCTGTGCCCAAAATAACCGTTCGCCCATCGCCCCAGGTACCCAGACCATCCGGTGTAAACCAGTCTACCCGGAAGTAACCGGAAGCTCCGTTGTTGCCGATGAGTGACGCTTCGCCAAAGTCCTCTAGTTCCGGGAATTGTGGATGATTGAAGTTGTTCACCCGACTGAACGCCACTTCTGCATCCGTACAAGAGGCAAAGGTCAGAAACTGCTCGATCTGATGACTTCCAATATCACAGAGGATGCCGCCATACTTTTCATGCTGGAAGAACCACTCCGGCCGACCACCCGCATTCAATCGATGCGGTCCCGTCCCCATAACCTGTACAACCTTCCCGATGGCTCCCTGTTCGATCAGTTGTCCGGCATAAACCGCACTTTCCACATGCAGACGTTCACTGTAATAGACCATATACTTTTTCCCCGTACGTTTAACTTCTTCACGTGCAAGAGATAGTTGATCCAGTGTGGTAAAGGGGGCTTTGTCCGTAAAATAATCCTTTCCTGCGGCCATGACTCTCATGCCGAGTGGCGCACGTTCCGACGGTATGGCTGCTCCGGCTACGAGCTGCACTTCATCGTCGCCAAGCACTTCTGCCTCAGATGCCGCGATCTGTGCCTGAGGGAACTGTTTCCGAAAAGCCTCGACCTTAGCCGGGTCGGGATCGTATACCCATTTGAGTGTTGCTCCGGCCTCCACCAGCCCGCCAACCATACCATAGATGTGCCCGTGATCCAGTGCAACCGCCCCAATGACAAATTCCCCCGGGCCGCATACAACCTCTTTTTTCACACTCTTTGGAGCATAGAACATTCCGTCTTTTGCCATGTCTTATATCAATCCTTCCCTTATGGGCATTTGAATTCGTACCTTATATAATTACGTATTGAAAATGAGTCTCTGGATTCTGGATTTGTCCAAATGCATTACTTAAATGTCTGTGACAGATCGGCAGGCTGACTGCTGCTTCCTGCCTTGTCTTTCTTTGTATTTGAACTGGCAATCCGCTGCTGCAAATGCTCATAGAATAAATCCTCGTCGATCGGCAGATCCACCCAGTTATCCGTCCAGGTTGACAGCAGCATGGCATTGGACAATGTTAATCCATGGATACCCTCTTCACCAGGAGCAATGAGCGGGGTCCCGTTCAAGATGGCATCGATCCAGTTGCGAATCAGCCCAGGATGTCCGGTTTCCACACCGGTAATTGGCACCTCGCATTTCCAGCATTCCGGCTGTCCAAAACCTCCGGTAAATCTCTGATTGAATTCAGGCTCGGGTTCACGAAGACGCCAGAAGGTCAGCTGACCATCTTCAATGACAATTTTGCCGCGATTCCCATTGACTTCAAACCGGTTGGTGCCTGGTGCTTCACCCGTTGTGGTTACGAATACACCTGTTGCTCCGTTTTCATACTCAACATATGCCGTTACATCATCTTCCACTTCAATGTTCCGGTATTTGCCAAATGAACAGAAGGCACGCATACGCACCGGCATCATGCCGATGGTCCATTGCCACAGGTCCAGTTGGTGAGGGTCCTGGTTGATCAGGACACCACCTCCTTCACCAGCCCAGGTTGCACGCCAGCCGCCCGAATCATAATAACTCTGGGAGCGATACCAATTCGTAATAATCCAGTTGGTGCGCCGTACCTCACCCAGTTCCCCCGAGGCAATCAGATCCCTTAGCTTGATATATAAAGGGTTTGTTCGCTGGTTATACATCATGGAAAACACTTTGCCGCTGACAGCAGCCGCTTCATTCATCTTGCGTACCTGTTTGGTGTATACTCCGGCAGGTTTCTCGATCATGACATGCAAACCATACTGAAAAGCCTGAATGGCCTTTTCGGGATGATCATAATGCGGAGTTGCTATAATGACAGCATCAATCGTCCCTGATGACATCATCTGCTCCGCATCCTGCCAATAGGTGACTGAAGCCGGAAGGTTACTGGATACCCAGCTCCCCATTTCTCGTCTCACATCACACACAGCCACCAGTTCTGCACCCGGTACTTCTCCTGCTGCCAACGTTCTGGCATGGGCCGCACCCATATTCCCAATTCCAATGACGGCTACTCGAACCAAACTCATACCTGTACCTCCTCGTCAACTCGACGCTCAATTTCGGCAAACACATCTGCAAAATGCTGTAACATTGCCTTCGATTCCAAAACTCCGCTAAAATCCTCAATGCCATAATACCCGTCATATCCAACGGATTTCAGGTCCCGGAACACTTGCAACCAGTTCACCACCCCTTCAGTCAAGGGGGCCCACTGGCAATGCCAGGCTGAAGCTATCGAGATTTTGGTAATCCGTTCATTCACACCGGAAATTGAATTCACGCTCGATGTATCATTGAACCAAGCCGCATTCTTCACATGTACATGTGCCAGATAAGGTCCCAGTAATTCCAGTCCCATACGGTGGTTCTCATATCCTTCATGCACCATGTTTCCCGGATCGTACAATACGCCTACATGCTGTGAATCCAGCGATTGCACCAGCCGATAGGCCAGTGATGCCGTGGGGGCAATCGTTTGATGATGGGTTTCCACTACGGCTTTTACCTTATACTGTTGGGCCATCTCTTGAACTTCACTCAGATAATGCACAGCTTGTTTGTACAATTCAGGATAGCTGGTTTTGCGATCATAGCCGGGAACCCCAACACGCATCATGGATGCTCCCAAGGCTTGAGCGGCTTGAAATGCCTGCTCTGTAGCAAGCAAATCCCCACAGCTCAGATACGGCACCAATGCAATCGATTGTCTGTCATGCTTTTTTGCCGCTTCACGAAATGCAGGCACCTGTTCCTCCCATTGGTCTGGATCTATCGAGCAGCGATTATGTCTCCAATACGAAGGTTCTTCGGACATAGCATCGGCCGGTATTCCGCGATACCTCCATTCAATCCCTTCGATTCCGGCTGCGGCCGCAGCCGAGGCCAATTCATCTGCCGTCAAGTCCGGTGTGGCTACAGTGAATACAGATAACTTCATCAACATTCATCCCCTTATGTAAACGTATTCAATTTATGGTTGTAAACGCATTGTATCACTCATACGCATGCCTCCATAGAGGTCAATGAGAAGAGATGAATGACAGATAAACAGCAGACCATATTCCCCATTCAGAGATAACTTGCAGGTTCTCTTTTGAACAAACACATAGCAAAAAGCACCCCGAATAACAGAAGATGCTTCTGATTCGAGATGCCCTGGTTTTAACTTTTATTTTTCATCAAAAAAGACATGTTCCGCCTGCAATTTACCCAACCCTGTCGTCAGGATACCAAAAGAATACTGGGGCTGACGCCGCCGATCCGTAGGAGAACCCGGATTAAATATCAACACATCATTGACCGTATGCATCACTGGAATGTGTGAGTGTCCATAAATGACGGCATCCACCTGCTGTCCTGCAAATGTGTGGATCGCATTCTGCTCGGTCGATTTCGATCCCAGATGACCATGCACAAGACCAAGACGCAAACCGTCTGCTTCAACGATGCGGGAGAACCCGAGTTTTTGACCTATTTCAGGCGGGTCCGTATTACCTGCAACACCTTCAACCGGCGCATATGCGCTAAGCAGCTTGTATACATCCCAGTCCGACCAGTCACCCGCATGGAGAATCAGATCGGCATCTGATAGCGCCTCAATCAGGGGATCGGGTAACTTACGTGCTCTTCGAGGTAAATGAGTGTCCGAAATGACAATAATTTTCATAGTACAGCACACCTTCCCTTTCCCTTATATTACGCTTTATTCGGCATGTGATGGAATAACATCAATTTGAGAACAGGAACGCTCCATATCTTCAAGCGTAATGGATGCGAAGAACTGTTCCACCTTTGATTCGGCAACCTGGTACAGGTTGGTCAGAAGGCTATCTATACGAAGGCCAACGTCACAATTCGGATTGCAGTTACCGTGAATCGGAAACAATGGTCCTTCATCCTTGGCAGCCTGATAGATCATGGCTAATGTGATTTCGCTTGAAGGCTTGGCGAGATAGAATCCTCTGGTTCCCGGTGAAGAGTCCACAAGGCCTGCCTTTTTCAACCCGCCCAAAATTCGTCTGACAACAACAGGGTTGGTATTCACGCTACCTGCAATCAGTGCCGAAGTGATTCGTTCAGGCGCGCTGAAAGACAATAACAACAAACAATGCACACTGACCGAAAAATGAGTACTCATGATTAACCACCTTTTAGTTGAGCATTAAAATGCTGATTTTATATCATCCCGGATGTGCAAGCTTACTCGGAGAACAGATCATGTTCAGGGCGTGCCCGAATTTTTAATTGCCGAACGCTGTACTCCAGTTGTTTCACAATGTCATCCAGTTGTTTGCGATCAATCTTCGTTGGATCATCCACCGGTTTCGCCGATGACTTCAGATCCCGAATCGTTAACTGCTGTTCTTGCCACTTGTCCATCAGATCCGCTATATTGGCATAGAAACGTTCGTAATCTTTAATAACCAAATCCAGATAGGCGTCCACCTCATCGGGATCATAACCACGAAGTTTATAGTTGAATTGTTTTTCATGAATCGATAAAGCGTCGAGCTGCACGCCCAATTGTTTGAACAACTGTCTTTGTTTGTCCAATCTTCGTTTCATATGCTCATCCATATTGACAACCTCCATTATCAAACGCGCCGCGGTATGCACCAGAAGATCTTCAATACCGCCGCATTTTCTCTCTCTATTTTTTATAACACATTATCCGTCAGATATAAAATCGAACGACCCTCTTTCCACACGAAACTGATTGCTTCTTATGAAATTCGGGTAAGGACTGACTACAACCCCATTTCGGGAAAGGAGCATGTCCCTATGAGCACATTAACCAAAGATCAACTTCAAGAGCTGAAAAAAGCTCTTTTGGAACAACGTGAAAACCTACAGCGCCATTTTGAATCCAGCATGGAAGACGGTGCTCCAGCCGAGTCCCTGAAAGATTCAACAGGCGAACTGTCATCATATGATAATCACCCGGCAGATGCCGGTACGGAGACGTTTGAGCGAAGCCGTGACTTGGCGATCGATGATACGTTAACCGACGAGTTCAATCAGGTGAATGAAGCATTGGAGCGAATCGAACAAGGAACATATGGCTCCTGTGTGATCTGTGGTAAGGATATTCCCTTCGAACGACTCGAAGCGATCCCTTACACAGCCTACTGTATCGATGATACGCCAAATCGTGAGTTAAGCAACGAACGGCCTGTCGAAGAGGAAGTCATGACGATGCCGCCAAGCGGCGCCGGAGAAGTTAGGCAGCGCAATGCTGGCAAGTTCGATAACGCTGACGCCTGGGAAGCCGTTGAGGAATATGGCACATCGAACTCCCCCGCAACCGCAGCCAAACGTGACGTGAAAGATTATGATGAAAACATGTAGTTTATGAACGAATTAAAGTTGTTTTGCAGAGATAGGTACATGTCATCCATCATGCTAATCACGCATGAAAAAGCCGCCAATGGCGGCTTTTTTTCTTGGTAGAGCATATCATCTTTACACAGACGAAGCTTCAATAAAGCCGATGCAAATGCTCCGCTTACTCTTCCGCCTGATTACCAGACGAGGATTCCTTCTGCTTTTTAGCAGGTGTTGACGTTTTTGCAACGGACTTGCCTTTATCAGGTGAAGCCTTCTTTTTCGATTTCCCAGCGGTTTCCGAAACGGGTTTATTCACTGTATCTTTGGATAAGGAACTGAATAAATGAAAGGCCTCTTGGTCCGCATTATGCCTGTCTTTCGTTAAATAGGGTTCACAAATCTTCGTAATGTTGTTGTACAGCTGCTCTACTTCTTCCCGGCTGGCGTACAACGTCATATCCGAGATGAACATACGATCCCCGTTTTCTGCCTGATTCATAAATCGCCGACGGCTCTGCTCATACATTTCGTTTAACAATTTGAACGTTTCGGAACGAAATACCTCCTTCAAAGGTGAGTTTTCTTCATCTTCGTTACGGAGCTGGATTTCACCCTTGAAAGGCTCATAATATTTCGCGATGATTCCATTAATTTCACGAGTGGATACGATGGTGAGCAGACCAATTTTCTCCAGTTTTTTCACATGATAATGTACCTTGGCTGGTACTTCGCCCATCTGATCGGCGATCTCTTTAACCGTAGAGGGTCTGCCCTGTTTATTAAACATATTCATAATCTGTATCCGATACGGATCGGAGTAGACCTTGATTTCTTCAATCGTTGAAAGTACTTTGCGCTGCATACCTGTATCCTCATTTCCGGGGTACCTGTTGCCCATCATGTGTATATTATACCGTCCGAACAGGGCTTCGGTCAAAACAGGCTGAGGATAATAATCTTAAGGAAGCCTTATTATAAAACGGTGCGGAAAGTCTTGCTCAGAAGCACCAGAGCGGCTGACATGGCAAGCAAAACACCAAACACGATAAACAGAACCGGCAATGCCACCCAATCGGCAAGGGCTCCTGAAACCAAGCTGCCTAATGGAGCAACACTCACGACGAGCATACTTTGAAGGGCATACACTCTGCCAAGCATCTCGGAAGGCGTAACTTCCATCAGATAGGATGCAAGGGGTGTTGTAGCGAGTGGAATCCCCATACCCATCATCAGACAAAAGACAGCAGCAACAGGCAGCTGGTAGGACGTCATGTAAGCCGGGAGTGCAGTCATGGCATAACTGAGCCCCAACATGACAATCCCTACGATGACCAGCACACTTTTACGATAATTCGATCCTCTGTGAGAAAGCCACAAGCCGCTCAGTACCATGCCTCCCACAATCAGTCCACTGAGTAGACTTAATCCTCCCGCTCCCGCGTGCAGCGTTTCAATGACATATGGCGTGCGAAGGACATTGAATGGCATCAGACAAAAGTTAACAAAGGCAAACAGAATCGAGACGATCAGTAACAACACATGTTTACGCATAAAATGAAAGGCTTCTGTCATCTCAGAGAATATACTTTTTCTTGCTGGAGAAGAATCAGATAAATCGAATGGTTTATTTTCATTGTTAGATGATTTCGGAGTTTTCGGGTACCCTACACGGCTCATCAAGAGTGCACTTAAGGCAAACAAGCCCGCATCGATCAATATCGTCCACGTGATCCCTGCCATTGCAATTAACGTGCCCGCCACTGCGAGCCCTGCGAGTTCTGCGACCCGGGTTGCAGACGAGGACATGGCGTTGCCGGACAGCAGCATCGATTTGGGAAGCAATCGCGGTACACTGGATACCTCTGCAGGTGACGCGAAACATTCCAGAAGGGAATTCAGAATGGTGATGACAAACAGATGCCACACTTGCAGCTCACCCAGACCAAACAAAAGTGCTGTACTGCCAACAAATAAACCTCGGCCAGTATTCGTCAGTATAATCACCTTTTTGGGCGACATGCGATCCACCAGCGCGCCGACAAACAGCCCCAGAAAGATACTCGGCAAAAAGTTAACAGCCAGCAGTGTTCCCATCAGCAACTTTGAACCTGTCAGAATGTACACCATCCAGATATAAGCAATGGAATCAATCGAATCGCCAAATCTGGATACAATCTTGCTCACCATAAACTGCACATACGGCCTAATCCGAATTAATTCCCCGATCCCTTGCTTTGGTGCCACTGTACCTTCACTCATGATTATACTCCGCCCTTCAACGTGAAAATAATTTTAATGTTAATTTTATTTTAACGTATGATATGCGAAAATCAACCCTTTCGTGAAAATATTTTTATCGTTGGGTTTAGGCCCTTCTTTTTTAGTTTTTTTAACCGACTATCTCCACAAGACACAAAAAAACAGACCTAAGGGTCTGTTTCACTTTGCACCAAAAATTTGCTGCTATGTTTCGTAGTTCATGTACTAGTCCTCAGTCTTAAATTGAAATCCAATACTCTCTTCTTCCGCTTCCAGCATCAACTGGTATACCTTCTCTGCCTCACTACCCAGCCGTTCCTTGCTGATCTGGTAGTTCGTCCAGGTTAATTCAAGCGGCAGCTCAATCATGCCTGTAAGGCAGTCCCACAAGGCGTCCAGATTTGCACCGTAAAAGTCTGGCAGTTCAAGCTTTTGCTTCAATAGTTCATTCAGTTCTGTTGTGCTAGAAAAGTCCTCACCGTTAAGTACTACCCTCTTCATGTCTGTCCTGTCCTTCCTTATTTCAAGCGAGTAAAGGATGCATAGTGGTCAGTCGTTTTGTAAATCAAGCCGTCATTAGAGTACAGGATACGGTCAGAATTACGGAAACCGGAAGTGTAGTTGATATCTGCTTCACGCCATGTGCGCCCACTCGCTGCCGGAAGCAAGCCTTCCCGGTTGCTAAATACGTCTCCACCGATACTTTTGCCCGGAGCAACCGTAGCGAGGTTGCCCTGCGAGGATACCCAGCCGAGTGCCGTTGCCTGTGCTTTGGTAATGTAGTTGCATGGCAGTTTACCATTGGCGCTCAGATAGTTGGCGACCCCTGTGAACGTGTTGATGATGGTACACGTTGCAGCTGAAGCCTTCTGCTGTCCAACCGGAGCAATCTGTGAACCTGTGAAGAAGATAATCGTTAACATAACCGCGAGCAAAGCTGTAGACATAAACTTTTTCATCGATCCAGCCTCCCAATGACTTCAAATGGATGAACGTTGCCACTATTTAAGTGAGGTGAGATGTGAAATCTAACAGGATGTACGTTCTGCTAGATTATAGTGAACAAGCCATCTATTTACTATTTATATCACATCATTTTGGAGGAAATATCAAATTCAAAGTTTATTTTTGTAAAAATATATAAATATAACATTTAAATACAACAAAAGACTCCCATCCCGGAGGAAGGAGTCTTACATTTCGCATTTCCTATCATTTATTATGCTAACAAGTTAGCTCTTACTTTAATCCACTAATTTTACCCGTTGACGGGTTCGTGCCGATTCCAGACAAGCATCAATGACACGCATATTCTGAATGGTATTTTGCGGACTGAACGGCAACACTTCGCCTTCAAGCACCGCGGCTGCAAATGTCTCTGCCTGCAAAACATAGGAGTTCGATACCGATACACGTTCTTCACGGCTGACGGAATCGGTATGTACAATAATCTGCGGCGGTATATCACTATTCTCCCAGCCGAACACCTTGGGCAGTTCAATTCGACCATCGGTACCGAGAATCTCCATCTCAGCTCGTCCAGAGGCCCACATGCCACAGTCAAAGGTTAACGCTACCGAATTCGGAAATTCCACAAGTCCTGAAGCCATCATATCGACACCATCATGCTCTTCCGAGAATAGAGCGTGTACTGTTACAGCTTCCGGCTCCTGTCCCAGATACATACGGGCTGCCGAGATCGGATATACGCCAAGATCAAATAATGATCCTCCGCCCATCTCTCTTTTGAATCTTACATTGTCTTTGTCATCAGCGGTATTACAGGTGAAATTGCCATGGATGGCTCTGACAGCACCAATCTCCCCACTGGCTATAATCTCCTGCACACGTCTGTGCTTCGGATGATACCGATACATGATTGCTTCTGCGAAAAGGACACCATGCTGTTCACATGCCTCAATCATTTCCGCCGCCTCGTTTGCATTCAGGGCAGCCGGTTTTTCACATAAAACATGCTTCCCAGCCTGTGCCGCCTTAATTGTCCACTCCTTGTGCATGTGGTTCGGCAGAGGAATATAGACAGCTTCAACATCCGGATCGGCAATGAGTTCATCATAGCTGCCATACGCTCTGGCAATGTCGAGTTCATTTGCAAGAGCTTCTGCCTTCTCCTTGCTGCGGCTGGCTATTGCCAGAACCTCACCACGTTCGGATTGTTGGATCGCCGGAATGACTGCATTTTTCGCGATTGTGGATGTACCAAGCACACCCCACTGTAAGTGTCTGTTCATGCTCATCTTCCTTTCGCTCCATAATTGTCCTCTTCTGCCTTGTGTAACATACCGAGACAACGATCGAGATCGGCTTTGACCTGTTTTTTATATAATTCTGCTTTCTCTGCCCCATCATCCGTGAAGTGATATAAAACGATTTCCTGAAAATCGACTTTGGGATCACTGCCCTTCAGCTTCTTCGTACGATAAAAGACACCCTGTTGAACCAATTCATGCAGCGCCCGGTAAATCTCGCTCTGGGGTGGTACATAACCGTAGGCTTTGAATTCCTGCTTCATGGCCTCCAGCATTTCATAGCCGTATCCCCTGTGCTGCTCAACCATCGTAATCAGATACAGCTTAATAAATGCCCGCTGCGCAATCATAAAAGCCACGTCATTCCCCTCCTGTCAGCTCTATATATCTAGTATTATAAAACCTACGTTCCCCTTTTTCCATCTTTATCCGTCTTTCTTCCTTTATTCCTTGGGCTTAGGGAAGCAAGAGAGAGAATGGATGGATAGGCAGGAACGTAAGGTAGAGCGAGAATTTGGGTTTTCTATTATGAATTTTTCATGTAATGAAATATTTAAATTTATTTCAAAAAGTGATCGTTATGGGATTGGCGTCACTTTTCTCAGGTTGCTGCTTCCATTTTATCGGCCTTCAATTCACTATTATTCTGAATTTTTCATATAATGATGTATTCACCTGTTAATCAGGTTTGGATTTCGGTACGGTTCCCACAATCCACTTGCCCCAGCTTACGCGGGAGATGAGCCATGTGAGTACACAGGATAGCGTAAGCGCAAGCAGCCAGGTGATGATCATGCGCACTACGGGGGTTAAACCCAATGCCACATAAAACTGTTCATCCGGAATGTAGCTGTAGCGCAACATCAGCATATGCATCAGGTAGCCCCCGTACGAAACTCCGCCAATCCACGCCAGCAATCGTGTTACTCTGATATTGTGGAGCTTGCCAGCCAGCTGGTACATCACCATGATGGAAGCAATGAGGAATAAGATCATATCCGGCCGGATGAGACTGACAGTATAGAACGTAATCTGTATACCCTCCGGCTTCTGGAACTCCTGCATTAACTTATATATAAACCGAAGACCCAGCACAATAAACACCGTCCAATATCCCCAGCGCAAACGTTGAATCCACTCATTCCAGCGTTGAACCGATAGCCCGGCTGCCGCACCAAGCACAAAATAAAAAAAGAAATACAGAAAATTTCGATCGGCATAGGTTGTAAAGGCATCGGTCAGCACCGGGACATTCAACCATTCCATGAACCTGGCGATATTTCGCAATTGATCCGCGAGCACAAGGTACACTGCACCGGAGATCAGAAGAGCTATTATGCGCCCCTTCGCCTCATACCGGTTATAGACATAACGGATTGCTCGCAAAAACACGGGAAATAACAGATAAAACTGAATAAGCATAATAATGTACCAAAAATGCGAGGTCGTTTTACCCGTGATTAATTTTAAACCAAGGTCAGGGATATCCTGCCAACCAAATCCGTTCCAGCCGCGAGGTGTCAGTGTGAAGTAGATCAGTGACCAGATCACATAAGGGACGATTACGTCCGTTAATCGCTTTTGCATGAAACGTCCATAATACAGCTTGTCTCCTGTATTATAGAAAAGCACCATGCCTGTGATAAAAATAAACAGGGGTACAGCAAATTTGGACAGCATCAGCAGGATGGCGAGTAATACGCCGTCTTCCAGTCCCGCTTCCGGGACCACGGAATAATGTGCTATGGAGTGCTGGAGGACGACCGCTGCAAAAGCAATCCCCCTCAGACTCTCAATTTCTGCAATTCGTTCTTTACGAGGCATAAACAGGCAGCCTCCTTTCTTGGTTTTGCCGTGAAAACGACGTACAATGAAGCCATATATTAATGAACGGGGGGATTCACATCTCAGATACAGACCAAAACATAACTACCATTGACTCCAAATATGTGCAGCAGCATCTGGCTAACGAGCGGACCTTTCTGGCCTGGGTTCGTACCGGTATTGCCATGGTTGGCATTGGCTTTCTCGCAGCCGGCTTCGGATTCAGTTCAACGGCCTATGATCGGATGGCCCATATCGCGGCAATTATCATTGGTATTACTTCTTTAATCAGCGGAATTCTGATTATCCTATGCTCTGCTTCCGCTTACCACCGAAAACGCAATCAGATTAATTCACAGACATTCCAGGCATCCACGAAATTGATTCGGTTCCTGACATTGATGCTGCTGGTGATTGGACTGGCTCTGGCCGTATTACTGTATGTATTGTTATTCCCTGCCTGGCAGGTTTAACACCTGCTCATCCGTTAATTCAGACATTGATATACAGGGGCAAAAGCCGGCTTCCTCTAAGGAAACCGGCTGCTGACCATCTGGTGGTTCACATATGTCATTCCAGTTGAAGAATCCTGTCTTTGGGGATACGAATTATAGAAAAGTATTGTTGCCAAATCGAGCGGCCTTATCCCGAGCTTCCAGTCTGCGCTCTTCCATATCGAGATCCGGGCGCTCAGCAGGTACATCTTCTCGATGGACATCAGTATGGTTCCGGTTCACATAACTGTTATTGCTAAACACTTCATACACATCCGAGTCCCGATCCGTAGAGTCCACGAGCAACAGGATTTTGCCACTCTGCACGTATTCCTCATACTGTCTGGCATCTTCCTCCGGAATGCCGAGACCGACGAGTCCGCCTACAAGTCCACCTGCTCCTGCGCCTACAGCGGCGCCTGTAAATGCTGCAGCAATGGGACCTGCGGCCAGAATAGGACCTATGCCCGGAATCGCCAATGCCCCAATGCCTGCGAGCAATCCGGCTACTCCACCGAGCACCCCACCTGTTGCCGCGCCAGCAGCTACACCTTCGGGTGCTTTGGTACCCGTCTCTTCGCGAATCGCCTTCAGTTCATCCCGATCCTGTGTGACTACCGAAATTTCGTCTGAAGTGAATCCTTGCGCTTTCAGTCCCTCGATTGCGGATGATGCCTCACGTTCTGTATTAAACACACCTACGATTTTCTTCTGCATAGTGAATCCCTCCTCATCTAATTGAGTGGTTCGCTATGTTATTACCCGCCTAGTTTTCTTTCAAACGTTTCCATCGAAGGAACCCTTTATGAGCCGATCACTTACTCGCCCTTCAAAGCGGTTTAGCCCAATTAACTTCAGACCGAAGTTTGAAGACACATACCCGCTAAACTCGCGGTTTGGCCCGGTTAGTCGCTATCGCTTCGAGCGGATCATCCGGCCAATAATGTTTGGGATAACGGCCTTTCAAGTCTTTCTTCACCTCAAAATAAGTCTCCCGCCAAAAATTGGCCAGATCTCGAGTGACCTGCACAGGGCGCTGTGCAGGAGACAGCAAATGAATGGTCAGAGGTACCCGCCCACCTCCAATACGCGGAGTCTCCTGCTGTCCAAACATCTCCTGTAGTCTTACCGCGAGCACAGGATCTTCAGCACAGGTGTAATCCACTGGAATGCGTGATCCACTGGGCACCTGAATATGTGTAGGTGCTTCACGATCCAATTGCTGACGCTGCTCCCAGCTCAGTCCGCCGAGCAGCACATCCTGCATGGACAATCTCTTGAGATCCGCGGCAGATCGCATGCCGGTCAAAAAAGGACTGAGATACTCTGCCAGCTCTTCGGTCAGATGATCTTCAATGAGATCAGGCCACTCCGGCAAATGATAATGCAAAAAGCGCATCCTGTCAGCCAGCTGTCGCGATGATTTGGTCCAGGGCAGACAATCCAAGCCTTCGATACGTATGCCGGAGAGTAATGCTTCGAGCACCTGATCTTCCGGCGGCTGTGCAATACTGTTCTCTTTCAACGTGATAGCTCCGATTCGCAGCCTTTTATACGCCCGCACACTGCGGGTATTTCGGTCCCACGCTACCTGCACTTCTTCATGCAGCATATGTGGATCAAGCTCCAGCAACCTCTTCTCCTGCACTGGCGCAGCGAGCAGGATGCGCGCATCTGCGCCCTGGTCGTCAGCTTCGGCTGCGACCAGATAGGCTGAACGGCTCAGCGATTCTGTCGCTGCGAGCCGAACTCCGCGGCCGCTGCTCAGCAGATAGCGGCCGTCCTCCCGGCGCTGCCCGACCCGGTCCGGATAAGCGAAGGACAGCAGCCATCCGCAGCTGTCTTCATCCGGTCGTACCGGATCGGCCGCCGGGCCGAGCGCCGAGCGCAGCTGGCGGCTCTCCTGGAGCATGCGCCGCACGGCAGCATCGTCTGCGACAGACGCTGCCGCTTGCGGCATGCCGCTGCTGTCCGCAGTCAGCAGCGCTTCCACGCGCGGGCGCAGGTCGGTGCCCGCGCCTGCACTGCCACTGCTGCGGAGGCCGGCAGGCTCCTGCAGCAGTGCCGCCAGCATGCTGGCGTAGCTGGCCAGCCCAAGCTCCGCCGCGCGGAGCAGCATGCTGGCCAGTCGCGGATGCACGCCAAGCGTGTTCATCCGCCGCCCGAAGGGCGTGATGCGGCCTGCGTCGTCCAGGCCGCCCAGCTGGCGCAGCAGCGCCTGTGCCTGGCCGTAGGCTGCGGCAGGCGGGGTGTCCAGCCACTGCAGCTCTGCAGGGGACTGGACACCCCAGGCGGCAAGCTCCAGCGCCAGCGGCGCAAGGTCCGCGGAGGAAATCTCCGGCTTTGCTGCATCAGGCAGCACGCCATGAGCCTCTTCGCTCCATAGCCGGTAACACACGCCCGGTGCAATTCGCCCCGCGCGCCCCCGCCGCTGATCGGCTGACGCCTTGGACACCAGCAGGGTTACAAGCCGGCTCATGCCGGTCCGCGGCGAGAATACCGAGGCACGGCTAAGCCCCGCATCTACCACGACTTTGACTCCAGCCAAGGTAAGACTGGATTCGGCAATGGACGTGGACAGTACAACCTTACGTTTACCTTCATCTGCGGGTCGCACAGCTTCATCCTGCCGTTCAACAGGCATGCTGCCATATAGCGTATGTACCTGAACATAAGCAGGAAGCATGAGTTTTGACAGCTCTCGCTCTGTGCGATGGATTTCTTTTGCACCCGGTAGGAAAACCAGCACATCCCCTTCCTGTTCTGCCAGTGCCTTAACGACAGCCTGAGCTGTAAAAGTCTCGATCTGCTCGGATGCCGGTTTGGATACATATCGTGTTTCCACCGGAAACGTTCGTCCAGGACAGTCAATCCATTTGGTTCCATCGCCAAGCAGCGCACAGACAGGAGCAGGGTCCAGCGTGGCCGACATCACCAGCAGTTTCAGATCAGGACGCAGCATGGCTCGGGATTCTAGGGCAAGGGCCAAACCAAGGTCACCATGCAGATGCCGCTCATGAAACTCATCAAAGATAATCATCGCTGTGTCTTCCAGTCCCTGGTCCTGTTGAAGCATCCGGGTCAATACACCCTCGGTCACCACTTCTATGCGAGTGGACGGACTTACACGCGTATCCATCCGCACCCGATATCCTACGGTCAGTCCCACTTTTTCACCTAGTGAAGCTGCCATTCGTGCAGCTGCCGAGCGGGCGGCGAGTCTGCGGGGCTCCAGCATAATGATTTTCCGTCCGGCAACCCATGGCTCCTCCAGCAGTGCCAGCGGGACTACGGTCGTTTTACCCGCACCTGGTTCCGCAATTAATACACCCGTATCCTTCTCCTGAAATAACTGCCTCAGTTCAGGAATAATCTGTTGAATCGGTAAATCCGTCTTCATCTCATCTCTCCTAATGATGTTCCACGCATCTAATCGAATGTTAGCATTATAACAAAAAAAGCCGTTCCAAAGGAACGACTTCACAGATACATCCAGTTAGCTCAGCAGCGACTCTGCACCGTCAATGACAATTTCCGCACCTGTAATGTGTCTGGACTCCGCAGAAGCCAGGAAAGCTACCAGATCAGCGACATGCTCAGGCTGACCCGGCCCGTCCGCAAGCGGTTGCTGCCCTTCCGGGAATTCCATTGGAATGACGATTTGATGCAGCTCATCCGTTTTGACCGTACTTTGGTCAATATTCGTTGCAATCGCTCCAGGACAGATGACATTGACACGAATTTTGAACTTGGCCAATTCCAGTGCAGCCATCTTCGCAAAAGCAACCTGCCCCGCCTTGGACGTACTGTACGCCGACATGCCGAAGCTGGAGAAGCGCTGATTACCATTAATGGAGCTCGTGATAATGATACTGCCACCACCACGTTTCTTCATATGAGGCAGTGCATACTTGATCGTGAAAAAAGTTCCGTTCAGATTCGTCGTAATAATCTTCTGCCAATCCTCAACCTGAATTTCTTCAATCGGGGCGGATACCCCATTAATACCAGCGTTGGCAAAAACGATATCCAGACCCCCGAATAATTCGATGGTCTCCAGGACTGCTTTTTCCACCCGGGAAGGATCGGAAATATCTACATCGAATGCTCTTGCCGCACCTGCACGCAGCTTATTAATTTCAGCTTCTGTCTCCGAGATCCGATCATTAACCAGATCGAGCAGTGCAACATTTGCTCCCTCACTCGCCAATTTGAGCGCTGCCGCTTTGCCAATTCCCGATCCAGCACCTGTAATTATGGCGACTTTACCTTCGAACCGTGGTCTGCTGTTATGTTGTGTCATTATCCATTCCACTCCTTCTCGCTCTGTAATTATGTAAGAATGTACGCTCATGCAATATCTGTAAGTAGATTCTTCACAAGATTACCCAAAAAGAGTGTCTTTTAAATCAGCACGGACAAGTTTTTTCGCAGGTGAGAGCCACCATGTTTAGCAGCATGATCAGATCATCCTGTAATGCTTCACCCGACCTCACCATTCCAGCTCAATGAAAGCGGCATCATCTTCAAGCCCGCCCGTATGTCTCGCATCCAGCAGCACCTGAATGTGCTCATCCGGAATATAAGCCTGGATCGCATCCAGGTCATTTAGACCATCCGTGTACAGTTGCAGACGAACAGCCTCATTGCCGGAGAGCTTTGCCTTATAGATATGTGGTTTGCCACCAATCGGCCCTTCCAGGGTAGACCAACGCTCATTTGTACGGCAGTTCATCTGAAATGCTGCCGATTGCTCCTGACCGTTACGCCAGAGACGGATGCGGGAGTCCCCTTGCCAGGCTAGCCATATGTTGCTTTTTCGATTGCCCTCGGAGAGCTCGATTCGTCCACACACATACATGGCTTGGCTTCCCCTGCTCCGCTTCTCCATCAGCACTTCCCGCAGCAGTAAAGGTGAGTTTTCCAAAGGCTGCAACTTCTCCAGCTGTTCGGATGCCGGACTTGTCAAATCATGAAGCAGACGCTCCATAACCTCCAATGAAGGATGTTGAGTTGTTTCGAGCCATTCCAGTAAGGCGTTCCCCAGAAAGCGTGCAGCAAAATCACCAAGGTAACTCATGCCTACCCCATCGCATAATACGAAAGTACACACATTACCATTCATGCAAACAGCAGCAAAATCCTGTCCGGTGTCTCCCTGATTAACGGTCTCTGCCGCTCTTCCATAACCATACCTGCACTTGAATGTACCTTGATAACGGGTCAGCGGCTGTTCCCCTGTCTGGACACTCACGTAGCGAAAGCTGCCCTGATAGTGGTCCGCACGGCTTCCCTTATCTCCAGCAGACAATGTTGCCAAACGCATCGCTCTCATGATTCCCCTCCTATCTTACAGGCGTAGCAGCGGACATCTGAAACCCGATGGATACCAGTTCTGCACAAGTACCAGGAAGCATCATCAGTGCACCAGGTGAAAGCAGATAATCCGCCTCAACCAGCATTTCACGATAACTTTCCGGTAGAACCGAGGACATGTTGCGCAGCTTCTCCCCGTGTTCATCCTGAAGGACCGTCTCCTGAGATATTCCCTTCCATCTTCGCGGCTCGGGAATGGGCCCTTCCAGCAGGTGATCGGATATAAAAATATTCTCGACGAGTACATTGCCATCAGGCACGCTCATACCCATGATTCTTTTGGCAATGGGCTCCGGATCTTCGCCTGTAGCTACCCCATCGGTCATATGACAGACAAGCGGCGCAGGACAATCCTGCATATGCGGAATTTCTGCCTGTAGAATTTTTTCGGCCTGCAGGAAAGCCTTCGCTGAATCGGAGAATCTTTTCGGCGTTAAGTCGGGCAAGGAACCTACAGCAGCGATTTCGTCGATGCCCTTAATCCCGTTCAACAGATCGTACACATCATCGCTGTATGCCAGAATCGCGATCCTGTAGCGGGGTGTCAATCGGTTCCCCTTGGTCGAACGAAACACCATTTGGCGAATAGCCAAAGATAAGGCATCATAGACGACATCAATCCGCCGACGGTTGTCCAGAACCATATTCATGGAGGCGCTAATGTCAATTAAATAGATAATCAGTGCGGGTGTGCGCTGGGATGCTTGAATTGTGTAGTTCATCTGGGATGTGTCACCTCCGTCGTTCACGTTATTTTACAAGTTGGGTAATGTATAATCCGTATTGCTCAGGAATTTATTGATTGCATTCATTCGTGCTGCCACTTTACCGACACCTTTGAAGTAACTCGCATCGGTGTTGTACAGATTTTTAAATTCACGCGCATATGATTCGGCATTCTCAATTTTTCTGCCTTTTTGTGCATTATACGTTTTATTGTAATGGGCAATCAGAGTGACCACATTCTGAGCACGTTTTTTCTTAAGTGCAGCTTTCTGCGCCGCTTCCTGCTTGCGCTGAGCCTCAGCTGCTGCCTTTTGCTCGGCTTCCTGCTTCGCAATCCTGGCATCATTCTCTTTTTTCCAGACCAGATAAGCTTCATACTTGGCCTGTTTGTCGTACTTTTCCTGTTCTGCCTTCTTGGCTGCTTCAAGCTTCTGTTGTTTCTGCTTGGCAAGATAAGCCTCATATTTCGCCTGTTTATCATACTTGGCCTGGAGCGCTTTACGTTCTTCTTCTTTCTTCTTGGCCTCTGCCTGCTTTTTCTTTTCCTCTGCATCCAGTTTCGCCGCATCTGCCGCCTTTTGTTTCTTTTCTTCTTCCTGCTGCTTCAGAGCAGCCACTCTAGCAGCTTCGGCCTCTTCCGCAGCCTTTAGTTCGGCCTGCTTGGCAGCCGCCTCCTGCTCCTTCTGTTTCACTTCGGCCTGGTCGGCGAGTATTTTCACCGTCGGCACGCTTCCAGCCAACAGAACAATCAGCACCGCCGAAGAAATCATAAACTTTTTGGATCGGTAAAAAGGAACCTTGACTGGCTGAGCTGTATCATCATGCTTGGGATTTAGCTTGGCATCCAGCTCTTGAATCGCAGCCTCAACTTCCATCTGCATCGCACTATTATCCGGAATAAAATGATGTAGTGAACGATACACTTCGAGCGCCGCAGCCGGTTTGCCTTCATCCTCCAATGCTCTCGCCTGAAGGAAGAGACGATTGACTACCGCTTCCTGACCAGGAGAGGGTTCCGTGGCGGGCACGTTCTGGTCCGTATTCCCTTGCTTATCCAATATACCGCTTGCTGCTTCTTTTCCTTTGATCTGGTTCGTCTCCACTGCATTTGTCTGGTCTGAAGCATTGATTTCAGATTCTTCAAGAGGTGCTGCGCTTGCCAGACGAATGTCCACAGCTGCCAGTGCCACTAACCATTCGCCAAACGTAGGGCAGCTGCTGAGATCATGACTCTCCCAGGCACGAACAAACAGATCGGACACCTTGGACCCCCAGCGCTTCTGAAGCGACTCTCTCATGGCATAATAACGTTCATTAGCCGTCTGCATCTCGTGCTGGTCAAAATAACTTTCTCCCCACGCTTTCTCCACAATCGCCGCATCGGACCAACTTAACATTTCAGCAATGATCACTGCTCCGGCAAAACGATCGGCATACGCACTCCACAAACCACTGTGCACTGTCCGATGGGCCGCATAGCCCGGGGAACCAGCAAGCAATGCATCCGGACGATCCATTTTGGAACCGTACATCTGCTCTACATCTACCAGTTCAACTGCTGAAGCCTCTTTCAGGTTCTCCACTTCGGAAAAAAACGGAATCATCACATTGGGTGCGGACAAGTCACAGTGAGCCAGTCCACGCTGCTCCATGGCCGAACCGATCCCCGCCAAGGCTCTCGCCAGCTTCAGACTCTCCTCTGCCGTCAGCTGCTTCTGATCGCTGATTACATCAAACCAGGTCAGACCATGCACCCACGGCATCAATACCGCATATAACAGATCGGGATGTTCTCCAATGAGCGCTCCGTTTCTTTCCGGAGTGAGCACATCACGCTTGCATACCTGCAAACCTGGCAGTTCACTATATGACTCCATATGCTCAGACTGATACACCATAGCCGGGATACGGAATTTAGGAAAAAACACTTTTAGTGCTTTGGCCCCATTTATGGAACCGTTACGGGGTAACAACTGATAGACAATTCCCTGCCTTCCGGCTTGGGCGTAAGCCAGACCGGGTGCAGCCGGATGCTGTCCAATCGTATAGGCAATGTCGTTAATCACCACTTCATCCCCGGGATTTGGTTGAAAAGACATGCTCATCCCTCTCTCTGTCATTCTGTCATAGTGCAACAAAAACCGGGTGTTGTGAAAACGCCCGGTTTTTGCTGTAGTTGTAAATCTTCAGCTTGCTTCCTGCTTATGATTCAGGGCATATTCGGATATGGAAATGCCCGAATTATGTATTGCAGATTAGCGAGCTTGGTCAGCCGTACGGAATTTGTTGGCAATAGCCGTCAGTTCCGCGCTGATGCTATTCAGCGTTTGAACGAAAGATTGCATTTGTTTGCTGGCTTCCTGGAATTCCTGGAAGAAGCGTTGTTTCGTCATACCTTCCCATTGTCCTTCCATGCTTGTGATGGATTGAGTCAATGTAGAAACGATTTGCTGACTTTGCTCACCGCTTTGTTTAAATTGGTTGGAAACCTGATCAAGCTGTTCTGGGGTAACTAAAATGCGTCCTGCCATTTGTAAATTCCTCCTTGGTTTGTGCAATTAAATTCACTTGTTCAAATTGTACTATACAAGGATCGATCGGACAAAAGCCGAAGGACCTAATCCTATTTACCCCATTTTTGGCATTCGAAACTTCACCTAACAGACTATTTATAAAAAATTCACTTTCTGCTGTCTTGCTTATTCAGCCTTGTCCCCCGTGAGCTCAGGAAACCACAGGTTCGGTTCCTCTTCTCCCACGAAAGGAGGGATCTGTGAATCTCCACGCCACAGGTTCAGGCTGCATGGCCTGAATCAGGGTCGCCGGCGAGCCGTCAGGCGGTGCGACATCCTGTACACGGTACACTGCCGCTACCGCGGAAAACGGATCGGATACAACAGCAGCAGTGGCCGAATGCGCAGGCATAATCTCGCCTGTACGCTCCGTCTGAAGAACATTCAACATATTGACCGCATTGCCATAGGCTGTGTTCACATGACTCAACACTGTACGATACTCCATATCTACCTGCTGGAATAACAAGGCCTTGCGTCCCAGCTGTACGCTCAAGTCCATAAAACGACGTACTGCTGCTTCGCAGAGCCGCTTGCTGTGATTCCATTCATTCATGATTGCAGCGCGGGCTTCAAGATCCCACTCCAGCGATTGAATGGCCTGATCCAATACTGTCATCTTTTGCTGTATTTGCTCCGCCGCATACTGAATCTGCCTGCTCAGTGCCCGAAGCACATCCGGTTCCACACGAATGCGCATTTACCATCACCTTTCCTCTTCCCCTGCAGGCTGTTTAAGCCAGTCCAGCAGCATCTCGTGAAACTGTTCTCTTGTCGTCAGTGCTGCAACAAGCCAATCATCCGAAGCCGCAGTACTCATGCGAAACAGCCAGTTGGATACCGTACTCGCAGCGAAAGCCGCAGATTGTGATTTCCACCCTTCTCCGTTCCATACGAGCAACCGCAGTTCCCCCTCTGATTCCTTGTTCACCAGGCATCGCGCAAGCGCAAGTGACCCTTCGGGATCGCTCGTCTCTTGTACCAACTCATCAGCCACTGCCTGTAACTCTTTGTTCTTCAGATCATTCATCACATCATAGAATTTTTTCTTGGAGCACATCAGGGCCGGCTTTTCCGCCGGAGAATGCCCACTCCAATTCATCCTTTGGATCAGAAAATCAATCGCTTCACGAACGTTTCCCAGATCACTCAGCCGGAACGAATCCGGTTCGTCTGCAACGCGGGATACTTCAACGACACGTTCATCCGTGCAGTGCACATAACTTTCATACGACTTGCCGCTGTGCGTGTAGCGAATCCAGCAAGCCCTGTCGGACAGTCCCGCAATGGCTACCCTGGAGAAAACGGTCGGTGTCATGATCAGCTCATTGCTGTCCTGATCCTGAATCAGATATCCTTTGTCGAGCAGGGAAGTTTTCACACGCTCCCACTCCAAAGCAATGTCTTCCGCCATATATCCGCGGAAAGGATCTTCCACGCCAAGCAAGCGGTCTGAACCGAGAATACCGGCCAGGAAAAAAAGCTCTTTTATTTGCAAAGTAACTACCTTTTGCTTGGAATCATGAACCGTCAACATTATGAGCCACCTCCCCTCAAACTACAACATGCCATCGGTCACGAATTTCAGAAATCCAATCGGCCATTTTCCAGGTGCTATCACATGGAATTGCACCTTTAACCCTGGAATATTTACGTTTTACATAATAACCTTGACCCGGAGGCAGTACCTTCAGCCCAGTTGAACTCCCCCCGGATTCCGAATAAGGTATACGGAAGAACGAGAGATCATTAGGGTCTAAAGTCCCGAACAACAATCCGCTCTGGGAAGCTTTCACATCGTTCACCCAGTCCGAACCGAAGGTTGGGAAGTCTGCCGGAACGCCTGACAAAATCACATGTATGCCTCGGTCCCTGCCTTGACGAACGATCGCGCCCAACTGATCCTTCACATTAAAATCATTCAGCTGCTTCGCTAGCGTATCCGCATCGTCAATGACAAGAACAATTTCCGGTCCATCGGCTGACTCGCCTCTTTTTAGAACTTCATCGTACAACTGTTGGATCACAGGTGCAAGCTGTTCTTCGCGGGACACATGTCCACTGACATGGGGCAAACTGCTAATTTCCCCCAGTCCTCCGGAACCATAGCGCATATCTACGGTGTATATTTGCATGTCTTCAGGAGACGTATGATATGCAAGGGATAACATCCAGGTCAGCAAAAATGTCGTTTTGCCGCCTTCCATCGGACTCGTAACCATGAAATGCGGCCCTTCACGCAGATTCAGTTGGAAGGGTTCCAGATCATCGGTAAGCAAACCTACGGGTACGGTTAAGGAAGATACGTCTCCGACTTGCCCGAAGGTTCCTGTGCGGATCAGCACATCTTTGAGCTTAACCTCTTCCGGGAGCGGCGCAATCTGCGGCGCTTCTTCTCCGTTCCAGCTTTCTCTGATCTCTGCAATTGTGCTGCGCAGAGCAGAAGAACGCTTGCCTTCATCTGTTCCGGATGACGGCAACGCCGCCTGGAACATCAAGGGAGGAACTTGTCCTTTGACCAATCCTCTTCCAGGCGGAAGCTGGCTAGGTGCTTTGGATGGCCGTCCCACTGCGTAATAATAGTCGCTAGGGTCCGATAATTCAAACGAAACTGCATTTGGAATATTGCTTCTGAATTTCTCGAATACATCTGTGACGCGATTGGCAGTGAGGATAAATGTGATACCCAGACTGCCGCCTTCACGAAGGATCGTTTCCAGCAGTTCATTCTCCTCGGGATACGCATTTCTGAAAGAAAGATAACCATCGATAACAACGACAATTTGTGGTACTGCTGCGTGAGCAGTGCGTCGGTAGGCTGATATTGTCTTAACCCCAGCTTCCGAGATCATGTCCTTGCGTTGTGCAGACTGTTTCAGGATGTGACGGAATAACCGTTTGATTCGATCTTCCTCTTCAGACATCATTACTGCACCGATCTGAGGCAAGCCTGCAAAATCTTTCATCATCCGGCCCATATCGATAATATAGCCATGCCAAGGTTCAGTTCGTTTAGAACGGGCAAGTGACATCAGCAAGGTTTGCACAAACGTCGTTTTCCCCAGACCAGGCATACCATATACAACCAGATGTCCCTGATCTACAGGAAGCGCGAGCGGTTGCTGTCGTTGATTAGGCAGATCATCGAGCAGGCCAACGACAGGTTTCAAACCACTTGCACCACCGTCAAGCAATGATGCCTCCCGATTTTCTTCTTGCCAGTCGTTAAGGCTTTCCCATTCCAGTGTCTCAGGCAAGGGCGGTAACCAGGGTCCGGGTAATCGGGTGATTCCCGCCTCAGCTGCCGCTGCCGCCACGTAGTCAATAAATACCTGAAGCTGCTTGGGCACATCTTCCCCTTTGAGCACAGCTCTGCGCTCTCCAGTTAAGAGAGGTTCCCGTTTCCCATTCAAACGAACTTCCATGACAGGCAGTACCGTTGTTGTATCCTCCTGCTGATTATATGGCGCGCCGCTCCAGGCAAATTGCATTTCCTCAAACACTTCATCACTGCCCACCTGGAAATATCCACGACCCGGCTTGGTGATCCAGGCCGCATTTGGAATTTTGATCATATCCCGACTGTCCCCTTCGCTTTGAACGCGAAGACAGATACGGAAACGGGAATTACTCCAGATTTTATCATCGACCACACCAGCAGGCTTCTGGGTTGCCAGTATAAGATGTACACCCAGTGTCCGGCCGATGGCCGCTATGCTGATTAACTCATCCATGAACTCCGGCTGATCCCGCTTTAATTGAGCAAACTCGTCAATGATGATAACCAAGTGCGGCAGCGGCTGTTCATGTCTGGAACGCAAAATTTTGTAATACTCATCAATGTGCTGAAGATTTCCTGCATCATTCAATATTTTCTGTCTTCTGACCAGTTCGGCCCGAAGTGAAATATTGGCCCGTTCAATCAAATTCCCATCGAGATTGGTGATTGTGCCGACGACGTGAGGCAAGCCCACAAATGTATTCGACATCCCGCCGCCCTTATAGTCAATCAACATGAAGGCCAGATCATGCGGATGAAACTCGGCAGCCAGAGAGGCCACGATCGACTGGATGACCTCACTTTTGCCTGAACCGGTTGTCCCTGCGATCAATCCGTGCGGGCCGTGACCCTGACGTTCAATTTTATCATGCAAGTTAATGGCAATTTTCTTGCCACCTGCGCGCACGCCCATGGGTACAGGCAGCGTATCCGGATATCGTGTCTGGCCCCAGCGGGTGATTACATCCAGGTCTTCAACACGTGAGGTGCCAAGCATATCAAATAACGGAAGGATTTGCGGGATGTCCGAAGCGGAAGATCGCTTCAGCCGAATGGGAGACATGTAACGTGAGAGTGCCTCAGCGGTCTCTTTTGATATCACATCTGGTGTGTACGTCTGCTGTACAACGTCAGCATCTTCCGTTTTTTTGATGTACACGCCCTTGCCTTTGGATGCTTCCATAATCAATTGACAATGCATCGGAAGGGATTCCTTGCGGTTTGCCAAAATAATGGTACACACATCGATCTCCTGCGCCGATTCCAGCAAAAGGGGAAGCAGCGGTTCTTCTTCTATTAATTGAGTATCCGAGAGCACCACAACATAACATGGCGTTTGCACGGTTTTCTTGTAGCGATCCTCTTTATTATTGCGCCTGCGGTTCAACACGGAAAACAAGCTGTCCGCCAATTGATGCGCACCGCTGTGCCTGTCGGCCATATAGCGTTGTCCCTGATCTTCATCCCAGATGTGGGGCAGCCAGCGCAGCCAGTCCCATTCTTTCGTTTCCTTTTCTTCATAAAAAGCAGCAATCTTCAATTCATCCGGCGAATGCCGCACCGTGAGTTGTGAAATGATGACGCGCAAGGAAGCGAGCACTTCCTCCCGATTCCCCACCAATCCCATCACTTTTGATTGGAACAGTGGGAGTGTAATGGAAGCATCGGATACCGTCTCAAATTCTGCTGCAAGTTCATGAGCCGCCTCAATTAATTCATCTTTTTCATAACCATCCACTCGTGGAACCTGCAGTTTAATTCGGAATGGAATTTCTCCCGTACCGATCCGGACCTGCAAGAAATCGTCATCTTCCGGTGAACGCTCCCATAAGGAACTGTTGCGATTCTTCACGACTTGGAGACAAACATTGGGATCACCATGAATCTCGTACAGGCTCTTGACCTGCTCGGCTTGAGCTTCCTTGAGCTCTTCACGGTGCTTATCCAGTTGTGCTCGGTACATGGCCTTACGTTCTTCGATTTTTTTGCGATACGTCTTTTTGTTACTCAGATACACAAAAAACGGAATGGTATATGACGTAAGCATCATCATGACCGTCATCATCTGAAACATCATATAATTGGGGTTGCCCATTTTGCCCGTCATGTTGATATATACGTAGAATCCGATACTGACCATCGTCATCATGATCGGTATTATAATAGAAATCATTGAAAACGTAGGTTTGTTTGGTTCTGCCGGGGGCCTGAGAATTTCCAGCCTTTCTTCCTTGAGAACCGGTGTCATTCTTGGAGAACGCTGATATAACACATTCACGAAGAGAAGACCTCCTTATATTTCTTTGCCGTAATCAATATATACGTCCAGATCGTTCATTCGTTGCTGTCCTGATGAAACAATGAACGTCTTCCATACACAGGCGCTTCTTCAGAAGTAGTGGAGAATGCTCGCTGGACCCGCACACAGCTTCCTTGACGCAGCCCTGTTTCCATTAGCTGTTGTGTGTTCTGGGGTGAGAACCATAACCCTTCCGGAAACTTGGCTTCCAGGACGTACTGAACGCCCTCTCCCGGTGCCTGGCCGAAAATGCGAACTCCCAGCAATGTCTTCAGATGCTCAATAGTACATTCATCCGGGACCTCGATGTCAAACCAATCGCCTTCCTCCCGGCCGGTATACACGGTAAGAATCAAAATAATCCCTCCCATGGTCTCATATGTAAATTGTCCTAGTGTCAAATTAAATCAAAAAAAAGCAGATGAAACGGTATTCCATCCCTATTTTCTTACATAAACACCCTATTTGCAATGTGCAACCTGTAATTTCGTTACATATGACCCACGTATACATTAAAATATCGTCCATTTGACTCAGAACTTTCGAGGCAGTAGTCACGTTAATTATTGCAAGGATGCGAAACCATACGTTTTTCTTCCATATAAATGGTAGCGGTATAATGATTTTCGGGACTCTTTATTGCTTCGCTCGCAATTGAATTGTGAACACTTTTCAAACATTGCACACCTTTATGTTTTCATAAGCTGATTTTAAGGTAATTTTAAGCATTGGAATTTAATATAACCAGTAAGAAATAACTCTCGTGAGGTGATTTCTAGTGAGAACACTAATAACTTTTCAAAACAAATCAATCCCTGTATATTTCAATCAAGAAAACAAACAGCCTGTGCAAAAGACACTACGATTGCTTAGCAGTGCCCTTGAGCATAAGATCAGCAATGGTAAACGCGCTTTACAGAAATGTCTGCAATCATTGATTAGTATTGAGATTGTCGGTGGTGAAGCCATTCTTCACAGCCGTAGCGAAAATGACTCTCTCGCCTTATCGCTTTATTAAGATGAGTCCGTTGTTTCATTCAACTTGGAAACTGCGAATTCATTCATTCGCGAACATAAGGAAAAGGAAGCTTGCCATTAAGGACAAGCTTCCTTTTTATATGCACCGAATCTCATTTATCTATTTCTAATGCAATCTACCGACAACATAGGCGGTTTCGTTTTCCTCTTCCATCTCGGCCTTTTGGATTCGAATGACAAACAATCGAACCAAATTATCACGTGTATTTTCTTCCTGACAAGTATTCAGCTTTCTCAGAATGAAACGGTCAATGGACATGAAGTTCAGGCCCCTTTACCAATTGGATTTACGGATCTGTTCTGCCCGTGTATCCATAAATAACCAGATTCCAAGTGCGCCAAACAAATTTTTCACATCAATTCCTCACTTATTTTTCATGCGTAAAAAAAATGCAAAAGACCGCCCCATCAAGCTTGGGGCGGATTCTGCGCAATCTTTGTCACTCTTTCCCGAAACGTATCAGATATTAAATATAAATAATTCCATACTCACGTGAACTGTCGAACTATTGGACTCCTGGGTAGTCCCGATATTGATGCTGAATGCTGATCCAGCGAGTCCGCGTGAACTTCTCAATAGCCCAATCGCCACCGAAACGGCCAACCCCCGATGATTTTTCACCACCAAACATCACATGAGCCTCATCGTTCACAGATTGATCGTTTACATGCACCATGCCCGATTCAATCTGCTGGGCAACTTGATACCCTCTTTCCAGATTTCCGGTGAATACAGAGCCGCTTAAACCATAAGGCGTATCGTTGGCCAATCGCACGGCCTCCTGCTCATCCTGCGCTTTCATAATTACCGCAACAGGTCCAAACAGTTCCTGTTGCACAATATGCTGGTCCGGTTTCACATCTGCGAGTACAGTGGGCTCCAGCACACTGCCTTTGCTGGTGCCGCCCAACAGCAATGTTGCTCCTTCTGCCTCGGCTCCCTTAATCAAGTTCAGCAGGCGCTCCACTTCCTTTTCACGAATGAGCGGACCCACCAGCGTTTGGGCATTCGAAGGATCGCCAGCCTGAATTTTTTTCGTCTTGTTGACAAAGGACTCCACAAACTTGTCGTAAATATCAGCATGCACAATAATTCGATTGAGTGCCATACAGATCTGCCCCTGATGCAGGAATTTACCAAATACCGCAGACTCCGCGGCACATTCAACGTCCGCATCTTCCAGGACTACCATCGCATTGTTGCCACCAAGTTCAAGTGCCGTTTCTTTCAAATGCTCACCCGCCAGTTTGCCGATACCCTGCCCCACCTCTGTGGAGCCTGTAAAGGAAATGACTTTGGGTATTGGATGCGCTACAAAATAATCTCCAATCTCACTCCCGCTCCCAGCTACCACATTCAATACACCTTCAGGCAATCCAGCCTGCTCAAATAGATCAGCAATAAGCCAACCAGCAGTAATCGGCGTGTCGGACGCAGGCTTAATAACGACTCCATTACCCAAAGCAATAGCCGGAGCTACGGAACGCATACACAGGTGCAAAGGAAAATTCCAAGGGCCGATCACACCGATAACTCCCTTGGGTTCCCGCAAAACACGATTCTCTTTCCCTGGTGTATTCGAGGGTAATATCTCTCCCTTCATCCGATAAGGGAACGAAGCAGCTTCATCCACAATCCGTTTCGCAGAAGCAAACTCCGCCTCGGCCTTGATGCGTGTGCTCCCGGATTCCGTAATCAGCAATTTTATAATTTCCTCTTTGCGCTCTGCCATTAGAGCCGAAACTTTGCGGAGTACACTCTCTTTTACCGCCGGCAGGGACTTTTTCCATTACACCGAACTTTTTTGAGCAGCCTCATATGCCTGATCTATATCTTCCTTGTTCGAGGATCGCCAGGTTGCAAAAACCTCTCCCGTGTACGGATTTTTATTTTCCACTGTTCTCTCGCCGGAGCCTTCTACCCATTCGCCATTAATAAATTGTTTTGTCCATGTTGTATGTCCTGTCTCCATTAAAGTCATCTGAATAACGCCTCCCAAACAAGATTGAATGTCTCACCTCAAAGTAGTGTAGTAGTTCATTAACCTTGTTAAGGATTGCGCAAACGCGAAGAACAGATGAATCCTTTCATCTTTTGATGAGAAAAACTCCTCAATGCTCAACTTATTCAGCCAAATTCTCATTCATCCCACTTCCGGGTACCGTCTTTTCTCCAAAAAGAGTCAAGTCCTCCCAACCATAAGCAACCTCTAACAGATCTTGACCGCCAATGCGGATATGCTGGGTTTGGACAGGGATTCCACCCATTTTTTCATAAAAACGGCAGGCTGAGTTTTGCTCCAGTGCCCAGATCAACAGGTTCCTCATGTCCAGGGAATGGAGATAACGAACGACGTGTCTCGCCAGCTGCTGACCGATACCCGTTTGTTGCACTTCTTTCAGTAAATAAATTGCATACAGCTCAGCATCGTAAGGCAATTTACCTTCACGTTCCTTCCCACCACAGGCGAATCCGACAATTTTCCCATCCTCCTGTTCAGCCACCACCAGAATCTGATCCTTTTCGCCAGAACGGATATTCCGTTCCCATTGGGACAACCTTGATTCCGTAGTCAGATTGTCCAAAAAATCGTCCGGCACGATCCCTCGATATGTCGTCTTCCAACTCTCTGTATGTACATGGGCTACGGCTTCCGCATCCCCTTCACGCGCTGGTCTGATTCGCATGTTATGACTCCTTTCTCTCGGCCACGCCGTGACTTTACAATCCCAGTTCAGATAAATCCGGCCCTAGGGCCGGATCGTTACTTGTGTGCCCACTGACACTTTGGAAGACAGGTCGAGCACATCCGAATTATACATGCGTATGCATCCATGAGAAACGGACTTGCCAATGGATGAAGGATCATTGGTTCCATGAATTCCATAATGCGGGGCCGACAACCCCATCCAGAGAACGCCAAATGGCCCTCCAGGATTCTCTTGTTTGTTAATAATCGTAAACACGCCATTAGGCGTCTGCGTGAGCATCTTGCCTATAGCGACTGGATAACCCTTAACCACCTGTGAGCCATCCAAAAGATATAACATATGATCCGACAGGTCCACGATGATGCTGTAATCTGGCATGATGGCATCCCTCCTGATCTATCCTATGCAGGATATAGAGGGATGCCCACCTGGTCTCAGGCCTCCTCCCAGTCTTTTGTACTGCGGACATGTTTCGGTTTGCGAGAGCTGACGGGTTTGCTTGAAGCGGTCCGTCGTTTGGATGCCGCCTGTTCCTTACGCTGCTGAAACTTCAGTTCCTTCTGCATTTTCAAGTAGTTGCCCAGTCTTTTTTCATCCAATGAACCTTCCTGAATAGCCTCCTTTACAGCGCAGCCGGCTTCCCGGGTATGTGTGCAATCCTGAAATCTGCATTCCGCAGCGAGTTGCTCAATTTCACCAAAGGCATGTGACAAACCATCCTGACCTTCATCCCAAAGATTGAGTTCACGCATTCCCGGCGTGTCTATCAATACCGCTCCCTGCGGCAGTACAAATATTTCCCGATGAGTGGTCGTATGTCGTCCACGGCTGTCGTCCTCACGAACGGCCTGCGTGAGCTGTACACTCTCGCCCATCATCCAGTTGACCAGAGTTGACTTACCACTACCGGATGAACCCGTCAAGGCAACTGTTGTGCCTGGAGACAGAAATTTTTCAAGTAAAGATTTGCCCTGATCCTGAACAGCCGATATGGCCAACACTTCAATTCCAGGAGCAATGCCTTCCACCAGCGAAATTTGTTCTTCCACATTCTCGCTCAGATCACTTTTGCTTAGAATGATGACAGGTCTGACTCCACCATTCCAGGCCATCATAATGTATCTTTCGAGCCGTCTCAGATTAAAATCATGATTAAGAGCGGCAACAATCAGCAATGTATCCACATTTGCCGCAATCAATTGCTCTTTGGTCACTGGACCAGCAGCTTGTCTGGATACCCTGCTCTGACGTGGCACAATGCTGTGAATGACGGCTTCTTCACCAGCTTGCCCTGTAACAGCGACCCAATCCCCAACGGCTGGTACAATGCCAGTCTCCTCATGATCATGTCGCATCCGTCCGGATACCCGTCCCCAGCATTCTCCTTCAGCCGTAATCAGGCGAAGCAATTGCCCGTGATCCGCAATAATTCTTGCCGGTTTTCTTAATTGTTCTTCCATACCCGTCTGCTGCCACAACTCCTGCCACTTTGCAGACCAGCCGTATTTCTCCATCGTGTTATTCAAAATAAAAATTCCTCCCGATAAATGGTGTGTTATCCTTCATTGACATTAACAACAATCAACAATGAACGCTCCGGTAAGGCATCAAAACCAAATAAGCCACGAGCAGCACTCCACCCGCGGCAATAAGAAGTTAGCCGAATGTAAGATTGTTTGTATGGCATTCATATCGGACATATCATTACGACAATCCGGCATTCGTTATCCAGAAACAACCCATTTTCGGCATACAAAAAGCCACGGGTACGTCACCCGTGGCTTTATCTGTGCATGTTATTCTGTGTTACGTACATATGGACAATATTGCGAACAATACTGCCCAACTGCCGTAAAATTACATGCATTGATCCGTTCCGGAGACGCTGTTCATATTCAAATTAACGTATACTGCCATTAAATTTGTCATTTAACATCGCCTCCCTTGTAGAATTATCCATTATGTTACACAGCTTCAACCGCTCTTGTCAAGTTTATTTTTTTACTTACTTTATTTGATCCCAGCGAGTCCACATCTCCTTCGGATTCAGTTCATAGATCCCATCTTCCCGGTACATGAACTGGTGCATGATAAACTCCCGGCGAATGGTGGCAAAGTCCTCATGATAGTTTTGAATGAATGCATTGATCTCTTTCTCCGTATATTTCCGTCCAAATTCAAGCTGCTCCACCAAATGCCCCAGTACAATCAGCTTTTTCTTATATTGAGCCGGGATCTGACGCAATCGTCCATCCTTCGAGAAGAAATTCCGCATCACGGATGCCTTCAGTGTTTCATTCACATCACTCATATCGGCAACCTCCTCTTGTCTAAAAATAAAATCAACTGAAGCCTGCGCATGCTCCCGGATAAAATACGGATTGAGCGAGAAAAAAACCGTATTTTTCTCTCTGCGTTCCTTGATTAGCGCTGCTTCTCTTAACTTGGATGCATGATGTGTAACGGTTGGCTGAGACAAGTTAAGCTTCTCGGCAAGCGCTTGACCATGAAGTTCTCCCTGGGATAGCAGCAGCAGCATCCGAAGCCGGGTCGGATCAGCCAGCGCTTTATGGTAGGCCACAATCTTCTCCAGTTGCATTTCGTTCAACTCACTTCCACTTAGATAATTATCTAATTTGATATTAGTCTTTTTTCTCTTCGAAGTCAATTCCCTCGCATTAGGATTTATTTCTTAACATCCGTACCCTTCTTGAACTGGCATTGAACCCATATTTACGGTAGGATTATATTGCTTGAAATAAGGAGGATTAAGAACATGGAAGATGTCATTATTATCGGCGGAGGCCCATGCGGTCTATCTGCTGCCATTGAATGCGAGCGGATGGGACTGTCCGCTGTAATTGTTGAGAAGTACAATATCGTCCAATCTATTTATCTGTATCCAACCCATATGCAGTTTTTCAGCACAGCGGAGTTGCTTGAAATTGGGAATGTTCCGTTCAGCACACCAAACGACAAACCTTTTCGTTACGAGGCACTCGCCTATTATCGCAAGGTAGCCGAACATTTCAGCCTGCGTGTTCATAATTATGAGGAAGCCCAAGAAATCAAACGCAAAGACGATGGCACGTTCGAGGTACATACGGTCAATCGGCGTGGGCAGGCAATCGTTCATGAAGGACGAAATGTCGTTGTTGCTACAGGTTATTTTGACCATCCCAACTATCTTGGCATCCCCGGAGAAGACAAAGATAAAGTCACTCATTATTTCCGTGAAGCCCATCCATACACACGTACACGTGTCGCCATCATTGGAGGCAGTAATTCAGCTGTCGATGCTGCAATGGAACTGGTACGTGTCGGCGCACAAATTGACATGGTTTATCGTGGGACTGGTGTTTCGGAACATATTAAACCATGGGTTCGTCCATTGTTCGAAAGCATGGTGCAAAAAGGAAAAATCTCACTTCACCTTGGCTCACGTGTCAATGAAATTCTGGACGACTCCATTCGTTTGCTGCATTCCGATGGATCTACAAGTGAACTCGACAACGATTTTGTGCTGGCTTTGACCGGATTCCGTCCTGACCGCAAGCTGCTTTCTTCCGTAGGTGTCGAGATGTCCGATGATATGGATAAACCGGTATATGACCCGCAGACAATGGAAAGCAGTGTACCAGGCATATACGTTGGCGGAGTAATCGCTTCAGGGCGCAATGCCAATGAAGTATTTATTGAATCCGGCCGCTGGCATGGAAGATATATTGCTGAACATATCGTAGGTCGGCATAGCGGACAGACCGAAGGGAAATGAAATCGATGGATATGACTTCACTGCTGCTGCTCGTGTTCGCCGCTTTAGGTATTATCAGCAGCAATACACCCGTAACCGTAGCCATGGTATTTCTGTTGTTGTTGAGAGTACTGAACATGAACCAGGCATTCCCCTGGCTGGAAAAGTACGGACTTACGATTGGTATCATCATCTTGACTATTGGGGTTATGGCACCACTCGCCAGTGGAAAAATCAGTTTGCAGACGATCGGAGAATCTTTTCTTCACTGGAAATCGCTGCTCGCCATTGGTGTAGGATTACTTGTCGCCCATCTGGGAGGACGAGGGGCTACACTGATGAGTACTCAGCCTACCGTCGTTGCCGGGCTGCTTATAGGTACGGTGCTTGGGGTTGCCTTGTTCAAGGGTGTACCTGTCGGTCCCCTGATCGCAGCAGGTATTCTATCCTTACTTTTGGGGAAATCATGATCAAAGTTGGGACTTGACATCCTTCTGCCGATTGGCTGTTTTTCCCACGGTTGTATGATATACTTCTATTCATGCAATTGAAGCACCCAAGTCCATAGCAGAGAAATCAATTTGATCCTTCATACACAATACAATTGATTCACCTCGCAACTATTAATGGCCGCAGGAGGATTCAGGAACCATGTCACGTCAGTTTGTAACAGAAGCCGTGATGGTGGCAATTTACGGTCAATTGCTCGCGCCTCCGGCGCCTGTTGAATATATTGTTCCTTATACCACCATCCTGGAGTTATACGAATTTCAGGTCAGCCCTGACCCTTTGATGGATAATCCAGCAGATGACCAGCATGTGAAAACCAAGATCAACGAAATGATTTCTTATTTTGAAGAACCGTTGAATAAGAAAAAAATAGAGCGCGCCCTTGCTGTTCCTTGGGCCAAAAGTCCGTCCATTCTGTTTGGTGATCAGGTCACCATCGCCATCATTAATGCGGTTGATACCGCACAATATGGTGAATATTTCGATCCGATCGAGACCGAACTGCTTCTCACTTCACAGCGTCTGGATATCCCCATACTTACTGACCAGGTCGAATTGATTGCACGTATTATTGAGTCGGCATCCCCTGTGCAGGTTTTTGATATTGACGATTTTGATTTTGCGATGGACGACGAACAACCGCTTGATCAAGTCTAATTATGACAGAAACTTGGAAATTGCCTATTCACAAAAATGTCGTTCTCATGGATACGGGTCCATTAGATTAAAATGATTTCTACAACAAAGAAGACGCCTTCCCGGCAGGAAAGGCGTCTTCTTTGTTCGGTTATTCTGTTTCGGAAGACCTAAGCAGCAAGCGGCTAAGATCATTCAGCCTGGGCAATGATTTGAGATCAAAAAACTTCAGCCCTGCTTCGCTATTTACTCTTGATTCTACGAGCGAATCCTGAACAATTTGTGTACTGAACATGGCAATGACAAAATATTCTTCATCCCCACTGGCATGCAAATGTCTCAGATTCGGACCGGAATGCAAACCTTCAAGTGTCATATGACTGGTGGTCCACCCCGTTTCTTCCCACAGTTCCCTGTGCGCGGTGTCCTCAATGGCTTCTCCCGGGCGCATCTGTCCCACAGGAATACGCCAATGTCCGTGTTCAGCATGCTGGATCAGCAATAATTCACCTTGTTCATTCTCGGCCCGAACCGCCGCCTTAACAACAATATGAGAGCGATTCGCGATATACTGGGCCAAATCTCGGGCTGGCGGATTCATGTCGTATCTCCTCCTGTTCGAAAATCGGTGCGACCGGTGATGAGCCATTCTATATACGCATAAATAGTACGTTAAATCTCAGTGTAGCGATATTCGATATCCTGTCCTTCTTCAACGACATCTACATGAAGTTGATGACCTTTCAGATACCAGTAATCATGATCCTCCATAAAAAACTGGATACCCGATACCTTCGTTTGATCAGCAGGATGTCGTGGTTCTTCCACGGCAATTCCTAGGGAGAAGCCAGGATGAAGACCTCCGCCGGAGCTATAACGGGCGAAGAATCGAATGCTGTCTCCTTCGTTCAAATTCAGTTCTTCCTTATACCAGCGAGCAGCGCGGTCAGATACATGAATGGTACTCATTTGGTGTCAGCTCCTTCTCTATATATATGTTCCATCATATCGCTACAATGGCTTGATTACAAACCTCAACCACCCCAAATACGCAAAAAAAGTTCATTCACTTGTCATAATTCCATCACAATGTGCAGCATCTTCTGTTTTGGAAAAACGTTTGACAGATTGTAAAAGTCGGTGTTAAGATGCAAACATACGAGATCCACATGCAATTTATTACCAAAAAAGAAAGGGTGGTTACGGTGTTTAATAATGACGATCTACATCAATTCAACATACAACTAAATACCGGAGCACCCATGAAATCGTTATTCCGTTCATAAGACCGCATCACAGAAGCCTCTAATCAGGTTTGCTGTGTTGTACTCTCACAATTGAACTCTATCTACGATGGTGGCTCTGCTCTCGGAGCCATGCTGCCGTATGAATGATACCCAAGACATACCGCCTGCGTGCGGTATGTCTTTTTTTGTGGGCTCAAACAGCTAAACATGAACGGAACATGCATTTCACGAACTTGAAAGGAAGGGATACCACTTGTTCTCTGTACTTAAAAATCTGGCCTGGTTTTTCCGGCTGGAACGCAAACGATACCTCATCGGTGTCACCTTGCTTATTATGGTGGGCATCATTGAACTGCTGCCACCTCGTCTTCTGGGCAATGCCATTGACGAGATTGTACGCGGTTCCATCACCGGCGCCTCACTTACACGTTACATTTTACTTATTCTAGGATCGGTCATCATTATCTATCTGACAACGTACATATGGATGCACAAACTGTTTGGCGGTGCCAATCTGGTTGAACGCCTGCTGCGGTCACGATTTATGGATCATTTGCTGCGGATGACCCCGCCCTTTTTTGAGAAAAACAGAACCGGTGATCTGATGGCACGTGCCACGAATGATCTTCGTTCCATCGCTACCACAGCAGGCTTCGGCATGCTGACGTTAACCGACTCCACTGCTTTTCTGGCAACTGTATTATTCGCCATGGGATTTCTGGTTAGCTGGAAACTGACCCTGGCCGCAATTCTGCCTCTGCCTTTTATCGCCATCGCTATGATGATCTATGGTAAAGCTGTCCATCAACGATACACATTGGCACAGGATGCATTCGGGGATATGAACGATCAGGTGCTTGAATCTATTGCCGGCATTCGAGTTGTGCGTGCCTATGTTCAGGAACGTCTGGATGAGAAAAGGTTCGCCGATGTCACCGAAGATGTATACCGAAAAAACCTGGCCGTTGCCAAAATGGATGCACTGTTCGAACCTACCATCCGGTTATGTGTCGGACTCAGTTATGTGATTGCACTTGCCTACGGCATTTATCTTGTTTTTCATAATGAAATTACCCTGGGGGATCTCGTATCGTTCAATATGTACTTGGGGATGATGATCTGGCCAATGTTTGCCATTGGCGAATTGATTAACCTGATGCAGCGTGGTAGTGCCTCACTCGATCGTGTTAACGAGACGCTATCTGTAGAACCTGCCGTGAAAGATGTTGAGCAGCCTGCTCATATTACGAATCCTGAAGAGATCGCCATGCAGGATGTTACCTTCCGTTACCCTAGTTCTACCGTCGACAATCTCAGTCATGTCAGCTTTTCACTTCGACGCGGACAGACACTGGGTATCGTGGGACGTACAGGTAGCGGAAAGTCCACCCTGCTCAAACAATTGCTTCATGAATACCCGGCCGGATCGGGTAAGTTAAGCATCTCCGGTCATCCGATTCAGGATATCGCTAAAGATGACCTGCACAGCTGGATTGGATATGTCCCACAGGAACAGGTGCTGTTCTCCAAATCAGTCCGTCAGAACATTCAATTCGGTAAGCCAGGTGCGGATGATAATGTAATTATGGAAGCGATTCGCACCGCAGCCTTTGATGGAGATCTGGGCACTTTATCCGATGGTCTGGACACACTCGTTGGTGAAAAAGGAATTGCGCTGTCCGGTGGACAGAAACAGCGGGTATCGCTGGCGCGTGCCTTTATCGCCGATCCGGACATTTTGATTCTGGATGATGCTCTATCTGCCGTCGATGCACGAACCGAAGCCAAAATTATCGAAAATATACGCAACAAACGCTCGGGCAAAACAACGCTGATCTCGACTCACCGCCTGTCCGCTATTGAACACGCTGACCGAATCATCGTACTGGAGCACGGGAAAATTACGGAAGAAGGAACCCATCAGGAACTGCTTGCTATGAACGGCTGGTACCGTGAACAGTATGAACGGCAGCAGGTGGAGTCTAATTTGTCCACGTAGGAGGTTAACGCTTTGAAGTCTAATACAGGCAAACGGCTGCTTCAATACGCCCTAAAAGCCAAAGGCACATTTATTGCCGCTTTAATTATGCTTACAATCGGAGTTGCGGCTGAGCTTGCCGGCCCTTTCATCGCCAAGTCCATGATCGACAATCATTTGCTCGCCATTGAGCAGCCTTTCTATGAGACCACAGCTTCAAGCGAAGCGGCAGTCTACAATGGAAAGAACTATAAACGTGAAGGTCGGTTTGAAGCGGATGAAACGAAAGGTTCCGAAGTACGCGTACTGCAAGCCGGAAAAAGTTTTTATTTTGTGAATGAACCCGTTAGTGCCCCCGATGGGGATCGAACCTATGCAGACGGAACACTGACGGTTACACGCGCAGGCGAAGTAACGGGTCAATATGCGGCGGTTCCTTTATCCGCTGGTGAACTCTTTGCCTTTTACAAACCGGAAATGCCAAGCATCTATCAATTGATTGTGTATTACATGATCTTCCTTGTCATCTCGGTCATTATGGAGTTTGGTAAGACTTACTGGCTGCAATCCTCTGCCAACAAAGTCATTCAAAGACTTCGCAACGATGTGTATGCACACATCCAGCGATTACCGGTACACTTTTTCGATAACCTTCCTGCAGGTAAAGTGGTCTCCCGGGTCACCAACGATACGGAAGCCGTCAAGGATTTGTTCGTTGCGGTTCTGTCCAACTTTTTCTCAGGCATCATTACGATTACCGGAGTGTACGTTGCGCTTTTCCTGCTGGATTTCCGCCTCGGATTGATCTCGCTGTTCGTTGTCCCGATGCTGGTTCTGTGGATTGTGCTCTATCGTAAAATCGCTACTCGTTACAACACCATTATTCGTTCACGCCTGAGCGAGATTAATGCCATTATTAACGAATCCATTCAGGGGATGTCCATTATCCGGGTATTCCGTCATCAGAAACAGACCAAGCAGGAATTCGAGGATCTGAATGATGATTATATGAAACACCAGAATAAAATGCTCAACCTGAACGCTTTTACCTCACACAACCTGGTTAACGTTCTGCGGAATATCGCTTTTGCAGTTGTGCTGTGGTACTTCGGTTCCGGTGTGCTCGGAGGCACAAGTATCATCTCACTGGGTGTGCTGTATGCATTCGTTGACGTTCTCGGACGTCTGTTCCAGCCGATTACAGGTATGGTGAACCAACTCGCGAACCTGGATTCCTCTATGGTATCCGCCGGACGTGTATTTGAACTGATGGATGAGAAAGGTGAACCGGTAACCGATGGCTCGATGCCGAGGTACAAAGGAAATGTCGTGTTTGACGATGTATCCTTTGCCTACAAAAAAGATTATGTGCTGAACAACATCTCGTTCAAAGCCTCACAAGGTCAAACGGTCGCCCTGGTGGGCCATACCGGTTCCGGTAAAAGCTCGATCATCAACTTGCTGTTCCGGTTCTATGATCCACAGAAAGGCAAGATCACGATTGACGGTCAGAACGTCAAGGATCTGCCTAAACAGTGGATTCGCGAACATATGGGCATTGTATTACAAGATCCGTACCTTTTCACGGGTACCGTGGCTTCCAATGTCAGTCTCGGAGATGAACAGATTACGCGTGCACAGATTGAACAGGCGCTGCGCGACGTGGGTGCAGAGCGAATTCTCGCCCATCTTCCGCAAGGATTCGACGAGCCGGTTATCGAAAAGGGAAGCACATTATCTGCCGGACAACGGCAATTGATCTCCTTTGCTCGTGCACTGGCCTTCGATCCAGCGATCCTGATTCTCGATGAAGCTACGGCGAATATTGATACCGAAACTGAAGCCTTAATTCAAAATGCGCTCGAAGTCCTCAAAAAAGGACGGACCACCTTCATCATCGCCCACCGTCTGTCCACCATTCGTTCAGCAGACCAGATTCTGGTCCTGCATCGCGGACGGATCGTTGAACAAGGTGCTCATGATGAACTGATGGAACTTAAGGGACGCTATTATCAGATGTATCAGCTGCAGCAAGGTGCTCAAGCAGCACCCGGTACGAATGGAAGCAGCCCACTCGGCGAGGCCATTCGTACCACGACCTCCTTTGCAGGAGGCGGCGTTTAAGTAGTAAGGGGATATATGTAAATACACTTCAACCACCAAACCGATATGCCCGCAGACCTCTTGGTCTATAGGCATATCGGTTTTTTATTTTTAGATTTTCTTTCATGTATTCAGCTCATCTGATTTCCTCTTATTGACAATGGAAACATCTCTCTGTATCATACATACCAACGGTCGGTATCTAAATTATAAGGAGGTTATTATGGCCAGAAACAAGCACCCTGAACAGACTGTACAACAGATTCTGAACGTCGCTGCGCAGTTGTTCACAGATAAAGGATTTGAAAAGACGAGTATCCAGGACATCATTGTTGCCCTAGGCATGTCCAAGGGAGCAGTGTATCATCACTTTAGATCTAAAGAGGAAATACTGGACGCGGTCATGGAACAACAGTTCAACTATTCCGCCCAGATGCTGGACCAATTAGTTACAAATACATCGACCTCACCAGCACGTGAGAAGTTAGTTCAGATTTTGGAGTATGTCGTCTCTGATCAACAGGCCCATTCCCTGGATCACGTACTTCGAACCCAGATCAAAAATCCAGTGTTCATTGTACGAGGGATTCAACAAGCTGTTCGAATTGATGCACCGGTGATTGCAGCGATTTTGCGTGAAGGCATTACAGATGGATCTATCCATACCGAGGATCCCGAAGCTTGTGCAGAAGTATTCATGATGCTGGTCAATATATGGATTAATCCAACACTGTTCGGCCGCAATTCGAGCGAAACAAAGCAACGTCTTTATTTTTTACAGCGGTTGATGAACATGCTTGGTGCCGATATTGTGAGTGATTCACTAATTGAACGTATTCTAGACCAACATGCAGCCATGGGTGCTTATCCTATTTTGAATGAAGACGATAACAGAAATGAGGGATAGCCCATTTGAAACCTAATGGACATGTGATTTGCAAAGAATGGTTGTCCGAAGAACCCCTTCTCGCCCTTTCTCTGGAATGGATGCAAGGTGAAGTGCATATTAGCCGGGGCACAGAAGCGGTTATCCGTGTTACTCAATGGGGATCCGCCCGTTTTCCAAGAACTCGATGTTTTGAAGCTAACGTCAACCATGGTTTATTACATCTGATCGATGGACGAAAACATGCTTTTCCTCTGGGCATTAACTTTCACCGCACATCGCTCCACATTGTACTGCCGCCTGCGGTCTTGAAAAGGCTGTCGATCAACGGAGTTGGTTCCCACTTTCTTGTTGATAACGTTTCTTCGGAACAATGGGATTGTGACTGTACATCAGGTAAGCTCAACTTAACTGGTCATGCCAAGCATATCCGTCTACGATCAGTGGGTAGTCGAGTTAAAGCAACAGACCTCCATGCAGAACATATGCAACTGCAATCCACTTCTTCACCTGTTCAGTTATCCGGTCAGTTCACCCATATTCAATCCAAAGTGACAGGCAGCAAACTCACCGTTCACTCCTCAACGATGCTTCAGTCTCTGGATAGTCGCTCCACAGGTTGTAACGTTGAAGTGCACATCCCAGCAGATAACGATGGATTCAAGTTAGACTTCAAGCAGACCGGGGGCCGATTCAGCAGTGATCTTCCGCTTCAATCCATTCATAATCAACATACGTATCGTAACGGTACTTATCCATTTCAAGCAGAAGTCAGAGGTGGGAAGCTCACCATAGGGAGCTCTTTATACCATTCCACATAGAGGAGGTAAACATATGAGCATCGGCTGGATCGTTGGCAGCAGCTTGGCTACCGTGGTATTACTTGCGGGGATTATCAGTTTGTTCATCAGCATGCGCAAAAGCAATCATCGGCGCTGGCCTTGGTGGTTCATCGGTTTTGGAGTGGCCGCACTGGTTAGTGCAGCGATTAATTATCCCGGAACATAGTAACGCCGGGTCAACATGCGCAAAAAAAAGACAATCGCGCAGTCCAGTCACTTTCCGTGCTGCTGCGGATTGTCTATCCATCCTTTGACCATATATCCCATATATAATATTGTTTCTCTTGCCAGAAAAGGAAATTGACTGCGCCAGGTCCGGTAAGCTGTCGTTCGTGTTGGGGACGAAACAGCATCTATGCCGAGTCGGTTAGCAAGCTTCATCGCCCGTTTCATATGCAGTGGGTCACTTACAATGGTGTAGGTGTGAAATCCCGCCTGTTCCCCGACTCTTATCGAATTCACCAGATTCTCCTCCGTAATTCTTGATTCCGTCTCCATAAGAATATCTACCGGATCTACACCATGTGCAACAGCATAATCTCGTCCAACTTCGGCTTCGGTGCGCTCCCCTGCACTGCCGGAACCACCGGTAAAGAGCAGATGACTAATCGTCCCCTGGCGATATAATAAAATGGCGTGCTCAATACGTTCTCGAAATACGGGTGAAGGGTTATCCCCTTCTACGGCTGCACCGAGGATAATGGCTGCATCACTCTGTCTCGAGGATTCCTCATCAGTGTAAATCCAGATGAGCGAAGCCGTGGTTATTGTCCATAAACCCCCAAGCAACAGCAGCGATGCAATGGAGATTAACAGCCAGTGTCTGCTTTTTATTTTACGTATTCGGGACTTGCCTTCCATCACAATGACTCATCCTCTTCCAGTGCCCGTGCGTGCATACTCTCTGCATGCATACGTTCGAGTGTGTGCAATGCTGCTGCGGATTCGGCACCAAGTCCCAACTCTGCAATCCAGGCACCTGCGTACTGCTGAAGACTAATCTCCAGTTCCTGTGCACGGTCTTTAAAATCTTCCAGTTCCTTGATCATGCGTGATCGTCCTTCAGGACTGAATGTCTCATGGATTCGTTCCTTGAAATAGTGATGTACAATGCTGTTACGCTGCTTCCATAGTTCATTCAACTGACGAGTCTCTTCCTCCGAAAAAGTAAAATGATGACGCACCTCATGAATGAGTTGTCCGAGTGAACTGCTCATCTTGCGTTCATACAGATCTTCCAGATCCTCTTCGGATACAACCTTGCCCTGAGACATTTTCATTAATAAAATCAGATTGACCAATTGCTGTTCAAGCGCCTGTCCATAATATACAGCCAATCCGTAATAGGCAAACAATTCCCTGGAGTGTTCGCTGTCCAGCATGTCGCCATGCTGCATGTCTGTATTTTGCATACGCGAGCGCCCCCTTTATCTCCGTACATTACTTACCATCCAACGTCCTTCTATGGTAACGAAACACAGATCAACATTCAAGTTATACACAGTAATGACATCTAACTCCGCAAATCCCTTCTTCCCGATATCCATATATGAATGATGAGTAGAACGATGGCGTAGAGTATAGCCCATACTTCCGTCAGAATAACAGCCCCCAACTTTGATTGTTCATATAACATCATCTCACGAACCGGATAAAATGCCGGGGGCAGAATCTTGACAAGCCACTGTATGGATTCAGGCAAACGTCCGCTTAATGAACCTTGGACTAATGATAGTAACAGTACAACAATGAACGGCGGCATACTGCGGCTGAGCATGGGAATGTATGATTTTTGAAAGAAAACACTAAGACTCAGACCCAGGAGCGACAACGCCAAATGTCCTGCCCATGCCATGATCCACTCCCCAGCACTCGGTAGTCTTCCAAACATGCCTGTAACAGCCGGATATAACACGGTAATTGCAGTCAGGCCAAACTGCATGATTAACGCACAGATCAATTGTGCAAGGACGACCTTGCGTTTGCCTCCTGCGTGTAGAACAAGCAATTGATACTGTCCCGAAGGTTCCGCATTCATTACCGTTAAACCCAGCCAAGCCGAACCAAAAAAGAGCAGCATGGCCGTAACGCTGTAACTGTCTGCAACCGGATTAGGTTTGTAGGAATAGATAAGCAGCATTGTAATGATATAAAAGATCACCGGCGCAACATATTTCTGTGAACGTATGTAATGCTTTAACAAATAGCGGGTCATGTAGATCATTGGAGGTTACCTCCTACCGTAGATCTGGAAGAAGAATGCTCTGCCAAATTCCTACTCACAGTCTCACCGGGATGCCGTCCCTCCATCAAATCTTCCATCTGTAATCGGCTCTTTTCCGGCTGCACAGACACGATGGAACCGCCCGCAGCCAGAATCATTCCAATAATCCGATCTGCCGAACTGCGTGACACTTTCCAATCCCATACCTCTCGCGCATCATCCGGACAAGCCATGCTGCGATGGCATGCAATGATTCCTGATTGCTGAGCAAGCAGCGCATCGATAACGGATTGTTCCTGCCCTTCCATCACACTTTGGATGCTCACAGCAGGCTCCCCAGCTTGCTGTAAATCTTCCTGATTCCAGCGACGCAGCACCGTTCCCTTCTGTAATACGATGACCTGATCCGCGAGACGTTCAATCAGCAATGGCTCATGGCAAGCTGTAACGATCTGACTGCCTTCCTTTTTCCACTGTCTGAGCAGATCTACCATTGCTTCCTGCGCCGGAACGTCCAGACCGGACAAGGGTTCATCAAGCAGTAATAACCCATCAGGTCCAGGCAGCAGAGCCTGAATCAAATTCACCTTCTGCAAAGTACCTTTGGACAGCTGTGGAAGGTTCTGATCCAGCGCCGCGCCCAAGAATAACAGCTCACTTAGTTCGCCTATCCGTTGACGCAATATCTCAGGACGTATGCCACGAATACGTCCCATTTCCCACAGATACTCTCTTGAAGTGAAAGGCAGGCGCGGCAGTCCATCCAGTGCATACATCATTCGTCCATGCATAGGCTTGCGCAGCGACCCTGAGTCAGGTAGTAACATGCCCGCCAGCACACGCAGCAATGTGCTTTTGCCTGAGCCATTCCTGCCCACCAGGACGATACACTTCCCCTGACCTACTTCCAGATGGATATCATTCAGTACGTGCACATTCCCAAGTCGTTTGCTCACCCGTTGAAGCGATATGATTTGTTCGCTTGAGTCTGCTGCTGCTTTTCCTGCTTTATCAAAGAATCCATTTGCCCTTGCCTTCCATCCCATGTAATCACATCCGTTCAGGAGCCTGAACCCCAAGTAAATATAGGCTGTAGGCAAGACGCTCCGCCGTACGCTCTGTTAGCGTCACCCGGAAGGGTTTTACGTCAGCCGACGCATCCGCAATCCGTTCCGCATGGTAAAAGCGGTTGAACGCTTGGGCAACATCTATCGCATATTTGGCAATAACCGAAGGCTCGTTGCGATGAATTGCTTTTTCCAGATACTGCGGGTAATCCGCCAGCAGTTTCAGCAATGCCCATGAAGTGTCACCAACCATGACCGACTTGTTTTCTGAGTTTGCCGCAGCATTGCTACCACTACTGTCATGGTCCAATTGGTTTTCATTTTCCACGCGCTCTGCCTCTGCTGCCTTCGCAAGCACACTCTTAATCCGAGCATGTGTGTATTGCACATAAGGTCCCGTCTCCCCTTCAAAGCTCACCGCATCTTCGAGCGAGAAGTCGACGTCATTCAACCGGTTGTTGCGCAGATCACCGAATACAATCGCACCCACACCAACCGCTTCCGCAGCCTCCTGCGAATTCGGCAGATTCGGATTTTTCTCCTGAATGATCTGTAATGCCCGAGCAACCGCCTCATCCAGTACCTCCTGCAAAAAGACAACTTTCCCCCGGCGGGTAGACATCTTCCGGCCTTCGAAACGCATCAAGCCAAACGGAATATGTTCACAAATCTCAGACCACGCATATCCCATCCGGGATAATACCGCAAATACCTGACGGAAATGAAGCTTCTGCTCACCCCCGACCACATACAGCATTTTATCCGCCTTCATCACATCATGACGATAAACGGCTGTTGCCAAATCCCGTGTTGGGTAGATGGTTGTTCCATCGGTTTTGATAATCAGGCAAGGTGGCATATTCTCCTCCTCCAAACGCACCACCAATGCGCCTTCGCTCTCTTCAAGCAATTCTTTGGCTTTCAGTTCTTCAACTATCGCGCCCATCTTGTCATTATAAAAGCTCTCACCCAGCGTATGGTCAAACTGAACATTCAGACGCTCGTACATCCGGTTAAATTCTTTCATGCTTACCTCTACAAAAAAGGTCCATAATCGCTGTGCCTCTTCATCCCCTTGCTCCAGCTTGCGGAACCAATCTCGTGCCTCGATCTCCAGAGATGGATCATTCTCCGCCTCATCGTGAAAGCGCACATACAGTTCCAACGATGTCCGAATCGGCTCAGCCTGTAAAGCTTCATCATTGCCCCAACGTTTGTACGCTGCAATCTGTTTGCCGAACTGCGTTCCCCAATCCCCCAAATGATTCACACTGACCGAAGTATAGCCTGCCTCGTTATATAATCGATACAATGCTGCCCCAATCACGGTGGAGCGCAGATGACCGATTCCGAATGGCTTGGCAATGTTAGGCGACGACATGTCGATCACAACACGTGCACCTGCCCCCAGCTGCAGCTTGCCAAATGTTTTATGTCCCAGTTCTTGCAGCAGCTTCGGCGCCAGTTCTTCCCGATTGAAACGTATATTTATATAGGGCCCTGCCGGTGAAGCATCCAACCCACTTGTCTGCAATTCGGCTGCAATATCAGCCGCGATGACCCCGGGTGCTTTCTTCAATGATTTGGCCAGAATAAAGCAGGGAAACGCCACATCCCCCATCTCCTCCTTTGGTGGAACCTCCAATAATCTCAATACCTCGTCTTGCTCCAAACCCGTTAGGGAAGCAAGTTGTGCTGCTGCCTGATTCATCAACATGTTGAACACTCCTATTCTTATCGTAATTAGCCATAGTAAATAAAAAAGCCCTCGTCTCTATATCAGAGACGAGAGCTGATCTTCACAGTTCCCGCGGTACCACTCTAGGTGAACAGACTGCAATGCACATTAAAGCACGTTACAGTCTGCTCCGCTCGGTGCGATTAACGGCCGCCTGCCGGATTGCCCTCTACTACCTGTTATGCATCCTCTCAAGGATGTAAACATTCCTTCGGACAACCATCTCACGGGTGCGCTTCACTCAGGTCATGTCATACCGGCTTCCACCTGCCCCGGCTCGCTGTCATGCATGGATTCTGGCTACTCTCCCGATCACAGATATTCATCGTTTCAATTCATTGCCATCATTATACAGATCACGCTCTGCTTTGGCAACCTGCCAATGTAGTACCAGCTGTCGATAGAGATGCTCACCGTCCAATGATGAGGATCAGTTACTATGCTGAACCATAAAAAATCCCCTCCAGCAGGCAACGTTGAAGTTCATCTATCCGATGTCCTTATTTCGTTGTCTGCTGTGAGGGGATTAGCCTGGCATCTTGTATTGCCAGGGCTTTTTATTTTCAATCCAATGGAGTTATATTTATGCTACCGCGGCCATCAGGCGGCAAGCCTCTGCACATTTGCGGCAGGCTTCCGCGCAAGCTTGGCAATGATCATGTTCATGTTTGCCACACTCAGCAGCACAAGCTTCACATGCTTTCACACACAGTTCGCAAATTTCTGCGATGAAATCACTTCCACGTGTCATGGCTTGAGCAGCAAAACTGCAAATTTCCGCACATTCCCGATCCAAACGAATGCAATCACGCAGCATCGCCAGATCATATTCTTTTAGACTCGATATGTAACATACGTTGCAAGCATTCATACATTCCAGGCAAGCATCGATACATTGTTGGTATTGTTGTTGTGTCATTTAAAGTTACCTCCCAGACTAAGTTTGCTATGCTTCTTAATACCCTGTCTGGAGGAACTTTGAATCATTTAAGACTGATTATTCGCCTCTAATTCCAGCAATTGGTGGCGAATGACCGACTGATCGAAATGTTCACCTATAAACACTGCTACGTTAGGCACGTCCCCTTGAGGCGTGATTTTCATATAATCCGATTCCCGGTAAGCATATTGGAACCAGAACCGACTGGACGTATCGCTAAAGGATAAAATCCCTTTTGCCCGGTACACGTCGCGCGGTAACTCGGCGATCAAACGCTCAAAGGCCTCGCTGTTCACTGGCTGGGTGAAATAGTGTGTATATACCATGACATGCTCATGCGAAGCATGGGGATGGACATGATTATGACTATGGTCGTGGTCATGAGGATGATCATGGACATTCCCCTGAGAATGTTGACGGTCTTTGTGATCATGATTCATATGCTCATGATGTTCATGTCCATGATCATGGCTGCATCCATGTTCTGCACAAGCCTCGGAATGCACGTGATGTTCCTGCTCTGCGTTTTTACTCGTTTCCTCAACAGATTGATAGGCATGCACATTGTCCCCGCTACGAAGCAGCACATCCATGTCGACCTCACACTTTACCGTAGGCAGTACCGGAGCGAAACCGTTCCAGCGTGCCAACAGGTCCTGCAGATCTGCCAACTGCTGCTCATTCACCCGGTCCGTTTTGTTCAGGAGAAGAACAGACGCACAACGAATCTGTTCCTGCATCAGCTTTAAAGGTCTGTCCCTTCTGCTCCTGGTACAGCCCTGACAGATGCGCGGCATCTACTACTGTAATCAGGCTTTTCAGCTCCAATCGCATATAGAGAGACGTTTCTGTTACTGCATCCAGAATCTCCATCGGGTTCGCCGCTCCCGTTGCTTCGATGATAATAACATCAGGTGATTCCTCCTGCACAAGATCCGCAAGTTGCAGCCCCAAGTCACCGCGCACGGTGCAACAGATACACCCTCCTAACATTTCCGTCATTGGCACGGAAGCATCCACAATCTGACCATCCAGATTCACTTCGCCCAATTCATTCATGACCACGGCGGGCCGAAGACCTTGTTGTTGCCAATGTTCAATCAATTGAACAAGCAGTGTCGTTTTGCCACTGCCCAAGAAGCCTGACAATATATATACAGGTATGGATGATTCATTTACTTTTAGTTCACTCACCATTGTTCACCTCTCTATTTGTCCAATGAAACTGGTTATCTCTATCCTAGCGAGTGTACACTATCCTGCAATCTTTGCGCAATCCTGACCTTCTCTTCTGTATACGTCCATTGCCTCTATCTACTGAATGGTCTATGCTATGAGGACATGTTGATTGAAGGAGGATGCGTTATGACCAATTCAGTGGAACAACATCGTCAGGAAGCCCCTGACACGGTATCCTGCTTGATTGTAACTGTATCGGATACCCGCACCAAGGATAACGATACAAGCGGACAGCTTATGCATAAGCTGCTGACTGAATCAGGCTACCAGATCGTTGATTATATTATTACACCGGATGAAACTGAAACGATTCGAAGCATCCTGCAGGATGCAGCCGTTCGTGACGATATCGAAGCCGTACTGCTCAGCGGCGGGACCGGAATAGCCCCCCGCGATACGACATATGAGGCAGTATCCTCTCTACTCGATAAGGAGCTTCCGGGCTTTGGAGAAATATTCCGTTTCCTCAGTTATACTGAGGATATCGGTTCTGCTGCCATTCTTAGCCGGGCGGTTGCCGGAACAATTGGGCGCACAGCCGTATTCTCCATGCCAGGCTCCAAGGGAGCGGTCAAACTGGCAATGGAAAAACTCATTTTGCCGGAACTTAGGCATGTTATGCGTGAAATATATAAACCCGTCTGAAAGATCAGACGGGTTTCCGGGTTTATTTTAGGCTAGTCCATTACTTCAGTTGCTCAAGCACATGCTGGAATATTTGCATGACCTCTTCTTCATAATCATCCTTTTCCCCACCGGAAGCCGTATACACGAGTGAGACGTACGCTTTGCAGCGAATCGTCGTTTTGCTAAGTCCATTTTCCACTACAGCCTCATCGCTCTCACGACCGTACATTTCCTTCATCCGGGCTACTCGCATGTGATCATCGCTGAAAATATGGACCTTAACAATGTGTCTTCCGCTTCCATTCAACAGGTACTTATAAGAGATTCCACCCTCATCATCATCTTCATACATATTGTTCATCAATTGGATGCCTTTAGCTGCAAAAGCGTCATTCAGCTCATGAATCAGTGGACCGTTTAACCCGTGGCCCTGGCTCTTTGCCCGAACTATGCCTTCATCCGTCGCTTGTCGGGTATAGATTTTTCGTTCCTGCTCAACATTGGATGCCGAACACGCCACTGCAGATATTGTACATAACACCACGATCATACTGAACAGAACAGACTTCACACGTCCAGATTTATGAGGAAATCCTTTTCCGTTAACACGCATACTCATCCTTCCTTTCCCGCCACATGCACGGTGACGCTCTCAGGTAGAGTTAGCATGTCTAGGAGAAAAGAATCTTATTCGGCAGGTATTTCCGACATCGTATTAACTACAGTGCGACCTACAGCACCACCCTTAAGAATCGTTTCAAGTGTCTGAGGAAGTTGTGCCCATGAGATTTCCTGAATCCCCAGCTCCAGTGCCCGATCCGGCTTCCATTCTCCGCCAAGCAGCTTCCATATCCGTTCCCGCCGTTCCATCGGGCAATAGACAGAATCAATCCCAATCAATTGAATCCCCCGCAAAATAAACGGAAATACGGTGGACTCGAACGCAGCCCCTCCGGTTAAGCCTGATACGGCGACAGCGCCTCCGTATTGAATCTGTTTCAGACGCTCGCCCAGTGCCGGACCTGCTGCCGGATCAATTACACCTGCCCAGAGCTGTTTGCCCATTGCTCCTTTGGCTGGCGCGTCCGCTTCTTCGCGTGAAATGACATGTGAGGCTCCCAGATTCTGAAGAAGCTGCTCCTGTTGATCTTTTTTGCCTGTACTTGCTGTCACTTCAAATCCCAGCTTCGCCAGAATAGCCACCGCCATACTGCCTACCCCTCCGGTAGCGCCCGTTACCAGAATATGGCCCATCTTCGGAGTCACTCCAGCCTGCAACAAAGCATCAACCGAAAGTGCTGCCGTAAACCCTGCCGTTCCAATCGCCATCGCTTCCTTTTCACTGAGTCCATGCGGCAGAGGAACAAGCCATTCACTTCGCAGACGTGCATATTGACTATATCCGCCAAAATGGGATACACCTGGCTCAAATCCCGTGCTGATTACCCGATCCCCCGGTGCAAACCGACCACTCACGGATTCCTCAACAATTCCTGCAAGGTCGATTCCAGGTACGATGGGATACTCACGCACCACACCGCCCTTTTCTATTGTGGCGAGTCCGTCTTTATAATTCACACTTGAATATTGAACCTGTAAGGTTACGTCACCATTTGGCAAATCCTCTTTTTTCAGCTGCTCCATAGCAGCCTTAACGCCACCCTGTTCTTCTTTACGTACGACATAGGCAGGAAAAGTATTTTTCATCGCTATCCTCTCCTCAAGTAATAAATTTACTTATTTTTCTATTCACATCATGAATTGTTCGCATTCAGATTAAACAAATACAAGGGTGACATCCGTCAAACCCACTCTCTCCTGCTGGTCATTAAATAGATGAGTGGGCCTATCAATGGGATTACCCCTGCAACGGCCCACCCGCGAAAACGACGATTGTCAGAAGCATCCCTGAACAATGCGATCAATGAAAGCAGCGTCAGGATGACGAAATCCATCGTCATAATATGTACAAAGGAAGACTCCCTGAACGCTTCCATGTATACATCCGGATGGCCTTGAGTCACTGCATAGAAGCCTGTGCCCAATGTAAGCAGCAAAAGAACTACATGGGTCAGCTTATGAGCTGCCACACGTCCAATACCTGATTCACGGTGACTGCCAAAGGAGAAGCGTTCGTATCTCGAACCTCTGTTCGTTGGCGAAGACCATGCAAAATACGGCAGCAACGCAAAGGCTCCCAAACCGAAAGACAGCAGTACAAACGGCCAAGCCGGTACACGAGTTCCTCTCGCTTTTGCCGACTTCCTGAACAGCAGACAAGCGAAAATTACCGGATAAATTCCAAGCCACGAAAATACGGTTAATAGCCAGGGTTCCTTGCTTTGCAGTGTAACCAGTTCCTTAAACACAGGGTCACTCCCAAGTGGCTGCCCAGGTACCCAGAACCATGCATAAGCAATGAAGGCCAGCCAGGTCAGTGCCAAAATCCATCTCATGGCTGCACCTCCTCTTTCATTCATCCCCGGCCTAGACGCAGTTGAAACAGACACAGAAACGGAACATGTCGAAAGGCAAGCTCGGAAAGATGCGGGATTTGACGTCTCCTGCGCTTTCCCGAGAAATAATTGCTTTATTTCCTAGTGAGCCTACGTCCGTTGGAAGATACAGTATACCTCAGTTCATATGCAGTCTGTCCATGATGTTTCACACACCCCGTCGTTCTGCTTGACACACAATGCTGAAAAGAGGATACCAAAAAGGCATAACCCGGTCTGCTTCCTTCCGGTTATGCCCTTAATTTGATTATTCTTCGGAAGATTGCACATGCTCAGCAATAAGCTTCTGCTTCATATTCCAGGCCGCAGGGCTGATATTTACACGGTAAATCTCAGGATTGAGTTTACGCAGATATTCCGGCCAGAAGAGATCCATCTGTTCGCGGTGATAACTGCGAATCTCATCCAGTGTAGGCAGTTCATATACTTTGCGCCCATTCACAAAGATCGGTTCCAGCATGTTCACTGCTTTGTAGCGGGTTACCGTCTTCTTCAGATAAGGGTGTAGCGGGTTGAACAGCTTGAGCGGCCCGCCCTGTAGCGGCTGCTCTTCTCCTGGATAGCAGATGTAATCTGCAATTGCCTTGCCATGTTTCGGATCAATGATCCGGAAGACTTCTTTTTTACCTGGTGTGGAGACTTTTTCGGGATTCGCTGAGATTTTGATCGTAGGCAGCATGGCCCCGTCCACTTCACGTTCCACCAATTTGTACACACCACCCAGAGATGGCTGGTCAGAAGCGGTAATTAGCTGTGTACCGACTCCCCATGTATCGATGCGAGCTCCTTGCGCTTTAAGGTTGAAAATCGTATTTTCATCCAAGTCGTTGGAGGCTACAATCTTGACGTAATCCAGTCCGGCGTCGTCCAGCATCTGCCGAGCTTGAATGGATAAATACGCAAGGTCACCGCTATCCAGACGAATCGCGTTCATCTTTTTGCCTTGGCTTTCCAGCTTCTTGGCAGTTTTGATTGCATGAGGAACACCGCTGTTCAATGTATCAAAGGTATCCACCAGTAGCGTCACTTGATCTGGCAGCACTTTGGCATAGACGTCAAACGCCTCCTGCTCACTCATAAAACTCTGCACCCATGAATGGGCATGTGTCCCTGCTGTCGGAATTCCGAAGCGCTCTCCGGCCAGCATATTCGACGTTGCATGGAATCCTGCCACATAGGAGGCTCGCGCTCCCCAAATGGCCGCGTCCGCTTCCTGTGCACGTCGTGTTCCGAATTCGAGCAGAGTGTCCTGATTTGCCACCTGTTTGATCCGGGAAGCCTTCGTTGCAATTAACGTCTGATAATTCATGAAGTTAAGGATCGCCGTCTCCACCAGTTGTGTCTCCATAATGGAGCCTTCTACCCGAATGAGCGGTTCGTCAGGAAAAACGATTGCCCCTTCCTTCATGGAATGAATTGTCCCCTGAAACGAAAACTGGAGTAACTCTTCCAGAAAGACCGGATCGTAATTCTCCTCTTGCCTGGACAAATATTTGATGTCCTCCATCGTAAACCGAAGCTGGCTAATATAATTCACAATGCGTTCCAACCCAGCAAATACAGCATATCCATTGCCAAAAGGAAGCTTGCGGAAATAGGCTTCAAACACCGCTTTCCGTTTGTGAGTTCCATTCACCCAGTGGGCGTACATCATATTGATTTGATATTTATCCGTATGTAAAGCCAGGCTAGTCGTCTGCATTTGTCTCATCCTCTCTGACTTCCGCTTGCGCCTGCAGGCCTAGCCTGCAGACACGGGTCAACATGTGGAGACTCGTTCCTCAATGATCCATGTTTCTGTCAATGTACCATTGCAAGAGTCTCCGGTTTATTTCATTCACCACATTCCCCAGCAACATAACACTTGTTCAGCAGCATATGCTGGTCGGGCTCACTGGTTCGTTTACAGGTTCAAGCCTGCGAGAACGGTATCGCTCGCCTTGACCACCTGAGCCCCAAGGCTGGAACGAAAATGTCCAAGCGCCCAATCATGTCCCGCTGGATTGAAGCTCGCTACGGCGTCTTCATATACCGTTATGTGAAAACCTTTATTATAAGCATCCACTGCCGTGTGCAGCACGCAAATATCCGTACATACACCGATCAGTGCAATGTCTGTTATTCCACGTTCACGCAACCGAAGCTCCAGATCCGTACCGCAGAATGCGCTGTATCTTGTTTTATCCATCCAGCGAATCTGAGATTCGCGTTCTTCCATAACCTGACCCAGACGGCCATAAAGCTGTCTTCCCTCTGTGCCCCTGATGTTATGAGGCGGAAAGAGCGCAGTCTCCGGATGGTAAGGATCGCTCTCTTCATGCAAATCCACAGCCATTACTACCTCATGGTTGTTTTTGCAATAAACCTCCGTTATCGCTGCAATCGTCTCCTCAATCTCCACAGCAGGCTGTCCTACAGGCAAAGAACCTGTCACAAAATCACGTGTAAAATCGATTACAATCAGTGCTTTCATCGTCCACACTCCCTTTTTTGAGAATAGGTTGATCCTGATTCAATCCATCATGATTCGCTTGCGAATTAAGTATAGATGGAAAGACGAGGTACAAGCTCGGTAAAACGGTATAACTGCGCTGGACGCTGTGAATATTGATTGGAGCTTAGCAGGTTGCCCTCCTCATCGCGAACCTCTTCTACAATACCTTTGCGGCTGCGTGTAGAAGTTATCTTCCGAATGAAATTCGGTTCCTCAAAGTCGGGTACAACACTCTGAATCACTTGGTATAACTCGCTTAGAGTAAAATCACGAGGCAGGAATTGTCGTGCAATCGTCGTTTCCAGCATTTGCTGCTGAATACGCCGGTATGCATCTTCTATAATCGTGCGGTGATCAAAGGCGAGCTCAAGTTCCTGCAATGCTTCCTGAATCGTAAACAACCCCACATCCTCAGCATCATCCGCCGCTTGACGGTGTTCCAGCATCCATTCCTCTACCAGCGCAAAAAACGCATGTGAGATAATCCATCCTCTGGGGTCACGCCCAGGCTGACTATATACATTCAAATACTCCAGATGTCCACCATCCACACCTGTCTCTTCCATCAACTCGCGCTTTGCAGCACCATAAATGGATTCATTTTCCTGACAAAATCCACCTGGCAACGCCCATCTTCCCGCAAAAGGCCAACCTTTACGTTTGATCAGCATGACCTTCAACTCCCGAATGGGGAGTGTCTTGGTTACCGTCTTGCGCTCCCGCTTGGTCAAGGTGAACATAACGATATCCGCAGGAACGCCATCGGGTGTACGATATTTCTTGGAACTATAGGCACGTGCTGCCTGTTCATCACTCTCAGCATTGAATTGTTCGTAGTTTTCGCTCATGGGCACCACCGACTATTTTCATTTTGATATTTTCATTATGACATAATAATATCTTTTGTCAACCTTGGGATTCCGTGTTTGGCTTTTTTGCTCCTGCTATACGGAATGTTGCAGTTGCCATACATCCCAGCGTACCTGATGCGTCACGTACCTCCGATTGTGTTGTCACACTACGACCAGCCTGATGCAGTATTGTGGACGTCACGATTAATTCCCCTTGTTTCATGGGTGCCAGGAAATGCACATTCAGGTTGGTCGTTACACAACTGTCTACTGCCATTGCGGCAGTAGCTACCATACCCATCGCCTGATCCATCAGGGAGGTCAGTACACCACCATGAATAATTCCCATGGAGTTGGTGTGGTGTTCGCCTGCTGTCAGCGCGATCTGTACTTCTTTCCCGTCCCCTTTAATAAACCGACAACCGAGAAAGCCCCAAAATCTTCCGTTTCCTTCTTCAACCATTTTGTCCAAAATACCCATTCTTCATTTCCCCTTTAGTACACTTTAAGTATAAAGCCCATGATGTATGTTGTTTCGGAAGATAAATTAGTTTCCAGCATTGATTCTTATCGTAGATGTTCCAGAGTGCTTCGTCATTATATAAAGCCTGCTCTTACCGGACAAGTCTTATCCAGTGGAGTTGCTAGGTACAGCCTATCACAACAAAGAACCCCACAGGATGGAGCTTTCGATAAGTGTCATGGTTTGGATCGGCCACTCTTTTTTCTCATGCTTCAGAGATGATCAAAAAAGGCGCGGACTGCGTCCGCACCCTTCCGTTTATTTACCCGCAGCTGGTCGGAGGTGAATCCGTACCTGCCTCCACGTTCACTTTCTCGGAGACGGTATCCCGAATTACAGAAATGACAAGCTGAAGCAAATAATTGATATCGCTCTGACTTTGCTGGAATTCCGTAACGAGTGGGATACCATCCAACTCTTCCTGCAAGTCCTCAATTTCCTGTTCAATTTTGCTGACCATGTCTGCATTTTTGAAGCTCTCAAAAGCAACGATCTCCTTTTGTTTCTTCTTAATCGTTGCAATCAATTGCTGGATGCGTTCATGATCCCGAATTTTGGACTCAGCCTGTTGGAACTGTTTTACTTCTTCGCTCGTTCCAAGCATATCAGCCAATTCTTTGGCTTTTCCCATAATGTCTTCGCGTATAACCAGATTGCGCGTATCGTAGGTAGGCATTCCATAATGGTTGTACTGCACTTCTTCCTGCGCCACTCGAAATCGCTCCATTCTATGAGATGATATAAGATGAAATACTCCATGTTGCACTAAGCTTAGTTGACGGCTTGAGTGACCGCTGCGGTTACGGATCGTTCTTTCGATCGCTGTTGTCACCAAATTTTTCTGATTGTAATTGTCCGTGGTTAAAATTTGGAGACAAAGGCGAACGCTTCGCTTCTACAGAATCGATTCCGTCACCTTCGCTACGCTAGGCCGTAATGCGCTAAGTGCAAAAGACATTCATCTTATTTGGTTTGTGTATTACTGATTGGCGGCTACTGGCTCTGTGAGCAGATTGCCCCGAATATAGAAAGTCATTGGATCGGTGATTTCCACATGTACAAAAGTACCGATCAATTCTTTAGGTCCTTCAAAGTGAACCAGTTTGTTGCTGCGTGTACGTCCTGCCAGAACATTGGAATTCCGTTTGCTCTCACCTTCAACAAGCACTTCAACAACCTTGCCGCGCTGCTTTTCATTGCTGCTATGGCTGTATGCGTTGATCGTCTCGTTCAAGCGTTTCAAACGTTCCTTCTTCACGTCCATCGGCACGTTATCCTCCATCACCGCAGCAGGTGTACCTTCACGCGGAGAGTAGATAAACGTATAGGCAAAGTCGTAGCCAACTTCCTTAACCAGTGACAGCGTTTCTTCAAACTGTTCTTCCGTCTCACCCGGGAAACCAACGATAATATCAGTGGTTAACACGACATTTGGAATTGCAGTTTTAATTTTGTCAGCAAGCTTCAGGTAGTGTTCCCGACTGTACTTACGGCTCATACGTTTCAGCACTTCCGTGCTGCCAGATTGCACGGGCAGATGGATGTGCTCCACCAGGTTCCCGCCCTTCGCAAGCACCTCAATCAGATGATCATCGAAGTCACGTGGATGACTGGTTGTAAACCGAACCCGTGGAATATCAATTTTGCGAATCTCATCCATCAGGTCACCGAAGCTGTACTTCAGATCCGTGAAGTCCTTACCATAAGCATTGACGTTCTGGCCAAGCAATGTGATTTCCTTGAAGCCTTGTCTTGCAAGTTCACGAACTTCGGCAATGACATCTTCAGGACGTCGACTGCGCTCTTTCCCCCGTGTGAACGGGACGATGCAATATGTACAGAACTTGTCGCAACCATACATAATGTTTACCCAGCCGCGCATGCCCTCACGTTTTTTCGGCAGGTTCTCAATGATATCGCCTTCCTTGGACCATACCTCGACAACCATTTCTTTACTGAACAGTGCTTCTTGAATCAGATGTGGAAGCCGATGCACATTGTGTGTACCAAAAATCATATCCACAAAGCCATGCTTCTGCATAATCCGGTTCACGACGCCTTCTTCCTGCGACATGCAGCCACATACACCCAACAATAAGCCTGGACGTTCGGTTTTCAGGGTTTTCAGATGACCCAACTCACCGAACACTTTATCTTCCGCATTTTCCCGAATCGCACAGGTGTTTAACAAGATGATATCTGCCTCTTTGCGATCCTCGGTAGCCTGATATCCCATTGATTCAAGCAGTCCCTTAATGGTCTCTGAATCATGCTCGTTCATCTGACATCCATACGTATATACGATATAGTGTTTGCCTTTCCCCACGTTTTTCAGTTCATCGGGGACGGCTGTTTCGTAAAGCACCTGAACGTCTTCCTTGCCCCGCTGTTTCTCCTGACGATGATTGGGTTCGGACTTGATATTAATCTCCCGACCCCGGATTCTTATCTTTTTGCTGAATTCATCTTGCGAAATTACTTTGGCATCGGAGAAATCAAAATATTGGGAGTAATCCTTTTTTGAGTCTTTAGCCATTTCCTTCGGTCACTCCTTACAGCCTCTATTAATAAAAAATCGTTATTTCATTTTGTTTCACATGATTTGCACGCTTTATACATCAAAAGAGCATTACAGCAAATTATAACATGAATTGGGCTGTAGTTCCACATCCAAAGCCACTGCCCTTTCGCCTATCCCGAAATCTGCGCAGGTCAGCTGAACAACCCGAAAACACACAAAAACCTGAGAGATCCTCAGGTCGGAATGTAACGACGCTGTGGATATACTCAGGTTTATACGTTCATTCAAACCGTCAGAATCACGGCTGAAGATTGTTCCAATGTGATTAGTCGATAATTTCAGCAGTATCGCCGGTACGAGCTCCGGCTGCATTAGCTTCATCTGTATCAATATGCATGTCCAGTGCAAAGGAATCCGACACACGAGCCAGTACATTTTCCAGTACCAGACCTCGGTCTCCACCCAGGCGAACTTTCAGCATTTGTTTGTCTTCAATACCCCATTTGGCAGCATCCGAAGTATGGAAGTGGATGTGACGAGCAGCAACGATAACACCTTTATCAATGGTTACTTCGCCAGCAGGTCCTTTAATGGTGATACCTGGAGTACCTTCGATGCTACCGGATTCACGTACAGGTGCCTTAACACCAATAGCGAAAGAGTCTGTCATCGAGATTTCCAGTTGTGTTTCTGGACGAACAGGTCCAAGAATACGCACTTTATCAAACTGTCCTTTCGAACCAATAACCGCTACAGTTTCATTAGCAGCATATTGTCCTGGTTGAGACAGAGGTTTAAACTCAGTCAATTCGTAGCCTTTACCAAACAAAATTTCAACGTGCTCTTGAGATACATGAATGTGACGGGCAGATACGCCCACAGGTACTGTTTTGCTCATTGTGAATTTCACTCCTTGTTTATCTATGGCCTGCCTGTAGACAGGCTCTTAACAATCCTATGGTATTATACCCCTTTTTGAAGTGAAATGAAAACGAACTGCTGAAAATTCATGAAATACACTTATTTTGCAATCATCAATCCTTTATAGTTGGTAAATAAATCTTGAACATGGATGATTTCGCTTTTACCCCTTTTTTCAGAAAACTCTTCAACAGACGCTTCGAGAGACCTAAAGCTTCATCCTTTCGAATGTTCCGTCTTCCCATTTTTCTCCGGCAAATTCTCTTCCAAATAGCTCATGGCATTGCCCCACATCCAACCCTGAACCAGTGATTCATCGTAATGCTTGAGCAGCGTGTTGATCAGCTTCGGATATTGCCCGGTATGTTCAAGTTCATGGATATACGTTGAAATGCCGTCAAAATCAGACCCCATCATCAGATGATGCTCCCCTCCCAGGGAACATATCCGCTCAATATGAGGCAACAGATCTTCAATACGTACTTCACCTTCCTGTTTCACGAACCAGGGTACAAACGTCAGACCAATGCGCCCTTCCCGGGCAATAATGGCCCGAATCTGATCATCCTTCAGATTACGCACATGCGGGCATATAGCGTAACTGTTGGAATGCGAAGCGATAAAAGGCCGTTCACTAAGATCGGCAAGTTCCCAGAAGCCTTTCTCGGTCAGATGTGACACATCCAGCAGCATGCCAATTTGGTTACAAAGGTGAACCAGCCCCCTGCCCTTCTCCGTAAGGCCCGCCCCACGTTTCTCCAGTACACCATCAGCTGCCCAATTCGCATAGTTCCATGTAAGCCCAACGATCCGCACTCCCATTTGATAACATAACTCCAGATAAAAGAGGTTGCCTTCCAGTCCATCGACACCTTCAAGAGTAAGCAGTCCCCATGGTCTGTCCGTCTGCCCGATCTGCGTAAGCTGTTCCCGCCATAACAATGTATGTGTACCTTCAGATTGTTTTTTGGTTATCTCCACACGCTTGCGGTAGATGTCCAACTGCCCCATCACATGTTCAAACTTTCCTCTGCCAAGCACTTCGGGCAAATAGATAGCAAAGGCCTGTAAACCGATGTTACCTTCTTTCATGCGTCTCAGATTCACATCCAGCTGTGAAGCATTTTCAAATGAAAGGCTAGGATCCATAAGCATTTTACTCAAAGCATCACAATGAAAATCGGCTACTCGCCAGTTGTGCATCGCAATCTCTCCTTTTACCGGTTATGTTATGGAAAAAAACGCAAAAAAACCTGTCTACTTCGTAAACAGGTTCAATGCATAAATGCATGTATTATCTGGGCTCCACAATCAGCTTAATGGCCGTTCGGTCCTCGCCGTCAATCACAATGTCTGTAAAAGCTGGAATACAAATCAAGTCAACTCCGCTTGGTGCTACAAATCCCCGGGCTATCGCTACCGCTTTAATGGCTTGGTTCAGTGCTCCCGCTCCAATTGCCTGCAGTTCAGCATTTCCACGTTCACGAAGAACACCTGCAAGAGCGCCGGCTACGGAATTGGGATTGGACTTTGCTGAAACTTTTAATACTTCCATGGTAAGTACCTCCCTGGGAATGTTGAATGTTTGTTTCCACTTACTAGATGTTATTCGCGGGAGGCAAAAAAATTCCTTCTTTTTAGATGGGTTTCCCTGCAAAATGGGACAATACCCCTATTCCATGCGCCACTCGTCCTCCATCAGACGAATTTTCTCAATGCGCGTTGCAGCACCTGTAGCTTCATCAATCTCCACAAATACACCGTGGAAATGCCATTTGCCATCATCAACAACAAATCGTACCGGAAGCTGGGTATAGAACTTGCGAAGCACCGCTTCACGCTCCATGCCCAATATGCCGTCACGCGGCCCTACCATGCCCGCATCGGTTAAATACGCTGTTCCTCCTGGCAAAATGCGATCATCATTGCTCTGCACATGTGTATGTGTGCCTACGACCAGCGAAGCACGTCCATCTAAATGCCAGCCCATGGCAATCTTCTCTGATGTTGCTTCAGCATGCATATCGACCAGAATACATTTATGATCTTGACGCAGCTCATCCACAATTTCATCGGCAACACGGAATGGACAATCCAGAGCAGGCAGGAACGTCCGCCCTTGTAAGTTGACAATCGCCAGCTCCTTGCCTTCTCCTTTAACTACTGTATACCCCCGGCCTGGTGTTCCCGGCGGGAAATTCGCAGGGCGAATCATACGCGGCTCATCATCTATAAAATCAAATATGTCCTTATTGTCCCAGGTATGGTTACCAAGGGTGATGCCATGCACACCCCAGTTGAAAAATTCATTCGCAATTGCGCCGGTAATACCTCGACCTGCCGCTGCATTTTCACCATTTACAATGACCACATGTGGCTTATACTTCGTTTTGAGATAGGGCAGGTTTTCCTTCAATGCCTTACGCCCCACGTTCCCCACAATATCACCAATAAACAAAACTTTCATGTTACTGCCTCCTTAATCCCTACCAAGCCGCAGCTTTCTTCAAAACATCCGAAACTTCGCAGGACCTCTATCTCTTGCTCATCATTTTATTATGAAAATGCCTTTTAACAGGCTATCAACAGGAAAAGTGGCCCACTACTGCGGCCACTTTTCCGTAATGCTCTATTTTGCGTATTCAACCGCACGGGTTTCCCGGATGACGGTGACTTTGATGTGACCTGGATAATCGAGTTCATTCTCGATCATCTTCGTGATGTCACGCGCGAGGCGGAAGGCTTCAGCATCGTCGATTTTTTCAGGCTGTACCATAACACGAACTTCGCGTCCGGCCTGAATAGCGTACGATTTCTCGACACCTTCGAACGATTCCGAAATCTCTTCCAGCTTCTCCAGTCGCTTGATATACGTTTCCAGCGTTTCGCGGCGTGCGCCTGGTCTTGCTGCGGAGAGCGCATCTGCTGCGCCAACCAACATGGCAATAACCGAAGTCGCTTCGCAATCCCCGTGATGGGACGCGATACTGTTGATTACAACCGGATGTTCTTTGTATTTCTTCGCTAGTTCCACGCCGATTTCGACGTGTGATCCTTCCACTTCGTGATCCAGCGCTTTACCAATGTCATGCAATAGACCTGCACGTCTTGCCAGGGTTACGTCTTCTCCGAGTTCGCCAGCCATCAATCCAGCCAGATAAGCGACTTCCATCGAATGTTTCAAGACGTTTTGACCATAGCTTGTACGGAACTTCAACCGGCCCAGAATTTTAATCAAGTCCGGATGCAGACCATGCACGCCCACTTCAAAGGTAGCTTGCTCACCGTATTCACGGATACGCTCATCCACTTCTTTGCGGGATTTCTCCACCATCTCTTCAATCCGTGCCGGGTGAATACGTCCATCAGCCACCAGTTTTTCGAGGGCAGTACGGGCGATTTCACGGCGAATCGGGTCAAAGCCCGACAGAATAACAGCTTCTGGCGTATCATCGATAATGAGGTCAATCCCGGTAAGGGTTTCAAGCGCACGGATGTTACGTCCTTCACGACCGATAATCCGGCCTTTCATTTCTTCATTTGGCAAAGTAACAACGGATACCGTTGTCTCCGCCACGTGATCAGCCGCACAGCGTTGGATAGCGAGTGTAATAATCTCGCGGGACTTTTTGTCCGCCTCTTCCTTCGCTTGCTGTTCAATGTCCTTGATCATTTGAGCCGTCTCATGACGAACTTCCTGTTCTACGTTGGACAGTATGATACTGCGTGCGTCTTCCATGGTGAGGTTGGATATGCGCTCCAGCTCCGTCACCTGGTTTTTGTAGATCATCTCGATTTGCTGCTGTGTCTCATCAATTCGTTTCTCTTTGTTAGCCACTTGCTCTTCTTTGCGTTCGAGTGATTCCAATTTTTTATCCAGCGACTCTTCTTTTTGCAACAATCGTCTTTCTTGTCGTTGAATTTCGTTCCGACGTTCACGAGTGTCTTTTTCAGCTTCGGCGCGAATGCGATGAATTTCATCCTTCGCTTCCAGCACCGTTTCTTTCTTCAGTGCTTCTGCCTCTTTCTTCGCGTTCTCCACGATTTGTACGGCAGCTTCTTCCGCACTGGAGATCTTAGCTTCTGCAAGAGATTTGCGAATAAAATATCCTACTCCGAACCCAATGAATAGCGCGGCAACAACGAGAACGATCATGATTGCAGTAGTTGGCATACTGTTCACCTCCTCGTTGGTTCCTCCAAGGCATTCCTTGGGTCAATTTGCAGTTTTCAAACCTTACATATTTTTGGGAATAACGAATACTTACGGCGATCCCCCGCCGATTTTCATTTCAAGTGTACATGTCTCCACGCACTATCCGCCGTCTCCGACGAACCCATAATCATGAATGGTATAAATCTTCAAAAACAGAAACCGCTTTTTTGGAAGGAAAAAGGGTTGTCCATTTCTTACAGACTCATGTCCATTTTAGTATTTGACGAAAGAAATTGTCAAGAGAATGCGGTATTGTGAGTCCAGTCTGCTAATCCCATAACAACGCTTCGCCATCTTCGTGGTCTTGTTCCTCGTCTTCTTCAATTAAACAATTTACGACTCGACGTACCATATCCATGGAAAAACCTCGTCTCATCAAGAAGGGAAGCGTTTTACGTTTCTTCTCCTGGATGTCTCCTTTGACCTGATTCCATTTTTTGCGTCCTGCGGTTAGAGCTGTTTCAAATTCCGTATCTGTACTTACACCTTCCAGTGCTTGGGCAATCAGTTCATTGGCAATGCCCTTCTGACGAAGCTCTTGCCTTATCCACAGTTTTCCCTTCCGCTGGCCCTCCATACGCTGGCGTGTCCATTCCTTCGCAAACAGTTCATCATCGACCAAATTCTCCCGCTCAAGCCGATCCAGAGCCTCTTCAATTAACGGTGCAGCAAACTCCTTCTGACGAAGCTTCTGACTTAATTCGTGGCGTGTACGGGGTTTATGTTCGAGATATCGCAAAGACTGCACATACGTCCGCTGTCGCTCGTCAGCTATGATAATCTCTTCCAAGTCTTTTTTCATAAAGGTATTCCCTCGGGTCATCCGATATTTAATCATTACATCTTCAAGCACCGTAATTGAATATAAACCAAAGGTAATTCGATAACGAGCCTCTCTACTCTTCGTTCGTTCAACTCGTGTAATGGTAAGTTCTTCGTTATCCGGGAATTGGGAAATACCCTCCAGCTTGGCTTCTTCATTTAAATCTTCATGTTGATCCATCTTGGTCTCCCCTTCACGTTTGTTTCTCCAAATATGCTAAACATATCTTCTACGAAGATAGCGTACAAATACAAAAGGCCGGGATCCTAACCCGGCCTCATCCTTATCAGTAAGCGTGCCAACAGCCTCTGTCCACTGGGACAGAGGCTGTTGGACAGCATGAGAACACCTTCCCCCTTAGCTAAAGGTTGAGCTAAGCTCAATCAGATCATTCCGGGAGTCTGGAGAATTACTCGTTAATTTCAAACAATTCTTGTTCTTCAGCTGCTTCTTTTTGCTGATCTTCCGTTGTAGGTACAGGAACTGCAGTAGTTAGATTGCTGGCTTCACGAATTTTTTGTTCAATTACTTGAGCAATCTCTGCATGCTCTTTCATGAACTGCTTCGCGTTCTCACGTCCTTGACCTAAACGCTCACCCTCGTAAGAGTACCATGCACCGCTTTTGTTCACGATATCCAGCTCTGTACCAATATCAATGATACTGCCTTCTCTTGAAATACCTTCACCGTACATAATATCCACTTCGGCTTGTTTAAACGGTGGCGCCACTTTATTTTTTACAACTTTGATACGAGTACGGTTACCGATGATGTCATTGCCTGATTTAATACTCTCAATACGACGTACATCCAGACGTACTGTAGAGTAGAATTTCAGGGCACGACCACCAGGTGTTGTCTCCGGGTTACCAAACATAACACCGACTTTTTCACGAAGCTGGTTGATAAAGATTGCGATGGTTTTGGATTTGCTGATTGCACCAGACAGTTTACGCAACGCCTGAGACATCAGACGGGCTTGCAAACCGACATGGGAATCGCCCATTTCACCTTCAATTTCCGCTTTGGGTACCAAGGCGGCAACCGAGTCAATAACGACAATATCTACAGCCCCACTACGTACAAGCGCTTCTGCGATTTCAAGCCCTTGCTCACCCGTATCTGGCTGGGACAGAAGCAACTCATCAATGTTAACACCCAGTTTGCTTGCGTAATTAGGGTCAAGCGCATGCTCAGCATCGATAAATGCTGCTTGTCCACCAACACGTTGCACCTCGGCAATCGCGTGCAATGCTACAGTGGTTTTACCGGAAGATTCCGGTCCATATATTTCAACAATACGGCCTTTGGGCAAGCCGCCTGTTCCTAATGCAATATCCAAAGCTAAGGAACCACTGGGAATTATTTCCACATTCATATGAGTGGACTCACCCAGTTTCATGATGGATCCTTTACCAAATTGCTTCTCTATTTGACGGAGCGCCATATCAAGCGCGGCACGACGGTCTGACAATAAGCTCACACCCTTTACTGTTTATAAGATAATGATACCTTGTTTTAACACGTTTGCCAAGCTTTTTTTCGAACATACATTCGTTTTTTTTATAAAGGCCGAGGCGCCTCTTCCTCTGGGAAACCTTCCATTAAACAGAAAAAAGAACCGTAAACAAGGCTGTTACGCCTAATTCTGCGGTTCTTCCGTCTTCCTTTATTATACTTGTTTGCCTATACAAATGCAATCCGGACTATGAATTAGTCCATTTCCACAAGTTTGCGCCACAAACGATAAAGAATCGCTTTTGCTGAACGAATCCGAACTGTTTCCCGGTTGCCATTAATGCGCAGTTCATGAATTTCCGTTTCTTGACCACGTTGAGCCAGACCAATGAAAACAAGTCCTGGCGGTTTGCGTTCGGAATAACCGGGGCCGGCCACACCTGTAACCGACAGACCGAAGTCCGCATCCCCAATCATGCGAATCTGCTCTGCCAGCACTTTGGCCACTTCCGGACTGACCGCGCCCGGTGCATCTTCACCTTCGAGATAGGCATGTGGCACATGAAGCAGTTTTTCCTTGATTTCATTGGAGTAACATACAATTCCGCCCTTAAGCATCGACGCACTGCCAGGGACTGATGTCAGACTCTGCATGACGAGCCCTCCCGTGCAGCTCTCAGCCGCACTAAGGGTCAGACCCATATCAGACATCATGGTTACAATTGTGTACTCTATAGGCACATCCTCGTTCGCGTAGAGATGCTCCGGCAAGCGTTCCCGAATCTGAACTTCCATTGCATCCAGCTTCAGCATCGCTTCACTCTCACTTGGAGCCTTGGTGGATATGCGTACTGTAACTTCTCCCTCACTTGCATAAGGAGCAATGGTAGGATCTGTCTGTGTATCAATTAGATCCAGGAGCCGGTCTTCCAATGCCGATTCGCCAATACCTGCAAACTTCAGCATTTTGGAGTAAATCGGCATTTCTTCTGTCAGCACATGCTGGAACAACCATGGCTTAACTTCCTGTTCAAACATAGGTATCAGCTCTTTCGGTGGTCCAGGCATAACGACATAATGCTTGCCATTGTCGGAAATCGCATTCCCTGCGGCAAGGCCTGTTTCGTTTGCCAGCGGTGTCCCGCCCTCTATAACAATCGCCTGACGACGATTGTTTTCAGTCATGTCCACATTGCGATTCCGGAAGAAGCTCTCAATTTTGTCCATAGCCATCCGATCTATATGCAGCTTGCGATTCAAGACTGCCGCAATCGCATCCTTGGTCAGGTCATCCTGTGTAGGCCCGATGCCCCCGGAAAATAAAATGACGTCTGCACGACCCTGAGCGATACGAATGGCGTCACAAAGTCGATTTAGATTATCACCAACCACCGTTTGGAAATACACATCAATCCCGATTGCAGCCAATTCACGGGATAGATATCGAGCATTGGTATTCACAATTTGTCCAAGCAACAATTCTGTGCCAACTGCGATGATTTCTGCCTTCATTCAGCATCCTCCTGTAAACGTGATGAGTGATCAAAGGGCAATAGGATGATTTCCTATTGCCCTTTGTACAAATGATTTCTTCCTGCTACCCATTTATCCTCAAACCGTTATGCTTTTGATAATTGAAGCAAATTTTTGTTTTTGATAAAGTAATCAATGCCTGACCAAATCGTAATAATCGCTGCGGCCCAAACGGCAATAATATCCATATGAATACCCGTGAACGAGAACGGAAAATTATTCAACAGCAGCAGCACAATCGCCACAATTTGCACGACGGTCTTCAATTTGCCCCAGGCACTTGCCGCAACAACCGAACCATCCAATAATGCAATCTGACGCAAGCCGGTAACCGCAAACTCACGACTAATGATGACCACAGCAATCCAGGAATCCAACTTGCCCATCTCCACAAGCGAAATCAGCACCGCAGTAACCAATAACTTGTCAGCCAGTGGATCAAGCAATTTGCCCAGGTTGGTAACCATATTATTTTTCCGCGCCAGATAGCCATCAATTCCATCGGTGCTTGCTGCAATAATAAAAATGACTGCAGCAATCAACTGATTATACGGAAGCAATAAGCTTCCCAATTGCAATGGTTCTGGATAAAACGGAAAATCCACGAGCAGGAATACCATCAAAAAAGGGATTAAGCAAATTCGTGCAAGCGTAATCCGGTTGGGTAAATTCACAAGACGCCCTCCCTCTTATCCTCCATTACTCCAAACATTCATCCTAATCCCGTATTCATCATCCGGAACATGAAATTTTCAGGTTTCACTGTCAAATCAGCACTAAAGTGCTCTCACTATGTAAAAAACGCAAAAAATAAAGTCAACCGTTCAAACGCAAAACCCGTTTTAAACGTTCCGGCGACTTCCAGAAGATGTACTGCTTTTCACAAAGTCAGCAAACGATGATGACTGGGCTTTGATGCTTATCTGCCAGCAATGCACACTTAGTATAATATACGCCAATTGCAGTGTCAAAAAACATATCCAGCTACAATGAGGAAATATTACTTAAAATTTGTATATTGCAGATCCAGAGGTAAATTGGCGCCATTCAACAACTGCATAACGGCTTGCAAATCATTCTTGCTCTTACCTGTTACCCGGAGTTGATCTCCCTGAATCTGACTTTTCACTTTCATTTTGGAGTCACGAATCAGAATATTGATTTTTTTAGCGACATCCTGATCAATCCCCTGCTTGAAATTCAAGCGTTGACGGACTGTACCTGAAGAAGCCGGCTCTACTTTTGCATAATCAATGTTTTTTAAAGGTAACCCACGCTTAGCCATTTTGGATTGCAGCACATCAATGACAGCCTTGAGTTTGGTCTCATCATCAGATACGATCGTTAACGCATCCTTATCCAGTTTCAGACTGCTCTTGCTGCCCTTGAAGTCATAACGCGTGCCAATTTCCTTTTCCGTTTGTGTAACGGCATTTGTCAATTCTTGCAAGTCCATTTTGGACACGATATCAAATGAATTTTCTGAACTCAAACCAGTCACCCTTTCAGTAATCATATGTTCTGTAACATTATAGAGGATACGCCAAGCAAAAGTCTAATTTTATGAGGTTTTTCAAAATAAAAAAGCATTTTTGGCTGCCATTTGAAATGGTTGCCAAAAATGCATGCCTTGCGGCTGCCATTCTAATAACGGCTGCGATTAGGCTGTCTGAACATGTCGAGCACTCCCAGAAGCACATGCGCAAGTCCAAAGCCCAAAATCCCGTAACCCCAGGCAGTTGGAGTCAAGTAATAACCCAGGAGGCTGACAATAATCCCCAAACCTGTTACGATCCAGCTGACTGTCACAGCCATCCACCTCACTTCACCAAAAGTTAACTGCAAGTTAAGACAAGGTTAGTCTCTCCCGCAGAAACTTTGGTTATTCACCGCTTGTGCCTGTGGTTCCTTCGGTCGTGCTTCCTGTTTCATTCGTCGAAGTGCCTTCAGAACCTGTCGAGGATGTATCCTGACCAAGTCTTAACCGAATGCGGTTGGTCGCTTTGCCGTCTGTCACAACCTGCCCTGCAACCTCAATTGTGGTCGCCGCAGCGTAACCGGACTTAATGTACATTCCTGAACTGTCCAATTCAAAAGTATAGCTGTCTCCCTCTGCGGTGTTGCCGTACTCCAACTTCTCTCCACTAGAGTTCTCGCCCTTGTATACTTCCAGCCAACTATGGCCCGTTGCTTTAATCGTAACCGTTACAGGCTGCCCTGCGCTGCCGTTAACCTTAAAGTTCGTAATATTGCCTGATTTTCCGTCTTCAGCAACGGTTACAGAAGCCGGCGGAATATTATCTGTTGGGTTCTCTTCATTTTCCCCTGTCGTTTGTCCGTCCGTCTGCCCCTCTGTCGTTCCGCCACCGTTACCGCCTGCCTCGCCTTCATTCGTTTCTCCACTACCTGATTCATTAGCTGGAGGTTTAGTAGCTTGGCCATTATCTACCGGCTTATCCGGCTCATCTTGCGGTTGCTGTTGACTGTCTGTGATCTTCGTCTGATCCAGCCCTTGTGTATCCGAATCATCCTTGTTCATCACCACATACACATATAACAGCACAAGAATCAACACCGGAAAAGTCCACATCAGTGCAACAGACATCCAGCGGTTGCTGCGCTCTACCGGACGACTTGAACGCTTTTGAATAACCGGCTCCATTGTTGCTTCCGTTTCTTCTGCAGGTACATCTTTCTTATGTCCCTCCAACAGCTCATCAGGATTCAGTCCCACCGTTTCCGCATAGGTTTTGATAAATGCACGCACGTAGAAGCTTCCAGGCAGCACTTTGTAGTCTCCTGCCTCTATCGCCTCCAGATACCTCTTGCGAATTTTAGTCATTTCCTGTACATCGTCAAGACTCATCCCTTTTTGCAGCCGGGCCTCCCTTAACTGCTGACCCAGTTCAGACATGCCATCTCCTCCTTATGTTTATCTCTTAAGTTGTTGCTTATCTATTTCATGATTCCGTAGGGAGCGTTACAGTTCGTCGGTGTAGCTACCCGTAAACGTATCATAAATAATTTCTTCATTCGGATTGTTTCGAAGTTCAATAATAATGTCAAAATCGTTGAAATCATATTCGGATTCCTGAACAAAAATGTCCGGATGTTCAATGACTTTGGTGCTGGGCATCGTCATAATATCCTGCAACAGATTATAGTGCCGTTCACTTGAACGGATGGTGCTGACAATGCCGTCAATGATAAACACATTGTTTGGATTCAATTCGTCCTCGGACATCTGGCTCCGGATGGTCTGACGAAGAAGTGTGGAGGAAACAAACGTCCAGCGTTTCATCGCACATACGCTGCCCGCAATAATCGACTCCGTTTTGCCTACACGCGGCATTCCCCGCAATCCGATAACCTGATTGCCTTCCCTCTTAAATACTTCACCCAAAAAGTCCACAAGTAACCCAAGTTCATCTCTTGTAAAACGAAATGTCTTGCGATCATCCGAATCACGATCAATATACCGACCATGACGCACAGCCAGAATGTCTACCAGTTTCGGTTGACGTAACGCAGACACAGTTATGCTGTTGACTTTGCCCAGCATTTCACCCAGCAGACGAATCTTCTCGTCATCGTCCGACTCCAGCAGCATGCCCCGGGTTTTGCCTTCAACACCGTTAATGGTCAATATATTCACTTCAAGCATCCCCAGCATAGAGGCAATATCGCCTAATAGACCAGGTCTGTTCTTATGTATTTTATACTCCATGTACCATTGTTTAGATTCCATTTAAACACCCCGTAAAGCATTATTCCACATTATTCGACAGTAACAGAACGTGTCCATTGGACAGCAATCTGAGATATCTTCTAAAAATGGGTCACGTTAATGATATATAAAATGAAAATGAATTACAAGAACAGGTCTGTAATCAATGTGTAATCATTAGAGAAAAGCCCCCTTGCGGGAGCTTTCCATCTGTAATCTTATGCGTTTTGTTTGGCCAATTTGACCATCAGGCACGCAATCGTGCGACGTTCATTCTCGTCGCCGACTTCCCATAGTTCTTTCAATGCCCGGTTGGAAGGGTTCGCCGGATCTACTTTCTCTTCCAGGAAGTCACCGATTTCATACGCAAGTTTGTTGATGGTTTCTTCGTTCATTCCCATCTTCTCTGCTTGCTGTACGCGGTCACCCAAAAACTTCTTCCAAGTGTCGAAACTCGTGAGCACCGTTTTTTCTGTTGACATGATAAATCCTCCTTTGCTTGACGCATGAGATTTAAAATCAACAGTTGTAATATGTGCTTCCCAGGCATTTTATATACAAGCATTTTGAATTAATCGAAAATCATCATCGAATCATTAATTTCCATCAAGACGCTACACGAAGTTAATTCAAATTTGAATCCGCACCCCAATACGTTAGGTGAGCCAGCCACCATTTGGACTTATGATCTGCCCGTTAATGTAGCCAGATTCGGGAAGTGCCAGGAAGTAAACCAATGATGAGATTTCATCTGGCTGTGCAAGTCTGCCTGCCGGAATTTCCTCTTCCAGCATTTTGAGTTCATCCTGATCCAGATGGTTCAGCATGGATGTCTGAACTGCACCCGGAGCTACAGCATTCACTGTTACGCCAGATGGAGCCAGCTCCTTGGCGAGAGCTTTGGTGAATGCATTTACACCACCTTTGGTTGTAGAATACAACACTTCACAAGAGGCACCCGACAATCCCCAGATCGATGACACGTTAATGATTCGGCCATATCTTTGTGAGATCATGTGAGGCATCAATTCCTGCGTACACAAGAACGTGCCTTTCAGATTGATCGCCATCACTTCATCCCAGATTTCTTCCGTTACATCGGATAACATTCCGTAATGTGATATCCCTGCATTATTTACCAGAATGTCCGGCATCAGCCCATGTAATTCCAGCTTCTCACGCATACGAGCAATTTGCTCCCGACTGCGAAGGTCAGCAGACACCGTCATGACTCTACCACTGCCTTGTTCCATGCATCTTCTCGCCGCTTCATTAGCTGCTTCATGCGATTTCATGTAGTGAATGACTACATTCATGCCAACCTTGGCAAAACGCTCTGCGATGGCCGCTCCAATGCCTCCGCTTGCGCCCGTTACAAGTACCGTCATTTCTCCAATCGGCTTCAATTGTCCTGTTCCCCTCTCCATATTAAGGACTCACAACAAGTGATATCGCCAGTTGATCCCAACGAATATGCTCTTTCAATCTGCGATTTACTTCTTCCAAGGTAAGCGATTCATACAACGGGAGCATGTTGAAAAAATCACCACCACGGAATTGCTGTCGCGTGAATTCATTTGCAATATTTTCAGGTGAATTGAGCATGCGCAAATATCCACCTATTTTCTTCTTGCGTGCGCGCTCAAAGTCGGTTGCATCAAATCCTTTTTCCACAATAGCATCAACTTCTTCACGGATACGGGCAAGCAGTAGATCTGGATCTTTGGTGTCCCCGCCAATAGCAGAAAAAGCATATTGCGGCGAACTGTTATATTCATGTCCAAAACTGTCTGAAATCAGGTCTTCATCATACAATTTTTGAAATAGTGGAGTACTGGAGCCAAATAACAGATCCATCATTAGTTTGGTTGTCATATCCCGGCGCAACAGGTCTTCTCCAGTAAGTCCCACATCCGTCTCCTTAAAACCAAACAAACATTTGGGCAGAGATACGGCCAGTTTGGATTCACGTCTGGCTTCACCCACTTGCTTAGGTTCCGGTTCAAATATTCGTTCGATTTGTCCTTGAGACTTGTAATCTTTCTTCGACTGGTTCGAACGTACCATATCGATCACTTCTTGTGGGTCTACTCCTCCCACGACAAATAAAAGCATGTTGCTTGGATGATAAAAAGAATTGTAGCATGTGTACAACGTTTCTTTCGTTATCGTACCTATGGATTCAACGGTTCCGGCAATATCAATATGCACGGGATGCTTCTGATACATTGCCTCGATCAAGCCAAAATAAACGCGCCAATCCGGATTATCCGCATACATGTTAATTTCCTGAGCAATGATCCCTTTTTCCTTCTCCACATTCTGATCAGTGAAGTAAGGATTTTGCACAAAATCAACTAATGTTTGTATATTTTCATTAACGTATTCCGTCGCTGAAAACAGATAAACCGTCTGGTCAAAACTGGTGAAAGCATTGGCTGAAGCTCCATGAGAAGCAAATGTGGCAAAAATATCGCCTGTAGGTTCTTCAAACATTTTGTGTTCTAGAAAATGCGCAATTCCGTCGGGAACTTTCACTTCCTCTTGTCCTTCAACCCGAAAATGATTGTCGACCGAACCATATTTGGTTGCAAACGTCGCATATGTTTTCTGGAATCCCGGTTTAGGCAAAATGTAGACCTGCAGCCCGTTATCCATCACTTCATAATACAGCGTTTCCTGCAAACGATCGTATGTTATGCTCTCCACCGATTATTCCCCCTTCTCATCACGCAAGAAATAAATCGTATCCAGACGGAATTTCTCTGCCGCCTCACGGACATTTTCTTTGCTGATCTGTTCTACCTGGGCCAGCAGTTCCTCGGCTGTGCGCTCTTTGCCAGACAACTGTCGATTAAAATCATAAGCAATCAGCTCAAATGCTGAATCCTGCATTTCTTTGAGCAGATTACGAATCATCGCCTTGGTCTGAGACATCTCCAGGTCAGTGATATTTCCATTCTTCATTTCATCCAGCTGCTGCATGATAATCTTGACGGCTTTTTCGTAATTGGGAATCTCAATCCCTGATTGAATCGTTGCGATACCCTTATGTCCGTCATAACGAGAGGAGGCATAATACGCCAGACTTTCTTTTTCACGAACATTAACAAACAGCTTGGAATGAGGATATCCTCCGAGAATACCGTTATACATCAAAGCTGCTGCATAATGAGGGTCACCATAAGTAATCGAAGTGCGAAGCCCCATGTTGAGCTTACCCTGATTAACATTAAGCCGTTCTACAACGGTTTGAACTTCTTTATCACCACGAATAGCTTCCTGTGTGTGATAGTCGGAAGAGGTCACACGGTCAACATTGAAATAACGCTGCACCAGGTTCTCTACCTCTTCCAGCGTTGTATCGCCCACCACATACAAGTCCATACTTGCCTGCTGCAACCATTCCTGATACGAAGCCGTCAAAGTATCTGGATCAATGCCGGGCAAATCCTTACGCTCACCAAGCGGGTGCAAGCGGTAAGGTTCGTTTTTACACATCTCCTCAATACTGCGTTCTGCAGCATAGCGCATTTTGTCATTGACGATGGATTCCAGCATTTTGCGAACAGTCTCCCGCTCAGCTTGAACATAAGAGGTTCGGAAATGTCCATCCTCCTGTGCGGGGCGTGTGAGCACCTCTCCCAGAAAAGCAAAAGAACGATCCAACAACTGCTCGTCCCCGCCAACAAAGGAATCGTTAATGGTATCCATACGGAACTGAACGATCTGGTAATCTCCACGTTTATAGACATCAAAGCCAAAACCCGCTCCATACAAATGTTCCAACTGTTCACGAAATTGCGTTGTTTCCGGATACGATTCAGTTCCGCGCCGGAGCACGAAAGGTGTTAGTGCTACTTTGGTTACCGTATTTTCCTGCAGGGGAACCCCTGCGTAAAGTGAGATCGCAAATGTCTTAAAACGTTTCGTAGGAAGAACATGTATGCGGAATTCTTTCCGGTTTCCTCGTTCAAATCCTGATGTATTCAAATGTCAAAACCCCTTTACGGCGTCATTTGTCATGCAATATGTGAAGCTTAAGCGTAACAACCATTTTAACCCATTCAAAAGGCAAGAAGCAACCGAAGTCACGCCTTCTGGTTGCTTCTAAGATCATCACATACAGAATATATGCTGCCCGATTGTTTTTACCTGAGGACGTGTCCAGATCCATTTGGATGTTGCTGTCTTCGGATTAAAATAATAGAGGCATCCACCGGATGGGTCCCAACCATTTATCGCCTGTTCAACTGCTTTTTTAGCTTGTGCATTCGGTTCCAAATAAATCTGGCCATCCGCAACGGCTGTAAATGCACCCGGCTGGAAAATTACACCTGACGGTGTGTTCGGGAAACTAGGTGATTTAACACGATTCAGGATAACCGCCGCTACAGCCACTTGACCTTCAAACGGCTCTCCGCGAGATTCACCATATACGGCGTTAGCCATAATTTTGATTTCGTTCTCCGACAACCCCATGGAATTGGCAGACCCCATATTGTCCTGCTCTTTATCCGCAGCATTGTTATTGTTGCCACTATTACCTGAATTTTGATCCTTGTGCATCGGTGTTTCTGTTGGTGACCATTGTTTTGAAGCATTGTAAAGTTTCAGCTTGGTTTTGGCCCCAACCACGCCATCTACCTTCATACCGAATTCCGACTGAAACCATTTTACCGATTTCAATGTGGTGCTGCCAAAATTACTGTCAATTTTACCATTGTAAAATCCCAAATACTTCAGCCGGCCTTGAAGCTCGTATACATCCTGACCATAACTTCCGTATTTCACAGCATTGGTGCTAAAGGTGGGTAAGGACTTCTCTTCAACCTGCGGGCTGCTCTGGTTTGGACTTTCGCTTGCTGTATTCCCAGGAAGTAAATATCGAATTCCCAATGCGGATATCAGCAAAATAGCAGTGAAAAGCCATATGTTCATTTTTCGCATCGACTGTGCTCTACCTTTCTCTTGTGGGATTAACAGAATCGCTAAGGTTATTATGACAAGCATACTTCGTTCCTATGCACCAAATCCTCCGATCATTGGGCATCATGGCAAATCTTCAGTCCAATGGCATGCAAAAAGCCCTCAACCATTACGGTTAAGGACTTGATTTATATCGTTTGCATATTGCGTATTACGAGCTTATTTTATTCTGTTGATACTGCTCCAGCGAAATCAATACTTCCCTTGGTTTGCTCCCCTCGTAAGGACCAATTACGCCTCGGGCTTCCATAGAGTCAATCAATCGAGCTGCGCGGGTATAACCAACTCGCATTCGGCGTTGCAGCAGAGAAACCGAGGCCTGTTTCGCCTCCAAAATAATCTGCACAGCCTGTTCATATAACTCATCCTGTACTTCATCTGCTGCCTGAACGGAATCATCCACCTCAGGAACAAGAGAGTCGTCATACTGCGCTTCACCCTGACCACGCACGTAATTCACGATATTTTCAACTTCCTCATCACTCATGAAGGCACCTTGTACACGAACCGGCTTTGAAGCTCCCATAGGCATAAACAGCATGTCTCCCCGACCCAACAGCTTCTCGGCTCCCCCCATATCCAAAATGGTTCGGGAATCCACTTGAGAGGATACACCGAAAGCAATCCGGGAAGGGATGTTGGCTTTGATTACACCCGTAATAACATCCACAGATGGGCGCTGAGTGGCAATGATCAGGTGGATACCCGCTGCACGTGCCATCTGAGCCAATCGTGCAATCGCGTCTTCCACGTCACCAGCGGCAACCATCATGAGGTCAGCCAGCTCGTCCACGATAACAACGATATAAGGCAAAACCGCCGCTGGATTGTCCTTCATCAGATTGTTGTAGCCTTCAACGTTCCGTGTACCCGATTTGGAGAACAGCTCATACCTTTTCTCCATCTCAACAACGATCTTTTTGAGAGCAAGCGAAGCTCTTTTGGGATCCGTGACGACCGGTGCCATCAGATGCGGAATACCATTATATACGTTCAGCTCGACCATTTTGGGATCGACCATCAGAAATTTCACTTCATCCGGCTTCGCTTTGTACAGAATGCTGGTAATAATGCCATTGATACATACGGATTTACCTGAACCCGTTGCACCAGCCACCAGCAAATGGGGCATACGAGCCAGATTACCAATAATCGTCTGTCCAGAGATATCCCGTCCAAATGCAATGGTCACTTTGGATTCGGCTTCCTGGAATGTAGCTGTCTCCATGACCTCCCGCATCGTTACAACCGACACCTCTCCATTCGGTACCTCAATACCGATAGCGGATTTGCCGGGAATTGGCGCTTCCATCCGGATATCCTTTGCCGCCAGGGCTAATGCAATATCATCTGTAAGACTTACAATTCTACTCACCTTCACACCAATATCCGGTTGGATCTCATATCGTGTAACAGCAGGCCCTCTGACGACTTCAAGTACTTTGGCGCGAACACCGAAGCTCTCCAGCGTTGCTTCCAGCTTGCGTGCAGTCTGCATATAGTCCTTCTGGTCGCCGCCCTTACCTCCGTTGTTGGGCTTCGAAAGAAGCCTGAACGATGGAAGTTTATATGGCTTGGGAGGTGGTGGAGGCGGCTTAACAGGCTGCACTTCCTGCCCCTCCGTATCCGAAGCATCCAATCCTTGAGCCGCATGGCTCAACGTAGATGCAACGTCTGAACCACCCTCAGCAGCATCCATCCCATCTGTTCCGGCATCTGCCGCTCCGGGCCACTCCATGTTATCCACAAGTTCATCTGAAATCTTGATTGGAAGCTCATCTGTCTGCATATTATCCGTTAGATCATCTGGGAAAGGATACGCATCATCCAGATCATCATCTTTACTCGCATCCTCGGATCTGACATGTTCAAAGAAGTCACGGATGATTGGAGCCGAATTAGGTCTTGATTGCACAGGAACTGCTGCGGAAGCCATTACATCGGATGCGATGATTGACTCGTCATGCCATGAATCTGCTGGAGTTTCCTGCTCAGCTCGGTAGACAACATGTTCCGTGTCTAAAGAATTATCCTCGTCCAAACCACGCTCATTCTTCGTCCGATCAGAACCCCATTTTCCAAAGAGTTGGAAAAATATCGGGGCTTTTCGTTTCGGTAGCTGCTGATCCTGCAGATCATCGTCATCATCTTCCTCATCGTCCACTGGAACAGGAACCACTTTGCGGACATTCCCGTTTTTCTTGCCGGTAGAGGTTGAGGCTGCCCGGGCTGTTGGTCTAGCCTCCAGCTTTTTGTACATCGCACTTCCTGCATCCCATATCTTGGTTCTGAAAATGCGAATCAGATCAACGTAAGAAAGATTGGTAACCAGCATGAAGCTGATAACAAACATCACGATCATAATCAATCGTGCTCCCAAGCTGCCAAACAACCACAAGAATAAGGCAAACTGCGCTGCTCCAATATAACCGCCGCTAATGTCCTTATTGAGCATCGAATCCCGTTCACCCGGCGCGGCAGGCGTGAGCAGCTCGGTTTGCATATCATTATGTATCTGCGTAAGTACAGCACCAGGCTCAAGGGCTCCAACCGGTATAAGCTTCTGGTGCATGGCAGAGACGGTACTCATCAGGGTTAAGGCAAACACAAGCAATACAAGTCCTGTCTTGCGTGTTGTCCAACCGCTTGGCCATTTTCGGTGAATCATCACCATTAAGCCATAATAAATTCCTATAAGCGGAATCGCAAAATAGAACTTGCCAAGCATTAAACCAAACATCTTGGAAAGCGAGCGCCCTACGGTTGCTTCACCTGACAAAGCAATGACGGCTAAGGTAATAAGCACAATGCCGTAAATTTCATATTTTAAAACGCCGCTAAAAGCTGCGGCCTTTTTTTTCCTCTTTTTTCTTCTGGCCAAAATCAGGTCACCCCCAGAAGAATATTATACCATACAAATATAATCCGTACATATGTTCTTTTTCTGCCCAATTTGTCTTAATTCGTCACGTTATGTTGGTCCCGGGTTACCCGAAAGCGGAACGATCGATCCAGGCATGTTGGCCGGATTCAGATATGCATCCAAGGGACATTCAAGCAAACGTACAATGACAGCCTCATTCTCATTAACAGGTCTGACCTGCATCAATAATCCGTTCATCCTGATCTCCCGAGTGTCTTCTCCCTCATTCCACATCCCTGACCACAGCAGCTCAGGTGGCATTACGGTGTAGAGTGTCATTGGGTATATCCTCCTCCTGCCTGCAGCGATTGCCTTTTGTCCCCTATGAGCTGATTCAACTGGACGATGGCCTGACCGATTCCGCCTACGGCATCCATCAGTCCGTATTTGACTGCATCTGCACTGCCCACAGCTGTTCCGATATCGCGATTGAGCTCTCCAGTCTTAAACATCAGTTCCTTGAACATTTCTTCCGAGATATTCGAGTGCGATGTAACAAATCGTACGACACGTTCCTGCATCTTCTCCATGTACTCAAATGTCTGAGGCACACCTATCACGAGTCCGTTCATCCGGATTGGATGAATGGTCATAGTTGCACTACCTGCGATCAGGGAGTAGGTTGAGGCAACCGCGATTGGTACCCCAATGCTGTGCCCGCCCCCAATGACGACGGTAACCGTAGGTTTGCTAAGTGAAGCAATCATTTCGGCAATAGCCAGGCCTGCCTCCACATCTCCTCCTACCGTGTTTAAAATGATCAAAATACCTTCGATTCGCTGATTTTGCTCTGCTGCAACCAGCTGCGGAATAATGTGTTCATACTTTGTTGTTTTGTTTTGCGGAGGTAAAATTAAATGCCCTTCCACCTGACCAATAATGGTCATACAAAAAATGTTCGACTCAGCTGCGGGTGACTGCGTTTGTCCAAATTGCTGAATGGCCTCCGTTACTGGGGAAAATGTCTTTTCCTCTTGTGCAGGTATTTCCGGTGCCTCGGTGCTCGGTTGTTGTTCCGATTTCGGTGTTTGCTTGCTTTTCATGTATTCACTCATTCAATTTATCCCCTTTTCCAAGAACATGTAATGTATTTCCTTAGTATGGGGAATGTTCCAGCTGACTTATACCCGCTTGCCAATCAATTTCTCCATAATCTGGTGTTGGGCCAGAAAACAACAAAAAAAGCCCCTTCTCTACGAGGAACCGTCCAATATTACTCGTAGAGAAGGGGCGACTGTGTGCCTGAATTTATGTTATTGTTTAATTTATTTTAAACTTCCATAATGATTGGCAAAATCATCGGTCTACGACGAGTTTGCTCATACAAGAAGCGTCCGAGTGCATCTTTAACATTCGTTTTGAGTGAAGCCCATTCGTTAACGTTCTCACTCATCAACTTCTGCAATGTGCTGCTGACGATACGATTGGCTTCATCAAGCAGTCCTTCCGATTCGCGTACATAGACAAATCCACGGGAGATGATGTCCGGACCGGAAACAATTTTGCCATCCTGTTTGCTCAGTGTTACCACAACAACCAGAATACCATCCTGTGACAGCAATTTACGGTCACGCAATACGATGTTACCTACATCGCCTACACCCAAACCGTCGATCAACACGTTACCTGCAGTAACTTTACCTGCCTTGCGTGCTGCTCCGCCTTGAATTTCAACCACTTCACCGATATCCGTAATGAAAATGTTGTCTGGATCAATACCTACAGATTCAGCCAGTACCGCATGACGGCGCTGCATACGGAATTCACCGTGAATTGGTAGGAAATATTTCGGTTTCATCAGGTTAAGCATCAGTTTCAGCTCTTCCTGGCTACCGTGACCGGATACGTGAACGCCACTGTTAGCACCGCTGTAATGCACGTTGGCACCCAAACGGAACAGTTCGTCAATCGTACGGCCTACATATTTCTCATTACCTGGAACTGGAGTTGCAGCAATAATGACCGTATCACCAGGCAAAATATCTACTTTACGATGAGTGGAACGAGCCATACGCGTCAATGCTGACATCGGCTCTCCTTGGCTACCTGTGCAGAGAATTACTACACGGTCAGCAGCCATTTTGCCTACTTCTTCCGGCTCAATGATCATGCCATCTGGAATCTCAAGGTAACCGAGTTCAGAAGCAATACCCACCACATTTACCATACTGCGTCCAATAACTGCAACTTTACGTCCAGTTACTTCAGCTGCATTGATAACCTGTTGAATCCGGTGTACGTTCGAAGCAAATGTTGCTACAACAACACGTTGGCTTGCTTTGCGGAAGATATCTTCCAGAACGATACCCACATTTTTCTCCGAAGGTGTAAATCCAGGTTTCTCAGCATTGGTACTATCGGACAAGAGGGCAAGTACGCCATTGGTTCCGATCTGTGCCATACGCTGGAGATCTGCATATTGACCATTGACTGGAGTGTGGTCAAATTTGAAGTCACCTGTATGAACAACAGCGCCTTCCGGTGTTTCGACACATACGCCGACGGAATCCGGAATACTATGGTTAGTAGCAAAAAACGTTGCTTTCAGTACAGAGCCAAGTTGGATCTCGGAATCCGCATCAATCAGGATGCGTTTGGTTTCACCAAGCAAATTGGCTTCTTTCAGCTTGTTCTCTACGAGTCCGAGCGTAAGCTTTGTTCCATATACGGGAACATTCAGATGTTTCAGAACATATGGCAAACCACCAATATGATCCTCATGTCCGTGAGTCAAAATAATTCCTCTTACTTTGTCACGGTTTTCAGTCAGATAAGAAATGTCAGGAATGACAATGTCGATTCCAAGCATATCTTCTTCCGGGAATTTAAGACCAGCATCTACGACTACAATGTCGTTCGCGTATTGGATGACGTACATATTTTTACCAATCTCGCCTACGCCGCCCAGTGCAAAAATCATCAGTTTATCGTTATTATTTTTCTTAGACAAATGAATCTAAACCTCCTATGGTAGTTGGACGTCGTACCTTATTATTTTATTGTAAGTTAAGAAAAGCAGTCCATTACACACATTCCCACGTAAAGAGATGAATGCAAAAGAGTACCTTTATTCACGATATTTGGAAGAAGTTCTTCGAAGTTATTCCCTTTCATCAACAAGATGGATTTGAAATGATCCTTCTTAGCCGTTCCTTCCTTTTTCACCACAAAGCTACACCAAGAAACGATGTCGCTTTCAATTTCAAAAAAATACCGCACCCAGTCACTTGACATCATTATACATGATTAAAAACAAAAAAAACAAGTCACTCTCTCGTTAACCTCTACGTTTGCCTTCAGTTGTGAAAAGAAACCTAACAATCATCGTCAAAAAAAGAACCGTCTCCTCTTGAGTAAGGAGCGGTTCTTTTGAAATCTATATCGATTTATAAAAGTTAACAAATCAGGTTCATGTTGTATTATTGCTAGTTAAACAAACCACGTATAAAGGCTTGCTCATCCTCTGTTGCGGCTATAAGCGGAAGGCGTACAGATCCTACATTCAGACCGCGCAGTGTCAGAGCGTATTTCACCGCTACAGGGTTCGGTAAAGGCTGCGGGCACTCAAACAGACCTTTGAACACCGGAAACAGCTTCTGATGTATCTGAGCTGCCTGTACAGGCGCACCTCCGAAGTAGGCATCAATCATTTGTTTCATTTCAGCGCCTACCACATGGCTAGCGACACTAACAATCCCGTGAGCACCTACTGCAATAGCAGGTAAGCCAGAGGCATCGTCACCGGAGTACACTCTGAAATGTACCGGCGCACCGGCAGCAATCTGCGTGACTTGCTCCAAAGATACACATTCCTTCGTAGCTACAATGTTTGGAATCTGCGCCAAACGAAGCGTTGTTGCAGCCGAAAGGCTGGCTGCCGTACGTCCAGGGACGTTATACAACATGATTGGCAGTTTCGTTGCATTCGCAATCGCTTCAAAATGTCTAAACATTCCCTCTTGACTTGGTTTGTTGTAATAAGGAACGACCAGCAAAACGCCATCTACACCAACACGCTCCGCGTCCTGAGTCAGATGGATTGAATGAGCGGTGTTATTGCTGCCCGTTCCAGCAATAATTTTGCACCGTCCTCCCGCATGTTTTACTGCGAATTCGAATAGCTCTACTTTTTCTGTGTCGGTAAGCGTGGGAGATTCTCCAGTTGTTCCTGAAATAACGAGCGTCTCTGACTTTTGATCTTCAATCAAATAGTCTATCAGACGTGCGGTCTCCTCCCAATGGATTCCCCCTTGTTCATTGAACGGAGTGACCATTGCTGTAATCAATCTTCCAAAGTCCAATTCGATTCCTCCTTCAAAACAGGCCCTGCTCCGTTGACTTCTAAGTTCTACAAGTGAAGTTCGAATGAGGCATGTAGCGCCCTCAGAGCTTGAACCATATCTTCTTTTTTCACAAGTACCCAAATCGTTGTATTGGAATCTGCAGATTGTAGGATCTGAATATCCGCCATAGTCAAGGATTCCACGATCCGTGCCATAATGCCTGGCACTCCATTGATACCTCCGCCAATGATTGAAACTTTGGCACAGCCGGAAAGACTTTGCGGTTTAAGACCAATTTCCTGCAGTACACGTATGGCTTTCTCGGAATCACTATCAAAAACGGTATAGACTGCTCCCAAGGGGGTAACATTAATAAAATCTACGCTAATCGAATTTTCAGCCATCGTTTTAAACACTTTTAGCTGCAGACGGTCAGCACCGCCTGGCACTTCCACCGTTATCTGCGTAACATTACTCACATAAGCAATCCCTGTTACATATCGGTCAACAATGCCTGTCTGCACATCCTGGAATCCTTCTGGATGCGTAACCAGCGTCCCTTCACTGTCTGCAAAGGTAGACCGGACACGCACTGGAATCTGGGATTGCATCGCAATCTCGACTGCACGTGGATGAATGACCTTGGCTCCTTGATGGGCCATATTACATATCTCGGCATAGCTCACAACAGTCAACGGCCTAGCATCCTCTACGATACGAGGATCTGCTGTAAGTATCCCATTTACATCCGTGTATATGTCCACCATTTCAGCGTGTAATGCTGCACCAAGCGCGGTTGCAGATGTGTCACTTCCGCCACGACCAAGCGTCGTAAAATCACCGTTCTCGGTCTGCCCTTGAAACCCTGTAACAATGACAACACGCCCACTCTGAAGCTGCTCCAGCACACGAACAGGACGGACATCCAAAATTCGGGCATTCCCGAAATTGTCGTCCGTCACAAAACCTGCCTGTGCACCGGTCAGCACCGTAGTTGGAATGCCTTCATGTTCAAGCAAACTGCTCAAAGTTGTTGCAGATATAATTTCACCGCAGCAAAGCAGTAAATCCTTTTCGCGTGCAGATAGTGCATTCCCGTTCTGTGCAGCCCATTCAAGCAACGTATCCGTAGCATAAGGCTCGCCGCGGCGGCCCATCGCTGACACAACAATAACCAGACTTAATCCTGCTTCAAGTTCACGTTTAACATGACGGAGCACATGCTCTCTCGCCTGAACGGTAGAGAGAGAAGTGCCTCCGAATTTCTGTACCATGATGCGCATCTTTATTCCTCCATTTGTGTACGCAAGAAGACTGGACACGGGTCAAATCAACAAATGGATCACCCTAGGGAGCGTTCCGATGCGATAATTTCAGCAATTTATACGGCATTTCATGCCGCTCCTCAATGAAGGATTGTGTGAGACCATCCCAAATGAAGGCCGCGGTTGTTATCGAGATCATGACGCACACGTTCCCCGTGCACTGGTCCCGCTTGCCTGACCTAAGGTTGCAAGCAGGAATTCCCTTTTAATGATTGGAACGCGGACACAGGCAGCTGGTTATGCCAGCATAACGTCCCCATGATTTTCTTTGTCTTTCGAACCATCATCATTTCTTCAAGCGTATAACCATTATCCCCGTAACGAAGTCTGTACAGAACCCTGTCTGTTAACAAACAGATGTTACGGCGGATCCATTAAACATCAAGCCTGTGCAGAACGCTGCACAATCATTGGCTGTAACTGTTTGCCTTCAAGCGCACTCCAGCATGCCTCCGGAATCAGCTCCATTTTGGCCACTAATGAGTTCGGTTTCTTTACCGGATCATCCTGCCCAAATGGTACAAAATACAAATATTTGGCCACCAGCAGTTTGGCGATGTTCGCAGCATTCAACCCCAGACCGTCATTGGTGGAAATGGCGAGTACCAGCGGACGCTGATTTCGCATCTGGGCTTTGGCTGCCATTAAAACCGGACTGTCCGTCATGGCGTTAGCCAGCTTACTCGTCGTGTTGCCTGTGCACGGAGCAATTACGAGCACATCAAGCAGCTTCGAAGGACCTAACGGCTCTGCCTCAACAATTGTAGAAATGATATCATTACCCGTTATATCTTTCAACTGTTTTTGCCAATTCTGCGCAGTCCCGAAGCGTGTATCCGTAGTCAGAACCGAATTGGAAATAATCGGGACAACATTGGCGCCTTCTGCCACGAAACGGCTAATCACCGGCATAACCTCTTCAAACGTACAATGAGAACCTGTAATTGCATAACCTACCGTTTTTCCCTGCCAGTTCATTGTTCAACCTCCCGTGCGTTTTGTTCTTCCAAAAGCAAACGGATTAACACGTCGGCAATAATGCCGCCAGCCGTTTTGGGAGCAACAATGCCGGGGAGACCAGGCGCAAGTAACGCTTTGATACCGCGTTTTTCAGCATACCTGAAATCACAGCCGCCAGGAGCGGATGCGAGGTCGATAATGACTGCTTTTTGCGGCATTTTGGACAGGATTTGTGCTGTGATTATCATAGTCGGTATCGTATTAAAAAGCAAGTCAACTTCCCCGGTATTAGCGGCCAAATCCGTTGTCACAAAAGGCTTCCAGCCCATTATAGCTGCTCGAGCAGCATCCTCTCCGCGCCTGATTCCCACCCGCACATTTGCCCCAAGTCCCTGAAGCGTTTTGGCCATTGTGAAACCTGTTCGACCCAAGCCAAGCACAATGCATTCCGAGCCGTGGATCGTGAAGTCCGTCTCCCGAATCGCCATGGCAATAGCGCCTTCGGCTGTCGGAATGGAATTGTATAGCGCGATATCATCACGATCGAGTACTTCAACAAGCCGCAGACCATTCTCCCGGCACAAATCACGTAAAAAAGGCTTCGCCATCCCCGTGAACACAATACAATGCTCCGGCAATGCCGCAACATGTTCCTTTTTCAAAAAAATCGGTCTATCACTGAACGAAGTGCTCACTTTTCCTTCATCGTCACACCCGACTACAGGAAGCACAAGTACATCTGCCGAAGCAAATACATCGTCCTCCAATTCCTGGTGTTCGATACCCGGGATGGAATGCTCCAGTTTGTCGAAACCCACCACACTTACCGTAGCATCCAGCTCTGCGCATTTTTGAATGACTTCAAGCTGCCGCGCATCTCCGCCCAGGACTATAATCCGGACACCGGTCAGCATCGGGACGTCACTCCTTTCACCACATGTATGCCTTATCGTATGCAGTGGCCCACAGGGGGGTGAAAACAATAAATTTGAAGCACCCTAAGAAACACCTCCATTATCGTCCATATAAAAAGAAAAAGAGCCGCCCCCCTTGGGGACGACTCTGCGAGAAATGCTCAGCAAATAAAGTTTGAAGCTCTTAGTATTTAGAAGAGACTGCGATTTATAGCTTGACTTCAGAACCTCTTATTTTCCGGTATGACCGAATCCGCCTTCTCCACGTACCGTTTGCGACAGTTCAGCTACCTCTGTTAATTCAACCGCTGGAACGGTTTGAAAGACGATTTGGGCAATACGTTCCCCACGCACAATTGTGAATGGCTCCTGACCCAGATTGATCAAAAGAACCTTGACCTCACCGCGATAATCAGCATCAATGGTGCCCGGTGTGTTCAGACAAGTAATCCCATGTTTAAAAGCCAGACCGCTGCGTGGGCGAACCTGTGCCTCCAATCCGGCTGGCATAGCCATTGCGAGTCCCGTAGGAATCAACGTACGCTGTCCAGGCTGCAATACAACCTCTTCCTGCAATGCCGCAACTACATCAAAGCCGGAAGCCAGCTCTGACATTTTTTGAGGCAGCTTAATATCTTCATTGCCCGGTAACTTTTGAATTTGAACGTAATGCAACAAAATCATCCCTTCTTAATCCAGCGATCGTTCGATCCGAAGCACCGACCATAGCGAGCGCAAACGGCTCGGCAAACATCAGGTCCAACACAGCATCGACATCGTTCATCGTCACTTCTTCAATTTTGGCTATCATTTCGTCCAGCGTGTGGTGTCTGCCCAGCATCAGCTCGTTTTTGCCCAGACGGTTCATCCGGCTACCTGTGCTTTCCAAGCTGAGGATCAGACTGCCTTTCAGCTGTTCTTTTCCTTTGCGCAGCTCATCTTCAGACAGACCATTAACAGCCAGATCATGCAGGACCTCTTTGGTCAAATCCAAAACTTCCTTCGTCTGTTTCGGTGCTGTACCCGCATATATGGTGAAGAGTCCACTATCCGCATGGGAACTATGATACGAATAAACGGAATAAGCTAGACCGCGTTTCTCCCGAATTTCCTGAAACAGTCTGGAGCTCATGCCTCCGCCAATCGCATTATTCAGCACGACCATGGCAAATTGAAGCGGATCTCCGATCTTACATCCCGGAAACGAGATACAGATATGATTCTGTTCCGTTTTTTTCTTGTGAAAGAGTTGTCCGCTCTGGAATGCAGGCAGTGTGACTTGCTCAGCTACTCCGTTGACATCAAACGCACCAAAATGCTTTTCCATCAAATCGATTACACTGTCATCAATATTACCTGCGATACTAATAACGGTATTTTCAATCGTGTAGTGCTCCTTCATATATGCACGGAGATGGCTGGAGTCCATCGCCTTGAGACGCTCTTCTGTACCCAGAATCGGATAAGCGAGCGGATGCTCACCGTAGGCCGCCAAGGCCATAAGATCATGGACCATGTCATCTGGCGTATCCTCATACATCGATATTTCTTCCAGAATGACGTTTTTTTCCTTGAGCAATTCACCATCATCCATTTTTGAGCGGAAGAACATATCGGACAACACATCAACAGCTATTGGCAGATGTTCATCCAATACTTTGGCGTAATAACAAGTGTATTCTTTCGAAGTGAACGCATTCACGTTACCACCAATGGCATCGAATTGCTCCGCAATCGCCTTGGCATCATAACGATCTGTCCCCTTAAACAGCATGTGCTCAATAAAATGCGATACTCCATTGTTTACAGGCTGCTCATTACGAGAACCTGTTTTGACCCATATTCCAAATGACACGGAACGACAGGTCGGAATCTGTTCCATGACAACCCTGAGGCCATTGCCCAGCTGAATTTTTTTCACGGTTGGCCCTCCTACATCTCTATAATTGCCCAGATTTCAACACAAAAATTGAAATCGACATTTGGTTCCAACTGTTTGATATTAACAAAAAAACATCATTCACTCAACCGCTGAGCCCTTAATTCGCTCCGATGACAACGTTTCGCTTACGGTTCCAAGTGTCAAACCCTTGGCTCGTATGGAATCAATCATTCCTTTTAAGGCTCCTGAAGAAGCAGCCGTGGGGTGCATCAGAATTAATGTGCCAGCTTCCACATTTTTAGCGATTTTGGCTACAACAGAATCAGAACTTGGTTTGCGCCAATCTACGGTATCCAGTGTCCAAAGTACCGTTTGCAGTCCCATGCGGGAAGCAATGTCAACCGTTTGTTGATTAAAATCCCCGGAGGGCGGGGCAAACCAGTGGTTTTCCACACCCAACTTTTCTTTGAGCAGGTCCTGGGTTTTACTGATCTCCAGCTTCGCCCGTTCCGTACTCAACCGACTCATGTTCGGATGTGAATATGCATGATTTGATAACTCATGTCCACGCTTTTGGATTTCTTTGGCCAGTTCCTCATTTTTGCTCAACCAGCTTCCATCCAGAAAAAAGGTAGCTTTGACTTTTTCGGCATCAAGCGTATCTAACATCGGGATAATGAATTCATTCCCCCACGCTACATTGATCATGAAAGACACCATTGGCTTTTCGGCATTTCCCCGGTAAATCGGGTGTGCACCCAAATCCTTAAGCTGAATTTCAGGTTCAGTCTGCCGATAGACATATGCTATCTTGGTATTCAGCGTGCCGCCGAGTGCTTTACGATACGTGGCTTCCACATCAATTTCTATTCCGTTATACCCAGGTATCGCTTTCCAGACCCGATCCACTCTGGCATTGATCGGAGCGATCTTCGTTTCGGCCGCTTTATCCCGGATCGCCGACAACAGCTGTTCTTCTCCAGTTGCCTCTTTGAACATATCAAATGCATTTTGCGTGCCCGGACCATCACGGATTTCCGTAATGTATGTACCTACACTGCCCACTTGTCCGATTAGTATGACAGCTGCCATACCTACCAGAACAGCCGCCAGCTTTTTGGATTGGTTTCTCACAGCTCCATCCTCCCGCCGTCTTTGTCCCCATCATATGAGGACAAGGGCAAGAATATGAATAAAACAAGCTGTTCAAGTAAAGTAACTTCAAAAGCTGGATTCAAAGGCTTTATGGAGTAGCCCACCGTTTTCATAAAGTATTTAAACGTTAAAAAAAGAGCCAGAAATTCACATTCTGTCTCTTCATTCAATCAATCTTTTCAAAAAAACGGTCGTGTGCAGCCTAAGATTGAGCCGGAGCTTCGGCAGTCAATACGGCTTTGCGGGACAAGTTGATCCGGCCTTGTGGGTCAATTTCCGTTACTTTTACCGTAATGGAATCACCAATAGCAACAACATCTTCCACTTTAGCCACACGCTCTGTGGACAATTGTGAGATGTGAACCAGACCTTCTTTGTTCGGCAGCACTTCAACGAATGCACCAAACTTCTCAACACGTTTCACTTTACCTACATAAATCTCGCCAACCAGAACTTCACGAACGATACCTTCGATGATCGATTTGGCTTTATCATTCATCTCTTGGTTGGAAGAAGCGATAAAGACACGGCCATCCTGTTCAATATCAATTTTAACACCGGTTTCTTCGATGATTTTATTGATAATTTTACCACCTGCACCGATAACATCACGGATTTTGTCCGGGTTGATGTGCATGGTTGTAATTTTAGGGGCATATTGTGACAACTGCTCACGCGGAGTTTTCATCACTTCGGTCATTTTGCTCAAGATATGCATACGACCTTCTTTGGCTTGAGCCAATGCTTCAGACAAAATTTGACGATCAATGCCATCAATTTTGATGTCCATTTGAATAGCGGTCACACCGTCAGGCGTTCCTGCTACTTTGAAGTCCATGTCACCGAGGTGATCTTCCATACCTTGAATATCACTCAGAATGGATACATGTTCTCCGTCTTTGATGAGACCCATAGCTACACCTGCTACTGGAGCTTTAATTGGTACACCTGCATCCATCATAGCCAATGTGCTGGCACAGATACTTGCCTGGGAAGTTGATCCGTTGGATTCCAGCACTTCGGATACCAGACGAATCGTATATGGGAAGTCCGTTTCGGAAGGAATGACTTTGGAAAGAGCACGCTCTCCCAGAGCACCATGTCCGATTTCGCGACGGCCTGGAGCACGCAATGGCCGAGCCTCACCTACGCTGAACGGCGGGAAGTTGTAGTGATGCATGAAGCGTTTTGTTTCTTCAAGACTGATTCCATCCAAAATCTGAACATCACCCAGTGCACCAAGTGTACAAATGCTGAGCGCTTGTGTTTGACCACGAGTGAACAGACCTGAACCGTGAGTACGTGGAAGCAGGGAAGTATCACATTCAATTGGACGGATCTCAGCGAGTCCACGTCCATCCGGGCGAACTTTATCATGTGTGATAAGACGGCGCACTTCTTCTTTCACGATATCGTGCAGCACTTCTTTCACATCTTTAAGCAGTTCAGGAGTTTCAATATACTTCTCTTCGAAGTGAGCAACGGTTTCGTCATTCACAACATCAATTGCGTCCTGACGGGCATGTTTCTCAGCAATTTTAACAGCTTCAACCAGACGAGCACTGGCGAACTCACGTACATTGCTGTTAACTTCTGCATTAACGGCATGTAATTTTACAGCCATTTTTTCTTTACCAGCCACTTGTACAAGTTGTTCAATGACTGCCACAATATTTTTGATCTCGTCATGTCCAAACATAATTGCCTCAAGCATTACTTCTTCCGGAACTTCGTTCGCTTCCGCTTCAACCATCATGATGGCATCTTTGGTTCCTGCAACAACGAGTTCAATCTCACTTACCTCAAGCTGTGCAATCGTTGGGTTAATGATGAACTCGCCATCAATACGTCCAACTTTTACGCCACCAATCGGTCCGCTAAATGGAACATCCGAAATGCTCAGTGCAGCCGATGTACCGATCATGGCAGCAATTTGCGGTTCGCAGTCCTGATCCACACTCATAACGATATTCAGAACTTGTACATCATTCCGGAAACCTTCCGGGAACAAAGGACGAATTGGACGGTCTGTCAAACGGCTCGCAAGAATCGCTTTCTCACTCGGTCTGCCTTCACGTTTAATAAATCCACCTGGAATTTTACCTACGGCATACAATCTTTCTTCATAGTTTACCGTTAATGGGAAAAAGTCCAGATCTTTAGGCTCACTTGATGCTGTCACGGTACACAATACAACGGTATCCCCGTACGTTACCTTAACGGCAGCATTAGCCTGCTTGGCCAAACGCCCTGTTTCAAGCGTAAGCTTTCTTCCACCAAGCTGCATTTCAACACGCTGTTCCATGAAATCCCTCCTTATAATTCGTTCCTAACACATTGGATTCTGCATTTTCACAGTATTTCCTGCTTGTCCTGCATTCATTAACTCCACAGCAACATGCTCACTTGCAAAACAAAAGCTCCTTGCGGAGCCATCAGCTACAAATATATGGCAACATGTTCATCTACAAAACAACCCGGCTGTAAGCTCCGCTTGTCCTTTTAGACAAAGGAATGACGGATAACAGCCAGGTTGATTTTGAAAACATGTACGATAATTAACGACGCAATCCGAGTTTTTCGATCAGTGCGCTGTAACGTTTAACATCTTTGTTTTTCACGTAAGCCAAAAGCTTACGACGTTGACCTACCATTTTCAAAAGTCCACGACGTGAGTGGTGATCCTTTTTGTGCGTACGCAAGTGGTCTGTCAAACTTCTGATGTTTTCCGTAAGGATAGCAACTTGCACCTCAGGTGATCCAGTATCGGACTCATGAGTTTTGTGCTCGTCGATCAGTTGTTGTTTACGTTCTTGAGTCAATGCCATCCTATTCACCTCCTTCATTATAATCGCCATTAGCCTCGTCGCCGCCGGTGAGAGCAAGCAACCAAGCCAAGGTTATTGTTGTCTCAAACGACAACGTAGTACATTATATCATAGTTGCCCAGATAAAGTAAATGTAAACATGCATTTTGTCCTGCGCCTTAAGATAACAGGCGGGCGGCGGTTAATGCATCTTCACGAATCTGACTGATTAAGGCATCAATCGAGTCGAATTTTCGCTCGGCACGAATGTAGTGAACAAGCTCAACCTTTAATTCCTGGTCATATATTTGCCCATCAAAATCAAGCAAGTGCACCTCAAACGTAGGTTTCATTCCATTTTCATGAAAGGTAGGTTTCACGCCAAGATTCATAACGCCACGCAGTTCCTGCTCCCCATATTGTACACGAACAGCATAAACGCCTTTTGCTGGCGTAACATAATGATCCGTAAGTTCAAGGTTAGCAGTAGGAAAGCCAATGGTCCGTCCACGTTTCTCTCCATGAATTACAGTTCCCCTGATGCTGTATGGTCGTCCGAGCCATTGACTGGCTTCGTCCATTTCTCCACGCTTCAACAGGCCACGAATAAGAGAACTGCTGACCTTCTCACCATTTAACAGGAATGGAGGTACAGTCTCCACCGTCATTTCTCCTTCTCCCAATGTGCGAAGAAGCTGCTCATCCCCTGCTCCCTTGTGACCGAAGCGGAAGTCAAAACCAACTACCGCTGTGCGAGTCTGAAGTGGAAGCAGCAGATCATGTGCAAATTGCTGCGGCGTCAACTTTGAGAATTCCTCATTGAATTCGACTACGTAGAGTACGTCTACCCCCATCTCCGCCAGGATGTCTTCTTTGTCTCTCAAGGGAGTTAAATACCCCTCGTAATCCCCTTTGCGCATAACTTCCTTTGGATGAGGATGAAAGGTCATCACCGCCGCCTGCATGCTCGTTTCGCGTGCAATGCGGACAGCAGACAAAATGACACTTGCATGTCCGAGATGCAGCCCGTCAAACTGACCGATCGCGAGCACTTGGGGACGTGTGCTCTGAACAGCCGAATGTAACGTCTGCGGATAGGTTAGCATTACGGTTTTCACAATCATTCACCTGCATTTCACTTGATAGGCCAAGCTTGAGTCAAACCACTCAAACCAGAAACCTGTTTATTCCGGCAAAAAGACTTTAACAGCTCTCACCGTTGCTTTCATTTCATCCCGTTCAAATATGCCCAGAAACGTCCCATCCTGATCATATAACCGCAATAAACCTGGTTGATCTGCAGGCGGTTCGAGCAAACGCGCCGACAATTTCTGGCCTTGAAGCGCTCCCTTGGCTTGATCCGAACCCACCGTATGTGCCGGAATGGAAGAGATGGCTTCATCCACTGGAATCAGCACTTCAGCTAATGTTCCATCGATCATGCGTTGTTCCACTTCTTCAAAGCGAAGGCAATGTTCTGCGGAAATTCCGGCCGACATCGTGCGCTCCAGCTGCAGCATGGTGGACGGGTACCCCAATTTTCTGCCAATATCCACACATAACGTTCGAATGTACGTCCCTTTGGAACATAAAGCACGAAATGATATATCCGTAGTATCGCCTTGATTCTCCATACCTGTCAATTCCAGCTCATAGATCGTAACTTCGCGACTCTTACGCTCTACCGTTTTACCTTCACGAGCAAGTTCATAGAGACGTTTTCCATCCACTTTAACCGCAGAATACATAGGTGGGACTTGAGAGATGGTACCCAGGAATTTCTCCAGCACCTGCTGAACCTGTTCCTCTGTCACCTCAACAGCAGTCTCCGACCGCTCAATAACCTCACCAGTCATATCCTCCGTGTCAGTAGAAAGACCCAGTCGCAGGGTTGCCAGGTATTCCTTGGGGAGCTCCTGCATGTACTCCACCACACGTGTTGCCCGCCCAAGACAAAGCGGAAGTACGCCAGTAACCTGAGGGTCCAATGTGCCTGTGTGACCAATACGTTTCATTTTGAGAATGCGACGCATTTTGGCCACAACATCATGAGAAGTAAATCCCGCTGGTTTGTACACTGGAAGTACGCCTTCAAATGGCTTTACCATTGAGCATTCACCTGCTTTAGTACCAATTCGACGATCTCCTCCAACTTGCCCTCCACGCGACATCCAGCTGCGAGTACATGTCCGCCACCACCAAAGTTCTGTGCAAGTGAGGCAACATCAACCTTGCCAGCTGACCGAAGAGATACCTTCACCGCATTGTCATTAATCACTTTAAAAAAGATGCCCACTTCCACCCCTTGAATGTTACGCGGGTAATTGACTACCCCTTCAAGATCTTCATTGGCCGCACCACAGGAGATCATATCTTCTGGTGTAATGACTACCCAGGCAATTTTGCCATCGTCAGTCATTTGTAGACTTGAGAGTGCCTGATTCAATATACGGACTTGGGGAAGTGTAACCTGTTCAAGCAAAAGCTGTGCAAGATAAGGCCCATCCACACCATGTTCAAGCAATTTGGATGCGGTGGTCATCACATTAGGACTCGTGTTGGCATAGCGGAATCCACCTGTGTCTGTTAGCAATCCTGTATAGACTGCTGTAGCCACGTCCTTATTCCATTTCACCGGGAAAAGATTGAGAAAATCAAACAAGATTTCAGCTGTTGCTGCAGCATCTGGCTTAATGATGTTTACTGTGCCGTAGCCGTCATTGGTCGGATGATGATCAATATTTAAAATGACTGCATCTTCGTCGAAATAATGACGAGTCAGGCCTACTCTGGAAAAGTCTGCACAATCCACACAGATTATCGCTTTATATTTCCGCTCCGGTGCTTGTTCGGTCATGTTCACAATTTTGTCAGCATTCCACAGAAAATGCATGCGCTGTGGAATTTCACCTTCATTAATCATTGTGAATGTCTTGCCCAGACATGACAGCAGCCAGCCCACCGTTACCGTCGAGCTGACTGCGTCACCGTCCGGCTGTACATGCGACACGACCAGGTAATCATCATGCTCCAGCAGAAATTGCTTTCCGTCCTGAAGCGCCTGTTCATAAGTGTGCATTGCCGTCTCCTTTATTCTGTTACTCGGATTCGTTCTTGTCGGTACCGATATCACCAAGCAGCTTCTCAATTCGGCTGCCATATGCGATCGATTCGTCGATCTTGAATATCAACTCGGGTACATGACGAAATCTAATACGCTTGCCCAGTTCAGAGCGCAAAAATCCATTTGCTTTTGCCAGCGCTTTAAGCGAATTATCCTTTTGTTCCTGTTCACCGAAGACACTCAGATAAACCTTGGCTTGCGACAAGTCGCCTGTAACTTCAACTCCCGTTACGGTAATAAAGCCGATACGAGGGTCTTTCAGTTCAGACTGGATGAGCACACTAAGTTCTTTCTTGATCTGCTCGCCCACTCTACCTGTACGAATCTTGGCCATCGTTGTTCACCTCATGCTTCCTTGCTTATCGTTGTACGGTCTCCATAACAAAGGCTTCGATAATATCGCCTTCTTTGAGATCGTTGTAGTTATCCAGTGTAATACCACATTCGTAGCCTTGAGCTACCTCTTTGGCATCATCTTTGTAACGTTTCAGGGAATCCAGTTTACCTTCGTAAAGGACAATACCGTCACGAATCAAGCGAGCTTCCGCGGAACGCGTAATTTTGCCTGAAGTGACCATACATCCGGCAATGGTACCCACTTTACTGATTTTGAACGTGCTGCGAACCTCAGCATGACCGATGACATTTTCTTTATAGATCGGATCAAGCATGCCTTTCATCGCTTGTTCAATCTCTTCGATAACACTGTAGATGACGCGGTGCAGACGAATGTCTACTTGCTCTTGATCCGCAGTCACTTTGGCCTGATTATCAGGACGAACGTTGAAACCGATCACGATGGCATTTGATGCAGCTGCCAAAATGATGTCGGATTCGGTAATCGCACCAGCGCCGCTGTGAATGATTTTCACGCGTACACCTTCAACTTCGATCTTCGCAAGTGAACCTTTCAATGCTTCAACCGAACCTTGTACGTCACCTTTAATGATTACGTTAAGGTCTTTGATTTCACCGTCTTTGATGTGCTGGAACAGATCGTCCAATGTCACACGTGTGTTTGTACCCAGATCGGATTCACGTTGTGTGATGGCACGTTTGTCGGCGATGGAACGCGCTTTACGCTCATCCTCAAACACCATGAACGGATCTCCCGCACCTGGAACCTCAGTCAGACCGGTAATTTCTACAGGTGTTGAAGGTCCGGCTTCTTTTAAACGACGACCTTTGTCATTCACCATCGCACGTACGCGACCGAAGCAGTTACCTGCAACAAAAGCATCTCCGACTTTCAAAGTACCGTGCTGTACGAGAATACGGGCAACTGGGCCACGTCCTTTATCCAGCTCGGCTTCAATCACTGTACCACGGGCACGTTTGTCCGGGTTTGCTTTGTACTCGTTCACTTCTGCAACGAGCAGGATCATTTCAAGCAGACCTTCCAGACCAATTCTTTGTTTCGCCGAAACGTTCACAAAGATGGTATCGCCGCCCCACTCTTCCGGAACGAGTTCGTAGTTGGTCAGTTCCTGTTTCACTTTATCTGCATCTGCACCCGGCTTATCAATTTTGTTGACAGCTACGATAATTGGCAGTCCAGCAGCTTTGGCATGGTTAATCGCCTCAACGGTTTGTGGCATAACACCATCATCTGCAGCTACAACAATAATTGTAATATCCGTAACCTGTGCTCCACGTGCACGCATAGCGGTAAACGCTTCGTGACCCGGTGTATCCAGGAACGTGATTTTTTTGTTGTTTATTTCAACTTGATAAGCACCGATATGCTGTGTAATGCCGCCTGCTTCTCCGCCCGTTACATTTGTTGAACGAATCGCATCAAGCAATGTTGTTTTACCATGGTCAACGTGACCCATGATCGTAACAACTGGTGGACGAGCTTGCAAGTCAGCAGGATCATCATTTTCTTCCAGTGTCTCGAAGCGGTCATCTTCAAGGACAATTTTCACTTCAACCTCAACACCGAACTCACCAGCAAGCAGCAGGATCGTTTCGATATCAAGCTCTTGGTTAATCGTTGCCATAACACCCATTGCGATGAGTTTTTTGATAACTTCGGAAGCATCTTTATGAAGCAGCTTCGCTGTTTCACCAACAGTCATGTCACCACGTACGATGATTTTCTTAGGTGTGTTATCAATTTTCTCACGTTGTTGATACTGTTGCTGATTTCTGTTGCGATTGTTCTTGCCACCACGGTTACCGCGGAAGTTGCCGCCACGGTTGTCGTCATAACGACGTCCACCGCCACCGCTGTTCGAACGGTTGCCGCTATTGTTGTTATTGCCGGAATTACCTTGACCGCCTCTGCGTTGGCCTTGTCCTGAGTTCTGCCCTTGGCCACCTGTACGGTTGCCGCCAGTGCCAGAGTTACCACCGCTATTCGGTCCAGCACTTCTTGCTTGACCGCCACCGCTGTTCGATGGACGTTGACCCGAACTTTGCGGACGGGATGCTGTACTGCTTTGTCCACCTTGAGCTGGTCTTGGACGATTACTTGATTGTCCTCCTTGGCTTGAGCCTTGGGAAGAGTTGGTTCTGTTGCGGCTATCTTGGCCGCTAGGTCTTTGGGAGCCATTGTTATTGTTGGAATTTGGTCTATTGTTCATACCTACCTGCTTTTCCTGTTGTATTTTTGTTTGTACGGGACTACCGGATGGGTTGCTGCTGTTCGGCGTGTTCACTCCGCCGGCCGGCTTGTTGCTGTCCACTGTTTTGTCACTGCGCACTGACGAAGTAGCAACGGATTTTGCTTCGTTGCTTTGTTTGGAAGCGGCAGTGGATTTTATATCTTTAAAAAATTGTTCCACCTTACCCACTGAACCATTCTCCATGACACTCATATGATTGTTTACGGGAATATCCAGCTTTTTAAGAATGGTTATAATTTCCTTACTACTCATATTAAGGGACTTCGCATATTCATAAACTCGCAATTTATCCTTGTTTTCCTGTTTACTCAATATACTCCACCTCCGACATTATACCGACTTGCTTGGAGATCATTTTTGCAAACCCTCGATCCGTTACTGCAAGAACAACCCGCGTTTCTTTACCGATACTTGAACCCAGACTATCCCGGTCAAATCCGATCACCAGTGGAACTTTATACGTCCCGCATTTGTCGCGAAATTTCTTTTGTGTATTGGCCGAGGCGTCACCCGCAACAATAACCATTTTAGCTTCGGAAGAACGGATCGCTTTAAGTACAATTTCTTCACCGGTTACAAGTTTGCCTGCACGCATGGAGAGTCCCAGATAAGACAATGTTTTATTATTCATCATGTTCACGCTCCTGTGCTGCTATGAATTCGTCCTCTACCGCAACGAAATCAGCTGCCAATTGCTCATAAATTTCCGGTGAGACTTTGCCCTTTAACGCCCGATCCAAAGACCGGTTTTTGAGTGCAAGCTTAAAACAGGACTCTTTGCCGCATAAATAAGCACCACGTCCGGATTTTTTGCCAGTCAAATCGATCAGCACTTCATCCTCTGGCGTTTTAACGATACGGATCAGCTGCTTTTTGGGCATCATTTCCTGACACGCCACACATTTGCGCAGCGGTACTTTTTTTGTTTTCATACGTTAGCGCCCCCCCGTGCTTTACTTTAGTCGACGGAGACGGAATCTTGGTGCATTTCCGAAGAAGAATCTTTCTCTCTGCCGAATTCCTGTTCCGCCTGGCTCTCGCTCTTAATGTCGATTTTCCAGCCAGTCAGTTTGGCTGCCAATCGGGCATTTTGACCTTTGATCCCAATGGCGAGGGACAGCTGATAGTCAGGAACAATAACCCGAGCCATCTTATCTTCCTCGAATACTTGAACTTCCAATACTTTGGAAGGACTAAGTGCATTAGCCACATATTCGTCTACCTGATCGGAGAAACGAACGATGTCAATTTTTTCACCGCGCAGCTCACCCACAATGGTCTGCACGCGCATTCCCTTAGGACCTACACATGATCCAACCGGATCAACTTCCTCATTGCGGGAATGAACAGCAATTTTGGAGCGGAAGCCCGCTTCACGTGCGACAGAGCGGATCTCGACTACACCGTCAAAAATTTCAGGTACTTCCAGTTCAAAGAGACGTTTCAACAAGCCCGGATGGGTACGGGACAAGATGATTTGCGGCCCTTTGGTCGTATTCTCGACCTTGGTGATGTACGCTTTAATACGGTCACCATGAACAAACTTCTCGTTCGGCATCAATTCGGTCAGCGGCAATGCCGCTTCGATTTTGCCCAGATCGATGTAGATATTGCGCAAATCCTGACGCTGCACCACTCCCGTAACGATATCTTCTTCCTTATCAACGAAAGCGTTGTAGATCAGGCCGCGTTCGGCTTCACGAATCCGCTGGGTCACTACCTGTTTGGCAGTTTGTGCGGCGATACGTCCGAAATCACGCGGTGTAACTTCAATCTCCGCAATATCTTCCAGCTGGAAGTGTGGGTTGATCTCTCGTGCAGCAGGCAATGAAATTTCGGTACGTGAATCCAGGACTTCTTCCACGATCAATTTACGAGCATACACCCGGATGACTCCCGTATTGCGGTTCATATCAACACGCACATTCTGGGCGGTGTTGAAATTACGCTTATAGCTGGAGATAAGTGCTGCCTCGATCGCTTCAAACAGCACATCCTTGCTGATCCCTTTTTCCCGCTCCAATTCATTCATTGCTTCAATAAAATCCATACTCATGAATGTTGATCCCCCTTTCAAACATGGCATCTCATACGTAAAACGGCGAAAGGCTCTAAACTCATGAGCACCTTGCCGTTATCGTGAGATGTGTCTTTTTTCATTAATAAGTGAACAAGGCACTTAAAACAGAATGGCCAGGCGCGCACTCGCAACCTTGTCATAAAGAATGGCATGCTGTTTCTTGCCTGATTCGATCACAAGTTCCCCGTTATCAAAGGAAAGCAGCTTGCCTTCAAATTCCTTTATACCATTTACCGGCTCGTAGGTTGTAACAAATACATTTTTGCCTACGGATTTGGCAACGTCCTCCGGTTTTTTCAGTGGACGCTCCGCACCGGGAGAAGACACTTCAAGGAAATAGATGGTTGGAATCGGATCATTCTCATCCAGCTTGGCGCTCAGCTTTTCGCTGATCAAGACACAATCATCGATGTCGATGCCACCCTCTTTGTCGACATACACCCGTAAAAACCAGTTGCTGCCTTCTTTGACGTATTCGATGTCAACCAGCTCGAAGCCTTGTTCGTTCAAGTAGGGTTGGATCATTTCTTCCACGGTAGATTTAATGTTCGTTGTGCTCAAAACCGATAACCTCCAACTTAGGTTACACCAGCAAATACTGACTGGCAATTTCTTCATTACCCAAGATTCTTGTATACCAAAGACTAAAGAGTGGGTTTCCCCACTCTTTAGAAATTCGTACTATCTCGTTCACTTCAAAAATTATAACATAGTCTGGTAATAGTGACAAGTAAGCGATCACTCAGCCATTTTAACCACTAATGAAGAAAAATTCGCGTAATCGCATATTAGAGCATAATCGAATACTCAAAACGCAGTTTTAGAACAAGGATAACTGATTGCTTTCCGGCAAACCTCTGAAGCATCCCATACCCGTCAGCAGCTCAACTATGGTTTTACTTGCTTTGGACTTCTGCTGGAAATCTTCAATCGACAGAAACTCCCCATGCTCTCTTGCCGCAGCGATATTGCGTGCAGCATTATCCCCGATTCCTCCCAATGCTGAGAACGGAGGAATAAGTGAATTTCCGTCAACAATAAACTTCGTCGCTTCTGAACGATACAGATCAATCGGTTTGAGAGAGTATCCACGTGCTGTCATTTCCAATGCCATCTCCAGGACAGGCAGCATGTTCTTTTCTTTTGGCGGTGCCTGGAAACCTAATTGCTCGATCTCTACGATCTTACGATAGATGGGCTCGTACCCCTGACATACCAGTTCAATATCAAACTCATCCGCACGGACTGTGAAATATGTCGCGTAATATTCAATGGGGTGATACAGCTTAAAGTAAGCTGTACGTACTGCCGAGATTACATAAGCGGCCGCGTGGGCCTTCGGAAACATGTACTGGATTTTCAGACAGGAATCAATGTACCATTGCGGCACTTTGCAATTTTTCATCTCATCAATCCATTCTTGCGGCAAACCACGACCCTTACGCACACTCTCCGTAATCTTAAAGGCAAGGCTCGCGTCCATGCCCGCCTTATAAATCAGGAACAACATGATATCATCCCGGCAACCAATTACCGTTTTGATGTTGCACGTCCCATTTTTGATTAGATCTTGTGCGTTGCCAAGCCATACTCCGGTACCATGAGACAATCCAGAGATCTGAAGTAGATCGGCAAAAGAAGAAGGCTGGGATTCGACAAGCATCTGACGTACAAATTTCGTCCCCATCTCTGGCACACCAAAAGTGGCCACTGGTGAACGAATCTGCTCTGGCGTAACGCCTAATGCCTCTGTCGAGTTAAACATACTCATGACTTTAGGATCATTCATCGGAATGGTGGTAGGATCGACACCAGTCAAATCCTGCAGCATTCGCATCATGGTTGGATCATCGTGTCCCAGAATATCGAGTTTTAGCAAGTTCTCTTCAAAGGCGTGATAGTCAAAGTGTGTTGTTTTCCACTCCGCGTTAACGTCATCGGCCGGGAATTGTACAGGTGTTACATCTTCCACTTCAATATAATCCGGTACCACGACAATACCACCGGGATGCTGTCCCGTACTACGTTTAACTCCGGTACAACCGGAAGCCAAACGGTTCAGCTCAGCCCCGCGCCATTTCTTATGATGTTCTTCCTCGTATTTCTTGGCAAAACCAAACGCCGTCTTCTCAGCCACCGTACCAATGGTGCCCGCACGGAACACACTCTTTTCGCTGAAAAGCACTTTCGTATAGTTGTGGGCATGCGGCTGATAATCACCCGAGAAGTTCAAGTCAATATCGGGAACCTTGTCCCCTTTAAAGCCAAGGAAAGTCTCAAAAGGAATATCCTGCCCTTCGCCTTTTAAAGGGCCTCCACATTGAGGGCACTCTTTTTCAGGAAGATCAAATCCACTCGGCACGCTGCCGTCGAGGAACCACTCGCTGTGCTTGCACTCCGGATTCACACAAATATAGTGTGCTGGCAGCGGATTAACCTCGGAAATCCCCAAAAAAGTAGCAACGACAGACGAGCCAACCGATCCCCGGGAGCCGACAAGGTAACCGTCCTGATTTGACTTTTTAACCAGACGTTCCGAGATCAGATAGTTGGCAGAAAAACCGTATTTGATAATTGGATTCAATTCTTTCTCCAGTCGTGCCACTATGACTTCTGGCAGTTCCTCACCATAAATCGACTTGGCCGTATTGTAGCACGTATTGCGAATTTCATCGTCTGCGCCTTCCAGAATCGGGGTAAACAACTTGTCAGGGAAAAGCTTGATTTCCTCGAATCGATCCGCCAATTCAACTGTATTCGTAACAACAACTTCGTAAGCTTTATCTTGACCCAGGTACTGGAACTCTTCCAGCATTTCATCCGTCGTTCTTAGGTGAGCATCCGGTTTACGTTGATCTTTGAGCGGGCTAAAGCCTGTTATCCCGTGAATGGTGATATCCCGATATAGCTTGTCGCGCGGCTCCAGGTAATGCACGTTACCTGTAGCTATGACCGGTTTCCCCAATTTAGCTCCTATGTCTACAACTTTACGAACCGCAAGCTTCAATTCCTCTGGTGTAGCCACCAGTCCTTTATCCACCAAGTGCATGTACATCGTCAGCGGCTGGATCTCCAGAATGTCATAGAAATGCGCGATCTCTTCCGCCTCTTCAAGCGATTTGTTAAGCACAGCCTCAAAAAACTCCCCTTTTTCACAACCGGATAAAATAATGAGGCCTTCACGCAAATTGATCAGCTTCGATTTTGGAATACAAGGCACCCGCTTGAAATGCTCTGTATGGGAGAGTGACACCAGTTTATAGAGATTTTTTTTGCCAACATCGTTCAAAGCATATATTCCGCAGTGGAATGGACGTGTATTTGAGAGATCAACTCCGACATAATCGTTAAGGCGATCCAGCATGGTCAGGCCTTTCAGCTGAGCAGCGTCATTAATCAATCCATTCAGGATCCCTGCTAGCGCAATCGTGTCATCAATCGCCCGGTGATGGCTTTCCAGTGCTACTTTATATTTATCCGCCAGCGTATTGAGACGGTGGTTCTTCATTTTGGGGTATAACAGCCTTGCAAGTTCCAACGTATCGAGGACAGGGTTCGGAAGCTCGGGCATCCCCAGCTGCTTCAGCGAAGCCTGAATAAAGCCCATATCGAATCGCGCATTATGTGCAACCAATACACCATCTCCGGCGAACTTTACAAAATCACGGATAACCGGCTCTAGTTCAGGTGCATCTTTCACCATATCGTCGTTAATGTTGGTCAACTGCTGAATGTTATACGGAATGCGCTCATGCGGATTTACAAACGTCGCAAAACGATCAATCTCTTTACCTTCCTCCACCTTTACTGCGGCAATCTCGATAATTTTGTTCTGGGTGACGGATAGACCTGTGGTCTCAATATCAAAGACGATATACGTCGCTGTTTTGAGTTCCAACGGCTGCGGTGCCATAACTACAGCAACCGAATCGTTTACCACATTGGCCTCAAGGCCATAGATCATTTTAATTCCGTTTTTCTTGGCCGCTTTGGACGCCTCCGGATACACCTGCACACCGCCATGATCACTTACCGCGATTGCTTTGTGTCCCCATTCCGCTGCAGTTTTTACGTATTTATCGATCGAAGTAACAGCATCCATCGTACTCATTGTGGAATGCAAATGGAACTCAACGCGTTTCTCAGCTGCATTATCCTTGCGGGATGGCGGAGCTTTCACTTCTACCAGATCCGATGGGATCATGGCCAGTTCCGGAATTTGCATAAACCGGTCATATTCGACACGACCACGGACTTTTACCCATTTTCCATTAGCCAGCAAGCTAAGGATTCTGACATCCTCTTTTGTTTTGGCAAACATCTTCATTTGCATGGAATCCGTGAAATCCGTCAGATAAAAAGTAAACAAGGTATTCCCGTTCCGCAATTCCTTGCGATCCAGACCGAAGACTGTTCCCTGCAACGTAACCTTTTTCTCTTCATCTTGAATTTCCTGCATAGGTACAGGTGGTTCCTTGATTTCATATCCCATTTGCAAACGAACATCGCCCTGTTCTTCCTCTTCAGGCATTTCTGTCTCCACTTCACTCATCATCTGTTCGATAACTTGAAGTTCTTCTTCCCGTTTCTTGAGCTGGAATTGCTCCATCGCTTCTTTGTTGCTTTCAACCTCACCAACCAGCAATTTGACCCGTAAGGGCAATTGAAAATACTTATTATAAAAAGTGGTAATGGCTTGATCAATCTGCTTCTTCTTTGCAAGCTCCATTGACATGGCATCACTCATCGTCAATTGCAGCAGATCTGCTTCACATTCAAACTTGGTACGATTCATCCAACCATTAACAGACGGAATCTCCCGTGTAACCCATTCAAGGAACAAGTTCCAATACTCACTGACAATATCACCAATCTCGACCTGCTCACTATATTTGAAACCAAACGTAATCTTGGAAATATGATTCATTTTCTCCTGGATGTGCAGGCAAAATGTTCGATAGATTGGAGCAGGTACCAGGGTATCCTTAGCAATCAAAATATTCCAGTCGCGGTTGCTACGGCTTGTCTCCACCCGTTCAATCCATCCATCCAAAAAGTAGGGCTCTATCAGGCCAGCCGGAAGCTCCGTCTGTTTCATCAACAACTCAAACCGTTTTCTCTTCTCCTCGAATCCACTCATCGTGTTCCTCCTTGTACCCCCTTGAAACAGGAAAAGCCTCTGCATTCAAAAATGTCCCCGATCCGAACCCGCACCGACTCATTTTATCCGACAGAAGCTCTCCATTCCTTACTCTTACGGTGAATAGGTGCTGTTAGTCAGGTTATCCTGACTTAATACGCTCTAGCAAACACTACCGTGTGTTTCGCTTGTTCACCACAAGCCAGGCAGGTATGCTTTTCTTCCGCAGGCTGGAACGGAATGTTCCGGCTCGTTGCACCTGTTACTTCTCTTACTTTATCTTCGCAAGCTTCTGAACCGCACCATCCAGCCAGTGTGAACCCGCGTTTGTTTTCCATCAATTCCTTCATCTCATCAAGCGTATCTACAGAGTAGAAGTTGTCCGACATAAACGTGCGAGCACGCTGCAACATATCGGATTGTACTTGAGTCAGCATGCTCTGGATCTCTTCCACCAGATTGGCTTGTTCAACGACTTTCTTCTCTCCAGTAATCCGGGAAACGAGAACACACACACCGTTCTCCATATCACGCGGACCAATCTCAAGACGAATCGGAACACCACGCATCTCGTATTCATTGAATTTCCAGCCTGGACGAACATCACTGCGATCATCCATTTTCACGCGAATTCCTGCTTGCTTCAGTTCAGCGAACAACTCGTCCGCACGGCCTACAACGGCATCACGTGTTTTTGGTGGTCCAATAGGAATCATAACCACTTGTGTTGGTGCGACTTTTGGAGGAAGAACCAAACCACGGTCATCCCCGTGAACCATAATTAACGCACCGATCAGACGTGTGCTCGTTCCCCATGAAGTCGTGTGAGCAAGTTCCAGCACGTTGTTGCGGCTAAGATACTGGATCTCAAATGCTTTTGCAAAATTCGTACCCATATAATGCGAAGTTCCCGCTTGAACCGCACGCCCATCCTTCATCATTGCTTCGATGGAGAACGTATCTACAGCACCAGCAAATTTCTCGGATTTTGTTTTCTGACCTGTAATGACAGGAATTGCCAGATATTCTTCGACCACTTCGCGGTAGATTTCAAGCATTTTCATCGTTTCTTCACGTGCTTCCTCTTCTGTCTCGTGCGCCGTATGGCCCTCTTGCCACAGGAACTCACTTGTGCGAAGGAAAGGCAGTGTTCTCTTCTCCCAGCGAACCACGTTAGCCCATTGGTTGATCAGTACTGGCAAGTCACGATACGACTGAATCCACTTGGAGTACATATGACCAATGATCGTCTCCGAGGTTGGGCGGATTGCCAGACGCTCTTCCAGCTTTTCTCCGCCCGCTTCTGTTACCCAAGGTAATTCGGGATTGAAGCCTTCAACATGTTCTTTTTCTTTTTGAAAAAAGCTCTCGGGGATGAACATCGGGAAGTAAGCATTACGATGACCCGTTTCACGGAAACGACGATCCATTTCATCCTTGATGTGCTCCCAGATTTCAAAGCCATCCGGTTTGAAAACAATACAACCGCGTACGGGTGAATAGTCCATGAGATCAGCTTTTTTAATAACATCAATGTACCAGCGTGAGAAATCCTCGCCCTGAGGTGTAATTTCGGTCACAAACTGCTTATCATTTTCCTTTGACATAAGACTCCAGCGTCCTCCCATAACGACTATCTCTGAGTTGTCAGAGCGTAGTCAAACCATAATTATCCGTTAATTAAACGTAATATATCATTATATGTTACTGCCAACATGAGCACAAACAACATGGCAAAACCGACAAAATGAACCATGCCTTCCCGGTTGGGATCAACTGGTCTGCCCCGCAGCCCTTCAATTCCAAGGAATACAAGACGGCTTCCATCCAGCGCAGGAATCGGCAACAGATTGAAAATCCCGAGGTACAGACTCAAAATAGCTGCCCATCTCGTTAACTGCTCAATCCCCTGCTTCGCAATTTGACCTGTTACTTCAAATGTACGTACAGGTCCCCCAATGTCATCCATGTTAAACTGATTGATCAAATGTTTGAAGCCTTCAAAGATTACTTTGGTCGTATCGACCATCGCTATCCCTGACACTTTAAAGGTTTCCACAAATCCAACAGATCGGGTTGGCAATGTTGGTACAATACCCACCTTGCCTCCCTCTTGTCCTTCTACTGCACGAGGCGTAATCGTTATATTAAACGTTTCATCTCCCCGACGCAGTGTCCATTCCATCGGTTTGTCTTTGGAATCGGCAATCATTGTGACCATTTTTTGCGAATCCGTACCAATGGCAGTACCATTAATGGTCTCAATGATATCTCCCTTGTGCAGATTCGCCTGGTCCGCAGCTCCGCCTTCAAGCACTTCACCAATCACGAGATTTTTCGGATTCTCCACGACAACACCTGCCATTTGCGCATATACTGCAAACAACACAAAGGCCAGGATGAAATTCATGAGTGGTCCCGCAAAGATAGCCATGGCCCGCTGCCCCACCGTTTTACTGCCAAATTGGCGGTCTTTGGGTGCAATCTGGGTTTGTTTGCCACGACTCACCAACATCGCTTGTGGATGTATCCGGTACTGTTGAATTTCGCCATCCACATCAAGTTGTAATTTCAATGCATTCTCCATATCAATGGAAATTACTTCACCACGAATTACATTTTTTCGGTTATCCAATTGATCGAGGTAGATCATTTTGACTTGGTCATCAGTCGGTCTTACTGCAATGGTCTGACCTTCTTGAATCTCTACCAGTTCCGGGTCTTCCCCTGCCATACGTGCATATCCGCCAAATGGCAGCAACCGCAGTGTGAACTGGGTCTCGTTTCTTTTATATGAGAACAATTTGGGACCAAAACCGATCGCAAATTCCCTTACAAGAATACCGGCGCGTTTGGCAAAGTAATAATGTCCCCATTCATGAACCGTCACGATGACAAAGAACATGAGCACCGTTAGAAATACCACTTGTATGGTTTCCAATCCCTATCCATCCTCCTTCACGGCACGAACCGCAGTCTGTCCCTTTAGATTATCATTATTCTCTGTTGCCGCACAAGAGAATCACTTCTTCCATTTTATCTTGAAAAAAGAGATTACAGACTGAACGCAAGTTGACGACTCTCCTGATCACATCTTGCAATTTCCTCCAGATCAGGCTCGTCCACATTGTGGTGTGCTTCCAGCACAGAAGCAATAATATCCTCTATTTTAAGGAACGAAATCTCATTACGCAAGAAACGGGCTACGGCAACCTCGTTGGCTGCATTAAACGCCGTTGTTGCTGTCCCTCCCATTTTACCACACTCATATGCCATTCTTAAACAAGGGAACCGTTCCATATCCATCTCGCTGAAATGCAACTTACCTGCTTGCGCTAGGGACAGACGTTGAGAAGGTGATGGCAGACGGTCTGGATAGGTCAATGCATACTGGATGGGAACACGCATGTCCGGGTTGCCAAGTTGAGCAATAATGCTCGTATCATTGAACTCCACGTAGGAATGAATGATGCTCTCCGGGTGAAGCAACACATCAATCTGATCATAACTTAGTCCAAACAGCCAATGCGCTTCAATTACTTCCAGACCTTTATTCACCATTGTCGCTGAGTCTATCGTGATCTTCGATCCCATAGACCAATTTGGATGTTTGAGCGCATCTTCTACGGTAACTTCCTTAAGCTGTCCTCGGGTCAAATGACGGAAAGAGCCTCCAGAAGCCGTAAGCGTTATTCCCATAACACGTTCACGAGGTTCTCCATTCAGACATTGGAAGATAGCCGAGTGCTCACTATCCACAGGCAGAATCGGCACCCCTTTCGCAGCCGCTCTGGCAGTAACAATGTGGCCTGCTGTAATTAGCGTCTCCTTGTTTGCCAGACCGATCTGTTTGCCTGCATCAATAGCAGCAAGGGTTGACTCAAGCCCGACACTCCCCATTACAGCAGTAACAACTGTATCTGCATCCGTTCCAGCGGCTACTTCCACCAATCCTTCTTTGCCATAAAAAAGCTGCGTTCCAGCAGGCAAATGCGATACCACGGTCTCTGCCAGCTCTTTCGAACCAACGGATACCTTTTTGGGGCGATAACGTTTCGCTTGCTCAATCAGCAGCTCTATATTGCCTCCAGCAGCCAGTCCCTCTACTTGAAAGCGTTCGGGATGCATATCGACTACATCCAGTGTCTGGGTTCCAATGGAACCGGTTGACCCGAGAATCGCAATTTTTTTCATGCTGCACCTCATCTTTATTTATCCAATGCCAATGACGAATAGTTCGTCATGTGACTTGTGCTCATCTTTAATAGGGCAGAAGCATTAGTATATGTACGAATGGAAAAACGACAATCCAGCTGTCGCATCGATCCAGAATACCACCATGCCCCGGGAGCAGATTGCCGGAATCCTTGATGTTATACACACGTTTGTATGCAGATTGAATCAGATCTCCCATCTGTCCTACAACCGCGCACGCAATTCCAATCCATATCGCTCTTTGCCAAGACAACAAGCCGTCCGACACCCATGCAAAAACAACAGAAGTGACTACCGCGATCACAATACCACCCAGCGCACCTTCCACCGTTTTGTTAGGACTGATCGAAGGCCAGAGTTTGTTCTTTCCGATCATTTTCCCTACAAAATAGGCACCTGCATCACTCGCCCAAATGGAGCCCAAAAGCAGAAACGTCCAGAACAACCCATGATGCAAATGTCTGGATTCCGCAATGTAATAAAAACCGATTCCAATATACATTACTCCCAGAAAGAGCATGGCAACAGTATTTACAGGGATCTTATTTTTAGTTACAACAGAGGCCGTCATTAATACTAGCATCACAAGCCAGCCGATCTGGAATAACGTTAACGGTCTGGCTTCCCATACCATTTCCCAAGGAAATACAATCGCAAATATACCTGCATAACCGATTAGGGCTACACCTGAAAAAGGCTGTACCCCGGTCATTCTCACAAATTCATAATAACCGATGAGAGCCATAAGCAATACCAAGCCATGGTACCAGGGTCCGCCCAGCATGCAAAAACCCAAGAACAACACACCTGCTATGATTCCTGTCGTTAATCGCTGTTTCAACGGCTTCATCCTCCATCTATTTCAAACCGCCGTAACGCCTTGTTCTGCGCTGATATTCGGCTACTGCTTCAAGCAAATGCTTTTTGCCAAATTCGGGCCAGTATATATCCGTAAACCATAATTCGCTATATGCAAGCTGCCAAAGCATGAAATTACTTAATCTTAACTCCCCACTCGTCCGGATTAGCAAATCCGGATCAGGCATATCTCCAGTAAGCATATGTCTGTCAATGAGTTCAGGTGTAATGTCCTCTGCCGATAGTTCCCCCGACTTTACCTGCAGAGCGATCTGTTTGACACAGTCCGTCATTTCGCGACGACTTCCGTAGTTCATTGCAAAATTCAAAACAAGCCCTGTGTTATGTTCCGTAAGACGAATAGCTTCACGCAAGGCATTAATGGTATGGGAAGGCAAGTGCTCCTCTTGACCCATCATACGGATGCGTACATTTTTTTCTATAAGTTCATCCAGCTCTATCGCCAAAAATTCTTGCGGAAGCCGCATCAGAAAATCCACTTCTTCTTTTGGACGCGTCCAGTTTTCTGTCGAAAAAGCGTACATCGTCAGATATTTGATGCCCAGTTCATCCGCCGCGATGGTCGCACGTTTAACAGCCTTCATCCCATTCTGGTGGCCAGCTATTCGTGGGAGACCCAAACGTTTCGCCCATCGTCCATTGCCGTCCATAATGATGGCGACGTGCTGCGGGATATTATCCTCGGATATAGTCAGCGTTTCCTGCTTGTCAGCCCCATTCCACCACGACCGAACCCGTTTGATCATTCCTGTTCCTCCAAAATCCCTGAAGTTTCTTCACCTGAAGCTTGGAAAAAGAGACAAAACCCCACCGTATTGGAGGGGCTGCACTTGTCTTACACTTCCATGATTTCTTTTTCTTTGGCAGCGAGTACCTTATCGACTTCAGCAATAAACTTGTCGGTCGATTTTTGGATGTCGTCTTGATGTCTCCGGGACTCGTCCTCGGAAATGTCTGACTTCTCCATTTTTTTAATATCATCATTCGCATCACGGCGAATATTACGAATGGCTACTTTGCCTTCTTCACCGAACTTTTTCGTCAACTTCACAAGTTCTTGTCTGCGTTCTTCCGTAAGTGCTGGAATGGACAGACGAATCATCGTTCCGTCGTTCGCTGGCGTAAGGCCAAGATCGGATTTCATAATTGCACGCTCAATGTCCCCCATGGAGGATTTATCCCACGGCTGGATCATCAGTGTCCGAGAATCCGGTGTGCTGATGTTAGCCAATTGGTTGAGCGGAGTCATTGCACCGTAATACTCCACTTGAATCCGGTCGAGAAGAGCCGGAGTTGCACGACCTGCACGCAAAGTGGCAAGATCACGTCGTAACGCTTGAATCGCTTTATCCATACGTTCTTCGGCATGTTTTTTAACCGCTTGTGGCATTAATCTACACTCCCTTTAACGATTGTCCCGATGCGTTCACCAAGAACAACACGTTTGATGTTACCTTGTTCCGTAATGGCAAATACGATCAACGGAATGTTGTTATCCTTACAAAGTGAGGACGCCGTTGAGTCCATTACACCAAGATCTTTGTTAAGTATATCCATGTAAGTCAACTGATCAAACTTGACAGCAGTGCTGTCTTTAAACGGATCTGCTGAGTATACACCATCAACTTTATTTTTGGCCATCAAGATGACTTCTGCTTCAATCTCTGCTGCGCGCAGTGCTGCTGTTGTATCGGTGGAGAAGAACGGGTTACCTGTACCTGCTGCAAAAATAACGACCCGGCCTTTCTCCAGATGACGAATAGCTCTACGACGAATATAAGGTTCAGCGATCTGCTGCATGGCAATCGATGTCTGTACGCGTGTAGGCACTTCGATCTGTTCCAGTGCATCTTGCAGCGCGAGCGAGTTCATAACCGTCGCCAGCATCCCCATATAATCCGCAGTCGCTCTGTCGATGCCGTTTTCGCTACCTGCAATTCCGCGCCAGATGTTTCCGCCGCCACATACGATAGCAACCTGCACACCTAGTTCAACTACTTCTTTTACTTGCTGGGCAATCGACGAGATCGTCTCTGCATCAATACCGTAGCCATTTTGACCGGAAAGAGACTCTCCGCTGACCTTTAAGACAACACGTTTAAATACTGGCTGTTCCAATTATTCACCCTCCACTTTGAATTGAACACCCTCGGTGTTCAACCAACAAAACTTCTCGCGCATGGCCTCCTGCTTAAAAAGAAAGGAACACAGTTGTGTTCCGCTCTTTTAGGAAAAACGTTCAACCGGTAAGGCATTGTTTTCCTGGGATATAAGGGAGTAGCGCTTCGAAGTTTCATCATTCTTATATCTTCGAAAATCATTCCTGCTTGCCGGTTTAAAAACCGTCTTATTTGTTTACTTGGGACATAACTTCTTCTACGAAGTTGTCTACTTTTTTCTCAAGACCTTCACCCAGTTCGTAACGAACGAAACGACGGATGGAGATGTTTTCACCGATTTGGCTGATTTTTTCATTCAACAGTTGGGAGATTGTTTTGTCAGGATCTTTAACAAAGGTTTGCTCCAACAAGCAGAATTCTTCGTAATATTTACCGATACGGCCTTCAACCATTTTCTCAACGATTTTTTCTGGTTTGCCTTCGTTCAGAGCTTGAGCTTTCAAGATTTCTTTCTCTTTTTCCAGCTCTTCTGTAGGCACTTCTTCACGAGTAACAAATTTCGGGCTCGCTGCTGCGATTTGCATAGCGATGTCCTTAACGAAATCTTTGAATTGATCTGTTTTACCTACAAAGTCTGTTTCGCAGTTCACTTCTACCAGTACACCAATACGACCACCAGCGTGGATATAAGATTCTACAACGCCTTCAGTTGCTGCACGGCCAGCTTTGCTTGCTGCTGCTGACAGACCTTTTTCACGAAGCAATTCAGCTGCTTTCGTGATGTCACCGTTTGCTTCTTCCAGAGCTTTTTTGCAATCGAGCATACCTGCGCCCGTTTTTTCACGGAGTTCTTTTACTGCACTCGCATTAACTGCCATTATTAATTCCCTCCAAAAATAAGTAATTGTACGTACACTCTAAAAAAAGGGCAGTGAGAGGTTATCCACCTACCAACCACCCTTTTCATTTAATTCATTAGATATGTTCGAATCTATTAAGCGGAAGTTTCTTCGCCTTGGTTAGCTTCGATAACGGCATCAGCCATTTTACCTGTCAACAGCTTAACGGCGCGGATTGCGTCGTCATTACCTGGGATAACATAATCGATTTCATCCGGATCGCAGTTAGTATCAACGATACCTACAATTGGGATACCCAATTTGCGAGCTTCCGCAACAGCGATACGCTCTTTGCGTGGATCGATGATGAACAGGGCGCTTGGCAGGCCTTTCATATTTTTAATACCGCCCAAGAATTTCTCCAGACGATCTTTTTCTTTGCGAAGCAAGATAACTTCTTTTTTAGGCAATACAGCGAAAGTACCGTCTTCTTCCCAAGCTTCCAACTGCTTCAAACGATCAATACGTTTTTGAATAGTTGAGAAGTTAGTCAGAGTACCGCCGAGCCAACGTTGGTTAATGTAGAATTGACCAGCGCGTTCAGCTTCTTCTTTAACGGAATCTTGAGCTTGTTTCTTAGTACCCACGAAAAGAATTGTACCATTCTCTCCTGCGATTCCTTTAACGAAGTTGTAAGCCTCTTCGACTTTTTTCACCGTTTTTTGCAAATCGATGATGTAAATTCCGTTTCTTTCAGTGAAGATATAACGATCCATTTTTGGGTTCCAACGACGAGTTTGGTGACCGAAGTGTACCCCAGCTTCGAGAAGCTGCTTCATGGAGATTACTGCCATCTTCACACACCTCCTAATATGGTTTTTATTGTGTCCTCCGCCGGCATCATTTTTCGCCAAGACTCTCCATCAGGAAAGCACCCTCAACAAAATTAGCACATGCGTGTGTTTTAACACCGTTATCTAATATAGCATAACTGATTGCCTGATGCAACAGTCTTTCAAACTAATTTGACTCGAGCAAGAAGGTGCCCTTCCATGCTAATTTTATATCCAGAGTAGAAATGCGAGACTTCCACATTTATACAAAAGAACCGTCCTGCCTGAGCGAACTCAGCTTGACGGTTCTTTTGTAATCTTGGCGATAATCGATTTGAAACTCTCGCCTTTCTGCAAGTCATAGGTGCCTACCTGTATTTTGGTATTAATTCGTTCTGCTCTTCCAGCTTGTATAAAAGCTTGTGCACTATCAACAATCCCAGCTTTCTCCAAATTCCCCGCTACAATGGCCAGACTGTTGCCTGAACGTACTTTGAAAGATACGGTATCCGTAGCTTTGGGACTGCTAGGGGTTGACGGCTCGCTCGTCTTTGGCTGATTGACTTCATTCTGCTTGTCACTATCATTGGTGACAGGTTGCTTGGGAATGTCGGGTTGCTCGGGTTTCACAGCAGACTCTGTGGCCTCCGGTGCCGTTGCCGTTTTCCCCTGCAGTTCACTGCTTTCCTGTTTTTTCTTCGCCACCCACTCTGCTTCTGTATACAGCACATCATCAGAAGCAACAACCCTCATATCCATACTTTTTGCGGCCGCTTCCAGCTGTTCCTTCGTCAGGTTAGCTGTAGCCAAATCCGCGTCGAGATTACTTTCAGATAATGCGTTTTGTCCAACCGTTGCAAGCTGCAGCAATACCGCACCAACAATCATCCCACTTCCAATTCCAATCCATAAGGAGCGCTTATCCATCTGTTAGCTCTCCTCCCGTTCTGCCAACTGTAAAATCAGCTGTACTTCTCCACGTTGTATGCCCGTCTGCTTGGCAATGGCATCCACTGACTTTCCTTCAGCATATAAATTAAACAGCTCTGCATATCGGTCCTTAATGGATTCCCGTGTCGGCTTCAATTCTTGAACAGGGGTCTGTTCTTCTGCTTCTAATACGTGTTGGACCGATTCTGCTCGCACACTATCTACAAGCGCTTGAGCTTGCAATCCGCTTGCGCTATGTACCGGAATGCTCTTGGGAAGTGTGTCTGTTTCTGTCGTTTTACTTTCTTCCAGTTGATCCAGCCTCCGCTGTAATTCCTGCAGCTGTGATTGCATACGCAGATCTGCCGCCGTCGCTTCACCCTTCATTTCAGCAACACGCTGAATGAGAGCATCATTGTCGTTTTCTATCTCTGCCATATAGTGTTCAAGCGTAGATTCCATCTCTTGCACCAGGCGATGCCCAGGCTCCTGCACTTTGTTTTTCTTGGGCATGATGAGCGCATATGCAATTGCGCAGGCTCCTAATATGACAATAATGATCCATGGTGACAAATTGGGTTCTCTCCTTTAATGCAGCCATCGAGGTTCAAAACCACATGTGAGTCACATGTAATCCATTACAACGACAGGTCAATATGTTTTCCTTTGTATGGATGCTCGGCAGGCTTGGCAGTTTCCAGCGCTGTAGTAGCTTCAGATTCGTTGATACCCTTCTGCTGCTCTTTGTTTCTAGATTGACCATCACGTACATCTGTGTGTGATGTTTCATCCATTGCCTCGCTTCGTTGCCTTGCTTCATTTGCTTCTTTAGCCGTTTGTTCCGCTAACAGGTTCTGGTCAATGACCGGTCTCTGCTGAGCTTCATTTTGATAACGCCCTGCCTCACTTGTTCTAGGTACGGCAATCTGCAACTCAACCGCTTTGAAACTCATACGCTCACCTCACGGTATCGAATGGATTTCTTCATGTGCTTGAATGCTGTACTTAAACGAATGGAACCATTGTTATATCCCCGTCATGATAATAAAAAGATATTCTACTAATCGGATCTTTAATAAATTTGGTGTATCTGCCGATAACTATTCTAGAGCCACCATAAATCATCTTATGAATATCGACGCGAGCCCTGCTTGTATCTTCAAGTACCTTCTCAATTTCAAAGATACGCGTTTTCGTTTCCTCACTAAGACGAAGGGCAGATTTTTGTGTAGCACTCAGTTTGATTCGCATGGACATTTTATCCGGACTCAGTTGGCCTGCAGCAGCTAACTGATCCAATAATGTCAATGCCTTTTTCGTTTTATCTAAAGCATCCATCTGCTCCCTGACTTCCTTCCGCAAGTCATTCAGCTCATTGCGGAGCTTAGGCAATACCCCGACTTCAATGGAAGTCACAGTAGACATGCTGTTGCCGACGACGCGTGCCGAGACGTTTTCACCAGCCTGGATGGAACCGCCAACGATAAGTCCTTTTGTGCCTTCACAAATTACCGCATTACCTGCACGAATCGTTGAATGCATAATACTTTGGGATACCAGGACATTTTCAGCCGCATCGACGTTACCTTCTTGAATAAAGGTGCATTTTACATTATGCCCTGCTTGTATAAGCCCTTTGTTATAACCAATAATACCGCCGGTAATTTCGACAGAGCCACCTGCTTCCAACTCCGCCCCCTCGACACCTCCGACGACACGTATATCCCCCGCTGCTTTTACTTTAAAACCGGTAAGCACATTGCCGCGGATGACAACGGTACCCACAAAATCAATGTTACCAGTGTTATAATCCACATCGCCATTGATCTCGTATACCGGAAACACATTCAATTTGTTGCCATCGGTTTTGGTAACCAATCCATCCAGAGCGGCATACATGGCAGACCCTTCCGGGTTAACGACAACATTTTTTCCCACTTTGAACCGTGCTTCTTTCCCTGGACGAAACGGTATTTCTTCACCAGTTACAGCCTTTCCCGCTGTGCCGTCCACAGGAGGAACTCGTTCGGCAATAATTTGACCTGTTCGAACATTGTTTAAGCGGGTCACTTCTTTGTAATCCACTTTTCCATCCTCTGCCTCCAGAGGACGCCGTTCATTAGAATCATCCATACCAACCAGTACCTTGATGAATCCATCCGTTCCCTGTACCGGTTTAATACCTTCAGCGATCTTATATTGATCCTTCACATACGTTTCAGGATGACTTGCAAAAACAAGCAACGCTTCGCGCAGCACACCATACTTAATACCCTGACTCGCTATATATTTTTCGAGCTCTTCCGGTGTACAGGAAAAACCCTCTTCCTGTTTGGAAAACTCAAGGTAGGCGGTACTTTTATCATCTGATAAAACAATGCTCAAACACTGTTCCAGAACAGTCTGCTGTGTCAATGCATTTCTTCCCCCTTTTGGCTTTCCACTCCCCAATATCCAAATGTCTAAACTCCATATTTATATATTAATCTTTACGCATAAGTAAGTCTTTCTGTTTATCCAGTGTTCCACGTAACCTCAAAATAGCCTTTGAGTGTAACTGCGAGATGCGTGACGGAGAAAGAGACATTACCTCAGCAATTTCACTAAGAGACAGGTCTTCATAATATAAGAGTGAAACAACCGTTCTTTCTTTGACCGTTAATTTTTCCAGGCCTTGCACCAGAGCATCTTTTAAGTAGAACTCATTGACTTTATAATCCGGATTTTTGGCTTTTTCGTCAACCATTAATGAAAGACGAGTCTCCGACTCTTCTTCCCGGATCGGGTCTTCTAGCGAGCAAAGTGACATAACTGCCACTTCCTGAAGCATATGCTGAAAATCTTTCGTAGACACGTCGAGATACTGACTCATTTCTTCATCACTAACAGAGCGTAAATATGTCTGCTCTAACTGCTGGTAAGCATCTTCGATCCGCTTGGCTTTCTCCCGCACGGAACGAGGAACCCAATCTCCCTGACGCAACCCATCAAGGATTGCACCACGCACCCGCCAGGATGCGTACGTTTCAAATTGCAAACCACGTTCATAGTCAAATTTCTCCAACGCATCAATCAAACCCATGACTCCATTGCTCTCCAGGTCATCTTTCGGGACATTTTTGGGTAGACCGACAGCCAAACGCCCGGATACATAGTTTACAATGTGAAGATACTTTTCGATTAAACTTTTCTTAGCTTCCAGATCGCCCTGTTCTTTCCACTTTTCCCACAAGTCAGCGTGGTTCAAATGCGAAGCTTTACGCTCGTTCAATTGCTTTCACCCTCCTTATTTGTCTGTCAGGTGACGAACGGCCTGCGCCAACTCCTCCGGATCCTTGGTCCGGACAAGTTTAGGCGGATCCAAAGGGGCAAATCCCGTTGGAGCTTTCGTCTCAGATGGTGGCAAATTCTCCCCGGAGGAGACATTCTGTCCAGGTTTGAGCAAGTCGTTCAGCTCTTGCCCATCATCTTCGAGTTTAATGTCCACCTGTGAACCTCTTAGTTCTTGAGCATCCGGTGAATCGTAACCATACCCATTCCTCTGTGTTTGAGGGTTCAGCAGCAATCCCAGTCCCCAGCGCAAACCATAAGCAAGGACAAACCAGGCTGCAAAGCCGATCAACCCGCGAATTAAACTGGTCATCAACACATTGCTGCTGTAAGCTACAAAAAAAGTCAGAATAAATCCGACTATGCCTGCTCCAAGATTAATGCGGTAGTTTCCCATCATAGTCTTATAGTTCCTTTACACCCATTTGGACACTTCGAATAGTCAAGAGTCCAGTTTCACAATCCATTTCAATCGTTCTTCCATAATTCCCGCCTGTATCTTCGGCAAGAAGTGGAATTCCAAGCTTATCTAACCATTCTCTACAAGAATCCGCATTCCTTGGTCCGATACGCATCGTATCCCCTGCCCCCGAAAAGGCAAACATTTGAGAGCCTCCAGCCATTTTGGATACAATACGTGAACGAGAAGCACCCAGTTGTATCATTCTTTGTAACAATTCGGGCAATGCCGTGTCTGCATATTTGGCTTTGTTCAAACTTCCTTCACGAGCAATCTCTGAAGTGGGGAGCATGACATGCGCCATTCCGGCAAGCTTCAAATGCGGATCATACATTGTTAATCCCACACAAGAGCCCAAGCCAGTCGTACGGATTACGCCGGGTAGATGAGCAATGTTCAAATCCGCCATACCGACTTTAACGACGCTTTTGTCCTCAATCATGATCCAGTGGCACCCCTAAAGATTCAAATATCTTTGCAAATGACGGCGGATCCGGAATCAGGAAAAATTGACCCTCTACCTGATCTTCACCTTCAAAGAAAGACGTGTCAATCAATAATGCATCATCACCCATTTCACCAAACTGCAACAGACCATAACTCAAAATGGCTCCTGCCATATCAATAGCAAGTCCAGGAACGGTTGGATACATAGATAGCTTTGTAAAATCTGCCAAAGAGGAAAGGTATGAGCCTGCCAAAATATTACCGATTTCGGATAGAGCCGATTGTTCCATTTCCGTGAATGCAAGACCTTCCTTCAGGTCAAAGCCAGCAAGACGGTTCAGCAGCATTTTGGCAGCTTCAGGTGCCATCATAAAGAACAGATTACCTGGCGCTTCGCCTTCAACACGAAGAAATACGGTAACAACGATACGTTCATCTCCACCCACTTTTTCAGCAACTTCTTCAAAAGGAAGCATCTGTACTGTAGGAACGCCCATGTCAATCGGTCTATTAAGGAGCTGAGACAACGCCGTTGCGGCGTTGCCTGCTCCAATGTTACCGACCTCTTTGAGCACATCCATTTGGAGTCCCTCAAATCGGTTGAACAGTTCCACGGTGTTAGCCCTCAATACTTTCCAGCTGTACAATCTCGCTTTTATTTAATACTTCGTTCAGGTTAAGCATAATCAACAACCGTGCATCCTCCAGCTTGGCTACACCGCGCAAATATCTTGCCTTAACCCCACCAACCACTTCAGGCGGACTATCGATAGCATCACGCTTAATATCAATAACATCATTGGCGGAGTCAACGATAAACCCTACTTGCATGTCATCCACACCTACAATGACAATACGTGTTTGATCCGTGTATTCTGTTTCCGGCAAAGAGAAGCGACCGCGCAGATCGATAACGGGAATAACGACACCACGTAAGTTAATAACTCCTTTTACAAAAGAGAATGTCTTGGGAACACGGGTAATTGGCATCATACGTTCAATGGTTTGAACCTTGTCAACCTCAATGCCATACTCTTCGGATCCTAATTTAAAGACAATGACTTTCAACTCTTCTTCCATGAAAAAAACCTCCCTATTAAATGTAAGACTTAGTTTGAGTGCTTATTTAATAAATGCATTAGGGTCAAGAATCAGAGCTACTTGTCCGTCTCCCAGAATCGTTGCACCGGAGATCCCTTCAATGGCAGGAAGATAAGTACCCATCGATTTAAGAACAATTTCACTCTGTCCAATAAATTCTTCAACAGCGATAGCTGCAAGACGCTCCCCTTTACGGATGACCACAATTTCCGTTTCCTGTTCGTCCGCATCATTGAAGTCAGGTACTCCGAAAACTTCGCTTAATGAAAGGTACGGAACCAAGGACTCTCGGAACGTGATCATTTTATTGCCATGAATGTTGCGAACCTGTTCACGCTGTACAATGGCTGTCTCCACAATGGAAGACAACGGAACAGCATACTTCTCGGATCCAAGTCGGACAAGCATCGCAGCGATGATGGACAGTGTCAATGGTAATTGAACAGAGAAGTTGGTGCCTTTCCCCGGTGTCGAATGAATCGTAACATTGCCACCAAGTGAAGTGATTTTGGATTTCACAACATCCAAGCCTACTCCACGGCCGGAGATATCCGAGATTTTATCAGCGGTACTGAAGCCTGGTGCAAACAACAGCTGGTTGACTTCATCATCGCTCATTTTGGCACCTTGTTCTTCGGTGACAACTCCGCGCTTAATCGCTGTTTTCAAAAGATTATCGCGATAAATGCCTTTTCCATCATCTTCAATTTCAATGAATACATGGTTTCCGCTATGGAAAGCGCGAAGGTTAACGGTTCCCATTTCTGGTTTTCCTGCTGCCACACGCTCTGCGATTGATTCAACCCCATGGTCAACAGCGTTACGCAATAAATGCACCAGTGGATCGCCAATCTCATCGATTACTGTCCGATCAAGTTCAGTTTCGGCACCTGAAATGACCAGGTCGATCTTTTTGTCAAGTGTTTTAGCCAGGTCACGAATCATACGTGGGAAACGGTTAAACACTGTATCTACAGGAACCATCCGCAGCTTCAGTACAATATTTTGCAAATCTGTGCTGACTCTGCTTAGATGAGCTACCGTATCGGACAAATCATTATTGCCCGTCTCACTGGCCAACTGTTCCAGACGCGAACGATCGATCAATAACTCGCTGAACAAATTCATTAGTACATCTAAACGTTCAATATCCACTCGGATGGTACGTGAAGGTGCAGCAGCTTGTTTAGGTGCAGCTGTTTTGGTGGCTGCCGGTTTCTTTGGTTCTTCTTTCGATAAAGAATTTGATGTCGATGGTGCATCTACTGGAGCAGGAACAGGTACAACTTCTACTTCAGCTGTGGCTGCTGCCTGATTGGTCATTTGCTGGAGAGTCTCTTGATCCAGCTGAATGACCTTGGCACTTTCAATTTCAGAGATGCTCATAATGCCTTTTTCAAGTTCCTGCGCCTCTTTGGTCGTTATGTAATACAACGAAAAACTGCGCTCAAACTTCTCTTGTTCGATATCCTGAACGGTTGGGAACGATTTAACAATTTCACCCGAGCGTTCCAGCAGATCGAAGACCATATATGCACGTACACCCTTCAGCTGGCTTTGCTCGCTGACAAGAACTTCAATATAAAGCACGCGGTGACCTTCAGCTATGGACTGATCCAATACGGAATACTGGAATTCGTCCAGTTCAACCGCACTTGGTGTTACTGTACTTGGGGATGGACTTACTGCGGCTGCGGGAGCAGTACCTCCCGTCCATTCACCACTCTCAATGGCTTGGAGAGAAGCTACGATGGAGGAGACATCCGCTTTACCTTCTCCACCTCCGGTAATATCCTGGACCATATTCTCCAAAGCATCCAAACTTTTGAACAGGGTATCAAAAATGAAATCCTGCATTTTCAACTTTTCGTTGCGCACCAGATCCAGCACATTTTCCATTTTGTGCGTCAATGATGCCAAATCCTCAAAACCCATTGTAGCAGCCATACCCTTCAACGTATGAGCAGAACGGAATATGACCTGAACAATTCCCAGATCCTCCGGACTGCCTTCTAATTGAAGCATATTTTCGTTAAGGGACTGCAGATGATCATTAGACTCATCAATAAACATAGATAAATATTGATTCATGTCCATTGTGAGGCACCTCCTCCATGAGTTACACTCCGTTTATTTCACAGCTTGAACAAGTTTAGGCGCAATCTCCTGCAAGGGCAGAAGATGACGCACGCATTGCAGCTCTACAGCAGAACGCGGCATACCATACACAACACAAGTTTCTTCATTCTCTGCAAAGGTTGATGTGACACCTGCTTCATACAATTTTTTCATCATACGAGCACCATCACTGCCCATCCCTGTCAGCAAAACCAGATGCCGTTGCAATGACGTATACGGCAGCAGCGACTCAAACATCGTATCTACTGAAGGCCTGTGTCCATTGACTGGATCTTCCTCTGTCAGCTTTATAGTGAACTTTCCATCGGCAGTTTTGTTGACTTTGACATGAAAGCTACCAGGAGCAATGTAGGCCGTTCCTTTTCGTAGAACCATGCCTTCCTCAGCTTCAACCACATGCAGTTCACTGAACGTATTCAATCGCTGGGCAAGGGAGCGGGTAAAGTTGGGCGGCATATGCTGTACAATAATGACTGGAGCAGGTAAATCACCTGGCAATTGCTCCAACAAAGTCTTGAGAGCTCTCGGCCCTCCAGTTGAACAACCAATAGCCACAAGTTTGTTAAATGATCCGTCCGCTCCCTTATGAGACGTTATTTCCCTGGCAATATCTCTGGATGGCTCAGCTGATGCTGTAGCTGTCTCCTGTTCTGCCAATCGAGATATATTGGACAACCGGTTTTCTTTGGAATTCTGGGTTGGCTTGTTTGGTTTTGCTAATTTGTCAGTGCTAGTAGAGGCTTTATTTGCATCTCGCAAAGACTCCAACGTTTTGTCCAAGCGTCCCATATTCTGCTTCGTCTGCGGAACAGTAGGCTGCTTCGGTTTTTCTCTAAAGGATTCAACTTGTCCGCTGCCATGTCGCATTCCTGATTGGGAAGGTTCTATTGTTTTCTTCAAAGCACCTTTGCGGTCTTGCAAAGGGGAATCAACCTGAACTCGTTGGGATTGTTGCAGCAGTTTGCTCTGTGCTTCATCCCGTTTCTTCATCGACGCTTCACGATCGGCTTTTCGTTTGATTTCATCCATTGCTGCTCGCATCCGCTCAACCAGTGCTTTACCTACTTGGGCAATATCCTGATCATGCACAATCGATGGCTTACGAATGAAGTCAAACGCACCTGCTTCGAGCGCCATGATGGTCTCCTTCATGCCTTGTTCATTGATACCCGAGAGCATTATCACCGGAACGAAGGACTGCTTCATGATCGATTTTAATGCGTCCAACCCATTCATTTCAGGCATCTCGACGTCCATAGTGATGACATCGGGCTTCAAATCAATTGCTTTTTGAATAGCTTCCTTACCATTTGATGCTGTTGCCGTAACCTTAAACTCCGAATCTGCCTCAATTAAATCTGAAACAATTTTACGCATAAAAGCGGAATCATCGACAACCATTACTTGATACACCGCCATGTTGTTTCCACCCCTGTTTCCTTTATTCAGAAATCATGTTGTCCGCTTCAGCCACTTTTTCATAAATCCTCTGATTCCTGTCAAGGTCTCGGATCCCGGAGCAGCAGGTGCAGCCAAATAGTGATGTGCGAGTTTCTGTATATCCCTTGAAGCTTTTGCATTTGGAAATGCCAGGCTGTATGGGACTTGCCTTTTAACGGCCTTGACAACCTGGGCATCTTCGGAAATATATCCAAGCAGCGGGATATCGATCTGTAAAAATCTCTTTGCCACTCCAGCTATTTTATCCGCCACCCGTTCTGCCTCTTGCTGGTCTTCAACCCGGTTAACGATCATCCGAAAGGGTGTGGCATTTTCCTGACCATGCATAACTTTAACTAATGCATAAGCGTCTGTTATTGAAGTCGGTTCAGGTGTGGTGATGATCAGGCATTCATCGGCTGCACCGATAAATTTCATGTTTTCTCTGGAAAGCCCTGCCCCTGTATCAAAAATGACATAGTCCATCTCCTGTGCAATCTCCTCAACTTGTGCAGCAAAAAACTCCAGATCTCGATCTGACAAAGAGAATAATTCTTTCATCCCCGAACCTCCGGCGATATAAGGCAACCCGCTTGCACCAAGCTGTATGATTTCCTGTATGGATTTCTGTCGGTATAACAGATGGTACAGATTATAGAGAGATGAGGTCCCCATTAGGACATCGATATTAGCCATACCTATATCTGCATCAAACACCAATACCTTTTGTCCCATTGCCTGTAAGCTCAGTGCAAAGTTAAGCGTGAAGTTGGACTTGCCAACCCCTCCCTTTCCACTGGCAACGGTTATAATTTTGGAGGAACGTGAATTACTTCCTCTTTCCTCCACTTCGTTAGGCATGGAGACCATACTTCTGAGTGAGGCTGCCTGATCCTTCATCGTACAAGCTCTCCTAACAATTGTTTGGTCAGAGAATTCGCATCAGGTTTAAGTAAATCATCTGGCACATTTTGCCCGTTAGCCACGTAAGCAAGCTTGAGTGGAAAACGATGCAGCAGGTTAAACATGGGGCCAAAACTTCCGGTCTCATCCAACTTCGTAAAAATGACCTTATCCAGCCCATACTTGCTGAAATGCTCCGTAATTTGAACCATATCGCTACTTTTAGAGGTCATGCTCAAAACCAAAAAAGTTTCACTATTTTCCACAGGTGCGAGTAAACTTTGCAGTTCTGAAACAAGCAACTCATTTCTGTAGTTTCTTCCGGCTGTATCCATGAAGATCAGATCACAATCCTCAAGACGGGAGATCGCACGTTGTGTATCACCTGGGGATTGTACAACCTCTAGCGGTACATTTAAAATGGATGCGTACGTTCTAAGCTGTTCTACCGCTGAGATCCGATAAGTATCCGAAGTGATGAACCCCACCTTTCGCTGTTTGTTGAACATCTGTTCAGCAGCCAGCTTGGCAATGGTCGTTGTTTTACCAACGCCTGTGGGCCCGGCTACATATACAATGCTTGTGGTTGGCAAAATGCCCGCGTCGATACGTTTCTCCAAAAAATGGGCTATTTCCAATTGAACTGCTTGAGCTGTTTCAGCTTCATTCATTTCTTTATCTGAGTTCGCCATCTGAACATTGTCAAACCAAGATTCCCATACTTCTGGCCAAATATCTTGCTCCATCAACCTTTCTCGAAGAGAATGAAGCTCCTCTGGTAAGGGGTCTGCCGAGGCTCCTTGCTTGGACAACTTGGTCATCATCAGTTTGAGCTCCTGCAGTTCAGACATCAGCTGGTCTTGTTGCGGATCGATCACCCGCTCCTGTTGTTCACTGGCAGATGTTAAACCCGAAAAATCCGCCCCTTGCGGTCGCGGTTTATGCTCAATACTCAAAGAAGACCTGCCTTTGCTCATGTCTGAACCGAGTTTACTCGATTCAGACACAGCTATGGGATCCGTACTTTTCTCATGTACATTTTTTTCAGCAGCACTTACAGCCGATTCGTCAGAAGCGGAGACAAACGAACGGGCCGTTTGTCGATATGCTTCAGGAACAAATGAACGAGGTACGGGTGTAAATTGGCTTTTCGCTTGCTTTGTTGCTTGTTTTTGTTCTTCCTTATCCACTGCTGCTACAACTTCGATTCTTTTCTTACGGAACATCCCCAGCACACCGCCCACCTTAATTTCCTTGGTGGACAGAATGACGGCATCACTTCCCAGGTCTTTGCGAATTTGAAGCATAGCTTCGGGCATGGTTTCAACGACGTATTGTTTTACTCTCATAAGTTCACCACCCCGACACTTTGAATTTCAACATTCGGCTCCAGCTCGCTATAGGAAAGCACTGGTATATCCTGCATGGTACGTTCGATCACCTGACGCAGATACATACGAATGGTTGGAGAAGTTAATACGACAGGCTGCTGGCCCGACTGAATCAATCGATTGACTTGTTCAGTTAATTTTTGATATACGCTTTGTGTTGAAGCCGGATCCAATGCAAGGTAGCTGCCTTGATCGGATTGCTGTACACTCTCGGCAATCTTCTTCTCGAGACCAGGTCCAACAGTGATTACTCTAAGTGTCTCTCCTTTTTGGGAGAACTGTTGAGTAATCTGACGTGAGAGAGATTGTCTCACATATTCCGTCAGTACATCAGGGTCTTTGGTATACGTTCCGTAGTCCGCCAATGTCTCGAAAATTGTAACCATATCACGAATGGATACTTTCTCACGCAACAACTTGGCGAGCACTTTCTGTATATCTCCGATAGACAAAACGGATGGGATAAGTTCATCCACGAGCGCAGCATAATTCTCTCTAAGATTATCCACAAGCGCTTTCGTTTCTTGTCTGCCCAGTAACTCATGCGCATGTTTCTTAATCAATTCGGTCAGATGTGTCGCTACAACCGAAGGAGGATCTACAACTGTATATCCAGCAAGTTCAGCTCTGTCTTTGGTTACTTCATCAATCCATAACGCTGGAAGTCCAAAAGCCGGTTCTGTCGTTTCGATCCCTGTAACAGATTCTTCATCGTAACCCGGACTCATAGCCAGATAATGATTCAACAGCAATTCTCCGCCGCCAACAACATTACCCTTAATTTTGATGACATATTCATTCGGTCTTAACTGAATATTGTCCCGAATCCGGATAACCGGGACGACTAACCCCAGTTCAAGTGCACATTGCCTCCGAATCATAATGATCCGATCCAATAAATCTCCGCCCTGCTGGTTATCAGCAAGAGGGATCAAACCGTATCCAAATTCAAACTCGATAGGGTCCACCTGAAGAAGATTGATTACACTCTCTGGACTTCTCACTTCTTCGATCTGCTGCTCCTCTTCCATTTGCTCCTCGGCCACTTGCTTCTGATTCAGATTGTTCTGCATCCTCCAACCCGAAAAAGCAAGCAAACCTGCAAGAGGCAACGTTGTAATAACATGGATCGGAGTGAAAAACCCGAGCATTGCTATTACAAAAGCTACAATGTAAAGGAGCGTCGGGTATGTAAACAATTGCCCCGTAATGTCATCGGCCAAATTCCCTTCCGATGATGCTCTTGTTACAATAAGGCCTGCTGCTGTAGATATCAGGAGTGCAGGAATCTGACTTACCAGTCCATCCCCGATCGTCAACACGGAATAGGTGGACAGCGCATCGGCAAAAGCAAGGCCATGTACTGTCATTCCGATGATGAATCCGCCAATTAGATTGATTAGGAGAATAATGATACTCGCAATAGCGTCCCCTTTTACAAACTTACTGGCTCCATCCATGGCTCCGTAAAAGTCCGCTTCACGTTCAATTTTGGAACGACGTTCACGTGCCTGTTGTTCGTTGATCAGACCAGCATTCAAGTCCGCGTCGATACTCATCTGTTTACCAGGCATCGCATCGAGGGTGAATCGTGCTGCGACTTCAGCTACACGCTCCGATCCCTTCGTAATAACGATGAATTGAACAACGACGAGAATAAGAAACACAATAAATCCAATGGCAATCTGACCACCGGCTATCCAGCTACCAAAGGTGGCTACAACAGATCCTGCGTTTCCTTGTCCCAGAATCAGTTTCGTTGTCGATATGTTGAGTGCTAATCGAAACAACGTGGTGATCAGCAACAATGCAGGAAAGATGGAAAATTGCAGTGCTTCTTTGCTGTTCATTGCAACAAGCAGTATCATAAGTGCAAGTGAGATGTTGATGACAAGCAACATGTCCAACAACCAGGTTGGGATCGGGAGAATCATCATCAACACGATGCCGATGATACCCGCAAGGACAGCTATATCTTTTGTTTTCAATGGATGTACGGCCTCCGATCCCCTGTTATTTCGTTCTGCCCTTTAATTTATATACATAAGCCAGCACTTCGGCTACCGCTTGAAACAAATCAGCCGGTATGGCGTCACCAATCTCGGCTCTCTGGAACAATGCCCGTGCCAGCGGCTTGTTTTCCATTGTAATGACACCGTGCTCTTTGGCAATTTCCTTAATGCGCAAGGCGACATAATCCTGACCTTTGGCTATAATCTGCGGCGCTTCCATCTCGGAACCCTCATACTTTAGCGCAACAGCAAAGTGAGTCGGGTTGGTGATGATCACATCCGCTTTGGGAACTTCCTGCATCATGCGCTGAACAGCCATACGACGCTGACGCTCCCTGATTTTCCCCTTAATCAGTGGGTCACCTTCCATTTTTTTGTATTCGTCCTTGATGTCTTGTTTGGACATCCGAATGTTTTTCTCATAATCATACTTCTGGTACATATAGTCGAGTACAGCAAGTACTAACAGGGCTACTGCAATCTTGATTCCCAAGTTTAGGGTGATCGAAGCAGCAAAATGCAGAATCGCATCCAACGAAAAATGAGAAAGTGAAGCAATATCTGACTGATAACCTGTGATGGTGCTGTAGACCAGAAAGCCGATAATCGACATTTTCATTATGGATTTAGCAAACTCCACCAAAGAACGAAGAGAAAAAATGTTTTTGAACCCTTTAATCGGATTCAACTTTTCCAGTTTCGGCTTTAATCCCTCTCCTACAAGCAGGAAACCAACCTGCATGTAATTGACGATTAACGCAATCAGTACTGCACCGAGCAACACAGGAGCAAGCAATAACATCACCTCGATGCCATAACGCATCAATAAGGCTACGACGTTCTCCCCTGTGACCTCCATACTCAGCCGATTAATGAAAATGTCTGTAAACAGTCGAACCATACGTTCTTTGTAAAAGTTACTAAACATCATCATGATCAAAAAGGAGAATAGGAGGATGGATGCGCCGGACAGCTCCATACTTTTGACAACCTGTCCTTTTTTTCGCGTATCCTGCCTTTTTTTCGGGGTAGCCTTCTCTGTTTTCTCCCCTGCGAACATCTGGAGGTCGAGTTGATATTTCATTCGAATCTTGTCCTCCGTTTCACTCAGCCCGGCCTTTGTCCAATGGTCCCAAGCAATTTTTCCATGGATCTGAACATCACTTCGAACAATTGACTAAACACAAAGGCAAAACTGGGAACCAGCAAAAGCAAAATAGCAAGCCCAACGAGTACCTTAAGCGGCATTCCGACGGCAAACACGTTAAATTGAGGAGCCGTCTTTGCCAAAAATCCCAATCCCACGTCCGTCAAAAACAGAGCAACTACAATGGGTGCAGACATCTGAAAAGCCAACATAAATGATTGCCCTAATGTACGAACCAAAAATTCGGCTATACTTCCATCTGCCAATCGTAGAAAAAATACATTCGACAACGGTATCCATCGATAACTGTACACGATCGCATCAAGCAGATAATGATGTCCGTTCATGGTTAGAAAGAGCAATACAGCAAAGGCATACTTGAAGTTACCAGTAAGTGGTGCGGAAGCACCTGTCATCGGATCATATACGTTGGCCATACCAAAACCGATCTGAAGATCAATAAAGGTTCCGGCTGTCTGTACAGCCGTCATTAACAGGTAAGCAACAAAGCCTAAGAGTAAGCCAATCAATATTTCTCGGATGATCAACAGAATATAACTTAGATCCGTAGGTACAACCTGATTTATGCCGTATACCATATATACCGTCAAGGTTACAAATGCCGATAAACCAATTTTAAGAGAATTCGGCACATTCCGAGCCGAAAAGACCGGCGCAGTTACAAAAAATGATGCTATTCGACAAAACATAAGCAGAGCGACAGGAAAACTTTGCAACAATGTCTCCATCTGCAACAGCCTACCCTATATATCTGTATAAATTATCGAGAATGTTATACGTGAAATCGACCAGTATATTCAATATCCAGGGCCCAAACAACAGCACTGCCAGAAGTACGGCAATGATTTTAGGTACAAAGGCGAGGGTTTGCTCCTGAATTTGAGTTGTTGCCTGAAATACACTGATAATGAGTCCTACAACCAGAGCTAGAATAAGCATGGGTGCGCTGGCCAGCAGTGAAGTATAGACCGCTTTCCCGGCCAGACCGATAATAAACTCCGAAGTCATGACCGTCCTCCTTTAATATTCCGGCTCAAGTGTTAAAACTCAGCAACAGTGACTTCACGACCAGATACCAGCCATCAACAAGTACAAATAGCAGTATTTTGAAAGGTAACGAGATCATGACAGGTGGAAGCATCATCATCCCCATAGCCATGAGTGTACTCGCAACTACAATGTCTATTACGAGGAAAGGAATAAAGATCATGAACCCCATCTGGAATGCTGTCTTTAACTCACTGATTGCATATGCCGGCACCATCACAGTAATCGGAATATCCTGGTATGTGCTGGGTTTTTCGGTTTGGTTGTACTTCATGAACAGTAATAGGTCTTTCTCCCTAGTGTGTGAAAACATAAACTTCTTCATGGGATCCGCAGCTTTTTCCAGCGCCTCGGTTTGAGTAATGTCTCCCTTGAGATAGGGCTGAAGCGCTACCTGATTGATGGATGACAACGTTGGTGACATGATAAATAGTGTCAGAAAAAGTGCCAAACCAACCAGCACCTGATTGGGTGGCATTTGTTGCGTACCCAAGGATGTCCGCACAAAACCGAGAACGATAACAATCCGGGTAAAACTGGTCATCAGTACTAGCAAAGCCGGTGCTATACTAAGTACTGTGATCAATAGAATAATGGACAGTGAACTCGTACTTGGTGTGCTCCCATCTCCGCTGCCAATTTGAATATCAATATTCGGAATTGGTTCTGCAAAAGCAACTGTGACGGAGGCCAGACTGATGAGTCCTATGAAAAAACACGCTAACCAAATCTTTTTCTTCATGAATCCCTCGACCGATCTGTAGTATTGTCTTCTTCCAGGACCTTCTCCATCTTCTCTTTACGGTTAGGCATCTGCCGAAGCTTAGATTCAAACAGTTCGTGAAAAGAGGTTGTATCCTCCAGTTCCATTTCCCGCGGCGGTTCATCTTTGCGCAAGCGGGCTGCCAGCTTTGCAATAAGAGGCGAAAGGCTTCCCTGTTGTGCTGAAGCATCCCGTTCAAATGAATCAATGATTTGCTGTGCCTCTTCAAGATCCGAAACCTTATCCACCAGCTGTATGTCATCACCCACACCGAGCAGATAAACGCTACCGCCAATTTCTATAATTTGCAGCGACTTGTTCGGTCCCAGTCCGACCCCACCCAAAATACGAATTGTGCCGTTCCGGAACCATCGCTGATTCCGTTTGTTTAGAAAACGAATCAGATAGACTATAAGAACCAGAATGACGGCCAGGACAACAATCACCCATACAAGCTGAAAATAATAATTGACTCCTGCGCCCACTTCATCCGGAATCTTATCCTGAGCCATCATCATGTCTCTTAAACGCCCAGCGTTTTGCTGATTGCTTCGATAACACGATCAGATTGGAACGGCTTCACGATGAAATCTTTGGCTCCAGCCTGGATTGCATCAATAACCATTGCTTGTTGCCCCATCGCAGAGCACATAATCACTTTTGCATTGGCATCAATTTTTTTGATTTCTTTCAATGCTGCAATACCATCCATCTCAGGCATGGTAATATCCATTGTGATCAGATCAGGACGAAGCTCCTTAAACTTCTCAATTGCTTGTGATCCATCCTGTGCTTCGCCAACGACCTCGTATCCGTTTTTGGACAAAATGTCCCGGATCATCATTCTCATAAATGCAGCGTCGTCCACGACTAAAATTCGGTTTGCCATCTTGATTCAAGTCCTCCCTAAATTGTGCTTATTGTAATTTCTGAATTCGGTCCCATTGGCTTACGATATCTATAACACGAACACCGAAGTTTTCGTCGATTACGACAACCTCACCTTTGGCAATCAACTTGTTATTCACCAAAATATCAACAGGTTCACCGGCCAGTTTGTCCAGCTCGACAATTGAACCTTGTGACAGTTCTAAAATATCCTTAATTTGCTTTTGGGTCCTTCCTAATTCTACGGTGACTTTAAGGGGAATGTCCATCAATAAATTCAAATTGTTTTCGTCTACCTGGCCAAACGCCCCATTTTGCAAATTGGCGAATTGAACCGGTTGTACGTTTACATTCCTATTCGGCACACCGCCGTAATGCTGCGGTACACCATACGGTTGCTGCGGAGGCATACCATAAGGCTGCTGTGGCGGCATTCCTTGCGGCATTCCCATCGGAGCCTGTCCATAGCCATTATAATCTTGAACAGGCGGCTGCTGCGCCTGTGGTGGCATCTGTTGCTGAATCGGAGGTTGCTCAGGGGCAACCGGTACTGGTGCCGGTGCTGGCTCAGGTGTAGATGCCACTGGCGAATTAGCAGTAGACTCCTGGGCTCCTCCAATCAACATCTCCACCATTTCTTTTGCAAAATGTACTGGAAGCAGCTGCATAAGATTAGAATCGATCAGATCGCCAATCAACAAACGGAACGATACCTGGATTAATGTCTCATCTTCTGGAAGATTGCTGACTCCTTCACCACTTTCCATATTGAGAATATCAATTCCCGGAGGAGAAATATTCACGAAACGGTTAAAGATTGTGGACATGGAAGTAGCGGACGAACCCATCATCTGATTCATCGCTTCCTGTACTGCACTGATATGGATTTCATTCAGTTCTTCGTCAGCCGGATTTCCTTCGCCGCCAAGCATCAGATCAGCTATGACTTGAGCATCACGTTTCTTGATGACTAGCGAGTTGATCCCTTCAAATCCATCTACATAATTCACATGGACTGCGACATGAGGCTTGGGAAATGCTTCATCAAACTGTGAACGACTGATGATGGACACCTTAGGTGTTGTAATATCTACTTTTAGGCCTAATAGTGTGGACAAAGCTGTCGCCGCACTACCAAATGTAATGTTGCCAATCTCCCCCAAGGCATCCTGCTCCAGATCGGTCAAAAAATCATCAACTGTTTTCTCAGCCGGTTCCGAACTATTCATCGATTCCGATTGTCTGAGCAAAGCATCGATTTCTTCTTGGGATAAATAATCCTTACTCGTCAAATTCTTCAACTCCTTCGGTGACAATCTTGTCTATTTGCACAGCCACACGATCCTTGATCGTTCCCGGGCTCCCCATATACTTCAGCCTATCTCCAACTTTAATGGATAGTCCCTCATCAACGGGTTTGTTCAACGTAATGACATCGCCAACCGAAAGACCCAAAAATTCAGCAATCGAAATTCTGGACTCCCCCAACTCTGCAACAACGGGCAATTTGGCTTTGTTCACACGCTCTTTGAGAGCATCATATTCTTCCGGTGCTCTAGTCTTTTTCTCCGAAACAAACCACTGATGAGTCGACAACCGAGACATAATAGGTTCAAGAACGACATGCGGGATACACAAATTGATCATGCCTGTGGTGTCGCCGATTTTGGTACTCAGTGAGATCAATGCAATGGTCTCATTGGGGGAAACAATCTGCATAAATTGCGGATTGGTCTCCAGCGCTTCCATCCTTGGAGAAATATCCAACACAGTCTTCCATGCTTCCTGCAAACTCTCAAACGCACGGCTGAAAATCCGCTCCATAATCGTCGTCTCAATTTCCGTCATCGATGCGATCTTTGTCGGTGCATTTCCTGTTCCGCCAAGCAGACGATCCAGCATTGCATAACCCACGTTGGGGTGAACCTCCATCACCATCCGTCCCTGTAATGGCTCCGCCTCGAATATGTTCAATATCGTCATCTTCGGAATAGAACGGATAAACTCGTCATAAGGCAACTGTTCGACCTGAACGACATTGATCTGAACGAACGTCCGCAGTTGGGCTGAAAAATAAGTGGTGAGAAAGCGTGCAAAGTTTTCGTGTATACGGGTCAAGCTTCGAATATGATCTTTGGAAAAACGAACCGCCCGCTTAAAATCGTACGATCTAATTTTCTTTTGAGTTTCTTCCTTTTTCAATTCCTCAGCATCCATCTCACCAGAGGAAAGGGCAGCTAATAGGGCGTCAATCTCATTTTGTGATAATACATCCACCATGTTCTCACCCCCTTACAGATTTACAGCGTGTCCTGTTCATTACATTGGCGCCATCACAAAAGCAGAAAAGCTAGTGCTGGCCAGCTTACCTTCCGGTAAAGCTTCATTAATAAGCTCGGTCAATTTTTTATTAAATTGAATGCGACCTTTCGCTGTAGCCAGCTCATCAGACTTGGTATCCGCAAAAGTCTGGATGATAATAGGCTTCACCGTGATTTCCTTGATTTTCTCAAAATCTTCTTTAGCCTTTTTGTCGGATAATTTGAAAGAAAAACTTACAACGACGACATGGTCTATATCAGCCAAATTCGTTTTAATTTCTCCAAGCTCTGAGGACACCTCAACAATCTCATCCGCAGTCATCTTCTTCTCTGCAGCTGCGGCTGCCGTATGTGTATCATTCTTATTCCCGTTCTGTCCTTGCATAAATACAAACACAACCACCACAATGAGTGTTATAGCTAGCAAGCTTGTTGCAAGCCAAGGCAACATCTTTTTCATCAGGACTCCTCCGTTTGCTGCACTTTAATAGTGGCTGCCTGAACCCCGATTTCACGGTTGTAATCTTTAATTTTGGAAATAACCTCATCAGCCTTCTCAAGCACAATAAGTCTCTTTCCGGTTACCAGCGTAATATACGTGTCTGGTGTTTCTTCCACAATTTCAACCATCAGCGCATTTAACCACATGGGAGAACCGTTTAACCGCGTAACCGAAATCATGCTAAGCCTCCTCAATCAGAGTGGAGGAGCTAGCTCCCCCACGCATTAAAAATTGCTAATCAATTTTATCGTTTCAGGTTAACAACTTCCTGAAGCACTTCATCGGACGTTGTAATAATACGTGAGTTCGCCTGGAAGCCCCGCTGAGCTACGATCATCTCTGTAAATTCACCTGTCAGATCCACGTTGGACATTTCAAGTTGTCCTGCAATAATAGAACCCGTACCATTCTCGGCATCATTTGCTGTTAAAGGATCAAGTGCACCATCAGGATTGGCATTTGCCGTCATGCGATAGAGGTTCCCCCCTATTTTTTCCAGACCTTCAGGGTTGACAACTTTCCCGATACCCAGTTGAGTTTCACCTTCGATTGTTCCGTCAGCCATTGTCTGGTTAATCATACCGTTTTGGCCGATTGTAAAGGAAACGACATCATCAGCAATTGTGATTGGTGCACCTTCACTGTCCAAAACAAAGAGACCGTCAGAGGTAACCAGATTACGATCCGCATCTACGTGAAAATCCCCAGCACGAGTTAGGAATGGAACTTCCTGATCCGCCGACATCGCAACCAGAAAGAAGCCATCTCCATTAATACGCAAATCTGTTGGATTGTTTGTTGTCATAGGACTTCCGGCAAGATGCAATGTGTCAATAGATCCTACAGATACACCCAAACCGATTTGCTTCGCGTTTACACCACCTGTTGGAGTATCCGTCGGTGCAGTAACACCAGCAGTGGTTTGGCTCATAATATCTTTGAACATGACACGGCTGCCTTTAAAACCAACCGTATTTACGTTCGCAATATTATTACCGATTACATCAAGTTTCGTTTGAAAACCCCGCATCCCGGAAACGCCTGAGTACATTGATTTCAACATTTTTTATAAATCCTCCCAGCCTTAATTTGGTTACCGCGTCAGTCGGTCAGCGGCATTCCGGCTCCCGAGAAGGGCCAGCCGGTTAAGAAATGATTACAGCACTGTCAATCTGGGTGAATACATTATCCTTCATGCTTTCACTATCCATGGCTGTAACGACAGTACGATTTTTGACATTAACGATAAGAGCCATATCTTTCATCAAAATCAAGGATTCCTTGGCTCCTTTGGCAGCAGCCTTATCCAGAGCAGTTCCAATTTGCTGCATCTGCTCAGTTTTGAGTTCAATACCGCGCTGCTCCAACCTTTTGGCAGCATGATTACTCAATTTCAGGAGGTTGTCTTCCAATACCTGTGCAAAAGGGCGCTCAGGTACAGTGGATGCTTCTCCCGCTTTGGAGCGATTATGCAAATTGGGTGTAATTGGACCTGTGTACAGTTGGCCTACTGTTATGCGGTCACTCATAACGTGTTTCCGTTGTCTTCAGGCTGTGCTGATGCTTCTGGTTGCTGGCTTTCATTCGCTACAGCTGAATCTGCAGCGTTCTGAACTGGAGTTTCATTTTCTTCAGCCTGTGTTGGATTGGTTACCTGAATAATTTCATCCAGTTTAATTTCGTCATTGCCTACTTTTGCATACTGAACACCATCTCGTACGATGATGGAATCCACGATACCTTGGCGGAGGGTTCCGTTATCCTCTTTATTAGAAGAAAGCCAACTGATCTCGCGGCCAATCATACCAGACACTGTCCCAAGAGACTGATTCAAAGTTTTGAGCTGTGATGAGATATTTACCAATTGTTCTACCGAGCTGAACTGAGCCATCTGTGCGATAAATTCCTTATCTTCCATTGGCTGCATCGGATCCTGATTTTGCAGCTGAGTGATCAATATTTTAAGAAACTGATCCTTACCCAGTTCCTTTGTTGCAGCGCTTGTTGTAGCTTTATTCGCTGCCGAATAGTTAGGCCATGTATTATTGGTTGAAATCACTTCATTAGCCATATTTTCACCTCATTTCCGATTAAGCCTCTGCTGTAAACGTGTCTCTGCGCAAGTCGCTTCCTTCCTCATGCTCACTGCGCCAGTTGCGCAATTCTTCCTGAAGAGTTGCTGTAGTTACAGCATCATCCGATTGTTCTTCACGTTCCCGTGAGCGTCGCTGTTGCTGAGAATTGCTTCCTGGCTGGCGTCCACCATCCTGGTACATTTGTGATCCCAGAGAACTGTTCTGAGTCACCTCAAGTCGTTCCACTTGAATACCTTGAGCTTGAAGTGAGCTACGTAGTTGCATCATTTGCTGTTCCAGCATGTCTTTCGCCATCGTATGCTCGGTCATAAATCGTGCAACAAGTTGTCCGTTTTGCAACGTTATCTGCACATCCAGTTTACCGAGGTGCTCTGGGCGTAGTGAGATAGTCGCCTCCGATAACCCCTTTTGCTGCACAATATCCAACTTGTTCACAACAAACTGAGTCATTTCTTTAGCAAACTGGGACGCTTGCATGACAGGTTCAGCTGGTTTGCCTGCTGATATCCCTGATGAACGTAAAGACAACTCTCCTGCCGTAATGATAGTTGAATGGTTCACTTCTCCTACTTCATTTGTAGAAGGTGTTGCGTCTGTTTCTACTGAAACTTTAGTTCCAGGATTTGAAGCTGCCGCAACAAGAACTTGTGGTGACACTGAGTCTTGCTTGGACGTTTGAACGGGATTGCTTGGTGCCGCTTGCACCACCTGATCTTTTGCCATCGCTAATGTATCCAGAATGGATTTAAGTTCAGTCCATCCTTTGTTATGACTGATCTCCACGCCAGCATCTTGCAGCTGACTTTGGAGAGATTGAAGCAGGTGCTTGAATTCTGGAGCATTTTTTACAACTGAACTATCCGAATCATTCATACCCGCAATTAACTGTGTGAGCACATCCTGTAATACAAAGCGCACTGCTGCTGGATGTTCCGCCAGATCAATTGCTGATGCTGCATTCCCCGCTTCACTTGTAAGTTCATCAGAACCTTCGGCTTGAATACCAGGATTAGCATCTAATTGAGCGTACATCTGCTGAATCAGACTTTGTAAATCCGCAAGTAGTGACGGATCATTTTCCAAAGCTTCATCTAGCGAATCCAGATCTGCGAACAACGAACTTAAGATATCGGTGATCGATGTTTGTTCCCCATCTTCACCAGCTGCAAAGGTAAACATCAGCGGATTCGCTGTTAAGCTCGCTGCTGCAGCCGAGCTGCTGTCCGCCGTTGCACCACCATTTAAAGATTGAGCGAGAGTTTGCAAAAAATCACCGCTTCCAGCAGTTGCACCTTTGGATCCAGTTCCAGCCGTTTGAGTTGCTCCTGTTGTCTTTGCGGATGATGTGGATGTCATTTGATATACAATCGACATTTGTTTTCACCTCCTCTCCGTAGTAAACAGACGATACAAATCCTACTTGTTACCCATTAATTTATTTAGGATTTTTGCAGTTTCAACCGAATTTTCAGTCGACATATTTTCAAGCAATTGAGATCGCGTAGCATCGTCGACAGAATTCAAAATGGTCAAGGTTTTGTCCGGACTCAGCTTGTATGTTTCGAGCAACAGCTTGGCTCCACTAGAGGCGGACATGGAAGCAAACGTTTGACTAAGCTGATTTTTATCCAAATTTTTGGAGTTAGTTGTAGAAGCCGTTGATGTTGTTGCAGTCTCTTTCTTTAAGCGAGATTGCAGTGCATCCAGCGCTAGATCACCGGATGGTTTCGCATCTTTCATCATCATCGTGACATCAGCCGCTGTTTTTGGGTCCATCTTCTCTAACACTTTGGTTCGTGCAGCCGATTGCATCGAACTCAGAAGCAACACCATCTCTTCATTCGTCATATTCTGCAAAATCGGCGCGGCTTTACTTGGACTCATGTCCGCATACATTTTCGCCAAGTCTTTAATTTGTTTCTGATAATCAGACTCGGTCTCCGGATTCTGCGCAGCGATTTCAGCCGCTTTTTCCGCATCATCCAATTTTTTTTGCAGATCAGTTGCTTTTTTGGCCTCAGTCGTTGTGGCTTCCTGCGCTGCCTTGAGCTCAGTTTCTTTTGCATTTACCTGTGCCTTAAGCTTTTCTATTGTCGCTTCTGCACTTTCAACCTGTTGCTCGCTCTTCTCCAGTTCCTTTTTCTCCGGGTCTAGCACAGGATCAGGGACCCAGTTCTTCACAACTGGTATTTTGTTAGCTACTTCAAGCAGGTTGTTGCGAATATCTACATTAAACAGAGTGAGCAAAACCCCCAACAAAACCACAGTGAACACGATTGGGATTGAGATCATCAGAAACTTTTCCCAACCACCGCTCGACTCTTTTTCCATATCTGTGTCTTTAACAGCCATTGTTCTTTCCTCCTTCACGAGACAACTTCGCGTCCGGCCACATCAATTCGCGCGTCCGGCTTTGGCAGCGAAGCGTACAGTAGCCATCTCGTCCAGATCGTTCTGTTCCCGGAGGAGCATCTCCTGCTGAAATTTGATTTTGGCCTTGTCTCTCGCCCCAAGCCATACTTTTTCGTCCATCATTTTGCCGTTTAGAAACGTCTGATTCCGTTGCACATTGACCTCAGCATGTCTGACATCACTACTTTTGCGTGAAATACACTCGTCAAGGTGATGGACATACCGCTGCATCTCCTGCAAGCTGGATACGGAAGCCGTACTTTCCGTAGCGGATTGAATGACATCAATTAATTCCTTTTTATCATTCAATAGTTGTAAAAGATGCTCTTCCTCCGTCTGAAGTTTCCCGATCGCTGTGGATAACATCCACTCCGCTTGTGTTTTTTCATTGCTTTTCAGGTCAACAACCTTCTGGAAATGATATCGAAATTTCATCGTTTACCCATTCATCTCCTTGCAAATTCAAGAATCAAACGTTCCTGCACTTCTTCCAGCGTTACTTTTTCATCGACTTTCTGCCTTGTAAAATTCCAGATGCTATCAATCTGGTCAATCGATTCATCAATGGCAGCATTTGAACCTCTTTGATAGGCCCCAATGTTGATTAAATCCTCAGATTCCTTGTACACTGCCATCAGTCTCTTCATATTATTAACGGCTTCCAGCTGCTCTTCAGGAGCAATATCCTTCATAACCCGACTAATGCTCGCAAGCACGTCAATGGCAGGGAAATGACCTTTGTTTGCAATGGAACGATTCAGTACAATATGACCATCCAATATACCTCTCACCGCATCTGCAATCGGTTCGTTCATATCATCCCCGTCGACAAGAACGGTGTAAAACGCCGTAATTGAACCTGTGGGTCCAGTCCCCGCTCGCTCAAGCAGCTTGGGTAAACTTGCAAAAACAGAAGGAGTGTATCCTCTCATCGCAGGAGGTTCTCCCACGGCAAGTCCCACTTCCCTCTGTGCCATGGCATAACGTGTAACGGAGTCCATCATCAACATGACATTCATGCCTCTGTCTCTGAAATACTCCGCAATCGTAGTTGCGATGACCGCGCCTTTGATTCGAATCAGAGCAGGTTGATCAGAAGTAGCGACGATCACGACGGATCGTTCCAGTCCTTCCGGACCCAGATCCCGTTCTATAAAGTCACGAACCTCACGGCCCCGCTCCCCTACCAAAGCAATGACATTGACGTCTGCCGCTGTATTGCGGGCAATCATACCCATCAGTGTACTTTTACCAACACCGGATCCGGCAAATATGCCGACCCTCTGTCCTTTACCAACCGTCAACAGACCGTCAATGGCTCTTACACCTACACCCATCGTTTCGAGTACACGTGGACGGTCCATCGGATTCACTGGCGTATTGGATGTGGAGTACATTGGCATTCTGGAGGGTAACAAAGAACCGTCAAGAGGTTGCCCCAATCCATCTAACACCTTACCAAGCAATTCTGATCCAACCTGAACCCCAAGTGGTTTACCCGTTCCGACTACATCACATCCAGGACCAATGGATTGCAGTTCACCGAGTGGCATGAGCAATACTTTGTTATCCCGAAACCCGACAACCTCAGCCTGAAGTGGCTTGGCAGATTTCCCGGGGTAGATGTAACATACATCACCGATGCTTGCATCCGGACCTTCAGACTCAACCATAAGGCCAATAACTTGGGTGACCTTACCGTTAACGCGAACGGGATCAAAATGCTTAAGATGTTCCATGTATCGCTGTGAGCTAAGAATCTTCATGTTGATTTTTTCGCCCCTCATCCTCAAGTGCTATGCGGATCAGTTCTTTTTTAATTTCAGCGAGCTGAGTATCAATTCTGGCATCTACGCTTCCAAACGACGAGCGTATAACACATCCCTTGTCTTTCACCGTAGCATCAGGCAAAATTTGCAATTCTGCCTGAGAATCAATCGCCATAGCCAACTCTTCACGTGCAGCCTGCACAAAAGAGAATTGATCAGGTGCCACACATAAGGTGATCATGCCCTGTTCTCGTTTGCGAGACAAATTCTGACGAATCAGTTCAAGCGTATGTTCCGGTTCAACCGAAAGTTGTTTGTCAATTACCTTCTCAGCAATTCCACAGGCGAGATCCACAAGGAAAGGCTCTGCTTCCTGAATAATCTGATCTTTGGCAACATAAGCTTCTTCAAGCACCTCACGGGCTTCCTTCATCATCTCTTCGATCTTTACCTGGAGATCCAGTTCAGCCTGTACTTTGCCTTCTTCAAAACCCTGCTGAAAACCTTGTGAACGAAGTGCTTCAGTCAGATGTTCGTCCTGCTGACGCTGCTCCTGCCACCAGCTATCAATCTGTTCACGGGCTTCTTGAAGCAATCGCTCCGCTTCCTCCGAAGCTTCACGTACCTGCTTTTCTGCAAACTCCTTGGCATCCTCCAGCATCTCCGCGGTAAGACGTTGTGTTTCTTCGTCTACGCGTGCCTGCAGCATCTCAGCTTCGGAACCTTCAGCACGTTCACCATCCAACTCGGCATCAGACTCAGGTCCACCATAATGATGATGATTTTCAAGTCGTTTGTGGTCATCGACTGGTACATACTGGAAAGATTTAATCAAATTAGACAATGATATCATCTCCTCCACCGCGAGCGATAATGATCTCACCAGCTTCTTCCAATCTACGGATTGTTCCTACGATACGGGTCTGAGCTTCCTCAACATCACGCAACCGAACGGGTCCCATGAATTCCATTTCTTCCTTGAATGTCTCGGACATCCGTTTCGACATATTCCGGAATACAGCATCCCGTACTTCTTCGCTTGCCACTTTGAGCGCCAACTGCAAATCTGCGTTGTCGATATCCCGGATAATGCGCTGAATGGAACGATCATCCACATTGACAATATCTTCGAATACAAACATGCGTTTTTTGATTTCTTCTGCCAGTTCCGGATCTTGAATCTCCAGTGAATCGAGAATGGTACGTTCCGTACCACGGTCGACGCCGTTCAAGATCTGAACGATGGACTCAATACCACCCGCATTTGTATAGTCCTGCGTAACAGTAGATGACAGTTTCTGTTCAAGCACGCGCTCTACCTGAGAAATGACCTCTGGAGAAGTACTGTCCATAACTGCCACTCTACGTGCTACATCTGCTTGCTTTTCTTGTGGTAACGAAGACAAGATGGCTGCCGCCTGCTCAAATTGCAGATACGATAATACAAGAGCGATCGTTTGTGGGCTTTCGTTCTGAATAAAGTTCAATATTTGATTTGGGTCCGCTTTACGTGCAAAGTCAAATGGTCTAACTTGCAGTGTCGCGGTCAAACGATTAATAACTTCAAGTGCTTTTTGCGACCCGAGCGCTTTCTCCAGAATCTCTCTCGCGTACGTAATACCACCCTGAGAGATATACTCCTGTGCCAGACAGATCTGGTGAAACTCAGCCATAATCATATCTTTCTCAGAAGCATCCACTTTGCGGACATTGGCAATTTCCAGTGTCAGTTGCTCAATCTCTTCATCACGCAAATGTTTGAAGATTTGTGCGGATACTTCCGGACCTAATGTAATCAACAAAATTGCTGCTTTTTGTCTTCCAGTCAGACCTTGACTGCTTGCCTTCGCCAATGCGTTCACCTCTATTCGTCAGCCAGCCACGTACGCAGCAGATTGACGAATTCGTCTGGCTTTTTCTTTGCCAAACTCTCCAATTGTTTGCGCACTTGACTTTCGTTCGTTACACTGTCCAACGTAATGGACGGAAACTCTGTTGCCACCGGAAGAGGAATGTCCTCTTCTTCTATTTCGTTTTGTTTGCGACGACGGCGCACTAACAAAATAACAACCACTGCAATCAATGCTGCCACCAGTGCTCCTATGCCCCACATCATTCCGGTGGAAAGCTGGAAACCTGTATTGGTTGCCGCAGCAGTCTGGAAACCTTGTGACATTACCGAAACTTTTTTGGCCAAATCTGCGTCACTTATTACAGTGCCTGAGTCTGCCAATGATGCGCGAACAATGTTAACCAAAATGTTTTCAATCGCATCCTGAACCGGTGCTTGTAATTCTGTTTGTCCTGCCGGTGGTTCAACCGCAACGTTAATGGTTAAATCTTTTACAGTATAGGGACTGGAAACGATATCTTTAACAATTCGATTGACATCGTAGTTTTTAGTGCTCGATGTTTCTTCCGAGGTCGAGTTACCTGACGCATCTGATGATGGATAACCTGGAACTTCCTCTTGACCCGTGCCAGCAACACCACCTGTTGGATTGCTTGCTCCGGTATAACTCTTTTGAATCTCTTGCACACTAATCTCGATGCCCTTCATGTTATCTACATCGACCGGTGTGACCAGATTTTCTTTCCGCGTTTCCTTGTCAAAATTAAGCTTGGAAGCAACCAGAACATTGACGTTCTCGTCACCCACAATCTGGGAAAGAAATTGTTTCACGTTATTACGAACATCATTTTCGAATTTCTTCTGTAACGCCATGTTCTCTTGGACTTCAGAAGATAATCCCCCGCTACCACCTCGGGCTGTCGGAATCAATTCCGCTTCATCCGTATTTGTAATCGTTATGTTTTCAATAGGCAGATTGGGAATGGCTGTCTTGACCAAATTAAAGTATCCATCTACAGCAGCCTGATTGGGGTGATAACCCGGTTTAAACTGCAGGGCCACTGATGCTGATGCTTTATCCTGTTCTTCCAATCCAGCAAAGATATTATCTTTTGGCATATTGACCAAAACTTTGGCATCCTGTATGCCTTGCATCCGTTGAAGCAGCTGCTCCACTTCTCCGTTTAATGCATTGTTATACTTCACATCAAACTCTTTATCCGTCATCCCGATTGGGGATGATGATTCCTCGAATGACTTATAACCTAATGAACCATTCTGAATAATTCCTTGTGATCCGATATTCACTTTTGCAATAGCAACATCCGTGCTCGGTACAGATATGGTTTTGCCGTCTGCACTTAATTTGTATGGAATATTAGATGAATCAAGATAATTAATGACACCTGCTGAGTCACTTGCATTCAAATCCGTGAAAGCAACTTCATATTCCGTCTTTGACAATTGCATGGTTAGTACAACTGCAGCCAAAATTAAAAACAAGAAGGTGGAAATAAATAATACTTTTTGCTTTTTGCTAAAACTATTCCAATACTGGGATGCCTTATCCCTGTACTGGGCAATTCTCTCATTCACTCTGTCACCCCATCCGAAACTTTGCTTAGTCTGTCCTTCCGCAATCTCTATAGATTATAAAGCTTAACGGTCAGGAGCAGCATCGCAGCTGCTTGTTGTAGTTATCAGCGCTGTTGTCGAAGCGCATGTAAGCCATTTTACAATTGCGTACGCATAATTTCCTGATATGCTTCGACTACTTTGTTTCGGACTTGAGTCGTAAGTTGTAGACTCAACAGGGCCTGTTCAGAAGCGATCATCACCTGATCAACGTTCGCTTTTCCAACCAGGAATTGGTTTGACATTTCATGTGCTTTGGTCTCCTGTGCAGCTACAGACCCTAGCGCATTCTGTAGGTATGTACCGAAGCTCTCAATGGTTTCGGCTGGTGTAGATGGTTTACTTTGTGCCGTGCTTTGCATCTGAAGCGGTTGAACCCCTTGTGTGCTAAACATGTTGTTCTGAATCATTAATGTCCCTCCCTTTCATCTCTGTTCTTTGGTTTTATGGATCGTTCCACCTTTAAGCCGTTAACTAGGCTCTTCCAATCTCCAATGCCTTAGATATCATCGCTTTGGTTGAGTTCAAGGCTGTAACGTTTGCTTCATATGAACGTGAAGCCGAAATCATATCTACCATTTCTTTCGCGATATCCACATTAGGCATGTAGACATACCCCTCAGCGTTGGCATCCGGATGTGTAGGATCATAGACCGGTTTTAGAGGCGACTGATCTTCACGAATCTCGGATACCCGAACTCCCTCTCCAGACCCACTTCTTTTCATCTGGTTTTGAAGCAAACTGTTGAAGGAAGTCTTGTTGGGTTCAAGCACAACCATCTTGCGCTTATAAGGAACCGCCTCCCCGTTGGTTACACTCGCGCGAGTCGTCTCCGCGTTAGCAATGTTGGAAGATATAACATCCATTCGCAAACGCTGAGCCGTTAGAGCCGATGCACTGATACTGAAACTGTTACTGATGTTCACCTAAGTTATCTCCCTTCGACTCCAACACGCATCATTTTGATCTGTTCATTCACTTGCTGAATATAAGCGTTGTAACGCAGCTGGTTCTCCGCCAGAAGACTCATTTCTTTGTCTACATCGACGTTGTTCTGGTTGTTATTCATGGAGGTTGACTGGTCCATATTAACTACCGGTGTAGGTATGGAAGAGGAAGGACCTATGACAAAATGCCTTGAATCCGTTACTTTTCCTTTAAGAACAGGCATATCCCCATTCATTTGTTCCTGCAGCATTTCTTCAAAAGCAACGTCCGAACGCTTGAAATACGGGGTGTCCGCATTCGCAATGTTGTCAGCAATCGTTCGTTGTCTAATGTTGGAGGCGTCGAGTGCACCTTGCAGCCTTTGAAAACTAATATCATTCAAAAGATTCATAATCGCCCTCCTCTCTTTAGTAATTATGGAAATAGCTTCAATCTTTTCCCGTCAGGATGCATATGTTTTTTCGACAAAAAACATTCGCTTTTACACGGTTTTCTAGGACTTAAGTAGAATTAACTCTGATGTTGTCGTATAACATAAGTTTCTTCGAGATTGGGATATATTACAATAAGAAAAAAGCCCTATCTTTTCTGAAAGAGAGAGCTTTTTGTGTATTTTCTGCAAATTATGAATTTTTTCGTAAATGTCGGGGCCCAAAACAAAAATAAGCTTAAGCGCTCGATATAAGCTCTTAAACATTCTTAAAACTTATGCTATGTATCTACACGTTTCAGTACATCATAATAATACAAACCCGTTCTGCATTGATATGCTTTAGACTGATTTCTGTTAGAAATATTTACCGATATAATAAGCTTTCTTATAATTTCCGATAGAATCTTTAGAATTCTATGAAATTGATAATTGACAGAATATCCATTCCTGATTAATTGTTTCATCTTTATTTTCAAAACACTTTTTTAACATTTAAACAGAGTAAGATCCCTTTAATCACACAATAATATTTTGTCACACCCACAATATCAACTCGCTCATTTTTTGCGCATTTATGCAAATCTTTCTTAAACTACTGATTAAACCGATAACAAGACTTGGAAAAACAAAATCCTTTTATTGGAATTTATAGAATTATCAATTATGAGTTGTTAGTACGTCTTTAGAGTTTAAATACATGAATCTGCGGCACAAGTCCTAGATTATCTTTCGTCTTATATAACTTCATCTCTTTTATCGGTTACAATAGTGCATTATATTAGGCTGAAATAAAAATAAACGGCATACAGACGGATTGAATAAAGTCTTCTACAGTTAGATCCAGGACCAAATATCCTATATCCGTGTAGTCGTTTTGCCTTTATTCATCCATTGTATACCGTCGTTCAACCTTCAAACACGCTCTGAACAGAGCATTATCCCTCTGTTACAAGATATATTGACTTAAATCGCGATCCAGTGCAATGTCATTCAATTTTTCACGTACATATTCAGGAGTGATCACCATACGCTCAAGCGTAAGTTCTGGCGCTTCAAAAGACAGATCCTCAAGAAGTTTCTCCAGAATGGTATGCAGACGCCGTGCACCGATATTTTCGGTATTCTGATTCACGGACTCAGCCAGTTTGGCAATTTCACGAATGGCATCATCCGAGAACTCAATCTCAATATTCTCCGTACGCAGCAAATCCACATACTGCTTGGTTAACGCATTTTTAGGTTCCGTGAGGATCGATACAAATTCATCAAGTGTCAGACTGTTCAATTCTACACGGATTGGGAACCTCCCCTGAAGCTCTGGAATGAGATCTGAAGGTTTTGCTACGTGAAAAGCACCGGCTGCCATAAACAGGATGTAATCCGTTTTGACAGGGCCATACTTGGTCATTACCGTAGATCCTTCCACAATTGGCAAAATATCACGTTGTACCCCTTCACGGGATACATCAGGCCCGCTACCGCGTCCCTGACTGGCCACTTTATCAATTTCATCAATGAAAATGATACCTGTCTGTTCCGCCCGGCGAATGGACTCCTGAGTCACATCATCCATATCGATCAACTTGCCTGCCTCTTCCTGAATCAGAACTTTGCGAGCTTCCTTAATCGCGAGTTTACGTTTTTTGGTACGACGAGGCAATAAACTGCCGAACATCTCCTGCATGTTCATCCCCATCTGATCATTTCCTTGACCCGCGAACATATCCATCATATTTGGCGTGGTATCTTCCACATCAATCTCGATAACGTCATCTTCCAGCTTGCCAGATAACAAATCAAATTTGATTTTGCGTCTCCGCTCAGCTACTCCTGTATCCGGCTCTTGCTCATCATTTTCTGGCGTATTGTTTCCGTTATTGCCAAAAATCATTTCGAACGGATTTCGCTGATTTTTGGATTTGGATTGTGAAGGGGCCAAAATATGTACGATCCGTTCATTGGCAGCCTCTTCCGCTTTGTCCTTGACCTTTTCTGTACGTTCCAGCTTAACCATCCGCAGCGATGTTTCAATCAAATCACGAATCATGGATTCTACGTCACGGCCAACATAACCCACTTCCGTGAACTTGGTAGCCTCCACCTTTACAAATGGAGCTCCTACCAACTTGGCGAGTCGACGTGCAATCTCTGTTTTACCAACACCAGTAGGTCCAATCATCAGAATATTTTTAGGTACAATATCATCTTGGGTATGTTCGGGCAAAAGGCTGCGGCGATAACGATTGCGAAGGGCGACCGCTACCGATTTTTTAGCCTGTTTTTGACCTACGATGTACTTATCAAGCTCTGCAACGATTTGTCTTGGCGTTAATGCTTGAGTATCCATATAGCTTCCCTCCTACCAGTATGCGAACCTTGTTATGAGATTGAACATTATAAATTTCACCTACAAGGACAAAGAATCTCCACGATATAACTGGAGCCGATTCAATCATCAGGCCCTATCACGGAGATTGCTTTCCTTACAACTCTTCAACAATAATATTATTGTTGGTATATACGCATAACTCAGAAGCAATCTGGAGGGATTCACGAGCGATGTCTTTTGCTTCCAGATTCACTGCATGGCGTTTTAATGCACGTGCAGCAGATAAGGCGAAGTTCCCCCCCGAGCCAATGGCGATAACGTCATCATCCGGTTCAATAATTTCGCCCCCACCTGAAATCAGCAGCATACCCGTTTTATCCATCACTATAAGGAGTGCTTCCAGCTTGCGCAAAATCCGATCCTGGCGCCAATCCTTGGCGAGCTCTACCGCTGCGCGCTGCAGATTGCCATGGTGCTCCTCCAGCTTACCTTCGAATTTTTCAAACAAGGTTATGGCGTCCGCTACGGAACCAGCAAAACCAGCCACAACCTGCCCACGATATAAACGTCTTACCTTCTTGGCTGTATTTTTCATCACAACACTTTGCCCCATGGTCACCTGACCATCGCCAGCAATCGCTGCTTTTCCATTATGACGAACTGCACAGATCGTTGTAGCATGAAATGACATATCCATGATATCAGCCTCCTCCCACGATTAATTTACACGCGTTCCGGAACGGTTAGACCTTCTGCTGCTGCAAAACGGGCAATGCCATCCAGTGCACGCTGCGCAAGTGCTTCATTCTTTTCCTTTTTATTGCGTATTTTAGTTTCCAGCTTCGGCAGCAATCCGAAATTTGCATTCATGGGCTGGAAATGTTTGAAATCTGCTGTTGTAATATACTGTGCCATACTGCCCAGCGTGGTCTCCACCGGCAATACCACCAGTTCCTGTCCAAGCGCTGCTTTGGCTGCATTCATACCCGCGATTAAACCGGATGCCGCAGATTCTACATACCCTTCTACTCCCGTCATTTGACCTGCAAAGAACAGGTTCGGACGCTCTTTGAACTGATACGTTGGACGAAGTAGCTTCGGAGAATTGATAAATGTATTACGGTGCATTACGCCATAACGGACGAATTCCGCATTTTCAAGTCCAGGGATCAAAGAAAAGACACGCTTTTGTTCTCCCCATTTCAGATGCGTCTGGAACCCAACCAGATTGTACAGTGTTCCTGCTGCATTGTCCTGTCTAAGCTGAACAACAGCATGAGGCAGTTCCCCAGTATGCGGATTGACGAGTCCTACAGGTTTCATCGGACCAAACAAAGCCGTTTGTTTACCACGCTTCATCATGACTTCGATCGGCATACAGCCTTCGAAGTAAATTTCCTTCTCAAACTCTTTCAGTTGAGCAACTTCCGCTGTGATCAATGCTTCATAGAATACATCGAATTCCTCTTCTGTCATTGGACAGTTCAAATACGCTGCTTCGCCCTTATCATAACGTGAAGCCAGATACACTTTATTCATATCAATGGAATCTTTTTCGATAATTGGTGCAGCCGCATCATAGAAGTAGAAGTATTCTTCTCCCATAAGGGCCTTGATTTGCTCGGACAATGCCGGTGAAGTCAAAGGCCCCGTTGCAACAACAACGATTCCGTCTTCCGGCAAAGAAGTCAGCTCTTCATTGACTACTTCGATGAGTGGATGCTGATGAAGCGTAGATGTAATCTCTCCTGAGAATCCATCCCGGTCCACAGCAAGTGCTCCACCTGCTGGAACTGCATGACGGTCTGCTGCACCCAAGACGAGAGAATTAAGCATTCTCATCTCTTCCTTCAATACACCGACTGCGTTGGTCAACCCATTGGCACGCAGCGAGTTGCTGCACACCAGCTCTGCAAATTTATCCGTATGGTGAGCCGGCGTTTTCACAACCGGTCTCATCTCGTAAAGTTTTACACGCACACCACGACTTGCAATCTGCCAAGCTGCTTCTGTTCCTGCCAACCCGGCACCAATAACGGTTACTTGTTGTTCATTTGTCAAAATCATTTACCCCCATTATGCTAATCCGTTCATTCTTCTTCCGGTTCCTCCACCGGCTCTTGATGATCACATGAAGTACACTGTAATCGTGTCCCCTGTTTGTTCCGCTTCTCAATCATTAGTGATCCGCAACTTGGACATGGTTTCGCTGATGGCTTATCCCATGATACAAAATCACATTCAGGATACTTGTCGCAACCGTAGAAAATGCGTCCCTTTTTACTGCGGCGTTCAACAACATGCCCTTCCTTACATTTCGGACAGGTTACACCGATATCCTTGATAATTGGCTTGGTATTCCGGCAATCCGGAAATCCGGAACATGCGAGAAACTTGCCGAATCGACCCAGCTTATAAACGAGCGGTTTGCCGCACTTCTCACATATTTCATCCGATACTTCATCTTCAATCTCAATTTCTTTCATTTCTTCTTCTGCAAACTCCAGACGTTTCTCAAAAGATTCGTAGAATTCTGCGAGTACTTTGACCCAATCCTCCGACCCTTCCTCTACATGGTCAAGATCACCTTCCATGTTCGCAGTGAACTCCACATTCAGGATTTCCGGGAAAAACTCCTCCATCTGTTCAATGACCAGTTCGCCCAGTTCCGTTGGCATGAATTTCTTCTCTTCGATTGCAACATATCCGCGCTTTTGAATGGTTTCCAGCGTTGGCGCATACGTACTCGGACGCCCTATACCCAGTTCCTCCAGCGTTTTGACCAACCTTGCTTCCGTATAGCGTGGTGGCGGTTGAGTAAAGTGCTGTTTTGGCTCAATCTCCCGATTCTCCAGCACATCTCCATTTTTCAATGGAGGCAGCAGGCGATCTTCTTCTGTTGTACCGTCATCATTACCTTCTACATACACCTTCATGAATCCCTGAAAACGAACCTTTGAACCCGCTGCCCGGAAAATTGTATCTCCTGCAGCAATGTCCACAGATAATGTATCCAGAATAGCAGATGACATTTGGCTCGCTATAAAACGTTCCCAAACCAGTTTGTACAACCGGAATTGATCGCGGCTCATAAACGATTTGATAGAATCCGGATCACGTAATATCGAAGTTGGACGAATCGCTTCATGCGCGTCTTGAGCATTGGCTGCCTTTTTGGAATAGTTTCTAGGCGACTCTGGTGCAAATGGCTCACCGTACTTGCCAATAATATATTCCTTCGCTTCTTCCTGAGCCGATGCTGCAATTCGGGTAGAGTCTGTACGCATATACGTTATGAGACCTACTGTGCCTTCTTTTCCGAGGTCTACCCCTTCATATAGCTGCTGAGCGACAGACATCGTCTTGGAAGCTCTGAAATTCAATTTACGTGCGGCTTCCTGCTGTAGAGAACTCGTTGTAAACGGAGCAGAAGGGTTACGGCTGCGTTCTTTTTCTTTAACTTCTTTGACTGTAAAAGAAGCCCCTTCGATCTGTTTTAAAATGGCCTGTACTTCTGCCTCACTGCCAAGTTCGGTCTTGGTGCCGTTTAACTGATGGAATTTGGCTTCAAACGGATTTCCGTCCGCTGTCAGTTTGGCAGTAATGCTCCAGTACTCTTCCGGTTCAAAATCATTAATTTCATTTTCACGATCCAAAATGATTTTGACAGCCACGGACTGAACGCGGCCAGCGGACAATCCTTTTTTGACTTTCTTCCATAATAATGGACTAATTTTATATCCAACAAGCCGATCAAGAATACGTCTTGCTTGCTGCGCGTTAACCAGATCCATATTAATCTTGCGCGGTGTTTTGAACGCATCTTTGACAGCCTGTTTCGTAATTTCATTAAATACTACTCGGCAATCCGCCGTATCGTCCAGTTCAAGTGCATGGGCCAAGTGCCAAGCAATAGCCTCTCCTTCGCGATCCGGGTCAGCTGCGAGATACACTTTTTTCACTTTCTTTCGTGCATCCTTCAGTTCTTTCAAAATTGAACCTTTGCCGCGGATCGTAATATATTTCGGATTAAAATCGTTCTCTACCTCAACGCCGATCTGACTCTTTGGCAAATCGCGCACATGTCCCATCGAAGCTTTTACGATGAACTTGCTGCCTAAATATTTGCCGATCGTCTTCGCCTTTGAGGGCGACTCCACGATTACGAGTGCATCCGCCATAGGTTCATCCTCCTCTCAGTCATGAAACTGCTGCTTGTTTTTGGATTCATACTTCACTTCATTAGCAGCAGGACTAACTTCCGCTAATAATCTATTTTCACATGCCGCCATGATCGCAGCATCGTCATACCCTCGCGTATTTGGTCCCAGGTAATTGGCTAATCTGCTTTTTTATGATTAAAGATAACAGAACTGAATGCAAATGTCCAAAATCCCAGTTGAGCTGTTCCACAAGTTGGTCCAGTGATTGCTCCTCCTGCTCCAGCAGAAAAATAACTTGTTGTTCATCTGAAGATAGTTTTACAACAGGGAATATTCCTTGCTTGGAAGTTTCACTGCGTTCCGTCGAACGTCCTCTATTGTAAGGAAGTTGTTCCGTATTTGGCAAGTCCAATTGAAACTCTTCCAATAAATCTGTGGCGGAGGTCACCAATTTTGCCCCCTGACGAATCAAATTGTGTGAGCCTCGACTTTTGGGAGATGTAATGGGACCTGGGACTGCAAACACGTCTCTTCCCGCTTCGAGCGCTGCATCTGCAGTAATGAGTGAGCCGCTTCGGATATCAGCCTCAACGACTAACGTACCGAGGGTTAATCCGGCAATGATTCGATTACGTTCTGGAAATAACCCTTGACGGGCACGTGTACCCGGAGGATATTCCGACAAGAGTAGTCCTGTTTCGGCAATTCGTTCGGCAAGACTTGTATTTTCAGGAGGATAGATGTTGTCAATTCCTGTCCCAAACACTGCAATGGTTTTGCCATCTGCACGAAGAGCCGCATCATGACACACACTATCTATTCCTCTCGCAAGCCCGCTTACAATGGTCAAGCCAGCCTTGCATAATTGCTCCGCCAGCTTCTCACCAATTTTGCGTCCGTATACAGTGGGCATGCGGGTTCCTACCATTGCAATGGATTGAGTGTGCAACAGATTCATATCTCCGCGACCGTACATTACCCAGGGTGGCTGAACGGTTTCCTTCATTAATATAGGATAGTCCTGATCCAGATAGGTAACGACCTCAATCCCCTGTTTATAAACACTCTCTTGTCTTTGCTCAATCCAGTCGACATTGAATTGTTTGGTTAGACGTGCAGCTTGATCCTTGCGCAACCCCGCAGCGATCCAATCTCCTTCTGAATAATCCAGCAACTCCGTCAGTTGATATTGTCCTGACAGCAGTTTCGTGATTGTTTTTTTACCTATACCCTCCGTTTCATGCAACCCAATCAAAATCCATCGTTCTTCCATATCAAAAACCTCCCATAGTGGGAAGAAAATCTTCCCTCATATTGTGTAATAAGTGACAACGGAATGCAAGCGTTTACTCTACCAGGCAGATATCCTCTCCCTCTCTCACCCGATAAAAAAACGCAAAAAAGCAACCCTTCGCCCTGTTAAGGACAAAAGGTTGCTTACCTTTTCCGTATCAACAATAGTCGGTTCACCAGAAAAATAAATTTCCTAAACCGTTTCTTCTATTATAACGGAAAAGAATTAATGTGTCGTGCACAAATTCAGAATACCACGTTCTTCAAGTACGCTCACAAGAGTCGAGCCCATTTCAGCAGGCGTTGGAGCAACTTTGATTCCGCAAGATTCCAGTTTCGCAATTTTTTCTTTGGCTGTACCTTTACCACCAGAGATAATAGCACCCGCATGACCCATGCGCTTGCCTGGAGGCGCCGTAACCCCACCGATAAATCCAACTACCGGTTTGGTCATGTTATCGCGAACCCACTCTGCAGCATCTTCTTCAGCTGTACCACCGATTTCGCCGATCATGATAACCGCATGTGTCTGCGGATCTTCATTGAAACGTTTCAGGATATCGATGAACTCGGAGCCTTTAACCGGGTCGCCCCCGATTCCGACAGCAGAAGATTGTCCAATACCACGTGCAGACAATTGATGAACAGCTTCATACGTGAGCGTTCCACTACGGGAAACCACACCAACGTGACCAGGCATATGAATATAGCCCGGCATAATGCCGATTTTACACTCTCCTGGTGTAATAACGCCTGGACAGTTTGGTCCGATCAGAACGGTATCTTTGCCTTCCATGAAACGGTCAACCTTGACCATATCAAGTACCGGGATACCTTCCGTAATACAGATCACGAGATCCAGCTCTGCGTCAACAGCTTCCATGATGGAATCCGCTGCAAATGCCGGAGGAACGTAGATGACGCTCGCTGTTGCGCCAGTAGCTTCCTTCGCTTCCTGTACTGTATTAAACACCGGGAGACTGACTACTTTGCCATCTTCCAGCGTGATATCAACATTGGTTCCGCCTTTACCCGGTGTAACGCCGCCTACCATCTGGGTTCCGTAGTCTAATGCGCCCTTCGTGTGGAACATTCCCGTTGAACCCGTAATGCCTTGCGTAATGACTTTTGTATTTTTATCAATCAAAATACTCACGTTGCTTCACATCCTTACGGTTATTTTTCAAGTGCCGGACAGCTCCGGAACTAAGGCAGCAATTTGCCCAGGAATGAACTTTATTTTACGAGGGCAACAATTTTCTGTGCACCATCTGCCATGGAATCAGCAGGAACGATATTCAGGCCGGATTCACCCAAAATACGCTTACCAAGTTCCACGTTAGTTCCTTCAAGACGAACAACCAGCGGTTTAGTCAGGCCAAGCTGCTTCGCTGCTTCAACAACACCATTGGCAATGACATCACAACGCATAATGCCGCCAAAAATGTTAACGAAGATACCCGCTACTTTGGCGTCAGACAAAATGATTTTGAAAGCTTCGGTCACTTTCTCTGTTGTCGCACCGCCCCCAACATCGAGGAAGTTGGCCGGGTCGCCGCCATAGTATTTGATGATATCCATCGTCGCCATCGCAAGTCCTGCACCATTAACCATACAGCCGATGTTGCCATCAAGTGCTATGTAGCTCAGGTCGTATTTGGAAGCTTCGATTTCTTTTTCGTCTTCTTCATCCAGGTCGCGCAGTTCCAAAATGTCTTTGTGACGGAACAATGCGTTGGAATCAAAATTCAATTTCGCGTCCAGTGCGATAACGTTTCCATCTCCGGTAACAACGAGTGGATTGATCTCGGCAATGGAGCAATCTTTTTCGACAAAAGCAGTGTACAACGCAAGCATAAACTTAACCGCTTTGTTCACCAACTCATTCGGAATACGAATGCTGTACGCCAGTTTACGTGCTTGGAACACTTGCAATCCAATTGCAGGGTCAATAACTTCTTTGAAAATTTTCTCTGGTGTAGCTTCAGCTACTTCTTCGATCTCTGTACCGCCTTCTTCGGAAGCCATCATTACGACGCGGCCTGTGGCACGGTCCACAACAACACCCACATAATACTCTTTGCGGATATCGCATCCTTCTTCAATCAGAAGACGCTTTACTTCTTTACCTTCAGGTCCAGTCTGGTGTGTTACCAATACTTTTCCCAAAATTTCGGATGCGTAAGCACGAACTTCGTCGATACTTTTCGCTACTTTCACGCCGCCGGCTTTTCCCCGGCCACCTGCATGAATTTGCGCTTTGACTACAGTCACCGGACTGCCCAGTGCCTCTGCGGCCGCAACCGCTTCATCGACTGTATAAGCAACCTTTCCGTTTGGAACGGTGACTCCATACTGTTTCAGTACTTCTTTTCCTTGATATTCATGGATATTCATTCTCGAATCCTCCTATCAACATGACTGCAACAAGGCGGGTTGGTAGACTAACAAAAGACAAATGTTGACTATTTTCACTTAAACCCAATTCATTGTAACATGTTTTTAAAACGCTTTCCTTAAAAAAGTAATGGTTAATAGACAGTATTTTGATATGGGTATGATCCCATATTGTGAATGCTTGGATATTAATGGAAAAAACCTCGGCTATTAAGCCAAGGTTTTTTGATTGAATCACAATACGATGATGCATTTTATTTTCTGGCTTCTTTGGTGTTGGTTTGATGGACTTTCTCAAGCAGGCCCTTGAACTGTCCCAGCAAAGATTCGAACTCAGTACTGTTCAGACACGCATCTTCCTGGATTGCTTCAGGTATAGACAAAGCTTTATGGCGGAGTTCCCGCCCGGCGTCTGTAAGTGTAATCAATACTTTTCGTTCATCCTGGGCTGAACGTTCGCGGTGAATAAGTCCTGCTGACTGCAAACGTTTCAGAAGAGGCGTCAGTGTGCCTGAATCGAGATAAAGTGCTTCTCCGATTTCCTTAACCGTACATTCTTCGCGTTCCCACAACACCATCAAGACCAGGTATTGAGAATAGGTTACACCCAGCACCTCAAGATAGGGCTGGTACATCTTCGTAATCTCACGTGAACAAGCGTATATGGCAAAGCATAATTGATTATCCAGCTTCAAACTTTCATTCTGCATATAACTGTCTCACCTACCTATTGTGCATTGTATATTCCTTATATTAAAGATTCCTTCCCTGATATAACCACTAAAACGTGGGAATTATAAGGAATCCTTCATCTATCTTATCATAAATTAGAAAAAAAACAGAATAATTGAGCACAAATGATTTTACTTTTCTATTTAATATTGATAAATTAAATTGTATAAAATATAATTTGTATAGATGGTCCTAAATATACGATAACATTATTATAAAAAAATTTAGAGGTTGCACTCGCTCACCACACGTCGACTATGCCACCACAACAGCACAGCATTGTTTCGGAACTGAACACCCTTTTCATTTTACGAGAAACCTTCGTGCGATAAACTGTAACAATCCAGGAGTCAGGGAATAGATACACAGCAGCTATGACGAAGACGGGTTGACGCCCTGATTTCTTTTATATAAAATGCTTGTTAGAAGCTGAGGAAGCACCTTAATTCGTAGACTGGCCCGTATTATGCGCGCCAAGGACGAAGTGAGGTGTTTCTTTTATTATGTACGGAAAACTGCATAGCGCCTGCTTATATGGAATTGACGGCGTTTTAATTGAAGTGGAAACAGATTTGTCGAATGGTCTACCTCAGACGTCTATTATCGGACTGCCAGATTCAGCTATTCGTGAAGCGGTTGAACGCGTTCGTGCAGCTATAAAAAACTGTGGCTACCAGTATCCGTTGCAACGAATTACGATTAATCTCGCCCCTGCCGATCTGCGCAAGGAAGGATCTTCTTTTGATCTTGCCATTGCTATTGGTTTACTGACAACAAGTGGTCAACTGGTACTTCCAGTTGAGGAACGAACATTGGTGGTGGGTGAGCTAGCATTGGACGGTTCAGTGAGATCGGTGCCTGGCATTTTGTCCATGGTAGATTTGGCGAAACGTCAAGGTTTTACCTCTGTTCTTCTGCCCGCCGATAATCTGGAAGAGGCTTCGTTGATTCAGGGTATTCAAGTATATGGAATTCGTCATTTGCAAGATATCGTTCCAGAGAGTGCAACAGCTGCTAAAAGCACGAATGGAGCAATTCAAAATACGGGGCCCATTGTTTTAAAAGACTACACTCACCTTTCTGTGCGATTATCAGATTACGGAAATTTAAATAACCGAGAGCGCTCGAAACACACTTCATTTCTGGAAGATGATTATAGTGATGTGTTAGGACAACATCATGTGAAGCGGGCACTCATGATTGCCGCAGCAGGGATGCACAATATTTTGCTGGTCGGCCCGCCAGGAACAGGGAAAACCATGTTAATTAAACGGCTGCCTACGATTCTCCCCCCATTGTCCGAAGACGAAGCGCTGGAAGTAACCAAAGTACTAAGTGCCGCAGGCAAACTGAAAGATACCTCGAATGGTCTTATCGCAGACAGACCCTTTCGCTCCCCACACCATACGATATCCACCTCGGGTCTGATTGGAGGCGGCGGAATTCCCAAGCCGGGCGAAGTTAGCCTTGCCCACCGAGGTATATTGTTTCTGGATGAGCTGCCTGAGTTTCAGCGGCAAGTCCTTGAAGTGTTGAGACAGCCCTTAGAGGATCGCAAAGTCACCATAAGCCGCGCGCGAGCCGCGTTCACATTCCCAGCCCAATTTATGCTCGCTTGTTCCATGAATCCCTGCCCTTGTGGGTATCTCTCTGCCCAATCGGAGGATCAGCGCTGTATATGCAGTCCTACTCGTGTTGCCGCCTATCGTGCCAAAATTTCGGGACCACTACTAGATCGCATCGACCTTCAGGTCGAAGTTCCTTCCCCAGGCGAGTGGCGCAAGGCCGGAGTTTCTCCTTCATCTGCTGAAATGCAGGCCAAAGTCATTTATGCGCATCATATTCAGGCTGCCCGATATGCGAACAGTTCAGTTCGCTGGAATAGCCAGCTATCAGGAACCCTTCTGCGCCGAACGATCCGTCTGCCTGAAGAAGCAGACCAACTGCTCCAGCAGACACTGCAGGCACTGAACCTGAGCATGCGTGCACATGATCGTATTATTAAGATGGCCCAGACGATCGCAGACTTGGACCATGATGGCGTCATTTTGACAGCTCATGTGGCTGAGGCGATACAGTATCGGCAGCTCGATTTAAATTTGTTTTAATATCCTCTAGTAATAACGCCGAGGAGGAATCCATCCATCCCATTCGCCATGCAGCATACAGCAGCCTGAAAGGGTTTAAACGAGAGCCTTATTCATTTTAATCCAAGTTCACACGACTGAATAAATCAAATACCCCTGCATTTATCCTCTGTATGAGAGGCATACTTGCAGGGGCTTTTCATAAAGCAAAGTTCAACTGTATATCAAAAAAGATATCAATTATTCAAAAATAGTCAGCTTGTCCTTGGCTGGTGTACGTTCTTTGGCAGAAGGAATAACCTCTGGATACCCCATGTAAACCATACCTATAATTTTTTCTCCAGCCTGAATGCCAAGGGACTTACGGAATTTGGGTCCATACAGGAATGGCTTGGTTACCCAAAACGTACCAATGTCTTCACTCCATGCCGCGAGTAGGAAGTTCTGTACCAATGCACTCACTGCTGCAAAATCTTCATCCCAGATATTCTGGCGTGGATCTTCTTCCATAACAACAAGCATGACGGCAGGGACCTGCTTAATATTCGCAGAAAACTTATTATCCTCTCCCATCTCGGCATCTATGGCGTCTGCCAGCTTGTTCAGTCCATCTCCACTAAATAGCAAAAACCGCCAAGGCTCACGCAATTTATGATTAGGTGCCCATACGGCTGTGTCCAATAAATCAATAATCTGCTGTGTGGGAACAGCTTCTTTTTTAAACTTTTTGACAGTACGACGATTTTGAATGGCTTCTCTTACAACGTTACCCGTTTGGGTAAATTTACTCATGACCATGCCTCCCAGGTTATAAAAAGTTATCCGTGACCGCAGTTCAAGCCTGCGATATGACTCGACTTAATTATGAAAAACGAAACGGTGCAGCAAAGCTTGATTAGCATCTTGATTATACACTGATCGGTTCATAGGATTCAAAGGAATGCTGATTACATTATTTCGTTCCAGTCATTTCGAATGCAAAAAGACGACTCCATCTCATACCCCTCGAACGGATTTATAGAGTCATGTCGTCTTTCTTCATTATAAGCAGCTATTTATAACTATTTAATCAGTACAGGTATGATCCTGCGCCTTCAAACTTCCCGTTTACAAAATCCATTTTGTTTATTTTCTCTTGGTTGCCGGCGACGTCGGTACTGAAATATTCCACTGTTTTGACATCAGGAGCATAGATTTTTATTGGTACGGTAAACGTGATCCATTCCCCTCCATTAATTCTGTACTGGGTCATCTTCAAGCCTGATCCGTTAACTTCGTCCGTGGCCTTTAATTTAAAATTAAATCCATTAATATATTGTTTTCCGTTGGATACCTCTGTCAGAGGCACTAAATTATATTTGGTTACAGGCGGGGTTTTGTCCACATTACTCTTGAGAATAAAATCAAAAGTATTGTTAGGTCCTTTGACCAAAGTTCCCCTAATCGTTTGCTTGATATAACCATCCGCTTCGACAGAGATCATGCTTGATCCCGGAGACAGTCGATTTATGGAATACTTGCCTTGTTTGTCTGTTATCGTCTTGAGATTATAAATAGATACTGTGGCCCCAGCCACTGGCCTCCCCTGTTCATCTTGCACCAAGCCACTAACATCCGCTGCATCTTGCAGTACTATGTTCAATTTCATTGTTTTCCCAATGTCTGGAAATGTATTTGTTGTGTAAAGCACATACCCTTTTGCATCAACCTGTATCGTAATTTCATTGTAAGCATAGTTATCTATTCCTGTAATCGCATAGTTGCCCTCCTTGTCTGTCTTAACAGATTGGCTGACTGTTGTTGCGCTAATGACAGCACCCACAACAGGTTTTCCTGATTGATCAGTAACTTTGCCTACAATTGTCGAAGGCTCATAGAGGACAAAATTCAATTCCGTTGTTTCTCCCGGAAACAAATAAAAGTTATTATAATTATTGATGGTCCCCAAGTACCCCTTGGCAATCGGTCTAATAATGATGTATATGCTTTCACTTATCGTTGTTTCAAAACTGTATTCTCCCTTGGAATTGGTTTTAACTGTTTTGGTTGCTATTTCGCTGCCTTCGAATGTGTGCATCTTAATATTTACATTTACATCTTTCACCGGAAAATCATCCATATCCGTAATTTTTCCATAAATGATTAACTTGCCCCTCAGCAGAAGCATTTTTGGATGCAGCATATGTCGATCCAGAATGCAGCAGACCACACCCCCCGAAAAATATTAAAAACACACTTAAACGAATCATCCATTTCCATTGACTACTCATGACAATCGTTCACCTCATCCAAATATAGTAGTAAGTCCGGTCACCCTATGAACTCGTTTTATCTATCTAACTGACCAACATTTCGAGCCTCCAAAATTCCCCTCCCCATACATATTGTCAAATCCCTTCACCACCGTTCATAGTTTCGCTAATATTCAACACTTCCAATTGCGGTGTCATCCACTCCTGTTTCATTTTGTTTGCCGCATCAGATTGAATTTTTTTCATAGTTCACACCTCTTTTTCATATTTGCTTTTCTCATTTTATTATAAACGATACAATTTGTATCAATTTATTTTAAGTGCTCCATTCTCTTTCGTCATCTAGTAAACCAGTTATATAACATAGTGAAACTTCATTGTTTGTGGAATTAAAACGAACTTGTAAAAGGGTATACATGCTAAGGAGAAAGAGTTCACTTTATAACAGGTAACTTATTATCGTATACTGAATTCAAACATATGTTTGTGCTCTTATTTAGAGAACTATTAAAAGCTGTAGTCCATTAACGATCGAAAAAAGAAAATATTGCATCCAAATATAATTTCAATTACCCGCATTTGGATACGAATCGTATCATCATTGCTGTATGTGAAGTAGCTATTTTCTTAATCTCTTTCTAACCTAAAACCTGCCAAAAAAATAACCCACAAGAGAGTCACTTTTTAAAGTGTCTTTCTTGTGGGTTAACACATCAGAAGAATCGCGTATAGTAGAAACTCAAAATGCATTAATGATATGATCGACCGAAACAGTTTCGCCTGCTTTATCCAGCATGACGGCAATCACATCAAAACGAATTTGATGATTTGTCTCTCCCTTCATTTGCAAATATACAGATGCAGTTGCACGTACCTGCTGCATTTTACGGACATCTACAGACTCCTGGGGTGTTCCATATTGTCCAGTTCCGCTTCTACTGCGAACTTCAAGAAAAATAATCATGCCTTCATGGGAGGCAACGATATCAATCTCTCCGCTTCGGCAGCGCCAGTTGCGCTTCAAAATGCGATAATTATGCTCCCGGAGCCATCCGCAGGCAGCTTCTTCACCCAATCGTCCTTTTTGCTGACGAGTCAGTTTTGAAGTTGGACCTTGTTCTGATCTGTGCTCTACCATGATTCTTCTTCCTCTCGTCCAGAAGCCAGACGGTCAGCGCGATAAATATAAGTTAATACTTCGGCAACCAATTGATACAGTTCGGCTGGAATTTGCTCGTCCAAGTCCAGTTTGGACAGAACCTCCACCAGAGCAGCATCCTCCTGAACAGGAACCCCGTTTTCTTTGGCTTTATCCAGAATGGCCTCTGCCACTTTGCCACGGCCTTTGGCTACGACCACTGGCGCTTCATTCTCACCAGGTACATATTTTAAAGCAACGGCCTTTTTGGATATCAGATCCGGTTGCGAATCCTCTTTCATACCCGCATGTCCACCCCTTTGTAACGTTCAGGACTGTAGTCCGAGGCAGTTGTTTTTCGTTCGGCTCCCGGTTCCTGGCCAACAGGCCAAGGTTCCGCTTTGAAAGTCAGCAACTGGTAACCGAGTTTGTCCAACGCCCGATGGATCTCTTCACGTCCATTTTCCAAGAGCGGTCCCATCCCTTCGCGGTCATTCAGTACACGCAGGCTGACGATATTGTTGACCACATGCACATCCACCAGTGTTGGACCGAGACTTTTCATATCTAGATCAAACCACAGGCGGCAGTTGGATGCATCCAACTCACCACGTTGCCCCCGGCGAGACTGAATCTGGACGGAAGCCGTTTCTTCCCCATCAGGTCCGGTAATCGGGATAAACCAATGCATCTGGGCAAAGGTTGCACTGCGATCTGTTGTCAGCAATAACTGCTGTCCTGTCAGAAATTGCACAGCCTGTCCGGCGGCATCCTTGAGCGCCGCCGGTGCACCATCGCTGCTGGCAAGCTGCAGCAGCAAGCCCTTGAGCGTGTCCGCGGTTCCCGGACCCGCTGCATCCCCCACGCGCGCCTGCGCAGCCGCGCCGTGCACTGCCTGCTGCTCGTGCTCCGCACCGAGCAGCTTCAGCACGCGCCCCACCCACGGGTCCCCCTCGTGGGTGACAGGCGCGTGCGCAGCCGCAGCTCCCGCAGGTGCTGCGGCACTACCGCCAGCCGGCAGCGCATCTGCGCCGGCTGGCAAAGGCTGCGGCACGCCTCCGGCAGCCGCAGCCGCCTGGCCGCCCTGCGATGCAGGGGCGGCCTGTGTCGCCGCACCGGGCCTTGCCGGTGCGGCTGTGGACGCGCTGCGCAGCGCGTCCAGCAGCGCCAGCAGCTTTGGCGCCAGCTGCGCTGCCGATGGAGCTGCTGGCGCCGCCTGCCCTGCTGCGGAAGCGGTAGGCACCGCAGCAGCAGGCATTTCACCGCGGCCATCGGTTCTCCCGGCCGCTCCCCCTTCAGGCTGCCCCGCAATGACGCGGCCAGCTGCTTCCACTGCGGCCCCCGTCGTGCCCGGGCGGCTCCCAGCAACGCCCGCGTCAGCTGCACGCGGGCTCTCACCAGGTATTCCGGTTCCTGCCGGAATACCTGCACCCTTGCCAGCATTTGCACCATTGCTGACCTCTAACTTTATTCCAATAGTTTCAGCTTTTGCCGTACCTGTACCTGTCTGTCCATTGCCCTTCACCGCATTACCAGCAGCATCCTGCGATCCATCAGCCACTGGAGCAGCTCCTGAAGGCGACCCAGGCAGGAATTGCCCGGCCAAACCAGACGTTCCTCCTGCTGCTCTCCCACCGCCTGACGCAGCTATCGTTTCTCCTGTCTGCTCTCCACTTAACGGTACAGGCAAGCCACCCATTACAGCCGGTTTCACCGTTGCCGCCTGTTCACCAGTCGGCAACGTTTTCCCCGCAGTTTGGGCCAGCATCGATTCCAGCTGTTCAGCCAAACCCTTCAACATCTGATGTAGTGGCGGACCGAATACAGCCTGATGCAAACCCTTTACCGTTTCCCCCGTAACCGGAAGACCACGCTGAAAAGCAATACCTGTCGCCTGCACCCATTCTTCAACTGGCACCTGTGCAGGTTTGGCTGTCATCATATTTTGAACCATCGCAACATTATCCTTGGTTAAAGGTAATCCGCTTCGCTGCATGGCCAACAACAGCTCCCGATTTCCCTTGGTATCTGGCAAACCTATCTCCTGAAGCAAATTGTTCAAAGACGCCTGTGGTAGTTCAGCCAATGTACCCGTCAATGGTTTCATTACCGTTACACCATTCTCACCTGGAGGCTGGACCTGAAGCAATGTAGTTTCACCAGGTCTGAGCGGAGTTTCCAGTTTGGCCCGTACCTGTACACCCTGAATCTGGAGAACCGCATCTGCTCCATCATCGGATACACTAACCACGGACCCACGCACAACCTGTCCTTCCTTTAACTCCAGCGGCTTGGCATTACCCGGCTTACTATCCCCCAATAACCCACGAATCACGGAACTTATATTCATGACCTTCCCATCCCTCCGTGTATGGACTAATTAAAATAAAGTGTGTTGTTCTCCAAGCAGATTGCCGAGAAAACTGCGACGATGCATCGGTGTAGCACCCAGAGCCATAATTTGCTCACGATGAAATTTCGTTGCATATCCCTTATGTATCGATAAACCATATTCCGGATATAACGTATCCCAATCCTCCTTGCAAAGCCTGTCCCGGGTAACCTTTGCAACAATGGAAGCTGCCGCAATAGACTGACTGTTAGCATCACCTTTAATAATGGACAGCTGTGGTATATTTACATCTACCTTCTCGGCATCCACCAACAGGTAATCCGGTACGCCCTCAAGCGCTTCTACCGCACGTTTCATGGCAAGTCTCGCAGCCTGTTTAATATTTATATGATCAATCGTCTCTGCGTCCGCATAACCGATCCCCACTGACAACGCCTTTTCCATTATGATGTCATATAACGCATCGCGCTTTTTCTCCGTTAATTTCTTGGAATCATTAACCCCTTCCAGAATCAGATCACGAGGCAAAATAACGGCTGCCGCTACGACATCTCCAAACAAACAACCACGTCCCACTTCATCAATTCCGGCAATACGGTCAAATCCGCTTTCCCAATATTCACGCTCATAGATCAGAAGATCTTTCGGCTCCACTAATTCTTTTTTCTTCTTTTTCGGTTCAACCAGGGCATCCGGTTGCGTTAATTCAGTTAATTCAGTTAATTCATTCATTTCATTCATTACAGTGTCATCTCCTCTGCCCGCTCTTGCTTTAACCCATCTCTTTTATATCATTTTATTATATAGACGTAGATTCCCGATTTTTGTTCTATCAGATCCCACTCAAACAAGAAATAAACTTTTGTGAACATATATGATCATACGATGGTGAGTTATTATTTTATCGGTATCTAATGGCTTGAATTGAAGATATTAAGCATTGAGCAAGCTAAATCTTCATCATTCATCATAACATGATTTAAGAGACCCAGATATACGCACAAACCAATCCCATAAAGTGCAATTTTCTGGGTTCATCTTCCACACAAGTCGAAGTTACTGTCTTTTAAATTCAGTACGACAAAAAGCGACCGCTCCCGGTAATCCGGTAACGGCCGCTTCTTTCGGCAGTTGTCTCTTATTTAATAAGGAGCTTCCATAGAGAAACGTCCCATTTTGCCTGCACGCAGTTCACGCAGAAAAGCTCGCGATGCTTTTTCCAAATCGATACGCCCGCCACTCACAACGCAGCCACGTATGCGACCCACTTGCTCCATGATCGCAATGACACTGTCTGAATCATCCGCATCCCTGGAGAACTCCTGAAGTCCATATCGTTCTTCAAGAGAATCCCAGTAATAACGCATCAGATAACTGATGCCAAAAAAGGCGATGTCTTCTGCATTCAGAATTTCTTCCTTAATTGCACCTGTTACCGCAAGACGATATCCCACGTTTTGGTCTTCGAATTTCGGCCAAAGAATACCTGGGGTATCCAGCAGCTCCATTTCCTTGCCAACTTTGATCCACTGTTGTCCCTTTGTCACCCCAGGACGATCTCCCGTGGCCGCAATGTTCCGTCCAGCCAGTCGATTAATTAATGTAGATTTACCCACGTTTGGAATACCAACAATCAGTCCACGAACCGCTCGAGGATTAATCCCTTTTGCCAGTTGACGGTCAATTTTTTCTTTCAACAGAAGCTTCGCCTGAGTTGGGATGTCTTTCACGTTAGTACCTGTTGAAGCATCTACCGGAAAAGCAGTGATTCCCTCTTTTTTGAAATATTCAATCCATTCCTGCGTCACTTTCGCATCCGCCAGGTCAGACTTATTCAACAAAATCATCCGGGGTTTGCCCTGTAAAATCTCGTCAATCATCGGGTTGCGGCTGGAGACAGGCAGACGGGCATCCAGCAGTTCGATGACCACGTCAATCAGCTTTAACTTATCCTGAATCTGGCGTCTGGCTCGGGTCATATGACCTGGAAACCATTGAATCGTCACCTTGTCTTCACCTCATTATTTGTTGATATACAAGCTTTATCTTTAACATCTACACCTATCAATTCAATGGCAAAACAATCTTCCGTTCTCTATTATCCCCAGATTAGTTCTGCCCTCTACGTATAAGTGTACATTTTTATAATTGGCTTATATATCCTGCATTCATATTAATGGTTAATCCACTTGATATCGCCAATCGGCCAGAAAATCACATCTGCACGACCTACAATATCCGTCAGTGACACATAACCGATCATCCGGCTATCCGTGCTGTTTGGACGGTTATCGCCCATTACAAAAACATGACCTTCAGGTACTTTTCCATCCGGGAATTGCTCGTTAGGGAAGTCCTTCACGTTATAGGTTCCACCGTTCGCTTCAGCAGCATCGATTGCTCCCTGAATGTATGTCTCATCGACTTTTTTACCATTGACAAGAACTGTATCGTCTTGAACCTCAACGGTATCACCAGCGACAGCAATAACACGTTTAATGAAATCGCGGCCTTCAGAAGGAACGTGAAATACGATAACTTCTCCGCGCTTTGGTTCCCTGATGTCATATAAAATTTCATTGACGATCACACGTTCACCTGTATGAAAATTCGGCTGCATTGAAGGCCCGTCCACAACAAACGGTTTGAACAGCAACCACCGAATCAAAATGACAAGTACTAGTGCAATCACGATGGCTTTGAGCCATTCGAAAACTTCATTTTTTGCTTTTTTGGATCTACTGCCTTTCTCTTCGGCAGCATTGCCCTGGTCCTGTTGAACTTCCTGTTCCATTAATGATCTTCCTCTCTTCACAGTACATGTTATAGCAGTTTTTACACATCATCAGTTATGTAATCTTACATGCAAGCATTACCAGTACATTTAATCCACAATTCAAATGCCCTTCAATAACTGATTCACAAGCCTCCCGGACTATTCGAGCGTGTGCCGCCATACCATTTTACTCGGAAGTGCACCTCCGGTTCAACTTTTCCCGGACAAAAACGAAAAGGGCTTGTCTCCAAGCCCTCCCCGGTATCCGTTATATTAACGAATTTCTTTAATTCTCGCTGCTTTACCGCGTAGTTCACGAAGATAATAAAGCTTCGCACGACGCACTTTACCACGGCGAGCCACTTCGATTCTATCGATTTTAGGGGAATGAAGCGGGAAAGCTCTTTCCACACCTACACCGTAAGAAATTTTACGAACTGTAAAAGTCTCACTGATTCCACCACCACGGCGTTTAATCACAACACCTTCGAACAATTGGATACGCTCACGAGTTCCCTCGATTACCTTAACGTGCACTTTCAAAGTGTCACCAGGACGAAAACTCGGAATATCTTTACGAAGTTGTTCTTGTGTAATCGCTTGAACGATATTCATCTATGACTCCCTCCTTCCGTACAGGCGTTCATACTTCTTCCAGAGAACACCTTGTCTCCTTCATTATCCATAGAGGACCGCCGTATTCCACATAACAGACTTATTGTATCACGCACCATAACAAAACACAAGGAAAATTAATCAAAAGTTCCTTCCTGCAGATCGTCATGAATAGCATTCTTGGGATAAGTCAAGTATTGGATGGAAAAAATACTGTAACTTTCTGTCCAGAAAGATCGTCTATGATATAGCTTGTTGGATTACGTATTGATGTAACCGAAGTATAACTACATAAAGAAATGAAATGGTAAAAGGAGAACCTGTTGACTTATGAAACACTTGAAAAAAATCGCGCTTGTTACACTCGCTGTACTCACTTGTACCGTTACAATGTATTCGTATATGGTCACTCATCCTACCAATGCAATGTCCCACAAAGCATGCACGTCTTGGGATATGGTCAAGCGTAAGGCATTTCTAATGTCTCACTCCGACTATTCCAGCAAACCCACACTTGACCTAGCTACCTTTCACATCGCACAAGGTTCAGCTACTGAAGTGCCTGTACTGATGTATCATTACATACAGCCCAAAATCAACAATCATGAAACCAACAACAAATCAATCATTAATCTGGAAGACTTCGAAGAAAACATGAAATATTTGCATGAAGAAGGGTACAACACCATTACACTGGAACAACTTGAGCAGTATGTGAATGGACAGATCTCCCTGCCCAAAAAGTCGATTGTCATCACCTTTGATGATGGGTATCAGAACAATTATACTTTAGCCTACCCTGTGCTCAAAAAATATAATTTTCATGCTTCCCTGTTTGTCATAGGCAGCAAAATCCAGGATCAGCCTTCGACTTTTGATCCATCCAAAAATACGTTCATCTCCAAACAGGAGATGCAGGCTGCTAAGGACGTTTTTGAGTTCAATAGCCATACCTATAATCTTCATCACAAGGGATATATGCGTTGCGGCGAAACCGTGCCAGTTGGACTCGACACAAGCCTGCTGAATGATGACGTCAAGCTAATGAAAGAAACGGGTATAGATACTCCATACCTTGCCTATCCTTTCGGTTATACCAGCACGCAGATGATCTATCAATTGCAGCAAAATGGGTATCGCATGGCCTTTTCCGTACGTTCAGGATTTGTTCGACCTGGGGATAATCCCATGAAGCTCCCACGCTTAACCGTTACAACAGGAACCGATTTGGCTGCATTGCTCCATCCTGAATCAGACCGACAGGACATCCTTCCTGTCGTAGAGATCAGTCATTAAGCTGGATCTGAACTTCCCCACCTGGATATAGAGTCGAGCTATACAGTCTTTTCGACTGGAGCTGGGCTCTTTTTATGTCTATAGAGGTTGGAGTGGTTACATTCATAACTACATTGGAATAGATCACGGCCTCATGTTCATCATAGATGATGATCTGTTCCCTGCCGCTCTGACACAAGTCTGCATGTACAGCGTAGCCCTCTTTTCCGAACTCTGCAATCGTTTGTAAATAACCATTGATTAAAGAGGGCAGGACACCCCCACCTCGACGATATGCTAGGATATAATCAAGCCCGCTGTCATCCCAGTTGCGTACAGGCTCAATAATGGTTAACCACCCACGAGTTTTACGATCTTCTTTCCACAGCTCTTTTCCTTTACTATCCAGCATAAACATTCCATCCTTGCCATGCTCATCTCCTCGAATAATCCGATCCAAGCCGGCAACCTGTAACCCTTGTCTGTCTTCATAAAATTTTCCCAAAGCTATATGCTGTGATTCAATCGAATCCTCGTAGCGCCATCTCTCATTACCATACCTGTCCATCATAACCGTAACACTGCCACCGATAACTATTTCAACCTCGCCGTCCTCGTCCACATCGCCAAACCATATGCAATCTGCGTGGTCATCAAGATTCTGACAGGACCATAATAAAGTTCCATCGTGATCCAGCATATCATACCCAGCCATCACTTCATCCTTACCATCCCCATCAATATCGTATACCCACGGAAAATGACCAACATTACCTTCATGCTTCCACAGCAAATTAAAATCGTGATCCAGTGCCCAGAGCGTCTTATACCGATCCTTTAGTAAAACATCCATCGTCTGTTGGTCCCCAGTCAGGTTTGCGAGAATAATGCAGTCATGCGCATGCTCATCAGGCAAAGTATGACGTTTTTTTATCTCTCCGGTGCTTCCGTCCAGAATAAGAAATTGTTTGTTCATTATGCAAAGCACTTCATTATTTCCGTCCCCATCCCAATCTGCAATCTGAGCGGGATAGTCTGATCCTGGGCCGCCTGCATCCGGATCCGGCGTTCCGACCTGCCACATTAATGTTCCATCCAGATCATATGCCGACAAACAGCATACCTGATGCGGAACGTAACGATCGTCTATACCACCATCGGCCTGTACCAACAGCATCTCAAGCCTGCCATCACCATTCAAATCTCCCAAAAGCATCTTGCAGCGCTCTCCAGCATCGCTAATATCTACTCTGCCCACTTCATAAGGATTATGATTCATAATTTCCCTCCTTAGCATGTCGTGTTTATACACTTCTAACTGAGATCACCATAAAGAAATTCTTCACTGTATACAACCCCATTTCGAAACATGCAAAAATGTTCAAAGCGGCAAAAGTGTTCAATACAAAAAAAAGACCAACCTATATATCATAAGGCTGGTCTTTCAGGTTTTCGAATGAGATTATTTTACGAGCTCAAACGAGATAACATCAAATTACTCTGTATTCTTTTCACGATCGGAACGAATCTTATTTAGCCAAATCCGTTCTTTGTCCGTCAAGTCTGCCGTCTCCAACATATCCGGTCTGCGTTCCAGTGTACGAAGCAAAGACTGCTCCCTGCGCCACGCCTCAATATTCAAGTGATGCCCGGATAACAGCATATCCGGTACCTTCATGCCTCTGAATTCCGGAGGACGTGTGTAGTGTGGATATTCAAGCAATCCGGTACTGAATGAATCCGTTACAGCACTTGTCTCATTACCCAGAACCCCAGGAATAAGACGTACAATACTGTCAATCGCCACCATCGCAGGCAGCTCGCCACCGGTCAGCACGTAATCACCAATCGACAACTCGTCCGTCACAAGAAATTCCCGGATGCGCTCATCATAGCCTTCATAATGTCCACAAATAAAAATCAAATGATCTTCCTGCACAAGCTCTTCTGCTTTTGACTGCGTGAATGTCTCACCTTGCGGACACATTAGAATAATCCGTGGCGGTTTCATCGTTGCGGCAGCTTCGCCGCGCTGCTCTAATACATCTTCGACAGCAGCGAAGATGGGATCTGGCTTTAACACCATGCCCCCACCTCCACCGTAAGGTGCATCGTCGACTGTATTGTGTTTATTGGTCGCATAATTCCGGAAGTTGGTTGCACCAAGGGATACAAGCCCCTTTGTTTGGGCCTTGCCCAGAATGCTGGTTCCGAACACACCGTCAAACATTTCCGGGAACAGGGTTAATACATCCACCTTCATGTTACAGCAGCCCTTCCATCAGGTGAACCTTGACTTGCTTTTCTGTAACATCCACATCAAGAACAACATCATCAATAACCGGAAGCAGAATTTCTTTGCCTGCCGGCGTTTTGACAACCCATACATCATTCGCTCCAGGAGTCAAAATCTCAGAGATCGTTCCAAGTGTTTCACCTTCATCAGTAATGACCGAGCATCCAACAATTTGGTGGAAGTAGTATTCATTCTCTTCCAGCTCAGCCAGGTTTTCTTTCAGCACTTTGGCCATGCCACCCTTAAACTTCTCTACTTCATTGATATTTCCGTATTCTTTCAGATTAAGGATGTACATATTTTTATGCAAACGTGCAGATTCCACATTAACCAACACGGGATGATTATCCGGCGTAAAAAGAAACAGTTCCGCATTTTTCGCGAACCGCACTTCCGGGAAATCTGTTAAAGGCATGATTTTCAACTCACCACGAATACCGTGCGTATTGACGATCTTGCCTACATTCATAAATTCTGCCATAAGTTCCTCCTGCAATCCATTCTGTAAAATTTAATCCTTATTACACAGCACACTGCGCGGTTAGAACAATCTTCCGATCACTGTTACCCTCAGAGTTCTTTGACTCCTTATTCAAAGGATGAAATCCGGTGGTAAAGGTGAGCGCTACGCTTCTTCAGATTTGTTCTGCCCTCTCCGTTATTGTGTAATCCTAAAATCAATTTATTTAATGGGTTTTATTAATAAATTCAGCATGCACGAAAAGGGGCTAGGACATGCATCCTAACCCCCTTTCGTATATCTTTAAGATATGATATCAACGGTTACCCGTTTATCCATCTTAACTGCTGCTGATGTGACGACCGTACGAAGAGACTTTGCGATTCGTCCCTGCTTACCAATCACTTTCCCAACATCGTCAGGATGAACGGTTAACTCATATACGACAAGCCGATCTTTCTCAACCGTCCGAACCGCCACATCTTCCGGATGATCGACCAAAGCCTTAGCAATTATGCTTACTAATTCTTCCATAGATGACCCTCCGAATCAGCACCTTATTTAGTCAATTTAGACTCGTGGAACTTCTTCATCACGCCCGCTTTGCTCAGCAAGTTGCGGACAGTGTCGGATGCTTGCGCACCATTTTGAAGCCATTGCAATGCTTTATCTTCATCGATCTTAACAACAGCCGGTTGTTCAACCGGGTTGTAGTAACCGATCTCCTCGATAAAACGACCGTCACGTGGGGAACGGGAATCCGATACCACTACGCGGTAGAAAGGAGCTTTGTGAGCACCCATACGTTTCAGACGAATACGAACTGCCATTTGAAAATTCACCTCCTTCAATGAAATCTGTGTATTCCTCAGCAACCCATGTAATCAACGGAAAGGAAACTTCATTCCTTTGCCCAGACCCTTCAGCTGCTTCATTGCCTTGTTCTTGCCGCCTTTAGGTCCCATCATATCCGAGAACTGTTTCATCATGCGGCGCATTTCATCAAACTGCTTGATTAGGCGATTAACCTCGGCCAGAGATGTACCACTACCTGTAGCAATACGTTTCCGGCGACTATGATTGATCATGTCGGGGTTGCGCTTCTCCTCTGTAGTCATGGAGTACACAATCGCTTCAATCCGGCCCATTTGCTTGTCGTCAACCTTCAGGTCTTTGGCTTGTTTCATCTTGCCCATACCAGGAATCATATCCATGATCTGATCGATGGGCCCCAGTTTCTTCACTTGATCCATTTGCTCCAGGAAATCTTCGAACGTGAATTCAGCATTACGCATCTTCCGTTCCATTTCCTTGGCTTTTTCGGTATCAATGTTGGACTGTGCCTTCTCAATCAGAGAGAGCATGTCACCCATGCCAAGAATACGAGAAGCCATACGCTCTGGATGGAAAGGCTCTAGTGCATCCAGTTTCTCTCCAAGGGAAGCAAACTTGATCGGACAACCGGTAACTGCTTTAACAGAAAGCGCGGCACCACCACGAGTATCTCCATCAAGCTTAGTAAGAACCACTCCGGTCAGATCAAGCTGCTGGTTAAAGTGTTCTGCCACATTAACTGCATCCTGACCTGTCATGCTGTCTACGACAAGCAATACTTCATCCGGGTTCACTGCGCTGTGAATCTGACGAAGTTCTTCCATCAGTTCTTCATCGACATGCAGGCGTCCAGCCGTATCGATAATGACGTAGTCGTTACCGTTATCCTTGGCGTGCTGTAAACCCTGACGTGCGATCTCTACAGGGCTTGTCTGATCTCCCAGTGTAAATACTGGTGCTTTGATCTGCTCGCCAAGTACTTGCAACTGCTTAATTGCTGCTGGACGATAAATATCTCCTGCAACAAGTAACGGTCTGCTATTTTGCTTTTGCAGCATCTTAGCCAGTTTACCGGACGTGGTCGTTTTACCCGCACCCTGCAGACCAACCATCATCAGTACCGTAGGCGGTTTGTTGGCTTTGGCCAGTTTCGATTGGCTTCCACCCATCAAATCCGTCAGTTCCTTGTTTACGATGTCGATAATGACCATTCCGGGCGTGAAGCTCTCCATCACTTCTTTGCCGACAGCCTTCTCTTTCACCTTGGCGATGAATTCCTTGACCACTTTGAAGTTTACATCCGCTTCGAGCAATGCCAGACGTACCTCGCGCATAGCTTCGGCAACATCTTCATCAGACACCTTGCCTTTGCCGCGCAGCTTGCTGAACACATTCTGCAATCGGGTCGTTAATCCTTCAAATGCCATGATCCCACCTCCTTAAGCTGTAATACTGTTTTCAGGACCGATACGTTTCGTTCAACTCTTACGAACTACTCTCTGAGCTGTTGAATAATATCGTTTATTTGTTGGTTGTTATCAATGGAAACGCCTGCGCGCTCCAATGCCTTTTGCAAATCTTCAAGATTACGGTTGCGCCGTTCATGCTTCTCCAGCAAGCCAAGCTTGCTTTCGTAATTTTCTAGCACCTGTTCGGCACGCTTGATATGCTCGTATACCGCCTGGCGGCTGATCTCGAACTCGGCTGCAATCTCGCCTAGCGAGAAATCATCATGAAAGTAATACTTTAGAAAAGTCTGCTGTTTCTCGGTAAGCAACCGTTCATAGAAAGCAAACAGCAAGTTAATTCGGTTTGTCTTTTCAAGCCGATTTTCTTGACTCATAACGGGGCACTCCCTTCGTCAAGGAAAAACACTTTACACTCTTGCAACGTTCCTAATAATACCTAAAACAAATCAGGTTGTCAAGCAAAAATACTTGTCACAATAAAAACGTCCATTTTGCGCTCATATTTCTTCCCTACACACTTGATCATAGCCATTGCTCTACACATTCCCCTACAGTAGAATACGGCCTGCTGTATTCTTTTTATAGAACAAAAAAAACGAATGGGTCTCCACAGATGGAGCCAATTCGTTTTACGCTATCTACTGCGACCTAGCGAAGAGGCGTCAAGTACACTAATACCGCAAAGAAATGAAGGATACTGCCTGCGAGCACAAACAGATGCCAGATCGCATGATGATACGGAAAGCCACGCCACACATAAAATAGCGTACCTAACGTATACATCAGTCCTCCGGTGACCAGCAGCACGATTCCACCTGTAGGAATAGCAGCGACTAGTGGTTGCCAGGCAATGACGATGAGCCAGCCCATCGCTATATAGAAAATCGTGGACATGAACAGAAACTTCTTGGTGAAAAAGGCTTTAAAGATAACCCCCGCTAACGCAATGCCCCAGATCACTCCAAACAGACTCCAGCCAAGTGTTCCTCGAACTGCGACAAACAAAAACGGTGTGTATGTCCCTGCAATAAACAGATAAATGGACGAATGGTCGAAAATCTCAAATAAATCTTTCATTTTTCCATCTTTCCATGCATGCACGAGTGTAGAGCTCGTATAGAGCAGCAGCATGGTGATCCCGTAGATCGTGAAACTAACCACATGCCAAGCCGTACCTTTCATACTCGAAAATACGATCAACAGCACCAGTGCAGCTACACTGAGTACAGCACCGATTCCATGAGTTATCGCATTGGCGACTTCCTCACGGCGGGAATAGGTATAGGTATTGGCCATTTCAACCGTCCTTTCTAGCCCTTTAGCCTTGCCTTCTTTATTCCCATTATACACGTATTGCCAGTGACATTACACGTGACACTTATCACGTCTATCACTGGCAAATACGGTTAACGCTATTATTTCATCCTATTAATTGGTTCTAGGAATTAGCTTCCTCTTCTTCAGCACTTTCAGCTGGCTGTTCCTGGATCAGTCCGGCAAACAACGCATGCACAAATTGCTCCGAGTCGAATGGCTGAAGATCGTCAATTTTCTCACCAAGTCCGACCAGCTTCACAGGCAGATCCAACTCCTGACGAATTGCAACAACAATACCACCTTTGGCCGTACCATCCAGCTTCGTCAGCACCAGCCCGGTTACCCCGCTCTTCTCTCCGAAGAGTTTGGCCTGATTGAGCGCATTCTGGCCTGTAGTTGCATCCAGCACCATTAATACTTCATGAGGTGCTTCCGGAATCTCACGTTGAATGACACGATAGATTTTGTTGAGCTCGTCCATCAGGTTGGATTTATTTTGCAAACGGCCCGCTGTATCACAGAGCAATACATCAGCACCCCGTTGCTTCGCAGCCTGTACCGCATCATACATTACAGCGGCAGGGTCAGAACCTGATTGTTGCTTGATGACTTCCACGCCGGCACGTTGTCCCCATACTTCGAGTTGTTCAATCGCTCCGGCACGGAACGTGTCGCCTGCTGCCATAATGACCTTTTTGCCCTGCTGTTTGAAGCGATGGGCCAGCTTACCAATCGTTGTTGTTTTACCAACACCATTAACACCAACAAACAAAATGACCGTGATGCCATCCGGATTCATTTTCAGTTCATTGTTCTGCTCGCCGCGGAGCAAATCCGTCAATTTTTCAGACAACACAGGCTGTAGTTCAGCTGCATCCTCAATTTTGCGTTTTTTGACTTCATCACGCAGATCCTCAATCAGTTTCATGACCGTATTGACACCTACGTCGGCTCCAATCAGAATCTCTTCCAGTTCTTCATAGAATTCCTCGTCAATTTTTTTGCGACGAATAACGAGATCCGACACTTTCTCCACAAGGCCTTTACGTGTCTTTTCCAACCCGTCCTTGAACTGTTTGGTAACCGACTCCGTTTTGCTTGCAATGCTGTCTCTCAGCTTTTTAAAAAAACTCATAAAGCCCCTCCATCGTGTACATTTCTTGGTTTAAATGATATTTAGATGAGTTCATCTCTGACAACTGCTCCAAGATCAGGCAATGACTGCCTCCTCATCTTCCAGTTTAACCGAAACGAGCTTGGATACTCCACCCTCTTCCATCGTAACACCATACAGCACATCCGCCTCTTCCATTGTGCCTTTGCGATGGGTAACCACGATGAATTGTGTTTGTTCAGAGAACTCACGCAAATATTGGGCAAAACGTACCACATTGGCTTCATCCAGCGCTGCTTCGACTTCATCCAGAACGCAGAACGGCACGGGTTTAACATGCAAAATAGCGAATAACAATGCCATCGCAGTCAACGCTCGTTCTCCACCGGATAATAACTGCAGGTTTTGCAGCTTCTTGCCTGGGGGCTGAGCGACGATATCAATGCCTGTTTCCAGCAATCGCTCAGGATCCATCAGGACCAGATCAGCGCGTCCTCCGCCAAACAGCTTGGTAAAGACGGTACCGAACTCCCGGCGAATCGCATCAAACGTCGCCTTGAATCGTTTGGCCATCTCGTCTTCCATTTCCCGAATAACCTGATACAACGTAGTTTTGGCTTCGACCAGATCATTCTTCTGCGTGCTGAGGAACTCATACCGCTCGTTAACCCGCTGGAATTCCTCGATGGCTCCCAGGTTAACGTCACCGAGAGCTGCAATGCTGCGCTTCAGCTTCTGCACCTCTGCCTGTGTGCTTTCCACATCTTCCGGCACAGGATAACGCTCTTTGGCAAGTTCATAGCCAAGTTCATACTCATCCATCAGCTTGCGCAAAATATTCTCTAACTCAACGTCAAGTCTGTTGACGGAAATCTCCGTCTGGCGCATCTGCTCCTCCACAGCTTTGAGCTGTGTGCGCTGTTCCTTCGTTTCACTCTCGGCAAGTTCAAGCTTCTTCGACAGCTCGCTTCGGGCCGCACGCTTGAAGTCCAGCTCCTGTGCAGATTCCGCTTTTTTCAGCTTGTATTGGTTAAGATCCTCAATCTGTTTGACACTCTCAGTCTCTGTTTTCTTCAGATCGGCTTCCATGGAGGCCAGCAGCGTGCGATTTTGGCGTAAATCCTTCACCAGTGAATCCACTTCACGCTCCAGACGCCGCAATTGCTCCTCGTTAGAGAATCGCTCCTGATCCAGTTTCCCCTCTCGCACTTTCAGTTCGGTGAGCTGGGTCTGCAATTCCTCCTTCGCAGATTCATTCGCTTTACGCGCGAATTCTGCGGCATGAATGGCACGATGGGTCGCCTTCTCTTCTTCCTCAAGCTGCTCCAGCTTCTTCACAGCGACATCACGGGCTGTATCCATCTCTTTGATTTCTTCAGTAAACCCGCTCTTCTCCTGCCCGGCTACGGCAACCTGTTCCAGTACGTGGCGCAGTTCATGCTCAACCTGCTTCATTTCCATTGAAGCCTGCTGTTCTGCATTCCGGGTGTCGTCTCCGGACTGACGCAGCTCGTCCAGCTTATCCTGGCACTGCTCCAGTTGGGCTTTTATATCATCCACACTGCGATGCAGTTTTACGATCTGATTTTCAGTATCCAAAATATCCTGATCCAGCTGATCCAGCTGCCGTTTACGGCTGAGCAGACTACCATTTTTCTTGTGCTGGCTACCACCAGTCATGGAACCACCCGCGTTAACCACATCGCCTTCCAGGGTTACGACCCGGAAACGATATTGACAGCGAGCTGCGATCTTGTTGGCATCCTCCAGCTTCTCAGCAATAATGACATTTCCAAGCAGACTTCCAATGATCGCAGCATAACGGGAGTCATATTGTACAAGGTCCGCACCAATTCCCACAAAACCATCCATGCCTTCAATCATCGAACGTTCACCCGCGCCAATGGTACGTGCACGAATAACATCCAGCGGGAGGAACGTAGCTCTGCCCAATTGGCGTTGTTTCAGAAAAGCGATTGCCTGTCTGGAAACCGATTCATTCTCCATGACAACATGCTGCAGGGAAGCGCCCATCGCTGTCTCTACCGCAAGCTCGATCTTCTCAGGCACTTTAACGAGCTCTGCAACGGCTCCATGAACCCCGTTCAGTGTGCCTTTGCGTGATGCCTTAAGAACTTCTTTGACACCCAGCATGAAACCGTCAAAATCATCCTGCATCTCTTTCATTGTATCGCGACGGGAGACCTGAGCCTCACGCTTCTGCTCCCATTTACGAACCGTTCCCCGGCTTTCTTCGAGCAGCTTCTGCAACGATTGGAGACGTTCACTTTCCGTAATATATCCACCGCGCAGATCACTGATTTCCTTGCCTAAACGAACGACTTTTTTCTCGATCTCCTTTTTGCGGGCTTCCAGCATTTCCTTCTGGCCTTCCCACTTGCCGGATTCCTCAGTCGCGCGATTCATTCGCCGTTCCAGCGTTTCTTTCTGTTGGTCCGCGTAACGAATTTCATTTCGTGTCTGAGCCATCTGATTCATCAGTTCCAGCAAGTTTCCCTTAAGGCTCTCCTCCTGCTGTTGGCTAATGCCGCCAGTGACACCGATAAGCTTGGCCTCTTCTTCCGATAGGCGGTTTCTTACGTCACTCAATTCCGTTTCAAGCTTGGCAAACTTTTCGCGTAATGCAAGTAACTCGGCCTCACGCTCCCGATGTCTTTCTTCACTCGCTGCAAGCGTCACTTTAAGCTGTTCCTGGTTCGTCTGCAGATGACGCGAACGCTCCCTAAGCAGTTCCCCGAGCCCTTCACTTTTCTCCGTTGCTTCACTGAATTGCAATAAGGCCAATTGCAGCTGTTCGGTCTCCGTTTCCAGCGTCCGCAGTGCATTCCGGTCACTTTCCAGCTTGGCATCATGAGTGGAGACGATGGCGGCCAATCCGACTTCTTCCTGTTTCAACGATTCAAGTCGTTGGTTTGCTTTGCTCCAGGAAGCGTGAATTTGTTCAATCTGATATACATACATGGAGATTTCCTGTGACTTCAGCTGTCCACGCAATTCCTTGTAGTGGATCGCTTTCTCCGATTGTTCCTTTAACGGACCAATCTGGTCTTCCAGCTCGGTCACCAGGTCATGAATACGCAACAAATTCTGTTCCGTCTCATCCAGTTTGCGAGTAGCATCCCGTTTGCGAGATTTATATTTAACAATACCTGATGCCTCTTCAAAGATCCCCCTGCGATCCTCTGAACGGGTACTCAGAATCTCTTCAATTCGTCCCTGTCCAATAATCGAGTAAGCTTCCTTGCCGATCCCGGTATCCATAAACAATTCGGTAATATCCTTCAACCGACACGACTGCTTGTTGATAAAATATTCACTGTCTCCGCTGCGATGTACACGACGCGTCACCGTTACTTCACCAAAATCCAAAGCAAGCGCATGATCTTCGTTATCCAGCGTCAACGAAACTTCACCATAATTAACAGCCTTACGTGCATCACTGCCGGCAAAAATGATATCTTCCATCTTGCCGCCACGCAGTGATTTGGCGCTTTGTTCCCCAAGAACCCAACGTATGCCGTCGGAAATATTACTTTTTCCACTTCCGTTCGGGCCCACAACAGCGGTTATACCACGAACGAATTCCAATTCCGTTTTGTCGGCGAATGACTTGAATCCACCCAGTTCAATCCGTTTCAGAAACATAGGGTTTCCCGTCACCTCCTCTTGCAAATTTCAAATGTTGCATTCCGCGCCTAGTGACCAATCAGAAAAAGCAAATCCTGATCCTCCTTACAAAAAAAAGAGCAAAAAGCAGTCCGGCCGATAAATTCCGCCAGGCGGACCCGCGGGCTGCTCTTTGCTCTTCGTTTGTCTATGCGCTTACGGTAAAGCTCAGGCTTCCGGAAGCTTCAGTCGATCCAGTGCTGCAGATGCAGCCTGCTGCTCGGCTTCCTTTTTGGAACGTCCCGTACCTCTGCCAAGCCGTTCTTGTCCCATATGGACCTCGGAGACAAACTCCCGTTCATGGGCAGGGCCCCGTTCCTCAACAATACGGTATTCCAGAGCTCCCATATTGTGATGTTGAGTGAGTTCCTGCAATTCCGTTTTGTAATCGCTCATCTGCAGCTTACTGCCCAGAACGATCAACGGAAATACATGCTGATCCAGAAATGTCCGGACAGGCGCCAATCCCTGATCCAGATATAATGCACCGATGAAAGATTCAAACACATCCGCTAATAAAGCCGGTCTAGTTCGTCCTCCCGTCAGTTCCTCACCTTTACCAAGAAGTACATACTGCCCAAAACCCAACGCTTCAGCAAATTTGACGAGGGAAGGCTCGCAGACAATGGATGCCCGCAGCTTAGTTAACTCACCCTCCGGCCGGTTAGGAAACAAGTGATACAAGTATTCCGATACAGTCAGTTCCAGTACCGCATCGCCCAGAAACTCCAGACGTTCGTTATCCTGATGCTGACTGAACCGGTGTTCGTTTACATAGGAAGCATGGGTAAACGCTTGTTTTAAAAGCTGCCGGTTGTCAAATTTGATTTGAAGTTTGTGTTGTAACTGCTTCAGATCTTCACTCAAACGAACTAGCCCCTTATGCTTCAAATTTTTTGAGAATAATGGTGGCATTGTGACCGCCGAAACCAAATGAATTGGACATGGCAATATTGACTTTAGTTTGACGCGGAACATTCGGCACATAATCCAAATCACATTCCGGGTCCTGATTTTCCAGGTTGATTGTTGGAGCAAGCGTCTGATGTGTCAGCGACAATCCGCAGATTACGGCTTCCACGCCACCAGCAGCACCAAGCATATGACCTGTCATTGATTTGGTGGAACTCACCGCAAGCTTGTACGCATGATCGCCAAAGGCCTTTTTGATCGCAAGCGTTTCGGATCTGTCACCTACAGGTGTTGATGTACCGTGTGCATTGATATAATCCACTTCTTCTGGTTCAATTCCAGCATTACGCAGAGCCATCTTCATACAACGAGCTGCTCCGTCCGGATCAGGCTCCGTCATGTGATGTGCATCACCAGTGAGACCGTAACCAATCACTTCGCCATAAATGCGAGCACCACGTTTTTGAGCATGTTCAAGGGATTCAAGAATCAAAATACCCGCGCCCTCGCCCATAACAAACCCGTCACGTTCAGTATCAAAAGGACGGCTCGACTTGGCCGGATCATCATTACGTGTAGACATGGCACGCATTGCACAGAAACCAGCCAAACCGGTTGGTCTAATAGTTGCTTCCGCACCGCCACAAATCATCGCATCCGCATCACCGTTTGCAATCAGCTTGAAGGAATCGCCAATAGAGTGGGTTCCTGTAGCACATGCCGTTACCACGTTGATGTTAGGACCTTTCGCCCCGAGAGAAATCGACATCTGACCTGAGGCCATGTTGGAGATCATCATCGGAATGAAGAACGGGCTTACACGTTTGGGACCTTTTTGCAACAATGCATTATGTTGGTCCTCCCAAGTACCCAATCCACCGATACCCGATCCGATCGACACACCAAAACGCTCGGCATCAATGTTCTCGTCAATTTTCAATCCACTGTCTTCAACGGCTTTGAAGCCAGCTGCTACAGCGAACTGAACAAAGCGATCCATCTTACGTGCATCTTTGCGATCCATGTATTCTTCCGGGTTGAAATCCTTGATCTCGGCTGCAATTTGAGTGGTGTATTCACTTACATCAAATGCCTCAATCTGAGAGATTCCGGACTTGCCTGCCATTAAACTGCCCCAGAACGTTTCCAAATCTTTTCCGAGCGATGTCATTACGCCCATTCCGGTAATTACAACTCTTTGTTTCAAACCGACTCACCTCTATATCGACTGCATTACGCAAGTATTTTGTGGGAATATCCGCAAGCAGACGTCTAGCCAAGCAGGACCCTAAGATCCTTTTTGACCAGCGCCGCATGCGGAATGAGAAAAACCAATGAATGATGAGAAGTCCCGCCTGTTCGAAAACAGGTGCGGGACTGAATTGACTTTAGGTATGAGATTGTATGTAGTTTACAACTTCACCTACGGTCGTAATTTTTTCTGCATCTTCATCAGAGATTTCCAAATCGAATTCATCTTCCAATTCCATGACCAATTCCACTACATCCAAAGAATCAGCACCCAAATCTTCTTTGAAAGATGCTTCAAGTGTAACTTCAGCTTCGTCTGCGCCCAAGCGGTCGACGACGATGCGTTTTACACGCTCCAATACATCGGACATCCGGTTCACCTCCTCCTTGGTATTATACGAGAATCGCAGGCAAAATGCCATAGAAGACATATGCGGCTCCCGGCCGGGGAACCCGGCCTTTTTCCGGCATTTCGGATCGTCCAGCGCCTGTTCCCCGACTATAGTTCAAGTCCGGGAAGAATTACATGTACATACCACCATCAACATGCAGTGTCTGCCCTGTCATATAAGATGAAGCTTCTGAAGCCAGGAACGTGACAACACCGGCAATTTCATCCGGCTGGCCCAGACGGGCTAACGGAATACCATTCAACATGTTGTCCACGATCTCCTGAGACAATTCCTTCGTCATATCGGTCTCAATAAATCCTGGTGCAACGCAGTTCACTGTGATGCCGCGGGAGGCAAGCTCACGTGCAGATGCTTTCGTCAAACCGATGACCCCTGCCTTGGCAGCGACATAGTTTGCTTGTCCAGCATTTCCGAGCACACCCACAACAGAGGAGATATTGATGATTCTACCAGACCGCTGCTTCATCATTGGACGCGTAACCGCCTTAAGGCAGTTAAACACCCCTTTGAGATTGGTTTCGATCACCTGATCGAATTCCTCTTCTTTCATGCGCATGATCAGATTATCACGGGTAATCCCTGCATTGTTGACAAGGATATCCACGTTACCCCACGCTTCAATCGTAGCTTTGACCATTTGCTCAGCTTCGTCCATCTGGCCCACATTCGCTTGAATCGTAATGGCCTGAACTCCTTTGGCGCGAATCGCTTCCGCTACTTCCTCAGCTGCCGCTTGGCTGCCCGCATAATTCACGGCCACGTTGGCGCCAGCCTCGGCCAAAGCGAGCGCAATACTGCGCCCAATACCACGGGATGCACCGGTAACGAGCGCATTTTTACCTTGTAATGGTTTAGACATAATCATTCCTCCTTTCCCCAAATCTAATCCTTGTTAATCAAATTAGTGCAGCTGCCGTTGCTTCGAGCGTCTCAAGACTGTTTACATTGTACAGTTTAACGGTTTTATCTGTTTTTTTAATCAAACCTGTTAACACACTGCCAGAACCAATCTCGATAAAGGTATCCACACCTTGCTCAATAAGCCATGTCACACTGTCTTCCCATAAAACCGGAGAATAGACCTGAGCCGTCAATAATTCCTGAACCTTACCGTCCTCTACAGGTCTTGCAGTCACATTCGCGACTACAGGGATCAACCCGGATGAGAACGAAACAGTTTGCAGTTTCTCAGCCAGCTTCTCTGCCGCATCCTTCATTAAGGAAGAATGGAACGGACCGCTTACTTCAAGTGTGATGGCACGTTTGCCGCCCGCTTCCTTAACCCGTTCGGCGACAGCAGCTACCCCTTCCTTCACACCGGAAATCACGATTTGCCCCGGACAGTTGATGTTGGCAAGTTCAACGGCATGACCACTTTCGGATACGTCCCGGCAAAGCACCCCCAGCGCTTCCCGATCCGCACCCAATACCGCAGCCATCGCACCCTGTCCACCAGGAACAGCCTGTTCCATATATTGACCGCGTGCCCGCACAATGCTTACCGCGTCCGCGAACGAAAGAACGCCCGCCGCGACCAGTGCACTGTATTCACCCAAACTGTGTCCAGCCATATAATCAGGCTGAATTCCTTTTTCTTTAAAAGCCTCAAACAATGCAATACTTGCTGTCAGCAGAGCCGGTTGCGTATTTGATGTCTGTTTCAACTCGGTCTCTGGTCCCTCAAAAACAAGATTGCTCAGCGAGAAACCCAGCGTCTCATCGGCTGTACGGAAAATTTCTGTTGCCGCAGGCACAGACTCATATGCGTCCTTGGCCATGCCCACAGTCTGCGATCCCTGTCCGGGAAATACAAATGCTATTTTACCCATCCAATTCATCTCTCCCAGCTGTCTAATTTACCAAACGAGTACCGATGCGCCCCACGTCAAACCGCCACCAAAACCAACCATAAGCACGGTATCTCCGGCTTTCATGCGGCCTTCTTCAGCAGCTTCTACCAAAGCAAGCGGAATGGAGGCTGCAGATGTGTTGGCGTATTTATCCACATTGACTACAACTTTCTCTTCTGGAAGCTCAAGCCGCTGCATTGCAGATTGGATAATCCGAATATTGGCTTGGTGAGGAACAAACAGATCCACGTCCGTACGTTCCAGGCCAGCCTTGCGCAGTACTTCGATTGTCGCTGTACCCATCACCCGTACTGCAAATTTAAACACTTCACGGCCATTCATGTAAATATAATGTTTTTTGTTCTCAACTGTTTCTACGGATGCAGGCAGACGTGAACCTCCGCCCTCCATTTGAAGCAGGCTTCCGCCCGCGCCTTCAGCTCCGAGATCAAATGATTTAAATCCACGGCCTTTTGGCACTTCACCAACAATAACCGCGCCCGCGCCATCACCAAACAGCACACAGGTATTACGGTCGGTATAGTCAGTAATTCGAGACAAGCAATCTGCACCAATAACAAGTGCATTGTTGTACATGCCGCTTTGGATAAAGCTTGTTGCTGTTGCCAGACCGTATACAAATCCCGAGCAGGCAGCAGACAAATCAAATGCCGCAGCACCCTTGGCACCAAGCTTATCTTGCAAAATACAAGCAGTAGAAGGGAATGAGGAATCCGGTGTAATAGTCGCCACAATAATCAGATCAAGGTCACTGCCCGTCATGCCAGCAGATTCAAGTGCTTTGATGGCTGCCTCGTATGCCAGATCGGAGGTTGCCTGATCCGGTGCAGCGATGTGGCGCTCCTTGATCCCTGTTCGGCTGACAATCCACTCATCGTTCGTATCAACCATTTTCTCCAAATCGCTGTTTGTCAAAATTTTCTCAGGTACATATTTACCTGTACCGATAACCCCTACCGGGCGCAAATTATTCATGTCGTCACTCACTTCCCGCTAATTTCCTTAGATATGCTCTCTACCAGCTGGTTCTGTACTGCAATCCGTGCTTGGCGCACAGCATTTTTGATAGCATTGCCATCAGCCGATCCATGACTTTTCACCACAAGTCTGCTCAAACCGAGGAGTGGTGCACCACCGTGCTCGGTATAATCCAGTTTCCTTTTCAAACCGCGCAGCTCAGGCATAAGTACAGCAGCAGCCAGTTTGCTTTTGAGCGACGATGAGAATTGATCCTTAAGCAGAGCGAAAATGGCACCTGCTGTGCCTTCAAGCGATTTTAACAATATATTTCCGGCAAACCCATCACATACAAGCACGTCACACGCACCTGTAAGCACGTCACGGGCCTCCACGTTACCAACAAAACGAATCGGAAGTTGCTCCAGCAAAGGATAGGCATGTTTGGTCAACTCATTCCCCTTACCCGGCTCCGTTCCCACATTGAGCAGACCCACTCTTGGCGACGCGATCCCCTGCACTTTTTGCCGATACAAGCTTCCCATCAAACCGTACTGTGCGAGATGTTCCGGTTTGGCATCCATATTCGCACCAAGGTCAAGCGCAAGTACACCCACATCATCAATCGTTGGAATCATGGGCGCAAGAGCCGGGCGCTCAATGCCTTCCATCCGACCAACGACAAGCAAGCCGGCTGTCATCAGCGCTCCGGTATTGCCTGCAGAGATCATGGCATCTGCTTCGCCTTCTTTAAGCATGCGACCTGCAACCACCATGGAGGCATCCTTCTTGCGTCGAACTGCCCTGACCGGTTCATCATCCGAACCGATTACTTCGGAAGCATGCCGAATAGTCAGATTAGCAGGTTTGGCGCCTGACTGACTCAGAAGAGGTTCCAGCTTGGCTTCATCGCCGACCAGGACGATCTGTGTATCCGCCCATTCCGTAGCCGCGGCGATCGCACCTTCTACTGTTGCCGCAGGTGCGTTATCGCCCCCCATGGCATCAATGACGATTTTCATCCCGAATGTCCTCCTTCTACGCTGTCTTCTCCACCTGAACGGTAGATTACAAAGTTGCCTTGAAACACCATTTCTTCACCCACATAAGTGAATACTTCCACTTTGGCTTTGCCCTTTTGACCTGAGATCGATCGCACATAAGCCTTCGCAATGCATTTCTCGGACAAATGCACCGAACGGACAAAACGAATGTCTGCGGATGCCGTCAACGCGATCTCGTCATTAATAACGGCAACAGCCAACGAGTTGGCCTGTGCAAAAACATAATGCCCCCGAGCAATGCCCGTTCTCGAAAATACATGCTCTTCCTTAATCTCAAACAAGGAAATCCCGCTCTTGTCCAATTGCAGGTCCACAATATCACCGATAATCTCATGAAGGGGCAAGGATCGCACCTGATCATAGGAACGCTCCGCCATCAGTTTCATTCGCTCCCGCAACTCGGGAATCCCAAGCTCCAGTCTGTCGAGACGAATCGTCTGAATACTCACCTTCAATTGGCGTGTAAGTTCCTGATCCGTCACAAACGGGTTGTCTTCGATCATTTTGGTTAACTGCTGCTGCCTCTGTCTCTTCGGTACACGTTCGATGCCTGACACCCCCCGCTGTATCGTTTAAGGAACCGCCCAATCAGGTCAGTTCTAGATTCTTTCACATTGCTTCTATAGTTGCATCCCTGTTCAGCAGGGCATTCTCACACGAATCATAATTCATGTTTATGTAACGTCAAATCTTAGAACCTGGTACTAAACTATAGTATATCTCATCCCGTGTCAAAAAGAAAGGCTGGCTAAACAAAAACAGTCCTGCCTTGCACAGCGCGGCTCCACATTGCCGAACACAACCCGTGCCATGCCTTACTAAGTATATCAAAAACATGTATTAAACAATATTCAAGAAGATAGAATACAGGAGGAATTTGCTATTCTTGTGATGATATTGTCCAAAAAAAGTAGCACCTCATCGAAATGAAGTGCTACTTGATGTCTGGCTATTATTGAGAGATGATCTCTCTTGCTTTGTACGTTCCGCACACTTTGCACACGTGGTGACTAAGTTTAAGTTCGCCACATTGTTCACATTTCACCATGCCCGGTACAGCCAATTTAAAGTGAGTACGACGTTTGTCGCGACGCGTCTTGGACGTTCTCCGTTGAGGTACTGCCATTATTCCCACCTCCTTATCAAAATCAACCTTTGCAGGTAGTTGTTACATTGTTCGATTTTCACTCATGCTCATTTAAAAAAATCCTTGAGCCCTGCAAGCCGCGGATCGATAACTTGGTTATCACAACCGCAGTCACCTTCGTTCAGCTCATGGCCACACTTGGGGCATAACCCTTTGCATGTATCGCTGCATAGCGGTATAAACGGAAGATCCAGCAGAAAAGCTTCCTCGGCATAAGCCTTCAGATCAATGCTTTCTTCATCCACATAGAAAGTATCGTCATCTTCGGGCAAATCCTCTGGCTGTTTCCCCTGCTTGAATTGCTCATGAAAATCAATATGAAAATGTTCATTAACTGGCTTGAGACACCGGGAGCACAACATGTCCACCCCTGCTGTCAGCTGGCCATGAACATCCACAACGTCGCCCTCTCTGTACTCTGCAGATAAATCTGCGGTCAGCGGGGTAACGGCTGTGATATCCTGTCGGTTAGAAACCAGTTCCTTAATATCCCACTGTTCCTTGAACTGCAAGGGACGGTCACTGGTAGCCACTTTACGAAATGGCATTAACATTTCCCATCACTCCAAACGAAACCAATTTCATAATTCAAGTCATACGCATCACGACAGTTATACAGATCAAGTCTGACTGTTGAAGATCATCATTTTCCCGCCTGTATGTATTCTGACGATTCATCGTTAAAAGTATTATGAAATTGACTTAACAAACAAAAATCATTATACCGATTTCTCAAGACGTTTGTCAACACTTTTAACTTTACACCCTTTTTAAAATGACGATTCTAAGCCGCATCCAATCTCTGATACATTATAGGCTTACTACCAGATAAACTACAAGTCATGCATTTTGCATGCCATTCTGGTCACACTTCGTTAATCTTTAGTGTGATCTATATCACACGAAGCTCCAAATTCCCTGCCTATACTTGCTTAGAACAAAAGCACGCTCAGCCCGTCACTGACCTATTCTTCAGCTATTTTATACATTATCGGGAGGGAATATTTTGTTAAGTCCACATACCATTCAAGTGATCAAGTCTACTGTACCCGTTCTTGAAGTCCACGGTGAAGCCATAACACGGCATTTCTATAAAACGATGTTCAACGCTCATCCGGAATTACTGAATATTTTCAACCATGCTAACCAGAAGCAAGGACGACAGCAAGCCGCACTGGCCAATATGGTATACACCGCTGCCCTTCATATTGATAATCTGTCCTCGATCCTGCCCGCTGTAAAACAGATTGCACATAAACATCGCAGCCTCGGCATTGTCCCTGAACAATATGCGATTGTAGGCACATACCTGCTGCAGGCAATCCAAGATGTACTTGGAGACGCAGCGACCGATGAGATTATAACGGCATGGCGCGAAGCCTACAGTGTGATTGCAGATGCCTTTATCGGACTTGAACAGGATATGTACATTGAGGCCGGGAACCAAAGCGGCGGCTGGGAAGGGTTCCGTACTTTCAAGGTTTCCAAGAAAGTGCAGGAAAGTGAAGTCATCACTTCTTTTTACCTCGTTCCGGAGGATGGTCTGCCCATTGCCAGCTATGAACCAGGCCAATATATCAGTATCCGACTTCAACCAGAAGGTCAGGCATATACCCAGATTCGTCAGTATAGCCTTTCCGATGCCCCGGGTAAACCGTATTATCGCATTTCCGTTAAACGTGAACATGCTGTGATGGAGCGTCCTGACGGAGTTATCTCCACATATCTCCATGATCATATCGCAGAAGGAAGTCTGGTGGAGTTATCCGCCCCTGCTGGCGACTTCACGCTGAAAATGGAAGATGACACTCCTGTTGTGCTTTTAAGTGGCGGTGTCGGCCTAACACCCATAATTAGCATGTTAAATACACTGGCAGACTTAAACGACAATCGTTCAATTACATTTATTCATGCAAGTTCAAATGGCCAAACCCACGCTTTCCGTGATCATGTGAACCTTCTGGCAGAACGTAACCATAACCTTAAAGCGTACTATTGTTACACACAACCCGCTGCTTCTGATCGTGAAAACGATTATTTCCACAAGGAAGGTTATCTGGATGAAGCCTGGCTTCGTCAGGTGATTGATGAACTGGATGCCACTTATTATCTGTGTGGTCCGGCTTCGTTCATGCGAGCAGCGTATGCGGAGCTTGAGGCCATTGGGGTCGCAGCAGACAGAATCCATTATGAATTTTTTGGACCCAAGGCCAGCCTTTCTCCTTCACCAGAAAATGTATAACGGTTGGATAGCCCCCCACCATCTTGACCAAAATTCAAACAATAAATTGTCTATGCTCGAAGGCACAGTCTGACATCTGATGATGTTGGATTGATGCCTTCTTCGTTTGTTTGAAGGAATGCATGATTTGATCTACCACAAGTCATCACCTATGATGGAAGGAAAGAAACAGCATGGTCTAAAATGATAGTATATGTATCAAATGTTTACTTAAAGATACCAGCACAGCTTGATGATGAAGATTATCTACAGCCACATGTACTACTTACCCCTTCATCTCAATCGAAAGGAGTACGTTTAATGAGCCCAGCCGTAGGCGTCATTGTTGAATATAATCCCCTGCATAACGGCCATGTCTACCATTTGAGCGAGGCCAGACGGCTCAGCGGAGCAAACGCCGTTGTGGCCGTGATGAGCGGCCCTTTCCTTCAGCGCGGCGAACCCGCCATCGTTGGCAAAAGGGCCCGCACTGAGATGGCGCTGCATGCTGGCGCCGATCTGGTTCTTGAACTGCCGGTTGCCTATGCAGTACAACCGGCCGAGTGGTTCGCCTATGGTGCGGTGTCGCTGCTGCACCGCACAGGCGTTGTGGACTCGCTCTGCTTCGGCAGCGAGTCCGGCGACCTGGACAGCCTGCAGCGCATTGCGCGCGTGCTGGCTGTGGAGCCCGCAGGGCTGCGCGAGGATATCGCGCGCCGCCTGCGGGAAGGCGCCAGCTACCCCGCCGCGTACGCAGGTGCGGCGGCAGCGCTGGCGCCTGGCGGCGTCGATGCCGACGACGCCGCTGCACTGCTGGGGCAGCCCAACAATTCGCTTGGGCTGCACTACCTGATCGCGCTGCAACGTCTGGGCAGCGCGATCAGGCCCTTTACAGCGGCGCGTACCGGTGCCGCGTATCATGAGGCGACGCCCGGACCGGGGGCGATCGCCAGTGCAACCGCCGTCCGCCGCCTGCTGATGGCGGACGGGCCCGAAGCCGCCGCGCCATACGTGCCGGCGGCAACCCTTGCCATTCTGCAGCGCGAATGGCAGGAAGGGCGCGCTCCCGTGCACTGGGAGCGCTTTGCACAGCCGCTGCTGCACATCGCGGCCACACGCCGTGCCTCCGAGCTGGAGCAGATCGCCGAAGTCACGGAAGGGCTTGAACACAGGCTGAGCCGCACGCTCGCTCATCTGCCGGAGGCTACAGTCGAGGCGCTGCTGAACGCGCTCAAAACGAAACGCTACACACACACCAAGCTGCAGCGCATGCTAACCCATATCCTGCTGAATCATGCCAAGGCCGAATGTTCGCCCGTCAAACTGGCCGAAGGTCCGGCATATCTTCGGGTGCTTGGCTTTAATGCACAGGGACAGAGCCTCTTGAAACAATTGAAAAAGACAGCTACTCTGCCTGTTCTGCTGAAACCATCTACCTTCACCCATCATCAGCTGGAGATGGATGTACAAGCACAGGCAGCATACGCACTCGCTTGCGAATACATGGATACACGCATGATGTACAGCGATTACTATGAACCACCTGTAAGGCTCTAACTCAGCATTTAGTCACATCCCTACTGGTTAAACAGGCACAAAACCTCAACATTGTCCATTCCATTTGTATCGACTCAGCCATTTTTTGCGGGAGCCAACAGCTGCATACGGTTTGATGCAATCCCGATCTGCTCGGATAACATTAATCAGATTCTGTTGATGATGCGTTAAATTATATCGATCACTCAAACTAAATCCCCCCTATTGCACACCGATTCGGTGTGCAATAGGGGGGATTTCATATCATCCTCAAATTTATTCAACCATTCTAAGGTCGTGACAATGATCGTTTTAGGATTTGACAGACAAGGTTTTCAGATAAGCCAGCGCATCATCCACCGTGCTGACCGGAACGAGTTTCATTTTGGTACCAATCTGCTTAGCCTTGGCTTCGGCTTCTTTATAATTGTCCTTCGGCACAAAGAAAAACTCCGCTTCTTTCCGATCTGCCGCAACAATTTTGTGCACAACGCCACCAATTGCGCCAACCACACCTTCTTTGTTAATGGTGCCCGTGCCCGCAATCCGATGACCTTTCGTCAAATCTCCAGGGGTTAACTGATTGTAAATCTCCAGAGTGAACATCAGTCCGGCAGATGGGCCGCCTACCTGAGTATCCGTGAAAGATATCTGTTTATCCGGATCTTCTGCTTTCACCTTCTGTACCGCACCGATCATGACACCCAATGCCGGGCGAGTTTCACCCGTTTTGCTGTCTTTCACTTCAATCAGTTGAACGTCGCGGCTGATGGTCTCCCCGCCTCGCTCCAACTGCATCTCAACCGTATCTCCGACCTTTTTGTTCTTTAACTGCTCAGACAGCACCGTATTGTCGGGAGTTGCCGTTCCGTCTACCCCCAAAATAATATCACCGGGCTCAATATCTCCCTTAGGTTTGGGGTCTTCGGACAGCCCAAATACAAAAATGTGCTCAGGAACGATGGAGTATTTCACTCCCGCCTGCTCATACGCTGCTTCCATGGCGGAGGATTGTGAATCACTCATGAACCAGACCTGTTCGGCAGAATATTCGGCTTCGCTTTTACCGCGCAGCCGATCTTCTTTTTTATCCACTTGTGCATTTCGATTAAACAAGGAGGTACCCAGCAAAAACACATTGGCGTATGTTGCCGACACAGTCGTCATCATAAACACACCGCGTTCTTCCCTATCCCCCTCTTTCACGGTAACCATGGGTTTTACCTCGTCGGCGCTGCCAGGCATATAAATGATATATGGTGTTGGCATATACACCGCCACATAGACGACTAGAGCCACCACGATCACAAAGATCGAAGCTCTGAATCCGCCAGATTTCCGAATCCGATTCATTGCATGAGCCCCCGTTCTTTGCGTTTCTTTCAATAATTATAAGTCTAACACTCTCATGCTTTTGCATACAATGGTACAGGCCGGATAGGCCGCTGTTTACAGCCGCTTATCCGGTCAAGGCCGAAGCGTCCACGGACGTCATTCGGCCGTCCATAACTAAATTCCGGCCGAGTGTATGCGGCACGATCCATATGAGGTGAAACAATGACAATGCAGAGCGAAGTTACGGGCTCTGGACCGTTACGAACGGTGCTTATGAGCACCGGCGCTTTATTGCTGGTAGTGGCAGTAGTTGTATCTCCAAAAGATGCATTCGATGCCTCTATTCAAGGTTTGGACATCTGGTGGAAAGTCATCTTTCCGGCCATGCTTCCATTCCTGATGTTATCCCAAATGCTCACTGCGTTCGGCTTTACCCACGCGTTTGGCGTCCTAGTTGGGCCATTGATGCAACGCTGGTTCCGTCTGCCGGGCAAAGCCGGACTGGCTATTGCTGTCGGCATGTGCGGCGGTTTTCCGGCAGGAGCGGATACCGCATCCCGCTTAGTGCAGGATCAACAAATTACCGCCAAACAGGCGGGGATGGTGGCAGCAGCAGCTCATTTCGCCAATCCGTTGATGATTATCCTTGTCATAGGTGCAGCTTTTCTCCATCAGCCTGCTGCCGGATATTTCCTTCTGATCGTTCACTGGGTTAGTGGCTGGATCGCCAACATGATCGGAGTACGTCTTCTGCCTACGAAATCAAAAAGTACCCGAATCGCCATTTCATCAGCTGATTTGGAACGTAATAAGGTTGTTTCCGAACCAAAAAAACTCACATCTGCGAGCCACGCTGCTTCACTCAAAAAGCGCAGCCTATGGTCGCAAATGATGCTTGCAGCCCGCGAAGCGCAGGAACGTGATGGGCGCGGGTTCGGCAAATTGCTTGGTGACACGGTCTCCCAAGCTGTACAAACTTTAATGATGACCGGAGGATATATGATTGTGTTCGCCGTGTTTGTTCGGCTGCTCACCCTCTATATCACCCCCGGTACTTCAGTTGCTTTTTGGCCCTCACTGCTGGAGCTCCATCTGGGAACGTATCACCTGAGTCAGAGCTCACTGACACCTGTTCTGCTAATATCTTTGCTTGCAGCTGTCCTCGGTTGGGGAGGTCTTTCCTCTCATCTGCAAGTCTCGGCCGTGCTAAAAGCTGCGGGGCTTACCACAACGTCCATGTTGTATTTTGCTGGGATCCGGCTTCTTCATGCATTGGTTGCATTTTTCATTAGCTTGCTGCTGTGGCTGCCATTCAGCCGTTACAGCTCCGAGGTCTTGGCCACGTTTCAGACAAATCCGGACAATGGTTGGGCACCCTTCTTAACCAAGCAGTCCCTGGCAGACATGAACACCTCCGACATCATCGAAGCAGTCTGGAGTGGTTTCCCTACTGCCTGTATCGGTCTGGCAATGCTGCTCACCGTCATGATCAGCCTGTCCGGGCTGACCTTCTGGTTTAACCGCCGGTTTTCTCGCTAATTTTCTGACGCAGCGCAGCTTCCACTTCAGGTGAGACCAGATCGGTGACATCTCCGTGGTAGTGGGCAATTTCCTTGACGATGCTGGAGCTCAGATAAGAATATTTCGGATTGGTCATCATAAAGATGGTTTCCGCATCCGGATTTAACTTGCTGTTCGTTGAAGCCAGCTGAAGCTCATATTCAAAGTCCGTCACCGAGCGGATCCCGCGGACAATGACCTGAGCATCTTTTTGCCGTACATAATTAGCCGTCAGGTCACGGAAGCTGTCCACTTCCACATTAGGCAGATGACTCGTGACTTCCGTAATAAGACTCTTGCGTTCTTCCACCGTAAACAATGGATTTTTGCTCATATTATTCAATACAGCCACGATGACGCGATCAAACTGTTTTGACGCGCGGGCAATAATGTCCAGATGGCCCATGGTTACCGGATCAAAACTCCCTGGATATACGGCAATTCGTTCCTGACGATGTATCATTTCACTCATGAGGAGCCTCCTCTTCCGCTGTGCTAGGTTCTCCATCTTCTGTTGTTGCAGCAGGTGCATAATGATAGATGGATACAGCTGTCTCCCCATACAATGCCTTGCGCGTTTGTTCAAACGGGCCGAATTGCTCAGGGTAATGATATTTAGATTCATATTCAAGCACAATGGTCGCTTCCGGTTCAAGCAGATCCAGTTCGTGCATTGTAAGCATTAACTCATCCCCATTTTTCATACGGTAGGGCGGATCCAGAAATACGAGATCAAATTGTGTGCTTCGCTTGGCGAGCGCCTTCAATGCACGACTGGCATCATTCCGGTATATGGCCGCTTGATCTTCCAGCCTGGTTGCCTTCAGATTTGCACGGATCACTTCAATACTTTTCGATTCCAAGTCAACAAAAACAGCCTTGTCCATGCCGCGGCTCAGCGCCTCAATCCCGAGACCTCCACTGCCTGCAAACAGATCCAATGCTGTACCGCCCTCAAAATACGGGCCAATCATACTAAACAACGCTTCCTTCACCTTGTCGGTGGTCGGCCGCGTCCCTGTGCCAGGAACAGCCTTCAGCGGTCTGCCTTTCGCACTCCCAGATACCACTCTCACTGATGAGTCACCTTTTCTCTCTATGTAAGTTTATTGATAAAGCTATCGTACCACAATCAGGTTCAGTTTGAAAAACAGTCCGTCTGACTTTGCTCAAGAAAATTGATGACGTAATTGTTGACGGATATGTATAAAAAGGAAACAATCGGGCGATTCTATAATTATCGACATCACAAGTGTCGTAGACAACCGCGGAGAAGACTTACGTTTCCCCATAAGCTCTTCGTCCGGTTTCTCCTCTCCCATGAAAGATAGGCCCTCGAAAGAGGGCCTATTTTTGTTGTTGGAACGTTGGTTGCTGATCATTTCCTGAATCATTTAATATGATCTACTTTTTACGAACTGGAATCCACACTTCAGTGATGAAATCTTGATGCTGATCATCAACCCATTCATATTTCTCGATACATGGTCCTTCCGCTTGTTCAAAACTCGTTGACGGAAACCACTCGGTGTAGATACGTTTCCAGATATTCATTATACTTAAATCAATATCGACATCTTCAGTCATCGTCCCGCGACTGTCAAAGACCGCATAAGTTTGACCAGGTAAATGAAGAACGGTAAATCCATCAGGGACCTGAATACCATCTGGCACTTCTGCTCCCATTAAATAACGTTTTGAACCATCCTCATCAAAGTCAAAATGATAACCATACAGCAATGCGCCAGCCTGTCTCCCTACAAGCTTGTTAATCTGATCATGAGTACCATCTTTCCAAATTCCCTCCACAAATCCAGGTATCTCTTTGTACGCATCCTCATGGACGATAACACTTTTTCCACATACAGTAGAGCCTTTTTCCTCAACCATTCGATAATTCATTTCTGTTTCCCCTCTAACCTGAATTTGAAAGGAGATTCGAGGGAAAGCTTTAAGTTTCACATTCATTTTCTTGGCTTCAAGCGGTGTTACCCCGTGCATTCTTTGAAATGCTTTCGTAAAAGCCGCCGGGCTGTCATAACCGTACTTCAGCGCAGCATCAATGACTTTACAATTCGTTCCCACTAAATCCTGTGCCGCAAGCGTAAGCCGCCTATTTCTCACGTATTGGGTCACGGTAACACCAGTTACTGCATGAAACATTCGCTGAAAATGGTATTTCGAACTCTACCTCATGGGTAGCTGTGCGTTTCATTCTCGCCCGATTTCCACAATACAGATGTTCAAGGTCCATACTTCTCGTCCAACTCACCCTGCTCAGCTTCTTCTTCCGTCTGCAACCATCCAATCTCCTTGAGCCAAACACCCATATCAGCAATAAATTCCTCAGTATTCAAATGCTCTATCTTGTACTTCTTCATCTTTTCACTCAAACATGTATAAAACGCATGGCTTAAGGCATGTCGCTGTTTGCTTACGCTCCAGTTCTTGTACCGGTCTTCACTCACCGTTTGATCAAAATAGATGACCTTCTCCGCCTTCACATGCCTGACGCTGGATTTGCGTCCGTATTCATCAGGCAGGCAGCGGAATACAAAGTACAGTTCAATATCACACAAAGCATACTTCTCGGCCGCTCTTTCAAAAACAGGCTGTAATTCATCTGATAGCTCTGCTACCTTGGTCAGTCCTGACGTATCTGTTGTTTTGCCCAGAATCACAGCATGGCCCTCCTTATCCACGACAATTCAAGCTAATTCCCGTTTAATGCGTTCTCTGTACTTCCGATTTGAAATGCGCATATTTTTTAATGTTATGACAAGTAAGACAGCCGGTAAGATTGTAAAAGATGACCACGATTTAATGCTATAAAATACAATAAATATCAAAGCAAGCCAAGTCATAATTTCTAAAATTTCGTATTTCGTCAACGTCACTTTAAACCCTTTTTTTGATATCAGACGGATTAAAAAATAAGCAAGCAAACTATAAAAAGCAAACATGCCTAATATTGCGAGAGCAACCATGAAAATCATCATTCTGTATCACTCACTTCTCAATCTTTTTCCTTAATTTCACTACAGAAGTAGAGATATGTCTCCTCAAGCTGGTTGGCCTTGCTCTGGACCGCCCGAACACTCGTCACTTTGCATCTATCTCTCAATTCTCTTTACTGCTTTACTTCTCTTCCGTTACAACCGTTGCATTATAGATCACAATACGTTTACCGTTCAGGTCAAAAAGTACCTTGTTGCCATACTCGGTATCCTGCACATCGATCTTGCCTTCATAGGTCTGGATCAGCTCACCTGAGCTGCTGTACACCTTCACTACACGCTCCAGCCCTCCGGTATTATTGGATCTCATCGTTTTGAGTGCACGCTCTCCAGAAGCGGTGTTGAAATACCAGATAAATGATCCAACAATAATGCCCATAACAGCCAGCACCGTGAGCCACATCCCTGTTTTTGCCTTTCTGCTCATCCTGTCCCCTCCCTCATCTCTTTGTTTCTGTACATTACGAGAACCGAACGAGAACGGTTTCAACCATACATAGACTCCGCTGCCTGCTTCACTCTTCTACTCTCTCCTTTATTCAAAATAAAACAAAACAGAGGCCCTCTTCATCGAGTAACCTCTGCTTCAGCTTTTGCTACAAACTATGGCTTACAGACTTGATATATAAGACTGTGCACCAAGTTTTATTAACCTTTCTCTTATAATGAACGGATGACAAATTCGAAGCTCAGCTCACCATTGGAAGGGATTTGGTATTCCGGATGTACCGGAGCGCCCCAGCTGTCGTCACCGCCAACACCCATTTGTTTGCCAGCAACGGTCACTACTGTGTAGTGAACGGGTGGCAATTCATACACATGCTGCGCATTTTCCAGCTCAAACGCTGTATATGGTGACACATTCAGTTCAACCGGCGCGCCTGAAGCTTCGATCTTGAACCCGCGTCCTGCGTTGTCGGTCAATTTGGCCCAACGTACACCCGTACGGTTGCCCGACTCCTGCGGTACAAGATATGGAGCAACGGTATCAGTTACTTTGCTGTCATGGATACCCAGACGAGCGCCAAATGCGCGGTCCGCATAGTTTTCTTCCGGTCCCATCGCCAGCCATTCCACATTTTCATAGTCTGGAGACGTTCTGAACGAAAGAGCGTGGATTGGCAGGTTTGGCAGGCCCTCGGTGCCTTTGTACGTGTTATGCACATGCACACTACCATCTGCAAGCACAGTATAAATCACTTTCACCTCTACATCTGCGGAGATGTTGAGCTTGTAAGTGAACTCAATCCGGTATTGATCCGGTTTCTGTTCATGCTTCCATTCTACAAGGCGCGGCAGCAGGCTGGCAGCATACCATGCGCCAAGCTCAAAGCCCATCGCTGTACCTTTGTCATTGTCTGTCGTTGCACGCCAGAACAGTGGTGCCGGCGGAATCGCAATGGTTTCGCGTCCAGAGAATTTCAGGGAAACCAGTGTTCCAAATTGCTTGGAGAACAAAGCATGGGTTTGACCAACGCGAACACCGATGTTTACGTCACCTTCAACCACTTGTATATTGCTCACCCGATTTTGATCCACAGCTACAGCCGTTTGTTTGCCTTCTTGTGTGAAAACAAACTGCCCAAATGCAACTTCCTCACCTTTGTCAGCCCACAATGTAGCTGCGTTTAATACAAACGCGGTATTCACTGCATATTCTCCACCAACAAGAGATTCCACATCAAGTGGAAGTTTCACAATGGTCTCGCTTTGTGGGCCCACGTTTACCTCCAGCGTTCCACGCAGCACTTCGTGACCTTCACGATCCAGACTGTAAACCAGTTCGAATTCAGACGTGTCCGCAAACAAATTATCGTTAACGATCTTCACACCTTCCCGATCCGGGAACAGCTTGATGTTTTGGTACAGGAATTTCACTTCCTGCATCTTGGCAGTCACTCTGCGGTCCGCGTACACAATGCCGTCTCCACAGAACGAATAGTCCGAAGGACGATCACCGAAGTCTCCGCCGTAAGCTAGGAACTCTTTGCCGTAACGGTCTTTTTTGAAGATAGCCTGATCGATGTAATCCCAAATGAAGCCGCCTTGGTACATCGGATATTTATCTTCCAATTCCGTATACTTATGCATACCTCCAATGGAGTTACCCATAGCATGCATGTACTCACAGCTGATATACGGTTTTTCCGGATTGGCATTCAGGAATTCCTCGATGTCCGCCGGTTTGGCGTACATGCGGGATTCCATGTCACTCGTATCGTTGAAACGACGATCATGGAAAACTCCTTCATAGTGAACAAGACGAGTTGGATCTGCTGTTTTAAAGTACTGAGACACTTTATAGATCACTTCACCACCATGAGACTCGTTACCACAAGACCAGATCAGAATAGATGGATGGTTTTTATCCCGCTCGACCATGGACACCGCACGATCCATAACGATGTCATGCCACTCCGGTTTATCGCCAGGAATAACCCATGAAGGCTCGACAGCACCCAGCTTCTGCCATGATCCATGTGTCTCCAGGTTCATTTCATCAATCACATACAATCCATATTCATCACACAATTCATACCAAAGGCTTTGGTTTGGATAGTGCGATGTACGCACAGCGTTCATATTGTTTTGTTTGATGGTGCGAACATCCCAAAGCATATCTTCCTTGGTTACAGCGCGCCCGCGACGCGGATTGAATTCATGACGGTTTACCCCTTTGAAAACAATACGTTTACCGTTGATGTGCATCACTTTGTCGATCATTTCAAATGTACGGAAGCCAACGGCCTGAGGTACAACTTCCAACAGCTCGCCTGCTGCATCATATACTTGAATGTACAGGCGATACAGGTAAGGAATCTCCGCGCTCCACAGGTTTACTTTGCCAATCTCCTCACGAAGACTCACCAGACCATTGGTAACTTCAATCCCACCAAATGTTTTCACCGTGTTGCCTTCAGCATCCCGCAGTTCAGCCTTCACTTTGGCTCCATCAGCAGCTTTACCTTCAAGCTTGAGATCCACGTTTAACGTACCATGGGTATAAGACTTGTCCAGATTCGTCACAACCCGCACATCGCGAATATGCGCAGGCGGCACAGTATACAGATACACTTCTCTGAAAATGCCGGAGAACCGCCAGAAATCCTGATCTTCCAGCCAGCTGCCTGTACTGCGTTGATACACTTCAACAGCCAGTTTGTTCTCTCCGTCCTGAAGGAATGGGGTCAAATCAAAATCGGATGGCGTAAAGCTGTCTTCTCCATATCCGACAAATTGTCCGTTAAGCCATACATAGAATGCAGACTCTACACCTTGGAAAGAAATATATACCGGATTCGACTCCCAACCTGTCGGCAGGTGGAATGTGCGAATGTAACTGCCTACCGGGTTTTGGTCCTGCGGCAGTGCCGGTGGGCGAAGTTCATTCAGACCGTCCCACGGATACTGTGTATTCACATATTGGATCTGACCGTACCCTTGGAGCTGAATATGCCCTGGCACTTCAATATCGTCCCAACCGGCACTGGAGAATTCCTGCTTGTAAAAAGCTTCGGGGCGGCAATCCGGACGGATCGCATAGTTAAATTTCCACGTTCCGTTAAGGTTGTAGCGCATAGCCATTGCACCCGATGCTTTCGCCTCTTCCATAGTACGGTAATAGCGATGATCCGAGTATGCGTTCAGGCGGTTTACTTCAAAAACGCTTACATCACCCAGCCAGTTGATATCTGCATGTGTTGCTTTCATTCGGCTCTCTCTCCCTCTTGAAACAAATATGTCTATTACTTATTCAGTACAGAATCTTGTTTTCCTTTTTCAAAAACCACAATCAATCCTTGACAAACAGAAAGGCAGAGGCACGCCTGCGGCGGCCTCCACTATCATACGGGCATGAATGTTATTCCATTATTTCACAGAACCAACCATTCCGGCGACAAAATGTTTCTGCATGATGAAGAATACGATCGCTGTCGGCAGCGTGGCAATAACGATCGCTGTCATAATTACGCCATAATCTGGAGCGTATCCCGAACCGAGATTCGAGATCAACAGCGGAATCGTTTGTTGGTCAGGCGTTTGCAATACAATCAGCGGCCACAGATAGTTATTCCAGCTGCTCATGAATGTGATAATCGCGGCTGCTGCGTATGTGGTTCTCATCGTTGGCATGTAAATCTTCAGGAAGATTCCCAGCTCGCTCAGTCCATCAATACGTCCAGCTTCCAGCAGATCTTTAGGGAACATTTTGGTGTTCTGACGGAAGAAGAAGATCAGAAACGCTGTCGTAATGGTTGGCAAAATGACGGATGCCATGGTGTTGATCCCGATGACCGGTGTAACACTTGAGATCGTTGCAAACATACGGTACAAGGGCACCATAATCGCTGCAAACGGAATCATCATGGATAACAGCAAGATGTTGAACACAACATCACGCGATTTCGTACGATATACCTCAAAGCCATAACCTGCCATCGAACCAATCAGCAGAGCCAGAACCGTTGAGACAACGGAGATAATAGCCGAGTTCCCCAGAGCCTGCACCAGATTGGTCGAGTCAATCAGTTTGTTGAAGTTATCAAGGAAAGCCGAACCTGGCAGCAATCTGCCTTTGGTAACATCGACAGATGCATTTGTAGAGCTGACCAGCATCCAGAAAAATGGAAAAATGGATACAAAGGCGACGATGGATAGGAAGACGTAAGTGAAAATCCGTTTTGCTTTAGCTTTAGCCATTTTTATTATCACCTGCCACTTTAAACTGGATGATGGACAATATTATGATCAAAATTACGATGGAGTAAGAAACGGTTGCCGCATATCCGAAGTCCGGTGAATATTTGAACGAAAGGTTGTAGATATATTGCGAAATGGACATGGTCGCGTTACCCGGACCACCTTTGGTAATGTTCATAATCTCATCAAAGATCTGCAAAGTACCGATCGTTGATGTAATGGATGTGAATAGGATGATCGGTTTGAGCAAAGGTACGGTAATTTTGAAAAATTGGGTAAATGCATTGGCTCCGTCAATTCTGGCTGCTTCATAGATCGATTGATCGATATTTTGCAGAGATGACAGATAGAAAATCATGTTATATCCGGTCCAACGCCAAGTGACGGCGATTATGATCGTAATTTTAGCCCAGAACGGGTCCGTGATCCATTGAATTGGAGTGCCGATGATGTGCAAGCCCAACAACGCCTGGTTCACCATACCATCCGGTGCAAACAAATATTTGAATACAACCGAGTAAGCTACGAGTGAAGTAACGCAAGGCAAGAAAATAGCTGTACGGAAGAAGCTGCGGAAACGCAGTGTGCTGTCATTTAGCAATACGGAAATGAACAAACCGAGAATAATCATTACAGGTACTTGAATGATCAAGTAAATGAACGTATTTGATAATGCTGTACGGAACGTTGTGTCAACCAACAATCTCTTGTAGTTCGCAAGGCCCGAAAATTCAAGGTTGGCGCCTTTGCCAGACTTGAATGATAAGAGCAGCGCTTGAATCATCGGATAGAAGTAGAAAGCTACAATTCCGACAACAGCCAGCAAAACAAAAGCCCATCCAGTCAAATTATTTTTCTTTTGGAGACTGTCTCCTGTATTTATGGCTTTCACAGTATGGCTCCTCTCTCTCCATGGAACATGGGTAGAACCTACAGAGCCTCTCGCCTTTGTCCGGTTCAGCTTGCGCCAGACAAGGGAGACGGCTCCGATGTTACCTAGGGTTCTATAAGTTACCTTGGGTATCTTAGTTTAATTGTGCTTCAGCTTGTTTTTGTGCATCGGCTAGAACGTCATCAATTGCTTTACCGTTCAGATACGCTTGCATTTCAACAACCAGAATGTCTTCAATTGCATATGTGTTACTACCGTAGTTTACATTCGGAATTTCTTTGGTCCATGCTGCAAAATCACTAAAGATTTTTTGACCGCTGAAGAACTCATCTGCCTTGTTGTATGCATCACCATCTACAGCCGGTTTGTACGTACCGATAGCACCAATGTTCGTCAACAAGTCTTGATACAGTTGTTTGTCAGAACCAAATGTTTTTGCCAGGAAGTCAGCTGCTTGATCTGCACCAGGAACGTTATTCATAACATACCAGGAGCTGCCACCCAGGTTGGATGCGTGTACAGAGTTTGGTTGGCCAGCCATTTTTGGCATTGGAGCTACAGCCCATTTACCGGATTGGGAAGCTTCTTGACGTACAGATGGTGAGAACCAGTTACCTGTAGGAATTGTTGCTACGCTACCGTTATTGGCATTGGAAACAAATTGACTCCAGTCAGAGTGCAATTTAACAATGTTGGCATCCATCATTTTTTTGTACGTTTCGAAAGCTTCTTTCAATGCAGGGTTGCTGCTGATGTCAGGTGTCTTGCCATCTTCTGCAGTGTACCATTTGCCTGCAGTCTGGATCATCATGCGAATGATTCCAAGATCATTCGGGTCAAGAGACAGCAGCTCTTTACCTGTTTTTGCTTTTACGTCTTTACCGATTTGGATGTAATCATCCCAAGTGATGTCTTGCAAGTCAGCAGCCTTGTAGCCCGCTTGTTCCAGCAAATCCGTTCTGTAGTACAAACCTGCTACGCCAGAGTCAAATGGAACTCCATATTGTTTGCCCTCATAGGATGTTGGTCCAATTTTGTAATCTGCAAAATCGGAAGCTTTAATCGTGGAAGACAAATCTTTGAATGCATCAGGATATGCACTCAGGAAGCTTTGTGAACGATAGTCCTCAATCAGAACGATGTTAGGAAGACCGCTGCTTGTTCCAGAGTTCAGGCCTGTGTTCAGCTTCTGAATAATCGCATCTTGAGCATTCTCAATGATGTTGATTTTCAGATCGGGATTTTGTTTCTGATATGCTTCTTTTGCTGTTTCAAGTGCAGCAACGTTAAATGCTTTGTCCCAAGCCCAAATTGTGATCTCGTTTGTTTTTTCGTCACCACTACTAGCCGTTTTGCCTCCACCGCCGGATGAACATGCGGACAACAACAGGACAGTAGCGAGCATCAATACCCACATTTTTTTCAAATCATTCAACTCCCCTTCAACCTCTTTGTGTGTAATTTGTTTGCGTTTTCTGAAAGCGGTTGCTTTCGATGTAATCATCTTATCATTCCCAAATCGCCATTCGTTAGTAATAATTTTGTGCCGATTTGTCATCTTATTGCCACAATGAAAACCTTTACAGAAACCGCTTGCATTAATTTTGGATTATGGTAATTTCTTTTGAATTTGTACTTTCCCCATCTAAAATGTTTACCCAATGATCCTTTTTGCTTCTTTCGATGGATATTATTTTGCATTAAAAAGAGCCCTCCTATTCTGCTACAATGCAGCGTTCGGAAGACTCTTTCTGAACGGTCTATATTTGATTCTCAGCTCGTTGTGCCATTATTGAGTGATTAAAGGGAGCGTGACCGTCACTCTGGTTCCCTCGCCAGGCGTGCTCATGATCGTAACACCATAAGGCGTACCATAAAGCAGTTGAATCCGGTCGTGAACATTACGTATACCGATTCCACTAAACAGCTGTCGATTGTTCTTCGGATTAGGCAGCGACTCTCCCATGGAGAACCCCTCAATCCCGTCGCCATTGTCCATAATCTCACAGATTAGTGATTCACCTGCTCTTGACACCATCACATGAATCGTTCCTGTATCCTTCTTGATAAAGGCATGGAAGAACGCATTCTCGATAAAAGGCTGAATCACCAGCTTGGGCACATGATAATGGGTACAATCCGGGGATATATAAAAAGCTGCCTTGATCCGTCCGCCGTACCTGACATGATTAATGAACACATAATTTTTTAAATTCTCCACTTCCTGCTCCACCGTAACCGTCTCACTTACGTCACTAATCGTATTTTGCAGGAGCGAGATCAATGCGTTGATGGTCTCGGCTGCACGATCCTTATTGCCTTGCTGTACCAGCACCTTAACCGAAGCGAGTGTATTGTACAGAAAATGCGGATTAATCTGGCTTTGCAGAGCAGCAAGCTCCGCATTTCGTTGCTCACGTTGAGTCAACACCAGTTGATCCACATAATCATGCAGTTCGTCCAGCATGTAATTGTAAGCATGACTCAGTTGTCGGCTCTCATAGCTGCCACTGACCGGAATATAATTATCCAGATCACTTTTCGTAATATTGGACATCTGTTTCACCAGCCTGCGGAGCGACTTGGTAATCTGATTCGTAATAAGAAACACCAGCACAAGCGCTCCTGCAACGATAGCCGTACAGATGAGGACAATCGTCTTCATATCCAGCAGCTGCCCCATCGCCTGCTCCTTATCGACCACATTGACGATATAGAAGCGATAAATGGGTAAGTATTCGGACAGAACAACGCTATCTTGGTCCATTACATGTGCGTTAACCCCTTTACTGTTATCATTGCTCATTTGTCTCGCATACGATAGCAGTTCCAATTGCCGAGTCCCGATCCAATCTTCCCGATTCGAGGAAACAATCTCCCCGTTTTCGTTCAGGATGACCACATCATTGCCCCTGCTCGTAAAGCTGCTGTAGAACTGACGGAACATACGCTCTCTCATCGTGACGTATAACATGCCATACATACTGCCCTGGCTTCGATTGGTCAGCGCTTTGGTCGCGGATATCATCTGTTCTGAACCCGAGCCCTCGTCGAGACGATAATCGTCGAAAATCAATCGGCTGGGCAGCTTGGTCGCCTCCACCGTAATAGGCATCTGTTTTAGATCGTCGACCGACATGCTCAAGTGAGAACGATCGGTTGAATACGTGCGTCCGTTGATGCCACTGATCGTGATTCCCACCTCATACGATTCTGTGATGGTCTGAATTCGATCCATCGCCTCTCGCATATGATAGTAGGACTTCGCCATAGTAAGTGAATCGCCCTCACCTTCGGACAAAAAGCCGCGAATCGAGCCGCTCTGGCTTACGTTGTTGGCTACCGCTGCGATAGCATCATTAAAGGATTCAAAATTCGTTTTGATCTGGTTCAGCACTTTGGAATTGGTAATGCTGAACGTCTCGGTAAACAGTCGGGTCGACATGTGAATGGTCGTCCACAGGATAAGTACCGACACGAGAACAATGCTGATTACCATAACCAGAAATAATTTTGGAAACAATCCAAGACGGGATAACGCATTGATCCATTTCTTCATCGTTTTGCCCTTCTGACTTTATGCCCAGAACTTGCGCCGGTATCGGCTTGGAGACAGTCCGGTAAATTTTTTAAACACCTTGCAGAAATAGCTATGGTCTGAATAGCCCACCATGCTGCTGATTTCAGAGATTGTAACATGATCCGATCGCAGAAGTTCCTCTGCCTTTTCAATCCGAATTTTATTCAAATATTCGTTAAAACCTTCTTTTTTGTGTGAAGAGAAATAACTGGACAAGTACGATGGATTAAAATGAAAATGCTTGGCGACTTCGGCAAGGCCGAGCGGCTGATCAAAGTGCTCATGCATATATTCCAGCAGCATTTTCATATTCGGATCACTTCGTCTTGCACCCTCTCCACTCGTGCATTCCTGTACCTCAGCCATGAACTGATCCAGTACGCTCATCGCTTCTGTCAGACTGGAGGCACCATCCACATGTTTGAAATAGGCATATTTGCTTTCTTCCAACGCAGAAGACTGCACATCCATATCTGCCAGGGTAATGGTTACGTTAAAGATCAGATTGCCCAGAAAGGACTTAATCTCAAACACATCGGCAATATAATCCCGACCAAGTGTAAGTGCATGTTCCTGCAAATATTCTCTTGCCGCTTCTGTTCGATTTCGCTTCACATGCTGCAAAAACATGTTCACATTAAACTGATACCCAGCAGGGTGAAGAGGCGGAAGTTCGCTATATACGAGAATAGATCGATCCTCATAATAAAAGCGATACTCCATCAGCTTGATTAGACGTGTTCGATATACGTCCCCCATCTCCTCAAATGAAGAAAAACTGTCACTCAGTACCCAGCAAGATCCGTCCTGTCTTTCCTTATTCTCGCTTGCCAACTTCTTGATCCGCTGTACCATCCATTCATCCTTGGAAGGCTCGACATTAAGAAGAACCACTGGCGAGTTGCCTTCGGCCGGAACGATTGCGCACTCCACGTCGGGGAGCTGTTCCCGTAAACTGGACTCCAGTTGCTCATTATCCAGCTTGTGCAAATGTACTTGTGTATCCTGCGGCTTATATACGAGTAAACGGAAACAATGATGAGGAAAAGTCTCCCTTATCATATGCATCTCGTTTTCCTCATCCAACGTAAAACCGGACAACATCTTTTCCATCAGCTGCCCGAGCCTCCACCCGTCATGTGAAGGCTCAAACTGCAATTCGGGAATTTTGCCAGCCGTACGCTGAAGCACTTGTAATAGTTCATTGGTATCCAGTTTCGGTTTCAATATATAGTCTGCAGCCCCATTCTGGAGCGTTGAACGTACATATTCGAATTCACTGAAGCTGCTAAGTACGATAACCTCTATTTGTGGGTGGCTCGCTTTTAGCGTCCGGACGAATGTTTCCCCATCCATCACAGGCATCACGATGTCTGTAATGACAATATCCGGCTGCAGCAAATGTACTTGCTCAAGTCCTTCCTCCCCGTTGGAAGCCTCGCCCACAATCTGGAAGCCTTCGGCTTCCCAATTCATATGGTGCTTAATGCCTTGTCTTACAAGAAACTCATCGTCAACAATCAGCACCTTACACAACCGGTTCATGATCCTTGACCCCCTTGTCTAATTCTAATCTTTCTTCTATGTCTGTGCAGATATACCTCATATATCGGAGTGGAATGGACTCCCCGCGTGTTAGCGGTTACATTAACGCAAAACTTTTGTACTTCTTTTTATATCTCAAAACGAATGTTTAATCAATGGTAAGCATTTTGCATAAATCCAAAGTGCAGCTTTCAATCAGCAAGATATAGATCGAAATTCATCTATTCGTCTCTATCTTGCAGCCGGAGCAAATTAAATTAAATTATGCCAAATGCTGATGCTAACTTTCTTTAGTGTACACCATATTTCGACAAAATAAGAAGCCTCGGCCCGCCATGAATCATTTTCGGCGAGCCAGGACTTCTTATCTGTCTGCGTTTAGATTAATTACGCTTTCCATTCAGTTCCATGTCTAAGGTTCGATCCCCCATTGAAGACTTCCAGCAATATATCCCGTTACCTTGGTCCATTCGGCATAGGCTGTCTGAGTTGGCGCAAACGAATAATCATCCGTCTGAGTGTAGTTGGTCCAGTCTGTTTTGGAGAAACGTGCCTGAATTTCAGTACTTTGCCCCGCTGCCAGTGAACCCGCAGAAGCCTTGAAACCAATCTCTAACACGGAATCTGCTCCGGAAACTGCGGGCGACAGTGCACTAAACGTCCCTGTGACATTGTCGTTTCCAGCTGTTGCCCAATCACAGAAAAAGTTCTGGGTCTGAGCGCCATTAATTGTATAGTAGTAACGAATTTTAACATCGGACAGATTGATCGCCGCAGTGCCAGTATTCGTTAATTTGAACTTGGGATTAATGGAGTTCCCCGTTGCTGAAGTCGTTCCATTAAACATCTCAATTCGAATGGCTCCTGCGGGTGCAGCAGTAGTGTCTTTGATGGTCAGATTCAGGATTGCATCATTGCCTGCACTGAAATGGAAGGTTAAAGCTGCGCTTCCCTTGGACAATGAAGCTAAATAGGTTTTATTCAACACAACCAGATTTCCCGATAATGTGTAATCCGTACCTGAAACCAGCGTTGTATTGCCATTACGAATAGCGTTAAGTGTATTTCCGTTTAGTGTCAACGTCACAGGAATATTGGCCTGAGTGCCTATGTTCTTGTCAAATTCCGCATTGACTGGTGTAATAGTTGAACTGGTCACCGGAGTGCCCCCACCTTCTCCACCACCATTGTTCCCACCAATACGGTCAGCATATAAAATGCCCCGTCCATTCGTACCCAGATATACCCTTCCATACAGACGCGGATCACCTGTAATCGTGGTTACGCGCGCATATTGATGCTGATCATCATTAATACGTACCCAATTCGCCCCGCCGTCATCGGAACGGAAAAATCCACGGGTTCCGTCAATCTTCGCAATCGTGTACAGCGCGACCACGTTCTGCCCAGGTGCCGCTTTACCAAAACCGATGCTGTCCGCTTCCTCCACATTTGCAAGTTTGGTAAAGGTTGCTCCTGAATCGGTGGAATGCCACAGACCATATGGTCCCCCATCTTCACTGCCGCCTGCAAACCAAAGTTCGCCTTCCGTACCTGGAACTGCATCCAGATCTGCATTTCCTTCTACCGGAAGCCCGGTAGCCGCAGATGCAGTAAAGGAGACACCACCATTGGTGCTCACGTAGACTTTGCCTGCAGCAAATCCATAGAATTTGTTCGGATTTACCCGATCGGAGATCACTTTGGCCTGTGCGGGTATACCTGAACTCGCTGTCCATGAGTTGCCGCCAGTGGAATAATGCACACCCTTGTCTGACGTGCTCCATAGAAGTCGGTTACCATTTGCAGAAATAGCAACGGTTCCTCCTCCGGCTGTACCGGCAGGTTCTGTGTTCGCCTTATACCACGTGGTCCCACCATCGCTGGATAAACCAATCGATTTTGCATTCGGATCAGCACTGTAGTCTGCTTTTCCTACGCGAACCATGGTATTCGGGCTTAACTCTGCAAAATCCAGACTTTCCGTAGAAGAGTAGTTGGGGCTGGTAAACATCGTAGCTGGTGCCTGATCCAGATCATTATGACGGAATCCCGAGACATCCCCTACCCCACTTAACAAATGTGCTCCGCTTGGCGGGCTGATCAGATCCAGTACTGCGATCTCCTCGACCCCTTTGGCCATTACCGAAATATTGATTTTGTTCCCGTCATCCCAGTCTGTCAGATTTTTCGTTCCGTAGATAGTCGCTCCTGTCCCATACATCATGCGGTCAGAGTCAAACGGATCAATCTCCAGATCGCCAATCATCCAGCCCAGCTTTGGAGTAACTTCAGGCAGTGCGGGATTCGTCCCAAAGGTCAACCAAGGAGCGGCCGAAATATCCTGTGTATAGCGCATTTTGCGGTTTGGATATCCATCGAATTCCCAGATGCGGGTCCAAGTAGCTCCACTGTCCGTACTGCGGAACAAATTGGCATCAGGCCACCAGGAGTTGAGGGTTGCCACCATCAATGTACCAGGATGCTGAGCATCTATAGCCAGTCCACCGTATCCAAAATAATTGTCCGAGCTGCTGCTCGGCACCGGACTAATGTTGGTCCATACCCCTGTAGTCGTATTTAATTTCCACAGGTCTCCCTTTTCCCCATCATAAGGACCTGCACCATCGCTGTATGAAATATAGAGATTTCCATTGGCATCCAGTTCCCCGTGATGAGGTAAATAACCTGTAGGCTGTCCAGCAACAGCAGTCCACGTTGCGCCTCCATTGATACTGCGATATATGCTTTGATTTTTGTCGGCTACCCCGACATAGATAGTTTGTGTTGCCTGTCCGGAAGAACCTGTTGATTTGTCAAACGTGATCCAGGAGAGACCTACGATGTCACTGGTATACTCATAGGACGGGTCCTCCACATACGTACCCGGATTCGGGAAGCTCGTTACTTTGTTCCAGGTTACGCCGTAATCCGTACTTTTCCAGAGTCCGTTGCCACTACGTGCACCAAAATACAAAATGCTATTTTTATTCGGATCAACGGTCAGTCGTTCCCCCATCGAACGTCCCGGCATGTTACCGCCGACTTTGAACGGAAGAGTGGTGGTCTGCCAAGTATCACCGCGATCCGTAGAGCGCAGGATAGAGCCGTTATTTTTGTCCCATGAATTCGTGTACGTGCCGACAGCCATATACACCCGATTCGGATCAACCGGGTCTGTTGCCAGCGCATCGACACCGTTTTTGTTCCAGTCATCCCAGCCGACAAAATCGGTGAGTGGAATCCAACTCTCATTCGCAGGATTCCAGCGATAGGCTCCCCCAATATCCGTCCGGGCATAGATCAGATCTTTCTCTGACTTATTGAAAATAATTCCCGGCACAAAACCGCCGCCTGCCCCAGTCACGACATTTTTCCACTGGTATGAATCACTCGGCGCCGCATCGGTCGTTCCAGATAACACACCCAGTGAAACAGCGGCAACGGCAACCGTCAAACTCATGATCCGCAGCTTCCCCAAAAACGTTTTCATCATTACTTAGCCTCCTCTTCAATATGTTCGTCGCATCCCGGTAAACCCCGCTGTATCATCATGTTGATGAGTAGAGTGTCAGACATTTAATGCGATGGATCAGGCAACCAGCCCCACCTCCTCTCCGTTTTAAATAAAACGCTTTCATAAAATTATTGAGTATCGCTAATTTGGATAATACTTTCAATAAATAACATTCGATGGCAATCCCGAAACACCTTCCCCCTTAACCTTATTCCTTTCTTTATTTTTTTTTGAGAATTCGAGCTGATTACCTGCACACAAAAAAAGGATGCCGTATCAAACAGCACCCTTGATTCTAATCTTAATTTCCGTAACTAGGAAAGAACATTGTCCAATCGACTGGTGTTACTTGCCATATGCGTAGGTATTCTGTCCTTTTACCCCAGGTCTAACCACAAAGAGAGAACCGGCATTTGGCGTCTCCACCAGCCGCTCTTCCGGAATACCAATTCGGGCTGTTGTAATATACAAGTCTTCCAGCTCCGGACCTCCAAAACAGCAGGATGTCACCTGATCTGCGGGGATCTCGATCTCTTGCAATAACTCTGCTGTATGCGGATTCCAGCGAGTGACTTTTCCCCCTCCCCAGTGGGCAACCCACAGCATTCCCTCACTGTCTACGGTCATTCCATCCGGAAAGCCTAATTCCTCCGGTATGGCAATGATACTTGCCCGGTTCGTAATTTCTCCAGCAGCCAGATCATAATCAAAACGGTCAATGGAACGAGTCGGTGTATCGATGTAATACATCTTCTGTTGATCCGGGCTCCAGCCCAAGCCATTGGATGTGGACACATCCCTGAACAACGTTCGAACAGGCTGTCCCTCCTCCAGACAATAAAATGCCCCTGCTTTGCTTTCACCGTTCATGCTCATCGTACCTGCCCAGAAGCGGCCAAGCGCGTCACATTTTCCATCATTGAATCGATTGTTATCCTTGCCTGTCTCTGGATCTTCAATCAGATGCAGCTCTCCTGTGAGCAAGTGATACGTGTGAAAGCCACTGCGTAAAGCAACGATAACCTCGTCACCATGGTAAGGCACGACAGCCCCAACATGCTGCCCAACATTATAAGCCTGATCTTCACCTGTAGATGGATTAAATACATGGACCTTGTACCCTTCAATATCCACCCATAACAATCGGTTGTTTTTAGCATCCCAGCTTGGACCTTCTCCCAGTAAGGCCGGGGTATGTACCGCAATGTTCAAGTTGCTCATGCCATCACATCCTTTTATAGTTTGACGCCGCCTGACCATTCGAAACCAATGGCATCCAGGAACGCTTTGGATAGCACCATATGGCCTGTTGCATCGGGATGAACGCGGTCATAAGTCAGTACGGACGTATAGAAATGATCCCAGAATGGTGTGAAGGCAGCCTGTGTATCCACGAAGATGGCATCATACTCCGCGGCTACTCTGCGAACAGCTTCACCGTATATATCCATCGTAGCCCGCATCGGATCTTCCGGGTTGGCTTCCAAATAATAAGGAGACATCAGCACAAGTCCTTTCAAGCTAGGACGAACAGAAGCAACCAGATCACGCAGTGTGGACTCATACTCCTCCAGGAAAACATGCGAATCTGTGGATAGCGGATTGTCAAACTGACGCCATACATCGTTAATCCCGATCATGATGGTCAGCCAGTCCGGTTTGAGCTCAAGCACATCTCGGTCCCAGCGCTGTTTCAAATCACGGATCGTATTCCCGCTATTACCCACATTTTGAATCCGCAGCATCAATTCCGGATAGATGGAACGCAGCAAAGCATATACTTGTGCCACATAGCCATGACCCAGTCCGGAACTGCCTTCCCCAATAGGATGCTCACGGCCACAATCTGTGATTGAATCTCCAATAAAAAGCAGCTTATCATTTTTTTGCAACTTCATTGTCGTTTTCTCCTTCGCTCTCATCAGCGTTAAAATATGTGAGACTACTCGTACTCGTATTCATATTTCATATTCAGGGAAGACAGCGTTCATCAAGCTTACCGTGTTACCACCCTTGATTTTTAAGCCAGGTCAGGCACAGGTCAGACCAGGGCCGAACGGCAGGGTTGTCCTCTGCTAATCCGAGACCATGTGAACCTTTTTCGAATACATGCAGATCATAAGGAATGCCGTGCGCGCCAAGGGCGAGCGCGTAACGCAAGCTGTTCTCTACAGGAACCGCCTGATCATCACTCGTATGCCAGATGAATGCCTCAGGAGCATCGGCTTTCACCTGCTGCTCCGCACTGAAAGCCTTGATCTGTTCAACAGACACATCTGGCCCAAGCAGATTCTCACGAGAACCGGCATGTCCATAAGAGTCCATCGTAATCACCGGATAACAAAGAATTACCCGATCCGGACGTGAACTTTCCCGTTCGATTGGGTCTTCATGATCTGGTTGACCTTCGTCATACAAGGTTCCCAACGTCGCTGTAAGATGACCACCTGCCGAGAAACCAAGCACCGCAATTTTGGAAGGTTGAATGCCATATTGCTCGGCATGAGCACGTACATAGCGAATCGCACGCTGACCATCTGCCATCGGTGCCGGATGCTGATGAGGAGCCACACGATACTTCAGCACAAACGCACTGATTCCCGCACGGTTCAGCAATTCAGCGATTGGAGCTCCTTCATGATCGGCCAAAAATCCATAACCCCCACCTGGACATACAATGACAGCGCTCTCGGAACCGGGATGAATAAATGGAATAAGATGGGGCATTTCATCCTCATGTCCCTTGGCCGCATAAGGTGCTGCATGGTCCCACAATGGTATAGTTGTTGTCACTTCAATCATCCTCTCTAAGTTGAACGGATACGTTGATCCGTATATTCGTTTTCCAATCTAAGGAATCGATATCATCATAACGGGAAGCACCCTTGCGCATCAATACCTTCCTGGCATCACTTTTTGTTCAATTGGGTACAGATTACACGGAATCTTCATGCTTGAACAGTGTTTTTTAGCACACTGTAACCTTGGAATGATTAATATAACGTCCGATACTGCTCTGGAGTTACGCCTTCAATCCGCCGAAATGTAGCCACAAAATGACTTGCATCGCGAAAACCAACCTTCGCTGCCGTTTCCTTGACGGTCAATTTGCTGTCTCCTGTCATCCATTCCTTCGATTTGCGAATACGGAGGAGAATGAAATAACTATAGGCGGTCATGCCAAAGGATTGTTTGAAAAGGGTATTCAGATGTCTGGGCGTAATGCCTGGTATGGCCGCCATCTGTTCAAGGCCAATTTCGGGATCGGCATAGTGTTTATTCATAAACGAAATTAACGGGGCCAACCGTTCCACGGCATGGGAGATCGAAGAACGACTGCCCGTCATGCCATGTTTCTTGAGCAAAATCAGAAATCGGTACATGTCAGCTGACGCCTCCAAGCCGGATAAATCCTGGTCACTGCTGATTGAACCCAGCACTTCCCTGCCATAATACTCAAGCGGGCTCCCTGGATCCCACTGGTGAAGGGCAGCCTCTCCCAAACCAAGTGACTCTGTGATTGCCGGGCACTGGGAACCCCCAAATGTAATGTAAAGTGTCTCCCACTCTCCCTGCGAGCGTACATACTCGTGCGGTTCATTAGGCGGCAGCAAAATACCGGCTGACTCGCCCAGCAGTACAGTTGAACCTGCAAATCTGAATTCTCCGGCTCCCTTCACCGTCTGAAGCCAGTGATAACAAGGATATCCGGCAGGTCTGTACACATTCTCCTGATTGCCGTTATATCCTATACTCTCGATGTAGAGCGGAAGCGGCTGATCCCGCGGGGTCATAAAATAGCGCCGATGATCGGGTGTAATGAGCATAGGAATTCTCTCCTTTGAACAAAAAACCAAAATTAAAGTTCCATATTCTTATATGTTTAATTACTTTTCTTATATTTTAAAAGTCATATTCATCATATAGTATAGAATTATTCTTATACAAGAGGTGAACACATTTGATTAGCAGCAAGTTACCCAAAATGTTCTACGGCGGCGACTATAACCCTGAACAATGGGATCACGAGACTCATCTTGAAGATCTGCGCATGTTCGAATTGGCAGGTATTGATATTGCAACCATCAACGTATTTTCATGGGCACTGATTCAGCCTGATGAAGTTACTTATCATTTTGAAGGACTGGACCAGTTAATTAATAGTCTGTATGAAAGCGGTGTATACGTCTGCCTCGCGACAAGCACTGCTGCACATCCAGCATGGATGGCGAAAAAATACCCGGATGTACTGCGTGTGGATGCCGATGGACGCAAACGCAAATTCGGTGGACGGCATAACTCCTGTCCGAATAGCCCAACCTACCGCAAATACTCCGAAAAGATTGCAGACAAGCTGGCGGAACGTTACAAAGACCACCCAGCTGTTCTTGTATGGCATATCTCCAACGAATACGGCGGCGACTGTTATTGTGATAACTGCGAGAAAGCGTTCCGCGTGTATCTCAAACAACGCTACCAGACCCTGGAGCAGCTCAACAAAGCATGGAACACCAATTTCTGGGGTCATACTTTCTACGATTGGGATGAGATTGTACTGCCAAGTAACCTGAGCGAGCACTGGGGAAATAATAACTCCACATTCCAGGGCATCTCGCTGGATTACTCCCGTTTCAATTCGGACAGTATGCTCGACTGTTATCGCCTTGAATATGATGCAATCAAAAAACATATCCCGGATTCGGTCGTTACGACCAATCTGATGGGATTTTTCAAACAGCTGGACTATTTCAAATGGGCCAAATATATGGATATCGTCTCCTGGGACAGCTATCCGGGTCTTGCAACCCCGGTAAGTTTCACAGCCATGGCACATGATCTGATGCGCGGATTGAAGGATGGACAGCCGTTCATGCTCATGGAGCAGACACCAAGCCAGCAGAACTGGCAGCCTTACAACTCTTTGAAGCGTCCCGGCGTCATGCGCCTGTGGAGCTACCAGTCCGTTGCCCATGGTGCAGATACAATCATGTTCTTCCAGCTCCGCCGTTCGGTTGGCGCCTGCGAGAAATATCACGGTGCCGTCATTGAACATGTCGGTCATGAGCATACCCGTGTATTCCGTGAAGTCGCGGAACTCGGTAAGGAATTACAGTTACTGGGCGACAAAACACTGGATGCTGCCGCAAATGCCAGAGTGGCAATTGTGTTTGACTGGGATAACTGGTGGGCGATCGAGAAATCCAGCGGACCTACGGTTGCACTAAACTATGTAGACCAAATTCACAAATACTACGCTGTCTTCTTCCGCCGAAACATTCAGGTGGACATCGTTAGTGTGGATACCGATATCAGCAAATACGACATCGTGCTCGCTCCAGTACTCTATATGGTTAAACCAGGCTTTGCTGCCAAACTGGAAAAATTCGTTGAAGCAGGCGGTACATTCCTGACAACCTTCTTCAGTGGCATCGTTAATGAGAGCGATATCGTAACTACCGGTGGTTACCCGGGAGAACTTCGCAAGCTGCTCGGTATCTGGGTCGAAGAAATTGACGCCCTCCTGCCGGAGCAAAAAAACAGTATTGTCCTGAAAGAAGCTTATGGCGATCTTCAAGGAGAATATGGTTGCGGCATGTTGTGTGACTTGCTTCACAGTGAAGGTGCCGAAGTCATTGCCGAGTATGGGGACGATTTCTACAAAGGCATGCCAGTGGTCACTCGCAACACGTTTGGCCAAGGCGAAGCCTGGTATGTAGCTTCCGATCCGGAAGATCGATTCCTGGACGGCTTGCTGGGACAGCTGGCTGCATCCAAAAAGATCGATTCTCTTCTGGATACTCCTGAAGGTGTTGAAGTAACTTCTCGTACCAAGGATGGACAGCAGTACCTGTTTGTCATGAATCACAATGCTACTGCTCAATCCTATGATCTGGGCAAGGCTGAGGCTCATGATTTGCTCACAGATCGATCCCTCTCTGGTAAGGTCGAGATTGAAGGCCGCGGTGTACAACTGCTTGAAATGAAATAATTATTCGAAAACCAATGATACAACATGTTACATGGATATCGCATGGTTCTATAGTTGAAGATTAAAAACGTGTCAATTGTTAAAATTTAAAGTATTATATGGATGAACTTGTTTCAATCTGCTACTTCCCGTATCCGTTTAGACCGGATACGGGTTTTTGTCATTATTTGTGAGGCTCCCGGTTAGAAGGAAATACCGAGAAGCGAAGCGAATTGGACGAGACACACAATTTAACGACGCCCCGCCGGCAAGAAGGAAACGTCCCCTCCGAAAGTAGTCGCTGCACTGTATGGAATACAAAATATAATGCTGCGATATATTGGTGACAGCCATGATGTCACTTATACACTGCTACAATGGGAGGAACACTTAGAAGCATTCTTTCCGGCGGCGCAACCCTCGAAACGGAGTGGCTGACATGAATAGAACAAATCGGCTTGCCGCCATCGTTATGGCATTGCAGCACGGTCACGAAACGGCACATTCGCTTGCAGAAAAGTTTGAAGTTTCCCGCCGGACCATCCTGCGGGATATCCAATCACTCTCTGAGATGAATGTCCCGATCATTGCTATCTCCGGTCCCGGAGGCGGCTTCAGACTTATGGAGGGGTATGTACTGCCCCCACTGCAATTGGACCCGGTTGAAGCAGCTACTCTCATTTTTGCTCTCGAAGGCCTAAGCCATTATGCAGATACCCCTTTTCAAGAGAAACGCTGGACAGTAATGGACAAAATCAAAAGCATTATTCCAGATGATGTCAAGGCAAAGATGGATCCCATGTTCAAACAACTGAAGCATGATGTACCCGAGCGGAACTACATCCTTCATCATCTGGAACCGCTTCTGGCTTGTATCCCGGAACAAGGATGGCTGCGTATGTTATACCGCTCTGCTTCCCGTCAACGCTGGCTTACAATCTGCCCCATTCGGATCTATGCTTCGGCCGGTTTCTGGTATTGTGAAGCGTATTCGGAGGAGCATGGCGAACAGCGCCTGTTCAGGGCTGACCGCATTCTGGAAGTTACGGCGATTGACCTGTTCGAATCACAAAAACTGTCTGAACAGGCTGAACGACAGCGCAGCAAACGGCAATCTCCTGAACGTTCTCCAACGCGCGTAACCGCACGTCTGAGTTACAGCGGTATGATCGAAGCAGAACAGGACAAGCATATTGGAGAACGAATGACCGAGATCGCTCCCGATGTCTGGGAACTGTCCTTTCTCTGCCCTCCCGGTGAGTGGGAATGGGCCGTGCGATTCTTTTATCGACTTGGACGTGAGGCAGAAGTACTTGAACCTGAGAACCTCCGCCGTGAGATTCGCAAACATGCCGAGGAAGTAAGCCAGATGTATCTGACTTCCAACCATAATTGTTGTAGCACACATTAAAAAGGAGCTTGCCCATTTATGATGAATGAGAATGAATCCATCGTAACTTACGAAGAAGCTGTTCAGCGAATAAAGGCTGTGGGACTGCTCCCGCTTGCACCTTTATTCCCTGAATATCCTTCACTGTCTTCCATAACGCCAAAAGAAAACTGGCACAAGGATAATGCACTTGATCCCTGGTTGTGGCGATCACGTCTGGCTGAGGAAGGGATCGCTGCCTATGGCAAATTTGTCAAAAAGAAAGCTATCCTTGTCTCACGCGAATATTTCCCATGGGTGCACCGTCTGTTAGCGGGCTCCAGAATGATAGAAGAACAATATGACGCGGGATTGCTCTCTCGAGAAGCATTCAAACTATATGAAATAATTGAAAAGCAAGAAGGGATTGATGGGCGAGCGTTGCGTTCACAGGCAGGTTTTAGGGCCAAAGAAGACAAAAAATCGTTTGACCAGGGGCTCCTGGACCTTCAAAGCATTAGTGCCATTGTAATCTGTGGCACCAAAGAAAAAGAAGGTCTCGCTGAAGGCAAGGTGGCTTGGAACAGCTCTGCCTATGAGACCTCAGGCTGCTGGATGAAGCGACAGGGTATTGCTCCGTTTGAGGGCAGCGTTGCCGACGCGAGCGGACTTTTGGTGCAGCAACTGGAAAAACACGCTTCTACTGCCGCACTGACCAAAATCAAAAAAGTCTTTGCGATAAATGATTGAAATACCTGTAAACGACAAATCCCGGAAGCCGTAGAGGGCCGCCGGGATTTGCTGTACATTCGTATATCATACATACAATAGGGATAAATCAGCGAACGAGTACAATTACAGGATGACTCCATCCTTGAAAATCGCAATTTCCCGGAATCCATGCCGCTCGCTGAGCGTATGCGCCCGTCCTGAAGCAATATCAATCAGTTGGCTGAACATCTGTATTTTCACGTCTTCCATCGTTTTTCCCTCCAGCAGTTGACCTGCGTTGAAATCGATCCAGTGCTTTTTCCGATTGGCGAGGTCGGATTGGGTTGCAATCTTGACGGTAGGTACCGGGCCTCCAAACGGTGTGCCGCGACCTGTCGTGAAGAGAACAATATGCGCACCCGCAGCAGACAGGGCCGTAACAGACACAAGATCATTCCCCGGAGCCTCCACAATATTCAGACCAGTTTGAGTGACACGTTTGCCATAACGAAGTACATCCACTACGGCAGAGCGTCCTCCCTTTTGCGTACAGCCCAAAGACTTTTCCTCCAGCGTGGTAATCCCGCCTGCTTTGTTCCCTGGTGAGGGATTTTCATATATATTCTGACCGTGATTCACAAAGTATTGCTTGAAACCGTTCACCAAGTCTACCAAATCATCAAATACCTGCTCATTGGCCGCCCGATTCATCAGAATGGTCTCCGCACCAAACATCTCGGGAACTTCGGTCAATATGGCCGTGCCCCCAGCGGCCACCAGCATATCCGCAACAGTGCCGACGAGCGGGTTCGCTGTAATCCCGGACAAACCGTCCGAACCACCGCACTTCAATCCAATTTTGAGCTTGCTCAGGGGCAGCGGCTGACGCTGTTCATGTTCGACAAGCTCCACCAGCTCTTCCATCAGACGCAGTCCTTCTTCAAGCTCGTCGTCCGTTTCCTGCGCTTTGAGAAAACGGACTTTCTCCCGATACTCCGGTGCGATACATTCGCGAAACTGGTCTACCTGATTATTTTCGCAGCCCAGACCAATGACCAGCACGCCGCCTGCATTCGGGTGCTCTACCAGGGAAGCCAGTACTTGCTGTGTGTATTTCAGGTCATCCCCCAGCTGTGAGCAGCCGAACGGATGCGGGAAATGATAAACACCATCCACCCTGCTGCCGAACTGGGACTGCCCCATCCGAGCCAATGCCTCGCATACTTTATTAATACAGCCGACCGTATTTACAATCCAGATTTCATTACGGATACCTGCTTCACCGTTCGGACGCAGATATCCATCAAATGAGCGCAGATGTTCCGGGGGCATGTCTGTCTGGACAGTTGGCCCAGGCTGATACTGATACTCAAGCAATCCGTGAAGACCTGTCTTGAGGTTGTGACTGTGAATCCAGCTCCCCTGCTCAATCTGTTCTTGGGCTATTCCAATGGAAAAACCATATTTCATTACATCCTCGCCTGGTGCGATGGTATGCACAGCAATTTTATGGCCTTTGGGCACATCATCCCTTAGTGTAAAAACAGAACTGTCTGGCAGGGTAATGCTTTCCCCTTTTACATAATCTCGAAGGGCTATAATGACATCATCCTGCGGTTGAATCGCAATCCAGTCATTGACTGTACGTATGGTGTTCATCAGCTCTCACCTTCCAGTAGACCAATTTCATGAACGAGTGCTTCGCGAAGCCCCTCTCGATCATCCAGATTCTCGCCCCAGATTGATACATCAGACAATACAGCAGCTACACTCTGGTCTAATTGCTGTTTATCCCTCTTCAAAGAATCATAGCGATCCCAATGCTTGGCAAGTGCAGCCAATACATCCACATCATCCCGAAGCAGGACGGACTCACCGTTCAATCGCTGTCCCATGTAACCGTCTGGCGTGTTCACTGGGCGATAAAGATACAGCAATCCGGCAAATCCCTTTACGAGCCGAACAGGCCAGCTTCCCTGACTTTGCTCATAGGCCAAAAGTGTGGGCAGCACACGAACCTTGAATTTCCCTACTATATTTAATGCAATATCCTGCAGCTTGTGATTAATATACGGATTGAGGAAACGTTCAAACACTTCGGCTGCGTACTGATCCAGATTATGATCCGGCATATCCAGTGCAGGCACAATCTCCTGATGTACAGCTTCTCTGATCCATGAGCCAAACTGGGGGTCTTCCATCGTCTCTCTTACATGATCCTTGCCTTGCAGTATGCCGAGTGATGACATGAGAGTATGGGCACCATTCAAAATACGAACCTTACGCAGCTGAAAAGGCTTTAAATCCTTCACCCAATGTACGTTGAGTCCCGCCTGTTTCAGAGGGAGTTTCTTGTCCAGTGCTTCATCTGCCTGAATGGCCCAGAAATGATACGGCTCTGCGGTATTGACCAGTTGATCCTCGTATCCCCAGCGATTGGTCAGGGAATCGGCTTCTTCCTTGGCCGGTGCACCCGTGACAATTCGGTCAACTAGATTGTTCAGAAACAGGTTATGGTTCTCAATCCATGAACGAAACCCCTCTGAATAACCAAAATCTTCACTATGCTGCAGCACACAACTTCTCAGTACATCCCCGTTGCCCTCAAGCAGCTCACACGGTAGGTGAATCAATCCTCTGGATGGGTCCCCATCAAACCGCAGATAACGCTGATGCAGAAAAACCGTCAGTTTACCCGGAAACGATTGTATCGGTTCACCCTGCGAGTACTCTGCATACGTATATTTCAGTCCCGACTCGGTTGTATTGGAGATTACAAACTCCAGGGAGGGCAATTCCGCCAGCTTCAGAAAATCCTGCCATTCTTCGTACGGATTAATACACTGTGAAAAAATCGAGATCATCTCCGTACGTTCCACTGCTTTTCCCTGTGACAGCCCCCGGGTAATCATCGTATACAATCCGTCCTGGTCACGAATTTGTTCCAACTTTGCCTTTCCCCCAGGCCGAGGCTGGGTCACCGCAACACTGCCATGGAATTTGCCTTGTCTGGCACTTTCATGAAGCATCCAATCTGCAAACCCACGCAAAAAGTTGCCTTCCCCAATCTGCAGTACCTTTACGGGACGTTCCATCACTTCTTTGCACTTGCGCTGGCTGTCACTTCCGAGCAGATTCAGCTTAAGCCTTGGTCTTTTCGTGCTCGCCGACATGAACACTCACCTCATCGTTTTATTTGTCACCATCAGATGTCCCGCTGCATGGCATACAGCCGCTTACACTCTCATTGAAAACGCTTTAAATTCATTGTATCATCAATAAAAGGAAATTTAATTGCTTATATTGCGATAAATGTACTCTTTCATGATCAGATGTAACCACTTTTTTGTAAGCACTGTTTTGAAAGGAGATCAAATGGAACGTTCGCCCGTTCGTACAACTATTCAGGCGGAATCGGGGATTCCCTTTCGTCTGGTGTATGCAGATACCAAGTCTCCACAGAACGAGCTGCCGGATCATCTTCATGACTGGCATGAAATTATTTATGTATATCGTGGTCAGGGCACCATTTTCATTGATAACGGTCTTGAAGACATGCAGGAGGGTGATTTGTTTATCATTCCTGGCAGCACGGTACACCGCGCATTGCCGGATGCCGGGAATCCGGTGACGTCGTCGGCCTTGTTCTTCAGTCCGGGATTACTGGCCTCCACAGCGGGAGGTAATGCGTCAGCCATGCTCTCCCTATTTGAACGCTGCCGCAAACGCAGGGTGTACAAGAGGCATCTGGAGGCCAAGGAGCAAGCCCAGGTGGCTGCGTTAATTGACGACATTCATACAGAGTTCCAGTTAGAACATCACCTGAGTGCCCACGCCGCTCTGCTGCGGTTGCAGCTCTTACTTATTTATCTGGAGCGATTGGAGGCGATCGGACCTGCAAGTCCTGCCAGAAACGTCCCTGGACCCGACTGGCTCTCCTCTACGCTCACTCATATGGATGAAGAGCTGCGCAGTGGTCTTTCCTTGCCAGAACTGGCACGGCAGGCAGCCGTATCCCCGGCTCACTTCAGCCGTGCGTTCAAAAGATATACTGGCATGACGCTAACGGACTATGCATTGGCCCGCCGGGTCATTATGGCGAAAGAGCATCTGCTTCGAAGTGATGAGACGATGGCTGTTGTTGCCGATGCTTGCGGCTTTGAGAGCCTGCCCCATTTTTATCGGCAATTCAAGAAACTGACGGGTACCACACCCGCTGCCTACCGTAAAACCATGAAGAGTCAGGATCAAACATGATTGTCACGAAATCCTGATTTGTAGAGATTTGTCTGTGTGTAACATATTCTTCCATACTATTCGTGTGGTATGTTATAATACTGAATTACAATGTCGGAAACGATGCGTTTCTGCTGCCAGAGGAGCCTTACATCCCATGTTAAACGAATTGAATCGCAGAAATATCGGCATCTTCGCACACGTCGATGCAGGTAAAACAACAACGACAGAACATATGTTATTTCAAAGTGGTGTCGTACGTAGTCCAGGTCGCGTAGATGACGGAACAACCGCAACAGACTCGTTGGATATCGAAAAGGAACGAGGCATTTCCGTGCAGGCGGCTATGACCTCTTTGATCTGGAAGGATACGGTTATTGACCTGATCGACACGCCGGGACATATTGATTTCAGCTCTGAGGTGGAGCGATCCCTGCGTGTTATGGACGGAGCCGTTCTGATTGTGTCCGCCGTGGAAGGGGTTCAATCCCAAAGCGAGACCATCTGGCACGCTCTCCGCTCGCTTGGAATTCCTACCCTGATTTATATCAACAAAATGGATCGGGTTGGCGCCTCTGCTGAGACGGTCATGGCTCAGATCCACTCCAGTCTCTCTCCATTCGTATGCGAGATCCAATCCTATCGGATGAATGAAGAAGTGTTCGAGGGCATTGACTCCCTTTGGAGTACGAGCCAAACGGACGTAACGGATTCCCCTTTATCTATCCCAGGCCTTTTTGAATTATTGGCCGAACTTGATGAAGATCTGATGGAAGCCTACATTAATGGTGAAACGCTACCTGCTGACCTGCTGGATGAAGCATTTCGCAAAAAAGTACATCAGGGCGAAGTGTTCCCCATCTGTTATGGCGCCTCTGGCAAAGGGATCGGCGTAACAGAACTGCTGGATGCCATTATTGAATTTCTTCCTGCACCCGCGCAGCCTCAAGAACCTTCAGTATCCGGGGTTGTATTCAAAATTGAACGGGATAAAACGATGGGCCGTACTGTCTATGTTCGCATGTATGGTGGCAGCGTGCACAATCGGGATACAATCTATAACTCCACTCGGGAACTGGAAGAGAAAGTGACACAGATTCGCCGAATGGATGGTCGGAAATGGGTGGATACGGGTGCTGTTCATGCCGGACAGATTGCTGCACTGTATGGACTAAGCGAAACTCATGTTGGTGATATTATTGGCAGCCCCGCAGGTGTACCTCCTGTACCGCAGCTTGCTGTTCCCTTGTTGACCGTGCAGGTCCATGGTAAAGACACGGCTCGTTACCCTGATCTTGTAGCCGCACTGCAAGAGCTGACGGACGAAGATCCGCTGCTTGATTTGCAATGGTTGCCTGAAGAACGGGAACTGCATCTTAAAGTCATGGGAACCATTCAGCTTGAGATTCTGTCCAGCCTGCTGATGAGTCGTTTCGGACTGGATGTCGTATTTGACCCGCCGTCCGTCATCTATAAGGAAACTCCTCGTTCCTCCGGGGAAGGATTCATCGCGTACACGATGCCCAAGCCCTGCTGGGCCATTCTTCGATTCAGCATTGAACCTTTGCCGCGTGGCAGCGGTCTGATCTATTCATCCACGGTCAGGACGGATCATCTCCTGCTTCGCTATCAAAATGAAGTGGAGCGCCGCATTCCCGAAGCGCTGGCGCAGGGTTTGCTCGGATGGGAAGTTACTGACCTCCGCATCACGCTGATCGAAGGAGAGCACCATGTCTGGCATACGCATCCACTGGATTTTGTGGTAGCCACCCCGATGGGGATCATGGACGGATTGGCAAGGACCGGTACGACTTTGCTCGAACCCATCCTGAATTTCAGGTTAACAGTCCCGGAGGAGTACGGTGGCAAAGCGCTTAGTGATCTGGTACATATGCGAGCAACCTTTGAAGCGCCGATCATTGGAGGCGGACGATGCATTGTTGAAGGACGTATGCCTCTGGCAAGCTCCATGGATTATCCGGTGAAGCTGCGTTCAGAGACGAGCGGACGCGGGGTACTGACGACTTCTTTTGCCGGGTATCAGGATTGTCCTGCGGATGTGACACACACGCGGAAACGCAGAGGAGTTAACCCGCTGGACCAATCCAAATATATTTTAAGTGTTCGAAATGCGATTACATCATAATTGGAGTTGACTTTGTCGTGCTGATTAAATTTCTAATCTTTGGCCTGCTGTGGCGGATTGTAGGCAATCCGTTCCTGGCGGTTCTTATTTTCCTCATCATTCTGTATTTCCTGGATCGTCGATATGTTGGGGTGATGCCAAGCTTCATGAAGCCACTTAAGCGTATGCGTAACATCTCACGGCTCCGGCAGCAGCTTGCCATGAGTCCGAATGAAGTCTCTTCCAAGCTGGATCTGGCCCGTCTGTTGATTGAACGCAAACGTTATAGCGAAGCTCATGCCTTGCTGCTGGAACTGGAGCGTCCTTACGAGCAATCAGCCGAATACTGGGAGGCACTGGGCACAACTGAGCTTCATCTGGGACAAACGGAAGAAGGCGAACGTCATATTTTGCAGGCACTCGAAATTAATCCAAGAGTGAAATATGGACGTCCTTATCTGACACTTGCAGGTGCGTTCAAGGACACTCATCGAGACAAAGCTCTTGCATACGTCCATCAATTTCAGGAGATTCACTCCTCATCCAGCGAAGCATTTTATTTGCTCGGCTCCGTGTACCGCTCCCTTGGGCGTACTGCTGATGCAAAGCAAGCCTACGAACAATCACTGAACGTGTATCGCTCCCTGCCAAAATATAAGAAGCGCCAGGAGCGTCGCTGGGCTGTACGCAGCTGGTTCCGCAAGCGAGGACTGTAAAGCTGCCTGGTACGTTTAATTTAACGATTTGCATATAATGAGCGTTTACACTCTCTCGTAACAGACGATTTCACCACATAAAAAGTGCACTGGCTCTGCCTTAAAGCGGGAACCAGTGCACTTTTTTGCATATTGGAAATACATCCCATCCGTTATCCATTCCACTTATCCAAAAATGGGGATAATTCGGACAAGACCATTACAACGTTTATCTCGTTGGGCTAGACTAACAACTCACGCAGGCGTTTCTCATTTCCTTTCATCCAGTCTACCCGTTCTCTCAGCTTCCTGATTTGCTGCACAGCCACTTCAGGTTCATCTATACCTTCGAACAACCGACTGATAAAATGCATCACCACATCCAGACTTCGAAGCAAAATAAGCGCTGGAATCACGTTCAACTCCTCTGGCTCCAGGCTGACCTGTTCCCTGAATCCCTGAATCAGTCCCTCCAAAGCTTCCCACATCCATGCCTGCTCCTTGTCCATCGTCAGGAGATCAGACATCGGTACAGCAAGCTCCATTACCCGCAGATCCCATGTGGCAAATTCAAAATCCAAAATGGCACATATGGTATCCTGAGAATCTGCCAATACATTGGATGCATTCAAATCCCCATGTACCAGTTGATGCGGCAAAAATTCCATGCCTCGCAGCGTATCAAATAAATCTGGCAATACAACCTTCAGTTTCTGCAGGTCATCCGCACATTCCATCAGCGTATCCGGGGGTGAGGTGCATAGTTGTAACAATGTATCCGGCGAACAGAGCGGGTAAGCTTCCTGAATCTGATAGTAAGGCGGGTAGACGGGGGGCAGGGATATGGAGAGGCACGCCATAACGGAAGATAGCATGCCTGCCGCCCTGCCCAGTCCGATCAGTTGATCAGGTGTATTCCAGACCGGGTTATGTCCCTCGCGATAATGGAACAGGGTCACGATTTTGGTATGGCCAGTTAACTGATCCTGCACAGAAAGAAATGTGGCATCCTTATTATCAGGAAGGTTAACGGGCGCAGGCACATCAAGCTCAAACTCTGAACGTGACAATGCAGACAGCACCTCGTGTTCAAAAGCAATTTTCATTGGATCATTATGCGTTTCATACTGCCTTAGCACGTAACATTCCTGGTTGATCTCTACGATAAAGGTAGAGTTGTTCATGCCCCCCCTTCCACGATGGGCTTTCCAGTTGGACGTGAAGCCATATAAGGATAAAACGGTGGATAAGAGCTCCTGTTCTGAATCGTTTAGGGAAGCTGAATTGATGATGTGCACTAAAAGTAACTCCTTTATCTCACTTAATACAACCTTTATATGTCCTCATCTTAACGGAAGTATTTCTTTCGGTCTAGTCGGCTAAGAGGTAATAGTCATTCTAAACTTCACCGCCTTCTGCTCAGGCGAATGGATAGTATCCCGTACGATTTAGCTGTTCCGCAATCACGCGATAGCCTTTGGCATTTGGATGAACCCTGTCCCAAAATAACAGTTCACGTTCTCGCCCTTCAAAGCGATCATAGATCTGGGCACAGGCATAGTTCCCCGATCCTGCAACGTTTAGAAAGGAATTATATTGTCGCACCCAATATGCCGCTTCCGCCGCTTGCGGATACGGGTTGTACAACCCAATCGTACGGATCATATATACACTGTTTCCTTTCAACTGCCGGATGTGCCTCATGATCTGGGACACGTTACTGCGAGTATCCCCGAGCACCTGTGTCATCTTACTTGCATTCGGGACTCCGCCGCTCGCTTTGAACGTACGAATCAGATCGTTCCCACCAATGGACAACGTAATCATATCGGCTTCACGCAGCGATTGCCGTACTCTTGGATTGTTGGAAATCATCTGCAGCATTTCTCCTGACGTAAGTCCATTCACTCCCAAATTATCCATCGATACAAATGTGCGCACATTCATTTCTGCCATTCTCCGATATAAAGGAACAAAGCCGGTGCCCAGCAGCGCTCCTGTACCTACCGTTAATGAATCTCCTATAGCCACATATCGATATACCATCCCGCCGCCCCTCTCTGCTGTGTTATTAACCACTCACTATGCAAATCCTATATATCGTATGAGAGGAATGGAGACAAGGCGCGGGATGGTGTCCGTAGGCATACACATTTATTTGTCCATTTCAGAAATGGTTCACACCAAACCAAACCGAAAGCCCCGCCGGGAATACCAGCGGGGCTGTTGAAAATCATAGATTACATGCCTAGGTTACGATCCGAATCGACGGAATTGGCCTGTTCCTTGTTCGGGAATGGCCACCAGTTGGCACGGCCAAACATTTTCACCATTACAGGAACGAAGAATGGCAGGAACAGCAGAGAATACAAGATCAGTCCGCTGAGTACAACCGTCGCAATCTGCATCATCGAAAGAACTCCCGATGGATACATTGCAGCAAAGGTACCACTCAGAATGACGGCTGCAGACAGGATGACGGTACCCATATTTTTCATGGCATACAGCATGGCATCCTGGACTCTCATACCTTTGTTCTCATTGAAACGGTCCATCAGGAAGATGCTGTAATCCACACCAAGTGCAATCAGCATGACAAAGCCGAAGAACGGCGTAACCCAACTGATACCCGAGAACCCGAGTATATTCACAAAGATTGCTTCAGTCAGGGCCATGGATGTGAAATAAGCCAGTAACAACGAGACAATCAGATACAACGGCATAATCACCGAACGGAGCAGCAGGACCAGAATGATAAACGTTCCTGCAAGCATTAGCATAACCGTGCGTGTGTAGTCGTTGTTGGAGACTTCCTGCAAGTCTGCAAACGTACTGGTTACCCCGCCAATGGCAATATCCGCTTTTTCAAGTGCACTACCTTGTACGGCACGATGTACAGCAGCTTCGATATCCGGAACACGATCAATCGCTTCAGTTCCATATGGATTCTCGGCAAAAATAACGTCAATCGTCATCGTTTTCCGATCTTTGGACAGATACGTATCAAATACCTGTGTGAAGTCTTTACTATTCAGTGCTTCTTCAGGAACATACCAGCCTGCCAGATCGGAATCAGGAGAGTTTTGCAATTGTGTCAGGTAGTCTTGTGCAGAATCGAGTCCACCTGAAACCTGTTCGATTCCATCAACACTCTGATTAAGACCATCTGTCAATTGAGTCAGTTGACCACTCAGATCCGAGAAGCCTTGCTGAATCTTCTCCTGACCCCCTTGAAGCTGGCCAAGTCCATTCTGGATGGAAGGAATTTCACTAATGACTTTACCTTGACCGTCAGCGGCCTGTTTGAGACCGGATTGCAACTGACTGATTCCCGTCACAATTTGACCCAGACCATCAGCAAGTGCCTTCTGTCCGGAAGCTGCGGAGGCAAAACCTTCGTTAGCCTGATTGATTCCAGCCGCGGCTTCGCCAAGCTTGGTTTGAATTTGACCCAAACCTTGAGCAAGCTGTGCCGTGCCGGTACCTGTTTCACCAAGGGTGCCTTTGACCCGCTGATAATCGGCGTCTTGCAGCAAATCGGGATAGCGCTCTTCAAGCGCTGTGAACGATTCATTCAAGCTGGTCAACGCTGTAGATACACCTTTGAGTTGTTGTTGCAGCTCACCTACACCATCACCCAGCGCTGCGACACCTGCTCCTGCCTGACGATAGGCTTGAAGCAGCTGATTGTTGGCCTGTGCAAGTTGATCTGCACTCGTTTTGGCTTTCTGCAGACCTGCTTTTAGATCACCAGCGCCCGAAGAGCCGTCACGAATTCCTTTTTCAATCTGCTGAAGTCCTTCCGACAACTGTGTAATACCAGACTGCAGCTGGGAAGTACCTTTGGTCAGTTCTCCAGCCCCATCCGCAGCTTCTTTAAGTTGTGGTTCATTTTTGCTTAACTGACTGCTGGCTTCGCTCAGACCATCACGGATTTTATCCAGACCCGTTTTGCCTTCGCCCAAACCATCAGACAATGTCCCCACTTGTTGTGTCACTTCAAAATCTTTGATTTCATCACCGGTTGGACGTGTCATGCTGCGGACACCAGAGATCCCTGGCACCTTCTCCACTTCCCGGCTGATCTTTTCGGCGAGCGCCATATACTTGGCGTTATCCATGGCTTCATCATTCTGGATAACGACCTGACCCGGCAACGATTCACCCGGACCAAAGCTGTCCGAAATGATATTGAATGCTTTGACCGAATCATATTTCTCACCAATCTCATCGAGACTGTTAAACGACAGTTTGCCGTCGTAAGTTGCCAGTAATGGCACACATACCGCTGCAACGATGAGCAGGGCTGCCCATGGACGTTTTAGGGAGAAACGACCGGCTGCACCATAAATCTTGCTCTCGGCATGCTCCAGTGAACCCTTGGAAGGCCAGAACAGCCTTTTGCCCAGCACTGCCATGAAAAATGGAACAATCGTGACTAATGCCAGCATCATCACGGCAATACCGACAGCAACCGCAACCGCGGAACGATACAGCATAAACTGTGCAAAACCAATGGCAATGAATCCAACCAGTACGGCAAGTGCGGAGAAGAATACCGTTTTGCCTGCTGTGCGGTAGGTAGCAATGATGGCATCCCACGTATTTTCATGATGAGCCAATTCTTCCTTGAACCGGCTAATCAACAGGATGCAATAGTCCGTACCAATCCCGAACATGACCGCCACCATAAAGATCTGCGTAAACGTCGATATAGGGAAGTCTAGTCCATCCACAAGGAACGCAACAATCTGCTGTGAAACAATGTAGCTGATCCCTACCGTAAGCAGCGGAACAAATGGAGCTACGAATGAGCGGAATACGAGGAACAGAATAAGCAAAATAAATACAACGGTAATGTACTCCGATTTCTTGAGCCCCTCTTGGGAACTCTCTACTGTATCCTCATCAATCAAACCTTTACCGGTTATGTAATGTTCCACATTGACCGATGACAAAACTTCATTAAGGTCTTCGCGCATTTCCTTGACTGTGCGGTCTCCCTGATCAATGGAAAGCGATGTTAAGATCGTCTTGCCATCGGCAGAGATCATTTTGTCTGACAATTCAGGCTGAGAGAATGGTTCCAGTATGGACAGAATGCCCAGTTTCTCTTTTTCGGCCTCCAGTTTCTTAACGGCTTGTTCTGCCCCTTCTTTACCATTGGCACCCAAACCATCCGGATTATAAAATACAAGAGCCAACTGGCTTCCCTGCTGCTCTCCCTTTTGGGCTGCGGCTTCGTCCAGAATCGCCGCTGCCTGGGTAGAGGAGTGTCCTTCAGGAACCGAGAATTGTCCCTTTTCCCGAATCAACTCACTCATATTAGGGGCGGTGAACATCAATACGGCGGCTACAACGACCCATAGTCCCATTAACCACCATCGCGCTTTCAAAATCGTTCTCATTCGTTCTCCTGTCCTCCTTCATGCGTTAGCAAAGCTGCAAGCTTCTCAAAAGATTCAATGAAATTACGAACCTCTTCCGGTGTAAAATGAACCAGGTACGGCTCCAGAATCTGCTGTATTTCCTGTTCCGTTTCCCTGTATACTTCCCGTCCATTGTCCGTCAGGGTCAAATAAACAACTCTGCGGTCGCGCTCATCCCCGGCCCGATGGACCATGTCACGATCCACCAGCTTGTTGACTAGAGCTGTGATACTGCTCTTGCCTATGCACAGCAGCTCTGCCAGATCAGAAGGCGTACATGACTGCTTCTCATTAATGAGTCGGAGTGAACAGAACTGATCCATTGTCAAAATCTGCCCCAAGCGTTCACGTATCTGGGTATCAAACCGTTTGGTTACCAGGAAAGAAGCATCCAAATAGCGGTTAACCAAACTTTTGGCATCCGGTGTGTTCATTCATCATTCTCCTTTCGTAATATAGTTCATTTGGCGAACTATTCTTCAATGAAACTATTCTATAATGAAACTATATTGCAAAGCAATACGTTTTTCCTGTTTTTTTAAATTAAACGACAAAAAAACAGGACGTCCGACTCAGCTGCTTCGCCAAATCCAACATCCTGTTATGATATGCTCTCTTTATGTTACAAAGTAGTAGACAGATACTAGTCTTCGTCTTGCTCCTCGTCCTTCTCCAGTACACAACGGAATCGCTCCACACCCGGATATAATTCACCCAGGCTATACACCACAAATCCCGTATTTCGATAAAACTCTACAGCTTCCACGTCAGTTTCCGCGATCAATCGGTCGGGATTATATTTGGCCAGCACTTGTGAAATCATGCCCCGACCATAATTTTTAAAACGGTTTTCCGGCAGAACTGCGATATGATGAATGGTAACCTCACTCGCTCCTGTATTCTCATATCCAATCAGACCGATTAGCTGGCCTTCGTCTTCATAACCGTCCAAATGCAGCTCATCATTGTCAACATATTGTTGTAACGCACGATTCAGATGATCCGGGTCGGGAAAGACCGAGTAGGACAGCAGTTCCTGCACTTCCGGTTCCTGTATGCGTGATTTCAAATGAATTAACACCCTGATTCCTCCTATAACTTGCTTGATTCCGTTATCGTATTGTAGTCGTTAGCTCTCAAAAGTTCAAGTCGCATGACGTTTCAGCTGCCATTGGAGTTCAGACGTGATACCTTCAGGCACCTGGATTCCTGCCAAATGATATGCATCCAGCAGCGCACCTCCAACTGCCGGCATATCGCTGGTAATATAACGAATCTGTTGTCCTCCGGGTTTATAGGCTGCATCCAGCCCTTTTTGGACGGCCGCTACCATGTAAGGTGTGCTCAGACAACTTCCTGAAAGCGTCATGGATACCTGCTGATCTTTAAAACACGATGCAAGTATGAGAATACCCACAACAGCCGTATCCGCTGCTGAATCACATACTCTGACGGCAAGGGGAATATTCTCGGCGGCTGCTTGGGTAACCAAAGGAGCCATTTGACCAAATATCCGATTGATCGCCTGTCTGCTTTCAGCAAAACCTGATGCGCCCAGTGCAGCAAGCTCGGGAATCGAATTTACATTCCAATAATCTAATATCCGCTCAATCCAGGGATGGTCGTGTGGACTATAACGTCCCGCAAGGATAGAATGTACGGCATCATAAGCCAAAAAGCGAGCTGCTGTTGGTGCATAGTGGCCGAACTGGTCATTGCGGAGCCAGGTCCCTTGTTCCGTTTTACCCAGAATCAGAGAGCCTGTGCCCCCAATAGCTACAATGCCCGGCTCACCACCAAAGGCTGCCGTATGTGCAATATGCGTGTCATTTACTGCGCTGATTCTGCCCGATATGCCGGTTCGGGCGAGTAAGGCTTCAGCCCATACTGTATCCTCTGGCTGATCCAGCCCTGCCATCCCTGCCTGAATGGAAGCAACCTGCTTCACTTCTAACCCTGCTCCATGAATGGCTTCAGCGATCCCCTCTAATACGTGCTGCTCTGCATTGGCATCATGATAGCGGTTGCAACCACCTTTTTGCACATATGACAAAACTTTTCCGTTCTCATCAGCCAATGCTACACGTGTATGGCTTCCCCCGCCATCCATTCCAATCACATATGTACTCATTCTGATCCCCCATGTTCTGGTGTGATGATGTCCCCTATCCCAAGATGCTTCTCGTGATGTTCCTGTTAAGTTACCAAGTCATACGAACTGCCGGGGACCTTACTACGCGATCCCGGCAGGCGCTACTGCTACTGCTTCTGTGCAGCGAAACGAAGCAGTTCACAACGGAACTGTGTCGGTTCATCATATTTTTCCTCTTCGATCGTCTGGGTTACATGTTCCTGGAGAAGAATATTCCAATCCGCATAAGTCTTCTCCAGTAATGCGATAGCCTCCGCAGTGGGCAAATTCAATTCAATCAATGGCTCAATCTCCCGGCCTGTGTTGATTTCCTTTTCCTCTACACTCGTACTCATGGTAATACAATGAATGCCGCCTGTACGGGTTCCCGCTTGCAAACGTCCAATAGCTTCCACTAAGGCTTGTTTAGTTGAAACATGTTCCAGGCAAGAACAAGCAGCAATAAAATCAAAATGATCCGGCTCGACAGCGTAATGCTCAACATCTGCTTTCTCTGCTTGCACGATATGATCAACCTGATATTCTTTCGCATATTTGCGAAGTCCGTCTACAGCCTCATCCAGCAAATCCACACCAATAACTTCACTGTTCGTTTGCCCGAGACGCTGTGCAATCGGTATCGTATGTCTGCCTAAACCGCATCCCAAATCAAGAACACGCAGTTCTGCCTTATGGGTAAGCAAACGATCCAGCATGTCCATAACCATAGGCATGGGCCTCGACATCCAGGTGCCGGAAGCGAATAATTCGTTGTTCTGATAGAAGTTGGAATGGTAACCTGCCTCCGCTTTCCTTGCAGCCTCAAATTGTTCATTTGCCATAAAAGCACCTCCATAGATTAGATATTAATCGTCAATGTCCCCGAACCTGCAAACAGAATAATGGTGAGAATGACCATCACTACGAATGCCCCAGTTACGAGTAATTTACCTGTATCCTGCTTATACGTATTGTCATTAAATAACATCACGCCGCCGATGGTCATGGCGACTGGAGGAAGAAACAGTGTCATCAGAACAAGCAACACAATTGAATATCGATCCAATATCCATTCATCATTTTCAATCATGTGCGGTTGTTCAGGCTGAACCGTTTTGGTCGTAACCAGATTGCCGCAAGATTTGCATTTGAACTCATTCTCTGCCATTTTTTCATGACAATATGAACAAACTCTAGGTGTATATGGCATCTCGCACCTCCCCTTAAGGACATCTTCTACTTAATACCCAGGTTGCTTTATTGGAATCAGATGAATGATGATACTGCAGAAGAATTCGATAGGTTCTTTGTCAAAAAGGATTCCAGCACCTCCTCGTATCGGGGACGATCCACTTGAAACGCTGTTCCATGACCAGCACGGGGGATAGTCAACAGTTCTTTTTCTGTCTGACAAGCTTCATATAGTCTGTAGACCATTTCTGTTGGAACAAACCTATCTGCCTCACCATGAATAAAAAGAACAGGAACTTGAACTTTGGTGAGTTGATTTAGTGCCGATGCCTCCCCAAAGAAGTAACCTGCCTTCCATTTAGAGATAAGACTGGTAACGGGTATAAACGGAAATGCGGGCAACTTGTATAGCTGCTTGAGCTGGAAGGTCAGTTCATCCTTCACTGAGGTATACGCACAATCCGATACGATGGCCTTCACCTGATCAGGGAGAGCTTCACCACCTGTCATTAATACTGTAGCCCCTCCCATCGAAATTCCGTGCAAGATGATCTCCGTCTCTGTGCCGACCTTGCCCAGAACCCAATGGACCCACTGAACATAATCTCTACGGTCCAGCCAGCCGAATCCGATGATATTGCCTTCACTTTGACCATGACCCCGATCATCCGGCATCAGCACGTTGTAGCCCCGCTTTTCAGCATAAAAGCGGGCAAAGCCCGCCATCTCTCTGCCTTTTCCAGAATAACCATGCGCTAGGATAACCGTTGGATGCTGCGATCCGTTGGGAGAAGGAAGCCATGTTCCATGCAGCTTTAATCCATCATGGGATTCAACATATATATCTTCGATTGGCTGCGTATCAAGCCACGTCAAGTCAGATGCACTGCTTATTATTTCGTTATCCGGTTCAGACATCAGATTCGGATTGTCAACCAGAAATGATTTTGGAGCACGCCGAATGGCGGTTTTGAAGAAGTAAAGTCCACCTAACCATAGTAAGGCAAGAACGATCAGCACCAGAACGGCAAGGCTGTATAATAACATGAACATTTCCCTCTCTTTCAGTCGATCTTCCACGTGAAACAAGTATGTATACTATCTATCATTTCGTAATTTCTCCGGACTGTGATGTTTGTTGCCACTTCTGAATCACGTTGTTTAGAGCTTCAAGCGTGAAGGGTTTACCAATAAAATCATTCATCCCGGCTTCAAAACATTTCTCTTTCTCTCCATCCATCACATTTCCTGTCATCGCAATAATCGGAATAGGGTGCCACATCTTATCCTGTTCTAGGGCTCTGATATGACGTGTAGCCTCCAGTCCATCCATTACAGGCATCATGTTATCCATCAGGATCATACTATACTTATTGCTAAGAAAGGCCTCGCTAGCCTCTTCCCCATTAGAGACGGCATCCACTTGCGTCATGCCCAGCCTTTTGAGTTGCATCTTCACAACTTGCCGATTGATGACGTTATCATCTGCAAGCAAGATTGATATCGGAAGAGATATACAACTCTGCTCTTGGCTCTCCTTGCCGTGAACCATCTGATTGGATAACGGTTCAATCGTTTTGTGCGATGAGTTCTTCTCTCCATGTTCATTAGACATCACATGATCACTCTCCTAATCGCGAATTAAGCCCTACTGCTTATACAAAGGCTTTCTCAATCTCTTGCAGCTGCTTCAGCAGCCTCGATTGTCCCCGTTCAAATACAACCTGTTTATTCATTATACATGAACGACGAATGGCATACATTCATATAAAAAAACTGACCTGCGTTATTAACGCAAGTCAGTTTTCCCCTCTGCAGCGAGTCCAAGCTTTTTTAGTAAACGAATAGCATTCGCCTTTTCCGAAGGTTCCAGTCCATCCACCGCATCAATGATCACCTGGTGGTGCTGAGGAAAGATTTGTGTAAACAGATGTCTTCCTTCCTCTGTCAATTCAGCGTATATGACACGCCGATCTTCCTTGGACGCTCGACGAATCAGCAGATTTTTGTTTTGAAGCTTGTCCACAACATACGTGATATTACCGCTGGACATTAATACTTTCTCACCAATCTTTTGCAACGCCTGCGGCCCTTTATGGTATAACAAATCAAGCACGCCGAATTCTGTCGTATTCAGTCCATGACTCTGGATATCCCGGTTGGACCTGGATGTAACGGAATTATACGCGCGAGCGAGAACCACAAATAATTGCAAAGACAGTTCCCGATTGTCCTCGTTGTTCGGCATTTCTATAATCCTCCATCAGTTGTTTACATTTCGACCTGCGCCATAATTCGCATCTGCTCCCACTCTTCACGCAGCATTCCCATACGTATTGAATCATAATGCTTGCCATCCACGATGCGGCATTTGCGCATGCGTCCTTCCACCTGCAATCCCGCCTTCGAAGCTGAACGCATCATTCGTTCATTGCCTGACCATGTTGTCAATCCAACCCGGACTATGGGCAATTGCTCGAATAAATGACTGGACCACATCTGAAGTACTCGCGTGCCGATTCCGTGCCCCCATTGAGCTGAGCGGTATAGCACTATTCCCATTTCCAGCCACAGGGATGGGCGATGTTCCCAATAATAGCTGATTGTGCCGACGATTCGGCCATTCAACTCAATAATTCGAATGGAATCCGGGTCAGCATTGCTCCGAGTTGCTTCAAGTCTTCTTGACATGCTGCGCTCGAAGTCTTCGTAGCTCTCATGTTCAAGGGCATAATAGGGCGCATCCCATTGTTTCCATTCCGGTACGTCTTCACTGTAGATTAATTCATAGAGTCCCGTAAGATCCTCTTTCTCCACACAACGAAGAACAATTTCACCATCCACTAAGGGGTTTTCATTCATCCGTGCAAACGACCTCGCTTTCCGTTCATGAACGATGAAGCTCATCGATATTGCCATCATCCTTCGCAAGAATGACGGTATCCGCCATGTTGATAAACAGTCCATTATCGACAACACCTGGCAGCATATTTAACTGAACGTTAAGTTCCGCAGCATGTTCTATGACTTCCATGCGGCAATCCGCAATGAGGTTTCCATTATCCGTAAGATAGCGTTGATCCCCATCCATCCGCCATTCAGGATGACACCCGAGTTTCTCCAGCGCCTGGTAGGTCCACTCTGACGCAAACGGAACGACCTCAACCGGCAACGGAAATTTCCCCAGCTTTTGAACTGCTTTGCTGCCATCGGCTACAATAATCAGTTTGTCACTGTTGGCAGCTACAATTTTCTCACGCAAAAGCGCACCGCCGCCACCTTTGATCAGGTTAAACTCAGGATCAACTTCATCTGCACCGTCAATGGTAAGATCCAGACGTCCAATTTGATCAAATGGAACGATCGGAATTCCCCACTCTTTGGCGAGCTTGTCCGATGCTTCCGAAGTAGCTACAGCCTGAATGTTCAACCCTTCACGTACTCGCTCACCAATTCGACAAATAGCGTAATACGCCGTTGACCCTGTACCCAATCCAACCTTCATTCCATCTTGAACATATTCTGCCGCGCGCTCAGCTGCTATCTGTTTAAGATTCATCTATAAACCCCCGCCTGCTCATGATTTGAGAAATGCATACTGTAGTTATTATAGATAAAACCGCTTCCGATGTATATCTGTGCATGACGTATTCAACTGGGAAACTTGGCCTGTTTCTCTGCTTCACCTGTGTCCTGGATCCTGCTTATGTAAATTCTTGGTTAGATTCTCCTTCCTGATCTCTTATTTGTGAGACAGAAAAAAATCCGTTTTCTTTCGTTTTCACTATTTTTTCAATGTTTAAGGATGTTTTTTAACCCACCATGTTATAGAATACAGAATGAAACTAAAAAATGGGAATTTTTCTAAATAAACAGTTCTAAATACCTAAACCTGACTTTCATATGTCCATAAATACGTAAATTATTAAAAAAGTTTTAACAAAACTATTCAATTTGACGACATTTTATACGACATATTAAGTATAGATGTGTTTTAATAATTAGACACCTATGGGTATCCAGGTAAAATTATCTCTATATATAGCGACCAGAAACCCAAGACCATGGTCGCATATTTACCTTTGGAGGGGATTAGGAAATGACTTAATTTGCAACAAAAAGATATCAGCATATTATCAATTCAAAGAAGATCAGGAGTGGACTTTAGTGAAATCATTAAGTTGGAAAAGTATGTCTTTTTTCTCCAAAAATCTGTTACTTTCATTTACTAACATTATCATCATTGGCGTGGCACTTATTGCCAGCAGCTATTACTTTCAAAAAACAATCCTCGTAGATCAGCTACATGGTCAGGTCGAACAAATCACCAAAAAGTGGGCGGAAGACATTGATTCAGCCGATGTGCAGGCAGCTATTACAGAAGGAAGTTATGACGGAAAAGCACAAACCAAATTGCGTGCCTATTTTGATGAAATGCAGCAATATTACCCTAACATCGCACAAGCCTACATCTTTGGCGTTGAGCTCGGTGGAGATAACAAGCGTTTAACTTCCCTTGTAGCTATGCCAACCAATTTGAAGGAAGCTTTCCAGAGTGAAAATGTAAATATCGGCGACATGTATGAACAGCCTGTTGTTGTGGCAAATGCACTGAAAGAAATGTTGAATACCGATCGTCCGACGTTCACCACATTCTATTCTGACGATTTCGGAACCTGGACAACCATTGCTTATCCGATCAAAGATAGCAACGGCAAAATTTACTCTTACTTTGCAGTCGATGCAGACGCATCAGCAGTACCTGCCGGATTGAATAAATTGCTCAAGAACGGAATTATCATCCTGGTAGCGTTCTTGCTGTTGTTCCTGATTATCCAATATCTTGTTGTCAAAAATACACTTTCCCCTATCCGTCATCTGATCAAAGGGATTGATGACGTAAGTCGGGGTAATTTGAATGTCAACATTCCAACAGGCAAAGACGATCTTGGCATTGTGAATGAAAAGTTTAATACCATGGTTCGCAAAATTAACGATACCATCGTTAAAGTGCAAATCACTTCGCAAGAAGTTAACGAGTCTGCCAAGGAACTGTATGAAGTCTCCGAGAGAAACAGCGAGAATGCGGATTCCATTAATACCAACGTTACTCAGATCACATCCAACATTCGTGCCCAGGAACAGGCCACCCGGGACAGTGCCCGTGCTATGTCCGAGATGGCTATTGTCATTCAGACGATTGCCAGCAGTTCGGCGAGTGTAGCTGATGAGGCTTATGAGATGGAACGTCGATCCCAACTAGGAAACAGTGTGGTCCGTCAGGTATCCGAACAGATGAATCTGATTACAGAATCGGTTAAAAATACCGCCTCTGCGATTCAGGTCCTGGAGAGCCGCTCTCAGGAAATCGGCGATATTCTGAACATCATCTCAGGCATTTCCAGCCAGACAAACTTGCTTGCACTGAACGCATCCATTGAAGCAGCGCGTGTTGGTGAAGAAGGTCGAGGATTCGCGGTTGTGGCGGGTGAAGTACGCAAACTTGCTGAGCAGTCGGAACAAGCCACTAGCCAGGTTGCTGTACTGATCCAGGAGATTCAGGCCGAAATTAGACAAGCCGTTCGTGCAATGGAACAAGGAACGTCTGAAGTAGATACCGGACTCAGCGTGGCTGATCAAACGGGTCAATTGTTCGAAGAAATTCTGGAAGCAGCCAAGAAAGTATCGAATCAAATTCAGGAAGTATCCAGCGCTACAGAAGAAATTTCAGCAGGCACAGAAGAGATGACCGCGACTGCGGATGATTTGTCTGCAAGTGTGAGTAAAACTGCTGACAACAGCGAACAGATTTCTTCATCCGTTGACGAGCAAAAAGCTTCTCTGATTACACTAGTTGATTCCTCTACTCGTTTGAACACCATGTCTGAGGAACTGCAAGAACTGATCTCGCATTTTAATGTAAGCAAACTATAATTCAACCCAAAACTTGAACGGTTTGAACCAAGGAGGAACAACTGAAGTGGTCGAAAATCAATCATTATCTCACCAAACAGTGGAATCTGGCCTGCCAGTTCTTCAGATTCCACTGGATTTTGGGCGCCGTCAACAATCATTCACTTATGAGTCTGCTCATATTTCACTCGAATCGTCCCTGAGTCGGGAACTGCAACAAAAATTCGGCTCAGAGGGCTTGTATCCAGCATTATTGTCTGCGTATGCAGCATTATTGTTCCGTTTATCAGCTGAGCAGGAACTTGCCATCGGCACACTGGCTCCCGATCAAACAGCTTCTTATGTGTTATTACAGATTCAAGGCAAGTTAACCTTTAAAGAGCTGATTCATCAGATTTCAGACCAACTCCAGCTTCATAACACGCTCCAAATGGGAGGCCGTCCGGAAACGCTGTTCATGTTTAACAGTGTACAGCTGCCTAAAACACCCCAGTTGTTAAATTGGAATATTCGTAATGATCATAATATGCTCACGCTGGATCTGTTCTATGACAGTTCACTTTTCAAAGAATCTACGATTACAAGATATGCAGAGTATTATCAGACTCTTCTTCTGGCCATGTTGCGTGACCAAGGTAAAGCTATCGGCACAGTGGACATTTTATCCACTTCAGATCGGTTATTATACCGAGAGATGAATGATACCACCGTTCTCGAATCGGAGCATCAGACCATTCATGGCTGGTTTGAAGCAACAGCAGCTGAATATCCGGAATCTCCGGCAATTACTTCATCAACGGGTCGATACACCTATAGAGAATTGAACGAACGTGCCAATCAGGTTGCCCGTGTGCTGTTATCCAACGGGTTGCAAAAAGGGGAATTCGTCAGCATCTATATGGAACGGAGTCTGGAAACAATTATTTCTTTGCTAGGTATTCTCAAAGCTGGCGGAGTATACGTTCCTGTCGATCCTGAGCATCCCCAGGAACGCAACAGTTATATTGTCGAAGATACAGCTTCATCATTTGTCCTGACCAAAGAGTCCTCTTTACCTGAAGCTTCACGGTTATTCTCAGGAATTACTACCGTTCGCCAAATCCTGGCCGTGGATGGACGCCTTGCCGGATTTGCAGCAAGCAACCCCAATTTGGATATTCAACCAGACGACCTGGCGTATATTATCTATACCTCAGGATCTACTGGCAAACCCAAAGGTGCGCTAATTGCCCATCGGGGTGTTACCAATCTCGGTAGTGTGGTGCAGCGAGATTGCGATATTGAACCAGGTGATGTATTAACCCAGTTTGCTACATACAGCTTCGATGCATCAGTGTGGGATACGATTGGGGCCTTGTTCTACGGAGCAGAGCTGTACCTGTTGTCGGCGGAAGAACGTGTATCCGTTGAAGAATTTGCGAGTGCAATTGAGCGCACAGGCACAACCATTATTACGATACTGCCAACCATCTTTTTCAACCAGCTTGCTTCCTTCCTGTCTGATGAAGGCTTCCACAAGCTGAGCAAAGTCAAAATCATTACAGTAGCTGGAGAAGCACTTTATGGTGAACAAGTTCGTGCGTTTCAGCGCAAATTCGGCAACCAGATTGATATCGTCAATGTATACGGGCCTACGGAATGTACGGTAGCAACTGCGACCCACCGAATTAGTGAGCAAGTTCCGGAAAGTGTCGTTAACATTCCAATCGGCAGACCGATTCATAACTATAAAGTGTATATCGTTAATGAAGAACAGCAGCTCTGCCCTGTAGGCGTCCCTGGTGAGGTATATATAGCAACACCAGCACTTGCCAAAGGTTATCTGAATCAGCCGGAGCGTACAGCGCAGTCGTTCATTGATAATCCATTTGCCATTGACGAGAAGATCTATAAGTCTGGCGATATTGCCAAAATGCTCGATAGCGGACTGTTGGAATATGTAGGACGCAGCGACTCACAGTTAAAAATCCGGGGCCACCGGATTGAGATTGGGGAGATCGAGGATCATTTTGCTCGTCTTGATCAGGTTCAGGATGTTGCCGTGATTCCGAAGAAGGAATCCGATGGTCAAAACATGCTCGTAGGATACTTTACATCCAAAGATGGCAATACAGTTTCCGTTGCGGATATTAAAGCGGAGTTAACGGCTAAGCTTCCTTCCTATTTTGTACCTAAATGGATTTGTCAGCTCGATGAAATGCCGATCGCACCGACAGGCAAAATCAATCGTAAAGCGATGGTCACCATGCCTCACGTAGAGCGTCATGAAGATCGGCCTGATCGGGTACTGCCGGAGACGGAAACTGAAGCGATTATTCTGGAAGCATGGAAAGAAATTCTTCAGCATGATGACTTTGGTGTGGAGGACAGCTTCTTCGCCATTGGTGGCGATTCTCTTCGGGTCATCCATGTGCTGGTCATTCTGAAGCCGCATTATCCACAGCTAAAAATTGCCGACTTTTTTGCAGAGAAAACGATTCGCGCTTTGGCACAACGTGTGGAGACATTGTCACAAGCTACAGAAGACAGGGCCCAATCCCCGATGCAACAAGGCGTAATCACCCAACTGTCAGAACATCCTGTAGAGCTGAGTTCCCAGATCGGATATCCAGAAATTTTGAATCCCGAGCATGTGCTCTTGACCGGGGCTACCGGATATCTTGGATCCCATGTGTTGCAGCAGTTGATTCTAACTTCGAACACACGCATCTATGCTCTTGTTCGCCGCCCGGCAGACGGAACCTCTGCGATGGAACGACTGTGCAGCGTCATGAAAGGTTACTTTGGACCGGAACTGCTGCCACTCCTCACATCCCGTGTCGAGATAATCGAAGGCGATCTGGAGCAACCGAATCTCGGTCTTTCAGCCGAGCAGACGACTTATGTGCAAGAACGAATTGACCGTGTGATACACTGTGCAGCGGATGTACGTCATTTTGGGGATGCAGCACAATTCGCCAAAACCAATGTAGATGGAACCATCGCATTGCTTAAACTCGTTCGCAACAAGTCGGGTGCTTCCTTCCACCATGTGTCCACAATGGGCATACCGGAAGATCTTGCACTCAGTGGTCAGTGGGAGTCCTCATTGCAATATGATCGCTTCCCAGCGGATCTGCACGTGGACAACCTGTACTCGGACAGTAAGCTCGAAGCCGAGAAAGTGCTTATGATTGCTGCTGAAGAAGGTGTGCCTGTGAGCATCTATCGTGCAGGTAATCTGACCTGTCATTCCGAGACGGGACGTTTCCAATCCAATATTGATAGCAACGCCTTTTATCGTATGATTAAAGCGATGTTATTGCTGGGCAAAGCTCCGGCAGCCGACTGGATGGTTGATTTTACACCGATTGATTATGCAAGTCAGGCGATTGTACATCTGGCATTACGTCAGGACACAGCAGGACGTGTATTCCATATCTGTAATCCGGAGCCTATCAGCTATGATGATCTGATTCGTTCTGTGAATCGGGCAGGTTATGAAGTGGAGACTCTGCCTTTTGCAGAATATACCAACTGGTTATTCGATGGCAGTGTTAGCAAGGACTCTGAGGCGCTTCAACTGGCGATCGCCCAGCTTGAAGGAGATGGTGCCAAGGATTCTGCATACGTCTATGCCTCTCCTGTAACAACTGCCTATGTGGAACCAGCTGGCATTACGTGCGCCAAAACGGATGATCGTTTCATCTCGAAAATGTTGGAACATGCCATCGAGATTGGCTATTTCCCTAAGGCTGTCCGACCGCAGTTTGGCAGTTCTCCAACGGTGGAATAGAAACCCATAAAATGAATGAATGCATTATTGCATTAATGAATATAAAGAAGCCGCCTCAACGTCAGTAATGACGGATAAGGTGGCTTCTTTCTTCGTGAAAACTTCTTTAAATCCAGCGGATCAGAGCAATGACAGCCAAATGTGCAGGATAAAAATAACGCCAAATCCAACGCGGACCTTTCAGACGGAACCCTGCGTTATAATATTGGGCAATTGCAATGCCTACGGTAGCAGCCACACTGTACATCTGAATTGAGCTGCTGTGCAAATAAATATACAGCACATTTAAGAGCAGATGAGCCATTACCAGTACGGGTCCCTGGAAGTAACGGAACAGCAATACAAGCAGTAAGCCATACATGCCGTAATCCATATGGGTTATCTCCATAACCAAGCCTGCTCCGACGACAATTGGAATTCCCAGCATACGAACCGTAAGTTTATCGAGCATGAGCAATACTAGCAAGGCAGAACACAATGTCCATACCACATTCAATGAAAAATGATTAAATGCCGCCATAAACGGTAATTGAGAAATCACTGCAATCCAGAACAACCGCCATATGTATTTTTGTACGTTACGAGTATGTTTATAACCCATATAAACGGCAAAAGCATAGATTGGAAAAGCAATCCGACCAATGATTCGCAGTTCCCCTACCTGTGGATAAAAGACGGCTCCTATATGATCAATCAACATCGTGACCATGGCTATCCATTGCATCATTTTGTGCTAATCCCTCCTGCTTATCCTGAACTTCAGGGCTCCAAGTCTTTCTTATATTTGAAGTTCATAATACATGAAATTGGTGTCCAGCGTATAGCCTTCCGATTCATATAATGCCTGCGCCTTTTTGTTGCTTATCGCTGTAGAGAGCACGATTCGCACAGCTCCACCCTCATCTCCCAATCGTCGTGCAGCTTGCAGCAACTTACGCGCAATTCCTCGCTGGCGATGATCCGCATGTACGTAGAGATCATTAAGTACCCAGATTGGCCTCATGGACACTGAACTAAAGCTGGGATACAGCTGTACAAATCCACCAAACTCATTTGATACAAGTTTATCCTTCAAGCTGCTTTTATCTCTAAGGTCGGTATTCATTTCCAATTCTGCGATCAAAATAACGGATTCATTGCCTTCCATTCGTTCTTTAATATATTCACTCGCTCCGTTCAGATCTGCTCGTTGATCGTAAAACATTCTGTACTCATTGAATAACTGTGACACCCCATTAACATCGCCAAGCTCCGCACGTCTAATCCGATACCCCATCTTCCCTCAACTCCTTATATAAAATGTCTACTCGCTTTTCCCCCTCTTATATTAAGCCAAATTCGACGTTTTCCCATTCACCATCTGCATCAAAGTTTGTAATATATTTCGATAAGCCAAACTTAAAAGTATATTTCATTGGAAGCGTCGCACACTATAGTCAGATTAAAGACTCAGCATCCAGCATAGGGAGGCGAAACTGAAATGGAAAAAGACAATATCTATGAACAAGTTAGGGCCAATCTGTTGGGTGTTGCCGACATAATCTATCAGCCTTTTCAAATCGGACCTTTCCATTGTGAACTCATCTATATTCAATCCATTGTGGATACCCCTACCATGCGGGAAGCCATCGTCAAACCACTGCTTGAGGAAGCCTCACGAAATGAAATAGATCATCAATTCATTACCCGTGTCTTGACCGGATCATTTTTCACCCTTAACAGCCACCACTCGAAATCAGCAGAAGCGACAGTGGATGATATCGTTTCAGGTAATGCAGCATTGTATATCGAAGGTATTTCGGGCATGATCCACTTCGCTCTTCAAAATTATCAAAGGCGTTCCGTAGCGGAATCAACCAACGAAGTTGTGATTGTTGGCCCTCAGGAAGCCTTCATCGAAGATGTTCATGTAAATATGTCACTGCTTCGGCACAAGATTAAGCATCCTGATTTTAAAATGATCAAGTACACCGTTGGAAAGTATACCAAAACTGAGGTGTTCGTTGTCTATATCCAAGGGTTATGCAAGCCAGACATTTTGGAAAACGTATTGGAAAGTCTTGGTAATATTGATATGGACAGCAGTTTGGGCGTAAGTTATCTATCTGAATTTCTGGAGGACCACCCTCTCTCTCCTTTCCCACAATATCAATATACCGAACGTCCCGATACGGTGGCTGCTGCACTGGTCGAAGGGCGGATTGGGGTCATGCAGGACGGAACACCGTTTTCCCTGCTCATTCCCGTAACCTTTTTCTCTTTAATGCAGTCTTCGGAAGACTATTATCAACGATTTTATTCTGCATCCTTTATCAGGATTATTCGTCTGCTGTTTGCTTTTATAGCCTTCCTGCTGCCATCCTTTTATGTGGCTGTTACCACATTTCACCCGGAAATCATTCCGACCAACCTGTTGATTACGATCGCTTCTGCTAGAGAGAACATCCCCTTTCCCGCCCTCATTGAAGCGCTCATTATGGAAGTGACCTTTGAAGGTTTGCGTGAAGCGGGGATTCGTATTCCAAAGCCGCTGGGGCAAACGGTGTCCATTATTGGCGGGATTGTTATTGGTCAGGCGGCCGTACAGGCAGGAATTGTCTCTGCACCATTGGTTATCGTCGTATCCATCACTGGTATTGCCGCCTTTATCATCCCACATTTTGAGCTCGGACTGGCCTTCCGTCTGCTTCGTTTTCCAGTGCTGTTTATGGGAGGAACGCTGGGTCTGTTCGGCATCGTGATCTCGATCTACCTAATCTATTGGTATATGGTCAGTCTTCGCTCATTCGGCGTTCCATACATGCAGCCCTTTGCTCCTCTCGTACTGCGTGATATCAAGGATACCATCGTTCGTGTGCCCTGGTTCCTGATGAAGCAGAGACCAACAGCTTACGAAGATGCTAATAAAAAAAGGCAAAAGACATGAAAACATTAATAATTACAATTAAACTAAGTGTGGTTTGGATATGCGTTTTACTTTGCAGTGGCTGCTGGTCCAAAGTGGAGATAAATGAACGTACGTTTATTACGACCATGTATGTGGATAAAGGAGAAAAGCCAGGTGAAATTGATATTTCACTAAGTATGCCACTGCCGAACCGCCTCTCTCCGGAAGGAACGGGAGGACCCGGGAAAAATCCATATGCTCTCGTTTCGGCTACTGCATACACCATTGCTGATGCCATGGAGAAAATCCAAACAGATCTCACACGAAAAATTTCCTGGGGTCACACACGGGTAGTGGTGTTCGGTGAAGCATACGCCAGAGAAGGAATTCAGGATACGATGGAATGGATCTCACGCGAACCCTTGTTCCATCTTAGCAGTTACGTCATGGTTGCCAAGGGCAGAGCCAGAGACGTGGCTGATCTGACACCGGTTTTCGAAGAAACACCCAGTGATGTGTTAAGGGAATTTGCAACCGAAGAGAACATGCTAAAGACACAAATGCTCAGTGTACTTATGGCTGACAAAATGAATCAGGGCTTTGTCGCCCCCTTACTGGAATCAAAATCAACCGCGATGGCAAGTGAAGATAATAAACGAAAGCAATGGACCAGCCAAGTAGGGGGTGCTCTTTTTAAACAGATGAAGATGGTCGATTCGATCTCTGCCGATGAAACAAGGAGCATAGCCTGGGCCAATCGTAAATTGGATACCTTGGCTGTCTCTGTGGTAACCGAGGATGAAAAAGCAAGCATGACGGTCTATAATACGAGTTCCAAAATCAAGGTTAGACTTGTAAACGGACAGCCTTTCTTTGATATCACTTTACGGGGGAAAGCAGAACTGAATTCTGTAATTCCGATTCTCAAAGTGAAAGATATTGTGGGCGTGAAACAGATTGAACAAAAGGCCAATGAGAAAGTGAGTGCCTATCTAACAAATGCGATAAAGAGCGGCCAACGAAAAAAAGCCGATGTTCTGATGCTTGGTTATCGTTTGGAATGGGCATATCCTCGCATCTGGGAGCAGTTGCGTCCCATTTGGAATGAGTATGTCAAAAAAGATTTGCAGTTTAACGTGCATTCCCAAATTAACATCCAGTTCGTGGGATCGGAATCCAGCTACTGATCGGAACAGAGGAAAGCATCAGGCCACTTTAGGAGGTAAACCAATGATTGCTGTTGTTTTGTTTGCCGTACTGTACATACTCGAGTGGCCCATGATCAAGTCCAGCAAAAAGGAAATGAAAAGGGCCTATTTCGTTCTGCTGGGGATATTTCTTCTGTGGAACACATTGGCTGTCTCTGTACCGGGCTGGCCTAATCCCAATGATGTCATCAGGCTGGTCTTTGGCTGGGCAGACCGCTTATTTGGCTAAGAAAGGAGTACGCCATGATCAAATTGTCTGCCGGACAAGCGTATCGTTTTATGTTTGTATACCTGTATTCCGAACCCATTGCATTCCTTCTGCAGCGCTTGTTCAAAATGAGCGGTTATCAAGGGTGGATATCCGTCCTTGGCGGGTTTGCGATCAGTCTGATCCTTCTCTTTTTCACATACAGATTGGGAGCGGTTAACCCGGATAGACCCTGGATTGATTTTGGTGAAGAAATTGTGGGCAAGGTCGTTCACAAGCTGTTCCTCGGTCTAATTGTGTTACTGTGCCTGTATCTGATATCCGTTGACGTAGAGAATTTCATCGTTTTTCTGCAGTCCATGTACTTACCCGAGACTCCCATATGGCTGACAGCAACTATAACCATTTTATGTATCAGCTTCTCTGCGCGCTCAGGTTTGATTACCATTGTCTATTTATCAGAGGGCATATTTCTGGTACAAGTCTTTGCGTCTACCTTTCTCATGCCTGCTGTATCAGGCGGGGGCAATCCGGATGTACTGCTAGCCATGCTCACTCACCATGATCTGAAAGAAATTTTCACGGGTTCGCTATCAACCATGCCCTGGTTTTCCGAATGGATGATGTTCCTGTTCCTCGCCCCTGCCATTGCTTTCAGGCGGCCGCTTTTACGAAGTATGTTATTTGCAGGCTCTACGCTTGCATTATTCATTATCGTGTTCTGGATGTTTACTTTAATGAATTTTGGACCTTACGAAGCCAGCAGTCTTCGCTACCCTTTGCTGGAAATGATACGTTTTGCCCGTTACGGTGATTTTCTGGATAACCTGGACCCTTTCCTGATTGCCATTTGGTCTACAACTATGTTTACTCGCAGTTCGTTTCTGTTATACGTAGCATCGATTTGTCTTGCCAAACTTACCGGAGTTCGAAAGGATAAAACGGTCGTCTACCTGCTAGCAGGAACTGCGGCGTCTTTTGTCCTTCAATATGCGAAGGACGCTGCTTCGTACGAAATGGCTATTCGTTCCTATGCCATCGCTACATATGCCGTGATTATTGAGTGTATGCCCATATTTTACATGATTGTGTACTGGCTCCGTTGTTTCGGCAAAGGCAAAAAGGCGAACAAAGCATCTGCTGCTCCGTCGCCGTAATTTGGATTCAGTTTGATTCAACCTTTTGAATTTGCGAGTATTGATCCTCTTCAGGAAAAATGACCCCTTTTTTCAAAATCAAATTGGCATACTGCGCACGTTCACCGGTTGCAATGATTGCATAGGCGCGGGAAGCCCTTTCATAAAAATCGAAACGTTCTTCATGATCAAAAGGATCGGCAATGCCCTCATGCTCAAGGATCAGCCTGCGGTAATCTTCCCAAATAATGGGCACTACCTGATCTCCCTTGACGACCTGCATAACGGTTGCTGGCCGCTCAGCGTATGTATCCAGCGGATACAAGCTCAAAATGGCATCCAGTAATTCCACGGTACCCAGTCCATCACAGCGAATTAGCCGCTGGGCATGACTCGCTGCTGGAAAGTTGCCATCAGCCAGTACCAGTTCGTCCCCATGACCCATTTCGGACATTAATTTCAGCAGTTCCGGAGGTAATATTGCGGGAATGTTTTTCAGCATACTCAGCTCTCCTCAGTCAGCTCCAGAATCAGCTGGAGCAGATTCGTCTTTGTAACCTCGCCCTCATGTCGTCCAATATCCGCAATACAGCGGCATCTCTATTTTATCAGTGTTTACCAACGTTTGCATTTCATTATTCGTATCAAATTACTCCACTGTCGCTTTACATAGATAAGAGTTCGTATGGCGATGATAACTTCATAAATCTGTTTTGACAAAATTAATTGTTTGGCATATAGTTGTTATAACAAGTAAATGAATTGAGACTATTTTAACGAAAGAAAGAGAGGATTATATGGAGGCCGACTACTCACTCGATCAATCCATTGGATTCATGCTTGGCATGACCCACCGCAAGGCGTCTGCTTTACTGGCCATACGATTCAAACCCTATGATATTACGACAGAGCAATTTTCCGTACTATTCAATATTGGAAGAGGCGAAGGCGTGAATCAGAAGGAGGTCGCCAATCGCGTTTATAAGGACCAGCCCACGACTGCCCGTATTATTGATCTGTTGGAAAAGAAAGGCTTGGTTGAGCGCCGAACCAGCGAACAGGATCGCAGAGCCTATTTGCTCTACTTGACCGAAGATGGAAAAAGATTGCTTGACCAGCTTGTTCCGCTCGAAAGAGAAATGAATAAAAATCTTACTGAAGGTATTTCCGAAGACCAGATGGAAGCATTTAGACATACTCTCTCCCTCATGAACGGCAACCTGTAACGAATTTGACACCAGGGGGAATGAACAAAAAATGAAATCACAATCATCGCAAGTCAAACTATGGACCACCGATTTTATCCTGCTCATGTTATGTAACTTTCTACTCTTTTTGCAGCTTCACATGATTGTATCCCCACTGCCTTCCTATGTGCAGGATCGTTTTCATGCCAATGCCTTTGAAGTCAGCCTCTTCACTTGTCTTTTTGCCCTTAGCGCCATTGCCGCGCGGCTCTATTCAGCCAAAGCATTGGAGAAGGGCCTTCGCAATGCCATGATCTATATTGGCCTGACAGTTGCCTTACTTGCTACACTAGGATATTACTTTGCCGCGGGGATTGCAGTGCTGTTATTGCTGCGCATGGTGTTTGGTATCGGATTCGGCATGAGCAGCACGGCTTTCCCAACGATGGCGTCGGATATTGTACCCGTGAAACGGATGGGCGAAGGTATGGGCTATTTCGGCCTGTCCACAAGTCTGGCCATGTCCATGGGTCCCATTATTGGGGTTACCGTTCTCCAAGGTGCCGGGTTCGTGACACTCATGTTATGTACGGCAGGTGTTATTGCGGTCATCTATCCACTCAGTTATTCACTGACACGCAAGAAAGCTCGCAGGGTTAATAATGAAACGGTTCCAACTCCAACCGTTGAAACAGCTGCGATATCAGGCACAAAGGTAAAAACACCTTTTAACCGCAAGCTGATTCTGCCAAGTGTACTGAACTGTTTACTGTCCATCACCTATGGCGGACTGGTGGGATTCATCGTTTTGTATGGTAAGGAAGTCAACCTGGCTAACCCTGCCCTGTTCTTTTTGTTCAATGCTCTCGCTGTATTGCTGGTCAGACCATTTGCAGGGCGGATCTATGACAATAAGGGTCCAAAAGCGTTACTGATTCCCGGAGCGATATTCATCGCTGCAGGACTGATCATACTCTCATACGCTACTTCTATGTCCATCTTGTTTGTCGCTGCATTTTTATACGGAATTGGATATGGTTCCATACAGTCCTCCATACAGACCTGGATGATTCAGATCGTCTCTCCTTCACAGCGCGGAATGGCTAACGGTATGTTTTTGAATACGCTGGATCTGGGAATTGCTCTCGGCGCACTTCTGCTGGGCGCTATTGCATCCATAACCAGTTATACCGATATGTATCGTTATTCTATTATGTTCATCATCCTATTTCTCCTAATCTACCTTGTTCAAGGAAAACGAAATGGAAGTTTTGCAGTGCCCGTGCATCCGATATTGTCTCATACACATATCCCCGGGCAGGATTCCAATCAGCAGGAGCATGCCGGGACTGTTGTGAATGACACACCTGCTCCGCGAAAAGATAATTGATGTAACTGATGCAAATACGTTCTATCCTTTCCAAATCATTAAAATGCGTTTACTCTGTGAGGAAAATCACCTACCTTCAGAGTAAACGCATTTTTTATAAACTTAAATCAGAGTGGACTTTTCTTTCTGCGCCTTGGCAGATAACCACTAGGCTGTTTGACTTCATCATAATCACGCTCACGATGATTTTGGCCACTGCCTGATGTGGGCTGATTTCCCTTATCCGGTTTGACCGCCAATAACGTGAGTAGCCCCCCCACCGCACCGGACGCGGCTAGTATGCCAAACAGAAGGAAATGGTGTGAAGCAATCAACAATGACACGACAGGAGGACCTAGAGACACGCCGATAAAACGCATGCTGCTGAACAAGGCCGTGATGGTGCCCCGCTGTTCCTTGTCCACCCCTTCAGTAACCATTGCATCCAGACATGGAAGTGCTGCCCCTATTCCTGCTCCGCCAAGGGTGAACAAACCTACAACCACATAAATGTTGTCAAAAAGACCAATCACGCCAAGAGATACCGTTAAAACAGCCAGTCCAATAAAGCCAAGCCATTTCATCCGTGTCTTGTTTTTCCCTATCCATTTTCCTGCAAAAAAAGAAGCCAGACACAAGGCTGCCAGCGGTATTGCAAGGACAAGTCCTTTCATAACCCCTTTTAATTTGAACTCCGATTCCAATGTCTCCGAGAGATAAAAGAGCACACCAAAGAGAACAAACATGCAAATACCGCCAATCGCAAAAATGGCATATAGCCAGCGACCTTTTTCTTTCAGCACACTGCGGATGGAAGCAACAAACTCGGGAAAGCTGTGTGGCTCTTCTTTCCTCTTGGGTGTTTTGACCAGGAAAATAACGAGGACCAATGAAAGCACACAGAGTACCGGAATAGCCATAAAAGGCAAATACCAGATCCAGACAGCCAAAGCCGCACCCAAAATCGGACTTAGTACCTTGCCGAAGGTATTCGAGGTTTCAATAATCCCAAGGCTTTTACTTACCTCGTTTTCATCATCGAACATATCTCCAACCAATGGAATGACAATGGGAAAAGCCCCTGCCGCTCCAATCCCCTGCAAAAGTCTGCCACCAAGAATGGTCCAGTATGCCGCATTTCCATTCAGCATCCAGGCTGCTCCTCCTGCTACCGCGCCTCCTGCAGCTGCAATGATGAGACTGGGAATAATGACGGCTTTCCTGCCGAAACGATCCGACAGATATCCTGCAAGTGGAATGAGCAGGATTGCGACGACCGCATAAACCGTAATTAACATGCTGACCTTGAATGAGGACACTTTCAATTCACGCTCAATTTGCGGTAGGATGGGAATCAGCATAGAGTTGCCCAGCGTCATTATTACCGGAATGGAAGCAAGTGCGACGAGGTCCCACTTTTTATCGTTCATGCCTCAACCACCTTTACAGAATCAGAAACAACAACGTTATTGTGGGTTGTTCTGCAGATGAATATACGGCATATGTAAAAAAGGTCACTTGGGATGACAGCGCAAAAAGGCTGTTGCACTAAATTCAGTGTCAGGACAGCCTTTTCACTATCATTCATGAAGATTAACAAATCAACATTTATTTCAATACAAATTGCTGAAGAGCTGCACCGCCCTTGAAAACGATGCAGAGCTGTTCAATCTCACGCTCTACCTTCAGGGAACAGCGAACTGTGCTCCACTGAAGATTCTTTGCGTTGACCGTTCCAGCGGAACCTGGAACGACACAAGTGCCGAGCAGCGGGCCTTCTGGACCTTCCACCCGAATTTCCAATTCGCCACCCTCTCCAAAGGCTGCCACCCGACCTTCAAACTCACTAGCTTGCCGGAAAGCATTGTCGTGGAATGAAAGCCAGGAAGAATGGCCTTCACGATACAACGGTTCGCCTGAAGCAATGGCACGGACGGCTGAACGACCTTCCTGACACTCATCCAACAGAACGCCTGCATACGCATCGTAATTTTCTGCAAACGTAGGCAGATTTAGCGCTCGCGCAGGAATGGTTTCACCCTCAATGTGAATTTCTGAGGTCTGACGAATATCTGCCGAGGAACGTCCAGCCATTATTGACCAAGTGGCGGTTTCAAGACAATATCTGTCACGAGTGACATCCCATAACGCCAGTTTCTGCACAGGAATTTCGAAAGAAAGATTTTCCACAGCGCCTGAGGCAAGATGAATGCGCCGGAAACCGATCAACTGACGTTGTGGTCTCTTCACCCGTGAGGTATGAGCGTGCCCATACAGCTGCACCACTTCATCGCTGGCACGTTCCCCTTTGTTCTCGACTTGTACTTCAATCTTTAGCACATCATCTCCGGAAGATCCCTGTGCCCTCTCTACTCGAAGCGCCTTATACTCAAAATCCGAATAGGTCAATCCATGACCAAAGGGATACAGGACTGGACCTTCATGATACATATAGGTTGTACTGTTATGAATAACGTCATAATCCATAATGTCAGGGAGCTGCGATTCATCCTCATACCATGTCATGTTCAGTCTGCCAGCAGGAGCATAATTTCCGAGCACCACATCTGCAACTGCATTCCCCAGTTCCTGACCTGCATGCGTCAGGTATACGATTGCCGGAGCTACATCTTTCAACTCCTGCAACGCGAATGGATAACTGCCCACAATGACAACGACCGTATTAGGGTTCACTTGGCATACTTCTCTTACCAGTCGGGCCTGCTCAGGCGGAAGCAGCAGGCTTGGGCGATCAATTTCCTCTTTGCCATTAATATAGGGGCTATTACCAACAACAACGACAGAAACGTCGCTGTTCTGTGCAGCTTCTTTTGCCTGCTCTATGCCGTTAGCAATAACGTCCAACTTAAACACAACAGGTTCCTTCGTCCCTTCGATGGCATTCGGATTGCCAGAAGCACTCATGTCCTCGTCTTTTTGTTCCGAAGTTGGGGACAGCACAAGTTGCCCCTGATGTTCATCCAGCACGATCGGCAATCCATTCCAAGTACTTAACGTGCTGCTGCCATCTGCTTGTGAATCCACCTGTACCACTTCCTTGACGAACCAGCCACCAATCTCCGGCGCATTCGCCTGATAGATGCCCTGTTCGGTTAACGAAACGTAGCGATTATTCTTCACACTTCGCAGCGTATGACTTCCCCATCCCCAGTCCTGATGAATGAATTCTGCGGCTTCTGCACTACCTTCCGGCACCGCTATAAGCTTTCCTTCAGCCCCAAGCGAGATTACCTTGCCATCGGCTGTCTTCAGGCTGATGCGATCATTCCCATCGGTAAATGATACTTCTGCTCCGGCAAGCTGCTTGCGCAGTCCTTCCAAAGCCGTAACACGATAAGGCAGTGTGCCGCTGTACCAATCAGTATAGACGACATCCGCAAGGGGACCAATTACACTGACCTTCTTCAATCTATCCGATTGAAGAGGAAGCAGTCCGTCATTTTTAAGTAAAACGATAGACTCCGCTGCTGCTCTATAACTTAATTTGGCATGTTCAGGCGCACACAATACCGATTCTGATATCGAAGCATACGGATTAAGGCCCGTTTGATCCAGTTGTCCAAGTCGCATCCGCACGCCAAAAATATTGCGAATGGCCCGGTCAAGATCCTTAACCTCCAGCAGGTTTCGCTCAAGTGCCTCTTCCAAGGCAGATACGACTAAGTCAACCTCGTCTGTCAGACAGTCCACGCCTGCCTTTAATGCCCCTGCTGCCGATTCTGCATGCGTGGCATGATAACCGTGATAATTGACCGTCTGGGACAAATCTCCCCCGTCACACACGATAAATCCAGGCATGGCCCACTCACCCTTGACCACATCATTCACATATGGACTTTCAATGGCTGGTGTGCCGTTGATCGAATTGTAGGCTGTCATCATGGACAAAGCCCCGCCTTCTACGAAAGGCGTCTCGAATGCTTTTAAATAATATTCACGCAAGTTCCGTGGATCGATACTGGATGAACATTTCAACCGGTCCTTCTCATTATTGTTGGCAAAAAAGTGCTTCAGCGTCGCTACCATTTTCAGATAAAACGGGTGGTTACCCTGCATGCCCTTCACAAGAGCGGCCGACATCTCACCTGTCAGTACCGGGTCCTCACCATAGCCTTCTTCCGTTCTGCCCCAACGCGGATCCCGTTCCAGATCAACGGTTGGCGCCCATAAGGTCAATCCGTGACGCTCGGGTGCACGATGGTGGTATGCTCTGGCTTCATCTCCGATGACAGAGCCAATCTCGCGCATGAGCTTTGTATTCCAGGTGCTCGACAGACCGAGCGGCTGCGGGAAAACGGTAGCCTCACCGATCCAGGCAACCCCGTGAGCCGCTTCACCTCCCACATTGTAACCGGGAATTCCCAAGCGGGGGACTGCTGCTTCGCGTGTAGGAATTAATCGAATTTTCTCCTCCGTTGTGAGACGCTCAATCAAGTCATTTAATCGTTCTTCTAAGGGCAAAGTCGCGTCCCACATCGGATATTGATGATATTCATTCATTCTAAAACCCTCCTACTTATTCAATTAATTTCGAGTCTCTTCCACTCTTCCAGTAGATTCAGTGTCCGCTCACAATACTTCTGTCCTGCCTCCGGCTGATCAACCTGATGTTGATGGACATAGGCATTGAAATAAGAGGACAATATGCGATAGGCAAGAAGACGTGCCTGTCCCTCATTAGACATATCCTGTGGTCTTCCATACCCTTCATGAAAACCAGCAGATGATTCTGTCGATAAAATAGCCTCAAACTGCCTGTCCGCAAACATGGAACGATCCCCATCAATGATGGCGGCAATGTTTAGCTGCCCCTTCTCCTCATGGACAAGCACGTTGGCTTCCCACAGATCGTTATGAACAAGAACCGGAACAGTTACCTGATCAAATAAACCCTTATTTGTTATGAACATATCTGCGATTTCTTCCCCCACACCTGGCATATACCCCACTTGTGATGCTTTGAGTGCCGTCTCTTCTGCAAAAGAGTGCAGCACCTCGGACCAATGTTCCGAGCCTCTAATCGTCCCATCACCTTGCGGCCAGCCAAACGTTGCACCCTCAATCTGATGCATGACAGCGGTATACGCGCCGAGCTGATGATTTAGACGCTCTTTATCTGCTTCCGAAATCGATGGATGATCCAGCTGCTTACTGGGGATAAACTCCATAAACATATAGGTTCTCGGAATGATTGATCCGCTGTCATCACAGGCAATAATGTTTGGAGCGGGAATGCCTGCCTTACGGTAATATTCATAAACAACAGGTTCAGCAGACATCATTGTGCGCTCAAACGAGAATAGCGGATCACTTGCTGAACCGGATGGCATATCCCCCTGCTCTGGTGCCAAACGTAGTATCACATCTGCGTACGATGCATGTTCGAGCTGAATCCGATACGTTGTATTAAAAAGCCCACCCTGCAAAAGTGCAAAACTCTTCACGATGGTAGCGGTTCCAAAAGTATTCTCTACCAACCGATGCAGCATCTCTGCTGTAATGGTTTGGTGTAAACCTGAATTCGTTGTACTCATTTGATATATAATCCCCTATCTTTATCTGTCTCTAGCAACTAAATGATACTACCATTTCTTTGCTAGAACCATACTTCCATGGCACGACAGTAGACAAACAGACGGCACCTTGCGGCACCGTCCTTATGTCACCCAATAAATATTACAGTTGAATTGTAAGCGAGCCAGCACCTGCTGCTGCTGTAACGACAACACCATTTGCACCAGACGCTTGGGAACCGCCCTCTACGCCGGATACACTCTCGATGCCGCGCAGCACGAGATTCCATGGCTTGCCTGCACCTTCAGCACGAACTTCTAGAACAGAGCCGTTACGTGATACGTTAACAACCAGCTCCTGCTCAGCACTTTGATTTACAACCACCGCTTGAGCGGAGTTACCGTCAGCCAGTTCGAACAAGTGAAGGGACACGTTATCCGCAAAGTCATAATCCGGTTTGCTATCCACAGCACCAACAGCAATCAGGCTGTTCGGCTTAATCATCATTGGCAGTGTTTTGAAGTTATGGTTTTCGCTAACCCAGCGTCCACCTTCAACTTTGGTACCTGTCAGATAGTTGGTCCATGTACCTTCAGGCAGGTAATAACGCACATCACCCTCCTTGTTGAAGATTGGAGCCACCAGGATCGAATCACCAAACATGTATTGCGTATCCAGGCTGTATGTTGTTGGATCGTCAGGGAAATCCAGCAGCATAGCGCGCATCATCGGAATACCTTTTACAGTCGACTCCACCGCAGAATTGTAGAGATACGGCATCAAGCTGATTTTGAGTTTGGTAAAGTCACGAACAACGTCCACGGATTCCTCGTCAAACAGCCAAGGCACACGATACGAAGTGCTTCCGTGCAGACGGCTGTGAGAAGATAAAAGTCCGAATTGTACCCAGCGTTTGTATACGTCAGGGGTTGCTGTACTCTCAAAGCCACTGATATCATGGCTCCAGAATCCGAAACCGGAAAGTCCAAGCGAGAGGCCACCACGAAGTGATTCAGCCATGGATTCATACGTAGAAGAGCAGTCTCCGCCCCAGTGAACCGGGAATTGTTGGCCACCTGCTGTTGCCGAACGTGCAAACAGGGCAGCTTCATTCTTGCCAATCTTCTCTTCAAGCAATTCAAATACAGCTTTGTTATAGAGCTGTGTATAATAGTTGTGCATTTTAACCGGATCAGAGCCATCGAAGTACACGACATCTGTCGGAATTCTTTCACCGAAGTCTGTCTTGAATGAATCGACACCTTGATCAAGCAGAACTTCCAGCTTACTCTTATACCAATTAACAGCATCCGGATTGGTGAAATCAACCAGAGCCATACCCGCTTGCCACATATCCCACTGCCATACGCTTCCATCTGCTGTTTTTACCAGGTAACCGTTCTCCATGCCTTCATCGAACAGATAGGATTTTTCTGCAATGTATGGATTAATCCACGCACAGATTTTGAGTCCTTTCTCTTTCAGACGTGCAAGCATGCCTTCCGGATCTGGGAACATCGCTTCATCCCATACGAAATCAGACCATTGGTATTCCTTCATCCAGAAGCAGTCAAAGTGGAATACAGACAGCGGAAGATCACGTTCAGCCATTCCATCTACGAAATGGTTAACCGTTGCTTCATCATAATCAGTTGTGAATGATGTTGTCAGCCACAGCCCAAATGTCCATGCCGGTGGAAGCGCTGGTTTACCCGTTAATTTCGTGTAATTATCAAGTACATCCTTTGGATTGTCACCGCCGATAATAAAGTAATCCAACGTCTCTCCTTCTACGCTGAACTGCACTTTGGATACGTTCTCAGATGCAATCTCATACGATACGCGTTCGGGATGGTTTACAAATACGCCATATCCTTTATTGGACAAATAGAAAGGAATGTTCTTATAGGACTGCTCACTGCTTGTACCGCCATCCTCATTCCAGGTGTCTACGATTTGACCATTTTTAACAAACGGTGTGAAGCGCTCCCCGAGTCCGTAAATGTATTCACCAATGCCGAGATCAAGCTGCTCGCGGAAGTATGCTTCCTTACTCGGACCTGTAATGTAACCGGCCGCTCTTTGACCACTACCTGTAATCCGTTTTCCTCCATACAGGAAGCTTACGTCCCAACCGTTCGTTTTATCGATTTGAACTTCCAGATTGCCGCTTTTCAAAACAGCGCCTTGTTCATTTTTCGAGATGTTAACGTTTGTATCTTGATTGTTAAGCTCAAATACAGGCCCTTTTTTTACTCCGCCTTTATGATGATTCAAGGTTACACGAATAACGTTAGGCATAGGTGAGCTGTACGTTGCTTTAAGCAATGTACCGTTCAGAGTGTCGCCTTTGGTACGAATATATTTAGTTGCCGCATATACGGTCAAAGAATCTTCTTTTTGCACAATATCACGAATGTCAGTCGGGTTTTGAATGTGGTACCCTTCACGAGTCATCCAGAATCCATCAGTAAATTTCATGTTTTCTTTCCCCCTTCGGTTATACTATAATAATATTGACATTAATAACGAATTTCTTCTCATATTTTGACCAAATATATCACGATTCTGATATTTCTTATCCGTTTCTTTATAAACACCACCAATCTATGGGAACGTTTACATTAATAATGATGCAAAAGGAGATTCTCATATGGAACGTGAACGATTACGGGAAGACCGGATTCACGGCAATGCCATGTATCCAGTTAGTGTGTATCCAGATATTCAGCAGTTGAACGGCGACAGCATTCTCGATTGCCACTGGCATGACGAGATGGAGTTCACCATGGTGACTCAGGGCAGTGCTGTTTTTCAAATTGATATGAACACGGTAGAAGTTCAGGCAGGAGAAGCCATTTTTATCAATCGGGGGGAAATTCACGCAGGTTATCTAAAAGGAGATGTCCCTTGCGTTTTTTCATCCATTGTATTTAATCCAGAGCTGTTAGGCAGTCGGACGTTCGATGCTGTACAGGAGAAATTCGTTGGCCCACTCGTGCACAAAACGGTTCTCCCCCCTTACCATATCCAAACCGATGAAGCGTGGGGACAAGAAATTATTTTTTATTTGAAACGTATTTTCGCCGATCATGCCTCCGGGACACCAACCTGCGAGATGACAACAAAAGCTTACCTGTACCTAATATTTGCGCAAATGTTTGAACATATGAGACCTGCTGCACTAAAAGGAACCGTTCCATCTGGCAGTCATGATAAAGTGGAGCGTCTTAAATCAGTGTTAAGTTATATTCACAAGCGTTATCCTGAACCCCTCAAGTTAAAAGAACTGGCAGATGAAGCCAATATGAGCGAAGGACACTTTTGCCGCTTTTTCAAACAAATGGTGCAGAAAAGTCCAGTCGACTATATCAATTATTATCGCATTTCGCAGGCCTGTGTTCAGCTTGAGAATACCGATCACAAGATTGTGGATATTGCCATGGATGTCGGGTTCGAACATTTGAGCTACTTCATAACAACATTCAAGAAACACAAGAACATTACCCCCTCCCAATATCGCAAAATGTTTTATGAGAAAGTGGAGATGGAACCTGCTCTGGTTTAAAGCAGATGCAAAAAAGGTGCTACAGCCGTTCCGCTGTAAGCACCTTCTTTATCATGCCTGATGGATGGAATTTCATTTTACTTTTTCAATGTTTCCCATGAGCTGTACTCATGCACCGAGAATCCGTTATAGGACGAATGAACACTTGCCATTTTCTCGACCAGCTTGAGCTGTTCTTCCATATATGCCGATCCTTCTTCATAAAAGGTAATAAAATCGCCTTCCTTGCTTTGCTTGGTCTCCACGGCAATTGATACCGTTTTACCCAAAAGTGACGCTTCCTCAAGCTCATCCTTCGCCACATTATAGATGGCCGCTGCAGTATCCCGGTAAGCCATAATGGTAATCGAGTCAAACTTGCTGATCATCCAGCTGCTTACATTCATTGTGGAACCCGGGATCTTGTAACCGTCCAGCCAGAAGGGCAAATCCGCAGCTACAGGCATCTTCATCCGAGCAGCCCGATCAACGATATATTGAACGTTCCCTTGCCACTGCGTAATCACACTTGCTTGATTGGTTTTCCACTCTGGATGTACATGAGGTTCGATGTCCAAATGGATGCCGGCAAATTTCTCTTTGGGCTCTACTTGATTTTGATACGCTTCAACCCAGTCCAGAAAATCTGCAATTTGCCCCCGACTCTCTGTCAGTCCCCAAGCTGGTCTTCCATCCATAACGTCCACGGCAATATTTTTCTCTCTGGCTTGACGAATGAAATCCGTATAGTATGGGAGCTTTACATCGCGGTTCATCTGTAGGTAGATCGTATTGATTTTGTTCGTTGCGGCAAACTTTAGCACTAACTGAGGGTTACTTTGAATCTGCGTGGTGTCCCATACCCAGGTTGCTCTTACGGACCCCTGTACCGTTCCATGAATCGTTTCATAACTGTCCACTGAACCAAGTGCAGTAGCCTTGCAAACATACGCATTCCCTGTAAACAGCAGAAAACAACTAAAGAATAAAATAAAATGGTAACCCCTTTTGCTTTTCATATTTACACACTCCCTATCATGTTATGCAGCTCTAACGTGCAAATCCTGATGACATTCTGTCGTTTTATATTCATTCCATAAGCACTATTTCAAAGCACGACTATTTACATTGCTTTTATATGCAACATCATCTCTTAGACTTACGACGAAAGGATCACATAACATTATTTCGGGTATTCACACTTCTGTATTTATAGTCCTTAAGACTCATTTATAAAAAATGTTTTAATTTCAGCTGCATTCCACCTCACCATGGGTCACTTTTTGCATATGTACAATAAACGACTCAAGACCTAGTAAGCGTTTTCTAATGAAACTCAAAAAGGCCGCCCTAAGGCGACCTATGCTTCTCTACCTAATTTAAAGGAAAAACAAATAAGCTATCATTCGTCAGTTTCCTGCAGGAGCAGCCGGTGTATTCTCCACCATCTCATCAAACAGAGATACCAGCTCAATGCCTCCTGCCGAAATGCGTACCAAGCCTTTGTCAGACAAGCGCAATTCCGGAATAACAACAAGCGCCAACAGAGACAGCGTCATAAATGCGTTATTTAACGTACAGCCAGCAGACTGTAACGCTTCACTTATAGCTGCAGATTGAGATGCTACTACTTCAAAAGATTCCGTGGACATCAGTCCTGCAATGCGCAGCGGGAATTCGGTCACACCAGAGGCAGTCACGACTGCTACTCCGCCCTGCATTCCAATGACCCTGTTGCCCGCCTCAGCCATCAATGCGTCATCATTACCGATGATGAGCAGATTGTGGCTGTCATGTGCAACGGTCATCGCAATGGCCGCAGGACCTGTGAAGCCAATGCCCCCAACAAGAGCAACGGCGCGATTGCCCGTTTGTTTGTGACGCTCCAGCACCGCAATTTTGCAGATTTCACCTGATGTTGAAACGACGACATTGCCATGTTCCACCGTGACATTAACATGCTTCTCCTTGGTATCCACATGATTCTCCGTCACATGAATCACCTTTGCTCCAATTGTACCTTCGGTAATCGGCGCAGACAGTTCCATGTCCTTCGGCTGAATATTCGCTTCCAGTTTCACGGTATTCAGCGCCTCTTCCGGGTATGTGAAGCTGTCCCAGACGGCTGTCATTTTGCCGTTCTCTGCCACGACATGCCCTGCGGCAATCGTCATGCCTACACGGACATCAGCCAAGCGTCCATCGAGCAAAATAATATCGGCGATATTCCCCGGAATAACCGCACCAACGTCGCGTGCTACACCGAAACGTTCAGCCGTATTAATTGTCGCCATCTGGAAAGCGGTAACCGGCTTCACCCCTTGAGAAATGGCCAAACGCACAACAAAGTCCATATGGCCTTCTTTGAGCAGTGATTCCGAACTCCGGTCGTCCGTCACCAGCATCATGCGGCGTGTATCCAGGCCAAGCTCTGTGCAGGCCTTAATCGTTTCCGCCACGTCATGCCACGCAGAGCCCTGACGCATTTTGGCGTACATGCCAAGCCGCAGGCGTTCCACCACATCTTCCTTCGTAACACATTCATGATCCCCCGTAACGCCGCTTGCTGCGTAGGCTGGCAGACGCCAGTCATCCGCGGCCCAGGTGAAGTGACCGTCTGCCACCTTTCCTGCTCGAAGCGTCGCCTGAATCTCACCAATCATCGTCTCGTCCCCGTACACAACCCCAGGGAAGTTCATCACTTCACCAAGACCAATCATATCCGGCCCCCAGGAGAGGGCTTCCGCTACTTCTTCCGGTCCAATATAAGCGCCTGTTGTTTCCAGTCCAGGATGGGTGGAAGGAACACAGGAAGCCACCTGCATATAAGCAGCCATGGGCGTCGTCCGAGCTTCATCCAGCATCAATCGCAGACCTTTGAGTCCAAGCACATTGGAGATCTCATGCGGGTCAAAGAATCCTCCCGTTGTACCGGAAGGAAGAACGGCTCTCGCAAACTCCGTTACTTTCATTTGTGTACTTTCAATGTGACAGTGCCCATCCAGCAATCCGGGAGCAATGTATTTGCCTTCTGCCTCAATAATACGGGTATGCTCTCCGATCGTATGGCTTACATCTTTGCCAACATATGCAATCCGGGCTCCCTGTACCGCTACAGACATGCCCGGCAGAATTTCACCCGAAATCACATTAACCAGTGTTCCGCCCCGAATGACCAAGGTCGCAGGCAAGTCTCCCCGGGCCGTTGCCACCAGATCTGGTACGCAATCCGCCATTAATGGGCGTTCAAAAGATGGTGTGTTCATGTTGCTGCCTCCTTCATGAAATAAACGATCCAAAAAAAATAGATTGTTACGATTATATGAGTCTCGCCGTCATGTGTAAAGAAAATTCACACCTATTGTGCGTGAACACAAATGATGGATTATTTTTTATCCATGAAACCTAATCCATCTAATATCATGTCAGAAGAGATATCTATATTTCAAGGATCTCCTCCAGCTATTCACACTCACAGCCAACCTTATGGAGCTTCTTATTCCCCACATCGTATTCCGCAATACACAGAAAAACTCCCGTTCCTTCGAACGGAAGCCTTCTTTAAAGACCATGAAAGACAAAGTTAATCGGCTTGGGCCGCAGACACCTTGCCCATATCATATAATTCTTCGGACTGGGAGGTAATGAACGGGCTCGGTTTACCCATGCAATAGACATGCAGCAGATGCATCGCACGGGTACAAGCCGTATAGAATAGCTTACGCTCATGTTCCTGCGCATATTGTGATGCAGATCCGTCATAGATCAGAACCGCATCAAATTCCACACCTTTAGCCAGATACGCCGGGATGACATGCACACCCCGTTCAAATGCCAGCGTAGTCTTCTTAATCAGCTTCGGTGCCGCAGGCAGTACTTTGCTTAACGCTTCATGGATGTCCTTGCTCTCTTCCGCCGTTTTGCAGATGACCGCAACCGATTCATATCCTTCCTGAATTAGGTGTTTGAGATCGGCTGTAATCATATCCAGATGCTCCTGTTCATTGGAGGAAACGATCACTTTCGGCTTCTCCCCACCGCGGTTAAATGGAACAATCTCTTCTCCACCCGGAACCATGCCGCGAGTAAACTCCACGATTTCCTGTGTGGAACGATAACTTCTCGTCAGCTCAATGACTTCTGTATTTTCCGGTCCATAGAGGTTAGTTAGCGGCCCCGTACCACTCAATACCGATGAGTGTGCATAGATGGCTTGATTAAAATCTCCAAGTGCGGTGAATTTCGATCTCGGGAACAATCTTTTCATAAAGGCGAGCTGGAATGCTGAGTAATCCTGCGCCTCATCAATAATCACATGGCGGATATTGGAGTTAATATGGAAACCGAGCAGCAGCTCACGCAGATACAAATAAGGTGTGATATCCTCATAGGCCAGCTCCTGCACTTTCAGTCTGCGAAGAGTCATCTCACCAATCTCTTCCCAGTGTGAAGGCAGTGCTTCCTCTCCCAAGAGGCGAACCATCTGGGCCCGGTCACTGAACAAGTGCGCGTACAGCTGACGGACATCGACAAAACGTAACGATTTGATCCATTTACGCAAAGGCTTAAGCCGATCACTGACGACCATCCGGGCAAGGATCTCACGTTCCTGCTGGAAATCATCAAACGTGTCCGACTTCCCTTTTTGCTTTCGCTTGAGACGCTGATAGGCACGCTGCAGATCTTCGGGTTCCATAATATCCAGCTGCTGATCTACCCAAGGCGCTTCCAATTCACCTTTGCCAAAGGCCGATAACTCTTTCAGCATCCAGTCCCGCAGGATTTCCAGTCGATTCACCAGCTTGACGGATGGTTCGAAGCTATAGAATTTCTCTGCCATGGCCTCAGCCGTAACAACAGCCCGCCCCTGAAAACGAACCGGTTTGAACTTCATGCCTTCAGACATCATGCTGTCCTTATAGCGCGTTATCACCTTCAGGAAAGATTCGGATGACTTGAAGCGAATGCCCGACATACGCGCTTCGTATTGAGGATCCTCTGTTCCTGTAAGTACGTATTCAAGCTGAATAAATGGATCTTCCAGCTGATATTCACGACCCAGACGGCGTTCCAGATACTCCTGGAAGGTCGTCTGCAGCATATTTTCCTCTCCAAGCTCAGGCAGTACGGTGGAAACATAACTGTTGAACATCGGATTTGGCGAAAAAAGAACCATCTGATCCGCTTGCAGATGCTCGCGGTATTTATAGAGCAAATACGCGACACGCTGGAGTGCAGCGGATGTTTTACCACTGCCGGCAGCTCCCTGCACAATCAGCATGCGAGTCCGGTCATTACGAATAATCCGATTTTGCTCCTTCTGGATTGTCGCCACAATGCTTTTCATCTGTGCATCTGAGGTTCGACTTAGAACGGCCTGTAACAGTTCATCCCCAATCGTAACCCCGGTGTCGAACATAAAGCGAATACGTCCATCCCGAATGACAAACTGCCGCTTCATCTCAATATCGCCACTAATCTCACCGCTCGGTGTATGATACGTGACCGGACCTGGTGCTCCATCATAGTACAAGTTCGATATGGGTGCACGCCAGTCATAGACAAGAAAGGATTCCTCCTTCTCATCCAGCAATGATGCGATCCCCAGATAGATTCGCTCTGCATTTGGATAACCATGTTCCTTAAAATCGATGCGTCCAAAATACGGTGAGTGATGCAGACGTTTCATTTTGTCCAGCGCTGCTGCCGTATTCAGATGACTGCGCTCCCGATCCGATAGAACCTGTGATTGCTGCCTCATACTGGTGGAGGTCTCACCCACGTCATCTGCTTCACTGAAGTTCATGGTGACTTCGTCCCAGAAATCTTTTCTCATCCCCACAACTTCGTCCCGGAAGGAACCTACCTCTTTTTCCAGAATGTCGATTTTTCGATCAATCTGTTCTGTTACAACGTTGACCCGCTGCTGCTCCTCGCTCCATTGCTGGTCTGTACTCATATGTTAATACGCCCCTCTTTCCCCGGATTGTGTCCTCAAAAGCCCATTTGACAAGCCCGAAAAGGATATGGTATAATTAATTAGAAAGTAAACATTTTTATTTTATGTTAATTAGTTCTAATTTTCTGAAAACCATTTTTTATTGTACCAGTGACAACGTCCCGATGCAAGCGGAGGCGTTTTTTGTTGTTTTCATTCTATTATTACCCTCAATTGGGATGAATATAGAACACGCCAACCTTTATCGTCGTAATTCTTCTATGGTCTCTCTCCAGCGTGTGATGGCCCCGGATTCGTCTTTTAATTGAAATGTTATTCCTGAAGTAATCTCCGCATAGGGTGCATGATCTACTCGAACGTTTAACAACTGAGCCTCAAAACGATCTCTCGGATGCAAAGCTTCCATGAGCTGTGGCAGTGAAGTCACATCCAGACGAATAGATAATAAGCTTTGCTGATGAACAGCAATCAAGGTAGCCTTGCCTGTTCGACTCATATTCATACTTGTCTGTGTTCCCGGCCATAAGGCCAGTCTCAGCAAGTTGGGTGCGATAGCAACGACTTCTCCCATACTAATCATCGCCTGATGCGGCCATCCATCTTCGGACACAGTCAGCAATTGCATCGCTTCGTGCTGCTTCTGCTCCAGATCCTGTCCATTGAACCACTCCATCCATTCAGGGCCAAGCTGTGTTAAATTCATTCGTATCTACCTCGGTTCGATTGAGTTGGTTGCGCAAGGTTTGCGCTATGTATACAAAACAACCCGGACACGCTGTCCGGGCTGGTTGTGGTTCCATCCATTGTATAGGATGAAACCACTTCGCCGCAATCCGTACTACAATACAATGTTTACGGCCATTTAAGCCAATTCAGAATTTTATCCTGTGACTCCTTGTCTTCACTGGCACTATGCACATGTTCGGCAAGCCGGTTTAATCGTTCCAGCTGATAGCCATAATCATAGATTGCAGCAGCTACGATGGACAGCCTCAGCATCCCTTCCTGATCAATATCAAACTGGGAAATGGCCTGCTCCATGAAACGATCATTATCCAAAATGAACTGTGCCGCTTCTTCTCCGTTGGGTTTCAGCTTATCCTCGAATTTGAGCAGCGCATGTTCATGGAATTTGATCACAAGCTCCAGATGTGTATCAAAGAACTGATCCATTTCCGGTGTTCGCTGTGCCTGGAAATAATGGCGCTCTACGGAATCCAGCACATCGAATCCTTTTTGCAAACTCAACAGCATCTGTTTGTAGACGACCATCTGCCGAGTCTCGCTAAATTTGGAACGTTTCATCTTCTTCTGCTCTTCCTCAAACAAATTATATTTATCTGACAAAGATTTAATGGAACCGCCCAGATTGTTTTTCTCGTCCCGGAACACCACTTCCTTGATCTCATCCGAGATGGATGTACGCAGCAGCAGTGACATGCCACTGAACACACTCTGGATCTGCTTTACGAACTGGATCTTCGGCTTGGGTGGAAATACCGTGATATTAATGAGAAACGCAGATACAATGCCGACAAGTGTCAGCAGGAAACGGTTCAATGCAAAATGCCAGTCACCCGACGCTTCCATAATCGATACAACGGTTACCAGCGTCAGGCCTACCGTTTCGCCCATATTCAATTTAAGACAAATCATAATAACCAGCACAATAATTAACCCGACGGCGATGGGCTCATTGGACAGCACCATGCCTCCCAGCAGGGCCACAATTGCCCCGAGTGTGGTGGTCTGCAGCTGATCCAGGAAATACTTCCAAGAACGATAAATGGATGGCTGCATCGCAAAGATAGCCGCAATCGCGGCAGGAACGGGAGATTGCGGGTTCAGGAACATGCTGCTAAGGTACAGGGCCAACGTGACCGCAATCCCTGTCTTAAGTACACGTGCACCAAATGACATGGTGACCCCTCCTCTTTTTCGAAACGGATTTCATTCGTTGGATGATCATTATCATTATCATTATCATTATTACCCCATATTTCTTTTTTTGCCCGAATCAATTCAGGAGAACGATTTATTGTATCATGGAAGCCATTTGGTTACCATGCCCTGTATCCTGTAGCTAAGTTAAACTCCCCATTACTTCTATGTATACACAACAATACCCCACACTCCACTTTCGGAAGTAGGGGTATTGTAGGTTTAACTCAAACGGAGAAAGTTATGAGAACCTTCCCTCCCATTCACGCTTAAATTGCTCCACGAACTGTACCATAAAGTCATGACGCTGCTCTGCCAGTTCCTTGCCATAGGACGTGTTCATCAGATCTTTTAGCTTAAACAGCTTTTCGTAAAAGTGATTGATCGTTGTACTGCGTCCATTCCGATATTCCTCCCGCGTCATCTGCTCTCGTGGCGGAAGGGCGGGATCATACATCTCACGGCCTCTCGCACCGGCAAAAGCAAACGTACGCGCAATCCCAATGGCGCCAAGCGCATCCAGACGATCCGCATCCTGCACCACCTGGGCTTCCAGGGATGAAACGGCAGCGCGCTGTCCTCCTGCATAGGAAATGGAATTAATAATGTTTACCACGGCTTCCCGTGTACCTGCTTCAAGCGGCTGGGTATCCAGCCACACATTCAGCTTCGCCAATCCGGCTTCGAGACTTTCGTTCAGCTTCTCATCCGGAACATCATGAAGCAATGCAGCGAGTTCACAGATAAAGGGATCGGCACCCATACGGTGTGCAAGCTCGACTGCTAGCGCGGTCACCCGCTCGATATGAGGCCAGTCATGACCATCCGTATGTGCGGCCATATCTCCCTGTACAAAAACACGAGCCGCCCGAAGAATAGCCTCTCCTGTTAACGTTCCATCAACCTGATCCCCATGCCCTGATTGTTGCATGCTTTGGTTCAGATGTTGAGGGGAATTCTCTTCCATCTTACACGTCCCCGCCTTCGCGAGCTTGTTCACGTGGTATACGTCTTGCAACACCCGTCTTGACCGCTGCCTCAATCACGCGATTGCGCATCGATTTGACAATTTTATCGTTAAATACACTCGGAATAATATAATAACGGGTGCGTTCTTCATCGGAAATGGCTGAAGCAATTGCCTGAGCCGCTGCGAGCTTCATCTCTTCATTAATCTCACTGGCACGGCAATCCAGAACGGCTCTGAACATCCCCGGGAAACACAATACGTTATTGATCTGATTCGGATAATCCGATCGTCCTGTCGCCATGACAGCCACGATGTCTTCCACCACAGATGGCATAATCTCCGGTACCGGATTCGCCATGGCGAAGACAATCGGGTCGGCGGCCATGGTTTGCACATCTTCCCGGGTTAACAGATTACCGCGTGACAAGCCAATGAAGACATCTGCTCCGCGAATTACGTCACGAAGTGAACCTGTCTCCAGTTCCGGGTTGGTACGCGCTGCATAGTCGCTCCATACTTCATTTTCATAGGTATTCGTCCGTACCAATGCACCATCACGATCGACCCCGACAACCCGACTCGCTCCCGCGGACAGCAGAATATTACTGCATGCCACACCAGCTGCACCGATACCACAGACGACAATTTTTACATCCGTGATGGATTTGCCGACCAGCTTGAGTGCATTGATCAGACCTGCATACAATACAACTGCTGTACCATGCTGATCGTCATGAAATACCGGAATGTCCAATTCCTCATTCAGGCGACGCTCGATTTCAAAACAACGCGGTGAGGAAATATCCTCCAGATTAATCCCGCCAAATGCTGGTGAGATCGCTTTCACAGTTCGAATGATTTCCTCAGTATCCTGTGTATCCAGGCAGATTGGGAAAGCGTCCACTCCTGCAAATTGTTTGAACAACATCGCTTTACCTTCCATGACCGGCATCGCGGCACGTGGTCCAATGTTGCCAAGTCCAAGCACGGCACTGCCATCCGATACTACGGCAACCGTATTCCGCTTGATTGTCAGCGAAAATGCCTTTCCAGGCTCTTCTGATATAGCCGAGCATACCCGGGCCACATCCGGTGTATATACACGTGACAGGTCTTCCCGGTTATGAATCGGGACCTTCGGTGTAACCTCGATCTTGCCGCCCAAGTGCAGCAGGAACGTCCGGTCCGATACGTTTATGATGGATGCCCCTTTAAGCTGACGCACCCCTTCTATAATTTTGCTGTTATCTTGTGCATCCGTTACAGCGACAGTTAAGTCGCGCACACTAACATCCTGATTGGTCGAAATGACGTCGATGGCGATGATGTCCCCGCCAGCTTCCGAGATGGCCGAGGCCACTTCCCCAAACTTGATATCTTTTGTTGTCATTTCCAGCCGAATAATAAAGCTGTTGCCGTCTAAATTCCTTTGATTCATTCCAATTCCTCCCAGACTGAAAGTCATGAGTTGCAATGTTACCTGTTTGTCTTCGCTGCGCGGACACGTTTATCCTTTATCTTGCCCAGAAAAAGTACTCAGCGTGCTCTTAGTACGATAAAAAAGGACCACCCTCTCCGTCTAATCGAGACGGTAAGGGTGACCCTTCTGCATGCTATATAACCTTCCAATGGCTGTTATCCCCATATTTTCAGCCAATAAATAATAATATATTATTTACGCTCTGCTGCTCTACGCAGTACCCGGATGTCATATGGCTGCAAATCCAGGCTGCCCTCCACAGCATCACCACTCAGCAGATCACGATAGGACTGGTTGTCCAGTTCTACTTGCTTCGGCTCCGGTGTGTAGTTCTGCACAAAAACATAATCCGCTGTGCCATCTGTACGGATGTGTGCCGTAACTCCAGCAGGAAGCTGAGTTTCAAGAGCACGCTCTATACCCAGATCAGCGATTAAACTGCCATAGAAATCATCGTAAAATGGAGCTTTGAAACGTGTAGCCATATAATAGGCTTTACCTGAACCAAGACGGTTAACGGTCAAAGCAGGCCGTCCGGCATAGAAGTCGGAACGATATGTCGCCAGCGCTTCTGCACCTTCCAGATGAATCAGGTCACATAATTCGAAAGCATCATACTCGGCATTCAGTTGAAGTTCGTTGCCTTTCACAGGCACAACCCCATTCAGATCACGGTCATGCAAGCCGTCAATCTCTTCAGACCAGATCCCCAGCGTCTTGCGAAGCGGTCCAGGGAATCCGCCCAGGAAGCACAGATCATTCTCATTTACGATACCTGACCAATACGTGGCTACAAATGTACCGCCATTTTCCACAAATCGCTCAATACGTTCGCCGACGCCTTCACGTACCAGATAGAGCATAGGTGCGATGAGCAGTTTGTACTTGGAGAGATCAGCATCCATGTCGATCACGTCCACAGGCACACCTTTTTTCCAAAAGGCATCATAATGCCATTCTACCGTCTGCTCGTACTTCACACCGATGTTACGCGGTCCTTGGGAATCCTTTACTGCCCACCGGTTTTCCCAGTCGAAGATGATAGCAACTTCGGCCGGAACGGAAGTGCCAACCACGGCCTGCATTCCTTCCAGTGCCGTTCCTACGTCAGTTACATCCTGGAACACACGGGTATGTTCATGCCCAACATGGTCCACAACCGCTCCATGAAGCTTTTCACTGGAACCCCGACTCTTTCTCCACTGGAAGTACTGTACACTGTCCGAGCCGTGCGCTACTGCTTGCAGAGATGCCAGCAGATGCATGCCAGGACGTTTCAATTTGCTGGTCTCCTGCCAGTTGGTTGAGCTTGGTGTACTCTCCATCAATAGAAACGGCTGCCCACCCTTGATGGAGCGAACGATATCATGCATCATGGCAATTCGGGATGCCAGCGTATCTTCTTCATCCGCATCATGCCATGTCGGATAACTGTCCCAGGACAGGAAATCCAGAATGTCAGCGAACTTCCAGTAGTTCAATCCTTCATAAAATTCCATCAGGTTAGTCGTTACCGGCAGATCGGGATTTTTGGCCTTTAGCGGTTTTGTTTCGTGCACGATAAAGTCAGCAGTCTGATCTGTGACAAACCTGCGCCAGTCCAGATTCATCGCATGGACCTGTGTCTCTCCGTGCGGGGCAGGAGACTCCACTTGACTCCAGTCTGTCACGGTATGACTCCAGAATGTTGTCCACCAAGAGTGATTCAACTCGTCCAGAGTTCCGTATTTGTTTTTCACCCAGCCGCGAAAAGCGTCCTGGCAATAATCACAGTGGCAATCCCCGCCGAATTCATTCGAAATGTGCCAGCCAATGACTGCCGGATGATCCGAGTAACGTTCTGCAAGTTTGGTGTTCATTGCCGTAACCTTCTCCCGGTATACCGGGGATGTATAACAATGGTTGTGACGGAAGCCATGCAGGTTGCGCACCCGATTCGCCCCAACACGCAGCACTTCAGGATACTTGGCCGACATCCAGGCAGGTCTTGCACCGCTTGGGGTAGCCAGAAATGCATAGATTCCATTGGCAGCAAAACGATCCAGTACTTGATCCAGCCACTCAAAAGTGTACACGCCTTCCTCCGGTTCAAGGGATACCCATGAAAAGATGCCAATGGACATTACATTACATTTGGCCAGCTTCATCAGGCGAATATCTTCCTCAAGGACTTCAGGATAGCGGAGCCACTGCTCCGGGTTATAGTCTGCACCATGAAGCATATGAGGTGCTTTGGAACTTACCGGTGGATATTTGTATGTCATGTTGAAAACTCCTTTGTATTTCATTTCATTTTGAATCATCTATTTGATCAATGCAGCACTCGGCTGCTCATCCAATGCCGTGTCATTTTCCTCTCCAGCCTTGAGCGCTGAAAACGATTGCAACTTCTGTCCCTTAAAGTCAAACATCGTCAGGTTGCCCCAGTTATTCGGATGTCCAACAGACCACTCTTCCTTGCTAGGGATCCAGGCAGGCTCCCAGTAATAGAACCCCGCTCCGAGACCGCCCGGAACTTCACGAATAATCTGCAGCAGATCCTTCAGATAACGTGTCTGTCCTTCTACACTTGCCGGATACCCGGGCAGAAGCAGTTCTTCCTGATTCAGAATCCACTCGTGGCCTTCAGGCTGCTCCAATGTCCAAGGATAAGCGGTTTCAACCACATTGATGGGTTTGCCGTAGCGTTTAGCCAGGTCATGCAGATTATCCCGCAGTGCATCCAGTGTTCCATGCCACCAAGGGTAATACGAGAGCCCAATGACATCGAACTCCACACCAAGCGCTTCAAATCGATCATAGAACTTGCGGCTCTCCGCATTATCACCACCGCGGTCTATATGGATCATGATCTTGATGTCAGGATCGATGGATTTAACCGCAGCAATGCCATACTTCACAAGTCCAGCAAAACGCTCCCACTGTTCGTCAGTATCATGCTCTTCCCCACCAACACGCCCTTCATCCCACAACATGCCAGGTGTAATCTCATTTCCCACCTGCACCATATCCGGCAATGCATCATGCTCCTTGAGTGTTCTCAGAACGTCTGCCGTATAGGTACATACCTCACGTTGCAGTTCTTCATAGGACAGCTTCTCCCACGCCTTTGGCTTCCATTGATTGGCTGGATCAGCCCAGCGATCCGAATAATGAAAGTCCAGCAAAAATTGCAAGCCTTGTTCCTTGATCCGTTTGGCTACTGCTACCGTTCGCTCCAGATTACAGAATCCGCCTACAGGATCATTCCAGATTCGCAACCGAATTGCATTGGCATCACCCAGCTTGAGAAGGGTCAGCAAGTCCTCCTGCTGCCCATGCTCATCACGATAGCTCCCACCATGCTGCTCAATTTCATCCATAAATGACACATCCATCCCAAGAATGAATGCCTCTTCCTTTAAATTGCTCACTTTATCAACCTCCGTTTAATTTAGATGCAGGCTCAGCCTTTAACCGAACCCAAGGTCATACCTTTGACAAAGAAGCGCTGCAGGAATGGATACACAATGAGGATTGGCGCACTTCCGATAAAAATCTGTGCCGCTCTTACTGTGGTTTGAGAAATGGTTTCCATCTCTTTTGGGTTCATGGCCATCGTACTCATATCACGTTTGATAATTACGGTCTGCATGAAAGTAGCCAGCGGATAATCCTTGGCATTGTTCATATAGAGCAATCCGTCAAACCATGAGTTCCAGTGAAACACCATGCTGAACAGTGCAATGGTTGCGATCGATGGCATGGAAATCGGCAGGAAAATACTGAACAACGTTCTGAAATGATTGGCTCCATCCATCAGCGCCGCTTCCTCAAGCTCCTTCGGAATACCCCGGAAGAAGTTTAGCATCAGAATAACAAGGAAGGTGTTAACAGCTCCCGGAAGCACCAGCACCCAGAAGGAATCCATCAGGCCGATTTTCTGGATGACCATATAGAAGGGAACCAGTCCCCCATTGAAGATCATACTAAAAACAAAAATCCATGAATAGACGGTTCTACCTTTAAATTCACTATTTTCTTTCGACAACGGGTACGCCGCCAAAAAGGTAATTAGCAACGTAATCCCCGTACCAATAACTGTCCGCAGCAAGGAAATCCAGAGAGAGTTTAGGAAGATCGGATTATTCATCGTTTTTTTGTATGCTTCAAGCGAGAATCCTACCGGCCAAAGGCTGACGATGTTGGCATCTGCGGCAGCCTTGTTACTGAAGGATACAGCCAGGACATGAATCATCGGTACAATACACATAATGGCAACCAAAATGAGAAAACAAATATTAATGACGTTGAACACGCGATAAGGCGTTGATTTATGATACATCGTGGTCCCTTCTTTCTCCGTTCATTCGATTAGAATATGCGGTATCCGGCGTATTTTTTGGCTAAGCTGTATGATACAAGAATCAAGACCATGCTGATGACCGATTTAAATAATCCAATGGCGGTCGCGAAGCCCATCTCTCCATTTTCCAGCGCCGAGCGATAAACGAATGTATCAATAATGTCGCCCGTTTGATATACTAGCGGGTTGTACAGGTTGAAAATCTGATCGAACCCGGCGTTAAGCACGTTGCCCAGTGCCAGTGTTCCAACCACCATCAGCATTGGTACAAGAGACGGAATGGTAATATGCAGCGTCTGCTTCCAACGACCCGCTCCGTCAATCTCTGCTGCTTCATACAGCGCCGGGTTAATGCCGGCAAGGGCAGCCAGGAAGACAATCATGTTATAGCCAAATTCCTTCCACACATCCGTTAAAATGATCGTTGGTCGGAACCAGCTGTTATCGCCAAGAAAGAAATATGGCCCAAGTCCGAATGTCCCGAGTACCCGGTTCACCAGTCCTCCGGTGGATAACAGATCAATCAGAATTCCGCCCAGGATGACCCAAGACAAGAAGTGAGGCAGATACACCAAGGTTTGGATCGTTCGCTGGATCGCCATCTTGCGAACCTCATTGAGCAGAATCGCGAACACAAACGGGACAAACAAGTTAAAGATGAGTTTGAGCACAGCAATGATCAGTGTATTCCAAATGACTTGCAGGCTGTCCTCGCGTTCAAACAAATATCTAAAATTATCAAGCCCGACCCACTCCGAGCCGCTGATGCCGAGCCAAGGTTTGTAGTTCTGAAATGCCATAACAATTCCGCCCATAGGCACATAACTGAATATAATCAGAAAGATAATGGCTGGCAGCAGCATTACGTGGAATGGCCAAGTTCGTTTTAAAGTTCTCATGATTGCTCCCCCTGTAATTCTTCCTACTCAAGTGCTCCCTGAGTGGCTTATACTGCGATTATATCAACCGTTTGCATAGGTCAAACAGCACATAAAAGCAATATAAATGGCACAAAAGCAACCAGTTTGGACTCGCTGTCATTCGAGTCATTCATTCACTGCTGACACACACCTCCCGCAAGCAAATCAAGCTCTCCTAACGACAAAAAAAGCGTGCAGACTGGTTGGTCTGCACGCTCCTGTAGGCTTATTTTTTCACACTGTCATACCATTCGTTGACCTCTTGTGTGATTTGGTCACCGCCACCCGATTTCCACGTTTGTACAAATGTATCGAACGCATCTACCGGATTTTTGCCATAAATAATTTCGTTAAACGTTTGGTTCTCAATTTTATTGAGATAGTCGAGCTTGGATTTCATCGTTGAAGTTGTAGGACCTGTAAACATGTTTTTGAATGAGATGTCCTTCTGGTCAAGCAATACTTTTGCTGCCGCAGGGGTCTCTGGCCCATAGTTCACCGCTACATCTTTCTCCAGCTTTGTTTCTGGTTCCTTGCCATCAGCCAGATTCATCAGGGCTTTCATCTGTGCATCCGGAATACGTGCGCCATCACGAACGAGCAAATAACGTACAACATTCACATATCCACCATCCATATCAGCCGGTTTCACTTGTTTCCCATTTGCATCCAATTGATAATCATAGCCTTCAAACAGACCGTTGTCATACGGACTTCCTTTGGCTGGATCAGCATAGTTGTCGAACAGGTAGTTCTGGTATGTGAAGAATGCTTCCGGATGTTCCATATCTTTTTTGATCAGCGTAACACCATTAACAAATTGTGTTCCGTGACGCATCGCTTTGCCATCAGGGCCTGCCGGAATTGCAATCGGTTTCCACACAGCACTTGGTACATTTTTCACTGTGTCGATCAGCGGCCATCCGCTCATCCAGTAAGGACCAGGGATAATACCAGCTGTACCTGCCACTGCAGGCTCTGCTGTTTTGTTCTCATCCCACAACGCTGCTTCCTGCGGGATATATCCTTTTTTGAGCCATTCGCTCAATTTGGTCAGACCTTGCTTCATGCCCGGATTGATGGAGCCGTACTCCAACTTTCCATCTGCTCCTAAATTCCATTGCTGAGGCAAAGTACCATATGCGCCGAAGATCCAGGATGGATCACCCATCCAGGTGTTCATGGAAGTTTTGAAGCCAATGCTCAGTGGAGTAACCTTGTCTGGAGCCAATCCATCCGGATTTTTATTTTTGAAAGCTTCCATTACGGTTTCCAGTTCGTCAATGGTTTTTGGTGCCTCCAGATTCAGCTTGTCCAGCCAGTCCTGGCGAATCCACAGCAGGTAATCATTGTTGTACGCATAGTCCAGTACGGGAATACCCATTCTTTTGCCGTCACGGCTGTACTGATTCCATACATTGGGATCCTGCTCCATCGCTTTTTTCCATGTATCAGAAGCATATTTGTCGAACAGCGGCCCAACTTCCTGATACATGCCGGAGTCAATCAAATCTTGAGCAACTAAATTATCCGGCTGCCCTATTGTCACAACATCCGGCATTTCCTGACCGGAAGACATTGCAAGACGAAGTTTGGTTGCAAATGCACTGTTCGTATCTGTCACAGACCACAAGGATTTGATTTCAATTCCAAATTTGTCTTTGGCCCACTTGGTTGCCACGTTATTTTCCATCGATTCGCCATTTTTAAATTTCAGCTCAGGGTCGATTCCCCATGCTGTTGTAATCGTTACTGCCGGATCATATTTTTCTTTGTATTCGTTTTCAACGGCTGGCGTGCTCGAACCCGCGTTCTCACCGCCACTACTGCCTCCTCCACATGCAGATAGGATGACAGCGAGACAGGTTGTCGTAGCGAGGAGCGGTAGCCATCTCTTTTTTGTAGATTTCGCTCTCATTTGTTGTTCCCCCTTAATCATTTTGGTTACCCTTTCATTATAGGCCTGCCAGGTCTTTCAGCCTATGTCACGAAAACAAGATTTCTGCACCTTTGGCAACCTATATGTTGGAATGATGTTGAAATTATGCCTGATCCCGATATTCATTCGGCGTCATACCGTAATGCTTTTTGAACATTTTGCTGAAATATTGCGGATTCTGGTACCCCAACTCACTGGTAATCTCGTATATCTTTTTGTTGGTATTTTTGAGCAAATACAATGCACGCTCCATCCGCATGCGAATCATATAATCGCCCAGCCCCTCACCGGTCTCAGCTTTGTAGATCTTGGACAAATAAACGGGATGCAAATACACCTTGTCTGCGATCATCTTCACGGACAGATCCTGTCCTGCGTCTCTGGTTACCATCTCCTGAACCTGCTTGATGACGTGTCTGCGACTCTGTACCCCTTCGTGATCGGAGAGCTCATCCTGCAATTTGGCAAGCATTTCTGTCGCCCAGCGGCGAAGTTTGTCAGGCGATTGAATCAATTGATGCGCCAGCAGCAGGTCAAATCCCGCATGATCAATCTCATGCACGAGATGGCCCTGCTTATGCGCGATATACATAAAAGCATTCGTTACAGACAAATACATCTCATATACATGTTCTCTGGAAAGACATACGCGTTCCGCTGCATCAAAGACGGCATTCAGTTTGCGCGCGGCAGCCTCCCATTGTTTGGTTTCGAGCAATTGAGGCAGTACGGGTGGCTTATAGAGCTCTTCTAGCGCTTGTGCCGCATCGTTCTCCGCGCGTTTGGACAGATCTTTATCCATGTAAATGATTGTATTTTCCTCTGGCCCGGACAACACGAGTGATCCCAGTCCTTTACGATAAGCCGTAGTCAGATCGGAAAATTGAAACGGTGCTGTGACGACCATGGAGAGATCCCCTTGCAAATATCGAATGACATGCTCGCGGAAAGTTCCAGCTGGCTGTTTCAGTTCATCCACATTTGTCTGAGCAGGCTCCGTCCAACCCCCACTCTGTATAATCATGACCAGACATTCATGGGGGCCACGTCCGAACCACACATTGAAATGCGGACCAAACACCTCTTCGGCAATATTGCCCACCGCAAACTCCATCAAATCCAGTGATTGCTGATCCATTGCCGAGAACCTGCCTGTAAGACGAATCAGCATCATGACTGCCGATTGATCCGGCTGGAGCACAATCTCATACTTCTCAAGCTGCTCACCCAGTGCCCGTGCTGAAATCTCGCGGCCCAGCAACAGATCGTGCATCAGATTTTCCCGCAAAATTTTATAATCTGACTTCCGGCTGTATAACAATCGATGGTATTTATCAAATTCATCCCAATCATCCCGAAGGGATGTGATGGCGGCGGAGACCGAAGCCATGAACTCCTCATCGTTCACCGGCTTGAGAATATAATCGGCAGCTTGCAGCTGAATCGCTTTCTTGGCATATTGAAAATCACTGTGTCCGGTCAGCAGAATACAGCGAATATGCGCCCAGCGACTGCTTACCTCCTCAATCAGCTCCAGTCCGGACATGCCTGGCATTCGAATATCGGTCACCACGAGGTCCACCGCATTCTCTTCCAAAATCTGCAGCGCTTCCTTCCCAGATGCCGCACGGAAAACCGTCGTAACCCCGAGTTCTCCCCAGGGAATGGTTAGTTCCAGACTTTCCGTTACATACGTCTCATCATCCACCAGTAAAATATCAATCAAGACAGTCACTCCCTATTTGCTTCGTTATGCAATGTAATCTTTCTTTGGTTATCATGCTGTGATCATATGACGTCTCTATTGCTATCTTTCAATTCAAGAAGATGTTTCTCATCAGCAGGCCAGGACAAGGCAACACGCAGCCCACCGAGCGGTGATTCCGTTATGCTGATGCCCGCCTGGTCCCCATACCTGAGCTGAAGACGCTGATTAACGTTCCACAACCCGCAACCCATCTCTTGATCCATACCTCCTGTGAGTTTGTGGAGCAGCATCTGCCGGGCCAGCTCATTCATACCATGCCCGTCGTCATCTACGGTAAGAATCATCATGCCATTTCTCTGTTCTCCCGACACCCGTATTTCCCCAGCTTCGGCATCGGCTTCAATCCCATGTATAACGGCATTCTCGACCAGTGGTTGTACGATGAGCGGAGGTACCTCCTGCCGCAAAATATCCTCGGATAAGTCAATTTTGAAACGTATTCGGTCCATACGCATCTGCTGAATCTCCAGATAACAGGTGACAAATTCAATTTCCTCTGTGAGCGGCACCACATCACGCTCCTGCCTTGTCGTATACCGATAGTATCGGGACAGATTATGCGACATGGCAACGACAGCGTCGACACGCTTCAACTTGGCCATGCTCGTAATGAACGAGAAACAATTATAGAAAAAGTGTGGATTAATCTGCGATTGCAGCTGTTTCAGCCGGGCTTCACGCACATGAATCTGTTCCAGATACACATGTTCAAACAACTGCTGAATCTGCGCCACCATGGAGTTGAATCGTTCGGACAAAAAGCTGAATTCATTGCGTCCTTTGGGCGTGATTCGGACTGAATAATCCTCCTGCTTCAATCGTTGGAATCCACGAATCAACTGTTTGACAGGGACTTGGACCTGTACATATAACAGATAGGCCACGGCAAAACTCATCAATAGCAGACAGATCATGGCTGAATAGAACAGGATATTGGACTGATGAATCGGCTTCAGAATAGCTGATAATGGCATGTAATCAACCAGATACCAGCCTGTCGTGCTGGACTTTACCGTATTAACCATGTAAGGCTCGCCGTCGATGACTACTGTCCGGTTATCCACATCCTTGAGCTTATCAATGGCTAGCTTGTCCATCAACTGACCTGTCAGGGCACGATCCGAGGTTCGGTTATAGATAACCCCCGTCTCTTCCCGGTAATAGAAGGGATCATGGCGACCATCGTCCTTGAATTTGTCCAGCATATCCCGAATGTTGTCACTGTCGAATTCAAGCTTAATTACAGTCTGCGCATTGGCTGCAGGATCGCTAATGCCGTATGGTGATACGGTGATCCAGCTGAAAATAAATCGCTCATCCTGCCCCTCTTGAATCTTTCGAACATTCCATCCGGATGATATGCTGCCTCGCAGCGTCTGCTGATCGTAATAGCCCGCATCTCGTTCAGAGATGACCCTGCCGAGCGTCGGTGAATAGAGGTACAATTTCGTTGTCCAGTTGGACGAACTCTCCTGGATGCTCAGCTTGTTCTGAATACGTTTGACCAGATTGATCGTATCCAGATCGAAATATTTACTGTCGGCGTAGATCCGCCGGAAACTCGCAATATCCGGATCATGAATGAGCAGATTTGGCCACGAGGATAACAATTCGATGTGTGTATTCACTTGATTTTGAAAAAATTCCAGTTGGTTGCTGTTGGAGCGATTGAGCTCATCCCGCAGAACTGCTGTCGTTTTATGGTTTGAATACCAGTACAGCAGTACGACTGGGACCAGCATAATTAGAATTAAAATGACCATTTTGGAAAATAGATTCGTCCGGTATGACATCTTCTTACCTCACCTTGCCTTCATTAGTCAGTGAATCTAATTTTAACGATGAAAGCGATAAACACAAACTGTTTTTTCTGGGCGAATCCGCTTCATAGCTCAACTGTTACTCCTGACTTAACCTCTTTAAAGAGCTTCTATATATATCGTAAGCGTTACCATCTACATGCATAAAGGTAACAAAACCAACTTTTCTGCACTAATTGCAACTTCCACGCAAAAAAGAGCCGACAACCGTCAGCTCTTCTAAACACTATATATAGGTTCATTTTTTCTAATTCGCAATGCTCATCTTATGTATTCATTCTATCGTGCTAACGCAAATCATTATGGAATATCGTAGTCAAACACAGTGTTCTCTCCATCTACGGCGACATCCATTACAATATCGGTTAGCTTACCTTTAACTCGCAGCGGGGAGCCAGCCAAACCGGAAAACGCCAGTCGACCCTTAAATGTTCCATGCGGCTCAATCTCTATATGCACCGGCTTCAGCTGTACAGATTGCAGGGATTGATACAGCGGATCATCCTGGTGTTTGTAACTTCGGGCCAAGTCAGGCAAGAGCACAGCTGCTACAGGCTCTCGGGTGTAATTTTTGAGTGTCAGGTCACAGTTTACCCGTGTAATGCCATTGTCCAGTACATCATAGGTACAGGAGCTATCATTTTGGACATAGGAAACTCCATGGATACCGGAAGCCCCCCATTTCGCTACATACATCAATTTATCCGTCATGTAGGAATAACTGAGAACAATCGCGAGAACGATCAGCCAGAGCCGTTTGGCCAGAACCGGATACAATGTCATGATTTCTTTGCGTGTAAGATAGTAACTGCACACTAGTATACCCATTCCCAAAAACAATGTAATATGGACACCACTTACATAGGATGTGGTATAAGGCGACATTCCTATAGCAGACAACATCGTATCCCCCACTGAGAAACCGAGGTGATGCTTAAACGTAAAAATGATACCAAACAGCAATAACATCGCAGAGAACACAAGTCTGGTTCTCGACACACGCTCACCTCCTAATTAGCTACCTGATTATATCATATTTTCCCTTATTATGGTTTACGATCCAAATAAAAAAGACGCTCCGGTTTTTAACCGAAAACGTCTTTGGCTTTGTACATCAATTATTATTTTTGGACAGGAATGCGTCGAGCTGTTCTTGTTTGGCGGCAATGATTTTATCAATACCTGCAGCTTTCAGCTTCTCCAGATATTTCGGGATCATCTCGTTCGGATCTACTGCACCCGAGGTCATACCCGGCTTGAACTGCTTGTTTACGTTGTTGACCGCAGCAATTTCGTTTTTGACGGATTGACTGTTGAACGTAAAGCCCAGTGCAGGTGACTTAACGCCCTTGGCATTAAACTCCTTGAACTTTTCCCATTTCTGCGGATCTTCATTATCCCAGAGATAGTTCAGGAACTGGTTGCCCAGCTGCCATTGTGCGCCCGGATTGTATGTGCGATTGTTCGCATCTACCCCTTCCGGGAGGGTAATGATGTTGTCCTGGCCGTCTTTTTTCACATAATGTGTGCCTTCAATTCCGAAGTTAAGCAGGTTGTTAATTTCTTTGTCGGAATGCAGCAGGTTAATGACTTGCATCGCCTTCTCCGGCTGTTCCGAGGAACGGGAGATCGCCAGCATCGCACCGGAAGCATCCCCGGTTGTAATCGTTGGCTGTGTCATCTCAATCTGGGTCAGTGGATATCCAACGTACCCTTCTTCTTCCTTATCCTTGCCCGGCTTCATGCCATCGGTCCACAGGAAAGCCTTGCCTGCCTTCGCCTGATCTTTCGGGAACACATTGGAAGTCGCTGCGTCACTGTTAATGTATCCAGCCTGATACCACTTGCGTGCAAGCTCAGCAGCTTCCTTGAATTCAGGGGTCTCTACTTCGTTCAGTACCGTCGTTGTACCCGCTGTTTTGGAGATTACGCCTGGAACGGATGCATCACCGAGATAATCCCAGTCCAGATTTTCCAGCAGCCCGTTACCGTTGGTGTTCGACATATAGAACGGGGTGACGCTCGGCTCATTTTCCTTGATCGTTTTGAGCAACGGCTCCAGATCAGCCCACGTTTTCACTGCGGTCAGATCGAGCTTGTATTTGTCAGCCAAATCTTTGCGTACCAGTACGCCACGCGTCGCTGCCAACTCCTTGTTGGTTGGAACGCCATAGTTTACGCCATCCACTTGGGAACCTTCCAGAAAGGCTGGATCAAGATTTTTCTTGATATCCTGCCCATACTTGTCAAGCAGATCATTGAGCGGCAGGAAAGCGCCTTTTGCCACATTGACCGTATAGTTTTGCCATGCCGCCGTGAAAATGATGTCTGATTTTTCGCCGGAAGAAATCATCAGATTCAGCTTGTTATCCCACTGGCCCCAGTCGATTGCATTAATCTTGAGTGTTGCCCCGATCTTGGGCTCCATCTTTTTATTGATCTCTGCTTCGACCAGAGCTACATCTTTCTGTGGTGTCCCCGGATAATACAACGTCACTTCATAGGGCTTGCCGCCACCACTCTCCGCTGCACCGCCTCCTTGTGCTTCCGGTGCTGTTCCGCCTTTGTCCGATGAGCAACCTGCCAGCACCAGGCTCAGCGCCATACCTACTGCCGCGATGCGCGGCCATACCTTAAACGTTCTAACCAAGTGAACCCCTCCCGTCATATGTTGGACCCTGCAACCGATTGCCCCAATTCCAATGTTCCCCAATCTGCAAAAGTCCGTTCGCTTGCCGGCCCTCCGGCGGTCTGTACTGGCTGCTTTTTGTATATGCCCCTTCAGGTCCATCTTCAATGATCCATGCCCCTACTCCGCTAACCGGTCGGAGTTAGCCCTTCACTGCGCCTACGGTAAGGCCTTTGATGAAATACCGCTGAAAGAATGGATATGCCAGTACAATCGGACCAATACCGACAACAGCCATCGCCATTTGCAGTGTTTTATTCGGCAGATTCAGCAATCCGCCCTGTGACGAAATCTGTGAAGAGACATTGGAGTTGGATGTTAAATATTGAATATCGAGCAGCGTCCGGTACATAAGGTACTGAAGACTGATCGTTCGGTTATCGGATATAAAAATCATGCTGAGATACCAGTCGTTCCAGTAATTCAGTGTGCTGAACAGTGCAACGGTCGCCATCACCGGAAGGGAGAGCGGAAGCACGATGCGTGTAAACGTTCTCAGTTCACCTGCTCCATCAATCCGTGCCGATTCAAGGATCGATACCGGGATGGAGTTAGCGAAAAATGTACGCATGACGAGTACGAAGAACGGTGACAGCAGCAGCGGCATGATCAGTGCCAGAATCGAGTTTTTCAAATCCAGTACGTTCACGTAGACGAGATACCAAGGGACCAGACCGCCATTGAACAGCATGGTGAAAAAGATGAAAAAGGCGAACCACCCACGATATGGCAAATCTCTCCGGGAAAGCGGGTACGCGTACAATGCTGTCAGCGCTACACTTGTGATCGTACCGATCACGGTTACGATAATGGAAATGCCATAGGAATGGATGATCTGATCCATGTCCTTGAACAGAAACTCATAGGCCGTCAGGCTAAATTTCTCCGGAATCAGCTTATACCCGTTCGCAATGACCGTCGTCTCGTCCGAGAATGAGATTGCGAAGACAAGCAGGATCGGCACGATGCAAGCAATGGCATAGAATATAAACATGGCGTGTATGATAGATGCTGAACGCCGCGACACGGCTAATGGATCACGTGATTTCACAGCTGGCTTGCCTCCTCTCAAAATAATGCATTATCTTTGTCCATTCTCCGTACGATGGTATTGGATACGAGAACAAGCACAAATCCGACCACAGCCTGATACAGCCCGGCTGCCGAGGACATCCCGATATCTCCCCCAATAAGGAAGGTTCGATACACATACGTATCCAGAACGTTCGTGACCGGGAACAATGCACCCGATTCCAGCGGAACCTGGTAGAACAAACTGAAATCCGCGTAGAAGATACGACCGATTTGCAGCAATGTCATAATCACGATCAGGGGTACGAGAAACGGAACGGTAATGAAGCGAATCTGATGCCACTTGCTCGCCCCATCCAGCACGGCCGCTTCATAATATTCCTCATCGATGCCTACCACTGCTGCCAGATAAATGACGGCATAATAACCGATATTCTTCCATGTATTCACCAGCGGCAAAATGTACGGCCAATACTTGGGCTCTGAATACCAGTCAATGGGCTGTCCGCCAAATAGCTGAAGAATCGTTGAGTTCATGAAGCCCGAATCCTTGCCGAGAAACGCGAGCACCAGATAGCTGACTACAATCATCGACAGAAAATACGGAAGCAGCATGAGTGACTGATACAATTTGGACATCGCCTTGTTCTTCACTTCATTCAACAATATCGCAAGCCCTACACCTACGAATAAATTCAGCGCAATAAATACGGTGTTATATGCGAGCGTGTTGCGTGTGATCTCCCAAGCATCGCTCGTGGAGAACAAATACTTGAAATTATCCCAACCGCTCCACGGGCTGCCCCAAATACCGTCGGCATAGTTCACATTTTTGAACGCAATCAGAACACCAAACATTGGCATATAGTTGTTCACCAGCAGAAACAGAATGCCTGGCAAAAACATGAGATACAAAACCTTGAATTTACCTAGATTGTACAGGACAGACTTTCGTTTACGAACCGGTATGTCCGGTATGTCCCTTCGATCTGATAGACGTGCTGCCTTACCCGCCTGGGGTTGTGTCTTCATAACTTGTTCTCCCTCACTCCTCTTGAATTTCATCCTCAGGATGAAACACCGCTGTGTCTCCTGTGGTTCAAGTATACGGCGGGGCGCTCAGGTCCACTATCTGCTGTGGTGACCTGTTCACTTATCAAATTATGACTTTGGGGCATAAAAAAACAAAAGACGCAGCATGCTGCGTCAAATCTGAACCGTTCGGGACTGTTTGCGAAACTCCTGTGGTGTAATGCCCGTGCATTTTTTGAACATTTTCGTAAAATGAGAGTAATTGTAGTACCCAACCTTGCCTGCGATATCCGTCACCTTCACGGTCGACTGGGACAATAAGGTCTTCGCTTTGGCGACTCTTCGCTGGAGAATGAATTCGGATAGCGACATGCCCTTTTCTTTTCGAAACAGGCGAGATAGATATGCAGGGTTAAATCCGGCAAAAGATGCAAGTTCTTCACGCATCAGCTCTTCGCCAATATGATTTTCAATGTATATGCACAGCTGGTCCACAATGGTCATCGGACTGTGATCGTCCGGGTACAATACCGGGATGGCACGACTGATCAGGTCTGAGGTCCACTGCTTCAGTTGCGGCAACGAACGGGTCACAACGTTTTCTTCCGGCTCCCGTTCTCCGGGATACAGACTGCGTACGGATACATTTTTCTGATGAAGCAGCGGGTAGATTACATGCAGCATCGCGTGATAATACAAGTGCAGAATTTCGGGAGACAAACGCTCCTGGGCAGACAGCAATTCAAAGATTTCATCCACACGCTCGCGCAGGTCGTCAATTTTCCCCGTTTCGAACAGGATGGACAGCTCGGAAAACCACGGTATGGGCAAAAAGCGATCCTCCGTATCCCGGCCCTCCTCATCATAGATGAAGACGCCTTCAAGCTCATTGATATTGCGACGCTCCATGTCCATCAGTTCATTCAGCATTCCCTGTAAATCTGTAACAGCAACCGGGACTCCAACGTAACAGGATAATCGGCAATAAAAATAGGTACCGCACTCCTCGATGTAACTCTGACATCCCTGTTCCACTTCACTCGCCGTTGGTACGATACCATCCTGTTCGTATGCTAGCACAATATTCAATCCGCTGTGGTCCTGAAACACTTCCCCAGGTTTGTCACCAAGCAGCATTTCCTTGGCTGCATTGCGGAGTGCATATTCCAGCACTTCCTCATCACGCAGGTCAAAGTCCCGCACCCATTCTTCAACGGATATTACAATCGGCAGCACGCGCGCCTTTGGATCAATCTCGGCTCCGTACACCTCGGCCAGCTCCTGAAGCTTTTGCTGGGTTAAAGTTACGCGCTGCGAAATGGCGTCTTTCCAGAAACGCTCGGTCAACAGCGGTTTATGTGTCTGCCAGCGTTTATACACGGTCTCATATACTTCATTGGTTCGGGTACGCTGCTCCCCATCCTTAATTTTGTCCATTGCCTGGGTCACAACCTTGAGCAGCTGGTCTGCGGGAGCAGGCTTCAGAACATAATCGAAGCTGTTCAGCTTGATTGCCGTTTGCGCATAATCGAAAAGGGCATGACCTGTAAGAAATATCGTCATCATGCCGGGATCATGCTTTAATACCCAGCTCTGCAGATCCAGTCCCGTTTCACCCGGCATCTCAATATCACAGATCATAATATCAATGCGCTGGGTTTTCATCAGCATTCTTGCCTCTTCCGCATCATTAGCACTGAATACCTGATCAATACCCGCCAGGCTCCAGTCTACCTCTTCCACCATCGCTTGCAGGGCGTATACTTCATCATCCACGATCAACAGGTTTCGCATAGGCTCTCCCTTCTTCCTCTTCCGTCTGGGCTGGCATATGAATATGGACTGCTGCCCCTCCTCCAGTCTGATTGCTGAATTGCAATCCGGCATGTTCGCCGTACTTCACCAGCAGCCGATGGATCACGTTCCAGATGCCAATATGCTTTCCACCTGGATTTTCGGCGTACTGTCCCTGTTGCAGACGCTCCAATATGTCTTGTTTAAAACCAACACCGTTATCCGTAATAGAGAGTTGAAGTACCCCATGATCTTGATTTCCTTGATGTGAATCAGACCCAGATAACGTTTTCGACTTGCGTGCTGATATGCAAATAACAAAAGGTTCTGTACGCCGCTGAAATCCATGAATAATCGCATTCTCCACAAAAGGTTGAATTGTTAAGGGCGGCAATACATAATGCCCAAGATTTGCTTCCACATCTAGAATGAAATCCAGTTTGTTTGGAAACCGGAGCTTCTGGATCTCCAAATAATGGCCGATATGTTCCAATTCTTCATCCAATCGGATGACACGTTTGCCAGCACGCAGGCTGAACCGGAAATAATCAGCCAGATGGCCAGCCATCTGCTGCACCAGCCCATGGTTCTTCAATGAAGCCAGACTATGAATAATATTTAATGAATTCAGGTAAAAGTGCGGATTGATCTGCATCTGTAATTGTTTGAACTCCGCTTCCCGGGTTCGCAATTGCTCCTCATACACATCAATCTTCAGATGCTGGATCTCACTTGTCATCTGATTGAAACTGTGCGTGAGAAACTGCAGTTCAGATGAAGATGGCGTCTCCAGTCTCACATCAAGTTCCCCTCGGCTGACCCTCCTCATCCCGCGAATCAGCACATTCATCGGACGAAACAAGAGTTGTCTAAGAAAGATCATGGCAGTAAACAGGATGATAGCTGCCCCAATCGGAAGTAGGCGAATAATTCGCTGAAAGAATGGCAGGTTGCGCATCATGTCCTCCTCGGGCAACAGGACGATATAATTCATCTCTGACATAGCTGAGGGAATGCCCAACATCAGATACTGACGTGCATTGCCTTTGGAATTCACTTCAGAAATCACCTGATAGGGGTTCTTCAACCCAGCAATATGGGCTGCAGCGAGTTCAATCTGCGCCGGATTCAACGCCGAATTAGACAAAGCCCCGCCATCTGCTCCCAAAATGACTGCCCCTCCCCGGTCCCCGGATTCCGTGAACTGCTCTGGATGATTCAGTGCATTCATATCCACAAGCGCCCCCGCATAGAACTGGGCGTTGATCCGCACCGTTTTGACTAAGGCATTCCATGTGCCTCCCCGGACGATACTCCACTCGGGCTTCTGGATTTCTCCTTCAAGCTGCTGCATCTGGACCGGCATGCTCTCCTGCACCATCGACATTTTGACATCATAATTGCCTGAGGTAGCGAGTAACAGATCTTCATTAACTGCATCGTACAGAAAAAATGAATCGATCAGATTATAAAATCCGATATCGGTCATGAATTTGTTCATAATGCGCTGTTTCGCAATAATATAATCGCCGCTGCCGTATTTCAGAAAAAACAGGGAGATAATATCCGGGTCTCGCTCGCCCAGACTGTATAAATAACGATTGGTCTCCTGCAGCACGCGCTCGTTCTGCTCCACACTCTTCGCCAGATGATTCATATTGGTGAGAGACACCTGATCACGTACGACTTTCATGGCGTATACATTGTTGTAATATAACAGCATGAAGAGTGGAAGCATGATCAATGTCAGACCCACAATAAACTTAAAGCGCAGTGAACGTATGAAATTCATGAATTCCCGCCCTTTTGTTTAATCTGGATTTCAGTTCTTTTACATATCGTTGTAACCGCTATCAATCCTAAGCGATTTCTTCTGTTTTCTTATGTTATACTTCTGTGTCTCTTTCATATTTTTTCCCTTATATTCCCATGTTCATTGTAGTCATACTTGCTTGCATCTGTCTATGTGCTTCCGTGACCTGTCACTGTCAATTCTGGTGACTTGCACTTGGCCTCCGGTACGTCTTTAAGGTCCACGTTCTAGATTAGTTCTCCATCTGCAAAAAAAATCCTGCTCCATGCTCCACGAACGCCCGGTGATGACATGCATACGATATATCACTCCTTGGGTTGACACCAAGGATGTAAGGAGGCATGTCCGATGAATATTCAACTTGTCCCGTTGCATTATGTATATCTGGCTTTTATCGTCCTGATTATCGCCGTCATGGTTCGGCGTAGAGACACAACTATCATTTGTGTCACAGGTATCATGACCATTGGACTCCTGGCGACCGAAACATTAAGCGGATCGGTTTCCGGAATCTTCAGCAGCTTTATCTACGCAGCAAAGGAGCTGCTCAGCACCATTTTTATCATCTCAATTATTGTCGCAATGAGCCGGGTGTTAATTCAGACGGGGATCAATGAAGTCATGGTGACTCCGCTCACCCGGTTCATCCGGTCTCCACAGGTCGCCTATTGGGGAATTGGATTTATTATGATGGTCGTATCACTGTTCTTCTGGCCCTCTCCTGCCGTTGCCCTGGTTGGAGCTGTACTTCTTCCGGTAGCAGTGCGAGTCGGACTTCCTCCCATCGGCGCTGCTATTGCCATGAATCTGTTTGGGCACGGAATTGCCTTATCAGGGGATTACATCATACAAGGGGCTCCCAAACTGACAGCTGATGCAGCAGGAATTCCCGTTACGGCTGTCATGACTGCAAGTGTCCCACTTGTCATAGTGATGGGAACGGTTTCTACCGTAACGGCATTCTGGATGCTGCGCAAGGAGATGAAGTCAGGTCCCCCCGTTAAACTCAGTGATTCGATCTCTGATGAAGCAGTAACCGTTCATCCACCTTCATCAGACTCTGCGCCGATTACCGAGGAGCCAGCCGTTCAACGTCAACCAATGCCGCTACGTTTGCAAAAGGCATTCGCTCTGATCATCCCATTGTTATTCTTAATCGATGTCATTCTGATGTTTTTACTTCAACTTCAAGGCGGTGATGCCACAGCGTTAATTGGTGGAACAGCTGTGCTCATTCTGATTGCCGTATCCCTTGCGGCGCATCGCCATACAGGTCCGGAAGAAACAACAAACTATTTAATTGAAGGATTTCAGTTCGGTTTCAAGGTGTTTGGTCCTGTCATACCCATTGCTGCTTTCTTTTATCTTGGGGATGCTGCGATCACAGAACTGTTCAACAACCCGCTGCCTGCTGGTTCACACGGTATTGTGAATGATTTGGGTGTTGCTCTTGCAGGGCTAGTGCCATTGAATAATACGGTAGGTGCTATAACGATGACTGTGACCGGAGCGGTCACGGGAATGGATGGTTCGGGGTTCTCTGGAATATCCCTGGTCGGCTCCATTGCGTCCATGTTTGCAGGCTCAGCAGATTCCGCACCTGTACTTACGGCACTGGGTCAGGTCGCCGCCATATGGGTAGGCGGTGGGACCTTAATTCCATGGGCCTTGATTCCAGCCGCTGCCATTTGCGGAGTTAGTCCATTTGAACTGGCACGCCGCAATCTGAAGCCGGTACTGCTGGGATTAACCGTTACTACTATTGTAGCTATATTTTTAATCTGATTGAGGAAACCATTTTATTCAAACTGAAAAGACGTACGCAAGCGGGCCCATGACCAAAGCTCATCCTTACTCATGGCGGCCAAATGAAGCATTTCCTCATAGGGGTCTCCCTGAAGCCCCAGTACAGCAGCGAATGCAGGCTCCGTCTTCAAGCCTTCCAGCTTTAGTTTGCGAATCTCCCGATGTCCTGCTTCACCCCAGAGTTGCAACAATTCCCACTCTACCAGCATATGATTATAAGCATTTTGCCTGCGTACAGATAGGGACTGAGCGAAAATTTCTACAGGCCATTTTCCAATATCCACACTACAGGTCACATAAGGATGCTGGCCTGCACGGCCATCCCCCCGGTCGCATCGAAAACCCTGCATTCCGCCCAGTTGTTGGTGCACCATGGTTTCGAATGCCTCAAGATCCGCTGCCTCACATAATAGATCAAGATCACTTCCGGGAATATCAATATCAATTGGCACTGTTCCAGCCGGATAAGGCTGGTAAGCAGCCAATATGCTCAACAATCCACTGGATTGCAGCACCTTATACGCATCCTGCTGACGCTCGTTACCCGAGGCCAGATGTGCCATTACATCCGCAGTTGTAATCATGTCACAACCTCGGGCATCGGCTCATTCCGACGCTCCTGTAACGACTTGTTTCACTCGACCTACCTGTCCACTGGTCAAACGCACTTTGATCCCATGCGGGTGCGTGGGCGATTTGGTCAACAAATCTTTCACGATACCACGTGTCAGTTTTCCTGTCGGCTGGTCTTGCTTAAGGACGATATCCACTTCAAGACCCGGTTTGATATTTACTCGTTGTTGTCCGTTCATGGGTTTCCCTCTCCTCTTCAACGTATTCCATGTCATGCAGCCATCATTCACAAAGCTTCATCTATTGTAGACGTTTTGGATTGAAAACGAAAGCCATGTCCTATGTTCAAAAACATAACTGAATGGTTACTTCCGTTTTGAGGAGGGATCAGAAGATTTACTTTTCATCACTTTCAGAGCTGATCGATAGACTTCATCAGCACTTTTTTCAGGTTCATTGGTATCCGTCCGCACTGCTTCCTCTTTCACTTCAGCAGGTTTACGGAAATGAAGCAATGCTTGACGGTAAGCTTGATCGCCATCTGTCGTCTGCGTCTCCCTTTTTTGAGGCAATGGGGTCACTTCCGAAGTGGAATCCGTCTGGTAAATATCCGTTTGCTGCTTGTACTCTTCATGTCCTAAAACCTCTGTATGCTCTGTCTGTTCGTAACTTCTGTCTTCATTACGGGTTTGATCTTCTTCATGCAGCAGGACTGGCCCCTCATCCACCTCTGCTATTTTGGAAGCTCGTGCTTCTGCAGCCTTGCGGGACGATCTGGAGTTATAAATCATCAGAAACACAACCCCAATAACAACGATTACCGCCAAAATGATCAACATATGAGCATCCTCCTTATCATCCGCCTGTAGGCAGCCTTAATCAATATATTGGTGCCCTATTCTGCGAATAATATTTCACCTTGTTTCGTATAGAGCGACAAAGTAGCGGGAATGCTCCAAACAGGATTGTCAGCAGAAGACGTTCAGCACCGATTGAAAGAGAAGGTGTACAGAAAACCGAATTGAGGAGGAATGATCAGCATGAATTCACGTGCCATTTTGATCAATATCATCGTTATACTGGTGATTTTGGGAGCTGGGGCGGCCGGAATCTACTATTACAACCAATCCACCAGCTACGTTAAAACCGATAATGCGCTTGTTACCGGGCAGCCTATCTCCGTGGCTTCTGCAGTAAGCGGTGAGCTTCGATCCTGGAAAGGCAAGGTAGGAACAACATTTAATGCAGGCGATACTGTCGCCACCGTTACCGCAGCGGGCAAATCAACCTCTGTGACGATGCCTGTTAATGGCACCATTGTACAACAGACAGCCGTCGAAAATTCGCTAGTATCTGCCGGTACACCCCTCGCGCGGGCCTATGATTTCAATAACCTGTACGTGACGGCCAATGTGGACGAAACGGCGATTGATAAAATTAAAGCGGGTCAGATCGTTGATGTATATATTGATGCTTTTCCAGACACCACATTAACAGGAAAAGTAGACCAGATCGGTCTTGCCACTGCATCCTCCTTTTCGCTGCTGCCGTCGTCCAATACCAATGCGAATTACACCAAAGTAACACAAGTCATCCCGATTATTATTACGATCGAAGGATATAAAGGACTGGGTGTGGTTCCCGGCATGAGCGCTACTGTGCGCGTTCATATCTAAGGCTGCCGATGGATAATCAAGTACCTCTTGGGAAAACCATCGCTGTCCTGCTGCTCGGCGCATTTATCGCCATTCTGAACCAGACCTTGCTCAATGTAGCCATCCCCCATCTGATGAATGACTTTAATGTCTCAGCAACGACCGTGCAGTGGCTGTCTACAGCTTATTTGCTGGTAAACGGGGTACTCATTCCGATTACCGCCTACTTGATCGAATCGTTTGGGACCCGCAAATTATTCGTGACTGCGATGCTGTTGTTTACGTTAGGTTCGTTGATCTGTGCCATCAGTCCCGGATTTACGGTCATGCTCATCGGTCGTATCGTACAAGCCAGTGGGGCTGGTATTATTATGCCTTTGGTTATGAACGTGTTTCTGACCGTTTTCCCTCCAGAGAAACGGGGAACCGCCATGGGCACGATGGGCATTGCCATGATGTTTGCCCCAGCTATTGGCCCGACATTATCCGGCTGGATCGTGGAACATTATACATGGCGCATTCTGTTTTACATGGTCATCCCGCTTGCCTTGCTTGATATTTTGTTTGCCTTCATATGGCTGAGAAATGTGTCCAAGCTTACTTCACCGAAATTTGATGGTTTTGGCGCATTATTCTCTACCATCGGTTTCGGCTTTCTGTTATATGGATTCAGTTCTGCCGGGGATAAAGGCTGGACCAGTGCAACCGTGCTGTTGACGCTGATTATCGGCGTGCTCTTCATCGTCTTCTTTGTTCTTAGAGAAACGGCCATGAAGAACCCTCTGCTGGAATTTCGTGTATTCAAATACGACATCTTCACCATCTCGACGCTGGTCAGTGCAACGATTAACATGGCACTCTTTGGCGGAATGCTGCTGTTACCCATCTATCTGCAAAATATAAGGGGATTCTCTCCCCTTCAATCCGGTTTGTTATTGCTGCCTGGTGCATTGCTAATGGGCGTCATGTCTCCCATCTCAGGAGCGCTGTTTGACCGGATCGGCTCTCGCCCGCTCGCCATTGTCGGTTTGATCATCACCGCCATCTCCACCTTTGAGTTTAGCAAGTTGACGGGGGAGACGCCCTATGGTCACATCATGATGCTATATACCTTCCGCAGCTTCGGGATGTCCATGCTGATGATGTCTGTACAAACAGAGGGGTTAAACCAATTGCCGCCTCATCTCACCAGTCATGGTACAGCCATGTCCAATACAGTCAGGCAGGTGGCAGGTTCCATCGGGACCGCACTGCTCATTACCGTGATGGCAACTCGCGCAGGCATTCATTTGGCCGATTACAGCAACACTGTGACCACAACCAATGTAGCCCTGACGGAACAAATCGGTATGCTAGGCACGCAAATGGCTACTGCGGCAGGAATGCCGCCAGAACAAGGTTCCAGTCTCGCACTGCAACAGCTCTATGGTATTGCTGTTCAGACGTCAACGATTGAAGGTATTAATGATGCTTTCATCGTAGCGACCTGGATTTCCATCATTGGTCTGTTTCTGTCGTTATTCTTGCGGCGGGCTCGCTCCCGTCCTCGTAAAGTCAAGCCTGAACGCTAAAATTGGGCGCTTGGCAACTTGGCAACTCCAAAGCCTATATAAAACCCTGTATCACGGATCGGATCTGCAAGCTTGCCTTTTATAAATTGAAACAATAAAAAACCGCAAGTCTCTTTAATCAGAGACCTGCGGTTTTTGGCTTGCAACTATGGATGCTGGGGCATGGATGAATTGTCATCCTTGGCAGCCTCTCTCGCCTTAACGGCAAGCAGTTCCGATACAGTTACAAAACGATAACCCTGCTCCTGCAGCTTGGGCAGAATCGTTTTAAGCGCAGCAACGGTCTGGGACTTGCCCTCCACCTTGTCATGAAACAGAACGATATCCCCATTACGCGCGTTCTTCAGCACTTTGTTCACAATGGCTGATACGCCTGGAGAAGCCCAATCACGCGTGTCCTGATGCCAGGACCATAACACAATCGTATAACCTTGCTGCTTGGCGACCTGAATGACCATGTCATTGTAATAGCCTCCCGGGGGTCGAAACAGCGTGGGACGCTGAGCCCCTGCTCCAACAATGGATTTCTCCGCTATGTTCATTTCGCGGCTGTACTTGTCCGCCCTTGTTGACCTGACCGCGTACGTATGTGCATACGTATGATTGGCGATTTCATGTCCTTCCCGCTGCTCCTGCTTAATCAGATCAGGAAACTTTTCCGCCCATTTCCCAAGCACAAAAAAAGTACCTTTGGCCTGATATTGCTGGAGCAAAGCCAGAATCTGCGGGGTCTGGACCGGATCAGGTCCATCATCAAAGGTCAGTGCGATGAGTTTGTCATGCGTGGGAACCTCCCACACAATTTCTCCCCGTTCCTCATAATACTGTCGATTCTTCTGCACAGGTTTGGCGTAGGCAGAACTGCTGCCAAGCAAAAAAACGAGCGTACACAATCCGATGCATCGGGCTGCCTTCAGGTTCATGTTTATGTCCTCTCTTTATCTTCAAACGTAAACTCCCTGTTAGCATTTCCCGATTCATTCGAACTAATTAACGAAATATTTGATCAATGACTGCAATTTCCTCGGCTGTGAGCTCAACATCCAGTGTTTTTAGATTGTTGATGACTTGCTCCGGTTTCTTGGCACCAGGAATGAGCGCATCAATGGATGGCTGTCTCAGGTACCAGGCCAGAACGAGATGTGCCACCTCCGCATTCTTGGACTGTGCAATGCTTCGCAGTTGGTCCACCTTGTCTAAATTCTGAATAAAGGCCTCCCCAGTGAATAAAGGATTCTTGGCCCGTCCATCCTGGAAGGTTGTATCCCGATTATATTTGCCTCCCAGCAGACCTGCTGCCAGAGGGAAGTAAGGTACAAAAGAAATGTTATGCTCTGCCGTATAGGGCAGTAATTCTTTCTCCGCTTCTCTTTTGAACAGATTATATTCAGACTGCAGTACATCCACATCTCCATCCTGATTTGCCTCACGCAACTGATTAATGGAGAAGTTGGACACTCCGATGGCACGAATTTTACCTTCGTCCTTCAAACGTTTCAGCGCACCTACTGCTTCATCTTTCGGTGTATGTTCATCCGGGAAATGGATATAAAACAAGTCGATATAATCGGTCTGCAGACGTTTCAAAGCCTCATCTACAGAGTTTTTGAGGAACGCAGGCGAGTTATCAAAAACGACGTTGCCATCCACAAATTGATGTGCCGCTTTCGTTGCAATGATGGTATCTTGGCGCTGACCCGTTTCTTTCAGCACTTCACCAATTAATCGTTCTGAATGCTCAGGACCATAGATGAAAGCAGTATCCAAAAAGTTAATACCCTGTTTCAAAGCCGTACGAACGACATCCTTGCCTGTCTCATCATTCAGCATATTCGGATAGATGTTATGTCCTCCTACTGCATTTGCCCCCAATCCAATCGGGTTAACCATCAGATCGGTTTTGCCCAAACGAGTACGTTGTTCTGCCATTCTCATCCATCTCCTTTTCTGAGCGTTGATAACTCAAATGATATTATATCAGAGGATTAAGCATATTTAAATTATCGGGTTTATCGGATTAAGTATTTTTCAACGCAGTGGCTTCCACATCATTGATGAATCGACGAAGTTTAGCGGCTACATCACGGTTGATTTCACCATTTTCGTATAGCTGCTGTATCGTATTGCGCTGCTCCTGAATCGCCACCATTTGCAATTCCAGCTTTTCCTGATCAAATGGATCTTCGGTTTTGCCCTGATTCCAGGTGCGTAATTTGGCAATAACCCGTTCATATCTGGAGATAACCGACAAAGCCACGATCCGGTTACTATCATTCATATGAGCACGAATGGCCTTAATCGCTGCTTCAGAGGTACGCATCTTCACTTGACGGAACAGGTCCGCATTCTCAAGCATAAATGGCTGATCCGGTTTCTTTGAACGATTCATAAACACATGTCCGAACACGCGTCCAATTTCACTGAGCGAGAACATCATCTGGGTATTCGTACGGTTCGCAAGCATCATTTCCTTACGATCCAGCCAGCTGTTACATTTAAAGGCGGCTTCCGAAGCAATGACATTTTCATCCATCATTTTCTCAATCTCCTTGCGTTCAGCCCGCGTAGCGATGAGATTAATTGCTGTTTCCTGTTTCAAAATGTCCTTGCGCTTACCGGCAGTAAGCTCGCCAGCCGCCTGCCTGATATATTTCGAAAGGTCGGAAACAACCGCAAGCGCAGCCGCTTTGTTCTCATCATTCATTTCCGACTTGACTGCACGAATGGCAGCATTCAGCATAATACCCTGTGCTTTTCGTTCCGTCGTTAGCGGTGTACCTTCCTCCGCTTTATCTTCGTTCTTCGCAAGAATAGGTAGGAACACACTCGCAGCAATCAGAGTGAACAGAATCACACCTGCTGCCAGGAATATGATCAGATCCCTTTCAGGAAAAGGAGACCCGTCTTGGAGAACATAAGGGATGGAGAAGGCCCCCGCCAGTGTTACAGCCCCTCTCACACCCGAAAGGGTAATGATTGTAATTTCTTTCAGCCGGGGCTTCCCGCTCGACAACGCCTCGCCTGAATTTTCATTTCCTTTCCAGAACAGATAGATCCAGACAAAACGAAGCACCAACAACAGCACTGAAATGAGGCCCACATAGCCAAGTACTTGGAGGTTATCAAATGAGACATTCTCGAAGATGGTATTCAGCACATCCGGGATCTGTACCCCCAGAATGACAAAGACCAAACCATTCAATATAAATAAAATGACAGACCAGGTACTGGCAGATACCACCTGCATCTTCAGTTGTACGGACTCGGTCCGATCACGCTCAATCGCATGAATGATCCCGCCGGCGACGACTGCCAGAATGCCTGATACACCGACCTCTTCACTGACCAGATAAATCACAAATGGCGTTAAGATTTGCAGCAGCATATGAATGGTGACATCTTCCATGCCCAGACGCCGAATCCAGACACCCAGTCGGATCAACAGGAACGATAACAAGGCACCAATCAACAACCCGCCAATCGCGATAAGTACAAAACTAAATGATGCCTGTGCCAGGGAAAACACCCCTGTAACCGTGGCGGCAATCGCAAATTTGAATGCAACCAGACCGGATGCATCATTCATTAATGCTTCCCCCTCAAGAAGCCTATGTATGCTCTTGGGCAAATGCACACGACCTGCCATGGCGCCTACAGCCACAGCGTCTGTCGGGGACAGGATTGCAGCGAGTGCAAAAGCCGCAGGAAGCGGAATAGTTGGAATAAGCCAGTGAATGGCGTATCCAGCCACGACAACCGTAACAAATACAAGTCCCAGAGCCAGTAAAAGGATGGGGGCTCTTAGATTCCACAGCTCATGTCTTGGTGTTCGCTTCCCGTCGTTATACAGCAACGGAGCAATGAAGAGGACAAAAAACAATTCCGGATTCAGTCGCAGATGAACACCCGCAGGTAATAATGCAATGGCTACACCGAGAACAATCTGAATCAGCGGAACGGGGATAAAGGGTACAAACCGGTTCAAAATATTTGATAAACCGATCAGTACCAGCAAAACAAGCACGGCGATAAACAGTTCCATGATGACAATCCCTTTCCGAATAATGAAGTGGTGATACCATTTTGAGTAGCCTTATTTTAACATAATCTTAAGTTGATTATAAAAATGTTGTCATAATCGATGCCCGTCGAAAGAGAATGGATAGCAGTCCGATTGCAGATTTCTGATTGATTCTGTTTATAAGATGTTACAATATGCTCAGGACAATACCCGTTTAGAAAGGAACTTGTGTCTATGGCATTTGGAATTAAACGACAGGAGCTGGCCGATTGGAAAGAACGTGTATCACGCGGCGACCTTGCCTATCTTACTCATTTCTGGATCGACAATCGTTTTCCGGGCATTACCAGTGTGACCAAAGTGGGCTGTGCGGATCTGAACCGTCTCGAGGACTGGTGTAGAACCCACGGACTTGACCCACGTTATATACATCGGCGTCAGCCTTTTCCCCATTTTGACCTGCTCGGTAAAAAACAAAAGGAAATTCTGATCCAGGAAGGTCTGACCGATCACATTCAACGCTTCCATCTCTGATTGAAAAAATGAAAACGCCAGCCTTCCAAGATTCGAGTCCCAGAGCGGGGTCAAATCTTGAAGGCTGGCGCTTAACACACCATTTATTTAGCGATGCGTTTGTTCCAACGTTTTCATTTTTTCCAGCAGTTTCAGCTCAATCTTCTTCAGCATGCCAAACATCTGCAGTTGTTCCTCTTCCGTAAGCGCCTGCAAAAGTTCCCATGTCATCCGACCGCGATTATTAATCAACGTTTTTGCAAGCTGCTGCCCATCTTCCGTTAAAGATAACCATACAATTCTTCGGTCCTCTTCACTGCGCACCCGCTGGATCAGACCTTCACTCTCCAGTTGATTCAGTACAATCGTGGTTGCTCCTGAAGACAGACTCAGTTGTCTGGCCACATCCACAGCCATGCAGCGTTCTTCACGTAAAATCATGCCCAATATATGACTTTTCGTCGGATTTAATTTGCAGTTTGTTTCATTCTTTTGCTGCTGATCCAGTACTTTATTTTTATATCTGAAGAAGGCCTCCAACAATTGATCCACATTTGCCAATTGAGAGTTTCGCTCCGTATCCGGGCTCATAAACGTTCCTCCTACCTTTGATCATAACCTACCTTATATTGTAACATATTTGTACTATTTTGTTTGTGAAAAATGCGCTTGTTTCCCAAAACCCTTTACTTGTCTGTAAAGTTCATGCTTATTTTGCCGTTTCATGTGACAAGCTACGTTATAGCATGAACAGATAACCACACAAGGAGGAATCAAGCAATGAACATTTATATTGTTTTCGATAGTGAAGGCGGTCATACACGTGCGCTTGCCGAATCGATTGCTGCTGGCGCAGCCAGTGTGCATGGTGCAACCGTTCATTTGCATTCCACAGAAGAAGCCGACATCTACAAGCTGGTGGAAATGGACGCCATTATATGGGGCTGCCCCGGACATTTTGGCTCCATCAGTTCGGGTTTGAAAAAGTGGATCGACAGACTGGGCTACCTCTGGGCAGAGGGCAAACTTGTCGACAAAGTGGGAGCGGTGTTCTGTACGATCGCCACTGAGCATGGTGGACTGGAGTCAACATTAATCCATTTGCTCACACCTATGCTCCATCAGGGTATGATTATTACCGGATTGCCTGGCAACTTTGCGGATAATGCATTATATGGCTCTTACTATGGTGTTGGAGTTACTTGTCCGGTGGATAGTGATGATCTGCTCAGCGAGCAGGGTATAGCCTTGGGTAAAGCCTTGGGAGAGCGTGTGGCTCGCATAACGAACCGACTGATCACATAGAAATCAGAGTATTTCGCATAAAAGTTCTTATCAAGCCTGCGCTCATAAGCTGAGAAGCAGACTGCAGGCTTGGAATTCCCAACCTATATAGAAATATAATGATTCTATTGCATTATTGGATTGGATTTGTTTATAATAACGTATATCTTTAAAGTTACTTTTAGTTACTTAATGATTTTTATAAATTTGTTATTATAAAGTAATAAGATATTCATCCATTATATTGCAAGGGAATTTTACACATGAATCAAAATACGTATTTAAAAACTGACGTTTGTATTGTGGGAGCAGGCCCCGGAGGGGCTCTACTCTCATTTCTGCTGAAACAGCAAGGAATATCCACCATTCTGATTGAGCGTCAGCCACACCTGCTTAAGTCGTTCCGCGGGGAAGTGCTCAACGCAGATGGTGAGGCTGTACTGAAAAAACATGGGTTATATCCTGCTGTCACCCAGCGTGGCGTGCTGCCACTGGAGCAAATTCAATATTGGGAGAATGGTCAGATCATTCATACCATTTTCCCTGGAGAGCAAGAATCCCATGTGGGTATTCATGTGCCGCAGGATCATCTGCTGGAAGTCATCGTGTCACATTCACAGAACCAGGAAAACGAACAAGTCCTTTATAATACCGTTATGACTGGATTGTTACGGAATAAAGCTGACCAGACGATCGGCATCAACATTCGGCAAGAAGGACGGCCAGCTTCCATTGAAGCAGCGGTTATTGTTGGAGCGGACGGCAGATATTCAGCTGTACGCAGACACGCTGGTCTGACACCGGATACCCGTAAACATGGATACGACCTGTTATGGGCCCGAATTCCTGCTCCAACAGGCTGGGAACCAGCTGTTCGGATGGCCAGCATGGATGGTCAGCAGTTGGCGTTATTCTCACAATTCGGAGGTTATGTGCAGATTGGATGGAACATCCCGCAGGGGTCATTCTCCAAGCTGCGCGAACAGCCTTTTGCTCCCTTTGTTCAGAAACTCGTGGCAGCCTTCCCTTGTCTCGCTGATTCGGTAGCTAAGCATATCCAGACCTGGAGTGATTTTGTTTTGTTATCCGTAGAGAGCAGTTTCGCGGAATCGTGGGCTCAAGACAACGTGGTCCTGCTTGGCGATGCGGCTCATACGATGACCCCCACAGGCGCTTTTGGATTGAATGCCGCATTGGAAGATGCGGACGTTCTCGCTGAGCTGCTCATTGAAATGGCAGCCGATCAATTCACTTCTACAGAACGACTGCAACAACTGCAAACCAGACGTGGAAAAAAAGTGAAGCAGCAGTTGGTTAGGCAATTGGAAATGGAGTCTTCGTTCCAACAGCGATACGAATCATTTCAATCATGAGGTGTGTAATTATGCACAGCCTTAATCGCCAAACGATTGAGCACTGAATGTACAAAGAAACCGTCTCCCTTCTAATGGCAGGTCGCACTTCCATTTCAGCAAGGAACGGTTTCTTTTGTTTTTGAATTTGGAGAATAGGGCTATCTTCAGTCATGCTCATGACTTATGGGACAGCTTTGTTTTCTTCTTTTTATGGACTGTTAGGATAGCGATTTACACTTCACTACCATTCATGGCGCTAACCCTTAGCTCAGTCAAAGGTAGAGACATCTTATCGGGATGACGCAATCTCACCGTACGGCTCTCACCAGGGAGCAGATCGAAATAGTTATCGCTGAAACGAACGCGTCCAAGAGGCAGTTCAAGCTTCACCAACCGGGCTATTGCACCCAAGGCTGTAACCGAGACGGATTGCTCCTCTTCGTTCACATGCACACGGAGCTGCGCTTGAGGCAGATTAACATCCTTCGGATCACGTAAGAAATATCGATTCAGTGGTGCAGTGAAACCTTCGGAGACCAATTCAACCATCACTTCTTCTGCCAATCTGCCTCCCAATACCTCCGCTTCACTCAGCTCTGCAATGCGAGCAGAGCATTGTGAACCTGTCTCCACATGATGCGAACTGGAGTATACCTTTTCCCCATCCATTCCGTAAACATGGAGTCGAAGCTCCCCCTTCAAAGACTCCCGTGTATCATTTACAACCCATAGGGTAAGCGGCTCACCGGGTTCATGTTCCAGAGACAGCAGGATCGGATGAAAGAATACTTTTCCGTAATAATAGGAGGCTTTGGGCAGCAGCTCATAGTCAATCATGGACCAGCTAGTGCCTGGCCAACTGTCATTCAGCTGCCATACAAGGGCTCCGCTATTGCGATGATTGATCCGCCGGAAATGTTCGATGCCGTACCGTAATCCTTCCGCTTGTGTCAGCATCGAATAGTTCATGTACTCTTCGATATTCTGCGGAACGCCCGTATGTCCCTCCATTAGAAGAATGCCTTTCTGGTGATTGGTATCCTTATTCCGATAGGCCATCTCGGGACTGCCCCAGTAGAATTGTCCTGCAGGCATGTTTTTCTCCAAGGTGTAGCGGTTGGCCGAGGCGTGCATGCCAAATTCACTGCTGAACAAGGCATTGTCTTTTTTATAATTTTTGAATGTCACGCCCTCAATACTGTAATCGAGCAGCGGTGGCTCGCCGTGTTTTCGCGGATAGACGGAACCATGCCATACTTGCCAGTTATGACGATCCCCCAAATCCGGATCATTGGCATCGTTGCCGCTGCTATCCCCATACGGAGAGGAAGGCCAGTATGGACGAGACGAATCCAGACGCTCCAGCATTTCGGGGATCAGCTCATGGTAGATCAGCTCTCCATAGAAGGGGCTGGTGATATCTCCACTGGCGGACTTCATGTCATAGAGCCAGTCAATTTCGTTATTGCCACACCAGAGTGCAAGCGAAGCATGATTGCGCAGCCGCAGCACATTGTTTTCAACCTCATCCCGCACGTTGTTCATGAAGTCACGATTGAAGTCCGGGAATAGAGCATTTGCAAAAGCAAAGTCCTGCCACACCAGTACACCTTGTCGATCACATTCATCATAGAAGACGTCCTTCTCATATATACCGCCTGCCCAAACACGGAGCATATTCATATGTCCTTCCACGGACAACTCGATGAGTTCACGATACCGGGAAGCAGGGATGGAACCAATCAGGTGATCGGCGGGAATCCAGTTGGCTCCCTTCGCATACACACGTACTCCGTTCAGGATAAAAGTAAACGCATCCTCACCCTGTTCATTATGAAGCGCCAGTTCAATGGTTCGTATACCATAAGACTCTTTGTAATGGTCTACTTCCACGCCGTCAGCGAACAACGTAACTTCCAGGCGATACAAGTAAGGTTCGCCCAAATCATGCGTCCACCATAATTGCGGTGAATCCACTCTCAGTGTTGTATCCGCCAGACCACTCGCTACAGCGACTTCAGCAGAACGTGCAACTTCACGCCCCCCTGCATCCAACAAACGTATATCACAGGACAAGTTCACCGCTTGTTCACGTTTCTGCCTGCTGCGGAAAGACAATACGGACTTCACATCAGCAGTGACATGAACTACCGCCTGCCGCTCGCTGGCTGATTCGGTACGGGCAAATACGTTCTCCAGCTTCGCAATCGTTCTTCTCTCCAGCCGAACTCCGCCCCAAATTCCTACTGTGACCATCCGTGGACCCCAATCCCAACCGAAATTCATCGCGGATTTGCGCAACCATGGCCGTTCCTTTGTATATGAAGACCAGTCGAACGTTTCCTTGTCCCTGTGATGCAGATAAAGGGGATCGAACTTGACCGCCACGGCGTTCCAACCATGACGAACCAGGTTCGTCACATTGAATGTGTGGGACATAAGCATATTGGCCGTTTTCCCCACTTCATGCCCATTCACATATACGGTGGCGAACGTATCCAACCCATCGAAAACCAATTCGAAATACTCCTCCGCATCCCCATCTTTCACCAGATTGAAGTTGGTGCGATACCACCATTCCTTCTGCTCGATCCAGCGACTCTTGGCATCGTTATGCCCATAGTAAGGTGGATCAATGATGCTGCGTTCCACCAAAGCGGAGTGCACATCCCCTGGTACCTCTGCTCCAATCCAGAATCGATCATCCAGCGCTGCCGCTGCAACATCCATGGCCCGCTTCTCCCCAACCTCAAAATGCTGTATCTTCCAATGTCCCGACAAATCCTGATTTGAATTATTCATCTCCATCCTTGCCTCGCTCCCCTGATTTGTTGATCATTACATTTCCGAAAACGTTTGCAATAAAATGTAACTTCGTTTCTTGTTTGTTCGGCTAACGTTTAATGTTCAGCATTCTTGCACACCACTGCCTCCTCACGATACTCGCTCGGAGTCTTGCCCGTATGTTTTTTGAATAGCCTGCTAAAATACTTAACGTCCTCATATCCGCTGATAGCGGCCACTTCACTTACTTTCGCGGGAGAAACGACCAGCATGTCCATCGCACGCCTAATTCGCATATTGGTTACATAATCACCAAACGTGACACCCGTTTCCTTTTTAAACAGTTCACTGAGATGGCCCGGATGCAGATGAACCTGACCTGCCACATGTTGCAGGCTAATATCCTGTACCAACGCGGATTCCATATAAGCAATAGCCTTCTGTACATGTGTAATCCGCCCTTGCCCCATCTGACTGTGATAGGTATGCATCAGCCCATATAAATAATGAAACAGCATATCCCGGAGTTCAGCAGACTCGGCATCCGGGTCTGGCTTCCATGGTTCAAATCGTTCCAGATCGTCTCTTCCAATGGCTCGCATGGTACGAATCAACCAGCGCTGTCCGGCATTTACCGCAGCATGCAGACAGGCATCGAAAGACTCTGGCGTTGCTTCGGGATCCATCAGGAGTCCATCCACCAGTTCTCGCGTCCATGTAGTCAGCATAATTGAATCGTTATCCATTAGAAAAGTACCAAGAGTGGTTTCTTCCTCATGTTGAAGGACCGTTTTACCTCCTATGCGGTGCAATACGTCTTCATAATTCCATATCCTGTCCTTAATTAACCCATGGTAACGGTAAGCGATGGAAGCCGTTCGGTAGCTCTCATGCAGAAGTTGAGCTTCCATGCAGGACCGGCCTGCTGCTGCACGCAATGTACATTTCAATAGTTGCTCTATCCGGGATAACGCAATGCCCAACGTATATTTGAATTCCTGCTCGTCCGGCGGCAGCTGCACAACACAGATAATCCGTTTTTTTTGAATGTGTGCAATTGCACCTGGCAGAACCTCCTCCAGCATATTCTGCACGGCAAAGTTCAATAATGCAGCAGAAGAACGATTCCAGCCTGCTGCTTTCAAAATCAGAACTTGTCGGTTCAGCTGCTCCATGTCGGAAGAATCCGATGGCACATGCATTCCCTGCTGGAGAAAAAGAGGACTGGAGCCGGATTCAACGTTTCCATCAATAATCCAGGCAGTGAACAGCTGCTGTTTATTTTCTCGCAGCAGCTGTCCTTCTCTTGATTTCTCAGCCCAGCGTTCAGTAATTCGATGTTTGGCCTGAAGTACCGTCTTGATGATTTCTTCCGGCTTGCTCGTCTTAAGCAGATAATCGGTGACACCTTGACGAATCGCTTGCTGAGCGTAAGAGAAGTCATCGTATCCGGATAAAATAATGACCTCGAGTTCCGGCAGCATATGCAGCCCTTCCTCAGCCAGTTCAAGCCCCGATCTTCCTGTCATTCGAATATCAGTCATCAGAATATGAGGCCTCTCCTCGGTCATGCGTGTTAACGCCTCTTCTGCCGAGGCTGCTGGGGTTAGCAATTCAATCCCCAGTTCATGCCATGCGATTACACTGGCGAGACCTGTGCGGATAATCACTTCATCATCAACAATCAGTAACCTCATGGCGATACCTCCAAAATTGGAATGGAGAATGAAATTCGGGTTCCACCTCCGACCCGGCTATCCACTTCCAGCTTCGCTTCCGCTCCATAATGAAGCAGTAGTCTCTCGTTCACATTTCGGAGCCCGTAGCCCCCTTGCTTCACAGTCTCGCTTTCCGTGCAATGGTGGGTTGAATAATGTTGCTCTTCTTCATCCGATGGCACAAGGCTGCTTCTGATTTGCTCCAGTCTGTCCCTCCCCATGCCAGCCCCGTCATCCAGAACCAGCACATTCATTCGCTCCTGTTCTTGCCGAATCATGATCGTAATTGTCCCCATACCCGCTTTCGGCTGAATTCCATGAATCATGGCATTTTCGACGAGCGGTTGGAGCAGCAGCTTCAGCATCATTCGCTGTTCAAGTGCCGGATCAACAATATAATGTACAGCGAACTTGTCGGGAAAACGGATGGACTGCACACGAACATAATGGCGAATGTGGGCAATCTCCTGCCCTACAGGACAATAATCCCTACCCTGATTCAAGCTGATACGCAAAAAATCACTTAATCCCTCGACCATCTCTGCGATCCGCTTTTCCTCAGACATTAAGGCAATCCAGTGAATCGACGAAAGGGTGTTATACAGAAAATGAGGATTGATCTGCGCCTGAAGCGCCCTGAGATCGGCCTCCTTTTTGCGTGCTTCCCCACGGATAACCTCTTTTTTCAGTCTCTCAATATGTGCCCCGAGCAAATTATAACTCTCCCCCAGCTCGCCAATTTCATCATCACTTTCCGATCGGAATAAGGGCAGCGGTCGATCCGGGTCGATTCGAGACAAATGCCTGGTAAGAACTCGGAGCGGTCTTGTCACTCGTCTCACGGTAAACCACACAAGTCCTGCGCTGATCGCAGCAGACAAGCTCACTGCAGCGGCAGTGAGAATCAGAATATAACCGTTTTCGGACTTATATTGATCATAGGGAACCGTTCCGGTCAGCGTCCAGCCGGTCAGCTGTTCCGGATAATAAAGCAACGTACGTTTCTCATTACCTCTGCCATACGTAGCTGTGCCGCTTCTTCCTTGTTGGATCAGTGCCTGCACTTCAGGCTCGATCTTCTGCAACGACTGTCCAAGACGGGATTGATCCATGGAAGACAAAATCTCTCCAGTGGAGCCGATCAGTTCCAGTCGACCTTCACCCATACCCAGTCCCAGCGCCGCCCAGCCTTTCGAGATGGCCTTCTCATCGAGACTGATCGCCAGCCATCCGATGGGTCGATAATCATGAATACTGCGAATGGGCCGAACCAAGGTGATTACATTTTGGATACCGGCATAATTCTGAACCGGATATATGCCCGTCCATGCTTTAACTGCATCCCCACGCGGAGCAGGAGGATACGAAACATTGGAGGATTCATACCATGTAGCCGTGGACAGAGTCGCATCAAAACGGTCCGGATAGATGGCAATGTTGGCAATATATTTTTTGGAAGCGGCGAGATTAGTCATCCTGCCCAGAATATCTACACGCTCCTGCACATCGTCCTCATTGCTGCTTAAATACTGCTGAATGTCCCTTTCTCCAATCAGAAAAATGGATAGCGTTTCGACATCCTGCAGCATATAACGCAAATTCGCTTCCACCTGCTTCAGTGTGTCCATGCCCGAAAGCTTTGTTTTTTGTTCTGTGATGCGGGAAGAGATGAGAAAGGCGAACAGCCCCAGTGCCAGCAGCGGCACAATCATGGAAGCTGTAACCACGACGGAAAGCTTCCGTTGCAGTGAAGATGTTAGCCAGCGTCCCACATCTTTTCCTCCTCTGGATACGCTTTCGTTTACCCTTTGACTGCTCCGGCCGTCATGCCTTTCATGACTTGTTCTTGAAATACCAGGTATAGAATGATAGTCGGAATTACAGACAAAGTCATGGCAGCAAGAGTCAGGCCGTAATCGGTCTGATATCCGTCGGCAAAATTGGCGATCGCGAGCGGTAACGTTTTCAAACCTGTTTTGTTAATAAACACGAGTGCGAACGAAAAGTCATTCCACGCGTGCAGGAAACTCAGAATCGTGACCGTTGACAAGGCAGGTACGGACATGGGAAGCATGATTCGGGTAAACAGCCCCCATAGACCTGTTCCATCAATAAAAGCAGCCTCTTCAATATCACGTGGAATACTTGTCAAATACGCTGTCAGCACAAATATTGCAGTTGGCAGCGCAAATGCAGTATACGGCAATATCAATGCCCAATACGTATTAAGCAGGGACATCTGTTTCATCAAAATAAATAACGGGACCAGTGTGCTGTGAATGGGAATCAGCATGCCTACAACGAAGAAGGTCATAATTAGCCCTTTCCAGCGAAACTGGAAACGTGAAAGTATAAATGAGGCCAGCGCTGCAATAAACAGCGTTAGGATAAGCGAACCTACAGATACAATCAGGGAATTGCCAAACGCGGTTCCCAGCTTGGAGCTTTCCCAGGCATTGCTGAAATTTTCCACGTTCCATTTTCCCGGCAGCCCGAAGGGCTTGCTATAGAACTCTTCATTCGTTTTGAATGCACTGATCACAAGCCAATAAAACGGATACAATGTTAAAATACCATAGACCGTCAACAGCGTCCAAACAATTCCACTACGGAATCGGCGAACCGGATGGCCTGAAGTATTTCCTGGTGTTCGCATCGATAACGGTGTAACACTCATTACAGTCCCTCCTCTCTCCTAACTCTCTTTTTTCTTACGACTTGTGGCCCACTGGCTTGTTCCGATAAGCAGCAGGGAAATTAGCACGATGGTAGTCGAGATCGCGCTCCCGAAACCATAGCGATACGTTGTGAAGGTTGAATTATACATATACGTTGCCAGCAGCTCTGTTGCATGTGCCGGGCCGCCTTTGGTCATGATGTACACCAGATCGAATGATTTCAGGCTGCCCGAGATACATAGAATGATTGCCACCTGAACCGTTCCCCAGATCATGGGCAAAGAAATGGAAACCAGCTTGCGAATTCCGGAAGCACCGTCAATCTTGGCAGCATCATGTATTTCTCCCGGAATATTTTGCAGCGCCGATATAAAAATAATCAGGTACAAACCGACAAAACTCCAGAGCAGCGGTGGCACCAGGGAGAAAATCGCAATTTTGTCATCCGAAAGCCACTGCAGCTTCCAGCTTTCCAGACCCAATGCATCCAACAGGAAGTTCAGTATCCCAATTTGTGGATGATAGATATATTGCCAGATCATACCGATAACTACTGTGGACAATACCATCGGCAGAAATACGGCTGAACGCAGAAAACGCTGTAACGGGTTGCTTTTATGCAATATGACCGCCAGCATCAACGCTAACGGAATTTGTCCAAATACCGAGGCCAGTACAAAAATGACGTTGTTTTTCAATGCCCGCCAAAATACGGAATCATGCCATATTTCCACATAGTTATCCAGTCCGATATATTTGGATTCACCGATCCCCGACCAGTTAAAGAATCCATAGTACGCTGACCATACTACCGGTACAAATACAAACAAAGCGTAAATCACAACTGCCGGAGCGAGCCCCAGCATGATAAAACGTCGACTGCGCAATGCGTTCAATTTGCTCACTTCCTTTCAACAAACCTTTGGTAAATACAACTCTCTTGATATCCATGTAAAACCCCTCCCCTGACGGGAAGGGGTCAGAATCTTACCTCATTTCGTACTAGCGCTCATCCAGATCTGAATGACCTTTAACCTTAATTTCCGACTGTACTCGCTTGCGATGCCTGAATTTTATTTGCGATATCTTCGGCTTTACCGCCCATCAACAGCTCCTGCAATCCATTATTGATAACCTCAACGGTTGCAGAACCCAGCTTGGAATCATACACCGGCGTAATCTTTACCTCCTGCATTAAGTCATAGAGCTCCACAAACAACGGATGGGCTTTGGATTTATCCAGATCAATCTTATAGCTGACCAGCGTGCTGCTATCCAGGGTTGCCTTCTGGCCTTCAGGACCTGCCAAAGCGTAGAACAGCTCCATGGCTGCATCCTTCTGGGCACCGCTTAACTTTTTGCTTACACCCAAGCCAGTCCCTACAACGCCAGATGTTGTTCTGGCCTCACCCTTGCCTCCATCTACTGCTGGTAAAATTGTAATATGTGTATTATTCAAAATGTCTTCCGGTGCGTTGTTGACGAGGTTGGCCAATGCCCATCCACCGTTTATCACCATCGCTGCTTTTCCCTGGAAGTACAGCTGCATCATCTGTGTTTCGTCAATGCTGTTGAAACCATCCTGAAATGCTTTGCTGTTACCGAGTTCCTGCATTTTGTCCAATGCCTGGATGAACTGTGGGTCTGTAAAGCTGGCTCCCTCCTGGGCTGCTGCCTTTAAGAACCAGTCTGTGCCGGTTACCCGGTCAGCCAGTGTACTGAAAATTGTGGATTGGGCCACCCAATTGGCTTTGTTCCCCAGTGCGATCGGTATGATTTTGTTCTCATTAAATGTAGCAATCGCCTGCTCCAAATCAGCCCATGTTTCAGGTACTTTCACGTTATACTGCTTAAACAGTGCTTCATTGTAATAAATAAAAGAAGTAGGTGCGAGATTCATCGGTACCGAGTAGATATCCCCATCGATCGTATATCCATCCAGGGCATTCGGAATAAAGTTGTCTTTCCATTCCGGCTTCGCGTCTAACTCAGCATTGATCGGCTGTAACAGATCTCCCTTCACAAACTCCTTGGTCATCGCATCCGGCCACATGACGAACAGATCCGGCATTTCGTTGGCCGCTGCCACCGTCCGGAGTCTTGTTTTCAGGCCATCTGTCGGCAGACCTTCATCCACTACTTCAATATCCGGATGCGAGGCACGGAAGTCTTCAATGATTTTGCGCATCGCCACCGCTTTGGCGTCTTGTCCCGTCCAGTTGTGCCAAATGGTGACGGTTACTTTATCCTTGCTGTCGCTGCCTTCTGAGCTGTCCCCGCCGCCGCAACCTGCCAGCACGATGGAAAACAACGCCATTGCCAACATTCCTGAAAGCCATCTTTTCAACATCTTTATAGTCCCCCTTGGCGATTTGAATACACTTATTGTAAATGGTAACGCTATCATGTTGTAAGGTGACGATGCACGGATGCAGGGGTGAAAAATATCGGATACCGATTGATCCTCCAACCCTTGGTTTACACACACAGAAAGAGCCCTCGCATGGAGAGCTCCTTCTGTTATTTGTATTCGCATACCATTCATGACTATGAATAAATGAATAGATAAGTTCTGATTTATTTCATACTGTCTTTCACAAGTGCTGCAAAAGCCTCCGAACCTTCCTTCGTCAGATGTACACCATCTTTTTCGAAATATTCGTCATGTCCTTCACTTGCAGTGTGCCAGTCAATAAGAGATACATTGCTATAATCGGAAGCCGCTTCGTTCAGTGCTTTGTTCACCGTTCGTTCCCATGGGCGAGGAACTCGCACGGTAACCAGATATACATGTTCTTCATCTTTCAAATAATCCAGCACGGAATTCAGACTTTTGGAATTGAATGAACCGTTCGTCCCAAGTTCCAGCACGACCTGACTGCCCAATTGGTTATTTCTCTTCAGGCCATCCAGTACATCAGCAGCTTCCCACATCTGACGACCGATATGACCGTCCACATGCACGCCCGAAATGGTTTGTTCAAGATAAGGCTTCGCGTCCAGAATAACCGAATCTCCAATGACCGTATAATGAATTTTGCCATCTTTGGCTGGAGGAGCAGTTCCCACTTCCTCTTTGGACGAATCTGACGTATTAACTGGATCCTCCGTTTGTTCATTACCGTTGTCTTCTGGATTTCCCGGATTGCCGGTGCTGCCTTTGGGTCTACCCACAGTGTGGTTCGAATCACCAGGAGTTGATCCTTTCACCTCACCTGAGGTAGGTGCCTCAGATTGGGGAGCATTATCTGGCTTCGTCGTTTGCTGTTCTCCTTTATCTGGTGGATATTCAGCATTATCCGCTGGTTTATCGTTTTTCTGTGGCGCAGGTTGGCTGTTGGTCCCGGAAGTGCCTGAAGTGCTCACTGCTGCTGGGAGGACGCCCTGACCTTTTTCCTCTGTTACGGAGTGTTCTCCATTCAGCGTAGCTGACATCGATACCGAGTGCGAATCGGAATTCGCTGCGGACGTAATCATCATCTGTGATACGGTAAATGACATAAGCAGAATACTCATCAGCAATCCAGCGCGCTTCAACCATACGTTACGTATTCCTGCTGCATTGCGATCCCTTCCCCATAATCGGGACCAGGAATCACGAAATCCGTTGTGACGAATTGGATTTTCAATATATTTAAGTGACAAGGATGCCAATGCAACCGTTGCTGCAACCTGCAAAACCATTCGCACAGGATGTGCTCCACCTGTATCAACCGTTGGACTCGTCAGAACAATGACAGGATAATGCCACAGATATAATCCATAGGATCGCTCCCCGATCCAGCGCAATGGCTTAGCGCCAATAAGCCGTGCCAGGAAGGATGATGGATGAGCCAGTACAGCTACGAGCAATGTCGTCGCAATGGCCTGAAGCACCATGCCTCCTCGATACAATGAAGGGTCGTACTCACTGCTGTTCAGCATCATGTAGATTAACCAAGCCAGCGCAGCTAAGCCTAATACGTCCAGGACAAGGCGATTGATGCGGGCAAGGGATGACGATAGTTTGCGACTCGGCCATACCACGGCCAGTGCAGCACCAGCCAATAGAGCAAATGCTCTTGTGTCTGTTCCATAATAAACACGGCTCGGGTCCAGATCCGGATTATACATGATGGCCATTGCACCAGCAGACAATTCAGCTGCCACAACAATAAAGACGACCAGCCATCCCTTTCTTTTGAACAAGACGATTGCTGCGACCAGTAGAATGGGCCATACAATATAAAACTGTTCTTCCACAGCCAGTGACCAGAAATGTCCAAAGGGGGATGGAGGGCCGAAGCTTTCAAAATAGGAAACGTTATGAAAGATATACCACCAATTGCTTATGTATAATACTCCCGAAACAATGTCACCACGCAACCCAGCGAGGCGAGAAGGATCAGTGCAGAGAAGCCAAATCATCACCACTGCTGTCATCGTGATCATGCCAGGTAACAAGCGCCTTATTCTTCGCACCCAGAAATCACCGAGCGATATCCGGCCATGCTCCTGCCATTGTGTCAAAAGAATGTCTGTAATCAAATATCCTGATAGAACAAAGAAAATGCCTACCCCGAGCAAACCGCCCGGAAGAAAACCTAAATTCAAATGATACCCTATGACTGCAAGCACTGCGATGGCTCGCAAACCATCCAGTCCGTTCATATGCCGCTTGCTTTTCAAAGATTGTGACATGCGAGCCCCTCCTTGGCAATGTGAGTTGACATCATCCATGTCTGGGGCGTTCTAGAACTCCTTGTGGTTCTGGTTGTCATTAACATACGTATTGCACCTTCCATCATTCATTTACAACATAAAGAAGACGTATTACTTAACCATGAAGTTTTATGATTACGATTTCTTTATATCTTTGTTGTTATCTCCCGTTTAGCATTATACGCCCGAAAGATTATTCACAAATTACAGCAATAGTTACAATCCAGTGAAACGATGTAACCTTTCCTGCCAAGCATATATAGCTGTAAAATCATACTCTAATTCTATTGTTAAATACAGCATTTTTCATGGAATGGATAATATTACCTTACTCTATATTTCATATATCATCAGATCCCTCTGGGGCCTGAAAATACACTTGAGAAAATAGGAAAAGGCTGCCGACTTGCTCAGCAGCCAATAACCATTATAAACCTATCCCTTGCCGGAATGAAAGTTTTGCTCATAAATGCATCTTGGTGCCTAGGACCCTAGAGGTGAAACGGATGAACCTTCTCTTCCGCCCTCCCATCGAGGATTCGATAAGAGGATCGTCCTGCGTACATTGGAATTTGCAGTTTATCCAAATTAACCATTCCGTTTTCCAGAAAATATTCCGGGTCTTGATAGCGTTGTAACACTTCACCTGCAATCCATTCATGATCCCCATACGTTGTGATATCGATCACCTTGCACTCATATGCAAAATAGGCTTCGGTCAGAATAGGTACGTTTATTTTGATTCCTTCTTCGTATGTAATCCCGAACTTCGAGAATTTATCTGTGTCTCTTCCACTGAAGGTTCCCGCTGCCTGAATCCACTCCGAATAATGACCCGGAAGGAAGTGAACCCCGAATACTCCACTCTGTTCAATCAATTCATAAGAGTACGTTTCCTTCCGCAATGATATTCCGTAAATTCCGGGAGACGATCCAATATAGGTATGCCAGCCAGATGCCATGACATTCTGCATGTCCTTATGACGAGATGTCACTACCGCTACCATGCCTGGATATGAATAAAACATAGGTTCATCTATCGGTTCCCGCATCTGATCACCTCTTTGTTTTTTAATTGGCCCCAAAGCTGCACCAGGCCTTTTTCTCATCCATTATTATACAATATAAGTAAAGGATGAAAAAGAATTACTTCCTTCATCACAAATCACTTTTTGAAGGCCATTTTACAGTACACCGATTAAGGTCTCCAACTCCTCGATACTATCAATAACCCGATCCGCCTGAGCTAGTTCATCGGCTTGAGCAAAGTCAAAATTGCATCCGATGGAAATTAAATCATTATCCTTCGCAGCCTTAATGTCAGACAATCGATCACCGATGACCATCCCTTTGGTGATCTTATATTTCTCCACAATGGATCGTACGAGATCAGACTTATTTTGTGATGAAATCTGCTGTATGCTGAAGGTTTCCGTTACCCATTCATCCAGATGATAATAATTTACGATGGAATTCAAGTATTCGGTTTGTCCATTACTCGCTATGTATATCGGTATTCCTTTCCCTTTGCAGTATTGGAAGAACTCTTCTACGTACGGATACAACGCACCCTGCCCTGCCTCGATATTCGCAATCAACTTCTCATGAAACCATTCATTTGCTTGTTGTCTGATCTGGTCCGAGCAGCCTGGCAATAAAGTCTCCCACACGATAGGCAAAGGAACTCCCATAATTTCACGGTACTTTTCTATTGGTGTATGCTCCTCCCATAACCCCTTTGATCTCAGATGATTAAACGTGTCATGCAGAGAAGTTTCCAATATTCGATCTGTCTGAAATAACGTACCATCCATATCAAAAATCAATGAAAACATGAACGGATTCCCCTCCCTTATATTCTGAATATACATTGATTAACATACGTGAATACCTGTCTTTTGACAATCCTTCCAGATTTCGCGACCGAAATCACCCCCGTACTCCAAGGTTGGTTATGAACTGCCTCTCATTCGTCCATACTATTACCTACGAATAAACGTCATCACGAATGGCAGGGGAGGAAGTACCATGAACCGGAAAAACCCGCAGCAGATTAATCAACCTGCAGCAGAACTACCTGTTCCGCTTGAATTCGATCGCAGCTGGCTGACCCAACTGGAATCCAGGCTTGATAAAGGTGGCCCTTGGGGTGACTACAGACTATTTCAACTTGGCATTCAAGCGGAAGAGACAAATCTGATTCCCAACTTTGATGAAATTCAGTGTCTCAAGCATTTACAGGGGCTTACCCCTCTTCCACACCAGATGGACACTGCACGCAGAGTACTGTTTGAAATGTCAGGCCGTGCGATTCTCGCTGATGAGGTTGGACTCGGCAAAACGATTGAAGCTGGCCTGATTTTGAAAGAATATATGGTCCGAGGACTCGTATCCAAAGTTCTGATTCTTGTGCCTGCGTCCCTTGTATTGCAATGGGTCCGGGAGCTCAATTCCAAATTTGGCATCCCTGCAGTTGCACAGAAAAAGGCGTATTCCTGGCAAAATGAAGTGGTCGTTGCTTCCATGGACACAGCCAAGCGTGATCCGCATAAGGGTATGCTGCTGAATACGGATTACGACATGATTATTATCGATGAAGCTCATAAGCTCAAAAATAAAAAAACGACCAACTATCAATTCATGTTGAAGTTGCGAAAAAAATATTGCCTGCTGCTTACGGCTACGCCGGTACAGAATGACATGAGCGAACTGTTCAACCTCATTAACCTGCTCAAGCCGGGACAGCTTGGCCGTCAGGGTGATTTTGCAGCCAATTTTGTCGTCGACAAACGTATTCCGAAAAACCAGGAACAGCTCAAGGATGAGTTGTCCAAAGTCATGATCCGTAACCGCCGCGGCGAAGGGCCTGTTCAATTCACCAAACGGAACGTGTCCAATGTGAATTTGCAACTTTCGCCCGAAGAACAGGCCCTATATGATGGGGTAACTTCCTTTGTTAAGGATCAGTACCAGGAAGCGGGTGGCAACCTGAGCAGCATGCTTTCCCTGGTGACGCTGCAGCGAGAAGTATGCAGCAGTCGGGATGCCGTGTTTGTAACGCTGGTTAATCTGTCGAAGAAGCTTCCACTGGACTCTCCGCTGCGGGACAAGATTTGGGAGCTCGTTGCCCATATTAAAGCGATTAAGGAAAATACCAAAGCGGAAAAAACGATGGAGCTCATTCGTAATATGAATGAGAAGGTTATTATTTTCACCGAATACCGTGCCACGCAGGAGTATTTGCTCAATTATTTTCGCAATAACGGCCTGACCGCTGTTCCCTACCGTGGCGGCATGAACCGGGGTAAAAAGGACTGGATGATGGACCTCTTTCGCGGCCGCGTTCAAGCAATGATTGCAACCGAAGCGGGTGGTGAGGGCATCAACCTGCAATTTTGTCATCACATGATTAACTTCGACCTGCCCTGGAATCCCATGCGTGTTGAGCAGCGAATCGGGCGCGTTCATCGATTGGGACAGCAGAATGATGTCAACATCTACAACCTTTCGACGACAGGCACAATTGAGGAGCATATTCTGAACCTGCTTCATGAGAAGATCAATATGTTTGAGATGGTTATTGGTGGATTGGACGTTATTCTGGAACGGCTGGAGAAGAAGGAATCGATTGAAAAAAGCTTGTACAAAATCATGCTTGAGTCACAAAACGAAGAGGATATCCGCCGTAAAATGGACTCGCTTGGACAATCGCTGAACTCCATTCAGCGCGAAGTCGCAGATGAAGCACCAGCCCCATCCGGGCTTGACCTTCGTAAAGGAGGCCTCTAACCATGACCATGTCACCCCATGAAGTGCAGGCGTATGTGCTCACTTACCTGGAAACACTCGATTGTCAGATTATGGAGCGTTCCCCTGCCCATGTTACGGTTAAACTTTCACCTGAAGCCGACAAGGCGTTAACCAACCGTCCGTATTATTGGGGGTTTGTGGAGCGAACCGGAGCCCCTGCGGAGACGATGTCCTTTACATTTGTTTTTGATCCTGATGCCTATCAACACGCGCTGGAAGCCGAGGAAGCAAGAGCCGCACAATTAGCTCCTCCAGCCCCACCAGGTGCCGGCCCCGGCAGCCTCGAGGCCCCCAAAGAGACTATTCTAGGCCGATACTTCGGCATAGTGCCTTCTCTGCCTCAGCTGGGTCCCGGACGGATTTTGAAAGAAGATGTTTTATATGGCAGCCGCAGGCTGCAGCAGATCTTCAATGCAGCCCGGGAAGGCGGCGAATTCGTGAATCTGTTTGAACAGGCTGCAAAAAGGCAATTGCGAGCTACCGCACCAGCAGTATATGAGCCTTGGCTTGGCGTGTGTTTTAAAGTGGAATTCGCCTGTGATTTAAAAAAGGAGGAACTTCATTTTATCGGCATTTCCCTTAGAACAGGGGAAATTGTCGAGAAATTCGGCTCAAAGCTGAACAGGCGTGACCTTAGCCCAAGGCTGGCTGAAAATATGCACGTACAGACCGCCAAAGTATCACTAGCCGATGCCGGGGCTGCTCTCGAATCCCATTTGACAAATCATTTGCTGCAACTCGACTATAGCTGGGCAGAGAAAGCCAAAGAACGGCTTGATCTGGAGCTTGCAGTTGTGGATACGTACTATGAAGCCGTTCTTCGAGAGGATACACCTGAGGTTTACGCAGATTCGACCAATGCCTACAGCACAAGTGGTGGTTCAAATGATCAGGCTCAGGCGAGGACGGAGCCTTCTATCCATGTTCAGAGCGCTCGGCCCGGCCCTTCTCGTATTCAACAAAATGAACATCTACAATCCATTGAACCAACTGGTGTATCGATTGGATCAGATGTCGAGCTCGCGGCTGAAGCTGATGTTCAGGCAGAATCAGAAACGGACCCGGAACAGGACAAAGCACGGCAAGCGATGCTGGACCGGGAAGCCATGAAACTTCAATACGAAACACGCCGTACTGAGATGATCTGGCAATATGAGCCCAAAGTTAAGGTGACCGCAATTAACAGCGGCATGTTTCATTTAAGATAGATGACATTGAAGATAGACGACGAAGACACTACTTTTCCCGCAAATGACGGCAAAAGTAGTGTTTATTCATGAGTGGCAACCCGACAGGTTGCAGCAACCTTTGCACAGCCTGTCCTCTAAAATGGAACTAGTAACAATCACGCAGCGAATAGATAGACCATTTTGTCATGATATGTACCCCAGAAAAGTAGGTGTTAACATGAAACGACCCTTCCATAAGGGATGGAATGTGATTCGCCGAATAATCGGCATGGTAATATGCCTTCTCTGTGTAGCCTCCCTGCTCCCTTTACTGCAAGCTGAAGGTGCCGAAATTCAAAAAGCATCCAAATCGATGCAACACTCTGCACTGACCAAAAGTACAACGGAACTTCATTCTGACAAACTGGCCCCGGGTGCAGTACAACAATTTGCTCGCGAGCAAGCTAATGTCCTTGCTACTGAACATGCAGGAAACCATTGGGATCATGCTCAATTGGACTTTTACCCCCTCGGTCCAGGCACACGCAGCTGGCTGGTATACGCAAATGTTCGAGGGGCTCCCATTGGCTATATGATTATTTCAGCGAACGACCAAGGGCATTTGCTACTTAGCGAGTATGGTCAGGGAGAACAACGACCGTATAACATTTCCTTGTTGGATCAGGCCCTTAACAGGAACCAATTAGACTTAAAAGAGCTTATTCATGACGGTGGAGGGCTTCAATTACGTTATGCGCCTCCCCTGCTTGCTTATTGGAAAGTGGAAAGACCTAATGATGATGCAATGTATATTGACGCGACAAACGGCGATATCCTGCCACCGGGTGTGCTGAATGTACTGGATGCACTGGATGCGGACTCCCAGCCGGCTACAGAACGAATGATGTCGATAAGATCAATATCCGGACAGGCTGTTGTTATCACGCCAGATGTTTTACCTAAAGTCTCCGCGTTGTCTGTTGATTCCATGGATCTGCAACCTCTGTTTGATCCAGCGGACAATCTGTTATGGATCACGTCAAAAGCACTTTCCGTCAGCGGCGTGAAGACATTAAACCAGCAATGGAAAGAACATAAAAAGGTCGTTTTTTCTGCGGATCATCAAAATGTCATATATGGCGGACCTTTGCCTGTCGGTGGTTATCAGATCTGGCGTGATGACCGTGGCACAGTTCAAAATCAGTATGTAGCTATTGGCGGCAATACGTCGGTAAGACGATTTGTACCTCTTCAGACCTTGCTGCGGGATGGGAAATTCTACGCTGTGAAACCATGACAATCCTCACAACAAATAAGACGCCTTCCTCTAATCTTCATAGGAATGCGTCTTTTTTGGAGAAGAAGCTTTTGCCTGCCAACGTTCTTGATTTACCCTTTGCCTGCAAAACTTCATTTTTGCATTTTCCGCTGCGATTTTATCGCTTCTTCCTTTTTCCCCATCCAGAGGGACACGGCAAAAGGAATCATTCCAAACCACTTCATTGCCCACGGCTCTTTGGTCTTGGTTCGTCTACGTTCATCCTTCGGTGTGTCGATATAATGAACGACTCGCTCTGTAATGTATTTCACAAGCTCATCACTTTTGGTCATATCCTCTGCCTCCCCATAGCTCCGGCAAAGCGCCGGGGCTTTTGTTATCTCTATTGTGTGCAGAAGGGATCATCAATAAACATTTTTTTTGCTACAAAGAGTATGAAAAACAGAAGAATGCACAGTCTAATGCCAAAGGTATCCATCCACTCCGTTTACGGCATAAGAGTCTATTTCAAGAAGGAGCGTGTATTCTCATGTATAAGCTGCTGGCCGCATCGCTGGCACTGTTAATCAGCATCAGTTGCTTTCCCCTGACCTCGCATGCCAGTGCGGCGAAATTCATCCTAACCGACTTGCCTACACTGTATTCACAACGATCACCCATAAGCCCATCCATGCTGCCAGTAACTGATGGAGATGCGTATCACTCCACTCATCATGCGTTTGCAGCACCTGTAATTTTGCTGGATGTTGGTCACGGCGGCATTGACGGTGGAACAACAGAGCATGGAGTACTGGAGAAAGACATTAACCTGGCCATTAGTCAAAAGGTATATCTCCTGCTTCGCACTAAGGGCTATGCGGTAATCATCAACCGACTCGGCGACTATGCGCTGAGTGACGAGAATCGCTGGTTAAACAGTCGCTCACGTCATATTAAAGATTTGGCTCAACGCAAGAGCCTTAGTGAAGAGGTCAGCACCGACATTGTCGTCAGTATCCATGCTAACTGGAGCCCAAGATCGTCTGCACAAGGACCTGTTGTATTACATCAGAACGAAGGGCGCAGCTATATGCTGGCGAGTTCCATTCAAAATCAGCTTAATCAATTGTACGATACACAACGTGATGTAGTGTGGGGCAAGCCCTTTTACCTGTTAAATCATGTGAAGCAGCCAGCTGTAATTGTTGAAACCGGATTTCTGAGCAATGCACGTGATCGCGCAATGATCAGCGACCCAAGTACACAAAAACGGATTGCCCAATCCATTGCCAACGGTATTATTTACTATCTGTCGGCAGTTTAGGTTCAGCTTGCCAATGCCATACATCTCGGACCAGATCGCTAATTCCGACGAACTCGATCTGATCTTTGAGCCGTGATACGGACTCATGTACGACAGCTGAGGTATTTAATCCGGTGTGACCCACATGACCAATCACTACACATACATCTTTGTCGAGAGCACGTTGGGCAGCCAATTCCATTTGCTTGCGTATATGTTGTTTGGAATTATGATCATCCAGAAATATGTCGTTACCGACGGGTGGCATGTTTTTGGCGATGGCCACTTCACCCACCACGGAGCGGAAGTTGGTACGACTATCTACAAAAAACAGCCCACGCTCTCGACATACATCCAAAACAATGGACATGATTCGTTTATCAGAGGTAATTTTGGAACCCATGTGGTTGTTCATACCGACGGCATAAGGAACTTCGTCTATGGCTTTCTCGACTCGTTCACGTACTTCCTCATCGGTCAGATTGGATGTGATCGCTCCTGGACCGAGCCATTCCGGTCTGCCTTTTTTGGGCTCCATAGGCATGTGAACAATGACATCCATTCCCTTTTCATGTGCGGCAATCGCATCTTTCTTCGTCGTTGGCAAGAACGGCATTACGGCCAGCGTAAGCTTAACTGGGGTCGCCAAAATTTCAGAAGTTCCTTTCATGTCATTTCCCGCATCATCAATGATGATTGCCATACGTTTATGCTTGGATTGGTCTGCTGTAGAATCTGATGATGTATGACCTGAAGCTGAACCTGAACCTGGTATTTCTATTGAGGCTTGCTTCGTTATAATTTGTTCCATCACCTGCCCTGAACGAAACTGGGATTCCGCACTGCTGACAGAAAGACCCACACCATAACACATGAATATCGTGCCTGTTAATACCAATGACATTTTACATTTCCAGGTACAGGACCACCCTTTTCGTCCGGCCTTGTTCATCCATCGTTCCCTCCTTTGTTCTGTCCCATCATTATTTGAACAATGAAGGGGGAATATGTAGACCAAAAAAGCCTGTTCATTCCAAATGGGGGAACATTGCGGTCATAGACAATAAGCGTCCCGGAACATCACGGGACGCTTACAAAAAACTTTGGATTATTTATTTGGAATTCCACAATTCCATACGCTGAGCATATTTCTCGTTAATGATATCTTCCACTTTCTCATCGCCGGCCTTTTTCATATCCTCCAGCATTTTGTCGAATACAGAATTGGCTTCAGCTTCACTTGGAGCAATAATGGCTCTCGTAATGCTCTGATCCATAATATCCTTCACCTTCTGGGCCGTCAGTGCTTGAGGTGTTCCCCCATCCGGATTCAGGTTGTCATACTGTGCTGTATCCCATACGGAATCACCAAGACTCTTGAGAGCGAGTTCATCCACTTCACTGCGTTGGAATTTAACGGCCATGTCATATGGCTGTCCATTTGGATCAAGTCCGTTTTTGACAAACCATAACCATTTGCGAACACCGCTTTTCTTCACCGTATCATCCCAGTTATCCTTGAAACTCTGCAGGAATGCAGGGTCTGGTTGGCGCTTGCCATCCACCATGGTATATTGCTCGCCTTCCTTACCCCACAGCAGCAAATGCTGTCCTTCATCACTCGCCAGATAATTAAACAGCTTAACGGTCTCTTCCGGGTGTTTGTTGTTTTTGGTAATGGCGATTGCATCCCATCCAAGCGAGCTTCTTGGGCCAAATGTGGTTTGGGCCGGATCTACACCTGGAGCAACAACCTTGTATGCGAACAACTGATTCTTTTCCCCGCCATCCTTCTTCAGGGCCGCATTGCCGTTACCTGGGTCCCAATATGCTCCTGGGGTAGCGAATACCGCGCCAGTCGTCAGCTTTTGAATCCATGTCTGCGTTTTGCTAATGGCAAATTCCTTCTCAATCAGACCTTCTCGATATAACCGATTCATATATAACAGCATTTCACGATATTTGGGGTCCTTGACATCATATTGCAGACGTCCGTTGTTGTCATAGTACGTTTTCAAACCCCACATGCCTTTGAATGTCCCCAGATTCGCGCCCATGTTCTCACCGTTCATGGTCATCGGGATGGATTCTTTGCCATCAATCGTGTTGTATTTTTCTTTAAAATTTTTCAGAAGAGCTTCAAACTCATCTGTTGTAAGTGGCTGAGAACCATCTGCTTTGTCTGGAAGAAACTCTTCCAGCAGACTCTGCCTCATCAGCATACCAAAGACCGGATCACTGTCGAGTCCATACCAGTTTGCCAGATAGTAGTTCTTGCCGTCTGTATAACGTGTTTTGGTCAAGGTTTCGCCGTACATTTCTTTCAGATCAGAACCATACTTTTCAATTAACTCATCCAGTGGAATGAATGCGCCGCTTGAAATGTACTTATCGAGGGAAGCATCTCCACGACTCATGACCACGACATCCGGATAGTCACCACTCGCCAGCATCAGACTCAGTTTTTCCGTTGGATTCCCCGTTGGCTGTTGGATGGAGATCTCTATGCCCGTCTTTTTGGTAATTTCCTGGGCCACTGCATCGGTAAAAGGTTCTCCTTTGGTATTGCCATCAAACCAGGTCAGCGTAATCGGCCCTTGTTCCCCATCTTTACCTGCTGTGTTGTTCTCCCCATCACTGGAGGAGCAGCCCGCCAGCAAACCAACGACTAATGCAGCTGTAATCCCCATGGTCATCCATTTTTTTGTCTTTGTCATTGACACCCTAATTCCTCCCAATGAATAAATTCCTGTAGTGCTAGATTGAGCATTTCCAAAACGATCTTTGCCCACCCCCTTTCAGGAAGAGGCCACCGGACAAGCCTTCCCTGCAACCGGATTATGGAACAGATTAACTCTTCACCGCGCCCAAAGTCATGCCTTTAACAAAGTATTTTTGCAGGAACGGATATACCATAACGATTGGCAAGGTAGCTACCATCGTAGCAGCCATTCGAATGGTATCGCTTGAAACGGCATTCCGCTTGGCCGAGTTGGCCAGCATTTGCGTTTGTGAGATCATGCCGCCAGTCTGAAATTGATTCAATATTTTGACAAGCACGGCTTGCAAAGTCTTCAGGTCCGAGCTGTAGGTAAATGCATAGGAATCAAACCAGGCATTCCAATGCCCAATGGCTTGAAAAAGCCCCACTGTTGCAAGTACAGGTGTTGTCAGCGGCATCACAATCCGGAAGAAAATCGTCAGATCGTTAGCTCCGTCAACCCTCGCCGATTCTTCAATTTCATGGGGCAGCTGCTCCATAAAGGTACGGACAATAATCATATAGAAGACATTCATCAAACTTGGCAAAATGAATACCGAGAATGTATCGATCATGTTCAGTGCCTTAAGCACCATGTAGAACGGAATGAGCCCACCACTGAAATACATGGTAAAGATAAAGTACAGGTTCCAGCCTTTGCGACCAATCAGATTCCGCCGACTTAGCGGATATGCAAGCATCGTAATGACGAGAACCGACAGCGGTGCGCCAATCAGCGTTCGTTTGACGGTTACCCACAGCCCGTTTAATATCTCGCTATCTTTTAAAATCTGCTGATAGCTATCCAAGGTCAAATCCCTTGGCCACAGGTAAACGCCGCCCCGTACCGTATCCTCCGCGCTGTTCAATGAAAGAACGAGTATATTCCAAAACGGAAGAAATGTAACGAGTAATACGAGAATAAGAATGAAATACACAATGATTTTGAAAATACGATCCCCGAATCTGTTCAGAATCATCACAAGCGCTCCCCTCTGTCTTTTATAGTTAGAACAACGCCTGGTCGTTCACTTTTCTGGAAATCCGGTTCACGATGAGAACAAGAATAAAGGCAACAACGGATTTGAACATCCCCACGGCAGCCCCGTAAGAGAACATGCTGTTCTGTAGTCCGTATTTGTAGGCATAAATATCGATAACTTCGGAGTATTCAAGCACGGTATTATTTTGCAGCAGGTATTGCTGTTCAAATCCTGCATTCAAAATGCCTCCGACCGCAAGAATAGCCAATATGACAATTGTAGGGCGCATGGATGGCAGCGTAATATGCCACATTTGCTTAAATCGGCTGGCTCCGTCCACCCTGGCCGCTTCGTAGAGTTCAGGATTTATGGAAGCGATTGCGGCGAGATACATAATGGCACTGAAACCCATCTCTTTCCACATATTCGATAATGCGATTATCCACCAGAATAGAGGCCCGTTCTGCAAAAATGCAACTGGTTCTTTGACAATACCCAGCAAAACCAGAATATTGTTAAGCATTCCATCCGAAGCCAGCAGCGTAATTACAATGTTGGCTGCAATAACCCATGAGATAAAATGCGGCAGATAAGAAACCGTCTGTACAAAACGCTTGAAAAATCCCTGTCTCGCTTCATTCAACACAAGCGCGAGAATGATCGGAGCAGGAAATCCGAAGAACAGCGTCAGCAAGCTTGTCGCAAGCGTATTACGCATAACCCGATAGAAGTCCCCTGTAGTAAAGAAATACTCAAACCACTGGAAACCTACAAATTCGGCATGGAAGAACTGGTAAAAAAACGATCCCCCACCCGGCTGATAATTCGTAAACGCCATATATAGTCCAAACATCGGACCATAGGAAAATAGCAATGTCGCAATGAAGGCAGGAAGCATAAGCACGAATAACCATTTTTGCTCTTTTAGTCTGCTTATCAGATTACTGCTCCTGACTGTTTTGATAGCGCTTACCTTATGCATTAAATACCCTCCCTTTTTCTATACAGCAGCATGGCCAGCCATATCTTGATTAACTTCTCTCCTATTTATCATAAATTTGACGCCAATCGCTTGCCATAGTCGAATTCTCCGAAAGATACCGCTTTTTAAAGATGTTTTTGTGCAAAGAGAGGATTGGATTTCAATATTTACTCTGCTATGATGAACTGTGCAACGAATAATCAGTCAAGAGAGGGCTCCCTAATGCGCCAATTCTATCGAAAATATATATACATGCCTTTTGTTAACCTGAGCTTTCGTTCCAAACTGTTTATGGTATTTGTACTCGTTACCATCATTCCGATGATGTTATTGGTTTATTTTTCCTATGAACTTACCAAAACAAAACTTACTGAGCAGATCTACATCAACATGACGAACTCAACAGCTCAGATCACTAAAAATCTGGAAAATAAACTGGATAGCTACGAACATATTTCCGCCTCCATTTATTTGGATAATCGTCTTGCCAATTACCTTACAAACGAGTATCAGGATGATCCATCCTATTTGGATGTCTATAATTATATTGGCAATCGAATCGACACCGTGATGGCTGCCTACCCTGATTTTGATAGCGCATTCATTTATTCAGACAATCCATCGCTGCCCAAAGACAATTATTATATCAGGCCGATTACACCCGAAGTTCAGAACACGGAACTGTTTCACAAATTGAAACAATCTTATGGGAACATTATTCATCTCTCATCGCCGCAGACCGAGAATGGTCCCGCGATGTTTACGCTTGCCCGGCTGCTGAACAACAATAGTAATCAGTATCCCTACGGCATGCTGGTCTTTCAAATTTCCGAGTCTGTCATCTACTCTCTCATGGAAAAAGAAGCAGGCGGCAAAGATATTTTTATTATCAATGACAAGGGCATTATTCTATCTTCAGCGGACAAGCAGTTAATCAACACAAGCCTGCCCGAATTGCTTCATCAAAATTTTGACGAGACACCTTCAGGCAGATTTGATACAACGTATCAAGGGGTCAAGGCTCTAGCGGTGTATAATACGCTCAAAAACGGCTGGAAAACGGTATCCATCTTCCCTTATGACAGTATTATCAAAGATGCCAAATCTCTCTCTCAGCTTATTATCAAAATTTCACTGGGATTCATCGGTGTGGCGCTGTTGCTCATTTATATTACCGCATCGCTGTTCAGCAAACGCATCAGGACGTTAATACGGATGATTCGACGCATTGAACGGGGGGATTTCAATCCTACCCATGAGGAACAAATGGGCAATGATGAGATAGGACAGCTTCACTTTGCATTCGAACAGATGACAACCCGGCTGAAAAGTCTGGTTACGGAGGTCTACCAGAAGGAGCTACAGAGCAAAGAAGCCGAGCTCGACCTGCTTCAAGCTCAGATCAATCCTCATTTTCTGTATAACACACTCGGCTCGATCTCCTCTCTGGCCGTAAAACATCAGGATCCGCAAATTCAGGATATGGTCCTTCATCTGGCCAAGTTTTATCGGATATCCCTGAATAAAGGAAAGAGCATCCTGACGATCAATGAGGAATTGAAATTGACGCAGAGCTATAATGCCATTCAGCTTATACGATTTAAAGGCAAGCTGAACATCATCTACACGATAGATCAATCGATCCTGCCCTACTCGACCGTAAAGCTTGCGCTACAGCCTTTTGTGGAGAATGCAGTGATTCATGCACTTTGGAATCAGGATCGGCCCCTCAATATCCATATCAAGGGAGTCATTGAGAATAATAGTATCATCTTATCTGTTATAGACGATGGGATGGGCATGCGGCGTGAGACGCTTCAGTCTTTGTTTGAAGAGAAAGAAGGCAGAGGCTATGGCATTTCCAATGTGGATCGGCGAATTAAGCTAAAATTTGGTGAATACTACGGTGTTAAAGTGTATAGCAAACTAGGCATGGGAACCACGGTCCAAATCCGACTGCCACAAAAAGAGATTCAATAGAAAAGGAGTGCGTTGCAGCCACTATCGGCTTGCAAAGCACTCCTTTTAAACAGTTCTATAGAACCATTATACCTGCTCACGGATACGGTATACCAGACTGTCGAAATCGCCACGTAGAGGCAGCTCCACCCCGATGTTCATCAGCGCACGGCCACTGACCGATAACCCCAGCTCTTCAATGAGATAGGTCTTGTCAGCCTGAAGGCCCGCCAAACGCAGTCTAGGCAACGGTTCACCCAGCTTCTGCGAGTGAAGAAAAGCGAACAGAACATGTTCACTTGCGGTAGCATCGCTGTACTGGACAGCCGTAACCCCCTTATCGCGAAGCGCAGTCAGGCGGAATTGTCTGCCGAATTGTACGAGGTGGCGAATGGCTTTGTACTGACTGATGAATTCCCCAGATTGCTCAATCCACTCATCACTCCACTCGTTCAGATTGGAGCCAATACCAAGCGTGCCCATCATTGCACTGTGGAAACGATACTTCAGGGAGACGTTTCGACCGTTCATTCCTGTAGGTGACTCGGTTACCCAACAGGTCATCATACGTGGCGCGTACGTATACGAGAACCCTTCCTGAATGCTCAGACGGTCGAACGCATCCGTATTGTCACTCGGCCAGGATTGGTCGGCATAACGGAAGATGCCCAGATCAATCCGCGAGCCACCTCCTGCGCAAGTCTCAAATTCCACATCCGGGAACTTGGCTCTCAGCTGTGCCCATATATCATAGAGACTCTGGACATGCCTTACCCATACTTCCTTCTGACGGTTAATGGGGTGACCCTTCATGCCAGGCTCCGTGATGGTCCGGTTCATATCCCATTTAATGAACTTAATCTCATGGTTGCCAAGCAGTTCGGTCATAAAATGGATAATGTATTGCTTAACCTCCGGCTTGGAAATGTTAAGCAGCAGCTGATTACGAAGCTCCGTACGTCCCCGGGTCTCAAAATGATATACCCAGTCTGGATGTTCTCTATAAAGATCACTATCCGGATTGACCGACTCGGGCTCTACCCATATGCCAAACTCCATCCCAAGTCCTTGAACCCGGTCAATCAGCTCCACAAGTCCGTTCGGGAACTTATCCTTATTCACGTTCCAGTCGCCCAACCCAGCTCGGTCGGAATGCCGCTGTCCAAACCAGCCGTCATCCACAACGAACAGCTCAACGCCCATCTTGGCTGCCCGCTCGGCAAGCGCCATTTGGTCCTGTGCGTTAACATCGAAGTAGGTAGCTTCCCATGAGTTGTACAGCACTTTCCCGATTTCACTGCGAGGCAGTATGTAATTGTATTGATATTGGTGCAAGCGGTGGCTCATTCCGCCAAAGCCTTCTGGGCTGAATCCGCCGACAAAGACAGGCGTCTCAAACGTTTCACCCGCACCCAGCAGCCATTCATTGTCAAAATCATTGATGCCACCTGTTACCCGCACATGCGTGAATGGGGTCTTCTCAGCCACAATCTTCCAGTTGCCGCTCCAAGCCAGAGCACCAAACCATACCCCGCCGCCGCTTTCTGTCGAAAGACCATCATCAATCGCAAACCATGGGTTGGCATGACCGTCAGTGAAACCTCTCCGCGATTCAAGTACCTTCTTTCCCTCTGTCAAAATGGTATTGCGCAGTTGGAATTCACCCGACCATTTCCCCGTAACATGAGTTAGGCGGTAATCCTGGAGATATGGCAAAGTCCAGGCTGCGGATTGCATGCTTTCCAGCACGATATCCTCTTGTCCCTTATTTACGATATTGGCATAACGCTCCACCAGGTCGAATTCCGGGATGACCCGATATATCAGCTGCGTTTCAAGTGCATAGACCTGATCCTTCAACGTAATAATCAACGTCTGTCTGCCATCTTGTTCAATGATCTCGTGACGGTCATACTTTACATGAAGATCGCGGACACCATCAGACATACGCAGCTTCAGAGATGGCTCTGTATAAGATGCACCTCCCCAGACGCTATACTCCTCCACCTCTCCTTCCACTTCCGCGTCAAAAGAGCTGTGGGATTGTAGATGGAGCAACGGAGCGCTGTCCTCGATGTCCACCGGGTTACCCCAATACAGATGCTGGAGGTGTTCCCTCTCATTAATTCCGAAAATGTAGGACGAATTTTGCGTCTGTATTGCAAATATACGTAGTTGTTCATTATATTGAATCGTCAAGTTTATCATCCTTTCGAGTTCCTGTTACCCTCGTGCTGTGTGTTGTGAACATACATATTATTGTAGGAAGCAGGAGTTAAATTAGCCATATCGCATTCTTACAATCCATAGGGGAAATCATCTGTCATTCTAAGTTATGAAAATAAGGCTGCGATGCAATTCGCAGCCTTATAGCTTACTTCAAAATCAGGTTATAGATGACCTGAGCCGCCTCTGCTCGGGAAGCTATCCCTTTAGGCAGGAACTGCCCTTGTTTTTGGCCTTGGACCAGTCCTAGTCGGGCTGCATCCTTCACCGAAACAGCTGCCCATGAAGAAACCTGAGCCATATCGGTAAACAAAATGTCTGTAGAACCAACAGGCACTTTACCATCATTCAGTTCGTATGCTTTCATCAACATCACCGTAATTTCTTCACGGATAATCTGTGCGTCCGGCTGGAAACGGGCTGCGCTTCGGCCGTTGACAATACCGGCTTGGGTCGCAATCGAGATGGGTTCCGCGTACCAGGCATCTGTCGCTACATCTGTAAATTGTACTTTCCCCGCTGCGGTCAGTCCCAGAGAATGAACGAGCATGGCAGTGAATTCAGCGCGAGTGACTGCCCGTCCTGGCTCAAATTGATCCACGTTTGTGCCTTCGACATACAGCTTAGCTGCCAACTCCTTGATTACAGAGCTGGCCCAATGATTGGCCGGAACATCGGCAAACGTCCGATTCAATTCTAGAATGGCATACTTGCTGAAGTGGCTCACTTTAGTTGTTAATACGCCATTCACGTAATCCGATTTGAGAAATTCCAATTTTCCATTTTCGTTAATATAATATATTCCTCCCTGTGAAGGGTCGAAGCCTTCAGCCGCTGCCAGACTTAGCGTAACTGGATGATCAAACACAGAGAGTATTTCGGTTGCGCCAGATTTGGTTGTTGCCGAAAGGCTGAATTCAACGATTTCACCCTTAAGGGAAACCGTTGCCCGGGAAGATGACTCCACTGCAGCAACGACCTCCTTGGCCTTGCTGCCAAGCGGAACCATTTTCAAGGAAATCGTACTTTCTTCCTGCTGCCCCGCTGGTAGCTTGCTCAGCAGCTGTTGGAACAAACTCGCAGGTATTTGCAGGGTTAGCTTACCTGATTTTACTTCCAGTGTATGGTTGCCGAGCTGGCGTAAAACAGCAGATGACAATTGTAGCTCCTGAGTACCAGCCTTGATGTCCACAACGGCTTTCCCTGCCCCACTGTCCACTTTCAGCATATCGGCTGTAATGACCAGTTTTGCTGTATCGTTCTCTTGAGCAGTGCTGTTGCCGGAGTTCCCGCTAGTATTATTGGTATTGCCATTGTTGCCAGGGTTGCTTGGATTACTTGGATTACCTGGGTTGCCTGGGTTGCCTGGGTTGCCTGGTTTTTCGGTCAATTTAACCAACTTCGATTCAGCCGGTCCAAGCGAGATGGACCATGAAGCCGTGGCTGACGAAGATTCACCTGTCCACAAATCTTGTAACGTGTAGGATTTGGATTCATTCAATCCGGCACGACCCAAATGAATCGTTTTGCTCGCTGAACTATTGGCGCTGTAATTAAATACGGCAAGGTAATAATCATTGCCGTCTTTTAGAACAAACGTATCTGCAGCATTTGCATTCGTATTCCCTTCAAGCGGCTTGAATACTTTGCCTTTCAGCGCCACCTGAAGAACATCCGTATTATTGTACAATGCTGTCATGTATTCCTGTGCCTTGGGATCGTTCACATCATCGGAATCCATCATCACCGTGCCGGCAATCACACCGGAATTCACCCGACTGCGGGCTTCCTCCAGGCTTGAAGCACTGCTTAATGCCAAATGATCTGGGTCTGTATAAGAATAGATCGTTCCATTTTGCCAGAAACCATATGTCAATGAATTGAGCATGTACTCCGTCTCATTGATTTTGCCATAGGTGTCACAAGAGATCCGTCTGCTGTGCGCATATTGACTTGGAAAGATCGGTGCAATAGACGCACTAATAAACATTTTCCCGTCCAATCGCTCTTCAACATAACTCATCCCTTCATTGTATGCCTGGATTCCTGTCGTCACAGTAGTGTCATAGTGTTGGCCTTCCAGTGAGCCATGGGTTAGGAAATCCAGTTTGATGAAGGTGAATCCAAGTGATTTAAACTTATCCAGAAAATAATTCATACGCATTTGACTCCCCGGATGTGTCACATCCAGTGCATATGCTCCATCCAGTGTAGGCAGAGGTTCCCCCTCAGCATCCTTAAGCACAATATCACCATACGTATATTGCCCGTTGGTACCATCTACTTTTTGGCTCATATCGTTACCCCAATACACAAATGGTCCCCAATAGATGCCCGCATGCTGACCATTGTCCTTAATTACAGATACGGCTTGGGCAAGCTCTGCATCACTCAGATTATCCCAGTAGGAATCCATATTAATGAATACATTGCCGTTATTATTAAACTTCTTCAAGCTGTTCTTGAAATAATTCGATACATCTACTACATTCTGATACGAAAGGCTGCTGTCATAAGCTCCCCAGCTATTCCAACCTACTGGAACACCTTGTGGCAGCTCCGGATTCAACGCTAGCGGAGGTGTAATAATTGCATTGGCTTTTCCGTATTCTTCAAGTCCTGTGCGGTAATCACTGAAACCACCTACCATAATCAGTGGCGAGGACAGTTCAGTACCAGTCAGGCTGCCATGTGGCTGAGTATCGCGAGTAACGTCACTCGCTGCACCACCATACACAGCAAATTCATTCAGACGATTAGCTGAGCCTTTCCAGTCAATACCGGTCTTCCAGATGTCATGGGTTACTGAACCGATCACAAGACCATTACGTGTTGAGTTATTGAATACCGTTGTCATTTCGTAACTGGTATCCGCCCGGTTCATCGTTTGAGATTTATAGCGAATCCATGCATCGTTGTCAAAAGGCACCGTAAGCACGCGGTTATCCGAGCTGACGCCGATATCCACACCACCCGTATTTTTCACGGTAATGGGTGACATGTAATTACTCTGGATCTCTGTATCACTGATGGCGTCCAGACGGTTGAGGAAATACGATTTATTTTCATAAAACCGATAGATCTGCTTCAGGGTCGGTTTTCCAGTTGACGTATGAACAAAGTTCAACTCAATACCTTTGCCGAATCCATCCTGAATCTCCAGCGGTGCTCCACCGCTCGCATGACTCTCATAACCTTTGGTTTCCAAAAGGCTCTCGCCAAGTTTAATGCTGCTGAAAATCCCCCGCATCTTCTGCCCTTCTGCCCAGCTATAACCGACGAATCCAGTCTGGGTATTATAAGACACTTCGTATTGTCCATTCGATACCAGAAGACCATGAGTGTAATCAGTCACCGTGATATCCCCGTATCGTTGCGAGTCACCCGGTGTCCCTAGATCGTCATCTCCTTCACCTGGATTTTCGGGTTCTGTCTCTATCGCAGGCTCGACGATAATCCGGTCCAGATCGGGAGAATAGCCATTGTTGTCTGAAAAGGTAATCGTATTCTCGCCTTCAGTTAATGGGAGGGTAAGATCATACGTACCTACCGTATCCCAATCCGGGGTTTTGGGTAGGTCGTGGTACTGCTCTTCCCCACCATTTGCATGGACATAGAAACTCCGCGGATCACCTGAAAAATAATCTACCTTAACGCGGTAATCACCTGTCATGGGGGCTATAATTTTATTGAATGTCAAGGAGCTCCCACCATTCAGGTAGCCGACCTTTTTGCCGCCGGAAGCATTCGGACTCTCTGTTATACGCGCTTCACCAGTCAGCGTATTGCCCGCATCTTCGGCTTCATAGCTAAGCGTATACGGGATGACTTCAATTCGGTCAAAATCGGGGGAGTACCAATCATGATCCGAGAACGTAATAGTATTAGCTCCCTTATGGAGGGAAGCTTCCGCATCATATGTGCCTACCGTATTCCAGCTTGCCGTTTTGGGCAGATCGATCATCTCATCCGTGCCATTGTTCACCTGCATATAAACAGGACGCTGGTCACCGGAGATATAAGATATCCGGATCAAATATGTACCATCTGCCGGTACAGTAACATTCGTAAATTGCAGTGAACTGTTTTTGTTCAGATCCGTTACTTTTTTTCCGCCTGAACTGATACTGCTGTCCACCACCTTGGCATTGCCTTTCAAAATATTGTCAGCTGCTTCTGCCTCAATGATTGCACCATGCAGATTTTTCTTCCAGTCGTCTCCGCCACCTTCTCCCGGCATGTCACTGTCCAAACCGCGGATCACAATCTTGTCGATGTCGGGAGAATACCAGTTGTTGTCATCAATCAGGATGGTGTTGGTACCCGCGTTCAACGGAAGAGTCACATCATACGTTCCCACCGTATCCCAGTCGACTGTCTTGGGTGGTTCTTCAAATTGCTTTTCCCCGCCATTAACACTAATATTGAACGGCCGCGAATCACCTGAAATGTAGTAAACGGAAATCTTATAATTTCCTGTCTCACTTACAGTAACATTGTTAAATTGCAAGGAACTGCCTTGGTACATGCCTCCGACCTTTTTGCCGCCTGAAGCCGTCGGGCTATCGGAGATTTTCGCGTTGCCAAGCAAAATATTCCCCTCGGCCTCGGCTTCATAGGTATTCATATCATCGGCGTGAGCTGTGCGGACAAACTGGCCCCCGCCAACTACCAAGCAAAAAATGATTAAGAACACAAATCCTTTTTTCATCATCCGTCCCAACATAACATGCCTCCATTTTCTTATGATTGAGTCAGGTCTCCATATGCCTATCCTGGCAGTGGTTCACAGCCATTATCTGTAATCGCTTTCATAAAGAGCTGTCAAATCCCCTCTCTCCTCCTTCCTTTCCTATATGCCTAATTGTAAAAAGGAGGAGGGGGATGTTCCATACCACAATGTTACTATTCATACAGGAAAGCCTCTTTTATTTGCCATATTACGGGTTAGTCAGAGGGAGCCTATCCAAATCATGTTCAGGGAAATCTGGAGGATCATTATCGTTATCAGAGGACCAGTATGGTTATATACTTTTCCTGTATTCGTTGGGTGTTACGCCCTGTGTCTTTAGGAATAGAGAAATAAAATAGGACGTACTCTCATAGCCCACGTTCTGCGCGATATCGTGAATCTTGAGCGAGCCATCTGCCAGCAGTTCCCTGGCTTTATCCAGTCTGATGCGTGTCAGATAATCGTGAATCGTCATCCCTGTTTTGTCCTTAAAAATGGATCTCAAATAGTTCGGTGACAAATAGACCTGATCAGACAGGCTGTTGATGGTAATCGGCTGATTGTAATTCTGATCGATGAGGGTACGAACCTTGTGAATCAATTTTGCATTTTTGTCCATAAACCGCTCACCCAGCATGCTCACCGCATCTTCCGCAGTACCGAGAATCAGATCTTCGATCTCATGCAGAGTCAGTGCATTATAGATGGAATGATATAGCTCAGCCCGCTTCGGAACAGGTTTATGAAGCTGCTCCAGCAGCTCATTCACGAGATCTATCGACCAGTCGCAGATGATTTTTTTCTTGACTCGCAATGTTGCCAATCCCTCAATATACCCGTGCAGCTTCTGTGCGGCCCATTCAAAATCCAGTCGGTTAATAGCCTCAAACCATTCCTTTTGTTCAAAAGGGGGCATATGCTCCGTATAAAATTGGTTCGAAAGCGTCTCAGCATGAATTATCGTGCCTGTACCTTCATAGAAACGCTCGTTCAAGATGGTTCGCGTCTGTTCGTATAGACAGTGAATGTTGGATAACTCGGTCTCTTGTCCGCCTACTGCTGCCGTTACCGTAAAATCCAGAGCACTACGAATAGCCTCCGCCAAGTCTTCCCACGCATAATGTCCCGGCTGCTGGGACGCTTCCATAAATACACCGGTCTCTCCTTCCTTGTAATCCACAAAGATCGCTTTCAGGTTCTTCGCTTTGAAGAAATGATCGAGAAAAGACACCAGCCGAGCTGTACATTCCTCCAGACTTTGCTGTTCCTCTTCAGCCTCCTTGGGATCGATGCTGAACAAGGCCATTGCATATCGGGTGGTCTCCGATTGTCGGGTTAGACGGCTGAAACTACAAGCGAGATCCATAGCACGATCCTCATTTTTTTCGTAAGATAACTCCTTCAGGATATTGGCTTTGGCGGCCTCCATGGAACGGTTCTTCATTGCAACTTCGTCACAACGCTGTTTAACTTTACTGATAACGCTTTCAATTTCATTTAAATCCAAAGGTTTTAGCATATATCCCACGGCCCCTACGTTGATAGCCGATTTTACATATTGAAATTCATCGTGCCCGGTCAGAAACATCACCTGGATCGAGTCGTAGCTCTCATGTATCTTTCTCGCCAGATCAATACCGTTCATTATCGGCATCTGAACATCGGTAAGAACGATATCAGGCTGGGTGGCCTCGATCTTCTCCAAGGCCTCCCTGCCGTTACTCGCCGTTCCCATGATATAGATACCCAGCTCTTCCCAACGGATATAATCCCTCATCATCTCAAGTCCCAGCTCTTCATCGTCTACCAAAAAAATACTATACATCAGCGTCCCCTCCCTTTGTCTCTTTCTGTCTCTATTATATGTTTTTCCCCCCGTGGGACCATGGTCCATATAAATGAAAGTTATTTTCAAGTATAGATCGTTATTTTACCAACTCCAGCTCGCTATTGAAATAATAACTTTCGCCTGCTTCGGCATGAAGGATCGTTCTATGCTTGCCCCAACAAATGGTGAACGTTCCTGGCGAGAATGTGTGAACGTTAGTTGAGGTCAGCTTTCCATTCTTCCAAACGATGTCCACCTCGGCATTTCCTTTAGCTCTCAGCCCGGTGATCGAGCCTGTGCTCCATGCCTTTGGCAGCGCTGGGAGAAGGTGAATCTCGCCCGCATAACTTTGCAGCAGCATCTCCGCTAAGACAGCTGTACCGCCGAAATTACCATCAACAACGAAAATATTACTTTCTGCTCCAGCAATTCCGGATTTGGAATAGGTGAACAGATTATCAAAGCACAGACCGCCGATCAAATGTGAGAGGTGTTTATATGCCGTTTCCCCATCGTGCAATCTCGCAAAACCCAGTCCAAACAAAGCAGCTGTAAATTCAACATCCTCCAGCTCTTCCTGGACCATACGGTTCTCCAGCGTTACACGCGCTGCCGCACTGAGTTCCGGTGTACGGTCAGGTGTAATCTGATTGTCCGGATACAGCGCATACATATGAGACAAATGCCGATGCTCCGGCTGCACCTCTTCATAATCTTCCAGCCACTCCTGTAACTGGCCTTTCTTGCCGATCTGTAGAGGTGGAAGCTTGCTGATTGCTTCTTCCAGTTTGCGTCCGAGTTCCTCGTCTTTATTCAAAAGTTCAACTGAATGAAGACAAAATTCGAAGAGCCTGCGCACCAGCATCTGGTCCATTGTTGTTCCCATAGACAGCTGCTGTGCCCCCTCCCTCGAACCGGGATAGAAATGATTCTCCGGCGAATTGGAAGGACCCGTCACCAGCCAACCTTTCCGAGGATGCTCACACATGTAATCCAGATAGAAGATCGCGGATTCTTTAAGTACAGGATAGGCGACATTCTCAAGGAAAACACGATCCTGATTGTACTCATAATGCTCAATCAGGTGTGTAGCCAGCCATAATCCGCCCGTAACGTTCAGCCCCCACGACGTCTCCCATCCAGGCAGCGTAAAGCCCCATACATTGGAGAAGACATGAGCGACCCATCCGTCGCATTCATATAGATTACGAGCCGTTTCCCTGCCCGCCTGTGCCAGATCCTCAACATACCGAAGTAACGGAAGATGGCTCTCCCCCAGATTCGTAATTTCTGTGGGGTAATAATTCATCTGGGTATTCACGTCCAAGTGATAATCACAGCTCCAGCCCATTCGGCATGCTTCACCGTCATTCCAGATTCCCTGGAGATGAAGTGGCAGCGGAGAGTTCTCGCGCGAGCCCGCAATGGTCAGATACCGTCCATATTGAAAAAATAATGCGAACATCTGCGGATCTTCATCTCCATCACCCTGTTCCAACAAACGAATGCGTTGATCTGTAGCCAGACCGGATTTCCCTTTGGACCCCAACTGAATATCTACCTTGTCATACTGCTTGCTATAATCGCGGATATGGTCCTCTCTCAGCAAGGCATACCCTTTGTTTAAAGCCTTCATCAGTGTAGACTCGTTCTCTGATTCCCAATCCTGATCTGTACGGCGATAATCCGTGCTTACACTAAAATAAATCCATGCCTCATCCGCCCCGGTCACGGTCAATCGATTATCTCTATTAGCGATGGCCCCTCCGGATACAACCAACTTGACCATACCCTTGGCCCATACGCCACAAGTCCCATCACTATGTACATTTTCCGTTGCCTGCCCTTGGAATTCAAGCATGTTGTCATCCAAGGCTACAACCTTGAATGATTCCGTGCCTGCCTGCAAGCCAAGTGTAAAGGATACGCTACCCGGGGCATCGCCCCAAATTCGGGAGGCCACTATATCATCGGCGTGAGAAGTAAAAACTTCACGAAGAATCGTGATGTCGTCATTCTTCCAGAACGCCCCGGCCAGCGCTTGAGTCAGATCCAGCTCACGTTGGAAAATCCCCTCTTTATCAGAATCCGAATTCTTCTTCTCGAAATCAATAACAACTTCACATAGTCCAAGATTGGTGCCGAAATTACGCTTCGTTGGCTGCAAATGTTGTTTGGCAAGACGGTCTCCTCCATCATAATCCCCGGAGAAAAAGTGATCTCGCATCTCTTGCAGTGCAGCCTTGCCTCCTTCGGAAGGGTGCTCCGGATCAATTCGACCCGACCAGTAGGTGACCTCACTCATACTCCACACCTCACGATGGGATGACGCCATGACAACCGCCCCTATTCTTCCATTGCCCAGCGGCAGGCCTTGAGACCAATCCGCTGCAGGGGTTGAATACCATAAAGTAAAATCGTTCATATTCATGTCCTCCAGTCCAATAATGATTATCTTTAAAAATAGGATGCATGGCCCAAAATAGACAAACGCGCGATTTGTAAGATACATAAGCGCGCGTTTGACTTTGTTTTTATATCCTAAAACCGTTTACAACTCTGGGTTGCCATTTCGCCCAGGTCAATTTCCCTTCACGGTCAATCTGAAGATTTTGGATTCTGCCGGTTCCAGCGAGACCGTAAGCTCCCCAGACGTTTCCCCTTGTGAGCCTTCCCACAGATCCTGCAAGCTGTATACGGCATTGACGTTTAGTCCGGCCCGCTCCAGCGAGATGGATTTAACCGCAGTTTGTTCAGCATCAAAGTTGAAGACAGCGAGATAGAAACTCTTCTCTTCTGGCGATTCAAGGACAAACACATCAGAAGACAGCTTCCCATAATCACCTTCAACTGGACGGAAGGTTTTGCCCATACGAGCAACGTTCAAAATATCCTTGTTGCCAAGCCATTCTTTTGCTCGTTCGGCAGCTTCCTCTTTACGGAAGTCATCCCCGAGCAGGAGCACCGTACCGGCGATAACTGAAGCAGTCAGACGGCTGCGTCCTTCATGCCAGCCGGTAGCTTCCTGGTTGAAGCTCTTGTATAACACCGAATGATCCGGATCATTGTAGCGATAGAGTGTGTTGCTCATCCACCAGCCGTGTGTCAGCGAGTTCAGCATATATTCCGTATCCGCAAGTGTACCGAAGACATCACAGGAAATACGGCGGCTGTGGGCAAATGCATATGGAAATAATGGAGCGATGGACAAGTTAATGAAAAATGGCCGTCCGATTACTTCTGGCGAGAGCTTATGCTGCAAATAAGACATGCCATAGTGATAAGCTGCGATCCCTGTTGTAATATTCGAATTGTGGTGCTGTCCTTCCAACGAGCCATGTGCCAAGAAATCCAGTTTGATATATTCGAAACCTTCCGAGATGAATTTATCCGTGAACCAGTTGATTCTTTGCAGGTTGCCTGGATGTGTCGGATCTATCGCCAGACCACCGTCTACATCTGGCAGAATTTCGCCCTCACTGTCACGCAGCAGGATATCTGCATAGGTGTATTTGCCGTTTGTTCCTTCGACCGCCTGACCGAACTGATCAGGCCCTCCCCAGAAGGCAAATGGGGTCCAGTACGTTCCCGCTCTATGACCATTTTGCCGTACCCGGTCCAGTGCACTCTTCATCTCTTCCGGCGTAAAATTGTCCCAGAAAGCATCAAAGTTGATATATAACGTATCCTCATTCTCGAATCCAAGCGGCTGTACTTCATTTTTCAGAAAATCGCTGGTCGCTGTATACAGATCATAGTCCAGATCACTCATGGCCGCAGACCAGCTGTTCCATCCGATCGGGACACCGCCCTCCCAAGGTAATTGAGCCTCAATCCAGGTATTCGCCTGGCCGTAGGCTTCAAGACCTTCACGGTAGTCTTCATAGAACCCGATGAATACCAGAGGAGATTCCACTCTTTTTCCCTTCACATAACCATGAGGCTGGGAATCACGAGTCAGTTCACTCACGGCACCGCCGTACAGATCAAGTCCCTCGATATGTCCGCTTTTTTCACTTTGCATACGAATCCCTGTTTTCCATACCTTATGCGTAAGGGAACCCATCACAATTCCCCGGCGGCTGTCGGGCGCAAACAAGGCTGTCGCCTCGAAACTTTCCACATCAAGCGGCGGCTTAACCACCGTATATCTGACCCATTTATCGTTGTCAAACGGAACACGCAGAATGCTTGGTTCATCCTGCCCGGATTCTCCGCCGAGGGATATGGTTTTGGATTGGATGACAGCCATGCGATTCGCCTTAAGCTCTTCATCACCGACTATAGCGGTCTGCACCAGTACAAACGGTGAGGATTCATACATATAGAAATGCTGCTCCAGCTGCGGCAGCAGCGAGGCTTTATGCAGAACAACCAAGCGGATGCCTTTTCCAAATCCTTCTCGAATAATATCTTCCTGTGCTGTCAGCTCATGGTTCTGATAATGATCCGTGCTGTATTCCCGGCCCTGCCAGCGAAAAGCACTACGAATGCCCTTCACATGGGAAGAATGCTTGCCGATGCAGGACACCTCACCATTTTCAAGATTGATCTCCAGGCTCACGTGCCCATTTGTAACGCTTACAAGATTAACATTCTGTTGCTGCACTTGTACGGCTGTATCGCTAGTTAGCATCATATGCCTCCTTATTGTTGCATGCTGTGCCCTGAGTGGAGTTGGTTATGTCTCTCCTGCCCAAGTCTGCCCTCATTATAAAGACCGAATAGAGCATTTTCCATGCAACGATCTTCCGATCCATAACGCGATTTAACTCAACTTAATCTTGTAGGTATGTCCTGCAGATGTAGGAAAAATTATGATATTTGAATCGGTGTCCTCCGTTACAACCACGCTGCCGTCAAGAGTTACCACAATTGGGCCTTCACCTCTAAGCACACAGTCCCGGCCCAGGTGTGAAGTGATGTACGCTTCTGCAAGTTGTCCGTTGTCCCACCGGATGCTGACCTCAAATCCGCCTCGGGCACGCAGGCCGGAAACGCTGCCCTGCTGCCAGGCATCCGGCAGTGCAGGTAGCAGTTCCATATAAGGACGGTGAGATTGCAGCAGCATCTCGGCTATCCCGGCAGAGGCCGCGAAGTTGCCGTCGATCTGAAACGGAGGATGTGCGCCCAGAAGATTCGGGTATACACCACCATGGTTGTATTGCTCAGACGATCCATCTCTGACCAGGCGCAGCATGTTAGAGAGCAGATGCAGGGAACGATTTCCCTCCCTGAAACGACTCCATAGCGCAACACGCCATCCCAGGCTCCAGCCCGTGCTTTCGTCTCCACGCCGCTCAAGTGAGGTTCTGGCGGCGACAAACAGCTTCGGCGTCTCTTCGTCCGAAAGCTGCCGACCTGGATACACACCTACCAGATGTGAGGTATGCCGGTGGTAAATGTCCTCATCCTCATAGTCCTTCGCCCACTCCTGCAATTGGCCATATTTTCCGATTTGCAGCGGCAGCAGACGTTCGCGGGTGCTCAACAGTTCTTTTCTGAAATCCGGGTCCGTTCCAAGGATCTCCGAGGCTTCAATACAGTTGGTGAACAACTCCCAAATCAATGAGATATCCATGGTTGAACCCGGACTGACCGCTGCTACGCCTTCCGCTGTCCGGAATTTATGCTCCGGCGAAGTTGAAGGTGAAGTCACAAGGTGACCGCTACCATCGTCAACGAGCCAATCCAGTGCGAACAGTGCAGCTCCCTTCATCACTGGATAAGCGGAATCACGCAAATACGTCTCGTCTCCACTGAAGGCATAATGCTCCCATAAATGCTGGGTCAGCCATATACCTCCCATCGGCCAGAAAGCCCAGCTTGGATCACCGTCACCATAATTGCCCACCGGTGCCGTCTGTCCCCAGATATCCGTGTTATGATGCGTGGTCCATCCGCGAGTGCCGTAGTTGACCTGTGCGGTCTCAACACCCCTCTTCGCCAAATTGCTGATCAAATCCAGCAGCGGCTCATGGCATTCAGCCAAATTGCATATTTCAGCCGGCCAATAGTTCATTTCAGTATTAATATTCAGCGTATAATTGCTGCTCCAGGGAGGACGGGTTACTGCATTCCATATGCCCTGAAGATTCGCAGCCTGCGTTCCCTGACGAGAGCTTGCGATCAGCAAGTAGCGTCCATAATGAAAGAGTAGTTCCACAAGCCCCGGATCCTCCGCCCCAAAGGTCGTAATCCGCTGTTCAGTGGACATTTCCTCCGTAGCAGGTGAATTCCCAAGCTGAAGCTTCACCCGATCGAACAGCAAACGGTAATCCGCAATATGGGAATCAAGCAGACTGTCATATGACTTGCCTACCGCCTCATTCAGAAATGAATTTGCAATGACAGAAGCATCTTTTCCCTCGACTCCCGGAATCGCATCCATACCATTAAAACTTGTAGCCGCACTGAAATAAAAGGTTGCCGTTGTCGCACCCAACACATGAATTCCTCTGCCATCCACCGTTACCTGTCCATCCTCTGTCTTCACCGCTAGCTGTCCTTCAAAGACCATGCCCTTGTTATCTCCAGGGTCACCGTATCGGATCGGGTCGTCGTTTGCAAAGTAGCTGGGATCAACATGCTCCGGGGCTGTTCCTTCCAGAACAAAGCGGCCTTCCCTAACACTAGTCGCATGCCGAAGCGGGCTATCCAGTGATGCATGTACATTCAGCGCACCTTCCACACTTGCAGCCAGCCGCAGTACAAGTACCTGATCAGGATGCGAAGCAAACATTTCACGGGTATAAATAACAGAGCCAATCTGATATTCCAGGCTGTGCACTGCATTTTCGATATCCAGCGTCCGCTTGTAGGAATGATGGATGTCCCCGTGCTCAAAACGCAGGAGTAAATCCCCAAAAGGCAAGTACGATTGGGTGTACGGACCCAACATCTCTTTGGTCAGCGTGTCTGCTTCCGTATAACGTCCCTCCTGTAACAGCTTGCGAACCTTTGGCAGAGCGTCCTTTGCGCCAGGATTACTGCCGTTCTTCGGATAACCGGACCACAGGGTGTCCTCATTCAAGCTGATTTTCTCCTGCTCCACCCCACCAAAAATCATGCCGCCAAGTCGGCCATTACCTATGGGAAGCCCTTCGGTCCATACATGTGCAGGTTTGTCATATTGAAGTTTCATGTGCACTCTCCCTTATGATTACTTAATTACTAGTCAGTTCCTTCTGAAATACTAATGAATGTATTATCTACAATATCAACCTCGCTGCAGGCGGTTGCATAGACAGCTTCTTCAACGCAGGATAACTTTCCTGTCTCGCTGGAGGAACATATTTTATTCGACTTGAAAACCAACCCACGAGTGGACTTAGCACTCAGAATCTGAACTTCACTGCAAGTTTCAAAACGGTTATTCAAGATAACGACCTGTCGGTGGACAGGAGCGCTCTCATCAACCACCACATTCTCCGGGGATATGAAGATCACGGGATGCTCACTGCCGCCACATTCAATAAAATGGTTATCGGAGATCGTCACATCCTCTACCCTTCCGGACTCATACCAGGACTCGGCATCCACCGCAATCAAAATGGCATTCATGGACATGCGTTCAAATGTATTTCTGGTAATCAGCACTTTCCGACGAGTCGTTACGAGTATGCCTCGTGTGGGTACTCGGGCAAAATGATTATTTGCAATTTCCACTTCAGGTGTCCAAGTTACATTCTCAATGACATCATGGCGGCCAATACCATCAGGTATTGGATGAGCAAGAGTCAGCAAGAGCTCACGAGCACTTAAACGCTCTACCGCAACCACATGGTTAGAAGCGTAGGTCGTCAACGAACCGGAACGGACAAATTCGATCTCATCACCAGGATAAAAGGCCGGAAGCCCATACGTCTGGGGATGCATGAATCGAACTTTCACGCGATCCACCGCCGGCTGATCTACAATTCGTAAATAGGTACCGTGGACATTGACAGGATCATCATGCGAACCGGAAAAATAGCTGTCTCTTACGGCTACCTTACCTCTGCAGCTGGAGATGTGCAGAAAATCCGCAAAACCGGCAACTGTACGTTCCGTTTCGGTGCGGGGAGCCAGGTTCATCCGTGAGAAAGTCAGATTTGTGCTGAACTGTCCAACAACACCGAGTCCATGCAGAAAATGCAGACTCACGTCTCTCCACGTTATATCCGAGCATTCGGTCATAAAAGCTCCAACTTGATCACGAATGCCATCGCGGTTTTGTAGTACATGACCAGGAATTACATCTGGCTGAAAATCAAAATGCAAACGGATGGTCATGGGCTCAAGCTCCTCCACAGATTGGGCCAATTCCAGCCAATTGTCGATTCGCCAGGTTGTATTCCGCAATGGATCATAGGTTTGCATGGGACCTTCCGCAAAACTCCAGCCTTCACCGAGCCAGGTTAGCTTGTTGTCCCGAATCTGATAGCGGGAATCGGGATGAACCCGCGCATCGAAATAATGCCTTCCGCTGGAGATAATCGTCATCTCCGTCACCGTTGGCTGGTGATAGTCTGTACGCAGGTTGCGAATCTCTACATTGGTGCAATTATCCAACAAAAACAGGGTCTGTTTGCCGTGGAAAATAAACAGGGAGCCGTTGCCCTCCAGTGTTACATCATTCATTCCTTTAAGCAAAATGGCAATGGTCTTGGTTATGTCTGGGTTCTCTTCTCCACTCGTTGTATTGGAGATATAATAAGGAGCCCGAATCGCCTCTTCCGGGTAGAAATGATACCTGCCTCTCGCACAGTCCAGCACCACCGGACCAGGGATTTCAGCCGCCGCCTGAATGGCACGAGCCATAGCTGGCTGGGTGTCCAACTCAGAGTCTGGCACAGCGCCATAATCCGTCAGTCTTATCGTCGTGGAATTCGTGATATGTTCTTGTTCAGTCACAGGAATGTTGATCCCACCCTTCTTGGTATGTAACCTTCTCTTCTGCCTAAATACAAGAAAAATCAGGTGCCGGTACATCATAGGCACCTGATTCCGATATCCCTGTACATTACTTGCTTGTGTCATATGCTTTTTGCAAAATTTCCAGATAACGATCAAGCTTCAGGTTCTGTAAACCTTTTACATAAGCATCCCAGTCCTTATTCAAGTCCTTGTTGCCTGTGATGAATTGCAATTCATTTTGCTCAATGTAGTTTCTGATATTGGTTTGCAGCAAGCTGGCTTCGTCAATTTCATTTGGATCAATCCAGACGGACCAGATTGGGAACAGCTCTTTGGGCTCATGCCCTTCATACAACAGCGATGCGTCATATAATCTGCGTTCATAACCATTGGATGCATAAATATCTGTGCCCTGAACGAAGGTATCACGATATTCTTTTGGCATATAGAAGTGAGCCATGCCGCTCCAGCCTGCATTACGTGGTGCCTCACCTTCAGCCATAGGGATTTGTTTGACTACAGGTTTAGCGTCTTTACCCAATGCCACATCGCCATCCACCGGGTCCGTCCAGTCGATTCCCTTCATGCCGCTTGCACCGTTCGTTTGACCTTCCGGAGTGAACATGTAGTCGACCATTTTGATCAGGGCAATCTGTGCTTCTTCACTTGCCTTGTTTGTGATGACAAATTTCGCTCCTGGAGATACACCACCCGCATCATGCGTCGCATAGGACACACCCTGAGGTCCAGTAATCGGTGGCAGCGGGTTGTAGTGCGCAGAACGAGTGTTGCCTTCGTCAATGTTTATGAAGATCGCGGGGTGCATGCCCGCACCGGCGCCCAAAATTTCAGCATCCGCATTTTCACCTATTTTCTTGAACGCTTCTGCGTTTTGTGTGAATGCGCCCGGGTCAATCAGACCTGCATCAAAGAGGGACTTGATGTAAGTTAATCCTTCTTTCCATTCGGGTGTTATAGCAGCAGATTGAACTTTCCCATTTTCCATTTGCAAATAGTTTCTGTCATCATCATAGACAAATGCATTCATCAGGAAAGGAATAATTCGTACGCCAAACTCCTCTATGGAACCACTCAGCGGCACCTCATCTGCTTTGCCGTTTCCGTTCGGGTCCTGCGTTTTGAAAGCTTGCAGCACGTTTTTGAATTCTTCGGTCGTCTTTGGCATTTCCAGATTCAGCTTTTTCAGCCACTCGGTATTAATCCACATCTTGCTCGGATAGGAGCAGTGGAAACATTCTGTATACGCAACAAGTCCATAGATATTACCGTCAGGCGCTGTATTAAGCGTTTTCAAATTAGGATTTTTCTCCATGGCCGCTTTGATGTTGGGAGCGTATTGATCAATGAGATCGTTCAAAGGAACGAGCACACCCTGCTTGCCATACTTCAGCAGATCTGCTTGAGAGAATTGGTCTATATAGTGGGTTAGCAGATAGGCATCGGGATAGTCACCGCTTGCCAGTGAGATTTGGCGCTTTTCCTTGGCTCCATCCGATGGATTGATCTCCCAATTGAATTTGATATTGAATTTGTCTTCCACAAATGCTGTAAATTTATTGGTCGGAATATCAATGCTGGAATCCTGAACCGCGAACACGCTGATATTCACCTTGCCGCCCTCTTCCGAGCTCCCCGGTTGTGCTGTAGATGAGCTGCCATTGGAACACCCGCTCATGACAACTGTGAATGCCACTACCAGCATCAATAACGTTACCATACTTTTCTTCAAATCTGATCACTCCCTTTTTGTAGTTTACCAGTTGAGACGATGGTACCTTGCGTATGAACTGTCTATATCTTCTTTCTCCATACACCGAATCTAAGGATCAACCCTTAACGGAACCTACCAGCATCCCCTGTACAAAATGACGCTGTACAAATGGATAGATGACAAGTACAGGCAAAGTGGCGACCACAATTAACGAATATTTTAACAGTTCGGTAAGCTGCTGTCTTTCCACCATTTTCGCCACGTCCATGGCACCCGAACCGTTGTTTTGAATGATGATACTTCGCAAGATGAGTTGCAGCGGGAAAAGGTCTGCCGATTTGAGATAGATCAGAGCATCAAAGTACGCATTCCACTGCCCCACTGCATACATGAGAACCAGCACGGCGATAATCGGCTTCGATAATGGGAGTACAACACTCCAGATAAATCGCATATCACTGCAGCCGTCAATTTCACTGGCTTCCAGAAGCTCCCCCGGAATAGAAGATTGAAAGAACGAACGAGCAATAATAACCTGCCATACCCAGATTGCATTCGGGATCAATAACGCCCAGCGGGTATCAATTAGATGAAGCTGCTTCACCACCATATAAGTCGGAATCAGCCCTCCACTGAAAATCATGGTGAAGGTGATGATCATCATCAGGGTGTTTCTGCCGAAAAAAGTTTTGCGTGACAACGGATAGGCGATCATGATGGTCAACGCTACACTGATCAGCGTACCAGCGGCCGTATAGAAAATGGAGTTACCGTAGCCGATGAGAATCTCAGGTGTATTAAATAATGCCTTGTAACCGTTGAAGGAAATATCTACGGGCCATAGCCATACCCGGCCGGAAGTTACTGCTGCCGGGCTGCTAATGGAGCTGCTGACGATAAATATAAGTGGGTAAATGACCACCAGCGCCACGAGACTGAGCAAAATATAGATGGTAATCAGAAACGTTTTGTCCACGGCGGACTCTTTAATCTTGGTTTGAACGTTTGCAGCCATAGGTGAACTCCTTTCCTACCAAATGCTATTCTTAGTAACTCTCTTCGCCAAACCATTCACCGTAACCAGTAAGACCAGATTGATCAGTGAGTTGAACAGCCCTACCGCAGTTGCAAAGCTATAATTGGCATTCAACAGGCCGACGCGATAGACATAGGTTGCAATGATCTCAGAATTAGCCAGATTGAGCGGGTTTTGTAGCAGGTAGACTTTCTCAAAGCCAATCGCCATGACATTCCCGACATTCAGGATCAAAATAATAACAATGGTTGGCACCAACCCTGGCAGATCCACGTGACGGATTTTTTGAAAACGCGAGGCTCCATCGACTTTGGCTGCTTCGTACAATGTGGGATCGATTCCGGCAAGTGCTGCCAAATAAATAACCGCACTGTAGCCCGCAGTCTGCCAAATGTCGGACCAGACGTAGATCGAGCGGAACATGCCCGGCTCACCCAGAAAATTCACGGAATCCAGCCCAAAGAAGTTCATGGCGATGTTCACAAATCCAAGCCGTGGTGCCAGGAACAGCATAATCATGGACACCATCACGACTGTTGAGATGAAATAGGGTGCAAAGGATACGAGTTGGACGAATTTCTTGAACTTGGCTCCACGTACCTCATTAATCATGAGTGCGAGCACAATCGGAATTGGAAATCCGGCCAACACTAAATAACCGCTAAGTAAAATGGTGTTCTTCACCAGGGTCCAGAATAATGGGTTCTCAAAGAACAGACGAAAGTTTTGAAAACCAACCCAATCACTTCCCCATATTCCCTTGATGACGTTATAGTCCTTAAAGGCAAGAACCGCATTGATCATCGGATAATACTTGAAGATGAGAAAAAATAGCAAGGGCGGAATCACCAGTAGATGTAACTGCCAGTGCTTCATCATTCTTTTGCGGGCATTGGTCAGAAAACCAGGTGCCTTCGGCTGTGTTGATGTCTTGTGATTTAATACGATTTCCTTCTCCAGAACAATCCCCCCTTACCAAGCTGTCTACTACGCGTAAAATTTTGATAGCGCTTTCTTGTTTCTGATCATAGTCGATTTTAATGTCCCATAAACAGGTACACCTGCGCCGTTAAACGTACAGTTATCCTGTTTTTGGGGGCACAAATCCGCAGTACGACAGCCATTTTTCCATTACGGAGGCGTATTCGCAAAAAAAGACCGCATTGTCCGGAGCACGGACAACACAGTCTAAAGGTCTTCCTTTCATCTAATCGTCAACCGATTGTCTGTACACACTAGGTGAAACGCCATTCAATCGTTTGAAGGCCCTCCTGAAGGAGTGAGAACTATTATAACCTACCCGTGACGCAATCTCATCCACCGTATAATTGCTCTCTTTCAACAAGATCTCCGCCTGGTCCATTCGAACTTTGATCAGGTGGTCGGAGAAATTAACACCGGTAAACTCTTTGAATAATTGAGAAATGTATTTCTCGGGCCGCTCCACATGTTCTGCCACCCGATACAGCGTCAGCTCTGTATCTGAATACATTTTCGCAGTGAATTCCTTAATCTGTTTGATGATTTGAATATGGGCATCCTTCTTCTTGTTGGCAATAACGGAGCAAAGCTCTTCCATGATTTCATAAAACTCAGCTTTGATCGTTTCGAGCGGCTCCGAGGAACCAATATCAATGACCCGCCGTTTCACATTCTCGATGGAGGTGTACTCCATAAACGCCTTTTGATCAAGCAGTTTGAGAAATGTCCCCTTCATTTCTCCGACAAGTTGATGTTTCATTTCCATGGACAACTCCCGCTGCTCCATGTTCTGCACAATAATTGCATCGACAATCCGTTTGGCCTCTTCAAGCTCTCCTGCACGGATCGTGCCAATCAGTCGCTGCTCCGAATCCAGCGGGTAATAATACGTTGTATTTTCGGTTTGGGCTTCGTTATTCCACAGCATGCCTTTTTTGTTCATGTAGACTGCATACTCCAGCGCTTGATTGGCCTGATCAAAGGAAAGGCTGACCTCTGTCAACGATGTAAATAAATTTCCGAATCCGGACTGGATGGTGATCCTGTATTCATTAAACACATACTGTGCCAAATTCTCCATGATATGCGTGATATCTTCCTTTTCACGATCCTTTCCGGAGTCGGTTTCCCTGGAAAAGAACAGGATGACCACTTTATCCGAGCCCATATCCGTCATCAGGACATCTACGCCCAGATCAGCCAAAGCCTGCTTCAACAGTAGCCGGGAGGCATTCAGTTCATTCAGGATTTCAACACTGTCCATACTGGCATACCCCTTAATCTGGACAATTCCTGCATATCCCGTGCCTTGATACAAATTAATATCTGCCTGTTCGGCCGTGGAAAGAATCTCATCCCGCGATTTGAATTCGCCGGAGATCAGCCGCTTCAGAAAGGCATCCCTGACCAGTGGGAGCTGGCGATTCAATTCGGATTCAAGCAGCTTGTTCTTGGTAAGCATATCCGCGATATTTCCACTCAAAAAATCAAATTCATTTTTGGGAGCTGAATCATCCTTTCCAAACTGCTCTTTCATTACACTTAACAGTCGATTGATTGGTACGCTGTTGCGGTAGGCCAACACGAGTCCAGCAATCAGTCCGATGAGCAGTGTGCCGCCCGTAATCAGCATCGTCATCCCCTTGATCCTGTTTGCATTCTCCATCAGGACATGACGGGGAATCCCCGCCTGATATACCCATCCGTTCTTATCAGATCTTGTTGTAATCACAAGATCATCCCCATAAAACTGGCTGACTCTACTTGGATCAAAATGAGAGTCAGAGGCCATTCTCATCATGTCAGGCTCAGCGCTCCCTTGAAGTGCAATGGTATTGCCCTCCGCATCGCTGATATGAACCCAGCCACCGTATCGATCATTCAGGCTGGACAACAGATTGAGAATCATCTTCTCGTCAATGATTACAACGGCGACAGCCGGTGAAGAATCATTGAAGCTGTCCAGAGGCAATGACTGCATATATGTGATTACCGAAGTCTGCTTCCCCCTGCTGACGTAGGAACTGAGCGGTTTAATCTCACTCCGGTGGGTCTTCTGCAACACGTCCTTCATCCATTCTTCCAACGAAAGATCGTTATAACGAAAATCAGTGTAATAGTGATTCGGTCTATAAGAAGAACCTGGGGTCAAAATTAGATTGTAATTCGCAAGATAAATATAATAATTTTGCAGAAAATCATTCGTCTGTCCAAAGGTCAACACATTCTCCATCGTTCTCCATATCCCATATACGTTGGTTTCGTTGTCCCTTTCATTCATGAGAACGTTCAATTCCTGATTGACCGCAAGCTGTCGGGTGAATCCCTCCACTTCTGCCATGCGGCCCTCCAATATTTCCTGGCTTTTCTGAAGTTGGGTAACACTATTGTCAATGGAAATGGACTGTGTTACGGAGATGGACGTCAGATAAGACATATAACCGCCAATGCTGGGTATCACCAAAATGATCACGTAGGAAATTAAAAATTTACGAAAAACATTGGAATATTTAATGGGTAACCCTCCTCCCCCTCCTTGAGGTATTGGTAGCGTTATCAAAGATAATAATATTTTCCGGGTTAGTCAATTGTTTTATCTCATTCTTCAATCATGTTTCATTCGGGAATGAATAAAAGGCAACGATAAAATAAAGATTATCATTGCTTTTTTTAACATTTCCGAAGTTACCTTTATCATTCAGAAAAAGGGGCCAAGATGGCCCCCAATCCTAGTTAACCTTATTTCTTATTTGGCTCTTCCGCTTCCGTCCGGGGTTTTACAATCTGATCCGTAGATGCTGCTTCAATATCGCCATAGGCCCAGTGTGTGGAAGGAACATCCTTCCACTGCGGTTGCGAAACGTTCGTGAGTGGTTCTCTGCCCAAAGCTCTGTTGATTGCTACTACGGCTTCCGCTCTTGTCAGTAAGGCATTCGGTCGGAATGTTCCATCACTATAGCCTTTCAGGATGCCTAGGCTTTGCGCTTTCAAAATGGCTTCCTTGGCCCAGTGGCTGCTAATATCAGAGAATCCATTGGCTGAAGTTCCTGCATCCGGACCAAGAAGGGCTACAAGACTGGCCAACTCCGCCCGAGTTATTGACTGATTTGGCTTAAACGTGCCATCCTTGTACCCATTCATCAGCCCCATCTTGCTTACCTTGGCTATGGCGTCGGCTCCCCAATATTCAGATTTAACGTCACTGAATGCAACAGCAGATCCCTTGGCTTCTTTCTCAGATACCATGGCGATTATGGTCGCCATCTCTGCACGGGTGAGTTTGTTATCCGGCTTGAACAAACCGCCCGGATATCCTTGAATATACGCCTTATACCTTATATCCTGACCACTCTCTATTCCTGTTGTCCCGTCAGTAGTTCCGGATTCAGGAGTTGTTCCGGGCACAGAAGTGTCTGAGGGCTTGACGACTGGAGTCGATGGTCCGCCTGGATTGGATGGTGCACCCGGATTGGATGGTCCACCGGGATTCGACGGATTCGTTGGTTCACCGTTTCCATTTCCAGTAGGGACAGTAAATTTCAGCTGGTCGGCCAGCATGAGTTCACCGGATTTCTTAACAACTTTGAGTGTATGCTGGCCTTTCGCCAGTCCTGAGATGCTGTAGATCTCCTGCATCATTTTCCGACTCGGACTGTATGCGTTCACGGTTTGCTTCAATTGTCCGTCGACATAAATATCCACTTCTCCCTGCTCTGGTCCAGTAGGTGTAATTAAGCTTATTCCGGTACCTTTGAAGGTGTATTCGAAGAAATCTCCATCCGCCGTCGTAAAATGTACGTCATTGAGATAATCACCGCCGAAGGAAAAACGGAGATTCAACGTTCCCACAGGCTGGGCAGCAAGATACGTTTTGCTCAGTGTAATGTGGTCGCCACTAACCGTATAATCAGTGCCCCAAATCAGTTCATTGGGGCCGTTGGCAATGCCCTTAAAGCTCTCCGCCTGAACCAGCAGTGTGACATCAATGTCAGCCTGAGCGGAAGCTGATTTGTCAAAGCTCGCATTCACCGGATTAATCATATTTGGAAGCTCAATCTTGAGCATATCCAGCAGCATGAATCTACCCGATTTCTTGACGGCCTTCAGCGTGTGCTGCCCATCCGGTAGGCCCGATATGCTGTACAGATTCTGCTGTGCCAATCTTCCGTTGCGATACGCACTGACCGTTTCCTTGAATTGACCGTCCACATAGATATCCATATCTCCCTGAGACTGGTCTACCTCCGTGAACAGCTGGATTCCCGTTCCTCGGAAGCTATATTCAAAAGAATCACCATTCGTCTCGGTATACTGCACATCATCCTTATAGTCGCCCATCCCTCGCCCTGTGCTGCGGGACCATGAGCCATTGTACTTAATGGCCGGATCGTCGTTATTGATCAGTTCATAACGAATGCCCGTTGTATCACTGACCCGAACGGTAAGAGTTTGCGAATTACCAGCGCTGAAAGCGACCACGAAGTCTGTTGTTCCTACAGGCAGTTTGGCGAGATATTCTTTCTTGATGTTCAGTTGGTCATTGACCACCGTGTAGTCGTCTTCACTAAGCATTACTCCGTCATTTTCAATGCCAGTTAATGTATTTCCGTTCAATGAGAGCGTGACAGTAATATCCTTCTGTTGTTCTGTTGCCTTGTCAAAGTCAGCAGAAGCAGGACTAATGGTGCTGTTCTGCCCTCCTGTAGGAATTTCCATTGTTACTTTAAGTGCGTCCAGCAACATGTACTGCCCCGATTGTTTGACTACCTTCAAGGTATGCGAACCGTTAGTCAACCCAGCAGCACTATACAGCACCTGTTGGACTTCTCGTTCACCATTGGTATAAGCGCTAACCGTTTCAGGCGTTCCATCGTCGAGTGTGACAATCATGTCTCCCAGACCCTGATCCTTCTCCGTCAGCAGGTCAATGCCTGTTCCGGTAAAGGTATATTCAAAAGAATCACCGTCTCTTTCCGTAAAATGTACGTCATCTTTGTAATCCCCGAAACTTCTGCCGGTATTTGGACTCCATGAACCCTTGTATTGAATATGGCTGTCATCATCATTAATGTACACCACATCGGTAACAGCAGCCGCATCCATGGAAGCAGCATTTGCTACATTTTCTGCATTCGCTGTTGGGTCATCTCCGGCTTCCAAGTCAGCTCCCTGCTGCGTATTCATATTTGCTGGACCAGTGGTCGAGGAATCCGTAATGGCGATGCTTATATCCTGGCTGCCATCGATTTGCTCCTTGCCTCCGTTGCGCTTCCAATCCCCACTATAACGCATGCCCGTATCATCATCATTAACGGCCGATGTTCCGCTCAGTGCGGTTACTTTAAGCATCCGGGAAGCATGGGGTTCCAGCACGCCGCCACTGAATTCATGATTGAAATTCCCCAGCTCGGAATGGCTCCAGAGATCACGGACCGAAGCCGGACCTTCGAGGCCAATATCACTCCATTTGACTTTAACCTCGGCACTCCGATTGCCCAAATTGAACAGAGCTACGTTGTACGTACCATCTCCGTTATTGGCATACCAAACCTGCTGTTTGGTGTCCATGGAAACCGGATGGGCTGGACGTCCGGCCTGATTGACCGCGATAACTTCGTCATTCGTCAGCAGCTCCAGTCCATAGCTATCCAGCCTGGTCAGATCATTACCTGTATATAACGGTGCCGAAGAGATCGCCCAGAACGTTGTAGCGGTCTTCCGCTCGTCCCTGGTTAGACCATCCATCGAGCCATTCCCGACATTGAGGGAATCAAAATCGTTCCAGCCCCCCGGACCTGCATCACGCCACCAGAGGGACGCTATGGGGAATAAGCGTGAAATACTCGACCACTCCGTTAAGCCCTTACTGCTGTCATAGGCTTCAACATCCCAATCGATCCTCCAGCCGTTTGCATACTTTTTCCAAAAGTCCACGTAATTGTGGTCAAGCGCCCAGGAAAGCTCAAACCAGATATTATTTCTGTCCAGTGCTTTGGACCATGCCTCCACATCACCGCGTGCATCCCGGCTCAGGTTATTGATTCCTGATCCTGGCGTCACACTGTCGAATTTGACAAAATTGATGCCCCACTCGCCAAGAAGATCCGCGATAGAGTCAACATACTTCTGTGAGCAAGGATTCGAAAAATCAATTTTGTAAGTGTATGAATCCCAAGCATCCATTACAACGAGCGGCTTTACTGCAATATCCTGCATACGACATGCCCCACCCGTTCCATACACCTCCAGATTTTTATTGTAGGCGGTGATTGATAGTCCCGGAATGAGATAGATCCCGATCTTCTGTCCGTTATTATGGACATAATCAATGACTTCCTGAAATCCATTTGGATAAAGTACAGTACTCGGAATAGGACGGCCGTATTCATCTTCGTCACCGTTCCAGCCAGCATCAATATTAATGTATTCATATCCATGAGCTTGCAGCTTCTCGCGCATGGCGTCCGACTGCTTCTTAATACTCTCGGCCGATGTCCAGTTACCCGCCCCGTCATATACCTGCATGCTGTAACTGCTCCAACCCATATACGGCTTTTGGGCCAGGCTCTTATCTGCTGCTTGTGCCACATTGCCTGTCGTTCCCATAATCCCGAACTGCACCGCCGCAATCATGAATACCATAAAACACATTGCCATCCTTTTTCCGATTCGTTTCAAATTATCCCTACCCCCTCTGAATTTGGTCATTCAAATCCCTGTTGATAGCGCTTCCATACGAGAAGAGAATAGTGGATGAGGCATTCCCAAGATAGGTACAATTCGGTATTTTACGTACAATTAACCTGAAATACAGGGGCAAACCGTCGCAGAACAAACACTTTTCCATTTTTGGATAAATAAACAAAGATAAACTTCTTCTTTGCTCAAGTTGAAGGAATGGTTGAAAAACAGTCAGGATGAGCAACCACTCTGATCCGTAAAAAAATAAAAAAGGTTCCTAGAGTGGCAGCAATGCCATTCTAGGAACCTTTCTTCGTGTTACACATGATGCGGTCGAGAGGACTCGAACCTCCACGGGGGTTAGCCCACACGGACCTGAACCGTGCGCGTCTGCCAATTCCGCCACGACCGCGTATATCTTATCCCCGAGAAATTATATCGCGGCGACAAGAAATAATATATCATGTGCAGATAATTAGTGTCAACAAAAAAATAATTCCTCTTCTAATGTGTAAAGCTTTTTATAAATTAGATCTTGGAAGGCCAGTTGCCGTACCAGGCATACCCACCTCTTCTTTCCTTATCGATATCGCTGAGTTTGTATTTCACAACCCCATCACGTCCTACGAAAATCGGTTTATCCGTTCCAATTTCGTAGAAACGTGCCCAAATTGGCGCTGCACCTGAATCTGCAATGAGTTGGCTGTCTCCGTTTTCTCTGACATACTTGTAACCAGTAATTTTAACTTTGTTGAACCAGGCTTCTGCCGCTTTGATGGAGGCAGTAATTTTGGAGTTAGCCGGTCTAGTTTTTAAAAACTTCACAATTGTACTGCTCTCTCCAGCACTCAGAGAAGGCACTTCATAAATCCTAGCTCCTGCAGGTTTAAGGGTACTGGAATCATGCTGCTGCCCCCATGCAGTCAGTTTACCGTTTGTTACAACCTGTGTATTGAGAATAGCCTCTACACCTTTGGCAACTGATTTTTTACTGCGATCTGCAAGAGAGCTGTCGATGAATGAGAAATCTCCTTTACGTGCACCTACTTCATCCAGCATGTACATGACATTAATCATGGCATCGTCGTTGAAGGTAATGTGCTTGTGATAGCCCGAGCTCTGGTATACTTGCGGCCACCCTCCATTGGAGTACTGCATATTCAGCAAAAAGTTGATTCCTTTGATAGCAGCAGCCGAGTAGCGTGGATCATTCGTCTTTTTGAATTCCTTGGCTAATCTTCTAATTTCTGAGTATGTAGCTTTGTTATCAATCGTAGATTTGGTCCACTCGCCACTTGTTTCTTTGTAATCTTTCTTCCATCCCCCGTCAGGACGTTGATTCTTCAAAATATCAGAGATACTTGCTGTCGTTCCAGAGGCGTCTGCAGCAGATACCTTAGCAGCAGGCTGAAATACCATTCCGACAACAGAGAAAACCATTGTACATGCCATAACAAAAGATGCAAACCTTGTTTTTGCCTTCAACATAGATTAGAAACACTCCTCAATTCATTTTCTGCAAACTGTTCCCCTGCCAATCTGTCCTCCTTATATTTGTTTTTAAACTCAAACTATTTCTTTTCATCCAATAAGTGGAATGTATAAAAATGATTCTATGCAAAAATATGAATTTTGTCAATATTTGCAACAACATGTAACAAATTCTTTGGATTACCCTATAATTATCTTTTAATTGTATGTGAGAAAACCAATAAATTGTCCAATTTCTCTCCTTCTGAAACAGTAGTTACTTTTTTGTCATCTATTAGAACCCATCATTCGAGTTTTTTCTACATAATAATCTAGAATTCCGTTAACATTGAGATGATAAGAAGGGTTCAAGATCGGTTTGACATTTTCGCATTTATGCAATATAGTTTCAAAAGGTTACAAAAACTTAATTATTCATTTGCCGAGTTTCATGTTTGAAAACGGGGGAACCATTTTGGGTGAATTATTCTTATACATAGGAAATATAGGGAACCTTCTACCGAACCCTTAGCTAACTCCGTAGGCATCGAAGGGAGAACATAATTTTGAAAAAGCTTATCATTTCTATTTTTGGAGCAGCAGTTCTATTTACATCTGGTGCAGCAAGCACAGAGGCAAGCAGTATTAACACCGTCGTTAACAACATGACAGGCATACCTTACAAATGGGGTGGCACTACACTGGCCGGGTTTGATTGCTCTGGATTCATGAGATATATTTTCAACAAATACAGCATTGAATTGCCACGCACTTCGCAACAGCAAGCCAAGGCCGGAACGCCGGTATCCAAAGCCAATCTGCGTACGGGTGACCTGGTATTCTTTAATACGATGGGCAATGGTATTTCACATACAGGTGTATATATCGGGGGCGGACAGTTCGCTCATGCTTCAAGCAGCAAGGGTGTAAGCATCACCCAATTATCCAATCCTTATTTCAACGATCGTTACGTAACAGCACGCCGGGTAACAGGACAGTTTATGTATAACAAAATGCTGGGAAAAATATAAGTTAAACAAGGAAAAGGCTTCGGTTATCACCGGAGCCTTTTCTTTGTTTACATTGATTTTTCTACAATACTTAAAATTCGAGATCGTAATCAGCTTCAACACATCATCATTACTAATGCAAAGCTTTCTGTACCCTCATTGCACCCTGAGACAGCGCATGACCTCCGCCTACGGCTCCTGCCACAGCAACCGTCTCCATAATCTCCTGATCTGTTGCTCCCTTGGCACGTGCCTCTTCCACATGGTAGAACGTACACACTTCATTATTAGCGAACAAACCAATGCCCAGCGCAATCAGCTGTTTGGTCTTGGCATCAATCGCCCCTGCCTGAAAACATTCTCCAGTGAACTCATGATAAGACTTCACCACAGCTGGCAGCACGTCGCTTAATTCACCAATCTGATCTTTATAGGCATGAACCTTATCATTCATCAATGTCATGGTTACCGCACATCCTCTCGGCTGATATGTTACAAGCTCTCACTGTACCTATCTTTTCACCCGAGAGGTGCAATTATGCCAAAACATCCATGGTAAATGAACCTAAAGAACGCATGTCCTATTCTTCGAGCGGACTCTTACGTGGCTCGCTGAACAACTGATACTGATAATTCCGGTCGAGCTTGACCACACGACGATTCTGACGGCGAATGAGCACCTGCTCCCCGTCCCAGGCCACTACAATGCCCGTCACATCATTGGACTGAATCTCGTCCCGTACTACCCTTACTTTTTCACCCGATAAACGCAGTGCATCCAATTCTGCATCACTGATCATATTTATGGCGCCTACTTTCTCCAAAAAAATTATTTACAAAAAGAGACCTAAATGAAAAGTCATTTAGGTCTCACGTGACTGTATTGGACTGTCATGTCATTCGAAAGTATGTCCCGACTGAAAGTTACCGCTGCGCGTGCTCTTTGCTGTCGTTCTTCTCAAACCAAAAATCAAGCACTTTGGCGGACATCACACGTTCTTCAAGGTACTCCACTTGATGCGGTGTAAATTGTTCTTTCCAAGAGAAGGACAACTCTTCGCACAAGCCTACAATCGTCAGCAATTCTGACCAGGCAACGTAGCGTTTGTACCAGAAAAATTGAGGATGTTCAATCATATAGGGATAAAGGTCATCGAATTCCGTATGTTTACAATCCAGGGCACGCTCAAAATGTACTTTCGATTCCGCCAGCTTATCAATAAAAAATTGTTCTGTTGCCGGTTGGTTACCCATGGTGTTGCCTCCTCTCCCTAACATAACCCCATTATAAATGAAATCAGCGGTCATGCAAAGGCATTGTTATAAAATTAGGCACTTTTTCCTTTAAAAAGTCACAATTCGTTATCATCAAATTGCACGGTGCCATCGTTCAGTGAACGAATACGCACCAAGGCTTCTACCGGGATGCCCTGCTCCCGAATGGTGCGGGCTCCTGCCTGAAAACATTTTTCGACCACGACACCAAATCCAACCAGTTCCGCACCCGAACGTTCGATAATTTTTATGACACCACGAGCGGCATCGCCATTCGCAATAATATCGTCAATGAACAAAATACGGTCATTCTCATGAATATATTCACGGGACACCATAATATCAGTTACGATTCCTTTGGTAAAAGATGGAACCCTTTCACAGTAGGCGTCGGGGTCAGCCAAAAGTGTCTTTTTGCGACGGGCAAATACCAGCGGAACACCCAATTCATGTGCGGCAGCAAAGGCAACCGGAATCCCGGAAGACTCCACTGTAACGACCCGGGTAACACCACTTTCACGGAAACGAGCGGCAAACTCACGCCCCATTTCCATCGTCAATGCAGGATCTATCTGGTGATTCAGCAGACCATCCAGCTTAAGCACCTGATCTGACATGACTACACCTTCTTGTAAAATTCGTTGTTTCAATACTTCCATAATTTGACCTCCCAAGCCTATCCTATGACGTAAAAGTATCATACATCCGGCTATCAGTTCAAGCGAAATTGCCTTTGCTCTTGTCCAGAGCATCTAAATGACCCTGTCACACTTTAATTGTCATGACTTTGATGGGTCAAGCATACCTTGTACCATGGCACCCGCATGTCCAAACTATTCAGGGGCCTGAGAGGGGAAACGCATGAAACAGGCATTACGGGTGCTGCAGATCGCATTTACATACATTGGAACGGTAGTAGGAGCCGGCTTTGCAACAGGACAAGAGATATTGCAGTTTTTTACCCAGTATGGCAAATGGGCCACCATTACCATTGGCTTATCGACCATGCTCTTTGTCTGGTTAGGTACAAAAATGATGCTGATTGCCCATGATACCGGCTCGCGCTCTTACGAAGATCTCAACAAGCATCTATTCGGTCATAAAGCTGGAATCTGGATTACCTGGGTTACCCTCATAATTTTGATCGGAGTAAACAGTGTCATGCTGGCCGGAGCAGGATCGGTCTTTGTAGAGCATCTGGGGCTTCACTATCAGACTGGTCTGATTGTTACCCTTATAGGTACATATCTGCTGCTTGGACGGGGTATTCAAGCCATTCTGCAAATGAACAGTATCGTGGTGCCCATGATGCTCCTGCTGTCCCTGCTTATGATCACCAGCACCATACATCATCCCGGCGCAAACCGATTTATTACATTGACCACTGACAGCAATCCAATCCAGGTCTGGTTATCTCCTCTTTTGTATAGTTCATTCAACCTTGCACTTGCCCAAGCAGTACTCGTTCCAGTGGGTAATCAGATTCGCAGCCGAAAGGTACTGAAATGGGGCGGCGTTCTGGGCGGGATTGGTGTTGGATTCATGCTTATGGCAGCTCACTTTGCCATGTCAGCCCAGATGCCTGGCATCATCCAATTTGAAATTCCAATGGGAAGCATTGCCTTTCAACTTGGATGGATAGTCCAGTCTATCTATGTATCCCTCATTTTTATGGAAATCTTCAGTACATTTGTAGCCGATATCTATGGAATGACCCTCCAGCTCAGACAGCATGTCCAAGTACATCCCAAACTAATTATGCTGACCATCATGATGTTATGTTATTCGCTCAGCCAGTTTGGATTCAGTTCACTGCTCTCTATTCTTTACCCCATTTTCGGTAGTTTGGCACTGATCTGGGCTGCAAAATTAGTAATGGATCAATGGGGAAGCTTTCGCGGTCGTAACAAACACCTATAACAGAGGATCTTTTTGTTGCGAATCTTCGAATCCCTAAACATAAAAAAGCCACTGTTTACACAGTGGCTTCCTTCTTTTTCCTTTCCAGAAATTAGAACTGGCTCGGAAATTGCAAATACATTTTTTTCAGTTCATTGACTGATCTGCCCAAAGAGTAATGGGTTTTGGCCTTCTCACATGCCGAACGGGCGAGCTCATAACGGTACGCCGGGTCAACCATCACCTTCTCCAGCGCTTCTGCCAGTGCAGACGGATCTTCTGAAGGCACCAGTAAGCCGTTGCTGCCGTTCTCGATTTGCTCTGGTATGCCGCCAACGTCTGTACCTACAAGGGCAAGACAGCTAAGCGCAGCTTCGGCGAAAACAGATCCAAACGCCTCCGCCCGCGACGGAAGTACAAAGATATCAAAAAATGGCATGAATTCCTCAGGATGCAGCGTGTAACCATAGAAAATAGTCTCATTATAAATACCCAGCCGCTGGGCCAACTCTTCCAAGTCTGGACGGATCGGTCCGTCCCCAATAATATGAAGCACATAATCATGTCCCCGCGCTTTCAGTTCGGCACAGGCTTTGAACAGAATGTCCAGCCCTTTCGCCGGAACCAGACGGCATACGGTGACCAGCTGTGGTATCGCATTCTCATGGGGAATTGGCTTAAACCTTTTCTCATCAAAACCATTCGGAATGACACCGATGACATCGGGATGTTGCACATAAGGCGACAAATAACGACGGAAAGAATCCGATACGGTTAACAACCGCTCTGCCTGATGCTCCAGCTCACCATAGATGGACAACAGGAATTGATGCTCCGGTCCGTTGGGCTCAATGCGTCCGTTCAATATCAGTTCTCGCTCATAACTGGAGTGGATCGTTTGAATGAGGGGAACATCCGGGAAAACCTTCTTCATCGCAAGCCCCGCAATAGGGTGATGGGCATGAATCAGATCATAAGGCTTCTGAATACGCAGCTTGGTCCACCACAAATAATCCCGATACGTTTGCATATATTTTTGAACGACAGGACTATCCTGATACGGAGTCCAATCGAACGTCTCAAACTGGATATCTTCTCTGCCCTTGTTACGAATACGCTTGGGTAAAGAGAACAGATCCATCTCCCACCTCGGGGGGGTAAACCTCTCTTGCATATACGGAATCATAGAGGATACACCTCCGGGCTGCTCCGGAGGAAAGAAAAGCGCCTGCAGCAATCTCACCGTTAGTTTCCCCCTTTCTAGCATAAGTCTTCTCAGTACATCTTCAATCATGATATATCAGAACATATGTTCAGTAAAGGTACAAAATGAGATTTCTTATCACTCGGTCATGTTACCGCTTTAATCATTGAATTCATTTCAATATCAATTGTACCATGTTGGTTCTGATATTGACGACATTACGAATATTGTTAGGTCTTGAGCACAACTCCACCGGAAATAACCGCTCTCCTGGTGTCTTTATTCTACTATACGTTCATTTTCTTCATCTTGTTTGAGCGTAAGCCTTCACTCCAGAGCCGTATATACAACATATTCGGGATATGCTCGGCTAAGAAGCGGATATATGGAGGGAGATTAAACCTCTTTTGACGACATACATATGAAAGCCGGTGAGCATTGCTAGCTCCCGGCTAATTTGAGTTCTTCATATATTGCAAATTGTGGTGAAAATTATACAGACAGACGTGTGATCGCCTTTTCATACGTACTGAAGCCGTCTGTCTCTCGCACAAAGGTATAGTCGTTACGCGCATAAAAAGCGTTCAACGTGGCGTTATCCGCTCCACAATCCAATCGGACGATATGTTTATCCTCAAATTGTATCCCGCTGCTGGACCATTGCAAAATCGCGCGTCCCAATCCACTCTGGGCATATTTTCTGCGAATGGCTAATCGGTGCAAATAAAGTGCACCATCCCCGGCATACGCTTTGCTTCCCCACAAATGCACATCCCATGCACTTGGCTGACTCATCAAAATAACCATGCCAGCTACGTCAGAACCCTGCTTAAATACAAATACGTCGCCACGCTGAATCGCCTCCGCCGTATTATGAGAATCCTCACCTTTTAACAACGCATTCCATTGAGAAGATCCCTGGCTCCGCAGCCATTCGGCTGTTTCCATAAGCAGAGACATCACATCCTCCGTGTCTTCCTGCTGAGCCTGCAATGCTTTAAATTCGTCATTAATATAGTCTGTTATGATACTGAATGAGTGCTTCATGATTCTCCTCCACTTCCAGGTCTCTCTTAAACTAATGGTACTATACCGAGAAATGGCCTGTTCGTCAAAAAGAAAACAAAAAAAGGCAAGAGGCTGTGCCTCTTACCATGTCTCTACCCTTCTATCTTCGCTTCATCAATAATTTGATTTCGATATAACATCGTGAGATGTAATGTATCAAATTCAAGCTCTTTGTCCAGCTCCCGCATCAGAACTTCAACCAGACTCTTTCGCTGAGCACTTGTGCCTGGAACCTGATAATCCATATAGCCTGACAAATCCGCTTGTGAAGTATCAATCGTTGCTGTACCTACAGGTAACCCTCCGCGTTCTTGTAGAAACAGTTCATATACCCGAAACTCCCGATCTTTGCGTACCAACATGACATAACAGGCTTCTTCAGCAGCTTCAATCTCTTCGAGATCTTCTTCTGCCTCTATCTCATCCTCATCCGCAAAATCCCGATGCACCCATTCCGCTGATTCCAGCTCCTGCCCTTGATGCCACATGCGGATCGTAATCGTATCGATGATTTCTTCATCCAGCTCTCGTACGAGCAGCTCGGCAGCCGCATCCTGATAATTCTCTGCCGGGTCTTCATACCAATGGATCTCCCCCTGTACATCGGCACCATATTGTTTCAGAGAGGCTTCAGCCAGTTCCTGCCCATGGGCGTCATTAAATACATAGGTGGATATGCTGCGTCCGGCGCTTACCATCTCCATCTCCAGCAAATGTTCCGGGTCTTCATATGTAAACGACTCGGCTTGTGAGCTGGGAATGACATGCACTTCATTTATACCAGCCCAATCATTCTGTCCATCGTGGTTATACGTATCTTCAGACTGCGGCGACTGAATTAACGCATCCATTTGAGACTCTGACTTCTGTAACACAGAATGCAATGTGCCGCAGCTTACAATCACTTCATATTCAGCAGCATTTACCGCATCCGTGAAAGCACGAATATATTCGTGCACCTGCTCCACAATATATTGTTCTGTCTCGTCAGGTAGCGAATCCTGCTCCATCTGAAGGCTGCCGGATACCCGATCCCCTTCCCTGAACACAAGCAGCAGCGAACCCGCATATATACCTTCCACCATAATATCCATCACTTCGCCACCTGATGTACGAATATCAGGAATCAGCTCCACTTTCAGTTCCATGTACCTGTCCCCCTCTGTTCCTAACGTTATTCTATTAGGTTACCCCTGAGAGCGGCAGTTTATAAGATACAACGTTATTCAGATTTGAGGGCGCTGTTACACGGACAACACATATTTTTGGATAGCGTGGGCAACACCCTGATCATTGTTCGAAAGTGTCACCTCATCCGCAGCAGCTTTGACTTCATCTGGGGAGTTGTCCATCGCAACCCCTTTGCCCGCAAAAGTCAGCATGGTAATGTCATTGTAGTAATTACCAACCGCCATGATTTCGGAAGGCAGGATTCCTTTTGCTTCGGCCAGTCTTTTTAGAGCTGCACCTTTGGAGGCCTCGGGATGCATCAGATCAATGAAAAAATCACCGCTACGCGTCATATAATACGGAAGATTCCAGGTCGACCACTCCTGTTGCACTGTATTCATCTGCTCAATGGGTCCAAACGCAGTGAATTTTGCAAGCGGTTCTGTCATATCTGCCCATTGCGGCAGTTTTAAGGGCTCTGCCATGAAGTTTTGATACATTTCGCGTACCTGCAATTCCAAACCTTCCGGCTGATCCACATAAAGTCCAAACGCCGTGTTGATATCAAAATGTACACCTTGCGTGCGGCAGTAAGTTATGAAAGGCTCCAGTCCCTGTCCATCCATGGCAAAATGGTGCACTACTTCACGAGTCTGAACCTGTGCAGTTACCGCACCATTATGTGTAATGACATATCCGTCAAGTCCCATTTGCTCCATAAACGGGATCGTGTTTGCAGGACCTCTGCCGGAACACAGGACAACCTCAGCTCCCTGGCGGGATGCACGAATTAAAGTCTCTTGCGTCAATTCGGTAAGTTCATGATGATCGTTAAGCAGCGTTCCATCAACATCCAGTGCGATTAATTTAATTGTCATTGTCTTCATTCCTTATCAGTAAAAGAGTCGCACCCACCCAAACCCTCCCTTCCGAGGGAGGGCCCCAGAGGGCTCTGCCCTCTGGACTCCCGTCTCGCTCACCGGCGGCAGGTAGGATCTTGCTATGTGACGGTCGGTGTGGGAGCGCTTGGTTGCCGGGTCTGCCGCTTGCAGCGGCGGTCCCGCCCAAGCTCAAGCGGGACCATTACGGGCAGGGCTTCGCCTCCTGCACGAGCTCCCTGCTCCGCTTCGCGAAGGACGGGAGCTCGTGCGCCTTCGGCGTGAGGGCAGGGCTTTGCCTCCTGCCCGGCTCCCTGCTCCGCTTCGCGAAGGACGGGAGCTCGTGCGCCTTTGGCGCGGAGGGCAGGACTTCGTCTTCTGCCCGGACTCCCTGCTCCGCTTCGCGAAGGACGGGAGTTCTTACTTCCGCAGACGATCTAACTCGTCTGCGGTTAGCTCGCGGTAGCTGCCGATTGCCAGATCGGCATCCAGCTCCAGATCACCCATGGCAACACGTTTTAAATAAACCACGCGCTTGCCTACGGCCTGGAACATTCTTTTCACCTGGTGGAACTTGCCTTCATGTATGATCAATGAAATGGAAGAAAACACGCCTTCTTCCGTTTCCTCACGCTGAAGCACAGTCAGTTCCGCAGGCAACGTCTCATATCCGTCATCCAGCTGAATACCGGCTTTGAACCGTTCAATATCTTCTTCATCAACGTTCCCAAGGACACGAGCTTCATACGTCTTGGGTACATGTTTACGCGGGGATAACAGATCGTGGGCAAGTGGCCCATCATTGGTTAAAATCAGCAAACCCTCCGTGTCTTTGTCGAGTCGTCCCACAGGGAACGGATCGAAAATACGATCCTCTTTACGCAGCAGATCTATCACCGTTTTATCCCGATTATCTTCAGTTGCCGACACTACGCCAGGTGGTTTGTGCAGCATCAGGTAGATCATTTCCCGATATACGATTCGCTCTCCGTCAGCTTCAATAACGTTCACGTCGGGGTTGACCTGCACCCCGCTGTCTTTCACCGGTTTCCCATCCACACGGATTCTGCCCTGCTTCACCATCTTTTTTAGTTCACTTCGTGACCCCACACCCATATGGCTTAATATTTTATCCAGACGCATCGTTTGTTTGCCTTTTCCACTCATGCTGATGTCCACCTCCAGCCTGCCGGATATTCATTTTTCAGTACACCATCCAGCCATTTCCCCCAGCCAGTTGCAAAACCGTCTACACACACCAACACATAACCTTTGGCAGCCATATCTGCTTGACGTTCAACTCGTGCTTCTTCGATGTTCAACGTTTCTCCTTTTAGATACCTTACTGCTTCACCGTCAGCTGAAGATAAATTAATGGATCTCAGGGCTTCAGCTGCATTCAAAGCACATGCAAGCGGATGAGAGGGCACAAACCGCCCATTCTTCACGGTACCCATAAACCATCCTGGTCGTATAACCTTGAGCCCTTCCAGACGGGCAGCACCCACAGAAGATTGATACACACGATCGCCGTAAAACACGGTTTCTCCAGCAAGCTCGATTTTCAGATTTTCTTGTACAAATTGAGCATACACCGTTCCTGGATCGACGCTCGCTTGATCGGCTCCTCGTCCATAACTTCGTTCGTTTTTGCGACCACTACGTTCGTTGCCTTTTCCCTGTTTTCCCTGAACCTTGCCACCACGGGTATGATTTTCATTATGTTCTCTGGATTGGGTTCTCATTAGACGTTCCCGTTTGCGCTCTTCTTTACTGATTGGTGCAGATGCACGGATAGATCGGTCTATCAATTCAGTTCGTTCCGAGGAGTCTGTGCCCACGGCCTGTCCAGACTGTAAACCGCTATCCTGCTCTTGACTTCCGTCTTCTTCTGAAAGAGATTGGGCACGATGCTGCAGTACAGCCACATAATGACCTTCCCCCTCCAACAGGTGAGGCCACAACCTCGCAGTGCCACGGGTTTGGTCCAGTACCGATTCAGTCTTCTGTGCTGTCTCAGGCAGCATCTGGCGTACCCATTCCGGTCGTCCTGGAGCAAATCCAGCACTTTCGGGGATGTCATTCACCACAAAATCAGGATTGATGTTCAGAAACTCCGCAATCATCGCTTCATTTTCCTCTGGCGCAAACGTACAAGTGGAATATACGATAGTTCCCCCTGGAGCAAGCAGCTTGGCCGCCGTCTCCAGAATATCGCGCTGCATCAGCACACATTTTTCCACCGAATGATTTTCCCAGGATTTCACCATATCCTCATCTTTACGAAACATGCCCTCACCCGAACAAGGCGCATCGATTAACACTTTGTCAAAATAATGAGGAAATGCACTCGCAATCCGTTCCGGTGATTCATTCAATACTACAGCATTGCGTACTCCATATAATTCCACGTTTTTGGCGAGCGCTTTCGTACGTTCCGCATGGATATCGTTCGTAACGAGTACCCCCTTGCCCTGCAGCTTGGCTGCAATCTGGGTTGTTTTCCCACCAGGAGCAGCACACAGATCCAGCACACGTTCCCCAGGCTTCACATTCAATAATTCAACCGGGGCCATGGCACTTGGTTCCTGGATATAATACAAGCCCGCATGATAATAAGGATGTAACCCTGGCTTAACCCCGTGAGGCACATAAAAACCCGTTCCGCACCACGGAATGGGCCGCATATCAAATGGAGCAATTTCCTTGAATTGTTCCAGCGATATTTTCAACGTATTCACTCTCAGCCCCGCATGTGGCGACTGCTCATAAGATTTCATAAATTGTTCAAATTCATCGCCTAACAAGCTTTTCATTCGCTCGGCAAATATCGAAGGCAGCTGTACAGCCATAATCCCACTCATCCTGTCTTGTTAAAATTGCATATAGTTCTATGTTATCATATCCGGGCAATGCTTTCCTATTGCTTCATTCATATTCCACTACAGCGTGTAATGTAGTATAATGGCAAGTAGATTGATTGATGTGCAAAAATACGGGTGTTTATGCATATTATCCCATCCTGTTTTTTTGCCACACTATATTTTGATATGATCGATGGGGGATGTCTTAATGAAATCCAAGAAGAAAAAGAAAAGTGCAGCGATCCTTATTTTCCTGGGAATATTCGTGGTATTAATTGCAGCACTTGTTCTGGTGAATCAGCAATCCAAGAAACAAATGGACGCTGTGGCGAACGCATATGGTATTGCAGCCTCCAAGCTTAATCCGGCAACCCGCGAATTGCTGAATGATCCAAACTATCAACAAATTATTTTGCCTGATGATCTGAAAGCCAGAATCGATAACAAAGACAGCTTTTTTGTATACTTCTTTGCCTCCGACTGCTCACACTGCCGTGCGACAACACCTCAGTTGATGCCACTGGTGGACAGTGAAGGTGTCAAGCTTCCTCAGTTCAATCTGCGCGAATTCGATTCCGGTTGGACAGACTACAACATTGAGTACACGCCGACTCTGGTCTATTATCAGGATGGTGTTGAGAAAGACCGTATGGTTGGCGGGCTGCAGGAAAATGGCAGTGACAACGGTTATACCCTGGATGACTACAAGCAATTTTTCGAGAAATATAAAGGCAGTGCCACTCCATCAGCAAGCTAATCGTATAATGCTTCGCGGTTGCGACGGACCGGCATAGATCATACTGTCCTTTGCAATGGACAAGCTCTGGAATCATTCCAAACTTTAATGAGCTCCTTTAATCTCAAATATCAAACACCCCAGCAATTCCTCTAGAGGAATTGCCGGGGTGATTTTTTATAGATCATATATCAGACAATATGTTGATGAATGAAGTGAATGATGACTTTCCATTATAAGCTTACTCGCTCTGCAAACTCTGCTCCTGCTGCATTGCCTTCATCTTCTCTTCATAGATTCGTCCACGTGTAGGACTTCGGCGTTGGGGAACATTAGGCTTCAGTTCAAGAGCACGTTCTCGAACCTCCTGCACCAGCACCTCATCCTGAATCTGAATATGCAAGTCTCTGTAAGGAAAATGCTGCGGCTCAGGACCCGAAAGTCCATGAACCAGCTCCTGTACTTGGTGCACCAACAGTCCGAGCGCAATGCCTAGCGAATTTTCCGGATAGGACTTTAACAGTTCTACCGAACTCTGTAACATCATACGTCCCCCGCGAAAATTAGCATTTCTGAAATGATACAGCCCTACTGCAATCTGCAGCAATCCTTTGTACATCGAATCCCGATCCCGTTCAAGCCACAGCTCTTCCAATACCTCATGGCATTCAAAGTAGTCCTGATCGCGATTGAAATAGATCAGATAATCCACATACAGCGGTTCATAGCTGCTCATCCGGGTTTTCACCCTTTCTAGCCGCATTCAGAAGTGCTTTCACATCATCCAGAAGGTCTTTTAGCCCTTCCATATCATGACGCTCCCAGCAGTCGTTGAAGCGCTTCTGTGCCTCAATCGCTTCGTTAACAAGATGATAGAAATACAACTGATGTATGATGCTCAGCGTTCTTGATACAATATTGGAATCATCCTCAAAGGCCTTTTGCGCCTCCAGAATTTGCAAACGGATCGCCGACATCTCATTATCAAGTACAAAAGCGGCTTCCGCCGTCTTTTTCAATCTTGCACGCATATCATCCGGCAGACTCTCCCGAAACTTGTAACTCAGGGAGTGCTCGATCGTGGCCCAGAAGTTCATCGCCAGCGTCCGAATCTGAATCTCGGCCAGCACATTCTTCTGCCCAAGAGCCGTCTGAACAGGATACTCAATAATCATATGGAAACTGCGGTAGCCGCTCTCTTTGAAATTGGTGATATAATCCTTCTCGATTAATACCGTCAAATCCTTGCGACCACGAATATACTCGGCTACCCGTCGAATATCATCCACAAACTGGCACATAATGCGGATACCTGCAATATCCTCAATGCCTGTTTCCACCTGATCAAGCGGCACATTCAGGCGTCTGGACTTCTCCAGAATGCTGGATATTTTTTTGACACGACCGGTAACGAATTCAATCGGGGCGTATTCTTCCCTTTTCTTAAGCTCCGCCCGCATCGTTTTAAACTTAACTTTCAATTCCTCTACCGCTTGTTCATAAGGAAGTAAAAATGTACCCCAGTCTCTACCGTCCATGCTTATGCCTCCTGTCTCTATAGCTTCCCCTGTTCTTATCCATTATACATGATGTTAAGCGGGGGGAAGAGTCCCGTACGCCACTACCCTCTTCCACGCTTCTAGTTTTCAATCTGGGGAACTCCGAAACATTGCTTAACGATGCTCTGCACCGACAGCTTCCGAAATATGACTGTAACCGTCTTTGCGCAGCAATTCACGCAGTCCGGCATGAATGCGCCGATTCACTTCAGGTCCTTCATAGATCAATGCCGTATATATTTCCACCAGGCTGGCCCCTGCTTTAATCTTTTCGTAAGCATCTTCGCTTGTGAAAATGCCCCCCGATCCGATGATTGGCAGTTTGCCTTCTGTCTGGCGATAGATTTGGCGAATGATTTCCGTGGAACGATCACGCAGCGGCTTGCCACTTAGCCCACCTGTCTCTTTGGCATGCTGATGAGACAGACCCTCGCGGCTGATCGTTGTATTCGTTGCGATGATACCGGCAACTCCACTATCTGCAATGGTGCTCACCATATATTCAAGCTCCTGGTCATTCACATCAGGTGCAATTTTGACCAGCACCGATTTAGCGGAACCGCCCGCTCTCTTGCGCTGTGTCTCCATCTCATTCATGACTGCGGCAAGCAATTCCTTCAATTCATTCCCATGCTGCAGATTACGCAAATCCGGTGTATTTGGTGAACTGATATTCACCACAAACAGGTCCGCATAATCGTATAGCGCCCGAATGCATTTTGCATAGTCCAAATGCGCTTCTTCATTGGGTGTTGCCTTATTTTTACCTATATTTACGGCCACTGGAATACGGCGCTCCGTGAGGCGTGCCAATTCACCCGCCATCGCATCGGCTCCGAGGTTATTAAAGCCCATCCGGTTTACCAATGCCTCATCGGGAGGCAGGCGGAATAACCGCGGCTGGTCGTTGCCTGGCTGTGCAAGCGGTGTGACTGTGCCCACTTCCATGAAGCCAAACCCGATGGAAGAAAAGCCCGTTACAGCCTGTCCGTTTTTGTCCAAACCGGCCGCAAGTCCTACAGGTGTAGGAAAATGGCATCCAAACATGTCCACAGCCAGATCCGATGTTTCACGCACGCCATACATGACTCGCAAACCGGAAGGAACTGGGCGAATGCTCCCCATGCCGCTGAGGCCGCCGATAATCAGATGATGGGCCTGCTCAGGGTCCATTTTGAACAATAAGGGTTTAGCAAGACTTCTGTATAACAAATCACTCACTCCGTTCTGGTCCGGTACGCTGAAAAAACTGCTTTCCGTCTTTTTCATATGTAAAAAAACACTCTATACACAAGTCTATCCGTTTCTTCTTCAAAAGGAAAGTAGTTTGAGCATAGACAGAAGCATTTTGCATCCCCCCAAGCCACAGGAATCGTATGATGCAAAATGCTCACAAGAAATCCACCCGCCTACTGGAAATGGCGAGTTGAATTCTTTACAATGGGAGCATGGCTACATCGATATAGCCTTATTCCATGAAGGAGGAACAGCCCATGGCTCCCAAACGCAAACCACCTACTTTGCAGCAAAAGAAAGATGAAGTCAACCGTAAAGCCATTATCTGGACGGCAGCCAGCGTTGGCGGACTAATCATTATCATTGGTGCGCTTATTATTATCGCCAACCTGTAATTGCTTCAAACGACTGTGTCTGCATCTACATACCAATCCAGCATGGATATTAATTTTTTGGTCTGAATCACATGATATTTCGTTAAATCATTAATTCAACCAATGATACGTCTTATTCGGGTTATTTTGCTTGGGAACAAGTTTGTACCGGTAACGATCCTTCGTTTCTGGAACAACAGCTGTCTCCGGCAGCAAATCTTTCCCGATGCGTACCGGAGTTCCCTGTGGAGCAAGAGCAAATAGCTCTTCCACATCTTCAGTACTCATTCTCACACATCCAAGGGATTCATCCAGCCCAATACTGTTTGGCTCGTTGGTCCCATGGATGGCATAATTCGTGTCCGACAGCTGCATTCCCCTGCTTCCAAATTCGCCGTTGGAGCGACCATTTGGATTAACAACCTTGTCTGAAATGACAAACGCCCCCTCTGGAGTTCGATCTCCCCCAAGCCCTACTTCGTAGTTTCTAATGATGGTGTTGCCACTGATCAGCGCAAGCCTATGCTGTTTCTTGTCCACGATAATCTCAAGCCGATCCTGCAAAAAAGGCTTTCCACCCAACGTATCCACAAATGCAGCGTTTTTGCCTTGCGGATCATCTAAATCTTCACCTGTTCCCTCAGCTGTGTTTTTCCCTTGTTCCATTTGCCCTTTTTGGTGAAGGGAAAGAAGTGCCGGAAACATCTCATTCATGCCAGGTGCAGTCTCTCCCAAAATATTATTTGGAAATGGCCTGGCAAGTTGCGCCACACTTTTCGGCCAGCTTCCATTTTGTTTTTTATATGTAATCATTGCACTAGATAGCGCTGCTGCGGATTCTTGCTTAACGATCCACGCTTGTGCCAGCTTCTTGATTTCTCCAGACACCTCCGGCGGCTCACAGTTACACTGTTTGGCATCATAACTCTGTGCCACCAGTTTGCCACTGCCATTCGTTTGAACGATATATTTCACAGGCATATTACGCTTCCATAAAGACCAATTACCCGACGCTTGCATTCCGAGCACAGCCGATGTTTCCACTTTCGGACCAGAGCCGGACCATGCAGCAGCCAGAGCAACCTCACCTTGATTGCCTCCACCGAATGTTCCAGCGGTGAACACGTTGGAATGTGTAACAGCGGACGAATCCCTCCCGTTTTCTCCTGACCCTCCTTCGGTGGTGTCGTCCGTCGAATCCAACGCCGAAGCCAGCGCGTCCGCTGCATCGCGATTGAAACCGGGAGCATCCGCAGGCGGGAGTCCTGCCAGTACTAGCAGCATCAGCAGGGTGAGCCACATTTTGCGAACACGATGTTTTTTCTCTTTTTGCTCAGCCATTTCAACCAGCTTCTCCTGATAATCCACCCATATATCTGCCGGTGCCTTGCTTCGCTCAAAAGCCTCGTAGACTTCACCCGCCTGCTGAAAACAATAGTTTGCCTTGGCCTCCTGCCCTTCACCCAAATATTCCTTACCGAGTAAATACCAGGCCATTTTATTATCGGGATGTTTCTTAACATATGTTCTTAGATGAGTATTCTGCATCCGATCCTCCATCATTTTGCTTTTTTCCGTTTCTTTATATATCGGCAAAAGATGACTAGAAATCCATAGGACTTGAGTACCCGGATCTAAGCCTCAACATTCGACAAAAAAAGCACACCCCCGCTGTCTCAAAGACAGAAGAATGTGCTTTTGTATGTTCATATGAAAGGAATTAACCTTCTTTGTTGAAAGGTTCATCCGCAACTTTAATGGAGTCCGTAGGGCAGCCGTCGCAAGCGTCCTGCATGTCGTCGAACAAATCATCCGGAATTGCTTTGATCCCTTGGTTGGCATCTCCATCGAAAATTACTTCTGCCAAACCTTCATCATCATAATCATAAATGTCTGGCGCCGTTGCTCCGCATGCTCCGCACGCAATACATGTATCTTTTTCTACCCAAGTATATTTACTCATTACCAATCTCTCCTCCTATTATTCAAAAACGTACAGTATTTTTATCTAGAAACATATTAATACAAAGTAAGAGTTATTACAAATCATTTTAACAGCCTCAAGACTCCATTATGCCCTATTTAATCGACACTTTGCAAATTATCTTTTTGCAGCGATGTTCCCCGCACTTTATGATTGCGCAGTAATACGGAAGGATCATCCCCAAGCATACCAGCCGTAACGACAGCATTTTCGCCAAATTTGTCACGTAACTGATCCATGATGCGAATCAGGTTTTCCTTCTTCGGCTTCTGTTCATATTCAAAGAGGTCAAGCTGTATTGCTGATTCCTCACGTGGAATCAGCGTTTGAAGGGTCACACCCAACATCCGAACAGGCTTCCCGCCGCCCCAATGTTTTGCAAATAAAGCACAGGCCTCCCGGTATATGATTGATGCATCTTCAGTAGGCACTTCCATCATACGTGATCTCGTAATCGTCTTCATATCCGGTGTACGAATCGTAATCTGGATGCCCTGACTGAGCATTTCGTGCTTACGCAGCCGTCTGGCAACCTGGTCACTTATATTCAGTAACACCCGATGTACGTCATCCATTTCAGATATATCTGCGGGTAACGTTGTTGTGTGTCCAATCGATTTGTTCGCTTCACGTTCAGCCTGAACTGGCGAATGATTAATGCCGTTTGCTGAATTTTTTAACCAGGAGCCATTAATTCCAAACACATCGGTTAACATCCGCTCGTCTGATTTGGCCAGCTGTCCTATGGTTTCAATGCCCAGTTTCTTCAGCTTCTCCGCCGTCTTTTTGCCGATCCCAAACATTTCGTTACAAGGTCTATGCCATAAAATCTGAGGTACATCCCTCATCCGTAAAATCGAAATGCCATTAGGCTTTTTCAAATCAGAGGCCATCTTGGCAAGCAGCTTGTTGGGTGCAATTCCAATCGAACAGGGCATTCCCAGCTCATCCCGGATTCTGGTCTGAATACTTTCCGCAATTTCCAGCGGTGTACCGAACTGCCTGGACCCCGTAATATCAAGATAACACTCGTCGATTGAGGTCGCTTCTAGCAGCGGAGTATAACTGTAAGCTATTTTCATGAATTCTTTCGAATACCTACGATATAAATGAAAATCCGGCCGAATCACAATTAAGTCAGGACATTTCTTCAAAGCTTGATGTACAACCATGCCTGTAGAAATGCCCCTGCGTCGAGCCGTGTACGAACAAGTTACAATGACACCTTTGCGCACTTCACTGCTACCAGCAACGGCCGTCGCTTTCCCCCTATATAATTCCGGTTCCTCGGCTTCATGTACAGAGCAATAAAAAGCATTCATATCGACATGCAAAATCACTCTTCCGGCGGTAGGATAATATCGATCTACATCTAGGTTGTTATGCGTTTGGTCTGAAGACATGATCCACCACCGCCCTTTCGTATACACAATTCCGTTACAAACACTCTCTGCCTCTATTATATCAAAATCTCTTATTTGACACTCCCACCCCTAAAGGGGCAAGATCACTAAAGTGATTGGGATTCTTAGCTAAACTTAACGTCCTCATTTCATTTCTGCTTTGGACAGATGCTAAGATTAGGGTATGCCATTACCCCTCCTAAGACAGTGCATATAGCATCTTAGGCTGATTGACTGTTACCGCCAATCACAGTTGCGTAGCGAATATTCATCGCCCCAACGATATCACGATGTTTCTTGAATCCACATGGACACGTATATCTTCTATCTTGCGCCTTGTTCTTTTTTGAACATTCTGGACAGGTTTGACTTGAATATGCAGGGTTCACATATTCCACTTTGATCCCTGCCATATTTGCTTTGTATTCAATGAAGTGTGCCAAACGGTAGAATGACCATGTGTGTAGATTCTTTTCGTTTTTACGACTTGTTCTTGTCGTCTGCCTAATATTCGTTAGTTGCTCTAAGCGAATGACAGAAGTCTTATTTTCGACTGCGAAATGAACGATTTCACGACTGACTTTGTGGTCTTTGTCTTTTATCCATCGTTGTTCTTTATCATCTAACTTGCGAATAGCGTTCACTTTCTTTTGTTTTCCTAGCTTTTGACGAACACTACGAAACTTCCGTTTCTTGTACTTGTTTTCTCGCCCATTCCCAAAGAAGCGAACGTGATTATTATCTGTGATGGCTACGGCAGGGACTTTCAGCCCTAAATCAACGCCCAAAATCCGCATACCCGTTTTTTCAGTTGTTGGCATGGTGACAGCAATTTGGGCTACCCACTTACCTGAGCTTTTCGTGACACGGAGCGTACCAAGTTTATGCTTCAAAAGGTCAACGTTTCGATGGTCCCTGCCTATGAACAATGCACGAATTTTTAAACGCTTAGATTTTCCCTCTACCATGAATGGAATGAAAATGTGCGTGAAGTCAAGAGAATAATTTTGGTTATTCCATACGCAAATCGGTTTCTTTAGGATCGGTATGATTGCGTATTTACTTTTCTTAACTTTGGTAGAGAATACACTATTCGCATCTTTAATCGCTTGATTTTTTACTGCACTTGGTAGATTAGCAGGAATGTCTTTTGTTGTCTTTTTCAACCTTTTCTTTTCTTCTACCATCTCGGCCACGAGTGTATTCACAACTCGGATATATTCATGACTACTTTGTTGCAATAGTTGGATCTGCTCTTGAGTCGGCAGCAGCTTTACCTTAACCGTTACGGTCTGAGACATATACTTCACCCCCTTGTCTTTTGTTGTTCAACATAACGCTTGATGGTCTCACTGGATACATTTCCAGCGGTAGAAACAAAATAGGAACGTGTCCACAAACTGGGCAAATGCAGAAGGTGTGGAAACTCTTCTCGTAGTTTTTTTGATGTGACTCCTTTTATTTTTGCCATGATATCAGCAGGGCTTAAGGTTGGAAGTGCATTGAGAAACATATGTGTATGGTCTTTGTCGCACTCCATGGCAACAATCACAATTTTAAGCTCTGCACATACCTCATGCACCAATTCCTTGAAGCGCTGTTCTACCTCTAATTTGAGAAATATCTTTCTCCTGTATCGTGGGCAGAACACAAAATGATAGTTCAACAAAGATACGGTTGTGTTTGTTCTTCTATATTCATTCATATCTATATTGTATCAGTTTAATAAATGAATTGAAACAAGCTAAAAAAATTAAGAACGCAGACATTTCGGATACTTGAAGCATCACAATAGTGATACTCTGTATCCGACCTCACTTTCATCCCACATCTAAAGAATTGGGCTTTCTCGTTCGGGGATTATGTAAAAATCATTTATATCCCCTTATTTTCGGCGAGATTTAACGATCGATCGAATGATACCCCACACAGCAACGACAATAATAGCAATTATAATGAATGAAATAATTGTATTCTCCCACACAAAATGCATCCTCTTCCCTCCTTTTATAAAAATATGATATGAATCTCTATTCAATCCCGGAATAGCTGCATATAGATGAAGCATAACATATTGCAAGGACTATGTTTACAACACACTCTACTCTACAATCCATCATTTGTTACACCAAATGGTGAATTCGATGTAGCATTTGGCGATAATGGTGCTATAATAATTAATTATACAAATTCACGATTTTAGGACAAATCTACACTTTGAATTTAATACAGTGTAGCGGTACAGAATCGAAGGATTCGTCACCAACATGCTCATATGTTTTTTAAACACACCATTAAACTTTCTAAAAAAGCGCTTCATCTTAAAGGAGGATCTTCATGTCAAAGGCCATTTCCATCTTCGATACGACTTTACGTGACGGCACACAAGGGGAGGGAGTCAGCTTATCGGCAGATGACAAGCTCAAAATTGCTAAGAAGCTCGATGACCTGGGTGCTCATTATATTGAAGGCGGAATTCCAGGCAGCAACACCAAGGACATTGAGTTTTTTAAAAGAGTCAAGGAACTGAACCTGAAGGCGAAGATTGTCGCTTTTGGCAGTACGCGTCGCAAAGGCAGCATCGCCAGTGAAGACGCCAACTTGAATCGCATGATCGAATCCGGTGCTCAGGCAGCGACTCTGGTTGGAAAATCATGGGATTTCCACGTGCACACTGCTTTGCAAACCACTTTGGAAGAAAACCTGTCCATGATCTACGACTCCATCGCCTATCTGAAACAAAACGGTATGGAAGTCATTTTTGATGCAGAGCATTTCTTCGACGGATTCAAGCACAACCCTGAATATGCAGAGGCCGTAATGACCAAAGCCCATGAAGCTGGAGCGGACTGGCTAGTGATGTGTGACACCAACGGCGGAACGATGCCGCATGAGGTGTACGAGATCGTATCTGCACTCGCTGAACGCCTTCCCCAAGCTCATCTGGGCATTCATACCCATAATGACTGTGAACTTGCTGTCGCCAATACTTTAAGTGCAGTACAAGCTGGTGCCAGACAGGTTCAAGGTACAATGAATGGGTATGGAGAGAGATGCGGCAACGCAAATCTGGCTTCCATCATCCCTAATCTGCAGCTGAAGCTTGGATATGAGTGCGTTTCAGAGGATTCAATGAAACAGCTTACGAATGTTGCCCGTTATGTCAGTGAGATTGCCAACGTAAATATGCCAATCAACCAGCCTTATGTCGGAAATGCTGCTTTCGCTCACAAAGGCGGTATTCACGTCTCTGCCATATTGCGTGATTCCCGGACCTACGAACACATCGTGCCTGAGTTGGTTGGTAACAAACAGCGTGTGCTCGTCTCCGAACTGGCAGGACAAAGCAACATCGTATCCAAAGCACAGGAACTGGGTCTTGAATTTGATCCAAGCAGTGCCAACTCACGTCAGATCATTGAGAAGATCAAAGATCTGGAACATCAGGGCTATCAGTTCGAAGGTGCCGATGCTTCTCTTGAATTGTTAATCCGTGAAGCCAACGGTGACATGAAAGAATTGTTTGCCTTTGAATCGTTCAAGATGCTTGTTGAAAAAGTGGCTGGCAAGTCAGTTGTATCGGAAGCCTTTGTTAAACTTAATGTAGGCGGAACAAGTGCGTATACCGCAGCCGAAGGCAACGGTCCGGTCAACGCACTCGATAACGCACTTCGGAAAGCACTTGTGCAGTACTTCCCTTCCCTTGCCAACATGCATCTGTCCGACTATAAAGTACGTGTTCTGGATGAGAAAGATGCTACTGCCGCGAAAGTCCGTGTATTAATTGAATCCAAAAACACGGAAAACACGTGGAATACGGTCGGTGTATCCGAGAACGTCATTGAAGCGAGTTGGGAAGCCCTCGTACACAGTTTCCGTTATGCCCTTCTTCAGGAAAAATTGCAGGACGAGCCTGGTGTAGTCAACATTCCTGCTCACGGACTAAGCAACCATTAATGCATATTTCCCGGAAAATAAAAGAAGCGCCTTTCTCCAAAAACATTGGAGGACAGGCGCTTTTGCTTCTCGCTTGGCTAGTTTCTCGCTTGACTAATCTGCAATTAAACCCTTAATTTTGCGCTCCAGCTCTTTCTCAGGTAAAATCCCCAAAATAATTTCCTGAACGACACCTCGGGAATCAATCAGTACATTCGTCGGAAAAGCTAAACCGTTATATTTGGCATAGGCTGTTCCGTCTTCATCAAGCAGAATGGGGAACGTCAGTTTGTATTCATCCACAAAAGCTTTGGCATCCCTGATTTTATCGTATGTGGTTACGTTCACACCGTAGATATCCAGTTTGTCCTTGTATTTTGCTGCCAATGTATTAAGCGCAGGAGCTTCCTGCTTGCACGGTTCACACCAGGATGCCCAGAAACTGACGAAGATGGCCTTTTCCTTGGCTCCACCTACAGCGTAGGTTTTCCCATCCATGGCTTTCAAAGAGAATGCTGGTGCCAGTAAACCTGCTTTCGGCCCCGTCTCCGTGGGCATCGGCTCCTCTTGTTTAAACACGGCTGCGATTCCGTTGTCTGCATTTTGAGCCAAAGCAATGCCCACCAGCAAAACAACACCCAGCAGTATGTATATATTTCGTTTCATGACCAGCCACCCTTTTGTATAATCAAACATATTGAGACTCACGTTCTTCTAACATGTGAGATATTTCAAGCTCTCTCTCATATTGTACCCTTTTCCTTTAAAATTTTACAATCCGGGTCACGCAAAATAAAATAAAAAAGGACTCCTGCCGAAGCAGGAGCCAAAGAGAGAGGGGTGAATACAAATGGCAGCACTTCACGAGCAGCAAAACACCTTCTACATCCCTTCCTCCGTAGAGCAGGAGATGTCTAAGTACATGTTCGCTTCGCTGCCGCAGGAAGCCTGCGGGGTTGTGCTGGGTGAAGCCGCAGCGGGCGGCATACGAATCAGTCGGTTTCAGCCCATTCGTAACGTAGCGCCTGACCCGCTGCACCATTTCGCATTGGAAGATGCAGAATGGATCCGATGTGTGTTCAATGAGCCACAACTTATCGGGCTCTTTCACTCCCACCCTCGAACCACGCCCATTCCTTCCAATGAGGATCTGCGCAACCTACCACTTTTCGCTGGACTACTCCAGGTCTATTTTATAGGCGCGCCTGATCTTACGGCTGATACACCATCAAAGATGCTTCTAAATGGTTATCAAATTCATTCAAATGTTGATTCAAGCATTGGAATGAGTCCTGGCCAATCATACAGCTTACAGCCCGCCCGGCTAAGCGTGACTTAACTGGGTGTACAGGTCACCCAATGTTTCTACATTTTTGCTAGACATTTCCTCCAGATAACAGGACCATAACTGTGCAGTCATTTTTGCGTCCTCCAAAGCATGGTGCCGTCCGTAGATCGGAATGCCTTTGGATTCCAGCAATTCATCCAGACCATAGCCCGGTCTGCTCGGTTCAAGCCAACGCGCCAGCATCATCGTATCGATGAGCCGGTGCGTTAGCCTTACTTTGGATGTCCGCCACAAGGCCGCATTTAGAAAAGCCCGATCATGCGCGCTTGCATGGGCAACCAGTACACTCCCGCCAACAAAAGACATGAAGTCATGCAAGCCTTTCAGAAGCGATGGAGCATCCATCGTCATTTGCTGTGTAATTCCTGTCAGTTCCGTAATGTGTTCCGGAACGGAGACTTTAGACTGAACCAACGTATAGAACTGCTCATGCTCCAGCATCACACCACCATTAATACGCACCGCTCCAAAGGAAAGAATCTCATCCCCATGCTGGGGGGAGAATCCCGTCGTTTCCAAATCAAATACAACTGCATTCAATTCATTCAAGGGCGTGTGCAGCACCTCGGGTCTTCGCTGTTCTCTCATCATTGAACGGATAAACGCCATATGCTGCGCCGTAGGGGCCCCCATTATGGAAGCGATGGCGGAAGGAACCCCTCCCTGGCGCAGCGAATTCCAGAATCCTGTATTGCCCCTTGCCGGCTCTCTCATGGACGTCTCCTTTCTGCAAAACGAAGTTGTCTTTGCAGCGCACGATGTACTCGCCGCACCAACCCTAACGTATCCCGTAGTTCATAAAGCATTTGTTTTTCCTTCAACTGTTTCTCATTCAGGTAACCACCGCTATGCTGTAACCCTTGTTTCATCTCAACGGGTGTACTGCGTCGCAGCTTCAAAGCCGTCATAAAAGCACGCTGAGCTGCATCCAGCAAAGTAAGCGGAACGGCTTCGAGTGATACCAATCTCTGAATTCGCTTGAGCGTGGACGTTTCTTTGATACCATGCTGCAAAGCCAGAAAACGCGCACTGTTCACTAGCGGAATATACAAGCCGTATTTCACATCAAATCCACCTGCATGTTCACCGAATCGTTCTGTTACCACCCTTCCAAGAATGTTCAGTGTCGCCTTGTGTTTAACGGTATTGCGCAGCACAGCATCGGAAAGCTCAGGAACCGATCTGAACCCTTCATAAAATGTAGATATCCATTCCTCCGCAAGCTCTGGCTCACCCGCAACAAAACGCATGTCTGAAGCGATAATCAGATTGCGAACCGGCTCCCAGGACAGGTCCGATCCCCACTCTTTTAGTTGTTGTTTCCAAGATGCCAGTGTTTTCCTCCATAAAGGCTCCGAACACATCACTTTGCCTTCACATTTGGCGTAGCCAAGCTCCTCCAGCATATTGGTCATTCGAAGTCCGAGTTCGGCAAAATATACCTCTTTCCCCTCATCCGGGGCATCGCTGATAATCATGCCATTATCCTGATCACTCCATAACGTCGCTTCCTGCCTGCCGGAACTGCCAAAAACGATAAAGGCATAGGGGACGGGAGGTTGGCCTAGGCCTTCCTCTACCATCCCCTGGATGCATAACTCTACTGCTCGCCGAGCAACCCGGTCATGCAGTTCATTTACCGTCTGGTACCATTCGATCGGCGACAAGGAAGCGGACAACAGTTCCTGGAGCTCATTCTGCAATATCACACGTGCCTGACGCAGTTCTTGAGAAGATGCCGCACCATCTATTCCCTGATAGGACCAGGATTGATTTATATACGGGATGGGTTCCATCATGTCCAGCCTCCTTGAAGCATGATTCAGCAATCATTCCTCTTAGGAGCTGAACGTACCGCCATTGGATTTAGTTTCTACATTTTTCATTTGTTCAGGGTACCCGTAAGTACCATGCTCACTTAAATCCAGCCCCATCGTTTCTTCTTCTTCCGTTACACGGATTCCCATGATAGCTTTCATACCACCGAGAATAATGAAGGACATGATCAGAACGAAGGCAAATGCGCCTGCCAGACCCAGAAGCTGAACGCCCAGTTGGTGGAAACCACCACCGTAGAACAATCCCGCTTGACCTACACCTGCATTCTCAGCAAGTTCTGATGTTGCGAACAAACCTGTGGAGATCGCTCCCCACATACCGGCAATACCGTGTACAGAGAAGGCGTAGATTGGATCGTCAATTCCTTTACGTTCAAAGAATTGAGCAGTGAAGAATGTAATAATACCTGCCAGAGCACCAATAACCAGAGCTGCCCATGGTTCTACGAATGCACAAGCACCTGTGATAGCAACGAGTGCCGCAAGCACCCCGTTCAGCATGCTAGGAATATCGGATTTACCTAATACAGCCCATGAGATCAACAGTGCAGCCACACCACCAGCAGCCGCAGCTACGTTTGTAGTCAATGCTACATAACCGAAGAATCCATCACCCATGGCAGATAATGTACTACCTGGGTTGAAGCCGAACCAACCGATCCAAAGGATAATGACACCAAGTACAGAGTACACTTGGTTATGACCTGGGATGATGTTAGGTTTACCATCTTTGTTGTATTTGCCGATACGCGGCTTTAACAGAATCGTAGCTACCAGCGCGGCAGTTGCACCCGTCAAGTGGACAACCGTCGAACCTGCAAAGTCTTGCATACCAAGCTCAGCCAACCAGCCGCCGCCCCATACCCAGTGAGCAACAACCGGATACATGATAATGGTATACAGCGTACCAAAAACGATATATACACTCATCTTTGCGCGTTCTGCCATACCACCGCAGGCAATAGCCAGAGATACCGCTGCAAAGGCAAGGTGGAATACAAATTTAATGGTTAGCGGAACATCAGAGAAGGCCAGTGATTCGAACGAAGCAGCCATTCCGTCCCCACTCAGGAAAAATCCAGTTGTTCCGAAGAAACTGTTACCATTACCGAAACCGAGACCGAAGCCAAGAGCCCAGAAGGCAATAACTGAAATTCCCAATGTCAGGATTGTTTTACCCGCAATATGTCCTGCATTTTTCATTCGGGTCGAACCCGCTTCAAGTAGAGCAAATCCCCCTTGCATCAGGAAAACCAGCACAACAGCCAGAAACGTAAAGGCTGAGTTCAGACCACTTTGCAGTTCGATGTTAGTCGGCCCCTCCGCAGCTGCAAATGCGCTGACCGGGAAAGCCAATAAAGTAAGCATTATTAACACCGAAACCAACCATTTCTTTCTCATATACCCCACTCCCTCTTGTGTTAAGTTTCTTCACATATCGTGAAACTCTTAATGCCATTATAAGCAGAAGACAGGAAAGTTGACAAGAGTATTTTCAGCAAAACTGAAAAATATTTCTGGGAATAAAGTCTTACGTCTTTTTCTTGCACTTAAGCACATAATCATGTCCTATAAGTACATAGATATAGAAACGCAGCCTGACAATAACCAAAGCGTAACGTTTGACTGTATGGTTAAAGATCATGTATCATAACTATTAGTAAGAAAAAAAATGGGCGGGTTATGCATAGCCGCAACTGGAATCTACAATTCCCTACATTTGAACTTGCAAGCGAGGTGAATATCATTGGGGATATGAAATTGTTTCGGATTGGCGAACTTGCCAAAACTGCTGGAGTGAGCGAACGGACGATTGATTATTACACAAAACTCGGTCTCATCGCTCCGGAAGAGCGCACAGAAAAAAACTATCGTCTTTATAGTAATGAAACTTTAACCAGGCTTGAACGTATTGTACACATGAAACAAGAGAAGTATAGTCTCGACGAGATCAAGAAATCTCTTGAGAAGTGGAGTCTGGTGAGCACGGAAGAACAGGTTGCCAGCAAACTGACAACATTGGAGCTTCATGTGCAACAGCTTGAGCGAGAGGTAAATGAGCTTAAACCGCTGCTTGGCGAGATGAAACCTGTACAAGCACGCAAGATGATGGCCGGACTACTCACCAAAAGCGCTGGTACAATGGAAGCCTTGAAAATCTTGCTCGAGAACACCATGATGTAGCTTATTATTTAGAAAGCGGAGGAATGAATATGAGTTTTAATAACGGTATGTTCGTTTTGATCATTATCGCCTTTTTGCTCTCCTTATGGGCGCAATTTCGCGTTAAGAGTACATTCAATCGTTGGTCTGATGTCAAAAACCTGAACGGAATGACCGGATACGATGCTGCCCGTCACATGCTTGATTCCAATGGCCTGCACGACGTTCCTATTGAACCCGTGCGCGGAGCACTCTCCGATCACTATGATCCAATCAATCGGGTAGTGAGGTTGTCTGAGCCTGTATATTACGAAAATTCAATCTCGGCTGTCTCCGTGGCGTGTCACGAAGTGGGCCATGCGATCCAGCACAAGGAAAGTTATCCGATGCTGGCACTGCGTCACCGGATTTTCCCAATCGTCAATTTTGCATCCGGACTTGCGCCCTTCTTGCTTATCGCCGGATTCATCTTTAATGCAATGAACCTTGTCGGTATTGGTATTATTTTCTTCTCCGTAACCGTTGCTTTCCAACTCATTACATTGCCGGTCGAATTCAATGCAAGTAACCGCGCAAGAGAAATTATGGTATCGGAAGGTTACATTCGGAATGAAGAAGAGAGAGGCGTCGCTAAAGTATTGAATGCCGCAGCATTAACTTACGTCGCTGCAGCGTTAATCTCATTGCTTGAGCTGATTCGTTACATCGGAATTTTCAATAGCCGTGACTAATTAAATACTCAAACAAACCAAAACAATACCCCACCCTTAATCGGGTGGGGTATTGTTTTGCTGTAAACCGAAATAATTAAGCAAGAATGAGCGAAACGACTGTGCAACAAGTGGAAGCTTATCATCCGCACGGTGGATCAACCCGATCGTACGCGTCACTTTTGGATGAGAAATGGCCACATGCGCTGGTTGCAGCGGGTTCGTCTGAAAAAGTGCCATTTCCGGCAGCAAACTCACACCCATACCGGCAGCAACCAATCCACGAATGGTATCCGTCTCTTCACCTTCAAAAGCAATCTTGGGCGTAAATCCTGCTTCAAGACAAGCATGCCAGACAATCGGACGCAGAGAATACCCTTTGCTGAAAAGCACAAACTTATCATCTTTAAGCTGCTCTAACGCAATGTTCTCTTCCCCGGCCAATGGATGATTGGGCGGAAGGATAGCATGCAATTCTTCCGTAAGCACAATGTCACCATCCACCTGGTCGTGCTTCTCCGGAAATGGAGATATGAATGCCAAGTCCACTTCAGCCGATAACACATCACGAATGAGCGTCGGGAACATGCCTTGTTTGAATCTGAATTTAACGTTAGGGTAACGCTGACGGAACGCTGCTACAACCGAAGGAATCAAGTGAATACCGAGACTATGAGGAAAACCGATACGAATCTCACCATGCTCCGGATCGAGAAACTCATGAACCTCCCCGACCGCTTTGTCCAGATCTTTCAATATGCCTTCAACCCGTTTACAAAAGAGCTGCCCAACTGCGGTCAACTGCAGATTTCGCCCTTTTTGCATAAAGAGGTCAACTCCCAGTTCTTCCTCCAGCTGATGAATCTGACGACTCACCGCAGACTGCGCTACGTGCAATTCCTCCGCCGCCTGCGTAACATGCTCCTTCTGTGCCACTTTCAAAAAGTAATGCAACTGTCTTAATTCCACTGCCCCTGATCTCTCCAATCTGCTATACCCTACTTATCCTTGATTACATTCCGTCTTCAGACCAATCCGACTACTGCTTAAAGCTGCGGGGTTTCCACAAGCGGATGAGAAGTCCATAAATGAAGAATCCACCTAACAACCCACCCAAATGCGCCATCCAGTTAATGCCTGTCATGGCAAAGGAGAATATAATCCCAAATATAAGCAGCGTATACAACGTTTTGCGTGAGGTTTCGTCCATCATTGTCCGCTGGAACAAGGCAACATACAGAAACGCACCATAGATGGCATAGATCGCACCTGAAGCACCTACCGAGATTGTCGTTGCCCCAACCGAGTTATACCACGCAACAGCCAGAATGTTGCCTAGGATGCCCCCACCCAAGTACAGCACACCATACCTTACCGAACCGAGCAGTCGTTCCATTGGTGGTGCAAATACGATAAGAGCGAAGCTGTTAAACAACAGATGGCTGAAACCAGCGTGCAGGAACATGGACGTAATATAACGCCACCAATCTGCTGCAAATAACTCATGGTTAACAAGTGCTCCAAACTTAAGCAGCGTCATACTGTTTGTGGAACCACCATTAAAACTTAACACAATAAACATAACAACATTGGCAATTAACAGAATCGACGTCAAAGGGAAAAATTTTAAATAACTTTTCCAGTTCTCATACCTTATAAATATCATACGTTTCTACTTTCACTCCACCCTGTTCAGATCGGCCCGCAAGTCTGAGCCATGCTAAAGATCCTTCGTCCGAATTGGACAATGCCTTTCATAAAAGATTATAATGGATTTTGGCACGGATCACCAATTTAAGGAGGAACATTATTATGGCACAAGAACGTACAGGCGCAGCCACTTTTAAAGGCAACCCTATTACATTGATCGGACCCGAGTTGAAAGTGGGCGATCAAGCTCCCGATTTTACATTAAGCAAAAATCTGCTTGAAGATGCATCCCTGAAAGACTTCGCAGGTAAAATCAAATTAATCAGCGTTGTTCCTTCACTGGACACTGGCGTATGCGATGCCCAAACTCGCCGTTTCAATGTTGAAGCAGGGGATCTTGGCGACAATGTAGTCGTATTGACAGTAAGCGTTGACCTTCCGTTCGCACAGGAACGCTGGTGCGGAGCAGCCGGTGTAGACCGCGTCGTAACACTGTCTGATTACAAAACACGTTCATTCGGTGAAAACTACGGTGTTCTGATCAAAGAATTCCAACTGGACATGCGCTCCATCTTCGTGGTGGATGCTGAAGACCGAATTACATATGTGGAATATCTGCCTGAAATGACAGACTCCCCTAACTTCGAGCAAGCGATTTCCGCTGTAAAAGCTTTGCTGTAAAAGGTAGTTCACGTTCAGAACAAAAGCGAGGAAGGTTAACCTTCTCTCGCTTTTTGTTATTCAGCCATCTATTTCAATCGTTTGACTTATACTTACTCAGCTTTTTATCCAATACGGAGAACAAGTTCATAATCGTGCGATAATTAGAACCCAGATCTCCAAGTGAACCACGTGAAGCCGAATACATATCGACCGCGCTGCGTACAGGACTTACCGATATAATGGAAACCGTAATATCCATCGTCCGTCCAAAGGTAGTCCGCTTCTCAAGTATGACCTCTCCTACAGAAGGCACCTCATGCAGCACTTTATAACCCGGAATTTTTTTGAGTGTCGAAGAAACTTCTTCCCAAGCTCTGTCTTTGGATAAGTTATAATACCGTGTTTTTAATTTGGGATCCTTGGCTCGATCGCTGGTTCCCTCCATGCTGCGGATGATACCGACGAGCGTTCTCTTTAAGGTCAAGACCCTTCCTCCTTTGAATTTAACCGTTCCATTTATGTATACTAGTGTATCATTGTTCATGTAGTAACAAAAGGGCAAGCGACACTTTTAACAAAATACAGCCAATTCAACAAAATGAATTCAAATAAAAAGCACCCTGAATTCCTGGATTAGAGGAAAGAGTCAGGGTGCTGTACATGGTAAAATAGGAACCCGCCTATGCCGTCCGGCTACATTGTCTTATGAACCTGCTTAGCAGGTGGGTGGCCGCAAGAATGCTTTTTGAAGTCCCCATGTCATATAGACAGGGCGTTTCAGCAACATTCTGTATTGATCTCCCGAAGACATCATCATTGGTTCAAAACAACGAATAACCGAAACGTACATCGCAGGATGTACAATTATTATATCCCTAACTGTGTAAAAAGTAAATGGTGACAGCTCATGTTTTATTTTTGAAGATTATCGTGTTTTTCGTCAGATGATTTGGATTCTGCAGGCTCAACCGCCTCAACCGCCTCAGCTGGGCCATCAGCCTCTTCAGCAGCTTTTGCCGCTTCCTCTTCTTCCTTCTTCAGCTGCATCTTCTCCATCTGCTCCTGCATCTTGTTAAAGGTGGCGTAGAAGTTGAAGAACGCAAACCAGGCAATAATGCTAATAATGAAGAAGACAAACAAGACCGGATAACGGAAACCGATATAGAACAATAATCCACTTCCCAGCAACGTGGAAAATACACGGAATGGTCTAATCAGTGTCAAAAGAACTGCATTTTTAATAATCAACCCGATCGACATGTGGTAGTGCACAACCATTGAGAAAAAGTTAAAGAGAGAAACAAACAGCAGCAGCAGCAGTACAAGCATTATAATTCCAACCAACTGCATATTGCGGAATTGTGTCATGTATACGGTGTAATCCAGATACATGATGGCAAACAGCAAGGTATAGAAAATGCCTCCAATTAAACTCTGTTTATAGTTCTCCTTGTAACCTACAAAGAAAGTACGGAAGATCGGCACGTCCGTATCCCCCATATTCCATTTGCGCACAACTGTAAACAGCGCAGATGTCGCAGGAAACAGTGTAAGCGGTGCCACAATGGCTATAGCCCAGTTCATTTGTAATGATTCGTTGGCCAGGTTCTGCTGAATCACGAGCAGTTTCATAATCAAGAAAAACAAGAACGGAGACGAACAAATAGCCCACAACAGGTTGGTTGCGGCCAGTCTCGTAATCCACTCTGTAAGTCGGTAGATCCCACCCATAGCTCCTTTAAATTCCAAACAATTCTCCTCCTCCGCAGCCTTGCGTCTAACCTGAAGTCTAATAATATTAATATACCTTATTCTAGATAGGAAAAGCCAGCACTTCCCGAAAAGAGATCAACGAATCACTGGTTTGGCATAATCTGAGCATAAAAAAATGGAGCAGTCGCCCTGCCCCATTTCCCAATTCACACTTGTATATTATTCGAAAGAAGAATCTTTGGCAGGACGACGTCCTTCGTTGTTGCTTGGACGCGGTTTGCGGTCACGGTTGTAACCACCTTCTCTGCTTCCACTTCCGCTGCTGTTACGATCGCGGTTGTATCCACCACGTCCGCCACCACTGCTGTTGCGATCACGGTTGTAACCACCGCCACCACCACTGCGGTTGCCGCTGTAACCAGATGGTTTGCGTCCGCCAGAGCGAACATCCGGTTTGCGACGCTTCGCACGGATCGGATCTTCAGGAGTCAGATCAATCTGAGCATCTTTCTTGTCACCAGTCAGGAGCTTCAGGGCTGCCGACAACAGTTGAACAGAATCATATTGCTCAAGCATTTGAATCGCGATACCTTTGTATTCGTTCAGTTCGCCAGATTGTACGATTTCGAGCAAACGCTCAGCTGTCAAACGTTGTTTGCCTTCTACCGCTTCTGCCATTGTTGGCAAAGGTTTGCGTGGAATACGGTGACGTGTTACACGCTCGATAAAGTGCAGGTGGTCGATTTCACGCGGAGTAACGAATGACCATGCAGCACCCTCTTTACCTGCGCGACCTGTACGGCCGATACGGTGAACATAACTTTCCGGATCTTGTGGAAGGTCAAAGTTCACAACGTGAGTTACACCGGATACGTCGAGACCACGAGCAGCTACGTCTGTTGCAACAAGTACATCAATGCTGCCGTCACGGAACTTACGCATTACTGTATCACGTTGGTTTTGGGACAAGTCACCATGAAGACCGTCAGCAGAATATCCACGTTTTTGCAAAGCTTCAGCCAATTCGTCAACACGACGTTTGGTACGTCCGAATACGATCGCCAGTTCAGGAGATTCCATATCCAGCAGACGGCTGAGTGCTTCGAACTTTTGACGTTCAGGCACTTCAATGTAAGCTTGGTCAATCAAAGGTGCGCTTACTTGTTTAGGGATCACGGATACGTGCTCAGGGTTGTTCAAGAATTGTTGTGCCAATTTTTGAATGTTAGGAGGCATTGTTGCTGAGAACAGCATCGTTTGACGCTCGTCCGGAACTTGTTTCAGGATGGATTGAATATCCTCCATGAAACCCATGTCGAGCATTTCATCTGCTTCATCCAATACAACAGTTTGTACATCATCAAGTTTGATTGTTTTGCGGTTGATATGATCCAGGAGACGTCCTGGTGTACCAATGATGATCTGTGGTTTTCTTTTCAGTGCACGGATTTGACGAACGATGTCTTGTCCTCCGTAAATTGGCAGGGAGCGCAAACCTTTGAAGCGGGTGAGTTTTTCGATTTCTTCGGCAACTTGAATCGCAAGTTCACGTGTAGGTGCCATAATGAGGGCGCGGATTTTTTCATCGCTTTTGGAGATTTTGCTGATCAATGGAATACCAAATGCAGCGGTTTTACCAGTACCCGTTTGAGCTTGACCGATCAAGTCTCTGCCTTCAAGAGCAAAAGGGATTGATTTGGATTGAATCGGAGTTGCCTCTTCAAACCCAAGTTCGGTGATCGCTTGAAGCACCAGTGGTTCAAGATTAAAATCTGCGAAATTTAAATTTGTCAAAATTATTCATACTCCTTCTATATGGTGGACATGGTGGACAATCCACTTTGTTGTCTGTATTCTTAAGTAGCATTAATATTTATAGGTTATCCCATCAAGCCAAATTATTTTCATACAACAAACATAATTCGTGAATGGGTCCCCAACATAAGACTAAAACTACATACATGCGTTTGAAACATTTCAAATTTTATCGTTCGATTTGGAAAAAGTTTCCTACTCAAGAATATCCACAAATCATTATATCACAAAACAATTCAAGATTACCAGCAATCTGGTTTTAAATATAAATGAGGTGATTAAATTGCCCAAAATGATTTGGCACTTTTTAGTGATCGTATTGGGTGCTGCAGCTATTGCCTGCGGCTTCAACTGGTTTTTGGTTCCCCATCAGCTTCTCAGCGGCGGGGTATCCGGTATTTCCATGCTTCTCGGCTATTTCACAAATTTGAATCTTAGTATAATGTATTTTGTTCTAAACATTCCTCTGCTCATTGCAGGTTGGTTTATTCTTGGACGACGTTTCATTACATTAAGTATTGTTTCGGTAGCAGCCACTTCATGGTTCATCGGGCTTCTGCCTGTTTTTGCTGTGGCAACAGATCCTCTGCTAAGTTGTGTATTTGGGGGTGTGTTAGTGGGGCTGGGTACCGGAGTTTCTTTCCGAGTAGGCGGCTCAACGGGCGGGCTCGACATTGTTGGTTCCATTTTCACCCGCAATCGTGATTTCCCGATTGGAACGGTAATGGCTGGCATGAACGGAGCCATCATTATGCTCGCAGGCTATCTGAATGATAACTGGAATATCGCACTTGCCTCCATGGTATCCATCTATATCACAGGCAAAGTGCTGGATCTGATTCATATCAGCCATGTGAAAGTCACATTGTACATTATCACCAATGAAACCGACGCGATGTTGAAAAAATTGCTTATTCGCCCTCGCGGGGTCACCAAAATTAAGACTCAAGGAGCATATACAGACATTGAAAAGGACATGTTAATGACAGTGACTACTCGCTACGAACTTGTTGAAATCAAACGAATTATTAAGGAAACCGATCCGACCGCCTTTGTTAATATCGTGGAAACTGTTGGAGTCATGGGTTCTTTTCGCCGAAGTTGAGACAGATGTACGGTTAACAATTCAAAACATTGTGGTATAATAACAGTGTACGGCTCCTAAATATGTTGTATAGCAGGATGTGCCATTCAATTTCACAGCACCATGTGCTTTTCCGATTCGCGCCGAATGACTTACCATTTTGGAATTCGAGTAGGAAAGGGTGATTATTGTGGATATGGAAACGGTAAAACTGTTTGAAATCGTCAACAAATGGTGCCCGGAAATGCTCCCTTTCTTGAAACCGAATGAACTCGACTCACTGATTGTTCTCCGGGATGGGCTGGGCATCTTGGAACAGGGAGACGCAATGGAAATCATTCAGTACAGTATTTGTGAGCATCAAAATGAGATTTACATTCAATAATTTTTTGGATTGATCACGCCGTTTCTTGTGGGGATTCCCTTAACAGGAAGCGGTTTTCATTTTTCCCATGTGTTTCATTACTTGCTTGATATGGTTAAAAGCCCAGAGGCTTTATTGTATAATTCAAACATGGAATGCACATAGGGGAGTGGAAATGAATGAACATGTTTTGGGCTTTACTTGCTATGGCGTGGGGAGCCTTCAGTGGGGCACCCGTTACAGCGGATCAAGGAAAACAACCCTTTCAATCATTAACAAACAGTTTCAACACCGCCATCATCCAATCTCAAAAAGATAAGGTCGTTATTGATGCGGATAACCCACCTGCAAAAATTGACCCACAACCCGATGCACCCGTTGTCAAAGGAATCTATGTGACGGCGTACAGCGCTGGTGGTCAGCGCATGACATCATTACTCGATCTGATGGATAACACGGAGCTCAATTCCATGGTCATTGATATCAAAGACGACCTCGGATACATAACTTACCCTACAAAAAACAAAACATTACAGGAAATGGGCAAATCTCAGCCTTTTATCCGCGATATTGATGCCTTGATGAAACGCCTGCAAAAACATGATGTTTACCCGATCGCACGAGTAGTTGTATTCAAGGATACAATTCTCGCCAACAAAAATCCGGAGCTCTCTTTCCGCAACAAGGACGGTTCTGTATGGGCCAATGGCAAAGGCGACAGCTTCGTGAATCCCTACAGTAAGGAAGTATGGGATTACAACATAGAGATTGCCAAAGAAGCTGCTAAATTGGGATTTAAGGAAATTCAGTTCGACTATGTCCGTTTTCCGGAAGGGTTTGAAACGCGTGCAGATGCATTGAAATACACCAAATCTGACAAGTCCCGGGTCGACATTGTAGCCGAATTTGTGCAGTATGCACGCAAAGAGCTTGCACCGCTCGGTGTTCGGGTCTCGGTGGATATTTTCGGTTATGCAGCCTCTGTGCCCGCAGCTGAAGGCATTGGACAGGATTTCGTGAAAATTTCCGAAAACGTGGATGTCATCTCGCCGATGGTTTATCCAAGTCATTATTCCACTGGCTGGTATGGTGTAAAAGATCCTGACAAAGATCCCTATACCACCATCAAAGGCTCCATGAAAGATACACATAAGAAATTGGATCCAACAAAGGAACTCAAACCCGTTATCCGCCCATGGATTCAGGACTTTACAGCAAGCTGGCTAGGCAGTGGACATTACATCAAATACGGCAAAAAACAGGTTGAAGACCAAATTCGTGCGATGAAAGACATGAATGTGGATGAATATCTGCTCTGGAATGCCTCCAATCGCTATACACCAGACGTAAACTATAAATAATGCACTTTTATACTTCTTCATTGAATTCGATGACCTCGTTCCGTCTAAGCCGGAGCGAGGTTTTTTTGATGTATCCTCGGCTTTAACTTTTCCTCATACCTGATCCATCTCTATTCAAATTGAGCAAAATCCACTACAATAAATAGCTGTCCCTACATGACAGTTTTTAGAGATAACTCTTAAGAATAGCGAGGCACTGCCAGTGAACATGACAACCACCAGCTTTTCTCAGAAAGTAAAACAATTCCTGATTATATTTCTGCCCATCTTCACCACACAAATCGCCCTTTCTGCCATGTCGTTTTTCGATACCAATATGTCAGGCAAGTTCTCCCCTGCTGATCTCGCAGGTGTCGCCGTTGGCACCAGTCTTTGGATGCCGGTGCAGACAGGACTGAGTGGTATTCTGATTGGAATTACTCCTGTCGTCTCCCACCTGCTTGGTTCGAAGCGTAATGACAGGATTGGTCATAGCGTTGTACAAGCCTTGTATCTTGGTGTGGCCGTTGGAATAGTCGTTCTTGCAGCAGGCGCATTGTTGCTCAGTCCAATCCTGAACGGGATGCCTTTGGAGCCACGGGTTGGCCGAGTCGCCTTCTATTTCCTGTGTGCCTTGGCTTTTGGGGTTATCCCCCTGTTTGGTTACACGGTGCTGCGGAGCTTCATGGATGCACTGGGCCAGACAAGGATCACAATGATGATTACGCTCGTCTCACTTCCCGTCAATATTTTCCTGAATTATTTGCTTATCTACGGACGTTGGGGCTTTCCCCAACTGGGAGGTGTCGGAGCAGGTGTTGCTACGGCAACTACATATTGGCTCATTTTCCTCATCAGCCTCTTTTTTGTCCATCGGGTTGAGCCTTTTGCCAAGTATGGCATCTTTCGACAGATGCCCAAAATCTCACTAACCAAATGGAAAGAGCTGCTTAAGATTGGTGTTCCCATTGGATTCGCTACTTTTTTTGAAACCTCCATATTTGCAGCGGTCACATTATTGATGAGTCGGTTCGACACCATCACGATTGCTGCCCATCAAGCGGCCCTGAATTTCGCTTCTACGCTGTATATGCTCCCTGTGAGTATCTGTATGGCTCTTACGATTCTTGTGGGCTATGAGGCAGGCGCAGGGCGTGTGAGAGATGCAAAGCAGTATAGTCTTCTGGGTATCGGAGGTGCTATTGCGCTTTCCCTGTTAACGGCTGTACTATTACTCGTATTTGGGGAACAAATTGCGAGCGTGTACTCAAACGATCGTCAGGTTATCGCTTTGACACAACATTTCCTCATCTACGCCATTTTCTTTCAAATCTCTGATGCCATTGCCACCCCAACGCAGGGAGCACTCCGGGGCTACAAGGATGTTAATCCGGCATTAATCATAACGTTTGTCGCGTATTGGATCATCGGTCTGCCTGTCGGGTACATCACCGCAACGTATACTTCACTTGGTGCGTTTGGTTACTGGGTTGGACTCATTGCAGGTCTTGCTGTTGGAGCAACGGCACTTCTATGGAGGTTGTTCCTTGTGCAGAAACAATCATCGGTACGTTTGGCCGAAAATAAATAATGGAAATATAACAAAAAGAGCACAGCCCGCGATAAAACGGGACTGTGCTCTTTTGATTTGAACTTTTGGTGATGACTTGATTATTGGGACAAACGCTGTGCAAGCTGGTAAGTCTCCATATCGAAGTCTTTTTTCGTATTAACAACTTTATCAATATCCGTCAGGGTCAGTTCTCCCTTGATAATGCCGCATCCTTTGTCTGTCTCACCTGCGATCAGACTGCGAACGGCGAAATCTCCCAGACGACTGGCAAGGTTACGGTCAAACGGAGTTGGCGTGCCTCCACGCTGAATGTGACCCAATACAGTTACACGTGGCTCATACGTTGGGCAACGTTCCATCAGTTCTTTTGCTACATCCTCACCTTTACCTACACCTTCAGCAACAATGATGATACTATGACGTTTACCATGAGCAAAGTTGGCTTTCATGCGTTCTGCCACTTCGTCCATGTCAAACGGAACTTCCGGCACAAGAATCGTTTCTGCGCCTGATGCGAGTCCTGCATGCAATGCGATATCGCCACAATGACGACCCATAACTTCAACGATGGAAGAACGTTCGTGTGAAGACATCGTATCACGCAATTTGTTAACGGCGTCTACCACTACGCTTACTGCTGTATCGAATCCGATCGTGTGATCGGTGAAAGAAACGTCATTGTCAATTGTTCCTGGAAGACCCATCGTGTTGATGCCCAGCTTGCTCAGTTTGTTGGCACCGTTATATGACCCGTCTCCCCCAATAACAACCAGACCATCTATGCCGCGTGCACGCAAAATGTCTGCACCTTTTTGCTGACCTTCAGCGGTATAGAACTCCTTGCAACGCGCAGACTGCAGAACCGTTCCCCCACGTTGGATGATGTCCCCTACACTCCGGAGATCCATTGGGAAAATGTCGTTATTCAAAAGCCCCTGATATCCACGTTGAATACCATATACTTCGAGACCGTGAAACAGTCCGCTGCGAACAACCGCACGAACAGCCGCGTTCATCCCCTGTGAATCACCACCGCTCGTTAAAACTGCGATTTTCTTTACTGCTGTCATGATGTTTCTTCCTCCTCTAGTTTCACTTCAGACTCCCACCACAATACGCCTGACTTACATATGCTTACGAATCCAGCGGCTAAAGATAAAGAAAAAAACTCTCGTCATTGGACTATTCTTCATCAAACGCTTGGAGACGACGCGAACTTCCTGTTGTTCGCTGACTTTGGGATCAGACAGGTAAATGGCAAGCAGTCCTTCGATAATCATCCGGTGAAACGAACTTCCCGGAATCTTCTGCACATCACTGCGGGCCATCTCCACAATAAAAGCAATTCGGTCCAGCATTGTCTCTACATTCTCATAATAATTGCAGAAGTTGAGATCTCCCCCGATACGATCCTCATCCTGATCGATTAAATAATCGAGCATAATGTGCAATGCGCATACATGAGGAAAATAGGCAGTATGGATTGAAGCCGCCTGCTCTTCCGTTAGCTGATCATCACTCGCAGCCAGAAACAGCATGAATACCCCCAGCGTAGAGCCAGTAGCAGCGGCAAATTCGTTCCAACGGAACTGAGGTGTACGGTGGCGATGCTCTGACCACCATTCGAGCAATGCCGTTTCTCTCAGTTCCGGCTTGATGTGCTTATATACCTGCAGGTCCGTGTATAGGCCTGCCAGATCCTGAATTTGAGGCTTGGCGGATGCATAGCCTGGCAGCTGACGGGTCAGCTCCTGACATGAGGTCACCAGATTCCTTAGATACCCGCCGTCATCCTGCTCATCACGGAGCGCGTAGTAATTGACAGGGGTTGCTTCGGGATCTACCGCATCAAGCATGGATTGATGGAGAAGACGAAAGTCATTCGGGTCCATCGATGTACTGCGATCACACAGATTGTCCAAATAATCACTAATAGTCTGATATGAAACGATCAATGGAATCAGAATGTGCCTGTTCGGCAAATCAGGCAAAGCATAAACGGTCCCGCCTTCACAGTGGAACTGTTTGTCCCTGAGACTGGCCAAGGCCTGATTGCGCAATTCCTCATTCGGAATTTTCTCGGCTTGGGCACGCCATCCATCCAATTCCTTTCGCGTTTCCGGAATGGTGTATTTGTACACCCCTCTCATCAATGCCAACGGTCCACGCGGATATTGATGACGATTTCGATTTGATTGGCTCAAAATAAATGTGCCTCCACTTGGTTGAATACGTATTAGAGCGATTTTTAACCAATCCTATTATAATATGATCCCCTTAATTGTACAAATGATCTCCCGCATAATCACGGCAAAAAATCACACCTACGAACGACTTGTTGCAAAATACCCCTTCCATTCACACCACACGTCATTCTATTTTACCAAATCAACAATAAACCTCCATGACTTCGATAAGCACTGTAAAAAAATACAATCGATAATCATGTAAGACCTGGGGATATTAAATTATGCAATGCAAATTACCCACTAGGAGGAATTCAAGTATGAATAAAGCAACCATTGTTTCTCTGTCTGCTTGCCTAATGCTGGCTGTATCCGGTGCTTCTGCATCCGCATCCGCTGCAACTGAACCGATGCACAAAATGGAGAAATCCATGCACAAAGCAGAGCATAAAGCAGAGCACAAAATGCACATGAAATCGCATAAAGGCAAGGAACACAAGCTTCATCAGAAATCCGTCAACAAAGAGCATAAAATCCATGCAAAAAGCGTTACACCAAAAGCCCTTCCTAAAACAGGATATGGCGGCGTAAGCGAGTAAAAAAAAGGAATAAGAGAAGAGAAAAGAAAACGATTTTTCTTTTCTCTTATTCTTCAATTTATCATTAAGGATGAGAAACGTATGAAAAACAACACTTCATTCGCCGCAATTGTAATTTTTTTAATCATTGCATGCCTTATCTTATCTCCAGCAAATAACATGAAGGAACAGACCGCTTTCCAAACATCAGCTCCTAAAGATCAGACTAGTGCTGATCCCGAGATACAGACAAGGATTCCGCAATCCATAGTCATGAAGAAGCCGGTTCGTTTGTGTATTCCATCGGTTCATTTGAGTACTTCAATCATTCCTATTCATCTGTCAGCAGATGGACAATTGCAAGTACCCAAGTCCAGTGAGGTGGCCGGTTTATATGTAGATGGAGTTTTGCCTGGAGAAAAGGGAAATGCAATTGTTGCGGGTCATGTAGACAACTATACAGGTCCAGCCATATTTTACCCTCTCAAGCATCTGAAACCGGGTTCTTTTGTTTTGCTGTTTGACCAGAATAACCAATATCTCAAATATGAGGTTCTGGCGGTTCAATCCTATTACACGCAGGAAGCACCTTTGGAGAAAATATTCGGTGATACCCCTGAAAAGCAGCTGAATCTGATCACATGTACAGGAAAATACGATCGCAAAAAAAAGGAACACGAAAAACGCCTGATCGTGTATACCCGATTGGTTGAATAACTTTCAAGAGGAGAAGACATGTATAAGTGGATAACTATGCTCCTGATATGCAGTTTGTTTATAACTATACATCGAGTGAGCCCAGCAGAAGCATCTTCCATAACAGAATATGAGGTCAAGAAAAATCTGGAAGACCTTTTTTCACAAAGATCAAATTACTTAGCAGAACGCAATCATCACATGGAACAGTATTATGATATTAAATCTCCTTTGAGCCGTCAGGCTTACACAATGGAAGTCAAACGCAAAACGTATCTTCATACATGGGCCAAATATCGAAACATGAAGATTACCGACTGTAAGTCCAAAATCCATATCTCCAAAATCCATATCAAGGATCAGACAGCCACCGTTTCTTTGGGTCATTCGCAGCAGATCACCTACGCCTATAATGATCAAATGTCAGCCAGTCATTCGTTCGGGCTCGGAACATGGCATGCTGTCACGCTGAAAAAAGTTCATGATCAATGGATCGTCTCGAAGGAATGGTACCTGGACCCGCTGGAAGAGAATCCTCGTCTGATTGCCGAAGGAATTCCCTCTCCGCCGCCCGATCGACCGGTGCTGAAGGATGGCAAGAAGTACAAAAGAAAGCAAGCGGTAGCTTATGCAAACAAATATGCCGGAATCGCTTGGAGAACCAATGACAAGGTTAGGTATAATGCCAAATACAAAAATTACAATAATCTCGGGGGCGACTGTACCAATTTTGCTTCCCAGGTGCTTGGCGACCGGGAGGAAGGCGGAGGATTGCCCATGAGCGGTCCGTGGAGATATCATTTCCCCAAGGGCGGCACCAAAACGTGGGTACAGACGGACGCATTCAAAAATTTCCTGATATATTCCGGGTATGGCAAAAGAATCGCCACCGACTCGTTCTCGAAACTGGTCGAAAAAACGGCCGCTCACCCTTATGGGGCGATAGGCAAATTGGAGGCTGGCGATCTGATCGCCCATGTCATGCATAATGATGTGGATCACTTTTCCATCGTGACCGGATTCGATCAACGCGGCTACCCCCTTGTCAATTCTCACACAGCTGACCGCTTTCAGGCCCCGTTTGATCTGGGATGGGACAACAAAACGTCGTATATTCTCATCCATATTCAGGACTGATTACGCCACAACACACATACTTGGCACCCTTGGCTCATATAAATGATGGACAAGATGTTTGTGTTGGATGGAGTGAAATGGATGAATATCCCTCCCGGTCTCAAGCAGACGGGTATCCGCATCGGTGCTGTCTCTCTGGTCAAAGCGATCGGTCTGACTGGACGTGTCATACTTACCCGTATGGCGGGCCCTGAAGGTATAGGTTTATTTCAGATCGCCTATTCCTATTTCGGTTTTATGCTTATGTTAATTACGGGAGGGCTTCCTACCTCCCTTGCCATGTATACAGCTAGGAGACCAGCGCTTGGCTGGGTCTGGTTCAAGCGCTTATCTACCTTGCTGATGCTCATTGGCGGAACGATCTGTTTATTTACACTCGCCTACTCTTCAACCATTTCCAAGTGGCTGGGAACCCCTGTTCTGGAGCCATTTATACGCTCTCTGTCCCTGGCCATATTCGTCGTGCCTCTGTTAAGCCTGCTGCGAGGCTATTTGCAAGGTCTTGAACATTATGGTGCCATTGCTATCTCAGAGATAATGGAACAAGCGGTTCGTGTCGGGCTGATGTTAGGCATTACCTGGCTGTGGCTGCCTCAAGGTGTAATGGCGGCGGTCGGAAGAAGTCTGATTGGAACGGCGATGGGCGGAATTGCAGCTTTTGTGATCCTGCTTCTTTTTTTGCGTCATGCCGGGCAACAGAATGAAATACATACTTGTGTCCCCACAGGGAGGGCTGACGGCTTTTGGTTTATCAAAAGCTCCCTGGTTATTTCCCTCACACGGCTGCTGATTCCATTTTCCGACATGCTGGATGCGGTCATTATTCCGTCAAGGCTGCAAACCGCAGGCTACACCTCCACACAAGCGACTGCAATGTACGGCCTGCTTATGGGTATGGCCATGCTAGTTGTTTATATGCCAACCATTATAACTGCGGCCATATCACATACTCTGACCATGAAGCTTGTTCTCTCTTGGCAGGAACAGGCTTATGATTATTTTGCAAAGAAAAGCAGGAAAACCATGGAGATGGTGTGGATTTTGGGAATCGCCTCCAGCTCCTTTTTATGGATTTTCAACCGCGATCTGGCACAGCTCTTTTTCAATTCTGCAGCAACCGCAGAGCTGATTCGCTGGTTAAGCATCATACCGCTGCTTGTCGGCCTGCGTGAGGTATCCACCAGTATATTGTGGTCACAGGATAACAAAAAAATCAGTTTGATCGGAACGGCAATCGGCATTACTGCGGCTACCCTCTGCCATTACTTCCTGATCCCTCTTGATGGATTTCATCTTAAAGGTGCAGTGGCGGGTGTAGTGCTGATGGAATTCATCATCATGTCTGGAAATCTGATTGGATTGAGAAGCTTGCTCAAAGAGATTCGCATCGGCAATCTTGCTGTTCATGTCCTGATGGTCGGGGCGATCTCGGGATTTGTGATATGGATGAGCGAGTGGAGCAGCCTGACCGTGAACTGGGGAAGCTATGCCATTCTCCCAAACATTTTGCTGTTTTTCTTCTTGAATGGCATTTATCTGATGATCCAATATCGCTTGAGAAGTTGACATTCAATTGTCGATTGTCACAATGCCATCTATTTACATCAACTCCCGACAAGAATATAATGTCTTTAATCTTTCAAAAGTATCGGAAACTTTTTGACCCGCTGGCATTCAATGCTGGCGGGCATCTGTTTTATGTAAGCATTATGTGATACTCACTTTATTTCATCCATTCATTTCATCCATCAAAGGAGTCGTTGACATGACGTCAAGTGAACCACTTTCGTGGAGACGGTTATTTGCATTTTTTGTGCCGCTTGGCATATCCGCCTCTCTCGTTACCATTTCGCACGTAATCATTAACAGCACACTCGCACGTTCCGCTCATCCCGAGACGGTCATTGCCAGCTACGCCATCGCCGGTAGCCTGCTGACTCTCACCGAGCGCCCTTCAACCCTGCTGCGTCAAACCTGTTCAGCGCTGGTTCGGGACCGCCTTTCCTTTCAGGCCCTCACGTTTGTGACCAAAATATTTCTCGCTTGTGTGCTTCTGATCGGATTTCTCATCGTATATTCTCCCATTGGTACAGGTGTATTCAAATATCTGTTTGGCGTAAGCCCGGATCTGTTATCCAAAGTGATTGACGTTTACGAGATTCTTATGTATGTCAGCATCTTTTCGGTCATCCGCAATATCTATCAGGGCATCATTATTACGAATAACCGTACGAAATGGCTGACGATCGGCATGTTATTCCGTCTTGCCGGCATGTATGGCCTGTCCTTGTATTTCATCTATACAGACAGCATTGACAGCGGACGTGTAGGCGCTATCATTTTTGCCGCGGGTATGATGATTGAGGCTTTGGTCAGTTTTCTCGAAGGGAACAGCATCAAGCGCAAGATGCCAGCCAAGCTGGAGGATCATCCTGTTGAGAACAAGGGAGATGTCTTTCGCTTTTATAAACCACTGTTGTTGTCCAGTTTCGTGGCCCTGTTTATCGGACCCGTCATCAACATCGTTCTTGGCAAAACGACCGGGATTGCTCTGGCCATTTCTTCCTTTGCCGTTGCGAGCAGTCTGATGCAGCTGATGCTGAGCTTTTTTACATACATTCACCAGATCGTGCTGAACTTCTATCTTGTTGATGCCAAACTTGTGAAGAAGTTCGCACTTGTCACCGGATTTGTTCCTTTTGCCATGACCGTATCGATTGCCTACACCCCGCTTGGACCGTGGGTACTGGAGAATGTGATGAGCGTTCAGGGCAATCTGCTGCAGCAAAGTTTGTGGACACTGCGTGCATTTGTACTGTTTCCGCTGATTTCACCTTTTCTCGACTTCAGCAATGGTTTGATTCTGCTGCGTGGACAGACCAAAACGATGTTTCGCTCCCAATCGGCCAATGCCATATGCACGGTTATCGTCCTGCTTATTCTGGTTAGCATATTCCCTGCGTGGAACGGCATGATCGGCGCAGTGGCTCAATCCCTCGGTCTGCTTGCCGAGCTGGTCATTGTCTGGCTTGTCATCCGGCGCACACAGAAGGAACCTACCATGTATGTACCCTCATCCGGGAAATCATCCTCCCTCAAGGGATAATCAATTTGAACTGTATCAAGAATGGAGCTTTTCATCATGAAATCAAATCATACCGCCCGCCCAGATCAGAACTGGCTGCGGGCACTCATGTTCACCATCTTCGGTTCCACTGTACTGGTGGTATCGTATTTTCAGCTTTATTTCAGTCATCTGGGATTCAGCCGGGCCGAAATCGGTTATCTGTACGGGATTGGCCCTCTCGTCTCCGTATTCTCCAACATGTTCTGGAGTATGGCCAGTGACCGTTACAACACTGTACGCAAAGTAATGATCATCTTGCTTGCCGGACAACTGATTACCGGTGTCCTGCTCGCCAATGCCACATCCTTTGGTCAGGTATTTGTACTGGTGACACTGTTTTACTTTTTCTACTACCCGGTTTACCCACTTTCCGATACGATGGCGATTACAACTGCGAGCAAGTATGGGCGAAATTTCACTTCCATTCGTGTCTTTGGCTCCATCGGATATGCGTTCTTTGCGTTAAGCATCGGCTACTTTCTCGGATCTTTCGGTCCAGGATGGACGATGTGGGTATGTATCGTGCTGGCCGCGACTACACTTCTGATCGGTTTTCAATTGAAAGATCAGCCTTCCGGCAGCAGCACTAAAATGGATCTCTCAGGGCTGTGGTCCATCTTGAAACGAAGGGATGTCCTCACCTTTTTCGGCTGTGTTTTCCTGCTCGCTCTGGGTCACCGGATGAATGAAGCTTTTCTTACCATTACATTGAAAGATCTGGGTGCCAGTGAAGGGTTAATCGGCTGGTCGCTGTTAATCTCATCCGTAAGCGAAATTCCGGTGTTTCTGCTGTTAAGCAGGTACGGCAATCGCTACAAGGAACTACCTTTGCTCACGATCGCTGCGCTGATGTATACGATTCGCTTGTTTCTGATGTCCATCTCGGATACACCCGCGGCGGTCGTTGCTATTCAAACCATGCACAGCGTGACCTTTGGCATCTTTTACGTAACTGCGGTCCGCTACATTACCCGTCTTGTTCCGGATGGTTATCGCGCGACTGGTATGGCCCTATTCACTATTGTATGGTCCAGCGCTTCCGGTCTGCTCAGCGGAACACTGGGGGGATTGCTGCTGGAGCATACCAATAGAAACACCTTCTACCTCACTGCGATGGCGTTTTCCCTGGCCGCACTTGTTGGATTTTCCATAAAACTTTGGTCAAGCATGACTAGCCGCGCATAAACAACTATGAGAACTTCCCTTATGGAACTCAACAAATCAAAAAAAGCACAGCCTCCCATGGGGGGACTGTGCTTGGGTTCTTATATTCAGCTAGAAGCCAATCATTTATAAGAAATCCGTTTGACCGGAAATATTCTTACAATTTGTTTACGTTAGCTGCTTGAGGACCACGGTTTCCATCAGTGATTTCGAATTCTACCGCTTGACCTTCTTCCAATGTTTTAAAGCCGTCGCCTTGGATTGCGGAGAAATGTACGAATACGTCCTCGCCGCCTTCAACTGAAATAAAGCCATAGCCTTTTTCTGCATTAAACCATTTAACTGTACCTTTCAAATGAACAACCTCCTAAAAATATCGCCATCTATGGCGAATACCCTTATTATACTGTATGAATTTCCACTTTGCAATTTATCTTTTCATTAAAAGCCGAAAAAATTTGCTTTGAATCGTAGGGTACGGTATCATTTTACCAAAACCGTTAGTTTGGAGACTACCTATGATAAAAAAACATGAAATATACAAAACAGACAAGTGGAATATGATGACCGTGGAAGTACAAGGAAAATATCTGGTGCTTCGTGAGATTTCAGAAGAATGGGGCGAGGAATGCCATACTTTCCTCAGCCGACCTGCGTTGATGCACTGGGCTGAACGCCGCTTCCCGAAAGAAGATTTTGAGAACCGCGAGGATGAATGGCGTCAACTGATGGCGGCCTTCAAAGGGGTCTAGCCCATGCAGCTTGACTCAAGCAATGTCGTCATCTTTATTATTCTTGCTTTTTGCCTGGGAATCGTGCTGATTCTGGGACGTAATTCCATCCCGGATCGTCTAAGACGGGGCATGGCTCTAATCGCCACCCTGCTGATTTGTTTCGCATTTTTCCTGATCGTTTACTTTTTGGTGAACATGGGTGCCTAGCTTCTTCAAATATTTCAATGCCTCTCAGGTCATACTATACGGGATTATTCGTATAGTGAGGAGGAAGGCTATTGAAATACCGCAAATCGCTGTTCATTCTGCTGGTACTTAGTCTGATTCCTTCGTCTCTCTCCGCACAAGCGAGTGGGACGAAGGCAGCTTCGTCTATATATTCATCACTTCATCAAAGGAGGATTCCCATGAGTCAATTATTGAAACGTTCCGAGGTACCTACTGAACAAACCTGGAAACTGGAAGATCTATTTGCCGATCAGAAAGCTTGGGATCAGGAATATGAAGAAGTATCGTCTTTGACCAAGAAAGCCTCCGAATTCCAGGGCAAACTGAACAAACCTGAAACACTCAAAAGCTGTTTTGAACTTGAGGATGAAATCAGTCTCAAAACCGAACGCCTCTTTGTGTATGCACGGATGCATCAAGATGAAGACACAGCTAATCCTACATATCAAAACCTTTCCCAAAAAGCACAAAAGCTAAGCGTGCAGGTTGGTGAAGCGCTATCTTATGTCACACCCGAAATCTTGTCCCTTCCGGATGATCAGTTGGATGCCCTCATTGCCAACGAGAAACTCTCTGCCTACAAGTTCACATTGGAAGAGATGAAACGTGAAAAGGCTCATGTACTGAGCCAAGCCGAGGAAGCACTGCTCGCACAGGTAGGCAATCTGTCACAGGCACCACAAACCATCTTTAGCATGTTGAACAACGCTGATCTCAAGTTCCCGAAAATCAAGGATGAGCATGGAAATGAAGTGGAACTAACCCACGGCAGTTATATTCAGTTCTTGGAAAATCCGAATCGGGAAGTTCGTGAACGTGCATTCAAAGCTGTATATGAAACTTATGCCAAGCAAAAGAACACGATTGCTGCGGCTCTGAACGCCAACGTAACCAAAAACATGTTTTATGCGGATGTTCGGAAATACCCTTCCGTCATGGAAATGTCCCTTTATGGAGACAACATTCCGAAGGATGTCTACACCAATCTTGTGGATACGATTCATGAGAGCCTTCCGCTGTTACACCGTTACATGGACCTGCGCAAAAAATTGCTCGGCGTAGATAAGCTGCATATGTATGACCTTTTCGCCCCACTGGTGGATGAGTACAAAATGGACATTACCTATGAGGAAGCAAAACAAACGGTCAAAGATGGCTTGAAGCCGCTTGGTAAGGATTACGCAGATGCATTGCAGGCTGGCTATGATGACCGCTGGATTGATGTATACGAAAATGAGAATAAACGTTCAGGAGCATACAGCTGGGGAGCCTATGGCACCCACCCTTACGTCTTGTTGAATCACAAAGATAACCTGAACAGCATGTTTACACTGGCACATGAAATGGGCCACGCGCTGCATTCCCACTATTCGGACACTACGCTTCCGTATCGGGATGCACAGTACACCATTTTCCTGGCTGAAGTTGCATCCACAACGAATGAAGCCTTGCTGATGGATTATCTGCTCCATAAATCGACAGATCCGAAGGAAAAACTGTACTTGCTGACGTATTACGCAGATCAGTTCCGTACCACTGTATTCCGTCAAACCATGTTTGCAGAATTCGAAAAAATGATTCACGAGCGCGCTGAACAGGGTGAAGCTCTCACACCTCAGCTGCTTTCCGAAATTTATTATGACCTTAACGTCAAATACCATGGAAACAGCATGGTTGTGGACAAAGACATCGAAATGGAATGGGCTCGTATTCCCCACTTCTATAACAGCTTCTATGTGTACAAATATGCGACCGGCTTCTCTGCAGCGACCAGTTTCTCCAAGCAAATTCTGGAAGAAGGCCAACCTGCTGTTGACCGCTATCTTGGATTCCTCAAGAGCGGTGGCAGTGACTATTCCATTAACATCCTGAAAAAAGCAGGAGTGGATATGTCTACGCCAGAGCCGATTCGCGAAGCAATGAGTGTGTTCAAGGAACTGATTGAGCAAATGGAACAACTAACGAAATAAGGTTGCTTTCTCGTCCATGTGACCTGTGTCCCTTGCCCATTCGGGCAAGGGATTTTATAATCAAGCGAGATGCAAGATACATGTATTAGGGTAATTGCATACATAGCTCTGAATCGTTCAACAAGGAGGCACCACCATGAAAATGCAATGGACACTCATCGCAGGTCTCGTTTTTGCATTGCTTACCGGAATTTTTGCGGTTATAAATGTGGATTCCGTACAAGTTAACCTGCTGTTTAATACGGTTCAAATCCCCCTGATTCTGCTCATTCTGGGCTGCACCCTAATCGGTGGAATCATTGTAGGGTCTTATGGTATCTTCCGCCAATATCGACTGCAACGTGAGAACAAGCAATTGCAGTTACGTGTATCCGAATTGGAAAGCTCTGCAGCAAGCAGTTCTTCTTCTCTGGATTCGTTTAAATCGATGGATACATTCGGAACGATTGATTCGGACAACGCTTCTGTGGAGTCCGATTCCATTCAGAGTCAACGAAAAGGAAATCCTTCGGGTACGCTGTAACACATCTGAAGCAGCCTGCTGGCCATCAAGAATGGGATTGTACATTCTGCCAGACAGGCTGTATTCTGTTTTTAGAACAATTTTCTACTGCACACAACCATTAACAAGGAGGAAATTCCCATATGAGTTTTACTATCAATGAATCCTATGTCCTGTCTTTTCTGAAAAAACTACTGGATACCCCCAGCCCTAGCGGTTATACCCATGATATTATCGAGATGATCCGCAAGGAAGCCCAATCACTCGATGTCGCTTTTGAATTGAACAACAAAGGCGGAGCTGTGCTCACATTGCCAGGGCAAGATCCTTCCAGAACGATCGGACTGAGTGCACATGTAGATACTTTGGGAGCCATGGTGCGTTCCATCACTTCCTACGGTACACTGAAGCTCACTTCTGTCGGTGGTTTTACCATGAACAGTATCGAGAATGAGTATTGCACCATCCACACACGTGACGGAAAGACCTATACAGGCACCATCCTCTCCCTGCATCCTTCTGTGCATGTCTATCCAGATGCACGTACGTTTGAAAGAAGCGAGAGCCATATGGAAGTGCGTATTGATGAAGTGGTCTCTTCCAAGGAAGATGTTCTGGCGTTGGGTATCTCTGTCGGGGACTTTATTTCCTTCGATGCCCGTGCGTTCATTACGCCCAGCGGATATATCAAATCACGTCACCTCGATGATAAAGCCAGCGTAGCTGCCTTGTTCGGTATTCTGGAATCTGCACATCGCGAAAACTGGAAACCTCTGCATAACATTTCGCTGCTCATCTCGAACTATGAAGAAGTTGGACACGGCGCTTCTTATATTCCTGCCGAAATCAGCGAATTGATTGCTGTAGACATGGGCGCAATGGGCGACGACCTTAGCTGCAAGGAGACGGATGTATCTATCTGTGCCAAGGATTCGTCCGGACCATATGACTACGATATGACCACTCGGCTGATCAAACTGGCCAAACACGCAAACCTTGATTATGTCGTTGATATTTATCCACAATACGGCTCCGACGGCAGCGCAGCATTACGTGGAGGAAATAACATCCGCGCTGCGTTGATTGGTCCGGGCGTTCATGCTTCCCATTCCATGGAACGCACACATAAAGACGCTGTCCTGAATACAGCGAGACTGCTTGCCGCATATATTACAACCAAGTAAATGGTAAACATGGACATCGGCAAATAGAATGGCTATACAGTATTTGAATAAATGATCAGAGTTCTTGATCTCAATCTTGTCGGGCATGCACGCCGGCTTGGGTACCTATAATTCACCTGTATCATGTAAAAAAAGGACACTTCTGCTGCGCCGTTTAGGGGCATGCTGAAAGTGTCCTTTTTCTTCTGAAATGTCTAATCCGCTCGTTCAACACGTTCATGATAACTACGGTCCAGAAGTTTCAACTTCACTCTGTGTTCCTGAATCTCATTCCTAAGTACATGCAACGTGCTTCGCACTGCACTTAGTCCATCCTTCACCTGAGTCTCCGCTTTGCGAATTTTGTCTTGCACCATCCAGTCCACAAAGAGATTGTCGAAGAAATAGTCTGCGAATGAAAGCAAACCACCAAGGTGTAATTCCGTGTTTACAGCCATCTTCACATCTTCCAGCTCCTTCTGAAATCGGCGAAGACGTCTTCCAGCATCCATAATGGCAACCTGGGCATCATCCATCCTGCTGCGCTTCATATGAGTTGAGATCATTCCCCCACCCATCATGTCGTATATTCCCCAGTTTCCAGCAGAGGACAAAGCCTTCTCAGCGCGTTCAAGTGCAAGGAGCAGGTACTGCCCCTCTTGATCCGCTTCATTTAGCTCCTGAAGCTCTCCCGAGAGATGTTCTCGGTCCTCAGCCATTTGCTGTAATTCTGCATCTTTCTCCAGCAGATCCGTTTCCTTCTTCCCCCATAACACCTTGTAATCACTCTGCCAGAACTGATATTTCCGCTGTTTGTCCAGTTCTTTCTGCACTTGCGAGCGTTGCTCCTGGATATCGTTCAACATCTGGCAAGCCGTATCGTACTCTGCTTTACTTTCCATTAACTCCAATTCTTCTTTCTCCAGTCGATCCTCTTTTTGGCCAATTAAATGATAAAAGAATGCGGATAACGTCATGCTGTTGAGTCGATCGACATCATGTTGTTCCTTCTGCAGGTGCTCCAGACGCTGCTGTACTTTCCTTTTCCATTCCGCTTCCTCCTGGTTCAGCTTCTCCAACCGATCATTCCATTTCTCATACATTCTCCCCTTTTCCTTAATCACTGCCAATTGTTCATTCAGTTCTCTATACATGGATGTAGTTTCCTCCCCTTCAATGAATTTCTTTATTTAATAAACGGTTCGAATATGGTTAACGTTTCATATAAATTCATTTACCTCCATGCAAAAAAATCGCCCTTCCCAAAAGGCGACTGTTTGGTCACTCTTGAAGAGAGGGCGATTCATTGGAATATAGCTTTTGGGATATAGTTTAAGACTTGCTATTTTCAATCTGTTCCGCAAGTTCATTCAGAACGGTCCATCGTTCCATCAGTTCATCCAGATGGCGTTCCGCCTCAGCCTGTTCTGCCATTAACTCCTGCAGACGAGCTGAATCACTGAATGATTCTTCCATCTCTTTATTAATGCGGGCCAGATTGGCTTCAGCTTTCTCGATATTCTCATCAATCTGGTCATATTCACGCTGTTCCTTGAAGCTGAACTTCAGCTTAGGTTTAGCCGCCGGGGCAGCAGGTTTATTATCCTCCGTTGCCGGTTTCACTTTAGCTGCTGTTCCCGCCCCGCTATCCTGAGAAGATCCAGGAGCATTTTTCAGCATCCATTCTGCATATTCACTATAGTCCCCAACATGCACACGCACAGCACCGCCACCTTCAAAAGACAGTACTTTATCCACCGTCCGATCCAGGAAATACCGGTCATGGGACACGACAAATACAACACCCGGGAAATCATCCAGGTAATCTTCGAGTACAGCGAGTGTCTGAATGTCCAGGTCGTTCGTCGGCTCATCCAGCAGCAGAACATTCGGTGCAGCCATCAGCACACGCAGCAGGTATAGACGACGCTTTTCTCCGCCAGACAGACGGGAGATGGGTGTCCACTGTGACGCAGGTGTGAAGAGAAAACGTTCCAGCATCTGAGCTGCGGTAATGAGAGATCCATCCGCCGTTTTTATATTCTCGGCCACTTCCTTAATATACTCAATGACCCGCAGAGATTCATTCATCTCCTGATGCTCCTGAGTGAAGTAACCCAGATTAACAGTAGGGCCTACAACAACCTCCCCGGCATCGGGTTCCAGCTTCCCGGAAATCATTTGCAGTAAGGTCGACTTACCGCTGCCGTTCGGGCCGACAATACCTACCCGGTCACCTGGTACCGCAATGTAACTCAGATCGTCAATCAATGTGCGGCCGCCTGCCGATTTGGACAGATGCTCAATCTCCAGTATTTTTTTACCCAAACGTGTGGAGCCCACGGATACCTCTAGTGAGCCTGAGCGATTGGGACCCTGTTGATCCTTCAACTGTTCGAAACGATCAATTCTCGCTTTTTGTTTCGTAGTCCGTGCTTTGGCACCGCGACGAATCCAGGCGAGCTCCGTGCGCAGCAGATTTTGCCGCTTTTGTTCGGATGCGGATTCACGCTCTTCACGCTCAGCCTTCAGTTCCAGAAAGCGGGTATAGTTGGCTTCATACCGGAACAAGCGTCCATGATCCAGCTCCAGCATCACATTGGCTACACGATCCAGGAAATACCGATCATGCGTAATCATGAGCAATGCGCCGCGCCGTTTTTGCAAATACTGTTCCAGCCAAACTACGGAATCATTATCAATATGGTTCGTAGGCTCATCCAGAATGAGCAATTCGCAAGGATGAATCAGTGCAGAGGCAAGCGCTACCCGTTTGCGTTGTCCACCAGACAACGTTCCCATCAGCGCATCAAATTGACGAATGCCAAGTTTGGACAGAATGCTTTTGGCTTCACTTTCCATCTGCCAAATCTGGAGCTGCTCCATCTGCTGGTTCAAACGCAACAAACGTTCTTGCAGTGCTGGATCGGAAGGATTAAGCTCCAGCAGCTCCATCGTTTCCGTATACTCACGTACTGTTCTCATCTCCGGGCTGTCGCCCTCGAATACTTGTTGCAGCACCGTATTATCCGGGTTGAACTGCGGATTCTGTGCCAGGAACTGTATGCGCACGTCATTCCCAATCGAGATCTGTCCCTCATCCGCTGGCTCCATGCCTGCAATAACACGCAAAAACGTGGACTTCCCGGTTCCATTGACACCAACGACACCAATCTTGTCCTGATCGCCCATGCCAAACGAGGCGTCTTTAAACAATATTTTCTCACCATAGCTTTTCGCAACTTGCTCTACCGTCATTATGTTCATTGCTCGTAACCTACTTCTCTATAAAATAAATTCAATATAAAGCTGCACTTAAGATGCAATAACGCCACTCACGCTATACTTGCAAAAAGGAACGACATCCATCCAGAAACAGAGCTGCTGCAAAGGCAATTCGTTTGTTCAGATGTTCCTCATTAAACTCCGGATTCAGCATGATATCCATCTTGAGGCGATCAAGAATCCCGATATAAGCTTCTGCGAGCAGCACAGGCTCAGGTACGCCAGCATTCTCTAACACCTCACGCACCATGCTCATATATTCATTCATAAATGCCTTCATGAATTTCATCAGGTCCGGATCATTATTCGGTGCCATAAAAAACAGCTTGGTATGATTGCGACGCTCATAATAATACGTAAGGTGTGTCTTGGCGATTGCGCCCAGCTTATCCCCCGTACTCTGATGTGAGTTCAACGCATGATTCAGGCGACTGATAAAACTGTCGCAATCCCGCTTGGATACGGCAACAAATAATTGTTCCTTATTTTTGAAATATAAATAAATGGTGCCTTTCGCAATGCCCGCTTCGTCCGCAATATCGGACATTTTCGTCTCATAGAATCCTTTGGAACCGAAAATACCATAAGCTGCATCCAGAATAGCCTCAGATTTGTCTCCCTGCACAGTGCTCAAATGCACTCCCTCCCTACAACGCCAAAATGATACCCAGACCGATCGCCAAACCTCCACCGATCACCGAACTAAGCACGTTTACCAAATCATTGCTCATCCAGGACCAGCCACGCGACCGAACGGTTTTATGCCCACAATGTTCACTCACCTCGACCTCACGGCCGCACACAGTACAACGATACATATACTGAACTGTTGCGCCCAGATAGGAATCGGCAAAAGCTCCTGCCAATCCGCCTACTAGGCCGACACACGTCCAGCTGAGCAGATTCAAACTCCCGATCCCGACAATCCAGGAAAAGAAGAACGCACCCACACCGATTAAAGCTCCACCTATGGCCGCAGCCAGTGTCCCAAGTAATGAAACACCTCCAGAGGTACCTGGCGTCAGCACCTTCCACGTCACAACAGAGCGCGGCGGCTTACGGCTGAGACTTCCCCACTCGGTTGCCCATGTATCTGAAGTAACGGTAGCCATGACACCGATAAAAGCATACATCCATGCCGGGTGTGGGAGAACCCAGTTCCCCAGCACAAGAAACATGCCGATTCCACCGTTAGCCAAGACCTGTCCCGCATCACGATTGCCCGTCTTCGCATACGATTTCTCAAGCTCCTGCTTGCGATCCTTGCGAAATTTGGAGAACAGCGTTGAGGTAATGAAAAACAACAGCAGTGTTCCAAACCAGAACAGGTTGCCCGCTCCGTAATATATCGTCCCCATGATCACAGCCGCCAGGCAGCCGGACAGGGTTAGCGACTTCTTCGCGTAGGCAGCACCCGCCACAATTAAAGCGCATACGGCGCCAATAATCCAGTCCATAAGTTCTCCTGCATGTGGCAGTATCTATGGCCCACATGACGTTTTATATTTTTGAAATTCAATTATACCACGGTTTGATCCCAATGCCGAAACTCCCTGGCCCCGCATACCAAAAACCTGATTCGGCAGCTTTGAAAGCTGTCAAATCAGGTCTAATGATACTGCAATACATGATATGCATGATCCTGCTTTCGTTTGATCAAGGATCTGATAGCTCCATCACCTCAAGCGCCAGTTCAGACCCGCTTCGTTCCACCAATGACACCATAACGGTAGAGCACGCTGCGACCAAACCAATTGAACAACCGATCGGTGAGAAAGCCCATAAAGCCCAGAGAAATCAGGCCGACAAAGATCCAATCCGTGCGAAAGAATAATCGGGAATTCCAGATCAGATAACCCACGCCTTCATTTGCAGCAATCATCTCCGCACCGATAATGGCCATATAGGAAGTGCCCATTGCCAGTCGTACCCCTGTGAAAATATACGGAGTCGTCGCCGGAACAACGACATGCAGCAAAATCTGCCATTCGTTTGCTCCCATACTGCGGGCTGACCGGATCTTGTCTTCTTCAATGGAGAGTACACCTGTCAGCGTGTTTAACACAACGATGAAGAACGTTGCATACATGATGAGTGCAATCTTCGATTGCTCCCCGATCCCGAACCAGACCAGAAATAGGGTAATGAATGCAATCGGCGGAATAAAGCGGATAAAATTAAGGAAAGGTTCGGCAAACAGTCGAATCATATGAACCTTGCCGATGATAAGCCCTACCGGGATCGCTATCACACTGCCAAGCACCCAACCCGCAAGCACACGTGTAAAACTAATTCCGATATACTGCATCAGTGTACCGTCAGCAAGCAGTTCACGGGCACCAAGAATGGTATCCCACGGACCGGGAATCACTTCAGGACCATAGAGCATGGCCCCTAGCTGCCAAATCAGAATTACCGTCACCCACAATAGAGGGATAGACACCCACTTTTTCTCCAACCACCTCATCTTGCTATCACCTCAATTATTCTTCAAAATGGCTTTGAATCTGGTCATATAGGGTGTTGAACTCCGATGAAGCAATGTTCCTCGGATAAGACAGAGCATTGTCATATATATCCGTTATCTTGGATGAAGGCCCTACGGACATAATTCCTATCCGTTGACCCAGCAAGAGCGCCTCCTGAATATCATGAGTGACAAAAATAACGGTCTTGTGCGTCTCCTGCCAAATATTGACCAGCTCTTTCTGCATCGTACGCCGAGTCATTGCATCCAACGCTCCAAAGGGTTCATCCATCAACAGGATGGCCGAATCGTTAGCTAGCACCCGGGCCAATTGCACCCGCTGCTTCATGCCACCTGACAGTTCCTTTGGAAATTTTGCTTCATGACTACCCAGTCCAACAAGCTCGATGTATCGGTCTGATATTGTACGCCGCTGAGACTTGGGCACCTTGGCCATCCGAAGTCCAAACTCCACATTCTCCCTTACGGTAAGCCATGGAAAGAGAGAAGAATCCGCCTGCTGGAATACCATGGCCCGATCCTTGCCCGGTCTATCGATCTCCTTATTATCCACCTTGAGCTGACCGCCAGACTTGGAGATAAAGCCTGCAATCATATTTAGAAGCGTGGACTTGCCACATCCGCTGGGGCCAAGCAGGACAAAGAATTCCCCTCCCTTGATGACCAGATCGACATCCTTGATAATATAGTGTACATCCCCATGGGTGGGGGCATTGTATGTTTTGTGAAGCTGCTCGATACGAATCGTATGCTGATCTGCAGGTAAGGACATGAGAACACCTCCATTCAATTTGCGAGTTATTTACTATAAGTCACTTTATCTGGCAGTGTCTGCTTTAGGGGCTCCAGGTTCAGTTTGCTATCGAGATCAAAATCATGTTCGATGATTCCGTTATCCACCATATACTGCTTCTGCCCTGCCAGACTGTCATAAGCTGCCTGGGTAAATCCAACTTCCCATGGATTGATTGGCAGATCCTTCAATGTGGCCTCCTTAGGCTGCTTGGTTTCCTTATACATCAGGTCTGCAACCTCTTCAGGATGTGCCTGGGCATACACGGAGGCTTCATTCAGCGCCGCGAGAAAACCACTCACTGTTTCAGGGTTCGTCTGGATGAAATCATTGCTTGCTACAAGCCCCATTCCAAGGCGTACAGGGGTCTGGGACATATCGATGAGCTGATGTACTCCTTCAAGCGCATCGAACTTATCAGTCAAGGCGGAACCAATGACCCAGGTTGCATCTAGATCGCCCTGCTTTAGTGCAATGTACGCTTCGTCAAATGCTCCCTGACCCACCTGGGTTACATCACTTAAACCCAATCCCTGGTCCTTCAAATATTCATCCCACAGGTAAGGAATAAAGGTACCGCGGATGAAACTTACTTTTTTACCCTTCAGATCTGCACCACTCTGTATATCGTTCTTGGCATACAACTTCCATGCAGCTGCTGCTTCATTCGTAGCCTGACCTGCGGAAGCAATGACGGAGTAATCCCCTTTTGCCAAAGCGTTCAATACAGGAAAATCAGCGCCGTAGGCAATATCCACCTGCTTGATAAATAGCGCATTGACACCTTCCGCCGGCGAACCAAACGTAATGCTCTCTGCATCAATACCGTGGCTTGCAAAGAAACCTTTGGCAATGGCTACCCTGAACGTTGGATTCGTACTTGTATCTGCGATCCGGATTTTCACTTTTTTGGCCTCAGTGCCGGATGCGCCTTTTGCTTCGGATACCGATTCGTTTGCAGAACATCCCGATAATATCAATAATATGGATAAGAGCATTAATAACGCACCAGTTAAGGTGGATGGTTTTCTCACAATGTGCACCCCTTTCGTTCTAATCATTGTTCGTCGCTCTTCGCCACCTTACTTGCCTTCGTCTGACGTTGCCACACAGGCTGCACCTTCAACAAACGGCAGTGTTACCTCAACACTTACAACGGATGAAGAACCTTTGGGCGCTGCTCCCGGCACTCTGAAGGCGGACACATCAATCGCATCAATGGCAACCTCCTGAGGCTTCTCCAGCTGTGGTACCCAGTGATAAGGCACACGATACGAACGATAGACCATATTGGTGTTCCGTCCATCCTTATAAGGGGATATATATTCCCAAACCAGTTCATACTCGGATGTAACCTCGAACAGTCTGCCATTGGAGCCTTCGGTAATTAGCGTGTTTCCATTAGGCAGGCGCTGAGCGGAACTAATATATGGACTATAAAATTTATAGGAATCTGTCGGAACGGAGAATCCAGCTTCTGCAGATGTATATTGCCAAACGATCTCCAGGGTCACCGGATTGATCTCCAGCACGCGTGAATGGTCGCGAACGGCATGTTTCAAGCCGTATGGAGAAGCTGGATTAGGTAGACCATAACCGGCCCAGCCGCCATTATCGAATACCAGCAGATTTCCTTCTCCGGGCAAACCTTTGGGAATGATATGCGCATGATGCTGTCCAATAATAGTGCCGATATGCTTCACTTCAGGCAAAGAGTAATCCGGACCTAATTTCCATACGATCTTTCCACTCTGTCTGTCGGTTATTGCGATAATATTTGCTTCTCTGGCATCCCAGATAATATTGTCAGGGTGGAACCGCTCGTCTCCATTTTCATAGAAATGGTTTGGACCAACATAAGAAGCTGAATTAATATGCAGCCAATCACCTACCCCACCACCGAGATGTCCAAATGAGCGTGTGTTCGGGTCACGGAACAGAACATTACGGGCAGCCTCATCGAATCCAAGTTCCTCAAAGTGCTCGTTTGGCAGCCATTCCCATAATACATTTCCCTCCCAATCGACTTCTATAATGGCATCATCAAGCAAAGGCTTATCTGAAATGGACGGGTTATTCACATTTTTATGAGCAAGAATCAGTGTCTTCCCGCTCTGTGTCTTTGGTGCGAGCCCAGGGGCGTAATAGCCGACCGGATTGCCTTCGCGCTGGAAATCATGGTGCTGACGAGCGTACCACAGCGGTTCATATCCCGTATCTTCAATGTGTTCGTAGCTGTTGTATTTCCACACAATATTGCCATCCCAATCCACCTGAACCAAATCAACGTTGTCCTGGATACCGAACTTCGGATCTCTTCGCCCTGTGCTGCCCAATACAAAACCCCCGGGGAAGACTTTGGCCGGGAAGCCCAGCAGCCCTTTCCACAGGTGAACCTCCTTACCATTCATATCAATCAGTACAACCCCTTCCTCGCCTGCCTGATAGACGGTATAACCGCCCCAAGCCTTATCAGGGTTATATACGGTTGCTCCGGTTGGATAAATTGTTGAATGCCCCATTGATCATCTCTCCCTTGGATTGTTGGTTTTAACATCGGATCAATCGTTAATAACTGAGATAGCTGCTCTTTCCGGTATTCTCTCTCTGCTTCTGTTCAGGGTCACTTTCGGTGGATGGATCGTTTTTCTGTCTCCCATTGTTCTCTGCCAATTCCAGCAGCGTATCCGAGAACCCCTCCAGATTCGCTATCACCCGCTCATAAAATTGGCTTTGCTGCTCCAGTTCCTCCGTCGTAAATCCCTCAAACAGAAGCGTGATACATCGGGCACCGATATTGCTGTTCCGCGCAAACATCTCCCGTCCACTTGCAGTAATGTCCAGCAGAACCGTCCGGCGGTCATCTTCCTTGCGCCTGCGGATCGTAAGCCCCTTTTTCTCCAACTTGTCTGTTAAAGCTGTAATGGCACCTGAAGTGAAATCCAGTTGTTCAGCCAAATCCCCCAGCCGCTGTTCCCCTTCACGAATGATTTTGTGCAGGATGAGCATGCCTGGTAAACTGACCCCCTCTACCGATATGCGATCTCGTTCTTTCACGAATCGTCTGACCATTTTACGAAACAACCAATCTGCCTTTTCCAACGCTTCCCAGTCGTTATCGTTCATTTCATCCTCCTGTCTAACTGAACGGCAGCAAATACGAAAAAAGGCTCCCGCGGACATTCCATAGTGGAGTAGTCCCGGGAGCCTTTGGTGGTCCAATCAGCTCGCTTCAGTTCAAATTATTTCACTGTTCATTTAATTAGTGTTAAAATAATTGAGTTCATCATATAACCCACTATCCCAACCTGTCAAGTGTGAATTTAAATTTGTTTTCTGCTCGCTCGATGTCCCTCATATTTAGATTACTTATCCGGTTTTAAGTTTCACTTCAGCTTTCCCGTTTACACTATCCTCAGAGCGTTACATCAAACCAGCTACGATTCAGTTCGTACTTAACTATAGAAATGAGGATGATACATATGAATATGAAGCGCGTAATCATTGTCGGAACAATGATTATCACCATGTCTTTCGCAGGAACAGCCTGGGGCAGATCAGCGATATCGCCTATACCTTTGACGAAATGGTCCATCGTTAACATAGATACCAAAGACGAGAGCGGAGATGAGTTGCTGAGTGCTCTGAATCAAAAGTCGGAAGACGACTTGGTTCAGAATCTGTACGCGGGTAAATCACTGAGGATGATTGCAGATGAGAACGCTGGTGACTATAACCAGGTTGTCGCATTGCAAATAAGGCAGCTCAAGAAGCAATTAGATCAACGACTCGCAAGTGGGAGTATTAGCGCGGAGCAGCACGCCGTGCAAAGCAGTGAATTGGAAGAGTTGGTCACGGAGAGTGCCAATACAGCATACAGCTTCGCGTAAATGAATAGTCTCCCATGTGCTTTAGCAGAGAATGAGGGCACGCCAAAAAGGAGCGTCGAAACGCCCCTTATCTGTTTCATATTTACTCTAAATAAGCAAATTGATGATGTATGATACTTACTGAACTGCTGCTGCAATCGTGCATTTGCCCAAAGATTCGCCGTCCCAGGCTAGTTCAAGCACATCTCCTGCTGCCGTTGGTCCAACCCCTTCTGGTGTGCCTGTAAAGATGATATCTCCAGGTCCCAGTCCGTAATGATGACCTACATAATCCACAATGGCCTGTAGACTGAAAATCATGTTACGAATATTGCCACGTTGGACCTCGGCACCGTTCTTGGTGAGTGTAAAGTCTTTCTCAAGAAGAGCCTGGGCCCCCGGAAATGGCTGGAATGCAGTAACCGGAGCGGAGTTCTTAAACCCTTTGGCCGCTGTCCACGGATGGCCCTTTTTCTTAATAACCGTCTGTACGTCACGTAATGTAAAATCAATGCCAAACGCATACGCGTCAACCAACTCATCCACAGCCATACCCGGCTCATAATCCCGCCCGATTTGAATGATCAGTTCAGCCTCATAATGAACCTCGCCCTTTGTCGCAGGCAATTGCAGCGTTTCACTATTCAAGGCCACAACCGCATGGGAAGGCTTCATAAAGATCATCGGTTCATCCGGAACCGCGTTACCCAATTCTTCTGCATGAAGTTTATAATTTCGTCCTACACAGTATACATTGCGAATGTTTGTCAGCATGGATGTTACGACCACCTTTATCGGATTCATTAGCGTATATGGAGCAAGTTCATCTTTTTATTATATAAGTACATATCATATTTTCGCTATTATATAAATTAAAGTTTACGGTCTGAAAAATCGGCTGCTCGTTTCCTGAAAAGCCTGTTCCCACACATCAGGCCGATTTGTACATAACATCAGTTCCGGATCAATCGCAGCGAGCCTTTTCATAATGACTTTGTCATCGACTGTCCAGGCCATGACCTGAATGCCTTCATTACGCATCTCGCGCATCAGCGATTTGTCCACATTGGTGTATCCGATGGAAAGAAAACTGCAATTCATCTGCCGCAGCACTGCTGCCAGATCACCTGGACGCGCATCAATAATCAACCCCGTTTTGAACTCCGGAGCCAGTTTCTTCACCTCAACCAGAGCCGCAGGTTCAAACGAAGTGATGACCACATCATGCTGCATATGTCTTTTCCTTACCTCATGAATGACTGCTGCCGGAAGGCCGGGATACATGTTTCCTTGCGTTTTAAGTTCAATATTCAATCGCACTTTGCCACAGCAACGATCCAACACCTCACTAAGAGCAGGAACTCGCTCGCCCTTGTAGGCTTTTCCCTTCCATGCACCCGCATCAAGCTGCTGTATTTCTGACCAGTCCGTCTCCCGAACGAGTCCTTTTCCATTCGTAGTCCGGTCAAAAGTAAAGTCATGTATAACTACCGGCACACCATCACGCGATAACTGTACATCCAGCTCCATCCACTGAACTTCAGGCTGTTCCATGGCAAGCAGAAATGCTGCCATCGTATTTTCCGGTGCAATGGACGAAAATCCACGGTGCGCTACACAAAGGTTGTTCATTTCATCCCCTCCTAAATAAATAAAATGCTTTTTAACTTGGCGATGCTAATCCCTTCGCATCAAAACGAATACCTGGCGAGAGCTGTGTCATCTGCTCCAGCAGCAGTTTGTTGGCTTCATCCAGCATCGGAATAGCTTGACCCAACCCTGCTTCATAAGGGATAACCTTCATGCTGCATTTGGCATCCTTACTACAGTTCGCCTGAAAAATCGCTGTTTTCCACGTTTCCTCTGTTGTTGATCTTGAGAAAATAAAATTGCCTGTACTGTATGCAATCCATTTGCCTTTATAGTACTCCACCCCTTGCAAGACATGGGGATGCCCGCCTATAACCAGATCGGCTCCAGCATCTACAAATTCATGTGCCAGGCGAGTCTGATCATTATTCGGTGTGCTGACCCGCTCCTCTCCCCAGTGTGCAACAACGATGACCAGATCAGCCTTTTGACGGGCTTCCTGAATCGCCTTTAACGCACCTGTGGAATTGTAAGCTTCGGCAACACCTGCCCGATTTCCTTCCGCTTTCCAGCTTGTTTCAGGCACTACCCGACTGAATCCTAGCAGTGCAATCTTCATGCCTTTGCGCTCCAGATAAGCAGGTGCATAGGCCTCATTTTCGTTCATGCCTGCCCCGGTATAAGCAATACCATATTCCTTGAGATACGTCAGTGTGTCGACCAAACCTTCAACGCCCTGATCCAGAATATGATTATTGGCCAAATTAACCGCATCAAAACCAGCTGAAGCCATCGCTTTGAGCGCCTTTGGTGAAGATTTGTATACATAGGTTTTGTCTGCTGCACCAGTTCCGCCAAGGGTAACGGGGGTTTCAAGGTTGCCGATGGTCAGATCATCTTCCTTGAACAAGTTGCCGAGCTTTGCAAAAGGATAATCATAGCCGTTTTTATCCAATAACTCAGCCACTTTACCCGAAAACTGGATGTCCCCAACAAAGTTGATGGTTACATTTTTCGCCGGGTTAGATGGCTCTGTCGTCCCAATACCGTCACCCTCGCTCTCCTTAGAGCCGGAAGAAGCGGGAGTATCCGTCGGTTTTTTCGTTCCTGTATCTGTCTTTCCATTTGCCTTGGAGCCTGCAGCATCAGGCTTTTCCTCATCCGACTTACCGCCGGAATTTTCAGTTGCCCGCTCAACGGAATCCTCCGACCCTTCATCCGAAGTATGACCAGCCTCCGAATCCGTTTCAGGTGAACTTACCTGATCACCGCCTTGAGGCCCCTCTTCATCCGCAGGTTCCTGATTCACAGTCGTTTCTGTCACCGTCGGATCTGCTTGCTGATCCTGCATGCCCACTGCATAATAGATGCCGACGAGTCCAATTGCCGCAAGCAGTACCAAATTAACGATCCAAATCCGGCGGCTGCGGGTACGTTTTTGTTTTTTCTTCTGTACACTTCGTTTTGATCTTGGGGGATACATAGGCAGCTCCTCTTCTTCACAGCAATCCTTATCATATTATATCAGGCATATTCTGGATTTCCATCATTCCTTGGAACTGCAAGCATTGAAGAGTACCACTTCTCCTTTATTTCTCACTTTATTAGTATAAAAAAGGCCGTCTCCCTTGTAGAAAACTCTACGATTGAGACAGCCATGTCCTTCATTATGATGCAGTAATTCGCTGTGTCGCTTGAACTGACATTTCCTTCGCCTGTTTAATACAGTCAGGCAACCCCACACCTTCATAACCGGCGCCCGCGATGTATACCCCCGGCAATTTGCTGTCAAGCTCCTCCCGGAGTGCTGCAATGTGCTGCAGATGACCTACCGGATACTGCGGCATGGATTTGCGCAGCCGGGTAATTTCCGAGAAGATCGGAACCGCCTCTACGCCCATCGTTTCACGCAAGTCCTTAAGCACCAGATCCGTCAGTACATCATCCGGCAGTTCCACATTCTGTTCGTCTCCCGAACGGCCAACATAACAACGAAGCAGTACTTTGTCGTCCGGGCTCGTGTGAAGCCACTTGGTTGATGTCCAAGTACACGCTGTAATATTGCGGCCTTCCTTACGCGGAACAAGGAAACCAGATCCATCAAATACATGTTCGATATCTTTTTTCTCAAAAGCCAGCACCACATTCGCTACCGATACGTAATTAATTGCATCCAGAGCCGCTGTATCCACGTGCGGTTGCAGCAGTTCGGATGCAACATACGTAGGTACAGTAATGACTACATCATCTGCTTCAAGATACTCTCCGTTATTCAGTTGAATGCTATATCTGGCCGAATCACCAGTCTGAACATCCAGGGATTGCACGGAAGTGTTCAGTCGTTGATCCACGTCCTGCAATTCATGTACAAGCGCGTGAACGAGGCTCTGCAAGCCCTGACGGAAGTTCAGAAAAGCACTTCTCTTCGTTCCCGTATGGGTCTCAGCCGGTTTGCGGCCAGTCATCATTCCCCGGATCAAACTGCCGTAATCCCGCTCCACTTCGCCGAATTGCGGGAAGGTTGCCTGAAGACTCAATCGCCGCATATCCCCTGCGTAGATGCCCGCAAGCAATGGCTCAGTCAGGTTTTCAAGCACTTCCGCTCCAAGACGGCGCTCAATCATGTAACCGAGCGATTCATCCTCCGTTGTGCGACGGGGAGGGATGACAAAATCCATTAATGCCCGCAGCTTGCCTGCCGGAGATACAAGACCACTTTTTAGAAATGGTCTCAACTCCGTTGGAATTCCCAGCACGAGTCCTGCCGGCATGGGATGTAACTTGCCACGCTGCATGATATACGTTTTTTTGGATTCCGGGTTCTGGCTGACCAGCTCATGATCGATTTCCAGCTCTTTAGCCAAGTCAATCATCGCCGTTTTGCGAGCAAGGAATGAATCTGGCCCCTTCTCAATAACGAACCCATCCCGGTGCAGCGTCTCAATCATGCCACCCATGGAAGAACTCTTCTCAACCAATGTAATTGCAGGTTCAATCCCGGCTTCCCTGTAATGCTTCCGGATATAAAATGCCGCGCTCAGGCCGGTCAGACCTCCGCCGACAACAACAACACGACGTTTATGGTCTTCCATTACACATCTGTTCCTTGCTGCCACTGGCCAATAATGACGTCACTTAACGTTTCCATGTAAAGCGGGTCGCTATTCAGAGAATCGATACGCATGAGGCGCATGTCGATCTCTTTGGCAATCGCTTTTGCTTCAATATCAAGATCATAAAGTACTTCCAGATGATCCGATACGAATCCAATCGGTGCTACAAGCACATCCTCAACCTGCTCCCGAGCAAGATCCTGAAGCGTGTCCAGAATATCAGGACCCAGCCATGGCTCCGCCGTCCGCCCCGCACTTTGCCACGTGAACTGCCAGTTCGAAATTCCTAGACGGGAAGCAATAACTTCCGAAGTCTCCAGCAGTTGCTGCGGATATGGATCACCGATATCTACAATTCGCGCTGGCAGGCTGTGTGCACTGAACAATACCCGTACATCCCCACGCTTGGCTCCCGCTTCCTCGAACTCATCCAATTTGGCGCTAACACGTGTGGATAGAGCCTGAATCAACTTCGGATGCAGGTGATAACTCTCAATAAAGGACATCTGAATACCCAGTTCTTCCGCTTTCTCACGTGCCCGCTTGATATAGCTCCCTACACTCATCGTGGAGAAATGTGGTGCCAATACGATGCCTATTGCGGTCTGAATGCCATCCTTGGCCATCTGTTCGACGCCATCCTCTATGAACGGATATGCATGCTTCAACCCTTGATAACAACGGAATTCAACCTCACGGGAACGGTCATCTCTGTTTAACGTCTCTTGAAGAGCCTTAACTTGATTATCCGTGTTTTCCCGAAGTGGGAATACCCCCCCGACGATCGCTTCATAACGGTCGGTCAGTTCCTTAAGTTGTTCCGGTTCAGGCGGACGGCCTCTCCGGATATGAGTGTAATACGCTTCAATACTTTCCATGTTCTCAGGTGTGCCATACGACATCACCAGTACACCTATTGTATTAGTCATTAGTAACCGTCACCCCAGTCTTCAATGCTTCAGCAGAATATTCATGAATATACGCCGTGAGTTCTCTTAATTTATCCAAAGATGCTTCAGGAAATAATCCGTGTCCCAGGTTGAAAATATACCCCTGCTCCCTGATACCTTCGTCAATAATCAATTTGGCATGCTGCTTGATCAGATCCATCGGTGCAGTCAGCACATAGGGGTCCAGATTGCCTTGCACGGCAAATTTCCCACCCAATCGTCTGCGTCCCTCGGATATCGACACTCTCCAATCGAGCCCAATCACATCAGCTTGAAGATCATGCAGGGTTGGCAGCAATTCACCAGAAGCCACACCCGGGAAATAAATTTTCGGTACATTCAAATCCGATAATTCGGTAAAGATACGAGTAATCGTCGGCAACACATACGTTCTAAAATCATTTGGTGAAAGCGCGCCTACCCAGCTGTCAAACAGCTGGAATGCCTTGCCGCCGTTCGCAATGTGTGCACGGACATATGTAATCACCATATCGCCCAATTTCTGCATCAATTTATGCCACATTTCCGGTTCACTGTACATCATCGTTTTGGTTCGTATGTACCCTTTGGAAGGTCGGCCTTCAATCAAATAGCTGGCGATGGTAAACGGTGCACCGGCAAATGTAATCAGGGGTACATCCAGTTCCTTGTCCAGAATTCGGATCGTCTCCAGTATATGAGACAGATCTCCTTCAACATCAATCGGACGCAAACGATCCACATCTGCCGCCGTGCGGATTGGATTGTCTATCACAGGTCCAATATTTTTAACAATATCAAAATCTATACCGAGGGAAGCAACCGGATTCATAATATCGGAATACAAAATAGCCGCATCCACACCGAGTTTACGTACCGGCATGAGTGTAACTTCAGCTGCTAGCTCAGGTTGACGGCAAATTTCGAGCAAAGAATACTTTTCCTTAATCTTGCGATATTCAGGATCATAACGCCCAGCCTGACGCATGTACCACACGGGAACACGGTCCACCTGCTGTTTGAAGCTGGCCTGAATCAGACGATCATTATAGCTCATGTAAGAAGCCTCCAATAGTTTTTGGACTCATAAATAACATTATGCCCTTTTTAAAGAGCGGTAACAACCACGTGTCGATCTGTTCCGATGACAATACTATGACATTCGTTACATCCCCTCATCCATATGCAAATTATGTTATAATGAAAGAATCGTGTTTTTTTGAAACTTTGCAGAAACGATCGGAAAGGAAGTGAAAGCACTTTGAAAACGTGGAAAATAAACCTCATTGTGCTTTGGTTTGGACAATTTCTGGTCAATTCGGGCATGACCATGATTACACCGTTTTTGTCCCTGTATCTCGCCAAGGATCTTGGCGTGGTTGGTGAGCATGAGATTGGCATATGGGCGGGATTTATATTTGCTGCCAACTTCCTCACCTCATTTTTGTTCCAGCCCTTGTGGGGCAAATTGTCCGACAAGTACGGCCGAAAAATTATGTTGCTGCGATCCGGATTCGGGATGGCGATTGTTATCGCCCTGATGGGTTTTGCACAGAACCCGTGGCAGCTTCTTTTATTACGACTGCTCAACGGTACGATCTCCGGGTTCAATCCGGCAGCCGTTGCATTGATCTCCGGTACAACGCCGAAGGATCGCATGGGTTTTGCCATGGGTATCAGCCAATCCGGCCAAGTAGCCGGTACAATTCTGGGTCCTCTGATCGGTGGTTTGCTCGCTGATGCAGTTGGCTTCCGCCCTATCTTCTATATTACTGGCGGACTGATCTTCGCAGCTTCGATGCTCGCCATGTTCCTGGTCAGAGAGAAGTTTGACCGCAAGGAAGCGGCCAAACTACCCGAACAATCCGTATTGTCCGGCCTGAAGGAACTGAACAAGTCTCCCCAGCTGCCTGCGTTATTTGCTGTAACATTCCTGTTGCAGTTTGCCATGATCAGCCCGATGTCACTCTTGCCGCTGTATGTACAGAAACTGCACGGTTCGGATGTGAACGTCGCCTTTTGGGCAGGGCTTGTCGGAGCAGTCACGGGACTATCCAACATGGCCATGTCCCCGGTTCTCGGGAAGCTCAGCGACAGGATCGGTTCACACAAGGTACTTACATTCTCTTTAATAGGAACTGGGCTCATGCTTATACCTCAGGCTTTCGTACAGACGGTATGGCAGCTCATCATCGTCCGATTCATGATGGGTGTGTTCATGGGTGGCCTGCTTCCAAGTGTCAACGCGCTCATTCGCTCCTACACACCAGACAGCATGATAAGCCGGGCGTTCAGCTTTAACACGAGCACACTCGCTCTGGGTAACATGCTTGGAGCCGTAATCGGCGGCTTTATGGCCGGTTTCATCGGCATCGAAGGCCTATTCATCGTCTCTGGTGGTTTATTGCTTCTGAATATGGTGTGGGTGAGATTCAAATTGTACAAAAAGCCCCCTCTGATCAGGGAATCCTAACATTGAATTCCCAATAATATTAAGTTCTTATGTAAGGCCGCTTTCAGCATCTATTTAGGCTGAAAGCGGCTTTTGGCATTTAAGTATTTATTTGTTCAATCACTTGTTTATTTAAACCTCAAACGGATTTATGGCGCCAGATGGCTTCTGAATTGAATCGGGTATTCTTTGACACCGAATACAAAAGCACTTTGAATCGGCTGCAAAACGCTATCAGGCATAAGTTGAATATCTTCCATTTGCCGAAGCATCGTCTGAAGTACAACCCTTGCCTCAAGCCTTGCAAGCGGCGCACCGAGACAAAAATGAATACCAAATCCAAAGCCCATATGCCTGTTCGGCTTGCGGTCAGGTACAAACTTTTCTGGCTGATCGAATTGAGCACTGTCCCGATTGGCCGATCCTACCCAGGATATCACCTGTTCCCCCGCCTGAATCGTTTGTCCGTTCAATTCTACGTTTTCTTTGGCAATACGCCCAATAGCCACAATTGGCGGATAATAACGCAGTGTTTCCTCTACTGAAGTTGAAATAAGTTCAGGATGTTCTCGCAGCTGCTGCTGAAGCTCAGGCTGCTCTGACAGAATACGAACAGCATTGGTAATTAGATTGGTTGTGGTTTCATTACCGGCAGCAAGTAACAAGATGCAAAATCCGACCACTTCCTCTGCCGTCAGCTTCTCCCCTTCAATCTCCGCAGCAAGCAGTAAAGAGATCAGATCATCCTCGGGTCGCTGACGTCTTTCTTCCATAATGGCCGTGAAGTAGCTTGCCAGTTCCTGCTGGTTTCGTTTCTTTTCTTCCATCAATTCCTGGAAAGCTTCATCACTGTCATCCCGCGCACCCTTCACAAGTGCATCAGACCACTCTTTAAACTTTTGGCGATCTGAGGCAGGGACACCTATCAGTTCGGCAATCACGATAACAGGAAGTGGAGTTGCAAGATCATCAATAAGTCGCATACGACCTTCTGAAAAATGCGGAGCCAATAATTCATCAGCGATTTCCTGAATCCGCGGAGCTAACGCTTCAATTGCTTTAGGGGTGAACGCCTGATTAACCAGATCCCGCAGTTGTTTGTGCTTCGGCGGATCTGTCGTAAGCATGCTGGCGTTGGCACGATCACGTTCAGAAGAGAAAAGTTTAGGGTTTTTCAACACATATTGCACATCTTCATAACGGAAAACATCCCAGCATTTTCGATGGTTGTCATAGCGGACTGGAGTATTTTCACGAAGTTCAGCGTACACCTGGAAGGGAAGTAATTGCTTCTCCACCGCCTCCAGCTCCCGGATCGGAATGTAATTGGCATACTTTCTGGGTGCTCGGTTCATCGTTTCTCCTCCAATCATTTATATATATTTTTTTACATATTGAAATCACCCTATATTATAGACTCAACGCTATGAGCATACAAATATTTGGCAATAATTGAGCCTCATTTCCTAGATCGTATTACAAAAATCGCCAAGACTTGCTAACTTACACCCCCATTATTCGTTTTGGATAAGGTCACTTCTGCTGTGGACGATCCTGCAACACTTTCCCCAAAATTTTCCTCTAAATTGATCAGGCCAAAAGACTCATATGTTATAAAATATAACATTAAAATTTATGTATTATGTTTTTATATCCTTTATTCTCTTTTTTTATTTCCTCATATTTATCCATTAAACCTCATAAATACACTATATACTCTACATTTCTATCAATGTAACCGATTACTCTATCGTTATCTACAATTGTCATATTACTTAACATCAAATACAATCAATTTAATTCATCTACATATCATCCTCAACAAACATCACACGAAACTAACCTGAAGGAGAGTGCTTTTCATGAAAAAAACTTCAAATCTTCGTCCTTGGGCTGTATGGAGCACAGCCGCTTTGACAGCTCTGACCATCTCCCTGTCCCCCATCGGGACCTATTCGGCTCAGGCTGCTACGGTAGAAGTGAGCGGCACAACCAGTGCAGTTCAGTCCGCATCATCCACTCCGGCTCGCAATACGACCATCCCTGCTCTATCTGAGTCGTTCAAACAATCCGCACTGCCTAATGTTCTGGTCATTGGAACGGGTGGTACGATTGCAGGTCAATCCGAGGATGCAACCAGCTTCCAGAACTATAAGGCTGGTACACTCCCGATTGGAGAAATGGTCGATGCCTTACCGGACAAACAGAAGATTGCAGATGTTAGCACACTCCAATTCGGAAATTCAGGTTCAGGCTCTTATACCATGGCTGATCTCTATGACTTATCTCAGACGGTAGACAAGGCTCTGGCTCAGTACGACAGCGTTGTGGTTACCACCGGTACAGATACGATGGAGGAAATCGCCTATTTCCTCGATATGACCGTACAAAGTGACAAACCCGTCGTCATTACTGGGTCCATGCGCCCTTGGACGGTTATTGGCTCAGATGCACAAGCGAATCTGTACAACGCCATCAAGCTCGCAGGCAGTGGGCGCACCACTTCATTTGGAACCGTGCTGATGTTGAACGATACCATTCAATTGGCACGTGGCGTGACCAAAACGAATGATTATCGAACAGACACGTTCGAAACCCCGATGCTTGGTGCAGTAGGTTATATTGATGAAGAAAACATTCGAATTTACCGTGCTCCTGCACGTGCCTTGAAGCCTGAAGGTGCATTGAAACCGGCATTCGACCTGAGCAAAATCACGAAGGCGGATCTCGCCAAGGTGGAAATTGCGATTTCCTATCAGGAAGCTGGCGGCGAAGCCATTGAAGGATTTGTGAAGGGCGGCGCCAAGGGAATCGTCACGTCCGGTACTGGAGCAGGCGGGATCTCCAGAGCGATGGGACAAGCACGTACCAAAGCGGTGGAGGATGGCGTAATCTTCGTAACGACCACTCGGACAGGTTCAGGCAGTGTATACGGTGGAGGGAAAGGCGTGATCGCCGGTGACAACCTCAGTCCGCAGCAAGCACGCATTTTGTTAATGCTTGGGTTATCCTTCAGCGATGATTTTGACACAATCAAAAAATGGTTTGAGACTTACGGAACACCGGAAGTTTAATAAGGCTCTTATCACTTTATATTTTGCCAAAAAGAAGAGACGACATCCCCTAGTACCCAGGGTCTGGTCGTCTCTTCTTTTTGGCTGATGTCCTCAATCTCCTGCATGCAAAATACAGAATGCAACATGGGCATCGTTTCATTTATATACCGTTCATTTCATTTGGATGGATGGCAGTGACGGACAGACCTCTTTAATGTCGGTTCATCAGAGCTTTGCCTTGTGAGCTGATTTTCTTACTTCACCCAGGCCAGAGCCAGACCATCATAATCCGGGAGCATCGTTGTTACGAGGCGCGAATCACTGGCCATCTGCTCGTTAAAGCGTCGAACCGCTAGGACAGCCGGACCCTGCTTATCCGGATTCAGCGTACGGCCACGCAGGAAACAATTATCTCCCACAATGACCGCCCCAGGCCGTGCGAGCTTAATAGCGTAATCGAGGTATACGGGATAATTCTCCTTGTCTGCATCAATGAAGAAGAAATCGAAGGTACGTCCTTCCTGTGCCAGCTGCTCCAGACTGTCAGCTGCGGGGCCGATTCGATATTCGACTTGATCCCCAAAGCCTCCTTCCTCCAGATGACCACGAGCCATCGCTGCGTATTCCTCTTTCAGTTCCAGCGAAGTCAGGGTTCCCCCGTCACTTAAACCGCGAGCTAGACAAATCCCGCTATATCCGCCCAGCACGCCGATTTCGAGTACAGCTTCCGCTTTCGATGTCTTCGCGAGAAAAGTAAGCAAACGCCCATAAGCCGCTGCAACCGAAACTTCCGGCATACCGTTCGATCGAATGGCTTCTTTTACCTTTAACAAGAGATCATCCTCTTGAAATAATTGATTTACATATTCGTCAGGGGTCAGATTCACCGCTAAAATCCTCCTTGGACACTTGGACTGCTTTCCATATGGATGCCAATGTTCTATAATAAATGTTTGTTGTCAAACACAGGCGGTTGACTGCTGCATCAGCTCGAAAGATGAATGCAAAGCTCACCGCATTTCTCATTGTAAGTTTTTTCACGGAAAGCGGCAAGGCCGCCCCGTCACTATACAGCTGAGAGAAGGACTTTCCTTCTCCGGCTTGAAATGGAGTTGAAATGAATCACATGGCTCAATTGCAATTGATTGCGACCTCGGCGATGGGACTCGAGGCTGTTGTCGCTCGGGAACTGAAGCAGCTGGGGTATGAGGATGTTACGATCGACAATGGCCGGGTTTTCTTCACTGGAGATTATATTGATATTTGCCGGTGTAATCTGTGGCTGAGAAGTTCCGATCGGGTATTGGTCAAAATGGGTGAATTCCCGGCGACAACTTTCGATGAATTGTTTGAAGGTACCAAAGCATTACCTTGGGAGGAATGGATTCCAGCCGATGGCGAATTTCCAGTTGAGGGTCGTTCCCACAAATCTCAGCTAAGCAGCGTACCTGCATCACAGGGAATTGTGAAAAAAGCGATCGTAGAGAAACTGAAGCTGACTTATGACACGGAGTGGTTTCCAGAGGATGGGTCTCGTTATGTGATTGAGGTCATTCTGCTGAACGATCGCGCCTTGCTTACTTTAGATACGACGGGACCAGGTCTCCATAAACGGGGTTATCGTAAACTCGTAACCGAAGCACCGCTCAAAGAAACGCTTGCTGCGGCGCTTATTCAGCTCAGCCGCTGGAATGTATCCCGTCCATTCTATGATCCCTGCTGCGGTTCCGGCACAATGCTGATTGAAGCCGCCATGATCGGCTGGAACATTGCACCAGGACTTCGTCGGACCTTCAACTCCGAGAACTGGGCTGTCATTCCTGAAGAATTGTGGGAACAGGCGCGCGAAGAAGCATTTGACGCGGTTCGCGATGATATTCCATTGCAAATTTCGGGCAGCGACATTGATCCGGAAGCCATTGAGGTAGCACAGGCAGCAATCAAGAGTGCTGGCTTCGCCAAAGATATTGAAGTCAGCGTTCTGCCCGCTCATCGGGCAAGACCACAGGGCGAATATGGTGTCATTATTACCAACCCTCCATATGGTGAACGTTTGAGTGAAGAAAAAGAAGTGCAGAAGCTGCTGCGCTCTTTAGGGCGCACTTACCTTGAAATGCCAACATGGTCCTTTTTCGCCATTACGTCGACCAAATCTTTCGAGGAAGACTTTGGCCACAAGGCAGACAAGCGCCGCAAGTTGTTCAATGGACGCATTGAAACCCAATATTATCAGTATTTGGGCCCACTGCCTCCACGCAATAAAACACCACAACAATAATAGTATCGGAATGATCAAGCGCCCTGCCTTTCACGGCTGGGGCGTTTTTTTGTATGTATTCCAGGAGACTTTATGGATGATCTTGATAACATTGCTTCCGCATGAAGTTTTTCTCCCCTGGGCATAGTTGAAAAGCCATGACACCACGCTATAATGGATAAAGTCCTATTTTACATTCCGTTAACAAAACCATTCATCCGGGGGGGAGACATATATGTTTGTCACTAAGCCAACACGCAGCCTTACGCCGCGCGGGCTTCTGAATCATCCACTTACGTTATATCTTATTTTTCTTGTACTCATGCTGCTCAAATTAATGTGGCTCCACCACAATCTGCACGCTTACAACATTACGATGGGGCTTCTGGACAAAGTGATTGCCATCGGTTCGCTGCTGCTTCTGTCCTTCTGGACCTGGTGGCTGCCTCGCCGGGGTATGATTATATCACTCGTTATACTCCATCTGCTGCTCACTGCACTGATCTATGCCGATATGGTTTATTATCGCTACTTTCAGGATTTTCTGACGATTCCTGTGTTGATGCAAGCCAGACAGGTCGACGCTCTGGGAGACAGCATCGCTACGCTCATCTACGCCAGTGATCTATGGTTCTTCGCCGATTGGCTTGTAATTATCCCCTATGCAGCGATCCTTTTGTTCAGCAAACGTAACCGCCGTGGAGATTACAGCGCATATTCGAACGGGTTGAACTCTTACTCATCAAATTCCCGCAAAACAACCATGCGTCGTCGACTCACGGCAGGCAGCATTGCCCTTGTGCTGGGTCTAGGTCTGGCGGTAGGTCCGATTTATTATTATAGTAAAACCTGGGCGAAAGGCTTGTTTGATAACAATTGGTGGAACGTATCCATGTACAATGTTACCGGACTTCTTGCTTTTCATGGCTATGATCTGTACAACTATGCCAAAGATCATCTGGGATCTGGACCTGAGGTTGATCCTGCCGATTTGGAGCAGGCAAAAGCTTATTTTGCGAGCAGACAACAGGCTGATCCACTGAAAGATGCGATGTTTGGCAAGTACAAAGACAGCAATGTGATCATTGTTCAAGGTGAAGCCTTCATGAATTTCATGATTGGCAAGAGCATTGGCGGTCAGGAAATTACGCCTCATTTTAACGAGCTGATGAAGGAAAGCCAGTACTACAGTCACTTTTATCACCAGACAGGTCAAGGGCGAACATCGGATGCCGACTTTGGAGCCAATATTTCATTGCATCCACTGTCAGTTGGATCCGCGTTTGTCCGATACGCAGACCACAGTTACGATTCCCTGCCTTCGATCTTGAAGGATCACGGTTATAGTACAAATGTATTTCATGCCTATGAGAGCGGATTTTGGAATCGCTATACGATGTATCAGAATATGAAGTATGACAAGTTCTACAGTAAAAATGATTTTGAACAGGATGACCCCCTTGGCTGGTCGCTGTCGGATGAGTCCTTTTTCCGTCAATCGGTTGAGAAAATGAGCAGCGAGGTTACAGAACCGTTCTATTCATTCCTCATTACGCTCAGCAGTCATCATCCATACGCGCTGCCCCAAGATAAACAGCAGCTGGATGTCGGGGAATTCAAAGGAACGATGTTTGGCAACTATCTGCAATCCGTTCATTACGTGGACTCTGCGCTCGGCAGCATGGTGGAAGACCTGAAAAATCGGGGATTATGGGACAAAACGATCTTCATGTTCTATGGGGATCACGATAATTCCATCAAGGAGCAGCCTCAATATGAGAAATTTCTCGGACGTTCGCTGAATGATGTGGATATGGAGCAGATTATGAACGAGGTGCCTTTGCTGGTACATCTGCCTGACGGAGCCGCCACGGGAACGATTGACGAGCCTGCGGGACAACTGGATATTACACCTTCAGTACTGCATCTGCTGGGTATTTCAGATCAATCCTACTACCACATGGGCAACGATGTGTACGACGGTTCCTCCCGCATGGTGGTATTGCGTAGTGGTGCATTTACAGATGGCTCCCTGTTCTATATCCCTTCGGATGATTACCTGTACGACAGCGGCTCCTGTTACGATCTGTCTACAGGCACCAAAACCGATATTAATGCTTGCCGACCTGGTCATGATGAAGCAACAAAGCGACTGCATGTGTCAGATACGGTTAATACGTTTGACCTGATCTCGCGTTTTCGCGAGGAGCAAGCGTCTGAATCCGAATCCTAACAGATAAGGAACGGTACGCTTACCAAGCCACTAAGTGCAATTTCTTATTATAAAATTTAACCCGATACTACAATGAAATGGAGCTAGCGCACTACCATGACGTCACATACAGATCAATTCAATATCGAACAAAAACTGTTCGAGGAAGCTGCAAACTTTGTCAAACATCGCTACCCTCAAGGGTGGGGCGGCGCAGCTGCCATTTATACTGAAGCTGGCTCGCTGTTAATCAGCGTAGCTCCAGAAGTGATTAATGACGCCACGCACTTATGTATGGAAACAGGAGCCTATCTGGAAGCCCACAAATTAAACGAGCGGGTCACCCACTCGATCTGTGTGGCACGGGACGATGAGCACTCGGAATTCAAGGTCCTCACCCCCTGTGGTGTGTGCCAGGAACGACTGTTTTTCTGGGGAGAAGACGTGAAGGCTGCCGTGCACGATCCGGATGGAGCTTTAATTTATAAGAGATTGGACGAAATCCAGCCTTACCATTGGACCAAGGCATACCGGGATAAGTAAGAAGATACACTACAAGTGTTGAGGCTGCACTTCGTTGCATGCTTCAGCACTTTCTTTTTTTAGTCGCTGGATGTAACCACAACCTTGCGATTGAAGGAAAGTCACTATATAATTGTAACTGTATTAGTTTCATTTATAATGATGGAGGTTTTGATTGATGAATATTGAAATATGGTCCGACTTTATGTGTCCTTTCTGTTATATCGGCAAACGTCGTCTGGAGAATGTATTGGAAAAATTCCCACACCGCGATGAAGTAAAATTGCAGTTCAAAAGTTTTGAACTCGATCCAAATGCTGAATTGAACAGCGGCAAAACCAACGCAGAATATCTGGCTGCCAAATACAATATGAGTGTGGAACAGGCACGCGGCATGAATGCCCAGATGAATGCCAATGCTCGTACAGCTGGACTGGAATACAATATTGATGAGATGATTCCTACCAACTCCTTCTCCGCTCACCGTCTGACCCATTGGGCAGAAACTCAAGGCAAAATGCTTGAGCTGAGCGAACGGTTATTTCAAGCGATCTTCGTGGAAGGCAAACATGTCGGCAATACCGATGTACTGATCGAGTTGGCTGAAGAAGTGGGTCTGGATCGCAATGCAGCAGCAGAAGTGTTGTCAAGCAATCAATTCGCAGACCAAGTGCGTGCCGACCAGGCCGAAGGTGAACTGTTAGGCATCCGGGGTGTACCATTCTTCGTATTTGATCGCAAGTTCGCTGTATCTGGCGCTCAGCCGGATGAGGTGTTCCTTGACGCTATCCAGAAAGCATGGGACGAGCGCTCTCCTTTCACCATGGTAGAGTCCAGCACCACTGACGCAGATGGCAGTGGAGTATGTACAGAAGACGGCTGCGAGGTTCCGCAACCGGATCAATCCAAATAACACAAAAGCAGCAGGATCAAGGGTTATTCCTTAATCCTGCTGCTTTTTTTACACTCTACAATTCAAGCTCATTATAAAGTTTTAGTGTTTGATGAACAGTTGCAGTGGAGGGGACGGAATCGATTCTGAAGAAGCGGAGCGTTCGCCTGAAAGCTTTCTGTAAGAAAGCTGCTTCGGAAGCATAAGCTGTCTCCAAATTTTCACCTTGAGAATATTGAATCAAAAAATTTGGAGACAACAGCGATCGGAAGAACGATCCGTCACCGGAACATCCACAAGCAAATCATTAAACACTCATTTTGGAATTGAGCTACACACTCAATCCCAAAACAGCTGATCCGGATGTGGTCCCGTCCGTTTATCCGAATCCAGCCCATCGATCAGTTTCAGCTCATCAGGAGTCAATTCAAAATCAAAGATGTCCGCATTTTCGCGAATCCGCTCCGGGGTAACCGACTTCGGAATCGTCACGATCTGGTTCTGGATATCCCAGCGCAGAATAACCTGTGCCGGTGTTTTCCCGTATTTCTGGGCCAGACTTTTCAAAGTCGATTCCTTGTTCAGTTTACCTCTCATAATAGGGCTCCACGCCTCCAGTTGAATACCCTGCTCCCCGCAGAAATCCTGCAGCTCCTGTTGAATCAGACCCGGATGCAGTTCCACCTGATTCACCGCGGGTACCGTTCCACCTTCATCTATGATATCGCGCAGATGGTGTACTTCGAAATTACTTACACCAATGGCACGTACGCTTCCTTCGCTATATAGACGTTCGAATGCTCTCCACGTCTCTTTATACTGGTCTCTGCCAGGCCAGTGAATTAAGTAAAGATCAATGACATTCAATCCAAGCGCCTTCTGACTAGCCTCAAATGCTCTCAAGGTCGAATCAAACCCTTGATCCTCATTCCACAGCTTGGTTGTCACAAACAGCTCATTACGGGCAATACCGCTACTTGCAATAGCTTGTCCAACTTCCTCTTCGTTTCCATATACGGACGCTGTATCAATACTTCGATATCCAACTTCCAATGCAGTCTCCACCGCTTGCTGAACTTCCTTTCCTTTCGCTCGATAGGTCCCAAATCCCAGCCATGGCATCGTCACGCCGTTGTTCAGAATCGTACAATCGGTAATATGTTTTGTCATTCTGTACCTCCTGTGTGAAATTTGCCTGCTCTTGGTCTATTAACCTTCTCACCAAATTTTAAGCGGCACTTTACACAATTGGGATAGATCCAGATTACGACGGGTGTTGAAAAGAAACATGGAATAACCCGCAAAGCAGCTGCTGCTCTGCGGGTTTCTGATGTGACAGGAACGCCTATAAATCCCCTTGCCCATTCTGACTCTGGATCGAGCTCAATCTTCTCTTCTCCTCAATGAACATCTCTTCTGCCAGCTCAACGCCCTGACCTCCAAGCGAACGTTCTGCTTGACGCATAGCCTGCTCGGTATGCGCCAAACGGCGTTCTGCCTGTTCAATGGTCTGTTCTGTTGGATGTGACATTGCCTGGGAAACGGCAAAATGAAGTTTGTTCACTGCATTCTGCGCCTGGGATACGGTGGTATCGGCTTGCAAACTGGAATCATAACGCTTCGGCATGAGTATTCCTCCTTGGGATCATGTTCCTGTTACCCCTTTAGGATGGTTGACATCGGCCTTCCTTATTCTTCTTTTGCTGAAACAATGACGGATTACTCTGATATTCCTATGTAAAATTTATAGATGAATAAAAATGATGTGTATAACCTTTTCCGGTCTGACTGCGTTTATTAACTAAATACCCTTTCCACCAGGAGGTGTGTGTTTGAAGAACTTTGGGATTATGTTCGTTCTGCTATCTTTATTGCTGCTCATTAGCGGCTGTACAACTTCGACGTATGAAATAACGGGATATACAGGCTCCTCCTTAAATAGCGAGATTCCGGTTCCCGTGAATGCAAAGCAGCTAAGCATAACGAAACATTCAGACAATCCAAACATTAACACAGGCATTACATATGAATTGAAACATATCGGGGGAGAACAGGGATTATATGTACCGTCCGATTATTTTGAGAAGTTATCCGAAGCCGGATGGGCTGAGGTGAAAGAAGAGCGGATGGGAAATATTCATTTTTTCAAAAAAAGCGATACGGTCATCGCCATTGAGATTCAAGAAAATTCCTTTGATATTTTTGAAATGATGCAGGGCTTTACGTTCTAACCTCGTACTATTCCTAATGACAACTAAAAAAGAGAGGCCACGGCCTCTCTCTTCTCTTTTCCTACTTCACGAATTTCGCTACTTTTGCAAGCACTTCTTCTTCTGACGGAGCACTGATGTACCGACCATTGATGAAGACAAAAGCACGCTTCGCGCAAGGACCGCAATACGATTTGCATCCAATTTTGATCTCCGTATCCGGAGCCATTTTCTCCAACTTGGCTACAATCGATTTCAGTTTGATATGATTACATTTTTCGCATACGCGGATATCGTTAGCCATGAGTTCCCCTTCTTCGCTCCCTTAGTGGTCGCCGTGGTTGCCTTTGGATGGGTTCGTAATAACGAATCCTTCTTCAGGGAAGTAAAGGTAATCAATTTTAACGCCATCCAGCAAAGGTTGATCATTTTCAAGAATAACGTCGATCTCTTTATCCGTAGATACGACCGTATCATTTTCTTTTGGCGTATCGATATCGAGTCCGTAGTGGGCATGATCTCCATGTGCATGTGTGATCACAACACGAAGCAACTTCCCTTCGTTCTCAGGCTTGTCCAGTTCAAGTTTCAATACTTTCGCGGCATTACGTGTAATTTTGCAGTTCATTCCATTCATCTCCTATATCGTAATTGCTGGTTCCAACAATTTTTCAGTATTTCTAAACTCCAGCATCTATTGTAAAGAAAATTACGGCGCTTCGCAATAACATTGATGCAAAATCGATGTTAAAACCACCCATTTTGTGTCGAATTAAGACGACGTCTCCGCTGTAAGTACCGGATATTTGCGCTCCGCACGACTTACAAATCAGTTCATCAGCAACAACGTAACCCCGATATCATCTATAGGCATAAATGGCATCACGTCGGGAAGTACCCAGTATAGCAGCGCCGGGATGATGAACAGCAGCTTCTCACCCAATGGGATTTGCGGAGCCCGCAACAGACGCGGCAGCCGTTTGAATACTTGTGTCCATCGTTTGAATGACAGCAATCTTCTCCACTTCATATGAACCCCTCCGTATCATTATTGCACTGAAACAGAACAGCACACGTTATCGTCACACCCATCATTACCCGCTCCAGAGCGAACCGGAACGATTGAGGCGATATGCAAAATGAAAAAACGAACGCCGGAAACAGCGCCCGTTCCTGTTATACGAGTGGACAACCCGTAAGTTTCATATCTAACCCATCCAGATTATGTGAAGTCAGGTTTCTTGAATTTCTCAGTGTTTCCTGTCAACGCTCCCCACCTGATAATAATTCAGCCAACAGCATGCCAACCTCGACGCAGATATCATCGAATTGATCCATGGGGAGCGGGTTAACGCCGAGTCCCACTTCTACCGTGAAGCCAGGCTTCCGAAAGTTTTGAATAAACCAGTCTTTATACCCTGCATCGCTACCACCCAGCTTGACTGCCTTGTAGCCCGAGGCCCGTGCCAGTCTGCGTGATAACGGTGCACTCTCCTTCGGCTCCAAATCGCGGTAATTCCAATAAATCTCCTGCCCCTGGCTGTGCAGAGAGACGACAGCATCGAACTGACGCTGCTCTGTCCACCGTGCAAGTGCCAATGCCTCCGGCTCTGATAAGGCAGAGGTTCCTGCGTAATCTCTTGGTCCAGGAGACGTTATCCCTCTTCTAGCAGCCTCTTCCTCCCAATAAGCCGGGAATTGGTCGTTAAGGTCCACTCCCCTGATATTGGACTTCCAGTGTGTAAAATGGCAGCGTCCAGCATTCCATTTTAACAGTTTTTCTGCATGGGGATGATTATTGACCACACCCTCTTGCACCAATTCAACTCCATCCGGATTAACCATGGGCACAGCCCATAGCGTAGTTTCCTGCATCCAGCGTTCCGTCTGGAATTGATGCCATGATGTATTGGTACTGTAGGCCATCGCATATTCTTCAATGAAACGCATCAGAACCGCCGTTGTCAGCCACTCATTCGCATGAACAGATGCGTTGACATGAATATGTCTGGGTCCTTGACCCAAACGCAGATAAGGCAAAGACTTGCCCATGACACTGCTGCCAATCGAGCCGGTCTCGATAAATGGATACTTCTTTTCAAGCAAACCGATATCACGATTCATTTCACGGTAACCATACTCTCCCTGCAGCTTGACGATAGTTTTTCCATTTGAACCCGGAATATGAATGCATCGCCCGCACCAGTCCGGAATGTTCGCTATTTCCGGATTGGCCTCACGCAATTCTTCTTCGTTCAATCCAAAACGCAATGCAATTACAGCCACGTTCTCCCCAGGTTGCACAGCGTACCTGCGTCCCGTTCCCGGCAAAATCCGAAGCATCTGTCCTGTCAGCAAATAGGGCTGAGTCGCTGCTTCCGGGTTAAGAGCGGCCAGTAACTCTTTTGTCATATGGTTTGCTGCCGCAATACGTGACATGGTATCTCCCTGATGAACAATAATCCATTGCAGCTCCATGTTGATCTCCTTTCCATTGGTAAATTGTGTAATCTCCTGTCCTTTTATCACCCTGTGTCCTTACGTATGTAATATGTATGCGGATCAGGTTGTCCGTCATGTGACATGAATCGCGTAAATCCCTCCATCAACAGGAAAAGGACGATTTTGATAGCTGCGGCTATTTCAACTGGCATAACGTAAAAAGGGCTGCCCCGTCATTTTCATGACATTATGGGACAGCCCCTTCTAATCAAAAAAAACGTTATGATAATTTCGTAACCTGCCACACAACTGGCGTTTTGGAGATCTGCTCTCCCAACCATTGGCGGGTGATATTCTGGAACATGCGTGGGTCGCCTGTGCAAAAAAATTGATGTACGGGCGTCTCATCCCCGCTGGCCAATTTTCGTTTATCATACAAAATCGTACTAATTTCCCTCGCCGTTTCATCTGCCGAACTAATCAGCTTCACTTCCTGCCCCATAACCTCCTGAATGGTATCCATGAGAAAAGGATAGTGCGTACAACCCAGAATAAGACAATCTATCGGCTGTTGTTTAATCTGGCCTAAAGATTGCTCCACCGTACTTGTCGTTTGCTCGGAACGGAATTCGCCTTGCTCCACCAGCGGCACAAGTGCCGGACAAGCCTGACTCACCACATCAATATAAGGGGATAACTGTTTAAGTGCAGACGTATACGCACCACTTCCAATGGTTCCCACGGTGCCAATGACACCGATGCGTCCTGTGCGTGTCGCTGTGATGGCTGCTCGTGCTCCCGGATGAATGACACCAATGACAGGCACATTCACCTTGGCTCGAATATAGTCGAGCGCTGCTGCCGTAGCCGTATTACAGGCGATAACGATAACCTTCGGATTGAACTGGATCAAGAAATCAACGATTTGTTCCGTGAATTGTTTAACTTGTTCGGACGAACGGGGTCCGTACGGTGTCCGGGCAGTATCTCCAAAATAGATGATCTTTTCCCGCGGGAGCTGACGCATCACTTCCTTGGCAACTGTCAGTCCCCCTACACCGGAGTCTAATATAGCGATTGCTTGCTGCACGAACACACCGCTTCCTTCTTCATTGAATTGGTTCTGTTAACAAATTGGTTCCCAGAGCTTTCTTCCTACCGTATGATTTTTCAGGCAAAAAGGTACCTACATCTTACCCGATTTCATCGCAGGGTTCAAACAAAATGCCGTATCGTACAACTCCTGCATGACCACACACAACAAAGCAGACTCCCCTCCGGATAGAGGAAAGCCTGCTCGCGTTCAAGCTTAGCTTTAAATGTTATCTTTGGAGTCGTCAGCAGGAAGCTTCGCGATGACTTCAACGCCTGCCTCATTTGCTGCATCTGCATCGATGGAAGAATCGGAATTAGCAATGACTGCGGATACGCGTACTTCTTTACCTTCAGCGCAATTGCGCCAGGATTGAATATCCTGGATAACGACATCTGCCGTCTCTTTTACTTTGGATACAATCTGTGCGCTTTGTTCGCCAACCTTGCTAGCCAATTCCTGACCCTTCTCACTTACCTGACGTGCACCTTCCGAAATATCTTGACGAAGTTCGCGTCCGGATTTTGGTGCCAGCAGCAAAGCTGTCACTGAACCTACAACCGAGCCGATTAATGCTCCCCACAACAAACTTTTGTTAGAATCCTTCACGTCGCATCTCTCCCTTTACCTTAAATGAAGTACCGAATAACCAAGCAACGACCTGTTGCTCGTCAATCCGGGCGAATGCCTACTCTGTTGATGCAGTATAAGCAGCAAGGGCTTGACCTGACACTCGGATACCAAAAAAAATTTTGGATACCGTCTTTCGCACCTTCTGACGTTATAGTGACATGCCTCAGGTATGCCGCGCCGGCTCTAGCGGAGCAGCGGCATGTTCATCGCCTGGGTCCAGATCAATTACATATCGTCCTGGTGCAATCAACGCCGCCTGATGCTCACAACGCCAGCGTCGTCCGCCGGAAGATCCCAACGTCTGTCCATCCTGCAGAACATCTCCCTGATCAAATATGTAATAGGCGGCGCCCAATAAGGTCTGGGCAACCGTATCCGGATCGAGTCCAACAAAATGACACTGAACGTCAGGCACACCAAGTGCCGACAACCCTACCGTGTCCATAACCAGCTGACGCTGTTCCTCCGTGCCCCCAGCCTGATACATGCGCACATTCATCGCAGCGTAGAGGTGTTCCTCACGCTCCTGGGACAGCACATAGGCTTCCGGTTCCACTAATTTGTCACTGCCGTACCAGTATAACGCTGCACAAGGCAACACTTCCATAACAGCCTGAATCGTCTTTTGGAACAATTCAAGTCGCTGTTTGCGCGGCATGGCTGCAGTGAACATATCGTGAATACGGATGGAATATCGGATCGTTTCCATAGCTTGTCCTGCTTCCGGCCAATGCCAGGCCTGCTGCAAAGCCCCTCCAAAGCGGCCACGATCTACAATTTCAGTTACGGGAAGCATACAAGTCTGTGCTGGAATGTTACCTTCCTGAAAAGAAACCTTGTGGTCCAGATGGTAGAAAACCAGCATTTCAGGATGTTGCTCTGCATTGCCCTGCTTCACGTCAAGGCGGACTTGTCCGGTATGGCGGCTAAGTGCATCCTGTAAACGCCCCTGATCTATAACGGGACGTTCCTGAAATAACAGCTCAATCATATATACCGGATGAAACCCGGAAGGTATGTCATTCGTTTCATGATTTACTTCTCGATCTTCTTTCCATTCGTTCGTCATGCTGCTTCCCCTCATTCCTTGCTCTGTCCCTCGGCCTGCGCAGTCTGGAAAGGTCCGAGTTCTTTTTCCACATAGGTATGGACCTGATGGGAAAAACGTTCAAGCACGCCTGGCAAGTCACTGCTCAGCGGATGCAGTTCAGACCGCTCCCAGCTGTAATAGTCCTGAACGAGCGGCTTGCGCAACGATACGAGGCGACTAAGCACCTCATAGGTTGCATGATCAAAAACCTTCTCTTCGTGGTTAATCTGAATAATATCGTCATAACTGCTTGCATCACGCATGATAAAGCCATCAATGAGATAACTCCCCACATCCGTAACAATTTCAATCGCCAGATGAAGACAGCGTTCCTGTACCAGACCCAGCACAAGACTGCCATCCCAAGCTTGTGACGCGAGGCGAAGACCTTCGGCCACCTCCGGAACGGCAGCAAGCCGGCGTGCAATCTGTTCCCTGTTTACGTAATACAATGTGTTCACTTCCCGTTCAGTGAATTATCGGTTCCTTTTCCCTCTACGCTTAAGCCAAAATAACATCACAGGACAAGCGATCAGAAACACGACAAAAATATATAAAAATTCCATAACGTCTCTTAAATCGCTCATGCAGAGTCCCCTTTATCCAAAGTAGAATGAATGACAGATTAGATTTCGTAGTCCACTGCGATTGACTGCTCTCTGACCTCGTTCATATACTTGATAACTTCCTGATGCAGCGGATGTACCTGATATGCCTGAAGATCTTCCAGTGATGCAAATTCGGCAGTAAGTGAGATGTCAAAAGATCTGTCCGACCGAAGCACGTCAATACCAACTTCAAGCGAGATCAGAACATCAATTTTTCCCTGCAGATTACGAAGAACACTCGCAGCTGCTTCAATGCTTTCAGAAGAACGATCTTTCATTTTAAACAGAACAATATGTTTAATCATTAGACAAGCACCTCATTTGAGTATAATAAGTTGGTATGAATGAATTTTCTTGTATCCAAAATATATCATAACGCCCTCTATTGCGAAAGGATACTTGGAAACGTTCTCTTAAAAGACAACCTAATCTGGGCTGCTTTCATTTGTTTTTGATTTCTCCCGAGACATTTGATCGGACGGTTCACTTTGGTTTGTCCGTTTGTCCGGAACAACTTCTGTTGCTTGTTCTTTGGTTTCCTGGTTCTCCAGGTTCGGTTGTGGTTGAGGCCATTCCCGATCAGACAAATCTTCCTGTTTTTTTAACACCGCTATAGCCTGTCTGAGCTTGTCAGGCAATGGAAGCCCGATTCGGGCATAATTTTCGGTAATGGATATCAGCTCATTCACAAGATAAAAGTAAATGGCTCCGCCCTTAATGAGGTCAGTTCCCATGAGCAGGTCAATTCGGTGGGCAAGCAGAACAACCGTCAGCATGAGACCTTTACGAGCGAGCCCCCAGAATCCAATATTACTATTCAATCCTTTACCCGTTCTGACTGCTGCAGCGAGACCCGTAATATAATCCACAGCCATTGCCACCGCCAGCAAGCTAAGCAGTTGATCCCATCCTCCAAAAGCAAACGTCATGAATGCCCCTGAAATGGCAGCAAAGGTACTTACGGATGGATTCACATTCCTCACCTCTCCCTCTCATTTGATCTCCATACAAGATATGTAAGAGTAAGAGATTTTGACAGTCCACATGCCTGGCTGATCAAGCGGATTTCCAATTTCAGATTTGTGCATATTGGAAACCAAACCCAGCAACAGAAAATGAATATTTATGGGTAAATCATGGAAATAAACCGCATCATATCAACAAAAAACAGATAAAAGTACTTTAGTCCCACTATTAGGTAATTAGACTTATTTTATTTTTATACATTATCTATTTAACCCCTTAAATTTAGTGAATCATTGTAATCTAGGAATATACTAGGATGTGAATTGCGTCTGGTCTAGTCCATAATTCCTCCTTTGGAGCGGATTCACGCATCCGTTCATTTGAAACAGGTGCACCCGGCACTTGAAAGTACCCCCGTACTTATTGTAGTATTTGGTTAAAAAAATCGGAGGAAATATGCCTAATCAACCAGAACAACATTCCATCCAGGCGTGGTCTCTGATCAACCGTAAATATTTGGGAAAAGGCGTCCGTGTTAAACGATTCCGCAAACCGACACGCTGTCAAATCCGTAACCGTGTTCTTCTTGCCGTGCTGATGGCCAATGATATCAAACTGTCCCAGCTCGCAGAGGATCTATCCATCTCTTCACGCAGCGTCAGCGCGTGGGTGTATGAAGGACGGATACCCGGCAGTACCAATTTGGACAAGGCTTGCCAATTGCTCGGCTACCCGCGCCACATTCTGTTTAATGAAGAAGTGGTACGCAAGAGCCCTGTCATTTGTCAGCCCGAGCCTTCCCGCTTTATGAAGCGTACGGTGACCCGTTCTCCGGTTAGCAACCGTATTCTGACAGGCTTGTGTATGGTCCATGATTTGTCGGTGACAGATGTCAGCCACTGGATCGGGGTTCACCCCGGCACTTTCCGCAAATGGCTGCATCAGGGAACGCTGCCTTCTGCTGCGTTTCAGGAACAAGCGGAACAATTTTTCCGCATCCCGAAGACTATTTTGTTCGCAGATGTCATCTTGAAAGATCGCCACACTAACTAAATTAGCGAACAACCAAAAGGCTCTGTCCTCCCACTTGGGAAAGACAGAGCCTTTTTAAAGTTAAACTTTCATCAAACAGGTTATATAAATCCCTAATTATTTAGTGAAATACAACTTCACCATCAGCTTCATTTTCATCAAATATTTGTACGAACAATTTAATTCCACACCTTTTATAAAGAGTATTAAATTCTTTCTCTCAATGGAAACATGCTTAAATTCACCCTCTGTCCCAACTTGTATACGTTGTTCTGATCCATCCTGAACCCTTGTATACTCCGTATTTCACAAAAACACTATAGATATGTTGATGTCGAATCAAGTGCACTATCCTCTACTGAAATGATGACACCATCTTGTCTCGTCCATTACATTCATTTCTGTTAATTTGTGCGTACAACTAAAGACATAGAATGATGATTGTTTACATTATTTCTTCCATCCTTATTTTGTTCCCACGTTAAGAATTTCGTTGATATATTTCAATCCAGTATACCGATCCCGAAGCAAATGAGCTGTGGCAAAAGCATGTTCTACCATCTCCATGGATACACCCAATTGTTCTGTTGTTGTCGGGCCACCGACTTGCTCAAGCCAAGCTGTAAGCTGAGATGCATCCGGCAGATTATTGTACACACGGAAAACCGGCTCGTCGGATTGTTGTGCAAGATTCTTGTATTTAACGGTCAGCAGCGCACAGGCTACTCCCACCTTGGCACCATGCAATACAGGCTTGTGCCCCGCCTCCATCAGATCCATCTCCCACCGATGGGACAGATGATGTTCTCCACCCGATGCAGGACGGGAATGATCAATGATCAGCATGGAAATACCGGAAGCAATCAGCGCATCCATCAATACAGTCACACCGTCGGCCCTTCCTTCGGCGATACCTTGTACATGCTCCACACAGGTCATCAGCGCTTCTTCCGTCATGCGATAAGCTGCTGGACAGAACGGTTCCCCGCCCAGATCCCTGGAAACCACCCAGTCCGCCAGTGATGTATATTTACCAAGCATATCTCCGAATCCGGCGGCATTCATCTCTTGGGGGGCTTGCTCCAGAATATCGATATCCGCGAAAATAGCTTCAGGTGCTACCGCCTGGAAAGTTTGTTTGACGCCGCTTACAACAAGTGGCGCACCTGCCGAAGTAAATCCGTCAACGGAGGCTGCCGTAGGCACTGACAGAAAGGGCTTGTTCATTTTGGAGCAAACAAATCGCACCAGATCATGAATGGTTCCTGAACCCGCAGCAATGACCGCCTGACTTTCCTGTTTCACACCCAGCAGTACCTGTACAATCCCGCCCTCATCGGCAATCACGTCGCCTGCTTTGTTCTCTGGCATGCATATTTCATCCACATGAACACCTGCTTCTCGAAGGTTCCTTACCACCTCGTGCCCTGCTGCCGGACCCGTAAATCGATCATATACTACTGTTACATGTCTGTACCCTTGCTCGGACAAATAGCCAGGTATCCGCTGAATAGCTCCATGTTCCAGTTCGACCTGCATTTGCACCAACCGATGATCATGCCCGCAAGTACAATTCTGCGCTTCTTCATTCCATGTGGCAATTCGCTCGTTCATATCCATTCGCTCTTAACCTCCCTTAAGAAATATCATGCATAATTACATGGATAAAACCACAAAATGAAAAAAAGGAAATAAAATGTGAGTATTTTCCTGATCACACTTTACTTCCTGTATTAAAAATTTGCAAATCCTAAACTCACATTCCCAAGTAGGTGAAGCTATGAAATTAACCAAAGAAACAGGGATTTCTCTAGGATTTCTCGCAGGAACGACATTGGGCAGCGGCATTGCTTTTCTGTTTCGTTTTCAGGCGTATGAGGTTATGGCCAGTGTTGCGGTCTTCGGTATTGCCGGAGCGATTGCAGGGCTTTGTGTGCAACATTTCAGATTCAATAAATAAAAAAAGCTCGTGAATTGCCTTTAGAGCAATTTCACGAGCTTTTTTCTTCGATGCGGTCGAGAGGACTCGAACCTCCACGGGGGTTAGCCCACACGGACCTGAACCGTGCGCGTCTGCCAATTCCGCCACGACCGCATAATATGTATCTTCTCATAATGGATGAAAAGCACTCTGGTGAAACAATTGCTTGTTTTACCGTAATTAAGAGTATACATACTCTACAATAAGTTTGCAACATCTTTTTTTCCAACCAGCAATAAGTGGGACATATGTCCTTTTTTAACCCGATTAAACTCCCTATCGTAGACATTAAGCAGATCAAGTGTCCTGTTGGACACGCTGTACCTTACATCGAAAAGGGGAGCTTTGCATGACTCTCGAGAACACAACATATGAACGTATTGAAAAAGGAAAACGCAGCATTCACTGGACCGAAATGCATATGCCCCTGCTCGGCGAACTGAAATCCAAGTTTGCCAAAGAGCTTCCTTTTGCTGGCTTAACCATTGGGATTTGTATTCATGTGGAGCCCAAAACAGCTGTGTTATGCCGCACACTCCAGGCAGGTGGAGCCAACGTTGTATTGACGGGCAGCCCCGGCACAACCAAAGACGCCGTCGCAGCAGCTCTGCAGGAAGAAGGCATCACGGTATATGGTCAACGTTCGGATAAACGCAATGAGCATCTGCAAAATATCCACAATGTGCTTCGTCACCAGCCCCATCTCATCATGGATAACGGAGCTGATCTGGCACGCACCTTCATTCAACAGTATGATATTAGCTCTCTTATTGGTGGTACGGAGGAGACAACGACAGGGGCCAATCTGCTGCGTGAAGAGACGGGTGAGAACATTCCTTTCCCGATCATTGTTATTAATGACAGTCCACTCAAACGAATTATGGAAAATGAACACGGTGTCGGACAGACCGTTATTGAAGGTTTCATGCGTACTACCAACCTGATTTTGCCCACACGTCGTTTCGTCATTGTAGGGTATGGAACCTGTGGACGAGGCATTGCCAGGTATTTGCGGAATCTGGGCAGCCAGGTCGTCGTTGTTGAAACCGATCCAATTGCTGGCCTGGAAGCGGCCCTGGATGGGTTCAGAGTGGCACGATTGGAGGAAACCTTTGCATTTGCCCAAGTATACATTACTGTCACTGGTCGTCCTAACGCCATTCTGAAGGAGCATTTTAATCAAATGAATGATGGAACGATTCTCGCCAATGCCGGACATTTTTCTTGGGAAATGGATTTGGAAAGTCTCCGTCAGGATGCGCAGCATACCAAACAACTGACAGCGGATATCGAACAATTTACATTAGCCAATGGCCGTCGACTCATGTTACTCACGCAAGGCGAGATGCTGAACCTGGCTGGTGGCAGCGGTAACCCTGCCGAAACGATGGATCTGGGCTTGTCCCTGCAAGCCGCCTCCCTGCTATATCTGGTACAGCAGCGCCAACATCTCACCCTCGGACCACAGCCGGTCCCTCATAGCGTTAATAACACCATTGCCGGACAGATGCTGAAGCATTTAAGCTACAAAATCTAATCCGTGTGAATGGTGATATGCATTTAAAGGAGAGGTTCACATGAAAAAAGCCAAACTTTGTTTTATCGGTGCAGGATTCCATGCCTCCACGAATATATATCCTTCTGCTGTTGAAGCAGGAGCAGAAATTCAGGCCATCGCCACCCGCAGTATGGAACGGTCCGAGGCGGCCCTCCTTCGTTTTGGGAGCAGCGGGAAAGCATATGACAATACTCAGCTGATGCTGCAAAATGAAGACTGTGATGGCGTCATTGTTGTGGCGCAACCAGAGGATCAGACAACCCTTGCCCTTGAATGCATCCGGGCTGGCAAAAATGTCTACGTGGACAAGCCGCTAGGATGGAACGCTGCTGAAGCTGCTGCTGTGGCTGAAGCTGCCCAAAAAGCAGGTGTGGTTGTCATGGTTGGATTCATGAAACGATATGCGCCGGTTTACATGAAACTCAAGGAACTGATTGATGGTGGATCATTGGGCAAAGCACGTTCTTTCCAAATGAAATTCGCTGTAGACAGCACACCCTTCTGCAAGGATGAGGAACAATTCATGAAGCTGGCTGCCATTCATATGGTCGATCTGATGCGTTATCTGTTCGGGGAAGCCGTACATGTCACAGGCACAACGGTTAAGGACGGAGAATATATTAACCAGAGCATTTCCCTCAAATTTGATCATGGTGTGGTGGGCAGCGCCTACTTTGCTGGCATGAGTGCATGGTCACGCGAGAGCGAAAGTGTACTCGTCACCTTTGACGACGGATTTGCGTTAGCAGATGAGATTAACACACTTACGGTTCATCAATCTCGTACAGGAAATACCCTTCCCTGGAAATCCCTTGAGGAGCAGGATACTGTTTTTACCCCTTCTGGCTCTCCCATGTCAGGGGCTTATCGCGATCTCTACTTACGAGGATTTGTAGGGGAGATGGCTCATTTTATGGAATGCTGCCAGAACAAATCCGATCCACGTTCCAGTGGTACGGATAATATTGAAACCATGGCGTTGTGTGATACCATTCTGGCGTCGCTGATCTGAGATTCGTACGATATTCGTTCCATCATTTTATACAACTTGAGAAGAGGAAATAAACATATGTTAGACGCCGGATTACTTATCATTCGACTTGTTATTGGTTTCATTATGATGGGTCATGCATGCAAGAAACTGTTTGGCTGGTTTGGTGGAGAAGGCATATCAGGAACAGCCGAATTTTTCGGGGCGGTAGATCTGAAGCCTGCAAGAGTTATGGCTGTCTGTGGAGGCCTTGTTGAATTGATCGGCGGATTCCTGTTTGGGACGGGTTTCTGGACTGGTTTTGCTGCCATATTGCTCATCATCCCTATGCTTGTTGCCATAGCGAAAGTCCATGCAGGTAAAGGGCTTTGGAATCTAAACGGAGGATTTGAGTACAATTTGGTTATGCTCGGATCTTTAATCGGTGTTGCACTAGCGGGTGCAGGGGCGTATTCTCTGGACGCTTTAATCTAATCTAGCTTTCCATTCCTTTCTATTCCTAAGAACCTCGATGTTTCGTGATACGAAACCGGGGTTCCTTTTTGTTTTAACCTCATGCCGGTGCATGGGGTTTATAATCCAGTGGAGAAGTGATATGCTCATAGATGAGTAATATGTGCATTTAAGTGCTGTAGTACTGAAATGGATACTATAAATAACCACCACAAACTGGAGGTGCAATTATAATGAAAATGAACGCGAAAGATGTGTGTCCCTCGCCTTATGGCTGTTCCGTTGAAGTCACGCTGAGCGTCATCGGAGGCAAATGGAAAGGTGCGATTCTATATCACCTATTCTCCGGCTCGTTAAGATTCAACGAGATCAGAAAGTTATTCCCTGATATTACTCAGCGGATGTTAACTCTCCAATTAAGAGAGCTGGAAAGCAGCGGAATTGTTCACAGGGAAATATATCCTCAGGTTCCGCCCAAAGTGGAATATTCGCTTACGCCATTTGGAGAAACCCTTCAGCCGATTATTTACAGCATGCGAGACTGGGGAGAACAGTATACAAATGAAGTCCTGGCCAGATCACAAGAGGTCTAAACAAATGACAAAAAGAAGCTAATCCTTTCTTCGATGGGATCAGCTTCTTTTGTTTTTCAAGATATGAAGGTACGCAAACCTTATTTTATGACCGTCTGAATGGTAATGGTACGATTACGCCCCTCTTCCTTGGCTTGATATAACGCATTGTCAGCCAAATGGAACAACTCTGTCGCCGTTGTGGAATGCAGTGGATATTCGGCAATGCCTGCCGAAATCGTCACAGAACGATCAATGGGCAATATACTTTGTTCCACCGATACACGGATATGCTCGGCAATCTGATACGCTGTTTTGGAATCCGTATGTCGCAATAACACAACAAACTCCTCCCCGCCAAAACGGGAGCCTACATCCTGCGTCCGAACGGACAGTTTAATAATATTCGCGATATGCTGCAGAACCTGATCCCCTGCATGATGCCCATACGTATCATTTATGGATTTGAAGCGGTCAATATCCAGGACTACAATGGAGAAAGGAATTTCTTCATCAATCCAGCGCTGGATGACTTCTTCAAATGTTCTGCGATTCGTCATTCCGGTTAATACATCCGTTCTGGCATCATAAGTAAGCTGATCCTTCTGCTTTCGAAAATTCGCCAATGCGGTCAGCACGGTACGTGTTAACAAATCCGCTTCCCTGTTCCAATGCGGCTTCATTACAGGCAAATCTACTTTGCCCTGATCCACCTGGTTCACCAGGTCTGCAAGATAAACAAATGGACTGGCCAGCTTGCGCGCTACACGAATAACGATAAGTGTCAGAATGATAAACGGGATTGAAGTGTACAGCAGCAGCATGCGAATATGTTGATTCAGCTGATCGTATACCATCTGGGTTGGAGATACAACGACAACTCCCCAATCTGTTGTGGGAACCTTATAATAACCTGCGAGTGAATCCACACCCGCCAGATTCTTGTATTGTTCTTTGCCTGTCTGGTCGTGAAGCAATTTTTGCACAACTTGATTTTTGCTTAGATTTTCACCAATTCTTTCCGTATCCGGATGAAACAACAACGTCCCTTTGGCATCAACAATAAAAAAATAAGAGCCATTACTGGTCTTCAGCTGACTGCCAAATGACAGGTTCAAGATGTTGTTTTCCTGTAGATAGATGCTCCCACTAATTAAACCATTGAATTTACCTGATGGACTGAAGATCGGTTCACTTATAAATACGATTCTTCGTTCCGAATAAGGCCCGCGGTAGGCTTCGGATATATAGGAAGACCTCGATTTAAACGCCTTTTTGGCTGCATCAGAAGTTATAGGCTGTCCGAGGCTTTTTTCCAAATAAGGAGAGGAACCCCTAATAATTCCCGATGCATCAACCAGAGAAACCGAATTGAAATAATTGCTGCTGTTTCGAATCAAATCCAGTGTGGAATCCAGTTTTTTCGCATCTGAATAGTCTATTTCCGGAAAATAACTAGCTGAATACTTCAAACTGGTCTGCATGGATTGAAACAACGAGTCCAGTGTTTGGCTCATCTGCACGGCACTTGAATAATTAAGTGAGAGTGTACTATCAATTAGCGACTGCTTCTGGGATGTATAAGATGAAATAAACATAATGGTCAATGTCATCAAAACGGCAATGGTGACCAATCCACTCAACAAAGCGGTAAGGCTGATTTTTTTGTTCTCTCTTACTCTTCTTCTTAATCTGGATGTTTTATTCTTTGCGATCATTATTGCTTCCCCCGGTTTTCATGAAAAGGCACATTCCTTCTATTTTATACGAAAGTTGTTAAGAAGAAATAAATAGTTTATGAAGTTGGAATAATTACATCGGAAGATTGACAATTTTTTGACAAATTAATTAACATTCATCTGAGTCCACAATAATATAACCTTCGCCCAACTGCTGTTCTATAAACCCTGCCATATGACGCGATTGATATGAAATTGGGCTGTCACAGCCCACCAAGATACGATTTTGGACTTCATCGGGTGACTCAGCTGGCAATGCAAAAGAGCGCGTATAAGTGAAGTGTTCCTGTAATGTCGTATGAATCGCATTCACAAGTCTGTCATTGCCTGCACGACCAAATACATTCAGCAATACGATACCACCAGAATGCAATTTGTCTTTCAGCATCGCAAAAAAAGTGCTTGAAGTAAACTGTGCAGGAGTTCCCGCAGCCGTAAAGGCATCTACAATAATATAATGGTATGAGCCTGAGGCTTCCTGCTCCAATAGTTCACGACCGTCACCGACCAGCACATGATCTCCACGATATCCAAAGAAAGTTCTGCTGAGCTCAACGACTTCTGCATCGAGTTCGGCAACTTTTATTTGACGGTTGGACAGGTAGGTTGATAAGGTTCCAATACCATGTCCAATGACAAAAACCGATTCATAATCGGGATGATTTCGTTCCATCAGATGCACCATCGCTCTTGGATACTCCAGCACCATTCGGGATGGCTCGTCCAGATCCATTGCCCCCTGAACTGCTGCATTGGAGAACTCCAGCACACGAAAACGGCCCTTTTCCCCATAAAGCTTGGATGTATCATATATCATCAACTCATGCTGTTCACTCTTATTTCGGTATAAAACTCGCACTGACCGTTCTCCCTTCGTACTTTTACGCAAATGACTATAAGTGTGTTCCTAAAAAAAACCGACTCCGCTGGAACGGAAACGGTTTTCCATGACTATTTACGATTGAATCGCCTCATGCAGAGCCTGGACATACTCCATCCCCAGATTGGAAAGCGAAGCATTTTTGTGGCTGATCCATCCGACATTAATGGTCTCTTCACACTCCAGCGGCACGGGGATGATCTCGTTCCCGTTCAGGTCGGCACTAAGTACACCTGTCGAGATCGTGTATCCGTTCAAACCGATTAGCAGATTAAACAGCGTAGCTCGGTCATTAACCTGTATGCTTTTGGGATGAGAAAGCGTGCTTAGGATCTCCTCTGAAAAATGGAAGGAGTTATATTCCCCCTGGTCAAAGGACAGGTATGGATAATCCTGAAGCTGTTCAATCGCAACCGATTCCTGCTTCGCCAGCGGATTTTGCACACTGATAAAAATATGCGGCTTGGCAACAAACAGACTGTTGAACACCAGCCCCGCATCCTTAAGCAGCTTATTGATAACCTTGGAATTGAATTCATTCAGATACAGAATGCCAATCTCGCTGCGCAGGCTTTTTACATCCTGGATAATTTCATACGTTTTCGTTTCCCGCAGAGCCAGTTCATATTCATCCTGTCCATACTGCTGCACCAGCTTCACAAAGGCATTTACTGCAAACGCATAGTGCTGTGTAGAGACGGAAAAATGTTGCGGAGACGGCTTCGCGTTCAAATAACGATTCTCCAGCAATTCCGCCTGCTCTACTACCTGGCGTGCATAACTTAAAAATTCCACGCCTTCTTTGGACAAGGTTATCCCTTTATTCGTGCGTTCAAAAATGGTAATCCGCAGCTCCTGCTCCAGATCCCGAATGGCATTCGACAGGCTGGGCTGGGAAATAAACAGCCGCTTGGCGGCTTCATTCATCGAGCCGCGCGTGGCGACTTCAATCACATATTTTAGCTGTTGCAGCGTCAATGCATTATTCCCCTCTCTCTGGTGCGTTACTTGATCATACTATACCATATTGCAACCCGGACGAGCTCTCTTTCCGGGTACAAAAAGACGCCCTCAACCCGTATATATGGTTGTGGACGTCTTTGGAGTTTTATTTACAGAGAGGTTTAAGCCATACTAGCTGTGGGTCTCACCACGATTTCATTCACATCCACCTCAGCCGGCTGGTTGATCGCGTACAAAATGCTCTGAGCAATCGCCGTGGCCGGAATGGTTATGCGCCGATAGTCTTTCATAAACTCGCGTGCTTCAGCATCCGAGATGGATTCGGCAAGTTCGGATTCAGTCACACCTGGCGATACGAGGGTTACGCGGATATCTCCGCCTACTTCCTGTCGCAGACCCTCCGAGATCGCACGGACTGCGTATTTGGTTGCACAATATACAGCGGCTGTTGGTGTCACGGCATAGGCTCCGATAGAGGCGATATTAATAAACTGGCCAGAACCCTGTTCTTTCATAACCGACAGCCCAACGGCAATGCCGTGAAGAACACCGCGAATGTTAACATCAATCATACGGTTCCACTCGTCCACTTTTCGTGCTTCAAGGGGCGATAGCGGCATGACTCCTGCATTATTAACAATCACATCCAAACGTCCATAACGACTGAGAGCAAGCTCTACGATCGTTTGCATCTCTTCCAGCTGTGTAACATCAAGTGTATGATATTCTACTGAACCACCTTCCGAGCGAATGGAGGACGCCAGCGCCTCCAGACGATCCACCCTTCTTGCACCAATGACAACATGTGCACCATGTTCTGCCAACAGACGCGCCGCTGCCTCCCCAATTCCGCTGCTTGCACCCGTAATCACAACGACTTTTCCTTTTACATTATACATTTTGATTTCTCTCCCCATTAGATATTTATTTCATTGTGCGTTTTCTCTGTACAGCACCATGCCCGCATGGTAAAGCACACCGTCCTTAAAGTCTCCATCGGCGGTAAAGCCAGTATCATCCACATATTCAATATGGTCTCCATCGACTACATACCGACCTTGATATGCATTTTGCCTATTTCCCCGCGCTTCATCATAGCGACCGTTAGGGAGAAGTTCGTGCCTGATGTACCCGTCCTTCGTCACCCACATTCCAACATACGGATGCTCCGCTTCTTGTTTATCTCCCGATGTGTTGCCTGCCATATTTCCATGTCACTCCTTTCCTGTTTGCCAACAGATTCAATTGCTTATCTTCATTATGTAAGGGATCAGTCTATGTGCGATAGAAGAATCCCACAGTATTCTTGCCTATTCGTCCAGAACATTCTAAAATGGTTAAACAAGTACGAGGAAAGGAGGGCCTGCAATCCATGCTTTCAAAATTGGAACAGAATACAGCTATTATTCAGCAGCAGCAGGAATTGGCTCGCTTAATCGGCCGATTCACCCACGAAGACGGGGTTCATCTAACAGCAATTCCTTCGCTTGCTTTGATCCGTGCTTCCCAGGTTTCAGAGCCCATTCATACTGTACATGAACCCGCCTTGTGCATTGTGGCCCAAGGTACTAAACTGGTTATTCTCGGACAGGAGAGCTACACCTATGACTCTTTACAGTATTTGGTCGCTTCCATCAACTTGCCTATTTCAGGGCAAGTTGTACAGGCTACAACAGAACATCCCTATCTCTGCCTGCGAATTGATTTTGATTCAGGGCAGATTTTTGAACTTATTCAGGATTCTCCTCCCGTACAAACCAAACCCGACAAATCAACACGTCGCGGGTTGTTTGTAAGTTCAACCAAACCTCCGCTTCTGGAAGCCGTAATCCGATTGGTCAAATTGCTGGACACACCTGAAGACATTCCTGTACTTGCACCACTTATGACTCGCGAGATTCTATATCGCCTGATTCAGGATGAACACGGACATTCCATTAGGCAGTTTGCAGTTCAGAACAGTCACGCACAGCATATTGCTCAGGTCATTGAAGTGATTCAATCAGAATACGCCCATCCCCTGCGAATCGAGCAATTGGCTTCCATGATCAATATGAGCACGTCCTCATTGCATTATCATTTCAAAGCCATTACCGCCATGAGCCCACTGCAGTATCAAAAACAGATTCGATTGCAGGAGGCCCGGCGAATGCTGCTAGCAGGTTCAACCGATGCAGCCGATGCTGCATTCCAGGTTGGGTACGAGAGTCCTTCCCAATTCAGTCGGGAGTACGCCCGCATGTATGGCCTTCCTCCCAAAAGTGATATCAAACGCCTTCGCCATACACTCCATATCGAGTGCTAACTATAAGTAAAAAAACCACGTCGTAATGACGTGGTTTTTGGGTTCTGCTGAGCTTGCAGCATTCAGGAGAAGATGTTCTTTTTTTCAAAAACAGACATCTGGTTCTCCCCGATAATCGGGCACTCATCCGGAAACATGCTTCGCTTCTCCATCTTTTCATCAATAAAATCGACGATCTGCTGCAGGGATGCAATCTGCGCTTCGATCTTCTTCCGGTGGTTTAACAGCATTTCACGTTCATCCGGGAAATCTTCCAGATCCGAATCCATCGACATCTGTAAATAAGGTTTCATCTCCTCCAGAGACATGCCTGTTTTTTTCAGACAAGTAATAAGCTTCATCGTCTGAATATCCTCCGGACGGTATACCCGATGGCGATTGGCCTTGCGTTCAGCCCGGGGAAGAAGTCCAATCTTCTCATAATAACGAATGGTATCTTCCGATAATCCCGCCCGTTCTGACGTCTCTTTAATGGAGAACACTTCAGTATCTTTCAGCATCGTCAGCCTCCTCCGCCTTCATTGATCTCCATCTTACAACTTGGAGTCAGCTCCAAGTCAAGGTTGTTATAAACCAACAGAACGCTTGACTTGGAGTCGGCTCCAAATTATAGAATGAGCGCATTAGACAGACTGGCTCTGTCATTCCATTCACTCAGGAGGAATTGATATGAATTCAAACCATACACTTCGTACAGCCTTAATTACAGGATCAACTTCCGGAATCGGTCTTGAACTGACCCGCACCTTGTTAGCTGAAGGCTGGCAAGTTATTGGCCTTAACCGTTCCGCTTTTCCAAAGGAAGACAGTGATATTCAGGACGGTTTGCGCTCCGGCCAGCTCCGTTGGGTTCAAGCTAATCTTACTCAGTACAATAGTCTGAGAGAAGCACTGAATCAGATCAAATCCGAAACGGATGCCATCGATGTGTTGTTTAATAATGCCGGGGGCAGTGGTAACGATCTTCGTTTGTCCGATCAGGGGCATGAAATGCATTTTGAATTACAGACCGTGGTGCCATATATCATTTACACGGAACTACAGGATCTCCTTCGCAAAGGAAGCATGAAAACTGTTATTAATACATCCACCAGTGCATTCACTATGGTCAAACAGTTTAACCTGGACATTCTGGAACATCCAGCCGAGTTCAAAAAGCTGTTCGGTCCTTATGCCACTTCCAAGCTCGCACTTTCTTTATGGACACGTGAAGCTGCTTCTACCCCTGCGGCTAAAGGAATCCGGTTACTCAGCGTGGACCCTGGAGGCAATAATACACTCAGAGGTAATAAAACATCAGGACTGCCTTTTTATATAAAGCCAATCATGAAGCTCTTCTTCCCACATCCAAGTCACGGAGCTTCTCTGCTTTATAACGCCGCCATCGCGCAAACCAAGCATACATCCGGTACGTTCCTGATGAAAAATAAACCCACTAATCTCCGATTTACGGAGCAAGGCTCAGCCATTCTGAACAGAGTACATGAAATTTATGAGCATGAATTTTTGCAGCTTGACTCCAAAATCGACTCAATAAGCAATAAAAGCGTCTGATCTTTGACAATGGTGGATAGCGAAACACCCACATGGTGAATTTTCACGTTATTTCCCACTTCCTCAACGCAGATTATTCCAGTTTCTCATAATAAACAGGCCCTGGTTCATAATATTCACTTATACCACATCTATCCATGGGATGAAGGGATGAACGGGGGGAATCTGTTTATGAGAAATGAAAACAAGAACAATGGCAAGCCATTAATTATACCGCAGCCAATACGAAAAGATGGTGCCGGAGGACCCGATCTGGGACCTCGGGATGTGATGAGAGATTTACAAAATCCAGATTTGCTGGTGCCTCCGGTAACCGACAACGGCTTATTACCCAACCTGAGAATGTCTTTTTCCGATACACATATGCAATTGAACCATGGCGGTTGGTCCCGTGAAATTACAGTACGGGACCTGCCCATCGCTACGACACTGGCCGGTGTAAATATGAGTCTTACACCTGGAGGTGTACGGGAGCTGCACTGGCATCAGCAATCGGAATGGGCGTATATGATCTGGGGTACAGCACGAATTACGTCCGTGGATCAGCAAGGTCGTAATTTTATTGCAGATGTGGGACCGGGAGATCTATGGTTTTTCCCGAAAGGTCTGCCCCATTCCATTCAGGGATTGGCTGATGGGTGTGAGTTCTTGCTTGTATTTGATGATGGGTCCTTCTCCGATCTGAATACATTATCCATCTCTGATTGGTTCGCACATACCCCACCGGAAGTGTTGTCCGTCAATTTCGGTGTACCCGAATCTGCATTCCTATCCATGCCAACGGACCAGGTTTACATTTTTCAGGATCAGGTCCCCGGATCCCTCGAAAGTCAGAAAGTGCAGTCCCCCTATGGTACGGTGCCTCTCTCCTTCAAGCATCGGCTGTTAGCCCAGACACCTATCATTACACCGGGAGGTAGTGTACGCATTGTAGACTCCACCAACTTTCCGATCTCCACAACAGTAGCCGCAGCACTTGTTGAAATTAAGCCTGGCGGAATGCGCGAGCTTCACTGGCATCCCAATGCGGATGAATGGCAATATTATTTGACTGGGCAAGGAAGAATGACGGTTTTTGGAGGGAATGGTATTGCACGCACATTCGACTATCGGGCTGGAGATGTTGGTTACGTACCTGTAGCCATGGGGCATTATATTCAGAACACGGGCACCGACACGTTATGGTTTTTGGAGATCTTTAGAAGTGATCACTTTGAGGATATCTCTCTAAATCAATGGATGGCATTAACCCCGGAAGAGCTTGTACGTGACAACCTGAACGCTTCCCCGGAACTACTTCATGCATTACGTAAAGAAAAATGGCCTGTTGTTTAAGTTTGTATGACCTCTTCCATTTTAATTACTCTAATAACCCCAATTCTTTATAGACCTGGATCGTGGCTACACCGTCTTGTGCTAACTGATGATTTCTTTGATACTTTTTTAAAGCTGCTGTTGTATCCGAACGAAATTTGCCGTTGCATACCCCTTTGAAATACCCTGCGCTCTTTAGGCGGGATTGGATCAACTGTACATCTCCTCCAACGTCACCTTCGGCCAACACTCTCGGTTCGTGATTCGGATCTCCTAAAACATGTCCGTATATCGTCACTTTTGTTCCGAGAGGAATCAATTGAAATAACTCGATAACATCGCTGTTGAGCATTCGAATGCAGCCGTGACTTTGATGCTGTCCGATAGAAAACGGTTTGTTCGTCCCATGAATGCCATAATATCCCCAAGGGACATTTAATCCAAGCCAACGTGGTCCAAATGCAGGCCCCCAATTTTCCCCTTTGTACACAATTTTATATTCTCCTATAGGGGTGGGGGTTGACGGATTCCCGACGGCAACCTGGTACGTTTTAATGATCTTCCCATGGGCTTTGACTTTAAGGCGATGTTGCTGGGGATACACTACGATTTGGTAATCACCCTCATCAGCCACGATCGGCAGCGACGGATCAGCGAGAACAAGTGCAGTCCGAACATAGCTTGACAAAATCGACATCAGCAAAATGATTATGATAACACGAAGAGGGGCTAAAATCGTATTTCGACTCATTGTTTATCACCATTAAGTGTTTTTTTTATTTATATCCAGTTAATGCTTATTGCAGGTTTTCTCTGAATACAGTTACCTTCTTTTTATTTTTTTATACGTTCATTCAGGTAAGGCCTCGGTGCACCTCTGCTATTTTGCTTTTATCGCTTGAATATATACACTCTCACCTGTGAAACTAACGAGTCTGTTAGGCTGCGTCACTTCAAAATTGAAATACTTCTTAATCACAGATGGCGCGCTCAACATGCTTGCTTCAAGCTCTCTTCTCTCCGGCTCCGGAAGTCCAGCCCTATTGCACCAGTCTTCAAATATAAAGTGTTTCTCAAAGGAAACCATCGTTTCCATTCGAAATCCGGCAAGCTCCAACATCCGAATCCATTCCGTCTTACGCCATGCCCGAACGTGACTTCCATCACGCCACTTCTCGATTTCATTGTAAAATTGGTCGTTCTCATCACGTTCAGGTGCCACATTATCAATTAATAACAGTCTGCCACCAGGTTTCATTACACGAAGTGCCTCTGATACAAAGGAAGGCACGTCTGGAAAATGGTGTGCAGCAATGCGACAGGTCACAAGGTCAAAGTAATCATCCTCGAAAGGGATATGTTCAGCATCTCCTGCAACAAAATCCACATTCTGGTGCCCATTTCCGCGGATAAAGCGTTCAGCCACTTGTAACATTTCATCCGTTAAATCCAATGCAATAACCTGCTCCACAAGCGGAGCTAATGCATTGGCAACATGTCCTCCTCCAGTAGCAATATCCAGTACCTTCATATCCGTGCTCGCTTGCGACGAAGCCACAAGCAATGCCAGATCATCCCCCTTGGCATGACCGGCACTAGTCACATATTTCTCTGCATTTTTAGCAAATTGTTTGCGCACCTGTCCTTTGATCTGATCATTAGACATACTGTCTCCTCCTCGAAGTTTCAATAGATGAAACTCAGTTTCATTTAAATTATATTATTTATCTTATCACAGAATGATCTGGAGCGAAATAAAAAAGCATCTTCCCGTGAATATCACTGAGAAGATGCCATCTTATTTTAAACAAATCTATGAGATAGAGGTTGTTTATAACTTTTAGAAACTTTACCCTTTGATTTATTTCACAGCGGTCGGTGATTTCTTCCACAGTCCCAGAACAAGACCAGAGATAACTGCACCGATTGCTACAGCAAGCAGGAAGAGCAATGCGTGATTTGCCAGTGCCGCAACGAAGATTCCACCATGCGGAGCAGGTACGTTAATGCTCCACAGTTGAGTCAGCCCCCCTGCAACAGCTGAACCGATAATACAGGATGTCAGGACACGCAGCGGGTCAGCCGCAGCAAATGGAATGGCACCTTCTGTGATGAAGGAGAACCCCAGCACGTAGTTCGTCAAGCCTGATTTGCGTTCTTGCTCCGTAAATTTGGATTTGAAGAACGTTGTAGCCAGTGCAATTGCCAGCGGTGGTACCATACCGCCAGCCATAACAGCGGCCATCCAGGCACCATCCGTATTACCACTGGATGTAAATACACCAATGGCAAACGTATAAGCCGCTTTGTTAAACGGTCCACCCATATCGATGGACATCATTCCGCCAAGCAGCAAGCCCAGCAACACAGCATTACCGGTACCCAGGTTTCCAAGTGCATCTACAAGCCATGTGTTAAGAGAACCAAAGATTGGATCGAAGACATAGAAACTTATTGCACCCACAATAAGCAATCCGAATACAGGATACAGCAGGATTGGTTTCAATCCGTCAATTGCTTTAGGCAAACCTTTAAACAATTTGCGCAAACCGATTACTACGTAACCTGCCAGGAAACCGGCAGCCAGTCCACCAAGGAAACCGGCGTTCGAATTCACGGCCATCAATCCACCGACCATACCAGGCATCAGAGCTGGACGATCACCAATACTCATTGCAATAAATCCGGCTAGAACAGGAATCAGAAAGTGGAACGCACCAGTCCCGCCACCAATGGTTTGCAGCAGTTGCACAATAGGATTTTCCGGACTCGCAATTTGTTCAAACAAGAAGGATATGGCGAGCAAGATCCCGCCACCCACGACAAATGGGAGCATATGCGAGATTCCGTTCATCAAGTCTTTATAAATCTTGCTGCCCACACTCACTTTGCCTTGGCTTTCCCCTTCACTCTTGCCACTGTTACCATCCTGGCTTCGGTAGATCGGAGCATCTCCGTTAACGGCCTTGCGAATCAGCTCTTCGGATTTGCGAATGCCATCGCTCACCGGTCTTTGCAATACCGGCTTGCCATCAAAGCGGGCCATTTCCACATTTTTATCGGCAGCAATGATCACCCCTTTGGCGCGAGCGATTTCGTCTGCTGTCAGTACGTTCTGTGCACCTTCGGAACCGTTGGTCTCCACTCGAATATTAACGCCCATTTCCTGCGCTTTCTTCTTGAGAGCATCTTCGGCCATGAACGTGTGAGCAATCCCTGTTGGGCAAGCGGTTACGGCCACGACAAAATCATCAGACGACGCATCGCCAACAATAAGGCCAGATGTATGCTGCTTCTGTCCATTCGTATTGCCCGAGCCAGATACAGCGTTTGTTCCATTTGCAGCATTTGCTGCTTTTTCCGCTTCGGCTTTTTCTTTGGCAGCTTTTTTCTCCGCTTCCTCCGCCTGTTTGGCATCGAATAATGCAGTCACTTCTTCAGGAGTGTCCGTGCTCATCAGCTGCGAGATGAAATCGCTATCAATCAACAGCCTGGAAAGAGCCGCAAGCGTACGAAGATGTGTATTGGCCGCCCCTTCCGGAGCTGCAATCATGAAGAAAATATGAGCCAGTTCATCATCAAGTGCTTCAAAATCAAGTCCTTTCCGACTCTTGGCGAATACCACTGTAGGTTCATTCACAGCTGTTGTCTTGGCATGAGGCATGGCAATACCGCCACCGATCCCCGTGCTGGATTCAGCTTCGCGTTTATAAATCATTTCCTTGAACAGTACCGGGTCATTAATACGTCCGCTCCGGTTTAAACTAGCAATGAGTTCATCAATAGCCTCTTCTTTCGTCGTGGCTTGCAGGTCCATGATCATCGTTTCCTGGATCATCAGGTCTGTTATTCTCATTTTGGTACACTCCCTTAAATTCAGTCAGCCTGCGTGATGCAGACCGAATTATAATTGTACTTTTTACGCTGTTATCTGCGATTCTATTGCCCATCCCCTTCTTAGAAGGGGATGCATTTCACTTTTTTTGCAGAAACTATATTTGGGTTATTGTGACTTGAGTACGAAGCTCTTCGATGAGTTCCCGTGTGGCCAGATCATCCGAGAAAGCCGTTGCACTGCCCGACGCAACACCCGTTCTAAACGCTTCAAGCAGGTCTTCGTTTAATCCAAATGTTCCTACGAATCCACCGATCATGGAGTCTCCCGCACCAACCGAGTTCTTGACAACACCTTTTGGCACATTCGCATGGTAGACATCTGTTTTGGTAATCAACAGCGCACCTTCTCCAGCCATGGAGATCAACACATGTTTGGCACCTGCCTCCAAAAGCTTGCGACCATATGTCACTAATTCCTCTTGAGTGTCAATGGTTACTCCAAAAAGTTCAGCCAGTTCGTGATGGTTTGGCTTCACCAGTAAAGGTTCATACACCAACGCATCCATTAAGGCCGGTCCTGTTGTATCAATTACAAATTCGGCACACGTTTGCTTGCACACGTTAATCAGACGATCGTAGAAATCAGCTCCCAGCGAAGGTGGTACACTTCCCGAAAGAATGACGATATCTCCTTTTTTCAAGGCAGATAATTTGTTAAGCAGCTGCTCTGCTTCCTCTGGAAGAATGGTTGGTCCCAGTCCGTTAATCTCTGTCTCGTCTCCATGCTTCAGCTTGATGTTAATCCGGGTATCATTTGCAATGGTAACGAAGTCCGTCTTGATCTTATCTTCCTGCAATTTGTCATTAATGAAACGGCCTGTGAACCCTCCCAAAAATCCGATTGCGGTGTTCTCGGCTCCCAGTTGATTAAGCACTCGTGATACGTTAATGCCTTTTCCTCCAGGAAGTTTCAGGTCACGATTCATACGATTCAAATTACCAAGCTTCAGATCATCCACTTCCACGATGTAATCTATGGAAGGATTAAGTGTTACGGTGTATATCATGGCTATCCCTCAATTATTTTAGTTTTCTGGGCGATTACAGAGCGCCAGTGTTCCGGCATATGTTCTGTGATCAAGTCTGCCTCCTCAAGGTCAAACAGTTTGGCAAAAGTAATTTCCCCAATTTTGCTGGAATCAGCCAGCACGTAAGTTTTCCCGGACAATTGGTGCGCACGCCTTTTAATCAAGGCTTCCTCCGGATCGGGAGTTGTATACCCCATTTCGGCGTCCACCCCGTTGGTTCCGATAAAACATTTATCAAAACGGAAGTTGTCCATATTCTGTAAGGCGATACTGCCAATCACGGCTTTGGTGTGAATTTTCATCATTCCGCCAAGCAGATAGCTGCGTATTCGTTTACTTACCAGCGCTTCTACATGAGAAAGTCCGTTGGTCACTACCGTAACGTCCTTGGCTTCAATATAGGGAATCATGGCTAAGGTCGTCGTCCCTGCATCCAAATAGATACATTCACCATTGTTGATCTCCTGTGCAGCTAAACGAGCAATTGCCGTTTTCTGTTGAATGTTTTTGAACGTTTTTTCTTCCATACCTGGTTCAGGCATTTTTTCATTCACAAGAGAAGCACCACCATGTATGCGTTTCAGCATCTGACGGCTCTCCAGATCAATCAAATCACGCCGTATCGTTGACTCAGAAGCACCTAGCACATCGACGAGTTCTTGAAGCTTTACAATACCTCTTTCGTGTAAGCGCTCTATAATTGCAGCATATCGTTCTTCAGTTAGCATTTTCATTCCTCCAACTGCCTTTATAGTAACATAAAATCCGCAAAAAACAATCATTTTCATTCAAATTAATTTAAAATCATTCAAAAGTTATCAATATTCGACTTATTTTGAACATCAAACATTCTATTCAACCGTGAATATCATCCAAAATCCTTCAATACTTATTTCTTTTCAGATTGTCCATGTCCTCTTTCGACTTCCATGCATTTGATAATAGCGAACGAATGATTTCGTCTCTATTTTTACATGGGAGGTGGACTTATGGCGAATAATCGAAACAAACGCCGAAAACCCTGTATTCCTCTTACAGGCAAAACGAATTCTCCATTACGTTTTGGATGGATTTCCTCCAACTGGAGCGGTTATGCCCGAGCGGGGGGCAAATGTGAGTTCAGTCGTATCTCGGCTGAGTGGAACGTGCCCTTCGTTTTACCATCATCTAAATCTTCCTACTCTTCTGTCTGGATCGGGATTGATGGATACGAGAACTCCAATCTGATTCAGACTGGTACAGGCCATGATTGGGTTAACGGCCGAGCCTGTTATTATGCTTGGTGGGAAATACTGCCGGATGTTGAAACAGTCATCCCATTTCCAGTGTCTCCAGGAGATCGGATCAGAGCAGCCATTTATAGAATCAATCATATGCGCTGGTGCATCACACTTCATAATCTGACCCAAAATTGGACCTTCCGAACTGTTCAGCAATATTCAGGTCAGCAGTCATCAGCGGAGTGGATTGTAGAAGCTCCTTCCGTTGGTAACTCCATCTCCCGGATGGCAAAAATCACACCTGTCACCTTCTCCTGCTGCCGTCTGAATGGTCGATCCCCCTGCTTCGTCACCAAAGAGAAAGGCATCATGATACAGCAAAAACAGGTTGTTTCCATTCCAGGAGAACCGGGATCACGAGGAGACTCTTTCGTCGTGAAACGAAACGAATGAACCTCAATCGTTGCCAGATTCGTTAATGAAAAAAACTGCAACGCGCCATATTTCGGCGTATCATTGCAGAATGATATTCGGTCATTATGGAATTAACACAAGTCTTTTTCTCACAATAGGAATAGCTCCGCCTTGTCTGGTTTGGGTTTGACCCAATTTCCTTCTTCATTGATAAATGCACCCTTGAAACGGCCCATCTCCAATTGTTCTATTAGCTTCTTCTCATCAAGTACCAGAATTTCGGACAACTGCTGCAAACTATAAAAATCACTTGGATCGTAATCCAGCAGAATAGGAACTGCCATGTCGTACAGTTCTTTGATCAGATTCTCCAATGAATGACGTCCGAGATTGTCCATCGTTTGGAAAAACTTCAAATCATGGGACACCAGATTACGGAACGATTTATCTTTCAAGTTCATCCACAGCGTGTTACACGCTTGAACGCTCATATAGTTCTGTTCTACATCATAATATTGGATCTCATCAATTTTCATATACTTTTCCTGAAAAGCCACAATTTTGATTAAGGGTTCATTCCGTTTGCGTGACGCTTTCTTCAGGTGGGTTCTGAACTCCTCATAATCCATGATTCTCACAATATTCTATCGCCTGCCTTAACGCTGTATAATTCGATATTTTACAGCATTATATAAGCACTCGTAAATGTAACTTTCGGAAAACAAAAACCGTACAGCATCTTACCCTGCTGTACGGTCATTTTGAGTACTCAGATTCCAACTTCACTTTCCACCCAATTTGCGGTGAACTCCTGTTCATTATACTTAAAAAATTGCTCCAGGATCTGTTCACGGTCATCCAGGAAAAGCTGGTCAGCTACTGCTGAAATCAACTTCGGCACAGCATTCCGTGTCCCCGATATTGCCGAGGCAGACAGGCCGCAACTTGCAAGTGCAGAGTAGTTAAAGACAAACAACCCTCGCAGCTTATCTTTCCCCTCCTCATCTCTGCTGGTCATTGCAAACCCGGGACTTAGGTAGGGATGTGCATCAAGCAACGCATTCCTTTGTCCTGTCGGGGCTTTAAAGCGGTCTGCCCAGCGTGCAATGTGGGTCTCCACCATTCTGAGCTCAGGACGCAGAGCCGGGTCACTCACCATCCCCGTACTTATGATCAGAAAATCAAAGGAATGCAAACCCTGTGGCGTAGTCACTACCGCTCTTCCATCCTTCATCTGTAGATCCAGCCAAGGTGCATGGAGATGTAATTGGAAGCCTGGCCAAGCAGCGGCCCGGTTGAAGGTATCGTTGGTGGGTGGCTGATTGTATTTGAAAAAATGGGAAATGACCGCGTACTTATCCTCATCCGACAATACGTGAAACCTTTCGATCATACCGGATTGCTCCATTTGACGAATCGGGTTAATGTTCGGCAATTGTTCCCGTCGCACAAAAACGTGTGCCTCAGCCACACCCGCCGCAAGTGCAAAGTTGGCATTATCAAAGGCAGAAGCCCCGCCGCCAAGTATGGCAATCCTTTTTCCTTGTAACCGTTCAAAATCAATGATCTCCGACGTATGTGCGTACAGATGTTTTGGTATTTTCTCCGCAACCAGGGGTGGTACATGCCACTCGCCGCCTCCTTGGATACCGGTAGCCAAAACAACTTTGCGGGCCAACAACATGTTACTTGGAACCCCTGCACCTGTAATGTGCAGCCGGTGTATGCCGCTATCTGCAGGTTCAATCAGTCTCAATTTCACTTCATTCATGACTGGCAGATGAAGTACTTGTCTGTACCAGCGCAGATAGTTCATCCACTCACTGCGCGGAATTTTATCAACTTCTTCCCATCCAGAAGGGCCTACTTTCGCCTCCCACCATGCTCGAAAAGTCAGTGAAGGGATACCGAGATCAATGGAAGTCAGATGTTTTGGTGTACGTAACGTGACCATACGCGCGTAAGTTTCCCAAGGTCCCTCCAACCCTGCAGGATTTTCGTCGATGACCAGAATGTTGGAAATTCGCTCACGCAGAAATCCAAAAGCGGCACCCAAGCCGCTCTGCCCACCACCTACGATAACGACATCATAGATATGGCCTTCTTCATGTTCCCGCGGGCGAATCCAATCCGCGCCTCCATATGCGAGATAAGCCAGATCATCTTGTACTCGTTGGTTTAATGCTTCAAGGCTCATCATTCATCAACCCTTTCAACGTCCACTCGTATACTTCTTCGAACCCCTCGTTTAATGTTAAGTTGGTGTAATAATTTGATTTTTAATGGATATTCTGCAAGTCCAAAGCAGTCTAATTCCTTTACCCTATGGATGAATACAATAATTCCGTCTCAATCCCTTACATCATTTTCGTTAAGATTAGCGTTATTATATGAGGTGAGATCAATTTTTTGAAGGTCGCGGAAGATTTCTTGTCACCATACCTAAAAATATCTAACATGCTTGTTGACCATAACGAAACTATTTTTAGCAACCTTGTCATGTATGTAGAAAGACAGATCAGGTTGGATATTAACGGAAACGCGCTCCCTGACACCGATAGGTTTTATGTTACCTGTCTTTTTTAGAGAGGAAGCCCGATCAACCCTGATCTGTTTTCGTTTGTCTTATTTCGATGGTTCTGTAGTATGAATACCTCATGTCAATTTAATGAAGATTTTTATTGATTGATCAATTACAATTTGACATAGCTTATTATTACTTTTGCAGCTCACCTATCGTCCGAGAGATCCCTTCTTCAAAAGAAGTCATCTTCACCGGCCCAATGCTGGCTTCGTATTTCTTTTTACTCAACACCAGCGGTTCTTCTGTCAAATACAACATTTCAACAATTTCTTTCATTACCGGTACCGCTAAACCAAGCAGCGTAAGTCCTGTTTTTCCAAGTGCTATCACTGGTTTCGCCTTACCTGCGGCCTGTTGTGCAATGCGTACGATTTCCTTGCCCGATATTATGCCAGCACCAGGAATATTCCAGTTTTGCCGATAAGCATCATCTCTGCGTGCCAACTCCACAACCATGACCGCTGCATCTGGCAAATAAATATATTCTCGTGGTATTTTCATGTTTCCGATAAAAAAAGCCATTTTCCCTTCCGCTATTGCTTCAAGCGTGGATCCCAAATAAGAAGCCTGATTGGCAGTAGGGCCATAATAATCAGGCAAACGAACAATCATCACTTGCGCTTTGCGCCATTTGCTGCTAAATAACATCTGCTCAAAGGCAAGCCGGGTTTTACCTTTTCGAGTATGCGGCTGCTTTGGATGTTCTTCAGTCACTTCGTTCATTTGTCTTCTGCCATAAGGATAAATCCCGTCAATGACGACCACCTTTAGCCCCAATTGTTCTGCAGCCTTCATAACGGATTCACCCAAAGGAATCAGCTTACTCTCCATCTCGTTATAAGGTACATTCGCACAATGAAACATGACATCAGCTCCTAATGAAGCAGCTTTAATATCATCAGGTCGGAACGCATCTCCCACAGCAATTTGAAGGTAATCAGGAGATCCCAGCTTTACCGCAAGTTGCTCCAGTTTTTGACGTGAGCGACCAAAAATAATTGTAGGAATGCCGAGTTTAATCAATTCCTCTGTAATTGCTGCACCCGTTCCACCTGTTGCCCCAACCACGATAGCTCTTTTCATTTCATCTCAACCTCTTTCTCTCAAATAGTTATTGATCAATTACTTACTTAAACACAATATAACGTATATTTAGTGATTGATCAATAACTAAAATGTAAAAAGGGACACTTCCCCTTTCTATCTCTCCATAAGCGTAGGCAAATCCAGTGCCTTCGATACATTACATAACATGCCTATAGCGAGAAATATCAACGTTTTTTGCTTTGGATTGGTAACGTCTGCCGCTGTGAAAGCTTCCAATACCATATCTCGCACCTCAGTGAATCCTTTTTGCATTGCTTGACGAATGACTTCTTCCTGAACCGTCTGCGCTTGCATTTGCAGTAAAATCTCGTTTTTGTGAGATTGAAGAATCTCTTCATAAGCTTCAATCAACTCGTTCTCCAACTGATCTGGAGTAGCTGTCTCCACCACCGCCCGGAATGAATCGATTACTCGTGTCCAGGATACCTCCAATGCTGTTAACAGCAAAGCTTCTTTGGTTTTAAAAAAACGAAAGATATACGGTTGCGAAATGTTGGCCCTCTCTGCCACCTGAGCTGTGGTCGCTCGGAAATAACCGATTTCTGCAAACACTTCAATCGCTGCGGATATGATATCATTACGTCGGTTAACCGTTACCACTGCATCTTTAGCCATGGTAATTACACCTCCACTTGATAGTAATTAATTGATCAATAGCTTGAAGTATATAGGAAACTCTAATGCATTGCAAAGAGACTCCTCTCTCTAATCCAGGATAAATTATTTCTCAATTACAATATAAATCGTTATAAAACAGCTTGAATGGATAACCTACACCTAAGGATTAGGGGAGATTGCCCCTTTGGAATAGATGGATTTATCTTCACAACATGACCCTGTTGCAAAATCAAAACACCCATGATATATTAATTGAGCCATCAATGATTGATGCATCAAATATTGATACGTCAAAGATTAACTTAGCGGATATTACTGACTAAGCAATGGCAGTGTATAATGGCAACTTATGTATTTTGTTCACATAAGCCGTTGTTCATGGTCGAGATTCACCCGGGAGGTCTAGTCATGACACGTGTTTTTTCCAAAGAGGAGCAGATTATCAATCTGCTTAACGGGCTGGGCAACAGGATCAGTCCCAAGTTCGAACGCTGTACAGGCATCAGTTCCTCTCGCTTTGAGATTTTGCATGAGTTGGATCAGGTTGACGAGATTAACCAGTCCATGCTTCAGAAAATCATCAACATCGATAGTGCTGCAATTACACGCCACCTGAAGCAGCTTGAGGCGGACCAGATGGTCACGAGACGTAAGAATCCGGAAGACAACCGAGTCACTTTTGTTCGTCTGACGGACCATGGTCGTAAGCAAATAGAAGGCTACAAGGCAGAGAAAACCAATTTCATCAATCAGATCCTACAGGATTTTAGCGAAGAAGAAGTTCATCTGCTTGCTGACTTTCTGGAACGGATGCAAAACAATTTCTAAACCCATTTATAGAGGAGAGAACCATACATGAGCACATACCAAAGCACTTTTCAAAAGACAAATGATTTTAATGAAATTACTTACGGCCGTCGGTCTGTAAAACTATACGATCCTGAAGTCAAAATCAGCCGTGAAGAAATGACAGAGATTTTGGCTGAAGCTTCTCGTGCCCCATCTTCCATCAATTTGCAACCTTGGCGTTTTCTCGTTGTAGATACGGCAGAAGGTAAAGAAAAGCTTGCTCCTCTCGCGAGATTCAATCAAAATCAGGTTTTGACTTCGGCAGCAGTAATTGGCGTATTTATTGACATGAACAATGTCGAGTACATTGAAGAAATATTTGGCAAGGCTGTAGAGCTCGGTTATATGCCACAGGAAGTCAGAGATATGCAGCTCAAAACTGTAATGCCTTATTATGAAAATATGCCCGCTTCCGCTCTGCGCGATGTCAATCTCATTGACGCAGGTCTCGCTTCCATGCAATTGATGCTCGCTGCACGTGCTCATGGGTATGATACGAACCCGATCGGTGGTTACGAGAAAGATCAAATTGCTGAAACTTTCGGCATGGATAAAGATCGTTACCAACCAGTAATGCTGATCTCCATCGGTAAATCGGCCAAAGAAGGTCATCCTTCCTACCGTCTGCCTGTTGAGACAATTACGACTTGGGCATAATATCAGGCAATGTTTGTTTTACAAGTTTCAGCACGGTTTACTTCAAAACAATAACAACAATCTAACTACACTAATGGAGGTTGAATATTATGATTATCATTCACGCTCACTTGCAAGTTAAACCAGACCAGGAACAAGCTTTTTTGGAGGCAACAAAAGTACTGATCCCTGCAACACGCAATGAAGAAGGCAACATCAGCTATGATCTCGCCAAAAGCACTGAACGCGAACATCATTACACGATGATTGAGCTGTGGAAAGACGAAGCCGCTACAGCTTCCCACAACACCAGTGCTCATTTCCAGGCTTTCGTTCAACAAGCAGCAGCATTCATGGCCGCTCCAATGAACGTTGAAGTATTCGCTGGAGAAGCGGTTAAACGCTAAAACACGAGCCTTACATTAAATAAATTAAGCATACCGACGAGATTGTCGGCTTGTAAAAAAGAAACCGCTCCTCGTCATGCTGACGGGTGAGCGGTTTTTGATTTTGCATGAAAAACGTTAGGATAACCATTCTCATTTGTGTATTTTATTTGGTTTATAAATGATTCAACAGCTCATGGTTTTTCTGTGTGAACAAGTTTTTGTGCGAGGAAACCATCCCATGTGTATTGGCTTCGGGCTAACAAAGGCTATCCCTTGTCTTGACGACAAAAGATAGCCTGATCGCTAAGAGTTCAAACAGTAACGTTTTTGGGGATTACTTTTTCAATAACAAATAAACAAAATAAGGCACACCGATCAGGGAGACCATAATTCCTGCGGCAATTCCGTCAGGATCAACCAGATTACGCCCAACTGTATCGGCTATTAACAGAAGCCAGCCTCCAAGCAGAACAGCAACAGGAAGGAATAACGAGTTACGTGGACCGACCAGCGCTTTGGCGATGTGTGGAGCCATCAAACCGATAAACGCGATTCCACCAGTTACCGATACCGCAGAAGCCGCAGCGGCAACCGCAATCACCATAAGTACCAAGCGTTCCCACTCCAGCTTCAACCCTACTCCGATCGCCGTTTCTTCGTTCAGCCCCATCAGATCAAGTCTTCTTGTTCTGAACAATGTAAGCGGGATTAACACAATCAGCCAAGGCAGCAAAGCCCATATGAATGGCCAGTCTGCCCCCCATATGTTTCCGGATATCCACTTGGCAATAAAATCGACCTTGGAACGCTCCGCCGAAGATATGATGACGATCATGATGCCAGACAGCGCCATCGAGAATCCAACCCCGACCAGCACCATTTTTATGGGATCAAGTCCCTTGGTCCGGCTGTAGGAGAACACATAGATGAGCGCCGCAGTCAGCAATGCTCCGATAAAAGCAGCTAACGGCAGCATATAGACGAACGTACCAGGTTCGATCGGGAAATACAGAAAGAAGATCGCAACGGCTACACCTGCACCGGAATTGATCCCGATGATACCTGGATCGGCCAAGTCATTACGTGTAACACTCTGCAAAATGGAGCCTGACAGCGCAAGCGCCATACCGGCCAGTAATGTAATAAAGATTCGGGGTAATCGGACCGAAAACAGAACAAAGTCTTCCTTAAATGTGCCTTGACCAAATAACACTGGGATTACCCTTTTGAAAGACAACGAGGAATAACCCCAGCTCATACCTACCACAGCCGTGATGAGGATCAGCAGCAAACAAACGAGCAGAATCAGTCGTTGCTTGCGAATTCGCGCAGACATCGTCATGATAACGCTTTGCCCCCTCTACGCACAACGAACAGGAAGAAAGGTAAACCAAGCATGGAAGCAATGGCGACCACAGGTGTTTCGTATGGTGCATTTATCGTTCGACCTAATGTTTCGGCAAGCAGCATAAATGATGCTCCTGCAAAAATGGATACGGGTATAATATACCGATAGTCCGTGCCCACCATTTTACGAACAATATGGGGGATCATTAAACCGACAAACGCCATATTTCCGATCAATGCAACCGACGCTCCGGTAAGCACAATGACGAGCAGGAACAGAACAGTTTTGATGAGTACAAGCTTTTGCCCCAGTCCAGTTGCCACCTCATCGCTCAGACTAAGAATATTGATCTGGTTGGATAGAAATGGAATTATAGCTAGACCAATCAGTATGACGGGCGCAATGGCTTGAATCTGGCCCCATGTCGTTCCGATAAGTCCTCCCGAAGTCCACATGGATACATCCTTGGAAATTCTGAAAAAGATACTGATGCCATCCGAGATGGCATACATAAAAGCAGATACCGCTGCCCCGGCCAGCACTACACGGATAGGAGACAAGCTCCCCCTCCGCATCGAGCCGAGCACTATAACCAATGCCGCTCCGAGTGCAGCACCGACAAAACAAGCAACCATTATCCCAAAATATCCGAGTGATGGCATGAAAACAAAAGCCAGGGCGAGTGCCATATTGGCACCTGAAGTCAGACCGAGCAGTCCGGGATCAGCCAGTGGATTGCGAGTAATTCCCTGCATGATGCCTCCGGAGACGGCGAGAGCCGCTCCGATCAGCATGGCAGCAAGTTCCCTTGGAAGTCTGATCTCTCGCAGAATAAGAATATTATCGTTCTTAGTGACAGAGGTCAGGGTCAACCACAGATTGCGGAATGTCGTTTCTTCTGCGCCAAACATCATGGCGATGATGAAGCACACGATAAGTACGAGAACACTACCCAGCAGCTTGGTTGCAAACCGAAAAGGAAGTCGTTTATTTTTCATCGCATTCAAGGTCTACTCGCCAAGAAAATGTTGGATAAAGAATTCCAGCTGGTATTCCATGCTCAGTGGATCATTGAAGTAAAATGCCTTGGCATCCGCTTCGAATACTCGATTATTTTTCACCGCATCAATATTTTTGTATGTTTCGGTATTCTGGAAGGAGTTGTCCTCGTCGACATTTTTACTGAATATGACATAGTCCCCCATGTAGTCTTTCAGCACTTCATTCGATACAGCAAAGAATCCGTCTTTCTTGGTAGCTTCCTTGACCTTATCTGGCATACCTATGCCGAATTGATCATACAGTATTTCCGTTCCACGTCCGAATTTTTCGCCATACACATAGAGTTGTTTATTGAACGTTTCAATCACGGATACAGTTGCATTGGTACCGATTTTGGCTTTGATTTCTTCTCCTACTTTTTTGCTTCGAGCATCAAAATCAGTAACCCAAGCCTGTGCTTCTTTTTCTTTGTTCACAAGCTTTCCGATCTCCAGTTGCTGCTGAAGGAAGTCCACTTTGCCATATGTATAGGTGACTGTTGGAGCAATCTGCTTCAGCTTATCGACGTTCTTGATATCAGACAGCCCGATAATCAGATCCGGGTTCAATTCAATAATTTTCTCCAGACTTTCGTCGGTGACCGCCTCTGTATTTGCAAGTTTTTCTTTGAAATTCGGGTTCTCCTTGGACATTTCATCCACACCAACCAGGGGCACATCCAGTGCCATCACGTTTCCTGTCAGGAATCGGGTCAGCACAACCACACGTTGAGGATGGGAAGGAACTTCTACAGGGCCTGCCTCCGATTGATAAGTGAATGTGCCCGCATCTGACTCGGATGAAGAACCTGCTGAATCCGTGTTGGAAGAAGTAGATTCGTTGGATGCAGCTGCATTATCCGTTGTATCTTTGGTTGAGTTGGTTCCACAAGCGCTAAGCAATAAAACCAGAATGAATATAAATGGAACAAAAAGCTTTCTCATTAGATGACTCTCTCCCTTTTCTCTTTGAATATGAAAATCATTCTCATTACAATAGCTAATTATAGGCATGGAGGATGAACCTAACCATGCCTTTTTGTTCGAGAAAACCTTTGGATTATTGGATGCCAGTCCATAAGGATACAGCCCGTCCAAGCTGCAAACGAATAGATACCGGATTGTAGGGTATCCACTCTTCCTGCTCCAGATCATAGGTTCGATTATGCTTCACTGCCTCAAGCTCTTTCCAGTATTCGGAGTTGTATATATGTTCTGAATGAGCCTTTGACCCTTTTTCATCTGGAAAAACAATAACGAGCATGCAAGTGCCCTCGTAATCCTGAAGTTCTGACAGTTGGATAGATACTGAATGAAATTGATCCCCAAACCTCTGTATTTCCTGGGCAATCTTGGCCGGAGGACGTAATCCGAGCGATTGATACATTACATAACCGACATTTCTGATTCCATATATTTGTAAACCATCCGGTTTAATGACGAGAATGGTCAGTGTCTCATTCACAATCTGGCTCGTTTGAATGGCTTCTCGTGCCTGCTGTTCTTCCCTTTCAAAGTCTGCGAGCCATTGTTCTGCCTGCTCCACCCTGTTAATCCCCTGTGCGATAAACCGCAGATGTTCTTTCCACCCAAGCTCCATCCATGCAATTTCAACCACTGGGGCGATAGATCTCAGACGTTCAGAACTTAATCCGTTCATGTGAAGGTGCTGATTTGCTGCAATGATGAGCTCAATATTGGCATCCAGCAATGCGGATTTTATTTGTTCAGGTGAACTGTCAGAATGGACAAAACGTATCGTTTGAGGCGGGGTCACTCCGTCTGTGCTCACATATTCGCTGCTTTCCGAGATGACAACCGATGGCTCCAATCCAAGTAACATCAGATGGCTCGCATAAGGTGCACACCATACAGCTACTCGCTGCAAAGGTCTGCGACGTGTGTAACCCGAAGGACTCTCTCCTGTCTGCTGCTTGAAGCGGCGGCTAAGATAGAATTCATCCTTATATCCAACCTTCAGCGCAATCTCACGAAGTGAAGCGGATCCACTAATTAATAACTCTTTGACCCGGTGAACACGCAAGCGAGAAAGATACTCATTCGGTGTGAATCCAGTAAGCTGCTTAAATAGAGTGGAGTAGTGGGAGCGACTGACCCCCGCAATTTCAGAAAGTCCTTCGGTTGTTATTTTCTCACTAAAATGGTTCTCCATAAATGCGATGCTTCGTTCCATGGACGGCTGCTCACTCGCATTATATTTTGCTTCCATTCGCTCCAACAAGCTCATCAGAACCTGATGAAACAGAATCTGGTTGCGCATATGCCTGACTTCATTGCCAGGTAAACGAAATATATAGAGCTCCTCAAGCTGAGCTGCAATCGTTGGATCATAGAACTCAATATGGGTTCCTGCTGCAAGCACACTGGACCGTCCCATGGCTTCCATTGGCAGTGATCTTTTCTGTTCTTGTGTGCTGATGGAGAGCGTGTACATATGGAGAGGGTGCATCCGATTCCCCTGTATTACAACATTACTCATCGCAGGAATAAGGATCACCATGCCATCGGCAAGTTCATATATGTGATCGTCGAGATGAAGTGAACCCTTTCCACTGGAAACGGCCAACAGAACGGTAAGGCTCTCATGGATTCTATGTATCGGCATCGTTGATGTGCTATACAATGATTGAATGCTATCTGCTGTATAAATTGGAAAATAGGACTCCGCCCATTCCGAGTTATTCATTTTCGTATCCTCCGTGACATTTACCGGGTGGGTAATCACTTAAATTTCAGCTCACTCTACGCGGTTCAATTGGCTATACCCATTTTAGCATTGCTGATTCATCTGGAGTACATTCTTCCCATAGTAACTATTTATAAAATGGAATAAACATAAACGACCGTTCCCCATTAGAATATGAGGACACGGTCGCCGCTTCCATGTTGTCGTTCATGATACACATTTAATCACGATTTGGATCAATTTTAATGAGCTTGCGCGGCTCCTGTTCTTTTTCACCATACCAGACCAGCACGTCGGCAAGCAAATCCATAATGCGTATAAAACTTTCCTTGTCAGCCTCTGATATCGTGCCGGCATACCGAAAAATATCATCAAAGCACAACTCACGAACAAATTCGGTGTATTGGGCGTACACCTTGCGTCCATTCGCCGAAGGTTTGACATAAATGTCTTTGCGATTACCACTTAAATGGAATTTTTCGAGCAATCCTTTTTCCGTCAGATTCTTCACATTTTTGGAAAACGTGCTGCGGCTCACGCCAAGTCGTGCTGCCATTTCCGACATCTTTTCTTCCTTGTCCTCCGCTTCCAGAATATACTCCAGCGTCTGAATCTGCGAAGCAGAGAACATCATATCCGTACCATAACTTCGCTGCAGCTTATAGGTGTTTGAATATGCATTACCATACTTGATGATCTTTTCAATAAGTTCCCGATGGTCGCCCATCCAATCTAGTTTCATGAATAATCCCTTTCACCTTCAAATTCTCTCTCTTCTATTCCAATGTACTGAATTTAGATATGTTTTTCAATCCATGTGATGGCTTCCTCAATGACTTCATCGCGATTCGGTTCATTAAATATTTCATGCATGAGGTGAGCATATATTTTCAGCGTTTTATCGCTTGAGGCAATATCTCCATAAAAGTCGCGCGAATCCTGTTCACTCACCAGTCCGTCGTTTGCTCCATGCAGAACAAGTACAGGATCAACAAACTGCTGCGCATGTGCTTTTAACCATGTCACCCCATAACCCAAGCTATTGAACAAATCGACGGAGATCTGTTTTTCTACGAGCGGATCATTCGCGTAAGCGGATACTACCTCCGGATCACTGCAAACTCCGCTGCCAAGCTCATTCGGGAAATACGTACCCGGGGGAAGATCAAGCGGAAGTTCTCCCGCAACCTGTGTATGGTAACGAGTTAGCGCTCCGGATAGAACGATCCCTTTTACCTTGCCCGGATATTTCGTTCCAAATGAAGAAGATGCAAAGCCACCCATGCTATGCCCAATGACAAAAAGCGGAATGTCGCCGCTCTCTTGCAAGGCTGTTTCAACAACTACATTCACATCATCAATGATCTGATGAAAATCGCTGTAGAACGTACGCTGCCCTTCTGATCTTGCATGACCACGATGGTCAAAACGGTATACGTTAAACCCACGGTTATTCAGTTTGTCCGTCAAATAATCATAGCGGCCAGCATGCTCACACAAGCCATGGACAATAACCACGGCCGCCTTGGCATCGCTTACAATATTTTTACTGAAATAAAGCTGGGTTCCGTCAAAAGATTTAATTGTTGTTTCATTAAGGCTCATCATCATTCCATCCCTTCATTGTGCTCAAGCATCCACAGGCTAATCGTCTTGAGCCATTTTGTTGATATGATATACATTTTTCTTTGATATGCATTATTCGCAAAGTAACCATAACGAGTTTATCATTTATAATTTCCTTCAAGAATAATATTGTTTCTCACAGAAACAATATAACATCCCTTTTACGCGCTGTCCAGATTCATATGAGTGAATCAAAAATAAAAAAGGACTGCCCCGCAGTCATGAAATGACGGAGACAGTCCTTGGTTCACGTTATTCTAATGTGTTTTGGTGTTCTGGCAGCAATACGCTCTCCCATCTGCGCTAAGGCCCGGGTTATAAAAAACTCGCCTGAACAGTATTATATCTGCTCAAGCGGGTTTTCCATTCTTATCTATCGATTGAACCCAGCGCCAGTAGCATCCTGATGAACACAACCGCAGCTTGCGCACGTGTCGTCTCCCCCTTCGGATCGAACGTATTTGCGCTCGTGCCTGTCATGATATGAAGCTTGACCATCAGACGAACGTCTTCAAGATAGGCTATATCCGTGTTTCCGATATCCTTGAAGCCATTAAGGCTCACCGGCTCTTTGGATATCGGCAACTGTTCAAGTCTGCCGACTGCCGCCAGCATACTAGCCATTTCCTCTCGTGTAAGCGGCTGATTAGGGGTAAAGCTGTTTCCTTTCACAAAGGCGAGCAGTCCGAGCTCCTTCGCTGTGGATACCTCGCCGGAATACCACGTACCTGGTTTGACATCGTTATAAGGCGCCATGTCCTTATCAGAGGTGTCGCGTCCAAGCGCCCGGACTAACATAGCGGTAAACTCTGCTCTTGTTACCGCTTTGTTAGGATCATACAGTCCACCGCCTACGCCTTCGACTAGACCTTTCGCAGCAGCAAGATCGACATCAGATTTGCTCCAATGCTGCTGTACATCAGCAAAACTTACCGTGTTTTGTGCCACAACGTAGACACTATTGGAATAGGAATTGATCTTCACAACCCATACGCCGTCAATCTGTTTTTTCTCAGCTGCCACAAACTCCAATTTCTTTGTGATTACGTTATAACGGAATGCCCCCCATTGAGCAGGCATGTCGGTCACGCTCTTGGGCATCGGAATCACTCTTGTAAGCGCCTTGCTGAACTTATCTGCCGTTCCGATTGTTTGTCCCGTCTTGGTGTTGATGATATCGATATGAAAATCTACAATTGCACCCATTGTTTGGCCATTCGGCATGCTGTTTGCAAATACTTCCCGGAAGTCCTTATCGCCAGACTTGTTGGTTAACGTGATTTTAAAGCTAATATCATCGTTGTTCACGTTATTCTTAGCTAACAAGTCCTTCAGCCCCGGAATGATCGATGCCAAATTGACCGGCACTTGATAGCTGCCGTAAGGAGTCTTAATCTCGATAAAGAAAGTAGCGTTCTTGCCCTCAATGCTCTTTAAAATGCTTGCTGGTATTCTGACATAAGCAACGCCGTCTTTTGGTGTAACTTCAAGAGTGACGGACGGCTTACTGCTGTCGATTTTAGCCCAGTCAATCATATTGCCATTTTGGTCAATATCCAAATGGGTCGAAGTAACAGGAGTAGTTCCACCACTACTGCCACTGTTACTGCTACTATTAACAACCTGCGTTACAGTAAAGGTAACCGGCGTCATGCCACCTGCCGACACTGTTACCGTAGCATTATACGTCCCTGCGGCCAGTCCGTCATTCGCTTTTACCGTAAAGGTCGTCGACGGAGTCCCACTATTGAGCGTTGTCACCGTCGGCTGCGTAATCGTAAAGCTGCCGGCGTTCGTTCCGCCGATCGCTGTCGCCAAGCTTGTCAAGTCGCCGGTTCCCGTTCGTGTCAAGGTGATCGTTTTCGTTTCCTGCGTCCCCGATGCATACCCTGCGGTCAGCGCATTCAGCACCTTATCCGACAACGGGCTGATCGCGTACGTAACAACAAACCGCGTAAATTGATTCGCCGCCGATATCGCTGATGTACCGCCCGGCGTCGTTACCGTTACGTCTACCGTTCCTGCACTACCCGCCGGGGCGATGGCCGTGATTTGTGTCGCCGAGTTCACCGTATAGGACGTCGCCTCCGTTGCACCAAACATCACTGCCGTTGCATCGGTCAGATTCGTACCGGTCAAGGTGACGGTCGTGCCTCCGGTCGTTGGACCCGATGCCGGCGACACGCTTGCGATCGTTGGCGCGGCATGGTATGCATATTGGTCCGCCGCCGATGTCGCCGATGTACCGCCCGGCGTCGTTACCGTTACGTCTACCGTTCCTGCACTACCCGCCGGGGCGATGGCCGTGATTTGTGTCGCCGAGTTCACCGTATAGGACGTCGCCTCCGTTGCACCAAACATCACTGCCGTTGCATCGGTCAGATTCGTACCGGTCAACGTGACGGTCGTGCCTCCGATCGTCGGACCCGATGCCGGCGACACGTTTGCGATCGTTGGCGCGGCTATATACGTATACTGATCCGCCGCCGATGTCGTTGATGTGCCACTTCGTCTCTTTACAGTTACGTCTACGGTTCCTGCACTACCCGCCGGAGCCGTTGCCGTGATTGACGTTTCCGAATTTATGGTAAAGGACGTGGCCTCCGTTGCACCAAACATCACCGCGGTGGCCCCAGAGAACTTCGTACCGGTCAACGTGACGGTCGTGCCTCCGGTCGTCGGACCGGATGTCGGCGATACGCTTGATATCGTTGGGGGGATTGCATCTACTAGCACGTCCGACGTACTGCCCACACTATTAAGCGTTAATACTGCGTCGTTGCCTGCTTCATCCTTAATTGATCCGCCATTCAGTGACAAGGCTCCTATGGTAATCCCGTTACTATCAGATAGTCCAGTTTGGACGGTATATCTAAATTGCAACGCGCTTGTCCCCGAACCGCCTGCATAGGTCGCATATACAGTCGTTGCTCCTACGACTATCGAGATTGTTGGAATGCCCGTTACGACCACGATCTCGTCCATGTTCACTGTAAAACTCAAGTCCTCTACACCATAAGTGCCATTGCTAGGAACAGATACACTTGTAACGGAAGGCATAACTGTGTCAACATAGTAATTGTTAGATACTGTGGTTCCGCTCCCCACATTGCCTCCGGCAATTACACCTGAATGATCGAGCGAAATATGGAAGGGGCCGCTGCGATTGCTTAGAGGCGGCGTGAGGGTTGCGGTATAGGTGATATTGTCAGAAGTTGTTAATTCACTAAGAATGCCGCTACCTGTTGTCAAATCAGCAAGGTCAAACCCAGTCACCGCTTCTGAAAAGGTAATCGTTACCAATGACGTTTCTCCGTAAGTCAGCAGTTCGTCAGCTACAACAATGCTGGCTGTTGGAGTGGCGGCAAACGCCTTGTCAAATAAGTACAACGGCAGCAAACTTAAAATGATTAAACCCATAAATAACTTTCTTATTATTCTTGTTTTATACATATCCTGTTACCCACTCTCTAAGTTAGGATTCACTGCGAATTTCAACCGTAATAAACCGTTCCGAACAAATTTTACACGAAAAAAAGGCTCAACTCCGTCGAACTTATAAAAGATGAACTAAAGATTTTTATATTCAAGTTAGAAGCCGACCAATAACTCTGCTTGGAGAGTTGCCATTTAAAGAAACCAGTTGTATTGCAGCGCCAAACATGCACGAATCATCGACTCGTTTATTAAATAGTAAGTGATCTGTTTTTCCTTGCATGACCTGCTCTTTCAGTGCTGGGAGCGTGATCTCACGAAATGCTCTTTTCTCAGCCGGTTTTGGGTGGGCAAGTATTTATGTATCTTTGGTGTAGATAAGTAGTCCAAGCCGTGTAAGTAACTTAGATCCACCTTTTTCTGTTAACGACTGGCCAAACTGTCGCTCGATCCAAGCAATCAAGATAGCTAATGTCCAGGTATGCCGAGCTTCGAAACCCACATCGACTGGTTTCTTGCTGACAATCGTCTCGGCGATTATAGTTCTTGATTTTGTTGTCATTGTCTATACCGTCCTTCGGTTGACTCTCTTTTTCTTTATCCGTATTGGCGAGGTACAGCACTTTGTAGAAACTATGAATTCAAATTATGTAGCAAGAAAATGCTTGTCCAGTTATCTGCTATTATATAACATTATGAGTTCTCGTTCAGTAAATATCGAATATTATTTCGTATGGCACTTTCTTCGTTCTATCAGCGTATGTCCATGCAAAAACAAAAAACGCAGTTCCGAGGAACTGCGTGCATTTACTATTTTGGTGGAGCCTAGGGGGATCGAACCCCTGACCTCATCGCTGCCAGCGATGCGCTCTCCCAGCTGAGCTAAGGCCCCAAACTATGAATGTACCACGTTGTCCAACTCTGCAATGCTCCGCAGGCGACTCCTATATCATATAAAATACAGCTTTTGCTGTCAACAATTTTTTTGCCAACCAAAATGATTGGAGAAGAACAACCTTTTACCTGGAACACATGACCGTAACCAGAATGCTCTTCTCCTTTTCCGCTCCATTACTCCTCGATGTCTTCTTTGGACAAAAGAGATTTCAGTTCCTTCATAAACATATTGATGTCTTTGAACTGACGATATACCGAAGCAAAACGTACATAAGCTACTTCGTCAACGGGAAACAGCTGCTCCATCAGCAGTTCGCCAATCTGACGGCTCTCTACTTCTGCATCGGCTGTATTGCGCAGGGCCTTTTCCGTCTCAGATACCATCATTTCCAGCGTCTCAACTGAGACAGGGCGTTTCTCACATGCCCGAATCAGGCCACGAAGAATCTTGTCCCGGCTAAACTCCTCGCGACTTCCATCTTTCTTGATGACGATCAGCGGCGTTTCTTCAACCATTTCAAAAGTTGTAAATCGACGGCTACATTGCTCACACTCACGACGACGACGAATCGATTTCGATTCATTGGCCGGCCTTGAATCAAGCACCTTTGTGCCCAGATAGGCGCAATAAGGACATTTCAAATCAGATCACTTCCCATGTTTTATCTTTTACCATGAATTTCCTACAAGCATTTAGTTATGAAAATTGTATTGTCGACACATAATACTTTTACCAACCGCGAGGAGGTGAACAGCAATGGCACAAAGCAATGGTAACTCCAACAACCTGGTGGTAACTAAAGCTTCCGCAGCTCTCGAACAACTGAAATATGAAGTTGCTCAAGAACTCGGAATCAGCATCCCACAAGACGGATACCAAGGTAACATGACTTCTTACGAGAACGGTTCGATCGGTGGATACATCACGAAGCGTCTGGTAACAATTGCAGAACAGCAATTGGCAGGTCAATACCAATAATATCTGCATCGTAATACGGTAACACAGAGGAGCATGGGGCGGCCGGTGAATAACCGGTCTGCTCGGTGCTTCTACTTATTTTAGACCAAGAATCCAGAGTGTCTTGTCTTAGAACGTATTATAGATCTTTACATATTGATTATAATAATAAATGACGCGTTGTACATAGTGCCGGGTTTCACCAAACGGAATATCTTTGACCGTCTCGAATGAACCATCCCAGACGCCATCCCTCAGCCATGAATTTACTTTGCCTGGACCTGCATTGTAAGCAGCAATCATAGCCGCTTCGTTCCCGTCAAATTGATCTGACAGATTGCGTAGATACCAAGTACCTAATTGGATATTCCTTTCTGGCTCGTGCTTCAATTCTTCCAGTGAGGTGCCCGGAATCTTTGCTTGCTCCATAATCCAGTTCGCAGTATCGGGCATCAGCTGCATCAACCCGATGGCTCCTCTTTTGGATTCCTTGCTTGTCTTAAAATTGGTCTCCACCTTGATAATGGAAGCGATGAGAAACGGATCGACTTCATAACTCTGAGACTGGGCACGGATCTCGTCCTTATAATGAATCGGATAGAACCATGACATCCAATTGGTATTCAGGAACAGCACCAATACGAAAGACACAAACATCAACAACAGTACCCGTTTCTTGCGCAGCAATCTCATAACAGGCCCTTACGATGCAAAAACGAAATGATTTGCTGCTCCGTCTCTGACCACAAGCCGCTGTTATCAATAACGATGTCAGCACGCTGCTTTTTATCTTCAATGTCCATTTGCAGGTCAATGCGGGCATCTGCCTGTTCCGCCGTCATTCCATCCCGGTTCATCAGTCGTTCCCGCTGCACAGACCTCGGGACGTATACAACCATCACTTCCTCAAAGCCATCCTCCAGCCCTGATTCGTACAACAACGGTATGTCGGATACGACCAGCTTTTCCGGATGTTTATGTTCATATTCAGCAGCGCGCTCGCGCATCTCCTTGCGGATCGCTGGATGTGTAATAGCCTCAAGTGCCTTACGTTCCTCTGGGTTCTTAAAAACAATACTGCCCAGCTTTTTCCGATCCAGTGTCCCATCCCCATTCAATATGGCTTGTCCGAACCGCTGAACAGCCGCAGCCAAAACGGGATGCCCGGGCAGCATGACTTCCCGGGCAATCACATCTGCATCAATGAGCAACGCTCCTTTACTGGCGAGAAAGGCGGACACGCTGCTTTTGCCTGTCGCGATCCCGCCGGTTAAGCCAATATTCATTATTTCACCTCACAACAACTTCATTATTCCCATAATCATTAATAAAAGCGCAGGGAGTACGGATAATCTTTTCATCCAGCGTAAGGCAGCAAACCTTAACCCAACCTTCATGCCCAGTGAGAGAAATGCCCCGCTAAACAACGCAATAACTAATGCTGTCCACAAGGTTGGGAACCCCAACAACGCCGCCCCCAGTCCTGCACCGAAAGCATCCAGAGAAAGGGCTATACCAAGCCACATCGCTTCCTGAACGGATATACTACCCGAGTTATCCATGTCCGCCTTTGAGGGACTGCGCAGAATTTGAATAACCACACCCAGCTTCCGCAGCTCCAGGGTAAAGACCATTCGTTCCAGAGATCCTCCGGAAGCAGATGGCTCAAGCTCAAGTGCTAGCACCTGATTTCTGCCTTTGGTCTGTGCTTCTTGTGAGGCTTGCGTACCACTGAGGATTGATCCTTCTGCTGCTACTGTTCTGTCACTAACTCCATTGTCTGTTTCCTGCTGTTCCTTGCCCCGTTTTCGAATGAGTTGCAGCAACGACCATGCGCCAATACCGATCAGAATAACCGCTCCCACAATCGAAGCCACGTCCGGAGATACGACATGAGACAGAAGCACACCTACTTGCATGGATAATGCAATAACCAGACCCGAACAGATGGAAATGACGACAATGGACAACAGCGGAATTTTAGTTCTCCGCAGTCCATATGTAATCCCGACTCCAAAACCATCTAAACTAAGCGCCAAAGCCAGCGCCAGTAATGAAATAAAATGATGCAGCACCCCGGATTCCTCCCCTGTGCGGAACTCGTTCCCACCGGCAACTGCCAGTAGGCATACGCCCGCTTATTTCTGCCATATCAGTATATGGAGGGAGGAATCCAAGGGTGCTACAATTTGACGATTTCGTTCATGGTGCCAAACCCAACCACCAATTTAGAGCAGCGGTTGACACTTCGGACAGTAATGTGTACCTCTACCGCCTACTACGCTCTTTTCAATTAATGTACCGCAGGTTGCACAGGGTTCAGACTTGCGTCCATATATTTTCAACTGGTGCTGGAACATGCCCATCTCGCCCTGTCCGTTCACATAGGACTTAATGGAAGACCCGCCTGCATCCACCGCATCCTGCAGCGTAGCCACGATCGCTTCATGCAGCACGGTTAACTGGGCTTCGGTCAATGTCTTGGCAATGGTCTCTGGATGAATGCCTGCTCGAAACAAGGCCTCGTCCACATAAATATTCCCGATGCCAACTACATATGCCTGATTTAACAACACGGCCTTGATTTTGGTTGTCCGTTTGCCAACAGCCTCACGGAAAGCAGCTGCGGTAAATGCAGGCTCCAGCGGCTCCAGCCCAAGTTTTACCAAAGGTTTGGATACCAACTCCTCCCCTGCATTAAAGAGATGCATTGTACCAAATTGACGGACATCTTTGTAACGTAATTCTGTACCATCGGTAAAGTGAAAGATGACATGGGTATGTTTCTCCACTTCCTCATGCTTTTGGTACACTCCGTACCTTCCTTCCATCCGCAGATGGGAGACAAGCACCAGCCCGTCCAGCAAAATACGCAAAAACTTGCCTCTTCGCTCCACACCGGTTACGGTATGTCCTGCGAGTTCCATTGCAAATGCATCTATGTCGTCCGGCCGCTGAATAATCCGCGGCAAGCTAACGGTAACTGAGTCAATGGTCTTGCCAACAATAAGTTGATTCAATGTTCTTCTGACTGTTTCGACTTCCGGTAATTCCGGCATGATGTTCTCACCTCCCTTATATTATAACGGAAGATGGCGTTCAGCGGGACCCCTTCTTGTGTCGAAAACAGTTGAAAGACATTTTGTTAAATAACGGAAATCCAGCTTGGGGTCAGTTGTTATTTAGCTTCGTACCAGTTTTCACCATAACTGACTTCCGCTTTCAGCGGCACGGAAAGCTTCAATGCGTTTTCCATCACCGAAGGAACCAACTCTTTCATCAGTTCCAGCTCATCCGCAGGCACTTCAAATACAAGCTCATCGTGCACCTGAAGTAACATACGGCTCTCCAGCTTGCGTTCACGCAGTGCTTCATCCATCTGTACCATAGCCAGTTTGATAATATCAGCCGCAGTTCCCTGAATCGGCGTATTCATCGCTGTCCGTTCTGCGAAGGAACGCAGGTTAAAATTGCTAGCGTTGATCTCTGGCAGATAACGACGACGTTCCAGCAGCGTTTTGACATATCCGTCCTGGCGCGCTTCCTTCACAATGTCGTCCATGTATCGGCGAACACCCTGGAACACTTCAAAATATTGATCAATAAACTGCGCTGCCTCTTTCCGCGTGATGTGCAGGTTCTGCGAAAGGCCGTAATCGCTGATGCCATATACAATCCCAAAGTTAACTGCCTTGGCTGAACGACGCATGTCTCCATCTACTTCTTCAGGCTTCACGCCAAACACATCGGAGGCTGTCTTGGTATGGATATCCATATCCTGGACAAAAGCTTCCTTCAGACGCTCATCATCTGAAATATGTGCGAGTACGCGCAGTTCAATCTGCGAATAGTCTGCTGCAAGGATGGACCATCCCGGTTCAGAAGGAACAAATACCTTCCTGATCTTGCGGCCTTCCTCCATCCGAATCGGAATATTCTGCAAGTTCGGGAACTGGCTGCTCAGACGGCCGGTAGCCGCAATCGTTTGCCGGTAGAACGTATGCACCTTGCCATCTTTATCCGAGATCTCTTTGAGCAGTCCTTCTACATATGTGGACTGCAGCTTGGCAAGTTGACGATATTGCAAAATGTGCTTAACCACATCATTATATGGAGCCAGCTTCTCCAATACTTCGGCATCCGTAGAGTATCCTGTCTTTGTTTTCTTCACTACAGGCAGACCAAGTTTATCAAATAAAATCTCACCCAGCTGTTTTGGTGAATTCAGATTGAACTCCGTACCGGAAAGCTTGTAGATTTCCGCCATCAACCTGCTGATATTTTCTTCAAATTCGCTGCCCAAAGCCTGCAAATCTTCTGTATTCGCCTTAATCCCCTGTTTCTCCATATCAGCAAGAATACGTGACAACGGCATCTCCAGTTCATGGAAAAGCGAATTCATCTCATTGCTTTCAAGCGCCTGCTCCTGGAGTGGAATAATGGCTGCTACTGCCGCTGCTTTGCGACACAGAAAATCGCCCAGTATATCCGCCTCAGGCACTCTGTATTTTGCACCCTTGCCCATAACCGTATCATCCTCAACAAGGGAAGGCAGACCATACTTCGTGGTCAGGCCGCTGATCGTCTGATTGGATTCGGTTGGATCAAGCAAATAGGCAGCAAGCTGCACATCAAAGGATGCACCTGCAAACTCAATACCATGCGCATGCAGCGCCAGGTCGACACGGTGCAAATCATAGCCACGTTTGGGTTGTTCTGCATCCCCCAGCCATTCCCGCACGGGTGCAGCAACTTCTGACTGCAGCAATTCGGGGGACAAGAATGTATATGTTCCGGCTGAACCAACAGCAAGTCCGATTAACTTCGCCTGATGTGGGTTATCACCATGTGTCTCCACATGCAGCACATCGATGGATTTAAGTGAACCGAATAGTTCACTAATCGTTTCTTCTGTTGCAACGGAGGACTCCACCGCAGCAGCTGGAACGGCTTCCTGTTCAGAAACTACACTTCCACGGAAGGACAGACGCTCAAGCAAAGACTTGAATTCGAGCTTGGCCAAAGCCGGACCTGCCAGTTCCTCTTTTAACCCTGCGAACTGCATATCTTCCCAAGTTTGTTCCAATGGAACTTCACGGTGGATCGTGGCAAGCTGCTTACTCATACGGGCATCTTCAGCGTGAGCCTCAATTTTTTCTTTCATTTTGCCCTTTAACTCACCTGTGCCGTTAAGAACTTCCTCAACCGAACCGAACTGGTGCAGCAGCTTCAGAGCCGTTTTCTCTCCAACGCCGGGAATGCCCGGAATATTGTCTGACGTATCACCCATCAGGCCTTTAAGGTCAATAATTTGCAACGGAGTCAGACCATATCGCTCCTTAATCTGAGCAGGATCGTACAGCTCAATCTCGGTTACCCCTTTACGAGTAAGCCCGATATGCACATGTTCAGAGGCAAGCTGCAACATATCTTTGTCACCCGACACAACGAGAACCTGTCTTCCGGCTTCATCCGCACGTTTCGTTAATGTTCCAATGATGTCATCCGCTTCGAATCCCGCAAGCTCAAACTGGGCAATGCCGAAGCCCTTAAGCAGCTCTTTCAGCAGCGGAAATTGTTCCGACAACTCCGGCGGTGTTTTCTCCCGGCCACCCTTATACTCCTCATAACCTTCGTGCCGGAACGTGACTTTGCCTGCGTCAAATGCCACCATCACATGTGTCGGTTTATGCTCTTCCAACAAGCGCAGCAGCATCGTGGTGAAGCCGTACACCGCATTGGTGTGCAAACCTTTCGAGTTCGTTAACGGCGGCATTGCAAAAAACGCTCTGTAAATAATGCTATTTCCATCTATAAGAATAAACTTGTCCATTCCAGCACCTCGCGTATCGTATGGTCAATCCTTCAATTACATCTACTCTCATGATACCATACACATCAGTTACAACAAAAAAATTAGTCATTTTTACATGTCATCATCTGCCTGCAAAAAAGGAACTCCCTCCGCAGATGGCCTGATCACAGGCCACCCGAGAGAAAGTCCCTTCATTTCGTTACAAATGATACCCCAATTCAACTAAAAGCGGTTACCTACTGATTCAAGTCAGGGCGTTTCCCTGTTACCAGATACACCGTGCTCTCACCAATATTTGTTGCATGGTCACCAATCCGTTCGATGTAACGTCCGACCAGCATCAAAAGCATCGCTTGGGAAGCCTTGTTCGGATGGTCTGTCATAAACGAGTAGAGGTCACTGATCATATGACTGTACAATTGGTCAACCTGATCATCGGTCTGAGCCATTTTGTAGGCCAGATCCGTATTTTCTTTCAGGAAGGATTCAATGGACTCCTCAATCATGGCTTTCACAATTTCCGCCATTCTTGGAATATCCACAAGTGGTTTGATGAGCTGCTGCCCATCCATACGAAGGGTCACTTTTGCCACATCCAGCGCAAGATCACCCATACGCTCCAGGTCACTTGAGATTTTGAAGGCAACTATAATGCGCCGCAAATCTTTCGCTACCGGCTGTTGTGTAATGATAAGTTTGGAACCCAGTTCCATAATCTTGTCTTCCAGGGCATTCAGATTCGCATCATTCTTGATGATGACCTGAGCTTTCTCGGCATCCATCGTCTGTAAACTTTCAATAGCACCATCCAACGCTGTGCCTACATGCTCACCCATTTGCCGAAGCAGTGTGCGCAGTTCCTCAAGCTCCTGATCAAATTCTTTTCTGCGAATCATAGATTCCATGTCCTCCTTATCCATCATCTCCGGACACGCCGGGATCGTTCGAACTCAGTTTGCTTATCCGAACCGTCCGGATATATAATCCTCGGTTCTGGAATCCTGCGGTGTGGAGAATAATGTTTCGGTATCCGCTGCCTCCACCACCTCACCATTCAGGAAGAATACAGTACGACCGGAAACCCGTGCAGCCTGGTGCATGTTGTGGGTTACCATCACAATCGTGTATTTGTGGTGCAACTCCTTGACCAATTCCTCAATTTTGAGGGTCGAGATCGGATCAAGTGCAGACGTTGCTTCATCCATCAGCAGCACGTCAGGCTGAACGGCCAGTGCACGTGCAATACAAAGCCGCTGCTGTTGTCCTCCAGAAAGACTGAGTGCCGATTTTTTTTGCACATCCTTTACTTCATCCCACAGAGCAGCATGAACAAGACTTTGTTCAACCAACTGATCAAGCTCGGCCTTTTTTGTCACCCCATGAAGTCTTGGTCCATAGGCCACGTTATCGTAAATGGATTTTGGAAAAGGGTTCGGCTGTTGAAACACCATTCCGACGCGCTTGCGCAGCGTCTCGACTTCAATGTCATTGCTATAAATGTCGGAACCGCCCAACATAACTTGTCCTTCCACACGTACGCCTGGAATCATGTCATTCATCCGATTCAATGTACGAAGCAAGGTCGATTTACCGCAACCTGACGGACCGATAAACGCGGTAACCGTCTTCTCCGGCAGGTCCATCGATATATTTTTAAGCGCGTGATGCGTATCATAATATAAATTAAGTTTTTCAATATGAATGAGGTCTTTCATGGATGTTCACTTCTCCTTCGCGACAGGGATAACCAGATTCCCTTGACGTAGACCGATGCCAATGATTGAACCTGGCTCTCGGTCATCTATAATATCCTACCCTCTCATTGTAAAAACAGTATCACTTTCATGTTAACGGAATGTAAAAAGAGACATCTTTCACACTCATGACCCCCTATCCGATCATTGTGTATGAATGATGCCCGCTCTTTCTTCATTTAGTCATCCGCCTGGACCATCTCTTCCAGTCTCTCCCGAATGTGCTCTGCCATTTCACCAGCCGTTTTGCCTTCCAGCGCAATATCCTCTGCAATGTGGGACATGCCCGCTACAGCCGTTTTCAGCTGTTTGAACGCAGCTCCTCCCTCGTTTACATGAACGGAGCTGCTGTCAATCTCTGCCGCGCTTGCTCTCACCAGTTCTACAGTCTGTCTGGTCAATTCCCCAATATCATCCAGCAAAGAGGACATATTTCCCGCTACCTCACGGGTTTGCTTGGCAAGTATGCGAATCTCTCCAGCCACGACCTGGAAGCCCCGTCCGTACTCTCCCGCATGCGCTGCTTCAATGGAAGCATTCATCGCGAGTAGCCCACTTTGGTCAGCCAATGAACGAATGGAGCGTGCCATCCCGGAACCCGTGTTGATGGAGCTCAGCATGTCATCAGCGTGCTTCTGCTGACCCTCCATATGCTGATATACACGGTTATATGAAGCATCAACCTGACTGAGACTGCTCGCTCCCCGTTCAGACAACTGCATGATCTGTGATGCTTCTTCCCCCGTCTTTTGAGCTGCTTGAACCAGTTTGGTGACCGAGTCGTTAATTCTCGTTATTTCCTGTCTGCTCTGTGTAATAATATGTACACGTTCTTCCGAAGCGACATGCTGCAACTTACGGGAAAGAGACATGACATCCCTCATCGTCAGCACACCCAGCAATCGGTCTTCTTCCGTAACGATCAAACAATCGTAGAAATATTGCTCGCTGCGAGCCAGAGCGATATCAATAATCTCGGTCGCTTCTGCGTGCACATCGACAATGACTGGAGAAGAGTCCGCTGCATGTACAACCGGCTTCCGATAGAAAAGATCTGCCGCAAAGCGTCCATTCAACATCCGGTATAACGTCTCTCTCATTAACAAACCTGAAGGCTGCATGCCCTCATCACATAATACAATACAAGGGTACTCCTGATCCTGATTCAACAGGCTTGCCGCTTCCCCACAGGTCGTATGAACGCCAACTACAGGTATTTGACGACAATAGTCCCTTAAAGAAATTGCATGTTCTTTGGTGGCCACAACTTCTTCTTCATCTTTTTGTTCTCCAATGGGAGCAATGGCTTGTTCTTGCTGCGAATGTATCATTTCTTTGGACTGGTCGGGCTTCACTTCGAGCAACATGGGCATAAATGCGCAATCTCCTTTACGTATGAGCTCCGTCCTGAGGTGGAATATATAGGTATAAAGTATCACTCAGACAGCTTCATCCTACTCCCTATACGTAAAGGAAAATGATTCTTTATGTTAACGGAATGTAAAATAAAACTCCCCAATCATTGTTAACTCGAATGATGGGGAGTTTTTCTTTTTACAACCAATTTATATCCTACACCGCGAATCGAATCAATGTGAACCGACTCCGGGTCAAGCTCGAGCTTTTTCCGCAACGAACTGACATGAACGTCAACCGTGCGCTGTCCTCCGATATAATCGAAGCCCCAGACCGCATTCATCAGATCATCCCGCGTAAGCACAACGCCCGGTTTCTTGGCCAGATAAAGCAGCACCTCGAACTCTTTGGGACGAAGACTTATGGATTGTCCGCCCAGTGTCACTTCATACTTCAAAGGGTAAATCTCAAGCTCTCCCAAAATAATACGGGAGCCGTCCTTATCCTCTGGCTGCGGCAAATCTTCACCGTTTGAATAACGTCTTAACACCGCATCTACGCGGGCTAGCAATTCGGATACACCAAATGGCTTTGTAATATAATCATCGGCACCTGATTTTAAGCCTTGTACAACTTCGGCTTCACCGTTTTTGGCTGTGAGAATAATGACCGGCGTGCTTACACCCTGAATTCGTAACTTGTTCAGAATATCGAGACCATTCATTCCAGGGAGCATCAGATCCAGCAGAATCAGATCAAACTTCTGGGACAACGCCCGATCATAACCTGAAGATCCGTGATCCTCAGCAACAACATCATAGCCCTCTTGTGTCAGGTTGTACGTAAGCAATCTTGATAATGTTGGTTCATCTTCAATAACGAGCAAACGCTGCGCCATGATACCCCTTCTCTCCTTATAGGTTGTCTGTTGCCACAACACTTTCTTTATCATAGCACCTGTTTGTTAACTCTGTGTAAAACAGTACATTCCTTTTACATTTCACTTCCATCGCACTAGATTTCTTCATCCTGAATTAATGGAAGGATAACACGAAACCTTGTTCCCATGCCAAGTTCACTCTCTACAGCCAGTTTGCCATGGTGTAATTCAACCAGATGTTTTACGATCGAAAGTCCTAGTCCAGTCCCCCCCGAATTACGGGATCTGCCCTTGTCCACCCGATAGAAGCGTTCAAAAATCCGCGGCAAATCTTTCTTCGGAATTCCAATCCCTGTGTCAGATACCGCAAATACAACCTCTTCTTCGTCCTCATTATGTTCAACGGACACTTGTAATTTTACACGACCACCCTCGGGGGTATAATTAATGCCGTTGGATAAAAGATTAATAAAGATCTGCTTCATTTTATCCTCATCCGCTTCAATATACAATTCTTCAGGTACATTCATCTCCAGCCGAATTTCTTTCTTCTCGGCCACCTTGGACAGGGTACCCAGAACCATCTCGAAGAATGAATGCACATGTACAGGCGAGCACTGCAGTGGAGCCCGTTTGGACTCGATTTTGGACAACTCCAGAATATCTCCGATTAATCGGTTCAGTCTGTCGCCTTCATCATATATAATCTGCAGGAATGAACGCTCAGTCTCTTTGTCCTGTACCCCACCGCTAAGAAGTGTTTCAGCAAAACCTTTGACCGCAGCTACCGGCGTCTTGAGCTCATGAGATACATTCGCTACGAACTCACTGCGCATCGATTCCAGTCTACGGATTGCGGTTACATCCTGTAAGAGAAAAAGCATCCCCCGATAAGCGCCATCATCTTCTGACATTGGCACCCCGTCAATTCGAATCAATTTTTCGACCGGATTGAATACACTGACTTCTTCATGCATGGGTTCCCGCAGCGCAACACTCTCTTCAATGGTGCGTGTCAGCTCATAATGTCGCTTTAATTCAATATAGGGTTTGCCAGTAACCCGCTCTGCCTGAATGCCTAGCATACGCTCCGCTTCCCGATTAACCAGCGCAATGGATTGACCTGCATCAACCATAATAATGCCGCCTGTCATGTTGGCAAGTACGCTTTGCAGCAGCGCTTCATTATCTCTGATCGTCTTCAGCTGCATCTGTAGACTGTCTGCCATTCCGTTAATGGCAAGCCCCAGTTGACCGATCTCATCATTACGGGTGACATCCACTCTCGCATCATAGTCCAACTTGGTGATTCGGTGAGCCACCTTCGTAATATGCTCTATGGGTGATGTCAGTCCACGCGCAACCCGATAACTAACCAATGCCACAATCAGGAACAGAAGGCCCAAGGTGAAGAACATCAAAATCCAGCCCTGCTGCAGACCCTGATCTACTGCTTCAAGACTCATGGATAGCCGAATGTAACCATCAAATTTCCCATTGGGTAAGTCAATCATATCACTTTGATCCGAATTCACAGGAAGCGCCACATACAGCATGTCCTGCCCCAATGTTGCGCTATAACGAATCGACTGACCATAATTTTGCCCAGCCGCTTCTTTGATCTCCTGACGGTTCAAGTGGTTGTCCATTGAATTGGGATCGCTCTCCGAGTCGCCAATGACCGTTCCGTCTTTATTGATAAAGGTTACACGTGAATCCGTTAGTCGATCCAGCTCGACAGCACGTTCTGAGTAATATTTCTGTGTCGCTGCATTTCTTGGATCGGACGCATCATGAAACGGGAACGTCGCTTTCAGCAAGTTGATCTCACGCACCATCGTTTGCTCCAGTGCAGTAATGTGAGTAGTCTTAAAAACTCTGCCCATCGTATAACCCGCCACAATGACGGAAATACCGATCAGCACCATCATGATGACGGCAAGGCGAATTCGGAACGGTCTCATCTATCTCTTCCTTTGTTATAAAATTAATAATCTAACTACATGTCCATTTCTATTCGATCACCACGAGTGGTGGGCTGTGAAATGACAAGAAACTCTACGTCTGCTTCGCTCCGATTCTGCATCTGATGTGGCATACCCGGTGCAATCTCTATCCCTTCATGAGGTTCGAGCATGAACTCTTCTCCATTAAGTTCCATACACGCCTCTCCGCTGAGTATGAAAAAAAACTGACGACTTGTCGAATGATAATGCCGAGTTTCAAATGTTCCTGCAGGCATGCGTTCATGGATGATGCTCAGTGTATCATTTTGAACAAGATGCCAACCATCACACTGTCCACCCCATACATAATGTGCCGCATTCTGTTTGCTAATTTTCATGTGACCGCCTCCGAAACTTACTTGTTCGGTCTATATCATATCACAGATAGCACGAAGGCCTGCCATTTTTGATAAGCAGTAAAGCAGCGGTACTGTTCCAGTATGATTTCCAGGCAAGACTAATGATAAAATATCATGGTTGTATCAACACCGATCCCGACTTTTGTAAACCGGATCAAAATACTATCTATTAGATGGTTCGATTAAACCATACCATCCCGCCACAGACTCAAAAAAAGACGTACCGACCCAGTCATGCTGGAACGACACGCCTTTATTTGGAACACTTCGTCAATGGATTATCCGTTCACCACTTCGCCGCCATTGACATGCATCACCTGTCCGCTCACGTAGGAAGAATCATCCGAAGCGAGATACACGTAAGCGGGAGCCAATTCATCCGGTTGTCCGGGACGCTTCATCGGCTGAGTAGCTCCAAATTCGCTCACTTTTTTCTCATCAAATGTGGATGGAATAAGCGGGGTCCAGATCGGTCCTGGAGCAACAGCATTTACACGTATCCCCTTCTCAACAACGTTCATCGATAAAGAGCGTGTAAATGAGGTGATCGCTCCTTTGGTGGAAGAATAATCAATCAACGTCGGATTTCCGCGATATGCGGTAATGGAGGTTGTATTAATGATTGTACTGCCTTTCTTTAGATGTGGCAGAGCAGCCTGTGTCATATAAAACATGCCAAAAATATTGGTCCGGAATGTACGCTCCAACTGTTCTGGAGTAATATCTTCCAGCTGCTGCTGGGGATGCTGCTCCGCTGCATTATTTACGACAATATCCAGCTTGCCCAGTTGATCCACCGTCTGCTGCACGGATTTCTTGGCAAAGGCAGCGTCACCAATGTCACCTGCAATCAATATACATTTGCGTCCTTCCTGCTCGACCTGACGCTTGGTCTCTTCTGCATCCCCGTGTTCACTCAGGTATACGATCGCTACATCCGCGCCCTCCTTCGCATATGTAACGGCAACAGCACGTCCAATTCCACTATCTCCACCCGTAATCAAAGCAACCTTATCCAATAACTTGCCGGCTGCTTTGTATTCAGGTTTTTCAAATTCTGGTTTGGGGTGCATCTCCGATTCAATCCCCGGGCGCTGATCCTGATGTTGGGCAGGCATCGTCTTTTTGTTTTGTGTGTTTGTTGACATCTGGCATTTCTCCTCTCAAAATGGAATTTCTGATCCAGTCTCATTCTGTAGGATGGCATGAACAGTGAAGATTATTCCCTTTTCAAACATTCATGCCCCAAAGCAGCTATCTGTTTCCTCGAAACTTACTTACCACTGCTTTTTGGACATTAATCAGAAAGTTTTGAATTCTTCCCTTTTTTGCCGAAATTTGAATTTTATTTTAAGAAAGGACGGACATACTGTCTAAATTGTATTCCTATGCCGTATAGGCTGATGTACAATGATTGTATACAGAAATATTCTGAGATGAATATGGAGACCTAGCCAATGGGAGAGCACATTAATTCTTATATAACACTTGTAACCACTTCAGCGGTGCTGAATGTTTTTCTATGTTTATATACGTATTTTAGAAGATCTGAAATCCCCAGTTCTAAAATATTCATTCTCTATACCGCAGCTCTGTCCGTGTACACTTTCGGATACGCGATTGAACTCGCCAGCAATACTCTGGAGCAAATGAAATTTTGGACGGTCGTAGAATACATCGGAATGCCTTTCTCTGCCCCTCTTGGGCTGATGCTCATGATGCAATATACGGGTAAAAGGTTATCCAAAAAAACTTCTGCGGCGCTGTTTGTGATCCCTTCCATTACCTTGTTCATGGTGGCAACAAATGATTTTCATCATCTTTTCTATAAAAAAGTATGGCTAAGAGAAAACAGTTCCTTCCCCCTAATGGATATTGCCATAGGGCAATGGTACGTCGTTCATGGCGCATTCGCCTTTGCCTGTCTATTATGCGCCTGTCTTATTCTCATCGGACAATGGCGACATACCAAAAAGATGTATCGTCGGCAGCTGCTCACACTAATCACTTCACAGATTATTCCGATGGTGGCAGCTTTTGTGTATTTGCTTGGCTTGACCCCAGGTGGTCTGGACCCTGTTCCGGTTCTTATGTGCGTTACATCCGCAATGTATATATGGGCGATTCTATCTTCCCGTTTGCTTACCATCGTGCCAATTGCCAAGGACAGTATCTTTGAGAGCATGCGCGAAGGCGTTATCGTGCTGGATAGTTCCAATCGTCTCGTCGACTACAACAAGTCTCTGCGTGAAATGCTGCCAGAGCTTGATCTCAGCATGGTAGGCAAATATCTGAACGATATTTGGCTTTCGCTTGCCGGGGAGACGTTTCCAGTAGAATATGGCCGAGAAGGTCTGCAAACGGATCTATACTGGCAATTGAACGGTGAGACTGTCTGTTATCAGGTCAGAACCTCCTATGTCCATAACAAAGAAGGACAGGCCGTAGGTACATTGATTATGCTGATTGATATTACAGAACAACGTTTCCTGCAAGAACAATTAAAGCAACTGGCTTATTTCGATGGACTTACCAAAATTTATAACCGTACACAATTCCTGCACAGAGGTCGGGAGATATTGAGCAATGCCCAACTCAACCTTCAGCCTGCAACCTTTATATTATTTGACATTGATCATTTCAAACGCATTAATGACACTTATGGACATGACGTTGGTGATCAGGCCATCATTCATGTGGTCTCTGTATGTAATCGTTATCTGAGCCAGGAGATGTTATTTGCACGTTATGGAGGAGAGGAGTTTGTTATTGCAGTTCCCAATGCATCCCTCCAAGATGGTGAGCAGCTCGCCGAGAAGTTACGCGTGGCTTTGCTGAATGACCCTCTAGAGATACAGGGTGCTCGTATTCCATTGACTTCAAGCTTTGGGGTGGCGCAATATAATGGGGTGGCCGATTCTCTGGAATCTTTGCTGCGTGATGCCGATACGGCACTATATGAGTCTAAGCGTAACGGTCGTAACACCGTATTTGCTCACGCTGTAAGCCTGGGTTAACCAGATATAGGGTATAACAACGTGAGCCCATATGTACCGTTAATTCCACACGATATGCCATGCTGGCTGTCATATATTATCCCGAACTTATATTATCCCAAACTGAAGGAACAAAAAATAGACAGCCTCTGGGCTGTCTATTTCAATACGGTTCAAGCCTAAATCTCTTATTAAGCTTGTCCCAGCGTCCGAGGTGCAAACGCTTTAAGTTACACTCGCAAATAAAGCTCGTTCGCATTTGTTCTTAGATAACCTGATTATTCACCATCAGATACACCATAATGAGCAGGAACACAGCCAGCAGTGTACTGAACATACGAATCTTGCTCTGTTCTGCACTCACGTCACGATTGCTTTTCACAGCCTCTGCTGCCATCCGTAGCGGTTTACCCATTATGCCGCCGATTGCCGCAATAGCCAGCAGCAGAACAACTACCACACCCATCCACAGATAGGAATACTCACCCTTGGTCATCAAATAACCACCCGTAAGAAGCTGAATCACGAGTCCATACTGTGCAATACGATTCAATGAACGGAGCGATGCAAATGCTCCTTCTTGAGCAGCAACGCTCAAGGTACGGATTTTACCAACCACAAATGGCAAAATCAGATAGAACCCCATCGCCAGTGCCCCAATAATATGAAGCAAATACATAATCATTGTCAAAATGTCCATCCTCCTCAGAAATTTCAGTCAGTGTGCTATACATCACATCTCATTATACTGGGGAACTTATCCAAAGAAAAGAAAACCTCCGGAAACTCCGGAGGTTTTCTGTCTGTTTCTGTCAAAAAGTTTTCAAACTTACAGGTTCACGACTGAAATGACGTTGCGAACTGAATCCGCAGATTTGTCGAGTCCCGCTTTTTCTTCAGCTGTCAGTTCCAGTTCGAATATTTTTTCAATCCCGTTACCCCCCAGAATGGTTGGCACACCAAGGAACAAGTCGTTGTAGCCATATTCTCCTTCGAGGTAGGCAATAACCGGAATGATTCGTTTTTTGTCTTTCAAAATGGCTTCAGTCATTTGCACCAATGAAGCTGCAGGTGCATAGTATGCGCTGCCGTTTCCGAGCAAATTTACGATCTCACCGCCACCAACACGTGTGCGTTGTACGATCGATTCGATGCGTTCTGCCGGGATGAGGGTATCGATTGGAATACCACCAACGCTGGAATAACGAACGAGTGGTACCATATCATCTCCGTGGCCGCCGAGGACGAATCCACGGACATCCTCAACAGATACATTCAGTTCTTGCGCGATGAATGTACAATAACGCGCAGTATCCAGGACACCGGATTGACCGATTACACGGTTTTTAGGGAAACCAAGCGTCTGATAAGCTGCATAAGTCATCGCATCTACCGGGTTACTTAGAATAATGACGATCGAATCAGGGCAATATTTTTTCACATTTTCACAAACGGACTTTACGATTCCTGCATTCGTGTTGACCAGATCATCACGACTCATTCCCGGTTTGCGGGCAATGCCTGCCGTAATAATAACAATCTCCGAACCTGCAGCATCCTCGTAATTGGAAGTACCAACGATATTGCTGTCGAAGCCCTGAACAGGACTCGCTTCCATCATATCGAGTGCTTTACCTTTAGTCGGGTTTTCCAATTGTGGAATATCAACCAGAATAACATCCCCGAGTTCTTTTTGGGCAAGCATCAAAGCCGTTGTAGCTCCGGTAAATCCGGCGCCGACTACTGTGATTTTTTTGCGCTGAATAGTCACGATTCACATCTCCCCTTACAGGTTTTTAATGATTTGATCAGCAAATTCAGAACATTTCACTTCAGTAGCGCCGTCCATCAGACGAGCAAAGTCATAAGTAACTGTTTTGTTGTTGATGGATGTTTCCATACCTTTGTAGATCAGGTTAGCCGCTTCTTGCCATCCCAGGTGCTCAAGCAGCATAACGCCGGACAGAATAACGGAACCAGGGTTCACAACGTCTTTGTCAGCATATTTAGGTGCAGTACCGTGAGTAGCTTCGAAGATAGCATGTCCAGTTACATAGTTGATGTTCGCTCCTGGAGCGATACCAATTCCGCCAACTTGTGCAGCCAGTGCATCGGACAGGTAGTCACCGTTCAGGTTCAACGTTGCGATGACATCGAACTCACCTGGGCGAGTCAATACTTGTTGGAGAGCGATATCGGCAATCGCATCTTTCACGATGATTTTGCCAGCATCTTCAGCAGCTTTTTGAGCTGCATTTGCTGCATCTGTGCCGTCTTTTTCCTTGATGATATCGTATTGTGCCCAAGTGAACACTTTGTCGCCGAACTCATCTTCAGCTACTTCGTAACCCCAGTTTTTGAAGGCACCTTCGGTAAATTTCATGATATTGCCTTTGTGTACCAACGTAACACTCTTACGGTTGTGATCGATCGCATATTGCACTGCTGCGCGTACCAAACGTTTCGAACCTTCAGAGGATACAGGTTTAATACCAATACCGGATGTCTCAGGGAAACGAATTTTGTTAACACCCATCTCCTGTTGCAGGAATTGGATTACTTTTTTCACTTCTTCGGAACCTTCTGCGTATTCAATACCTGCATAGATATCTTCCGTATTCTCACGGAAAATGACCATGTCTACCAGTTCAGGACGTTTAACCGGGGAAGGCACTCCGTCGAAATAGCGTACAGGACGCAGGCAAGTGTACAGGTCAAGTTCTTGACGCAAAGCTACGTTCAGGGAACGAATTCCGCCGCCGATTGGTGTAGTCAGTGGTCCTTTAATCGCTACGATATACTCGCGAATGGCTTCAAGCGTATCGTTTGGCAGCCACTCCCCGTATGTATTGAATGCTTTCTCGCCAGCAAACACTTCATACCATGCGATTTTTTTGCTGCCGTCGTATGCTTTTTCAACAGCTGCATCCAATACACGTTTGGAAGCTTTCCAGATGTCACGGCCTGTACCGTCACCTTCGATAAATGGAATGATCGGGTTATTAGGTACTTGCAGTGTACCGTTATCAATTTGAATTTTTTCGCCTTCAGTTGGGTGAGCAAATTTTTCTAATTTCATTAGTATAATTCCTCCTTGGGTTTCGATGCAGTATGATAACACACCGCTTGTCTTATTGGAGGAAGGGTTATGAACTTGCTGCTCGTTTTAGCCAACAGGTTACATCCCTTCACCCCGTCCTGTTTATTATACTGGTTTTGATGCCATTAGCGAAGTTCGATTGAAACGTACTTCTGATCTGTTGGGCCTGTGTACTCGGCACGCGGACGAATAATGCGGTTATCCGCAAGCTGTTCCAGAATGTGAGCAGTCCAACCTGATACACGGCTAATCGCAAAGATCGGTGTAAACAGTACTTCTTCAATACCCAATTGGGTATATACGGAAGCGGAATAGAAGTCTACATTTGGTTTCAGACCTTTTTGACCTGTCACCAGTTCTTCGATCTTCACCGACATTTCATACAGGCGTGTATCGTTGTTCATTTCGCCCAGTTCCTTGGACATCTTTTGCAGATGTTTCGCACGTGGATCTCCATTTTTGTATACACGGTGTCCAAAGCCCATGATCTTCTCACGGTTGTTCAATTTTTCTTGAATAGCCGCCTCCAGACGATCAGGTGTACCAATTTCATTCAGCATTTTCATAACGGCTTCGTTCGCACCGCCATGCAATGGCCCCTTCAGTGCGCCAATCGCAGAAGTTACTCCCGAATAGATATCGGAAAGCGTAGCAACGGTTACACGTGCTGCAAATGTAGAAGCGTTCAACTCGTGATCCGCATGCAGGACAAGCGCCTGATCAAGGGCTTTAACAGCGGTCTCGGCTGGTTGTTCTCCAGTCATCATATATAAAAAGTTTTCTGCGATGGAAGCGCCTTCTTTTGGAGCCACAGGTTCTTTACCCTGACGGATACGGGCTATGGCTGCCACAATGGTTGGCAACTGCGCTTGCAGCTTAACCGCTTTATTTTCATTCGCTTCCGCTGTCATCTCGTCAGCCTGCTCATCGTAGAGAGCCAGTGCGGATACCGCAGAACGCAGTGCTGCCATGGTACTCATGTTTTTCGGATACAATTGGATTTGTGCAATCAACTCGCTCGGAATCGGCGCGTAATCGCTCAGGCTTTTGCGAAGGGATTTCAGTTCATCCGTAGTTGGCAATTTACCAAACCACAGCAAATAGGCAACTTCTTCAAAGCTTGCATGTTGAGCCAGATCGTCAATATTGTAACCACGGTATGTAAGCACACCGTCTACAATGGAGCTGATCGAAGAGGTTGTTGCAACGATGCCTTCCAGACCTTTGGTAGCTGTCATATTACATCTCTCCTTTAATAAACGAAATCAAGAACCCATCCGGAGTGTCATCTACGTGCTCAAACGCACTCGTCCTTCTTTTGTAACCATTTACATTTTAAAATTAATAAATACCTCATTCTCCGGTTTTCATATCTGTCAATCGGTATTTCCTTATATCATCATACTGGATTTTGTCGTTTATGTGAACATGATGCGAGGTCATCCGCACATCAAACTTCTTTATCAGACCGATAAAGCATTTTTGAAAACCTTTACAAAAGCAAGGTTGACATTTTATTCTTTTTATATAAATCCATGTTATAAATCAAGTTTCTATTGCTATATTTTGTGAATATAAGGCATACTCTAGGCAAAAGAAAAGATATAATTCGACGACATCCTAGCGTTTCAAATTACTGTATTTGCTCTATATTAACTAGATAGCCTCCTGTGCTTCTTTGGTGGGTAGCTTGAAATGGAATAAGGAGAGTTGATGCTTGGATAGAATTATAATGAAACGTCTATTGCGCGGCTTATGGGTGATTATTGCGACCATACTTATTGCCGTTGCCATATACTTGTTATTCCCGTTGTTATATCCTTTTGTCATTGCCTGGATTATCGCCTATGCGATGAACCCTCTGGTTAAGCTGCTTCAATACAGGGCACGATTTCCTCGTTGGCTGGCTGTAACCTTGTCCCTAATCATATATTTCGGTGCCATTGTCGTTGTATTGTCCGCTGCGATCACCCGCATGGTAAAAGAAGTCATTTCACTAACGACGAGCTTCGATCTTCATGTCGATGAGATTAAGGCTACGTTTGTCCGCTGGACCCAGAATGACACCATTCAGAGTTTAATTGGGCAAATCAACGAATTTTACAAAGAGAATCCAAACTATCAGGAAACCATTAACAGCAATATTAGCAAAACAACCGAAACGGTAGGTACAGCAGTAACGGATCTGGTCACCGGATTTTTCAACATGATCCTGAACCTGCTCACTTCTCTACCCAATATGGGAGCCGTATTAATCGTAGTCCTGCTGTCAACTTTCTTTATTAGCAAAAGTTGGACCAGGCACAGCATTACTGTATCGGGCTGGGTGCCCTCATCCATTCGCAAACCGATTACCGACATATGGAATGATTTGAAAAAGGCACTGTTCGGTTATGCACGAGCCCAGTTGATCATGATCTCCATCACCGCATTATTTGTCATGATCGGATTGCTTGTCCTCCAGGTCAAGTCTGCCTTCACGATTGCTTTGCTCATCGGTCTGGTGGATCTGCTCCCTTACCTCGGCGTTGGCCTGGTGATGGTTCCATGGGCGGCATACCTACTTATGAATGGAGACCTGTACTTGGGAATAGGTATCAGTGTTGTTTATCTCATTGTGCTGATTGCCCGCCAAATCATTGAGCCCAAAGTGCTTGCCAGCAGTGTCGGATTGGACCCTCTCGCCACATTGGTTGGCATGTTTGTTGGATTGAAGCTGTTCGGGGTACTCGGTTTGATTATCGGCCCTGTCAGCCTCGTGATTCTTGATGCATTCAATCGGGCAAACGTGTTCCGTGATCTCCGAACATACATTATTAACGGACGTGTTCGCTGATATCATGATTTCTGTTTTCTGTCACCCACATATCATCAAGATCAAAAAAGGCACCGCTCATCAGACTAATCTGGTGGTCGGCGCCTTTTTAACTGACTCTGGTATCCCCTATTGTTTCGGACCACGATAAAACTTAATACTTCCGTTTCTCATTTTTTTCTCCAGCCAGCCCAGGAAGAATAGACGGTACACTGAACGTGTTATTGGAAACAACAGTGTAAACCCGATTAGATCTGTGACAAATCCCGGAATCAGCAGCAGAAAACCACCGACAAAAATAAAAAGTCCATCTACCATTTTTCTACCGGGCACCTTACCGCGCTCCATCTCGGATTTGGCATCGATAAGTACTTTTCGTCCTTCAAATTGCAACATGGCTATACCGATCAAGGACGTGAGAATCATGAGAAGCAATGTCTTTCCGGCGCCAATCCAGTCACTCACAAGAATGAAACCAAACAGTTCAATCACCGGAATGATTAATAGCAGGGCCCACATCCATCTTCGCATTTACGTATTACCCCTTTCCTGAAAGCCACACTTTCTCAAGCGCGCTGTAGAGCTCAGAAGCTGCCTTATCCAGCCTGACTGGCTTCCAATCCCCATTGACCCATACATGTTGGGTAGATCCTGTAACCAATCGTTCACCAGGAAGGGACTCCGCTGAGGACCATACTCTTTGCCCAATACCTATCTGCTCATTAAGGTCTGGAGTCATGCGCCTTATGTCATACTCATAATTCAGTCGCAGACCACTAAATGCAGCAATACGGGTGAAAATAATGATATCATCATCATACCGGGCAGGTTTATGATATTTCACATCCAGTCCGGTTACCGGAAGCAGTAACCCCTGTTCCTCCATTTTACGATATGTATACCCCATTTGGCGAATCATCTCGGTTCGACCGATTTCAAACCAATTCAAATAGTTGGCGTGATAAACCACACCCATCTGATCACTTTCTTGATAACGGACGCGAAGGCGTGCCGTGTACCAACTGCCATTGCTTTGTTGTTGCATATAACGGCCTCCTTCGATATACCATTCCTTACGTATCCAGCGGCGTTAAAGTGTCATAAAGATGGAAAAAAGCAACGGGACGCAAACGCCCCATTGCTTCATTCCTGCTGCTTTTCATCCCAAACTCAATTATGCGTTGTTTGGAATTTGGCTTACTTTGATCAGGTTAGTGGAACCGGAACGACCCAAAGGTACACCCGCTGTAATAACAACAAGATCTCCTTCTTTAACGAGTCCGGATTTCACGCCGCCTTCGATTGCATTTTCAAACAAAGCGTCAGTGGAATCAACAAGTCTTCCTTTGACTGGTGTTACACCCCAAGCTAGTGCAAGACGACGGGAAGTTCTGTCTTCCGTTGTCACTGCGATGATTGGAGATTCTGGACGATATTTAGAAATCATCCGTGCTGTATGACCGGACTCAGTCGAAGTTATGATCGCTTTAGCGTTCAGATCTTGAGCTGACAGGGCAACAGATTGGCTGATTGCTTCAGTAACTGTTGTTTGTTGAGCAACACGTTGTTTCAGATACAGCTCTTGGTAAGGCAGAGCGGATTCTGCTTTTTCGGCAATACGGGACATGGTCAGAACGGATTCAACCGGGTATTTACCCGCAGCTGTTTCACCAGACAACATGATTGCATCTGTACCATCAAAGATCGCATTGGCCACGTCACTTGCTTCCGCACGTGTTGGACGCGGGTTGCGTTGCATGGAATCCAACATTTGTGTAGCTGTGATAACTGGTTTGCCTGCTACGTTACATTTTTCGATCATACGTTTTTGTACCAGTGGTACTTCTTCCGCAGGAATCTCTACACCCAGATCTCCACGAGCAACCATCAAGCCATCAGACACTTCAAGGATTTCATCCAGGTTGTCCACACCTTGTTGGTTCTCAATTTTGGAGATGATTTGGATATGTCCAGCATTGTGTTTTTCAAGCAATTCACGAATTTCAAGAACGTCGCTCGCTTTACGTACAAAAGAAGCCGCGATGAAATCGACACCTTGTTCGATACCAAATACGATATCGTTAGCATCTTTTTCAGTAATACCCGGCAGAGAAATGGCAACGCCCGGAACGTTAACACCTTTTTTGCTTTTGATCGTACCGCCGTTAACGATACGGCATTTGATTTCGGTCCCTTGTACTTCCACCACAGTCAGTCCGATCAGACCGTCGTCGATCAGAATTGTAGATCCCGGTTCAACATCACTCGGAAGATCTGCATACGTAATGGAAAGACGTTCTTTGGTGCCCAGAATTTCTTCTGTTGTCAAAGTGATGTACTCGTCTTGAACCAGTTCGATCGGCTCCACTTCGAGTTTACCTGTCCGAATTTCCGGTCCTTTGGTGTCCAGCAAGATCGCTACTGTCTTGTTCAGCTCTTCGCATGCTTGGCGAATTGCTGTGATCCGTCCGCCGTGCTCATCGAAATCACCGTGGGAGAAGTTCAAACGGGCCACGTTCATACCGGCCATAATCAATTTTTTGGTATTCTCCAATGATTCACTGGATGGACCAATCGTACATACAATCTTTGTTTTGCGCATTTTGGGTTTCCTCCGATTTTAAAGGTCTATCTTTTTATCTCTTTTTCTTTTTCCAACTATTAAATTTACTATACTTTTGCTCATTTGTATAGGAAATTCATCACATCATTCCGCATTTCCCGACAAATTACCTGCTGTATCGACTTCAACAGGCACTTGAGGAGTTTCAAGTGGAGTTTCAATCTGCACTTCAGGTTCAAACGTGACTGATCCAATTTTGCGGAATTTCTCATACCGATCCTGCTTCAATTGGTCACCGCTCCAGCCTTTCATATCATCTAGATGACGAACCAAAGCCTTGCTGATTGCAGCCGCGGATTCTTCATAGTCCCGATGAGCGCCTCCGCGCGGCTCAGGAATTATTTCTTCAATGACTTCCATCTCCAGAAGGTCTTTGGCTGTTATTTTCATCGCTTCGGCCGCTTGATCTGCCTTGGATGCATCTTTCCAAAGAATGGATGCGGCACCGTTCGGAGAGATCGCAGAGTAAATGGCATGCTCCAGCATCAACACACGATTCCCGACTGCCAAAGCAAGGGCCCCGCCGCTTCCGCCTTCACCAATGACCACTACAATAACAGGAACCGAGAGCTTCGCCATTTCCAGAAGGTTTCGGGCAATAGCTTCCGATTGACCTCTCTCTTCAGCAGTATTACCCGGATACGCACCTTTAGTATCAATAAAAGTAATAATTGGGCGACCAAATTTATTTGCTTGCTTCATCAGACGCAGCCCTTTCCGGAAACCTTCCGGATGTGCGCTCCCAAAAAAACGGGCGATGTTATCCTTCGTATCTTTCCCCCGCTGTTGGCCAATGACCGTCACTGTTTTTCCATTCAACTTCGCCAGTCCACCAATAACCGCCAGATCGTCTCCGAACATGCGATCTCCGTGCAACTCAATGAAATCAGTAAATATCAACTGTATCAAATCCAGTGCTGTCGGACGCTGCTGATGCCTCGCCAGATGCATTTTCTGTGCGGCCGTTATGCCGGAATAAATCTCTTCTTCGAGTCTATGATAACGTTCTTCCAGGCGGGCAATTTCGTCGGTAAAGTCAATGCCTTTTTCCTGTCCAAACTGTACGAGCTCTTCAATCTTTTTGCGCATCTCAACCAGAGGCGCTTCATATGGCAACTCACCCGCCATTTAGACCCCTCCTTTTTCACTATGCATGTCTAGAAGCTTGCCAAGGGTGGCTCGAAGTTCTTTCCGATGGACCACCATGTCCAGCTGGCCGTGCTGCAGATTAAATTCTGCTGTCTGGAAATCATCAGGCAGTTTCTGACGGATCGTCTGCTCAATGACGATTCTGCCGGCAAAACCAAATACAGCTCCTGGCTCGGCGATAATGATATCACCAAGGCTCGCAAAACTGGCCGAAACTCCGCCTGTCGTCGGATCGGTGATGACCGAAATATACAACCCGCCCTGTTCATCCAAACGTGACAACGCAGCGCTTGTTTTAGCCATTTGCATAAGGCTAAGAATACTCTCTTGCATCCGGGCTCCCCCGGATGTTGAGAAAATGATCAAAGGCAAACGTTTCTCTGTTGCATGCTCAATCGCACGGGTAATTTTCTCCCCTACAACCGAACCCATACTGCCCGTGAAGAAGTCGAAGCTCATGACAGCAACAACCACAGGCAGACCTTCTATAGTTCCCTCACCCGTAATAACAGCTTCCTTCAGGCCTGACTTCAGACGCTGTTGTTCCAGTTTGTTGCTATATCCAGGGAAATCCAGCGGATCAACTGATATCATATCAGCGTCATACTCTACGAACCCTTGCTCATCTAGAATCATGGCAATCCGTTCCATAGCATTCAAACGCATATGGTAGCCGCAAGCCGGACATACTTTCAAGTTTTTTTCCAATTCCTTGCTATATTGAATCGTGCCGCATTTGCTGCACTTGTTCATAAGCCCTTCAGGTATTTCACGTTTTGGACGTTCTCCAGCTTCCTGACCTTCGCCACGAAGCGTACGCTCGGAAGGTATGGTGGCGTACTTCCGTTTTTTCTGGAATATATCTTTGAACACAACTACACCTCTCCAGCTGTTGATTTGATGGCCGCAACCTGCAGTCCGTTGCATGTAGCAACTTCATCCACGTGCTGCGGTAAACCGCTTACGACCCATACGCTGCCATGGGCCTTGTCCAGCATTCACAACAAAAAAATCCGCCGGTATAAGGCAAGGATCAGCGGCTTCTGTCAGCACGATTGATGTTACCTGCAATAACCGAAAGATTGTTGCGCTGATGATTAAATCTGTCTTGGTAGGGTCTCTGGGAGCAATCTGGTCGGTCCTTGTCCTAACAAAAAAAGAAGGAAGGACAGCAGCATACAATACATGCAAGTCGATTCCTCTTTCCGCTTCCGCGGTCAGTCCCTTATGTACCATTGGTACTTCTACATCTGCCAAGGCACGTCTGATATCGAATGAATCAGGAATGCAAGATCGAATTCAGCACTTCCTGAACCTCTTCCAATTCCCCTGAAGGGACGCGAATTTCAAATTGCTGCTTGGATAAACTGATGGGACGGGTCTGTACCAGAAAACCTTCTTCCGAAAGCTTGGTCTTAATCTTGTCCGCAACCTTTGCTGTCGGTGCAATGTAAATCACCGTCCACATGCCATGTCCGCCCCCTAAGCTAATGTTCAGAGCCCGTATATTGGACTAATGATAACATACCTCACTTTTTTTCTGCAAGGAAGGGTTCGGGACCTTTGGGGAGAAAACAGGAACTAGAGGGACATTTGTCCCGCGAGGATAACCAATATGGTTGATGCAATGTTCCTAGGACTCTCCTTTTTCAAAAAGCAATTTCAGGCCCTCTAGGGCAGCAATAGCCGCCCGGAATGACCTTCAAATGAAATAATAAAAGACAGCAATTGAACGAAAACACAAATAAAGGAATTCAGATGTCCGATGGATATTTCTTGGCTTTAATATTTTTGTGAGCTATTCGGGCGGAGGCAGCTGCGGCGAGTCCGGCAACCAGGTCGTCCAGAAAAACATGGATAGCTGGTCCTGCTTCGTTGAGATCATGAATAACACCAATCTTTTCTTTATCCAGATAACCAAAACTGGTTAAACCGATCATACCATACACATGGGTAATACCAAGAGCAAGAGTCTCGTCCACTCCATACAGGGATTCATCCGCCTCCATAATTGCCTGCAAGGGTTGCGGCAAAAGACGTTTTTCAGCAAGTTCGTCGAGGGCTATACCTGTGTACAGCGTGTATTGCACCTCACGTTTCTGAAGTACCGATTTTACACTCGTGACACAGTCATCCATAGTCAGTTCCGGGTGGTACCCTTTTTGCAGACGATATACAATTTCCGCGATTGCATCAATCTGTACACCCCGCCGGGCAAGCATGGCTTCTACGATTTCATATGACATATCTCGACCTCCCGCATCGCTCCCCGAGGACCCCCAGGTCCTTCGGTGTTCTCAAGTGTATGCGGCAAACTCGTAAAATGTTCATAAAAAATGCAGAATGTGCATTCGCTGTGGCAGTCTGCTTATCCTATAAATTATGTAAAAAGATTCACATGTTATATGCTTGCCTGCGTTGAATATCTCCTTCGCATGCATACCTGATGGAATTGATCAAATAAATACAAAAAACCTGCTCGGCAGTTGGCCGAACAGGTTTCACCATTGGGAATAAATCACGGCTGATAGCCTATTATTATTTTACTTTGACCGTGCCTTCACCCAGCATCTTCTCCATTTCGGAGAACAAAGCGGGCGAAGGTTTAATCCGGTAGGCATCACTCAAGGCGAGCAGCTTCTGCTGCTGTTCGTAGAAGAGAACCGTCGGAACCGGACCCGAATGCTGCTGAAGCAATTGTTTCAGTCGGGCCAGAAGCTCTGGATTCTCCGCCTGCGGAGTGATCTTCACAAACACTCGCTGCTCCACCACTCGCGGCCCACGACTCTGCTCCGTGCCGCCAGCGGCCTCAGCGGCCCGACGAGCCACGGAAGCGGCCTCTTTAGCATCGGCCGCTCCAGGTCCACCCCCAGCGCTGTGCGCCGCTGCCGGGCCCTGGCTTCCGCTGCTGCGCGCAGCTCCAGCATTCACACCTGCGCTGCTGCGCTGCGCTCCGGCGCCCGCGCCAGCCGCCTGCCGCAGAGCGGCCGGGCGCGAAGCACTGCCGCTGCCGGGCTTACCGCGCCGTTCGCGGCTGCGCAGCTGCTGTTCCAGTGCCGCCGGTGACAGCGGCGCCACTTCCTCAGCCAGCAGCTTAAACCCTTCGTCCTGCTGCTGCACCTTGGCACGCACGACGAGCAGTTCACCTTTCCCGACATGCTGCTGGCTGCGCCGCCATACTTCGGGAAAGAGAACCACTTCACAGCGTTCGATCTGGTCTTCCAGCTCCATGAACGCCATCGCCTTGCCCTGTTTCGTCGTAATCGACTTCACAGACACAACCATTCCGGCTGCGACGGCCATCGTATCGTCAGCCGCTTCCGTCAGCTCCATAATACGATCTGCGCCGCTGGATTCAAGCACATCTTCGTAGTCATCCAATGGGTGACCAGAGAGATACAAACCTAAAAGCTCACGCTCCAGTTCCAACTGCTGACTCCCGGAATAAGGCGGGATTTCAGGATATTCAATCTCCCAGTTTGGCGTCTCGACAAAATCAAACAATTGTATTTGCAGATCCTCGCGTTCCTTCCGCCATTTCAGAGCTGCTTCCACGGTTTCATCCAGCATCGCCAGTAATTGGGCACGGTGTCCAGGCAATGTGTCAAAGGCTCCCGCTTGAATAAGCGATTCAATCACACGTTTGTTGCATACACGCAAATCGACACGTCGACAAAAATCGAGCAAACTGTCGAACGGTCTTTCCTGACGTACAATCATGATACTCTCCATCGCCTGGGTACCTACATTTTTCACCGCAGCCAGACCAAACCGTATCGCCCCGGCTGCTTTACCTGCATCCGAATTCTGATTCGGCGATTCTTCTTGCGCGTGCACAGTAGACGATCCACGTGGCTCAACTTGCGAGGACTCCTCTTCCCCAATCCTACTCAGACGTTCTACTGTAGAAACATTCACTACGTCCGAATGAATCCGATCCTCGGACTGCTCTGGCACAGCTGTCATTGCCTGCCACTCATATGCACCAGCATCTTCGTCCGGCACGGGACCCGGGTCATCCGGCAGAGGCGCTTCACCGTACTCCGCTTGTCCCGAATAACGATTTTCATCATGTACGGCATATCCCGTTGCAGGACCTCCTGTTCCGTCCTCGCCATGCTCTCTCCCTGAACGTTGGGTTTCAGCAGCTTGTCCAGCCCTGCTGCTGGATGATACAGGTACAGGTGTAAACAGAATGCCGCTCTCATTCACATCGGGTGGAAGTACTTCAATATCCATGCGTCGGCATTCCACAACGTACTCGGCCACTTTACGGTGACTGCCCATTACAGCCGTTAACATCGAGGCCATAAAATGAATGGGATAATGTGCCTTCAGATAAGCCGTCTGAAAAGCCAGCACGCCATACGCTGCGGCATGGGCGCGCGGGAAACCGTAGTTGGCAAACTTGACGATCATGTCATAGACCAGGTCTGCCTCCGCTTCGCTGTACCCTTGCTTCAGACTGCCCTGAACAAAATGCCCACGTTCGAGATCCAGTACCTCCCGTTTCTTCTTGGAAACCGCTCTGCGGAGCAAATCCGCTTCACCGAGGGAGAATCCGGCCATCCGAGAAGCAATCTGCATGATTTGTTCCTGATATACAATGATGCCATACGTATCCTTAAGGATGGATTCCAAATCCGCATGGGGGTAATCGACTTCGATCTGACCATGTTTGCCCTGAATGTATTTGGAAATGAACTCCATCGGACCTGGACGATACAAGGCCAGTACGGAAATAATATCTTCAAATACACTTGGCTTAAGCTCCTTCAGGACACGGCGTACCCCTGCAGATTCAAGCTGGAAGATACCCATGGTATCGCCTCGACCAAGCATCTCATACGTGAGTGCATCGTCGTCCGGAATATGACGGAAATCCGGAATTTCGCCATTTTCCCCAATCCAGCGCAGACAGCGTTCAATTATCGAAAGGGTACGCAGGCCGAGGAAGTCCATTTTGAGCAGTCCAATAGACTCTAGGTTTTCCATGGAATATTGTGTTAAGGCCGTTCCCTCGCTTCCCTCCTGAAGCGGAACAGCATCCGTTAGCGGATCACGGGAGATAACAACCCCTGCGGCATGGGTGGAAGCATGGCGTGGCATGCCTTCCACTTTCATCGCCATATCGAGCAATTCACGTGTTTTGGGCTTGGTCTCATACAGAGCCTTCAGTTCAGGTGTGGCTTCCATTGCCCGCTGGATGTTAATACCAAGCTGTGCAGGGATCAGCTTCGCTGCCTTGTCCACCTCGCCGTAAGGCACATTCAGTGCACGTCCGACGTCCCGAACGGCTGCACGGGCAGCCATCGTACCAAAGGTAATGATTTGGGCGACATGGGCTTTGCCGTATTTTTTCGCAACATATTCAATAACTTCGTCCCGACGTTCATCGCTGAAGTCGATATCTATATCTGGCATGGAGATACGTTCCGGATTCAAAAACCGCTCGAAGAGCAGGTTATACTTCATGGGATCAACGTCTGTAATACGCAGGGTATAGGCAACCAGACTACCTGCCGAGGAGCCACGACCCGGTCCGGTGACAATTCCCTGCTGATGAGAATAAGCGATAAAATCCCATACGATCAGGAAATAATCCGAGAATCCCATACTGTCTATAACCCGGAGCTCGTAATCCAGCCGCTGTTCAAGTTCGGCTTTGAGCTCCGGGTTCGTCCAACGCGATGATTCAGAATAGCGTACTTCCATTCCCTCTTCGCACAACTGACGCAGATAGGCAGAAGGACCTTTCCCTTCTGGAAGGGGTCTGTACTCCGGCAAAATCGATTTTCCGAATTCCAGCTGCAACTCGCAAGACTCCGCAATGCGAACCGTATTCTCTAATGCCTGGGGCACATGGGGGAACAAACGCGCCATCTCTTGTTCACTTTTGAGATAAAGCTGATTGGTTCCGATTCGCAGCCGATTCTCGTCATCTACCGTTTTCCCTGTTCCGATGCAGATCAACACATCCTGAAGCTCGGCGTCCTCTTCTGAAAGATAGTGTGCATCATTGGTCGCCACTAGTGGAATATCCAGCTCTGCTGCAAGACGAATCAGCTGAGGGTTTACTCTTTTTTGCTCAGATAACCCGTGATCCTGCAGTTCCAGATAGAAATCGGGACCAAAAATATGTTTGTAACGCAGCGCCGCACGCTTTGCCTCTTCCTCGCGTCCATGCAGCAGATGCTGGGGAACCTCGCCTCCCAGACAAGCACTTAAACAGATGATCCCTTCGTGATGGGCGGCCAGACTCTCCATATCAATACGCGGTTTGTAATGGAAGCCTTCCAAATGACCAATGGAGCATAGTTTCATCAGATTTTGATAACCCGTCATATTTTTGGCTAGTAAAATCAGATGATGGATCGGCTGATCTTTGCGGCTTCCCCGCTCTTTGCGAGACCCGGCAGTCATATAAGCCTCACAACCTATGATCGGCTTAATTCCCCGCTCGACGCATGCTTTATAGAAAGGAATAGCACCATACATTACACCGTGGTCGGTCAATGCCAGCGTAGTCATTCCGAGATCCGCGGCCTTATTCACGAGATCCGGTATACGCGCAGCGCCGTCCAGCAAACTATATTCACTGTGAACGTGCAAATGCACAAAAGAACTCATGTTTTTTTCTTCCTTTCGCCAAGGACAGTCGCAGCTCCCGTCTTGAGACAGTTGCTGCACAATCTTCTTCTATCCGTATTTTACGCCCTTCGGTTCAGACCGAAGGGCGCTTTCTGTATTCATTTAAAATGCTGTTATGGATAAATGAATGAAATGTAAGAATTCTTCCTAATGAAGAGTGCTTTATTATTCTATTTTATCATAACGTTCGGGGGCACGCCCATAGAATAGAAGTACAAGCCGCTCCCCCTGTTACGGACCAAAGACAGGAGGTGTGCTGCTGGGTCTGAAAGGGGTGTTGCCGGATGAGCACATTTTTGTCCAAAGCCATTCTTGATTTCTTCATTGCGTTTGGGATCGTGCTGGGCGGCGCGATGATTGGAGGTATAGGAGCAGTGGTCTCTCTCCAGCCTCCAACACAGACGATGCTTGATGTCGCTGGGAAAATTAAAATTTGGGCGCTCGCAGCGGCCGTTGGCGGTACAATCGATCCGATGCGGGTGATTGAAAGCAACGTGCTGGATGGCAACCTGTCTCCGGCAGTCAAACAAATTTTGTATTTGATATCCGCATTCATGGGCGCCCACATGGGTACCGAACTGGTGAAATGGGTATGCGGTGGAGGACGGGGTTAGCATGACTCCAGGACAGCGCCCATGAGAATCCCGCCATTTTCACGTTACCGCCCGCTTATGCGCATGACTGCTGTCTTTGTTCTGGGAATGATCGCCGGTTGTGTCGTGTACAACGGTGTATTTCACTTGAGTTACAACGAGTTGTGGCTCAACAATCAGGAGTTGCAGCTTCAGCTGCATCAGAATGAGGAGGATATTAAAACGCTGAAAAAATACAGTAAACGCCAAACCGTCATCAAAGAAATCAAGGTCCGTGCTGAAGATTCTGACAAAGGTCCGGACGAGGCATCCTTGAAAGTAATGCTGCAGAAGCTGGGGGATGAACTTGAGGTTCTCCGGGGTCGTGACGTCTTTAACATTGACGAGTACAGCAAAATGACCCGGATCATGCTGAACCAAAAAGTGTACACGGTCAGGGAAAAGGAGTATTCCGTGCAGGTGAAAACGATGCTGGTGATGGAAGGTGTGCTGCAAGTTTGGGTACAGATTCGGTTGCACGTTCCAGCTTAAAAATGGATGACAGCCCTTCAAAAAAATTGCCCTTGTCCTCTTCCTGCATGGTACAATAAGGGCAGTCAATGCTTTCCAGAAAAGGAGCTGCGTCTTTGTGTTCATCGATGTATTCAAATATGCCCTAATCGCCATATTTGCCCTGGCCATGGTCTGTTCGGCTCTGAACAGCATTCGTTCGCGCGGAACCACTGATCCCATCGCCACAGGTCTTTATCGCTCATGGACCAATATCTGGATGGGCAGCATGATAATTATTCTTGCCCTGATCCTGATGTTTGTGTTTACCGGTTCTACGTTATCCGTCATCGTGGAAGCGCTATTTCTAATTATCGGAGCGTACAATTTGTTTGCCGGGTTACGTAACCGCAGTTACTATGCACGTCTTCAGCAACATGCAAACAATGAAACGACCAAGACATCCGGACAATCTGTCTGATACATTAATTCGGGATGGCTTGCGACAAAAAGAGAGTATTCTCATGTATCGAATAAGCTTTAGCGCAAGGTGATTCCAGGATACAATGCGCTATTTCGATAAGAGATACTCTCTTTTTTCAAAATATGATATTTTTCAAACCCAAGATCAATCGCATTTCTAAGCATGATCAATGGATTGCAGAGTCATCACCGCTTTGCATACCACATTCCCATCACGGGAAATAACAATATCCATTTTGCAGGTCCGACGGCTTGTCTCCAGAATAATGGGACGGACCAGAATTTGATCTTCAATCTGTACGGGACGAACAAAATACGTTGTTACATTATCCACAATATGATCGTTTCCTGTAACGTCCCAGGCTGCACGCCGTCCCGCCTGTGTCATTACATTCAGCAAAACACCTTCCGAGATGGTACCGAGGTCTGTTGCCATCTGCGGAATGATAAATCCATGGAAAAACAATTCGTTCTGTTCTCCCCGCTCCTCGGCAAATCCGTTCCAGATCAGATGATCAAACGTTTCTCCAAGCTGTGGCTGCTTCTGTGCATCACGCATCGCCTGCAGCACTTCCCTACGCGTGACGGATGCAATCAATTTACGGTTCCGATCCACAATCGGCAGGAAGTCAATTCCCTCCCATGTCATGATCTGTGCAGCCGAAGCAAGTGAGGTTTGCAGTGAAGCTGTAATCGGGCGGCGTACAACACATTTCTCTATACTCTGATCCTCTTTTAGCTCGCTAACATCTTTGAGACTTACAATACCGATAACCCGGTTCCATTCATCCACTACAGGGAAGCGATGCTCTCCCGTCTCCGAAACCAGCAAGTGAAAATCCGCGGCAGAACTGGTCACTTTGAGCACCTGAATTCGGGGTTTCTGACCGATGATATCCTCTACAAGCATAATCTTTTTCTTAATCAGTCGATCAAAGATCGCGCGGTTAATCATTGAAGCCACTGTAAACGTATCATGTCTGGAGGAAATGATGGGTAGACCCAGTTCATCCGCCATCACTCTCACTTCACGGCTTGTACCGAAGCCACCTGTAATCAATACCCCTGCGCCCTGTTCAAGGGCAAGTGAATGGGCATTGTCCCGGTTTCCAACAATCAACAGGCTTCCTGCGTCAATGTAACGGGCCATGGCCTGTTCTTTCATCGCACCGATCACATACTTGTGAAGCGGTTTGGCCAGACCGTCGCTTCCACCCAGCACATGACCTTCAACAATGGTTACCACGTCGGCAAAAGTCAGCTGCTCAGTCATGCCGCGGGGCCTTTTCTCAATCCTCACCGTCCCGATTCGTTCCTTGGTGACGACAAGACCAAAGTTTTCCGCCTCTTTTACCGCCCGATACGCTGTTCCTTCGCTTACGCCAAGCTCCCGTGCCAGTCCGCGCACCGATATTTTACTGCCTACCTTCAGCTGTTCAATATGTTGAAGCAATTGTTCATGCTTCGTCACGTTTTCTTCCTGTCCGTCCATCTGTACCACCCCCGAAGATGCATCTGTACTATTCTGTATCTATTATAACACGACCTTAGGAAAATAACCCCATTCTACTCTCCTTTCTCCTAAAGAACCACGAACATTGATCTAAATTATAGGAACAGAATTACGGTTATCAAAAAAAGACCGGTCCCTTTCATAAAGGGAGTCCGGTCTTACTTGGACAGCTAACTGATAGAATCATCTCTGTCACCATGTCGCATGTGATCCAAACCTTATACAGACTTGCTCTGCTCCTGCTTGTCCACCAGTTTCATCTCCCACTGCCGCAACTTTGCCCGCCGAACAGCCTCCAGTGCACGCTTCTTCTCTTCATCCACACCAAGAATAAAATGCAGATGTGCACCAACGATTAATAACGAGAACAGCACCCATACGATGCCAAAAATATTAACCCAGTCCATTCCACCAGCAAAGGAAATCCGCGGCAACGCGATAACCAGCATTGACAATGCGATAAGCAGATAGATCACATGTTTTGCTTTTTTCAACCTTTTCACCATTCACAGCTCCTTCGTTCTTGATCGACTCTATATGTCTAGTCTATGAACGATAAGAAGCAAATATGAGAGGTTCAGTTAAAAAAGGGACAAGGTTTAGGCCTCAGCACCACCGTACAGATGACCCAGGCTGTCTGCAATAATTTTGTTTACGTCTTCGATAATGACACTCAGGCGACGTTCAGCGTCAAACAGACGACGAATGTTCAGGTTGAGGCTCAGCACTTCAAACAGTTTCTCCATTTTCTCCATCTCGTCCGGTGCAGGCATATCCCCACTCATCATCCGTTGTTGCAATTCCATCTGTTGATCACGGAAATTGTCCAGCATAGCCTTTGCTTCCGGATCTGTTTCGATCAGCTTCATCGCAGAAGTAATTTCTTCCACCTCAGTACTTTCTCTCAGTGCTTTGGCCAAATCATTGGCTTTGTCATAAATGTTCACTATAATTCCTCCTCAAGTTGGGTTGTTCTTCTGTTATCCATTCGCTTTCATTCGAATTCTCATCGCACGTTCATCCGTGTTAATACACGTATTTCACTTCCGTCAAACAAAGCTTATGGAAACATGCCATGCATGAGCTGTCGAGCATCAAATGCATTTAATCCAAATGGGTCAATCACCAAGGGTTATATGTCCTCATATGATGAAGCACATGCCATGTTCAGATGCCGCTCAACTTCGAGATCAGACATCAAGCTGCCGCCCGGAAGGAGATCCGTGATGTCCACTAAAAAAGTAACGATTCAGGTTACCGGCTCGGGCATCCTGCAGGACGACGTCATCATGCTGGGTGAAGGGGTGCTCAAGGCACTTAAAATACCTTCGGGAAGGCCGCTTCAACTGCAATTCGGCTCTTTCCGCCGTGAAGTCACTGTCATCCCTGTTCCAAGGTATGACGGTCTACGCATCAATCAAACGGTAGCCAGCAAAACCGGCCTTGTTCCCCGTTCGGTTCTGAGGATATCCTATCGTTCAGCCAGCCGTACGCTGCGTCTTGGGCCCCACATCAGTGTATTGGTCAGCCGGGATTATCCCGATCAGCCCGATCGGCCCTTTGGCTCCATCACGATGTTCTGTCAAGAACTGGTGAACGCCTGCCGGAAGAAGGGCGCCTATGTATCCTTTTTCACACCGGAGGATATTGGAGCGGTAACGGGTTATATGAAAGGCTGGGTGTACGATGACGGCTGGAAAAAGACTGTTCTGCCTATAGCAGACGTCGTCAATAATCGGCTGACGTCCCGCAAGCTTGAGAACAAACCTAGCGTACAGCATTTTATGAAAGAAGTAAAATCGCTCTACGGTACACAAACCTTCAACGAAAAGTTTCTGGACAAAAATGAAGTATTCGATGCCTTGAAGTCCATTTCAACACTGAAGAAGGTACTGCCGGAATCACATTTACTCAAAGCTTCTGCTACGCTTAAAACAATGTGCAACCGATATCCGGTTGTCTTTCTAAAGCCGGTTCGCGGGTCGCTTGGCAAAGGAATCATTCGGGTCTCCCGTCAAAGTGACGGAAGCTTTCTTACGCTCGCCACTGGCGTTGGAGGTACCCGCAAACAAACATATGCTTCTCTGGATAAACTTTATGCCAGTCTGTCAGGAAAAATGAAAACGACACGTTATCAGATCCAGCAGGGTCTAACCCTTATCGATAATAGTGGCAGACCCGTGGATTTCCGTGCGCTTGTGCAAAAAAACCGCACAGGTAAATGGAGTGTTACTTCCATCGTCGCACGTATTGCAGGGGGCAGCCACTACGTATCCAATCTGGCACGTGGTGGAAGTCTCAGTACCGTTAAGGAAGCAGTAGGTAAAACCCAGTTGTCCGGTTCAGCCAAAGCTTCGGCTTATGCCGGTCTGCATACAGCTGCGCTGGATATTGCCAAGGGCATAGAGGGGGCCATCCCCGCCCATTTTGGCGAACTGGGCATCGACCTGGCCATGGACACCAGCGGAAGGGTCTGGCTGCTTGAAGTGAACTCCAAACCATCCAAGAATGATAATACGCCACTTAGCGAGAGCAAAATCCGGCCTTCGGTCAAAGCGATGCTGGAATACTCGACCTACCTGGCCGGATTCTGAAGAGTCATCCATTAGAGGAGGTGCAGCAGGATGTTCCTGAAACATCAGACAAACACAGTAGCCATCCTAGTTCGGGCAACAGAAGGCTCGCCTCCTTTCGTGGATGAACTCTTCTGTCGTCGTCTCAGTTTGGAAAGCCACCGTTACAATCTAAATATAATCGTGTTGGCTGTAGCGAATAGACCCAGCGCATCCCGGCTCACATACGGCTATGCATTCGACAGAGGAGAATGGAATATCGTCCCCCTTCCTGCTGTGAACCTGATTATGAATCGGTGTCTGCAGCCGCTCCCCAGGACATTCAAGCAGCAGCTTCAGCAGCTAGTTTCCTCAGGCAGCGGACACCTTTGCCGTTACTGGTCTGCTTCCTTGCCTGGTAAATGGAAGGTATACCGCGCCTTGTCTGCTGAACCCAGACTGCGTACTCTTCTTGCGCCTACGACACTCCTTCAGTCGGATACTTTATGGGAGCAGTGGCTGGAGCTCTGGCCGAAAGGTATTTTCTTCAAACCTGTTTCGGGCACCCATGGCAAGGATACGTTTCGCCTTTATCGCGAAGATCACCACCCCTTCTGGAAAGTGGAGGGAAGAAATAAAGACAATGAATTCATTCACCACACATTTGAACGTCGCCAGGATGTCTCTGCCTGGCTGGACTTACAGAAGGCCGGTAAAAAGATGATCTTACAGCCATATCTGGAACTGAATCATCATGGACGACCGTTCGACATTAGGGCCTTGGTGCAAAAAAATGGGCAAGGACGCTGGTCTTTAACCGGATGTATGGTACGGGAAGGACCAGCTGGCTCACTCACTTCCAATTTGCATGGAGGGGGAAAGGCATACCCTGTGCAGCCTTATCTGCTGGACCGATACGGAAGGGAACAGTCCAACACTCTGTTGGAGTCGATCAGGCAGGCTGCTGTACGCATCCCTCTTCTGTTAGAAAGTCGATTTGGCAGGCTGGCCGAACTAGGTCTGGATTTCGGAGCAGATGTTCAGGGGCGCCTTTGGCTGCTCGAAGTGAATTCGAGACCAGGACGTTCCTCGTTTACAGAGGCGGGCGACCCCCGTATGCACAGTCTGGCCTACACCCGACCGCTTGCCTATGCCCGTTATTTGCTGCAGCAACATGTTCTCACGGACGGGAAGCGTCCAATGAAAATGCCGAATACATCCAGCACAGCTGGCCTGAAACCCGTCCCGATTCACGGCAGTTGAGGCACAAAGCGCCCCGCTGGCCATGGAGCCGAAGGATCTTTTCAGGATAGGAGGATAAATCATGAGTTTGACCTTTTGCAATCTGCATTTCACACAGCAGCCGGATAAAGTGGTTTATGTATCCAACGCATTAATGAAAAGCCTCAATCTATCCGGCAAAAAAACGATTCATTTGCGGTTTGGCCGTGACCGGGTTCCCGCAACCATCAAACCGATCAAAAAGGCAGGCAAACATCTTTATCTCGCTTCGGGCATACGCAATCTGATGAACGTTCCGAAACGGGGCAGCATCTACCTCCGCAACTTGCAGAACGATGAAGTCCAATTGGGTCCGCTGATCGGCGTACTGTCTGACGGACCTTCATCTGGTTCCAATCCGTTTGGATCCCGTACCGGTTTTATCAAACAACTGCTCCGCGAAGGGAGCCGTAAATCCTATATTTATGCGTTCACCCCAAGGGATATCAACTGGCAGAATGAAACGGTATCCGGTTTTTTCCTTAACGATAATGGAAGCTTTAGTCGTAAAACGGTACCCCTGCCAGATGTCGTATACAACAGACTGCCCAGCCGCCGCTCAGACTTCTCACCAGCGATCAATCAATTGCGGGATCGATTCGTCAGACGGAAAATTCCTTTCTTCAACTGGAGTTTCTTCAATAAGTCAGATATCTACAATTTGCTGGAGAATGATCCGGCAGCAGGAAGATATATTCCTGAATCCATCACCAATCCGTCAGTAGAGCAGATGAAAGAAATGCTGGAGCGTCATCAGTTTGTTTATTATAAGCCAACAGCAGGAAGTCTGGGCAACGGCATCTACCGACTGACCTATTCGCCAAAACGTGGATATTTCGCTCGTTATCGCAAAAAAGGCGGCAACGCCCTGCTCCGATTCGGCTCATTCAACAGCCTGATGCGCATGCTTCAAGGCAGGCACGGTAAACAGCTTCGCGGTTATGTCGTTCAGCAAGGCATCCGGTTAATTGAGATTGATGAATGCCCCATTGATTTTCGTTTTCACATGCACAAAAATGGCAACAATCAATGGGTGGTCGTCGGCATCGGCGCCAAAAAAGCCGGTCGAGGCAGTGTAACCACGCATATTAAAAACGGCGGCTCCCTGATGACCCCTGAGCAGGCACTCAAACGCAACTTCGGAGATCGCTCTGGAGAAGTGCTTCAGCATGCCAAATCTGTTGCTATTACACTCGCCCAGGCGATTGAAACCCAGCACCAGCATCTGATTGGTGAAATAGGCTTTGATCTGGGCATTGATCAGGAGGAACACGTATGGATGTTCGAAGCGAACGCCAAACCCGGTCGGTCCATTTTCCGTCACCCTTCGCTCAGGCTGGAAGGAAAATCATCGGTGGAGCACATCCTGGAACATTGCCTGTATTTGAGCAAATTCCGGAAGAAAGACGGCATTTGATGAGCTTGCAGGATGATTTTAGACCCATCATTGCCATTCTGACCATGCATGATGATCAACGGATGTTCAGAGGAAACCAACAGAACTTCCTGGATATTGTGCAAACGGGCGAAAATATGGGATATGTGGTGTACGTCGTGACTGTAAGGGATTTAAACGTGAGCGGCCCCACCGTAAAAGGATACACGTACAACAATGGGAGCGGGAAATGGACTTCACAGTCCTTCCCTCTTCCCCATGTGCTCTACAATCGGATTCCCAACCGGGAAGATGAGCGCAAATCTTCAGTACAACGCAAAATTGAAGAATGCATGCGTTCCGGCATCGAACTGTATAACCCGTTTTTCTTCAATAAATGGAATCTGTTCGAATGGCTAAAGAAATCCAAATCCACCCAGCAACTGATTCCCTATACTCGCCGGATGCGAACAGCCTCCGCTCTGGGGACGGTGCTGAGATCATATCCTTACCTGTATCTGAAACCCGAGAGCGGCAAGGCCGGAAAAGGCATCATGATGCTCAAGTTCCAGGAAAAAGAACGCCTGCCTTACCGGCTTAAAATACAGAGTGCCCGAAAGAGTACCACGTACAAAGCGGCAACTCTCTCCAAATTATGGGCAAGAATTCGCAAGGAAACCGGTCATACGCCCTATATCATGCAGCAGGGTATTGAGCTGGCCTCGTCCCACAAGCGTCCATTCGATCTGCGGGTACTCGTGCAGAAAAACGGCAAGGGTCAATGGAGCGTAACCGGTGTTGGCGCCCGTCTCGCCGGCTCTCGAAGCATTACCACCCACGTTCCGCGCGGAGGCACTGTGGAGGACCCGGAGAAGCTGCTCACCGATCTCTTCGGAGAAGAAATGTCGAATACTCTGATGAAACGGGTAAAATCCACTTCATTGTTGATCGCAAGACAAGTGGAACGGGGCTCAGGGCATACGCTTGGCGAAATGTCCATGGATTTGGGTGTTGACGATCTGGGTGAAATCTGGTTTTTTGAAGCGAATGCGAAGCCGATGAAGTTTGATGAACCGCAGATCCGGCGGAGGTCATTAGAACGTATTTTTCAGTACAGCGCCTACCTTGCCCGTCAGTCCAAACGATGATGAACAGGAATAACTGCAAAAGAAGGTGATTGTTTGTGTCCTCACCTGTTCTGGGCATTATGACGCTGTACTTAAATGAACATCGCGCTCTGGAAGAACGGAGCATATACCGCAGAATGATCCTTGAAGGGCGCAAGCGGGGACTCGATATTTATGTGTTCACACCTGCCGATGTACATCCAGGAGGCAAAAAAATTGAGGCAATGGTCTTCCATTCGGATAAAGGCTGGTCCCGGGAATGGCGTTCATTTCCGGATATCATCTTCGACCGATGCCGCATACAGCGAAATCGCAGATTCCAGCAGCTGCTTGCCTTTCGTCAAAAGTATGGTCACTTGCTCTTTCTCAACCGCCCATTACGCAATAAATGGACCATACATCAGACACTCTCGGCGAAGTCAGCCTTTCGCGAGCATTTGCCCGATACTTTCCTGTATCAGGATATGTCCGATGTCAATCGAATGCTGAAGGCCTCCCCCCTAATCTATCTGAAGCCCATTAATGGAACCGGAGGGCGCGGAATTCTTCGCATCGAACGAAATGGCAGCGAGGCCAATACGGTTCTTGTTCAGGGACGGGACCAAAAACGCAAGATCATCACCCCGCGTAAAGTCCATCTGTCACGTCTCGGCTCACTTCTTCAGAACTGGAATATGAAAGACAAATACCTGGTTCAACAGGGTATTCAACTCCAGCTTCCGAATGGCCGTGTTCATGATTATCGAATGCTGGTCCAGAAAAACGGCGAAGGACAGTGGGAACTAACCGGATGTGCAGGACGGATGGGCGCTGAGAAAAGTGTTACCTCGAACCTGCATGGCGGTGGTCAGGCCATAGCAATGAACAAACTGATGAAACAATGGATTACGGATGAACAGCAGCGAGCCGAAATTTACGCCGCGGCTGAGAAATTCGGAATTGATGTTGCTACATTTCTGGAAAATACCTATGGCAGCTTGTGTGAACTCGCACTGGATTTGGCGATTGACAAAAGTGGGCACATCTATCTGCTCGAAGTGAATCCAAAACCCGCACGTGAGGTATTCGCTCGCATTGGTGAGAAGGATATCTATTTCAAAGCGATCACCCAACCATTGGAGTACGCCTTGTGGGTATACCGCAATCACGCAAAAGCAATACGTCCCCCTCAAGGCGTGAAGGTAACCAAACCGGTCAAACGCGTAAAAGGTAAATCTGCCACCCTCAAGAGGACCAGAAAATCCCGGTTAAGACCATAAGACTTCATCCGCAGTGAAATGCATCCTATTTGAACCAAAAAACCGACCTCCCCAACGTCCGAATGGACTTGGAGAGGTCGGTTTTTCTACTCGGCTTCCCGATATAAACGAAGCAGTTCCGTAAAATCAGAGATTAGTACATCTGATCCTGCAAGTTCTTCATTTCTTCCGAACCCTGCATAGGCACAGCCGATGACGGTCTGGTTGTTCATTTTGCCTGCCTCCACATCAGAAGAGCGATCCCCTACCATCCATGCATCCTGAATCCGATGCTTCTCAAGCAGGATCTGAACCAAGTTCACTTTGGAAGGGGTTTTGTACTGTCCTGCACTATAAACGCCTTCAAAGAGCGGCATGATCTCATGGGCAAAGGCCACGCCTTTGACGTAATCCTCCAGCCCATTGCTAGCAACAAATAACCGCACGCCCTGTTCTTTCAACGCTTCCAGCGTCTCTTTGACTTGGGGATACAGGAGAGAGCTTCCCCCATCCAGCCCTTCAATCTCCAACTGAAGAAGCAGTTCGTCTGCACGGCGATGGGCTGCAACGGAAGCTTCAGGCATAACCACTTTCCATATATCTTCCAGCAACATCCCTAAACTTCCCAGCATTCGTTCTTCAGGGGGAGTCTCTCCCTCATAATGCCCTTCGGCCCGCAATGTATCAAACAACTGATGATAAGCTGGCAACAGCAGTGTTTCCGTCTGAAACAATGTACCATCCATATCAAAAATCATCGCTTCCGGTTTTCGCAATACCGTCTCTTTTGTCATGTCCAATGTTCCTTTCGGATTGGGATATGTATTCGGAATCGTTCCCCTTCCATGATAAACATAAACGTTTGGCAGTGTAAACCGCGCAATGTAAAACATAATGTATCTTCAAGGTCATACACTATTCACAAACATTATACAGAAGTTAATCAAACTATGTACATTTGCACTTTCTTTAAGTATAATACTGAAAAATAGTTCTTTAGACACCCAACCCAAAGAACCACCCAAGCGATCATTCAAGTTTTTTCGACAAATACATATACCCCAGGGAGAGGAATAACAAACATGAAAAAGCACAGGACCTTCAAAATTTTTTATAAGATTGGTTTGGGCTATTTGCTCGTACTTGCTGTGTTGGCAGGTTGCATTCTTTTAATTCAAAACAGTACCAGCAAGCTTCAAAGCGAATTGGATTTTCTCGTAGATCACGATATGACTGTACACGCCCTTACTTATGAAATTGAAAAGAATATGGTGGATATGGAGACAGGTCAACGGGGTTACGTTATCACCGGGCAAGAAAATTACCTCGCCCCATATACCAATGGAAAAGAACAAATGGTTACACTCAAAGAACAGCTCGCTGCTTTGATCTCGGACAACCCATCACAGCTGAAGCTTCTGGAAGATGTACATAGTACTATGGAACATTGGATTCAAGTTGCGGGAGAACCGGTTGTTGCACTGCGCCAAGCCGATGATCTTCCTTCTATCCAACAGTTTTTCGAAATAGATCCCGGAAAGACGGACATGGACCAGATTCGGCAATCCCTGAATACGTTCCGAACCAATGAACTGACTCTCACCGAAACCCGTACAGAAGAACTGAAACAGAAAAACAAGTTGCTCAACTTGGAGTTGTACGGAGCCCTGTTCCTTGTTGCCTTAATCTCGGTCATTGCTGCCTTAATCCTGTCCCGATCCATTGTAAGGAACATCCGTACAGTGACACGTGCGCTGAATGATATCGGCTCCTCCAATGGGGATCTGACCCTGCGAATTGCCACGCCGATGAAAGATGAAACACGGGAGTTGGCCGAGGCGGCCAATTCCATGCTCTTTGGTTTGCAGCAAATGATGCTCGATATTCAAAGCAATGCCGCTATTCTGAGCACAGCTTCAGATCGACTGGATAAAGGCGTGTCTGACAATCATATCGCAGGAAAAGAGGTCGCCGCGGCTATGGAACGTGTTGCTGAAGGTGCGGATGAACAAGTTGCCCTTGCTCAAACCATGGTCGCTGCGATGGAACAATCTGTCATCGGACTTAATCGGGCAGCAGCTTCAACTGCAGACGTCGCGGAACGTGCTGTACGCACCGAATCCATTGCCGTTGATGGACAAGAGCGTATTGATAATGCCGTAGGGAAAATAACGTTTATTGAGCAATCTTTCCTCTCTGTACAGGAAGCCATTAACGAAATATCCGAAATGTCTGATCAAGTAATCAACATTGCCGATTCCATGTCGGGAATCGCTAGGCAAACCAATTTGCTCGCACTCAATGCCGGAATTGAAGCCGCTCGTGCGGGGGAACACGGACGTGGATTTGCTGTCGTTGCCTCTGAAATCCGCAATCTCGCAGATCAAAGTGCTGTGTCAGCAAAGGAAATTACAAGCATATTGGAAACCGTTGTAACCGGAGTCCAAAGTACGGCACAAGTTGTGGACGAAAGTACGCTCCATGTCAATGAAGGATTACGGACAATTGAAGATGCAGGGCATGCCTTTACAAATATCACTCAGCATATTCATGATCTTAGCGGTGAGGTTCAGGATGTATCGTCTGTTATAGAACAACTGACAAGCGGCAGTGAAACAGTGATGAAGTCTATCAACGAAGTCTCAGCCGTAGTTGAGGATACCGCATCAGCCACGGAAGAAGTATCAGCTATGACTGAAGAACAACTTGCTTCCTTGCTGGAAATGAAGGACACCTCAAAGCAGTTAAATGAAATGTCAGATGCGCTTGATCAGCTGGTTAACCGATTCAAGCTGTCTTAACTTTATAGAACAGATTCAAATATCACAAAGAAGCAGACCCTCTTCCACGAGAATCTGCTTCTTTTTTTCAAAAGATAAAAATTTAATACAAGTTCGCTTCTGGGTCAGTTCATTTAAGTATCAAGATTGATCTGGATTACGTAAAGCTTCAAGGACAAGCTGTGCATGATAACCATCGTTGAAATCGTATATTTTGGCAGGCTGGCCCTGAACACGGGCAATGACGTGTTTGAGTACCGGCAGCTCGCTCAAGGTTTCCTCTGCTTGGACAGGAACCAGCGGCTCTCCGATGCTTCCACTCCAAAGTTGGTCCCAGTTTTCCAAAGCAATTGTCCCTTCTGTACCGTAAACCACCATGGATACTCGCTCTTCTCCTGCAAAATGAGCGATCCCATTCAACTGAATTCGGGTACCATCCTCCAGCTCCATCGTGGCCAGAACTTCATGTTCACATTCACCTGTATTTTGGGGAAATTGAACCTGACTGTTAATCACACGGATAGCACCAAATACCTTTTGGATCATATGAATCCAGTGAATCCCCACTTCAAGAATGAATCCGCCCTGCTCGCGGCTCGTAATCCAGTCATTTTGCTGCCATGCTCGTGGCCACTGAGGAAACTGAAGGATCAACTCGATTTTGCGAATCTCGCCAATCGTCTCCTGACGGATCAGCTCTTGCAGCTTCACTACAGCGGGTTCATGGGGCATGGAGAAATGTATTGCGTGTATTACACCAGCCTTCTCGGCTGCCTCCAACATGGCTCTTGCTTCCTCTATGCTATTCGCAAGTGGCTTCTCACAGAAAACATGAATCTTGCGCTGCAATGCCTCCATAACGACGGAATAATGATATTTGGGTGGAACGGCAATGTACAGGAGATCCACCGGATGTGTGTCGAGCAATTGCCTGAAATCCGTATACGTCTTCGTCTCCGGATGAGAGGAAACAAACGATGTTAAATTTTCGTTACTTGAATCGCAAACCGCTACAATCTCTACTTTTTTGGACAGTTCTTCCTGTGCAGCCTGATGTATCATATGTAATCCCATTTTGCCCAGCCCGATAACAGCCATTTTTAACGTTGTCATTCAACTCACTCCCATCAAATTTCAGTATAACAGAAAGCTTATTATTGCCAATCCTTGAACGGATGTGAAACAGAAAGCATGCGAACCTAATTTGATCTACACAAAAACAAACTACATTTTTTTATTCCATTTTACATTTTATGCTATAAATATTGTTTATAGGAAATTTGTTGCAGGAGTATATAACTAATTTATTTTCCCATATAGGGCAGTACCTTAAGCGTTTCCAACCTAAGAATCAGGAATTTATACTCATAAAAGCAGTTGACAAAAAACCACAAAAAAAGCTACTCTTCCTATTAACAAGGAATTATTTCCTTTTACTACCTTAGACAACGACATACACTCCAAAAATGGAACTTGACCTGTGGGTCCAAAAACCTATTTTATGAAGCGAGGTGTCCCGCATGAGAACAGTTGCGGATTATTTGGCAGAAGCTCTGCGTAATTTAGGCGTTACTCATGTCTTTGGTATTATCGGAAAATCCATATGTCCTGCCGTCCTGAAAATGGTTGATCATGGCTTGGAATTCATTCCTGGTCGACATGAATCCAGTTCAGGTTTTGCAGCATCTGGCTATGCCCTTCAAACCGGGAAACTGGGTGTGGCCTTCGCAACTTCCGGTCCGGGCGGCACCAACTTGCTCACCGCTGCTGCCCATGCCAAGGCTAATAACTTGCCAGTCCTGTTTATTACGGGTCATCAGTCCATTCAGGAGTTGGGGCTGCCACAATGTCAGGACTCTTCATCCTACTTGGCCGATTTGGCAGAGATGTTCCGTCCTGCCACACTGTTCAGCAAGCTGGTAGAACGCGGTGATCATTTTAGCACCATATTGAATCATGCTCTTTCCATTGCACTCGGTCCCAACAAAGGTCCGGTCCATCTCTGTCTTCCGTTTGATGTACAAACCGAACAGCTCTCTGACTTCCGGGTTGTCATTCCGGAGCCTGAACCCCTGATTAGCGTATCCAACCTGAATCGTATCCTCCCCTTACTTCAACAGTCCAGTCATCCTTTAATTATTGCAGGCAAAGGTGTCAGCCGCGCCAGAGCTCATGATGAATTGCTCCAGTTTGCTGAACATTTCAATATTCCTGTCATTACTTCGCCTGGCGGAAAAGGTGCCATTGCTTGGGATCATCCCCTTTATCATGGGCCTTGTGGTGTTGGCGGCTTCCCACACGCAGACGAACTATTGAATCAAAGTGACCTCTATATCGTACTCGGTTCACGTCTGAGTGATATGACCATCTGTAATTTGAAGCCTGAAAACCATCCTGCACATTTGATTCAATTCGATGCTGATCCAACATTCGTTGGTAAAATACTTAACGCTCAAACCATACATATCACCGGCGACTTGAAGGACAACCTGCAGTTTTTGCTTGGTACACTGACAGAACAACCTGTTGTTCCAAGAGAAACAATAACTGTAGATTACACCCTGCCTCTCCCTGATCTGCCGAACCTGTCCCTGGCTTCCGTCCTGGAAGAAATGAGTGAACTGCTTCCATATGATCATAAGCTGTTTGTGGATGATGGCAGTCATGGTTTTCATGCGGTTCAACGATATAAAATCAAGAAACCCGGCAGCTTTGTGTTTGACGCCTACTTTGCCTGCATGGGTAATGCCATTGGCATGGCTATTGGAGCCAAGACTGCCGCACCGGAAGAAACCATTGTATGCATTACTGGTGACGGATGCTTTATGATGCTTGGAACCGAGATTAACACCGCTGTATGCAACAATCTGCCCGTTATCTTCATCGTGGTGAACAATAAGCAGCTGGATATGGCACTGAAAGGCATGGAAAAAACAACAGGCCGAATCGATGGTACCTTGTACGAGGTTCCCATGGATGCAGCAAAGTTTGCGGAGTCTCTCGGTGCGGTTGCTTTCAAGGCGGAAACCCGGGCTGAATTCACCTCTGCTCTCCAGACCGCGCAGAAGCTAAACCAGGTTACTGTCATTGAGCTTCTTACCGATCGCGACGAAATTCCACCCACGGCTCACCGTACCGTGACTTTGAATTAGGAGGAACATAGCATGAGTGAACAAGTGACTCAAGGATTGGAGCGTTTTGCAAAGCTTTCCGGTGAATATGGCGCAAAAGCACTGGCACCCATTAAGGAGCAGTTCCCTGAGCTAGCTGAGTTTATTATGGGAACGGCTTACGGGGATATTTTTCAGCGTACAATCATTACCGATCAATGGAAGGAAGTTGCGATTATCTCCTCACTGATCTCCATGGGACAATATGAGCAGCTGGGAGTTCATTATGCAATGGCACTTAGCGTCGGTGTAACCGTGGATCAGCTCAAAGGAATTCTGCTGCATCTGGCACCGTGTGTTGGTGCTCCACGGATCATCAGTGCATTTAATGTATTGATCGCTACACTGGATGAAATCCAATAATTCAATCTTCTACATTTTTATACATGATTCGACTTTTTTATTGATCTTATTACATCTCTACCTTTATAATATGGTTAAATTATCCTTCGAATCCGCCTACATCACAGAAGCAGTCAACGAGGGCCTCAAGGCCTATGTCTTGGTTAGCAGGATAGCCTTAACTCATTTAAAGGAGAGAGAACAATCATGGGAAGTTTTATACTGAAAACTGACGTTCCGAACAAGGTGTTAAACATTGAGCTGGAGGGCTCTTTCTCTCAAGAAGACGGTTTACGCTCCATTTCGGCATATCAGGATACAATCGCTTCGATTAATACCAAGGAATATCAGCTGAACATCGATTGCAAAAAGTTGAATGTTACCGCTCCGGAAATTGTGCCTCTTCTCGAGGGCTGCCTGCAGATGTTCAAAAAAGATGAATATAAAAAAGTGGTGTTGACGCTTGAGAATAATGCCATTCTGAAAATGCAGCTGTCCCGTCTTGGACGGTCTGTTGGACTGGACAATCTTGAGATCATCTCCACAGTTACGACCTAATAAACCAGGCGGACAAGCTGAGGGTTCACCCATCCGCTCAAGAGGAGAATGAAGATGGCTGGAATTCGTATTGTAGATATCGATATCTATCATCCCACGAACAAGGTGGGCAATGACTTTTACATTGAACATTTTGATGCAAGAGGTGTAGATATTCGGGGATTGTTAAAGGCACTTGGGCGTGAAACACGTTACAAAATTGACAACGATGATGAAAACTCACTAAGCATGGCCTTTGAGGCCGCCAGTAATCTGCTCGAGAAGACCGGACTTACCGGTGCCGATATTGATCTGATTGCTTATGCAAGTCAAACGCCGGAATACATCTTTCCTACGAATTCCTTAATGATTCATCGCCTGATTAACGGGGCAGCCCATACGATCTGCATTGATAGCAATGCCAACTGTGCAGGCATGACCGCAGCCTTCGAACAAGTTAGCCGTCAGATGCTGGGTAATCCGAGAATTCGTCGTGCTTTGATTATCGGTTCGGATTACGTGGCTCCCCACGCCAGCCCAGATGATCCTGTATACTTCGCAAACTTTGGGGATGCAGCGGCAGCGGTCATTGTTGAACGGGACGAGCAGGCTGTCGGTTTTATTGACTCAATCTATCAGACCGATACTTGTGTTTACGGCAATTCCCTCTTCCCGGCACAAGGTCTTGCAAAACTGGGCCAAACCGGTGTAGATGCAGGTGCATTCCATGTGAAATTCATACCGTTTGATGATTCCATCTGTGTAGGGGCTGCCTCTGAATCGATTCGCACGCTGCTGAGTCGTAACGAGATCGGAGCAGACGAAATCAAAGCTGCTTGTTTCTCCCAATTATCCATTGCGAATATACGTGCTGTATCCGAAAACATTGGCATTGGCGAAGATATTGCCGTCTACATTGGAGACGAGTTCGGTTACACCTCAACCAGTAGTCCGTTTATTGCATTGCATCGAGCCATAACATCCGGCCAAATTCAGCGTGGTGATAAAGTGCTGTTCTGGACCGTTGGCGCCGGGTGGCAAAATGTTGCCATGGTTGTTGAATACTAAGTGCTAACATAGAATCAAAAAAACAGGACAATGCTTTTTATTAAAAAAGATTGTCCTGTTTTTCATTTTTTATGATATTTTTTCAGAAAATTTTCTTCGTCTCCCGATCATCCTTCAAAATCTCGACTGCCTCACGAAAACGCAAGGAATGCACAATCTCCCGTTCCCTTAGAAACTTGAGACTATCCTGCAGATCAACGTCATCCGTCAGATCGATCAACCACTGATATGTAGCCCGTGCCTTCTCTTCCGCTGCAATATCCTCGTACAAATCAGCAATGGGATCTCCCTTCGCTTGAATATAAGTAGCGGTGAAAGGTACACCAGAAGAATTCGTATAAAACAAAGCAGAGTCACGCTGTGCGTAGTTCGGCCCCAGACCGGCTTCTTCTAGTTGCTGTACTGTTGCATCCTTCGTTAACTTGTAAATCATTGTAGCAATCATTTCCAGATGAGCAAATTCCTCCGTGCCTATGTCATTTAACAGCCCGATAATCTTGTCCGGAATGGTATAACGCTGGTTCAAATATCGCAGGGCGGCTGCCAGTTCTCCGTCTGCACCCCCATATTGTTCCGCTAGTAATTTCGCCATACGAGGATCACATTTGCTAACCCGAACGGGATATTGCAATTTTTTCTCATACACCCACATGCAGACGCCTCCTCCTTTAAATCAAATCCAACCTGTTACGATCCCTCGAGTTCCCGGCCTGGAACAACTGCAAGGAAACCCGAGGCTGTTATTTCACACTTGCCAAGGCCAAGGCGTCTGAGACCATTCCCACGGATATTTGGAGAACGCATGCCCAAAGTTCATCAGCGGTCCGTACAATTGCTGAAACTCATGTGCCACCCTCATCCGCTCCTGGCTGAACTTGTTGTATTGCTCAATGCTCTGGTAGTCACCAGGGTGGGTGTCCAGATACAGATTCAGCTCAACCAATACAAAGTCCAGGGCCTGAAGTTCCTCCAGCAGCTCATAGTATTTTGCATCACAGGCTTTAGGTGCTTCAGGTTCCATCTGCTTCCACCTTCCTTCCCTTCGAGCTCGCAGGTGTATAAGGACTGTACAAAGCAGGCCACAACGTTCCAATTCTTAAGGCTTCTGCGGGACTGAACTGCGGCCAACCCATCGGCTGAAAGGGGATAAACAATTGCGGAGGAACCAGGTACGTCCGAATGGTCTTCGGTGGACATGGATCAAACGGCCCCACAAAAGGGGCGTAAGCACGAAGCTGCGGATCTGACACAGAACAACGCCTCCTTCATCACTGATTTGGTACATTCCACATCGCATCATTACAAGCTTTCATTTCCCGTCTCTATATCCATATGTCGCTGTCCCCAAGTTAATCCCATATTTAGCGGAACGCAAAAAAAAGACCTTCGAACGACTCACCCCGCTGGGCAGTCTCCGAAGGTCACTTCAACGATATGGAGGACACACGTTTCAATTATGATTTCATCATCGCTCGGTCCCGGCTATGTTAACGATCATCGTCCTGTATCAAACCTGATTCCTGATCTACCATTTCCACCTGAACTTCCTTGGAATCCGGTTTCTTGTATATCTTCACTCGGGTAATACGGAGACGCGTGGATTCTTCGACTTCAAAGATATAACCGTTCTGCTCCCGTGTTTTACCTTTGACTGCACTACCTTCCAATTCCTTGAACAGCCAGCCGCCAATCGTATCAACTTCCTCATCCTCAATGACAGCACCTGTCCATTCATGGACCTCTTCGATCAGGGAACGACCATCAATGGAAAAAGCTTCTCCACTGCGCTCCATATGCGGACGTTCGTCCTCGAACTCATCATACAGGTCGCCAACAATCTCTTCCAGAATTTCTTCAGCAGTCAGCAAGCCGGCTGTACCGCCATACTCGTCGACCACAAGGGTCATCTGGGAATGCTTTTTCTGCATCAGACGAAGCACATGACTAATCTCCATCGATTCAGGAACATTTAGAATTGGACGAACCAGCGCGGCCAAATCATGCTGCTGGTCTGGTTCAGCCAGGAGCAGATCGGTAATGTGGATAAATCCAATAATCTCATCCTTATCTTCAACAGCTACAGGGTAACGGGAATGTTTCGTTGCATTAATGATTTTCAGGTTTTCTTCCAGCGACATATGGGTGTATAGGCAATCCATATCCGTACGCGGCAGCATAATCTCACGTGCCAGCATATCCGAAAAATCAAAGATGTTATCCATCAGTTTGATTTCATCCTTGTCGATGACACCACTCTTTGCGCTTTGCTTCATCAAGATGCGAAGCTCATCTTCCGAATGGGCTTCCCCTTCGCTCGCGGGTTCAATGCCTGCCAAACGCAGCAGTGCATTGGCTGAGGCGTTCAGCACCCAGATGAACGGGAAGAAAATTTTATAAAATAACAGCAACGGTGCCGATAGCAGTAAAGCCACTCCGTCTGTTTTTTGAATCGCCAGAGATTTGGGTGCAAGCTCACCCAGCACAATGTGCAAAAACGTAATGATACAGAAACCGATAATGACCGATACCGTGGATATTAGTCCTGTATCTGTTACACCAAGCTTGAACATCAGAGGCTCGACCAGCAATTCGGAAATGGCCGGTTCACCGAGCCAACCAAGCCCCAGCGAAGTCAGCGTGATTCCGAACTGGGTTGCCGATAGATAGGCATCCAATTTACCATTCACCTTCAGTGCATAGCCAGCCAACTTATTCCCTTCACTCTGTAATTGAGTAAGGCGCGTTTGTCTAACTTTGACCAGAGAAAATTCCGCTGCGACAAATACGCCATTCAAAAATACGAGCAGAAACACACAGACCAGATTAAAAACCAACTGCCCGAGATGAAATTCGGTATGAATACCCAAGTCGAAACTCCCCTTTTCTATCTATTTCAGGAATACACCTGGAATATCAACGTGTAATTGCTTTTCTCGATTTGAAATCCACACCTTTATAATACATATCTGCCACCAGCAGATTCGGGCCGCAGCAAGAAGCAGCATCACAATGACAGTTCACAGTCTGGTTCAGAGGATGTTCCGCCGACCACTCATGGAATACATCATCCAGCTTACGATCACGAATGTTGCCAAAGGCCGGAATGTCAGCAAAATCGGTAACGTACACGTTCCCGGTGAACATGTTTACATTAACGCGGTTACGACCGTCGGGATCATTACGAACCGTCACCTTCGGCTCGCTGTACAGACGGTTGATGAGTTCGCGATCCTGCTCAGCTGCACTGCAAGCGAAGAATGGCAAAGTACCAAACAGCATCCACATATCCTTGTCACGTACATCCAGCAAACGATGAATCGCCGCTCTCATATGATCAAGAGAAAGCACTGGCAGGGCAGAAGCAAAATTCGAATTATACATCGGATGCACTTCATGACGGACACAGCCCATCTCACGGATCAATTGGTGAATGCCTTCAAGCTTGTTATGGGTACGGAAATTGATCATGGACTCCGCGGAGATAAACATGCCCGCTTCACTGAGTTTACGGGAATTTTCAATCATTTTCTCATACATCTTCACCGCGACTTCCCGCTTTACGGGTCTACCACTGTTGGCAAAACCGACTTGGTGAAAGTCATCGGCATTCAAATAGTTGAATGAGATATGCATAACGTCCAAATAAGGCAGAAGCTGCTCGTACCGACGGTAATCGAGTGTCAGATTGGAGTTGATCTGAGAACGAATCCCCCGTTCCTTGGCATATTTGAGGAGCGGAATAATCATCTCATCCACAGTCTTCTGGCTGAAGCTCGGCTCTCCTCCCGTCAAACTGATCGTCTGAAGGTGCTCCACCTCATCCAGCCTTTTAAGCATCAGAGGCAGCGGAAGCGCAGGTGCTTCGCGCATCGTTAACATATCTCCAACCGCACAATGCTCACAGCGCATATTGCACAGATGTGTTACGGTCATTTCTACACTGGTCAGCACATGGCGTCCATATGTACGCAAAGAGCCGATCGGATCCCATGGATCATTAGTCGGCGATAAAGGCATCGGCTCTACCGATCCTGAGTTTAGCATGGTCATTGTTCTTCACCTTATTCCTTTTATTAACCTAAAAAGTTTTATTTACAACATACCCCGTCTTGATCTTTTGGAGTTATCTTTAATCATAGCACAATTTCCTGCGCTCTGGCATGAGCATGCTCTGTCCATTACATGACAAAAAACGCCCCCGTAATATCAGGCCAACTGGCGCTGATATTACGATATGAGCGTTAACCCATTCTGCATTTAGACGTCAGGATATCAAAATAATTCGCCACGCGATACAGCTGGCGTAGCTTCATCCACACCTTCAACGCCTGTAATCATAACAGACAACGCTGTAGACAAATCGATTTCATAAGGTGCACTTAATGTCTGTCCATCTGCATCCTTGAGAACACGTATGCGTGGTCGTTGCGGCACGCGCGAATGGATGTCTGCTACAACTCCGATCTCCCCCGTACTCAGCGTGACGGAAATACCCAAAGGATAAATGGCTACACAGTCCCGAAATTTCTCCAGCATTCGCTGTTCATATAATGTCCCTGAACCCGTGTATAATACTTCCACAGCCTGATGTGGCAGCAAGGCTTGTTTATATACCCGATTGGTTGTCATTGCATCATACGAATCAGCAAGGGCCAGCCATTTGGCATACTCATGAATCTCATTGTCCTTCAAACCAAAAGGATACCCGCTTCCATCAATCCGTTCATGGTGTTGTAATGCGCAATGGGCAGCAAGAAGCGGTATACCCGGTTCATCTTTGAGAATACGATGTCCATATGTAGTATGCTGCTGTATGATTTTAAATTCCTCATCGCTTAATTTGGCAGGCTTATGCAAAATTTCTGGAGCGATCTGCGTTTTACCAATATCATGCAATAGGGCTCCCAGTCCAATTTCCATTAACTGCTGACGAGTATAGCCCGATGCCACACCAAGTACCAGCGTATACACACACACATTGAGAGAATGATTATACAGATCAAAATCACTGGCGTTCATATCCATCAGCATAATCATCGCTTCCTTCTGACTGCCAATGTCCTCCAGAATCGTATTCATTAACCCGCTAAGCGCTTTTCCGAAGTGAGGGATTCGGCTTTTGGTTTTGAGACCCGACATACTCTGAAACTGCTGTTTGATCTCAACCAGCGCTCTACGCCTGGTCTCTTCCTGCAGCATATCCGGAATGATGATATCCTCTGTTGCGGCATCCGAAATATACACATATCCAATCCCCAAATCCTTCAGACGTCCAATTAACCGATTGGTCAGCTCCACTCCCTCGCTAAGCAGAACCAAACCCTCTTCACTATAAATTCGTTTCCCCAGCTTCATGCCAGGCTGCAATAGGTTTATATGTACTAAACGCACAGCCTATCCTCTCCCGCTCCGTAGATGTAATTTCCACCAGCCGCCGCTTTAGCAGAAGGCAAGTACTTGTTAGATTTCATGCCAACGGGATCGCAGGCTGTCATCCAGCGCCCCTGGCCTTTTTAATTCCGTTTCGAGCAGGTCACGTATAAATTCGGGAAGTCGATACAACGTATCCCTTCCAAGAGCAAGGGACGTATAACCTACATTAAACGTAAACATGTCGAGTGTTCCTACCACATATTCTTGTTCATCACGCATCGGCTCGCCCTCAATATAGATGGCACGGATTTTCTCGTATGGAGGCGAATGGGGATCATACTCCACATCCATTCCATCCATGCACAATGTTCCTAAAATCTCCCCGCGAAATCCGAATCCGATGATCGGTTTACGTGAAAACTCTGGCAAGAGAGACTGTTCCAATGCTTCACGAATTTGACTCCCATTCAAACATATTGTACAGGCATTAATCGGAGATGGACATAGGGAATGTAACATTCCTTTCGTGATATTCCCCTGCGGAAGATCCCCAAGAAGCTGTCCGGCGTTAACAAGAGACAACTGCGCTCCAGTGAACTGACGAACTGCCTGGGCAAGCAATGACGCAAACGGAGACTCATGGTCATAATCAATGATTAGTGTCCTGTCCGTAACAACGGCTGTCTGACCCAGTGCCCGCTCAGCTTCCATCCGGTGTGTGTCTATAGCCAGCGATACGCTTTCTTCGAGCAACATCCTCTGGACCGGAACACAGCCGCTGCTGACCAATGTAAGTTCATTACCTTCATTTTCCCGTTCCAGTACCACTTTACCGAGCCACTGGCCAAACTTGCCTGCCGCTCCAAGCAGCGTTTGACCAATGACTAATGGTTCTTCCAGTACATGATGTGTATGTCCGCCCAAAATGACATCAATGCCCTGGATCTGTTCGGCCAATCTGCGGTCTGTTGAAATCCCCAAGTGGGACAAGATAACGACTACATCCACCTGTGGACGCAAAGCTTCAACCTGCTCACGCAACGTTTCTACTGGATCCAATACATCCCAGCCTAACAATTCATAAAAAGCGGTAAATGGTGCTGTAGCACCAAGCAAACCAATGCGAATTGGCCCCTTCTCCAGGATGAGAGAGGATTTCATCCAGACGGGCGGCAGCCCAGTTGCCTGATCCACAACATTTCCACATACAACAGGACACAGAAGTCCAGAGTATGATTGGGTCAGTTGTTCGGGTGTAAATGTTAATCCTTCATTGTTCCCAATCGTTATCGCATCATAACCGGTCAGATTAATGACGTCCACGTTGGCAGATCCCAGTGTGCCCTCCGTCTCAACTGCCATCCGATCCATGTGGTCACCGATATCCACTACCAGAAATTCTCCACCCTGTTCCCTTTCGTGTCTGATCATGGCGGCGATGGAACTCATGGAGCCAAAATGACTATGGATGTCATTGGTGTGTAGAATCGTTAATGTTTGCGTCTTCTTGGTGCTCATCACACCGCCTCCCTCTTATTGTCTATAACGTACATTCCTCTAATGGATAAGCATAACATTTTCCGCGTCGTTATGATATATTTATAGGGTTTAGAGATTAAAAAGAGGTGAGTTATTTCCATGAGATTAACAATTCAACTATTTGCAGGCATTGCTGAACGACTGGGCACATCCCTGCTTGAATATGATTATCCCGGATCGAATCCGACTCCTGCGCAATTGAAAGAACAGCTGGGCCTTGCTTACCCAGAAGCGGCTGCTCAAATCCGTGTTTCTTTCCTGGCAGTTAACCAACAGTATGCTTCTGCCGATATTATAATCAATGCCGAAGATGAACTCGCCTTAATTCCCCCTGTGTCGGGAGGAGATGGTACCGACTTAACTGGTGATGGATTTCGTCCTTCCCATCCTGAACATCGTACGGAAGACGGACTTTATTTGATTACCCAGTCCCCGCTGTCTGTGGAAGCTACAACAGAGCTAGTCATCACAGCAAACCATGGAGCAGCCCTTACCTTTGTTGGCACCACTCGTGAGATGACCGGACAACAACGAACGGTTCATCTTGAATATGAGGCTTATGTACCTATGGCACTTTCTCAGATGGCAGCTATCGGCAGTGAAATCAATGAACGCTGGCCAGGTGTAAAATGTGCGATTAGCCACCGGATCGGAAAGGTAGACGTAGCAGAGATCAGCGTTGTGATTGCCGTTTCCTCCCCGCATCGCAGTGACTGTTACGATGCAAGCCGTTATGCAATTGAAAGACTCAAACAGAATGTCCCCATCTGGAAAAAAGAAATATGGGAAGATGGTTCCGAATGGAAAGGTCATCAATTAGGACCCTGGAACCCCATAGACAATTAAATAACTAGCCATTCGACCTGTTCAACAGGCGGCGAAATTAGTAAATAAGTCGTTGTCAACCCATTTTTTTCTTGTTATTATAATCATATGTGTCGATATTAGTCGAGGAAAAGGTGGTTTATACGTGAGAGTGCATGTTACTGATCTTAAACCTGGCGACCTGTTAAAAAATGATGTGTACAATAGTTCGGGTCTCCACATGCTGATGAAAGGTTCCACACTCAGCGACGATGATATTGCCAAGCTGCTGCAGCACGGAATCGATTACGCAGATGTAGAACATACAACTTCTGACCTACACTCTGATGCACAAACCTTACCTTCCGATCAAACCCGTCTGTTAACTAACCTGTTTAACGATACGATCAAAGGTACAGAATCTCTGTTTGAACAAGCCATAGAAAAGGGTTTTATTGATGAAACTCAGGTCGACGAGATTTTGATAACCCTAACAGAACAGCTTGAAAAACAAAAGGATGTAGTCTCCTTGCTGCTGATGCTTGACGGGGATAACGATTATACCTACAACCATTCCTTACAAGTCGGAATGCTTGCTTTTTATATCGCCGGCTGGATGGGATACAACCCTGAAGAGTGTCTCACCGTAGCCAAAGCAGGGTATCTTCACGATATTGGCAAGTCCAAGATTCCTTCTGAAATTTTACATAAGCCGGGCAAGTTAACGCCCGAAGAATTCGAAGAAATGAAGAAACATACGTTATATGGTTATGAGATTGTCAAAGAATCCACTCAGGACGAGATTCTTGCAACCGTTGCCCTCCAGCATCATGAGCGCGAGGATGGAAGCGGCTACCCTTATGGACTTAAAGGTGATGAGATTCATCCATTTGCCCGTATAACGGCTGTAGCCGATGTATACAGCGCGATGACGACCAATCGGGTGTATCAGACCAAGCAGGAACTGATCTCCGTGCTATGCGAATTGTACAGCCTCAGCTTTGGTCAGTTGAATGCTGAAGTTACGCAGGAACTCATCAAGCACATGCTGCCCAATTTTATTGGCAAAAGGGTTCTGCTCACGACCGGCGAAACTGGTCTGATTGTATTAAACAACCCCGCGGATTACTTCCGCCCACTCGTTCAGACCTCTACAGTCTTTATTGATTTAGCGAAGGAAAGGGATGTAGCTATCGTTGAAATTTATATTCAATAAGCATTAACATTCCGGTAGATGCAGCAGCATTCAGAGTGACCCAAACTCAAGGGAACATTCTACACATTTACATCGTTTGCACGTGAAAAAAAGGGGAGCCGTTACGGCTTCCCTTTTTGTATTTCATTTCGGTCATATGAGTTTAAACACAGAAGGCTTTTGTGATGATAACCAACAGAATGAACAGTACCAAGATTGCACCCGTGCTTGTGAATGGGTTGTAGCCAATACCAGCTACGTTGCCACCACAGCCATAACCTACTTCGCTCATGTGATTGCCTCCTCTTCATCAGGTATACCCTAACATATGACATTTGGGTTTGAATGAACCGGGCGAACTGGCAACATTAAATAAATGGTTGTCTGCCTGCTTTCAGCTGGAATTCAGGCTTCACGTTCACACTTGAATGGATTAGTTAATTTGGGGAACCGGAGGAGACCCTGATTCCCTTCTCCTTGCGATACATGATGACAAGCAATCTCCAAAAATCGTAACTGCCTGTATCGTTCATGATAAATGGCTGGTAATAATGATAAGCTTCCTTCGCCCAAGACGGACAAGCCATACTTGAAATGTTTTTTTGCTGCTGAATCCAGGCAGACTGGGATTCCAACATCTTCTCCATCGTGGTTAACCGTTCTTTTTCCTCAATCGTCATTGGCATCTCCTCCTGACCTTCAACCGTTGAACCATATTCCGATTGCAAATAGATTCCTGGATCAACAACACCATTCTCACTAGCTGTGTATCCATACGAAGGGGAGCTGGTTTTGCGTACCTCATAATGCACATGAGGCCCCGTACTTTCCCCCGTGCTCCCTTGGTTGCCAAGAAGCTGCCCTCGTTTCACTTGCTGTCCAACTTTTACTGCAATTCGGGAGAGATGAGCATAACAATGCAAGTACCCTCTGTGGTCCTGTACCGCCACCGTAAGCCCGTAACCGCCAAATCCCGAGCCTGTAGCACCTTCCGAAGCAAAACGTACAGTCCCATCCATAAATGCATGTATGGGCCCATTCCATGGCTCTGTGACGAGATCAATTCCACGATGAAATGTCTGTCCGCCAGAAATAGGATGAATTCGGTAGCCAAATGAACTTGTAATCCGATATTCCTTAAACGGATTGTTGCTCATGTATTCACATCCTTTTCTATCATTAGATGCTTAAATCTAGTAAAAGGCTTGTGCTTTTGGTCTTATTTTAGAATAAATAAACCAGGTTAGGTATAAGAACACATCTACTATATTCTCCAATTCCAGTCTGTAAAAGGGTTTAGTCGAAGTGTCGCGTAGTCCACGTTCATACGAACCCTGCATTGACAAAAAAAAGATCAAGGGATGGAACTCCCTCGATCTTTTTTATACCTTATTTAGATTACATGAAACTGATTCTGCATAATTTCGCCACAATCAGAATCGACGTTTTTGAAACGGGCTAGGGCCAGCTGGATTAACCGATGGACCCTTCCATTTCGAATTTAATCAATCTGTTCATCTCTACCGCATATTCCATCGGCAGTTCCTTCGTGAACGGTTCAATGAAGCCCATGATGATCATCTGTGTTGCTTCTGCTTCAGTCAGACCGCGGCTCATCAAGTAGAAGAGTTGATCCTCGGACACTTTGGATACCGTCGCTTCATGCTCCAGCATGATGTTATCATTCATGATTTCATTGTAAGGAATTGTATCGGATGTGGACTCATTATCCAGAATGAGCGTATCACATTTGATATTGGATTTCGCACCTTCCGCTTGGCGACCAAAGGAAGCCAAACCACGGTAGGTTACTTTACCACCATGTTTACTGATCGACTTGGATACAATTGTTGATGTTGTATCTGGAGCCAAGTGAATCATTTTCGCACCTGCATCCTGATGCTGGTTTTTACCAGCTACAGCGATGGACAGAACCGAACCTTTAGCTCCACGGCCTTTTAGTACAACTGCTGGATATTTCATCGTCAGTTTGGAACCGATGTTGCCATCGACCCATTCCATCGTTGCATTTTCTTCAGCAACCGCACGTTTAGTAACCAGGTTGTAAATGTTTGGTGCCCAGTTTTGAATCGTTGTGTAACGAACACGGGCATTTTTCTTGCAGATGATCTCAACAACCGCACTGTGCAGTGAGTTCGTGCTGTAAATCGGAGCTGTACAGCCCTCAACATAGTGAACGAAGCTGTCTTCGTCTGCAATGATGAGTGTACGCTCGAATTGACCCATATTTTCGGAGTTAATCCGGAAATAAGCTTGCAGAGGTACTTCACATTTCACGCCCTTAGGAACGTAGATGAAGCTTCCTCCGGACCATACGGCACTGTTCAGTGCTGCAAATTTGTTGTCCGCTGGCGGAATAACCGTAGCGAAGTATTCACGAAGGATTTCCGGGTGCTCTCTAAGAGCCGTATCGGTATCCATGAAGATTACGCCCTGATCTTCCAATTCTTTTTGCATATTGTGATATACAACCTCGGACTCATATTGAGCCGATACACCTGCGAGGAACTTTTGCTCCGCTTCAGGGATACCCAGTTTATCAAAAGTTTCCTTGATTTCGGAAGGTACTTCTTCCCATGTTTTACCTTGTTTCTCAGAAGGACGAACATAGTACTGAATATCGTTGAAATCCAATTCGTCGAGATCTCCGCCCCATTTAGGCATCGGCATCTTCTCAAATTGTTTCAGGGATTTCAAACGGAATTCCAACATCCATTCCGGTTCGTTCTTAATCTTGGAAATCTCCCTAACGATCTCTGCAGTCAGACCTTTACCGGTTTGAAAGATGGATTTGTGTTCATCGCGAAAACCATATTTATACTCTTCCATTTCTGGTGCTTTTTTAGCCATCTTGCTCTACCTCCCTATCGTTATTGTACATTGTCCTCTTCGTCAATCCCTTTGCGTAATGCATTCCAGGCCAACGTGGCACATTTAATGCGAGCAGGGAACTTGTTCACACCGGATAGGGCTTCGAGATCTTCATAATCGTCGAAATCGACTTCTTCCCCTTTCATCAGTGAGGAGAAACGGTTAGCCATGTCGAGTGCCTGATCCATCGTTTTGCCTTTGACTGCCTCGGTCATCATCGATGCCGAAGACATGCTGATGGAACAGCCTTCCCCCGTATACTTGGCTTCCTGGACGATTCCGTCTTTCAGCAAAAGTTGCAGTGAAATCCGGTCGCCGCACGTTGGATTATTCAAATTCACCGTGACAGCTTCATTATCAAACGTTCCGCGGTTCCGCGGGTTTTTGTAGTGGTCCATTATGACACGCCGGTACAGATCATCAAGTTGCATCGCCAAAATACTCCTTTGTCTGGATTAAGGCGCTAACAAGCCGGTCCACATCTTGTTCGTTGTTATATAGATAGAAACTGGCACGAGCTGTTGAACTGACTTCCAGCCAGCGCATTAGCGGTTGGCAGCAGTGGTGTCCGGCACGAATGGCTACACCACTCGCATCGAGCACAGTTGCCACATCATGCGGGTGCACATCACCAAGGTTAAATGTAACAACTCCAACATGACGCTTCGCTGGACCATAAATGGTCAGACCGCCAATCTCGGCCATACGTTCCGTTGCATAAGCTGCCAGCACACTTTCATGATGAGCAATCTCATCCATGCCAATCTGCTCCAGGAAATCGATAGCAGCGCCCAATCCAACCGCACCTGCGATAATCGGTGTTCCACCTTCGAATTTCCAGGGAAGCTCTTTCCAATTGGATTCATAGAGACCTACATCATCAATCATTTCACCGCCGAACTCAACCGGCTCCATGGACTCCAGCAGCGCCTTTTTGCCGTAAAGTGCACCGATCCCGGTTGGTCCGCACATTTTATGGCCGGATAATGCATAGAAATCACAGTCCAGATCCTGCACATCCACCTTCATGTGCGGTGTGCTCTGCGCGCCATCTACCACGATGACAGCACCTTTGCGGTGTGCAATTTCAGCGATTTGTTTTACCGGATGAACAACACCCATAACATTGGATACATATGCGATTGCAACAATTTTGGTATTGTGTGTAATCGTCTTTTCCACGTCAGCCAAATCAATGTTACCGTCCGGCTGAAGCGGAATGTATTTCAATGTCGCTCCCGTTTCCTTGGCTACCTGCTGCCATGGAATCAGATTGCTGTGGTGTTCCATCTGCGTAATAACAATTTCATCGCCTTCTTTGCAGACTGCGCGTCCGTAGGACGAAGCCACCAAATTCAAAGCGGTCGTTGTCCCACGGGTGAAAATAATCTCCTGTGTGCGCCGTGCATTGATAAACTTGGCAACCTTCTCGCGTGCGCCTTCATATGCGTCCGTTGCACGGCTTCCAAGTGTATGAACACCACGATGCACATTGGAGTTCTCATATTCATAATAATGTTTAATTGCATCGATTACAGCCAGCGGCTTCTGGGAAGTCGCTGCGTTATCTAGGTATACGAGCGGGTGTCCGTTGATTTCCTGGTGGAGGATCGGGAACTGCTCGCGAATGGACGGGTTCATTGTCCCAGTTTCCGTTCAATGAGAGACTGTAATTGGGTGCGCAGTGCTTCCAAAGGAATATCCGCCACCACCGGAGCCAGGAAGCCGTAAATAATCAGGCGTTCCGCATCCGTACGGTTAATCCCGCGCGACATCAAGTAGTGAATTTGTTCTGCATTGACTTGACCTACAGAAGCCGCGTGACCTGCTGTTACGTCATCCTCATCAATAAGAAGAATCGGGTTGGCGTCTCCACGTGCTTTCGGGCTAAGCATCAGTACTTTCTCTGTTTGCTGTCCGTCCGCTTTGGTAGCACCTTTCTCAATCTTCGTGATTCCGTTAATGATTGCAGAAGCTTCTTCACGCATAACTGCACGTGTAATCATCTGACTTGGCGTGTTTTTACCGAAGTGACGAGCTTCTGTCGTATAGTTCAGTTTCTGGGAACCGGAACCTACTGCGATAACTTTGGAATCGGAGCTTGAGCCATTCCCTTTAAGAACTGTCATCGTGTTGCTCGCTGTATCTCCGTTGTTCATTTCACCAACGATCCATTCAATCGAACCGTCGTTCTCCACTACTGCACGGCGGAAAGATACGTCAGTAACATTCGTGCTCAATTGGTGAACGGATGCAAAGCGGACTTTGGCACCTGCTTTCACGAACACTTCCACAACACCGTTATGGAATACAGGAGAAGACAGTTCACCGGATACATAGTTATCCACATAAGTAACGGAACTGTTTGATTCAGCAACTACAAGCACATGTGGTGCAAACGTTGCAGAAGCATCATCTGTGAGAAGTACCGCTTGCAGCGGAACTTCAATCTCTACGTTTTTCGGAACATAGAGGAATACCCCGCCGTTCCAAAGTGCAGCATGCAGTGCTGCAAGAGAATGCTCATCTGCTTTCACAGCCGTATTTAGATATGGTTTCACCAGATCGCTGTATTCGCGAACCGCTGTAGCCAGATCTGTGAAGATAACTCCTTTAGCAGCCAGTTCAGCAGACAACTTGGAGTACACTGCACCGGAATTACGCTGGATAACCAGACTGCCTTCCGCTTGATCCTTGACCAGATCTTTAATGGAAGCTGGTACTTCCTCAAGTGAAGCAATAGCCTCACTAGCTTTATATGTGCCGTACTCGCTGACATTCCAGCGTTCGATTTTTTGTTTTTCCAGTTTGGGAAGCGCAAGCCCACTTGCAAGCTTAAGGGCTTCAAGCCGCTGCTCGGTCAACCAGCCGGGTTCATTGTTGCTTTCCGACAAGGCGCGAAGCGCTTCAGATTCAACCGGAAGAATTGTTTGTGTAGTCATTGATTATCCTCCTCCGTTTTTGTCTTTACGCTTCTTGACCTACAGTTTCGTCTGTAATTCCCAGCTCTTCCTTAACCCAGTCATATCCTTCAGCTTCCAGGCGGTGTGCCAATTCAGGTCCGCCAGATTTCACGATACGGCCTTGCATCATTACGTGTACATAGTCAGGAGTAATGTAGTTGAGCAGGCGTTGGTAGTGAGTGATGATCAAGAATCCACGATCTTCGCTCTTCATTGCGTTTACACCGTTTGCCACGATTTTCAGTGCATCGATATCCAAACCGGAGTCGATTTCATCGAGTACTACAATTTTTGGATCGAGCAGCATCATTTGCAGAATCTCGTTCCGTTTTTTCTCACCACCGGAGAAACCTTCATTCAGATAACGGTGAGCAAATTCAGGATTCATGTCGAGTTCTTTCATTTTACCTTCCATTTGGCGAATGAACTTGATCAACGAGATCTCGTTGCCTTCACCACGACGTGCGTTGATTGCGCTACGCAGGAAGTCAGAATTCGTTACACCAGCAATTTCACTCGGGTATTGCATAGCCAGGAACAGTCCTGCACGAGCGCGCTCGTCCACGGCCATATCCAGTACATCTTCACCATCAAGTGTAACTGTACCGTCTGTTACTTCATATTTAGGATGTCCCATAAGTGCAGATGCCAGTGTTGATTTACCAGTTCCGTTAGGACCCATGATGGCGTGGATTTCTCCACCTTTCATTTCCAGGTTGATGCCTTTCAGGATTTCCTTACCTTCGATCGTCGCTTTCAGACCTTCAATGACGAAATTCGTAGCCATGTGTATTGTTTCCCTCCATTGATTAAATTGATGTTTGCGTCGAAAACGAAAAAGCGCCTATTAATATCTGAACAGGGCTTCCCCTGAATTTCTCCTGTACTCCAATTTTCAAAGCAAGAATCACTTTAGAATAATTCTAAACTGATTCTCAATGATTATCAAGTCATTTCCTAAGAAGAATTGTCCCTTTCAGGAAACATTATTCTATCTGATTCTATAATAAAAGCCAGATTGAATCAAATGACAAAACTTCTTCGTCATAAATAGACAGTGAGAAAAATCACAGGAACCCAATCTTTTATCAACTCTGCACTTCTCACGAAAAAGGACCTATCCATATCATGGACAAGTCCTTCACATAAATAACATTACATTTTGAGCGTCTCGTTAATCTTCTGTACCTGTTCGTCAAAATCCACAACGTCCAACACCGGCGTCATTTCGCGCGGCACCGGACCATTCGGAATGGAAATCCATGAACGGCATCCGTTGTATTCGGGCAATACGGGAATCTCCATCGGTTCCTTCAAACGGTACACTCGAAGTAACAATACGTGGAGCGGATCTTTGCGTTTCCACTTTAAGCGGTCCTCGGCAAAATCCGCAGTCCACATATGAAAATCATGAAGTCGATCCAGCATCTCCTGATCTCTAATCTCCAGATCCTGTGTCACTTCAGCATATGCCGTGAGACGGATCGTCGAAGCTTCAGGCACCCATTCCGCCAGTGATTCCTCAACAGAGGTATGATCAGAAGACTTTATCAGTTCTTTACGCTGATGTTCATATGTCGGATACAGATAGAACGCTGGACTTTTCAACTCAAAACGTTTGGTTTCCTCCACAATCCCGCCTTTTCGCATCACCATAACCTGACGACCCGTTTCCAGCGCTTTGATTGCGGAGGCCCATTCTTTTAACGCAGGTATCGTTGTGCCTAACATAAAGTTCTCCTTCCGAAAGCAGTCTTGTCAGCAGTATAGACGCTTGGCGTCGTCCTGACAACGTGAAAGTTGGTTAGAGTAACTGTATAGTTTATAAGGCAACTAACTCAGCTTGTGAGGATGAAATTAGCCCAAGAAAGAGCGAAGCATCCACATATGTTTCTCCAAATCAGCTTTGAAGCCAGTCAGCATGTCGGAAGTTGGTTGGTCTTCTGCAGCCTCTGCTGCTTCAATACCTTCCTGATACTCGTTTGACAATGTAGCAAAATCCTCGATCAGGTTCTGTACCATTGTATTAGCATCTTCGCCACCTGCTGCTTCCTGAATGGAAGAAAGCTCAAGATACTCTTTCATCGTAGCTGCAGGGCTACCTTTGAGCGTAAGAATGCGTTCAGCGATTTCGTCCATTTGTACAGTCACTTCATTGTAGAATTCTTCGAATTTCACATGCAGTGTGAAAAAGTTAGGTCCTTTTACATACCAGTGATAATTATGGATTTTAACATACAGGACGTTCAGGTTTGCCACCTGACGATTAAGTACTTGTTCCACCGATTTTGCTTGATTTGTTTTGTTTTTTGTAGCCATCTTAATCCCATCCTTTTATTATAAAATTAGTCTGTTAAGCAGTGGTAAGCAGGTTGTCCTGCAATGCATAACAGAGAGTTAACCATGTGTCACCGCTTGGCAACGGAGAGGCTTGCTTGCAACGTTTCTCTTAACCGTCCAGCCTATTTGTTTTTACCCCTGAACAGGAAGATCGAATCAGGATCGACTTGGCTTGTCTCAAAAAAAAGTTCAAAAACCGCGCTATTTCCGATATACTGACATATACCAAGCAAAGAAGTGGGTTTTCCTGTTTCTTCATATATATGGAGGTGGCATTCTTGTCCCAATATCGCCCTTTTACCCCCCAGGATGCAATCGAACTAGCCAAAACATTACCGGGTCCGTTTGCGACAGATGCAAATCTGGAATGTCGTGAGATCGGTGACGGCAATCTGAATTTGGTCTTCCATATCACGGATCAGAACTCCGATAAAAGTATCATTATCAAACAAGCCCTTCCTTATGCGAAAGTGGTTGGAGAATCATGGCCACTGTCTCTGGTACGTGCCAGAATTGAACGGGAAATCCTGCAGGAAGAATATCGCTTATGTCCGGGAATGGTACCCGAAGTGTACCATTATGATGATGATCTCGCCTTAACCGTGATGGAGGATTTGAGCGATCATGTGATTATGCGCAAAGGCCTTATCGACGGTGGAACATATCCTCTTTTTGCCCAACACATTGGGGAGTTTATGGCAAGAACATTGTTTTTCACGTCAGATCTAGGCATGAACCAGCAATTAAAAAAAGAGAAACAGGGCAGATTCGTCAATCCCGATCAATGTAAAATAACAGAAGATCTGATCTTTGATGAACCGTATCGCATTGCGGAGAAAAATAATTATGAAGCTTCCATTGAAGACGAAGCGGAAGCACTTCGTACAGATGAGGAACTTCACCTTGAAGTCGCCTTGCTGCGTGAGAAATTCCTTACGCACGGTCAAGCTCTGATTCATGGGGATTTGCACACAGGCAGTATTTTTGTTACTCCTGAATCGACCAAAGTTATCGATCCCGAATTTGCCTATTTCGGTCCAATGGGCTTCGATGTAGGAGCTGTTCTTGCCAATCTGCTTCTCCATTACGCCTCGCTGCCAGGTCGATTCCAGGATCAGACAGCTCTTCATGAGCGTGAAACGATTTTACTGGATATGGTTCGTGACGTATGGACTGAATTTGAAGCCCGCTTCCGTGGTCTGTGGACTTCAAATTTGGTTGATCCTATGGCTAAAACCCGCGGATACGAAGATCTCTATGTACAACAATTATTCAGAGACTCTGCAGGCTTCGCTGGCGCAAAAATGGTCCGCCGCATCGTCGGACTCGCACATGTCGCAGATATCGATACAATTGAAGATGCGACACAACGTGAACGTGCTCAGCGCAAAGCGCTGGCAATCGGTAAAGCTCTCATCAAGCGTAATCGCAATCTGAATACTGTTGGCGAACTTCTAGATACTGTAGCTACTGCGGTTACTTCTACTAAAGCCTAACTCAAGGAACGGAGGAACATCCATGACAACCCCTGAACATAAGCCTCTGTCCTCCCTTATATGGAAACAGGACAAGCTTGAAATGCTTGACCAGCGTCTGCTGCCTGAAACGATTCTGATGCTGAAACTGTACACGCCCGAGGAAGTATGGGAATCAATACACTCAATGAAAGTACGCGGTGCTCCGGCGATTGGAATCGCTGCTGCATTCGGCGTCGTGCTCGGTGCCAAGGCCTATGACGGACTTGCCATTCAAGGATGGTTGGATCATGTAAAAACTATCTGTGCCCATCTTGCCACTTCCCGTCCTACTGCTGTGAACCTGTTCTGGGCGCTGGATCGCATGATGCAAAAAGCCAGTGACCTCGCTGAATCCGGTGCAAGCATCGAAGATAGCAATGCTGCTCTTGAAGCGGAAGCTCTCTTGATTCAGAAAGAAGACGAAGAAGTCTGCCGTCTTATCGGTGAAAATGCTCTTCCTTTGTTCGCAGACGGTATGGGTGTGCTCACACACTGTAATGCAGGCGGACTTGCAACCGCGAAATACGGAACGGCGACTGCACCGATGTACCTCGCTCACGAGCGTGGCATCAACCTGAAAGTATTCGCAGACGAAACTCGCCCTGTCCTTCAGGGTGCACGCCTTACGGCCTTCGAGCTCCAGCAAGCCGGTATTGACGTTACCTTGATCTGCGACAACATGGCAGGCATGGTCATGTCCAAAGGCTGGATTCAGGCCGTTATCGTGGGTACAGACCGCGTCGCTGCCAATGGGGATGTAGCTAATAAAATTGGAACTTACAGCGTAGCGGTCCTTGCCAAAGCGCACAACATTCCTTTTTATGTTGCCAGCCCACTGTCCACCATTGACCTGTCTACACCATCCGGAGATCTTATTCCGATTGAGGAACGTGCTGCGGAGGAAGTAACCGAAGGTTTTGGCAAACGTACAGCACCGCAAGGTGTGAAAGTATTCAACCCTGCGTTTGACGTAACTCCTAACGAATATGTAACGGCCATTATTACGGAAAAAGGCGTTGTTCGCGCTCCTTTCAAAGAGAATCTGGCTGCCTTGTTCGCCAAGGATGAAGCATAATTAGTGGAAGCATGTTTTAGCGTTTGATATAGGATGGGCACATGTAAGTTAAAGAGAGGGCTTCCCAGTAGGGGAGCCCTTTTTAATCGCCTAATATTCAGGGATTAGATCATCTTGAGCAATGCTTCTACACCCGTCATGCCAACCGTAATGCCCATAGCCTCGGCTTCCGTGGTCACCGACTCCATAGGTGCATGCAGCAGCTGTTCCAATGTGCGCACGCCAACTGCCCGAGCTGCAATAATTTTGCGATCCCCAAGCTTCTCATTAAGTAATCCCACATCGAGTGCTCCGCACATGATATATCCTTTGGATGTATTAATCGTCAGTAATGTCGTTTTGGGCAGCTTCACCTCTACCCCGACCAACACATGCTCCCCAACCACAATCGGCTCCATCGTCACCATAATTTCCCGATACACCTCCTCTTCCACAGGTCACGATAATTGTATGCCTCATTCTGGATAGCCGTGTGGACACCTGCCGTGATTTGAGAAAATGTAAGTTATTTTGGGATGAAATGAATTCATTACTTCTAGATGTGTTAAACGAAAAACGCAAAAAAAGAAATTTGTACATGAATCAAACACTGAAAACCGGAGGGTATTTTTGTTGCGTTGGTAGGAGGCGTACACCTTTAATCGATATAGCAAAGAAAGAGGTTGTTCGTTTGCTAGTATAAAAAGTTGGGTTGGGTTTACGGTCGGATTATGGATAAGGTTATGATTAAATGAGAGCCAGATTATCACAGGAGTTCGTAAAAACCAAAACTGAGAGATAATTGGATAAGTCTGTAGTAACGCATTTAACATAAAAATTGATGGCTTATTTGAACCAGTTGATACACCTGAAACAATGTAAGGTAAGACCAACAATAAGCTAATTACTTTATATACACTTTATCTAAAATAGGACAAAGCAAAAAAACAGCTATTATATTAGCTGTCTGAAATAATTCCTCCAATACTTTATGGTTTCATCGAATCTGCCTACAGTCTGAATAAAAAGCCATTGGTTATTTTCCTCACACATACTCATGTAAGTAAAAGAATGCTTTCATAGAAATATAGTTCACCACTCAATGGGAAAGTGCAGGAAAAGATAACATTTAAATAGCTCCCTAATTTCAATCGGTATGATATCGTACCCAACTGTTCATGTATTTGGGATTACCACATTATAATCACATGGATCGTGATTCCAATCGTGTACGATACAACAACTCCCATTTATCCAGTCATATCAACGTTTTAGCTACTAAGCCAGGTCAATTTATCCTATATCGTAAGTACAATCGTGAAATGACCGAAAAGTCACTAAAAAGCTAGTCGTAGCAACGATTCTAGCCATATTATTAAAATTTATAAATTCGTGATTGAAATTTCAAGAAACCTAGACAGGACAAGGGATTTTAGCGTTTTTAAAAGTTCAATCGTAAGGTAACAGGATTATCTAAAATGATGACTTATTTATGCAATATTTCACGTTTATTCATAATCCTAATAGAGCAAACTTCATGATTGTAATCAAACACTTTAAAAAAAGAAAAGCAAACCCTTAATCGATATCTTAGTATAACAATTAGTATTTATCGAAAGACTTATTTATTACATTTTTATCGATATTCATTTCTTACTTTCTATTCACTTCTTTTCTCAACTTCAACCCTTCCATTACTTTCTAAATAAAAAAGAAGCTGTTTATTAGCAGACTCCTCTTTTAGTATGTAAATGTAACATTTGATCTAGTTTTCATCACACTTAATAAATAAATTTTCTCTAATTATATTAATATGTTTATACAAAAAATAGAAAAGGAACAGCGTGGTTGCTGCTCCCTTTAAGTTTTGCTTAGTTTGATACATACTCATTAACTTCAAACATCTCAATTTTACTGAAAGCAATGAAGTCTTTTCTGCTAATATAGTTTTTTAAGTCATAATTTTTGTTGAATGCGTAAACTTCTTGACCAATACCATCAGCACGATTGTTATACCAAGAAATGAATGCAGTTAGTTCGGAATTGGAAAGGTCATATTCCTTCTCTAAGCCACTGATCAAAGATACTACAACGCGAGCCCTATTTCCACTAACTACAGGTGTTGCAGTAGGGGTAGCTGAGGCTTCATTTGAATATTCGCTTTCAATACCGTTAAGATTTGCGGTCACAACATAATAGTACGTTACTCCATTGGTAACAGTTGTATCCGTGTACTTCGTATCATATACATTATCTGTTACAGTTTGATACGGCCCACCCGATGTTGTCGAGCGTTTGACTTTATAGCTTGTTGCTTCAGGAACAGTGCTCCAAGATAGATCAATTTTGCTGTCTCCTGCGTTAGCTACAAGATCAGCCGGAGCTTGAACTTCTGGCGATTGGACTTGATCGGAATATGCTTCAATTGAATATAATTTTAAAGGTGCTTTATTTGTAACATAAATACGTATTTGTTTAACCTCTTTAGACATTTTAACTTCATCAAGAATTATAGTTTGTTCGGTCGATTTCAATTGTACAGTATAGAGCCCTTTGCCAGCGGCATCTTCAAATCCTATGCTCTTAAAATTTTCGATGCTATCCACTTTAATTCTAACTTTGCTTAAGCTCATTGCTTGAGGCAGTTTATATAAGTATGCATAACTTCCATAAGGATCATTATTAACTGAAAAATTATAATTAGTTTCCAGATATGTGTCATCATCCCCATCTGTTGCATTGCTAATTGAATTTACAAACACTGTCCGTGCAGCATTTACAGGCTCCGTTCCTTTTAATATGTCAACAGATGATGCAGATACACTTGCAAGTGGTAAGCAAAGCATAAGCACTGATAATGTTAATACTAGTAAATACTTTTTCATTCTAAATTATATCCCCTTTTCCTTTTGTTTAAGAACAATTGTTATTATATTCCTACATAGATTTAAAAGTCTAAACACAAGTTGTTATATAATGTATATTATGTAATTATTTATAATTCAATGATTGTAATGAAAACTTAAAATAAAAAACAGCCCCTTGAGGCTGCTTATGAAAGACTGGTTTTATGTAAAATATGTCAGTTGTCTTCTTTTCCTAATAAACGCTAAAATCGTTATGCTCAACGATGATACTGTACCGTAATTTGATATCTATGCAGGGTACTAAAATCAATACTTCCAATACGATACTGCCATGCTAAGACTCCTATTGCTCCAAAAATCATGAGATTTATAACACAGTTCACATAGAATTTTTATTGAGTATTTCTCGTGTGATTTCTTGCTACTGCCAATGATTTGTCTTTATATTGTGGCATTTTAGCCTTTTCAACACTGGCATAAAACGATTGCATGTCAATTAACATGATTGTTCGCTCTCTTTTACCCATTAAAATAGCTACTCCATACACCAATTAAAGCAGTTATCCAGAAAGTCAGTCTTTATGTAGATGGAGCAAAGAAATCCACAACGGATGCAATAACGTACAAAACACTACATATGTACCAGTTAAAAGTATTAGTAATGCGATTGGAAAAAAAGTTTCATTAGAAGAGGGTAATCTCTACATTGGAGAACAAGGAGTTGCAAAGGTTAGCTTAGACAAAGCTTTTAAATTGCTTTACGAAAAAGCAAAGGAAGAAGCTAATGAATACGACCTTAAGTTCATGAACGATGGTATTATGGAGGGTAAGTTTTATCTATTTAGAGCATTTCAGGACATTCCAAACAATATAATTACTTATGGTGATTTCCTTGTAGATATATACACAGGAGATGTCTATTCATGGGATTAGTTAGATAACACCATGGTAAAACTGTAGGGTGGATTTCTCCACCCCTTTTTTTGTCTTCTCGTAAAACTTGTCTTTTATCTGGAGCTACTCTCGTTTTGAGTAACTTGTAAGAAACCAATAACATCGAGAATCTCTTTAAAGTTTGAAACTGTTTCATCTGAAAGTCTAGTGATTTCCTTATTGTGTATTCGCTCGTTGAATTTTTTTGAAACTAACACTTTATCAAACTTTGTTTTTTCTAACGATTCCAAGACAATTTCGTTAAAATCTTCTTCTGAGAACACCCCTTCAATTGCTGAGTAAGCTTTGCTTTTTGCTGGTGTAAACAATATCTTACTGTTTTCAATTCCACATTCAGTTATTAATTTCTTTTCAGTTTGCTTACCTGCTTTATCGTTATCTAATAAAATGTAATAATCCGTTTCGGAATCAATGATCAAAGTTAGAACATTTATTATTTGCGCTGAGCCTAAACAAGGATAAATTTTGAAATTATCAAGTTTAATTTCCAATATCTCATTAAAATAATACCTCATTGCTTCCAGGTAATAATAATCAGAATAGCCCTCGACAAGAACTACTCTTTTACCAAATGTGCTTATATTATTCTTTAGTCCTAATCCTATAGCAGAAAGTATTGGCTTCATGGTGTTATTGTCGGCACCCTTATGAATTTTATTTTCTACATAAGTACGATCATTGTCTTTTAGTACCAATCTAATCCTTTCTAATCTATTGGGGTCCATGAGCCAATGGCTATGCGTGGAAATTACAATAGGACTGCTTATAGCAAGCTTATTAAGCATATTTAAAAGATCTTCCTGGGCAGCAGCATGTAAATACAAGCCAGGTTCATCAATCAACAAGACACTGCCTGTTTTCATTTCTGCTTGTAAAGTTAGATAAAAGGACAGAAACCATTGCAAACCCTGACTTCTCTGTCTTGGCTGAAAGGGTTTCTGACCATCTGTTCCATAGACAAAAAAATTAAGTTCATCCCCATCTAAATTAATTTTAAGTTCAACATTGTCCTGCGAATAATAGCCCATAAAGTCACCCGAAATCTCAGCAGAAATTTTATCGGTTAGAAATCTTCTTCTTTGTGGATTGGCTTCTTCAAATAAAACATCAGGATCTTGATTTACCACTTTAAAAAACCTGTCTACGATAGGAGTTATTTCTTCATCGCTTGAAATTGAGTTTGGAATTATATCTTCAAACGAACTAAAGTATACGAAATTGGGGATTGTTTTTTTAAAATCATCGCTATTGATGTAACTTAGGAATTCGGTTAACGATACTATATAGGAATCAACTTCATCAATAATTGACTTTATTTTATTTAATTGCTCATTATTCAAATTGCTCTTAATATTTATAAAACAAGACTTAATTTCTTCAATTACTTTCGCAAGGTTGTTCGATGTAATTGCTTCTATATCAGGTTTAAACTTAGACTTAAATTCCTTATTAATTGCACTAACAGCTGTACCGATCGCTACTGCAACATTCTCAATGGTGTTCCGATAAAGTTCTACTTCGATAACTTCATTATATATAGATGTTCTAGTTAGTGTCACGCCGTTGCTAATAGTTGGACTGTTTTTATCTAGAGTAAAAGTATCACAAATATATGCTACAATATCTTCCTCTAGTTCATAGTGAACGACGACCTCAGGATATTCATCTATGTAGTCAATTGGGAAATCATTATCTTTATCAAATTTATTATTCGAAAAACAATCTAATGCTTTCAAAATATTAGATTTGCCTGATTCGTTTTTCCCAGCAAGGATTGTTAGATTCCGATTAAAATAAATTCTTCCCGAGTCTTTAATTGATCTAAAGTTCTTAATTTGAGCCCACACTAATTTCAAATTGAGTACCTCCTATTGTCTAAAGTTTCCATGTGTATATTATAGCTTTTACTGACTTCGAATTCTACAACATCAACAACCCCGTTGAAATATGTATTTCATAAATATTGTATCAATTAGAACTCAGGAAAATAGCGGAACTTATGACCTACAAGTGATACTATAGACTCATCTGTCTATATTAAATTGGAGGTTAGAAGTATGAAGAAACGTACATTAATTGTCTCTACAGTTGTACTTTCATCAACAATGTTTGTAACAGGAGCACTAGCAGCTTCAAATGGCTTTTCGATTTTCATTAATGGTTCCAAACTAAGTACTGAAGCAAAAATTATCAATGGAACGACATATGTTCCACTAAGAGCTATCTCTGAGTCATTAGGGGCTCAAGTAAGTGTAAACAACTCACAGAAAAACATCTATATTTTCAAGTCTAAATCAGAATACTTCTAACAACAACACAATAAACCAAGGAACTAACAATAACACGCCTACACCAGCAAGTACTCCCGAAGTCGCATCAAGAAAAAATCCCGCTAAAACTGGAGAAGTTGTACCATTTGTAACAAGTAGCTCTTCCAACAAACGTAAAGGGGAACATCTCCATAACAGAAGTTATCCGTGGTGATGCTGCATGGAAAATTATCTATGACACAAATAGTTTCAATAGACTTCCCAATGATGGGCATGAGTACATATTGACTAAGATTAAATACGAGGTTACATCTAGTGCAAATAGTGAAGTGGCTGATGAAGTTAGTGATTATGACTTCACTTTGGTTTCTGGAAACGGTGTAGATTATCAAAGAGTCTCTGTAGTGTTACCTGACCCAAAATTCAGAACCAAAATTTACGCAGGTGGTTCTTATGAAGGCTGGGCTGCTTTTATGGTTAAAAGTGATGACCCTAATCCATTGTTGGCTTATAACAGAAAACGGGATGGTTCAAGTGGGGTTTGGTTTAAACTGAATTAACTTAAAATCAGGTTGTACCTTTAAGGGGTGCGACCTTTTTTTATGAAGCACGCATTTTATAAATTTACTTATTTATATAATTTATCCTTTAATATCCATAAAAGAAAATGAATATTAAACATAATTGAATCGAACAATAACAGCAAAAAAGGAGTTGAATTTAAATTGGCAATTACATTTAAAGGCCGTATTGCAGAATGTTTCGGTCACACTAAAAACGCAAGAATAACAATAAATTTAGGACAGCCCGAGCCACAAACAGGCCATGTTAACTGGGCTATTCATCAAGATGTCTCAGCGGTTCAAAATGAGATACAAAATGATTCAAGTCAGGTTTCTGCTAAAATTCCAGATGTCAGTAAAGATGTTCTTGACAATGTATTTGGATTTCTTAAAGATGCGCGCCTTGTTCTTACTAGTGGGAAAATCGAAAAATATGACGATCATGTTGCTTGGGCCAAACAGAACGACCGACAGACTGTAATCAATGAAATAAACCATGAAATATCTACAATACAAAATAACAATCAATACTCAACTCTTGATCTCTTCCCAATTGTGGCTTCTGAGCATACTGGATTGGGGCAACACAGAAACATGGAAACTAAAATTACCATATCCAAGAACGGAAGAATTGATGGTGACACACATACAGATACAGGTGACCATTATCAGGGATTCCATGGTTATGTGGCAGTATTCTTGTGTGATGTTATGGGAAATATTCTTTGGTCAACACAAGAAGAACATAAATTTGGCGTAGATGGTGTGTATTCTGGAAAACCGAGTAGAAATGACAATTGGACAGAAAACATTCCTAATGAAGTTTTAGGTGACATTGAAAAATGCGTGATTATTCACTCCACTACCAAAGTTTCATCCTTAACTCCTGAAGAAGTGGGGAAATGGATCAAGGCATTCGAACCAGTAATTAAAGCATTTGCTTGACCTAGGCCAATTACGAGGGCAGATTGCCCTCTTTTTATAAAATAGACCTCTCCGTTAATTCATGATATTATGTAAAATCTCCACCTTATCATTAAGACTGTTTTTAAAATATTTTACCATTATAGTAATTTATTCAAAAATCCACTTTAACAGATCATACTGAAAAACCCGCCATTTAATTGGTGGGTTTAATTATTGAGTCTATGTGAAATCTACATTTCATTATAATTTTCTGATTTGCACGATTCTATTAGCATCAATATTTGTTTCTTCTTTTAAGTAAACCATATGATTGTCATTGCGGTAACCTGTTTTTTCAAAAAGAAGGAATTCAAAATAACTTATTAAGAAATACACCATTATTTCTTCTTTGCTTTTTGCTTGTTGATCGTCCTTAAATGTAGAACCATCAATTTCGTCGATCATTACCTTAAAAGTAATGACTGAAGGAACTGATCTACTCTCCCATTCTCTCACAAGTTGTTCGGTAAACAATAGCTCTCTTCCTATATGGATCACTAATTCAGGCGCGCGCAACAAATGATCTATATTACTATCTTTTTCAACATTAGATTCAAACATAAATCCATTTATACACTTGTCTTTTGTAGCTCTATGGGTTGTATACTTGGTTGATTGAATTTGATCATTAATGTATAACTTGAATACATCATTTTCCCTTTTAAAAGTCACACCAAATTCTTTCAGAAAACGTATGAATGAATTATCCGTTGAGAATAGTTCGTCCAAACTTAGTAACCCAAATTCATAATAGGAATTGGTATCAAGAATTGCTGCTACATGACTAACAGTTATTGAATTAATGATAATATCTTGAATATCCAAATCAAAGTATTCTAGAATATCATCAATAACAATTTTTTTGTAGTCCCAGTGATATCCATCCTTTTTAACTCTATACGTTTGTGCCTTAATAAATTCTTCAATGTCGGAACTTGTTACATTTAAAGCTTTTGCCAAAGATTCATAGATATCCATTAAATTAATTGCACTCAAATTATTTTCCACTATATTCATACCCTCTCGTATCTATCTCTATGTAAAACTTGCATTTCATGATAATGCATTCTAGTGTTTACTTTTTTTCATCTTCATCATCTTTTTCATAAGGATAGTCATTAGGATTGTAGTTCAGACTGCATTTTTCATTGTTAAAAGAAGAACCCTTAGCTGCATATCTTCCACATCCACAAACACAAAGCTCTGCCATATTTTTCACCTCCAAGTTGCCACTCAAATATCATTTCTAGATCATGTTATAAAAATTTCATTGCCAGCTAAATTCCTTAATTAACTTGGCCCACTCTATTGGTATCAATGTATCTTACCTTTGCCTTGTCTGTAAAACCGCATTTATTTTCTATGAAGTCAGTTACTTTAATTTCAGTAATTCTAACACTCCACTGATTTTCTATATTGCGTTCCACATGTACTCTATATCCATCAGGCATGTCTTCAATAAACATAAGTCACCCTCATAAACACTAAGAATATAAAAGATGCCTTTCATTAAATGAGTCTCTTTTCAATCATTATCCTTCCAACCTCAAACAATACAGCAAACTCAACTTCATTAACCTTCTCAATTTTTGAATTATCATCTTTTCTATAGTAGTAAACCCCATCAGTATACACGTAATTGTAAATAGGGCTCATATCATAAACATAATTAGGTTCCAGCGTTCCAATACCTTGGACTATCCCCGAGGTAATTGAATGATTTCCGCCAATGATAAATACAATCCTCATTGGCAACCAAAGTTCCACATTATGATTTAAAACATCCATTTTCCAATTTCCCCAATGTCTATCCTCACCTATACTCACAAGAGAGCCAATCAATCTTTCATAATTCCACGGCCAAGGTAAAACTAAATCATCTTTAAGACTGATAGAATACGATTCATTTGGAAGTTTTTTAAGATAACTAGAAATGTAGCTTCTATTCTCAATCGGTTCCTTAAAAAAAGCTTCATCAGAGGTGATATCTGGGAGTCTAGAATGTGAGGGATCATATAGTTTATTAGTGAGATACTTTGCCTGGATTCGTAGTCCTATCATTTTTATTAAATCATAGATAGGATGTCTTAATGGCGATTGTTCCAGCTCCTCATTTTGAGAGATGGTATCTTTTACTGCTGCTATCATGTTGTCAAACAATTTTTTCTTATCATCGTCACTTTCATTAATGGACTGGTTGTAGACACTTAACTTGCTTTTATTTGAATTAAAAAATATTTTTTTCACTTTTTTTATCAAGATCATTTCACACTCCACGTGCAATTATAATAAAATATCCATCTGATTAAGACTCTTGCATTCCTAGAATGTTTTCCACTCGTCCTTGTATTCGTCCATTGTCACTTGCACTGTGGAACTTTCTCGCCGAACTACTAATCTCTGTCTTTCCTCCACATTTACTAATAATGATAGTAAAACAATTGCTTCTCGAGAATATCTCATTAGTTCTAATGTTGCAGATTGAAAATTTATGAGATCAACTGAATGCGCAAGAGTATCCATGGAATTTTCGTTTTGATGAAGTAATGAGTCATGAATTTTAAGGTAACGATGTTCCAATGCATTTCTTAAATCGTAAAGCTTCAATAGAAGGATCTAAATACTTGTGTTTTATCTGTTTCTTGGCAATATCTTTGCATAACCAATATAAACCGACACCAGGATGATTGTACGTCTCATTATCTGTAATATGTTTCTTTAGATCCAGCTTGTAATCATACCCATTCTTGCCGTATTTCTTATTGTGCCAAATTGATTTATAAGAAACATCCTGTTCTTTTATACCTAAATCGAAGTACTCATTTAGAAAATATGCTATTCTATCAAAAATTGAATAAAGACTTCTAAACCCAAATTTTATTTTTTCAATCCCAATACCATATATAGGATAATCCAAAGTGTTATACATAAAAACTTCTTTGTCTGAGAAATGCGGAGTGTTGTTGTTAATTCCATCATAAATAACAAATCTTGCTGATACATATTCTTGCTTTAACTGATTAAATAAACCATGATATTTAGGGCCAATCCTTATATCAGTTACAATGTCGGGAAGGTGTAGAACGTCGCATGCAACCATCGAAACGTTAAAATAATCATTCAGTGTATTCAAGAATAAGCTGTTGTGCAAACACCAAGATCTATAGTCTTTTTCTTTCTCAGAAGACCCAAGAGAAAATTCATCAAAAATATTCTCATTAACGTAGTCCTTAACACGTTCAACTTCAGCATTAAACACAATACGTGCATATTCATCTACGTCAGGACTTGTAAGAGCTTGTTTCAGCAATCGACTTCCTTCGTTAAGTAGAACCTGACTATGTCCCTCATCGTAGTCAATGCGAGCGTAATCTATAAGTTTAAGTCCCATACTTCCTAAAGCCATAGGAAATTCTTCATTTACTCCGTGCTTTAACTGATTGATTGATCTGGTTAGTCTTCCGATACTATGTAGTTCATTTGCATAATTTGTAGTTGACCTTAAAAAATAGCCAGTGTAATACGCCTCATCTTCCCTTGTAGCTGAAGCCCTTTGCAGTGGTTCACTTTTATACTTGCTAAAGTACTCCAGTGACTTACGATATAAATACAAACTTAATTCAAAATTTTCTTCATTATTGTTTTCATCTGAGTGTTCTAGTTGCCCACTATAGAGCAGACCATTTCTATTTCCTTGAGATGTCGCACCATGATAAGCAAATATAGCTCTTTCAAGATCGTTATAATCTGACGAATCTATAAACTCAAGACACTCTCCCACTATCGTTTCTAAAGAATGAATATCTTTTTCATCGAATGCTTGATCTGCTCTGAGAGCAACACTAAGTACGTTAGGATGCATTGTTTAAATTCTCCCCTTAACCCACAAAATAAACAACCATTACACTAAAGGCTTATCCACTCTTTAATTTCTTTTGCAAATTTATACGCTTTAACGTGCAGCTTGTTGTCATTTAAATACTCTTCACCCTTTTCCGTTAACTTGGAGTTATAGTAGTATATCGTATCGTCAGCATAAAAAGGTTTGGTTAAGTATCTCTCTCTGACCAAAAAGTTAACCTGCTCCTCAAATTGCTCCCAACTGAACCCTAGGTCAAGTTGCTCAAAATTACTCTTGTCAACATTATTGAAAAGAGTGTCTTTCTCAGTTTCTTTGAGAATCACGTATCTAATCTTTTCTTTGTTCATGTTTCTTCAACTCCATTCTAAAAGAAAGTAAACTTCTACGACAACTCAATTCTCAGCAAATTGTGAATCCATTAGTTCTTTTACCTGCATCATATACTTAACAGTCTCTAAAGTAATAAACGGATCGGAAATAGTATTCTTAGAAATTATCGTTGAGAATGCTTTTCCGATATTGTAGTAAATCCCCAATTCAGGCTTCGGAGGATCTTCTCTATACTTTTCACTATATTGAACAACTCTTTCATTGCAGGTTTGAATGTTTACTCCTTTTGATGAGAGAGCATTGTAATACGCATCCATTATCATGGTTTTTGATCGACTCTCCTGAAACGCTTGATATGCTGACAAGTCTACAATGAATGCTATAAGATATACCAACTCTGTCTTAACAAGCTCGTCGTTGTTCTCACTGTAAGTTACACCACGTTGTCTTAATCTAAATGTTGACTTCGCAGCGGCATTTCCCATTTGTACATGCGAATCGATTGGAGTTAAGGAATCGGTTGCAAAAATATCATCATTCTCATTTAAATTCTTTCCTTTCGCTAATAAAAACGAAATAAATGAACCAATTGCAAGCACACCAACACCAGACAAGATTGAACCCCATCCCCAATCGCTATACTTATAGATTGCTAAATAGATAGCAACCAAGATACTAATTCGAAGAACCCACTTTGCCATTAGGACACCCTTATTATGTGTTCTTAGGACAGAAATACTTTATTTGAACTCTATACATCCTTATATAGTCGCCCATCTTTGATGAATCCATATCGACCATAAAATCGTATTAAATCCTCTCTTGTTAGACCTCTTCCCGGCACAATTTTACCAGTAATGTGTGTTATTTTTCTCATCGAATTGCTTGAAGCAATGAAGTCGCCATAGGTTAGTCCAGTATTAAATTCAGAAGCGTATAGTTGCAAATTATATACTTCTATTTTTTCGTTTAGTTTTTCAACGATCTTAAGAAGTGAATTAAGCATTAGACCACCATGTCCTCTTCTCTCTACTCCTGAAAGTAAATCAACTATCTCCAAATAGCCTTTACTGTAATATGATATATACATTTTAGATTGTGGGCCCGTACTTTTACCATAAGATAAATACAATGTAGGATCACATGTGTCTCCTGGTGTAAACTCACCCAAATTAAAAAATACTGCAACCAAGTCACTTAGATTATCTCTATATGTTTGAAAGAACACATCTCCAGATCTAGATTCATATTCTTCATCTGTTAATTGAACCAAATCGCCGATTAAGCCTTTAATATGAATGAACTTTATGTACTCAGAACTGAACTTTATAGCACTAAAGGCACCTATTTTATATTCTAAATCACCATTCATCATCAATATCGAATCAAGATCACCTTTTAGAATTGTGTTCTCTAAGGATTCAATATACTGATACAACAAATCCTTTTGATTATTTATATTTTGTGATGAGTTAATTGGGATGTCATTATTTTTTTTATTGAAAATAGATTTGAACAAATTTCTCATGTCAAGACCTCACTATCTGAATGAAAGGAAAATTTTAATGTAATTCGATCTGACTTGATTCTTTACCTTTTGAATTTGACTTGGCTGATACGTACACTAAAAATATCATTGCAATGCCTAAAACTGAGTATTGTATCAACGTCCCCAGATCTGAATTGTACAAGGATATTGATGTGTACATATTGCCTAAAATATGGGCTATTATTACTGACCACAAATTTCTTGTTGCAAATAATAGCAATCCGTACATTAAGCCCATCAAACTTAGGGCAACAGTAATGTCAGTATTAAACCAGCCTCCGCCGTAAGGAAATGTGTGCAGCCAGCCAAACATTAATGAACTTACCAACAAACCAACCAACAATGATATTTTTGCAAAACGCTGTCTACATATTAGATGCGTTATTTTTGCAACAACAAGAATTGTTGCAAATCTCCATACTTCTTCAGCGCCAGAAAAGAAATTTGAAATTGTACTACGCAGCAACTGATCAAGTGAATATTCTTTTAGACCTTGGGGGTTAGAATCAATTGGGATGACAACCATAAAAAGGCCAACGAGGATTTTCATAATTATTGGTGCTACAAGAGGGATAACAATATAGTTCAGAATGAATCTTTTCATCCCATTCTCATGGATACCTCTACCACCAATTAACTGCTTTTGATATTTAGATACAACGAATAATATGCAAAAATATAATACTAGTAAATAATAAGGGAAATGTAATGACCTCTCCCTGATAATAATCAATGTAGGAAGGCTCACAAAAATCATAAAATTAAGAATTTCTATAGTTCTTGTATTATTCAGGAACACACCTGTTAAGTTCTTAAAATGTCCAGTCTCCATGTTTCTTACCTGCTCTCTCTACAACCTTAGTTGCTGAAATGTACGTTTCACAGATAGTTTATTCTAAGTTGCACTTCTTTTAAGCTCACATAGTACATTTCAAGTCCTTTTAATCCTGCTTCTTGAAGATATCCCGATTCCTTATAAATTTCACGCTTATTTATCTCATCTGTTAAATACATGATCAAACTCTCAAGCCAAACTGTAGTCTTTTCGCGCCCCATATTCTTTAGAACATACTGATCTGCCTCTAATTCATATGGGCTTACAATTCCTTCTGTGACTTTCCCTAGTCTCCCTTTTAGTCCTAATGGGTGTTTATTTTTCACATGTCCAAGTTCATGATACAGCGCGCACCAATCCAACATTGTATTATTTTCAGAAACGATAAACACCAATCCCTTGTTAGCAAAATCTGGTCTGTCCTTAGAAGTCCATCCTTGCGCCTCAAAATTAGTATAAAAAGAATGCTCCCATTTTTTATATGTAATGATAGGGGTATCTTCAAACATAAAAAAATTGAAAGTCTCTTCGTTTCCATCCTTGGTGACTATCGAAAATTTTTGATCGAACACCATTTCTCTTTCCATGGTCAGATCTCCCTAAGTAAAGTATTTGATTTATCAAAAATGAAAACTACACTGGTATCAGAGAAAAGAATCCATGTTAAATGAAGTGACCCCCAAAAGCTAGACACGGTTATCTCATCAAGCAGCTTTCTCAAAATGAGTTCGGTACTGTACCGGACTCATTTTGATTTTTGCTTTTAACCGTTTGGTATTGTAGTATTCAATATATTTTTCCAATTCTTCTTTGAAATGTTCCACATTTTTAAACTCTTTGTAGTACAGAAACTCTGATTTGAGAATGCCGAAGAAATTCTCTATGACGGCGTTGTCGTAACAATTCCCTTTTCGTGACATGCTTTGGAGAATGCCTCTCGACTTAAGCGCATAGCGATATTGCTTCATTTGGTAATGCCAACCTTGATCTGAATGAAAGAGAAGATGGTGCCCTTCCGGCAGACGCTCCAGTCCTGCATCCAGCATCTCAGCTACCAGAGAATATGTTGGTCGTGAACCAATGGTATAGGTGATAATTTCCCCATTGAATAGGTCCAAAATAGGCGACAGATACAGCTTTTCTCCAAATAACTTAAACTCCGTGATGTCCGTTACCCACTTCTCATTTGGCGCCTCCGCCGTGAACTGGCGATCCAAATGATTCGGTGCAGTCTCGCCGACTGTCCCTTTATATGACTTATACTTTTTCATGCGGAATAGGCATTTAAGGCCCATCTCCTTCATGAGCCGCTGAACCTTCTTGTGGTTCACTTTCCGCCCACGGATTGCCAATTCATCACGAATACGGCGATATCCGTAACGTCCGTCATGTTCCGCATAAATGGACTGGATCTCAGCTCTCAAATCCGCATTCGGATCTGGTTGGCTTATACGCTTTATAAGGTTGTAATAGGTGCTGCGCGGGATACCAGACAGCTGTACGAGTGCCTTCACCGGATATTTATGCCTCAGTTCCCAGACGGCTTGTGCTTTGTCCTGTTTGGTGATTTTTCCTTGTTTCGAACTAAGGCGTTCAACTTTTTTAGATACTCATTCTCCATTTCAAGCTGCTTGATACGTTCTTCGAGCGCTTCGACAGACCCTTCAACTACAGATCGTTTAGTAGACGAATTGGAGTTTTTCTTCATGGATGGACGCCCCTTCTTTTTTGGCTCAAGGGCTTCTAAACCGCCTGTCTCCATCTTTTTCTGCCAGGAATGCAAGATGGAGAAGTTCGGAAGGTTGAACAGAGCAGCGGTATTCATGAGAGAAGCTTTCGATTGAGCCATATGATTAAGTACGTCCAGTTTAAAGCTTGCCGGATAATTTGTATAGCCGTTAGTAAAGGCACACTCACCATGCATCTCATAAAGCTTTAACCAATATTGGAATTGGGACTTGTTAACACCCATTTTGTTTGCGTATTCCGTCAGCGACAGAAGATCAGAGTTATACCCTTGAATGATCGCCAATTTCCTATCCTTCGTAAATTTGGTCATAAAAAACTGCACCTCCAACTGTTAGAGTGTGTCTAACATTTGGGGTGCAGTTCATTAGGACTGCTTAATTATTGTTAAAATTAATCTTTTACTGATTTTTTTCGCGCAACTTTATCGATTTCATACTGTGCCAAAAACCTCAAACCTTCTTTTGTAGTCTGTACCTTTTCATACTGTACCCCTGGAACATTAATTTTCTCAACTAAGCCGAATTTCATCAGTTTTGGTGCAACATTGTAATAAATATATAGTGTGAGAGCACTCGATTTCGAACTATTTGTAGCACCCATTGAAAATAAGCTCGCTCTTCTTACAAAAAACCTCAGAAGAGTTGTTTCAGTTTCAGTTTCATCGACTCTTTTCGGTAATTTAACTACTATATTCTCTAGTGTAGATTTGATTTCTGCATATTGATAACCATTTAGGTCTGTTTTTTGAGTTAACCTTTGGTTCAGAGTGTCATTTTCTTTAGATAGTCGTGCATTTTCTTTTAATAACTCTGCATTCTCCAAGAGTATGTTCTCATTACTCTGGATGCTGTCAGATTTAACCCAACCCACTAAATTGTCATCTGTTTCGTATTCTCTAAGAGACTCCATCACTGTTAATTTAATATCTTTGATATCTTCATAAAACTTAGAGATATTGTTCAACACTTCGCTCTTGAAATCTTGATATTTGGCATAGTGCTCGCGTTCCATAAAATTTGGATTTTCTCTAGCCTTATCCATTAATTTTTCATCTGTAATAACGATTGCAAATCTTCTTTTTCCTTGATCACCCGCATAGTCATATTCCCAATGCGTATAACTTTTTCCACTTTCAGGGTCAAGACTACCATAGCGGCCACCCAAAATGAGCATATAAACGTCAGACTCATCAATCCAACGTTTAATGGTTTCCTTTTGAGTTTGATCTCCTGATTTAAACAATTCCATCCCCGCTGGAATGTGCCCTGAATTTAAGACTGCTGTAACTGCTGCTTGTCGCTCTTCAATCATATCTATGTAAGTAGATGAAATAAAAACTTGAAGTTTCTTTTCCATAAATAAAAACGACTCCCTCATGTATAATATTCCCTATTATACTACAGAAGTCGCCAAAACCGTACAATGCTCCTATGTGATTTGACAATGAAATCAGACTTTCGTTTGAAAGAAGTACAGTGTATAGTTTTAAATTATTCGAGATGGTATATTTGAATAAAAAAGGAGTTTTTAAATGTTTTCAATTTATGATCTCTCCAAAGAAGAGGACAGATTAATTCAGAATGCAAAAGATAGCCATGGTCGTTATTTTACATTTACAAAAGAAGTTATAGAATACTCTTGGACTTTTATTGAAAAGATTGATGCCACTGCATATGTATTTAATGTTCTCAACCCAAATGAATAAATCTTTGTCCCTTTCTTTGCTGTCAATAATTAGACTTCACACAATTCAAGCTTACCAATCACTAAGAAATGCAATTGAGTCTGTAGGACTAGCAAGTTACTCACTTTACAAGCCCAATCAAAATAACTACGTTTTAGATAATCCTGAATTTCCAGGACATCTTATTGCGAAAAAAGGCGTTTCAGATAAAGTAAATAAGTGGCTGAACAATAATTATCCTTCCCACTCCGATAAATTGAGAAGCATTAAAAGCGAGCATATAAACAAACATTTTGCACACTCAAATCTAACAGATGCTTTAACTAATGTGCACTACATTGACAATAAAACCTATAATTCTGTTTTTGATGAGACCAGCTTTATACTTACAAAAATACATTTAGTAAGCTTATCAAACATGGCTATACATATGATCGATCTATTGGGTAATGTCTTGAAAGATTATCCTTTAGCTAAAATCAAAACTGGCCACTCAGTAAAACTAGATGGATTTTATAGGACTTGTAGACAACAATACTTAAGCCTCAAAAATGATGCTACATTCCCTAAATATTAGCTGCCCTAGTGGTAGCTTTTTTCTTGAAATTCAACGTTCGTCGTGAATCATGTAATATTCATGGTCTTTAAGAATTATTCTTTCAACCTCTTCATCTGTTGCGTCTTCCCAAACAGTTATCATCCTGTTATACGTAACAATCGGCCTTGCACGTTGGAGAGACAAATTATTGAGATTTATTCTGAATTTAGTAGCCATCATCCCCCCCACTGTTAAGCATAAGATTGGAGGCTTTTCTCCATTACGTTAAAGACCTAATGCCTAAACTATTCCAGTACTAAATCGTTTAGAATAATAATCCCCTACACTTTTAAAAGTTATTTGGGTTATTTTTTATTGTAACTGTATATGCAAGTGAGGGTTTTGACAATATGCCAAAAGGGTTGATAGCAATCATAAAATACGCATAATAACCGTCACAGAAAAAGATTAATTCGCCTTACAAATCCACACCAGTCAACAGCCTGCCCCATCTATCAAACGTTACAAAAAGCGTCACAAAATCGAGTCACAATTGATTTTTTATAGCGTTTCCCAAGTCCTTTCAAACACTTTCGAAAACTAATGAAAGCTTGTCCCATATGGGTCCATGACGTGTACCAGCACTTTGCGACTCTGTTCCAAAATGGGATACGGTAGTTGCTCCGCACATGATATATCCTTTGAATGTATTAATCGTCAGTAATGTCGTTTTGGGCAGCTTCACCTCTACCCCGACCAACACATGCTCCCCAACCACAATCGGCTCCATCGTCACCATAATTTCCCGATACACCTCCTCTTCCACAGGTCACGATAATTGTATGCCTCATTCTGGATAGCTGTGTGGACACCTGCGGAAAAGAACTGGAAATGCATATGGTTTTACTTGAACTAGCCCAAGTGGTTTGCTCATTTTCTATGTCTACAGCACTATGATTATTGCCTTTTTAATGATATAGTGTATTGAAGCATGTTTTTGCTGACATATCTTTTAACGGGGCTGGGATGAATGAAAGAAACCATATCCAACGAAGAAGAAATCGGCTTTTTATTCAATGTCGACATTCTTATTAAGAGCCGCTCGAATGCATTGGCGCTGCAGTCCCTGTTGGAGTTCATTAACAAAGAGGAACAAATTGCGGACTTCCGGATTCAATCCGGCATAGAGCTTGGCAAAATTATTGAAGTGACACTCCAGTCCAAAAAGGACTCATTTGCCTTTCTTCATAAAGAAAGAAAAAAAACACAATCTAATGCAAGACAAAAAAGCTCATCACCAAATCAAGCGACGGCTTCAACCGTTCCTGGTAAACCAGAAAATGAAGCCGAAACACCTGCTTCCCAGAACACTCCTTCAACCGAAGCATCCAACACTACCAACGGAAATTCATTCGACGTATGGATTGATACCCTTATCAAAGAAAACCGTCTTACTCGGATCGTTGTGAACAACAAGAACGGTAAGCACCAGAGCATACCATGCCGCATTTTGAATTTTGATCGGGATAACAGCATTGTAAGCGTCTACCATGTGGATGAAAAACAAGTGTATACATTCCGAACCAATGAAATTGATGAATTTCTCTAACTGAATGAGCATTCAAAACAAAAGCAACTTACGGGGAAATTGGGTACATTTCTCACGCAAGTTGCTTTTTTGGATTTTCTTTCTGATAACTGGTAACTGGAACAACTTCAGCTGTGCCTTGGCCTTTTAATGAGCTTATGAGCACGCATTAAGAGCGATCTTTCCCCCGCTGCCATACGTCGATTGCGAATAACAACCACCCGACAATAAAGGCAACCCCGCCAATTGGCGTGATGGCTCCCAACATTTTAATACCTGAAATACTCAGTACATACAGACTGCCCGAGAATATGATAATTCCTGTAAACAACAGGCGTGCTGCCCACTTGAGCTTGGTTGACGGTCCGAGCTGACCCGCTGTGAGACCAATAATCAGCAGTGCGATTGCATGTATCATGTGGTACTGCACTCCGGTTTCATACACGGCTATTGCGTCTGCACCAATTCTTTCCTTGAGCATGTGTGCACCAAACGCACCAATGGCTACAGAAAGCATTGTAAGTACAGCACCAAGCATCATCCATTTCCGTTGCATTTTCCTTCTCTCCCTTAATTCATCTCTCAATATTCATTTTAGCGAATCCTTGCCGTGTTTACCAGCAAGCTGCAATGCGGAAGGCATTCATATGTCTGGTTATATATACTTTGCTAAGCTTTTGCCCCAAAATGGACGAAAACTGGCGTGAAACCTTGATTTTTATCGATATTTATGGAAAAGTAAAAAGGAATGCCTTCATTCTCTTGAAGAGAATCTTAACACCCGGATTAGGTTAATTACACTCATGACCACGACTAAGGGAGGGACACACCATTTATGGATAATCAGAATAACCAGAATAACAATCAATCTTATCCATCCGGCTCCAGTACGGAGCATTCAGATCCATATCATGACAACCTGTTTACACCTTATCCTTCCGCTCAGGAAGATCCATTCGTGGGTCGTTTGAAACATTCCGGACCTGGCATTGCAAGCTTTGTGATTGGATTGGTCTCGATTATTGGTTACATGCTGACTTTAGTTATTGCCACAATGGCTATCAACAGTTCGATTGGCGCCTTAGTCACTCCGATACAAGTGGAAGAGATCGCACTGCATCCGGCAGTAGTTCTGGCTTCTCTGGCTGTTCTTGTTTGTCTGATTCTGAACCTGGCTGGACTTATTCTCGGGGTAATTGGGCTTATTCTCAAGAATCGAAAAAAAGTCTTTGCAATCATTGGAACCATTCTTAGTGGTGTCATGATCCTGGCGTTTGCAGGGCTTATCATCGCAGGCATCTATATGATGTAAAAGCTAAATGAAATAACAAGGATCCATATCAACCTGATTCATTCTATTGCCAAATTTTCGTATCCAAAGGAGATTGACATGTCACGAATTAAAATTTTCACGGACAGCACAAGTGATCTGGCCCCAGCATGGATCCAGCAGCACGATATTGGTATCATCCCTTTATATGTCGTGTTTGGTGAGGAATCACTAAAGGACGGTGCTGAAATTAAGCCGGAGCAGCTCTATGAACGTGTAAGCAGGGATGGGCGTTTGCCCAAAACGGCAGCGCCTTCACCTGCTGATTTCATGACGGCATTTCAACCTTACATAGAACAAGGGTATGATATCTTGTATATCAGCCTGTCCTCTGAACTTTCATCAACTTACCAAAATGCAAGATTGGCCAGTTCCGAGTTTCCGGAAGGTCGCATCTCTGTCGTGGATTCTTTGAATCTTTCTTCCGGGATTGGCCTGATGGTCATGAAGGCAGTTCATGCAGCTGAACAAGGACAGAGCCTGACGGAGATTACACATCTCGTTGAAGCCATCAAACCGAATGTGCGAACTGAATTTGTCATTGATACATTGGAGTATCTGTACAAAGGTGGACGCTGCTCCGGCATGCAAAATCTGATTGGCAGTCTGCTAAAAATCCGCCCCGTCATTCGGGTAGCCGATGGAAAGATGTCTCCTGCGTACAAAGTCCGTGGCAAACGGGAAAAAGCGCTGGAACAAATGCTGCAAAACACGCTTAACCATAAGGAACAGATCGACCGCGACCTTGTTATCGTTGTGCATACGATGGCCGAGGAAGATGCGCTTGATTTGCAAAAATCACTGCAGGAGCAGACCGGTGCACGAGTGGAATTGACTACGGCTGGTTGCGTAATATGCAGTCATTGTGGTCCCAAAACGATCGGTATCATTTACAACACGATTCTATAAAGGACCTCTCATCATACTGCATGTTCCTTAATAATTAATAGCACGAAAGATCAAGCAAAAAAGGCATCCCAAAGCTACCATAGCTCAGGATGCCCTTTTTCAATTATAAACATGTAACATTAATAAGTTTTTGTTTTCAGGTCATTCAAACTTTTGAACGCATATCCTTGCTTACGCGCTTCATCAATTATGGAGGCTAGCGCCTCCGTGTTATCTTTCGACACAGAGTGAAGCAGAATCACAGCTCCCGGATGCAGTTGTTTCAGGACTTGCTGACGTGCATATTCTGTCCCTCGTTGCACTTTGGTATCCCAATCTTTATAAGCAACGGACCAAAACACACTAACGTAACCTTGTGCATGGCTTTCTGCTAGCGTCCGGTTGTTGAAGATTCCACGTGGCGGTCGCAAGAAGGTCGCCTGCTGTCCAGTTAACCGGTTGACTTCAGACCGTACCTGATCGAGCTCTGTTCTTATTTTTTCATTGGAAACCCGGGTCATATCGGGATGGCTCCAGGAGTGGTTACCCACAATATGTCCCTCTGCTGCCATTCGCTTCACCAATTCAGGCTGATCTTTCAAATAATGTCCGGTGACAAAAAAAGCAGCTGGCACTTTCTTATCACGCAGAACATCCAAGATAGCTGGTGTAAACCCATTTTCATAACCGTTATCAAACGTAAGATACAGTTCTTTCTGTTTCGTATCCCCCAGGAAAATGGCATTGTTATGCTGCAATATTTCCTTAAATCCTTCCTGATCAATGGAAGGCAGCTGGCCGTTTTGGCTTTTTTTGAAACCAAAGTGATAAGCTCCATTTATTGGCGATGCTTCAGTATGTGCCGGTAATACACCGAAAGTCAATATAGCCAGCAGCATGTAAAGAACCATTCGCTTCATTGCTATCCGCTCCTGTTCCTGAAAAATTCGGTTTGTCGCTTCCTATCACGAACACCTTCAGGTAATATGCCACAGGAACAGCTAATGTATGTAAAATTTCAGATCACGATTGTTTCACATACATGACCAAATTGGCCCCAAATCGCATCTCTACGTTCAAAACCGTTTATTGTCTCGCTCCGGATGATGAAACAACTCAAGTAATGTTTCAGGTTTCCCACTGGAAGCCAGCCACTCTCTCACCATTTCTATCGCACGTGTCTGACCATCACCACTATCCCTCCAGGTAAGCAGCTCAATAACCTTAATAATCAGGGCAGACATATTGTGGTTATCATGTTCAGACCGATCTGCCCGCAATTTATGATATAAAGCCTCCTGCTCCCAATCAAGCAAAATCTCATCACCAATGGTAGGTTTCATTAAAGTGTATGCTCTACCACATCCAGAACAGCGAACTGCACTAACCTGCTCTTGAGCAAAAATTGCTAGGATCTCCTGATCGCAATCCGCGCACTGAAAATTGACTTGTATGTTGTGTATGTTATTGTTCATGTTGGTGTTCCTCCTGCTATGTATGTACTACATCTATACCCGAATTATCGTTAACTCACGCTAAATTGCGCCAAGTTCAGAAGGTGCTATAATCTTGTAAATATGTTAAAATATTATTCATATGATACGTAGGAAGAGGCGGATATCCATGTCAAAGGAAGAACGTAATATTACCTGGCAGCAATCCAGCTTAAACAGACAGGACAGGGAGAAACTTAACGGTCATCGCAGTCGTGCCTTATGGTTCACTGGCTTATCAGGTGCAGGCAAATCCTCGCTTGCATTTGCCCTGGAGCAGTATCTCTACGAAAAAGGGATTCATTGTTATGTGCTGGATGGGGATAACGTCCGTCATGGACTGAATCGGGACCTTGGCTTCACGGCTGAGGATCGGCAAGAAAATCTGCGCCGGATTGGTGAAGTTTCCAAGTTGATGGTAGATGCCGGTGTATTTGTTCTTTCCGCCTTTATCTCCCCTGACGCACAAGATCGAAATATGGTTAGACAGCTCTTTGAAGCTGATGATTTCATTGAAATCTATGTGCGTTGTTCAGTTGAAGAATGCGAACGCCGTGATCCAAAAGGACTTTACAAAAAGGCGCGCAGCGGTGCCATTCCACATTTCACAGGGATTTCTGCCCCTTACGATATTCCGGAAGATCCTACACTGATCATTGATACTGAAGAGCTGTCCATCGAAGAAGCAGTGCATAAAATTGTGAAGCATCTGGAACGTGTCGGTGCATTTCATCTTTCACAACCTATTGGTAATGCCATCGTTCATTAATTGAACTTCGGCAATAATTTCGAACTACTTTCCTGATACATACAGATCAAAGGCGCTGCCTCCAATGGCGCGCCTTTTTGCATTTTCATTTCGGAATTTAATGCGACACTCATTGCCCCACAACGCCAGCTTGCATATTCAACAGTTTGCTGAACGTGCCCACCGGGTCCGTTGATAATTGCTGATAGCCCCCCTGTTGGATAACTCGGCCCTCATCCAATACAATCACTCGATCTGCTGTTCGAATGGTGGATAGTCGGTGTGCGATAACAATTACGGTAACGTGCCCTTTCAGGCGCTCAAGGGCCTCATGAATATGCTGTTCATTCTCACTATCCAGCGCACTTGTCGCCTCATCCAATACCAATACAGAAGGGTTCCGAAGCATGGCGCGGGCAAGCACCAATCGCTGACGTTCACCGCCGGACAAGCGGATGCCCCGATCACCAATAATGGTATCCAATCCCTGTGGAAGTTTGCGGACAAACCCTGCAGACGAAGAGAACTGTAAGGCATGCCACATCTGTTCCTCACTGGCATTGGGGTCAACCAGGCGCAAATTTTCGCGAATGCTCGTATGAAACAGAAAAGGGTCCTGAGAAACATAACCAATTGAACTTCTCCAAGCTAACAATCGATTTTCGGTTAACGGCACACCATCCACCAAAATCTGACCGCTTTCCGGACGAATGAGTCCCATAATCAGATCTATCATCGTGCTCTTCCCGGCACCCGATTTGCCTACAATGGCCGTCATGCCTCTCGCAGGGATGGATGCATACGCTTCAAATAACGAGTAGGTATCGCTTCCTTCGTAGCGATAATTGACTTGCTGACACTCGATAGACTCCTTAAGCTCCAAGGGTTCAATGTGTCGCACATCGCCATCGTCCTGCTCATCCGTCTTAACCTGAGCCCTCATTCTAACCGAACGCGGACCGGGAACCATTAATTCCTGATCATATGGTTCACCAGCATGAACTGCTTTTTCACTAATCTCACGGCTTTTCTCCGTCTCGGTCTGTAACTCTCTCACAATCTGAAACGCGGGCAGCATCGAACTCATATACTCCAGATTGGACTGAATGGACGTGAATCGCGGCCACAACCGTGAAAAAATCAGAATGATGAGCAACAAACTTGCCGGAGGTACAGCGAGAACATGCAAGGATAAATAGATAAAAGCAGCAATAATGACAGCCGCCGATACTCGATGAATCAATTGTGTGCCACTGTTCAACTGGCTGAACTGAATCACGTTTTGTTCAATCCGTCCACACATACGCTCAAACCAGCTAATATGTGATTTTTCGAGCATATTGCTCTTAATATCCTTGATTCCGTTAAAGTGCTCTGTAATACCATTATAATAGCTCTGGGAATATTCTGATGTCTGGTCCCCAATCTGTTTTGCCCGTTTCACGAATTTTCTCAAGACAATAAATAATACCAATCCGCAGACCAGGACAAGGGTGGTTAATTTGGCAGACAGCCAGAAGGCCAAGCCAATCTGAATGCCGGTGAAGATCAAGGAAGCCGCCATTTGCAGCATAATGTTCGTTCCCTGGCTAACTCGGGCAAGCTCGGTCGTTAATATATGATTAAAATCGGATTTTCGTTTTTGGAGAAAAAAAGACCACTGTGCCATAATGATGGCACGATAGGTTTCCATGCGCAGCGTTCGAACGAATTGCTGCTGAATTCGAGTGTTGCGAATCGTCTGAAGACGTTGAAGCCACGCCTGTCCTGAGACAATGAGGACAAAAGTCAGCAGCACCAGCAGTAGCCGGCCATTTTCCGGAAAACGATTCAAAAATTCGGATAGCCAGGGTAAGTGCAGACCTGTTGATCCCATTTCAAAAACACCAATGAGACTTAACATCGGAACGAGCATATATATGCTGATTCCTTCCATCAGACTGATACAGATCATGCCCAGCAGGTTCCAATACAACACTGGGCCCGTTACTCGATGCAGCTTGCGCATAAAGAATTGCAATTCCGATATCATACGTTATCCCCTCTCCGTCATCGTGTTCCTTTTGATTCGCCGCCAGAACCAGAGAAACGGACGTAACGGAAAATACAAAAAATGCAATGAACGCGGAAGCGGTAGTTGATCAACATCCCAGGTACTCGGATACAAACGTTCAATGAAGAAAAACAGCTTCTGCCTTGTGCTTCGCAGTGCAAACAAATAGGAACGATAACTCTTCACAGCTGCCGGGGTCTCAATCATTTCATTCATGAACACTACACCGTGTCTGGCTAATTTCTCTCCCTGACGTTTGTGCAAGGATAATAAAGCAAGGTAACTGTTATTTATAGGGGTATCCAGCAGTACAGAAGCTAGATGAAGAGCTTGTGAACCGATGGACAATCTGCCTTCTGCTTTCAGACGCCGCTCCACTTTTTTGACGTCCAAGGGCATACTGCGAATCATCTGATCGATATCCAATAACCAACGCAGTCTGAACCAACCGTGTCTTGCGCCATGTGTCACCAAATATGCCCACAGATCCTCCCTTTCCAGCATACGGACAGGCGTCTGGGTATAGTTGCTGAATCGGCTGCGTTTCCACAGTAATTCAAAATCCGTTTCTCTTCCGGAATCCGGATTAAGCCGCCAATGGATCTCCACTTGGGTTCTTTTGATCGGATGTTTGTAACAGATATGATGTTCCCGCCATTTCCAGCTGGCAACGGTTGGTGTTCTCTTCCCTTCCTTCGATTCATAACCAAGTGATTCAAGGATCTCTTCTGCGGTCTCCACATCATCAAAAGGGATAAGAATGTCCAGATCTTTAGAGGTCCGTAAGGATATATCTCCATATAGATCATGTGCCAACGCGGGCCCTTTGAGCGTAATATTGCGAATGCCTCGTTCGCGCAATGCACCACAAACCTGCTCCATCTCGGCAGTCAGATGCAACATGCGGAATGTATTCGACGTATATTGCTGTCTCAAGTTTTCCACAACAAAAGCGGGAATGATCGCTGAATTCAAATCTTTTATTTTCAGATAGAGAACAGAATACAAGCGATGATGATAGACAAGCCGCAAAAAGAGCTGCCAGTCTGTTCCCTGCAATTGCGTTTTGACATCCTCGGAGGTTAAATCTGTGAATTCACCTCTAATCATGCTCAAAATCAGCTTAAGCTCTTGCGGAAAATTGGTTGTATAGTAATCAAGTTCATGTGTCATAGACAATCTCCCCAGATCCCTTCTCAGGACACCGCTTGCCAAACACGCCGACAACCGTATATTGGTCCATAGTATCAGCTCCGGTCACGATTAATTTCCCACTTCGCAGCCAGGCATGAGCCATCATTTGTCCATTTTCATTCCGTGCAGTTCCCATATATAGAGTACTGTCAATTTTACGATGCTCCAGCATCTTCATCGCGGCTATAGCCATCACCAGACAACGGCTTTCCCATAAGGTGTATTTGCTGGCCACCAGTATGGCTTTGGAAATATTTCGTATCGTCTTCACTTCATTTCTTTGAAGTCCACTCATCGGCGTTTCGTACATTGGTGTGCCCAAACCTGGAGCAATCTTGGCAAAGGGCATCGCCTTCAGGATTCGTGCCCATCCAAGATGGATGTAAGCCTCCCACACCAATCCACGAATTTCACGTGGCAACGAGAAATAAGCTTTTATTTTACGTAACATGGCTTTATTCTCCGCGGGTAACTTCAATCAGACCTTCTTGTGTAAGATGATCCAGAAATTGGACAACCTGATCTTGGCATACTGCTGGTTCAATATCATATTCAGAGGCTAACACCTCTACCAACGCAGCCAACGTTTGTTCCTCACTCAGCAGATCCCAGATGCGTCCACCGGTGCTGCCCAGGTTATAATACTTTCCGGTATGAATGCTCATCATGACTTTCTCTCCGCCCATATCACTGACCAGGTTGCCTTCCTTGCGCATTACACGATCTTCGCCATTCATAGATTTAGTTGTTGTCATTTCCTGTATACACTCCTTTGCGTACATGATCGATAATCCGGTCTGCCATCTCAAAAGCAGTAAAATCAGGTCCTGATCTTGTGATTCTGAAGACTTCGATACTTGCGGACAAACGTGAAACCGTCTCAAATAACCACTGCGCCAAACCTTGTCTGGAGACAAGCCCACTACGGAAGGTATGAGAACAAAGCATATGCAAGCGTTCCAACCCGGCAACTTCCATCAGTTGAACGGGCATTTGTACTTCCTCCGGCTTTGGATCAAGCTCAAATACAGCAGCAAGCGGAACACATCTATCATGAAAATAGTGCTGGACAGGAATCGCGTATTTCGTAATCTCTGCATGAACCGTCGCATAATCCTGCTGCTTCATGCCGAATCCGTCCAAGCTGGGCTGCCACAACTTTTGCTGCGGATACCCGGGCGATACAATCGCTCTACCGCCTGCATCCCACGTCAGTGCCACAACATCATCCGTCAAGAGGGGATAACCACGCGAAGCAAGTGCTGCGGACAATGTGGATTTGCCTGCACCTGAATGTCCTACAAATGCATATGCCCAGCCATCAATGACTACTGCGCTTCCATGTAGAGGCAAAATGCTGCGCTGCATCATAATGACGGCCATACATGTGCCCAGAATAAATAATCGTACCTTTTTATTGTCAGCTCCCGGCTCAGGAGATACTATGATTCTATTTCCCTGTTCCATAAAAAAAAGACCGATATCTTCAATCCGAAAAAAAAGACTTCCATCCCGGGCAACAAAGTTGTCTCTCCCCACGTCCCACTCGTTCCAACGTGTTTTTAAATCCGCTACCTGGATGTATACATCCACACTGGAGGTATCTACATCTGCACCGCCTTGTACGATTTGGAGTTCGGGCAATGGAAATTGGCTCATCCAACGCAAGCCATAAGCTTCATACTGCACAGGCAACAATGAATGACTCCTCCTTTGCAATTCTTCATGTATATAAAAAAGCCCTTATATTCATATTGCTCAAATATAAGGGCGGAGGCGAAAAGATGGATTTGTTGCCTTTCCGCCCTTTAAGTATAATGGCACAGGTTAAAGCTTAAAAACTTAGGAAGTAGACGGATCGTAAAGGTCAGCATCGTGAACAGTTACCCAGTCAATTTGTCTGTAACCTGTTCCCGCCATGGTTTGGTTCACTTCCAACACTTCCAATGCTGGTGCTTGCCATTCCTTTTTTTCCATTTGCATCGTATTCACCTCCTCTCATGAGTAAACTGAAAAATTGAACCTGTATCCTGTTTCATATCGCCACACCCATGAACTGCATCAGAACTTTCGAATGAATCGATACACAATCAGGCTATGCATCATCAACCGCAAGTCGGGGTGGGAAGCAAGCTCCGGACGAGGGTTTGGAAAATTAGCAAGTGCGGACTTGATCCGCTCTGTGTTCAATATGCCAGCGACCCGGCTGTCAGAACATAACGCACGCAATTCGGCAGTAAAATCGCCCCAATTGGGAATCATGCGGTGCAACCAATCCGCGGGCTGAACACCACGCACTCGCTGGTTTAACCTAACTTTGTCAGGCAGCTCAGGTGATGTAGCTCGCCGAATCAAAGCACGATCCGTCCCTTGATTAACATATTGTTCAATCGGTACGGACAGACAGAAACGGATCACTCTGGCGTCACTCGTAGGATCACGCTCCCATGCCCGATAACGAAGAGAGCATTTCGTTGCGACAGCACCATTTTTGTTCGCAATGGCCAGATTGTTGAATTTCTCTGCCCGTACTTTGAGCGCATCTGCCTGAGCACCGCCTTGCAGAACAATAATGGATTTGAGCCGTTCCAATACGCCTGTTCGTCTAGCAAACTCCGGATGGATTAATTGCACCGATGCAGCTTGGGCAGCTCCCTTTGACATGGATTTGAACAATTCCGGATACGCTTTACGGCCCGTAATTTTGGCAATTCGCGAGAACTTCATCCCGGTACGTTCACTGTACTGCTGCATTTCCCGGAGCCACCGGAACCAACGTCCGCTTTTTAGCAAACTGGCGTAATAATCCAGTGCTGGGCCCCAGGAGACCGTGAAGTTGCCCCGCGCTCCAGTCAATAGAATGCCTGCATCCTGCTGGCTCGCTTTTTCATAAAAACCACGAATCCAGAATGAATTCTCAAAGTATTTATAAGGCATTTCCATAATATCAAGCCAGGTGTCCACTTCACTAAGTGGGTTTCTACCCTCAAAATCAAGATAATTCTCCTTGATATTACCAACATGATTAACCGTTGACTGGATAAACGGGCGTTCATCTGCTAACAGTGTTTTGGATGTGTAATCCGTAAAATCAGACACCGGAACGTAGCTGTACGCATTTAATGTTTTCCCTTGACTCCGTAGTGTTCCTGAGGCATATCCAACCACAGCTCCAGAATCCAGCCCTCCACTTAAAGCAGCAGCCACCTGCCGGTGCGTTCGCAAACGCGATCCAACAGCTTGACCAAATACCTCACGGAAAGCTTCTACATATTCCCCGTCGGACTTGAGTCTTAAAGGCTCCACTTCATCCCAGCGATGGTATTGTTTTTGTTCCAGCCTTCCATCTCTGAAGCTGAGGGTATGGGCAGGAGGCAGCTGGCTCACTCCGCGATAGACGGTAGAATGAATATCTGCGGAGTCATGCATATCAGGAATGGCAAGAAATTCGGATAACCAAATTTCATTCAGTTCTTTATGTACGCCCTCCAATTGTAGCAACGGATTCATTAAGGTACAGAAGGCAAACCGCTCGCCATCATGTCGAAAATAAAAGGATCTCATGCCAGTAATATCTCTCGCTGCGAAGAGTCTGCGCTTGCGATCATCCCAGATTGCGAAGGCGAAATCACCAAGCAGCTTCTCGGCCATATGTTCATCCCACCGCTGATAGGCTCGCAATATCAGTTCACTATCCGACAATCCTGCTAACTCCGCTCTCGATATGGACAGTTGATCTGCCAGCTGTTCCCGATTATCCAAAATGGCATCCGACGTGATGGTCAGACCGCTCACTTCATCATGTAAGGGCAATTGCTCGCTAACCGATTCTGGAGTAATCCACTGGGCATGGCAGCTCAGAAAAGCTTCATTGCCTTTCCAGACTCCCGTTGTATCTGCCGGGATGTGTCCCAGACTGGCATATAGGCGCCAACTGTCCTCCCATAACGCTTGCTGACCATCGGTGTGAACAATTCCTGCTATCGCGCTCATGACTTTCCTCCCCGAAGTATCTTGCGCTGTGAAGCCCAGGCGCTTATCTGGTTACCAAAAGGAATCAAGGATTTGATACGCTGAATCTTGCTGTGAGCAGAGGCGAGCTGTGCCTTCAATCGTTCCCGCTCATTGTAACCTCGTTCCAGTCGATTATCGGCTGCACGCAGCGCGGCTTCCAACTGCCTGATCGTTGCCAGTGCGGCCAGTGTCGGGTCAATCGTATCCGGTTCATTCACTGCCCGATTATCCCTGTTTCCATCTTGAGTATTGTTCGCTAGGTTGACAGGCTGCATCCGGTAACCTTGCTGCCAGCTGCTTCCCGTTGCTTCCGAGAATTGACGCGTAAGTTTGGCAATGACTTCCTCATCTGGGCCAGCTTCGTAACGCACACCTGTCCAGCGCTCTGCTTCTTCGAGCTGTTTACTGTATCCCATTCGATGGAACAGATCTGAGCCTATCACCCGGCAATAGAATTCAACTTCCTGTGGATTGAGTATTTTTTTCCAGTTGTTAACAGAATCTTGATGAGCTTCCTGATGCGACGATAGAAACGGATCACCAACACCCATGCTATAAAACATATTGGACTTTGTACTGTCCACAAAACGTCCATATTGCTCTATTCCCTCTTCATATCCGATGCCAAGAAAGCCGCATAACTTCTCCATCTCCTCCCGAGGACTGGAGACGAGCTGTTCGTACTGAACTTCATAGGCATTCGTGTGTTTGTCCGCAAAATAATCATTCAAACGGAGCATACCCAGTGTGAGATCGACTGCTTTCATATTAAGATTCGAACTCTGCAAGCTGCTAATCAAATCGAATCCTTCTCCTGTATGACGGTTTACCTTTTTGTAGGAAGCAGCTATGGCAAGGGGGTTACGCTGGAGATGAATGCGCTTGGACTGTGGAAACAGGCGATCAAGCCATTCCAGCATATAATAGTAACGAGGAGATTTATCTACGATAAGGTCTGCCCCGCTCCCCTCCAGAAATCCGTTATAAATTTCCAGAGCAAAGCTTCTGCAGGCCTTTTCAAAACCTTCGACGGATACCATAGCGCTGTAAAACTGACGGATGATTGCACCCCCGCCATAGGGGCGGGAATCAGCCTTCTGCAAATCTACAAGATTCATCAGAAACCACATTTCCTGTGTGGCAAATACTCGGCTGTGATTTTGCAGCATCACGGTGGATAGCGAACTTCCACTGCGAGGTACACATAATAGCAAGACAAGTCCGTTACCATGAACATCTACCAAGGGCAGCCTCTCCTCTGTACAATTAAAATGAGCATGCAGTTGGTATAGCTCTTTATATCAATATCCGCTTATATACCCACATGGGAATAGGTAAAAGGGATGATGTACTTTCGACAAACTTTAGATACGATATGTATTCATACTTTTACTCTATGATACAAAATGTATCATGTCAATCTTTTATTTTCACCTTTTCATAATATCTTTCTATTCACTCTATTCTGTTCTCTGTCGTTTAAGCACTTCTATATATTCTTTGCCCCTTACTATGTATAACTATTGCACATACATGAAGAAGCTCCGGAGCAGTTTACGAATAAACAGGCCCACGGAGCTACTATTATTAATAATGAATATTAGCTATAAATCGTCAATAACCAATCATCCTGTTGATCTAGCCTCTGTACCTTTCCCCGACTTGGAATGATGTACCCAGCCCTGCCCTTCTTCCTGATCCGCCTGAATCGCATCCGACATCCCCTGCTGCACTTTAACCGTCAATAACACTGCAATCCCGGCAGCAAAAAAGAAAATTAGAGACAGAATGCCCCAACGGGTAGAACCTGTTATCTGGCCCACCCAACCGAATACAAACGGCCCAAAAATGGAAGAAAATTTGCCTGTAATATTAACAAATCCAAAATACTCTCCTGTTCTTCCGGCAGGCATCAAATTGCTGAACAAGGAACGCGCTGTTGATTGACTTACGCCCTGCACTACGCCAACCAGGCCAGCGAGCAGATAGAAATGGATGGCTGATGTCATGAAATACCCCAAGATGACGATGCATATGTAAATGGACAAGCTTACCATCAATACCTGCTTCGCGCCCCAACGCTGTGCCCATGCCCCCAACAGCAATGTACAAGGGAACCCGATAAATTGGGTCAGCAGCAAGGCCAGCATCAGATCGGCTGTCCCGATTCCAATGCTTGTTCCATAGATCGTTGCCATCAGGATAATGGTATTAATGCCGTCATTGAAAAACCAGAAAGCAACCAGCATGCGCATCAACTGTGGAAAACGCCGGATTTGGCGAAAGGTTTGACGAAGCCTGCGAAGGCCTACATTGGCATAGCCTTGCCATGACTTCGGCATATCCGGTGCAGCAGGACGGCGCGGGGCATGGCGAAATAACGGAATGGAGAATACAAGCCACCACAATGCTACGGATATAAAAGCAAGTCTTGTTCCCGCGAGTGTACTCCCCATCCCGAACCATCCCGGCTGCTGAATCATCAGCATATTGATGGCAAGCAGTAATCCTCCGCCAATATAACCATAGGCATAGCCTTTGGAGGAGATCATATCTCTTCGCTCAGCTGATACCAGGTCAGGAAGCATCGCATCATAGAATGTATTGCCACCCGCAAACCCGATAGTCGAGATGACCAGCAGTGCAGAAGCAAGCAGCCAGTCTCCCTCACCAATGATGCTGAATCCGAGGGTTGCGATGATGCCAATGATGGAAAATACCCGCAGGAAATCACCTTTACGCCCTGATAAATCCGCTAATGTCCCCAGCAAAGGAGTTAACAGCGCTACACATAACATGCCAATGGAATGAGTATACGCCAGATAAGATGCTGCGGTATCTGCATCCAGTGTAGCTGCAGCCACTGAAGCGTAGAAGACGGGAAGAACGGCTGCAAGTACCGTCGTCGCATAAGCCGAGTTGGCCCAATCATACATAATCCATGCTTTAACTGCCCGTTTATTCAAATGGTATCCTTCCTTTACACACATCCCTCATAGGGATGCCAAGTAAACACCTGTCCCTATTGTAAAGGAAGTTCGTCACACTTGTTCATCGTTTCTGTAAAAAAGTCCCGGATGATCTGTACAAATTTAGAGGAGCCCAGAAGGGAATCTCGCATAATTGTATCATTTTATCTACTCACGCATCACATATCGTCCCCGCCCGTGAATATACTTAATTACCGACAGGCCAAACTGTGCCGCGTAATCAATGGGGGGTGCCTACATGTCAAATTCACACCAGCCTTACTCGTTCGTCGTTTCCCGGGAAGATTGGTCGCTTCACCGCAAAGGGTACCAGGACCAGCAACGCCATCAGCAAAAGGTTAAAGATGTCATCAAGCAGAATCTGCCTGATCTAATTACCGAAGAAAACATCATTATGTCCGATGGACAACAAATCATCAAGGTACCAATCCGCAGTCTGGATGAGTACCGTTTTGTGTATAATTACCAAAAGCAAAAACATGTGGGCCAGGGAGACGGTGACAGTCAGGTCGGGGATGTCATCGGACGTGATCCCGCTTCGAAGAAGCCGGGCAAGGGTGAAAAGGCCGGAGATCAGCCCGGGCATGATATCGTTGAAGCCGAAGTGAGCATCGAAGAATTGGAAGATATGCTTTTTTCGGAACTGGAGCTTCCGGATCTGAAGCAAAAAGACAAGGATCAGATTGAGACACATACGGTGGTATTCAACGATATTCGCAAAAAGGGCATGCAGTCCAATATTGACAAAAAACGTACCATACTGGAGAACTTGCGCCGTAATGCCACCACTGGCAATCCGGGTATTCACCATATCAGTCCGGACGATCTGCGTTACAAAACATGGGAAGACAAAATCATTCCACAATCCAATGCCGTCATTATTGCCATGATGGACACTTCCGGTTCCATGGGTTCCTTTGAGAAATATTGTGCACGCAGCTTTTTTTTCTGGATGACCCGATTTCTCCGCCGCCAGTATGAGAAGGTTGAGATTGTTTTCCTCGCCCATCATACCGAAGCCAAGGAAGTGACCGAGGAGGAATTCTTTACCCGCGGCGAAAGTGGGGGCACTATCTGCTCCTCTGTATATATGAAGGCATTGGAAATTATTGATAGCCGCTATCCACCTTCCAGCTATAACATCTACCCGTTCCACTTCTCGGACGGGGATAATCTGACCTCAGATAATGAGCGTTGTGTCAAACTGATTGGCGAGCTGATGAAGCGCAGCAACATGTTTGGTTATGGCGAAGTGAACCAGTACAACCGCAGCAGCACACTCATGTCGGCCTATCGTCATATCAAGCTCGACCAGTTCATGTATTATGTGATCAAAGAAAAAGGCGAAGTATACAAAGCTTTGCGCAGCTTTTTCCAGAAAAGAGAGGGAGGCAGCGTAGGATGACAGATGAGATCCGTGACCTTGAATACGCCATTGCCGAAATTATGGAGATTGCCGATGGATTCGGCCTGGATTATTATCCGATGCGTTATGAAATATGCCCTGCCGATATCATCTATACTTTTGGAGCGTATGGTATGCCAACCCGGTTCAGTCACTGGAGCTTCGGGAAAACTTTTCATAAAATGAAGATGCAATATGACTTCGGACTCAGTAAAATTTATGAGCTTGTCATCAATTCCAACCCTTGTTACGCCTTCCTGCTGGATGGCAACTCCCTGATCCAGAACAAACTGATCGTGGCACACGTGTTGGCACACTGCGATTTTTTCAAAAACAATGCCCGTTTCTCCAAGTCCAATCGTAATATGGTGGAGAGCATGGCAGCAACTGCTGATCGGATCAGCAACTATGAGATGGAATATGGTGCAGAGGCTGTCGAAGCATTTATCGATGCTGTCTTAGCCATTCAGGAACATGTTGATCCCCAGTTGATCAAACCCCGCCATTTGGACAAACAACGTTATATGGAGATGAAAATGCGGGAGCAGCGTGGCGAGAAAGCGCCAAGGCCGGAAGGTCGTTATGATGATCTTTGGTCCCTTGATGATACCCCGGCTGAAGAAGCACCTGCGGATGGGATCCAGGTACATCACTTCCCGCCAGAACCGGAAAAAGATATTATGTGGTTCATCCAGGAGTTTTCCGAAGTGTTAACGGATTGGCAGCGGGATATTATGAGTATGATGCGTGAGGAAATGCTCTATTTCTGGCCACAAATGGAAACAAAGATTATGAATGAAGGCTGGGCCTCCTACTGGCATCAACGTATTATACGGGAGCTGGACCTGAACAGTGAGGATACGATTGAATTTGCCAAACTGAACTCTTCCGTCGTGCAGCCATCCAAGCAAAGTTTGAATCCCTACTATTTAGGGCTGAAAATTTTTGAGGATATCGAACGTCGCTGGGATAACCCATCCCGGGAAGAACGGGAACGTTTTGGACGTCAGCCTGGGCAAGGTCGTGCCAAAATGTTTGAGGTTCGGGAATTCGATTCCGATACCTCATTTATTCGCAATTACATGACCAAGCAATTGACCGAAGACCTCGACCTCTATGTATTTGAGAAAAAGGGCCCGGACTGGAAAATCACCGACAAGTCCTGGCAAAACATACGGGATCAGCTTGTTTTCTCCCGCATCAACGGGGGTTCTCCGTATCTGGTCGTTCAAGATGCCGACTATCTGCGCACAGGAGAGCTTGTGCTCAAGCATCAGTATGAGGGCATTGAGCTGGATCTGAAATATATGGAACGGACTCTGCCTTATCTGTACCGCCTTTGGGGGCGTACCGTCCATGTGGAAACACGGGTGGAAGATAAACCGATCTGGTTCACATATGATGGCAAGAAGCACCACCGCAAGTTTTTAACATAAGAACTCAAAAAAGCGGCAAGTCCCTGGCATATGGCGGGGACTTGCCGCTTGGCATTTAAGTAAACCTAGAAGATCGGCGGAGCTTCATGCAGCCGCAGGGGCACAAAAAAGTCATGCTCCACTTCACTTGCCGGCAATGGACGGCTGAAATAGTATCCCTGTATTTCGCGGCAATCATTTTGCATCAGAATGTCCAGCTGTCCTTTCGTCTCAATCCCTTCCGCAATCACTTCCATCTTCAAATTCTGAGCCATCGATATGATCGTGGCCACAATCGCCTGGTCACTTCGACTCTCCGTAATATCCGTCACGAAAGATCGGTCAATCTTTAACTTATGGATTGGAAAATGCTTCAGATAACTCAGCGAGCTATATCCTGTTCCGAAATCATCCAGGCTGATTTTGACCCCAAGCGCTGTAAGTTCATTCAGAATACCGGTGGATACCGACGCATCCATCATCATGCTCTCTGTAATCTCCAATTCAAGATAGCGGGCATCAAGGCCCGTCTCCGTGAGTGCATTTTTGACCTGCTCCACCAGGTTGGACTGATGAAATTGTTGACTGGACAAGTTAACGGATACCGGGATGAGCGGTCCGCCACTGACATGCCAAAGTTTCATCTGCCTGCATGCTTCGCGCAGTGTCCAGTTCCCAATCTCATAGATCAAGCCTGTCTCTTCTGCCAGTGGAATGAACACATTCGGAGACAGAATGCCTTTGTCCGGATGATTCCAGCGAATCAAAGCCTCCACGCCAATCATGCGGCTGTCTTCTGTACGTATCTGAGGCTGATAATAGAGGACCAGTTCGTCCCGTTCCAGTGCTTTGCGCAAATACCCTTCCAGTTCGATTCTTTCATATAGTTCCGAATCCAGTTGGGCCGTGTAAAACTGAAAACCGTTCTTGCCATTTTTCTTGACTTCGTACATGGCAGAGTCTGCATGCTTCAACAACGCATCCGCTCCTGTTCCATGATACGGATACATCGCAATCCCGATACTGGCAGTAACGTAAAAGTCATTTTCCTTTAATCGATAAGGCAGCTGAATCGCTCGAACAATCCCTTCTGCCAGTTCAGCCACCCGCTCCTCATTCCCCTGCTCATTCGTAACAACCAGCGTGAATTCATCGCCCCCCATACGAGCAAGCATGACATTATCCGTCGCTTTCGGGTCTGAATCCTGAATTGCACTCATAATTCTGCTGCTCACTTCACGAAGAAACACATCTCCAATGGAATGTCCCAGAGAATCATTAATCATTTTGAAACGGTCGATATCCATCACCATAACCGCAAATGAACTTTCTGTTGATCCGGAAGTCGTGATTGTGCCCTCCAGCACGTCATCCAGCTTGCGACGGTTTGGGAGCCCGGTCAGCGGATCGTGCAGAGCCTGGTGACGAATGCTCTCCTGGGCCTGTTTCTCCTCGGTAACATCTTTGATCAAAATGTGACTCCCCTGATGTTTACCATCTATCAGCACAGGCACCACAGCAATACTTAGATCAAGATGATCTCCCTGGACGTTTTTCATTTCCCCCATGAAATGCTGCTGCTCACGACTATCATCATCCCACACCACATGCTGCATTTCACTTGTCCAATGTATATGAACATACTGTGAAATCTCATCAATAGAACGATGAATAATTTCACTTTCCTGGTACCCTGTTATTCGAGTGACAGCGGCATTAATCCCCTTGATAGCCCCTTGCTTATCCACCGAGATAATGGCATCTGAATGGTTTTCGTACAGGGCCTGATACCACTGTTCATTCTCATGAATCCGACGATCCTTCTGAGATAAACGCTGATTAATAAAGATACCAAATAAGGTTAGCCCCAATGCAATAAAAGTACCCGCTGCGATCAGATACGCAAGAAGCGAAGGTTCAATCTGCATCCCGGAACCTGTCATCTCATCATGCGCATGATGAAATTGTGCAGCAGACATTCCTGTATAATGCATTCCCGAGATGCCCAGCCCCATAATGAATCCGCTGCCCATCTTGTAAACCCAAGTATAACGTGACTGATGCTGCATGAAGAAAAACATGAGCCATAAGGCAGCGAATGAAGCGATCGCTGCAATTAGGATGGATAATACCACCCTGCCCAGTTGATACGTAATGGTAACCGACATGGCAGCCATCCCGATATAATGCATGGTGCTAATGCCTGCGGTCATGAGCACTCCTGCGATCGGGAGCCTGCTTATTTTACCTGACTGCTGACCTGCAATATTTAACGCTACACCAGATGCAATGATTGCAAGAAGAACAGATAGAAAGACCTCACCTGTGGAATACGACACATGCATGGGAAGAACAAAAGCCAGCATGCCCACAAAATGCATGGACCAGATCCCCAAACCCATGGAGATTGCCCCGCAGGTAAGCCAGATATTACGGGACATACCTTTCGCCATACTTACCCGGCCCGCAAGGTCAAGGGCTGCATAAGAAGCCAACGCTGCAATAATGTAAGATAAAATAACCAATTCCAAGTTGTACGTTCCATGTATGTGCTCCACTTACTCTGTCCTTTCAACCGGGAAAAGCCTTGTATGTAAGCAAAATGTAAAAAAGAAGCGAGTGGCTGTCCGAACGACAGCCACTCGCTCCGCTTCATTTGTCTTGTGACTACAGACTTATGCAAAGCCGGAGTCATACATCTCAAACCCGTTAATAATGATGTATATAGTCTAAACGTCCCAGCTCCGAAAATCAACACTTTTTTCCAGAAAAACTCGCTGAATTCACTAGGTTTTCCCCTAAAATATTTAGTGTTTTGATGAATGGTCCGCTTTCTCCAAAGGGACTCCAATTTCCACTCGCGTACCTTCCCCAGGAGCACTATCGATATGAATATGAAATCGGCTGTCGTAGATCAGCTTCAGACGATAAATGACATTTTGTACACCTACACGATCACCCATTGATTCGTCCATTTCCATGTAAGAGAGCAGTTGCCTTTTTTTGTCTGTTGTCATGCCAGCCCCTGAATCCTCCAGCACACAGATCAGCTCTTTCTCCATTCGCTGAATCCGCAATCGTATTTCTCCACCTTCTTTCAAAGGCTCAACGCCGTGAATGCTGGCATTCTCCACAAAAGGCAGGAGTGTCATCTTGGGAATGGCACACTCCGCAGCTTCCGGGTCCAGATCAATCGTATAATTCAGTTTGTCGCCAAAACGATATTTCTGAATTTCAAGAAAGCAGGTTACATACTCCAATTCTTCACGAATGCTTACTTTATCCCGATTCCAAGTCAGTGCATTTCGGAAAATCTTGGCCATATGCTGGATTATCCTTGCTGTCTCATCCTCATCCTTCATGAGGCTGCGCATGCGGATTGTTTCCAGCGCGTTGAATAGAAAATGCGGGTTGATCTGGCTCTGCAAAGCATTTAATTGGGCATGCCGCCGCTGTAATTCCAAATTTTTATGTTCAATGTCCGCTACATAAACATCGTTAATCAAACGATGGATTGTCAACGTCATACGATTGAATTCAGCCGTTAGCTGCCCAATCTCATCCGATGTTTCAGGCTGTTTGATCGGTTCAAATTGCTGATGCTTCACTTTTTTCATATGTTTCAGGATGTGGGCCAATCTTACGTGAATTGTGCGAGTCATCCAGATGATGATCCAGGTGGGTAGAATCAGATTGATACAGGCCAGAATAATGACAAGATGACTCGGTTTACCTAACTCCTTGTAGATTTCCGATTCATTGAATACCCCATAGATGTTCCACCCCTCTAATTCACCGGATAAGGGATACGCCATTTCGAAATCCTGTTTGTTTTGCTGATTCATGATATCGCCATAGCTCAATCGTTGACTGGTCCAGGGGATGTCAGAGTCTGTCGAGTAGTCTATTTCTCCACCTGAATTTACGAGATACAAATTGCCTTGTGCGTTAAGATTGATGAAAATCTGGCGAAGCAAGGATGGCTTCAGGTCGAATCGCACGAACTTTTCCTTCCATCCCGGCAGCTCTTCATAATAATTCAGTTTGCGCAAAATACTGAGCGTCTGTCGATTCCCTTCAGGGCCGGTTCTGATCAGAAGGGGAGCAGATTGTTTACTTGCTGCCAGCAGCCTGTATGGTTCGGACTGTCGAATCTCTTCGGTCAGAAATTCAACCCCTCCGGAAGGTAATATGCTTTCGTTATCTACATATATCGTCAAACCTTGTAAAAAGCGATATCCGGAATAATAGGTATTAAAAATTTTACGAAGATAGGAATTGTAGGCTTCAATATACTGGACCGGAAGTGTGTAATCTACGTCCAGCATGTCATTTAACATACTGTCAGTATAAAAACTTGAGGAAAGATCGGCCGCATTGCGAATCTCCCCCATAAATTCACTTCGAATCTGCTCCATCGCTTTGGACAAGTCAGCCGTTCGCTGAGACTTTACATTCGCTACGGTCACCTGATAGAAAATAACATTGGTGAGAATCACGGGGAGCAGCACAAAGAAAAGATATAAAATCAGCATCTTGTCCCTCAGACGGATATTATTGAAAAAGTTGAGCTTCACTTTCAGTCTTCCTACCCTTCGTCCAGGATGCGATTACGATATTCCGTAGGGGAGCATAGTTCCGTTTTCTCAAATTGAGTCGTGAAATAATCACTGCTTCCGAATCCGACCTTCTCGGCAATTTCATATATTCGCAGATCCGTCTGACGCAGCAACTTTTTGGCTTTCTCAATCCGCAGCTGAAGCAGGAAGTCGTTGAAATATACGCCATACACCTTGCGGAAGCGTTGACCCAAATAGACCGGATTCATGTAAAATTCAGAGGCAATACTTCTCAAGCTGATATTACTGCTGTAGTTGGTTTCAATATAATTTTTGATTTTCGTCATGGCTCCCCTGTGATAGTATTGACGCTGTTCTGCCAGCTTTCGGGCTGAATCCAGCATGAAAACGGTCAATAACTGCCTGGCCTGAGCCATTGTTCCACGCTCCGCTTGCCATGCCAGAATCGGCCTGAACGAAGAGATCTCCTTCACATTCACCTCGGCCGATTTCAGAATTGACAGTATGGCTGAGATCAGTTGGTGAATTGCCGACGTCACGGCTACAGGAGCATAATGTGCAGTTTTCATACCGGTGAACCATTCACCCAATGCATTCTCCAACGCCTGAACCCTTTGTTCTTCCATAAGTGTCAGGAGCTCCTGCTCCTTTTCATGATTGGTATGCACCCACTGCACAGGTTCATGCTGCATATCATCATACAGGACGATCCCGTTCTTATCTGAAATAAATTTATAGGCGATTGCCTGCAATGCGGTCTGATAGGCATGTCCAATGAGCAAAGGTTCATAACAAATCGCCCCGATATATATGCTTACAGATTCATGACTCATCTCGGCGAAGCAGGATTGTATTTTCCCGGCAACGGCATGGAGATTCATTGAAAAGGGACGAAGTTCTCCTCCGGTTAACAGAAGCCCAACACGTTCACCGTGCTCTTTCACATGAAGATACGAGCGATTCGGATACATCTTTCCAAGAACAGACTGCACAACCCGGCCAAAATTCTCTCCATTCCCGGCTTCCCGCTTCTCCTCCTGAGCAGTATCTGAAACCTGCATGTGTGGCGCGTTATTCTCAAAAAGCAGATACACCAGCGGGTCGTCAGCATATGTACCCGTCAACTCGGTCCACTGTTCAACCGTTTCCAAATTCGACTCGCCATAGATAAACTGATCCAATAATCTGACGTATTCCAGCTCACGTCTGGTTTGTTCAGCAAGCTTGTGACGATTCAACTCCTTCGCCAGCTTGCATAAAGTTCCTTCCAGCTCAACCTCATCAATCGGCTTCAAAATATAATCCTGCACCCCGTACCTTACGGCTTGCTGGGCGTAAGCAAAATCATTATATCCGCTCACGATGATAAAATAAGGCTGTTTGCTCTTGGCTAAAACCTGAGCATCACGCTCAACCATGCGCCGGATCAATTCCAATCCATCCGTCTCCGGCATACGTATGTCTGTAATTACAACGTCGGGCTGCAGCTGTTCGATCTGGGTACAAGCCTCATCTCCGTCATTCGCCTCTCCAGCCACTTCAAACCCGCACGCTTCCCAGCGAATCAGTTTTCGGAGACCTTTGCGTGCGTATACTTCATCATCAACCAGCAGTACCTGGTGCATGAGCATCCCCCTTCCTTTAATGACGATTGCAGTGTCTTTATATTCTTCAGACAAAAGTAAGCGGTTACATAAAAATTTGTTTTGTTCTGCTTTTATTGTTAAGGTCTGTATTGCACAAAGTCAACAACTTTCCTTCCAAATTTGTCCATAAGATTCTGTTAACCGTTTTTTCCAAAAGAAATGGCACATTAAAAAAGCACAGCCCATAGGCTGTGCTGGTTTCAGGACCTTTACACTTTCGCAGGTGCTGTTGTTTGACGAATCACCAGATTGGATGGTTCCGTAATGACAGGAGGAGTATATGCAGAATTCTCAATCATGGCAATCAGATATTCGATGGATTTGATCCCAATCGAATAAATATTCTGATTAATTGTGGTCAATCCTGGTTTGAAGACTTCGGCATAATATGTGTTATCAAACCCAACAACAGACACATCCTCCGGCACCCGTAAACCATGCTTCTCAATTTCGTGGATCGCACCGAAAGCAGACATGTCTGAAGCACAGACAATCCCCGTAGGCTGGTCCTTCAGTGCAAGCAATCGGCGAGCTGCCTTACTGCCGCCATCGAAAGAATAGTCACAAACTTCCAAATACACCGTTGAATATGGAATGCCGCAAACACGCAGTCCTTCCCGATATCCATCCAATCGTAAATTTGCTACGGCAGGCCCAAGTGTACCTGAAATATAAGCAATTTTCTGGTGACCCAGTTCATGCAAATGCTTCACACTCATGGCAATGGCATTTGCATTATCCGTCGTTATGTATCCTGCCCGCTTGCCAAACAAGTCGGTATCAATGAACATCGTCGGAATTTCCGCAGTAACCAATTCCTGAATACTCTTGTTGTCTCTGCCTTCCCCGAATACAACAACGCCGTCCACATTTCGGCTGCGGCAATGTTTAATAAACGAGTATGTTGGATCATCAAAACGTGTAGATAAGCGGACAAGATCGTATCCGCTGTTCTCCAGCGCTGTTTTGATTCCTTCCAGCAGCTCCGATACAAACGGATTGGTAAACGGAACCGTCAACAACACACCTACCGTCCAGGAACGGCGTTTTACAAGTCCACGTGCAACCACATTCGGTTGATATTTCAATAGTTCGATGGCTATATTGACTTTTTTGCGAGTTTTGTCACTTACATCGGGATAATCGTTAAGCACTTTGGAAACGGTTGCAACAGATACGCCCGCCTCTTTGGCCACATCATGGATAGAAGCCACCTGATCACCTCAACCTCTTTCAAATCCCCTGTCTCCGGCTGCATTTACTATAACATCGGCAGGTTTGTCTACCCATTATAGCTTAAAACAGCCAGAAACGGTATCACAGCTTCCAGCCGGTATGACCGCCTATTCCTGATGATCCAATTTTCTTAGATCACATGCCAGTTTCTCCATAGTGGTAGCAAAAACCGCAAGCTCTTCTGAACGGGATGCCTGACGCCTTGCCCCAGAGGCGGTATGTTCCGCCTCCTGTTGAACGCTGCCCAGCTTCTTCATGATTTGAGCCAGATTCGATTGAATTTTCCCTTGGGCCTCACGAGAACTAGCCGCAAGCTTGCGAACCTCACTGGCAACCACCTCGAATCCTCGGCCGAATTCGCCTGCATGTGCAGCTTCAATGGCAGCATTCAAACCCACGAGATGACTCTGGTCCGATATTTCACGAATGATCTCACCCATTTTGCCAATCTGATGAATTTCTTTGGTCAGCTCCTCCAACAGTCCGTTGGCCTGATCCTGAGAGGCAGCCGTTTCCCTGGCCACATCAGAGATCGCCTGAGCATTTTCATTCAATTCACTAATCATGCCTGTCAGCTGCTGGGTAATCTGCGTGATCGCCAGCAACGTATGCTGCTGGTCTTCCGCGAGTTGATTTAATTTTTCCTTTTCCTTCTTCTCGTAAGCCTCCAGTACAAGCTGTGAATCGAGGTTGAACATTTTACTCAGGGCCTGAATAACCAGATGCCAGTGCTCAGGGATGACCTGCTGGAATATGCTTGTTGCAATATCGAGGTAAACCATATACGTGCCCAAATAATAATCTTCGGACAAACCAATGCGAGAATGGACCAGTCCAATCGCAATGCGGTGTTCAATGTATGTATCATCAACTACACCATCGGTCATGGATAACCAGTATAGCTTTTGTGTTTCCTTCAAACGGTCAATGGATGAAAAGCGGGCAATGAGATCGACCAAATTCGGATAATTGCCCACATGATTGTAGAAGTGGTCCACCACTTCATCTACCACTTTCTCAAAAGCAGGTCGATGATCAGCAAGCAATTGCAGATCTCCGGCGGTCAATCCAATATAATCAAGTTGTTGTTGTCTTGCTATAGCAATACTCATAACTGGTTCTGTCAGCTCCTTAATAACCACAAAAAAGATTAAATTGTAAATATATGTATCGATTATAGACTAAATGTCCTAATTTTACATATACCATTAGAACTAATTTGTCATCAAATTGACCTTCTTTGTCAGTTTCCTGATCCCCATTGTACATTTCCCTATATAAAAAGGCCCCCATCCTGCTGCGAAGGAGCCTCACAGCAGGCATAAGGAGCCTGATCCGGAATGGTTCGTTGCTGATCAGCGATTCAACAGACTGCCCACATAACGAAGCAGTTCATTTGCGCTGGCTGCGGTATATCCATGTTCTTCAATCAACCGTTTAATCACTTCATTCATTCGTTTCAGTTGCGTCGCATCGGGTGTCTTGGTCGAGGTTGTGATCTTCACGATGTCCTTCAAGTCAGCGAACAGCTTTTTCTCAATGGCTTCACGCAGACGGTCATGGCTGCTGTATTCGAACTTGCGCTCCTTGCGGGAATAGGCCGAGATACGAATCAATATCTCTTCCCTGAAGGCCTTTTTGGCATTTTCGGAAATACCGATCTGCTCCTCAATTGAACGCATCAAGCGTTCATCCGGATCCATCTCCTCATCCGTTAGTGGATCACGAATTTTGGACCAGTTGCAGAATGCCTCGATATTATCGAGGTAGTTCTCGAACAGCGTTTTGGCCGATTCTTCGAATGAGTAGACAAATGCTTTCTGCACTTCTTTCTTCGCCAGCTCATCATATTCCTTTCGAGCCAGGGCAATAAAATTCAGATAACGTTCGCGTTCCTCTTTTGAAATTGAAGCATGCTGATCCAGACCATCCTTGATGGCGCGGAGGATATCCAGCGCGTTAATGCACTGAAGATTTTGCTTAATCAAAGCACTGGATATCCGGTTGATGACATAACGGGGATCAATGCCTGACATGCCCTCATCCAAATATTCATTTTGCATCTCACGCAGATCGGCTTCTTTGTACCCTTCAACTTCTTCGCCGTCATACATCCGCATTTTTTTGACCAGATCCATGCCCTGTTTCTTCGTTTCTTTCAAGCGGGTAAGTATGGAAAAAATGGCTGCAGTTCGCAAGGCATGCGGTGCAATATGGACATGCTTCATATCACTTTGCTGAATGAGCTTGCCGTAAATCTTCTCTTCCTCGGAAACCTTCAGGTTATAGGGAATAGGCATGACGATCATCCGGGACTGCAAGGCCTCATTCTTTTTGTTGGAAATAAAGGATTTATATTCGGATTCATTCGTATGTGCCACAATCATCTCATCTGCACTAATCAAGGCAAATCGGCCCGCTTTAAAGTTTCCTTCCTGCGTCAGCGACAACAGATTCCACAGAAACTTCTCATCACATTTCAGCATCTCCTGAAATTCCATCAACCCACGGTTGGCCTTGTTCAATTCACCGTCAAAACGATAAGCGCGTGGATCGGACTCGGAACCGAATTCGGTAATGGTTGAGAAGTCGATACTTCCGGTCAGATCGGCAATATCCTGGGATTTCGGATCGGATGGACTGAAAGTTCCGATCCCCACCCGATTATCCTCCGAAATGATGACCCGTTCCACCCGTACCTTGCTGATATCACCGCCATATTCGGTCCGAAGACGCATCTGGCAAGACGGGCACAGATTGCCCTCAATGCGGACACCGATTTCCTTTTCCACTTCGGGACGAAGCTCCAGCGGAATCAGATGCAGAGGTTCCTCATGCATTGGGCATCCTTCAATAGCGTATACAGCACCCTTCTCTGTGCGGGAGAATTGTTCAAGACCACGTTTCAGCAGTGTTACGAGTGTTGACTTTCCTCCGCTGACCGGACCCATAAGCAGCAGAATCCGTTTACGAACATCCAGGCGGCGTGCTGCCGAGTGGAAATATTCTTCCACCAGCTTTTCAATGGAGCGATCCAGCCCGAAAATTTCCTGTTCAAAAAACTTGTACCGTTTGTGCCCCCCAACTTCCTCCACGCCGAACGATTCAATCATCTGGTACACTCGTGCGTGAGCCGTCATTGCCGGAGTCGGGTCCTCTCTCAGCAGTGCAATATAATCTTCAAATGTCCCGTTCCATGATAAACGGTCACTCTCTGCCCGATGTTCCGCAACGCGTTCAAAAATATTCATGCTTGGTACCTCCCATGGCTCCTTTAGTGTGATTGTCAACCATTCCGAATGGTATGAAGAAATCAATAGAATTACGGCTTCTGCTTGAATACCAATCTTGCGGTCCGGATTAGTCCCGCCACCCTCTGTCCAAACATCATGTATTGTTGTGAAAAGTGTATTACATACCTATGCGGCAAATCGGATAAGTTGACCTCTTTTTTTCAATCCCCAGTTCTTAATTTGGGGCTTTCCTTGTTCTATCAGACATCTTGTGTGCTCAGAAAAAAAAGAACGGATATGATATAATGAAGGTTCTAAATTCAGGAAACGGGACATTAGTTGGCCAGAGACAAGCACTTCAGGAAAGGAGCAGAAGCGATGGCAGTAAAGTACGAAACCGAGTTATATTCGCCTGTAAAGGCTTTTTTCGAACGACGCGGTTACGACGTGAAGGCTGAGGTCAAACATTGTGACCTGGTTGGGGTCAGATCAGATCAGAATGAACCACTCATTGTGGAGATGAAAAAAACATTTAATCTGTCTCTGCTGCTACAGGGTATGCAGCGCCTGAAGCTCAGCCCCTTCGTGTATCTAGCCGTTGAGCGAAACCGCAGCAAGCGTAGTGCCGTGAACCAGCGCTGGGGCGAATTGACTGCCCTGTGCAGACAACTCGGACTAGGGCTTATTACCGTTACGTTCTACAAAACCAAATCACCTCTGATTGATGTGCTGTGCGAACCTGCTGTCCAAGCTTTTACACCTGGTAACAGCACCGGTGTACGTAAAGGTGGTATCCGGCGGCAGCGACTGCTAAAGGAATTCGACGAGCGCAGTGGTGACTACAACACAGGGGGAAGCACACGCAGGCAGCTGGTCACTGCTTACAGAGAAAAAGCATTACGTGTGGCTTCCGCCCTACGCGCTCAGGGAGAAGCCTCCCCAGCCTTGATCAGCAAACTGACAAGTGTGGGTTCTGCTGCGGCCATTCTGCAAAAAAATTATTATGGTTGGTTTGAGCGGCTCTCCCGTGGACGATATGTGCTGACGATTAAGGGTGTGCAGGCATTGACCGAGCATGCTCACATGCTTGAGGATAATAATATGTTTGAACGGGATATAAATGAACTAGAAATGGATTCCCCCCTGATTCAACATATTGTTGATACGAAGCTGGAGCATATTGCAGAAATAGCGGTTCCCTATCAGATCCATGGAAGGGATGACTGAGGCACCATTGCTTTATTCCAAAAAATGAAGATGCAAAAAAGCCTGTCATCTCCAATGGAGATAACAGGCTTTTTCGTGTTTCTAAGTATGAGGCTATTAGAAGCTTGCTGCTACTTCAGAAGCCAATTTCAGACCAGCTGCCACGATTTCTTGGGAACGGTCAGGAGAAGCATTGTGACCTTCAACGATAACCAGTTCAGGGTTTTGGATACCCCAGAAGTTCAATACATTCGTAATATATTTCACGGACATTTCAGCGGATGCCATAGGCTCTACGGAGTACACTCCGCCACGTGCGTTCAGCAATGCCACTTTTTTGTCGCCTACCAGACCTACTGGGCCTTCAGCAGTGTATTTGAACATTTTTCCAGCTTGGCTCAGGTAGGAAATGTAGTTCACCAATGGTGCTGGAACAGTGAAGTTCCACAGTGGGAATGCAAATACCACTTTGTCTGCTGCCAAGAATTGATCTTGCAATTGTGCTGCCAGTGCAGCTGCTTTTTGCTCTTCAGCTGTTGCTTCGATACCGTTAGCGGCTTTGTATCCACCTGTAATTACAGTGTTGCCGTAGTAAGGAAGATCTGTATTGTAGAGATCCAGTTCGGTAACTGTGTCACCTGGGTGGGATTCTTTGTATGCGCTCAAAAATGCATCGTACAATTGTACGCTGACTGCTTGATCTGCAGGACGGTCATTTGCTTTGACAAATAAAATATTGGACATGTTTGTTCCCCCGTTAGTTAAAATATATGAGTGCTTCTCCCGAACTTGCAATGAATGCAGCTTATATAAAGAAAACAACAACTCATTAATACATATTATATATAAAAATGTTAGTGGATGCAATAAGGTAATTACTTTTGGGGGTAACATCTTTGCTTCCAAATCCAATGCCTGGATCTTCTGTGAGCCTGAATTCCAGGCATCGATTTGGTCATACTTACTTTCTTTCTTTTCTATATCCGGTTTAACTCCGGGCTGTAAACTCTGTTATGGACTCACTGATCAGATTCATGCCAAGGAGTAACTCATCCCGGCCGGGATGGCTGAAGTTCAATCGAATGTACCGATGATCCTGTTCACCAGTGGAGCAGAGAGAACCGGGAAGAAAAGAAACCCCTTTTAACAAAGCTGCTTTGAGCAGGGCTCCGCTGTCCAATCCTTCCGGCAGCTGTACCCACAGATACATCCCCCCCTCAGGAATGCTGTACTGACTCCCTTTCCAACCTGGACGCTTCAATAATTCAAGCATAAGCTTGAGTCTGGTCTTATATTCTCGGTTCAGCATGGAGAGATGATCGCTCCACTTAAAAGGAGAATGGGCGAGCAGTTGATACAATAACCGCTGATTCATGGGGCTGGACTGTCCATCCGCTATCCGTTTCACGGAGGCCATAGCCTGGATCAGAGCCGGGTGTCCGGCAGCCCAACCTGTACGCAGGGCAGGTGCTACAGTTTTGCTAAATGAACCAATGTAGAGAACATGTCCACCCTGATCCGCTGTATCCAGCGCAAAGAGGGAAGGATACTTTCGGTAGAAGTCCCTCGGTTCCAATCCATCGAAATGAAGTTCACCATAGGAATCGTCCTCCACAAGCAGCACACCATAACGTGAGCACAGATCAAGCACAGCTTCACGCCGTTCCATACTCCACAGCACACCGGTTGGATTGGAAAAACTGGGTGCAGCAAAAAGCAGCTTCGGTCTCACCTGCTGCATGTGATGCTCCAATAGGTCAGGCAGAATACCATCCCCATCACCTGTGACGGGCACGATTTTGGCGCCTTGCATCTCCAGAACCTCGAGACAGCCTGGGGAGGTAGGATGCTCGACCAATACTGAATCTCCAGGCTCAAGCAGCAAACGCATCACAAGATCGATGGCCTGCTGGGTACCTGTGGTCAATAGAATCTGATCTGGTACTGTCCGAATGCCCTTACGGGCATTCCAATCATTGTCCAGCCATTCTCTCAACGGTCCGTACCCTGCCGGTTCGCCGTACTGCAATGCGGAGGGTCCGGAACTGAATACAGAAAGCGCCGCTTCTTCCAGCAGTTTGAATGGAAACAGCTCCTCCGCAGGCAGCTCTTCTGCCAGAGAAATGAAATAATTCCGGCCAGACATCTCACGAATGTCCCTCAGCGGTGATGTCAAAAGCCTGTTTGTACGGGAGGCGAAGAAATATTTCATCGGTCCGTTCCCCTTTCATCCCTAATCCGAACTATGCTCGCAGTCCGTAGCCCCTACAACCTATTCCTCATGGACACTGAATATGACCAGAACGGGACACTTGACGATTCATTGTTCCCATGAGTTCATGGAACCATGCTCATCAGGATACGGTTTTGTTCTGCCTCGCATATAAGGCATAACGTTCAATCGCCTGTGCCCTGCTGCTCACATCCAGCTTCACGTATATTTTGCGCAGGTAATTATCAATTGAACGTCTGCTAACGTTAATCTCACTGGCTATTTTATCATAGGTTACGCCCTGAACAATTCTTTCCATGATAAAAGTTTCGGTTTCTGTTAATTCAACGATAAGTTCTTCTGCCGGAGACTCGACGGGCTGGGCCCATTCCGAACTGGCTAACCAGGATAATGGGATGGATACACATCCCTCACGCAGCCCGGAAATCAGATGAATCAGCTGGCTAGGGGAAGCCTGTTTGGACAGCATACCACTTGCACCAAGACTGATCAGATGACGAAATAATTTTACATTGTCCTCGTCTGTGAGAATAATGATGTGACTATGTGCCGACAGATTTTTCATCTGGGCAATATACTGATCCGCCTGACCCTCAGGAAGCCGATAATCCATCAAAATCAGATCGGGTTGGTGAATATTCACCAGATCAAGTCCTTCGGACCCAGTCGAAGTCATCCCCCGTACCAACAGATCCTGCTGTTCTTCCAAAATCAATTTTGTGCCCAGCATGCTGGTGGGGTGGATATCTATGATGACCACCTGCCATACTTTTTTCATTGTTGTTCCCCCTGTTATGTATTGGACAATTTCCGTTTCTACCGTGAGCCAAAGTGAAGTCTCTATCCTTGCGACAGTCCGTATATATAAGAAGTAAAAGTCGGATAATGTCGAAAAAAAGAAAAACACTTGATACAGCTGTATCAACAGCTCTATTTTTACTGTATTTTGCTGTCACCACATCAGGACTTTTGTCTTCCCGAGTGAAGAAAGATCAAAATATAGTATAAATTTCCTGCATTTCTATCTAAAAAAGTCGAAAAACATGCCCAAAGTTCCTACTTATTGCATCTATAAGAAATTGTATCCTAGGACTTCCTTCCGATGCAATCTCTTTTTATCCTATTTCTCAAAGAATTTCATTTTTGCGTAATCAATAGGGGCGTGATAGAATGAGGACTGGAAATTTTTTTGTACCTATAAATAACCAGGAGTGATGATATGAAACCTTCTGTCCAACCCTCTGACATCCATCACACCCGGAGCGCCAAAGGTAAGGCCGGATCTTCAGTCAAGCTGTTTCTGGTCATGTGGATTGTTCTTATTGCACTTGGAGTACTCGGAACCTACTATTATAGTAACCACCTCCAGCAACAGATGATTAATCAGCTTCAGACCCATAATCAACAGCAGATTGCAGCGCTCAAAGCTGACTACGAAAAGCAGCTAACAACGATATCCAAGGAAGTAGCCGACCTGCAGGGCCAGGTGCAGTCCTTTAATGAATTGCTGACGTTCACCAAGGATAATGCAAACGATAAAACCGACAACAGCAACAAATTGTATACCCAGCTGAGCGAAGTCAAAAAACAACTGGAGACACTCCAGAAAAAGATGGACCTGCTCAAATGATTACCCCCGTAAAAAAGGTTAATCGTTTATTTATGCTTGGACTTGCTCCTTTTGTTGGATTAATTTTATGCATGCTGTTGATTCGTCCTCCGTTTGAACCCGGAGATTTCATTGATTCCGGTCTGGCTGAAGAGACCGTTACAACCCAGACTCAGGCCATTAGCCATGAGCTTGCAGGGGCAAAAGAAGCTGCTGTTCAGACTTCTTCTTCTATTAAAAGAACAACACAGCTGTACAATCAGACAACGAGCACGATGTCGACGCTTGTGCAGAAGGCTACAGTTCAAGCTGCTCGCCCGGAAAAGATCTATAATCAACGGATCTCATCCAAGCTGGGCGTTCCGTTTGAGCGGATCGACAGTGATCGGCTTACGATTGAACTCTATAGGGTCAACCCGGGCACCTATAAGGGCTATGCGATGAAAATCAAGTTAAAAGATCCTACGGCCATGAAGATGGCTCTGGCCAGCGAACCAGGCCGATCTGAGACAACCATGCAGGCGGTTAAACGCAATGGTGCCATTGCCGGAATTAATGCCGGAGGATTTGCAGACAGCGGCGGCAAACGGTATCCGCTGAGTACAACTGTTATGGACGGCAAGTATGTGAATGGTTTTCAAGCCAGCTTTAAGGATCTGTTTTTTGTAGGTCTTGATCATGCCGGTAAGCTGGTAGGCGGTAAATTTTTCGACAAAAGTTCCCTGGATCGCCTACAACCACATTTTGGTGCCACATTTGTACCCATGCTCTTGCAGAACGGACAAAAAACGGTCATTCCGGCCAAATGGAAAGTGTCACCCAAGCGAGCTCCACGCACGGTGATCGGTAACTACAAGGATGATCAATTGTTGATTATAGTAGTTGACGGGTACAACGAAGCAGGTAGCTCTGGAGCAACCCTGGAAGAGCTGCAAGGACGGTTGTACAAGCTGGGCGTAGTGGACGCCTATAATCTGGATGGCGGAGGATCGTCTTCACTCATCGTAAACAACCGGGTTGTGAATAACCCTTCGGACGGGAGCCTCAGACCGGTACCCACTCACTTTTTATTTTACAAATGATGGAGTGAAGCATTCCTTTTCTTTCTGTAATGGTTATAATAGAAGTAAAGATTGTGCAGGAGGTGCTATGGTATGTCATTTTCACTGACATTTTGGATTATTGCAATTGTACTGGCTCTCTTCCTTACAGGCATTCTCACTTCATCCTACAACAATGACAAAACCAAAGGCCTCTAAGGGCAAACCTCTCCTTGTGAGAGGTTTTTTTCATTGGATAATTGGTCAATTAAACAATCTAAACAAGAGACAAGGCTTAAAAGAATGCTTCAATTCTTCTAAGCCTTGTCTCTTGCTGTACAGTCGTCGTTACACACAACATCCATGGAATGAAGAAGGAGCAGCGTCTTCGTCAATAGCTAACCGCCTCTTCACCCTGGGCTTGCAAAAGACATTCAGACTGAACCTGGCTGTTTACCGAGCCGCCCTCCACCAGTGTCACGTAGATTCGTTCATGATCGACAGGCTCTCCAGCAATAATCTTGATTAATTGTTCGGCTGCGAGTGCGCCCCATTTTCGTTTGGAATAATCGATCGTGACCAATCTTGGCTGCACATATTTGCTAAGCTCAATATTATCAAATCCGATAATATCAATCTCCTGGCCAATATTTAACTCACTATCAGCGAGCCGGTCACACATCCCAATCGCCATCTCGTCATTGAGACAAAACACCCCAACTGGTTGAGTATACTCCTGAATAATACGTTCAGCTGCCCGTTCTCCGCCACTCTTTTCGAAATCTCCTTTAATTTCGATCCATTCCACATTCGCTTCACGCTCCGATACCTGCCTCACAGCCTTCAACCGTTGAGCTGAGTCAAATGAACCTTCAGGACCTGTCACGACATAGATCTTCGTGTGTCCCTGTTCAATCAAATGCTCCATTGCGAGTGTCGCTCCTGCCTTATTATCCAGCAGAACCTGATTAATATTCGGGTGTTCCAGTTCCCGGTCAAGTACAACAATCTTGTGTCCTCTGTCTGCATATTGCAGTAGTTCCTTGCTCGCAAATGTATGATCCAGAATGACAGCACCATCAATCATTCGTTCCGGAAGCATTCGATGAGATTGTTTCCCGCTGCACACAATCAGGTCGTATCCTTGCGCGTTGCATACAGACTTCATGCCACTAAGCAAATCCCCATACACATCTCCGCTAAAATCCGTCAGAAAAACACCCAGAATTTTGGACTCTCTCTTCTTCAATGTTCTGGCAGCAGCATTGGGAACATAGTTCAGCTCTTTGGCGATAGCCAAAATTTTGGAACGGGTCTCATCTGTCACTTTGTTGCTGCCATTCAGAGCATATGACACGGTAGAGATCGACACTCCCGCCTGTTTGGCGATATCCTTGATACTGACCACATTCTTCGCTCCCCTGTGATGTTCATCAGGCCCTTCGAAATCGAAGGACCTGACATCTTAGATATTTATACTTGATTACATAGACTAACGTTTACACGATTAACCCGATTAACTGTAAATCTCAATTACGTTATTCTCGCTCAGGCTCTGTTCAAGAGTCGTGCGTGAAATACGCAGTCCACCAAGACGATAAGGTTGCTGCAATCTTGTCGCATCCAGATCCTTGCCATTCAGCACGATACGTTGTACGGCCTCTCCGGTGAGATGATAGACGAAGGTTACTTTCTTGTCGGCAAATTGGAAATCAAAATGCAAGCCATCCAAGCTTACAGGTAATACAGGATCCAGAACCAGATCTTCTTCCTCCTGACGTATACCCAGGGCGTTTGAAATGAGCTGATTCATGTAGATTCCCGGTCCACTGGAGTAGATTCTCCAGCCCCCCTTCACCTGCACCTCTCCGGTGCGAAGTTTATCGAATTGCTCCTGCGCTGCATAACGGTTGTTGAATTTCCCGTCAGAGCTGCTGAAGTAGGCATTGCTTTGACGCAAATCTGCGTTAGGAACAGCCTCCTGAATACCTACTGGATTGATAATGCCGAGGCCATTCCAGACCTCATCCCGGTTGCCCAGCTTCGCCATGGCTTCAATATAGCGGATATGAGCATGAACATATTGCAAGCCCACTTCACGTCCGAAATTGGATGCCTGCTCTGCACGTTTGAAATGAGTGCTGACGCCACCATCATACTGTGCTGGACGATTCATCAATCGGACGCCATCCGGGCAGTACAGCTTGTCCCTGATCAGTTCATAATGGGATTGGGCTTGCTCAGGCTCCAGCAGCTCGGCAATCATGCTGCGTGTCATCGGCAGCAAACGGTACTGAATACCCGTCTCGCTGTCATCCGGGTGCAGCATACGCTTCGCATTTGCCGGATCTTCCATATATACAAAACCTGGAATTACATCGGTATCCAGCATATACTTGCTGAAGTCTCTTTTCACACCCGCTGCCATGTCGCTTAACTCGGAAGATAGCTCCGGTTTTACAGGCGCAAGTGCTCTGGAAAGCTGTTTCAACGTTTGATAGGTGAGCGCTACAGTCCAGCTGCTGACCATATATTGCTTCAATTGAGCATTGGCAGGCTGTAATGTATCGTCCCAGTCCCCGTCACCATAGGAAGAGAGGAATGTATCATGCAGGAAATGGCTGCGGATATACTGCAGTTCCTTCTGGGCATGCTCCAGCAAGCTGGCTGTTTGATCCGTAAAATCAAAACCATGTTTTACGGTATAAGGTAATTCCTCGTTCAGAATCGAATAATCCTTGGTGGCAATCAGATAATCACTTAGTACTTTAAGAGGCCAAACAATAATGTCACCATGGCTTTCTTCCTGCTGAACCTTGAAATAACGATCAAACATGAACCATTGCGGCCAGTTCCCGTCATCCTCATACTGATGCGAATATACGGTCTTCAGAATATCGCGGACCTGCTCATACTTTTGTGTAGCCATAAAGTATTCGACCGGACCCTGGCAGACATCCCGCGTTCCCCATGCTGCACCGCCATATTGCTCCAGTCCGTGGGGAACAGAGTAATGCACCAGCATATTATGGGTATACCACCATGCAAGAGCATTCACTTTGAACAGCTCATCGGCTCCTTGCTTCTGAGGCTGTGATAAATGGAACCCATTCATCACATCTGCATAGAAGGTACGATAGGCTGCTACTTCCCCTTCGAAGCTGCGTGTTGATGATGCAGTCTGTCCACCTTCCAACAGACCTTGAATGGTCAATGTCCATTCAGCGCTGCTGTCCAGCCGTAAAGTCGTCAGTGATGCATCGCCTGCGTTTACTCCACTAGCCAGCTCAGTCTCATCGCCAACCTTCACTCCTGCTCCGAGTACCCGCATGCGGTACTCCAGATTCGGGTACACGTTGGCACTGAGGGAGCTGTGATCTGCCTTGAAGCTCAGTTCACCGTTTTGCTGGGTAACATGAACAGGCAGTTCATATTCATTCACATTCATCGTAATCTGATTGGTGATCAGGTATCGGTAAGCTCTTCCTTTTTCCGATTTCACATGCAGATGTACTTCAGGCGTATCCAACGTTGTATAATTTGTGATGATCAGCGTATCCTCAGCTGTTTTGTAATACCAGCGAACATAATTGAAGCCCATCTCGAACAGGGAAGGCATCGTGAGCAGATGGAAGATTCCCTCCATCTCGACGTAGATCCGCTGACCGGAAGATTTGGGTATATTGAGTGCACTTCGTGCATTGCTCATCATTTTATTGAAGTTTGTATTACCCACAACCACATGGGAATTGAAAATACCATACATATAGGAAGACGTAGTAATTACGTTCTGACCCAGCTTCACATTGTTACCGCTCATCAGGATATGTCCATGCGGACGCTCCACGCGCATTTCCTTTTCCTTGAGCACAATATGCTCATACGTATCTGTAAAGAACGCCAGCAATTCACCATCCGCGCGCTCTTCCTGATGTCTCTTCGTAGCTGGGAAAAGGGAATTCACTTCTTCTTCAGTCATCGATAAAGTGGGCAAAGGTTCACCCATTACCGGATGGAGTGATACTTTTGGGAATACGTTGGTTACTGCATGTACCGTGCTTGTGTTCTCTTGACGCTTCGCTTCATACTCGTCCCAAGCCTGTTGAACAACATCCTGGTATTCGAGTTCCTTCACCGCTTCAGCGTGGTTGGCCTGAAAGAGTCCATAGAACACAAAACGAGCTTCGCCACTCAACACTACCTTCTCGGACTGCAGGGCTGTGTATGCAAATTCATACTGGTATACTTCATTCGCAAGTGTCGGCTTACCCAAACTTTCAGGGACATTCGTTTCCTTGTAACTCAAGCCAAAGAACTGGAATCCATCGGTGGAGTAACCTGCTGCACGGGTTAATGAACCCTGTTGAAGATAAGGAAAAACTCCGCCCTGTGGCTGATTCTGTCTTGAAGCTACGATATATCCCAACTTCTCATCCTCAAACACGGCATGGTCAATATACTGCGACAAGTAAGCCTCATTGCTGCGTACCGCACCTGGATCCGCATTGCCGACGTCCTGGCCATAGACTACATCAATTTCTTCTCCATTCCCGTTTACGGTTACATCCCAGAACCATACACCTTGTGCTGTTGGAGCAAATATAACCTGATAGCCTACGCCCTCGGCGGTACCTGTCCATTCCATACGACTGCCGTCGGTGCTCACCTGGCTGTCGGAGTGAATGCCAAGCATTGGCACAAAACGAATACCGGAATCACTGTGAAACCGCAAGTATAGATTGTTCATGGAGCCGTCCACCGGACTAGCCATCCACTGATTAATCATCGTTGTTCCACTTACGGCCTTGAACAAATCACCGCTTTCCCAGAACGTAAAGCACAGCTCGCCGGATTGTACGTTGATTTGAGATTTATTCATGGTCTTCATATATCTATTGTTATCCTCCTTCATTCATCATTATGAGGTGTATCAATTACACCAGTTTGAATGTACTTTCCAGTGTATCGCGGCTATTCGGCCCTACGAAAATGTGGAATGTTCCTTTATCACTGCGATGGCTCAAATCGGAATGATGATAACGAAGCTGTTCTTCGTTTAATATAAATGTAGCCGTACCACTTTCGCCCGGTGCGAGTGACAGCTTCACATACCCCTTCAGCTCACGCATCGGACGAACTACTTCACCTGTGACATCACGTACGTACAACTGAACTGTCTCCACGCCAGCACGCTCGCCAGCATTGGTTACACGCACTTGGATCGTCAGAGGTTGATCAGCAGTCATCTCATTGCTTGATACTTCCAGGTCACCATACTCAAACGAAGTGTATGACAAGCCGTAGCCAAACGGAAGCAGCGGATCATTCGGACTATCAATATATTTGGAAACATAACGCTCTTCCGTCTTTTGCGGATTGAGTGGACGTCCTGTATTAAAATGATTGTAATATACCGGTATTTGACCTACAGATTGCGGGAAGGACATCGTCAAACGCGCTGATGGATTCACTGCACCTGTCAATACATCGGCGATGGCTGCTCCACCTTCACTGCCCGGGAACCACGCTTCAAGCACAGCATCAGATTCTTCAAATACACCATGCAAGTCCAGAGGGCGACCATTGAAAATAACGCTGGCGATTGGTTTACCCGCTGCTTTAAGCTGTTTAACCAATTCCAGTTGAGCAGCTGGCAAACGAATATCCGTACGTGAGCCACCCTCACCACTCATTTCGGAATCTTCACCAAGTGCAAGCACGATCAGATCGGCTTTGCTTGCTGTTTCAAGTGCATCAGCGATCTGTTCAGCCGTAATCGTGTGAACATTGCTGCCTTGAGCCATATGAACTTTCCCGGCATTCAAACGTTCCTGCAACGCAGTTCCGAGCTTAACCGCATCTTCTTTGACACCTTCACAGGACCACCATCCGAGAATGTCTTCGCTTTGGGCAAAAGGTCCAATCAACGCTACATTCGCTTCCGGATTCAGCGGAAGAACGTGGTTATCGTTTTTCAACAATACTGCCGATTTGGTTGCAAGTTCATACGATACCTGACGATGTTCTTTTGAGAAGACAATCTCGCGCTCACGTTCCGGATCAGCTGCACGCAGTGGATTGTCGAACAATCCGAGCTTTTCTTTCAGCTGCAAAATACGCAGTACCGCTTCATCAATGAGCTTTTCGTCGACTTCTCCGTTCTGGATCAGTTCAGGCAGATGATGGACATAACAAGGTGTCATCATCTCAATATCCACGCCTGCACGGATAGCACGATAAGCGGCTTCACGGTCATCCTCAGCAGCGCCGTGAGCAATCATCTCACGAATGGAAGCCCAGTCCGAGATTAATACACCATCAAAGCCCCACTCATCACGCAAAATGTCGCGCATCAGCTTCTCGTTTCCACTCGCTGGAATTCCCTCTACGGTATTGAACGAAGCCATGACCATTTCGACGCCTGCATCCAGTGCTGCCTTGTAAGCCGGTAAATAGTACTCGCGCAGGTTGCGTTCAGACATGTCGACCGTGTTGTAGTCACGACCACCTTCTGCTGCCCCATATGCTGCAAAGTGTTTTACACAAGCGGCTAGACGATCCGGCTCATCCTTCAAACTATCGCCCTGATAACCACGTACAAAAGCCGCTGAGAAGAGACTGTTCAAATAAGGATCTTCGCCTGTCGTCTCCATTACACGACCCCAACGCGGATCACGAACGAGATCGACCATCGGTGCAAAAGTCACATGGAGGCCAGATACGGCGGATTCACGTGCTGCAATCTCAGCACTTTTCTCAGCCAGTTCGGTGTCCCATGAACAGCCAATGGCAAGCGGGATGGGGAAAATGGTTTTGAAACCATGAACCACGTCCGCCATGAACAAGAGCGGAATGCCGAGGCGGCTTTTTTTCAGGTAAGCTTGCTGTACATCAATAATGGCCTGTGCACCGGACAATCCCAGAATGGAGCCACTGGCATCCACGGACATCTCCGTGATACCCATCTCTTCCATTGGGCCTGTGATCTGACCTTCGACATTGGTTCCTTCATAAAAGTTAGCGGTCAGCTGAAGCAGCTGGGCCGTTTTTTCTTCCAAGGTCATCTGGTTTACAAGGTCTAGCAACTGCTCGTTATTCATAGACATTATCCTCCACTGCATGTTGTTGAAATAAAGAACCCGGCTGCGTTCGGGGAGAGACCGCGCACCGGGTTCAAATTGGATGAGACTGACAGAATACACTCTGTCATGTTCCATCTTGCTAACTGAATGATTACTTAAATTTTTCGTTCAGTTCATCCAGATATGGTTGAACCAGGGACATCTTACTGTTCACCCATTCTTTCCAGTTCGCTTCAAGATCTCCACTTTTGAGGATCAAGTTGGCATATTCATTCTGGTAGTCGAATGAAGCCTGACTTTTAGCTTTGGAATCGTACAGATTGACATCCCAGTCGTATGCTGCGAGTGATTGACCTTCTGTACCGAGTTTTGCTTTTTCCTCGAACAGCTTCACAGCTCTATCACGGTAATCCTTTTTAATTGCAGGGTTTACAACACTGAAGTCGTCACCCAGAAGATACAGACCTTCGAAGCGTGCTGGGTATTTGTCTTCCAGAACTGTTCCTTCTGGCAGCAAGCTAACCAGTTCGTTGTTTTCATCATATTTCCAATCTGTTCCTTCAAAGCCCATGTTGATGAGCAATTGTCCTTCTTTGGTAGTTGAGTAGTCAATCAGATCCATGATCCGTTCGAATTTCTCGTCACTGATGTCTGGATTGAAGATCAATGCAGACCAGAAGTTGGCTTGCTCCATGTTGCGGTATTTCCCGTCATCGCCCAATACGATTGCTGTGTGTACCAGATCATCACTATCTACACCCAGATTCTTTCTCATATCGGAATCCAGACCTTGTCTGTACGAAGCCAGTCCACCCAGACTTGTTACTGCAGCTGTACCTGTTACTTTAAAGTTGTTTTGACCTTCATTGTTTTTCCATGTGTAGAACTCAGGATTGAGCAAGCCATCTTTGTAGGCTTTTTGCATCAATTTAAGTCCTGTCAAAGTTTCAGGATCTGCTGGTCCCCAGTGGAATTGGCCATCTTCTCCTTTATAGAATGGAGAGTCCGTCATGGCATGCACACTGTTCGGCATAATGATATTTGTCATGGCATCTGCCGCGTTGTAGGACAAAGGTACAAGTTTGTTGCCCACTTTGCCTGGATCTTTTTCTTTTACAAGCTCAGCGTATTCATTCAGTTCTGATGTTGTATATGCATCTTTCAGTTCGAAACCAACCGCTTCAGCCCAGTCTTTACGAAGCGCAATAACACCAATTTGGTTCGTCAATGGGTCAGCAGGTTTGTTCTCGAAATAGATTGGTCTTGGCAGGACGTATGTTCCACCTGTCAGTTCTTCCAGCTTGTCTCCAAGACCGGTCAACTTGTAGGCTGCTGCCACGTTAGGCCAGCGTTCTTTCCAGTCATCCGGGAATTTGTAGAACAGGCCTTGATCAATACTGTTCATGGCATCGCCATGCACGTAGTTCCATACCGCTACATCCGGCAAATCGCCAGAGTTGATCCACAGACGAAGCTTCTCGCCCCATGAATCCCAATCGATATAGTTGTAATCCCAGGTTACATTGAACTTGTCTGTCCAGAACTTGTGGAAGTCATTATCCAAGTTCCCGTTTTTAATTTCTGTCAGGTTAGCTACAGAGATGGTCAGGTTATCTTTGTAATTTCCCTCTGCATCTTTTTCGTTACCACCTGAAGCTCCTTGGCTGGAACAAGCGGTCACCATCAGCATAACTACACTAAGCGTGATGGCAAAGAGAGCTCGTACTGACAACTTTTTGTTCGTTTTCATGTTTTACCCCCATGTTTTTTAGTAGAATTTTAATGCAAAATCCTATACGTATAATCAGGTCTTGATAGCCCCTGTCAATACCCCTTTGGCAAAGTGTTTTTGCAGCATTGGGAAGAAACACATAATTGGTACCATGGTGACAAATACGGCAGCCATCTTCATACCCATGGAGAAATTGCTTGCTTGGGCAGCATCCACACTGGATGCATTGGATGCGTTCGTCTGCGATGTGACGATAATGTTTCTGAGTACATTCTGGAGCGGCAACTGATCCGCTTTTCGCAGGAATATCATCGCATCGTACCAACTGTTCCAGTACGCCACACCGTAGAACAACGTGATTGTAGCCATAATTGGTGTAGCCAGCGGAAGAACAACTGAGAACAGAATTCTCCACTCTCCTGCTCCATCCAATCTCGCGGATTCCATAAGCGACTCAGGCAAGGTATAGAAGTAGTTCATCATCAGAATCATGTTGAAAGCACTGAAACTTCCTGCAAGGATAACGGACCACAGCGTACCTGTAAGGTGAAGTGATTTCATGATCAGGTACAGCGGTACGATACCACCATTGAAGATCATGGTGAACAGTACCAGGAAAAAGAGAAATTTCTTGAACGGAAATTTGTTGCGACTAAGGCCATATGCCATGCTTGTTGTCAGGAACAAGCTGAGTGGCAAGCCGATGACTAGCAAAATAATAGTATTTTTGTACCCCGACAGAATTGTTCCGTCAGCGAACAACGCCTTATAGGAATCCAACGTCCATTCTTTAGGGAACATCAAAAATGGATTATCAGCATATTCTTTTTGAGTTGCGAACGAGATCATGATGACATTCCAGAATGGAATTAGAATCATCAGGGCAAGCACAAGTAATATGGCGAAGATGATGTAGTCGATAAGTGTCATTTTTTCTGTACCAATTCTTGGCTTTTTATTAGCTTTCTTGCTCATTTCATTTCCCCTCCTCTCTTATCGGAACAAACCGTCTCCGCCAAGCCACTTGGCAAATCTGTCTGCGAGAAGCAGCAAGACCATATTCACGAGGGAACGGAACAAGCTGACCGCTGTCGAGAATGAGAAGTCCGTTGAAGACTGGAACGTAATCCGATAGATGTATACATCCAATACTTCCGATACATTTTTGGTTGCGGCATTCGCCAAGTTAAAGATCTGGTCGAAACCGGAGGACATCAATCCACCAACCGACAGAATGAACATAACAGTGATTGTTGGAAGAATGTTGGGCAATGTAATCCGGAACATCTGCTGCATACGGGAAGCCCCGTCAATCTGTGCTGATTCATACTGGTCCTGGTCGATACCGGAAATAGCAGCCAGGAAGATAATCGCACCCCATCCGCTTGATTTCCAAATATCCGTCAACAGCAGCATCGGTACAAAGTTGGACTCAGAACCCAGGAAGTTAATCGTTGGCAATCCAAGCAAACCAAGTGCACTGTTTACAAGCCCATCATAAGCCAGGACGTTGATAACTACCCCGGATACGATGATCCATGAAAGGAAGTGAGGGAACGTAAGAATGGTCTGGAACCACTTTTTCCCTCTGCGCATCCGCAACTCATTCAGCAACAAGGCCAGAATGATTGGGAACGGGAACTGAATAATCAGTTTTAGAATGTTGATGTACAGCGTGCGCCATACTGCGTCAATAAAGGTTGGATCACGGAAAACGTATTTAAAATTCTCAAATCCGCTCCATGGGCTTCCCCATATTCCCAGGTTCGCCTTGTAATCTTTAAACGCAAGAGACAGGCCGCCCATTGGCATGTAGGCAAACAGAATTAACCAGACGAGTCCTGGAACAAGCAGGGTGTACGTCATTCTGTGCTTCCAGATTTCACTCCAGAGCGAATTGCCTTTCAAGTTTCCCTTCAGCTTTTTGCTAGGTCCTTCGGCTGCAGGTTTCAAATTGCATCTCCTCACTCTACTTTGGTCTTGTCGTTATGCAGAAAATCAAACATGGTTCTCAGGTGGTGCTCCCAGAATCTCCATTCATGAGTTCCTGGCGTCTCCACATACCGAAACTCAAAGTCTGTTTCCTGCATGTATTCAGCGAATTTGCGGTTCATATCCACAAAAGGATCAATATCTCCGCAACAACTCAGAATATCCGGTAAATTTCCACCTTGCTTCAACAGCCTTGCAGACAGTGCGTACAGGTCCTGATCGGGTTTTACCTGTAACCGTTCTCCAAAAACCGCTTTCATTTCCTTGACCATGCCTGGTGGCATCTCCGGATCATGAAGCCGGGTCTGAATATCGGTTACACCTGATAAGGACACCACCTTGCGATACCTATCGGGATATGTCAGTGCACATTTCAATGCACCGTACCCACCCATGGATAGACCGGCGACGTAAGTCTTTGCCGGGTCTGTATTCAGATTGAGCTGTCGCCCGCAGAATTCAGGCAGCTCCTGAGTGATGTAATGGAAGTAATTCAGGCCGTATTCCATATCGGTGTAATAGCTTCGGTTCGCTTCCGGCATAATGATGGTACAGCCATATTGTTGCGCGTACATTTCAATTGTAGTCAAACGTTGCCATGTACTTGCATTATCGCCTGCCCCATGCAGCAAATATAGCGTACCGCCTGAAGTGTCTCCGGAGTCACTGGACACTACATGTATGCTTGTATTCATGCATAACGTAGGCGATCCGGTTTCGATCGTTATATGCGCCATATGTAACCCCTCTCATCGTCGGCTGCTGTCTGTAGTTTCTGTTTCTCTGCCTTTTTGTTGCAACTTCCAGTGATTCCCCCGTATTTCGCTTGGTTATCGAAACGATTCTCTCGAATCGTTTCAAAACATAGCCAACGTTGATTTACTTGGACTTGATTACAACACTTTTTACGTGGAAGCGATTTCTTCGAATCGTTTCGAATAAATCATAATCCCGAAGAGCAAAGCCTGTCAATAACCTTTTTACAAATTTCGCGCTTTTTTCTCAAAAAACTGATTTTTCGTGATAAAATTTGCGTCAAAAGGCACTTTTAATGTAAAACAATATCTTATAAGTAACCGTTTGCACTTCTTCATTGACATCTAACCAAGTTTGTACTAACATAAGTTCTAATTTTTGATCCAGATAACGGAAACGTTTCACCAACATCAAAAAATATAATTCTTCTTTTTTTTAGAAAGGATGTTACGATGTCGAGTATTATAGATTCTTTTGTTCATCATATTAATGAGCAGCAATTAAACGTACATTCTGTTCGTGTATTGCAGAAAGGAATTACAATTGGAGCATGGGATCGCACCAGCGATATGCGCCGTTTACAGCATTCCGTCAGCAAATCCTTTACCTGTATGGCGATTGGACTGGCTTTGGATGAGGGCACACTTACACTTGAATCCAGACTAGGGGACTATTTTACATCACCAACCCCTGCTTCTCATTTAACAGCCTTCCCTCCTGCGGATCTCACCCTGTACGATTTGCTGCGAATGTCATCAGGGCATGACGTACCCGTGTTATGGGCAGAAGAGCGAGCTACCCTTCCTGAGAAAGATTGGGCTAAATATTACATGTCCCTTCCTTTAGACAGAGTTCCTGGTGAAACGTTTACATACAGCAGTGCAGATACGTTTATGATCTCTGCCATGTTCCAGGCTGCCGCTGGTCAAACTGTCAGGGACTATCTCATTCCACGGCTATTCGAGCCACTAGATATTTCAAATGTAGAGTGGGAGACTTCTCCCTTAGGTATTACATTGGGTTGTGCGGGCCTGCAACTCACTAACGAAGAATTAGGCCGATTTGGTCAATTATTGCTTCAGGAGGGCCGCTGGAACGGCAAGCAGCTCATTCCTGCGGAATGGATCCAATTGGCGACAACCCAGCAGATCCCTACGTCAGGAGAAGGCGATTGGGGACAAGGTTATGGTTATCAATTCTGGAGATGTTCCCATAACGCTTACCGTGCTGACGGCGCCAATGGTCAACTATGCGTTGTCCTACCAACGCTCGAGTCCGTCGTTGCCATCAATAGTGATGAACAAAATATGCAGGCCATTCTTGACAATGTATGGTTGGATATATTGCCTATTCTGGAGGGAAATATTTGAATATTCGAACAGCAGTTGTTACAGATTACCCGGATTTAAGAAACATCTATCTTGAATCGCGACACGCTCGCTTCCACTGGGCACATCCGGAAAACATGTCCTTGCAGGATTTTGACTCGGATACGGTGGATGAGCATATCATCGTGGCTGAAAATGAAGATGGACAGCTTCTCGGCTTCGCTTCGCTTTATCTTCCCGACAACTTTATCCACCTTCTGTTTATTCATCCCAGTTTTATCGGCGGGGGTACAGGCTCACGCTTACTTGAAGCATCAATTTCACTTATGCATCAGCCTATTCGATTGAAATGTGTATCGGACAACCATAAAGCGATTGGTTTTTACGAACGCAATGGTTGGAAAAAAGTCATTGAAGAAGGCAACCCCGGAGAAAAATATTGGGTGATGGAGTATGACACTAACAGCTGAATCCCATTTGCTTCTTCCTGTATGATAGAAGTGGAAGTGGATGTGGTTGTGGATATATTCTACCCACACAAAAAAAGTATCATGGCCATCAGAGGTCATGATACTTTTTATTTTGTTTACCCGTGCTGTGGAAGCTGGGTCATTTCATCTAAACATTGTGCGCATATGTAACGCTCTTTGAACTCATTGACTTCTTCCATCGATCCACAAAAAATACATTTTGGACGGTATCTCTCCAGAATGATATGGTCCCCTTGTACTAAGATCTCTACAGGATCTCCCTCATTCATTTGATACCTTTTACGCAAAGATTTAGGCAATACGATCCTACCCAATTGGTCAACTTTGCGAACGACTCCAGCTGGCTTCATAGCTACGGCACACCTCTCCTATCTTACTCTAAATTTCTAGGTACATTTGTACTATGTTTATTAATTCGCCAACATTTTGTCGAATCCTGCTGGAAATAAACATTTTTTGTCCTTTTTTTTGAAAAATGTTTTTTTAGCGAATTCTAACCGTCACTTATGCGCGAATAGGATTAATCCAGACCCGGGAATTGAAGTTGACGCAATGCCTCATACACAATAATTGCTGCTGAGTTGGACAAGTTTAATGATCTGACGTCACCTGTCATCGGCATTCTCATACAAGTTTCCGGGTTAGCAGCTATCAATTCCGGAGGAAGGCCTTTTGTCTCTTTACCAAACACCAGGAAGTCTCCATCCTGAAAATTAAAATCACTATAGCGATTTTTCGCCTTCGTGGTTGCGTAGAAAAAACGCCCTTCAGGATACTTTTCCTGAACTTCGGAAAACGAATCATGATATTCAATATGAACGGCATGCCAGTAATCCAGACCCGCACGTTTCAGTGTGGCATCATCCGTACGGAATCCGAGTGGACGCACGAGATGCAAATGTGTGCCAGTAGCTGCACATGTACGGGAAATATTGCCCGTATTTGCTGGAATCTCCGGTTCAACCAGAACGATATGTAAAGCCATATGTGTTCAATCTCCTTTTCATTTCATGTAGATGACAATTCTCTAATCTTAAAGAAAAGCCCTCCACACGTCAATGTGGAAGGCTCTGGTAAAACACAAGTATGAGTGCTTGCATTCATAACTTCCTGCCAGTTTCTTTAACCATTTGTCTTCTGGAAGTGGCTCATGAAGTCCGTAAGTGCTTTAACACTTTCATATGGAGCAGCATTGTAAATGGAAGCACGCAGGCCACCCACACTACGATGCCCTTTCAGACCTACAAAACCTTCTTGCTCGGAAGCCTTGATAAACCGCTTCTCCAAATCCTCGTTAGCCAAGCGGAAGGTCACATTCATCAAGGAACGATCTGCCTGATCTACACAACCACGGTAGAAGTCTCCAGAGGAATCGATAGCGTTATAGAGCAGTTCTGCTTTCTTCACGTTCTTTTGTTCGATTCCAGCCAATCCGCCTTGTTCCTCGATCCATTTCAGAACCTCATTCACCATGTAAACGGAGAAGGACGGTGGTGTATTATAGAGAGAATTATTGTCCACATGTGTACTGTAACGAAGCATGGTCGGAATCGTTTTTGGAGATTCACTCACCAGTTCTTCGCGAGCGATAACAACCGTAATTCCGGATGGGCCCAGGTTCTTCTGTGCACCCGCGTAGATCATGCCGAATTGATTCAAATCAAACGGTTTGCAGAAGATGTCACTTGACATGTCGGCAATAAGCGGAACTGAACCGGTATCCGGGAATGACTTGAACTGCGTTCCCTCAATCGTTTCGTTAGAAGTCAAATGAACATAAGCTGTACGATCCGGTAAGCTAAGATTCGACACATCCGGCAATCTCATGTATTTATCTGCTTCGGAAGATGCAGCGACCTGTGTCTCCCCAATCAGTTTCGCCTCAGACAGTGCCTTCTTCGCCCAGCTGCCTGTCATGACATAACTGGCTGTCTGCCCTTCCCCAAGCAGGTTCATCGGCAGCATGGCGAACTGAGTGCTGGCTCCGCCCTGCAGGAAGAGGACCTTGTATCCCTTGGGATTCCCTAGCAGAGACAACAAACGCTCCTGAGCTTCATTATGTACAGATTCGTACACCGCTCCACGGTGAGACATCTCCATAATCGACATTCCTGTATTCCGAAAATCAACAAATTCTGCCTGAGCACGCTCCAGAACCTCAAGCGGCAATGCCGCAGGTCCTGCATTAAAATTATACGCTCTCTTTGTCACAAAATCCCCCGCCCTTTCCATCCGTAGCTTACATATGAAGTGAATATTATCGCTATGATATCAGTATTCCTTATCTGCTTCAAGGGCAATAAGCACCGAAGCAGCGAATCAGGGTTATCAAATTCCTTTATCACCCTGCAAAGTTAATGCACTACATCGTTCAATTCAAGGAAAAGCCTCCGAGAGCGAGTCCCGGAGGCTTTACATTGGGAACAGTTTCTGTTCCGACCGGATTAACAGTCGAAGTAGAGGCTGTACTCATGCGGATGAATGCGAATTGCTACGGCTTTCGCTTCGTCACGTTTGAGGTTGATATAGTTCTCGATGAATTCTTTTGTGAAGACGCCGCCTTCAGTCAAGAATTCGTTGTCCGCTTGCAGAGCATCAAGCGCTTCTTCCAGGGAAGCTGGTACGCTGCGGATATTTTCTTTGTCTGCATCAGACAAATCATAGATGTTTTTGTCGAGCGGACCATATCCAAGCTCAGTTGGATTGATTTTGCGTTTGATTCCATCCAGACCCGCCATCAACATTGCAGCGAACGCCAGATAAGGGTTAGCTGTGGAGTCTGGTGTACGGAACTCGATACGACAACCTTTTGGTGTCACAGCTGCAACCGGAATACGTACGGCTGCCGAACGGTTACCTTTGGAGTATACCAGGTTAACCGGTGCTTCATAACCAGGTACGAGACGTTTGAATGAATTCGTACTAGGGTTAGTCAAAGCAATCAGAGCTGGTGCGTGGTACAGAATTCCTCCGATGTAGTGCAGAGCCATTTCGCTCAGGTTTGCATATCCCGTTTTGTCATAGAACAATGGGGAATCGCCATCGAAGATGGATTGGTGAACGTGCATTCCGCTACCATTATCACCAAACAGTGGTTTTGGCATGAATGTTGCTACTTTACCATATTGACGTGCAGTGTTATGCACGATGTATTTGTATACAAGCAGGTTATCTGCTGTTTTCTTCAACGTATCAAAACGGAAGTTGATTTCGGCTTGACCTGCTGTCGCCACTTCGTGGTGATGACGCTCGATCGAGAGACCCGCTTCTTCCAAAATGCGACACATTTCACTACGAATATCTTGTTGTGTATCCACTGGGGCTACAGGAACATATCCGCCTTTCGTGCGAACTTTGAAGCCCAGGTTACCGCCATCTTCCTTACGGTTGGTGTTCCAAGAAGCTTCTTCGGAATCTACGAAATAGGAAGAGCTGTTCGTGCCGCTCTCATAACGTACATCGTCGAAGATGAAGAACTCGGATTCAGGTGCGAAGAATGCAGCTGTACCTACTCCGCTTTCTTTCAGGAACTCTTCCGCTTTCACTGCAATACCGCGTGGATCACGCTCATAACGCTCGCCATCCGGAGTGAAGATATCACACATAATATTCAATGTAGGGTGTGCTGTGAACGGATCAACATAAGTTGATTCAGGATCTGGAATCATAACCATATCGGACTCTTCGATTCCGCGGAAACCTGGAATAGAAGAACCATCAAAGGCTACTCCATTCACAAAAGTGTCTGCGTCAACTGCCGAAGCTGGTAACGAAATGTGATGCGCACGACCAGATAAATCTACAAAACGAAAATCTACCCACTCGATATTGTTCTCTTGAATTGATTTCAATACGTTTTCAACCGACATGTATTCGTCCTCCCAAATATTCCGAACATTAAACAACCCCGCTAAGAAAATGTCCATATTCGAATTTTTTTCTGTCGTCATTATAAAATCCCAAATGTGACATCGTCAATACTTATGTAAGGTATTTTTTGCGAGTATGTAAGCTATGCTAACATTTTATAAACCTACTTACTTCACTTAACAACGTATATAAACTAGATTTAACTGGTTTAATGCGGTAAAGCAGGGGTATATTTACCCTAAATTATGGAAATAACATTACATCATAAATGTTTCTTATCACCTATGATTAATAAATGCGTTCAAAGCTCTAAATAACACAAAAACCGGACATTTTGCCCTAGCTCCATTCTCATTGAACGGAGCTAGGGCAAATGCCCGGAAGATATATATTCCCTATACTATGAAGATCAATTATACACCTACACGAGCCGGAAAGAAATCCGCTGGTTGCTTGGCTGTATTAAATGTTTTACCCACGATTGGTGCCAATTTCTCCAGATCCTGAAGCAGGTTGGCAAATTGGTCAGGGAACAGAGACTGTACGCCGTCACCCGTCATGGAGTTATCCGGGTCCGTATGCATCTCGATAATTAGGCCGTTAGCACCAGCAGCAACAGAAGCCTTCGTCATCGGTTCAACCAGCTCACGGCGACCCGTACCATGACTTGGGTCCGAAATGACTGGCAGATGACTGAGAGACTGCAGGACAGGGATCGCCGAGAGATCGAGCGTATTACGTGTGTAGGATTCGAATGTACGAATACCACGCTCACACAGCATTACATTCGGGTTGCCACCCGCAAGAATGTATTCAGCGGCATTCAACAGCTCATCATACGTTGCACTAAAGCCACGTTTCAGCAATACCGGTTTGCCACACTCACCCAATTTACGTAACAAATCGAAGTTTTGCATATTACGTGTACCTACTTGCAGAATGTCTGCGTACTCGGCACAGATATCCACATATTCAGGCGTCATGACTTCTGTAATCGTCAGCAGGTCATGTTTCTTGCCTGCTTCAGCCATCATGATCAGACCTTCAACACCCGTTCCCTGGAAGCTGTACGGACCTGTACGCGGCTTAAATGCACCACCGCGCAGCACCTGTCCGCCGGCAGCCTTAACCAGTCCGGCAATCTCATCAATCTGTGCAGCTGATTCAACTGCACAAGGTCCGCCCATAACGACGAGTTCTTTCCCGCCAATATCTACACCTTTGATCGAGATCACGGTATCTTGAGGATGGAAATCCCGGCTTGCCAATTTGTAGGACTTCGAAATCTTGACGACATTCTCCACGCCTTTCATTTGACGGAGATGTTCAGCCATTTTCGGCTCTACTTTACCAATAAGGCCAATGATGGTGCGGTCCTCTCCACGCGAGATATGAACCTGAAGTCCTTCCTTTTCAATTGCAGCGACGATATCCTGAATATGTTCCTCCGGAGTAGCTTTACCTGCGATAACGATCATTATAAATCCCATCCTTCCTTGTATGAGAGCGCCTTAAGCGCGTCTGATTTAATCCCCAAAACTCTTCTTCACTTAAACGCTTGTTCGCTTTTAAGCTTTTAACCACTAAAGTAAATATAACATATTCACCCTTTTCAGTCAAGCCAACTCTTATCCCCCTCAAAAAAAAGAATCCTACAGTCAGTCACCGGATTTCGGCTCTGTGCTGCAAGATTCTTATATTAATGTTTGTTTACGTCGTACGAGTCTTTTCCCTTACAGGAGGCAGTAGCTTGCTCATATTCACCGTACGTTTGATTTCCCATGTTTCCGGCTTATCATGTTCATACTGCTCCAGATACAAAATGACTTCCTTTGTAATCGGTGTTGGCGTAGAAGCACCTGAAGTAACTGCCACTTTATTCACACCTTGCAGCCATTCCTGCTGAATCTCTGCCACATCTGATACTCGATATGCCGTTACACCCGCAATTTCCTCCGATACTTGTGCAAGTCGGTTGGAGTTATTACTGCGAGGATCACCTACAACGATGACCAGATCTGCCTGCCCTGCTTGCTCAGCAACAGCTTCCTGACGAACTTGGGTAGCCAAGCATATCTCATTATGAATCTCTGCGCCTGGATACTTCTCCAGAAGACGGCTCATAATGTGTTTAATGTCCCATTGACTCATCGTTGTCTGATTTGTGATAAGAATTTTGCCAGGAGGTACGTTCAGTCCGTCAATCTCCTCTTCCTTCTCGATCAGATGAACATGATCAGGTGCAACACCAACCGCACCTTCCGGCTCTGGGTGGTTCCTTTTCCCGATATAGATAATGTCATACCCTTCAGCCGTCTTCTCCCGAATAAGGTCATGGGTTTTGGTTACATCCGGACAAGTTGCATCCACCGTAGTCAGACCTTTATCACGTGCCATCTTGCGCACTTCCGGAGATACACCATGGGCTGTAAAGATCACTGTTCCGCTCTCTACCTGGCTCAAAATATCAATCCGGTTCGGTCCATCCAGTGTAATAATGCCCTCATCTTCAAAAGAGTCCGTCACATGTTGGTTATGCACAATCATACCCAATATATAAATAGGCCGTGGTAGGTCCAGATTGCGTGCCGCCTGGCGCGCGAGCACCATCGCATCCACAACTCCGTAACAATATCCCCGCGGCGAAATTCGCAGTACTTCCACTTGGTTGCCACCCGCTTTCTTTCTCGGCAAAGATAGCCGATGTAATTGCAGTCCTGTCTATTATAACCTTATTCGATAGGCGGAGCAAAGACAACCGGCAGCCAAATGATAAAGGTCGTTCCTTCTCCACGTCTGGTTACAACCTCGACAGATCCCTGGTGTTCCTCAATGATCCACTTGGCGATCGACAGTCCCAGACCTATACCTGGTGTGGCACCGCGGGACTCATCCGCCCGATAGAACCGGTCAAAGATAAATGGAACTTCATCCCGATCCATTCCAATTCCCGTATCACTGATACGTAGTCCTACCTGACCTTTATAAAGTATTGCATCAAGCGTGACCGAGCCATCTGGAGTGTACTTGAAGGCATTCTCGATAAAAATAAACAACATTTGCTGCAAATAGTCCTTGCTGCCGTTTACATATATACCGTTCAGAATCGATAAATCGCCTGGACGCCATTCTGCCTGGTGGTCAAGGAATTGTGATCTGCGAGCCACTTCCTGCACCAGAATCTGCAACGGAATCGGATTCAGCTCGATTTTCTGTCCTGTATCCGCTCTCGCCAATGACAACATGTCACTGATCAACCTGCTCATCCGTTTACCTTCATCCGCCATATCCTCTATCGCTTCAAGCGACATTTGTTTCACCGTTTCTTCATCCAGATTCGGTCTGTCCGTGCTCTCCTGATCCCACAGCTTCTTGAGGAAATCGACATTTCCACGAATAGTGGTCAGCGGGGTTCGCAGCTCATGTGAGGCATCAGATACAAATCTGCGCTGAGCTTTATTCGTCTCCTCGAGCCCTCTGAATGACAGCTCTGTCCGTTCAAGCATATTATTGACTGTTTCAATCAGACGTCCAATCTCATCCATAGGACCCGTGTATTGAATACGCACACTAAGGTCATCCCCGGACTGAATCTGATTGGCCGCATCAATCACATTGACGAGCGGACGCATGGATTTGCGAGCCAGAATCAGCCCCGAAGTAATGGCAAGTGCCATTGCAACAAGCCAGCCAAAAACCAGAATATTTCGCAGAGCTTCCAGCAATCGTTCCTGGGAACTAACATTGGCGCCGACTTGAAGGAGCCCTCTTATTTCATTGGTTCCCTGAAGAGACAGGGGCTGTTGATTCACCAAGAAAGGGGTCCCATTCACATAGATCTTGGATATTCCACGTTTTTTCTGGATCTCATTGGATTTCACAACAGGAAATTGAATCTGAAGCTTCTCCATATTGCCTGAGATTTTACCCGATCGGCTCTGGTAATCCCATAACTGGATGTAGATCTGAGCTTCCTGAAGCTGGCTTTCCGTAAAAGGGTCCAGGTCCAGCGACTGTGAAAGCGGATTGACACCAATCTGATTCGTAATTCGTTCACTTTTATCTTTTAGTTGCTGTTCCACTTCTTGATACGTATTAAAATAAACAAAAGCGTAGATCACAACTCCCCAAAAAATGAGCACGGCTGCCAAGATGCCTGAATACCACGCGGTTAATCTTAACCGAATGGACATGTCAGGAGTCACCTCTCAAAATATAACCGGCTCCCCGGATCGTCTGGATCAAACGTTTGCCGCCGTATTCTTCAGTTTTTTGTCTGAGCATGGCAATATACACTTCGAGCACATTGGACTCACCACTGTAATCATAACCCCAGATTTTATCCATAATCAGATCACGGGAAAGCACACGTTTCGGATTCTGCATGAACAGATTCAGCAATTCGAACTCCTTGGCAGTCAGTTCCAGACGCTGACCGTCCCGCAAAACCTCACGAGAATCATTATCGAGAATAATATCCTCATACATAAGACGATTATCAGGCGTGTCTGCAATATCCGCTTTACGACGCAGTAACGCACGGACACGAGCCAATAATTCTTCAAGTGCAAACGGCTTCACCAAATAATCATCTGCACCTGTATCAAGTCCGGTTACCCTGCTCTGTACTTCATCTTTGGCAGTGAGCATCAGCACGGGTACCTTACTTCCCGCTTCTCTCAGTCTGCGGCATACTTCAAACCCGTCAATTTGCGGCATCATGACATCAAGAACCACGATATCCGGCTCTTTATCCATCAGCTTACTGAGGCCCTCTGCCCCATTCGAAGCTGTCTGTACATCATATCCTTCAAAAGCAAGTCCCCGCCGAAGCATGGACACGATTTTTTCATCATCATCAACAATCAGAATAGTTGAGCGCATGGTCTTTCTCCTTTATCCCTTAACGTTTTAATCTTATTGTAACAGCCAAAAGCGCAATCTGCATCTTCTCCAAACACCTGTTGCTTTTCAAGTCCACCTAGCTGGAGTACAAGCGTATGTAAGGTAAAAAAAGCGAAAGGGCACTCGAACCCTTCCGCTCTTCTAACCTTATTCTATAACTCATAATTCGGCATTATGGTTGTTGTTGCTGTTGTTCCGTCGTTTGTGTGGTATCATAATCGTTTTTGTTGCCGATTTTGATTTTCAGATCCATTTTTTTGCCGTCCCGAACAACATTCAGTGTTACTTCACTGCCGATTTTCTGTTTCTTGATGAAATCAATCAAATCCTGGCTTGTGCTGTATGCCGTACCATTGGCACCTGTGATGATGTCATAAGCACGCAGGTCTGCTTGGTAAGCAGGAGATTGATAGATCGTGCTGGCTACAACTGAACCTTCAGTGATATCTGTCCCCATCTGTTTAGCCACTTCAGGCGTAAGGGCCATCAGAGATGCACCAATGAACGGTACGGGCTCTTTGGGCACTTCTTTGTTTTCTTTCAGATATTTAACCGCATCCGAGATTACACTCGAAGGAATGGCAAACCCAATACCCTGTGCATCCGCACTAACGGCAACGTTCATACCGATAACTTCGCCATTCAGATTGAGCAGCGGTCCACCGGAGTTACCTGGATTGATGGAAGCATCCGTTTGTAACAAGTGGCTGTACTCACGAGTTTTGCCTGTTTCTTCGTCTGGAATGCTAATCGTACGTTCTTTTGCACTCAATACACCTGCAGTAACGGTGTGTTCGAATCCTTCCGGGTTACCAATAGCTACAAGCCATTCGCCAACTTGTGTACTGTTGGAATCACCCAGAGGAGCAACAGGGAACGCATCATCCCCACTGTTTTTCTCGATTTTCAATACAGCAAGGTCAAGGTCAAAGCTGCTTCCCAGCAATTTCGCTTCATAAGGCTTGCTGTTGTTCTCCAGCGTTACCTGAATCACATCTGCACCCTGAACCACGTGTTGGTTCGTCAGAATGTAACCTTCTTTGTCAAAAATAAATCCGGAGCCAATGCCGAGTGGAACCAACTGATTGCTGCTTTGTTGTTGCTGCTGATTATTTTGGCCTTGGTAGCTATCAGTTCCGCCATTGCTTCCATTACCAAAGAAGTATTGGTACAATGGATCACTCAGCGTAGAACCACCCTGGCTGCTGCTGCGCGTAGACTGCTTGGCAAGTGTTTCGATTTTGACGACAGCCGGACTTGTACTCGTTACGACTGAGGATACATCCTCTTTGCCCGTTGGCAGTAATGACGCTGTCACGTTATTGCTGCTGCCTGAATTGGTAGGCGTAGATGACGGATTGGAGCTTTCATTTTCTGCACTTGTCAGCGCTTCCTGTGGTGTAAACATGTTTGTTCTGTCTGCTGTATACATCAGCACGGTAATGACCAGCATCCCGGCGATGAAAGAGAACAAAAGCGATCTTACGGAAGAACGTGGCCGACGGTTATTATAATTCCAATTGCCATTGTTCTTGCCGCCGTTCCCCTGATCTCCACCGTTACCGCCTGAACCATTGCCGCCGCCTCCTCTGGAGGACGTGTTGGCTTGATCAGATGAGTCGTTATTGTAATTACTGTAGTAAGTAGGTACGGGCTTCACGGGATCGGGTCTTGTAATCTCTACATTTCCTTCTTCACGTTGATTTTGGTCCCCATTGTAACCCGCTGTATCTTCTTGATTCACGGACTGAAAAGGTCCATAAGAATAATAATAAGAGGAATCGTCCGTCCCGGATGAATTGCGATTTTCCGCTTGTTTAGTTTCATTTTCCTCGTCATGACGGTTCGCTCTGTAATTACGTTCGTCCATGCCTCTCTACCTCCCAATCTCTTCTTCGCAAGAGATATTCTTTAACTGTCCTTATTTTGTACTTTAAACCTTAACCGTACCTTAAAAACAATTAAAAAGGAGATAAAAGCAGGCCGATATAGAACATTTTTCCCGCCAAATCTGCATTCTAACCCTTATTCTTCACCCAGCCCTGACGATGAGCGTAGATTGCCAGCTGTGTCCGATCGTCCATTTCACATTTCATCAACAGATTGCTTACATGGGTTTTGACGGTTTTGATACTAATATGTAGTTCTTCCCCGATGTCCTTATTGGTCTTGCCCTCTGCAATCAGCAAAAGCACTTCCTTTTCCCGTTCCGTCAGCCCTGATTCGTTCTCTCTTGCTGTTCGCTGCCTTATGCCACGGGTCAGTGCCTGTGATACATCGCCTGTCATCACAGGCATACCTCGGTATGCTCCTTGCAGAGCATAGATTAGCTCTTCGGCAGATACAGTCTTCAGTACATAACTAACAGCACCAGCTTCAATCGCTTGTACCACAAGGTCATCCTCCAGAAAGCTGGTCAGCATTACAATTTTCATCCCCGGAAATTCGGTCATAATCGCTAGAGTTGCTTCCGCACCATTCATCACCGGCATCATCAGGTCCATCAGAATCAGGTCAGGCCGTTCGTTTTCTCCCAGCTTGCGCAGCTGATTCAATGCATCCAGTCCATTACCGGCTTCCCCCATCACATGAAATGTAGGCTCCAGCATAAGATACGTTTTCAACCCCATTCGCACCATATCATGATCATCCACAATCATTACATTTACTTTTCCGCTCATTCCGTTTCCCCCTCTGGTTCTTTCGGGAATTTCGGGATGAAAACCCGCACCGTCGTCCCCGCTCCCGGCTTCGATATAATCTGAACCTGACCTCCAAGCTTCTCTGCCCGTTCACGCATCGTTGATAATCCGTATGAGCCAGGCCGCTCTGCTTGCTGCAAAAAACCCTGACCATCATCGCTAATGCTCATACTGATCTGATGTTCACTCTCTCGTAAGGACAAGCTGACCAGATTTGCTTCCGCATGTTTTACCACATTAGCGACCGCTTCCTGAATAACAAGAAACAGCTGGTGCTCGATGGCATCGGAAATTCCGCCATCCAGTTCCAGCTCTTTCACACCTTTGAGTCCATTCTGCCTGCAATAATCCGGGAACCAGCTATCCAGCGCTTCAGTGAGATCCCTTCCCTCCAGCTCCACCGGGCGAAGCTGTGCAATAAGTCCGCGCATCTGTCGCTGTGCGATATGTGACATCTGGATAAGTTGATCCAGCACCTTGCTGCCATGCTCGGGATTCATCTCCAGCAGACGCGGTAGAGAAGAAGCCGACATATGCATAGCGAACAGCTGCTGGCTTACCGTGTCATGCAAATCTCTTGCCATGCGTTTGCGTTCTTCAATCACTGCGCGTTCAGATGCCTGTTCCTTTTCAATGACTTCCTGCTCACCCAGCCGCTGAAGCAATCTCATTTTTTTCTCAATCGAATCCATCATGACATTGAATTCCTGATATACCCGCCCAAAGGAGGCATCATCTGCCTCAGGCATGCGAACGGTGAGATTACCCTTGGACACTTTCAGCATGTTGAGATCCAGAAGATCAATCTTGCGTTGAAGCCGCAGGGCGGCAATATACCCCGTGATTATGGTAGCCAGGAGAACAACAGCAACATAGGTCCACGCACGCTGTCGCCCTGTTCCCATCAGCACTTCCCCGTACAGCAGGTAAAACCCGCCCAAAGTAATGAGTCCGGTCAGCGCAAAATACATCATCAGTTCCCATTTATTGGCCTTGAGAATCGTTCGAATCATGCGTTAACCCACCTTATTCACTTTGACATCTCCAATAAAGACACTAACGACAATCCGTACTTTTTTTCCTGCTTCCCGATATTGCGGCGTCTCAGCCTGAGCGCTGCTAAGGAATCCACCCCGTTTTTGATTTAAGAGCGAAATGTCTCCAATAAAAGAATTCGTCGTCACGGTCACACCCAGATCCATATCTTCGGGTACAAATACCTTCACATCCCCGATAAAGGAGGAAATGTTAATTTTCGTCTCACCGTAGGGTATTTGTGCTTTCGTCAAATCAATAACCGTATCGCCAATAAATGCAGATATGTTCATCGGTTTCAGCGAGAACACTTCCTGTCCCATATACATATCGCCGATAAATGCTGATTTGTTAATCGTATTTCCATGGCCACCATAATAATTGGAATCATCATCATAGTGGTGGTGATGTTGATGTCCGTGTGATTTATGGTCTTCCTTATCTGAATAAAATGAGCCATGCTCATCATTCTTTTGTTCCTGTTTCGGTTTGCCAAATGTTTTCTCGAACTGTTCGTCAAACGAAGACGGCATTTCCAGGTCCTCAGGGGACAATGGCTTATAAGGTGGCTCCGATGGTGGAGGCGGTTGTGTTTGATCACGATGTTTCCGGTCACGACGACGGGGTCCGACCAGAACGAACAATCCCCCACCAATCAGCATCACCGGTATCAAGTAGCGAATGAACTCACCCATGGAATAGTCAATCCATCCCAGATTGCGTGCCAGAAAGTATCCACCGATGGCCAGTACAATGGCGGGTCCAATCAATGCATGACTCCCGTTGCGCCGAATCTCGGTCATACCTTTTACGCCCCACCAAATCAAAAATAACGGCCAATATGTTCTGAACATGTATCCAATATCTATGTCATAGCCCAATTGCCTGAACAATATTATTGCGCCAATCGCAATAAGAGGAATGCCAACCCACCAACGGTCACGTGTAGATCGTTTCATTGCTCATGTCTCCTTTGTCTGTATTCTGTATCCAGTTTACATCAGACTAGGATACGTTAACAGCGGCGGCAGATGGAATTGCTCTCGGTCTCCAGACGGAGGCGGAAGGATATTTCTGTAAAATATTAAAAACACCTTGGAGAATTCTCCAAGGTGTCTGTGCATTGATTTACTTTTGTGTTTTGCCTGTGTTCTCTGTACCAAACTCAGCATTGTATTTTTCATCAGGTGTTTGGAAGTTATCCTTCACTTTGTTTTGTTGCGCTTGTTTCACTTTACTTGCCACGCTCTCTTCTCCAAACTCTGCATTGTACTTCTCGTTTGGCGTTTGTGAACCTTGAGATTTCTTAGCCACGACAATCACCTCTCTCTTCATATTTACATTGCATATCTGCAACGCGGGGTTCGTCCCCAGAGAGTATTATGTGAAGAGTGCGCATGAGTTATTCATGAATTAAAATCATCATCAAACGGCCTTGTCCAGCCATGAATCCGGTACGGATTTATACACATCAATAGCTTCCGATAACTCTTCCAGCATTTTTTCAGTGCATTTTCCAGCACCTTGTTTGATCACCTGTACTTCGACGTCCTTTTTGCCCCATTCTTTATACACTTGCTTTGTTGTAGGGAAATAAAGATCAATTTTGTTGCCCTTGATCGCCGAGCCCGTGTCTGCAACGATGCCGTAACCGTATCCGGGAATATATAAAATGGAACCCAGTGGGAACAGCTTCGGATCAGCTGCAATCGTTGAGACGGTTTCTTTATCACGGCGCACTTTTACACCTGAATACGTAATTCCGTACTGTGGATGCTTTGGCCCTTTTCCGGTTGATTCCACCCCTGCAGTGTATCCTGTAGCCGTTACCTTGTGTGTATCCAATATCTGCTCTGTCCGTGGAGCGAGCACCGGCATGGATGGGTCAACTCCGGTCTGCTTCTCCGGAACTTCCGGCCGAGGAATAAAAATAGGCTGCGGTGACCACAAAAACCCCATATAAACCAAGGTTGTGAGTTGAGCCTGATCGCTGTATTCATAAACTGCCGCTTCTGAATGTACGCCTTCAAGCTCTCCTGAAGTTTCCCTGTGCCGATTCTCCACATACATGACTTCATTTTCCTCTTCAAAGGTGTATGCTTCTGCCTGATTCCAGCCTAAGACTATTCCAGTGAGCACTACACAGCAAGAGATGATGAACCTTATGTCTTTCTTCTGAATTAAGAATTGCTTTTTCATTATAGAACCTCCCCCTTACTGCAAAGGTTTTCCAAAATGAAAAAATTCTATACTTTTCACCTATTAAGGCTTTTAAAACGGATGTCCAGAAAATCTTAAAACAACAAAAAAACCGTCTGAACCATTGGATTTACTCCAATCTGATTCAAACGGTTTTCTATTATAGATGCCACAATTAGGATTACACCAGTCTTGTTGCAATCTCTTCTTTAAGCTGGGCTACAATTTCGTCCACAGGTTTCATGCCGATATCGCCTTCTCCACGTTTCCGCACAGATACACCCTCTGCATTACGTTCATTTTCACCAACCACGAACATGTAAGGCATTTTCTCAAGCTGTGCTTCACGGATTTTATAACCAAGCTTCTCGTTACGCAGATCCGCTTCAGCAGAGATGCCTGCACGTTTCAGCTTCGCTTCCACTTCACGTGCATAGTCATCGAAATTGCCGGATACCGGAATAACCTTCGCCTGCACAGGAGACAACCACAATGGCAGAGCCCCTGCAAAGTTCTCCAGCAAGAATGCAGTGAAACGCTCCATCGTACTGATTACACCACGGTGGATAACGACCGGACGATGTTTCTGGCCATCATCACCCACATATTCAAGCTCAAACCGCTCTGGCAAGAGGAAATCCAATTGAACGGTAGACAATGTCTCTTCTTTGCCCAGTGCTGTCTTAATCTGAACATCCAGTTTTGGACCGTAGAATGCCGCTTCGCCTTCTGCTTCATAGAATGGAAGGTTGAGTTCTTCCACAACTTCACGCAGCATGCGTTGGGACATCTCCCACATCTCGTCATTCTGGAAGTACTTCTCGGTATCCTGAGGATCGCGATAGGACAGACGGAAACGATATTCGTGAATGCCGAAATCTTTATAAACCGTTTGAATCAGTTCAATAACACGAGCAAACTCTTCCTTGATCTGATCCGGGCGTGCGAATATGTGCGAGTCGTTCAGCGTCATCGCACGTACACGGTGAAGACCTGTCAACGCGCCCGACATTTCGTAACGATGCATCATGCCAAGCTCGGCAATCCGGATCGGCAGATCACGGTAGCTGTGCATGCTGGACTTGTACACCATCATGTGGTGAGGACAGTTCATTGGACGAAGAACGAGTTCCTCATTGTCCATAACCATTTTCGGGAACATGTCTTCCTGATAGTGCTCCCAGTGTCCGGAAGTTTTGTAAAGCTCAACATTACCAAGCACCGGTGTGTATACATGCTGATATCCGAGGCTCTCTTCCAGATCCACGATATAACGCTCCAACGTCCGGCGAAGCTTGGCACCATTAGGCAACCAGATTGGCAGACCTTGTCCAACCAGTTGGGAGAATGTGAAGATTTCGAGTTCTTTACCCAGCTTACGGTGATCCCGTTTACGTGCTTCTTCCAGGAAATGCAGATGCTCATCAAGCTGTGCTTTTTTCACAAAAGCTGTACCGTAAATACGTTGCAGCATTTTGTTTTTGCTATCTCCACGCCAGTAAGCACCGGCAACATTCATCAGTTTGAACACTTTGATTTTGCTTGTGGATGGTACGTGTGGTCCACGACACAAGTCGAAGAATTCACCTTGCTCATAAATAGTGATGACACTGTCTTCCGGTAAGTCACGAATCAATTCGAGCTTGTATGGATCGCCCACTTCTTCGAAGATTTTAATGGCTTCCTCGCGGCTAACTTCCTTACGTACAATCGGCAAGTTCTCATTAACAATACGTTCCATTTCCTTCTCGATCTTTTGCAGATCTTCGGGATTGAGCGGTTGCTCCAGATCCATATCATAGTAGAAACCATCTTCAATCACCGGACCAACGCCAAGATGAACCTCTTTATTTCCGTATAAACGCTTCACAGCTTGAGCGAGCAAGTGAGCTGTACTGTGACGCATTACTTCCAGACCTTCTGGTGAATCGAGTGTTACGATTTCCACCAACGCTCCCTCATGAAGTGTTGTGGACAAGTCCACGACGATTCCATCCAGTTTGCCGGCTACGGCATTTTTGCGAAGTCCACTGCTAATCGAAGCGGCTACATCTTCAATGCTGCTTCCGTCGGCATACTCACGCACCGAACCATCGGGTAGTTTAATGTTAACTGCCATTTGTCTCATTCCTCCTGTAAATTCAACCTCTGTCCATGCATGATCATGGATGGATAATCTATTGCTGTTCCTTGGATTTTGGCAAAGGAACGCAAAAAACACCCGTCCCGGCAAAGGGACGAGTGTTGTATACTCTCGTGGTTCCACCCTAATTCAGCTGCTTTATCTATAATGATAATACAGCCCTCATTGGCATGACGGTAACGGGCATGACCCGGCATATCCTTACTCATGGATGACTACCTGATAAATAGAGGTAACCTTCATACTCCATTTTCAAAACTGCAGCTACAAAGGGGTAAACCAAACGTGGCATCCGGAGGAAATTTCAGCCTGGTTCCCTCTCTCTGCTCTGACCGTGCGTGTGGTTCTTGTCTTTGTCAACGCTTTTGCTTATTGTTCCATAATAACTTCTAATAAATCATGGATCAACAGTTATTATAATTGCCGAGATCACTTGCGTCAAGACCTGTCAACAATCCGGAGCGCAGCACTTCACACTCGGGACAATGATGGCATAATTGCACCTTGTCCTCAAAGATTTGACGGATCGTAGAGATGATGGACAGATCTGGAGTACGCGTATGCAGCATCACTTTTTCAGGAGAGATGGAGATCAGTGTGCTCACAATCATATCTTCGATATCCATTTCCAATTCTAGTCCAGGCATCTCAACAACGACCTGTTCATCTTTTTGTACGGGCAACGCATTAAGCGCAGCATCCAGTACCTGAAATTCATGTAAACCTTTGTGTATCAAATGTACAAGAGGTACTTTCGCTTCCTGAAAGAAGACAAAATACTTGAGCAGCCCCATAAATTCTTCATATTGACGATCCATCCAGAATTCATCAAGCGCATATTCTACCAGCTCATGAAGTTCCTGTTTATACTGCCGAATCCGGAAATTAAGGATGCCTTCAAGGTGAAAAAAATGAATCTCCTCCAAATCCTGCTTCAATCCATTGACCAAAGTGGTGCGGCGACGCTCACGCAGTCCTGGTTGATCCAAGTCACCATTGAATAATAAAGGCATGCATATCCGGTTTACCTTCTCCACCTCATGTTCATCCATAACTGAGCAGGCCTTGGAAATCATCTCTTCCACCATCACACGTTCTTGTGTATCCATGATGAAATCTGCAAGGCCAGCAGCGATCAAGTCACTGATCTGAGGCAGCCACTGCTGAAAGTCAGCGTGATTCTCGTTCCCTCTGCATACCCAGGCCGCTCTTCCGTCATTATGTTTGAAGGTAAGGCGAAATCCTCTTTTGCTTATATGTAAACCTTTGGTTTTTTCCTTCACACAACGATAAAATTGATCCGCTTCCTCTTGCCCTGATACATCGGTCCATACGGCGAACAGTTCCATAAGAATCACTCCTTTCCTTCCTGTTCAAAGTATATGGCAAGGCCGATAGGGATATACGAAGCGGATTGATGGAAAGCGTGTCATGATTTCTCAGTATATTATCAATTCGTTTGGAGTTAAGACAAAAATGTGTTATTATTTTTATAACAGTATGTTTCACGGAAAAGGGGGGAAGCCAAAATGAGACAACAACCAAGAATACTCCGTTACGCTTTTATTATCATTTTGTGCGTATTCCAAGCGTTGTCCTTCCCTATTCCGATGCAGTCGGAATCCGCTGTCGAGGTAACCGTTGAGACGACTTCCAACAAGGAAGTACTTGTCCACAACTTGGAGTCTCAACAAAAGCCTGCCATTCGCAAATACCCACAAGTCATGTCGAAGTTGATTGCGGTCACGCATAACAAACCTGTCTTTCTTGTGCTCGCTTTGTTGCTAATGCTGCGAATTCCTACACCGCGTCTGCCCTTTAAACCGTTGATTTGTCTGTTTAAACGCAGATTATTTCTGCTACCCATCAAATTCACCAGCATGTATGTATCTCCCACCCCTTCAGCACCAAAATACGTGAACGCTCTGAACTAGCCGTTATACCGTATTTGTAGGTTGCTTTGCATGGAGACACCTCTATCTGAAAGACGGTGTGCTTGTGCATAACTTATAACCCTTTTATCTAATGTAAGATATCAACAACCCATTTTCATAAAATAACACCTAGTTAATAACCATTATTTTGTTTTACCCATTTTCAGCAAAAATTCCAAACACAAGGCTGTGTGTCAGGAGTCCCTGGCTCTGTTTACCCGCATCTTTTAATGTTCCTAATAGCAGCAGATCATTCTATTTTCGGGAAATAAGCCTGTCTTCTGTGGCCAGCCCTCACTTTAAGGAGGCATACTAACCATGGATGTACGCGAAACAGATTTGCCGGGAATCGGCAAGAAATTTCAGATTGAAACGAGCAGTGGAGATAAAATTATTGTTATTATTCACGATGATGGTCGCCGGGAAATGTACCATTTTGAATACGACGATCCAGATCAAAGCATCTCCATGATCACGCTAGATGACTATGAGGCAAGACAGATTGCTGCCATCGTTGGTGGATTAACCTATAAACCAAAGCAGCTTGAAAATATTGAAGTAACGTTTGACGACCTGATTATTGAATGGTACAAAATCGAGCCATCCTTTGGATGCATCGGTAAATCTATTGGTGAACTGGACGTACGTCAAAACTCAGGGGCAACGGTTATTGCCGTTGTAGAGAAGAATCACAAAAAACATATCAGCCCCGGTCCGGAGGTCGTGATTAGTGCAGAGTCCACGGTAGTAGCCGTTGGCGAACGCAATCAGCAGAAGCTATTCAAATCCCTCCTCCTGACCGGAAGGGGGTGAGTCGATGGATCATTTGATATTCGAAGTAGGTCTGGCACTTGTGCTCATTGCAGCCGCCGGACTCTTATCCGCAAAACTGAGATTTTCGGTCGTTCCATTTTACATCCTGATCGGGATGGCCGTTGGACCTCATGCCATGAAAATCTGGCATCTGGACTTCCGTTTCATTGAAAGTCAGCCGTTTATTGAATTTATGGGACGAATCGGTATTCTCTTCCTGCTCTTCTATCTTGGACTGGAATTCTCGGTCGGTCGCCTGATCAAATCAGGTAAATCCATTGCAGTCGGCGGTTCCATCTATATTGGGATTAACTTCACGCTGGGATTGATTTTTGGTTTTGCTTCCGGTTTCCCAGCTGCCGAGGCACTTGTCATTGCCGGAATTACAACCATTTCATCCAGTGCTATCGTCGCCAAAGTACTCGTTGATCTGAAACGAACAGCGAATCCGGAGACGGAAATGATACTCGGAATTATCATGTTTGAAGATGTGTTTCTCGCAGTATATATCTCCATCTTGTCTGGACTTGTACTCAGTGATTCATCCTCCATCGGAGGTGTCATTGTATCCGCACTCATCGCGCTTGGTTTCATGCTCATTGTCATTATTCTTGGACGTAAAGCAACACCGCTGCTTAACAAGTTGCTTAAGATTCGCTCCAATGAATTGTTCTCCCTTGTGATTTTCGGTGCATTGTTCCTCGTAGCCGGTTTCTCCGAAACCATTCATGTCGCTGAAGCGATTGGCGCCTTGCTTGTTGGTCTGGTGCTGGCTGAGACAGAACATGCCAAACGGATTGAACATTTGATTCTGCCATTCCGTGATTTCTTCGGAGCTGTCTTCTTCTTCAGCTTTGGATTGTCCATCGATCCGTTGTCTCTTGGCGGTGAAGCTGTATGGCTTGCGTTGATTGCAGTTGTGCTCACACTATTCGGAAACTTCCTTGCAGGCATGCTCGCTGGCCGCAGTGCAGGGTTATCACCGAAAGCATCAGCCAATATCGGCTTGACCATTGTGTCACGTGGTGAATTCTCCATCATTATGGCCAACATGGGTAAAGCCGGAGGACTTCTCCCGCTGCTGCAACCATTCGCCGCACTATATGTACTCATTCTGGCCATCCTTGGACCGTTATTAACAAAAGAGTCCAAACATGTGTTCAGACTATTGGATAAAATATTTAAGTTCAAAGACCCTCGGAAGAAGAAAGAAGAACCGAAGGTTCTACAGAAAGAAGGATAACCCCCCTTGTCTGTTCAGAACAGACAATGTATCGTAATCGCGGCTCTACCGCCGATCTTTCTGCGAATAACCCAGGGAGAATAGCACGAAAGCCGCACAAAGGAGGATGACCTATGAAAGCACCTCTGATATCGGCTAATCCGGTGCCACAAACTGCCAGGACCAGAATATCATCTACCCGTCGCCTGTTGAATTTATTGTTTGTCATTGCGGGTGGTATTCTGGCCTCCGTGGGACTTGAACTGTTTTTACATCCCAATAAGATCATTATTGGCGGCATTACAGGCATCTCTTCATTATTCGCCCACTGGACCGAAATGAGGATTGGTTTGTTCCTGTTTTTGTTCAACGTTCCCTTTATTTTTCTGTCCTACAGACTCGTGCAAAAGAAATTTGTACTGGTCACTGTTCTGGGTTTGGTTGTCTTTTCGATTGGCGCCATTGTGCTTCATCCCATGCCGCCGCTTGTCGAACACCCACTGGCTGCCGCCATGTTTGGCGGATTATGTCTCGGTCTGGGGATCGGTTTAGTCGTGCGGTATGGTGGGACACTGGATACGCTGGAAATCGGTGATCCGTCCTCCCGTCCACCAGAACGCTTGTTTAGCGGGAAACGGATGCTTCTCGAAAAAATAATCATGCTGCTCAACTTGTTGATTCTAACCGCTGCCGGTGTTGTCTTTGGTTGGGATCAAGCGATGTACTCGGTAATTGCTTATCTCATTGCATATGAAATGGTATATATTGCATTCCGCGGATTCACAGCTAAGCGCAAAATCTGTATCTTAACCACGCAAAGCGCTCAAGTTGAAAAAGCTATCCGTACACGGCTGCGCCGTGAACCTGGAACATTGCATTCTTCAACGGAGCCAGGGCATCCTGCTGTCGCTGAAGGATGGATCCAGCACGTTCCCGGAGCGCTCTACTATGAGATTCATTTCCTCGAAATGATCTGGCTCAAATCCATTGTGCGTCATATTGATCCAAATGCAGGTATTGTGACGAACCCGGAGAAATAATCAGGCTAGGCAAACAAAAACTCTCTCTGATTCCTATGGATGTTAACCATTCATTCAGGATCAGAGAGAGTTTTTTTATTTATTCTTTTATAACTCCACTATCGCTTTCACTACATGCGAATCCGGTTGTAACCAGGTATCCATCGAATCAGGCAATTGTTCAAAACTCGCCCGGTGTGTAATGTAGCCATCCATGTTTAACTTCTTCTCCCGCAAAGTCGACATGACCTGGTCAAAGTCCTCCCGTGTTGCATTTCGGCTGCCCAGAATGCTCATTTCCCGCTTGTGAAATTCGGGATCATGAAAGGAAATATCGGCTTTGACCAATCCAACAAAAATTAATTGACCGCTATGAGCCACATATTGGATGGCATCATTCATCGATTGTATGTTTCCTGTTGCATCAAAGACAGCCGTCGCATAGTCCCCATCCGTGATTTCGGCAACTTTCTGTGCGGAATGTTCATTGGCTTGAACCAAAGCATCGACCCCAGCCCACTTGCGGCTAAGCTCCAGTCTGTCCAGATTCCGGTCAATGGCTATGACACGAGCACCCGCCTGTTTGGCAAATGCCATCACGCCAAGACCAATCGGTCCAGCTCCAATGACAACAACCTGATCTCCAGGCTTTAGATCTGCTCTTCTGACCGCATGAGCACCAATACTCAGCGGTTCTACCATCGCGGTTTCATCAAATGTAAGTCCTTCAGCTTGGATCAGATGAGAGACTGGCACTGCGATCCTTTCTCGCATGCCACCATCCACATGAACACCCATGACCTTCATGGACACACAACAGTTCGTTTTCCCTGATCGACAAGCAATACAATAACCACAATGCAAATATGGAATAATGCTCACCTGATCTCCGACCTTCAAGCCCGCTTCATTTTCCCCGATTTCTTCAATAATCCCGGCAAGCTCATGACCCAGTACACGAGGATAAGTGAAAAATGGCTGATTGCCTCTGTAAGCATGCAAATCTGTGCCGCAGATTCCAATTCGTCGGATGCTTATCAGCGCATCATTCTCGTTTCTAATGGGTTCAGCTATGTCTCGCAATGCCAAACGATTTATATTTTCACAAATAACCGCTCTCATTCCTGTTCCCCCTTCCGTGATGCTTGTGATTTCATGTTATGTTCAATGTTATATTCAGGGCGGCCGCTGACCCAGCTCTCATTATGAATTGGAGCCAGAATACGCAGCACCTCCGATAACAGTTCCTGGTCTAAAGGTTCCTCAATCCAGGCTGCATTGTTGCGGATATTATGTTCACTTGCACTGCTGACCAGTGTCGTTGGAATCTGTTCATTGGCTGTTGCAAACTGTACGGCAAGCTTTGCGATATCACTGCCTTGTTCAGCGCAGAACCGCGCCGCTTGCATACAAACCTGCTTCACACGCTCATCTGCAGGATGCCAGGCAGGAGTGCCTCTTGTGCTTAACAAACCCATGGAAAGAGGCGAAGCATTCACAAGGCCAATTTCTTTCTTTTCCAAAAGGGGCAGCAAGGACAGCAGTGAAGTATCATTCAATGCATAATGACAGTAGGAAATGATGGCGTCGGCATCAATCTGTGGCAATACCTTTTCGAATAACGGTAGCGGTAACCCACAAATTCCTGCATGACGAATGACTCCCTGCTCTTTCAGGTGGAGCAATGTTGGGAAAGCTTCTTCAATAATAATATCGGCCGGAACAAACTCAATGTCATGCAAGAACAGAATGTCGATATAATCGGTATGCAGTCTACGCAAACTCTCTTGTACACTGTCATGTATCCGCTTACGTGAAAAATCAAATACATTCTCCCCATAACGTCCGGCCTTGGTCGACAACGTAAACGAGCTGCGTGGCAAACTGCGGATGGCTTCTCCAAGTACGATTTCGGCTTTTGTTAATCCATAATAGGGCGAAACATCTATATAATTCATCCCTGCATCTACAGCAGCGTGAACCGTACGAACACCTTCACCTTGGTCTATATCACGAAATACCGAACCTAAAGAGGATGCACCAAAGCTTAATACAGGAACTTCCAGTCCCGTCTTTCCAAGTCTCCTTGTTTTCATCAGCTTGCCCCTTCCCAGCATGTCTTCTTACTCACGTGCCCTTTCATTGTAACAGTTCAATTCCAATATAAAATATCGCCAAATGCGTAATATGTACTGTTTGATGATCTGTGAATCATCGCTAGGTGTAAGAAAAATTAAAAAGTCCGCCAATCCCCTTATCAAAGAGTAATCAACGGACTTCGTATCCAAACTGACTAAGAATCTTATCGATTCAATTCATCAGCGTGATGTACTTTAAAATTAATATTAGTTCTGCATGACAAAATCTTGTTGAATGGCATTATTCTCATCAAATGTCCGCAGGATGTCATATCGTGTGTTACGCTGTGCCGGAATATAACCTGACTCCCGAATCAGTTGCGTAATTGAATTAATGTTGACTTTATAGGTCGCACCTGCAGCAGATACCACGTTCTCTTCGATCATGGTACTACCAAAGTCATTGCAGCCAAATTCGAGTGATTTTTTGCCAACTTCAGGTCCCATCGTAACCCATGAGGATTGAATGTTTTTGATGTTGTCCAATACCAATCGACTGATCGCTACCGTCTTCAGGTACTCTTCTGGCGTCTGACGCTCCAGCTTCAGGTTTGTATTATCCGGTTGGAATGTCCAAGGAATGAACGCCAGGAATCCTTCGGAATCATACTTGTTCGCAATGCACTCATCCTGAGCTTCACGTACACGAAGCAGATGCAGTGCGCGCTCTTCCATCGTTTCACCAAGGCCGATAACCATCGTTGCTGTTGTGTTCATACCGATACGGTGAGCTGTCTGCATAACGTCCATCCAATCGCGCCATGAACCTTTCAAACGGCTGATTTTGCGGCGTGTACGGTCATCCAGGATTTCGGCACCACCACCAGGCAGGGAATCCAGTCCCGCTTCGTGAATCGCACGTACAACCTCTTCCAGAGTAAGACCGTCGGACACTTCAACCATTTTCATAATTTCGGCCGGAGAGAAGGAGTGCATCGTAATATTAGGGAAACGCTCCTTGATTGCTTTGAGCAAATCTGTGTAATAGCTAAACGGCAGGTTTGGATTCGTTCCACCTTGCATCAAAATCTCGGTACCATTCACGTCTTCGGTTTCTTGAATCTTCTGGAAAATGACTTCATCGGGAAGTACATATCCTTCGTCAGAGCCAGGTCTGCGGTAGAAAGCACAAAAACGGCAGTACACATCACACACGTTCGTGTAGTTGACGTTACGCCCAATCACAAAAGTTCTGTATGGTTCGGGATGCAAGCGTTTTGTAATCACATTGGCGGCTGCCCCGATTTTGTCTACTTCATTTGATTCAAACAGCTGAATCGTGTCTTCCAAGTCCAAACGTTCGCCCCGAAGGGCTTTATCTAAGATACGGTCTACCGTACTCATCGTAAAAAAGCCTCCCTCATGAAGAGAAAATATAATCACGATCCGTCCCAACTTGTTCATATAGATGAAAGTTTTGGTGGCAACATCGCATTTCTGTACTCCACATATCGTAACACAGGTTACATGTGAAAAAAAGCACCTTATGAGCAGGTGCTTTAAAAATTAATAAAAATGTTTACATATGCCATCTAATTCATTTCTTTTTCGGGCACGCTCTAACACCCGTATTTCAATACAGCGGACTCTACGTATCCTGAAGTGCCTGATCCAGATCTGCAATCAGGTCATCGATGTCTTCCAGACCAACCGAGAAGCGCAATAATCCGTCAGTTATGCCCCGATCACGGCGAACCTCAGCCGGCATAGCCGCATGAGACATCATCGCAGGATAAGACAGGATACTTTCCACCGCACCCAAACTCACGGCAACAATTGGCAATTTCACACGGTTAAGTACTGCCTTGGCCCGATCTCCTGAACCTACGTCAAACGATACAACAGCCCCATATCCGCTTGACTGACGTTCGTGAGCTTCACGACCGGGATGATCCAGCAGCCCCGGATAAAATACAGCCGTAATATCACTACGTCCACTAAGCCAAGCAGCCAGCTTCGCTGTACTTTGTTCACTGTGTGCCATGCGCGCACCCAAAGTTTTCATACCACGCATCAGCAGCCAGGATTCTTGAGCCCCAAGCACGGTTCCAAGTCCATTCTGCAATTGTTTGAGCTGTCTTCCCAGTGAATCCGTTCGAGCAACGGCTAAACCTGCCAGCACGTCACTGTGTCCGCCAAGAAACTTGGTGGCACTATGTACGACAATATCCACCCCAAGCTCGATCGGACGTTGGTAATAAGGCGTCATGAAGGTGTTATCAAGAATGGTGATTAACTCCTGTTCCTGTGCCCAGGCGGTGACTGCAGCAATATCCGTAATCCGAAGTGTCGGGTTGGATGGTGTTTCCATATATACGGCCTTCGTGTTCGGTTTGAGCGCTGCCTTTACTTCCTCAATGTTGGTCATATCTACAAAGGTAGTCTCGATCTGCATCCGGCTCAAAATCGAAGTAAGCAGTCGATATGTTCCTCCATATACATCCTCTGTCACAATCATGTGATCCCCTGCAGAGAACATCATGAACACACTGGAGATGGCAGCCATGCCTGAAGAATAAGCGAAACCACGTGCCCCACCTTCCAATAATGCGATGTAATCCTCCAATGCCTGACGAGTGGGATTACCCGAACGACTGTAATCATGTTGAGGTGGATTAAAAATATCAAAATGATGGAATGTGGAGGCCTGATAAATGGGTACGCTGGAAGCCCCGGTAGTTTTATCGATTTCGTCACCGAAATGCAGCAGCTTTGTATCGAATTTCAGGTCAGAATGAACATTCCGTTCACGATTGTTGTCATTATTGTTTTGCTCACTCATGATGCGCTCCCCCTTCTATCTCCTGCTGTGCAGCTGTGAGTGCATTGCCCAGATCGGCAATCAGATCATCGGCATGCTCGATCCCTACAGAGAAGCGCAACAAACGGTCATCTACACCTACAGCATCACGAATCTCAATCGGAATATCCGCATGAGTCTGTACCGCAGGATAAGTCATCAACGACTCTACACCCCCGAGACTTTCTGCAAAAGCAATCAGCTTGATGTGACGGAGTAACGGTTCAACATAACGAGCATCCTTTACTTTGAAGGAGAAAATGCCTGTGTTTCCGCTGGACTGTTTATTCTGTATTTCGAATCCGGGATGATCCGACAAACCTGGATGATACACTTCGGCAACGGCTGGGTGCTCCAAAAGGTACTTGGCAATTGTCAAGGCATTATACTCATGCCGCTCCATACGAAGAGCAAGTGTTTTCATGCCTTTCATCAGCTGATAGGAGTCGCTAGGAGACAACACTGCGCCAATGGAATTGTGCAGGAATGCCATTTCGGCCGACAATTCTTCCCCTTTGGTAATAATCAATCCGGCAAGTACGTCATTATGACCACCCAGATACTTCGTGGCACTATGGATGATGATATCTGCACCAAGTTCAATTGGACGCTGGAAGAACGGAGTTAACAGTGTATTATCCACAATGGTCAGCAAGTTGTGGCTCTTGGCCCAAGAGCAAACCGCTTCCACATCTGTAATCATCATTAGTGGATTGGTTGGTGTCTCGATGAATACCGCTTTTGTATTCGGTTGTCTGATATTTTCCAGAGCCGCAAGATCATTGGTATCCACGTAACTTGCCGTCACACCAAATCGAGACAGGATGCGTTCAAGCAAACGATACGTTCCGCCGTATAGATCCAATGATACAATCAGATGATCTCCTTGTCCGAATAACGCAAAAATCGTTTGCAAAGCGGCCATGCCGGAGCTACAGGCAAACCCTGCATCACCGGATTCCAACGCTGCCGCTGCTTCTTCCAACACTTTACGGGTTGGGTTGGTCGTACGAATATAATCAAATCCAGTGCTTTGTCCAAGCTTCGGGTGGCGAAACGCAGTGGACTGATAGATCGGAAAATTGATGGCGCCCGTTACCGGTTCATTGACAGACCCGATCTGGGCCAATCGGCTTTCGATTTTCAACTTGTTGTCTTCCATTGCTGCATCCTCCTGTAATCACAATTAGATTTGCGGACCAATATCGTAAGGGGTTTCCTGATACACATAGTAATTGAGCCAATTAGAGAATAATAAGTTTGCATGGGCCCGCCAAGTGGCCGGGGGAACACGGGAAGGATCATCGTTCGGGAAATAATGTCTAGGCAGCGCAATGTTCATGCCTTTAGCTGCATCCCGGTCATATTCCCATTTCAATGAAAGCGGATCATACTCGGCATGTCCGGTTGCAAAAATCTGTTTGCCGTCTTTGGTAGCAACTAAGAAAATACCTGCTTCCTCTGATTCAGCCAATATTTCAAGGTTATCATTTTTTTCAATATCTTCACGACGCACTTCCGTATGGCGGGAATGCGGTACGTTGAATACTTCATCGAATCCGCGCAGCAGCTGCACATTGGATCTGTTGATCGTATGTGAGAATACACCGAAACATTTTTCATCCAAGGGAACTTTGGGAACTCCGAAATGATGGTATAAACCCGCTTGGGAAGCCCAACATATATGCATAGTCGAAGTCACATTGGTTTTGGTCCATTCGAAGATCTCTTGGATTTCCTTCCAATAGTTCACGTCTTCAAAGTCCATTTGCTCTACGGGAGCGCCTGTAATGATCATGCCGTCAAAACGGCGGTGTTCGATCTCATCAAAGGTTTTGTAGAACAAGTCCAAATATTCTTGGGACGTGTTCTTGGACGTATGAGACTTCGGATGAACCAGAACGATATCTACCTGAATGGGTGTGTTACCCACCAGACGAAGCAATTGGGTTTCTGTCGTTTCCTTTGTGGGCATCAGGTTTAATATAGCGATACGTAGTGGACGAATGTCCTGCTTATAAGCAGATGTCTCGTCCATGACAAAGATGTTCTCTCCTGCGAGTACTTCCTTGGCAGGCAGTGCGTCTGGAATTTTGATTGGCATGGTGGTTCTAACTCCTCCTTGTGCATAAATAGATGCAGCCACTGTAGGTGTGATACGACCCGCATCCGTACAGTTATAGGCTGCCATGAGCTTGCATGCAGGCGCTGGATTGCAACCACATTGCTGGCGGCAAGCTCAAGTTCCTTAGCGAAAATCACTGCTGAGAAGCCGGTGCATATAACAAAGACCTTCCTCGGATTCCGAGAAAGGTCATATGTAAATAGATATGCGCCTCTCTCATCTCTCAGTTACAACAGTGTCACTTGGACACTTGGTCGCTGCAAGAATTAGCACCGTGCGGTATACCGCCGGTTGCCGGGTTTCATCGGGCCAGTCCCTCCACCTACTCTTGATAAGATTTCGCTTTATTTAATTGTAAAAACTAGTGTGGCTCAACGTTTACTTTAAAACATTAATTCCCTCACGTCAAGATGTAGTTCAATGTCTGTTCCTCAGGATCGGAACCGTTCATCATCCACTGTCATACACTGCTCCAGAGCGCGAAATCGACACATTTTTGCGCTTGAAAGGACCCTTTACCAGCGGTATACTAGACAAGTGTTGCAAAACCTTATGTGAGAGGTGACATATTCAATGGATGGCGACCCGAGGCCTGACTGGCAGCCGAATTCCGACAAACTGCATAGAGAACTGATATCAGCATGCCGGCAGCGGGACGTTACTTCCGTTTGATTATAGAGCGAACGCAGTCCTGACTTCCAGGCACTCCGCTGCCGACCGGCTGATCTGTTCTTTTTGCGCCCATATTGATGAAATCCGCCATTTGGCGGGTGCAGAAGGAGTAGATGAACAATGAAAATCCGGTTGGTAAATAACGGTGTATTTATTCCGGTGGACGACATTCAGCAGGCGCTGACTCCACCAGCGGAGGGATTTTACTGGATTGATGCGGACGTAGACGATTTGGCGGTACTTCAACCGCTGTTCATGATGCATGATCTGGCCGTGGAAGACTGTTTGAGTGACGAAGAACAACGTCCGAAGATTGAAATTTATGAGAGCCATTATTTTATTGTAATTAATAGCATTCGTTTTGATGATGAAGAGATTTTTTTACGTGCCGTCAACTTGTTCCTTGGCAGGCACTTTATTATCAGTGTGACCAAACAGAAAGTTAGTGAATTGCGGACGTTGAAACCGATCCTGTGGGAACAGGAAATCAGTACGCCGGATAAGCTGCTGTATCTGCTGGTTGACTTAATTGTTGATAATTATTTCACCGTCGGTGACCGAATCGAAGCACGCATTGAGAAGCTTGAAGAAGACATCCTGATGCATACCAAGAAATCTCATCTGAACGAGATTATCGGGCTGCGCAGTGAGATTTTATGGCTGAAGAAAGTGCTGGGGCCTCAGAAAGAGGTCATTAACACACTCAATAAAAAAGATCTGCGTCTTATTGATGATCAACTGCAGAAGTATTTCAGTGACATTTATGAGAATGCTGTGAAAATATCCGAAACCTTTGAGACGTATCGCGACTTGATGGGGAACTTGCGAGAAGCTTACCAATCCAGTATCGCCAACCGGGCGAATGAAATCATGCGTGTGTTCACCGCCATTACCACGGTGTTCATGCCGCTGACCGTTATCACGGGCATCTATGGGATGAACTTTACGAACATGCCTGAGCTGAACTGGAAGTATAGTTATTTTGTGGTCATTGGCCTGATGGTTACACTGGGCCTGAGCATGTTCTTTATTTTCCGCAAAAAAGATTGGGTCTGAAATTGCAAAGACGAAGCGCTCCACATCTGGAGAAACGCCTCGTCTTTTTTTATCTTCCTTTTACTGCATGACAACTACCGTCCTATTTTCAATCTAGCCCACATTCTGCTCCGTCTCTGTGTGACGACGAAACCGGATGCGAATCATGCGCAGTCTTTCGTAGACCTGCTCCAGATTGCTCCCGCCAGGCTTCTCTTCTCCATACACCTTATGTAACACGGGCTTCAGAAAGTTATCTCCCAGCTCCTCATAGGCACTCCATACCGCCTCTTGCTCCTCATCGGGCATAACAGCAAGCTCAGCATCGAGTAGACAATCTGTGTCATACCCCTCCAAATCCAGTGTCTCCAACAGCTCAATCAGCTCCCGCCGGGACAATCCGGAACGATTCACGATTTCCTCAAGCGTATCCCCTTCCTTCATGCCTTCGAGAACCTGCTTGCGTGTCGTAAATCTGTCTAGCTCCTGCTTGTATTTCTGCTCTCTCTGTTTATACAGCCAGCTCTCATATTCTTGTTCCTTCAGAACCGTGTACACCCAATCTAGCGGAAAAGATGTGGAACGTTCCAGTCCTTTCGTAAGCTCCATCCATTCAGCTCCGTACTCGGAAGCCTTGCTCTCTCCTACGCCAGGCAATTGCATCAATTCATCGATGGTTTGTGGAACAAATGCACTGATCAGGCGCAGCAACCGATTCGTTGCAATAAAATAGGGGGCTTTCCGGTCAGATGCTGCTCTCTTCCTGCGCCATATACACAGATCCATATACAGCTCCTCATTGCCATATAATTCACTGTAACAATGAAGACGCTGGCCGCCATAACTGCGTGACTTCAAATCATCATTTTCGTGAAATAAACCCCGCAGCAACGGACGGTAGCCTTCACCCATCTGTATGGCTAGCTGATGACGGTAAACGTGTAGGAGTTCATCCCACGAGCTTCCATAATACCAGGTAGCATCCGTACGGTCCCCTGCCTCATATTGGCTCCACCCCAGATGCCACTCCCCTTCTTCTTCACCGATCCACAGCTGGGCATGCTCTTCATTCTGACCTGACATTCTGGATAATCTGTTCATGAAAATGACTTCCATTTCTTGTCCCTCCTTCAAAAGTTCAGCTCCACACAGTCTGTATTGTGCTATCTTAATAAGCACAAAAAAACACCTCTCCTGCAAAATGCTTGCAAGAGAGGTGCTTCCTCATTAACCGTGCTATGCTGTTGCTCATATATTACCACAATGGAAAAATTCGTCAACTGCTTGTTTGTAAAGCTATTTACTTGTTCAAAGCCAACTTCGCCAGCGCAAGTGAACCACACAGTCCCGCATTATCGCCAAGTCCTGGTGAAACAACGTACTGGTCAATTTCAGACTGAAGTGCAGGATGCTGAACGTACCCAGCGAGCAACTCCTGAAGCTTGCTGCGAACCATCTGGAACAGATGCTCTTGCTTCATCACACCGCCGCCCATTACAATTTTCTGCGGAGTGAGGATCAATACATAATTCATCAGGGCATGTGCCAGGTAATGTGCTTCAATCTCCCAGGCCTTGTGATCAGCTGGCAGTTCATAAGCCGGTTGCTCCCAACGTTTATTGATGGCAGGACCTGCCGCAAGACCCTCGAGACAATCTCCATGATACGGGCAGAACCCTTCATATGTATCTTCGGGATGTCTGCGAACGATGATATGCCCCATCTCTGGATGCGATAATCCATGGACCATTTTGCCACCTACAACAGCACCTGCACCGATACCCGTTCCAACCGTAATATACAGACAGCTATCCAGGCCTTGTGCAGCCCCCCAGGTTGCTTCCCCAAGTGCTGCACCATTAACATCCGTGTCGAACGTCATCGGCACATCAAAGTGCTCTTTGAGCTTGCCGATCATATTGTACTGTCCCCAATGAGGCTTAGGTGTTGTTGTGATGTAACCATAAGTCGGGCTTCCTTCAATCGGATCAATGGGACCAAATGAACCCACACCCAAAGCTTCAATGCCTTTACCTTCAAAAAAAGCGATCACTTGTGCCATCGTCTCTTCCGGTGTTGTCGTTGGAAAGCTTACGCGTTCAAGTACTTCTCCTTTTTCCGTACCAATACCACATACAAATTTGGTTCCTCCAGCTTCAATTGCGCCTAAAATCGTCATGTTAGTCACACTCCCAAGTAGTTTAAAATTAAATGGATCTTCGAAACTGTTCTCTGAATAGCGGCAAGATTAATTCTGTTCAGCAGCTTCGAGCTTCGCCAATCGCTTCAATAAGGTCTGCTTCCAGCTATCGGATAGCGTTGGAATGGCCATCAGAGCACGCATACCAGCGGCATCCTGCTTCCCTTGATGCATAATTCGATTAGCTTCCAGAATGGTCATTGATGCAGGGTCCGTGCTGAGCCGTCTGAATATTGCAGAAGGCGTTACCTCCCCCTCTTGCAACACCCGAAAATAAAATCCGGTATGCCCGCTATCCTGAAAATAAACAGGCAGCTCTTTGTAATCATACCTTGCACCAAGCTTGAAGCAAGGTTGTCTTGGTTGGCTGACCTGTACCACGGCTTCCCCCAATTCATACACATCGCCAATCCGGACTTCGTCCTCCATACAGCCTTGAACGGTCAAATTCTCACCACAAGCCCCCCAGTCCAGCTTGCGATCCATCAGTTGTTCAAGTGCCGGATAACGACTGTAATCGTATACACAAACTGCCTTATCCGGTCCGCCATGATGCACCAGATCGGCCTGAGCATCCCCTGTCATTCCGGTGAATGACAGGAAGACCGGGCTGGAAATGGGATGTTTCACGATGCCGCTCATCACTTCACGCTTCTGGCCAGGCAATGCCTGGGGTTCCCCCACGTTTACAGCTAATACAGCTGTTTTGCTTTCATCTGGCTTTCGATTGTGTGTGAGTGTCACCTGTTCATACCTCCCATATTAGTTTTCTTTTAACGAACAGAACCACCAAAAACAAGTGTATTACTTAACAAGCGGCCTGGGGAAGTAAGCATTTTGCCGCCAGCATACATACCAGAAGATGCACCACCATCCAGGTTCATTGCCTGCTTGGCACCGAGCTTCTGCATGACAGCAGCCCATTCCTTAATCGTCGCTCCTGGCACGGTAGCCAACATAACCGAACCGTCAGCCATAATGGCAATACCGCTTCTTGCGCCGGAGGCATTGAGAATTTTGGTATCCTTGAAGCCCTCACTCACTGGATTTACGGCAACTTTGCCGTCTTTCACCAGACGTGGACCCGCGCCCACAGCGGTGACTACATCTTGCCAAGGAATCTCCTTGCCTGCTGCATTGGTGTATTTATAATTCATCTCTACAGTTGATCCAACGGTGAAGCGGTCCGACGAAGATTTCTGATTGCCCATGAAGACCAGCACCGAGCCATTCTTCGGAATGGCTACATTGGTATTCGGTACTTTCTTGGTGACAATCCCTTTCTCCATCACAACGGCCGTACCTCCTTTGAATCCAACTGTGGATCCCCGCTCTGGCGTGTATAACATCGTAATACTCGCATTCGCGGAGGGTGTTCGATTGATAAAGGTCGCATACCAACTGCGTGATTTCCCCTCTGGATCGGTTACTTTACCCGTCAGATTCACTTGAAGTGAATCCATCATGGCTGAGCCATCTTCCTTAAATCCGATCGTTGTTCCGTACCTTCCAATATGTATAACCTTGCCGTTTGCTATTAACATACCATATGGATCTGGGGCTCCGTTATAAGCTTCAAAAAATGCTCCGTTAATGGCCGCTTGCGCGCCATAAGCTTTGACAATCGAAGGTAATGTTGCGGTCTGACCAACCTGCTTCTTCGCCAGTCCTACAGTAACTGGTGTACCTTTGGGAATACTAACCGTCTGCACGGTAAAACTGCGTCCTGCTGCTTTTACTTTTTGTACTTTGGTGCTAATTGCCGCTTTGGCATCGGCAGTCTGTGGAGCACTCACCGATCCTGAAAAGATTACAGGCAAAGCAAGGACGAGGGCCATAGCCCCTGTCCACCACTTTTTGCCCGTCCGTTTTGTCTGCATGCTGCTCACCCTATTGCCACTCCCATCCAAGAGCCCAGGCTCTTCATCTCAAGTTGTTCGAACTTGTCCATCACCACATCCGGGTCAAGACGCAATTCACATACATCCAGTGCACAAGCTACCGGAACTGCACAGTGAATCTCTGCCAGTTTACGAGACAGATGAAGCATGTCGAGATCATTCTCAATTTTGTTGCGTACCGAAGGAGTAAGCTTATCCATATTATTCAAAATACCTTCAATGGAGCCAAACTCCTGCACAAGCTTCAAGGCCGTCTTCTCTCCAATGCCCCTTACCCCAGGATAATTGTCACTGGCATCACCCATTAGACCTTTCATGTCAATGACTTGACGAGGTGTCAGTTGTTTCTCTGACATTAGGGATTCAGGTGTATACACCATATAATTGCCATGACCTTTTTTCATAATAATAATGCTTGTGCGGTCATCAATCAGCTGCAGCATATCGTGGTCACCCGTAAGTACCATCACGTTCATATCCGTCTGCTCGGTATAGTACTTGGCAAGTGTACCGATGCAATCATCCGCTTCATATCCTTGAGCACCAATATTCGGAATGCCCAAACTATCCATCACTTCGCGAATCAGAGCAAACTGAGGAATCAGATCATCCGGGGCTTCCGGACGGTTTCCCTTATATGCTGCATACTCTTCACCGCGAAACGTCTTGCCCCCCATATCCCAACAGCATACGACATGACTTGGCCCAAAGGTCTGAACCGCATCCCAGAAATAACGGATAAATCCGTATACTGCGTTGGTTGGCACGCCTGCCTTTGTACGTCTGATATATCCGCTTGCAGATGTTGCATAGAATGCACGGAACAACACCGCCATACCATCTACCAGCAACAAAGTAGGTTCATTACGTTGATTCACTTGAATTTGTTCTCTCCTGTCCTGTATATAGCAAATAAAATATCGAACTAATTCTATCATTATAGCATAGTTCCGCCAAGGATCGAGCAGCCAAAAAAGCCCTGAATTTTGAACATTCAGAGCCTTTTTCACCTTGGTTCATTTAACAATCAATGAAATCATTCATCTATAAATTACGCGTTGTTCCATTCCTGCTCATACGTATCTTCCTTGAATCCGACGGTTACTTTGTGACCATCCGTAACAATTGGACGTTTAATCAGACGACCATTGGAAGCCAGCAAACGGATCTGCTCTTCTGTGGACAACCCTGGCAGCTTGTCCTTCAATTGCTGTTCCTTGTATACTTCCCCACTCGTATTGAAAAACTTCTTCACTTCAAGTCCGCTCTTCTGAATCAACTCCGTTAATTCTGCTTCGGATGGTGGCGTTTCAAAAATCGGGATTAATTCCAGCTCATGCCCCTGAGCTTCCAGCCATTTTACCGCTTTGCGGCACGTGCCGCATTTGGCGTATTGATATATTTTCAGATTGCTCATCGTTACTAGTCCTCCAAAATTGCTCAGGTTTCGACTTCTCGCTTCCCTTGGTTTGCTTCGCAAATCCAAAAGTCGCTCCAACCCGATACCATCGCAATGTAATTTTAAACCTCAAACCTTTTGGCGAATAAAAAAATGTCCATTCGGCCTTAGGATCAAAAACCCTAAAACACATAAAATTTTACAACCTTAAAAAATTCAACCTTAGCCTTCGGCATTTTGTTCGGGTGCAGCTTGCATCCCTCACACGGGTTAAGCTAACTAGCCATTGACATACAGCAAAGACACAATGCACTGAAATCCGCACACAGCGCGAATCACAGGCCGTTTGACAGATTTTCAAAACACTTCTCTAGGGAATGCCTCGGCATCCAAACGTGCCTCCAGGGAAGCCATATCAGCGGGCAACGGGGCTTGGAACGTCATTCGACTTTGCATAATGGGATGGTCAAACGACAGCTCACATGCGTGCAATGCCTGACGTGCAATCCAAGTATCTCGTTCTTCCCGAACAGCCATGGTCTGCTCATCGATCTCATGCACAGGAAGGGTCTTGTACATCCGGTCCCCAATTAACGGGCAGCCGATCGATGTCATATGCACCCTTATTTGATGGGTCCTGCCGCTCTCCAGCTTCAGGCTCACTGCACTGGCACTTCCACCCGCCCACCTTGCGACTGTCGTGTATAACGTTCTTGCCGCATACCCGTCAGGTGTAACGATTCGACGATGTGGTTCTTCGGGATCACGATCAATCGGGCCATCAATGGCCCCCTCTTCTTGGGCAGGACTACCGTGTACAAAGGCGATATATTGTTTATCCACCGTTCCTGCGATCATCTGCTCAGACACATGCTGGTGCACATATGGATTTTTCGCGATCGCCAGCACACCTGATGTTTCCTGATCCAGTCGATGAATCGGTCTAAAGCGAAAACGCTCGCCTTTAGATTTCCAATAATGGACAACTCCATTTGCCAATGTACCTGTGTAATGCCCATGTGTTGGATGTACGATGACCCCAGCATCCTTGTTCACGATAAGTAAGTACTCGTCTTCATACAGAATTGTAAAAGGAATTGGTTCAGGTAAAATATCATCCGACTCTTCCTGTTCCATCCGGACTTCCAGGACGTCTCCTGCGCTTACTTTGACGCTGATGTATACCCGTTCGCCATTCAACATAATTCCCTGCTCTGTGAGTTTGAGTCTCGACAGGAGCTTGCGCGAAACCTGTAGACGGCGCTGAAGCACGGTCTTCAGCAGCCAGCCATCTTCATGTACGGGAACCGTGTAAGTAAGTGGTGAGTAATAACCGCTCATTCTTTGTCTTTGCGGCGGAATACTTTTTTGCTCCGCACATACTCAATGTCAGCAACCTGTTGTCTTGCATTGGCAGTCCGTGCAACAACGAAGAAATAATCAGACAAACGGTTCAAATAACGTCTCACGGAAGGGTTAATATCCGTATGCTGTCCAAGGGTTACAGCGCGACGTTCAGCACGGCGGCATACTGTACGGCAGACATGCAATGTGGAAGAGAGTAAACTACCCCCAGGTAAAATAAATCGTTCCACTTTCGGATTTTCCGCATCATACTGATCAATCCACTGCTCAAGGCGGGTGACCATTTCATCCCGTACTTTATATTTGGTTTCGCTGATTTTTACAAAGGCCAGATCGGACCCGCAATCAAACAATTCTTGCTGAATTTCGAGCAAATGTTCACGCAAATCTTCAAAATCCCCATTTGCTTGATCAATAAAACTGATGGCCTGCCCAACAAAACAGTTCAGCTCATCAATTGTACCGTAAGCTTCGACACGATCATCATCCTTAATGACCCGTCCACCGATAACAGAGGTCTGCCCCTCGTCACCTGTTCGTGTATATATGCCCATTGTAATCCCTCCTATTGGTAGTATCATTCACATGGTAGAACGCTGGGTTAACTAAGAGAACATGCCCTTCTAGAGTATAACTTAACCAGTATACTTGACCTGCTATGAATACGGGAATGCTATTATTTTCAGAAACCAGTGAGATCCTTCACACGTATATATGATTTGGTGTACTCTGCCGAGTATACGCCAAATCCTTGCAAACCAAAAGTAGAGGAGACGAATATGCAAAACTGGATAACCGATTTCATGGAACAATACGGATACATAGGCATTGCACTTATTATTGCTCTTGAAAACGTATTCCCCCCCATCCCCTCCGAAATCATATTACCATTTGGCGGCTTCATGACCACCTACACCAGCCTGACCCTTCCTGGCGTTATTATTGCTGCTACCATTGGTTCTGTGCTTGGTGCTGTCATTCTGTATGGGATCGGACTGCTGATTGATGTCAATCGGCTGGAGAAGATTGTTGAACGTTGGGGTCATATTCTGCGGATCAAAAAAGAAGATATCCACCGTGTCGATGCATGGTTTGACAAATATGGAATGTGGACCGTACTATTCTGTCGCATGGTTCCCCTTGTTCGGAGCCTGATATCAATTCCTGCCGGCATGTCCAACATGAAATTTGGTCTATTCATTCTCTTCACCACTATTGGAACTCTGGCCTGGAATATTATTCTCGTCTCAGTTGGTGCGGCTCTCGGTGCGTCATGGGAGAGTATCCTGCACTTTATGGACGTGTACTCCCTGGTCGTATATGTACTTCTGGCGATTATTGTTGTGGGCTGTATCATCTGGTGGATCAGACGAAATAAAACTCGGAAATAAAGAAATGTACACACATAGCTTTTGTCATAATTTAAAGCCTCCGCACCAGCATTTGTGGTGACGGAGGCTTTTTGAGGCTTGTCTATCGTTTCATGTTATGAAATGCTAATCTTCGAATTGCAGCCCTCGATTTTTGAGATCAACAGCCAAACCAGATATCAACAGATACATCTGTTCCGAATGCGCCTGTAACGCTCGGTTAACCGATGCCATTCTTGCCGCAAAAATTCGTTCTTCCTCTGAAGGATACAAAGAACCGTGCATTTCATTGGTAATCACCAGCAGCTTTCCATGGTAGGAAAGAAGAGCGTCCAGCAACAATTGCGTTTCAGAACGCTGCTGATTCAGATCATCATTTGCCCTGAACCCTGCTGCCATCCATGCTGTCAGACTATCCACAATAACGATTCGCTGATCTGCAAGGAAGAGATTGGATTCCCGATTAATCTGGTGAAGCACCTCCGTCAGGTGCTGGCCGTTTCCAGCCTGGATGGCACGATAATGAGCGGATGGCAATTCCGGAATCACGGGATCATGATCTCCAGTGGATAAATAGATGCCCTCCCGGCTAATCCGAGCTGCGTATTCAAGCGCAAATCGGGTTTTACCACTACCCAGGCCGCCTGTGACCGTAATTAGCAATCCACTCCCCTCCTTCAGTAGCCATACTAGATTGCACTTACTCTGTCAGCGCCTTCAGCACTTTCTTGGATTCTTCGACATTGGACGCTGAAACTGGAATGGTCGCAAACAGATTTTGCGCAGCATAATCTACATCTTTGAACATTTGCATGTCTTCCAGTGGAATGCCATAGAGATGTGATTCTGTCTTAATATCTGAACCGTCATCTCCTTCACCCTTTTCAACTAGGACCCCGCCTTCAAAAACACCGCGCTTATACTTCTCCGGATCAAATGTATCATCAAGCGGAATATTGGAGCCGTTACTTCCGTACTGCTTCATATCAGCCTCAGGCAAAATGAAAATATCATGTCCACCGGCTGCATACTCTACCATAATTTTCTGAACATCATACATTGCACTGGTGATTACCTCCACCTTGGGTTCCTCGCCCAGCTTCTGCTGCAAATTAGCTTGCAACTGTTCCGAGATCACGGATGGATTTCCTTGGTTATCAATAATAAAAATTGTAAAACCGTCCTTACCGCCACAGCCAGCAAGCAGAAAAATCATAGAAATAATTGCGGTAAGCCCCCAAAATCTCTTCATTCCAGTTCCCCCTTTAGTCTCCTATGTACAATATATCACAATTGTTGCACGCAAAAAAATAACCCTGCTTATCCAAAGCAATCTGTTCATAGCGCAAAAAAAGACCCCTTAAGGGTCTTCTTTGATTCACAATAAGCGTAACGTTTCGATTCAACGAAAAATTATTTTCCTTTAATCGGATTAGCCTTCATGTATTCATTAATCTTCAAATCTAGCAAACTGCTAATTTCAATTACAATATCGGATGTGAATGATTTCTCTTCAAGGAATATCTGTTCCATCTTGCGGCGTAGCATATGGATCTCATCTTCCAAGGAAACGTTATGCAAAGATGCGTGATCCGGTTTCACCGACCATCGGTCGCCATGATCGCCTTCTGCCAAATAATGCCCACGATTAGTCGGTAAATCATATTCAACACAAAACAAAGCCAACCCCTCCTTGGAAAATTAGTTTCCAAATACAAGAAAAACATATTTCAAATTGAAATTATATCACAATATTTTGTAAAAGAAAGTTATTTTTTTCTAGTTTGAAGAAACTTTATGTCGATCAGAAGCTTCTAATCCCTATTAACCCTCTTTTTGCAGTTTGTAAACAAAGTTTCCGATTCGTTCCAATGCTTCATTCAATTGGGTCACAGATGTTGCATAGGAACAACGAAGAAATCCTTCTCCTTGCGGACCAAACACATTACCCGGAACAGCAGCCACTTTATTTTCAGTTAGTAGACGCTCGGCAAAAAGATCCGAACTCAGCCCTGTCTTCTGGATACTAGGAAATGCATAAAATGCTCCCTGGGGTTCATGACAGTCCAGTCCAATATCCCTAAACCCTTGCACAATAAGGCGTCTGCGCTGATTATAGGATTCAACCATTCGATCCTTCTCACCCAAACCGTTTGTCAATGCCTCAAGCGCGGCCACCTGTCCCATGGCAGGAGCACACATCACCGTATACTGATGAATTTTGAGCATGGCTGCAATCAGTTCTGGATGTCCACACATATACCCGATTCGCCAGCCGGTCATCGCAAAAGCCTTCGAAAAACCACTAACCAAAATGGTACGTTCCTTCATATCCGGAATCGAAGCGAAACTAACATGTTTTTGCGTATAGGTCAGCTCAGCATAAATCTCATCCGCGATGACGATCAGATCATGCTTTTTGATCACTTCAGCAATAGGCAACCATTCTTCATAGGTCATGATGGCACCTGTCGGATTGCTCGGATAACATAGGATAAGCACCTTGGACTTCGGTGTAATTCCCGCTTCCAACGCTTCAGCAGTCAGTTTAAACTGATCCTTCGCATACGTTTCTACACCAACCGGTACACCGCCACCAATCGAAGCGATTGGAGAATATGCCACATACGAAGGTTCTGGAATCAGAATCTCGTCTCCGGGTACGATTAATGCACGTAATGCCAAATCAATGGCTTCACTGCCACCAACGGTAACGATGATTTCGTTCTTTGGATCATACTTGGTATCAAATTGAGTATCCAAATACTCGCTAATGGCTTCCCTCAGTTTCGGCATACCCGCATTGGACGTGTAACTGGTCATACCTCTTTCGAGTGAATATACACATGCTTCACGCATATGCCATGGTGTTACAAAGTCAGGTTCACCTACACCCAGTGTGATGATGTCCTTGTTATCGCCAACCAGATCAAAAAATTTACGTATGCCGGATGGTGGTATCTGTTGAACCAAAGGTGCCAGATACGAAGTCATTTTCTTGTTTTTTCCTGTTGTCTGTTCATTCACTATCATGACGCATCTTCCTTTACGGCGAGATCATGAGACGGTTGTCTTCCTGATGGTCTTCAAAAATAATCCCGTCCTGCTTATATTTTTTAAGAATAAAATTCGTTTTGGTTGAAAGTACAGAGTCAATCGGAGACAATTTCTCCGATACAAAATTAGCGACTTCACGCAGATTGCCACCTTCTACTTCTACGAGCAGATCATATGCACCTGACATGAGATATACCGATTTCACTTGCGGATACAGGTAAATGCGTTCTGCGATCCCTTCGAAGCCACGACCTCGCTCAGGCGTAATCTGTACTTCAATCAAGGCTGTTACTTTCTCATCATCAATCTTGCTCCAGTTCACAACAGTTGCGTATTTCACAATAACGTGGTCCTGTTCAAGCTGTGTCACGGCGTTCTTGATATTATCTTCCGACTCCCCCAGCAGCGTCGACAGCAGTGCGGGAGTCCTTCTCGCGTCTTCCTTCAACAAATCCAGAACTTTTAATTGCAGATCGTTCAGATCCTTCATGTCTTTCCCTCCAGCGTCATCCAGGTTCCTGTAAATGAATTAATACTTATATTACATGAATTCAACGATCATGCAAAGACAAAAACCGCCCGCCCTGAATTCGGGCAAGCGGTGGTATGGTCAGTAACAGTCGCCTGCTTCAAACCATAATTACAAAGGTTACATGTAATAAGGGTTACCGTAATTCGCCTGATGCTGTGGCACATTGGGCGCCTGACTGTAGGGACTGGACTGCGTATTCTTTTCCTGAACGAATTGCTGGCACTTCTGTTGGGTCTGGTGGGCCGATTGAATCTGCTTGTCTACATCCTGTCGCAATGCCTTCGAACCTACCGAATACATGTTGCTTTGCTGCAACACATTGAACAGCTCACCTTGCAAACGGAGTGTATCATTGGTCAAGTCCGTGAACATCCGACGTGTGATTGGACAGGAAGCTTCGGTGGTTGCTGTCGTATATTCGCGCGCGGTTCGTCTTAAATCCGCAAGAATCGACTTCAACAAATCCTGCTCCTGCATAAATGATCCATTAGAAGATTGAGAATACACAAGGTTTCCTCCTATACGAGTAGATTCGGTTTCTATTACTGCGCTTGAGTGGGAGCAATAGATTGATGTTGCTGCAGAGCGTTGACGAGTGTGTTCAGATGCTGTTCATGGGAACGAACATAGTGATTCAGTGCCTGCTGAATTTGCGGATGTTGTGAGATGGAAGCTGTGGCGGCACACTGCTTGATGAGCAGTTCTTCATTGGATATTGAATCCGCAATATAATTCAATTCTTTCGGACTCAGCGGTTGCATGGATTGATTCTGCATGTCTCGTTGACCTCCTCGGCATAAAGTTTATGCGCAATTATTGTTAACCCGGTCACTCAAAAGTATACAAACGTTAATGACAAAGGAGATGTTAATCATGGATCTGGTCTATGGCACACCTTTCTGGCCTTCCACTTTTACTACAAGTCCCACCTACCCCCCGCTCGAAACGGACATCTCGTGTGACTGTCTGATCATCGGTGGTGGAATGGGGGGCGCACTGACTTCCGAATTGCTTACGGAGCGTGGAGTTAATACGGTTGTTATCGATAAGAGAAAGATTGCACATGGCAGCAGCTCAGCCAATACAGGTCTTTTACAATACACAAACGACAAAACACTAACCTCCTGTATTCATACCTTTGGCGAAAAGACAGGCGTTCGCTTCTATGAATTATGTCGTGAAGCGATGCAGAAGCTCACCCAAATTGCAAACAGGCTGGATACGGATCCCTGGTTTATTCCGCGCAACAGTCTCTGTTTAGCCAGCAGTATTGATGATCTAGCCAAGGTGGAGGAAGAATATCAGACGTTGAAGCGCTATGGCTTTGAAGCTGAACTGTGGAATTCCGACAAGATCAGCAGGTATTTTCCTTTCAGCAAACCTGCAGCACTGTATACGTTGGGGGATGCCGAAGTGAATCCGTATCGCTTTGTTCATGCCTTGTTTGAATCTGCGAGCAAACGAGGCGCACGAATCTATGGACAAACGGAGATGATTCATTGTGAATTCGATGATGATGGTGTGCTGTGTTATACCTCAGATGGTAAAATTCGTGCCAGTAAGGTTATTTTTGCTACCGGTTATGAGACACAGGCCATCAAAAGAGATCAAGGAGCCTTCCTGCAAACCACCTATGCTATTGCTACTAAACCGCTGCCAGACCTGAAGGAATGGTATGGGCACAGCATGATTTGGGAAACAGCACGCCCTTACCTGTATATGAGAACAACACCAGACGGACGGATCATTGCCGGAGGTCTGGATGAAGAGATACCGAAGGAAGATCAGCGTGAGATTCGGGCAAAACACCGGGGAGATACACTCCTGGAAGAAGTCCGCTCTTATTTCCCGTTGGATGGTCTTGAAGTCGATTATGCCTGGGGTGCCGTGTTCGGAAATACACATGATGGGCTTCCGTTTATCGGGCCACATCCCGAATATCCACATTCTTATTTTCTAGAGGGTTATGGTGGTAACGGGACAGTGTACAGCATGTTTGCCGCTTCTATTTTGGCCGATGCTGTTGCAGGAGTTAAAAATGAAGATATGGAACTTTTCTCATTAAATAGAACGAGTAAGCCTACTCCTGTGTAGCCACAATTCAATAAATAAGGGTACAGCTCAGGATTAGATCCCTGAACTGTACCCTTTTCCTATGCCGATGGTTTTTACTGATCCGGATGTACTAACATTTTGCGCATGAATATCCAGCCAATAAGTGGGAATGCCCCAAGCGCCACAATAAGCCAGGTTAACGTTTGTAACGATGGACCGTTCATGACAGTCAGAATAAATACAGCGAGTCCGAATAAACGACCGACCATTAAACACAGCTCCCTTAATACGACAAGTTCAACCCTTTTCTCTACATTTTCGCCGCTCGTTCCCATCAAGTCGAATCCTGCCGAAATCATCGGCAAAATATACAACGGCATCGACAAGGCTGAACCGATTCCCATAATCAAAAGCGTGCCATAGCTAACTTTCCATAATAAAGGAATCAATACGATGAATAACAATATCGCTCCGGCCAACATCCCCCTGGACCTGTATTGCGGTTTAAACCATTTTCCTGCAACCCAGTAACTGACCAGAGCTACGGCAGAAGTGATTAACGAGAACTGCCCAAGCTTATATTCCTGCTTCGTAGCTATATAGACGAGCAATGCAATCAGAAAGGCAAATACACCCTCTCGTACGCCTTGGGCAAACAATCCAATGCCAAGCGGTCTCCATGGACTATCTTTGGCAGATAGCTGTCGCCAGGGTTCAGACCACCGGTATGTGCCGCTGACCTCCCTTTTTTTCAGAAAAAAACTGAACACGACAGCAATCACGTAGATCACCAGCGACACCGTAAAAATAAGACGATAACCCGAATTGTCAGCCATTCGTGAAATGATCAGACCTGAGAACCACGGACCGATGATGCCTGTCATGGAACCCAGTAAACCCACCCAACCATTGAACAGGTCCCTATTTTCCCGGTCAGTCACTTCAAAGTAAACCACATTAAAAGCAATCCAGAACAATCCGAGTGCACATCCCAACAAAATCCCCAAAGGCCATATCCAGTCAACCGCTTTTGGCCCGGCCCATAACACAAGCATGTAAAAAATACCTGATAAAGCCGTTCCCAATCGCAGCGCATTCATTTTGTTATGTTCCTTGACCCACTTTCCTGCAAGCCAAAACGTGAGTCCGAGTGCAATTTGCTGACTGATCGTGAACCATCCCAGCATGGCGTAGTCCGGACGACTTTTCCACAGATACACATTAAGAAACGTACCCGACAAAGCTCCGGCTAACACAAACAATCCATTCACGCCTAGCAGCAGAATGGATTGTCGGCCCAGAGAAATTTTCATCTGCTCCCTCCTTATTCCACCTGAAGTCAGCACTTCACAGGCAAGGTCTCAGGGTTAACGTACCCCAAGCTGAAGGAAAACATGATGAATTTCCTGAAATATTATATTTTCACAATGTTATATTACTCCCTTATTTCCGGGCACTCAAATTCTGGATCAGACGCAGACGGTCATCCTCGGACAAGCTATATTGAACCTGGAAGCAGCCAGAGCATACATACATTTGTACAGAGAATGGAGCATCCAGCAGCGAGTCCGTACCAGACACTGCATTGGCAACAGGATTGAACGTATCTTTGGTTGCCTTCTGTGTGCCTGTGAGAATCATGAATTCACGGCAGTGTGGGCATTCGGGCACTTCTTCTTGCAGATCAAGCTGCTTTTCCACGCCTTCTTCGTATTGAATCAGATCATTGCCCTCATCTGCGTACTTCGTCAATGTACGAAGCTCCGGCAATTTCAGCTCTACTTCATCTCCCCATAGATTAGCAAGATCCGTAGTTTGTTCATCGTCCTCAACATCATCCATATCATAGATGTCTTCCTCGGCTTCACCGTTCTCTTCATCACCGATATTAATGTTTAGTGTACGGTATCCCTTTAATTCATTGTGACAGTAGGGGCATTCTTCTTCCGGACCTAGCTCCTCATCCCATACAATCTCCGTGTGGCACCATGGACATACTGTTGGTTCCATATTGAATCAACCTTTCTCTTTCAGATAATCATGTGTTCAACACATATATGACGCCTATGGCAAAAAATACAATCGATGCAGCAAACAGAATCCGTATCAATATTTTCATGAACGGTCCCCCTACATGATGCTCGCGCCAATAACAAATGACAACGAGACGGAAATAATCATGGATATCAATCCAACGGCCCGGTTATCCGCTTCAATCTCCTTGTCTATGGAGAAAACCGGTGTCAGAAACTCGAATAGAAAATAGGCAATGAGCAGAAGGACAAATCCTACAAATGACCATGTCATAGCTTCATACACCGATGATTTCGCCTGAATGCAGAAATGAAGCACGTTGCAGATTCCAAAGATTTTTCCTCCTGTAGCCATCGCAACCGCCACATTACCTTTCTTAATTTCATGCCAGCATTTGTACTTGGTTACCAGTTCAAAGCAAGCCAGAAATACAAGCAGCTCCATAATCGCTACGGAGAAAAATCCGAGCACCATCCCCAAGGGATGAGACAGCAATTCGTCAATCGTCCCTTTCACTCACCGTTCCCCTTCCCCATTCTGCTGCCTGAACTCAGTCAGGTGGCAGAACTTCTTTGATTCCTGGTCGGGCTATTCCAATTCTGCGACGGTCACACCGTTTCCGCCTTCTCCGTAATTGCCCAGCCGGTAACTTTTTATATGTCTATGCTTACGCAGGTAATCCTGAATACCGGAACGCAAAATTCCTGTTCCTTTACCGTGAATAATATAAACCTGACCCAGATTAGCAAGGAAAGCTTCATCGATAAAACGATCTGTCTCCATCAAGGCTTCTTCCAGATTTGTTCCCCGCAAATCCAGTTCACTTTTCACATTGTCATCGCGAGTTCGTTTCACACCGGTTACCGGTTTCTGCTTCGGTTTGGCTTCTGCTGGTGCAGACTGCTGTAGTTCAAGGTCATTCAGGGATACTTTCATTTTCATGATCCCCAATTGAACCACGGCATCCTTAGTGCCTGACATCTCCACCACATGACCTTTTTGATTCAAACTGTAGACAAGAACTTCATCGCCCGGTCCGATGGCCCGAGACTTCGTTGCCGTAGAAGTGCGCTTAACCGTCTTCTTGCGTTTCTCAGGTTCAGCTTCATCAAGTTGTTTGCGAGCAGCAATAAGTTTGTGCTCCTTCACCGATGCGCCTTCTTCCATGGCAAGCTGGCGAAGATCAGCTATAATCTTCTCAGCTTCAGCTCTGGCCTTATCCACAATGTTACGAGCATCTTCTTCGGCTTTTTCAATACGACGGTCACGCTGTTGCTCCAGCTTCTCCAGTTCGGCTTGATGACGGCTGCGCAGTTTCTCCATATCCTGACGCAGACGCTCCGCACTCTCACGTTCTTGCTCCGCGGTAAGCCGGTTTTCTTCCAGGGAAGCAATCATATGCTCTACGCGCTGGTCTTCCTCTTTCACTTCGCCGCGCGCATAATCCAGAATGTATCCTGGCAGTCCCAGTCGCTCTGCAATTGCGAACGCGTTACTGCGTCCCGGCACACCGACGAGCAGTCGGTAGGTAGGGCTCAGTGTATTAACGTCGAATTCCATGCTGGCATTAATAACACCTTTGCGCTCATAAGCGTAAGCTTTAAGCTCACTGTAATGCGTTGTTGCTACCATGCGGCATCCGGTCTGATGCATATGCTCCAGAATGGAGATCGCCAGCGCAGAACCTTCTGCCGGGTCAGTACCTGCCCCAAGTTCGTCGAGCAGCACCAGACTTTTTGTCGTCATGTTTTTCAATATTCGAATGATATTCGTCATATGGCTGGAAAACGTACTCAGGTTCTGTTCAATACTCTGCTCGTCACCAATATCCGCGTAGATCGCATCAAATACACACAGCTGGCTGCCATCTTCCGCTGGAACAAACAAACCAGACATTGCCATGAGGCTCAGCAATCCAATGGTCTTGAGCGTAACGGTCTTACCACCCGTATTGGGACCCGTTACAATAATGGACGTATAATCGTTGCCGAGTTCAATGTCGGTTGGCACCACATTTTCAATTGAGATCAGCGGATGACGCCCCTTCTTGAGCTTGATGAATCCGCGATCATTCATGCGTGGCAATGTGGCTTTCAATTCACGGGCAAGACGTGCTTTGGCAAAAATAAAATCCAAAGATCCCAGCAGGTCAACATCGTACAATAACCACTCTGCCTGTTCGCTCACAAGTGCCGTTAATTTCTGCAGAATCACTTCAATTTCGCGTTCTTCCCTGATTCGGGTTTCACGCAATTTGTTATTCATCGCAACAATGGATTCAGGTTCAATAAACAGCGTTGCTCCTGAGCCGGATTGATCATGTACGATACCACCAAAGTACGAGCGATACTCCGATTTTACGGGAATAACAAAACGGTCTCCCCGGATTGTAATCAGTTGGTCCTGCAGCATTTTGGAAACTGTCGAAGAACGAATCATCGAATCCAGTTTCTCACGAATCCGTGCTTCACCACCGCGCAGCTCACGACGAATCTGCGCCAGAGTTACACTCGCGCTGTCTGAGACCTCGGCATTGTCATCAATACAGATACGAATCGCATCTTCAAGCGTTTTTTGCTCAGATAACTGATCACTGATATAGAAAATGGATTCCACCTTTTCGTCTTCATGGAGCGCGGCAATCTGACGTTTCAATCGACGTGCTGCCAAGGTGGTGTTGGAAATTCCTAGTAACTCATGTGGATTTAACGTCCCACCTATTTCGGCACGTTTAATGGAAGCAGTTATATCCACAATTCCCCCAAATGATGGAGAACCTTTCAGACGATCAAACGTAAAAGCTTCATCCGTTTGCTGAAGCAGTCTCTTCACTTCTTCCAGTTCACTGATCGGCTCCAATTGTTCCGCTTTCTTTTTTCCCATCGTAGTCTGGGCAAAGCTTTGCAATGTATTTAAAATTTTGCGGTATTCCAATGTGTGTAATATTTTCGTGTCCAAGTGTACAACTCCTTCCAAACTATAACTGTATTATAACGAAAGAAACTTTCTAGCGCTATTTAACGAATCCTTCCATACATAACTTGCAACATGGCGCCGCAAACTACAGGTGTCAGGATTGTGCAACCTCGCCAACTGAACAGGATGTACAATGCTCAATCCGATCTGAAAAAAGGAGGTATAACGCCATGAATTTTCTGGGACATGTCGTGCGATTTATCATCGCCGCGATTGTATTAATGGTCGTCAGCTGGATCGTACCCGGTTTCACCGTCGGCGGTTTCTGGAGCGCACTGATGCTCGCTCTGGTTATTGCTCTGCTTGGCTGGGTTATTGAAGGCATCTTCGGTAAAAGGGTTAATCCTTTTGGCCGTGGTATTGTCGGCTTCATCGTCAGTGCACTGGTGATCTGGATTGGTCAATATATCGTTGATCATGTGCATGTCAGTCTGCTTGGTGCTGTTCTGGCTGCATTGGTCATTGGGATCATTGATCTGTTCATCCCGGTTTCCACCCCTTTTGATGCCGGAAGAAGATCCAAAGATCACGCATAGGCTCCAACGTGTTCCTCCCATAGGCTTTCCCTAAACCTCTGATGGCTTAAACGCCTGATGAGGTTTATTTTTTTTAGATTACGTACATTGCTGATGTTCAAAAAAACGACATAGGCAGCATGTACAGGCATCGTTAATATGCGGTATGATGACTGGAGAAATCATTCAAATTTTATCCATATCACGCTTTTTAAGGAGGCATATGATGAAGAAAAGCATGGCATGGCTTGCCGCTTGTATGTTAATTCTGGTCCTTGCTGCATGTGGAGGAACTGGACAATCCGCAGAATCCAACGACGAGTCCGATTCAGGCGTAACTGCAAGCGAAGAACTGGTAATCAAAGCAAGCAACTATGAATTTGACCAACCTGAATATCATTTAAAAAAAGGTGTACCGGTTAAAATTGTCTATGAGAATACAAACGGCAACCATGGCGTTCTCGTGCCTGAACTGAACCTTCGGCTGGATATCAAGAACAGTTCGAAAGTAATTACTCCTGACAAAACAGGGGAATTCGAAATGTCCTGTTCAGTCTACTGCGGAAGCGGTCACGGCGGTATGATCTCCAAAATTATTGTAGAAGAATAATGTTCAAGACAAGGAGCCCCCGTACCGACGGGAGCTCTTTCTTCATTATAACAAATTGTACAAGAGTGCGCTGTCCAGGATTCCAGTTATGACGTAATCATCAGCTAGGTCTGATCCTGCTCAATCAATTCAATCCATTCGTTATATTCCGTCTGCAATTTTGTATATTCATCCCGCAATTGGCGGTAATCCGTATTCAGTTGCTCCGCCTTCTCCTGCTCCATCTCACGTTCAACCTGCAGCAAACGCAACTGATTAGCCGCGAGTTCATACCGCTCTCCAATCTCCAGCAGTTCATTTTCCATCGTTTGCTTTTCTTCGATCGCTTCTGCACGCTGCTGGGCAAGCTGCTGCCGCTCGTGTTCCAGCTCTTCTAGCTTCTCCACACTGGCAGCACTTTCTTTCTGCCAGAGATTCAATTCATTCTCCAGTGCAGCCCATCGATCTTGCCAGGACTGTTCCTGAGCCGCCCATTCATCAGCACGACGTTGCCAAACCTGATCTTGTTGTTCCGCTTGTTCTACTCTGGATTTCAGTTCAACCTCCCGTGCGGTCAACTCTTGAAGGCGAGAGGAGAGCTCTGCCTGTTTGGCAGACAATTCTTCATACTTAATCTGCCATTCAAGCGCTTCTTCTTCTGTCTGAGTCAGTAAGCTGCCTTGATCATCAATCCGCGCAGATAGCTGATTGGCATGCTGCCTGGATTCTTCAAGCGCACGCACGATTTCTTTCTTTTCTTCGGTCATCTCATTCAGCTTGCGAGTATAGTCCTCTTCGCGCTGCAGAGCATCTCCATAATCCTTGCGGATTTGTTTATAATTCTCCTGCAGCTTGTTCAGTTCTTCACGCGCATCATTCAACTCAACATCAAGCTCTTTCAGTTGCAGCTCCAAACCATCTGCTTGGGCAATATAACGTTCTGCTTCTTCGCTGGCGTGACGAGCTTCTTCTTTAACAACCGATAATTCATCATGAAGAGACTGTACACCTGACTCCAACGTTTCATTCTGTTCTGCAGCTTCAAGCACCTGTGTCTCCAATTCCCCGATCTCGATCAGACGTTGTTCAGCCTGCACTTTCCAGGACTGCTCGCTCTGCGTCAGTACACCAAGTTCATGTTGTAATGTGCGAACTGCCGCATGAGCCTGCTCAAGCACTTTTTGCAGCCTGCGCTGCTCATCCTCGGATTTCACTTCCGCTTCACGGAGTTTCTTGATTTCCTGTTCAAGTTGACCGTGCTGATCCTGTACTTTTCGCAGCTGTGCTGTCAGAGAAGATTCACGTTCAACGGTCTCGTTATACTGCTGTTTCCATTGCTGTTCCGCTTCCCGGAAATGTTCGGCCTCCGCTTCTGCGTTGCGGAGTTGTTCAGTCAGCAGAGCACGATCAGCTTTTAATTGTTCCAGCTGCTGCTCCAATTCCGTAATTCGACGAATCTGAGCATCCTGCTCCTGTTTGTATACGGCTTGTTCATTGCGCAGCGTTTCAGATTGACTACGTTCTTGTTGGAGCTGTTGCTCTTGATCTACAACAACCTCCTGAGCGTTTTTGAGCTGCTGACGTACCTCGGCTAATTGACTTTCAACATCAGTTAAACGCGACTTGGCTTGTTTACGTTCTTCTTCCAATTGGTGTTTCAGCTTGCTTCGTTCTTCCTGCAACAAAGTCTCGGCAGAAACTGCGGCTTCTCTTGCCTGAGCTCGGGCTGCTTCTTGGATTTGCTGAAGCTGTTCCTCATAAGCCGCTTCTTTTTCCATCCATTCCAATTCAGCCTGTTCGGATGACTCCTTGAACGTTGCATTCAGCTGTTCAATCTCAGCCAGTCGCTTCTGCTCTGCTTGTTGATGCAGTGCGGCTTGTTCTTCTTTTGCCTTTTCAGTCAATTCTTGAACCTGTTTCGCGGCAGCTTGCTCTGCCTGCTGTAAGCGTTGTTCCATTTCAGATTGAAGTTCACGGTATTGAAGCTGCGCTTCTTCCTGCGCTTTTTGCAATTGGGCCTCCGCTTGTTCCAATTCAGACAAAATTGCAGCTTCTGCTTGTTCCTTCGCTGCTTGTATTTGCTGTGCGGCCTGTACCTCAATTTTTTGACGTTCTGCCACGGCCCGAGCTTCCGCTTCTTTCAGTTGGGCTGTCATCTTATCCTGAAGTTCCTTGTATTGTGCAGCGGCTTTGGCCTGGGCTTGCTGCAACTCATTTGCTGAACGTGTCTGTGCTTCCTTCAGCTGCGCTGCCGCATGGTTCTGTGCATTCTTGAGTTGATTCGCTGCTTTTTCTTCCGCTTCTTTAAGTCGCGCCTGCGCCTTCTCTTCCGCGGCCTTTAACTGAGCAACAGTTTGGGCCTGAAGCTTTTGCTCACGACCTGCTGCCTGAGTGCGTTCTTGCTCCAGTAGTGTATTCAGCTTGGCTATTTCTGCCTGCTGATCCTTTTGGAGCTTCGCGATGGCCTGTTCCGCCTCAGTTTTAAGCTTCGTTGCTTCAGCGAGTGCTTGGTCACGGCGTTCCAATTCCTGCTGATGTTCATTTTGTATGGCGTTTAACCGGTTCAATTCGTTTCTCAGTTCTGTACGTTCTCCAGTAAGCATCTTCAGCTCATTCCGGATTTCATGAGTCTGAAGAGACTGTTCAGCCATATGTACAGCCGCCAGCACCGCAATACGCGGAGTATCCAGACGGGAATTTTGCTTGGAGATCGCGCTCATACGCTCATCTACCAGGTTAGCTACTTGTTTCATATAGTCGGCACTGCTGCCAACCAGTTTATAGGAAGTCCCGTAGATCTCTACGGTGACGCGTGTACGATCAGGTGTAGTCACAGTTGTGCCCTCCTTCAAGTCTGTATGTTGATTCTAAGCTGTTTAACAAAAAAAGTCACATCGATCCTCTAATGCTAAGGATTCGATGCGACTTCAAGCAATTCCTGCTAATCTTTGTTCAAAAAATTGACTTATGTTCTATTTACGCAATTCGGCTCCAAATTGCTCCTCCAGACGAGCAACAACACGAGCATGAACCTCGGTAATTTCCTCATCCGTCAATGTGCGTTCACGGTTGCGATAAACGAGAGCCATCGCTACGCTCTTCTTGTCTTCACCCAATTTGCTGCCTGTGAACACGTCGAATACCTGTACGGTTTGCAGCAGCTCACCGGCAGACTCACGGATTGCACGCAGCATATCCCCAGCTTCAATATGTTTACTTACAACAACCGCGATATCCCGCTCAACTGCCGGGAAACGCGGAAGCTCACGATAACGGATATCCGTATCTGCTTCACTATAGATGGCTTCAAGTCCGATTTCTGCGAGGTACACATCGTTCAAATCATATTGCTGTTGCAGTTCAGGATGCAATTGACCCATCGTACCAATCAGTTTGCCCTCTCCGCCATCTTTTGCTTCAAGGTATACCGATGCGGAACGACCAGGGTGGAAACCTTCCGGACTGTTTGCTACCAAACGAATGCGCTGCTCCAGGCCTACATAGGCGAACAGGTTCTCAAGTGCACCTTTTAGATCAAAGAAGTCCACTTTATCTGCCCCCACATTCCACTGCTGGGATGCACGGTTTCCGGTGAGCAACAAGCTCAGGACCGGAATTTCATGCGGCTGCTTCGTCAGATTTTCTTCTTCGGTGAAGAACACACTGCCTACTTCAAATACAGCCAGTGAATCATGCTTGCGGTTCATGTTATACACCGTTGCATCCAACATTTGTGGCAAAATACTCTTACGAAGCACGCTGCGATCCTCACTCATTGGCATAGCCAACTTAACGGCTTTACTGCCTTCTGTAAGAGCAGGGAACAAGGATACTTTATCTGGGTGTACGAACGAATAACTAATCATTTCCTGCCAGCCACTACCTGCGAACAGGCCACGAATCGTACGGCGCATCGCTTGTGCACGCGTGTAAGCACCCGGTGTTGTTGGTCCTTCGATCAACGTTGTTGGAATATTGTCGTATCCGTACAGACGGGCAACCTCTTCAAACAGATCCACATCAAGTGTAATATCCCCTCTGCGGCTAGGTACTTCAACATCAAGCACTCCCTGCTGCGCATCACCACACGCAAAGTGCAAACGAGCGAAGATGGTTTTCACTTCAAGCAGAGACAAATCGGTTCCCAGATAGCGATTCAGTTTATCCAGCGACAGCTGCACAACATGTTTATCCGCTGCGGCTGTTCCAGCTTCCACGATCCCCTGATGAACTTCACCTTCCGCATAACGCTGAATCAATTCGGCCGCACGGTTCAATGCCGTAATGACAGCAGCCGGATCAACTTCTTTCTCAAAACGCATGCTTGCTTCGGAACGCAGCCCCAGTTGGCGCGACGTTTTCCGAACGGTTCCGCCATCGAACTTGGCGGATTCCAGCAACAGGCTCACAGTGGTTTCCGTTACCTCGGAATTCTCGCCACCCATAACACCCGCGATGGCTACAGGTTTAACGCCATCAGTAATGAGCAGCATATGCGGCTCCAGCTTGCGCTCCTGGCTATCCAACGTCACGATCGTTTCGCCTTCTTTGGCCATCCGCACTTCAATGTGGCCCTTCTCCAGTTTATCTGCATCAAATGCATGCAGCGGTTGTCCGTATTCCAGCATGACATAGTTCGTGATGTCAACGATATTATTGATCGGACGGATGCCAGCGGCCATCAAACGATTTTGCATCCACTGCGGGGAAGCCCCGAGCTTGATCCCAGTTACATAGCGGGCTGCATAATGACTGCATTGTTCTGTAGCCGTAATCTCAACCGAGATATGATTCGCAGCTGCATCACTGATTTCGACCAGCCGCTCTTTGGGATCAGGCAGCTTCACTTCACGACCGAGAATTGCACCTACCTCATAAGCTGCACCAAGCATGCTGAGGCAGTCGGAGCGGTTCGGTGTCAGGTCCAGTTCAAGAACATGATCATCAAGACCAAGTACTTGGCTGATTGGTGTACCAACTTCGGTTTGTGCTGGCAGAACGAGGATGCCTTCCTGTTGGTCCTTCGGCAGCAACTTGTCGTTCATGCCCAGTTCTTTCGCAGAGCAGATCATGCCAAGGGATACAACGCCTCGCAGCTTGGCTTTTTTGATATCGAGTCCGCCAGGGAGCTTCGCTCCCACTAGGGCAACGACTACCTTTTGACCAGCATCCACATTTTTCGCACCACATACGATCTGCAGATCTTCTTCCTGTCCGGCATCAATCACACATACATTCAGCTTGTCAGCGTCAGGGTGCTTCTCCTTGCTCTTCACGTAACCGACAACCACTTTGTTCACGCCCTGGTTCCGGTTCTCCACTACTTCAATCTCAATCCCCGCACGGGTGATTTTCTCAGCCAACTCCTGCGGCTCCACGCCTTCCAGCGTAATATAATCAGACAGCCAATCTGTCGATACTCTCATGGACGTTCACTTCCTAATCTATGAATTGGTGTTGCAAATGAAGGGCGTTCGCCCTGTATGCTGGTTCGGTAATTACAGCCGTCCGAATTGTTTCAGGAACGCCATATCACTGTTGTAGAAATGACGAATATCATCAATGCCGTATTTCAACATAGCAATACGCTCTACACCCATTCCGAATGCAAACCCGCTGTATTTCTCCGGATCATATCCACCCATCTCAAGCACTTTCGGGTGAACCATACCACCGCCCAAAATCTCAAGCCAGCCCGTCTGTTTGCATACCCGGCAGCCGCTGCCACCACATTGCACACAAGTAACATCCACTTCAGCACTTGGCTCGGTGAACGGGAAGAAGCTTGGACGGAGACGAATTTCGGTGTGCGAACCAAACATCTCGCGTACGAATTGCAGCAGGGTGCCTTTCAGGTCGCTCATGCGAATATTCTCGCTGATGACCAGGCCCTCAACCTGATTGAACTGGAATGAATGCGTCGCATCGTCATCGTCACGACGGTATACTTTACCCGGACAGATGACTTTTACAGGCACTTCACCTTTCATGCTTTGCATCGTGCGAACCTGAACCGGTGACGTATGCGTACGCATCAACAAATCTTCTGTTACATAGAAAGAATCCTGCATATCACGCGCCGGATGGTTCTTCGGCAGATTCAGTGCTTCGAAGTTGTAATAATCCATTTCAACCTCAGGACCTTCCGCTATGCGGTATCCCATACCAATGAAAATATCTTCGATTTCCTGTACCACTTTGGTCAGTGGATGCAGTCCGCCTTGACGTCCGCGACGTCCTGGCAGGGTCACATCGATTTTTTCGGATTGCAGGCGTTTCGCCGTCTCTTCCTTCTGGAATTGCTCTTGCTTGCTGTCAATGACTTCTTCAATCGCGCCGCGAACATCATTGGCAACCTGACCAATCATAGGACGTTCCTCTGCACTAAGCGCACCCATGCCGCGCAAAATCTCGGTCAGCGCACCCTTTTTCCCCAAATACTTTACACGCAGATCACTCAGCGTCTGTGGATCATTCACGCCAGACAGTTGTTCCAGCGCTTCGATCTTTAATGCCTCCAAACGTTCTTTCATGTGTAAATGCCCCCTTTATGTGGTTAAATGCAACAAAAAAAGGCCTTCTCTCCCCTAAAGGGACGAAAAGACCGTGGTACCACCCTTGTTAGACATTCAGTGCTGCCCGGCCCTTCCGGCCTGCAACATGTTTGCCTCACTCTATACGGAATAACGACCGTTAACCGTTAACCCCTAATAACTCCTGCGACGAATCGCAAGATATGGTTCAGGGAACCGCTCCGGAGTGAATTTCAGCAGCCTTGTTCTACAGAAACGCTCTCAATCCACGGCGCTTCCTCCCTGTCCAGAGGCACTGCTTACTTGTCTCCATCATCACGTTTGCATGTCAGAAAACCTTCAAATATACTGATGATCGTCCATTATTATATGCAAAATCGCTCGAAATAGCAAGCCGTAAAGCCGCATGACAGAACGGTATGCATAAAACTGTGTTTGATTTTGCTTCGTCAATCAATTACTTCTGTTTTCGCAGCTCGTGCAACTGTTTCAAACGACGCTGAATTTTGCGGACCTCCGCAACTTCAGCAACCCTTTCAATTACGTCATCAGGCTTCGTCAACACATTATTGCCCGCACTGTTCATCGGAGACAACAATTCGGACAAACGCATCTCAAGCCGCAGCCGTTCATCATCTGACTCCCGAACCTCAAGGGCGGACTCTCGCAGTTTAATGGATTGCTCCCAATCGTCCACTCCACCTTCATACAGTGTAGCCTTTCCATCAGGTCCCAGATCAAGCAAGCGGCTGGCGAGCACTTTCGTCAGCATGCGGTCATGAGAGACGAGCACCAGTGCTCCGGATGCCTGCTTCAATATATTCTCCATCACTTCCTGTGTGTCAATATCCAGATAATTGGTCGGTTCATCCAGTACCAGCACGTTGGCTCCCCCGAAATATAACCGCAGGAACGCAACTCTGCACTTCTCTCCCATACTCAAATCCCCTATACGCTTGAACACATCATCCCGAGAGAATAAAAAACAACCCAAAATGGTACGTGCAGCACTCTGTGTCATCGATGGAAGAGTGAGCAGACTATCCAGAAGCGTCTCACTTTCCGGTAACCCTTCAAGCTCTTGCGAAAAATAACCGATCTTCAGTTGTGGATGACGTGTAACTTTGCCCTGGGATGGTTCCAGCTCTCCAATCATCAGTTTGAGCAGTGTCGTCTTGCCTGTGCCATTCGGTCCACGTACGGCAAGACGATCTCCACGTTCCACTGCAATCCGAAGGTTGTGAAGTAATGTTCGGCTTCCCGGATAGCCAAAGCTAACATCTTCCAGTACAAGGAGCTGGCGGGCAGCCAGCGTGTTCACTTGCAGCTCCATGTTCAATTTTGCAGCTTCGCGGGGTTTATCCACGCGTTCCTTCTCCAAACGCTCCAGTTGTTTTTGCTTGGCATGGTAACGGGAAATGTTCTTGTTGGCCTTGGCTTTATAAAAGCTCTGGGTGATTTTGACCTCTACATCGGTCGCTGAATTGTGAGCCTGATGAAACCACTGCTGATAATTGCGGATCGTCTCTTCCAGCGCTTTGCGTTCCAACTCCTGCTTGCGGTAGGTTGCTTCCTGCTCACGCAATTCGCGCTCCTTATGGCCTTTGTAGTCCGTGTAACCTCCCTTATATTTGGTCAGCGCATCGGGGCTAAACTCGATGACACCCGTAGCGACCTGATCAATAAAGGTCCGGTCATGAGAGACGAACAACAAAGTACCTTCATAGGTGGAAAGCCATTCTTCAAGCCAGCGCATACTCTCTTCATCCAGATGATTTGTCGGTTCATCCAGAATCAGGAATTTCGGTCTACTGACTAGCAGTCCTGCAAGACGGGCCTTCGTTTTTTGCCCACCACTCAAGGAATGATACGGCCTGCTCCAATGTTCCGACGATAATCCAAGACGTGTCAGCACCTTTTCTACCTCAGTTTCCCACATATACCCGTTCAATTGTTCATATTGTTCCATCGCTATTGTGTAAGCTTCGAGCAGCCGCTGCCCGTCTGACGCTTCACTGCTGCTCATCCGCTCTTCCAGTTCTTCCAGATCACGCTTCACCTCGTAGATCCGTCCACTTTCCTGCCGGACGGCATCAAGTACACTCTTCTCAGGGTCGATCAAGGAGCGCTGGCGCATAAACCCCCACTCCTGCTGCGGAATGTGGCGTTCGATGCGTCCACCACCTTCTTCTTCTCCCAGAATGATGCGCAATAAGGTGGTCTTGCCACAGCCGTTGCGCCCCAGAATAGCAAGCCGCTCCCCTTCATTTATTTCCAGATTCAATCCTGCGAACAACTCATTCCCGTTCCACTCTTTCGATACTTCATGTAAGCGTACCATTGTCATCATGAGGCCTCATCCTTCCTGCATTTCAATATAAAAAAACCGCTGGCATCAGCCGGCGGTCTGGCAATTCAGGATTGGATAAAGCGTCAAAAAACAAGCATAAGATACCCCACGGTATGAACAAAGAACCCTAAAAGGATACAAACAAGCCAGAACAGACTGCCTGTTTCCATACCTGATCCCATTGCTGAATTTGGACACACGAATCCCCTCATTGCTCAGCCGCTTTTTGGCTGACTGCGTATAAACTCTCTGCAGTTACTGGGGTTTAATTCATGTGTTTTACTTCATGGGACGTATGGTTACCTCTCATTCATGTGTAGTATCGATTTCTCCGTTATTGTACCAGATGATGGGGAAAAAGCAAAGGTTTTCAATTCGGATAACTCAAAATCAACTTCTCCATTCAAACATGAAGTAAAATAAACTAACTTTCAAAAAAAGAAAAACCCTTGTTTTCACAAGGGTTTCAGATGTTGCATTAGTTAAGCGGGTGATGGGAATCGAACCCACGCTATTAGCTTGGAAGGCTAAAGTTCTACCATTGAACTACACCCGCGCGATTGACGATCGGGACGACACGATTTGAACATGCGACCCCCTGGTCCCAAACCAGGTGCTCTACCAAGCTGAGCTACGTCCCGTCAAGTTCCGAAGAACATTAACACGAATTTTACAAAACTAATATACCATGCTCATCCAACGCTTGCAACTTCTTTTTAACATCTTGCCCCTAATCTTTCATAATAAAAAGACAGAAGCGTGTTCTACGCCTCCGTCTATCCCTACCCTGTGGGTTTATCTACATCTCTCAAAAACTTTGTTTCAAAATCGGCTGCCACAATCGGTTTGCTGAAAAAGTACCCTTGGGCCTCATGACAATGTTGATCACGAAGGAACGAAAGCTGCTCCTCATTTTCAACACCTTCAGCCGTCACTTTCAACTGCAGGTGATGAGCCATCGACGTAATGGTTGACACAATCGCCGCGTTATTGCTGTCCTCCATCACTTCATTGACAAAGGAACGGTCGATCTTGAGGCGGTCAATGGGCAGATCTTTCAAATAATGCAGTGAACTGTACCCCGTGCCAAAATCATCAATACTGATGTGCACACCAATTTCCTTAATTTTGCGCAGCTGCTCAAACGCCCGATCCTTGTCAAACGTCATGCTCTCCGTAATTTCAAGTTCAAGCCATACAGGTTCCAAACCTGTCTCCTTGAGTATGCCGCTGATGTTATCCAGCAGATGGGAGTGCCTGAATTGTCTCATGGAAAGGTTAACGGATACACACAGTTTGCGATAACCTGCTTCTTGCCACCTTTTATTCTGTGCACAGGCCTCACGCAGTACCCACTCTCCAAGCGGCACGATCAGCCCGCTCTCCTCAGCAAGAGGAATAAATTCCGCAGGGGATACTGATCCTCTCAGCGGATGCTGCCAACGAACCAAAGCCTCCATTCCCACAATCAAACCACTCGCCAGATTAACCTGCGGCTGATACACAAGATAGAATTGCTTACGATCCAGCGCTTTGCGCAAATCATTTTCAAGCTGCAAACGTTCTTGGGCTTTCATCTGCATCGCATGTGCATATCGGTTTAGCTCCAATCCCTGTTCTTTGGCATTATGCAGCGCTGTATCCGCATTCTGGATGATCTCTTCCGGTGAGTCTCCGTCATGCGGGAATATCGCCATACCAATACCCAGCGTGAGATGGTACTCATTCCCGTCTACCGTTACAGGCTTTTCGAACAATTGCAAGATTGATCTTGTCCGCCGCAACGCCGTATCTGTTGTGCAGAAATCTGTCATTGTCACTACGAATTCATCTCTCCCCAGTCCGAAAACTTCCTCTCCCGGAAGTGAAGAATGCTTCAAACGCTGTCCAACCTGACGAAGTACACGGTTAGCCGCTTGCTGTCCCAATGAATCGTTAATCGTTTTGAACCGGTTAATATTTAATACCAAGACTCCGACAAGCTGCTCTTCTACCATAGCTGCATTCATCATCACTTTCAGCCGCTGAGAAAGACGACGGCGATTCGGCAGCCCAGTCACATCATCATGGTGAGCAATAAAATTCATTTTCGCTTCAGCCACCTGCTGCTTGAGAAAAGGCGTATCCACTACAGACGAATACAGTCCCTTCTGGATGAAGAAATAGCCCAAACAATCACTTAACAGACCTAACAACAGATTAAGATCATTCATCTTCGTAGCAGAGACAAAGTAACATTCTCCAAAGAAAAAACAAAGAATTGCACAAAGGATGGTAGGCAGATCAGCGTCTTTGCCTTTTTTCCATTGAAGGAACAACATGACCGCAGTCACCCCATACAGGATTCCAATCAGAAAGTGAATTCGGGTAAACATGCCGCCAATCACATTGCCCTCCAGCAAGTTTGGCAATATAGCCCATTCCTGAATGGCCACCGTATACAAAACAACAAAAATACCCAGTGTTCCGCTGAAGAGTAAAAATTTGCGTGGTAACGCAATTTCCCTCTCTCTGACTGCATATATATACAGCAACCCTGCCGCACAAACAATAGATCCAAGCGACATCATCTTCAGCGAGAACTCCGACTCTGCCATCGCGCCATTGGGCATTTCTTCGGCAAAAGAAACGATGTGAACCAATTCAAACAAACCAATCAGTAAAAACAGCGTAGTCATAAGAACCCTTCGGAGGGTCAGTCTTTGAGTCTGAAATAACCAGCTTTGATTATAAATGCCGATACAGGCCGCTGCCGCGGCGAAGCCACCCAAGAGTGTCAAAACCGGGTAACCCGATATGATCAGATCAGAGCTTGCAGAAGAACGAAACCATTGACTTGCGAGGAAACACAATAAGCCGCCAACCGCGACCCAACCTATTTTTCTCTGATCTTGCTGATTAGCCTTCATGCCGTGTTTGTCCTTCCCGGGGTAACCTATCCTGAAATAAACTTAACGATATATATAAATCTACATTGTTACAATATTCGACATTTTATATCTACCAACGTTCAATTCACATGTGAAAACATGCTATCTGGTACATAATAACATTTATTTCCGCAGACGTGAACAAAAAAATAAACGCTCCTAGGAATATTTATTCATAGATATGTAGAAAAACAAGGCAATAAGAACTAAAAAAAACATGAACCCCCCATAGGAGTCCATGTTTTTTTAAATTTGCAACTGTATTTAAGACTATTTTTCGCCCCATTTACATCTTTCGACTTAAAACGCTAATGCGCTAAAGTTTTAGATGAATTGCATCCAGCTCTTTTTGACTTGAAATCAATTCGAGAAGCATGCCGCAAACTTATTTGTCAAAATTCACTTCTGGTGTTGTCAGTTTATCATAAAAATCAACAACCTTATCTTTGTCTTCTGACGAACGCAGTGCCATCGCCGAGCGAGGATGCTCGTCCAATGTACCTGTAATCATATAAGGCAAAATGTAACCCCATTCTTCTTTTTCACGGAGAGGAACCATCAATTGCTCCAATACACCAAGTACAGGACGCAGATTGTATTTCGTGCCTTTCAAATGAGCTACAAGCAGTTCAGTCGGACAATTCCCTGCAGCACGTCCCATACCGTATACGGAAGCATCCAGCAGTTCAACTCCAAGCTCAGCCGCTACCAACGTGTTTGAGAACGCCAGCTGCATGTTATTGTGTGTGTGAACGCCAAGGCGTTTGTTCGGCAGATGAGTTTTGAACTTCTCCACCAGATATTTCACATCGTTATGATCCAGGCTGCCATAGGAGTCTACTATGTATACAACATCCACAGCACTTTCCTTGATCAGTTCAAATGCTTCCAGCAGTTCATTTTCCATAACATTAGACAATGCCATAATGTTCAGTGTCGTTTCATATCCACGATCATGGAACGTTTGAACCAGAGCAAGTGCCTTGTCTACATCCTTGCTGTAGCAAGCTACACGGATCAGATCCAGCATGCTTTCGCTGCGTGGCAAAATGTCATTCTCGTCCACACGTCCAACGTCAACCAGTGCAGACAATTTGGTATTTCCTTTTTGCGGAATCACTTTGCGGAGGAAATCATCATTCAGAAAACGCCACGGTCCTGCTTCTTCTGCACCTTTCAAGAGCTTAGGTGAATTTTTGTATCCAATTTCCATATAATCAACGCCAGCTTCATTCAATCCAGCATAGAGCTGTTGAACAAAGTCCACGCTAAAGTCCCAGTTATTTACCAATCCGCCATCACGAATTGTACAATCTACTATTTTGCAATGATTTGTCTTCATTAATGTCTGCTCCTTTTCTGACCATCTTGTGTATTCCTCTCATGATACTTGAACGTAACAAGAAAAGTAAAGGGATTCCCGACTTATTTACTTCGATAAGATTTCCATATCCGATCAATCTCACTCATCTCGGAATCGTCTGGAGATTTCTTGCCATAGCGCACAGCGTTATAGGTATCTGGTAGCATTGCAGAGAGCTTCTGATCATCTTCTCTGGCTCCATGCTGAACAATTGACTCCGCAGCCTCCAGTGGCGTATGTGCACCTTGTATGTCCACTCCCCGGTGTGCAGCTCTGTCGATCCACTTCCGATAATAGTATCGAACACGTTCAGCTTCCTGCGAGGGCAGTGATTCCTTCTTCCGGAACCAGGATTTGCGTGTTTTTGCAGGTGCCTCTAACGTTTCGCTAATGTCCACATACTCCGTCCGGGGCTCTACCTTCTTCTGACCGGGCTGCAGGAGCCCTTTGAAGCGCTCCATGATCTTGTTTATGGCCTTCTGCCCCAAACGCAGGATAAGCCACAGGATCACAACTGCGACAGCCCCCATGACTACCCAACCCAGGATGTCCCAGAAAACAGATGGCTCCCCTGCCGGTTCCATCTCTTCAGGTATCATTGGCGGCTCATTTGGAGCTGTAGGCGTAATAGGTGGCTCCTGATTGGAACTCGAGCCTATTAAACCTCTGATCCAAGCAAGCAGACGGTCACGAAGTGGTCCTAGCCAAGCAACAAGACTGGGAAAAGCACCAATTCCAGCGATCACAATCAGCATCCATAACAAACGCTGGTGATTCGCCCGTGCAAACTCACGTAACATGATCCTTCTTGAGCCATCATTTAATATCGCACGATCCAGCTGCACACTGTACTGGCCTACCAACCAGCCAACAAAACTGATGACTCCCGATGCATATATGGTTCCAGTGTAAGACCGAAGAGGTTGCATGAATTCAATTCCATTGGCCGCCCCACTGAGCACAATCGCACTGACCACACCCCAAATCTGCAAGCGCCAAATCAAAATCGAACGGAAGGCAGGTTGAAAATTTAACCCAATATAGGCTGAAACTACACCCCAGACCACTGCCGTCAGCAAATCTGGTAAAGGAAGTCCCCATAATATTGCGATGACCAAGGAGAGCAGCAGTCCCATAAGCAGCGCTGCACCCCATCGAATAAACGTGTTTTTTTCACTGATGGTTGGTAATTTGTGCTGTACCCACTGACCTGACCAGCCGGCAATAACAAAGATAGCCATTAATATGTATGGCAAATGTCCCGTTGTATATAGGGAAGTCATCGTTAGAACCGGATAAAAATATACACCAATCAACAGAACACTCGTCATGGATAATAACACTCTTTCGTTGGGACTGCTGCTGTTGGACTCATTCATGCACTCACCGCCTTAGCATCGCTTTTCCCGCCCTCTACCGGGAGTATGGTTACACGATGGCCTTGCTCATGCAAACGCGCAATTTCATGCTCCATTGCTGGAGATACATAGGACGTAATTAAGAGATAACTGCGAACCTGCTGGGCTTCTTCATTCCGTTCTACTTCATCATTCAAGAACTGCTCCATCGGAACCATACATTTCAATTCCGTCTCCGCCATAGCTTCCAGCAGCATTTCCAGATGAGGACTGCCGTAATCCGGCTCAATCCGCAATGGATCACGCCCTCCACTCACACGGTAGCCATTATGAGCAAACCCTGCGGGTAAGCCCCTTCCAATGGCATCTACCGCAGCAGTTGCCGCATAACGGAGTGCTCGTTCGATGATCTCCGGACGGGTAACAACACTCCACATGTCTGCCGACTCCTGAATGTTGACAACAATCCAAGATTGAGGATCCGCAGTCCATCCCTGCTTATACACCTGTAATTCTCCCGTGCGTGCACTCGCTTTCCAATGAATACGGTTCATCGGGTCACCTGCACCATACGGACGCACCCCAAGAATCAAAAAGGGATCTTCAACAATCCAACGGGATACTTCAACCTCCCCCTGCCATACCTGATAGATCGCAGGCAGATCCTCCGCATGAACAAGCGAAGGGTATACGATCATGGATAGATGAACGGGAATTGGCTTCGAGGTACGCCAAAGGCCGAACAAGTCTCCTCCGGTCATAGTTACAGTGTTTAACGTGTATATCCCACGTCTGCTGCATACAAAAGGATGCTTGCGTGTAATGCGGGTAAACGGTTTCAAAGTAAAGATGCTTTTATGATTCTGATAAATATCTCCCTGACTAATATCCATGCCTGAGCCGGAACGAAATACAAATGAAACTGGCATCATAGCTTCAAGTCTGAGCCATGGAACCGATATTCGTTTTTCATTGGCAATTGTCTCAACCATCTCCAGCTCATCCCCGGCGTAACAACGCAATTTGCTGAACTGTCTGGTGTACTTCAGTTTGCGTAAAGCCGGACGACCGAACCATATGCCGTGTACTCCAATAACAATGCCTCCAACAATGACAAGCCATAGTAATGCCATATGTTATCGCCCGCTGCCTGCAGCAAGATTCTCCGTTGGCACTTCAGTCTGGCTCAATAGTTCCTGAATAATACGTTCCGCCAAGCCCCCTTGTTGCCTCACCCGGTTGCGGAATACAAGTCGATGGGCTAGCACGGGCTCCGCCAATATTTTGATATCATCAGGAAGAACGAAGTCCCTGCCATGTAATGCAGCCCAGGCCTGACTTGCCTTGAGCAGCGCCTGAGCTCCTCGCGGACTTACGCCCAGTGACAGCTCTGGATGTTGTCGAGTGGCTTCTGTCAGACGAATAATATATCGCAACAAATCATCGTCAATCTGGACTGATGTATAAGTGCTCTGTGCCTCAAGCAGCTGTTCACGGCTAATAATCGCGGACAGATCGGTAACGGAACGGCTCTCTACCGTACGTCTCAGAATTTCTACACTTTCTTCACTGCTTGGATAGCCCATTCGGATCTTCATCATGAAACGATCCATCTGTGCCTCCGGTAACGGAAAAGTTCCCTGGTTATCTACGGGGTTTTGTGTGGCAATGACGATAAAAGGTCGCTCCAGCTGTCTTGTCGAACCATCAATACTAATCTGCCGCTCCTCCATACACTCCAGCAAACTGGACTGGGTACGCGGAGTAGCCCGATTAATCTCATCTGCCAGCACGAGGTTGGCAAACAGGGGGCCAGGTCTGAATTCAAAGTCCCCTTCCTTTTGGTTAAAAAAATGAATACCCGTCAAATCGGATGGCAACAGATCCGGTGTGAATTGAATACGCTGGAAGGTACAATCCAGTGAAGAGGCTACTGATTTGGCCAACATGGTTTTTCCCGTCCCCGGCACATCCTCCAGCAGAACATGCCCTGAAGCAATGATGGCTGTCATCACAAGCTCAATCGTATGGTCCTTGCCCACAATGATCTTCCCTACATGGTCCATTAGCTGTTTGTTCATTTGTTCCATTCCCTGGATATTCATAATTGGTTCTTCCTCCCGTAAGTTGAGCTATGTATTCGCATTCATTCTAACTATAACCCTAATCGTCTCAACAAAAAACAACAGGAACCGGCGGGTTGGCCAATTCCTGTTTGCATAACTCTTGCCATTACACCAAGGGAAGCATGATGATGAACCGGGTGCCCTCCCCTTTTTTGCTATCCACAGAGATGTTGCCTCCATGATTTTTGATAATACGGTAACTCACGGAAAGTCCAAGCCCTGTTCCGCTCTCCTTGGTGGTAAAAAACGGGTCAAACAGGCGCACAAGGGTATTGTGATCCATTCCCTGTCCATTATCGGCAATGGAGATCTGCACATATTTGTTATCGGTTCCCGTGGAAATCTGAATCAAGCCAGTATGCTCTTCGCCCACATCCTCGATGGCATCCATCGCATTCTTAACCATATTCAAAATAACCTGCTTAATCTGTTTGACATCAATGGACACATTTAACGGGACTTCTGCTTCATCCAGGGTGATTTCGCATCCCTTCATTAATCCTTCGCTTTCTGTCAGCAAGACCACCTCTTTGAGCAAAGAGTTAACAGACATAATGGTCTTCTGAGGAGCTGACGGTTTCGAGGAATTCAGAAATTCGTAGATAATGTCGTTCGCCCTGTCAATTTCCGTTAGAATAATTCGAGCATACTCGTCTTTCCCCAATTGCAGCAAATGGGGCCTGAGCAGCTGGATAAATCCGCGGATTGCAGTTAAAGGATTGCGAATTTCATGGGCAATTGATGCCGAAATCCGACCCAACATCGCAAGTTTGTCATTTTGATAAGCGGTCTGCTCAATCTGTTTATAATCGGAAACATCCTTCACACTGAAAAGGAAGTCCCCATCCATCTGATCCCCATACGTTACTGTTACCAGCCAATGCCTACCATACTCGTCAATTAATTCATGATAGCGCTTACGATGAAAAATGGTTTCCCGGTAAATGCGTAAAATTTTCTTTTTCTTGAATCGGCTCATCTGTGGATGATGCAGCATTTGCATCAGGGTGCAGCCGCTCAACAGACTTCTAGGAAGCTCCAACAACTTTGCCATCTGAACGTTAATAAACGTCAATACACCATTACTGTCAAACAACATAATACCGCTATCCAGATGTTCCAGGACATTCTCATACTTGTTGTAATCCAGATGTACAGGCGGGAATCCGTCCGTTGGTTGAGGCACTGTATCCTGAAATTCACTAATCATGTCAGGTTCCTCCTTTTCACGTAAATGATAAACTTGCCATTCGGACATCATATCATCACAGAAACAGGAAGGGCCGATTTATTTTTCATTACCGGTGCCCTTTCATTAGGGGGCTGAGCCGAAAATATGGATGGCATGTCCGGAACCACAGCTGGTCTATTCCGGGTAACCATGAGTCGATCCGGAAAACAATATACGTCTGTTCCATTCTAACCTTCTCCTATTCGCAAACACGAACATTTTTGCTCCGCCTCTTTTGCAAGTCTGTTTTTATCATAGACAAGTTTATAGAAGGGAGTCAATCGGAGAAAGTGTCGAATGGAAATTATTTTAAGAAAAACCGTGAATTAGTTTCTATACACAAGAAAAACGAAGCTTTTTCGCTCGATTAGCGAATCAGCTTCGTTCGTATAGTTTAAAATTTAAATAATTAAATTCAATCTATAATCCACTCTTGTTATGCTGAATTTTGAGTCTGCGCTGACTCATGACAGCTAACCGACGTTTGAGCTCGCTTTCCCACTTCTCATCTTTCATTTCCTTGGCAAGCCGAAGCAGATCCAAAGACATGTCGATCTGACGCTGCACAATGACCATGGCGTCCTCGCTTTCACGATTGACGCAATTTTCAAAAATCGCATCTTCATCTTCCGTCACGTAATCTTGGAAATCAATCTCCGACGCACCATCTCCATGCGCATATTCAGCCAAAATTTCATATTCATTCTCCACTTTATAATGCACCTCGACCCGGTGACACACCGGACAAAACAGCAGGGGAACATTATGAACCTGGGTGCGGTAATGCTTCAGCGTGCCCTTTGTTCCCACCATACTTGCCCCACAACAGTAACTCATTTTTGTTCACCCTCCTTATAACGTGCCGAGACTTTTTATTGGACAACAGCCCCGTACACTTCCAGCACTTCCGAAAAAGGAATAGTTCCATCAGTGTATCACATTCATGTACAAATTATAAATGCTGAGCACCGGAATATTTACCGGGTTTCCATACCCTATTCGCCTTGAAGCCCTTCGATTCCTCTTTCCAGAGATAAAATGAAGGCTTTCTTCTATTACTTCATTAACACGTTTACGTCCCTGTTTAAACAATTTCCATCCTTATAATGCTTATACTCTGGCAAAAGGGTGCAAAAAGCCCTCAATCCCATGAGGGATGAGGGCTTGAACAATAAACGTTCAAGTTCAATCAGGCTTACAGATTGCTGTCGCCTGGTTTCCAGTTCATTGCGCACAATCCACCGGATTGCAGAGCTTGCAGTACGCGAAGAGTTTCTTCAACGCTACGGCCTACATCATTGTGGTTAACGACTTGATATTTCAATTCGCCTTCTGGATCGATGATGAACAAGCCGCGCAGTGCAACGCCTTCTTCTTCAATCAAAACGCCATAATCTTTGGCAACTTGTTTCGTGATGTCGGAAGCAAGTGGGAAGTTCAATTGACCAAGACCATTGCTGTCTTTAGGTGTGTTGATCCAAGCTTTGTGGCTGTGTACGGAGTCAACGCTCACGCCAAGAACTTCAGTATCCAAAGCTTTGAATTGGTCAGCAGCATCACTCAAAGCTGTAATTTCAGTTGGGCACACAAAAGTGAAATCCAAAGGATAAAAGAAAAATACGAGCCATTTGCCACGATAATCGGACAGTTTTACGGAACCAAAGTCTTGTCCATCTCCCGATACTGTTTCCATTGCAAAATCCGGTGCGGGTCTACCAACCAAACGTTCTGCCATAACTAACAATTCCTCCTTTGGGATTATGTAAGCACTCGATTTGAATGCTCATCATCAAGAAAAACGTAAACGTTTTTCCTGTAATTAAAATGGGTTTGTTACTTGATAACAAGTACAAGTAAAATGTTATCATCCGGACTTCTCAAAGTCAAGATTATAATCGTTGTTTTTTTATAATTATTATAAATAAGGATTTTTCGTGGCAAAAATTATAAAGGAACAGCCCTCTGCAATTCCGGATCGGAGCAAAGGACTGTTCGGTTGTTACTATTATTAAGCCTGTTTCTGAATTGCAGCGACGATCAGGTCGCCCATTTCTGTCGTGCTGATCGCTTTGCTCTTGTCTACAGCGATGTCACTTGTACGATGTCCTGCATTCAGCACATCAGATACAGCTGCTTCAATTGCATCAGCGCCTTCTGCATAACCAAAGGTTGTACGGAACATCAATGCCAGCGAAAGAATTGTTGCAATTGGATTCGCCAAGCCTTGGCCAGCGATATCCGGTGCTGAACCGTGTACCGGCTCATACAGACCAAAGCTGCCTTCACCCAGTGATGCAGATGCCAGCATGCCGATCGAACCTGTCAGCATCGCCGCTTCATCACTAAGGATATCTCCGAACATATTTTCTGTCACGATAACGTCAAAGCTGGAAGGACGACGCAGCAACTGCATTGCACAGTTGTCTACAAGCACATGCTCCAATTCAACATCCGGATAATCCGGTGCCACCCGGTTAACAACTTCGCGCCATAGACGAGATGTTTCCAACACGTTGGCTTTGTCTACAGAAGCCAGCTTTTTACGACGTCCTTGAGCAATTTCGAATGCCTGACGAACGATGCGCTCCACTTCGCTTACATTATAAGCACATGTATCCACAGCCTCTTCGCCTTGTGCACTTTCCCGTCTGAATTTCTCTCCAAAGTAGATTCCGCCGGTCAACTCACGCACAACCATCAGATCCGTACCTTCCAGTACTTCCGGTTTCAAGGTAGAAGCATCCTTCAAGCAATCAAATACTACTGCCGGACGAAGGTTTGAGAACAGACCGAGTGCTTTGCGAATGCCAAGCAAGCCTGTTTCCGGACGCAATTCCTTGCTGTTGTTGTCCCATTTTGGACCACCAACGGCTCCGAGCAGTACAGCATCTGCACTCTTACATACTGTCAGTGTTTCTTCCGGAAGGGGTGTACCTTTCTCATCAATGGCGATCCCACCAAACAGCGCATGCTCTGTCTCAAAACGGTATCCGAACACTTCCTCCGTACGTTTGAGAACTTTCTCTGCTTCTGCTACGACTTCGGGACCGATTCCGTCACCTGCGATAACTGCAATTTTTTTCACGTCTGCCATGGGTTGTCCACTCCTTATATCGATTCATTCGATTGTTCGCTTCAATAATTAACGTGTCATTTTTAACTCTCTCTTTTGTATCATATTCGGAGGTCATTTGACCAAGATATACAATCTATGACTTTAATAGTTTTTACCTATAAGCTGTTTTGGATTAGTTGTTCTGCACCCTTGGCTGAGTTAAAATAAAGCCTGAAGACAAATTCAGGTAACTCAGGAGGGATTGCAATCATGCAATACACGTACTTGGGAAAATCAGGTCTCAAAGTCAGCCGGATCTGTCTCGGCACCATGAACTTTGGTCCTGCTACAGACGAAAAAGAAGCATTCCGTATTATGGATGCAGCGCTCGATGCCGGTGTGAACTTTTTTGATACCGCTAACATTTATGGCTGGGGCGAAAATTCGGGTCTCACCGAGGAGATCATTGGACGCTGGTTTAAACAGGGCGGCGGCAGACGTGAAAAAGTCGTTCTTGCGACCAAAGTTTATGGCTCCATGCACGATGAAACAGACGGTCCAAACAACGATGCAGGTCTCTCCGCATACAAAATCAGACGCCATTTGGAGGGTTCCCTCCGCCGTCTGCAAACAGACCATGTTGAACTGTACCAGATGCATCATGTTGATCCCGCCATTTCATGGGACGAGTTATGGGGTGCGTTCGAGAATGCTGTTCATCAGGGCAAAATTGGTTATGTAGGTTCAAGCAACTTTGCTGGATGGCAAATTGCCGTTGCTCAAAGTGAAGCCAAAAACCGCCATTTCCTCGGTCTTGTATCCGAGCAGCATAAATACAGTCTTAACTGCCGTTTGCCTGAACTAGAAGTATTGCCTGCAGCGAAAGAGCTGGGCCTTGGTGTTATTCCTTGGAGTCCGCTTGATGGTGGGTTACTCGGACGTAATGCACTCCAGAAGCTCGAAGGTACACGCAGTGGCGGCATTGCTGAACGGATTGAATCCCATCAAACGCAGCTGGAACAATTCGCAGCACTTTGCCGTGAACTCGGTGAACCGCAGGATACCATAGCTTTGGCCTGGGTTGCCGCCAATCCGGCTGTTACCGCACCCATCATTGGGCCGCGTACACTGGAGCAGTTCGAAACTGCCCTCAAATGTTTGGATGTTACTTTGGATGAAGCGGTCCTCAAACGTTTGGATGAAATCTTCCCTGGTCCAGGAGGACATGCTCCGAACGCGTATGCTTGGTAAGAGCTTATCAACTGAACTGAATACATCTTTTGAATGAAAATGCTTTATATAAAAGTGTAATTATCCTATACGTAACAACAAAAAAAGTCTGACCCTCAAAATAAATTTGAAGGGTCAGACTTTTTTTGTACCTCAATGAGCTAAAATACATACGTCTGGAAACTCCATCTTGGCTTCTCCAACCAGACGAATTCCAGTCCGATGAAGAGCTCTGCTTGCTGCAAATAATGTGTTACAGGTTCACATTAACACGATCCGTGTAGGTCTTGCGTTTCTCAACCAACTTGTTCAAACCGTCTACATAAGCACGAGCACTGGCACCCAAAATATCCGTGCTTACGCCTCGGCCTTGTACAGATATTTGGTTTTGAGTAAGTACAACGTGTACCTCACCCAATGCATCCTTACCGTGCGTAACCGATTTGATCGAGTAGTCGGATAGCGTTACCTCTTCCCCACTCACTTGATCAATTGCATTATAGATGGCATCTACCGATCCATTTCCTTCTGCTTTTTGTTCCACCGTATCCCCATCAAGTGTAGCAATACGAACTTTAGCCGTTGGAGTGGATTCATCACCATACGTCACAAAGATGGATTCCAGTTTAAACACCTCAGGTGCATCCTGCAATTTCTCTTCAATGACCGCCAGCAAATCCTCATCCGTCACTTCTTTTTTCTTATCAGCCAGATCTTTGAATTGGGCAAATGCACGGTTCAATGCTTCTTCTTCCAGTTCATAACCGAGCTCAATCAAGCGCTCACGGAAGGCATGACGACCCGAGTGTTTACCCAGTACGAGCTTGCTTTCCTTCAGACCAATGGTCTCTGGGGTCATAATCTCGTAGGTTGTTTTCTCTTTCAGCATACCATCCTGATGAATTCCGGATTCGTGTGCAAACGCATTCGCACCAACAATCGCTTTGTTCCCAGGTACAACCATACCCGTCAAACGACTCACAAGACGACTGGTCCGAGCAATTTCAGAAAGTTGCAGCGAAGTTTTCGCCTGGAAAAATTCCTGACGTGTCTCCAGTGCCATGGCAATCTCTTCAATCGCGGTATTACCTGCCCGTTCACCAATGCCGTTAATGGTGCCTTCAATTTGATCGGCTCCATTCAGAATGGCTGCGAGTGTATTGGCAGTGGCCATTCCCAGGTCATTATGACAATGTGCACTCAGCTGCACCTTATCAATGTTGTGTACGTTTTCCTTGAGATGTTTAAAAATATTTCCGTATTCATATGGGCTCAGATAGCCAACGGTATCCGGAATATTTACAACGGCAGCGCCTTCTTCCACAGCCATATTCACCATCTCAACGAGGAAATCATACTCGGTCCGACCTGCATCCTCCAACGAGAATTCGATCTTTGAAAAAGTTTTCTTTGCATAACGGATTGCGGAACGAGCTGTATCGAGAACCTGGGCTCTGTCCATGCGCAATTTGTGCTGACGATGAATAGGGGAAGTTGCCAAAAAGATATGGATACACGGGTCCTGAGCACCCTTCAACGCCTCTTTCACCGCATCGATATCCTGCTCCCTTGAGCGGGACAAGCCAATAACTGTAACATTTTTGACCGCTTTGGCTACCGCATTAACCGCCGCCAAATCGCCTGGAGAGGCCGCGGGGAAACCGGCTTCCATCCGGTCAATACCAAGCCGCTCGAGCTGGTGCGCAATTTCCACCTTTTCACGAGTATTCAGATTGACTCCCGGGGATTGTTCTCCATCACGCAGCGTTGTGTCAAATACATAGATTTTTCGCACGCCTCGCACCTCCTAGACTTGTATTTTATGTTCCTCTAAACCAGTAATAGCGGCACACGCATAAGCACGGCCGCTATTCCCGGTTAAAGCTGTAAGTTTACTAAAGTACGTTAAAACGTTACTTCTTGATCCAGTGCATCATCTCACGCAATTGTCCGCCAACCACTTCGATTGGGTGTTCAGCTTCGTTGCGACGAGTTGCTGTCAGGAACGCACGGCCGGATTGGTTCTCCAGAATGAAGTCACGTGCAAATTTACCTTGTTGGATATCTGTCAGGACTTCTTTCATTGCTTTCTTCGTATCTTCAGTTACGACGCGAGGTCCAGTTACATAGTCACCGTACTCCGCTGTGTTACTGATGGAATCACGCATGCTTGCAAGTCCACCTTCATACATCAGGTCAACGATCAGTTTCAATTCGTGCAGACACTCGAAGTATGCCATTTCAGGAGCATAACCTGCTTCTGTCAACGTTTCGAATCCAGCTTTTACGAGGGCACTTACACCGCCACACAGAACAGCTTGCTCACCGAACAGGTCTGTTTCTGTTTCTTCACGGAAGGAAGTTTCGATAACCCCTGCACGCGTGCAACCGATACCTTTGGCATAAGCCAAACCGATATCTTTTGCTTTTCCTGTTGCATCTTGCTCAATTGCGATCAGGCCCGGTACACCGAATCCTTCCACGTAGGTACGACGTACCATGTGACCAGGGGACTTAGGAGCTACCAGCAATACATCGCTGTCTTTTGGAGCAACGATTTGACCGAAATGAACGTTGAAACCGTGGGAGAAGAGCAATGCTGCGCCTTTTTTCAGGTTTGGTTCGATTTCGTTTTTGTATACAGAAGCTTGTGTTTCGTCAGGCAGCAAGATTTGAACTACGTCTGCACGGCTAGTTGCTTCAGCCGGGGACAGAACTTCAAATCCGTCATTTTTTGCCGTGTCAAAAGATTTACCTTCACGAAGTCCGATGACTACGTTCAATCCACTGTCACGCAGGTTTTGTGCTTGGGCATGGCCCTGACTACCGTAACCGATGACCGCAATCGTTTTTCCTTTCAATACGCTAAGCTCTGCATCCTGTTCATAATAAGTAGTTACTGGCATGTTTATAAGTCCTCCTTTGTATTGTAAAGAACCCTTCATTAATGAGCGGGTGTCTCAAGGGACCGGCGCTTCTTCTGCTTTGGCGTCTCTGGTCTGATCCGATCCGTTCAGACACCCACTCATTAATGCGGGTGTGTGGCTATATTGTCAAGCGTTACATCACTAAAATGTTAAATTGCAACTTGTATGGGACTGGCACCTCATCTAACATTATCGGTTTATTTCAGCTCAATGCTGCTAACACACCTTTGCCGTTCCATTGACAAGCATCAGACCATGCTTTTTTAATATAACTGTCTTATACGTTGCCTCGTACCAATGCAGTTACGCCTGTACGTGACAGTTCGCGAATGCCATATGGCTTAAGCAATTCAATCATTGCATCAATTTTATCCGTATCACCGACCACCTGTACAATCAGGCTGCCTGGACCAACATCTACAACGGATGCGCGGAATGTCTCCACCACACCCAGAATTTCTGGACGTTCGGATGGTTCTGCCTTGACCTTGATCAATGCAAGTTCACGGGCAACCATCGGCTTCAGACTGAAATCAACCACTTTAATAACATCGATGATTTTGTAGAGCTGCTTTTCAATCTGTTCCAGCGTTTTGTCGTCACCGATCGTTACAATGACCATCCGGGACAAACCCGGTTCCTCGGATTGACCTACCGTGATGCTCTCAATGTTGAATCCCCGTCGACCGAACAACCCTGATACCCGCTGCAGGACGCCAGGCTGATCGTTGACCAATATCGAAATCGTATGTCTTATCATTCCTCAGCATCCCCCATCAGCATTTGATCGATTGTCGCTCCTTGCGGAACCATTGGATATACATTTTCTTCCTTGCGTACTACAAACTCAACAACGACCGGTCCTGGTGTATCCAGGGCTTCTTGCCAAGCACGCTCGGCTTCTTCCTTGTTGGTTGCACGCAATCCTTTTACGCCATAAGCTTCAGCAAGTTTTACAAAATCAGGGCTGCCTGCCAGATCGATATGGCTGTAACGGTTCTCATAGATGATCTCTTGCCACTGACGTACCATTCCTAGTACCTGATTGTTGATAATAACAATTTTCACCGGGATGTTGTTAATGGCACAAATCGCGAGTTCTTGAGAACACATCTGCATACCGCCGTCACCGTTTATCGAAATAACAAGTCTGTCCGGGTTTGCCATTTGAGCACCAATTGCAGAAGGGAATCCAAAACCCATCGTTCCCAGTCCACCAGAGGTTACCCATGAACGCGGTTGGTTGAATTTGTAATATTGGGCTGCCCACATTTGATGCTGTCCAACGTCCGTAGTCACGATGGCTTCGCCTTTAGTTGTATCATTCAGCATTTCCACAACCCACTGCGGTTTCAATACTTCATCTGAATCGGTGTAGCTGTAAGGTTTTTCTTGTTTCCATTGTTTGATCTGGTCTCTCCATGCATCTGCACGTTCAGCACGTTGAACCTCTTTGTTCGCTATTTCCAGAACCGTCTTCACATCACCAACGATTGGAATGTCCGTGGCAATGTTTTTGCCGATTTCAGCCGGATCAATATCAATGTGCACAATTTTGGCATGTGGAGCGAATCCGTCCAGCTTGCCTGTTACCCTGTCATCGAAGCGTGCTCCGATGTTGATCAGCAAATCCGATTGTTGAATAGCCTGATTGGAAGTATATGTTCCGTGCATTCCCGGCATCCCGGTCCACAATTCGTGACCACTCGGGAATGCTCCAAGTCCGAGAAGTGTTGTCGTGATGGGAATGCCTGTCTTCTCCACAAATTCAAACAGCGCTTCGTGTCCACCAGAGTAAACTACACCGCCACCTGCCAAAATCATCGGACGTTCTGCTTCCTGAATCGCCTGAGCCAGACGATCAATCTGAAGTTTGTTCGGTACTGTCCGTGGGTTGTACCCTCTCAATATAACAGGTTCAGTCTTAGGTTCAAACAACGTTTTGTTTGCCGATACATCCTTCGGAATGTCGATTAATACGGGACCTTTACGACCTGTATTCGCAATATGGAATGCCTCATGAATGACACGTGGCAGATCTTCAACATCTTTTACCAGGTAACTGTGTTTTGTGATTGGCATTGTGATTCCGGTAATGTCCGCTTCCTGGAAAGCATCTGAGCCGATCAGACTGGAAATGACATTTCCCGTAATGACTACAAGTGGTACGGAATCCATATACGCTGTTGCAATGCCCGTAACGAGGTTCGTTGCTCCAGGTCCGGAGGTAGCGATACAGACACCCACTTTTCCGCTCGCCCGAGCATATCCGTCAGCTGCATGAATGGCGCCTTGTTCGTGACGGGTCAACACGTGCTTGAAATCCTCGAAACCATACATCGCATCGTAAATGTACAACACTGCACCGCCCGGGTAACCAAAAACGCACTCTACACCTTCCAGCAACAAGCTTCTCAGCAGAATTTCGGAACCGCTAATGACCTCCGGCTTCATCCATTTTTCACGTAATTCATCTGTCGATCGTACTTCTGGAATTTGAGCTCCCATCAGTCATCCTCCTCTCGGAATTTACATCATTCTGACATTTAAAGTTACAAAAAAAACCTTCCATCCCTGCAAACAAGTTCATGCTTGCGAGGGACGAAAGGTTATTGCTTCCGTGGTACCACCCAACTTTGTCCGAAATTTCGCAATAACGGACCTTACCAGGTACAAAAAACGATAGATCAAACGGATTACCCGTTCTCCATACCTGTTGTCTGTAACGCAGACATACGATTTTCCCTAATAACCAATGGAGTGACATCCAATGCTTTTCAGGAAAACAGCTCCGAGGTGAGCTCGTATATAAGGGGTAATGGTGGTGGTTTCAGCAATTCCAGCCACTCTCTGAGCAAAAGAGCCCTTAAAACTTCGTCCTCTTCATAGCCGATGAAATATTCTCGTTAAATGTTAGGAACATTATATGATTCCTCCAACCGATAAGTCAATACCCCTTTTGTATAAAAATTCAGAATGCCCTGAATCCTTCATTCTCCATCTTTAACGTTGCCCCAATCCCAATGATTCATTCAGTCACCTTTTAACTTGCTCCAGGCATAGGATATACGAGCAGCACGACTGGTCCTGAAAGGAGGCTTCCGATGGTGATTCGGCAACGTAAATCCAAGCTGGATGATGTCGCCATAATGAGGCTGATTGACTCTCAACTTGTTCCCCTATCTCATATGAGTGAAAGTGAAATCAATAAAATACGCAAAGAAATACCCCTGCGAATGAACAGGGGCATGACCTTTGTTGTCTCACAAAATCCTGACAACGAAGCTGTCGCATTCATCCATTTTCTCATGCACGGCGAACTGTTGTATGTGGATATGATGGCTGTAGCCCCAAAAGAACAGCGAAAGAAATATGGTCAGACCTTGCTGCTCAAAGCGGAAAATTTTGCGGCATCTCGTGGTTGCAAAAGATCCAAAGTCATGGTTGACGAAGGCAACACAAAAGGTCTTCATTTTTACCAAAAAAATGGATATACCTTGGTTCGATACATTATGTTAAGCCGCTGTTACGAGTTGGAAAAAACATTATAAATCGGTTTAGAAAAAGCCTGGTGGTCTTGGTCCGTAAGGTCCAAATCCAGGGCCTGGCCCATATCCACCACCAAAACCTGGTCCGTACCCTGGTTTTGGTCCGGGGCCATATCCAGGGCCATATCCAGGACCAGGGCCGTAAGCATAAGGCAGTGTCGCGATGGCGAGTAAATCAAATAAAACCAGCGGTAAAATGGCTTTGGTGCTTACTTTTTTGCCAACTGCACGTTTCAGCACCAGTTTATTACCAGATACTTTCAACAGCCTTCCCGTCACCCGAGTACCGTCCTTCTTGATCGCAACAATATTTTTGCCTATTAATTTCATCGCATCATCACGTGTAACATGTTGTTTCATACTTTTCCCTCCTCCTCGGATCGTTCAAAACAGTGTATTCGTCCAGGGCCGTCTTCGCCTGTTTCTTTGTCCCTAAATGGAAATATGGGTGCCTTTCTCTATAAGAGTTAAGAAAGCTGGTAATCTGATACTTTTGTTGTCTTTGAGAAACAAAAAAAGGTCCGCACGAGGCGAACCTTTTTAAGTAAAACAATATATGGAAAAAATATTAAATCTGTTATCTTTTCCCCGGATCGTACGGTTCCCCGAGTGCGGATGGAGCAGAAGAGCGTCCAACAGCCGCAACGAGCACGATAATAGTGAGCAGATAAGGCAGCATATAAATAATTTCCTGGGGAATACTTTGAGACCATTCGAACAGCTGTACATAGTTCCGGATCGCTTGTGAGAAACCAAAGAACACAGCCGCCCCAAAGGCTCCAATCGGATTCCATTTACCAAAGATCATCGCTGCAATCGCAATGTAACCTTGACCGGAAACCGTATTATGAGAGAATGTACCTGTCGTAGTCAGCGTGATTGCTGCTCCACCAATAGCGGCCAACGCACCACTGATCATTACCGCAACATAACGGTAACGACGCACTTTAACACCTACGGTATCCGCAGCACTTGGATGTTCACCAACCGAGCGAAGACGAAGACCGAATGGGGTTTTGTACATAATGTAATAAGTTAGGAAAACAAACAAGATAGCCAGATATGTTGTCGGATACACATTTTTGAAGAAAGCTTCCCCCAGCAAAGGAATATCTTTTAACAGCGGCACATCAAACTTGCTGAATCCTTGTACCAAAGGTGAATCTCCCGATCCTTCAAACAGCAGTTTTACCAAATAAAGTGTACTTCCTGCTGCCAGGAAGTTAATGACGATACCACTTATAATTTGGTCCGCCTTAAACGTAATTGAGGCAACTGCGTGGATTAGTGAAACAACTACACCCAGCACAACAGCAAACAAAATCCCCATCCAGGCAGATGTCGTTCCACCCATGCCCGCTTCTTGTGCATAATGCGCAGCAATCCCCGCAGCAAACGCACCAAATACCATGAAACCTTCAAGTCCAAGGTTGGTTACACCCGACTTTTCTGAGAAAATTCCGCCCAGGGATGCAAAAATCAATGCCGTGGCAAAGACAAGCGTCGTATTGATAATTTGCCCAATTGTCAACAAGTCCATCTACAACACCTTCTCTTTCTTGCGCTTGGAATAGAACGGTTTAAGTACCCAGCGCACGATGCCTTGTGCCGCAATGAAGAAGATAATCGAACCGATCACAATCCGAATAATCTCGGGCGGTACATCCGCAGCAAAGCTCATTCCCGCAGATCCATAAGTAAGCGTACCAAACAACAATGCGCCCAGCAGCACACCAAACGGATGATTCAAACCAATCAGTGCAACCGCGATGCCGTCAAAACCTGTTCCTGGCGAGCCCGACATAACAGTCTGATATTGGAACACCCCGAGCACCTGGAATGCACCACCAAGACCAGCAAGCATACCACTGATAAACATGGCTTTAACGATATTGCGATTGACATGCATACCTGCATACTCTGCCGCATTAGGGTTAAGACCTACAGCACGAATTTCATAACCTTGCTTTGTTTTCCACATGTAAATATAAAAGACCACAGCTATAACGAGTGCAATTAGTGTACCCAAGTGCACACGAGAGTTGCCCATCAGTTCGGAAAGCCATGTCAAACTAATCGATGCGGTATCACTGATATCCACCGAACGATTTTCACCTTTTAACAGCAGGAATTGGCGCACGATCAGATTGGCCAAATACAGACCAATCCAGTTCAGCATGATACTACTGATAACTTCGTTAACTCCACGCGCTGCTTTCAGGTAACCTGCAATAGCTGCCCACAGGCCACCAAATACTGCACCAGCGATCAAAGCCAGTGGGGCATGAATGTAGATTGGCAGACCTGCAAACTTTACGCCTACAAAAGTCGCTGCAGTCATGCCGACGAGAAATTGTCCTTCTCCCCCGATATTAAACAGTCCTGCACGTGCCGCAAATGCAAATGCAAGTCCTGTCATAATCAGCGGTGTCATTTCGCGTACCGCTTCACCAAAGTTATACATGTCTCCGAAAACCTTCGTAAACAATGCACTGTACGCTTCAATTGGATTGTATCCGCCAATCAGCATGACAATACCACCCAGGATCAGACCCATAATGATGGCTACAATAGGTAATATAAATGAATCACGGGTAAACCATTTCAATACGTTACTCATGCACAGTACCTCTCTTTTGGGTGCTGCCCGCCATCATTAAGCCGAGCTCCCTGTCATTGGTTTCTTCCGGCAGCACCTCACCCACGATCTGTCCTTCATAGATGACAGCAATCCGGTCGGATACGTTGATAATTTCATCCAACTCGAATGAGATCAGCAATACGGCTTTGCCCTGATCACGTTGTGCAATCAATTGTTTTTGAACAAACTCAATAGCACCTACATCCAGGCCACGAGTTGGCTGGGCAGCAATAAGCAGTTCAGGGTTCTTATCAACCTCACGTGCGATAATGGCTTTCTGTTGGTTCCCTCCCGATAAGGAGCGGGCCTTCGTTTCAATGCTTGGTGTACGCACATCAAATGCCTCGACAAGACGCTTCGCTTGCTTCTTGATCGCATCGAAGTTAAGGAATCCTTTACGAGTATAAGGAGCCTTATAATATGATTCCAGGACAATATTTTCACTCACAGAAAAATCAAGGACAAGTCCATGTTTATGCCGGTCTTCAGGAATATGGGCTACACCAGACTCTGAAATATGCCGTGGAGAATGATTGGACAGCTCTTTGCCCTCGAGACGAATTGAACCACCATCTACTTTACGTAGTCCGGTAAGAGCCTCAATTAGTTCGCTCTGTCCATTACCGTCAACACCTGCGATTCCTACAATCTCTCCTGCACGTACATTCAGGTTGAGTTCGTTCAGTACCGAGATACCTTCTTTATTTTTGGCGGTCAATTTACTAACTTCAAGCACATTGTTTCCTGGAGTCGCTGGCTTTTTGTCCACTTTAAATGTGACATTGCGGCCAACCATTTTTTCTGCCAGCTCATTCGGATTCGTTTCTGATGTTATAACTGAATCAATCACTTTACCACGGCGAATAATCGTCACTGTATCGGAGATTTCCATGATTTCTTTCAGCTTGTGTGTAATCAGAATAATGGACTTGCCTTCGGCCACCAGCTTCTTCATGATGACCATCAGTTCTTTGATTTCCTGAGGTGTTAACACCGCAGTAGGCTCGTCAAAAATAAGAATGTCTGCACCACGATACAACGTTTTTACAATCTCGACACGCTGCTGCATTCCGACGGAAATGTCATGAATTTTGGCATGTGGATTCACTTTGAGTCCATACTGTTCAGACAGACGCTGCACTTCAGCAGCAGCTTTTTTATAATTAATGTTGAGACCTTTCCTTGGTTCAGATCCCAAAATAATGTTCTCTGTTACCGTGAACGGCTGTACAAGCTTAAAGTGCTGATGCACCATGCCAATGCCAAGATCGATTGCTTTGTTAGGGCTGTCGATGATGACAGGCTTGCCATTCACTTCAATGGAACCTTCATCCGGCTGATAGAGACCAAAGACAATATTCATCAACGTTGATTTACCAGCGCCGTTTTCGCCCAATAGAGCATGGATCTCGCCTTTACGAAGCTGAAGGCTGATGGCGTCGTTGGCAACAATGCCTGGGAAACGCTTCGTGATTTGTTTCAACTCAACGACGGGGGTTGCTGCACCCATGTAAATCACCCTTATACCTGATATAGTTTGGTTCCGCAAACGTAAGAAAAACGTCTATCGACGTTTATTCAAGGAAGATGACCGCATTTTAGCGGTACTTTTCTTGAGGTTATCGAATCCTTCAGTTTCAATGAAACTTCTGCATTCCATAATCTTAAGAAAGGCTCCTACCGGAGCGTTGATACGAAGTCTTCTTTCTTTTGCTATGGGTTATCCCCTAGCACACACTGCAAAGCTGTACAATTGTTATGATGACTTGAGCAAATTTTCCTGTCCTGACAATCATAAGGCCGGTCAAGACCGGCCTCGATGATGATTCATTTTTACAACAGAATCAGATTACTCTGTAGGAACTTTGATTTCGCCGCTGATGATTTTTTCTTTGTACTCGTCCACTTTTGCAAGGATATCAGCAGAAACATTTTTCGTAGAAGTATCAGCAATCCCTACGCCGTTATCTTTCAGAGTCAGGTTTTCAGCTCCGCCTTTGAATGTTCCATCGATAAGTTCTTGGTTTACGCGCTTAACAGCTTCGTCAACTTTTTTGATCATGGAAGTCAGTGTTACATCATCACCAAATTCAAGAGATTGGTCTTTATCTACACCGATAACCCAAACGTCTTGACCTTGTTTTTTACGAGCGATTGCTTCGTTGAACACACCATTACCCGTAGCACCGGAAGCGTGGAAAATAATATCTACGCCTTTGTTGTAGAGTGTTGCTGCTGCTGCTTTACCCAGGTCAGGCTTATCAAATGCACCAGTGTAGTTTGAAATGAACTCGGCATTAGGATTAACCGCTTTAACGCCTTCTCTGAAACCTACTTCAAACTTTTTGATCAGTGGGCTTTCCATACCGCCAACAAAACCAATTTTGTTCGATTTAGTTGTCAGACCAGCTACCACACCTACCAGGAAAGAACCTTCTTCTTCAGCAAATGTTACCGATTTAACGTTAGGAGCATCAACAACACTGTCGATGATCGCGAGTTTGGAATCAGGATTTTGTTCAGCTACAGTCTTGATCGCATCAGCCAATTGGAAACCGATACCCCAAGTCAGATCATATCCACCTTTAACGAACTCGTTCAGGTTTGGAATGTACTCTTCATCAGATTTACTTTGCAGGTATTTAACAGCTACACCTGTTTCAGTTTCAGTTGCTTGCAGAGCTTCCCAAGCAGATTGGTTAAACGATTTGTCGTTAACGCCACCGACGTCAGTAACCATACCGATTTTCAAATCGGATTTAGCTTCAGTGTTTTCGCCACCTGCAGTTCCTCCGGCATTTGTTTCTTCTTTCGGTTTGCTACCGCAACCTGCGAGCATAACCGATACTGCCAGCAACATGACCAAAGACAAGCTGAGCATCTTTTTCATTTCTCTTGTTCCCCCTTAATGATATATACCTAATTCCTGTTCAGGCCAAAATGGAACGGATCAACAGATCGATAATATGGCTTTTATGCAGAATGTATGGTTTCTTCGACATTAAAAGCGCATTCTTACCGTTAAACAATTGTGTCACCTGTCGAAAAACCGAACATTATGACTTGAAGAGAAAATTTTAGGACTAGCCTACAGAGGTGATTATACATTCAACCCGTGGTAAAATCCAGATGTTTCATCACTAAATCTCACTTATTTTTGCTCTCATTTTATTGAAAACGCTTAATAATTTAACGATTTAACACACTAACGTTACAACGATGTGATGTTATATAACAAAAACTTACCATGTTTCCTAGCAAGAAGTGGAATTAGCCTGTTTTCATTTGCATTTATGCACCGTTCGTATTTTATGTATTGCCACACCCTGTTTCATTGTTCCCATACAGAGTGCAACATATTCGTTTCATTCCACACGTCCTATTGGGTAGATGCATCTTCAGCCCGTAAAAAAAGCCGCCATAGGTACGGCGGCTTGCATAACAAATTTTAAGCGTTGATTTTGCTTTTAGCTACAGTAGCCAAAGAGTTGAACGCATTGATGTCGTTAACGGCCAAATCAGCCAACATTTTGCGGTTCATGTCTACACCAGCAAGTTTCAATCCATGAATCAGTTTGTTGTAAGACAAACCATTCATACGTGCTGCAGCATTGATACGAACGATCCACAGTCTGCGGAAGTTACGTTTCGTGTTGCGACGGTCACGGTATGCATATACCAGGGATTTCATTACTTGCTCGTTAGCTGTTTTAAAAATGCGGTGTTTGGAACCGAAATAACCTCTTGCCAGTTTCAAAACCTTTTTATGACGACGACGTACTACAAAACCGCCTTTTACTCTTGCCATATTAAAGAACCTCCCAATAAATATTAAATGTATCCGTGGTATGTGTACGGCCTAAGCCGATCCCCCATACGGATTTACTATTTCAAGTTAGCCAGACCTTGTTTCAAACGTCTTACGTCCCCGGCAGCCATAACTGGGTTACCGTTCAGAACGCGCTTAGCACGTTTTGATTTGTGGGAAAGCAAGTGGTTTTTGTGAGCTTTGTAACGCAGGACTTTACCGGAACCGGTAATTTTGAAGCGTCCTTTCAAACTGCTGTGTGTTTTCATTTTAGGCATTTTGTGTTTCCTCCTTCAATGTTATCAGGCTTTAGGAGCCAGAATCATGATCATACTGCGGCCTTCCAATTTTGGTTGGCGCTCGATGGTGCAGAGTTCTGCAACTTCTGTTTTTACGCGTTCCAAAATACGTTGACCAATGGCTGCATGGGCAATTTCACGTCCGCGGTAACGAACTGAACATTTTACCTTGTCGCCTTCTTTCAAAAACTTAACCACATTACGAAGCTTCGTTTGGTAATCGTGCTCCTCAATATTGGAACGGAACCATACTTCTTTAATGTCAACAATTTTCTGGTTCTTACGGGCTTCTTTTTCTTTCTTTTGTTGCTCATAGCGGAATTTTCCATAGTCCATGATGCGGCACACCGGCGGTTTAGCCTGTGGTGCCACATTGACCAGATCCAAGTTCAGATCAATCGCCATTTGTAGTGCTTCCCGAATGGGCTTGATCCCAATTTGTTCTCCTTCAGCTCCGACAAGGCGCACTTCCTTCGCCCGAATCTCATCATTAATCATGTGATCTTTACTAATAACCGTCCACCTCCAGGTCATTTTGAATATCTTGTTACACAAAAATAAAAGGGATGCCGGTTAAGCTACCGACATCCCTGTAATCAACACAATTCTTCATGAGTATACACTTCATAAATTATTGGGATCGTTGACCAGCCAACATGTTTGTTGATCAGGTGAGAAGTCGGACTTCTACTTGTGATTCCGTTGCTATTCATTTAACGCACTTGAATACTATACCATCCTGAAAAACTATTGTCAACGTATCTACAATATTTTTTTCACGGACAACCTATATCCAAATCAATCATTATCCCTGCTTGCTCTGCACCTCATCCAAACGTACAACACGTGTATGCTGGGTGTGGCTCCATTGTTTGTTGTTCTGCGTAAAGAACGCATAGAACGTAATTGGATACCACGAAAGAAGATAAATCGGGAACAAGATCAGGTACAGATACACTTTGGCAAAAGTAACCTTTTCCAGCGCCATGGACAACAAGAACGTCAGAACGTTCAGGCCAATCGCAACAAATCCTACCCAGAGCGGGAAGTACCCGTATATGTTTGCAATATGCGGACCGCTAAAAATCGCTGTATCCACCCAGAGGACAGCTGTCATCAGGAACGTAAGCAGAACAACGTACACGTTTGCGCCATACACAGCAAGGTCAAATTTCACCAAGCTTCTTTCCTTGATACTTTGCCACAGCAGCGGGAAGAAATATCTACGCGCAACCGTAAAGTGACCTTGCATCCAGCGAAGGCGTTGTCTTGCTGAAGCTTTAAAAGTTAACGGCTTCTCATCAAATACTTTGGCATCATAGTTAAAGACAGGATATACATTACGCTGAACACTGCGCATCGTAAACTCCAAATCCTCCACCAGACTTGTAGCGCCCCAACCAATTTCCTTAAGCAAATTGGTCTCGAAGCACATTCCAGTACCGCCGAGGAAATTCGCCATGTTCAAATTATGACGGGACAACTGCCACAGACGGTTGATGTACCAGTAAGATACGCCATATGCTGCAGTGATCCAGGAATCCTCTGGATTTTTCGTATCGATGTATCCTTGAATAACACGCGAACCATTGCACAAGTCGTCATTCATCTCAAGCAGGAAGTTGCGGTCAACCAGGTTATCTGCGTCAAACATGACAACGGCGTCATACTGACGAGGCAATTTCCACAGGTATTTAAGCATCCATTCAATGGCATACCCTTTACCTCTGAGATCAGCATTGGTACGTACACAAGCATTCAATCCATGCTGTCTGACAATTTGAGCCGTTCCGTCCGTACAGTTGTCACAAATGACAAACACATCGTACAGATCTTCCGGGTAATCCAATTGTTTCAGGTTCTCCATCAAGGCACCAATGACTTGTTCCTCATTGTGTGCTGCGACGAGTACAGCGAATGATTTTGTCGCCGGATAATGTTTCTTTTTCTTTTTCTTAATCAGACCGAACAGCGAAAACGTGAATTGGTACACGGCTAGCAGTGCCAGAATGACCTGCATCGTGACGAATATAGCGTCCAACATCGTTCTCTGTTACCCCCTTTTTTTCAAAGCCAATTTACTTGTAGAACGTTTCTCTTCCTGAATTCTGCACTTTTATTTTTTTGTGGTGCGCAGAATTATGACCCTGTTCTTTTGTTTACTACGCCAATATTTCAAACATTGTTTCAAGCATGGTTGATGCCAGTTGGCTGCTTTATCGATTTTGTATTCTTTTCAGCCATTTGTCAAAACCGCAATTTCACTTCCTGAAGCAGAAATGTGAACTTTAAACGCTGAATAGGCACTTTGTAATACTCCAACCTCGCATTCATGCCTGTTATATCTTATTTTCAGCCGTTTACTTGATTTTTATTTCTAAAGTCCCTGCTTTTTTCATCAGGCTGATCCATATCGACAGAGGCTCTATATCAAATAACGTAAACGGACCTCAAAAAGTTCAGTCTTAAACTCACATTTTTTTAACCGCATTTCAGCCATGTTGAATCATTGTATCTTTTTTAGTTCGTCCGAGTCAAAAAGTTAAGCTGGTTACATATCCACTCTTTAACATGAATTTTACCTTTTTCACATGTGTTCTTCTTGAAAAGGACAACATTTAAAAATATGATAAACATATACCTGAAATAACCTCAAGTTCACGGAAAACGGTTATATACTAATCAGGACGAAACCGGACACAGCAATTTACCGGAAATACTGCCGCCAACACGGGGCCTGACTGGCAGGAGGCCAATATGAGCCGTTTATTCGTAAAGTTTCAAGAGTATGATCGAAATGTATTTATGTGGATTAATGGTCGACTTCATAATCGATTTATGAACTTTTGGCTGTATTATTTCACCCACCTGGGGGGAGCAACTTCTTCTATTGCAGTTTCGTTACTAATCTGGCTGCTGGCTCCAGCTCCTTGGAGTACAACAGGACTTCAGGCATGCATCGCTCTGGCGGTTAGCCACATTCCCGTAGCAATCGCCAAAAAATTGTATCCACGCATTCGGCCTTACCTGGCTCTGCCCGATACGATTACGTTCCGCAATCCCCTGACGGACCATTCCTTCCCTTCAGGGCATACTACCGCGGTATTCTCAGTTACGGTTCCTTTTATGGCTATGGAGCCGTTCCTGTTGCTGTTGTTACTCCCTGTTGCATTAATTGTCGGATTTTCACGAATCTACCTGGGATTACACTATCCCTCAGATGTGCTCGCAGGTGCTACGATCGGTACTTTAGTCGCACTTGCAACAGTTGCTTTATGGACATAATGTGAATATGTTAGACTAAGGAAAACCTAGCAGGAACAGGTGAAGCAAGCGTGGAGAAAAAAAGAGTATTACTTTTATCTGAAGGGTTTGGCGCTGGTCATACTCAAGCCGCTTATGCGTTGTCCAGCAGTTTGCGAAAACTTTCGCCGAATGTGCAAACCAAAGTGCTTGAGCTGGGAAGTTTTCTGAATCCCAGAGTTGCGCCACTTATCATTACAGCGTACAAAAAAACGGTCATTAACCAGCCCAAGCTCATCGGGTATGTATACAGGCACCAATATAAAAAATCCTTGAACCGGCTGACTACACTCGCACTGCATAAACTTTTTTACACCCATACACGCAGTATTGTTCGTCAGCTTCGTCCAAATGTTATTGTATGCACTCACCCTATTCCCAGTGCCGTCATATCCAGACTGAAACGTCTGGGTGTAGAGGTTCCACTTTGTACAGTCATCACCGATTATGACGCGCACGGGACATGGATTAGCCCGGAAGTGGATCTGTACCTTGTTTCCACAGATGAGGTAAAGTCCAAATTAATGCTGCGGGGTGTATCTTTAGACAAAATTCGAGTTACTGGCATTCCAATTCACCCCAATTTCTGGGAGCATCCAGGGCGGGACGAAATTAGAAGCAAATTCAATCTGAAGAACATGCCTACTGTGCTTGTGATGGGCGGGGGTTGGGGCATGCTTAGTGATGAAGTGGTTAACCAGTTATTGACACGCTGGCATGAGGATGTTCAGATTATTTTCTGCCTTGGCCGCAATGACAAAAGCCGAATCAGCATGGAACAAAATCCGCTGTATCAAAAAGAGAATATCCATATTATCGGCTACACCAATGAAGTGGACAAATTAATGGAAGTATCTGATCTTCTGATCACGAAACCGGGAGGAATGACATGCAGTGAAGGTTTGGCAAAGGGAATCCCTATGTTATTCCATAACCCTATACCGGGTCAGGAAGAAGAGAATGTTCAGTATTTCACCGCCCGTGGTTTGGGCGAACCCATCACTTCACTTGACATTGTTGTAAAGTGGATGAATAAACTGCTCCATAACTACCCAGACATTGTTCGCAAACGCAAACGCCATATGGAACAGATTGCCAAGTATCACCCGATGCAGAGCGCGCAAAGTATTATCGATCTTCTCGATCTGCGTCCCTTCTCAGCAGACCAAGCCAGACTGTAACGGCTTCAAACAAGCCTGCATGTACACAGTTAAGGTGCCTTCGAATCGAAGGCACCTTTTTTTAATATGAAGAAAAGTACAAACTATTGAATACCAGCAGACTTCAAGTAATCTTCCCACTGCTTGGTATACTCGCTCTGAATCTTCTCAAGCCCCGCTTGTTTGGCCTTTTCCATGAATGTATTCAAGCCTGCTTCGACATCCTCCACCAATCCGACATTCAGCGGATACAGATATTGTTTCTCTACTTGCTCCAATGCAGCTTTCTCAGCTTGGTATGGTGTCCAATCCTCAGCAAATCCCGTGTAGATATCCGGCTTTTTGATTTTATCCAGCTCTTTGAACATAGCGAGCACATCATCAAAGCTCTTATCATAGAGCATGAATTCCGGATTACGCCAAGCCCAGCCATTCATGCCTTCGCGCGGGAACCCATTGGTTTGGGCATCGCCCACCATTTTATAATAACCGTCTTGTACTTCGAAATTTTTGCCTTCCACACCGTATTCGGTCAGCCAGTTGTAACGTTTGTCGGTAACCAGTTTCTCATAGAATGCAAGTGCTTTTTCCGGATTCTTGCTGCTGCGTGGAATTGCAAAACCATTGTGGATCGGGTGAACGGGTTGTGCAAATCCTTTTGCATTTGGGTAAGGGAAATAACCGAGCTTCCAATCCGGATGAGTGGATTGGACCTTGATCACATCGGCATTAAATTTGTTCGGGTTCTCACCCGACAGGACAACAGCCGCTTTCCCATTTTGCAGCAAGGAGTTGGAGGTATCCTTTACATTCAGGACGTTTTTCGGAAAAAAGCCTTTGTCCATCCAGCGTTTGTACGTTTTCAGATCTTCCAGATGCTGTGCAGACCCCCAATAGGAAGCCACAGTTGATGGTGAATCATACATGATGTCCAGACCATAAGGGAGCTGACCTGCCGTATTCACCAGCTTGGATGTCAATTGACGAATCCCATGGGTATGGTTGGCATTACTATCCGCGATTGGAATCATATTTGGTTCATTGGCTTTGATTCCCTCCAGATAGGCTTCGAGGGTCTCCAGAGATTCCGGTTTGGGCAGATTGTACTTCTCGCGCAAATCCTCACGGTACGCAATCCCCTCCGTAACATACTCGGTCCATGTAGAGGGCACAGTATAAATCTTGTCATTGACAGTTACCGCTTTCCACATGTCCTCAGGTACATACGCTTTGAGGGTTGGTGCTGCCTTAGGCAGTAATTCATCCAACGCCAGGAATGCTCCTTTTTTGGCATAGGACTGATAGAACGTCCAATCCGCTGTAAAAATCAGGTCAATCGGTTGACCGGAAGACAGCAGCAGTTTGTATTTTTGATCCCAGTCTGTCCAGGAGGTATAGTTAAATTTTACATTAACGTTCAGATCGGCCTCAGCCAGCTTGTTGATTCCTGATTCAATGACAGGCAGATCCTTGGGTGCATCACCAAGCATGTAGAATTGCAGTGTTACCTTCTCCCCTTTGTTTTCAGAAGAGCCTCCCTGCTCACTTCCTTGCGCTGATCCCCCCGAACCGTTATTACATGCGGCAAGCACCCCGGCAAACAACATCATGGCAAGTAACATAGACAGGCGCCGAATTGTTTTGTTACGCATACGCATCCTCCCTTTTTTGTGTGATCAACCTTATATGTTAGCGCAGACTCGCCATGGTTCAGACGCAGACGGGCAGAAAGCTATCCCTGAAATCTGCAATCACAGCGCGTGCACGTTCTAACCTTTTACCGCTCCAATGGTAAGTCCCTTCACAAAGTAACGCTGCACAAATGGATACAGGAACAAGATAGGGCCTGTTACCACGATCGCCATCGCCATTTTGGTCGATTCGGTCGGTACATCCTGACTAAGTGTTATTCCGGTGCCAATTGCCATCTGGTCAATGAAGGTAATCGTGTTCATGGTGTTATATAAATAGAATTGCAGCTGGTACATATCCGGGTTATTAATGAACAAAGAGGATGTGAACCAGTCGTTCCAGTACCCGAGTGCCAGAAATAAACCCACAGTGGCAATGCCGGGCATCGCCAGCTTCAGCACAACGCTAAAGTAAATGCGGAAATCATTCGCACCATCGATTTTGGCGGACTCAATCAGCTCATCCGGAACAGCTGAACGAATGAAGTTTTTCATCAAGATAATGAGAAATGGCGTCATCAGTCCCGGAAATATCAACACTGTATACGTATCCGTAAGATTGAAATAGTTTGCCAGCATGATGTACCAAGGAACCAATCCCCCACCAAAGAGGGTTGTGAAGTAAATGAAAAACGAGAAGGCATTCCGGTATTTAAAGTCTTTGCGCTGTAGTACAAATCCGGCCATTGTAATAAGAAACAATCCAAGGACCGTACCTACAACAGTTGTAAAAACCGTCACGCCATAAGCTTTGAGCACCTGGGTCGGAAATTTGAACACCATCTTGTAACCTTCCAGGGAAAAGTCGGTGGGAAAAAGGTGATACCCTTCTCTCACAATAGATTCGTTGCTGCTAAACGAACCGGATAAAATCAAAATAAATGGCACGATACAGATTAAGGAAAGAAGCAGGATTACGATGTAAGCGATAACTTGAAACAACAAGGTAAATTCGGAATCTCTGGCACGTGTATGCATGATGTTTCTCCCTTCTGCCCTGGGGGGCGTTTTAGAACAAGGCGTAGTCTTCATTGACTTTGCGGATGATATAGTTCACGGTCATGATCAGGATAAAACCAAACAGCGATTGATACAGTCCCGCCGCGGTAGCCATTCCGATATCAAACGTTACTTTCAGGGAACGGTACACATACGTATCGATAATATCTGTAGCGTTGTATAAGACACCGTTGTTTCCAATCAGTTGATAAAAGAGATCAAACTGCCCCTTCATTATGCTGCCGAGTGAGAATAACAGAAGGATGACAAATGTGGGTTTTAGCATCGGTACGGTGATGTACCAAATACGCTGAAAGATATTGGCCCCGTCAATCCGGGCGGCCTCGTAATACTCATCGCTGATACCTGTAATAGCTGCAAGGTAGATGACCATGCTGTAGCCGAGGTTTTTCCACAGATAAAAAATGATGATCAGGAACACCCAGATCCAGGGTGTGTTGTAAATATCAATTGGACCTGCCTCAAAACGTTTGAGTACCGTGTTCACAAAACCAGATTCATAGTTGAACATGTTGTAAGCGATTACACTTAGTAGTACAAACGAGATAAAATACGGTAGAAACATGACCGACTGCGTAATTTTCTTAAACATTTTCCCCCGAATTTCACTGAGCAAAATCGCACAAAAGATCGCCAGCCCGTTTCCCAATATAATGAAGGCCAAATTGTAACCTACGGTATTGGTTGTCAGTTTCAGCAGCATTCCTGATTGCCACAGAAACTTGAAGTTCTCCAGGCCTACAAACGGGCTTCCGAACAACCCCCCTTCAAAATCATAGCGGGTAAACGCGTAATAGATGCCGACCATCGGAAAATACGAGTTGATTAGAAAAAAGATCAGTGTAGGCAGCAGCATCAGAAACATGATTTTGTTTTTGTTCAATTCTTTGAGCATGGCTCGATCCCTCCCGAATTTCTTACGGCGCGGCGCGCAGTGGAGCTCTGTTTTTATTGTAGATGCCCTGAGCGCTACCGGATACTGAATCATCCGGCCGGTTCATGAAGAATTCTGCGAAAAGGAATATGAACAATATGAACCAACACTGAAATGAATGCTGAGCGTTCACAAAAGTTGATATCGTGCATACGCTGAACCTAGTGAACAATAAAGCGAAAGTTGAACTTTAGCTAAGGAAATGGGGTATAGCATGCTGGTTCAGCGTTGATGTAAACGCATACATAATATATAATTCGAGATATCTCGATGATTCACCACGTTCATATATGAAGTCCTACACTTCACTATGAAGTCATACTTTTTTTCACCCAAAACAGGAGGCCAACGGGAGGAAAGGTTATGCGTAAACGTTCGGAAGACAGTCAGAAGGTGTTTACACGGATTCTGATCGGAATTATCGTCAGCACCGTTGCCACCTTACTTGTAGCTTCTGCCATTTTGTACGTCAACTACAATCGTATTGCCCTTCGCCAGGTCTACCGAACAGATATGAATGGTCTCACCCAGACCAGCCGGGAAGTCTCCAAGATGACTGAGACCGCCAAATCACTGTCTTATCAGATTTATCAGGATTACACGATCTCTGCCCTGCTGCTCTATTCGAATCCAAGTATCTATGAAATTACGTCAGCGATGGAACAACTCGACAACTATCGCATGTCCCTCCCTTTTATCGAATCCATCTATGTATATAACTCCAAAAATGATGAGTTCTTTATCAGTTCCAATGAAGTCCGAGATGGACAGCAGTCCATTTCTGAAATCGACGACCAGGGGATCAAAAGCATCCTCGACCGCTTCCATGATTACAAACCTTTTGTTCCGATCCCGCGCACTTACCAGGTTGGCTCTACCGAGGAAACTCAGGTCAGCAGCTATACGTACCTCTGCTATGACACGATCAATGACAATGCTACGCTGAATTATGCTGTCGTCGTAAATATCAAAGACGATTGGCTCAGTCCCAATATGAATTCAGCCGATCAGCCAGGGAAAACATTTATTATCAATGAACAGGGTCAGTTATTATCCGATTTTAGCGATCGTACATTGATGAAAGACCTGTCCAATGAAACGTTTATGCATCCGATCCTGCAAAATACAGGGCAATCTGCCTACTTTACCGCAGAGGTGGATGGGGAGAAGTCTCTCATTACCTACACCGCTCCTGACAATCTCGGGTGGCGTTATGTCCGGATCACACCGTATGATCTCATTACCTCAGATATCCGGAGTATGCGGACACACACCGTTCTATTTTGTCTTGGGCTATTAATTGCGGGAGTGTTCTTGTCGTACCTCGTGTCCCGAAAGCTCTATCATCCCATTGATAAAGTGCTTGTCCGTATGCGCGTGATGGAGGCCGAGCGTCGTGGCAGTCTGCATCTGTTGCGACAGGATTTTCTGCGCGGGGCCTTGCAAGGACGGGAAACGGTAACGGGAGGCATGTTGGAGGAACGAATGAAGTTCTATGGCTCTTCTGTGGATGTTCATCGTCTAACCAGACTGGTACTGCTTCGTATCGATCATTTTACCGATTTCAGCGATACCTACCGGGATGAAGTCCAACTTATAAAATACGCGATGATGAACATTTGTACGGAAACGGCTGACCTCTACTTCCACACCGAAGCTGTGGATATGGGCGGTGATCTGATTACACTTATCTTTAATGATAAAATTCAGAATGAGGCTGATTATGATCATAGCCCCATTGAGGACCTGCTGCGCATGATGCAGGCTGCCGTGATGACACATCTAAGATGTTCCATTTCGTTTACCATCGGACCAGCGGAAGATTCACTGGAAAACAGTATTGCTTCTTATACCCAATCAGCAGAAGCATCGCTTCATCGTTTGTTCATGGGTCCTGGATGCCTGATTTATACCTCGGACATCATGGCTTACCATGCCAAGGAATATGCCTTCCCTGTTGGAAAAGAGAGACAGTTGATTGATTGCCTGATGACAGGCAAAACAGGCGAAGCCAAACAGGTCTATGCAGACATTGTGAGCGAAACGGCCACATATCCATTTACCGTATTTCAATTGGCGCTGTCCCATCTAACCATGACTCTGAATCATGTGAGAAACACACTTAAAAAGAACAACCAGCTTACCCTTGAATCCATCTCCGACCGTTCAATGCTTCCGATCCATGATGCAGAGAATCTCAGTGAAGTTCACGCACACTTCTATCGCATGTTTGACGAACTTGGCTCCAAAGTAGAGGAAAAGCGATCGCTCAAACATGAGGAACTCATTCGCAAAATCAACTGCATTATTGAACGAGATTACGCAGACACCAATCTTTGTCTGACCTCCATTGCGGATGAACTCGCGATGTCACCCATATATGTCAGCAGGCTCTATAAACAACTAACATTAAAAGGACTCACCGATGTCATTAACGAGACCCGCATAGCCAAAGCGCAATATCTGCTCATTGAGACGGAAAACTCTGTAGCCGATATTGCGGAGCAAACTGGATTCACCAACAGTTCTTATTTCTATCGCATGTTCAAAAAGTTCAACGGGGTTACACCAAACGACTATCGCCGCAAAGAACTGCATTCGGAGCTTTAGCAGTGAAGAGAAATGAAATGAATTTAATTTAATTGAATTGAAACAAAGAGCCACAAGCATTGTTACCAGGTTTAGTCTAATTAGAACAACAAAAAAGCGTGATATGAACGTCGGGACTGCACCCCTTTTATGAGACAGAGATCAAAACACCTTGCAAGTTTAAGCAGCCAGTCTTCGGAAATTTATCGGAGACTGGTTATTTAGTTTCGCTTGAATCCGAATTAAGTTATAGTAGGTGATGTAGTCTCGAACGGTCTGTTCAACGATGGCTGTCGTTGTGCACCTGAGATCTTCGAGGTAAAACGTTTCAGACTTTAGTGTGGAATGAAACGACTCAATGGGGGCATTATCAGCGGGCGTTCCTTTACGGGACATGCTCATGGTAATGCCTTTTCCCTTTATTACGGTTTGGTAAACTTGAGAAGTATACACGCTACCCTGGTCGCTGTGGAGCAGCATATTTGTCCGCTCTGGAAGTTGGTCTAGCGTATCCAAAACCAAGGATGTGTCCTGCTTGTCCGCTATACTGTAAGCGACAATCTCTCCGTTGTACAGATCCAAAATGCTTGAAAGGTATAACATTTTATTACCGAAAGGCAAATAAGTAATGTCGGTCACCAGTTTTTGAAAAGGAGCTTCTGCATAAAATTTGCGCTTGAGTAGATGTTCTGCAGGTTTTGCAGGTTGCCCCGTGTTCTTTCGTTTTTTCATTCTCACTCGGCATTGTAAATCCTCGCACTGCATAATACGCTGTACTCGTTTATGATTTATGGGACCTTCAATCCGAAGCAAGGCAGTAATTTTTCGATATCCATACCGGAACTTGTGCTGAGTACAAAGCTGAGCTACTTTCTCGACCATCGGATCTGGATGCTTGCTCTCACAGGTTGTCTTCCAGCGATAGTAGGTCGCTCGAGCAATTCCAAGCCATGCACAAGCTTCAGATATGGTCACTTCTTTACGAATGGACTCGACCCAAGCGATGACGACTTCTGCTTCCACCTCTTTTCCAGTTCCTTGTACTTTTTTAGTAGATCGAGTTGTTGCTTTAAGAATCGGTTTTCTGCCTTCACTTTTTCCAGTTCTGTCGTGTGTTCTGGACCTCTTCCATAGCTATATTGCTTACCAACCGGTTGCTCTAAGCGATTTAATTCTCCTTTTCGATACCATCTCATCCACGTTTCTATCTGTGTCTTATTTCGTATTCCAAGCTGATCCATAACTTCTTTCACGGGTATCTCTGCCAATCTCATTTCTATGGCTTTCATCTTTAATTCCACGGGATAACTCACTCTTGTTGCCATTACAAAAACACCTCCAAGATGGTCTCCTTATCTTACGACAAGGTTTCATTCTCTTGAAGGTGTTTTGATTTGTCTCACGTTATGGGGTCAGTCCACGTCTGGTAGCCAGATGCATATCACGCTTTTTTATTATTACTCTTGATCTTCGCCAGACTCGTCTGCAGCTTCCCGCACTTTATACTTGTCCAAGCGGATTTGTTGATACTCGCGCAAAGCCTCTTCACCAACAATGACTTCCACCCGGTGAATGTTCATGCCTTTGCCCATGAATTTCTGCTCATACTCTGTCATGACATGCTCTTCATTCAATCCATCGCGGTGCAGGTTAAGGGACAGATTGGTCATTTGCAGACCAAAGTCGGCAATCGCATTAAGAGAGAAATCAAACAATGTCTCCGAATCTGTTTTGAAATGGATCTGTCCTTTGGTGTTAAGCAGTTCCGTATATTTCTTCAGAAAACGTGGATGTGTCAAACGACGGCGTGCATGCTTGGCTTTTGGCCAAGGATCACTGAAGTTCAGATAAATCCGTTCCAGTTCTTCCGGTTCAAATACTTCCTCAATCTGTTCGATATTAGCAAGCGCCAGCTTCAGGTTGGGCGGTGTCTCCACTGCTGCCTGACTCCATGCTTTCCGAGCCTTCTCGCTGGCACGACGCACCAATTCATCATACATATCAATACCGATAAAATTATATTCCGGATATTTATAACTCATTTGGCTGATAAATTGACCTTTACCCATACCAAATTCCACAAAGATCGGATGGTCATTGCCAAACAGTTCAGACCATTTTCCTTTGTACTGTTTGGGATCAAGAACAACGAGGTCAACTTGCTGCTCCAGATTTTCACGAATCCCTTTTCTGCCACGTAAACGCATCTTATTCCTCCGTTTATCCATACTTGTCTCAGAATCATTTTGCCGAAGAACCGGCTAATTGTAAAGAGCAATGAAAAAGGAATCTTCGGATCTGCCACTTTGGGGCAAATCTCAAAGATTCCCTCTTCGATTTATTTGGAATTGGGGTCCAACTACTTTAATAGTTCATAGTCTACCTTATCTTGGTGTGAAAAATCAAATGTCTTTTCGAAAGCATCCCGAACTTTTTGTCTTGCAGCCGCTTTCACTTTCGGATTGCCATTGAAACGAACACCTGTCAAAGCCAAAGCTTCTTCTGCCGTCAGTTCTACAGAAACATGATGAAGATCATTATTTTTAACTTGGGAATTCATTCATATCACCTCACGGTATAGTATGGTCCATGACGTCAATATTGATTCAAATGCTATGATGAATAGTACCCATTAGATGGTGTCTGACGCTGGTTTAAATATAACATAATGTGTAAACTATAGCAAGGATAAAACCTGATTTCTTCGGCCTATCTTTGTGACTAGATTCCCCTTTTTTTGAGTTTTTTGATACAATGGTAAGAGTTCAAAAAGAGTCGAATTCGGCAATATGATAAGCAAGCCATTAGGTAAGCCAAAGGAGTACCCTGAAGATGAATGCACCGTCAATACAACCTCCTCTTCTGTGGGGAGATAAACGATTCCATACCTGGAATTACGAAATGAGAGACGAATTTAACAATAAGGTTTTCAAAGTAATGCTGGATGCAGGTTTCACTTGCCCAAACCGAGATGGGTCGATTGCCAAAGGGGGCTGTACATTTTGCAGCGCTCGTGGATCTGGTGACTTTGCTGGCAGCAGACGGGATGATTTGGTTACACAGTTCAATACCATTCGGGATAAGCAGCACCTGAAATGGCCTACAGCCCACTACATTGGCTATTTCCAAGCCTATACCAACACATACGCGCCGGTTGAAGAACTGCGTGAATACTTTGAAGAAATTTTGAAGCAGCCCGGTGTCGTGGGTCTTTCCATTGCCACTCGCCCTGACTGTTTACCGGATGACGTCGTTGATTACCTGGCTGAATTGAATGAACGCACCTACCTATGGGTCGAGATGGGCTTGCAAACTATTCACGAGTCCACGTCAACCCTAATTAACCGTGCGCATGATACGCAGTGTTATGAGGAAGCCGTTGCGAAGCTGCGCAAACGGAATATTCGGGTGTGTACACATATTATTTACGGACTGCCGCAGGAAACCCATGAAATGATGCTGGATACCGGACGTGCTGTTGCCAACATGGATGTGCAGGGAATCAAAATTCATCTGCTTCATCTGATGCGCAAAACACCAATGGTGAAGCAGTATGAAGCCGGGCTTCTTCGTTTCCTGGAACAGGACGAGTACATTAAACTGATCGTCGATACGCTGGAGATGCTGCCACCCGAAATGATTGTACACCGCCTTACAGGGGATGCACCGCGTGATTTGCTGATTGGGCCGATGTGGTCCATGAACAAATGGGAAGTTTTGAATTCCATTGATCGTGAGCTGCGTGAGCGGGATTCCTGGCAGGGTAAATACTGGAGGGGTGCTTAAGATGGGCTTTCTTTCAGTTTTAAGTTGTGCCCATCAATGGATTTCTTCCCGTTTACAGCCTGGAGATTTAGCTATCGATGCAACGGTAGGAACGGGGGCGGATACTCTGTTTCTGGCACAAAAAGTGGGTAAACGCGGGCAAGTCATTGGTTTCGATATTCAGAGCGAGGCACTTACCCTGGCACAAGCCCGTATTCGCAAACAAGAGGACAGTGCCAAGTTGGGCTCCATCTCCATGCTTCAATTAAGCCATGATCGAATGGCTGAGGCCGTTCCTGAAACTTGGCAGGGTAACGTGGGTGCTGTAATGTTCAACCTGGGGTACCTGCCTTCGGAAGGTGCGGACTCCACCATAATCACGGAAACAGACAGTACCATTGCTGCACTTCATGCTGCTCTGGCATTGCTCAAGCCGCGTGGAATTATTACCGTTGTGCTGTATCCAGGTCATGATGGAGGGTCGCAGGAAGCGGAAGAGGTACTGAAGTGGTCTTCTGCTCTGCCTGTAGAGAAGGCACAGGTGGTGATCTATCGCCAATTGCAGCGTGAAGCCTCCCCTTTTCTGATTGGCATCGAGAAAAAATAATTTCCTTTATCCCACAAATACAATAAACTAGACACAGTCGCAACAAAGCAAACTTGGGTTTGATTCATGCGATTTGTGTACTACATAAAGACGTGCAACCGTATTCACTGTTACATTCATGCCGCATACGCGGCCATGATTGGTTAAAGCGATCCACCATTTCATATACTAGAGGAGAGATTAGAAATGCCTACGCCATACCCACTTCAATTTCAACCAGAGTTCAAAGAACGTGTATGGGGAGGCCGCGCGCTGGAGCAATTCGGCCTGACGCCACCTGAAGGACATATAGGAGAAGGCTGGATGATTGCGGATCATCCAAATGGTACAACCAAGGTATTAAATGGAGCACTTGCTGGAAAAGGTCTGGACGAAGTTCGTGAACAACTGGGCACAGCATGGCTTGGAACCAAAGGTGTTTCGGAAAAGGGCGGACGTTTCCCTCTTCTGATCAAATTGCTTGACTGTAACGATGATCTGTCCGTACAAGTTCATCCAACAGATGATTATGAAGCGCTCCCTCCCGGTGAGCTTGGCAAAACGGAAATGTGGTATGTGCTGGATGCCAAACCAGGAGCACACATCATCTACGGCTTGAATGAAGGCGTTGATCGTGAAGTACTGAAGGAAGCGCTGGAGAATGGTACGGTCATGGATACCCTTCGTCAAGTACCTGTAGAAGCTGGAGATACATTCTTTATCCCTGCGGGAACGGTACACGCTCTATGTGCAGGTGTCGTTGTTGCTGAGATTCAGCAAAACTCGGATACAACATACCGGATTTACGATTACAATCGTCCAGGCCTGGATGGCAAACCACGTGAGCTGCATGTTGAGGATTCACTGAATGTAACGGCTTATGAGGGTGCTGGCGCCACGACGATGAAGACCAATAACGCAACTCCAGGTGAGTGGCTGAAGCTTGCGGAATGCCCTTATTTTGTGGTGGAAAAAGGGATTGTTTCAGAACGCTGGGAACTCTCAACACATCCTGATAGCTTCACTATTCTTGTTGTCTGTGAAGGTAGTGGATCACTGGAGTGGGATAACTCGGAATCGGATAAAATTGAATTAAAAGCTGGACAATGTTACTTACTGCCTGCCAACCTGGGCTCCTATACGCTGGATGGCAACACTACTGTTCTCCGATCTTATTTGCCTTAATTAAATAATCCAGTATGTATTCAAGGTTATTTCCTTGAACTGAACCGGCCTTAATGTGACCTGTGAAGGAGGATTTACACGAGATGCAGGAATCTACCTTTAGCCTGGTTGGCAATGAAGGTACCCGTATTCATGTGTACCGCTGGCTTCCCGATCCGGAGTGCAATATCAAAGGTGTTGTCCAGATTGCACATGGCATGAGTGAGACTGCTGCCCGATATGCTGAATTTGCCCAACATCTCACCACTCACGGCTACGCGGTCTACGCAAATGACCATCGTGGTCATGGTAAAACGGTAGAAAACCCGAACCTGTTGGGCAATGCCGGCGCTGATGCTTTCCGCTGGATGGCGAGTGACATGATGAATCTGGGCGAAGTTGCCGCCAATGAAAACCCTGATGTGCCCCTTTTTCTAATGGGGCATAGTATGGGTTCGTTTTTAGTACAGCATCTAATGTACGCAGGTCACGAGCGTTATCATGCATTTATTTTGTCCGGCACCAATGGCAAACGCGGTCTTCTTCGGCTTGGGGAAAAGTTGGCTTTCCTGCAGTGTGGCATTCAGGGTACTGCTCATCCAAGTATGCTGCTCAATGCGCTTGTATTTGGCGGCTTCAACCGTTCTTTCCGTCCGGCGACCACACCGTTTGATTGGCTGTCTCGGGACCCCGAAGAGGTCAAGCGGTTCATCGATGACCCTTTGTGCGGAGCTATCTGCTCGGCAGGTTTTTTCCGTGACTTTTTCAAACTGCTGTTGGACATTCACTTGCCACACAACATGAAACGAATTCCCAAGGATAAGTCTGTATATCTGTTCTCAGGTGAACAAGATCCGGTTGGGCTTCATGGCAAAGGAGTACTTAAACTGGTCTCCCAATATCGGGAGCTTCAGCTTGAGGATATCGAATACCGCCTTTATCCGGGAGGACGCCACGAAATGCTGCACGAGACGAATCGGACTGAGGTTGCAGGGCATGTTTTGGAGTGGTTAGAGAGGCATACGCCTGACTACAGTTCTCGCCATTCCACAACACATGCAGAAACCGCCGATTCCGTATAATTCGATACGAACATTCAGACAATGATGAAAAAAGCCTCTGAACCGGTTAGCAGCTTGCGCTGTGCACCATGTTCAGAGGCTTTACTTTTTTTATTTATAAGATGGCAATTAAATGTTAATCGTTATGGATTGGATTACCCTTCGATCAGCAAAGACTCTGGATCTTCAAGCAATTCTTTCACCGTCACGAGGAAACGTACGGCCTCGCTACCATCAATGATACGGTGATCGTACGACAGGGCGATATACATCATCGGACGGTTCTCCATCCGCTCTGCATCAATCGCTACTGGACGAAGCTGGATTTTGTGCATCCCCAGAATACCGACTTGAGGTGTATTCAAAATTGGTGTAGACAACAGGGAGCCAAACGTTCCGCCATTGGTAATGGTGAAGGTTCCTCCTTGCAGATCAGACAAAGCCAGCGTGTTGGAACGCGCTTTGGATGCCAGGTCAGCGATGCTTTTCTCGATCTCAGCGAAGCCAAGACGATCTGCATCACGCACAACCGGTACGACAAGGCCTTCTTTGGCAGATACCGCAATACCGATATCATAGTACTTTTTGAGTACAACATCTTCGCCATCAATTTCAGCGTTAATGGTTGGGAACTTTTTCAATGCGCCTACAACCGCTTTGGTAAAGAAGGACATGAAGCCAAGATTGATTTCATGTTTCTCTTTGAATTTGTCCTTACGGCGTTTACGAACGTCCATGATTGCCGTCATATCCACTTCGTTAAACGTCGTCAACATCGCAGCAGTCTGCTGTGCTTCTACCAAGCGTTTCGCAATGGTAGCACGACGGCGGGACATACGTTGACGCTCCACTGGTTTGGTATACGTGGAACCACCTGCTGCCGGAGCACTAGGTGCTGCCGCGGGAGCTTTAACAGGAGGCGCTGAAGGAGCGGCAGCCTGGGTATTGTGAGTTTTCACATCATCCTGATAAACCCGGCCAATCGGATCCTTGCTCTGTACCTGATCCAGTTCAATACCACGCTCACGTGCGAGCTTGCGAGCAGACGGTGAAGCTGTCTTCGAGCTGCTGTCCGAAGATTCCGGTGCTGCAGCAACAGGTGCAGGTGGCGGAGTTGGAGCTTCCGGTGCCGGAGCAGCTGCTTGCTTCTCCTCTGCCGCTGCTGGTTGGGAAGCGGGCGCGCCGCTTCCTCCTCCAGTTCCTGCCGAGAGTGTTCCAATCGTTTCACCGATTTCTACAGTCTCGCCTTCCTGGCGAACAATTTTCTCAAGAATACCGCTCTCTTCAGCACTGATCTCAATATTTACTTTATCCGTTTCCAGCTCCAGAAGAACATCACCCTGATTAACGGTTTCGCCTTCTTTGACCAGCCATCTGGATACAGTTCCTTCCGTTATCGACTCACCCATTGCAGGTACTTTAATTTCACTCACAGCTGTTACCTCCCCAGTGGAATATTATTCTTCGTCGTTTGCTTTAATGCGGATGTAATGATCTGTTGCTGTTCCATGCCATGCACAAGTTGATAACCGCTTGAAGGACTCGCATGTTCAGGGCGACCTTCGTATTTAACAGTTATTCCTTCTGGCGCGATTTCACGAAGACGAGGCTCCATGTATGTCCAGGCACCCATGTTTTTATTTTCTTCCTGTACCCACGCCAGCTCTTTCAGCTTGCTGAAACGTGCAAGTACGCGCTTGATTTCTTCCGCCGGGAACGGATACAGCTGTTCGACACGAATAATGTGTAGCCAAGACCAATCCGCTTTTTTATCTTTCTCCAAAGCATCTTCCAGATCGATGGCGATTTTACCACTGCACAAAATAATGCGCTCTACGCGATCCGGTTTTGTGCCCAATCCTGCTTGCTCCAGCACAGGCTCAAACTTCCCTTCGCTGAACTCTGTTGCAGGTGATGCAACACGAGGATTACGTATGAGACTTTTCGGCGACATCATAACCAGCGGACGAGCATCTTCTGTTTCAGTCAAGGAAGCCTGACGACGCAGTAGATGGAAATATTGCGATGCACTTGTCAAGTTCGCAACCGTCATGTTGTCTTCTGCACAAAGCTGCAGGAAACGTTCCAGACGAGCACTTGTATGCTCAGGTCCCTGTCCTTCGTTCGCATGTGGAAGCAACATGACCAGACTGGATTTTTGTGACCATTTGGCACGGCCGGCAGATACGAACTGGTCAAAAATAACTTGTGCACAGTTGGCAAAATCTCCGAATTGAGCTTCCCAAATTACAAGAGTATCTGGTGAATAGACGTTATATCCGTATTCGAAACCAACAACGGACTCCTCAGACAACGGACTGTTGTAAATGGCAAAAGATGCTCTTGCCTGTGGCAGATGATGCAGCGGGCAGAACTTCGCGCCATTTTCGGAGTCATGCAGCACCAGGTTCCGGTGGGCAAAGGTTGCACGTTCTGCATCCTGTCCACTAATCCGGATTGGTTTGCCATCCGCAAGAATGGTAGCGAACGCAAGTGTCTCTGCAAGACTCCAGTCCACTTTCTCCCCTTCGTTCAGAGATGTGCTTCTGCGCTGCAAAATACGCTGCAACTTCGGATACACGTTAAAATTCTCTGGCCATTTCAGCAAGTCTGCATTAATTGCCCGCAGATTCTCCAATGGCACAGCAGTTGGAATAATCGAAACGGCTTCTGGTTCGCTGATTTGACGTTGGTAATATTCATGCACTTCATTGTTCTTCATCTGCTCGTAAGCTTCTTTTAAGCGGTTCGTCACAGCCTCACGAATGCTGTTGATGGAAGCATCGTCAACAATTGATTCCTCTTTCAGATAATCCTGATACAAATGGCTAACCGTTGGATGAGCTTTTACTTTGTCATACACTGTTGGCTGTGTTGTTTCCGGATCATCCGTTTCATTGTGACCATAACGACGGTAACCGATCAGATCAATCAGGAAGTCCTTTTTGAACAGGTTACGGTATTCTGCTGCCATACGAATAGCTGCGATACATGCTTCCGGATTATCTGCATTGACATGCACAATGGGAATCTCATATCCTTTTGCAAGGTCACTCGCATAATATGTTGAGCGTGAATCGCTGCTGTCTGTTGTGAACCCAAGACGGTTGTTCACGATAATATGAATTGTTCCGCCATTTTGGTAACCAGGCAAAGCTTTGAAATTGAGCGTCTCTGCTACAATACCTTCCCCAGGGAAAGCCGCATCACCATGCATCAGAATGGTTGCCGCTTTGGTTACATCCTGCTTCGGATATCCCGGATCACGGCGATCATCCTGTGCTGCACGTGCAAAGCCCTGTACAACCGGGTTTACATATTCCAGGTGACTCGGGTTATTGGCAAGCGTAAGACGCGCTTGTACGGTTTCTCCGTCTTTTACATAACGGTTTGCGCCCAAATGATATTTGACATCCCCCGTCCAACCGTAATTGATTCCTGTTGACCCTTCGGAAGGAACCAAATCTTTGTTCGGAGAATGATGGAATTCAGAGAAAATTTTGCTATACGGCTTGCCCAATACATGAGCAAGTACGTTCAATCGACCACGGTGAGCCATCCCCATTAGAATATGGCTTGAACCTGCGTGTGCCATAATTCGAACTGCTTCATCCAGCATAGGGACCAGCACGTCGTTACCTTCAATAGAAAAACGTTTTTGCCCAACAAATGTTTTGTGAAGGAAATCTTCAAATTGCTCCACTTCAACCAAACGTTCCAGCAAAGCTTTGCGCTCCTCTGGGTTAAGGGGTGCCGGCGAAGTACGAGATTCTGCACGGCGGTTCAGCCACTCCCGCTCATGAACTTCATGCACATGGCTGAATTCATAAGCGATAGGACCCGTATATATTTGCCGCAGGCGCTGGATGGCATCCAATCCTGTTACCGTCTGTCCATCTGCACCTTCCCAAATTAGGGAAGCTGGCAGAGCTTTCAAATCTTCTTCATTCAATTCAAAATGCTTCGGTTCAAGCAAAGAAGTATCTGAATCTTCACTGATTCCAAGGGGATCAATATCGGCGGCAAGGTGACCATAAGTACGAATATTCATTACCAGTTTCCCTGCTGTAACCGCTTTCTGCAATAATTGAATATCCACGCTTCCGGAAGCCTTTTGGGCGTTGCCAGAATACGAGGCTGTATGTGCATCCCTGCCAGACATCGGCGGTGCACCCCATTGTTCAAATAATTCCCGATAAGCCGGTGTAACTGCACCCGGGTCTTGGGAATATAATTCATATTGTTCCTGTACGTATCCCATATTCGGGCCATAATAACTTTCCCAGGGTTTCTTGTTGCCTTCCTCGATCGTCATCGACGTTCCCTCCGTCTTGATTTAGTCATAAGTTTTTGACGGAAATCATTGACTAAGCCGTAATTTGCGTTCGTTCAACATTTTAAGCTAAATTTTTCATGAAGTCCAATAATCGTGCTGTTGGTGGTAATAACGTTGTTCCGACGCTCCCGTCAAGGTTTGTCTGCGTTTTCAAAATCATAGTAAACTGATGATTGAATATACCGTCGCACAGATGTCGAATACTGTCCTGATCCGTTCGAAGGTTACACATTCCTCAAATTTATCAAAGTGAAGTCCGTGTTCTAATATCTATTCTATAAACTTTTACGCTCAGGAGCATTTCCTATTTTTAGTTCAATTGATGCATAAATTAGATGAATCGAATAATTGGAACATTTCCGACCCACAAATGACCTTAATTGTGTGGCGTTTTGTTGTTTAACGCTTATCCTATATTGGTTTCTACACATTTTCAGATTTCGCCCGATTTGCAGCCTCCTTATTTAGAATTGTGGTCCATAATGTTCAAAAACAAACCGTCAAGTTAAATATTAACCATTTGGCTTGGTATTCAACAAATAAATGGGTGTTTCTTGCAAATCAATGTTATAAGCCAAAAGCCGCCTGTAATGCGTAAAGCATTCAGGCGGCATCTTTTAGGCTTGGTTAACATGGTTCGTATATACTGACAACACGTACATCGATGAAATGTACCAACTAGCACTGATATCAGTGTTTAATGCGGCACCTGAGGTTGAAAATCACTCCGACTGGACTGATCTGCGTGGTAAAAGACCACATCGCCATCCTTCAGAGGCCAAGTTCTGCCCTGATCGTCAACTGGACTGTTGTTGAAACCTTCCATCTGCCACTGATTCATCAGTGGAGCATAAATGTATTGCAAGTGTGGAGCTTCTGTATTCCCATTGCGAAGTGTCTCGATATTGAAGTTGACCACAATATATCCGTCCTTCAGAAGTACAGAAGCCTTCTCATCCAATTGATTTTGTCTGGCAAGCGATTCAAGATTGGTTCCCTTTGGCACGACGTAGACATCTGCAGGCAGGCTGTATTCTCCGTACCAACGCTGGATCGCTGCATTCGCTCGGTCTACACTAACACCAGAAGGAATGTCTGTCTTTGGTCCAATCAGTGTACGAATGGAAGCGGGCAGGATCATCCAATCATAGCGGCCTACCCAGGTTTTCTGGTGAGAGATTTGATCTACAAGCCGAACCATATAATCAGCGAGCGGACTCTGGTTGCGTTCACTGTCGGTCAGTTCATAAGTATACTGATAACGCGCCGTATCTCCCAATTCCGTGCCGGGTACGTTACGCAGCCTCGAGTTCAGGACAACAAAGCGTTTTTCCAAGTCCTGCGCCGATCCTATCCGAATAAGTCGCTCTTGACCGCGGTGGTAGTACAGATCGACTTCTTGTCTGGAAGAGCCGTCTTTGCTCACAAAGTAGAAACTCGGTGTAATTCGAACACCATCCTGTTGGCCAAACATATTCCCTTTTGTTTTCAGGTCAAACTTGATATGGTAACCTGTTTTCACCGCTGCATTACCGAATCCCTGCACAGGGTGACTGCCTGGGCGAACAGGTAACACGAATGGTGCCAGATTCCCTCGCGGGTCACCATCAATACTGTTAAGTCCTGTCCAGTAGCTCACCCCTGTCGGCTCTGCACCCCCGAGCTGCTTACGGAACACGTTCTCCCAATTATAATCGGCGATATCCGTAACGTGAAAATCATACAATCGCCCAATAACCTCCACGGGAACCGTATCTGCCGCAACATGATGGATCAAATTCGTATTGGCATCCTGCTGCTCGGTGAATGATGCGGGAGCATTCTCCGCGATATTGCGAAATTCAATTCGGTAATGTCCTTCATCCACCCATACTGGAAGATAGAAAACGGTATCCAATTGGTTGACCGGAATGTCCACCCAGGTCTTGGCTGGAATGAACTGACTTCTATCGGCGTTATATACATCAAAGGGGAAACGAACCTGCTTGATGCGAAAATACTTGGCATAGTCCCTATTGCCATAACCCGGGTAACTGGTTACGTCCAGATGCTGCCCTGAGGTAGGGATGCGTACAATAAACGGTCGTTCCAAAATAAGCGCAGAACTGGTCGGATCAGGCACTGTTTTCTGGTTGTGCGGCTGATCATCAGACACCCATGCGTAGTTAACGACAGGCGTGTGCACTGTGACAGAATTAATTCCTTGAATAGAAAACTTCTGATCCTGACCCCCTTTAATGTTGCCAGGAATCAAGCCATAGGCGATCTCGCCCGTTGTCGGTTGGTCCGCCTTGTTGATCAGCGTATTCTGAATGGTTAAACGATTCTGGTACAGCACATTGTCACCGATCATACCAGGCTGAGGGATTGTCCCAGGTCGCGGAGCAGTCTTATCCATCGGAGCAGGATCCATCACAGTGGCATCATTAAATAATACCTTGTCATTATTCACAGTGTTCTCTTTGACCTCAGCCTCTGCTTTGGATTGGAATAATGACGTTTCAACGGGTGTAGCAGGTTCAGTGGAACCGCCTGGAACAGTTTCAGTGCCAAGATCGATTTCCTTACAAGGTGCTGGTTTCACATGTGCGGTAACGGCATCATCATTAGCCGATTGTAAGGTCGGCGGTGTATATCCGTTTGGAGTCAGCGTTACTGTACCACCGTAGCCACCAAGCGCATAATTGGATACCGTAGCTTGATTTAGCTGATAGACTTCCAAATTATCAATCTGCCAATAACTATATTGTCGTGTAACCTGCATTGAATCCTGTACAGGAACATCACGTTCTTTAGGCTCGGGAGGTGTACCCGGATCGTCAGGACCACTGGAGGGTCTCCCAGGAATAGTCCATGTTTTGTGATAGTTCTTCTTCACTTTCACCGTATATGTGACTGTACCCGTCATGTTCACCCAGCGGTGCTGGAACAAGTATCCTTTAGCCATTACATTTGCATAGAGGTCTTCAGAAGTCGGGATGCCTCGGGGGGCATCAAACTTCTCAGATCCCCGATCATCAGCTTTCAGCACGCCCTGGACGGATGGGTCCATGACAGCCGATTCGATCAACGCTCCTTTATTAGGTGGACTGATGGTCACAGGGCAACCCACAACACCTCCGCCGTTACCGGGATCATTTCCCCCGTCTCCTCCGCTGCCTGTGCAATCCTTTACATCTAACACCTGCGTACCTTGTTCATCCAACTGCTGGGCAGTGTCCGAAAATCGCGCAGTGATGGTGGTGGTCCCGACGATACCTTTGATCGTCATTTTCCCATCTGCACCTATGGTTGCTACTGCTGGATTGGAGCTTTGCCATGTCAATTTGGGATGCGCAGTAAGCTCATGAACAGAAAGGTCTGACTTGGTTAGGATAGCTTTAGCTTGCAGCGGTGTAGCTGTGTCTGCTTTACAGGCGTTTGGCAAGTTCACAATGAGGCCTGGTTCGGACGTAACCGTAATGTCAGCCGTATCCGAGATGAGGTATGTACCGTTGTTCCAGATTGCACGTACAAAAGCAGTACCCGGCTTTTCAGCCTTAACCATTCCTGTTTTCGGTTCAATACTGACAATACTCGGATCAGATGACCACCAGGTGGTTTCAGCATCACGCCGACTTACGTCGACGCCTTCACTCCACTGTGTAGAACCGTAGTTTTTTGTCTTCACTTTGGCTACCATCTGTTTGGTTTCTCCGACCGTTAGTGTGGAATCTGGTGTTACGTCAATTTCCTTTTCTTCTTCCAGATCCCCTTCCCAAATGATGTCCATTGGAGTGAAATAGGCAACTTTATGCTTAATACAACCTGCAGTTGTTTTACCGCCATTTTCAAATGGGTCGTTTTGAGTCCATTCATGATCTCCACCAGTTAAAGTCCGAATACCGACTATTGTGCTTGAGGGGGATATAACCGTTCTTCCCACCCCTGTATAAGATTCTTGTTCAGGTTTTGTTTGATACTCTACACTTTTGATTTTTACTTCCTTGAAACTTGAGGCCGACAAATTATTCCCGTTGTACTGCGGCCAAGAAACTGCTGGCCAACGTGAAAAGTCAACGCTATCCGGAACCTCTTTTAAAGCGGGATAGGGCGTGGTACACCCCCCGGCATTGTTAGAATATGTGGGACCACCATTGTGGTCTGCTCTAAAACTTCCATCATCAAGTTGATACCAGTAAACGCCGGGAGTGCCAATTGTTTTTTCAGCTTGAACAGATTTTAAAATAGGACTTTTCATTGACTTTGGACCGTACGGATCGCTTGCAGCATAAATAGAAATATTTATTGACAGCCCCGCCAAGGCAAAACTTATTACGAAGAATACAAATATTTTAGACCAATTGAATACGGGCAACCGCATTCGTTTTTTCATAAAAGTACAATCACCTCTCTAATAATACATATTTTGTATTTTCATTTCTCCTATATTCTCCGAAGTGATATGATACGTCCCATTTTTAAAATCTAAAGAAGATCTGGTCCAGAACCTAACTTTTTTCCCCTTGGTAATGAGTTCTTTAGGACTGTTAGGAATAGTAGTGAATCCGTTCTTTTTTGCAAAATCTAAGTCTAATCTTCTAAACTTCAATAATCCATTATTAAGACCACTACTAAAGGTTATTAAATCTGTGTTTTCTGTGTTTGAGGTAAAAGATAGATCTGCAAATGTTAAATAGTAATCACCACTTGAAATTTTGGGTTCCACGAAAAGTTTAGTATATACTCCTTGTGGTTTACCGTTTTGAACTTTCACTACTATAAATCTATGAAACGTGAGTACTCCTGAATTGTTAGATAATTTTATATCCCCCTTAGATAGATCACTTACCGTAACAGAATTTTTAGTATAAAAATAATTACTAATCGTCGTTAAATTCGTTCCCGTCGTGCCAACCTCACGCATTTCATTCAAATCACTGTACTTCCCTGCATCCGTACCCTCGACATCCATATAACGCAGCAAAATGGCAGACACTTCTGCTCGAGTTGTTGGATCAGCAGGCTTCAGGGAACCATCCTCAAATCCACCAACTATGCCCGTTCCGCGAACAAGTGCAAGATAAGGAATTTGCTCTGCACGAATCGTTCCCCGATTCACTTCAGGGGTAGGTAGCAGTGTATCTCGGGTGTCGTCAAAAGCATCCTGAAAACTGCTTCCCGACTTGATCAGTCCGTTTGCAATCCATTTCATCATCTCGTAGCGTGTCAGTTCAGCGTTGGGATTGAATCCTTTTGGATAATCACTAGCATGAATGAAGCCTTGGCCAACCAACTGTGTCACAGCTGATTCAGACCAGTGTCCCTTGAGATCAGCAAAAGGATTCTCGCCTTGTACCTTTTCCAAGCTGGTGGCACGGCTGAGAAGGGTAGCATACTCACCACGTGTGATTTTGGCATTGGGACGGAATGTACCATCCTGATAGCCAGAAATCAGATTTTTATCAAAGGCTTTGACAATCGTGGCTTGCGCCCAGTGCCCTTTGATATCTTTGAACTTCGTAAGCGCAGAAGCCGTTGTATCCGTTCCCTTCGTGCTTGTAGCAGCATTCACAGTAGACACCAGACCCACGGTTCCAGTAGTCAGCAGCGTTCCTGCCATCAAAGCCGTCGTCAACAAACCGACGATTAACACATTTTTTTTTGATTTACTAACGTTTAATCTCATCTGCTTCTTCAACCTACTCACTCTCCTATGTACCTTAGTATGGGGCAAACCACTGCTTCTTCAGCACTCGTACTACTCTTTAAGCCAAAACCTAAATTTGTCATAATCATCAATATTCTACCATGCAAATCTAGGCTATTGGTATTATTTTTCAGCAATCCCCATCACCACAAGGCATGCAGCCCCCCCTTCCAAAGACCCAATCCACCCCTAAAAACACAAAAAAAGGCCACGAATCCGCAGATTCATAGCCTTATGCTTTAAGGTGTCAGTCCTATTCAATTGAAAAAATTGTAATCTATCTATCACAGAATAAACGATTCTGTTCCATTTGACCAGCCCTAAAATTCAAATCAAAATAGGTTTCTATCAAAATTACTAATCATATACTGTGCAAATGGCGTCAATGATAACGCTCCGACCTCTTCCCAAGTAAACCATTGTGCGCCCATTGAATCTTCACCGTCCGGTTCCCTTTTGATCTCATAAGGCCGACTTTCGCTTGTCAAATATATATCGTACAAAATCCCAATATGGTGCAGCATTTCAGGTTCGCCTTTGTACATCCACTCTAGTACGACTGACTCTGCCGAACGAATCACCAATTGCAGATTGGAAAGGCCTGTCTCCTCTTCGATCTCGCGGTGTAGGGCTGTCTCCGGTTGCTCACCAAACTCCAACCTTCCTCCAGGCAAATCCCATTTCCCCATATAGGCTCCTCTAGCCTTATGTATTAACAGGACTTTTTGCTCCCAAGTGACTAAACCGTATACTCCCATGTGCGTGTGTTGATCCACTTAAAGGTTCTCCCTCTCGTCTGAAAGATGCCTAACTTGCTCTTCCAATCTACGAATACGTTTATTCATTTGATAGAACGTTGGAGCAAATATTGCTCCAATAATAACAATGATCCAGACACTCAAATCATCAGCTCCTATCTAAGAGTCTCCCGCCTCTAGCGATAACCGAACAATTAGTTCTTCACCTTCGATCAACAATGCGGTTAACCCTTTATCCGATCCGGATTGATGATTCTCACCGTTGCTCCAATACGCCGCATCTCCCGGATGGACAACTACTCGTTCACCTGTTTCTCCCACTACCCAACCTTCACCTTCTAGCACCAGAAACACCTGCTCACCTACCGCTGGATGCAACCCCAGAGTTCCCCCTGCAGACAGTTTCAGTTGGGCTATGTGGCAAGCTGTTGTGCTTCGGAGTATCGACGTAATCTCTGCTCCTTCACTGTTATAAGCGATAATACTGCGACGGTCCTCTGGTTTCAGGCGATATATCTTCACTTCTTGTTCTCCTCCGCCACGGTATCCAGATCCAGAGCCAAACGAATCATATCAACGCATCGAATGCCATCTTCTATAATCTCTTCTTCATAATGTTTCACAAAGAAATCCCGATCAACCCCTATAATGCGAAAACCGCAGCGCTGATACAGCTTCAACTGATGAAAACTTGAGTTGCCTGTCCCAATTTCTACCGTTCGCCCACCAAGCCTGCGTGCTGCTTCTATCGCTTCCTTGATCATGTGTTTGCCTACGCCCTGTCCCTGTAATTCCTCCTGTACGGCAATATTAACAATCTCTACCGTCTCTGGACGCGTCTTCAGCAAGACAAACTCTCCTACCATTTCTCCTTCATATTCAGCGATAAAACAAACACCACGACTTAGATATTCGTCAACTATGGCTTTGGACGGATCAGCCATCAATAAAAGCTCATAAGGTTTTTCTTCTTCCCAGTCCAAAATCCGGAACGACAATTTCACACCAATCTCCACCTTTTCCTCGTACATATTCATTTACGTCCCGTTTGCAGAAGCCTATGTATAGCTAGTCACCAAATATATAACAACCTTCCGTATATAAATGTTTTAGTCTGAATTCATATTTTTCTCTTTTTATAACTTCGGGTTACTCCGGAACGATTTTTATACTTATTTCAACCATCTAGTTCACCAAATCTATTAGCTCTTTACCGCTCCAGCCTGATTTTGATAATGACGAATCACCATGCCAGATGCTTTTTGCATGCCCTGTTTCCCATAGAACTCCTGGAGTTCGTTATCGCACAAAAGATCAATCATATAGAGATCACCCAGACGATTAAACATACGCTTGATGAGATCTGTTCCGATGCCTTTACGCTGATACTCCGGAAGCACTTCCAATAAGGGAATATATGCACTAAGAACTCCATCTGAAATCGCTTGAATAAAGCCCTCCACATTTCCGGTTTCTTCATCGATAGCCAGTTCGACAGCATAGGATTGCTCCAGCAACTTCAGGAAAGTAGCCGTAGAAGGAGGGTTTGGCCAACCTTCAAAAAAATTCCCGCTAAGTTTGTCGATACCTATTCCCGCCAGCGAGTCACGAAATGTAATATCCATAATAGCAAGTCCTCTCCTTTTAAAAAGTAAACTTCATTATATCATAATATCTGGATATAAATATATAGAATTGGCTGATAAAATTATGAAGCATTCTTCAAATAGAAGCCTTATTGATTAGCTTTATTCATGTAGACTGTTATAAAATCGCAACGTTCTATTCCTCACGTTATTCACCCGTGCTTAAGTGCTCGTGGATTAATTTCCATTCTCCGTTGATGCCTGCAACAAATACATTGGTAGCCCGACCTTTTCCAGCAGCTGGTTCCCCTTGATACATTCCTTTCCAGTGATAGGTATAAATACAGACCGCCTGTTCTTCGCCAGTCGTAATCCACGTGACATCTTCTGCACGATACACCTCATCCTTGACTGTCTCCCAAGCGTTTTCAAAATAAGCCCGAATTTCGTTAAGCGTAGTACAAGACGTTCCGGTAAACCAATATACAGCATCCGGTGATAACCACTTGCTTACCTCATCAAACTGATGTGTATTGGTCGCTGCAATGTATCCTTCCAGTGCATGCTGGTATCCCATGATTTATTCCGCCTCCTGCGTTTTGAATTATTTAACTTCACTCTGTTCAAGAACCGAATCGTCATACACCATAAATGTCTCTTTCAGTGTACGCCCCGTTGATTTCTCCCAGATCACACTCCGCTCAAACGTACCTGTTTGAAAAAATCGCGGGAACCGATCCGCAAACCAATCCTGCATGGGCAGCTCCAGCGCTTGCCCTAAAGTAACCCACAACAGGTCGCCTTCCGGTGGATCACTTAGTAACTCCCCCTCAAAAGAAGTAGCCACGTAGTTGAAAACCATATAACGCAACCCTTGCTCCGGATCGCAAAATTCATCAAGACCTTTATATGTAATTTCTGTTACCACAAGTCCTGTTTCCTCTTTAACTTCTCGCACGGCACCGTCCACAATACTTTCCGGAAAATCGACTTTCCCTCCAGGAGCGATATATCCGGGAAATCCTTTTCGATTCGGTCGGTTCATTAATAGTACCCGATCATTCTGCTTGTCCCATACCATACACATCGTTAAAATCTCAGTTCTAGTGTTCATGCTTATCCTCCCAGTTGCGTTGTTTCTGTCCGCTCCACTTTTGTGTAGTTATTGAATTAAGCCTATATACTTCGTTGTACACTAACACTTCTGGGACGTAGATCCTTTCTCCTGCTTAATCTCTATTCCGAATCCATCTTGACTTTCCTAACTATCTGCAAATTCAATTTCGATATAAACGCATACGAAAGACGGACACCGGAAATTTCGGAGGCCCGCCTTATTATGGTATATGAAATATTCTTCCTTTGAACCAAATATCAATAGACGATACTCAGCTCATGCCTGTAATTGATACCCGCCGCTCTTTCCACTCGGCACGGCGATAGGCCTGCAGCAGACCAAATTTGCGGATACTTGCTTTTGGCACCGATTTGTAAGGCATAACAACCGTAAAGTCCTCATCAAACGGCACAAAAGACAATCCTACTTTCTCATTGGAGAGCCACTCTGCCTTAATGGGTTGTCTTGAACATGCATCGAAGGTGCAGCCAAGTCCATCAGCGAAAAAATCATAACGTGCAGCAGGTGTTCCGGGTTCCTCCATACAGAGAAAAAGACTAAGTTGATCACAAAAAAGCATGATCTCGACATCATTTTTCAGCCTGAGTTTCAGCGCCTCACCACCTCCAAGCTGCTGTTCCCAACGTAACTGGTGCTCCCGTTCATCGTTCAGATACTCCCTGATGTCTTCATCATCATTGGCGTTTGCACCCAGATTGTTTTGAAACAATTCTGTATACATCATGCTGCACAATAACCCGGCATACAGGTTTTTCTCACGAACTTCTTCAATACCTTTACGGTAAAATACAAATCGCGGACGTAGCGGAAAATCACGAAACGAATACGGTATCTGACTATAATCATTCCAGAATGGCGCAGAATCCAGTTCAATCCATCCCCGATCATGCTCTTTTGCAGCAAGAATCAGATCTTCCCGATGCGCTTCATCAATTAACATTTCCGATTTCCAATGGGAAGCCATTTCTCCGGCTACTAGTCCATGCTCATGCTGTGCGGTCAAAACAAAATCATGCTCTCTCTCATATACGATCATTTGCTGTCACCCTTCCGCATGGTATACGTTGACTTTAACATAATTTGGTACAAAATTTCCTATAAGTTGCTTTTCACTCAACTTTCAGGGAATATACGAAGGAACCTATCCCTGTAAAGGTGTTGTCAGTTCCCTGAAATTTGGTACACTAATGATTGTGCCAACATAACATTACATACAGAAAGCGGGATCTCATGAATTTATACTCTCCTTACACCGAGTTTAACCGCAAGGAATGGGCTGACTTGAAAAAGTACCAGACCACTCTTCCACTTACGAAAGCGGAATTGGAACAGCTAAAGGGATTAAATGAAGAGGTATCCATTCAAGAAGTTGAGGATATTTATCTACCTCTTACCCACTTTATTGACTTATATGCAGGCGCTTCACGAGAGCTGAATCACTTAACGGCATCTTTTTTGAAAAAAGAGGCACATCATGCTCCCTACATTATCGGTATTGGGGGCAGCGTTGCCGTGGGCAAAAGTACAACCGCCCGCCTGCTTCAGGCTATGCTTGCAAGAGGCAAAGGAAATCCCAAGGTGGATCTGGTCACAACGGATGGTTTCCTGTATCCCAATGCCATCCTGCAAGAGAAAGGTATCATGAACCGGAAGGGATTCCCGGAAAGCTACGACATCAAGTCATTGATTCAATTCATGGGTGATGTCAAATCAGGCAAACCTGAAGTGATGGCCCCCGTATACTCCCATCTTGCCTATGACGTTATTGCAGGCGAGGAAAAGGCCATCTGTCAGCCGGATATCCTCATTATTGAAGGAATCAATGTGCTCCAGGTCAAAAAGGAAACTCCACTACTGGTCAGTGATTTTTTTGACTTCTCCATCTATATCGATGCAGAAGAGGAGCATATCCGTCACTGGTACATAGAGCGGTTCAAGCTGCTGCGCAATACAGCGTTCCAGAATGAGAACTCCTTCTTCCACAGTCGTTTTGCCAATCTGGAAGAAGATGAGGCTGTTATTACGGCAAGTCAGATCTGGAAAGATATCAATGCCAAAAATCTGCACGAAAACATCCTTCCAACCAAAGGACGAGCCAGACTGATTTTGAAAAAGGAAGCGGACCATTCGATTCAGCGAATCCAATTGCGTAAGCTGTAAGCATCTTAATGAGCAGAAACACTCTGCTTAATACTCATTCAAAGGAGACAAGACCACATGCAGACCTTGATTGTACTTGGAAGTATCATGATGTTTCTTGCCGTTGCCCTTGGCGCATTCGGTGCACATGCGCTCAAACGCAGATTGTCTGCCGACATGATCAAAATATACGAGACTGGCGTTCAGTATCACCTAATTCATGGAATTGGAATCATCCTGCTCGGACTGCTCGCTGATCGACTGGAGCAGCCTTCACTTGTGTTGCTGGCCGGATGGATGCTATTCGCCGGCATCCTCTTGTTCTCAGGCAGTCTGTATGCCCTAAGCGTAACTGGCGTTCGAAAACTGGGGGCGATCACTCCCCTAGGCGGAGTCGCTTTCTTGGCTGGTTGGATCATGTTATTAATTGCCGGTTTGTAAAACCAACATCGTAAACTGAAAAGAGTGTTCTAGCCGATCTTCAAAATCGCTGGAGCACTCTCTTTATGTTTAACTTCGCCATACACGACGAATGCTGTGTGAGATTTCATCTCCCTGCTGTTTTTCCAGGACATATACATCAGGATTAGTTAGTTTTTTCCACTCTTCGAATCCAAAGGATGCATCATGGCTACGAATGAGCAGAGATAACAGATTGCCATGTGTAAATACAGCCCCGCTATGCTCCGGTCGACTCCACAGCTCGTGCAGCACCTCAAGGCCCCGTGCTGTAGCAGAACGTGAAGATTCACCACCTTCTTCCGTCCAGTCTTCGTCCGTGTATGTACGTTCTAGCACATCCATCCAGTTGTCCAGATGAAGGGTACTAAGCACCCTTTCTTGAAGACGTTCATCCGTATGTATATGCTGCAGGACGGTTTTGCCCAGTGGCGCTGCGGTTTGAAGTGCCCTTTTCCACGGACTGGACACAATATATTGTATAGGGTGCTCCCCCAACATCTCAGCAAGTTCTACTGCCTGACGAAGTCCTTCATCCGTAAGCTCGGCATTCGGTTCTTGCCCTGTTGCTTTGGCATGACGGATAAGAAAAATAGACTGCATCGTCCCTCACCTCCTGCTAATACAACTTACATTAATGCTTCTCCAGATACTGGAGTGCAATTCGCATGTTCTCCCGGTCTTCCAAACGGCCAGATGAACTAAGAAAAGTAACCTGGTCCTCTGTCCACATCCCCTTCTGTTCATCCAATCCAAGAAGCCGCTTCAAGCGGTTAACCGTGCCTTTACTGCCATCAATAATCTGAATATGATCTGGCAGAACCGTACGAAGAATGGATGTGTAGAACGGATAATGCGTGCAGCCCAGTACTACTGTACCGTATAAGTCCAAATCAAAATCAGCCAGTTTGAGCCGGAAGTACGCCTCCATTTTCTGCGGATCAAAGTCCAGCTGCTCACACCACTCCACAAGTTCAGGTAATGGAAGGGAATCGACACTATGATGATCATCCACACGGGACACCAATTCATGATATTTGGTCTGACTTAAGGTCAGGGCTGTCGCAAATACAAGCACCCTTTTGCCGCTTTTTCGATTCATCTCGACAGCCGGCTTCACAGCAGGTTCCATCCCGATCACGGGGATATCATACTTGGCACGCAAATCCTTCACGGCCAGACTTGTTGCTGTATTACAGGCTATTACGATTGCTTGCACATTTTCCTGAACAATATCCTCCATACAATTGAAGATATGTCTTCTAACCTCATCGGCGGACTTGGTTCCATAAGGAACATGCAACGTATCGGCATAATACAGAAACGCTTCTTCAGGGAATTGATGCAAAGCCTTATGCAATACGGTTAAACCACCGATTCCCGAGTCAAAAAATGCAATTTTCTTCTTCAAGGGTTTCACCTCTATAACGTATTCTTTCGGGTTCCTGGAACCTCTCATTCCTGCTCATGATGACTGGGAGGTGAGTTATGTTATTCTACCTTCATTTTATACTGCCTGAGCCAGTCTTTGCCACTTTGCCAGTTTTCCACCGAATTACGTTCTCCGAGCAGCTCTGTACTTGCTTGAGCCATAAGCCATTCCTTAAGGCCATCATTTGAACTTGAGTCCAGCTGCTGAATCAGGACGTTCAGTCCCTCTTCACCCGTATCCAGAATCTGAGCATACGCGTCTGTATTAGCGGCAATATAATCACCTGGATTACTGCTGGTCAGAACCTCAGGTGCGTTCACGATTTGTTGAAGGTTGCTTTCAATCTTCGAACTTACGTCCTGACTTTCCGCCTGATTTGAGCATGCCAACAACGTCCATGCTGTACACAGCATCACCGCACCGCTTGCAATTCGTTTACGAATCATGGAATTCCTCCTGTACCTGCCCCAGAATCATTTCCCATTTCTCTTCCGTTAACTCCTGTCCTGAGAGGATCTGCTTTCGAATTTCAACCACTTCAAATCCGAATGACTGATACAATCTGCGCGCGCCTGACAGAGACTCATTGGTCCATAAAATGATCGATGAATAACTTTTATCTCTGGCAAAATGGATAGCCTGCTCGATAAGCTGTCGTCCCAAGCCTGCATTACGCGCTTCCGGCTCGATGATGAACCAGCGTAATTGAGCAGTATATTCATCCAGTTGAGTCAGGCCAATGCAGCCAGAAACGGTCCCGTTCAGCTCGATGATCCATACCATTTCTCTCTCGTAATTGCCGGTACGTTCAAAATCATTGACAGCTTTCTTGATAAAATCGGCAAAGCTCTGATCATAATTATACTCATCCCGATAAATACGGATATGCGCTTCAATGACATATTGCAGGTCATTTTGTACAAAAGTCCTAATCATTGCAGCACCATCACTTTTGTTTCCGGGTTTCTGCATAGCGTATCGACGTTCTTCATTTAACATAAAAAAATCCACCTTTTTATGAAGAAGTCGTGATGCTGAAATCCACACCAAACTGGAGTAGTCCCAGCTTCCGAGCAACATTTTGCGAAGCAACATTATCCCATGATGTACTATAGATCGGAATGCGTCCGCTCTCTTTAACATGATGCTGCCAGCACTTTACCGCCTCCGCTGCATAGCCGCGTCCTCTGAAATCAGGCGCCGTATACAGGCTTGCCTCTGCACCCTGAGTGGATACGCGGGCTGAACAACATACAGCGACAGCTGAATCCTCAATGACATAAGCTGCAACGGGCATTTTTTCATACGGCAGTTCTATAAAATCAGGAAAATGCTCTGCCAGCTGAAAGGTATGATGAGGATCAATAAGCTGAACATTTGGATGCCATTGCCCACACTTTTCGGGAAATGCATACGCCAGGCCCATCCATACACTTTTCACAGGCTTAAATGTCTCCACACTCCGAATCAGCTTCGGAATATCAAGTGGGAACCCCGTTTCATATCCCAGTTTCTCAATCAGAGAGGACGGCAACTGCTCATGATAAAAGGAACATGGCCCAGCAGAAGTTATTCCAATAAATAAAGCTGGAGCCTGCCCGCCATCCGGTTCGTTAATACGTAACAGACGTTTCCGATCGTCCATCGTATACAATGTATCGGCCTGTATGTTCATCATATCCAAGGGTGAAAGGTTTGATATAAAATCCATAATTACGGAATGTACCTTTCTAATAACAACTTGCCTGCAATTCTTTTTCCAGTTTCATGCTGCTTCAGCAATTCAGGCATCCATCCTGACAACGTATATTGATACATTAACAAGCACCCCCTCATTAATTTCCATTATACGGTATACCCCTTCCAGATACGAATGAATATTGCGCAATTGCGAATGCGTAGTATACCGATGTCTGTTATGCTTGAGCTAACTTATCACTCCACACTCATTTATCCTGTAACTTTGCTTTTTTCCATGCAGCACCCAATTCAGCAACCGACGCATAGCGTCGTGCACGCTCTGGGTCTATCGCTCGAATAACCACCTGGTACAATGCTTCTCCGGCATCCCATCTGGCATACGAACGATCCAGCTCTCCACCCAGCAGCGAGAAAGCCATCGCCCCCATATTAAATACATTCGTGACTCCATCTATTCGTGCACCTAATTCAAACTCCTCAGGAGACATAAAACGGGATGACCCCCACATCCGTCCCATCGTATTCGTGAAAGAGCCCTTTCGATACAAATCAATATCACATATTTTCATCATTTGTATGTCAAAATCATAGATCAGACTGCCATCGTAAAAATCAACTGCTACATACCCTCTCCGCTCCACTTCGATATGAAAATCCAAAATCTGCTCCATCGCCTGAATACGTGTCTTTACCGGGAGCTGCCTGAATCGATAATAGGGTGAAAGAGGGTCATCATATTTGGCTGGTGGTGGAAAATCCCAATGGGAATGCAGACATTCTCCTTCCACCCAATCAAATACACAGGCGTAACCATGTTCCGTTGCAAAATGGTCTTTTAAACGAATCAATGTGTCATGTGCCAAATCTTCGTATATGGAAGCGGATGATTTCAAACCATGAATCGCTTCGGCAGGTGCACTTAAACTGTTTGCATGTATCGTACGTGCTCCCGCATATTTCACGAATTTTCGCTTTCCGTCCTGACCCAGAACACCAAAGGACAAATTGCCGGAATCCTGCTGGTCAAACACACGAAATACGGTACCCAGGCGCGCGATCCAATCGAATGAATGAGATTCTTTTAACTCAAAAGAAATGCCGTCAAGTTCAAGCTGAATCGTGTCCGTCATATGTCACCGCCTTTTTGGACATGCTTAACCCTCTCATGTAAACGATCAGCATAAAAGTACGTCATATGAGCCTCATCGTAACCTTTTCCCTGAACAACCAGTGCATTACGCTCAATGCCATAGGTTTCAAAACCGTGCTGCTCATACAATCGCCTTGCTGACTCGTTTGTGGTAACTACACTGAGATTGATTTGCTCTATGCCGTCCAATTCCCTACCCCGATCCAACACTTCGCGGAGCATGCGAGAAGCAAGTCCACATCCACGATAAGACAGTAAGACATAAACTCCCCAGATGTATCCTTTGTGTCTCAGCTTTAGTCCCTGTTCTCTTTTGAATCCCATTGTACCTGCGAGAATGCCTTCTTCTGTATATGCCCCCAGAATGTAATCATCAGCTTCATTATGTATACGTTCCTGCACTTCACTCATGGGAAGCTGAATGGACATTTCAAATGAAGCCCCGAAGGCTTCCGGATGATTTTTCAGCGCTTCCAGCCGCAAAGGCCAATATTTCTCTGCCTCATCTCTGCGTATATTGCGAAGGATGAACACGTTCTCCTTTTGACCTTCATTCATGCTTCAACCACTCCCTGCATGTCATAAGGATAATCGATCTGGAGCTTTACATTCGCTGCGGCTTCCTGGCCTGCAAGCAAACCTACGACATAGATCCCAAGATCAATGGACGTTGCTACCCCTCCGGCTGTAATCACATTTCCGTCTTTCACAATCCGGGTTTGAATGACCTCGGCAGCATAAGGCTCAAGCAGATCATAGACATTGGGATGCGTCGTTGCTTTTTTACCTGTTAAAAACCCAGCTGCCCCCATCAGCAGAGAGCCTGTGCACACGGATACCTTTAGTGGAACATTCTCGGCTTGTCTCAGCCAACCCACAAAAGCCTCATCGAATCGAAGCTTGCGTGTTCCCATGCCACCGGGTACAAAAACGAGATCATATTCCGCCAGATTAGGCTTCACCCGGTCCACCTTCAACGTTAGGCCTGATTCGTCTGTAACCTGATCTGTCATCGCACAGGTTTCCCACGTTGTGCCTTTGGTTTGTTCAAAGAAATTCAACCGATTGATCACATCATAAAATCCTGCAAAATCAAGGAAAGTCAGACCATCAAACAAAACAAAAGCGATTTTCATATGAAAGCCCTCCAGTGTTTTTTTATTTGGTGATTGAGTTTCTTAGCTGATTCTATTTCAATCCACGCGCAATAATCCACTCCAGCCATTTCCATGGAAGCAGCAGCTTGCCGATGATGAGCAAACGCGAGCCTTTGCCCAGCGCATAACGAAGCCTTGGTGCACGCATCCGTGCAATACGAGCAATCAGATCGGCCACTTCCTGCGGATCGGGTGCAGTCTCTCCAGCATGCTGGGAATAACGAAGAACCGCATCGAGCTTATCTTTATAGGGAGAATGATCACTTCTATGAATTTCACCCAAACCTTTATTCCAGATGGGTGTGCGATAAGCACCCGGCTCCACCAGCACAACCCGGACGCCGAAGGAAGACATCTCATGACGCAAACTTTCCGTGAAACCTTCCACGGCGAATTTGGATGCAGCATACGGCGCATACCCGGGAAAACCAGACAATCCACTGACGCTGGACAAGTTGATGATCAATCCCTGCTCTTGCTCACGCATGACAGGCAGGACCGCACGTGTAACGGCAATCAAGCCAAACAGATTCGTTTCCATTTGCCGACGCCAATCTTCCATGGATACTTCCTCGATAAATCCGCCAAGCGCAAACCCTGCATTGTTCACCAGCATATCGATCCGCCCATGGTTTTGAAGTACCGTCTGAACAGCCTCCTGCACCGAATCAGCATCCGTCACATCAAGTCGAATAATCTGTACCCGATCCGATATGCCCGCCTGCTCCGCCAGCCTTGCCAATTCCACATTCCGACTCAAATCTCGCATCGTTGCCACAACACGATATCCTTGTTTAGCCAGCGTAACCGCCGTAAGCATACCGAATCCACTCGAAGTACCCGTAATTAACGCCACACGGACGTTTGAGTCGAACTCTTTCGATTTCCCCACAGTTGAACCTGTTTCGCCCTGTATATGATCATCCTCTGTCTGTATCTTCTGTTCTGTCATCTGCTTCACCTCTTCCCTCGGTGGATTTAGTAGATGTAATGGATTTATTTTCGTTACCACCATCATCAAAACGCACTCAAGTGTGCTGTCTCTCCACTCGGCGCAGCTTCGTTATTCCCGGTTCAAACGTATAAGGAACGAATCTGATCTCGGGTACAGTACATTCCAGCCGTTCTCCCAGCTTCATCAGCTCCTGCTTCACATCAACTTCCACCTGCTGCATCCCTTCTCCTCCTCCGAGCCGAAGTGATACTTCCAACACCCCGTTACCTAGCTGTACGACCCGATAATGATCAATAGCGGGAGAGGCTGCAATCACTGCACGTGTAACAAAATCCGGGAATACAGGTACGGCTTCGCCCGTTTGTCGATGTGGAAAATAAAGCGTGTCATCACAGCGGCCTTCGATCCGCTCAATGGCAGTGAATGGAGACCCACAGGCACAAGGAACCGCTGCCTCGGTCAAAATGTCGTTCAGCCGATACCGGATAATCGGCTGTGAGGTTCTGGAGAAATCCGTGATCACAGGCACGAACCTCCGGGTCGCGGGATCAATGAACTCTTTCTCAATATGAACGATGTCTTCATTCAAATGCAGCGTGCCGAAGCGGCAGGTAGCGCCCAGAAATCCTTCCGTACACTGGTACACCTGATGAACCGTTTGTCCAAAAACGTGCTCCAGTACCTTGCGATCCAGCGGGTCCAGTACTTCGGCAACCGAAATGATTTTGTCCGGTACAGTGGTCAATGTCCCAGACGTATAAGCGTCAGCCAACATTCTCAACATGGAAGGCGGCGCTACCCATACGGTAGGACGGTATGTTTCCATACGTTTAACCAAGGTATCGACACGTTCCAGCAGATCAAAATATTGAAATTGCAGCTTCCCCCGCTGCACAGATTCATACAGATTACTGTTGGCTCGGAGGAAAAAGGCGATCTTGGCAGGCTTCCACAGTCCACCAGGCAGGAGCTTCGCCAGCACCGTCCCTGTCCACGCATCCTGCTCCTGATCACTCACCAGAAACAGCCCCCGGTTGCCTGATGTACCTGAAGACAAGCCTACCGTCACACCCTGAACGGATGGCTTGAAATCACGCGTTTCCTCGCTCTCCCCAGCGAGAGCCATCGCTTCATCCTTGGAAATGCCCACCGTATTGAGCTGATCGAAATGCTGCATCATGATTGTTTTGTCAATCAGCGGGAAGCTTCTCCAGTTGGCTGCATCAACATCACCCCACCACTCCCGGTAAAAAGGCGACTTTTTACGAACCCGCTCCACTTGCCGAATGATCTGGCGTTCCTGCCAGCGTTCAAGCTGCGCTCGTGTTTTCCATTTTCTCAATCCCCGTGCAAGTGCATAATGGTAGACAATACGCAGTGTATTGCTCATATGTCCTCACTACCCTCTGTACCCCAAGCATCCAGGGCGTCACGGCAATGACTGGGCACAATCCGAATCGCCGGAAACTGCTGATGCAGCTGAACGAGTCTGTCAAAATTTCTTCGATACGCCTGACGATCCGACATAATGATTCCAGCGAGTACGTGAGGTCTGCGTTGTTCCTGAAAAGCACGACTCGACCACACCGCGTCCGCGCACAGAAAATAATTATTGGCCTCTGTACTGAGCAAAATCCCCATCATGCCTTCCGCATGACCCGATACGTCAACGCCCAGCATACTGCCATCACCGAAAATATCGTATACCTCGGGAAAAGGAAAATCCTCACCCGCTTTTACCCATCGCTTCGGCTGCTTCGTAACAGGCAATGATCGGGCATCAAAGTCCTCTGGCAGCAATCCGGACAGAAACCCTGCCTTTACAGCCGCAATGGGTCCAAGTGAACGCACAGCGTCATAGGCTCTTGGCAGATAGATTAGCTGCGCCTGCGGGAAATCCCGCACACCTGCGATATGATCCCCATGAAAGTGGGAGAGGATGATGTACCGAATATCCGAAGCTTTCAACCCTATACGAGCCAGAAATTGTACCGCACTGTCTTCTTCACGATAGACAACAGGTGTAATATGACGGTACAGCGCGTTCGGCAGATGAGCGGTTTCCTTAAAGAAACGGGAGCTATATCCCGTGTCCAGCAAAATCGGACCATGTACAGGATGAATGATGCACGCAAAGCCGGCCGGAAAGGCCACCGGACGCAAACTTCCACCACGCAGCGTCAGAAACTCCGGATGTGTGCAGTAACCCGCTGCGCCCAGATGAAGCTTTACCGGGGTTGTTGTCAGCATGATTCAGCCCTCCACCAGTCTGCAAATTGTTGTAACCCCTCATCAATGGTCAGCCGAGGTACATACCCCAGCTTCTCACGGGCATCTGTAATATCCAGCGTCTGCGGGATCGATAACGAACCAACCGTATACCGCGTCAGTTGAGGTTCGCCTAGCGCAGGAATCAAGCGATGTACATGTTCCAGCACTGTGGCTGCTCCGTATGCTGCTCGATAGGGAATGTTTCGATGGCGTAAGGGCATTTCCAGCATTTCAAACAACGTGCTCACCAAATCCCGGAACGGTCTCGGATCTTCATTAGAAATATTGTAGGCACGACCCAGCGCCTCTGTCTTGGCATCCCGGCATAACAACAGCGCATCCACCACGTTATCCACACAAGTCAGATCAATGAGTGCCTGTCCGCCTCCAATCATAGGTACACCCGATTTGGCATTTGCTGCAACAATTCTGGGAAAAAGGGTCTGGTCATACGGTCCAAAAATAGCTCTTGGACGAATCATGATCGATGGAAGTCCATTAACATGAGCCTGCATAACCACTTGCTCAGCGAGCCGCTTGGTGGCTGCGTAATGATTAGCCGGTTTGGATGGCAAGGGGTCATTCTCGTGTATGTTATATCGCGGACTGTAGTTAAAATAGATGCTCGGCGTTGATACATGAATGAATCGCTGTACGCCACCTTTGATGCAACGATTCACCAAATGCTGTGTCCCCTCCACATTGCTGCTGTAAAAATCCCGGTATTTGCCCCATGGCGACGATAACGCCGCACAGTGAAACACAACATCCTGACCCGAACAGACATCATTTACCGCCGCCTGATCTCGTATATCTCCGTTATAAAATCGAATGCCTGCCGCCTCAAGCTCTGTACCGTGCTTTTGCTGGCGTCCCATACCCGTAACTTCCCAGCCTTGCTCGGCAAGCCGTATCGCCAGATGCCTGCCCAGACATCCGGTTGCTCCTGTAACCAATGCTCTATTCATTGTTGTTCACCGTTCCATTCTATGTCGTGAGTCAAAGCTTCAGTCAGCGAAAACTTATGTTTCCTTGCCAGCCGCCAGGCAGAGAGTACAATTGCAAATTGCTCAAACAAAGGTTTCGCATCATGTCTCAGATACACCACATCCCTCGTTCCCCGCCAGGCTTTTATCCATGCCCGTAGGCTTCCCTTCCCCCAGAGCTGCTGCAATCCACTTCCCAACATCGGAAGCATCAACATTGCTTTGCTGCCTTGCTTGGGGATGATCACCTCTGCTGCCTTCACCAGTCCTTCAGGTGCAATTAAAGCACGTACCAAGCCATCACCAGGGTGAAACAAATGGATTCCACTGGTCGCCCTCGGATTACATTCAATGGCATACAACTGCCCGTCCTCTGTTTCGATAAAATCAAAACCAACCTGCCCGCTAAACCCTGTCGCCTGTACAAATTGCCTTACCCACTCGTAAATTTCTTCATGCTCCACATGTTCAAAAAAAACACTCGCGCCTACGCTGCCCGTTCGATAGCGACTGTCGTAGGTCGTATGTGCAACGATTTTCCCTTCATAAGCAACGCTGTATGTACATAACATTTGCCCGGCAACATAAGTCTGCGCAACCCAAGGGGAAGCCAAGGATATTTCCGTGTCACTAGGAGGATCATTCTGTAAACGGTGCTGCTTCATTTTACCTGCGTATATCTTCTGATTAGATTCAGGTGCGTCTCCATCAAAGTCTGCTGTGGAGGATATCGGCATACGAACTCTGGCGGCAAAGCGGGAATACACGGGCTTCCATACCCATTCCCCCTCCATGTCCAGAACAGCCTGCTCTTTCATCCATTCCTGCCTACTGTTGATCAGACGGGTATCCGGAACCGAAAGACCAAGCGACTCTGCAAGCTGGATAAAGTGATATTTATGATGCAATTCATGCAGCTGCTCTATAGGCGAAACAAGTACACGACAGTGATCACGCAGCTGCTCTGCTCCTTGAGCAATATAAAGGACTTCTTCACACATCGGAATCAACAAGTCGATCTGCCAGGTTTGAACCAGACTCTCCATCTCTAACAAGTATTTCTCTGTTTCATGACGTGGAGATGAAACCGTGAAGCACTGCTCCACCGCACCGGACAATCTGCACAAATGACGCACCACGCTCTCCGCGACGTAAACGCGGTGACCCGCACGATGAAGCATACGCGCCAGATCGAGGGTTACCGGGGCTCGGCCGCCTGTGAGCAGCACATTTAAGGATTCTGATGCTTGATGTCCATTCTTCGTGAATCTAGTAGTCAAAAATGAGTCCTCCCAGTGACAATCCGGCGGCTGTTCCGATCATTAACACCCGATCTCCCCGCTGAATACGCTGCTGCTTGATCGCTTCATGCAGCCCCATCGGAATGGAAGCTGCAATCGTATTGCCGTGATTTCGTGTAATGTCCATAAAACGGTCCTCTTCGATTCCCAGTTTCTTGCGGATCAGCCTCATCGCCATGGCACTTCCCTGATGAGGAATCACCAATTGGAAATCCTTCATCTGATTACCGGTTGCCTGCAGCATATCGTCCATAAATGCTGGCAGCAACCTGGAAGCCATACGGAAAATGGCCTGTCCATCCATATGAAAAAGATAGGGGGCCGGCTGCTCTGCCACATAATTTGAGGCATGCAGACGAGTACCTCCACCGGCAATTTCCGAAAACCGCGCGCCGCGGCTGTACGTTTTCAGCGAGGCATGTACAATCTGCGAAGACTCTCCTTCAGCAGAGCGTTCAATAATGACAGCAGCAGCTCCATCACCGAACAGGGCAGCACTTTCCTTGTTCGACCAATTCAATCCCTTCGAAGCGATCTCCGTAGCTACAAGCAGCACCCTTTTATAACGCCCGGCATCCACCATATAGGAGATAACATCCAACCCGTTCAGAAAACTTAAGCAGGTCGCATCCATGTCAAAAGCCGGTACCCCTGAATCCTGCTGCCCCATCGCCTGCTGAATAAATACGGCCGTACTTGGTAAAGGCTGTTCCTTGGTACCGCTCGTACACACCAGACAGTCTATATCTGCAAACGTCAGTCCTGCATCCGCAAGTGCAGCTTCAGCAGCCCTCGCTCCCATGAAGGAAGAGGTCTCTGTACCGGAAGCATAATGACGCACACCTACACCTGTTGCTTTACTGACCCAGCCTGCAGGCACCTGCAAACGGTGATCCAGCTCCTCATCTGTGACTTCCTGTTCAGGCAAATACTTGCCTGTTCCCACAATTCTCACTCTTCTAAGCTGCATATGACCTACCTCTTTCTCTTCTGCTGACTGATCCATAATATAAGTTCAACTAATGAATATTTACACTAAAATCGATGACGGAACACCCTACCGATCGCAGTTATCGTGTAAATGTTTAGTCGATATATCTAAATGAAAATTACTTCACCCCGCCTGGCTAAACGCCATGACGAAGTGAAGAAAATACAGCAGAAGGGCAGATATCTCTGCCCCTCCCGTTGTGTTATCTTTTTTATTCCGTCACGTTGATTCATTTCCTTGCTTTAAAATCTCGGCCAGTGCGAGATCGAGCGTATCATATTTGAACGTAAATCCTTCCCGCTCCAGCCTTTCGGGAATGACCCAACGACTTTTGAGAACCAATTCTGTTTCGGTCCGAATGAATCGCGCTCCCAGTTCCAGCATCCAGCGAGGTGCAGGTAGTCCAATCCGAACTCCCATCTGCCGCCGCAGACTCTCCATAAGCTGGCGGTTCGTGACAGGATGCGGAGAGGAAGCATTAAATACACCTTCCAGCTGCGGATGCTGCTGAACATAGATCACCATGCGGAACAAATCTTCGATATGAATCCAGCTAAACTGCTGGGTTCCAGGTCCTTGTGATCCACCCAGCCCAAAGCGGACCAAATTGGTCAGTGGCTCCATAACGCCACCTTCTCCCAGCACAATGGCAATTCGTAATGCAATCTGACGTGTAGACGGCAGACTGAATTCAAAAAAAGCCTTTTCCCACGCCTTGGCGACATCCACCGAGAACCCGGAGCCAATCTCGCCCTCTTTCTCCGTCATGGGGCGATCTTCTGCATGTCTATATATCGTGGCCGTACTCGAATTAATCCATAATTCAGGAGGATTGCTGCACGCCAGAACAGACTCGCCCAAAATGCGGGTTGTGCGTGTTCTGGATTCCAGAATGATTTTGCGGTTCTCGTCCGTGTAACGGCAGTTTACGGATTTTCCGGCCAGGTTAATCAGCAATTCTGCACCTTCAAGTGCCTGTATAATTCCAGCCTGGTTCTCCCAGGCAATATGACCGGGCTGGCGTGAGATAATGAGCACCTCATACCCAAGCTTCTTGAATCTTTGGGCAAAATCCTGACCTACAAACCCTGTTCCACCCGCCAACACAACCTTTTTCACGGTATCCCCTCATTTCCCCTTACTGGGTAAAGCAGCTACGCTATATATGGACTAACACTGTCTGCGACCGTTTTGTTTGATTTTAATTTATGCCCAAGGCTGCGTATAAACGATTGCGTTCTTCAATCGCCCATGTGTTCGCCGAGTTTTGCTCCAACTGGTAGCGAAGCTCGTCATGAAAATCATGAATCATGAATCCTTCAGGCAAATTTCCCAGCATAGCTGTAAAATCGTATTCAGGCAGTTTTCTTTGTCCTTTACCGATCTGCTTTAACCATTCCATCCATTCGGCAAGCGTCAGCACTTCTTCCTGCCATAGCTCGGCCTGTAATCCAAGTGTATCCTGAAGCTGCTCGTAAGCAGATGGATCGGAAAAGCGGCGGCATGCTTGCACAGCCAGCTCATACAACTCGATGACTGCGCGCCGCACCTCATGCTCAAGCTCAATCTCCAACCCTTCCATGAAGTCCTGAACTTGAATTGTCCGCCCGTCATCATATAGTAAAGGGGCATGCGCCAACAGACGTATAATCTCTTCCATGTCCTGCGCTGAAACTTTCTTTTGCTCATAGAGAGCAGGTAACCTGTATGCTGTAATGATCATTCACTCCTACATCGTCTTCTATTAATGACGTATATTATATCATGATTTGGCGTTGAAATATTTGAACACTTGAATCGTTTCTTCCAGATCTTCAGGACCTGAATAAATATTCATCACTTTACCGATTTCGATTCCAAAATCCACATAAGCACTCGCCTTGGCTGTAATAATATGTCCATCAACAACCACACCTTCATTCACATATTCCCCTTGGGCTGTGACTGCTCTCATCTCGGATTCAGCATTAGTCGTAAATGATCTGCCCTCCAATACTTGCGCTTGACCAAACAATAATGTTCCTGCACAGATGGCTGCAATGGGCGTCTTGCGCTCATGAAGTGCTTTGATGAAGTACATCAAGTCCGGACGTTGCAGCATTGCCGTAACATCTCCTCCGGGAATGATGAAAAGGTCGACTTCGGACGGATCAATCTCATTTAATAGAACAGAGGGATTAACTGAAAATTCCTCATATGACTGTAACGCTCCCTTTTCCAACGCCACCGTTATGATGTCTCCTTGCGTTTTCATAAAATAGCTGGCTAACATAATCTCAAATGATACGTATCCTTCAAATAATAATATGTATGTTTTCAACTTTAACTACCTCCTTCCTTATCGTTCTACTCTTGAGATACAGTCCATTCCGGAATTGTTGTAAAGCCTGCCTCCCATTGCATCCCATCAGTCACACCATCCAGTGGTTTCCAGCCGACAAAACTCATGGATGCGTCTGGATCATACGGTTGTAATAAAATCCCACCAGGTATTGTAGCATCTAACAAAGTCCCGGATTCTGTGCATTTATAAACATAGAATTGCTGTGATGCTTCTGCCTGAGAGACAAACGTATTATTTACGTTAGCAGAATACAAACAAACGCTGATAGACGTGTATGTATCTATCTGACGGTTGTTGCTTATCAGCTGATCATGAGTCGACCTCATGAATTCGTCATAAGCAGCTTTGGACTCCCACACCGCCAGAATCACAGCTTGCCGGGGATTCATCAGATTCCAGCCACCTCGTTGCATCACAAAACCCGGCATCTTGCTCAGTTCCCCCCACTTGGATTGCGCCGAATAAAATGCTTTTTGATGCTGCTTTTCTACTTCACACCAAATGATCTTGAATAGCATCGTAACACCCTCTCTTTCAAGCCGCTCTCCCAATTCTGTTTCAGTCTTCCAACCATCTCATTGTACAAGATCCTTTCCGGTTATTGGTAGTTTTCTACCACAAAAACAGCCCTAAATTCCGATATAGCGTGTCTCAGGTTCCACAGCCTTCTTTAGAATACTTTAAACCCTTTAATAACACGTCTCATGTTCGTTGGCGCTCTAGCCACCGCTAGGGAGAGGGACGCCCACGATTTCGACGAAGCAGAACTCTCGAGACAAAGCTCTTCCAAGGAGATTGCCGGCTACCTCAGATTCATTTTCCGATCGCACTTACCCTCATATTTTTCTTTCCATACTTTTCAGAATGTAAGATATTAAATAACAAAAAAAGCAACGCTCAACTCGTTTAGGAGTGAGGCATTGCCTATTTTAATTCATACGTCGTAAACTGAAAAACCTTCTCGGAGTTATCGCATTATCCATTAGATAAATGCTTTAACCGCTGCAAAATATTCACGGATCATATTAATCGGTTTCAGATAACCCGGCGAAGGAGCCGAGATGCCGTATTCAGCGGCGTAACCGTTCTTGGCGGCCAAATACTTGGATCTGAACATATGGTAATCACTTGTGACAATCATGATCTTGGGATGCTCCAGCCCGGATGCATCGATGATTTTTTTGGAAAAAGCCATATTCTCCTGCGTGCTCGTCGATCGATCTTCCATAATGAGTTGTGTGGGGCTGATGCCCTGATCAACAAGATAGTTTTTCATGGCGAGTGCTTCAGGAATGGATTCCCCCGGCCCCTGACCGCCGGATACAATCACTGGCGTCTGAGGATGACTGCGGATGTAGTCCAGACTGGCATCCAGCCTTTGTTTCAAAGTCAATGACAATTCCGTTCCTTTGATGCCCGACCCCAGAATAATGACATAGTCCGCTTCTTCCGGATCATTCGCACGAAGCTGAGTAAACACAAGCGCTTCAATAATGACAAATGAAACCGCAGCGATCCCGAACCCTGTAAGCAGGATGCGTTTTAGCAGGATATGTTTTTGATAATCAATCCGCCTCAACACAATAAAAGCTACAGTGATCATGCCAAAAAACTTCACCGCGAAGTTCCAGCCCCAGAAGACCAGAAAGAACACAAAACATGCAATGAAAATAAGATCAAGAATCAGGCCTTTTTCTTGTATAAACTTTTTCATAAATCCAGAAACACTCCTTCACGGGCCTTCTCTTGCCTCATATGCCCTTGATTCAGGATCTTATGATTGTAAGCTTGGGCCACTGCTGCTGCCAGCACTTCTTCTCTACACGCTGATTATAATAGTCTGCATCCGTGAAAAACGGACTTTGGCGTACGATTAACGTATACAGATCCTCCAACCCATGCGGGGCACAGATATCCACCTGATCCTGATCATCCAACCTTACACCTATGGCAGTGACGATTTCTGGCCAATAGCGAAGAGCATCTTCTGTGGATTGATATGGTCTGTCTCCATTGTTCAGATGCATCCTCGCCTGGTTTTTCACCGACCACTTAAAATTGCCTGTCTCTTCACGAAGCCTTTGTTCCAGCAGCTGATCCCGCTCCTCACGCATATCTTCCGTATCGTAGTAAACGACATCAATATCGCTGTGCAGTTCGCGAAGAGGATAGCCATGAAGTACATCCCAGATATAATTGCGAATATACCCCGCACCTATGTAGCACTGAGGCAGTTCAAGACTACGAGCCCGCCGCAGATCGTGCATTAATTGGTCATGCTCCGTAATCGCCTGAATCAACTTTTCCTCATGCAGCATATAACATCTCTCCCTGATACTCTGTCCTTTTAATCGTAAAGCTATCATTGCCCGCTTTTACATTACCGACACGCTGCTTGTTTCCAATATATCACGTTTGAGTACCTCCAATAAAATAAACAAATCCCCTCAGGCATTCGTCCTAAGCTCATCTGAACAGATGTTCCTTAAGATTATTACCCAGAGGGGATTGAATGAGGAGATCGAATAAGCGATTAGGCCAGTTCCTGTTTGTGTCCCGAATACGAGATCTGTATTTTACATTGGATTATCCATAAGCGTAAGTTGCCCCTGCTTTTCCTGCATGCGAAAAATAACGGGTCGTTCATGCGGATGATTGTTCGGAGCATGAATGGTGAGACACAGTTGTCCTTCAAATGTTCGAAACACCATCCCATGTCCTCCATTATTGGCGAACAATGGCTTGTCATCCTGCTTCCATGGACCTTGCGGTTTGCCGGACACCGAGCGGGCCAACCCCAGTGTATAACCGTCTTGACCGGATGTGGACCACATCATGACGAGTTCATCATTTTGCATCCGATATAAAAACGGACCATCTGTGACATAATGGTTTCGCTGTTCTCCACCTCCGACAGACCATGGCGCTTCGGAAGCTTTGAATAACAGATCCGGCTTGCCTATCGTTCCTTTCAGATCCGGTTTCAGACGTACTGCGTACATCTCACCATCCTCCACCTGCACCCATTCCTTGCAAAAGATCATCCATGGATCACCCTGATCGTCCACGTACAATGTACCGTCCAGGCACTCCCAATCGGGAGGAGTCAGGGAGCGACACCACAGTTTAAAAGGCCCTTCGGGCTGATCAGCAACCAATACACCTGTTACTCGCGGAATGCCTTCTGCCTTGAAGCTGGCAAACATATAAAAGCGACCTTCCCATTCATACACTTCCGGGGCCCAATAGTGGTGATCGGACCAGAAGTCCGCAGGTGCACGGAAGCACGGGGAAGGACTGCTCCAATGAATTAGATCTTCACTCTCATAGACATCAAAACCGATGGCTGGCCCATTCCACACATTTTGCCCGATAGAGCCGTACAAATAATATTTCTTGCGGGATGGTATGGCCAGTATGTAGGGATCACGAAAATGAATATCTTCCAAACGGTGCACGTTCAATGGTTCATCCTCCTCATGAAAGCGGTTCATTAACCATGAGTATACACCATTTCTCCAAATACTGGAATTCCATTAACCCCACATACCAATCAACAATATGCCGCCAAAAATAACGATGGAACAGAGAATACGCTTCTTCCCCTGCTGTTCTTTCAGTAACAAAATACCGAGGAAGGCCGCAAATACCGTCCCTACTTCCCGAAGCGGGCCCAATCTCGCCATCGGCGCCTGCTGTAATGCAAATAGAAATAACAAGTACGATCCCGGATTCAGCAGCGCCCCCAGCATAATGGTCGATCGATTCTTCTTCCATTCCTGACGCAGTTGGCGGGAAGCGAGCAGCGCCGGAGTCAAGCCGGCAACAAAGCCAATATTCGTCACTTCCAGTAACGACAGGGGTGAAATATGCTCTAGATTTAATTTGTCCACGAACACATAACTGGTTGTACATAACCCGACACATAAGGCCATCAGAACCGGCTTAGATCCGGTTACCCTTGAGCCAGATTTGCCAACTCTGCTTCCCACACCACTCAGCACCGTAAATCCTACAATCATGCAGGCAATGCCGACCCAGCCGAACATGGATAACGTTTCCCCCAGAAAAGCAACACCAATCAACGGCACCAACAAGGTGCTTGTTCCCCGCATAATCGGATAAATCTGCGACAAATCGCCCATCTCATACGTCTGCGACAGCAGCCAGGAATACAAGGCTTGCAGTGCCATCGATAACACAAGCAGCGCATAGGCTGACATGGATAATGGTTCCCGTACCAACTCCACGATGAGCACAGGCAGCAGTATTACGGTCGGAATCATCATGATGGACCATAAAAACACGCTTTTGTTTAAACTGCGTTTGGTGAACATACTCCAGACAGCGTGAGCCATCCCGGAAGCGAGCACCAGAACTATAGGTAAAATCATAATCAAAACGTTCCTCTCTAATGCCTTGCTCGTCTATATTCTCGAATGTGCCGAAGTGGAAGTCTTCTCAGGTCTCAGGCTGATGTTCTGGCTGTTCCCTTACAACAGATCCGTCCTCCAGACGGAGCCAGGTATCAAAACTTCTTTGTCCCGCCCGCAATTGAATCACCCTTCCTCCGCGCAGCATGCCTTCCCTTCCATATGTACTGTGCCCACTCGAACGTCCGTAGCAGAGACGAATACCGTGATAAGTCCCCTGAAAATCATTCACATGATCATGTCCACAAAAGGTCCCCATCACATCGCCCATCTCCTGCAGTGCAGAGAACAGACCCGAGTTCACTTGGGCAGAACAGACAGGTTCGTACTTGCTGCCGTAACAGATCTGTGTGTCCCACATGGACTGATATTCAGGAATCGGGATATGGAAAAACGCCAAGGCTGGAAGCTTATCCCCGCGGCTGCGGCCGGGATTGACGCGTGTGGATTCAGACATCAGCCACTGGATCTGATTGGGCTGAATCCAGCCATAACCTGGAATGGACTCGACCTGGGAGTAGCTCCCTGAATCGAGTAAATACAACACTGCTGCCGGACGGCCATCCGGTCCGGCAATCTCCAATGTGTAATTGCCTAATCCAGCAATCTCACGTGGACCAGGCTCCGTCACAGTATGCATATGTTCCTGAATCACATCCATTAATCCATCGGGGGTAATCCGATTCTCTGTATCATGGTTGCCATACACAAAAGCCCACGGAATACCACGCTCTTCCACCACCGACACGGCATCACGGAATGCCTGCTCCGGGTGTTCACATTCCTTATTGCCAGGATCAACCGGTCCTGTGTAGATGACATCGCCTGTAAATACAACCAGATCGGGTTGTTCCGCTTCAATGACCGTTTTCATTAATTGCCGGGTCCGAAGATCTTCAGGTCGCCCATCCTTCCAGTGTAGATCTGTAAACTGCACAATTTTGAATGTTCCATTTTCTTGAAAAGCAAGCTGACGTTTCACCCTTTTTCCTCCCTAACGATCCATGTACTATGGACCAAAATATGCAATGTTGTTTGTTGTGGTTTTTCGTTGTTTTATATGATCTTATCGTCACATCATATTACTGTCAATACATATTAAGAACAGAATCCTAAACCCTATTTATAACATTTACCATTTCAAAATTGACAAGGTCTTCTCTCCAACTTACACTATTAAAACAACAACAATCCACACTATCTCACAAATCCACAATATCCATACCCTTGATCAAACTTCAGGAGGCAACACCGATGTCTTTAACGTATGAAGAACGCAGACACACCATTCTTATCCAGCTTGCTACGAAGGGCAAGGTTCAGGTACAGGTTCTGGCGGATTTGTTTCAGGTATCCACGGAAACCATTCGGAGAGATTTGGATCGGCTTGAAAAAGAAGGAGAATTACGCAAAGTATACGGAGGCGCTGTACGTGTTCGCTCAGGCATGACCGAAGCCCCTTTTCAAAAACGTGCGCAGCTTCAACTGAAAGAAAAGCAGGCCATTGGCGTGGCAGCCGCCTCTCTAATTGAAGATGGAGAGACCGTCATTCTGGACAATGGCACAACAACGCTGGAAATTATGCGACAGCTGCGACATCGGTCTCAGGTAACCGTTATTACCAACTCCGTTCCCATACTTACCTGTGCACTGGAGGAGTTTGCAGGCAAAATCATTTTCGCCGGAGGAGAAGTCACCCCGGTTGTACAAGCCTCTACCGGACCCATTGCACATGAACTGCTGAGTCAATTCAAAGTCAACAAGGCGTTCATCTCCGCAGGCGGCGTTTCGTTAACGGATGGGATCACAGATTATGTGCTGGAAGAGGCACTCATCTCCCGCAAAATGATGGAGCGTGCAGAGGAGGCCATTTTGGTCGCTGATCATACCAAATTTGGACGATCCACTTTCGCCCAGATTGCCCCTATAAATCACATTTCCATGGTGATCACAGATGCCGGATTTCCCGCGGAATGGACAGATGCTCTTCGCCAAATGGAAATCGAAATGGTTCACAGCATTTGACAATGTGAGCCATTTTCTATATTTTAGAAGTATAATGATCGTTCTATATTATTCCTGAAGGGGAGTGTCGTTCCTTATGAGCAGCAAAAAAGAAATGCTGTTGAACGTGGCTGAGGAATTGTTCTACCTCCATGGATTCCATTCCATCGGATTGAAGCGAATCATCACAGATGCTGGGATTGCCATCATGACGTTATACAATCATTTTGACTCCAAGGATGATCTCATTGTAGAAGTACTTCGGCGGCGCGAACAGCGCTATCTGGAACAGCTGCGGCAGTATGCCGACAACAAAGCGCAGCCCGTATTTCACAGTTTGGCGGAAGGACATGCACGCTGGTTGATGGAGCATGAGTCGAGAGGATGTTTGTTTTTGCGTGCCAAGGAGGAATTTGGCGGAGATCCAGACAACGTTATTGTGCAAACGGTAAACGCGCATAAAAAATATGTGATGACCTTGATCAAAAATCTTGATCCTGCCGCAAGTGACCGTGCAGTGTTGCAATTTAACCTGCTGCTGGAGGGTTCCACCGCACTCGCTGAGTCAGAAAATGTAAATAGCGTATGCCGGGAACTCATTCACATGACGAAAAATAGTTTCAAGTAGTCCCACACCGGGTGAGTTAGTAGTTCAACTCACTTTTTTATTTCAAAGAAAATATAATGATCGTTCTATCTAAAAGGCGGTGGATTTGATGAAAAAAATTATTTTTCCAGGGATTGCCCTTATCGCTGTATGTTATGCATTCGGGAGATTCAGCTATGGGCTGTTTATGCCGGAAATCTCGGAAGCACTCCAACTGGACGATGCTCAATCCGGAGCAATTAATTCCGCAACCTACATTGCGTACTGCCTGTCTCTACTTAGTGCTCCACTGTTAATTAATCGCATTGGGCACTATCATGTCATTCAAATGGCGGGTATTAGTGCTGTGCTCGGTTTATTGGGTATTGCCCTATCTCCAAACGCGTTTGTTCTCACAATAGGCGTATTTCTTGCCGGATTAAGTACAGGCTTGGCCTCTCCTGCATTGGGTAACACCGTTTATGCTGAGCTTGCTCCTGATCAGCAAGCCAGGGGGAACAGCTGGATTAACACAGGGACCAGCTTTGGCATCATCATATCCGGTCCGGTCTACTGGCTGTTCACCGAGTATTGGCGTTTGACCTACATCTTCTTCGCTGTTCTCGGAGTAGTGGTGGTGCTGTGGAATAGACGTGTTCTCTCCACGCGCAAAACAGAGCCATGTACCAAGTCCCTCTGGGCCTGCATGAAGCCGACCAGACCGGGTATGGCTCTGCTTATGGCATCCCTTCTGACAGGCATCAGTTCTGCGATCTATTGGACCTTTGCCCGAAACTTCCTTACGGACGAAAAAGGGGCCTCCGATTCGGAAGCCGTACTGTTCTGGATTGTGATGGGGATTATGGGGATTCTCGGCGGGTGTGCTGGCCGTATTATTGAACGCATTGGAATTGGATGGTCCTATCGAATAGGCCTTCTGCTCTTGTCAGTTTCACTTGGCGTTATCCTTCTTCCTTCGATGGCCGCAAGCCTGGTCTCAGCCATTATGTTTGGCAGTACCTATATTTTCCTGACCAGTGTATTCATCGTATGGGCGACCAGGCTATTTCGTCCAAATACGTCCATTGGGATCAGCCTTGCTTTTCTTGCGCTCGGTGCAGGGCAATTTCTGGGTTCATCGCTAGCGGGTTACACCATTGAAATGTTCTCCAATACCACAGCTTTTCTGGCCTTTTCCGTAATGGGTCTGCTCGGATTACTTATTCGAGTGAAATAACCAGAGCCTTATTCTACTAACCAAGCAAACCAACAGACTATACATCCGCTGCGCATCTGAAACCAATATGCCCAGTAGATGTATCAGGCGTGTTGGGTATTCTCGCTGCCACTCTATAACGGTTGCAGTAGGATCGATGGCATAGGTAGGAACCGCCTTTTAACACCTTGCGTTCTTCATTGGAAGATCGTTCCGTGTCAGCAACTGTAAACTTCTCATGATCCGTTACGTAATTGTCTGCGCACCACTCCCACACATTGCCTGACATATTGTACAGTCCGTATGCATTGGGAGGGAACGATTGGGATGGAGAGGTACCTGCATAACCATCGGCTGCGTTATTTTTCGTTGGAAATACACCCTGCCAGATGTTGCAATAGTGTTGGCCATTCGGCCTTAATGTATCACCCCAAGGATATTTCTTCTGGATCAGGCCACCCCGTGCTGCGTATTCCCATTCCGCTTCTGTGGGCAGACGTTTACCCGCCCAGCGGCAATAGGCATTGGCATCATTCCATGAGATATGAATAACCGGATGCTCAGCGCGATCGTTTACATTAGAATCGGGTCCTTCGGGATGAGCCCAGTCTGCACCTTCAACAACCCACCACCAGGGTGTCTGTTGTACAACGGTTCGAACTTGAGCCGCCGTTTGCGGAGAAACGAACAGATGAAAAACAAAAGACCAGCCAAACCGCTCCGCCTCAGTCCGATACCCGGTCTCACGTACAAACTGTACAAATTCCGCATTGGTTACCGTACAAGCATCCAGATAAAAAGAGTTCACCTGAACTTCCCTCACAGGGCCTTCCCCGTCAGCTTCAAAAGCTTCGGGGTCATTTGTGCCCATCAGAAAATGTCCACCTTCAATACGAATGCTTTCTTTCTTCTCTGCTCTATCGGTTAGAGCTATCTTGAAATCAGCTGTAGAGCTGGTATGACTGTATGGCTTGTCCTTGGCAGCCTCTACCAACGCAGCCTTTTCCTCTGGCAGACTCTTTTCCTCCAGCTTGCCGCCCCGACTTGCAGCGCAGCAGCAGGAAGAAGGTTTCATTGGCAGCCGATCATGCATCTCAAGCATCCCCTTCTATAGATAGAATTAAGACCCGTTCTCCTATTGTACACGGCAGGGTGAATATTCGGATGAACACCTAAAAAAAGGGGCTTCTACAGGCCAATAAAAAATGATCTTCGGGCCTGATCATTCTCTCGTTCCACACCTGTACTTCGATATAACGCTCCGGGCCGAGATTGCCCAGTTGATTCCATTCCTGAGGCCATCCATAGGATTGAATAACGTCCAGAATTTCATCTTTGGTGTAGACCTGCTTACGGTAAGGTTTATCATCCGTATAACGCATCGTTGGAAACAAATCTCCGTAGGTAAAACTTACAGAATTAGCAGACAGATCCCCCCAAGAGATCGTGACCCAATCCGGTTCGGTATACCATGATTCCAACCAAGTGCATGCACCCAGGGTCATATAGTGAGGATAATGGTTGATCGGTTTCCCACCTTTGGAGATAAACTGCTCATACGCTTTTTGCTCAAGTTCTCTTCGAATCATCATGTAATCTGCAGATCGCTGACTGGCAAAATTCCGGCCTTCCCGCTGAATAGACTGCGAAACCGCCTCTGCATCCTGTTCGGACAGACTGGAGAGGTTGCGGAATGGTCCAACACTTTTTTCAAAATAATGAAACGCGTTCAGGTTTATCATTCGGGTCCCGCCTCTTTTTCAACGATATAAGATACTCTCTTTCACGAATACAGAGTTTATTCCTCCTGCAATCTGGCCTTCTGAATGATGGATTCAATAAACGGAGCCTTGGCAGCAGTGTATCCAACACGGTCATGTCTGAACTGCTGTTCCAGTTTCTTTTTCAATGCATAATACGCTAGCATAACTTCAGGGTCTCTCCTGAGAGCATTGCGAAACAGCAAATTATCATTCCATTCCTTGCTCTTATACATATATACATGAAGATGATGAGTACCCGCTCTCCATTGTCCTTTACGAAAAAACAGGCGCTCCTTAAACTCCGGCTTGGGCACATATTCATATCCTAGTTCTGCCAATGCTTCAATATGTACTGGTTGTACATCGTCCAAAGCACGTACCCCCACCATCATATCGATTAATGGTTTCGCTCCCAGACCTGGCACAGATGTACTGCCAATGTGTTCCAGATCCACACAGATACTTGTTAGAACCCTCTTGATTTTTTCGCGTTCTACGTTATAGTCCTCTACCCAATTCGGGTCATACTTAGATACAACCACAACTTCTTTCATTCCCATTACGCCTCTCTGTCTCTTACATTTAATAGTCATAGTGTACATCATGCCAACATGTATGGAAATAACTGTAGCAATCATTCCATATGGAAAAAGTTAGTACTTCAATTGCAGCACCATCTTCTGATCGTTGTTTTGCTTCTTCAGAATGATTTAGTACTATCTGTCCAATAAATGGTAAACTAATAACAAAGAGCATTTATCTTCAACAGGCTTACAAAAAAGAGGGGGCGTGTGTATGTTAGGTATCAAAGTAGAACAGATAGAACATCACCTTGTGATTCGCTGGCAGTTTTCCAAAATAGAAATTCCCATCTCAGATATTAGAGCAGTTACCCTTGATGATACATATGGTGGCAGCGAACCATCAGCTGTTCGAATCGGCGCAGCGTATGGCGCTTCCGAAACAATTCTAATCCGCACAACCCATCAATCCTACATCCTGTTTACTTCCAATGAGGCTTTATTTCCAAAAATCAGTGCCATACTATCCAATAATGCAGGTGAGCGGAATGCGTCAAACTTGCAACATGCTAACGAATCTAGCGCACCTTAAACGTCCGATTTTCAAGGCATGCCAATTTTAACGAACTTCAGTGACGTTATTTCGGTTCAAGCACGGCGTAAGAGCCTAAAATGCGAAGCAATCCATGAAATAACGTCTCTGGGATTCGTTACATCTCAAAACGGTGCAAATGAGAGCGAATAACGTGTGTCAGGTTCGTTAGGCAAAATTAACGCAAACAAGGGGCGTCCACCGTCATGTTCATGACTTCATGGGACACCCCTTTTTTTCACGTTAGTAGGAGTTCAGATAATAACCCTCCTAAAGCCAACTCCACTTCGGTAATTGATCCAGCGTAATCACATCTTCGCTATTGTATACTTCTCTCAAATACGCCACGGTATTATGATTGCCACCCTTTAGGAATTCTCCCGTCCAGGTACAGAACCAGCTCCAATGTACACCTTGCTCCTTCATTTGCTTCGGATCAGGAATGGAGCCGTTCTCGGCTAGGGCAATGATTTTGCTGTCTTTCACCAGTTCACGCAGATTCTCATAACGTTTAGCTAGTGGGCTGTGATCCCCTGCTGCTGGGTACACATCCACACTCACAATGTCCACGACATCGTCACCCGGATACCACTCCGGCTTTTCAGAGTTCCACACCCAGATCAGATTACCCAACTTATACGTATGGACCAATCGTTCATATAGCAGGCGATATAACTGTTTGGCAGGTTCAGCTCCTTTGGCTCCCCACCAGAACCAGCCTCCTTCCGCTTCATGAAGCGGCCGGAATAACACAGGCACCCCAGAGTCCTTTAGTTCTTGCAGATGTACTGCAATTGCATCAATATCCTGGATCAATAAGGTATACTCCACCGATTCGGGATGTGCCAACGCAGAAGCAAGATCGTAAGTGGTGGCATCGGTATAGAAACCGCGCCACCATTCCTTGCCTGGTTCATCTATCAAATGCGTAGGTGCATTCCAGTGCCAGCACAATGCCACAATTCCACCCTGCTGGTGCCATGTAATCGCATCCCGAATTTCCTGGGATGTCGCGCCGCGCTGTGCTCTTGATGGAGAATATTCCATGAGATCGAATCCGATCACCGCCGGCTTGCGGCCTGTATTCTCATTAATCCAGTTCAGATTACCGTAATCCTGCTGACCCGACAGCACCCCTTTTCCATAACGCTCTGCCAAGTACTTCATCAGTTCTCTAGCCTCGGAAGTCGCATCTTTATTCACTAAATTACTGCTTATCTTTTGCTCCGTCATTGATAATCCTCCATTCCAAGGCAGGGTACATAGCGACCCAAATATCAAAAACACCCAAATTACGCATCCTATACGACTACTCCAAGCCCGGTTAACCAACCACACCTGAACGTTCAATACTCTCCACGAAATAGCGCTGTACAAACAAATACAAAATAATGAGCGGTGCAATCGCCAGCAAAATTCCTGTATCCACGATCATGGCAACATAATTGGGGTCTGCCTTCATGCCCGAGTTCGAGCCAAAACCCATCAATTGGGGAATTAACTGGTTCGCCTGGGCAGGCAATGAAGCTACCTTCAGCGAGATAAGCGGGCTTTCACTCATGAATAGCGCGGAATAGAACGTATCGTTGTACTGCCAGACAAACGAGAACAGAATGACTGTGATCAGCGGCGAAATGGCGTTCGGCAGCATGATGCGGGCAAATGTCCGAAATCCGCCTGCTCCATCAATCAGCGCAGCTTCTTCGATCTCCTTGGGCATGCCCTTGAAGAACTGGCGGAAAATATAAATGAACAGCCCAGCCTTCAGCCCACCAGCCGTAGCCGCGGTAATCATGGACGGCCAATATGTATTCAGCAGGTTGATCCCTTCTCGCCCCGTGAACAGATGAACCATTCCCAGGATATCAAAGTTGCGGAAATGCAGATACATCGGCACCATCAGGGTGCTTGTCGGAACGAGAATGGTGAGGATGACCAACACAAACAGCACATTGCTGCCAGGAAAAGAAAAGCGGGCGAAGCCGTACCCGGCTAACGCACAGGATATCGCTGTAAGCAGCGTTGTAATGGTGACGAACAACAACGTATTCGCCAGCAATGGCAAATAATCCATCACCTGCGCCGCAAGCTTGATATTATCCAGCGTAAAATGCTGGGGAATCATATAGATCGTCGGATTATAGATATCCTGTTTATCCTTGAACGCAACCGAGATTTTAAGAAATAACGGATACAAAATAATAAAAGAAATACCGATCACCAGTGCATATCTGAATATGGAATACAGGAGGTCCGATGTCTTGTTTCGTACCCTCTGCATGCGATAGTTCTCTTTCGGAACCACCACCATGCGATCCGTTCCCGACACAGCCATAGTCTCATGCCTCCTTCAACGTTCGTTAGCTTTCAGTTGTAATGAACCCGCCGTGACAGCACCCATCCGACAACAACCAATACCAGACCGATGACCAGCGTGTAGAGCCAGGACATGGCCGAGCTCAGACCGAAGTTTTGGGTTTTGAACGCGGTCTGATAGATGGCCTCGGTCACCGGGCTGCCTGCGAAGGAATCAATGATGGTATAGATGACATTTGTCAGGATCAATGGACTCACCATCGGAAACGTAATTTTCCAGAATGATTCATAGGCCGTTGCGCCTTCAATTTTGGCCACTTCGTACATGGAACCGGGTACCGATTGAAGCGCCGCAAGGAAGATCAGAATCTGTACGCCAGAGCTGCTGACAATATCGTAAATGCGCATAATCGCTTCCACGATATAATCGACATAGGCCATCGGCAGCCCCACATCATTCAGCATTCGCACAATTGAAATGACGTTGAATGAAGCTCCCCCTTCGGTAGACGATTCAACCGCACTGGCGTCCCCCATCAGATTGATCAACCCAGCGGACTCAGCCGCTGCCACCGCACTGGAGGCTAGTATCACTGGCAGAAAGAAGATTGCACGCGCCATCGTTCTACCCTTGAATTTCTGGTTAAGCAGTGTCGCCGTAAATAAACTGAAGAACAGAATCATCGGCACATTCAGCAGCATCGCTCCGACCGAATCCACCAAGATCCGGTTGAATGTAGCATCGACCAGGATGGCATCCTTGAAATTTTTGAGCCCGACAAAATCCAGTACATATCCACCTGGGGCAACCGACAAATTGCTCAAACTGAACCGGATCGATTGCAGCAGCGGCGTGGCGAACAGGAAGATGAAACCAATCAGCCATGGCGAAATAAATGCAAGTCCAAGCAGCGCTCTCCTGGATTTCAGCGATAATCGAAGGGCTCTCATCGGTTCACTCCTTCCACGGCATAGTCCGCCCCGCCAACGGTAATTTCATCAATTGTTACCGGATCATCCGTGTAATTGATCAAGATCGATGCACCGCCACTATAAGTGACTCGTACAACACCATCCTGAACTCGTTCATGCTCGGTTATTGATTGGTTCCTCAAATGACCTAATACCTCATTTGCTTCCTTGTATAATGCAGCTGCGTCATTTACCCAATATGCAAAATCCGTGGCATAAGCCGAATCATAATTGGTCAGCTTCAGCTTAGACGACGGTTCATACGTCCATTGAAATTGCGGTGCTGAGCCCAGCTCCAGACTGCGGAGCAGCTGTTTGCGCAGATCCTGATCCCCTGACATATTCATTGCGGGAGCAGCATAATCCATATATCCATGAATGACCATTTCATAAAAAGGAACTTCCTCATCGGTAATGTTAAATCGGCTGGAGCCTGAGGGAGCATCAACAATATGCTGCGCATATCCCCATGCATAGGCGTTAGCGGATGATAACATCATGTTTGGATACTCCTGCTGCAGTCTACCCAGCTGCTCCTTCACAATGTTCTTCGCAGTCTCCCTGTGGATGACACGACTATCGCGATAATCCGAGCTCAATACCTGCCCGAGATCACGCAGCGATAATGCGCTGAGTTCCAGTTTATTGATTTTCCCGGCAAACTCGTTCACCACATACGGCAGCTTGGCGGCCGATAACAGATAATAACTGTCTTTGCTCTGATCCATCCGGTTGAGGGCAGGACTGTATGGATACAGTTCAGCTGTCTCCTTGGTGACAAAACGCGCTGCATCGGAGGAGGGAGCAGAGTTCCAATCGTCGTGGTAAACACGCTGGAACGCCACATCAGGGAATAACGCTCCACCGGACTGCTTCAGTTGTTCAGACAGATCATGCAGCTCGGAACGACTGCCCACTTCACTGTCCAGCTTGACCTGGGTAGGTGTATGGTGACTGAACCCCCCGCCAAACCATCCCTGATACCGCATCTGCACGCGGTTCACACCTTCCTGCTGTAACTTGGAGGCCATCTCAGCCGCTTGTTCATATGTCGTCATAGCTAATGTGGTCCGATAAGGTACACCCAGGAATGAAGCTTTTTTGTCCACTGCACCTAACACATCCACGTAAAAAGGTAAGACCGACTCGTCTTCCAGCGGTTTCAGTACGTTCTGCCCCACCAATTGCTGCTGATACAAACGGGCCATCCCGGAATAGCTGGCATCCTTGCCGTTGAGAAAATGGTATCGCACCTGAATATCTCCGCGGAATGGTTCCTCGCTTAACAGCTGAATCTCCTGCATCTTTTGTGAGGTATACATCTCCAGCTCATCCTCACCCCGCAGGGAGAACGTTCCGTAGACGTGGTTGTAGCTATTTTGCCTGCCTCCAATATCCGCAGAGATACTGGCCATACCATCTCCTTTTTCAATCACGGCAAACCAGGCATGTTCACCGTTCTTCAAACCAAAGACAGGCATATGGACAGATTCACTAACCTGCGGGCGACTGAGTGAATTGTCATTCGGATCTGCACCGTACACACGCTGTACGTACTGCTCCTCCTTGATCTTTCCGTTATTCAGATGGATCAGACTGCCCGAACCATCAGGTACAAACATATAACCTTCACCTTTCGTATCCGCGGCACCAAAGTAAGCAAGCAGATCGATATTGCGAATACGGTACTGACCGCTCTCTTTCACCTGACTTAGTGGCACCGTGACCACCAGCGAACCTTGATCCAGCCGATATTCCACCGGAATGACGAAGCTTGGTTTATCCGATGTGCCCCCGCCTTCGACTCCATTCTCCGCATTGTCAAAAGCAAGATCGTCTGCGGTATAACCCGCCGTCTCAAAGGCATCCAGCATCTTGTTCAGCACAAGCTGCTTTGAAATCTGTCCATCCAGCCGTTCCAGCACATCCGGATTATTCTTGGATGGATAGTAGCGGGCAGAGGTATATCTTGCGACTGTGGCATCCAGTTTGGAAAGAACCTTCTCCTCCAGACGTTGTTTGCTGATCAGTTTCGGCAGGGCATCAATACCAAGCGAGGTATCGCCAAGTGTGTATGTAACACGAATACCCTGATCCACATTGGCAGCTTCGAACTGTTTGTTGCTGATACTGGAGCTGAAGTTTGGAAAGTTCTCCAGCGTACCGATCGCATCCCGAAATGACACGTTCAGCTGGGAGGACAGAACTTCCTTTTCATAACCGGAAGCCAGGCCATCCTGATTACGTTCGTTCGGATTGCTGTACCATATCTGTCCACTCGCTCCATCACGAATGGCAATTTCCGTCGTTTCCTCGTTATAATAGAGCGCCAGTCCCTGGTCTTCGGCGACCAGTCGCATACCCGGCACACCCTCTGAAGAATCGGTGAGGAATTGCAATGACTCCGCCTCGGTTGGCATGGCCTCTGTTGTTGCTTCAAGATAAGCCGCTGCTTCCACGGCAGGTACTCCCCTGTTATTGATATACAGCAGTCCAGCCGCGATCAGGATCACAGCAGCACCGCTGGCCAGCACCGTATATATTCCTTGCCTTTTGTTCACGGATGCCGCCTCCTTTAGGTCCGAAAAATCAACTCGCGATAGATGTTGTAACCGAATTCATATAACTGCTGCAGCATACTGAATACCAATGCCCCGAGGAACACGATGATGCCCATGACTATTACTGTCAGCAGCATCGTCAGGATCGTTTTGATCACGGTGTACTGGTGTACCGTCATCGTGCCAATGAAGAGCAGCAGCAGGAACCAGAAGAACGCGATGCTATTAAACAAATAATAAAAAGCCGTCTCTTCCTGTACCATAAACCGGCTGATGATAATCATGGGGATATAGATCAGAATAATCGGGATAAGCGAGTATCCTGTTGCCAGAAAAATTTCCCTGAACTTTCCTTCACCCTCCATCAGAGTGGTTACCGCCCAGTTCGCTATGCACCAAAGAAAGAACGGCACTGCAACCGTTGCGATCTCCCCTATGCTGTTGATTGTGCGAGGATCAATGTAATTCACAAGAAACCCCGCGTATTGTTTCTGCAAAATCATCATGATAATGGTAAGCGCCAGTGCTCCAAAAGCAACGGTCAGCCTGCCCCGCTGATCCGACTTGATATCCCAGAATGCATCAATGGGGTGAAAAATGAGATGCAGCGGAAACTTAATGTAATCCTGCTTCATGGTCATTCTGCCTCCTCCGTCTCCATTTAGCCGCCACTCGGACCAGGATCAGCATACAAATCAATGCGATGGCAAGCGTCAGAAAGGTGCCGAAATGTTCCTTCATCATCTCTCGCCGATATCTTTTGAACGCAACAGAATAACTTTTGCGATCCATCCCCAGTTCGAAGTAACCTAGCGCTTCCTCGTTTTTCTTCTCCATCAGCAAGGACTTGCCAATACCGATATAGGCGATATCATAGTTGGCATTCAGCTTCAGCACTTCTTTCCAGATATGAACAGCCTCCGTATCTTCACCCTGATAATGAAGGGCAACCGCCTCATTCACGCTGGTTCCAAACCGTGTTGGCTCATAGATAACCAGATTGCTTTTCCCCCGATCCAGTACCAGTTGATGATTCCCGGATTGTTCCATGGCGACTGGTGTTTTGAGCGTTCCCACCTGATTTCCTTTGCCTCCATATACGTAGAGCAGATGACCTTCATCATCGTAAGTAAACACCCGGTTCTGCGTTGCATCCAGCACACTGTACATACCGTTGCCCAGTACCTTCACATCAATCAATTTGGATGGACCCGGGTTATTGCGGAATCGGATATCTCCTTTGACTTCAAAATAACCAAATCTTTTCAGCACATCCTCGCCGGATGGGTTCAGTCGTTTAATCGGTTCGCTGGAACCCGGATCGATATTGGTCGCATAAACAAACCCTTTCGCGTCGATATCCACATTGGAAAACTCGGTCGGTACAAACAAAACCATCTGCGCCCGCTGGGCTTTGGTTGAGAATAGTCTCCAAATGTATTCACCGTAGTCCCGTTCCACCTTGTTGGTACCGACGTATCCAATGAATTGACCGTGCTCGTCAAATTGCATAATTCCTTCGTAAACACCCTGGGTCACCACATACACCCGGCCTACACGGTCCACAGTCAATTTCAGCGGTTGGAACTGAAAATTGGTCGCAAGGATATCAGACTCTGGCTTCGTAATGGTATGGACCAGCTGACCTTCCGCATCCAGGACAACTACGCGGCTGTTCCCCGTATCAGCGATGTATACTCGGTCCTCTTCATCCACAAATAATCCACTCGGAGTATTAAAACTCTCCTTGCTGCCGTCCATCATAAATCCTTCAATCACCCGCAGCAGCTTATACTCCCCGTTAAGGACAACAATTCGGCTGTTGCCACTGTCCAAAATATAAATTTGCCCGGAGGGAGAGACATTTACATCACCGGGGTCTTTGAATTCTCCAATGCCCAGGTCGCTTCCCGAGATGGTCCGCTTGGGCAGATAGGCGTCCGGTGCAGAAACGGCCTCCTTCCAGTAGTTGTAGTTATAACTCTCATACGGCGCCGGGGAGGCCGCCGCAGGCACGGCATTCACCAGCAGCAGCGATACTGCCGCCAGAAGAACAATCCATCTTTTCACTGTGCGTGCCATATCGTTCCCCCTTATTCCTTCATGCCCGAGCTCGCCATCGTCTCAATGATGCGGCTCTGTGAGAAAATAAACAGCGTAATAGGCACACTCATCAAGATAAGCGCTACCGCAGCGCCTGCCCCGGCCCGGGATATCCCGCCCTGAATGATCTGGCCTGCTGCATAGTGCAAGGTCTTGAGCTGTTCGCTGTAGATGTATCCGTTGCCATCACTGCCCCACAGCATCTGGAACAGCAGAATGATCAATGTGAGCCAGGCAGGCTTTACATTTGGCATGACAATGGACCAGAAGATCCGGTATTCAGTGGCACCGTCAATTTTGGCTGCTTCCAGCAACGCATCCGGGATCTGCTCCATGAACTGTTTCATCAGATACAGACCTAATGAATACGCGAATGCCGGAATAATGACGGCCCAATACGTGTCAATCCATCCCAGCCATGACATGATCATATAGTTGGGAATGGCCGTCACGGCAGGCGTGAACATCAGGGAAAGCACAACGACCTGAAACATGAACACTTTGCCCGGAAATTTGTGCTTGGCGAGCGGGTACGCCGCTGCCGAAGCGAGCAGCACATGGCCGACGATGCCGATGCCCGTAATAAATACCGTGTTGAATATATATCGTGAGAACGGAACCCACGAGTCACTCAGCAAATTCAGCAAATCTGTGAAATTGCTGAACGTTGGATTTTTGACAAATAGTGTTGGTGGAAAAGTAAAAATCTCATCCAGCGGTTTGAACGCATTGTTGATTGCATAGATCAGCGGCAGCACCATGAAAGCACCAAATACGAGCAGAAGGACAAACAGGGAGATGCTTCCTGATAAGGAGCGGTTCACCCGCTTTTTGCCTGTCGCAATTGCAGCCATAGCTATTCTCCCACCCTTCGAAGCAGTTTCTGTACCAGCAGGTTGGTGCCCACCATAATCATGAACAGCACGGTTGCAATCGCGGAGGCATACCCCATCTCAAACCGCGTTGTACCAAAATCGATCAAATGGGTCACCACTGTCTCTGCCGCATAGTTCACACTCGGGAACCCGGCCAGCGCAATGGACACATCTGCCACCGCGAATGAGGTCGTAAGTTGAATGACCGCACCAAACATCAGCTGCGGACGCATTGAGGGCAGGGTAATATACCAGAGCTCCTGCCAGCGATTTTTGATCCCGTCCACCGCACCTGCCTCATATAACGTCCGGTCTACGGTCTGCAAACCGGCGATGAACGCCAGAAAGCCTGTGCCAAGACTGAGCCACAATTGCACCAGGATGAGGATCGGCATAATGTAGGCTTCGCTTTTTAACCACTGGATCGGTTCCAGCAGAACCCCCCATTTGATCAGCAGTCCATTGGCTATTCCGTAGCGATCCCCCGAGAAAATCATCAGCCAGATAAAATAGACATTCCCCGAAATGGATGGCGCATAGAAAATCAGCGTCATGAACGCTCTCCATTTTGGCGTTAATTCATTAATGATCCACGCAAACACAAAACAGGCAATATAACTGATGGGTCCGGTAATGATGGCAAACAGCAGCGTATTTTTGATGGCAATCAGAAATACGTCATCCTCAAGAAACAGGCGGGTATAGTTCTGCCAGCCAATAAAACGCGGAAACTCCAGCATGTTGAAATAGGTGAAGCTGAGTATGATGGAGATGACCACCGGAATTACGGTGAACATGGTGAACAGGATCATGTAAGGGGCGAGCAGTACATAGGAATGTTTGCTGGCCTTCATTTCCTTGAGCTTCCATGACCACCATGATTTCATACCCATACCTGGTGTTTTCTCAGGAGGACTGTTTTGTCCGTCTCGGAGTGATATTTGTGACACTGTTAACCCTCCCTCTGCTTACGGAAGACCAAATTCATTACGCTTGATCCGAATCTCGTCCTGAATATACTGGGTATAATCCATGATGGACTCCCTTGCTTCCACTTGGCCCACAACCGTTTTGTAAAATGCATTGAACAGATGACGTCCGGTAAAATAACCGCCAGGCACTTCGGGGATGCCTTTCACCGTCTCGAATTGTGCCTTCAGGTTCGCATAATCTTCAGCAGGCCACGGAAGTGAATCCAGCGCCTTGATGTTGGCTGTCGGATAACGCGCAGCCGCGCCCATCAGTCCCTCCATCTCGCGGCCAAACTCGGCCTGAACCGGTGTACTGGTCCACCATTTCATGAACTCCCACGCGGCCTCCTGATCCTTGGCGCTCTCCAGCATCATGACCGCGCTGCCGCCACCCGGAACGTCCCGATTCAATGTTCCATCCGGCTGCACCGTCCCCGGAACCGGAACAAATCCCCATAATCCACGGATTTCCGGTGCAAATACGGACAACTGGTTATACATCGTGTAGTCCGTCAGACCAATCGGCATCTGTCCGGTCCGGAAACGGTTGGCAAAGTCGTACTCCCGCTCCAACTTGTAATCGGTATAAAACTCTGTCCACTTCTTAAAGGTCTCAATACCGATGCGCGAATCCAGATCCGATTCCTTGCCGTCATTCCGATAGAAGGAGCCGCCGTTCTGCAGCAGCATCGTGGCATACTGCGAGTTAGGCGGGATGTTCACACCCTGCATGTTGGCCTGGGCCACCACCGGCATGCCAAATTCCATATGATTTTTACTCAAAATCGCCAGCAGGCTCTCGACATCATCCCACGTTTGAGGAACTTCAAGCCCAAGCTCTGCAAGCACGTCTTTTCGGTAAAACAGCATATTAAAGGTCTGTGTCTCCGGCAAGGCGTACACACCTGAATCATAAGCGTACGGTACGATGGCACTGTCTCTAAACTCCTGTTCCACCGTGGTATAGTCACTGAACTGGGTGAGATCCACAGCCGAATTCCGCATCGCAAAGTTCACAGGCAGATCATTGCCGATCTGCATCGCGACATCCGGTCCTTCACCCGATAAAGTGGCTGGCAGCAGCGTACCCATGTTGACCAGCTTCAGATTGACGTTGATGCCGCTCTCCGGTGTGAATGTCTCATCAATCATCGCTTTCATCGTATTCGCCTGATCACGACCACTGCCGATCCAGACCGTCACCGTGCGCTGATCCTCTGATGTGGCTACGTTCCCGATCTGGTTATAATCAATGAAGAACGAATGATAGAATGTCTTCGCTTCATGACCGAGCTTCGCCAGCGGACCCATACCCGTGCCGGGAATGGTACTGTCTAATGAAGCTACATAGAGTGCATCAATTTCAAGCGGTTGCTCGCGCGCCTGCTGCACCCAAGTCCCCAGTCCGCCTGTATTCGTTTTGTAAGCGGCAAGTCTTCTTGGAATGGTATCCGGTTTATCGATCATCTCATCCAATTGTTGAGCCATCGTTTTGATCAACGCTTCCTGATCGCTGGACTGGCCTGACAGAAGACGAAGCTGCCCTGCCACTTCCTTCAGACGTTTACTTTCTCCGCTAAACACCTCCAGCAGATTCGGAATTTGCTTCTCCACCCGATAATCCCGGAATTCATCCGGCTTGGTGCCTGTAATCATCAATATTCTCCGGTACATGGAGTTCAGGTTGTACAGGCTGTCCTCTACATTTCGAATAAGCGGTGCGAAGTCGCCCAAGCTGTTCTCCAGCCGAATGACATGTTTGCCTTTATCCAACTGAAACTTGTAAGCTTCCTCACCGCCCAGCACATCAATGCGATAGTCACTTTGGTAACGGAACGGCGCCTTCGTCATCTCCGCAAACGGAATTTTGCCATCGATGGTCAGCTTGCGCGTGGAATAGATGCCTTTGACAAAATTTTGCTGAGCGGTAAAACCGATATGATAAAGTCCACTCTCCGGCACGTCCACTTCCCATTCGATCCACTGTCCTGGCAGACGCCAGTTAAAACCACCAATCGTATTAATACGCACTTGGGAAGCGCTGTAAGGCGATACGGCTGAACTTGATCTTTCACTGGTTGGATATAACGTAGGTGAGGATTTGGCAACAGCCGCTTCCCCTTCAATTCGGATGAGCACATCCTTAGGCTGGCTGGAAGAATCCGTCTGCTTGGCCCCCGCGGTTTCCGCATAAGGAATGGCTGGCTTCTCATTGAATAGCCGTATGGATCGAATTATCATGGGTTCGCGGGAAGATTTTAGCGTTAACGTGTGCTCTCCCTTTTCAAAATAGAACTTGAATGGAGCCTGTTCATACCCGTCCGAGTCCTGAAATGTTTCCTCCATCCAGCGAGGCTTCTCCACTTGTTTTGGACGAAGATCATTGCCCTGATTATCCTGTTCAACAGCTTGTTTCTCATTGCCCCACACCCGGTCGAACTGCAAATAGGCGGCTTCCGCAAACGGAAGTTCACCGTCAATGTACAATGCACGCTCAATTGCCGAACTCTTGCCTTTTACGGGAAAATAGACAGCAGAGAGGTTGTACAGCCCGGTTTCCGGCACGTCAACAACCCAGTCGATCTCCCCCGTCTCCCCGGTATGAAGCGATACACCTGGCTTGCCCTCATAATCATTCAGCTTGCGCGCCTCTTCACCTTCTGCCCGTATGTAGTCTCCTGCTTCAATGGTCATGTCCACATTCGGTTGTGAGGCCTCGCCTGCTTGGGACAGATATTGTTCATATCCTTTCTTCTGTCTCGTCTGCTGCAAGATGGTATCCACCTCAATGACAGGCAGACTGCCAGAAGACACAACTTCATTCTTTACGCCTGCACCGGAAGTAAGCAAAAATATGACACAAGCTGCCGCTGCTGCAATGACTACAGGCAGGATCCATTTCTTTCGTTGTAGAATTCCAGCCATTCTACGAGCCCTCCTCATCAAGGCTGATGCCAGCAATGCCCAATTGGTGATACAGGAAAAGAGGTACCCGTGCGCGAGCCCGGACACGAGGCACCCCTGACTGAATCATGCTGGTTTTATTGTTTGCCAAGCTTATCGACTGCGGCTTGTGCCTGTGCTTTATACTTCTCAGCTGTTGCCGTAACAGAAGCATTGTTTTTAATAATGTCATTTACATAGTCACCGATTGGATATCCCGTATAGGCATCATCCAGCAGGATACGACCCGTTCCAGCGATATGTTCGCGAATCATGGCGATATCCTTTTCATCGGTATACCGGCTTTCCAGGTAATCCTGACCTGGGTACTCTTCAATCTGCGGAATATCGAAGGTCTCTTCATAGATTTGGTATACGATTTTGGGATCTTCCACACCTTTTGGAATGAATTTGGCTGAGGCAGCGTTGTTGGCGTAAGTTACATCCTTGCTGCCTTGAGGGCCATTCGGAATGGGTACGACTCCAGCAGCAAAGGTGATATCGCCCAACTGCCATTCTGCAGCAGTGAACAACGCCACATCTCCATCCTTGAATGTGTTGCTTTCCTCCCAGTTCGTTTTGTCGCCTGTTTTGACTTTCACAACATTCTCTACGTTATACAGGCGTTTGACGAATTCGGCAGCTTCAATCGTTTTCGGATCGGATAATCCTTCTTTTGAATGTTCGTCATCTACAATCGTGCCTCCATTGGCGGCAGTAAAGTGACGAAGCACGTCAATCGCCCAGCCGGAGAACCCATATACGTCAATTTTTCCGTCGTTATCCGTATCTTTGGTAGCCTGTTTTGCCAGTTCCATGAATTTGTCCCAATTCCATTCGCCTTTGTTGTACAGCTCCTGAGGATCCGGCAGGGAAAGTTTCTTGAACAAGTCTCGGTTATAATGAAGTCCCAAACCAATGCTGGTTGGAGAATCGAATGCGTAGTCGTTGCCTGCGATGGCAGGATATTTCGCAATCAGGTTTGCCTCTTGGTTGATGTTGTTCTCAGCTGTGGTGAATTCGGAGATAGGCAGCAGCTGCCCTTTGAGGATGGCGGGTAGTGCGGATTTGTATTCCATCTGAACAATGTCTGCGAAAGGTTCGCCAGCCAGCGCAGTTGTTGTGAATTTATTCATGTATTCTTCGAACGGTACGTTTACAAACTCAATTTTTACGTTGTATTTCTTCTCGACTTCAGCGATTTTATCCAGTCTCGCCTTATCCGATGCGGTCTCCCCCGCCGGCTTCAGATCCCACCAGGCCGCAACCTTGATGACACGTCCACCCAAATCCGGCACATCGACGGCCACTTCTTCCGCTTCGCTTTCTTTGTCTGTCTCAGCGGTTCCAGTGCTATTGCCCGAATTGGTTGTTGCATCCGTGCCCGGCTGAGCCGTACCACCGCCACTGCAAGCGGATACAAAAAGCATTATGGCCAATAACATCAGCGGCAAAACGTTCCATTTTCTTATCATGAATTTAACAACCTCCCCGAATGTGTATACAAATCATGGTCCGGCATAATCCACTGACTTCCAATTCCCCTAATGTAATTCGACAACCACCACCATTTGTTATTTCATTGTTTGTTTTAGACAAACAAAATTTAACATAGAGAAATGTAAGCGTCAACAATTTTATTGTTAACATTTTCTAATTATTCTGCTAAAATGCTGTCATATCGCTTTTAACCTTATTTGAACAGGATATTATTCAAAAATCATCCTAAGTACTCCCATATTCAAAACGGAAAGACTCTTGCCAATTTTGTTATTTTATAAAATAACAAAAAGATAATATTACATTTCAAAATTCGCCTTTTCTCCTGAAACATGTCCATCACTGAGGTCTTTTTCCGTCGTTACATGTATGGGACACTAACATTTTCACTTCTCCAGCCGTTATTAGATTAAGAGAAATACATCATGATATACTAGAAACAGCTTTATTACCCATGGTAAGGAATACGGCAGAACTACGAGTGTAAGGATGGTATGATGAAGACGAAGGTAACTATTCAGGAAATTGCACATTTTACAGGTCTGTCGAAATTTGCGGTATCACGGGCACTGTCCGGAAAATCAGGTGTTAGTGAACAGACACGAGATGTTATTCTCAAGGCCGCTGGCAAGCTTGGATATTTCAAAGATAACAGCATGTTATCTGGTGATATGTATAGCAGCAATGAACTTCAGGACCCGCATAATACGCGGTGGAGTGGCACCATTTTGATTTTGTTTCCCAATGTTCGTTATCAAAATCAGGAATCCGTATACTGGGGGCCGGTCTTTAACGGCATATCATCCAGACTGAATCAGAAAGGCATCAATATCCTCACCCTGACAGAGCCTTCTGCGGATCAGCTATTTACACTGCTGAACCCGGATGCCATTCGGGGCATTATTACGGTGGGTTCCATCTCAACACCGATTTTGCTTGAAATCAAGCGTCTGGGCATTCCCGTCGTCATGGTGGATCATCTGGACCCAGTCTTTCATAGTGACAGTATTTTCACCGACAATTTTGCATCCATGCGTGACATTATGCTCTATCTTCTGCGCAAGGGATTCAAACGGTTTCAGTTTGTTGGAAACACCAGTGATGCTCACAGCTTCTATGAACGTTGGGTGGCCTATACTTCAGTATTGATGGGACACGGCTTGAACCTGAATCAGATCCCGCAACTGAGCAGCCCGGATGTGGATGATTTCCATAAAACGTTTACTTCGGTCATTAATGAGGAGAACTTGCCTGAGGTTTTTGTCTGTGCCAATGACTTCTTCGCGCTTTACACCATTGAGGCCCTGGAGAGCATGGGAATTCGCGTACCCGATCAGTGCGTTGTCACCGGTTTCGATAATGTATACGACAATATACCGGTGCTTGCCACAGTGAATGTGAACAAGGAGCTGCTTGGTGCACGTGCAGTCGACCAGATGTTATGGCGTATTGTGAACCCGGAGAGCAATGTAGAGAAAAAGCTGATTCTTGCTGATGTCATGATTCGGGAACAATACGGAAGGCATAGCAGTTAAAATCGTACGGTATTCAAAAACAACAAAACACCCCCACAACCAGTGTTCAACTGGCCTGGGGGTATACAAGTTTGGGTACCATATACAATAATTGATTGTAAAAGTCCATTCTACGTATCTGTCCGCACATCATCCCAATCCTGATCCAGATAACAGATCAGCCAATTCAGCGCACGGTGACGTTCGTAGGCCACTCCTCCATTGAGGCCTGCGGGAGGGATTTGCTCCTTCACACGACTGTCCACACACACCCAGTTGTACCGGTAAATTAGGTCTGCTGCATCCAAAATCTCACTTTTGGAGCGAAGCTGTGACCCATATACAAAAGCCTCAACATCGTCACATTGCTGCAAATAACCCACATCTTGTCCTACGTTACAAAGATTTACTGGAGCTCCAAGTTCCTTGACGTAGCCAAGTGCCCATAACATCACATGATAAGCCTCGTATCCCCATGAAAAGGAGATAACCTCCTGATGTTCTGCCCCATGCTGCTCCACAAATCTTCTCTCCACAGGTGAAAAGAATGAAGCTGCATCATACTTGTCGATCACTTCCTGGACCAGCGCTGCTGTATCTTCTGCGCTCTCCCCCGCTCCCAGGCACTCACCCTTGAGAGCTGCAATACAGAGGGCTACCGCACGCTCTGCCACTTCTTGGACACTACGGATCTTTGTATGCTCATCCCCCGCTCTTGCAGGCAGATGAGCATTGAATGGGATTCCTTGCTCTGTCAGAAGCTGCTCCGAACGCTCTTTGCGCAGCATTGCAGATTCCGAAGGGGGTCTGACATCGTCCAGAAAACTGGTGTGGGCTGTCACTTTATAATCCTCCACTTCGGATTCTCCGTTGACATCCAACAGCAGTTGACCTTGCGCATTCAGCAGGGAGCCACCACCCCAGAAGATGACTGCATCGAGAGCATCGGCTAGATGCAATAACTCATTGAAGAACTCCTCGGAGATGTCCTCTTCGGTCTCGATGCCAACAACCATATTCAGTGTAGAGCATTTAATCAGTACCTTTTCCTGTAGCGAAGGATTCTTCCCCTCGATCTGACTCAGAAATCCCAGCATCCCCTGGATCATGGAGGTAAATTCCTCAGGATGTGTATGGCTGGTCATGATATTAAAGCCCTTCGTCTTCTTACTGAACAGCTTCTTGCGTGTCACTTGAATGTGGGTTTTGTCTTCCTTACGCTCAATGGTATCCTGAGGGTATATGGATTGAATCATTTCATACAGCTGATCCAGATCAAATTGGGAGCTGTATATCGCACAATTTCTCATGAGGTTCACCTTCTTCTTTCTAGTCCTTATACGGGTCGAATTCGTTCCCTCCGGCCATGGCGACACCTACGGGGCGAAGAGTATGGTTAATTTTCAAGGTATGCGCATGCGCATTCAGCACGTCCTGCAGCTTTTTGTACACAAATGGACTTTCATCCGTTCCTGCTCCCCGAAGCTCCACACCATAGGCACGGATCGCCGCTTGCATCTGTTCTTCGCTAATCTCGCCGCCCATGCGTGTACGCAGCTTGTAATTCATTTTACCAGCCGCCTGGGTTCGGCTCATGATGCGTCCAGCCCCATGTACGGTGCTGCGAAACGACTCGGTATTCTCCTCGCTGTGGATCCCCTCCACAATGACCGAGATATCTCCCATGCTGCCTCCCACAAAACCAAGCTGGCCCGGGGCGAGGGGCGTTGCTCCTTTGCGGACCACCACCACTTCTTCGCCCATATGCTGTTCTTTCCAGGCAAAGTTATGATGGTTATGAACCGTGTACTCTGCGCTCGCCCCGAGAATGCCGAGAACCTGTTCAATTACATAGTCACGACCCGCATAAGCATATCGGCCGGCCAGCGTCATCCCGTCCCAATACATATCACCCATTTCACTCTTGAGGTCAAACAATGTCGGCGGCTGATCCATCGATTCTCCCGGCGCTTTGCCGCTAAACTTACGTCCGGCAGCCAGATTCAGAAAACCACTCGCAACCTTGTGACCGAAGCCGCGGCTGCCAAAGTGGTTCGCAATCCACACTTTACCTGTTGCCTCTTCTACAAAAATATCCACAAAATGATTGCCGCTTCCCACCGTCCCGAGCTGGTTGCGCGCGAGTATTTTCAATTTGTGCTGTAATCCGGGTTCAATGGAATCAAACAGCTTCCAGCTGGCATCGTCAAACAGCTCATGATCTACAGGCTTTGAATTGTTACGGCCTACGCCGAAGGATATCGTCGAATGAATGTCATCCATAATCACGACAATCTGATCCCGGATATCATCCCACATCAGGTTGGTACGCACAGCCTTGTTACCGCAGGCAATATCATATCCAACCCCTGACGGACTGATCATGTTCCGGTAGGCAACCACGCCCCCAATGGGTTGTGAATATCCTTTGTGATGATCCGCCATTAAAGCCACGCCCAGTACATCTCCATACTGCGAGCAAGTCACCGCCTGACTTACCGCATTCTCCAGCGGCTCCCCCCAAACTTTAATGTTATCTACGATACGCATAATATGGTTGACCTCCCTTTGTCTCCATTAAAATTTACAAATAAATATGTACATTGAAATCTATACGTCCCTGCCCATAACTTTCTTTATTTTACCAAAGAGAGACCTTTCCCGAAACTATACATTCCTTCAGTTCAAAGATATCAGTATAAAGTAAAAAAAAGAGAGCTAGGCTCTCTTTTACATAATTAGTCCTATTTTATTTCTTACTGATCTTAAACTTAAACTCCCATGTCGCTGTGTTACCCGAATAACGGCCTCTGTTCTCCGTCACGACAACCGATAGAGTCTTGTTGATTGATTTGGAAATGGAGGAAACTTTAACATTCATGCTTTTGCTTCCGAGATCCGGGATTTTGTCCTGCTCCTCAGCAATGGCTTTTAGTTTCAGCGTATCTGTGGATTTCAGATTCAACGTGACGGAGGAACCCTCATCCAGGCTCTTGCCGTTCACACTTGCCCCAATGGCCCATTCATTACCAACGGAATTGTTTTCCACCAGTTCTGCACTGACAAGCGTCACGGTCACTTTAACCGTCTTGGCAGCGGCATAGGATGTTGGGGAACATACAGCGAATACCAGACTCAGAATCATCAAGACATTAGCCCATTTTTTGAACACGAGAGTGCCTCCCTCATATCAGTTCATTTATTTCGAGACTATGCCTTATTCGCCCTGCTCCTTAAGTAGTCCTTCTACCGATCAGACATTTTCCGTGCTAAATTGATTAATTAAAATGCTTCCGGTATCCCTGAACTTTCTCATCTTTAAAGCCCAGCTTTTCATAGAAAATATGAGCCTCTTTGCGCTGATCGCCAGACACCAGAATCATGTATTCACATCCAAGATCTCTCGCAATGTGCTCAATCTGAAGCATAAGCTTCTGACCAATTCCTTGTCTTCGTACCCCATCAGATACAATCACATTCTCCACAACCATGAAGGGATTGCACTGACCCGCCAGATCCATACATTCAATACCCATCACCGATCCAGCCAGTTCGCCGTTGTAAAAAGCACCAAGTACATGGTAGTGTCCATTTTGCTGGATATAGTGAAACATCTTCTGCATCTGCTGTTCATTGGTCGGTGTACCCATCAATTCGTTGTATAATTGGCTTAGCGCCGGCAAATCCTCAAGTTCGATTGCTTTAATGGTAATCATCATAACCCTCCTGATTTTTTCCTATTTCGCATACGTTGCCTTAAGTTAGGTCCTTTTTAAAATAATAATGACGGTGTCCGGTCGGTGCATTCTCGATCGTTGTGATCAATTGGTAGCCATGCTTCTTGTAAAATTCCGGTGCTTGATATGAGAATGTGTTCAATTGGATGAAGTCACAGGATTTCTCGCGCGCAATACGTTCAACCTCACGCAGCAATTGGGAACCATAACCTTGCTGCCGTTGCTCTGCATCCACCCAAAGAATATCAACCTCCAGCCAGTTCCAGCAAAGTGTACTAAGCACACCTGCAACGATCTCTCCGTCGCCATTTTTGATGTTAAAATTCAATTCTTCGTAACGATGCCTTAATTCCTCGCTCACATGCGCAGCATTAAATTCGATAAGCTGCTGGCGAACATATTCTGATTCCTCCGAAGTACTTGAATTGATGTTGATTTGGGACATCCTATTCTCCCCTTTCTCGTTATTACATGTGGTAAATATTTGGATGGGCCCTTCCCAGTCAGGCTCTCTAACCTCTTGGTATTTGTTATGGGTATAACGTGCAACAACCTTACGCCAGAAAGCCTGAGCAGGCACATTCGTCTCCAACTCCGCTACTTTCCATGTCCCAGGGAAAAGGTTGAACAATTGAATGGCGGCTTGTGCACCCATTCCGAGTTTTCTGTATTTTTTCATTACAAAAAATTCTGCCATTTGATATATCCTTGTTCCCTGTTCACTCCCGATTTCACGGATAAGTGCGAATCCAGCCAGCTGTCCTTCTACCCGGAATAAAAAAGGATGTCTGCCCGTTTCTGTCCAATAATGGTCCAGATACACATATTCGTATAACCCGTTTTCATTGACGTCCTCCGGGTCATATTCAGTAAAATCATATTTGTATAATTCCATCAGATTGCGCAACGTTGATTTGTGTTGATACTCCGCTTTATGAATCGATAACATGAGAGTGCTCCTTCTTTCCAGCTGATCATCGTATGACGTTGTCAATCGCAGCCGTATTCATTTCTTGCATATTTTAACATGATCTGATTCCATATAAAATAAAACAACGCACCTCCATGGGAGATGCGTTCAACGTACTATTTATTCAATTCGTTATTTCAAAGCAATTCTTCTCTTATCTTGAGCATGACTTCTACATATCCCGAATCCATTTTGCCCAATATGTCTCTTGCCTGCACGTAAATCTGAATCGGGATCTCGCTAAATCCAAGAGCTTTAACGTATAACTTCTGTCCTTCCATTCTGACTTCAGCCAGTTGTGGATCTGCTGAATCCGCAGTGAGAACAAGTGTCGAACTCTCGTCATCTTCATCTTCAAACATGTATGCCAGGTCGATCTCGGCCTCTTCTTCACCAACATAAGCGGTATTACCCGCAGGCGCCTCCACCAGTACAGGGGGAGCATCATCAAAATCATACATGGACAAACGTTGCAGCAATGTTTGATGCAAAGTGAAATCAGGCTCTTCTCTCAGTCGTATGGAGTTGTCATTTACATTCAAGTATTGCAAATCAGACAGTTCAGCAACGCCAACAGGTAAATGAACAAGCTCATTACTATTCATATCAAGTTCCTGCAAGGAATGTAGTCCGTTCACATCCAATAAAGAAAGTCGATTGTTCGCGAGATTCAGATATTCCAGCTGATTCAGTCCAGTAACATTGATCTCCGTCAGTTGGTTACCTGATAAATCCAGCCAATTCAAGCGATCAAATCCAGAGGCATCCGCCTTGCTTATTTCGTTTCCGGATAGGTCTATTTCGGTTACATTCATGCCTTTGAATATCTCCACTCCGGTCAGATCGGAAATGCCTGCATTCCTTGCATATAATCCCCCATTGGTCTGTACGAGAGCTTCCACCAATTCATCTTTGGTCAGCGGATCATCCACATCCTTTTGCAACCAATAAGCAATGGCTCCTGCGAGATGTGGATCAGGGAATTGGCGGCTTATCGTATTGGCCTGTACCTTAACCTTAAGCTGCGCGGTGACACTTGCGCCCTGATCATCGACAGCTTTGATCGTCAGCGTTGTTTCACCAGCAGCCTGTGGTACAAGTCGAATCACTTGGCCCACCACCGTGGAAGAAACGATGGCTTCATCTCCTGCTATGATGCTGAACTGCAGTTCATCACCATCTGGATCACTAAAATAAGAAGAGGCTTGCCAGTCCAGTGAGTTGTGATCCAAGGTAAGTTCCTGATCTGGCAGACCGCCACTTCTGACCACCGGAGCCTTGTTCGCTGTACCTGGGTTGGAAGGAGTGGAAGGATTCGTCGGATTGGTAGGCGTGGATCCACTTCCTCCACCCGTGCTTCCGTTTCCGTTTCCGTTTCCATTTCCACTTCCATTTCCTGGCGTCGCCCCGGAATTACCGTTTGCGTTTCCTGCGTTATTGCCGCCTGAAGTTGTACCCTGCACTTCAGTTACCTTTCCTGGCTCATTAGAATTGGATTCCGGATTGGCGCCCCCCTGGCTCGCAGCTTCATCAAGTGCTTTAATAACTTCGGTTGTGCGTAATGCGATTACGGCCATTTCCTGCCTGGAAGTAGAGCGCTTGGGAGCAAAGTTGCCATTCTCCCCTTTCAAGATCCCCAATTCAACCGCCTGTTGTACACTTGGCAAAGCCCAGGCACTAATGTGAGTTGTGTCCTTAAAAGATAAAGGTTTGGTCAAATTTAATGTTTCATCATATCCCTTGATTTTAAGCGCGCGAATGATCGTCGTAGCCAGTTCTTCCCTTGTCACCAGACCGCCAGGACGAAACGTTCCATCCGGATAACCATTCATAATTCCGGCCAATTTGAGAGCTTGAATATAGGATACATTCTCTTCGTAACTATCCATATCCTTAAATAACAGATTAGGAAGCGGAGCCGACGTCAGCAAGTTCATATCCAGTAGTTGTGCAAGGGTGTAAGCAAGGTCACCTCTTGTCAACGTTGCACCCGGGTTGAAATTTCCTGCTTCATCCGTCAGAATCATCTGTTGCTCAGCAGCCCTTTCAATGGCTTGCCTGGCCCACGGTGCTGCCTGCTGCAAATCACGAATGCTTACTTCATCGGCAGCTGCACTCACTGTTCCGGGAACAGCAATGACTGATAAAGACAGAAGGGCTGCCCAATAAGGCGAAACTCTACGAATCTTATTTGTTGTACGAACTTTTCGTTTGGATATACGTGTTAACATCTCTTTATGTTACCTCCCACATGAACATAACCCTGATGTCAGCAAAGGCTCGTCAGCGTTAATTGATTATCTTCATTGTAGGAAAGACCTTAGTTCGAAAACAGTCTACAAAAGAGTAGACATTGTTTCATCACATTATAACAATCCCCGCTGCTCAGCAATTTGCACAGCATGCGTACGACTACTCGCACCCAGCTTTGCGAACACTCGGCGAATGTGTGTATTAACAGTGCCAGGTGAGATACCAAACTCGGCAGCAATCTGTTTGCTGGTAAGGCCCTCAGCGATATAACCGAATATTTTTTGCTCCATCGGGCTTAGACCCACTTCCTTCGTATCCGGGTTTGCCTCCCCTACATAGGAGAGGCCCCTTGCCCGTTTGTCTCTTGCGAATGCCGATAATAATCGCTTCACATAAGCCATTTTCACACCTTGATCCTGTATCGCCTTCGTACGGAGAAGATACAGATATTGCTGCAGCAGTCGCTTCATCTGCTCACCTTCAGCAACGAATGAACGGATATATCCTTCCGGTCCCCCCAGCACCAGAGCACGCGATAAAGCTGCAACACTAGCATCGGAGATGCCTTGTTTTTGCAGCATGATTGACTCCAGCAGAGCACACTCTACCTGTTCAGTTAGCCAGTCACGCTCTTCAGTTTGCTTGCGAATTCGTCTCAGTTCCTCTCGCGCAAGATCATACTGCTCAAGGACGATCATCGCACGTATACGGACCATGGCATGGAAGATCTGATCACAGCTGGTCTCAGCGGCCATACGATCTTCGCCTACTGCCTTAACCAGAATGGTTTGGGCCGATTCCACAGGACTCATTTCAAGTAAAATTCGGTGTTGATGTGCTTCCAGTGCTGGCTGCCAGTAATCCATATCCTTCACAGATAATAAACCCGTAACCTGTTGAAGCAGCTTCATACCTTCCTCCGGTCTGCCCAGTGTAAGTTCAAGTCTGGCCTTGAGTATATACGCAGGAACGAGCAGCGCAGCTACCTTGATCTGTAAAGCCACTTCAAGCGCTCGGTCCGCATAACATACCGCTTCTGGTAATCGATCCTGTTCCATTAAAATTTCACCATATCCGACACCATAGTACGACGTTACATAGGCATGTTCAGCATACCAACGTTCTGTAATCTTAGCGAAGCAAGCTTCCCCACGCCTCAAGTAGCCATTCACGCCATGAAAGCTGCGTAGACGCATGCTTTCTCTCCGATCATAGTCCATATACTGAAAGGCAATATCGTCGGGATATCCCTGATCAATGTAGGACACCAAATAATGAGCCAGCCCCTCCAAATCTCTGTTCAGATATGCCATGTAGGCTCGCATCACACAAACGACTTGCAACAAATACCCGATAATCTCAGGTTCAAGCTGACCTTGCAGTTGCACCCGGATGACGTGTTCCAGTTCATCAAGCTGCTTCACCATCTGTCCATAAGGCATTTCACGCGCAACAAGAAACAGGTAGGACATATATAATTTTGGACGTGCCTTCACAATTTCCAGTGGCAAAACATCGAAGTACCGCCGGAGCGTCCACCACTCTCCCATAATAAAATGGGCAAACAACTCTTCCAACAGTCTGGCTGCATCCTGCATATGCTGTCCGAGAATATAATGATCCAGCGCTTCAGCGGGGTATCCTTGCTGCTCATACCAATGTGCAGCAAGGACATGCAATTCATTCACCTGATCTGTGCCATACCGGGCCAGTTCACGCTTTAGGAATGCAGAGAACAAATGATGATAACGATACCAGTTCGCTTCCCGATCAAGCGGAATAAGGAAGAGATGTTCCTTCTCCAGCTGCCTTAACAATTGTGGAGCTTCCTGCATACCACTTAATACCTGGCATAGACCGCTGTTCATTCTTCTCGTGATCGCTGTTCGAAGCAGAAACCGCTGCATTTCCGGTGACTGACGCTGAAACACCTCTTCCAGCAGATACTCCGAAATCGATCTCTGCCCCGTCTGTCCTTGAACTTCATGAGTCAGAGAAGACGATATCTCATGTATTGGGCCGACCAACGAGTTTGCACCCAATGCGTGAGATAAAGCAAGCAGCTTCAATCCGGCAGCCCAGCCTTCTGTCTGTTGTACCCAGCCACGCGCATCCCCCCCGGCAATATCCAATTGCATAATTTCCTGGCAAAATTCAATACCTTCTTCTGCCGTAAACGCCAGTTCCTGAAGCGTTAATTGCTTCAATTCCCCTCGCAGACGCAGCTTCTCAAGCTTGAAGGGAGGATAGGTGCGACTTGACAGTATCAGATGAATAGAGCGGGGAAGATTTTCAATAAAGTACTGCATCTGCTCATGAATCTCGGGCCGGGTTACTGCATGATAGTCATCCAGAATGAGCAGTGTATGTTGACTGGTCAAAGCAACGCGGTTCAATAATAATATTAATGCTGAACTTGGATCTATCGGGTACCGTTGCAAAAAGTGTGGCAGGACTTCTCCACAGAGCCCCTCTCTCACTCGATCCAGTGCATGAATAATGTAAAGCCAAAACTGAAGCGGGTCCTGATCTTTATCATCCAGGCAGACACATGCCGCATGTACTGCTTCACTTCTCACCCAGCTGCCAAGAAGTGTTGATTTTCCTGAACCCGCCGGGGCAGTCAACAAGGTAACTTTGGTTTGGAACAATTCTTCGAGATGCACATTGAGCCTTGGACGATCCATTGTATCCGCTGGCAAGGGTGGCAGTTCCAGTTTGGTTGTTAAAATCATAAATTGAAGCCAGTCCCCGTGGAGACCAGTATTATGTTCCTGTTGCATTGAGATCCTCCTGAATCAGCACCATGGTGCCTGTTTTCCGATTCATTGTATGTACATTCAGATACACTAAGTATACTAGGAACCCCGGCTATGCCCCACACATTTTTGAACAGAAGTAACGACAAAGAAACCCTGCATAATAATGCAGGGTTAACAATTGTATTGAGGACCATGATTCCCTTGACTCTTCCTATCTTCCGTTGTGAAGCAACTTATAGTTCACCACGATATAGTTCAATCCCGATAACAACGTAACTCCTGCCGCCAGCCATAATAAAATCATATCCATCCGCACATCAGTCAGCAAACTAAACGAAGCATTATTCAATAACACAGTGATGATAGCTGCCACCTGGAGCACCATTTTAATCTTGCCATATCGATCAGCAGCCAGAGCAATTCCCTGTTCAGTAGCAATCATACGCAGCGCTGTGATGACAATTTCACGTCCAATAATGATCACAGCAATCCATGAACCGATCAGATTCTCCTGAACCATCATGATCAGAGCAACCGAAATCAACAGTTTATCTGCCAGTGGATCAAGCAATTTTCCCAGATTGGTGATTTGATTATATTTTCTCGCCACATACCCATCCAGCTTATCCGTACCTGCAGCTATTGCAAAAATAATAACTCCTATCACCAAACCATGCTGATCCAAAAAACGAATAAACTCACTCGACTCCTGTATCCAAGACGGAAACGGGATAAAGCACAACATAAACAATGGAATCAATACCATTCTCGCCAGGGTGATTTTGTTAGCCAGGTTCATGGAAACCCTCCCTCTTTTTCACTCCATATGTTGTGATTTCTCCACCCTCGTGCCATCCTCCTTTTTTTCACAAAAGGCTTAGACTATTACTGCTTCAAATATGATGGAAAAAACGTGTGAGCAGCTTTATCTTTCAGACTTCACAGGAAGAATCTCAACCGAACAAGCAATCGGATTGGAGTCCTCCAGTTGAGATTTCAATTGAAGATGCGGAAGCTAAGATTCCGTTTGAATTGAAACAGCCGTCCGTTCCTTTCCAAGTTGATCAAAAAACAGCAAGAGTTTTAGATACCAATGGTACATTTGATGCTGTGGAAATCACGTATGAAAATACCGATGAAGGATTGACCTTGATTCTCATGATGACAAACTCAAAGGCTGATACGCCTCCAAATGGAAAAAAAGGACTACAATTAGCTAACGGTTCGCAGACGTGGGACCAAGGAGACGAACATGTTAACGCCATTTATTGGAGAAATGAGGGTTTAACTTACTCTCTTGTTTCAGGGAAAAATAATAATCTTGAACCGTTATACGATCACCAAACATTAATTGAAATAGCAAATACAATAAAATGATTTGGATAAGCAACACGATTTAACATTAGCCTTCACAAAAAAAGAAAGAGCAAACTGTACTTCACACAGTTACCCTTTCTTAATGTAATCCTCTGTTCCTTACTATCTGATCTACAATGATTCTTTAATCACACGTTTGTAATACAATACGGACAAAAGGCCGAAGATTGAATACAACAACGTATACACAATCATAACGATTACCGTAGGTGTGACCAGTTCTGTACCAAAGAAGAACCAGCCTGATTTCACGGCAAAATAACTATGGCTCAGTCCCACAACAAGTGGAATGCCGAAATTAAACAACTGCTTGAACTGAATCCCACGTAACAGATTGCCTTGAGTAAAACCAAGTTTTCGCAGAATCGTATAGTTCGATTTCTCCTCTTCGCTCTCATTCATTTGTTTGAAATAGAGGATGCACCCGGATGTAATCAGAAAGGTCAGACCCAAGAAACCAACAATGAACATGATTAAGCCCATAGTGGTACGCTGGTTATTTCTGAATTCGATCTGAGAGAAACTTGGGGCCTCTAATTGCAATTCTGCAAAAATGGCATATGCATTCTCGTCCTGCCCTGGATCTGTAATTTGCACACCGTAATAATCTGTTGCTCCCTCTTTTTGAAGTTTCGGATCAAGATCCTGCGCAAGCTCCGCATAAACCGATTCATCCACAACGGCCACGGGCGTGCCCAGGGTATAGTACACGGGAAGCACGCCCTGTTTTGTGGTTCCGATTAGCTGCTGATCAATCGCTTGCTTCAACCCGTGCAGAACAACGGGACCTTCATCCCGAATGGAAAAGAATTGCTGAATCACATTGCCATATCCCATGAAAATAACTTCGCCTGGTTTCAGATCAATGTTCTCCACCATGCTGTCACTTAACACACTGCTGAACAATCGATCCTCCGAAAGGGAATCATTCATCACCTTGGTTGCATCAATTTCAATATACAAAGGTTGTCTGTGCTTTTCTTCATATGGAATTTGTTTGTGATCCAACTCCGCTACAAAACGATTTTTCACATCAACTTGGGCAAATGAAAAATCTTCCGGCAAGCTTTCCTTGGCTTGCGCCTCTGCCGAATAATAGGAAATGTAACTGAGCGACAACATACCTATGGCGAGTGCCGATACGGTAGTAATAATGGTCAGCAGCAAGGCATTCGACTTCATGCGAAACATGATGGAGGATAACGACAATACCTCGTTAATGGAGAGGTAGCCTTTTTTGCTTTTGCGAATCATATTAAAAATAAAACTGACGGAACCTTTATAGAATAGATATGTCCCCAAAATAACCGAGAACAAAATCAAAATCATGGTGTACATTAACTGCTGCATATCCAATTTCTCAACGCTGAACAGCCGTGCAGACAGGATGTAACCGAACACAATCAAAGCAATACCCAAGATGCCCATCAGAATCTGCCCTACAGATAACTTTTTCACCTTCTGCTCTGTTGTAGAAGACACCCGAAAGAGTGATAGAATACTCTGTGCTCGGATAAATGTGTAATTCATCAGCATGACAAGCAGATACATGACGGCAAAGACAATCAGCGTTTGTACTAGTGCCATCGGTGAGAAGTATAGCTTCGTGATCACATCAACGCCAATAATTTTGAACAAAATCATCAATATCAGCTTGGAACCCAGAAACCCGATTAGAATACCGATTACCATAGAACCAAAGTAGAGAATGCAATTTTCCGCACTCAAAATGCCAAATATTCTCCCCTTCGTCAGTCCGATCAGCTGAAACAAACCGATCTCCTTACTGCGCCGCTTGATAAAGATCGTATTGGCATAGAGCAGAAAAATGCCCACAATGGCAATCAGTAACACGGAGGATGCGCCTATTGCAGCAGCTCCTTTCGTTGATTCAGCAACCTCATCCATGGAGGGATCATACTGCAATGTCACAAAGGAAAAATACAGCGCCACACTAAAAATCAGGGCAAAGACGTAAAGATAATAATTTTTCAGATTTTTTCTTAGATTGCGAAAGATGATATAGTTCAGGCTCATGGCTGCACACCACCCAACACGCCCTGAGTTTTGATAATGTCATTGAAGAAGGATTGCCTGGACTCATCTCCCTTATTTAATTGGGTGTAGATCTGACCGTCCCGGATGAAAATCACCCTGCTGCAATAACTTGCGGCAAACGGATCATGTGTAACCATAATAATCGTAGCCTGATGCTTCCTGTTCATATCACTTAATTTGCCAAGCAGGTCCGAAGCCGATTTGGAATCGAGTGCACCTGTTGGTTCGTCAGCGAAAATAATGCTCGGATCATGTACAAACGCACGCGCGGCCGACGTCCGCTGCTTTTGTCCACCCGAGATTTCAGACGGATACTTGTCTTTCAGCTCATATATGCCCAGCTCACGGGCGATTTGTTCGAACTTCAGGTGTGCTTCATGCTTCGGAATACTCGTAATCGAGAGCGGCAGCAATACATTTTCCTTCACCGTGAGGGTATCCAGCAGATTATAATCCTGAAAAATAAAGCCGAGATGAAATTTGCGGAATTCAGCAAACTGTTTCTCTTTCATGCCGGTGAACTCCTGACCCTCAATGTCAATCGTACCCTGACTTACCCGATCGATCGAAGAAAGAACATTCAGCAGCGTCGTTTTCCCCGAACCCGAGGGTCCCATAATGCCAACAAATTCGCCTTTACTTACCCCGAGATCAATCCCCTTGAGGACTTCCTGTTTATTTAATTTGTTGCCATAGACTTTATGAATTTTTTTGGCTTCCAGTATCCACATATCCCACTCACTCCTCTTTGGTATATCTCCATCATAGGCGGGATGCTCCAATTTATCGTGCGATTCACCGAACAAAACCAAAAAGCATGTGACAATGTTGTCACACGCCTGCTAGGTGGATCATGTCATTTTTTCTCGGGAAGGTTAGCTTGACGCTGGTGCCCTCTCCGGGAGCAGACTGTACCTGAATGTCTATACGAAGTGTTTGTGCCACCTGTCGGGTCAAATACAAACCCATCCCCGTTGCGTTTCCTTCCAGCCTGCCTTGGGTTGAAGTGAAGCCTTTATCAAAGATACGTGGTAAATCCTGCGCTTCGATCCCTCGTCCATAATCCTGAATGGTCAATAAAATGTGCCCATCCTGTTCCTTGCTTTCAATGACAATGTCAGAGGAATGGCTGTATTTCACCGCATTACTAAGCAGCTGCCGTATGATAAATCCTAACCATTTGCTGTCGGTCAGCACCTTGGTCACATGTAATGACACGTCGAAGCCAATCCGTTTGGATATGCACCATGACTTCAAAGCTCTAATCTCGCCGTTCAAAATCGGTTCAAGCTCTGTTTCTTCCAGAAACAAATCATTATGCATAAATGGAATACGCTTCTGGTGAAGCTGCTGATCAAGCAGTTGATGAATGCGCAGCCATTCATACGTCATTTGGCCCTGAAGCTTTTCATCCGGCATACGCTCAATCATGAGTTGCAGTGCGGTTAGCGGTGTCTTCACCTCGTGAATCCAGGCCAACATCTCATCCTTCTCCTGCTCCAGCAAAATAAAATGAGACGAGGACTCCTTCCGATAACGCTCGGTCTGGGAAGTCACGGCATCGTGCACAATCCGTTCATAAGGACTTTCCGCGATATCCAAATCCCCCGAATCATAGGTGTGATCCCAGGTGGTTAATCTTTTGTAGAAGAGGGTTTCTCTTGGATATCTCGCCCAGATAAACACAATGCATACCACTACATTCAGCGCAACGATGTACGCTACAGATTGGAATGGAATGGACTTGTCGATATAGGCTACAAATAAAAAGATGAGCTGTATGCTTATAAGCAACACTAGCCAGCTCAGCTTTTCCCGTATGTATTTTCCAATCATGTTTCCGCCTCTTCCGTTGCCATATAGCCCTGCCCCACCTTGGTTTCAATATAACCATCCAGATCCAGAGGCTCCAGCTTTTTGCGAAGACGATTGACGTTAACTGTCAGCGTGTTATCACTCACAAAATGTTCATGATCCCAGAGACTGCGAATCAGGTCTTCCCGGGTCACAATCTGATTTTTGTGCTCAACCAGCACTTTGAGAATGAACATCTCATTTTTGGTCAAAAGGACCGACTCATTGTCATGGGTAAGCGTATTTTTCACATATTCAATGGCAGCCCCACGCCATGTGCGCAGCTCAATCCGCTCTGTATTGTAGTTATATACCCTACGCAGGATTGCCTGGATCTTGGCTATCAGCACATCGAAATGGAAGGGCTTCTGGATAAAATCATCTGCGCCCAGATGCATCGACATGACCATATCCGTAGGATGATCCCGTGAGGACAAAAAGATAATCGGCACATTAGAATGAGCGCGGATCATACGACACCAATGAAATCCATCATACTGCGGAAGCTGAATATCAATAATGACCAGCTGTGGCTGAATGGCACTGTATTCCTGCAAGACTTTGCCAAAATCCTGCACGCCATACACGTCATATGACCACTGGGATAACCGTTCTTTGATTTCACTGAATAACGATTCATCGTCTTCAATGAGCATAATTTTAAACATATATCTTCACCACGTTTCTGTTCTTCTTGGGCATTGCCCGAAGCATATTGTTTGACAATCTACGGGGGACCGTTCCAGATTCGGATCGTTCTTCCGATCGCTGTTGTCCCCAAATTTCCTTTATTAAATTTATTAAATGTAGAAATTAGGAGACAAAGGCGAACGCTATCGCTTCTTCAGAATCAATTCCGTCTCTTCCACTCCTGCCGCTATTAATAGAACAATACAAAATATCGAGGCAAAGTAAAACCCATAATCTCTTATCAATTTAGATGAATCTAAACGTATATAACTGTTAATCTGTTATCCCTCCATAGTATAAAGAACCTTGCTTGGATCACTGATTTCTTCTATCCGTTCGATTAATTGCTTTGCGACATCTTGTGGTGATCTTAATTGGCCCGCTTCATAGACCTGACCGAATACCCCAGACAGTGCAAATTCCTCTGCACTTTTGCCCCTTGCCACAGCCTGTAGCTCCGTATCTACCATCCCTGGATCAAATGCAATCACTTCAACGGGATTGGGTTGCCCGGATTGTTCTATCGCTACACACTGGGTGAACATGTTTATTCCAGCTTTGGAGGTACAATAAGATGCCATTGAAGGTGCCGGATAACTGCCTGAACCGGACGATACATTGACAATTTTTCTCCGTGCGGTCAGATGGTTGGTATAATGTATAAAAGATGAAGTCAGAATCATGGGCGCCGCCAAACTGATCTCCAGCTGCTGGCTGATCTCCTCTGCGATGCACTGATCGATCGGCTTCAACGGCTCAAGTATGGCCGCATTGTTTATGAGCCCGATGAATTCAACTTCCTGCAGCGGAATATGCTCTAATAAGCTTGAGACAAGATCATCGATGCTATGGATATCCGCCAGATCAAACTGAACATGCTGGTAACGCTCGTAAGCTTCCTCCAAGTCAGACGTTCCGCGTGCAATCCCGTAGACGTGATCTCCCTTTTCCAATAACAGCTCCGCGAGCTGTTTGCCGATTCCTTTGGATGTACCTGTAATAATAAAATACCTTTGTCCCATATTCTACCCGCCTTTCTCTCGCTCTGTGCAATATTGGTTAAACGTCAAATCTATGACCTTATAAATCTACAACTACACGTTGGCTTTTCTCCACAATGTCACCCATAGGATGGGCAGGCCAAAACAATCTTCATCCTGATCCATCGCCTTCATCGGGCGCAACTCTACGCATTCAAATGGATCTTCCAGCAAATAGCGAAGCTTTTCCTCCGTAAAGGCCAGACCACCTTTCATCGACTTCTCACGGTATACCTCCCAATCGTCCATAACGCTCTCCGGTCCACCCTGACCGCCAAATCCTGGAGCAAAGCAGGTCATTCCAAAATATCCTCCAGGTTTAAGTCCGCTCTGAATCATCTGTATGTAGGGAATTCGCTGATGTGGCAGCAGATGGTGAAGACAGCCCGAATCATAAACCAGATCGTACTCTTCATGTGGCGTGAGTTCAAATACTGATTTGCATTGGAAATTCACTTCAAGCTTTTCCTCCGCTGCTCTTTCCTTGGCCCAGGCAATGGCTGCCTCCGAAAGATCATAAGCATCAACCTCGTCCTGGAAGTCGTTTTAATCATTTTTATTCAGGATTCAATTAGCTTAACTTCTTCGTTAGATAGAGCACCACATCGTCATCGATGATCGTTTCATCGCCCCATTTTAGATAACGATCATGCTTGTGAATGCCCTGTCCATCTGGTATATATCCACGACGGGCATACAGAATTTGAGCTTTGCCATAATCAGAAAACACCCCGACACCAATCCCGGCAGTATCGGTTCGCTCCCGAATAACTTCTTCTGCCCGGTCCATCAAAAGCGTTCCTATTCCTTGGCGCTGATATTTGATCAGCACATTGAAATCATTAATTTCCGGAATGCCCTGTTCCTTGAACGATGGGTAATACGAATTCCACAATACATTCACATAACCGGCAAAAGCTCCATTGAGCTCTGCTACCAAAGTCACCCGTACACCATTCTGCTGTTCTGCAAGATATTGAATGTACTGCTCTGCCGATTTCGCCCAACCCTGTTCCTGAAACGCCTGCGAAATTACGATCGGATCGCCTTCATTTAATAGTCTGATATGTATATTCATCGATGTAATCTCCTTAATATTATGAGATATTTAAATGTTATTTTCACAAAGAGTCAGATCCACAAAATGCTCGTGTGTCCCTTTGGCAGAATATATCCTCCATCGATGCAAAAAAGAATAAAACATGTCCCCAAAATTCATGCCCTCTGGCAATGTATCTACCATCTTCATTGCACTAATTTCTGAGTTGGGTTCCAGCGACAAAGCACGAAATTCCGTAATATTAGCATAATAGACCATGCCAAAACTTCCATTCATTTGATAGATTCCAAAGGGTTCTAACATGAACCTCAATGCTCCAGTCTCTTCGTACAGTTCTCTTTCTGCAGCCCTAAGAACTGACTCGCCATGTTCACGATTACCTCCTGGGAATTCCCAGCCTTGGCGTTTAAGGTTATGAATAATGACGTGTTTCTCCTGAAACTGAGTAACCATAATAACAAACTGAATCTCTTGCTCCAATTCGTGAAATTCACTTAAATCCAGCCACTGTTTCTCTATCATCGAAATCACACCTCACAGATCTCACAACTAAATTCCCAACCTGCTTCTGAGCGACGTGATATGGGCAACGTGGTGTCTTCCGTGCCATGCATATACGCCTAAATTATAATCCAGTCTTGTCGTTTCTTTGGATGCGGGATGATAAAAGGTTTTGGCATAGTCTGCATCTGTTAATGTGTTTAATAACGCTACCCAACGACGATGCAGCGCATCCAGGATTTGCAGAGAAAACTCGATATCCAGCTCCCGCGAATCACTCAGTTCAGCCCATCGTTCCTCGTAATATGGTCTTATCGTGGGGTTATCCTCCGTCAGTGCCAGCTTGAAACGAACCATGCAATTCATATGGCTGTCTGCCATATGGTGTATGACTTGTTTGAGCATCCAGCCGCCTTCCCGGTAGGGCAGCCTCAATTGTTCTTCACTCAATCCTTTGACTGCTTCGCGGGCGCGCTCCGGCAACTCCGCAATATCCTGAATCCACTGCTTCCGCTGCTCTAATGTAACCTCGCCTGTATGTTCAAATGTTCCAATCGGGTACCTCAAATCCATCGATCATTCCTCCTTGGTTAAATGTTTTAATATACACTGTACACTGCCTAGGGGGCATACTCCATCAGCCAGCAGTCTCTCATTTGTCCTTCGTGAAGCTCGTGTTCTGGTAATAGTCTTACCTTCCTGAATCCACACTTCTCGTAACAGGATATGGCTCGTTTGTTCCAGGATTGCGGGTCCATGACCACTTTCCGGGCTTGCTTATCGTTGACCAGATAGCTCAACATGGATTGTACCAGTTGTGTGCCAATACCGCGATTCCAGTAATCCGCCTCCCCAATAAACTGATCTGTTCCATAGATAATTTCATCTGTGTCTCCATATCCATACTCGTTTCGTTCATCCTCCTCCAGTTCATAGAACTGGATATAGCCGATAGGTTTACCTTTGTATTCAACCATACACCGATGTGCATCATCGTCTTGCCGATAAAAGTGCTCTCTGACCAAATTCAGATCATGCGGGCGATCACGGCCTTCATAATATTGAAGTACTTCTGGATCAGACAACCATTGAACAAGGAGCTGTTCATCTTTTTCATCCAGTAAACGTACCGTAATCTCATTCCATTGATAGATTAGCATCACTCTGCATACTCCTTAATGATTTCCAGAGGTTCTCCTGAGACCCAACTCAGGTCCTTGCCCAGTAATTTTTCCTGATGGACATAATAGATCATCGGTTGCCGAATCGGTTCTGCCTGCTCACCCAAAGGATGAATGGTAAAACGCATCTTGTATGTGCCCACTGCATCAGGTATAGAGAAACCTGCAAATTCAGTAATCGCTGTTGCTGTCTGCCTCTGTAATGCTTGACGAAGAATCTCTTCCATTGCACCTGTGCTGCCAACGGAAGTCGGTCGAATAAATCGGTTGTCCTGTTCGTTAAAAGAAATTGAGCCCCAGCCAGGTACAAGGGGATATACAGTGTGCTGACCCTTATCTTCTTTTGTGCGTGTAATCGTTAATTGCACCTCGTATTCATCCGCAGCTGTCTGCCGAATCGTGCCCTTCATGTTAACATCCTGCGCTGTAACACTTGGAGCCAAATTATTATATACAATGAAAACTGCTACAATAACAATTGCAATGCCAGTTAGCCAAAATATCGTACTTCTACGCATGCATTTAACCCCCAAGCTAATTAACCGTAAGTCTGAAGTAACTCGCTCTCGATCAGTGTTTGTGTAACTCTGTCCAGTTCCGGAGAAGCAGACCAATCACTGTCTGTATTCAAACCATATTTAATCGTATGGATAACGCTATTGGCTGACATATATAAATTATGGTGTACTCCTGGTTGCACAATGATGTGATTTCCTTCGCCCATAACTCTGATTTCAAGCATTTGATCATTCGCAAAATTTGCATAAGCAATCCAACCAGACTGCACAACATAGAACTCGGTTATATGGTTATGAAAATGGCTATTTTGCCATGCTCCCTGAGATGAAGCTACCGTTCTGCAATAATAACTGCCATCCGCTGAAACCATTTTGTATTTCCGTTCCCCGTTAGCCATCTGCTCGAAGGTGGTAATCACGTTGTCCGGCCCTAGATTTCGTTCTAAAGTTTCTCTATCCAAACCATTACACCTCCTGATCTGAAATACGAAGGCAGCATTCCAACTCTATAATCTTCCTTTAACGCCTTACGGCCTTCCAGATATACTTGTGCTCACGCACAGCAAGTCTCCCATCAATCAGATTTTCCTTCAGCTTAACTTGAAGCTGTTCATGGTACTCAAGCCGTGTGTAATCCGGGTTGCCAGGGATATCGGAAAGAAAGATAGCGAACTCTTTTTCATCAGGGAAAACCATTAAAGCCTCGTTGAATTCCTCAATCTCAATGTTTTCATACTGATTCATGTGCAGCCTTTCTTGTACCTTGCTTACATCGGTATGAATGCCAAAGATCACGCCACCCTTTCGCAGCAATCGCCCATGTTCAATAATGGACGTAGGTCCTCTGCGGTCATAGATCAGGTCGAACTGTTCGTCTTCGAAAGGCAATTCTGTTTTGGTTGTAGCGTAGACAAATTCAATATTTCCAACGTCACTGGCCTCAAGCCCAGCTTGAGCGATACGCAGCAGCTCCTTCGAATTGTCAAAACCCGTAATATGATCGGTATAGGCCGACATTTTTAATGTGAATTCACCATGACCACAACCCGCATCGAGCACGGATTTATGCTGAGGCAGCAACTGCATCAAACGCGCTTCAAATACATCTTCTGCTGAATTGCCCTCCCAGGTAAATACAGACCTACCCGTGTATCCTCCGTTACGCCGTGCAATCATGTCATACCATTCCATGCCCAATAGATATCCCCCCAGAAGAAAATCCCATATTAAACAACATTCGACACAGGCAAGTCGATTTCCCTGTACATCAGTTAACTTTTTTCTCACTAAAAAAGTTATATCTATTCACATCTTGTGCTTGTTAAAATTTGAAACGCTTCTCTTATAGGCGCCGTATTAAGCTCGAAGTCGTATTTTTTAACTTGGATAAACCAATAAGATGTGGAGGTTAAATGAATGTCTTTTTTTAAGAAAATGTTAGCCAGTGTAGGTGTTGGAGCAGCCAAAGTAAATACAGAATTACATACACCTCAGGTTACGCCTGGAGGAGTCATCTCTGGGATTGTGTACATCGAGGGCGGAGACGTGGAACAGAATGTAGACCGAATCTACCTTACGATCAAAACCCATTACATACGGGAGCACAACGATCGAAAAGTAAATGAAACGGCCGTTGTAGCCAAATACTTGCTTACCGAAGGTTTTATATTACAGCCTGGCGCCAAACTGGAGAAGTCCTTCTCATTTGATCTGCCAGAAAATCTTCCCATTACACTTCATCGTGCAGAGGTGTGGGTTGAAACGGGCCTCGATATCTCAAGCGCCATGGACCCCTCAGACCGGGACAGACTGCATGTCGTTCCTACAAAAGATATGAACACTGTGCTTGATGCGATTGATCTCCTCGGTTTCAAGCTGCGTGAAGTGACCAACGACTATGCTCCAAAGCTTGGTGGCAATCTTCCCTTTGTACAGGAATTTGAATTCGTGCCAACGAGCAAATTCCGCGGTTATCTGGATGAGCTGGAAGTCCTGTTCTACCCGATGGGAGATTCACTGGAACTGTTGCTTCAGATCGACCGCCGCGCACGTGGACTTGGTGGCATTTTCTCGGAGGCGATGGGGACGGATGAGAGCTTTGTCCGACTGCATCTCTACGAGAGACACCTTGCCCGGGGTGCGCAGTCGGTTGCCCAAGGTCTGGAAGAAGTCATCTCCAAACATTTATAATCTATTAAAAATAGACCAAAAAAACAGTTCTCCTACCAACTTTCATTGGTGTAGAACTGTTTTTTGGCTATGTTTTTCTTTTATTAATAAACAAGTCCAACCTTAGGACCGCTGTGTCCAGCGCTGTATCCCCGATCGAAGTGCATAATATGCAGCAGCAAGCAAGAGAAATCCAACAGCAGCGATGAGGATGGAAGTCGTGTCCCAGCGGGCAATAGAGCCAAAAGCAACTTTGGACTGCAACAATGTGATGGATGAATCGTTGTTCATTTCAGGTACATGATTCAGCGTCATTAACATTCCTTGAACGACATTCCAAGCCATAAAACCCAGTGTGAATAGCAAAGTTACCAACAGGGATTCCACACTTAATCGTTTGTTGATCCTCATGATTTTGCCTCCTCAATTACGGTATGACAATACTTTGGAAGTTATAACATTCACTACATCATCTGTCGTTTGGCCATCTGTCTGTATGTACTCTTCAAAGCGTGCTCCATGGAATGCTTCGACACACTTAACCGCTTGTTTAAAAGTCCATCCATCGGGCTTATCCCCGCGCTTCAACAATCTCTCATGTAATGTTTCCATGGATGTCATCAGGGTAAAATGAAAAAGGTCAGCGTCGAGCTCTTTCAGCCCCCGATGGATGTAATTGAACTGCTCTGACTTGTAGATCGTCATTGGAACAATCAGATGTTTGTTGTACTTCTGCCTGATTTCACGGGCGACTTTCACGGTAAGGACTTTCCACAGCTCCATATCCTGAAAATCGTCCGTTTTCTCCACTTCCATCCGGACGTCATCCGTAATCACGTTTCTTAACATGTAACCAATCTCTTCAGGGTCGTAGATCATGCTGTTCGGAATTAACGTCTGCAGCTTGGTTGCAGCAGAGGTTTTACCCGAGCCAAATGCGCCATTAATCATCACAATCATAGTGATGCCCTCCTGCATGCCAGATTCAATTAGACAAGAGGTGCTGCAACTCCTGTTTCAGACGATCTTTGTTCGTATCCACATATTGATAAAGGAGTTCAAATACCTCTTCATTATCCGATTGCATACTTAAATGACCCGCTTCCAGCTCCACCCGTTGCAAAACCTCACGGATCTGTTCTCCATGCGTATTGAGGGTCGTCGTTACATCCTGCTCGGAGAGTGCATTCACATTTTCTCTTAACTGCTGAGGCGTTACACCACTTTCGGATAACATATGCTGGATGTTCTGCAGAATCTCTGCATCTGCATCATTGCCTATGCGCTGCATCGCTTCCGTCGTTTCACCCAGAAACTGCCCACTCGCATTTTCAAGAAAACCAGTAATACCACTCATGGAAAGCTCTGTATCCAGATCTACGATCAGGATGATATCTCGCAGCACCTGCGGAAGTTCCGGTCCGCATTCCCGAGTGGTCGCAAATTCAGCACGATACATATCCATGGCAACACTCCCCACCACTTCCTCACCCGACATGCTTTCAAGCTGATCCAAGGGCAACAATTGCTGCAATTCTTCCTGTAATTTGTTCATCTCTCTGCCTCCTGCATTAGTTTATCCTATGTATGTTTTCACCAGACCACTTCACCCACACCCTTTACACGAAATACAGATAAAGTTAACCTGCATTTGACCTCTGGAAAATGATCTGCTGTTATGATCTTGTCATCAAGAGTCATGGGAGGGGTTATGATGCGCCTGGCCTTGTTCACCGATACCTATGTTCCGGATACCAATGGTGTTGCTGGCACGCTGCACCGCTTAAGTAACCAGTTAAACCGCAAAGGAATTGAGCATCTGCTACTTACGCCGCAGTCAGTTATTGAAGGCAATCACGCCGCACCGGCCCGTTCGGTTACCAATATCCCCTTTTTCCTCTATCCGGAATGTCGTATTGCCTTACCTAATCGAGCAGCCATTCATCGGGAGCTACAGTCCTTTCAACCAGATCTGCTGCATATCGCCACTCCATTCAATATGGGTCTTTTCGGTCTCAGGTATGCGCTCAAGCATCAGCTTCCACATGTCATCTCCTACCACACTCACTTCGATCGGTACCTCGAATACTACAAGTTGAAAAGTGTCATTCCTCTCTACTGGAAGTATATCCAATGGTTCCACCGGACCTGTGATGCAACACTAACACCGTCTCAGGAGACCTTAAACGCATTGCAATTGAAAGGTATTCCACGTCTGAAGTTATGGTCCCGCGGGATCGATTGCAGCCTGTATTCTCCTGATAAACGAAGTTCCGATATCCGTACTCGCTACAACATAACGGCTCCTCTAATTTTACTCTACGTTGGACGAATTGCCCCGGAAAAAGATATCGCTACCCTCACCCTTGCCATGCAGCAGTTGCCAGAACCTATGCAATCCCGTGTACACTGGATCATTGTAGGCGATGGGCCATTGCTTCCCAAAATGCGTATGCAATCCCCACCCAATGTCACCTTTACGGGGTATCTGCATGGTGAAGAGCTTGCTGTTATGTATGCTTCGGCAGATCTCTTTGTGTTTCCTTCCTCAACAGAAACATTTGGCAATGTGGTGCTGGAAGCGATGGCTTCGGGATTGCCGGTGCTCGCTGCGAATGGAGGCGGTGTAAAAGATTTGGTCACACATCATCGAAGCGGTGTTCTGTTCGAGCCGGGTAATGCGGATGCATTGATTCGGGAGATATGCCTCTGGGGAGATCATCTGGATCAACTGAGGAATATGGGTCTTGAAGGCCGAAAACTTGCTGAGCAGCGTTCGTGGGATCATATTTTTGACAGATTGGTCGGAGATTATGAGGAAGCCATTGAGAATCGGAGAAGACGTACGAAAGATCGAATCATTACAGCTTGAACAGGTTTCACGTTTAGAATTAAGGAGTTTGGCCGAAAGATAATGCCGCTCTGATACAGATCAATTACGTTCCAAAACCCACCACATCAGCTTATGAAAGCCCATCAATTTCTCAGGAATCTGTTTCTCATTGTTAATCACCGGATCAAAGGTCCGGTTACCTGCTTTCTCATAGATGTGAAATGAACCGTCCATCGGAATGTCCTGCCTAAATTTATAAAGTGCTACAACATATCGCTCATTGGAATCCCCAATAATTTTGCCGCTCTGATCTTTATTGAGCTTGAGATCCTTTGGTGTGATATCTTCAGAATGCCTTATGGCAAGTATTCCATCTTTGATTTGAACGACAATGTGCCGATCCGATGCCTGAGGATATAACGCAATGGTAACCAGCAGAGTTAAGAGTATGATTAATGCATTTCGTAATGTCCCCTTCACGGTATGGGTTACTTTCTTTTCTGTTTTTTGTCCTGCAATGAAGATAATGCCTGCATTGATCATCACAATTAAGGGAAACATGATCAGTCTCATTAGACTCGTGTAAGGAAATAACTGAACCAGCAAATATAACAATAGAATTGTGGGCATCAGCAAAAGACATCCCTTGAACCATCTGTTATGTTTTAGGTTGGATCTCATACCTTTCCCCTTCCAAAGAAAGCATCTGTTTTCAACACGAGGTAATAAAAAAGAGTGGGGATGGCCATTATCCTCACTCTTTTTAACAGTCGCCTACTCGGTTGACAGTATGCCTTTTTCCAACAGTAATAGGTCAGCTCGTGGCAAAGGCGACTAATATTAATATTAGACTATGGACTCAAATGATATCGTGTCTTGCATGATGCTCCATTCCACCCTTGGTCTGGCCGCTGCCCCTTCTCCATTCAGGACATTTCCGATCCATATTTCGTCGGTCTCCTGATTCTGCAAAAAGTGCCGGATCGCAGCTTTAATCAGAATGGATGTATGTAAATCCAGCAGCTCATCGAAAGGAACCCAAAATAAATCCCCTTCATCCGATGGAATAAAGGCTCGATGTGTCGTCTCACCAAAATATACAAACTGCTGCCGAACTTCACCGTCGCTATACTGCAACAGCACATATCGAAGACGGAAATGATCAATTTCCGATTGCTTGAACCCCGTCTCTTCTTCGATCTCCCGATAGCTGGCGGTCATTGGTGAGTTAAGCTCGCCGTGCTCCAGATGCCCGCCAATACCACCCCAGAACTCAAAATCGAACAGCCTGCTGCCTGCCTTCTTCATCATCAACATGTCGTTTCCATTACTCAAAAACGCCGTAGCCATTTGTCTGATCTCCATGCGCACCTTCCTCAATGTTCTGTTATGTAGTGTAATTTCGAATCTAATCTGACGATCTTCTCTAGAGCAAGCCCTTTAATTCACCAAGATGCTCAATAGCATGCAATGGCTGGGTTGTAATGCTGTCCTGCCAAGGCTGATTGACCTTCATCCAAATCGTGCTCATGCCTACTTTTGCCGCTCCTTCCACATCATTGACGGGATGATCCCCAATGTAGATACATTGCTCGGGAGAGAGGTTGAAATGATCCAATGCCAATTTAAAAATACGAGGATCGGGCTTTTTAACTCCAGCCTCTTCCGAAACGATAATATGATCAAAATCATCCCGGATGCCAAGTTGATCGATTTTTCCATACTGAATCTCAGTCTTACCATTGGTGATTAAACCTGTTTTGTATTTTCCTCTTAGATGCTGAACCACTTCTCGCGCCTGCTCCATCAGAACAGCACTTCTCACATACTCTCTGCCATAGAAATCCATAAGCTCCGCGTGAGGCGGATTCTCAGCCCAAGGCAGTTCATGGAGCAACTCGTTGAACAAGACATCCTTGTCCTTGTAACCGTCCTCATCCAGCTCAATAATTCGTTTAAGAATATCATCCGTAGTCTCAAGATGGGCAAAATAAGTGTTGATCAAGCTCTGGCTGAAGCCTTCAAAGGTACTTGTTCTGTTGAGAATCGTATTGTCCAGGTCAAAAATAATCGCTTTAATATGATCCATCGTCATGCTCCTCCTGTCCGGTCTGTAACACATAACCCAACCATAGTTTAGGCCAGGGCTGGGTTTACCTTGTAAAACTCATTTTCATTTCTTCTTTTTGTGATAATGGTAGCCTGTGCACAGGCCCTTTTGTTTGGATTTCGCGGAACAATTATGTCCACCATTTTTGTCCAGTCTGCCTGGATGGGCATAAGCTGAAGAAGACACACCAATAAGTACGACAAGAGACAGAATTACAATGACAACCTTTTTCATAAGTCACCCTTCGATCACACCCTATGCTTTAGGGCTTAATTCATCCTCCATCATTCTACATGAAAACCCATAATTAGGATATCCTTATTACTCCAAAATTTGCTTATTCTATGATTTTAAACTTCCTCAACGCATGTGTGATGCCATCCTCACTTGCTCGCAGTGTGACATAGTCGGCACTTTGTTTGACGCGCTCTCCTCCGTTTCCCATCGCAATGCCAAGACCCACGTACTCTAGCAAATCAATATCATTTTCACCATCGCCAAAGGCCATTGCTTCCTCTTTCGATATATTCAGGTGGGCGAGCACTTTCCCTGCCGCTATCGATTTGGATACTTCGTTCTCTTCCAGTACGTTAGACACGTAAGGATGAAACCTCACGAATTTTAATGAAGGAAATCTGGAATGAAATTTCTCTGCCTCTGCTTGATCGGCATATAAACAAATGCAATACACTTCCTGTTCCAAAGAACTGATGTTCAAGGGGGACTCCATCAGACCGAGCGTATCCCTCAATGCATCCGTGACACGCACATCCGCCCCGCATAAACCATTCATCTCTAATGACTCTGTAAAATAAGAAATACTTCTTCCGTTCAGCTCGGCAAATTCACTGAATTCTCTAACCATTTGTGGAGACAGCACTGATTTATGTATCACTTCTTCACCGCTCTTGATTAATGCACCGTTAGCCGAAATCAGGGTCTCAATGCCAAGTTTCCTGAACTCCCCGCATAAATTATAAGGTCTGCCAGTGACCAGAACAACCTGTATGCCTTTACGAATCAATTGTCGAATCGATTCCTCTGTACTTGGCAAGAGACTTCGATCCTTCTCACTGAGTAACGTACCGTCCACGTCCAAAAATACGATTTTAATCAATGACACACCTCCTAAGCTATATAAATTGAACTAAAGGATATTTACACCTGCCACTCCGATGACAGAACAACCTTCCGATCGCTGTTATCCCCAGATTTTTTTAATTTTTATTTTCAAAGGGTAAAATCCGGGGATAGCGTATGCTTCCGATGTAGCTTTCTTTCAGAAAGCTTTTAGGCGAACGCTTCGTTTCTTCAGGTTATTTCTGTCCTCTCCGTGCCTTTACATTAACGGGTCTGGACGTTCTGGCTCCGCTCCATATACCATAACTGAAACGCCTCTACAGCTTCAGGCGGAATATCGTTTAGCGTGTGACGCAGAACAGGTTTGGCACGATTCACGGTTTGAATTGAAGCAACGCCAAACCAGCGTTGCAGCAGATTTCGGGTGATCTGTACCTCAATGACTTTTTCCCGCTTGGAGATGTATAGTGTTGAGGTTAATGCACCCGTTCGCAACTGGATAAAGTTCTGATTCAGCACGTATCGTGTATGGAGGAAATCAACTAATCTGCATATGACCACCCACAGTAACAGAATAGCGGAAATCATCCACCACGCCTGATGCTGACCCATAATCACCGGTTTGAAATAAAACAGTATACCTGTTGCAATAATCCACACCCAGCTTGGTATCAACATGCGCAGCCATAATGATTTTCGTGGAAGCTTTTGCATCTCCTGCGTTACCTGATAAGATGGCAAAATCTCCGAGATCATCTCGTAAGCTTGCTTCACAGGCAGAAAAGGATAGAGCGAGTTAACTTCCTGGTCGGATTCACCCACACCACCCGCTGTCGTTAGTTCCACTTCTGCCAGTCCTAGCAGTCTTTTCATTGGTGACTGCGTGATTTTAACCGCCTGGACTCGTTCCTTTAGAATTGAAAATGCGGTCTGTTCCAACATGCCTTTCGTAATGTAGATCCGTTTGCGATCAGAGGAGATTTGGAAATCACCATACTTTACAAAGGTTCTGATAATCCCTAGCATAATGGAAACAGCAATAAGTCCTGTAATGATCAATGCGGTAATCCACCAGGTATCCAGCCACGTTAATAGGATGCTCTCCGTCACTTTTTCATCGGGAAAGAAATCTTTTATCGACGAATAGAGCGATCCCAGAATCGGAATAAGTACCAGAAAGCTGAGCGACGTAAAAGAAGCTTTGAATATATCTTTTCGGGTGGACTTGTAATGGATAATCCGTTCAAGTTCTTCTTTTACCGTCGAGGGGATATATTCTTCCAGTGTTACGTGTTCAGGTCGTATCACTGGTTCTTCGTTTGGTTCTACAGCATCACTGGTTACATTCGCTTCCGACATGTGTCCCGCTACAAACTTTTCAAGCCGATCTGATTCTGAAAGTGAAACGACTTGCAGCTGAAAAGTAGCATCTTCTCCCTTGATGCCCGTCTCAAAACGGATGGATGTGACGCCGAACAAACGATGAAACAGCGACGTATGCCGGTTTACATTCTGAATTTTGGTATAGGGAATCGTTCTTCTTGTACGATTGAACACCCCACTGTAGATCTGAAAAGCCTTATCCTCTGCGGTATAACGCAGCGTAAACCAGCTCCAAATAATGACTATTACACTACACGCGATGGCTATATAGAAGACAATTCTGCCATACATAACCCACGTGGACACCGAGCCATGACGAAGAATAAATAAAAAAACGATAAATGCAAACGAATTTTTCACCAGTTTCCACAAACTCCAGAGCATGGCTAACGGGTGCTGTCTTTTCAGCTCATTCATTCATCCACCTCGTTAATCCTTGCATAGGACGCAATCTGATTACGCAGTTCAAACGCCACTTCCTCTGGCAGCGCCGGGATCGTATGAGATGAACCCATCGTACCAACCGATACGGAATATAGACCATATTTTCTCAAAAGGGGACCTTGGTTCGTCGTGACGGATTGTACTTTGGCCATGGGAATGATCTGATGTACCTTTTTCAGGGCCCCGTGTTTCAATTGCAAGAACTCCTCATTCGCATCGTAATACCAATGCTTGTATAACAATGAAGGCCGGATAAAAATCTCCCACACCGCATACAGCACTGAGATGGCAGTCACTCCCCACAGCAACCAGCCAATCCACGCCCTCCATCCAAAGACGGAATCCAGAACCAGCAGTGCTGCAAGCACAATCAACCCTATTCCGTTCGATATAATCGCACTAATTCTCCATATGGTTATGGCATCCGGCGATAAACGTTGCTCGGGTGTACTCTGTATGTACTGCATAACTTCACTCCTTTTTCTTACTGTACGAAGAATAGTCCTCTATCGATGCAGAAAGATTGACTCAGTAAAAGAGATGACCCCTGTTCAGTACAGGTCGTCATCTCTTAGGTTATTTTATTTTGCTGCAAAATCATTCACATCACATAACCACACCATATGGTCCGTGACTTCACCCCAATAATTCTTTGCCACGGCATAGGGTTCTCCAAACTTCCGCTGCCATTTCTTCTGCGCTGTCCGATATCCACTATCCAGGCAAAAATGCGTAATCTCACGCCTCTGAAGTTCAGCAGCCAAAGCCTGAATGAGAGCAGAGCCAATTCCATGACCCTGAACCTCTGGCAGAACGTAGAGACTACCCAGTTCCCCTATGTGGTTCAGTTGGTTATCTGTGCATTCTTGAATCTCCTCGCCGCAAGGCCCATACGAAATGGTGCCTACGACGTTATCTTCTCTTTTGGCTAATAGAAAGAAGACATCTGATTCCTGGTTGTTGTCAGGATACAAGGCTGAGTGAAGCATCGCTTTTTTGTGTTCAATTTCATCGCGTATGTCTTCGTGCAGGGAACCCAGCCCCTCCTGTATAAATGCTTCCGTAATGGATGCCTCGAATACCCGGCAGGCACCCTCCATATCCGATGATGTTAAAGGTTGAATAGTAATTAGGTGACTCATATGACCGTCTCTCCGTTTCAATAGCTGGTTAATCCGTATGACTCTGAATTAGTTTTCTTATTCGGTTTGCATCCTGAATGGATATACTATATCCGGTGGTCGTATCTTCATGGTTTACCAGAAGAGCTTTCATTTCGGGATCGCTTCCTATAGAGAAATCATACTTCATCAGGGAATCGTCCTTATTCATAATATTCATCTTATACTGTGCTACATAATTCATATTTCCAGGTATAATTTCCGCCTCTTCAATGGCCTCAACGAACATTCGGATCTCGTCAGGCTTATTAAACTGCATATTTTGACAGGGTTCAAATCTGAAGTCCGGGTTGCAGGTTAATGTGATGAGCGAAGGAAGAGCTTCTTTCGGACTAGAATTAGTTACATTCGGAGGGTTGCAGCCTGCAAGAAGCACCGCGAAGAGACCCAAGAGAATCCCTGCTTTTTTCATTAGCATATATACCTCCCGGCTCAACTAAACACCATAGTACTCAGTCTATACGAAATCATCTGTATTTAGCTCTAAATGCTTATGTTCACATGCTGTAACTCGGGGTCCCATCCTTGGAGCAGCACTTTTAAACGCTGGGCGGTATCGGCCACGAAAGCACTTTTCTTTACATCCGTAATGTACTGGGGAACAATACCGGGTTCGTTGGCGCTTTCATTAAAAAAGGAAAACGTACGCTCCCGCCAGCCCAGAATCTCCTCGGCGGTTAACAGATCAGCAATATCATAACCAGGCGCAATCGCAAGCATCTGCCAGACTTCTTTACTCCAACTCGCCTGTTGGTAAAGGTTAAAATCAATCTGATCCGTTTCCTGGTAATACAGACATCCAAGTTCATCCTTGGTTCGGTTTATACCCGAATCTTGATCCGTAATGGTAACCTGCTCCACAAATGCGGGATGAACGCTTCGGAACCAGTAAAAGTCTGTCAGGACATGCATAAAGTAGCCCCGCACGAACCATTTCCACCCCTCATCTGCATGTTGCTGAATGTAGGTTGAATACCGTTTTTTTAGTTGTTCAACGTAATCTCCCTCAATCTGATCCTTAGGGTTGAAATGAGTATGTTCCTTATCCGCTCTTGTCCAATTCTCGCGCATATGAATAGAGTCGGGTGCGATATTTCCCAGATAGAACGGAGCTCGCTCTACATGTCTTTGCAAGGATTCTTCAAAAAGAACAGCTACATTTAAATGGACCATTGGCAGTGGCATAGAGATCATCTCCTTTTTCACAGATCTGCTATACATACAAAAGAAAATCAATATAACCTATGTTCAAGCCTGCACTCGCTCTGTTTGTATCCTCTCAAATAACTGCCCCAAATCCGTCTGAAGTTCCGGCTGTTCGTTAACGAGCAGGTTTATGTATTCCGACCCGCATTCATAGAAAACAAGACGATTAAACGGGGCTGAGTCCCCAATATGATTGATTTCCAGTCCAAATTTCTCCCGAATTCGATTCTCCAGATAGCGCGCGTAACCTTCGTTCCATTCCAGCCAGTTGAAGTACTCCCCTTGTTCTTCACTCAAAGAGCTGAACAGGGCAACTCTAGCCTCTTTCACTTGCAAAAGATCCTTACTCTTCAAGGCTGACAGCAACGAAGTGATCCGCTGGACAACCATCTCATTGTCATAAGGAAACTCATAATCCAGTTCCCATGTTACACGTTTGATTTGCTCCATCTTACGTTTAATCTCAAGGCGGTCACCCATGTCGGCATACTGCTCATATACATAACAATGGACAAACTCATGATAGAGGTAGACCTTCTGCTCAAAATTTTGGAACGCCGCATCTGTCACCACTGCGCACATCCGCCCATCCATGTGATGCACCGGGAATGCTGCAAGGCATTCATCCGGAATATTCAGGTCATCTGGAACAGTTTTTACCCATTCATATTGCTGTGTCTCGGACGAATAATCATAGATATATAACAAAGTTTCATATGCCACAACCACGGGATAATGCTCTCTGAATAAGGGATGTATACTGACCAAATCTTTTTGAAGCTCCTGCAATTCGTTGATTTGCTCTAAAAAAGTATCCATGTCATTTACCCTCTCTTTAGTTGAATGATGATTCAATCATATCAATAGAGCAATAATAAAACACTGAGAGAAAAATGATAATTCTATTGTTGAGTGAGATTTCTACAGCTTAGAACCGTTCTCCTCGTTTCTCATATAGATAAAACAATCAAAAAATCTTCCCCCGAACATCCGGCAGGAAGACCTTACTTTATTTTATTGGACACGTTCACCACTTACCACATGCCAGTGTTGATGCTTCGAATCCTGGTAAGTACCCAGATTAGTTACGATTTTGGAAGAACCCGTTTGGACAACCATGTCCGCAGCAACCTTTTTGATAACGCGCATGATCTCCAGTAATAGTTCTTCATTATTCTCTTCTTCCTGTGAAATGAACGATTGGATATGGATCTTAGGAATAACAACGATATGATGTTTGTAGTATGGTCGGGTATGATGATAGGCCAGCACCTTGTCTGTTTCCATGACGATATTCACTTTGGTATTACCACTAAGCACTTCATCACAATAAAAATCCTGCGTCATATACGATCTCCTTTCACTAATTAGTTAATATATCCTGCTTTTTTCAGCACATATTCCGTGAACGGATTAATCTCGGGGATCGGCATGCTCAGATCAAAATAACGCAGTTCCAATCCTTCATCATCCATGACGGTTGGTTCGCCCTGAATTTCAGTAGCTTCATAGACTGCCATGACATTATACACTTCATCTCCATGCGGATACTTGTAATACATGTCCTGACCTGAAAAAACGGTAATGAGTTTATACGCACCCGCTCTCAGTCCAGCTTCCTCATATAATTCACGGGCAGCAGCTTCCTCCAACGATTCTCCCGGTTCCAATGATCCGCCAAGGGTTCCCCAATCCAGACTATCTGTACGTCTTTGCAATAACAGATGGCCCTGCTCATTGAAGACCAACACACATGAACCAGCCATGATTAGAGGGCGCGAACCCACCAGCTTTCTCAACTCCATGATATATCCCATAAAGATTTTCCCCCGTCTGTAATCAGATAAGTTCTATGTGTCTCTAAGACTTGGATTTAGTCAAGATTCCCTTGTCTACGGAATTTTGGATAATCTGCTGTGCGTACGTCCACAATGTTTCGGAACCGTTCTCAATCTCCCGATTTCTGTTTAACACCTGTTCACTTGAAATATTGTATTTCTGCCACGTATCTCCCTCATTCTGATGATTGTGGATCAACGGCTGCAACCGATCCATCGACGAGGCAAACTGTGCTTCATGGGTCTCCTTTGCCTCAAACTCCAGCCACAAGTTCAACATTTCTTGGGCCTGTTCCTCAGGCAATATCCCAAACAGTCGATGGGCAGCCTTGATCTCGCGGTCATATTTATCCGTATGCCCTACCGTATCGTAGGCAAATGTATCTCCGGCATCGATCTCAACGAGGTCATGAACGAGGAGCATCTTAATGACTTTGAGAATATCCACCTCCTTGTTGGAGTGACTCTGCAAAATCAAGGCCATCATCGCCAGATGCCAGGAATGCTCCGCATCATTTTCGAGTCTGTCGCCATGCATGATTCTCGTTTTTCGTTCTATCGTTTTCAGTTTATCAATCTCAATGAGAAATTGAATCTGACTCTGTAATGATTCGTTCACGATCATTCTCCTTCGGATTATAAAATTCATGCTTATTAAGCTCGCTAATCATCAGTTCATTCCCTTCCGAACGACACTCAGGAAATAATCACGATGGTCCGGATGACAGGCAATCAGATATGGCTCTGAATTCATGCCTTCAAAGGGAATCCCTTCAAAATCCATGACAATGGCACCTGCTTCTTTCGCCATTAATATGCCTGAATACAAATCGTCTCCTTCCGAATTGTAGAGCACAATGCCGTCAATATCCCCCTTAGCTAACATGCACCACTGTAAGGTTGGAGCCCATAATCGCATCATCCGTTTGAAACGAACATCCAGATGTTGACGTAGCCGTACTGCCTTCTCCTCATTTTGTACCTGATGCCCTTGAATCCAGCCAATGGTCCCTTTATGAATCTGCTCTTTCTTCTGAACTTTCATGGGGTTCAGATTACAACTTGCTCCCTTCCCACGTGATGCCACAAACAAACGATCCACCAGAGGTTCGTAAATAACCCCGAGAACGGGTTCTGAACGATACATTAATGTAATGGAAACGGAAAATATCGGTAGACCAATGGCAAAGTTGTTTGTTCCGTCTAACGGATCAATCATCCACAGCCAGTCACTCTTCTGTCCGTTATGCCCCCGCTCTTCACTATGGATCTCATGATCGGGAAAACGAATGCTAATTTCATCACATATCATCCGCTCTGCTTCATGATCTACTTCAGTAACAACATCGCCAAAGATGCCCTTCTCCTCTGCGCAGGTGATCTGATCAAAATGATCTTTGGCAACTTTTCCTGCTCTTCGAATGACTCTCTCCGCAATCTCTTGGGCTACACGAATGGTTTGTTCGATGACCATCACTCCGTTCGGTTACTTGTTAACGGGATCAACCAGATTCCGCCAAACCTTTAATTTCGTTCAACATGTACTTCGCATAATCCAGAAGCATATCATCACTCAGATTCACGTTTTCCAGCTCTCCGTTATACTTTGCGAGACATTGTGAGATGACTTCTTTGTACTTCGGTAAAATATGAATGAGTGCCCACTCGCCTGCTTCTCGCTTGGAGTATATAACCGACTCTTTCACATACAATAGCACCCGTGATAGGTTCAAAACATAGTAAACAGGGTTCTCCGTTATTTCTTCCATAGCTGAACCAACGTCAGATGTAATAGAGGCCAACATATATTCACGTTTTACGGGCTGGAATAACTCCTTAATCGGTTTGCCGACAAGCACAATTCCACGGTCAACAATAACGGCCAGATGTGCTACCAGATCCGGATCTTCGTATCCACCGCAAAGATATTGATCATCCGTTCTATACTTTTCCCGGTGATACCCGGAGTAATGAAATTCAAATGGAGTCGGAAACGTCAGTTTAGCAACCGTAGACTCCAAAATAATACTAAGTTCAAACCCTGTGACAATGTGCATTTCATCTTCGGTGTGCATCAATCTCTTCGCAATCCTTCGATAGGTATCAGCAGACAGCTGCTCCCGGCATACCACCAGTATATCGATATCGCTTTGATTGGGATGGAAGCACCCCATAGCCATGGACCCGTGCAAATAAATTCCCACCAGGGAATCCGAACATTCTTCTTTTAACAAATGAGTAACTGTATGTAGTACCGCCTGTTCATCCACCTAACTCCACTCCTTCATTTACGTTGTTACGTATCCAACTCCACTTTCATTTCCTCCACAAAAACAGCCGTTCCTCGTATTCTGACATCCATGTCCTGTCCATTTCTGACCACACTAACATGAACTTTCCCATCTCTCCCAATCTCATGCCCTTGCTCCACAACAAAATGAACCTGATCCATCTCAGAATTCATATACTCCAAATAATAGGCACCCATCACACCGGATGCTGTTCCCGTAACCGGATCCTCCGTAGTACCCGAAAAGGGCGATGAAAAATGTCTGGCATGCATTAGAGCATCTGAATCGCGGGTTTCCAGAGTAAAGGGATGCAAAGAGGCTTTCGGATTCTCATTTAATATCTCAGGAAATTGAGAAGAATCCGGTTTCATTTGTTGGAAAGAGAGCAGTTTGCGAATCGGTATCAATAACGTCCAGGTGCCCGTACTGCCATATACGATGGGTGTGGATAGATCAAGATCATCCATAGTTAGATTAATGGAATTTGCCAGCTTTTCTATATCACCTTGGAATGGCATGAAACGGGGTTGATCCTGCTTCATCTCGATGTTAATTGTATCGCCATCCTGCTGGAACTGAATCGGCAATATACCTACATTAGTCTCAATGGTAATTGACTGTTTGTCCTCCAAAAGCTCTCTAGTCTTTAACCCATAGATGGATGCCATCGTGGCGTGCCCGCACAGATTAATCTCATGACCCGGTGTGAAATATCGTAATCTAACGTCTGCCACGTCGGAACTCATCACGAAAACCGTTTCATTAAAGCCGACTTTATGCGCAATCTGCTGCATTGCTACCTCATTCAACGAATCGGCATGAAAGACGACTCCGGCTGGATTTCCTTTACCGGGAACTGTCGAAAAAGCATCATAATGATATACAGTGATTTCACTCATTGTAGCCCACCTTATTTTCAGTTTATACGACGCACATCGCCATATGACTCTACCACTTCACCATCGATAACGATCCCGCCACCATCTTTGCAAGCATAAATTGTTGTTGAATTGGCATGTGCGTAATCTCTTAATGAATCCAAAGCTTCGTCCGTTCCATCCCAATGTGGCGAAAATTCAAAATCAACGAGCGCCAGAGCCTGCTTGTCCATTAATCCAACCTGGTTCTCGTCTGCATCTTGGCCATATCCAGCAATTTCAATCGTTGGTGTAGTCAGAATACTGCCTGCGCTAACCCCAATCAGAATGCCGCCCTTATTCACATAGGAACGCAGTAATCCCATTGCATTTCTCTTCTGTAATAAACTTAGAAAATAAAATGTATTCCCCCCAGATAAATGAATCGCATCGGTTTCAAAAATCGTATTGAATCTGTTTTCCTCGTATTCCAGGTCTAGATCATAATAATCAATTGATTTGATTCCCAGTTGATTATAGTAATGTCTCGTATGCTCGAAATATTTCCGTCCCGGGTCGGAACACGAAGGCACATAACCAATGGAAGGCTGGTCAGAGTTGAACAAGCTCAATATTCTCTGATTCAGTTTCTGGTTATTTTCGAAATATAAATCACTTAACAAGACCAACTTGGTCATCTGAATTCCTCCCTTCCTTAATTCCAGATTACTTAATGCAACTGCCCATTAATATATCTTCTATGACTTGAAGATGCGTCCTGAGCCCACAATTCCAACTCGATTCTACTAACCAAAAATTGATCTTGGACCTTGATGAAAGGAAACATTTTCCCTTCAAAGAAACCCGATGCCGAGAAACTTCCTTGTTCGGCCTTGATTATGTCCATCACCTGTTCTTTAGTCATACTCAGATACTCCGCCGTTTCTTGGATGGTCATTAATGTTTTGTTATTGTTCGGCATATTCTGTTCCACTGCCTGAGCCGGTTCACTGACTCTTCCCTGATTTGATAGCAGCAGGCAGCCAACAATAAACGATATTCCCAAAATGGCACTAGCTAACAGTATGGATATCGGAGTGGATTTCATTGTTTGGGAGTCTCCCACTCTGTATTAAGCAAACCTCTACCAATATTCCATTGGGCAAGCAATGCCCGCTGTCTATTTTCCAAATCAAGATATGGTGCTGCAACACAGGATAGTGTGTCGAACAGATGGATAAAATGAGGTCCCTCCTTGAAACGTCGAAGCCCGCCATACCCTTCATCATCCGCTGCCCATACGATCTTTTTGATCCCCGACATTAGGATGGTGCATGAACACATGGGACAAGGTTCACAAGTGGTGTAGAGGGTCAGGTCATTCTTCGTGTACCGCTTCTTACTTACATCCAGCAAATGTTGCCCTGCCTGACGAATAGCATCGACTTCAGCGTGTGCGGTGGGATCACATTCGGAGAAGACTCGGTTTCTGCCCCTACTCACGACATTCCCATCTGCATCCACAATGATTGCACCAATCGGATAGGTTCCCTCGATTAGCGCCTGATCTGCCTCTTCCAGAGCCAAGGTTAAATATTCATAATCTGATAATCTCACGAAAAATCCCCCTTAGTGTAGATAGTGACCGCTTACAAAATAAAGTCTTGGTCCTTCAATCTTTAATCCGAGAAAAGGTTTGATGTCCAAATGTCCTCTCTTCTCTATTACAGATCTCTAATCGTGTAATGACCCGCTTCGCCCAGAAAGTCACTTCGGGTTAATCCCTGTTCTCCAAGAAAAGCTCTATAGCTCGTTATCGTACCATCATGTGAAATGATAAAGGTTCTCGCGCCGTAATTTCTGCACCATTGAACTAGCTGTCCAGCATAGATCTCAAATCGATGTTCCTCCATCCGATTAATCCCATCCACCCAGCAATCAAGTTCAAAATCAAGAATTCGCAAACCCGTATACTGAGCATTTAATTCATCTTTCGAATAGATCTGATCACAGCGCAGAACCGGGAACTCCGGGTTTTGAGGGAACATTCTCGGGCCAACAAGTGGACAGACTGTCAGTTTATCGCTTGATGTTAAGATGAGTGCCGTTTCTATCGTTCGTTTCGTAGGACTCACCAAAACGATGTCGTTCGGTAAGATTTTAATTTGCTTTCGTAATTCAGTTGCCTGCCTCTTTCCTAGTTCAGTAAGTCCCGGATGCAACTGGTTTAGCTGATGAGGATAATGAAGCAAATGTTCAGCGTGACGATGACGAATAAATGTAAGATCCATAAGCTCCTCCTATTTCAAATACACCGGATAAACCTCCATTATGTATTGTATTGCCGCACGAAGAAATCTCGTACTTGTACTTTAGTATCTCAAAGTGAAATTTTCAGGATCCTCTCCAATTCCTCCTGACAAGCAGCGCGGTTATATTCCGAATTGTCCAGCCAATACTTGTCCATCTTCAGCAACTGATAAATATCTGTCTCCAGCTCTTTTCTTGCCTGAAGAACCTTCACCGTGCCTTCAACACCATGATATCCTTCCGCGAGCCCCCATCCTTGATTGGTGTAATATTGTACGAATCCGTCTGACCATTCCTTGGGTCTTTCCTGAATTGCTTTGTCAAAGGTATGTGCAATATCCTCCTGATGAATATAGATTAGCAGCGGATTCAATGGTTGAACGATCTGCTCCAATTCCAGAACATATTGCACGTTTTCTTCTCTGGATTGATTGGTTTTCACCAAACCTATGGTCAATGGATTTTGAATAAAACAACATTCAAATATGGTAATGGAGTCATCATCCGCCCTTATCACGCTTTCGGTAAAACCCCGCCATTTTTCGGTGATTAGCTTCATATTTTGTTCAAAAGGTAGTTCATAAATATCTTTGCAAAATATCTCCTGCACCACATAATCGGGGAAATCCACTCCAAACTCCTCTTTCATTTTGCGATAAGGAATTAGAAAACCATTTTGATAGACTGTAGCTCTACTCTCCAATATATGTTTACACGTCTCGTGAGCATCCACCAAAGACCTGAACTCTTCCGCAGAATAAAAGGCCACACCATCATAATCAGCAGGGTGATCCAGATTCCCTTCCTGAAAGAGCTGCACCTTCTTGCCTTGCTCAATCAGAATCTCGGAAACCATCTTGGCAATCGTCGACTTTCCTGAACCCGGTAATCCCTCAATAAGTATCAATTGTTTTGTCATGATTTCATCACCCTTTACTTCATTTCATTCAGTTATTGTTAATCGATGTCTGCAAAAATCCATTTCGCAGCATCGCCATCCGCTTTCTTTTTCCAGAACACCATGCTAGAACTGACCTCTTCCTCGTTCTCTCTTAATTCAGTAACCATCACAAGTGCCTCATAGAGCTTCTTTTGCTCTCGAATCGTGATCTCGCTCATAGAAACCACCTTGCGAACTTTAAAACCTGAAAAGCTTGATACTGGCGTGCCTGAGACTGGCGATTGTGGATCAAAAAGGCTCCTATAGCCCTGCTCATCTTCTTCCCACATATAACGCATGCGGGAATTCATCAGTTTGATGATTTCCAGTTCATCACCTGTATACTTCGTTTCATCAAGGTACACAGGAGGAATGCCTTTGTCTTTTTTGGGTGCTTCTGCTTCATCATCCTTCTGCTCGTTTGCTTCATCAGTAACGCTTTCCGTCACTGGAGTCGTTGGTTTCTGCACAGCTTCATGGGTTGTTTTATCCTGACAGGCGATTAAGAACAGAAATAATAACGACAACGCAGTTAACTTTTTCATGTCCAAGCCTCCAACATATGCACAACCTCGGCAAGACTCTTGCACTCATAATCCGGAGTAATCTGTTGCGGTTTGGGTTTTCCTTTTCGATTCAACCAGATAGCCTTAATTCCCGCATGTTGCGCTCCTTGTACATCACTCACCAGAGAATCCCCTATATGGATCACCTCATCTCGCTTCAAACCATACCTCTTGATCGCTTCATTAAACATCTCTGACCTTGGCTTATAAGATCGGACATCCTCGCTGGTAATCACTCCGGCCACTTCAATGTTATGTACCTTCATTGCGGCTTTCACGTCATCCGTATCGATATTGGAAAGGATATATACCGGAACTTCAAGAGAATGAAGAAAGGGAATTGAATCAGCAAATATGCCTGGGTTACGCCAATGTGCCAACTGTTCCTGATTAAGCGACTCAGCTTGTAGATCCGATTGAAAATGGAGAAGCGTTTCTGCCAGGGATTGCACGTTCAGCATTCTTTGCGTGGTAAACTGACTGCCGTGGCTTGCATGAAACAACGTTGAAAAAGCCTTCCACCAATATGCACCTATCTCATCCGTTGTGCACTCCACCTGCGCTGAAGCTTGAACCCGTTTATAAATCACGGGAAGAATATCATCATCTTCATGAACAACGGTCCCATAGAAATCAAGGAAAATGGCTTTCATTCAATTCCTCCCACTAAAATACTCTTAATCCCCAAAAAAACTTCCTATGTATGTTAAATTTTCTCTGTAGGTACATCATAACCCATAATGTGGAATTTGCGAATGAACCAAATAACGTAATCCGCCCCTCCTTGCGAATTCTGTTCAACACAAAAACCACGCTGCTCTGCATGTTTGCATCATACAATAGCGTGGTATGTGAATACGTCTTTTCCTACTCCCAACATCTGAATAGTAACCTATTATCTCTTAAAAAACATGTTCATTACACCAAGGGCTTTAATCTTGATCTCATTACCCTCACCATCTGTGTAAAGCTCGTCATACGTCGTAAAGATTCCCACATGCTGTATATGTCCACTTCTGGAAATAAGAATTTTTTCCTGGCCGTTCGTGATCTGTGTATACGTTGTTTCATTGATGTCGTAGGAGACATGTATACCATACTCGCTTTCCAGCCATGTATAAAAATCGGTTCTGGTTGGATTGGTAATAATCATAATGACAACTAAAGTGACAAGACTCATAACAACTGGTAATTTGCGGATCATATTCGGGTCATAGCTAAAAATACTCTTCATCTTGTTCATTCCGCCATCTTCGTTATCAATTCAACCTTTTTAGCCAATACCCAGCCACTTAATCCATACGATGAGGTAATGACCAGGTACAGATATTCCCCTTCAATCAACTTGTACTCCAGCTCTTCATCCGTTTTATACGTAATAGGCCAGCCCTGACCTCTCCCGTTTTCCAACAAATCGCGGTTGTAGTTGATAAAATGCTCTACACCAACGTCGTTAATATCGAAGATAATGCTGCCTTGCATCGGTGTATCAAACGAATGTGCCAATACATCCGAGAAAAGGATATCCGTATCTTCAGACAAATCAGAGTAATACGAACGGGTACGCATCCTTATACGTTCATTCTCCAAATCGACTTCGTAACTTAATATGATGTTATCATGCACACTTGGCATTGTATGGCTCCTTTCAACGTTCCACTTACTCATTACTTGCTCTGCTTATGCTCTGTTCAGCAGCTGCTCGTCAAACCATACATCCTCATTAAGGTAGTTTATAGTACTGTTTATAGTTAGAGACCCATTCCTCTTTCGAAAAATCAACAAAGTCATATAACTCACATTGTCTAAGATAGTTCAACTGTTCTCCCGCTGAGTCGTCGGGATTCTGCTCCAGATAAGTCACTGTCTTCTCATAACCGGCACCACACAGAAGCTGCACATCAATATAACTGCCTGTATCCTGGTTCTTACGTTTTGCCTGCCAGATCAGCCCAGTGTCCTCTACATTTCCGATGCAGAATAACATAATACATAAGGTTTTGAGATACTCATGATCCACGGCTTCTTGATTCTCGATCTCTTGCTGCAACAACTTCCTGATTCGCTCTCTATGTTTGGTATCTGGATCTAAACCGTACAACTGCAAAATTTCTTCTTCGTTCATCTCTTTGTTCCCCTTGCTTACTTCAGAATATGGTTTAATTCTTCCGCTTTTTTCCTGCTATCCATTCTAGCATAAAAGCAGAATTGAATTGTGGCAGCATAGTTTTGCCTTCAAAATCATGACAAAAAGAACTACTCCACGAAGAGTAGTCCTCCTATATCCTTTACCCATACCTGTTACTAAAGATCAAATTATCGATCCGTTATCAGCCATGTCTTGGCCTCTTCAGGATCAGCATAAAATGATACAGACTGTCCCATCCCCAGACTCTTCAATCTTCTTTTCAATCTCCAACGATCCATCCCTGATAATCCTACAAATGAGAGCTTATCCACATGATCTTTGAGATTATTCATATTGCAGACTAACTGATCCAGGACCTCTTCGGTAATCTTTGTCTCATACATATCCACCCAAACCTTGAGCTTTTTATTGATCGCTAAGATGAAAGCTTCTTCTTGTCTCATGATATCGAAAAGCTTATTTTGGTCCTTATGCTTGCTGCCATATTTCAGACAATGGATTTCTCCACCTTTATAATAATAAGGAAAAATGGATCCACCTGGAGATTTCATGAAATGACCACTCCTTATATTTTCAATTAATTTAGGCGTTGATCTCCTTAATCTCCAGATACATCTCCTGGTTTTGCCAAATGATTTCATTCATGTGTAAAATAGCTTCCTGAGCCGCAGCTCGATATTTAACGTATAGTTCTTCCGTTCTTTGCAGCAGGATCGGGTCTTTCTCCAAGTCCGTGGGCAAGACCTCACGCCATGTGTCTCCAACTTTATTTTGATCTGTAATCAAACGCTCGATGTCATCCAGCAAAATTATTATTTCATTTTGGTTAAAGTAGCGCATCCCGTTCTTTATCCCATCCCAGCTCTTCATGTCGATAATGTTGTATGCGGAAAACCAATAAAACTCCGCCAAGCTCTTCGTATGGTTATGATAGGAATAGAACAAAAATATCGCTTGTTGTCCTTCATGTAACTGCCGATATACCTCTACTTTTGCTGCAACATCTTTACCACGAACGGAGATCAACATCGGCTCTACACACAGCCAACTAAGCTGCTCAGAACCCAAATCCTCAGGTTTGACTTTAACTTTCAATAACATGCTCCTCTCTACTTCCGATGATTGTACATTCGAACTACAATAGTCATATGTTAAGGATTTTCTGGTGTTTCTACTGCTGGATCATTCTCTCCACCCATTCTCCGTCTAGACGTTTCTTTCCTGCCTGTCGCCGGAACATGGTTAGACACTTTAGCCAATCCGAATTTGGGCATATTCGCATATATGGTCTCATATGAACCGGGTTGAGATTTATACGTTTCATGATATATCCCCACGCTTCCATCCGACCCAACGGATTGGTTAAATCGTTTCCATGCCTCCAGGTGCAGGCCACCACGTGCGTATTTCTCCAACTCATCATAAGATCTCCAATATTGCAGCAGAGTCACTCCACGCCAGCTCATAAAATATTCCGTCCCCAGAAACCCGGTATCCGGGTTCATGTACAGTTCTTTAATCATCGGGCCCATGGATTTAAAAACAGGTAACCATTTATGTATGGCCCACAAGCGATTAACTCTCATTCCAATAATAAACACAACAAACTCGCCATCGATCTCCGCTGAAAATCTTCCCTTGTGTATGTGCGCCACGTTGCTCCTCCTTTTCATCCAATATACCTTAGCGCCCGTTCGGAGTGGATTGTGCCAACGATATTGGAAATTACTGTATTACCAGGCCCTACTCCATTCTATATTGCAACATCAGTTGAAGACCTTTGATGCCCATTTTCCGCTCGCCCATATCCAGAAAACCTGCTTTTAGATACAGCTTTTGTGCTGCAATATTTCCCTCGTTCACAGCTAAAATAATTTCATCAACCTTCGGATCAAGCTGCTTAACTAACCCAGGCAGTGCTTTCATGGCATCCAATGCATACCCGTTCCCCTGATGTTCTAACGTAATGGATAGCGCACGTACAAGTATCTTTCGGGAAGAATCCCTTTCCTCTACGTATTCAGAATTTTTATGTAATATGAAGAAACCAACTGGAGTCTTATCATTTAAAATCACTACTGGATATTTGTTTGGATTTTGGAATGCCTCCTCCATCACTTCCGCAGGCATAGCAGTAAATTGGACTTGTTCATTACTTAACGAAAAATTAGCCAAGTCTTGATTGTACTTCTCATTATATGGGGCCAGGCTAATTCGTTTTTTCATTTTTAAAACACCTCCCACTCTGTAAACAATTGTCTAATTCTCAGGGCAGTTGTTTGAATGAATTCTTCGATCGCTTGCATAGATATAATGCTCAAATCACCTAAGGGATCATTTTCAAGGTTATTCAAAAAGTCTACTTTTTCTTTTCTATACTGGTACACCTCTTGCTCCAGCAATCCACCTAAATCAAAAGCTTTACCTGCTTCCAGCTTATTCAATAAATCATGGCCATCAGATCCTTTTCTCAAAATCATAAATTCCAGCTTCGTAACATCCTGCGTATAAATACTTCGTCCATTCGGATGAACTTCATATGCGGGATAAATCTCGAAAGTCCAAACCCGATCCGTATATATATGAGCAATGTACCCGCACAAATATTGCATGAACTTAGGATCATTATGCGCGCGTTCTTTGTTGGTATTAAAAAATGCCCCGAGCTCTTCGTCTGTTGCAAACTGTCCTGCCTCTGGCATGAGATGAGTTTTTGCCTTTTCGGCTCTTTCATTCGTTCTCACATGAATAGAGTCAGGTGCAAGACTGCCCACTATAAATTCAGAGGTTGGATCAGATAATAATTCAGATGCGACTGCAAAATGAACCATGGGCCAAGGCATAATAAATGCTCCTATCTCTATTAAAATCGGGAATTTTAATTTACAAACCTATTCCCTCTAAGAATCTTATTTAAATCCTCTAGGACTTAACGCAGAATTGTGAGTTCCCCTTGCATCAAATCTACCAATACAGGCTTCTGTACCTTGTTGATTGTGGAAATATCAATTTTATCCAGACTTTTAAAAACAAGCTGTAGCGATTCATTCTGTTCATCTTCAAATAAAAGGGTTGCTTGATCAATATCAAGTTTCCCCTCCAACTCCGCAGTAACGTTAAACAGGAACATTACAAATACAACCTCGTTGCCATCCGGATATGTATATTTCATTTTCTCCCCTGTATAAATGGAGGCCAGTTCATATGAACTCACATCAAGACCCGTTTCTTCTTTTACTTCTCTAATCATGGTTTCTTCAATACTCTCACCGGGCTCCATACCACCACCTGGTAATCCCCAATCGCCATAATCTGACCTTTTTTGCAGCAGAATTCTTCCCATATGATCACGAATAATAGCTCCGCCCGTAACGACAATGCGGCTAGTCATTAATCATACTCCTCTCTAATGGCTCGCTTCCCCTCTAATAACCCTTTCCATTCATCATAACCCATGTATTGGTAAATGCGAATATCTAAAAAATCCTTCTTTTGACCAGAATCTCAGTTCCTTTTTCTTTGTACTTCTCAATAAATTCATTGGTCACATGATCATGATGAAGTGCACCCATATAGTCTGCGCCCGGCTTCTTCGGTCTGTAATCGGAATCAACCGTATAGATATTGAAGTGCACCTCATCTTCGTCTACTGACACGTCCGTATTATTGAAAAGTACAATCACTTCATTTTTAGTTAGAAACTGAAAATCTCTTTGACTCTCAATAATATAAAAAGGATATTTCATGTCCTCTACGTAAATTAGATTTTGGTATTCTTTCAGCTCTTCAGGAATTTGTTCCATGTAAAGTATCGCTACCTCTTCTGACTGAAATATGCCTGAGATCCAATTGGACTTGCCTTGTGAAGCTACTATAACAAACAAATAATCATCCTTCCTAGCTATAAAAAGATCCTAGTCCGTTCATGCACGTACAAAGGCTTGGGACAGAATCCGATGGCTGCCAGCGACGTTCTCGATTTCAATGCTGTATTCAGACTCGACATATTCAATGTGAAGTTGTTCATAATATTTCTTCCAGAATGAAACAGCTGATCGGTTATTGGCCAGTTGCTCCACTTTGAATCTGCCCTGAAATTGTGCAAACACCAGATTAACCGCTTGAGCCGCCAATCCCTGTCCACGATACTTTTTGACCAGAAACAGTTCTTGTACCGTATAATCGACATCATCATCTACATATGGAGGGGAGCAAACCAGAACAAATCCGATCACCTTCCCATCATAAAGAATAAAGAATGGATGTAATTCCGCTCGTTCCAGATAGAGATAGGTATTCGTTGGATCGTACTTTCCCTCTTCAAGCAGTTCCTCCCCCGAGAATTCGGACAGATCATACAGATACAGGTTGTACAGGTTAAAAAATAATTCTTTCTGACTGTTATCGATTCTGGTGATTTGTACATTCATGTCATTACACCTCTTCCTTATCCATAAGTGACAATCCCACATCTATAGTTGCATAATGCGCTTCCTTTTTCCCACTTTTAATGTATCGCTTTAGCTCGAGTAGGTATAGATAAAGTTTAATTTAATCGATAAAGTACCCTTTTCATTCCAAAAGGTTATGTATAACCAAAAACGGACACGACATCGTCGCATCCATTGGCACTCTCCATTATTTAATTAGATAATCAACCACAGGATAAGAAATCACGTTCCGGTCTCTGTAGGTTGAAATTACCGCTTCGGAATGCGTACTGAGAATCCCATTTTGCAACATGACCGGTCTGAATCCTCGCTCCATCGCTCCATTGTAAGTGAATAGAACACATTCCTCGGCGGAAAAGCCCGATATGATCAACAGCTCAACACCGTGACTCTTCAGAATCTGCTCCAAATCTGTCTGCCAGAATGCATTGGAGCTCTCCTTCGTCACGGTCAGATCCTTCTCATTCACATCAACCTCAGAAATAATACGATACACCTCAGAATTTGAATCTTCCATCCCTTCCACGTCTTGTACATGAACGACCACATGGCCGCTCGAACGAAGCACATCTGCAACATGATTGATATATTCACAAGCACGGTCTATTGCTTTTTGATCCAACTTATCCCGTACAATACTCTCTTGCATATCCACGATCAGAAAACCTATTTTCATATCATCTCTCCTCTAAAATTAATCTTCTACTGAGCCATTTTCATTTGCATTTTCATTCAGATATTGCAGCACAATATCCACACGCTCTTGGACAGAATGACTCCCCTCAATCTTCAAAATCGGGCAACTTATATCTTTCATCCAATGTTCATGCAGCGCTTTACTACGTACATTCAAACCTCCATCCTCATATTGCGAGGCCCACTCTATAAACGCCTTGGATTCCTCATACATGCTTCCACCTGGTAAAATCGCATCACCATACCTCAGGGCTTCTCTCTTTCTCAGACGTTCAAGTCTGATCTCATTGGGTACATGCAGGAAAATGACCAGATCAAAAAGAGGTTTCAACGAATCTCCCCAACCACAAACCGATCCTGAGAGAATCCACTGCTGATGTTGATCCAGATCTTCCGATAACATGTTTAATCTGTCCAATGGTGTCCTCCGTGAGGTGAACTTCTTAAGCCAATAATAGTCATCCCCATCCAGGTTGATATGAGGAAGCTTGGTTGTCAGTTCCTGACCCAGAGTAGAAGCTCCTGAGCCAGATGCCCCAAAGATATGTATTCGATGTTTCAAGTCAATCCCTCCTAATTGATCTTCGGACTCTATGAATCCACTTTTTTGACTGTCTATCATATCTTTATGTTTCGTGATCTCCTAAACGCCCTTTCCGTCCTAATTGCAAAAGCATAATCCTCTCGCCCTATCTACAAACTTGCTGTCTTACAGCAACACAAACCTCCTAGTCCTTGAACAACTCATTCAGCATTCGGTTGCGGTTTTCCAGGAAACTGCGGGTGATTTGATAATGCTCTGTATCTTCATAGTCCACTTCATGAATGCCACCATCGTCAAAGCCCAGAATGCATGCTCCTGGATATCCCAATAGAATCGGCGAATGCGTTGCGATAATGAATTGGGAATGGTCTGACAGATCATGAAGAATGCGTAACAAGGAGAGTTGACGGGCTGGAGATAAGGCGGCTTCGGGTTCATCGAGCAGATAGACGCCTTTGGAATTGAATCGGTTCACAAACAGATTGAGAAATGACTCCCCGTGGGATTGTTCATGCAACGAACGCCCACCGTAATACTTAAGTGACTCCGGCCCCAACTCATCGACATGCGATGCGAATTGGTAGAAGGACTCTGAACGCATGAAGAAACCATTCGTAATTTTGGGCAACCAGGATAGACGCAAATAGTCTCCTAATGACGATTGCGCAGCATCAATCTCAAATGCATTATTTTTCCCGCCCCCGGCTGTATTAAATCCACATTGATGAGCGATGCCTTCCAGAAGTGTGGACTTGCCTGATCCGTTTTCTCCAACAAAGAAAGTAATGTTATTGTTGAATTCCAATCGCTCCAATGACTGTATGGACGGTATATGAAACGGATATTGTTCGGGATGCTCGACTTTAGCAGACAGTAACTCCACACTTCGAAGATACATAGACACACTCCTTTTTTATAAAGTTCGACTCCTGCGGGTTTCAGTCCTCTTGGTTGATCCACGGATGGAGGATTTCTTTGCGGGTAATTAAAATGTGATCATGGCTCCTTTTTTATCAAATACGGCGGTTGGATTCCAGGTGACTTCCCAGCAGTTATTCTCCGGGTCCAGGAAATAGGCAATTCTTCCTCCCCAGGCAGCATTATATGGCTCTTTGATCACATTTCCTCCGGCTTCACGAATTTTTGAAATCGTATCATCAACGTCTTCTGCTTGATCCACATTAATGGCCAGCAGCGTTCCCTTCAACCCGTCAGATGCACGGAAAGTCATACCCGTATCTTTCTCAAGTTCCTGAATGGGATACAACGATAATAGGACACCTGTCGTTTCAAAGACACTGTACTGATCTGAACTGATTGGGGTCTCACTCCAGCCAAGCTTCTGATAGAACGAACGCAATTCAGGCAAATGCATTGCACCAATAGTGACCAGGCTCACTCGCTGTGGAACCATATTTTACCCCCCCAGTTTACGAATTATGGTGCTGTTCATAGTACGAACTCATCAATGTAAACTTCCAGTTCATTACACAAAATGACTACCTACATCGTACCCCATAAAGCGGTAAACATGAAACAGTTTTGAATGAAAAAAGAGAGCAAGCGGCATGCTTACTCTCTCCGTATTTAATACACAAATCTGCGCTGCGCCCAATAGCTGAACACAAAGATCGACACCTCCGTTAACAGCTTGGCTGCAAGCAGCGGGATAATGAGTTGTTCATTGTAAAAGTATAACAAGCCGTAATTTAATAGCAGCACCAGAATGACCAGCGAGAAGTATTTCGGTAAAGACTGACGAACTTTGGATGTTTTCCCGGCTGAAAATACATACTTCCGATTGATTGTATAGTTGAAGATGGAGCTGCAAAGTCTCGCTGCAACGACTGATAGAAACAGATTATGGGTGAAGTACTGGATCACGAACAATAAGCCAAAATCGATCAAAGCCGATAACACCGAAGACGTGCTGAACATCAGAATGGGCATATAAATGCGGAATGAATCCACTAACGGGCGAAAATGAGAGGATTTGTTATGATCCAGATAGACCGTATCAATAAACTCCTCCGTGATCTCATACCCTTCTTTATGCGCTGTTAACAGCATGTTCATTTCGTATTCAAATCGTTCCCCCGGAATCTGACACAGCCAGTCCAGCATTGAGTACGGAAAACCTCGCAGGCCTGTCTGTGTATCATATACTTTCGTACCTGTCGTGAGTGAAAAGACACCTCGTGTGACCGTGTTGCCGAAACGGCTGCGCGCTGGAATGGTTCCACTGAATCGACGGCTTCCCAGCACCATGCCCGGCGTAGTCTGCTCCAATAGTACATCGAAGATGCGTTTGATATCATGCGGCAGATGCTGTCCGTCACTGTCGGCGCACACAATTCCGCCCTGTGGTCCATGTTCCTTGATATGTTGGAACCCTGTCTTGAGCGCACGTCCCTTGCCTAGATTGACCGTATGTGTCAGCACCGTACACCCATAGGCTTCTGCCGTCTCAAAAATCCCCCGGTAACCTGGGCCGCTGCCATCATCTACAATAACAATGGGTCCTAACTGAAACGTCTGCAATTGTAATATGAGATTTAATAAACGAACATCCGGTTCGTATGATGGAATTAATATCGTCATAATCATTGTCCCTCCTTCAGATAAAGGATGTCACTTACGCCGCGTTCCTGGTTTCTTCCCAGCGGATTATTAACAACCCGGCCCATGAAATACATCGTGGATGAACCGCCGCCGTCCAGATTGTAGGCTTCCGTTGTACCAAGACCTTTCATGACATCGGCGAGCTCTGCCAGCGTCATGCCACGGCTGTCATCCTGTCGTCCGTCCACTACAACGAATACATAATGATTCGGTGCGATCATGCCGATTGCTGTTCTTGGATTAGCATCCTGGATCGACCGGTTGCCAAAGTTGTTATCAATTTTCACGCTGCTAAAATCACTAACGATCTCACCGTCCTGAATTAGAATGGGTCCAAAGGATAACGTATTGGTCGCGCCTTCCGCCAGCAGTTCCGATGAGGAAATCTGCGTCTCGTTGTACGTCTTCATTGTGCCATCACTGAACAGCGCCATCGCATCACGTACCGGATCATCTCGGTATACCGTACCATTCCGTATAATTACGCCATCATCACGGAAGCCATAGTAGTCACCATTAATCGCAAAGATGGCGTTGTTGGCCGCTGCAATCTCTGAGGTGTTTTCGGTAATATTCGTGCCAAAGCTGTTATCTGCCAGAGCCGATCGCAGACTGCTCGCATCTGTCAGCTGTACATCTGCGACGTAATACGTGATCTGATCTGAACCGGAGCCTGTCTGCACCTTATCGATCTTGACTTGCATATCATCGCTTGAATAGTTCCAGTCATCTGACGTTGCATTCTCTTCAGTCGTCGTAGTTGAAGGTTCGCTGGAGTTGCTGTTTGCTGATGTATTGTCATCCGCTACAACAACCTGCACATGTCGGATTAAGTAGCGATCTGCCAGGCTGTATATCACGGTACCAAGACCCAGAATAATAACAAGGGTGATCATCAGCCATTTGCGCCTTGGTTTTGCCTTTTTATATGGGTCGTTCTCGTTGGTTTTTGGATAGATCTTCATCATGTGAAGTTCACCTCTTCATCTAAGTTCTTAAGGCTAATGATAGGCGGGCTAGCTTAAATGAATCTGAAACAGGCTGAACGCAAAGAAAGAAGGTCATCCTTTCCCCCGAGAGGAAATCAGACAACCTTCCATATAAGTGATAATGATGGATCTCAATCTATATATGTACCCCAAATAGGGACAAGTACAATGCTAAACAGCTTTCTATAAACGTGACTATTCACTTGCAAAGAGAGCATCGTATGCAGGGCAGGGTTTCTTTTCAAGATAATCCGTTAACGCTTGTGGCTGCTTGGTATAAATATCCTTCAAAGACGTACCCGTATAGATATTGCCGATCACGACTGGGTGGCATAACTCACAGATGAGAATATCTCCATTGCCGTGCAAATGCAGCTGCTTCCTCCCATCCACACAATTGGAGAAATACACACCCGGTTGTTCTCGTAACCCCAATTGCTCCGCGAAACGATCCATACAGGTAAAATATAACGTCGTATCTTCCTTCTTGTGATTGATCAGATCATTTACGGACTGGATGAGGGACTCCTTGGAGGCAATCTTGCTCCATTTACTGTGTGGCATCACGATGCTGTTCTGAATCTCATGGATGCGCACACCCAGTTCATAGACTTTATCGCTAATAGCTTGCATGTTCGCTTGGGTTCCTTCGAATAACAGCGTTTCAAGCACAGTTTCCAGCCCCGCTTCAGTACAAAGACGAATGTTATGCTCTAATCGCTCATACATGCGGGGATGTACGCGGTAATAGACTGCATAAGCCTCCCGGTCTGTATAGTTAAAAGATATATGAATATTGGACAAGCCTGCATCCCGCAAAGCATGAATTCGCTCTTCCGTTAGCAGACTGGCATTAGTATTCAATTGGGTGTCGATGCCATGTGCCCCGCAATACGTCACAATCTCCAGGCAATCCTGATATTTCAGGGTCACCTCTCCCCCGGACAAACGCACCCGCTTGAGCCGCGGAAGCTCACTAATGATCCGAATCACTTCCTGACCGCTGATGCATTGCCCATCGTCCCGATTGTAAGCACAGCAATAGTCGCATTTGTAATTACAATTGGAGGTCACGCCCACCTCCAGTCCTTCCAGTTCATATACGCCGGGTGTTTCAAGCTCAAGTGCTTTATATTTGTTTTTCACTGCCAATTCGCTGTACCTCCCGATTCCTTAATCCATGTTATTGCAACTTGGAGATTATAGCGGAAATCGGCCGATACCCGATATGACATTATGTACGCTGGGATGTGAAGAACAGAGTAACCCCCAGCCATTTTATTGAGTTTCAGTCCATCTAAATTCAGGATGATATGCAAATTCATAGTCTGCGATCATCAAGAATGACACACGGCCTCGCTGATCGAGCACCATGGATAAAATCATCAAATTTTCATAGCCACCTTCAAGTACAAATTTATCAAATGACGATATTACACTGTAGTCGCCTTGTTTATTTCTCTCCATGACATACGTAATTGAGCTTACTTTTCTTTGATTAGAATCAATAAAGGCTTTCTTTCCATATTGCTGGATTACTTCTTGGATTGTACTGCCAAAGCCTATCCCTCTGGGCGTTTTATATTTTCTGAAAATTGCCGAATCATCAATCATGATCCCATCCACGATCCCTGCTTTGTAATGAATTCTCATATTTTTGTACTGGTAGACATTCGTATGGTAATAATAATCCACGGGATGTCCAAGTTGCTGCTCAACCTCTTCACGTGTATTTCCTATCTTAATGGCAATATCATTTGATTTAATCTGAAATTGAAATTCTTCCTCCGTAAATATCATAGATGCAGGAGGTCCATTTGAAGCGTTAATCAGGTTATTTGATACTTCTGAGGTACTTAAAATAGTCATGAATAGAACAACTAATAGAATTTTTTTGATCAACATTAACATTCCTTTCAAACATGTTCAGCAGGTTATAACGATTGAAAATCTTCTCTAGTCATCGCATACATTTTCAAATCCTGCATTTCGTTTTTAATTTTCATATACTTGCGTAAAAGCCCTTCGAATTTCATGCCTGTCTTTTCCATGACCTTTGCGGAACCGATGTTACCCACCAGACATTTAGCCTGAATTCGCTCCAACCCGATGTCTTCAAACCCAAATTGAATGATTCGGCTAACCGCTTCCGTCATGATGCCTTGGCCCCAGTACTCATTGGATAATACATAACCTAATTCCACCCTCATACTGTTGCTGTCGCACCCCAGATAATTGCAGCTGCCAATCAACTTCTTCGTTTGTTTATCCTCAATCCCCCATGGCCCCAGCTTATCCACCTCATATCGACTCATGACAAAATCAATAAAGGCTTTCGTATCCTCCTTGCTCTGATGTGCGTCCCAAGTTGTGTACTCCGATACAGCAGGAACCGCACAATAACGGTACATCTCATTCAGATCAGCATAGGTAATGGGCCTAAGGAGCAATCGTTCTGTTTCCAATTCCGGAAATGGGTCAAAATAACTTTCAATGGACTTCATATGTATACCTCCCCGGCTTTTCAAATTAGTTTAACAACCGTTATTGATAAGGAATCACACTATCCAGTTAATCTGTTTTGTTCTGGCTTCCCGCTTCTTGATCTACAGATTCATAACTCACAAAACGCTTGAGACTTTCTTTGGTTTTGGAGCTGGTTGCTTCATATTCCGCCCATACTAAATAGAACAAACCCAGGATTAAAGCAGCTATACTCCAACTTTGCGGAGCGGTTCCCACATAATTCAGCATCTCCTGAAACAATTCCGAATTCCACGAAGCCACACCAGAACCAAAAATGGCAGCACTCAAATATCGAACACTGTACAGAAATGCCGCTATGACCAGCAGCAGTGTCCCTGTAGTTCTACGACTCACACATATTCCCCCTTTATAAAATCACGGCCATAACCTCTGGCACTTCCACTGACCTTGCTGCAGAACATATTGAATTCGCACATGCTTTCGCTCCGGGTCTCCCTGCCAGAACTCAACTTCCTTTGCGTTCACGGCGTACAGTCTCCAATTCGGTGTAATGACATCAGGATCTCGGCTGATTCTTTCCTTCTGAGCGGCAATGGCGCGTTCCAATTCTTCCTCGCTGTCCAGCTCCTGACTCTGTCGTCCTGTCATCGCAACTGTGCGTGCCCCTGCCGATCTTTTCCGAAAATCCGCTGCACCTGCTTCCTCGCCCATATCCACGGCTTCTCCCTTTATGCGAATCTGTCTGCCCAATGCAGGCCAGTAAAAGGTCAGTGCCACATGCGGATTGCTCTCCAGCTGCTGTCCTTTTCGACTCTCCGAGCCAGATGCAAAATAAAAAGCTTCGTCAACTACGTCTTTCAAAATCAACACTCGTGCATCTGGAAATCCATTCGAGTCCACTGTCGAAATCGTCATCGCATGAGGTTCTTTCACACCGTAATCTATAGCCAGTCTCAGCCATTCCAGAAAAAGATCCCCTGGTCGATCCGGTAACTGTTCGGTATCCCAAGCCGGAAAAGGTCCAGACAAGGACTTCAAGCCACGCAGCAAATCACTTGGTTTATCACTCACAATGCAACCTCCTTACACTTCCATTTCATTCCATTGTAGCGTAGTAGGCTATTTTCTCAACTATTTGTTTTGAAATGATGCATATGTTCAATCTATTCTCACTGATAAAAGAAGGATATATTAAACAATAAAGCAAATAAGCTACATTAGAGTTTTTTTCATTTCGAAAGGAGTGATGTGGTATGAAGAATATCCATGTTGCAATGGTTTTTAGGAAGGATACGAAGTAACCGCAGAGGATAAATTCCTCTGCGAAGTAAAATTTGGGAGGAATTTTGTATGGTAGTTGTATTAAAGCCAGTGTCTAATGAAAATTGGTATGAATGTACCCAGCTTAAAGTTAAGCCAGAACAGTCGTTTATTGGATTGCTGAATCTAAATATGTTGATGATTTTGAATTACGCGCTATTTACTCGGAAGAGGTTTTAGTCGGTTTTCTCGTATTCTGTGCGAACCCAGACAAGGATGATAACTACTGGATTCCTGCCATAATGATTGACGAGAAGCATCAAGGAAAAGGTTATGGCAAGGCAGCAATGAAAACTTTGATTCAGCATATGCGTATTTCAAATTGCACAAGAATCATGATTGGACACCGACCAGATAATCTAATTGCGGGAAAATTGTACGAATCTTTAGGGTTTATAAAAACTAGTGAAGAAGTAATAGATGGTGAAATAGTACGACTGCTTCAGACTCTAACCTAGATGACTCATCATATTCATGCTGCTAAACTCCCAACCATTTACTCCTTTTTCAACCGTATGAACACTGGTATTTCCAATAGAATGAAACTCCGATGTATTAGTCCAATTTTGGTTTCCTAATAGATAATAAAGGATGTTGATTACTCCGCCGTGCGTGACCAGCAGGACATTGGATTTGATCTGTTGCTCCTCTATACTTCGGCATAAATCCCGAAAGGATGTACATATTCTGTTATAAAATTTTCGAGGACTTTCTCCTCCTGGGAACGGGGTATCCATGCCAAGAGTGTTAAAATAAACTCCTGCATATTTCACTTCTGCTTCCTTATTTGGCATTCCAGCCAAATCTCCGTTGTTCATTTCTCTCCAGTCTTTCAGGTAATCCCCTTTGATGTTAAGCCTTTTTTCAAGCTCTTTTGCAGTCTGAACTGCACGCGGAAGATCACTACTAATCACCGTGTTTATGTTATATTGCTCTAAATGATGGTGCAGGTAGTCTCCGAGTCTCTCCGATTGAGTAATACCTTCTTCAATGAGCCCTCGCTGACTCCAGCCACCTCTGTAACCCTCCTCATCCATCCCGTGTCTTACTAAGATAATCTTCAATTTATCTCCTCCTTAATTTAGCAGCCAATCCCTTCCCCTTAGGTGGATTAATCTCATCCACATCTATATGCAGTTCATCTGGCCATTTTTTTGAATAATTGGATGATAACAACCCCGTCCTTAGATCTACCATCTTAGGTCGGGGTGTATGTTTTTATCTGACAAACGTATTATGAACTCGTACTGATTTGATAAAATATGGGGTCCATATCGAGGACCTACAACGGCTGATCATAATCAAATTGAGCTGAAGTTAACATTTCCTCGCATAATATTTTACATAACCGTCTTATTATACAATGCAAAGAAGCAAAACGATACCCATTTCACCAGTTCAAGTCACTCATCGATAAAAGAAAGCCTTCGCTATACTTACGCCGTGTTCGGCAGGGTATTCTTCCTGCATACTGTACTTAATTCGTGCAGATGGCACATCTGCACTAACGTTCAAGGAGGAATAATCCAATGTCCAATCCCAAGATAAAACTTCTGCCCTTTGCAGAGATTTCAGCACATTTGGAAGGCTTCGATATAGTTTCCACTCAGTGGGGCGGCGATGGTCGGGTCTATGTGCTGCTCATAAACCAAATTCCCGAAAGAAAACAAGGCATGTTTGTACAGACCAAACTAAACCAAACCTACACATACAAAGTTCTGATTGTGACGGAGCAATCCATTGAGGAAGTTGTTATTTGGGGGCAAACGTTCAATTATCATTACGTGCAACCATTACATAGTCACCTGCTGCTCGTCGGGGCGCGCTGCACGTATTATGGGAATGACAAGTATGATCTGAACGCCAAAGTGTGTGATCGGGAAGGAAACACGATTCGCGAGTTTCTGCTGGGAGACGGTATTCAGAGTGTGCAGGTGACCGAGAACGGGACCATTTGGACCAGCTACTTTGACGAGGGTGTATTCGGGAACAATGGGTGGAATAATCCGATTGGCTCACAAGGACTGTTAGCTTGGGATATGCACGGTAACAAACTATACGAAGACCATAAAGCCGATATTGCCGATTGTTACGCACTCAATGTGGTGAATGAACAGCAGGTATGGTTTTATTATTATACCGATTTTATGCTTGGCTGTGTTTCCGGCGGTACCCAGCAACCTAAAGTAACATTTGTAGATCCTAACCTATCCGGCTCCTCCGGTTTCTGTACGGATGGGTATCATTTTTTGTTCGATGCCGGGTATGGTAAACACGGGACGTTTGTTCTCAAGAAAATGGAGAAGCCCGGCACACTTACAAAAGGGCAGAAGATTGAGTTCGTGAATGAACAGAATAATCCCTTCAAGCAGGCACGTCAGGATTTTCGTCAGAACCGACTGCTCCTCAGTGAGGGAAATCTGTTGTATCAGGTGACGGTTGGGGAATTGGCTTCAGGTTTGGTTTAGGGAGATTAGATTAAGAGTGAAGAGGGTTATTTATTAAAAGATAATCCCTCTTCTTCGAGTGCTTGTCGAAGTTTAGGGATCGCAGAAGGCCCGATCCCGTGCAGCTTCAAAATCTCTTTTTCTGTATACTGCGAGAGTAGTCGCAACGTCGTAATTCCCTGATTCTCCAGCGCGCGTCTGGCTGGTGCGGACAGCAATGAAAGAAATCCCTCTTTCGGTTTTCGCTCCTTCTCACAGACCGGACAGGTTGGGCAATCACTACTTTTGTAGTAGGCATGCCCTTGTTCGCATGACCTTAATGTTCCTCTAGCGTTTGCCATGCAGCTCACACCTTTCTGTTTTATCGGATAACGAGTTTCTTGGGCTTAGCTGCACAACCAGTTCTCAACATATGGGATCATGTCCTCGTATTGTTTCAAAGCCTCTATCGTCCATGTGACTTGTGAAGTTCCCATTTGTTGTTCTTTATCGTCTGTGCATTCAATCCACAAAGAGCGTTTCAGACTGTATTCGAGCCAGTCCAACTTTCCGGCAAAACCATTTTCGAGAACCATTCTCCAATTGGCATTTAAATTCCCCACTCGAGACCGATACCCATTTATAAAAGTCATAAATCTTCCTTTGTCCACGTTTCCAATGTGATCTACAGACCAATACATAGCGGTTTCCACCAGATCATGCATCGGATTGATATAACCCGCTGATTCCCAATCAATAATGATGGGTTTGTTCTGGTGCCACATCACGTTCTTAGGCTCCAAATCCCTATGGCTAATAACTGTATTTGAACCCAGCATGACTGATGATTTTTTTGCTTGAGCACTCCACTCATAGAGCTTTTGAATGGTATTACTTAATAGAACCGTCCAATCTGAATTTTCCTTCTGCCCTTTGGTTAAATAATATTTCCAATTAGTTTCTTTGGAATGATCCAACTGAAGGTCAGGAATATGAAGCTGTGAAAAATCAGTTTTATGGATATCTGCAAGAATCATGCCCATATGCTTACAATGGGTTTCAGTTACTTCATGAGGCTCCAGACTTTTACCATCGATCCAGTCAAATATAAGGTAGCATTGATTTTCTAAGATTTGTATTGAAGAACCGTTTATTACTTTGGCAGGTTGAGCATGGATAGAATTCGCTGCCAAGTTTGCTATTTTCTCCGATTGAATATAATTCTGCATAGCTGTAGGTCTACTCATAATTTGAGGATTCAGTGCTTTCACAGCATATTTGGCATGCGTGGTTTCAATGGCATACATTCGATGTAAAAGCCCACCTGAGATTGCCTTGGGTGTACTGATCAATTCACCAAGTTCTAATTCAGTGACGAGTTTTTCGAATTTTAGATTATATTGAATATGATTCATACGCTACAATACCTTTTGGAAACTACCAATATCCAATCTGCGATCAAACTTATATCCCACACCTCTAAACATCGCACACTGCTCATATCCATGCTTTTCAAATAAAGATATGCTGCGCGTGTTTTCCATACAAACGGTAGCAATCAACGTGTAGAATCCCTGCTCACGTGCAACATCCTCTATATAACCTAGCGCTTTTCCGCCAATCCCTTTCCCTACGGTACCCGGTTTCAAATAAATCGTGACTTCTCCCGAGAAATCATAGGCTTGTTTACTCTTGTATTGGGTAATTAGCACATAACCTTTCATTTCGTTCTCTTCTTTAATGACAAATGATTTAAAGCGCGGATTTTGGTTCATGACAGATGTTTTGATTTCTTCCAGAGTCAATTCTTCGGTATGAAACGAGATGGTCGTGTTGGAGACATAATAATTATATATTTCCCTGACTTCAGTCAAATCCTGCTCCGTTATTTCTTCAAAAGAGTAGATAGGCATTTCCATTTCCATTCTCATTTTCATACTGATAAATAACATGTCTTCATTATTCACTTTGCTATAAAACGCCTTATCCTTCTGAAAGCCAGCCCGCTCATACACTTTGATTGCTCGCTCGTTGAAAGTGGCAACCACCAGCCGAAACTGAGAACTTTTAAATTGGTTTTGCAAGAATACTAAACTTTGTTTAAGAAATACAGACCCTAACTTTTGCCCTGTCAGATCTGGAGCTAGTCCAAGACCTATATCCAGATATCCTTCTTCTTGATACAGTCCGATTGTGATTCCTCCCGGTACACGGGCTGATTCCCCACAACAAATAAATCCCACTAACCTCTCCCGTTCATCCAGAACTGAAAAGTATTCCCCATTCATTAATTCATGAATATCTTCATTGGATTCAGAGAAACTGTACATTGCATATTCATTTTCATACGTCCAGGTAACGATTTTTTCCGCATCAGCTAATCTCATTGGATAATAGGATAAAAGCATGAATAGACCCCCTTCTTAAACTTACGGGCTTAACGAACTTGATAGAGACACATCATTGTTTTTCATATAGACTGGCACTCCAGCTCCCCAGTTCCACTCTTCGGATATATTGGAATCCATAATCCTTGTAGTATTGATTGAGTCTCCAATTATCCGCCATGCAATCCAGCCTGATCAAGTTCTTTCCTTTAAGCCTGATGTTCTCTTCTGCTGATTTTAAAAGGAATAATCCTATATCTTGCCCTTTAAACTCTCTATTTACTGCGAATCGATGTATGTATCCGGAATTGGGGTTGTCGAGTTCTTTCCAAATCAGAGGATCTGACCATGTTAAGGTATACGTGCCCACGACTTCATGATTCATTTCTGCAAGATATACTTCTGATCCATCATTCATGAATTCAATGACTTGTTCCAGATTGAAATACTCGGGACGCCATTGATATATTTCTTTGGAGTTCAGCCATCGGGCAGACTCTTGCCATAGGTTCAATACAGTTGAAGCTTCCTCCGGTAAGGCAAGTCTAATCATGAGTTCAGTTTCACGTTGTACCATCCAGATCCCTCGCTTAATCTAAAGTAAAATCCCTACTTGAGTACACCATTTAATAATTCTCCTTACAAGTTTAGGTGTTATGAGATTATCGTCTCCCATTTTGGTGTTATCACACGTTTATATTCTCCACTACGAATTGCGAGCCCTTCAAATTCTTTCCCTTCTTATATTTATTGCTTATTTCAAACGATCTACTACCCCGATCAACCACGCTGTAAATCGTTCCTTCTCCTCGAACTGTGGGTAATGGGCCGACTCTTCAAATACAACAAAATCTTTTTCGGGTGCTTCAAGCTCACTGAAATACTCTCGTGCAGCATTCACGGATGTCATATAATCATATTTCCCCATAACAAAATAAGTCGGGAGCTCCAGTTGATCTACAATGTCTGGCAAACGGCTCGCGGACTCTTCCTTCATGAGAATTTCCTGTGTAGCCTGCACACCCATGGAATACCGAATTACATCCAGCGCATTATATTCGGTTCCCAGTAGAAAGCCAAGCGTATAATCTCTGTTGTCATCAATAAGCCTGGCTGCACCGCCATACTTGCGAACCAGATCTCTTGGTGTGTACGTTTCTCCTCGCTGGATTGAATCGCGAAGAAACTCCAGACTTTCCACATCTTCTGTATTGCCTGCTTGTTCTGCTTGCTCAATCGTATATTCCAAACTATCCAGCTCACTCTGAGGCGTATTCGCCATTTGTCCAATACCGATATAAGCCATGAATTTGTCCGGTGCTTTGGCCGCGGCTTTTGTTCCTATGTATGTTCCAAATGAATGACCGACCAACACAATTTTCTCTTGTCCCAGTTCGGCAGTTACGTAGTCTGTTAAAGCGAGCAAATCATCTACAAGTACATCCGAAGTCACACCCGAATAATCCTCCAACAAATGATATGACTTTCCGCTTCCACGTTGATCATAATGTACAACGGTAAAATGTTGCTCAAGCTCCTGCTGATACTTCCTTACATAAGGGATCTCGGAGCAGCCTGGACCACCATGCACGAAAATAAGGATAGGATTGTTCCGATCCGTCCCGCGAATCATAACCTCATGACCTGCACCATTGATCTCAACCTGTCCTAATGTGCTGATACTATTTTCTCCTTTGATCCCAGGGGTCCATGTGGGAAAGATCAGAGCGAGTATTACGACTAAAAGAATACTAAACATGACGCGTCTGAATATTTTAATCGACTTCTTGCGCATGAGATGGCTCCTCCGGCAGATTATTCGTTTGTTTAAAAAGCTGAATCCAAAATCCTCAATGGTTACCCCTTACTCTTCCTACTCCATCTACTCACCATTTGCTTCTTCTCGCAGCACATAGGCCAATCGATACATATCCGCAATGTCATATCTATTCTGTTCTTCAAATCTCCTGATCGCTTCCGAGATTTCCACAACCTCTACAGCAATCACCTGCTCCCCATCCACCGGATTTAATGGTTGACCCACAATTTCAACTTCTCCATAGCCAATGAGTCTTACAAAATGAGGATGCGGAATATGCGATCTATACGGCTCAGGTGCACTCGACATGCAATGAAATTGCCCAAATAATTGATACGTGATCAACTTGGCTCCAAGCTCCTCCATCACTTCACGTTGTAGTCCATCCATATACTTCTCTCCAGCCTCCAACGTTCCTCCGGGCAGCTCCCATTTCCCATTATCGATCTGAAAAACAACCACTTGTTCCCCGACAAACGGGATGATGCTCACATTGCTTACCAGCGTTTCATCCACGATGTCATTCAATTTAAACTCCGCTTCAACAATCCCCCAATGAATCGATGTGCTGAGCGCAGGGAACTGTTCCCGATCCAAAGTCTTCATTTTTCTATCCGATCCTCTCTATGTAAAATAAATCTTCCATTATAAGTTCTATCTCTCATTATAGATCAAAAAAGAAAAAAGAAGGCCATTTTTCCCAACGGGAATCCATGGACCTTCTAATGTTATATCCGTTGAACCAAAGAATACCTACACTATCCACTCTGAGCGCTAATGCTGTACCAGTTTCCCCTTTTCCAAAAAGAGAACCCGATCACATAACGGCAAAATCCGCTCATCATGTGTAACCATCACCGCACTCTTGCCCTGCTCTGCAACCAGCTTTGCAATCATACTCACAATATCATAACCGCGTTCCGCATCCAGACTGGCTGTTGGTTCATCCGCGAGCAGGACGGCCGGATCATTCATCAATGCTCTGGCAATGGCAACCCTCTGACGTTCACCGCCGGACAGCTTCTCGGCATATGCCTTACGCCGATGCGATAAGCCTACCTTATCCAGCAGTTCATCGACTCGCTTCGCGATCTTGTTCTTGTCCGTTCCGGCAAGCCTCGCAACCAGTGCCAATTGTTCTTCCACTTTCAGATAAGGAATCAGGTTGGCGCTTTGAAAAATAAAACCGAGCTGCTGAAGCCGCACATCGGAAATGTCCTGTTTGTTTTTGCCCATAATCGATGCGCCATCCAGCAGAACCTGCCCCTTCGTCGGTTCAAGGAGTGCACCTGCAATGGACAGAAATGTGCTTTTACCCGAGCCGGAAGGCCCCATCACTGCGACGAGTTCCCCTTGGGCAACCTCAAGGTCCAGCTTATCCAATATCGTCCGTCTGACCCCGCCATCTTCAAAGGTCTGAGTAATTCCCTGCAATATCAATCGGTTTCTCATGCTGCTGTCCTCCCAATCGCATCAAGCGCATCAATTTTGGTAACCTTCCACACCGAGAATAATGAACCCGCCACAGACATGAACACAAATAACACGCAGGTCAGGGACAATGTGGACAAACCTAACTGAAACGGCATCGAAGCTGGCAAGATGGATGCAAACAGCTGAACCAGCAGAACACTAATCACCAGACTGCCGACAGACAGAACCAATACTTGTAATGATACACTGCCGGCCAAATACGCATTTCTCGTTCCAATGGCTTTCAATATGCCAAATTGACTCGTTTTCTGAATTGTGATGACGTAGAAGAATACCGCAAGCACAAACGCCGAGATCACATATAAAAAGGCAATCATCATGAGCAGCGAGCCCTGCTCTTCTTTGTAGCCAGGAATGGCCGATACCGCATCGGACTTCGTAATCACTTCCGTGTTTGGTAATGCCGCACCAAGGCTGTCCGCCTTCTCGCCTGCATCATTAATGGCGATGGCACTGTAAACCGGAGCATTCGAGTCCACTGTTCCTTGAGAAGTACCTAACCCGGCTTGAATAGCAAGCCACTCCTGCTCGTTCAGGAACACAACGGGGGAATGACTGTAAGACTCATTTTGTACAAATCCGGCCACCGTCCACTCCCTGCCCGAAGCTTTATCTACCAGGACTGTTCCAATCTTCACGCCGTCTTCAGACAGCGTGTGATCCACCACAACCTGTCCATTCTTCAGATCCTTGATTGGTGATCCTTCGGTTACGGTTGGAACGAGCCAGCCTTCCGGGTTCACCATGAACAGCGCTACATCGACCTTCTTCGTGTCGCCAGCTGGACTGACGGTTGTCATTTTTACACCCAGCGGCTCAGCGTTCTCTTGACCTACCACAGAGCGCGCCTGTTCAAGCTGATCCTGATTCACCTGGGATCGGGTAAAACGATGATTCGAATCCTGCTCCAGAACAAAATGGGTTGCTGCCATATTTTTGATGGATGCCGCGTTATCATACGCAAGCCCCTGTGCCAGACCTGTGACAAACAAAACCAAAAAGGATACAAGCACCATAATTGTAGCAATTAATGCATATCGCCCTTTGGCAAACCTCATCTCTCTAATAGCCAAGTACATATTCTCTGACCTCCTCTTGATAACCCAAGTATAGGAGGCGAAAATGAACGGCAAATGAATAACAGATTACATCTGCGGGAGCGTCACGGTAAAGACCGTTCCCTCTGACGAACTGGAGACCTCGATCGTGCCGTCATGGATGCGAATAATTTTCTGCACAATGGCAAGTCCAAGCCCGGTTCGGCCAGAAGAGCGCTCTCTTGCACGGTCAACCCGGTAGAAACGATCGAATAGGAAAGGCAAATGCTCTGCTGCAATCCCGTCTCCTGTATCCCGAATATGAATTACGCACTGGGCACTGGTTTCCTCGGCACGTATTTCGATGCTTCTTCCCTGGGGAAGATGATTGACGGCATTCCCCAGCAGATTCATCCACACTTGCATGAGCAGCACTTCATTGCCATAGAGCTGGATGGATTCGGGTACCGAAATTCGGAGCAGCAGCTCCTTTTCTTCCAGCTGCCATTGCAGCACCTGAACCGCTTGGCGGAATTGATCCCGCAGAGAGAATCTCACTTTGGTCAAATCCTCATGACCTTGTTCCAGGGAGGACAGGAGCAGCAACTGTTTACTCAGCAAAGACAGATGACGACTCTCCTCCTCAATAATGGAAGCGTAATGCTCCCGTTCCTGTTCAGGCAGATTCTGATCTCCCACCAGTTGGGCAAAACCCTGAATCGAAGTCAGCGGGGATTGAATCTCATGGGATACGTTGGATACAAACTGCTGACGCGCCTGATCTACCCGTTCCAACTCACGACTCATGGTCATGAAATGCCGGGCCAGCTGTCCAATCTCATCGCGCCGCGTAGTACGTAATTTCAGATTATAGTTCCCTTGCGCAATACGCTTGGTCGCCTCGGACAGACGTTCAATCGGATTCACCAGATAGCGGGTACTGATTATAAAGAGCAGAATGCTAATGCCCACCGTAAAAGCTCCAATCAGCGCAAAAAAGATACGCAGTTCACCGAATTGCAAAATGACATCCGGGCGCATAAACAACGCATAACTTGCATTGCCCATCTGTAGATGAACACCAACGGTATTGCTCAATTGATTATCGAAGAACCCGGTAATGAACGGTTTGCTGGGAAACTCGGCAACGCCGTGGTAAACCTCACCACTCAGTACCCGTTCAACAGCCTGCTTGTCCAGATCCTTCTGGCGGAATTCACGGCCATAGAATTGGTCATTTCCTTTTCCATCCGTCACATAAATTTCGTAACCAAGCGCTGCGGCATTGTTCAGGTAATGCTCCACCGTAGCGGGTTCCTGCTCCACAAACTGCTTCATTTGAGTCGCGATGCCCACCAACTTCTCGTCATTGAAAGACTTCAATTTCGCATGATAATAAATATTCGATAAAAGAAAACCCAGCATGGCGCTGACCAGAATCACCGCGATTGTAATCATAAATACCCGAAAGTACAGTGATCTCAATGCGCTTTCACCTCAATCTTATAACCAATGCCCCGTACCGTCTGAATGACAAAATCATCCGCATAATCGGCAAAACGATCACGCAGCCGCTTGATATGTACATCTACCGTGCGATCATCTCCTTCATAGTCGGCTCCCCATACAAGTCGAATAAGTTCATCACGCGAGAACAAACGGCCCGGGAACTGCGCCAGCTGCGAGAGCAGCTCGAACTCCTTCATTGGCAAAAAGAGAATCGATTGCCCATCGGAGACCTCCACATTGTTTCGGTCAATCACGATGCGATTCATGCGAATGATATCACTGGACGTGCGATGGTATCGGCGAAACAATGCCTTGACCCGGTATACCAGTTCCTCGGGCTCAAACGGCTTCGTCACATATTCATCTGTGCCTCTCAAGTACCCATCCCGCTTGTCGGATAGCTGATCTCGTGCAGTCAGCAGCATGATCGGAATGTCATAATGTTGGCGAATGAAATCACATAACTCCAGTCCATCCATGCCTGGCATCATCACATCCAGAATCGCCAGATCGATTGGTGTTGCTTGCATCACCTTGACCGCTTCCACTCCATCTTGTGCTTCATGCACGCGGTACCCTTCCTTGGTCATGACATGCCGGAGGAGTGCTCTAATATTGGCGTCGTCGTCCGCCAGAAGCAGATGCTTCATATGGTTGTCCGCCCCTTTTCTGTTAAGTTGAAATGAATCATTTTTACACTAGCCACTACAAGGTCAGAACAATCTTCTGATCGCTGTTATCCCCAGATTTTTTCTGACCTCTCCGTTACCGTGTAAATATTAGTTTTAACTTATATTTTCTTCATTTTATTATTTGTAGCGGGAACTTCCTCGACATTGATCCTGCACAGATGGTAGCACAAAAGCAACGTAAATCGCCAGCACACATGCGATTGGCGCACCGGGTATGTTTATATTTTTTCAAATCTGGTTGACACTATTATTAGGCGCACCTATAATAAAACCATAACATATGAGTGATTGCTCATATATTCATTTGTTTATGTTTACCCCTTACCAAGGGTAAATTTTAGTCACATAAGAAATCAACTTACATAACGGAGCTACGCTCCAAAGGAGAGGATCATGTATGTCCGGACATCATCACAGCCACGACCATGGACACAATCATGGTAGTACCAATAACAAGAAAGTACTGTTGTTTTCCTTCATTATTATTACCGTTTATATGATCGTTGAAGCCGTAGGCGGATTCATAACGAACAGCCTAGCCCTCATCTCCGATGCAGGTCATATGTTGTCTGATTCCATAGCTTTGGGAATTGCCCTGCTGGCGTTCATGTTTGGCGAAAAAGCGGTGAATTCAGGTAAAACCTACGGCTACAGACGCTTTGAGATTTTGGCAGCCACATTAAATGGGGTCACCTTAATCGCCATCTCCCTTTACATCTTTTACGAAGCCATCGGTCGCTTCATTAACCCGCCTGAAGTGGCAACCGTAGGCATGCTGATCATCAGCATCATTGGCTTGCTCATTAATATTCTGGTGGCCTGGATCATGATGCGCGGCAGTGATACGGAGAAAAATCTGAATATGCGCGGGGCTTATCTCCATGTCATCAGTGATATGCTGGGATCCGTTGGCGCCATTGCTGCCGCTCTGCTCATGATGTTCTTCGGATGGGGCTGGGCCGATCCACTCGCAAGTGTCATTGTTGCTGTACTGGTCCTGCGCAGCGGATTCTTCGTCACCAAATCATCCTTGCATATCTTGATGGAGGGTACACCAGCGAATGTCGATGTGAATGACCTTGTGCAAACCATTCAGAAAGTGGATGGTGTCAAAGGCGTACACGACGTGCATGTCTGGTCCATCACCAGCAACCTGAATGCATTGACCGCTCATATTGTGGTGGACGGAACGATGGATGTATACGCATCCGAGGTGCTTGTTCAGAAGATTGAACATCTGTTGGAGCATAAGGAAATCAAGCACGTGACCTTGCAGGTCGAATCAGAGAAACATCTGCATGACACCTCGGTTTTATGCACCGTCAAAGGCGACGCACCGGATGCCCATGCGCATCATCATCATTGAGATGAGTAGCTGTAAATGGAAACAGGATTATTCCCGTAGTGGAATAGTCCTGTTTTTCATTTCAACGTAACTTTAATTCCTTCCGGGTGTTATGTAATACAGATGATATTTTTCAATTAACTTGTACTGCACCGTGATTCTCTTAAGATAACGAGGAGGTTAAATTTACCATGGGATACTTCCGTAAGTTCATGTCAGTGATCCTTGTACTGATAACGGCCCTTCTATTTCTTAATTACCTGGAGTTAAGAGAAAACAATAGACTACAAAACATCATCATTGAAAGATTGTATAACTAAACATCTATACTCTCTCGTCAATAATATATTTTTTCTCATCTTGTTTATGGTTGTTTTGTTTTTTGATTTCCGTTTTCAACTCATGCACTTCTTTGATTAGATACTCAAGTCTTTTTGATGTTTTTGATGAATCTATGGCATATCGTACAACTGCTACAACGATAAGAAATACAAAAAAACATATAATTAATAATATTAAGGCTCCAAAGAGATCCACTTAGATCAACAACTCCTACTTATTAAAATTATCAAGAGAGGTAACGATCATGATAAATAAGGAATTTTTCCCGATTCTTATGCTCCTCCTTCTTCTCACAGCCTGCGCTTCAGAAGTTCCTGCTGAAAATCATGATACTGAAGTCATCCAAAGAAATGAGACTAGGCCCATAATTACAACTGTTCAGACCAACTATCCAGAAAAAGAAGGTTGGATTGTAATTCCTACAGATAGAACCCAGTTAGATGTCACAGTTGAGGCGACCAACGCGGAAACACTTCTTTTCTGGGCCGTTCCAACAGGGACAGAGACTTGGGGAGAACGAGAACTGATTGGATATGATACCAACGAGGACGATGGTTGGAAAATAACGTGGGATATTAAGGGTAAGTCTTTGCATCACCACGTGATTGTTCAGGCATTAGGAAGTGATGGTAAGACTGTTACCGATGAAACGATTAATATTACGAATGAGTAAGGTCGATTTAGATCATTTCATTAACGAAGATATTTATTAAAATGGAGACCCACCCCGACAACTATTATCTTAGGTGGGCCTCCAATATTTTTGTATGTAGTTGTCTACTAACTATTTGATCTTTAAAAGCAACTTCTCTTTCTTTTAGATCAAATTCAAAACTACATATCCAATTTAATTATTTGTTATTTAAAACCAACACTCTCTTTCAACCGGCTAAACATCGTTTTACCTCTTTCAGTAATCCCCCACTGGAGTTCTAATATAATGGGAGGATAATAGATGGGTCTGATCCATGAGTAGCTTCCATCCAATTGAAGGTTTCCTAGCCAAATTTGCTTATCCTTATCTGCCTTGATTGCCCACTTACCTGAGTACACCACATGGCCTTTATTTTTACGAGCGAACTTCTTGGCTTTATCAAAATCAAACACATCTATCAGGGAGCTATCAATTTCCTGACCCATCCGCTCATGCTTTTCTTCTTTGGCTTTCCAGGAAAATTCCGAATCCCAGATCTCCACCAATTGGTAACCCACGATGGATTGACTTAATATTTCATGCAAAAAATCTGAAACATATATGTAAGATAACTCTCTATCCTCACTTGGTAGTTTAATTCTGAATATGTGTTGTCCTTGTAAAGCTTTTTGGTATAAAACGAGTGAATACTCATCAAACTGAGGAACGTCGTCATAATAAGTCCTTACTTTAGAGTTTTCCGGGTCTATACAATCGATAACACGCAGCACGTGTAAAATATAGTATTCCTCTTCAGTAGCCGTTGAGAGTGGCAAAAACTCGATATGTTCGATGTGGTTCTGTTCCAATAGTTCTTTCACTTTCCTACTGATGATAAGCGCTCCCGTGTATCTGTTTAAAATATCGGCTGGTTTGCCCACATCATTAAATTCTACGTTAGGTGCAGACCATTCCTGAATAATCGGCTTATCACTACCTAAAGCCTCATAAACTTGATCCAATTCCTCCGAATCGCTAAATTCAATCGTATTATTCGGTGGATAGTAATCTAACAACCATGCTTTCATTCATTTCACTCCTGCTTATAAGATGCGTACTATTGTTATACAAACCAAAAATGATAAAAGTCTTCCGAAAACCAAAACCAAATGATTCCTAATATCATCATGATGCTTCCTATTTATATAAAATGTGCCCTTTCTACTTGGTTAGAACTAAAAATATAGTCTGGATACTTGTTTGCAACAGGTGGAAGCTCATGATCGGGGAAAAATTGCAGATCCTTCATCTCTTCATTATCGGATGTCAGTTGTCCAGATTTGATACTGCATTCAAATACGATCGTTAAATATTCAACCTGGTAACCATTACTGTATATAGACCTCTGCTCTTCACCACCATAGATCCCTATCACTTTCTCCGGTTCTAATGTACTGATCTTCATAACGTTCCCTCCATAATTTCAAAGTATAATATGTCATGCTATATTCTCACGTGCCATACCTAGCCTAAACACGTGAATTTCTGGATTTACTCATAATTTATTTAGATCAATCCTTTTTAAAGAAACCTCCTAAAATTTTCAATTTTACTGTAACATTATTTGACTTGACCCGTTGTCTTAAGAGAAGGAGGAGGAAACTTGAAATGAGGAGCGATCAATATGCCGAACTATTCAAGCAGTACCAATCCTCCCCGCATCTCTATCTATACCCAATGTGTGGATCTCAGGAGACAGCGTGGAGAAATTCAAATGAATCAAGAGTTAGAAAAGCAAGGCGCAGAAAATACATATCGTACTCCTGAGGAAGTATTGACTGCTCATGAACGTACCACTCGTATTCAACAAGTGATGAAAAGCTTCCCGAACAATACAGAACCATTTTGTTCTACGAGAATTGAACGAGTTACCTTATAAGGAACTTTGCGAGGTTCTGGATATGAATATGAGCCAGGTCAAAGTTACCCTTTTTCGCGCCCGAGAACGATTCAAACTAGAGATGCTTCAGATGAAAGGAGACCTTAACTATTTCGTTCCAGAAAATTCAGGCCAGATGCAGGAACAGGTTCAAGCGATGATGTCTGATCTAAAATGGATGTCAGACCATCTTGAGTACAGCGGTGCTGAAGTGGATAAACGACGTTTTGCCTATTTAAAAAAGAATGGCGTTCAAGTATATGGTGCGGTGGTAACTGGTCCCATACGAGAGTTAGAGAAACTTACAAAGATTCCGGAATTCCAACATTTCTATTTGAATCGTGTAGAGATATGGAATTGGGATTAAGATGACTTATCTAGTATCGACATTACGTTTCATATAAAAAAAGAGATGATACCTGTTTAATCAGTGGTATTATCTCTTTTTTTCTGATTTCTTTTTACCATAAAATCACCTTGTGTAACGTTATTGTTACAAGAAGCTCAGTTTCTCTACCGCCGCCTCTGTCTCACTCTTCCTCTGCAAGAATATCTTCACAGCGAACAATCAATTCAGGCATATTTTCTCCATCAAATAGAACATGAAGCTCATATCCGTTATCGATCCGATACAGCTCTTGATACAGCCAGTAGCTGCCTACAATCTCACCCTCTTGCTTGATGATTTCGGGTTTAACCAGCGTAAGTTTATTTATATTGGTGAAACCTCCACGGGTGTCAAAACGAATGAGCACTTCCTCTCCCATCAGCAGTTCCGTTACCGTACAATCATGAAATTGAACCCGGTTACGAATTTCAGCGGGAATATCCTGAGCTAAAATGGCTTCCCTGTATTCATCCGATACGCGTTCCATCTCTCTCCTATTTTCTGCACTCTGTTTCTTCAGCTGTAGCATTACTTCTCTCGTGCAGTAGCCCAACGTAAACACACGAATATCTGCAATTTGCTCACTGATTTCCTTTGGCAAACGCTCTGCCTTATGCTCAAAATTCCACTCCATCGCTTCTTTATACTCTTCTTTGCATTTCTTCTCGTCAAAAGGTGGACGGGCATCATACTCTGCAATAAGCCTCTCGATATGCGCTCGTTCTTCAGGCGGCATATGGTAAACCATCTGATCCTCTTCCGCCACCTCTTCCCCACTGAAAGCTTTGTCTACACGAGTGAGCACCTGACCATCATGCTCTAACATGTAACGGGGATCAATGTCATATATTTCGCGCTCCTGCTTTATATGTTCTTTTTCCTTTCTTTTATACAGCCGTTGAAATAGAGCCTCGTTCCATTCGTAAGTTCCGCTATGTACTCTCAATCCAAAATGAAGACCAGTCTGCTGGCAAGTTTCGTACCATTCTTTCGTTAGATATTTCATAGGCATCTCTCCTGCTGATTTTTAGAATCTACTTTGCTATTGAAGTGATCGGTCTCCTTCGTCTTCTCCTCCCCCTCTTGTTCTATTGTTATCAACGTGTACACCTCCAAAATTTCATTTCGCCAAAAGTGAACAACATTACGTCCTCATCATCTTCATGCCATGACGGTCTCAATGAAATAAACGTACAAGTCTACGCTAAGGTTTGGAAGAATTTGTGTTTCATATCTTTATGATTCCGTGCTGCCCAGGCATGCAACTCCTCTAATCCTTCGCTCTCCTGATTTCTTTGGAAATAAAAGCATAAATCCATCGGCACTAAGCGTTTTCCATAGAGTTTAATACCAATCCGTTTGTAATTGACATAAATACACTCAATCTGTGATGCATCGTATTTCCGATGATTTGTAGAGATCACATGATCGCTTTCCAGCGTAATGCTGGGTTTGGTAAAAAACAAACGCCGGATCAGAAAAAGGATATAACCCAGAATAAAGGTCAATATAACGATCAGGAAATATTTCAGAATACCATTTTCGTCGAATATAACATTTCTGAAAAAAACAACTTCAATAGCCAACATGCATATTAGATTCAGTACAGCTCTTGGGTAAGTCGTCGAATATGTAATAATCTAACCTCCTATTCTTTCTCTCCATTAATCCGCAGCCACTTAGACGGAGACTTCTTGGCAAAATGCTTTTCAACAAAATCCAAAATATCATCGATTCCGGGCAATGCCGCGTTTTCTTTGGCTTCGTCAAACGTCATCCATTGATACTCGCTATGTTCATGATTTAACCGGACATGCTGACTTTCATCCACATATCCTATGAATACAGGAGCGGTATAAATATAATCCTCCATTGGTGAATAGAATTGTTCGAATTGGTTGGCAGAATACAACCGTACTTCCGTAATACCTGTTTCCTCGCGAACTTCTCTTAAAGCAGCTTCCTATGCCTTCTCGCCCAGCTCTATACCGCCGCCAACATAACACCATTCATTATGCAACATATGACCAGCCCGCTTTAGCATCAGTACACGGTATTGATTGAGGCTCTTCTTCAACAGAACTACAGCTACGCCTTCACAACGAATAGGGACTGCCTGTTTCACGTGCTCTGCACTATTCAATTTCTCGCCCCCTTCTCTTCAGAATCGAAGTCCTCCAAAACTTTAAACTTATCCCCGTAAACCTTTTCCAGGTGTTCCTCTCCCCAGTAGCACAAATGGTCCAAGGCAGGCTTGAGTCCCCAGCCGTAGTCCGTTAACTCATACTCCACTTTGGGAGGAACCTCCGAGTACACCTTTCGCTGCACAATCTCGTCCTTTTCCAAACCTCTGAGCTGAGTCGTCAGCATCTTCTGCGTAATGTCAGGGATCAAGCGCCGCAGCTCCGATGTACGTTTCCGTCCTGTCATCAAATGATAAATAATTAACGGCTTCCACTTCCCACCCATCACTTCCAATGCTGCTTCCACACCAACTTTATATTTCTTTGGAGCACTTGTTTCTCCATGTTCCGTCAACGTTGTTCCCTCCTTCATTAGCCTCTCGCTGAGACGAAAGCATAACCCTCACACTTCTACCTCTAACTTTATTTATACTTCTTACCTTCTCGCTTCATCCGTTATTTAAGCCCAATTTCGAGGCAGTGATTCAGGGTACTTTAATGTTCCTATAGCACTTCATTCTTCCTATAGAACATCAAAGTGCGTACTTCCAGATGTTTTCATACCTGTTTATAATAGCATCAGCCACTGATTTATGGCTACAAGACTGCAATGCAGAAAGGTAGTGAAAGATAAGATGAACGTACTCGTTGTAGTATCCCACCCAAGAAAAGACTCCTTGACCTTTCAGGTAGCTGAACGTTTTGCACAGGGGCTTACCGAGGCCGGTCACGGCTATGAGATATTGGATTTGCATCGGATTGGGTTCGACCCGATTCTCCGAGAGATGGATGAACCAGACTATACCCAAGAAAATCAGGTGTTCTCACCTGAGGTTGAAACCGAGATGAAGCGATTGAAGAAACACGATGCTGTCGCTTTTGTGTTTCCTCTCTGGTGGTGGCATCTGCCAGCCATGCTGAAAGGTTATGTGGATCGTGTCATGAACAACGGCTTTGCCTATGGCGCAAACAAACTTCCTCATCAGCAGATCTTGTGGATCGCTCTTTCGGGCGTGACGGAAGAACAGATGCAGAAGCGCAACTATGGTGAATCGATTCAGAACCTGCTCAACGTAGGTATTGCCGATTACTGCGGAGTGTCCCAATCAAGGGTTGAGTTTTTATATGAAACGTTGGAATCCAAGCCTGAGCATTATGAGGCACTGCTGAACCAGGCGCATCACTTGGGACTGAATTATGCCAAAGATACTTCGACGCCATAACGGTATTATGGCGCTACGATGATATTCCTGATATAAAGTCTGATGATTCGTTTCAAATTCTATATCTTCATACCTCTTTGCGAAAATAAATCACGTTTACCAGCACGTTAACCTCTGGCGATGACAGAACATGCAGTATCCTTTCATAGCCGTCATCCGTACCAGAATTGGATTCGTGAGGAAGCCCAAAAGATATTAAAACGCTACTGACATACCGTTGTCAGTAGCGTTTTTTTATAATCGGAGTAAGTAAACGTAAGGAGCGAGAGATAAATGCGAGGTATGTCTTGCATAGGCTGGGGACACTCTATGCATCAATGCCGCAACTAGGCGTGGAAGTTGGTCATTAGACCAACATGGGGTAGAACTAGCGAACATCAGTCAACCCGCAAATTAGGCTATCTAATGGGTTTGATGCTTGGCTATTTACTACAGCTACTCTGCCCCTTACGGAAGTTTCGCTGGTTCTTGTCCAAAATGATATATTGTTTTATTTAATTATGGGAAGGATGATATTTTGTGAATTTCGCTTCTGTACGCATCATTACCGACGACGTGGATCGTCTCGTCGAGTTCTATGAGAAAGTCATGGGTGTTACTGCTGAGCGCCCCGCACCCGTTTTTGCCGAACTCGTTGTGCCATCATGCACCCTGGCAATCGGCCACTCCCAGACAGCGCAGCTATTCGGCGCTGGTTCCGTAGTAGCAGCCAACAATCATACTGTCATCATCGAGTTCCGCGTCGACGATGTCGAAGCCGAATACGCGCGCTTGAAGCCGTTTGTCACTGATTGGGTACAGGAACCAACCACGATGCCGTGGGGGAACCGTTCTTTGCTGTTCCGTGATCCCGACGGCAACCTCGTTAACCTCTTCGAGCCGGTGACCGAGGAAGCGATCAAACGGTTCAGCGGTAGGCGTTAAATCAAGTCTTCAATCAACGAGCGCTTTTCTTGAATAAGAGAAAAGCGCTCGTTTGGCATTGCAGGATATGAGCATGGAGTTTTGAAGGTTTCTTATTCCACCATTTTGAGGGATGGGTAAAAACACCCATTTATTGTTCTTTTTTCATCAAAAAAAGAAGCCACCTCCCTGGCCTTCCCCAGTTCAGTGACTCCTTTTCATTCCTATTCGTACCGTTACTCACTCCTACTCCTTCACAGCCCCAACCACAATCCCGGTTACAAAGTACCGTTGCAGGAACGGATACACGAGCAGGATCGGCAGTGCGCTGATAAAGATCTGCGAAGCGCGAATGGTCCGTTGGGACAGGTTCGCAACCGCTTCCGGATCAAGCTTCGACATGTCCGCCTGTACGATGATTGTCTGCATGAATGTCGCCAGTGGCAGCTTTTCTGCATCACGGATGTAGATAATTCCGTCAAAGTACGAGTTCCAATGTCCCACCATCATGAAGAGAGAAACCGTGGCGATGACGGGTACGGAGACCGGCAGATAGATTTTGATAAACGTCTGCAAATGCCCTGCTCCATCAATAAATGCAGCTTCCTCCAGATCCTTCGGAACGGTACGGAAGAAATTCAGCAGCAGAATGATGTTGAACACTGCAACCAATCCCGGCAAAATCAAGGCCAGTAATGTATTCATCAGCCCCAGCTTGAGAATCAGGATGTACCCCGGAATGAGACCACCGCTGAACAGCATCGTGATGACAAAATACCACAGATAGATGTTGCGTGCCCGGAACACCCGCGTCTCCTTGGAGAGCGCATAGGCAGCAACCGTATTCACGATTAACGCAAGCCCTGTTCCCAGCACCGTCCGCTCTACGGACACCCACAGGGAGGAAAGGAAATTGCTATTGGCAAACGTCTTCGCATATGCCTCCAGTGTAAAGCCAATCGGCCAGAACGTTACCAGTCCAGCATTGGCAGGAGCAGATGCGCTAAGGGATACCATGAGCAAATGATACAAAGGCAGCAAGCAGAGCAGTGAAAGGATGGTCAGAAACACATTGTTGAATATGCTGAATATGCGGTAAGGCATCGTTTTATGATACATGGGCTCGTCATCCTTTCTAGAAAATTCGATATCCGGCGAATCGGTAAGCCAGTCGGTAGGAGATCACAATCAGGATCAAACTAATGACCGATTTGAACAGATTCACGGCGGTAGCGAAACTGAACTGTCCACTTAGCAGACCTTCTCTATACACAAACGTATCGATAATATCCGCTTGCTGGTAGATTAATGGACTATATAAGTTGAAAATCTGGTCAAAGTTGGCGTTGAGTACATTCCCCAGTGCCAGGGTTGCGATGACGATCCCAATCGGAACGAGCGCCGGAATGGTGATATACATCGTTTGTTTCCAACGCCCTGCTCCATCCACTTCGGCCGCTTCATAGAGTGCCGGGTTAATGCCGGACAGTGCCGCGAGGAAAATGATTGTGTTGAATCCAAACTCTTTCCAGACATCACTCGCAATAATCGTAAACCGGAACCAGCTGCCGTCCCCGAGGAAGAAGATTGGCTTGATACCGAATACCGATACCAGAAATTGATTGATGATCCCGGTCTGCGCCAGAATGTCGATCAGAATGCCTGACAGTGTAACCCAAGACAAAAAGTGCGGCAGATATACGAGCGTTTGAATCGTTCTTTTCAGCGCCATCTTCCGTACCTCGTTAAGCAATAAGGCGAAGACAAACGGAATAATCAGGTTCATGATGATCTTGGAACAGGCAAAAAACAGCGTATTCCACGTAATTTGCAGGAAATAATCATTTTCCCACATGTATCTGAAATGCTTCAATCCGACCCATTCGGAATCGAAAAATCCCAGTGCAGGTTTATAGTCTTGAAATGCCATCAAAATCCCGGACATCGGAATATACGAAAATATAAAGACCATAATGGCCGCCGGCAGCACCATCAAGTGCAGAATCCATGGCTGTTTATAGCGTTTTTTTCTCTTTTGTTCCAGCTTGTTCCTCACGTTAGCCTGCGGGACCCGCTTACCCTCCAATTTAGCCTCCATAGCACTGCTCCTGTTCCCAAAAAAAGTTTTTGTGTGTGATGGGGTTCTCTGATATAAATAGTATCAAGCCATTCTGAGGTCTGACTATATAACATTGTTAGGCTTGATAGTGTTTTGTTAGGGATATCATTGGAGAGGTTTATTTACACACGAATTTGAAGGAGACACTTTATGAATATATGGAAGCGCTTTATATCATTTGGAAGAACATCGAGGTCCCGGTTTAGTCTGTTTGCCAAAATAAACTGTTTAATTGTGGTCCTGTTCATCCCCATTATTATCATGTATACCTACTCGAACAACGTCACTTATGATGTGGTAAGCAAAGAGCTACAGGTCTCCAATACGAAGCAGCTCACGTTTTTATCCAGTCAGATCGATTCCCGGATTAATCAGATGATGGATTTAAGTCTCATTCTTTCAAGAGATCCCAATATCCGAGCATTCAACGGCTTGAACATATGGAACGATCGTTATGACAAGATGCAGACCCGTTATGTCATTCAGGAAAAGCTCATGCTTCAATCCGGAGTTACCGATATATGGCCTACCCGATATGCTGTGTACTCACAGCAGAACCAAGATGTCATTGCCAACTATAATAGAACAACCGGGTATGATGAGGATTATCTAAAAAGAAATATGAGTGGACAATGGACATACGGTGATGGTGCCGAGTCCAAAGAGGATATGAAATCCTTTTACTGGTTCTTTACCGATTCCTTGGCCCAGCCGGGCATGTTGACGGGAAGCAATCTGGTGATTGAAGCCAGCTTCAGTTATGAGAATATTCAGAACATGCTGGATACGTATAAGGAAGGTGGACAAGGTGATCCTTTCTTTTATCACAAAGGGGATTCGCCCATTCTGAACCGCAGTGCAGACAAGCAGCTGTCCGAGGAACTTATTCGTTATCTGGATGAGCACTCGCCCGAGGATACCACACAGGATGTCGTCAAGCTGAACGGGAAAAAGTATCTCGTTAGCACGGTGAAATCCTCCTATCTGGATTGGCATTTGGTCGATGTGGTCCCACTCTATCAGATTCTGCAGCCGATCTCGCTCAGTCGGAACTTGTTCTATCTCTTTATGATTCTGCTGTTTGTGGTGGGCATTTCCGCTTCGATTCTGTTATATCGAAACATTCAATATCCGATCAAAAAGCTGATCCAGGGTTTACGCCGCGTGCAGCGCGGAGATTATTCCGTACGTCTGCATAGCAAGGATCAGAATGAATTCTCGTTTTTGTTCCATCGATTCAATGATATGTCCCATCAGATTCAAGACCTGATCGAGAACGTGTTCCAGGAAAAGATCAGAGCCAAGGAAGCTACGCTGAAACAGCTACAGGCGCAGATCAATCCGCATTTTCTATATAACTGTCTTGGCTATATCATCAACATGGCCCAGATGAAGGACGAGCAAGCCGTCGTCTCCATGGCGCATAACCTAAGTGCCTACTATCGTTATACAACACGAGTGGAGCGAGAGACATCTTCTCTGAAGGAAGAAATTAATCTACTCGTCAACTATTTGGATATCCAGAAGCTGCGTAATGGCAGAATTGAGTACCACATCGACATCCCCGAGGATATGCTCGCCCTGTCGGTACCACGATTAATGCTTCAACCGATTGTGGAGAATTCCGTCATTCATGGCGTGGCGAAGTCTTATTCATCCGGTGAAATTCGAATTACGGGCGAGATCTCAAACGGGTTCTACAAAATTTACATCGATGACGACGGACCCGGATTGAGCCCGGATCAGTTGGAGGCGTTGAATCTTAAAATGCAGCAGCCGCTGCAGGAGGAAATGGGCTGCGGACTATGGAACACGAACCAGCGAATCATTCACCTGTTCGGCAATCAATCCTACCTTCTATTCGGCCCATCTCCTCTCGGCGGATTCCGAACCGAAATGGTCTGGGAGATACCCAAAGATGATACTGAAAGAGGAGATGTTTCTAAGAGTTAAAGTTAATACAAACAATAAATTGACGATTTAATTTTGAACAAGATCACGTACACGAAAACGCAGAGGACAGAAAGAACCTGAAGAAACGAAGTGGTCGCCTTTATCCCCATATTTTTACCTTTGTAAAGTAATTCAAAAAAATCTGGGGGTAACAGCGATCGGAAGGTTGTTCTGGCATCGGAGTGGCAAGTGTACAGACGTCTGCGTTCAACCACTAAGGAGACAAAAACCATGCAAATGATCATCGTAGATGATGAAGCACACTGGGTAGATAACCTGTCCATGACCAAACCGTGGCATACGCTCGGGATTGAACAAGTACACAAAGCATACTCGGCACACGAAGCACTTCAACTGATTGATACCCACCCTATCGATATTGTGATCTCGGATATTCAAATGCCTGAAATGACAGGTATTGAACTGATCGAACGAATCCGAGTCCGTGACAAAAAAATAAAGTGCATTCTTTTATCGGGACATTCCGAATTTGATTATGCCAAAAAAGCCATCCAGTTCGAAGCCGTCGATTACTTGCTGAAGCCTCCGACGGATGACGAATTAATGGGTGCCGTTCAGAAAGCCATCGATCAATTAAATACCGAATGGGAACTCGTAAGCTCATTAAAACGAACCCAATTTACCCTGCGGGAAAATCTGCCGCATTTGCGGGGGCGATTGCTGCTTGAAGCTTTGCAGGGACATCGAATTGCCTCCAGCGAATGGGCGCGGAAACTTGCCAATTACGATCTGCCCTTTCACGCCGGGGACTGTGCATTAATGCTTGTACGTATGGAAGAAGAATTCGGGCAATATGACAACAACGACCAAACCTTGCTTGAATATGCGGTCATCAATATGGCGGAAGAGATTATGGGTGAGTTTATGGAAGTGTGGGGCGTGAAGGAGGAGCATGGATATCTGGTGTTTTTGCTTCAACTGAAAGCGAACGATACCGACATTGGCAAAGAAACCATACTGGAGAAGCTTTCCGTACAGCTCCAGTCCAAGGTTAAGCAGTTTCTGAAGGGCTCCCTCTCCATCGTCATCACCGAGTGGTTTGCGTTTCCCGATCAGCTATATGATCGTTTTCGGCAGGCCTCCGCTTATTTCCGGCAAATTGTCGGCGACGAGCGCGAGTTCGTCATGCGGGTCAGTAACGTGGAGACTCCGTCGGCACAAGGTCCACTGGATGTCCTGTATACCCCACCTACTTTCATTCATCTGTTAGAGAGTGGTCAATGGGATGCGGCAGAAGAAAAAATACTGGCCGTCTGTACGGAGCTGGATGAGAAATGGTCGGAATCGTGGGAGCATTGCATGGAGGCTGGTTTTTTAATTACGGCTTCGTTCACTAATCTCGCACACCGTAATAGGCTGACTTTGGCTAATTTAATGGGTGACGATATCGAGTGGTTGCAGAGCGGAGAAGCTTTCACCACCATCAGTAAACTGCGCAAATGGTCGCTTAGTGTACTTGGGAAACTCAAGGAAGGCACGTCCAACGAGATCAAGGACATCCGTTCCGAGTATGTGAAGAAGATTCAAGATTTTACGGATAAAAACCTGCATCTGGATGTTTCTTTGCGTGTACTGGCCGACCATGTTAATCTGCATCCGACCCATTTGTCCAAGATCTATAAGATCGAAACGGGTGAAGGTATCAGTGATTATATATCGCGCCTGCGCATGGATCGTGCCTGCCACAAGCTCGTTACGACCACCAAAAAAGTATATGAAATCAGCATGGAGATTGGATATATGGACCCGGCTTATTTTATCAAAGTGTTCAAGCGCCAGTTTGGCGTCACGCCGCAAGAGTACCGAGACCAACATTAAATAACATAATTTAGAGGTTGTTCAAAAAGTCCGCTTTTGATTACGAAGGATACCTCACGGCATCATCAGAATCGAATATGGGATTCAGCCGAAATAAGCGGGAGGCTTACGAAGTATGTTTCCTTTGGAAACATTGTAGTTGCTCACGTAGTCACCCTACGCTCCGCTACTCCATTTCTAGCTTTATCCCATCTTCTCGGTACTGAAAACCGAATTTTTTGAACTTGCATAATAGAGTCCTATCAAAACTAACAAACTCATATAGATGCCCTCCCGCCCAAATTGGTACAGTTACACTGTAAAGATCATACATCGTAGGGGGATTGAACAATGATCAAATTCAAAACATGGTGGTCACTGCTCATGGTTATCGCACTCATCACGATCACTGCGTGCGGCAGTGGCGATACAGCGAGTGACAATGGTACTAAAGATGATACACCGGCGACTGTCGGTTCAGCTGAAGCAGAAGCTGCTTTTGCCAAAGGAAAATACGACCCACCCATCGAATTCAGCTCGGTATTGATGCCGAAGAAATACGTGCAAGGGGACACCAAAGAAAATAACGTTCACGATCGCTGGATGCTGGAAACGCTGGGTATGAAGCATAAAGATACCTGGTATCCGGCCAATGACGATCAATACAGACAAAAGCTGCAACTGGCTATCGCCTCTGGCGAGAAGCTGCCTGATTTCGTATCCGTACCGACCAATGCGGTATTGACCAATCAGCTGATCGACTCCGGTCAATTCATCGCCATCGATGAGTTGTTCGACAAGTATGCGAGTCAGACCCTGAAAGATCACGCAGCAGCACACCCTGAACTGTGGTATCCATTCACCAAGGACGGCAAGAAATACAACATGCCGATCATGGAGTACACCGATAACGACGATACGCTGCTCTGGCTCCGCGAGGACTGGATGGAGAAGCTGAACCTGGAAGCTCCGAAAACCATCGCAGACCTTGAGAACATCATGGACAAATTCAAGAACGAGAACCCGGACGGTCTGTCTCCAGACAAAGTATTCCCGCTGGCGATCTCGCTGAAAAATAACACCAACACCTGGATGGGGCAGCTCGACTGGTTGTTCGGTGCATACGGCACAATCGAGGAGCAATGGAACAAAGACGCAAACGGCAATCTGGAGTACGGCTCCGTTAACCCGGGTGCAAAACAAGCCCTCGCCAAGCTGGCTGAGTGGATGAACAAAGGTTATATCCACGCCGACTCCGCCCTGTGGGATGAAGGTAAATCCGCTGAAAGCTGGACGGCTGGCAAAGCGGGCATTCTGCCTGGCGCAAACTGGGTACCCGACTGGCCGGCACCTGACCTGCTGAAGAACGTACCTGGCTCAAAATATAAAGCTTACCCTGTTCCGGCTGGCCCAGACGGCAAGATCGGTACGAAGTGGCAGAACTCTGGCGTCAACGCCAGTATCATGATCAACAAGGATGCGAAACATCCAGAAGCCATCTTCCTGTACTACAACTACCTGCTCGATAACCTGGCTAACCCGTCTGCGGGCAGTGAGTATGAATACGGGTTCGCCAAAGGGTACGACTGGGATATCATTGACGGACAACCGACCAGTGACAAAGAGAAGATCAAAGACTTCTCCAACGAATTCCCGTTCCTGACCGGCCCGGCGCGTATTCCAGATCTGTACATGAAAACACTCGTGAAGCTGGCTAACGGCGAGAAACCCGAAACACCTTACGAGAAACAAATTGCCGAATTCCGTAAACCTGAAAACTGGTATGCAGGTAAAGTCGTGATGTCCCAGATCGACATCCGCAAACAAAACTATTTCACGGGCGCAGCCACACCAACCATGGTATCCAAATGGAACCTGCTCCGCCAGTCCGAAATGGAAACCTTCAACAAAATTATCTACGGCAAACTGCCAGTTGATGCCTTTGACCAATTTGTCGCCAACTGGAAATCCAATGGCGGTGATCAGATCACGCAAGAAGTGAATGATTGGTTTAAGTCGGTGAGTGGGAAGTAAGGATTGCATTTTGGAAAAGTAGAGAATTAAAACCCGAGCCGAAGCGAGTTATTCACGCTTCGGCTCGGGTTTTTAAGTTGAAGATCGGGGTCGCTTCCCCTGATTTTGGGGTCGCGTTAGTGGATAGAAACCTTTCACTCGGTGTGCAACTCCTAATAGGATTAGACTAGATCCTGCTTTGCTTACTAGTCTTCACCGCTAAGTTCGTCCGATGCTTGGCTTTGGCCAGCTTCATATCCTTTTTCCACCAACATAGACTGGCCCAGCAAGGAAACTGTGAGCTGAATACCATCTCGTAGTCCCTGCATATACAACCGCTCATTCTCTACTCCTCTGCTGACAATGTAACGATTCTCCCATTTAGCATATTTGGGTGTCTGTTCGACACTCTTACCTGCAAACAAAGCTTCGAACGCTTCGTCGGTTTCCCCACGAACGCGACTCAGTTCAGGATCTTGCTCGATTCGCTCAGATACCTCATCCAACCTTACCTGAATCGCTCGTTGTAACCATGGTGGAAATTCCATTGCTTCTCCTCCCCTACGCATTATGTACCCTACTCATCATCGCACAACTCGGTTATGTCTCGCCTTCATTTCACTAACTCGTGCCACCAGTTCGTCCACCCTTCTGCTCTGTTCCTGAACCTCAGGATTGTCCCACAACTGAATCGCTTGCTTTAAGGATGCCTCTCCAAGCTGATTAAGCTTGCGCCGTTCCTCTTCCAATAAGTCAAGCAACCGGCTCATACATCCACCTCTCTGATGGGTCTAAACTGCGCCATGTCTTGTTAAGAATAGACATGAGCAGTCATTTTTAATGCGATTATCGGTTTATTTTATTTTAATTCGATATCCGCATTAAAACAACCATTATTTCTCATACAATTTGGTTGAAATGAGGGGTGTACGTAATGAAGCATAGACAAGAACCACCTGGTGATAAAAACATAATCGGCTCCCGAGTGGTTGCCATACGTAAGAGTAAGGGAATTAAACAAAGAGAATTTCTTGCCAGACTGCAAACACTAGGACTTGATATAAGCCAAACCAGTCTCTCACGTCTTGAGGGTCAATATCGTCTTGTTCAAGATTACGAAGTGGTGGTAATTGCGAAGGCGTTAGAGGTTTCTATTGGATACTTGCTTGGGGAGTGAATAAAATTAAAAACGAACATTACCTATTAAAGATAGGCAGCTTACTGTTACCAACAATCTAAGATAAAAAAATTTAAATTGTATTATATATAGATTACTTACGATGAAAACCTATTAACTCCATAATAATCCCAACTTAGTTAATTAGTAGGCAGACTCCTACTAAATTAGAATATGCTAACTTCTCTTCAACAAAGTTATCAGATGGTTTTCATTTCAAATCTAACCCCTGTAAAATCCTTTTTTATTATTCTCTGTAATGATCCTTTAAAGCCAAGAAAATCCATGTTTGCAATACTGTTACAATCATAATGAAAATCATTAGGATTATTAAATAAACTAAACTGATTTTGAATATACCAAATGAAATTACATTACTAATAATAGTTAAGACAGTAACGATAATTATGGATAAACTAATCAATTTAACTAATCCATATTTCTTAGAACCTAAAAAAGTTACACTGTTAACTATCATCAGTGTAACTGCTATAAACAGGAGATAGTATAGTGTAAAGTAACCTATCTCCGTAATTCCCTTCTCAGAAAGCTTTACAAAATTAAATGTGAAGGAATTCATAAAATGTAGTGCAAGTAAAAGTGGAATTGCTAGATTAAAAAGTGTAACAAACATGATGTAGCCTTCATCTTTTTTATCTTTTCTACCAGATCTGGACTCTTTTCTGTTTATCATTACATAAGTGTAAACAACAAAAATAAAACCAATAAATGTTGCACTTGTTGCTACTAATGTGCTTAATAAGGAGGTTAGACTCGAAATTTGCTCTGACTTCATTTATTTTCCCCTCTTAACATTTCTGACTTCTGTAAATCTTTTGAAACGTATTGTTATAATGCCGATTAGCCCTTTAAGTTTGGACGCTCTTAATCTTATTTTTTCTTAGCTTTTCAAATTACAATCTAAACGTTTCAATTGGTATGGGCTGAATCAGATTCTGCTTGTAGAAGTCAAAGAACCCAGGTCTTTAATACGGGAATACATTTTTCTTTATCTTGTAGAAGATCATGAATTTAGTGACTATCTCAACCGCGCCTCACCATAGGTGGAAAAGTCATAACGAGATAGACAATTATATACTTAATATGATCGTTCACATTTGGCGTTTATAGTGGAATCGTTCCTGCAGAACTCCAAAGCTCTTACAAGCCAATTCAAATGTATAAGCAATAAACTACGAGCCATTATCAGAACGTACGACGGACTTTAAAATCGCAGCAAATAGCTGACGTATTATTGCCTGTTTCCAGTAATTCTTTGGTGTGCGAGTTCCTAGAGAGCTAAATAGCTACCTCTCCTAACCAATCATTTGTAGGTCGTTCGAATAACTATAGCCCTTACCTTACTTATTTCTTTTATCCTTTTCTTTATAATCATTTGGAAATACAGATTTTTTCGCAAAATGATCCTTGAACACCGGAAATAGAGACAGTCCATAAACTACTGTTATAAATGCTGTAATTATTTGCATTACAACAACAAGTCTTGACACAGAATCGACTGGATTAATATCACCATATCCAACAGTTGTGAACGTGATAACACTAAAATATAAAAAAGATATGTACTGATTATAGATATCATTTCCTATTTCTCCAGAAAATGCATTAGCTTCACTGACACGAAATATCATAGTATAAATTAGAGAATAGAATATACAACAGGATAAAACCATAGTTCCAATTTTAACAATAGCCCCAGACTCTGAATCATTTATATTTGCTCCTGCAATCTTTTCAAACATAAACATTATATATGTCGAAGATATTATTAATGAATAAATAAGAAGAACATTTAAAGCATTTGTATGAAACAATGAAAGAAATATTCCAAGAGAAACCTCCCCTAGAAAAGCAATAATTAAAGTAAGTACAATTGGAGCTATCATTAAGTTTTTTTCATTTATGTTTTTACGGACAGCGTATAACAATAGAATAGCAATTATGAGGAAAATTAATGATACCATATCTTTCAGATAACCCACCTCGTTTTCTGTTATTCAAAAAATCTACTTTAATAAATACTATTTGTATAACAAGCATGTATTTTATTTAATGTGAATTTGATTTAGTAGCCCAAATATCATTTCTCACCCTAGCCTCAGCTAGTTTTAAATCATTAAGTAATCTAATGTAATATTCTCTTCCAAACCAAAGTGAATATTTTGTCATAATTTCTCCTTTTTTACTATTTACTTTCTCTAAGCAATAGTAATAAGCAAACTTTACATCCGAATCGATTATATCAGCAGAAATTTTTGATTGATAATTCAATTCTTCTAAAAAAGCTATCTCTTCGTTACTCTTTATTTTTTCTAAGATATTACCGAACTTTTCATATCCATAATACTCCGTCTCAAACTCGCCATTCTCCGGATCTCTTATATCAACAGTGTACTTTTTCAGTTTTTCAGGATTTCAATCGCTTAGTAAATACTCCTCTTATCACATATTTTCTTTCTTATGAGGATAATAATTTCTTTGGGTCATAGGAAGTGAGGAATTGACCAAATCCGTTCTTTAACAAAAGTATTGAGAACTGCCGCATACATTGTCCCCGTCTCTGAGGATTAGGTAGTGGATTTTCAGTTCTAAGAGTAATTAGCATTTCATTATTTACAAATGAAATTTTTAAGTGTTTTTTAAGACTAACTTGTTGCTTAGTAGCATTCCGATAATAAGAGTTCAATTGAGTAACTAATACTTGAATCTGCTTCTGAACAGATAGATCGTTAAGTTTGGATCTATACTGAGGATTCTTGAACGTCATAGTTAAATTGTAAATATTCTTATACATCTTATCTATTTCCTCCTAGTTTTTGTATTTAGTTTTCTTCTGGTTCTTCCTACAATGATTTCTTATAACGTTTCCGTATTCACGACGTCCGACGAAGTCGGATGTGTCCGGCTGACTATACTTCCCTAACCTCCTCTGCCGGACCGAGGGTGTGTGCCCGATGTGTGAATATAATGTTAGAAGAAGTTACTTCCTTCCTTGAGAAACTCTCAATTCCACTAAACTGCACTCTTCTCATATTCATTAAATAAACCTCTTCTTAATTTAGAAAATATATTAATATAATCAGTTATTATACTTATGATGCTTCCATTTTTTCCTGAGTTCATTATATATAAATGCTTGATTGTATACCCGTCATTTACAAACTCAATTAACTTATCTAATATTTTATATGTTGTGGGACCTGCCATGATCGCTTTCTCTTTCAACTCAATCTCTTTTGAACTAAATTCAAAAAGACAAGAAAACAATTCTTTTTCATTTTTGCATTCTTTAATTCTTTCCATTAATTTTTTAATTTCAGTGATAATATCACGTAACGCAAGATCTTTCTGTGGAAAATCTTTAATAAACTGTTGTTTATTATTATGACTTATCGTAAGCCTAACCCCTATCAAAGTTAATAAGCCCCCGAATAATCCACCCAAATAACTACCGTAAAATGAAATCCAATCTGAAGTTTCTCCAGCAACATTTTTAGATGGTATGTTAAAAATTTTATTATAGATAATTGGGAAAATAAGCAGAACTAAAATAATTCCTAATCCCCATATTACATAAATAAGGTATTTCAATTTAAACCTGTCCCAAAACTTAAGGATTTTTCTTTTTCTATTTAATTTGTTTATCACGTGCATAGTTAATGGTTCAGCTTTTTTGTTCTTTTTATTTTTGCCACCATCGAGTAATCTCGCGCCTTCTTCACCGAAATACAACTTGTTTGATAAGTCCTTTAGTTTTTGAATATCGAGTTCATTTTCTTGAAATATGTTCTTTAATTTCTTTAACAAAATTATTAGCCTCACTTCATATTAAAATAGATCTAGTCTTATGACCTTTTAGTAAATTCTTCTAACGTTCCTGTATTCACGACCCGACGCATGTCGGGTGGCCGGCGAACGCCGGGCCAAGGGCGTATGCCCGCAGCGTGAATATTATGTTAGGCGCAGTTACTCTCTTTCATATTTTAATTCTTTAATCTGGTATTCTAGATCGCATAAGATCATTATGGTTCTCATAGTGGGTTCATAGATTTTAAATTCACAGATAAGCTCATTCTCGTTCTTATAAAAGTCAGTTAGCACAAGCTCTCTATAATCTTCTTTTATTCTTTCAGCTATAATCTTTCTAAGTTGTTTAAATTTTTCATTATCTATAAAAGTGGCTTTAATGCTTGTACGTTCATCTTCAAGTTTATTAGTCAAGATTCCTTTCAGAACGTCCCAAGTAATTCCTGACAAAACCGAACTACCAATGAAAAGCAAAAAGTCTTCGGCTCCTCCAGATAATCCTCCATCAAATCGAGACTGATAATGCTGTATCGCCTTAAAGTCTATATGTTGAGTAGCTAACAGCTGCTTTATTTCTTCCGCCACTCCCCATTCTTCGACTTGATGTGCTTTAATCATATATCCATCTTCATTCATTATTTTGTTCAATAAATCAATATCATTTGAAGTTAGCTTTAAATCAGATTCTTGTAAATTCCTAAAATAAGATTCGCATACTTCCATCACTCTATTAAGAATTCTCTCTATTTCAGTTGCTAGGTCAGTATCATCAAAGATTAAAGTAATATAGATATAATAGTTTTCTCCTACTATATTAATTTTGAAGCTTATCCAGTCTCCTTTAGTTTGAAGAACTTGTGTATGTAAATCATCAATCATTTTTTCAGTTAGACGAATATTTTTTGACTTGTAGTTTTTGGAATGTATAGGTTCTGCTTCTGAATAATCAGAACTCCACTTCATTTTTTGTAAATATAATTTCAAATTCAGGTTTGACATAGTAAACCTCCTACCCTTAGAGGTAATTTCGCCTAACGTTCCTGTGTTCATGAACCCCGAAGGGGTTGTCTGCTGAAATTCCTCTTCGAAATCCACCTCGCAGACCAAGGCTCCGCAAGGAGCCTTGGCTTGAATATTATGTTAAGCGTTGTTCCTTCTTCTTCGAAAACACCACAAGTTTATTTAACTTAAATTAACGATTTCCTTGTTTTCTCTTCTAGCCTTTATATCTTTAAATCTCGGTCTAAGGTGATATAAAATTTCCAAAATTGATTGTAAAAAATCAAGAGAATCCTGAGCATCATTTATAGAAATTTTTTTGTCAGTTGCGTGGGCACCTTGATTCCCTAAAAATCTAAGCTCTTCAGACCATTCAAGTAAATCACCACTGATAAATCCATTCTCTTTCATTTGCTTTAATCCATCAAAAACTGTCTTTGTTCCTGGAACAAAATCTTTGCAGACTGCTTCTAGAGATCTTCTAACCATAACTACAGTTGCAATTGCTGCTTTTGCTTTTTCACACTTTATAGCTTCTTCATATGATTCTTTAACAATCTCGGGTATTTGAAATGTTAAGATTCTTTCGTCTTTTGGAAATAAACACATATCATAATCCCAAATATCTGTACCAAATCCCCAAAGATCTTCACGATAGAAAAGTGAAGGTAGATCACAAGATGTACAAGACATCAAAGCATACTCTTTGTCATTATCATTTTTTTTAGCACCTTTATGTATGTAAGATCCATGTATTGAAAACATTTTTTTATCTTGACAATACGAACAATATGCAATGATTGGATTAGTTTGATTGCTCATTTTTTTATACCTCTTTCTACCGCATAGGGTTAATGGTTTAATTCAGGGAATTTCGCTTAACGTTCCTGTATTTATGAACCCCGAAGGGGTTGACTGCTGAAATACCTCTTCGAAATCCATCCCACAGACCAAGGCTCCCTTAGGAGCCGCTGCTTGAATATAATGTTATACGACGGATTCACTTCTTGAATCTGCCCGCAACTATTGGTTTTCTTTGGTACGTATTCAATAAAATTAGATAATTTGTGATTGAATGTAGCACATAAAATTGAATAATCACTCAGCCTTCTTGTTCCTATGTTCATTTCCCAATACAGTTTTTTTAATTTAATAATTTGAGTTAATTCCAAATTATTCTCCAATGTCCGCTTAATGGGTAAAAATCCCTACCGAAAGATCCTATTTTTGTAATATTATTCTCTTCTTATTGCCCTTAAATTTGTAATTATTTCATTACCATAAGGTGTTAATGACCAATATGTCCCTTTATCTCTCACGCTCCTCTGTCGATTACTTTTTAAAATTAAGCCAAGCGCTCTAAATTGAATTAATATTGTTTGAAAGTCAGACTCATTAATCTCAAAATTTTCTAGTATTTTTCCTTTCAAATCAGCATCCATTTTCAATTCCTTTCTTTCGGATTCACTTATAAAGTCATTTATTGCAATAAGCAACCTTTGTTCATCAGACTCGTCAATCATAAAGGGCGCTAGTCGAGAAAAAAGTTCATTCCAAGTAATACTAAATTCTGCTAAATATCCATTTCGTTTATAAGTTTTTGGATCTCTCACAACAAATGAATATTTAATTGTAAGTTCATCTATACCTTGTGCCAAGTTTTCCGAACCGTGCGGAGCTTGCGTTCGTGCTTCAGCTAATAACTTTTCAAGTTCTTCTACTTGTTTGTGTAACCTTAATATTTCTTTGGGTGAGCTTTCATCTGACACTTGGTCTGCTCTGACCCATCCAACTGCAGGATTGGTTTTTATTAATCTTATTAAACTCCTTGATACCATTGATCCTAGATCAAAAGGAGTTGTCCAGTACTTTACTAGTTTATTCTGCGCCAAATTTCGAAAATCATTTAATTTCATAAGACTGTCAGGATCTTTTTCAGTACGATTTGCCGATAACTCTCCTGGATTTTTATGTAAGAAGGCAATTACAGGTTTGCCACAACTAACAGCATACCGATATTCCATTTCGGTAAAACTTAAACCCTCAGGCCCTATAGAACCGTATCTTCCTCCAATGATAACCATATAATAGTCACTATCATCAATAACTTTCTTTATCAATGTCCATTGATCATCGTTTGCTGCAGGAAATAATTCCATACCGGAAGGAATACAATCCAGTTCAAGAAGAGCTTGAATAACTTCTTGTCTCTCTTCTTGAAGATCTTGATATGTAGAGCTAATAAAGACCTGATATCTTTTATCCATTTTTATCCCACTACCTTCTCACATTTAGAATTCTGGTAACAAACTTATTAAAGTTACAGTAATCTTTACTTTCAATAGTTTGAGAGCCATTTGGTTTTTCTCTCATTTAATTCTGTCATATAACGCTCCTGTATTCACGACCCAGCGCATGCTGGGTGTCCGGCGTATGCCAAACCGAGGACGAGTATCCGATGCGTGAATTATATTGTTATGCGCTGTTGATATCTTATTTGATTAATCTAAACTATGTGACACAAAAAATCTCTCTTAAACTGTCAGAAGAATACTGCCTCCTATAGTTAGAATGGCAATAACAAGATTTACACCTTCTTTTAACTTTCTTGACCTGTGAATAATCGTATTCACTTTCTCTCATTGCTTTTGTTAAAACCTTGGTTGCTGTTTTATATAAAGATACACTTCCAATTCGAACGTTTGGAAAGTCTAATTTAATTTCCTCAAGATAATCAAAGGATAATGGGAGAGACGACCTGAGAGTAATCATTTCAATGTAAGATTTATCCGAGTAGCTCTCTTTTACTTCATCTAAGTTTGAAAAATATCGTTCTTTCTCAGAAAACTCTAAATTCCAACGTATAGGATTGTCTTTAGTTATCCATACATCAAAGTTTTCTTGTATAAGAAATTCTGTCTTGAATTTAAATAACACTGGGCCATATTTATTTTCTCTTCCAAATCGTATATGCAAATCATTACAGTCCAAGAAGATATCATTCCAAACATTAAATATTTTATCAATGTCATCTGAATCTTGAGCAGTTTGATACAATCCTAATTGCTCAACCGCTCCTCTCGAAAGAAGTTCTCCTGCTTTGATGAATGAACAAGCTGTCGGTACTGTATTCGCATGATACGAATGACTAACTCCGATAGAGTTGAGGTATTTATATAATGATATCGAATCTAATTTCATTATTAAAATCCTTTCTGAATACACTGTTGAATAATTCACTTCATCAATTGCGTATACCGTTCCCGTATTCATGACGTCCGACAAAGTCGGATGTATCTGCTGAATCTACTTCCACGAAATCCATCCAGCAAACAAAGGCTCCATAAGGAGCCGCTGCTTAAATATTACGTTATACGACGTAATCTCCTCTTAGAGTAATTAGCAGATGTTCTCAACCCATCATTGATCAGCTACATGCTCCAATAGATCGCCAGGCTGGCATCCCAATGCCGTACATAATTTATCAATCACTTCTAAAGATACGTACTCATTTGTATTGAGCTTTGCCATCGTTGCCGATGAAATCCCCGTCATCCTTAATAAATCTTGTTTCTTAATCTCCCTGTCAATCAATAATTTTTGAAATGGTTTATAACTTATCATCTGGTATCCTTTCATATCCGAATTGAATTTTCTTTAATTATATGAAAGTATATTTACTTAATCAAAAATATCTTTGATATATCTTGACTATGTATTTCATTATGATAAAATAATATTCAATAAGTTAAATTTTTGTTCGTAAAATAAAACAAAATGGACGGTGATCATTCATGCACAATTCTTTAGAAGTCTTACTTGATTCGTTGATTCGTAATCGAATTGAAGCTTTATATAGCGCCCTTCTCAAAAACAACTCCGACTATAATCAATTCTCATCCGATCGGAATCTTTACTTCAAAAAGTTACATGAGCTTTTGCCTCAAGATATGCATAAAACTCTATTTCTTTACGATGACGCAGACCTTTCTGTTCATACAATATTAGAACGTGAAATCTATTTACAGGGTTTTAAGGATGCTCTTCAATTACATAATGAATTAAATATATCAACTAATTGAGAGCCAAATGGCTCTCTTTTCATTTGAGTCTGTCGTATAACATCTAATCTATGTACTTCGTAAATACCACACATCCTGTCAGATATCTAAACTACGTATATGATAACCTATGCAGTGATATTTGCGAAGAAAAATTTGGTGAAAAAGGGAGATATATTAGGATACTCAATCTCCCATGTCCATACGATCCAGTGGGCTTTGAATACGTTCAATATTTTTCGTACTAACATGCGTATATCGCTGTGTTGTTCGTGCACTCGTATGACCAAGTAGCTCCTGAATGTAGCGGAGGTCTGTCCCGTTTTCCAGCAAATAAGTGGCGAAGGAGTGTCTCAGCGCATGAATACTTACCTTTTTCACAATTCCTGCGCGTTGTCTAGCTTCTTCAAATACCTTCTGCACGCTCCGCTCGGTAAGATGTCGTTCAGAAGATTGCCCCGGAAACAGCCAACGATTGGGTCTATATTCAGCTATGTATTTCTGCACCATATCCCAGGCGAGACTTGAAAGAAGCGTCCTCCGATCCTTTTGACCCTTCCCCTGTTTCACAATAAGTGTCTGCCTTTCAATATCGAGATCGCTGCAACGCAGACGCACAACTCACGAAGCCCGGAAGAATAGGTCAGGAACTGAATTGCTTTATGTTTAGGGTTGGTAACGGATTTGAGTAATTGAGCAACTTCCTTTTTGCGGCTGTACCCTCTTAAATTTAATACTTTCTCTAACGGTTCTTAGGTCCATTCGTATTTTCCTCTACTAGCTTTCCATTGCTGTTGATCTTCGCTCTCAACCCACAACTCCAGGATAATCTAAACTTCATCTCAATCAAACTGGTTCGTAAACTTCTGGATAATCACAATAGTGTAGGGGAGAATCACACTATAGTATTTTTAATTTCTAACATTGAATCCGCTTCCATATGCATAAAAAAATTATTATTCTAAGTCTCGCCATTCTTCCTTTAAGTCTCGGTCTGCTTCAAACAGATGCTGACGCTGTTAGATTTTCTGGTGGTAGAACAAGTGCTACGTATAATGTATGGTACTCTGATTCTGTTTCATCGTACGGTTATGTGTCAGCAATAGATGAAGCTCGTTTCAAATGGAATGATACATCAACAAAAGTTAATTTGACTAGAGTTCTCTCCTCAACCGGAACACCAGACAAGTATTATGTAGGTACAACTGCTCATCCAACATGGATTGGTTTGCAGGAGGGATATAAATTATCAAATTCAGGCGGTTATGTTATTGCAACTGGCAGTGAAACGTGGAGCTTTAGCAATATAAGACTTTTTCATAACAATATGTACAGATTTAACATGACAACTTCACAGATCATTTCTAACGCTACTCACGAATATGGCCATGCATTAGGATTAGATCACACACCAGACTCTGGTTCTAGCTCTGTAATGAAATCTGGAATTCAAGACATAGGACCCACAACATATGATATCCAAGAGATTAGACTTAAATGGGGAAATTGAAATATAACTGAGAGGGTGAGATCATGTCTTTATCAAAAAAGAAATATATAGTAATCCCTGCATTGTTATTATTGATTATCTTTGTTGGTTCAATTGCATATTTAAATGAAGATTCGGAAACAGATCCACAAATCAATAAAGTTGTGAATCTTTCTGCGAATTCAATAACATTTAATGAAATTAATAAACTAGATGAATTTGCTGAATTGGTTGTCATTGGATATGCTACAGATGAATTTATAGATAGAGAACATGTGGTAACTGCTTTCGATGATGGAACGATGCAATCATTCCACACGAATACAAATATAAAAATTGAAAAGATATTGAAAAAGCCAGAAGATTTCCCTTCAGATCAAAAGGAGTTAACAATCATTGAACCAGTCAGTCTTGATGGTGATGTCAAATATACAGCTGATCATTATGTTGAATTACAGAAGGGTGATAAAAGTGTGATTTTCTTAATGAAGAACACTTTTGGAGATTATGGACTAATTAATGATAACTTAGGGAAGTTCAGCCTAGAACAGACTAATCAAAGTAAGTTGTCTCAATCCTTCACTTCTCAAGAGTTATCAGAATACGAATTATTTCGTGACTCAGTAATGGAGAAGTACAATATAAATTAATGTTCGTAGCCCCATGACGTATAGCTTCCATCAGCCCCATAAGAGTTTTATTATCTAGCGCTTGGAAAAGGCGAATTGAAAGTCTGCCGACCGCGCTTTATTTCAAGCGACCTCTCTAAGGGGCTCTTTTATTTAACTGGTTACTGAATTCCCCGTAAACGAGTTAGTCAGTTGTTCGTTTATCCCAAGTTGTTCGGAATTCTTATCACTAAGTAATGTTATAAATCCTGATTAATTATTCTTTAATACTCTAGATATAACCTTATGGCGCCTTTGCTTTCATCATTTATCAAAGGGGGAAGGCTTTATTGGATGTTGTCGGAACCTTCTACGTGACTTCGAAACAGAAAAAAGGAAGGCCCTTCTTCATCCCATAGGGACTCAGACGACCTTCCGATGCTTTCGGAATCATATAGGATGTTTAGAAGTAGAAATGAGCAAAGCAAATTCAATAACAAACCGCTACTCGTAGCCTTACCTAGCTGCACTATTTATCAATTTGTCCTCATGGATAACAGTAGACGATTGAACCAGCGGGTACTTCGTCTGGGGAAACCCCTTCCCCCAAACATATACCGATATTCTTCTTGCCGGCTATAGAATGATTAATTTGAGAAGAAACAACTTTATATATTTGCTCTTCCCCATCCGTTTTTTTGATGATAATCTGTTTACCGATCATCTCTTGGATTTTTGACGGAAGTAGTTCAGCCAACTCTTCATTGGCCCCCATAACGATGGTTCCGAATTCCGGTGTATCAAAGACTAACCCCACGCTAAACATCATTTTGGCTTCCATTCTGAGGCCTCCTTATCTCTGATCTATCCTTTGACATCTCGCACCCTGAGATCGGAATTACGAAGTCTAACCATGGCATCTCTCAATAATCTTAAGTCATCATTTATCCCTTCCCGCTTTTCTAAACATACAAATGCCACCCCACAACAAAAGCAGCCAAGATAAAAGCCGAAATGCCAGACATGATGTACATAACCCTTTGCTTTTTGCTGTAACTGCTCTTCCTTAGTTTGTAAATAAGCAAGCCAAGATACGCCACTGCCAGAACTACATAAAGCAGGTTAAACATTAAATTGATTCGGAGCGAAGAATAAGCGGGATAACTTGAAAGTCTCGTGTGTATGATTAAAAGGTTAAGAGGAAGTACCGCACCTGCGAAATTAATGGCAAGATGGTATTTATCAAAATGGGTTGGGGGATTTCCTCGTTTATATAGTTTGTTAATTAGCATCCGGATCAAATTGACGATCAAAGCACCTAAGCTAAAAATGATGGCTAGTGCAACAGGAATAAGAGATATTACAATCAAGTTCACCTTCCATTTCGATACAGGCAAGTAATCCATGTAAGGAGTGTAGGAAATTTTCTCAATAACTCCATTATGCTCGACCACATTATAAAGGCTACTTAACTCTGCTTTTGAAAATTTGGTTATATCAAGCTGCCTGAATAAATCAGTAAATCTAGCGGCTGGCCGTCGTGCGGATTGAAAATATCCCCCACCCTCAGAAGTAACTGAATTAACGTATGTACTATTACCAAAGATTTTGCTAATAAGTCCATAATAATAAATTTCCTCGAACGCAATGTTTGTCATGACCACCATTCCAAATTTGGATACTGGATCAAAGACAACCTTGCTTGAAAATCCTTTTAAATTCCCCTCATGCATCAGCGTAGGCACCCCGTATTCCATCTCAACGAACCCGTGAGCAAATCGCGGAGTAGAAGTCTCGTCATAATACAGACTGGTTGACAACATTTCGTCTAACGTATCCCTCTTTGCAAATAATACATGGCTATCATCGACAGGCATCAGCGCAGCAAGGAATTTCCCTAAATCTTCTGCTGTCCCGATCGCTGCCCCTGTAGGATAGAACGTTACGTAAACTCTGTTCTCGGGGATCCGTTTCAAATCTTTCGTATATCCCTCAATCTCATTCCTTCTATGTACTAGGTCTGGACGATCTTGCCCCGTTGGATGAACCGTAGTGTCGTTCATATGAAGCGGTTCAAAAATATGTTGATTAACATATTCATAATAAGGTTGCCCACTTACCAATTCCACGATGTAACCGGCTAATCCAACGCTATAGTTTGAATAACCGACGACGCTATTCGGTTTGTATATCTGTTTTGGCTCGTTTTTACGCAAAATTTCTCCTAAATCAACATTTTCATTCTCGTCGTAATAATACACTTCGGTCGCTGTTTGATCTTCCCAACCCGCATTGTGATGCATCAGGTTCATTAGGGTGATCGGTTCGTCGTATTTCAGTTTTTTGAAAAATCCCTCTGGCAGATATTCTTTGATATCTGTCTCCAAATCAAGCTTTCCTTGTTCTACAAGCTGCATCACACTTGTATAAACCAACAGTTTCGAGATGGAAGCCCATTCAAAAACAGTAGAGGTATCCGCCTTTCGCTGATTCTCAATATCTGCGTAACCATATGCCTTATTCACAATGGGTTCGCCGTCTTTAATAACCACAACCGAAACGGCAGCGGTGTACTTCTCATACGAGGCAACATAAGCATCAATCGTTTCCTCTAGCTTGGATAAAGGAATCCTGGATGGTGTAGCCTCAGCCTGTTCTTCTTCAGCGTGGGCAGGTACCGCTATTGCCATAATGATAAATATAAATGACAGAACACAAGCGATTACTTTGTTTATAGTGTGATATCCACGATTCATCTGCATCAGCTACTCTCCTTTTATTTTAATGTTAATTACATACTCTTTTTCACGTATGCGTTTTCAAAAAAGTGCCCACTAATCTAAGTTATTCTCAAATGCAATTAAACTCCTTTCAGGAGAGAGTCAAAGAATTTCACCTTTCAAATTAACGATTTTCTTTATCTATCAGGAAGCCCAATTAATGATATAGCATCTACGGTTTTAATATGTAATTATTTTCTCTTGCCTGGTTATTTATTGCTTTAAGCAAACTTTCTTTATAGATCGAAAAACTACATGGAATTTCTCTATGATTTTCATCTGGATGGATATTCTCTGCATAGATAATAAAGTTGTTTAAATCCATTTTCTTGATGATGAAATAGTTCCCCTCGAACTCACCATTACGAATGTGAACTGAGTCAATGAAATCAAATATAACCTCATAAAGTTCTTGCGATGAAATCTCATCTTCTAAAAAACGCTTGATCACTTCCTGGCTATTAATCAATCTTTCTCACTTCCTTTACAATTTTTCTACTTCTTGAGGATTACATAAACGTTCTTGTACTCACGCCCCAATGTATGCTGGGTGTCTGGCTCTTGCCGGACCCAAGACGAATATCCGCAGCGTGAATATAATGTTATCTGATGTCCATTCCTTCCAAGCGTGTCTTACGAAATTTATTTCTTATTCCAATTCTTCATTATATGGATTTGTATACAAATCCACATCAATTTCAGCATGAATCCTATTAACGAATTCAATAAAATCAGAATCGAAATAAAGAGCAGGAGTTTTGCCCTCTTCTATTCTTATTACAATGAAAAATTTCGTGAATAATCGATGTTCAATCCGAATCGAATTGATTTCTTTCACTTTATTTTTTAATAAATCGACTACTTTTGTTAATTGGTGATTTACATCTAATGATTGTTCATAATCCGTACCTAATGTCCATGATGTTTCTTTTATTCGATGCTTATTGTTAATTATATCGCCTTTATAAGCCGTATTCGTAGGTTCAATTTTAAGTATTGAAGTTACATAATTCGGATCGAATTCATCTCCAAACAAACTAAAATAAGCCATTACTTCGGTTTTGTCTTTCAGGAGTTTCACCTCTTTATGAATTGATGTATGGATTTCGCCTAACATTCAAAGATTCACGACTGCCTTCATTTAGATAGCCCTTATCTTAGGATAAAACCTGTGTGGGTAAGTTATGCTTCTACTGTATCTACTTCATACAATCAAGGGCGTATGCTGGTAGCGTGAAACTTTTGTTATGTGATGTCTCATTCCACCTGAAATACTCCAAAAAATATTGTTTAATCAGAAAATATATACCAATTGAAATCCTCATTTAATCCAGAAATTTTTAATATCTTCTACTATAATTTCTGAAATATGTTTGGATGAATCCTGCGGGTATAAACATATTGTTACGATAAGAGTTAAACATATCATTAACCCTACAATAACTCGTCCAACGACTCTAAATCTGGTGTATTTAAGCAAATAATAAACTACACTAGATGAGATCAGAATAATCACACCATTCACTATAAAGGTTAATGGCAAGCTTATAATTCTTCCTAATCCGGTGTTAGGATATTTTAATAAAAGTAAAATCTCTAATACTACAAATGGAACTGACAGTAGAACAATATAAAAAAAATGACTTTTGAATTTTCTCTCCACCACTGAACTCACCTACTCCAACTCTTTTAATACAATTTCACATAATATTTGGTGTTTACAACCCGAGAACCCTAAATGACCACCAATAACTAGAGAAATTTCACTCTTTCCCTGCTTATCGTTCATCAGCATATGTATATTATCATCCATTGTAATAGACACAACAAAATATTCCGGTCCGCCTCCAACTAATGCTGGATCTGTGTCTGTTATCTCAAAAAAAACTAATGTAAATTTATCACCATCGAGTTTTCTCAACAAACGTTAACTGTCTGCCCATACCCTTGATCTTCTGCCTGCAATGAAATGTTAAGCAGATCATCAACTTCACCGAAACCAAATACATATGGCTTTTCTAACTCTGTAATGGTGCCCTCATATGTCCTTCTTTCAGCATCATCGAAGGCAATCTTTCTACCAAGTCTGAGATCCATCTTTCCTGTTGCGAAAGGGTACCAATAGGAGAAGGAACTAGGCTTTCATCACATATATCCATCTTCAGGTTCACCAACATCAAAACCTAATATTTTTGACGCTTCCAATTTGAACGTTTCTATCCAAGACATCCAATCATCATTATTCATCTGTGCATAAAACGATAAACCACTAGGCTCTACGGATGCTTCAATAAAAACATCGTCCTCTTCAGACCCAAACCAATATGGAATTCCCTTTTTATAACCAATCCACCCTGGCATACGCTCATACACTTTTGAAACTTTATCCCATACCTCATTAGGCAGATCATACCTTATATTTAGGTTGCATTGATGAGCATTTATATTGTTCATTCACATTCTCTCCTTATTACCCTAGACTGACATTAAGATATTTATCCTTTCCAGAAACTAATTATAAGTTGTACTTCACCTTAATTCTTTCATATAACTTAACATCCGTATTTCGATTTACAATCTCTCCAATTAACTCTCTCCATTTGTTTTCAATCCACTTAGGACTTTGTTCTTTCAGAATATCCTCGTTAAATTGACTATCAATATACTCCAGATCTTGTTTAAGAACCCCTATATCCTGAATAAGTTGATTTCTCGATTCTTTTGCTAGCGATACCTTATTCGATAAAATGTCGTCTGTGATATCTGCTCTTATATACCAATACATATCTCTAAACACACTATAGATGAAATAGGTTGATGATGATTGATCTTCCTTGAAATCGGAATCCAGAAAGATGAACGACTCTTCACCCACTTTCAAAGATACTGCCAGATTCCCTAATGTGTATATGACTGTTTCCTTCGAAGAATTGTCCTCTAAACTTTTTATCACGTACTCTCAATTCTGGATTGATTCTTTTATACCAATTTGGGTTCCATGATTTAGTTTAATCGCGTAATCAACCTTTTGATTGTCTTTGTACGCTTTGAATTGATAGTTAAAGTAAAGGCTTATGCCCCATGCGTGAATTGTTCTCTAATCTCCCTCCACTTCATGGGTCCTGCATCCTGTTATTCACATTGGTTCTACTTTCTATTACTCTAACATATATCCATATTTTATATAATTCTTCTGCCAATCTGACGTTTACCTGGACCAATAACGTCTGTTATTAATATGATTCAGTTAGGTAATCAAAAACTACAAAAAAACCGCCTCCTTTGGTACGTGGCTGCCAACACCCCACATTACCAAGGAACGGTTTCTGATTTTATCATTTTATTAATGGGGCTAATAAAATCACAACTCGTATTGTATAACCGTACACATAAAAATGCCCCCTCACTGTAGCAGGTTATATCTTTACACCTGTCTACCATGAGGGGATAATACCAAATCTTTTTTTTACGTCGGTTAAAATTTAAAAGCTATAAGCTATTTCATGGTTAACCCAGCAATTTATTTATCGTTGGATTCTCTCTCAGCATGCGCATTATAACCGTTAAGGCTTCCGCCCTCGTGAGGTTAGCGTCCGGTTCAAACCGATTCTCGCCCTTCCCCTCGATAATTCCGGCCTTAGCGGCCAATTCAATGATCTCCTTAGCCCAATGCTGGGGTGCTACATCAACGAATGTTGCGGTATCGTCAGATTGAATGTTCTGAAGAATCAGAATTTTCGAAATCATGGCAACCATCTCGGCTCGTGTAATCCTGTAATCAGCGTGGAACGTTCCATCAGAGTACCCGTTGATAACTCCATTGGAAACAAGAATTTCTATAGAGTCTCGAGCCCAGGAGGTCTGAATATCCCGTAACTCAATCGTCCCGCTTCCAGAACGTAGGGCAAATGCTTTAACAAGAATTGTGCTGAACTCTGCTCTCGTAATAGAAGCATCCGGTCTGAATCTGCCGTCTGGGTATCCATTGATTATACCTATCTTGGCAGCGGATAAAATATCTTTGGAAGCCCAATGGGACGCCGCATCCTGGAACGTTACAGAGTTACGGGCCAATGCATCTTGTATATAAGCTGTGAGCCGATCGGGTTCAACAAGATCGTAAAAAGTCTTGGTTTCCTGAGCAGGCGGCGTTGAAGGGTCCGATTGGGCTGGGGTGTTCGTATTGATTGAGTTGCTTGTATTGGTTGTTGAACTGCTCGTATTGGTTGAACTGCTCGGAGAAGATTCTGACCCTGAAACTGGCGTGCTGGTTACTGTTACGTTTATATCTACCGATTGGGTTCCATAGACAGCACTTACGACAGTACTGCCCGGCGTCTTACCTGTAACCCTCCCGCTGGTAACACTAGCGATTGCCGGATTCCGAACGGTCCAGGTTACCGATGAGGTCACATCTATATGCGCCTGATTTGAAAAAATAGCTGTAATCGCTACGGATACCGTCTGCCCGGTCGATACGCTTAACGTATTCGAAGTGGCCTTTAAACTGCTTAATGCATGCAAGGTAACACTCTTTGTTGCGATGCTGCTATTATTAGTACCATCGCTTACAGTGAAGCTGATCGTGCGTGTCGTCGTAATCGGAGTGACGGCTGTATTATTGTAAGTAACTGCGTGCAAAGCGTTCTGCCACTGCGCCAACGTTGCAGTTCCGCCCGTTGATGTCAGCGTCAGCACACCAGTAGCTGCATCATAACTGGCTGTAATATTACCCATGGTCAGCCCGTCAGTGATGAAACTCAGTACATCCTCTCCAGCATGAAAATTACCTGTGATGGCCACTGTTGCGCTTGCAAGCGTAGTGCTGCTATCTGAGGTTACCGTTATGCCGGAGTCGATAGCGACCGGATTCGATATCTTGTTATCTCCAGCGAAGAATGAAGTCGAGCCGCTGCTTGTGGTCAGACTGGGAGGCATGATCACAGTTACTTCCACTGTATGTGCAGCAGCAGCGCTGGTCTTCGTTCCATCGCTTACGGCGTAGCTAATGATGCGTTGCCCTGGCGTTGCGCTCGTGCTCGAGAACGTAATTCCCCTCAACGCACTCTGCCACTGCGCCAGCGTTGAGGTTGCGCCTGATGATGTCAGCGTCAGCACGCCAGTGAAAGCATCATAACTCGCCGTAATATTTCCCATCGTCGCCTCATCATTGGTGTAAGCCAGTATATCTTTTCCCGCGTCGAAATGGCTCGTGATGCTAACCGTTGCACTGCTCAATGTCGTATTGTCCAGGTCTGAGATCGTCAAACCGTTGTCCATAGCTATCGGAGTCGAAGCTGTACCATTCACAGAAATGTAATTGGTCGAGCCACCATTCGTGGTCACGATCGGTGTCTGGTCCGTATCCGTCACTGTTACAGTTCGTGTCGCCGTATTGCTTGCATTGACGCCGTCCGTCACTGTGAAGCTAACTGTACGTGTCGAATTATCCGGCGTGATCGCTGTATCTGTATAAGTTATTGATCTCAACGCGGCTTGCCACTGCGCCAAAGTTGCAGTTACATCCGCTGATGTCAGCGTCAGCTCGCCAGAGACTGCATTATAACTGGCTGTTATATTACCCATGGTCAGCCCGTCATTGATGAAACTCAGTACATCCTCTCCGGCATGAAAATTGCCTGTGATCGCCACTGTTGCACTTGCAAGCGTTGTGCTGTTATCTGAGGTTACCGTTATACCAGCGTCGATAGCGACTGGGGTCGAGGGCCGGTTATCTCCAGCCACGAATGAAGCCGAACCGCTGCTTGTGGTCAGACTCGGAGGCATCATCACAGTTACTTCTACTGTATGTGTAGCAGCAGCGCTGGTCTTCGTTCCATCGCTTACGGCGTAGCTAATAATTCGTTGCCCTGGCGTTGCGCTCGTGCTCGAGAACGTAATTCCCCTCAACGCACTCTGCCACTGCCCCAGCGTTGCGGTTGCGCCTGATGATATCAGCGTCAGCACGCCAGTGGAAGCATCATAACTCGCCGTAATATTTCCCATCGTCGCCTCATCATTGGTGTAAGCCAGTATATCTTTTCCCGCGTCGAAATGGCTCGTGATGCTAACCGTTGCGCTGCTCAATGTCGTATTGTCCAGGTCTGATATCGTCAGACCGTTGTCCATAGCCACCGGAGTCGAAGCTGTACCATTCACAGAAATGTAATTGGTCGAACCACCATTCGTGGTCACGATCGGTGTCTGGTCCGCAGCCGTCACCGTCACAGTTCGTGTCGCCGTACTACTTGTATTGACGCTGTCCGTCACAGTGAAGCTAACCGTACGCGTCGCCGTATTTGGCCTGAGCGCTGTATCTGTATAAGTAATTGATCTCAAAGCGGCTTGCCACTGCGCCAACGTTGCGTCCGCTGATGTCAGCGTCAGCACACCGGTAGATGTATTATAACTGGCTGTTATATTCCCCATGGTCAGCCCGTCATTGATGAAACTCAGTACATCCTCTGCAGCACGAAAATTACCTGTGATTGCCACTGTTGCGCTTGCAAGCGTAGTGCTGCTATCCGCGGTTACCGTTATGCCAGAGTCGATAGCAACCGGAGTTGAGGACGAATTATCTCCAGCCACGAATGAAGCCGAACCTCCAGTTACAGACAATACAGGACCCGCGGCTGCAAAGGTGGTCGGTGTAATATAATTACCGAGTCCCGTCTGGAAGGTTAATGCAATGGTAAGCAGGACCATCAATTTACGTAATAAGTTCTTCATTGACTACTTCCCCTGTCATTTAGATTTAATCCTGAATGTGTAACCATTGCTGTAAGGTAAGCATCAGACTATATCTAATCAATGTGCTCCATATTCGATGGATACTATATCTCCTTTTCTACTTAGATAAAACCCATTTTGCGACATTCTCGAAGAGAATTCCTGTGCTTTATGAACTATTTTTAGGACTTCAAGCATATTTTTTTGATTTTTCTTTAGTGTACTATTGATCTAGTATTCATAAGGTCTGCATTGTGAATTTTGACTATATTAAATCGTATGAAACATACTATTCAGATAAAGAAACTTACTTCTCTCTTACCTGTCCCTCGCTAAGCCTAAAAAACAGGTCACTTTTCCTCTTACCTGAGACAAAAGATGACCTCTCAACCGAGATATGATAGGCCGTGTCGGGGGTATCTGCTACAAACAGCGGAACGGGCAGACCTAGATCACGGTACAGCACAGCGCCTGTGCGATGAGCGGCGGAATGGACGCGAACGAGAGAGTTCAGCGGACGGATCAGTGCCCCTGCCAATACCGTAGCCAGTTCTTCAGACAGCAAAGCAGTACGTCGATGATAATCCGCCATAATCTGTTTGGCCTCATCTCGCTTTCCTGTCAGTTCACCGAACAGACTTAGAATCGTCTGCCAGTTTTCATTACGCTTGAACATGAGTACTGGAGCAATCCCAATGGGTGGGTTACCCCGCGATATGTGATCGCGGGGCTCATGCTGACATCACGGGTGCATGACCGTGATGTCAGCATGTGCGTGCATCACGACGGCTACTTGTGATGCCCATAACGTGCAGCATCACATTGGGCAACTGTGATGCACGCCAATAAGCGCCACGATCACGTCGTCGTGGCGCTCCTCCCCGCTGCATGATACCAATCGCATGCAGCTTCTTTCAATTATCCGTATCCAGATTCCTTTCGAGCAATGCACCTATACGCTCGGCCATATCGGATGGAGGAAGTGGCTTTTCTTTTTTAAACCACCATTCTACTACGCCAACAATCGCCGCCCCCAGAAACTGAACCTCCACATTTATCCCTTCCGTTATTGCTGCAATGCTTCCACCTTCGGATACACTGTTCCCTTTCTCCAATTCTCCGATGAAAAAGGCCAGAAACTGATTTCGGAAAAAAGAACTTCCTTTACTCGCCAGCAATGCGGAGAAAAATAAAGAATGATTTTCAAAATATTCGAACCACACTAACCCCATATCGTTATAACCAGCATCATCTTCTGTAGATTCACAGATCTCGCGCAGGTTCGTAATATGTTCTTCGATGAGCTTATCGAGAAGATCGAATTTGTCCGTGTAATGAAGATAGATCGTTCTTCGGCTAACATCCGCTCTGTCGGAGATATCTTGTATCGTAATTTGATCAAAATCCTTTTCAATCATCAGTTCAATAACTGCCATTTTGATGGCTTCCTGGGATTTACGTACCCTTCGATCCACCTTTAACACTTGAAAACCTCCAGTTTTCTTCATAGTTCTTACACAATTTCAGTGAACCTGTGAACTAATGCACGAAATCCGACTTTTTAAGACTTGTAGCGTTTTTATTTCTGTATACCATTATACATACATGATAAATAATACACTATCGTGCATTTATGCATGAATGGGAATGGAGTTAATAAACATGAAAATTGCAGTTATTGGGGCTACAGGAGGAACTGGAAGGAAAGTAATGGATCGTGCGCTTGCTTTAGGGCACGAGATTATCGGCGTTGCTCGTCGGCCGGAATCCCTATCGCCAGAAGAGGGATTCACCGTTAGAAAAGGAGATGTATTAGACGAACATAGCATGGTCAACGCCATTACGGGGGCAGACGTTGTGATCAGCTGCATAGGTCCTCCCAGTAATTTGTCGTCGGAGTCCGCCGCGAAGAACTTGGGAAATATCAGAGCTGGAATACATACAATCGCGGCTAATTTCTCACCAGGTACGGTCATGTCCGAAGGAATTCCAAATATCGTTTCAGCTTGTCAGCGTACAGGTGTGAAGCGCATAGTTATGCAGAGCGGCATTAATTTGAGCGATGGGAAAGAGCTTTCTCTTTTAAACGGGTTGGCGGTGTGTCTGATGCGTAGCATCTTTCGGAAGGCGATTCAGGATAAAAGTAAGGCAGAGCAAGCACTCATCCAGAGTGAACTGGATTGGGTCATTGTACGTGCATCCGTGCTTCAATATGCGGAGGGTACGTTGCACTATACGGCAGAACCACTGGCTCGCATCAACCCACTCGGGGCACTTCCCTTTGAAGACTGTGCCGACTGTCTGGTGCGTGCGGCGACCAGTGAGCCCGAGTGGACAAGAAAAATTGTTAATGTAGGACGGTAAAATTGATAGCGATGGTATATTAATTTCATTTTCTTTTTCATTATTACAACACCACAGCACACTGCCTTGAAGAAATTCAAAAATTGCAGTACGACCCAGCGTGTGTTGAGGTGCTCTTCTCCTACTTGGTCCAAGGACGGAAGTCTGATGTGTGAAGTACGAATTTTAAGTATAGAAAGTGCTTCCGAAATAAAGCCCGGAACCTCGTCGAAAACCCCGGGCGGTCCAAGGAACGACAGTACATCGACTTGAATGCATTGTTATCGGATGTTGTCGCCTTTTCCTCAATATGCTTACTCGGTGTTGGCTTGTAAGTAAATCATAATTTCATCAGCTCTTATAATGACTTTATTCCCCACAGTAGCTACTCCTTCTCCAATAATGAAGCCCCTTTTGTTCTTTAAAACCTTATAGTACAAATCTAATCGATCACCTGGGTATGCCTGGCCTAGAACTTCAATACCCTTTAAAGCGGACAAGAAGCCTAGCCCGTTATTGTCTGACATTGTTGCAAATGCCCCCAATTGGGCAAGGCCCTCGATAATCAAAGTGCTTGGAACTGAATTATTATTTTCATAAAAGAACCATTCATTAATTGTTATGTTCTTGTATCCCTTAACCCACTTGTTCTGTTCAATTTCAAGAATTTGATCTACAAATAAAAAAGGATACCTGTGAGGTAAAACGTTTGATATTTTTGTCATGTTTGAAACTCCCTTAAGTCATCTTTCAGCTCATAAATACTTTTCCCGATAACGTCTTTGTATTCACGACGCGAGCTGACCTTAGATAGCTCCTATCTTAGGTCGGCTCGTATAAGTCCGATTATCTACCATGATTATACATCGGACGACCAAGGGGTGTAAGCCCCGCAGCGTGGATATAATGTTATCTGAAGGATCGGCCTTCATCGAATCATCTAGTACCAGGTGATTGCTATTAATTGTTGAATAATTCCCACTGTATTATCGGGGTCATTAATGATAAATATATAATTTGCTTCCTCTTTTAGCTTCTGCTTCTTTGGGAGACGTATAACACGTTCTTTCAGTAAATCATTGGGTAGATCAAAATAAACAATTATACTTTTAAATCCTACATAGTGTTATCTGATGGAACCCTCATCTGTGAAAAGCATTCATAACATTATTTATTAACTCGAATTTGTTTCTTTAACATAATGATTTGCCCGATATGATATGCATTATGAATACTCATATTAGAAACCACTCCCCACCATGGAGCATTAAAATATTCTGGAAGTTGTTTGGTAAGTTTTGATTCATCAGATTCTTCTAATGCTATTTTCCAATTCTTAAATACATTCTCAAGTCTAATTAATGATTCTTTCCAGCCAAATTCATTCAACTGATCTTGATTCAATGCAAATGTTTCTTCATTGTTAATCGCACTGTTCAATTCAAATTCTTCAGCATTAAATCGCTCAAGCCATTTTTCATTCCAATAAATAAGATGATTCACTATTGACCATATAGATTGTTTGTATTGATTCTCAGAAACTGCTTCTTTCACTGTTAGATCTGTGAGTATATCCACAAGAGGAACAAACCAGCTCTTATCGTTATAACATGCAGTTAATTGATCTATTAAAATTGATTTATAAGACAACTTAAATCCTCATCTCTAAAATAAATTGTTTTACGGTTCTTTCGGATAACATTCTTGTGTTCACGAACCCGAGAGGCTTAAGGAGACCAACGGGAGCCGGGTCGAAGACTTAGCCTCGTAGGGTTGTCTGGTTGCATCCACTTCCCCGATAACTCCTCTGCCAGACCGAGGGGCGTAAGCCCGATGCGTGAAAATAGTGTTAGATGAGGTTACCTTGAGCTACTCACAAAATCCCTCATGCCCTCTCTTAGCATGCTAACCCCTTCTTCTACACTCTTCATATTCTCATCGTCATTCATGTTATTCCTTGCATGTAATAAAGCCGGTCTTAATGATTCTACTGAATTTCCAAATTGGTACATCCATTCATATCTGGGAACCATCCATAAATGAAAGTGATGCGTTGTATCTTCATTATAAAAGTAATAGACCTTATCAATTCCCAATCGTTTTCTTTGTTCACTTCTGAGCTTATGGATTAACGAAACGAATTCTAATTGTTCTTCATCTGTTAATTCATCCATGCAGTAAAAATGCCTCTTTGAAGCTAGTATAACTAACCCTTTAATTGGGTAAGCAATATCTTGATGGACATGAAAGTGACTTGATTCAAAAATAACTCCACCTGTTGAAGAAATTAAACCACTTGTCAATGCGCAACTTACACATTCAACTTCTACTGATCTTCCATCAGCTAATGTAATTAGTCTTGGCATTATGCACCTCATAGTTTTTGATTTTGATAAGAGCTTGCATCGTAATTTCATCTAACGTTCCTGTATTCACGACCCGACGTATGTCGGGTGTCTGGCGAATGCCGGACCCAGGACGAATGTCCGCAGCTTGAATATTATGTTATCTGTTGTGACCTTCTTCTTCCGAGTTACCCTCATCACTTTCATTCTTTCTTCGAAAAAGTTCTCTATACATGACGTTTAAACTGTTTTTCATATTATCTATAGTCCATTGATATTCAAAAAACATATTGTAATATTCCGCTTGAGACTTCCACCAACTTAGATCTGATTCCCATTGAGTATTATTTATTATTTTTTGTAGTTGATCTGTCGATTCCTTGAAAAATCTAATTGCAATATAATAATCAGTCTTATGGAAAAAAGAACCCCAATCGTGTAATAAAGGATTTTGAGGCGTTCCATCGTCTTTCGTAAGCACATAATGCTCCGGTGAATACTCTTTAGTCGTAAATATTTTGAGCAATGTTGGAATCAAGTAGTGAGCAGACTTGTTTCTTAATTTGCTTGCTACGCTTTCCCACCATTCAATATCAATTTGCTCTGGAATAATATTAGAAATATTCGGAGCATTTAATAAAGCTTTGATAGACTGATATTTATCCAGTTGTGTATTTGAAATTTGTCTTTTAAGTCCATTAGTATCAGGGTTGAGAATTGCCATTCTCAAAGTATGTTCTAATAGAGTGCTAGAACATATTATTGAAGCATAGAAATTGCCTGTGACCAACGACGATGCTGCATTTAAATACAACATATTAATTGAGGGTTCAATCCAAGGCAAAGGTACAGGCAACTCTTTAAATAGTCGAACGGCTTCACCAGCCATAATGTTAAAGTAATCAGGATTACTTCTGACTTTCACTACCATATTAACATCCTCCTCTAAGTTCTTAAGGTCATTGCAGATAACGTCTTTGTATTCACGAACCCTCACTGGCTTAAGCGCGCAAGCGCGGGTCCGACGGACTTAGCCAGTGCAGGGTTGTCCAGCTGCCGCCACTTCCCCGAAATTCCTCGGCCGGACCGAGGGCCGAATGGCCCGAAGCGTGAATACATTGTTATGCGCCGTTACTGTCTTCGAAGCATCACCTAAAAATCTTTGATCAAGATTCCAACTCTATTTTTTACTTTGGTATAAAAACTCAACTTCACCATCTTGCAAATATCGATATTCAAATAATTGCATTGTTCTTTCCCTAATTCTCTCCCGTATAACCGTTCCTAGGCTTACCGATCCTTGTGATCCAAGGTAACCATTATTAATAAATGTCTTCTCTACAAATTTTGTTTCCCTTAAGTGATACTGTAACCATTCTTTTTGCGATTCAATTAGTGCTTCTCTTGGTTCTCTATCCAACTTAGAAAGAAGCTTTTTATATATTTGATTCAACTCTTTATCCCAAATCTCTGTATATTTGCTTTCCAACGCCTCCCATCCCAATGTTGTAATAATCTCTTTGGAATTTTGAAATTCATTAAATTCCACTTCATAATCATGATCTATAGGATTTCGAAGCATTTCATCATAAAATTCTCCTTTCAAATCATAGTTCCCAATGCTCATGGATAACACTTCATTGTTAGAAGGATCTGATCGACCTTCAGTTATTTCTTTCGATTCTGTTCCATTACCTGTACTCACTGCATCAGGAGGCAGTTCAGAATTCATTATTGATTTAGTTTCGCTGTTCAAGGTAGTCGATTGACTAATATTTTGACAAGCTGAAAACACTATCGTTATAAAAAATAATAAGAGTATCTTACCTTTCATAAATTATCTCCTTAAATATTATCTTTAATATTTACCGGTAATGGCGTATAACATCTAATTTATGTACTTCGTAAATACCGAACATTCGGCCACTTATCTGAACTACGTATATGATAACCCATGTTGTGGAATTTGCGTAGAAAAAATTAGCGAAAAAGGAATATTTACCGAAGCACTCAATCCCCATGTCCATCCGATCCAACGGGCTTTGAATACGCTAAATACTTTTCTTACTAACCGCTGAGTTGTTCACGCTCTCGTATGACCGAGTAGCTCCTGAATGTACCGTAGTTCTGTCCCATTTTCCAGCAAATGAGTGGCGAGGGAGTGCCTCAGTGCATGAATACTTACCTTCGCCAGAGCTTTGGTCGGAGAACCTGAATTAATTCTGGCCGATGAGCCGACTGGAAATCTGAATCGAAAAACCGGAGAAGAGATTATGAATCTCTTACAGCAGCTCCATCAAGAAGGGAAAACCGTCATTATCGGAACGCATGATCTGGAAGTCCCAAAAAGATGCAACCGGATCATCGAAATTGTTGATAGAAAAATAAATAAAGATCAGCTTCAATGATAAAAAATAGCACTGTAAGGAAAAAAAAGAAGGCCCCCTCTTCCCTATTAGGGAATCAGACGACCTAACACACATCTTATATCATTGTCCAATCACTCTCTTTGTGTCCAACATATCTTGAAGATATCAAACAAGAGGAGTTGATATTTTGGTACGTATTCTTGATAAAGCTGCCGTACAGCCGCGCCGTAGGTTCAACTTAGCAAACTCATTTATTATCCGGCGTTCACCAGCAAGATCTCGCCTTGCAACAATCACTTTACGGATTCCAGTCAATGCTCAACCTAATCGGGTAGATTTAGTAGCAACCGTTGGTGTTCGAGGTGTCACTGGCATTGCGCAAATACTCTTTAGAGTCTTCCGCGATGGAAGAGAGATTTTCAACACCCAACAAGGTATCGAATCTAGTGGTTCTGAACAAAATTATGCAGTTACGTTCCAGGCAGAAGATAGAAATGTAAAAGCCGGTTCCCATGTTTACACAGTCACAGCAGAAAACCTTACTGCAAATACAAGAGCCGATGTTGTTGGGCCCATATCGTTTAGTGGGTTAGCCGTTAAAACGAGAACATGATACCATTTTTCCCAATTCTCAGCACTTGAATGATAGCCCTATAGAAACCTCAATTTTTGAGGGAATAGGTACTCTAAGATGGAAAAAGAGATAGAAAAGTAATAAGCAGCTCGTTCTCGTCAGAGGATGGGCTGCTTTTGCTCATGCCTCATCGAAACCCATCTCGCAGGCCAAGGCTCCACCTACACTGAGGTTCCGAATCGCTAACTTCATTCACACAAATGATGTTTAACCTTTTATACCGCTAAATGTAATGCCGCTAATAAACGTTTTTTGAAGAAAAAAGAACAAAACAATAATAGGTAATGTCATCAAGGTGGATACGGCCATTAATAGACCCCATTCGGATCCCTTTTGACTCTGAAATTGCTGCAATCCGAGCGAAACAGTGTAAGATGGTTCATTGGTTAAATAAAGCAAGGGGCCCATGAAATCAGTCCAGCTCCCCATAAATTGAAACAATGCCACGGCTAAAACGGCGGATTTGGCGAGTGGAAACATGATCTGTAAATATATGCGGAACTCACTAGCGCCGTCTAAGCGGGCCGCTTCGCGCAGGGCATCAGGCAGTCCCATGAAAAACTGCCGCAATAGAAAAATGTAAATGGGCACTCCAAAAAATTGGGGTACAATCAGTGGAAGAGGTGTTCCTACCCAACCTAATTTAGTAAACAACAGGAATAGAGGAATCATCGTCACCTGTCCGGGAATCATCATAACAGCGAGGGTTACAAAGAAAAGTATACCTCTCCCACGGTACTCTAACTTGGCGAAACTATATGCAACCAAGGGACAGGATATGATCACACCAAGCGTACTAGCGATTGTTATAATTGCCGTGTTTTTCAGATATGTCCAGAAAGGGATATACTCAACGGCACGGGAATAATTACTCCACAGAATGGGATGCGGAATCCACTCTGGTGGGAATGTAAAGATTTGTGTGAGTGGTTTAAGAGAAGTCGAAAGCAGCCAAATGAACGGAATCATGAAAAATGCAGAAGCAACAATTAGACATAAATAGGCTAACGCACGATTGATTCTTTTGATAGCGATAGGATTCATCCCTTACTTCCTCCTCCTTATTTCCCTTGATAATGAACCCAGCGTTTAGACGTAATAAAAATAATTCCGGTTAATGCCATAACGATAATAAATAAGATCCAGGCCATTGCGGAGGCATAACCCATTTTGAAATACCTGAATCCGTTCTCATATAAATACATGACGTAAAAAGTCATGGAATTTGCAGGAGTTCCTTGCCCTTTGGTCAACGTATAGGGAAGAGTAAACTGTTGGAATGCACCGATCATTCCCATGACAAGGTTGTAGAAAATAACGGGAGTGAGCAAGGGCAGGGTTACCTTTCTCGTTTTCTGAAACCAGTTAGCTCCATCGATTTGTGCTGCTTCATAGTACTCATCAGGGATGTCTCCTAGTCCAGCAAGGTAGATAACGACAGCTTGCCCAATACCCCAAAGCGACATCAAGATGAGCGAAGGCTTGGACCACGACTCACCACCAAGCCAAGAAGGCCCATCGATGCCGATATTCGCTAACAGCCCATTCACCAATCCGAAGTTTGGATGTAACAACCACATCCACAGAACAGCCAGAGCCACTTGTGGCACGAGAGTAGGTAAGAAAAAAATCGTTCTGAATATAGCCATACCCTTGACCTTCATATTCAACATCATAGCGAGTGCCACACCGAAAAATATACTTAAGGGAACAAAAAATATGGTGAAATAGATCGTGTTGTATATGGATTTCCAAAACAGAGGATCATGGAAAAGATCTCGATAATTATTCATTCCGACAAATTCACCAGGCTGCAGAATGCTGTAAGTAGTGAAGCTGAAGTAGATGGACATTAGCATCGGAATTGCATAAAAGCATAGCAGCCCTATAGCCCAAGGTGAAGCAAACAGCCACCCAGTCACGTTAGTTCTGTGGAGTGCTCGTTTCCTTGCCGAAGGAATTGCGTTTACTTGAACTGATTCGGCTAGTTTTGCCATGTGCATTCTCCTTCCAATTGTCATTCATGAATAGGCAAGGAGAAAGTTCGCTCCCTGCCTACCGAGCACCCTATTTGTCGTATTTTTCTAAAGCCTTATTAACCGTCTCAGTTACTCTATCCAGGTTCTCTTTCGGAGTACCGTTACCGCGGGTTGCCTTTTCTGTAGCGGAAGCTAACTCATTCCACAGCAGCTGTCCTTCAGGAATAACCGGGCGGTTGTGTGAATTGGGCAAAATATTAATAAATTCCTTCATGATCGGATCGTCCTTGTAACCGTACTTGTCGTTAACCGAATCGATAACGGAAATTTGAGAGTCAGCGTTTAATAACGTTTGCCCCTCTTCTTTCCCTAAGAATTCGAGGAATTTCCAAGCAGCAGCGACGTTCTTGGCACCTTTAGGAATAATAGCGGAGCCGCCTCCTGACCATGTCGTAAAATCCGTTCCCGTTGGAGTCGGTATCGGTGCAACGCCGTAATTTAGATCCGGCTTAAATTTTTCGATACCCTTAACCGTGAAGTTTCCACTTATCTTCATGCTGACTTGACCGGAAATGAAGGGATCCATTTCCTCCGTGCCAGCTGCGCTTGTGAATCCGGCAATATCCTCGACATTGTATTTTTTGCCGAAGTCGGTCATCCATTGCAGCGCTTCAACGACTTTAGGATCATTTGCAGTAATTTTGCCGGTGGCAGTGTCCTGGAATTCTCCTCCAAATGCCCATCCCCAAGTATAAAGCCAACCTTGCGAATACCATGGGATGAACCCAATCCGTTTGAAACGTTTACCTTCCTTGATGGTTAACTTTTCGGCGGCCGCTTCAAGCTCGGCGATCGTTTGTGGTGGTTTGTTGGGATCCAGCCCTACTTCTTTGAAATGATCCTTATTGTAAAATAGCAGGCGAGAGTCCGTATCCATCGGCATGGCATAAAGCTTTCCTTGATAACTGGACTCCTCCCAAGCAAATGGATAATACATTTCCTTACGAATTCCGGATTCTGCTGCCATCGAGGATAAGTCAGTCAGAGAACCTTGCGCAGCCCAAGTACCGACCTTAAAGCGGTCGAAAAGTGCAACGTCAGGAGGATTGCCGCCTGCGACTGCAGTCAGCAGCTTCTGATCGGATCCCTCGCTGGATTCGGTATAAACCAAATTCATTTTGATGGTAGGATTTTTCTCTTCAAATGCCTTCACGACTTTATTCAAATTATCTAAATCAATGGAGGTAAGACCATGCCACATCGTAACTGTTGTATTCCCCTCTCCGGCCGGATCGCTTGAGTCCCCCTTCGTTGAGCAAGCGGTTACAAGCAGTGACATAGCCAGAAAGCAAACAAGAATTGGAAATGCGATTTTTTTGGATCTCCTCATTCAAAGTCCCCCTTAAGTTAAATGAATTCGTTTAACTTGAATTCCTATAGAATCCACTCCATTTTTCTGATCAATCCACAATTTATGTAAGCGTTAACAAGACTGGCGATATGAACTATTAAAATCAGAAAATGATGAACGAAGTGAATTTGGTATAAGAATCCTACAAGTTATACTGGTTATGCCGGTTATACTAAGTATATTAATATGACATTACGAGGCGTGTCAATTGCAATATTACGACATAATATTGAAGACGTATGGCTATAATTAGATATGTAAATCGACGTTTCGAGGTTCGTTAATCAGACAGACGGCATCTAGAAGTTGTTTATCTTATGCGATATCAGGTCTGGAAGGCCATGCTTCGAAGTTTATATTTCTGATATCAAAAAAAGTGCCGATAAGCCCCTGGGGACTTCTCGACACAATGAAAAATATCCTTGATTTTGTTGAGCTGCGCTGAACTTGTATTAACCCTACCTGTTATTTTTCACGACCATACGATGTTCTATAATGTTCAGCTCGGGAACTGCTGTTCCATGCAGCTGAGAGATTAGCATATCCACTGCCAATTCACCCATCTGCTTCTCATCCTGCTTAATATGAGTGAAGATGGGTTGACCCAGGTGATCGTTCAGGGAGTCGAAACAAACAATCTCGAATTCCTCCAGAGATTTCCCCATCGAGTGGATAACTTGAGCCAGCATGGTAGCTATTAGAAATTCCGACGCGACAAACGCCTTTACATCAGGGTGTTGTTTCAAAAAATGCTTTACTGTTTCTTTATCACTTTCAATCGCTGTTCCGTTTATGTTCTTGGGAAGGGTTCCCTTCAAGTTCGTCAATACATAATCTTTGTTCAAGTTCATTCCTTCTTGGGTGAAGGCAAGCGTATATCCGAGCAGCCTTTCCTCCAATGTTGAAGTGTTCTCTTCCGGCGGAGATAAAAAGGCAATTTTTTTATGGCCTTTGCTAATCAGATGACGCGTAAGATCCATGGCTGCTTTCTTATTGTCTGTGTATACCGAACAAACCGGAATTCCTTTTAGATATCTATCGGCCAAAACAATTGGAAACCGATCTAATACAAGTCGAAGCAGTTCCGAATTATAGTGTTGACCATGAATGGGGGTCACGATTAATCCTTTGATGCCTAAACCAATAAATAAGTCGATCGCACGTTTTTCCTCATCCCGATCCCCGCAAGTTCGCTTGATAATGAGTTGATAATTATGCTCTGCACTCCGCTTTTCCATCGATCTAAGAAGTTGTAGGCCAAACTCGTCAGAAAAATTCGGTATAATAAAACCGATCAACCGCTTATCATCCTCAGGAACCAAGGTCGTTTTTACCTCTGAATAGTGCTTCGGTTCTTGTCCTCCAATTATGCCATCGGCCACAAATGAACCCTTCCCTTGTATTCGTTTAATAACCCCAGAATCTGCCAATTTCTCCAGAGCCTTTTTAGATGTAATACGACTGACGCCAAATTGTTCAGCTAACTCTTTTTCAGAAGAGACCCGGTCTCCTTCTTTTAATCGACCGTCTTTGATCTCTTGTACAATATAGACATATATCTGCTCGTATAAATGCAATTCCACAAGACCACCCTGACATCATAATATTAATATACTAAGTATATTACACAAGAAGTAATTCGCAAAGTTAATCAGATTACCGACGAACTTCTGTGGCATGGAGTTTTCCAAGTCTACTCTGTCAGAGCTTTGCTTACAGTTAGACCCCATCGTAGGGCCATGGATTAACAGGACTTCGAAAAGTACACTGTATCTCGCAGCAATAATGAATGAGTGAAATTAGTTTGAATAGATTCTCCCAATTATCCATCGAAATACTCCAATCATCAGGAATCCATTGAAATAGATAACATTCATCCCGTGATGCATTTATGACCCGATATGGCCTTCTTTATCCATAACCATTCGCAATACGCTTTGCTTTCCTCGAGACACAAAAAAAGACAAGGCTATCTAAATGGTATCGATCATAAAAAAGTACTGGATAAGGAGAGAACCATATTAGGAATAAGTAAATGGCATAAAGGAAAACATAAATCCGGGAACTTCATTAACTAATGGATCTGGGAGGTTGGCAAATGGCAAAGTTTTTCGTTTTAACAATATTATTATTGGTGGCAGGCTGTTCGTCCCATAACAATATGATGCAAAAACAAGTGACTCCTGAGCAAAAACAAATTTCAATTCATGATCATGCTGCTGCACCAAACTCAGTCCTCACACAGGCATCATCAACAGCTACATCTTGGCAAGAGAGATCTATTACAACAAAAGAAGCCCAAAATGGAATTCCATTGGATTTGTTGGATCTGATTCGAACACCGGATGGAAATCCAGTAAACCAGGCACCTGCAGGAAATCCTGAAAATAAGGAGCCAACGGGACAAGTACAGGAAGGTAAAAAAAATACTACGGATAAAACCGATTTTGAGCAGCAGGTTCTGGATCTAGTCAATCAAGAAAGGGCCAAAACAGGATTAAGTTCCTTGAGTAGGAATGAAGAATTGTCAAATGTGGCTATGGTCAAGGCACAGGACATGTACAACAACAGTTACTTTGATCATAATTCGCCAACACATGGATCCCCCTTCGATATGATGAAGGAATTCGGGATCACATATAATACCGCTGGAGAAAACATCGCAAAAGGGCAAACCACCCCTACCCAGGTTATGAAGGAGTGGATGAATAGCCCGGGCCACAAAGCAAATATACTGAATAATAGTTATACTCATATCGGTATTGCTTATTATAACAACACATGGGTCCAGGAATTTACTGGGTAGCGCCTTTCATCTCCCAACAATAAAGTATCAAAAACCCGCAATTTATGTCGGGTTTTTGATGCTTTTGTTTCCTCGAACCGGATTAAATTGTAAATATTATCCATGTCTTCGCCTCCTTTCGAAGGGAAACCATGCCCACCCAAGATTCAATTGTAGATATATTTTACCTTTATTTGTACAAGCCTTCTTTATCTTGCTTCCCTTTCATATAACATCTAATCTATGTACTTCGTAGATACAACACGTTACGTCCATATTCGAACTACGTATATGATAACCCATATTGTGGCATTTACGAAGAAATGTTTGGCGAAAAAGGGAGATTTAGCAGAGCGCTCAATCTCCCATATCCATCCTATCCAATGGGCTTTAAATACGCTGAATATAAATTGTTATAGGAAATCCGGGGACGCGGAGAAATATAATATCGTGTATTTCCTTATGGATTATCAATTTAATGTAAACTAGTTGTTAAATTTTAGTAAATATATTGATATGCGTTTTCCATATGGTAGTATTTGTATGTGGCCACAAATTAATCTAAAAGGAGCGAAGTTTTTACATGAAAAGTTTGTTGAAAAAATCGTTAGCGTCACTAGGGATCACAGCAATCTTATTAGGTACTGTTTCTTCTGTTTCCTTTGCCTCAATTGATTGGAACTCCACTGCTACTTGGTTTGGTTCAGGAGCGAGAGCCAATATTAATGCAGTCACTAAACAGACAAATGAACCGTACTATTACAAAATGACTGTTTCGGCCAGAACTAACGATGGTTCATCCGGATATAACGAAAAGGATCCAGCCAAATCGACTGACAGCGTATCCGTGAATTTTCTAACAGGTGGAGCCATAAGCAGTGGTACTTCGACTCATGAGTGGGTCATGGTGGGCGATAGTGCATATGTATCAAAAAATCTCGATTTTAAATAATTTTTAGCATTACATAGCGTGAATAAGGCCTACTCCGCCTTATTCACGTTTTAGTTATTGGAGGCGACTATGCGACAAATTCTAAAAGATATACTAGCAAGCAAAAAAATATTTATCATTCTTTTTATAGGCTTCGTCTTAACGACATTGCCCTTCCTTATCGCTCTATCCACTCAAAGCTATTACGATGAGCACTTTTACCATTCGAAAAATGGATATTTCAAAAATTATTATTCTGTCACGTTAACCAACTTTAAACAACTAGATCTGCTTGAGGTTCAAAAAATAGCAGATGCTAATTTTGATCATGCAAGCGTAATTACCGGTGATATTACGACTACGGTACCAGAAATAGGACAAGTTCAGATCGTTGGGCTGTTAAATTATAAACATTGGTCCCCTCCTCTGATTGAAGGAACAAATATAGACTCAAATGAATCAAACGAAATTATTGTAGGCAGACTCATATCCAATCATGTTGGAGCCCTGACTCTGATGAATAAACAATACACAATCAAAGGAATAGCAGGCAAAGATTTAGGGGACGAGTTAATTAATGTCTACAATTATAAGATGTATGTTTATTTGAATGAACTGCCTGATTCCATTAAACAGGACATCATGAAGCAAAAAGTACTCCAACTTATCGTCAGGTCGAATCAAAATCCGGAGACCGAAATCAATCATTTTATTAATGAGATCACACAAAATAATGGTGAAGTACAAGCGGAGATTGTGAATGAAAACGAAAATTACAAAAATGAAAAAAATGCAAGACAAGGCGTAAAAGAAGTACTCAGTTATCCTTATAAACTATTTTTGATTGCCCTGATCAATTGTATTAACGTAAGCTATCTTTGGATTTATTTGAAAAGGAAAGAAATTTCGCTGAGAAAAGCTCTAGGAGCAAGTCATTTCGATTTGTTCTTTTATATCCTCAGTCAGCTTTTTATATGTGCGGTTCTGGCAGGAACCTTTTCCATCTTAATTCAATGGCTTCTCAGCAAACAAAGTCTAAAGATTCTTGATGTGACCAGCTATTATATCAGCGTAAACCTTAATCATTTTATGCTCGGAATACTAATCACACTTGCCATTTCAGTGATTACAGCAATCATCCCATTTTTTCATATGTTGAAAATCGAACCTGCCAAGGCATTAAAGGAGTAACGCCATGTTTAGAATACAAAGTGCTATCACTGCATTGAAGAATAGATGGGTCATTTCAATCCTGCTGCTTATTCAGTTCACCTACGGTTTATCCACCATAACAGGCTCAGTCAACATCTTCTATAACCTGTCTTATCTAAATAACCAATCCATTCTGGACTTAAAAAGCACCTATTTAGTTGTCCCTGGTAAGATTACGAATGGATTCCAGAAAGAAAAGTTTAACCAAAAACAAGTAGAAGACATATACACCCAACTTGGTCATAATCCAGATGTTATCTCTTATGGTACGTACTATGAGGATAATATTATGCTTGACCCAAGCATGGGTCCACTTAACAATACAATGGTGGCTGATTTAACCAAAACCAACTTGGGATATAATGAACCTTCGATTAGTGCAATCGTAATGGATCAAAACTATTATCAGCTTTTAGACTTGAAATTGGAGCCAGGACAAGGCTTTTCTGCACAGGATTTTATTAAAAATCGCAATGAGAACGTCAATGTACTGGTTGGTTCCTACTTCAAAAAACATTACAAGATCGGCGATGTCATTAATGGACAATACAAAATTAACGGTTTCTTGCCTGATAAATACATTGTGAACAACAACACTTCAAACATTTATCAGAAATTGGATAAAGCGATGTTCATCCCCATGTCTAAGGATATCTATAACGATTATAACTCCATGTTTACAAGATTACATTTAGGTACGGTTTTGAGTTTGCGTGAAGGGGCGCATCTGGAAAAATTGACACAAATCCTTCGACTACCGGGAAATGATGTTTTGTTAAGTTTGAAAAATTTTGGGGATGAAGTACGACAGAACGTGCGGGACAATGCCTTTATCGAAATTCCTCAACTCATATTAGGAGCATCTTTTATTATCTTTTCCGTCATTGGCATTGTAGTTACAACCATCGTATCTATTATGATCCGAAAAAGGGAGTTTGGGATAAAGTTGGCTTTAGGAGAAAGTAGGCTTGGAATTTTAGGCCAAATCAGTATCGAAAATTCATTCATCGGCCTCACGGGGGCGGTATTATCCCTGACACATTTTCTATGGAAATATAACGGGCTGTTACGGTTCTCAAGTGAATTCAACTATGCCAGTCCACTCGACTATAAACTGAATGGTACAATCCTTTTCTTTGTTTTTTTGGTGTTGTTCATGATCATTATGATCTCAAGCTGTATTGTATATCTATTCATTCGGAGACTGGAGCCTAAATCATTGATTGGAGGAATGGAGTGATGGAAGAGCTAATTCAATTACAAGAAATTAAAAAAATATATCGTCGTAAACATCATGAGACCTTTGCTCTGGACGGTATTAACCTGAATATTCACCGGGGTGAACTGATTGCCATCATGGGGCCTTCTGGTTCTGGTAAAAGTACACTGTTAAATATACTGGGGTTGATTGACTCCCCTACGGAAGGTGATTTTTTTCTAAAAGGCAACTCGCTTCAAGAAATTAAGAATCATAAAATGCACAAAACCAGAAATCAAACGATTGGATTTGTTTTTCAATTCTTTGCGTTATTAAAAGACTATTCTGTTCTTGATAATGTGGCACTGCCCCTCACCTACCGAAAATCAAAACATAAAGACCGAGTCGCCAAAGCCCAGCTGTATATTGAAAAAGTCGGTTTGAAGGAGCACATGCACAAAAAACCGGATGAACTATCGGGTGGACAACAGCAGCGGACTGCCATCGCGAGAGCTTTGGTCGGAGAACCTGAATTAATTCTGGCCGATGAGCCGACTGGAAATCTGGATCGAAAAACCGGAGCGGAGATCATGGATCTCTTGCAGCAGCTCCATCAGGAAGGAAAAACCGTCATTATCGTAACGCATGATCTGGAAGTCGCCAAAAGATGCAATCGTATCATCGAAATTGTTGATGGAAAAATAAATAAGGATCAGCTTCAATGATAAAAACCAAGGAACGGTTTCTTTTGGTTTTATCATTTTAATCATGGGGATATGCCTAATTATTTACGACTTATGGGACGGCTGCACGAGCTATATATTTCTTGCCATCAAAAAGTTCCCTCAAGCCAACAAAGCCTGAGCGATCTGATCCACAATACCATTAATGCCTGTTGGCCCATAACACCCAATCCAGGTCGCGGCATCGACGGAGTGGATATGCTGTTGCTCACTGGTATCAAGCATTGTCCACACACGCTTCTCTGTAGCAGATATGCCATTTTGCATCAGTTCATTACTGAGCAAAAAATAGTGGCTGGCTTGTACAGCCGGTAGTCTCTCAACCGAGATGTGATAGGCCGTGTCGGAGGTGTCTGCTACAAATAATGGAACGGGCAGACCCAGATCACGGTACAGCACAGCACCTGTACGATGAGCAGCTGAGTGCACGCGCACGAGAGATTCCAATGGACGGATCAGAGCAACGCCTTTGCCTGCCAATACCGCAGCCAGTTCCTCAGACAGCAAAGCCGTTCGTCGGTGATAATTCGCAATAATTTGCTTGGCTTCTGCCCGCTTTCCTGTTAGTTCACCAAACAGGCTCAGGATCGTCTGCCAACTTTCATTGCGCTTGAACATGAGCACTGGAGCGATCCGGCTTAACCATTCATGATGCTGATTATGCACCTCGGTGCAAATAATCAGATCGGGTGACAGTCGCTCTACCGCAGGCAGATCGGGGTATTCATATGTACCGAGCAATTCGGTATGCTGAAGCCCTGCTCGAAGTGATGGAGGGAACGTTAACACGGTACTTCCCACTCCGACACTTCCTGCTGGAGACAACCCGAGCGCAAGCAGATGATCGGCATATTGCACATCGAGGACAGCAATACGTTGTGGTGATTCGGTGACGGTATACTCCCCTCGCATATGGCAGATGACTGAGCCTTGGGCAGATTCATATGATGAAGCTGTGCGGTTTTGCAGCAAAGCATTGGCATAGTCTGCATCCTTTCTCGAAGCGGAGGCAAGTCGGTAATGCAGCGGTGGGACGCCATAATATTTCTTAAACGCTCTGCTGAAATAATACATATCCTGATAGCCCATTTTGTCCGCAATTTCACCGATGGAAGCATCCGTATGACGCAGCATCCGTGAGGCACTTTCCATGCGCAGTTGAATGACGTACTCCATCGGGCCGAGCTGCTTCTCTTGTTTGAAACGGCGCTGTAACTGCCTTACGCTGCATCCCGCAAGGGCTGCCAGCTCTTTCAGCTCCAGATTCTGGCGATAATGCGAGGTTATATAGGAAGCGACCACATCCACCATATCGGACTCCGGTCCCCCTTGACCATGTTCGTACTCCATGATTAGCTCGTAGATCATCCCCTGGAGCAGCGCATTGGCATAGAAACGTTCCAGCCCTTCGCCGCGGCGCCATTTGGCAACGATTTTTTCGGCGTTTTCGATCCATTCGGCGTGGGTTACCGAATGTTGCACAAATGACCTGCGCAGCGGATGTTTGCGATATGAAGGCACAACAAGAGAGGCTCCTTCCATCGAAGAAGCCTTGTACATGATCATAATATAATGAATGTCTTCTGATCTGGCCGTCATCGAAAAGGATGACCCCTCCACCACATGACAGGCAAAAGAAGCCCCAATGTGGCAGCCCTCGCCATCCATTGCAAGCTCCCCTTCCCCTCCGCATGCCAGCAGCAACACATTTGAAGTTAAATCCGTTTCGCGTAGAACGCTGCCTGTCTGTAAAGTACCGCTATACCCGCCAAGCATCTTGATCGCCGTATCACTCCAACCACTTGTCTGTTCTTGCAGCGGCATTTCTCTCATCTCCTGACAATCGCATAGGTAAAATTGTTGCTGTTGTCATTTTAATTGAGATTCTTTCTCATTGTCAATTTTCGGACATTTGAGGCAATATTCCCCTGACATCTGGTAGTAGAAACAGCAGGTGATCCGCTCGCTTTTGGCAACATGCACATTGTCCTTACAATCGGTGAAACGAGTTAGCGGATTCTTTCTCACACCAAACACTTGCCCGGACGCCACCTGCGTCAGATATGAAAAGTCCTCTCGAATGATCTTACTTTCCTGCTCAGTTTGATCTTCATCAGGGGTGAATAGTCGGCCGATACGTACCATGATATTCTCCCAGAGAATGCTCATCGAAAGAGGCGCAATCGCAGCAAGAGCCTTTAACAGAGGTGTCAGCTGTACCGCAAACATCTCCTGGATCGCCTTTTCCCTCCATACGTCCCTGTCTCCAGTCAGTGCTTCAGCCCGAAGTCCGTTCACTGCTAGAAAAGGAAATCGTGTACCCTCCTCATGTTCTTCGAGCCTCGGATGATAGAGAAAGCTGTTCTCCAGCTGAAAGGTTACATGCTGATGATGAAACGTCATTGCGGTCACCAGCGGAGCCGTCCATAGATAGCCAAGCCGCTTGGCTAACATGGAAGCAGCAACCTTCATATCAGGCGCATCGATATAGTCCTGAAACCAGCGGATATACTCTCGGCACGCCTCTTCGTCATGCAGCTCACTCAGAGCAATGGTACGGACACAATGTTCAGGCGGCTCACCAAGCAAAATCGAATGATCCTCTACGGTCTCTTTCCATAAGTCAGTCGTGAGATACAGATTCATATTAATTCGATCCGAGCAGGGCTTCCGATGCCTGATCTACAATCAGATTAATCGCAAGAGGTCCGTAGTATGCAATCCAAAGTGTTGAATTCACGTCATAAGCACGGTTATTTTTCACGGCATCAAGGGACGTCCATACAGGATTGCTCGCCATAGCTTCTGCCTCTGCGGCAAACAGCTCATCCGACAGTACAAAATAACGATCTGCTCCAATCTCAGGCACTTTCTCCATTGAGATTTCTACGGAAGTATCATCCTTGATTCCTTCAACGAGTGCTGGCATTTTCAAGCCCAAATCATTATACAAAATGCCGCCTGTACGGTGCTCGATGCCATGGACACGAATGCCTTCTTTTCTCGGACGAATCAGCGCTACCGTTTCATCACCCAGCTTCTCCGCCAGTTTCGTTTTCATTCCTGCCACTTTTTCTTCATACGCCGTGCGTACTTTCTCTGCCTCGTCCTGCTTGTCGGTAATCTTAGCCACTGTAGCTAACGTATCACGCCAGTCTTCGTAGAAATCGAGCACCAGGGTAGGTGCAATTTTGCTTACACTCTCATACTGCTTCTCTTGAAAGTCGGTCATGATAATCAGATCCGGGTCGAGCGCAACAATGGCTTCAAGGTTAGGCTCGTCCCGTGTACCCAGAACTTCAACGCCACTCGCCTGATCACTTAAGTATTCTGGAAAATCGGTGTTACCTCCAGCGATAACACTACCTGCTGGTTTTTCACCGACCGCTAACATTTGATCCAAAAACTTAACATCCAGCACCGCAATTTTCTTCGGTTTTTCGTTTAGAGTCAGGTCACCCTTCATGCCCTTGATCGTTACAGGGAAAGCGTCATCCGTCTTCGTCTCCGTACTCGCAGGTGTATCCGAAGGCGTTGCTGCGGATGGTTTGCCGCTATCTGTACCTGTTCCGGCACCGCAAGCCGTCAGGATAAGAATAAGGGCCAGCATTAAGCCCATGAGTAATCGTGATTTGTGAGCAGCATAGCCTTTGCTTCCGGCCGCTTGCCCGTTTGTTCCTTGATTCATGATGAATCCCCCTTATGTATATTACTGATAATGATTTTCATTATCGAAACATAAAGAGAGTATATACGATCTTCGCATCGTGTTACCATGTACTTTTGCGACATTTCAGCCGGACTAATGCGACATCACACTCCTCTTATCCACCTTTTAATTTCTCAGCAATATACGTTTGCAAGCGGTAGATATCCGAAAGAAGCGCTTCTTCCTCTGGCGTATTGCCATACTCCCCCAGCCAGCGCGGTGTGCGGATATGCCACTCGTCTGTCAGGTATTGCTTCTCATCCCGATACTCTAATATATGTCCCAGGAAATATTCCAAAGAGCCGAAGGATTGCTTATGACTATCGTTGATGATGGATTGTGTGTTTTCAATGATCGCCTGTAACATGTGTTGGATATGATCTTCTGGATTCATGATGTTGCCCCTCCTTTTTGCATCATTTGAACTTGTACAAAAAAAGAAGGCCTTCTTCCTCCCAAAGGGAATTTGAAACCTTTCTATGCATTAGAGTATTATTTATTCTCTTCTACTTAACTTCTTAAATGCAGAGTATTCCTGCTCAGACTCCATATAGCTTAATATCTTTTCTGCACATGCAGCCGAACTAAGCTCTTCCGTGTTCACTTCCAGATCATATTCATCATAGGAATATATGTAGTCGAACTGGGAATGGGCAAGTCCAATCTCGCGATCTCCCCTGCTCTGCTCTCTTCTGGTGAGTTCTTCTTTCGAGCAGTGTACGCCTACAAACAATATCGGATAATCTGAGAGCAAATCATAAAAATCATTAAACCACTTGTCATTGCTGATGACCGTATCCACAATCACATTCAGACCCAGCTCCGAAAACAGTTTAATGGTTGCATAGTACAATGAGCCAATCGGGCCGAAAAGGATATCTGACATCACATTGGCTTCCAATTCTCTTGTTGGTTTCATATCTGGATATGTAGTATCGATGAACTGATCATAATTTTGGAAAAATTGATCTACAGATAGATGATGGAATGGAATTTCTCCCTGCTTTTTCATTTCCATCGCGATGCTCGTCTTACCTGAACTTGACGTTCCGTTCAAAAATATAATGAGTCCTCGTTCCACATTAATCACCGTTATCTTTTAAATTGGCTTATCTTTTAGAGCACGTTCTTGCATCACTTGTTTAAAATACTCCCTAAACACATCATAAAGCTCCTGGATTTCAATAATCTCGTTTCGAAACTTACCCTGGATCTCTTCTCTTTGTTTATACTCAAGCTCAATATTGAATTCTTCGGCTTCGTATTCATTGGATAATTCAAAAAAAGTATTCACAAGGCTCTTTCACAGCCTCACAACTGTCAGCATACTGACCCGATTCCAGCAAAAAGCTGGCCTAGGATATTTCTCTTCTTTCGTACCTTATGTACAAACAAGTCAGCCAAATCTCCCAGGTAACTACGCCAGTAAAATTGGACGAATAGGAGAGCCTGATCCATTTTTAATTTTTAAAGGAAGTGCCATAAATATGCCAGCTGCTGGAGCCTGATTCATTCTGCTGAACCCCTCCATGATCAAGATCTGATTAGGCAAAAAATATTCTACATGACCTGGAGCGCTCAGTATTTCCCCGTTCACCATACAAATATCTACCCCTGGTGTATCTGCTCCAATGGCTTTGATTCCCGATTCGTAAAAGTACTGGCACACCTCACGGGTGAGACCCGGTTCATTTTTCCCCCACCAGTCTCTCTCCTTGCCGCTCGCATCCGGTTTATAGTATTGGTCCCAGCCAAAGTCAATCAGCACAATATCACCTGCCTGAAGAGTGAAGTTATCCCGCTTCTCTACCTCTCGGATCATGTCCAATCCAACAGGTTTGCCTGCTTCAAGAGCATAGTTTGCCAGGTCGTATTTCTTGTAGGGACCAATCAGACAATCCACCGGAAGTTGATCAATTGCTGCCTGTTCTCCGTGACAATGCACTGGGGCATCCACATGTGAGCCCGTATGCTCTGATATGATCAACGTCTGTGCATAGTATCCATGATGGCAGAAGTTGCGATGATTCTCCACAATCCCGAGAGACGGATGATGATGAAATCCCGGCATATTCGTTTCAAATACGGGGGAAATATCGTATACGTTCAGTTGATTAAAACAATTCATAAATTGATGAACAAGCTCAGAAGATTGCAAAAGAAACGCCTCCCTACTTGAGTAAACGTGATATTTTACTCTGCTCTCATTCTATTTTTCATGATTCTCTGAATTCGACTGATGCTCGTTTGAGTCCAATGCAGATTATAACCGTAGCGGTATAGCACAAAATTACCTGGCACATATTCGCCAGCAAAGTTTTCGGGATTCAACATCTCATAGATCAGACGTATTCTATCCAAGAAACGTTGGCCGTCTGACTTCACTTCTTTGAAAAGCCTCGGTCGAATCAAGGGGCACGATAGCGACCCGCATGTGAATACGATGTTATATAATGCTGACTCTTTCTTGAGATACTTACAAATTCTCTTTATATTGTGTCATTCTTTTGGCTGAAATGCTCCTAACTCATTCCCAAATGGGTCTGTAAACTTAATCACCCATCCAAACCCATGATCTTCATATAGTCTTATCTTTACATCATGTGATTGTAATGTTGTGTGTAATAATTCAATGTCCTTTGTTAGAAACATAAATGATGGCATAGGAAAACCATCATTGGACAACCATAAAGTCTTATCATTTTTCGAACTGAGATGAAGCATCAGTAAGGGGCCTGAATTGAATTTCAGCCATGCTGCGTGAGGATAAACTATCAGTGGTTCTAATCCTAACACTTCACTGTACCATCCCACTGCCTGATCAACGTCTTTAACAGGTATTTGAACATGATCAACATTCTCAATCAAGTTATTCAATGAATTTCCCTCCTTGATTTTGTGTTCTGATCACTCGCTTCTCAGAGCGAACCAGAGCGTCAATATGGTGTTAGCCAAAGGAAGTTCTGGAAGCAGCCATTATTTTTAAGGCATTCTCAAAATAGTCATATACTTCATCTGCAATTCTCAGAAACTCTTCAACAAGTACATTGCTATCCAAATAACAAGCATACAGATATTCAACTAAAGCGGGGTCAATCTCGCAATAGTTTAATATAGCATTTTTCATCTTAGTCATGTCGTCTTCCCATACCCCTGTATCTTCTAAAACCAAGGAGTATAATGCGCGAAGTAATCTCTTAGAGTAACCTTTAATATACCTAGTTTTCATTGTGTGATCACTAGCATTAGAAAGTGAACGATGTACACGATCTACTTCCTCCTTCGTTTCTGTATTCAAGTCTAAAATGAACTCTGGAGAAATCATGATCGGTGCTACTTTTTCACCAATGTCATCACCATATATGCAAACACAAATGATCTTAACCCAAAAACCCCACTCATTCGGTTTACTTAATACATCATCAATCGAGCAAATGGTCGTATCAATCTTAGTTACGATTGGATATTCTTCCAAAAGCCTGTCTTTCATAATGGACAATCTTTCGTAATCAATATCTTCGGGATTTGCACATACAATGGTAAAGTCTGCATCTGACTTAAAAGGTTTAGCCGTTCCTTTTGGAATCGAGCCACACATATAAATGCTATGAATCTTATCTTTAAATTCGTTAAGGATATGATCCACATACTTATCAACCAAATCCTTATATTCACTTTGTATTACAATTCCATTTATAACTTTTTCTAATATCATATAAACTCCTCCTAAACTAAGAACTTCTTTCGGCTAACGTTACTGCATCCACGACGTCTCACCGACTTAAGGCTCCGATGCGTGGATATAATGTTAGATGACGTTCCGACTTTTTAGAATATTCCTACTGTTTCACCTTGAGTTGGATAATATGAAATATAGTCTTCTCCATTTGAGATTGCTAAAGTGCAATTATCAAGCAAATCATTTTTTGTCAATTCATTCATTATTGTTTCTATTGCAATTTTTGAATTGATCACATAACAAAAAATATTCATTGTACCACTTCCATAATCTCCTCCATCACAGTGACCATTTCCAGTCCATCCTAGACACTCATTCATTAATGATTCAACAAAATGACGTTTTTCTAATTCTTCTTCTACTATTTTATTTTCTTCTGTTTTATATTGAATCATTAATTCTTGTAGTAAATCGTCTTCAAGATACATATATCCTTCTTCTAATTTTCCTTTAGCAAGCTGATCCATATATTTAGGTACATTGATTCCTTTTTTCTTCGCTTCTATTTGATGGTTTCCGATGTCTCCTAGTAATCCAAAGTGAATATTATATTCTTTTGAATCCTCGTCATACCAGACTTCCCAATAATTCAATTGGTTATTTTGTTCTTTTAACATTTTTATCATCACTGATTCCTCCCTAAACAGATGATTATTCGGAATTTCATCTAACGTTCCTGTATTATGACCCCCTTCGTCTGCTGAAATGCTTTCCCGAAATCCATCCTCCAGACCAAGGCTCCAAAGGAGCGGCTGCTTGAATATTATGTTATGGGAAGTTCCCTCTTCTCGAAAAGCTATCAATCTCTTTACAATCGATTCTCTAAGTCATTTATTGTATTTAACCAGATTGGATATTCTTCTGATTCTTCCCATAGCTCTTTTAGTTCTGAATCTTTTTTAATTTTCTTAACTGCTCGTTTAGCTTTTGAAATGAGTTTTTTTCCTTTACCTTTATGTGTATTGATCCAGTCATATAGATCTTCAGTATTACTTTGATTATTCAATATCTCTTTCCCAGGACTACCTTGTAATGCTGCAAGGATCTCAATTGCACCTAGAGCATTTGAAGCTGAATCTAACTCAATATATTCATCTTCTAATACTTCTTCAATCGTCTCTTCAATTAATTCGATGTCATCAGAATCAAGTAAATCTGCCTTCCAATCTAATACATCATCGTTCTCAAAAATTCCAGTTCCCCATGCTCCCATCAACTTAACCTCCAAAAAGTGTCATTATGTTTTAAAGCTCTTAGAGAATTTCACATAACGTTCGTGTATCCACGACGTCCCACCGACTTAAGCCCCCTCCGAAATTATCCACGGAACGATTCCTTCAAATTCAATTTGTAATATCGGCTTTGGAAATCCATCACGCACTAAATTAATCTCATTCGTAAATCCAAATCTGAAATTAGCAATTTGATATAAATCTTTGTCTAAAGAATTCACTGTTCCCGACACATCATTTTTAGTCCATACTTCTGGTCCACTAATCATTCTACCAACTATATGAAAAAAAACACCATATAAGTGAGTTCCATCTTCATTCTCGCAGTACTCAGATACTTCTCCCTCTTTCCTTGGATCGATTCCTAAACTTTCAAAAAAAGTAATAACATCCTTCGGTAAGACTGGAATTGCTTCAACAAAGTTCTTACAATTTATGCAATCGCAACCTTCAGTTATTAAATGATAATCTTTATAGAACTCTTTGGTTTTATTATAGTCATATTCAATAATCCATTTATATATTTGAACCCTTTTCATGTTTTCACATCACTTTTCTCTGGTAATTTCATCTAACGTTTCTTTATTCATGAAACCCAATGGGGTTGTCTGCTGTAATGCCTTGTTTGTTGTTGTTAAGCCATGTTATCATCTTTTCAAAGTTTTCTGGGTCTTTCTCACTCACCCATGGAATCATATCTTCTCCACTTTGTTTCCATTCCTGATAAAAACTCAAATAGGAGTCTTTTAGTTCAATACTCGGATTAGATAAAACCAACTGATCGTTCAACAGCATTGTCCCCTTGAGCTAACTACAAAGTCTTTCCACATTCATTAAGTACTTTATTTACAAATTCGGGATTGCTAATTAATGCATCTCTGAAGGATATATGTCTTAATAACTCATTGCTCTCTTTATTACAAACATATAAATGATGTTCAGGTTTCTGTATTTTCACTAGGTACTGCTGTACTACCAACGTGCTCAATTCTAAGTACTAGATCCCCGAGTCTATGTTCTATGATGGATTTCAGATCAGAAAACATTTCAGACCATTCATTGTTGTAATCTTCAATAATTATTGTTTCTTTACTCATCCTTGGATGCCCAAAAAAATAAAGTATTTATGAAGATTTCAACTCATGTTTCTGTATTCACAACGTCCATCCCCCTTAGATAGCTCTATCTAAGGGGGATGGATGTATCTCTTCTTCCTCGAAAACACTCCTGGCAGATCAAGGGACGAGTAGCCTGCAGTGCGAATATTTTGTTATATGAAGGATATGCCGTCTCGAACAACTCACAAAATCACTTATTGCCTTCGTTAAAATATGTTATTTCATATCCTTCTATTAATCTTCTTATTCCATCTTTATAATAAGGCATTAATTGTTCAGCCTTTTCTATATCAATCCAAGCTATTTCAGAAATTTCATTAGGTCTAACTATTTCTTCATTCCCACCGATTACCTCACCTTTAAATGTTATAAATATTACATGTTCTTCTTTTTTCGGAAATTTACATTCATTTACTGCCACTATTCCATGAACTTTAATATCTAGTCCAGTTTCTTCTTTAGCTTCCCTTATTGCTGCTTGGTCTAATGATTCTTCTCTTTCAACAGCCCCGCCTGGAAGTGACCATCGGTCACTAGAATCATCTACATTCCTTACCATTAATATTTTGGAATTGGTTGGATCAGTAATTAAGGAATAAGCTACATCGACTCTTATCATTATGTTTGACTCCCTTCTGACTTAGATCTGAATATCTTTCATATAACGTTCAGGTAATCACGAACTTGCGCAGCAAGTTGGCACATGAATTCACTACCCTGACAAAAGCATCACAGTGACCAAAGCGTATCCGCTGCGTGAATTATGTTATCAGAAGTGACAACTACTTGAATTACTTTCATTATCTTCAATTATTTAATTCTCTTTAAGATATATGTATTAATTTGCAAGGTATCATCATTAACATAGACTGGGTGGACCGATTCAGAACTATCACCAATTATTGATATATAATTGTATCCATCTTGATAATCCAACTCATAACCACCTGTAATTGTTGGAAATTCAATTGATCCGTCTCCAAGTATTGTTATTACGTTATCCTCTTCAAAATGCTCTGCAATTCTTAAACCTTCATATATTCTAATCATTCCATGTGTCGAAGTGAATTTTTCTAGATTAACCTGTTCGCTTGTTACTTTCCATTCACCAATTATTTGATCTATTGCAATTTGTTTTTCAGAACATCCTATTAATAATAGGAAAAATATCATTGCTTTACTCACAAATATTAATTTTACTTTCACAAATTCACACCTCGATTTTTTAAAATTGTAATTTCTGATAACGTTCCTGTATTCACGACTCAGCACATGCTGAGTATCCGGCGAATGCCGGACCAAGGACGAATGTCCGCAGCGTGAATATTATGTTATGTGACGCCACATCTTCTTCGAACTCCCCACCTACAATTAGTTATGGATTTGAGATTTGATTTTAGAAATTTGTTTATCTATTAAGTTATAGATTTTTTCGATTTCATCTTCTTTTACCTTGTTTTTTACCAATTCTTTTTTAATTTCTTGTTGAATTTCAATTAATGCTTCCAGTTTCAATGTTATATACCAGCCTGTCCATTCTGTAACTAGGCTATCGTCAAAACATTCGCCATCGGTATAAAAGAACATATTATAATAACCTATTCTATTATTTTTGTAGTAAATGTCTAACGTAGATATAACCCTCTGAGAATAGTAACTGTCTACGATCTGATAATCAGGATGAAAAATAGTTTTATACTCTATTGTATCTATTGAAGGCTTAATATTTTCCAGATTCATTTCATCAAAAAACAAACTAACTTCTTCTGGGCATTCTTTCAAGTAATTATTGAATGCTACCCAAAAACCTTCTAAAGTTCTATCCATAATTTTATATGTACCGATCCAGCTTTCTAGCTCAATATTATTCAATTGAATCACCCATTCTTAAAAATCTTATTTGGTTTCGCATAACGTTCCTGTATTCACGACCCAGCGTATGCCGGACCGAGGGTGTATGCCCGAAGCGTGAATATGGTGTTATCAGAGGGATCAGCCTTCCTCGTTATTACCCTCAAGATGTTTTGTGCAGTTATGCAGTTCACAAGTCCATTGATTACCTATTTTCTTTACTATTGTTATTGAAGTATTGCCGAAGTGTTTTGTAGGAAAATCAGGAAGTAAATTTATAAAATTAAATTCGATTAGGGCACCATGAGAAACAACTAGCACCTTTTCACCTTGATGATTCAACACAATTTCTTCTAAAAATTCTTCACCTCTCTTTTGGACAGCTTCAATTGGTTCAAGCCCCAGATTTAAATCTCTCCAGTCTGTTCCCCACTTTTCTATTCTTTCCTCTTCAGTAGTACCTTCAATCAATCCTGCCCTTTCCCTGAGACGATCATCAAGATGAATATCTACTCCGATAGAATTCCCTATGATAAGAGCAGTTTGCTTTGCTCTTTCTAAAGTACTTGAATAAATATGATTCCAATTGTCTGAACTTAATCTCTTAGCGTTATGGTTGCCATTTTGCACTCTTTCTTGAATTTAATGTTAATTCACTGATCTTTCTGATAACGTTACTGTATCTACGACGTCCCACCGACTTAAGCCACGTTAGGGGCGGCCGCGATGCGGTTAGTCGGTGCGGATGTGTCCGCTGATTCCACTTCCCTGCCAATTCCCTTCGGGCTGACCGAGAGAGCGTCAGGACCCGAAGCTTGGATATAATGTTATCTGACGTAAACCTCTACTGTGAATTAGCTATAATCTTCTTTGTTAAGTTAAACTCATGACGGCATTCATAGTAATAACTTTTGAGTTTATATCCCCCAGCTTTAAATACAGGCTTATGTTGATACCACACTATAATTAGCGTTCCTTCAAAAAGGATTCTACGAAGGATATAAACTGTTCTATTAAAGAGAACGCTTCTATTTTGAGCAAATTTATGAAGTGTTTCGGATTGAAACTGAACATGTTTCTCCTCATCACTTAAAATCTGATTACATAAATCTATTAATACTTCTGACTTTGTAGATTTTTGCAAGGCTTTATAGTACAACTTGGCAATGATCTCAGCAGTTAATAGAACAATGACTGATTGTTCTAGACTCGCATATCGACGTAATCTTCTAAATACATTGTCCACCCAATGTCTACGAAGGAGTGGGATTCCCTGTACCTTCATAAATCTGCCTAAATCTCTAGCGTGCCTCTGTTCTTCTTTAATGAATTCTATAAGTGCTTCATAGTAATCCTGATCTTGTGTCTGATGTACATATTCTCGCGCACGTTTAATTAGATGTTTACCTTCAGAGTTTTCTCCTAATTGAAACTGTTGAATTGACTTAATGATTATTTCTCTTTCATTAGTTGTTAATTTATAGTTGTCATCCCAATGAATATATTTGAGGTTTTGATTATTTCTTCGATAATATTGCACCCATTTCGAGAAAGTGATATTCATTATTTGCTCCTAAAATGTAATAGGTTTATGTCAGATAACGTATTTGTGTTCACGAACCCGAGAACCTTAAGGGAGCGTAGCGAGCGGCCGCGATACGGTTAGGTTCGCAGGGTTGTCTGCCTGATTCGACTTCTTTGAAATGCCTCGGGCAGATCGAGGAGCAGCGTCAGCTGCCCGGAGCGTGAACATTTTGTTATCAGATGGTGGGGTCTTCCTCGAGTTCGTTAAAAGATTATAATCCTTCGGGAACTATAGGTTCAATAACTTTAAATAAGAATGACTTGTCATTTATATATTCTGTAATATAAGCCAGAGCATATTTCTGTTCTTCGATTAAGCCAGGAGTTTCTCTAACATCAGACGAGTGGTGACAATAGTTTTCTATCATAAACATAATGAAAAAACATTCTAAATCGCGAATGAAATGCTCTTCTAGCTTAACTATACTCTCATAACCTTGAATAAGTAACCATCGGTGTTTAGGATAAAGCTCTCTACCTGATAAACCACAGACCACGAAAGTGTTTGGGATGGAGAAGCGCTCACGAATCCTTTTCAGAGGAACTGTCGCACTTGGCTTGACAATCCGTCAATCAAAAATCCCGTAATGTTTACTACTATTTTCCTGAGCTTCAATTTCGCTTTTGCCCCAAAGGCAGCCTGATCGTAAAAATCGAACCTCGCTTAAGCTCACTTTCTACCTCAATCGATCCTTCGCACAAATCGACAATCCGCTTTACCAGCGTTAATCCGAGTCCGTTCCCCGCCGTTGTACGAGAAGCATCGCCTTGATAAAATTTGTCAAACATCCGCCGCATCGTCTCTTTGCTCATCCCGCATCCTTGGTCCTCAAGCCGAAACACCGCCTCTCCTCCGCATTGCCATAAGCCAACCTTTAGCGTCCCGCCGCTGTTCGAATGCTTGATCGCATTATCCAACAAATTAATCCACACCTGCTGAATCAAATTTTTATTGCTGCATATTTCGATCTCGTCGTCCAAGGCAAGCTCCAAATTGAGGTTGCGGGTACTCCATTTCGGCTCCAGCATCAGAATCGCCAGCCTGACTTGCTCGTCCAAGCGGTAGTCGGACTTTTCGCTCACGATTTCAATATTCTCTACCTTCGACAAGTTGAGAATACTGGTCGACAAGCCGACCAATCGTTCCGATTCCTGGATAATGCTGTCCAAGTAGTCCTGTTTGTCCGCCTCACTGAGGCCGCCCTTCTTCAACAATTTGGCGAAGCCGCTGATAGAGGCTATGGGGGTCTTGAATTCATGAGAGAAATTTCGCACGAAATCGCTGCGCAACGTTTCAATCCCCCTCAGCTCCTGCACCATTTTGTTAAAGCTCGCCGCCAGCGCATCCATTTCAAAAACAATGCTGCCCTTCGCTCTCACCTCAGCGGAAAAATCTCCTTTCGCCACCTTGTCGGTGGCTTCCATCATATCCCGGATCGGTCTCACCGAGCGCCTGCTCAGCAGCGCGGCAATTACCACCCCCAGAAAAAGGCTGATATATAACAACACATACACCCCGCGAATGGGCTCAGGGTTACTCATGTCAAGCAGGCCTGCCCGATAAAGTAAAAAAGCAAGCAAACCTGCCGAACCAATAGATAGCACCATGACTACAAACACCAATGCCACCAAGGAAAACGCCAGACTGATTTTTTGTGGAAGTATCCTTCGCCTTCTTGGCATCCTCTTCATCCCCTTCACCCACGCTTCACCATCTTGTACCCCAACCCGCGCACCGTCACAATCTCAAAATCAGGATTGTCCCTGAATTTGTCGCGCAATCGATTGATATGGACATTCAGGGTATGGCTGTCTATCTCCGTTTCCAGCCCCCAAATTTCCTCCATTAAATGCATGCGGGTAAAAATTCTGCCGGTATAGCTCATCAGCTTAAACAGCAGGTAAAACTCCTTTTGGGGCAGATAGGTTTGCACCTCTCCTCTCATAACCGTTAGAGCGTTGTAATCCAATGTAGTATCTCCCAACACGAGTTTGTGCTCACTGGCAATCTGCGCCCTGCGAAGCAGCGCTTTAATGCGGAACAGCAGCTCCTGCTCGTCGAACGGCTTCGTCATATAATCGTCCGTGCCAGCAAGGAAGCCGTGATGCTTGTCCGTGATTTCATGCGCAGCCGTGACCATCAGAATCGGGATATTGTCCCCGGCGCTGCGCAATTCCTTGCATAATTGATAACCGTCCATCTCTGGCATCATCAGGTCCAGCACAATCAAGTCAAATCGCTGCTCCTCCATCCTGCTTAGCGCTTCGAGCCCGTTCTTAACCGGATGGGCATTAAAGCCTCCATGCTTGAGCACTGCACATAGCAGCTTTTGCGTATTGGCATCATCTTCGACCACAAGTATATCGAACACTGTGCACTCCTCCCTCCACCCTATCATTATTATACTGTTTCAACGTAAACCGAACATCAACTCCGATTCGCTGCATCACTTGAGGTTCAGTTGATATTTAGCGATTAAAGTTCTGGTTATCCCATCATAAAGAGAGGTTATGTAATGAGATCAAGCAGAACAGGCAACATTGGCAGTGCCAATGCCATCCATCTTGAGAATGTCAGCAAAAATTTCGGCGATTACCCGGCCGTGCGCAATCTTTCGTTGGAGGTGAACCGGGGGGAGGTTGTTGGCTTCCTTGGGTTGAACGGAGCTGGTAAGACCACGACCATCAAAATGCTCCTTTCGCTGCTAAGGCCATCATCCGGCAGCATCCACATGTTGGGGAGCAAGGTTGACGCCGGCAATTATAAGCTGTGGGAAAAGGTTGGCTATCTGGAGGAGGCAACCTTCTATCCAGAACTTACTGTCACGGAAAATCTGGACATTGCCCGCAGAATGCACCTTATCTCTGACCGCAATGCCATTGCTCGCGTCATCCAGCAGCTTGATCTGGGCGCTCATCAGGACAAGCAGGCCAAAACGCTATCCCTGGGAAACAAACAACGGCTAGGATTGGCAAAGGCTATGCTCCACAACCCGGAGGTATTAATACTGGACGAGCCGATCAACGGGCTTGACCCGGCCAGTGTCGTCGAAATCCGGGAGCTGCTGCTCGACTTGTCGCGCAATCATGGCGTCACCATCCTCATTTCCAGCCACCTGTTAGAAGAATTATCCAAGCTGGTAGACCGTATTAGCATCATGCACAAAGGGCAACTCATCCAGGACATGAAGGTGAACCAGTTGGAGCACTCCCTGCAAAAAAGTGTAATCCTGGACGGGCGTAATCGTGTTGCCCTGATGCGTATCCTCACAGAACATGGGTACAGCTATGAAGAAGCCGCTGACGGGCGCTTGGTCTTGACAGAAGGCCGCGCGATAGCGCAGCCGGAGGGAGTCGCAGAAATGTTGGTGCGATTGGGCCAGCCGCCGACTCACCTGAGCGTCGTTACGGAAGATCTGGAAGGATATTTCTTGCGCATGATCCGTACAGAAGGGAGGAAGCAGGCATGAAGCTCCTTTCTCTCATTCACAACGAAGCTCGTAAAATAGGGCGGTCTGTCGTCTTTTGGGTCATGCTTGGGGCCTTTACGGCCTTGCCCTTGATGATTGCTATATTCAACAGTTCCGCTGCCAATTGGGAAGCCTACTTCGCGGATCTGCTCGGCTCCATAGGCTCCCTGCTGGTCGTAGGATTCGCATTCACCTCCGCCTGGGTGTTTGGAGTGGAGTACACCAACAATACCATCAAGGACATCCTTGTTAAGCCGGTCCCCAAGACCTATACTGTATTGGCCAAATTTATCGCCATCATTATGTGGAATACAGGACTGGCTGTTTTCACCTTTGCGGTAATCGCAGGCGCCGGTTCACTGATTGGCGTCAGCGGAGGCTCGATATCCACCATCTTGCATGTTTTCTGGATATTCATGGCTGCCTCCCTGCTGATTATACTCGTCAGCACAACGAGCGCTTTATTTGCCAATCTTACCCGAGGCTACCTCGCTCCGATCGGAATCACCTTTGTCATCGTAATCGTCTCGAATGTGGTCGTGCAGTTAGGCTTCGGACCTTATTTTCCTTGGACGATTCCAGTTCTGCTGCTAAGCGGTTCAGAGCTCGGCTTGATCAGTATGGTGATACTGGCTGCCACAGGGATAGCAGGGTTTGCCGGAACAGTGGCTTGGTGGCGATTTGCCGAGCATAAATAACAGCCCTGCTTTGGAAAAATATAGCCTCCCGGTATCCGCCGAGGTAGATGGGACAAGGTTGCCTTGAACCATCCCATTGTGCCCCCTCCTACGTTGTAGGAGTTTTTTTTTACATGTCCTTACTTATTACATGCTGGAAAACTGTATATACTTGATTGTTTCTTCCAAAAAAGCTTGACGTTTTTCATTTTCGCCAAAATCATGAGAAAGGGTGTCGTTTTTTCCATTCTCTCAATAATCAATTCGAAGAGATGAAACGGGACCTGGTTTTTCTATAAGCGAAAACGAGGGATTGGAGGGATCAAACAATTCGACGCACTCCTTGCACCGCAGGTAAATGACGCACTGTAGGGAAACACTGCAATTGGCTTTCATGATGATAAAGAAGCAAATCAACAAGTCATACAAGCAGAGCAAACAATTAGAATTGAATCTGCAACTGTTCACATCGTTCGGCTTCTTCCATTGCTTCCAGATGTACATCCGCATTCGTCTTCTCAGCCATTCATTCCAGCTTTGCAAGATTCGTTTCATGTCCGCTACGTAGAAATAGCCGATCCAGCCACGAATGTAGACCTTCACGTTCTCCATCACTTGTCGTGCATTTCTGCCTTGACTTCGGCTCGTCAGTTCCCTCAGCTTCTTCTTTGCCTTGCCCAGAGCTTGGCGGTGTACGCTGTATATATACACCATTTCCGTTCTTGCCGAGCGTAAATCCGAGAAATTTGAAGTGTTTCTGCGCCACGACACTGAGGATCTTGCTTTTCCGCGTGTTCATTTGGAGCTTTAGCTTCTGTTCCAAATAGTTCCGGTATTCCAATGCGTAGCTGTTTCATTCGTAGTCCTTCTCTACTTAATTCACTGCTGCATGTACATGCATACATTTTCTAATCCCGGCTGCGCCCTGTCAAATCACTTCTTGCCGGACGACCAACTCTGCCTTGGTCAGACTGCCCTGCTCGACCATGCTGAGACCGCAGCAGCCCGCCTTACATAGCCTCCCAAAAAAGAACGTCCCTTCTGCCAATCGGCAGCAAGGGACGTTCTTCGTCTCATTACACAAGTATGGAATTAATGCCCCATCATCATGGCAGTATCATTTAACTGCCCATATTGTAGAACTTAGCGAGCCCGCCCTCAGAAGTTTCGCGGTATCTGCTGTTCATGTCCAGGCCTGTCTCATACATGGTCTGAACAACCAGATCAAAGGATATTTTACGGGTACCCGACAAGAACTTAGCCAGACTCAGCGCATTGATCGCCCGCATCGCACCGACAGCGTTCCGCTCAATGCAAGGGATCTGAACCAGTCCGTTAATCGGATCACAGGTTAACCCCAAGTGATGCTCCATGGCAACCTCCGCCGCATACTCAATCTGGTCGATCTCCATCCCGGACAGTTCAGCCAGCGCAGCCGCTGCCATAGAGCAAGCCGTGCCAACCTCTGCCTGGCAGCCGCACTGAGCGCCGCTGATCGAGGCGTTATGCTTGACCAGATTGCCAATGAGCCCGCCGACGGCCAGTGCCCGGAGAATCTGTTCGTCCGGGACCTGCAGCTTCTCCTGCATATAACGGAGCGAGGCGGGCACAACACCGCAGGCCCCGCAGGTTGGAGCCGTTACGACTGTACCGGCAGCCGCATTCTGTTCATTGACGGCAAAAGCGTACGCGCTGACGATCCGATTCTCCCGAGTCTCCGGGCTCTCATCCACAGTCCCCTGATGATACAGATATTTCGCCTTGCGCTCGACATTCAGGCCGCCCTCCAGAATGCCTGTGACAGACAGCCCTTCGTCGATTGACCGTTTCATCGCTTCCCAGATTCCTTGGAGGAATCCCCAGATCTGTTTGCCTTCACGCAACTCGACGTAATCGCTTAGCCGGATCTGATTCGCTTTACAGAAGGTGCTGATCTCTGCAAAGCTGTTCTCCGGGTAGACATCAGGTCCCCGCACCTCCTCCCGCCCCTCAATCACAATGTCCCCGCCGCCGATACTGACAACGCGCATGGAGGCTGTTTGCTGACCGTCTTGGTAAGCGAACAAGTCCATCGTATTGGGATGGGGCAGAACAAAATCCGGCTGCGGAACAAATTCAACCTCTGCTGAAACGGGTGACAATGCGCGAATAATGGCCTTGTCCGTCATATGGCCTTTGCCTGTTTTGGCAAGGGAACCATAGATCAGTGCCTTGAACTGGTCTGCGTCTTCATTTTCTGCTTTGAAGATTCTGGCCGCGTTCTCCGGCCCCATGGTATGGGAGCTGGACGGTCCGCTGCCAATCTTAAATAGCTCAGTCAACGATCTCATAGCACCCTTATCCCTTCTAAGTTGTCTTTGGCTTAGATCTTCCTCTTGCGGCTTGACCAGGCTTATTACCCATTCCTCTGAAAACGTTCCTTAAGCTTCATCAGCCGCTCATGAATCCCCTCTTCATCAATCGCCATGTCAACCAATTGGTGGGTAAGCTGAAGACCTTGATTCTCTGCCAAAGCTTGTTTCCACGGGTGCGATACAATCGAATGCGTAAGATGTCTTGTAGAGCGGGGTGCCTGCATGATCATCTCTGCCAGCTCCCATGCCCGTGGAAGAAGCTGTTCACGAGGCAATACCTCATTGACCAGACCGAGGTCTAGTGCCTCTTGGGCAGTAATGTTCATCCCCGTGTATGCATAGTATGCCGATTTCTTGGTTCCCAGTATCCTTTGAAGTGCCAGGACGATTCCGTCTCCAGGCGGAACACCGCCCAGATAATGGGCATCGAAGAACGCCGTGTCTTCCGTACAAAGGGTAATATCACAAAGTGTTCCCAGTTGCCAGTGTGCGCCTGTGCCATTGACCGCCCCGATCGTGGGGATGTCAAGGCAATGAACCATATTTTCAATCATTCGGAGCGATTCATGGTACATTTCCAGCTTCCGGCGATTCGGCCAATCCATGAATTTGGTGGTCCAGACTTCAGGATTGCCTGTTTGCCACAGCTCTCCTGTCCCTGTAAGGATCATGACCTCATTCTCAGGATCACGGCCAATATCTGACCATACATGACCATATGCCGCTTGAACCGGCCAGTCGAATTGTAACGGTCCCCCGTCAGTGTGCATACGCACTTCGAGGATGCCGCCGCGGCGGGTCATGAGGAATAAGTCCTTGTACTTCTCCGAGTATTCTTCGAGCCGGCTAGGTCCCGTCATCTTTCTATTGAACATCGTTGCCCATCAGGCGTCCTTGCATTTTCTTCAGCCGCTCCAGCGCTCCTTCTTCATCAATGGCCATGTCGTACATCTGGTGGGCAAGCTGGAATCCCTGATCGGCGACCAGAGCCTGCTTCCATGGCCGGGAGATAATGGAGTGAGACAGATGTCTCGTTGAACGCGGTGCCTGCATGATCATCTCCGCCAGCTCCCATGCGCGCGGAAGAAGCTTTTCGCGGGGCAGCACTTCACTGACAATACCCAGATCCAAGGCGGTCTGACCATTGATATTCTTGCCGGTGTAGGCGTAGTAGGCTGCTTTCTTGAACCCGATCATGCTCTGCAGTGTGAGCAGCATTCCATCCCCTGGAGGCGTGCCTCCCAGATAATGCGGATCGAAAAAGTCCGCGTCTTCAGTACAAATGGTAATATCGCAGAGCGTTGCAAGTTCACAGTGCGTTCCCGGCCCGTTGACAGCCCCAATGGTCGGAATGTCAATGCAGAAGATCAAATTCTCAAGTAATCTCAGCGATTCATGATACTGTTCGAGCTTCTTTTGCTTCGGCCAGTCCATGAATTTCGTATTCCAGACCTCAGGGTCGCCAATCAACCATTTATCCCCAGTTCCCGTAATAATCATGACTTCGTTCTCAGGGTCACGGCCAATATCTGACCAGGCATGAGACCAGGCGGTATGAGCTTCCCAATTGTGCGTGTACGAACCTCCATCGGTGTGCAGACGCACTTCAATGATTCCATCACGGCGGGTCATTAACAGGAATTCCTTGTATTTCTCCGAGTACTCTTCGAATTTGGTGGGTCCAATCATACGTCTCTCTGTCATTGTAATTCCTCCTAAGTTTGGTTTAGAGCTTAACTGTTACTTTCAAGCCAGTCTCTGGCAAAAGCTGCGTAAGCCGCAGCCCCTCTATGAAGCACCTCATCCGAGAACATCGTCTTAGGATGGTGTACAGGGTAACTATAACCTTCTTCGGCATTGCCTGCGTTAAGAAACACTGTGGTACTTGGCACCGCCTGTGAGACAAAGGCGAAGTCTTCCGAGCCCATTAATTTCCCACCGGGTACCAGCTCAGTTATACCGATATAGGAGCCGTCCCCGAAGGTATTTGCAATCGAAGATCTGATTTGCCCATTAAGCCCGCCATCCGTTTTTACCTCAGGACAACCCCGCGTATAGATCACTTCCATTTTTGCCTGAAAAGTTTCTCCGATACCTGCGGTAATTGCGCGGATACGGGCTTCCACTTTATCCCGCAATGCAGCGTCAAATGTTCGCACGCTTCCTTTCAATCTGGCCGTATCGGGAATCACGTTGTTCGTAGTTCCGCCCTCCATCACGCCAATGGTAAGCACTGCATTGTCAATCGGTGAAACTTCCCGGCTTAGGATACCCTGCAGCGCCAGATGAAGATGAGCAGCTACATTTAAGGGGTCTACTGCGGCCTCGGGCATAGCGCCATGTGAGCCCCTCCCCCGGATGATGATTTCGAACCAATCCGACGAAGCAGAGATCGCTCCACCTTCCTCAGGTACTACAAATTGTCCGAGAGGTAGCGGCATTCCGGTCAATACGTGAAGCATCATGGCTGCATCCACCTTGGGATTGTCGAGAATCCCATGCTCCAACATCATTTTTGCCCCGTGCAGCGTCTCTTCACCCGGCTGAAACATAAGCTTAACCGTGCCGCGAAGCTGCGCTTCATTAGCCTTCAGAATCTCCGCAGCTCCGAGCAGCATGGAAGTATGCATGTCATGACCGCAAGCATGCATGTTTCCATTCAACGATGCGCAAGACAGCTCTGTTTCTTCTTGAATGGGCAAAGCGTCCATATCCGCACGGATCAGAACCACCTTCCCGTCATGCTGTCCGCCAATCGTAACCGTTAGCCCTGATTCTCCTACCGGAGCGGGCTTAAGACCCATAGACTCCAAGGCCTCTTTTACGTAGGCCGTAGTTCTGGGCAAACTTAAATCAAGCTCCGGAATCGCATGAAGATGATGCCTGTACGTGACCATTTTGTCCTGCAACTGCCGGGCCATACTCATTAAGTCTCCAGCTTCTTCACTCACAATGAACATCTCCCAAAGCACAAATTAAATGAACGTTAGAACAGAGCAGGCATTCCCCCTTTATATTTTAGGACTTTTTAAGAACACTTTCATCGTACTGGCATTTTCATTCGCTGTCAAGAGATATTAAGACATTTTAAGAACATTATTTCAGAGGCTGTCGGAACATTGTAATATCACATTTATTGTGATATAACTCTTTTGATTGAACTGTTTTATGAAAGGAATCTACCATGACAATCAAGCTGGGTATTATCACGCCAGAGGCCCATATGGATTATTTCCGCGCCATTGAAGAAGAGATGCGGCCATTATGCCAGTTCCGCTTCCTTACCATAAGCAATTTCAGGGAAACAACAGACCTATATCTGCAGAACTTAGATTCGGTGGATGGATTTGTGATCAGCGGCAGGATGCTTTACGAGTCCATCGATAAGGAATGCCTGGATGATAAAGTCCCTGTTCACATTTTGCACGATGATGAGAACCTGCTGTACAGGGAGCTTTTCCGGCTGCTGGTTACAGAACCTGGACTTGATATCTCCCGGATCTATGTGGATTATGCATATGTTATCGAATCGTTCAGCGAATTCCAGCAATACCTGACTCATGAGGGGAAGCCCGTTGACAGCGGAGATCTGTCCGAACGGGTGGAGACCATGCTGGAGAACCATATCCGTCTGTGGGAAGACAAGAAAATAGATCTGTCCATTACTGCGTTCGGCCACTTTGTTCCAGAACTCCAAAAGCACGGAGTCAAATATATCTTAATCCGGCCCACTTTGGAGAACGTTAAAGAGACCATCAGCGAGATCATCAACGAGATTACCATCCTCAAGCTTAAGAACCAGAGGGCAGTGGTCGCATATCTATCGGTCCAAAATGAGCAGCAGTCCTCCGAAGAGGAGCTTCATGAGCTGAAAGTTCTTGTCGGCAGGTTTCTGCGCAGCGTGAATCTGGCAGACACGGCGCAAATTTCGGATGGCTATGTCAGACTGTACACCACCTACGGAAATTTCATGAGAATCACCTCTAACGCGCATAACTGTAGCCTGCTGGAGTATTTGGAGGAGCGCATCCAGGGCAAGGTGAAGATCGGGTGGGGCTCGGGGCATGAATATTTTCAAGCAAACGTCAACGCCACCAAGGCGCACAGACAGGCGGAAGCCTTTACGGGCAGTTGCAGCTTCTTCATAGACGAGAATCAGAAGGTTGCCGGCCCCATGCGGAGCATGAATGTCATCCAGTTCTCTGAGCAGGGGGACCCGGAAATCATTGCACTCGCCAAAACCATCGGAATCAACAACATCAATTTGCAGAAAATCATGTCCTATGCTGAAATCATGAGGACCAATAAATTATCCTCTGAGGATGTTGCGGAGTGCCTGTCCATGACCGTCAGAGGCGCGAACCGTATCCTTAACAAAATTGAGGAAAGCAACTATGTACAAACGGTATTTGAAAAACGCGATAACAATAAGGGGCGGCCAAAAAAATACTACGAGCTGTTGTTTCTCGACCATGAAGGGCTCAAATTAAGCAGATGACACGCATTGTTACGTTTTCCATTTCGACTTTAAATTAATGGCAAAAAAGGCACATTTTCAAAACTGAAAACGTGCCTTTTTTGCGCTTGATTTACCAAGTCAAATCACTTCCTGGCCGGACGACCAGCTCCGGGAGGATGCTGATGCCCAGGCCTTTCTCCACCATAGCTATAATCGCATAATCATCCCCGGCGGAGAACTTGATGTTCGGCTTAATCCCGGCCTTCTCCAGTACCCGCTGTGTGGCAGTGATTGATTGCGACGCTTGCGTGCATCACGATAGCTGATCCGTGATGCAAAAACTTGCGTGAATCCACCATTGCTGCGCTGTGTGATGCACGCAAAAAAGCGCCACGACCTCATAGTCGTGGCGCTTTTTCCTGCTGCATGATGCCAATCGGCCATGCAGCTTGAGTAAGGCTACTGCGTCCCATAGGCGCAGCAGCTCACGGGGATGCACCGCGTCAATGATTGCGGTGCTCTCCCAAGGCCGCTGCATCTACATGGCAGCGGCTTCTTCTCCCAGCGGCAGCGTGTAATACTGCGCCTGCTGCCCTTCATGCTGCTGGTACACAACGACCAGCAGCGTCCGGCCTTTCGCGGCAAGCGGGCTGGCGCCAGCTAGCACACGCTCAAGCCGGAACGGAAGCACATCGAGTACGGTGTGCTTCTGCAGTTCTTTTTCGCCGAGACCAAGGTCGGCGAAAGCACGGGCTCCCATGACCGTCTGTGCGGTCATGGCCGAGGTCATCGGCAACGCACGCGAAGCGTTGCCGTCCACCCCGTCCGCCGCTCCATCCGCGGCGGACCCTGTTGCGTCGCCCGCAGGGAGCGACGCCACATCCCCGCCATCACTGCCGATCACACCCGCCGCATCCGCGGCAGAGTCTTCCCCGGCAGCAGCCGAACTTGCCCCAGCAGCCGTTGCACTCGTGCCGCTGCTTTCCAGCCATGCCGAGCCTGCGGCACCGGCAATACGTGGCAGACGAACGTCTTCCGGACGTTCAGCCAACGTTTTCATATAAACCGCCCACTGATCCTTCTCCAGCGCATCATCCCACCAAATTTTGCGTGGTTTGTATTTGTGACCGAGGAAATAATCGAGCTTCATCAGGCCAAGCACAACATCCATATGCGGTGTGTTGCGCGACTCCAGGAAGCTGTGCAGACGGGTAAACAGATCCTCCAGCTGGTGACCGATCTTCTGCCAGCCCTGACCCTCCCAATAATCCCCGAACGCCTGGAAGAAATCAAACGGCGAGTTGAACTCCTGTTCCATCAGATACTTCAGCGTATGATCCATCCGGTGGGCGTTCCAATATTTCTCCAGCACATCCTCCAGCCGCTTCAGGCGCACAATATCGCTGAACGGCAGCACGTCACTGCCCAGAATCTCATACGGCGCGTGATCCATATACGTGTAGTTGTACTTCTCCGCATCCAGACGCAGACCGGTACCGCGCAGCATTTTGAGGAATCCGAGCTGAAGTTCTTCCGGCCCCAAAGCAAATACGTCGTTAAATGTCTTGCGGAACGTATTGTAATCTTCCTCCGGCAGTCCGGCGATGAGATCCAGATGTTGGTCGATTTTGCCGCTGGCTTTGACCTTGTTCACCGTACGGCTCAGCTTGGCAAAGTTCTGACGACGTTTCACCAGTTCATTCGTCGGATCATTCGTGGACTGTACACCGATTTCAAACCGGAAGGTGCCCGGCGGCGCATTCTCTGCCAGATAGTCCAGTACCTCGGGACGCATAATATCCGCCGTAATTTCAAACTGAAAAACCGTCCCCTGATGATTCTCGATCAGGAATTTGAACATTTCGAGCGCGTAATCCCGTTTGATGTTGAACGTCCGGTCCACAAACTTGATCAGCTTCGCACCCTTCTCGATCAGGTACAGAATGTCCGACTTCGTCCGCTCAATATCGTAATACCGCACGCCGACCTCAATACTGGACAGACAGAACTGGCAGCTGAACGGACAGCCACGGCTCGTCTCAAAATAAACAACCCGTTTCCCGAGATCCGGGATATCCTCTTCAAAACGGTGCGGTGAAGGCAGATCGTTGAGATCCGCTTTCGGCCGTCCCGGCATGAGAATGACCTCTTCACCTTTGCGATACGCCAGCCCATACACGAAATGGAATTTCTTGTCCCCCTCCAGTTCCGTCAACAGCTGATGCAGCGTCTCTTCGCCTTCACCCATCACGATGAAATCGACATTGGGAATCCGGTTCATCCAATATTCCGTGTCGTAGGACACTTCCGGCCCGCCCAGCAGAATTTTCACCTCAGGCATGACCTTTTTCAAAATATCAATAACCTTGATCGTCTCTTCGATGTTCCAGATGTAACACGAGAACCCAATCACGTCCGCACCGCGCTGGTACAGATCGGACACAATATTCATGACCGGGTCTTTGATCGTATACTCCGCCAGCTCAATATCAAAATCCTTCTCACTGTAAGCCTTCAAACACCGCAAAGCCAGCGAGGTATGGATGTATTTTGCATTCAAAGTAGAAAGAATAACTTTCATGGTTCACAACCTTTGCCTGGACACCCAGACCATATTTTTTTGGTAAAAGAAAAGCTGAAACAGTCATCCTGCCCCGGATGCTGCTCATGCAAACTTCTCTAAAGATAGCCATTCCACCGATCATGGACATATTCAACTTTTGTCTTTCAAAGAGCGGACAGTCCTTTCAAAAAGACATACACACCACACTACACTCAAACCACAACATACAGTATAAAACACATACAATCAACTACATATTGTGCAAGAAGTTGTAGACCACTCCTAACGCCAATGTCCACCTTTTGAAAGACAATCCGCCCTCTTTTGTCCATGCTACAGATACACTTTAGTCACCTTGAGCTTCGAGCCTGTACCGAACACTTCTCTCGCATCATGGACGAACCCTTGAACTATCCTTACCCTAATGCCGTATATCTCATTTCTCTTCTATAACAATTCATTGAACGTTACGAGCATGAACTCACGATCATTAGCTTTATGCAAATAAGCTTTACATTTCGAGCGAACGAACCCAACTCATCATACTCGCTCATACTCATTCATGATCACTTCTACTCACTCACACTCAACACTTAACCATGCAGACTCACACTTACTCGTACTCATAAAAAGCGTCATCATCCGTATCCACTTCTTCGCCCGATTGCTTCTGGAAAAATTCCAGGAATGGCAGTCCATACTTGCGGTATTTGACCTCACCGACCCCTTTGATATCCAGCATGTCACGTTCTGTCTGTGGACATACCACACTCATCTCACGCAAGGTCGCGTCATTGAAAATAATGTACGACGGCACATGCTCTTTCGCCGCCAGATCACGACGGATCAGACGCAGCTGCTCAAATACCGTCTCGTTAACCGCAGATGGCATTGCATCGCGTCCACGACGTCCGCCATAGTTCGTACCCGAAGCCGTCGCCGCTGTCTTGCGAACTACACGCTGCATTACTTCACGCTGGCCTTTGAGTACTTCCACTGCTAATGGCTGCAAACGAACGACCGGATACTGTCCCTCGGACAGCATCAGATACCCTTCCGATACCATGACGTTGATGATCTCTGCGATCTCACGTTCTGTACGATTGCCCATTACGCCATAGGTTGGCAGGGAATTGAAGCCGTAATCAAGCACTTTTTTGGCACGGGAGCCTTTGAGCACCGAAGCGACCAGCGATACACCATACCGTTCACGCATGCGATGAATGCAGCTGAATATTTTCTGCGCATCAATCGTCATATCCACCAGCTCGCGGTCGTCCGTACATGAACTGCAAATGCCGCACGGTTTGTCCTCATGCACTTCGCCAAAGTAATCCAACTGCGCACTGCGCAGACACCGCGTCGTGTAACAGTAATCGACCATCTGTTGCAGCTTCCGATAATCGTTTGCTTTGCGGTCGCCCTCCATCGGGTTCTGCTCGATCAGAAACTTCTGGGTGATAATGTCCTGTGCTCCGAATAACAATATACATTGACTCGGCTCACCGTCCCGGCCTGCACGTCCGGCTTCCTGCACATACGCCTCCATGTTCTTCGGCATGCTGTAATGCAGCACATAACGTACGTTGGATTTATCAATTCCCATGCCGAACGCATTCGTCGCCACCATCACTCGAATATCATCGTACAAAAACTGTTCCTGGCTCTGGGCCCGTTCATCGTCCGTCATCCCGGCATGGTAGCGTCCTGCCGGCAATCCCGCCTGCAGCAAACGCTGATGCAGATCGTCCACGTCCTTGCGCGTCGCGGCGTATACAATACCCGGTTCGCTCGCATGCTCACGTGCGTAATTCAGGACAAAGTCCTTCTTGCTCTCGCCGCGCAGCACGCTAAACGCCAGATTATCCCGCCCAAGTCCGGTCACATACGTCTGCGGGTCCTGCAAACGCAGCAGCCGCAGAATATCCCCCATGACCTCGGGCGTCGCTGTTGCCGTAAAGGCCGCAACCACCGGCCGCTCCGGCAAACTGTCCACAAACGGCGCTACCGCCAGGTAGCTTGTCCGAAAATCATGTCCCCACTGCGACACACAGTGGGCCTCATCCACAGCAACGCACGAGATTGGCAAGTAGCCCATCTCCTCGCGGAACCAGTCCAGCTCCAGTCGCTCAGGCGCGACATAGAGCAGCTTCAGCTCTCCGCGCTGCGCAGCGCGGATGCGATCATTCACTTCTTTGCCGCTTAACGTACTATTAATATAAGCGGCTGCAATACCAGCCGTGGTCAAAGCATCGACCTGGTCCTTCATAAGCGATATCAATGGGGAAACGACAAGCGTCAGTCCCGAATATAACAATGCGGGGATCTGATAACAGATCGATTTCCCGCCCCCGGTTGGCATAATACCCAGTGTATCTTCGCGTTCGAGCAAGCTGGCTACGATCTTTTTCTGTCCCTCGCGAAAGTCGGGGTAGCCATAATATTTTTGCAGGAGACCCTGCGCTTCTTCTAGTGTAGGTGTTTGCACACTCATGTAAAGACTCCTTACTTATCACCGGTGTTCTTCCACCAGCTTGGTCCGATCCGATTCTGACATCCGAAAGCGGTATAACCCGCATCCTTGACAACAAAATGGCGTTCTCATGACTTGTCCGTCAAGCAAACGCCGCTCCCTTTAGTTTAACGGCCCAGACCCGAATGAGCAACCGCGTTTTCAAGTAAAACGATCTTTGGCAAATGTATAACAGCGGTATTATCTTAGTGATCGGAAAGATTGAATTTAGAATCAGGTGTGATTGAACATTCCAGGACAAATAAAAAAACAACCGCTAGCCCTTTTTGGGACAAGACAATTGTTTGAATATAAAGTACATTTGCTAATCTTTTAACGCCTCTACTTCTGACTCTGTTAGACCACTCGTTTTGGCAATGACCGAAACTTCAATGCCGAATGAAAGCATATTTTTAGCTATTTCAATCGCCTTTCTTTTTTCACCTTCCGCTAATCCCTTCTCCGTAGCCCATTCAATCATTGAGGCTTCATCATGCAAATACTTTTGCCGCTCTTCATACAAACGACGTGCTTCACGATCCTGACTCAGAAACTCCAGCGTATCCATCGCTTTCTTCAACGTAGGTTCATTCATTTGCAGCACCTCCCAATTCGATTTGTCAGCACACACACTTTTTCAGTTCCTTGTACGTCTGGCCTTCCTGCAACTGACTGGAATAACGCTTGCTCCAATAGTATAGGGTCCGCTTTTCAATATCATATTTATTAAATAACTGCATCTCAATGTTGATCAATTTACCTTCAGCTGTTTTCGCCCAAATATCAAATATGGACTGTTTATCGAGTGGAGCATCTTTATCTGTGTACGGGTTGAGAAGTACGATCTCTGTCAGCGGCTGCTCACCCGACTCTGCAAACGTCCGGTTCAGGAACACCAGCAGCACATCTTTATTTTCTTCACTGCCAAAAATACGCTTGAAAACAAAATCGTTCCGAGGATCGAGCAAATCAGCCATCTGACCATCAACTCCGTTTCTTTCTATTATACCATGCTTAGTGTGCTTAATTGCAGCATCAACCACCTTTATACAAGTTAAACATTCCACACCAATCTACAATCTCTTACTGCTTCTTCCAGTCCTGAATTGGCAAACAAGGCTCCTCTCCTCCATTTAACTTAGCTCTCATTTGATTAAGGATTATTTTAACTTATTTGTTATTAATTAATATTCACGATGTGTTACTATCGATTAATGATTGGCTCACAGAAAAGACATTTGCATAACTACATATCCATTTCCACATATCTTTCAAACCCAACACCTCTAAAGGAGAGCATTTTATTATGAAACAACATTTACACGCTAGTGACTCTTCAAACATCTCACCACCAAAACCATGGATACGCCGACATCCCATATTCACCGCATTTTCGATATTGATTTTTGTTCTGTTTGCCGCTGTATTCCTGTATTTCTGGCTTCGCCCTTACTTCTCTACGTTTGATCGTTCCGAGCAAGGGGAACTCGCCTACTCGATGTCATCACCGGATGGAGAGTATGTCGCCGAGATGTACGGCGTGCCTTATGGTGGTGCAGCTGGTGGAGTCACAATCTGGGTCGATGTGAAGAAGGTCCTCTCCTCGGGCATGTCCACAGTAAAAACCATATACCGTGCCAAATATCACGGGGCCAACCACCTTGAATGGGAAAATGAAAATACGCTCCGTATTGAAAACCGGAACGAGTACAGCGATGATAGTATTACACTTAACATCGATGATGAAATCTATGACAGTTGGGGCTGGGCATGCCGAAGCCTGCGCATGAAGGATCAGTACGTGCGGTGCCTGGCACCCGAAAAATAGAAAATACAAATAAGCAGCCCCGCTCGCCGACTCTCATGGCCAAGCGGGGCTGCTCTTATTTCACATCTGCTGAATGATCTTTACCTCGTATAATCGCCCAATCTGTAAATGCTCTTCACTCACCGAATTACGAACTCAACCCAAATCTGACTCCCTGACACCTTTAAGTCTCTTTTCGTCCTTTCTCTTTAACTTCACTTCCATATACAGATACTTTTACGTCCCTTCTTCACCCTTCGCGGTCTACTTCTATCTTCTACCTTCTATTTCTATCTCCAACTTCTGCTTTTCTTCCTGCTTCCACCTACTTGTAGGGTGGCGCATCCCCACACTCCTCCTGGATCTTCATCCCTTCACGCAGCAATGCTTCAAGCTTCTGCTGATTGGCGAGCAGGCCGGGATCATTCGGCAGATACTCTCTTGCTTTGCTGTTATGCAGGAGCGCGTGCTCCCAGTTTCCCATGTGAGCGTAACAAAGAGAGAGCCGGGCATGGGGCAGCCAAGTGCGGCATCCCACAGGTACCGGACGCAGCCCGGTATCCCTGCTGCTCACGTCCAGCGCTTGCATATACCAGTAGATGGAAGCCATCCAATCCGTGCGCTCCTGAAAGCAAGCGGCTATCGAACAGCAGAAGTCGGCATGCGGCAGGTCGAATTGAAATGACTGCAGCAGTGCACCCAGCTTCCGGCCCGGTTCGCCAAGACGCTCATAACATTCCGCCAGCCGCGCGCAGGCAATGAGTCGATCCTCGCGATAGCCGCTCGGCTCCTGCAGCAGCTTCGCGTACGCCCGAACCGCCGCCGCATAACGCTGGCGGTCGAAACATTCGCCTGCATAATAGAACAGCAGGCGTCCCTGGGCTGCGCCCTCTTCGGCGATCCATTTGCGCAGAATGCGCACGTTTCGCGCCGAATGATGGCCCGCTTCGCGGCGGTGTGTGACGGCAATGTCTGCCGTAATGACCCCGCCCGGCGGGAAGCTTAACAGCTCGTGCAGCCGGCCATGCCAGCGGCACCCCGCATCCCGCTTGACGAGGCGCAGCCGTCGGTCCGTCACAAGCGGACTTCCCTCCGGCCCCTCGGCCAGCGTATAGCTCAGGACCACAGCCATCGTCTCGCCACCTGACGGCAGCTGCTGCTTCAACCTTTCCAGCTTCGCCCGTTCCGTGGGCAGCAGCACATCATCCGCATCCAGCCACAGGATATATTCCTGCGTGGCCTGATCGAATGAATAATTCCGCGCTGCGGCGAAATCATCTTTCCACTCATACGTGTAGACCCGGTAGGTATACTGCGCGGCAATCTCCATCGTACGATCGGATGAACCGGTATCTACAATAACGATTTCGTCCGCAATGCTGGCGACCGAATCGAGACAGCGCGCAAGCGTGCGTTGTTCGTTCTTCACAATCATGCACAGACTGATAGTGATCACGGTTTAAGCCCCTTCCTGTCATACACGTATTACTTATAGCTATGTTACTGCCAAGCTCTGTTCTACTTACTTGTCACTTGTTTATTTGCCTACTTTTCTTCCTTCCTCCTACCCTGACATTCACCCTCGTGCTTCAACCTCATCCAGCTACCGTCCACTATCCTTCTCCATTCTCCTGACGGCGCAGCCGTTTCACCTGCTCCACCGCACTGTCGAGAGCTTTCTTGCGCTGCTTCATGACCCGCAGATGCTGCTGTTCCACCTCGGCAAAATGTATGTGATCCAGCTCCATCCATTCCTTCAGTTGGTTCAGGGTTGGTGACATATGCAGCTGCGTTTTCCTCCTCTTGCGTGCCACGCAACATAGATATTTATGATGAACTTCCAGCTTCAATACTTCAAAATATGGCATCAGGCACATCGCGAGATTCCCGGCATAGAACGTCTGCTTGTGATCATAAAAGGGATGATATCCGTACGGCACGGTTACCACCAGGGTTCCTTCCTCGTGTAATAATCCGTGAATTTGCATCAATAACGTCTCCGGATGGGCAAAATGCTCCAGCACTTCGCCCAGCAGTACCGTATCAAAGGTGGTTCTGGCTTTCCATTGCGTAATATCCAGCAAACGAAAATCCACATTGCTCCGAACGGGTCTGGACTCTTTCTCAAGTTCTCTTTGTGCATACCGGATACTTTCTTCCTCCAGGTCGATGCCTGTAACACGAAACCCTTCGCGCGCCAACAAAATGGAGGTCACTCCCTGGCTGCAGCCAACATCCAGAATCCGCTTGCCTGTCGTTTCCCTGCACATCCAGTGAATGCGGGTACGTGTGGCCTCGTGCGATTCCTCCGAATTGATCTCACCATAATAACGCTCGTTTACCCGGTCATGATTTGCCATGGCTGCCTCCAAAATCTTCATGCGAGTGTTTGTTGGTTGGTTCAATGCTCGGTTCACTGGCTGGTTCGATAATAGGTTCAGTCTGTGCTTTAACGTTTACCTCACGGTCTGACCGGATAGAATCGGTGTGTCCCCGCTTACCCCCATCCACCGTCCGAGGCACTCGCATGTTCTCGTGAGTTTGCATTTCATGTATTTCGACTGTATTCACGCCTTGCACCACGTTCACATCCGAGCGAATGGGCTGTCCAAGCACCACGATATTTCCACCGATACATCCTGCAGTGGCATTACGTGTATCAAAGATGAGCTTGGCATGATCCGCCATCTCCTGATAATCGAAGCCGGTATGATCCGTTGTAATGATGACCAGATCAGCCTCGGCCCATAATTCGGGTGATGCGGATTGAGCATGAGCAACCGTGCCATCATCCTTGCGGAACACCGGCACCATTGGATCGGTGAAGACGACATCTGCCCCCGCTTCATGAAGCAGTCTGTAGACATCCAGCGCCGGCGATTCACGCAGATCGTCGATATCTTTTTTGTACGCCATACCTGCCAGCACAATTCGCGATCCCTGCATCGACAAACCGTTCTGTTCGAGCAGCTCCGCTGCACGCTTTACTACTCTTTCCGGCATTTGCCGATTGGTCGCATCCGCGAGGGTAATGAATTGCAGCTCTGATCCCTGACGGCCTGCGGCCCAGGACAGATAGATCGGGTCGATCGGAATGCAGTGTCCACCAATGCCCGGCCCGGGATAGAATGGCATATAGCCGAATGGCTTGGTCGCCGCAGCGTCCAGCACCTCCCAGATGTTCACGCCCATTTGCTCACAGGCGGGTGTCAGTTCGTTCACAAGCGCGATGTTCACGCTGCGGAATGTGTTTTCGAACAGCTTTGCGGTCTCCGCCACTGTCGTTGAACTGACGGGAACGATTTCGTTCAGAAACGAACCGTAGAATGCTTTTCCAAACGATAGACAAGACGGCGTGGAACCGCCAATGATCTTTGGTGTATTTTTCACGCCGTAATGCACACTTCCGGGATCTACCCGCTCTGGAGAATAACAGACATGGAACTGCTGCCCTGCTTTCCACCCTTTCGCGGCCTCGATGGGCTGCTTCACACGCTCCTCGGTGGTGCCGGGATACGTAGTACTCTCCAAAATGACAAGGCAGCCCTTCTGAAGATAAGGTGTGATGCCATCCACTGCTGCAGCGATAAATGAAATGTCCGGCTGATGCTCCGCCGTCAAAGGCGTAGGCACGCAGATCACAATAACATCGGCATGCGCCACTGCTGCGTAATCCGTCCCGGCCATGAATAATCCGGCCCCAGTAAGGGATTGCACAACCTTATCCTCAATGCCGATCACATACGATTTTCCTGCAACCAACTTAGCCACCTTCGCCCCATCGATATCAATTCCGTATACCTGATACCCAGCATGGGCCATCTCCACTGCCATCGGTAACCCCACATACCCCAGACCAATAACGGCGGCTTTCAGGGAGCGGTTGTTTATGGATTGAAGCGTGGTACGTTCCTGTGATTCTTTATTTCCTTCGTGCTCGCTATTCTCTATCAACCCTTCCACCTTCAAACGGTCCGCCTCCCTTCTATTAATCGATAAAGCCGCCTGCACGTAAAAATTGGGCAATCGCCGAACGATTCATCATCGCGCTGTCCGAACGATACTCGGAAAAGGTCACACGAGGCAGACCACTATACGGATCTGTCAGGCTCTTGTCTGGTTCCTGTGGCAAAATCACATAATATTGCTCGTCATATTTGTAGGTACGCGGTGCCTCGAATGGAGAAATGAGGACTTCATGCAATTTTTCACCCGGCCGAATCCCGGTTACTTTGTAATCGTGAGCCGGACGACCCGCCTGTTCCAGCATGACCGAGGCCAGGTCCGTCATCTTGCAGGCTTTCATTTTCATCACAAATGTCTCACCACCCACCGCAGCCTCGGCAGCCTTCAGCAACAAATGAATGGCCTCCGTGCGGGTCAGGAAAAAGCGGGTCATGCCTTGGTCCGTAATGGTCAGGCTCTTGCCTTCATCAATCTGGCGGCGAAACAATGGGACGACACTGCCGCTGGTTCCAAGCACATTGCCTCCGCGAATACAGACAAAGCGGGTGGACTCGCTCAGCCCATTGGCACGGATCATCATCTTTTCTCCCAAAGCCTTGGTCATGCCGTACACATTAATCGGATCAACCGCCTTGTCAGTGGAGACGTCAATGACCTTGGTAACCTGCATGCGAATCGCAGCGCGGATAACATTCTGGGTGCCGATGACGTTGGTCTTGAACGCTTCATCCGGCTGATCCTCGCATACCGGAACATGTTTCAATGCAGCCAGATGAAAGAGAACATCCACTCCGCGACAGACATCCTCCACTGCCCTATAGTCGCGAATGTCACCAATGACAAAACGCAACCGTGCATCCTGACCAAAATCCCGCTGCATCGCAATCTGGGCGTACTCATTACGCGACAGAATCCGAATCTCGGCCGGATTGTGCTCCAGCAGTACCTCGGTCAGCTTTTGTCCCCAGGAGCCCGTTCCCCCAGTGATCAAGATTGTTTGGCCTTTAATCATGGTGAATCCCTCCTTGATCAGATCATGAATTCGCGTAATACCGCAGCCATTTCTTCCCGGCTCAATCGGTCTTTGGGTGGTACTTTTTTGATGGATGTATTGTTGGAATGCACAATATTCACATAATTGCGCGGAGCCAGCAGCTCATGCGGCAGATCGATGACGTTGCCATGTGTTCCCCGACCTGGCAGCTTCACCCGGTATCCCGCAGCGTACTCTGCCGTTTTGTATAGGTAGACATAGAACTGCGGGGAACGGTGGAACGCTGGTGCCATTTCATGATTCACACTGTCCCACAGATATCCATTCTGATTGATGAGTGCCATTGTTCCTGGCTGTGGCTGTACGTCATAGAGCTGCTGAACAAATGTCTTGTGATACAGATCATCTGAATCCAGTCGGGCTATATAGATATCCTCTGCTCCCTCGGCAAAAGCCAGAATGGCCCGCACACTTTCGATCGTTGTTCCAAAACGGATATTGGAAGGCAGCGGTTCCTGTTCAGCCAAAATCTCTTGCATCAATTCCCCCGATTCCTTGGAAAGCTTCACTACCGTCAGAAAATCCTGATTCGTCTGCGCCTTAAGACAATGAAGGGTGAATGTACGAAAAATGCCCATCCGCCGCTCCAGCCACTCTCTTGTCAAACGCTGCGGGTCCATTCCGTAATTGTTGAAGTTAATCTCAATAACCACTTTTCTGGACATACCCTTCCTCCTCATTTTTCTGTGATGTTATTTCAATTCGTTCAGACTATTTTCATAGTTTTACAGCCCTCTCCACACCAAAAATGCCTCCTTCAGCCCGTAACTGCCATACAGAAGCTCTCTCCAATCCAGCCGACTCTATAACGTATGAAAAAATAATAGAATCGGTCCGGACGCTTGCACAGGTTCTTGCATAAATCAGCTTTTACATAAGCCCTTCAACGCTTGTCGTCAGAAAATAGATTGATATGCAAACGAAGATGCACCTTGCGGGTTGAACGCACAATACGTTGCCGAAGCCGCAACATAGAATAGAGCAATTGAATTTTCAAAGGGGGCCTTATACCACAATGAATCCAATCTATCTTGAAATGAATGGTGTGCTGGATCAACTGGAAGCCGCGGTGAGGGAGCAGCGCCCCTTCTCTCTGGTCCGTGTGGGCGATGGCGAAAATATCGTCATGTCTCAGGAAACGGTCTGGACTACGGAACAGGTTCTGCAGGAGCGGTGGGCCATCAAGGCCAATCTGGGGCAAAAAGGGCTGCGTCTCCCCAATCTGCAGCTGCGGGATGAGGTTGCCGCTTCCTTGCAGCGGGCAGATATCGTAGGCGTTCTTCCCCACGGGGACAGTACCATCAAAGCTCCGGAGCATCTCAAAAGACAGCTGACCGACACGGTGTTTGCACATTTCGGCATCGCTCCGGCACTGACTTGCCATGCCTGTGTGAATCGGGAACTCGTGCAAGTGCCCCGCTTCTGGAATATGCTTGCAGGCAAACGAATTCTGCTCGTTACCCGTGAGATTGAACAGCTGCGGGCCATGCTCGTTCAGGAGCCCTACCATCTGGATATCACAGCTGCGCTGCCTTTCGACAGCTGGGATCAGATGCAGGAGACACTGCAATGGATTCAAGAGAATCGGGATACCTTCGATATAGCTCTCTTCTCCTGCGGGGTGAACGCAGTTGTACTTGCTGAGCGTACAGCAGCACTTGCGGGCAAAGTCGCCATCGACTTTGGCAAAGCCAACAACATCATTTTGAAAGGCCGCGCCAACTAATCGGTGAAATGAAATGCGTAAACAACACCATAAAAATCCCGGCTCCTTGCTTGGAACCGGGATTTTTATGGTGTTCGCTTTTTTTCGGCAAGATGTCAGTCCTAACAAACTCTTCTCATTAAATCTAGTTGCTGGCGGCAATACCATAGAACACTTCAGGTCCTGTCCGTACCGATGTGGACACCCCGGAAATAAACGAAGTATACACACTTTCCAGTGCTGGTGGTGCAGACAGATCCTGGGCAGTGAACGAATGAAATTCGGTACCACCGTTCTGACTCACCGTACCCTCCGCACGATAGATGATAAAGAACGGATCGTAAACACTCCCCCGCACAAGCTCAACAACGAACGTATCCCCGACTTCTCCCGTAACACCAACTGTACCATTCAAGGTGATAATCGGATTTGGGATACCGAGAGTCTGCAGACCAATAGAGCCGAACGCTTCCGGGGATGGACCCAGAGACACACCGGGCTGTCCAACATTTCCCGAGTTCATCGAACTTCTCATATCAAGAAACACACCCATGAGTAACACCTCCAATGCTATGGGATAGGTTATTCTATGAATCTCGACTCTCTTTGGATTGGATGGGTAACAGATTCTCTCCACCTATTTTTATTTGCCCCCGGTTAATGGTATATTGAACTGCATAACGAAATGAACGGATCGTATGCACACAAGCGGTACAGGCTGTTCAGAAGGAGATTATATTTATGAATAAACGCAAACGCCCAACAGGCAATACATCGTCCAAGGGGAAAGCAACTACAGGTTCGTCTACAGTGCGGTCCGGGCGGTCCACCTTTACTTCCGCCAAATCATCAGGACCTTCCTCATCCCGCAATACAGGAGCGATGCAAAAGCCAATAGCTGCTAAACCCTCCGCCGCTCCCAAGAAATCCGGAGCACCCAAACCTAAATCAGCCAAACGCTCGGGCAATTCCTATTATCGTAAACAAGAACCACCACGCCCGTACAAAGTAACTGAACCGGATGAACTGCTCAATTTCTTGCTAAAACATTTGAAGTCTGGCCGGAATGCGGTTAAGTCCATTCTGGGTCGCGGACAGGTATCTGTCGATCAGAAAGTGGTTACCAAGTTTAATCTGGAGCTGACGCCCGGTCAGATCGTAACGATTAGCAAAGAAGGCGCCGTTGCCGCTCCTTCCCTGACAGGCATTAACATTTTGCATGAAGACGATGATATCATTGTCATTCGGAAGGAAGCCGGATTGTTATCCATTGCTGCTGACAAAAGTGATGATCTTACCGCTTATCGCCAGCTGACCGAGCATGTTCGTCGTACCGACGCGCTGAACCGGATATTTATTGTCCATCGTCTGGACCGCGACACTTCGGGTGTCATGATGTTTGCCAAGAGTGAAGAAGTACAACAGAAGCTGCAGGACAACTGGAAAGAAAATGTACAGGAACGTGTGTATGTTGCCCTTGTGGAAGGCGCTGTTGCGAAGGAAGAAGGCACCATCTCCTCATGGCTGAAAGAAACCAAAACGCTCAAAATGTATTCCAGCCCTCGTCCGAATGATGGACAGCATGCCATTACTCATTACAAACGTCTACAGTCGAACCGTGAGTTCTCCCTGCTGGAAGTCCGTCTGGAAACAGGTCGTAAAAACCAGATCCGTGTGCATATGGAAGATCTGGGCCACCCCATCGCAGGCGATAGAAAATACGGAGCTCACACTAGAACGCTGGGACGCCTTGGGCTTCATGCACGAGTGCTCTCATTCATACATCCAACGTCGGGTGAGCTGATGAGATTTGAGACCGATATTCCAAAACAGTTCCTCTATCCATTCCGTAATGATGCTCCGTCAGCGAAGGTCTGACCACGCCTGAAAGGAGGAACTACTGCTGAAAAACTTGCTGATTACCGGTTACCGTGCACATGAACTACAGATTTTTGGACAGAAGCATGAGGGAATTCCGTTTATCAAAAAGGCCATTTCCTCCCGGCTTACGCCTCTGGTCGAAGACGGGCTCGAGTGGGTGCTGACGCCAGGCCAATACGGGGTAGACCTGTGGGCGTGCGAAGTGGTGCTGGAGCTGAAGAAGACATTCCCGGAGCTGAAGCTGTCGATCATTACCGCTTTTCAGAATCCCGAGGAACAGTGGAAGGAAGACAAACAGGAGTATTATCGCTCCATCCTGCAAGGTGTGGACTATTACGGCGCGATCAGTCGCCAGCCGTATATCGGCCCATGGCAGTTCACTGCGCGGGATGACTTGCTGCTGCGCAAAAGCGATGGCCTTCTGCTCGTCTATGACGAAGATGCCGGGGAAGGCAGTCCCCGTTTTATAAAGGAAAAGGCCGTGAAGAAACAACAGAATGAAGATTACACCATCATCAGTGTTACATCGGAGGATATCCAATCGGTCGCCGAAGAGGAACGGATGAACGATGTTGGGGCTTACGAAGATTCCTCATTCTGAACCATGTAACTCGTACCCAGGTCCATCGGTTAGCTTGAGCCAACCGTGATTTACAGGTCACTGCACAGCCGTCAGATCGGGGACAACGTTCCAAAAATGGCGTACATATGTTTTTTTTGCCGGCAGGTTGGGTATAAGTAGTAGTAAAACTGCGATTACCATGTCGTATGGGACAAAGGGGAACTGCAACCATGACATTAACGCCAGAGCAGCGCATTCAACTGCATGGATTCAACAACCTGACCAAGTCGCTGAGTTTCAATATGTACGATATCTGTTATACAAAAACCAAAGATGAACGCGAAGCTTACATTGAATATATTGATGAACAATATAATGCGGCCCGGCTGAGCAAAATCCTGAACAACGTGTCTGACATTATCGGTGCCCATGTGCTGAATGTCGCCCAACAGGACTATGTTCCCCAGGGTGCAAGTGTGACGATGCTTGTTTCGGAAGGCCCCATTGTGGAGATCCCCGAAGAATCCTTCGATGAATCTCCAGGCCCCCTGCCCGATAATGTTGTCATGCAGCTCGACAAAAGCCATATTACCGTTCATACGTACCCCGAATTCCACCCGAGCGAAGGCATCAGTACGTTCCGGGCAGATATTGACGTCTCTACCTGTGGTGAAATCTCGCCACTAAAGGCACTGAACTATCTGATCCACTCGTTTGATACGGACATCATGACGATGGATTACCGGGTCCGTGGATTTACGAGGGATACGAGTGGACGCAAGCTGTTTATTGATCATGAGATCGGTTCAATCCAGAATTATATTCCGGATGAGATCAAGAGCAGCTTCGACATGATTGACGTGAACGTCTATCAGGAGAACATTTTCCACACCAAATGCAAGTTGAGGGAATTCGACCTTGATAACTATCTTTTTGGGTATACCAAAGAGAAACTGAGCAAGGCCGAGCAACAGGAAATTACGGAGTGGCTGAAGCTGGAGATGGATGAGATTTATTATGGCAAAAACATCAATCGCCCCTCTTCTTGATCCATTCATGAGAGCTGATTCATTATGAACGCAACAAGGATAAGATGTCATGAAGCAGGATTTCGTAATGGAAACCTCCGGCATGCGCTTGTCCTTTTCTTTTACCTAACTTGACAGGCAGCAGCTCATTTTTTTATGATGAAAGCAATTGCATTTCCATCGAAGGAGACTGAGCCGTTGATTGAAACGAACACTTCCAGACGCAATGAATCTCTGTTACAAGCGCTGAATGCACAGCATAATGCCATTACCAACAACATTGCCAATGCAGACACGCCCAACTACAAAAAGAAAACGGTAGAGTTCGAGGAAGAGCTGCGACGTATCGTTGAAAATGGCAAAACAGACCAGCTCGCCATGAAGCGGACTCATGAAAGACATTTTCCAATCAGTAATCCCAATACTTCAATCGTTAACTACCGGATTATCCAGAACAACGAAACAGCCATGAACAATAACAACAATAACGTTGACATTGATAAGGAAATGGCGAACCTTTCGGAGAATCAGCTTATGTATAATTACATGGTTGATCGGGTAAGCGGGCATTACAAGAAAATGAAAAATCTGTTGCAGGATATGAAGTAATGAAATATTGGAGCAGCCCTATGGCTGCTTTTTGTTTTGTCTATTTTCGGAAATCTCAGATGATCTATATTAATGGCATTTAGCGCTGTGTTGGTTTCCTAATCAGAAGGATTAACTCCCCTGCTTATGCCCTTTTTCGGTATCCTCTCCCTTTCGTAGTATAATGAAATAAAAAAATGATTTCATATCATATAAAAGAGGTGCAACATGGCTCCACGTCATTTCAATGCTTTTCAAGGCTCCAAAGTCCGGCTTGCCGCTCCTTGCCCGGAAGACTGCATGCGGCTCGCCCACTTTACTGACAGTTATGATTACTTGCGTAATCTGGATACCGATATTGCTGTTCCTCTAACGCCGGATGAGACAGGGTCATCCGCAGTTCGGAGAGATAACGGCTTTGAATTCGCGCTGCGAACACTGGAGGACAATCGGTTCATCGGATTCGCTGCCCTCTACCGAATTGAGTGGAATAACCGCTCTGCACGCCTGGCTATTGGTATTGGTGATGATAAAGATCGGGGCAAAGGATACGGCAGTGATGCTCTCGCCCTAATTATTCGTTATGGATTCCATGAATTGAATCTGAACCGGATTGCGCTGGAAGTGATTGAATACAATGAAGCTGCCAGACGTGCGTATCTGAAAGCCGGATTTCGGGAGGAAGGCCGCCAACGCTCTGCCGTCCTGCGAGATGGCACGCATTATGATCTGATCTCCATGAGTATTCTTGCGGAAGAATGGTCTACACAGACCAAACTGCCGTTGGCATTTCAATCCACACATGTCCAAGGAGCTAAAAAGACGGAGGAGGAGCCCCCAGCCTCGCGACAGCTTGCTGCTGAGGAATATTCGTTATTCGGTTCAGAGGCCAAGGTGACAGCGGAGGCTTCTGTTCAACCTCGCATCGGTGTTGGCGCGGTCATCCTCAATGAACGTAATGAGGTCCTTTTGGTTTGGCGTAATCGTCAGCCTGAACAATACACCTGGAGTATTCCCGGAGGCAAAGTGGACCCATACGAATCGGTCGAAACTGCTGTCATTCGGGAAATTAAGGAAGAAGTCGATCTGGATATTGCCATCGACAAGCTGCTCTGCACCGCAGAGACGATCCAGCCTGAACAGCAGGAGCATTGGATTTCCATTCTCTACTCGACACGAGTTACTGGCGGCATTGCTCGTAACCTCGAAGAAGGCGGAGCCATTGGTGAAATCGGTTGGTTCCCGCTGGATGATCTGCCTTCGCCGCTCGCCTGTTTTGCCATACCTGGCCTTGAAGCGGTGAAACAATTCCATCTTTATTCTGAAGATTGAAATCGGGAGAAACTAACCTCATTATGGTCAGACCAGTCATATAAAGATAACAGCCGCCAAACTCCTCTCTCTAACATAAAGGGGAGCTTCGCGGTTGTTTCCATTTTCTGCGCAATTTTTCCTTCTGTGTGTAGTCTCAGTACGTGTATACATAACTTTTTTTCCAAAATCAAGAACCGTTTGGTCTTTTCCAAGGTCTAATACGCAACAACATCCATGAAAGGAGGAGCCATGTGACCCCCGCTCAACTAACCATCGCTGCACAGAAAGGGGATGCCGAGGCTTTTGCAGCCTTAATGGAGATGCATCAGAGCCGACTGTACCGGATCGCCTATGCCTATCTGCACAACGAGGGCGATGCGCTTGAAGCGATTCAGGAATCCACCTATAGAGCTTATCGAAAGCTCAAGAAATTAAAAGAACCCACCTATTTCGCCACTTGGCTGATCCGCATTCTGCTGAACTACTGTGCAGACGAACGCAAACGCAAGAGCCGGTTCAGCCACGTTACCAAAATTCATGAACCTAGCAGCTGGGACCGTCCCGCAGACCCTGATCTGGCCGCAGCCGTCTCTGCGCTGGATCGGGATTGCAAACAAATTATTATTCTAAGTTATTTCGAAGGTTTCTCCTTAACAGAAGTCGCTGATATTCTGGAAATCCCGACCGGAACCGTAAAATCCCGACTGCACCGGGCACTCGGACAGCTCCGTAACCAACTTGAAACGAAAGGAGATGTAACCTCATGAGCGATGAGATGAAGTCATATGAAGAAGCATTGGAACAGCGTCTTAATGCTCGTAAAACAGAGTACGATGCCATGTCTGTACCGGATGCCGAAGTATATCAGGCTGTACAGGCCGGAATCCGTCAGGCTGCGCGCAAGCGCAAGTCCCGGCTGCGCTGGGTTATGAGCTCCATATCGGCAGCTGCAATCATCCTTGTCTTTACGGGATGTATCCGCGTCTCCCCCGCCTTTGCGTCCTTTGTGGAGCAACTGCCAGGCATGGAGGGCATTGTCAGCATGATTCGCCAGGATAAAGGATTAATGATGGCGATTGATCAATCCCTCTTGCAGAAGGTCGGTGTAACCGACGAGCATGATGGAGCTTCTGTGACCGTGGAAGGCATCATTACAGACGAATCACGCATGGTCATTTTTTACACGATGAAAGGCATGAAAGACCTGGATAAAGGTGGATATGATATCGATTTGCTTGATAGAGATGGAGAAAAGCTGCCTGTTGCGTTTAGTTATTCCTCTCCTCAACCAGCTTCAGAAAATGGCGTTTACGAGGATAAAATCGATGTCTCATTCACAGAATCTTTACCGCCACAAGAGCTGACCGTTGTATTTAAGGAACGAGGTAAGGAACCGAATAATAAGTGGAAGGTCACCTTCCCAGTGGATCGCAGCTTAACGAAAGGCATGAAAAAAATCATTCCCGTAAACCAAACAATGACCGTGGACGGGCAGCGTATTCATGTAAAAGAGGCCGTTCTGTATCCCACTCGCCTCGTACTTGATATCGAATATGATCCGAACAACACCAAAAAAATCTTCGGAATTCGTGATTTGCAGTTGGTAGATGAACAAGGCCGGGCATGGCGAACCGATTCCTCCTCTATCTCAGGCTCTGGAAGTTCCGTCTTTTTCGAAAGCATGTATTTCACCACTCCGAAAAAATTGACGCTGCAGGGATCTGGCCTTTCAGCGGTGGATAAGGATGAACTGGTTATCAGCATCGATCCATCTTCAAGTGAAATACAAGGTGGCCCATCGAGTTTGAAATTGCTGCAAAGCACGGTCCAGGGCAAAAATCTGATCCTCGAGTTTTCAATTGCAGACGCTCAAAATGCTACTTCAGGGCTATCATTTACCAATATCGAGGACAGCAAAGGAAGCACCTTCGAAATAAATGAAGTCGGCTGGAGTCCTTCCGTATTTGAAGCAAGGGTTGTCATTAAAAATGGAGCCGCAGCTAAAGGAAATCTGACCATGGAGATATACTCTTACCCTGATCAAATTCGTGCACCTTTCTCCATTGAGATTCCTGTGACTCCCTAAAGAACATGTGAGCAGCCATACTAACAAGCCACATGAAGCAGTCATGCACTATAATGAAAATATCAAACATCTACATTAAATCGATATGTTCACAGGAAAGGGTGTTTCCACAATGAATAACCGTTCGATCCGTTACCCGCAACCCCTTGCTCCGGGAAATACTATTGGCGTGGCTGCACCCTCCAGCGGTGTAAGTGAGTCCTTGCATCATTACCTTGAAGAGAGCAGGCACAATATGGAGCGCCTTGGTTTTGGAGTACTGGAGAGCCCCTTTCTACGGCATAACGCCAAATGTGTAAGTTCTTCCAAGGAAGATCGCGCTGCTGAGATCAATGCTTTTTTCCGCGATCCGGGGATTCAGGCTATTATCCCTCCGTGGGGTGGAGAGTTCCTGATGGATATTCTGCCCCTGCTGGATTGGGAAACGTTGAAGACGCTGCCGCCCAAATGGGTTATGGGATATTCAGATATCAGCACCTTTTTATTTGCATATACCCTGATCACCGGGACGGCTACAGCGCATGGAACGAACTACGTAGATCTAAGATCCAATGAACTCGATCCGGTGACCGCCCGCTGGATTGATGTATTACAGACTGGCCAGGGAGGGCAGGTTACTCAATCTTCCTCCACTCATTATCAATCGGAATGGAAACCGGAGTTAGCCGGGTTTAATCTGGATACCCCTTCCCGCTGGAAACAGCTGGGTCAGCCTGTGGGAATGGACTCAACAGACTCACAGATTACCTTCTCAGGTCGGTTAATCGGCGGATGTATGGATACAATCACCTGTCTGATTGGCACGCCTTACGCACCTGTTGAAGCGTATCTTGATCAGTATTGTGCGGAAGAAGGAACGATCTGGTATCTGGAGAGCTGTGAGATGAATGCGGGTGATATCTACCGTCATCTGTGGCAGATGAGACAGGCAGGCTGGTTTGCTGGTATTAAAGGCTTCATGTTCGGCCGGCCTGCGGGATATTCGGATACAGGGGATTTTAATTTCACCGATGCCCTGTCTTCGGCTCTAGGAGATATGGATGTTCCCATACTGTATGATGTGGATCTGGGCCACATCCCGCCACAGTTAACCTTTGTGAATGGCGCACTGGGCAAAGTGGCTTATGAAAATGGGCGCGGGAGCCTTGAGATGGCATTTGTGTAAACACCTTTTGTAGGCAGATGCATACCTTGAAGTAAGAACTTATTTTGAGGAAGGGTTGTGCATCATGTCTGAATCCACGTCCACACCATCCGCACGGGTTGTATACCAAGCCAATCAACCAATGCTCCAATCCGTGCAAAGTGTGCGGAATATGCTTCATCATACAGTCCGGCAGCATGTAGGCAAGAAGGTGCAAGTCCAGAATATCGATGGTCAGGTATGGGAAGGTGTCATTATCAGCGCAGATCGGGGAATATTGTATCTCCAGGTTACGCCGATGCATGGATATCCTGAGCCACGTGCCTTGTTTGGACCAACCATTCTGCCACTCGTGCTGTATGAGCTGTTGGTCATTACGCTGTTGATGTAGTGGATTTGTGCCTGTCGTTGTTCAGCTTAATCCAAGAAGCTTCGCTCCCTGTGCCCTAGGGCCCATTGAAGCGGAGCCTTTTTGGGTTATAGGAGTGAAGCGCGATAGGCTAACATTTGGATGTAAACGTCAGGATTTATTTTGCAATCTGGGTGACGTCCTGTCGTTCGTGCGGTATGTTTCCTTTCTAACGTGTGAAATATGATACAATGGTGTCGGCACCAAGCCTTATCTCATATGAACGGAGCTTGATCCGGTTGGAATATATCCCTCATGATCCTCCACCCGTGCCTCAGTCTGAGACGGAGCTGGTGGGGACAAATCATACTGAACAATCCCGCGTGATTGCGATCTGTCTATTGGCAGGCAAAATCATGCTGCAAAGCGGCGGTGAGACCTACCGTGTGGAAGATACGATGAAACGCATGGCTGCCGCGCTGGGCCTTCCCCATTCGCACAGTTATGTGGTGCCCACAGGTATCTTCTTCTCGGTTGATGCAACCGAGCCTGCCAAGCTGATTCGGATTTCCGAACGAACTACGGACTTGCACAAGGTATCCGAAGTAAACGCTGTTTCCCGACGTATCGGACAAGGGGAGCTGACCGTTGAAGAAGCACATGCTTTGTTACAGCAAATTGAAGGACAGCCCTCCTCTTATTCTGCGATTGTGAAGCTTACTGCGGCGGCGTTATCCAGTGGGTGCTTTACCATTATGTTCGGCGGAGGCTGGGGCGACTTTCTCCCTGCGGTACTCTGCGGCGGTATCGGATATGCTGCGGTTATTGCCTTCCATCGATTGGTACTGGTGAAGTTTTTTGCCGAGCTGACAGCCTCATTTGTCATTGGTCTGCTCGCCTTTTTGCTTGTCTATATGGGTGCGGGTCATGAACGAGACAAAATCATTATTGGCTCAGTCATGCCCCTGGTACCAGGGCTACTGATTACCAATGCTGTGCGTGACCTGATGGCCGGGCATCTCGTGTCCGGATTATCCAAGGGAGCCGAGGCGTTTCTGACGGCTTTTGCGATTGGTACCGGCATTGCTGTTGTTTTTTCACTTTTTACGTAAGACGGAGGAGTTGCAGGTTATGCTTCATTTTATTGAACAAGCCCTGACCAGCTTTGTCGCCTCGGCCGCATTTGGCATTATTTTCAACGCTCCTCGGCGTATGCTGCTTCACGGTGGATTTGTCGGCATGATCGGCTGGATCATCTATATTGTGCTCGAATATGCTGCGGATGCCGTTCCTGCTACATTGGCAGCGACCATCGCGGTAGGTGTCATAAGCCAGCTGTTCTCCCGCATGTTTCGCGCGCCCGTCATTATCTTCAGTGTGGCTGGCATCATTCCGCTCGTTCCCGGTGGACTGGCGTATAATGCGATGCGTAATTTTGTACAAAATGACTACGGTGCTGCCATGGAGATGGCTGCCAAGGCACTCATGTTATCCGGTGCCATCGCAATCGGACTTGTATTGTCCGAGGTATTGAACCAAATGATTCGTCGTTTACCCGGTTCGTTGCGAGCAAAATCCTAACAGTAGATGAAGTGGATAATACCACCAAAACGATAAAAGGCCCGTTGGAGACAGGATAAATGCTGTCCTTCACGGGTCTTCCATATTACAGCCATGTTGATCCGGGATCCGTTAAAACCATTCTCTTTTATGGCAAAGCATGCTTCATAACCGACGCAAATAAATCCGCCGCCACACTACTTCCGGATCTCATATAATGCTCTGCATCTGTACGATCAAACCCCATCCAGACCGCAGCCGTCCACTTGTCGGTATATCCCACGAACCACAGATCCCGATTGGCTTCCTTGCTTATACCTGGTAATGCAGCCTGCGTTGTCCCGGTCTTCCCTGCCACCTTATGCCGACTCAGCTGTGCCCGGCTTCCTGTTCCCTGACTGACCACACTTTGGAGCATACGGGTCATAACCGCTGCTGTGTTGGCGGAGATCACCTGCTTGTTCTTTGGCTTAAAAGTATAGATTGTCCTACCACGTGAATCCGTAATTTCACGAATTAGATGCGCTGTATTGAACTTGCCGTTATTGGCAAACACGGAATAGGCCTGGGCCATTTTTAACGGAGACACCCCTTTATGCAAACCACCCAAGGCGATCGACAGATTGAGATCCTCCTTCCCCAGTTCAATGCCCAATCGAGATGCAAATTGATGCGCCTGATTCAACCCTGTTTCATGCAGCAGCCATACAGCAGGAGCGTTAATGGATTTTTCCAGTGCTTGCGCCATCGTTACTGTACCTCTGTAGCGCCCGCCCAAGTTGCTCGGTTGATAGCCGCCATACTTCATGCGTTGATCGGGCAGCTTACTCCCCGGATTAAAGCGGCCAGATTCCAGGGCAGGTCCATATGCAATAATCGGCTTAAAAGCAGAGCCTGGTTGCCTGGCATCCGTCGTCGCTCGGTTAATGCCTCCTTTCACGGGGTTGCGCCCGCCCATCATGGCTTTGACTTCACCATTATGCTGGTCCAGAATGACCATGCTCGCCTGTACTTGCTCATCCTTACGATCATCGGTGAACCGGGAAGATTCACGGAATGTTTGCTCCATCGCAAGCTGCGCTTGATCATCCAATCCCGTACGAATAGTCCAGCCTGCGGATTGTATCTCTGCTCCACTCTTGCCTGTTAAACGGGAAGCCTCCTCGATAACCGCATCCAAAGCAGACACGTAGGCAGGCACTGACGAGTCTGAAGCCGATGCAGATGTTGAATTGGGCGGTGTATAATCCACACTTCGCGCTTCCTCCATCTGTCTCTTGGTAATGATTCCTTGCTCATGCATGAGGCCAAGAACGACAGAACGCCTTTCTTTGGATAGGTCTTCCTGATCCACCGGATTGTATATAGAAGGTCCTTTGGGAATTCCGGCCAGTGTAGCCATTTGCCAGATCTCCAACTGATGTAAATCCTTAATCCCAAAGTAGCGCCAAGCCGCTGCTTTAACCCCATATTGCTGTCGTCCCATATAAATATGATTCAAATACAGCTCCAATAGCTCATCCTTGCTAAATCGCTTTTCCATCGCCACGGCAATCGACATTTCATTCACTTTGCGAACCAGCGTTTTATCCCCGTTCAAGTACAGATTCCGGGCCAGCTGCTGTGTAATGGAGCTGCCTCCCTGACTCAGGTTCATATGTAAAACATCCTGCACAACCGCCCTGCCAATGCCGATAAAATCCAGTCCGTCGTGGGTATAGAAACGTCGATCTTCCGTAGCCAGAAACGCCTGCTTTAACAGATCAGGCATATCCTTTAAACTGGCATGCTCCGCATATCCCTTGGTTTGTACTTGTAATCTCGAAATTTCTGTTCCATCCGCATTGATAATGACGGTGGAAGAGGCCACCGAAATGGCCTCGGGATGATTGCGAAGTACACCTTCGCCATAAGTAACCAGATAGATATAGCCGAACGCTAGCAAAATAACGAATACTACAGAGGCATCAAATATGTGATACATTCCGCGCCTTATGTTGGATCTCAACATTCATGCTCCCTGAAGACATGTGGAATGGAGCCTGAATGTTCCTGTGACTTCATTTCCATGGAATCCAGGGCAAGCTCCAGCCTTAACGTCTGTTCATACGCCAGCCTGACCCAGTGCTGAATCTCAGCTTCATCACGGCAGTGTCCCTCCATAATCGTATCCAGCGAGGAACGGACACCGTAGAGTGTAAGTTTAATCGGAAGATCAGCACTTATGCGACCAGATGGTAATGGTGATCCATTCAACTCCTCCTGTATGTATTTCTTATGGTTTTTCTCGCTTTCTAATACCATTTGTTGGGTTATTTGTGGCCGGCTACTTTCATCACCATGCACACCAGAACTGATCCAATCTTCCCCTCTCGGTTCTCGATCTATCCAGTTATAGTCTGAATTGTTTATCCGCTCTGTTTGTATACGTATGGCAACTTCATTCAGATCGGCAGCAATCTGCCGCAGTTCTCCGCCGTTCATCACTTCAATCTGTGCTGGAATTCGGCCATGTGCCAGTTCATAAGTTCCATGACCAATCACCTTGAGGTCATCCGCAATCTTCTGGGATCGAATCCAAAAAAATAAAGAAAACAGACCACCCCCGATGAAAATAATCAATGGCGTTGTACCGATGTGGTTGATCATCCAATACATAACGCGAGTTAAACCTGTTGTCTCAGATAGAATATGTTGGTGGGCAAAACGTAACATGTGATAAACGACAAATAGGAGCGCTGCGCTAAGTATTGCGCTCGCTCCACAGATATATATGTATCTCAGTCTGACTGTACGTAAAAATAATCTCATATTCGGCATCCTCCTCAATTTTGCAGATCATGTATACGATTGAGGTTAAGAATACCGAATATTTCTTAATAAGGAAGTGGGTAACTTCTTATCATTTTCTTAACTGTTCCTCTTGATTTCTGTTCATCGGAGGAGCAACGACTGGAAAACGCGTAACAAAATCGGTTCTGCCTTGTTCACTATATGCAGCAATACTCCCGTGATGTAATTCAATCATGGATTTGGCAATAGCCAACCCCAGTCCGGTCCCGCCCGTATCACGAGAGCGGGATTTGTCGACCCGATAGAATCGATCGAATAGATGCGGCAAATCCTGCGCCGGAATCGGTTCACCATAATTGCTAATGCGCACCACGGCTTCTTCCCCTTCAAGAGACAACGCGATTTCCATCACCTTTCCCTGTGCTCCATAACGGATCGCGTTACTGAACAGGTTCTCATATGCACGAACAAGCTCGCCTGGAGCGGCTTGAATCCACAAAGGCTCTTGTCCGCCAATGATCTGGTATGTCATGCCCGCTTCTTCCAGCATCGGAGCGAATTCTTCTGCAAGCTGCATCAGAAACGGGTTCAGGTTCAAGGAAGTCAATGACAAGGGCAGGATTCCACCACTGACACGAGTATATTCGAACAAATCGTCGATCAGCTTCCTTAATGTTAAGGATTTCTCGTACGCTATACTCACGTAATAGCGCATCTCAATTTCATCCTGGTACCGATCCTTCTCGATGTACTCCAAAAATCCAAGAATGGAGGTTAGCGGAGTCCTCAAATCATGAGAAATGCCCGTTATCAAATCATTTTTTGCAGCGACAGCACTACGCTCCTCCTGCAATGACAACTGTAATTGTTCAGCCATCTGATTAATACTGGCAGCCACAACGCCAAATTCATCCGATGTCTTCACCTCAATCCGATGAGACAGCTCTCCTTTGGCAACTTCCTGAATCCCCGCCGTTATCTCGTCCAGAACCAGCATCACCCTGCGCGTAAACAGGAAAAAGAACAGCACAAAGCCAAGTACACCAACCATTATCATTAATGGCACCGACCCGATATTGTTCACCAGCCATCTGATGCCCCTTGCAGGGATCGAATAATCAGGATAGGTCTGAGCCGCCAGAATGGAGTGTACCACTTTGCTGCCCCCATACAAAATAGCCGCCGTCAAAATGCCACTCAGCAGAAATGCGTAGATAAATTTCCACCTTACTGTGTTAATTAATTTTGAATTCATCTCGGAACTCCCTGCTCACGCTCTATATCCAACAACCTTATAGACGCACTTGCTTATTGTGGTTTGATCATCTTATATCCAACACCCCATACCGTCTGTATGAACTTGGGATGTTTGCTGTCGAGTTCGATTTTCTCACGAATCTTGCGGATATGCACCATGACGGTGTTGTTGGACTCCATAAACTCTTCATTCCAGACCTGCCTGTAGATCTGCTCCATACTAAGCACAGAGCCTTGATGGCGTGCCAGGAGCTCCAGAACAGCAAATTCACGGGGAGTCAGGCGAACAGGCTGCTCATCCACCCACACCTCATGCGTATCCGTGTTGATGACCAGATCGTCAATCACCCACTCATGCTCCTTGTTCTCCCGGCCCTCATTGAAGGTATGATACCTGCGAAGCTGTGACTTTGCCCGTGCCACAAGTTCAAGCGGGTTAAACGGCTTGGTCACATAATCATCAGCGCCGATGCTCAGCCCTGTGATTTTATCCATATCCATGCTTTTGGCGGACAGCATAATGATCGGCATTTTCTGCTCTTCCCGAATTTTCATGCATGCTTCAATTCCGTCCATATTTGGCATCATGACATCCAGAATAATCAGATCAATTGACTCTTTATTCAACTGCTCAAGCGCCTCAATCCCATCACTGGCTGTCAGAACCCGGTACCCTTCGTTGCCAAAATAAATCTCCATCAGTTTAATAATATCCTGCTCATCATCCACAAGCAGAATGGTTGCTGGCTGTGCCACGGCATTATTCCTTTCCATTCCATGAATCATTGCTTGTTCAAAGTATACCATTAGGAAATGAATCTGCGAAAATCATCGCCTTTGAAAGAAGAGAAAACGTTGTTTCTCAGGAATAGTATACTTGTTCTATTTTATATAAAGTATGCTCGATTGTTGGGCAGAGATCAGCATCCACTTTCTCCACATCACCAAAACGCTGAATCCATTGTTCTATATAAGTCTGACTAAGTATTTTTCTATTTAAAACACTAATTATGGATTTTACTATTCTTTCATCTTCCCCATCGGAGTAAACTCGATCAGTTACGGTCATCTTTTCGTAAACCAAATCGAGGATGGTTAAAAGGTCAGTTTTATCCAGCTCGGAACATTGGGCCAATTCGTCTAAAGCATCTGCTGCATGGGCTATGGCATGAGCCCAACCTTTTTCTTCGTCATACCCGCGGTAATCTCGCTCTTTTTGCACATTGTAAAACACGTTCTCTTTTATCTGATGAATATGCTCACTTGAGAGATATGGTGACTCTCTATGCCTCATAAGGAGGAGCGGGATAACCAGCATAGAGAATGATCGAGTAAAGACAGAGTCTGTATGGGTTTCACCAAGCCTAAAAAGCAAATGCTTTTTATCCAAAACAACGGGTAGAAGTTGTTCTAGTTCCCTTACTGTTAAAGTATTATCAGGAATCCAATTGGATAAGGTTGTATAAATTAGGTCATCACGTAGTTGGGCATCCAAAGAACCGATGTTAACCATCATTTCTTGTATCAACTGGAATGTATCGTGAGGTGCTTGGTAGCCATTCTCTTTTATTAATATCAACTTTTCTTTTAAACTCATTTTACACGTCCCTACTAGAAGATTTTCCGAATTTACTATTTTAGTTTCTACTGACAATATGGCATTTGGAGACGTTGGTTTTCTTTACTTGTAGCTGATCCGGCAATCCCTATTATTAACGTATAGGATCGTCGATCTAATCCTTGCTTAACCGCTGCTTATAGCCGATAAAATGCTCTATGTATTCTATTATATCTTGCTCTATATTCAGGCAAAATCCCGCCTTATGGACCTGGGTCTATCTATTCGAACAATGCCACTTTGGGCTCTATACCAGTCAGCGTCAGCATCGTATGCAGTTGCCCCCTGTGGTGATACACATGTCCCATGATCTCAAGCAGCCACTCCAGACGACTGTACGAAGCGCCCCAATAGGAGTCCGTCACCTGTAATAATTCCTCCGTATTAAACTGTCTGTATCGATGGTAGAGGTACATCTGATTCGCAATCAGCGCTTCCTTGATCTCACTGAGTGTATTGGGCTGATTTTCCTCGTAAAACAAAGCCATTTCTTCTTCGGAGGCTCCTTCCGAAATATGTACATCTGCACGGCAAATGACAGATAGATGAGAAAGCAATTCTCCAACCGGCCGTTTGCCTTCGATCGGAGTCAAAGCCAGATCCTGCTCCGACAGTTGGTCACATAAATTGATTAATGATGTCACCGCCACATCAATATGTTTAAATGCGGATTGAATCAACATAAACACTCCCTTTTTATCCCATTATACAGAACGTATGATCGCCAATCAACCATGAATTCCCCCCTTTATATATAAACCAGCAATGCTCGAAAACCAACCATGACCAACAAAAAAAGTCCCTCCTTCCTCTTATAGACGGAATTTGGGACATTTTGTTGCTTCTATAAATAATAAACACAAAAATCAACTTGAATATAACGAACAATACGTTTGATCAAATCGTCCCGCGAGCAGGTCAGCCTTGCGAATGAAAAATTGCAGTTCCCCACAATCCCACCACTGAAAACCGATAGCGTCATGCGTATCAATTTTTAATAGAAGCAAGGTATCCGCAAGCTCCTGTTGTGTCCGTTCCTCATCTCCGCCGTAATGAGCAGTTAGCTTTTTCTCACAAGCTTGTTGGTCATAACCATACTCTTCACCAAGTAAGATCTGCAACAACGCTTGATGCTCCGCATCCGGATGCTGTCCGTCAGGGTATCCAAACATGCCACCCCAGTTCTGCGTACTCGGATGGTTCCAGCTGGACTCAAATTCAAGGTATCGGTCATATAGACCTTCCTCCCCTTCGACGGCTAACGCTCCATCAGACAGCGGGGCGGCGATTGCATTCAGAGCCAGAGAATCAATGTATGCATATGTAGGAAACTCGAGATTAGGCAGCACCGTTACCGAATGCGCTACAAAATTGTCCTCACCCAGTGCGGTTTCGCCATTAGGCTCTCGCCTTGTCAGGTTATGAGCATCCGGTTCGTAAATCACACGATGCTCAATATGATAAGCAGGTTCATCCACACCAATGAAAAAATATAACATGCCTCGTTCCGGCAAACTGCCACGGCCGTCATTAGGCGTATATGGCGTCAAGTCCACGAGATTCAACTGGGCCAAGAACGTCATGGGCACCCCATCCTGTGTCAAAGGCCATTTCATGCTACCTGGCAGATCCGGGTTTCCACCTACACGTGAATTTCCTGTTCTGCGATACTCATCGATTGTCGATACATCAAGACGAATTCCCCAACGGCTTGAAGATAACAGCAGATCGGCAGCACTACCCAATCCATATTCTTCAAGAGTTTTCCGGGCTTTTCTGGTCAGACGTTCACATTGTTCCGGTTTAATCATACAGATCCTCCCCTTCTGACAATAGATCTATGGTGAGACATATTCAGGTTCACCCCTGTATATTCTTCCGCTACCTCTTCTTTCCCTGCTTCTAGCAAAAAAAGAGACTGACATCCGGTGTCAGCCTCTTTCCTTATCATCCATTCAATCCATATTTAACGATTTCGATTCGGTGATCCATCCTGGAAAGCACGAATATGCTCCTCGCCATCCAGGAATTCATGCGACTGGTGTGCAGCCATTACACCATGATAACTAATATCCAGGCCGAGCTCTTCCTCTTCTTCCGTGGAACGGACAGGAACAATCTTGCTAATCAGCTTCAGACCGATCCAGGTCATGACAAATCCCCAAACGACTAGAGCCGTGAGGCCGAGCGCCTGGACACCCAGCAGCCTCCAGCCGCCTCCCATGAACAAGCCACCATCGGTTGCAAACAGTCCCACGGCAATGGTTCCCCACATGCCGGATACTGCATGAACAGGGAACGCACCCACCGGATCATCGATCTGCCTGCGGTCCAGCCAATTCGTTGCAACCATCATGAGCAATCCGGATACCGCCCCGATGAATATCGCAGCCATATCACCAACAAAGGCACACCCCGCCGTAATACCAACCAAACCGGCAAGAGAGCCATTAATGACAGATGGTGCATCCGAACGGTTGAACCGGAACAAGGTGTAGAGCAGTGTAACCGCACCGCCTGAAGCAGCAGATAACATCGTAACGATAGCTATGTGACCGATCCTTACATCAGTCGCACTGAGTGTACTTCCTGCATTGAAGCCAAACCAGCCGAACCACAGCAGAAACGCACCTACAGATGCCAGCGGCAGATTGCTCGGAAGCGCAATGGCACTCACGCCAAGCGGCGTGTACTTGCCTTTACGCGGCCCAATAATGATCGCTGCGGCCAGTGCAGAGAAACCGCCCAACGCGTGAATGACAGCTGAACCGGCAAAATCCTGCATTCCCAGCTTGCTGAGCCAGCCGCCGCCCCACGCCCAGTGTCCACCAATCGGATAAATAATCGCCGTCATCAAGATGATGTACAGCAGATAGGCGCGAAAGTTAATTCGCTCGGCTACGGCACCCGATACGATGGAAATGACAGCAATGGTAAACGCGGCCTGAAAGAGCCAGAATGTTTCCAGTGATACCGGTACATCCAGGTGGGACAGGTCACCATTCAGGAAAAATCCGGTTATGCCTACCAAACCTCCGGCATCCGATCCATACATCAAGCCGAATCCGATGGCATAGAAAATCAATGTTCCAATCGTAATGTCAGCGAAAACCTTCATAATAATATTCACACTATTTTTATAACGTACAAATCCAGCCTCCAGCAGGGCGAATCCGCCCTCCATCAATAAAATCATGGCTGCACTCAGTACAACCCAGACCGTATCGATACCGGAGCTTAACGTCTCCAAAGTCATGCTTGAACATCCTCCGTTTCCCTAAGCTGCCTGATCTCCCGAATGGTTTCGGGCGTAAGTTCAATCTCGTCCCGCTCGATACTGTCCGGATGCTTGATTCGTTCGGCAATGCGATCCAATTCTCGTATCCGCCGCCGAATCTGCTCCATTTTGCGAAAACGTTCCTTCACCTGAACCATATATTCCACCGCTTGGTGATGGGATGCGGGTCGCCCTGCGAACCATTTGCGTACAGTCGACATTGATTGATATGCGACTTCTTCCGCACGTTTTTTTTGTTCGAATTGTTCAATTTTATGTTTGAGCGTTTCGATCTCATTTTCTTTTTTGACCTTGAGCTGTTGGATAAGGTACAATAAATCGGACGATGATATTTGCAATGCTGTATGATGATACAACTCGTCAATTACTAACATACCATGTCAGGACTCCTCACATATCAAGTTACTTGTTATCGATTATAGAGTCCAGCACTACTTAGCGTCAATCCTTTTTTGGCGATGGCATGATTGGATATGATCGGTTTAGAAAAAGCGACTTCATTCTCATGTTCATCACTTCAGCGTTATGTAAGCAAAAATAACCTCCAATCCACGCATTGTGGATCCGGAGGTTTTCATTTATTTTGAAACATGCTTATATTTTCTTGCCCAAAATCGCCAAATCCCGGTTGACGCCATCCAGTACAGCTACTTCAGGGTAATATCCCCACTGTTCAAAGCCATGCTTGCGCAGCAGCCCCAGACTCGGTTCATTATGTCCAAACACAAAGCCCAGAATCGTCTTGATTCCAAGTGCAGGACAAGCGGCAAAAATGGTATTCAGCAAACGTCCGCCAGCCCCAATTCCCCGGCACTGCTGATCCACATACACACTGACTTCCACCGTTCCATTGTACGCAGGACGTCCATAAAAGGAACTGAGACTCGCCCAGGCTACAACCTGTCCCTCATGCCTCATGACCCAGAGGGGGCGGTGATCCGGTGAATGTTCCTCAAACCACGGAATACGTTGTTCGACGGTCACCGGCTCCAAGTCCGCCGTCACCATTCGGCTCTCAATCGTGGAATTATAGATTTCCACAATTCTTGGCAAGTCCTCACGGGACGCATACTCAATCTGCACACTATCCAGCTCCATGTTTACTCCTCCATCATCCAGATCGAATCTATCTTATGACGGTATTATAACTGAGGTCAGAAGCCCGCGTCATCCCCCAAACGCTCTGATGGAATAAATGCTGACCTGGTGGCCCGAACCGACCTATCCTGTGCGCAGCCTGGTTTCGCTCGATCCTTTGGCACCTGATACTTATGACTCCGGCAATGCCTGAATGGTCTTTCCCCGGGTTAACTGCTGGCCTTGATCCGCCCAACGAATGTTGATAGAACGGGCTGTGAACAGATCAGGGCCGTCCGATACCTGGAAGTGCAGATGCGCTTCACTGGAGTTCCCCGAGTTGCCGAGTTCTCCAATGAGATCTCCCTGCTTGACTTTATCCCCCTTTTTGACTGCTACACTTCCCTTTTTTATGTGTGCTGTAATGCTATATTCGCCTTGTCCATGATCAATGACCACATAATTTCCAGCTGGCTCTTCCGGGTTCATAACGCCTGGTGTATTATCGGGAATGTCATTTTTGATTCCGACAACTGTTCCATCCGCAGCAGCATAGAGTGGTTCACCAAAAGCATAGTAGCTTGCATTCACCTTGGCATCTCCGTTGAAACTGAAACCATCTTTGGTTCGAACGATATCCAGCGCATAGCGCTGTGTTTCATGCTCGTAATGATAGTTCGACATCACATCATTGCCTCCCCAGAACACGTACCATTCACCCTTCATCGGAAATTGGAATGCGGTTTTCGTGAACTTTTGATCCGTATCTTCATGGGTTTCCAGCGGCTGGATCAACAAACCTTCTATCTGATTTTCTTTGGAAAAATAGGCTTGAATCCCTTTGGTCCCTGTTTGATCCTTCCATGAATACTCAGTTAAATTGTTCATTTGCGCATCCACTACTTGGCTAAAGGAAGTTGCGCCCTGCAGAAACTGGTCGGCAGACGTTTTGAACTGTTCAAATGTGATCGCTTCCTTCATTTCCGGGGAAAACTGGCTATAGATCGCATCCTTCGAACCATTCATTAATGTATCTATGAAATTGTCTGGGGTTACCATCGTGCTCACCTCTGAACCGGAAGTCTGTTCCTGCTCGGTATTCTTACCCGTTTCATTCGTATTGGACGTCTGTTCGGCCGACTGCTTTTCCCCCTGTTCGGATGTAATGGAGTTATCGTTGCCACAGGCAGACAATATCACGCAGGCACACAGGGCAATAGCAAGCACCTTCCAGTTTTTTCTGCTCTGTAAATTCTCAGATGCAACATAGTCGGATTCCAGCTGATCCTTCCCGCAATTCGAACGTTGATCCTGTATCTCTCTTGGCTCATGCAACCTATTCATACTCCACTTCATCCCCAACACCCCTTCTATTGATCGTTATACTTTCCAGTTAAGTGTACAGAATGAATCTTATCCTTTATCTAACCCTTCCTTACTTGTAGTTAAATTGTGACAGCTTCCGTTGGCTCATAATTAAGATTCCGTTAAGATATCTCACACGCCAAACTGTTCTTATGGATGGTATGATTGCACTATCACAAAGGAAGCCCAGGAGGTCATTACACATCATGGATCACGTCTCCATTCTGCTAGTAGATGATGAACAAGCTATTTTACATATGCTCAAAACCGTTTTGCTCAAAGAACAATTTGTTGACATTGACACCGTCACGACTGGAGAAGAAGCCATTACCGCCTGCGAAAATAAAACCTATCACTGCATTGTGCTGGACATTATGCTTCCTGGTAAAAGCGGACTGGAGATCTGTCCCTTTTTGCGGCAAGTGACCGATGCACCGATACTTTTTCTGACTGCCAAAACAACCGATTATGACAAGTTAAGCGGATTCGCCGTTGGCGGCGATGATTATGTCGTTAAACCTTTTAATCCTCTGGAAGTGGTCGCCCGGATCAAATCGCTGTTGAAACGCTATTTGCCTACCAAAATAGCGACCGCTACAACGGCGACTACGCTCTCTTCTAACGCAACTTCGTCATCTCCTGCCGTGCAGGAAGGGGTATATGACTTTGGCCGTTTTCAAGTATTTGAACAAGCTGGTGAGCTGCAGGTTGAGGGGCAGGCGGTAACCTGTCCGGCACTTGTCTATCAGTTGCTGCTCTTTTTCTGCAAGCATCCCAATCGTATTTTCACCAAATCGGAATTGTATGAGCGGGTATGGGGTTCGGAAGCCCTCAGCGATGATAATACCGTTATGGTTCATATTCACCGTATTCGTGAGCGGATTGAAGCTGACCCGTCTAACCCTGCGTTTCTCGTCAATGTCCGGGGGCTGGGGTACAAACTCATTCAGCCTAACCAAGTGTCACGCGCATGAGTATTCGTCGCAGGTTAATGACCCGGTTTATCGGTATGCTTGCTGGCGCAGTAGTTCTTATCATCCTATTGGGGTCCGCAGCCACCTATTGGGTCATTCAAAAGGTGAATGAAGTGAGTCTGGTGGATGACTTTGCTACCAACGGACTTGACCAGTTGATCAATACCGCAGAAATCATGCCCGATGGTAAGATCCGCTATGATACCAAGCTTCTTAAGCAGGTCGAGAAAAATCAGGGGTGGCTGCAAGTTCTGGATGAGAAAGGCTATGTCATTGATGATTTCAACACACCGGATGACGTTCCAAAGCAATACAAGCCCGGAGAGTTGATCGCATACTGGGAAGCCAAAAAGCCATTCCCCTACCAGATCGTCATGCTGATCCGGGAGAAAAACGGTGAGATGTTCACCTTGCTGTATGGGGAACGCAATCAGGCCAATTCCTTACTCGATCAGGCCCGTGAGGATAGTCATTACACGGACGGAGTGCTTGTCCTGAAGACCAAACAAGAGGAAGCTATTCGTTCCAAAAGTGCTTATCTGCAAATTTTGGACGATTATGGTCAAGAGCTGGCTTCTTACAATAAACCTGCCATGGGCGCCCCTAGTAGTTACAACATACAGGAACTCGTTTTGCGTATTCGTTATCCCAATCGATATGGGATGTCGACCGCAACCTTTTACGATGAACAGAATGGTACAACCTGGATGCTCAGTATACCTATCGATCCAACCGCTTCAGGAGATGAGAATCCCTATAATTTCATTTTGGCACCTGCGCTCATCGTTCTCCTCCTGTCCATTGTCATGCTGCTAATTCTGCTGGCACTATGGTACGCCAATCGTTTTGGTTCCCCCATGCTGCATATGCTTCAATGGCTCCAGCGACTGGAACAGGGACATTATGAAGAACCAAAAGGCATCGGCGGCGCACCTCGCAGCCAGCGACGAAATGGCAAATGGAAGCGAAAATACCACGTGTATGCTGAAGTGCTTCGTTCCATGCAGGCATTATCCGCTACACTGAAACAAGACGAAGAGCTCCGTAAACAGACCGAGTCTCTACGTGAGGAATGGATCGCGGGAATAACGCATGATCTCAAGACACCTCTGTCCTCCATTCAGGGATACGCCCATATGCTTGAAGCACAGAAATATAGCTGGTCCGCGGAAGAAGTGAGAGAATTTGCGGGCATCATGCTGGACAAATCGATGTATATGGACCGACTTGTGAATGACCTTGCCATGACGTACCGATTACGCAGCGGCGGATACCAGCCACCTGTGGAAGAAACTGACGTGAATACGCTACTGTATGATCTCGTCCAGCGTGCAGAACGCAACCCGTTATATGGTGAGGGGCGCATTGTATTCCGACCTGCGAAGGTTCCGGTATACGGCCATGTGCATATTCCTTCGTTTGAACGTATTGTGGATAATCTGACCGCTAACGCCCTTCTGCATAATCCAGCGGACTCAACTCTGACCGTTAGTGTGCATCCGGGTAAGCAGGCTGGTGCGTTCAGTGTTCATTTTGAAGATGACGGGCAAGGAATGGAACCGGAACTGGTCTGGAGGCTGTTTGAACGATATTACCGAGGGACGGATACAGGCACGTCCGATGTCGGATCAGGGCTTGGCATGGCAGTTACAAAAGGCTTAATTGAAGCGATGAAGGGCCGTATTGAAGTACAATCGACTTCTGGTGAGGGTACTGTCATTCGATTAATATGGGATGGACAATCAGAACAGGGGTAAAAAACATTCCGCTTGACCTTTTCATTTTCAATCTATATAATCGACACTCAATAACACCTGTTCCAATATATTGATATGGACTTCAACGATATTAAGATCAATTCAATGGATATCGATTTTGCATATTTGGCGATGACCAGAGACAAGATTCCGTTTGCGTGCTGCCCAGAGAGAGAGGGGATTGGTGAAACCTTCTTCAGCGAACGGACCGGAATTACCCCTCTGCAGCCGTGAACTCGAACCTCAGCTTTTCGGTCTTCTTCCTGAATTCCGGAACTAAGCTGTCAGTAGAGTTCACCGCCTGATCCCCGATAACGGATTCCAATGAGGGTTATGATGTTCTTGCTTGCGGCGGCTGGTCGTGTTCAGGAGCATTCATAACCAAATTAGGGTGGAACCACGAGCTGAGCGCACTCGTCCCTTTTCCGGGACGGGTGTTTTTTTGCGCTTCAAATTACAAAATTGGAGAGTGGTTCACATGAGTAATCCGAGTAATAACAGCCAATCCAGCAACCAATCGAATGACCAACAGCAACCCGGGCATCCGATTGAAATTCGTCTGCAAGGCGGAGCTATACGTTCCTACGACGCAGGCATCTCTGTAGGAGCGGTCGCCTCATCCATCAGCACAAGTCTGGGCAAACAAGCTATCGGCGGAATCGTAAATGGTAAGAATGTCGATCTCGACTGGGTGCTTGAGCAAGATTGCGAACTCGTCATCGTTACTTTGGACAGCGCGGAAGGTCTGTATCGTTACCGACACAGCACAGCTCATGTACTTGCACAAGCTCTCAAACGTATCTACGGTGCGGAACAAGTGAAGCTGGGCATCGGGCCTGTCATTGAAGATGGATTCTATTACGATGTCGATCTGGAACATGCTCTATCGATCAGTGATTTGGCTGCCATTGAGCAAGAAATGAACAAAATCATAAAAGAAAATGAAAAGATTAGCCGCCGGGTGGTTAGTCGGGAGGAAGCACTCCGTATCTTTGGAGAGATTCAGGACCCGTATAAGCTTGAACTGATTCAGGATTTGCCAGAGGACGCTGAGCTTTCAATTTATGATCAAGGAGAGTTTTTTGATCTCTGTCGCGGCCCACATCTTCCGTCCACTGGCCGGATCAAGGCATTCAAACTGCTGAATGTGGCTGGTGCATACTGGCGCGGCAGCTCGGATAATAAAATGCTGCAGCGCATCTATGGTACTGCTTTCCCGAGCAAAGCCCAATTGGATGAACATCTGCACATGCTCGAGGAAGCGAAGAAACGGGATCACCGCAAATTGGGTAAAGAGCTTGAACTGTTCATGTTCTCTGAAGAAGCACCCGGCATGCCCTTCTATCTGCCCAAAGGCATGACTGTCCGTACAGAACTGGAGCAATTCTCCCGTGAATTGCAGCTACAGGAAGGCTATCAGGAAGTTCGCACTCCGCTCATGATGAACAATCGTCTGTGGGAGCAATCCGGTCACTGGGACCACTATAAGGACAACATGTATTTCTCCGAAGTGGACGATGCCACTTTTGCACTGAAACCAATGAACTGCCCGGGACACATGTTGATTTTCAAAAATACACTCCATTCCTATCGCGAGCTGCCGATTCGCATGATGGAATTCGGTCAGGTCCACCGCCATGAATTCTCAGGCGCTCTGAATGGCATGATGCGGGTGCGGACTTTTTGTCAAGATGATGCCCATCTCTATGTGATGCCAGAACAGATTGAGGAAGAGATCAATCAGGCGATTTCCTTGATCGGACGCATGTACGACATCTTTGGTTTTGAATACAAAATTGAATTGTCCACTCGTCCGGATGATTCTATGGGATCGGAAGAGCTGTGGGATCAAGCAGAAAGAGCATTGCAAAATGTACTTGATCGGCGCGGTGTGAAATATCGCATTAACGAGGGCGATGGAGCCTTTTACGGTCCGAAAATTGACTTCCACATTCTCGACGCATTGAAGCGCAGCTGGCAGTGCGGAACAATACAGCTCGATTTCCAAATGCCCGAGAAGTTCGATCTCACTTATATTGGTGAGGATAGCCTGAAACATCGTCCAGTCGTGATCCACCGTGCCATCTATGGTTCAATCGATCGGTTCATCGGCATCCTGACTGAACACTATGCAGGTGCGTTTCCACTCTGGCTCGCTCCCGTGCAGGTGAAGCTGCTGCCTGTGTCGGATCATTACGCAGATTATGCCCTCCAGGTTCAGAGCCAGCTGCGGGCTGCCGGCATTCGGGTAGAAACAGACTTGCGCAGTGAGAAGCTCGGCTACAAAATCCGTGAAGCTCAGATGGAAAAAGTACCTTACTCGCTCGTACTCGGAGAACATGAGAAAAATGCCTCATCCGCATCTGTCCGTGCATACGGTCAGGGCGATCAAGGCATTCAGCGCATTGAAGCATTTATTGAGCTGATTCAGCAAGCTGTGAAGGCGAAATCTTAGCACACATTTCATCGAGAATTGGCTCGAACTTATGGTTGGAGGCAGACGGCTCAGGCTCATATGAAAAACGGCTTCTCTACTGCTGTCACCATTGGTAATAGCCACCCTTTCGGTTTGAACGTTGGCAGCTACACTTCCTCTTCCGGTCTGAGTCCGACCTGCTCTTCGCTCCATGTCCAGAAACGTTCAGCAGCTGCGGCATCCATGGCATGAGCTTTTAATTTCTGGTCCTTCCGTTGATAGAAGTAGCGCCCGGTTACCCCGGCGACTTCAGGACTTGTGGCGAGATAGATGGCCGTCTGGGCCCCTTCCTCTGGAGAAAGGAAAAACGGCAGCTTACCCACCAAAGCCATAATGCGTGTGCCAAACCCGGTATTGCGGTCTACGCCAATACTTGTACCCACTGCACCGGGATGAAGGCAGTTGACCGTGATTCGAGTATCCGCCAATTTGCGGGCGAGAACACGGGTGAACAACACGTTGGCCAGCTTGGATTGAGCATAACTTTTGATTGGATTGTATCCTTTGTGAAGATGAGGATCTTCGAAATGGATTTTGCCGGCTTTGTACGCACCAGACGAAACATTTACGATACGCCCCTGCTTCGCAGACTTCAACGGCTCAATCAGGAGTAAGGTAAGAAGGAAATGTCCAAGATGGTTAATACCGATGGCTTGTTCGAAACCGTCGGAGGTCTCTTGTCGCTTCAACATGACAACACCTGCATTATTAACGAGAACGTCAAGTGTGTCGTAACGCTCAAGAAATGATTGGGCAAAATGACGGATGCTCTCCAGTGACCCCAGGTCACATAGCATCAGTTCAATCGCCGTAGAGCCGGACTGTCGCAGCGCCTCCTCCAGCGCCTGCTGTCCGCGCTTCTCACTGCGGCACGCCATAATCACGCGATACCCTTGTCTTGCAAGTTCAACGGTGGTTGCCAGACCCATACCTGAGTTGGCTCCCGTAACAATGGCTGTTGGAATGGACATTAGGTACTTCCCTTCTGAACCAGAGGTTCTTCTTATTTTGAGCAATCGCCTTCTTGTTATTGAAGCGCGGATGACATCAATGTGAGATAATCGAAAGATCACATATTGGTCTTATAGGGAGGATACGCATGCTAACCAAAGAAGACTTCAAGAAACTGAAAAAAGAAGCGAAACATGAAATTGCACTAATCGAACAGGAGGCTCAACATCTCCAGCAAAAGATAGACTCATCCCTGTATGAAAAGGATAAACTGTGGAACGATGAAGAGATTGGCGAGCTTATCCAAAAACGAAAAGAGCGAAAATATAGTTCATGGACGATTGAATTATGCACGATTATGGAAGACCTGCTGAATCAACTATACCAGCGAACTCATCAAAAAAAGTTTAATTCGATCCAGTTGATGAAAATTCCTGCATACCGTTCATTATCCAATATCGAGATCCTTCAAGCTGAATTGAACAATCAGCACATTACCTTGAAATCGGGGATGGGAAACGTTGAAGATGATATCGCCAAAGTATTTCAACTCCGAAATAAACTTATTCACTCCAACTTTTTTTATACTTCTATCATTAGAGAAAATCACGATGCAAAACAAGAGTTTGAATCCATCCTGGATACGGTGAAGAAGTATAGAAAATACTTGAAATATAATCAGCCAGAGAGTTGACGAATTCATGATAAATGATAAGTACACCATGATCCTAACCTATAAAGGAGGTGCTCCGGACTCGATCCGGAAACCAATATGAACAATCCATCCATGGATATTACGGTTCTACATCTTCATATTGTTACACCTGCGGGTAAAAACCCGATCTACCCTGTTATGCTGCGCGATGAAGATGGTATTACGCTTGTGGATACAGGCATGATCGGTCAATTCGCCGAACTTCAGTCTGCACTGGAACATGAGGGCGTTCAGCTATCTGATATCAAACGCATTATTGTAACCCATTCCGATATAGACCACATTGGTAATCTTGGTGCTCTTGTAAATGCTGTTCCAGATGTGGAAATCTGGGCACATAGCGATGAGATTCCGTATATCACGGGCAAAGAGCCCATGATAAAATTCACAGAGGAACGCAAGGCGCTGCTTCCTGCACCTATTGCAGAACTGGCGGAACAATTGATTTCACAACGGACGGAGTTCAACATATCCAAAGTGCTGGAGGACGGTGACATGCTGCCTCTACAAGGCGGCATCCAGGTCATTCATACACCCGGACACACTCCAGGACATATCTGCCTGTACTTCCGGGAGGAACAGTTCCTGCTCGCTGCAGATGAATTGCGTGTGGTGGATGATGAATTGGTGGGTCCTGCTCCACCCGCAACACCGGACATGCCCGAAGCACTGCGCAGCTTGAAAAGACTGCTTGGCCTGAAGCTGGAGAAGGTGCTTTGTTACCATGGTGGAGAGTACACCGATGAGCCTAGTAAGCGCATTGCCGTACTTGCAGAGAGTGCCGACTGAGGGGTACTGAACCTAAACATTATTCACGATAATAATCAAGCAAAGGGGTGTCCCATACGTCATAAACATGGCGGGACAACCCCTTTTCTATTGTAAATGTTACGGGTTAGGCGTCAGAACGATTAATTGGTCATCTCCATCACGCGGAGTTCCCCTGCCATCCCGGTTGTTCGTCAGCACATATAACTTCCCGCCCTCCCCGGCAGTCACATTGCGAATACGTCCCCACTCGCCTTCAAAAATGGGCTCCACCTGTGTTACTTGTGTGCCATCCTCTGAGAGCGTAATTTTGAGCAGCTGCTCCCCCCGCAGATTGGCAGCAAGCAAAGACCCGGCCCACGGCCCTTCCTCTATGAAGGCTACACCCGATGGAGCCCACGTTTCATCACCTCCACTATGCGCAAGCGGAGCCTGATATGTGCCGTTGTCGTCATCGTCTCCCTCTACCTCTGGCCAGCCATAATTCTTACCGGATTCAATCCGGTTAATTTCATCATAATTCCGCTGACCATGCTCTGTCGCATACAGATATCCATTGTCCGGGTCCCAGGCCAGGCCCTGTGCGTTCCGATGCCCCATGCTGTACACAGGTGAATTAGGCCAAGGGTTATCTTCCGGGATCGATCCGTCGAGACCAATCCGCAATATTTTGCCACCCAAGCTATCTTCGTTCTGAGCCAACTCCGGTTCATATCGTTCACCCGTCGTAATATAGAGCAGATGGTCCGGGCCAATCTTGATCCGTCCCCCATTGTGATTCACCCCGCCAGGAATGTCACTAAGCAGTTCCTTATCTATAGTCGCCTTCCCGTCACTCACTTTCAAACGCAATACCCGATTGGCAATGTCATCGCCTTCCAGATAGGAGTGATATGCATACAGATAGCCGTTATTGTCAAATTCCGGATCCGCCGCAAGTCCGAGCAGACCGCCTTCCCCCTCTTCATTAAACGGAGCAGCAAATTCAATCAGGGGTTCAGATGCCAGCTCTCCGTTCTCGATGATCCGAATAGTACCTGGTCTTTCTGTTACAAACATCCTTCCATCAGGGACACTTACCAGCTCCCAAGGTACATTGAGTCCGTCAACCAGCACGGAAGCCTCGTAAGGAATGACAGCATTCTCATCTGTTTCCTCTTCCTTACCACTCGCAGCGTTATTGCCACCTTCTGCTGTCTGTCCCTGTCCCTGACCCGTACCCTGTTCTTGTGACGTCTGCGGTGATCCTGTCGTCGGGTCACTCGAAGCACAGGCTGTTAATAGCGCCATACTGAGTAACGAAGCATACAACGGAACGCTTAGTCGATTATTCATGAATATATCTCCCTTCTAATGTCGTTGTTATATCGTGTAATCCCAGTTTCAAGAACTGTCTAATCCATAGTAAGTAAGTAAGTAAGTAAGTAACCCTGCGCGGTTTCGCCCTGTATTACCCTTCCCTTCTACCACTTAAACGGGGAATTAACGCTAATTCCCGGTCATCATGCTGCTTCCATTTGGATTTCCACGATATTCTTCTATAATAGAAAGATAGAACGAACTGAAAGGTGGACACTACACTCATGAATCAAACTCCTTTATCCCGGCTGGAAGCTGGTCTATCTACGCAAGGATTGGACGCCATGCTGATTACAGATCCGAAACATATTTACTATTTAACAGGTTTTGCGAGCAATCCGCATGAGCGTTTCCTCGGGCTTGTTCTTGCACGCGGCGAAGATCCACTTTTGATTGTGCCAGCACTCGACGAGGAAGCTGCCACAGCCGCATCTTCGGTATCCAACATTGCCACGCATTCAGACACGGACAATCCTTACGCGTTATTTGAGCGTTATCAGGGACGTCTGGGCCGCGTAGGTCTCGAAAAAGAGTACGTAACTGTCGCACGTTATGAACAGTTGACCGCCGCGCTGGGCGTTGCCAACTTTGAAGATGTCGGCCCGCTGCTTCGCACCTTGCGTGTGAAAAAAACACCGGATGAAGTCGCTCGCATTCGCCAAGCCATTCATCTGATCGAAGAGACACTTCGCCAAGGACTGTCCCACGTTCGTACAGGTGTAACCGAAATCGAATTGGTTGCCGAAATGGAATACCAGATGAAGAAACTGGGTGCAGACGGTCCTTCCTTCGATACCATGGTGCTCACTGGACCCAAAACCGGCTTGCCACACGGCACACCGGGTGAGCGCAAATTGCAGCATGGCGATCTGTTGATGTTTGATATGGGTGTCTACGCTGGTGGGTATGCATCAGATATTACGCGCACATTTGCTTTTGGTGACATTTCGCCTGAACTCAAAACCATCTATAACGCGGTGCTCGCAGCAAACGAAGCTGCCATTCGTGCAGTGAAGCCAGGCGTCACCTGTGCGGATATTGACCGTGCAGCACGCCAGGTTACGGAAGAAGCCGGATATGGCGAACGCTTCCTGCACAGAGTTGGACATGGAATGGGCATTGACGTGCATGAGTATCCTTCCCTGCATGGTCAGAACATGGACATTCTGGAGGAAGGTACGGTATTCACCATTGAGCCAGGCATTTATGTAACCGGCGCAGGCGGTGTGCGGATCGAGGATGATGTACTTGTGACGGAAAATGGCGTTGAGGTGCTAACGTCCTATCCGAAAGAGCTGCAAATTCTGACGGACTAATCCTTTTTGGCCGTAACAAAAAATCCCGCGAAACCATGAATGCATGGCTTTGCGGGACTTTTGTGTTTGGATTCAGCATTCTGCGGACGAACTTAACGTTGAGTCTAGGCTTCATCCTTGAATTTAAAGCTTCGTGCAGCATATAGAAACGGCGTTCCTACCGCGGTCAATACAAATTTGATCACGTATGTCGTCAAGAAAATTTCAAGCCAGACGTCCCATGGATAAATGAAAGCAAACGCAATCGTACAGAACACCAGCGTATCCGCAAACGAACTGATGATCGAACTGCCGTTGGTACGTATCCACAGCTGATTTCGCCCTGGCGCAACCTTACGCAGCCACGTGTACAGTCGTACGTCCAGGAATTGACTGATGAAATAGGCTGTCAGACTTCCGAGAGCCAAACGTGGCAGCAGACCAAACAAGGTTTTCATCGAATCCTGTGCAAAGTCCGTCGATGCCGGTTCAAAGAACAATACCATCTGCATCAGCACGGTTGTCATAATCAATGTGAAGAACCCGAACCATACGGCTTTACGCGCCTCAGCTGGTCCATACTTCTCATTAAGCAGATCACTGGTCAGATACATACTGACATACATCGTATTGCCCAGCGTTAGAACGATACCCATGATATCTATCGTTTTGGTCACCTGAATGTTGGCTATAACCGTAGCCACACCAATCCAGGCATAAAGACCCTTTTTACCGAACAAACGGTAACACAAAAGGAAAAATCCATACGTTACGAGAACAAAAAGCGCTCCCCATCCTAAATTAAACACAATTCATACACTGCCTTCCTAGTTTTGATTACGCGGGATGGTTACGAACCGCGGTTTGGCTCCGGGCCAAAACATGAATACTCTATCACATTTCCCCAAGGTTGAACAGGACTAAATAACTCCAACTGGCTTCAGGTGATATTTACGGTATACCTAGGAGGATGCTAAGAGCAAAAAGCCGCCCTCCGGATTAACCCGAAGAACGGCTGCCTCGCTTGGCTTGTGGCTGTAACTGCCATCCGCCTATTATGAGTCCGAATTACACCTGAACAGCGGAATCCAGATCACGGCTTTGATCATTGAATGTATCCTGATCGTTTTCTTTCAAAATTTTGCTGGATACGAGACCTGCAGTCATCGAATCGTTCACGTTCAGCGCCGTACGACCCATGTCGATGAGCGGTTCAACCGAGATCAGCAATCCTGCCAAAGCTACCGGCAGGTTCATCGTGGACAACACGATCAGGGAAGCGAAGGTTGCCCCGCCGCCTACACCGGCTACGCCGAATGAACTGATTACGACTACCAGAATCAGAGTAATGATGAAATCCCAGCTCATCGGATCGATCCCGACCGTAGGAGCAATCATGACCGCCAGCATGGCCGGATAGATTCCGGCGCAGCCGTTTTGACCAATGGTCGCCCCGAAACTTGCCGATAAGTTCGCAATTCCGTCCGATACACCCAGTCTCTTCGTTTGTGTCTCCACGTTAAGCGGAATCGCTGCAGCACTTGAACGGGATGTGAAAGCAAAGATCAGTGTTGGCAGAACTTTTTTCACATACGTAATTGGATTGAATCCAAACAGTGAGATAATAATCAGGTGGATGATGAACATCACGATCAACGCCACATAGGAAGCAATGACGAATTTGATCAGCTTCAGAATCTCATCCGGGTTCGTTGTGGCGGTTACCTTCGTAATGAGTGCCAAAATCCCGTAAGGCGTCAGCCTGAGCACCAGTGTTACGATTCTCATAACCACCGCATATACCGCATTGACCATGCCGCGGAACGTTTCCGCCTGCTGTGGTTTTTTGCGATCCAATCCGAGTACTGCCACACCGATAAAGGCCGAGAAAATAACAACAGCCAGTGTGGAAGTACGACGCTCTCCGGTCATGTCCGCGAATGGATTCGACGGAATGAACTCCAGTACTTGCTGTGGAATCGTCTGGTCCTTCACGTCAACGAGACGTTCCTCCATTTTCTGCCCCTGTGCAAGCTCTCTGTCTCCACCTTCGATCTCAATGGAAGTCAGGTTGAAGCTCAAGCTCGTCACAATACTCACACTCGCGGCAATCGCCGTTGTGATGAGCAGGATGGCGATAATCGAAAGGCTCATTTTACCGAGATTCTGCTTGCCTTTCAGATTCATGATGGCCGAAATAATGGAAACCATAATCAATGGAATCACGACCATTTGTAACAAACGAACATATCCTGAACCGGCCAGATTAAACCAATCGACCGACTTGGTAATAATTTCAGAATCAGACGTGTAAATCAATTGCAAAATGACGCCATATACAACCCCAATGCCCAAACCCGCAAATACACGCTTCGTAAAGGAAACATGTTTCTTCTGCATCCAGAACAGGACACCCAGAAGAGCGAGCATAACCACGACGTTCAAAATGATTAAAAAGGTATTCATTTGTATAAATCCTCCTCAGTGTGAGTAACCGGATATCCCGGTTTTCTACTCGCTCAAAAGCGATATTCAACAATATATCACATAACAAACTATTCTGGTAGGTATTAATTGATATTATGTAATATGCGTGTAATAAATTCATCTATTTCTGAAAAAAATACACTGAATCGTGAAAATTATTGTATTCAACCTCCGGTTAATTTTGTAATATAGGTATATCCGCTTATTCCCAAGTTTTCTCAACGTGAAAATTAGGCCTTTCTTCGTTGGTATTTAGTCTTACAATAACGGAAAAGCGACAATGTTAATGAACATGACGTGAAAGGATGATTATATGTTTCGAAATCGCACCGTTGCTGGTAAAATCAGGGGCACATTGTTCCTCGTATTGCTGGTTGCTTCCCTGTTGTTTAGTATCAGTTTCTATGCCGTCTCCATGAATATTATGCAAAGCTACGTACTTCCGCAGTTCGACAAGGTCCTTAATACGTCCATTCAGGATATATACAAAAACACATCCGCATCCAAAATTTTGCAGGTGCAAAGTGGCGGCGCAGGTTCCGAGGGTGCAGCGCTGACCGTCGAATCCTATTTGGCTGGTAAGGCCAAAGAGCATAATCTAGACGCAGCCTACGTCGTGGCCATACAAGATGGTAAAGCTAACGTTGTGATTGCAAATACCTCCTCGGGCATGAAAGCCGGAGATGAGATCAACGTAGTCTCAGCAATGAATACAGCCACTGAAAAGAAAGAAATGGAAATCAGCGAGGTTTATGCCGATTCCTTCGGTGTACATAAAGCAGCCTTTATTCCAATCGCAGGAAGCAACATGATCATGGCTGTCAGCATGGATGCCCAATTCATTCAGGACAAAATTGCACAGATCTTCTGGTTGTGCCTCGGTATCACGGCATTGGTCTTTGTGCTCGGATGGCTCATCTCGACAAGCATGATTAAACGTGTAACCAAGCCAATCATCAAGCTCGTTCAACATAGCAAACAGATTTCACAAGGAGATCTGACTGCTGAGCTTCAGATTAAAGGCAAGGATGAGATTGCACAGCTTGCTTCAAGCTTCCAGACGATGACTCATAATCTAAAAGAAATGATCAGCCGCGCCCTCTCTACATCCAATGAAGTTGTGGAAGGCTCCAACGATTTGCTCAAGCGGGTTGAATCCATGTCGGGTATGGTAAAAGACTCCAGCCGTTCTGCCGAAAGCGCCGAGAAAGGCAGTGTAAGTATTGCTTCCAGCGCAGCTGAAAATGCAAGAGCCATGGAAGAAATTACGCAAGGCATTATGCATATTGCCTCTTCTTCTGCCGAAGTATCCGAGCAAATCGGAGATGCTGCTAACGAAGCGGTTAACGGTAACCGTCTGGCTCAGGATGCTGTTCAACAGATGGAGCGTGTGGGTCAAACTGCAAGTGAATCTCTGCGTTATGTTGAAACCATGAATGAGCGCTCGATCGCCATAGGCACCATTGTTGAATCTATTTTTGAGATTACCAGACAGATTAACATGCTTTCCCTCAATGCTTCCATTGAAGCAGCACGTGCCGGAGAACATGGACGCGGGTTCGCAGTCGTTGCCGGTGAAGTCCGCAAACTGGCGGAACAATCCAAGACAGCAACGGAGGAAATCTCCGATTACCTGGGTACCATTCGTGAGGATGCCGAACGTTCCGTTGAAGCCATGAATCGCGTAACCCAAGAGATTGGATCAGGTACTCATGTGGTTCAACAGGCAGGTTCAGCATTCCAGCAGCTTAACGAATTAATCCAGAACGTCAATCTGACGATTCAGACGGTATCTGCTTCTACCCAGCAAGTATCTGCTGGAGCTGAAGAAGTCAGTGCTTCTGTGGAAGAAACAGCTCAGATCACGTCCAGGTCCCGTCAAAGCATGCAAGAGATTGCTTCTACAGCGGATCTTCAATTGAATGAGATGGACTCCCATTCCAATACCGTACGCCATCTGCATGAACAAGCGGTAGAACTGCAAGCCGCCATGAAGAACTTCAAAATAAACTAACAGGTATACCTTTAACCCATTGTTTCCATTTTCGAATCAAACTTTAACATTAGGCACACAAATACCCCCATGCCCGCTTCGTTCGAGGTTCAAGGGAACGTTGCCACGCATGGGGGTATTCTTTTGCTTTATTCAGGTGCCTGAAGGCCCATAATCTCGTATACACGCTGCATATCCAATGAAGAACGTAATGATTCAGCTACACGGTCAAACTCCATTTCCTTTCGTTCACGTGCGCTGTACGTCTCCAGCAGCGGAGCAAGACCTTTTCCTTCACGCAGACCGTTAAGCCATGAACGCCTGAACAGATCGCTTTCAAATAAACCATGCAGGTACGTTCCCCACACTTTACCGTCGTTCGTTCCCCAGCCTTCATTGAAGGATTGGCCTCCCGGATGCGCAATTTTGAACAAAGGGGTTAAACGTTCAGGATCATGACACTTGGTAACACCCATATGAATCTCGTAACCTTCAATAGGCAACGAGCTTGCTGCATCGTCTTCCCCGTGTATACGAATCGGATGATGCTCTTGTACATGACCGGAGGCTCTTACCGTTTGTTTGTTCTGTAGAAAGGTCGTCGATAATGGCAACCATCCCAAGCCCTTGGCTTCCTGAATCTGGTTGGCTTCCACCGCATATGGATCGTTGAGATGCTGACCAAGCATCTGATATCCACCACATATCCCGACAAGCTGAACATGTTCACGCTCCGTCTGGCTCGCAATCGCTTGCTCCAGTCCCGACTCTCGCAGAAATGCCAGATCTCCAATCGTATCCTTCGTACCCGGAAGCAGAATAGCGTCAGGATGTCCCAGTTCATCGGGAGAAGTCACGTATCGCACATTTACATCCGGCTCACGGGAAAGGGCATCAAAGTCTGTAAAGTTGGAAATACGCGGATAACGAATCACCGCCAGGTCCAGCTCCTGCTGACCGGATTTTCCATTTCGCATGGAGTCCAGTACCACGGAGTCTTCCGCTTCAATCTGGATATCGGTTATGTAAGGCAATACGCCCAATACAGGTATGCCTGTCCGTTCTTCAAGCCAGTCCAAGCCAGGCTGCAGCAAGGACAGGTCTCCACGAAACTTGTTGATGATAAATCCTTTTACACGCTGAACCTCATGTGGCTCAAGCAGCTCTAATGTGCCTACAATGGAGGCGAAGACACCGCCCCGATCAATATCCGAGATCAGAATAACCGGAGCATCTGCCCAGCCCGCCAGATTCATGTTAACGATATCCCGATCCTTCAGATTAATCTCCGCAGGACTGCCCGCACCTTCCATCAGCACGATATCATACGTCGCGCGCAACCGATTCAGTGCATCCATGACCGTTTGTTTGGCTTCGGGCAGGAAATGCTGTCGATAATCCCACGCACTCATCTGTTTAAAGGGCACACCATGTACTACAATCTGGGAATGCATATCCTTAACCGGCTTGATCAGGATCGGATTCATATCCGTCGTCGCTTCTATACCGCACGCCTCGGCTTGCGCCCCCTGGGCTCTTCCGATTTCCTTGCCATCTTCCGTCACGTAAGAATTCAGCGCCATATTCTGTGATTTGAACGGTGCCGGCCTGAAGCCATCCTGTTTGAATATTCGGCATAAGGCCGTCGTAATTACGCTTTTCCCCACATCCGATGCCGTCCCTTGCAGCATTAATACCGCCGCCGTTTGTTCGGACGTTTGTACAAACGTATCTTCCATGTTCCCTCACCTCCACGCTCAGCGTTATATCAAAAAGAATCCCTGTAACAGACTAAGTACCGTTAGCAGTGCGGCCTCAAGCAGCTCATTCATGGCTCCATATGTGTCCCCTGTAAGTCCACCCAGCCTTTCGCTGATCCGCCCGGCAACGAATCTTCCAATCACATAACCAGCCAATGGCACCGCAATGATCGCTGTAAGAGGGTATAGCCACCATGGTAACGTCCCCAAACCATTCTCCATCGCCTGTACCTGAAACATGACTGTATCCGGCTGGAAGATCCATACCGCTGCCAACGTGATAACTCCTGCCAGAATGGTTAGCCCGATGGCAGAGCTGCGTGCACGCTGGACCTCTCTCCGCTCTCCCAATCCCTTGAACAGGACAGCCAGTCCATCGTCCTTACGGGCATTCGGCCAATTCGCCATGGCATATACCATGAACCATCGGCTCCAGATCATCGGCAGGATGAGCAGAGCGCCGTAAGCCCAGTTGCCACGTGCGATAAAGTCAGCAATTAATGACGCTTTCATCATCAACAGCAGGACACAAGCGATCACGCCCATGGCCCCCACACGACTGTCTTTCATAATCTCCAGCATTCGCTCACGGGTGCGATAACTGAGCAGACCATCTGCCGTATCCATCCAACCATCCAGATGAAGACCTCCGGTTAGCCATACCCATAACGTCAAGGTTAATACCGCCGCCGGAAACGACGGAAGAAGCGCACCTGTCACGGCTCCGCCCAACCAGACGCACAATCCGATGACCGCACCAACCAGCGGGTAATACACCACACTCTCCCGCAGTAATGGCGGAACGAAATCAAGCTGCATTTTTACCGGGAACCGGGACAGAAATTGAAAAGCGGCCGCAGCCGCATGTTTTTGTTCCAAATCGCCTTTACTCATAAACGATACTCCCTGCTTTTCAGTTCAATGGCAATGCCCACTGTCACCAGAAACACTTCGCGGCAAATCGCAGCAATCCGCTGATTGAGAATACCCGCCAAATCCCGATATCTTCTACCCAAGGCATACTCCGGCACAATTCCGTCCCCTACTTCATTGGTGACAAGCACGAGCAGACCCGGATACGACTGGATAGCTGCTACCAGCGCGTCCATATGATCGTTCAGCACCTGCACCGGCTCATGTTCATGCGCTAACAGTACATTGCTGAGCCAAAGTGTCAGACAATCTACCAATATGGTGGGTGCAGACGTACCTGTATGGGACTCTCCCATTCGTGTAATTAATTCAGGCAATGCCAGCGGTTCCTCCACCGTGTGCCACAGATATCCTGCTTCATCCCGCTGGCTCTGATGCAGACGTATCCGCTCGCGCATCTCGTCATCATAAGCCTGCGCCGTAGCGACATACCAAGCCTCAGAGGATCGCTGCATACAGAGACGCTCGGCAAACGAACTTTTGCCACTTCGCGCCCCGCCCGTCACAAGTACACTCATGGGGATACCTCTCCTTGTACCGATGAATCAGCAGAAGCTGATATAGACTCCGTAGGTTGAATCTCCGTTGTGCCATCAGACACGCCAGCACTTGCAAATGTCGCCATCTCGTTCAGAATGCGGCATGACGCATCAATCAAATGAAGACTAAGCACGCCTCCTGTGCCTTCACCCAGTCGCATGTCCAAATCCAGCATGGGCTTCAGACCAAGCTCACGCAGTAACGCTGCATGTCCACTTTCATGCGATGTGTGGGAGGCAATCATGTATTCAGTACTGAGCGGAGCAAGCTGACTTGCAATCAACGCGGCAGCAGTGGAGATAAATCCATCCACAACAACAGGACATCCGTTTGCAGCAGCAGCGAGAATCACGCCTGTCAGTCCGGCAATCTCCAGTCCGCCCACTTTGCACAGCACATCGAGTGCATCGTCTGCATCCGGAGCATTTACGCTGAGGGCTTGGCTGACCACTGCGGCTTTACGCTGCAAACCGACATCATCCACGCCAGTTCCCCGACCAACCGCTGAAGCGGGTGCTGTTCCGGTTAATGCACACATCACCGCCGCACTTGCGGTTGTATTGCCGATCCCCATCTCTCCAGTCACAAACAACTGCGTTCCCTTCGCTACCTCGGTGGAGACCACTTCAGCTCCTGCAAGAATGGCCTGAATCGCTTCGCCCCGGGTCATTGCAGCACCTTTCACCATGTTGGCTGTACCTTTTCGCACTTTGCGGGAGACCAGGTCCGGATGCTCTAAATCGGCATTCACGCCGATATCCACACAAATCACATGAGCTCCAGCGTGACGCGCAAGCACATTAACAGCCGCTCCCCCTGCTAGAAAATTCAGGACCATTTGCGGCGTTACCTCAGCTGGAAAAGCGCTGATCCCTTCTTCAACCACCCCATGATCCGCAGCCATAACGATGACAGCTCTTCGATCAAAGCAAGGTCGAGCCTCACCAGTGATCCCCGCCAGACGAATAACCAGCTGTTCAAGCTTGCCCAGACTGCCGGGTGGCTTCGTCAATGCATCCACATGTGCGGAAGCTTCCGCCGCAACTTCCTCATGTAGACCTTCGATCCGACCAATTAACTGTTCCAACACCTGTTCATTATTCATACAGCCAGCACTTCCTTTATCAAAATATGGGGGGCGCCCCACTTCATTCATTATTTCTCTCGTCTTAGCAACAGCTGGGGCAATCCATTGTCGGGATGATTCACCATGGCCGGGCTCACCCGGAAGATCTCCCGAATGTTCTCTTCCGTCATCAACGAATGAGGTGTGCCACTGCCCACACAAGTCCCTTCACGCAGTGCCAGAATGTGATCGCAAAATTGCGCGGCCAGGTTCAGATCATGCAGCACCGCCACAATCGTAATATGATTTTTTTGACGCCACGTCGATAATAACTCCATGAATTGCAATTGATATTTGATATCGAGAAAAGTGGTTGGCTCGTCCAGCAATAATAGCCTGGGTTCCTGAGCCATGACTTTGGCAAGCGCCACCCGCTGCCGTTGTCCGCCACTAAGTGCATCCAAAGGCCGTTCGGCCATGTCACTCAAACCCAGCTCCTCCAGGACCCGGTCCACTACCGCTGCTCCATTCGACGTTTCTTTTCCAAGCCAGTTCTGGTAAGGGTAACGCCCCATCTCGACAACATCCCTTACGGGATAAGAGATGGCCGGCAAACCATCCTGCTGCAAAACCGCAATCATACGCGACAGATCTTTACGGGTGTATGAGGAAATGTCGCGTCCATCAATCTGTATGCTGCCTGCGTTCGGCTGTTCGGTTCCGGCAAGCAGCTGAAGCAGCGTCGATTTTCCACTGCCGTTTGGACCAACAACGCCCCACCATTCACCCGCTGTGACTTGCCAGTCCACCGCATGCAGAGCACGATGGTTACCATACATTTTACCTGCTCCCGTGACCGTAATCATAGGCCTGATCTCCGTAAGGTCTGTTTTCATGAATGTATTCATGGCATCATCCCCTTCCGCAGCTTTTTGTTCCGGTGCAGCAGATACGCAAAGAATGGCGCTCCAACAAAAGCCGTAACCACACCAAGCGGAATTTCGGTTGGAGCCAGCAATGAGCGTGCAATCGTATCTGCCCAGACCATGAAGATGGCTCCCCCAATCGCCGACAAAGGCACCAGCAAGCGATAATCAGGTCCGACGATGAGCCGTAGAATATGCGGAATAACCAATCCGACAAAGCCAATCACACCGGATACGGAGACAGCTCCTGCCGTAAGCAGCGTACCCACAGCTAACACTGACAGCTTCAATCCATCCACCTGAACCCCGATATGCGCGGCCTGTCGCTCCCCCAAGGCGAGCACATTCAACGAACGCGCACGGCTCCAGAGAAAAACCAGTCCCAGCACAAAATACGGGAAAAGGATGGCCGTATACGACCACCCACGCAGTGCCAGACTTCCCATCGTCCAGTATATAATTTCATTGATTGTCTGCTTCGACATGGTCGACAGGAAGGAGACTACGGCCCCCAGGAAACTTTGCATGACCACGCCAGCCAGAATCAGGCTGTGTGTCGGTATTTTACGTCCCTCACGAGCGAGGGCAAGCACAAACCACAATGTGACTACTCCCGTCAGAAACGCGACCAGTGGCAGAGTCCAGATTCCAATCAGCGCATACTGCAATCCGAAAAAAATCAGAAAAGCCGCACCTACCGATGCACCGGACGATACGCCCAGGGTAAACGGATCAGCCAGAGGGTTACGAAGAACCCCCTGGAATCCAGTTCCGGCAATCGCCAGCGATGCACCTACAAGCACGGCAAGCAGTACACGTGGGAATCTGACCTTCCATATGATCTGTTCTGCTGCTGTATTCCAGTCAGGAATAATCCAATCGCCCAGCCAGGGAATGCGATGAAGCAGGATGCGCGCAATGTCCCGGACAGGCAGGGCAACCGAACCGATGCCCGTGCAGATAAGCACGGTTAATACAAGCAGCACAATTCCGGCCGTTCCGTACACTGCCAGCTTTTTACTCATTTGAACAGATCAGGGTAGATCGCTTTGGCTACTTCTTTCAGACCTTGGGTTACCCGTGGTCCCGGACGGCTCAACAGGTTGGCATCCAGACCGATGACTGCATCGTTTTTCACAGCCGTGATTTGATCCCAGCCGCTGCGTGCTTTGATGATTTGATCCAATGTTTTGGAATTTTCATCAATGACATCGTTCGCATACAGAATGACGTCCGGATTGGAAGCGATAATGTTCTCTTCATTAATCTGGTTCCAGCCAGTCAAGTCGGAAGCTACGTTGTTACCTCCGGCCAGTGTAATCAATTCATCCATGAATTCGCCTTTACCCACAGTCCAGCCTGGGGAGAACTCAACGTATACTTTTTTCTTCTCTTCCGGTTTAACTGCCTTCACTGCTTCAGTTACATCAGCCACATCCTGTTTCATTTGGGTGATGATCTCCTGTGCTTTTTCCTGATGATCCGTGATTTTACCAAATGTTTCAATGTTGTTCATCACATCATCCACTGATTTCGGATCTGTTTTGAAAATGGTAATGCCCAGATCGCGCAGTTTCTTCACCGACTCTTCGCTCATTGAGATACCAGTAAATACGATATCTGCTTCAGCTGCAATGATAGACTCTTCATTAGGCTTTGTTATGCCGCCCATTTTTGGTTTCTTTGTTGCTGCTTCCGGATAATCGTCATAGTCGGATACCCCAACGATCTGCTCGTCCAATCCGAGTGCAAACAGGGATTCCGTTTCAGCCGGAGATACGGATACGATTTTGGCTGGTGCTTTGTCAAACGTAAACGATTCACCCGTAGCATCTGTAACCGTGAGTGGATATTGTGTTTTGAGATCGGTCTGCGCCTGTTCCTGGGATTGCTCCTGTGCAGATTGTGAGGTTCCTGTACCCTCGTTCGTTGTTGTTGTACCACATCCGGCCAACGTCAGTGCCAGCATCGCTGCGCTCAGCAGTGACGCTACGCCTTTCCATGTCTTGAAATTCATTGTGTTCATTCTCCCCTTCTCTATCCATTCTAGTGAGTAGTGCTCCTGTCCCAATTCCGCTTGAATTTGTGTTCCTATATAAGTTGAACCAATAAAACTTTACACTAGGCCACTACGATTGCAGTACCATCTTCCGATCGCTGTTATCCCCAGATTTTTTTGATCCCCTTTTTTGAAAAGGGAAAAATCCGGTTATAAGCGTATGCTTCCGATGCAGCTTTCTTTCAGAAAGCTTTTAGGCGAACACTTCGTTTCTTCAGATTGGTTCTGCACTCTTCGTTCTCGTGTAATATTCGGTTCATCTTATATGAAAAAATAAAATCCCCAATCCTTGGGTAAGGATCAGGGATGACGTCTCGCATGTGGCGATCTGTGCATGGTCAGCTTGAAGCTATACACGCACAGAGAACTGCCCGAAACGCTGTCCTTTCCTCGAAGGAACACCGGTTTAAAACGTCCAGGGCAGGTAACCTGACTTACAGGAATTCATCCTGATTTACAGTGGCGGGACCGTGCCGGATTTACACCGGCTTCCCTATTTCACCCGTTTGCCGTTCATGGCCTCATATGAACCCATGGAACATTGCTGCATGCACGCGGGACCCTTGGTCGCTAATATTGTTTAACCATTCAAGTGAGCATCCTGCATCCTCGGTAGAGCTTATTGGCCTCCATCCAAAGATGCGCTTGCTAAGTCACACTTCTGTTGTGATTATAGGTTATATTGTACATCCTTACAACCCGATTTACGGAAAAGTCAATCTGCTTCCCACCCAGCTCTTCCCATCGCCATCCAAGCGAATCTTTATCGCTTGTCCTGGTACCACCTGTGTATCCCAGAATCCCTGATTCGGAATGAGACGTGACACCATATAACGGATAACACCGCCATGCGTAATCACAGCTACCTTTGGCACGTTTATGCTGGGAAAGTGCAATATTGGTGAAAAGGACATCAGGTTCTCTTCCATAAATGAATCAACCCGCTCGGCAAATGCCTTCCAAGGCTCGCCCTTTGGCGGTGTTACCTCCTGCGGCGCATCGATCCATTCTCGGTACTGCGGATTGTCCTTGAGCTGATCGTAGGTCAACCCCTCCCACTGACCAAAATCGATCTCCCTGAGTCGGGGATCAAACTTGGCCTGTCCCATTCGGGACGGCGCAATGTGTGTGAGTGTTTGCTGACAACGCAGCAGATCACTGCAGTACAGGACTTCACATGTTATATTACTGAATTGCTCACGCAGCGAAGACAGCTCCTGCTTTGCTTCAGGCAGCAGTCCGATGTCCGTATGCCCAAGATATCTTTTTTCCAAGTTCCACGCAGTAGTACCATGACGTATCAACATAATCTCGCGGCTTTGCATGCAGCCAACATGTCCAGCATCTATCTCCATAGTAGTGCCCCTCCAGCAGTCCATATCCCTAAGGTGACCAACCCACATAATAAAACAAAAGAACCTGCCGACCAAAACATAAGTCTTGTTGTTCGCACGATATCTTCTGCCTGCATGGGACGTGTCGGCTCGCCCATATAAGCGCGAAATGAAGCTACGCCGTGATACACGTTATGTCCGCCAAGTCTTATACCCAGCGCTCCGGCCACCGCCGACTCGGGAAAGCCGCTATTGGGGCTTGGGTGAAGTCGTGCATCCCGGGACACCATGCGTGCTGCTCCCCTGGCATCCAGCTTCATGAACCAGGCTCCCATAATCAACAGCAAGGCGGTAAGCCGTGCGGGAATCCAGTTGGCCCAATCATCCAGACGGGCAGACGCCCAGCCGAGATGAAGGTATTTTTCATTTTTATAACCCACCATGGAATCCAGTGTATTCACGGCCCGATAGGCCATGGCAAGTGGTGCACCGCCAATCAGGGCATAGAACAGTGGAGAGACGATGGCATCCACGATATTCTCCGCCACAGTCTCCACCGTTCCTCTCACAATCTCCGGTTCATCCAGATGAGCCGTATCGCGTCCTACAATCATACCCAGTGAACGTCTTGCCGCAGGCCAGTCCTGTCGACTCAGATGGCGATAAACTTCCATGCCTGCATCCTTCAAACCTTTCGAGGCTATGGTGGTTGCGATCAGCACCACTTCTGCCACAACCGCAACAGCCGGATGAATAAGACCCAGCACATAGATTAATCCCCAAGTCAGTGCAAAAGAACCCCCCGCAATCAAAAGGGGAAATAAAACGCCTGCCCTTTTGAGAGCCTGGTTCGAGTCCACCCGCGGCCTTATCGCCCGCTCGAGTGCAGAGATGGCCTTTCCCATGCCAATCACCGGATGAGGAATCCAGCGTGGATCTCCGATGCAGCGATCCAGTATGTATGCCCCTATAATAATCCAAGCTCCGGCCATTCCCGTCCAGATTGGCCAGGAGACCCATTGATTCAGCAGAGATGTCATTGCTTGTGAGTCCTCTCTTTCCACTCCTGCGCGGCTTGCAGGCTTTCCGTTATCGTGTCATACACCAGCCTGCCGATCGCTGCACCCATGACCGTAGCCGTTCCGGCGTAACTGATGAGCGGTTTATTTTCTTCAGTCTGACTTACAGCGAGAACGATAGCATCCGTTGTTGTTCCAGTTGCAGTCAGACCATTTTCCGAATCCAGCACACCGAAATCAGCTAACGCAGCGGCCTTCGCTTCTACCGCAGTCTGAATGGCGTTCACCATCGCTCCAGCGGTCATATGCCCGTTCATCCACAACATGATATTGATCGTACCGGGAGTATAGATTGAAGGAGAATCCTGCCCGATTTTCTGGAACACCGCCCCATTGCTCATCTTATTCCCCGCAGCATCGAACACGGTTCTTGCAGAACCTGCACGCGCAGCATTGGATACCCCTGCTGTTGTACAACAGAGTAATCCGAACTCATCGCTTTTGTATTCCTGGATGGCTGTGTGCTCCAATCGAACCGCAGTCAAAAGCCCCGCGCATTGATCTTCTTGCTCCTGCCATTCACTCAACAGGTCAGCAATATCACGGGGTGGATCGTCACAACGATAATGTCTGTCCACATAGATGTTGAATATGCGATCCAGTTCAATCTTGCCTCCCCCATACACGGCGCTGGAAAGTGCTGTTACAAGGTAGGGGCTGGATGCTTTAATATGCCGTTCATGTGCGGAGATCCTTAACCCCGGCCACACAGAAGAGTAATAATCGTTATGTTCTATTTGTACATCGGCGCATTGTTTATAAGCGTTATAGAATGGCAGTGCCATCGTTCTGTCCCCCTGCCTCTAATCCATTTGTCGGGTCAGGCTCAATTACATTTTTCATTGTCTCTAGCAAACGACCGTTAGCCTCCGCATCCTTGACCGCAAAACGTACATGTCGTTCCCCGAGTCCGGGATACATCGCGCAGCTTCGGATCAGTATACCTCGTTCACCGAGAGCAGCCTGCATGGATGTCGCAGTCCACGGCTCTGGCAGAGCTGCCAATATAAAGTTCGCTTCCCCTCGCGTCACCTTACATCCCATAACCTCCAGCCCTGCCTTTAATCTCTCCCGCTCGTAGGACACCAGTGCCAATGTCTCCTGTTCAAAATTTTCCCCACTGCGCAGACAGGCTTCTCCTGCAATCAGCGCCAGCCCATTCACACTCCAAGTAACCTGTTTCTCTGTCATGGCACGAATCAGTTCGGGACGACCCATGGCATAACCCAGACGCAGGCCTGGAATCGCATAAAACTTGGTCATCGAGCGAATGATGATCACCTGCGGATACTCTTTCAATCTGGGCGCAAGCGATTGGCGCTGTGATTCAGGAATAAAATCGATAAATGCCTCATCGACTACCAATATCGTGCCTGTTTTCTCTGCTTTAAGCGCAAGCCGTTGCAGAACGTCCATCGGATACTGAACCCCATTGGGGTTGTTGGGCTGTCCAAGGAAAAGCAGGTCCACCTGCTCCATCAGCTTCTCAATATCTTCCGGTTCTGCTCGCCAGTCCAGCTCTTCCCGTCCTTGAACATGGTGGACTTCTGCTCCAAATTGTCTGGATAATGCACTGTACTCTGAAAAACCGGGTTCTACCGTACCTACTCTACGCGGCGCGAGACCAAGTAAGATTAGAGCCATGCTTTCCGCTGCCCCGTTGCCCACAGATATGTAATTCGGGGTTAAACCCAGTCGGTCACTAAGCAGCATTTTGAACGCCCGATGGCCCGGATCAGGGTAACGAAGTACCGTATGCAACCCTTGCTCCAGAGCCTCCAGCACTTCCCGCGGGGGACCCAGAGGATTAATGTTTGCGCTAAAATCGAGGAAATCCGCTGGATTCCCTCCAAAACGAGCCGCGGCAGTCTCCACGTCACCGCCATGTCCGAAAACTTCAATTAATCCGGTCATCCTGTCCGTCATCCTTTCTGCATGTCCCTTTTATTATGGATGTCGTGGCAGGCAGGGGTCAATCCTGTTTTGGCTATTCAAGCCCTTTGCGGTTTCAATTCCTTTGTGTCCTTTCGACAATTCGTTTACAATAGAGAAGGAATTTCGATTCCGTAAAGCATCACTACATAAGGGATATACATCCCTCACATACATTAATGGAGGAATGACCATGCTGTTTGTTGATAACCAGGGCATTACAGATCCTTCTGTAAACCTCGCCATTGAGGAATACATTCTGAAACATCTGCCGATGGATGACAGTTATTTGCTGTTTTACATCAACCGCCCGTCCATTATTATTGGAAAACATCAAAATACCATTGAAGAGATCAACATTGAGTATGTTCAGGATAACGGTGTTCAAGTCGTACGTCGTCTTTCGGGGGGCGGAGCCGTTTATCACGATCTGGGCAACCTCAATTTCAGCTTTATTACCAAGGATGACGGACAATCCTTCCATAACTTCCGCAAATTCACGCAGCCTGTGGTGGAAGCCTTGCAAGAGCTTGGGGTTAATGCCGAACTGACGGGACGGAACGATCTGCAAGTCGGAGAGAAGAAAATTTCGGGCAACGCCCAATTCTCTACGCGCGGCCGCATGTTCAGTCACGGCACATTGATGTTTAACCTGAACCTCGACCACGTCCAGGCTTCACTCAATGTTAATCCGGAGAAGTTCAAGTCCAAGAGCACCAAATCCGTGCGCAGCCGTGTTGCGAATATTCGTGATCTGATTGACAGCAATCTGACCATTGAACAATTCCGGGACGAGCTGCTCCGTCACATTTTCCGCATGGAGCCGCAAGACGTTCCTCAATATGAACTCACAGAGAAAGACTGGGACAAGATCAACGAGATCTCTGCCGAGCGTTATAACAATTGGGACTGGAACTACGGGCTTTCACCGGAAAGCAATGTGAAGCATACACGTAAATTCCCTGTCGGGATCATTGATCTGCGCATGAATATCAAAGATGGACGCATTGAAGATATCAAAATCTTTGGTGACTTCTTCGGCGTAGGCGATGTAGCGGATATCGAAGACATGCTGCGTGGCAAGCGTTATGAGGAAGCTGAGGTGCGTACTGCACTTGAGGGTCTGGATGTAAAACATTACTTCGGCAATTTGGAGCTGGAGGACTTTATTGGCCTCATTTTCCTTGAAGAATAAAATTTAGATGTGAGTATAATTTTAGAACGAATTCCAGAATTACACGTTAACGGAGAAGGCAGAATCAATCTGAAGAAGCGAAGCGTTCGCCTAAAAGCTTTCTGCAAGAAAGCTGCATCGGAAGCATATGCTATCCCCGGATTTCCCCCTATGGGGAATGAATTCAAAAAAATCCGGGGATAACAGCGATCGAAAGATGAATCTGCAGTCGGAGTGGTCTCGTGTAATGCTTATCTATTCGTTCGTTGTTATAGATACAGATAAAAAAGGAGAGAAACACAGATGACCTACAAATTAATCGCAATCGACATTGATGATACCCTAATCAACGATAACAAGGAAGTAACGCCTGCAACACAGACTGCCCTGGAACAAGCGGTAGCTCATGGTGTGGTCGTAACACTGGCAACTGGACGTGCTTATGCTTCTGCCCAAGCACTCGCTCGCCAAACGAAGCTGAACGTACCCATCATTACGTATCAAGGCGCTTTGGTAAAAAACTTGCTGGACGAAAAGGTACTTTACGAGCGCTACGTTCCACAGGACGCTTCCCGTAAATTGTACGACTACTGCCTGGAGCATAATCTGCACCTGCAAACGTACATTGACGACAAGCTGTATGCTCGTGAAGAAAACGACAAGCTGCGTGACTACGCCAAACTGAATGGTACTCAGTACCATATCGAACCGGATTTCATCAAAGTGATTGAGCAAAAAACACCGAAGCTGCTCATCATTGATGAGCCGGATTACCTCGACGAGGTTGCGGTTGCTCTGCGCGAACTGCTCGGACCTGAAGTACACATTACCAAGTCCAAGCCATACTTCCTTGAGATTATGCACCGCGAGGGAACGAAAGGCCATGCATTAACCTTCCTGGCTGATCACTTCGGTCACCAATTAAGCGAGTGCATTGCCATCGGGGATTCCTGGAATGACCATGAGATGCTGGAAGTTGCTGGTCTTGGTGTAGCGATGGGAAATGCGATCCCTGCTCTGAAAGAGCTGGCAGATTACATTACCGCGAGCAATAACGAAGACGGCGTGAAGCAGGTTATTGAGAAGTTTGTGCTGAACGCGGAGTAAGAATTTCAGCAAATCATTTTACTTTTATACATGTATTATGGACAATACAAACAAACAGCCCTGTCAGCGATAGCTCGCTGTGCAGGGCTGTTCTTCTAGCTTTGACTATGTGCGTTCCTCCGCATACAGCTTACTTTTTTGTTCTTACCGGCATACATCCGGAATCGACAAACGTTCCTTCCTGGGCTACAAACGCTGGAAAGAGGCACTGTGTTCTGCCCCACCGTTGGTTTCCGAACTGCCAACACTCCAAGAAAAACGAGTGGCTCGCTATTCTATCGACCATCCAATGAAGGCTTTCCGATTTTCTTTGGCGATAAGTCCAAACTCCAAGATTTTCGCCTTCTTTTCTGCGATTTGCAGATCGAATTTGGCCATTAGCTTGATTAATGCCTCATAGAATCGATCTGCACAACCTAAGCTTGGTCGCACCGAAAGTTGAGTTAAGTACATTAATTCACCGTCTTAATCTCCAGGCCGTGACCGTGACATTTAAAGTTATAGTTGGGGTTTTTCATAACTTCTTCTTTCTGAAGTTCATACATGGCTAGTTTATAGTTTATTTCTTCCAAATGTCTTTGACTTTCCTCAATTTTCTTCTGAACTTCCAATTTATGCTGCATCAACATTTCTTCTCTTTGCAAATAGGTGCTATTTCCCAATTCATAAAATTCCTTGTAATCCTTGATTTTTGAAAGAGGCATTCCTGTCTCTTTGAGACAACGAATAAAAGAAATCCAATCTATTTGTTGTTGGTTATACACTCTACGACCTTTTTCGTCACGAGATATATTCGGTAATATCCCCTGCTCTTCATAAAATCGAAGTGTCTTTGCAGATACATTTAAATTCTCCACTACATATGTCATTGAATACAACATCTATTTGTCCCACCTTTAGTTACAGTTACTGTAACTAAATATATATCATAAAGAGAATGACAACACAACAATTCTGTATATAATCATATAAAAATAAGTCCTTGACTTAACGTAACAGTAACCAATTACACTGAAATAGAAAAGAAAATATGATAGCGAGGTTAAAGAAATGAATCAAAAATATAGTAGGTTATTTGAATCCTTCACATTCAGAAGTGGAATAACAATGAAGAATAGAATTGTTATGGCACCTATGACAACCTGGTCAAGTAATGACGATCTTACCATTTCGGATGACGAAGTAAAGTATTACAAACAAAGAGTGAATGGAGTAGGACTCGTCATTACAGGGTGTACTCATGTTACACCGAATGGACAGGGTTTTACGAATGAATTCGCCGGATACAATGATGAATTTACTCCAAGTTTACGAAAATTAGCTGAAGCAGCGAAAAGTGGAGGCTCTCCTGCGATCCTACAGATTTTTCATGCTGGCAATAAAGCTTTGCCCGAATTGGATGCAGTTAGTGCGAGTGCATTGCAACCCGAAATTACTAATTTAGGTTCAACTCCAGAAACAAGAGAACTATCACATGAGGAGATTTTGTCGATTGTACGTGCTTTTGGAGATACAACAAGACGAGCGATTGAAGCCGGATTTGATGGCGTCGAAATTCATGGGGCACATGGATTTTTAATTCAGAATTTTTGGTCGCCAGCGACAAATCAACGGACGGACCAATGGGGAGGATCACTTGAAAATCGCTTGCGTTTTCCATTGGCGATTATTAACGAAATCAAAAATGTCATTGAAAAACATGCTGCAAAACCATTTATGATTGGTTACCGCCTTTCCCCTGAAGAATCCCACAAAGTGGACGGATTACGTATGAAAGACACGTATGAATTAATTGATTTCCTTGTTGAACAGGATTTAGATTATATTCATGCTTCATTAGATAATGTGTCTTCAAAACCAGTAGATAGTCAAGATGAAAAAACACGGCTTGAATTAATTATTGAAAGAGCGAACGGTAAGGTACCTGTGATGGCTGCTGGTTCAATACTAACACCGGATGATGCTCTTCAAGCTGCGGAATTAGGATTGCAGCTAGTCGCCATTGGGCATGCGTTAATTATGGATCCTAACTGGGTTGAAAAGGTCGCAAATGGACGTGAAGCCGAGATAGATTCTGAATTGAACGTTTCGAAATCCGACCAGCTTAATATTCCAGAAAAACTTTGGAATGTAGTTCAAGCAATGCCAGGTTGGTTTAATATTAGTAAATAAAGAGTAGTCCTAAAGGCTACTCAGATTGATCAGAAACCCAAGTCTTGAATGAGACTTCGGGTTTCTGATCCTTTATGAGGTTGTCCTTAAGCTCTTTTGCGTTCGTGAAACTCTTTCATTCGAGTGTTGCGAGATCGGCTGAATGATGTATTAAAGATTCTAATATTCAGCAAATCAGGTTAAACGTTTATTTTATTTTGTTGTCTGTGTCGCGTATGAATCAAAACGCTTGGTCACTAGCATCGTCATTTAATACTATCAAAATCAAGGAGTGGATCTTTTATGGCAACTGTACTGTACATTACTGCACATCCTATGAAAGAGGATACCTACAGTTTATCGGTCGGCAAACAATTTATTGAGACCTACCAGGCGCTTAACTCTGGGGATGAAGTAATACATTTGGATCTATACCGCATGGATCTTCCAAGAATTGATGCTGATATTCTAAGCCATTGGGGACAACCACTAAGTGGACCAACTTTTGAAGCATTAAACGAAGAGACCAAACAAAAAGCAGTACGGCTGCGTGAGATACTGAAACAGTTCATGGATGCGGATAAAATTATTATAGTAAACCCTGTATGGAATTATTCTTTTCCTTCTGTGCTGAAAGACTACATCGATGCAGTTACGATTATAGGTGGAACTATTAAGCGAGCAGACAATGGGCTTCGCGGTTTGTCCGGACTGATTGGAACTCAGCAAGGGAAAAAAGTAATGCACATTCAAGCTTCAGGAACAGTTCTTTCACACGGAAAGTTTGAAAATGTTGAATACAGTCACAGTTATATCCATTCTGTTATGAAATTACAGGGGATTGATGACGTTCAGGCTATTTTTATTGAAGGGATCAGTGAGGGGCCAGATCAAGCAAAAAGAATTAAGGAGCAAGCAATCCGCAAAGCAATATTGGCAGCAGGAACATTTTAATTCTACAGTTAAAAAAGTGAAATATGATTTTGATTCAACCTTTGCGAAAGTTGCTGCCCGCTGGGACGCTGAGCGCCTATTTACTTCAAATGCATTGGCATACAAAATAATATCGGATGTTATTACATCCATTGTACCTATACTGCTATCTTCGCAGTATAATATTTGAGTTCATTTTCTTTAATACCTATCTCATTCACACTCTACTTTACCTAGCCTGAACGAAAAAATCCCAGATTACGACATCTTGCGATGACGTAGCCCGAGATATTTAATTTCTTACATTAATGTATTTCTCATCATACTCCTGCAAACAGTAAAGTTGGCCCAAGTCTCTGCCTGTTCAGAATGGTTCTTCGCCTATTCCTGTGCTGAATTACGCTTCACCTACTTTACCACAGTTTTGGAGGCCTGGACCAATGGACCGGTACGTTTTCTTTTTCTCAACCAGCCCATCACTTTCTCATTCATCGCCAGCAAACCTGAAACAATCAGCACAACGCCGACCCACGTAACCCAGCTTACATGCTCATTGTAGAGAACAGCCCCAAGACCGACTGCAATCGGTGGCGAAATGTACAGCCATGTCGCCGGGAACAAAGGGCTAGTACGAGACATAATCCAATAAAACAAGCTGTGTCCTACCATCGATCCGATCACGGTCAAATAGATCAGGGACGAGATGGCTGGGGCCCAATCCAGTCCAGTAGTATTCCATGATTCCGTCACCGCCGAAAGCCCGGATAAAAGCAATCCTCCGTACATCATTTGCACCGCGTTGATCGCTACAGGATTAGCCTCCTTAAACTGGTTAATGACCTTTTTGGAGTACAACGCTCCTGCAGAGTAACAGACTTCACCCACCAATACGGCAATACAGCCCCATAGCCACAGGGAATTACCACCAATCGATACACCCGGCAATACAACGAGGATAACCCCGGCAAAACCGATCAGGCATCCCGCAATCATGCGTGCAGACGTTTTTTGACGCAACAGCGCTGTCTGCATCACCATAATCATCAGTGGCCCTGTTGCGGACAGAATCGCACCAACACCCGAGCTCACATATTGCTCAGCCCAATATAAGGTCGCAAAGGTCCCGAACGTCAATCCGGCCCCCGTCAAGAGCATCTCTTTCCGCCATAGTAAAGACAGGTTCACTTTCCCTTTCATCCACATCCATGCAAACATTAGAGCACCTGCAATGATAAAACGTAGTCCGGCCGACAGAAAAGGCGGCATGCCTGCCTCCACGCCAATTTTAATCACTAGAAACGTTGTTCCAAAAATAAGACACATTACGGTAAATGCTAATGCAACCATGCTAGCCCCTCCTTCATCTGTTCTCCATCATATAGCATTGTCTACAGAACAGAATGAATAAAACAGAACAGTTAGTTCCCGTTTACTGTTACAATGGAGTTCAAAAGGAGCGTGAGCCGGGTGGGCAAAGCCATTATGATGACAGATAACAGCCTTAAACTATATGAGCAAGTGGTACATTATCTGGTTGTACGGATCGAAGCCGGAGAGTGGAAAGAGCATGAGAAGCTGCCGTCTGTGCGGAGCCTGTCTGAGCTGCTCGGTGTACATCGTCTTACCGTTTTCAAGGCTTACCAGGAATTAAAGGATCGCGGGAACGTTTACGTCAAGGATAAGTCCGGTTATTTTGTCAGTCCTGCCGCCCCTTCTCCTGTGACGGATCAGGCCGATGACCCGGCAGTGTCTGCCTGGTTGCACTGGGATTCACTTGCCCGCGTGCACTCCCTGGAGGCGGAGTACCAATTTTCCAAATCATTAATCGACCCTGCCTTGCTGCCAAACCGTTATTGGGGAGAACTGATGCGGGATTTGCTGGATATATACCCCCGTCTGCTCGGTACATATTCCACGATTCAAGGAGATCTGGAGCTGCGGAGTGCCTTGGCAAGTCATCTCACGACCAAGGAACGCTTCTATATCTCGGCCGATGAAGTTCTTATCACTTCTGGTGCACAGCAGGCCATTGATGTCATCTCACGAAGTCTCGTCAGACCCGGTGACCGTGTGCTCATGGAGCGGCCAACGTACGGGCCTGCGATGGAAATTTTCCGCAAACAGGGCGCAAGGTTGATTTTTACCGATGTTCACCCGGAGGGTTATGATCTGGAACAGATTGAACGCCTGATGAAGCAGGAAAAGCCAAGAGTATTTTATATGACGCCGACCTTCCATAACCCTACAGGTATCAACATCCCGACCGAGCAGCGCAAACAATTACCTGAGCTGGCGGAACAGTACGGATGTTTTCTGGTGGAAGACGACAGCACCTATGATATCTATTTCAAGGAGAAGCCTCCTGCGCCGATCTTCACATACGATACTACAGGGCATACACTCTATATTCGCAGCTATAGCAAATATGTCGTACCGGGTCTACGGATTGCCGCAATCATGTGCCGTCCCCGGTTCATGCCGGGATTACAGGCCGTCAAAGCACTGACAGATAACGGATCACCTCTGCTGAATCAGAAGCTTTTTCTCCGTTATTTTCAGTCCCCACGCATGCATCAGCACCTGTCCAAGCTGCGCACTGCCATTCAGCTGCGGATGGAAGTGATGGAACAATGCCTTCAGGAAACAGAGTGGGCATGGACCCGTCCCAAGGGTGGACTTAACATCTGGGTGGAGCTTCCGGAGGGAGTCGACACAGGGCGCCTGCTTCACCGATGCATGGAGCATTCCGTCGCTTTTGTGCCGGGAACAGTGTTCGATCCTTCCGATGCGGCCGCCAGTCGCAAGCTGCGCCTCTCCTTCTCCTATGCGCATGAGCAGCAGATCCGGGAAGGTATGAGCAGGCTGATTGCATTGGCTGAAAATACGTGATGACACGTTGCAAATTCTGCAAATGCAAATTAACGTATAGCTTTGTCTGGCAGGTTGAGAGGATGATGCATCTTGTGCAAACATAAAAGAGGATGTCCCATAAGTCATGAATATGACGGGGGACATCCTCTTTTAGTGTTATTTTGTTTTAATGAACCTGATACACGCTATTCGCTCCCATTTGCCAAGATCTGAGATCTAACGAATCACAGAGACGTTATTTCGTCCATTCATTGATTTTTTAGGTTTTGAAGCCCTTTTATGACGAAATAGCGTTACTGAGGTTCGTTAAATTTTGCAACCGTTGATGATCTAGCTTTTAAGGTGTGGTAGGTTCGTTAGCGCTTGGATCGAGGCGTATTCCTTTTGAGACAGCCCCTTTTGAGCTCTGTCATCTCGAATGCCAGACTAAACAGAAAGCTGATGTTTTTATTTTTTATTAAAATTCTACTCCATTCATCCTATAGATCCTTCCTTGCAAACAGACGGACTGTTACAAAATAGGAGGCAATAAACAACAGAACAACGCAAACTGAAACAAAAATATAAACCGAAGCACGACCCATTCCGTTCTCGCCTGCCATACTCATGAGCGAGGCAACAGGTTGCGCTAAAATAATAAGAACGAACATGAATACCGTATTAATGATTCCAGCTCCCTTTTTACTAAGGGCGTAAAAAAGAGGCATATAGATCGAAATTAAAACGAGCACCATTCCAACCGAAATCAGGATGTCCAGTACCGAAAAGTTGGGCTTGTTCAGTTCGGGGAAAAGGAAGTTAACAAGCCAGTGAGCGCCAGACGAAGCGAAAACGCCAAAAAGCGTATAGAGAACGGCAGACAGATATTTCGCTTGCACAATGTTTCTACGGCTAAGCGGAAGCGTGACAAGAAATTTATGATTATGGTTTTTGATATCAATCATGGTTGCAAGCATGATCGAACCGAAAGCGGTATAGATCCCTACAAAATACATCGACATTTCGACTGTCGGGATAAATGCGACACTGAATACAACAAAATAAAAAATAATCATCCATAATGAACTTTTTAAAGCGATATAATCTTTGCGAAGCAAGTTAAGCATGATGCCGTTCCCCCTTGGCCGTAAAATAGATGAGGTCTTCGAGAGAGGGTCTGTGTAAAAGAGCGTGACTACCAAATAACTGCTCTACCTCCGCCCTGTTATCTGCCAAGCCTTCAAAACCGACCGCTGTCTCACGGATTCCGACGAATTGTCTTCGGGTGTCCGCATCAAGCAGCTTCATGTCCCCTTTTACGATCGTGTACTTTTCAAGCACATCATCCTTTGCTTCATTAAACACAATTCTTCCTTTATTGATGAACGTAATATAGTCTGCTATACGCTCCAAATCGGTTGTAATATGAGTCGAGAAAATAATGGATTTGGTTTCGTCCTGTATCATATCTGAAAGCAGGTCAAGCAGTTCTCTTCGAAACACAGGATCAAGTCCGGATGTCGGCTCATCCATAATAAGCAGCTCTGCATTGTGAGATAAAGCGACAGCCAGTGAAAATTTGATTTTCATCCCTTTGGACAGTTCCTGAATCTTCTTTTTGGGAGACAATTCGAATTGCTCCAGATAGCTGTTAAATTGCCTTTCATCCCATTTCTTATAAAAGGGAGCAATCATGCTTTTCATTTCACGTATCGTAAGGTGCTCATAATAGAAACACTCATCTGAAACAATACCAATGCGCTCCTTAACGTTAACTTCCTGAGCAGGCACCGCGTTTCCCAACGTTCTGATGCTCCCGGAGTCCGGACGAATCAATCCGGTGATCAGGCTGATCAGTGTACTTTTCCCCGCCCCGTTCGGTCCGATAAGTCCGGTAATATACCCTTGTTTTACATCCAAAGATATCTGATCCAGTTTGAATAAGGGGTACGTTTTCGATAGGTTGCGCAATTCAATTGCGTTCGTCATGTGTGTTCCTCCTCCACTAACAACGTAAAATGCTTAACTACTTCCTGAGCACTCATGCCCAGTTCCTTGCTCTCACGAAGGATATCGAGCATTTTCTCTTCCATTCGCTTCAGCCGCTGTTCCCGAATAAAATCCTGATTGGCCCCGGAGACAAAACTGCCTTTGCCTACGACAGAATCAATCAGCTTCTCTTTCTCCAGCTCCTCATAGACACGTTTGGTTGTAATTACGCTGACCTGCAGATCCTTCGCAAGTTGACGGATTGAGGGGAGACTCTCCCCTGCAACCAGTTCCCCGCTTAAAATGCTCTGTCTAATCTGGGTCAGAATCTGTATGTAGATCGGATCGCTTGAAGCGTTTGATATTAGTATTTTAATGTTCTCTCACCTCACTCGTTTCAACAATCCAATCCATGTATGGTGTATATATATAATATACACACTATACATGGATTTAGTCAATATTCGTAGATTCTTTTTCCAATCCAGACAAGACAGCAAAGTAGCCCGAAAAGTCGAATGACCTCTCGGGCTACTTTGCTGTTCATTTTTCTTGCTTTTTTTAGTCGTGTTTCTTAGCACGTATTGTTACTTTACTTACGTACTGGATATCACCTTATCCACTAGTCCATACTCGACGGCTTCCGCAGCGGTCAGGAAGTAATCTCTGTCGGTATCCTTCTCAATCCGCTCCATCGGCTGTCCCGTATGATCAGCAAGCAGCTTGTTGAGGCGCTGACGGTGCTGGATAATCCGGTTGGCGTGAATCAGCATATCCGAGGCCTGCCCCCGTGTTCCGCCAAGCGGCTGGTGAATCATGATTTCGCTGTTTGGCAATGCCAGCCGTTTCCCTTTTGTTCCACCAACCAGCAGGATCGTGCCGAAGCTGGCCGCCATGCCTGTGCATATCGTAGAGATGTCAGGTTTCACGAATTGCATCGTGTCATAGATGGAGAATCCGGCAGTCACGGAACCCCCCGGACTGTTGATATACATCTGGATATCCTTCTCCGGGTCCTCTGCGGTCAGAAACAGCAACTGGGCCACGATCGCATTGGCCATCTGATCCTCAATTTCCCCGGATACCATAATGATCCGATCTTTCAGCAAACGGGAATAAATATCATAGCTCCGCTCTCCGCGGGCTGTCTGTTCAACAACATAAGGTACCACGTTCATGCATTTTGCCTCCCCGGTTTACGCAACCATGCTGACCGTATATCCTCCCCCATACGACATGAAATTCGTACCGGAGCTTGAATAACTGTACATCACTGGCTGCATCGATTGAGACGGCAGAGTCTGCTGCAAAATCGTTCCCGCCACAGCTATCGGATCATCGGTCTGATTCAGGCATAAATCAATTAAACGGGCTGTATCACCACTGCGAAACGCCAGCAAATAACTGCGCAGTTCATCCCGGTTTTGCTGATGTTCTTCCAATTGATTCGTCTGATCAGCATCCGTTTCGTTCAGACTGTGCCTCACTTTCGCCAGGGCAGAACGGGCACGACTAAGGGCGGCTTTGACCGCACCTTCAGTCGTGTCCAACAGTTCAGCAGTCTCTACCGTCGTGTATCCCATCAAATCACGTAACATATATATCGCTCGCTGCCACGGTGGCAGTTCATCCACAAGGATTTGAACAGCTGACTCGACTTCCTCGAATCGCTCTTCTTCCTCAAATTCCTGCATAAATGGCTTCATGCTTTCCAATTTGCTTGCCAAGTTCTCACGCTTCCGTATGGCGTCAATCCAGGTGTTGCGTGCAACACGGATGAGATAGGCTTCCCAGTTCATGTCCGCTGTCATTCCCGTTCTTCGGGCAGCTGAAGAGGATAATGCTTTAACACATGTATCCTGAACCAGATCCTCCGTCTCCCAGACTGAACCAGTTAATGACATACAGTAGGCGTACAACGAGCCCAGCAGGCTCGGAAGCGCAGCTTCAATCGTTTGCTCTAACGTATACCCGGATTGAACACCGGAATGGTTATAGGGTTCAATCGGTTTATCATCATGTGGTCTGTTGATTCTGCAATCCACGGACTTCACAAAGGCCATGTTTTGGGCCCCCCTTTGTTGGTTCCTGATTGATCTTGCTTCAATTCACTTGCTGTAATGGTCTTACACTATGTAAACGAAGAACATCCGGCAAAGGATACGCTCTTCTGAATTTATTTTTTTGTTTACTTGTCACTCTTTCGTTATCGTGTGAATCCTACTTCATATTATATGTTTCTCAAGAGGTATCGTCAGACCGGTAAGTGCCAGCGCAATCCCTTGATCCAAATCATAATTCTGGCGTATATCCACGTCGTGAGACATATGTGTAAAATAGGTCTGACCCGGCTTCAAATCCTGCAACAGCTCCTGCGCCTCAACCATATCGTACACTGAGCGGGTGGAGAATTCCGCAAGTTCATGAACAAAGCTCGTTCCAAGGACCAGCAGATCCAGCCCGTACAACGGCTGCTTCTCCGAAGCCTTCAGATCAATGGCATCCGAGCAATATGCCCAGCTGTACCCTTCACGTTCCAGTCGATACGCATACGAATAGCCATTACGACCGTGGCATACTTTCCAGGAGTGCACCTTCCATCCACTGAGCTCGATATCCGCATCCGTTTCCAGAAAATCCATATGGCGACCGAGCCATGGAAATTGACTTTGGATGGTCGCAATCACCTCCCGTGGTGCATACAACTGCCCTTTTACACCCAACCAGCGACACGCATCTGCCCATTCAGGCAGGCCTCCAATATGATCAAAATGCGCATGTGTGATCAGCAGCGTCTGCACCATCCGCATCCCTTGGTCTTCCATCTGTGACCTCCAGTCCGGTCCGCAGTCAATCATGAATGGTTCGTACTCGCCATCACTATGGATCAAAACAGCAGCACGTTTGCGGCGATTGATCCCCGTAAGGCGGGCTTCTGTGCAGACGTCACAATTACAATACACCCGCGGAACACCCATCGCATCCCCGGTTCCCAGAAATGTTAGCTGATTCATTATGAAAAGTCCCCTCTCTACCCCGGAAGCAATGCATCCCAAATTCATGTTCCATCCAATTAATGATATGGATATGTAGATTGTAATCTCCCACCTCTGTATTTGCAAAAAAAAAGACCATCCCGCCGCAGTTATTCACTGCAAACGGGACAGTCTCCGTTGTCTGACATGTAGCAGTCCAACTTCATATCCTTTGTTACGCTATCAGCTAAACCAAAGCCCGCAGCTTCAACGTCAATTCCTGACCCTCAGGCACTTCCTTTGACTCGGTAATGACCCAGTTTGATGCAAGGCGTTTGGCCAGCACATCTGCCTGCTCCGGTTTTAATTTCAATCCGGTTACGATGCCTTCACCAACAGTGAAGTCTTGCTCCGGCTGTAATCCAAAGGACTTTTGCAAGTAGATGCCCAGCCCACCACGAGTGTTAAAGGTAATCCGGTAGCCGTCTTTAACCGCACCTTCCAGATTCTCACCATGCTCGTCTGCATAGGAGAAAAGATCATCATATCTGTAGTGCTCCTCAGATACGGCATCAAAAGCAGACACATCTTTAGCCTGTATAGCCTTCAGAATTTCGGCATCGGACATGCCTTTGCCACGAGCCTGTTCCAACCGAATAGCTGTATTTTGCGACAACTTAAACTCAGCGCTCATCCAACTCACACCTTCCTGTCACTGTATATCATGATTCCATTGATATTGATATTTCTAATCCATTATATCCTGTCCCGATAGCCGGATACAAAGTGTCCAGGCGAAACTTCCATCCACTCCGGTTCTTCATCCCGTTTCCGAGCGGATGGGTCGGTATCGCCACTGTAGATTGGCGGCATCACGTTACGGACGCTTGGATCAGGTACAGGAATTGCCGCCAGCAAAGCCTGAGTATACGGATGTACCGGATTACGATACAGTTCTTCTGTGGGTGCAACTTCCACCAGCTTACCGCGATACATCACACCGATTCGGTTGGAGATATGACGTACCATCGACAGATCATGGGCAATGAACAAATAGGTCAGTCCGAGCTCTGCCTGCAAATCTTCAAGCATGTTGACTACCTGTGCCTGTACGGACACATCCAGGGCGGACAACGGCTCATCACACAAAATGAACTCCGGGTTCACCGACAATGCACGGGCAATACTGATCCGCTGACGCTGCCCCCCACTGAATTCATGTGGATAACGCTCTGCGTGCTCTGGTTTCAGGCCTACACGGTTCATTAGGTCAAGCGCTCGCCCCTTCATCTCTGCCTTGGAAGCGTAATTATGAATTTCCATCGGTTCACTTATAATCTGCAGGACATTCATACCCGGATTAAGTGAAGAATAGGGGTCCTGAAAAATCGTCTGCATCCGTTTGCGAAATGGCTTCAACTGGCGTTCATTCATCTTCGCAACGTCCTGTCCGCCAAACATAATGCTTCCGTCCGTCACATCATAGAGTCTTACGATGCTGCGTCCAGTCGTTGATTTGCCACAGCCGGATTCACCGACCAGTCCAAATGTTTCTCCCTTGTGAATATGAAAACTGACGTTATCCACAGCTTTCACGACGTCTTTGCCTTTGCCAGCACCGCGTACCGGAAAATATTTTTTCAGGCCACGCACGTCCAGCAGCACTTCGCGCTGATCGGTTCCTGTACTCATTGGTCCACCTCCCCTGACGTTGCTCCTGCTTGTACTTGATGTTGTTCCCGACCTTGATCGTCCAGCAACCAGCATAATGCTCGATGACCGGGTGCCGTCTCGGTATACGCAGGCATCTGTTTGCATACTTCCATGGCATGTGGGCAACGTTCCATAAACGGACATCCCGTTGGTGGATGAAGCAGATTGGGCGGTGTACCTTCAATGGTTGCCAGCCGCTGGCGTTCACCTTCGGCGCCGTGCTTCGGAATGGAGCGCAGTAATCCCTGAGTATACGGATGCTGCGGGTGAGCGAAAATACGCTCCACTGGTCCCTCTTCCATAATGAGTCCCCCGTACATCACAATCACTCGGGTGCAGACCTGAGCAACGACACCAAGATCATGCGTAATCATCAGAATGGACGTCTGCGTAGAATCTTTCAGTTCCTGCATTAGCTGCAAAATCTGTGCCTGAATAGTCACATCCAACGCTGTCGTTGGTTCATCGGCAATCAATAACTCCGGCTTGCAGGACAAGGCCATGGCGATCATTACCCGCTGTCTCATGCCTCCGCTGAACTCGTGTGGATATTGGTCAATTCGTTCTTCCGGGGAAGGAATGCCCACTTGCCGCAGCAACTCAATCGCTTCCTTGCGTGCAGCCGACTTGTCCATTTTCCGGTGACGACGAATGACCTCTGTCATCTGTTTGCCTACACGAACTACTGGATTAAGTGATGTCATCGGGTCCTGAAAAATCATCGAGATGCGGTTGCCCCGGATCTTGCGCAGCTCATTGTCCGACTTGGTCAGCAGATCCTCTCCACGGAACAGAATCTGACCATCCGTAATCCGGCCCGGCGGCTGAATCAGCCGAATCAGCGAACGGGCAGTTACACTTTTGCCACTGCCGGACTCGCCGACCAGTCCAACCACTTCGCCTTCTTTTAACGTAAAACTCACACCCCGGACGGACTGTACCTCACCTTCCCGAGTTGCAAAGGACGTTTTCAGTTGTTTGACCGATAATAAATCTGTCATTGTTGTATTCACCCCGCTGTTTACATAATATGGGCTGTCCATTATATAAGTTAAAAAAATTATTTTCACACTAGAACACTACTTGATCAACTCAACTTCAATCATTTATCGCTTGTTCGCTTTGGGCTCGAAGGCTACGCGGAACACATCCCCCAGGAAGTTAAACGACAGCACCGTCAGCAAAATAAACAGTCCCGGGAAGATCGCCATATACGGCGCTTCACTAATAAAGCCCTGCGCATCATTCAACATGCTGCCCCAGGAAGAATTAGGTTGTTTAACACCCAGTCCGAGGAAGCTTAGCGACGATTCCATCAGAATCGCACTCGCGATGTTGATGGTTGCTGCAACAATAATGGTTGGAATAATGTTGGGAATAATGTGCTTCATGATGATCCGGCCGGGCTTTTGACCCGATACACGTGCATACAGTACGTATTCCCGCTGCTTAACCGACATCGCTTCAGCCCTGACAATCCGGGCAATATTCATCCAGCTCAGCACCCCGATAATGACAATAATCGTACCGATCCCCGGCTTCAGATATGCGTTCAGGATCAGCATCAGGAAGAAGGATGGAATCGACATGAGCACATCAACAATACGCATCAACGTATTATCCACCCAGCCGCCAAAATAACCACTAACCGTACCTACAAGTGTTCCCACAATAACGGCGATTGCCATGGACAGGAAACCTACGGCTAGAGATACCCGTCCTCCGTACAACGCCCGGGCCAAATAATCCCGTCCGTAATCATCCGTACCAAACCAGTGATCTGCACTTGGTTGTTGAAGCCGCTCCATGACTACAATTTCATTAGGATCATGCGGAGACAGAAACGCAAACAGGGATGCGAGCACAAAGATGCCCAATATGATGACAGCCGCAAGGCCCAGTTTCTGCTGTCGGAACTGCGTCCGTAAATTACGCCAGCGCATTGAATTCATGTTTGTCTCACCCCGTTGTCTTGATTCGTGGATCTACCACGCCATATAAAATATCAGCTACCAGGTTTCCGACAACCAGCAGCACAGAGGACATCATCGTAATGCCCATAATAATCGGATAATCCAAGCCGTGAACGGCTGAAATCCCCAGAGATCCCATTCCCGGCCATGAGAAAACAGACTCTGTAATAAACGCTCCAGCAATCAGCTCCGGCAAAGACATACCGAGAATGGTGATTACAGGCAGCAGTACATTTTTGAGCACATGGCGAAGCAGTACGGTTCCTTTCGTTGCACCATAGGCATACTGGATCTGAACATAGTCCTCTTCCAGTTGACTAATGGTATTCGAACGAATATAGCGCATGTACACGGACACGTTCATGAAGGTCAATACTGTACATGGCAAAATGCCGTGTTTAATAATGTCCCATGCAGAGTCCATGCCCACCGTTCTCATACCCATGCTTGGTAACCAGTGCAGCTCCACTGCAAAGAAATAGATCAGCATCATGCCGAACCAGAAGCTTGGAATTGATATCCCGATATACGAGATTAGACTGAGTCCACGATCAAACAAACTGTTTTGACGCGAACCTGCAATCATGCTCAGCGGAATGGAAATCAGTAAAGACAATAATAGCGATGCCCCCATTAATCCAAACGTAGCAGGCAAGCGTTCAATAATCATTTCGGCTACCGGGCGATGGTTCACCAGTGAATAACCAAGGTCGCCAGATAGTACATTTTTGAGCCATACAACATACTGAACGTACATCGGCTGGTCGAGTCCAAGGTTCTGCCGAATACGTTCCACATCTTCTGCCCCCATATTCGGGGTAACAAAGGAAAGCACCGGATCGCCCGGCGCCAGCTTGATCAAGGTGAACGATACGATGGAGATTACAAAAAGAAGAGGGATCGCTTGTGCGATCCTTCGGACAATATAGTTGTTCACATGGGCACCTCCGAATCAACGCCGGCCTCGCGGCCGGCGTTATTGGCTTGTTATATAGAATGAACGCATATGGATTGAACCAAGGATTCACATCGGCCACTCCGATGACGGAACAATCTTACGATCGCTGTTATCACCAGATTTCTTTGATTCCTTTATAAAAAGGGGAAATCTGGGGATAAAGGCGAACACTTCGTTTCTCCAGATTTTTTCTGCCCTCTACGTTCTTTGTGTACTCCATAGGTTTCAAACAATACGTTTCATTCTATATAATTATTTTTTATAGATTTTTGACAGATCTTCAAGCATAACAACTGGTTTTGGATTTGCATCCTCCACGCCGCCGTATGTGTTATCCACTGCTACTACTGCTTTTGTATAGGCGATTGGATATACCGTCATTTCGTTTGCTACCGTTTGTTGGATTTGTTTGTACAAATCGCCGCGTTTCGTTTCATCGATTTGAACGGCTGCTTCATTCCACAGCTTGTCGAAATCGGCATTTTTGTAATGGGAGTAGTTGTATGCCGCATCACTCAGGAAGAGAGATTTATAAGCATCTGGCTCATAACCCATGATGTATCCACCAAAGGACAATTCAAAGTCTGTATTGTTCATGTCCAATGTACGGTTACCGTAAGCCGTTCCATCCATCGGCAGCAATTCCACTTCAATACCCACGTCTTTCAGCTTTTGCTGAATATACAGCGCTTGGCTTGTTTGCGGTTTGTTGGTGTTTGTGTAAGCAAGACGCAATTTCAGGTTGCTTACGCCTGCATCAGCCAGCAATTGTTTTGCTTTTTCCACGTTGTAGTCGTATTTCTCAACATCATCCGTTTGGTACAGCGTGTCCGGTGTCAGAATCGACGAAGCCGGTTCAGCAAAATCAGCTGAGGAATACGAAGCAGTGATCAGTTCATTTTTATCCAAAGCATAAGCGATGGCTTGACGAACTTCTTTCTTTTGCATCGAAGGCACGTTCAGGTTGAACACCATGTATTGCAAGCGGCCTTCCGGGTAAGTCAGCATGTTGAATTTGCCTGTGTCGTTCAATTTGTTGTAATCCTGTGTGTCGACCATACGCATTTGAATCTCGCCGTTTTGCAAAGCCAGGTTCGCTGCATTTGGATCTTTCGCTACACGATACGTCACGCTATCCAGATGAGCTTTGCCTGCAAAGTAGTCATCAAAACGTTCCAGTGTTACGTATTCGCCCGGACGATATTCCTTGAACTTGAACGGCCCGGAACCGATCGGATTGTTGTTTTTGTCGCTTTTCTCAATATCCGCTTCGCCTTCGAAAATGTGTTTAGGGATTGGAGAGAAAGAAACCAATGCTCCTTCAAAAGCAGCAGATACTTCCGGCAATTTGAATTCCACCGTCAGGTCATCCACCTTGGTAACTTTAACCGGTTTGCCATCAAAAATATACTGACTACGGGAAGAGCTGTGCTGTTTCTCATCAAGGATGCTATCCATGGTGAACACAATATCATCCGCTGTCAGAGGTTGTCCGTCATGCCATTTCAGGCCGTCTTTGAGCTTCAATGTATACGTCAGGTGATCATCAGAGAAGCTGTCGCTCTCTGCGAGCACATACGTTTTTTTGCCATCATTCACATTGAACAGTGGAGCATATAAAGATTGATCAATCGTCAACGTTACACGGTCACCCGCATAGATCGGATTCATCACTTTAGGATCATCCTGAACAGCAATGATGATGCTTCCGCCATCCTTCGGTTGGCCATCATCGGTTGTCGCTGTATTTTCCGCGGTATTAGACGAAGAACTTGTTCCATCACCGCTGCTTCCGCATGCACTCATGATTGCCACAACCAGAACCAGCATCAATGACAGCCACATTTTTTTTGATTTCATTATGATATTTCCCCTCGCTGTAATTTAACGTTCTGTTAGCTAGTATAGGCAAGGATTCGACAAATTGCAACGATTTTTTCCAACTTAACCTATCGGGTTTAAATGAAATAACATTAATGCCTAGCAATGCAAAAAACCTCCATATCACTTTTTATCGTGAAATGAAGGTTCGAATCGCCATTGATCTTCTGAAATTCAATAACAGGACGATGCTCGTACGGGCTTACAACCCGGCTAACACCTGGTACCACACGCCTCGTTTGGAATACAGTGTGCTGCGTACCTTGTCCCATCCGCCCAAGTAGTTAATATCGAACAGACCTTCAGGCGTTGGGAACGAGGACTTCGTCTCTGCAAACACCTCAGGGTCTACCGAACGGAAACCGTGCTTGGCAAAAATGCGCTGTGCTTCCGGTGTTCGCAGATAGGCTATAAACGCCTCCGCCAATTCACGATTGCCATGCTTATCCGCATATTTGTCCACAACAACCGCCGGATTCTCAATCAGGATTGTGTTTTTGGGAACTACGATATCATAATTGACACCCTTGGCAATCCGGGCAAGCAATTCATTTTCATACGTAACGATAACGTCACCCACGCCATACTCAAAAGCCGCCATGGAGGATCGACCACTCTTATCCAGTGACTCGACATTTTCATGTACTTTTTCCAGAAAAGCTTTCGCCACGGCAGGATCTTTCTTCCCTTGCTCCTCCTCAGATAACTTCAACCCTGCACCGTAGATGGCATTAATGTCCCACTGTGCTCCGCCTGACGTCTTGGGATTAGGATACAGCACCTTAACCCCCGGCTTGGTCAAATCTTCAAAATCACGGATACCCAGCGGGTTGCCTGCTCTTGTACCCAGAACAACGATCGAGCGGGTGATCATGCCATCATTCGGTGCCTGTTTCCAGTTGGAACTGACCAGATCGGCTTTGACCAGCTTATCGATATCACTTTCCATCGCCAGAAGCGCAACATCAGCTTCGAATCCACCAACAATGGCTCTTGCTTGTGTGCCGGAGGCTTCATAAGATTCTTGAAAATGAACCGTCTGTCCAGTCTTGGCTTTCCATTTTGCCTGGAACTTGGGCAATAATTCTCCGACGGCATCTTTGGCTACACTGTAAGCACCGATAACCAATGTATTGAATTGGTCGTCTGTCGAGGTTCCGCTCTGTCCGCTTGCATCCTCCTGCTTGCTACATCCAACGGTCATGCAGACGAGCAGAAGCATGAGGACAACGTATAAAGGGTTGATTTTCTTCTTCATCGTCTGCATGGGCAGCACCTCTCTCCAAAATTCTAGAACAATTCTGAACCAAGTGATCTTCGATTAGATGATGACCGGCATTGGATCTTCCTTCAATCGGTTCTCAACAACCCAGCTATGGGTATCATTGAACAGATATGCCCGATGAACGAGCACCCGGATCTGTTGGCCGACTTGCAGCGTTGTTTTTTCGAGGGAACGATACGTTATGAGTTTATGACCCTCGACTTCAACTTCCACCATCCATTCACTTCCACGGAAATGAAGGTGTCTGACGATCCCCTTTTCAGTAGCGGACAGCATGCTAAACTCGTTCTTCAAACCGATCTCGATATACTCAGGCCGGATTAACGCACGTGTGCGCTCCCCTTCCACTGCATGTTCAAAGCCCTTAAGCTGTGAAGCGTCCTCCACGACAGTGGATTCCCCGATAAATGTGGCAACAAAAGGAGTCTCCGGGTTTTTATAAATATCCCATGGGGTACCCTTTTGCTCCAAACGGCCTTGGCTGATAATCATGATTTCGTCTGCCACTTCAATCGCTTCATCCTGGTCATGAGTTACAAAAATTGAAGTGATGCCTACCCGCTCAATCAGCTCTCTCAGCCATGAACGCAGTTCCTGACGGATCTTGGCATCAATGGCGGCAAACGGCTCATCCAGCAGCAGCAGCTGTGGCTCAGGGGCCAATGCTCTGGCAAAAGCGACACGCTGCCGCTGTCCACCAGACAACTGATGTGGATAACGCTGTTCGAAACCTTTCAGCCCCGTCAATTCCACCAGCTCCATGACCCGATCACGGATCTGGGCCTTGGGTGTCTTTTTGACCTTGAGTCCAAAGGCGATATTATCAAATACCGTCATATGTTTGAACAAGGCATAGTTCTGAAATACAAATCCGATTCCCCGCTCCTGCGGAGGCAGATGGTTTACGACCTTTCCGTGAAAACGAATCTCTCCGGAACCCGGGTTCTCCAGCCCTGCAAGCATACGCAGAATGGAAGTTTTCCCACCTCCGCTGGGTCCCAGCAAACCGATCAGATGGCCTTTGGCAATATCGAACGAGACATCTTTTACCGCATGAAAATCACCGAAATGTTTGTTCAGATCACGGACTTCCACATGCATCTCAATGCACTTCCTTTCGCTTCTTGGCCCATTCCATCATAAGCAGCAGCCCGACGGAGAAGGTAACCAGTACCAATGCCACACCATTTGCGGCAGCAACGTTAAAATTCTCAACATCCTGATATACTAGCGTTGTTGCCGTCTGCGTTTTGTTCATAATGTTACCCGATACAACCAGCACTGCACCGAATTCCCCAAGCGAGCGTGCAACCGTCAACACAAGACCATACACAACTGCCCAGCGAATCGATGGCCAAGTCACACTCCAGAACGTTCTCCAGCCGTATGCACCGAGCGTCGACGCAGCCTCTTCCTGCTGAGATCCAAGCTCCTGCAAGACAGGCATCACCTCTCGAACCATCAGTGGAAAAGTGACAAACAACGTTGCAATGACCATGCCCGGAAAGGCATAGACCACATTAAATCCAATGCCTTCAAAAAAAGCGCCCATAATGCTGTTGGGACCCAACAGTAGTACAATCATCAATCCGCCAATGACTGGCGATACGGCATAGGGCAGGTCCACAATGCTGTTCAGCAGCCCTTTCACCCGGTCACTCAGCCATCCGGCGCGAACCAGATAGATAGCCATCATAACGCCAAACAATGTATTTAACAGCGTGACAACAAGTACAACAAGTCCTGTCATCATCAAGGCATGTAGCGCCTCAGGGCGCAACAGCCCATCCAGGAATCCTCCTGCCCCGTCTTCAAATGCACCAATAAAAATACGTCCAAGCGGGATGATCAGCAGTATAATGAACACCGCAAACGTCAGTCCGATTAATAGTCTCCTCATCGTCTTCTCCCCCGCATCTGCACCAGATTAATGAGCCAGAGGATCAGAAAGGAGAGTGTTAAGAGCAGTACGGAAACGGCCGCGGCACCGGTTGGATTGTCACTTTCGATCTCGCCGTAAATAAATACGGAAGCCGTCAATGTTCTTCCCGGAATATTGCCTGCCACCAGCACAACAGCCCCAAATTCGGCCAGTGCTCTGGAGAAGGCGAGCATTCCCCCACTAATCATGCCCGGAGCCATGGATGGAAGAATGACCTGCCTGAATGTGCGGGCCTTTGATGCTCCCATCGTGTAGGATGCTTCTTCCTCCGAAGGATCAATCTCCTCAAGCAAAGGCTGCACCGCACGGATGACAAATGGAAACGTAACAAAGGTCATCGCAATCACAATCGCAGGCTGGTGAAATACAATTTCAAACCCCATGGACTCTGCCAGTTTGCCAATGGCACTGACCGGACCCAAGAGCAGCATAATCATCAGTCCACCAACGGCTGTTGGCAGAGCAAAAGGAAGATCTACCAGACTGTTAAGAAACGACCTCCCCAAAAAGCGATAACGTGTCAGCACCCAGGCAATCATGGTTCCCAGTATGACGTTAATCACCGTCGCTATTACTGCCAATCGGATCGTTAACAGCACGGCTTTCCATGCGATGGGGTCCATAATGCTTTGGATAAAGTTGCTCCATCCTTCAGAGAAGGAATTGACGTACACACCGATGATTGGAAGTACAATGAGTACGATAAAATATAACAATACGGTACTGCGGAATCCCCAAGTCCATCCCTTGTGACGAAGAACGGTATTCATTGCTGCATTCCCTCCCAGCCTCCGGTTCTATGTCCGGTCGGCAGTCTTCCTGTTTGGTACAACGATTTTCCTAAGTTGGATTTAATTACTTTATTATTATTCCCATTAGTCTACTTGGTTTTTTGCTTATCTGATACTTTACCAGTTTGCAGTGCTAATCGTCAATGCTTTTATTGAATAAAATCGTGGCGTACATTAAGATGATTTCATAAAAATTACACTTGCCACTACGCGGCCAGAACAACCTTCCGATCGCTGTTATCTCCAGATTTCTTTGATTCCCTTTTCTAAAGGGAGAAAACCGTCGATAAAGGCGAAGCGTATGCTTCCGATGCAGCTTTCTTTCAGAAAGCTTTTAGCTTCGCTTCTTCAGGTTATTTCTGCCCTCTCCGTTATCGTGTAATTGTTATAACATCGTAATACGTGGTTTGTTTGATATGTAATGGTTAAGGTACAATCTAGAGGACAAATTTATATCAAAAGGAGTGAAGTAATATGTTATATACGAAGAATCTATCGACATCCAGACGGGATGAGATGAAAGATATTACGCGGGAAGTGGAACAGGTTGTCCGCGATAGCGGTGTGCAGAATGGAACGGTTTTGATTTACTGTCCACATACGACAGCAGGCATAGCAATTAACGAAAATGCTGACCCGGACGTCAAACATGACGTACTGCTTCGCCTGAACGAAGTGTATCCCTGGGAGCATCCCGAATATCGGCATGCGGAGGGAAATACGGCTTCTCACTTGAAATCAATCACTACCGGACCATCACAAACGGTGATTATACATGAGGGCAGATTATTGCTTGGCAGATGGCAGGGCATCTATTTTTGCGAATTTGATGGTCCTCGTCAGCGGGAATATGTCCTTAAAATCATGAAAGGCTAGCCTCATCACACCCCATTTCTAGTGAATCGCATCAATCGAAATAAAAAAACAGGCGGCCCACCCTATTTTAGGGATATCATCCGCCTGTCATGGTATTCTTCGCAGAAACTTTCGCGAGACAACGTTATAAAGAATTAATGTTATGACAATTCACCGCCCTGAAGTGTAGGAGTGCGACAAAAGCGCCTTATTGGACGCCAGGCTGGTGTTGGAGATTTCGGCAGAGTACTTTGACATGAGACAACGCAGCCGATTCAATCTCTGCAAAGGTCAAACGGTCCTGAATATAATACGATATGAATCCGTGCATGGATAAAAACAGCGTACGTGGTACACATTGAATATCCTCTTCCGTACATCCCTCTTCATTCATGTATTGCCGAATAATGGAGGCAAACAATTCAAAGCATCTTCCTTGCTCCGTACGACAATACGATAACAATTCCTCATCTCGAATCATGAACATGATCTCGTACTGATACGGGTTTTCCAAACCAAAACGAATAAACTCCATCATGATATGTTCCACCTTGCTCACGCCACCCATGACTGGCCTGACCATGGCTTGCAGCAGCAAATGCCCCAGATGATTAAAGTCTTCAACCACGATGGCATAAAACAGCTCTGCCTTTTCCTTAAAATGATAATACAGCGACCCATGACTATAGCCCAGATGCTGGCCGATGCTTCGCATCGAAATGGCGCGGTATCCTTTGGTAATAAAAAGATGCCTCGCCGCCTCCAGTATCCGCTCCCTCGACAACTCCTGTTCGACTGCTCTTCTAGCCATATATTTTATTCCCCTTCAATAAAATAAAGCCGCTGTCCCTCCGTGATCCGGGATTGCCCTTGCGTCAAATCTGTGATCCAGGCCACAAATGCCTCGGTTTCACTATCCGGCGGAAGACAAGTCAACGTAACCTTATCGGTGAATCCAGTTTCACCTGTACGGACTTCCCGGCTCCTTAATTCATTTTCCACTTTGCCCAGCCATGTGTAATCCAGTTCAACCAACACTTCACGATGGAGCACTTTGGTAATCGCTTCCCCCGCTTCAATGGCTGCAACTGCTCCATCCGTATAAGCGCGAATTAACCCACCTGCTCCAAGCATAATTCCCCCAAAATAACGTGTAACAACAATAGCCACATTTTTCAATTGCTGATTTTTGATCACTTCAAGAATGGGTTTCCCCGCGGTTCCGCTTGGTTCGCCATCATCGGATTGCTTCTGGATCTCATCACGCTCACCAATCATATATGCCGAGCAGTTATGAGTAGCATTCCAATGTTTTTTCTTGATTTCATCAATAAAAGCATTGGCTTCTTCTTCCGTCGTGACCGGCATAATATGACCGATAAATCGCGACTTTTTGATTACAATTTCCAGATTGCCCGGTCCCCGAACCGTGCGATAACGTTCAATCATCCCTATCCAACTTTCCAATTTGATCCATTTTACAAGAAAGCAGTTCTCCGCGCGGACGCGGACGAACTGCCTTGGTTTAACATTCGGGGAACCATTGCTTCACAACGACTACCCGAATGTAATTACATTACCTTAATTAACTATATGAGCAAACCGATGAATTATTCGGAAAGTCTCGCTTCAAGCGCTGCTTTCTCTTCTTCAAAGCCTGGTTTGCCCAGCAAAGCGAACATATTTTTCTTGTAAGCTTCCACGCCTGGTTGGTCAAATGGATTGACTCCCAGCAGGTAACCACTAATGCCGCATGCTTTTTCAAAGAAGTATACCAGATATCCGAAAGAATATGGAGACATATCTGGAATGTTCACAATCAAGTTTGGTACTTGACCATCTGTATGTGCAAGCAGTGTTCCTTGGAACGCTTTTTTGTTAACAAAGTCCATCGTTTTTCCTTCAAGGAAATTCAGACCATCCAGATCATCCGGGTCCGCTTCGATGGAGATGTGCTCCGATACTTCAGCAACCTGAATCACAGTTTCGAAGATGTTCCGGCTACCTTCTTGAATGAATTGACCCATGGAGTGCAAGTCAGTCGAGAAATCAACGGATGCAGGATAGATTCCTTTATAGTCTTTACCTTCACTCTCTCCGTACAGTTGTTTCCACCATTCGGATACAAAGTGCAGAGATGGCTCGTAGTTTACGAGAATCTCTGTTCCTTTACCTTTACGATACAGTGCGTTACGAACAGCTGCATATTGATATGCTTCGTTCTCCGCTACGTTCGGGTTGCTGTATTCTTTGGAAGCGTCAGCCGCACCTTGCATCATTTCTTCGATGTTGATGCCAGCTGCTGCGATTGGCAGCAAACCTACAGCTGTCAGAACGGAGTAACGTCCACCTACATCATCCGGGATAATAAAGGATTCATAGCCTTCTTCATTCGCCAGTTTTTTCAGTGCGCCGCGCTCTTTATCCGTTGTTGCATAGATACGTTTGCGAGCTTCTTCTTTACCGTATTTTTTCTCCAGTGCTGCACGGAAGATACGGAAAGCAATCGCTGGCTCTGTTGTAGTACCGGATTTGGAGATGACGTTAACGGAGAAGTCTTTGCCTTCAACCAGATCCAGCAAATGAGTTACATATGTGGAGCTGATGTTGTTTCCTGCGAAATAGATTTCAGGCGTTTTACGTTTTTCTTTAGGCAGGTTGTTGTAGAAAGAATGCGTAAGCATCTCAATCGCTGCACGTGCACCAAGGTATGATCCACCGATACCGATAACGATCAGTACTTCAGAATCGTTTTGGATTTTAGCAGCCGCTTTTTGAATACGAGAAAACTCTTCTTTGTCATAAGCGGTAGGCAGGTCGATCCAGCCCAGATAATCCGATCCTGTACCTGTTCCGTTGTGGAGCTGCTCGTGAGCCAAACGAATCGGTTCAGCGAAATAGTCCACTTCATGCTGATTGACAAATTGCAGGGCAGTGCTGTAGTCAAACTTCACTTTTTTTGCCATGATCTATAAAACCTCCTGATATCGGTAGCATATTTTTTTCCGTTTTCCATTCGAAACAACTTAGCCTAAGGATACTTCAAATCCACAGGGCTGACAAGCTTGCAGCCCGAACTTTGTCGTTAGAGTTTAAGAAGCAAAAAGGGTTAACCGAATCCGCGAGTCGCGGTTCTGGTTACCCTCTTGTATTATTCCGCCGGGTACGAACAGCAGTAGTCGGTAACGCTGCGTATCTCCAGTTTAAATTTGGATTCGGCAGGCACGTGGAACGTAGCTTGACCTTGAATCTCTTGCCAATCTTCTTCTCCGGGAAGTAATACTCTCAGGTCGCCGGACAGAATCTCCATAATTTCACGGGAATCTGTGCCGAACTCATAATTCCCTGGAAGCATAATGCCCAGAGTCACCTTGCTGCCGTCCCCCAAAATAACCGTTCTGCTTGTTACCTGGCCCTCATAATAAATGTTGGCCTCTTTCACTACACTGACTTGATCGAACTGTGACATGCGTACCCGCTCCCCCTGAAGTTAATGAAAACAAAAGGCAAAACAGATCAGGGCGGTTACCCGCCCATTCTCTGCCGGAAATCACTTGCTGCTTGGACAGGACTCGCAGTTAAACTCATCCTATCCATTGCAGCGTTTTTCAAGCTATTACAGCAATGCTTTTACGCGACTAACCACGTTCTCCACAGTGAAACCGTACTCTTGGATAACACGATCGCCAGGCGCGGATGCACCAAATGTGCTGATTCCGAGAATGTCGCCTTGGTCGCCGACATATTTTTCCCAACCCATTGGGTGAGCCATTTCAATCGCCAAACGAGCTTTAACATCCGGAAGCAGGACGGATTCTTTGTATGCTTTGTCCTGTTTCTCGAACAGATCCCAGCTCGGCATGCTGATTACGCGAACTTGGATGCCTTGTTCAGCAAGTGCTGCTTGAGCTTTGACAGCCAATTGCACTTCGGAACCTGTAGCGATGATTTGTGCCACAGCTTTGCCTTCTTTTGCATCAGAGACAACATACGCACCACGTTTCACGTTCTCACGGGAACCTTCAACGGTACCTTCCAGAATCGGCAGGTTTTGACGAGTGAGTACGAGTGCAACCGGATTGCTCTTGTTCTCAAGCGCATAAGCCCATGCTGCAGAAGTTTCATTACCATCAGCCGGACGAATAACCGTCAGGTTAGGGATGATACGCAGGGATGCCAGTTGCTCGATCGGTTCGTGCGTAGGACCGTCTTCACCAACAGCGATACTGTCGTGAGTCAGAACATACGTTACAGGCAGACCCATCAAAGCAGCCAGACGAACAGCTGGACGCAGGTAGTCTGTAAATACGAAGAACGTACCACCAAATACTTTCACACCACTGTGCAGTGCCATACCGTTCATTGCTCCAGCCATACCGAATTCACGGATACCGAAGTAGATGTTACGGCCGGAGTAATCTTCAGGCGTGAAGTTTTCCAGATTGTTCAGGTGAGTCATGGTAGAGCTCTCAAGGTCAGCAGATCCGCCTGTCAGTTGTGGCACGTTGTGCGCCAGACCGTTCAGAGCGTTACCCGATGCTACACGAGTGGAAAGAGCTTTGTCTGTTGCTGCATATTTAGGCAGATCGCGATCCCAACCTTCTGGAAGGTCGCCATTGATCGCTGTTTCGAACTGAGCAGCCAGCTCTGGATATGCTTTTTTGTACTCGGCCAATTTCTCGTCCCATGCTTTGTTTGCAGAGATACCACGATCTTTCACTTTAGCAAAGTGTTCGCGAACTTCAGCTGGTACGTGGAAATCTTCCTCGTAAACCCATTTGTAAAACTCTTTAGTCAATTTGGCTTCTTCTGCACCCAGTGGAGATCCGTGAGTACCGCCGTGGCCGCCTTTACCTTGTTTGTTCGGGCTGCCGTAACCAATTACCGTTTTAACCTCGATCAGTGTAGGACGAAGTGTATCTGCTTGACCTTCTTCGATTGCTTTTTGGATTGCAGGCAGATCGTTGCCATCTTCAACGCGCAGCACTTGCCAGCCATAAGCTTCAAAACGCTTCGCGATGCTTTCGGAAGAAGACAGGTTCAATTTACCATCCAGTGTGATGTCATTGGAGTCGAACAACATGATCAATTTGCCCAGGTGCAGACGTCCTGCCAGGGAAGCTGATTCATGAGATACGCCTTCCATCAAGTCACCGTCACCACAGATCGCGTACGTGTAGTGATCGATTACGTTGAATTTGTCTTTATTGTATGTTGCACCAAGTTGAGCTTCAGCCATAGCCATACCTACAGCCATTGCAATACCTTGGCCCAGTGGTCCTGTTGTTGCATCAACGCCTGCTGTATGTCCGAATTCCGGGTGACCCGGCGTTTTGCTTCCCCATTGACGGAACTGTTTCAGTTGATCCATAGGCAGGTCATACCCGCTCAGGTGAAGCAAGCTGTACAGCAACATGGAGCCGTGTCCTGCGGACAGGACAAAACGGTCCCGGTTAACCCAAGTTGGGTGGTCCGGGTTATGTGTCATCGTTTTTGCAAAAAGTTGGTACCCCATTGGAGCGGAGCCCATAGGCATTCCCGGGTGCCCGGAATTTGCCTTCTCGATTGCATCAATCGCCAGTGTACGTACAGTAGTGATTGACAGATTGTCGATGGTGTTGTTTTCTTCCTTTTGAATCGCTTCGTTCTTGTCAGTCATGGTTTGTCCTCCTCATGTCTTTAGATAAGTCGGGTTGCGCAAGCGAATCCCTCTCATCATACAAGCAAACCGAATTTCACAATAAGTGAATCCGCTTGAGTGTTTCATTTTGACTTATTCACTTTTGTATTGTATCACTTGGCGTGAAGGTTTTCCATAACCTTCTTTTAGAAGATCGGGAAAATTCGTCTGTTTATGACGAGGGATTTGTTTCCAGTTGCGCAAAAAGAGTGTCATACTGAGCATTTCAGCATATCTTCTAGCTCAGCCAGCATCGCTAATCCATCGGATGAAGTATAACCTTTAAGCGGAAAACCATACTCTTTTTAGATATTCAAGTTGATTTTGCATATAATGGTCCTTGATCATGATTGGGAAAATCGAACTTTTTTTTGCATATCAGGCTGTACTCCATATGGAAAGGAGGATTCACATATGCCGGAATATTTGGCTAATTCACCAAAGTCGCTAAAGCACATATTACCCTGGAAAGCCGGGGTTTTAACAGGTGTTAGCTCCGGACTTGTGCTCGGGTTCTTTTTAAAGGCTATTCAGACCTACACTGGTGAAAAAGTCTATACCTTGCTGCTGAACATTGACTTTGTTCCATGGCTTCCGCCTACAATACCTGAATACATCGAATTTGTCCTGCATCTTATCGTTTCTATAATCATTGGCATCTTCTACATATGGTGGATTCAGCGTTCAGGTCATCCAATATCCAAAGGCATCCTGATCGGAGTTCTCTCTTCCCTGCTATATATCCCGCTCTCTCAGCTGTCGAGTCGTGTGCCTGATCTATATGATATCAAAGCGATACTTTACTGGCTGGCAGGGCATCTGTTATTTGGTGTGGTCGTTGGTTGGTGCGGTCATCTATGGAAGCACAGCCAAAAAAGGCGATCCCCCATTCAGACATGAATAGGGAATCGCCTTTTCTTTTTTTCGGAATAGAGCTGAACTGCATCTTTCCGAATCAACCTTGCGCAGTATTAAAGCATTAGCTTAAAATACAACCGTTTTATTTTCATGAACCAATACGCGGTCTTCAACATGCCATTTAACGGCACGGGCAAGAACAACACGCTCAATGGTACGACCAATGCGTTTCAACTCGGTTACATCATCCCCGTGGCTTACACGTTGAACGTCCTGCTCAATAATCGGTCCGCCATCCAGTTCTTCCGTAACATAGTGAGCTGTCGCACCGATAATTTTGACACCACGGTTGTACGCTTGGGCATACGGTTTACCGCCGACAAAGGCTGGCAGAAACGAGTGATGAATGTTAATAATTCGGTTGCGGTAATGCTCAATAAACATCGGGGAAATGATTTGCATATAACGTGCAAGAATGATTACATCAACATCATTACCAATCACATCCAATTGGCGCTGTTCAGCTTCCTTCTTCGTATCTGCTGTAACCGGAATATGATGATAGGGAATGCCAAATGATTCTACGTAGTCCTTCATATCCAGATGATTGCTAACAACAAGCGCGATATCTGCATCCAGATCGCCAGCCTGCCATTGCCACAACAGCTCAACCAGACAGTGATCCTCCTTGGATACAAAGATGGCAAGTTTCTTCTTGCGGCTAACCGCGGAAAGACTCCAATCCATATTGAAACGGTTTGCCACTTCTTCAAAATCAGCTTCCAGCTTGGGCAGGTTCACCGATAATTGTGGAAGATCGAACTCGATTCGCATAAAAAACATGCCGCCAGCCGGGTCCATTGTGTATTGGTCCGACTGTACAATATTTGCACCATGCTGGTGCAAGAAATGGGATACTGCGGCAACAATTCCCGGTCCATCCGGACAGGAAATGAGCATCCGCGCCCGATCGGCGCGGTTTTTAACATCAGGACGTACTTGTTTAGCGTGAATCTCCATCGGGTTATTTTTCCTCCTTCAACTAGGCCGTGACAAAAATTTCTTTGCCTGCAAGCCAGGCAATCAAACGATGATTCAGTTGTTCTTCATTCAAATATGGGAACAATGAGGCTTCAGCCACGAGGTCATACAGACGCTCCAACGGCTCGCGTGGGTCGGCTTTCTTCGCTTTGGCATCATTTTTGAGCAGCGTCCAGATATCCAAAACGTATGAACGGGACTCAATCTCTTTTCCTTTGAAGAAATGATGCAGTTGTTCCACTTCTGTCAGGAATTCGGGGCCAAATCGTCCAGCAACATCCCCGCGAAGCAATGCAATCTCCGCTTCATACATTGGACGCTGTGTTTTGGCTTCTTTACCGATCCAAGGCGTTTCCAGAATAAACGGACGATCCTTAAGAGCTTCGTGATGCACGATACGGTTAATCGCCTCAAAACCAATCCAGCCGGAGCCAATCGGTGTATGACGGTCCTTGTGCGCACCCACAGGGTTCTTACTATCATTAATATGCATTACGGCAATGCGGTCAAGCCCTACCGTACGATCAAATTGTTCAAGAACACCGTCCAGGTCGTTTACGATATCATAACCTGCATCGTGAATGTGGCATGTATCCATACATACAGTTAGGCGTTCATTGTGTGTAACCTTCTCCATAATCTGAGCAATCTCTTCAAAGCTGCGGCCCATTTCAGTGCCTTTGCCAGCCATTGTTTCCAGAGCGATATTCACATCGGTCTCTTTCACTCCGTCCAGCACTTCATTCAAGCCTTCAGCAATACGTCCGATGCCGTAGTGAGCATCCTTGTCCGTAAATGCGCCGGGATGCAGCACGATATTTTTGACACCAATCGCATGTGTACGACGGATCTCTTCCTGAAGGAAACTTACGGCCAGTTCATACGTGTTTTCTTTGTATGATCCGAGGTTAATAATGTATGGCGCATGGACAACGATATCTTCCATTCCGCTCTCTTGCATCGCAAGCTTGCCTTCCTCAATAAACATGGACTCAATAGGCTTGCGGCGGGTATTTTGCGGTGCACCCGTATATATCATAAACGAACTTGAACCGTACGAGGACGCTTCCTTCGTTGCACTCAATAATCCCTTGTCCGAAAAGGACACATGGGAGCCGATTTTAAGCATCATTAATCCCCCTTTTTCTGAATTAACCCTTATTCTAACGCGATTATCGAAATAAATCTAGAAATGCGCTATAATTCGGGATATAGGCTATTTTTTACAGCTGTAATTTGGAACATGGGTGGGCGGAATCCGTCTTTCCGTGAAAATCAATAATCCGAGGTGACTCCGCAATGATTTTCGGCTCCTACGCTTTGACGTTGACCAGTAGTTCCCCCAGCAATTGGTTTATGAACACGATCGCATTCTGGACCGTTCTTTTGCTCGGAAGTATGTGTGTTGGCGGATTTTTTATGATGCGCAAGTTTTTGAAAGTGCTTCCGAAGGCAGACGGGAAGTCCAAACTCGATTGGCAGAACCACTGGGTTGAAACCAGCCGTCATTTATGGACAGATGAAGCAAAAGCTTTTCTTGACCAGCTTGTAGAACCTGTTCCCGGCCCATTTCGAGATATTGCCAAACATTCCATCGCAGCAGAAATCGGGAAAATTGCGTACGAAGATAATGCACCTGAAGTATCCAGAGATCATTGCATTAAAGGATACATTATAGCCACACCGAAGCGGGATAATAAGTTTCTGGTGAAATTTCTGGAGAAGAACCACATTGATTATTCGCCTTATAAACATCTAATGAATAAATAGAAAATGAGAATTCAGCCGAACATGTATTTCGCTTACATATATGCAAACATGCTCCGTCAGGTAAGTCATCCCCAGCAAGGCAGTGCTTACCGCCCGGGGCTGTTTGTCGATCCAGCAATACATGTCAGTACAGTCAAAATAACAAGGAGGTCGCCAAGATGAAGATTGCGATTTGTGGAGGTACCGGTTTTGTCGGAGGAGCACTCGTTGATTACTGGCTTCAGGCAGGCCATCATGTGAAAGTTATTACACGTAAACTGCCGAATTTACATAATCCCAGTCAAAACCTAACGTATATCTCATGGGAACAGGTGGAAGAACAGCCTCATTTGCTGGAAGGCGTGGATGCCTTAGTGAACCTTGCTGGAGAAACGTTGAATCAACGTTGGACAACCAAAGCGAAACTGGAGATTGTTGAATCCAGAGTGACTACTGTAGCACGCGTAGCCAACTTGATAGATACACTGGAACACAAACCGGAGGTAGTCGTACAGGCATCTGCCATGGCGATCTATGGTACCTCTCCCACAGAAACATTTGATGAAAACAGCCCACATAAATCGATGAATTTCCCCTCTCGCGTTTCTGAACAATGGGAAGTTGCCGCGGATGCCATCAAACATGTGAGACTCGTGAAGATTCGTGTTAGCCTCGTGCTTGGTCATAAAAAAGGTGCTTTTCCATTAATGAAACTGCCTTATATGCTTGGTGTTGGGGGCAGGGTGGGAAGTGGCAAACAGTGGACCAGTTGGATTCATATTATGGATATTGTACGTTTGATAGATTTCACGATCCAAAATAAAGAAATCTCCGGTCCGGTTAACGCTTCTTCCCCCAACCCGGTTACCAATGATGAATTCGGACGCACGGTAGGCAAAGTGTATCATCGTCCGCACTGGTTCCCCGTACCCGGAATTTTGATCAAAACACTGGTTGGGGAACTCTCTGTCGTGCTGCTTCAGGGACAGCGGGTTATCCCGAAAAAAGCGCTGGATCACGGATTCCAGTTCACCTTCCCTACATTAACCGATGCGTTGGAAGACCTGAAACACCGGGGTCTATCCGACTGATCGATATGTGTAAACAGACTCAGCCAACGTAAAGGTATCTCCATCTTCCAGTGGATATTCTTTGTACGGAGCAAGAACATTCCCCTTGAGAATGGTGCCATTCACAGAGCCCAAATCCTTAATGACATAGCCGGATTTGTTCCGGCTTAATTCCACATGAGCACGGGACACACCGGTTGCTGAATCTACCCACTGAACCATGTCCGCCGAGCGGCCAATCACAAACGATGCACCACGGACATCCATGCGTTCATTTTTGTCTCCGCTTGCTGATCTGCGTTCAAGATAAAAGGAAGGTACTACTGAACCTGCTCCTGCAATGCCTCCTCCAGCAACATTTTGCAGGTTTACTGTTGCATCAGCCGCGGCATGATGACGGACAAGTTCCGATGTTGCAGCCACGGCTTCGACAGCATGCTGAACGAAAGGTCCATCAGAAGTTTCAGATGGAATATGTAGATTTTGAAAGCGAGAATTTCCTGTTACAGATGACCTGGATTCAAAAGAGTGCCCCATTTCTGATTGAGCACTTTGCATATCACCAGAGCTCTGTTGACTCGTGTAACCTTGTGCATACGAGTTACCATCTGGCGATCTTTCAGATGCATTCCAACGCCAGCTTTCCTGAAACATCTCTTCTTCGCTTTCTTTCTGCTTACCCTTGCCTCTACCCAAGCCAAAAAAAGCAGATCGCTTATTGGATGAGCCCTTCTGTAGTTCGCCATCCGTGTATTCTTCATTAGGCACTTTTTTGCTTAATAGATTGGATTTCGAGTTTCCGAATCTCCCTTTAGTCACCCACGCCCAACCCGCGATCCCAAGCAACCCGGCACTTAATGCTGCGGATAAAATCATTTGTGTCTGCCCCGGCTGTTCCATATAAATAAATCTCCATACCAGCGCCATGGCAATCATACAGCCCAGAATGATATATGTCGTTTTGGAAGAATCCTGCTTCACGTCCTTCTCATCCTTTTCCATATCATTGTCCTGTAATGAATCAAATGTTTGGCGCTGTGACGGATTCGTAACACCTTTTGATTGCACTGAAGACTCTATCGGTGGACGTCTCCCGGAAAATCCAGAAAAGGGTTTGTTAAGGAGTTTATCTTCCTCTGTACTAGATGCTCTTGATTGCTGAATTGATTTCAGTCTCTGCCCGGATTCACCCTCCCCATGCAATTGATGATTCCGATCTTGCCCAGTTCTATTGGAAAAAGGCTCTTGTCCCCGCTCTGAAACCGCAGAAAGTGGCATTCCCAATTTACTGTCAGTTGACTCGAATGACCCACGTGAAGACATAAACGATGCTTGCCCTGAACCATTCTGCTCATCTGCATATAATTCAAGTAAAAGTTCACGCAGTTGTCTGATATCCCATTGCTCACTGTCACATTGCTGGAGAACACGTTGAATCCCTTCTCCCTGAAGTTCCTGAACATGGGCCATTAACCTAATAACCAGGTCACGGAATTGTTGAGGAGTCGGGTCAACCTCTACTGCATCGATAATTGGAATATATACCAAACCGAGTTCGCCAACTTCAAGTGAACCATTGATAAATATGTAATCTTCCTGAATCTGTAATTTGCGTGGATCCAACATATATTGTCTACATTCCGTAAATGTGTCTGCCAGTTGAAACAACAGACCATATAACACACGTAATTCTATTTTTCCGGACTTTAACACTTGGGACAACATCTTGTGCCCAGATATGTCATACTGCAGCGTTACATTTCGATCCAATTCCCGAATGTGGACAGGAAGAAGCCTTGGAATCTGATTAGAAGATAACATACCCATCTGCACACGGCTCAGTTCGTCCATTCGCAGCCCTTCTGCTTTCTCCAAAACCATAAATGATCCGCCGTTTCGAATGAAATCTCTCGTTAATCCATACATGCCAATCCTCTCTTTCCGTTAATAAGCTATAATCCAAACTCCACTACATCTTATAAATTTTTATTAAGTCATGTAGATATAGGCGGTGATGAATCCGGGCAATACAGCCAGCATAAAAGGAAACTTCAATGTCTTTTCCTGATTGACCAGCTTAAGCGAACCAAGCATGAAGAAACCGGCAAGATTTCCTGCCATACCGCGAATCCGCTTCGCTGAATCCCTGCGGAACAAGAGAATGACTAATCCAATTGCCCCTGCGTACAAAACGGAGTAAATGATAACGTGAACACCAAAGGCCAGTCCTGTCCAACCACCAATGCCTCCAAACAATTTAACATCTCCTGCACCCACTGCCCCGATCAGATACATTAGAAATAACACACCAAACCCAATCGCAAATCCAGCTGCCGAGAACAGAAATCCCTTCCATCCTCCCCATATGATATGGGCCAGTACTCCCGCGACAGTCACCGGTAAAGTCAAACGATTTGGAATTTTCATCGAACGAACATCTGTAACAAAAGCTGCAATTACATATAAACCACAGGCCAGGTAAAACCACTCCACCTCCATCATCTCCTTCATTAGTTTCTGGAAGCCACATTAAACTCAGTAACCGTCTTGGCACCTTCCGCTGTTTCTACAACAAATGTCCATGTGCCCTCCGTTGTACGTGTACCAACAAACCAGTTCCATTCAATCACACCATTTTCATCGGCAGTCGCCCACCCGATATGCTTGGCTGAACTTTCACCGGACTTGTAAAATATCGTTAAGTTCGCTGTAGCCCCAGGCTCCACTTTGACCTTAATTGTTGCATTGTTCCCTATGTATGCGGGCTCCGGCTTGGATAACACGGTTGCTGCTCCTGCAGAATCCGCTTCTCCTCCACTACTATTGGAGCCTTCTCCGGTATCTCCAATCCAAATCCGTTCTGCTGCCGCGGCTTGAATGCGTAAGGATTTTCCTAGAAAGGGAACCTTAACAGGCAATTCATAGCTCAATTCAAGCCGAAAGTAAGGATTCGTTTTATTTTTCAGGTCAGGTATGGAAATACCGTTAACATGCACACGCTCTTCATCCAGTACAGAAGTATTAATAAAAGGCTGAAGCAGCGGTTTAACAGTCGGATCAAGTACTGACTCAAGAACGGATGTCTTGATCTCCTGTAACGGTTGTTCACCTCTGGCAGCAGCAGTACGTACCCAATCGCTTAACGGCTCTGGCAGCGAGGAGGCATACTCTTCGGCCCATTCTGTCAGTGACAGCTCCGGGATTTTCCATCCACCCTCCGAGGCTCCGCCACCTGCGGAATCAGAGGGGGTAAATACAAGTGAGACCGGATATATTTTCGTGGATAACTGCTTTACTGCCTCTCCTGCCGTACTCTGCAGCGCTGTTGATACTAAAGTCATCTGTACGATAAAAATGAGAAACATGACAAAGAATAGGAATACAGGCAGAACCAGCGAGGCTTCCAAAACGATGCTGCCATGTTCCCTGTTTGGAGAACGCGTCTTTTGGATAGAACGTATCTGCTTCGTCAGAGATTTCAATCTTTCCAGTCTGTGTATTCGTGTTAGACGTTTGTGCAACGATACCAACATTTTTTCGTGCTGATGCTGCTTATCCATAATCCCTCCACAGAAACGACCCGGATTATTCAATAGGAATAATCGGCCTTCCGATCAATGAAAAATCGGCCATCTTCTACCTGGTCTTCACTGCCCATGACAGCACCTATACTTCTTGTGACTCCAGGTAAGAACCATAATTTGATACTACTACGCGTGTTGCCCGAAGCATATGTCTGCTTCTCATCCGGATTCACGCCGGTGTTCAGTCGAATTAAAGCCAACATTCGGGACATTTTGCGTTCATTGTTGCTATGCATTAATAGGAACAAACGGAGATGGTCCCTGTATGTAAGTTTGACTTTGATATACTTGGACAATTCCACACTGCCTTCTTTAGCCAACTTCACCATATCTGCGATAGCGTTTGTTATTCCGTACAAAATTGCAGCAGACAGTACAAGAAGTGGGTTCCCAAGCTTGCTATTCTCAACTAATCCTTCCGCAGTTCGAATTGCCAGTCTCATGCCAAAGATTTCGGCATATGCAGCAGCAATGTTCCCAGAAGGATTATGAAAACCATAGACGATATATTCCAGTTCCTGATTCTCCAGTTTGAATACTTCACCAGCATCTCCACTACCTTCAGTCCAGCCCAACAACTGTCCAAAATCCATCGAATTGAAATACGCCAGTGCATACTCATTCTGGAACAATTCATCGCCAAGGCTATCCAGCAAACCGGCCATCCCCCCAAACAGACTGTCCATTCCGTTCATGGCGTCACCACCCGAGTCATACGGATCGCCAGCAATCTCTGCCTTCTTGCCTTCCTCACGGCTTGCCTCATTGAAGGCTATGTTGGCATTGTAGTACTCCTCCAGCTGTTTAAAGGCTTCATTGGATCCAGAACTCCCCTTTTCAATCTGTGACAAAATACGTTTAACATCCTTCAACTTCCCTTTGGATTCCTTGTCATTCGCTTTGCGCTGGGCATCCGATCCTCGACCACTCTCCAACAGCTGTTTGCTTTGAAGAATGACATTGGACGCTCCACTTCTCACATAAGTGTCCATATATCGTTCCGTGACCTGACTAGCCTGTCTTACCGCCGGTTTGATGGAAACACCACTCGTTACTGTAACCGTGCGGAGCTGCATATTAAGCTCCATGCTGTCATTTCTGACATTGGTAAAATCCGAATTTTGTGAACGAACATTTGCGTTCAACTGATCAAACAGTGTGTCGGCTCTTACAAGTTCCGAAGCAAGGGAGCGGGTACTTTTGGATTCACTACCCGATCCGGTAGACGGTGCGGTCGTCCCAGGCAGCGTTGAATTGCCTACTTTTTCATAACTGGCATTCTGTGATCGATTCTCCCCTTCAGCGATGACCCGCTTCATTTCCTCGTTGATTTTGCGAGCTTCCTCTATCTTGGCTTGCGCTTCCTCCAATTTCGTCTGGTGGGCCTGCAATGCTGGCTGTATGATCATGCTTATGCCTGTCGCCACATTCCCCACGCCAGTCCGATAACGAGCCAATTCTAGCATGTACTGTTGCTGGTTGAATGGCAGTCCTTCATCCATTTGTTTTTTGTTTAGATAATCCGCATAACGCGCCGCTACTTCGGCTGCTGTCTCAGGCGTCTCTCTTAACATCTCGTCGTAAATGGCAGAGGAAGGTGGATTCATGATCAGTGTGGGTAGACCCTTTACCGTATCGGCAGATTCGGTCTGATTAGCGATTGCTTCGTCCAGCAATTCCTCACGTTTGTCATACAGTTTCTGCAATTTTTTGAGCAGATCCACGGTATGAGCAGCTTCTTTCATCTCTTCCGACATCGGCTTAAAACGGTTGACCACTTCCAGGGTAAAATCAACTGGCGCTCGATATTTCATATCCTCCTGAATCTGGCGATTAAAAATATCGTATCTACCCAGTTCACGTTCCATGCTTAGTGAAGTTGTATCCCACTGGATATCCAGAATTGGAAATCCATCTTTCACAGCCGAAGGTTTCACACTATCATTCAGCACCTTGGCCATGATGGCTTCACCACTACTGTCACCGTAGCCGAACAATCCATATTCCCGCAAGGATGTATCATAGGCTGACATCACAGATCTCATCGCCGTATGTGTCATTCGTTCTGCCTGTACTTTGAAAGCAGCTATACGTGCATAATCAATGAAAATGGAAACAAACATAAAGATTCCGGCCAAGATCAAGATTAAGAACACGGTTACGGCTCCTGATTCACCGTCTTTTTTTCTGAACAGCGCTTCCTCCTCCTTTCCTCATTTTTTGGTTTTGCCAAAATGCTGTATAACCTGTCCTGCTTCAACGGCAGTACTGGCTGCGGCTCCGCCCTTGCCTTTAAACTTGGCCGCATAATAACGGACCAGATCCACCGTTCGAATGAATTCAACAGGCTCTACAACTGCAGATGAACCTTGTGTAAATACACTGTTACCTGAATTAAACAAAAATGAAGGCAGCGGTAAAGAAATCACCTGCTCCAGCTTGGTCGTTACTTTTCGCTGGATTAGCGAGTTCTGATATTCAATTGTTCCATTCATGCCAGAGGGCATGCCTTGTGCGGCTTGGGACAGTTTCTTTTCCGATAGGTTTCCGCCTTCTCCCGTGGGTACAGAAACAATAACCTCATTGTCCGCTCCCGCCCAACCAAACAGTGCTCCGAGCAATCGATCATCGGTCAATCTCCAGTACAGGTTGTCATATTTCCCAGCCACAACCTCACCTGTCATCGCCTGCTTGTAGCTGTTGTCCCAGCTGTAGGCGGCACGTTCAGAAGCTGCATACGCATGCTGGTTCAGAAATGTCTTTTGATACATGTACATGGAGAAAAAGAGGATCAGGACAAGAATAAACAACACAATAGGGAAGACCAGGGAGGCTTCAAAGGTGAAGCTCCCTTCTTCCTTTTTGAATCTACTAACCCGGGAAAAATTCATTACTTTTTGTGTCCACTTTTTTAAGAAGATCTCCTACTAATTTCTCTATTTCCTTCCTAAATAACAGCGCAATAATGATAATAACCCCGATAATCAGAATCATTTCCAGCGTGCCGAGTCCGTCCTCTTCCTTCCAAAATCCAGTTACCTTGCTTTTCATTAATTCCAGCATCCCAATTCCTCCTACATATTCATCATCATAAAAGCAGGTGCTCCAATCATCACCACAATCGAAAAAAAGATCAGCACCATCGGAAACACCAGTTTGGAAGAAGCCTGTTCTCCCTTAGCCCGACTAACGGCCTTGCGTTTCTCCCACAACACATGGGACAGATCACGCAGCGCCAATACAAAGTCACCTCCCCCTCGCCGGAAATTCAGCAGCATTGTTGTTGTAAATATCGTCACTTCCTGCACACCGCAGCGACGACTGAACTGTTCAAACGATTGTTGAAACGAGTATCCATTGTTCCAATCCCCGACCGTCTTCCGCAGCTCATTATAAAGGGGATGATCCCGTTCTCCCTGACTTGCTACACAGTGAACAATGGAACGCTGTACCGTTTCTCCCGCACCAACCAACAGGACAATTCGATTCAACAACTCCGGCAGTTCCATGAGTATGTCCTGATCTCTTCGCTGCATTTTGGTGTTAAGATCTTTGTAAAGGGCGAAGGGCAAAGCAACACCCAATGCCAATCCACCAACCATACCGCCAACCCCCATATCCCCAACGAGCGACAAAAGACAACCTACCAGCAGCATCAGCCACGAATAAGTCAGCATTTCAGCACAGTAGAGCATCGTTTTCTCTCCACTATGCTGTATGCCATACATTTTCTGAATGGCATGCTGCATACGGAACATGAGCACAGGCAACCTGCGGCCCACCTCGAACTTATCCAGTAAAAACAAAAAGGGACCATGCAGCTTCTTCAGACGTAATCCTTCCATATCCAGTTTGCGCAAATGTCGGTAGGTCTGCCCTCGCATTCGATCCAGCACCAGCCAACCTGCTCCTAGCACCCCTCCGAAAATAACGGGAAGCAGCATCGTGTCAGCTCCTTATACTTTGATATCCATAATGCGTGTAATCCACAAATAACAGCAGGCAAGTAACGCCAATGCCCCGCTGGAGATCATATATCCCATCCCGCTGTATAACGGCTCCATAAAATCCTTGGCCGTAAAGTTGAGAAAAATCAAAAAAATGAATGGAGCAGCAAACATCACTTTGGATTCAAACTTCTTCTGTGCCACCGCTACCATGATGTCCTGCTGAATATCCAGCTTCTCACCAATGACCGCTGAAGTTCGCCTCACCACTTCGACCAGATCTCCCCCGGTTCGCTTACAAGTGATGAACACATCCGCAAAATTTGTAATATCCTCAATCTTGGCCCGATCCGAGAAGTCTTGCAGTGCTTCTTCAATGGGTTGTCCATACTCCATTCGCGTCCTCAAAATAGTAAATTCACGAATGAGATCTGTATCCGCCTCAGGATTCAGCATGCGCAGATCCTCCACTGATTCCTTAAATCCATTCTCTACCGATTTTCCCGCAGCCAGCGCGGAGGACAACGCATATAATGCCTGCTTAAAATGTAAACTTAGAGTCATTCTTCTACGTTCCAGCAGTACTTTTGTCCAGTGCTTTGGCACCCATATACATCCTGCCGCCAAGATCAGTCCGGCCAACCAGTGATGATAGAACAGAATACCAATGCCGAAAAATAACATACCACTGATCAATATGCAGACCATCCGCTGTCTCCGGGATAGCGTATAGACGGTATAATCGGTTAACGCCTGTCTGGCCTCGCCCAACTTCATCACCCACCCATAAAATCAACTAATTCAGGTTGTTATCCGACTTATCCAACTCATCACTATTGCGTTCTATGTACGCGCTCAGCCATTCCCCTAGCCCTGCCATCTGAATTTTATCCACTTGTCTCAGCGCTCCAACTTGCACGAGTCCGCCAATAATCTTGCCTTCTTTTTCTTCGATTTCCTGGAAACGAAACAGTGGATTGAGCAGTACTTCTCCGTCCTTCATGCCCATCACTTCGCTAATCTCAGTCACCCGTCGTGAACGGTCACGCAGCCGGGATAAATGTACAAAGATATCAATGGCTGAGCTGATTTGCTGACGGACAACCGCAATGGGAAGATCCGCTCCGCTGAGCACCATGGTTTCCAGTCTGCTGATCATATCGGAGATCGTGTTTGCGTGCCCTGTGGACAAGCTTCCATCATGCCCTGTGTTCATGGCCTGCAACATATCCAGCGCTTCTGCTCCCCGCACCTCACCAATGACAATTCGATTTGGACGCATCCGCAAGGATGACTTGATCAGGTCCCGGATGGATATTTGCCCCTTGCCCTCGGTATTCGCATTACGCGTCTCCAGCGATACCAGATTGGGTACCGTGACAATCTGTAATTCAGCAGAGTCCTCAATCGTAATGATCCGTTCATCCGCAGGAATAAACTGAGACAATGCATTAAGGAAAGTAGTTTTCCCCGATCCGGTTCCGCCGCCGATAAATATATTGTATTTGCTGCGTACCAACTGCTGCAGCAATTCTGCCGCTTCCTCATGCAGGGCACCTTTACCAATCAGATCGGACATCTTCATCGGTTCACTTGGAAATTTCCGAATCGTCATGGTTGGACCTTTCAACGCAATCGGAGGCAGCACGATATTAACCCGCGAGCCGTCTTTCAACCGCGCATCCACGATTGGAGAAGACTCATTCACAATCCGGTTCACCCCGGATACAATCATCTGGATAATGTCTTCCAATCGTTCCCTGGACTCGAATTCCAGTTTGATCTGTCTGACTTCACCTTCCTGCTCAACGAAAATCTCCCGATGGCTGTTGATCATAATCTCTGTAATCTCGGGATGATCCACCAATGGCTGCAGAATATCCAGCCCTCGAAAGGAGTCAAATAATCGTTGCACCAGCGTATGACGTTCCCCAGAGGTCAGATCATCCAGCCTAGAATCAGAGAGCACCTTACGTTCAATTCCGTCCCACAGTTCTTTGTCTCCCGCAGAGGACGTCAAATCCAGTCCAGCCCTGACCTCGCGACGCATGATCTGAAACTGTTCTTCACGGTCCAGTGTCATCTTGGAGGAATCCATCATAGTGACCACACATCATTCTTCTGAATGCGTCCTGTCTGCTTCAATTCTTCTTCCCCATCCTGTATCATCATGGCGCATAGCCTCTTCACTTCGCGTTGAAAGATCGGTGAGCTGAGCATCACTTCCTCCTGACTCAGCTGCTTCCATGAAGGAATATACGGCAGTACAGCATCCAAATGCAGATCGGGTCTTGGCAAGGCATTGATGACGCTCTCCCGATATTTGTTGACTACGAAACGGGCACGGTCCAGCACACTTTCATGCAGATCCGGTCTCGTACGCTCCATATGCTGCATCCATTGACCCCAGCGGTACATGGAAGAGATGTCATCCTCAACCAGCCACACGAATGCATCGGCAGCATCGAAAATCCCCTCACTGCGTCCATCCCACCCTGAGTCCCCATCCAGAATGAGCACGTCATATTGCCCGCAGTCCGCTAAATACCGAATAAGGCTCTTCGTATCCTCACGGGACATTTGCAGCAATTCCTTTCGATTCGATAACGGCCAGAATACATCCGACTTCAGCGCTTCGTGACGAAGCACATATCCGTCTACCCCTTTGGAGGAAGACTGCACTTGTCCCTGTTTGCCTGATTCCTTCCTGCCCACCTTCAAATCGTAAAGCAGACGTGACAGCCCTGTTTCTGCATCAGGTATACGCTGCCCATTTCTAGACAAACCTTTCTCCAGAAACGGCATCGAGCTATCCAGTGTCTCCAGATTGAGGTACAGAACAGCATATCCCGCAAGCCCCAGCTGTTTCGCCATATGCAGCGCCACCGCAGTTTTGCCACTCCCACCGGAAGCTGATACAACGCCAATAGAAAGGGTCTCCTGTCCTGGACGATGAGCCTTCTTCCTACGCGGCTGCCGACAAGCATTAAGTACAGCGTCCATCAGTGCAGGCAATGGTTGATATTTCATCAGGCGTTTATCCTCATCCACCTCATCTAATCCTTCACTTAGCATCAGCCATGGAATACCCGAGGTTTCGCCACCGTTACCCATCCAATGGTTTAGAAACTCCGGCTCCGCAATTACCAGATCCGGCTGTTCCCTGCCTCCCTGTTCATTCATGTAATCCCTAAACGGTTCCCATTGTGAAAAGGCGGTAAATCGTATACTGGAGCCGGACGAGCTGCCTTGTACAAAATCAAGCCAGGCGCTGATATAGTCTCTGTCTTTGGAAGCCAGTACTGCCTTAAGAACAATCAATTCTTCTCCCCTCCCTGCAAAAAAGCACAAAAAAAGCACCGTCCAATAACCGCAAGAATATGCAGTGTATGGACGGTGCTTCCGTCACGTGCTATGAATGTATGGATAATATAGCATACAATTTCTGGGGGAGCAAGAGATTTGTTCTGCTCCACTAATCACCCTACTCCTTTTAGCTGTTCATCCAGGTCAAAACATATCGCTCATCCCTGTTCGAAACGTTACACTATCGCATCTTATATTTTATCAATTTGCTAAGAAATATATAAATTACTATTATCAGTTTCATAAAATCAAGTATCTCAACATTAATAATTGGTTCACATAATATTCATCCAATAAAAAACTTTATTTGCGGCTAGTGCTGCTACACCAAGCCCTACTACTCTAGCAGAAACTTCCAATGTAATTACTCTTGCAGATCAAATTTCCGTCCCTATCAGCTTAAGAGTTGGTGAGAGTATCACCGTAGCTGGCTCTAATTTTTGGATTAGCGGAGATTATGGAGGCATTTATTTAAATCAACAAGGATTAATTATTGGTCTTTCACCTGGTGTTTGTACAGTAGTTGGTTATTTGCCAAATGGTGATACTGTGCTCTATACAGTCACTGTACGATAAAACTTATACTTAGCCATAGGGGATGTAACTCATCCCCATCAAGAATGATAAGGCGCATCAAACTCTACAATATTGCGATCCGGATCTAACACAAAAATCTGTGAAAAACCAGCAACGCTATCCGGTCTTGCCTCGTATTCAATCCCCTGCTGTTCCAGCCAAGCCAAAGTCTCCTTGTAACTCTTCACCCAAATTGCAAAATGTCCATCCGTTGTATCGATGCCAGCCTCACGAAGCGTATGCCCCTGCGGATGCTGCAACAGATGAAGCTGTTGACTGCCAATCGCATACCATGTGCCCGTAGAGTTGAAAGGCGGACGTTCAATCTCCTGCATGCGCAGCAAACCGGAATAAAATTTCTTCGCAACCTCCAGGTCACGCACTGCCAGACTCACATGGTGTATATGTGCATATTCAATCATTGCTTTGACCTCCTGCCTGAAATAGACTTCCCTCAACTTACTATCAACTCATATATTCAATCGCTTACACGACTATACTATAACACCTTGGACTCTAACCACAACGCAATCAAAAAAAAAGAAAAACACCCCAGAATGAATTCGGCAAACCTGTCGGTTCACACCAATTCATATCCGAAGTGTCTTCATCAGAAGTTCCACATCATATCAGCTTTAATCAGGCTAACTTCTCAACAGAGAAGATCACACTCGCTTACCCGTACGCTTTTTATTTAGCACTATCCAATGCTTCTTGCGGGATCTTGATCTCTTTCACACCATTGTGATTGGAGAACGTGCTGGTCATTTTCATGTCCATCGAGACTTTCTGTCCCTCCTGCTCCATTTCCATAACCATGTCCACATCCGTACTTACAGGCAAATAGGTTTCCTTGTTAATCATATATTTCATTTTCATGCTCGTAATATTCATTTGATCAAGCATCGCTTGAGTTTGGGCATCCGATCCATTTTGCTCCATGACCGCTTTAGCCAATTCTTTCACGTTATCTCCGGATACATCAGCGTTTAAAACATAGTTGTCCCCTTCTTCCGTAATTTTAGTGTCTTCTTCAATTTTTTTAAACTGCTCCATTTCACCTTCCGGGTTCATGCTTGCTTTCATCTGCTCAATCAGTTGTTTTGTTTGTTCGTCAGGAATTTTGATCCATTGATCTCCCACCTGCGAATAAATCTTATCCGAAGTAATATATTGCTTCACATTCTGCGCTTCCTGTCCGGACATTTCCATCTTCATCTCCTGGTAAATCGTCATCGGATCTTTGATGATATCCATCTTCAGCGATGTTTTAACCTGCTGCTCCTGGGACTGTTCGCCAGCCACCATTTTCAACTTTTGATCAATATTGGCTTCTGTAGTGAAGCTTTTCATTTCTTTAGTCGCTGCATTTGTTTTATCAATTAACTCGTCCAACGTAGGAGTCTTTGTCTCCTGCTCCGCAGTTGTATTGCCCTCGTTAGACGTTTCATTGCCAGCTGGCGGCGTTGCTGTACTGTTATCTGCGTCGCTTCCGCAAGCTGTCATGCTTACTGCCAATAATGCCCCAATAATTAATGTAGTCCACTTCTTCAAGTTATTTCCTCCCAAAATACAAAATAGAATTGATCCGTAGTCATTACCCAATTATTTCCGCTACCAATCATTCCATAATGATACAATATGTCACACTTCAGCCTCTTAAAGGAATCGATCCTTAATTTCAGGTGTAGGCAGCATACACGCTTCATCTTTACCGAACCAGCGATATCGGTTGCGAGCTACCGTATTATATACGGCATTTCGAATAAATTTCGGTACAATAATCAACACATACAATAATGGATAGGGGAATTTCAATCCTTTGGCCAGACGAAGTGCAGCGGTTGAACGTGTATAATATTTTCCATCCTCAATCAGTACAAACGTATCCATGCTGTCTGTGGACAGATTGCCCTTCTCCAGCAATTTTTTCGCCACATCCGATTGAAGTGATGCAAAATGATATTTTCCCTCGAGATCACGCTTGATAATCCACTTCGTTAAGCCTTGACAGAAATGACAAACTCCGTCTACAAGCACAATTGGGTGTCCCTGATGCCGATCTATTTGATTTTCTATCATAATCGTAGCCTCCTCATAGTTGTGCTATTAGAGTAACTTACCCAATTTGATCTTCCAGGTCGCTCTTTTATATTTTATTTAGGTGTAATGGAAAATAGAAAAAGAGCGCAGGCTCAATGCCCACGCTCGTATCTGTTTTGGCAATTACTCGGCAATTGCCTTTTCCATCCATTGGTCGTCAATCATCTGTTGGTGCAGGTCACCGGCCCACTGATCCATGCATTTGCAAATGAAGTCTTTGCGGCATACAGGACAAGGCGTTTTCTGCAGACGGCTGATATTGGTCATCTTCCATTCCGGGGAATGGGAGTAGAATACACGGCATTGTGTACCGTCTACCAATTTCATTGTAAATTCATACAATCCGTCTTTTTCATTTTTACTAGCTACTTGCAATTGTGCAATACGCGGTCTATAAGACATGGATATCACCTGTCAATTCAAATTTGGTTCATGCAATGACACTTTTCAGTACTAAGTCATATTAAAGAAATTTTAGTTCAATGTCAACTCACGCACACTTACCCGCCAAATAGAATATCAAGAATGGTACCCACCTGACCCTGTTTTTTTCCTTTCAACACATCCGGATCGAATACTTCAACATATCCACAAGAAGAACAGGCGACAAAGAGATAATGATTGTGCTGAATATCAAACATTTTGCTAAGCCCTGCTCCTGACATGGATACTTCCTTAATGTTACAATCCGTACCCCTGCATTTAGTGCATACAAATCGTCGTTCTATCATCTCTTCAATACTCATTGTCGTTCCCCCTTATTCGAATGTATCACATCAAGCAAGAGTAGATTATTTGACACTCCCACCCCTAAAGGGGCAAGATCACTAAAGTGATTGGGATTCTTAGCTAAGCTTAACGTCCTCATTTCATTTCTGCTTTGGACAGATGCTAAGATTAGGGTATGCCATTACCCCTCCTAAGACAGTGCATATAGCATCCTAGGCTGATTGACTGTTACCGCCAATCACAGTTGCGTAGCGAATATTCATCGCCCCAACGATATCACGATGTTTCTTGAATCCACATGGACACGTATATCTTCTATTTTGCGCCTTGTTCTTTTTTGAACATTCTGGACAGGTTTGACTTGAATATGCAGGGTTCACATATTCCACTTTGATCCCTGCCATATTTGCTTTGTATTCAATGAAGTGTGCCAAACGGTAGAATGACCATGTGTGTAGATTCTTTTCGTTTTTACGACTTGTTCTTGTCGTCTGCCTAATATTCGTTAGTTGCTCTAAGCGAATGACAGAAGTCTTATTTTCGACTGCGAAATGAACGATTTCACGACTGACTTTGTGGTCTTTGTCTTTCATCCATCGTTGTTCTTTATCATCTAACTTGCGAATAGCGTTCACTTTCTTTTGTTTTCCTAGCTTTTGACGAACACTACGAAACTTCCGTTTCTTGTATTTGTTTTCTCGCCCATTACCAAAGAAGCGAACGTGATCATTATCTGTGATGGCTACGGCAGGGACTTTCAGCCCTAAATCAACGCCCAAAATCCGCATACCCGTTTTTTCAGTTGTTGGCATGGTGACAGCAATTTGGGCTACCCACTTCCCTGAGCTTTTCGTGACACGGAGCGTACCCAGTTTATGCTTCAAAAGGTCAACGTTTCGATGGTCCCTGCCTATGAACAATGCACGAATTTTTACACGCTTGGATTTTCCCTCTACCAGGAATGGAATAGAAATGTGCGTGAAGTCAAAAGAATAGTTTTGGTTATTCCATACGCAAATCGGTTTCTTTAGGATCGGTATGATTGCGTATTTACTTTTCTTAACTTTGGTAGAGAATACACTATTCGCATCTTTAATCGCTTGATTTTTTACTGCACTTGGTAGATTAGCAGGAATGTCTTTTGTTGTCTTCTTCAACCTTTTCTTTTCTTCTACCATCTCGGCCACGAGTGTATTCACAACTCGGATATATTCATGACTACTTTGTTGCAATAGTTGGATCTGCTCTTTAGTCGGCAGCAGCTTTACCTTAACCGTTATGGTCTGAGACATATACTTCACCCCCTTGTCTTTTGTTGTTCAACATAACGCTTGATGGTCTCACTTGATACATGTCCAGCGGTAGAAACAAAATAGGAACGTGTCCACAAACTGGGCAAATGCAGAAGGTGGGGAAACTCTTCTCGTAGTTTTTTGGATGTGACTCCTTTTATTTTTGCCATGATCTCAGCAGGGCTTAAGGTTGGAAGTGCATTGAGAAATATATGTGTATGGTCTTTGTCACACTCCATGGCAACAATCACAATTTTAAGCTCTGCATATACCTCATGCACCAGTTCCTTGAAGCGCTGTTCTACATCCGATTTGAGAAATATCTTTCTCCTGTATCGTGGGCAGAACACAAAATGATAGTTCAACAAAGATACGGTTGTGTTTGTTCTTCTATATTCATTCATATCTATATTGTATCAGTTTAATAGATGAATTGAAACAAGCTAAAAAAATTAAGAACGCAGACATTTCGGATACTTGAAGCATCACAATAGTGATACTCCGTATCCGACCTCACTTTCATCCCACATCTAAAGAATTGGGCTTTCTCGTTCGGGGATTATGTAAAATAGTACGCTGTTCAACATGCAATCTCCTGCATCTCAACTGTATTATAAACTACAAAACCCTGCCGACGGCCAGCAGGGTCTTGTACTCGAACATCAGGTATCCAAAGATACCTGCTCTATATGTTCCCTTTACTCCTACGAGTTAGGTCTTAAACTACATTAAGTACCACATCAATATTGCCGCGTGTTGCTTTGGAGTAAGGACAGAAATCATGTGCCTTGCGTGCAAGATCTTCTGCTTGACTGTGATCCACCCCTGGCATGCTAACATCCAAACGTACAGACAGCTGGAAACCATCATCCGCCGGATCTTTCCCGATGGATACATTACTTGTGACCACCACATTCTCCAATTTCACGCCCGCTTTGCGTGCCACATTGGCAAGAGCACTTTCATAACAAGCACCGTATCCAGCTGCGAAGAGCTGCTCAGGATTGGTTCCTTCACCACCTGAGCCTCCAAGTTCTTTTGGCATTTTCAGATCATGCTTGAGCACGCCATCCGAAGAAGCCACCGAACCTGTACGTCCACCTTTAACTGTCGCTGTTGCTGTATATAAAGCTTCCATTAAGAATCTCTCCTTCACCTTTAAGTTTTTTGCTGCCTACAATTCAATTTAAACTTCTGGCTCATTTTGAAACGCTGTTGGCCCTTATTCAGCTTGTACATCTTTATCTTTTTCATGCATTGGGAATGAACACAGGTAATTTATTCAGGGTTGGGTAATATACTAAGGCACGATTCACTCTCCACTAATTTTTGTCCTCCTACACAAAAGTTGCACTAGACAAAAATAATTGAAGTAGTACAATGTAAGTATCAACATAAACGTTTAGACATATCGAAAGCAGTTAAATATGTTCTTGGTTTTGGTTTCATTTGGTTTCAATGTTCACATTTAATCAAAGGAATGACACTGTTCCTCTTCATATAGAATATCAATACTTCAAAGTCGGGTGATTATATTATGAGTAAAAAAAATCCGTTCAATACTCCTTCAAATGAGCCATTGGCTGCAGGCATGGCCCCATCACTAGGGGAAGCCCATAGCTCCATGAAGGTGCCTAAGAACGCTGCTTGGTGGAAAAAATTCCTTGCTTTTGTTGGACCAGGTTATCTCGTTGCCGTTGGATATATGGATCCCGGGAACTGGGCAACGGATATTGCGGGTGGTTCACAATTCGGTTATACGTTATTGTCCGTAATTCTGATTTCGAACCTGATGGCTGTTGTATTGCAGTCTCTTGCTGGCAAGCTCGGGATTGTGACAGGACGGGATTTGGCGCAAGCCTGCCGCGAACGATTCAGCATGCCTGTTGTTATGGTGTTATGGATCTTGTGTGAGCTGGCGATTGCAGCTACCGACCTTGCCGAGGTTATTGGTTCAGCTATCGCACTCAAGTTGCTATTCAACATTCCCATGTTATATGGCGTCATTATTACCGCTGTCGATGTACTCGTCATTCTTTTGCTGCAAAATAAAGGCTTTCGTGCATTGGAATCGCTTGTTATCGTGCTGATGGCCACCATCGCCCTCTGCTTCGGGATTGACCTCTTTCTCGCCAAACCGGATATGGGTGGTGTCATGCATGGCTTTGTGCCCAGTGCCGAAATTTTGCAAAATCCAGCCATGCTCTACATCGCTATCGGCATTATCGGTGCAACCGTGATGCCCCACAATCTGTACCTGCATTCTTCCATCGTGCAGACTCGTCAAATTGAACAGACACCTCAAGGTAAAAAAGAAGCGATTCGGTATTCCACCATGGATTCAACCATCGCTTTGACGCTGGCTCTGTTCATCAATGCAGCCATCCTGATTGTGTCAGCCGCCGTGTTCCATAGTGCAGGCATGACCCAAGTTGCGGAAATTACAGATGCTTACCATCTGTTGACTCCTCTGCTGGGTACGACCATTGCAAGCATCCTGTTTGGTGTGGCTCTACTGGCTTCAGGTCAGAACTCCACACTCACCGGCACACTGTCCGGGCAGATTGTAATGGAAGGTTTCCTGAACATTCGTATTCCGGCGTGGCTTCGTCGACTGGTTACACGTCTGATCGCGATCATCCCGGCCGTTATCGTAACAGCTATTGCCGGAGAGCACGGAACAGAAGAACTTCTAATTCTGAGTCAGGTTGTGCTGTCGCTGCAGCTGCCCTTTGCGGTCATTCCGCTGGTCATGTTTACAAGTGACAAAAAAAGCATGGGGGCTTTTGCCAACAAGTTGTGGCTCAAAATTATCTCCTGGATCATTGCCGGAGTGATCGTTGTCCTGAATGTGTATCTGATTATCCAGACCATTCTGTTGTTCTAGTTTAAATGGAACTACACTGTATTTTGTCTAACTCAAAAAAGCTGATCAACTCAAGTAACGTATCCCTTGAGATGATCAGCCTTTTATATGTTTGAGCAGTTTGAGCAGCAGCCTAATCCATACGGATTAGCTCTTAATACGACTCTTCATTCAGTTGTCTGAATTTTGAGTAACCAATAACAATGGAAGAAGTTCCTCCAGTGATTCAATCGTCCAGTCTGGACGCTCTGCATCCGCAAGCTCAGGCTGAAACCTGCCATAACCCTGTAAAATCCGAATTGTGTGCATACCCAGCTTCTTGGCCGGAATAATATCATTATCAATCCGGTCGCCGATCATGACCGCTTCCTCGGGTTTACATCCCGCCTGTTTCAACGCTACTGCATACAATTCAGGGTCAGGCTTGGACACCCCTTCTTCAGCTGAACAGGCCAGCACATCCACATACTTGCGCAAGCCGTAGCTATTCAGCCTACTTTCCGTTCCCGGACTTTGATTGGCAATGATACCAATCTTATAGTGCTGCGACAACGTCTGGAGAACTGCCTCGGCGGACGGGAAGGGACGCTCAAGCTCTTTGCGGAACTTCAGCTTCTCCTGTATCTGTTCCCGGTGCCCCTCATCGCTGATAAGGGTACGAATAGCCAATTTCATCGGCCATTGCTCGTAATTTCGGTAGGAGGCAGCAAATAGTTCTCGCACCGTCTGCATCTCCACCTGATAACCAAGCGCACAAGCTTCACGAACGAACTGACCGATAATATCATCTACCGGCTCCCATTCGTCCACGAGTGTATCCCCCACATCAAAGAACAACCATTGTATTCCACGTACATCCGGCACGCTTATTCCTCCTCGTTAGCCACAGGAAATTATCCCTATTTCCCAAACCATAAAAAAGAAGACCCACCAACATGCATGAGTCTCCTCAAGTTTCCGTTTATATATGATTTCAATTATAACAGGCGGCTGACACTGGATCAATCACAGGAATAGTACTAGCCACTAGCCATTAAGCAGAAACCCCACTTCCCCATTCAAGGAATATACAATACGGTCTGCTCCCATTCCCCGATAGATCCCTTTGGGATGGCTTTGTTCCGTAATAACACACAAGGACTTGGATGTCCAGGAGCGGCAGATCTGCAAATATCGACAGGTCAGGTTTAAGCTATTTTCAAAAATAAAAACATTGCCGACACTGCCTTGAGGCAAAAACCATTTCTGAGCAGCAGCCGTGTTCATGCGAATGACATGCTCCACACCGATTCTCCGGAGTCTGCGCTCTTCCCCTGCACTATTGGTCAGAACGGCAAACGGCATTTTTTTGTACATCAGCAATTTGATAAATTTACGTCCTGCTTCATTAGGAGCAGTTACTAAGATCATCTCTTTATCCATCATTCGTTCCTCCCTTGGCGTGAAAAGACAACAAAAAAGAAGCGTGGGGGACCAAGGCCTCCCGGACGCTTCTTCAATAATCCATAGCAAAAAGACACTATGAACCAGCGTACGGCTTGTTGCCTCTCCCTTTAACGCTTACGAGGTTAGCTGACGGATTCGGGCGCGAGAGTCGCCCTATTTCCGGCTGTCACCGGAAAATTCACCCCATGGATGCCTACTGTTCTAAACAGTTCATCCTGTTGGTTCCCCCGTTTCCCACCCATGAATGAATGGAAACTCAGCGATTAAAACATCGTTCCTTTATTTTCAATAATCAGAGCGATATCATCGTTTGTTTCGTTTTTCATGTAAAATTTAATTTAATTGGAATTACGATATGAATCATACACCCGTGCCATATTGGTGTAAAGTCTGCGCAGATCAACGAATCGACGGATTTTTGCCATTTCACATCAATAATAGCGCTTACAACACATCCATTCTCTACCCATCTCTTCAAAGCTCTCTAATTCTCTCTTTAGCGCAATTTGAACAGTAAATCAGTCACAGATCATACATGTCAGGTCTAAATTGAGATAAAAAAACAATATTAATTTTGCAATATTTAATTGTAATAAATATAATAGAAGGTAGAAGAATATGAAATGGAGGCGATTTTCATGTCAGTCTACGACTACAAAGTAAACACCCTTCGCGGTCAGGAAGTCGAAATGTCCAACTATCGTGACAAAGTACTGCTTATCGTGAATACAGCAAGTCAATGCGGCCTCACACCTCAATTCAAAGGTCTGCAAGAACTCCAGGACAAATTTAAAGACTCCCCATTTGAAGTTCTTGGTTTTCCAAGCAACCAGTTTGCACAAGAAAAAGGTTCTTCTGACGATATTGCCGAGTTCTGTCAGATGAACTATGGTGTCAGCTTCCCAATGTTTGAGAAAATCGATGTGAATGGTTCAAGCGCTCATCCTCTCTTCCAGCATCTTACCAAAGAAGCACCGGGCGTACTCGGCTCCAAAGCCATCAAATGGAACTTCACCAAATTCCTTGTGGATCAGACCGGTCGTGTTGTGAAGCGGTATGCTCCCCAAACAACACCTGATAAAATTGAAGCAGACATCAAAGCATTGCTTAAATAACAAGTGAAGGCCATCCGACCCCGACAGACAGCATGAGCATGCATTCAGGGGAATGGGATGACCTTTTTTTGGTCGGACCCGTCTTTACTGTAAAAAACACAAAAAAAGAAGCTCCCCATACGGGAAGCTTCTTCTTAATCGTTCTTATGATGCGGTCGAGAGGACTCGAACCTCCACGGGTATACACCCACTACCCCCTCAAGATAGCGTGTCTGCCATTCCACCACGACCGCATGTCGTAAATAATCGGCAACAGAATTGATTATACCCGGTTCATGTTTAAAAGTAAAGCATTTTTATTAATATCATTTTAACTGCGCTTTTCCTCCCATAAATCGTATAATCTCGTCATTTTCTCCTACGAAGTGCATATGATTAAATTTGATCTCGTTTGTATATCCGATTAGGCTGATGACCCTACTTTCTTTATAATAACCACTCTTCATATCCTCTTAGTAGAACTTAACTTATAAAGTTATATAAAATAACATTAAATAGATTTTATATTTAAAAAACCAAGAAACTATTGACAAAAAGCGGATATTTATGTGAATATATATATCATATAATTCGGATTTACTAACATAAGTCGAACCAAAAAGGAGTATAAATGTTATTTAACATAACATTTAACGAACGTAGGAGGCGAAAGATTGTGAACCGTGGGAATAAGCTGCTCGATTACGTCAAACTGCTTGATTCCTCTATCCAGGTCGGAGGGTTTACCCATTCCTTTGGTATGGATGCCCATATCGCTGAAGGTACAATTCGAAGCGCTGAAGACCTCGAATCCTTCATGCGCTGTCAATTGCACCCCAGCATTGTGCGTCTGGAAGGTATGGCGATTAAAGGTATATACACCGCAGCAGATCATAATGACGCGTGGCGTACAGCCCTCATCGACAAACTCGTTCATGTCCAGCGCACCCCCGTGAACCTCAGAGAACATGCCTCCACCATGGGCAAACGACTGATTAAACTAGCTCGCGCACTCCACCCATGGATTGATTTTAGCCATCTGGAACAAACCCTGGCTAAGTATGAATCCGTTGGCTGCCTCTCCACCGTTCACGCCTGGATTAACCACCACCTCGAAATCCCTGTCGAGGAGGCGGTCCTTGGTTATCTGCATTCAGCCATGAGTGCTTGCATAACCGAAGCCTCCAAAGTGATACCTCTTAACACAGATACAACCCAGGACCTGTTGGTTCGCCTGGCCGCAGACCTGGAGCATGAATGGCATACCGTCAGCGCCTCCGCTGCGGATGGACTGGTACAACCAACCTCAATGTCCATGAAGACGTTATTTCCAAGCTTTCACATGCTTGGTGCAGGACTTCACGCTTACAGAGCCTAATCTCTATCCACCTTCCCTTCATAATCCCCCTCCTCCTACTGTGGAACATAAAAAACACGCCGCAACCTCATTGCCGGCGTGTTTTTTATGTCATTTATTTTGTCTTTTTAACGTATTTACGCCATTTAACATATTAAAATACACTTATTTACGTCTTTTTTAATTGTTAGATGACGCAAATACGTATATAATAAATTATACAGCTCGCATATCCATATATTTTACACCAAGAATAACCAGCTGAACACTACATTCCAACGAGGGGTGAACCCTTTTGAACAAAAAGAAACCTGTGACTCCTTTCGGATGGGCTATCAAACGACGACTAACCGAACTCCAGGTCGACCAAAAGACATTTTGTGAACAGTATGGCATTCCGCCATACCGTCTGTCTAATCTCATTCACGGCACACGCAAAGCAACCCGGTTCAGGAACCAGGTCGCTGACATTTTGGAAATTCCTGATGATTTAAGATAAGTTTTCTGCCAAGGAGGAGCTCATTTCATGAGATACTTAATATCCGATCTGGAGAGATTATCGTTCCAGTCCATGCAGCACCAGCTTATCATTGTTGACCATAACTGGATCATTCGCAGCTGCAACACCGCTTGGCAACAAGGACTTGGGCAGCTGCTTCCCAAACCAAGCGGAACAGACCTCTCCAGAACAGCATCTGAACCGTCTCATTACCTCCACCTTGTAGAGCGGTGGACATTACGCGAGGAGAAAGCAAAGAATGCGAAGATTGTTCAGGAGTTGAAACGTATCCCTGCACCTTTTAAAGACAGTTATACATACGACATCTCCGTTCAAACTATCCACAACGAACAGCGGTGGTTCCGCTTGGAACTCACCCCATTGATTCAGGCCGACCCATCCCTTCTGTCTGATCTCGCATTGATTGCACACACGGATGTTACCGAACAGAAGCAGACCGAACGCCAATTGAAAAAAGCCCTTTCCGAAGTGCGCACTTTGCGTGGACTGCTTCCCATTTGCGCTGTCTGCAAACAAATCAAGGATGAACAAGACAGCTGGAACTCGGTTGAGAGTTATCTGGAGAAGCACACCCATGCCGAATTCACCCATGATATCTGCCCAGATTGCATCCGAAGACTATATCCGAAGTACTCCAATATCCTGGACAAGCGCTCCTGAACTCATCCTACCCTCAGCAGCTGATCTACACAGACAGATGGTGCTCAAACTGCGACATATCCAGTTCTCGCGGTGTTCCTTGCAGTGCAATTGCTCCTTTGTCCATTACATAAATATAATCTGCAGCACCGCGCACAAAATCAATGCTTTGCTCCACCAGCAAGATGGAGATTTCACCCTTTGCCTTAATTCCCAAAATGACCTGCCGGATATCCTCTACGATCGAAGGCTGGATGCCTTCTGTCGGCTCATCCAGCAGCAATAATCCAGGCCGGGAAGCCAGCGCGCGGGCAAATGCCAACTGCTGTTGCTGCCCGCCACTTAGATCACCACCCTGTCGACCATACATCGTGGCAAGCACCGGAAACATCGCCAGCACATCCTCCGGGAACATCTTTACACCCGCTGCACTTGTCTCCAGACCCAGCAGCAAATTTTCCTTTACTGTAAGCTGAGGGAAGATTTCTCTCCCCTGCGGCACATATCCAATCCCCGACCTGGCCCGCTTGGCCGGATCGAGGGTGGATATTTCCTGACCTTTCCACCGAACACTTCCTTTGCGCGTTTTGAGAAGCCCCATCAACGTCTTCATCAAGGTGGTTTTCCCTACACCATTACGCCCCATCAGGCATACCACCTGACCTGGCTGAACATCCAGATTCACACCGCGCAGCACATTGCTTTCCCCATAACCGGACTCAATTCGTTGCAGCGACAGCATGGTCATCCCTCCTTTTGCCCAGGTACACTTCAGCCACTCTCGGATCTTCCTGCACTTCCACCATCGTACCTTCCTTTAGAAGCTTGCCTTCATGCATCACCGTCACTTTGGCTGCATACTCGCGAACAAATTCCATATCATGCTCCACTACCACAACAGACCTTTCTCGCGCAATCTCCTGCAGTAGTCGACCCGTCCTGTGTGTTTCTTCGTCCGTCATGCCCGCTGCCGGTTCATCCAGCAGCAATACACGGGGTTCCTGCAGGAGCAGCATACCAATCTCCAACCACTGCTTTTCCCCATGTGATAGCGCCCCCGCACGTGTATCCACACGGTCCTGCAGACCAATTTGGAGCGTAACCCGCTCCATGGCCGCACTAATTTTTGAATACCGCTGAATACCCAGAGCCTGTAAAGGAGAACGACGAGTCTCCGCAGCCAGCGCCAGGTTCTCCTGCACGGTCAGACCAGCAAAGATGGACGGAGCCTGGAATTTGCGCCCTACCCCTTTTCGAACAATCTGGTGTTCCTTCATACGTGTCAGATCCGTACCATCCGCCATCTTCACCGTACCGGACAAGGGCTTGGTTTTGCCGCAAATGACATCCAGCATTGTGGTTTTCCCCGCACCATTGGGGCCAATCAGAAAATGCAGATCATGTTCATGCAGCTTCAGATTCATGCCTTTGACCGCAACAAAACCGCCAAATGCCACCGTAATGTCCTCGGCGACCAGGACTACCGGAGCGTCAGTAGACTTTTGGTTTTTCCTGACTGACTGGAACATGCACAACCTCTCCTCTCCGTTTAAGCAAGCGCACGACATGACGATATACACCAACAAGTCCATTCGGCATGAACAAGACCACAGTCACAAAGAGCCCGCCAATGACAAACAACCAACCTTCGGGATAAGCTTCACTGATGCCGGTTTTGGCTGCGTTCAACACCACAGCTCCGATCACCGCACCAATCAGCGTTCCACGACCACCCAAAGCAACCCATAGTACCATTTCAATGGAAGGCACAATCCCCATCATGGAAGGCGAAATGATCCCTACCTGAAGAACAAATAACATACCGGCAATTCCCGCCAGCGCTCCAGAGAGGGCGAAAGCCAACGTTTTGAAGCCCGCCGGGTCATATCCAAGAAAGCGAACCCGATTCTCCCCATCCCGCGCAGCTTCAAGCACCTGACCGAATCTGCTGTTCACGACCCGACGACAGAGCAGATAGGCGAGCACCAGAACTGCAAGTGTTATATAGTAGAGAGCAATCGTTGTCCCTGTCGAATGAAGGGTAAAACCAAAGATCGCGTTATATCCCGTTATACCGTTGGTCCCTCCGGTCCATTCCTGTTTGCCCACAAATAACGTTACTGTAATGAGTACTAACGCTTGGGTCAGGATTGTAAAGTATACACCGGTGATCCGGTTGCGGAACGTGAACCACCCCAGGGCAAAGGCCAGCAATGCCGGAAGGGCAATGCCCAGCAATAGCGCCACTGGGAATGACTTGAACGGCTCCCAGAACCACGGCAGACCACTAAGACCACTCCATCCCATAAAGTCTGGAAGTGTCGTACCGCTGGCCTGCAGCTTCAAATACATCGCCATGGCGTACCCGCCAAGTCCGAAGAATACGCCATGCCCCAGGCTAAGTACACCCCCATACCCCCAGATCAAATCCAGACCGATCGCCAGAATGGCCAGGGCCAGGAATTTCGCTAATAAACTAAGCCGGAATTCCGTGGAAATGAGTGGAGCCAGACACATCATGATCAGGACAACCGCCCAGATGATCTTCATTTTCAGACTACCCGTCTTGAGAAGTGCCAACATCATATAACCCCCTTCTTCACATTAATCCAGACTCCGGGTCCGCATGGCAACGAGACCGCGCGGCTTCCATTGCAGAAAAGCTACAATACAGACAAATACCAGCACCTTGCCGATGGAGGCTGAGGTATACGTTTCGAATAACGTATTGAACATGCCAATGCCAAGCGCACCACACACAGTTCCCACCAGTTTCCCCACACCGCCCAGTACAACCACCATGAACGCATCCACGATATAATACGTGCCCAGCGAGGGACCAATCGGACCAATCAGTGTCAACGCACATCCGGCGATACCGGCAATGCCTGAACCAATCGCAAAAGTCATGCCATCCACACGTCTGGTGGAAATCCCGAGACAGCCCGCCATGCTTCGATTCTGCATTACGGCCCTCATCCGTCTCCCGGAAGAAGTCCGATAGATGTACAAATACATGCACAGCAGCACAACCGCAACCAGCGCAATAATGAAAAGACGTTTATACGGAAACACAATACCGTCCGTGATGGTCAGACCTCCGTTGAGCCAAGCCGGACTGGATACCCCTACGTTCGGCGCCCCAAATATCGTTCGGGCCAATTGCTGCAGCATCATGCCTACGCCCCATGTAGCAAGCAGACTGTCGAGCGGCCTCCCATACAGATGCCTGATCAGCACCACTTCCAGCAGCCAGCCTATAAGAGCCGCCACACCAAAGGCGATCGGCAGAGCCACAATAAAGTAGACATCAAACCACGCTTGCGGAGCATACGAAATGAACAGGTTTTGCGTCACATACGTAGCGTAAGCGCCGATCATGATCAATTCACCATGCGCCATGTTAATGACATTCATCAATCCAAATGTAACCGCAAGTCCCAACGCAATCAGCAGCAGGATGGAACTGATGCTTAACCCATTGAACATTTGCAGGACAAACATATCCATCGCCTTTCCCTCCTCATGCTGTGAACATCTGAAATTTTATACAAGACATCATTTACGTTTCGCATCAACGCTTTACCGTGTTGTTGTAAGAGGGTGTGTTGTTTCACCCTCGTCTGTTATTCAGCATATTTCGGACGCGAGATGACTGCGCTATTTCGTACTGAGGGAAGCACCCCATTCGTACGTTTTCAGATACGGATCAGGTTTGACCGGTGCGCCGGAGTTCCACAATTCCTTAAATTGTCCATCCTCCTGCACTTCGCCAATCCGCACCGTTTTGTAGATATGCTGGTTCTCTCCGTCCACCGTCACTTTTCCTTCCGGCGCATCGAATTCCAGTCCTTTGGCTGCTTCCTTCACCTTTTCAACATCAGTTGATCCGGCTTTCTCCACAGCTGCTTTCCACAGATAAACGGCCACATATCCCGCTTCGATCGGATCGGCCGTCACCCGGTCAGCTCCGTATTTTTCTTTATATTTCTCTACAAATGTTTTATTCTCAGGTGTATCCGTTGTCTGATAATAGTTCCACGAAGCCAAATGGCCTTTCAGCACATCCGCACCAATGCCCCGAATTTCTTCCTCCGCCACACTCACTGACAGAGTGGTCAACTGTTCCGAAGAGATCCCGGCATCCTTCAATTGTTTGAAAAAGGCGACATTGCTGTCTCCGTTCAGCGTGTTATATACAATATCCGGCTTGGCAGCCTTGATTTTGCTGATAATCGTACTGTAATCCGTGTGCCCCAGCGGTGTATATTCTTCACCTACCACTTCGCCACCTTCTGCTGACAACTGAGCTTTGATGACCTGATTGGCGGTTTTCGGGAACACATAATCTGAACCCAATAGGTAAAACTTCTTGCCCCTGTTCTCCAGTAACCAAGTTACGGATGGAACGATCTGCTGATTCGTTGTGGCTCCTGTATAAAAAATGTTGGGTGAGGATTCCAACCCTTCATATTGCACCGGATAGAACAACAGACCCTTGTTCTGTTCAAACACCGGAAGCATTGCCTTCCTGCTCGCAGAGGTCCATCCGCCGAATACAGCGGCCACTTTGTCCTGCTGCAGCAGCTTCCCTGCTTTCTCTGCAAATGTAGGCCAATCGGAAGCGCCATCCTCAACCACCGGCTCGATCTGTTTACCCAGAACTCCGCCAGCTGCATTGATCTCTTCAATGGCAAGCATCTCCGCATCCTTAACAGACACCTCACTGATTGCCATCGTTCCACTCAGGGAGTGAAGAACACCAACTTTAATCGTATCTCCGGACGAAGTTGATTCTCCCGCCCCACCGGAACCCGACGCCTCAGGCGGCGTTCCACCCTCCACACATCCTGTCAACGCAATGACTGCACCGAGCAAAACACTCCATAACTTGACCGACCTCTTCTTCAATAGCCTACACTCCCTTTTTTTAGTCTATTGACGAACATTAAGGTCATATATGTCCGAAATGTTCGTTGATCCAAATTATGGAGGGTGACACCCACCGTGTCAATAATGCTTACATAATTTTATTTTATGCATACTCGTTTAATGCATGCTGCTAATATAACTGGAACCATATTGACAAAGGGTCCACCCTGTGTGAGTATATTTAACATACAGAACGATCCATGACGACATAGACTATCTAAGGGAAAGGTCGGATTACCTTGCACTGGACTGAGCAGGAAAAAGAGAAACTCCTGATTACCGTAGCCGCTAACCTCGCTCGGGAACGCAGAGGACGCGGACTTAAACTGAATGTTCCCGAAGCTATCGCATTGTTGACCTCCGAGCTCATGGAACGCGCACGCGATGGCATGAGTGTTGCAGAGTTGATGAGATACGGCGGCACGATCCTGACACGTGAAGACTGCATGGAAGGTGTACCGGACATGATTCCTGAGGTACAGGTGGAAGCCACTTTCCCTGACGGAACAAAACTGGTCACTGTCCATGAACCTATACGCTGAGAAAGGCAGGAGAACGCCATGATCCCTGGTGAATATCGTTTAAAACAGGATGATGAGATCGTCTGTCATCCCGATCGCTCAACCGTGCGTCTGATTGTACTGAACCGCGGCGACCGTCCCGTTCAGGTCGGTTCTCACGTTCACTTCTATGAAGTCAATGCTGCTCTGGACTTCGATCGCCCTTCCGCTTTTGGGCACCGCCTGCATATTCCGGCAGGCACCGCTGTTCGTTTTGAACCCGGTGAAGAAAAACCGGTCGAACTCACCACATTTGGAGGCAAACGTCAGATTCATGGATTTAACGGACTAACCGAGGGATCTGCAGATCAGCCACCTGATCCACAGAAGCTGGAAACATTTCTGAAGGCATTCGCACCTTCGTTACAGGACGGAGGGGAACCTTCATGAAACGAATGAGCCGCGAACAATACGCGTCCATGTTTGGACCAACAACCGGGGATGCCGTCAGATTGGCAGATACGGAACTATGGGCGGAGATCGAGCATGATTATGCTGTCTATGGGGATGAAAGCAAATTCGGCGGCGGTAAGGTTATTCGTGACGGGATGGGTCAGTCCACATCCGCCCTTCGCAGTGACGGCACGCCTGATACAGTGATCACCAACGCCGTCATCATTGATCATTGGGGGATTGTAAAAGCGGACATCGGCATCCGCGACGGCCTCATTTGCGCCATCGGCAAATCCGGCAACCCGGATACGATGGACGGAGTCGATCCCCTACTTGTTATTGGTGCTTCGACCGAGATCATTGCCGGGGAAGGCATGATTGTGACCGCCGGAGGCATTGACACCCATATTCATTTCATTTGTCCACAACAGATTCAAACGGCCTTATCTTCCGGAGTAACAACCATGATCGGCGGCGGTACAGGACCTGCAACAGGCACCAAAGCCACCACCTGTACACCCGGAGCCTGGCATATCCACCGCATGCTGGAGTCTGCAGAAGCATTTCCCATGAATATCGGTTATCTCGGCAAAGGCAACAGCTCGAGCACAGCTCCATTGATTGAACAGATTGAAGCCGGTGTCATTGGACTGAAACTGCATGAAGATTGGGGAACAACACCAAGCGCTATTGATGCCTGTCTGACCGCAGCCGGAGAGCATGATGTTCAGGTGGCCATTCATACCGATACACTGAACGAGACCGGATTTCTCGAAAATACACTGGCGGCCATTAACGGACGTACGATCCACACCTACCATACGGAAGGTGCTGGCGGAGGACACGCGCCGGATATTATCCGCGCTGCCGGAGAGTCTTACGTCATCCCCTCTTCAACCAACCCAACACGTCCCTACACACGCAATACCGTAGAAGAACATCTCGATATGCTGATGGTTTGTCACCATCTGGACCCGTCCATCCCTGAAGACGTCGCCTTTGCTGATTCGCGGATTCGTCCCGAAACGATCGCAGCGGAAGATATTTTGCATGATCTTGGCGTATTCAGCATCATCAGTTCCGATTCACAGGCGATGGGCCGGGTTGGCGAAGTCATTATTCGCACCTGGCAAACCGCCGATAAGATGAAAAAGCAGCGAGGCAAGCTTGAACTGACCTCAGGCTCCCCATCTGATAACGACCGGATCAAAAGGTATGTCGCCAAATATACAATTAATCCGGCTATTGCTCACGGCATAGGCCATCTCGTCGGTTCCGTGGAGGTTGGCAAGTTGGCAGACCTGATTGTCTGGAACCCAGCCTATTTCGGGGTAAAGCCCGAGATGGTCATCAAAGGCGGCATAATCACCTTCGCCCAGATGGGTGACCCTAACGCTTCAATCCCTACGCCGCAGCCTGTCTTTGGCAGACCGATGTTCGGTGCTTACGGCGGTGCGCTTGCCAAAGGGTCGATTACTTTTGTCTCCAAGGCCGCAGCAGACGCGGGAATCAAGGAGGCGCTAGGCTTGAACAAGCGTGTGGAACCCGTCAAAGGCTGCCGCTCAGTGAGCAAAAAGGACATGATTCACAACGACGTGACACCCGTCATTGAAGTCGATCCCGAAACCTATGAGGTACGGGCTGATGGTGAACTTCTCACCTGTGAGCCTGCGGATGAATTACCGATGGCACAGCGCTATTTCATGTTTTGACAAGAGGGGGCCCACGCATGATGATGCACAGCGGCACGAAATTGCTCCGTTATGTTCAACTGCTGGATTCGGCCCTGCCCATTGGCGGGTTCTCCCACTCGTTCGGTCTGGAGGCATACACTCATGATGGCAGGATACGGACCATCGCCCAACTCGAACAATTCATTCGTGGCCAGCTTCATTCCAGCCTCGTACGGCTCGATGGTCTAGCCATCAAAGGTGTCTACCAGGCCATTGCGCAACAGGATGCCGCCAGTCTAGCCCTTTACGACAAACGTGTACACGCTCAGCGAACCCCCAGGGAACTGCGGGAAAGCGGGCACAAGATGGGGAAGCGATTACTCAAACTCGCGAGATCACTATATCCGTGGATGGACTTTTCTCTAATCGATGAAGCCGTACAGGAACATGGTGCTTTTTGCGGCATTACAACCATCCACGGCTACATCAATTATCGCCTGGAAATTGGACTGGATGAAGCCGTCACCGGACATCTGTACACCTCAGTTAACGCTTATGTAAATAGCGCTCTGCGTCTTCTGCCCATCGGGCAAACCGAGGCACAGATGCTTATCCAAAAACTTTTGAATGATATTGATTCTGAATGGTCTCAAATTCGGGATAACGACCCGGAAGACATGCACAGCTTCGGTATTGCCCAGGAAATCTACGCTATGCGGCACGAGAGCCTGCCAGCCCGTCTGTTTATGTCCTAACTTCATTAATTCAAAACCAAGGAGGAATTTGTTATGTGTGGAGGAGCTAATCATACGCATCATGCGGAGTGGGAACGTAAGGTATTTGATCGGAGTCGCCCAATGCGAATCGGAATCGGCGGGCCGGTAGGTTCAGGAAAAACAGCTCTCGTGGAGAAGCTGTCCAAGGCACTGCGTACACGCTACAGCCTGGCCGTTATTACCAATGATATTTATACAAAGGAAGATGCCGAGATTTTGCTGCGTCAGAATGCACTCGCCCCGGAACGAATTATCGGTGTAGAAACAGGGGGATGTCCGCATACCGCTATTCGGGAGGATGCTTCCATGAATTTCGAAGCCGTTGATGAGTTAATCGAACGCTTTCCGGACCTGCAGCTGATCTTTATCGAAAGTGGCGGCGACAATCTCTCTGCCGCATTCAGCCCGGAACTGGCAGACGTTTTCATTTACATTATTGATGTGGCTCAGGGCGAAAAATTGCCTCGCAAAGGTGGTCCAGGTATTACACGCTCAGACCTGCTGCTGATTAACAAGACCGATCTTGCCCCTTATGTAGGCGCAAGCCTGCAAGTCATGAAGGATGATACCGAACGGGTACGCGAAGGACGACCTTATGTGATGTCGAACCTGATGAGCGGTGAAGGGGTATCCGAAATCGTCCATTGGCTTGAGCATCAATATATGGATGACGATGCTTCCGCTGCGCATCTGCATACACACACCCATGAGCACGGAACGACTCACAGCCACTAATTCATCTTCCTTTTTACATGGGGTTGAACATGGACTGAACCGCAGTACTGGAGAGGCCGTGATACGCCGCAGCGAGCTTCGGGCTACTTTCGCCCTCCAAGGCGGGCGCACCGTCATGACCGATCGGTATTACAGCGCCCCTCTCCGGTTCAGTCGATCCTTTCGACCTCCGGGTGGCGGAGATGAATTATGTGTATACACTTCAGACGTCTCTCCAGGCGTGCTGAACGGCGATCATTATCGATCCGAATGGAAGTTAGGACAGAACACTCACTTAATGCTAAGCAGCACATCAGCGACAAGGCTTCATCCCACACCTACTGTTCCATCGTCTGTGAATCATCATTTTCGACTGGAGCGAGGAGCGGTACTGGAGTACTTTCCTGAATGCGTTATTCCGTTTAAAGGCAGCTCATCCTCACTCACCACGACCTTCGAGCTGGGTGAACAAGCAGTACTTGCGTATGCGGATGTCTGGTCCGCTGGGCGTATTCATCGAGGAGAAGCCTTTCAGTTCAAGCAATATCGCAGTCTGACAGAAATCTGGCAAGGGAAGCAGTTGGCCGTATGGGATCGATTCGGACTCAAACCAGAATCGAACGATCCAAAATCATCCGCAGCGTTGTTAGACTATACTCACACTGCAGCATTATGGATAATCGCTCCTGGATTGGGCGCAGCACAGTTGGAGTCCATACGGTCCATCTTGCCCCCAGATGGTCGTATGCTTGCCGGGGCCAGTTTGCTCGCTACAGGCGGGATTGGTGTTCGTTTGCTTGGAATAGCTGCCTGGGAACTTCAGGAGCAATGCCTTCAAATTTGGAACACCCTTCGCCGCGATCTTTTGGGCAAACCAAACCTCATATTCCGTAAGTGAAGGGTTATACGTCTATCGTAATAACTTTCGCATTCGCATATCCATGTTGCAACGAGTTCAAAAGAAAAAACCCTCTGAACAAACTCTCCGATGGGTTTCGGATGTGTTCAGAGGTTTTTTATATTCCAGATGGTCCAGTCAAGTTGCAGCTTTCACTAACGTATACTACAACGTCTCGTTTCCTTCGGACTTATCTTCTTCCTTGTAACGAAAGCCGCCTGAATCTCTGCTTTCCTTGGATTTGCGATAACGGGTAAATTCAATATATTCACTGATAAAAGACTGTTCAACAGTCGATAATTCGCTTTCTTGGCAATTCAATTGCCGCAACACGTCAAAAAAATAATCCTCCCGTTTTTCCCGTACCATCGCCTCCTTGGATGGACGCCCAATCATGAGCCAGTCAAGGCTCACATCAAAAAACGAAGCAATCTCAATTAGTTTATTCGTACTCGGAATAGATTTACCGCGTTTCCAGTCACCCAGATTGCCAGTGCTGATCTTCAGCTGTTGGCAGAAAGCCTTCTTGGTCATCCCTCTTTCGGCAATCAGGTGTTCAATTCGCTCATAGATCGACTGCATACAGAACCGCCTTCCAACCGTAATAATCAATACATGTACCTAAATTATACCACAACCTTCCTGAATCCTCAGCCTTTTAATCCCAGGAATACGTTGTGGTATTTCTCATAACACAAAAATAGACTCCCATGAATAATCATGAGAGTCTATTTTATAACATTTGTTGCTGTGATGCGGTCGAGAGGACTCGAACCTCCACGGGTATACACCCACTACCCCCTCAAGATAGCGTGTCTGCCATTCCACCACGACCGCATATTCAATTGTAAAAATGGTGAGCCATGAAGGGCTCGAACCTTCGACACCCTGATTAAAAGTCAGGTGCTCTACCAACTGAGCTAATGGCTCTTGCTGTAACTTCACCGGATGTGCCATGCGTAACTCTTTTGTTTAGGAGCTATGACTTTTTTTGAGGATTTCTCATCAGGACTGTTCATCCCTGAGATGGTGAAGATAATGACCCGTAGGGGATTCGAACCCCTGTTACCTCCGTGAAAGGGAGGTGTCTTAACCCCTTGACCAACGGGCCTTGTAAACAAGTTGTCTTTCTTGGCGACAAGAATGAGTATATCATAGGACAACTTAAATGCGCAACACTTTTTTTCAAACTTTTATATCCACGCCATAATCACACTTCTGCATGTACTCAAATCCTGCTCGGCACTCGCTCCTGCTGCTTTCTCTTTCACATATTTATTACCGCAATCATCGCAATTTGTAATATTAAGATTAAAAAACTTAAATACACTTACATTCCCTTATAATATTGCAAATATCATTATAAGTACTTATAATTAACCTATCAGTTAAATACAGGGTCAGCTACGTATAAGGAGGCGGCACGTTTGTTTCAGGAAGAACGAATGCAGCTGATTATTGAACATTTACGCAAACACAATCGCATCTCGGCTGATGATATTGTATCCCTCTTTGACGTTTCCCGGGACACAGCACGAAGGGATCTAATCAAGCTCGAAGAACAGGATGCCATTATCCGAACGCGCGGCGGTGCAATTCTCCCCGTCCCACCAGATGAACGCCGATCCTATAAAGATCGTCTGCTCCACATTTCCGACGAAAAAAGAGCTATTGGCAAGCTAGCCGCTGCGATCGTGCGCCAAGGCGAACACATTATTCTGGATTCTTCCACTACAGTGCAGACTTGTGCTGAAAATCTGAATGGCAAGTCCTGTACCGTCATCACCAACTCCATTTATTCAGCTGAACTTCTCTCCAATCATACCGCTGTCGAAATTCGTTTGCTTGGCGGTAAAGTCGATAAAGAGCAACGTTATGTCTATGGTACTTCAGTGATTGAAACTCTTTCCCATTATTATGTAGATAAAGCCTTTATCGGTATTGGCGGAATTACGATGGATGGCTTCAGTGCCTCTGAAGAGGAAGGCAAGATCAAGCACAAAATGATGCAGGCTGCAAAGCAGGTTATTGTTCTTGCTGACCATTCCAAGTTTGATAAGCGTTATGGTTATCGTTTTGCGGACTGGTCACTCGTTGATATGTTAATTACAGACCAGTGGCCTTCCCAAGATTGGCGAAACTTTCTGGCCGAACAGCAAGTTGAGATTCTCATTCCTGAACCTACAATTGAAAAGGAGTTGTAACATATGAAATTATTTGCTACCGACTTAGATGGAACCCTATTGAACAGAGACAGCCAGATCAGCCCGGAGAATGCAGCTGCAATCCACAAGGCACAGCAAGAAGGATTGAAGGTTACGATTGCTACAGGACGGGTCTATTCTGACGTATTAACGATAAGCAGCGAAGGTGGAATTAACACGCCAGTTATTGGCTCCAACGGAGCTACCATCCATGATGCCAACGGTGAACGCCTATTCCATCTTCCCCTTGAGCGTGAAACGGCTGCATCCGTCATGCAGTGGCTGGAAGATCATCATATCTACTACGAGGCCTCCACGCAACAGGGTATATACGCCCCTATCAGCAGCCATGAGGCGATGCTCGCTGAGATGGATCGCATTCTCGGTTCAAGTCCTGGGGAGGATATCGAACGCCTCATTCGAGCCGTTAAGAAGCACTATGACAAAAAAGACTATCACCGCGTACACACCCATCAGGAAATCCCTTCCGAAGCTTACATTTACAATATTATGGCCTTTTCATTGGATCCGGCTCAATTACAGCAGGGACGTGAATACTTTGCCTCTCGCTCGGATGTAGCCATGGTGGTGTCCTCTGAACACAACTTCGAAATGCAGCATCCGGATGTATCCAAAGGTAACGCCTTAACCAAACTGGCAGAACATCTGAATATCTCCATGCAAGATACGGCAGCCATTGGTGATAACTTCAATGATGTATCCATGCTGAAAATGGCAGGACTCGGTATTGCCATGGGCAATGCTGAACCGGAGATTAAGGCACTTGCCAATGCTATCTCTTTGACCAACGTGGAGCATGGTGTCGCACATGCCATTCAGTGTGTTCTTGAAGGCAAGCCCGTTTCCCGGCCGGAGACTGTGATTGAAGGCGGTCAGTAATCGTCGTGATGATTCGGCATAGCGACATAGCGGCATTACCATCTGGCAATCGACAAGGCTCACCTCATATCAACAGATCGAACATGAGGCACATCCTGCAATAAAACAACTAATTGCTCAGCCCGATATGATCCAGGCAGTTGCAGCGTAAATTCAAGTACAGTCTCCTCCCCGGAGTCTGTGCTTATTTGCTGTTCTGTTTTGAATCCAACCACCGAGATTTTTTCCTGTCCTAACAAAGCCAAAACGGTTTTGAGGGTGTCCCCTTCCTTGAGCAGTCGAATCGTCAACGTTTCTGTTCTCGCGGACACCAACCAGCGTGTCGGCCGATGCAGCAGCATCTGGGCCAGAACAATAAGCAGCGTCACCCCCGCTCCTGTCCAATACAACCCCGAGCCGACAGCCAGTCCCATTCCTGCAGTCGCCCAGATTCCCGCCGCTGTTGTCAATCCCCGGACCGTGTGGCGTTGTGTGAAGATCATTCCGGCTCCGATGAAGCCGACCCCACTGACCACCTGTGCGGCAATCCTGGATGGGTCAAGCGAGAGATTCGCCCAGCCTGCCTGATCCTGAAAGCCATACTTGGATACAATCATCATCAATGCTGCACCCACTGCAACAACAAAGTGTGTACGTATCCCTGCTTCCTTCATTCGGTTTTTACGCTCATATCCGATCAACACGCCGCAGATGCCAGCTATGAGTACTCGCATTAAGTATTCCATTTCCATGCTCATCACCTCTCTTATGTATATGCTTACATGTATCTTTCTTTACTATTTACCCAATCCCTGATTAATAAAATGGCCAAATGTATTGATTACCTGAATACGATCCCAATGAATTCTTAATAGAATCCAAAAGAAGCGGCGCCCCAGTCGGACCCACTTCATATATTTTGGATTACTTATTGGCTGTCTATGCTATTTCTTGGAATTCATATCCTTCACTTCTCTGCACGAAAACTTTCCCCGTGCCTCTCTCCAAGTCCATAATAATGTCGGAAATTATAAATTAAAGGATTCCACTTCTCTGGGTTGATCTTGTTTAAGCCTGATATCAGACGAGGATGTGCATGTACCTTCAACGCTTTTACTTCTACAATCGCCATGAATGGCGTATGTTCGGGAATACGCATATGTTGTACCACCGCTTCAATCTGGAGTGGACATTCCGCTATTTTATCCGGCTCAACCTGAATTGAACCTTGGGGTGTCAGTCCAGAGACGGCAAATTTATCCTCACAAAATTCAAACCCCATCCTTCTTTTCTCTTCAGGAACGGGATATTTCCCAGTGTAACGCCCCAACCGCTCAACCTGCTCCCACTTGGATGCATCCGGCAGATTAATTACACATTCGGGATGGCGGCTCAAGTTCTCATAGGCTTTGCCCTGAATACCGACTCCAAGTACCAAGCAGTCCCCCAATGCCCAGGATGAAGAAAGCGGAGACAGGTTCGTCGTTCCATCTTCGTTTAACGTGCTCAGCAGCAATACAGGTGTGCCATAGTACAAAATACTTGGAGTTATCACCTCGTGCTGGATCAGCTCTCTGTTCAAGTTCCGATGGCTCTCCTTCTCCGGTTCATACTCTTCTTGCGTTCTATCATGGGTATCATTGGTATACATTGCTTCTTCCATTCTTCAATTCATCCCTTCCATCTCTTGGGTTGTCATTCCTTCATTCATGCATGAATGAATTGTAATACACCAATAGTTAAGGTATCATCGAAGTATGAATACATATCCGAATATTTCTGTGATTGCATCGTTAGTCGCTGATCCCAGTCGTGCTATTTTTCTCGAAGCTTTGTTGGATGGTCGCGCCCTTCCTGCCGGCGAACTTGCATACATGGCGGGTGTTACTCCCCAGACGGCAAGCAGTCATCTCGCCAAGCTGGTCGAAGGTGGGCTGCTCGTCGTTGAACAGCAAGGACGACATCGTTACTATCGTCTTGCAGACAAAGAGGTTGCTTTTCTGATTGAAACGATGGCTAGTATCGCTGCGCCAGTACAAGTGAGGTCCCTCAAACAATCCAATCAACTTCAACATTTGAGCTTTGCTCGAACCTGTTATGGGCATCTGGCCGGAAAATTGGGGATAGCGTTGTGCGAAGCTTTATTGCGGGAAGGTTATCTCAAAGAACCTGAGGATGAACAGGACAAGAACTACCATATTACAGAGAAAGGAGTTCAATGGTTCACTTCTTTTGGCATTATTCTTAAAGGGAAAGCTGGATCACGCCGCGCTGTGGCTCGCAAATGTCTGGATTGGAGTGAACGTCGTCACCATATCTCCGGTGTACTGGGAGACGAACTCGGACGCCGTTTGTCTGAGCTGGATTGGATCCGCCAGAAGGCAGGCAGCCGTTCAGTTGAAGTCACAGCAGCTGGTAAGAAGGGTTTGTACGAGGTATTGGGCATTTCATTATAAGTCGGCAAATGGGCATTCTTTCTTGTACATTGGCAAAATGATAATACATCAAAAACCCCCCTCCTCAGTATCCTTTAACGATTACTAAGGAGGGGGATTATGTTTGTTTTATTCAGAACGGAGAGAGAGGGATACTCTCACTTCATTCGAGACTGCGATGTATTGCTTACGAAGCGTATGCTTCGACGAACCTTTAGGGTTCTCATCCCTTGTACAGAGAAGTAAATCAGAACGGAGAGAGAGGGATTCGAACCCTCGCACCGCTTACGCAGTCTAACCCCTTAGCAGAGGGTCCCCTTATAGCCACTTGGGTATCTCTCCAAGAATGGCTCCCCGAACAGGGCTCGAACCTGTGACAACTCGATTAACAGTCGAGTGCTCTACCAACTGAGCTATCAGGGAATATTGATCTTGAATAACCTAAATTTATCATGATTAATATTCCAAGTCAACATTCCTTATGTGACTTTCTTAATAAGCTTTAGAAACTCACATAGAAGGTCACTCGGGAGCATCATGAATATAGCCCGGTGTAACGAGGTTGTTGCCCGAAAACGTTCACCTCAGATAGTCTGAATCCCTAACTTGCCCGCACATCGACCACAGCGGTACTTCTTCGGGTCCACTTTTCGTTTACGCAAATATTCCGTGCCACAGCTCTTGCACACCAGTTTATAACGATAGGGTAATGGCTTTCTTCCCTTTCCATCCGGAAGGGACTGACAGAACCTCGAACCGCCCACCTTCTGCAACAGAGCCTTGAATTCAGGGTCCCGGTGTTGGTAGCCGCGTCCACGAATGTGCAGATGGTAGTGGCACAGCTCATGCTTGATGATTTTCTCAACCTCTTCCCGCCCATAGGCTTCAAGCTGATGAGGATTAATTTCGATGCGGTGACTCTTGAGCATATAACGCCCACCTGTAGTGGTCAGACGGCGGTTAAACAGTGCCTCGTGAGTGAACGGAACCCCGAAATGGTCCAGTGACACCTGCTCAATCCATTGTTGCAATTCCTCATTTTCCATCGGTTCCCTCCTTTCACAACCGCTTCGGCTATTGATTTTTCCGCCATAATACTTGAATTTTAACCGTTTCGTAGGCTACACTGTCAAGTAGAATGTATGAGGGGAGATTATTACTCGTTATGCCTACAATGCGCTACGTCATCCTGCAGCAGGAACAGCAATTGCAGTTTGTGGAAATGCCTGCCGATTACGCTTATCAACTCAGTGCGCTCAACCTGCGCCTGCACAAAGAGATTGACAAACTTACCGCAGCAGATGTACCTGTTCTGCCTTGGGCAATCGCTGAATGTGACAATCTTGATCTCCTGGACGAGCAACTTTCCATCATCGGAGGCCTTGATTATATCAATGCGCTTGAACAAAGCTTCTCAGCACTACAAGAGAGTGAATATCCTTTGATTTCCCTGCTCACGGAGATCCGGGCGCTTCAGGCACAATTAGAGCAATGGTATGAAGAAGAGTTGGAATCACTCTAATTCACTTTGGACTTATTTTTATTTCAGAATGGAACCAAAAGCGCATCTCCTAAAAGCGGGGATTGTGCTTTTTTTTCATTTTTTATAGGTCCGCCCTTTAATCCATATCCGCATAGATATTGAATTTTCCGAGTTCCTCCCGGGTTAATCCGCACAGTCCAGGCTATTGCCACATATGCTAACGTACAGATGAATTATGCAAGAGGAGGAGATACCTTTGCCTCAATGGCTTTGCAATCAACTGATGCGTGCATTTCACAAAAAGGACAGCAGACAGATCAAGCTGCTGAACGAATGCTGGTTCTTTTACCGAAACAAACCGACAAGCGGCACCCCGCGCAGCGCGGACAGCGAACTTTAATAATCTGACGCCACTCTCTCCGTCCACTTCAAGCTCTCACTTCTATCATAAAATTCCTTCTAAGAATACAGTACGGGCAACAGTACTATTATAACCGACCACAAACAGCCTTCCCATTACAGGGAAGGCTGTTCTCCGATCATTGTGCCTGAATTAGGAAGACTGCTTGGAAGAAGCAGGCTTCTTCATCGTGAGGCCGACACGGCCTTTTTTGGTATCCACGTTCATCACCCATACCGTTACATTATCCCCGACAGATACAACATCCATCGGATGTTTGACGTAACCGTTGCTCAGCTGTGAAATGTGGACGAGTCCGTCACTCTTGATGCCGATATCAACAAAAGCACCAAAGTCAATCACGTTACGAACCGTACCTTGAAGCTCCATTCCTTCCACCAAATCTTCAATTTTGAGCACATCCGTGCGGAAGATCGGCAGCGGCATTTCTTCACGCGGGTCACGACCCGGACGCTGCAAGCTGTCCAGAATGTCACGCAGTGTAGGCACACCCACACCCAGCTTCACAGCCAGCAGTTCCGGTTGCTGCTCCGACAGGAGAACAGACAGTTCCTTGCTGCCCAGCTTGTCCAACTCAACCTGAAGCTCCTTAAAGAGCTGGTCAACAACCTTATACGATTCAGGGTGAATCGGTGTGCGATCCAACGGGTTCTCCCCTTCACCAATCCGCATAAAGCCTACGCATTGCTCATAGGTTTTGGCGCCCAGACGAGGCACCTTCTGCAGCTGGCGACGATTCGTGAATCGGCCGTTCTCTTCGCGATATTTCACAATATTTTTGGCAATCGTGGCATTTATACCCGCAACATAGGACAGCAGTGACGGCGAAGCCGTGTTCACATCCACGCCCACATGGTTAACTGCGGATTCCACAACAGCCTTCAAGCTTTCTTCCAAAATCTTTTGAGATACGTCATGTTGATATTGACCTACACCAATGGCTTTGGGATCAATCTTAACGAGCTCAGCCAGCGGGTCCTGCACCCGGCGGGCAATTGAAGCAGCACTCCGCTCAGCAACGTCAAGATCCGGGAATTCTTCCTGGGCCAGTTTGGATGCAGAATACACACTCGCTCCAGCTTCATTGACGATCAGATACACAAGACTTTCGTCCCCGTTCTCCTGAATAATCTCGGCAACAAACTGTTCTGTTTCACGGGATCCGGTACCATTACCGATGACAATCAATCCAATATCATATTGCTTGATCATCCGGTGGAACACCTCGGCAGCTTCACGTTTCTTGTTGTGTGGTGGCGTTGGATACGTAACAGCCACTTCCAGCAGCTTGCCCGTATCGTCGACCACAGCCAGTTTACAACCCGTACGGTAAGCAGGATCGACACCAAGCACACGTTTACCATGAATCGGCGGCTGAAGCAGCAGATTGCGAAGATTAGCCGAGAATACGGATATCGCTTGGCTTTCGCCTTTTTCCGTCAGTTCTGCGCGAACCTCACGCTCAATCGAAGGGGCAATCAATCGTTTGTAAGCATCTTCAATCACAGCACGCAAAACGTCCTGGACAGCAGACGCACCCTTGATAATTTGTCCTTCCATATGACGGTGGGCCGGTTCAGGCTGCACGTCCAGACCCACTTTCAAAATGTTTTCACGTTCACCGCGGTTAATGGCGAGAATACGGTGAGGCGGCATTTTTTTGGCTAATTCACGATAATCATAGTAGTTCTCATATACAGACTCCTGCTCAGCATCCTTCGCTTCCGAAGTCAGCATGCCATGATCGAGCGTATAACGACGAATCCATGCACGAATAGCAGCATCATCTGCAATATTCTCAGCCAAAATATCTTTGGCTCCCTGAAGTGCGATCTCTGCATCTTCTACCCCAAGTTCAGCATTGATATAACGCGCAGCTTCCTCCATGACATTCCCTTGCTTCGGTTGACCCCAGATCCAGAGAGCGAGTGGTTCAAGACCTTTTTCCTTCGCCACACTGGCACGGGTTTTCCGCTTTTGACGAAACGGACGGTACAAGTCCTCCACTTCCTGCAGCTTGACTGCCTGCGTGATGGATTGTTTCAGTTCTCCGGTCAGCTTGCCTTGTTCCTCTATAATACGGATGACTTCCACTTTGCGGTCTTCCAGATTGCGCAAGTATACGATGCGCTCTTCAATGAGCCGCAGCTGGTTCTCATCCAGCTCTCCAGTCATTTCTTTACGGTAGCGGGCGATAAATGGAATGGTATTGCCTTCGTCCAGAAGCTCCGACGTTGTGCGGACCTGCTTCAAGGACAGTGACAGTTCCTTGGCTACCTGTTTGATGATTCGTTCATGGCGTTCTGCCTTTATTGTTTCTTCATTGGGTTCCAGAACCGTTTCCTGTTCAGACAAATAAATCCCTCTTTCCTTCCTGAATCGTTCAGTTGAAGCTTGTTCAGGGCAGCTTTGCTGCTGTAATCACAGTATCGAACCTGCATTCATGCAGATTCCTCTCCCCTATATTATCACAAAATCCCGTTCAGATTTCCAGCATTCGTCCAGGTTACAAGTTCTTACAATTGAGATTACAAATCAAACCTTCGTCTACGCCATGAGAAAAGACCGAAAACCGTCTCCACGACGTCTTCCGGTCTCCCCTGACAAACACTGCATTAACCTCAGTTTATTATACCCGTTCGAATCGGAACATTTCACTCAGGTAGTCTCCCGATGCACGGCCTACGGAAATCCCGCCATACATCAGCGCATCCCCGGTAAACGTCTCGGAACCACCTTTCAGGCGGTAATCCGCGTCAGGATCCAGGCCCTTCAGCTTCAGACGTTGGAGCGGTGCATTCGGTTCAGACAGCACACGGAAGTAGAATACAACGGCTTCACTGCCATCTGGAGCAATAAACATCCATGCCGTTTCATTTCCCTCAAACGGACTAAGCAAACGACGGAACGTCCCATATTGAATGGTTCCCCGAATTTCCTTGTACAGCTCAACCTGAGCCTTCACGATGGCATTCTCTTCCTCAGTGAAACGAGTCAAATCCAACTCATATCCAAAGTTACCCGACATGGCCACATGTCCACGGATCTCTAGAGAAGTAATACGGTTGACCTGGTGATTAGGTACAGCAGAGATATGCGAACCCATTGAGCTTACCGGATACACCAGGCTTGTACCATATTGAATTCGCAGACGGGATATTGCGTCCGTATTATCGCTTGTCCACGTTTGCGGCATGTAATACAGCATACCTGGATCAAAACGGCCGCCACCACCTGAACAGCTTTCGAACAGGATATTCGGGAACGCTGAAGTAATACGTTCCATGACTTCGTACAATCCAAGCATATAACGATGCGCAGTCTCACGCTGTCTGTCTGCCGGCAGCAATGCAGAACCCACTTCCGTCATATTCCGGTTCATGTCCCATTTCACATAAGTGATCGGCGCAGATCCAAGCACATCGCTTAGCATGCGTACAATCTCATCACGCACATCCTGACGGGAGAAATCGAGTACCAACTGCTGGCGCCCTTCCGTGCGGCGGCGATCCGGCACATGCAGACACCAGTCCGGATGAGCACGGTACAAGTCGCTGTCAGGCGAAATCATCTCAGGTTCGAACCATAGTCCGAACTGCATGTCCAGACTGGTCACCCGATTTGCCAAATCATCCAGCCCTTGTGGCAGTTTGTTCTTGTCCACAATCCAGTCACCGAGTGACGAGTTATCGCTGTCCCGATGTCCAAACCATCCGTCATCCAATACGAACAGTTCAATACCAAGCTTTTTGCCTGCCTGGGCGATCTGCTCAATCTTATCTGCATTGAAGCCGAAATAGGTCGCTTCCCAGTTGTTGACCAGAACGGGACGCTCTGCATTGCGGAACTTGCCACGCGCAAGGCGTTCGCGATACAGTTCATGATATGACTGAGACATGCCATCCAGACCTGCATCCGAATAGACCATAACCGTCTCAGGCGTCTGGAATGACTCCTGCGAATCCAGCTTCCAGCTGAACTCAAACGGGTTGATTCCCAACGATACGCGAGTGGTGTGGAACTGATCCACTTCCGCCTGTGCCGTAAAGCTGCCGCTATATACAAGGCTGAACCCGTAGACTTCACCCTGATCTTCGTCTGTACCCGGTGTCATCAATGCAATGAACGGGTTCTGCTGGTGGCTGCTTGAGCCGCGACGGCTCTCGATGCCTTGCAGACCGGAAGCAAGTGGTCTGCGAACGATGTCACGTTCACGCGTCCATGCTCCTGACAGTTGCAGCAATTCGTAATCGGCATGCGGGAAATCAACGGAAGAACTGAGTGCACGCACAATCTTCACTGAGGTAGCGCTCTCATTAACGATACGCATGGAACGCGTGATGGCATTAAATGCCGCAAATGCCGTGTAGCTAAGTTCAATCTTGACCCCTGCAACACGGTCTTCCAGTTCAACGATGAGTGTCTCGGCTTCATCGTCAGACTCCACATAAGTTGCCGGCAGCCCCGTAAGCGCTGTCTTTCCTTTGATCAGTCGATGGCCTGTATACGTAAATTCCGAAACGGTAGAACCGTTCTCAAGCTCCAATTGGATTGCCGGATTACGGAAATCACTTGTACCGTATACTGGCAACTCTTGCGCCAATGTGTCGAAGGAGATTGTCCGATCTTCCGGTACCGGATTCGGGCTGAACGAGGCACGCTCCGTACGTACATGAAGCCAGCTCAGATCGGTATCGCGAAGTTTTTTGCCATAATACAAATGTACCAAATATCCCGAAGGCAGTACCTGGAATACATAGCTTGCCTTTTGAGTCTGTAGATGAAATTGAAGCTTCTCCTGGTCAATATAAATGCTCATATGTCTCCTCCACCTCTATATATGTCGATTGACGTAAACGGTTTCTCAGGTATCATTATAACGAAAAGCTTCGCAATGTTCTACGCTTTCATGAAGCTTTAATCAAAAGAGCGTACCCCGGCCGTTAGGCTGTTGTACGCTCTTTTGATTGCTATCTGAAATTGTGTGTTCCTGCAAGGAACATCCATTGCCTACGGATGGCACGGCAGAACAAAGAAACAACTGCCTCATGCCTTTAAAAATCGATTAAACCCAGGCTGATCTGTAAGGCTTCGTTGACCAGTTTCATGGTCTCCTCGTCCAGATGGGTAATCTTGTCGGTCAGCCTCTGCTTATCAATTGTCCGTATTTGTTCGAGCAAAATAACCGAGTCCCGGTCAAAGCCGTGTGCCGCCGCATCAATCTCCACATGCGTCGGCAGCTTTGCCTTTTGGATCTGGGCGGTGATCGCCGCCACAATACACGTAGGACTAAACCGGTTGCCGATGTCATTCTGGATGACCAGAACCGGCCTGACTCCACCTTGCTCGGAACCAACAACGGGAGAAAGATCCGCAAAAAAAACGTCACCGCGTTTTACGATCAATGTCTACACCCCGCTAACTAAGCGGTCCAGAGTGCTGTCCGCATCTTCCTCCGCGTGAAAGGCCTCGGATGCCATGGTGAGGTTAATCTTCGCCATCTCCATGTATCCTCGCTGCATCGATTCACGGATGTAACGTTTCTTACGCTCCGTCAAATACAGCTTCATGGCCTGCCTAATCAATTCGCTGCGGTTGGAATTCTCCAGCGCTACGATGCCATCCACTTCTTGCAAAAGATAATCAGGCAAACTGATCATGATCCGCTTGGTGTTCTGCAAGTTGGCCACCTTTCTTCCACCCCCACAAACCTTTCGCCATTGTGAACCAGTATTACGTTTTTCCAGAACTTTTATACAAAGGAATATATATGCCCCGAGTATATCAAGTATGCTGTACTCCATTATAAACACGGGGAACAATATTCGTACAGACCAAACATCTCTTTTCAGGATTTTTCATCCCAGTCTTCATTCATAATTCGAGATGCTCCGACAGTATTCCTTCTGTTCTGAAAAAAAGTTTAATGGTAATAGCGTCCAGTCAAGCTGTCAGGGTGTCAAAAGAGGGTTGATTCTGGCGACTACTGCTCCATTACGGGTATAAACCCGCGGGATTCGGTGCGCCATCATGCAGATCACTTCGTAGGGAATCGTACCGAGCTGAGATGCCACCTCGTATGCAGTTATGACTGCACCCGATTGGTGACCAATGAGAACAACCTCTTCGCCGGCTTGAATTTCTTCTGCTTCTGCTGCAAAAGATTGTAGCGACACCATACACTGATCCATACAGATCGTACCGACGACGGGAACACGGCGGCCGCGCACAAGTACTTGTGCTTTACCTGACAGCATTCTTGAAAATCCGTCTGCATAGCCGATTGGCAGGGTCGCTATTCGTTCGTTCCCTTGTGTTACATAACGGGTTCCGTAGCTGACACCCCAGTGGGGAGGCAGTGTTTTGACCAGAACCGCCTTCGTCTTCAGTGTCAATACCGGGGACAGCTTCACTACCTGATGATTCACCTCATCCGAAGGATACAATCCGTACAGACTGATTCCCACACGTACCATATTGTAGGATAACTCCGGCGTATCAATGGTAGCGGCGCTGTTCGCCGTATGTATAATCGGGATGACACATCCCTGATCCCGCAGCGCATCAACCACGCCTTGGAACCGTCGATACTGCTCCAGTGTATAGGTCTTGTCTTGTTCATCCGCCTTGGCAAAATGGGTAAACATGCCTTCCAGCATAACCTGCTTCAGCTTGGCTGCTTCCAGAATGAAAGCAAGCGCCTCGTCGCCAGGCAGCAGGCCTAGCCTGCCCATGCCGCTGTCGATTTTGATATGAACCTTGAGCTTACGAGAGGATGTGCCCGTCTCCAGATGTTGAATGGCTTCGAGTACTTCCCTACTGAACAGCGTAATGGTTACATCATGTTTCCAGGCTTCAGCGATGCCTTCTGGCGGTGTGTAACCCAATACCAGAATCGGAAGGGTAATTCCGTGTTGTCGCAATTCAAGCGCTTCGTCAAGAAAAGCTACACTTAAGTAATCCACGCCAACTCGTTCCAGTTCTCTGGCCATCTCCACTGCTCCATGTCCATAGGCGTTTGCCTTCACACAAGCGAGCAGTTTCTTGCCTTGCGGCAATGTTTCACGGAAAGCGTCCACGTTGTTGCACAAATGATCCAAATTGATTTCCGCTTGGGTCGGCCGATATTGTTCTTGCACGTTAAGTCACCTTCTCTAATCATCTTAATCCGGCTCACGTCAGACTCCATCGTAATGCTCAAGCATGTGACTGTCAAATGAACGGAAGATCTGCAGTCCAAAACACATACAGGAGCACTATCTGAAGTCGGGAGCAAAATCGGAATAAGACCCATAAGCCAGACCATGAATGAGATATTCATCTCTCCATAACGTAACTTATCTGCTTATATCGTATTATTTACCCGGTTCCTCCCGCGTAGAAGCGTGTTTTGCATTATTGAGTGCACCGGACCTAATCCTTGCTTATCTTACGCAGGGTCATGGGCTGTTGATACACACAGGCTCAACCGAAATCAAATCCTGTGAATCACGGCTATAAAACAGGAAAGATGACCTCTATATGCAGCAAAGCACCGGAGAATATCTCCGATGCTTCTTAGCATTCCTTATGTCAGGACGTCTATACTTTCCAAATCATTTCCCAGACTCTTCCTGCATGGAGGTTGCAATTTGGATCATCTCATTGACAGGCAAGTCTGCACTCGTAATTCTGTACTCCACTCCGTCCGTCATCCATGTAAGTGTCTGCAAGGCGTCTCCGCTCAGCATACCAAGCGTGAACCCAAGATCAACGACACTGGACGGCGCAAGCGATACGGCTCTGTCCTGTGGCCGCGCCTCAAAAATCGTGTAATTATACGTCCCTTCATAGCGAAGCATAACCGAATAGTCTCCTGATCCTTCCACGATCTGATCGTCTTTCAGTTTGACGCCTTCCGGTGCATAGGTCGGCTGAATAACCCCGAAGCTATCTGAACCTTCCGGCTCGGCCGATGTAGGTTCTTCGGTTCCTTGCCCGCTGGCTGGATTTTCTGAACCTTGCTGCTCGGCATTATCGCTCACGCCTGTCTGTCCGTCACTAACGGTTCCGCTCGGATTCGATGCAGAACCTTCCTCTGTTGCTGCTTGAGGATTGGTAGTCTCTTTACCCTCCCCAGCAGGAGCTGCTCCTGTGCCAGTACCGCCCTTGCCACCATTTTCTGAAGCAGCAGTCATATTACGCTGCATGTCAAATGCGTCTTTCTCAAATTCGGTACCAAATTTGAAGCTATCGAACTTCACATCGACTACCACATTGGCATTCGAATCGGATACTTCTACCTGTTTTGGAGCGTAATCGCTTTTGTTCAACCATATTTTCTGTCTGACCAATGCATGTGTATTATAGTTGGCAGCTACATCGAATACATAGCTTTCCTTCTCATCGGCAAACTGGCGGGTCGAATCACCTGTAATGCTGCGGATTAGCGTCTCGTAGAGATAAACCTGGCCTTGGTTATCCGGCCAGTTACTCTGGAAACGGAAGCTTTTGTTCTGGCTCGGCGTCAGGACAAATACACCTTCATCATTGCGCAGTACAATTTGCGTTACATCCTTTTTGGCATTCGTTAACGCGATACGATAATACGAAGGCTTTTGATGCCATACCTCGACCTTGTACTGCTGCGGCGTATCTCCGGTATGCAGCGTCATCACGCCTGCCCCCTGATAACTTTCCATTTCTCCTACGACTTCGTTCAGATCTTTGACCACGGCTGCCGCATCCTTCTTCCCGCAGGCGGCAAGTAAGGTCGATAAGACCAATACCATGGCAAGCATCCATGATATTCGGCGCATGACATCATCCCCTTTAGCACATGTTTTCACTTCAGGATTGTGCGTACAGCAGAACCCCTACTTGATTAGTACATGTTATGAGGGACTTGTTCGATATATGCGGACTAGTTTGACAAGCATTCCCTTTTCAAATGCCAAGATACTCTATTTGGGTTATAAAATCAGCCTCGGGTAGGATGTAAAATTCAACCAGATTCCTCATAGTAAATACAGATAACAACCCAACCAATGTAATTACATACTTCTACTAGGCAGCTTAATGGATGTGCAACTCTATTTTAAATTGGAGGAAAATAATGAATACTACCTACTTTCACTCATTGATGAATGGATTGGATGATTTTGTGGAAGAGCAGCTTCAACGTTGGAAAGGCGTAGGTGTGGCAGTAGCGATCATCCACAAGGATGAAGTCGTTTTGCAAAAAGGATACGGTTATCGCGATCTGGAGTCCAAGCTTGAGGTCACACCCCATACCCTATTCGCGATCGGTTCAAGTACCAAAGCCTTCACAGCATCAACCGCCGCCATGCTCGTCGATCAGGACATGCTGAAGTGGGATACGCCTGTTCAAACGTATTTGAAAGACTTCAAAATGTTCGATCCGGTAGCCACGGAACGTCTGACCATCCGCGATATGCTCTGTCACCGTTCCGGTCTTCCAAGGCACGAGATGGTATGGTACAACTCATCACGGAGCAGAGAAGAACTCGTAAACGCGCTTCAGTATCTGGAGCCTAATGAGGACTTTCGGAACAAGTGGCAATACCAAAACCTGATGTATATGGCCGCTGGTTATCTGGTGGGGCAACTCAAAGGAACTTCATGGGAGAATGTTGTTCAGGAGTCCCTGTTTAACCCACTCGGGATGAATTCAAGTGTCTTCTCTGTTGATGAGATGCAACTTCAACCTGACTTCGCCTTCCCTTATATGGATCTAAATGGAGAGAATACACGAATCCCTTTTCGAAAAATAGATGCCGTAGGGCCTGCTGGCTCCATTAACAGCAATCTGGTCGATATGATCGCCTGGGTACAATTTCAGTTGAATCACGGTCAACAAGATGGGAAACAACTGATTTCCAAAGAACAATTGGCGGTCACACACAGCCCGCAAATGCCCTGTGACTCACCATTCCACAGCAAAGAGCTGCCTGTTAGCACGTACGGCCTGGGCTGGATGATTGATTCTTATCGCGGACACGCCATGATTCATCACGGCGGAGCAATCGATGGATTCGCTTCACAGGTCGCCTTTTTACCAGAGGAACAGATCGGTGTGGTTGTCCTTTGCAATACCAATGGGAGTGTTCTACCCTACACCATTTCTTTTAACGTTATTGATCGTTTGCTTGAAATGGAGCCCGTGGACTGGACCAGAAGAGTAGCCAAATTAGTGGCTGGAGAATCGAATGAATCTGAAACTGATACAAATATCACAGAAACACCAACGACTTCAGAAAGCTCTGTTGAGGAAAAACCAGTGGAGGCTCAGGTTCATCCTCATGATCGTCCTATCCATTCGTATGCGGGAAGTTATAGCCATCCGGGTTACGGAGAAATCGTTATTCAACATTCGAATGATGGGTTACAGGCTACAATGAATGCCATTGAAATGCCTATGGAATACACAGGGAATGATACGTTTTCTGTGGAGCTTACCCTGTTTGGCCTAAATGTCACTTTCACGTATAAGACCGATGAACAAGATAACATAAGCTCTGTATCCATTCCGTTTTTGCTTGAACCGGGCACGAATCCAATTGAATTTATAAAGACACCTTCAGTATAAAAGTATCCCCGACCGGACTATCCCATTGTGGTGACTAAACAGTTACCACAATGGAATGTACGCCGGATAACTTGCTGTATCTTGGTCCGTGATCGAACTGCGCTTCACCCACAATCGACGTAGATCAGGCATGCCGAAGGAAAGGATACGATAATCCTGAAGCGAAGCATGGTGTGCATGCTCTTCCCTGAAACTGTACACGGGCAGAAGCAAAGCCTCTTGAATGAGTCGTTCCTCCAACACCTCTAGCCTGCGCAAACGTTCAGCAGTATCCTGAATCATAACGACTTGTCTGCACTTGTGTTCCAACTCCCTTTTCCTTTGGTCGTCAAGCGCAATGAGAAGGAGCGTATTCTGGAAGGTATACATTGTTAGCAGACTCAATGTGAGATGGTCATCGAACACCTCACCCGTATAGATCAGATCGCAAGAAGCAAACTCTTCATGGTATACGGCATTTACCGGATTACCTGGCATAACACTCACCTTCAGTCCAATCAGTTCACAGCGCTGTGCGAACCAGGCCATATCCGTCTCCATTTTCTCTCCTTCCTCTACCCACACAATTATAACTTGTCCTGCGTAGCAACTGCGTTGTAATAGCTTTGAAGCTCGTGCAAGAGAAGAATCAGCAAAAGGTACAGGTCGTCGCGGCCTCGATGCCTGTGGAAGAAAAAGATGATTGTGCTCTAATTGTTCGGGGCGGTTCATGGGTTCATTTTGTTCCGAATGCTCATTTTTATCTGTTTGTTCGATCATCCCGGACTTATCTCGGATCAGGCTATTTGCAGCCTGTACATTTGTTCGTGGCAATGCCCTCACGATCTCCTGTGGATCCATTAATTGCTGAACAGCCTGGCGGAAGTATAGATCCTGCTGCGGTCCTTCTTTTCGCATATTAAACGTCATGTACACACCGCCCTGAACCTCATGCTGCACCGAACGAGCTTGTCCGTCCGGAAACAAGTTCTGTTTGATCACCGACTCCACCAGACCCGACTGGGGAAGCTGCCATATTTCAACGCGATCAATATAAGCCCGGCCCCTGAAATAGGAAGGGAATACGTCCAATACAAGCAGCTTGGGATGATTGCGCGTCAATCGGTAAGGTCCCGTACCAATCGGATGCATCGGGTCCAGCTCCATATCACGGGGCAAGATGGAAGCATTCATACAGCTCATCAGATCCGGAAACATATAATTGGGGTAACGCAACAGAAAGCACACCGTAAGCTCATCCAGTGTCTCTATACGATGAATGGAGCCAAAAAGCGGTCTGCAGGGGCTTTCCTGATCGAAAATAATCCGTTCAAACGTGTATCTAACGTCCTCCGCATCAAGGATCCTGCCATGGTGAAAGAGTATGCCTTTGTGCAAATAAAAGGTCCACTCTGTTCCCTCCTCATTGCTCTCCCACGCAACAGCAAGGCTCGGTTCACAGACGTGACGCTCAGCGTTGTACTGCACCAAGCGATCAAATACCTCCGCAATAATTCCGACTTCTCCCCACATCGCTGCCTGAGACGGGTCCAATGTCTCAAAGGGAGTTTCCTGTGGAATACGCAGCGTATCAATCCTTCCACGAGCGCCTTGATCAGAACGCAGGCCGAACTGTCCCCGCAATCCTTGCATCAACATTTCTCTGATCGAAAATGGCAGTGTTGATGCCAGTGCATAGGCTTCCTCCAGCTTGTTCCCCTGTAAAAGTCGGTCGAATCGTTCCTGAGCAGCCTGTATCAGGGGATGGCAAAATACGAGCACTGATGTTTTCCCTCTGCCACGCTGTGGGCTCCATCTGATCCAGCCATGATCCATAAATTTGTTCATAATCAGATTCATATTGCGCATCGTACAACATAAATGATTCGCAAGTTCACCAATCGTTGTGTGTATTTCCTCCTCCTCATCTGCGTTCGGAAAGGCCTTACGCAACTGTATGTAATGTTCGATGACCTCCACAAATCCCCCACCTTTCCCTGCACTGATTAAAATACGAAATACATCCTTGTGCGTTTACAGTTTTTCTTCAGGTTTTCCTCCATTATACTCAGGTACATCGACAAGACCAGCAGGAGAGGAAGAGAGTTACATATGAAATACACTGAATTGCACCGCAACATCAAAATTCGCATCATTACAGATTTTTTTACGGATTTGACTCAGAAATCCATTATTCCGTTTATGGCAATTTATCTGAGTGTCCAGATTGGTGCAGGCTGGGCAGGTATACTGTTAACCGTTAATATTGTGGCCTCCATGATCGTTGGCTTAGGCGCAGGATACTGGTCTGACCGAGTCGGACGTAAGAAACTGATGGTCATCGCCCAACTGCTGCAGGTATTCGCCCTGTTCTGGCTGACTGCCGCCAACTCCCCATGGATGGACTCCGTACCTTTAACTTGTGTTATGTTTCTGCTTAGCAGCATCAGTTCGGGCATTACCGGACCCATTGCCAATGCCATGATTGTAGACGTGAGCAGTGAGCATGAGCGTCATTATGTCTATGGGCTGCAATATTGGACCACTAACGTTGCCGTTACGATTGGTGCGCTGATGGGCGGGTTATTGTTCGAGTCCTTCCGCTTCATTTTGTTCAGTCTGGTATGCATGGAGAGCCTGATTACACTATTTATTCTCTTGTTCTTTATTCATGAAACAATGGATAGTAGACACTCCAATCAGCTTGATGCCCCGATTAATAGGAATATATTGAAAACGTATGGCGGTGTATTTAGGGACAAACGTTTTATGGTGTTTTTCACCGCAACAGTGCTGGCTGTCTCGTTGGAATTCCAAATGGATAAATACATCGCCGTTCGTCTCAAAAGTGAATTCAGCGCCTATCTGTTCCGTTGGGACATCACAGGTCTGCAGATGTTCAGTCTGATCATGGCCATCAACACTGTACTCGTAGCCTTGGTGGCCATTCCATTCTCCAAATGGATGGGGCGTTTCCAGTCCAGATATATCATGACCGTCGGCATGTGTCTGTACACTGCTGGTTTCGCCGTGCTCGCTTTCAGCAATTGGGCCTGGCTGCTTATCACATCCGCTGTACTGCTAACCATCGGTGAGCTCATGTATGCGCCTGTCCGTCATGTCATGCTTGCTGGCATGATTCCCGACTCCGACCGTGCTGCCTATATGGCTGCTGACGGCATGAGTTATAATGCGGCCGCTCTGCTGGGGAGTCTTGGGCTGACGATTGGGGCCTTTCTGCCTTCATACGCAATGGCAGGTCTGTATGTATTAATGGGGATCGGTGCTCTCGTATTTTTCCGGCAGTCGCTCCGCCCGTCAACGACCTTATAGCGGGAATGAGCTCGGTTCTTCAAAAAAATTCTCACTAACATTAAACAATAAAAAAGGAAGCTCCCCCATCTGCTAAACGTTGAACCGTTCGAGGGACACTTTGCTAAAGCGGCCTCTCGCGGGTCAATGTCTAACTTGATGACGATGGAACAATCCTTTTTTTCCCTCTGTAGATAGACTGCAATTACAATTTAACATCAATCTTCAGTTCAAGATCATCGTAATACACTTTTGAATCGTTGCCGTTTTCGTCCAGCACGGGAAGCCAGTCACTGCCAATAATAAATGCATAGGGCTTGATGATCAGTTTTTCGGGGCGCTGGTCAAAGGGAGCATAGGACTCCTCTGAATGTGACGTCACTGGTGGAAGTCCGTGTTCAAATGCGATGGATTCCTGTTCAACGCTCTCGCCCTGCTCATTGATGATCTCAAAATGAACAGCACTGAGTTTGTGCCCCTTGGGCAAAGGGCCTGCATCCGGGGCAAAGCCTTTTGTATCCACGATGAGCTTGGTCATCGACGGGGTGAGTATTACCTTTTGCACCGTATAAGCGAATTCGTCATTGGACTGCGACTTCTCCGGGCTGAGCGTGATGCCATCCTGCATCTTCTTGACCGGAATCACAAATTCATACGGCTGCTCGATCCCGGTGACCGGAATAAGAACTCGCATCTCAAAATCATCAGGGATATCCCCGCCGTCAGTCCTGCTCAGATTTTCGAATTCGGCTACTAAAATCTTATCGCTAAACCCGACCTTCCCGGACTGATCCGTGCTGGCAATCTCATTCAAGGTTCTTGTCCGGTAGCCTAACTTCGTATCTCCAAGGTACATTTCGGGATATCCAAGGTACCCTTTGGCCGGATGCTCCTCTGCTCTGTCCCGATTAACCATGTTCAGACCCTCCGCACCTTCCCGCTCAATAGCCATACTTAACCGGATGCCATCATATGCTACCTCCGAGATCGTTATCTTAATGTCATCCTGTGCGTCTTGTTGTTCAGGAACCGTTGTCAGTCCTGCTTCAGATGCTTTTTTCAGCCCGCTTTTCCCGATCTCCTGAAAAAGACCGCCTACGACCGGAATGTTCCGCAACGCGGCAGCCATCACGGGAGAGACAAAACCACTGCCAACAATCCCGGCACACAACATAACACTTGCAACAGTCACAGCAATCATTCTTCGAGCGAAGTAAGGACGCCGAACCTTGCCGGACAATTTCAACCTGTTACTTCGTGTCTCCTCCTGCAACCGCTTCATGATGCGATCGCTGTATCCACCAGCAGGCATACCCAGATTCAAACCAGCATCACGAATTTCCTGTAGGATATCCGATTCTTCCAACTCACTTGGCATATGATTCATCATGGCTGAGCCCCCTCCTTGTCTTGTTATGTTGGACCAGCTTCTTACGAAGACGCTCGTACTTTTTGCGCAAGGTTGCCGGTTTCATATCCATAATCTGACCAATCTCTTCAAAACTGTACTGCTGTACCACTTTGAGCATCACCAGATTTCGCTCTTGGGCAGTCAGATGCATCAGTAACTCGTCAAGCGTTGTCTCGTGTGGTTGGGAGGACTGCTGCTGATGTTCTTTCCACGAAGCGATCAGCCGAATCCAGCGTTTGCGTTTGCGGATCAAATCAATGGAGTGATGGTAGGCGACCTTATACAGCCAGGATGTGAACGAAGTCCCAGCCTGATACTGTCCGATATTTTGATACACTGTTATAAAAATGTTCTGGAGTGCGTCCTCCGCTTCCTCACGATTGCTTAGTATGCCATAACAATATGTATACATTTGCTTCTCGTATGCTCTGATCAGTTCGGCATAGGCCTGCTGGTCTCCGGCTTTTACACGCTGCACAACCTGTTCTGCTTCCCCGGCATCCAGAAAGCATCCCTCTCTGGTACGTTTCAATACGTCCACTCCTTTCTCCCAATATCTCTATAACGCACCTGAACCCCTTATTTGTGACAAGCATATAAATTAAAAAACAATTCTCCCCAAAATTGTGAAACCTGTCTCTCAATTGAGCTGTAGTATACAGGAGTATGTGATTTTGTAAAAATTTACTTAAAAGGAGTGTTTGCATGCATTTATCCAATCGAAGCACCCGCTTCAGGCTCACCTCCCTAACGGGGGCGTTCATGGCGTTGGTCCTGTCCCTCAGTCTATGGGCACCCGCCGTGCAGGCGGAGACCACACCTGCTGCGGTCAATGAAAAAGGGAAAGTGACAGCGCTGACAACAGAGTCCGCGACAGCCTTTCTGGATACATTTTTTGATTCCGCCGAAGCAAAGGCACAATATGTAGGTGCTTCCGTCGTCGTGGTCAAAGATGGAAAAGTCCTGGCAGAGAAAGGGTATGGATATTCCGATCTGGAGAGTAAAACGCCTGTTGATCCGAAAAATACCACCTTTCGTATCGCCTCGGTCTCCAAAACATTTACATCAGCCGCTGTCATGCAGCTCGTAGAGCAAGGCAAGGTAGATTTGAAGGCAGATTTTCAGACCTATGTGAAAGGACTGAAATTCGATAATCCTTTTGACAAACCTGTAACGGTAGAGAACCTGCTCACACACACCACCGGGTTCGAGATTCGCGACCCACAGCAGGAAGACGTCCATGATGACTTTGACAAAAGTGTATCGATGGAGGATTATGCCAAGGTACATATGCCGCCTGTCGTTAGAGAACCTGGTACCGCCTACATGTACGACAACTTCGCTTTCCTGCTGCTTGGCATGATTGTGGAGAATGTGAGCGGCGAGCCGTTTGAATCGTATATGCAGCAGCATATCTTCAAACCTCTGGGGATGGATAACAGCAGTTTTATGCTGAACGGCAAGTTCAAAAACCAACTTGCAGCTGCCTATGATGCGGGTCATAATCCACTCGATCTGTACACCCTTTCCCCAACACCTATGCCTCAAGGCGGCATGCTCTCAACGGCTGAGGATATCGGGAATTTCATGATCGCTTTCCTGAATGATGGTGTGAAGGATAACGAACGTATTTGGAAAGAATCTACGGTAAAAAGCATGGAACAATACCGTTCTTCCATTCATCCGCTGCTGCCCAATACCACATATGGTTTCGAAGCTGCTTTTCAGCTTCCGGGTGCAGGCAGCAGCTCCAAAATTATTACCAAAGCAGGCGATATCATTGGATTCAGCTCTTATCTCTTCCTAATTCCTGAGCAAAACACAGGTGTCTTCCTTACCTACAACCAGACGGGAGCACTTCGTAATCTGTTCTACCCGGCCTTTATCCAGACGTTCTTCCCGCAATATGCGGAACCGGTCAAGTTCAAGGAGTATACACCCCAATCTGCGGATGAGCTGCAACGTTTCGCTGGGCTATACGCGGATCTGCGACTGAGCACCATTGTCAGTTCCCTGAAAGATGGCGGCAAAGAACCCGGACAATTAAGCATTTCCGACGTCTTCCTTGGCCCACGTCCCCTGATTCAGATTGAAGATCATCTCTTCAAGGACGAATTAACAGGCCAGTTCACAGCGTTCAAGGAAAATGCAGATGGGACCATCTACATGAAAGAACCTTATCTCAACCCATTCGGATATGAGAAAAAAGGGCAGAAACCCCAAGGCTTCCGGGATGTCCAGGCGAATAGTCCTTATGCTGAAGCCATCTATGGATTACAATCGCTTGGATACTATGCCAATGAGGCATGTGAAGCTTTTCAACCTAAAAATGCCGTTACACGGGCTGAATTCATTGAGGATGTCCTTAAAATGAGCGGGCTGAAAGCCAGCAAAACGACGCCACCTGCGGATACCGACTGGGCAACTCACCCTGCTGCCGGTTACATTCAGCTAGGTTATGAATCCGGCATGATCGCAGGTGCGGATGAGAAACAGTTCAAACCGGATCAGATCATCACCCGTCAGGAAGCCATGGTAATGATCTGGAGAACTCTCCAGCTGCAATATCCGAACGAACTGTTCGAGGATGTAAAGCTGGCCGGGCAGACAGATGCCTGGGCTGTGCCTGCCATCCAAATGATGGTGAAGCTAGGCATCCACGGTCCTGAAGTGAAGGTGCTGGAGGATGGATCGGTCGACTTCCTCTCCCGCAAACCACTGATCCGCCAGGAGGAAGCAGCGATTATGTACCAATTATTTACACAGCCAACCGATAAGATCGTAGCTGACCTGATGACCAAGCAGACGCAAGTGGATACTTCCTCAGACGAGGAACCTGCCAAAGATACAACCGCGCCTGCAACCGTGACTCCTGAATAATCAGAATACCAACATCATATTCACGGTAAAAAAACGATAAACAGGCTTGTTCGAAAGAGGGTAACCCTCCTTCTGAACAAGCCTGTTTTGTTTAGCGCGGTACCATTAGGAATACCATCCGATCATATCCTACATCATACTGCCTAATAAGATTAGCTGAGTTCGTTAGCAGCGCTTTAGGAATTATACTGACTATACCTCGCTTAACATAGAAGAGACATGCTGATTGCCATTCCGCTGGTCATATTTATCTGCAGCCGCTTTGGCATAAGCCGCAAAATAGTCGGCTAGTTTACGCAAATCCCCCGGATCTCCTTCATAGGGGAATGAAGCAGGAAGCCGCAATCGGTATCCTGGAGATTCGTCAGCCCAGCGGCGCAGCAGTTGTGCTGCTCTGGCATAGAACATCATTTTGGCAAACGGATCTTCATGCTCCATCGCGAGCACTATATTTTCTTCCAGTACATCGATGCCCTTCGCCGGGTTGGTGCGTGCAAGATAATCCATCTGCTCGGCAAAGCTCTGCACAAAATCATTATGTCCTTTGATCATGCGATAGCCTTTGGCCTGATGTTTGTCAGCTTCATTAATTTTACCAAGCCGGTATAGTGGCATCAAAATCTCCGATAAGGTCAGGTGCGGTATTTCGGCACAACTCATTCGCCCTTTCAATATAGGCTTCGCCGCTTCCAGCACCTTCTCATCCTCACCTACCAGTATCCAGTAACGCATAATCTCGTCCTGCTCACAGGCTTCACAATCACTCATAAAGTCACGGTCCATACTTCTGAACTTCGTGTAGCTGGTACCGGCCTCCTCCAGATCGCCAAGATCCATGGATATGCGGAACCGATAATACCAATACGAACGCTCGCTGTACCCGAATGATTTGAAGCGACGTCCAAAGTCCTCCAGCAGCTCCAACATTTTATCGCGAGACACTTCCGGGAAGCTGGATAACTCGCCCAAAATCCATTTATACGACCACATTAACGTTTCTTCGTCATAGCGTTCTGGCTGTTGATCAAACTTGCCCAGCTGCCAGGAAAAAGCAATCAGTGCTTTCATCGGATAACCGCAGAATGTCGCGGTCTCCACGATCTCTGAACGTGCTTCGTACGCTTCCTCCTCCATGCCATTCACATCAGCGACTCTTGCCGCTTCCTCCAGCATGCCCAGTTTCGCTGTTCCATTAGGCAGGCCATACGCCTCATCCATCAAATCCTCAAAATTCATTTCGGTCTTCATCAGGCATCCCCCTTACGATCTGTATTTGCACGCAAACCCCAATCAATAAAACGAACGATGCCCTGATTCAACACCTCAAGCTCCTGCCGATTCATCGCATAATGTCCCATCATCAATGCGTTGACATATAACATCTCAATGGCAATCGGAGTCATTTGGGCATCCGGTGAAGTCAGGACCCGCTGAATAATGGGATTGTTGATATTCAGGTACAGAGTCGAATAACCTGCGGAACTGATGCCTGAGGACAATGATCCAAGGACAGAAGAAAACAATTCTGTACTCTCCTCACTTGCTTTTTCCAATGCTCGCAGCGTGGAAGACTCCTGCGAGAGCGTGAACAGCACCGGCAAATCAGCTGGCTTGAAGCCCTTCACCTCTGCACGGCAGCGGAAACGTTGCAAAGCAGAATCAGCAAGGCGCAGGGCATCATAATACTGATTTCGTTCAGCCGGCGGCACATCGGTGAAACTCATGGATACCTCGTCCGGCTGCAACCGCTGTGTCTGTACATGCTGTACCGCCAGTGGCAGCATTGCCATCAAATCGCTGTCGTAGATGTATCCACCGTTAATGACCAGCATTGATTGGGCTGACGCGACATGATGAATCTGGCGATACTCATCCACCGTGGTCGTGAAGTACAACGTTTCTCCCTCGCTCATCAACTCGCCCAGTTCCCGATGGCCACGGGTGCTTTCAAACGGAAGCCAGCGGTGAATCATGGCGTAGAACTCCTGATCCTGCACAGCCAGTGCTTTCATCGACAGCGCATGCAGGCGAATCAGCTTCTGCAGTCGCTCCGTTTGGCTCTCAGCCATGTCGGCCAATCCTTTACGAAGGGCATCGCCAAGTTCGGAGCGAACCTCTTCCAGCTTTTCATTTTCATAAAAATGTTCCCGTGAAGCCGTTGGTTGAAGCTCATCTGTCCAGATCAGGCATTTCACGAAGAAGGCCCAATCCGGCAAAATATTTTCCGCCTTCTCCGAGATCAGCATTCGCTTCAGATACACCCGGTGAGAACGCTTGGCATTCAGATTGACAGCATGTGGCAGTACAAAAGCTATACCTCCTGTACGGCCTGAAGCCGTCGTCAGTGGGATGAAATCCTGGAACTTCTCTCCAAGCAATCGTTCACCAAAAGCCAGCACTTCCGCTCGGCGTCCACGGGCAAGCTCAGGCTCCATCAACCAGATCGGTGACTCGCTATTGACGATATGTTGAACACCGTCACTGTGCAAGTTGACTGGATAAGGCAGCAGCGCTCCATAATAGAACAAAGCTTCTTTCACATATTCCGTTTCAAAATAATGGGCTGCATCCGGCGTACAACGCAGATATACTTTTGTTCCCGGAGACAACTGTGTCTCCAATTGCCGAATCGTATAGGTGCCATCAGGCTTACCCCGCCACTCCATCGAAGGTCCACCCTTCGCGGATTGCGTCAGCATGACGATTTCATGGCTCACCATGAAACAGGACAATAATCCGATCCCGAATCGTCCGATAAACGAAGTCTCTCCATCGAGCAAGGCCTGCTGCCCACGCTTCGAGGATTGACCTATCATCGCGAGAAATTCATGGATATCGGCTTCCGTCAAACCAATGCCGTTGTCCTCCACCATCATGGTCAACTGCTCACCTGTTCCGGTTAGTTCCACACGTACTTCACCCTGGAATCCAGGTTCCGCCTCTGTTCGAGCTGTAATAGCATCAGTCGCATTTTGCATTAACTCACGTAAAAATACTTTAGGGCTGCTGTAGAGATGGTTCGATAAAATCTGGATCATACCGCTTAGATTCACCTGGAAGCGATATTCATTGGATGCTGTCATTTCGCTCACCTTCCTCTGGTCCAAACACATCTGATGTTTCCTACTTGGAAGTGTTCGTATGATGTGTTAGACGAAATAGTTATGTACTCACAAGGCATGAGACGCTCCATAGATGGATACGCCAAGTGACGACGTCAAACCGGCCTTGGCTAACCAAGACCGGCGTTAGATGAATATTCAGGCATTCCTGATATGTAAGAGGCCTTAAGTCTAATTACCACGTTATGGATGGCAATGAAACGGGATATTGCATCCTTTTAACCAGAATACATGGTATAAACCATAGTGAAAACAAACCTTAGACCCGATTTCGCCGGACTTTAGGGTGAAGTTGCTGCTCACATTTGGGACTAAAGACGGAGAAGTGTTATTTTCTGGCCCACCATTTGAACGATATAGCTCATCTGGACGTATAATCTCCAAACACAGATCGGACGGTGAAGAAACATGATTGAAGTACGCAACATTTCAAAGAATTTTAAAGTTCATCAGGCACTGAACGATGTCAGCTTCACGGTTGAACAAGGCAGTGTTACCGGGCTAATTGGACCCAACGGTTCGGGTAAAACTACCCTGATCCGCATTATGAACGGCGTTCTTGGCGCTTCAGGCGGGCAAGTACGAGTTAACGGCCTTGATCCCTTCCGTGAGACGGAGAACGTATTAGCCATATGCGGCACATTAACCGAACAGAGCGGATTGTATGAAAATATGAGCGGGCGTGACAACCTGATTTTTTTCGCTGAAGCTTTCGGTGTACAACATGCCAAAGCACGAATCGATGAACTTGTGGACCTGTTCAAATTGCAGGAATATCAGCATCGGAAAGTGGGGACCTACAGTACAGGCATGAAAAAACGCGTAGGTCTGGCACGGGTACTGCTGCATCGTCCCTCCATTCTCTTTCTGGATGAGCCGACCAACGGGCTTGACCCGGACGGGATTCAGATGGTTCTCCGTATCATCCGCAGGCTGAATCAAGAAGAGAACATGACGATTCTCGTTTCGTCTCACGTGTTATCCCAGCTCTCGGCCGTGTGTGATCGGTATATTTTTATGGAAAAGGGGCGTAAGGTTGAGGAAGGTACGGAGCAGGAAATCGTCAACCGGTACCTGACCTCACCCCGGATTGAAATTGAAGCGACGATGCCGAATGGCTGGCAAATGGTGACAGGGTATACACCAGAGATCGTTTCCACGAACAAAGCCGTGTTCCAGCTTCAAAGCCGTGAAGATATTCCGTTGCTGCTGCGACATCTGACTGAGCGTGGACAAGTCTATCAGGCCCGAATTATGGGCAGCGATCTGGAAAGTATTTATTTTGCCATAAGGGAGGCACACCATCATGAATAACCGACAAGCTATACGTGCACTGGTATACAAAGATATTCGAGCTATCACAGCCAGCGTGCAGCTCTGGCTCCCCATGTTGATCGTTCCATTGGTTATCGGGATCATTATGCCTGGAATTCTCATTTGGACAGCCTCAAGAATGGAGCTTGCTTCCCTCGGCAATATGAGCTTCCTGCTTGATACGTTGGATACCCTAACCCATGCCGGGCGGATTCCACAGCTCGCTTCGATGCCTACGGATAACCACCGCATTGTCTATTACCTCGCCTTATACATGTTTGCGCCGCTGTTTCTCATCATTCCGGTGATGGCATCCAGCATTCTGACGGCTAACAGTTTTGCAGGCGAGAAGGAGCGCAAGACGCTTGAAGGTCTCCTGTTCACTCCGATGAGCATGGATACGTTGTTCAAAGGCAAGGTGTTAGCTGCCCTTATTCCTTCTCTGTTATTATCCTGGATTACCTTCATAATCTACGGAATCATTGCCAATATCCTGATGTACCCCATGTTCGGGGCATGGATGTTTCCCAATCTGAACTGGATCATTCTGGTTCTGTGGGTTGTTCCGGCGTGCAGTCTTGTTGTCATTCTGTTGAATGTACTGATCTCGGCGAAGGTCCGTGGATTTCAGGAGGCCTATCAACTCGGAGGATTGGTCGTGGTTCCATTGCTTGCGCTGATTGCCGGTCAGGCCAGCGGTATGCTGCTTATCAGTCCACTCATGTTAATCCTGGTCGGAGCGGTGCTTCTGCTCATCAGTTTCATTTTGCTTCGTCTGGTTACTTTATGGAACAGTCGTCAGCAGCTGGCTGAAAGTCAGATTTAAATTTCCGCACCGCGTGTATCTTTTTTTTGCGCGCGGTGTATTGGTGTTTTGTTGTTTACCGCAGATAAGACGTTAGGCTATGCAGGTTGCGCAGAAACCTTCCAGCATGCAATTTTCATGAAATTCAATTTCATATCTGTCCATTTTATCCGACTGAGATGTGTAACATATTTTCCATAGTTTACCGATATAACGTAAGGTGATAATGTGTTACTTACATACATAAACAGAAGGGTGACGATTGATTTATGAACAAATGGTCTACACGCATGCAACGCACGGTCTGCTCCTTGCTACTGTTCACACTGATCGCGGCAGCCATCCTTGGAGGCGGAGCCAATGCTCATGCAGCTTCCCTCGGCCAAACTACGGTATATTATGAGTCCGATGGTGTATTGTACAAAGTATCCGGTGACGGAAGCGGAACCACAGAGGTATTGCTTGATTTTGAAGGAGATGGTCTATCTGCGGCGGGAACCTATCTCTATTACATCCGTTCAGAGTCTTCCACAACGCTGCTTCGCGTTCCTAATGATGGTTCAAGTGATTCTGCTGAAACCTATGCGACAGATGTATTGAGCTACTTTACGGATAATGGGTTCATCTATTATATGGATTCCAAAGGAACGATCTATCGTGCAAATGGAAATAGCGAAGCTTCCGCTGCCACCAAAATTGCAGACAAAGCAGATACGGATTTCCCGTTGCTCGCCGTAACGAAAGGCCGTGTATACTATAATGGGCTCGTTAATGGAAACCCATGGATCGTTTCCAAGGCATCCAATGGCAGCGGAGCCGTGCAGCGGATTGCTGCTGGCGCAGTAGAGAGTCGTTATTTTATGAACGAGGCCAAAAACGAACTGCAATTGATGGTAAACACTGACCCATACGAGCAGTACTACTCAACCAACGCCATTATTATGTACAAGGTAAACTACAATACAGGCAAAGGTACAGCTGTTAATCCAAAAGCAAAGCTGGATGTGAACGCTGTTTATGCTGGGGGCTGGGGCAACAATCTGTACGTGTATAACAAAGGCATCAAGCTGGACAGCAGCAAGGATTATGATTATTCCACAGGCAAAGCCTTTGCATTGACTACTTCTGGCAAAACATTTCAGCTTCATAGTAAAAGCATCCGGGAAGTGAGTCCACTGGGTACAGGTAAGGTTGTCGTTGTGGATGCAGACAAAAAGGCATATGCCAAAACGATCGCCGGGAACAAGGTATCCAAATCTGCCAACCTGAATCTGAACAGTGTCACTTTCGTGACCACTCAGTTGACCAACGGAACACCAACTCTTGCCTATGTATCCGGTACGAATGGTCTTTATTCCGTTAGCACCGCTCTCAAAGTAACCAAGCTCGCCGGAGAGGAATGGGCAACGTTCCAGCTTCATGACGATGTTCCAGGAATGTTCTACATCAACGCAGATGATCTCTATCGTCTGTATCATGTGCAAGCCAACGGCACTGGCAAAAAGGTGCTGAGCGACGTTTTCCTGGATGATATCCTATTGGTCGTGCCAAACTAACCTACGAATGTGGATGTAGGCTGATAGCCATCTCATCTTGTATGTTCAAAATTAAGAGGATAACCCTAAGCCATCAAGGCTCTGGGTATCCTCTTTTTTTGATGTGCAAAACTATTTTCCAAAAACATCTTCCATATGAGAATGATAATTGTTATCATTAAGAAAATAAGACAAAAGGATGGTCCGAATGACTGAACAGCTTCCCTTCATTTCTGAAGCCTCATCTCTGCCGCTCCTCTCTTCGATGTGCCGTGTACGGCGCGGGGAGCATTTCCGTGTGCAAGGCAAGACGGTGTCCCGGCCCATGCTCTGTCTTATTTTACAAGGAGACGGTGTTCTGGTTCTGAACGACACAGTCCATACCGCTGAAGCCAATCAACTGTATGTCCTGAAGGCAGGAACAACGATTGAGGCGGCTGCACGCTCCGCTGTGACGGAGTTTATACTACTTAGCATGGATACGGTTTGTTTGCAGCAAGTGCGCGGTCAATGGAAAATGTCCTCCTCTTCCGGCTTCCCGCTCGATTGGGAAACGGGCAGACTTATGGTTCGTCATGACCAACAGGCCAGAGAACGATTCGAACAATTATATGAAGCCTATCGCGGCGTTCGTTCTGATCACTTTATTAGCATACATAGCCAGCTGCATGAACTTTTGCAGTATCTCTCGGAGAACAGGCTTGAAGAAAATTATGAGAAGGTTGATCCAGCGCTTGAACGCAGCATTATGTATATGAGACGGTTCATGAGTGAAGGCATCAGCATGGATCAACTGGCCAAAATTGCCGGATTAACCCCAAGCTCCTATTCTCGCAGTTTCAAAAAAGTCAAAGGCATGTCGCCTACCGATTATCTAAATCGCTTACGGATTGACGAGGCCAAAAAACAGCTCAAACAGGAATCATGTGCACTCAAAGACGTCGCCGTATCTGTTGGCTATGGCAATGAATATTATTTTAGCCGCAAATTCAAACAAACCTTGGGAATCGCACCCAGCCTGTATATGAAAAGAGACCAAATTCGCGTAGCTACAGTGTCCAGAATGGGCCTTCATGAGAATCTCTCTTCGCTCGGATTACATCCCGTAGCTGCAATGGACGGATTTCATGATCGAGAGCTTGATGAAGTCGAGCAGCAGCAGGGGCTAGCCAAACAATTGGAGAAATTACGTCAGGCCAAGCCGGACCTGATTATCGGAGACTTTTATCATCAACCTTTTTACGATAAGCTTAAAAGTATTGCACCTACAGTTATTCTGAATCAGGCCCAAGACTGGAAAGAAAATCACATGCGCATGGCTGAACTTATCGGACGAGAGCAACAGGCCTTGCAGAATTTCAAAAAGCTTGAGCTTCGCAACCTTGAAATCGGACTTCGTTTGAGACATCACTTCGGACAAGAACGTATTGCGCTTTTGCAAATTACGAATCATTCTATCCGGCTTCTGGAAAGAGCTGAGCATCCATTAAATCGCCTCATCTACGAGGAGCTGGGGCTAAAACCTGCACAGATCATTTCAACTGATACAATAACAGACGAGTATGCGGCAGATAGCATCCCCATGTTGGACACGGATCATCTGTTCATACAGCGCGTCTCCAGTTCACCTGCCAGTGAGAAGATACTTCGGCGCATGAAACAAACGACCGCCTGGAATCGTTCTCCAGCGGTGTTGAAAGGCAACGTGCACGACATATCCGATTGGTCCATCCTCACCTGGACCCCCGGCGGACGCCATCAGATCATGGACGAACTGGAACAGATCATTCAGCAGCTGTTAACCCGTTCACGTGTGGGATTACTCGGACAATTGTAAAGGATACATCTTTTTCTTCATTATAAATGCACAAGCATATAACCTAACAGCAATGCAAAGAGCCCTCTCCGATTCGGAAAGGGCCCTTTGCATTACTGTTATTAATGTTCCTTGATTTCTTCCTTTGGAACCAATTTGTATATTTCCTCATCTTCCATGGTATCAATCAAACGATCCAGCCATTTGTAATAGGCTTCTGCTTGAAGCACCTTATGCTTGTCTTCCTTAAGAATGTGAAGAAGCTCAGCATCCGTTTGTTCGTCCAGTTCAGTAATCAAACGATTCAGTTCATCAATGGATTTGCGCAGGACCTGAAGGTTACTCTCCACAGCTTTTCTCCATTTAATCACAAAATAATCCGTAAACGTCTGATGCCAGTCATACTCCACTTCATATAGGTCTTTCCGGGAGCCTTTGCTCCATACTTTATTCACCATTTTTAGATCCAGCAGTGTACGTACGCCGGTACTCATGCTTGTTTTGCTCATTTCCATTTCCCGGCCCATATCGTCAAGGGTCATAGGTTTGTCTGCAAAAAAAAGCAATCCATATAAGTGTCCCGTGGACAGCGTAACGCCGTAGAGATCCATATTACGTCCAATGGCTTCAATGACGCGTTTACGGATTCTAAGAACGGTTGCCTGCTGTTCCTCTTGTAAATGGTCCAAGCTCATGCTTGCAACCTCCATTCTGAACATTCCCAGTCTTGGCAAAATAATTGCAACTGTTTAAGATCCTGCTTACATGGGAAAGTATCCGGCAGGACATCCTATATGCCAACAGGCTTTAGGTTATCCAATGTATTTATGGGAGCTTTACCAAGTTGCAACCGCCTACGACTATCTTTTAACCAAAAAAAACGGCTTAGATTCAGCACATTTTCTATTGTAGGAAAAGCGATATCAAATGTAAAGGTGTCATATTAGCCAGAATAAGGAGAATGACGGAGCATATGGACGAAAAACTTTGTACAGTTTTTACTGTACAAACATTATGTACTGTTTATTCGGTTGCTATACAGGTTAAGTATTGTTAGAATACAAAACGTTACCCAGAAAGACGGGAAGCGAAGCAACAATTACCGGATTTCGTGGCTGGGCGCACAAGTGTATGGGCTTGTGGATGCTGAAAGCCGTTCGAAGTGCACAACACATCAGAAGGGGTGAAAACATGACCATACTTGAAGTAAAGAATGTAAGTAAACTGTTTGGCCCCCAAACCGAGCAAGGTCTGCAATTACTGGAGCAAGGTTGGGGCAAAGAAAAGTTGGCCAAAGAAAAACAGATAACGGTTGGTGTCAACCGGGTCAACATGGAGATTCAGGAAGGTGAAATTTTCGTCATCATGGGACTGTCCGGAAGTGGGAAGTCGACACTTGTTCGAATGTTCAATCGTCTGATTGAACCTACATCGGGAGAGATTCTCGTCCATGGTAAAGATCTGCGTAAGATGAACAAGGAACAATTGCGCGAAGTGCGTCGGAAAACGATCAGCATGGTATTCCAGAAATTTGCGTTATTCCCGCACCGTACCGTTCTCGATAATGTGGAGTATGGACTCGAAGTTCAAAAGGTAGATAAAGATAAGCGTCGGGAAAAGGCAAAAACGTCGCTTGAACTGGTTGGCCTCAAAGGCTGGGAAGATAAAATGCCGGATGAGCTGAGTGGCGGGATGCAGCAGCGTGTAGGTTTGGCCCGTGCGCTGGCGAATGATCCGGAAGTACTGCTAATGGATGAAGCATTCAGTGCACTTGATCCACTGATTCGTCGTGATATGCAGGATGAGCTGATTGAGCTTCAGGATAAAATGAAAAAGACCATTATTTTCATTACCCATGACTTGGACGAAGCGCTGCGCATCGGCGATCGTATTGCCCTCATGAAAGACGGCGCAGTTGTGCAGATCGGTACTCCGGAAGAAATCATGATTCAACCGGCCAACTCATATGTGGCCCGCTTCGTCGAAGACGTGGACTTGTCCAAGGTCCTTACCGCATCTCATGTTATGCGACGTCCTGAAACGATTACGCTTGACCGCGGTCCTCGTGTTGCCCTCGAATTAATGCGCGAACGTGGTATTTCCAACCTGTTTGTCATTGACCGTTCGAAGAAGCTGCTTGGTGTTATTACAGCAGAAGATGCAACCCGCGCGATGCGCGAAAACAAAGTGTTGAACGACATTCTGATCACGGATGGGCCGACGGTATCACCTGAGACCCTGATTCATGAATTGTTCGAAATCGTAAGTTCCGCCCATGTGCCACTCGCTGTTGTTGGCGAAAATGGCCGTCTGCAAGGTGTTATCGTCCGCGGTGCCCTGCTTGGCGCACTAAGCGGTGAAGTTGCAGTAAAGGAGGAACTTGCGAATGATTCCCAAAATACCACTAGCATCGTGGATTGAAGCGATTGTTGACTGGATGAGCTCTTCGCTCTCTGGATTGTTTAAAGTCATTTCCGTTGTCATTCAAGAGGTTGTCGGATTTTTCTCCGGGTTGTTCATGCTCCCCCATCCGCTCCTGTTTATTGTAATCCTTGGAGTATTGGCATATCTTGTTGGCCGATTACCATTGACTCTGTTTACGGTTATCGGATTCTTACTTGTAGATAACCTCGGATACTGGTCCCAATCGATGGATACTTTGGGGCTCGTTATTACGTCAGGATTAATCTCCATTCTGCTAGGTGTTCCCATCGGAATCTGGCTCGCATACAGCAAAACTGCGGCTCGGATTATTACACCATTGCTAGACTTTATGCAGACCATGCCTGCATTTGTCTACTTGCTGCCAGCTGTAACTTTCTTCAGCCTCGGTGTGGTTCCCGGTGTTATTGCATCCGTTATCTTTGCGATTCCACCTACGATTCGCCTGACTCACCTCGGAATTAAGCAGGTATCCGGTGAACTGGTTGAAGCAGCAGACGCTTTTGGTTCTACTTCCATGCAAAAGTTGTTCAAAGTGCAGCTTCCACTGGCATTGCCTACCGTAATGTCAGGGATTAACCAAACCATCATGCTGTCACTGTCCATGGTTGTTATTGCTTCCATGATCGGTGCACAGGGTATTGGTGCGGAAGTCTATCGTGCGGTAACACAGCTGCAGATCGGTAAAGGTTTTGAAGCAGGTCTGGCTGTTGTGGTACTCGCAATTGTGCTTGACCGTTTCACGCAAAATCTGTTTATGCCAGGTCGTAAGAAGACCTCACGCATCTCGTCGAAACAAAAAGCCTGGATTACGGCTGCGGCAACGCTGATTGTACTTGTTGCTGGTTTCTCACAATACTTTACTGGTGGCAATACTTCTGCCGGTGGTAATAACACATCAGCTAATGCTGTAGGTGAAGAAGTCAATTATCAGATTATCGGCATTGACCCGGGTGCTGGCATTATGAAGTCTACAGCCAAAGCCATCAAAGATTATAACCTGACGGACTGGACCCTAATCGAAGGATCTGGTGCAGCGATGACTGCCACACTGGACAAAGCCATTAAAGCAGAACAACCAATCATAATTACAGGCTGGACTCCGCACTGGATGTTCAACAAGTATGATCTGAAATATCTGGACGATCCGGAGAAATCTTTCGGTGATGCAGAAGAAATTCACACCATTGCACGTAAAGGTCTGAAAGAGGATCACCCGGTTGCTTATGAATTTCTGTCCCGCTTCCAATGGACATCCGATGAAATGGGCGAAATGATGAGTGCCATCCAGAATGGTACATCTCCGGAAGAAGCCGCCAAAGACTACGCTGAGAAACATGCAGACCAGATTGACGAATGGACCAAAGGTCTGACGCCAGTTAACGGTGATGCATTTAAACTTAGCTATGTAGCCTGGGATTCCGAGATCGCGAGTACCAACCTGTTGAAATATGTTATGGAAACCAAACTTGGCTATAAAGTTAACGCCCTGCAAGTTGAAGCTGGACCGATGTGGACGGGTGTCGCCTCAGGCGACGTAGATGCCTCTCCTGCAGCCTGGCTGCCATTGACTCACGCTGACTACTGGGAACGTTACAAAGACCAGGTGGATGATCTGGGTGCCAACATGACCGGTGTACGTACAGGGCTCGTTGTTCCTGCGTACATGACAGACGTTAATTCGATTGCAGACCTGGAAACAGGTGCTTCTTCCTCGACTCCATCGGCGAATGCCAATGTGGGTAATGAAGTGAATCACCAAATTATCGGTATCGATCCTGGTGCCGGAATTATGAAATCCACAGCGAGTGCCATTGAGAAATACGGTTTGTCTGACTGGAAACTGGTTGAAGGTTCAGGAGCTGCAATGACAGCTACACTGGATAAAGCCGTTAAGAATAAAGAACCGATTATCGTTACCGGTTGGACACCGCATTGGATGTTCAACGCATATGACCTGAAATACCTGGACGATCCAGAAGGCGTCTACGGTGAAGCAGAACAAATTCATACCATTGCCCGCAAAGGGTTAAAGGAAGACAAACCTGTCGCTTATGAATTCCTGGATCGCTTCTCTTGGACACCTGAGGATATGGGTGAAATCATGGTCGCCATTCAAAACGGGGAAGATCCCCAAAAAGCCGCAGCAGCTTTTGCCGAGAAGCATAGTGACAAAGTGGCTGAATGGACCAAAGGTCTGACCCCAGTGAATGGAGATTCCATTAAACTGAGTTACGTAGCCTGGGACTCCGAGATTGCAAGTACCAACTTGCTGGAGTACATTCTGAAAGAAAAACTGGGTTACAAAGTAACCTCCCTTCAAGTGGAAATCGGTCCAATGTGGACCGGCATTGCCAATGGTGATGTAGATGCAACTCCTGCTGCATGGTTGCCTCTCACCTCTGCAGATTATTACAACAAATACAAGGATCAGATCGATGATCTCGGTCCAAATATGGACGGTGCCAAAACAGGCCTGGTTGTACCAACCTATATGGACATCAATTCCATTGAAGATTTAAAAGATAATTAAACCAGATTGAGATGGATAAACCTGAATTTGGCAAAAAGACCACCGAAATTTTTCGGTGGTCTTTTTTAGTGTAACTTTTACTAAGGTGTGTCTTCAAACCTACTCAACTAACTTTGTAAATCTCAAGGTTAAAGCTAAACATACTAATCGTTACCTTCTACAATAAAGCTCTGAAGCTGAATTATGTAATCAGGCTTTGCACATTATCTTTTCGTTTACTTTTCTTTTACTTTTTTTCTACGCTTGCCCAATCAGCAACAACAATACACCAATGGTAATCAGCACAATTCCAAAAATGCCATACACGACTCTTGCACCCTGGCGTCCAATCGTTTTCACAAAGAGACCTGCTCTAAAACTCTTCATAAACCAATCCCAATTGTTGATTCCACCCAACAGACTGAAAATCCCTGCGGCAATAGCCAATAGTGCGATTAAAACCGGTTGATCTTGCATGTCAACACTCCTTCCATATAATCCTGTCTACTATACCTTCCTCTGGTAAAAATGAACAGTCATTAAATAGTAAAAAAACAGCTGCAGATGGGAGTCTGCAAGCTGTTTTCGTTAAGAAAGAGTTTACGCATTATTCAGTCTAAGCGTTCCAACCTCTCAGGCTAAAACTGGTCATCGCTTCCTCTATATGAGCAGAGCAGCAAATCTTTAATTACTTCGCCTGAAACTCACTTGCTGAGATCAACAGGGTTACAACTTCAGCACGAGTTGCTTCAGCGAGCGGGTTAAACAGGTTCTTGCCTGTGCCTTTCACCAATCCTGCATCAGATGCAGCTGCGATATAAGGTACAGCCCATGCAGGTACTTTATTCGCATCTGCAAAGGTTAATGCGGCATTCGATTCAACTGGAAGTCCAAGTGCTCTTACAAGCATCACCGTCATCTCCATACGTGATACTTTGCCAGATGCACGGAATGTCTCATCCGTGTATCCACTGATGATTCCTTGCTCCACAGCCTGAGCAATAAAGGACTGTGCCCATGCCGGAATTTTGGAAGCATCCTTGAACGTCAACGCCTTACTGCTAGCTGGAAGTTCAAATGCTCTTGCCAGCATGACAATGAACTCGGCGCGTGTTGCCGGTGCATTTGGACGGAAATTACCGTCCTGATATCCGTTCACAATTCCCCGGGAAATGGCCTGCTCAATGGCAGCTGCTGCCCAGTGATTGCCGATATCTTTCAAAATCATACCCGGATTGGTTGGTGTAGTCCCTCCACCATTTCCATTACCCGGAACGGAAGGTGTTGTAGGCTTCGTCGGAGTGGTTGGATCCGTTGGTGTTACAGGTGTTGTTGGTGTCGTTGTACCCCCACCGCTATTGCCACTACCCGGATTACTTCCGTTGTCTCCACCACCATTACCAGGGTTGCTTCCATTCCCGTCACCTGGAAGTGGAGATCCCTTCAGATCCGTAATTCGTCCTTCCGTCATCTGATTGACTTCACCTACACGGTCCAGATGTTCATGGAAGATTTCATAATCCACCAGATTCAGTTCATAGTAGCGGTTATCATCTTTCGCTGCTCTCATGGCGCGGTAGAAGTCTCCTCCGTTAGCCATAAACGAGTTGGTGGCTACAATGTAGTATCCGTTTGGATCAATGTCCGTGTACGTGCCATTGGCATTTTTAATCTGTACTTTGAGCACGCGTTGACCAACTTGGGTCACCGTATTCGTTGTTGCATCAACTTTCTCGCCTTGCTTGGTGGAATCATAGTAGAAACGCATGCCTGAAACCTGCGGGAAGCGCCCTTCACCTGTTTCCACACCGCTCACGCCATTTTCCAGCGCTGCCGTAATTTCCTTACCTGTCATTTTAAGCGCAGACAGGTTATTTCCGAATGGCATTACGGTTAATAAATCACCCAACGTAATATCTCCTTTTTGGAATGACGCCCGAATGCCTCCGCCATTTTGGATGGCTACATATCCTTTAACGTCGTTTTCTTTCACAATGGATTTCACTTTCTCTAGCATGCCGTCTGTCATCAGGTCCCCAAGGTTGGTTTCCTGCTTGCGCACACTGCCGCGTTCTCCATCAAGGAATACGTTTGTTTTACCAATAACTTCTTTTTTGAACTCTTCTAGAGGTTTTGCATAGCTTTCCAGTTTCTTTGCTGCTTCCGGATCATTAGCGTATACATATTGACCGGTGGCATTCTTCGCATCCAGGTTCAGCAATTTGCCGTTCCATGTTTTCAATACGCCTTGTTCGTCAAACGTTACATCCAGTAGGCCAAGGGAAACGTCATATTCACCTGTCTGTACAACCAGCGTCGGATCAGTGTGTGTATCTACAACCACAGGTTTGTTCAGAATAGTGTGTGAATGACCACCAACTACGATGTCGATGCCTTGCACCGCTTCCGCCAGCTTCAAATCTTCCGAGTAACCCAGATGCGTCAGCGCAATGATTTTGTTGATGCCTTCATCTTGCAGCATGTTCACTGTTGCCTGAGCACTTGCTTTGTAATCCTTAAACTTCAGATCATCTCCCGGTGATGACAGGGATACAGTATCCGGTGTCGTCAAGCCAAAGATTCCGACCTTCTCGCCGTTTACTTCAGTAATAATGGCCGGATAGATTTGCGAATTCTCGCCTGGATTTCCGATGTTACTGTTGTACAGGCCACCCAAATTCGCATCCTTCGTATAGTCAATATTCGCACTCACGAATGGGAAGTTCGCTTGTTCAATAAACGCTTTGAGTACGCTAGGCCCCTTATCAAACTCATGGTTCCCGAAGGTCATGGCATCGTATCCGATCATGTTCATGAACTCCAGATCGGCCAGACCGTTAAAGAGATTGAAATACAATGTTCCAGAAAATACGTCCCCTGCATCCAGCACCAGGGTGTTATCATTACGTGTTTCCTTAATGGCTGTTACGCGGCGCGGGATGTTATCCAGATGCGCGTGCGTATCATTCGTGTGCAATACACGCAGGTTGAAGTCGCCTTCTTCTACCGCGTTTCCAATGCTTAGCTGCGCAAGCAGCGGATCATGGTCACTGACACGCCCATGTGAATCTTCGAAGTCAGCATTCACATGAACCGCTTCGATCGCAGCTGTTTCGGACAGATTTTTGCTCACCAGAATGTGATCCAGTGTCTGAGAGTTTCCGTCATAGATGTAGGAATAACGCTTGTTCTCTGGCAGTTTGTTTACCAGATTGTCCAGTTCATTCCCTTCAACAATACTCAGTGTTTTGGAGAACTGGAAGTCATTGAAGTCTCCGAGAACTGCGACATTTACCTCAGGATCCTTGTCGATTAATTCCGATACAAATTCATTGACAATCGCGGCTTGCTGCGCACGTTGTACTTCACTGCTGCGGGTTGCAGGCTGGACATTACCAAATGGGGCTAAATCCCCACCCTTGGAATTGAAATGGTTAGCGATAACCACCACACGTTCACCATTAAATTCAAACTCTGCCGCGAGCGGTTTTCTTGAAGTTTTGAAAGCGACATTATCCGGTTGAACGCGCCCTGGATTTAGCGACAGGTTTCCACTTGCATCAAGGGACAGTGCTGTGTTTGCATCACCCTTGGTACCCGCTTTCAAGGATACCCGATCCGGATTGTACAGGAACCCTACACGAATGTTGCCTCCGGTTGCTCCACCATCCATATTATTTAGCGGTGCAATATCGGTATACTGATAGCTTGGCCCATTATTACTTTTAATTGCATCCAGAAGCGTTTTAAAGCTTTCACTCGCATCTGTGTTTCCACTATCTGTTGCGCCATCGTTATCCTGAACTTCCATGATCCCTATGATGTCAGGACTTTTTAGATTGTTAACGATAATCTTTCCGATTTTATTTCCACGGGTTGCATCCTTTTTACTGAAATTCTCCACGTTAAACGTTGCTATGGTCAGCTTGTCTTGTTGCGGCTCAATGGAGGTTGTTGCCTGTTTTAAACCACTGGATGTAATCGGAGGTAAATCGCCTTCCAAGTTGACCTTATAATTACCACTCGAATAAGAAATCACACCAGTGATCGGGCCTGTAAATTTATCACCCGTAGTTACAGCTTGAGAAGGTTTTTTATTAATGAACAAGCGTTGAGGATTTAGAGAACTTTCAAAATCTCCTGTTCCGTCTCCACGTAAAATCACGCCTCCTACCGGAGTCCGCAATGGATTGTTAGGTCCGTTGTCTACGGTCACTGCTAATCCAGGATTGTAGGAATAAGGTCCAAGAATAGTAGCATTATCTAACTGAATGCACATGCCTTCTATACTTTCATAAAAGTCTATAGCATCCATGTCCGGGTTGAATTCGCTCAATCCATCTGAATCAATGACATTCGGTATTACGCGACCACCTTTCCCAATAATTACGGGTTGTGGCAATTCAACATTGGGTTGTTCCAACGTAATCTCGGAAGCTACAATTTCTGTGGTTGGCAGATCTGTTGCACTCGCTGCATACTCTTTGACTTGACCTGAAACCTTAACCTGATGCTGGACTTTCATTCCATGACCTTTTTTATAGATTAAAATCCCCTCAGAAGTTGCCGGATTTCCATCTTCCTGATCAGGAATGGATTGCATATAGAACGAATCTGCATTAACTACAGATGTAACAATCCCTTCTACATTTTGTACTTTCATTCCATCATAAATGGAGTAATGGCCTGCCCCCTGAATTTCGTGAATACGCACACCATCAATTCGATCCACCGCAGTATACTCAAAAGAAAAAATGGCGCTTACTCTGCTATCCGCAGTGGCAACAGCTTTAATGATTTGATCTTGATTGATTGTAATAGGCTGTGTGTATTCCGTCGAATTCACAGTTGGTTCAGAACCGTCCAGTGTATAGAAAATTTGGGAACCTACATAAGGAGAAGACAACCTAACTTCCGTTCCTTTTACAATGCCACCGGAAGGTGTGCTCGCTGTTACGGAGAGCAAATCCTCCAGAATATCCGACGCCGTTCGAGGAATCAGCTCCAGACCGTAAGTGGAATGGTAAGTCAAGACCCCTGTCACTTTATGATACGATTTGCCAACGGAGAGAGCAGACGGGCTGTTTTTGGCATAAATCAGCATTTCCCCGCCATGTTCATCTGTCGCCGTGTAAGTGGGCGTGTTGCTTTTTGTCACTTGAATATTGTTTACTTCGACAAGCATCCCTTCATACTGCCCTCCAGAACCCTTACTTCCCCCCGCACCGGGAGCAAAATGGGAAGAATTGAGCGATACAGGTGAAGGTAGATCCTGTGACTTTTCGACAGTCCGGATATATCCCCCCTGAAATCCCGATTTGCTTGCTTCAACCTGGACAAGGCCGTTGTAGATCGTAATTGGGCCGTAGGCTTCAATTCGGTCTCCCACTTCCACACCAGAAGCATTACCGCGCACAACGATCCCGGCATCGTTATCCTGAATATACAGATTGGATACACTGCCGGATAATTCGCTGTAGGTTACAATGCCTTGAACGGTAACGGTCGTATTTTCAGTTGCATTTCTTGCTTCAGAGATGGAAATAGGGCTGTTATCAACGATGGTGTAGTCAAAATTGGTAACATCGCTATTGTCGATCCCTTCTTTGGCTGCGTAGGTTTCAATGTGAGTTGCATCATTTACCGTGATGGGCACGGTATAGGGAAGATAATCAACATCCGTATTCTGTTTGTAGTATACAGTTGCACCGACAGTAGCTGTTTCCAATGTAACCTGCGTTCCTGTTGGAACAGCACCGGAAGTAGGATTAGCTGTGACGTTTGCCACTTTAGTTACAGGAGTCTCATCGATCAGTTGGAAGGTTGTTGATGTGGAGTCAATGTATTTGAGGCCAGGAAGAGCAAGATAGGAAGCTAGCGTTGCATTGGTTATCCTTACTTTTTTTCCAAAAAGCTCGGGATTTTTATTTAATCCAAATATGTCACGCACTGAGGTCTCATTAGGAATTTGAACAGACATAATCTTGCTTAGATCCGTTTCCCCTGGCGTATCAGCAATTCCGAAATTGCTTCCTCCGCTAAACGGGGCTTCCGTTTGAAGTTGGTTTTTTGAATTATTGTTAAAATACCCGATAACGTATCCTTCTACTGTCCCCGGTAATCCATCATTGTTGCGAGCTATTGCCTGAGCAACCGTTAACGGCTCATCTGCCGCGTCTGCCTTACTGCTGAACATTCCAGCCGGAATGGCACCCGTGATGAGCAGGACCATGGCCAGGAACAACCTGAGCCACCTCTTCATTTGCAGAACATGCATCTTTTACCTACCCCCATGTTTTTGGATTTACAATCATTTGTTCAAAGAGCTTGTACATTAGTTCAAATATAAGATAACTGAACTTCTATTACGTGTAAACAATATTCTTTTATAATGACACAAATTAGAACATACACATTACAAAATGGACGAATAAAAATAAAAACAAGTAAAAAAGTACTACTTTACAGCTTTTATATGTCATATTCAATGCTTCAATAGTGATTTTTTGTGTATAACAGCCTACATTGGGTGACCTAAACTAACATAAGAGAGATGAAAATCTCTGTATTCGACATATATTGATAGATATCCCTATAGCCAATTCGCCTTAAAACGATTTGGCCCTAGATCTTTTCACAGAAAAACGATGCGACAGTCAGTGTTGACCATCGCATACGCCTCACTCGTTATGACATCATAAGTTAAGCCATACATTTCAATTTTGCTATATCCAGCGTAGAGTTCTTCCTGCTGCAAACCAATATGTTACTTCTTCACCGTGCTGTTATACTGCGCAATCTTGTCTGTAATTTGCTTCGCTGCTGCATCCAATGCGTCTTGCGGAGTACCTTGTCCATTCAGAACGGTCTCAATCGCTCCTTCGACAATTTGACGGGCTTCGGGAAATACACCCATTACGGCCCCGGATGTTGCTGTCGAATCAGCGGAAGCGTGCAATTGGTCGACTGCTGTCTGGAACTGCGGGTACTTCGCCATATTATCCTTTAATACTTGCTCATCGTAGGCTGCTGTCGTAATAGGGAAGTATCCTGTCGCAACGCTCCAATTGGCTTGTACCTCAGGTGTAGCCAGGTACTTGATAAATTCCCAAGCGGCTTGCTGTTGAGCCTCGGATTTGTTGTTCATGATGTACAAGCTTGCGCCACCAACAACGACGCCGCCTTCTTTGGCATCTGCCGGACGCGGCAGGAAGCCTGTTCCCAGCTCAAACTTGCCACCAGCGCCCTCTACAATTTTGCGCAATCCAGCGGTGGAATCCAGGGTCATGCCGATTTGCTGTGCGGTAAATGCAGCGGTTGTATCGTCTGTGCTACGTCCCAGATTGGAGACAGTTTTCTCGTCCATCATCTTTTTCCACCATGTCAACGTCTTCACACCAGCTTCGGAGTTCAGCATGGATTCCGTTGCTGCATCGGTTCTTCCGTTACCATTGTTTACATAATCTGCATTCTGGTTCGCGAAGAACTGTTCCATAAACCAGCCATAGATAGCCATCGATGCGCCTGGTTTACCGTCTTTCGCCAACGCTTTGGCGGCTTGCTCAAACTCCTCGTATGTCTTAGGCGGGTTCTCCGGGTCCAAACCAGCTGCTTTGAACATGTCCTTGTTGTAATACAGAATCGGGTTCGATGTGTTGAACGGCATCGCGTTTAATTTGCCATCAATGGTGTAATAACGGATGATATTCGGCTCCAGTTGAGACAAGTCGAACTTGTCTTTATCGATGAATTGCTGTACCGGCGTAATCATTCCCGAATCGATCATGAATTTGCTGCCGATCTCGTACACCTGGATAATATCCGGACCACTGTCCGAGCCCATGGAAGCTTTGAGTTTGTTCAGGCTCTCATCATATTTCCCCTGATAGATTGCCTTCACCTGAATGTCCGGGTGACTTGTGTTAAAATCGGAAGCGAGTTGATTAATGGCTTTCTCTCCTGCACCCGACATCGAATGCCACCATGTCAGTTGTACCGGTTCAGCAGCTGCGGCATCCGCCTGCGCTCCGCCTGTTGTGCTTGTCGTTTCGGTTTTTCCGCCGCAAGCGGACAATACCAGCATAAGTGCAGCCAACATCAATGCAAATGTTCCTCTTTTTTTCAAACAAAACCCGATCATAATCGCTCTCCTTTTTTTGAGGCTCACGTCACAATAAGTGCTTTAACTTCTGCAAGGTGGCCGTTACGGTTACGAATCGTTCTTTTGATCGCTGTTATCACCGGATTTTTTTCATCTCCCTCAAAGGGGAAAATCCGGTGATAAAGGCGAACGCTTCGCTTCTACAGAATCGATTTCGTCCCCTCCACTACTTTTGCAGGCTTCAAAGAACATATTTCAAGAGTGAGGCCTTGTTTATTCGCTCCTGGGTATCCAAACCACAAACCCGTAAATCCATAAAACTTTTAACTGAATCAACCCTTCAGGGCGCCTGCGGCCATACCCCGGACAAGCTGTTTCAAACCGAAAACCAGAAGCAGCAGCGACGGTAAAATCACAAGCGCTGTGCCGGCAAACACCAGATTCCATGCTGTGGATTCCTGGAACTCCAGCATGGAGATCCCGATTTGTACTGTTCTCATCTCCGGCGTATTTGTGACGAGCAGCGGCCATAGATAGGAGTTGTACATGCTCAGGAACGAGTAGATCGCCAATGTTCCAAGTGCCGGGCGGGACAATGGCAGGACATGGGATACAAAATACCGGATGTGCCCGCAGCCATCGATCTTCGCCGCTTCAAACAACTCTTTTGGAAGCTGCATGAAAAATTGTCTTAGCAGGAATGTACCAAATGCTGTTGCCAGAAACGGAATGGTCAGCCCCTGATACGTATCTAGCCATCCCCAACTGCGCACCGTCAGATAGTTTGGGATCATGGTGACTTCCCAAGGAATCATCATCGTCGCCACAAACATGCTAAAGATGACGTTCTTGCCCTTAAACTCCATTTTCGCGAAGGCATAGGCTGCCATGCTCGCTGTTACAAGCTGACCAAGCATCGTCAGTCCCGCGACCAGGAATGTATTGCCGATAAACGAACCAATCGGAACAATATCGAATACTTCCGTGAAATTGGACAGGTCGATGGATTGCGGGATGATATGAGGCGGATACGCACTGGCATCCTCCGGCGTCATGACCGCCATGAAAAAGGTGTACAGCACCGGATACAGCACAAGTGCCGCACAGATTGTAAGCAACACATACAGCAATGTTTTGGTCCATGATGTTCTCATTGGTAATGCACTTTCCTTTCCACCCATTTGAACTGAATCAGGGTCAGCAGCATAATGACCGCGAACAGAATAAGCGCCTGCGCACTGCCTGTTCCAAAGCGGAAATTAACGAAGGCTTCCTGATAGATGGAATAGACGAATACATTGGTACTGTCCATCGGGCCACCACGGGTTAGAATGTTGATCTGTCCAAATGATTGGAACGCACCAATGATCGATACCACAGTGACGAAAAACAGGGTTGGCGACAACAGCGGCATCGAAATTTTGCGAAAAGTAAGCAAAGGTCCTGCACCATCAATCTTTGCGCTCTCATAAATTTCATCCGGGATGCCCTGCAATCCGCTGGATAAAATGATGTAATTGAATCCGAGATTCATCCAAATCGTCATAATGGAGATCGATATCAAAGCCCAATCCGGGCTGGTCAGCCAGGGAATTGGATCGATTCCAACTTTTCCTAATAAATAATTCAGCATGCCCAAGGTCGGATGAAACAGAAACTTCCAGATGACCGCCGACGAACCGACAGACAATACCACGGGCAGAGAGAACACAAACTGGAATATGCGCATTCCTTTGAAACGGTTGTGTGTTAATGCCGCCAGAATCAGAGCTGCCAGCATGCCGGTTGGCACGGTAAACAGGACAAATAGCAGCGTCACTTTCATACCTTGCAGGAAAAGTCCGGACTGGAATACCGCCTTGAAATTGTCCAGTCCCACATAAGCTGCAATCTGTCCGGTAGGGTCAGTGGAATGCAGACTCAGGTACACCGACTTAAACATCGGATAAAACAGAAACACTGCAAATAAAAGCAGCGATGGTGCCAGGAAACCATAGGCCAGCATATTCTCCCGCATCCGCTGTACTCGCAGCGAAGCTGTCCGGCGTTGACTCGTACCCCTTACGCGCCGTCTGGCAGCAGGCAAGCCGATCCGGTTGTCAAGCTCACTCATCGGATTTTCTTCCCCCTTGATCTACGCATTCGGTGTGTGAACTTCATCACCCACATGATCTAGTGTAAAAGCCAACTGTCACAGCAGCATCCACTCTGAATCAACGCAGCGTTAATCGTAGACAAGCGTCTTTACCAAACTAGGGAGGTTCAAAAGGCACCATCCAGGATTAGTAAACAGTAAAAAAAACCGCAAGAACTCCCATCATTCAGGAATGTTCGTGCGGTTTGGTGTGTAAAGAGAAGTTAAACAAACGATGAATTATAAACAAAACATATTTAACAGAAAACTGGATATTTAGTATTAACGTAAATGGTGAATTACGGAACTTCTATAAATAACCGCTCCAATGAATTGCATGTAAACAAATGTAATACACGTTTTACACCGTGTCATCGCCTTCGCCATTACCATCGCATCGCCTGTGCCATTGTAGGCGATGCTTTCTAACGATTGAGATGGTACGGCACGGTCGTGACAATCACGTCTTTGTAATTAATCAGATAAGCGCGGATCATGAAGCTAGTCTGATTGTGCAGTACATTTTGCCACCAATGCTTGGTGATGAACTGCGGTATTAGAATCGTGATATGGTCCGTCTCGGCCGTCTTCCATTCCACGGTATCAATAAACTTTTTGAGCGGCCCCATAATGCTGCGGTATCTCGATTTAATGACAACCAGGCGAACGCCAGGGTTCCACTCTTCCCACTTCTGCTCCATCTTGCGGATAGCTTCATCGTCGAATCCAATATATAAGGCAACCACGTGATCTGACATTGTCTGGGCGTATGAAATGGTGTTCATCACCACCCTCGTAATGCCTGCCACCGGAATGACGATTGTATTTCCCTTTCTTACCGGTTTCTCCAGCTTGATATCAATCCGCAATTCATCCGCGATGTTGCAGTAATGACGGTGAATGCGCATGAACACATAGACAACAAGTGGCAGGAAAATAAAGATAACCCATGTTTGCGTGAACTTGGTGAATATAAAAATCAATGTAATCGACAGTGTGGTCAGCATCCCAATCGTATTAACGAGCAGTTTCACGCCCCAGCCGGTTGGTTTGACTTTGATCCAGCGAATCATCATGCCCAGCTGCGACAGAGTGAATGGAATGAACACGCCTACGGCGTAGAGCGGAATCAGGCTTTCCGTATTTCCTTTGAATCCGACAACCAGCACGGCAGACATCACACTGAGAAAAATAATCCCGTTCGAGAAGCCCAGGCGGTCTCCTCTGACCATAAACATATGCGGCATATATTTATCCTTTGCCATCATGAAGGACAACAGCGGGAAAGCTGAATACGCCGTATTCGCCGCTAGGAACAGGATCAATGCCGTTACACCCTGAATAATAAAATACATCGTGCCCCTGCCAAATGTGGCTTCAGCTATCTGGGAAATGACTGTCGCCTTCGGATCAGGCTTCACCCCGTAACCATAAGCAAGTAACGTAATCCCGATAAACATGGCGCCCAGAATACATCCCATAAGCATCAAGGTTCCCGCTGCATTTTTCTCGGCAGGCTGTTTGAAGTTCGGAATGGCGTTACTCACCGCCTCAACCCCTGTCAAGGCCGAACACCCCGAGCTGAATGCCTTCAGCAGCAGAAACAGGCTCACATGAGACATACTTGTTCCGAATTCAGGGGCTGCAGCTTCCATGCCACCCGCGAGAAATTTGATGCCTCCGGATATAATCAGAATCGCAATCGAAAAGATAAACAGATATATGGGGATCGCCAGTACGGAAGCAGATTCCGTCACTCCCCGCAAATTCATAATGGTCAGAAATACAATCATGATCAGTGCAATGACTACGCTGTAATCATGAAGCATCGGAAAAGCGGATGTAATCGCATCGGTCCCTGCAGACGAACTTACCGCAACAGTCAGAATATAATCGACCAGCAATGATCCTCCGGCAATCAGGCTCGGAGCCGTACCGAGGTTATCCTTGGCTACGATATACGCGCCGCCTCCTGTTGGATAAGCAAAAATCGTCTGGCGGTAGGAAAAAATTAAAATGACGAGTAATCCCAACACGGCGATGGAGATTGGAACAGAGTACCACAAGGCGGCAAATCCGGCCGCAACAAGCACCAATAAAATCTGTTCCGTACCGTAGGCAACGGACGATAGTGCATCGGAGGACAGAATGGCGAGCGCCTTCCATTTCCCCAATTTTTCTGCATCCAATTCAGCCGATTTCATAGGCTTGCCTATTAAGATTCTCTTCATTTTGCCAAGCATGATCATAACTTCCTTCCGTCTTTCATCTGTGAAGCATTGTTATTATGCAAAATCGCCGAGCCGTTGACAATACGTCATTTCACCCGAATTTCGCCAGCGTGTGATAATGCATCCTACGATTCAATAATGGATAACAAAGCCTCGCTTTATTAGCTTTTTGAACTTTTTTGAATCAAAACGGCGTTTGTTCGCCGAAAAAAAGGAAATGGCCTTCGGTTTTAATAAACCAAAGACCATTTATATTAGGCTGTGTTGAAGCTCTTTCTTTTATTCGATCTCGACCCGTCAAATCTCCATGCCCAAGATGCCGGGACGCGGAGTGACACCGAAAGCCTGAGCCAGTGTAGCTAACTGCTGATCCGTAATTCTCTGTTTGATCTCATGACCTGCAACCAACATATACACCTGTGCTGCCTTCTCAATAGTCTCGATAAGACCAAAGGCTTCATCAATCGTTGTACCCGTTCCAAAAATCCCATGCTGCGGCCAGATGACTGCGTGGTATTCCTTCATTTTCTCAGCCGTTTGCCGTCCAATTTCATTCGATCCAGGCACCATCCACGGAATAATACCCACACCGTCAGGGAATACGACAACACATTCGGTACACATCTGCCACAGCGTCTTTGTAAATTTCAGTTCATCCAATTCGTGGATAAAGGTCATTGCCAGCACATTGGTCGCATGGTTGTGCATCACAACCCGGTGTTTCGGGTCAACTTTCAGACGTTCGATATGACTCATAACATGCGTAGGCAATTCACTCGTTGGGTTCGCCCCCGACTTTAGCCCCCAAAGCACTTCCAGCTCCTGTCCATCCTTCGATACACGCAGCAACCCCAGATTGCTCTCTGGATCAGCCAGTACATTTTTGAAATATTTGCCCGAAGCTGTCACAATAACATACTTGCCTGCCAGCTCATGCATCGAAAAGGCAGGTTTGATTTTGCGGATCACATGATTGATATCGATATATTGAGCGACCTCCTCTTCCTCCAGCAAATAGCTGACATTTCCGCCATTGCGTTCATCCCACCCGTTTTTCCACATATGTTGAGTAATCTCCGCCATCTCACGGACAAATGGGATATGGAATCCAGCAGCCTGCGTTGTTTCAGTGGTAAGGGTCACGTTCATCATCCTTCTCTCCTTATGATCAAAATAGAATGGCTGTCACGTTCATAGTAAGTTCCTTTTTTCACATTCATTATACCTTTGTTTATCTTTGTAAGTCAATAATAAACAGATAAATACACTTCATTTATTTTTGTTTAAGTTTGTTTATGTGTTTTATATGAAAAAAAAACAAAAAAATACCTCACCGGCGTCCGGCGAGGTCAGTCACACATCTATCTAACACGAGAAGGGGTTTACAAAAATAATCTTACCTCTGCTACCTTAATAGAAGCTGAAAATGAAATAAAAAAACGATGAAAACCCATTTACCAAAAAATTACGGTAACCCCTGCTATCCATTCAATCAAGCTATATATTTAAAGACTTTGCACTGCTCTGAATGGCCGATATATTACTCCTTTTTCAGTAAATAGGACGGGTGCATCAGTCCTGTCGGTTCATATCGCTCATCGCGTACATATTGGAATCCCAGCTTGGATAACATGTGACGTGACACTTCATTATCTGGATGATGCCCCGCAAACAACGCTTTAACCTTCCGTTCCCCAAATGCATAGTCAATCACCGCCCGTGCCGCCTCCATGGCGTAGCCCTTGCCCCAATTATCCCGGGTAAGATGAAATCCCAGTTCATATATCTCTTCTTCTGGAGAATAAGGGCGCAAACCACAGCAACCCACAAATACTTCCGAATCTTTCTCAAAGAGGGGCCAATATTGCACTCCCACCTCTTCTTGCCTTTTTATCTCCTGTGTCAACCGTGCTTCCACTTCATCCTCACTCAGAAATCCTTTGCTGCTAATCCACTTCGTTACCTCAGGATCTCCCCATAGAGCAGAAGCCAGAGCACGATCTTCTTCATTCCATGTCGAGAAAACGAGCCGCTCAGTTTCAAGAAAAGTTGTTCTTTTCATCGTCCAATAACCTCCTGTTTCACAACATCAGTCTACTAGTACTTCTACAATAAATTACTCGAATAGCTGCCTTAGTAAACAAAAATTTGTGTAGCCATTATATTACTAAAATTAATAGCTATAATTTCTGAGCCAGTTTCTCAAACTGATTGATATGAGGCTTAATCTCTTTTTCTACACTTTTGATAAAAGAACTAAATTGCTTCTGACTGAATTCATCCCCAACACCGACATCTTTGTATACTTTTCCTTTTTGATATGTAAATGAAAAGAAATAACCATCCTTCAATCCATCTAAAATATTTCCGGCATCTCCCAAAATTTTAAGACTCATATTTGAATCCTTGTAAACAAAAGAATAAGGAGGGTCTGCCACAGTAATATGTCGAACCTCATACCCTGTAATCCACTGATCTTTCGTAAATGTTCCGGTTTGGATTCTTGCTTCCTGCATTTCACCTGTCAGCGAAATTTCTTTAATAAGCAACTCACCCTTCCCTTCTTTTTTATCATTCTTCCAGAACCCCTCATATTTAAGCTCAGTAATGCTGTCCTCTCCACGTGTAACTACTTTATACGTACCTTGTCCTGAACGTTTTCCTGCTATCCAGTTTCCCTTATAAGTCTTGCTCTTTCCCCAGGTCATCGTCCCATAGCCATGAGGCTTGCCATTCTTGGTTTCACCATAATAAGTGACTCCATTTCCAAGCTCCAAAGTACTCATTGAAGAGGCTGCATCCGAAGCGTGCGGAGACATGAACAATGATAAACACAAGGTCAATCCTAAAACGTACAACAACATCTTTTTCAAAATTCAATCTCCCTTTCGTTTTGATATAAGAATATCGATCATTCTTATAACAACTACTTAAATTTATAAATACCCTAGTATAATATCACTTCCACCCCAGATACATCCACAAAAAAAAGAGAAAAACCTCTGCCGACAACCCGTCCGACAGAGGTTCACAAAGCATGCTGCATTCATTAGAAATCAGCTGTTGCGATTTGAATCGTGCCTGTTGAAGCACCTGACGGAGTCGTCAACAAAGCAGCTACGAGCAGCAAATCAACAGACAACGTAAGGCTGTTGCCAGCAGGGATCAAATACGTGATCACTGGAGCATCAACACGAGTCACAACCAGGTCTACCGGGAACGGACCATTATTGTTCACTGTGATGCTGGCATTCGTGCCCCCAGCAAGGTTCTCATAATACGATTTACCCACGCTTGCAGCCAAAGCATAGAACTGTTGCGGTAAAAGGATGGCCATGGAAATCACCTCCTTTTGCTTTGATACGGTATTCTATGCCTGGAATCTATTAATGTAACGGTAAAATGACCGTGTGATAACGTCCATTTTGATAGAGATGCTAGACTAAAGTAATCAAAAAGCCCCGCCAGATCATCCGGCGAAGCTACTTACATGAAACTTATATTTTAAGATTACTAAGCATACAGCATGAAAAAGTTCAACTCATGCCCCTGCTGTTTGAGGTAATTATACAACTGTGAACGGTGATGGAATACATGTGTTAGCGTCTCAATTTGCCATTGAGCCTGCAAATGACCATGCTCCATATAGAAAGCTTTGGTTGAGCGGTTCAACAGATCCTCTTCGCTCAGTGATACAATATAAGCCTTGTAGGCTTCCAAATTGCTCCAAAGTGCTGCCTCCAGTTTTTCAACATCTTCGATCCCTGCCAGGCTATTCTCTACCAAACCAACCTCCGCTTCACTCTTCTCCTGCATAATCGCAAGGTCCGACGCGGTGATCTGAATAAAATGATGGACCAGTTCTACCAAAGAACGCATATTGTCCTGCGGGCGATAAGCCCAATCTTCTGGTCGGATCAGGCGGATTAAGCTCGCCCCTGTACGTACTCCCGTCTCCAATTCACGGAGCAGATGATCCCGAATTTGCAATGTTCCATTCATATATGATATCTCCTTTACTATTATTCTCACGTTTTTAGCATAACGGATTGACCAGCCGATTTATTGTACAAATCGGACAAGATCAGATGATGTTCTTTGGCTGCTGTCAGCGGGGTATCTCCATAGAACTTGCGGAATTGACGAATCAGATGGGCTTGGTCAAAAAAGCCATGATTCAGAGCCAGTGCTGCCCCATCCGCCTCATGCCCCTGATGAATATTGCCCAGGACACGGTGAAAACGAACCACCTCACTAAATCGCTTTGGACTAATCCCAACCCATTCTGCGAACTTCCGATGCAGCTGGCGTTCACTGACAACCTCTCGCATTGCCAGCTCGCTGACACTCATACGTCCCCCATTGATAAAGATGCGATACAACGCGTTCTTCATCAAATCGTTCTCGTAAGTGTTGGTTTGCACGGACAGCGGACTCAGATAGGCATTCATAACCTGAACTCGTTCTTCAAAGGTTTTTGTTCCAGCCATCCGCTCCTGAAGCTCATTCAATCGGACTGGCCAACATTCCTCAAGCGGAATTCGCATGTCCGTAAATCCTTCCAATGGCAAACCGTGAAAGACGTACGCCCCACCTGGAAAAAAACGTACGCCAAATGTGTAATCTGCAGAAGGATTTACATCAGATGCCTTAGGCACAGCGAATGGATGTGAATAATTTCCACAGTAGGCGTAGGAATGAGCCGAGCGGACCGAGTCGTATGAAATCAGCATGTCCGTGCAGCCATCCGGCAATACCCGAGCGGGCACGGATACAGGTTCCTGATCTTGCTCCCCCAGGTGCGGAATAGAACCCGATTCCCAATAACAGGCTACATGAGCCATAAGGGAAATAGAAGGTATTTGCTCAATATAATACGTGTTTCTAACTGTCCCATTCATCTGAATGGGTCTGAACAGCGGATGCAGGCTGGAGTCCACGGACCATCCCTCCATTACGGGCATTTATGTATTCATCTATCATACCATCAACCGATGAAATGAAGAAAAAAAGTGCCCCGCCGGACAATCCGACAGGGCTAGTCACACATCTATTTAACACGAGAAGGGGTTTACAAGACTTATCTTACCCTTGCTACCTTAATGGAATCTGAAATGAAGATGAAAAGAAGATCAATTTTTATGTGCTGTTCAGCGAAACTCTGTGATTGGATTCCAAAGTAGGCAAACGCCCAGTCATTTGGGTAGGCAATCGCATAGGATACCGTATAAATGATTTGGGAGGTTTTTTCTTGAATAATTATCCAATGATGCATCCAATGGCTAACTCACATTATGTGCCCCACATGCCTCATAACATTGTCGTTCATCCAGTGGATCATTGCGTAGTCGAAAGTCTGATGTCCCTGGTGGGAAAAGTGGTTATACTGGAAACGACTCGTGGTAGACTGGATGGATGTGTGGTTACTGTTAAACATGACCATGTTGTACTGGAGGAAAGAAACAGAAAATTCTTCGTGCGTATTGCCGAGATCGTCTGGATCATGGCTGATTAGATAGCAATTAAGGCTAACGAACTGACAGCTACTTAAAAGGAAGATTAGACCACACTTAAGAGATGGTTCCTGTATTGCATAGGGGTCATCTCTTTAGTCTGCTCGCCTTCATTAGTGTACAAGTAACAGAATAGCTGGCCGTATGCCAGCAGTCTTTTTTAAAATGGCGAGTACGGGTTTAAAGTTTTCCAAAGGAACACTATAATGAGGGTACGAAATAACAATGTATTACGAGGTGAGAATTTGAAATATCTGTTTACAATACTATTTATCCTAGGCTTTATGGCTTTCTTCGTATTTCTTGTTTTGATGGTCTTATCCATAAGAAAACATAACCAAATAGCGGTAAGGCATGTGATGCTAACAGCGGCATGTTTTGTAATTGCTTCAATAGGAATGTATGGCATGCTGGCTTTATCTTCAAATCCTCCGCAATCATCCGGGACAAATCCGACGGAGAAACACGAATCTGGCCCAGCTATAACAGAGAAAGATTATGCACCTCTAGACCAAACGAATGCCTCTGGCTTACATATAACCACGGACGAATTCAAAAACAAGTTTAATGGCGCCGTGGGCAAATACCGACTAAATGGTTTGAGTATTACCCGCTTGAATATGAAAGAATCATCAGGCCAGGACACTGGCGCTTTCGAATATGTATTCAATGATGATTTACGATTGGTTGGTAATTTAAATTCAGATCAAAAAGTTCAAGACGTCAGGTTGTACAGGACTGGTGATGTCAGCGAACCAACGGGTGGAATCTTTCTGACTGCTATCGCTACACTTATTCTGACAACCAATAATGAGTACACGTATAATGATGCGCAAGACGTGATTCAGGACATTGGCATATTGGATCGCGACGTAAACCAGAGTGAATTTGATGGAGCGACTGTCCGTAATGAATTTGAATATCGCTTCATCATTCGAGACGATATTTCTACTTTTGGAATAACAACTGTTGAGTGAATTGCAAATGTGCAAACCAGTCTTTCAGTAGGAACGACTCAACATCCCTTCTTCCCTTCTTCCCTTCTTTAGACTTCTTTAGACTTCGTTAGCCTCTCCTTTATATCCTCACCTGCATCTGAATAAAGAAAGGCTCCCAAGTGGGAGCCTTTAAACTAATGACGAACATAAGTTGTTAACCTGCCTGTTAACAACAAAGCTATGTATGGTATACTCAATGATTACTACCTCGTGTATCGATCGATGTCATCGATCGCAGCTTGATGCTCTCTTCTGTGATGATCTTCATGCTGACGAACGTCGTTTTTTAACTTTGCTAAGAATCCCCATCCCATAAAAGCAAGTAAAAGCACGGTAATCAAAGCATAAGCGAAGCTATATAGATTCATATAAAAGTTGATAAAAATTGCAGCGAGCATCAAGCCTAGAATCCATAGTGTCCACTTTGTACCCTTCTTCAATTAATCTCCTCCTCCGTGGCAAGATATCATTTTAAAGCACGCCACCACCTGATTAAATGGAAAAAGGCTCCCGAGAGGGAGCCTTTTCTCTACCGGCATTAAAAGGTTTTTACACCTTTTATTACATCATGCCGCCCATTCCACCCATACCGCCCATATCAGGAGCGCCAGCAGCGCCTGCAGGTTCTGGCTTGTCAGCGATGACCGCTTCAGTAGTCAAGAACATTGCTGCTACGGAAGCAGCGTTTTGCAGAGCAGAACGAGTTACTTTCGCAGGGTCAACGATACCCGCTTCGATCATGTTAACCCACTCGCCAGTAGCTGCGTTGTAACCTACGCCTACTTGCTCTTTTTTCAGACGTTCCACGATGACGGAACCTTCTTCGCCAGCGTTAGCTGCGATTGTGCGGATTGGTGATTCCAGTGCTTTCAGCACGATGTTTACACCTGTTTGCTCGTCACCGGACAGAGCTACACCAGCAACCGCTTGATATACGTTCAGGAGCGCAGTACCACCACCGGATACGATACCTTCTTCAACCGCAGCGCGAGTTGCGTTCAGGGCATCTTCGATGCGCAGTTTGCGTTCTTTCAATTCAGTTTCAGTAGCCGCACCGACTTTGATTACCGCTACGCCGCCGGACAATTTAGCCAGACGCTCTTGCAGTTTCTCTTTGTCGAACTCGGAAGTTGTTTCTTCCAGTTGTGTACGGATTTGGCTAACACGAGCATCGATATCGGATTTGTTACCAGCACCGTCAACGATGATTGTGTTTTCTTTGGTTACACGGATTTGGCGAGCTGTACCCAGTTGTTCCACAACAGCGGATTTCAGGTCCAGACCCAGTTCTTCCGTGATCACTTGGCCACCAGTAAGGGCAGCGATATCTTGCAGCATGGCTTTACGACGGTCACCAAAGCCAGGAGCTTTAACAGCTACAGCGTTGAATGTACCACGCAGTTTGTTCACAACCAGCATCGCCAGTGCTTCGCCTTCGATATCTTCAGCGATCAATACGAGTGGTTTGCCTTGTTGTACGATTTTCTCAAGCAATGGCAGGATGTCCTGTGTGCTGGAGATTTTTTTATCCGTGATCAGGATGTACGGGTTGTCCAGAACAGCTTCCATTTTGTCCGTATCCGTGATCATGTATGGAGAGATGTAACCGCGGTCGAATTGCATCCCTTCAACCACTTCCAGCTCCGTTGCGAATCCACGGGATTCTTCAACTGTGATTACGCCGTCTTTGCCCACTTTTTCCATAGCTTCAGCGATCAGTTCGCCTACTTCTTCGTCAGCTGCAGAGATTGCAGCAACTTGTGCGATGGATTGTTTGCCTTCAACCGGTTTGGAGATGGCTTGAAGTTCAGCAACTGCAGCTTTAACCGCTTTGTCGATCCCTTTACGGATACCGATTGGGCTAGCGCCTGCAGTTACGTTTTTCAGACCTTCTGTGATCAGCGCTTGAGCCAATACAGTTGCAGTTGTTGTACCGTCACCGGCAACATCGTTTGTTTTGGTTGCTACTTCTTTAACCAGTTGTGCACCCATGTTCTCGAATGCATCTTCCAGTTCGATTTCTTTAGCAATCGTTACACCGTCATTGGTGATAAGCGGGCTTCCGAATTTTTTCTCCAGAACCACGTTACGGCCTTTAGGACCGAGTGTTACTTTAACTGCATTAGCCAATGCATCCACACCACGAAGCATGGAACGACGAGCGTCTTCACTGAATTTAATGTCTTTAGCCATGGTAAGAAAACCTCCCTAGTATATTGTGTAAAATGGTACTGCTATATGGTTCGGTTAACCGATTAAATTTGAATTAGTCGAGAATCGCGTGAATATCGCTTTCTTTCATAATCAAATATTCTTTACCTTCGAACTTAATTTCTGTACCGGCATATTTGGAGAAAATAACGCGATCTCCTTCTTTCACTTCCAGAGCTACACGTACTCCGTCTTTCAATACTCCGGCGCCAACAGCAATAATTTTACCCTCTTGCGGTTTTTCTTTAGCGGAGTCCGGCAGTACGATCCCGAAAGAAGTTGTTTGCTCTTGCTCCAGTGGTTCTACCAATACGCGTTCACCTAAAGGTCTGATCATGAAAAATAGCCTCCTTTTGAAATTATATAACGTTGCATTTGTAGGTTGTAGCCATATGTATTAGCACTCGACAGTGTTTAGTGCTAACAACCAACTTTATGATACTTCAACTTGAAGTATGATTTCAAGTCCTTTTCATGAATTCCTGCGAGATTTTACGTTGTATTTACACCAAACCAACCAAATACCACCCGGATTACCTTCGCAAATGTCATAATTATCATATAACTTATTCCATAGAATCGTAAGACCTCCTGCAACGTTCTCAGGAGCCCTTTTCCATTGTATCCATTGTTGAACATAATATGCCTGCTTGTCCCGTCCGCCGAAATATTTCACTGTATAGGTTATCGCCCCTCTTATCCCGGGGAAGAACCAATCGCCTTTTCCCGGGAAGGGCATCACGCCAAGGATTAACTGTTTAACCGTTTCAAATGCGGATAAAATTTCTCTCTTGTTATACTACGCTCTGCTTATCCTCGGTCTTATCCTCGGCACGGATGTAACGGGATTCAACTTCTGCATCAGCAGCAAGCTGTTTACGATACACAAAGCCAGACAGAAACACACTGATTTCATATAACAGGAGCAAGGGGATCATCACAAGAAAATCGGAAATAAAGTCAGGCGGTGTGACCACGACCGCAATGAAGATCAGCACAAAATAAGCGACTCTGCGCATTTTGCGAAGCCGGATCGGATTCAATATCCGCAGTCCTGTCAGGAACATAATGATTAGTGGAAGTTCGAACAACAGGGATACCGGCAGTACTATTCCAAACAAAAAACTAAAATACTGCTTCATTCCGTAGGTCTCAACAAGCCCCATTTTTTCCGTAATCGATGAAGTAAAAGAAAGTGCCATCGGGAAAACAACATAGTATGAGAAAGCCAACCCGATCAGAAATAACAGAAATACATAAGGCACATACTTCAGCGTGGCTTTCCGCTCACGCGGCCGGAGACCTGGACTGACAAACTTCCAGAGCTGAAACACCGTAAACGGCAGCGTAATGACCAGTGAGAACAGACCGGCAATCTTCATGTAGATGCCAATCCCGTCCCAAAACGAGAATGCATGCAGCACAAACCCCTGAGCAGTCTCTGCCTTTGTCAGATATTGATACACCGGGTCCGCCACCAGAAAGCCTGCCACCAGCCCCAAAATAAAAATGCTCAACACATACATCAGCCGCTTGCGCAGCTCACTCAAATGTTCTGTAAGCGTCATTTCTTCCTTCTGCTGCGTCATGCCTGCCCCCCATTGTTGCCAGCTTAAAATACAAAACCCTTCCGGCAGGAAGGGATTTCTCTTTCATTGCCGTCAAAGTTATTCCGGCAGGCGTTTATCCTCAGGCTTGTCTGCAGATGCAATCTCAGATGCCATTGGCTTCGCCTTTTCCTGCTCCTTGCGACTAGATGAATCATCATCCGAAATAATCTCACGTGCGCCTTCTTTGAATTCACGGAAAGTGCGACCGACTGCCCGCCCCAATTCTGGAAGCTTGTTGGGTCCAAACAAAAGCAGCGCGATAACGGCCAGCAAAATAAAACCTGTTGGTCCAATGGAACTAAACATTGATATTATTCCTCCTCGTTTCAAGCTTCAAAGATGCACACGCTTGGCCATAGGCTCATGGATGTCTTTGCTTCATTTTGAATTATGTCAATCATACCATAGATGTAACCACTTACATAACCCACATTATTCACAAAAGAGACCTCGACATCCAATCATTTTTTCACGCTTGATTTCACACCCGCTACTGTATGTTTCTCGTTTATTGCTTGAACTGACCCGTAACCATCAACAGCGCTTCCGGAAGCTGGTCCATAATAGCCGCCAAATGCTCATGCACACCCTTCGGGGTACCTGGCAGGTTGACAATCAGTGTACGTCCGCGAATGCCGCATACGCCACGGAACAGCATCGCAGAACGATTTTTGCCCATAACACTGTATCTCATGGCTTCAGCCATGCCTGGAACTTCCCGTTCAATGACCCGCCGGGTCGCTTCCGGCGTAATATCACGAATCGCAAGCTCCGTCCCACCCGTAGTCAATACCAAATCAGCGTGAAAATAATCCGTCATCTCAATCAAAGCCGCGATAATCTCATCGGGTTCATCCGGAACGATGCGGTACTCCACGATTTCCCCACCCAGTTCTTCTTCCACAAGTTCCCGGATCACTTGGGCACTCGTATCCTCACGTTCCCCGCGGGCCCCTTTGTCGCTGGCTGTCAGGATTGCTGTTCTCCACACCATAAAGATCACCCTTCTCCTCTATGAAAATAAATGTCCTTTATCGGCTGAAATCGCCGTTTTTGCCACCACTCTTAGAATTCAGCATGGTTGGACCGATAATCATATCTTTTTGCATGGCTTTACACATGTCATAGATCGTCAGTGCCGCTGCCGACGCCGCCGTGAGCGCCTCCATCTCGACACCAGTCTTTCCTTCGGTTTTCACCGTAACTTCAATCTGCAATTCATCGACACCGTTGTCATGAAAACGGATATCCACACCCGTTAATGCCAATGGATGGCACATCGGAATCCAATCCGATGTCTTCTTGGCACCTTGAATGCCCGCAATTTGGGCCACAGCCAGAACGTCACCTTTGCCGATGCGGCCCTCCCGAATGGCTTCAAGCGTTGCCGGATTCATCGTCACTTTGGATACCGCCACAGCTGTACGCACAGTACTTTCTTTACCCGAAATATCAACCATCCGAGCACGTCCCTGTTCATTAAAATGAGTCAGTTTTGTACCTGAAGTCTGGTCGTTATTCGCTTCTGAATTCAATCACATCACAACCCTTTATTCGATATGTAATATACCTTCGGTTGTTATCAACAGATCCATACGCAGATCAAGCGGGTCCATCGGAATTTCATCTTGAAGCTGGCCTGGCAATACCAATGCAGCCATCCGCGGTCTTTTGTCCGTCATCGCACATTTCGCTGCGAGTGTCTCGGCAAAACGATCATAATAACCGCCGCCATACCCAATGCGCCCTCCGTGAAGGTCATAGCCCAGCCCCGGTACGATGACAAGATCGATATCCGGCCAGCTTTCAGGTGGCAGCACTTCACAGGAATCTTTGGGCTCAGGTATCCCCCATATTCCCGGCAGAATATCATGTTCACCCATGATACGCCGCAACTCCATGCGAGCCGGATTCGCCAGCACTTTCGGTGCCAGCATCCGATCTCCATGCTTCCAGCCTTCTTCAAACAAAAAGGCCGTAGAGGCTTCGCTTCCATAAGACAAATAGCTGAAAATCATAAGCCGCTTGTTGCCCAGCTTCCATTTGTCCCGTCTAAGGCGCTCCAGCTCCCGCTTCGTCACATGATTAATCTCATTCATCGCCTGCTGACGTATGCTTTCATCCATCAGATCCCGGCTCTGTCTCAGCTTGGAACGAAGACGGCTTTTCTGTTCCGTATGATCCTGCATGTCCTTGAATAACCTCCTGTTGATCGGGAAGGTAAACCAGCTCTCCATTTAAACCATTTATATGTTATGCACCAGTTGTCATCGTGTTGGAATCGTTAAAATGATTCATTTTCTGCAAAATCCTCATGTATTAACATGCCTTCTTTCAGTTTATCATTGATTGACCAAAAAGACTACACGCCCCAGGCACTCCTAATCGGTGCATTTGCTCTGTATTTCATGTAAACTGGGATGTAGTTGTCAAATCAAGAACTGGACCTATGGAGGAACTTAATTTTATGCTGCTGCAAGTATCCGGAATTATCAAACGTTTTGGTGTCGATCCAATCCTGGACGGCGTGAACTTACAAATATTAGAACGCGAGCGCATCGGCCTCGTTGGTGTTAACGGCGCAGGGAAATCCACTTTGCTCAAAATTGTGGCCGGAGAAATGTCCTACGATGGTGGACAGATTTTCAAATCCAAGGAAACAACGCTTGGTTATCTCGCCCAGAACAGCGGACTTCAATCCGATCGCTCCATATGGGAAGAAATGATGAACGTATTCGCCCATCTGACCGAGGCTGAAGCGGATTTACGTCAGATGGAACAGGATATTGCTGACCCCGCACAGATGGAAGATGAAAAAAAGTATGCCGATCTGCTTGAACGTTATGCCAAACGCTCGGACTGGTTCAAGGATCATGGCGGTTATGAGATGGAGACACGCATTCGCAGTGTACTGCACGGGATGGGCTTCGGTGAATTTTCACCAGATACCCCAATTGCCACACTGAGCGGTGGGCAAAAGACACGTCTTGCACTTGCTCGCATTTTGCTTCAGGCTCCTGACTTGCTCATGCTGGACGAGCCTACCAACTATCTTGACATCGCCACCCTCACATGGCTTGAAGATTATCTCAGAGGTTATTCCGGTGCGCTGCTGGTTGTATCCCATGACCGGTATTTCCTTGACCGGCTTGTCACGACCATTGTGGAGATCGAACGGCACCGCTCCAAAAAATATACGGGCAATTACAGCCGATACATGGAACTGAAAGCTGCCGAGTACGAAAGTCAGATGAAGCAATACGAGAAACAGCAGGATGAAATCTCCAAAATGGAGGAGTTTGTCCAGAAAAATATCGTCCGTGCTTCAACAACCAAACGGGCACAAAGCCGCCGCAAGGCACTCGAAAAGATGGATCGGCTCGATAAACCAATGGGAGATCTGAAGAAAGCTCACTTTTCTTTTGAAACAGCTGTCATGTCCGGCAAGGAAGTGCTTCGTGTGAATCAGCTTTCCGTTGCCTACGATGAGGCTTCGCCGTTGTTCCGCAATGTGTCTTTTGATCTTAGACGTGGGGAAACGGTTGCTTTGATTGGTCCGAACGGTATTGGTAAATCCACCATGCTGAAATGTCTCACCGGAAGTTTGCGTCCTGTAAGCGGTGAGATCCAATGGGGTACCAAGGTGCAGATTGGCTATTATGATCAGGAGCAGACAGGACTTAATCCTTCCAATACGGTATTGGAAGAGCTCTGGAGTGCCTATCCAGGCATGGAGGAAGCGCGAATCCGTACGGTGCTCGGCAACTTCCTGTTCAGTGGAGATGATGTACTCAAAAAAATCTCATCGCTTAGTGGTGGAGAAAAAGCACGTGTTTCCCTCTCCAAGCTCATGCTTAAGGAAGCCAACATGCTCATTCTGGATGAGCCTACGAACCATCTCGACCTGTTCGCCAAAGAAGTGCTTGAAGCGGCGCTAATGGACTATGAAGGCACATTGCTGTTCATCTCCCATGACCGGTATTTCCTCAATAAAATGGCTGAGCGTATTGTCGAACTGCATCCCGGTGGGACAGAGCATTACCTCGGTAATTATGATGATTATGTGGAGAAGAAACAGGAGCTTGAGGATATTGCCCGCGAAGCTGCGGAAGCACGCCTTGCCTCTTCCAAAAAATCAGCTCAATCCGAACCAGCCCTACATGCAATCGAGAAATCCGGTGCCGCCTCATTCGAAGCGGACAAGCAGGCCAAGCGCGAAGAACGAAACCGCCAGCGCAAGCAGGAAGCTCTGGAACAACAGATTGCGAAGCTGGAAACGGAGATTACGGAGCTTGAGGCACAGATGGCTCTGCCTGAAATCTATCAGGATTATATGAAGCTGCAAGAGCTTCAAGAAAAAGCTGAGGATCACAAACTTCAACTTGCCAAGGCTTATGAAGAGTGGGAAGAGTTAGCTCTGGAATAGGACTGTCCCATCCCCCGTTCCGTATACTCCTCTACTATCCTTCTACTGGAATAAGTAAGAATATTAAAAGCTGATTCCTTGACGGGATCAGCTTTTTTATTAATGATAAACGTAGAGTTTTGACAAGGGTGTTTTCATAATTGTCAAATCCACTCGAATCATGGAAATTATTTTTCTGTTGATTACCCTCCCCTTTATCCACAAGAAAGCAATATAGCAAGCAACTTAATCAACTTAATTATACGGCGGTAGAATAGCTTTTTCTGCATAAAAACCATATTTATCCACCAAGTTATCCACGTTATCCACAACTTTGTGGATATATAAGGGAACCTCTATCCCCTAAATGCTTTGATTTTCGAAAACATTACGGGTTTGGGTTTGTTATAGTTACCCACAAATTATCCTGAATATGTGGATAACTCTAATCACACCTTGACAAACCTATCCTATCCCTCATATTTTTTCTCCTATAAAAAGACAAAAGCAGACCTCTGTAATTCAGGCCTGCCTCTGCCTTGCTTTTGATCACAACGTTATGTGATGTGCTGAAGTAATATTACGCGTGCACCGGTTCATCACTTTCAGTAGATTCCGCCTTTAGTCCGGCTGCATTGCAAGCTGCTACATACGCTAAACCGGCGGCCATGACAATATCATTATGAGTGGCAGTTCCCCTGAATTCACGGCCTGCACGCTCCACCGTAACTGCAGCTTCCGCGCTCGCAGCCTCTCCTCCGCTCAGTGCATGCATCTCCATGTCGACAAAGGTAATATCGTCTGAAATACTCTGTCCAATCGCACGAATGGTCGCATCTACCGGACCACCGCCAACCGCAGAATAGGATTGCTCCCCTGCGCTCGTGCGAATACGAACAGCTGCCATTCGATCCGTCATGCTGCCTGCTGTTACCTGCAATTCAACCAGTTCATAATCCTGGGCAGGAATATTCATGGTCTGGCTTACCATCTGCAATAACTGGTCATCACTAACCACTTTCTGTTGATCGGCAGTTTCTTTAAATACCTCATACAGTTGTTCCATTTGCTGCTCATCCGGCTCAAAGCCATATTTGCGAACCCGATCTTTCAAAGCATGGCGCCCGGAATGTTTGCCCAGAATAATCATGCTGCGGGGAATCCCCAGCGCTTCCGGGTCCATAATCTCATACGTACTCCGGTTCTTGAGCAATCCATCCTGGTGAATACCAGACTCATGCTGGAAGGCATTACGCCCTACCACCGGTTTGTTGTATGCAATTGGGAAATGCATCGCTCGGCTAATCTGACGGGATGTCTCATACATTTGGTTCAGTCTGATATTCGTTGTTGCACCAATGGCGTCTCCGCGCGTCTCCAGAGCCATAATCAGTTCCTCCAGGGCACAGTTGCCCGTCCGCTCCCCCACACCGTTGATGGTTACTTCAATCTGGGAAGCACCGTTGGCAATTGCAGCCAGACTGTTAGCAACCGCGAGCCCCAAGTCATTATGACAGTGAGCGCTGTAACGTACCTTATCTCCACCTCTTGCACCCTCACGTACCTGACGGAACATCTCTCCATATTCATGCGGCAGTGCGTACCCAACCGTATCTGGCAAATTGATAATACTTGCCCCCGCTTCAATGGCGACTTCAACCATTTCGATCAGATCATCCATCTTTGTACGAGCCGCATCCATGGCGGTGAATTCCACAATATCCGTGAACTGACGTGCATAGGAGACCATTTCCCGGGCAGTAGCCACGACTTCACTACGCGGACGACGCAGTTGATGCTCAATATGGATGTCCGAAGAGGAGATAAACAGGTGAATACGGCGGCGCGCTGCGTCAGCGGTTGCCCGAACGGCTGCATCAATATCCCCTTTGACCGCACGTGCGAATCCGCAAATCTCCACGTTTTGCAGTTGTCTGGAAATCGCCTGAACCGCCGCGAACTCACCTGGACTTGAGATCGGGAATCCAGGCTCGATGACGTCAATGCCCAGAGAAGCCAACTGATGTGCCAATTCAATTTTTTGCTCAGGCTGCAGACTCGCTCCCGGTGCCTGTTCCCCATCGCGCAGTGTTGTATCAAAAATCTCAATCATGCGTTTGTTGTTGTTCGTTGTCATCTTCATCAACCTCCATCAAATTTGGATATATATTGGATTTTGGGGAACGGAACAAGGCGTTCACTTCCCGTTTTCTATGTTTATTCATTTCGCATTCCATGCCGATGTGCACGTCGACTTGCACGCCGTGTGTATTTCCTTTTTCACCATGATTCTGGATTTCCCATTGCCCACCCTGCTGCCGGCAGCAAACACAAATAACCCGCCATCTCATCTAAGAGACGGCGGGTTATTATCCCCTCCGCGGTACCACTCTTGCTTGATGGTCCAGGCTTGCGCCAGGCACCATCCACCTCGTCGTCTCCGGCCTAGATCCATTGCAGCTGCGTACACCTCGCAACACGCACAACCGATCCAGCCGGAGAAACACCCTCTAACGGAGGTTAGCCGTTGCTGTGTACCACGATGTCCTTGGTTACAAGGACAAGGGGTGAGACATAGTCTCACCTGCTTCCACAGCTCCGTTCCCGGGCGAGATTCGAACGATTCCAGCCGCTGCGTCGCACCACCCCGCAGCTCTCTGTGCGCTTTATCGTTTTACTGCTCCCGTTCATTACATTTATGATATGTGACCATGAATTTCATCACCATTTTGAAAATCAAAAAAGCCTGCCATCTCCTGCAATATTGCAAGAGACGACAGGCTGTTCACCTTCGCGGTACCACTCTTGTTGACTTTCATTTTCCTTCGAGCTGATCCAGTATGCGTCCATACCGTTTTCAGTGCCCAAAGTGACAAAAGCCCCCTCAGTTATTGTTCATGTTCTACGGAAATGTCTCATCTGTATTCCATCAACAACGGCCCTTTCACGGAGGCAACCCGTAACCATGTACTTTGGGCCATCATCGGCCTTCGGCTTCTCCCAGGGAGTCACCGTGTTCCATCGTTCCGCTTCCAGGTGAGTTTCAGGTTTCCTTCGACTGCGTTGCACCACCCCGCAGCTCTCTAATACCCGGAATTACCTTACTGTTCCTGTTCATTGCGTTTCAGTTCAGGAATCTATATAAGTTCAACAAATGAATATTTACACTGGCGCTCCGATGACAGAAAAACCTTCCGATCGCTGTTATCCCCAGATTTCTTTGATTCCCTTCTAAAAGGGAAAATCCGGTGATAGCATATGCTCCCGATGCAGCTTTCTTTCAGAAAGCTTTTAGGCGAACGCTTCGCTTCTTCAGGTTATTTCTGTCCTCTCCGCTATCGTGTAAATGTTTAGTTAAACAAATCGTATTCCTGTTTTAATTTGTAATTAATATACAGTCTTCACTTGAGACTGTCAAGTCTTCAAATACATGAATTATTCTACAGCGATTGAACAGACCATGCCTCAAGTGAAAGTCCCGGATCAGCCTTGGCGTCGAATTCCGAGATTTCTCCCCGCTGCCATTTCAAATACGCCGCAGCTCCAATCATCGCGGCATTGTCGGTGCAATACTCCATCGGCGGAATCAGCAATTCGAGTCCTTCCTTCGCACAACGCTCCTGTAAAGCTGAACGCAATCCCCGGTTTGCCGCAACGCCACCGCATAACAGCAATTGACGTGAGCCATATTCACGGACAGCCCTTACTGCTTTTTCGACCAAAACTTCAACAACAGCTTCCTGGAATCCCCGTGCCACAGCAGATGGTTCAAGCGTTTCTCCGCGCATTTTGGCTTGATTCAGAACATTAAGTACAGCTGACTTCAGACCGCTAAGGCTGAAATCATATGAATCTGCTTCAAGCCAGACGCGCGGCAAAGGTACCACCTGTTCTGCTTCAGCAGCCATCCGGTCCACATGCGGTCCTCCCGGGTATGGACAACCCAATGCACGTGCCACTTTGTCATAGGCTTCGCCTACAGCATCGTCACGTGTACGTCCAATCAGTTTGAACTTGCCTTCGGATTCCATATGCACAAGCTCGGTATGGCCTCCAGAAACCACCAATGCCATTGCTGGATATTGCAGCTCATGGGTAAGTCTGTTGGCATAGATATGCCCTGCAATATGATGTGTGCCAATGAGCGGTTTGCCAAGTGCCATGGCCATGGTTTTCGCTGCCACGATGCCGACCAGCAATGCACCAACCAGTCCGGGTCCTTGCGTCACGGCAATCGCACTCAGATCACGCGGACGGATACCGGATTGCTCAATGGCCTGCTCCAACATCAATGTAATCACTTCCACGTGTTTACGCGAAGCCACTTCAGGCACAACCCCGCCAAATGCCTTATGTGTCTCGATCTGGCTCGAGATCAGATTGGACAACACTTCCCGTCCATCCTTGACTACCGCTACGGATGTTTCATCACAGCTAGTCTCCACGGCCAATATATAAGATGGTGCTGAACTTATCTTTTCATTGAAATCCTTCATGAATCCGTTACGCTTCCTTCCTCTTCGCCGCTCCGGCTCGCAGGCGGCAAATTCGCCCACATAATCATCGCATCCTCCCCATTGTCGGAGTAATATCCTTTGCGAAGACCTGCCGATTCAAACCCTTTTTTCTGATACAAGCTTTGGGCAATCCGATTTGAGACCCTGACTTCCAGCGTCATTCGTTCCATCCCGAGATAAGCCGCTGTTCTCATTAATTCGTCCAGCAGCTTCTCACCGAGCTTGCGCCCGCGATAGGCTTCCCGGACTGCAATATTGGTAATGTGGGCTTCATCCATGATGGTCCACATGCCGGCATAGCCAATCGCTGTACCTTCCAATTCCATAACCATATATTTAGCAAAATGATTGTGTGTCAATTCATTCCGAAACGCTTCTTCCGTCCAGGGCAAGGTGAAGGCTTCATGTTCAATAATCATAACATCAGGAATATCATCCAGAGTCATGAACCTGAACTGGAGCGCTGCTTCCTGCTCGTCATTCTCCACGTGTTCCATCTGCTTCTCCTCCCCTTTTAATGCATGTTCAAAAAAGACCCGCTTTCAGTACCGAGAAGATGGGATGAAGCTAGAAATGGAGTAGCGGACCGTAGGGAAAACTACGTGAGCAAATACAATGTTCCGAAAGAACATTCTTCGGAAGCATCCGCTTATTTCGGCTGAATTCCATATTCGATGCTGATGATGCCCTAGGCATCCTTCGTAATCACAAGCGGACTTTTTGACCAGCCTCTTTTAGCCTTTGCGCAGCAGATTGGCTTCTGCTTCAGCAAGCTGGGTGTAGTTGGGCACAAGCGCATGCACGTCATCTCGCTGACCTGCAAGCAGCGCCTCGGCGCCCAAGCGCCCAACCCAGCGGCCCTCCAGCTCATAGGGTACGAGCTGGAGCGCCGTTCCTGCGGGGCAGCGGAGTTCAGCCGCTGCCGCCGCATGCGGGCCCGTCTCGCCGACAATCCAGACGGCAGCGGGCCGCTCTTCCGGCGCCGCTTCCGCCATGCGGGCGGCGAGGGCTTCCAGCCATCCGTCCACCAGACGGATGGCATCCGGTTCGAGCCGCCGGGGCGCAGCGCTCCCGGCGGAGGCAAACAGCGCGGTATAGGCTTGACCGCGCCGCGCATCCACAAGCGGAACGATCCAATGGACAGGGGCGGCACCTGTGCCGCCCTGGTCCGCGGATGGCGTTCCGCCAGCCCCTGCTGCGGCATCCTCTGCCGCAGCTTCGGCCTTGGCGGCGAGGCCGCTGTGCCAGCCGCCCCAGGCCAGGGCCTGAAGGCTGGACACCCCAACAACGGGGATGTCCCACGCCCAGGCCAGCGTCTTCGCCGCGGTCACCGCAATGCGGATGCCCGTGTACGAACCCGGGCCGATGCCGACGGCAATGCCGTCCAGCTGTCCCGGCTGCGTGCTGCTGGCTTCCAGCAGCTGCTCCATTACAGGTACAACGTGTACCGAATGGTTGCGTTCTGCCCGTTCATTGCGTTCTTCCAGAAGAGCATGACCTTCCATAACTGAAGTTGCCATCACCGCAGTCGAGGTATCCAACGCCAAAAACCGCTGGCGCGGCTGTTTTTGTAAATCTTCCATCATCATTTGACTCCATTCTGTCTAAACTGTCGGCACATGGCAGCATAAGTCTCACCATACCCATCCAGCGTAATCGTTCGATCTTCCGGACCCGTCGTCTCGATCTGCACATGCAAGTGTTCCTGCGGCAGCAATTCGGGAATGATGCTCGACCATTCCACCAGACTGACTCCGGCTCCATAGAAATACTCATCCAGTCCAAGCTCGTCCGCTTCTTCCAGCGATATGCGATACACATCCATGTGATACAAGGGCAGACGCCCTTCGTATTCCTTGATCAGGGTAAACGTAGGGCTGTTGACCACATCACGTACACCCAAATGCCAGGCAAACTTTTGTGAAAATGCCGTTTTGCCAGCCCCCAAATCACCATCCAATGCAATCACCATGCCGGCGTTTGCCTGTTCAGCGAGTGCGGACGCCAGCACTTCTGTATCTGCAATGCCATGGGAGTGATACACCCACTGCTCATGCGTCTGATTCAATATACGCCCCCACCTTTGGCGGTCCAGCCGCCTGAGTTCACTTTGAACTTTATTATATCGGTCCCATTCTCCCCCCGCAACATCGAAGGATGAGAAGCAGAGCGGAGCATAGGCTACCATTCACACGAACGACAAATAAACCGGCACCTTACGGCACCGGCCTGACCTAAACATGCCTCACCAGCATGTTCTTTCTCCTTGTTTTACTCTTCCAAACGGTCTACACGTACTGTCTGGGTATTGCCCGGCCTGCTGCCCACCTGCACCGTTGCCATGCCATTGGCCTCATCTACATTTTCGATCCAGACCGGGTCTCCTTCCAATGTAACGGCAATCGTATCTTTGGAATCATAAATAGCTTTCGCCCGTTTCACATCCATCATAATTATTCGTACTCCCCTTCCGGATCATCATGCGATTCCCGCACCATGCTGTCTGTTGTACTTTCACCGATATAACCGTTGTCTTCCGTTACTTGTCCACCGCCCAGGCCCTCATTCACCATCCGGTCAATGTCCAGCATGAACGACTCCCTGTCAAGCGGCAGCTCTTCTGAGGTGATGGCCTCCCAGTTAACCGCTGTTGCAGGTGTATGAAAACCTTCAGCCCCTTCCGACTCGGCACGAGGATACGGAGAGAACGTATGGGCATGAGCTTCGGCTTCATCTCGTTTGTTTTTCATAGGGGGACCTCCTGACATAAATAGTTAATAACTAACATCATCCTCTTTCAAAGCCAGTGCTTTTACAGCGCAGACTTTGAAGGATGTTTCTGTTATCATCCCCCACTCTTTCTGAAGCATACCGCTTCCGGGAAAATAGGGTTATCCCACCCGTAAAATGCCCATACTATTCATAAAATGTTCTCGGAAAGGAGCCGTTCATGCATACAGTCTGGAAAGGTGCAATTAGCTTTGGTCTGGTTCATGTTCCTGTCAAAATGTTTTCGGCTACCGAAGATAAAGACATCTCCATGCGTTATATTCACAAAGTCTGCGGCAGCCCACTCGCTTATGTTCGTAAGTGCCCTTCCTGCGAGGTTGAGGTTCAATGGGAAGAGATCACCAAAGGATATGAGTATGAGAAAGGCAAATTCGTCTTGTTTGAGAAGGACGAGCTTGAAGCGTTAAATGATTCCAGCAGCAAAACGATTACCATTCTCGATTTCGTGGATTTAACGGAGATTGATCCGATTTATTTTCAAAAAACGTACTACCTTTCCCCCGATCAAGCGGGAGGAAACGCCTACCAGCTACTAATGACTGCCATGCGGGATACAGGCAAGATTGGCATCGCCAAAATCTCCATTCGTTCCAAAAGCAGTTTGGCTGCGATCCGTGTGCTGGGTGATTGCATTTCCATGGAAACCATTTTCTATCCGGACGAGATCCGTCCCGTCACCCAGGTTCCCAACCTGCCCGAGGTTCTGAACGTCAATGAGAAGGAATTGACAATGGCAAAACTTCTGATTGATCAGTTATCTACTCCTTTTGAACCCGGTAAATATACAGATGACTATCGCGCCAAACTGCTTGATCTGATCAATCACAAAGTGGCAGGTGAAGAAATCAAAATTGCCCCTGCCAAGCCGGAAGCCAACGTCATGGATCTCATGGCTGCGCTGCAAGCAAGTATTGAAGCTGTAAAGCCCATTCCTACCGATCCAGGAACCACCACGGCCAAGCCAAAGAAACGCGCTCCCAAGAAAACTACGGTTCAGGCAGCGGCTGGGGGAGAAACAGAAACTCCTTCTCCTGCCAAAAGAAAGAAGGCTGCGCCAAAGCCCAAAGCGTAAGCAACAAAGGCAAGCGCTTGTCATCAACATCAACTTTGGAAAGAAATCCGGCTATGAAGCCGGATTTTTGTTTTGTATTCCCTATTTGCAACGATACTTACCAAGAATGAGCACACCAAAATCAAAATTACAATTGACGAAAGTTGATTTATATTTTATATTAACTTATGAAAAGTAACCTATTTATAAATATACAGTTAAGCCTCATAACTACATGAATTATGACACTACAATAACCCGATTCCATTGCCAATGAGTGAACCGCAACAATTCAACTAATTCAACTAAATTTTATACAGGAGGAATTCCTTATGAATTCAACTTATCAAATTCCTGCTACTACCCATCTGGGTGAAGTAAGTCTGCGAATCAGCAATTTGGATCGCTCCATTCAATTTTATACCGAAGTGGTTGGGCTGAAACTTCTTGAACGCAGCGATAAAGTCGCTACCCTGTCAGCTGATGGAAAACAGTCCCTTCTGCGACTGGAGCAGTTAGCCAATGCAGTGACGATGCCTGTTCGCTCCACTTCGGGCCTGTATCACTTCGCCATTCTGCTGCCTGATCGCAAATCGCTGGGCCTTGCTCTTCGTAATCTGGCTGAATCCGGCATCGAAATTGGTCAAGGTGACCATTTGGTCAGTGAAGCATTCTACATTTCCGATCCAGATCAGAACGGGATCGAAATCTATGCAGACCGCCCCCGGGACACCTGGAAGCGGGATGCAGATAATAACTACATTATGTCAAGTGATCCCGTTGATGTAGACAGCCTGTTCGCTCTGGCCGCGAATGAGCCTTGGCAGGGATTGCCTGCCGGAACAGTCATTGGTCATGTTCACTTTCATGTACGCAGTCTGGAAGAGTCACGCCGTTTCTATACAGGAGTACTTGGATTCGATATCGTTGGTAACTTCGCCAACATGTCCGCCCTGTTTGTGTCCGCAGGCGGTTATCACCATCACATCGGACTGAACATTTGGGCTGGTACCGGAGCGCCTGTGAATCCGGCCAATGCGACAGGCATCGACTACTTCACCATCATTTATGAAGGAAAAGAACAATTGGAACAAGCTGTCGAACAACTGCGTCAATCAAACACATCAATCGAACAGCAAGGTAAGGACTGGTTTACTGTAGACCCGCAGAATATTCGCATTCGCTTGACCACAACGAGCTAACACGAGAAATCCGTGACATGAATATTGTGTATGAAGCTAGTACTCTGATTAGCCCGGATAACAATTCCCTTGCTCCATCTAGGGAATTCAGTTGTCCGGGCTTTTTTCCCTGCCTTTTTTATGTTCATAGATGCCTATATCCATTTCCAAATAAAATTGGTGCAATTGGTGCATCCTAACCAAATATCTAGATCGACATGCGAAGGAGAACCCACATGATTGAGAAGGGGCGTTTAACCGTAAGACAGCTGGGCTCACTGATGTTCTTATGCACGATTGGTGAGCAGATTATCGTCTTCCCCTCGATGATCACCTCATATGCACATCAGGATGCATGGTTGTCCGCATTATTGGGCGTTGCTGGAGGAGTAGGGGTTTTGTCCATTATGCTTGTTCTATACAAACTACAGCCCCGGATGAATCTGATCCAACATGCATTGCATACTCTTGGACCCTGGATCGGAGCTTTCATCAGCTGCTTTTATCTATTCTATTTTCTGATGGGAACCTCTGCGTTCATAAGAGAAATTGGTGATTTCATGACGACCCAGATCTTGCCTGAATCTCCGCTTTTCATTGTCAATTTGCTCTTTGTATGTACCCTTGCTTGGGGACTCCTTTCTGGTCTTGAACCTATCGGCAGGAGTGCAGAGGTTTTTCTTCCCCTGATTGTGGTGTTCCTGCTCATTCTGACTGTCTGTCTGTTCCCACATTCACATCTGGACAACATCAAACCCATTCTTGCGGAAGGCTTTCTAAATCCCTTTAAAGGCTTTGTCGCTGTGCTTACCTATCCATATTGTGAATTGTGTATCTTTCTTATGCTCTTTCCTTACGCCAAAAAGGAAGCACATTGGGAAAAAGATATCCTTCTGGCAGCCATCATAGGAGGACTGATGCTTTCCCTAACGCTAACCATCTGTCTGCTGGTCATGGGGCCATTTATGACGCAGCACCATTGGTTCGCAGCATTTAATCTGTCGCTGAAGATTAATATAGGCAACTTTTTGCAGCGCATTGAGGCCTTTATGGCTTCCGTCTGGATTATTGCCGTCTTTTTCAAAAGCATTCTGTTCTTGTATAGCTTTGTACTCGGAATCACTCATCTCTTCAAACTGTCCAGCTATCGTCCACTCATTTTGCCGGGTGCCCTGCTGATTCTGGCCATGTCCCTTATTCTCGCCCCCAACGAAAATTTCTATCTCAAAGTTGTTGTTCCGTATTGGATTGATTGGGACCTGACCTGTGGCATCGGAATTCCTTTGCTGCTCATTATGGTACATAAACTAAAAGCAAGGCTTCGTAAGGGGTAAACTTGTAACATCCAACTTAGGAGATCAAGCTCAGGCAGATTTAAAATAGGAAAGGAGTTTTAAGCATATGTTCAATCCCCTGGTTCCTTTTGAACCTATATCCCGAGACGTGATTCCTACCGGGCCAAACTGGATTGCCCAAATTAAATGGGATGGGGTCCGCATGCTTGCTTACGAGGATGGACACGGAATTCAGTTGATTAATCGCAGATTACACAACCGAACTGCACAGTATCCTGAACTGGTCCAGCCACGCAATCTGTGCTCCGTCCCTTCTTACATTTTGGATGGAGAGATCATTGCCCTTGATCCGGATACGGGAAAACCGTCCTTCTATCACGTGCTGCGGCGAGATCGCATGAGCAGACCAGATGGCATTGCCCAAGCTATAAACCAGATTCCGGTGACTTATATGGTATTTGATATTCTTTTCTGCGATGGGGTATGGGTCACAGATCAACCACTTGCAGAACGTCAGCGTCTGCTGCACCAGGTTCTGAATCCTGCTCCCCATGTTCAGGAGGTAACTAATACGTCAGATCCCGACGCCCTGCTCACTGTAATGAGGCAGCACCAGATGGAGGGAATTGTATGTAAGGACCTTTCCAGTACCTACGGCATCAACGGTAAGGATCAACGCTGGCAGAAGGTCAAGATTTTCCACGATCTTTATGCGATGATTGGTGGAGTAACTTACCGCAGCGGTACCGTCAATGCAATTGCAGTCGGTGTATACGATGGGCCTAACTTTGTCTATATTGGTCATGTAGGCACGGGTAAACTGAACTCGGACTCCTGGCGTAAATTAACCGAAGAAGTGAAGCCTCTCATCCGAAAGGATAGACCCTTTTATAACATTCCGGAAAGAAGTGCCGAGACCACATGGATCGAACCACAAATCGGTGTCAAAGTGCAATTCATGGAACTGACCCGCCATTTTACGCTACGTCACCCAAGTATTCAGGCTTTTGCTTCGGTAAAACGAGATGAGTGTGGGATCAGCCAGATCAGTCAGCTTATCCCTGAACGATAAACCATTTTTCTATCCGCCCATAATAGTAAGAGAGCTTACATTTTTCTTTAAAATCGTACTTACCACAGGAGGTGGTCTTCATGGCCCACACAATAAAGGGCACCATAACAATTAATGGAACGGAGCTTACCGTAACCAATCCGGACAAGTTGTTATGGCCCGAAGCAGGTGTAACCAAGGCTATCTATTTGCAAAAACTGGCTGCACTGGCTCCCTATCTGCTTACTTACACACGCAACCGGCTTCTTACCACGATACGTTACCCACATGGTGCAGGCGGCGATTTTTTCTACCAGAAGAATGCTCCAGATCCCGTTCCAGAGTTTGTACGAACCGAGGTGCATGAGGGGATACGATATGTAGTGATGGACAACCTTCCTGATCTGTTATGGCTTGGCAACCTAGCCGCTCTGGAGTTTCACCCTTCCTTACATGCTGTAGGCAGCCATCTGCCTTGCGAGTGGATGATTGATCTTGATCCTTCGCAGGAAGAAGAGCCTCGCATTATGCAAGCTGCTCTGATCGTGGGAGAAACGCTGACTTCGCTTGGTTTGAGATCCGTACCCAAAACCTCTGGTGCCACAGGTATACAAATTATTGTTCCGATCCGCCAAGGAATAACCTTCGATCAATTAAGGGACATCGGTTATTTTGTAGGCAAATACGTCACTCAAAAACATCCGGATCTATTTACACTGGAACGCTTGAAAAAAGACCGCGGGGATCGCATTTATTTTGATTACCTGCAACATTACGGCGGCAAAACACTCGCAGCTCCCTACACACCCCGTGCCAAACCAGGCGGTACTGTATCTACTCCCCTTACCTGGGACGAGGTTCGGAACAACGTATCGGTTAAGGATTACCACTTGATGAACATTGTGGAACGCCTGACGCAGACCGGGGATCTGATCGCAGCTGTCGAACCCCAGCCTGTTGAGCTAATCATCCAGCATTTAAAACAAAAATAGCCGGTCACCCTCAAACCAAGGGTACCGGCTATTTTTTCGTTTACGCGCGATGAGATTCGCTAATGTATACCTTTTTTCTTGAAACGTCCGCCCTTCACATCGTGAATGTTCCCAATTGCCACAAAGGCATGCGGGTCCCAATCTTCAACAATGGACTTCAGTTTAGCTTCTTCCAAACGGGTAATCACCACAAAAATAATTTTCTTCTCGTCTCCGCTGAAGCCGCCCTCTCCATCCAGGAAAGTGACGCCACGACCTAGACGGTCGGTCAAGGCAGAACCAATATCGCGGTACTTCTCACTGATAATCCATACCGATTTGGATTGATCCAACCCTTCATTTACAATATCGATCATCTTCATTGCAATATAATAAGCAATCATGGAATACAGAGCGTTTGGCCAGCCAAACACAAAACCTGCACCAGCAAAAATAAATACGTTAATAAAGAGAACGATCTGCCCAACAGATAACGGTGATTTCTCACTCAGCAGAATGGCTACAATCTCAGTACCATCCAGTGAACCACCCGAACGGATAACCAGGCCTACTCCAACACCGAGGATCAATCCGCCAAATACTGCTCCTAACAGCGGTTCACCGGGCGTCAATGCCGGAACGTGGTGTAACAAAGATGTTCCAATGGACATTACCACAATCCCGAGCAGTGTAGATAACGCAAACGTTTTACCAATTTGTTTATATCCCAGAATCAGGAAAGGCAAGTTGAGCAAGGTCAGGAAAATTCCGAGTGGCAGATGCGTAAGTTCTGACACCATAATCGAGATCCCTGTGATTCCACCATCAATAACGCCATTTGGCACGAGAAATACTTCGAGTGACACAGCCATCAGTGCAGCACCGACCAGAATCATCACAATGCGCTGCAGAAGCTTCAATGAAAACACCGAGCTCTTCACATTGTGGTCCGGCTTGGATGTTAATTCTTTAACCGTTACATTGGACATGGTATCCCCCCGTTATGATCAATATGTGAATCCATTTCATAAATCATTTAAGTACTTCAGAGGAACCCTGCATACAGTAGAACAACACCGTTCCAACGCTATATGCACCCCGTTGTATAAGCACCTAAAGGCTATATGAAATGTATTCAAGTATGTCTTAATTCCGGTTGACACTTCCAAAAGAGAGCAAAAGGGAGCCTGTTTTCCCGCAGACTCCCCTCCTTCGCCAAGACATAATTTATATAAACATTATATCATAAAAGATCAAATTTGAGCAAAATAGTTAGCAAAAAGAAGATAAATTCACAAAAAGTGAACTTATCTTGAGAAATCCGCCCTAAAACGGCTAAAGCAGCGGAGAAAGCATGCGAGAAAGCATTTCTGCCCCTTTTTGCCACCGTGAACGCCGTTGAAATACCTTCACATCAATCTGGCTGCATTCATGCAAATCACGCTCAAAATCCTCGGTCAATCGCTGCATGGATGATGTCTCGAACAACACAGCGGTCAACTCGAAATTACAGAAAAAGCTGCGCATATCCATATTGGCTGTACCTACCGTCGCAAGCAAATCATCCACAATCAGAACCTTGGCATGTACAAAACCTTTGCGATACTGATAGAACTTCACTCCCGCACGCAACAATTCTTCCACATAGGACATAGAAGCCAAGTGCACAAGCCGGGAATCGGATTGATACGGAATGATGATTTTCACATCCACTCCACTGACGGCAGCCGTCTTGATTGCTTCATATAATGCAGGATCCGGAATGAAATAGGGTGTTGTGATGTATATGCGTTCGCATGCCACGGAAATCGACCCAAAGCACATTTCCTGAATGGCATCCCAGTCCTGATCCGGTCCGCTGGCCAGAATCTGAATCCGTTCATCCCCACTACATATATGCGGCGGGAACAGTTCTGTCAGCTGAGGCTCTGTAATCTGCTCCCCGGATGCAAGCTTCCAGTCATTCAAGAACGTATTTTGCAGAAAATAGACGGCATCTCCTTCGATCTGTACATGGGTATCACGCCAAAAGCCAACCTCCGGATATTGCCCAAGATAATCATCTCCTACATTAATTCCACCCACAAACCCAATCTTTCCATCCACCACAACAATTTTACGGTGATTCCGGTAATTCACTCTTCGGTCAATCGTTGCAATGAGCGGCGGCAGAAAATAATGAAACTCAACCCCTGCTTCCTGTAACTTGCGGATAAAGCTCCAACTCATTTTGTGACTGCCGAGTCCATCGCAAATCAATCTCACTTTGACGCCTTCTCTGGCTTTGCGAATCATTACGTCCTGAAACCTGGTACTGATGACATCATCCCGAAAAATATAAAATTCAACATGCAGATGATGCTCTGCCTGTTCCATTGCCCTCAGCATGGCTGCAAATGTCTCTTCACCATTCGTAAGCACCTGACTCCGGTTGCATCCTGTGATTGGGCTCTCAGACAGGTGTGACAGCAGATTGAACAAACGCTGCTGATTGGTGAATCGACTACCCGACATCTGGTCGGCATGATCCACAATATGAGCCTGCTCCCAGATTGTTTCCCGTATTTCACGAAAGATTCGAGAACCGCCTTTTCGGACCTTTTTGCGTTTGCTGTAGTCCTGGGCGACAAAATAATATACAACAAAACCGATCAAGGGTATACAGAATAAAATAAAAAGCCATGCCACAGCTTTCGCCGGATTACGGAATTCCAGCAACAGAATGGTGGCTGCCTGAAAAGTAAATACGAGCAATAAAATGACCAGCCAAAACATTCGGCTTCCTCCTCATGGCAAGGTTGAAACCCTGCCGATCTCTCTGACTACACTAGCTTTGACGATAAAGTCTTTAGCTAATCATAGATACCCAATGTATGTACTGATCGTAACGTTTGCTTTAGATAAAGTTTTACATAAGCAGTTGATGTGCAATGCCGTCAGCCAGTTCATTCCATGTTCCACGTTGTATATTCTGACTCTGTTTCGCTTTACATATGATTCTTTTCAGTCAGCAGAGCAGCACTTTATCACCATTTACTACATTTGACCTTCCAGTCTCTTCCTCTTTTCTTGACCGGAAGGTGGTCTTCTTACGTAAAATTAGATATAATATTCGTTAAAAACTTATTACTTAAAGGAGAAGACTCGTTAATGGACAGTGAGAGGTATGCGATAAATTTAGTATTGGTTGCTTTTTTGATAGGACTTTCGGCGTTTTTTGTAGCGGTGGAATTTGCACTTGTAAGGGTTCGCCCGAGCCGGATTGACCAAATGATTGCAGAAGGAAACAAGCGTGCCTTGGCTGTCAAACAAGCCGTTGCCAACCTGGATGGATATTTGTCCGCCTGTCAGTTGGGTATCACGATTACATCTCTGGGTCTGGGCTGGCTGGGAGAACCAACGGTTGAGAAAATTCTCCACCCTGTGTTCGAAAGCATGAGCATGCCGGAGACCGTTTCTTCATTCTTATCGTTTGTTATTGCGTTTGTTGCTATCACTTACTTGCATGTGGTAGTTGGTGAACTTGCACCTAAAACGATTGCAATCCGTAAAGCCGAAGCCGTTGCTTTGCTGACGTCTACACCTATCATCTGGTTTAACCGAATTATGTATCCTTTTATCTGGCTATTAAACAGCTCAGCGAATCAACTGGTCAAGTTGTTCGGAATCAAGCCTGCATCGGAACATGAAGAAGCTCACTCGGAAGAAGAATTACAGATTATTATCAATGAAAGCTTTGAGAGCGGCAAAATCAACCAAGCCGAATTCGGATATGTAAGCCGGATTTTTGCTTTTGATGAGATGCTAGCCAAAGAAATTATGGTACCCCGGACTGATATGGTCTGCCTTTATGTCAATAGATCAAACGAGGAAAACCTGGAGATTATCCGTCAAGAACAGTACACCCGTTTTCCTGTAGTAAATGAGAGCAAAGACGATATTATCGGTATCATTAATACCAAGCAATTTTTCCTGGAATTGTACGGAAACGACGAACCTGTCGACCTTTCTTCCCTCATTCAGCCGGTATCCGCTGTGCATGAAACAACTCCAGTCAAGGATCTGCTCAAAAAAATGCAGAAGGACGGCGTCCATATTGCCGTGCTGGTCGATGAATATGGGGGTACTTCCGGGATTGTAACGATTGAGGATGTGCTTGAACAGATTGTCGGAGAAATCCGGGATGAGTTCGACGCAGACGAAGTGGAGGATATTCAGGTCATCAATGAAAACTATGTCATTATGGATGGCAAGGTATCTTTGTCCAAAGTAAACGACATGTTCACATCAAACCTGGATGCTGACGAATGGGATACCATTGGCGGATGGCTCTATAGCCATCGTCCAGAGATGAATGAACAAGAAGAATATGAATTCGAGAATCTGACCTTCGTTTTGCTGGAAAAAGACAAGAATCGCTTCTACAAAGTCGCCGTTGTTCCCAAGGAACCGCTGACCATGTCCGACTACATCGAGGAAGACGAGTCGAATTCATAATCTAACATTTAAGCTTGTCAATAAAGATACACTAAAAGGGAAGTCCATCGTCGTGAAGATAATGGACTTCCCTTTTTTTTCATAATGGCAGGCATATCAGGTGTGTGCCGCTGTTGACGTTCCTGGATGTTTAGTGTGACTCGCACAGGCCGTCGAATTTCTAACGAATCGAGCACGTAAGCGAGTCTGAAGTTCGTTACACCGTAGTTGAATTAATTGGCTGGATCTGCCTTGTCTTCAACGATTCGATTCTGAATCTTCCGGAAAATGATTTTGATAATCATATACAGTGGAATAACGATGATCATCCCGAGAATGTTTCCCAGATCCGCCCCTACAAGCAGCAAGATGACGGTAGTTAACGGATGAATATCTAACTGTTTGCCATAGACATAAGGAGAGATCAGATTGTCCTGGATCTGCTGGGCGATAACAATGATGACAAGCGACCAGATCGCCATTGAAGGGGATTCAATAAACCCCACGATGACAACAGGAATGGCTGCCAGCAAGGCACCCACATAAGGAATGAAGTTCAGAATAATGGACACTACCGTCAGAAGAAGTGCATATGGCAAACCAAGGATCAGAAAACCGATATACATCAGGATGCCCAAGGCTACATTGACAATGACACGACCCACAATATAGCCACTTAGAGCTTCATCGATTTCACGTACCGCCTCTTCTCCATCCTTACGGTAACGTCTAGGGAGCAACAGTGTAAGATTGGTTCCAAATTTACTGCCTTCCTTGAGCATGTAATACAGCATGATCGGGAATGTCGCCAGAATAATGACCAGATTGGATACAACCGAGAACAATCCGGATACGTAATCCGTAACCTGGGCAATCCCTTGACTCAGAAAATCAGAGAAGCGCGAGAACAGATCGGAATCTTCAGGTAGATATTTTGAAATGAAACCGCTTCTCTCGAATTCACCCAACTGATCACTAAGGGAAGTAATCAGTACCGGGGCATTTTCTACAAAATTCAATAGCTGCTCACGTAATGAAGGCCATACGAGCACACTAAATCCTGCCATGATCAGCGCGATCACCACGTAAATAATTAGGACTGACAATGCACGTTTCATATTGTGCCGTTCCATATAATCGACGAGTGGACGCAGCAGATAATAGAAGAAACCGGCAATCAACAGCGGAATGATGATGATGTGAATCAGTGAGGTCAGAGGACTGAAAATAAAATTGACTTTATCCCCCAAATACACGATGAGCAGCAGCAAAATAATGGCTGTGCATATGCGATAAAACTTGTTGTTTATCAAGTAACGTGATCCCTCCATACGCTGCTCTGCCAAATACCGACTGCGGCGATAATATGTATGTATTTCAACTAAATACATCTTGGCAGCATGTTCCATTCCAAGCCGTATTCTCATGCATAATTATATGTACCCTTAAATGCTAGTCATGCCACAGCGGATGCTGAATATACTCACTTTTCTATCCTGAAGGAGAAATTGGGCAAAAAAAAGAAGCAGGCGATTAGCCTGCCACATCTCTTTTGTTGAATACAACCCATGAGATCAACATAAAAACGACATAATATACAGCTAGCACAGCAACAGAAAAGCCAAGTGTCATGCCTGCATTGGCTTCGGTAATTAGTCCTGATCCTGTTGCAGAGTCCATGTATTTTCCAAGATCCATATTAGTAAACAGGACATACTTCGTCCATTCATAACGGTTCGGATTGAAAATCAAAGACAACGGATTCCTGGTAATTATAATAAATAGAGATATCCCGATGGACAATCCTCCTGATCGAAACACAATGGCGAGCATAAAGGCAATTGCGATAGTAATAAAAAGATCAACGTAGGAAAATCCCCATGATGCAATAACGCGCCCAGCAGTATTAACACTATCACCCTGGTCGTACGGCACTGATTGTGAAAACAGGATGTACGACATTCCCGTCGCCAGAATGATAATAAGCAGTGTACTTAAGAGACTGAAACCAATCACTGCCACATATTTGGATGCCAGAATTTTGCTTCGTGACCACGGCCGGATGAGCAGCAGCTTAATTGTTCCCCAAGTGAACTCTCCTGCTACCACTTCAGTTGTAATGACAACACAAAAAATACTATTAAGAAATACAAAAACAATCCCCACTGTTGTTGAGGCTGACTCCCAGATTGAAATCCCAGTCGATCCCATACCCTGTCTAAACAAAACTGGTAATAATAACGAGAAAATCGCAAGAATGGAGAGAAATGTCCAAGTGAGCGATCTACGGTAAATTTTCATATTCTCATTCAGAACCAAGTTCCAAAAGCTACCCAATGCTTCCGCCCCCAGTCACCTGCAAAAATTGATCTTCCAGCGTATGGGTTACATTACGGATACCGTATACCTGGAACCCTTCACTAACCAGCCTCGCATTCAAGTCCGGAATCTGCTCACGGGATAAACGAATCACAATGGCATTGCCCTGAACTGTAGCCTCGCTAATGAGTTCGGCTGCACGCGGGGCATCATTTACCTCAAAAGCAACCTCAGTTAGTACGTCTACTCCCGCCTCAGCTCTGAGATTTCTCACATCAATCAATTTGCCATTTTGGATAATCGCAACGGTATCACACATCAACTCCATCTCGGACAGCAAGTGGCTGGATACAAAGACGGTGATTCCTTCCTCCTGACAGAGCTGACGCAAATAATCTCTAAGTTCCCGTATTCCCTGTGGATCAAGTCCGTTGGTGGGTTCATCCAATACCAATAACTTTGGCTTATGTAATATGGCTTGAGCTACACCCAGACGCTGGCGCATACCCAGAGAATAGGTCTTGACCTTGTCATGAATGCGGGCTGTAAGTCCTACACGTTCAATGGTCTCGGCAATACGTTCTTTCGTAATGCCAGGTGACATCCGGGCAAAATGAACAAGATTCTGATATCCTGTCAGAAATTTGTACATTTCCGGATTCTCGACAATGGCCCCAACCTGAGCTATGGCTTGTTCAAATTCATTCTTTACACTGTGTCCCGAGATGATGATATCACCTTGACTGATGGACATGAGTCCTACCATCATTCGAATCGTTGTTGTTTTCCCCGCCCCATTGGGTCCTAAAAAACCAAAAACCTGCCCCGGAGAAATATCCAGAGTCAGGTCACTGACCAATGATCGGGAGGAGATGATTTTACTGACGCCTTGAAGACGGACAACCGGCTCCTGCTGCATTCCATTTCCTCCTTCATCAACGGACATTCGCATCATGCCCGTTTCTCATATGAAGATAGTGTATCATAATCTTTAGTATATTGTCCCGCAAACTGGGATTTCCCTTGACGTTTCATATGAACTACACACGCTTCACAGCATCCAAGCGGCATTTCACTCCGATAAAATCCGGTGCGAAATACGTGATTGCCTCCACAGTCCTCTTCCTTTAGTTCGACAGAGCCTCTAGCGACCGACACAATCATCCCACAACTGACACAGTAAAAGCGGTCCATTTCGATCAATGATATTCCTTCCCCTCACAAGGAGCAATGAAGTCCCTGTTATTTGTCGTTAGACGATGAATTTTGATACATTATGTATCTAACTCGTAATTTACTTGACACCGGGACTAATGTCAACCCCTTGCGGGTTTAAAAAGAAATGAAATGCAAAAAAAGCTCTATAAATGCGACTAAAGTCTCACATTTATAGAGCCTTTTCACGTACTAATGATACAATTCGGTTCATAGTATGGGTTTATACTATCATTCGGTTTTGTCCCGCTCGGTCTCGGTATCTCCCTTCTTTGGATAATACCAAAGCAGCGTCCAATCGTCCCCATCCTTTACGATATAACAATCCTGCACGATTTTAAATTGACCAAAGGTTCCCGTAAACTTCTGGGTAACACCAATGCGATACGCCTCTGCGAATGGTTTAACGCCATCCATTACTGTAACATCAAACTCACGTTCCGGCTTTTCCATCTCCAGATCAAAGGTTTCCACCCCGAAATGCTGCATAAAAATATGCGCTCTGGACTGTAAATAGACGCTTTTGGGAAAACGTTCTTTCATCAGCGGATGAAACAACTCCCATGAACTGCCGAAATCACCCGTCTGCTCATATTTGTAAAACTCTTCGGCAATGGCAGCAGCTTCATCTGGTGCATCCGCACGAAACAAATATGGGATGGTTCTGCCTATGAGCCACAACAGCAGCAGTACAAGTGCTATGAATCCGATCTTTTTAAGTAACGCATTCCGGTTCCTTCTTCGCAGCATGCCCCGTCCCCCTTGTCCTACTTCCATACTTATGATGGATAGCAGGCAAGTAGAAGCGGGAACTAGACAAGCAGCATTTCCTGGGAAATCACTTTCTTTTGGCTGAAGATCGCCTCGGATATCTGAATCTTCTGGAAACGGCATTAACACCCATATATAAGGCAATTCCTCCACATCCGCCAAGCAGATCCACACCCACATCCCGGATTGAACTCGTCCGGTTAGGGCTGAACTGCTGAATATATTCATCAATGGAAGCGATAATCACTATCACGGTCAGGGCAGTAGCGAAACAAGCCCACATATGAATTTTCCTATATCTCATCCCACCATAGATAAGCACTGCCAGCACAGCATATACAAATAAATGTGCACTTTTTCGAAATATGAACTCCACAAAATCATACGGTCGTTGTCTTAAGGAATAATCAAGCTCACCGTATGTGAATTGCACATCGGGTAGTGCAAATCCGATCTTCACCTTTTCAGACCATTTATGCAGCCAAGGCTGGATGGTCTGCTGCTGATAAGATTGTGTAGAAAAGTGCCAGATCACCAAAATCCAGCCGGCAATCAGCAGAAGTGACAAGATATAAACATAAGGTCGTTGTTTACGTCTATGCTTATGTCTTCGTTTTCCGTACTCCTCCTCCATAAACAAAGTCCCACCACTTTCATAAACCTTTCATTATTTCTGTTTATTGCTCCAAATGTTTTTCAAGTATTTCGTGAATACGATCCCGTTCCTGTTGATCCACAATGTAATAATAAATCCCATTGATTTTCTCGCCTTTACCCTGAATCTCCACCGTATCCACATTCTCCAGATCATTACGATATTCGAGGAGAAGTTCCTTCATTTCATCAAAAGTAACATCTGTTCTGACATGAGTACCTAGTTCATCCAGCATATTTTGGATATTAAGTACGCTGGAGAATTGCATGGTATTCTTAAGCATCTGCTTCAAAACCTCACGCTGTCGGTCATTACGACCCAAATCCCCTTTCGGGTCATCATAGCGCATTCTTGAAAAACCGAGTGCAGCAACACCGTCCAGATGAATATTTCCTTGATCGTAACGCTGGCCCTCATAATCGAAGGCAAAAGGATTATTTACGTCCACGCCTCCGACCAGGTCAATGATTTTGGCAAAGCCCTCCATATCCACTTTCATATAATAATGAATGGGGACTCCCAGAAATCGTTCGACGGTATTTACCGACATGTCCACGCCTCCGAAGGCATAAGCATGATTGATCTTATCTACTGTGTTGTGTCCCACAATATCTGTTCGTGTATCCCTTGGAATGTTAAACATGAGCACTTGTTTTTTCCCCGGGTTCACACTCAGTACAATCATGGTATCCGAGCGTCCTCGATCATTCGGACGTTCATCCACACCCAAAATCAGTGCATTGAAAGGCTCTTTGCTGTTGATATCCACCCGTAGCCCACCTCTGCTATCTGTGACCGAGACGGGCTTTACAGGATTTCGAGGCTCATAAATTTGGTCAGCGGTTGATTTAACGGATTGGTAGAGATATATGGCATAGCCAAACACAACGACGACAAAAAAGGAAACAATCCAGATGGTAACTTTCATCCACTTTTTCATGGGTTCTTCCTCACTCACATTCAAGATGATGAATAGCTGTTAAATGATTGCTGCCGCTTTCCCTTCCAGTTTCGTCAAACCCGGACGACCAACCGAATAATATTGAAGATTTGACGCCTGAACCTGTTCAGCACTATACAAATTACGACCATCAATCATGATTGGATCCTTCATGATCTCGGCAAGTTCATTCAAATCGATATGAGCGAATTCCTTCCACTCAGTCAACACGCACAAAGCGTCTGCTCCTTCAGCAGCGTGAAGTGGATTCTCTTCCCACGTAATGGAGGCTACATCTACCTCTTTACGGAAATTTGCAGTCGCAATGGGATCATAAGCCTTGATTACTGCACCAGCATCACTTAAATGCTGAATGATATCAATCGCTGGAGCATCCCGAACGTCATCTGTCTCCGGTTTAAACGCTAATCCCCAGACAGCAATTGTTTTTCCTTTTAAAGATCCCAGTGCCTCTTCCAGTTTGTGAATGACATGAAAACGCTGATCCTGGTTTACTTGAACAACGGATTTTAATAATTTGAAATCATAATCGACCATGCCTGCAATCTGAATTAACGCCTGTGTATCTTTTGGAAAACATGAACCTCCATAACCAATGCCTGCCTTCAAGAAGGAAGCTCCAATACGCTTATCGTAGCCCATGCCTTCGGCCACTCGTGTAACATCAGCCCCTACTTTTTCACATATATTCGATATTTCATTAATGAATGAGATTTTGGTTGCTAGAAATGCATTGGAAGCATATTTAATCATTTCGGCTGATCGAATATCTGTAATGATCAGGTTCTCCGTCAATGGCCGATGAAGTTTCTTTAGTGATTTAATTGCGCGATCACTGTTTGTTCCAATAACAATCCGGTCAGGATTCAGCGTATCATTGACCGCTGATCCTTCCCGGAGGAACTCGGGAACAGAAGCCACGTCGAAAGGCTGAGATGACATACTGCTAACCAGCTCACGGACACGATCATTGGTGCCTACAGGAACGGTGCTTTTGGTCACAATAATTTTGTAGCTTTCAATGTGACTTCCAATCTCTATAGCTACTTGCTCCACATAGCTCAGGTTGGCTTCACCGTTCGGAAGAGAAGGCGTGCCTACAGCGATAAAGATAATATCCGACTGGCTAATCGCTTCAGCAATATTGGAGGTGAACGATAATTTGCCTGCTTTCATGTTGGAAGCCATCAACTCTTTGAGGCCGGGCTCATAGATAGGAACGTTGCCCTCGTTGAGCATCTTTACTTTGGCCTCATTGTTGTCCACACAGATGACTTGGTTGCCGATCTCCGAAAAGCATACTCCCGATACAAGACCTACATACCCTGTTCCAATCACCGCGATATTCATCTTGTTTTCCCCCAATTCACGCAATTTTGGATAATATCTGTCCATTCCATCTCTATTCGCACGATATCCTCTTCCACCAGCTCACTGCCCATCTGAACTTCAATGATTTCAAGCTCGGTTACGGCTTTTACACTGTGTTTACTGCCTGCCATAATGGAAATGATGTCCCCCTGATTAAGTAATCTCAGTTCACCATCCAGAATCAATTCGCCTTGTCCCGAAACAACTGTCCATACTTCATTTCGTTTGAGGTGGTACTGATAAGAAAAATTCTTACCTGACCCAACGATAATGCGTTTGGTTAATACTTCTTCTCCTCTTGCATTACGCGTGTAATCAAGCACCTTGTAACAACCCCAGCGGCGTTCCTCATACATAGGGCGTTGAGTGTCATCCTTAAGAACCTCTTTAATCTGCGGACTTGCCTCTTTCTCACTGACCAGAATGCCATCCGGACTGGTCGCAACAATCAAATTGGATACCCCCAGCACACACACCGGGATGTTCAACTCATTGATCAGATGTGTATTCACTGAGCTGTTGGTCATTACACCTTTGCCCACAATATGTGTGCTCATTTCATCCGTCAGCGTATTCCATGTGCCGAGATCTTTCCAATATCCGTCATAAGGTGTAACCACAATATGACCGGCTTTCTCAACGACCTGGTAATCAAAGCTGATTTTCTGTAATCTTCCATATTGTTTGAGCATCTCTTCATACTGAATTGGAAGCTCAAGTGAGATCAGCAGATTAATCAGATAGTTCAGCTTGAATGCAAAAACCCCGCAATTCCAAAGGGCAGATTGTTCGATCATCTCTGCCGCTTCAGTCTCACAGGGTTTTTCTTGAAAACGTGATACTTTGGCGTAATGGTTATATTTTTCGGTTTCATGTAGATCAGGAATAATATAACCGTATTTTTCTGAAGGATACGTGGGTTTTACTCCGATTAATGCGAGCTCCGCACCAGACTTATCCAACACTCCTTCAAGCTCCGCGACTTTATAGAAAAAGGATTCCTCCACATATGGATCAACGGGGAGTACAACGACCGTTTCGTTCAGACTGACACCCTGTACCGAGTACAGATAGGCAGCTGCCAAGGCAATTGCGGGAAAGGTATCTCTGCGTTCGGGTTCTACGACAAGATCAACCTCATCGCCGAGTTGACTCCGTAAAATCTCCACCTGTGGCTTGCTCGTTGCAATCGTGGCCTGTTCGCTTAGCCCCGTATGCTGCAGCTGCCTCCATACCCGCTGCACCATGGATTCAGTCTGCCCTTCGGGGCCCTCCAGTACTTTCAGGAACTGCTTCGATCTCGTATCGTTGGATAAGGGCCATAACCTCTTACCTGATCCACCGGAGAGAAGTACGATTCTCATGGTTATCACTCCACTCTCTATATTTTAAACACATTGAGCCCGGATTTTTCAGACTGTTGCGGTTGATTCCATATACTTTGGCGCAGGAGGAGAGATGGCTTTTGAGGAGGAATCCATGTTTGCCGTGTTAACTTCATGAGTCCATACCCGATAATATCCCGAGTTTTTCCCGTAGGAGTTATCTATCAAGACATTGGGTTTTGCCATAAGGCACGACAGGATATGCCCGTGTAATCTGGAAGAATGAATCATGCGATAGTCCGCGAAACAACGAATAGCCTTGTTCACCAGATAATCACTAAATTTCATCCATAAAAATTGTGAAATGGCTCGTGTCGTCCGCTTTTTTAGCCCTTTACTAATGTAGTGAATCAGTTTCTTTTCATATCTGTTATATAATGTTGGCCAATCCAAGTAATCCCCTTGCTCCTCTGATGAAATCAAAGATTGCTGAGAGATTTGTTCGATATCTGTTCTCAAGAAATTCAACTTTTCTTTACGCGGAGATCGTTTTAATTCAATGGGCCATAATTGATGCGCCATATCAGGAATTAAAGTCACCTCACACTTGAAACGCTCTGAAGCAACCTGATACGACATTTCATCCCGAACATATATATGGAGATCTGGATGTTTATTGAAAATGGCAGCAGTTCTTTGGAGAGCAGATTGATCTTTATAAAATATCGTCTGAGGAAGAATCACAATCTTATGATTCGGATAATGCTGAACAATAGTTTCCCTCAATTTTTGGTGTGCTTCGTATAAATCACCAAAGTTCCCTCCACCATGGAGTACAATAATTTGATCCCGTGGTATTTCAACCTGATAATCAAAATCATGAACACTATATCTATGGGTGACATGAATACGGTGATCTTTAAAGAAAGCCTCTGTTCCCTTCATAATAAGAAGATCCCCACAATTGCTATGAACAGGATAATCAACATAGTAAATATTGGAATTTGAGGGTATGACCTCCAGAATTGATTCAAGTCTTTGTTTCAACTCATCCATGGGATGAGTTCTTTGCACGTTTGGCATCTTTTCCGGCTCCTTTGAATAAGTTTTTCTCTCTCAATCTTTCCTTCAGGAAAATAATATCTTCCTTGTTGTACAGCATCTTGTGCATGGGCATTTTGAAAATAATAGATATCGATGCCAACGACATCAATATACGTACAAAGGAACCCAGCAATAAAGCTAGCCCTATCCCGTATAGACCTAGTAGTGGAGTGAGTACAAAAAATAAAGTAATGGTGACAGCCAAAGCAATGATCTGCCGGAGTACAATTACACCAGGTCGCCCCAGCGCATTAAATGCAGATGCCAAAATCCAGGATCCTCCGCCAACAATGCATTCCAATGATAATAAGTAAAATACACCACTAGCCTCAAGAAACTCCGGTCCGAATAACAATCCAATAAAAAAACGACCAATCAGCATACTAGGTATGATGATGATCGTCATAAGAACCATACTGATTCGAAAGGCTCTGCCTACAAGAGTCAGTACCTTCTCTTGTTCCATGCCTGCGACCTTTGGAAAGATCACATTCGTTATCGCAGTCTGGACTACATTAAACATTCGGGAGAGAGCAAAAACAACCGAATACAGCCCAAAATCTTTGGGCGTAAGCAGCGCCAAAATAATAATTTTATCAAACTGGTTATACAACGTACCTAGCAATTCTACACCATATACTCGAATGCCATAACTGAATAAGTGAATACAGGCTTTGAATTGACCAGCCAATTTGTTTACCGAACTGAATATTTGCTGACGCATGGCATACATGTAACATACTAATACGAGTATATTGGCTGCAAAACTAACGATAATTGCACTTTCCACCGTCAATATACCTGTAATCCATAACAGTACAAGCCCAGTAAGATTTAACAAGGGTGCAAGCAGTCTCGATAAATTGTAAATATGAAACTTATCCGTCCCTTGAGCTGCTGCTGCAAGCGCGCCCATCAACAGCATCACCGGAACCATGGATACCGTATACCAGCGCGCAATGGAAACGACAGATTCCGAATATCCGGAGAGCCAGGAAGAGATGCCAAACCAACTAACAATCCCAGCTATGATGCTGATCGGAATTTGAACCGCAAAACTCATGCTGATGTATATTGGTAATTGATTTATGTTCTTTTTCACATTGTAGATTAACGAGGTTGGCAGACCGAATGCAGCCAGACCAGATATAAAAGCAGGCCAGAACAGTACAGCAGCAAGTTCACCTTTACCGGTTGCCCCGAACATTCGGGCTGTAATAATAGAAGTAAGTGTCGTCACAGCCATAATAAGAATATTGGCAGCACTGGTCATAAGAATGGTCTGCAGCATGCTGAGCTGTCTTGGCTTCTTGGCAATGGCCATGTTCATCAGGCTTTCAGTCCTCTGCTGTTTCGGAATGATCCTACGATCGTCCCGTTACGATAAGATATCTTTGCCATTTCACTCATGACCTTTTGCACATTATTGAATGAGATTAATATTAATAATGCCGCCTGAACAATCCTTACCGTATGCTTGAATATTCCCCATCCACTCTTCTTATAACGTGTTGCATCACTAATGCCTTGCCAATACACTCTTCGCAGCAACCAACGTTTGGTCAGCCTACTTTTTGCTATTTTGTGCTCTACAATAGCGTATGGACTGTAAAAAACTTTATATTCTAAGCGAACCCTACCGATTAGTTCACTTTCTTCACTCGACATTAAATTGCTGCCGACACGTCCTAAATCTTCTCTAAATGGTTCTATCTGTTGGAAAATACTCATTCTGAATGCTACGTTAGCTCCAAAAGGAATAGAGGGCGCCTGCATTTCCACAATCTCGCTAGAAAAATCCATCAGTGTGTACAGACTAACGATATCCTGTGGTATCCAATCAGGTTTCCCACCTTCCCAGATAGGTACTATTTTCCCACCAACACAACCAATTTGGGAATCCATATCAAAAATTTTAATGACTTCTTTAATCCAAGTCGAACAAGCTAGTGCGTCATCATCCAGAAATAAAATAAATTCCCCTTTCGCTTCCTGTATTGCTCTATTTCTTGCATAAGATAATCCTAATTGAGGCTCGAAAATATAGCGAACATGCGCTGGCATCTTAAGAGAGTCGAATAATTCTTTGGTGTTATCTGTTGAATTATTATCAATAACCAGAATCTCGTAATCAACACTACCCGTGTCCCCATTCAAAACACTTTCAACAGCCTGCATCGTGTCTATCGCTCTGTTGTGTGTGCAAATGGATACTGAAGCTCTCATTAACTCACCCCAAATCTTTTTATTTTAGGCTAATTGTTTCAACAGCTGTCCGCGATGCGACCACAGACAATGATTGATAACCCAATCGTAACCGTTATTCCCCATCGTTCTGGCCAGTCCCTCATCTGTAATCAATTCTTCAATACGATCGGCTATTTCCTTTTCATCGAGAGGATCTACGAGATAACCGGTAACTTCATCCTTTACCGCATCGGGAATTCCACCACTATTCCCGGCAATTACAGGCAATCTGTAGTAGTTGGCCTCAAGAAATACAATGCCGAAACCTTCAACATCACCTTTTTCCTTGATATCACGGCTAGGCATAATGAACAGATCAGAACATTCATATAACTGATGCAGCTCATGGTCAGTCGTCCGCCCTGTGAAAACAACTACAGAATCCAACCCGTACTGTCTCACCAGACGTTCCAACTGTTCTTTATAGGGGCCATCACCGCATATTACATATTTAAGATCTGGAATCCGTTCAATCACTTGGCTCATGGCTTTAAGCGTGACATCATGACCTTTGCGTTCAACGAGACGAGAAACGGTAATCATTACTTTTTTACCGTCCAGATCATATTTATCCCGGATATCTTCGTGAAGTCCAGTAGAACCGTTTAATTTACTTACGTTTAATCCCGGTGGAATTATGACTATCTGCAGCTCCGAAATACCCAGCTCTACCAATTTTGACTTCGTATACTGACTATTTGCAATCACCTTGTCAGAGCGTCTTAAAATGAATAATAGGAGTGGAAACAACCTGCTGTTCACCATCCCCATGACATCCAGACCATGAACATAAGGGAAATATTTAATCCCGAAAAAAGCTTTCATTACCGGACCTGCGATACCAACCGGGAAGACATTAACAAAATGTATTTCCTCTGTTTTCTTACGCCATTTCAGAAGAATAAGCTGCATGATTAGAATAAACTGCGATAGAATTAACAGGATTTTATTCGAGTTCCAATAAATTCGTTTTCGAATAATCTCAAAATCGGCCTTCCGGTCAAATTGTTCGGATTCGGCAACATCCTTAATTTTGTTCGTTAGAACCGTGGTCTCCTCTGCAGGAATCTGCGAAATAAGCCCGTAGGCATAATCATGAATTCCTCCTTTTTCCGGCGGGAAATCAATAGCAACAAATACTTTATTCATACGTTTTATCTCCCTTGAAAGACCTTATGAGTCCAGCCACTATACTGTGTTCATAATGATATTGACTGTGTCTTTAGCGCATTTATTCCAAGAAAACAAGCCTGAATGACCTTTACCTTTGTATGACATTTGCGCACTCAATTCTGAATCGGATGTGATCTCAATCAACCGTGATGCTGCATCTTTCGGGTTATCGGGATTAAAATACAAAACGGCATCTCCGCATACTTCAGGAATGGATGCGCGAGAAGATACAATCACCGGGCAACCCGTTGCCATTGCTTCTAAGGGTGGCAATCCAAACCCTTCATATAAGGAAGGAAAAATAAATCCTGCAGCATTTTCATATAGCGCCTTTAACTCTTCATCAGTAACATAACCTACCCAATTAATTGCATCGGAGTCGGTCCATGTTTGTTCACCAAATACTTTGCTGTTTTTGGAGCCAACAATAACCACATTCAGATTATGAGCTTCAATCTCAGGTAATACTTCAAAAATAAGGTTGAAATTTTTGTAGGGATTCATTGTACTCACAGCCAGAACATAGGGAGACTGAATCCCGTATTTTTCAATCGTCCCTTCCGCCGCTTTTTTTCGATGGATGTGATCAATGCCCAAATGAGTGACCGCCAGCTTATGCTCTGCTATCTTACAATGCTGCATCAGCTCTGCTTTGGAGAAATGAGACACTGTAATAATTTTCTTAGAGGTTTTACCCAGTCGTACCATTAGAAATTTGTACCAGGCACGAAAAGCAAAAGAAAAAGCTTTAGGGTAATTGAAGACAGCGGCATCATGAATTGTGACGATTTGGTTTTTGTTAAAAGCAGGACCCGTATTACACAAATTAATTAACAATCCATCCTTGGCATAAAAGGGAAGTTCAAATTGCTCCCAAAGATGTCCTTTCAACTTACCAACCACTTTGAGGCGCATATGTGTGAAAGCTGGTTCATTAAGAATATTGGCAGGGGACAATAAACAAAATTCGTAACTGTTTCTGTCAATTTCCCCCCGTTCAATCAGTTGGTCAATTTCCTTTACCAGTTCCAGTGCATATCGCTGAACTCCTGTTACAGTCTGAGTCAAAAAACGAGCATTAATATATATCTTAATCATGTGCATCTCCAGCTCTCTTCGAATATTCTAAACGACTCTTCACGAGGTTTTCCGAAACGGAAGCTCCTGTGACAGCCTCATAATAAAGCCCTACAAGTTCTTCGTTCATCCGAGCAGCGCTAAATTTATCCTTATAGATGCCATAACCTGCCTCACCCATTTTCACCAACTCAGCCCTGTTTAGGTTCTTCAGGATGTCCAACAGTTTGTGAGAATGTTCAATGTCAAAAATATATCCATTTACACCATGTTGAATGAGTTCCGGTAAAGCTCCACGATTACTTCCTATGACAGGTTTGTGATTGTTCATCGCTTCAATGGCTACAAGTCCGAACCCTTCCCATCTAGAGGGCATAATGACTGCATCGCATTGCTGATAATATCGATCTATGTCCGCATTATTCACCCAACCAAGTCGAGTAACGTTTTCGGGAAATTCCCATGCATTATCTTCAAGTACATTATCTCCGATAACATAAAGATGAATATGTTGCTTTATTTCGGGATTTTCTATAAATAGATTTAATACAATATCAAGCCCTTTTTGTCGGTCATACCTGCCTACGAATAGCAACTTAATGATGTTAGGGTCTTCCGAAGATTCGCTGATAGGATTCACGTTATTGCGTTCGCGTACACCGTTATATACGAGTTTAGACTTGGAAGTAGATAGTCCCAAGTGTAAAGATTGTTCCAGTTCATATCTCGAAATATTAACAACGACATCTGTTTTGAGTTCCATCAGCTTTTCTATTAAGAGATATCCCTTTTTGTATACTGGCTTTGTATCCATAAGAAAAGCCCAGCCATGGGAACAATAAAAAACAATTGCCTTCTTGGGTCGTACAAAAAACAACCCTCTTGCAAGCAGGCCTGCAAATGAGCTGTGAATGTGAATAATATCCGGTTGAACTTTCTCGATAATCTTATGAATCTGTCGCATGGCTGAAAGAAAATATTTAGGATGCCGTTTGTATTTATAATACAGAATATGACTTGAATCCAACTCAAAATCGGTGGCACTATTATGCTCACTCATCAGTAGATAAACATCAAAGAATTGCTGTTGATATCCGACAACTTCATTTATATAAGTCGCCATTCCACCAACAACGTACTCGCCGATGTGTAAAATCCTCATTTCCCTCAACCCGCTTTCTGTGGTATATCCCTTGAATCACGAGAATGAACAAGAGCCATACCAATAATCATCCAGAAAAAAATGTTGGCAGGGAACATCTCCAGTACATTCGTTGTAAGACTTGCGGCAGCCACTCCTGCCCCAAGTGCAATTGCCATCTGAGGTAGGCGCAACGGACCTGAATCCGAGATGATATTCATTTTTCTCACTAGAGAGATAACAATCCACATAAATAGAACAAAAAGATAGATCATCCCGATCCAACCTGTCTGTTCATAGAAAGAAAAGTATTGATTATCGACAGCAAAGTTATTGGAATCCAAACCGATAATCATTGTTCTGCGGCTGGCAGCTCCTACGGAACCAATTCCATTCCCAATCGCTCCATTCATCGTAAACGGGGAGGTAAGATTGCTGCCCCATGACTGCAATCGACTCAGTAAAGAAGAACTCGAAAGCAGGTTATTGGATTCAAGTAAACGCCCTCCGAAAAACACAACTGATGGAAGCAAAATGAAGGTGAACGCCAATATTAATGTGTTCTTTTTGCTGTACTTTCGAATTTGAAGAAAAAACATAACCACCTGATATACAATCCAAAGGACCAAAGCAGAACGAATCGTGGATAAGAGTAAAAAACTGATCGTCAACAACTGAATGATTCCTCGAAACATCCGATGATTCACAGCCATTTTAGTCCGTTCTGCAATCAACCCTGTAATGACCAAAGCATACGCATAGCCGTCAGGTGAGTAGGTAATAGATGACAAACGAGGCACACCTTCAAAATAATTTTTAATATTCACACCATAGATAAAACCAAGTGAGATCAACTGTTCAATGCCAAGCGAGTATTGTATCAACCAACCTGCAATTAATAAGAAAAAAACGCTCAGGTTTGTTCTTGCAAAGGGGTATATGCCCTGGCTTTGTGAGAGAAGCATTCCAGCAAATATCATGATTAGTGGCAAGAATGTTATTTTTATACCATATATAAGTGTTACCACACTTGCACCCAGCAACAGATTAAAGGAACCCAGTACAACAACTGACCCCAATACAAATAGAAAAGGTCTGATAAACGAAGCTTGATTGCGGAACACTTTACTTAAAGCAAAGCCCGCAACCAACACCAGTGCCAAGTCCTTAAGTGAACGAATAATGATATTGTCTACATAAATAGAAAGCAAACCATAAACCGACAGATAGATTATTAACAAATGTGTGGTTGTCGTAAACAGCGGAAACTGTGATTCCGACTTTTCATATACATTCAAATAGTGCCTAGAATTCAATGAAGTGAGTTGCATTTTACCCTCCACGCCTGATTAACTTTTCGTATATGTCGATATGCTCTTTAAGAAGATAGGCTTCATTAAATGTCTGGCTATGTGCATAACAATCCTGCTTCAATTGAAGCTTATCTTGTTCAGGCAGACGATAGTATTGAATAATCCCATGAGCGATAGCGTCTGAACGGCAGGCAGGAAAAGAAAATTTTTCCGGTTCAATCAGAATTTCTGGCATGCCTCCTACACGTGATGCGTATACTGGTGTACCTACCTGATAGGACTCGATCACTACTCTTCCAAAAGGCTCAGCCCACGTAGAGGGGACAACTGTAAGATCCATCTCTTTCATCTGTGAGGCAATCAGGGATTTATCCAGTTTCCCTCTGAACATAACGCGCGGATCTGAATCGGCCAACTGTTTTAAATGGTCCAGCAGAGGACCATCCCCAAAAATATGCAGGTTGCCCACAATATCCTGTCCAAGACTTTTTACCGCTTCAATTAAATATTGAACACCCTTTACTTCCGTCAATTGCCCAAAATAACCGATATTCAATGGCTGATGATGGTGAATTTCCTTCTGCGCATACAACTGCTGGACATTGTTATTTTCCTCTACAATGTTATGGATCACATGTTTCGAGGATCGTTCAAAGAAACCAAGTGTTGTATGACTCCCAAGGATATGATTGGAAATACCAATTACCGAAGATATTAATCGACTGTATCTCCTTGATATTTGTCGATATATCCTGGAATAGGCAGATATCTTGATCGGGTCAATCAATGAAAAGTCACGTAACGTATGCACGACAGGAATATTCAATTCATGTGCAGCTTTCCAGATCGCCAGACTCAGACCAGGAATATTCTGGGTATGAATAACAGCCGGCTGTACTCTGGTGAGATACGCCTTGATGTATCGATATTGCTTAATATTAAAGATATCCTGGACTCTCCAGATGATTTTATTCGCAGGGGATGTTTCTAACCCAGAGTCACCAATCCAGTACCGATTGTTATAGGGTAACCGCGAGATCTCGATCCCGTTTATCATCTCAGTACGTACTTCTGGTTTCTCGTGTTCACCTACAGTAATGACCTTGACCTCATAATGACGATTCATCGTCTGCGCCAAAATTTGTGTTGATATCTCTGCGCCCCCTATGATATGGGGTGGATACAAGCTGTGAGCTATTAATACCTTTTCCATTCTTCTCAACTCTCTTTGATCAGCTTCATGGGGTTTCCTGCAGAAGCATTGCCCGGTAATGATCAATCGTAAGTTTTAAACCTTCTTCCAGGCTAATTTCAGGTTCCCAATTCAAAATCTCCCGAGCTTTATTGATAACCGGACGTCTAACCTTGGGGTCATCTTCTGGCAAAGGTAAAAATACGATCTTGCTGTCTGATTGCGTAAGCTCTTTAACTAAATGAGCGACTTCAAGTATGCTATATTCCGTTGGATTACCAATGTTGATAATTTCTCCATTTGCTCTATCTACAGCCATCAGTTGTTGTAGTCCTCGAATGTTATCATCCACATAACAGAATGAGCGAGTCTGTGCCCCGTCCCCATACACCGTAATATCCTGTCCAGTCAGTGCCTGTGTTACAAAGTTGGAAATCACACGACCGTCATCGTTCCGAAGTCCTGAGGAATAGGTATTAAAAATACGTGCTACCTTCACGTTAACGCTGTGTTTCGTGTAGTACTCGTAGCAAAAAACTTCGCCCAAGCGCTTGGCCTCATCATAGCAGGCTCTTGGTCCCCAAGTATTGACGTTACCTCGATAACTCTCAGGTTGTGGATGAACTTCAGGATCTCCGTAAGCTTCACTCGTACTTGAATACAGGAACTTTGCTCCTTTCGTACGGGCTAGCTCCAGCAAATGATAGGTTCCCCGAGTGTTTACCCAGATCGTACCGATCGAGTCGGCCTGATAGAATTTGGGTGAAGCCGGTGAAGCCAGGTGATAGACTTCATCCACTGGTTGATCTATTAGAAAATCCAGTGAGTCGGGCAGCGTAACATCAGCTTCACGGAAAAAAAAGAGGGGGCTGTTAGCCACCTCTTGCAGATTTTTAGAAACGCCTGTTGAAAGGTTATCTATTCCGGTAACCTGATGTCCTTGATCAATTAATGATTTGACTAGATGTGAGCCCAGGAAACCGGCCGCGCCCGTCACTACAACATGCTTCAATGCGATCACGCTCCATATATCTAAAGAGTAGGTTAAAATGTATTACTTTTGATCATAACGCCAACGGTTTTAAAGATAATGGTTACATCCATCTTAAAAGAGATGTTGGAAATGTAATGAAAATCATATTGCAGATTATGATGAATAGGCTCCTTGCGAGCTTCACTTACCTGCCACAATCCGGTGATCCCAGGTTTCACCAGAAAACGTCTGCGCTCCAGATCCGTATAGCTTTCTTCTACAATTCGCTTCATTTCAGGCCGGGGGCCTATGAAACTCATATCCCCTTTGATTATATTAAGCAATTGCGGTAACTCATCCAGGCTGGTTTTACGAAGTAGTCTGCCCAGCCGTGTAATTCTCGGATCATCGCTTGTCGTTGGGGATGCGCTGTACTTCGGAGCATCCGTGCGCATCGTTCTGAATTTATAAATATTAAACTTCACTCCGTTTTTCCCATAACGCTCCTGTCTGAATATTACAGGTCCTTTGGAATCAAGCTTAATCATAATCGCCGCAACAAGCATGACCGGTGATGTAATCAGCAGCAGTACAGCCGCAATAATAAAATCGACAAACGGTTTTACTACGTCAGCATATCCGCCAACGCGTCGTGAGTAAGGCTGCTCCAATATTGCCGAAGTGCCCTCTTTGGCTAAAGCTTCCCCACTCCCAAAGTACTCCGGTCTTGAAAGTTTCACAGACTATCCCCTCCTGCTACAAGCAATTGGTTCAATTGTTCCTTCATCAGAATCTCTTCAATCGCCATGAGGACCGGCGCACGCAATTCTTTATTTTTGAGTGCAAAGTCAAGTGTGGTCAGAATATAACCCAGCTTCTCACCCACATCAAACCGTGAACCTTCAAAATCATATGCGCTAATGCCTTCATCCCGATTTAACATTTGCAAAGCATCAGTGAGCTGGATTTCACCACCAGCACCTACATTTTGTTCTTCCAGGTATTCAAAAACCTTAGGTGTTAAAATGTAACGACCCATAATAGCCAAGTTAGAAGGTGCTGTACCCAAAGGAGGCTTCTCAATCATGCTGTTTACAGAGGATAGGCGTCCCTCTGTATGCATGGGATCAATAATCCCGTAGCGGTAGGTCTCACTCGGACTCACCGTTTTCACACCGAGTACTGATTGGTTCACCTTTTCATATTGCTCAATAAGCTGTTTAGTGCACGGGACATCAGAAACCACAATGTCATCGCCAAGCAATACAGCAAATGGTTCATTGCCAATAAAGTTTCGAGCACACCACACCGCATGCCCGAGTCCCAGCGCTTCCTTCTGCCTTATGTAATGAATATCAACGTTGGAGGACTTCCGGACTTCTTCCAGTAAACCGAGCTTTCCTTTTTCGAGCAGATTCTGCTCCAGTTCAAACGCACTATCGAAATGGTCTTCAATCGCACGTTTTCCCTTGCCCGTTACAATAATAATGTCCTCAATTCCGGAAGCTACAGCTTCTTCAACGATGTATTGAATGGTCGGTTTATCCACAATAGGGAGCATTTCTTTAGGCATTGCCTTTGTAGCGGGTAAAAATCGGGTTCCCAATCCGGCTGCGGGAATGATTGCTTTCCTCACTCTAGTCATAAATACCACCCTATCCATTAATATTTTTATGTTTAAAAGCATGAGTTGAATCACTTATTAAACACCATGAAATCATGAAATAAATTGATGCAATTCTTACTTTTAATTTCATAAAAGGGCATTAAACCCACCCTCACATCACACCTTTGACGATATACGTCTAAGGTACACTACCCACAGTGTGACCGAGTGCCTACCTTGATAAAGGTATAGTAGACATGACCTTGGAGCATTTACTTTCCGACTTCAATCCCCGTAATCTTTATGCATTTTCCCCATAGTTAGCATTTCTACCCTTTGGCACCTGAACATTGTTCAATACCGCTCCCAGAATTCGTGCGTTCACATGTTCAAGATGTGATTTTGCTTTTTTGACCAGATCCTTCTTCACCTTGCCTGCACTTACTACCAGAATTACGCCATCACATAATGAACTAATAATTAAAGCATCCGTAACTGCTAGAACAGGAGGTGTATCAAATAAAATCACATCATATTTTTCCTTTAAATCTTCGAGCAGAGCTGTCATTTTACGGGATCCTATCATCTCTGAAGGATTAGGAGGTATGGGGCCAGAAGACAGGACATGAAGCCCTTCCACTCCTGTTTCTCGAAGTACTTCCGTAACCTTATATTGGCTGGATAATACACTAGTCAGACCCACGTGATTGGGGACATTAAACATACGATGCACAGCAGGCTTACGTAAATCCGTATCCATAAGCAGAACCTTTTTTCCTTCTTGAGCATAGGCAACGGCAAGATTGCCTATTGTTGTTGTTTTTCCTTCACCAGACAAAGCAGAAGCAATCATGATTGTTTGAATTTGACTATCAATGGATGAAAATAAAATATTTGTTCTCAACTTCCGATAAGCTTCAGATGAACTAGACTTGGGATTAGCCATTGTAACTAGGCTTCCTTTATCATTGGTTAACCGTGGCATATTGGCCATCACCTACCTGCTTTTGAGATGTTGTCTGTTTAGAGATGCGAGCATCTTCCTTCTTAATTCTGGATACAACAGCGAGTGCCGGAATACCCAGCTCTTTCTCTAATTCATCTTCAGTTTTTAAGGTGTCATCCAAGTATTCCAGAAGGAATACAAAACCTATAGCCAGTAAAAGTCCAACGAAAAAACTGACGAGTATGTTTAAAGAAGGATTTACATTAATGGGCCTCGAAGAATCCATAGGTTTGGCTTCACTCAGAATGGTTACATTATCTACTTTCATAATTGCGGGGATTTGGGATTTGAACACTTTGGCAACGGCGTTAACTGTTTTGGCCGCTTTTTCGGAAGATAGACCTGTGGCGGTTAAACTCATAACCTGGGATTCTTTCGCAGTAGTGACTTGAATGTTTTGCCCCAGTTGGCTCCCACTCATGCCTAGATCGGGGTATGTAGCAGCAACTTTATCGAGAATTGCTGGAGATTTAATTATCTCTATATAAGAGTTGATTACCTTAATGTTGGTCTGGATTGAACCAATATCAAGATTAGGGAAACCTTCTGCGTTATATGCCTGATTGACGATTAATTTAGCATTTGCTTCATAAACAGGTACGGTAAAAAAATAATTTTTGACACCGGCTCCGATGCAAGCAACAGCCACAAAGGCTACGATGATCCAAATCCGTTTGCGTAAAATTTGCATATATTCTTTTAGTTCCACGATGTATTCCTCCCTTTATCTTGGTGATATGATCATTCTTTTTCTTATTGGATGACTTACCAAAATAAAAACCCGCGCTTTAGGGCTCTAATCCCCCCTTTTTGTATCTGAGGTATTCATCGAGAATGTTTTTCCACCATATTATGGACGTCCAATGAAATGAAATGAAATCCGTTTTCTTTGCAAAAATGGAAACACCATTTCTGAACTTTTCGCCCGAAAAGTCCTATGACCGATTGAGCCGTAATTTGACATAGAGCACCTTGCCCAAGATATTCAACCAACAATTCAGGATTGTTCTGGATTGGACGATTACGTTCCGGATGAGCGATAATTGGAATGATACCCGCTAATTTAAGTTCATGGAGTATCCCGGGGAACTGCGAGGGAATATGGCCAAAGGGCAATTCCAGCAACATGTAACGGCTCCCGGCGAGTGTGCAGCACTTTCCTGCATATAAGTCTCCAATCAGGTTTTCATGCACCCTGATCTCCTGTCCGGGACGGATCTCCAAGCGAATGTTGCGTTTGCGAAGTTCTGCATGTAGCAGGTCCACTGCCTGATTGACCACGTTGGGTTTATTATTGTACTGCCCGTTCAGGTGATGCGGAGTAGCAATGATCGAGGTAATTCCTGAGGCTGCCGCTTCTCAGCCATCGCAATGGACTGTTCCATAGCAACAGGACCATCATTCAGACCGGATAATATGTGGCAGTGCATTTCAACCATATCCAAACTTCCTCAATGTATGATCCTCCTCGCCCCTTTATTCATTGCGCAAATGCTTTTGGTGTTAAAGAACTAATGCATAACGCTATGAAATATAGTAAAATGGCGTTAAGTACATGCTTGTTCAGAATATGTTTAGAATGTGTTCAACTCATATGGTAAAATCAATGTAATGATAGGTTTTCTGCAAGTTAGGTTGTTCCGATGCTTTCTCATACTGAAACCGGGAAACGGTCGGAAACTGAACTTCTCGAATCATTGTATTTAACTGTCCCGTTATATATAGTGTCTGCTCTTGCTGAATATGCAAGCTTGAATGATACAATGTGAGCTCACCGAATGGCTGTTTCCATTGCAACCTTGCTTGGAGTCGTACGCATACATGGCTGTCTTCCACATCTAAACCAATCAACATCTCTGGTGTTATTGGCAAGTCCAAGTCGCTCAAGAAGGTGATTGCTCGTGTGTCCATACCAAGCAACAGAACGGGGCGTCTTTTGCGGTCTACCAATTTGCCATGAAACTCCTGAATGTACATATGGACATTTAATTTGAGATCCGCCCATTCCTGAATCATTGAATTCATGGCTTCATTCCTTTAGAATGGATTAGCTTGCAAGTGTTGCCTATACTCCTTCTCACAGGTATATTGGCTAGGCAACGTGGTCATACTTAAAATATCCCAAATGATACATTTTGTAACTCCATACGTCCAATTTACGATACAATTTGTATCATGTCAAGCAGTATTTGGACATGGTTCTTTTGATTTACGACAATATGAGATGTCCTTAGACAGACCTATTTACAACTGGGACTAATAAGGCGTTATGCAGGAAAGCTGCCCTGATCAAACACTTGGCTCAGGATTGTTTCAATATATATTTGATGGCGTTCAGGGGGAAATAGCATATGAGCTACGGAAATCGCATTGCTGAATTAAGGGAACAGCGGGGACTTACTCAAGAAGAACTTGCGAGCTCCATTCATATTACAAGAGCTGCTCTCTCCCACTACGAGAAGAACCGACGTAAACCGGATTTCGAAGTGTTAACGAGACTTGCTGACATCTTTGGCGTATCGATTGATTATCTCATTGGACGGACGAAACAAAGTGATGTCGTGATGGATGAGGACGTAAGGGAATTCGTCGACGCCCTTGAATTATCGGATAAGGAAGTGCTGGAACGCTTTGGTCTGATGATTGATGGCAAACCCTTAACAGAAGAAGAGGCACGTCGTTTTATTGCTTTTGTCCGAATGGAACGCAGTATGGATTAAATCCGCAAAGAAGACCCAGCACCGAGGAATATCACTCTCCGGTTTCTGGGCTTTTTTATGTCTTGATTTGATTTCCCTCCATCTATTCGATTCTTGTCGATGTGTTGTCAAGCCCGCTTGTTGTTGTCGGAGGATACGAAATGGTTCCAACGCTCCGGGTCGATTCCGCATTGTAGTAAAACTTTCATGATGTCCATCTGGGTTGCTTCGACTGGTTTACCTTTCGGCTTACGATCGCCCCTGTTTGGATGCTTCATATTCATTCCGCTAACCTCTCTTATCTTTATACTTTCCCTGCCCTCCAAAACTAGCCTTATTATACTTGAGAAAGTTCTTCAATGTTGTCGTCTCATGGCGATAGCGTTTTTTGTGCGGGTTCTAATTTTGTCGAAAACCAAATAGGAGCTCTACAGCGCCGCATTGGACGCCATAAAGCTCCTATTCTTCTTAATACAACCGGTTCATGCACTCTAACAAGAATGAATTAACCTCCTGTACGTGCAAGTTCACGCATGTTGGCTTCAAAAGCAGCCAGCAAAGCAGCCTCTCCGGTCAGGCCCGTGGCCTGAACGCGTTCGATTTGCTCTGTCATTCGTTTAAAGTCCTTCGGTATAACTCGAACAAATTGATCTACAGATTGCTGCCAGTTATCCAGGATGCGCTGACCAGCCGCACTGCCCGTATTCGCAACGTGGCGTTGAATCATACCTCGCAGATCTGCACTCTCAGAAACATCTTCAATGCGCTCCAAAAGTACCATTTCCAGATTACAGCGGTTCAGGAATGTGCCTTTTGGATCATAAACGTAAGCAATACCTCCGGACATGCCAGCTGCAAAGTTACGACCTGTATCACCCAGAACGACGACACGTCCACCCGTCATGTATTCACAACCATGGTCGCCTACACCTTCAACAACCACTTTGGCACCTGAGTTCCGAACAGCAAACCGTTCCCCTGCGATACCACGAATATAGGCTTCACCACTGGTTGCCCCGTATAGAGCTGTGTTACCAATGATGATGTTATCTTCTGCATCGAATGTGGCTTTTGGTGAAGGCATGACGATGAGTTTACCTCCGGATAATCCTTTACCTACATAGTCGTTGGAATCCCCTTCAACGGTCAATGTCATACCTTTAGGTACAAAGGCCCCAAAGCTTTGTCCAGCAGAGCCGACAAATTTGAATTGAATCGTATCCTCTGGCAAGCCTGCAATTCCATATTTGCGTGTAATTTCGCTACCCAAAATAGTTCCTACTGCACGGTTTACGTTGGTAATTGGAAGCACCGCTTCGACCGGTTGACCGGATTCAATTGCAGGTTGCGCCAATGACAGCAACTGCTGCATATCCAATGTCTCTTCCAATTGATGGTTCTGATGCTGTGTACGATAACGTGCTGAGCCTTCCGGCATTTCAGGCACATGCAATAATACCGACAGATCTACACCTTTTTTCTTCCAGTGGTCTACAGCCTCTACCGTTTCGAGACAATCTGTACGACCGACCATTTCCTGAATCGTATGGAAGCCAAGCTCAGCCATGATTTCACGGACATCTTCAGCAACAAAACGCATGAAGTTGACGACATGAGCAGGATCTCCCGTGTAATTTTTACGCAATTCAGGGTTTTGTGTTGCTACACCTACCGGACATGTATCCATCTGGCAGACACGCATCATGATACAGCCGAGTGCAACGAGTGGTGCTGTTGAGAATCCATACTCCTCAGCTCCCAGCAAAGCAGCGATAGCCAAGTCACGGCCATTCAGCATTTTGCCGTCAGTTTCCAGAACAACACGGTCACGCAGATTGTTCAACATTAACGTTTGGTGTGTCTCTGCAAGACCTAGCTCCCAAGGCATTCCCGCGTGGCGAATCGAGCCTTGCGGGGATGCACCTGTACCGCCGTCATAACCGCTGACGAGGATAATATCGGCACGACCTTTGGCAACACCTGCCGCAATCGTTCCAACGCCGACTTCGGATACCAATTTAACGTTGATTTCTGCACGTGGATTGGCATTTTTCAAGTCATAGATCAACTCCGCCAGATCCTCAATCGAGTAGATATCATGGTGCGGTGGCGGGGAGATCAGACCTACACCCGGTGTTGATCCACGAACCTCAGCAACCCAAGGGTATACTTTACGTCCAGGCAGCTGCCCACCTTCACCCGGTTTTGCTCCCTGTGCCATCTTGATCTGAATCTCATCGGCATTGACCAGATAGTTGGATGTTACACCAAAACGTCCGGATGCCACCTGTTTGATGGCACTGCGACGGGAATCCCCGTTGCTATCTTTAATGAAGCGAGCCGGATCTTCCCCGCCCTCACCTGTGTTGGATTTACCGCCAACACGGTTCATGGCAATGGCGAGATCTTCGTGTGCCTCTTTGCTAATCGAACCGAAGGACATTGCCCCGGTTTTGAAACGGCGCATAATACTTTCAACGGATTCCACTTCTTCCAAAGGAATCGCAGGACCGACCGGTTTTAGCTTCAGCATGGAGCGAATGGTCAGTAACTGATCATTTTCGCCTTGCACGAGTTTGGCATACTTTTTATACAGTTTATAATCGCCAGTACGTACAGCATGTTGCAATGTATGGATCGTTTGTGGATTGAACAGATGCTCTTCTCCGTCGTTACGCCATTGGTATTCCCCGCCGGAATCCAGCACTTTGTCATTGCCATCTTTGTCCGTAAAGGCACGGTTGTGGTGAGTCAGCGCTTCAGCAGCCACTTCTTCCAGACCAATCCCGCCAATCCGGGAAGGCGTCCATGTAAAGTAACGGTCAACAAAGTCTGATTTCAGACCCACCGCTTCAAAAATTTGAGCTCCGCGATAGGATTGAATCGTTGAGATTCCCATTTTGGACAATATTTTAATAACGCCCTTGGTAGCGGCTTTAATATAGTTCTTCACGGCTTTTTCATGCGAGATGCCGCGCAGCAGTCCTTGCTGAATCATGTCATCCAGCGTTTCAAATGCCAGATACGGGTTCACTGCACTGACACCGTACCCAAGCAGCAAGGCATAGTGGTGAATATCACGCGGCTCTGCCGATTCCAGCAAAATGCTGACTTTGGTTCTGGTTCCTTTACGGATCAGATGGTGATGCAGACCTGCTACAGCCAACAGTGCTGGAATAGCCGCATTCTCGGCATCCACACCACGGTCAGACAGGATCAAAATGTTATGACCTTTGTCAATGACACGGTCCGCAGCTTCGAAGAGCAGTTCCATCGCTTTGCGAAGTCCTTCTGCGCCCTCTTTCGCTGTAAAGAAGATCGGAATTGTCATGGAACGGAAGCCTGGACGGCGCACGTGACGAATTTTCGCGAAGTCCTCATTAGACAATACCGGTGTATCCAAACGAATCTGGCGACAGCTCTCCGGTTCAGGATTGAGCAAGTTGCGCTCTGGGCCAATCGTTGTAGCCGTAGACGTGACGATCTCTTCACGGATGGCATCAATTGGAGGGTTGGTTACCTGTGCAAACATTTGTTTAAAGTAGTTATACAAACGCTGCGGACGATCCGACAGCACTGCAAGTGGAGCATCATAACCCATGGAACCCGTAGCTTCCATCCCTGTGGATGCCATTGGCTCCAGCACTTTGCGCAGTTCTTCAAATGTATATCCATAGGCCAGCTGAAGCTGGGTCACGTTATCATGTTTTGGATCAGGGAGTTCCGGTGCATCCGGCAGCTCATTCAAATCCATCAGATGTTCATCAAGCCAATCCTGGTACGGATTCTCGGCCGCAATGAGAGCTTTGACTTCCTCATCCGCAATGATACGGCCTTGCTCTGTATCAACAAGCAGCATACGTCCTGGACGCAGGCGGTCTTTGTAGAGAATTTCTTCTGGAGCAATATCAAGTACCCCAACCTCGGAGGACAAAATAATGCGGTCATCCTTCGTTACATAGTAACGTGCAGGACGCAGACCATTCCGGTCAAGGGTTGCACCAATCTGCAAACCGTCCGTAAAGGCCATCGCCGCTGGTCCGTCCCACGGCTCCATCATCGTGCTGTGATATTCATAGAATGCCTTTTTGGCAGGGTCCATTCCCTCATCTGTACTCCAAGGCTCAGGAACCATCATCATGGCCACGTGTGGCAATGAACGGCCGCTCAAATAAAGGAACTCCAACGTGTTATCAAACATGGCTGTATCCGAACCGTCCGGATTGATAACCGGTTTTACTTTCGAGATGTCGTCACCGAACAATTCGCTCTCAAACAGCGACTGGCGTGCATGCATCCAGTTCACGTTACCACGCATCGTATTGATCTCACCGTTGTGGATCATGAAGCGATACGGGTGGGCACGCTCCCAGCTTGGGAATGTATTCGTACTGAAACGGGAGTGAACAAGCGCAATCGCAGATTCCACGAGATCTTCCTGAAGATCCAGATAGAACTGTCCCACCTGTTCAGTTGTCAGCATGCCTTTGTATACAATTTTGCGACAGGACAAGCTTGGCAGGTAAAATGAACCACCTTCTGCTTCATCCGCCGAATAACGAATAGCCAGCTCCGCACGTCTGCGAATGACGTACAACTTCCGTTCAAATCCCAATTCGTCCTTCACTTCTGCCGATCTTCCAATGAATACCTGACGTACATAAGGCTTCGCTGCAAGCGCAGAACGTCCCAGCATCTCATCAAACGTAGGCACATCCCGGAAACCCAGGAATGTCTGGCCTTCTGCTTCGATGATCTTCTTAAGACTCTCTTCATGAGCGTTGCGAATGACCGGGTCCTGTGACAGGAACAACATTCCTACGCCATAGAACCCCTGTTCAGGTAATGCAAAACCAAGGCGGTCCGCTTCCTGCGCAAAATAACGATGTGGAATCTGGATCAGGATACCGGCTCCGTCACCGGAATTGGGCTCACTGCCCTGTCCTCCGCGGTGTTCCATGTTACTAAGCATGGTCAATGCCTGACTAACGATGTCGTGTGAAGGTACTCCTTTGATGTGGGCAACAAAACCCATTCCGCAAGCGTCTTTTTCGAACTGCGGGTCGTACAGACCCTGTTTAGGAGGTAATCCGATGTGTCTCATGGAACGCAACCTTTCTATAATGAAGTATTTCGGAAAGATCAAGAACATAGGCAACAAGCAACAATAAAACGGGAGGAGCGGGCATCTTCAATATGAATAATCGCCTGCTGGATAAACGAGGGCGACAGCAATAAGGGCTGTCAATCTTATAAGTGCTGCTAGTGCGGCAGAGGCCATCCATGAGATGAGAGCTGATGCGGATCATCCGGCAAACAGCTTGTTATAACAACACGCAACCGCTGGCACGGCCGCTGATATGGAGCGACGTTTTTTGATATAGTTCTATTATTTTAACACCGACCTAACATCAGCGCAATTTAAACTTTTTAATACCTCTGATAAGAAATGTTTTGCAGTACAGCTTTAGTGTGATGGTGTTAAAATTCATCTCTTTTTCGAATAATTATACACATTTTATGTCAAAGCACAACTCATTTTATTTTGCTGGCAAAAGAAAATCATTCCATATGTGGCCTGCGTTTATCCATAGTCGGGCCAATTTTTCATGCCATGATCCAGCGAATATCTGCATCTCTATGCATTTGTATACAAAAAGAGTCTGCAACCCATTTTCGGGTCACAGACTCTTTGCACTTTTTGACTACTATATTGCATAATTTCGATACTTGAGTTTAAAGTTTATTTTCAGTATTCTGTCCTATTCCGGTGAATTTGGCTTATGCCGTCACCACTTGGCCGGATTTAGCCGCTTCGACTTCTTTTTTGCGACGTTTGCCGTTCCAAAGGAAGAAAGCCAAGGTCAGCACCACGGACACACCTGCATAGATTGCCAGAATGCCGACCTGATGCCACATCACATCGAAATTGCCACTGGATACAACTGCTTTGAAGCCCATGATGCTGTGCGTCATTGGCAGCCAAGGGCTAAATGCTTGAAGCCACGACGGAATCAGCTCTACCGGGAAAGTTCCCGCACTTGCTGCAAGCTGGAAGACCAACAACAGAATGACAACGTAACGACCTGGCAAGTCCAGCCAAGTTACAAGAGCCTGAACAATAAACATAAAGGTCAGTCCCGTAAAGATCGTGAACAGATAGAACAGCGGTACGCTGTGTGTCTCCAGTCCAAGACCGTACAGCATGAAGCTTGCCACAATTACGGATTGAATGATGCTCACAAAGCCGAATACGAGTGTACGGCTGACAAAACGATTCCAACCCGTTGCGCCCGGTACGGAAGTTTCCCGCATTTTCAACACAATCGTTGAAATCAGCGATCCAACAAACAAACCGATGGACAGGAAGAACGGCGTCAACCCTGTACCGTAATTACTTACGTTCTCTGTTGTGTTCTCGGACGTATTCACAGGTTCGGCGAACATATTCACCACATCGTCTGACTTTTTGACTTCTGATGTTTTCTGAGCTGCATCATTCAGCTTGGTAGCCAGTTCGTTTGAACCGTCTTTCAGTTCAGATAAACCGTCTGCCAGCTTGCCTGCTCCGTCACCAAGTTGTTTGGAGCCGTCCGTAAGTGAACTCACGCCCCCGCTCAGTTTACCCACACCCGTCTGCAGGGCTGTTGTTCCTGAGCCCAGTTGCTTGGCTCCGTCTGCAAGCAGCGTACCACCACTTGCAGCTTCGCCTAGCTTGCCGCTGAATTGCTTCAGGCCATCGGAGAGCTTCGCTCCGCCTTGGCTAAGCTGTCCAGCGCCCGCCAGCAATTGCTGCTGGCCATCCACCAACTGGTTCGCACCCGTCAGAAGCTGCGCTTGTCCTCCATGCAGCTCGGAGGCACCTGCCGCCAGCTGCTGATTGCCCTGGTGCAGCTGATCTGCACCCTGCGCAAGCTTCTGTTCGCTCTCGTGCAGTTGCTTACTGCCTTCAGCAACTGCTGCGCTGGCTGCCAGCAGCTTCTGTACGTCCTCACTGGCTGCCAGCTCAGGGTTGGATGCAGCAAGCTGTTTCAACCCGTCGGCAACGCCCTGAGCACCGTCAGCAACCTTGCTGCTGCCGTCTACTGCCGATTGCAGGCCAGTGGCCAATGTGCCACTGCCCTGGACTGCATTTTGCAGACCCTCAGACAGCTTCGCACTGCCCTGCTCGGACGATTGTAGACCCGCTTGCAGCTTGCCTGCTCCGTCCACGGAAGACCTCAGTCCAGTTTCCAGCTTGGCACTGCCATCCTTCAACTGGTCTGCACCGCTCTGAAGCTGGCTTGTTGCCGCCGCTTGAAGCTGCTGCAAACCGGATACCAGATTGGATGTTCCGCTTTCCAGCTTGGTTGCACCCGTGTGCAGTGCATTGACACCATCACTTAGTGGAGACAAACCATCTTGAAGCTCCAAAGTTCCGGATGCCAACTTCTCCAAATTATCCTTGAGCTTCACAGCCCCATCATCCAGCTTGCCTGCGCCGGTATTCAACTCTCCTGCACCGTCGCCGGCTTCTGCCAATCCGTCCGACACTTCGGAAAATTTGTCTAGCAGTGTCTCCGCATAGGATTCCGTTACTTTGGCCGAAACCTTGGCTTTCAGATCCTTGATGGCCGTCTTGCCAATCTGCGCACCCACGAAGCTATAATTGCCATTTGGTTCGTAGATCAGATCAGCCGGCTCTGGTTTGTCATCAAGCAACGTGGTTGCCTGGGATGAAAAGTTTTCCGGAATCGTAATTTGCATATAATATTTGTCGTTTGCCATGCCTTCTTTGGCTTCGTTTGCACTGACAAAATCCCATTTAAAATCTGCATTTTTCTTCAGTTCATCGACAAGGTCACTACCAACATGCAATGTTTTGCCTTCCAGCTCTGCACCTTTATCAAGGTTAACAACCGCAACCGGCATTTCATCGACATGACCATATGGGTCCCAATAAGCAGCGAGATAGATACCACTATACAGAATCGGAATAAACAAAATGGCAATAACGGGGATCAACACCTTCGGGTTTCTCACGGCCGATCCCACATCCTTGAAAAACACGGATAAAGATTTCATGTCATATTCTCCCCTTGTTTCCTCTGCTCTCTGAGCAGAATAAGCATAATGATGAAATTAATTTGATGTCTTCCGGAAAATTTACCGAAACACGAAGTGACCAGTTTCCTCAAACGGTCACTTTAGAGCAAAAAAACAAACCTGTCTCTCGACAAGCCTCACTGCCTGAAACGCAAGATTAACCCATATCTATAGTAGATTAATTTCAGATTACGTTGCAGCAGCAATTCCTTCCATTAAGAAAAGGCGAAAGTAATTCTTGATTTCCTCTTTGCTCAGCGGCTCGTGCTGCTTGCTCCAATCTGAGGTGAGGGCAATGTACAAACGAATCATCATAAAGGCGACTACCTGTGGATCACAATCACGAATCTCACCGTTGTCTCTTGCCTTCTCAAGCTCACGGGCCAGAAAATCGGAGATGACTTTCTCCACTTTCTCCAAACCTTCCTTGGCTTGAAGTGTTCCAAAATCCTTAAGCTCCTGGGACAATTTAACCAGCAAATCGTGATCACGGCGAAACTCCAGCAATGAATCAAGCACACGAAACAGATTATCAAAAAAAGCACTTTCCTGATGAACTTCACGATGAGCAATGTTTTTCATTTCCTGGATGACTTCCACCAAAATCTGATCAAACAATTGTTCCTTATTCGTAAAGAACGTGTAAATTGTTCCCTTGCCAACATTCGCAATCTTCGCTACCTGATCCATCGTGGTTGCCTTGTATCCAAACATGGCAAAAGACTGCGTGGCTGCTTGAATGACCTGCTGTCTCCTGTCAATCGGAGCCATCATATCCCTCCTCATTTTCATTGATCGTCCTTTTTTAAATGACCAAAAATACAATTCGGTCATTCGGTCAAAAACAAGATTACCACTCTCATCCTCAGATTGCAACCCTAACATTTAAAATTTGGGTTAATTTTTTTTAACCGAAATGCAGTGGAAACTGCTTCTATCGTCGTCTATAGTGTATGATGACGCCAATAACACGGTTAAAGACGAAGTTTCGATGTATCAGAACATTAACTATTGTGTAAATATGTAACGAATGAACATGATTTTCCGCTTCACTGTATATTCATGTAGTAGTGCATCGCCCAGTATGATCATGAATTATACCAAATGCTGAATGTTAAATTTAAATTGATGAATAAAGGTGAACTCATGCGAAAACCAAGAGTGCTCTTGTTATCCGAAGGTTTCGGCACCGGTCACACCCAGGCCGCCCATGCGCTCGCAAGCGGTATTAAGAAAATCAGTCCACATGTGCATAGCCGGGTCATTGAGCTCGGCAAATTTTTGAATCCAACCATGGCTCCGCTTATTCTGTCCGCATACCGTAAGACACTAACCGTTCAGCCCAAGCTGGTCAGTCTGCTGTATCGAACGCAGTATAACAAATCACTAAACGGATTTACCAAACTGGCCTTGCACCGGATTTTCTATACACAGACGGCTCAAGTCGTGTCCCAATTAAAGCCCGATGCCGTGATCTGTACCCATCCATTTCCGAACGCGGTCATCTCACGCCTGAAACGTCAGGGACTTAATATTCCACTATATACGCTCGTCACAGACTACGACGTACATGCAACGTGGATTAATCCCGAGGTAAATAAATATCTGGTATCCACGCCGCAGGTAAAGGCTCTGCTTGAAATCAGAGGGGTTGAGCCCTCTCGCATCCAAATTACCGGTATTCCTGTACACCCTGACTTCTGGGAAGCAGGGGATAAGGTGAGCCTCCGACAGGAAATGGGCCTTCAGAACATGCCCACTGCTCTGCTGATGGGTGGCGGATGGGGACTTTCCTTCGATGAAGAACATATGAAGGCTCTTGCATCATGGGCGGATCGTGTACAGCTGCTGTTCTGTCTGGGAAGCAATGAAAAAATGATTGCCAAGTTGAAAGAAATGTCCTGCTTCCAGCATCCAAATATACGTATTCTCGGCTATACCCGTGAGGTCAGCAAACTGATGGATGTATCCGATGTGCTCATTACGAAGCCAGGCGGGATGACTTGTACAGAAGCCTTGGCTAAAGGGTTGCCGATGTTGTTCGTGCCTCCATTGCCAGGACAGGAAGAAGAAAATTGCGAATATTTCGTACAAGCCGGATATGGTCAGGTCATTCACTCTGCTGACGTTATTGCAAACCGCTTCAGACATTTGTGTGAGCAGATCTATGCACCAAGCCAAGCTGAAAGCCAGCTGAAATCATTCCATAAATCAGGGAGCAAAAATACCTACGATCCAACATGCTGTGCCCAGACTGTTCATGATTTATTGTTCCCGGCTACAACAGAAGTCACATCCGCACCCAAGGAGCGCTTCACAGCCGGAATCGGAGCTACTTCGCTGTCAGGTACCAGAATTCCATTCTAGCAGCTCTATGACCCCTTCGAGTCGTTCTACGAGGGCGTTTCATCTCTAGGAGAGCACAAAGAAGGTTCCCCTCCATTGATCCGGAAGGGAACCTTCTTTTATTTCGTTCATATCTTCGTATGATTTTCTGCTAAAAAGGGTAATTTAAATAACAAACCCTCATCACCAAAAAATTAAAAACAACGAAATAAAACTGCGTTTCTGGGCCTTTTAAGGTATATGTAGTATATACATAGTTAACTACCCTGCCTGTTTGCAGAATTTACAGGTCAATTACTTGTAAAAAGTATGATGCCCGATCGTTTTTACTTTTTTCTGGGAGCGAGCCACTGTCAGATCATCCGCAAGCGTCAATGACAGGAAATAATACGTATCATCGGCGACTTCCTTTTTCCCATTCAACGCTGCATTGACTGCCTTGATACTGTCCTCATTGGGAGTAACACGTTTCAAGCGCCCGTTCGCTACAGGACTGAACTGAGATTTCTGATAGATTACTTTGTAAATGGTATCGGGAAAATTGGCTGACCGCAGCCGGTTTAAGACAACATTGGCAACTGCCACTTTGCCTTCGTACGGTTCACCTTCCGCCTCTGCCATGACGATTTTTTGCAGCAGATGCAGTTCTTTATCGGACACACTGTATGACCAGGTTGCAAGTTTCGAGTCTTCCTGGTTCAGAAGTTTGGTCCGTGTAAAGTAAAGTTTTTGGGGGGGAGTCGTAATTGCAGCTATCGCCTTGGCACGCTCTACTTTGGCCAATTTCAGAGCAGCCTCTTTTTTGGCTTTGGCCGCTGCTGCAGCTCGGGCTGCATGCTTAGCCTTGGCTTCTTTCTGTTCCTGCTCTTCCTGAGCAGCCGTCAGCCAATTCTTGGCCGGGAGCGAATTGGTCCAGTTATCCGCCTGAATAGACGCATCAGTAGACAGACTTGTCCCGTCTTCCATCATTCGCCTGTCTCCGCTAAAAGAATTTTCGCTATTTTCTGCAGAAGCCGCAAGCTCGGTCATCTGTTTGCTATCACTTTCCTCATTCCACTTTCCAGTCGCCTGAACGACGTTAGCCCCCACTATACATACAAGCAGCACAGATAACATCGGTGCCACCCAACGATTTTTGCTTATAATATCCATTCGAAGATTCCTCCTGTCGAAACAATTCCCTAATCTAAGTAACCACAAAAAAAGAATTTGAATAACGATGGCTAATATTACATAGGGAATAACGTAATGTCAATGTGATTTTATGGCATATCCATGAGTTTCAGGAAAAAGAAAACGTATCCACGACCTCATACATCGGCGCCTGACCTGACTGTGTCACATATAGCACAAAATCTTGCACTATCCAAGAATTAACACCCAAAAAGAGTTCAGGAAACAACCCAAATATTCCTTTATCCCCATTTCCTGGGTTGTGACCCAAAAATTTACGCGCCATCGTAATATGAGGAGAATACGGTCTTAATTCAGCCTTAAATCCCAGAGAGGAAGTTGCGTCCACGATCCGTTTTTGCAAAAGATGCAGTTGGTCGATCTCTCCTTCAACACCTTTCCACAGCACCTTTGGTGCCTCCTCCAGACCGAATGTTCCCCATCCGGATAATTGCAACTCAAAAGGATGAGTTCCAACCGTTACCGAGCGCAATGTTTTCCGAAGAAGTCCAATGTCACTAACAAGGGTATCCCCCAGAAATTGCAATGTAATATGATAATCCCTATAATCGGTCCATTTGCGAAAATCAAGCTTTCCTTGCACCTGCTCCGCAGACATCCGAAGTACATTCTGAATATGTGTCGGCACCCGAAGTGCAATAAATAATCGTTCCCTTCGGGATGGAAGATCCGTATATGAATAGTTATTCATGGTATACACCTCTTCTAAAGTTCATTTTATTATTTCACAGTCGTCTCTATGGTTTCAAGCTGGTTAAATATAGAGTGACACAAATTCAGAGATTTGCACATGAGGCTGTATTCCTGCCTTTTACGCACATCGCCTTCTTTTCTGATACACTAAAACCACAACATATTGATTTCAGGAGGCCAATAACTATGGGTAAAATTGTATGTTTCCCATCCTTGTCAACGAAACAGCAACAACGCATTCTGGAGGCAGCACCAGGTTATACACTTAAGGTTGGCAAAGCCAAGGAGATTGACTCATCGGAGTTAAAAGAAGCTGAAATTATCGTAGGCTGGTCTCCTCTGGTAACCGAGCATGCACTGAAAGAAGAAAGTCCCCTGAAATGGGTTCAGGTCTGGTCCGCCGGCGTCGATAACCTTCCATTCTCAGATCTGGAACAAAAAAGCATTTTGGTAACCAGTGCTAATGGCGTACACGCCATTCCCATTACCGAAATTATTCTAGGCATGATGTTGTCCCACAGCCGTTGGCTGAGACAAGCGATGCTGCACCAGCAGCAAGCCGAGTGGAAATCACCGGGCAAACCGCTTCCGGAACTGCATGGCAAAACAGCGGTTATTGTCGGCGTCGGAGAGATCGGATCAGAAACCGCGCGTATTCTCAAAGCACTGGGCATGAACGTAGTCGGAGTGCGCCGTTCAGGAAAAGATGTTCCGAATGTAGATCTAATGTACAACATGTCCGGCCTGCACGAAGCACTGGGGCAAGGTGATTACGTCATCAATATTTTGCCACTTACGGATGAAACCTATCATATCTATGACCAGTCTGCATTTGAACATTTCAAGTCCGGTGCATGCTTCGTCAATGTGGGGCGTGGCCCAAGCGTGAATACGGACGCCCTGCTGGGTGCGCTAGACAGTGGACAAGTTGCCTTTGCTGCACTTGACGTATTCGAAGAGGAGCCGCTCCCAGCTGATCACCCCTTGTGGGGTAAGGATAACGTCCTGATTACGCCGCACATTGCCGGCAGCACAGAGCAATACACTGAACGAGCACTGGATATTTTTGTACAAAATCTGGAAGCCTATATTGCCGGAAAGACTCTCCCGCTTAACTTGATGGATTATAGTCATAAATACTAAAAATTCCATTTTATCCTATGTGAAATTGTACAAATCCATGTAATGTAGTTTTCCCATAAAAAATCAAAAACCTCCATACCGGGAAATGAATTTTTCCGGTATGGAGGTTTTTTCTGTTATTTCCATTATAGTCATTCTAGGTGCACAGCCAAATGTGACGTATAAACGTCCCTTTGCTCACGGTTCGATACTGATCGATGTTCCATCCGGCATCCAGAATGTGCCCCTCCACCCATTCAGTGGAAACGATTACTGCTCGTCCTGCAAGTCTCTTCAAACTCGTCAACATGGCAAGTTGTTCCTCATCCGGAAGAACAGAACAGAGATTATATGGCATGTCCAGTATGGCTGCATCGTAGAAACCTTCCAGATCATTCATATCTCCGAGGGTAATCCTGGCTGGATCATATCCATAATGAGGAAGATTAATGCGCGCACCTTGTACTGCCAAAGGGTTTAAATCATTTCCTCTGGCCTCAATCCCCATCGACAACGCCTCAATGATAACGGTCCCCATCCCGCAGCACGGATCGAGCAACTGATGTCCCTGCACATGCGGAATAGCAATATTCACCAACGCTCTGGCCAATGTAACACCAAGGCCTGTGGAATAATTTTGCGGCTTCTGATGATGGGTTTGCCACGAGCGGTCGGCTTCTGTCCATTGACCGAAGAGCCATCTACCATTCCCATGCATTAGTCCAAAAGTCACGTCAGGCTGTTTCATCATCGCTTTTCCTTTAATGCACATGCCGAGCTCTTTTTCCATCAAACGGGAATGTGCGTAGTCCGGCATATTATCGCCTTCTTTCAGGCAGACAACCTTGAACGTTTCACCAGATGACAGTTCGATTTGTGAAGCGGCAGGCTTAAGACCTGCCACAGTATCCGCTTCGGCCATCACATCCAGCCTGCCCCGGATAAAAGGACTTCTCCCTGGTGGAATACATCGATCGGAACGAACATAGGCATGGTCGCGTGAATCAAGATCTGTACCAGGAACGAGCATTGTTCCCAACTCCAGTTCACACAGGGCACGTTCATTCTCATGGCAAGCAAAGGTATATACGTAACTTCCGACAACTGAATCTTTGGTGATTTTAGAGGTCAATAGAGTAGCCGTCCTTCATGTTTCTTCTATTATAAGAAGAGGTTTTATATTTTTAATTTTTCAATGGAAGCAAGCAGATCTTCGGACAATTCTTTCAATGTGTTAATATTGCCGCTAATCGTTTCCATTGAACTCACCTGTTCTTCGGCCGACGCTGACACTTCTTCTACGCCGGCTGCGGATTCCTCCGATACTGCCGAAATTTGTTGACTGAACTGATGCATGCGTCCGCTCGCTTCCTGCATGCCCTTCAAACCATCTGTCATTGTACCAATGACCTGAACCATACCTTCCACCGACTCACTAATGGTGCGGAACAGATTGCCGGAATTACGTACTTGCTGTTGTCCACGCTCTGTCTCCAGTACACCTGTTCGCAATTCCTCGACTACACCCTGGGAATCCTTCTGAATATCCTCCGTGATGACAGTAATCTCTTCTACAGATGTCCGAACGGCTTCCGACAACTTCCGCACTTCTGCTGCAACGACTGCAAATCCGCGTCCGCTCTCTCCTGCACGGGCAGCTTCAATAGAAGCGTTCAATGCGAGCAGGTTAGTTTGGCGCGCAATGTCATGAATGACTTGAACCAACTGTGAGATGTTTTCGTTTTTGCGGTCAAGCTGCTCCATCTTGTTCATGGAAGACGAGACTACACCAGCAATCTGCTGCATCTGATTCACGGATTGCTCCATGGACTCCCGACCGTTCAGCCCTTGTTTCAGAATGAGGTCTGACATCAGCCGAAGCTGGTTCCCCTGCTCCGAATGTTGCAGAATATGTGCGTTCAATTCCTCGACGGTGCGGGCGGATTCAACAGCCGTTCCCGCCTGACTCTCTGCTGCTTTTGCCGACTCTTCCATCGTTAGAGCAATTTGGCGACTGCCGATCTTAACCTCTTCAGAGGAAATGGCCAATTCGCTGCTTTGGCGGTTGACAGCTTCAGCGATTCGTCTGACATTCAGTACCATGGAGGTCAGATTACCTTTCATGTCATTCACGGCTTTGGCAAGTACACCAACTTCGTCTTCATGTTTGGTATGTATGTCCTGGACATTCAATTGACCTTCCGCAATCAGTTTCACGGCACTGATCACCCGTAGCAGCGGTTTAATAACTTGTGAACGGATGATCGGAATTACTATTGCTGTAATCATAATCATGACCAGAACACCAATGATAATAATAATTCGGCCATCCTGAACGGATCGAATTGTCTGAGCCGCTGAGAGATCGGACTGCTCCTGATTGTATTCCACCAGAAAATCCAGATGGACTTGCATCGAATCAAAGGAAGCTGCTCCTTTTTCGGATACTTCCTTAGCCAGTTGTTCCTGACCTTCGTCACTCAGCTTGATGGCTTGCGTGTTGATTTTAAGGTAAGCTTCCCACTTCGTCTTTAGCTCTTCCCAATGTTCTTGTTCTTCAGCTGCCTTGTCCTGCTGATCATATATTTTAATAGCCTGAGCCGTTTCACGAATATATTTGGTGCGCTCTTCAGCGAGGTCCGCTTTGGCCCCTGCCTGTGCATCATAGTGGCGATAGCTCAATGACAAGATATGCTCTGTTGTATAATTCAAACGGTTAATTTGCTGAATGGAAGGCATCCAGTTGTTGGTGATCATATTCGTGTTTTTTTCCATCGAGTTCATTTGTATAACAATTGTGACACTAAGAAGAATTAAACAGAGGATTAATAAATAGAACGCGATGCTGATACGCAGACCGATACTCTTGATCCTGAATCTGCTGAACATGTGATTTCCCCCTTGTGCCCATCTTCGGCCACTTCCGAATTATAGGTGCTTTTGTCGTTGTTTTACCCTTCTTTTGGCATCTTGCAAAATACTCTTTTCTATAATTATATATACAGGTAAAGAGACGTAAAGTATTATAACATTCTTTTGTTTTGATCATACTTTATTTTGTAAAATCTTGTGATTGTTTCACAGCACCTGCTGAACGGGATTGAATGATGTAGAATTTTGACTAAAATGAAGCAAAAAAAGAGCTGCAGCATACGGTGAATATCCGATCTGCAGCTCTTACGATTTGAATCCAAGCAGATGGCGGGTATGGAACCTGCCATTCTTAGTATCATAACGACTAAGAGCCGCCCTCTTATGCGTTCATCAGTAACTTGTAGGAGGCCAACCTTCTCTCGTAATCCGGTCCAGTTGTTACTACAAGCAGCCGATCCGTATTCAGCCTTTGGCACACCTGCTGCAGCTGGTTCCAGACCTGTTCAGGTGTACCGGCATAATGCCGTTGTACCTTATTCTCATTGGCATCGGTCCTGTCGTTGGTGCTGGTACTTATGCTGACATGGTCAGACTGCGTTGAAATTTCTTTTCCAACAGCTCTGCGTCTCTCCGCCATTTCGCGGCTCCAGGTCACCGCATCTTCCTGCTTCTCCGCACACAGCATACTGACAGCAACCATAACCTCAGGCTCTTTCCTTGTGGCGCTGGGGATAAAGCCCTCCCGGTAACGCCGAACAGCCTCTGTACCATCCGCATCACTCATGAATTGTCCAAATACATACCCCATGCCAAAACGGGCGGCAAACTCAGCACTCTTTACGTTGGTCCCCAGCATCCATAAGGATAAAGGAAGCTCCGGAATCGGGCGGGCCGTCACTAGATGTTCCTCATAAGTGTAACGGTCTTCCAGCAATTCGGTCAGTGCCGCGAGTGATTCTGGCAGCTTGGACACATGCTGCAAGTAATTGCCACTCAAGGCCATCGTTGCATGCGGGCCACCCCCAGGAGCTCGTCCCAAACCGAGTTCAACCCGTCCCGGGTAGAGCGCCGCCAGCAGTCGGAACGACTCTGCTACCTTAAGCGGGCTATAGTGCGGTAACAGTACGGCACCGGAGCCAAGCTGAATCGTGTTCGTTCGCGCGCCAATATGGGCAAGCAGTACTTCCGGTGATGCTGATGCAAGTTCATCCATGTCATGGTGCTCAGACGTCCAGTACCTTGAATAGCCCCACTCTTCAGCATGCTTCGCAAGTGTAACGGATTGTTGAAGCGCCTGTTCTGCTGTGGCGCCGTTCAGCCTTGGAACAAGGTCAAGTACGCCCAGATTGTATTTTCCACTGATGTTCGCACCCAAGCGTCTCATCTCCCTTCGTCTTCCTTATCTCTAATCCAGATCGTAGATGGAACCGACCTTGAGGCCGTATAGTTCATTGTAGATTTTCTCGGCAAAAGCGTCCGTCATCCCGGCAATATAATCGATCACCATATGCTCCCATGTCCAGATTGGATTCGCCTTCGCCTGATCTTTCTCATAACGCTGCAGCCAATCGGATGGAATAATGGACTTTGACGTTTCCGGATCAAGGAAAGCATCCCACAGACGCTTGATCATCCATTCGCTGCGCTTTTGCAGCCTTTGCACACGCAGGTCACGAATCATGGTCACCCAGGCAAAGCTTTTGAGCACACTTACCGTACGCAGCATATCGAGATCCTCGGCACCTTCACGGACAAACGTCACCTTTTTCCAGTCCCCGTCATCAATAACGCCCAGGCTGGCGACAAAAAGGCTGACCCAGTAAGCCTTGACCTCACGGCGGGTACGAGAGTAGTCATGCTCGCAGAACGGCATCTTTTCATTCCAGATGCGCAGGAACGAAGCGAGGACTTCTTCGACTTTTTTGCCAATCGCTTCCCTTGTCCATCCGTTCCAGAACAGATCCTCTAATGTCGTAATTTTATCCACAATCAGTCGATTGATATGCGGATCTTGCAGGAAATGCTCGTGTACTTCGATTTTGCCTGCTTTGATGCCATCTTCCAGATCATGTGCGGAATACGCAATATCATCGCAAAGATCCATGAGCTGCGCTTCAAGCGTCTTTTTGCCAGAGGGAATGTCCCAACGATCGCGAATCTCGCGGATATACTGCCATTCATGATGATACATGCCCTTCTTGCTCTCCGTACCCGGATACGGGTACTTGTTGATGCCCAGCAGCACCGCATCCGACAGGTTCAACCCATCGATATCCTCCCTTTTCTCCAGAAACATAATGAGGCGGAAGTTATGCGCATTACCTTCAAAATGTTCATATTTCCGCTTCAACGCTGCACGAATCTCCGATTCCGGTTGAGGGGATTTGGCACCACGATTTTTCTTCATCATTTTCTTGGCCTCGGTGTTGATTAGATCATCGAGGATGCCATCCAGCACTTCTTCTCCTTTATGCCCAAAAGGCGGGTGACCGAAGTCATGCGCAATCGCGGCACACTCCACCACTTCCGAATCGATAATCAGTCCGGGGCTGTCTGCTTGGTTCAATTCCACCTCGGGATAGCGACGCAGCAAGCTTCTTGCTGCTTCTCGCGCAATCTGCGCCACCTCCAGGGAATGCGTCAATCGCGTGCGATAATAATCGCCCGTTCCTGCACCAAACACCTGCGATTTTCCTTGCAGCCGACGGAAGGTCGGTGAATGTATCAGTCTGGAATAGTCGCGCTCATAAGCGGCACGAGCCCCATCCAGCTTCGTTAGTTCAGGATATTGTCTATGTTCTCTCAGATCGTTCCATTGCATGTTGATCACTCCTAGCCGACTGTCTCTATTTTGAGTGATTATACACATATTCTGCAGTTTCGAAAAGCAAAACCTATCTGCGATTGTCATCTCTTCTCACATCAACTTATGATGCACAGTCGTCTTCTCTTATTATACCCCGCCAGACTATCGTCCGTGCACCTAAATGATAATGATATAAAATGAAGATATACTTTCTCAGTCCAATCTCCAAACTAATCTTTAATACAACTCGGTAAATTAGAGATCGATCCTTTAGTTAGCTAAGAATAGATGTCTAATCATTTGAATATGAGTTTGAGAATTATTGAGTAAAAAACATCATCAGTTGTTGAATCAAAGGTTGGAAATCCACATTATGAACCTTATCGACACAAAAAATGGCAAGCCATTCCTGCTTTTAATTTAGCTTATGTACAGTAACAAGCGAGATGTTTTTTAGTCAACAGAAACACTGTATTGAAACCTCACATACGCCTTTATGGTTTTAAGTCAACATTCTGGGTACGAAAATTGGGCTTATAAGGACAAGGTATTCCATTGATTAAATTCTAAAAAAAAGTTCGGTAAAGTATTTCCCAAAGAATGAGAAAAATCTACTTTACCGAACATCCAAATCTAAGTCTCGATATACTCATATTACTTTTGATGATTGAAATTTTACGGGATTTAAGTTAGGGAAAATCGTTGATTTTTTTTCTCTCGCTAGCTGATTGTAACTTATCCCCAAAAATAACCATGTGGTCAAGTAGGAAAACTCCGGGACAGATATCATTAAGGATACATAAATGATTAGTAAAGAAATTTTAAGACCATCATTAAAATAGTTTTTCTTTAATTTAAACATTGGATATAAGAAAAATATACTAAAAAAAATAAATCCAATAATACCGCTATTAACCAATAATGTAGAGAAAAAATCGGTTGAACGAACATATCCAAATCCAACCCCGAACAACTTATTGAAAAATGGCATATGGGAAAAGTATTCCAAATGTGTGAACATTGAAGAGGATCTTTGATTCCCTGAGTGGGAATCAATCTTATTAAATAGTAAGAATTCAAGAACAGAGGTAACCTTTTTATAATTTAGAATAACTAAAATTGTGGAGAAATATAGGAGTATTTGACAATACCTATCTCTTAAATGGTAACGCAAAACTCTATATACGAAATAAATTAATATACCTAAAAAAGCGGTTGAAGAGGTAGATAAAATTAATGCTATTAGCATGGGAATGTGGAATAAAGGTTTGCGTAAATGTATTGCAAATACCCAGAGAGGTAATACAGTAAGTGCGAAAGCGCTTGGTTCTCCAGTTAGACTCTTCATTCGAAGTGTATCTATTCCAAAAGCATCCGTTCTCTGACTCATGCTCCCCAGTCTAGGATCACCGTTAATATCTAAAGCAAAAACTCTGTTACTCAAAAAATCTCCAGTTGTTCCAAATAGTAAATAATAAATCCATTCGTAAAATCCATAAATAAGAAATATAGAAGTACCTATGAATATGAACTTATTCCATTCCTTCTTGTAAAAGTACTTAGTATAAAAGCAAATTATTGAAGCAGCAATAAGATATATGGATTGAGTAAATAGGCTAGATCTTAAAAAAACATGCCCATTTTCGTTAACTAATATAACATTGTGCACAAAATTGTAGTCATATCCTTCATTCATTTTGAATAAAACAGTTAATTGTGCTAAACCGTTAAATAGCGTTAACACGTAAACGAAAATAATTATATCTCTATAAAAATAATTTGTTACCTGTTTAACTTCCGTATTATTTTTGAATTTTAGACTAATGGCAAATAAAAGTACAAAAACAACTGACAATAAGGATAAAAGCAGCCCCGGCGTTGTTCCTGGATTTGAAGGCATTAAAACCCAAGAATTTATAGGTAAAACAATGGCCCATATTTTAAAATAATTATCAAAAGGCTTAGGTGCGGATAATACTTTAATATATTTTCACCTCTCAATATTGCATTTGATACAAATTGTATCACCACATATGATTTGTATCAATGCCAAAGTAATTTTTCAGCAAGAATAGTTCATTCTTTTTTTGAAAATTACTTCAAAGATTTTTTCGTTATCTCACATCCCCTCCGCATAGGTAAGATACAATAAAAAAAAACCGACAGGGCGGAAATACCCTGTCGGAGTGAAGATGGTGCGCGCAAAATTTAGGACGTTACAACTTACAGAAGATTACCTTAAACCCTTCCGCTGCGTAAAATGTCCTGCTTTCTCGTTACTACCGTTATATCACTGTAGTATTGTGTATTTACACCATTACTTTGCAGATATCGTTGGTGAACTCTACCGGGTCTTGAATTGGAAGTCCTTCGATCAGCAATGCTTGATGGTATAGCAAGCTTGTGTATAGGCTCAGCTTTTCTTTATCCTGTGCAAATGCGTCTTTCAAGGATTTGAAGACATCGTGATTGACGTTGATTTCCAGCACTTTATCCGCCTGTACATTTTCGCTGTTCGGCATAGCTTTCAGGATTTTCTCCATCTCAATCGTCAGTTCGCCTTCAGTGGACAAACATACCGGGTGGCTTCTCAGGCGTTTGGATGCTTTAACAGCTTTTACTTTGCCGCCGAGCTGTGCTTGCATCGCTTCGAACAACTCTTTGTTGTCGTTGTCCTGTGCGTCTGTTTCTTCTTTGTCTGCACTGTCCTCGATACCCAGGTCACCGCTGGAGATGGACTTGAATTCTTTCTCTTTGTAATTCGTGATCATTTTGATTGCGAACTCATCAATGTCGTCGGTGAAGTACAAGACTTCATAACCTTTATCGAGTACACCCTCGATTTGTGGCAGCTTCTCAATCCGTTCAATGGATTCACCGGACGCGTAGTAAATGTACTTCTGATCTTCCGGCATTCTGGAAACATACTCGTCCAGGCTTACCAGCTTCTTCTCTTTGGAAGAAGAGAACAAGAGCAGATCCTGCAGGGTATCTTTGTTCACACCATAATCGCTGTATACGCCATACTTCAGCTGACGGCCAAACGCTTGGTAGAACTTCTCATAGTTCTCACGCTCGTCTTTGAGCAGGCTTTGCAGTTGGCTCTTGATCTTGTTCTTGATGTTCTTCGCGATTAGACTGAGCTGACGGTCGTGCTGCAGCATTTCACGGGAGATGTTCAGGGACAGGTCTTCCGAATCGACCATACCTTTTACAAATCCGAAGTAATCTGGCAGCAGATCGCCGCATTTGTCCATAATCAATACACCGTTAGAGTACAGTTCGAGGCCTTTTTCATACTCTTTTGTATAATAATCAAACGGTGTGTTCTCCGGGATAAACAGGATTGCATTATATACCACTGCGCCATCCGCGCTGATGTGCAGGTGTTTGAGCGGTTTGTCAAAACCGTAGCGTTTTTCCATATAAAAGTTGTTGTAGTCTTCTTCGGTCAATTCGCTTTTATTTTTGCGCCAGATCGGCACCATGCTGTTCACGGTTTGCTCTTCTTTGTATTCTTCGAACTCGTTTTCTGTACCTTCCTTAGGACGCTGACCTGTCACATCCATCTTGATCGGGTAACGAATGAAGTCGGAGTATTTCTTAATGATGGATCTCAGGCGGTACTCTTCCAAAAATTCGTCATACGAATCTTCTTCGGTATTTTGTTTGATCGTCAGGACGATTTCCGTACCCACGGAATCTTTCTCAGCTGGAGAGATCGTGTATCCATCCGCGCCTTCGGATTCCCATTTCCATGCTTCGTCGCTGCCCAGTGTTTTACTGGTTACCGTGAGCTTGTCCGCCACCATAAATGCGGAGTAGAAACCAACCCCGAATTGTCCGATGATGTTGTGTCCGTCTTTGGCTTCATTCTCTTTCTTGAACGCCAGCGAGCCACTCTTCGCAATAACCCCCAGATTGTTCTCCAGCTCTTCCTGGGTCATCCCGATTCCTGTATCGGTCAGTGTAAGCGTACGGTTCTCTTTGTCGATCGTGAGCTTGATATAGTAGTCCTCTTTGTTGAAGACGAGTGTGTCGTCCGTTAGTGCTTTGTAATATATTTTGTCAATGGCGTCGCTGGAGTTGGAGATCAGTTCTCTCAAAAAGATTTCTCTTTGGGTGTAAATGGAGTTGATCATCATATCCAGCAAGCGTTTGGATTCAGCCTGAAATTCTTTTTTAGCCATGAATGGGTGTCTCCTTTCAATTTGGATATCGAATGATTTGGTTGAATATAGAAAGCAAACCTTTGAATACTCCCATGCAGAATGTTACGTTGCTAGAAAAGCCTTCAATCGCTTTTATCCCCAGATTTCTTTGATTTCATATTCAGGGCTCAACACTAATACAAGTAATTGATGTTCTTCTGGTGGCCGTTCCGGTTACGGATCGTTCTTTCGATCGCTGTTGTCTCCAAATTTTCTTGAACTATTCTGAAATGGTTAGAAATTCGGAGACAAAGGCGAACGCTACCGCTTCTTAAGAATCGATTCCGTCCCCTCCACTACTGAAGTTGTTTCGCCAAATACTTGCTAATGCTAAGACATCTTTAAATCGGAAAAATCCGGGGAGACAAACTACAATTCCCAAAATCTTTTCTAGCCCCTGCACTCTCCATGTCCTATTCAAGTTTCACTTTATCCATATTCAAAAACACAATCATTCCATATGTAGTCGTGTAGTAAAAACATCATTTGTTAGCACTCTGATGACCGGAGTGCTAAACCCTTCCTTTTATATAACATATGGGAAAATTGGGTGTCAATACGAAAGCGGTTATTTTAACAAAATGATCGAATGACACTTCAAGTTTTGCACATCTCTACCTATTCTAGCTCAATACATCAGGCAATACAAAAGCCGCTCCGAACCAAAGTTCGAACCGGCTTGGAGGCAGATGGCAATGATTGTGGGTAGCATTGGCAAGCCAAATGCTAACGAACCTCACAGACGTTAATTGGTCTTTTTAGGATGTTTTCGCAATCTAAAGAATCGTAGGCACGCTATTTCTATCTAAAGCCGACCTTTCGAGGCTTTCCGCAGGTTTTTCGGAAAATAGCGTGTGTGTGATTCGTTAGACTGAGAAAGTGGCAGCAACTCGCGAAATAAGGCTTCCTAGGTTCGTTAGATTTGGATCAGCGTCGGTGACTTAGTTAATGATGCAACGGGTTGCAACTAGTGTAGCAACTAGAAATGCCACCAGAAAAGCAATCAAAGATGCGAACCTCTACTTTTTGGCCATCTTTGGATCCAGGGTATCGCGCAGGCCGTCCCCGAGCAAGTTGAAACCAAGCACAGTGAACATGATGGAAAGTCCGGGGAAAATAAGCGTCCACGGTGCTTTTTGCAGAAACTGGCGGGAATCCGACAGCATTTTGCCCCATTCCGGGTCGGGTGGTTGTGCCCCCATGCCGAGGAATCCAAGCGCAGCCGCTTCAATAATCGCTGTTCCAATTCCCAGTGTGCCTTGTACAATGAGCGGGGTAAGGCTATTGGGCAAGATGTGCCGGAACAGAATGCGCATATTGCCAGCCCCCAGCGTACGTGCCGATGTTATGAATTCCTCCTGTCTCAAGCTAAGTACCCTGGAACGCACCAGTCGTCCGTAGGTCGGGATGTTCACGATCGCGATCGCGAGCAGTGCATTTTGCAAAGACGGGCCGAGAATCGCCACGATGGCGATTGCTAACAGGATAGCTGGGAAAGCGAGCAGGATATCGAACAAACGTGATATGAGCATATCTGCCCATTTTCCATAAAATCCGGCAATCAGACCGAGCAATGCGCCCGCAATAATAGAGCCAATAACAGAAAAGAAGCCAACCCACAATGAAATACGCGCTCCGTGCAGCACTCTGGAGAAAACGTCACGCCCCAGATCATCGGTACCAAACCAATGCTCTGCCGAAGGGGCTTGCAGACGATCTGTGAGTACCTGCTCTTTGTAATCATATGGGGCAATGTACGGGGCAGCAAAGGCCATCAGAATGAAAAAAACGATAATGATCAAGCCTGCCAGCGCAAGCCGATTTTTCCGAAACGTTCTCCAGGCTTCACGCCACGGACCCGATGCAGGTGCCGACGCGGCGTCAATGGAAGCTCCGGTATTGGTCGATAATTTGGCCATGCGGCGTCTCCCTTCTGTTCATACTCATTTATAACTAATGCGAGGATCGAATACGGCGTACAGTAAGTCTACAATCAGATTAATCACTACGAAGAAGAAGGCCACAATCAGGATACCGCTCTGGATCACCGGATAGTCGCGCGAACTAATTGCTTCATATATATAGCGACCGACACCGGGCCAAGCAAAGATCGTTTCCGTCAGCACGGCTCCCCCCAGCAAAGATCCGGTCTGTATGCCGATGACGGTGAGCACGGGAATAAACGCATTTTTCAACGCATGTCCATATACGACGAAAAACGGGCCGAGCCCCTTCGCCTTCGCCGTTCGGATATAATCCGAACTCATTACTTCGAGCATGCTGGAACGCGTCATCCGGGCAATCACAGCCATCGGAATTGTTCCGAGCGCAATACTTGGCAGCAGCAAATGTTTTGTTACTGTCCACAGCTGATCCCAGCGTCCTGCAATCATGGTATCCAGCACATACAAGCCTGTAATGGCTTCAATCGGATCACGCGCATTCATCCTCCCGATGGACGGCAGCCAGTGCAGTTTATTTGCAAACAGCCACTGTTCCATCAATCCAAGCCAGAAGATTGGCATCGATACACCCACCAATGCAATGACCATACAGCAGTAATCAAACCACGAGTTATGTTTCCACGCACTGACAATTCCAGCATTCACACCAATGATGATCGCAAACAGCATGCTTGCCATCGTTAATTCGAGGGTTGCCGTCAGATAGGGCACAATTTCCTGGGCAATGGGGACCTTGGTACGGATGGATGTGCCCAGATCTCCCTTAAACAGATCGCCCAAATAAGCGAAATATTGTTGAAACCATGGTTTGTCAAGACCGAGCTGGTCACGCAGCGCTTGCTTGGATTGTTCGGTAGCCTTTTGCCCGAGTATGGTCTCTGCCGGATCACCCGGAATGGCGTGGATAATGGAAAAGACGATCAAGGTCATGCCCAGCAGCACGGGCAGTAACACAAGTACACGTTTGACGATGTAACTGTTCACTCCTCATTCACCTGCCTTTAACATATAAAAACGCTGGCAAACATGCATGCTTTAGATCGTTACATCCTGATGTGGGTTCTGCCAAGCATTGCGTGTACGCCAGCGCTTTGTAACTAATGAGTCCTGATAATACTAAATTCAGCTAATATATAAGTTATTCAAAGTAGGCATTAGCATAGGATTCCGTGCCCAATGGGGACGGTACGAAATCTTTCAGGTTTGCTTTACCTGCCAAAATGGGTGTGGTGTGCACCAGTGGAATCCACGGCGCATCTTCCTTAATAATCACTTGCGCCTGCTTGTACAGTTCCGCACGTTTGTCCTGATCCGTTTCTTTCTGCGCACTCGTGAGCAGCGTATGCAGTTCTTCGTTTACGTAAAAGCTGCGGTTGTTGCCCGGGATTGCATCCTTATCGAGCAGTGTGTACAGGAAGTTATCCGGGTCACCGTTATCACCGGTCCAGCCAAGCATGTAAATATCGTCTTTCTCGCCGGCTTTGGCATCATCCAGATACGTTGCCCACTCCGGTGATTCGATGTTGACGGTCACTCCGATTTTCTCAAAATCGGCCTGAATCGCTTCGGCAACCTTCTTGCCGTCAGGCATATACGGCCGGGATACTGGCATGGCATAGAATGTTACCGGATCAGGCAATCCTTCAGGGTAGCCAGCTTCGGCAAGCAACGCTTTTGCTTTTTCCAGATCATAAGCATAGTCCTCAATACTGTCGTTATACCCCCAAAGCGTTGGCGGCATCGGGTTTACCGCTGGTTGCGCTTGTCCGGCAAAGAAAGCATCGATAATGCCCTGTTTGTTTACCGCATGGTTGAGGGCTTGTCTTACTTTCACGTTATCAAACGGTTTTTTCTTAAAATTGAAGCCAATGTATGACACGTTAAATGGTGGACGCTCGATTTTTTGCAGCTCGCTATTCCCCTCAAGGATGGACAGATCGTCCGGGTTCAAGTCCTCCATGATATCAATCTCGCCGTTTTGCAGCGCATTGAAGCGAGCCGTGTTATCTGGAATGGAACGTACAATCACTTTGTTCAGCTTCGGCAGTCCCTCTTTCCAATAATTCGGATTCTTCTCCAGGGTGATGGAGTCGTTCCGCTTCCACTCTTTGAATACAAATGGGCCTGTACCTACGGGCTCGCTCTTGAAATTTTCCTTTTTCTCCTGAATTGCGGTTGGGCTTGCAATGCCGAATGGCGTCATCGCAATGTTTTGCAGGAAAGGCGCTTGTGGCTGGTTCAGGGTGAACTCGACCGTTGTCTCGTCAATCGCCTTTACTTCCTTGATCACGCGACCGTCTTCCGGACCAAACATGGAGTCATAATAGTCGAAGGAATCTCCCTCGAATTTATATTCACTGGCCGGGTCACTCCATCGGTTGAAGTTGAACACCACAGCCTCTGCGTTGAAGTCAGTACCATCGTGGAATTTCACGCCGGACTTCAGCTTGAAGTCATACTTGAGTCCATCCGCCGAAATCTCCCAGCTCTCAGCCAGTCCAGGAACAACCTCGGTTCCACCTTCTTTGTAGTCCAGCAATGAATCGAATACCTGATGTCCAATCTTTAGTGACTCCCCGTCTGTAACGATTGCCGGGTCCAGCGCCACCGAATCTCCGCCGCGTCCCATAATCATCGTATCCTGTGCTGCCACTTCTGCCGGAGGCTCGCTGCCTTCTGCCGGAGCGGGGGAATTGCCTGTACCTTCGTTACTCGTGCTGGAGCAGCCCGACAGAATCAACACTGTACTCATGGCCATGGCCATGACCCCGGATAACCATTTTTTTCTCATTCGCATACGTACAACACCCTTCCCTGTCTCATAATGTGTGTGATACTGGCGTGAAAAAACTTCAATGATTACAATCGATCGGTTTGGTGCTTTGTATCATATGAAAGGCTTTAGAAGCCTGCGATACCTATGATGTAAATCTGAATAAGTTAAAGCGTATATATGAAATGTAAAACAGGATGTAACCGCACACATTTGGTTAAAATTTTTGAAAGATGAGCTAAGTTATAAAAACTTGTGGTTGTTGCACCATACTTGTTGCTCAATAATTGAACTTAGGTCAATAATCAACAGTAAAATGGGACCAACTGGTCGCAGCCGAATAAGGCTGACTTAGAGAGAACGGTAGTGTTATGTTGGATAAAGTTTTGGCTAGGGATTTGAAATGGAGTTAGATCGTTATAGCTGAATTGTTGTTGGAAAAGTTTAATGATCGTGATCAATTGGAACAGAAAGAAAGTATGTTAAACAGAACTGAATTTTTAGTGGTTTCTTAAGGCGGTTGGATTGGATTGTTTCAAATGTTGTGAGATTGATCTAGAGATGTTGGATTTTACAACAGGGAGACATTACAATAACTTTTTCATGTTAAAGTCTTGTCATGATGAGGAGGTTTGTGTAAATAAACAGTGGTGAAAATCGATTTCGTGTAACTTACTTTACATCACATTCATCAATTAGACAAGAGATTTACGGACATAAGTCTTCAACTTTATTATATATGTTAATATCACTTACATAAAACACAAAAAAGGAACACCATTCGACAAATAGCGTCGTGTGTCCCTTGTTGTGTTCCCTCTTTTAAAATCGGCTCCAACTTATATCTTAAGTTTTATCAGCTTATTTTTTGAATAAACCTCTGCGGTACATAACCGTGATAAAACGGTAAAAATCATAACTCGCCCCATTATCGATGCTGAACAGCGGATTTTTGGTGTCATATGCCAGTGCTGCGTCCACGGCCGCTTTTGCCCAGACTGGAACTTCCATCTGCTGCCGCGCCTGAAGTTTATCAACTTGGGATTTGAGCGCATCAAACGCTGCTTTCTCTTCGGCTGTCATCGGTTCGCCCCCTTTCGGTGGTTCGGTTGGATTTGTGGGATTGGTGGGTTCGGATGGCTCTGGCGGCTTTGGTGCTGCTGTTGCATATCTTGCTTTTAATTCCGCTGCCGATCCTTGGAACTCGTTCATATCCACGTTGCCGCTGATCCCGTTCACCTTGCCCGAGTCCGTATACTGCCAGAATGTCCAGCGTTTCCAGGCAGGCTTGTCATCCGGTACACGCGTGTTGCTGTAACGCGCAATCCATAGATCGTATGAGCTCATCGAATTATCAAAATTGCCGGCAAATGAATTGCCCGTGTATATGATCGGTTTCACACCCGTGAGACGTTGTAATTCCGTTAAAAAAGCTTTAGCTACCGTGTTGATCTGAGCTTTGCTCAGGTTACCCGGATTATTCTCGTAGTCCATGACAGGAGGTAATTGCATCGCCTTGGCGCCTCCTACTTTTTGCAATGTCGTGGCATAATGCGCAGCTTCAGCCTTGGCACCATCGGTAGTCGTTGCACGGAAGAAATGGTACGTTCCGACCAGCATGCCCGCCGCCAGTGCGCCAGTTACGTTTTTTTGGAAATTTGGGTCGGTGTACGTCTGCCCTTCGGTGGCCTTGATGAACACAAATGTCATGCCGCTTGCCTTCACTTTGGCCCAATCGATCGTGCTCTGATACCGGGAGACGTCAATGCCCTGCGTGTTGCCCGAGCTTCTCGTTTGCATGTTTCTCACACCCTTTATGCGGCAAATTGCCGTTTGTATATAGTTAATGCTTGGGGATCTGGGGTTGCTTGTGTGCGTGTCCCTGATTTTTGGTGAGTGCTAAAGTTGGGATGGCTATGGGTTATGTCGGTGGGTTTGCTTGGTCAATCTGCTTCGTATTCTATGTCGTCTGTCGGTAGACTACTAGGTATCCATTAACTCACTAAGGAAAAAATACCGAGTCGGTACGTAACCGTTCCAGACACGGATCGTTCTTCCGATCGCTGTTGTCTCCAAATTTTCTTGATTCATTTTCTTAAAGGTTTGAAATTCGGGGACAAAGGCGACCGCTATCGCTTCTTCAGAATCGATTCCGTCTCCTTCACTACTTGTAGCTAATGGATCGGCTTTCTATTCGAATATTGATCTATCTCTTGCTACTGGGCACATTTGAATGAATGCTAAATCCTTACTTTGCTTCATCTCTAGTCTGTTGATCAGTGTCCTCATGATCTGACTTTACAAAAGATTCTTTAGAATCAGGAGTATAGTTGCCGGGAATCCCCCCGTCTCCTCCCTTACCCTTGAGCACTTCAATGGCCTGCCGAATCGCAGGCGGAATCGGCGCGCCCAATTTGCCCCCATTTTCAATTATGGACAATAACTCATTCGCGATATAAAAAAAGGCGACCGCATCCCTGAACAAATGTCCGTCTCCCAAAACACCGTCCACCAGATGAGCCACCGATACCATTGCAAATATAAACACCTTTCGTGCGATGCCGAACATCCCGACATTGCTCTCCAGCTTACCAATCATCCCCGCTGCCGCGATGCCCGTTAGGTAATCGAGGATGACGAACACGAGTAGTACTCCGAGCACGCCTGACCAACCTCCGAAGAAGTAGGTTGCTGAGCTGGTTATTAGGGCGAAGAGCCATTTCCATAGAGTTTCCCACCGTTCCATGGTTTCACCTCCTTTGGGTTTTTAAATGCCAGCTGCTCCATAGGGCATAAAAATAGCGCACCACGTAGGTACGCTTGTTAAATTCCTTCGGATTTTGACAAAATGTAATCCTCAACGGCTTGACGGTAATCGTCATTGGTGATGTCATCAAGCAGGTATACTTGGCTGGTCTTTAGATTAAGTCCTTTATTTAAGATTCTTTCTGCTGCAATACGTACCACAACTTCATTTACCATCACAAAATCCCTCCTGTATTTTCATTGGCTAACAACAAAATCTGTTCTTCCAATTCTTTTATTTTCTGCTGTTCTGGTGTTTCGACAATGGGAAGCTCCTCTAAAACTGGTTGTTTCGTAGCAGGATCGATACTGACAATTCGATGAGTGTGATAATCGATTGCCCCATACTCCAAATCGATGTAATGTAGTTCAGTGATTTCCTTCCTTGGAAGTACATCACCTTGTATTTCACCAGCTCGATAGATGATCTCACCGTCTTGATCGTATATAATTCTAGTCCCAATATTCATTATTCGTATGCCCTCCAATAAAATGGACTTGATGTCAATTCAAAATATGGCAACGGTACCTGAAATCCACCGTTTGTGATATAAGTTCTGCCAGCGCTTTTGTCCTCTACTCGGAAATCAACCCACATTGTTCCTGTGCTTGTCCATCTATACCCGTTGTACACAGGATAGCCGTTATCTATTCTTTTGGAATTATAACCCAATATAAAATCCTCATCATCATGAAAAGTGATAATGATTTGCGATGGTAAAAAATTCAGATTGGTAACACTTATATATCCGCAGGTAAATGCAGTTCCATCTGAATAAAGAAATCTTTTATTTCCTAAGTTATATCCAAAGCCTGAAGCAAACTTCCTCCCCTCATCAGGTCCATCCAGCGCGTAATTATCCAACGTATAATATTCAAGTCTCGGCATTAGTTCACCACCAAAGCATTGACATGAACAGTAACAGAGGTTGACATGTTAGACACTCGGCAAACGACTGATTCGTTGTCCAATACCTGATCTAAAAATGGAATAAACAAGGTATCCAACGGTTTTAATGCTTTTCCGTAAATGACATAATCGCTCCCCAGTTTCATGTAAAAATCTATCGGACTCGTTGAAAGTGTGCATATGACTATTGATTTAACAATCATTTTTCCTGCTGGAATAACTGTGGTATCTGTTGTGTTAACCTTCATTCTGGCGGTGAGCATGTCTGTCCTGTCGGTTACCTTGCCACTTAACCTAACTGATAAGGCATTTGCAGTCGGGCAAAAAACAAGCACAGATTCGCTTGCTTTCATAACTTGATCTAATACAGGTATAACCAAAGTTTGACCCGGTTCGATGTCGTGTAATCGAGCGAAATCGATGCCTTCTAATTCCACACTAAACATTTGTTTAGTCGCACTTGTATTGCATATGGTTAGTGATTTAAGGATAACTGTTTTACCCCATGGGACCGTATAAATACTACCAACCGAAGTGGTGGATGCGTAACCTCCGTATAACTTTTGTGTTATTACAGCCATCTATAACGCCCCCCATAGATTTTCTTCTGGTGTTTGCAATACCCAAGGATGCCAAGAGTTATTATTTCTAATCCGCGTATAAGTGATTGACGGACTAATAAAAGTCGTAACCCTTTGTAATAAAAACGAAGAAGAATAAATAATAACCTCAATATAAAAAGAACCTTGAATTGGGCCGTTTGCAGTCACACTACTGAAATAAAATCCAGGGGCCAAATAGTCATTTAAATCCGAACTCCCCACCACCTTGACAATTCCATCATCCTGTGTGAGCTTGTACTTTTGCCATGGCTTATCGTCTACATATTTTTGAGCAGCTAATCTAGCATCATTGAGCGCCTTTTCAGTAGGTACAAGTTCTTCAGAGTCACCGTCAATCTTATTTGACAGTTGCACTTTACCTTTTACCGTAAGGGATGCATCCGGGATGTCCATCTCGCCCATCATTTGGCGTAATGTCTCCAAATCCTCCCGTGTCGCCACACCAGCATCAATCTTTTCAAAAATCCCGTTAAAACTCTCTCGGGTTACGTTTTCGTTCCCCAAGGGCAGAGGCAATTTCAGTCGATCTGTTTCTTTTGGCATTACGCCCACACCTCCAGTTCATTCCACGTCAGAGACGCGGCGTCCAGTTCATCCCAGGTCATCCGTTTGTTGTCCAGATCGTCCCAGATCAGATAGCGATACTCATATTCCACGGCCATGTGGGCCGGTTTCAGTTCATCAATCGCACGTTTGAGATCGTCAATATTGGGCGGGATGCCCATCGTGTCCACAAAGCTCACCGTAAAACTCCACGCTTCCGGCTGAAAAGTTATATCCACCTTGCCCCCGGCATACGCCTCAGCTACATTCGCAACCAGTCTGCCGGAAAATTTCCCGGCACCGCGCAGCTTCGATTCCACCACGGCACGCCGCTGCTCAACAGGTTTGAGACGATCCGTCTCAATGCCAAGCTCCTGTTCCCAGAAATCTAGGCCCCATGTCGCCGTGCGGACAAAGAACTGATCCAATGTTTCATCCAGCGCCTGATACAAGAGATCCATCTCGGTTCCTTTGGACTGCATATCCGCCTGCATCACGCGGGAAGTCTCATAGTAGCTCGGCAAATACGAGAACAATTCCCGCCCTTTCTCACTCATCAATCCAACAGGTACAGCAGAAGGAGCACTCATGCCCTGTCCCCTCCCTTCCTTTCACATCAATGCAAACCGCTTCGCTCAAATGCTGCGTTCCCGAGCGGAGTACCGCACGACCCAAGCACTCTTCTGGCCCACCACTTACTTCATTTCCAGCTGAACCGGATGCTGCATAGTCAGAACATTCCCAATGTCCCACATTACCTCTGCCCCCACATCCGCACTTCGTATCCTCCACTACAACACTACTCATGCACATCCACCGTCCCCAGCACCGCCACCTGACTCGCGGTCATCTCGATATTCTGGTCGCTCACACCGTTTACGGTCAGCTCCGAATAATCGATAATCGGTGGAATGTCGAGCAGGATTGCGGCAATTCGAGTGTAGCGCACAAGCGGATCAGCAAAAGCCAACTGTTTCAGATACGCGGTCACCCCACCCTCAATCAATGCCCTCACATCTGCCAGCGTCGCATCGCTTGCAAGGGTCAGCTTCACCTGAATGTTCATCGGCACTTCCTCGGCGGGCATCACCGTCACCACCGGGCCAGCCGGGGCAACGCCTTCTCCCTGTCCATCCTGCGTCGGATCAACGTACTTCTGCACCGCCGCTACCAGATCGGTGCCCGCAGCACGCTTGTCCGTATCCAGCAAATACAATCCTACCGTGCCCGGACCTTGCCATAACGGAATAACCCGCGTTGCACCAACACCTGGTACTTCACTGGCCCACTGCACATATTGCGATTTGTTGCCGCTTGTCCCCTGATTGCGGACTTTGGCATAAAAGCGTTCCAACAGCGCCGTATCTGCCTCGATATCCGCACCGCCCTTAATCACCTCAACATTAGTTACAGAGGTAACGCCACTCACTGGTGTAGACAGCACGGTCACGGTGCCCGCAGGCACATTGCTTTCTTTTCCGGCAACGAGCGCCCGCACACCAACACTACCCAGACCATCTTCTCCCAGCTCCACACGACCAACGGTTTCATATTCAAGTGAGGCCTCACCGGAGATTTCATCGGCCAACGTAGCCACAACCGTGCCCGCAGGCACCACTTTCCCAGGCGTACCAGCAAATTTCACTGTACCTTGCGCCACTACAGCAGCCCGCCGTGTAATGCCATGCTCTCCCGCCCGCAGATCCAGCTCTTCCGAACGAAAATTCGGATCACTGCTCGCCGCCGTACTCGCAAATCCGCGCCGCAGCAGTTCCTGCGCCCATAGCGCTGCCTCAGATAGCATAAACGCTACCGGAGCCTCCGCATCCCACAGGAACGAACCCTCCGACTTATCCAGATCCGCGGGCAGACGATCCAGCATACGCTGCATAATCTGTTCCTCCGTCTGGTCCTCCAAATAACGCGGAATCTCAGCCATCCCGTCAGATCACCTCACTTTCCAGAATAAACATCTCTTCCTGCACACTCGCCACCCGACACGAGAACATGCACTGCTCCCGATTCCAATCAAACGTAAACTGGTCTACCGAATCTGTGCGAGGATCAGCCAGCAGCGTCTCCGTAACCATCCGGGTAATCTCACTTTCCATCACTCCCCGGCTGTCACCCTGACCAACCAACTCATCCAGCTCCGATCCATAGTTTCGGGAGTAAATCACATGTCTGTAACGTGGCGTTTTCACTGCTTTGATGCACCACTGCACCCACGCTTCATGCGCTCCTGCCGCAGCAACTTTGCCACTTGGGGTCAGCACAAAATCCCCTGCATCGTAATCGAATCGCCAGCTCCGTCCAAATCTCACCTCTTCCGAAGCCGCCCCCGACAGATCTTCCTCATCTCCCCATACCAAACCCGTTTCCGGGAACAAACTAGGCATTCGCACTCACCACCTTACACAGCACCACAATGTCGTTACCGCCATTCACCCGCATCGCCAGCACTCGATCTCCAGCTTTCAATCCTTTACCAAGAGACCACACCGCTTCTTCCACTTCCCCTTTTTGCAAAAGAAACCTTCCCGTGCCCGTCGTTCCGCCGTTTGCCACGTCAGGTATACCGGAAATCGAGCCAGCAGCCTCGCGCTCCGGCAAATTTAATGTCCCAGGAAACTCGGCCACGAGATAGTCCTGCACCTCGTGCTTGAAATCATCCAGCTTCACACCGGATGAAGTCATCGTACCCAGCACCGCTCCCATGCCGCTCACGGCCTGACGAGTATGCGTGCTCATCGCACCCCGCATGACTTCGGCAAAATGTCCGTACGGATCTTCTTTATTCAAGGTAAACCCTCCTTTTCACCAGCTCGGCCGTGCCCAGTTCCAACGTCATCGTTCCATGCCCAGCGGACAGATCACGGCTGACAGACATGACGATTAGCTTCAGCCCTTTGAGCAGCACCGCGTCTCCGGCACGAATCGTATTCACATCTGGTGCAGATACGGTAAAGGTCTCCTGAATACCCGTCAGACGGCTTTTCGCCAGCTTCTTGGCGGCCGTCGCTGTTTTCACCTGATCGTCCTCAATCAGCTTTTGCAGCGTGCCCAGTTCAGCTACACCGTCCTGCTCAATCGCGAGTACTTTGGAAGGAACCTCTTTGCCGCTGCTGGACTCCGAGGCCGCCATCACTTTAACTTTGGTGACCGCACCTTCGAGCGTACGCATCTGGGTCAGATCAATCAGTCGATCCAGCTCATGCACCTTTGCATTACTGCCCACCTTGAACAGCTGCAGCCCACCCGGCGTCATCCGCGGATGATAAATATCTCCACCAGACTTCACCGTTTCCTTTAGATCGGCAAACATCATCGAAAAAATCGTCTGCGACCGATACACCGCTTTACTCAGCTTTGTCTTGGTATCCGGCAGCGCGGCGTAGGGTATTTTCCATTCCTTGGCGTACGTTTTGAGACGCTGCGTAGCAGTCTGGTCTTTCGGCAGCAGGAACTCATCCTCTGATTTTTCCAGATAAATCATCCGGTCGTAGACGGTCAGGGACAGTCGCTTGGTACCGCTATTCGAGCTTTCCACTTCCCAGATGACGGCAGGGTGCAGCAAGTGAACCATTGATTTTTCGCCAAAAGGAATCCCGCTGATCCGCACCGCCATACCCGGTGAGATCGCAGGCAGACCCGAAGATGCAGACACCGCCAGCCGGATGTTGGCCTGATAGGCAATCTGGTCGAGCGAGTCCTTCAACGTAATCGTCTCCACCAGTTTGGTGATGTCAAATTTGTCGTCCACAATGACCTTGTAGGTCATGGCATCACCAGCTTTTGTCCCGGCTTGATCCGGTTTGGATCACTGCCAATGGTCTTCACATTGAGCTTATAAATTTCGTTCCATTTGGAACTACTGCCCAGCTCAAGCTTGGCTATTTTGGACAGGGAATCGCCAGATTTGACGGTGTAGGTCTTGCTGCTCGTTTTCAGATCCGTACGAGAACCCGATTTGCTCGCAGATGCTGCACCGCCAACCTTCTCCACTTTGGAGTCCCGCCACGTACGCAGCGTAATGTCAAAGTAAATATCTCCGCTCTCACCGCCCCGGAAGGTCGTATTGTGCGAGATCAGATATACGGGCACGTTTACCCCTGTGTTGGTAATGATGAAGCGCAGCGGCTTCTTCGATACCAGAAACGTATTCAGCATATTCATCGCTACACGCGGATCAGGCAAAGGCTCGTACATGCAATAGGACGCATCATATTCTTTGGGAAAAAAAGAAGAGAAGGTGATCTCCTTCACCTTCTCCCCCTGCGCAAAATCAAACTCGCCATGCTCCAGCATATTAATCGTTTCATACCCTTTGGATCGGGAGATCGTTAGTTCCTCCGGTTTCACCGGAAATTGAAACTTCGTTTTCCCATCGATCAGGGTAAATTCCATTTTGACACCTTCCACGTTATCTTCAAAAACAGTCATAAACGGCCTCCTTTCTGCTTAGGCCATAATGGTTTTTCGGTTTTCCATCGCACGGCGCACTTCGCCTGCAAATCTCATGCCAACCTGATGTGAGATGGCATCGTAGTCAATAGCGTTCTCCCGGACGGTCACCTGAACAGCCCCTTGCGGTACGTTGACGGTGATCTGGTTGGTCGTCTCGGTTTTAAAATCCTTCAGGTAACCGGACAGACTGCTCATCTGGTCTTCGGAAATTTGTACGGTTATCGTGGATGATTTGCCATTAGCATTCGTTTGAGCTCCGTTACCAAGCGCCATCGCTTGGTTTTGCATCACGCTTGTTCCCATGAATCCTGCTGCCGTAGGTTGACCGAACTTGCTGTTCATATATGCTGCCGGACCCGTCATTGTCAGTGCCGATGGAATATAGGCAGGTGGCATCTGCGGACCTGTCGCTGCTTGCGAGGTTAAAGCCACCGTTGCCGCCTGGGCTTCTGGGACAGTGGATACGGATACGACAGGCTTCTCTTCCTCTTTCTTGGAGCCAAAACCGAAGAAACTGGATATGCCATTGAACATATCCTTTGATTTCTCCATAACAATATTCGTTCCCTCCACAGCAAGATTCGCCATTTTCGAAATACCCTCTGCATGGTTATTGATAAACCCACCTACCTTATCGCCAACCCAGCCACCTGCTTTCTCGCCAAGCCATCCACCTATTGCACCGCCTGCCAGGGTTCCACCCACCGGAATTACACTGCCAAGGATGCTACCGAGAGTAGTTCCTAATGCACTACCAGCAACAGAACCTAATGCACGCACTCGTTCCTCTGGAGGGGCGCTTGCAAGATCTTTAATATTGCTAAACATACGAATCGGTGCAAATAGCTTGCCTGCTCCCTTAGCTAATCCGCCACCCAGTTTACTCATTATTCCAGAGGCTCCACCACCTCCTGCTCCACCACCACTGCCACCAAATAACCCTTTCACATCTCCCCACATTCCGTCTATACCACCGATTAAATCGGACCCGGCGGTCGAGAAATCGTTCATAAAAGTAGCTCCGCGTTTCGTAACCCTTACCGCTTTCTTCCATTTATTTCCTGGGGTAGATGGGGTTGTTATTTCTCTCCACAGCTTTTTCCCACTACTTCTGGCGTCAAATCCCTTTTTTACTCCTGAAGAAATCGATTTTCCTCGATCAAACATGCCTTTCATCTTTTGTAAAAAGGTTTTAGGCTTTTCTTCGCCTCCTGATGCCGCCCCAATATTGATGGAGTCGAGCTTGGTACTCAGCATATGAATAGATTGCGTATTGGTATTCAAGGCATCGATCAATGGCTGTGAATTCACATTAATGGACACACCTGAAATTTGGTGGCTGACTTTGTGCTGTACATTAGCTGTAGCATTCAACATTTTAGATCGGATTTGCTTCATTTTTTTCAACAAACCATTTAATGCTGGAGTCGCACTGTCAATCAACCCAACCGTCGGCGTAATCCGCAGCCTGCTGAGCCGAACAGCTGTACTATAGATGCTTTCCAGCCTGCGCCCGGTCGTTCTCAGCTCATTGTTTACCTTGATCAAACTCTGATAGCGAACTCTGCCCAAACGTTCAGTAGAACGCTGGATCTGATCCAAATAACGGATGGTCGTCCGCATTTCCGCGTTTGATTTGGACAAACCCACAATCATTTCTGCCATTTCTTTCACCCCCTGTCCGATCTAGTTATCTATTCATTTGCGAGGTGATCGCTGCCATTTCCTCTTCCGAGAACGCAATCAACAGCGAACGCTCCCCGCGTGGCAGGGACCAGAATTCTCCGGGCCGTAGATGATGACGAACCCACATGTGATACAGGAACGTAGTCATCCCGCCGGAGTGAATCAGTTTTTTAGGTCTTCAATCTCCACACCGAAGCCGGACAGCTCAAGTACCTTGTCGCCAACAGCATCCAGCTCACCTGCGAGCAGCATGCGGCGAACCGCTTGTTCCCCACCGGACAGCTTCATGCGTCCGGTAATACGGTTGTCTCCCCAACCGGACAGCTCGAGGCCCCGCACATTCATTTTTACCGTGGCTTCGGAAATCAGCAGCGCGTTAAACGTTTCGGTATCCACCTTTTCCTCGGTGCGGCCTTTGACCGTTTTGCGAATCGTACAGCGTTCGCGGATCTGATCCACTTTGGAGGATGTCAATCCACGCAGAGTCAGCAGCAGATCCAAACGTTGAATGCGTACATTCTCTTCCGGCAAACGTTCTGCTGCTTCAAACAACTGATCCAAAATTTGTTCTTCAGACATATTCTCATTCATACTCATGGGGTGCGATCTCCTTCTCATTTTACAATTGGGTTAAAACATCTCCATATTCAGGGATAACAAAGAGACCGAGAATTTCTCGGCCTGTCTGTGTATCCCACTTCTGTTAAGTCTCGTTGCCCGTTCGCCTGATTAGACAAGTAGCTTTACGAGGCCTTTTCGAAGTTCGAAATCATTCCATTCTTAGTTCGCTACAATCGGATTCAACAATTCAAATCCTTCAAACGTAAAGCCTGTTTCCTCCGGTACTTCCTCACCCGCTGTCCAGTTCGCGAGTTGGATTTTGTCCACCATGCAGCCTTTCAGCAGGACACTCTCATGTCCGTAAGATTCAGGATCGTCGAGTTTGGAAATAATCTGGAACTTGGTGAAGCCACGCTGGATCATGTCCGAAGTGACTTTGTAACCTGTCATCGTACCTGTTCCTTTTTTCGCACCATTCTTGTGTACTTTCCAATCGTTGCCGACCAGATTCAGCTCACGCTTCTCGATTTCTACGCTGGCCTCCAGCTTATTAATATTCGTCTGCCACACACCGTCGATATGCAGCTGACCATGGGTACCGAGAATTACTCTTGACGCATCCAACATGACAATTCCTCCTTGAGATTAGAAAATATCGTATAAACCATCCATTCAACGAATCGGCGTCTCTTTTAAAAGACCGTTTCCTTCTACACAAACCTTATTGCACGTAAAATGTTCCAAACAACTGCTCCATTACATCCGTCAGCTTCACGTTCCATTGCAGGAATACCTGATCCGCCTCCGGCTTAAGAATAGGTGCAGCACCATAATACGCCGGGTCAAGAACGACATCGTATCCCTCAGCTTCAATGACATTACTCTGTGCAAGCAGCGCCAGATAGGCTTTCATCGCACCGATCAGCGCTTGGCGTCCTTCTTCCGTATTGTTTACTTTGCCGATATACGTATCTTCAGCAGAGCGCTGCAAATCCGTATTAATGGCATCCATCACACGAATGGAACGAATTTTTTTCCAGGCATTATTCTGTCCTGCGGCAGGGGTCACGAGTGTATTCACTCCGCGAAGCGCCTTCACCTGACGTCCATCGTGGAAGAAAATAAATACGCCATTCTGTACCGCCTGCTCCTGTTCTGCACGAGTCCAGCGACGAGTCACGTCATCGAACGGAGAAGGTGCGTATGTTGTGGATTCATTCAAACGTTGTCCGGCAATCAGACCTGCGACATAAGCGGAAGTCTCAGCCGAGCTATAGAAAGCATCCCCCAGACGCACACCCGTACCAACATTGATTACGCCCTCATGATTCAACGTGAGTGAACGTGCCGCCGCCTTCTGTGCAGCGGTCGCAGAGGTGTCGTCTGCCGCAGTACCGCCGAATACAGCCAGCACCGGTTTACCCTCACTGCGCACACGTTTCACCCATGCTGCAAAGCTCGCCAGCAAAGGTGCATCCGCTGCATGATCCAGTGCCAATACATCGAATTGCTCACCTTCCAGCGCGCCCTGCACGGCAATATACTCCGTATTGGTCAATCCATCGTTGCCACTTGCACCACCTTTGAACGCCGCTCCCGCAACGGTTGCAACGACACCTGTACCATCGCCAATCGCCTGAGCGTTAATCCAAATGTTGCTTTCATCCGCATTGATCTCTTTCGCCAGCGACGCTGCCGAAATATCCGCAGTCAGCAGTGCATACAACATGCGGTTGCCTTCAAACAAGCGCACTTCATGCTTCGTATTATCAATTACACCCGGCTGAATGGTGACGTAGAACCCGTTACCCCGGTCACCCGGATACTTGGCGTCCAGTTGCAGCACGGCTGCATCACTGCTATCTTTCAGCGTAAGTGTGGCTGCTTTCGCCGTCTCTCCGGCTACCCGATATGCGAGCAGCTTTTTCGGTCCACCCAGCAGGGCTAGCTTCAAGGACGTATAGGCTGTCCCGTTATCCAGGGCATGCGCCGAGAAAATACGCTCAATTGCAGCTTCACTGCCGACTTCTACAAAAGTGCCCACCGGACCCCAGTTGGCCTTGATCGGCACAACAACCGTTCCGCGATTACCAGCCTGAATGGCCGAAGACGCTGCTGCCTGAAAATTCATATATAAGCCCGGAAGTACCGGACGATTCGTTTGCTCCCAAGTTCCGCCTGCCATTATCCCTTCACCTTCGCTTTCATAAATTGGTTGATGCGTTCCTTCGCTTCCTCAATGGAAAACGTCTCTTGCGCTGCTTCGTACAGCGCACCATACAGCACCTCTGCCTTAACGGCAAAGAGGGCTTCGGCATGATTCATCAGCTCGGCCTGCGTATATTGCGGGGCGGCCTGTTTATTTTTTTTCACGGAGCTTGCCATGGGCCATCTCACCTCATCTGTTGGACTGACTGCCGTATTCATTGAACCTAATCTTGGTACTATCTTTTTGACCTATGAATTTTTGTCCCTATGACTCTATGAATTTTCGTCCCTATGAACCTACGAACTTATAAATTTGAGGCTACAGCTATGATATTGACTTTCTTATCTGGAACCCCATCAAGAGTTCCTCTTGGTTAACGTTTACTCTATCTTCACTCTATCCCTTTGCTATGGTGAATCTCGCGGATCAAAGGTACATCCGTTCCCGGACGACGAATATGCTGCTGCAGCGTCAGACGAATCTGCCCGTTCAAGTAGGCGTCGGCCTGCAGGTCGGCAGAAACTTCATCCACCGTCACATATCGCGTATCGTCTGTATCCGTCAGAGCAATTCGGGCCTGCACAGCCAGTTGTTCAACCAGATGTGTGACCGTTTGACGGACATCTGCCACATTGGCAGACAGCACATGCCCGATCCATTGCTTACGAATCTCCAACGCCGAAGTCCCTGCGGTGGTTGTACTGCATCCCGTTAATCGCCACAGTATGGACTTGGCCCTGTAACCTCCAGGCCAGACATCCCCATATACGGACCATTCCTCGCCGAGCTGAGTTCGTGTCCAGCCTTGAAGTGCAGCCATCCACGAGTCTGCCGTTTCTGCCTGAGCGATTTTCACCGTTTCCGGAACATACACCCCAAATCGCAGGCTGCGCGTAACCAGTCCAGAACTGACGTCCACACGATCGCCATCCGAAGAACCCAGATAAGTGCAGGTAAATGCCCCACCCTCTTCATCCTCCAGCCTGACCTGGTGCAGTCCTTCCATCAGCGCTGCTGACCATACTTCTACTTGTTCAGCACCTCCATCTTCCGGGCGTGCATATGGAGAGATTTTGATGATCCGCCTATACCCCGCCCAAGCAGACTTCGGTACTTCTTCTGCAAAAGCAATCACGGCACAGGGTCCTGCTAACACCTCTCCCGGTGCAGGAATATCCTTTACTTGGCCATTCCATGCCGGGACAAGAGCGCCGAGCTTCTGCTTCAACGTTCGCCTAATGACGCTACTCAATTTCTCTGAGCTGTCCATGTTGTTTAACCCACTACGCATAGGCACATTCATTTCACTCCCTTCAGCTGCAAGTTTCGATCTGTCCGCATTGTGCAGCGACAATGTGGCAGCAGCGAACTCCCCCTTTAACCAATCTGCTAATGGAAAAAGGAATTCACCGTCAGTACGTCTCTGTGCTGACGGTTCTCCACCGGCGCCAAAGCTGGACACCATTCACCGCATCAAAAAGACCGGCCCCTTGTGGCCGGTCTGTACATTAGCGTATGTGCTTTCGGTGTGTGTGCTTTCGGTGTGTGTGCTTTCGGTGTGTGTCCTTTGCTATGGATCCGATAATACAATCTTACCCCCTTTCATCCCTAGCGCGGATGGTGATTCGTACGACTTCAGTGCGAATAAGGGTGTATCTGGGGTGGAAAAAAGACGACTCAGCACGTCTCATGCCAACGCACCTTATTTCAGCGTAACTTTCGGATTCAACGTGATCTCAAACGCACGTCCCCAGATGAAGTCGGGGTTCGCATATTCCAGGAGTGCACTGCAATACTCCGCATAGGCTGCTTTGCCATTACAGATTTGTTTGATCGCTACGTTCCCTTGGGCAAAAGCCGGTTTTCCTGCCAACGTTGCTGTATGGGTCTGCATCAGATCCCTGAGTAAAGTCTGCAAATGAGCATAATCCTCTTCCGAGTTAAACAATGACATGTTCTGATCCGCAAGGGTGGCCACATTGGTATACAGCGCATGCGCTCTGGAATACGTACGAATATCTGCAATCGCTACTGCTTTATAGTAGTAATCTTTCAGGAAACGTTTGAACAACAATGAACCTTGTGCATTCATGGCATCTCGCAACGCGTGAGCATGGGTTTCGGTTGTAATCAGAGCATAGCGGGATTGTCCCATACCCACAGCCATACCGATTTTGTTCCCCGGCGTATTCCATGCACTGTAACCCAAAACCCGACCTGTATACGGACTATTCAGGAGTGCTTCGGCTACATCCACGTTGGCTGGACCTTTTCCTACAAAATCAATCAGCACCGAAGGAAGACCTTTCTCACTATTACTCGTCAACTGCGCCACAGCTGCCTGCACCTGATCCAGCGCCGTAATGGCAATAATCTCAATGTCCACCGGATTTTTACCCGGTTTGCCTGGATGACGATTCGTCATACGATCCAGCTCGGACGCCATGTCAAACGAAGAAGCTTCATCGATAGAGGCAGCACTCGTTAATTCATTCCCATTTTCCGCATTGGAAGTTGTGTCCGTTCCCACTTCAGGCTCCGGGTAAGCGGAATCCGCCACAACCACACCACCAACAATATCCACATGACGCACCACATTCTCGTGCACATTCATATATTCATAGGCATTGATAATCGTGGAACCATGAGGGCCAAAATATTTCACTGCATAACGCGTCTTCTTCCCACCACGAAGCAATTGGTTCGCCATACGAGCGACCAGAGCGTGACCCAGGCCATCCGCATCCGGAAGAATAATAGCCCGATCCGGATTTTGTCCATCCGTCCCACCGAGCCATTCATTGATTCGTGCTTCCACATAATTGATCTCATTAATCTGAACGCCTTGCGTATTCGCATCGTCGACGCCTACGGCGAGGAAGTCAATATATCCTTTGCGAGCAAGCTTATCCAGAATGTACAGATTGGTTTTGAATTTATGTTGTCTGGTGTTGTAGTACTGTTCTTTATTAAAATACGTCGTTTCCCCATATTCCGTAGACTCTGGAGAAAGGTTGTACCCGTTCACAATATCCTCGAATGCCGTAGAGGACTGGCGTGGCTGCTGCATCAGTGCACGTGACTCGTTGTAGGCATCCAATGCGAGACCATCTGCAAAAGAGGTGGTGGCGAGTCGCATAATGGTATCCATCACAAACACCGGTTTGCGTGGATATTTCCCTTTAATCGCTTTGATCACATCGAGTAAACGGGTGGTGTCCTGATCATAATCAGGATATATGCCGCCTCCATCTTCACGAAGCTGACGACTGCCAATCAGCCCCCCATAAGCCAGCATATCCGAAGAGATGATGAATCCATCGACTTTGGCGGCATTTTTCAAAATGAAATCATGAATGTTGGACGGTTTCCCATACGTAGGCGTAGATGTCCCAAGCAACGTAGACCCTTCTACCGTTTTCTCGGAATCCAGACGATTTTGAATGTCACCCAGGTGCGGTGTAATGATGTGGATACCGGCTGCTTTTCCTTGTACAACGACGTCATCCAGATTCGCTGGACGATCATCCAGTGGAACATACAATACTGTTTTCATATCCGAAAACCTCCTGTTAGATATATTCAGTCTTTCTTTAGTACCCGATCAGAGCAAGTGTGCAATCACCGCATAAAAAAACGACCCTTGGAGGGACCGTACATTAGCGTATGTGCTTATCGGGATAGGGTCACTTGCTGCTGATCCGATAATACAATCTTACATGTTTAAATCGGTCGCGCTGTCGGTTGTCCGTATGGATTACGTCTATTTGTTGTTGCTCTCACGGCGGTTAAACGTCGGTTTCTTGCGGAGAGTTTACCGGATAAACCAACAAATCCATTCCTGATGCTGTTTATATGATATAAGCAACCTTTCTAACCCTATTTACCATAAAGGATGGATACAATCATGAAAAAAAAGCTCTGGTTCTATCTGTGGATTGCTGTTACCAGTTATATGGCTGGCCCCGTTATGTATGCATTGACAATGTACACCTTTTATCAGGAAACAGATGTTCTAACTACTTCACTCATTGGATGGACCGCTGCTACATTCTCATCCGTTGGTATCCTGTTTATCCTGGTCACAGTCATTCTGCTTCGAGTGCTGCACATCTATTATTTCTGGCTGCAAACGCTGCTTTTTGAGTTACTTTTCCTTGTGCTCGTCTATATGACCACGGTTCTGCTTGGGACTGGAAACACAAGGCTGCCCTCGCCCTCCTTTCCTTTTACGCCCGAAGGCATTCCCTTGTGGGTGTTCTGGGGCAGTATCGCGCTTATGAGTTCCTGGGGAATATGGTCAGCGCGTCAGCCCATGCGAAAATCACCATACATGCTGGCGTCCAGAGTTATTCTGCTCCTGTTTATCCTTGAAATATGGCTCCATTAAAAAAGAAGAAGCACAGCCATCTCAGGCTGTGCTCTCTTAAACGTATTTTGCTCACGCGATAATATAGCGGAAGTTTTCCCAGCTTTCTGGAACCGAATTTCCGTTTCTGGCATGATGGTAGAAGCTGAATGGAAATTTGAACAGATGACCTCCGTGCCAATCGCGAGAACGTCTGTCAGTGAGCCAGTATTCCAGTTCATGTGGAAGTGCAACAGAGCGTTCTGCACGGATCAATGGCAGACGGTCTACAGGAGATTGCAGTGTGGGCATCTCCTGTGCAACATCCACATCCCTACTCAGTCGCAGCGCCTTAACCATCGTGAGAAAAGGCGGAATGCCTTTATGGAACAAAGCAGGATAATCCAGTTCAAATAATATATTAAGCGCGTGCCCGTAGGTTAACATGTGGCCGATCAGATCATGATGTGCTTCTGCCTGATAGATGGTACGAAATGCGCCAAGCTCATCCAGAATCAGCCGGGACAATTGTTCCGGGCGTTCTATATCAGGGAATCCGTCTGCCTCATTTAACTTCAAGCTGCGAATTTCTTTCACAGTCGTGTTTACCCAAGATCTTCCTGGGATGGTACGTTCAAAAGAATCAATAAGTTCAACCATCTGTTCCATGTCGTGTTGCGTGCCCCAACCATCCAGTTCCCGAATGGCTTTCAGACTGAGGGCACCATAGATGGCCTGATGGCCAACCCAGTGCAGCTCTCCGATGGTCCGATGCAGCGCTTCGGTAATACGCGCTTCGGCCTCTTCCCTTGGCACAGCCTCTCCCTTCAGGGAGGTCAAGCCATCCTTCAATCCGTGCTGGCGAAGCATGGCTTTCGCTTCAGCCGTAACACTGCCTGCTGCAAGGGCGGTGAGACGATTTTCCCGCAACCAGAAATAAGCCGCAATAGCTCCCGCCCCATAATGCGCGTGCCACAAATCTCCTGTACGCTCCCGACTGGATACCATAATAGCCAGCCCTTCTTCCAACAAACGTCGATCCAACATGCCACCACCCTTCATCGATGCAAACCCTGATATAGATACGACTAGCAACAGTTTTTTAGCAAAACACTCTTTATAAAGCGTTTACTTCTATAAGATGATTCAAATGGTGCACATATGACCGTTTTGCCTGCTGTTCCGCGTCATTTTAGCCGATTCGAAGTCTCCCAACATCACGAATGGACACTTCCAGCGGATATATGTTAGCTTTTTGCTCGGAAAAGAACCAGACTCGCTCCTTCTTCACCACAATAAACAGACCGTTCACATCCCCTATAGGGGCAAATGTATCGCTAATTGCTCTCCATCGTTTCAACGCCATCTGCTCAAGTTCATCTACCGTAGAAAGCACATCTTCCGTGACAAGTCCCACCTCACACACCTGCAGCAGATCCTTCTCCGAAAAGGTGCGGTCACTCTCGTTATGAACGGTATGATGAGCAATCAGCTCCAGAATGTTACCGACAGGATCTTCGAAATAGAGCGAAGTCGAGTTCCAATTGGTTGAATAAGTCTCATCCTCACCTTCATACCTACTTAAACGGACACGTGCCGCTGCCCACGCTTTGGCCTCCTGAAAACGATTGGCTGGAATCATCCAGGCGAAGTGATAGAAGGGTTCCTGTTCTGTTCTACTCTCAGCGAATATCATCTTCGTTAATCCAACTCGTATCGTAAATGAATGCCGAGACTCCTCAAGCAGCTCCAATCCCAAAGTATCCACATAAAATGGTTTGATGTCTTCCAATCGTGCTGTATAACATTTGACCTCTTCAAAAATCATCCTGAGTCCCCCTTCATCCGACCGTGTATCTTCTCCCACTCACTCCATGGCACCATGCCGAGTTCCGGCTTCGCTTCATCCGGGAGCATCGATATGAATTCCAGGGAATGACCATCCGGATCGGTAAAATATACGGACACAGCCGGCATCCATCCAAATACATACAACTCGCCAATATCATCATCCAGAAAGTTACGCGTCTTGATCCCTTTATCCTCCAGGTAAGTGACAGCTTGCTTCATGTCCTCCAACGATACCTGAAAAGCAAAATGCTGTCGCCGCACCTCGGAAGGGTCCTTTTGCCACAGTCCGAGCATTGCGTTGCCTTCACCGCCAATCCAGTAAAAGGAGTTCCCACGATCCTTCTGCCCATAAGCGTGCTGCAATCCAATGATCTGTTCATAGAAATGATGGGATCTCTCCAGATCCGTTACGTTCAGATGGGTTTCAAATATACCTTTAATCATAATGAAAACCTCTTTCTCTTTTTATCTATGGTTAGTTTCCGTTAATTCTTTCTCATTTCCGCGCAGCTGTTAATGTCTCTGCAAGGTGCAAAAAGGAACCCAGAACGCGTTTGATCCGGTCCTCAATATCCTGACTGCCTTCAAATTCTTCGTATCCGTCAAACGTTGCTTCAAACCTTCTGCGCTGTGCACCACCAATGGAAATCCACTCCTGCGCGTTAATCCCATGCAAATTGCGAATAATGGCCTGCAGCTGCAAAAGTGAGCTTACTCCGACCGCGCCTCCTGCGGAGCTGATGGATAATACCGGTTTACCACTAAAATGAGCCTGGCTCAGGTGATCCAATGCATTTTTTAGAACACCACTGATGCTGCCGTGATACTCTGGCGTGGACAAAATAATGGCATCTGCCGCGAGCATACGCGTGTTCAAATCAGACAGATTTTGATCTTCATTCTGTTTTTCATCCGGTGCATAAAAAGGGAGCGGTGTCTGATATAAATCAAACAAGCTGGCTTCATGCCCCTGACCATTGATGACTTCAACGGCATATTCCCCTAAACGTGTACTGGTTGCATTTTTCCGATTACTGCCTGCCAAAATGATAATATTCATTGATGTCACTCTCCTTCGATTTTATAAAAACATTCCATCTCTTCGATTCAACTTTCCCTACTCTCATCTTACCTTGCTTCTACCTCGGAATCGTCGGCAGATAGACTTAACTTCCAGCACAAAAAAACTCAACCTTTTGGTTGAGTTTCTACGACTTTAGACTGAAAATATCGGATTAAATCGAAAAATGCAGGAAGATGGATTAGATAACCCAACCATTTCTTACGGCATGAAGTGCAGCTTGTGTTCGGTCTGCCAGGCCTAATTTGTCCAACAGATGACTGACATGGGTTTTTACCGTTTTCTCGGTAATGATTAGTTTGATGGCGATCTCTTTATTACTCAATCCTTGTGCGATCAGTCCCAGAACCTCTCGTTCCCGACGGGTGAGTATGTCCGGTCCATGAGAATGTTCTTTCCCTTGCTCGTCCCGCTCTTGCTCTGAAGGCCGAGTGTACGGATGGGGATTTGCACGCCCATGCGACTCATTCATCGGCAATTCAGACGAAGCCATCACATGCATTAATTGTCCTGCTGCCGCTGGATGAAGTTCTACCTGACCTGCATGTACATTACGAATGGCAGCGGCAAGATCCTCTGGCTCAATATCCTTTAGCAGATATCCCTTCACTCCTGCGCGTACGGCCGGCACCACATGATCCTGATCCGAGAAGGACGTAAGTACGATGATCCGAATTCTAGGCAAGATGGAGCGAAGCCTTCTCGCTGTCTCGATCCCATCAAGTACCGGCATATGCAGATCCATTAATACCACGTCTGGATGCAGCTGTTCCGCTTGTTCCAGTGCTTCCTGTCCGTTCGACGCTTCTCCAACAACTTCCATATCTGGCTGTGTGGACAAAAACACATACAACCCGCGCCTCACCATGGCATGATCGTCAGCAAGTAAAATCGTAATCGGCATGTCTTCTTCCCCCTGAATTTATACAGATTCGGACGGAAGTGGAATGACAACCGTTACCGATGTTCCCTTACGGGATGAACTCACAAGTTCAAGTCTGCCGCCCAGCGATTGGGCTCGTTCTCTCATGATGGACAGACCAAGTGAACTGGCAGGCAAGGCCTCACGCTTTTTGGCTCCCCCTTTTCCACGATCTGTAACGATTAATACCGCTTCCTGATCGCTTAGCTGGAGGGATATCTCCGCGGAAGGGACCCCTGCATGTTTACGTACATTATTCAGCGCTTCCTGTCCGATACGCCATAAGCCTTCCTCAATACTTTGAGGCAAGGAGCGCACACCCGTCCGATGTACAACGACCTGCAGTCCCTGTCCTGTACCATATTCCTGCAGTGCACTGAGCAGACCAGACTCCAACCCGGCTGGACGAAGCTGCATAATCAAGGCACGCATTTCCTTCAATGCTTCCTGTGACAAGGAACGGATATCCTTCATCGCTTCCGCAGCGGGATGCATCTGTGGTGATGCGGATAACATACTCTCCGCCCCCTTGGCTGTCAGCGACAGGGAGAACAAAATTTGATTCACCGAATCATGCAAATCCCGAGCCAGTCGGTTTCTTTCCTCCAGTCGGGTCAATTCCCGGCGTTTGTATACCAGTCTTAGACTCTCCCACGAGGCTGTAATATGTTCAGCGAGCGCATCAAGAACCTCGCGATCTGCATGAAGGAAACCATTCGCCGAGTCCATTCCAACCACCAGCACTGCCGTTTCGCCGGGAGAACTTAATGGAATCGGGGCGGCCAGACCCGAACCCAAAACGGACATCGGAAACCGGGTATTGCACATGGCAGCAACGCCCTGAATCTCTGTTGCCTTCAATACCGTAGCCCGATGAGAATCAATAACATCATTCATACGAGCCTCCACCTCTGGAGATAATCCGGAGAGATTCATCATTTCGGACTTGCCATGAGCATGAGCTGACTGCACCATAAAACTTCCGTTTTTCTGTGATAACAGTGCAGCAAAAGGCCAGTCATAATGATGCCCGAGCAGCTTTACAACCATCATGGCCATATCATCTGCACTGCTGCACTCGTTGACCATCATGCCCAGCGAACGACTGAACTCCCCCAGCCTGACATACAAATCCGCACGCCTTTGCTCTGCGCTGTATAATCGCATCCGCTCCATTGCACTGCCGATCTGATAAGCTACAGCCTGCAAAAGCGCCAGCTCACTATCACTAAAATGCTCTTTTCCTGGCGCAGCAACATTCAGCAGTCCCAGCATCTTCTTCCCCGAGCGGAGCGGAACCGTTGCATGATGGGTGATGTCATGGGTATCTCCCCATTGATGTTCCACGGCATCCTCCAGACGTTTGCAATTAATAATATTGACGGCATTATCCAATCTCCCGTCCCGGAAGCGATTCACACACCAGCAAGACCCGCAGCGCATTGGCTCCTTGTCGTTATACAGCAGAGCAGGAGGCAGACTGTAATCAGCAATGCAGACGTATTCTCCCTGAGGATTGATCAGAAACACCCAGCCCGTAGTCAAACCCGTCAGTTCCAACAGCTTGCCGAGTACCGTATCCAGCATCAGATTCAGGTCGTTGGATGTGTTGAGCGTTTCCGCGATCGTCTTCAGTGTATACATCTCCTGCATTCCGGCTTTTTCCGTCATGCGGATTCCTCTCCTTTGACTGATCCATAGAGTTGTTTTCAATTATTGTATACAATCAGCGAAGGATATAAAAGGATGAACTTCCCGCTTCCTTTCTAGCCCAACTTCTGTCGCTCTTTGCGAGGTGCGGATAAAGGCTCCATATTAATCAGGCCACGATCCGAGAGAGCCAGCGCCATTTTATAGAAAGCACGCGTCCGAATCTTCGTATACGTATCCTTGCTGACAGGTGGATCAAATACATGGTTATACACCTTGTAGTCAAATACATCGTCATCTTTCAGATAACGTTCACTGACGAGTACACGTTCCTTCTCGCTCAAGCGGGATACCACAAAGTCAATCGTATCGCAGTACGCCTGACGTGCGCGCTGCACATCCACATTATAGATTGCCGTTCTGGCGGTGGAATCCCCGGTCACATTCGTTGCACCATGGAAACGCTCAGCGTAACTTGCTGTCACCAACACCTCTCGTTCTTCAAAAGCAATCGTTTTATAAATCCGGTATTTTTCCAGCGCGGCTTCAACAGCAGTCTGTGTTTTGCGTCGGTCCAATTCGGGCAGCATCAGTTCCATATTCATTCTCCTCCTTTAACATTCGTTATAGAATGAAAGTCTATTAGCTTCGCATGTTCCACTCCGATGACAGAAAAATCTTACGATCGCTGTTATCCCCAGATTTTTTTGATTATATTTTCTAATGTAAAAATCCGATGATAAATGCGAACGCTACGCTTCTCCAGCTTTTTTCTGTCCTCTTCGTTTGCGTAACTTAAAGTTCATTCTATAAAAGTTAAACTTGCATACATCTCTTCTTTGGTATTTTGTATTATTCGGTTACAGTCGCTTTCGGGTACAAAAGATAGACGAATAGAATCTTTTCGATCTACCTATTGCTGATTTGAATCGCTCTTCGGATGAATACAAGATACTCCTTTTATTAGAGTTATCCAGTTCTCTGAAATAGTAACGGCATTTTTCAAGTTTTTCCTGTTGCCTTTTGGACTCAAATAAAGTCAGCGATGAAGCAGAAATTATTCATTTTCCTCATCATTCAGCTTGTCTCAACTTTACATTTTGTTCGTATATTGTTCGTATTTCTATTTGAGGATACCACTTTCTGGGGATTGGCGTAAACCTTCATTTTGGGTCGTTTTAACTATAAAATAAAACCCGCACTCTCATTTTCTTTACCTTTTGGCATAATTGTTTCATATCCCTTTACCTAATGGTATATATACGATATAGTACAGATAATTAAAGATCTTCGTATAAGTCATTTTCTAGTTTTAATGTTGAGAAGGTACATTTGAATATTCGATGAGGGCAGTATTGGCACTTCAAGAGAGTGGCAGTAGTGAAGGAGACGGAATCGATTCTGAAAAAGCGGTAGCGTTCGCCTTTATCACCGGATTTCTCCCTTTAGGAAAGGGAAAAAAGGAAATCTGGGGATAACAGCGATTGGAAGAACGATCCGTATCCGGAACGGGGCATCCGCAGATCGTCAAGCAATACCTCATGCTTTGCTTCTCAATATTAATTAGTAATACACTTGTACGAATCAAAGGAGTGGCATGAATCGTGGAGCACGCTTTTGGTCCTTATCTGAAACAACTGCGCGAGCAACAAGGATACAGCATCAATCAGCTCGCCGAAGCAGCAGGAATCAGCAACTCGCAAATTTCGCGCATTGAAAATGGGGTTCGCGGAGTCCCCAAACCTGCTACCATCCGCAAAATTTCGGACGCACTCTCGGTTCCCTACGCAGATATGATGAAGCAAGCCGGGTATTTGGAAACTGTCAATACAGCCAATGCGCTCCAGGACGCTCCGGAATGGGCAACTTACAAGGACCGTCGAGACTTTAAAAAGATGCTCGAGGATGAGGATGACTTAATGTTTGACGGCATCCCGCTGGATGATGAGGATAAGAAACGAATCAAGGATGTCCTGACAGGTCTGTTCTGGGAAGCCAAACAGATGAACAAACGCAAAAAAACGAACGATCCGGACGAGCGCCCATGAAGCATTTCAAGCTGAACAAACTAAAGCAGCAGGTGAGATGATATGGATGACATTGTAACAAAGCTGATTCGAAAACACCGGACCAACTGCCCTTTCAGCATTGCCAGAGCCATTGGAATACAGATCCGATTCACCAATCTGGGCAAGTCTACCAAAGGACTGTATTTCCGAAAGCTCCGTCGCAGATTTATCGTCATTCACAATGATTTACCGCCGGAATGGCAGCGCTTCGTGTGTGCCCATGAACTTGGACATGACCGATTGCACAAAGGCATAAACCGCTTCTTTCTGGAGGAACATTCCTATTTTGCCCCAGGCAAGCTGGAAAGACAGGCCAATCGTTTTGCCATACAGCTTCTAACTTCAGGGGTGATGCCAGAGCCGGATGAATCACTGGAGAAATTTTGTTTACGTACAGGACTGCCACGTGAAGTGCAGCATTTTTTTTAGTCTTTTTAAGAACACATGTTCCTTTAAAATAAAATTCTCTCTTCATCTTTCACTGTGAAAATCTGATGTCACTTTCGGGTTACCTATTTTTACGTGAATAGCGAGATTTCCTAATAATAGTCTGGTAAAATACAACATGAGTTGTGCAAACGCTCACGTAGATTATTATTTATGGGGAGGTTACTGATTCATATGAAAATCTGGAAGACTTACGTTTCGCTTGTGCTCACGCTCTGTCTGCTGTTTGGCAGTGTAGGCATTGCCGCTGCTGCAACGGATACCAATCCGGGCACTGGTAAACACATTACTATTCTACATACGAATGACATGCACGCACGCGCAGTTGAGTCCTCACCTGCGATGGGTTTCGCCAAAGTGGCTGGCATTGCGGACAAATACCGTAGCGAAAACCCAAATACCCTTCTGCTGGATGCCGGAGATGCAGTGCATGGTACAACCTTTGCTACACTTGTTAACGGGGAAAGCATTGTTAAAGTGATGAACGAAATCGGTTATCAGGCCATGGTTCCAGGTAACCACGAATTCAACTACGGCTCCAAGCGCCTCATCGAACTTGCGGATATGATGAAATTCCCTATGCTCAGTGCCAATGTGAAAAAGAAAGACGGAACTCGTCTCTTCGAGCCTTACCTCATTAAAGAAGTCGACGGCGTGAAGATCGGGATCATTGCACTGACTACACCGGAAACGATGTATAAAACAAATCCGAAAAATGTGGAAGGTCTTGATATTACAGACCCAACTGCGGAAGCCAAAGTTCTTGTGAACGAAATTCGCAGCAAAGTAGATGTTGTTGTTGTATTGGGACACCTTGGACAAGACGCGTCCAGCACCGATACTAGCTTCAAAGTTGTAAAGGAAGTGCCCGGCATTGATGTATTCATCGACGGTCATAGCCATACGGTTCTGCAAGATGGACTTGTATCCGATAACGGAACATTAATCGCCAGCGCTGGTGAGTACACTAACTTTGTAGGTGTGATCGACCTGTGGGTTGACGGTGGCAAAGTAACGAAAAAACAAGCAACACTGATTGATGAGACGGAAGCAAAAGACATCAAGCCGAATGAGAAAGTTGCCGCATTGGTTAACTCCATTCAGAAAGAACAAGAACCCATCCTGAAAGAAGAAGTAGCCAATACAGCAATCCTGCTGGACGGCAAACGTGAACAAGTACGCGCAGGTGAAACCAACCTGGGTGACCTCCTGGCAGATGCCATCCGTGACGTCAGCAAAGCCGATATCGCACTCACAAATGGTGGCGGTATTCGTTCTTCCATTGAAAAAGGTATCGTAACCAAAGGGGATATCATCACTGTACTTCCTTTTGGTAATCAGGTTGTAACGCTTGAAGTAAAAGGCTCTGATGTACTCGCAGCCCTTGAAAACGGTGTAGGATCTTATCCTGAACCAAGTGGTGGATTCCCACAAGTATCCGGCATGACGTTCAGCATTGATTCTTCCGCTGCCAAAGGCAGCCGTGTACACTCCGTCATGATCGGAGATAAAGCCCTTGATCCGAAAGCAACATACACATTGGCTACGAATGATTTCACCGCTGTTGGCGGTGATGAGTACACCATGTTTGCGAAATACACTACGTCCGGCATGTATGGTGCCATGGATGAAGCGTTGATCGAATACATGCAAAAACTGGGCGCTGTGGATATCAAAACAGACGGCCGTATCAAGGAAGCCAAAGCTCCTGCAGCTGAGCCGGAAGCTCCAGTAACCGAAACACCAGCACCAACTACACCGAAACCAGAGACACCAAAACCAGAAACACCGTCGAAACCGACACCAAGCAAACCAGCTCCAGCCAAAGTGCATATTGTAAAATCCGGAGATTCCCTGTATTCCATCTCCAAACAGTACGGTACCACTTGGCAAGCTCTGCAAAAGCTGAATAAGATCAAAAATCCACACTGGATTTATCCAGGTCAACAATTGAAGCTGCCTGCAGCTTCATAAAAAAAGGGTGTCCCTCATGCCATAATCGGCTGATGGACACCCTTTTTATTTTAAGAATCAATCACATCAATATACGGTTACCTAACGATGCTCCATTCTCCCTGTTTACCCCAACATCACTTTGCTGCAAAAATAAATCCCCGGAAGCACTCTGAGAAATCACTTCATGTCCTGTCCCCAACCGTGGACTAGATGTGATTTCTCCAAAATTGCCACTCTCATGCGGTTATTTCACATTCAAAACGACATATTTTTCGTCCATGATTTGCATATTTGCACATGTATAGATTCTTTTAACACCATATTTGAAGCTCTTATGAATAAACCTGTTGTATACAGAATACATTTTTTCAAATTCTAGTTACTTTGTATGATAACACACAAATATTGTTGTATCCTTATATGACTATAGCCCTCTTTTTAATGCTTTAATCCGCTACACAACCACAAACATCTCTTATCGCATTTTATCCGGACCTACTATAGATTGGTCTATTATATAGAGATACGTAGCAACAGTTCCTTACGGGATGGATGCTTTTTAATTCCAATTTTGGACTACAGCTCTTCCTTCGCCCGCTCTACAGCCTCGTGTGCCGTCATACTGATTCGGTTGGATTCACCTTGTGCTGCAAGAACATGCGATCCAAATTCCACCTGTCGCTCTGCCGCGCCTCGGCCAATCACAATCTGGACAGGCAGCCCGATGAGTTCCGAATCCTTGAATTTCACCCCTGGCCGTTCATCACGATCATCGACCAATACACTGTATCCTGCATCCAACAGTTGTTGCTCCAGTTCCAGCGTGAGTTCGCGTTGCTGTTCATCCTTCCAGCTCATGGGGATCAGATGTACATGATAAGGTGCGATGGCTGATGGCCAACGGATACCCTCTTCTCCGGCATATTGTTCAGCAATAGCGGCCATCAGACGAGACACACCGATACCGTAACAACCCATTACAGGTGCGCACTGCCGTCCATTGCGATCCAGGAAGGATGCTCCCATAGCGTCACTGTACTTGGTTCCCAATTTGAAGATATGCCCAACTTCTATTCCTTTTGTGAATACAAGCGATTCTCCACAGGTTGGGCAGCCGTCACCTTCAGCAGCAAAACGGATTCGATCTACTTTGTCCAAAGCAAAATCTTTACCCGGAACTACATTCGAATAGTGTACGTCGACTTCATTAGCTCCTGTAATGGCATGTTCCATTGCAGCTACATCCGCATCTACTACAATCGGCAGATCCAGTCCAATGGGACCGAGAAAGCCCACAGTTAATTTGGGATGACTCGCTAGGGCAGTTTCATCAGCCAGAATCAGCTCCTCTGCACCTAATACCTGCTTCAGCGCGATATCATTCACTTCATGATCCCCACGAACAAGCGCAGCGATCAATTGACCGTCAGCCTGATAAAGCAGCGTTTTGATTATCTCATGAGGAGCCTTGCCCACAAAGGAACTTAATTCAGCAATGGTCCGTACCCCTGGAGTTTCAATACGGACCAGCGTGTTATCCTCCACATTCTCAACGGCTCTAACCGCTGTAGTGGAACCACTAGAACCAGAAGAAACAGAATCTTCTGCTTGCGCTGAATTTCCGGTAGTATATCCTGACGTCTGATATCCAGCCTTCTCCAGGTTTGCGGCATATCCACAATGTTTGCAGGTGACGATTGTATCTTCTCCCACATCAGCAAGTGCCATGAATTCGTGAGTCTCTCCCTGACCACCAATGGTGCCTGCATCAGCCTCCACCCGAATATATTCCAGTCCACAACGCTCCAAAATGCGCGAATACGCCGTATTCATGGCCTGATAGGTGCGATCCAGCTCTTCCCAATCGGAAGCAAAAGAGTACGCATCCTTCATGATGAACTCCCGTCCCCGCAGCAATCCAAATCTTGGACGACGTTCATCTCTGAATTTGGTTCCAATCTGATAAAGGGTAAACGGCAGCTTCCGATAGGAATTCACCTCGTCACGAGCTAATGCAGTCACAACCTCTTCATGGGTTGGACCCAGGGCGAATTCTCGTGCATGGCGATCCTTCAGACGCATCAGCTCAGGGCCATACTGTGTATATCTTCCGGATTCTTCCCATAGCTCAGCCGGCTGCATGATGGGCAGCAATACTTCCTGACATCCTGCACGATCCATCTCTTCCCGAACGATTCGTTCGACATTTAATAAGATACGACGTCCCAAGGGCAGGAAACTGTATATCCCTGCTGCGAGTTGGCGAATCATACCCGAGCGTAATAACCAGCGATGCCCTGCTGCATCTGCCTCTGCTGGCGCTTCACGTAATGTTGGAACAAGCATTTCACTTTGACGCATCTTGTTACACCCCTTATCCTTCTAATTGTTATTGTAAATCAGGTTATAAACAGCAAAAAAACACATCCGTCAAGGGACGAATGTGTCGTGGTACCACCCTTATTTAACTGCACTTTGCCAGCTCACCTGATATCAAATCATCAAGGCCTCACCATAACCGATTCTCCGTTTGCAACCTATGCAAAACGTGAACATGCAGTCCTTCAGAGCATAACGGGCCCATCCGGCGAAGGTCACAGGCCATTTGGGCCTTTTCCTCCGCAGCTCGCGAGGTAGGAATAACGAAACAGCAACAGAAACCTTGCACTATGTGGTTTCCTCTCTGTAGAAGCTGGCTGACGTCATTATGTCCTCGTTGATCGCTGTTATCATTTTTTGATCACCATAGTGTATTTACAAGAAATTGTCAACCATTACTCGAATACTACCCCCGAATAATATTCCACCACATCACGGATGAGCATGTACGCCTCTCCATTAGTAAGCTCGTTTTTGTTTGCTATACCAGCAAGCGTGTCCTTGCTTACGAAGTTCTGCATTTGCAATTGAGTGAGTGCCAATTCAGGTGTAGTTTCAGCTTCAGCAGCCCCCATTGCCAAACATAGCATATACGCAGCTTGATCCAGAGTTAAAGGTAAAGCGGAAGCGTTCTTCATACTCCCAACAACTTTATCTGCACTGCCTGTATAAAAGTTTGGAAACATGGCTTGCAGTCTTTTCAATTTACTCAAATAACGTTCCGGATTCATGGCCGTATCCAGATCCCAACCCTCATTATTATAATTACCTGAGGTCATGTACATACTCGCGGCAGCAAGTAACCCCCTATAATCCTTATGCTCCATGTAGTCAGGCTTCTCGAAATCATGCATCGATAGATCCATGCCTTGTTTCTCCAGCATCTTACGCAATTCGGTTGCACGCTCCTTAGAAGCTGAGAGTTCCCGGAAGGACTCCTTGTGTATATATGCCAGTTTGACCGCTGCTCCAGCAGCTTCTCCAGTAGCCATCCCCAGAGGGACGACCCTTGCGCTTCCATGTGGAATCGTGTCATAACTTGCTGCTCGTCCTACTACTAACAGACCATCAACTTTCAATGGGACAAGCGAACGGAAAGGTACACCATATTGAACTGGACTCAGCATAATTGTACCAGGATTGCCCACACTCGTACTCTGAATATCGATATCGTATGAACCATAACCAATAGCATCCCAATGATCACGATTCTCCATAACATCAGCAAGTGTCAGACGATACTCACCATAGATGTGACGTGATTCTCTTACGTAGAGCTCATCCGCCGTTCCGACATATTGAAGCCCTGCAAATTCCTCGTAATTTTTCTTCAAAAAATCAACGATCAAAGGTGCTTCCTTCCGCCCTATCTCCAGTCCCTCTTTCACAGATGCCGGATCCAGTGGATCTACTCCAAAGATCTGCATCGTATTGATCAAGATGGTATCATCGTTTTGTCTCCCAATGTTCAGACTGCGAATCTTGATGCGTTGCGGATCGGTTGATTCATATTTTCGCGCATCACCGTATCCCCAGGCACTCATTTTATCAACACCTGTGCCTTCTCTTTCCCTGAACTTTTGCCATACTTCATCTGTAACACCACTTAGCTTAAATACGAGCGTAGAGACCATCTTGGACTTGCCATCTCCAATGTCCTGTCTGCCTATGGAATATGGAACCCCAGCAGCCGCTGCAATATCTGCATCCTGAGTAGCGTCAATGATTGAACGTGTTGCAATTTTTATAATGGTTCCATCTTCTTTAGTTATGTTCATCCCTATAATTGTAGTTTGCCCTTCCGAGACAGACTCCGTAATGGGCTCTAAATGTTTAACATTCATCAGAAGGTCTATATTAGGTTCGGAATAAATCATTCGATAGAAAACGTTAGCTGCTGTATGGATATCAAATGAACTGCCCTCAATCTGGTCAAACCATTCCTGAAAAATCCCTTTATTCAGAAAATCAGGCTGTCGAAGACTGCTCAACCATTGTGGCTGATCAGGGGAGTAATTCAAATCCAACGTATTAAGTCCCCCTTCGGTCATCAACCCTCCAAGCATGTTGCGATCTCTTGCTTCTACCAACAATACCCGCATCCCGTTGCGGGCAGCAGATAACGCAGCTGTAATCCCTTCCGGATCAGTTCCAGCAACAATAACGTTATAAGAATCGGACAGCGTTGTGCTCGATTGTACAGTCTCCAATGGCTGCCATACATAATTATTATTGAATTTATAGTTCTTGTTCCAGATATAAAAGGCAGCATAAGCTGCACTAAATAAAATAATAAATACAGCGGCCGTAACTGCTGTTGCTTTCATTTTTTTGCTAACCAAAATAATAATCCTCCACTATGTAATGTAAATTCTTGACGGATTGTAATATGAAGTGCGACACCTACTGGAAATAAATAAAAAATGGCCCATGGCCGGATTCGTGTAGAATGAAGTCACCACAACACACATTCACACAAGGAGAATCCACCATGAGCTACACACATCTTAGCATAATCGAGCGCAGCAAGCTAGAAATCCTCCACCAGCAAGGGAAAAGTGCCCGAGCCATTGCCAATGAATTGGGCAGGCATCATGCCACCATTTGCCGTGAACTTCGTCGAAACGAAATGCAAATGCCCTATTGTGCCGAGCGATCTCAGGAGAGCTATGTCCAAAGGCGTAAGTCCTCCGTTTCCGCAGGGAAGTGGACACCGCAGCAGTCGGTCCTTATAGAAGAAAAACTGCATGCCACGTGGTCTCCTGAACAGATCGTAGAACGGCTCCGTCAAGAGGGATACCCTATAGTCTGCTTTAAAACCATCTATCGCTGGCTGTATACAGGCCGTTTGGTGAAAGGGGGGCTTGCCGTCCTACGTCACAAAGGGAAACGGCAGAAGCCTGCAGAGACGCGCGGCAAGTTTGCTGTGGGTAAGAGCATCTCTCAGCGTCCGAAAGAGGTTCGTTCCCGGAAAACCTTCGGTCATTGGGAACTCGATACGGTCGTCTCAGGCCGTGGGAAAAGCAAGGGCTGCGTAGCTACATTCATCGAACGCAAGACTCGACTGTACATCGCCATTCCCATGCCTGACCGTACCGCTTTGTCCATGGAAATTGCTTTTGGCGTAGCAGCCTCGCAGTATCCTCCTAGTGCATTTCAAACCGCTACTGCCGATCGTGGCAAGGAATTCGCTTGTTATGCCAGTCTGGAAAAAGTTCATGGCCTACAGGTGTATTTCGCAGATCCGTATTCTTCCTGGCAACGGGGCTCGAATGAAAATGCCAATGGCCTCTTGCGAGAGTTTTTCCCCAAGGGGACGGATTTTGCACAAATTACGGATGAATCCTTGGAGACCGCTCTACGCTTGATCAACCACAGACCACGAAAATGCTTGGGCTGGAGAACCGCTCACGAATCCTTTTCAGAGGAACTGTCGCACTTAGCTTGACAATCCGTCTCTTAAAAACTATTAATGAATCACCTAACTCCGATATTCTTCCAACAAAATGCTATTACGCCCCCCTCTCCAACCATAAAAATGTCCATAAAAAAACACTCCCCAACAGTTTGCACCATGTCAGGAAATGTTGATTATATCGGCCTCTGTTATGATTAAGATCCTACGATTGTGCATAACAATGACAACAAAAACTTGGACTGCATCCTAACTTTATCCATTATAAAGACCCCTTTTTGCAATGTAAAGGCATCTCAAACCTATGCACTTCATACAAAAAGAAACTTCAACACTCCCAACCGTTATTACTCACCCTCCATGAATTGCTGAGCGATGGCTGACATGGCCGTGCGTTCCCTGTAATATAGAGAAGTAGGAACCATGTATTAAATGATAAAGGAGTTTGTCCTATGCCATATATTATTTACGATCTTGAATTCACGGTAAGCCGCAATACACGTTATTCTTCTGAAATTATTGATATCGGTGCCGTCAAAGTAACAGAAGGTGAGAACGGCCTGTGTGTATCGGACACGTTCCACACTTATGTTCGTCCATCCAATAAATCGGTGCTGTCAGCTGATACGATTCAGTTTACGGGGATTACGCAGAAGGACATCGACGCAGCCCCTCTTTTTCCGGAAGCGCTGAATCAATTTATTGCCTGGATGGGAAGTGAATCCTATTACATGTGTTCCTGGGGACCCGATGACCGCACCAAACTGATCTCTCATTGCCGTACTCATCAGCTTGATGTAGCCTGGATCACCAACCACAATGATCTTCAGCAACAATGGTCGCGCACGATGCGCAGAGAGGGAAAATTTCGACAGCTCGGACTCGCTCAGGCTCTTGAACTATGCGGTATTGAATTCGATGGTACTCAGCACCGCGCTTTGGATGATGCCATTAATACTGCCAAAGTATTCATGCATCAATTTGATCAATTCAATTTGGAAACCAACTGCGCAGCAGATGATGAGGGCATCACATCCAAAGTGGTCTATTCCAGCAGCACAGAAGATGACGATAAAGATTCCCCTTTTGGTAACCTTGCGCATCTGTTCAAAACCAAAGATTAAGTGCATACAACGCATATTTATTAAAGACGGACCCACCCAGACCTGCACTGAAGTTCAGTTGTAGAGCTCCCTCCAACGTTCAAGACGTTCTTTCATCATGAGGCGGTATTTCTCGGGTTCCAGAATTTCTGCATCAGGTCCATATTGAGACAACCAGGTTAAAAATCCTTGTTCATCACTTAATATGGCCTCAAACAACAGCGTGCCCTCCGGTTCGATTGTCAATATGGGGCGTGCAAAAAACTGTTCCTGCATAACACGCTCCACCGCGTGAGGCGAGAATCTGATCTTGAATGCAGTCCACTCCGTACTGCCGGTAAGTTCCCTTGGCGTACGGAAGTGAGATTGTAAAAGGTAATCATCTTTGCGGAATGTGCGTGGCAAAATCCGAACTCTGTGCAAGCGATTCACTTGAAATATTCTCAGTCTCTCTGACAGGTGACAATATGCCAACAGATCAAATCGATATTCGCGGGGAATAAGACAGTAAGGATCCATTCGCGCAATCCCCTTGTTACCTTGAACGAGATATTCTCCTTCTATAGTATTCTGGGATATTCCAGCCTGAAGCAGCGTCACCAGTGAATGATTGAAATGTTCGGTACTGTCATTTTGCCAAGCAGATGTACCCACCTTGAACAACCCGCTAATTTGCTCAGACCATTCCACTCGCTCTGTTTTGTTTTTCTGACTCGAAGCAACCACTTTCTCATACGCGCTCTCAAAAGCAGGTTTCAGCAACGGACGAATACTATCCATGACTTCTTCCAGGTGCATAAAGGCTTGAGCTTCTTCATCAGACCAATTCAGCGGATACATGGCAAAATGGCTGATAAACATGTATCCTCTCCCGTGTCCCATATTGGCGATGGGGATATGCATTGCACTGAGGGCCTCCATGTCGCGGTATATCGTCCTTTCCGTCGTCTCGCACCGCTCAGCAAGCTCACGGGCCAGAATACCCGGCTTGGCCTGCACAAGAGTTATAATGCGCATTAATCGGATCAGTCGGTCTGTCATTTTGCCGGACCCTCCACGATGTTGTTTCAAAAAATTCGATACAACTCCATCCATTTTTTATTATTATGTTGTTTAGTACATTCGACTTATTCCCTGACTTCACCTTCAAAAATTATGTAGAAACATTCCTTTCTCTATCATCACCACTAGTTCTTTGTCCCTATTCACCTAACATCGTTTTTTCACGATTTTGAACCGTGGAGTTAAAAGTAATTCCGTAATGGTGCCGAAGTTTCTCCACAATTTCGGCTTCCACGTAATAATCCGGATCCTGTTTTCGAGCCGCTTCAATTAACAAAGCATCTGCGTGACGACGCAGCAGATCACTGCCCTCTTGTGTACGTCCTCTTTCATAAGCGCGCAAAGCTTGTTTAATGAGAGGAACGGTTTCATTTAATTTGATCGTCTTCTCCACCTTGGGATCTTCCGGCTGGCGCAGCATGCCCAGATGACTTGTGTACTGAATATACAATTGTTCTCTGCGCAGCAGCACTCTCTGGCTTTGCTTCAACTTTCGTGTACTCCAATATGCTGAACATACGGCACTTTTCCCCGAAACACGAGGTCCCATGGCGAATTCGAGTAAGATTTGTTTACTCTCTCCCTTGTATACATCGCCAAGTCTTAGGACCCAACCAATATCCGTTTCTTTGGAGCGACAGCCATAGATGCCCTTGAGATGAATTCCAAATTCCGGTTTGAGCAATAGTTCCAAGTCTCTCGACACAATTTTGGGTGCTATTTTCCTGAGTCTTTTGGCAGGGGCTCCGTTACGCCACTCTACCATCATATATACGGGGTCGGCTCCCCCTGTCGGTATGGCCTCTCTATTCCACGAATAAGATACTTCAAAGACTGAGTTCACTGGTAGTCTCTCCCCCGATTTATATGTATTATCTTCTAAGTTATCAGGGTAAATGGACACTATATTGTCACGGAACATATGTTCGCAGGAAATTTTTCCATAATATTAGTTTCTCATCCCTAAATCCGCGTTATTACGACAATAAACGACGAAAAAGCTTGGCAGTATGCCAAGCTTTTAGACCACTTTTTTATGACAAGTCCTAACTTAAATCGTGGACGATCCAATTCCTATTTTGTGTAAATCTTGTATGGAATCAGGTTCTGTAATTGGAGCATAAGTAATACTGTCAATAATCAATTCACGCCCGATCGGCTCACCATTTACAGTGATCTTAATCGTTTTGGTTTGTTTAGTTGTGTACATATGTTTCTACTCCTTCGTGTTCACGATCTTCATAAAAATCGGATATATTGATTTCAATCATTAAATTACAAATTTCGTTAATATGAATAGCAAGCACCCGGAGCTGAAGTAAAAGAATGATGTTAAGACCATCCGGGGTGCTGCCCTGTTCTTCTATTACCCCGACAATATCAAAATTAAACAGCTGTCCACATGTATTTGTTTATTCATATATAGGGTAATTAAAACTACATCCCCTTGAACCCATTGTCCCGGTTTTGACGTATAATGTAAGAGTCCTATTTCAACAAATGACGACGAAATCGGCAAACGATTATGTAACCGAAAGAAGGTGCCTTTCATGCCAAAATCCATTCAGGGATATTTCATTCGGGTGTTATTCACCACTTGTGTATTGTTTACTGTTTCTTTGACTTCTACAGTCAGTGCAGCGAATGCCAATATATTCTCCGATATCTATAGTGGATGGGAACGAGTCTCTGAGCTACCTGGGGAAGTAAACGCCTTGCAGGAAAGCTACAAACAAACGCTGGAGCAATTAAATCAGACCTCTGCCCAATTGGGACAAGCCCAGGCAAATGTCGAAGCATTCAAGGCCCAGAACGAATTGCTGCTGGCGCAAAACGAAAAACTGACGGACATGGTGAGCAAGCTGCAAAATGATCAGGATGCCAGAACAGCAACGGCCAAGCGCATTCAGACCATGATTATCACAGCCGTTTCACTCATACTGGGATACTTTATTCTGATTCGGGTGATGCGCTGGGGAATGCGTCGTCGTTCAGGCCGAGTATAAAAGAACAGGAGCAACCGCATGCACATACACCTGAACACTGCCGAAGCTGGCGGAGCCGGACAAGTGGTCACGTTCTCGTTGATCCAGGACGACCGCCTGCATATTCTCCACCCCCAGCAAATTGTCGCTTTTCGCGGCTCAAGCAATAGCCGCAATGATAAATTTATGAACATTTCAGGTATCTATCGCAAAAAAAAGCTGATCAAATCCGAAATTACCGGTCCTTGTCAATTTGTAGCCGCCCTGCCTCCTGGATTCACCATGAAGGAAGTTGAGCTGAGCGAGAACAGCGATCTGCTGTACGACTTCCGCCACCTTTTTTTCTACTCTGACGGCGTCACGATGCATACCAAAATTCAGAAAATCAAAAACATGCTGATCACTCGAGATGCCGTGAAAATGAAGTTTTCGGGCAAAGGCAAAATTGGATTGCTGACACAAGGTCAGGTCTGCCAGCAGGAACTGCACCCTACTGCACCACTTTATGTGGATGCAGGCAGTATTATCGCCTATCCTGAGAACGCGCAGCTTGAACTCACCGTGTACGGGAACAACCTCGCCAGTCAGCATATGAACTATCATTGGAAGATGACAGGACATGGGTCTGTGCTCTTTCAGGCTGGACGTGAAAATCATAGACTGGAACAGGATGTAAACGACGAAGGCTTGTTTAAGCGCATTCTGAAGGAAGTCATTCCGTTTGGAAATGTATTAATTAAATAAGTTCAGATAACGTACCTCTCGGATTTAAATGGATTCTCATGGAAAGCATGCTCACCGGATTCAAATTGTGTTATACTGTACCGGACAATTGAAGAAGAAAATCCATGCCCATGGCATGGGAGAGGTTCGCGAACTCCCTCTATAAGACTCGACCTTTGTAAAGGTCAATATAGTCTTGCGTACATTTTTTTTGGTAATAACGTACGTAAAAAACTAAGGACACTAGATCGTTTCTGCTTTTTTGAAGCAGCCTACGAGAAGGTGTGTTTTTTGATGGATGCCAGTTCATGAACTTCTCTGTTCTTCCGACACTCTGTGCCTGTGTGCATGGATTGATCTTAAGAAGATGGAGAGGTTTTTTTATGTTGAACGAAGAAAAAGCAGTCGTTGTATTCAGCGGCGGTCAGGACAGCACAACTTGTTTGTTCTGGGCCAAACAGCAATTTGCTGAGGTTGAGGTCGTTACCTTCGATTACGGGCAGCGTCACAAGCTGGAGATTGAATGCGCCGCAGAGATCGCTCGTGATCTGGGTGTGCAGCAAACGGTACTCGACATGAGCTTGTTAAACCAGCTCGCGCCCAATGCACTTACCCGTACGGATGTGGAGATTACGCATGAAGAAGGCGAATTGCCAAGTACGTTTGTCGATGGGCGGAATCTGCTGTTCCTTAGCTTTGCGGCCATTATGGCGAAGCAAAAAGGGGCTCGTCACCTGGTTACAGGTGTATGCGAAACAGATTTCAGCGGTTACCCGGATTGTCGGGATTCATTTGTGAAATCAATGAATGTTACGCTGAATCTGTCCATGGACTACCCGTTTGTCATTCACACCCCTCTGATGTGGCTGGACAAAGCGCAAACGTGGAAAATGGCCGATGAACTCGGTGCATTTGATTATGTGCGGGAGCGAACACTGACCTGTTATAACGGGATTATCGGCGATGGCTGCGGTGAATGTCCTGCCTGCAAGCTGCGCAAAGCCGGACTGGATCGTTATGTGGAGCAGCGCACTGCTTCTGTAGGATCTGTTGGAGCGGACGCACGATGAGAGAACCCGGGACATTCCGTATTGTGGAGCGGTTGCAGCGGATTGGGGAAGATATTCTTCCGGATCAGCTGCGTTATCATCGCAAACGTGTGCTTGTGAGCAAGGAATTTACGTTTGATGCGGCACATCACCTGCATTGTTATGAAGGCAAGTGCAAGAACTTGCACGGGCATACGTATAAAGTTGTTTTTGGCATTAGCGGTTACCCGGGTGAGACCGGACTGACGGTTGATTTTGGACATATCAAGGAGATATGGAAAACACAAATTGAAGGGTATCTGGACCATCAGTATTTGAACGAAACCCTTCCCCTCATGAACACAACAGCTGAAAATATGGTCGTCTGGTTGTTCGAGCAGATGGAGCATGCCTTGCAAACCGAACCGTATGCTGCTCTGACTGAGGGTGGCCGAACGGAGTTTGTCCGCTTATACGAGACGCCGACCAGCTACGCTGAGGCCAGACGGGAGTGGATGATCGATGAGTAGTGTGGAACGGGGCAAAGAGGCTCGTATTCCTGTAATGGAGATTTTTGGCCCGACAGTTCAAGGTGAAGGTATGGTCATTGGGCAGAAAACGATGTTTGTCCGCACCGCGGGCTGCGATTATCGCTGTTCCTGGTGCGACTCGGCCTTTACTTGGGACGGCAGTGGCAAGGACCTGATCCAAATGATTACGCCGGAGGACGTGTGGAACGAGCTGCGTCGCGTTGGCGGCTCGCGCTTCTCCCATGTGACCATCTCAGGCGGCAACCCTGCCCTGCTCGCTTCGCTGGGCGGATTGGTTAAGCTGCTTCGGGAGAACGGCATCCGCACCGCGGTAGAAACGCAGGGCTCCCGTTGGCAGTCTTGGCTGGCGGACATTGACGAAGTCACCGTCTCGCCCAAGCCACCCAGCTCAGGCATGGAAACCGACTGGGCTGTGCTGGATGATCTGATCCACCGACTGGCTGCTCGCCCGGTGGAACGAAGCCACAGTCTGAAAATCGTGATTTTCGATGAAACAGATCTGGACTATGCCCGCCGTGTGCATGCACGGTATCCAGGCACAAATTTATTTTTGCAGACCGGGAACCCGGATGTCACTTCTGCCGATACGCCAGATCTGGCGTCCTCGCTGCTTGCTCGCTACGAGTGGCTGATTGATCAAGTCAGTGCTTCCGATGATCTGAACGACGTTCGTGTGCTGCCACAACTGCATACGTTGGTATGGGGCAACAAACGCGGCGTCTGATGGACTGTATGGGTGGAATGGGCGGCATGATGTAAGGATGAGAATGAATTGTCCTCAATTAATGAAAAGAAAAGAATTAGACAGGCAAAATCGCCTATTTATATATACCGCGAGGCTTCGGGCTTTGACGGAAACAAGGAGCGTTTAAGAACCGATGAGACAATCTGATGAAATGCAAGATCTAACATTACTGGGTAACCAGGGTGTAAAATATACGTTTGAATATGATCCGGGGATCCTGGAGAACTTTGATAACAAGCATCCGTACCGTGATTATTTTGTCAAATTCAACTGCCCGGAGTTCACCAGCCTGTGCCCGATTACGGGTCAGCCGGACTTTGCGACGATCTATATCAGCTATATTCCTGATGTGAAAATGGTGGAGAGCAAATCGCTCAAGCTGTACCTGTTCAGCTTCCGCAACCATGGCGATTTCCACGAGGATTGTGTGAATATCATCATGAACGACCTGATCAAGCTGATGGACCCACGCTATATTGAAGTATGGGGAAAATTCACGCCGCGCGGTGGCATTTCCATCGATCCGTACACCAACTACGGCAAGCCGGGTACGAAGTACGAGCAAATGGCCGAACACCGCATGATGAATCATGATATGTACCCCGAGACGATTGATAATCGTTAATTTGGCAGATACATCAATTATGCTTTGTACAAAATAAAATTATAGAACACACAGAAGCCGAACTCTTCTATCTGAAGAAGTTCGGCTTCTGTTTTGTCGGATTTCGAATGCAAGACACGCAGATTATTTCACCTGTTCCCCTTGTCGACCTTTCAAATCTGTCCTATTATGTAACAATATGCTTAGGCACATCACATCATCAGGCGCTGATCCCTCGTGACCGCGACCAAAGGAGAACTGTTCATGTCCATGCAAAATTCATTATCCAAAGACGCCGCTGCGCGTTTGAAGGCTCCACCCGGATTGGATGCACAAGGTACCGTTTACCGGATCTTAATTGCTATCAGTCTGGTCCATTTGTTCAACGATTCGATCCAATCTGTCATTCCGGCTATTTTTCCAATTCTGAAAGACTCCATGCATCTCACGTATACGCAGATCGGATGGATTTCGTTTGCTATTAACTTTACTGCGTCCATCATGCAGCCTGTTGTAGGCTGGTTTGCTGATAAAAAACCGACACCATCCATTCTGCCCATCGGCATGGGCTTTACGTTTACCGGTATGCTATTGCTTGCCTTCGCCGACAGTTATATGGCTGTCCTGATCTCCGTCATCTTTGTTGGGCTCGGTTCGGCGGCGTTCCATCCAGAAGGTTCACGGGTATCTCATATGGCCGCAGGGCCTCGTCGCGGTCTCGCTCAGTCAATCTTCCAGGTGGGTGGTAACGCAGGTCAGTCTCTGGCTCCATTGCTCACCAGATGGATTTTCATCCCGTTTGGGTTGTTCGGTGCCATCGGCTTCACGGGCATTGCAGCTGCGGGAATCGCGGTCCAAATCTATATCGCTCGCTGGTATGGACACATGCTGCAATCGGGTGGATATCTGCGCAGACAGGCGGCAGCCCGTCGTGCTCCCAATCCGGCATTACGTAAAAAGATTGCTGCGGCCATAACCATTTTGATTCTGCTCGTCTTTGTCCGTTCGTGGTATGTCGCTTCGATCGGCAGTTTCTATGCGTTTAACCTGAAGGATACATTCAACTTGTCCACAGAGGACGCACAGATCTATATCTTCCTGTTCTTGGCGGCTGGGGCTCTTGGTACGTTCTTTGGCGGTCCACTGGCGGATCGCTTCGGTAAACGCAACATGATCTTCCTGTCGATGGCCGGAGCCGCTCCACTGGCGCTGCTGCTGCCTTACGCGAATCTGTTCTGGACAGCCGTGCTGCTGACCATTATTGGTTTCATTATGTTGTCCAGCTTCTCGGTGACCGTTGTGTATGCGCAAATGCTGATTCCGGGTAAAATCGGAACCGTCTCCGGCCTGATTACTGGTCTGGCATTTGGTATGGGCGGTCTGGGAGCACTCGTGCTGGGGAACTGGATCGACGTGTTCGGCGTATCGCCAGTTATGCAGATGTGCAGCTTCCTGCCACTGATCGGTATCTTCACCTTCCTGCTTCCATCGGATAAGCTGCTGAACCGCTGGGCGGAAGAGAATGGTAGCGAAGATTAAACGTATATTTTAATTGGATTAGATTTAATAAGATCAGTTAAAAAGATCCGTTTCAACAAAATAAGCTGTGATGCTCAATGAAACAAAATGGGGTTGTTAAAACGGCCTCGTGAAACGTAACATCAGGTGGTTAACCAACCTCGAAATGTTACCTGTTGTGTAAACGGGATAAAGCCTTGTAGCACTAGGCTTTATCCCGTTTTTGTTTGGTCAGCATCAGCGTTAACGACATCCACGTGCTGTTCCCAGGCAGACGGCGCCCTGCTTCATGATAAAGGCGATCAGTCAACAAGTGCGGTAAACAGCTGAATCGAGCCTGCAAGAAATGACAGAATTCAGTAAGATGATATGTGTGTAACGAATCCAGCACACGTTACTGGAATCATTTCTCGCAATCCGCCAATGTAACGAATCACAGACACTTTATTCCTTTTGTTTTGTGTGGTTTCGCATCGTTTTGCCTGATTATCATGCAAATAGCGATGGATTCGTTAGCGTTGGAATCTGTGCCAAATGGCAGTCCTCCCTAGCCATTTGGCTCTGATGGACATCATTTTGAAAGGCGCTGAAGAATCAGCCGCTTTTTGTATAACATTTTTCCGGCTTCGGCAACATCACGAATCGTATTTTTGTTACTCACCGAACCGAATACCATGCCGGCAATCGGAATGAGCTGGAACAGCTTTTTCCAGCCAAACGATTCACTGTAGGAATTAAAAACCTCTCGCCAGCCCTGCATTTGAGAGATAACCTCCACCTGCTTGTCGGGATTATCATAATCGGTGAGTTCATCAATAATGGCTTTCTTGCCCACAATATCAGCCGAGGAGAATTGCAGACATTTGACGATAAATATGCGCTCTTGAGGTTCGTCAGGATCATATCCGTAGCATAGCGCCATTTCCTGCAGCACCTTTAGGGAAAGCCCCATCACGATTGGAATATCCGCCGCAATCGTTACAATGCCACCGATACCTGTTGCGGCCCCTTGTGCAGCAGCAAACCTCGTTCGACTGTCCGTAATGTTATCAGCAGTGCGATCCAGCACTTCAAGCGGTAAGCCTTCCACACTGTGGATTTTTGCGGCAGCTTCTGTTTCTGCAACCTCTTCAATGTAATAAGGGGGTTCGTCCTTCATTAAATAACCCGACTTGACCGCTTCCTCTTGGAGAAGCTTGGCTACTTTCTTTTTCTGCACGAGAAATTTCCCACCATGCTGCACATACTGACCGACTTCATTCAGCGAGTCACCAATCTTCTGTTTCAGTGCTTTGGGCATCACTTTATCCAGCATGGCAAATGGCAAACGACCAATTTTGTCCCAAATAAACAAGTCCTTCTGCCCTTTTTCCCATTTCAAAATCTGTTCCAGCTCCCGGTCCAATGTCTCGCGCGAATCCATATATGGCCTCCTAATGTTATGTGTATAGTGAATTGTATACTCCTCATACGCAGAGTCCAAAGGAAGGTTGCTTCTATGTCAGTCCATAATATTGAATTTCCAGCCATCACAAACAATGTGTGCATAAATAAGAACCCTTAATCAGCGTCATACGCTAACTAAGGGCTCTACCTATCCAAAATCTTGATTCTTATTTCGCTTCTGCCGCAGCATTCCCATCTGGAACAGGAACTCCAAAGTCAGGCGTGCCATCTTCGTTCCAGTGAATTACCTGCGCGCGGGCGTGACGGTTTGGATCGTATAGAGGATCTCCCTCGATGTCCTTATAGTTTCGTGCGTGATAGATCAGAATATCCGTTTTGCCGTCTGGTGATACGGTAAAGCTGTTATGACCCGGACCATATTGGCCGTTGGCTTCACACGTCTGGAATACCGGATTAGGCGATTTCACCCAGCTCGCTGGATCAAGCAAGTCGGCATCTTCATCCGCAGTGAGCAAACCCATACAATAATTGCAGTCGGTCGCACTCGCCGAGTAACCAATGAAGATTCGCCCATTGCGATGCAGCACTGCTGCCCCTTCGTTCACCTTGAAGCCGATGATCTCCCAATCATATTCAGGTGTAGCGATCATGACCTGCTCTCCGCGCAGCGTCCACGGATTTTCCATTTCGGAAATGTACAGGTTCGAGTTACCCACAATGTCCGGATCTTTCTGTGCCCAGACCAGATAACGAATTCCCTTATGCTCAAAAGTCGTTGCATCCAATGCAAACGTCTCCCAGCGCGTTTTAATTTGTCCTTTTTCGACCCATTCACCTTCCAGTGGATTCGCAGAATCGTTCTCCAATACATACATCCGGTGATCAAAAAGACCTTCATTCGTCTCGCTGGTATGAGCCGCTGCGTAGTATATGTACCATTTTCCATCGATAAAATGAATTTCGGGTGCCCAGATGTTGGCACTCATTGGTCCTGTATCATGTTTGCGCCATGCCGTTACCGGCTCGGCATTTCTCAACTCTTCCAGGGTTTGCGCACGCCGAATCTCAATCCGGTCAAAGGCTGGTACGGAAGCGGAGAAATAATAGTAACCGTCTGTATGACGGTACACCCACGGATCAGCACGCTGCTCCAGGATGGGATTGGTAAATGTAATGGAATCAGTCATGGGAATGCTCCCCTTTCAAATGTGTGTGTATGGCTCGGAGTGAGGATTAGAAACCTTTGAGCGAAAAACATAAACCTATTGTCGGTGCACCGCAGACGCTCCGGGGGTGGTAGGGCCTTGGCGCTCTCTTGTCCTCCGATTTCTTCTTTCCACCGCTCCTGGCGGTTGAAATCGGATGCCAAAGTCGCCCCTGCGGCTCCTTCCTCCCCCTTCGCTGCTTGTGCACCTGAAAAACAAGGGCTTCGCACTAACCGCGCTCGCTGAATCAAATCCCAACTCCGAGCCATCGGTGTGGCTCTGTATCTATGGGGTCGACCGCTTCGCCCGGTCGACTCTCCCCACTAAATGTATGTCTGGCCGTGGCTTCTCGGCCAGCTTTGGGTGCACCGCGGACGCTCCGGGGTGACAGGACCTTAATCGCTCTCTTGTCCTCCGATTTCTTCTTTCCACCGCTCTTGGCGGTTGAAATCGGATGCCAAAGTCGCTCCTGCGGCTCCTTCCTCCCCCTTCGCTGCTGGTGCACCTTGAAGCAATAGCTTCGCTCTATTCACGCTCGCTGAATAAAACCCAAACTCCGAGCCATCGGTGTGGCTCTGTATCTATGGGGCCGACCGCTTCGCTCGCTCGACTCTCCCCACGAATTGCACGACTGGCCGTAAGCTCTCGGCCTAGCTCCAATTCCAAACTTCGAGCCATATCTATGGCACTCTACTTCTCCTCCGCGCTAATCTGCTTGCCCCAGACGGCAATGCCGCGGTCGCTCAGGCCTGTCACAACAAGTGCGGGCTGGCTTCGCTCCCAGTCCCAGGACGGGAGCAGTTTGAGCTCCTCTGTTGAAGCTCCGCCCCACGGGCTTTCTTTCCACTCCAGTGTCAGTGTTTGTTTGCCGTCAAACGTCCACTTGCCTGAACCGTTTTCGCTTTTCAATTTGCCATTGCCTTGTAAGGTGTAAGGTACTGCCTGCACCTGACCGTCCACTGACGGATCGACAGCAAGACCTTCCCACTCCCCGGCGATCATCGACTTCGGAATGTCCTGTGCGTACTCCCCTGCATATCGTTCAGGTGACACAACGGGCCATCCGTCCTTGGTCCACACCATTTTACGTACATGCAGGTACGGCCAGTTTTTATCCGTCTCGCCTCTCGCATGATGCACGATATAATAATCGTCGCCATCTTTAAGGACCGAGTTATGTCCAGGTGCAACCCAGCCCTCACCTTCGGTGAAGCGATAGCCACCCAGAATTTTGGTTCCAACTTCGTATTGGGGCAGATGCTCTGTATCCAGCATGTTCATGCCATTTACATCCGTGTAGGGGCCTTTAATGGAATCAGCGCGGGCTACACGCACGTTATAATCTTCGAATAAAGAATCATATGAGACGAATAAATAATACTTTTTGAACTCCGGATTATACACAATATATGGTCCCTCCACCGCACCTTCTTCCGTAGCACGATCACGGGCGGCAATGCGGGTCCCATACCCCTCTTCCTTGAACTTTCCGGTTTCCGGATCGAGAGGTGCAATGTATATCCCGTCAAAAAATGAACCGTACACCATCCATGGATTGCCTTCGGCATCTACTATCGGATTGGCATCAATGGCATTCAGCTTATCCTTTTCATTCTCCGCTGTTTTAACAACCAACCCTTCATCTGTCCAAGGACCCTCCGGGGACGAGGAGGTCTGCAAACCAATAGCTGAACGCGTACTGCCAAAGGTCGAAGCCGAATAATACATTCGGTAGGTGTCGCCAACCTGAATCACATCCGGTGCCCATAGATTTACCGCCCCTGTCCAATCGAGGGCTTCCTTCGGAATCCCCGGCAAAGCCTGACCTACCCATGACCAGTTGATCAGATCATCCGATTTGCGTACCATGACGCCAGGTTTCGCTTCTCCCGCAACACGAACGTCTGTGGAATAGACGTAATATCCCTGATCTGTTTTGATAATGGCCGGATCATGTGCATTGTTCACCGTCCAGCGGGATTCGTCGTCCAGAATGGAGGTGTCATACAATTGAGTATCTTGGGGAGCATCCGGAAAGACCGGCGGGGACACCGCTTCCCCTGCTCCATCTCCAGAACAGCCTGTAGCCCCAACCAGCAGCATAAGCAACACGGAAGCAACAACTCCTTTTCCTGAATTCGTCCACCGGCGGAATGTTTTCCGCTGACTCATCCCTTCACTCCAGAGATTGCTACCGATTCAATAATCTGTTTCTGGAAGATCAGAAAGATGATCAATACCGGCAGCAATGCAACAATGGATGCTGCCATAATAAGCGGGTAATCCGTCTGGATCGCATACGTGGCATTAAAGTTCGCAATGACGAGCTGCAGGGTCTGTTTTTCAGGTGAATTCAGATAAATAATTGGTGCCAGATAATCGTTCCAGATGCCCATGAACCAAAGAATCAATTGAGCTGCAATCGCCGGTTTAATGAGCGGGAACGTAATGCTGGAGTACAGTCGGAAATAGGAGCTCCCATCAATTTTGGCCGCTTCAATAATGGCATCAGGCACACTAAGCAGGTATTGACGCAGGAAGAAGATCATGACAACGTTACCGAATAATCCAGGAACGATAAGCGGCAGCAGTGTGTCCACCCATCCCAGCTTCGAGAACATGATGAATTGCGGAATCATGACTGTCGGATATGGAATCATCATGGATGCGAGCAGTGCAAGAAACAGTTTGTTTTTATGCGGAAATCTTAATTTGGCAAAAGCAAAGGCGGCGATACTCGACGTAAACGTCCCGACAACGGTAACACTGATCGCCACGATCAAGCTGTTTTTGATCCCGCTGAGCAGCGGACCTGCTTCCCAGATTTCCTTATACTTTCCGAATTGAAACACTTCAGGTATCCACACAGGCGGAAGTGCGAACACATCCTGCTTCTCCTTCACGGAAGTGGACAACATCCAGATCAGTGGCGCAATCATCGCAACAGCACCAATCGCCAAAACGATAAAAATGATAGAGTTCGTTAGTTTCCTCTTTTGACTGTAAGACATCTCCGGTTCACTCCTTTCCTAAACCATTAATCCCCATCATAGGCTGATTTTTCATTCATTTTGAATTGCACTAGGGTAATGACAAAGATGAAAATACCAAGAATCATGGCCATCGCAGAGGCATAACCCATTTGCAGGTTACTGAATGCTTTCTGCCAGATATAGAAGACAATCGATGCGGATGAATATTCAGGACCACCCGTAGGTGTCATAATGTTCATTTCGGTGAAGATTTGAGAACCACCAATAATATTCGTAACGACGAGGAAAAAGGTAACCGGCTTCACCATCGGCCAGGTGATGTTGCGGAAGATTTGGAACCCGTTCGCTCCATCCAGCTCGGCCGCCTCGTAATATGTACGTGATACACTTTGCAATGCAGCCAGATACAATAACATCGTGTATCCCAGGCCTTTCCAAACCGTCATAATAATCAGGGCCGGTTTAACCGTGTCTTTATTGGCGAGCCAGTTAGGACCTTCAATACCGAATAAATCCAGGAATTGGTTCACCAATCCATAATCCCCGTTGTACGCCCAGTTCCACATGATGGACACCGCTGCCAGGGAAGAAATGACTGGAATATAATAGATTACTCGAAACGTTGTTGTGCCGGGAATTTTACGATTCAGACCCATCGCCAGCAGCAATGCAAGCAACAAACCAATCGGGATACCCAGCATCAAATAAAACGTGTTGAACATCGCTTTGTAAAATAGATCATCTGTGAGCAAATCCTTAAAATTGGCCAAACCGATAAAGTTCATCTGTCCCAAACCATCCCAATCCGTAAACGAACCGTACAAGGAATACAGGAAAGGAAACAGGACAAAGATCAGCAAACCAAGAATCGGAGGCAAAATAAACAAATACCCGTACAGCCTCTCTTTGCGATACAAACTAGATTTTGTAATCACTGCGCTCACCCCTGTTTCTAATATCAGCATGTTGCATGAATCGATGAATGCCTGCTCGCTTGATCAATTCATGCAACATGCCCGCATGGAATCCAAAATGATGCCAGCAGCGTGATAGCAGGCTGCTGGCACCGCATTTTTTGAACACGGAATTCACTACTCTATCCATTCTGAGTAGGCTGCTTCTCTCTAGAACCTACCTTCAACCTTTTAAGTCAAATTTCAGCATTTACAACATGCTTATTTCTGAGATTTTTTCTCTTGCTCAACCGCTTTGTCCAACAGTTTTTGCATTTTGGGCTGCTGCTGCTTCACATAGTCTGCCGCTGTAATCTTGCCATCCAGTACAGGCTGAATGTCAGTGAAGAACAGGTCATACCATTCCGCATTGTACGTGTAGTTACCTGGCAGCGCACGACCATAATCTTCTACGATATCAATGAATTCTTGTTTGTTGGCGGGTTTGGTTGAAGTATCCTTGGCCCATTCGTCAGCCATATCGAGCAGATTCGGGATTTGCACTTTGGCATCGACCAACTGCTGCATACCTTCTTTGGAAGCTGTCAGGTAATTCACCAGCGCTGCAGCTTCTTCCGGATATTTCGTTTTGGCCGATACACCGATCCCCAAGGAACCGATCCACGTCGCTGATTTTCCAGTAGAGCCAGCAGGGAAAGGCAGCAAATCATAATCGAAAGGCAGTTTCTCGAATGTACTCATATCCCATGGGCCTACAGGGAAGAAAGCCATTTCCCCTTTCATCCAGCGTTGATATGTATCCAATGTTTGCGCTTCCTCGATGGAAGGCGTGATTTTGTATTTGTTCTGCATGTCCGCAAAGAATTGCAGTGCTTCCGCGAATTTCGGATCATCAATGGTTACCTTCGTTTTGCTCTCATCCAGCCAGTCTGCGCCATTGCTCCATACAAAGGCTTGCAGCGCCCACTGTACATTGAAGCCTGTACCGAATACATCCGGTTTCCCGTCTCCATTCGTGTCCTTCGTCGCCTGCTGGTTGACCTTGATGAACTCTTCCCATGTATAAGGCTTGTCCTTATCAGGGAATGGAATGCCCTCTTTTTCAAATAACGTCTTGTTATAACCGAGTGCAAACGGACCTAAATCCTTCGGCATGCCGTAGATATCGCCCTGACCTGCCATTTTGCCATCATAACGGTATAAGTCCACGCCATATTTCCAGATATTATCCAAATCTACATCCGGATTGTTTTCAACGTAAGGAGACAGGTTCAACAGCACATTGCTGTTCACATAAGCTTTCACATCGCCTGGGTTAAAATAAAATACGTCTGGCAGGCTGTTGCCGGTGATGGCAGCTCTCAATTTGGTTGCGTATTGATCAGCGGCAGTTACGATAATTTTGACTTTGACTCCTGGATGCTCTTCTTCATATTTTTTGACAACGGCTTGATAAGCCTTCTGCTCATCCGTGCCGCCCCGGAACATAAATGTCAATTCCTTGTCCCCGCTTGATCCGCTGCTTCCTCCACAGCCTGCAAACACCAGTGCACTTACCAGCATAAGCAGCATCAACGTGACCAACCTTTTTTTCTTTACCATCTGAACCCCTCCTGATCTGGATTTGTAACCGTATTCAATTCAGCAAAAATATGATTTCTGTTGTTAAATTTATCAAATCCAGATCACTTTAGTCAATACTTTATTAAAACATTTCATATTTATTTAAAACAAATTAGTACGTTGGCCATCCGCTGGAATCCCAAAGCAAGTCGTTAATTAACAATTTCGGATTGCCATTATCATCGGCATCATAGGCGTGGCGTGCAATTACATTACCGTTATACACATCCTGCCCGCCGGGTCCCTTCCACTTGACGTTCCCCGTATCCAATATCGTTCCTCCGCCATTCAGCATGTTCACACCGTTTTTGTCCACATACGGACCTGTAATACTCGTTGAACGTCCATAGACCATTTTGTAGGTGCTATTTACGCCCTGACAGCATGAATCAATCGAGGCAAACAAGTAATAATAGCCATTCCGGTACACAATACCCGGTGCTTCGATGGCCCCGCCATTATTCGGACGCGCCGCAATGGAGGATATGCTTCCAGTAGGTTTCATCGTCGTTTTATCCAGTTTCACAATCTTCAGACCACTCCAGAAAGAACCGAAAGCCAGCCACGGGTTGCCTGAGGCATCGATGACCAGATTCGGATCAATGGCATTGTAGTTATTGGCAGATGTAGTCTGAAGCACCATTCCTTCATCCTTCCATTGTCCCGCACCTATGCTGTTCGCAGAGGCAAGGCCAATTGCGGATCTATTCGAGCCAAAGGTAGAAATGGAATAATACAGCCACACTTTGCCGTTATATTGCTCAATGTCAGGCGCCCATACATCCAAACCGCTCTGTCCCGGAACGGCAGTAGCCCACCAGGAGGGCTTGCTTAGAAAAATCTGCGGAACGCGATACCATGAGGATCCGTTATCCGATTTCAGTACCTGAATGCCAGGACCTGTCGAAAAGGTGTACCATGAACTTCCCTCTTTGATGATGGATGGATCGTGGACAGCAATATCTCCGGACAAATTCCAAAATGCCGCGAATGCCCGAGACTGACCCGCCAGCAGCAAAACAAGAACAAGTAGTGCCGGTAATGCCCAACGTTTCTTCCTGAATCCTGTCATTCCTTTGAATTTTTCCAAATCGAATTCCACCTCTCCTGATCAAATGGTTAATTTGGTTCATGAAGTATTAAATCAATTTAGGTATACTAGGATTATAAAAGCGGTTTCATCACAATTCAATGGTATATTTCAAATATATATGAAATGATTTAAGTTATTTTTTAAAGTAAATATACAACAATTTATGAATAATGCATTCATTTATGCTATGTATACAAGGGATTAGGCTTCCTTTTCTCCGCCCTTCCCTTCCATCGGGTAATCATTTATAATTATCTAAAACAAACCATATAAATGTGCAGAAGCCTGGTCAGTAGGGCTTTGTTCAGAACGTGGAAAGGAAAACCACCTATGATTTATATTAAAGATCTGATGTCTGGCGTTAATATTTTCAAGGCACTCAGTTCGGAAATTCGAATCCAGATCATTGAACTGCTTGCCAAGAACCAGAGTCTTAACCTCAATGACCTTGCAACCAAACTGGGGCTCAGCAATGGCGCCATTACAATGCATATTAAGAAATTGGAAGAGAGCGGCCTGATTGAGATCAATACTGCGGTTGGCAAACATGGAATTCAGAAGATTTGTTATCTCAATGAGGAAAAACTGATGGTGGACCTGCGTTCACAGGAGATTTATAACCGATACGAGGTTGAAATTCAGGTAGGTCATTATAGCGATTACCAGGCTGCACCTACATGTGGTCTCGCTACGCGGGACAGCATCGTCGGTGAGTTCGATGATCCACGCTATTTTGCTGATCCTCTCCGTATTGATGCGGAGATGATATGGCTGGCCGAAGGTTATCTGGAATATCGTATTCCCAACTACCTTAAGCCTAACCAGACGTTCAGTGAAATTCAGTTATCCATGGAGTTGGGTTCGGAAGCACCAGGTTATTGCGATAACTATCCTTCAGATATTTATTTCTACGTCAACGGCATTGAGATCGGCTGCTGGACAAGTCCAGGGGATTTCGGCAATACGCGCGGGACGTTTAACCCGGACTGGTGGCCACCACATTTGAATCAATACGGGATGCTGAAGCTGATCCGCATCACCCAAGAAGGCAGCTATATTGACGGATGCCGTATCTCGGACGTTACCCTGGACGAGATTGGCCTGGATTACAAAAGCGATATCCATTTTCGAATTGCTGTAACAGACGGACCAGTGAACAAACGGGGATTGACGATCTTTGGCAAAAATTTCGGCAATTACGGACAGAACCTGCTTGCGCGTGTGCTCTATAATGTGCAAGAGGAATAATTACGCAATTACAAACACATCGTGTTATAACTTAAAGACCAACAAACAGCCGCCAAGCATATGCATGGCGGCTAGATTCATTTCTATTACTTAACTTCGCCCAGACGCTCTGCAAGACGATCCCAGGTTTCCGTAATTCCCTGCAGCATGCCCATATCCATGACCGTTTGAAGTGCCTCTGCGGACACATATTCTGAACGATTAACGATCTTTGTCTTGCCGCCGAGATCAATGAATTGCATGGTCACCTCGGTTGACGGCAGGCTCTCATCTGTATTCCCCTCGGCGTCCGAGAAATAGTCGGTATATACAATCCGTTCCGGTTCAACAATTTCCTTATATACAGCTTTGCCCCAGGATTCCATACCGTAGAAATCACCCTGACTTTTATCCTCACATTTCATGCAGTAATGCCAAATACCGCCTGGGCGAAAATCGACGTTACAGACGGGAATTGTCCAACCTCTCGGTCCCCACCAGCGCTGAAGATGCTCGGGTTCCTTGAACATGCTGAACACAAGCTCACGAGGTGCGTCAAAAACACGCTCAAGTACAAGTACCTTTTCATTATCCACGCTAGACACCATTCCATCGTTTAACATTGTCATTCCTCCTTATGATTTGGGAATACTTATGGTTTATCTTTCTTACTTTGCAGTTCACGCAAGTATTGATCCAGGTTGTCAAAACGATCTTCCATGACGCTCTGAAACGACTGCAGCCACTCATCCAATGTACGAAAAGGTTCGGGACGGAGCTTGTAGATCCTGCGGTTAGCTTCGGCCTTTACCTCCAAAATGCAGTTCTCACTGAGTACCTTCAAATGCTTCGAAGCTTGAGGCTGGCGTAATTCCAGCCGTTCAGCAATTTCCCCTACAGTCAGAGGACCATCACGCAATAGTTCGACGATATGCATACGATTCGGTTCAGCCAAAGCGCCCAACAAGGCCATGTCCATACCCGGATTGTGTCCTGACATGCCTTTCACCTCATTCAGTTATAGTGTATTGGTAGAATCTCATCTCCTTCACCAAAATGCTCTTCTTCCTGATATTTGAAGTATACTTCATAAGGAATATTCCTGTAAAGGAATATTATTCAGATCGTCAGTCCGATCTTTCATTAAATACTCTTTGGAACATACCAATGGACCGAAGGTGCTTACCTTAAGGTAAGTACCTGTACTAAAAGTGCATACTTACATCTTGGCAGCACTCCCCTTATACTCAAGAAATATTAGCGCTTAGGGAGGAAGAATTATTTTGAAAACACTTGTCATCGCAGCACATCCCAACATGGAAACATCAGTCATCAACAAACGGTGGATAGAAGAACTCCAACAATATCCCGAAAAATATACAGTACACGAACTTTATAATGTTTACCCTGATGGGCATATTGATGTGCAGCAAGAACAGCATCTCATTGAAAGTCATGACCATCTGGTCCTGCAATTTCCGTTCTATTGGTTTAGCAGCCCACCTCTTCTTAAAAAATGGCTGGATGAAGTTTTCACTTATGGCTGGGCTTACGGCTCTGAGGGAGACAAATTACAGCAACGCAAAGTCGCTTTGGCCGTATCTGCCGGAATCAAAGAAATAGATTACACGGAAGGTGGCAAATATCGCTATACCCTTGCACAACTGTTATCTCCTTTTGAGACGACCATGCTTTACTGTGATGCGGATTATCGATCATTCTTTGCCTTTTATGGGGCAGAACATGAGCCTATGGCAAGTGAAGTGGAACAAAGCACACAAGGCTATTTAAATTTTATTGACAATCTGTAATCATAATCGGTCAAAAACAACCGCTAAACGCTCCAGCTTTATGAAGAAGTGTGACAGTCTGTTGTCATACTTCTTTTTTTATAATCATTTTATAAACAACTCAATTCATAACCAATCCAAAGGAGACAATATCAAAATAATGGAGCATGAACATTTAATTACCGTAAAATCAAGAGAAGATTTGAGAATGTGGTTGCAGGAGCATGGAAAGACTCAGAAATCCTGTTGGGTCGTTGTTAGCATGAAACCAACCCAAAGCACACTGTTATATTTGGACGTGGTTGAAGAATCTTTATGTTTTGGCTGGATTGATGGGGTTAAGAAAAAAGTATCTGGAAATCGGTTGGCTCAGAGACTGTCTCCCAGAAGCAAACGCAGTTCATGGACAGAATTAAATAAAGAGCGTGTTCGCCGTCTTGAGAAGTTGGGATTAATGAGCGACGAAGGAAGAATGGTGCTTCCTGACATGAATCACGAGGCTTTCAAAATAGACGCCGTTATCGAGCAAAGGTTACAAGAGCACGAACAAGCTTATGCGAATTTCTTGGCATTTCCAGCTCTTTATCAGAAAATCCGGATCGACACGATTCAAAGCGTTAAAAATCAGCCCGAGTTATTCAAGAGTAGGCTGGATAAATTCATAACAAACACAAAAGAAAACAAAATGTACGGTCAATGGCATGACCACGGTCGTCTTCTGGATTATTAAAAATGGTTAAAAATACAAATTACATTTTTATGGAAATTAAAAAAAAGGCCTCCTTGAACAGGAGATCCTTTTTCTTAATTCGCCTTACTATCGTTTGATATGCTCCGGAGTAAACATATTGGCTTCTCCCCAATCACACATCATATTTAACAACGGCATCAATGATTTGCCCCGTTCGGATAATGAATATTCAACTTTAGGCGGGATCTGTAGATATTCTTGACGTATCACCAAACCATCTTCCTCCAGCTCTTTCAACATAACGCTCAGGGTCTTAAACGAAATGGTACCGATACTTCGCTTCAGCTCATTATGTCGCATCACCTTGTTTTCAGACAGCCAATACAGAATAACCATTTTATATTTACCATTAACCAGGGACAGCGTATATCCAAAGCCGGTATCTTTTAACGCCACGCCCGTTGGAACACAAGTTTCTCTCACACTCACCCCTCCTTCTTCCATTCATCCCACCTCAGTGGCACGTTATAGAGACTGCCTATACATTTTGGGAGAAATGCCATACGTCTTTGTGAATTGCCTGCTGAAATAATTGCTGTCATTAAATCCGCATTCATAAGAAATTTCCGTAATGGACAAGTTCCCGTGTTTTAACAGATAACATGCCTTCTCCAGACGCAGCTTCTGTAAATAAGAGATAGGTGTCATCTGATAATAGGATCGAAAAATCCGGTTCAGATGCCGCACTGAAACATTCGACCTCCCAGCAATCCCTTCCAAGGTCAGAGGTTCCAGATAATGATCCTCGATATAGGAAATGGCATTGGCCAGATGCATCAGATTATTGCCTTCTATGGCCTTCTCCTGTGTATCATAATGCCTCGACAGATAGACGACCAACTCCGTAAAACGGGAGATCAGCATTGTCTGATACCCTTGCTGCTTACTTTTATACTCCTCAATCATGACCGAAATCAGCAATTCAACATATTCCAGGCTGGGGATAGGTAAAGCCAGTTTACTCGGATAAGAGTGAAGATTACGATAAAACGGTTCCAAAACAAACAGTGCCTGAAAGCCATTGGATTTCCTCAGATCCGGTCCAGTCGAAGCGAGCATCTCCGGTCTGAACATAATATTGCATATCTGAAAATCATAGGGGTCTTTGTATGCATGCGGCGTGTCCCCATTGATCACGAATACATTTCCCTTCTTGATAAATGATTCCTCAGTGTTGACGATATGCGTGGCATTCCCATTCAGTACGATCACGAGTTCAGAAAAATCAACATGCCTATGAAGTTCCATGTCTTCGTCGTGTCCGCCGTATTGAATAAAAAATGGAAATTCGTGGTCTGAAGTAAACCACCTCAAATATGCATTACTCAAAAGATCCCCCTCCGCGAACATTGTTGGGCTGAATGTCTATATCATGCTACTCCAGGACCGAAAAATCAAGGTTTGTCGATCTCTGAGCCGATATAATTCCTCTTGTAACTGTGCAGAAGAACCTGACATCTAAGGGGGTGCAGTTGGTTAGAGATTACATCATACCGTTAATCTGTCGAGTGCATGTTTCTTATCACCATTTTGTAAACGCATTCAATTCTATAGAGGCTCCTTTTAGCGGGCTCTATACGTAACATGCGTCAGAAAGTTCTCTCAGACCAATTATATGGATCATATCAGGGGGTTAATATGACTAAACTATCGAGAAAGATTCCAAAATGTTCTGTCGCACTTGCACTCTCGTTAAGCTTGCTGGCAGGGTGCAGCAATGGCAATGAAAGCTCCGAAAGCAATGATGGAAATGCCAGTAATACTTCGCCGATGACGTTGACCTTTTTCGGAGCAGATTCCAACTCAAACTGGAATAAGATGCAGGATGATGTCGGCAAAGAAATAACCAAACAGACAGGCATTACGCTCGATGCCGAATTTGCCGTATCAGACCCCGCTCAAAAACTGGCACTCATTGCGGCAAGCGGCGATTACCCCGATCTGATCAGTCCCAAAGGAGAACTAGACAAATTGGTGGATGCAGGGGCAATGTTGGACCTTACCGATCTGATTGATCAACATGCCCCAAACATCAAAAAGCTGTTCGGTGATCAAATCAAACGACTGCGCTACAGTAACGATGATCCATCCATTTATGTAATACCCACCTACTCAGCCATAGACGGAGTCAACTTCGTGGCAGGAGCGGGCTTCGAGCTTCAGCATCGTGCGGTGAAAGAGGCGGGATATCCACAGATCAAGACATTGCAAGATTATGAAAACGTCATCCGATCGTATCTGGAGAAGCACCCTACCGATGAGAATGGCAACAAAAATATCGGTATGACACTGAACGCGGATGACTGGCATATCCAAATTACCGTGACGAATCCCGCTGCCGAGACTACAGGTAAATCCGGTGACGGGGAGTATTACGTTGATCCGGATACGTATGAAGCTACGTATCATTTCCGCACGGAAGGCGAGAAAGAGTATTTTCAGTGGCTTAACCACATGTATAACACGGGGTTGCTTGATCAGGAATCTTTTGTACAGAAGAACGACCAATATCTTGCCAAAGTCGCTTCTGGTCGAGTCATTGGTCTGATTGATGCAGACTGGGGCTACTCCGATGGTGAGAAAGCACTCAAGTCTGCCGGGAAAAATGATCAAACGTATGGACATTATTCGGTCATGCTGTCTGACCAGTACAAGGATAACCGCTACCAGTCCACAGGTTTCATGGCTGGCTGGGGAGTAGGAATAACCGAAAGCGCCAAGGATCCGGTACGAGCCATTAAATTTCTCGATTTCCTTGCATCTGAGGAAGGCCAGGTTCTTAACTATTGGGGCGTAGAAGGCAAGCAGTATACCACGGAGAACGGTAAGCGGGTTGTACCTGCAGATGTGCAGGAGCGCATTATTAACGACAATATCGCCTTTACCAAAGAATCCGGGGTGGGTCTCTATACTAACATTGGTGGTCATTATGGGGATGGTGTCAAAGACTCCACTGGAAATTATTACACCAAGAACTTCCCGGAACAGATCATTAAGAATTACACGGATGCAGAGAAAGAGACCCTCAAAGCTTATGATGCAACGACCTGGATGGATCTGTTTCCGAACGAGAAGGATTACCCGATAAAACCATGGGGAGCGGTATGGAACATCTCCGTACCAAGTGAAGATGAAATCAACATCATAGCCAACAAGGTGAAGGACATTACATGGAAGCAAATTCCACTGGCTGTTATGTCCAAACCGGAAGAATTCGATGCCATCTGGAATGACTATCAGCAGAAGCTCATTGATGCAGGTGTCGAAAAAATGGAACAGGGATTCACCAAATACGTCCAGGATCGTGTTAAACTCTGGAATGAATAGGAGCACATCATGAAGAACTACACTAATCCCGTGATTCCGGGCTTTTATCCTGATCCCAGTATTTGTCGGGTAGAAGAAGATTATTACCTCGTAACCAGCACGTTTGAGTACTTCCCGGGAGTACCCCTTTTTCACAGCAAAGATCTGGTGAATTGGCGTCAGATCGGCCATGTTCTCACTTCTGCCGAGCAGCTGCCACTCGCCAAGGCGGGCAGCTCAGGCGGAATTTATGCGCCAACGATACGCTATCACGACGGTTGGTTCTACATGACAACAACGAATGTAAGCGGAGGCGGCAATTTCTATGTACGAAGCAGGCAACCTGAAGGCCCTTGGTCCGATCCCTTTTTTGTTGCCCAGGATGGAATAGACCCCTCCCTATTCTTCGATGATGATGGGCTTATATACTTTCAATCAGCCTGTAATGGCAATGAAGGCGAAGGAATATATCAGTGCGAGATCGACATTTTGACGGGCAACAAGCTGACAGAGAGCCGATTCATCTGGGGCGGAACTGGCGGTGCTGCACCCGAGGCCCCTCACCTGTACAAAATAAACGAATTCTATTATTTAATGATTGCTGAAGGTGGAACCGAATACGGGCATATGGAAACCATCGCGCGAAGTACTAATCCGTACGGGCCATTTGTTCCCTGCCCTCACAATCCAATCCTGTCGAACCGAAGCATGAAAAGTAGTATTCAGGCCACTGGGCATGCAGATTTGGTGCAAGCACATGACGGGAGCTGGTGGGCGGTATGCCTTGGCATACGTCCTGCTTCTTATCCGTTACGTCACCATCTGGGGCGTGAGACGTTCCTCGCACCAGTCACCTGGACGAACGAAGGATGGCCATTAATCGGTCATGACGGAATTATTGAGCCTATCATGACCGGGCCGGAGCTCCCAGAAGTCCAATGGTCTCGTAAGGAAGTCCGGGATGATTTTAATGTGCCCTCACTGGGCCTGGACTGGATCTTTCTGCGGAATCCGGCTCCTGACAGCTGGTCCCTCACAGAACACCCGGGCCATCTTGCTTTACGAGGAACCCCCGTGTCTCTCAATGATGGTGGAAGTCCCGCCTTTGTTGGTCGCCGTTTGAGTCATTTTTTATGCCGCATGGCTGCCAAACTCAACTTTGATCCAACATATGATGGTGACGAAGCGGGATTAACTGTTTACATGAATGAGAAATATCATTACGATTTGGCTATAAAGCGGATCAACGGTCAGAAAAAAATAATATTTAGACGAACGGTCGGTTCACTAAGAACAGAGGAAATTCGGGATTGCGGAACCGGACCTGCGATATTACGAATTCAGGCCCAGCGTGATATCTTCAGGTTCTCCGTCGAGCAAGGTGAAACAACCGATGTTGTCGTGGGCTCAGGCGAAACTCACCTGCTCTCAACTGAAGTCGCGGGCGGCTTCACAGGAGTCATCGTTGCCATGTATGCCCATAGTCCATCGGGAGAAGGCGCCCTATGTCTGTTCGATTGGTTTGATTATGAACCGTTGGATGAACTAATAGTTTAACCTTCCCATTTCAATGTACAAACTATGAATACTCTCTATTATAATTATCCCCTTTAAGTAGATACTCTTTGAAAAGCCTTGTGTGTTAACATAAGGAAAAGAGTGAACTTGAAGGGGATTTTGCTATACTTAGCAGGAACCCATAACTCGGCATGATGGCAGCAGCTTTATGGTCATTATGAGAGCGTTATCACTGTAGATCTAATGAAAATCGGGAGGTTGCAGATATGAAATGGAATCACTTCAAGTCCAAGCTTCTGCTTAAGTACACACTATCCTATATCTCCATTTTCCTAATACCTCTTGTTATATTAACTATCATTATTTATCACAATGCTGTGGACACGCTCCGGTCCGAAATTGAACAGACCAACGTCAATCAGTTGACTCAAGCAAAAACGGTTATTGATGACCGCATGAAGGAATTGCAGGACATCGCATTTCGCATCGCCTACGATGAGCAGCTAACGCGGTATTGGACCCATCATCCCTATTACAGTCGGGAATCAATTGGTGCATTGGTCAAATATAAAGCCACCAGTTCCATTATCGATGAATTATTCCTGTTCTTTCGAGGTGATGATACCATCTACTCGTCCCAGGGCTCTGAGAATCTGGATGTATTCACTGGCCGCTACAAATTTAATACCTGGAACGAGACGGACATGATTCGGGATTTGAATAACGTTCCGTTTCCCACGATACGACCGGCTGAACAAGTCGTTCAAGGAACCAAAATACCCAATTCCATGCTGGCCTACCTTGTACCGATTGCGCCTAACAATACGCCCGCCCATGGTACCGTCATGTTCCTGATTCACGAATCCAATCTGACCGGATTGATTGATTCCATTCTCAGCGATTACCACGGGATGACTTATATCTTTGATAATTACGGACAGGTGCTGGCTGCCAATTATAAGGGAGAAACCATTACCGAACAGGAAGTCAAAGCGCTGTTTGCACTTGAGCCCGGAACGCACAGCCTTTCCTTGAATCAAGAACCGCATTCGGTTGTATCTGTCAAGTCAGATGCTGGCTGGACTTATGTAACCGCTATGCCCAGCAATCAGTTTTTTAGCCGAATCGTCCATATTCGTACCTTTATTGTTCTGGTTTTTTCCTTCATGGTGGTCATGGGTACTTTCCTCGCTATTATGCTGGCACGCAGACAATATCATCCGATTTCAGACTTAATGGAATTCATTCGGTTAAAAAACAACCCCGGACCTTCCACAACCAGCAACGAGCTGGAGTGGATCAAGAAAACGCTGCATGATTACAGCCAGCGCGTGGACCTTCAGGAGCCCTATGCTCGCAATCATATTCTGCTCATGCTGCTGAAGCATGGTCATACCGGTGAGCTTCCATCTGAGTTTACGGACAATCTTGGCATACGTTTTTACCGATCCCATTATTTTGTCATGACCTTGAGCTGGGATATGCACGCTTTCTCCATTGCAGATCATTCCGAACAGCGTACTGTCATGCAGCTGTTAAACGATGTAGAGCTGCCGGAACTGTCAGCTTATGCTTATGGCGTGGAGCTTCCACAACCAGACCAAGTGGCACTCATCGTGGGATTTGATGCCGAAATCAGGCATGAGTCTGGCTTGAAGGCTCGTATGGATCCTATTGTTGAATCACTGCAATTGATGGTGACCAAGCATGTCGGAGTCGCTCCCGCCATCGGGATCGGCAACAGCTACAGCTCTCCATTGCAGCTGAACCAATCCTACATCGAGGCATCAACGGCGCTGGAAGCATCCATGCTGCACGGACAAGGCAGCAGCACCTTTTTCAACGCCCTTTCCGGTTCCGGTGCACAAGACCCCTCTTTCTGGGTCCCCAAAGATGTGCTGCTGAAGCTGGTCCAGAGTTTGAAACAGGGCAGTTATGATGTGGCAGTTCAGATGGTATCAACCGCGCTGAATACCCTGAAATCTGAAATGCCATCTGTACCGCTGCTGCGCTGCATCTGCTTCGATATTCTGAATACAATGCTCAAAACAGCATCGGAGCTTGACATTCACCACGTGGTCAATCAACTTCCAAGGATCACTTCCTATGACTCTCTCGAGGATCTGGAGAAAAAACTGACAGGTCTTGCCGCCGAAATCTGTGCTCATGTTGAGGCGAAGAGCGAGACGGAAGAAAGCTCTCTAATGGATGAAATCGTTGCTTATATTGATGCCAACTTCTCCGATTATGATCTCAGTCTGGGTACGATTTCATCCAAATTCACGATTTCTTCATCGTATTTCAGCCGTTCCTTCAAAGAGAAGATCGGTATGAATTTTACCCAATACATCTGGCAGAAACGGATGGATGAAGTCATTCGGCTGCTGCTTCATACAACTGATCCGTTAAAAGATATCATCACGCGCGTCGGTTATCTGGATACTCCGAACTTCATCCGCAGATTCAAGAAAGAAACGGGTTATACACCCGGTCAGTATCGCAAAATGCATCGTCCCAACGGCTCCGCTGATGCGCCGGATGATGACGACGAGGAATGTATGGGATAAAGGATTGAACCGACGTGGATCAGGAATGCATCAGGTAACCGATGATCAACAAACGCAAAAAGGGCGAAGTGGGATGAACCCCAACTTCGTCCTTTTTGTGTATATCAATGTTATTTTTAATCATCCAGGGCTTTCGATACAAGCCCTTCATCCATCCAATAATTCACTTTTGGAACGATCAGAACTATTTCATTGGCCGAGCTTCTTCTATTTTCAACCATGTCAATCCTGAAGCCCTTGATGGATCGCACCCAGCAGACGATGGGTCGGATCACAGCCATATTCCCAGAACATGATTCCGGCCAGGCCTTGATCCTTTACATAATTACATTTGCACTGGATCGATTCTTCATCATCATAAGAGATTAGGCTGGACCCATTAAACAGGAACGGTGCACACGCTTCTTCATCCCAATAACGAACGTAACCATTCTTATCGATGTACTTCGATTCCAGCTCTGCAAATGATGGACCGTAGCCACCTGTGCTGCCAGCCATTTGGTGAAGTCCGTGATTTCGGTCAGGAACCTCAGTCCAGATCCGGGAGTAGAACGCGGCGCCGATTACGATCTTCTCCTTCGGCACGCCAGCGCGGACGAAGAGGTTCACGGAAGCATCTGTACTGATTCGGAACAGATCTCCGGTAGGCGTATACAAATTCGTATGGTGTCCGGTCAAAATTTGAAAACCGCCGCGCATATCGTAGGTCATTAGCTGCACATAGTCCAGATACTGCTGTACCTCAGCCATCTCTGTACCGTCTACATAGTACTGGTCCGCCCCTGCTGCAATGGTGAGCAGATAATGACGGCCATCCTTAACTTCCTTGGCATCCAGCGTTTTCCGGATTGTTTTGAGAAGCAAGGTGAAATTCCGTTTGTCATCAGGACTTGACGCGATACCTGCTTCACCATAACAAGGGTACTCCCAGTCCAAATCAATTCCGTCAAAAGGGTATTCCTCCAGCACCCGAACCGCCGATGCAGCCATGCTGTCCCTCCCCGCCTGGGTTGAGGCTGCTTCAGAGAAGCCACCTGCGCTCCATCCGCCAACAGACAGCAGCACCGTCAGATTCGGATACTCTCGCTTAATATCCCGAACAACCTCCCCGTTTGTTAAATGCTCGGTGGTGATTTCATCATTCTTGACATGACCGAAGGCTACGTTCAGATGTGTTAACTTCAACAGATCCTCATGAGTCATATCAGTAAGAACAGAATCGACTGCATAACCCACAGCGATATATTTTGTCACCCTCTTCACTCCTCCCTTCCGCTCAAAGATATCGCAGCAGCAATCTGCAGGGATTCCTTACCGGTACCAATCCTGTATCCGGAGGCTGAATAACGGATTTGATCCTGATGATCCAGCACGAACAGATGTGGATAACCCGCTTCGTGAGCAGCAGGTTTCGATATGAACCCTGACAAAGCCGCATAGCTGGAATCCCGTACAAAAATTGTACGTTCCGGCAGCTTCGGATAACTCACAGGATCAAAGGAGGCGTTCCACTCCATCTCTCCAATCACCAGCACGATTGGCAAGCCAAGCTTATTAAGAGGCTCAGCGAGCTCACACAGCTCCCGAATCAGATGTTTGGTTGGTTCCCGCTCCGGTTCAATCCAGGCAGCAATGGCCCCTTCTGATCCCAGAAGCTCTTCCAGTACCACCTCAGAACCATCCAAACGAGTCAGCACACTGCCGTTTGCCAGTTTTCCCAGCACTGGGATGTCCACCTCCGGCTCACGATAAGTCAGGACTACCTCTGTGGTGTCTCCAGCCCGAACGGTGCAGTAAATGAAGCGGACTCTTACCGTTCCATCTTTTAAACGGATGCCAGTTGTTAAACGATAAGCTCCCGATTCAACCTCAAATGGATCACTATAGACATCGGAGTGTCCATCCGGATAAATCAGTGTTTTGTACACCCCGTCTTCCAGACGTGCGAACGTGAAATTCTCCGCATAGGATGCTGCCGGGGCATCCTCACGAGCCTCTGAGTCATTGAGGAGATGCAGCATTCCCCAGCCTGAGCTGTCCTCATTTCGAGAAGAGGCTCGACTGAATACTGCATCCTTCCAGCCTTTTCCACTAAAGTACTGCGGTTTCTGCTCACTCGGATGTAATCGGGCCGGAATGCCCAAACTGCGACACACTGCGACAAACAGAATATCCAGCGACTGTGGATCTCCCTTCATCAGGCTGTATGTACCTGCCGGGTTTCCCTTGCCTTTCAGATTGGGAAGGTCCTCATGATATTCATAGCTCTGTTCCAAAAGTTGAGCAAGCATCAACGGATCTTCCCTGAACGCTGCTGCCTCTTGCTCGGAATAAGCATTCAGGAATACGGATCGATAAGGAACCAGCATTTCATAGGAAACCCGCGGGCACAGGATGTACTTCACAAATGTCTCTTCTGTCCATTGTCCTCGCTGCGAAAGCGCACCTAAAAGATGATCGTCCAGCGTTGGCCGAAAGGTATCGATCAAGTCTTTTTCGTTCATCGACTCCAGCAACCGGAGTGGCCACTCGCCAAATTCGCCGGAACATTCCTCCAGGAAGGCTGCGATTTCATGGCTGTTGCCCCTTGCCTTCTGTAGAATATCCCACACCCGTTCCAGAGGCAGTTCAGCCGAACGAGCCAATGCAGAGGCCTCTTCCTCACTCAGGAATGTATCCTCATATTCACTCCGAATCTTCGTGCCTTCCTCCAAGCGGCGGTTGTGATCTCGAATCTTCTCTTCCGGTAACGCAGTAACCATTTCTCCCTCCCCTTCTGGAGGAGGAACCATATCAAAATCCACGACCCCTGATGGCTGCTCTGACGAGTCCAACACGATCTCAACATGATCGCCGTCCTGAGCTTTGAATAGAATTTCACCCCACTTGCTGCCACGAACCGCACGAATTACTAGGTCGCCATGACCTGTCTTAAATGAGGCATCTCCTTGTGTGTCAGTCTTGATTTCGGCGATGGGATAAAATTCAGCACTATTGTACAGCTCAAAGCGGACACTCGCTTCAGGCACAGGCTCACCCTGCTCATTGATTACCTTCACGCCTATGGTGTGCGCTGGCGCGTAGTTCTCCAGCAAATTGATCTCCGTATATCCCTTCTCGGAGAGCGTTATATCCTCTGGTCCCGGATAGTCGGCAAAAATCCTCGTATTAATCAGCATGGCCCTGCGTGCTGGCGGACTGAACCACCCTTGATTCAATCCGGCTTCCGGCTCGCATGCCCCAATGTAATACCATTGGCCGTCTGCCCATGCTTCCACCCAAGCATGATTGCTGTCACAGTGAGCCCAGCGCGGTGTGTAGACCTGACGGGCAGGTATGCCAATGCTTCGGAGAGCGGCTACCGCCAGCGTGGACTCCTCGCCGCATCGACCGCGGGCATTCCGAATCATCGACAGTGGCGAGATCGTTCGCAGATCGCTGCCAATATAAGTCGCTTTCTCATGACACCAGTAATTGGTCTCCAGAATAGCATCTGCCATGGATAACTTCGCTGTCCGTTCAGCCAATTCGTCAAAGATAATGCCGCGGAAATCTTCAATATTCTCTGTATTGATTCGATAGGGCAGCACAAAATGCAGAAACAAATGATCCGGTACACGCTCCCCCCAGGGCACTCGCTTGCGAATGTCCAGTGCCCAGCGCACATGACTGAGGAACAGTTCTCCATCATAATCAGCCAGGTCGTTCACCGGCATGTAGGCATACACATATTTCAAAGCCCATGCCTCTTCTTCTGTTAATGGCTGCTCAAACACATGAAACAGTTTATCTTTGCGGGCCTCTGCAAAACGTACCTTCTCCTGGAACTTCTGCTCGATCCGTTCCAATGCTTGTGCATCCATCGAGAACACCAAGGTTTGGCTGGTCATCGCTAGCTCACTCCTTCCACAGCTTTCCGTCTTCCCGAATGCAGATTAAGGTGGTGCCGTCCGAGGAAGGCGTACTAATCTGGAATAGGCTACGGGTCTTTTCAATTACAGGCTGACAAATGAATGTTTCTTCACCCATTAGTAACTTCACATCCTGTGTAAATTCACCATGGGCTTCAAAATAATTGCGTTCACGGTAGTAGAGTCTGCGAAGCTCCCATTTGATTCGTTCGTCTTCCGGCAGCTCAAAGGACTGATCCGTTCCGTCATCCGAAAATACGACATAGCCCCATAACTCCGGATAATGCATGTTAATAATACCCATGGGCGACCAGACCCAGTTGTCTTCCGGATAAGGTTTGCCTGTATCCGGATTTAGCACCTTGCGGTATTCGCCATCGTGCACCTCGGTCTGCCATTCCACCCGCGAGAAGTTGACACGCCAGAACTCACCCGGCGCAGGCAGACGGCTGCCTTCGGCACATTCCTTTAGGCTGGTCCAGGGAATTGCGACCTCGACACTCCATTTCCGGTTATCGGCGCCAGGTGTGTTCAACTCCCCATCGATATGTACGGCCGTCTTGAGACCGCTGATATCCCAACCGTTGACCGGAGGTCCACCATCCCGATATGGCTTCACCAATAACAGGTCCCATACCGTATTCAGCGCATTGATCTCGAACTCATAATATTGATGGGTATCCCCGTCGGGATCGATAAAAATCTCAAAATCATTGTCGTAGAAAATAACAGAATCCCGCTCGGTCAATGTAGCCCAGATCTGATCTTCAATCAGTTCGGCTGCAAAGTAGAAATAGTCGTTATCCCACAGCATTTTTACCCGTGTCTGTTTTCCAGGCTTCGGCCGAAGATCCCCTTCGATATCAACGAAATCATCCGTCCAATCAGCAGCATTCCAGAATGCCTTGTCTATGCGGCCGTCCAGCACCAGCGGTTCCTTTGCACGCTTGCATATATAATGTTTGGGAGCATACTCAATTCTTGGCTCAGGTACTCCACTTTGGTTCATATCGCTCTCTCTCCACTTCATGAGGGAGGGCATGCATCTATTGGCGCATGCCCTCCCGTAATATTAGTTATGGGTAACAACGGCTCCTGAGCCGCCGTACATTTCCAGTTCCTCATCGAACTCGAGCTTAAGAACCGTCACCTGCTCATGGGTGTCCTCCGGGGTCATTTTAATCCACGTTGTCCCCGGGATATTGAACCAAGGCACACCTCCATGGATTTCATGGTTAAGTTCTTTGCCCGAATGCAGCACAGTAATCCTCTTGATTGGATTGCATAGTCCCTTGATGCATACATTCTCTTTTGGATCATCATAAACAAACAGGTACAAGGTTTTTCTGTCCTCGGATACGGTGCTTCCCCCCAGATAATAGCGAGGCATAATACCTTCACCCGTTCCGAAGACGGCCTCTTCATGGGTTCGGATCCAAGCTCCCAGTCCAAGCAGAATATCCTCCTGCCTCTTATCAATGGTGCCATCCTCGCGCGGACCGATATCCAGCAGCATATTGCCCCCCATTGAAATACAATCACAGAACATTCGGATGATCTGATTTAACGATTTGTATTTATGGTCTGTTGGTACATAGCCCCAGGATGTGTTAATCGTGGTACAGAACTCCCATGGTCCCTCCGGTCTTGTGATTGGAATGCCTTGCTCCGGCGTTTTATAATCCCCATAGCCCTGAAGTCGGGAATTAATGATGATATCCGGATTAAAGGATTGCAGGTAATGCTTGAACTCCGGGAGATTCCACTGCTCGGCACTCCGTTCCCAGTCCCCATCAAACCACAGCAGATCCACTTTTCCGTAATTCGTCAAGATTTCCCGCAGCTGATGGTTATTGAACTCAAGGAATTTCTTCCATTTCTCCTGATCCTGAACACCGTCCACAGGACTTGAATGCCGATTGACACTGCTGAGATCCTCCGGCACCTTGCCGCCTTCATATACGCTGGGATAATCCGGGTGCGACCAATCAATCAGCGAGAAGTACATCCCCAGATGAATCCCCTTCTCCCGAATCGCCTCCGCATATTCCCTCACAAGATCCCGATTCGCTGGTGTCTGTTTGACGACATTGAGGTCGCTATACTGTGTGTCCCACAGAGCAACACCATCATGATGCTTCGTTGTCAGCACGGCATATCGGGCTCCCGATTTCTCAATCAAGTCCGCCCACTTCTCCGCATTAAAATTTGATGCCGTAAAACCGTGCAGCTGCTTCATATACTCTTCATAGGAGAGCCTTCCATTATAGAAGGACCAGGATTCCGCAACCCCGTCTACAGCGTAGATGCCATAGTGAATGAATATTCCGAGCTTGGCCTCCTCAAACCACTTTTGCATCCCTGTTCACACCTCTTTCTGATCCTTGTTCTTATTTCCCTGTATTCCAGCGGTCATATGCGCCTTGATATAGTTCAACGATACGATCGCTGCCCATTTTTTGAATTTGCGCAATATACTTATCCCAGTTCTCCAGCGGCTCCTGACCGGTTACGAACTTCGCCTCCATTTGCTTGACGTAGGTATCCAGATCAGATAATAAAGCCGTCGCTTCGCTTTGCTCTTCATTTGTTAAATAAACGTTAGGGAATGGCGCTTTTCCGATAGGCACCAACTTCTCTTGATTCTGCTGGTCAATCCACTCATCAAACTCGGTGCGAAGCCCCTTCGCTACATCCGGATCATTAATGCCCGGTGTCAAGATGCCGAAGTTCGGCGTGATTTTACCGCGATATTCCTCACGATCCCCGCCGCCAGGAACAGGCAGCCATTCCTTCACGAGGTTCTCCTTATCTTTGAATTTCCACAGCACACCTTCTGGACCTTGATTGAACAAGGTGGCTCCATCATAGCTGTACAAATAGTCGATCCAGCGCATCGTTGCTTCAGGAGACGGGTTGCTGCTAGTAATTGCAAAGGTCCCCCGTGCCGATATGCCCGGATGTTTACCGTATACAGGCGAATCTGCGATCTCGCTCTTCACGGGTGTCATCAGCGGATGTTTTGTGCTAGGCTCGCCGCCGAGTGTGAAGTACGGATGATAATCATTGAACAAAGCAAGCTTGTTGCTTTCGCCTTTTGCTTTTTTCTGGTCGCCGGTTTGCGAGAAGGTCTCATGATCCAGCAAATCTTCCTTCCATAAACGGTTCATAAACGTCAGATAACCTTTGTAGCCTTCTTCCTGGTAAGGATAGTGGACTTTTCCGTCCTTATCCGCATAGATTCCTTCGTTGTACATTCCCCAGAAGCCGAAGAAAAACATACGTAGATCGTCCAGTTTTACAGAAGTAAGCGGGATTTCATCCTGTTGTCCATTGCCGTTAGGATCTTCTTCCTTCACACGCTTCAGGTACGTATACAATTCCTCCGTCGTTTTTGGCTCCTCTGCGTTAAGTGCTTTTAGAAATTCTCCGTTGTACCACATCGGACCTCTGTACCACACGGCAGCCGTATCGATAAATGGCAGTGCATACATATGTCCGTCAGGCGTTGTAAATGATTTGCGAACATCCGGGTTTTCGTCGAGGATCTTTTTAATATTCGGGGCATAACCTTCATCAATGTATTTTTCCAGTGGGATCAGAATGCCTTGAGTCCCATAAGTAACCTGCTCAGCCGGCTTGAGATCCGCAGCGTAGAACATATCCGGTAAATCGCCACTTGCGAATACCAGGTTCTTCTTTGTTTCAAAGCTGTCGATTGGCGAAAGCTGGTATTCCAGCTTGATGCCTGACAACTTCTCCATCTCTTGCAGGACTGGCATCGTGTTCCAGTCGGCTACACCTGCATCCTGGGACATAACCTTTAGTGTGAGCGGTTTATCCACAATCGGGAATCCTTCCTTTTTGACCCCTTCGACCTTTGAAGTCGCGGAACCTCCATCTTCATTGGAACCACAAGCTGCAAGCAATACCGCGGATAGGGTGAGGCAGAGTGCAATAGATGAAGCCTTGCGAAGCTTTTTCATGACAACAACTCCCCTTATTTAATGTGGATTATGGTTTAAGATCATCCCTTGACGGAACCGATCATAACACCCTGCACAAAGTAACGCTGAAGGAACGGATAAATCGCAATCACAGGCAAAGTTGAAACGATAATGACGGCATATTTGACCAGCGCAGCAATTTCCGCTTTGGAATTCATCGCTGTTGCTGAAGAGGTATCGATCGCTCCCCCGCCCTGTGCTGCCATCTCCTGGAGCACCAGAATTTGGCGAAGAAAGAGCTGCAGCGGATACTTTGAGGAATCATTCAAATAGATCATGGCACTGAAATAACTGTTCCAATGTCCAACTCCGTAAAAGAGCGCCATCACGGCAATGATCGGCATGGAGAGCGGAAGTACAATTCGGATGAATAACCGGGTGTTGGTACACCCGTCAATATGTGCTGCTTCCTGCAACTCCTTGGGAATGGTTGATTGGAAGAACGTACGGCATACGATAATATTCCAGATGGATGCAGCTCCTGGCAGAATGAGCGCCCATATGCTGTTTACCATCCCAAGATCCTTCACTAGCAAGTAACTCGGAACAAGCCCTCCGCCGAAAAACATCGTTACCATAAACATTGCCATGAAGAATCCGCGTCCCACAAAATCAGAGCGGCTGAGCGCATAGGCTGCCGGAAGCGTGACCATGAGGTTGACGAGTGTACCTAAGACCGTGTAAATGATCGTATTTTTGTATCCGATCCAGATGTTGGTGTTCTCAAACACCCGGGCATAACCTTCGAACGTAATTCCTTTTGGAAGCAGCCACATCTCACCGGAGCTTACAAATTTGGGATCACTGATGGAGGCGCTGATGATGTATAACAACGGGTATAGCACAATGATGAGCGCGATCGTCAAATAGATGTAGTTGCACCATAAAAACAATTTATCGCTTCTGCTTTCCTTCACTGCGGATGACATGTGTTTTCCCCTCCTTTTACCACAAGCTGTTTTCACTGGTGCGACGTGCAATTTGGTTCACCGTAATGAGCAGAACCGCATTAACGACCGAGTTGAACAATCCTACAGCTGTTGAAAAACTGTACTGCGCATCAACCAGACCGGAACGGTAAACGAATGTCGAGATGACATCAGACGAGCCCATATTTAACGGATTTTGCAGCAGCAAAATTTTCTCGAATCCAACGCCCAAAATACTGCCCATATTCAGAATCAACAAAATGGTGATCGTAGGGATAATCGCTGGAATGTTAATATGCAGAATCCGTTTAAAACGGCTCGCACCATCCACCACGGCAGCTTCATGCAGCTGTGGGTCCACACCTGAGAGAGCTGCAAGGTATATAATGGTGCCCCAGCCTGCACTCTGCCAGACTCCCGATAGCACGTACACAGTCTTGAACCACGCAGGGTCCGTCAGAAATTGAGGTGCCTGGAATCCAAGAGCCTCCACCAAATTGACAATCATGCCTGACGAAGGCGACAAGAAGGTAATGATCATACCCGACATCACGACAACTGAAATAAAATGGGGTGCATACGTGACCGTCTGTACGGTTCGTTTAAAGAAGGAATCCTTTATCTCATTGAAGGCTAACGCCAGAATGATTGGCAGCGGAAAACCTATAGCCAGCTCATACAAGCTGATACTGAGGGTATTCCATAACAAATCCCAGAAATAATACGAATTAAAGAAGCGGATAAAATGATCGAACCCGACCCACGGGCTTCCGGTGACACCAAGCGTCGGGATAAAGTTTTTGAATGCAATTTGTATCCCGTACATCGGCCCGTAATGAAAAATCAGAAAGTACAGAAATGCTGGCGCGATAAACAGGTACAACTCCCAGTTCCGAGTCATTCTTCTCCATAACTTATTTTTCTTGCGGTTTGGAATCGTATTTGCGCTTGTGTACACTGATAGGTTTTGCGGCAAGGCGGACTTCCCTTCTGGCTGCATCCGTTGTTTCCTCCTTTTCTAAATGAAAATCCGTCCGTTTTGTAAGAAGAGCGAAACACTCCTGTTCAATTGTAAGGAATGAGTCCCGGACCACATTTCGATTATGGGGCTCTCACTCCCTCTTTTTTGATAACGCTTACATACTGAGTTTATGAATCATTTCTGGATTCGTAAATATGCTATTTCGATCTTCTCTCTTAAAAACACGGAAAGTACTGTTAACACGGAGATTTACACGTTTCCTTTAAGCTTGTCATTGTCATTTTTGATAGGTAAAACATGTGGAATTTGACCCGTTTTCCTCATGAAGTTGTAATTTTGAGTAGAATCGCATGAACTTGAGAGTGGTCAGATCTGAAGAAAGTTGAGAAACAGAGCTTAAAGTCAAAACCCACATATGGTTATGGAAAAGGTATTCCATGTGTGTAGGTCGCATTCTGGTTTCACATTGGTCGTACAGTCGCAAGGTCTTAGCGTGCATAGCAAATTACCATGTTGCATGTAATAGAGACTCAGTTGCTGTGTTTCGCCCCCCCTCCTCATTTGTCTTCCTTCTCTCTTGATGCTTAGAAAAAGTAATAAAGATAGATTTAATTCAATCACATATATGTAATATTATCTATCATTTATTTATCATCTGCATCAAGCTCCCTGATGGCTTGGCTTTATTCTATGAGTTTCTTCCCGGCTCCGTAAATATGTCATTTTCACCCTTGACTACAAGGCACATAAACGTAGATAAACACTGGAAATTCCAAGTCATATATGTTGATTTTGTGCATGACATGGCGAACTGGAATGATTGATAATTACAGAATAAGGCCAGAAAAAAAAAGCCGATTCATAACACGAAGCGGCTTTTTTTCTATATAGATATTGATTCACACCTTAATAAACGACAATTATTGTGTTATTTAATATAACACCATTCAACTTATTGACTTAAAATCCGTTGAAAAATGTAATATAAGATAACACATAAATACATATCAGGTGTATTACAAAAGATGCGCACTGTAAAACAGACGCCCCCCTACGCCACCTTCTTCAGCACAATCACCGATTAACATACACAAAAAAAAGCGTACTCCGATCAAGGATCGAAGCACGCTGGCAGGGCTAGCTTATTTTCCAGAAGGCTGTGCTTCTGCAGTGTACCCTGTTGGAATGTCTGTCTCTGCGGTTACATCGGTAATGACCATTGGATACATCATGTCCGGGTCAGGTTGGGTAATGGTATACAGCACGATAGCACGTCCATCCTTCTCCAGTTTTACATCTTCAATCTTCAATCCATAACCAGGATGAGGCATTTGCGCGGTCAGTTTAACTTTTACCGTCTTGTCATCCACTTTGGTAGATGTCACGGTAGGTACAATCGCCTGTTGGCCTTCGCCTGGATTCGTTGGAGTCGGTTCTGTCGATCCACCATTGCCGTGCTTATCTACAAATTCAAGTGCATTGAAGATCATGCTTGCAGCCTCCATACGGGTAAGCGACTGATCTGGACGGAAGTTACCGTCCTTATCCAGTTCAATGATGTCCATGTTCAGCAGGTTCTGGACCGCAGATTTGGCGTCCTTACCGATTTTATTTTCGTCCTTAATATCATTATACAGCATGATCACCGGATATTCTCCAGTTGTATTAATCCCTTCGAGCAGCAAAATGGCAAACTGCTCACGCGTCATTTTGGCTTGTGGATTCAGCTCCACCGGAATGGACAGACCATTCTGTGTTGCAGCCTGAACGGCATCGGCGTACCAGGTTGTTGGACTAATTTTATTTTGTGCCGAAGCGGCAGCGTATTCATTTTTCAGACCAAAAGCGTTCACGATCAGTTGAACACCCTGTGGCTCGGACAATGCGAGATCTGGACGAAATAGATCCGCCGTTACTCCATTAACAACACCCTTGGCATGTAACGAGTCCACAATTGTTTTTTGTCCTTCATCTTTTACATCCGAAAAAGCAAGTACCGATGCACCTCCTGCAGTCAAAGACACGCAGAGCGCAAGTGTTGCAGCCAATCCTTTTTTATGTTTCATTTCTTGGCACCTCCATAGTTAGTAAACCCAATTTTTGACCTTTTCAATCCTACAGACGGGAGACCCTCCGAAAATGTTTCAGTAAAATCGACATCCGGTGAATAAATGACGGAAATATTGCATAGACCCCTTTCCCTATGGCTCTGGTCCCGTTTCTTTCCTGTATGCTTGCTTGCTTCGTTGACATCCTTATCGATTAGCGTAAAAATAAGAATAGAGAATTCTATTTGAATGACGGATAAACACCAAACCGGATCGCATAAAGTAAGAGGGCACGACGCGCTATTATCAGGTGTCGGCCCTTTTCTTGACTCCGCTTCCGAACTCACTTTCACCCTGAACAAAGGAGAACAAATCTTATGTCCAAGAAAGGATTACTACGAGGCTATGTCATTGCCAACTGGCCCGTATATCTGTTCGCTGTACTACTGATTATTGCCTCCAATGTCGGTCAGGCGTCCTTGCCACGAATTCTGGGCAGCTTCACGGATCAGCTTATGCAAAACACGCTTCAGATGAATACGGTCATCCGGTACAGTCTTTCACTATTAGCTATAGCCATCGCTTATAATCTGTTATTCGGTACCGGCCAGTTCATGATCATGAAGCTTGGACGACGCTTCGAATTCATGACACGTGAGCGCATTTTCGGTAAATTCTCAGAGCTGAGCGAACACTATTTCTCCAAACAGGGGAATGGGAAACTGCTCAGTTACGTCATGAATGATGTCACCTCTGTACGTGAAGCCATCTCCAACGGTGTCACTATGATGACCAATGCAACATTTCTTTTATTATCCTGTATCGTGATGATGCTGCTTAGCGGAATCCCGATGAGACTTATTTTGATCAGTATTGTGCCTTTGCTGGCCATTCCCTTTCTGGTCGTTTTTTTCGGTCCGCGCATTCGCAAGCGCTCTCGTGATGTACAGGATGCTCTTGCAACCATGACGGAATCTGCAGAAGAACAGCTGGGTGGTATTCGTGTAACCAAAACATTTGCCATTGAAGACAGTGCCCGTGAGCGTTTTGGAACCACAGTCGATGCCATCAAAAGCAAACAGCTGCGGCTCGTTCGCCTTTCCTCTCTATTTCAAGCCCTGCTGCCGCTGCTGGGTGCCATTTCACTGGTTGTCTCCCTGCTTGTCGGCGGAATTTTGACGATGCATAACTCCATTACACTCGGAAGTTTTGTTGCATTAACGTTATATTTGCGAATCATCATGGGACCGCTTCAACAAATCGGGAATGTAATTAATACCATGCAGCGTTCCGGAGCATCCCTGGAGCGGGTCAATGATCTGCTAACGGAAGTACCTGATGTATGCGAGCTTCCTCAAGCGACAAGTCTTAAAGCCGTGAACGACATTACGATTGAGAATTTGTCCTTCTCCTACCCTGGCAGTTCATCCCCTGCGCTCAAAAACATCAGTCTGAGCATCCAGGCAGGACGAACCGTGGGCATTGTGGGCAAAACAGGTTCGGGTAAAAGCACCTTTGTGAAACTATTGCTGCGTACATATGAGCCACCTGAAGGCACAATTCGTATTAATGGCACCGACATTCGGCAGCTGTCCCTGGAAAGCCTACGGTCCCGTATTGCCTATGTACCCCAGGATGGCTTCCTGTTCAGTACAACCATTCGGGACAACATCGCTTTTAGCGACCGCGAGGTTCCGCTGGACACCGTCGAGCACAGTGCACGACAAGCGATGATATACGAGAATATTATCCGGTTCCCTGATCAGTTTGATACCCTGTTGGGTGAACGGGGGCTCACGTTATCTGGAGGTCAGCGTCAGCGGACCAGTCTGGCGAGAGGTTTAATCAAAAAAGCCCAAGTGCTCATTCTGGATGACAGCATGAGTGCTGTGGATGCCGTCACCGAAAGCGGCATTCTGCGCAGCCTGCGGGAGATCGGCAAAGGCAAAACAACGCTGATCATCTCCCACCGAATCAGTGCGGTCCGTCATGCCGACGAAATTATCGTGCTGGATGAAGGCCGAATCGCCGAACAGGGAACGCATGCAGGACTGATGGCCGCAAAAGGGTTATATGCTGCAACCTATCGTTTGCAGGAGGAGGGATTACATCATGACTGACCGTAACGCTGAAGTTCGTTCAAATGCGGGAGCACCAGCACCGTCAGGGCATGGGCCCGGTTCCGATGAAGGCGCAGACCAGAGTAAGCGCACTTCGTTCAAAGCGATGATGTCCTACGCCCAACCTCATAAATGGGCCTTTGCAGGTATCTTTCTCTGTTCACTGCTGGGTATTTCCGCCGATCTGCTGCAGCCTTATCTGGTGAAGATCGCGATTGATGATCATCTGGCAATTGGTCAGACCAGTGTAGGCTTTCTTATCCAGTTAGCAGCCATCTTTCTAGGGCTGGCTGTAATCAGCTTTATTTTCACCTATGTACAAAACAATCTGCTGCAACATGTCGGTCAGAACATCGTCTCTCGCATTCGTAAAGACCTGTTCAAACATATCTCCAAAATGTCGATGTCTTTCTTCGACCGCTTCCATATCGGCAGTCTGGTTACGAATGTATCCAGTGATACGGAGACGATCAGCAGTTTCTTCACCCAGGTGCTGCTTAGTCTCATCCGGGATGGCATGATGCTGGTGCTCATTATCGTTTTTATGTTCCAGCTCGATCCGGTACTCGCGGGGTACTCCCTCATCGTTTTACCTGTGATTGCTATTGTGGCCGTATTGTTCCGAAGTCGGCTGCGCAGAGCTTATCAGAATGCGCGCACTCGCCTCTCCCGTCTGATTGCGTTCACGGCAGAGAACCTGTCCGGCATGTTTTTGATTCAGGCCTTTCATCAGGAAGAAGAGCAGAAGAAAAGATTCACGGAACAGAACCACCTTCACCTAAAGGCCAATATTGCCCAGGCCCGATCCAATGTTATATTCAACCGTACATTTGATATCCTCGGCAATGCCGCGCTCGTCATGATGGTCTGGCTTGGAGGACGTGCTGTGCTGGGGGAATCGCTGCAGGTGGGTGTACTCTATGCATTTATCAGTTACATCCGTCAGTTCTTCCAGCCGATTAACCAGATTACCATGCAGTGGAACACATTCCAGTCAACAACCGTATCCATGGATCGGATCTGGAACATTCTGAGTACCCGTCCGGAAGTCGCTGACCCGAAACCCGGGATCGCCTCCACACTTGAACCACGGAATGTGATGGGGCAGATTGATTTTAATGATGTATCATTCGGCTATCGGGCAGACCGCCCCCTGATTCAACATATGAATCTGCATCTCTATCCGGGTGAAATGGTGGGCATTGTAGGAACTACAGGAGCTGGCAAAAGTACACTGATCTCCCTGCTCAATCGCTTTTACGATGTGAATCAGGGCAGTATTGAGATTGATGGAATAGACATTCGTCATTTCCCGCAGGCCAATCTCCACCGGATCGTTGGTCTGATCCAACAGGAACCGTTCCTCTTCTCGGGCTCCATCATTGACAATGTACGAATGTTCCGCGAGGATATTACAAGGGAGCAGGCTATTCAGGCCTGCCGATTCGTCGGAGCACATGCGATGATATCACGTTTGCCGCAAGGCTATGATACACGTCTTTCCGAACGCGGAAGCGGTCTGTCCGCTGGAGAGCGTCAATTAATATCGTTTGCCCGGATTGTGGTATTTCAGCCTCGAGTGCTTATCCTGGACGAAGCAACCGCGAATCTGGATTCGCATACCGAACAATTGGTACAACAGGCGCTGGAATCCGTCTCACAAGGAAGAACAACAATTGTTATTGCGCATCGTCTATCTACGGTCATGCATGCAGATCGGATTCTCGTTATGGAGAATGGTGAGATTGTCGAGGAAGGCTCACATCAGAAGCTGATTGCTGCTGAAGGGGTATATGCGGATCTATATACCCATGCGCGTGAAGCCGGTAATGATTCAGCTATCTCTGGATAGTGGAACTGAATCTGGACAAAGTGGGGTTAACTCCACTTAACATTAAACGTGCCGCTCTGCGATGCAGGCGGCATGTTTGGTATATTTTCTGGGAAATGATGATTAGGAGGTGTACGTGTGAAACCTGAATTATATCAATCTTCGGAGTCAGAGTCTAAGCTTCAGCATATTGGTTACCGCCGTTTCACGGCTATATGGAAAGGAGTGCTGTGTCTTCTCTTCTTGCTGTTATGTGTCACCTTGTTATGGATCATCTATGACGAGCATGCTGGGCAACTGGAGACATTGTATTATTCCATCGCAGCCATTCTTGGCATGTGGTTTATCGGACCTTTATTTTTTATGTTTCTGTCCCGGGCAACCGCGAGTTCTACCGTGCTATTATCTTGGAATGACGAAGGGTTAAACGCCCCTAAACGAACCATTCCCTGGAATGAGATTCGTAAAATTGAGCTTGGCTCTCCAGCCGTCAGCAAATGGATATTGTCTGCTTCTCCCATGATTGCCCTGTATTTGAAAGACGGCACACGGCGTCATATCCAGACCGATCATTTGCTTACCAAAAGAGAGCTCAGTCGAGCAATTGTCTTTCTGCAGGAGACGCTGCGCGAGAAACAACAGCACGACATTTGATACCCAGCTCCCATTATTCTGACTTTTCAATACCCACAGACAGGTTCATTCTGTAATTTCCATAAGGCAAAATGGCTTCCAGCAAACTGCCAAGCTGCTCCATGGTTCCTGTGCGTACACGCATCAGGTAGCATCCCTCTCCGCTGACACGGTGAACCTCCACAATGTCTTCACGTGCAGCCATAAATTTACGGAAGGCGGCGTGCCTGTCGCCGGAATTCAGAAAAATCGTTACAAATGCCTGCAGGCCCATGCCAAGGTGTTCCGGGTTCCATTTTACCGTATAGCCTTCAATTACACCCAAATCATGCAGCTTGCGTACTCTCGCACCTACGGCCTGTCCGGTCAGATGCACCTCTTCGCCGATCTCTTTGTGAGAGCGCTTGGCATCCCGGATCAGGCTTTTCAGTATACGTATATCGGTATCATCAATCGTTTCATTCATCTATTTTGCACTCCTTTCAACATGAAATTAAAGCGGTCTGTTTTCTTTCAGTGGATTATTTACGCCGCTAAACGGGTTGTATAACATATAGGATAATAACACTATTTCCCGAAGGAGTGCAGGTTCAATGAAAATTCAATTGATTCGTAATGCTACATTATGGTTGGAATATGGGGGACTGAATATACTCGTTGATCCGATGTTGATGGATAAAGAAGTGATGCCTGCTTTCCCAAACACGCCCAATGAATTACGCAATCCAAGAGTCTCCTTACCCGAGACGGAAACGGATTATCTGAACCCGGATCTGCTAATCGTTACACATACCCACCCTGATCATTGGGATGAAGCAGCAGCGAAGCAGCTCCGTAAGGATATACCTCTGCTATGCCAACCAGGAGATGAAGCCGTGTTCACAGAAGCCGGATTTACTAACGTTACTGCCGTGGATGACAAACATGAGTATCATTCCGTCCGTTTCGCCCGCACTTCAGGACATCATGGAACCGGGGAAATCGGCGAACGCATGGGCAAGGTGTCTGGCTTTGTATTGGAAGCTGACGAAGAACCTGTCTCCTATATCGCCGGGGATACTATCTGGTGTGAAGAGCCCGCCGAGGCCATCCGTCAATATCAGCCTGAGGTAATTGTGGTGAATGCCGGCGGTGCCCGCTTCCTGCAAGGAGATCCGATCACGATGGACGGACCTGACGTAGCAGCTGTGAAACGCCTTGCACCGAATGCGCATGTTATCGCTGTGCATATGGACGCCATTAACCATTGCATGATGTCCCGCGTGGACCTCGCGAGTTATCTGGCATCCGAACAATTGGATGGACAGGTACTCATCCCACGTGACGGAGAGAGCTTTGTGTTTGGGCCGAGTGCTGAATTGAAGTAAAATTCATTTACTGTTTGTTCAAATGTCTAACGAACCTGGGACGCTCTATATGGCGAGTTAGCGCAAGTTCGCCGTTCTAACGAATTGTAGACGCCTTATTCTCTCTTGCATCCCCTCTTTGGCGGCGAGATCGCAGGTTTATATCAAAATAGTAAGTCCTGAGTTCGTTAGATTTGCTGTACAGCACTAATCTGCAAAATAAGGTGTACACGATTCGTTAGAATCTGGGAACCATTTTAGGAATTCTCTTGTGACTCAAAATGGATTAAATGTAGGCCGCCTTTCAAAGAGGCTGGACAAAGTGCGTCACGAAAAAGAGCTGAATGCGCGAAAACTCGCATCCAGCCCTTTTTTTTAAAAATTTATGAATTACAGAAATACAGCGATGGCCCCTAGGAGTGCTCTGTAACCTTATAAGTGGCTCCAGTGTCTGTAATTTCGGAGTGCTATGTGCTCCGTTTGGGCTATCACTGTCCTGCAATTTCGGAGTGACTTGTCAATCCGGCTGTGCTGCGACTCCACTGTCTCCTGTATTGCCCGTCCAACCGAATGATTCTATTACTGAACTTTCAATCGGATCACGTTCCATGAAGCTTTGGCCAGGCTTGCCGTGATCACTGTATCCGATACCTCTGCACCACCACGATTATGAGGAGCGACGCGATTCGGCTGTGCAGCCGTATTGGCTGCTTTCAGATCATCACTTTCCAGTACAATATGCTCAATCAACTGACACTTCCCAAAGCTGCGCAAATCCACTTCAAGCGGAAGTGATTCTTCCAGATGACGGTTTACAGCGAAAACAGTTACTTCCCCCTGCTCTTCATTATGCACTGCAATGCCCTCCAGATAAGGAACATCCGTAATTTGTTTGGTGTCGTATTTTGGTGACTGAATCAACGGCACAAGCGCTGTTCCACGTCCAAACACGGAAGCGTGCATAAACGGATAGAAGATCGTCTGTCTCCATGCGGCGCCGCCATTGTCTGTCATAATTGGAGCGATAACGTTGACGAGCTGGGCCAGACACGCCATTTTGACACGGTCCGCATGTTTCAGCATGCTGATCAGCATACAGCCCACAAGCAGTGCATCCTCATGGTTGTAGACATCCTCCAGCTGCGGCGGAGCAATCTGCCATGGATCCAGCTTCCTGTCACTTTCATTGGAGTGGTACCAGACATTCCATTCATCAAAGGACAGGAACATGGTCTTTTTGCTGCGTTTTTTTGCTTTGATATAATCACACGTTGCTTTTACCGTCTCAATAAAACGATCCATCTCAAGGGAGCGCGCAAGGAAGGTTGGCGTATCCTGTTCAGCATTACCGTAATACTGATGGAGCGACAGATATTCAACATGATCATACGTGTGATCCAGCACCGTCGCTTCCCATTCCGGGAAGGAAGGCATGCCCAGGGATGAACTTCCGCAAGCAACCAGCTCAATGGTTGGATCGGTCCACTTCATCACTTTTGCCGCTTCAAGTGCAATCCGTCCATATTCTTCTGCTGTTTTGTGACCAATCTGCCACGGACCGTCCATTTCGTTGCCTAGACACCAGGTTTTGATGGCATGTGGCTCTTTGTATCCATGTTTAATACGCAAATCACTATAGTAAGAACCTTCAGGATGATTGCTGTACTCCACGATGTTACGGGCTGCGTCTACGCCCCGTGTTCCCAGATTGACAGCCATCATCACTTCCGAATTCGCTTGTTTGGACCAATCCACAAATTCGTTAAACCCGAATTCATTCGTCTCGATTGTTCTCCAGGCCAGTTCAAGTCTGCGTTTGCGTTCAGACACCGGTCCGACCGAATCCTCCCAATTGTAACCGGATACAAAGTTGCCGCCAGGATACCGTACAATCGGAACCTGCAGCTCCTTAACCATCTCCAGCACATCTCCACGGAAACCCGCTTCATTCGCTGTAGGATGACCCGGCTCATATATTCCACCGTAAACGGCACGTCCCAGATGTTCAATAAACGAACCGTATAATCGTTTATCAACTGCGCCAATTGTAAAATCCTTGTCTACCGTCATTTTTGCTTTTTCCATCGTGAAGTTCATCTCCCTAAGATTAATATAAAAATTAATTGATAATCTATGGATCAACGTTCATATTTATATTAAAATCGATTATGGCACCAATTTCAACATGAATTTTGCAAAATGTTATTCTTTTGACTGGATTTATGTTTAACTTAATTCTATAAAAATAATTGATATGAGTTAAACTCATATTCACACAGCGATTGGAAGGTTATGCTGTCAGCGTAGTGCCCTCGTGTGAATTACACTAGATCAACTCATATTAGCTGGAGGAACAGATGTGATCAGAGCAAATACCGATGCAGAATGGCTGCCCCTGTACGAGGCACTCGCGAGTGAAGTCCGTTTGCAGATTATCAGACTTGTTGCAGAGACCCCAATGAACGTAAAAGATATTGCCGCATCACTCGGTCTGAGCAGCGCAATTGTAACCATGCATGTTCGGAAACTTCAGGATGTGGGCATTATTCAGTCCAAAATGATTCGTAAGGATGGCGGCACGCACAAAATGAACAGCCTGGCTGTCGACTGGATTGGCATCTCCATGCCACAGGAAACAGGCGTTTCCCGCAAGCTTCACGAAGTAGCCATCCCCGTTGGACATTACACCCATTTTGATGTGTATCCGACATGTGGTCTGGCTACATCCACTCAAGTCATTGGACAGTATGATGACCCGCGCTATTTCCTTGATCCCGAGCGGATGCATGCCCATATTCTCTGGTTTGGACGCGGATTTGTGGAATACAAAATTCCAAACTATATCTTGTCAGGCCAACAGATCAGTGCCATTGAATTGTCACTTGAGATAGGTTCGGAAGCGCCCTCTGTCAACCCGAACTGGCCTTCGGATATTACCTTTATGCTCAACGGAATTCGGCTGGGTGAATGGACAAGCCCTGGAGATTCAGGAAATGGACGAGGAATGTTTACCCCGGAATGGTGGAGCGACAGTGTCAATCAATACGGCATGCTGAAAGTACTGCGAATTACCCATGAGGGCACATTTATTGATGGACAGCATATGTCCGAAATTACGCTTGCGGATATTCCCGTTGAACGAAACCAGTGGACATTGCGCCTCTCTGTGGAGGAAGATGCGCAGCATGTCGGCGGGTTGACGTTGTATGGTCAAGGATTCGGCAACTATGATCAGGATATTCTGTTCCGCCTGTACTATCAGGACTAATATCAACAAAAAGAACCTTCCATTCCCACGCATAAGCAGAGATGGAAGGTTCGATATGTGGTTATTGATTAACAGACATATTGGAACTTAAAGTGCACTGCCACCAAACAGGAAACGATACTCCCAATGTTTGCCGGAGATATCACTAATCGTTACACCGCCACCAGCGTTGGAATAGGTGTGCAGTATTTTGCCGTCACCCAGATAAATTCCCGTGTGGGTAATCTTAGCAGTAGATTTGTTCACACCAGAGTACGATGAAGCCGAGCTGCCTTTGTACGACATAAAGTACATCAGATCACCGCGCTTCAGATTTTTCCAATTGGTCTTAACGGTACCGTTGGCTTTCACATAAGCACCTTGTTTACGCGAATCGGATGGAAGCTTGATTCCAAGCGCATCAATAAAGGCCTGACGGACAAAGCTTGAACAGTCGAACGTAGCCGTACTGTTACGACTTGCGCCAAACTCATAAGGTGTCCCCCAATATTTCATACCAGCAGCTATGACTTTCTCCACAGAAGCATTGCCTGTAACTGACGTACTGCTGCCTGAACCAGACCCGCTAGTACTCCCACTTCCTGTTGTCGTGCTGCCTTTCACGGCTTGTGTATATTTTGAAGAAGAAGATATGTATCCTGTCCGGTTACCGGAGTCCTTAACTTTATACCAGCCTGATCCGGACTTTTGCAATACCGTAACCGACTCGCCTTTTGGCACCATACGAACAATGCTCGCCGAAGAAGATGGTGATGTACGCAAGTTTACTCCCCAGATGACTTTAACTTTTGAATTCACGACAGCGGCTGCCGATGCAGGTGTTGTGAATGCTCCTGTTGTCAGACTTCCCATCAGCATCGTTGCTGTTACACTTGCGGTAATGATCTTGCTCTTCCAGTTCATGATGTCGTGTTCCCCCTGATGTTACAGAATTTTAACCTGGCTTATACGCCAGGCTTGCCCCATTGTAAAACGGGCTGTCCATAACGATCATCAGTCCAAAGTCCTGTATTCATTCAGGCAGGCTTGAGCACTAAGAATCAGGGGAATGCCTCACACCAGTTGGCTAAAACTACCGCAAATCACTTCTTTTTCAAAAGTTAAATTATTGTAACTATTTGCTGTACTTCATTTTTTGCAGTATATAGCCCTAAGCCGCCAATCACTTGGGACATGCGTCATATGACCTACTTTTTAATGTTTAAATTCTATATTTGGTAAACATTACTATGGTTCATTTTCGATATAGCTGCTTACATGAAGAACATAAACGCATCAAAACATGCAAAAAGCCGGAGATCGCTCCCCGGCTAAACTTAGTCAGAACATGAATATGAATCTATTATTTAATTCCGATTATGGCTCAATCCCCCAAGCGCTAACCCCGCCAATATAAGCGGTCACTTTATTCCAGGCGCTGAAGACCGTTTTGGATTCATCGAAGGAATAATCATTGGTCTGATCAAAATTCGTCCAGTTATTCTTCGAGAAGCGACCCTGGATCACCCCTGTCTCTGCCCCGGCAGCCAAACTGCCTGCCCCGGATTTGAAACCAATCTCCAGATACGTATCCGCTGTACCTTTAGCCGAATCAACTGTTACAAAGTGCGCTTCAACGTTACCGCTGCCAATCTGGGCATAATCACACCAGAAACTCAGATCGGATGCACTATCCTTCGTAAAGTAATACCGCAGCTTCACCTGGCTCAGATCCACTGCTGTCGTGCCTGTGTTCTTGATATTGAACTGCGGGGTCACCGCATTGCCTGACGTCTCTGAACCGCCATTGCGGTATTGTACTTCGAGAGCACCTGTCGTTACAGGAGGTGCTGTTGGTGTCACTATTACGACATTGGACAAGGTCTGCCCGCTTGTATTCACTGCCACCACTCGGTAATTGTATGCGGTACCGTTCACTGCCGCAGCATCCGTATAAGTCAGTGTCGTCAAACCTGTAGCCAGATCGGCGTAGGCTCCGCCTGCAACCGAGCGTTGTACATTGTAACTTGCTGCTCCGGTGGATGCGGTCCATGTCAGCACAGCCTGATTATTGCCTGCCGTTCCCGTAAGGGTTAACACTCCTGGTATGGTTGTTCCCGCTTGTGGTGTTGCAGAGGTCTGAGCAGAAGGTGCGGATTCACCTGCCGTGTTCACTGCGGTCACCACATAATAGTACGTCTTGCCATTGATCAGCCCTGTATCCGTGAAAGTTGGACCGGTAACCCCCGTTGCTACGGAAGTATACGGGCCACCATTCACCTCTGCACGTTTTACGGTGTAAGAAGCGGCACCAGTGGTTGCCGTCCAGTTCAGAACAACCTGCTGGCTTCCTGCTGCAGCTGTCAAACCCGCCGGAGCTGCTGGCACTTGGACCACTGGGCCTCCTGCGTCACCAAGGAGACGATCATATTCCCCATATGCGGTAGCCATGTCCACCTGTGACCAGAAACGGTGATACGTAAAGGTTGGTGCGCCATTTTCCCATTTTTTCGTTTTTGGGTTGTAAGACGTTTTGTACAAATTATCGAGATAAGCCCATGCCGGATCTTGCTTTATGGCTGGACGCAGGTCAGAATAACCAATGTATACGCCATTACCACCCTTGGCCGGGTCAGAAGGTACGCCGGCTGTGCCCGGAATTGTGTTGCCCTGACCGAAGGTTCCCGTCCAGTTCGCCGGGATGTAAATTTCTTTGGCGAAGAAACGGAAGTAGTCTTTACGAACTTCTTCGGTCACGATCCCCACACCATCATTGTACTCCCATGCTGTGTTCAGCAGCTTTTCGGCCATATCTTTGGCTTCCTGTCCTTTGGCACTGAGTACGCCGCCTTCGGCTTGGGTCCCCGCAGCAAAGAACGTCAGGGTTTTGATATAGCTCCCCAGCACGCCTGTATCCTGAGCAGGATCTTTGGTTACCACATGGAAATTAGGATTGTTCGTAAAGGAACTGAACCCATTCCATGTGTCCGGTTGCCCCTGCCATTCCTGGCTGCCTGGAATCCAGAACTCGCCTGGTGCAGGCGTTGTCGCAACCTGTGCGTTGGTACCGCCAAGGATTCGTTGACCTGCCGCATTCAAATAATATCCTTGTGCATCCGTCACCGGACGCTCGTCGACGAACACATAATCCTTGGCCCAGTCGACCCACTTGGTAATGACTTTTTTGGCCATTTGGAAGTTCTCGGAGCTAAGGTCCCCGCTTTCGGCCAAAATGTAATACATCTCCGCCACCCGCTCCAGCGGCCATGCCTGGAATCCAAACCAGGTGTTGGAATCCGGGTCGCGATATACTGGCGCTTCTTGATAGGCCATGTCATAGAATGTACTTGTTCCTGCCGGATAAGCTGCATAGGAACCGCCTATACTGTTGGTTGCTCCCCCGCCGATAGCTCCTTCATGAGATTGTAGCCAAGTGTAGAATTCAAGCTGACGTTTCAGTGTAGCATTCCAGTCTGATTTGGCTGTTGCTGATTTGGGAATCAAGCCGCCAGCCGGATCAGACAAGGCATAGGCTGCCACCGGATTTTGATATGCCTGATGGGTATGACTCGCTCCAATTCGCCAAGCCCAATCCCCACCTTGACCCAAGCCACCGCCCCATGACGTATACCAAGCCATGAGATACATGTTGGAATCCTTGCCTGTACCTGGAGTTGGTGTGCCGGTCTTGGCACTTCCGATCTTTTGGAAGTATTTATCATACATGCCATAGCGCAGATAGTCCCCCATTTTCTTTGCCTTATCCAGATATTCCGTATTGTTGTATCCCATCTCCTTCGCCCAATACAGCACCTGTATAGCACGCGCATCGGCATCCGTTGCGTTTGTGTAACGCCATTGTGCTGACGGTGTCTGATTTTCTTTTGTGAACAAGCTCATGAAGCCTTCGTTTGCCTTCCCAAAGGATTTATCATCCTGGGATGGATGCGGGATGGCTTCCCACACAGACTCCTGCTCTCCACGCTGAAACGTGTTCACATAGGTAGCCGTATGCGATGGATTCAGCAAGTTGCCATATCCATACCAATCATCCACATCGACAAGCCAGTGCATGAGATAAGTCTGATTGTTACCATAAGTCGCCTTGAGTTCGGTATCAATCGGGTCTTTACCCGCTGCATATTGACCGTTAAGTAGCGATGGATATTGGTCAGGGAAAGGTTTCTCCGCTGCATAGGTAGCAGGGCTGTTCGGGTTGTATGAACTCATCGTAGGCTGCTCTTCCTTGCCGTCACCTTCGTTGACCGGGATAATGTATTTTTCCATACTGTCCCAAGCCGCTTCCAGTTGAGACCAATCTCCCGTGTAGTGACCATACATGGTTTCCAGCCAGAGCCAGTAGCTATATGCCTCGGATGTTGTCATGTGCCCATAATCCGGTGCCTCGCTCATCAGCGTTTCAATGGAATGATAGGGAAGTCCTTCTGGAGAAAAATAACCGTTCGCCGGATCTTTCAGCTGAGCATACAATTGCAAAAATCTCGCTTCGTTTATTCCATCCGCCTGAGCATCAACGGCCTGCTCTTCGGCATAAACCGTGTTGGGCCCTGCCCATAAACCGGTGTACCCGGTCAGCATAACGGTCCCTGCAAGCATGGCAGACAAACTTTTTTTGGCAGCTGATTTCAACATGTATATACCTCCCTGGAATGGTGAATTCATTTTGAATCACTCGGGTCTGCACATGCTGTTGATCTGTTGGCTTGTTTGATCTGTTGACTCCTTTAAATTTATGGCTCAACGCCCCAGAATTTCGTACCTCCCTGATACCCCGTTACCTGATTCCATGAGGCAAAAGCCGTCTTCGTGGCATCGTAGGAATAGTCATTGCTCTGATCAAAATTGCTCCAGTTGTTCTTCGAGAAACGCCCCTGGATCACGCCTGTCTCGGCTCCGGCAGCCAGGCTTCCAGCCCCGGATTTGAAGCCGATCTCCAGATAGGTATCCGCTGTACCCTTAGCCGGAGTCAGCGTGACGAATTTGCCTTCAATGTTAGCCGTACCGATCTGGGCATAATCACACCAGAAGCTCAGATCACCCGTGCCATCCTTCGTAAAATAATACCGGATCTTCACTGTGCTCAGATCCACCGCCTGAGTCCCGGTGTTCTTCAGATTAAACTGCGGAGTCACCGCATTGTCGGAAACACCTGATCCTCCGTTACGATACTGCACCTCAAGTGTGCCTGTCGTTGTAGGAGGCGCACTAGGTGTCAACGTCACGATATTGGACAACGTCTGTCCACTCGCATTCACGGCGGCGATTCGATAACTGTACGCTGTACCATTTACGGCTGTTGCATCGATATAATTCAACACTGACAATCCAGTTGCCACATCGGTATATGCGCCGCCCCCAACGGAGCGCTGTACCTTATAAGTCTCAGCTCCCGTGGCTGCCGTCCAGGTCAGAATCGACTGGTCGTTCCCGGCCGTACCGCTTAACGTCAGTGCGCCAGGCAACGCTGTTCCAGCCTGCGGCGTGACAGAGGCTTGTGCAGATTCCGGCGATTCCCCGGCTGAATTCACAGCCGTCACCACGTAGTAATAGGTCTTCCCATTCGTGAGCCCCGTGTTCGTATATGTCAGTCCCTGTACACCTGTCGCCACAAAAGTATATGGACCCCCATTCAGCTCGGCACGCTTCACGGTGTACGATTCTGCCCCAGGTGATGCTGCCCAGTTCAGGATGACCTGTGCATTCCCTGAGACAGCCTGCACCCCCGAAGGTGCAGCAGGCGTGACGATGGGTGTAACACCAGGTTGCTGACCGTATATCCGTATTCCCGCATCGTAGACTGGGAGATATACACTCTTCGCCACATTGCCTGTGCCCAAGCCCTGGAATGAATGATCATTATTCGCATTCCAGGCGCCTTGGGGGCCGGTAATGCGGAACTGAACTTCTTTGCGGTAATGTCCTTCCCCGCCCGGGTATATTTTGGTTCCGGTATAGTCCGCAGTAACCGCGTATATTCGTTTCGCTGCATCAACCACAACGGGTTGGGATACAGTCGCTCCCTCGGCGTATGCGGTTGTAACATGGACGTCAGAAGCGGTATATCCTGCAGCGTAAACTTCACTCAGATCCAGGAAATAGCGAAAAGACAATTTATCCCCCATCCGCGCAGGCCAGCCGGAACGATTGTTCAGTTGAGCCTTGATTTCCGTGTAATTGGAACCGGATGCTTTCACGGCAGCTTCGACAAAGAACTCATCTGTCTTCACTTCGGGAGCCGGGAAATTCGCAATGGGCTGATCATTCTGGCCGAACAGCAGATTCATCTTGGCTAACGCGCCTGTAAAGCCCGCATTGTAATCGGTTGCCACCTCATTGCTGACATAGTCCCCAATGGAATCGGTATAGGCATCCGACGCATCCGGTCCACCAACCATTGCTCCGTACAACATGTGACGGTGATCTGATGGTGTATTTTCAGAATTCATCCATGAACTGTGGGAGGTCCTATGATGAGGGTGCTTAGGCGGATTCTGACCATAACCGACTACATAACTGCTCTGGCGAGGATTATCCCCCAGGATGTAGTTCATTTGCGAGACGGCAAAGTCCTGATACCTTGCTTTCTTCACCGGATCACTGACCCAGTCGGAGTACACAAAAGCAATAAACGATGCATTCGCTGCATAACGGAGTGATCCCCATGTATCAAGCCAGGCAAGCCCGCCCGGTGTATACTTGATCCGTTGTCCATTTGTGCCTACTGACCAATAATCCAGATTGCGCTCCGTGGATTGAATGAACCGCGTCGCTTCTGGCATGTTCAGACTGGACGTAATGCGGGCCAGCAGAATCTGCGCTCCGTAATGTTTGTCATCCCAGCCTTGGGTCCATGTATAGGCCCAGTTCCCGTTCTGTCCATCCGCCTGCCACAGATTCGCCGTGGCAATGGCTTTGGACAAGTAAGCGCTATCATTTGTCGCCATATATAACCATGTTGCAGCCCAGGCGAGTTCATCATAGTAACCTGTCCATGAATTGTAGAACGATTGAGCATCTGTAATGCAATCGGAATATTTGCCTCGATACGTATCCGCGAAGCTGTAAAGTTCCTTCGCATGCTGAAGCAGTTTGTTCGCATAATCCGGGTCACTGTCCCGGAACACAATGGATGAAGAAGCGAGTGCCGCTGCGGTTTCTCCCGCAAGTTCACTTCCCGGACAGGATGCATCGATCTTATAAGCAGGACGGTTCATCTGCATCACTTCAGCCGGTCCCCACCAGGCATGGTCTGTATTGCCTGCTCCAACTTGTCCCCATAATTCATTTGGTTTTGTATGCGCTTTCACAAAATAGTCTGTGGCCCATCTCAAGTTATCCTTAATCTCCTCGAGTTGCCCTGCCTGCTCGTATCCCTCGCGGTATTCCACAACAGACCATGCTAACATCGTAGCCGAATAGGCCATGGGCAAACCGAATTTCACATGATCCCCGGCATCGTACCACCCTCCGGTTAAATCAACCCCAACATCCGCTCCGTCATTTAATCCGGAATCACCACGCCATTCCACCCGGTTGTCTTCCGGCAATTTCCCTGAACGCTGTGTTTCATAGAAATAAACCGCCTTCTGCAATGCTTCCGCATAGTTATGATTCCCGGCAGCCGCATCTGCCTTGCCATTCCATGCCTGTATGGATGTACTTCCTGCCAGTAGCCCTGCCGATAACGCAAGAATAGCGATTCGTCTCCACCAGCTTCCCTTCATCTTCAACCATTCATCTCCTTCTGCAATAGTCGTCTCGTCATTTTCCAAATACACTGATGTAATGACCCGCTCCTTTCTATGGTGTGACTCCATGTATTTCCACCATTAATTACCATTATATCCTTTTGCTCCAGTTGCAATATCAGCGCTGGTGACTTCTGAAATAACATTGTTGTGACATGTCAGGGTAGTGATATGACAAAAAAGACTGTCCCTCATATTGCATGAATGCAATATAAGAAACAGTCCAGATATCTCGGATAAGCCGTGCTACAGATTAAATTATGATCATCCTATTATCCAGTCTGAACGCCCGTCTTTTGGATCGTTTATACTCTGAATTTGTTGATTTGCTCCTGTAATTCTTCTGCCATTTTGGATAAAGAGCCTGCGGACGAAGCAATCTCTTCCATCGAAGCCAGCTGCTGCTGGGTTGCCGCGGATACATTATGCACTCCACCTGCAGCTTCTCCAGCAATGTTGGAGATCTGATCCACGTACCCTACAACTTCAGTCGTACTTGCTGACATTTCCTCCGAACCTGCAGATACTTCCTGAATTTCACCAGCGACCTTGTTCACTGCATTCGAAATCTGTTCAAAGGCTTGTCCCGCCGCGGTTACAATCTCAATGCCTGCCTCTGTTTCATTGCTATTTACTTTCACAGCCTGCACGGCATGATCTGTATCCTTCTGAATCAATTGCACGAGATCCGTAATTTTTTGAGCAGATTCAGAGGATTCCTCGGCCAGCTTACGCACTTCTCCGGCAACAACAGCAAAACCTCTGCCATGCTCTCCTGCTCGTGCCGCTTCAATCGCTGCATTCAATGCAAGCAGATTGGTCTGACGGGCAATATTGTTGATAACCTCGGTAATGGTACCAATCTCTGCTGAGCGATCTCCCAGTCCTGTAACCAGTTCGGTCAACGATGCAATGGAATTACGAACAGAACCCATCTGTTCAACAGCCTGCTGAATAATCATATTTCCTTCGGCAGACTGATTCGCTGCATCAACAGCTGATACGGATACACTTTGAGCAAGCTCAGCAATCTGTTCCGAACCAATCGCCATCTCACTCATCGCCTGTGAAGAGCGCTTCACCATATCTACCTGATTAGACGTACCTTCGGCCAATTCCTCTACCGTTTCGGAGATCTGTTCCGATGCTCTGGTATTCTGCTCTGCACTCGCGAGAAGCTCCTCTGAGGAAGCAGCTACCTGTTCGGATGTCATCGATACGGATTGAATCATCTCCCGCAGGTTGCCAGTCATCACATTGAAGGAATCGGCCAGCGTTCCCAGCTCATCTTTGTTCTTGAGAACAATCTTCTCACTTGTCAGATCACCGTCTGCAATCAACATCGCTGCAGCATTCATCTTCTGAATCGGACGCGAGATGATACTTGCAATGAAGAAGGCGATAAACATGGCGAGCAAGAATGCAACAATCGTTACTCCCAAAATAACATTAAATGCCTTTTCAGCTGATTCAACCGATGCATTTGTAGCCGAATCCGACCCTTCATTCCCCATTGTAATCAATTGAGCAATGGCGTCATTAGCTGAATACCATAGGGGATAAGCCTCTGTATGCAGTTTGCTGGAATCAACAAAATTGTTGTTCAAACCTAGTTCAATGAATGCAGGCATCTTTGCCAGATAAGCATCATAGTTGGTGCTAAAATCATTGTAAAGTTTCATCGCCGCCTCATTGTTTGCAATGAATGTCAGCAACTGTTTTCGTTCATCTTCAATCTTGGCCAGAAGCTGATCCTGAGCCTCTTTCAACTTTACAGTTTCATTCTCGTCCTGCTCGACGATGATGGCTAGCGCAAGACGCTCTACATCGGATACATCTCCATTCATTTGGCCCAACAGAGACACACTAGGCATCCATGTTTTGTCGATGTCATCAGCTTTGCTAGACATATCATGGATTTGGGTCAGCGCATATATGCTCACAAAAGCCAGAAGTGCCGCCACAATCAAAAATCCGGTCAATAATTTCATTCGAATCGTTAATCTCAATTTCCCCATCACGTTCCCCCGCGTACCTTCCATATTCCCCACTCCTCAACTTAGTGCATAAACTACTGCATATTTATAATATATCGACACCTTTCGTCATGAATTGTATATATGAGAATTTGATTTTTTGTAAATTTCATTTAACTTCGAAATAAACACAAAAAAGCCTCAAGTCTTTGGCACTCCAAAAACTCAAGGCTTTTATATCCGAGCTTCTCTTCCACTCGTATAAGTTCATATACCTAACGGAAAATCCGCCGATGAATGTTAATGAAGAAATCGGGAATCGACTTGGTATAATTACGCGTAGCAATCAAGATTACACTGACCAGGCTGCCCAGAATAAATCCGCCCAGGATATCTCCAGGATAATGTACACCAACATAGACACGCGAGACTCCTGTCAGCACAGCAAGCAACAGCATCCACATACCGAAGCGGCGTCCAATAAAAAACGAAGCTGCAGCTAGCGCAAATACAAAGGAAGCATGTTTACTTGGAAAAGATGGATCTGGCACATGCGGAACCAGTTGATGCACCGTGCCTTCCATGAACGGCCTTGGATGACCTACCACAGGTGAAATTCCCCATTTGGCCAGAACAAGTGCTATGATCGAAGCTACACACGCATAAAACACAATTCGTTGCTTCGACGGGTTGCCAAGAAACCACACAATCACAAGAAGTCCGATCATAACCCAAACCGCATATTCAGCTGATGTAATCATAAACCAGTCCAGAAACGGAATACGGTCAGCAAACTGGTTGATCCAATTAAATACAGATTGATTCATAACAGTCGTTTAATACCTCCATTACACAAAACACGATTATTTTTTACATAATAAATATACACTAACTATTTGTCAAACATGTCGCCTAGTAACCGAACTTTCGAAATCAAAGGGGACATTTCTCTTACTTTTTGTTAAACTAGTTTGGGTTACATAATAGTTCATTCATAGAAAGGTGAAGATTATGCTTAAGAAATGGTTATGGGGAACATCCCTAACCCTGGCACTTGCCATAGCCGGCGTTATTGTATATTACGGATACTCGATTGTTCATTTTGCCAATAGCATCTCAACCGCTTCCGAGACTTCCACTTCTGACACAAACCAAAATACGGACACCCCAACCACCCCTGTTCCCAAATGGGAAGGGAAGGAACGAGTTAACATTTTGCTGCTTGGCGGTGACACCAGAGGGGAGGATGCCGGTCGTTCAGATTCGGTTATGGTCGCTTCCATTGATCCGGTATCGAAGAAAGCCCATCTCTTCTCTGTTCTGCGTGATACATATGTTGATATTCCGGGACATGGCAAGAGCAGACTCAACGCGGCCTTCTCCTACGGCGGAGCGGAATTAACCAAACAAACGGTAGGTGACCTGCTCGGCATCCCTATCCAGCACTACGTGTATACTGATTTTATCGGATTCATGGCGCTGGTTGATGCTGTAGACGGGATCGATATTGATGTAGAGAAAGACATGTATTATACCAGCAAAGCAGATAAACATATGTACGATATTGATCTCAAAAAAGGACTTCAGCATATGGACGGCAAGACCGCCCTTCAATATGTCCGGTTCCGACACGATGCCACATCAGACTTTACGCGTACCGAACGGCAGCGGACTTTTATGACTGAGCTGGCCAAGAAGATGCAAAGTACGACTTCACTCTTCAAGATTCCTGAAATATTGGAAGCTGTCGCTCCATATATCGAGACAGACCTCAGTCCAACACAGATGTTGAAATTGGCTTCGCTCGGATTTGATATTAACGTGAATGAAATCGATAAACAGCAGATCCCTCCTAACAAGCTGCTTACCAATGAGCTTGCAGGTTCTGCCCAGGTACTCGGTGTTAATAAACCCAAACTTCAGGCATACATTCAGAATTTGTTTGAGGAAGATGCGAAATCTTCAGAGGATGGATCAACGAAAGTACCCGATTCAAACTAAATTAATGAAAACTTAAAGAAGCAAGTAAGTACCCGAATACTTCAATTAAAAAGACGGCGGCCGCCGTCTTTTTTTGTGCCTATTTTCCCCATTTAATGCAGCCTTAATGTTTAACAGGTACCCTTAAATGATGAATTCCGGTTACAGAAGGAGGAATACACACGTGAATAAACCGCGAATCGTGGAATGGACACAACTGCGCGGCCTTGCGTTTCTCGCCATTGTAATGCAGCATAACATCGCGGAATATATATATCGCGCCGATATTGAACAACCTGATTCCGTCATGCTGACCATGATTTATCATCTGACACGTTTTGGTACACCGACATTCGTCTTCCTGTCCGGTGTAATGCTGTTCTATCATCACAGTCATACCAAACCGGATTACCCCCGTTTTATCCGAAAACGGTTTGGAGATATCTATGTACCCTTTGTGGTATGGACATTCATCTATTGGTTGTTTGTCCGTATATTTACTCCCGAGTTCTGGCTTTCCGGTATGCCGGACTTCCGGAGTTTTGTTCGAGAACTGTTTCTTCCCCAGACGGGATATCATCTATGGTTTGTGATCATGGTGTTTCAGTTCTATATTCTGTTTCCCCTGTTTCTTACAGGTGCAAAGTTCATTCAGAGACGTATTGAAAAAGTTACACGTTTCACCCCGATGCAATGCGTCATCACGCTGATTCTCATTGGGATGGCATTATATACATTGCTAATGAAATGGTCTTACTACGATATGGGCGGCTGGACAGCTTCATTACCTCAACCCTGGTCGGGTTTGCTGCAATATCGTTCCTATTCATGGGTAATGTACTGGTTTTATTTTTTGCTGGGCGCAGTCTGTGCCTGGTCAGTGGATAGCTGGAGGGGCTGGACCGCAAAGGTATTACCCTGGATGGTCTGTCTGTTTATCGGGATGTATATATGGCTTGGATATGACGTGCTGCGGGGATCCGGGGATGTCGTTAACCTGAATATCTCAACCTATCTGAAGCCGACGACATTCCTTATTATTATGGCTCAGATGTTCATGTTCTATGGGTTCCTTGTACTGCTGCGAGGCAAAGATAACCCATTTCAGCGGCTCCTGACGTGGATTGGCCGATATTCTTTTGGTGCTTATTTGGTTCATGCACTGATTATCTACTGCATCGCGTATGTTACCCGGCCGCTTACATTAACCGGATGGCATCTGCCAATTACGTTGCTCTCGTTTCTGCTTACCGTGGCAACGTCTCTTGCCATCAGTTGGGGACTATCCCAACTCCCTGGTTCTCGCTTCACCGTAGGATTGCAACGGAGGAATCGTCTAGGTCGACGTCGACGTTTGCATGATACCATATCTGCGGGCAGAACCAATTCACCCGAGCGAAATCCGTCTGCCAGTGCAAATCGCAGTCCGGAAACCAGCTAATCCTGGTTGAATATAGAAAAAGCGTCTCCCTTCGTGGAAGACGCTCTTTTTTTACTTCACTTCTGTGGAAGCGGAACGACCGGGTACAGGTTCATGAGGGCCAGGAGCTTGATGTGCATTGCCCTTCTGATTAACGAACCTTTTCAGGTCACCCGTCAACTGCTCCTTTAGCTTGTCTACCAGCTGCGTTTCACTGATGCCTTTTGCCTGAGCAATCTCAGCCAGTGACTTCCCGCTCTGAAGTTGTTGGTGGAGCTGCTCCGGAGTGATGCCGATAAAGCGGGCAATAGCCCCCTTGTCTATCAACGGACGTCTGTTGCCATGGTGCGCGAACTCACGTCTTAACTCCCGCAGTGGTGTATTGATTACCTTCTTGAGTTTGGAATCCATACCTGCTTTGGCTGCTGCTGCCTGCTCCTTCGTGAGACAGCCTTCTTCGGCCGCCTTATCCAATCGCTGAGTGAGCGAAGGCTTCAGCTTCTCCAACAATTGATCTTCACTAAGACCCTTGCGTTCCTTGGCAATCTGAGTCAGCGTTTTGCCAAGCTCCATCTGTTCCTTTAAATCACGGAGTCCAATGCCAAGTAAATCTGCGGTTTCTCCAATCATAAACAAGCCATGACCTGCTTGCATGCATGGCTTGGCTTGGTTTGTGGAGGTTGATGGTGTCGCCACATGATCTTCAGCAGATCCATTTGGATCAGCAGATGTCGTATAGCCGGTTGATGCTGTTATAAATACGGCTGCCAGTCCGGCTGCCATCCATTTTGTCACACTGTATTTCATTTCGCTTCTTCCTTTCATATGTCAAAATCCTGTGCTCTCTTAGTTTGAGCCTAAATTCCACTTTTTTATGCCATAAAAATACAAAATGTCATTATTTTTTTCACAATTCATCACAAAAAATCCTATTTTTTTCAAATCATTTCCGGTATACTGATAGTAACTTCATGATCTAGTCGAATAGTCCTTAATTATTTTATTATGGGAAGGACGTAACCAAACGATGCGGAGAGAATGGTTTGATCCGTTTAGATCCGATGTGGAGGTGGTGTTCGCTGCAGCAGAGCAGCTGGTACAGAAATATCCTGAACCAATGTCAGAACATGCACTAGAACAACTTCATTTGGTCAACCCTCTGTTACGAGATTCGGGTCACAGCTACATTGGCTACATTATTCCATTGTGGATGCAACTCTCGGATGGACTGCCACCAGAAAAGGCACACAAACTAAGTACTGCCTGTCTCATGCATATGCTATATTTTCTGAATCAGGATGAAGTTATGGACGAAAAACCCGAAGATGTAACACTGAAATTATCACTGGGTAATCTTTACCACATGGATGCCATTTGTGCCTATTCAGAGCTATTCAGCCTTTCTTCCCCGTTCTGGACGTATTTCAGACAGTATGTGGAAGATTGGGCCATGAGCGTCACCGGTGAAAATTCCATTGATTATTTCAGGATAAACCCATTATTAATCGCCCAAAAAGCCGCCCCACTTCAGCTCGGAGCTGCTGGCTCACTCCTTCTTCTGGAACAGAAGCATCGCATTACTGCGTTATGTTCTAACGTCAATATTGCACTGATGACTCTCCAGATGACAGATGACTTTACAGACACGAAACAAGATGCTGTGCATGGAAATTACAACAGCTTCCTCTCCCACATATCCACGGCACTGGAACACAACTATCCGGTTCATCCTATAAGTGAAATTGTACATGATAATGTATACAATACTGAATTCATGAACTCCTATGTTGACATTGCTCAGCAATATAACCTCAAGCTAACATCTTCTAACTTGGAATTTTCGCATCTCGAAGCGTTTAATTCTTACTTATGCAGTATTCTGGGACAGGCTGTTCAGGACATAAAACAGCATAAAAAAACGCTTCTTCAAGGTGGGTTTCATTACTGGATCAGCGAAAAATCACATTCGTCCTAATGGCCAAAGAAAAGCGCTGGTACAGTTCAATTATAAATTTGAAGGGAATGTTGACGATGATGGTATCAGAGAAAACGTTGCACGAGGATATTATTGAAAAGGCCTGGACTGATGAGCACTTCAGACAACAACTGCACTCCAACCCGAAGCAAGCGCTTCGTGAAGCATTTGGCATTGATATTCCTGAACACATTCAGATTCGTACCGTTGAAGAACAACAGAATGACTATGTTCTTGTGATTCCTCCCAATCCATCCAAAGTGAATTATGACGTCAATTGCGGACCGTGGAGAAGCTAAACGGATTCAATTGAATATGTGAAGCAACATCACAAGGGGTAGTGAACAAAAAAAGCCATTGTACACTTCTGCCGCTCGTCATTCGACGAACGCAGCAAAAGATACAACAGCTTCTGTTCCTACCCCTTTTGTGCTTGTAAAACTGATCTGCCCATGCATGGCTTCAACGATTCGAAAGGTCACCATCATTCCAAGGCCTGTCCCCTTGATTTTGTTCGAGAAATAGGGCTCTCCAAGGCGGACCAGCGCTTCCTCATCCATACCCTCGCCGTTATCTCTAACATGTATCTTGATGACCCCATCCTGAGCATAGGCCCAAATATCAATCTGACCCTGCCCTTGCAGAGCTTCAATACTATTTTTAATAATATTAATAAAAGCCTGTTTAAATTTGGATGAGTTCCCTCTGATGCATAAATCTGGCGGAATATCAGTTGTTATTTTGCCGCCCTCCAGATTAGCCATCGGAACAAGAATACCTTCGATATGGTTAAATTCATCCGCGATATTCAGAGAGACGATATGATCAAACTCCGGTTTGGCAAACGTCAGGAAGTCGGTAATAATACCGGAAGCCCGATCAAGCTCTTCCAGAGCAATCCGAACATACCCTTTGTTTTTGTTGTCTTCCTGCTCTGTCATAAGCTGAAGGAACCCTCGCGTCACCTGCAGCGGATTACGAACCTCATGGGCAACCGATGCCGCCAGTTCGCTAATGATCTCCATTTTCTCTGATCGCTGCAATTCATTATTGAATAATTCCAACTCTTTCGAGTATTCCAGCACTTTGGTATGTTTTTCAGCAAATCGGCTTCCCAGGATGGCAATAAGTGAGATAATAAAAGCAACCATGGACCATTTCCACCATATCAGATGATATGTTCCATTGCGCTGGTAATACCACAATAGTTCAGCAACACTGATTAAGGCAAATGTGCCGAATCCCGTAGCAAGCAACAGAGCTTCCCGGCTCCGCTGAAGCGCTTTGGAGATGGTGCCAATCATTAAGATGCTCAACATAATTACGAGAATGAACCCAATCACGTTCTGAACCAACAAACTGTAGAGCATATCCCATTGACCGCCTGAAATAACATCAACCATCAGGGCAGCTACAGCCACTACAGAATAGATGAGTTGGAATTTTCTGAGTTTGGTAAAGATGCCATATCGACCTGGTCCGATAATTTGTTCAAAAAAATAACAGAGTGCAGGCATGCCCATCAGCATGGCCAAATCAAACAATACGGAATACAGATTACCGTAAACCTGGTAGAACGTATATAAAAACTGCGAGTAAGTGATGATCATCGTCCCGATGGAACCCATCACAATACATAGTGAAATCCACAATCCTTTATGAAATTTGCCCAGGAAAAATGTGCAACTAAGCATCGTAAGAGCCGTGAATACAAAGGTCGCTCCTAATATTACATCCAGCAGTCCATTGTGAATGTACTTTTCCTGTAATGTTGCATAAGGTCCAACCTGAACCGTTCCGTAGATGCCAAGTCTGCCTTTCTCATTCTCGGACCATACATACAGTTTCCCACCTGAATTCTCACTTGATAAGGGTAACAACACCGCATTATTGTCATAGTTGTAATGGTAATTCTCATATACCTTACGATTATCGAGGTAGATCACTATGTGGTTCCCTTTAATATTTTCAAAACGGATTGCCGAGCTATCTTCGTTTATTTCAGGAAGGGTCACGCGAGTCCACATAGAACCTGAAGGAGCTTCAACGCTGCCGTATTCCAGTTTTTCTGCACCTTGCTTCTCCCAGATTTCCTCCGAACCTTGAACCTCACTAATGAAACCCTGATCGTGTACGTTCCCCCATTTTACTTCCCATCCCGTAATGGATACAGGTCTGTCAACTTCCCCTGCAGTCGCTGAGACAAAGTCATGCGGCAAGCATAGGATATTCAACATACTTATCCATAAGATGATGATAGCTTTGGGCACATTTTTCATTCACAGCACCTCAAAGTTCTTATTTTCTCTATCCCCAAGTTCTCTCATTTTATCATTCGCCACAGTTTAACGTGTCACCTTCTTGAAAGGGAGTGAAAATTCACATTTTAGTAGATTTATAGTTTTATTTCCATTTTATTGTTAGGTTTTGAGTGTTTTCTCCATTATCCGCGTAAGTCCTCGAACTGGTTCTCAATCATTTCGCGCTCTTTCTGCTCTATCTTTGTACGATATTCCAACCACTGCTCCGTTTCCTCATCATCATAGATCGTCCATATATCCGAAAAAAGATAATCCCGCAATTGGACAATCTGTCCTGACCATATCCCGCCTACCCAGAACAGCCCGTCCGGACGACGAATAACGGTACGGGAAAAGCCGGGCGTCGATGCTTTTTGCCCGATTCGGATGTGAGTGATCATATTCCCCAGCGTATACCAATCCAATTGGAATCCCTCCCTCATATATCCATGTTTCATCATATCATAGGGCAAAGATGAAAAGCTGTAAAACTGACCTGTGCGATTCAATCTTGCCTTCTCAGTGTAATGGTTCCTCAAAGCCAACAATATACCATTGAGGAGTGATTCAAATGAATGAGCCACACAGAACGGTAGAAGTAGAGCATAAGGATGTCCAACACAAATCGGATTCAAGTAAAGTCGCTTCCACGTTTATCAAATATGCGGCCTATATCATTATTTTCTTTGGATTCCTGTACTTTCTGGTCAAATATGTATTCCCCAAATTTTAGGTATATAAGTTGAAACTGTAATCCATATAGCTTTCATTTTCATCTTATGTTCATATTCGAGGAAGACAAGGGAATCATAATGGGTGCGAGATTACAGCCGTTATATAATTCACTGAAAGGAAGTGCTACTTATGTCAGACCGACCGATTAGCAATGCAGAGAGCGACCGTTATTACGACCGTTATCAGAGGTCTCGAGATATTCCCATGGAAACCGAAGCCCCTGAAGGGGACAGAGACACTTTTGATGAAGTTACTGGGAAACGTATCGATACTGAGGATACAACTAATATGGTGAATCCGCCCCTTGTAGCGGTTACGGAAGAACCGGAATTGGAGTCACGGACAGCGGAGCCTGAACTTGAATCCGTGCCTGATGCTGATCTTATCCAACCTAATAGTCCGGTTGACCCCGCCGCACCCGACCCCGATGCCCTACACGGGACGGACCTGCTTAACGGTGCTGGGGCAGATGCCAAACCGGAGAACGATATTCCACTACGGCCTTAAACCCCCTTGTCACAGCTTAACAGGAGGTGCAATCACGATGAAGGAAGATCCGAAGCGACAAGTACATGAGCCCGATAATCTGGTAACTGAACGGGACATTGATCCGAATTTTGGATTATTCACGGAAGACTCTTTTCCGGATGCCCTAGCAGATAAGGATCAGCTTGATGCGGTTGAACATGCAATTCCGAAGGAGAATGACAATGTAACCCGAACGGATTCATCCACGGATGAATAGGAACGTATTACAGATTTAAAAAGAATAGAGGAAACCTCTTTGGCAGAGGTTTCTTTTTGCATTAGTTCTCTGTATAACAAAGACTTTATCCTGAAAAAGAGATGGCAACCGTATTCCTACAGTTCCATCCCTCTTTCAGCTATACGATTAGCCATTTAAAAGTAATGTTTTTGTTTACTTTGCTAAAGGTTTACCCGATCCCGGCAACTTCTGTTCCAGTCGAGCCCATTTTGCCACAACAGCCGTAATCAGCAGCGCAACTCCATTAATAATAAAAATCCAACGAATCGGCAACCAGCCCCCCAGTACCCCACCGATTATCGGCCCCGCCATCGTGCCAATCTGGGAAGCCGACTGATTCAGGCTGAATGCTCTTCCACGGAAGCCGGGTTCGGTCACTTGCACAATCATCGCATTAATCGCCGGGAACACCGCAGCAAAAAACAATCCATACACAAAACGCAATATGCCGAATCCAATATAACCTGTAGTGAAGAACTGCAGAAGGTTACCAATCGCCCCACCAACGAGGCCAATGATCAGTACTTTGCCATACCCGATTCGTGAACCAATTTTACCCCAACGCGGTGCCATAATAACCGTGGCTACACCAACCGCTGAGAAAATAATTCCCGAGCTGAGAGAAGCACGATCGGGCTGGATGCCCATTTCCATCACGTATACCGTCAATAATGGCTCCAGAATCATGACGGAGAAAGTACATATGCCCATCATGCCAAGCACCGTAATAAACAATCGGTTGGCTCTGGCTTCCCGGATATCATCCATCACATGGGAACGCGCCTTGTTCCGGTTAAAGTTCTCTTCCTTAACCCAAAAGGTCGCGATCAAAGCGGAGACTAACACAACGATGGCTGAAAATAAAAACGCATTCCGATTGCCGTAATAGTGGCTTACCACCCCGCCAATTAACGGGCCTATGATTCCTCCTGTTGCTCCGGCTGTAGACATGATACCGAGTGCATATCCCGTTTTCTCTTCCGGTGTGTTGGTACCCACAAGTGCAATCGCCGCCGGAACAAAACCAGCGAGCAATCCCTGAAACAAACGAACCACGATCAATGAATACGGGTCCTGCACAAAATAATTGATCAAATACAAAACCGCAAGGCTGTATCCCGACCGGATCAGCATTGGCTTGCGCCCGTATTTGTCAGCGAGTGACCCCCAGAAGGGAGACACCAGCGCACTTGCCAAAAACGTGATGCCAAAGGCAAGCCCTGACCAGAACTCCAGGTGATCACGAACGCCCAGATCGCCACTCAGAAACAAAGGCAGAAATGGGATGGAGATTGAATAAGCGGTGCTGCAAAAAAACACACCAATCCACAAAATCACCAGATTACGCTTCCACGAGAAGTCCATATACCCGCACGCCCTTTCCGTTAATGACGTCGGGACTGCCGTGTATTGGAGCGGACGGAACAGACCCGTACGTCCCTGACTGCGGAAGCATTTTCCTTATTTTACACCTCTGTAAGCATTTACACCATCCCTTATCGCCCATAATATGTTGCCTTGCATTGCCATCTTGTCCGCAAAAACGGTATGATAGTTGAGGGATTATCCGAAAATAATTCTGACTAAATATATTGTGCAGAGATGCAAGGGGGAACGTTCTCATGTCTTTTCGGTGGAAAAAAACAACAGCTGTGTCGCTGATTCTGGCGATGCTGCTTATCGTCATTAGTGGTTGTGGACGCCCTTCAAGCGGCGCGACAGAAACGGTACCAACTCCGCCCGAAGGGCCAAATCCTGTGGCCACCATTGAAATGCAAGACGGGCAAAAAATTGTCATCGAGCTGTATCCTGAAATTGCGCCCAATACCGTATACAATTTCATCTCACTCGCCAATAAAGGTTTTTATGACGGGTTGATCTTTCACCGTGTTATCCCAGGCTTCATGATTCAGGGTGGTGATCCAAACGGAAACGGAACAGGCGGTCCAGGTTATGCGATCAAAGGTGAATTCACATCCAATGGTCACAAAAACCACCTGAATCATACGCGTGGGGTCATCTCCATGGCGCGCGAATCTGATAATCTGGACTCCGCAGGCTCCCAGTTCTTCATCATGTTAGCGGATGCTGATTATTTGGATAATCAGTACGCCACATTTGGCAAAGTATCAGAAGGCATGGACGTCGTTGACGGCATTGCCGCTCAACAAATAGGCGCAAAAGACAAACCAGTTACCGATCAGGTCATGAAAAAGGTTACTGTCGACACTCACGGTTTGGAATACCCTGAGCCTGTGAAAATGCCTTAACCTTTGGAACGGATCTTAGTGTTTCATCTTGATTCACAACCTGTAAGACAAACAAAAGCTCTGTCCTGCGTGTTCACGCAAGGCAGAGCTTTATTCAATGTTAGCGTTTGCATAAATGACTTTATAAAAAATGCCCTCTTCTGGCACAACTCTATATGCAGCAGCTCTGCAACCCGCTGATCTCAATACATCCATCCCATCAAACGCAACCAACCGATGATCGCTATCCATAGCGGACAGCTGAAAGCAACACCCCATGCAAGCCCTTTCAGCAAGCTTCGGTTTACTTCCATGAACAACGACTCCTTTCTCCAGGGGAATAGTCGCAGTATCGGTACTAATATATGATTTTATACCCGTTTTCATTCGTCATGTAAACCTCCATTTCCTGCTTTTGTTCTTGTGTTTCATGGAATGGGTTTCGTGAACCTGATATAATATGACTACTGAGTATAAATGGAATCTGATTTATGTTCTTGAAAGGGGATTATTCCATGGCAAAATCGAAAAAACACACTCCTGCCCCAAAGGCAGCACAGGATAAACCGACCACACTAAAGGATCTGTTGAGCAGTGATGTGCTCGAGAAACTGAAAGCTCAGGCGGATGAAGCCAAGGCAGCCGAGGCAGACCGTAAAGAGCAGGAACGCCAGCAGGCTGAAGAAGCTCGTAAAGCGGAACAGAAGCGGAAAGATAATGATTTTGAGTACCTGTTGAATAACAGTTCGATGGACTGGAAGAAACATAAATAACTTTGCAGCAATCAGATCATTATGAAATCTAAATTACTGATACAGGGCCGTTCAACGGTCCTGTTTTTTTGTATAGGCTTATGATTCACCATGCGGGAGTCGGGTATGTAGAGATAGAGAGTATACTGACTGACAATCCATACGATACGGAGGGATCAGGATGACTGAACAACGTTTGCAAGGGAAAGTAGCGATTGTAACCGGAGGTGGTTCCGGAATTGGCCAGGCAACAGCCATTCGATTTGCTGAGCATGGGGCGAAAGTGTTCATGCTGGATCGAACCCCGGAGAATGCAGAGAAAACCAAACAGACGATTGAAAGAGCAGGCGGAGAAGCCTATGTCATTGAATGTGATATATCCAAACCGGACAACGTGCAGAAGGCCATCAATCAGGTGGCAGAGCAAGCTGGTCAGCTGGATATTGTATTTGCCAATGCGGGCATCAACGGCACCATGGCTCCGATTGAAACGATGGAACCTGAAGATTGGGACCAGACGATGGGCATCAATATGCGTGGTACATTTGCAACTGTGAAGTACGCCATTCCCCATTTGAAGGACCGCGGAGGAAGCATTATTATTACGAGTTCCATTAACGGTAACCGTGTATTCTCTGGCATCGGCTTTTCTGCATACGCTTCCAGCAAAGCAGGCCAAACGGCATTTACAAAGATGGCTGCATTGGAATTGGCCCGTTACAAGATTCGTGTTAACGCGGTCTGTCCGGGAGCGATTGATACCAATATCGATGACAACACCTATCCTTCGGACGATCTGAAAGAAGTACAGATCCCGGTTGAATTTCCGGAAGGTCATGAACACCCACTCAAAGGTGAACCTGGAACGTCGAAGCAGGTCGCCAATCTGGTGCTCTTCCTCGCTTCCGATGAATCTTCCCATGTGACTGGTACCCGGATCTACGTGGATGGGGCGGAATCTTTGCTCCGCGGATAACCTTAATAATGTGCTCCATATGATTTAATAACCAAACATCCCGCAAACATTCTGGATATCCAGACTGCTGCGGGATGTTTAGTTTGAAATATAACTAACTTAACTGTTAACTAGAGCGCTGAACTCTTTCCTCTCTTCACCCGGTTATTTATCCGCTCCGGAATCGCAAAAAGCAGGACGTACATCAGGGAGAACATCCCTACAGCCAACACCTCTTCCCCAAGAATGTACAAGGGATAAGGACCCAACATGTCGAGCACTGAAGGTGTATCGGGTTTATGTCTAAGGAACATATAATTGGCGTCCAGCAGGACGTCCATAACATATACCAACAACGCTGCCACATTCACGAATATCATTGATCCGAACACCGATCTCCAGCTTGGACAAAGCTGTTCCACCCACGTCATGTAGAGCAACGCCAGAATAATACAGGCGTGAGCAGTAAAAAATTGAATGAAACGAAAATGTGCAAAAGCATAACCAAGATTAGGCGTTACAATGGCCATCAAGGCTCCTGCTATACCTGCGAACAGCAATGCAGAATGCAGCAGCCGGCTACGTGTCAATAATAACAGCGCCGATAACAGTAGAGACAGACTGCATAGTTCCAGCGGCAATGAAGTCTGCAGACTCCATACTTCCCCATATACATACCAGAGTTGAAGCACAATCTCACAGCCAAACATAACACTAGCTATCGTAATTCGAATGGTCCGGCGTACGTTGGAGGACAATGAGCGCAGCCCATTCCGAAAAAGAAACATAACTATAATCAGTGCAGCAATCAGACTGATCGCCCATAGGTGTGAATTTGAAAATAGTATAAAAGGTTCCGCATCATAAGGGTCAAGCCACTGAGGATAAGCCATAAGCCTCTTCTCTCCTTCTCATTACATAAACACAATATATCTCTTTAATGTTAACTTTTTCATTTTGGCATTGAATAAGCGCACTGTCCAGATGGAATTATAAATTAGGATTGTATTTTAAATATCTTTATGTTAAGATAAATTCAAGAACAGGACACACTTAAAGTTAGTAACTTTCTTAACGGAATATTATAAAAAAATAATTTAACCCTCAGGAGGAATTTATAATGCAAATCAAAGGACTTCACCATGTATCTGCACTGACCGCACACGCCGCTGAGAATTATCGGTTCTACACAAACGTCATGGGTCTGCGACTAATCAAAAAAACAGTCAACCAGGATGACGTTTCGGTCTACCACCTCTTCTATGGAGATGAAAAAGGAAATCCGGGTACCGAACTTACCTTCTTTGAAATTCCAATGGCTGGACAGACGCGCGAAGGTGTGAACAGCATCTCAGCAACGTCACTTCGTGTTCCAAGCGATGCCGCCCTGACATACTGGCAACAACGTTTTGATGAATTTGAGGTCACTCATGGAGAAATCACCGAGCGTGGAGGGCGCGCTACTCTCTCATTTACAGACTTTGAAGGACAACGTCTGATTCTCGTTTCGGATGAACATAATACAGGTGTTGCAGGGGGTAAACCTTGGGATCAAAGCCCTGTGCCTGCCGAATATGGTATTGTGGGCTTAGGTCCAACCCATCTTACGGTAAAGGACGCCTCCCTTACCGCTACAGTTCTTACCGATCTGCTCGGTTTCCGTCAAAAAGGGACTTATCCCGCTTTTGTTGCAGGCCAACCCGATGTGCTCGTCTTTGAATCCGGTGAAGGTGGCAGCGGCTCCGAGGTGCATGTCGAAGAACGGAATGACCTTGCCCAAGAGCGCCCTGGACGAGGCAGTGTGCACCATGTTGCCTTCAGGGTCGATAATGAAGAAGAACTGAAACAGTGGGTTGAACGGGTTCATAACTTCCAATTCCCGAACTCAGGTTTTGTAGACCGCTTTTATTTCCGCTCCCTGTATTTCCGTGAACCTAACGGTATCTTGTTCGAGCTTGCAACCGACGGTCCTGGCTTCGATACGGATGAAGAAATGGCTCATCTTGGGGAATCTCTGGCGTTGCCTCCATTCCTTGAAGGCCGCCGGGCAGAGATCGAATCCAAACTGAAACCGCTGGACACCATGATTCGATAATCACTGGCTTTATAACAGACAGATAGGTAGATGGATAATTCAATAAATCATCAAAAAAATAAACGATTATCGTGGTACCATCACCCGAGAAGCACACCGGCTGATGTTCAGACGATAATCGTTTTTCACGTTCCATAAAGTCCTTTTATTTGATCAAATAAGATGTAGTCAGGGGTACAAACAAGGAAGAATCAGGTGTCTCTTCCACAATCTCCACAACCACAAAATCCGTTTTGGATACATCCACATCAACACCAACCAAACCATCTTCCGCAGCAAGCGATACAGATTTCAGTGTTGTATTATTCCCATCCATTATTTTAATTTCCTGGGAGCCACCTACTGCCGCCAGTTCCAGATGTAATTTGGAATATTTCTTTTTCGTCATGATTTGGAAGCTGTTTCCGAGCTTGACTGAATCGTCATGCAAATAAACATCTTTGTAATCCTTACCCTTATAGGAAGTATCTGCTGGATCTTTGGTATGCCAGTCAGACGTTCCCAACACGGTTTCTCCGAGCGAACTTAATGTCAGTTTGTTCGTTTCCGTTGGAGCTGATCCATTACTGCCGCCAATAATAACGGAGGAGCTGGCACTGTCATAACTGATCTCAGTACCCAACAGGTCACCTACTGCACGTACAGGCAAATAAGTCGTTCCATTGTACGTAATCGGTAAAACTGTCTTGCCATTGGCATCTTTGGCTGTTACCGTTGCTCCATTCATTTTCAGAGATATCTTACTGTTCAGATACGCTTTGATTGGCTCCAGTCCCGTTGCCGCCAGTGCCCCAGTACCGATGCCGAGCGTAAGTGTACCCACCATTAAACCCAATACAACCTTCTTCTTCATTCGCTATCCCTCCTGAAAAGTATAGTATAGATGGATGAGGTTCGTCCTTTATACATTTAAACCATTAAAGTGTTAATGTCAACCATTTCATGGTAAATCCCTGTGCCATAACTTGAATTCGGACAGCACAAAGCGAGGCTAAGTATACATCATTTTTTTCAGCCTCACCTTTTTCCCTCCGTCATTCATACCGCAGGACATATTTTTTTCACAGCTATCCGCAGATCCGCTCTTCTCTAATTACTAAATTCAATCAAAAGATTCATAGTATTCATCTTCATATTCTTCTGTGCTGTATGCCAAATCAACAGCCTGCCACTCGCCATCCTTATAGTCATATGCAAAGTTCAGGTCACCGTCATATAACCCCATACCGTATGCACCGGATGCCGACACACCCAACTTGCCATCCTCCACACTGTAATAAACAACACTGCCGAACTTGAGTTCTTCGTTGTACACTCCACCGCTCGTATCTTCCTCCATCAGAGACGGCTCTGCATGAACACCATCAACGGCAACGTTGATACGAACCTGACCTGTTGTAACACCAACCTTCGAATCTACATGCTGCTTCACGATCTCATCCAGTGATTGCATCTTCATCTCTTCCAATGTTTCCGGATCAATAATATGCGCCTCACCCAGGTAAATCCCCGTCCCATGACCCGCTGTAAATAACACAACAATCTCCTTCTTGCCGTCTCCATTCAAATCCAATTCATGCACTTCCGGTTTGTAGGACCCGCCTTCTCCTTGCCATTTGCTGAATTCCCGTGTCTTTCCGTTCACTTCGAGCACCATTCCGTTATATATATATCCTGAACCCTCCACTTTCATGGGGTACAGTCTTACGCTTTCATTTTCAGGAGCGACTGAAATGTATCCTTCCTTGACGGAAGCAGCTTCTTTCGTTGTAAAAGTGGTTTCGTTCATTGTTTCTATATTGGAAGCCGCGACCGCTGCGGTCTGGCTGGATTGATCATCTATGTTAAGCTGTTTTTGCGATTCATTCATGGTTCTGGCAGACGAAGTCGTGCTAATCGTAGCTACCGCCAAAATAATCATCAGCAGGATACCTGTCCAAGTTTTCAAAATGCTGGGCTCCTTATCTGTAGTGGAATACTACCATTATATCTTCATTTATCGCCCAAGCGTTGCGAATTTGTTAATGTTTCATAAAAATAACTTTACAAATTTCAGTTTTTACGAAAGAATGTTCGGCTTTAACCATAATAAGCAAAAAAACACCCCGGAAACAGCTCAAGGCTGCATCCGAAATGCTTTCGTTTTGTCCATTAATCGATCTGTTAACTGTCTCAGCTCTTCAGCTGAGGATGAAATCTCCTGCATGATTGCGGTCTCTTCATGTGCAGCATCCATAATTCGTCTCGCTTCATCCGAGAATGATCCGGCTTTCCCCTGGATCTTTTTCACATGACTGTGCGTCTGTTCCACGCGGCTGGTTTGTTCGCCAATTTTGGATCCGATTTCATAAGCGCCCTTCATAAACACTTCTACCGTTCCTGTAAGTTCCTGCAACGTCTGATCTACCGAGACCGTTCGTTCGGATTCGTTCACAACCAGACCATGCTGTTCATGAATCAGTTGGGCCGTATCGCCGATACGCTGCTGAACGCGGCTGATCAGCTCATTAATCCGATGCACTGATTGTTTGCTCTCGTCTGCCAGCTTGCGGATCTGCTGAGCTACGACCGCAAAGCCTGCTCCCTCTTCTCCCGCACGTGCAGCCTCTATGGAAGCATTCAGGGCAAGCAGCCCTGTCTCCTCTGCGATGTCTTTGACAGATTGAGTAATGACTTCAATATCGGATGCTTCCTTCTCGAGCAGAACCATGATGTCACGGGAACGGTTGTGGGATTCCGTCAGCTCGTCCATTCCTTTCATCAGAGAAGAGAACGTCTGCTTCGTATGATCGACTGAACGTTCCATTTGGCTGGACATTTCTGTCATCCCCATCGACTGGCTGTGCATACGCTGAAAATCGCTCAGCATTTCATCCGCTGTAATCAAGGACTGATGTGAAGTCGTCTTCTGCTCTTCTACCCCCACAGCAATATGGTCCACCGCATCGGACATCATCTCAATCTGTTCTGCTGCCTGGGCGATGGCTTCACTAAGTGACTGAGCGTTCTGTGAGGTTGTTCGTGTACTATCCGTAATATCGTTTACAATACTTCTCAGATTGGAAACCATTACGCGAAAAGCATCATATAATACAGTAATTTCATCCTGCGTACGCCGCTCTGGAATCTCAGCAGTCAAATCCCCCGATGAGACTTGTTGTGCCGCACGGGACAAATGTACGATTGGACGAGTCAACCAACGGGAAGCAAACCAGCCCAGAATCGCGTTCCAGCACACGCCCATAATGAGCACGATAGAGATATACAACCAGCTTGGCATCGAGAACGAGAGCCAATCCTGAAGGAAAAATATAAAAAAGCCGCTAGTTCCGTACGTAATCAGAGAAATCAGTACCAAACCTGCGACGGTTTTTGCGCCTAAAGTCCATTTCATATTCACACCTCATAGTCCTTTTTTCCTATTTTACCAATAGATAACCAAATAACATGTGATTTAGATCACTGAAAACGACAAATCCACCACCCATCTTATTCTTCATGCATGACTTCTCCTCCAAGTGGAGCATAATTGAATAAGAGAAGTCATAACTGTCCGAACCTTCAATCTGCCAGGGTGATATCCTTAATTTAAATTATTTATCGGCAAGAAGGGTGAAATGATTTAGCTTGGCATCCATTTTGCTTAAATGATATACTGAGTGCGCTTCGGCTTGCCGGAGTTGACCTATTTTTGGATGCCACTGGAGGCGAACGAAATGTCTACGATGTCCACTCGGACGGAGAAAGATTTTATTGGAGAAAAAGAAATTCCTGCTTATGCTTATTACGGAATACAGACGGTTCGGGCTGTAGAGAACTTCCCGATTACTGGCGTTCCGGTACACCGGGAGCTGATTACAGCTCTGGCCGCAGTGAAAAAGGCTGCGGCAATCACGAATATGGAGCTTAAGATGCTGCCACGCAAAATTGGCGATGTCATTGTCATGGCTGCTGAAGAAATGATGAAAGGCCATCATCTGGATCATTTTATTGTTGACTCCATTCAGGGCGGTGCAGGCACCTCCATGAATATGAATATGAACGAAATTTTGGCCAATCGCGGATTGGAACTGTTGTTGCAAAACAAGGGTGACTACTTCCACTGTAACCCGAATAACCATGTAAACATGTCCCAATCCACCAATGACGTGATTCCAACTGCTTTGCGTATTGCTGCATACCGCTTGTCTGAAACGCTGCTGGATACGATGAAACGTCTTCAGGATGCGTTCTACAAAAAAGAACAGGAATTTAACGATGTAGTCAAAGTAGGTCGGACACATCTTCAGGATGCCGTGCCTATTCGTCTTGGACAAGAGTTCGGTGCCTATGCGCGCGTGATCGGACGTGATATCGAGCGCCTTGAATTCGCAAATCGTCGCCTGCTCACCATCAATCTGGGTGCCACGGCTGTAGGTACTGGCCTCAATGCCAAACCGGAATACATCATTAAGGTAACGGAGCATCTGTCCGATGTGACAGGATTGAATTTGCACACGGCTGAGGATCTTGTGGATGCCACACAGAATACGGATGCTTATCTGGAATTGTCGGCTGCACTGAAAGTATGCGCTGTCAGTCTGTCCAAAATCTGTAACGATATTCGCATGATGGCTTCCGGTCCACGTGCAGGATTCAATGAGCTGCGCCTTCCACCACGTCAGCCAGGTTCCTCCATCATGCCGGGCAAAGTGAATCCGGTCATGGCGGAAGTGATCAATCAGGTGTCCTTCCAGGTAATGGGGAATGACCATACGATCTGCATGGCCTGTGAAGCTGGTCAATTCGAATTGAACGTCATGGGCCCTGTTATTGCGTTCAACTTGCTGCAATCGCTGAAAATCATGAATAACGGCATTGATGTATTCACTCGTTATGCTGTTGAAGAGATGGAAGCGAACCGTGAGCGTTGTGCATTAATCATGAAGCAGAGCTTCAGTGTAATTACAGCTCTCAATCCACATCTGGGCTATGATGTGGCAGCCTCCATTGTGAAAGAAGCGTTAAAGACCGGACACAGCTTGCAGGAGATTATTCTGGAACGGGGTTTGCTGACACCGGAAGAACTGGAAGAAATTTTGCATCCTGAGCAGATGACTACTCCTGGTATTGCAGGTGAGCACTTCCTGCGTAATATGGAACGGTTGTAGGCTATTTAAGTTCAACTAATGAATATTTACACTGACAGTCCGATGACATAACATCCTTCCGATCGCTGTCAGATCGGAACGAACAACCCCCGCAGACCGTTACCACGGCTTGCGGGGGTTACTTGTTTCTCAGTTATGATTTTGTTACTAACACATGGTCATTTCCCCCAGCGTTTACGCTCAAATGAAGGCAAAATCTGAAGCTCCTCCCTGTATTTCGCAACCGTTCTGCGGGAGATAACGATGCCTTCATTCGAGAGAAATGCTGTGAGTTGGCTGTCCGTGTATGGGCGGTCCGACCGTTCCGAACGAATCAGCTCTTTCAATCTGAGCTTCACCGCCGGCGCAGAGGCCATTTCTCCGTTCGTTGTTTCAAGACCTGATGCAAAAAAAGACTTGAGTTCAAACACTCCATGCGGTGTCTGAACATACTTGCCTTGGACGGCACGGCTCACCGTCGACTCATGCATACCAATAGCCTCGGCAATAACCGCCAGATTCAGCGGTTTCAAACCGGCAGGACCTTCACGCAAAAATGATTCCTGTTCGCTCATGATTGCAGCCAGGACACGCATCAAGGTTCGGCGGCGCATGCGTATGCTGCGAATAATGGCTCTCGCTTCTGCTGCCCGAGCAGACCAGACCTCATCTGCATCGATTTCCCTGATCCAGCGACAACAAGCTTCGTTCAGTGATACCCGCGGCACCCCTGCTGAGTTTAAACGTAGAGAAAGCTCATCATTTCTTATCTGCACAACTGCATCCGGAATAATATAATGTGCACGTTCCGTACACCCGATGGATCGGCAGGGTTTCGGGTCCAGACAAGTAATATATTCAAAAGCGGCCTGAGCCTGCTGTGACGAAATTCCCAGTCTTGTTCCTGCTCTGCCTGGATGGAAACGAACCAACTCCTCCAGACCTTCCTCCACCATGTGCTCCGCATGCTGGTTAGCAAACGGATCACGTTTAATCTGAATTAACAAGCATTCACGCAAATCGCGTGCGCCCACACCTGCCGGGTCCAGCGACTGGAGAATATCCAGGGCTGCTTCAGCCTCCGGCATCGATACCCCTTTTGCCAATACAACTTCAGTCAAATTCATTGTCAGATAACCATCATCGTTGACACAACCGGCCAAATATACAGCTGTTTTCTCTAGTGCAGACGGAAGATTCTGTGCCCGAATCTGAGATATTAACAATTGTTCAAGTGTAGGTTCGGTTCCTTTTACCTGTAACAGCGAATCATGAGAGGAGAACCTCCCCTGATTCAATCGTCGGGGAAGACGAGTGCGCGGGCGCAGGGCAGAAGGCTCTTCTAACTCAAGCACCGGGTTTTCATCTGCAGCTTCCTGCAAAAAACGAGCCAATTCCTGACCCGACATGGTCAGCAGATGAATGGATTGCTTCATCTCCGGCGTAATGGATAATCGAATGCGCCCATCCTGCACCAACTGAAATCCTAACATCCGTCTCCCCCCTTAAGTGCTGCTCAAGCAACTCCAATAAACTGAAGAATAAAGACTATTTTCAGGAAATAATAACATAAAAAACAAGAGATTGTTAGCGTGCCCAAACCCAATTTCAACTTAATATTTCTCCGATACCAGCTTCGCTTGAGTGAACAGCAGCAAGTAGTCCCTGCCCCCTGCCTTGGAATCCGTTCCCGACATGTTAAAACCGCCAAAAGGATGTGTACCCACCAATGCACCTGTACATTTACGGTTAAAATATAAATTCCCAGCAAAAAATTCCCGTCTGGCTTGTTCCAGATGTTCGCGATTGCGAGAGATCACCGCACCTGTCAGTCCATAATCGGTATTATTGGCAATATCCAGTGCATCCCCGAAGGATTCTGCCTTGATGAAGGCCAATACCGGTCCAAAAATCTCTTCCTGTGAAATCCGTGCTTGCGGGTCCACATCAGCAATAATGGTCGGTTCAATGAAATAACCTGCCTCGTTTCCTGTACCACCACCGAGCACAAGCCGTCCTTCACCCTTGCCTATTTCAATATATTCTGTAATCTTGGCATACGCCTTGTCATCGATAACCGGACCTACCTGATTGCCAACTTCAAGCGGGCTGCCCATGCTCAGCTGTTTGGTTCGTTCAATCACTCTCTGCAATACCTCGTCATATACATCTTTATGAATAATGGCGCGGGAACACGCAGAGCACTTCTGTCCTGAGAAACCAAATGCTGAAGCCGTGATGGATTCCGCAGCCAACTCCAGATCACTGTCGCAATCTACAACAATGGAATCCTTGCCGCCCATTTCAGCAATAACCCGTTTAATCCATTTCTGCCCCGGAGCGGTGCGGGCTGCACGTTCATTGATCCGCAAACCAACATCTCTGGAGCCTGTGAAGCTGATAAAACGGGTAAGTGCATGATCCACCAGATAATCGCCAACCTCACTGCCCGGTCCTGGCAAATAGTTCACTACGCCATCCGGCACACCTACTTCGGCAAGCAGTTCCATGAATTTGGCTGCAATCACCGGAGTTGTACTGGCTGGCTTCAAAACAACCGTGTTGCCGGATACCAATGCAGCAGAAGTCATGCCCGCCATAATGGCGAGCGGGAAGTTCCATGGTGGAATGACAATCCCCACACCAAGCGGAATATAACTCAATTCATTATCTTCGCCTGCAATGCGTGTGAGCGGCTGTGGTTCACTCAGACGCTGCATCTCACGGGCATAAAACTCCATAAAATCAATAGCTTCAGCGGTGTCCGCATCCGCTTCCGGCCATGTCTTGCCCGCTTCATATACCATCCAGGCGGAGAATTCATGCTTGCGGCGCCGCATGAGCGCCGCCGCTTTGTACAAATAACGGGCACGTTCATTCGGGTCCGTATGCTTCCAGGTGCGGAATGTTTCCGCAGCCGTTTGGATGGCCTGCTCGGCGAGTTCTTGATCCGCCTGATAAATCTTTCCGACGATCTGATTTTTGTACGCAGGATTTACGGAGGATAACGTGCGGGCGCTCGTTATTTTTTGCCCCCCGATAATAATAGAGTACTCCTTGCCAAGTTCAGCCTCCACCTTGCGAAGTGCGTTCTCAAAAGCTTCCCGGTTGGCCGGAACTGCAAAGGATGTGAATGGTTCGTTAGCAAAAGGGATATTCATGAATGATTCCTCCTTCAGATGTGGGGATTCGCTGGCTGTTTGCCTGAGTTGCTGTGCATTTTACCCATCACCCAATATATGTAGCAAGATCCGTGCCAACTCCGGTTGAAGAATGATTTTTTTCTAAAAATAAATATCTTTTGTTTAAATCACTGCCCATTTTCTTCTATGAAGACCAACTTTGGCATGATTATTGCTTGATAACTTTGATTAAAGAAGCATGATCCATAAGGAGGAAACCCGATGAGTATCGGAACGGAAATGTACCGCAAAACGCTGCTGACCGTCGCAGGTAATAAAGCTGTGGAGAATCTCTCCATCAAATACGGCAAAAAGCTGGCTGGCAAGTTTATCGCAGGCAACACACTGGAAGAGGCTCTCGAAGAGATTCGGGTACTCAACAACAAAGGCATTATGGCTACACTGGATCATCTGGGTGAGGGTATCACCCATTTAAGAGAAGCCGCATTGTACCGGGATGAGTATATACGTTTGGTGGAAGGCATTGCCCGTCAGGGCGCTGACTCCAATGTCTCACTAAAACCAACCCAAATGGGACTTGCGCTGGACCCTGAAGAAGGTTATCGAAATATACGTGCCGTTGCCACCCAAGCGAAGCTGCATGATCTGTTCGTGCGAATTGATATGGAGGACAGCCCGTTTACCCAAGCAACTATAGATATTGTGCGCCGTTTACACTCGGAAGGTCTGGACAATACAGGAACGGTATTACAAGCCTACTTGCATCGTACCGTCGAAGATACACGTGATATGATTCGGGAAGGAATCCGCCTGCGTCTGGTCAAAGGCGCTTACAAGGAACCTGCATCCGTAGCTTATCAGAACACCTCAGAAGTCATTGATCAATTCAAAACGATGATTCGCAATCATCTCGATCAGGGTGTATACACTGCGGTTGCTTCACATGATGACCACATTATTTCCTGGACCAAACAATACGCGAAGGATCGGGGCATTTCCCCGGATGCATTTGAATTTCAAATGTTGTACGGCTTGCGTATGGGCGAACAGGAACGCCTGGCCAGAGAAGGATACCGTATTCGTTGTTACGTTCCCTATGGAACCATGTGGTACCCGTACTACACCCGCCGTCTGGCCGAGAAACCAGCAAATCTCTGGATGGTGGTCAAAAACATGTTCAGATAAACTTCCGGATGAATTAACTTATATAAAACACAACGACAAGAACAAAAACCATGCTGTCATTTTCTTTCAGGGCACATGGTTTTTTCTATTTGCACAGCATTCCGGAGAATCCAACTTCTTCTTCTCCTCGACTCAACTCTTAATGTCTAAAAAATGAGCATCCCCAATTTAAAATGTCCATTCTCCTGGACACTTTTTAAATATTCTTGCATGAATACCGCCCCGCTTGAGCCTGAGTGCTCAGAATTTATGTAGCGACGATCATATTATATGTTAGTTTTCATAACTTACAACTCACCTGAAATTCCGATCTATCCTTATGAATCCACAACAACTCCTAAGCTATAGAAATGAAAGCGCATTATAAAATTAAATAACCAATACCTCTCTCTTCCACTCCGACAACATGTACGCTTCATGTCAAAAAATATATACACAATACATTTTGAAAGCTATAATATGGATAACCCTCATTACCTTAATTTTTTCTTGTGCAGACCACTTGCAAGCAGCTTGTGTTACAGATGTAGTTTCCGAAAAGTTATGCCCTAACTGAGGTGATTCCGATGAAACATTTACTTCCAGATTTGATGACCTTATTACGTACAGACATGAGTACCCTGGATTCAGGACTCTCCATGACCGTAATCCCTTCCTCTACAACGTTGGCAGAAGCATTACCGCTATTCAACACAAGTCCTTATCTGTTCATTCAGGATGAAGGACCTCTATTGGGCTATATCGCTGTATCCGATGTTCTGCAAGAAATGATCCATGCCCATCGGCTTATGGAAGCTTATTTTGAGACAACACTGGAGACGGCAGGCTCAGCTCTGACATTGATTAACGAAGAAGCTGAGGTGATCTACTGGACATCAGGTGCCGAGCATGTTTTTTCCATTAAAAAAGAAGATATCATCGGGAAACCGGCAGCTGACTTCTTTCCCCCTGACCGCCTTCAATCGCTCAAGACGTTATATACAGGGGAAACCGTATACCGAAAGCAGCACCAGCCAAGGCCCGATCTATTCGCCCTGATTAATGCACGTCCGGTGCAGCTCGATGGACGTATTGTAGGCGCGGTTGCTGCCGAAGTGGATATAACAACCGAAATCCGTCTGCATCAAGAGTTATTACATATGACATCCAAAGTCCAGCATCTGGAGAAAGCCGTTGCCCGTCTGCGCCCGGATTCCGATCCGTTCGCCAGAATCAAGGGCAGCAGTCCGGTAATCAACCAGTGTCTGGAGACTATTCGCAAGATCAGTACTACCTCAGCTACTGTGCTCATTCTTGGAGAGAGCGGCACGGGCAAGGAGCTGTTTGCCAAAGCCATTCACGACCTGCGTGAACCGCAGACAGCGCCGTTTATCGCCATTAACTGCGGGGCTATTCCCGGTTCATTGTTTGAGAGTGAGTTATTCGGCTACGAAAAGGGTGCATTTTCAGGAGCTGATCCAAAGGGAAAAAAAGGGAAAATCGAACTGGCCGAAGGTGGCACGCTCTTTTTGGATGAAATAGGTGAAATGCCGCTGGAACTTCAGGTGAAGTTACTGCGAGTATTGCAGGAGAAAAGTTACTTCCCTGTTGGCGGAACACGCATGAAACAGGCAAACTGCCGGATTATCGCCGCTACCAATCAGAATCTGTTAAGCATGATTGCCCGCAATCAGTTTCGGGAAGATCTCTACTATCGACTGAATGTCATTAATCTCGTCATTCCTCCCCTGCGTATGCGCAAGGAAGATATTTACGAGCTGACACAGACCTTCCTGCAAGAGTTTTCCTTACTCTATAATCGTCATATTGAACTGGTTCCTCCTGAAGTGTTCAAGCTGTTATTCCAGTATGACTGGCCGGGTAACGTACGGGAATTAAGAAATGTGATCGAACGGATCACCATTCTCACCACGGATGGCGAGGTCAAGCCCGAATATCTGCCCGACACCTTTATTCCATCCATGGATCACGGACAATCCATTTTACACGAGGAGGTACAGCTTCATCCACAGCCTGACCTGGCATCAAACTCTTCTCCATTCCCTGGCAGCGCTGACCCATCAGTTCCATCACATGTAGGAGAAATGGATAACTCCCCGAATTCTTCTACCCTTTCCTATCAGGAGCAGTTGGATACCTATGAGTCGGAACTCCTTCTGCAGTATCTGAAAGCCGCCGGTGGCAATAAAAGAACGCTCGCCCGACAGCTCGGTATCTCCAGAGCAACACTCTATAACCGCATGAAGAGGCTTGGTCTATGACCAGCCTCTTCTTGTCGTTATAATGAATGTTTCATAGAATGGTTAAGCCTTGATGAAGAGTGGGTTGTAGCTCATGAAGATACAGAATCATTCTGAACGTGGAAGCCGGACCAGAAGGGTTCGAATATGATTGCGTTTATTATAAAGCAAAACGGTTAGCTATAGCACTCTTGCCAGTCGAACCAGAGCAGATCGCAGATGCCGATAGAATGTCGCCCGGCTCATTGAGCATGCCTGCGCTGCGGCAGTTGGATTGCCAGCATGTGTCCAATAAGCTGTATGTAGCAGCATCTGATCCTGCTGGGAGATACCATGAATCCGCCCCTCCAGCAGACCCAGGATATGCGTCTGCAGATAAATTCCATCCGTCACACCATCCACCCGCGCTGCGTATTCATGCAATTCTCCGGGAGAATGCAGATGAGTCAGCATTTTGCGCACCTCCTGCTCGGACCAGGGTTCCCGGCTGACACCACCAGATGTCCACTGCTGTAACGCGCCGCCCTTCGTATCCGGAAGCAAAAGGGACATCACCCAGTCACCGAATTGTCCACTGCGCAAATCCAGATCCAGCACATATGCCTGATCTGCATACAGGTCACATAAACGTGTACGTGCTCTTTTACTCCGAAAACCAATACTCTGCAAAAACAACTTCAGATACGGGTTGGTTGCGACCAGTATGACCCGGGCCCCCTCCCCCAATAGGGACAACCGGTCCAGAGACATGTAACCCACGAGTTCTTCACGTTTGTAACCTGGCACATCATCCCTTGCTGCAGCGAGTACTGCAAAGTGAGTATCCGTCTGGTCCGGGTCGCAATCCAGCTCTTCCGGTGTGAAACACTCCTGCATTTCGGCCGGAAAATAGTTGGTCAACATCCCGCTGCTCTCCCGGTGCACAAGCACCGTAATAAACATCGCGATCGGATCGCCCTCCTTGTCACGCATCAAAACAATTCCTTCAGGATAACGCTGTGCGAGTTCGTCTAAAAAAGCAGGGTAAGACGGCGCCTGCCAGGGTTCTACACTATATTCACACCACTGTTGGAGTAATTTTTGTAGTGCCGGCAAGTCTTCCTTTCGCATCACTTCCAAGGGAGAAAATAGTGAATCCGCCGATACATCAGCGTACTTCCGATGCTGGAGCATGGATTCCTGACACAAAAGAAGCATTTTCCTGGTAATCTGGCGTCTCTCATGTGGACCCGCTTGTTCATGCAGCGGCTTAAGCAGCCCTGCTATTCGCACACGCATGGCTTGCAGACGCTGCGGTTCACGTTGGCGAAAATCCCGAAGCAGATGCAGTCTGGCCATATCATGCAGCGCCAATCCGTTAGGACCAGAACGTATGAACGACATCCGCCTCAGGACGTTGTATTCTTCAAGCGTCACCTCTGTTTGCAGCACGGATGCGAGCAATTCCTGATTTGCTGTTTCCAGCAGAGTTAATACCTCTACCATCGGATGCAGGCGGGGAAGCGTCAATTCAAGCAGCAGTCTTGCACTAATCATTTGTGACAATTCGGTCCAATCGGACAAGGGAACATTCCTGCGCTGATCCGCAGCCTCCACAGCAAGCGCCAGCCCGAGCGGATGTCCATCTGTCATACGCGCAATCGTCCCGGCCAAGTTCTTATTTAATGATCCTGCCACCGCAATATATTCGGACACTTCTTCACCCGTAAAGTGTTGGAGAGGCATCTGTACGAGGCGCTGCCGCAACCTTGGATGTGTCCGCCACGCTGAACCGGGCTCCGGCCTTGAGGCCAAAATGATAAGTACACCATATAAAGGGAGCTTGGATAGGAAGACTTCCATAAACCAACTTTCGAGAAGAGCCAGCTCTTCATAATTATCCACAGCAAGGACCAGCCGCCTCTGTACTGAAGGCTGATTCAGCAGGCTCAATGGCCGCGAGTTACCATCACTCTCCATGGTCTCAAGTCCCAATGTAGAGGAGAGATACTCCAAAAAAACTGACGGTGTCGAGCCGCAGGATCTGCCATCCATCCATATGGCGGTCGCTCCCTGGTTTCGAGCAACGGACAACATCTCGGACAGCAAGGAAGATTTGCCGATGCCTCCCATGCCCGTAACTGAAAAAATGGTTAAAGGTGCTTCCGGATTTCCGAGCCATGCTTCCAACAGCATCAGTTCCCTGGCTCGACCCACAAAACGTTTTCCATGACCATAGTGGCTGTCGTATTGAACCTCACTACTGTTTTCCATCTGTGTCCTCCGTACTAGATACTGGTACTTTCCATCTACCTTATTTTCTCACAAGTTGAGACTATATTGAGACGCACAGTTACATATGAAGTGATAAAATCTAGATAAAAGCCAAATTATAGAAAAACTCACAATACAGCGGTATACAAACATTTAATCGGTTTACATACAACCTTTCACACACCGCTATTCATCATTATCAATTATTCCGCCGATCGGGCACACCAATCAATTGGGCAATTCGCATGATGCAAATTGCTGAAGTCCATGAACATCCACTCATTTCGAACTTCATGCTTCCCTTCCAGAACCTATACAGCCCGATATTCCAGGAAAGGCGGATTTGCGTGAGAAAAAACCTCGATATCTGTAATCTGAGCGGACAACTAGGAATCAACTACGAGCGATTTGATGAATGGTTGCGTCAAACCGTTGTTTCATCCAAAAAAATGGAGACGGAGGCTCTTCCGGAGCGCAGCTCTTCGCCTTATCGCTTGGCCGCTCCCACCTCCTTATCCCTTGCACCCTCCTCCGGCCAACCCAAACTGTTCCGGGGCCGCCGTCCGGCTTCTGGCAACCCTGTATTACCAAGAGCCTCACGACACACTCGTCGCATCAGCAAAAATTGCTAGACTGTGCACATCTTTCTATGATTGCACAGTCTGGACTGTCTTCCAGCCCGATCCATCAAGACGGGAAATCCTGTTCCTCCTCGATCATGGCATGAGCAAGCAAGGCCATCTCCAGGCAGATTCTTCTTTCCTGATCCATAAAGTCAGGTCCCATCAATTCTTCTAACTTCTCCAATCTATTGTACAAGGTTTGCCGATGTATGAACAATTGAGCAGCAGCATCCCGCTTGGAACCGAAGTTTTGCAGAAAGGCATCCAAGGTCTCCACCAGCCTTAGATGATGTGTCCGATCATATTCAATCAGAACGCCCAGATGGTCATTCACAAAAGGCTGCAGAAACGATTGAGGTAATGCTTTTAGCATTTGATATATACCCATACGTTCGTAAAAATGAATATGTTCCAGCCGATCTACGGATCGTGAAACTTCGATGACCTGATACGCTTCCCGCAGACTGTCCGGCAATCCTGTTAAACGGTTACGAACCTTGCCAAATCCGGCATGGATCGTAACCTGCTTCAGGTTGCGACTTGCAAATCTCTTCACATCACCAATAATACCTTCAAGTGATTTTACCAGTTGATTTCGCGTGGATGTCTTGCTCTCTTCCTTGGCACAGCATACATATACCTGATTATTTTTCAGCATGATGAGGCTGGAAAGATTGTTCTTTTTGAGCAAGGAACGCAGCAGAACCAGAATATCCTGATGATTGGTTTCCATTCGCTCACGGCCGATACCTTTCAGACGGTGCTCCATCTCAATAACCCCGCCTGCAAACCAGTACTGTCCCTTCACCAGCAGACGAAGTCCCATTCGGGTCTGCGCCTGCTCCTCGTGAAGAATATTACCGTTCATCAGATCCTGGATCAGCTCATTCTGGTTGCGCACCATCTTCTCCTCCAGAAACTGAGAGCGCAGAGTCAGTGCCGCCGCAGCCTTCGCCGTATAATCAAGCAGCAGCTTAAGATACTCGACGGGTGCTGAAGGATGTACAACCATGCCAACAGCGGAAAAAACCTGTCCAAAACATACAACCGGGTGACACAGTAACACCTGCTCCTCGTCCAGATGGAACCATAACTCGGTGTCTGAATCATTAAGATCCAGATGCTCAACCTCCTGTTCATACCATGTGTAGATCGCTTGCTGTGTCTCCGAAGACAGCTCCGGGACAAAACTGCCCGGTTCCATGGACGAAATATACACAACCGGCTTGACCGCGTATTCATGCAGAAGATTAAGCACAGCCGACATGTCTGTACTCTGTAATGTTCGCTGTTGAAGCTGACGAGAATAGGTTTCCAGACTCTTCAGCAGCTGGTGCTGGTGATTAATCAGTAACGCGTGAATATCTTGCGTAATCTCTACGAAACGGACCGGCTGCTCAAACACGATAAGCGGGAATTGATGCCTGTCAGCCAGTTCTATCAATTCTTCGGGAATGCCATGAATACTCGTGCCAAACTCCACGCATAGCCCCGCCGCCTCGCTCCGGATTAGCTGGAGCAGATATTCTTCACGTCCTTCTTCCGATTGAAGCCATAGTCCGGTGGATAAAATAAGATCATGGGGGCTTACAAATGGAGAAACATTGGTAATCTCCAATACATGGACCCATCCGACCTGACGTGATGTTCCTTCTTTCCCCGCAGCAAGCCGGGCCTTGGCAAAGACAGGGCGAGCCAGAATATCCTTTATCGTAAATACGCGGTCATTTCTCAATATCAATCCCTCATAGTGTCATTTTTTCTTACATTATAAACGATGGACAAATGTCCTGAATAGTCTTTTATCGACATTTTGTTGATTCAAATTCATAAAAGATAGACATGAGGTAAGGTGCAAAACCGTTATCCAGGTCATAAACTTGTAGTATAAGCTAACAACCATTAAATGGACGAGGTGCATGGCAATGAGAATCGGAATTCCGAAAGAAATCAAAAACAATGAAAACCGGGTAGCAATGACCCCATCCGGAGCTGCTGATTTTGTCAGAGCCGGACATCAGGTCATGATCGAACGTGGCGCGGGACTCGGCAGTGGATTCACAGACAGCGAATATCAATCGGCCGGAGCGGAGCTTCGGGATACAGCTTCACCTGTGTGGGCAGAGGCAGATATGATCATCAAGGTCAAAGAACCCCTTGCCAGTGAATATGCCCATTTTCGTCCTGGCTTGATTCTCTTCACCTACCTGCACCTCGCAGCGGAACCCGCATTGGCGAAGGCGTTAATTGAAAGCCGGGTAACTGCCATTGCGTATGAGACACTGGAGGTCAACGGTACGCTTCCTCTGCTTACCCCCATGAGTGAAGTTGCCGGACGCATGTCGGCTCAGATTGGAGCGCAGCTGCTGGAGAAAACAGAAGGTGGCAAAGGCATTCTGTTATCCGGGGTACCCGGCGTAAGCCGTGGCAAGGTTGTGATTATTGGCGGCGGCACGGTGGGCACGAATGCCGCCAAAATTGCAATTGGTCTGGGTGCGGATGTGACCATCCTCGATTTGAATCTGAATCGTCTGCGCCAGCTGGATGATATCTTCGGCAATCAGATTCATACGCTGGTATCAAGTCCATCCAATATTGCATCAGCTGTTGCGGCTGCCGACCTGCTGATCTGTGCGGTGCTGATCCCGGGCGCCAAAGCGCCAACCCTTGTCAGCGAGCAAATGGTTACCACCATGGCACCAGGTTCGGTCATTGTGGATGTGGCGATTGATCAGGGCGGGATTGTAGAGACCATTGATCATATCACGACCCACGATGAACCGACTTATGTGAAGCATGGTGTGGTGCATTACGCGGTAGCGAACATGCCTGGCGCGGTGCCGCGCACGTCTACAGTGGCGCTGACCAACGCCACCATGCCTTATGCGCTGCAGCTGGCAAACCACGGTGCAGCCGCCGCGATTCGCGGCAGTTCATCCATTCGCAGCGCGGTGAACGTGCTGAATGGACATATCACGTATGAGGCCGTTGCCCGGGATCTCGGGCATGCCTATGTACCCGCAGGACAGGCGCTGGAGAATACCGCCGCAGTCCAGTAATCTGGATATGACCGTTCCACCTGGCACCTTGTGGCCGGCCTGTGGAACGTAATAGAAGCGCCAGTCCGGGCAGATTCTGTCCATGCTGGCGCTTCTCGTTTTTTTTACATGAAATAGGAATGAGTTCTCTTTACGGTGCCCCACTACACTACACTACACTACACTACACTACACTACACGTTCACTGCACACTTCGCGGAAATTACAATCCCGGCAAGCACGGCGTGAAGGCATTGGGGTGAAATACGAAACGTCCTTAGGACGGTTGTAATACTCATCATCCACACAGGAGCGCATCTCCGCAATATACCGTCCTACGCTCTCCTCCACCTTAAGAATATCTTCTTCCGTTGCCGTAAACTCCCGGTGTGTCCCGGTTAACAGGTACTCCACCCGCAGCTCAATCTGCTCCAGAGGTACCCGGTAATGCTCTCTCACATAGGATGCATACAGCATCAACTGATCCGAGAAGTCATCCTCTTTGCCCGTCTTCCAGTCCACAATGACGATGTTGCCGTTGCTGCGGCGGTATAACAAGTCCATTTTCACATACACACGCGTATCGTGCAGCATCATGGTGTCCCATTTCTCGATCTCCAAAATAACCGTACTCGCACGGGACAGGTCCTCCCACGTAAGTGTTCGGTACAGATTACCGACACAGGCCGAGGTTCGCTCTTTAATCGTCGCGATTCGGTCATTCAACGTGTCATCCCCGTAATATATCTCGGATAACATCACCCGGTTCTTGGGGTCCAGCCGCCACTGATCCTGATCCATCGATTCCACATACGCCTGATTCAGCAGCTTGCGTATCGTCTGTTCCAGAAAGTGTTCACGCGGTTTATCTTTGCCTTCCTCTCTGCTGCGAACCGCCGATTCACACATCCGATGCGCGAGATCACCGAATACGAGGTATAGATTACTAAGCTGCTTCAATCGATACAGACGTACCTGCATCTCATCAGCCGAATCTGCCTTCCAGCCGTTATGTGCTCCATAATAATGATAATAATATTTGCGCAGGCACTCATCGAACATACTCGCCCGCGACTGCGAATAAGACCACTGCGGGTATTGTGCCATAAGAACTTCTGCCTTTCTGTATGCCGGATCTACATGAGATCCCTTGATGCTCACAGTATATAGGAAAGGACAAAAACGCCGCAAGCGCCCTTCTGTAATTTTCTTCTATCCGCAACCGTTTCCGATTCAATGCGTAACGTTTATATAGTAACATCATCAAAAGATGAAATTACAGAACGGAACACATACTATACTAAAAAAGTACAGGCATATCCTAAAAGGAGGCACCACCCATGAATCGACCGGATTGGTTCCAGGCGGAAGAGGCATTACAACAAATCCAAGTCATCGGAAGCGACCGGAATGAGCTCGTGAACATCATTGGCCATGTAGAAGGACTGAATTGTATTGGCACAGGAACAGACGCGGCGGTATTTACGTATGACGGCTTGCCGCAGTACGCCTTTAAGGTGTACTCAGATCATGCCCTGGACAAACTGGAAAATGAAAAACAGGTATATGAGCAGCTCAAAGGCCTGCCCTATTTCCCTACCTATTACGGCAGCGGCCGAAATATTCTTGTGATCAGTTTTGAAGCGGGAGATACCCTGCTCGAATGTCTGGAAAAAGGAATCCCGGTCCCTGAGCAGGTAATGCTCGATGTAGACGCAGCGCGAGAAGCCGTTCGCAGCCGCGGGCTGAACCCTCGCGATATTCATCTGAAAAATGTAATTCTTCAGAACGGACGCGGGAAAGTCATCGACGTCTCGGAGTATATTCAGGACGGCAACGATAATCGCTGGGAGCATCTCGTCTGGGCCTATCACAACATTTATCCGCGGATCAAAGGTACGCCCATATCCCCTCGCATGCTGCAAACGATCAAATGGGGATACAATCAACTGGATCAGGCCAATATCAAGTTGGACGACCTCTCCAAAAAGGCTAATCGATTATTCTCTAAATTCATGAAATAAGCATGTTTATACAACAGATCAAATGTTTGTTCTGATATTTGATATTCATAAAATAATCCGGATTACTCGCACATCTCTGGCGGTGATCCGGATTTTTGTTTGTACCCTGTTGACCGCAAGACCTTCCTATTTTAGCCGCCCCTGCGAGGGTGTCATCCCTTTGTATTGTTTATACAACTTCGTAAAATAGTTAGCATTCTCACAGCCAACCTGGGCAGCGATCTCGGTAATGGTCAGGCTGCTCTCCTGCAGCAGCTGTTCGGCTTTCGTCATTCGGCACCCGTTCACATATTCCACAAAGGTGCGTCCGGTCAGTTTTTTAAACATTTTGCAAAAATGATACGTGTTTAGCCCCACCTGACCGGCTGCCTCGGTAACGGATATTTTTTCTGTCGGCTCCGCCTCAATCTGTTCAATCAAATGCTTGAATCGTTCCCGGTTGGGGAAATACGATCCCCTTGTCTTTTCAGATAGCTGGTGTGGCATAAATGTACGGGCAAGCAGTGTGAACAAGGCATGCAGCTTGGACTTCACAACCAGTTGGTAGGCCAGCGGCTGTGAGGCCATCTCCTCAATGGCTTCATCCAACAGGGAGTAATAGCCTTGGCAAGCCATGTCATGCTCCGCTGGTTTTACCGGAAACCTGACCTTTCCCTCTAGATACGGCGCAACATATTTCAAGTGAACGGGATCATGGGTAAAATCATGAAATAATGCACTGTTGAGCACAACCGAATCATAGTGGATATCCCCTTCCTCCAGAGCATACCCGACATGCAGCGCTCCTCCAGGAATGATAATGACCTCACCGGCTTGAGCCACATAGGGCCTGCTGTCGATATGAAACAAGGCACTGCCCTTCCGCATCAAAATCAGTTCAAAGTGTTCATGCCAGTGCAGGTACAGAATGCATTCCTCCGTTTTCATGCCCCAACAACGATTCTGGAACAGCTGAAATGGATGAGATTTATGGTCAATGCGGGTATTTTCGTGAAGCGCTTTCAGATCCAACACACTGTCTCCTCCTCCCCCCACAAGATCAGACTAATATTGCACAAGATTGTATAGAGCCATCCGGCAGACACCCGGCTATAATGAGTGTGTCACGAAGTACTATAAGCCAATATTGGAGTGAAATACAACCATGAATAATCCGTTACGCATAGGCACGCTCGTAGGTGGGCACGACGCAGTCCGCATCATTCCACAGATCATGAAACACGGCTTCGAATCCTTCAATCTGACCTTCTGGCAAACAACAGGTGATCTGGACCTCGCCGAAACAGCCAAACGTGTCCGTGAAATTGTGGACGAACAAGGAATTGTTATCTCTGCAGTAAGTGTGTTTGGAAATCCGCTCACCGGAGCCGGCGATAATGCTGATACACTGGCCAGTTGGGAACGGGTGATTGACCATGCCCATCTCTTCGGAGCGGATATCGTTTCCGGGTTCACCGGACGACTGACCAATCAACCGATTGACCAATCGATTCCACGGTTCAAGGAAGTGTTTGGAGAATTGGCACGCCGGGCAGCAGACCAGGGTGTACGCATTGCTTTTGAAAACTGTGATATGGGTGGTACTTGGCAGACGGGTGATTGGAACATCGCGCACAACCCAACAGCCTGGGAAATGATGTTCGATGCGGTTCCCACTGAAAACATCGGATTGGAATGGGAGCCTTGCCATCAAATGTCCAGCCTGATCGACCCGATTCCACAGCTCCGCAAGTGGGCTAATAAAGTATTCCATGTGCACGGCAAAGATGCCACGATTGCCTGGGATATTGTCAAAGAATATGGCGTTCACGGTCCACGTGAATTCGTCTGGCACCGTACGCCCGGTTTCGGAGATACCAACTGGTCTGACATCATCACGATTCTGAGACAAAACGGGTATCAGGGAACAATCGATATTGAAGGCTGGCATGATCCTGTTTACAAAGATGAACTCGAAATGACCGGACAGGTGCACGCACTAAGATATCTAAAACAATGCCGCGGTGGAGATTTTGTTCCCAATCCGGTATAGAACGGATTCACATTGAGTGGCAAGTGGCATGATGTCCATTGCACGAACATAGAAAATGAAAAGAATAAGGAGATGATAGGATGAGTCATCCTTATCGGGTAGTTGTGGCAGGCTGTGGAGCCATGGCGAACACCTGGGTCGATTACGCCATGCAAAGGCCGGACACGGAAATTGTAGGGCTTGTCGATCTGTATGAACAGACTGCCGCCGCACTCGCTGCACGGCACGGCCTCTCCTGTCCCACGTTTACGGATATCAGCGAGGCCATTCGGGCAACCGATGCCAATATTGTATTTGATGTGACCATTCCGGCGAGCCATCATGGCATTGCTCTGACGGCGTTACAACAAGGGTGCCATGTTTTTGGTGAAAAGCCGCTGGCCGAATCCTTCGCAGACTGCGAAGATATTGTTCAGACTGCACGCCGTACGGGAAATATTCAGGCTGTGATGCAAAATCGCCGTTTCGATCCACGCATTCGTGCTTATCGCCAGTTGATTTCCAACGGAACGATTGGTCAGGTCGGTTTTGCAGGAGCAGACTTCTTCCTTGGGCCGCATTTTGGAGGCTTTCGTGACCTGATGGATAGTCCACTGCTGCTGGATATGGCGATTCATACCTTCGACCAGGCACGATATATTCTCGGTGCCAATCCGGTCTCGGTGTACTGCCACGAATTCAATCCCCCAGGCTCCTGGTATAAGGGCAATGCGATGGCATTATGCATCTTTGAAATGTCCGATGGCTCCGTATTTAACTATCGCGGGTCCTGGTGTGCAGAAGGTGTACCTACTTCATGGGAAGCATCCTGGCGCGTAACCGGAGAAAAAGGAACCGCCATCTGGGATGGACATGATGACATTTATGCTGAAGTTGTCTCGGCACAGCATCTGGATGCGGAAGGCAAACCGTCTTTTTTCCAACCGTGTGAGCGGATTGAGGGGCAGCTGCCTGTCATGGAGAAAACGGGACATCACGGCTGTCTCGAAAACATGTTCACTGCACTGGAATCCGGGCAGCTGCCTGAGACCGATTGCAGTGATAACCAATTCAGTATGGCCATGGTCCTTGCCTCCCTCGAAAGTGCCCGCACAGGGCAAAAGGTGCTCATCGCCGATCTGATGAGGACTGTATAGTGTTGAGCTCTTCATTTCATAACAAGCCAAGCCCAAACTGCGAATCTTCTGCAGTTTGGGCTTGGCTTGTTTTTTACCTAGTCTCCTATTCTAGAAATGATATCTACAAAAAAATAGTTATGCCTAAACGCAACAGTAGTGCAGGGGACGAAATCGATTCTGAAGAAGCAAAGCGTTCGCCTTTATCACCGGATTTCGACTTTACAAAAGTCGATCAGGAAATCCGGGGATAACAGCGATCGAAAGAACGATTCGTAACCGGAACGGCTGCTTTGCAGGCAGTCATTTTTTTGAAAATGTATCATTTATAGAATTCCTTTTTTCATTGCCTTGTACACAAGCTGTGAGAATAGACTGTTCGACCAGGCAAACCATGGCCTTGTGAACGTATTCGGATCATCCGAATGAAAGCCTTCATGCATGTACCCGGTGCCTGCATCCGTGTTCTCCAGCAGATCAATCATCTCCAGCATTTCCTTATCATTGTCTGCGGTCAAACCCTGCATGGACAGCGCCATATGCCAGATGTAGCCGGGTGGCGTATGGGGGCTGCCGATCCCTTTGGCTGCTTTTCCTTCATAATAAAACGGGTTTTCCTTACTCAAAATAAATCGGCGTGTATTCTGGTACACAATGTCCTCGGTGGAAGCATACTCGAAATATGGAATGGACATAAGTCCTGGGGTACCTGCATCATCCATCAGACAAAAGTTGCCGTAACCATCCGTCTCATAAGCATAGATCTGTCCATACTCGGGGTGACGGTAAGTACCGTATAGGGTAATGCCATGTCGTATTTCTTCTTCCAGATGAGCCATCTCGCTGACAAGCTTCTCATCCCTGAAAACCCACCTCGCAATCTCCCCCATCTGGCGCAAAGTCACCGCTGCAAACATATTCGCCGGAATATTATAATGAAAATCACATGCATCATCGCTTGGGCGGAAACCGGACCATATCATCCCGGTATAGTTTACCGGCATCCCCAATCCTTCGTTGCGGAGCGTATCATGAGCTGGACAATTCCGGCGCATGAATTGGTATGGCGATTGCTCGCCATGACGCTGCTCCGTTTTCCACAGACTGACTATGCTCTGCATCACCCTCTTGAAACGCTCGTCAAATATATCCGTCAATTCCGTCTCACGCCAATACGCAAAGGCGAGCCGCATGGAGAAACAAAGTGAATCCAGCTCAAACTTGCGTTCCCAGACCCAAGGCGACATCTCTGTCTCATCATTCGCATCCCAATGCCATCCATTAGCCGTTTCGTTGAACGCATTGGCATAGATATCGATGTCTGCATAGAACGTATGCCGTTTGATGAGCCCCCCAATGATCCGCTGCAGCTGTTCGTCTTCTTTTGCCAGCGGAACGTAGTGCATTACCTGCTCCACTGAATCACGCAGCCACATGGCCGGGATATCCCCTGTAATAACAAAGGTTGTTCCATCATCCAATAGCTTTGTTGTCGTTTCCAGCGTGTTGGGAAAACAGTTACGGAACTGTGCCAGCAATCTGGGTCTATGCTGTAGCCGTTCCTCAGCCTCGGTGAGAATGTCCCGCACAGCTTGCGGCAATTCCAAATGCGGCATGGGGATTTTCGGTAATCTGAACTGTTCCATGGATGTCGTCTCCTTTGAAATGAAGTTTGCTATATTTGTTTACATGGTTGTACTTATTGGACCTTGTTGTTATTTTCGTTATCATAATTTATAATAACATTATTATTTGTAAGTTTACTGTGCCGGAAGATGATCGTCAATTCATAACGGATGGTTCATTAAAAAAATAAGTTTGATCAGCTTTTGTATATAAATTGAACTGGCTCATTGGTTTTAAATAAATTGTTTACATATGAAGGAGTAATGAAATGTCACGTAAAGTATCCATCCAGTCGCTGGCCGACCAGCTTGGATTATCCAAATATGCCGTCTCCCGCGCACTCAGCGGCAAGACAGGCGTCAGCGAGTCGACTCGCGCTCGTGTGCTTGAATTAGCTCGTGCCCTTGGATATCGCCAGAGCACCCCAGGCAGCAGAACTGTTCCAACTACAATCCATACAGAACAATCCGAGCCCCCATTTGCCCTCATCTGCATGAATCAGCTCAACCGGGGTGAGCCCCACTACTGGCAGCGCGTCCTCTCCGGCATGATCTCTGCCTGTAATGAAAGAGGATGGCATCATGCCATAGTATCTCCCTCTCTGGGAGTCGCTGATGAACACACGCCGCCAGAACGGGCAATCGCTCCCCACTTGGACTGGGAAAGATGTGCCGGGGTCATCGTCATGGGCGCTTTCCCCCATGCGGTCCTGCAACGACTGGCTCAGACAGGTCGTCCCATTGTGCTCGTGGATCATCAGGAGCCACTGTTGAACTGTGATACCATCAGCCATGATAACCTGGAAGCAGGCATAACTGTGGCAAGATATTTAATGTCGATGCAGTGCCGCCGTATCGGTCTGATTACGGATGATGGCCGAGCTGCCAGCTTTGCACAGCGGAAGATCGGCATCGAACTGGCTTTGAACCATTTCCACGCAGACAGCAGTCGGTTGACCACGTTCAGAGAATGGAATATTCCTTATGAGAATGGCGAATGGATCGACCAAATGGCTGCCACAATCAAAAACATGCCCGCCGACGAACGGCCCGATGCCTGGATTGGCGTCAATGACGATATCGCCTTGCAGTGGATGAATAAGCTGCAGGAGATGGGATTCTCCACACCTGGGGATTGCCTTGTCATCGGTATCGACAATGTGCATGCAGCTGCTACATCTTCCCCGCCTCTGACCACAGTCAACCTGTGCAAAGAGGAACTAGGGCAACGTGCAATCGAAGCTTTGCAGCGCAGAATTGAACGCCCGGGAACACCAAAGGAAACGGTCATGTTATCCACGTCCCTTATTCCACGGGAATCGGCATAACTTTATTTATTGAATACCAAAAAGGCCTCGCATGTTATTATGCGGGGCCTTTCATCACTATCTTGTTATTCATCCAAGCTTATTCCATTCCGTTCTTGGCATTCATAACTGTTATTTCTGCCAAGGCAGACTGGTGTACGACGGAAGATCTACTTCCCAATTCACGTCTCGATACTCACGATTAACTACGGTTCGTTTTAAGGTTAATTTCGTTCCATCTTCTTTGTAAAAACCACGGATGACCAATTTCAGATTGTCTGCAACGTATTCTCCGTCATTATTAGGCTGGTCTGGATAACCGATTACTTGAACAGGATACTCTTTTCCTTCCGAATCTACGGCCACCCAGCGATCTCCATTAAAAGCATTTCGGAACGTCCCTATTCCCTCCAGGACTAGTGAGTAGTTTTTGTCATAGGATTCCCACACCGGTTTGTAATTGAAGTCAGAAAATAAAATTTCATCTCCATATTGTTCAAATTGCAATACGTAGGTGTAAATTTCAGCATCCTTACGCATCTTTTCCAGATCCACTTCCACGGACTTCTCCTCCCACACTGGGATGGTGTAGCCTTCCAGAACAAAACGAATCTTCTTCGCATCCACCGTAACAAAAGCAGGGTCCCATGTCTCCGATAACTTCAATGGACCGCCATCCATTAGTCCACTCAAATCTCGGAGCCGGAACTTGGCTTGACGGGCATCTGGTCTGCTCCCGTTGAATATTCGATACTCATTCGTTTCAGGAATTTCGAGGTGATACATTAAGTCCATATCATTCGCCCAATTCTCTCCGACTTTGGCACGCAGTTGATCATCCAGACTGATGTTCATGTCAAGACGGGTCCCGTTTGGCGTACGTACAAGCTGTGTCATATCCAGTTTCATGCCCTCAGGAGTGGTGTAGGTGTTGTTCATGGGAGCCTCAACAGCCAGTGATTTGGCTTTGGTCATATCGATGTTGAATTGAAAGCTCCAATCTATAACAGCATTTTTATCTTCGTATGATTTTGTCTCAAAATTATAATAGCTGCCTACTTTTAGATGCCCAAGTTCTCCACGCACGATCACCTGATCCGGGATATCATCATGCAACTGGAATATAAATCGTTCAGCTGCCGAACCGCTTGTTCTGGTATCCCGGGCGAGAGTTGCAACCTGCTGCCCCTGATCGTCCGTAATATGAATTCTCCCCGCCTCTGGAGATATCGCAAAAAGCCCTAGCCCATCAGGTGTTGTTTGTTTCATTGTGATCACGATTTGAGAACGATCCACCAGTACATCTTCGATCTTGAGCGTATAGCCCTTATCCTCGATTTGGATGTTGGGATTAACCACTAGACCGAGAGGCTTCAAACGTTTGTAATCATCGGCAAAATAGGAATACTTGAGTTCTTCTGGAACAGGTATGTTAGGCAAAGGCGGGTTATTTACAGCATTTACCGTTGGCTGCGTCGATTTTGCTGTGTGATCAAAAGCAAACCAGGCCCCTCCCACAAGGATTACAACTGCCGCCGCTGTGATTCCCGTACGGCGCATCCAATGGGACTTGGAGGCCTTTTTCGTAAATGGATTCTCATGCTCTGCGCTCTCCATGGACACCCCTTCCAGCTTCCGCATCACCTCAAGCGTAAAATCGGCATCCGTTTCCTCACGGAACAAGTGCTGTTCCCACAATCGATCCTCATCATTTGGAATAGGCTTCATACGTCGATAAACCTCCTTTGCGCTCCATTTGTTTCTTCAACGTTTTCTTCCCTCGATAAAGTGCATTACGCACTTGTGCGGGACTCATGTCCGTGATATCTGCAATCTCTTCGTAGCTCAGCTCATTCGTATATTTAAGCAACAGCACAAGCCGATACGATTCTGGTAGTTGGTCCATCTGACGATAGATTTCACGCTGCATTTCCTTATGCAGCACATGTTTCTCTGGCGTTTCACCATTGGTTTGTTCCAAGCCCGTATGAACAGCGGTCATCACGGGTTTCTGTTGCCGCATAAAATCCCGCATCCGATTTACAGCGATGGTGTATACCCAGGACGAGAAACTGCTTCCTTCTCTTCGTGACGGAAGATAGCGATAAATTCGGAGAAACGTATCCTGAGCGAGATCCTGTGCATCCTGATGACTCGCACCCATGCCGCGCAAAATGCCAAAGACTTTATTTTTATATCGATCCACGAGCACAGCAAATAGCTGTTTGTCCCCCGCGATTATACGCTGAATGAGCTCCTCCTCTGGTATTTGTTGAGTCATGTAATCCCCCTTCTCTACAGCTCCCATGCATGGTTCTGTACTATATAGACGGAAGTACTTCCTGAAACCTCTCACTTTATCCAAAAAAAAGAATTCGCGCCGCTCGGTAAAAGCCGAATGGGCGAACTCTGCCACCTTAATGATTCCTTGTTGCTGCTGCCTTGCTGCAATGTGGAGCTCTTTGCTTCTTTTTTCAGTCTTCCTTGTTTTTTCCTGAGACAAAAACACTAAGCTGTGAATAGATGGCTACGATCTCATCCATCGACATGCGCACGAGTCCACTGGATGACGGAGCAACAAATTCATGAATTTCCTTAACAATCGGGTCGTCTTGGAACCCCCATTCGGCTTTGGCACGCTGGCTGTACTGGGTGTATACCCCTTTCCCCACAAAACAGGCGATGTCTGGTCGGTATTCCTCCAGCTTTTGCCGTAAAATCTGCCGTCCCTCTGCATATTCTTCCTTCGTGATATCGTCCATGCCTCTTGTAGGCCGGGCCACAATATTCGTAAATCCGTACCCCAGCTTCAGCAACTCTCCATCTTCTTGTGCATCATATAAACGAGGGGTCAATCCGGAACGTTCAAGTATGCGCCAGAAACGATTTCCTTTGTAAGCGTAATGATGACCCGTCTCTCCAGACGTGATGCTGGGATTGAAACCGATAAATATGATCGATAAACCATAATCCAGATGATCTGGAATCATAATGAAAAGCCCCCCTTATTTTTTTAGTCATTTACATCTTTCATCAGTGTCAGCATTTTGCATAATTCGATTCTAATCGTTCCCGGGTACAAGATATTGACGAATAGAACCATTTCGATCTATATCTTGCTGATTGAAAGTCACTCTTTGGATTTTTGCAAAATACTCGTCTATAAAATGATATAATGGGTGAAGTATTTTCGAAATCGGACTGAAATTTTCATGAAAAAGGAAGCTGAACTGATGATTGCAGACATCATGCTTGAAGTCGTCCTGCCCGTCTTTCTCCTGATTGCCGTCGGGTCCTGGATGCAAAAGGTGTTCAAGTTGGACTTGTACACCCTCGCCAAAATCAATTTCTATTGTATTACCCCCGCAGCCGTCTTTATGAGCATGTATCACTCCGATATGTCGGGGGAATTGCTCGGTACCGTTACGCTTTTTTACGCCTTATATGTAGTTATTCTCTATATTGTGGGGTCTGTGTTCGCACGCTCGCTTCGCATGAATAAAGGCATGAAGGCCGCCTTCAACAACAGTATCATGCTGGACAACGCAGGTAATTATGGTCTGCCCATCAACTCTCTGGTGTTTCGCGGTGATCCGCTGGCCTCTTCCATTCAGGCGCTGGTCATGTCGCTGCAATCCCTGCTGACTTTCACTTATGGCGTGTTGTCCATTCAGGGTGCGAAGCTCAAAGGCAATTACCGTGCAGTGATCATTGGATTTCTAAAAATGCCCGTTCCTTATGCACTGTTGCTCGGCATTTTGTTTCATATGGGAAATATTCCATTGCCAACCTTTCTATCCATGCCGCTAACCTATGCTCAGCAAAGTATGGTCGCTGTAGCATTGTTGACACTCGGCGCTCAAATTGTAAAATATCCAATCCGCCTGTATCGCCTTGATGTGTATATTAGCACATTTCTGCGTTTGCTGATTGGCCCGGCCATCGGGATTTCGATTGTACTGCTGCTTGGTTTGCAAGGTATCGCTGCTCAGGCTCTGATTATCGCATCCGGTATGCCTACCGGAGTCAATGCGTCCATTCTGGCCGAGGAGTATGATAACGAGCCAGATTTTGCGGCCCAGACAGTTTTGATCTCGACGCTGCTTAACATCATTACCATTACCGCACTGATTTCGTTTGCGAAGACGTTCTGACCTTATACGCAAAAAAACTAGTCCACTCTCCCTTATGGAGCTGTGGACTTTATTTTGTCTGAGGAGAAGCCAACACAATCAAAAAAAGTTCAAACGCAGCCTTACCCGGATGCGCTTGAACTTCCTTTGTTAATGAATATTCCATCTAATCTAGTCTATTTGTATAACGACCAACCCTAAGAAAACTACGATTCACATGTCGTTCGTTCAGGGAACTTGCCGCCTTCTCTGAACAAACATCGAACCAAGCGCTGCGCGGCCCGATTGAAATAAAAACTTGGACTCACTCCCTCCACCTGAACAGGCTCCAGCTCCTTCACACTTTCCTTAACCTTATTCATTTCAATGAGTCCCATCTTCCGCTCATCCGGTCCGAATCGATAAATAACCTTTTCATCGTCTTCCGTCTGTTTCACCAGCAGAATCATTGACGCCATACAGGTTACCTCCTATCGTTACGTTGTGATTCCAATGACCACTTGCTTACTATTAATTATTACCCAGAACGGACTGGAAACCTATAGGGCTTTAGTTATTTATATCAACGTTAAAACTCCTAATTTTAATTATCTTGAATGAAATATTTTGCCGAAAAATAAACAAAAACAGGCTTGGATATACCAAACCTGCCCTAATACCTTGCATTCAAAGGAACCATAAGTCTCATGCTTCACCGATCCCATTACAAACGTGGGTCCACCGGTTCAGACTCATGATGTGTAAATACGCACGACCTTGTATTTTAATCGTACGCCCCCGCCCACACCTCTTGCAGCGCAAAACGGAAAATCCGGTCGAGTTCTTCATATTGAATAATCTGTTCATTCTCCAGTTGGGAGGCCAGTTGTTCAAAATGCGCGATCTTCTCTGCCAAAAAAGTCTGTATCGCTGGCAGCTGTGGTTCCAGATCGAGTTCCTCGCCTGCCTTTTTCCGGCGCAGCAGCTCATGGATTTCCGTATAGAGCGGCGCGCTCTGAGGAACAAGTTCCTCAACCAGCTCTTCGAATGCCATCGGCGGCATCGCATCATAACGTTCGATCCAGCCACAGGCCAGCAGTGGGCGCAGTACATAGAAATACTTTTTGATCTTCACCTGCTCACCCTGCAAGTAATCCCGGAAGTTTCCCTTCGCCATATTCAGATAATGGTACATACAGGACTTTGGTGAGAAGGTCAAAGGCGATAATGCACGAATATGCTCTGCCACACTGTAGGGTTCGTCATACTGAATCGGGGATTGTAACCACTCCAGCAGCGGTGGATTCGACTTGCGAAACAGCTTCAAGGCTTTGCGCAAATCCCAACCATTGATATCGAGCTGTTCACTGATCGGGCGTTCGATAACATCTCTTTGTTCTTCAATGGACAAGTACCAATCCAGCGGTCTCACATACAGGAAACGAACATCATAATCGCTGTCCTGTGAAGGAAACCCCCATGCCCGGCTGCCCGATTCACAGGCATAGATGATCCGTACGTTTTCCTCCTGTTCAATCTGCTTCAGCTGTTGTCTAATCGTATCTCTCATTTCTTTATGAACATGAGTCATCTCCATCACCTCCACATCTCTAATCTAAATATCCATCGCTCGCACTCGGTTCGCCAGTGTATCATATCCCGCTATAGTCTCAGCAATATACGTTAGTACCGTTTCACTCCAGCCGTAGATATAAAAGGTTTTACCATCCCGTGGCGGCACCATGGCCTGCTGATAAGGTGCAATATCCACGATAAATGCTTTCAGGTCCGGATTCATCATCCGGCGATAACGTTCAAGCTCAGCATATAACGGACTGCCTTCATTCTGCTGTTCATCGGTAATCATAATGATCTGATCCACTTTCTCTCCAATATCCCGAAGCTCTCGGACAGGCCGTCCCGTATCGGTTCCGCCTTGTGCACGAATCCGGTGAGCTTGGGAAAGGATGCTTTCATCCATTTTGGGACGAGCATCCTCAACCATATGGTCGAATAACCAGAACAGCGAGTTGCCTCGTGTTTGTTTATATAGCGCCAGTGCCAGCACCGATCCAATCCGCAAATAATCCCCTTGCATAGAACCGGATCGATCCAGGAAAATGGCGGTTCTTCCCGGCAGCGATGGCAGGTTGCCAATGGATAGCTCCACCGCTTCCCGCAAAGCATAGCGCAGCTCTTCCCTTGCGATCATTTCATACGCACTGGCGAATCGAAAAGGTAGGATGCGCGACTTGCGCAGGGCTTCCGCATCCGTTAGACGGCCCGTTACGTATTCGATATTTTTGTTTTTTTCAAAAACTCCCGCCCGATCCATTGCATTCAGATGACGCAACAATGCAAAGGTCGGCATCTGGGACATCAACGCCTCCCATACCGTACGTGTCGGCTGCATGATGGATGTGACCACCGAATACGGCAGTTTGCCTTTTTCGATCAGATGCATCCGACTCGCCGGGTTTGGAATAGCTTTCAGCTCTTCCAGCGCCTGCAACTGCGGCAGTTCCGTTAGATCCACCTCATGTCCTCGCAAATAACGGAACAGGGCTTGTTGCTTCATATCTGTCGGCTTGGGGTGTGCCGTAGCGATCATATCGCCCAGACTGTATCCACGTCCGCGCCCGTTGTATTTGATCGCCCAATATTCAGTAATGCTGTTCAAAAATTGACTTACCTGACGCTTCACCGCTCGACCGCCCTGCCCCCGACCTGTTCCTCTTAGAATCGTCAGAAAATCGGCCAAGTCAGCCGGTGTCTGTACGACCTTGGAGAATATCTTCGCAAACTGATCCGGCTCCACCTTGGACAACAGTGCCAGACCGTACAGAGGCTGTAAACGCATCAAGCCTTCATTACGAGCATAGACCAGCGCCCGAGCCATAAACCCTGCATCGACCTCAGCCATCTCCTGATGACTGACCATCGCATCGTCCATCAATTGCTGTGTATCTGCATAAAACGTATTGTTCAATGTATTGGTCATCAACATCTGTATATATTGTTCCTCCACCAAACGCTCATAGGCTCCGTATCCCCCATGATTACGTGTCGTTGGCTGAGGTTGATTGAATAATTGTTTCGCTCTGCTCATCACTCATGACCTCCCGGTGTGAGTCTATTTACTGATATTCCATAATAAAATGTTCCGAGGAAAAAGGTGGGAAGGTATAATACCCGCTCTACCGCTGAGCTACACCGCCATGAACGGCGGCGATTGGATTCGAACCAACGACCTGGTCGATTAACAGTCGAAGTAACCCTCCCTGGCGCCTCGGAACCTTGATCCGCAGAGCTTGTTGCCGCCCCGCTTCACAACCTTATTATGCCTCACACATTTGCACGCGAACATGGCGAAAGTATGGCGACGAATCCATTTCATCACTCATTAAATTAAAATGAAACCCGTCACTCATCCTGATACAATGAAGGGATAACAAGGAGTGAATGCTCATGGCTAAAGAGAGCTTTGACAAAGAAATTCAATTTCTGCGCATGCTGTCCCTGACAAGTGGTGCGTATAACCGTAAACAGTATGCCGAACGGCTTGGCATATCCGTACATACTTTTGATAAAACCCAACGCAGATTAAAAGAAATCATGCAAACCGTCGCGGACCAACGCTCAGGCTCGGAACAAAACAAAGAAATGGCAGATCTCGTACGCTTCCAATATGGAGAATCTGCTGAACCCATGCTGCTCTTCCTCTTTCGCGCCAAGTCGATGAAAGAGACTGAAGTGCAGCGACTTTCCGTTCTTTTGCATACCCTTCAAGATCAAGCTTTAACCGCTATGGAATTACTGGACGCCTGCTGCGCAGATCTGCCAGAGGATTTGGCGCTGCCTGACGAGAAGACCATTCGCTCCGATCTGAAGTATTTGGAAGAAGTCGGGGTGATTCGCAAGGAATCTGGCGGCAGACCTTACCGTTACCTTTTGCAGCAGGACGTACTTACGGGTCTAACCGTGGAAGAACAGCTGGAGCTGTATGATTTTGTGGATATTATGGCCAACACCCAGGTTCCGTCTGTTCAAGGATATATACTGCGCGACAGTCTCAAAAAAGCCATTGCCGCAAGCTATCCGCAGGAAGAAGCCACCGAGCCATTTATATATAAATACCATTATTATTCCCGCATTCTGGACGAAGCACATCTATACACGCTGCTTAGTGCGATTCGCCAGCGCAAACATGTGCAGTTCCTGTACTATTCACCCAAAAAACCGTCCAGCTACAGCTCACAGAATACGAATCCACGTTTTGAACGGGAAGCAGGCGGACGATCCAACCGGATCTTACCGCTTGAAGTGGTCTATGATCATCAGTATGGCCGTTGGTATGTCATTGGATATCAGGGACGTCGTGGCTTTGTGAAATTTCGGATGGAAGGCATTACGCAGTTGGAGGAACAGGATTCAATTGAAGAAGAATATATGATTGAATTGAAGAAGCAGTGGGCCGAGATCAGCCGCTACAGCTGGCTGGTGGACACAGGAAACACCGTAACGGTTCAAGCGCGATTCTTTCATCCCCGGGACGGACAGCGCAACTTCATTCTGGATCGGGTTCGTTTGCAAGGCCAGTGGGGAACGATCACGCCCGAAACGGAACATACCTTTCTCTATGAAATTCAGGTCAACGGTACCACCGAGATTAAGCCGTGGCTTCGGAGTTTTGGATCAAGCTGCGAGGTGATTGCTCCACAGAGGCTGCGTCAGGAGATGATTAAGGAATGGAAGGAGATTGCGCAATATTATGAATCTGTTCGAGAAGATGTTCAACTACCAGATGATGACGAGATTGAATGAAACCGGACTGTTCACTTGGACTTCACAGGAACGAGCTTGGCTGCGCATGATGCTGAATCACCCTGCCGCACCAGAAGCGCTGAGCCCGGATACGTTACACAAACTGCATGACATGCTGGATGGGGAGCAGGAGATGGACCTCCGGGATTACCTCACTGAGAAGGCCAAAAGTGAAGAAAACAGCGTTTTTCACCCGCTGCTCAAACCATTGCGGCAGATCATTTTACAACATCAGGGGTTTCGTTTGACAGGGCGTGTCCGCAACGGGCGAATCAGTTCGGATCAGTTCGGATTTCCCTACAAGCTCGAATATTCCATGGTCAAAAAAGAATGGTACGTGCTCTGGTATGCCCCGCTCTACAGCAAACTGATGTCGACCAAGCTGCACAGCATCACTGCCGTTGAAGCCCAACTTCTTCAACCGGAGGCCGCTTCGGAATACGCTGACAAAATCGCGATTTTAACGGAGAAGCGGAAGACAACCGTAACGATCGAAGTGCTGCCGGAGTTCAATCAGGAGTTGTCGCGAATTCTGTATGCCTTCTCCTGCTTTGAGAAACAGGTGGAATATGTGGAAGCAGAACAGACATACCGTATTGAACTGACCATTCCGCGGAATGAGGTGGATTATGTGCTTTCCAAAATGCGTTTCCTAGGCAAACGGGTACGGATTGCAGACAATGCTGCACTTCGAGAGCGAATGTCTGAGACAGCCGCCAAAGTATTGGCACGTTATACAGAATCCGAGTCTGAAGCACCGCCTGAACGGACTTCTGGAGGAGGACGGAGCCACCACGAAGAGAAACCTATTTTAAAGACGGAAGGCAGTGATTCCGCATAGCTCATGTTAGTTGTGATTCGTTAAACGTCCAACTTGTGCAAACGGGGACAAATAGCGTGTGTTCGTTTCATTAGATTAAAATAATACAAAAAGGGCTGTCCCCCTTTATGCTAATGACCTAAGGGACAGCCTCTTTGTTCATATGTTTTGTCTACGCGCCACTACCGGCAGCCGAATTCCTCCTTTTATTAATCGCATGCACACCCATCACAACCGCGATCAATTCATACGTACCCAGATGTTCTGATTGGTTATCTAACACAAACGCGCCAGAACCGAACCAGCCACTTGTACGCCTGAAGCTTGCCACAACTTTACCGCCCATCCCGGTGATATCATATTCATGTGAAAACGCCGGCGCGGAGACATCATACACACCACGCGATCCTGCATCGTACTCATACTTTTTACTGAAGAAGCTGATTCTCGCCCGTAAGACACCCCATTCCCTTCCATCGGCTGAGGTCACATCCCAACGGTTACTTAACATGCGGAATTTACCACTGCAGATGAGTCCCGATTTATCGAATACATCAAGCGATGAACCAAAGGCACTTTTCAAATCGAGATGACCTGCCTGTTCCTGTTCTTCGTTCATAATCTCGGTGTACCCCGCATTAAAGAAATTATCTCTGAAATAGAGTTCCATGGAATCCCTCCCTTACAAGAAATAAATTTTCTCCCTTATTGTAAAACGACATATATCCCTATTTACGTATAAGAACTGGAAAATGCTTCAAATAAAAAAATCTGCCAGCTAAACTGCAGCTGACAGCATCTTAACTTAAACTTCAACTTTTTTATTATTCAGATACACGGCAACACCAACCAAAATCACAGCCACGATGATTTCAAAGATGATACTTGCCCACGTTCCATCTGACCATGTAATCCGATTGGACGTAAAGGAGAGCGCTGTGCTTTCTTCAGTGAAATGAAATAATTCGTTTGAATTAAAGCGACCCGAGAAGATGATATTCTCCAGCCAGCTAATGACATTGATTAGTACGAAAAATGCGACAATACTAATCCATGGTCCTGTTTTAAAGCGGAAGCTGCCCCCAATCGAAATGGAGAGGAAGATGATTATGATACAGAATATAGCCACCCACCAGAGAAACAGCAGCACATTAAGAATCTCCGAAACATGAATACCCGAATCGTTCATGTAGCTGGTAAAGTTAATCCCTGTATGCGTTGTACTGTAAATAAAGTAGTGAATGGCAGCAACAGCCATTAAGCCCAGCCAGCAGAGTGTTCCGAATATGATCGGAGACAAGACGTGAGACAGCCCTGTTACCGGCACAAGACGGCGGTTGAACGAACGGATATTGGATCGGTATGTCTTGATCATTTTCACATAAATGGCCACACCTGCTCCGACATATGCAATGATACCTACAAGACTCCCTGTTACTTCAGAAAAAAACAATGCCAGCCCAATCTGAACGATAATCAATACGGCTAGCCCAGCCAACAATGTATTCCAATTCCTTCTAAAGTCATACTTCAGCAGTGTCATCATTCCGCATAGACCTCCTTGAACATTTCATCCACACTTTTACCGTACTTGAGACGCAGTGTCTCCACTTCTTCCCGCATCACCAATTCACCTTCACGGATGAAGATCACTTCATCAAAAATTCGTTCAATATCCGTTACAAGATGTGTAGAGATGATCAGACTGCTGTCTTCGTCATAGAACTTCACAATCGCATCCAGAATTTTGCCACGGGCAACCGGGTCTACCCCGCCAATCGGTTCATCGAGCAGATAAAGACGAGCTTTACGGGAAAGAGCAAGTGTTAATTGCAGTCGTTCATTCATGCCTTTCGATAGATGTCTTACCTTTTCTCCCTCTCCAAGCTTCATGAAATCAAGCATTTCTCTCGCTTTCTCTTGATCAAAATCAGCGTAGAAATCGCGGTAATACGCAATCGCGTCCCGTACCTTCATCCAACTCTCGGTTAACGGGCGGTCCGGCATAAAGGATACCAGTGACTTCGTTTCCAAGCCTACCGCCTTTCCCGTAACACGAACATCTCCACTGCTGGGGTGCAGAAGCCCTGCAACCAATTTCATCAAAGTACTTTTACCGCTGCCGTTACTGCCCAGCAGACCTACAATTCGGCCTGGTGCAATATCAAGCGTGATATCATGAAGGGCTTTCTTGCCGCCATACGTTTTGCTCACATGGTTCAGCTCAAGAATATTACTCATTCACTGTTCCTCCTCTTCCATCGCCATTCAGTGATTGCTTTCCTTCTGCAACAGCATCCGCCACGATATTTACGATATCCTGTTCTTCAATTCCCAGCTCCTGCATTCCTGTCAGAAAACGCTCCAGCAATTCGCCAGCCATCTCTTTTTTGATCGTCATAATTTTCGACTCCTCACTTGTCACGTATCGGCCCAGACCTCGCTTGGTTTCAACCACTTCTTCCCGCTCCAATTCCTGAAATGTTCGCTGTACTGTATTGGGATTGATCTGTAATTCGGCCGCGAGCTCACGAACCGAAGGAATTTTATCGCCTGCCTTAAGTGTTCCGGTCACAATCTGTCTTTTGATGTACTGCATAATCTGCAGATAGATTGGCAAGTTGTTGTCAAATTCAATGCTCACAATGTCCTCGCTCCTCCCTGTATCTGTGTGTTAGTTACATAGTACACTAGTGATTTGATGTTGTAAAGCCCATTTATTTAAAATGGCTTCAAATGCAAAAAAAGGGCTGTCTCAAAAAATTCCGCCTCGCTCCAAGCGCTAACGAACCTACCGCACCTTAAAAGGCGGATTATCAACGCTTGTAAATTTAACGAACCTCCGTAACGCTATTTCGTCATAACACGTTGCCAAAATCTAAAAAATCGACCGAATCGACGAAATAACGTCTCTGTGATTCGTTAGATCTCAGATCTGGGCAGACGGGAGCGAATAGCGTGTCTAATGTTCATTAAAACAAAATAACACGAATAAGGGATGTCCTCTGTCATATTCATGACTGATGGGACATCCCCTAATCTTCCAACTACATTCATTGTATGATGTTATTGGTCTGACAAGAAGTTTTTACACAATATCCAAAGGCACTTTGCCCTTAGGTGCAGGGAATGCCTCATTCAACCGAACAATTTCATCTTGGGTCAAAATAATGTCCATTGCCGCAGCATTTTCGGCAACATGTTCCAGCTGTACAGCTTTCGGAATCGCCAGTATGTCTCCATCCCTGATAACCCAGGATAACGCAATTTGGGAGGGACTGACACCTCGATCCTTGGCAATCTCCTGAATGACTGCATGCTCCAGTAATTCTTTGCGAAGTCTACCACCTTGGGCCAGCGGACAATATGCCATCACAGGAATACGGCGTTCCCTCAACCAGGGAAGAAGCTCGTATTCTATACCACGAGAAGCTGCATGATACAGCACCTGATTCACTGCACAATGCTGACCAGCTGGAATGTTCCAGAGCTCCTGCATGTCCTCAGTATCCAGATTCGAGACACCCCAGCGCAGAATTTTGCCTGATTGTTTCAACTGTTCCAGAGCTTCAACCGTCTCTTCCAACGGCACACCTCCACGCCAGTGCAGCAGGTATAGATCCAGGCGATCTGTACCCAGACGCGAAAGGCTGCGCTCACAAGCAGTAATCATCTGCTTCCGATCCGCATGATGAGGATACACCTTGGATACCAGGAATACATCATCGCGACAGTCTGCTATCGCCTCACCAGTGACCTCTTCCGCCCCGCCTTCTGCATACATCTCGGCCGTATCTATCACTGTCATTCCACGTTCAATGCCATAACGCAGTGCCTGAACTTCTTCTCTCCGACTGGATTGTTTCTCACCCATGTACCATGTTCCCTGTCCGATTGCAGGCAGTGTTGTCCCATCGGGCAGCTGGATCGTACGCGTTTGATTTCCTTGTTGCATCTTTACTCCTCCAATCTGAGAATACTCTAATCCGAGAATACTGATTCTATTCTGACCATACGGTATCTCTTTGTTATCTATTCATTATGGGGCAGATCCGGGCTATAGCCTTCATTCGATCGTTCCCAACGCTCAATCATCATGTAATACAGCTGATCCAATGGTAACGTGAGGCTGTTCTGGACAATACTTACCGTAGCATCGACCATGCTGCTGTTTACCGTCATTAATTTGCGTTTCATCCCATTCTGGCGATCCAGAAATGCCTTTTCATCCCACAGTTTAATCCCAATCATCTTCTGTCCCATGAATTCATACATAAAAATATTCTCAACATCTTTCCAGGCAATGAACCCTCCCGATGTGTAAGACGATGAATCCACAAACCCATGCTCATCGAGAACAAAGGAAGGTTCCTTCTTAATCATCTTCACCAGGCTGTAGCAGAGACAAAGCCCAAAAAACAAAATGGATAACAAGCCTATAACGGAAGAAATGACAGACTCCTTGGCTGAAGAATCATCAAACATCAGAAAAAATCCGGCTGCTACAAAAAGTGCCGCCCCCACGGTAAGCCATACCATGCGTTTCCGACTCGGGTATTCCACGTGCTGTTGTTCATAGGGTGTGGACATGTGATGTTCCTCCTTCATGGTGACTGAGACATGTAAACTGGGTACAGCTCATTGAATGGGCTGTATGACCAAATATACTTAATTAGCATTGTCCATTAAACAAATTCAACTGGCATCAAACATCCATTCCAGACAACATTTTGTCCATTTCATGACTATTCAACAATTAGGATTCGTCACGCTTCCAATAATTCCTTTTCGGTAAAGGGGGAATTGTTAAGAAAGTGGAGTACGTTCGATCAGAATCGTGTTGTCCTGCCTCATGCTTTCCGTTAATATAAATGGAAAGCTTAGGAAATTAACACATTCTGAATTGTGGTGGGAGGACAAACAATGAAGAGTCTGCGCGGCATAACATCGGAAGATCTTTTTCAGATTACATGGGTTAACGATCCAACTCCGTCTCCTCAAAACGGACAATTGGTATATGTAAGCCGGAAAACAAATCAGGCACGGGACGGTTATTCTTCTCACCTGAGACTCCTTAATCTGGAGAACCAGAAGGACAGACCTTTCACATCCGGGGATAAGGATCACGCTCCTGTTTGGTCACCGGATGGTTCACAGCTTGCTTTTTTACGAGAGCATGAAGGCAAAACTCAAGTGTGGCTGATCGCCTCAGATGGTGGAGAAGCACAGCAAATCAGTCATTTGAAACATGGTGTCAGCTCCCTCCTCTGGTCACCGGATGGGCTCACTTTGCTTGTTAAATCATCTGTGGACTTAAGCGAAAAAGACGAAAATGAAACGGAAGACACAGATAAAAAACTGCTGCAAGAACTTGTCGTGGATCGAATTCGAATGAAATCTGACAGCCGTGGACTTTGGAACGGTAGACGAACCCATCTTTTCCGTGTTCCAATCGAAGGCGGAGAGGCGATCCCTGTAACTACAGGCCATTATGACGTTGGGGACTATGCGTGGTCACCGGATGGAGAGTCCGTTGCCTGGATTGCTCAGTTGCCGGAAGAAGGCGAGGAGCATAACGATTACACCCTGACGAACCATGTGTATCTCTCCAAGGCTGACGGATCTGACGTGCAGCAGTTGACTCCGGAAGGATACTCTTTCGGTAGGCTGACGTATGCACCCGATGGACAGTCCTTTGCGTTGCTTGCCAGCGACCGCTCCTATGGAAATGCTACGCTGGTCAAACTCTACACTCTTCCGATCGCGGGTGGCAAACCCACATGTATTAGCAAGGATTGGGATGTGCAGATGAATCACAGTATCGTTGGAGATATGCGTTCGCACCTGACGAATACGGGTCCTGTATTCAGTCGTGATGGTTCATCCATCCTCTGTCTTGCCACGATTGAAGGCAGCGTCCGGATTGCCCGTTTTGCACGGGACGGCAGTCATGCCGAATACATTTTGCCGGACGAGAAAGAGTTCTATCAGTTTGCTGAGCTGGAAAATGGACAGATCGTGGCAGCCGTAGCAGATGTACTCAATCCTGGCGATCTTTTTCTATATACTCAGCCTGAAGAGGCTGGAGTCGAGCCAATCCAATTGACCCATAGCAATCCCCAACTGGAAGAAGAGATTCAGCTTAGCACACCCGAGACCTTCTGGTTCGATTCCTCTGACGGCCTGCGACTGCAAGGATGGATATTGAAACCGGCAGGCATGGTGGAAGACGTCAAAGTCCCAACGATCCTTGAAATTCATGGTGGCCCACACATGATGTATGGGTTTACGTTTATGCATGAGTTTCAGATCCTCGCAGCACAAGGATACGCTGTTGTATATATCAACCCGCGAGGTGGGCTCGGATACGGGCAGCAATTTGTGAATGCCTGCCGGGGTGATTATGGCGGTGGAGATTACCGTGATCTGATGGAAGCGATGGATTACGCGTTGTCCCGATATTCGTTTATCGACGAATCACGTCTTGGTGTCACTGGCGGCAGCTATGGCGGCTTCATGACCAACTGGATTGTTGGACATACCAACCGTTTCAAGGCAGCCGTCACTCAGCGTTCCATTTCGAACTGGCTCTCGTTCTACGGGGTCAGTGATATTGGATTCTTTTTCACGGAGGACCAGATCGGCGGTAATGCATGGGATGACACTGAGAAGTTATGGAAACACTCTCCGCTGGCCTACGTGGGTAACGTCAGCACGCCACTGCTGATTTTGCATGGTGAGCAGGATCTGCGTTGTCCGATTGAACAGGCTGAACAACTATATGTTGCCTTGAAGCGGCGCAGACAAACCACTCGGTTCGTTCGTTTCCCGGGAGCCAATCACGAGCTGTCTCGTGGAGGTCACCCGCACTTAAGGGTACGTCGTCTGGAGCATATTGCCGGATGGTTCAATGAGCACTTGTAACGCGATCATAAGATCATAGGATATGTCATAAAAATGACTTCTCCATTCTCCTCATTTTCACCTGATTGAGAAGTATCGAGGATCAGCCAAAACCACCAGTAGAAGCGGTCATACTCATGACCTTCTCTGGTGGTTTTTACTGTATGAACGTTTGGGATATGGAACCATTATTGCGTTATTATTCGCACGCTCGAATTGTTGTTCATACATGAATAAAATCCCGGTTGCAGCTCGATATATAACAAATCCCAACTATGGGTCACAAGTTGCGAAATCACCAGAAATATTAGATAATAATCTGTCGATTGTAGTCGAAGGAACGGATTATCAAGGGGGATTTGAGCAATGAGCAAGAACAATAATCATACATTTGACGAGCCGATTAGTCGGCTCTCCACGGGATCAGAGAAATGGGATGCGCTTGAAGAGATTTTTGGCGTCGCAGATGCGCTCCCCATGTGGGTTGCTGATATGGATTTTGCCGCTCCACCATCAGTCATTCAGGCGTTGAAGACTCGAATGGAGCATGGGATTTTTGGCTATACAGTGCGAACAGATGCGTATCATGCAGCGCTATCGGGATGGATGGAGCGACGTCACAACTGGAGTATTAACGATGAATGGGTTGTATTCACCCCAGGTATTGTGCCTGCACTCAGCATTGCCGTACAACGGTTCACCGAACCGGGAGATGCAATAGTGATTCAGACGCCGGTATACGCCCCCTTCTATGAAGTGGTGCGCGGTCAGGGCAGAGAACTGATGACCAATCCACTGGTGGAGAACGATGGACATTACGCTATGGATTTGGAACATCTGGAAGACTGCCTGAAGACCGGTCGCGTCAAAATGTTAATTCTGTGCAGTCCTCACAACCCGGTTGGACGGGTATGGAATCGTGAAGAACTTCAAAGCCTTGCTGCACTCTGCGTGCAATACAATGTACTCATCGTATCAGATGAAATACATGCCGATTTGGTCCATGAGCGCGGAACACATACACCGCTTGCTCAGATTTCTGAAGCTGTCGCTGATCTCAGCATCATCTGTACAGCACCAAGCAAAACGTTCAACATTCCAGGTCTCTGCACCTCCAATATCATTATCCCAAATGCCAAGCTGCGAGAATCATTCATGCAGGGCGTGAAAACGATGGGGCTTGCTAGCATCAGCACGTTGGGAGCTGTCGCTGCTGAAGCAGCCTATAACGGTGGTGAGGAATGGCTGGATGACTGTCTTGCCTATATCCGCGGAAATATGGAATACGTGCAGCAGTATGCTGCAGAGCATATGCCGCAAATCGGAATCAGGCTTCCGGAAGCCACTTATCTACTGTGGATGGATTTTCGGAAGCTGGATATTCCTCATGCACAACTATGTACGCTGCTGCTCAAGGAAGCGGGACTCGCCTTCAATGATGGAATTATCTTCGGAGCAGAAGGCGCAGGATTCATGCGCATGAATGTGGCCTGCCCACGATCAACCGTAGAAGAAGCCATGCGCAGATTGTCTGTGCTGGTGGGCAGGCTGTCGGATAAGTAAGTTGAAATACGTTAAAACTATTGAAGATGCTAACGAATCGGCATAAGGTGTCTACGATTCGTTCCAACACCGAAACTGTAGAATTGCGTCTCATAGCGCGCGCTCGGTTCGTTAAAATATTAGTTTCGTTAAAATCGCAAAAGGGGCTGTCCCTGTAGTCAAATCCATGATTCATGTTCATGATTGACTACTCGGACGCCCCTTTATATTGTAAAACGGTTTATACGTCACAAGCTATGAGTGTGGCATCTGCACAATCCGATCGCATAACCTGTCCAGCAACTCCCGATCATGGCTGATGATCAGCAGTCCCAGATTGCGCTGACGCGCGATACTCATCACGGTATGCCAGATCTGTGCCTGTGTGATCGCATCCAGCATGGTGGTCATCTCATCAGCGATCACGTAACGAGTTGCTGTGCCGAGTGCACGTGCAACGCAGAAGCGCTGCAATTCTCCGCCTGACAACTCACCGGGCCTTCGATCCAGCCAATTCATCTGGATACCCAAGTCATCGAGCAGCTCCTGATCCTCGATCATAGCTTCTTTCAAGACACGGCGCATCCGCCAGCGTGGATTCACCGCTTTCTCCGGATGCTGGAATACAAGCTGAACGGGACAGGCTTCCGCTTTGGGAAGCGGCTGTCCATCCAGCAGCACCTGACCTTTCATCGGTTCCACATACCCTGCAAGGATACGCCCAAGACTTGTTTTTCCACATCCGCTGGGACCCCATAAGCCAACGACTTCCCCCTGCTGTACTTCCATACTTATATTCTGAAATACCCAAGCACCTTTACCATAACGATAACTTGTCTTTCTAGCCTCAAGTGGCATGAATGCACCTCACTTCCCCGCCGCGAACCTTACGCAGCTCAGGACGTTGATTCGTGCAAGCCATAGTCGCTCCGATGCAGCGCGGCGCAAATGAGCATCCTTCCACCTGTTGCTGGCCGGCTGCGGGCTGGGTACCGGACAGGGGTTGAAATTCATTTTGCGGCAGTGCATTCCAAAGCGCCTTTGTGTATGGATGTCGTAACCTTTCACCCTTTTCTGTAAAATCACAAACCTGCGCCGTTTCTACATTGGAACCTGCGTAAAATACACATATGCGGTCTGCTGCCGTCAAGGCAGTCGTAATATCGTGGGTAATCCACAGGATACCGACGCCTTCATTGGCCAATTGGCGAAAATGCTTCATCGTCTCAGCCAGCACCTCAGGATGAATGCCAGGCGTTGGCTCATCTGCAATAATGAGTTTTGGCTCCCCGGAGGTAGCCGTTGCCATCAGCACGCGCCGAGCCATACCACCTGACAGCTCAAACGGATATTTGCCCGACGTGCCCTGAGGCAATCCATAACGTCCCGTCAGTTCCTGCTCTGCCTTTTGCATCACAGTTCGGGGTCCGGTTTGGGTCGCAGACCGATGCTTACGCTCAGAACTACGGCTTACAGGTTGAACCTGTTTGCCTACCTTCAACAACGGGTCCAAATAACTGACCGATTGCGGAATATACACCAGTTCATCTCCACGCAGATGAAACTGCCGATCCTTGGTCAGGGGCTCGCCTGCATAGCTAATCCAGCCTTTTATCATCGCATTGGCAGGAAGAATGCCCATGATTGCCTGCGCCAGCACACTTTTGCCTGATCCACTTGCCCCTACGACAGCCACAATCTCCCCTTCACTCACAGACAGATTCAGGTCCTGAATAACTTGGGTCTCCTCGTGCCCAAACCATCCCCGAGCACGCCGGAATGAAACCGAAACTCCCTCCACTTCAAGAAGAGCCATGTCTACACCACCTCCCTTGAACTGCCGGTTCCCGTTAATGTCTTCAGACTACCGCCCAACACATCAAACGCACGGACAACCAACAACAATGCAAGACCTGGGAAAAAGGCCAACCACCACATCCCTGCGGACAAATATCTCATCGACTCCGATAAAATAATACCGATCGCTGGCTGCTGCGGCGACAGCCCCAGCCCCAGAAACGTAATCGCTGCCTCATGCAGAATGGCATGAGGGAAGATCAGCAGCACTCCCACGAACAGCTGCGGGATCAAATGAGGCAGCATGTGCTGCACCGCAATACGAATTCGCGAATGACCCAATCTGCGTGAGATGTGAATATATTCTGCTGATCTCAGCTGAATCATCTCTGCCCTTACAATCCGGGCCAGATTCGGCCAATGGGTCAGGGCAATGGCTAACGCTACTCCTGGCAAACCCCCACCGAATACAAAAGCCAACATCACCAGCGATACCAGGTGCGGTACGCTCAGGAAAAGATCAATGATCCATGAAATGATCCGGTCCGCAGCTTTCCCTGAAGCAGCAGCAAGACCCAGCAAAAGAGCGATAAGTCCGCCGCCACAAGCCGCGAGTACCCCCACCTGAATGCTCGTTGCCAATCCTTTCAATGTGCGCATGAACATATCTCTTCCCAGCCAATCCGTACCGAAAGGATGTGCCCAGGCTGGAGCTAGATTCCGATCCATTAATGAGGTCAGTGTCGATTCAGCCGGAAGCAGTCTGCCTGTCAGCCACACGGTGGCAATCCAGATCACACCCAGGCCACCCCAGATCATCGCCCATTTGCGCGGATTACGAAAACGAGGAGTACTGCCACCTGAATAACCTTTCCCACCATGAGTACGTGGATGTACTGACCTCCAATTTCTCTTGTTCACTGCCTCCCTATTGGCAGAGTTTACTTTCGAGTGCTGTTCAGTCTGGGGTGCAGATGGGGAGGGACGTTCCATTGTCTGTTTCATCTTATCGTCTCCTCCTTAATCCGTGGATCAATGAGCCGATAAAGAATGTCGGCAATCAGATTTCCTGCAAACACAAATACCGCACTGCACAGCACAAGTCCCAGCAGCAGCGGCACGTCACCGCGTAATCCCGCCTGGACTGTTGCTTGACCCAATCCGGGATAGGAAAATACTTGCTCTGCGAGCACAGCTCCACCGAACAATTCACTAAATGAAGCAAATTGCAGCGTCAACGCTGGCAGTACCACATGCCTGAACCCATGACGACGAAATAGTTGAACACCTTGCTCACCTCGTGCCCTTGCAAAAAGAATATAATCCGAGTCCAGCACATCCACCAGCTTCTGCCGGGTATGCAAGGCGATAGCGGCTACACCTGTCAAACTCAATGTAAGCGCAGGCAGTATCATGTGTATGACCCGATCGCTCCATGACACTTGATCTGCCGCCATGCCCGCAGGTACACCAAGCCCAATTGGCAGCCAGCCAAGCCACACACCGAATACCATGAGCAGTAACAGCGCGATCCAGAATACCGGCGTGGAAGCCAGTGTGTAACAGTACCAGCAAATCAGACGATCCAGCCGTGAATCCCGTTTCATGGCTGCAACGACACCCAGACCGAATCCAATCAGACCGGATAACACCCATGCCACCGCCATAAGAGCGACAGAATTCATGAATCGTTCCTGGATGATGTCCGCAACCGGCTGTCTATAGATCATCGATGTTCCCAGATCACCCTGAATCAGTGCCTGTCCCCAAGTAAGCAGCCGTTCTGCGGGTGAATCATTGAGCCCCCAACGTTCCTCAATAAGACTGCGCTGCTCTGCGCTCACCCTAATCATATCTCCACCAATGTAGGCCTCAACCGGGTCCACTGGAGAGAACTGCATCAATATAAAAGACACCACGCTGACTCCCACCAGCAAAGATAAAAGACGCAGCATTTTAAATCCGACAAATCTGGCCCATTCCATCCTGTCCTCCATCCAATCTCTCCCCAATTCAGGCTAAAGCTAATACAGATTTTATTTCGAATCTTCATCCCAGGACCATTCTTCTAGATTGGATGTCACCGGCCAGCCGTGACCATGTGGATGAATTTGCTGCTCGCCGATATCCAGACCATTCTTCACCAAATACAGATGATCAATGTTCACCAACCATGCCCATGGTGCATCACCCTGGTAACTGAACCCTGTCGATCCATCCCACTCCGCCTTTTGCCAGAAGGGCAGTGCCTCCTCTTCCGTTGTTGCTTGCAGAGCCTGCTGCATCCAGTGGTCCACGGTTGGATTACTGTACAATCCCGTGTTGTAATATCCTTCGCCTTTATGTTTGCTGCTGTAGAGATTGTAGGTTTCAAGCGGATCATGACTTCCCCAACCAAATAATACGGCATTGGTATAGGCCAGCTTTTTTGTCTCTTCCCGGCTCTTGCCCTCTACATTGACCTTGATCCCTGCCTGAGCTACCATATCCGCAGCAGCCAGTGCCAGAGATTGTCTCGTTAGATCCCCTGCAAAATAAAGCAAATTGAACTCGGCCTTTGTGCCATTCTTCTCGACAATTCCGTCACCGTCTGTATCCACCCAGCCGCCATCAGCCAGAATCCGCTTCGCTTCGTCTATATTTGCATCTGCAAATACAGAACCCGGATTGCTCCACGGCAGATCGTCGCTGACCGAATAGGCCGGACGACCATGCCCCTCCAGTACCCCTTCCACCAATGCAGTCCGATCAATCGCCACATTTACCGCTTTGCGAATGGAGATGTCGGATGTAACATCATTACCTGCCGGCAGGCCGTCACCAGACTTCGCACCTGCGGGTTGCATCGGGAACATGATGCCACGGTTATCGACTGTTTTCACTGATTCCAGCTTCATGCCGTTCACCTGCTGCTTGCTGAACGCGGCCGGGATCGCCGCGATATCGACTGTTCCGGCTTGTGCCGCCGCAAAGGCTGCATCTTCATCCAGATAGAGAAACGTCAGTTTATGGAATGTGGACTTTTTCCCGTAATATTGTTCGTTTGCTTCGACGATCGCCTGCTGACCCTTATCCCATTGCACCAGCTTGTATGGACCAGACCCAACCGGATGCTCGGCATAATCAGGACCATAGGCGTGCTCAGGCACAATTCCGAGTGTCGTCAGCAGACTGATAAACGTGGACTGCGGCGACTTTAATGTAAAGACGACCGTTGTCTTATCCGGTGCTTCCACATCAGCCATATTGGTCAAATCGATAACCGAACCACTCTTGGCAGCCGTTTCAAATGTAAACCTGACATCTTCGGCCGTCAGTGGCTCGCCATCGGAGAATTTTACATCATCCCGGAGTGTGACTGTCCAGGTTAGTCCATCTTCACTGACGGAATGATTCGTCGCCAAATCATTCACGAGTTGAAGCTTGGCATCCCTTTTCAACAAGGTACTTTGAAAGAGTGGCGAACCGTATTGCCCCCAACCTGTCGTTGGATCAAATCCACCTTCCGGTTCTGTACCAACGGCCAGCACAAGTTCATCCTTGGGAAGAGAGGCCGCCTGCTGTACGGTTTCTGTTGCTGATGATGATCCTTGCGCACATCCCGATAGTCCAACTGTGCATATTAGTAAAATGACAACTCCCGCTCTAACGGATCGTTTCCCCCATGAAAATCCGCGCATTTACGTTGTTCCCCCTTCAATTTTTACGATTCAACCAATTCCGTGTTACTTTTTTTGAAAATTGTAGCACAAAACAGTTTTGTTGTGTCAACAAACTTAACTTCAAAATCCATTTATTTTCATTTACAGGGAATTTAAATGAGATTAACAGGGGGTTCCGTAGATGATACAGCGCTTCAAGTTAGGTATTATAACAAAATAAAAAGAACAACAGATTATTGGTAATGGACCAATAATCTGTTGTTCGAAATACGAGCTATGGACAAAGTCGGCTAAGCCAATGAACCGGTTATTGAAATTTTGAAAGTTAATCCGTTGAAGAATCAGGAGAATGGTCAGGATGGTGATGGCTTTGTTGATTTTGGCTGTGATCATGGTTGTGCGGACTGTGGTGGCTTGCCATTTTGTTGAGCTCATCCACATACGTTACAGACAGCTCTGCATACAGTACTCCTTTTTGAACCTGGATCTGCTGATGCAGATGACGCAATCGTCCCAGGTTGCCCCGTACCGCAATGACCTCCAGACACTGATCATGGTTCAGGTGCACATGCATATTGGAGATGATGTCATGGTGTGCCTCGTGCTGCAGCTCCATTAACCGAATAGGAAGATCACTGATATGGTGGTCATACACCATCACAATGGTTCCAGCTACATCCTGCTCGGAATGCAATGCAGAAGGCTCCAGCAATGTTTTACGGACCAAATCACGGAAAGCTTCCGAACGATTCTTATACCCCTGCTCTTCGATATAGCTGTCAAACTGTTCAATCAGAGGCGTGGGAAATGCCACACCGAACCGGGTCAAATCTTCTTTGTCTGCCATTCATATCCTCCTGCCGCCTCGTTTGCTTCGAGTGTACCACAGTCCTGTCTTCTCATCGACTATACTGTTGTTTTTTGGTAGTGGCCGAAAGGATAATGTAGCTCGCTTTTTATTTAGGTCTCTTGGTCAGTTCCTGACTGACCTTGGCATAAGTAACACTTACCTTCTGTTCCAGTGTGTAGATATGTTGTTTGGAGCCTGCCCATTTCTCTGCTGCTGCAGCTAAGGAGTTCAACGAGCTTAGTACACGTGACGACTGGCCTTGCTTTGTGCTCTGTTTGAACTGCTGCAACGCGTTTGAATATCGCTCTCTCGACAGGCTCGCCTGTTTTTTGCCCGTTTGAATCTGCTTCTTCACCGAATCAGCTCCAGCCAGTAAAGTTCGCAACCGTTTCACTTCTGTGCTCTTTCGTTTACGGGCTTCGGCAAGCTCCTTTTTCTTGAAACGAATGTCTTCCCGGGCAAGCTGAACAACGGGTTTCAACGTATCCGCTTGGGTGCGAATAGCGGCACTCCATTCCTTGTTTTTGATCGCTTTGGCGGCATCGAGCTGCTTATTCACTGAACTGTACAAGGCAAACAAAGGCTCATACTGTGCCTCGGTTTGTTTTACCTTTTCGGTTAGACCTGCAATTTTCGCGTCATCGATTTGCCTTATACCTACACGTAATTGTTCCAGCTCCTTGCTATTGGCGGCATGAATGGTCTTTGTCTTTTGTTCCCAAGCTTGTTCCTGCGTCGTCCAGTTGCCAACGTTCTCGTACGCTCGTTGCAGAGACAACTTGGTCTGCGAATCGGCCTTGCTCAGCACGGTTTCCCACGCCTTCTGGGCGGTTACACCAAGCTCAGGGCCCGCTGCTTCAGCAACGGAGGAATAATACATCACACTCATACTGAATAGGATGATGAGTCCCAGGCTCATACGGGTCCATACGTTAGCGCAAAGGTTTGGGCGTGACCCGTATCGGTTGCTCAGGTTGCTCATGAAACTATGATTCTTCATGCTCCTCATATGGTATTGGTTCATAATTTGTTGCTTGTCTTCATTTCCCTCAAATATGCCGTGTTCCCTGATTTGTGTTGCACACGAACAAAGACCCGCCTGATGATTTTCCTTTTCTTCCAAAATTCCAGTTTGCATTCTCTTCTGCTCCCTTCAATTCGATAGATAGAACATGCTGGATGTGCCTGTGCGGTAGTTCGATTACGATCCCTGGTATAAAAACTGGCAAAAAAACAAAAAAAGCACCCGCAAGTCAGGCGTATTGCCTGCTCTTACGGGTGCTTCCCTCATAAACCGTTCTATATGGGATTCGCCGAAATGGTCATCATTTCGATTCGAACCACTACCTTTTTCTAATATATTCCATACTTGTATTCTGGTCAAGTCAGATAGAGAAATCAACATATTAACCGGGAGAACCCTTCCCGCTTGCAGATTACTTTACCGTCCAGCCAGGATGGCTTTCATTTCTTCTGTCAGGTCTTCTTCTTTCAGGATCATGTAAATGTTCTCCCCCTGGGTAACATTCAACTTGATCTGATAGATGGTATCTTTCTCTGTTTGATAACCGGACCTTTGACGTTGAAGCAATTCGCTGATAATTTTTTTATTTTTGGTAGCGATCTGTTTGTTGCCACTTAAATTCCCGTCCACATATTCTGACTGAGGGTACACCATCTGAGGATTTCCGGGACTGTTAATCTCTTGCTTCACAAACTGCGCGGAAGCCACCTCATCTACTGAAAATTCCAGTTGTTCGTATAATTTGTTTTCTTTCAGCCAATTCAATACCCGATCATAGCTTGGTTTGATCTCAAAATTCCACATCTCCTTAGGCTGAAAAGGATCATTCGATGAAGAATCCTGATTCATTTCCGCAAATGCAAAAGACTGCCACGGGGAACGTTGCTCCTCGTAAGTCTGGTCCATAATGTCCTGCTTCAGCAATTCCTTGAACTCACGAACTTGCTGCGGACTACTGATATATACCTTCAGATAAGGACTAATGGTTGAGCGAATTCCAATACTCAGCGCGTCCTCTTCTAGCTTATACGTATCGTATGCAACTCTTTTGTAGTCCTGGGTCTGTTTCAAAGTCATTAATTCCTGACGGAACTCCGCTTCGGGAATGTAGTATTTACGTTTCATCACCTTGCCGTTATCCAGCTTGTAATTAATAAACACATACTCGTCATTACGCATACCTGGATTGATGGGATCATCCAGCAAAGACAGATCAGAATCCACGATCTTCTGATGAAGAGCAATAACAGCTTTCATATATTCAGAATCACTTGAATAGAAAGGACCATCATCCATTTTCGATGAGACACCGTTAGTATAAGTGTATCTCTCTCCACCTAGCTTGATACTGTTAACCTTGTTCAACTCAGGCACTCGTGCAGCATATCCATTCCAGCTGGCAACAGGCACGTACAAAATCAATCCGGCGACGATAGCATATAAAACCATCTTGGGCAGCAGCTTGCTGCTCCAAATCAACCACGTCTTGCGAATAATCATCTCGGCTACAATATAACCGACAACTCCACCGAGGATATATCCGAAAATTCCCCACCCCGATGATCCTCTTGGAGCAATAATGGTGAAGTAGGCTCCGCTAATTAAAACCAGCGTAAACATTAAACCAAATCGGAATATGGGTTTAACAAGTGTAAATGTCACCGCTTGGGTAGCAGATTCCACCTGTCTCTTCGCATAGAATACGTAAGATAACAGAATGAACAACACTGTCAATATGTAATAAATAATGAGTTCCCAACCGATCACAGGAGCTCCACTAATCGAACCCATGCGAAGAACTAAAGATATTTTTTCTGCATTTCGCCCAACATCATCGTACGGATATCCAAGCAGGTAATGTTGAAGATGCAAGGAAAAAATGAACCATACAACAACAGGCAACAGTAGGAGTGCGTATACGGTGAGTCCCTGTAATACAGACTGTCCAATGCACATGCCTACCACCACGGTCAGCATGAACATAAACAGCGAGTAAATGCTCATACTGAGGCCCCACATCCAGATTGAACTACCACCGAAAGTAAAAGCTGGATGATCCAGTACTGCCCATACCCAACCGGTTATTGCTGCGGTAATCCAGACCGGAACCAAAGTCACGACGAACCCCGTCAACAAATTAACGGTTAACAGATGCTTGCGGCGCAGCGGCAAACTGTGGAACAGATCCGAAGGTGCACCAGATTGCATATAACGGAATAAAAATATACCCGCAGCTACCGGAAACGTAATGGCAAACAGAATTTGCACTTCCCCATTCGCCTGGAACAAGCTGGTAATCTGCTGTGGTACTTCCCGGTACTCTGTACCGATATAGAGCGGCAGCGAAAACAACAACGTGAGCAGATACAAAATGCCAATCCATCCATGCTGCCTGAAATTTTGGAACAGGATGCCCCGGTTACAGAACAATCGGTTGAATATCATATCCTGCATCCTCCATTTCATAGATAAATATTTCTTCCAGCGTCAGCGGCAGCACATCCAGCAGATAGGGATCAAGTGCACGGAAGCGTTCCGTTACAGCCTCGCGATTGCCTTTCACAATAAACAGGGATACACTGCCACGCTTCTCTTCATGCAGAATATTCACCTGTTCCTCCATAGCCTTGGCATGATCCGGATGACGGAATGCGACCTGTATTTTATGCGTATCAGCCTTCAGATCATCCAGATCTTTCTCTACGATAATCCGGCCTTTGTGCATGATGGCAACATGGTCGCACAGGTCTTCAATTTCGCGCAAGTTGTGAGACGAGATCAGTATCGTCACCTGACGCTCCGCTGCTTCCTGGAACAGCAGATTTTTGATCTGCTGCCGCATGACCGGATCGAGTCCATCGATCGGCTCATCCATGAGCAGCACTTCGGGCATACAGCTAAGTCCAAGCCATACGGCTGCCTGACGGCGCATGCCTTTGGACATGCGATGCAGTTTACGTTTGACATCCAATTTAAAAACACTGCCAAGTTGCACAAAACGTTCCTCATTCCAGCGCGGATATATCGAACGATAGAAGGCAGCCATCTGATGGATGGACGATTGCGGGAAAAAGTATGGCGCGTCTGCCATAAAAATGGTACGTCCCTTGAGGTCCATATTTTCATATATTTCTTGTCCTTCAATGCGAACCGTTCCACTATCCTGACGATAGATGCCTGCCAGTATTTTGAGCAGCGATGTTTTGCCTGCCCCGTTGGAACCGAGCAAACCGTAGATCGACCCCTTATGTACTTGCATCGTGACTCCATCAACGGCTTTTTCCTGTTCAAATGCCTTAATGACCTGATTCAGCTCAATCATGAGGCTCCCCCTTCTCTATACGGGCCATCGCTTCCTCAAATAAAAGCGTCATATCGGCTTTGCTCAAACCGGAATATGAAGCTTCCGCAATCAGCTTCACCAGAGCGGCTCTGATTTCATCTCTCATGGCTGCATTCGGATGTTCCACGGACGATGATACAAAGCTCCCTTTTCCCTGCAATGAATAGATATAACCTTCACGTTCAAGTTCCCGGTACGCTTTCTGAATCGTATTTGGATTAACCGTGAGCTGCCCGGACAGTGTGCGAACGGAAGGCAGCTGCTCTTCGGGTTGGAGAACACCGTACACGATCATTTCTTTGATTTTGTCCACTAGCTGCTCATAGATCGCCTTACGGCTGCGTACATCCAATTCGAACATCCCGCACCTCCTCTCTATAAATGTGGTAATACCCTATTGATGAACGATGACTGTATTTTGAAGTGTATGTTTTCAACGCTAAGGTGTATTAACTGTATTACTATTATTAATACAGTTAATACAGATTGTCAACCATTTACTTTGACTTATCTTATTTTTCGCGTTACGTTTATATATGATCAAAATGACATATCAGCCTAAGAAATAGATTGCTCTGGATTTTATGAGAGGCCATTTTCGGGATCAGATTAGTTCGAGTGACGGATTGGTTCATGGGGGTTATTGTTAACGTTGGACAAACTGCTTTTGTGTTAAATACGTTCAGAGGTTGTTCTGATCTTTGCCCTTCCGGTATGATGGAGAAGAACGTTGTGCTCGTACACTGGTTCTCTTACTTGCTTCGCTCGTTTCTTGTACAGTTGGCCTAACGTCTGACATATGCGTACATATTTTATAGATAGCTTTTAACAACCTCAATAAGGGAGAATCCGGGATGAATGAACAGAAACAGAATGATTCCATAGAACGTAATCGCCCAGAAACGACAAGCGTGTCAAATAGCTTTGAAACTAAATCGGCAGCCAAAGCTTCGGCACAGCGTGTATTAATCGTAACCGCCGTTGATGCGGAAAAAGAGGCTGTACTCCGCGGCTTGGGTGACCAAGCTGCGTGCTTTGATGTGATTGCTGCGGGTGTAGGCCCTGCCTCGGCCGCAGCAGGAACCGCTGCCGCGCTGGCCTTTGCCTCAGCAGCGGCTGGCGCACATGCGCTGGCGCAAGGCACCGCCGCGCCAAGCGAAACCGATGCGGCACAAGCATCTGCCGCATCCTCAAGGCCGGGGCCCCTGGCCGGGACCGGACTGACCCCAGCGTACACGCTGGTGGTCAGTGCCGGCATCGGCGGCGGGTTCCCCGGCCGGGCAGACGTCGGCTCCATCGTGGTAGCCGACGCCATGGTTGCTGCCGATCTGGGCTCGCAGACGCCAGACGGCTTCCTCAGCGTGGACGAGCTGGGCTTCGGCTCGTCCCGTGTAGCGGCAGACGCGGTGCTTGCCGCGCGCCTGCGCCATGAGCTGCAGCGGGCAGGGCTCGCTGTCAGCGGAGGCACGGCGGTCACCGTAACCACGGCGACCGGAACGGCCGAGACGGCCGCGGAGCTGCTGCGCCGCGTGCCGGATGCCGCCGCCGAAGGCATGGAAGGCTTCGGCGTGGCAACCGCAGCCCAGCAGTTCGGCGTGCCAGCACTCGAACTGCGGGCCATATCCAACGCGGTCGGTCCACGCGACCGCGATGCCTGGCGCATCAAGGACGCCCTGGATGCGCTCCAGGCTGCAAGTTCCATTTTACGGGAGGTATTTACATCATGAAAATTGCATTTTCCCCTTGTCCCAACGATACATTTATCTTTCACGCCTGGGTGCACGGACTGATTCCTGGTGCACCTGAGCTTGATGTCAGTTATGCGGACATCGATATTACCAACGGCCTTGCGGCTAATCCGGATGGTCCGGATACACCTGAAGTGATGAAAATATCCTATGCAGCGCTTCCTTATGTGCTGAAAGATTATGCGCTCTTGCCTGCAGGCGGCGCACTTGGCAGAGGATGTGGCCCACTAGTTCTGACTGCTAATGGCACAACCGATCCCGGCTATCTGTCCGGACGTCGGGTTGCCGTGCCAAGCGAACGTTCAACAGCCTACCTGTTATTCCGTCTCTGGGCAGCACAAAATGTTCCCGGCGGCGTAGGCGAGATTGTCGTTATGCCTTTCGACCAAATTATGCCTGCTGTCCGTGATGGCAAGATCGATGCTGGTCTGGTTATCCATGAAGCACGCTTCACGTACCAGAACTACGATCTCAAACTTATGACTGATCTCGGTAACTGGTGGGAGAGCGACACTGGCCTGCCGATTCCGCTGGGGGCGATCATTGCCCGCCGCAACCTGGATGCTCATGCTCTTGCGGGTTGGGCACGTGCCTCTGTGGAATACGCTTGGGCGCATCCGGATGAGTCCAAAGCATATGTCATGGAACATGCACAAGAGATGGACCCCGATGTAACTGCACAGCATATCGGCTTGTACGTTAACGAGTTCAGCGCCAACCTGGGCGATGATGGTTACGGTGCAATTACAGCGTTGCTTGGACGAGCGATGAAAGAAGGACTTGTTCCCGAGTTCGATCTGGATTTGCTTCGGATTTAATTCGCCAAAAATTAAGTTTAATACATTCATGCATAAGGACATGCTTTTGCTTTACATTTCGATCGTTTACAGTTCATTCTTTCTATCTCACTGCTGCCCGCTGCTTTCGTACTCTTGACCTACGACGTAGTGATGTGACCCAGGCGCTAACGAATCGGTAACATCTTATTAGGCAGAAATAAGCCATATGGAAATCCTAACGAACCTCAATCACGTTATTTCGATAAAACTCGACAAAAAGACAGAAAAAACAGGAATATCGATACTATAACGCTTCTGTGATTCGTTAGATTCCGGGATCTGTAGATAATCACTCCATAACGTGACTCAGGTTCATTAAATGTGACGGCTGGGCGAATCAGGCTATCCATCCGATCCTCTGTGTTACGCCATTGGTTGGTGTGGTATGAGTGCTTGAGTTGCAACGCTGTTAACCCGCTATCGTTGTACGTATGGATGTAACTATTCACTGTCATTCGGTTTTTGCACAGGTACAAAAATCAATAATGATAAAATAACAAATTAAGTGTTGTATGCGGCACAGATGTTTAATAAAATGTGAGTAAGACAAAAATAAGAGTAGCCCGGCCAGGCTACTCCTGCACAGCATTTGTAGTGGGATTACCTCCGAGTCTGTTGCATAATCAGAAGAAGTAACCCGCACTTTGGCTCTCAACCTGTGGCGGGTTACTTTCTTTTACGGTCAATGTATGTCAGGAGCGCAATAAGAAACGTTGCGAACATGATAACATCCGAAAAAGCGAGTTTTCATAGACATCACCTCCTACTGAAGGCTTGTCTATACCCACCACAAATTGGCTGTACAGTTTAAATTATACCAGCACAGGGACACTCAGACGAGTGTCTTTTTATGTTGCTGTTTTCTTTTACAAAATCGAGATTTTGCACGTATATCTATAGCTCTACAACCAACATAACCCCCCGAACACATTGACACTAATGATCCAAAACACTCCGCACAACTTATAACCACTAACTCTAACCACTCATACATCCAATGTGCAAGCGCAAAAGTTGGTCCGCACGACGGACAACCCCGATAATCCAGCACTTATTACACCACCTGCAACACCTAGCGAGCGATGAGGCGTATGGTGCGAAACGGACCATCCAGGGTTCACCTTTCACTATGTGACCGTCACCACTCAATTACTCCCCTACTACCGTGCGAATCATAATCCGCAGAGCATCCAGCATCATGGGGATCGGGAGCGACGGCACGGAAGGCTGAAGCACGGCCATCTCCGTAGAAGCCGGAAAATGTACAAATCCGGCACGAATTGGCAGCTGTTTCAATCGGATATGATCCAGCACCCGGTACATCGTATTGTTGCAAATATACGTGCCTGCCGTATTGGACACCGCTGCCGGGATGCCTGCTGCCCCCATGTTATTCACCATCGCGCGAATCGGCAATGTGGAGAACAGGCCGTCCGGGCTGCCATCCACGATGAGCTCGTCCACAGGATGCTGGCCCTGGTTGTCTGCATAAGAGCCGGGAGGAATGTCTTTGATATTAACAGCAATCCGTTCAGGCGTAATGGCCGTTCTGCCTTTGGCCAAACCACAGGCGATGACAACATCCGGCTGCCAGGATTCCATTTCTGCAATCAGCAGATCCGCACATTCATCGAAGTGCACAGGCAGCAGCACTGTTTTTAGTTCCGCTCCCTGCATCACTTCATGTGCAATGGCCTCCATCAGCTCTCCTGTCGGATTTACCGTATCCCCGCCAAAGGGCTCGAATCCGGAGATCAGTATCTTCACCATCGCTTCTCCACTCCTGTCTATTTACTCGGATTTGTATCGCAGGCCCCACTGTCCACGGATCGTGTCCATCAGCTTCATGATTTCCAGGGATTCGTCCAGCTGGATCGTTCTGCTCTCTGTACGTCCTTCCAGCATGCAGCGCCCTGCTTCCTCCGCTTCAAACGCATATCCAATACACGTCCGGTCATCGGTAAATTTCTCCGGTTCATCCTGACCGTTCACATGCAGATAGGCTTCTTTGCCTGCCAGGAAAAACGGTAAACGAATGTAACCTTCTGTGCCATAGATGACCGCTTCGTTACTCAGGTTCAGACGAATGGCCCCATTCAGCGAGGCAGAACGACCATCGGAATACGACAACAGTACGGAGAATTGTTCGTCCACACCCGTCTCTCCAATATTCGCTGTACTCCACACATGCTGAGGCTGCTCGCCAAAAATCATGGACGCAAACGAGATTGGGTACACTCCCGCATCGAGCAAAGCACCTCCACCCAGATCCGGGTTAAGCAACCTGCCTTCCGGCTCCCAACCTACGCGGAAACCAAAGTCTGCTTTGACCAAACGCACCTCGCCGATTCTGCCTTCCGCAATCCATGCTCTGGCCTGGGTAATCGGGGGCAGAAAGCGTGTCCACATGCCTTCCATAAGAAAAAGCTTGCGCTCACGCGCCTTCTCCACCAGCTGCTCCAGCTGACGGGCATTCATCGTAAACGGTTTCTCACAGAGCACCGCTTTGCCCGCTTCCAGACAAGCCAGCACATTTTCCTTATGTAGCGGATGCGGTGTTGCCACATAAATAATATCCACTTCAGGGTCCTGCAGCATCTCATCATATGAACCGTAAGCGCGTGCAAAACCATATTCAGCTGCAAACTTCTCTGCGCTACCCGCAGTTCGTGAACCTACCGCCGCTTTCACAGCGTTCCCGGCATGCTCCAGATCTCGGGCGAATTGAGATGCAATCCATCCCGTACCCATAATGCCCCAATTTACTTTGTCCCGCCCAACAACTTTCGTCATATTAAAGCCTCCTCTGGTATGCAAATTTTAAAAAGATAACGATTTCGATTAGGCCGACATAGAGTCTTCTTTATTTTACCAAAAAGAATCACTTACGTCAGAGCGGTTTCATCTTTCACATGTAAAGCTTTATATCCGATAAACTTAAATTGCATGTTCTAATTTATGAACTACATTCCATGATCTAATTGAGACTTACTCTCATTTCAATTTTTTTCGTATTTTTGCTAAGATGATTGCAGAACACGGATGAAAGGACGAGTCGACTTTGTCCACACTTTTAACCATAGATAAACTAGTGAAACGTATCGGTTTAACCGAGCAGCGTATTTTATTTCAACATGTGAACGCAGTGGTAGATCAGGGAGAGCGCATTGCCATACTCGGTGCATCCGGCCAAGGGAAAAGTACATTGCTCCGCATTCTCGCCCTGCTGGATATTCCTGATGAAGGCGAACTGATCTGGAAAGGAATTTCTTATCGGGATTCGGACCCTCGTATTTGGCGCATGCGCATGACTTATGTCGCACAGCAGGCTGTCATGCTGGCAGGCAGTGTGGAAGATAACCTGAAAACGGTGCATCTGCTTCACAGGCAGCCTTACGATCAGGATCTGGCCCGTCGCCTGCTTGCGGGGATGGGGTTGGAGAATCTTGATATTCAAAAGCGGGCCATCGATCTCTCCGGAGGGGAGAAGCAGCGCATAGCCCTGATTCGTTCTATGATGCTGCGTCCGGAAGTCCTGTTATTGGATGAAGTGACTGCTTCCCTGGATCGGACCAACGCCCGCCTGGTGGAAGAACAATTGACCCGCTGGAGCCAGCAGGAAGGCACTTCCCTCGTCTGGGTCACCCATGATCAGGAACAGGCACAATCCTTCAGTACAACCACCTGGTTTATGGGTAATCAGACACTGCTGGAGCGCCAGCCGACAACTCATTTTTTTAACAAACCGGCTACTGAACTGGCCAGACAATTCATTATGCACCCTGCCCCTGCGGCAGAATAAGGAGAAATCATGTCTCTTATTGCGCTAAGTTTCACCATTATATTCGTGATGGTCACCATGCTCATCTCTGTCTGGCAGAAGCTTGATCTTGAAAAGGATATCGCCATAGGCACTATTCGTTCTGCTGTACAGCTGCTGCTTGTCGGATATGTACTTCAATTTATTTTCAACTCGGATCATCCCGCTCTCATCATTGCCATTGTCGGATTCATGATCACAGTAGCCTCCATTAATGCTGGCAAACGCGGCAAAGGACTTCGCTGGATCACCTTGTATATTGCTGCTGCAATAACCGTAACGGAGCTGCTCATGATGGGGCTGTTGTTAGGTCTGGGTATTGTTGAACCCACGCCCCAGTATATTATTCCTTTGAGCGGCATGACTATTGGTAATGCTATGGTGGTATCCGGGCTGTTCCTGAATCAGATGAAACGCGAGGTCGAATCCTCCAAAGGAGAGATTGAATCCCTGCTTGCACTGGGCGCAGCACCTAGACGTGCTTTTCAGGACGTATTGAAACGTTCCGTAAAATCCAGTATGATCCCCACGATCGATGGCATGAAAACGGTAGGACTCGTACAGCTTCCTGGCATGATGACAGGCATGATTATTGCGGGTGCCGATCCCGTTGAGGCTGTTCGTTATCAGATTTTAATCGTATTTGCTTTTACCAGTTCAGCCGCCATTACCAGCATTTTGCTCAGCCTGATGACGTACCGACAGTGGTTCACATCGGATATGCGGCTGCGCTCCCTATAATCCATCCCATCTGTCCGGAAAGGAGGTCACACCATGTTAACTCGTCCCAGCACCAATATGAACCGAAATACTGCCCACATGTTGACACAATCGGAGCAGCCGGACAGCAACAAAGAATCCATGACACGTACGGAAATGGATGCTTTTCTGAACGATGCGCTGCTCGAACTTCGTCAGGCAGAGCTGGTTACCGTGAATACGCATTGGCAATGGAGTCAAACCGAGCTTCCTCACCATACCTTTGTCTACATGCACAAATTCACGGGCAAGCTGGTAGCGAACGGTATCGAATCCCTTGTCGCCCGCAAGTCCGCCTTCCTGTGCACTCCGGGAACATCCCTGGAGCTTTACTCTGATACGAACCATGAGAATGAACTGTATATCATTCATTTCGATCTGTTTCGGGTTGCTGAGAAAACAAAAGAACGGCGAATATATGAGCGAGAGCTTGGTTCCCCTGTAACAGGATGGATTCAGGGCCCTTACTATGGGATACAGCGAATTGCCGCACAATTAACAACTGAAGCTTCACAGACCAGCCTGAAAGTGCAGCTGCTTCTGACCGATCTGCTTCATACGCTCTGGCCGCAGGAAGATCAGACGGATGCGGAAGGACAGGACGAGCCTGAGCATTGGCTCAGATCCACCTTGCAGTACATGCGGGAAAACTATATGAACGAAATCAAGCTAGAGAAGCTGGCAGAACTGGCAGGTATGCACCCGTCGTATTATTCACAGCTGTTCAAGAGCCGGATGCAGAAAAATCCTATCGAATATATCACTCATTTACGAATGAATCGGGCCAAGGAATGGCTCATGACTTCCGATCTGCGTATTCGTGATATCGCCCGCCAGGTAGGCTATCGGGACGAATTCTACTTCAGCCGCCGCTTCAGAAACCATGCCGGTTATGCGCCAACTTCCTATGCCAAGCAGGTACATCGAAATATCGTCTCACTCTCCTATCCATACACCGACCACCTGATGACGCTTGGCATCACACCCTGTGCAGCTCAAATCCAGGGCCATCTGCCCCATGTTCCGAAATCGTTGACGCTGCCGTTCCATGCCTATGAACCATGGGAACAGGGACGCCAGGCATTCCTGGATGTGAATCCCGATTTGATTCTGACCAAGGACAACGCAGCCGTTAAAGCGATGGAACATATCGGAGATGTCGCTCCAATCATCACCATCCCTTGGAATCAGACAGATATGTTTGGTCATTTGCAGAAAATTGCCTCTATTGTTGATCGTACTCAAGCGGCTAAGGAGTGGCTGGATCGGCATGAGCGCAAGGCGGAGCGGGCTCGCAAAAAGATCAGGGAGACAGCGGGTCAGGTCACCGTCGCGATCTGTACCTTAACTGCAAAAGGACCGCGTATGTACAGCAATCGTAACTTTGGTCATGTATTTTACCGCAGCCTGCAGCTTTCCCCTCCTGATCGAATTCAGAAGGAACTAACGGGCAAACCTGCCGGAGTGGGATTCAACTGGATGTCTTTCACGCCTGGAGAATGGGATGGCCTCGAAGCGGATGTGCTGCTGATTGCGGTTACGTCCATGTACGAACGTACTACTCTGTTGCAGCAGATTACTGCTGATCCATTGTGGAAAAACTATCCCGCGGTAAAAGCTGGGCGCGTACATGTCATAGACTGGAATTCATGGGTTGTATACGCTCCGTATTCCATCAACATCCAGCTCGATGAAGCGCTCTCTATGTTGACGAACAAACCAACATTTCTGTAATCTAAAAAAAGTCCATCTCTATAATCTTAATTTATGCCATGTACGGGCCTGAATTAAGATTTTATAATGTTCACTAATTGATAATGATAATCAATAACAACAGCAATGCGTTGTTGGTACCAAAGGAGTGACCCGCATTCAACATCCGGGACTATCACAACGTCCGTCTAAACCAAGAAAATCCGCAGTCACGGTTGGCCTAATGTTTTTGGCGGCCATTGCCGCACTGCTGCTTAGTATGTTTGTCGCCATTTCTCTTGGTGCCAAAGGGCTCACACTGGAGACCGTATGGACTGCCATATTTCAGTACAACCCGGCTTTAACGCCGCATCAGATTATTCACGAGCTGCGGCTGCCACGAGTCATTGCTGCTGCTGTGATTGGTGCCGCCTTTGCTGTGGCCGGAGCGCTCATGCAGGGAATCACACGCAATCCGCTGGCAGACACCGGCATTCTGGGGATCAATGCAGGCGCTACCTTTGTCGTGGCGCTCAGCTTCGCCTTCTGGCCGGGATTGCCTTATGGCTGGATTATGTTCCTGTCATTTGCAGGGGCTGTGCTTGGCACACTGCTCATTTTCCTGCTGGGTATGGCGGCACCCGGAGGCCTAACGTCTATCAGACTTACCGTTGCGGGTGCCGTTATTGCAGCCATGCTGAGTTCGCTAAGCACTGGTGTCGCCATATATTTCGACTTAAGTCAGGATTTGGCCTTCTGGTATGCGGGGGGGTTCGGGGGGATTGAATGGCGGCATCTGAAGCTGATTCTGCCCGTTCTGCTGGTCACTCTCGTGCTCATCATGCCCATGGCTCGCCGGATCTCCCTCATGTCGCTGGGAGAGGAAGTCGCCATTAATCTCGGAATCAACCTCCGCTGGACCAGGCTGTTTGCCTTGACCGCGGTTGTTGTGCTGGCTGGGGTATCCGTATCTGCTGTAGGCTCGATCGGCTTTGTTGGACTGGTCATTCCGCATATTTCCCGCAAATGGGTTGGTGTGGATTATCGACTCATCATTCCGATGTCCTCCCTGCTTGGAGCTGTCCTGCTGGTGCTCGCCGATCTGGGATCACGCATTGTGAACCCTCCTCAGGAACTGGCTGTAGGCATTATGGTCGCCTTTGTCGGTGTACCCTTCTTCCTCTATCTGGCCCGAAAAGAAAGGAGGGCCCTGTAGCGATGAACACCAACGCACCTTCACGGGGCAAACGTTCCATAGCGGTCAGCGTTGCGCTTCTCTGCATCGCCTGTGCCGTTATCGTGATCAGCCTCAACTCGGGAACAATTCGTCTGTCCCCAATAGCCGTGCTTCACACCCTGCTTGGCTATGGTACGCCGGATGATCAGATTGTATTGTTCGACTATCGACTGCCACGGATTCTGGTCACTGTACTCGCCGGAGCGGGACTCGGTGTGGCTGGTGCTGCGCTGCAAGGCATTACACGTAATCCATTGGCCGATCCGGGCATCCTTGGCTTGCATGCAGGAGCAGCTTTTGGATTGATGGTATTTGTAAGCTTCTCCCATTCCATGAATGGTTCGGTTGCTTTGCTGATTCCGTTGTTTGCTTTTGCAGGCAGTGTCGCCGCAGCGTTGATTATCATGCTGCTATCCTATGACCGACATAACGGAGTATCCCCCATTAAACTAATTCTGGTGGGCATTGCCGTAGCAGCCGGTTTCCATGCCCTGACGCTCTATCTGTCACTGCGTTTGGATGAAGACACCTATTCCTTCGCCGCCCGCTGGTTGGCAGGCAGCGTCTGGGGCAGAGACTGGGTTCATGTTCAGGCACTGCTTCCATGGATTGTACTGTGCATCTCGTACATATGGAGCCGCTCCAAAACGCTGGATGCCTTCAATCTGGGAGATGCTGCCGCGACCAGTATCGGTACACCCGTCAGATCCCAACGTGTTATTTTGCTATTGTGCACGGTCGCATTATCTGCCGTCAGTGTGTCCATGGCCGGTGGGATCGGATTCATTGGTCTGGCGGCGCCGCATCTGGCCCGCAGACTGGTTGGCCCGATGCATCGCCATCTGATCCCAGCCGCCGGACTCATCGGCATGGTGATCCTGGTTGCCGCTGATACGGTCGGCCGAACGATCTTTCAGCCCAATTCCATTCCGGCAGGCGTCGTGGTCGCGGCGATCGGCGCACCTTACTTTTTATATCTGCTGGTACGAACCAAATAGTGGCTCTATCGGAGCAATTTAAATGCATCCCAACCGTCATATTCAACTTAAAAAACTACATCTATGAGATGTTCAAGGAGATTGAGATTACCCATGTTAAAGAAAAACCTTATGCTCTTCATGAGCATCTGTCTGGTGCTGGTACTCGCAGCCTGTGGGAACGCCAATAATTCATCCTCTGCGTCGAAAGGTTCTACTGCGGACACTTCGAACGCTGCACAGGATACCCATTCCGCTTCTGGAGAACAACGCATCGCATCCATGTCGATCCATCTGACCAATGACCTGCTGTCTCTCGGTATTACACCGGTTGGTTCGGTGATTGGCGGGGAAGCCAAAGCCTTCCTGTCCCATGTGGCTGACCGTCTTCAAAATACAACGCCGCTCGGTCCCGTTAAGGACCCGGACATGGAAGCTTTGCTTGCCCTGAAACCGGATGTCATCTACCTGGATGAAGAATACTCCGGTGATGATATTGCCAAATTCGAGAAAATTGCTCCTGTACACGTCTTCAACCTGGATGATGGCACGTGGCGCGACCACCTGAAAGACATTGGTAAACTGGTGAACCGCGAGAAAGAAGCCGAGCAGTACATTCAGGATTATGCGACAGAAACGGAAGAAGTGAAATCCCTGATCCATGATACAATTGGTGACGGCACCGTAATGGCTATCCGTGTTACCGCCAAAGAATTGCGTGTGTTCAGTACACGCCGTCCCATGGGCCCAATTTTGTATGAAGACCTGGGGTTAACTCCAGCTAAAGGCATTAAGGAATTCGATTCGTCCAAACCTTATCAGGTCATTTCCCGTGAAGTACTGCCAGACTTTGATGCAGATGCGATCTTTGTGGTTGTGAACTCGGATGATGAAGCCCAGAACATGTTCAAAGAACTGGAAAACAATCCGATCTGGCAAGGACTGAAGGCTGTCAAAGCAGGTCATGTCTATCCGATCGGTGCTCAACCTTGGCTGGACTATTCTTCGATCGGCAATAAAATGGCCATGGATGAAGCCAAAGAAATGTTCTCCAAAAAGTAAATTGACCATTACACAAGATTCTAAATAAAAGCATCAAAAAAACCTCTCTTTGAAGATCGGAACAGAGTCAGCTAACATGCTCTCTCTCCATCCACTCAAAGCAGAGGTTTTTTTATCCAAATTGGTATCCCTGTAGGTAAAAGCCGTCGGCATGGCCTAATCACAAGGTACAAACGACGATCTCAACATCTGTTTCGGCAAAAGCATCCTGAATAATGCCCCTCACCTTATCCCACTTCAACCTGTCCAGTCCGCAGCCAATCTGTGGCATAGCCAATTGGTTAAGCCCGTCGCTAACGCAGATATCACGCATGGATTCCACCGCACGAGTGAACGACTGATAGGTCGGTTTGTTCGAGAACTTGGCCTTGGTGACCAGATTCAGTGTCCGTCCTACCCGGTAACACTGTCCGATCTCAAGCGGTTCCTGCTGCGCCTTCTCTTGGAGAACCTCCAATCCAAATCGCTGCCGAAACTGCACTGCAATGCCTGCTCCCATCCGGGCATCGGCGGAAATACAGTGTGCAAGTGTGTACTGATCATCTATGGCAAACAAATCCTGCTGTATTTCGCGAAATTCCATACCTTCCACTCCCTTACCACTTTATAATTTTCAAACTGTGCCAAGTCACTCTCCAGTGAAACAATTCTCAAACGCCTTGAACGTTTTTTGTCCCGCTGTCCGGTCGAATACGGCAAACACGATACGTTCAAAGGAGTACCGGAAGTACTCTCCCACCAATACATCATGGAAATATTTCGCTACCTTCTCCGGATCATTTCTAAATACGCCGCAGCCATATGCACCAAGAACAATAGTTCGGTGCCCTTGCAGCGCGGCCACGTCCAGAATATAGCGAATGCGCTCTTTCATGACGGACTCAATCTGCTGATCATCGGCATCTTCCCGCTCTCTCACGACTCCAGCATTTACAGCTGGCGCTGTGATGAATGCCGCCAGATGGTATTTGTCGAGCAGCTGGTCCTCGTCATCACGAATCACCGGAACATTAGGCGAATAGATCATGTAATCCGAGTAAAAACAAGAACGCTGCTTGCGATTGTAATCATACATTTCGTTCATTTGGGCGATACATGGGTACAGGCCTGTAGCCCGGGCCAAGCTTTCCTCCTGTGCCTGGCTGCCTCCCAGGAAGCCGCCGCCGGGATTTTTCGCTGAAGCAAAGTTCAGGCAAACGACATCTTCCCTTCCTTCATCCACAGAAAGGCGTGAAGCGGCTGCGAGTGTGGTCTCACCCGTCACCTCAATACGAACGGTTGAGGTTTCGGCAGGAGGCTGCAATTGAGCCATTTCTTTACTTCGCTTTTCTCGAAGAGCGACAAGCTCCGTTGGGCGGTATAAGATCGAATCTTGGATCGCTCGCTGTAAATCGACATCGATCTGAACCCTGCGATCATATCCGTTCATGTATTCGCCTGCCTCCAGAATAGCGAGAGTCTGGTGGGCAATACGAGATCGTTTGGATCGTGCATCGGTGCTCTTCATGCTGTTGAAGCCTGTTGTTTTACTTCGATTGTTGTTCTGATTGTTGTTACTCTGATTATTGTTCTTATGTGGTTGCTTGTTCATCTTCATCACTTCCTATATCTTCTCTAAGTCGGGTGAGAATTTCACCCAGCCAGTTGGTACCTCTCCACGTTCTTCTGCTGCGAATACGCGGGTCTTCTTCCGCCAGTCCAACGCCCCAGATCCGGTCATCCGGACTTGCCTCCACAAGAGTCGTTCCGCGGGTAGCGAGCAGCATGGTCAGCAGTTGTTCGTTTTGGGTAAATTTAGCCTCATTGCCTTCATAGACAATGCGTTTGCACTCCGCTTCCCATACCGTTTGGTCGAACCCTGAGACCTGTCTGCCCAGCTTTTTTTGTACCGAAGCGGAGCTTGATTTCAGGATCTTCTCTGCAATAATCTGATCGCCGAACAGCAGTGCTTTCTGGTGCATCATATATTGCTCCGCACTGGTGTAGTGAACGCCATTCACGGTAAAATCCGCCTTGTGCCACTGTGAGAACGGAGACGATGTGCGCCAGAAAAATGTAAACTTCTCCATGGATATTCCCTCCTAACTTTATGGGTTCAATCTTTCCGGGTTCAGTCTGTATAAACGGGATGGCCGATGGCCGGCATTTCCTGTGTACTCACCCGTTTCGATGACCCAATCGGCGATTTTGCGCCGGAAAGCGGCAGCCAGCAGTTTTTTGCCACTGATGGTCTCGTATACTTTCTGAAGAGCGGTTAATGTAAATGTCTCCGGCATCAGATTAAAAGCAATATCCGTATATTCTACCTTGGCCCGCAGACGTTCCAGCGCGTAATAAATGATTTTTGCATGGTCAAAAGCAATGCCTTGAACTTCGTTCACCGTAATATTGCTGCTGCGTACTCTGCCTTCCACGGTTTCCTTCGTCTCAACAATAGCCGTTAATTCCTCAGTTCCATTGGTCAACATCAACTGCACCCTGCGCTCCGTCACGCGTCCAAGCTCATGAATATGACGTTTCTCCTCCAGAAGCCGCTGCTCCATTCGGAACCATCCCGCTTCGCTGGCATCGTCGCCAGCCTGAAGCTGCAGCTCACTGCTGTCGACCAGCGCCATGTAGGAACAGCTGATGACACGCGTACGCGGATCACGATGCACATCTCCCCAGGTATACAGCTGCTCCAGATAAATATCATCCAGTCCGGTTTCCGTAAACAGTTCCCGCCTGGCCGCATCTTCCAACGATTCCTGCATGGAGACAAACCCACCCGGAAGCGCCCACTGCCCCATATAGGGATGACCGCCACGACGGATCAGCAGCAACAGGAGCTCAGGTTCCGCAAGCTTGCGATAGTTCTCCTGCGTCTCACTTCGTATTGTAAATACCAACATATCCACCGTTACGGAAGGGCGATCGTAATCGCCCGCGTCATAGGTTTCTAGAAACTGTTGTTCACTAATATTCACGTGATTCTGATGGTCTAATGGATTTGGATCAGAATTACCCTCATATGTCATTTCGAAAGACCCCATTCTGTTATTAACATTTTGTTATTAACAATAAGTTAATAACAATCTAACATATCTTTTTGTCCTAGGTCAATATTTCCAATTAGGAATAAATCATCTGTTTTTTTAATACAAATGTGTTATATTATTTTAAAACACTTGTGTTAGAAAAGGTGGGACAATGAAACGAATCGAATTATTGGATATTCTCAGAGGTTTTGCCATTATCGGAACATTGGGGACAAACATCTGGCTGTTTGCAAACTTAGGTGATCTGAACAAAATGTTTAGTCATCCGCTTGAGCCGTGGTGGAGTTCAGGGGACCAACTGCTGCAAACGATGATGATGATGCTCGTCAATGGCAAATTTCTCGGACTGCTCACGCTACTCTTTGGGGCTGGCATGGAGATGAAGCGGCAAAAAGCCCAGCGTGAAGGCTACACTTGGCCTGGCGTCTACATCTGGACATGCGTACTTTTGCTGATTGATGGTTTGCTGCATTACACGCTGGTCATGGAATACGATGTTCTGATGAGTTATGCCATTACAGGCATGATCGTCTCCTTCATCATTAATCGCTCCCGTCGTTTCATTCTGATCGTGATGGGCATCACAGGTGGCGTGCATCTGATTGGGATTACCGGAATTACGGCATTATTGGCGATGGAATCCGGGTCAGCCTTCAATGGCATGGACACGATCACCAGTCTATACGCCTCGGGCACGTGGTGGGAGCAAGTGATGTTCCGTCTGAACAACTTCGGTTTCTTCCGCACGGAATCCATTGCCATCATTCCACTCAATGTGTTCCTCTTCCTGCTGGGAGCGCTGCTTATGCGGGCTCAAATATTTTCAGATCATGACTCCGGGCGCCTCAAACGTCGTAACTTAATGATTGTGGGACTTGCCGCAGGCATTCCTCTTAACCTGCTCCTACTGGTTCCTGGTGGGATTATGGACCTGTTTGTCCGTTATATTAGCGCTCCCGTGCTTACTCTTGGTTACTTGGGACTGATTGCTTATATGATGAACAAAAATATATTCCCTCGCCTCTTTAACCGTTTTGGCGAAATCGGCAAGATGGCTCTGAGCTGTTATATTTTGCAGAATATCATCGCCTCCGCCCTCTTCTATGGATGGGGCTTTGGACTCGGTGGACAGCTTTCCTCCCTGCTCATTTTGCTAACGTGGGCCAGCATCTGTGTAGTGTTAATGATCTTCTCCCACCTCTGGCTGCGCAGATTTCGTCAAGGTCCGGTCGAGTGGCTATGGCGTAAGTTGTCCATCTCACCTGCAGCTAAAGATACTTCACGTTCCACCCCCATGTAACCTTTGTTCCCTATATAAAATACTCACAAAAAGGATAGGTTTGCGGATGAATACTCCGCTGCCCTATCCTTTCAAGTTTGTTTTGATGTTATATATAGAAGACACTTGACGATATGTCAAAGGAATCTTATCATTTAGTTAGTCGACTAATTAAAAGGATGGAAGCGCTTATGAAATCAGCTCGAAATGAACGGTTAATGGGGCAGTTATCAGAACTCGTCAAGCTACAGCGATACAAGGTTCATGAGAAGCTTGTCAACCACCCTGAGTTATATCCCGGGCAGCCGCCACTGCTGTTCCAGCTTGAACGGGAAGATGGGCAGACCCAGAAACAACTGGCTGAACAGCTTCGCCGAGCGCCTGCAACGGTTACGGTAATGTTGAAACGCATGGAAAGCTCGGGGTTTGTACGACGTGAGGCCGACCCGAAGGATCTGCGCAGTCTGCGTGTCTACCTGACCGATCAGGGTCGTGATGCGCTTAAGGAACTGAGAGAAGTTTTTCAGGAGCTTGATCGCCAAGCCCAGAAAGATTTTACCCCCGAGGAATCGCAGCTCATGTCAACACTCGCCCAGCGCATGGTTCAGAATCTGCGAGAATATTAAGTGAGGTTCTTCAGCTATAACAAATTTTTTTGCAGCATGATTATTTCATTATGAATGAGGTGGTTTTTCCCATTGTGGACGTTAAAACGATTTCTTACCCCATATAAGTCAGCGGCTATTCTTGCTCCGCTGCTCATGGTTCTTGAGGTTGCCATGGATCTGCTTCAGCCCAAGCTGATGTCCAGCATTGTGGATGATGGTGTTCTTGCAGGGAACCTGTCCCACATCGTGACTACAGGTTTGTTTATGCTTCTTTTTGCGTTAATCGGATGGGTTGGCGGTGCAGGATGTACGCTGTTTTCAAGCAAAGCTGCCGTTGGATATGGCACCGATCTGCGCCAGGAATTGTTTGACCACATCCAGAAGTTCTCGTTCCGTAATCTGGATACCTTCCAGGAGGGTTCGCTCATCACTCGCCTGACGAGTGATATCACCCAGATGCAAACCTTTGTACAGATGCTTCTGCGCATGTTTATCCGTTCGCCGATGCTGATTATCGGCAGTATTATTATGGCGTTTACGATCAGTGTCAAACTGGCGCTCATTCTCATTTTGTCCGTGCCGATTCTGTTTATTATCCTATATATCCTGATCTCCGCTTCCTACCCGCTGTTCGCCAGTGTTCAGAACAAGCTCGACAAGGTGAACGCCGTTCTTCAGGAGAATCTTGCCGGCATTCGTGTCGTCAAAGCTTTTGCACGCGCACGTCAGGAGAAGAAGCGTTTCCAGCAAGCCAATGAAGACTATACCCATATGGCAGTGAAAGCCTGGCGCATCGTATCGCTGAATGCACCGGTATTAAGCCTGATGCTGAATGCGACCATTGTAGCGGTGCTGTGGTTTGGGGGCTTTCAGGTGGTAGGAGGCGACATTGCCGCCGGGGATTTGATTGCTTTTATCAACTACGTAACGGTTGTACTCTCTTCGCTCACTTCAATCGGCATGATGATGATGAGCTTCTCCCGCGCCAAAGTGTCTGCAGCACGCATCAACGAGGTGCTTCACACTCAGCCTGATATCCAATCGGGAGATAATGTGTCTCGTAAAGGAGCAGGTCAGGTGGAATTCAAGGACGTCTGTTTCCGCTATGATGGAGAACATACCCTCTCCGGAATTACACTGACAGCTCGGCCGGGAGAAAAAGTGGCCCTGCTCGGATCTACAGGATCAGGCAAAACATCACTGGTACAGCTGATCCCCCGCTTGTATGATGCGTCACAGGGTGAAGTGCTCGTGAATGGAGTGAACGTGCGTAACTGGGATCTCCAGGATCTTCGCAGCCGTGTGTCCATCGTATTACAGGAGTCCATCCTGTTCAGCGGCAGCATCCGGGATAACATCTGCTTTGGCAGACCTGATGCAACGGAAGCCGAACTGCGAGCGGCAGCTCAAGCGGCGGCTGCTGATGAATTTATTATGAATTTGAAAGATGGATATGACACGGAGCTGGGTCAGCGTGGGGTCAATCTCTCGGGTGGGCAGAAACAGCGGATTTCTATTGCCCGTGCCCTGCTCATGCAACCGGAGGTTTTGATTCTGGACGACAGCACCAGTGCCGTCGATCTGCGTACCGAAGCAAGCATTCAGAAGGCACTTCATTCACTAATGAAAAACAGCACCACCTTCCTGATTGCACAACGGATCTCTTCCGTGAAGGATGCAGACTGTATTTACGTGCTTGATGAAGGCGAAATCGTGGCAAGTGGTACACATGAGCACCTCATGGCCCATTCGTCACACTACCAATCCATCTATTATTCGCAGCAGCGGAAGGAGGACGTTCAATTTGGCTAAAAACACTTCTTCCTCCATTCACCAGAATGTTGTTCCACCAATGATCGGAAGACCGGGTCCACCTGGCCGAGGTCCGGTTCCCAAAGTAAGAGCCAAAAACGCCCGGCACGCCATCATCCGAGTGTGGTCGTACATGGGACGTCATCGCAAAGGGGTTATCTCCGCCCTGGTACTGACGGCTCTTGGAACATTACTTAATCTGGCAGGACCTTATCTGCTCGGCCGTGCAGTCAATGAACATATCGTTCCCAAAATTACGGATGGTCTGCTGAAAGACTGCATGTTATTGCTAACCGTATACGTCCTCGGCTCGTTCATGATGTGGGCTCAATCCTATGTCATGATCGGTGTGTCCCAACTGACCGTGAAGGATCTGCGCCATGCTCTCTTTTCACGGCTGCAGCAGCTTCCAATCCACTTTTTTGACAAAAATCAGAGCGGTGATCTGATGAGCCGGGCTACCAATGATATCGATAACGTATCCACAACGCTGAATCAAAGTGTAACTCAATTGATGTCCAGCGCCATCTTGCTGGTTGGCTCCCTGTCCATTATGCTAGCCCTGGATGTCCGACTGACCCTGCTCAGTCTGGTGACGGTTCCCCTGATTACGATCGCCACTCGGCTGATCGCTTCAAGAACACGCAAACATTTTACCGCCCAGCAAAAGCTGTTGGGTGAGCTTAATGGCTACGCCCAGGAGACCATTGCCGGACAAAAGGTGGTTGCCGCCTATAACCGTCAGGAGCAGGCACACAAGCATTTTCAGAACTTGAACGAGAAGCTTCGTACTTCCAGTACCCAGGCTCAGAGTGTATCCGGTCTGGTCGGGCCCACGATGAATGTTATGAACAATATCGGCTTTGCCATACTGGCAGCCGTAGGTGGATGGATGGCTTATCATGATCTGACGTCCATCGGGCTGATTGTAAGTTTCCTTGCTTACTCCCGCCAGATTGAGCGGCCCATCAATGATTTGGCGAACCAGTACAACCTGATTCAGGCAGCTATTGCAGGTGCCGAGCGCGTATTCCACATTATCGATACCCCAAGTGAATACGTGGATGAACAGAGGAAACAGCTGGAGCAGATTCAGGGTAAGGTTGTATTTGAGGATGTATCCTTTGGGTATAACCCTGAGAGAGAAATTCTGAAAAAGGTCAGCTTCACCGCCAAGCCGGGCGAGATGATTGCACTTGTCGGACCGACTGGAGCGGGTAAAACAACCATCATCAACCTGCTGCCCCGTTTCTATGAGATTACGGGCGGACGGATCACCATTGATGGCTGTGATATCTCGGAACTTGAGAAAGACCATCTGCGGCGCGAGCTTGGCATTGTGTTACAGGATGCCTATCTCTTCTCCGGCACCATTCGCGACAATATTGCCTACGGCAAACCGGATGCCACGGATGATCAGATCCAGCAAGCGGCGAAGTTGGCCAATGCCCACTCCTTCATCCGAAAATTATCACAGGGTTACGATACCCCGATCATTTCCGGTGGCAGCAATCTGAGTCAGGGACAGCGACAATTGTTAACCATCGCTCGTGCCATTCTCGCTGATCCCGCGATTCTTATTCTGGATGAAGCGACCAGCAGCATTGATACACGCACCGAAATGCAGATTCAGGAAGCGATGCGCACCTTGATGAAGGATCGCACCAGCTTCGTCATTGCCCACAGGTTAAGCACGATTCGTGAAGCCGATCAGATTCTTGTCATTGATGACGGGCAAATTGCCGAACGAGGCAGCCATGATGAGTTGATGCAGCAGCAAGGTTTCTACTATCAATTGCATCAGGGACAGCTTACCTAATTGGGTTCGTGTTCATTGATGATTAAAACACAGAAACACAAATAAAAACGCCGCATTAGGTTCAGTTTTATTCCGGACCTTTGCGGCGTTTCCATTTTATCTATCGCTTCATTCGTACAATGCCGCGTGTAGATTTATTTAGAAAATTCAGTGTGTGTTCTTTAAATTCAGAAGGAGGTAAGCTGTTTATTTCTTCGATAGATTGATCGAGAGTGCGCTTTTGGCGAAATAGAATGGTATTAATCTTTTTTATCGTGCTTATTTCTTCATTTGAAAATCCATTTCTTCTGAGACCAACAATATTAATACCATGTATGTACGAACGCGGACCATCTGCTAAAGAATATGGAACGATATCTTGTGAAACTTTACTTCCCGCTCCAATCATTGCAAACCTTCCGATGTTGCATGATTGGTGTACACCAGAACCACAACCAAAAGTGATATAGTCTTCAATATGAACATGTCCGCCAATTTGCACATTATTGACGATGACGTTGTGATCTCCCATCACTACATCATGTGCGATATGTGCATAATTCATAATAAAGTTGTGACTTCCTACTCTCGTGAAACCATCTCCTTTTTGTGTGCCTTTACATATGGTGACATACTCTCTTACGGTATTATTATCTCCAATGATAAGATATGTTTTTTCGCCTTGGTAACTTTTATCTTGTGGGTCTGAACCGATAATGGCACCATGTGAAATATAGTTATTCTCCCCCAATATTGTGTTAGCTCCGATGATTGCATGACTTCCAATCCTGCACCCGTTACCTATTTTTGAATTTTCTTCAACGATACTGAAAGGTCCGACTTCGACATTGTCCCCAATTACTGCTGTTGGATGAATAATGGCTGACTGATGTATCATTTAGCACCTTCCTTTGTTCTGGAAAGTTCATCAAGTTTTTCATTTAGTTTTTTTATTGTTTTCGGAAGTCTGGAAAGTGCAGCGGATTCTCGTAGTTGTCTCTTATGTGAACGAGCTGTATATCCTGACACCATAGAGTTTTCGGGCATGTTTTTGGTAACCATGGTTTTAGCTAAAACAACGCAGTTGTCTCCAATGGTGATATTATTAATTACCGCACTTCCACCAGCCATGATGACATGGTTACCAATCTTCGATGAGCCCCCAATTGCACTTGTACCTGCAATAATGCAGTGCTCACCAATTTGAACATTATGGCCAATTTGAATTAGGTTGTCCATTTTGGTCCCTTTACCTATGGTCGTTGAATCAAGTGTCCCTCGATCAATAGTGGTGTTTGCGCCAATTTCAACATCATCCATAATAACGACATTTCCAATATGGGGGATTTTCACTTGTTTTTGCCCATCCCATTCAAAACCAAACCCGTCAGCGCCAATGACTGCGCCTGAGTGAATGATGACATTATCTCCGATGAAAGTATCATGTAACACAGTGACGTTAGGGTGTATCAAGCAATTCGTTCCAATGGTCACATTTTTACCAATAAATGAATGCGCGGAAATGATCGTATGATCGCCAATAGAAACATCTTCTTTGATTACTGCGAAATCGTCGATCTGCACATTGCAGCCTAACGTTACCGAAGGCTCAATTGTTTCTGATGATACTACACCGCTACTTCTGGTTTTCTCACTAAATATTTCAATTAAACGAATAAAATCGAGTCTGGGATTTTTCACCTTAATAACAGGTACCTTAAATTCTATTATTGTCGTGTCTGGCACAATGAGCGCCGAAGCATTACATTGATCTAATTTATTTAAATTTTTATCCGTAACAAAAGCAATTTCTCCCTCTTTAGCAGCACTAATTGAACCTACACCTGTTATAACGACATTGCCATTACCTATTAAAATCCCATTTAACTGTTCAGCAATTTCATTTAAATTACATGGCATGGTATCGTCTCCTATTATATTTAGATTAGATTATTTAATAATTCTCGAGCAAAAAGAGTGTTCAAATAATGAGAGGTTCCCGATCCTATGATGTTTGCATGAAAAGGAGGATTCAAAGCTAAATCACCAATAAGATCCAGCAGCTTGTGACGAGCTAATTCATCATGAAAACGTAAATTGGGATAAATTTTCTCTTCACCAATAACTATTCCATGCTCCAAAGAAGCTCCTTGAATTAAACCTTTGCTTTTTAAGTACATTATTTCTTTTTCAAAACAAAATGTCCTAGCTGGCGCAATATCAGTTAAATAATTGTTTTCTATAAAATTAAAATTGGATGTTTGATCCGAGAGGTAGGCAATGTTATGTTCATTTTTGAAACACACGCAATAGGAGATCATAGAGGAGGGCTGAGCTTCAAGAAAAGAATTACCGTGCTCAACTCTAATTTTTTGTTGTAAATGAAGGTATGTTTTTTTGATCTCTTGCTGCAGATAGCCAACTTCTGAAATCTTGGCTGCAATATCGGTAGAGCTGCCATCAAAAATGGGCAATTCTTCACCATTAACATCAATAATCACGTTATCGATGCCCATCCCTCGAACAGCAGACAGTGTATGTTCAACCATAGATACAGAGTATCCATTCAAGTTTTTAAGTTGTGTGCAGCGTTCCGTATTGGATACATTATCGATTTTAGCTTCAATAACTTCATATGGATCTATATCCACTCTTCGAAAAACAATACCTGTGTTTGGTTGTGCAGAATGCAGAGTCATCTCTGACCAATTTCCACTATGTATAGCAACGCCGCCTAATGTAAAACTGTTACGAATCGTTTTTTGATACATAGCCTCCTCGCCTCCTTTGACATAATTCTTCATCCAGATCCTAATTACATGTATTATATCGATTATGATTAGCTGATGTTGTCGATATTTGGAGTCTCGGCCCACATTCATGTGGCTAAGAATAAAATGATCTGCAATAACGCTGATAAAGGCGTCACCGCAGAAAAAGCATAACAAGAAACCTTAGCATGTCATCCGAGCCAAGGTTTCTAAATGATCCATTTTTTGTTCTTTAAACTTTCTATTTGACAGGGAGAAGTTCAGCGTTCTTGTTTGTTGGTAAATGAAGGGTGAATGTTGAACCAATCCCCATCTCACTATGAACAGTAATTTTGCCATGATGATCCTGAGCGATTTTCTGACAGAGTGCCAGTCCAAGTCCTGTACCTTCTTCCTTGGTTGTATAAAATGGATTAAAGATCGTTGCCAAAGAGTTCTCAGGAATGCCGCTGCCCGTATCGGTAATCGAGATAAGCGCTATCTCTCCATCATGTAACAGATCAATATACACTTCACCAGGGCCTTCCATGGCTTCAAAAGCATTACGAATCAGATTAATCAGAACCTGTACGATCTTGTCCCGATCCATATGGACCACGACTGGATCGCCAGTCATTTTAAGGGTAATCTGATGCCCCCGTGACGCTGCATCCGATTCGGTTAACGACATGACTCGTTCAAGACATCGCTCTACTCGTTCGGGCTTCATGTGATTGGCATGCGGCTTGGAGAACTGTAAAAACTCTGCCGTCAGCTCCGTTACCCGTGTGATCTCACCCATAATGACCTCATACCATGGTGCGATATTAAAGGCCTGTCCCCGAGAAAGCTGCAGGAAACCTCGAATGGCAGTCAGGGGATTGCGAATTTCATGAGCCATGCCTGCGGCCAGCTCACCAACAGCCCGGAGTCTTTCGGAACGGAAGACATCCTCTCCGTTTTTTAACCATTTGCTGCGCTGCTGCTGAAACAGTCTGTCCTCCGCCACCGTAATAAAGTGCTGCAACGTCTCAGACATTCCAGGATATAGGGAAATACTGTAGTTTACTTGCAAGTCCCTTAAATCCCCGGATAGGAGTGAAGCCATCCGTTCTTCTATATTTTGTATTTCTGGCAAAACGACAGCATACCGATCCCCCGCATATCGAGATACGCCATATGCATCTGAAAATTGTTTCGAAACACTCTCACCAGTCGTTTTGATTACATGGCTCCAGTTGTCTTCAACCTCTTTTTCAAACCCGTTGAAATTCTGAATGTTTAAGATAATCAGCAAAAATGAACGTTGCTCGTCCACCGTTTCCTTCAGTACATTCATATATCCCTCATAGTTTAGCAATCCGGTAAGGGGATCATGGAGGGTAAGAAAATGATTTTTCTCCCGAAGTCTGCGCTTCTCTGCTTCGCTGTTAATCAAAGTATGATACAAAAAGATGATGACAATTGCAGTTAACATGTCAAACATGGACACTAGCAAATTATAAGTATCTATCGTCACATACGAAAGCCGAATCACGGTATATTCAAACACAATCAACATTGAAATGGGTAAGGTCTGCGTAACCCTCTGTTTATCCTGAATCATCGACATGATGAGCAGGTAATACAGCATAATACACCAGTTTAGTTCACTGGAATAATGGAGGATGCCCAGAAAAATCCAATGGATGTTACGTAATATCGGATACTGTTTTTCCTTGTATAAACTTGCTAGAAATAACACACCTGCACATATCATTAGCGTCAGATGGGGAGTAAGCACTAGAAAATAAGAGGATAGCATAACAAGCAGACATCCTAGCGGGAAAATAACCATTTTCATCGTGTAACTCAGCAAACAGCCTCGCCCCCTTTGACATAATTCTCATATCCAGATCCTATTCACATGTATTATATCGGTTATGATTAGCTGATGTTGTCGATATTTGGAGGATCATCAAATTCACATGAATGTATAAATTTATTATTAAAATAGGACAAACGGTTTATAGGAAAATGCAAATTGCGAAATAATTCCCCAATCACAATGATCAGTACTGTGTTATAATACATTAATGGATTTATTTAGGATATCGCCTTGGTTATGGAGGGATAAGCATGATTCAACAAAAAAGACCCTTGGGTATCGGGACACTTTCTCTACTGGTACTCGCAATAGGGCTGGTCTTTAATTTTCCCTGGGGCACAGAAAAGGTACAGATCAGCCACTATTTGTTTAATCTACTGAACTTGCCTATCTATTCTAATGGTCATCAAGGATTTCACATTCCATTTATAGTAGCTATATTCTTTTGGTTGTCTTCCGTTTTGATCGCACGTAAATATCAAACGCACTATGGGACAAAGGTAGCCTACAAGGTCGGTGGTTTCATGCTGATCACTAGCGTTATGATCTTTCCACTTTACGGTATAATATGGGCTATATTCCATTAGAAAAGTAAAACAAGTATAAGGCCAGCCCCCCTGTCATTCCAGGAAGCTGGCCTTATACTTCATTACAGCATTTCTATTTTTTCGCCATATACTTACGGATATCAAATGCCACCGCAGCCACAATAATTAACCCTTTAATAATCAGCTGCCAGTATGGACTTACACCGATAAAGGTCAGACCATAATTGATGACTCCAAAGATCAGCACCCCTGCCATAACACCTGGCACCGTACCAATACCACCTGCGGTGGAGACGCCGCCTACAACACAAGCGGCAATGGCATCCAGTTCATACATGTTGCCGTAATTGTTCGTTGCCCCGCCCGTACGCGCGGCTTCCAGTACCCCGCCCAGTCCATACAGTGCACCTGCAATGGCATACAACGCAATCAGGTTGCGCGCCACGTGAATACCGGACACATGCGCAGCCTGAATGTTGCCGCCAATGGCATACATATTTTTCCCGAGGCGAGTCTTGTTAAAGACCAACCAGCAGATCAACGCAACCGCTATGGCAATCAATACGATATATGGAATGGAATAACCACCACCAAGATCAATGTAACCAGATCCAATAACGGTAAAATCAGATCTCAATCCACCAATCGGTTGTGACTGATTGGGCTCCGTATCAAAGTAAATCGAGTTCAGACCATATACCGCAACCATGGTGCCCAGTGTCGCGATAAAGGGAGGAACATGTAATTTGGCTACAATAATGCCGTTGACGAGTCCGACTGCCAGTCCGGCAATAATCCCGAAGACCATGGGCGCCCACACCCATAAATGTGGCAGATCAGGAAAGAATCGATTGGCATATTCGTCGATTTGCAGCATCGATGCCGATACAACAGCCGTTAGACCAACCACCCGTCCTGCCGACAAATCGACCCCACCCGTCACCAGGATAAACGCTGCACCCAACGCAATGATGGCTCGTGTGGAGGACTGTTGTAATATATCCCGAAGTGTAGAGAAAGCAAGAAAGTGTGGATCGGCAATGGCAATGCCAATGACAAGCAGGATCAGCACAATGAAGATCGCGCGCTGCGCCACGTACTGCTTCACCTGATTGATAACCTGTGTATTCATATGTTCCCTCCTGACTAAGCCATCCGCTGCTGCGCGGCCAGCCTCATGATATCCTGCTCTGTTGCGTCAGCTCCATCCACAATTCCGGTGAGCCGTCCTTCGCTCATGACCATAATTCGATCCGACATACCCAACAGTTCGGGCATTTCCGAGCTGATCATAATAATGCTTTTGCCCTGGCGAGCCAGTTCCGTAATGATGGTATAAATTTCAAATTTGGCGCCCACATCAATCCCACGTGTTGGTTCATCAAGCAGTAGAATTTCAGGGTCAGTCAACAACCACCTGGCCAGCAGCACCTTCTGTTGATTACCACCGGAAAGGTTGCGAATCAGCGTGTTAACTGAAGGCGTTTTAGTTCTAAACTTCTGAGTTTGCTCGCGTGCCTCATCTCGGCCTTTCTTTTCATCCAGCAGACCAATTCGATTCTGGTAACGTCCGAGACTTGCAATAATCGTATTTTCATACACAGACAACACTGGAAAAATCCCTGTGACTCTTCGCTCCTCGGTCAGTAAGGCAATGTTATGACGCTTTGCTGCAGCAGGTGACTTGATCTTCACCTTGCGCCCATGAATCGAGATCGTCCCTGAAGCAAGTCCGCGCAAACCGAACAATGACTCAATCAATTCCGTCCGCTGTGCCCCAACAAGGCCGCCGATGCCAAGCACTTCACCTTTCCTCAATTCAAACGTCACATCCCGGAACGAATTCGGCTGGCTTGAGGTTAAACCTTCTGCCTTCAAAATCACTTCTCCAGGTACGTTCGTCCGTTCTGGGAACCGTTCATCCAGATCACGTCCAACCATGCGCGTAATGATCAGATCGGTTGTTAAATCGGCAGCATCCCAGGTACCGACCACAAAACCATCCCGCATAATCGTGACCTCATCGGAGATCGTCAGAATTTCTTCCATCTTGTGCGAGATGTAGATAATAGACACCCCGCGACTGCGCAGCTGATTAATAATGGCAAAGAGCTGGTCCACTTCCTTGCCCGTGAGCGAGGATGTTGGCTCATCCATCACGATGACCTTGGATTGAAATGAGACCGCTTTGGCGATTTCCATCGACTGTATTTTGGAAACGGATAACGTTCCAGCCTGAGCCTTGGGATCAATGTCCAGATTAAGATCCTTGAACAAGGCCAATGTATCAGCATACATTCGTTTTTCATTCACCAGCAATCCCCTCATTGGAAATCGTCCCAGCCAAATGTTCTCCATCACCGGACGGTGTGGCACCGGGTTCAGCTCCTGATGAATCATCGATATGCCATGCTGAAGCGCCGCCTTCGAACTCGGAATCTCCACCTCATTGCCGTCAATCCGAATCGTCCCTTCATCCGGACGATACATGCCGAATAGACATTTCATTAGCGTGGATTTGCCCGCTCCATTCTCTCCCATCAGCGCATGAACCGTACCCGGCTTTACCTTCAATGTGACCTGACTCAGTGCCTGCACACCCGGAAATGCTTTGGATATTCCGTCCATCTCCAGCAGGTAAGGTGATTCCATCTTTCATCTCCCCTTCCGTAAACCCGGCAAAAAAGGACGCCATCTCATGACGGACGTCCCTGTTTGCTGCTGTTATTGGGCGTCGGCAATGTTGTCTTTCGTAATTTTTTTGTAGGCGATCCAGACATATTTGCCATCCGTAATGTCATAACCCGTATTTTCCTTCGTAGGTGTCTCACCCTTCGCGAGCACGGAAGCCAGTGCAACCGTTGCAGCACCCTGGTTCTTGGCATCATTCAGCACCGTGCCCAGCATCGTTCCGTCCTGGAGGGCCTGAATGGCCGGAGCAGTCGCATCCACGCCGACAACCGGCATTGTTTTGCCGTCCTTGAAGTATCCGGCTGCTTTCAATGCTTCAATGGCTCCAAGTGCCATGTCATCATTGTTAGCCAATACCGCTTCAATCTTGTCTCCATGGGAGGCAAGGAACGCCTGCATTTTCTCCTGGCCTTTGACCCGATCCCACATCGCCGTGTCTTCCGCCAGCGCTTCCACTTTAATACCGGCATCCTGGATTGCCTGTACGGAATATTTGGTCCGCAGCTCAGCATCCTGGTGGCCCGGCTCGCCTTTCAGCATGACGTATTGCAGTTTGCCGTCCCCGTTTTTATCTGCCTCAGGGTGAGCCTTCCAGTAATCCACAATGAGCTGACCGGAGATTGTACCGGACTCTTCCGCTTTGGCTCCAACGTAATACACTTTATCCCATTTGTTCATGTCCTCGGCAACTGGCTCACGGTTCAGGAAGACCACCGGAATGCTGGCCGCTTTGGCTTTGTCAATAATGACGCCTGCTGCGGTCCGGTCCACCGGATTCACAGCCATTGCGTTGTACTTCTTGGATACAAATAGATCCACTTTTTCATTCTGGGTCGGCTGTGCGTTCTGGCTATCCACGATATCGAGTGTGGCTTTACCTTCCGCTGCTGCGGTCATCGCATTCCTTACACCCGTCATGAACGTGTCATCAAACTTATAGATCGCCACACCAATCTTCGGTGTTTCCGTTCCTGCTCCCGCTTGACTTCCTGTGTCTGTTCCGGTACTTCCGCCTGCGCTATCTCCGCCACTGCTGCATCCTGCCGCTGCAACCATACACGCTGTAAGCAATAATGTCATCCACGTTTTCTTCATATCCTAATGACCTCCCCCAAGTTCATTCGGCTTTACCGATGTCTTTATTATGAAAGGGTTTACAACAAATTCGAATACAATATCTTCCTCTGTTTTATCGAATTCTTCCTCAATTATCTTCCTGTCTTTATTGTACAAAAGGAAACAGCAGCTTCTGATTATCCATCCAGAACATATTGTCCGTACTGACCAGCTTCGTTTCCAGTGTTACCCTGGTTTGCACCATTTGATTGTTCAGCCGTGCCACAGCCTGATTCACACCAAGATAACCTGCGCTGAATCCGTTTTGCACAATCAAGTGCTGAATTCTGCCTTCCTGTAACTGCTCTAACTGCTGCTGTTCACTGCCAAATCCCACAATCTTCACCTTGTTCCCATTGTTCTCGGACGTACGTCGATTCAGTTCATCCGCTGCCCCCAGAGAAGCAGGTTCCTGAAGGGCAATCAATCCGTCCACCTGCTGCTGGTCAAGCAGCTGCTTCGCGGCCTGCCAGCAACTATCACGCGTGCTGCATACGGATTGGGTCTTCACATGAATGTCCGGATACTGAGCCAGTGATTCCACTACCCCTTGCTCACGGTTAATCAGAACAGGATTTACAGGATCAGGCCCAAGGAGAGCTACGCTTCCTTGTCCTCCCAGAAGCACAGCCATGGCCTGACCTGCCTGCCGTCCAGCGTCAACGTTATCCATTGAGATCACACTTGTTATCCCTTTTACAGGAAACTCGTCATTCAGCAAAATGACGGGGAAACCCCCTCCGTTGACATCCTTTGCTTGTGCCTTCTGAATGATGTCACTTAGTGCCTTCTCACTCAGGGGATCGATCAACAGGGCCGCTGCTCCCTGTTCCAGTGCCAGCGAGACTGCATCCACCTGGGCTTGTTCACGCTCGCTCAGCGGATAAATTCCATTTTGCAAATGCTCTTGCTTGACCTTTCCCTGTCCTGCTGTGAAGTCAGGGTTGGATGGCGCGTATGTTAATCCCTCGGAGGGAAAGGCCTCCACCGTAATCAGCTCCGCCCCCGCTTCTTTGGCAGCCGCCTCTGCCCCAAGACGTATCGCTTCTGCGAGTTCTCCGGTTCCCGCTGGCGTAATCAGTGCAATACGCGGAGGCGATCCAGCCGGATCAGCCTTTGACATACCGCAAGCCACACATAATAACAGGCAGCAAATTGCTGCTGCCATGGCCATATAACGGAGGGTAGCAACTCTCAACCGTATGATTTTCACGCGAGGGCAGATGTTTATTTTCATAACTAGATGCTCCATCCAGTCCATTCTATTAATCTTATTTTCCTTCATGAACATCGTCCTCCTCTCGTTCCCCTTGGATCGGAATCCGAATCCAGACGGTTGTGCCTTCCTCCAGCTCACTATCAAATTCAAGACCGTAAGCTTCGCCATAATAGAGCTGAATTCGATCATGCACATTGCGTACAGCCACACCTGATCCTGCACCACTTTTCTCGATAGGACTGCCTGTCAAAAGTTTCGACATCTGCTCTTCCGTCATGCCGACTCCATTATCCGTAATACGAAATACCAGCTTGTCGTCCTCCCGGTATACACGAATCTCAATACATCCCTCGTCCATATGATATTCAATGCCATGCACAATCGCATTTTCAATGAGTGGCTGAAGCACGAGCTTAAGTGTCAGACAGTCCAAGGTATCCTCATCCGCATTCATGCTGAAATCGAATTTGCGTTTGAACCTCATCTGCTGAATCGTCAGGTAATGGTGTGCATGCTCCAGTTCTTCCCTGACCGTAATAATCGTTTTGCCTTGACTGAGACTGATGCGAAACAATCGGGATAACGAAGTAATCATCGTAATGACTTCCTCATTCCGGCTCATGCCCACCATGCGCACGACCGAATTCAACGTGTTGTACAGGAAATGCGGATTGATCTGAGCCTGTAGAGCTTCCAGTTCAAGCCGACGCTTCTGTTCCTGTTCATGAATGATTTCACTCATCAAAGTACGGATTTTATAGACCATCAGATTAAAACGGCGGGATAAACGTTCCACTTCCAGCGGCCCTTCAATGGGCAGTTCCACGTTAAAATCCCCTCGCTCCACAGCCTTCATCTTTCGTTCCATGCGCCGAATCGGACGTGTCAGACTGGAAGAGAGAAACAACGAGACGAGGATGACTAATACCAACACAACCAGAAGCACCCGAATGAGATAGCCATTCACCTCCTGGCGGGTTGTCATAATCTCATCCAGATAGGCCACACCAACAATTTTCCATCCGATATTGGCGACAGACTTGACCGTGTTCAGCCTTTTCTGCCCGTCCGCCTCATCTTCATAACTGCCGGTTGCAACCAGCGCCTGTTCGATATTTTCACTTTTGAGCCCCATGTACATTAATTGCTGCTGCGGATGGTATACGATATTGCCTGCACTTTCATCGATAATGTAGACGTATCCCCGCTGTCCCAGACTGACCCGGCGGCTCAGTTCGTCCATTTGTTTGAAGTTGATATCCACCAGCAGAATGACCTGCCGATCCTGACCATTTTGGCGTATGGTAATGCCTTTGCTCATGGAAACTACCCATTTGTAAGGGCCTGTGTACATGTTCTGAATATGAGGCAGCGAGAAACTAAGGTGATCCGGCACTCGAAGTGCAGATTGAAACCACCCCTGCTGAGTCACATGAGCACTCGGTTTTAATTCGGCTGAAGGCCTGTTCTTAAGCAAATGCCCTGTCGAATCAAGCAACGTAATGGAGATGATATCTTCGCGGCTGCTGAGCAGCGTATCGAGCTGTTTGTCGACCTGATCCCCTTCCCATGTGCCATCCCGCAGCATATGCTCTTCGATGGCCCGATACAGATGAGACATGCTGCGGACATAATCTTCCAGATTGTAACTGACCTGATCCACGATCTGCCTCGTCGTCAGCTCCGCACTTCGTTCCGCAGCCTGCGTGAATTTGTCATGCAGCAGCATCGCCATGATGGTCATTACCAATACAATGAAAACAGAGAAGGACCACGTAATAATAAAGCGGATGCTGCTGACTTTTGATGAACGCAACCTGGAGCGCAGCCTAAGCCAAAGGGCACTTATCCATCCGTCAGACGGTTTCATCGGTTTGAACCTTCACTAGCTGTTAGTGCAGTCTGTTTGCGGTATTCTTTGGGCGAGACGCCGATATGTTTCTTAAAACAAAAACTGAAATAATTCGGTTCGGCGAAGCCTACCTGCCCTGCAATCTCAAACGACTTCAGCTCCGTGGATCGAAGCAGCTCCTTGGCCGCCTCCATTCGGATCTGCATCAGATATTGCAGGAAGGTAAGCTGTACTTCTTTTTTGAAAATGCCACAAAAATAGCCCGAGCTGATATGCAGATGCCCACATACTTTCTGGATGGACAGATCCGGATCGGCGTAGTGTTCTTTGGTAAACGACAATGCCTGTTCCACAATATCCTTGTATACATGCTGCCTTCCGCTGGCAATGCGATGTTGTACGAGCAGACAGACCTCATGCACCTTACTTTGTGCCTCAGACAACCCCGGCAAACGGAACAAATCGGCATACAACTGGAACCCTGCCCCAAAAATATCCTCCATGGCCTCGCCCGATGCCTGAGCTGCTTTCCAAACGTTTGTTAAAACTTCAATCAGATACAGCTGAATGTCACTCCGCCCATGCTCCACCGTAATTTCCCGGAAAATGATCTCTAGCGCATCCTCCAGCTCCGCCTGCGTACCTGCTTTCAAACAACGTGTCAGCGTTTGCTGCTTCAACTCGTCAAAACGCAGTTTGCCCGCCGTCTGCCGCTCCACATCTGCAATATAGATAAGTGGATCTGTCCCCGGAACAAGCCGATAATCCAGTGCCAGTAGTGCATCCTCATATGCATGCTTCACACCTGCCAGTGTGTTCACGATCGAACCCGATCCAACAGTGGCGGGGATACGCAGATAGTGATTGATGCTGCGCATTACATTTTCCAGCGCCTGCTGCTGTCGTTTCTCCCCATCTTCTCCACCCCATCGATCTACAAAGAGCAATACAATCGTTTCCTGGTGCATAAAAGCATGTCCGGCCCCGTGTTCTGTCCATACCTCTGCGGCAATGTTCAGCGCAGCAAATTGCTTTAACTCCGCATCCTCAGATTGATCTCCGTCCATGTGCAGGGTCAATACGGATACACCATAGCGTTCACCGTGCAGATCCAATCCGCATTGCTTTGCTTTTCCATGGATATATTCCGGCGATTTTTGCCGATGGAGCAAAGTGGCCATCAGGTCAGCCTGTAACAGGGGAAGGCTTGTATAAAAATGGTCGCGCAGCTGCTGTACATCCTCTCGCTCTGCCACTTCAGCCTCCATCTGCGCACGCAACCTTGTAAGCAGTTCGGTCAGATGTCCCGCCGAAAAAGGCTTCAATAAATATTCATCCACACTCAGCGAGACCGCTTGCCGGGCGTAGTCAAATTCATCATATCCGGTCAAAATTACCACTTTCACGAGTGGATTGCGCTCCCGCAGCCTTTTGGCAAGTTCAAGTCCATCCATAAATGGCATGCTGATATCCGTTACCACAATATCCGGCTCCACTCGCTCCGCCATCTCCAGTGCCTCCCGGCCATTCTCAGCCAGACCAACTATACGCAGATCGAGTGCTTCCCAATCCACCTCTACGACCAACCCTTCGCGTACATCCTCTTCATCATCCACCAGCAATACCCGGTACACGTCAGATTCCTCCTTTATTTAACGGGCCATATGCCCAAGCAATAATGTATATGTCGCTCTGAACCAAGGTTGCCATCATAATATACAATATAAATTTAATTATGTAATCGCTTACTTTTGAGATGATAAGATTGATATAATGTGCGCTCATAAACAAATATATGGTAAATTATAGAAAGGAGTAAATTAAGAAACAGGAAAGGAATCCATTAACTGATGAATTACTTGAAATCCGGAATGATAACGACCGGTATTGCCGCAATATTAATTTGCAGCGGTTCAATCACGGAGACGATTCGAAAAGATCGGTTTGAAGCATCCACCGAGTCTGCACACTGGGAGAACCAACCTCAAGAACTTCAGGAGAAATTAACAAAATCATGGAGTGGAGGAATAGAGGCGATACGTACCTCGCTGAATGAGAATAGTGAGAAGGAGAATATAACTGAATGGAAACTGTTTTACAGCTTGGAGGATTCATTAAAAAGCCTTCCCCATCAAGAGCACTCTTCCTTCATCGCTGCCTATTATAGTAACGAACGAAGAACCATGCTGGAAAACGGAGATGTCATGCCTGCCTTGCTTTTACATCCCGATCATACAAAGGCGATACTTTTTTGGGAAAAGCATGGTGGAACCTATGCCATTATTACATTAGAATTGCAGATCAATGCAAACAACAAATCTGAATGGGATGTAAGTCATTCTTGGATAACCAAACAGCCCTCATCCACTTGAAGTGGGTCAGGGCATTGATCCTATATCCATTCGTAATCCCTTATAAAAAGTTCTGCATGTACTTTAATCCGTTTCCGTTTCTCCATCCTCTTCTGCCGACAAAGATAAATTGGCATTTAACCCTTTCATATAAATCATCGTTGTGTCGGGATTAACATGCCCCATCATTTCTGCCAAGCGATGTAGTGGTGTATGCTCGGCCATAGCGTATCCGAACCGATGACGCAGGTCATGGGAACTTAGCCCTTCCAGACCGGCTGTAGTCATCACCTTTTTGATCAAATGGCGCAGCGCCCTCTCCGTTAAGCGATCACTGGTTTTCTCGGAAGGAAACAGGTAAGGGCTGTCCGGTGCGAGGCCATTCATGTACATCTTCAGCAAAGCAATACATGTCATGTTCAGTGGAATTTTCCGTTGACCGTTTCGTTTATCGGCCCGCACGGTAAGTTGACCGCTTCGTTTGCCCAATTCAATATCATCGGGAGCGAGGTTGCATATCTCCATCGTTCGCATACCGGTATGAAACATAAGCGTAAGGATGGTCTGGTCCCGAAGCGAGTTGCCGTCCTCGACGGCAGAGATGAATGATCGTTCTTCCTCGGTTGTCATTCGGCGGGGGCTAACCTTGTCTTCCGGAATGAACTTCAAAGGTTTGGAAGGATCACTGTTGATCCTGGATTCCGATGCAGCCCACTTGAAAAAACGCTTCAATGTAATCAATCTGCGATTAATGGTAGATGGTTTTAATTGCATTACCCTTTGTGAATCTTCCCGGTAACTGACCAAAGTCGATGTATGCACATTTTCGATATGAAATGAGATCTCTCCATCCCGAGTACCGTCCCCCTTATACCATTCGGTAAAATGCTTCAAATCACTCGCATATTCCTTCAAGGTTTTGGGTGTCAATTCTCCTTGGATCGTAAGCATATATATGAATTCCTGAACAACCATTTCCCCTTGTACCGAAGTACCAGAACCCTTATCCATTAGAAAAAACCTCCAAATCTTGACTTATATTAGCGGACATGGTATTATCATATTAATCGATACATTAGCGGACATCAAGTCTGTGGGTTTGAATATACCTGATTAGCGTTGATTTTTAAATTAGCCTTTTCAAAATGGTCGTTTAAAAACTTATTTTTTGGAGGAACTACATGCAAACAGGTACAGTGAAATGGTTTAACGCGGACAAAGGATTTGGCTTTATCGAAACTGAAGAAGGAACAGACGTATTCGTTCATTTCAGTGCAATTCAAGGCGACGGTTTCAAAACATTGGATGAAGGACAACGCGTCCAATTCGAAGTAACTCAAGGTAACCGTGGTCCACAAGCTGAGAACGTTACTAAAGTTTAATTATATTAAAGCTGCCTTGTACAAGGCAGCTTTTTGTTTTATTTCATCCAATAGCGAAAAGCGAGGTATGACAAATGGATAAAGAACAATTGATCACAGAAGTAGCCAAAAATGGCGGATTCTCCAAAAAGAACGCTGAAAAGGCCGTAACTGTTGTACTGGATTCGATTTTGGAAGCATTAAAAGAAGGCAAAGAGGTTCAACTGGTCGGATTCGGCAAATTCGAAGTGCGTAATCGTGAAGCACGTATGGGTAAAAGCCGTCGAACTGGTAAGGAAATTCAGCTTCCAGCAGGTAAGGTTCCCGTATTCACTGCAGGATTAACAATGAAAGAAGCTTTAAACTAAACAGCAACAACAAGATTGGAAAAGAGGTTTTTATTCAAACACACAATGAACATTTTGATGTAAATGTCGTGTTTTCTACGGTTGATGATATCATTAACTTTTATTCCGGCAAGCAGACAAACCAGAATAACGCGGAAGACCACACCCATTCAACACCCCCATCAACAGAGTCTGCACAGACGCCACAACCACCCACTCGCTAAAACGAACCTTTCATCTTGGACAATAAGAAGCCCTGTTCCGCTCAAAACGGTCCAGGGCTTGATTTGTGTCACTTGTGTCAATCGAGCACCCAGGGCGAATGAATTTTGGGTACGTCATTGATCAATTGCTTGGTATAGGGATGCTCCGCATGGTGAATGACCTCCTCCGCTCTCCCAGCCTCCACCATTCGTCCATGCTCCATAATACAGATTGTGTCGCTCACATAATACGCCAGACCCACGTCGTGCGTAATAAACACAATGGTCATGCGGTTCTCGTCGCGCAGCTTCAGCAGCATATCCAGAATCGTTGAACGCGAGCAGGCATCCACCATGGATGTCGGTTCATCGGCGATCAACACCTTGGGATGCAGCATGAATATGCGGGCAATCATGAGCCGCTGCATCTGTCCACCGGACAGCTCAAACGGATATTTATTGTATAACTCCTCGAACTTCAGATTGACGAAGGAACACGCTTCCTTCATTTTGGCATATTCCTCGTCTTTGTTCAGCTTCAATCCTTGAAGTTTGATACAGTCCACCAGCAGCTTTTCCACCCGGTGAAATACGTTGAACGAAGAGAACGGGTCCTGGAAAATGGCCTGGATATCCTTCCAATAGGCTTTACGCTCACGATACCGCTTCAGCTGTCTGGGCTTGCCATCGTATTCGATCGCTCCACCCGATTCCTTGAGCAAGCCCATGATCATTTTCGCAAGCGTGGTCTTGCCACTGCCGCTCTCGCCCACAATGGAAATAATCTCCCCTTCATGAAAATCAAAGCTCACATCGTCCACCGCTGCCTTTTTGCGATTGCCTGTACCGTACACTTTGGTCAGATGGCGGCCGCTGATCAGCACCTTGCCCATCGCCATACTACTTCACTCCTTTCGGGGAGCCTTGATCCGAGCCCCTTACGCCCAGAAAGAATCATCTTAAAAGAATCGTCTTATTGGTCTGCGATATCGTCTATGTCGGCTTGAACATCTCGGACATCTTCTTTGTGTGAGCCTTTCTCCTCCTGGTTTTGTTCCCTTTTCTGGGGCTCTACGTTCACACCCTCCTGCTCTACGTGACCGTCTTGCTCCTGCTCCTGCTCCTGCTCCCTAATCTGCTCCAGCATCTCGGGTGTCAAAAGACAGCGATATATTCGCCCATCGACATGAATGTTCTCGATTTTGCCCTGGCGGCACTCATCGGTCACCAGTGTACAGCGCTCTGCGAAGCGGCAGCCTTCCGGCACGTTTTTCAGATTCGGTGGTGCACCGGGAATGGCAGCCAGCTTGTGCTCCTTCATGCCCTCTTCCGGTACAATGATGGAGCCCATCAGTTTACGAGTGTACGGATGCAGCGGATTGAAAATCATCTGCTCTGCCGTGCCTCGTTCCACAATCTCCCCGGCATACATGACCATAATTTCATCCGTGACATGGTACAGCAGCGGCAGCTCATGTGTGATGAATACCAGTGATTTAATTACCTTGCGTTTCAACAAATCCTTCAACAGACGAATGACCGCCTTCTGGGAGGTTACATCCAGTGCCGAAGTAGGTTCATCCGCTATAAGCACGTTCGGATTCAGAATCGTTGAGATGGCGATGACCGTTCTTTGCTTCATACCGCCGGACAATTCATTGGGATACATATCCAGCACATTCGGAGACAGATTCAGGGATTGGAAACGCTCCGCAGCCATCTTCCGCACATCCGGCCGTTTCATCTCCGGGCGATGCTCCTTCATAATGTCTTCAATAAACCTGATAATGCGCAGCGTTGGGTTCAGTGCATTCATGGCGGCCTGTGGAATATAGGCAATTTCCTTGCCCAGAATCCGCGAACGAAGCTGCTCTTTGCTCAGCTGCATAATATCGGTACCATTAATCTGGATCGAACCACTTCCATAATGAAGCGGCGGGAAATAAAAGCCCATCAGGCTAAGCGCCAGCGTCGATTTGCCACAGCCCGATTCCCCTGCAATGCCCAGCGTCTGCCCCTCTTTCAGTCCAAACTCCACCCCATCGACGGCAAAGACGTTCTCCTTGAGCCGGGTACGGTAATAGGTTTTGAGACCGCTGACCTGAAGTATAGGTTGGTTCATGGTCTTAGCTCCTTATTTTCGGATTGAAAATTTCGTCCATGCCCGTATTCATCAGATAAAGCGAGAAGGTAATGACGGCAATGGCCAGCGCCGCAGGAATGAACGCCCACCACGCCCCTGCTACCGGCGCTTCAAACACTAATGCCCAGTTCATCAAAATACCGAGCGAGATCGTATTATACGGCCCCAGTCCCAGCATGGAGATGGAGGCTTCAGACAGAATGCCCGACGCCGTCTGGAGCACAAAAGCCATCACCACATAAGACGCGATATACGGCAAAATCTCATGGATAATGATACGCGGCGTACTGTGTCCCGAAATTTTCGCAATATGCACATGGTCCCGACTGCGCAGAGATGTCGTCTGGGCTCGCACAGCCCGGGCCGTCCATGGCCAGCTGGTTATACCGATAATGATCGCGGTCACCAGAGAACTTCGTGAATCAATGCTGACGGAGATCAAGATCAGAATGATGAATGAAGGAATAACGATAAAAATATTGGTAATTGCCGTCAGAAAGTTATCCAGCATGCCTCCAATATAACCAGACACCAGGCCCATAACCAGACCGATAACGGTCGCAAATACACCCGCAATCAGCCCCACGCGTATCGACGTCTGGATGCCGTACATCAATTCAAGGAAGATGTCCCGTCCAAAATTGTCCGATCCTAACAGCAGACCGTCACCCGGCGGCTGGAACGCCATCGCAATCATCTCCAGGGGATCGCTGCGATTCATGAGCGGGTAGATCGTAACCAAGAGCAGCATGCCGACAAAAGTCACCGCACCGATCATGAATTTGGGTGACTTCAGCAAAATCGAGATCGAATGCTTCATATCACTGTTCCTCCATTTGAGCGGCCTTAATGCGCGGGTCAATGAAGCCATAGATGACATCAATGGTGAAATTCGCAAGCAATACAGCAATGGCAATCAGCAGCGTACACCCCGAGATTAGTGGGTAATCCAGCTGCCGTATGGCCGTGAACAGCCATGTGCCGATGCCCGGATAACTGAAGACAATCTCACAGATGAGTGATCCGCCAACCATCGTACCGATGGAGAGCGCAAGTCCCGTAATTTGGGGCAGCATGGCGTTACGGAATACATAACGCGCAATTCGGCCGTCGCGGATACCCAGCAGTTTGCTGTATAACACATAGTCAGAATTGAGCTCATAGATGGACATCTCCCGCATGCCAATGGCCTGACCACCAATGGTCACGAGTACAATGGAGAGGAATGGCAAGGTATGGTGGCGAACCACGGACATGATGAAGTCGAAGCTCAGCTGCGGCACCATCTGGAAGTCATATCCCCCGGACAGAGGGAACCATTTTAGTGATAACGCAAAGACATACAGCATAATAATAGCCAGAGTAAAAAAAGGAATGGAATTGATAAATAACGCTACCGGAAACAGCACTTTATCAAAAACACCCTTCCGGTACGCTGCAATCGCACCGAGCAAATTGCCAATCAGCCAGCCGACCAGGATGGCCGGAAGTTGAAGCCCCACCGTCCAAGGGACGGCGGAGGCCAGAATGTCCGTCACAGGTTTCGGATACAGTCCAAAGGACGTGCCCAGATTGCCTGTGAACAGATTTTTTAAATAAATGCCGAATTGGGTCCATAGCGGCTGATCAATGCCGAATTCCACCGTAAATGTCTCATACACCCGCTTGATGGAATCCGAGTCGGTCATCCCTGACGTCATTTTAGAAGCGATCATGCTCACCGGGTTACCTTCAATCAGTCTTGGCAAAATAAAATTCAGTCCGATGGCGATGACCAGGGTCAGGCCGTACCAGAATACTTTTTTGGCGACATATCTGGAATAGGCATTCATAGGATTTAGCACCCCCGAGTTTAGCGGATAAGGGCCTTATGTCTGAAGTGACGGTTTACTTCATCGCGTCCTGATTCAATATGAGTTCCTTAATTATGGATCTGATACAATGCCTTGATACCTGCGCCGTCCATCGAGATTTGCGGCGGAATGTTGGTGCCATCTCCTTCGGTCGGGAAACCTTTCCAGACTGATTCGTTCACGGTGTCAAACACCCATGGTCTGTACATCAGCGGAATGGAAGGGATATCTTTCAGCCAGATGGTATTCAGTTCGGTATACAGTGACTTCAGCTTCGCCTCGTCAGACACGGATGGAATCTCTTCAATAATGGCGTCTGCGCGGTCATTCTGGTAACGTCCCCAGTTCCAGAATGCCATCTCACCCATTGGGGCAACCCCTTTGGAGTACATGATCGTCATCGCACGGTTCCATGGCTGGCTTGGGCTGACCCCGCCTGCAGGTGTGTTCATGATGATGTCGAATTTGCCGGTTTGCAGATCATTGGTCCATACCGGGGATTCCGGGAATTTGGTGCGAATCTCAATTCCTATGGCCTTGGCGCTCTGCGCTACGATCTCCAGGGCAGCGTTCCAGTCAGACCAGCCGTAAGGACATTCAACCTCGAAAGGTCCAAGGCGAGTGCCGTTAAGAACTCGGATGCCGTCTTTGCCCTTGGTCGCTCCAATCTTGTCAAGCAGCGCGTTGGCTCCTTCAATATCCATTGTCCATTGCAACGACTTGATGGCATCCTGGTCAATATATTTGGACTCGGCGTCTGAGTTCAAGGTCAGAGAAGGCTGCATTGGTGCGGAATATCCGCTCATGGCCAGCTCCGAGATTTTGTCATAGTTGATGCTCATGGCTATTGCACGGCGAACGTCAGCATTATCAAGTCCGGCTTTGGACAGATTGAAGAAAATGCTTGGCATGGAACCGGGCAGATAATACGGCGCATCCTTCAGATACGTTTTGACAGCAGCCCCGCCTTCCCACATCTTCCACACTTGAGGGATAAACTGCTGGGAGACGTCCACTTGCCCACTCTTGAACGCCAGATCACCTGCGGCATTATCCTTGTAGATCACGTGAGTGATGTACTTCGGTGCAGGCAGCTTGCCGAACAATTTCTGTCCCCAGTAGTTGTCGTCACGGACAATCGTAATTTTCTGGTCGTTGTAAAAGTGAAGCTTATAGGCTCCGGTTCCCACCGGATTATCATTAACCTCTTTGCGAATCGCGGTCAGATCATTATTGTTCTTCTTCTCGATCTCTTCCCAGATATGCTTCGGCAGCATCGGGATCAGTTCAATGCTGTCCAGTACGGTCAGCTTGTTAGGGTTATCGGGGTTCAGCTTAATTTCCACAGCTTGCGCTCCATCCGCTTTCACTTCACTGATGTAGGTCCAGAAGCTGCTCCAGTTGATATCGTATTTTTTGCCCAACTCATAGGTGTATACAACATCATCTGCCGTAAAAGCCGTTCCGTCGCTCCACTTCGCATCCGCATTCAGCTCGATACGCAGAGTGGTTTCATCCGTCCATTCATACGATTTGCCCAGCAGCGGCTCAAGTCCGCCGTCCAGCTGATTTACCATAAATAACGTCTCATACACCAGCTCCCTGGAGTTGCCGTAATTCACAGGGAATGCGGGATTTCCGCTCAGCAGATTGAAGTTGGTTGGTGGACCCCATTGCAGCCCGTTGATATACAAGGTCTCGTTACGCGGTGTCTCCTTGTTCGTCTGTGGTGCAGGCTCATTCTGGGTTGTCGTGTTCGGTGTATCCACCGTCCCTTGTGGTTCACTTACTGATGGTGGCTGAACACTTTGGCATCCGGCAAATAATGTGACCGACATGAACAGAGCGACGAGCGGTGTGGCAGCTCTCTTAAATCGCATTCTGAACCCCTCCGTGAATTCATATTGATGTTTTTGGAAGCGCTTACTCAAAGTTATTCTATGACTTATCTCACACCAAACATTCCATCTCTTTTCTCAATGCTGAGACATTATTTATGGGGACACGAAATAACCAGCTTGCAAGAAGCAGCTGGTTATTGGCTGAATTATGATTATTACTCCACAGAAGATCAAGGATCGCTTACTTTACTTGACGAATCCATTACGAATGGCAAAGACGACCGCCTGTGTGCGGTCTTCCACCTGAATCTTTTGCAAAATGCGATGTACATGCGTCTTGACCGTACTCTCTCCGATAAAAAGCTTGCGAGCAATCTCCTCATTCCGTAAGCCATATGCCATCTGCTGCAAAACCTCCAATTCCCGTCCTGTAAATGGTTCCGGCAGTAGTTCGTTTGCTACCGTTTCCTTCACTGGATCCGGATGACTCGGGGTTGAACGAATGGCAAGACTGATTACCTTGGCTGCCACAGCCGTACGGTAGATCGCCTCCCCCCGGTATGCAGCACGAACCGCATCAACGAGTTCGTCCGGCGCCGCATCCTTGAGCAGATAACCAACAGCTCCGGCACGTATTCCTTTGTACACATAATCCTCATGATCGAATGTAGTCAGGATCACCACTTTGCAGTCAGGCAGTATCTTCATTAGCTCCCCTGTTGCTTCCAATCCGTCTCCTGCTTCCATCTGTACATCCATCAATACGACATGTGGACGAACCTCTGCTGCCAGACGAATGGCCTCATGTCCCCCGCCCGCTTCGCCTACCACTTCCATATCCTGCTGTGCATTAATAATAAAACGTAAGCCATGCCTGACCAGGTGCTGGTCATCCACGAGGAGTACACGTATTTCCTGTATGTCCTGCTCCATTACTGTTCATCACCTCCCATAATCTCCTTCACTTCTTGAGGAATGGCAAGGGTTAGCCTCATTCCATGTGGTTCAACTGCATCAATCGATAAGGAACCGCCTGCCCTTTCACATCTTGCTCTCATACTTGATAGTCCGAAACCGGGAGAGATCGGATTTTCTTTGCGATACATTCCGTTATCCTCCACAATCATATGCAGCTGCTGCTCCTTCTCCAGGATGTTCACCTTCACTTGCGAAGCCTGGGCATGACGAATAATATTCGTTAACGCCTCCTGAAGTACACGGTACAATAGTTCGGACGTCGCTGGGGTCCAATGACTCGTTTGCTCTTGAGGGGTGAGTTTGATCGTAAAACCTGCCATCTCCCGTATCTCATTCACCAGACTCGTCAAGGCGACCAGTCCAAGGCCGGCTTCATTGCTGCCCATCTGATGAGCAACGGTCCGAACCTCCTGGAGACATTGTCTGACGACTTCAAGCACCGTACCCATCGCTTTGTCCGCTTCAGCTGTGTCCATCTTCATCATATACGGCAATGCCTGAAGCTGAACAATAATGGAGGTCAATCGGTTGCCAACACTGTCGTGCAAATCCATCGAAATCCGGCTTCGTTCTTCAAGCACAGCATACTGCATCAATCGCACGGTAGCCTGCTCCAGCTCCTGATGTGTATCCTGAAGCTCCTCGTGGGCTTGTGTCAATTCAGCGTGCACCTTCTGCAATTCCTCATAATGCCGTTTGCTGTCCTGTCTGCTTTCACGCCTGATTCTCGCAGCCCAGCACAGAATATAGGTTCCAGCGTGAGCCATTGAGTACACCAAAATCTGATTAGGGTCGTATTCATCCATATAGAGCAGTGCCGCATTCCCGATGAGAATAATGATGCCGAGCAACGAAGACCGGTAGATGGGCAGCTTCAACGCAGTATATCCGATGAGATAAAAGCTTAATTCAAATATGCGATCCTCGGCCTGGAAGAACTGGGCATAGAGCAGCGTCACTATCCAGATCACCAATACCCCTAACGTCCGCATCCGCTCATTTCGAAGTAATTGTGGAACCCAAACCAACATGAGGTATGGCAGCCTAACGATTAGTCCTGCACCCACATCAATCCACGCCAGTTCTTTGAAGGGCTCCATCAGATTGTATAGCAGCAACAACGTTAAAATGATATCTGCTGTATGATCCAGCACAACCTTTTGAATCTGCGTATATATTGGCTTGTTCTGCATAGCTATCCTTTCCAGTCATGAAGTTAGGACCATTATACACTTTTGCCTTGAAAACGCTGAACTTTGGCATACAGAAAATAACGCCGGGCAGCGATGCTTCCCAGAGGCAAAAACAACAGTGCACTGCTTAGTGAAACCACGGCATGATGCACATCCCATTGGCTGGCGAGTTGTCGCAGTACCATAACCACGATCAGAAGCAAGCTGCTGGCCAGCGATCCCTTGGACATCATTTTGCCTGTGGTTGGATGGATTCGAAGCTGTTCCAGATGTACACGCCACGCGCCAATCCCGCAACCGATGAGGAGAAAAACAATATATAACAGGATGTTACCCACTGTTAATGGTGTATTTACTACGCTCGACAGCACCCAATATGCAATGATCGCTGGAAAGACCCATAAACGGGATGTCTTCACTTCCTTCTCCCTTAAAGATAACAATAGAACAATCGCGGCTATAATCACAAGATTCATCATGTTTGTTTCCTCACCTTCTCCACGTTTTTCTTCGATCTGATCTACATTCAGTGTAGCCGAATTCAGCGGGAACTAAGTCCACCTACAGATGGATTGGCTCTCTTGACCTCTTCCAGCCAGGGGCTTAGCCGTTTTATCGGATAAGAATGAAAGCTCTTGTTCAGACGAATTGGTAAAATTATTGGAAAAACGTTTTACTACTATTTATATTTTTTTGTAAAATACATATAAAACAATCTATTAAATTAACAAATGTAAACGTTGACATCAAAAAAACTTGTGTTATTATTTGTTTGTAAAACGATTTACTAACTGGAGATGATGCGATGAAGAAAGTATTTTACAAACCAAAAAACGGATGGGTCGGAGATGTGATCCCGTTCTACGACAATGGAGAGTACAAGCTCTATTATCTCCATGACCAAAGAATCGGCGGAGATTACGGAAATCATACGACGTGGAACCTTCTCACAACCAAAAACGGCTTGGATTTTGAAAATTACGGAGTAGCTCTCCCCAATGGAAGCGAATCCGATCCCGACCGGAACGCATATACCGGTTCGGTAATTAAGGATCCGAACGGCATGTATCACCTCTTCTACACCGGGCATAATCCCAACGCCGATTTTTGCATTGACGGAAAGCCATTACAAGTCATTTTGAAAGCCACCGGCACCGACGGAATCCATTGGACGAAAGATGTACATTTCAAGCTTTATGGAGACGGAACATTTTACGAACTCTTCGATTGGCGTGATCCGTTTGTGTTTTTTAACGAAGAACAGCAAGAGTACTGGATGCTGGTTACTTCGAGACAAATGAACTCTTCCGAAAAGCGAGGCGGGTGCATTGCTCTTCTCAGTTCAGATGATCTCGTGCATTGGACACATCGGGAACCATTCTACAGCCCGGACAAATATATCACTATGGAATGTCCGGATTATTTCAAAATGGGAGACTGGCACTATCTGGTCTACTCAACGTTTAGTGAAAAGTTTGTGACGCATTACAAAAAAAGCAAAAGCATCACAGGCGTATATACTTCCCCGATTCCGGACACTTTTGACGGCAGAGGATTTTATGCCGCGAAAACAGCCTCGGACGGCCAAAAAAGATACGCCTTCGGATGGGTTCCTTCCAAACAGGATGAAAGCGATTACGGTGACTGGGAATGGGCCGGAACCCTGGTCGTTCATGAGGTTTATCCAAACGATAACGGTGACTTACTCGTAAGGATACCTCAGTCGATCTATGAGCATTTTAATAAAGAATCAGACTTCAATCTTGTAGCGGAGAACAACTGTAGCCATGCTGCAAGCCAATTCGAACTGGAGTCTCCTGATGGACTGGCTTACTTTGTATTGAATGAATTGCCTTCCCAAGTCCTGATCGAAGCATCGTTTACAGACTGGAAAGAGGCGAAGGATTTCGGCATTGCGCTGCGAACCGACAAAACTCTCGACACCGGATATTTCATTAAATTCGATCCATTTCACAATCGAGTCGTATTCGACATGTGGCCAAGAACCGAGCCAGGCTTTTTCCAATGGCAAATTGCCGGGGATAAACCACAAATGATCGAACTGGAGAGACCGTTCCAGTTCGCCCTGCACGACCGGATTACGATAAAACTGATTTTGGAAGATGACATCTTGTGTCTATATGTCAACGATTCCATCGCGATGACTACGCGAGTCTATCATTTCAAAACTGGCCATGTCGGCTTTTTTGCGAACGAGGGTGCCGTTAAAGTTCATGACGTCAAACTCAAGACAGCAGCTAAGCAATAAACGGAATCTCAAAATTGATTTTAATGAAAATAATAAAACATGGAGGGCTTTAAAATGGCAAAAAAGAGAATGATGTCTAAGATCATCTCACTTCTCGCGATCTTCTCATTAGTTGCAACCGCTCTCGCGGCTTGCGGCGGATCGTCGAAAAATGATGCCGGCAAGCAGGGGAACTCGTCTAATGCCTCCAACGGCAAAACCATTACATGGCTGTCTGCCCGTCCGTCAGACGGAGCCATCGTGCAGACAGTGCGCGAACTGGCAGACCGGTATGCGAAAGATCATCCTGGGTTCAAGTTGGATATTCAAGTTACGTCTGACAGACCTTCCTATTTGACCAAACTAAGAACACTTGTCGCTTCGGGCGAAGCTCCTGAATTTATCGATATGGATGCCGATCCGTACGCCCAACAGCTCGCGGATGCCGGAATGCTGGTTGACATGAAGCAGTTCCTAGACGAACAAGGCTTGTACGATCAGTTCTACGAACCTGCGCTAAAATACCAGGAACTACCCGATGGAAGCCTCTACCTTCTTCCCATGGAATACCATCTGGAAATGACTTGGTACAACAAGAAAATATTTGCGGAGAATAACCTTGCCGTTCCAAAAACCATCGAGGATATGATCACGGTTAGCAAGGCGATTAGGGACAAGGGCATAACCCCGATTGCCGTTGACGGCGTTGACGTTTGGCCATTGCTGCGCTACGCGGCCATGATTCCATTCCGGGCCACCGGAAATGAATTTGCCCGGAATCTGAGCCAAGGAAAGTCCAAAATGAGCGACGAAGTCGGAATGCAAGCGGCGAATTTCGCGAAGGAGATCGGTCAATACTTCCAGGAAGGGTTTGCCACGACGGATTATACAACAGCCAAGAACATGTTCCTCAATGGTGAAGCTGCCATGTATACCATGGGTACCTGGGAAATCCCGTCCTTTACAGAGGACAACCTGCCGGAAAACCTAAAAGGCAACGTGGACTATTTCTACTTGCCAACCATCGCCAACGCCAAAACGCCGAATAATGAATTTTTCGGAAACAGTGGAATCGGCCTAGCCGCCACGGCCGACAAATTCGACGCAACCACCAAGGACTTCCTGAGTTATGTCCTGAAAAATTACAGTGACGTCTATGTTGCCAAGCAGCAGATGTCTCCGCTCAAATTTACGATTAAAGACGAAACCCAGTTCTCCGAACTATTCCTACGGGTAAAAAAAGATATGGATAACTATGGTTCAGAATTTGCCAAGCCATGGGATACCCTGCTGGACCCTGATACGAACTCGGTCATGAGCGATTTAGTCATCAAATTGATGATGGGGGCCATGACACCGGAAGAGTTCGCCAATCAAATCGACGATACCATCACTCAAAACGCCACCAACTAGTTGTTACGCTCAGACAGCCACCCACCCGGGAAGGTCCGGGGGGGGGGCCTGTCACGAAGCGTCTCAAAATAAACTTTTATGGGGAGATTCCATATGAATGTGCTCAAGGACAAGAAGGCATGGTTCATTTTCATTGCGCCAGCCTTGCTATTTTATTTAGGAACCGTCTTTGTCCCGATCATTCAGTCGCTGAACTATGGCTTCCAAGATTGGAACGGAATAAAGGACGCCGAATATATTGGGCTGGGCAACTATACCAGGATGTTTCAAGATCCCTACTTCTGGAATTCTGTTCAAAATAACTTGGTGTATGTTGTAATCGTTGTGCTCATGCAGGTGTTTATCGGTTTGTTTTTCGCATTGCTGCTCTCGTACGTCAAAAAAGGAGCCGGCATTTTCAGAACCCTGTATTATTTGCCGGCCGTTGTGGTCACCGTCGCCATTGCGCAGATGTTCCGTAACTTCTATTCCCTGCAGCCGTTGGGCTTGCTGAACATGTTCTTGGATTGGATCGGACTGGGCTATTTGCAAACCGCCTGGTTATCTGATCCGCACACCGCATTGATTGCAGTATCCCTCCCCGAAGGCTGGAGATTTACGGGGATGTACATGGTCATTTTCTATGCGGCATTGATTGCGATTCCAAAAGAAATCGAGGAGGCTGCAACGATAGACGGCGTTAATGGCTGGCAGCTGATCCGACATATCAAATTGCCGAGCATCAAGCATGTGCTGAGTTTGGCTCTCATCATGTGCACTACTGGTGCGCTGAGAGGTTTCGATATCCCTTATATCATCGGTGTGCCAGGTTCGACGACCGAACTGGTTACAACGTATATGTACAAAAAAGCATTTGCTACCAACCAATTCGGATATGGAAGCTCGATCGCCGTATTTATTGTGATCGAGAGCCTTATTGCCGTTCTTATTATCCGGTCCATATTCAATTCCAGGAAAGGAGAAGCATAACATGCCATCCAAAAAAAAGGCTTTGTCCTTCCTGTTGTATTTTATCGTGATCGCAATCCTGATCGTGCAGATCTACCCGGTTGTCTGGCTGATGCTGTCCAGCTTCAAATCAAGCATCGAACTGACAACAAAGCCCTTTTCCATGCCGACGTCATGGTCGTTAGATAACTATGGCGCCGTATTCCGGGATAGCGCCCTGCTGCTTTATATCAAAAATACTGCTATCGTTACATTCAGCTGCCTGCTGTTAATCGTCTTTTTAAGCTCAACAGCGGGGTTCGCCCTCGTCAAAATGAATTTCAAGCTAAATTCAAAGCTGCTGCTGTTCTTTACAGTCGGTATCATGATTCCAATTCAAGTCACCTTAATTCCGTTATTTATTATGTACAAGGACTTCGGACTGTTGAACTCATATCTGGCGCTAATCCTTCCACAAGTCGGATTTGCCTTGCCTTTATCGATTTTAGTCTTCACCAGCTTTTACAGTTACGTACCTAATGAACTGATCGAAGCCGCCGTCATCGACGGGTGCAATATTTATCAGGTGTTCTATAAAATCATTTCTCCGCTTACCGTCAACACGACGATCACGGTCGCATCGATCAATTTTGTTCTCATTTGGAATGATTTTATTTTTTCCAACACGTTTACAAACGACAAGCAGTACAAAACAATCTCCGTTGGGCTTCAGGAGTTCATCGGAGCCTTCGGAGCGACGGATTGGGGACAGACGTTTGCCGCCATCAGCATCAGCATCATCCCCATCATTATCATCTATTTATTTCTAAACAAATACTTGATGGCTGGCGTTTCTGACGGAGCAGTTAAAGGATAAGAAAATAAGGAGAGATGAGCCATGCAGTCCATGAATCAGCTTTTTGGCAGAATGAAAGGAAAAAGCAGAGCAATCACGGCGGAAAATCCCCGTGGCTTGAAAGGAGAAGGCGGAAAGGCTGCGGGTCCCTTGGGAACTGCCCGGAAAGGCAAAGCCTTTATCTCACTGGCACAAGGCGAAACCGCCATACTTGTTGATATTGAAGGCCCAGGAATTATCCAGCACATTTGGATGACCGTGACCGACCAAACCGAAACCGGCTGGTTCGTGCTGCGCGATTTAGTATTACGGATGTATTGGGACGATGAAGATACTCCTTCCGTGGAAGTCCCACTAGGCGACTTCTTCTGCAACGGCTTCGGCACCAGAGCGATCGTCAATTCCTTACCCGTTGTCGTTAATCCGGTCGGTGGCATGAACAGTTACTTTGCGATGCCATTCAAAAAAGCCGCCAAAGTAACCGTAACAAATGAACATCCTCAGGAGATCGAGACGTTTTTCTACCAGTTTGATTACATGCTGGTTGATGAGCTTCCTGGGGATACGGAGTATTTTCATGCCCAATTCCGCCGGGAAAATCCTACCAGATTCAAGCAGGATTATACGATTATTGATGGAATTAAAGGAAGAGGCAAATATATCGGTACCTATATGGCCTGGACTTCCCTGTCCCGATACTGGTATGGCGAAGGGGAAGTGAAATTTTATCTCGACGGTGACCGGGATTGGCCGACCATCTGCGGGACGGGGACCGAGGATTACTTCGGCGGCGCTTGGGGCTTCGTGAAATACGACAATGGAAACCCGGTGCAGGAACAGACGTATTCGACTCCCTTCATGGGTTTCCCGCATTTCCAGGTGAAAGACAATACAAGATCGCATATTTACGATGGAGCTGCTTGTCCGATGCGGGGTTTCTATCGTTGGCATATCCTTGATCCCATTTTGTTTGAAGAGGATTTACGTGTCACTGTTCAACAAATCGGGCATGATGGAAAAGCGTTATTCGAAAGAAGCGACGACGTGAGTTCCGTGTGCTACTGGTACCAAACCGAACCACATCAAGCGTTTCCCGAACTGCCGGGCGTATTGGAAAGACGTCCGCGCTAATTAAAGGAGAATTCGCAATACACATAAGTAGAGGTACAAAAATGGCTAAGAAAAGGGTCACCTTGGTTCAAGTCGCAAAAGACGCAGGTGTATCGCCCGCAACAATCTCCCATTTTCTAAACGGCAACTTTCAGAAAATGAGCTTGGAGACAAAGGAAAAAATCAGTCTCTCGATAACGAAGTTGGGTTACCAAGTGAACCCTATTGCGAAAAGCCTTATTACCGGCAGAATGCACACAATTGGGCTTGTCTTATCCGACAATACCTCCGACGGTTATTTTGAGGACTTATACTTCCTCCATTTTGCCCAAGTGATTAAGCAGCAGTTGAAGGCACTCGGATATAAAATAATCCTATTGGACTTTGAAGAAATCTTCATGAACATCCAGATGGTCGACGGAATTATCGTTAAAGCAACCATAGATACGGAAAAATTCATGCCCAAGCTAATGGATCTTAACGTGCCGGTAATTACCGTTGGACGCCACAATTCATCCTACGGAGCGCACGTACTTCGTGTCAACGACTACCAAAGCGGCCAAATTGGAGTGAATCACCTATTATCCCGTGGTTATCACAATCTGTTGGTATTGACTTATCCGCACGGTCACGTTCCCGGATTTGACGACAGACTAAACGGCGCCAGCGAGGCCTTGCAGCAAAACGGAAAACTAACGACCGTGATTACAGGAGATATGACTGAGAATTTTGGTTATGATACCGTGATAAAACTTGCCAAGACCAACCAGTTGCCGCAAGCGCTATTTTGTTTAAGTGACATTTGCGCCATCGGGGCCTTAAAGGCATGCAAAGACTTAGGCCTGTCACTTCCTGAAGACCTTGCCGTTTTGGGTGTGGACGATATGCCGACCATCTCCGAACTGCTGAGCTTATCGACGATCCGGCATCCCATCAGCGAATTGGCCGTGGCTGCCTCCAAGTTGATGATCGAATCCATTGAGTCCGACGGACAGCCCATCGCGCATGTCGAAGAAGTGTTCCCGACAGAATTAATGGTTCGACGAACGAGCTAATATCGATATTTTCCAAATACTGCATACAAGACGGGGCTGTCCCATAAGTCATAAACATGGCTGGGACAGCCCCGTTTTTCTATATTGAACGTTCATCAGCTAGACTTTGAAATATCTCGTCGACCAATTTATCGGTCTATACCACCGGGAATCTATTCTCTGATTGTGATTTTTACACTGTTGAATTGGGCACTACCTTGGCTAACAAACAAGCCAAGCTTCCCTCGATGAATATCATACATTCTGGCGCTCATTGCAATTTGATCATCTACATACATTTCGCAGATCGTTCCGTCAATAAACACTTTGATTTCATAAGGATGATTGGGAACAAGCTGAATGGGACGTTCCAGTTCAACCTCATAAGGGAACGTTTTCCCGCCCTCTTCCGACTGCATTATCGCTCCCCGGAAGGTAATACGGTTTCGTTGCGGTTCCAATGTGAGATAATAGGCTGCATCCAAAGTGTCTTCTGTTCGTAACATGAACCCAACACCTTGCGTTTCCCCGGAAAATGAGACGTGTGCAGATATCTTGCATTGATCAGGCAAATCCTCCTGGCTCGTGCAGCCGGCAAACCCATACGGAGACTCGCAGGAAAGCGAGCTATCCAACTGGATCCAATCTCCTGCAATTCCATTGAGATGTATAGGAAACCCATCCGTAAATGCGGCATCGACTGTTTCAGGTACCTTTACGCTGAGGTTGCCATCGGGACGCTGAACGATTTCATGCACGATCAGATTCCCGCCCCAGTCCCAAGTATCGTAATCCTTGCCAAGGGATTTCGGCGGATTCCAGCCGAATAAATCGTCATTTTTCGTTGGATTCCAACCGAACAGGTAGCGTTTCTGCCCGTCATCCACGGATTTGGCCGCATAGAAAGCTCGTCCGTCGAAAGTATCCTCCTTTGGGGTAATCCATGGGCCATCCAGGGAACGGCTCATCCGGTAAAAGGTCGCAAATCGCCCGGTATAAGAGGAGTAGATCAAATACCACCACTCCCCGATCCGAAACAAATCGGGGCATTCGTGAGCCCCTACGTGCAGATTCGGTGCGTACAGGGGCTCGCGGTACTCCCAAGCTTGAAGATCTTTGGATGACAGCAGTGCAGTACATCCTTTTCGATTGGTTGGCCCTTTCGCCATCGCTGCGAGCAGCATCCAGTATTGACCTTCCTCCTCATTCCAGAATACGAAGGGGTCACGCCAATCAGACAGTTCATAGATGTGGTCATCAGCCGCAAAGGTATCCTCAGGGATCGCTTCCCAAGTCTTGAAGTCTCTGCTGATCGCATGACATACCAGCTGCTTGCCTTCTGGGAATATGCAGTAGAACATATGGTAGATACCGTCCACTTTCAGTATATGACCGGTGCCGCCTTCGATCTTGCAAGCTCCTTCTTCCCGATAATTCACGAAATCCTTTGTTCCGACAAGATGCCAGCCGTGGTCAAGGCCCTCACGATAGTTATCCCTCCATCCGTGAAGATAAAACAACTTAAACTCCCCGTCTTCATAATATGGAATAACGTCTCCGACCCAGGCGTTGGCCGGCCGGTAGAAAAACTCCCTCATCCTTCATCTCTCCTAATGGTTAAAGTAGCTAAGCGCTCATTCACCGGAACAGGCATGTACGCATCGCTTGTGCCTCGTTCCTGATACCAATAAACAGTGGCGGCATACAAACATTGATTATTTCACCATGTTTCGGCTTCCTCATCTGGTTTCTCCCAGGTATTGTACACATGCAGATGAACGCCGCAGAACCTTCCCCGGCCTTTTGTTAGCAGCAGAGGCCAATCCGGCCAACGATCCCCGCCTTCCTTGAAGCGTTCTACGTCCTGATCCAGATAATCGTCCCGGTGCCATTTCGCATGAAAACGTAGGAGATCGTCCGTATGAGATGTCGTTAAGGGAGTATACTGGATATCAGCCGCTATCTCGCACGGTTCGACTCCATCATTTTCAATTTCGATCCTGGCGCCTTCCGAGAACGGTATGTGCCAATAACTGTACATTTCATGTTCATTCATGCCCAGAGGCAGGGCTCGGTACGGCTTGATCCCGGGTGCGCTTCCAAAAAAATCACCCAGTGGAGCCCATACGGAAGGAGCTTCTTCATTGTCCCATCTCATCGAGATGACCAACTGCCTGGTCAAGATCCGTTGCTGTTCCTCGCTCTTTCGTCCAAGGTCTGTCCTAATCCGAATCATGGAAATAGCGCCAGCCCCTTTTTTATCCCAAAGCAACGCTTTGCCGCCTGCCGGTACGGATACCGTAACGCTCTCGGCGGAGGACCCTTCCTTTTTCATAAAAGAGTACGTTCCCCTTTGCTGTAAAAACCGGTCTGCTTCGGCCAGTGCTATGGCACTCTCTTTGTCGATACGGCTGTCAGGCTCTCCTCTTACCAGTTATTTGTTAATCTTTTCAAGTCGGATTCTGCACCTCAACCGGTACATTGAAATCATCAACGTTAATATGTCCAAAGCCGCCTGTGGATTGATCAACCACCTTAATGTAAAGCTCCTGGCCGATATACTCCGACGCATCCCAAATCTTCCGTTGATACTCCTCATAATTGGTTGCTGTCTCTTTAAATAACGTTTTGCCGTCTGACGCCCGAACCAGCGCAACATAGAGCTTATCTATATCACGGCCGCCGCTGACAAGGAAGTTGATTTTGCCATTCCCGCCAAGGACGAAGTTTTGTGTTTTTAGCGTTCCCGTCAAGCTGTCACCGCCGGCTTCCTCATTAAAGCCCCATAAGTGATGGCCACCCGGAATTTTATGCGACGGATTGAAATAAATCGTATCCCAGAAAAACTGGGCATCGGTTACATGGACATCCTGGAAAGCGTTTCCTTCTGTAATCCAGCCTGTCAAATCGCCTGTAGCAAAATCATGGTTAGGCAGTTCCGTAATATTGGTATACACGGAGTTGTCCCAGTTGTCAGGCACATCGACCGGAGCAGCCGGCTCACCCGTTAAAGCGTTCATCTCCCATACTTCCATCGACTTGACCGTAATATCGTTGTCGGCCCAAATCTGCATGCCCAAGGAGTCATATCGGCCTACGTAGACGCGGGTTGTCAGCTTTTTTTTGTCATTGGCAAAGGCTTCAACAACCGAACGGTCAAGGAAAATATGGAGCTTCAGGTTCTCTCCGTCCAAATCCACGTATCCGCCTTGAATGCCATCCACGCGTACATCCGGATCAATGCTGCTTTTTGTCCGATCTACATTAAAGGTTCCGTTTGTCTTGTCATAGTAAATCAGCGTTTCTTCTTGGCCATTATCGGAGCGCCGCACCTTGAGCCCAAATTTCTGGGCTTCGCCCGGATCAACTTCCATCACAATCTCCAACATGTCGCCTTTCACATTCCGGATCAATTGATTGGCGGCAGCCAAATTTTTGTCCGAGAAATCAACCACCTTATCTCCCCGGAGACTCTGCAATTCTTGAATCGGTTCAATACGCAATTGATCATGCTCATCCAGGCTCAGTGAAACTGGCAATGCCAAATTATGCGCCCATCCGGCTTGGTATTCGGCTTGCGGCGTTCTTACATTTTGCACCATGGAGTAAACGACCGTTCTTCCGTCAGGTGTGACCATACCGCTCTCTGCGGTTAAATAACCATCGCCCACATCCATTTTGGAGGGTGCCTCCTGGTCGGGAATAAATTTGAAGTGATCCCGGTCCCAGGTGCCTATCCAATAAAAGACCTCCACATCTCTTTGCACATCGTTCGCTAGAGGCACTTGCTCCGGTTTCTCATGGGGATTGATCATGAAAATATACTTTTGCTTGCCTGCGCTATCCTTGCCTAATGGCAGCAATACCGGCAGTTCCCATACCGTACCGAGCTCCGGATACAGGCTTCTGTCGCTAACGAATAAAGGCCCCTTATACTCCCAGTTGTACATGTCGTCGGACACATACACCAAAGCTGTGCCGCTGCTGAAGTCTTGAAGACCGGATGTCACTAACTGATACCACTTATCCACCTCTTCGTCATACCAGACAAACGGATCGCGGAACTCGTTATGGATGCCGTTCCCGTTCTGCTCCGTCACCGGATCAGGATATTTCACCCATTGTTCCAGATTGGGATCGGACAAATCTGTCGGAGTTGCCAGCCCTGTTCTTTGATTCGGCGACAGGGAGTCATTGCCGGCAGTATAAAACAGAACAGGATTGCCGTCTCGATCATACGCTGCACTGCCTGACCATGCGCCGTCCGGATCAAGGGTGCCCGCTTCGGGCGCAAGAGCAGGCCTCACATTTTCCCAATGTACCATATCGTCACTCACCCAATGTCCCCAATGGATTTGATGCCAGTATGGACCTTGCGGGTTATGCTGATAAAACAAATGGTATTTGCCGTTATAATAAATCGGCGCATGCGCTTCATTCATCCAGTTTTGTGGAGGCATCGCATGGTACTGAGGACGATGCTGATCGCCATCAAACACACTTGGATCCTCATCAATATCGCCATTCGGAATTTCCGGGACCGAACCGCCGTGAAGCGACTTCACATTCTCATACTCAGCAAGGATCTCCTGATCAGTGAGGACTTTGTTTTGCAGCTTCACTTCATCAATGAGTCCAGAGAACATATTGTAAGAGAACAACCCCGCCAACTCTACCGGTTTATTATGTTTACCAATGATCAGGTTTTCGGTAGAGGGTGTGATCGGAACGTTGACAGGGGTCGCTTGGGAAGCCACTTCCTCACCGTTCAGGTACAACTTGATCATTCCATCCTTTTTGTCGAACGTAGCCGCCACATAATTCCATTTGTACTTTTCGAGTGGATGATCTTTTACCCATACCTGAATCCACTGGCCGCCAATCCCGACCTGCATGGACCATGTACCGTGCCGGTACATGCCAAGCGCGAAGCCTTCCGCCTTATCCTGGTCGGACTGGTTCACGATTGCAGACAGCTTGTTTCCATCTCCCCACTCGTAGCTGCGCGGCGCGACCCAAGTTTCAAGCGTTAACGCGTCACTTACAGGAACGGCATTCTTTGCATTGACCTCGATATTATTTGAGTATCCATCGAACAGCAGGGCGCCGCCTTTTACTCCGCGCGGGGTCCATCTCGGTTCCTTGGAGTCCATGTATCTGGCGTTGTTAAATACATAGTTCACATCGTGTTCAATATTGCTTACTTTCTCAAGCGCCTTTTTTCCTGCGTCTTCATCAAAACTCATGTGAAAAATGGTACCCGTACCATGAGCTTGAAAAGCATCAACGGAAATACGAGCTTGATTGGATTGATCGATAACCTTGATATAAAGTCGCTTGTTATAGTACTGCTGCATTTTCCAGGAAATCTTCTCATTCGTACTGACATCCCCGGTCTTCTCAAGCAACGTGTCAGTACTGGCATCATATAATGCGACGTAGGCATGCTGCGGATTGACGATGTCCAAAACAGTGAAGTTAATAGTCCCGGTTCCCTGGAGCGTGAAGGTGCTAGAGGTAATCGAGCCCTGTCCTTCCAAGGAGGATTTGGCAAAATAGTTGCCTTCTTTACCCGCTTGAGCTTCATTGTTCACTTGAAAAGCGTTGCCCTGGGCGGTCCAGTTCTCTAAATTTCCGGTTTCAAAGCTGGGATTCTGGATTTCAGTCGGCATAATGTTATCTGCCATAACTCCTTCTTCCGGTACGAGTTCATTGAAGGTGTTGAAGGCGTCCGCAAAGATTACTCCCCAATCTGAGTGCCCATTATCAACGATCTCCACATACAGCTTCTTGCCGATATACTTGGAGAGATCGGCTTTATATTGCTCCATATTCGCGAGCCTCAGGCCCTGTGCCGGATCCGGGAACCCCGACTCGTTAAATTCGGTGTTACCGTACCTGGCAATCAGTTCACCTGTGTCCGCATTGATGACGCTCACATACACTTGATCCGTATGCTTGCCTCCGCCCAATCTGAAGGTAATCCAGCCTGTTCCGCCCAGCTCGAAGGTGCTTGAACGAAGCTTACCTGTCGCAGCCTCGTTATACTTCAATCCGTTTAAATGATAAGTGCCTTCCTGGTTATACGGGATTTCTTCAACCCAATAGGTTGTTTCGTCCGACACGCTGTTCGGACCAAACGCCTCGCCTTCTACAATCGTCCAGCCTGTTAAATTCCCTGTTTCAAAGCCGGGATTTTCGATTTGATAGCGTTTAAAATCCGGCTTGATATCCGTGGCGGCAATTCCTCCGGCCGGCTCGGCATCATGGTACATGAAGAAGGCGTCCGCAAAGATCACGCCCCAATCCGAGGTTGCATTGTCAACGATCTCCACATACAGCTTTTTGCCCAAATATTCGGAAAGATCCGCCTTATATTGCTCCATATTGGCAAGCCGCAAGCCCTGATCGGGATTTGGGAAGCCAACGTCAGCGAAGGCGCTATTGCCATACCGGGCAATGACTTGCCCCGTCTCGGCTTCTACGATATTTACATATGCCTTGTTTGGATTTTTGGCACCGCCAAGCTTGAAGCTGATCCAGCCGCTGCCACCCAGCTCGAAGGTGCTGGAACGGAGAACGCCAATTGCAGCCTCGTCATGCTTCCAGCCATTTAAATGATAAGTACCTTCCTGATTGTACGGAATTTGTTCCGCCCACCAAGTGGTTTCGTCTGATACGCTGTCCTGACCAAACGCTTGGCCTCTTACAACCGTCCAGCCTGACATATCCCCGGTTTCGAAGCTTGGATTCTGGATTTGATAGACTGTATCCGTAACTGATAACCCCTCGTCAGCCTTAGGGGTTAACGCCTCCCGAGCATCCACTCCAGGAATATCGGCTGCAGCCGATACTCCTGGAGCAACAAGCTGGAGAACCAATACCCATATGACCATACTTGAGATCCAGGTTTCCCTTGTTATTACTTTCCTCATTCAAGATCCTCCTCCATGATTTCATATTCAGCAAACATCGATACCGCATTTCGACATGCTCTCCCTGTAACAAGGATGAATAGTCATGAAGGAAGGAGAGAAAAGATAAATCGTATATGTGAAGCGCTTCCAAACTGCAAAGTACAAATTTTTGAGCTTTGGTCCCTTTATCCAAAGGGTGTAAGGAGCGCCTAAGCGCTCTTTTTACCAAATGGATTTCATCTCCCATATATCGATCGATTTAACCAACAATTCCCCATCTCCCCAGATCTCAAGCCCCAAAGCATCTTTACGGCTTGGATACACCCGGGTCGTCAGACTTTTCAACCCGTTTGCATAGGCTTCGACCATGGAGCGGTCCAAATAAATATGAAGCTTTAAATTCTCCTCTAGCAGTTCCAGCTTACCGCCTTGGATCCCTCGGCACTTTTCTCCCGGATGAAGCGTCGTTTTCGTTCGATCAACCAAGAGCATCGATTGGTTCCAATCATAATACAGCAGGGTTTCTTCTTCGTTATCCGGTGTACACCGGACCTTGATGCCAAGTTGTTTGGCACTGTCAGGCTCCATCTCCAGTTGAATCTCAAGCATGTCTCCTTGTACATCCCCCAGCAGCATATTAACCTCAGCCAATGATTTGTCCCGGAGCGATAACCGCTTGGCACCACGCAAGGATTGGAGCTCTTCAATCGGCTCAATTCCCAGCCGTCCGTCATCCCTCAAATACACGCTTAACGGCAAGCCGCCATTATGAGCCCAGCCCGATTGATATTCCAGCTCGGACGTCCGGTCACCTTGCGCTATCGTAAACACAATTTTTCGGCCGGTCTTCGGATCAACCATTCCGCTCGGACCGGTAAAATGGAAATCACCGACATCAATCAATTGCGGCTCCTCTTGATCGGGAATGAATGATAGATTTTGTTTGTCAAGCTTCCCTATCCAATAGAATACCTCGACATCCGCTCCCTGTCCCACTGGACTCACCAATAGAAGATGCTTGTTCACTCCCTGCTTGTCGCTGCCAAGGGGAAGAAGCACAGGAAGCTCCCAGATGGGTCCAAGATAAGGAAACTTCTGGATATCAGCTTTAAAGAATGAACCTTTGTACGTCCAATTCAGCATATCCTGTGATGCAAATGCGAGCGCTGCTCCACCTTCGCCTTCGATCCCGGAGCCGACCAAGGCAAACCATTCGTCATCGTCCTTCCACACGAACGGATCCCGGAAATCTCCGAATACACCCATGCCCTTCTTCTGCACGATCAACGGCTCCGCGTGTTTGACCCAGTGAATCAAATCCGGATCTCCATCCCGGGAATAGGTGCTTCGGGCAAGCGCCACGCTCTGATTGGGCGAAGCACTGTCATTGCCCGCCGTAAAGAATAAGACAGGCAGGCCGTCTGCATCATATGTCGCGCTTCCCGACCAGATCCCGTCCGGTGCGAGCTGATCATTTTCAGGGGCTAATGCCACAGGAAGATCACGCCAATGCACCAGATCCTTACTTACCCAATGTCCCCAATGGATTTGATGAAAAAACGGCCCTAGGGGGTTATGCTGATAGAATAAATGATACTGCCCGTCAAAATAGATCGGCGCATGGGGCTCGTTCATCCAATGTGCTGGCGGGCTGACATGATACTGAGGTCTATGCCGATCCGGCAGCAGTGGCGTCCGATCCAGCTTGATCTCATCATACGTTAATGGCGGATGGGCTCCTCCATAGGCGGTATCCAACACGTGCCGATAGGAAGCGACCACCTCTTCCTCGCTCAGGGCCCGATTATAAACTTTGAGTTCATCGAGGATACCGCTAAACATGTGAAGGCTGAATACTTCCGCCAGCAGGCTGCTGTGATTGTTTTTGCCGATGAGCAACTCCGTGCCCACCGCCTCGGCCAGGCGAGAACCGGGGGGCAGATCAGCCGAAGCGATTTCCCTGCCGTTTAAATACAGCTTCAATTCTCCTTGGATTCCATTGAATACTGCATTCACGTAAGACCATTCATTCTTGGGCAGTTCATGACCGTCCGGCGACCAAACTTCCTTCCAGTCCCCTCCTTCCAGCCCGACTTGAAAGGACCAGGAGCCATGACGGTACATCCCAAGCAGATACCCCTGCTTACGATCCATGTTGTGGTGGTTCACAATGGCAGACAACTTGCCTTCAGAGCCCCATTCATAAGAGCGTGGTGCTACCCATACTCCAATACTTAGCGCTGATCGATACTTTTGCTTGCCGTTCGGTTCTCCCTCATTGACCGAATGGGCAATATAAGTCGAGTAACCATCGAAGAGGAGCCCGTCCCCCATGACTCCCTGTCTCCACTGCGGATCGCAGGATTCCGTAAACTCGGCTTGATTAAATACGTACTGAATGTCATCCTGTACTTGAGATATGCTCTCCACAGCGCTGGCTCCGCTTCCCTCATCAAAGGCCCAATACATCATCAGCCGCTGACTGTCTAATGTTTGACTCACGCTTCATCCCCCCCTAATGTCTGCTCTGTGGTGCCATTGGGGATATGAATGGACTGAAGAGCATGGATATGAAGCGAGCTCAATACAACCTGCCCTGAATTCGTTCCTATTGAAATCCTATTCATCGTTGCATCCGGGAAAATTTGATCCGTCAGTACAACCAGGCCCTGATTCGCATAAACTTCAACCGCATTGCGATCCAGCCAGATATGCAGCTTGATTTTCTCATTTTCCGGAACCAGGAAGACCCCATGCTGGCATGCAAATGATGGATGAAAGTCAGTCATGCCCGATTTGAAACGGTCGATGAATAGCCATTGGCGCACAGGGTCATAGCCGATGATTGTCTCACTCTGCCCGGACGATTGCATTTTGATATGAACCTCGCCCGCAGTCCGAATATCGATGTCCGCTTCAATCTCCAGTAGATCATCCTTTGTCTTTATCATAAACGGGACATCCTGCGTAACCGTGACATCAGACCAGCTTTTCGACTCTTTCCGCAGCTGTTTTATTTCCCAGACAGGCATTTGGGTTAGCACGATGCCCTCGTCCCGACTGGTCAGTGACAGGGCGCGAGGCAGAGTCATTGCGCCTCTCCAGTCTCCGGTTGGCGTCTCGTTGGCATATTTCCAGTTGCTCATCCAACCGATGATCACACGTCGTCCGTCTTGTTCATGCATATCCGACCAGGTGACCCCTGCATAGTTGTCCCGACCGTGATCCAACCACATGATATGATCAGCCGAATTGTCGTTGATGAATGTATTTCCGTCGAACTCTCCGATAAAATATTGCGTGCGTGATCCTTCCGGAAAGGCAGGGTTATCCCCAATGCTAATGATAAGTACCCATTTGGAATGTCCACTGTCATCGATTGGCAATTCAAAGAGATCCGGGCATTCCCAAACGCCGTCATGCGAGCCTTCCTCTTGCCCGAATTCCCCTGTTAATGTCCATTCACGCAAATTTTCCGACCCATAAAACCGAGCATGATCTCCCGCTACAATGGTCATAACCCACCGCTCACTTTGTGCATGCCAGAACACTTTTGGGTCCCGGAAGTCTACCAGATCAATTTCGGTAAGAACCGGATTCCCCTCATATTTATGCCAGGTTCTGCCTTTATCGCTGCTGTAAGCCAAGCTTTGCCGCTGGCGCGGCTGCCCGGTCTTTGGACAAGTATCCGCATGGGTAAAGATCGCAATCAATCCATGAGAGCCCGCGAACAGTCCGCTGCTGTTATTAAAGTCAACCACACAGCAACCAGAAAAAATGGCTCCATGCTCGTCAGGGAACAGAGCGATAGGTTCATGCTGCCAATGAATCAGATCATGGCTTACGGCATGGCCCCAGTGCATCGGCCCCCATTTATTACTATAGGGATGATGTTGATAAAACAGATGATATTCTCCCTCATAATAGACTAATCCGTTCGGATCGTTCATCCAATGGGATGGAGGCGAAAAATGATATCCCGGTCTATATCTCTCATCCATAAGCTGTTTATTTGACTCCATTATCTTATTAATTTCCTCAGTCTTTGGCATAGATTGAAGAGCCCCTTCCCGTCTTGTTAATTCCATGATCATCGATTTGATTAATTATTTGTTTAAACTTGCGTTATAACGATCCAGCCCCTTTTGATAGATCTCCATCAATTCGTTCAATCCCATCTTATCCAGGTTCTTCACATAGCTGTCCCACTGCTCATCCACGCCGCCATCAACAATGAATTTTCCTCGCTGGGTATTTACATATTTAATCAATTCGGGCTCGATTCGATTGATTTTGTCCAGCTCCTCCGGCTCAAAGAAGATACTCGGGTAGTTTTCCTCTTCCATATAGGGATCGTAATATTTCTCCAAGTCTTTAACGCGCTGTTGGGCTCTAGGCTCCAGATCAACTACTTTTCCCAAATCTTCGATGGTAATGACGCCAGGGCCGCCTGCGCCTGGAGCCACTTTTTGACGGAATTCGCCCGCGGAAGTGCCCTCAGGAATAGGCAGGTTCACCAATTTCCCATTTTCGTCCTTCTTAAATACGACATCCAGCGGACCCCAGTGGATTTGAGCAGCCATGTACGGTTCATACTGCTGGTCGATCCAACGCATTGTGATTTCCGGATTCTGGTTCTCTTTAGTAATCACGAAAGCACCGCGTCCTGGGCCGCCACCGTTGCCCCGACCGATCGATTGATTCCCGTCCGGTCCTTTGAGCGGGGACAGCAAAGCATAATCTTCGCTTCGCTCCGTTCCGACCACCTCATCGACTTCCCACCAGATATAGGAGCCGAGCGTTTCGACTGTTGTTTTCCCTTTGGCCAGATACTGAGCAGCGTCCTGGGTGAACGATTCAGGATCAATCAAGCCCTGCTTATACCATTTTTCATTAAAATATTTCAACGCTTCCTTATATTCAGGCTGCGTAGCAGTAAAGATCACTTTTCCGTCGCGGACAACCCGATGTTCCATGTTATCCGGAAGTCCGAATGCTCCGAATATCCCAGCAATGTCCATACACCACTGCATATGCATAAAGCTCAGCGGAATTTCGTCAGCCTTGCCGTTACCGTTTGGATCCTGTGTTTTAAAGGCCACTAATGCTTCCGTATATTCATCCAGTGTCTGCGGCATTTTCAGCCCCAGCTTGTCGAGCCATTTTTTATTGATAACGTGAAAGAAGGGGTTTGTTCCAAGATTGTTCTCTTCCCAAGAAGGCAGTCCGTAAATATGCCCATCCGGTGCCGTGATCGAGGATCTGATGTCAGGCCTGCGTTCTAAAAGCGCTTTCAAGTTAGGCGCATATTGATCGATTAAATTCTCCAGCGGAAGGATCGTTCCGTCTGTGCCGTAATTAACCAGCTCGTAATCCGAGAATCCGGCACCATAAAAAGCGTCAGGCAAATCTCCGCTGGCCAGCAACAAATTTTTCTTCTCGGTAAAGTCGGTATCCGGAATGTTCTCCCACTCGATCTTAACGTTGGTTTGCTCTTCCAGCTTCTTGAAAATTTCCATTTGAGAATACTCCGGTGCCAAAGCAGCTTTCGGGGATACCATCTTTAACGATACCGGTTCATTCACAATCGGAAGACCCGTTTTGTTAAAACTCGCAGCGGAATTTTCCGCCTGATTCTTGGAGTCTCCTGAACATCCACTCAGCGCAAAAGCACCAGCCATCATAAGAATTCCCGCTCTTTTGAATACAGATTTCATCGTGCATAACCTCCCTCAAGATCATTCCACAAGTTGAATATCTTACCTTGTCTTACTCTATAGTGGTCTGGATGCAGATATATCGATTCTGCTGCACATCCCCCCTTTCAAGTACCATGACAACATCATCCCTTGATCGAGCCGATCATTACGCCTTTGACAAAGTACTTTTGCAGGAAAGGATACAAAATAAGCAGCGGCAGACTGGATACCATGATGACTCCATATTTAATCAGTTCCGTTACGCGCATCTTCGCTGCGTAGGATTCGACATCCACCATCATGCCGGAGTTTACTTGGTTCTGGACGAGAATATTGCGAAGCACCAGTTGAAGCGGATATTTGCTTTCGTCGTTCAAATAGATCAAAGCGTCAAAGAAACCATTCCAGAAGCCGACGACGTGATACAGCACCATGACAGCTAAAATGGACTTGGATAAAGGCAAAACAATACTCCAGAAAAATCTGGTGTTGGAACAACCGTCGATCGACGCTGCTTCCCTCATTTCATCCGGGATGGAGGACTGAAAGAAGGTCCTTACGATAATGACGTTCATTATGCCACCGGCACCCGGGATTACAAGCGCCCAGATCGTATTCAGCATGTGAAGATCCTTGATTAACAAATACGTCGGAATCAACCCGCCGCTAAAAAACATGGTGATCAGTAAAAACCACATGATGACCGACCTTCCAACCAGATCCTTCCGTGCTAACGGATAAGCTGCAAATACGGTAACCGCTACTCCGATCAAGGTTCCTACGCCAGCGTATAATATGGAGTTCGCATACCCGATCCATATGGAGGAGTCATTGAATATTCGTGCATAGCCGTCGAGCGTGAATCCCTTTGGTAATAACCATACTTCCCCTGAATAAATTAGATTGGGATCACTGAATGAAGCAATCAGCACAAAATACAGCGGAAATAATACAAGCAGCATAACGACGGTCAAGAAGAAATAGTTGATAGCGTCAAACCATGCGTCTCCTCTGCTTTTTCTCTTCAAAAATTGGTTCAAAGTCAATCCCCCCTACCACAAACTGGTTTCGGTTAATTTTTTGGCAATTCGGTTAACGGTGACAATCAGGATGATATTGATGACGGAGTTAAACAGTCCGACCGCTGTAGAAAAGCTGTACTGCGCCTTCTGAATCCCCAATTCATATACATAGGTCGGAATAATATTGGAGGTGGCATAATTCAGGTCACTTTGCATTAGAAATGCTTTCTCGAACCCGATGCTCATGACGTTCCCGAGTGCGAGAATGAGCAGGATGACAATTGTCGGCAAGATGGACGGAATGTCCACATACCATACACGCTTCCATTTGCTTGCTCCATCCATAATCGCGGCTTCATGCAATTCGGGATTAACCCCGGCAAGCGCAGCCAGGTAAATAATGGTGGCGAAACCGGTCTCTTGCCATACCCCTGACAAAATGTACAAAGGACGAAACCAGCCTTCGTCAGCCATGAATAGAATCGGTTCTCCACCGAACCAGGAAATGATGAGGTTCACGATCCCGCTGTTTGGCGATAAAAAAACATGGAGCATACCAACGAGTACAACGGTAGAAATAAAGTGTGGCGCATAAATGACGGTCTGGATAAATTTTTTGTATCCCTTGCCCAGCATCTGATTCAGCATGATCGCGATAATAATAGGAGCCGGGAAGCTGAACACAAGCGATAGAAAACTGAGTGTTAGCGTATTTTTCATGATCGTCCAGAAGTTATAGGAATTGAAAAAATCAATAAAATGCCGGAACCCCACCCATTCGCTGCCCCAAATGCCCTGGCTTGGTGAAAAATCCTTAAATGCAATTTGTACTCCGTACATCGGGTAGTACTTGAACAGGAGGTAAACCAGAATGATCGGCAGCAGGAACAGGTACAGTTCATAGTTGCGTTTAATTCGACTCCAAGTTTTGCGATTTTCTTTGATCAGGGTCTGTTCTCCTCCGGAATCTCGTGAAATCACCGTCATACTCCCTTTCATCGTAAAATTACTATTTGTTATTGAAACGTTTCCAATTTATATGAAGCGCTTCCACATTAATTGAAACGTTTCCAATTCAGCATGAGAAAAACGTCACCCGGCTAATCCACCCGGTGAAGCGGCCGTGGCTGCTGATGTTTTTCTAAACTAATTAAAGGGGTACAGCTTTTTGTTCTCAGGAACGATCAAGTCGTTTCACCTTGTCTAAATATGACTGGAAGACGATAAACTTCCCGGTCCAATGTTTCCCCATCGATCTTTTGGTAGAGCAGCCTGATCGTCGTACGTGCCATCTCCTCTACAGGTTGTCTGATCGTTGACAATATTGGATGGAAATAAGGATGATCCTGAATGCCATCATATCCGATGACCTTTACATCCTCCGGAACGTTAATGCCCTGCCTGCCGGCTCTTTCTATATATTTGGCGGCGAACATATCCGTAATGGCAAAAATACCATCCACATCCCCATGCTCTTTTAGAAACTCATCATAATAGGCATCATCGTCCAAAACCGGGTCTGGCTTCTCGTATACAACGTAGTCAACCCCCATGGTTCTGGCTTCCTGAATGAAACCTTCTCTCCGATTCATGGTTTCACTGAAAACAGAAGTGACACTCCCCATAAAAGCCGGTTTTTTGGCTCCTGCTTTGACAAGTTCCCTTAACGCCAGACGCCCTCCTTCATAATTGTCCGACGTAACACATGTGATTTTCTTGTTGAAGTGCCTGTCGATACTGACAATCGGAATGTCATTGCTGACGTAATTTTCGATATCGTTGTACGTAATGCCGACAATACCCGCCACTTTGTTTTGCTGGAGCATATCAAGATAATATAATTCCTTTTCAGGTTTGCCACCGCTATTGCACAGCATGAGCTTGAAACCTTCCCGATCCAGCTCATCTTCAATGTAATAAGCCAGTTCGGAAAAAAAAGGATGCCAGATACTCGGGAGCAGCAGGGCTACCATCTTGGACTTCCGCATTTTGAAATTTCGGGCAATCTCATTAGGGATATAATTCAACTCTTGTATGGCCTTCTCGACTTTTCTGCGTGTTGCGGGTTTAACGGCGCCCGAATTGTTAATAACACGGGACACGGTTCCTACAGCTACACCAGCTAAGCTGGCTACATCTTTAATACTTGACATCTAACCCCCCCGCCTATCTCTCTGATGGAATTCATAATAACACCTAATTGGAAACGTTTCAATATTTTTTCGAAAACATTAACTCAACAATTTTATACCTTACACACTTTCGCACCCAAGCTTCTAGAAAGGCGTTTACAGGTACCATCACTCGGCCACTTTGCTCTAGCGGGTCCTGATCCGGGAACGTAATTGTTTTGCCATCCAGGGTTACGTTAATCGTTTTGTCTGTCGTTCCTGTTCCGTTTGACCTCTTCCATCCTGGGGCTTGGCGTGGGTATGCAAGGTTTCATGAATTATGATGGTGATGATGAGCATATGGACTTCAAAATAAATAAGCTGGCTCCGTCAGGAACCAGCCATTGCTTCGTTTTTTTGCAAATCAATTCACGTACGCCGTCTCTACTTGTTCTTCAGCAGCTCACGCAATGTCTGCGCATCGTATGTAGAGACCAGTCGTTCCAAATGAGTGTCCAGCCACGCCTCATTCTGATCCCACCATTTCAGTTCCAGCAGTAAAGCAATGATATCGTCATCAAAGCGCTTTTTGATTGGCTTCGCCGGATTGCCACCCACAATACTGTAAGGCTCGATGTCCCTGGTGACTGTCGCATTGGAAGCAACGATGGCACCGTCTCCAATGGTGACACCCGGCATAATGGTTACATTTTGCCCAATCCAGACGTCATTGCCCAATACAGTATCTCCCTTAAAAGGCAGCTGATCCAGTGTAGGGGTTACTCTCTCCCAACCACCACCAAAAATATTAAAAGGATAGGTCGTCATGCCCTCCATCCGATGATTGGCACCATTCATAATGAATGTCACGCCTTCGGCAATTGCACAAAACTTGCCGATCACCAGACGATCACCCAGGAAATCATAATGATGCTGAATGCGGTCATAAAATTGCTCGGGGGGATTACTGTTGTCGCTATAATACGTATAGTCACCGATGTCCACATTGGGGCGCGGCGGCAAATTCTGAATGTAACAAACGGTGCGAATGTTCTCGTTGGGGAAAAGTTTTGTTTTATCGGGAGCCATATGTGTTCCCTCCTTTTCCCTTATTGTACCAGAAAGGGATTCGATCTGATCATCGAATCCCTTTTCTCGTTCTCCATAGAACAACGTTACTCTACCGGAGAAATTGCTTATTTGGATGTAAGTGTGACTTGGGCAGCCGTTTGATCCCAATCCACGGTCAGTCCCAGTCCTTCAGAGATGAAACGTACTGGCACAAGTGTACGACTGTTTTTGATAATGGCTGGTGCATCAATTTCGAGCATTTCACCATTCACCGTTGCCGTGCTGCTTCCAATCTGGAGCACAAGCGTCTGGTCATTCAGAACGACGGTTACGGTTTTCGCTGTTTTGTCCCACGTTACTTCTGCACCCATAGCTTCAAGGATGGCGTTCACCGGTACCATCACTCGTCCGTTTTGCTGCAATGGGTCTTGATCCGGGAACGTGACTGATTTGCCATCCAGGGTTACAGTGATCACTTTGTCTGTTGTTTCTGTTCCGTTATCCGTGCCTGTATTTTCTGAGGTCTCAGGCAACGGCGTTACTTCACGCCCCAGCTGTTCTTGCAGATTGGCAAGTCGGTTCAGTGCAAACGTGGTCAGCGATCCCGCTGCCATGGAGCCCATACCTCCGCCAAAGTTACCGCCAGGACGTGTCTGGGTATTGCCTGTGCTGTCTGTTGTTCCTGTTCCCGTCGTGCCATCCGGCAGTGTCGTGCCATCGGGAGGTGTCATGCCTTCAAAACCTTCTGGCGGTGTCATGCCTTCGAAGCCTTCTGGCGGTGTCATGCCCTCGAAGCCTTCTGGCGGTGTACCACCCATGCCACCCATACCGCCTGCTGCATCAGCGTTGGCAGAATATGCGATATTGGATTCAAACTGCTCTGTAGTGTAGAACTTCGTTGGATCTGCTTCTACATATGGACGAAGGATGTCAGCCAGATCTGTGATGCGGTCCTGGATGCCTTCCAGATAGTCCGTTAACTCATTGACGTAGCTCAAGTATTTTTCCTTATACTCAGGCACGGCCAGCAGGTTGTTGATCATCGGTACATTTTCCATGCTAATGCCCAGTACTGGCTCGTCCACAGATACGTTTGTTGCGTTGGTGTTAGTCGTGGTTGATCCAGTTGTTGTTGTACCACGTCCGCCTCCACCGGAGTATCCATTAAAGGACATGTTAAAGTCCCAAGGTACAACCGTGAACTTGCCATCAGCATCGCCGTAAAGCATGTAGTTATGCCCTTTGTCGCCGCTATAGCTGTCATAGTTACCAAAGACCATGTTGCCCGCGATATATTTCAGCGCCGAATCCACGTCCAGCACGCTCTCAATATCGCCTTTTTCGCCTTCAGGCATATCATTCAGCGTTTTAATGAAGTTTTTGAGGTTGGTTTTGTCCTTATCCGTACCCAAGTCCTTCGTGATCGTACTGTAGTCGCTGCCTTCTGAATATTGCAGGTAACTCTTCTCGTCTGTATCGTAGAGGACGCCGTCCTCATAATCTTCACCATAGTTGCGCTCCAGGTAGCTGTCATCCACCGCTTCAACGCCGGTATAGAAACCAACCAGTTCACCGTTAACGTACAGATTGACGTAATTCGTCATCGGTGCATCCATGCCAATGCTGCGCAGTGCTTCATAGTGAAGAACTTCACGCATGTATGATGGATCAGCGTAGTTGTTGTTCAGGACCATTTTGTCCAAGCCGAGCAAGGTTTGTGTTTTATCGTATTTATCAAACTTCAGTCTGAAGCTGTAACGATCCGAATCTTCATTAGAGGCAACGGCTTTCAAAGTCAGATTACCTTTGGTGGAGAAACCTACGTTATCCAGCTTGTTGCCATCCACTTCCACACTTACCTTCTTATAATCCTTATCCAGCGGGCTTTCGAGCATGCTCTTCCAGTCTGCATCATCAATCGTAACATTCACATCAATAACGTTGTCCGTCTGGAACAACGATTCATAGGCTTGCGTGACACCTGTGCTGGTACTTGTATCCTCTGCAGCGAACGCTGCGTTCGAGCTTCCTATTAAAGCAAAAGAAGATGTTGTTACCATCGTCACGGACAAGGCCGTTACTGCAACTTTACGTAGTAAACTATTCAAATGATGAATCCTCCTTCTTGGTTTCTGTTAAGCAGCTTAGGCTTATAAAACCATGGTAGAGGACAAACCTTTAATGAATCTTAAATCAATGATTCATAACAAAAAGTAGCCCATCAGGCTACTTTTTGTGATCCTTTATAGCTCGGTAACGGTAACACCTGCTGCTTTGTAATAGTCCTCATTCACATTGTTTAGAATGTTGGCCTTCAGCAGAATGTCGACTCCGGCAAAGAGTCCAATTCCATTTGTGTTACCTTCAATTCGGTTATTTTCAATCAACACATTCTCGGGGTTCCCTTCACCGATGTTGCCGGCTCCGGCATCACCTTTGTCGCGCTCAAGCCGAACGCCCCAGTAACCGCTGGAGGTATTGTTAAGGATCACATTGCCGCGTATTACTGTGCCCGGTCCGTTTAGTACTTTAATTCCTGCCGCATCGGCAATCGTGGTTGTATTCTCGATGAAATTATCCTCGATTAAAGTATCCGGGGTGCCCATGGTTACCGAGATGCCGATCTGGCTGTTCGTGATCGTATTGTCATGAATGTAGTTTCCTTTGCCCGACTTGCTGTGGTTGCTGGGTGCTGAACCCCCTGTATTGCCAAGTCCAATCCCTGCGCCTGTCAGCACATCCGTAATCACATTGCCGGAGATTTCATTCAAATACTCCAGTTCACCATGAAGATCAATAGCATCCAGCTTCGTTCCGTTAAAAGTATTGCCACGCAGCACGTTATTATGGGCCACAAACTGGATCAACGCTCCATGTCTGAGATAAGGCCCCTCAAACGTGCTATCTTCCACCACATTCCATATCGTATCATTGTCAAAGCCGAGCCGATCAGTCTTGGCCGTTCCCTGAATGGAAATGCCGTAGCCCGAACCTCCAGGGCCCAGATCTGTTGCATTGCGGAATGTTGCATGCTTCACAACAACATCTCGGCTGTGTTCGATGCGGATAGCCATGCGTTTGAATTTCTCCACAATCACGCCATCGATCGTAATGTCATACGATGGAGCCTCACCATAGTTGGCAATATGGATCATGCTATCGGGCCCTCCTGCGGAGGGATTGTTGGATTTGTGATCCGTCGTGTAACTGCCGGACCAGGATGAAGTTATGGTCATGTTGGATACGAGAATGCTATGCTGAGCCGATGCTTTCAGGACGGCGCTGCCCGTCACCTGATCAAGCGATGTCTTGAGCACGGTTCCTTCACTGCTCTCTCCTCTCAGGTTCACCCCGGATTTGAGCATCAGGTTGGTGGTTCCATCCGGCCCGGACAACAAATTGTACACTCCATTAGGCAAAAACACCTCATCACCAACGCTGGCCTCATCAATGGCAGCCTGTATTGCTGGTCGGTCATCAATCGTATTATCAGCCAGATCTGCTCCATAATCCCGTACATCAATCGTACGTCCAGTTACTGCATGTGGAGAATGGACAGCATGTGGTGTACCATCTGTCTCCGTTAGACCAGGAGCGATAAAGGGCACCGTCCCCTCCGGCGGTTGGGGCTCAATGTATGGAATCAGTGCAACAGGGGTCCCTTCCCCGGCAAAAGGGGCATACAGATGCACATCGGTCAGGCTCGTATAAATACTTGAATCCGAATTCCCATGCCCGGTGATCCGTACATAACGTGCAGAAGTGTCCGGGATATCAAATGCCTGCATTTCTGTTGTATCCCCACTGCTTTCTCCGCCATATACCTGGGTCCAATGATCTCCATCAACAGACGTTTCTATCTCAAAGAAGGTCTTCCTGACATCCCCTTTGTAAAAACCAATACCAACATAGCCGACTTGCTGCGCCTGCCCCAGATCAAACATGATCCACTGCCCCTCTCCGGCAACAGACCAGCGTGTATAGCTGTTATTGTCGATGGTATTGGTCGCCAGGTTGCCATCGCTACCGCTTGCCGAGACGGAAACAACCGGCAGGGATGATATCGGAACGGCAAGCGTGGTCATATCGGTTGATAGAGCACTGCTGACGTTGCCGGCCTCGTCAATCGCCCTCACTTGATACGTGTACGATGTTCCAGCTGTAAGTCCGCTGTCACGAAATGACTGTTTACCTTGTTCAGCCAGCAAAGCTCCATCCCGATATATCCGATAGGCAAATACAGCTGTATCATCGCTGGCTGCAGGCCATCTTAGTTCCGCAAAATCCGTCCCCCAGTTACGAATTTCAAGCTCGGCTCCCTGCTCCCATTCTGGCGCACGTGTGTCGGTTCCATCTTCGATTAAAGCAATGACCGATAACTGTGGACGCGGATTGCTCGTTCCATTGGCTTCCTTGGTATATACGTTCACGGAAACGCCTGTTGATCCGGCGTCCCCAAGCAGAAATGCCACCTTTCCCGCCTCTGAACGACTCTTCACATAATCGGTCACATCGACTTCGTAAACTGCTGGGCTTCCATTACGATCTGCCGTGACCTGGAATTTGCCAACGAGCGAAGCTTCGCTGAGACTTTGAATCGGAGCATTCGACCAGGTTAACGATGATTCGTTCCAGTCTGTTTCATTCAAACCGTAAAGAGACAACTCTGTATCGATATTCGACGTGCCTTTTTTGGCAGCAATCCGCAGCCGATACCGATCTCCTTCAGACTCATTTCCGGTCATATCGAATTTAAAATACACATATTTCTTGGTGGATGAAGTGGAAGAGATGCTGAGTAATCCGGTGCTGGAGCCTGTAGCCTGATTGAAATTCAGATCAGGCTTCCCGCTGTCAATCGCTGCATCGTCGCTCGGCAGCTTGCTGGCGATGACCTTCTCAATCAACTGTTTTTCTTCTTCCTCCTCTTCATCTCCAGGCGAAGTGTCTTCGGGATTGTTTTTGAAAATAATTGGCTCCGTAACAATCCGGTTCTTCACATGTTCATCAAGGAAGGCCCATGCCTCCGCATTGGCAACCTCGGATGCCGTTCCTGTAAACCCATGGCCCTGACCCGGTACGATCTTCAGATCCACAATCGGAACACCCGCGGATTGAAGCTGTCCCGCGAAAGTAACACTGTCGGCATAGGGAATGGTGGCATCAGCATCGCCGTGCCGGATCCAGAACGGTGGATCATCCGGTGAAGCATACGTGCCCGGCATGGCAAGTCTGGCCTGCTCCGGAACATCGAACGCACGATGCCCACCAAGCAGAGCCGTGACCGAGCTATAGTTATTGGCAAATGTCGTCGTAAAATCGGCAGGTCCGTACCAGTCGGCGACCGCCTGCACTTTGTCGGAATACTCAGGCCATCCGCCTGAACCTTCAAGATCAGGTATATCTACCGTCGCACCTGTATCGAGCACTACGGTGTCACCAGCGACCATGTCCCCTGTTGTGCCGAGCAATGCAGCCAGATGGCCGCCCGCAGATGATCCCCAGACGCCGATCCGACTCGGGTCCAGATTGTACTCAGCTGCATGGGCCCGCAAATATCGGATAGCAAGCTTCACATCCTGAATCTGGGCAGGGAAAGGCGCCTCAGGTGTTAGCCGGTAGTCCAGAGATACACCGATGTAACCACGTTTGAGTACATAATTGCATATGGAGTTTAATGCTTGCTTCCGGTCCCCGTGATTCCATCCACCTCCATGAATATAGACCATAACCGGCATCGGTTCAGGTGCCGCTGTCTCAGGGACAGCAATGGATGAATAGATTGCCCGCCCACCAGCCGTGCCAATCTCCACATCCTCGTATAAAATCACTCCTTGTGGTGGCGTAAATTCAGTATTCTCCTCTCCAGGCGGAACTGGGGATGGGGCAGGCGTTATTCCGGGAATAGCCTGACCGTAAATGGCAACATTGTCGATATACATGTTGGCCTGCATGGCATCTCCTGTCCGAAAACGAATTTTCACCGTGCTGTTATTGTTCGCTTCCGAACCCAGCGTCCAGCTTTTTAGCGTATTACCTTCCTTGTTCTTCACGTCTGGAGTGCCTGGGGAAAGTTCAAATGTCTCCAGCGTTGCCCAAGAACTGCCTCCGTCCTTCGACCACTCGATAATCACACTTCCACTTATATAGGATGAGGCACGAGTGTAGTAGCTTAGCCGGATATTTCCGTATCCGGTCAAGTTTAGAGGCAGTGCAAGCGCATCGGTTCCGTCCATCTTGATCATGTTGGGCAGCGAGGGTGCGGTGGTGGAAGATGACGTTTTGGCCTTGCTTCCACCTGCCCCTTCCTGCGACCAGGGAGCTCTCAATGCAATTCCACCTGTAGAGCCAAAATTGTCCGGGTCATCAAAGTTTTCCGCGTAAATCTCCAGCTCGGGGCCCTCCGGTTCCGGGATATTTCCTCTTTCTTCCTGCGCAGCATTTAAAATAGAATGAGGAACAGCGTCTTCCATCGCCCGGACTTCATGCACGGGAACGGTAATACCGCTAATGAGAATCACAGACATGACAACAAGTACAACGCGCTTTTTCCACGTTTTGAATACGTCATTCACTTGTATCCCCTCCGCACGGTGGTCAAATTTCCTGACATTATACCCTTGCAATCAGTCCGTTCTCCGGTGCTGCTGCTTCTGTTGACGTGTTTCATCTGCACGGTGAGCAGGACATCCCATTGCTAATTGTAATCATTGCTTATCCCCCACAATTCTAGCGACGCGGTGCGGACACGCCTTCACCTTTATTGAATTTCTCCGTGGCTTCCTCAATTGCCCGATCGCCGCCTTTGGATTTCCATTCCTCTACCACTTTCGGCCAATCCGAGATCGGCTCCTTCCCATAAACCATTTTGATCATGTGTGTGAGCAATACCTGAGGAGGTGTATCCGAATTGGGAGCAATCTCGGGATTCTGTACAAAAGCTTCCAAACGCGGATCAAAGTTGATGCCATCCCGACCTTCTTTGGCTAAGATGGTATCGTAAATATTCATCAGATTTCTGCCTTCTTCTGTCAGCGATAACGAGCCTTTATTGTACGTCGTATCCTGAACGAACCATAAGAACGACTGACGGTAACGCTCTTCGTCCACGCCAGCAGAGTCTGTTGGTGCTGTGTATGAGATCACGCCATTATCCTCTGTGTAGGTCTCTCCTTCCGTGCCGTACGTGAAAAACTTCTCCGCTTCATCGGACACCATCCAGTTAAAGAAACGGATAATGGAAGCCGGGTCAGCGGCATCCTTATTAATAAAGTAGGCACGTGTCACCGGACCGTACAGATAATAACCGCCCTTTCCGTCCGGGCCGACAGGCGAAGGGATAATCTCGATTTTGGCATCAGGAACCGACGCTTTAATCTGCTTCTCCCACTGGATCAGTTCGTTGGCATTCATGGACCACATGCCTGCTTTGCCAGAGAGAATCGTATTTTTGAATACGGTCGAATTGATGGTCGCGAACTCTTTGTTGATCAGCCCTTCCTCGTACATCGTCTTGTAAACGGTCAGGGCTTGCTGCATATTCTCGTTATCCATAAACTTCGGTACAATCTGATCGCCCTGCTGCTCCATCATGGACAGGAATTGCTGCACGTCATAGGCACCGAAAAAGGTATCTGCATATTTGAAATCCTCACGTCCCATATACGGATTCTCCACACCAAGCTTCTTAAAGGCGCGCAAGACATCCATCGTCTCCTCAACCGTAGTGGGCACCGGCAGTCCCGTTTGATCCAGCAGATCCTTGCGAATCCAGGTTGCCCGGCGGGAGGGATTGGATAAATATTCAGGGATCGCATAGATATGTCCATCATGGGTTACTTGGTCCCAGGCTTCCTTCGGTACGGCTTTGAGCAAATCTTGCCCATACTGCTGCAGCAGTTCATCGAGCGGCTGAAATACCCCGGCTTCGACCGAGCCGGCCATCTCTTTACCGTTGACGCCGCCGTCACCCTGCACCACATCAGGAATATCATTGGTGGCAAACATCTGGACCATTTTCTGCTCATATTCCTTATGAGGCACCAGGACGATTTTCAGATCGGTATTGGTCAGATCCTCCAGCCTTTTCACCCATTTATCCTGGTTGATGTCCGGCGACTTCTCCACATACGTATACGCCAACGTACGAAGAGACATAGAAAATTTCGTTTTGCCATCTCCTCCGCCCTCACCGGATGCCGCTCCTCTCCCACTGCTGCACCCCGTCATGACAGCTGCCGCCAGCAATAGCGCAATCCCTGAGACCATCCACTTTTTCATGCTACCCCTCTTTTCATCCTGATTTAGATTTAGGTACCACTCGTTGGTAAAGCGCTTTCAAATAGATGTTAAAACATCCCCACCGCCTGCAACAATGGGGATGTTTTAGATGAGGTTGCGTTTTCTTTAGGTCAGTACTCCCTAATAAGTCTTGGATACCTCAATCTTCTTCGTTTCACCGTTGTCGGTAAAGTAAAGATGAATGCCGTGATCCTGGTCATCGATGAAATAGGGAACATACTTCGGCTCCTCGATCTTATATGGCACAAGCAGCGTTACAATTCTATGGCTTGAAGCAGGGCGCGTTTCCGCGTTTAGATGATAATGTCTTTCCAGCCCTTCGTACTCTGCCGGGTCCACTTCTGCAAATTGATCTGTCTGGCTGAGCGCCAGCTCACCGGAGGAAGCATATACAAACGTCCCCTCAAGTCCCGCCTTATTCCCGTTCAGACGGAAGCTCTGCCCTTTCAACTGCAGCGGGTGCAGGGCATGGAACAGCCATTGGACGCTGTCCGGCTTCTCCAGATCAATGTGGTCCACAATGACGAAGTAGGAGGATTGCAAAAAATGAACCTCCCTTACAACACGCTTCACATGGGGTACGGTGCTGGCATAGGCATCAGTCGCTACCGCGCGCACATAACCATCACCATCCCGCCAGTAGGCCTCTTCGATCTGTCCGGTGGCGGCCATATTCAGCACCTTGTTGTTCTCAGCATACTGCCCTGCTCCACCAATCAGCAGGTTGTTTTTGGAACGTGTCTGCCTGCGCCATTCCCGGTGAAAGGAGCTGCCGTGCGCGATATAATAGCCGGTATCCGCCGCAAGCGGCTCACCGAATGCATGCAGGGTAAAGCTGTTCTGATCCGCATGACTGTGGCTGATGGAGCCATAACGGCTCGACTTGAGAAGAAGCATAATATGCTCATCCGGATCATCCATCCGGTGATGCATGGCTACCCACCCCACATCACGGAACCACTTAAGCGGCTCGATGTCCACAGGCGACTCTTCCTCCACCTGCGGATAATCGTGGCGGTATACCAGGTCGTCAAAGTTAAAGTCCCACCAACCGTAGTTATAAAAAGCTCCCTCTGTCCCCGGATCGGATTGGCTTACACGATCAAAGTACCACTGGTACCAGCGGTTGCCTGTAACACCTGCCAGTTGGCGGACAAGATAGCCTGTTTTCAAGTTTACCGGGTCACCCAGCGTAGACTGATCTCCAAAGCTGGCGCGCCGCGCGTCGGGCGGATACACGTAGAGTGGAAAATCTCCGGTACGTTGGAAGAACGGCCGACGAAAGAAATCGATGCCCGCATAGTTTCGCAACAAATTCATCGCTTCGGTCACATAGGCCATGCCTGTTGTCCAATACATTGGACCTTCGGCCCAACCTCCATCACTTCCTCCCCAAGGGGAGTACAGACAGGCATAATAATCGATCGCATAATCCAGCCAAACTGCAGCCTGCTGCTCCTCATGCAACAAGGCCATACAGCAGGGCACAAGCACGGAAGACAATGAACGCACCGCATGGCTGTCATAAGGCACATGATGAATCTTCGAGCGAACCATCACATGCTGGGCCACCTGTTCTGTCCGCCGCAGCAAGCTGCGCCTTACCCCCTCTTGCTCTTCACTGTTCAGCTCATCATGCAGCCAGTCATAACCCCAAGCGAGCGCAACGGCGACCCGAAAAGCCGCCTCATCGTTATAATCACGGGAGGTCGTTCCCTCCGTATCCCAAGCCGCCACATGCAACAGCCAGGTTTTCGCTGCTCCTAGCAACCGTTCGTCACGTAGCACCCGCCCCGCGATGCTGAGATGTCGAATCGCATATAACGTTTCCTGACAGTCAATATACATTTGCCTCCAAAGAGCGGCGACACGTTTGTTCTCCGGGTAAGGCAGCGGTTCACGAATTGGTTCGCGGTTGGCCCATGGCTCCACGGAATTTGCCATAAATACATCCCAGCCGCAATATGTGGGATCAGATGCAATGCCATCTGCAAGCGCCTGTAGGTCACTTTCTCGGAGCCATAGCCGGGGATGAGACGTGTCTGTGGAAACGTAACGCTGTGCCCGAGAAGGTATAGGTGTCTCGGGTAATCCCGCTGGCACGTTAAATCTCCTCACCTCACTCCATGCCGATATTTCCTGCTGCTTCTCCAGGACAGCGTCCGCTTCGGCTTCGCTTCCTTGCTGCGCTGGTTGATCTACAAGCAGCGCATATCGCCAATAGTACTCCCCAGGTTCAAACACCCGGTCCGGCGTGAAAAAGTTATACGGGAGCGGCGCAAAGGTCATCGTCTCTTCTTCCTGAAAAGAAGACTCCACCGACACCTGCAGCACATAGGCATTCTCATCTTCTTGCTGTGCCGCCATCCAGGTAAATCTCGGCGGGTTCTCTGTCAAAACGGTATGTTCGTCAGGTGCATAGTCCACATGGAACGGCCCGCTAATGGGTTGGTACAACGGTCTTTCTGCAGGCTTCCGCTTCACTTCCATCGTTAATCCCCTCCTTATCGCAAATGGTGCAGCATCAACGCATATACATTCCGCCATTGATTTCAAGCGTTTCTCCCGTTATAAAAGAACCCAGCTCGGAACACAGGTACAGAGCCGCTCCTGCGACATCATCGGGAGTCCCTTCCCGTCCAAGGGGAATGCTGCTTACCGCAGAAGTTCGGCCTTCCGCTGAAGTGAACGTAGCATGGAACGCTGTTTGCCCGATAAAGCCTGGCGAGAGAGCATTAACCGTAATCCCGCCAGGAGCCAGCTCTTTGGCAAGTCCTTTGGTTAACGCAATGACAGCTGCCTTGGAGGCTGCATAAATAGCTGCACCCGGACCGCCCCCATTATGAGCCGCGACCGAGGTCAGATTGATAATTCGCCCGCCTCCAGCTGCCTTCATGCCAGGGATGACCGCTTTGGAGACAAATACGGCGCTCTTCAGATTGACATCCATAATCCGGCTGTATAGCTCCTCGCTCATCGTTTCAATCGGACTCCGCTCAACCAGATGCCCTGCATTATTAATCAACAGATCAATCGGACCGCCGAAGCGGAGCGTAATATCCCCAACCATCGATTCTATGGCATTCGTATCGGTCACATCGGCCTGAAATACCGCTGCTTCACCGCCAGCATCCCGGATGGCGGCCACAACCTCCTCCGCCCGATCCATATTATGCAGACCATTCACAGCTACCTTTGCTCCGCAACGTGCCAATGCCCCAGCAATGGCAGCACCTATTCCTCCGCTGGAGCCGGTAACCAGCGCAATTTTGTTCTGCAAGTTAATATTCATTTTGATCTTCCTCCCTGTTATTGGTTCAATTAAATCCGCTTGCTATGCTGATCCGCCGGAAGCGCCATCGTAATGGTCGTTCCCAATCCCTGCTCACTCTCAATCATCAAGCCATACGTTTCTCCAAAAACAAGCTGAATCCGGCGATGAACATTCATGAGCCCAATGCCCCCTCGATGGTAGACATCATCGGAATCTTCGCCTGCCAGACGGTTCAATTCCAGACGGCGACGCAGCTTCTCCAAACGTTCCTCGCTCATGCCCATGCCGTTATCCTGGACGATGACAAGAAAGCGATCTTCAAGACGCCGAGCGTCGATGCGAATAAAGTGACCGGGCTCCATGCCCCGCGGAAACGCGTGTTGTAACACATTTTCCACCAGCGGCTGAAGGGTGAGACGAACCATTTTCTCCAACAACAGATCCGGCGCAATGATGACCTCCACTTCGAGCTCCCGATCCATGCGATGTTTCATGATGGAAAGGTAGGCCAGCACATGTTTCAGTTCATTGGCAACCGTGATTTCCTCCAGATTGGTCTGAATGGAATAACGGAGCATATGAGCCATGGATTCTACCATCTGTGCAATTTCTTCGGAGTCCTGTACGACGGCATAACATTTGATCGTTTCCAGGGTGTTGTAAAGAAAATGCGGATTGATCTGCAACTGAAGTGCCTGAAATTCTGCACGATGCCGTTCCAGCGCCTCTTGCTGAAGCTCGATTTCCGACTTCTGGCGGCGCAGCTCCGACTCGTATACACTCTCAATCATGTCCGACAGCCGGCTGACCATCAGATTATAGCTGCGGATCAGCACACCAATTTCATCGCGCCTTTCCTTCATCTCCACCTTGTTCCAAATTCCCTTCTCCGTCTGTCTCATTCCGTTCATCAGCACACGAATGGGTTCCACCTGTGAAGCGCCAATTCGATAGGCCACAACCAGTGCAGCCAGTAATGTTCCTGCACCAACCCACAATGTGGTCGAGCGAATCGTTGCAATCGGTCGTTGAAGCTCCTCCAGTGGCACGGAAGCAACAAAACGCCAGCCAGAATATTCTGAAAGCTCCGAAATGAACAGTCGTTTGGTGCCATCCGTGTTCTGTTCCAGTGATCCTGCCTCCATGTGCATAAGCCTGTTCACCGTGCTGGACGGCATCGCTGTCTGCGCCTCTTCGTCCCCGGGTGTGTAGATTACCGTTCCGTTCTGATCCATCACATACTGATACCCACCTTGACCGAGGTCGAGTTCTCCCCATATTTTGTCAAGCTCCAGCACATTTACTTCCATCGCCAGTACTCCGTTGGGCGTATAGGAGGACACCCCTCTGATCCGGCGCGCGATCGTAATCACATTGGCGCTCTGTCCACTGCGAATACTGCGGGTAAGCAGCGTCGATTCGCCATTTGCAGGGGTTGCAGCCAGCAGCTCCTTATATTGCTGTGCCGCGTCGATATCCGGTATGCCGGCTGAATTCTGGTTGTCATCAATCACAACACGCCCGTTATCCCCGATAACATACAGAAACTTGATCTGTGGGTATAACATAAAAACAGTTGGAAACACGTTCGTCTTAATTTGACGGCTGTACTCGTAATAGGCATAACTGTCCTCCGAATTCATATCGAGAAAATGCTTCACACTTCCGTTCGAGAGAATGGAGTAGGTTGCACGATCATAATTTTGCAAATACAGATCGGTCTGGTACGCCGTATTGCGCATCGTTTGGGCGATGTTGTCCGCGAGCTGGTCGTTCATTTCAGTCGAGGCATAGGTATAGGTGAACAAGCCAATGGCGGACAGGGACAACGTAATCACGACGGCAAAATGAAAGAACAGGCGGATGGACAGGCTGCGCTTCATCATTTAATGCCCAACTTGCTGCGGTATTCGGACGGTGTCAGTCCGGTAATTTTCTTGAATGTCTTGGTAAAATGGGGATGATCCGCATACCCCACTTCGTAGGATATATCCGTAATCCGGTTGCCCGGCTGTTCCAGCATGCGTTTGGCCAGTTCCATTTTGCTGCGTATCCGGTATTGGATAAAGGTCTGGCCTGTCGTCTGCTTGAACAGCTGGCTGAAGTAGGACGGGTTAAGGCCCAGCTTGGCTGCAACTTCGTCCAGTGACACTTCGCGGCGTAAGTGCTTCTCCAGATAGGCTTTTGCTTCTTCCACCGGATGCTTTCGCTTGCCGCTGCGCCGCTCCTTGATCGTCTTCATTAAGGTGTGGATCTCATTGCCCAGAGCCTCGAAGCACTCTTTTGAGGAAGCGCTTTCATTTATCTCGCAGGATGTACTCATCGTTCCGTTGCCACGTGCGTTCATTCGGGCCATAATCAATTCCAGCAATTCCTGAAAAAGCTCCGCTGTCTGCTCAGGCATCAAGGAATATGCCGGATAACGACCTGACCATGCTGCGAGGAGCTCTATCACATCGGACTCCCGCAACTCCCATATGGCCTCTTCCAGACGCATCGCCCAATCGTTCAGCTCCCTCACGGGTACAAGAGAAACCGTAGGCTTATCCTCTTCGGATGCCAGCAATTTGAGCAGCAGTTCATGAAGCTCCTGTCGTCCCACAGGTTTGAGCAAATATCGCTTTACCCCATAATCCATACAGGCTCTTGCATATTCAAAGTCCGAATAACCGGAGACCACAATAATGCGTATCGTACTGCCTTGCTCGGATAAACGACGGCATAGCTCAATACCGTCCATCGTTGGCATGCGGATATCCGTAAACAGGATGTGCGGCCGAAAGTCCTTCACCACCTGGAGAGCTTCTTCCCCATGTGCAGCCTGCCGAATCTCACAGTCGAACAGTCCCGCTTGTTTGATCATCTTCGCCAGACCCATTCGAATCATTGGCTCATCATCCGTAATCAGGATTCTGAACATCGCCATTCCCCCGTTTCCGTCAGATCTGTCTCTTCTTGTACTTAAGATTTGACGGAGCCGACCATGATTCCTTTTACAAAATGCTTTTGCAGAAAAGGGTAAATGATAATGATCGGCAAGGTTGCAATGATGATCGTTGCCATTTTGATGCCTTCCGGCGATGTATGTGCAAGGGTGCTATAGACGGCAGAGCCCGGATCGACGGAAATATCGTCACTTTCAAACAACTTCTTGAGTGTTACCTGGATTGGCCACCAGGCCGGATCATTCAGATAATACAGCGCGGTGGAATAGGCGTTCCAGTGTCCTACCGCATAGAAAATGCCGAGTGATGCCATGGCTGGTTTGGACAACGGAATAACGATACGCCAGATGATGCCGAATTCACCACAGCCATCGATGCGGGCAGCGTCGATCAATTCACCCGGCAGCTGTGCAAAGAACGAGCGCATGACGAAAAAGTTAAAGGCATTAATCGCTCCTGGCACAATCAGTACCAGCGGATTGTTGACCAGATGCAGTTCCTTCATCAGGATAAAGTTCGGAATAAGCGGGGCCGAAAACACAACGGTCACCAGGACAAACATGACGACTATAGAGCGCCCCTTGTACTCTGGACGGGAAACGGGATAGGCCAGCGATGCCGTTGCAGCGAGATTGACCAGCGTCCCGAACAGCGTCACCCCGACCGAGACTGCAAATGCCCGCCAGAACGAAGCATCACCGAATACATATTCATAATTGATCCAGGTAAAAGCAACAGGCCAGAAGCTGACCTTTCCGCCCATGATCGCTTCCGAGCTGCTAAGAGATTGAGCCAGCACATTAATGAAAGGCAGAATCATCGTCAACGAGAGCAGCGTAAGAAAAACGAGATTTCCAATGCGGAATATACGGTAACGGACACTGGGGGTACGCATCAATCTCGCCTCCTAATACAGGCTTTCGCCGGTAGTTTTTTTGCTGAAGAAATTACCGAGTAGAATAAGCATCAAACCCACGACCGACTTGAACAATCCGATGGCCGTTGTATAGCTGTATTGCTGTGAGAGAAGGCCGGCCTTGTAGATATAGGTATCGAGAATTTCTCCAGATTCCAGATTGAGCGGATTCAGGAATACGAACACCCGCTCAAAGCCCAGATCGAGGAATTTCCCGATGTGCAGCAGCAGCAGAATCATAATCGTCGGCAGTAAAGATGGCAGGGTAATCGACCATATTTGCTTCAAACGTCCGGCTCCATCGACCTCTGCCGCCTCATACAGATCGGGATTAATGCCCGCAATGGCTGCCAGGAAAATAATCGTTCCGTAACCGGAGTCCCGCCAGATCCCGGAACCGATCAGAATGGAACGAATGTACGAGTCTTCTCCAAGAAAGTAGATCGGCTGCATGCCCAGAAATCCAAGTGCCTTGTTCACCACCCCGGCATCCATCGAGAAAATACCCATGAAGATACCACTAATGACGACCCAGGACAGGAAGTGAGGCATGTATACAATCGTTTGCAGCAAACGCTTAAACACAATCATCCGTACTTCATTCAGCAGAATGGCCAGTAAGATCGGTACCGGGAATGCAATTACGAGATCATATAGTCCAAGCAGAATGGTATTATTGAGAATCCGCAAAAAGTCATAATGGCTGAACATCTTCTGAAAATGCTCCAGGCCTACCCAATCACTTCCGGTGATGCCTTTGAAAATGTTGTAGTTCTGAAAAGCAATGACTGAGCCAAACAGAGGCACGTATTTGAAGAGGAAAAAATACAGGATGCCTGGTACCGAGAGCAGATATAGTATCCGGTATCGCCACAGATAACGTCCTGCATCTCCGAGCCGGGTGCCCAGACCAGATGAATTAAGTCTGGCTGCTCCCCGGCTTGGAGGCGCGATATCCGCCGGCTTCACGTCTTCTCCCCTCCCTGCTTCTGTGATTGCATGTTTCTCAAATTATCAGGAACATTCTCGTCCCACGGGATTTCATTGAATTCAACGGAAATGTACTCCGGCTCACGATCGATAATACGTGAAAGCTCGCGTGTGAACACCTCCACGATCTCCTGCTTTTGCTCATCCGTCCTGCCTTCATACAGCCTGATTGAAATTTCCGGCATCCAAGTTCAGCTCCCTTTCATCACGTAATGTAAACGCTTTAACAACTTCATCTTAGCGTTCCTGTGAGAGGGCAACAATGGACTGTCTTTTCGTTTACTTGTGTTTTCTTTAGGTGGTGTCCATGGTTGAAGACTCCATGACCAGGCAAAAATAAAACCCAAAAAGCCCCCATGAATCGGGGGCTTTTGGATGAGATTAGGTTCAAAAATATATTATTATGATTTCCTGAATAAAGTTACCAGAGCATCCCGCCGCATACTTTACCGCGAACAGAAAGCTCGGTTTTGGCTCCTATTTTGGTGGAACTGCCATTCCACAGGTCTGAAAGACTGGAGCCCAGTTCATCAAAATCCCCACCTACAGAGCTGCCACGAATAGGATCGGACAGATCAAAGGATGCTGGCCCTATAGCAAGGTTGGCAATTGGATTGATCAGGTCCCCGCACTCACTATTCAAATTGGATATTTCCAATCCCAGTTCCAATCCCACTGGCCCAACTTTCCCCGTGCCCGAGGCAGTGACAGAAGCATGATCAGGCGCCAGGTCACCAAATGGGCTGATCTCCAGACCGCCTCCTGCACCGAAGCCCAGCTCCCCGCATATGGACATACCTTCGGAATTCACACAGATCTGTGCGCCTCCACCCGCTACGGCATATGCACTTGCACCAATGCAGAACAATCCGCATGGATCACGCATTAATATCGGACTGTTGTTCACATAGTTATACAGGTTCCCCTGACCACCCTGGAATAAAATAGGGTCCATCGCTGTCCAGCGACCTGCTGCTGCATCATAGTCCCGCTGTCCAAAACGAACAAGTCCGGTGGTCTCGTCTTCCAGTCCCCCTGCGTAACCCAGCGCCAGTTTCCATTCCGGGTTGCTGTCACTTAAAAGAATGCCGTAACTGTCATATGTCCGTTCCTTGACCGGCACTCCATGGTCATCCAGCACAATGACGGGTGTCCCGACCGCATCTGTAACCACATGGTACCGCTCATCTTCCCGTTCGATAGCAAGCAGCATTCCCTGCTCGTCATACTCATAAGCTGTAACTTTACCCTGGGCATCAACCGAAGCAGTCAATAATAACGGATTCGTCGGATTACTGTACATAAACTGGGTCTGACCCTCTTCAGCCTTCCGTAATATCCGTCTGCCTGTGTAATCGTAAGCATAAGACACACTTGATCCATCAACGGTTGCGCTCAGGAGCTCACCACGTGTTCCATACTCGAAGGTGTCCTGACCACGCTCTGTCAGGTACCCCTCAGCATTATATTTATACGTCACATCTCCCGCATCAACCAATTGATCCCGCTCATTATAGGTTGCCTGAACCTCGCTTGCATCCGACTTGCTGAAAATCCGGTTACGATTGGCGTCATATTCATATTGTTCCATATGCTCTACGCCATCCACATCGGTATGAATGACTTGAGTTAATTGGCCGTTGGCATCATGGATATATTCGTACGACTCCACCTGCCCCGTGGCTCCAGTGAGAACTGTTTTTCTTGTTACCCATCCACGATGATCATACTCATAACCAATGGTGTACAAGGTCTTCGGTCCTGAATACACTTCGTCCGTCCCGGATGAACGCCCCACCTCACTTATATAACGAAGCTCTTGCAGCGCTCCCAGCGAATTATAGTCCTTCTCAACACGAAGCTGTCCATCTGTAAGGCTGCTGACTTGTGTGCTGTCCTGATTTCTCCCCAGACGGAAGCTGCCCAAGCGTTCAAGAAGTCCGGTATTCCCCCATGACATCGGGGTACTTAACCGCTTACCTCCGACAACAGCCATCATCTCAGTAAGCCGGGAAGACGTGTCATAGGTATAGTTATACGTGGCATTAACAGCTCCCGATAGCTCCTCACGAGTCACGTTGGAACCGTCATAACTATATTTGCTGTTCTGATTCCAGTCCCCGGAAGTGGTAGAGGCAGCGGTGACCCGATCTGTTGGATCGGCATAGGTGAAGCTCCGCTGGATATCCGAATCATGTATGGATTCAATCCGTCCTCCTGCGTCATACCCATAGTTGACCTCTCGCCCACCTGGCTGTATGGTTTGGGTTAATTCGCCACCCGCATTATACGACCGTTGAATTCCGAGTGTTTCACCGGCAGGCACAAAGCTCTCCAGCTCATCCAGTTCGTTGTAAGCCATCATGTATGTGGCGCCGTTTGGCAGGACAAGGCCCGTTTTATTCCCGCCTTCATCATAGGTTTGGATGTACTCGTTTCCTCCTGGCTGCTTGACACCCATCAGTCGATTGGCATGATCGTAGCGGAATGTTTTACGGTTGCCAGAGGCATCTTCTGTTGCCACCAACCGGTTATACTCGTCATACGATTGGGTAATCCGCTGATCCCCTTGTGTTATACCCGAGACATTACCTCGCTCGTCGTACGTATACTTCACCGGATCTACATTTTCGTCCAAACGAATGATGCTCTCCACATAATCCCGGTCATTCATAATCGTCTGTACCCGCGGAGTATCCTGATCACTTTCGGTATATGTTCTCGTGTTGCTGTTATAACTGCGTTTCTTGATCACTCCGTTGATGTTATGGCTCTCGGTCCATTCCAACAAACTGAACGGATCCGATGGGTCTTCCAATACAACTGTCCGGCTCTGACGATATGTGGTCTTCTTACCGGAAGGAAGTTCTATTTCCATCTCTCCAATATATGCAGCCTGCATCTCCCACACAGGGTCCGGATGACTCCATGTCCTGACGATCGTTCCATCTGCATGTTCAGTCACCACCCGGCCATCTGTATACCGTTTGCTGACCGTAGAAGCTCCTGAAGGAGTTATCGACTCACGGCGAATATGGTCCCTCAGATTTTGTACCCGAAGCGCGGTCACACGGTCCATCGCGTCCCTGATTTCCACGGCATAACCTGACTCTATCGGGGTTCGCGCAAGTGTCTTCACGCCTTCGTTCGCTTGTTCGGCCCGAATCAGATACCCTGTATCCTGATCATAACTGTAATTCTTTGCCCGTTTGCCAGGCTCAGTGAAAGAAGTCATTAGTCCGCCAGCATCATAATCAATGACGTAACGCTCTCCTGCCGGATTGGTTAACGTAGTGATTCTTCCTTCCTCGTTCACACTCAACTCGGTTCGTTGACCAAAAGGAGATACGATGGCTGACGGCGCTCCATCTGCTCGCCTTTCAATCCGCACCTGATTGTCATTCCGGTCAACAATCCCCGTCAAGCGCCCTATGTCATCATAGTTGAATTGATAGAGCGAGGTACCGCTAAGCGCATCAAGTGTCTTGATATGTTGAAACGTATCGGGTGCCATCTCATACACAACCCGCCCTCCGGCATCCACAGTCGTAATTCCTTCTGTGCGACTCGTCCGTTTGGTGTAACTCCGATAGCTGTTCTCCGCCTTGCCTCTCTCCACATGGACGTAGTAGAGCTCTCCATCGGGTGAAACGCCTGCAAGCGGAAAATACATATAATCAATCATTGCCTTCTTCACCAGTTCAAATCTCCCGGAAGGCGTCAAACGATACAGGTCATAGGATGAACCTCCATTAATCCTGTTGAGCAGATACATATTTCCTTCTGCATCCAACTTAAAATTTTGCTCAAAGAAAAATGTCGGATTTTCAATAATGTAAGTCCCGTTATACAACGGTTTATCAGGCTGATCATAAGGTCTGGAATGTACAATGATTTCAACTTGTCCCTGAGGAGTTACCTTGCGAATTCTGGAACGATAGTGTGAAAAATCATCCGATCGATCCATGATATAGATGGTTCCGTCCGATCCCAGTTGAAAATAGGCTATACGACCGATACGGCTTGGGCTGGCTGGACCCGGAAACTCCGGTGTATCCTCCCCGTTGCTGGGTGCGCTCAGTATCTCCACCGTACCGTCCGGGCTGCTTTTATACAAAAATTCTCTCTGCAGAAAAAAGATATTTCCCTCGCGATCGACTTCAAAGTTCGTCAAATGTTCGATCGGAAATTGTTCAAAAGAATCGCCGTTGCCAAAGTCACTCTTTGGCTGATTAAAGGTAAACAGGCGCTGCCACTTGCCATCGAGCCCCCGTTTCCACATCACACTGTCATTATAGTTGCTTGAAATAAAATATAGTTCTCCCGTTGGCGAGCTGCGCAACATCGTTGGATTCTGATGAGGAAGCTCCGACTTGGTTTGCCGCCCGTTTCTATCCATGGAGATGAGTGAAAAATGATATACTGTTCCATTCACGGTAGGGTCAAGGATAACCATGTGAGTCGTGCCATCCGGAGTAACCGTGAGCTGATCCGATTTGCTTTGCGCATAATCATAGTCATTAAACGTGTGGGCAAGTTTGTTCCGGTAAGGATTCATGATGACGTGTTCTCCTCCTGCACCCAGGAAAAGATTCTCCCCGTCCGAACCGTGGTGAATATTCAAACTCCATCCGCCAAGCCCGGCACTCTCATACTCATTCAGTGGACTGTCTATCATTCCCTCATGAACCCTTGACAGCGATGTTGTCATGTTCGTGCGATCTGTAGCAAAGGTCCCCCCCTGATTACTGATACGTCCGAAACTCCGCGGAAAGTCTGTTGAAGGCTCCAAATATACCATCGGATAGTGATTGGTTACCGTAAATTTATAATCCGCTTTTCCGTACCAGGAACGTCCATAGACATCCTTCCCATCCCATTCATATCTGTAAATCAGATTAGGTTTGGGGTCCAGTTTCTCCACAATGCGGCGGCCTGCAATCTCCAGTTCCACTTCGATGTATCGGATGCTTGGAGAGACCACATCATTCGTCAGTTTAAGCTCCAGTTGTTTGCCGCTTGTATACCCGGGCTCCCTTTGACTGTCATAGACCAGATTTAGTCCCGTACCAGTAACAGGAATGACCTGGGACAGGGACTGTGTCTGACAACCGATAATGGAACCATTCGCCTTGCAGGAATCATCAATGTCAGGCTTGTCTTCGTTCGGTTTGCGATCCGGCGGAGATTCCGCATCCAGCGGTGGGCCGTAAGGCCAGTTGCAGTCCCACGGTGTAAAGTGCTCTATGGGGGATCTCCAGAAGCTTTGACCTGGTTTATATAATGCCGCGAGTTCTCTACGTTCTTCCTTCGTCAAGCCAATAGCTTCCATCGCACTGTCACTGTCGGCTGCACCATCTCCGTCAATGTCCACCGATGCGATCCCATTGTTGACGGACAGCACCTCAATGATTCTTCCGTTATCGGAAGGGATCCAGGCCCCGGCCATCCGGTCATAATAACCAATCGGTACTGTTCCACCAACCGGGAAATTCAGAAAGTTATCTACGTACAGATATAAGGGCTGATCAAAGCGGACCTCTGTTGCCCCAGCTGATACCGCCTCGTCAGCGGACAGCTCAACGGCATAGGTATAGCCTACCAATGATGGTAATTCTCCCGGCATGGCTTCTGGTCCCCGCTCGCCAACCGTGTATTCTGTCGCTCGGATATTCAGTTCGGCCATCGGCTGTTCCGTGCCATCCGGCAGCACAATCGATCCAGAGGTTCCACCAGGAATAATTAATGTGGCTTGGCGACTTCCGTCCTCATCGGTTACGGGGCTGCCTTGAGCGACTTGGGTGTCGGAGACATCCTCGCCCAGCTTGACCTTGGTTACTTGGTCATCGTAAGGCAATAACACAACGTCATCCAAAGTGGTATAGTGGCCGCCTGAGGGCTGGGCATTACGTTGAACCGGCATATGCCCTTCCTTTTCATAGTCAATGACAATGTCGCCAAAACCGTTGACCGCCAAATCGAATTGCCCATCTCCCCTGCTCATGGTATGACCATATTGCGATTGGTTCGATACGGATATGTTGACTCCCGGCAAAGGGTTTCCTTCCGAATCCAGCACATTGCCTCGAACCACTGCAACTCGTTCGGCATCAATTGCGCCTTCCTCGACGCCGATCTGAACCGGCCGTTCACCAGTGTATAAGAACTCAATGGATTCGGAGAATGAAATGTGATGTGTAGCCGGAAGTGGTGTAGACGTCTCCCGTGGATCAGGTGGAAGTGACGGATCGATTGCCGTTCGAGGTACCGCATATACCTCGGATGATTGCTTCGTCTCTATCCCGGAAGCATCATAAGCGCTTACGGCAAAACGATAGGTTTTTCCATTCGTTAGTCCTGTAACGGTGTGACTTTTGCTTTTTCCCACATCCTGAGGACTACCGGTCCAGTCTGAATTCCCCTCTGCGTAATAAACCTTGTATCCTGCAGGGGCCACGGTACCGGACTGCTCCCAGCGAAGCGCTACCTGCGCGTTACCTGCTGTCGCAAGCAATCCGACAGGCACAGCAATCTTTCCTGGCGGTTCAGGATTGGGTGGATTCACAGGCGGAGTGACAGGTCCTCCCGGAGGTGTAATTCCCCCATTTCCCGGAGTGCCAGGAGAACTGTTTTCATTATTTCCCTCTTCTGGCTTCTCTTCACCTGGCGTACTACCTTCAGTTCCTTCTTCATTGCCGTTATGGCCTCCCCCGGCTTCTGACAACCAGGCTCGATGAAGCAGCACTGCGCCCTCCGCCCGGGTAAGTGTCCGCAGCCCCCCAAATGAGCCATCCGGGTATCCCTTCATCCAGCCCACAGCAGACATAGATGATATGGGTTCCACTGCCCAATTGGGGAACTGTTTTTGATCAGAGTAATTTATCGTTGCATGACCGCTTGGTGCAGCAGGTGCAAAAGCTAATTGTAATACCTTCGCAGCTTCATACCGATTAACGGGCTGATCAGGTCTGAATGTTCCATCTGGGTATCCATTGATCAAGCCTTCCGCCGCTGCCTTCGTAACATCCGCGGCATACCATTGTTTCGTGATGTCCTTGAATGCAGCAAATGTAGATGTATTCTGATTCGAAGAAGTACGTATTTTGTATATGAGTGTCACCAGTTCAGCTCGTGTAATGGATTGATGTGGACGAACTGTACCATCGGGATATCCCTTCATGACTCCCGCTTCCTTTAACGATTCCATTTCCTTTTTCGCCCATGCGGGAATCTCCTCCCGCGATGCAGCCTCTTGGCTATTCAAAGAGCTTGCTGCCTGAGCCATAAGAAGGCCTGAGCCTGTCCAGGTTTCCAGCAACAACAATACGGACAGCAGCCAAAGGCAGCTCCTTCGCAACGTACTTCTTTTCAAGGGTAATCCTCTCCTTACCTTATTTGGTTACACACCCACCTCGCGAAGACACAATATTACAATTTAATCCTAAATTATCCATATTACGAAATGTACGGTCAAAAGTCTTATTTTAAAATTCTATTTACCTAAAACATAAGTAATACGACCTATATTCCAGTCGATTTATAGAGGGAATTTGTCGATACCCGTCTTCCTTTGTTTGCTCAGTGTGTCCAATGACATATGTTCCTTTGGAGTTATGGATATTCTCCTTATGTCTCTACGATCTGGATGACTATGATAAACATCACTTCCTCCCACCCGGTGCAAGTGCTACAGTTGTAAACGACCAACTGACTATTTTGGTAATACAGTCAAAAAAATTTTTCATCTTTTTATGCTAAGGAGGTGCATATGCCATGAGAACCATTGATCGAAGGCAGCAGGTCATGGACTCAGCAGAGAAATCGTTCGCGCTGTTTGGTTACAAGGCCACAACCATGGAACAGGTAGCGAGGCTTGCCAATGTGGGCAAGGGAACCATCTATACTTTTTTTGAAAACAAGGAAGAACTGTTCGGAGAAATTCTCCACTCGATCATTACGGATATGAAGCAAATTACGGAGCAAACGGTAAAGGAAGATCATTCGTTTTTGGATAATGTGCATGAGAGTATGGACGCTTTGCTGGAGTATAGGGAGGAACATGAGCTGCTGATTAAGCTGTTTCAGGAGGTGAACGAGTTTGGCACGCCTCAAGCGAAGGAAGGTCTGCAAAAAGTAGAAACAGCCATTCTCGAATATCTGGAACGTCAAGTTCAGCGCGCCATGGAACTACAGCAGATTCGCGAGGACGATCCCAGACTGGTCTCTTTTGTCCTGTTGAAGCTGTATGTCACCTTAACTTCCGATTGGAACAAAGCGCATCCTTCGCTCAACAAGGATCAGATCAAGGATTTCGTGGGCCTCTTTCTCAAAAGGGGATTATCCCCTACATAAAGAAAGATGCGCGGCTGAATCCTTGATCGATTAGAGATAGATAGAACAGCAGAGTAGCGTAATGATAGGGAGAGAACATGATGAAATCATTCACTGTATTTGGGCAGGATTTGAAATCCGCCTTCAAGAAACCGAAAGTATTTATTCCGATTCTCGTGGTGCTGTTCATTCCGGTACTGTATAGCGGCCTGTTCCTCAATGCGTTCTGGGACCCTTACGGCAAAATGAATGAACTGCCTGTCGCCGTGGTCAACACGGATCAAGGGGCGATCTACAATGACAAATCGCTGGAGGTTGGACAAAATCTGGTCGATGAATTGAAAAAAAGCGATGACTTCAACTGGCAATTTGTGACCCGGGAAGAAGCCGAGAAAGGTATGGAAGACAACACGTATTATATGACGATTGTTATTCCGGAGAATTTTTCAGCCAGAGCAACCACTCTGATGGATGACCATCCCGAGCCGGCAGAGCTGATCTATGAACCCAATGAAGGCTACAACTTCCTTGCGGGGCAGATTGGCGGGACTGCGGTCAAACAGATCAAATCCAAAGTCTCTGCCAAAGTGACGGAATCATATACGGAAACCCTGCTGGATCAGGTAGAGAAAATCTCTAGCGGTTTGGCAGATGCCGGAGACGGCGCAGGTCAGATCAACGAGGGTGCGGTTAAGCTGGATGAAGGTGCCTCCAAGTTGAAAGAGAACCTGTCCAAACTTGCCGATGGAACCAACAAACTCGAAACAGGCATTACCCCGTTAAAAGAAGGCACGAACACCTTGGCTCAGGGTATTAGTGAGCTTCATACGGGAGCGAGCTCCCTTTCCAAAGGTTTGTCCCAATTGGCGGCAGCAGGTGCGAAGCTCGGTGATGGAGCAGCACAGACAGAAGCTGGCGGCAAAAAGTTACAGGCTGGTATTCAATCCGCTCAGGAAGGGGCCGCTCAATTGGATGCCGGATTAGCAGCCTCCGAAGCAGGCAGCGCCAAGCTGACTGCGGGATTGCAGACCTCCGTTGAAGGCAGTGGCAAAGTAAGTGAAGGCGCCAAGGCCGTTGCGCAAGGACTAGCCCAACTCGCTGATGCCAGTCCGGAGCTCGCTGCCAACCCGGCTGTACAGCAGCTGCTGGCAGCGAGCCAGGCTGTTGCTGCTGGTAGCGAACAAGTGTATCAAGGTGGACAACAACTGGTTCAAGGCAGCCAAAGCCTGCAAGCTGCGCAGCTGCAGCTGCATCAGGGCAGCAGCCAGTTAGTGCAGGGTGAACAGCAGCTTTTAGAAGGAGCCACGCAATTGTCCGCTGGACAGGGTCAGCTTGCGACTGGCCTCCAGCAGTTCAACGCCAAATTGTCTGAGGCTGTCGTTGGCGGAGCCAAACTTGCAGAGGGTTCGAGTCAATTAAACGCGGGTGCAGGGAAACTGGTTGATGGGTTGAGCCAACTTTCAGCCGGAATCACCACCATTGCCGATGGTTCCCGCAAGCTGGATAACGGCGCAGGAGATTTAAAAGAGGGTACCGCCAAGTTGAGCGATGGCTCCGGTGAGCTTGCCACCAAACTGAATGATGCCGCCGATCAAACGGGCAGTGTGAAAAAAACGGATGAACTTGTAACGATGTATGCAGAGCCTGTTCAGGTGGATGAACATAAACATAATGAAGTTCCCAACTATGGTACAGGATTCTCGCCATACTTCCTGTCATTGGGACTCTTTGTTGGGGCATTAATTGCAACGCTGGTTGTACCCACACGCAGCAGCTCGGTTGCCGATGCAAGTGGCTGGAATCGTTTTGTGAGCAGAACGCTGGCTTTTACGATCATGAGTGCGGTGCAATCCCTGCTCGCTTCCTGGCTTGTCTTGTCCGGCTTGGGCCTGGAAGTTCAAAGCGTGCCTTTGTTCCTTTTATTCAGTTTCGTGACCAGCCTGACCTTCATGTACATCATTCATTCTCTGGTTACCTGGTTGGAGAATCCAGGCCGCTTCCTGGCGATCCTCATGTTAATCTTCCAATTGACCACCAGTGCGGGTACGTTCCCGTTGGAGCTCATTCCAAACTGGCTGAAAGTTTTCAACCCATGGCTGCCAATGACCTATTCGGTAACCGGGTATAAAGCGGTTATTTCGAGTGGACAGTTCAGTGTGGCTTGGGAGCAGATCGGAATTTTATGTATCTTTGCAGTGATCGGTCTGACGGTTACCTTTACGTACTTCATGGTACATCGTAAAAGTGAGGTTGAAGAAGTCAATAGTGAGGCAGTGCTTCACGTGTAGGATGGAAAATAAAAAGCAAGGCATGTTATAAGCAACATCCTCGCCTCAATAACAGCGGGTGTTTGCTTATACACGGCCTTGCTTTTTTAGCAAGAGACAATTCTTGAATCCACTATTCTTATCATTCTAATATGTAGAAATATCCGTGCTAACGTAGAAGAAGGCTGCAGCCAGGACGAACAAAATGATAATTGCATAAATTGCCGTGCCAATGATGCCACAGACAAGACCAGCAATGGCGAGTCCTCTTCCCTGTTCCATGCGAAGCTTGATTTCTTTAAGAGAAATAGATGCAAATACGATAGCAACAATACCTATCAGAAATCCCAAGTATGGAATCATGACTGACAAAATCCCCAAGACAAGAGCTGCGATCGACTTGCTATTGGTTTTTGGTACTACATAAGGTGGTGGCGGAAGCGGATCGCTATAATAACGATCCACATCATTGTGACGTTGATCCAAAGGTAAATCCTCCCTGTTTATTAAGTAGTCTTATTATACTTGATTAACCGGGAAAATATGCTCCATTATTTGTAAATATTCCGATTTTATTAAATATATTTATTGGTTCGGCTAAATACGTCAGGTGTGCAAGTGATGAGAACTATAAGACTCTAGTTAAGGACAATAAGATAAACATAGCGAAATGATCTAAAATCATTCAAGAGGAAACTTGCCTTTTATTTGCGCCTCACCCCATCTATCATCCACGCACTCCATACAGAGTGCGACCTTCAGGAATTAGGTAAACATCTAAAACGTGAACGATTTCAATCCACGCACTCCATACAGAGTGCGACGAAAGCGGATTAACACTTGGATCAGCCAGTTTTGTATTTCAATCCACGCACTCCATACAGAGTGCGACCCATTTGTCCCAAAATGCTTTAATCTCGTTGAATATATTTCAATCCACGCACTCCATAGAGAGTGCGACGTGATTCAAATTTTCAATTGGAGCTGGGTGATTAGATTTCAATCCACGCACTCCATACAGAGTGCGACTTTGCTCTCGGACAGCAGCGTTTCGGATTCACGCTTATTTCAATCCACGCACTCCATACAGAGTGCGACTGGATTGCAACGGATCGACCAAGAATGCTTTCAAATTTCAATCCACGCACTCCATACAGAGTGCGACTAAGTATTCTTGCTGCATGGGCTGCATTTTGATATATTTCAATCCACGCACTCCATACAGAGTGCGACCCACGTTCCTTCAGCTCATCAACTTGAGCATCAATATTTCAATCCACGCACTCCATACAGAGTGCGACGAGCACAGTCTTTAACATGCTGAACTACTATGACATTTCAATCCACGCACTCCATACAGAGTGCGACGGTTTCATTGATGACGATATCCCGGTTGAACAGATTTCAATCCACGCACTCCATACAGAGTGCGACTTCCATTGGGTTTTCCCTGAATAGCACCATCATATTTCAATCCACGCACTCCATACAGAGTGCGACCACAGAACGTTTAACGGTCATGCTCTCATTTATGGTATTTCAATCCACGCACTCCATACAGAGTGCGACTGGTAACGGCATTGAGGGTGCGGCATTTGCGTTATTTCAATCCACGCACTCCATACAGAGTGCGACGGCGGCTTTGCCAGTGAAAGGAGTTGTATACTTTTATTTCAATCCACGCACTCCATACAGAGTGCGACCATAGCCAAATTCATACAATTATCAGGTGTTAGCTATTTCAATCCACGCACTCCATACAGAGTGCGACGCCGTTTCCTGCCACGTTAGGCGCACATCCAGCCGATTTCAATCCACGCACTCCATACAGAGTGCGACCCATAATACAATAAACAGTGATTAAAAATCAATAGATTTCAATCCACGCACTCCATACAGAGTGCGACCAAGCTCAATCAGGAGATTCTCGGCCGCGCACAATTTCAATCCACGCACTCCATACAGAGTGCGACTGTCTACGTCAGCAGTATTATGCGCAAGTATATGAGATTTCAATCCACGCACTCCATACAGAGTGCGACCGGTAATAGGGTCTTTCATATCATAACGGTATGTATTTCAATCCACGCACTCCATACAGAGTGCGACGTTTGCAAGCGAGGACGTATCAACTCCCCTGAAATTTCAATCCACGCACTCCATACAGAGTGCGACAGGCGGTTCTTTTAAAAAATGGGAAGATATGACGATTTCAATCCACGCACTCCATACAGAGTGCGACAGCGAAAAATCACGCAATATCTGTATTTCAGAAGTAGATATTAACGTCTTTTCGTTATTTCCACTTAGTTAAAACCCAGTATCAATCATTCTCCACTATCGATCATTGCCAAAAGGTCACAAAAATGACCTTTTCGACAAGTTTCGAGGTGCGAATCCCCCAGGGAATTCATGTGAGCTTGGCATTCGCACCTGTTAAAGTATTAAAGGATCGCTCATATCATAGGAATCTTTGGCTCCCACATGTTGGACTTTACTTTTGTAATTATCGCCTAAGTTGTAAAATCGGAGACTATCTGTATTCTTATCAATCAATTCTTCCAGTTCGAATCTTAATCGTCTAAACTGGGCAGCATCCAATATACATTCAAACACCGAGTTCTGCACTCGCTGACCGTGATCCACACACTTTTTTGCCACTTTAGATAGCCTTCTTCGGCCTTCACTGTCTGTTGTGCTCACATCATACGTAATCAAAATAAGCAATCGTCACACCTACTTCCACAGAAACGGAGGATATTCATCCAGATCTCCGCGTATATATCTTGCCAGTAGTAACGCTTGAGTGTATGGTACAAGACCCCAAGATATTTTTTCATTCAAATACGGATGCATAATCTTGTCCTGTTTACGATCTTGCCACGCTTTTAACACTCTCTTTCTTGTTTCATCATCCATAATGACTGCAAGATTTTCTTTTACATAAAAGCCTTTATCGTTAATCACTTTTTTGTTAATAAGAGAGAGCACAAAACGGTCTGCGTACACTCCCCGAAGTTCCTCCATCATATCCAGTGCAAGAGAAGCTCTGCCAGGACGATCCCGGTGCAAAAAGCCGACATATGCATCAAGTCCGACAGATTCAAGTGCAGACTTCATATCATTAGCGAGCAAGGTATAGGCAAAGGATAATAATGCATTCACTTTATCTAAGGGAGGACGTCGACTGCGTCCGTAAAAGTAAAATGACTCCTTTTGCTGTAGGATCAGATCATCGAATACGGAGTTATATTGAACAGCGGCAGAACCTTCCAAGCCACGCAATACGTCCAATTGCTCTACCTCGCGTAACAGCTTCATCGTTTCGCCTAGCGACTCTGTAACCTTCTTCATTCGTTCCGTGTCGATGCGTAGAGCATAATCCCGTGTCGCACGTTCCAAAATCCACTTGTTGTTGTACAATTTGCCTGTAATCATATTACGAGCAACCCTCGCACTACGCACCTCATCGTCCGAGATACGATACTGTTCTTTGCGAAGAACCACATTTCCACGATCCTCACCAATGACCCGTGCGAGGAATCGCCCTGTTCGTGTCATAAACGTCAAACTAACATTGCGAGACGCACAAGCCCCCATCAGTGCTGGACTTACTCCAGCATAGCCAAAGGTGCATACGGCCTCCAGATTATGCAGCGGATAACGAGCAAGAATTTCTTCCTCCTGCTTCACCACAATGTTCTCACCATCCAGTGAAAGGTATGTATCAGGTAATGTCACAAATAAGGTGTTTAGCAGTTTTTTCATTCATTTAACCTGCTTTCGATGTAACTTGAAACAGAGCGTTTGTTCAAGATATCAGGTACACAAATATTGTTCAAAGAACAATTTAGGCAGTGTGGCCCGGCTTTGGCTTTTGGTGTATGATTCCGTTCAAAGTAAGATCTCATCGCTTCAATACTCGCTCTCACACGTTCCCGATCTGCCGCAGTAATTATGACTTCTACCCGATGCTTGATCTCGTCATAATAAAAATAGGCCTTGTGAATATCACATACGAGCATCTCTTCAAGACACATGACTTGTGCTACCAGTTGTGAGTGATCAGAATCATTTCGCTTGGGTTTCCCTCGTTTGTATTCAACAGGAAAAGGAAGGTATAGCCCCTCCTCCCCAGCAAGCGGAACTCCAGCCGGGTTACGGATGAATTCCACCACATCACAGATGCCTGTGATGCCAAGTTCTCTCGATTGTACCGGAAGTGCACGAACCACCAATTTATCGCCCCGTTTCTCACGAAGCGCTGGTTGATCTGCCTTTCGATGCAAATGATCTCCCTCAATGGTACGCACATTATCTTCCCACTGTTGTTCAATATGAATTAATGCCCACTGCCTTCTACAAAAGTTAAAATGCTGAATACCCGAAAGCAGCAGATAATCCTCTTCGTTATAGTCCTTCATATTCTTGGACTGCTAATCCATCGAGCGGCTGAATATCATAGGTATAACGTGCATAAGTGTTTTTCTCAGCCTCGGTGACTTCCAGATTCTCTTCTATGACCAATGAACGATGTACCTTTGCAGAAGAGTATTGTCCCAGCTTAGATTTGTGCTCCCACCAGTACAGCTTGTGTACCTCCATGCTTCCGTCAGGACGAGCAGAGGATGTATCGTTGGCGAACAATGTGCGAAGCGCCTCCCTCAACTTTTCCGCATCCTCATATGTAAATCCAGTCTTCTCTGCAAGCTGTGTGTTGATGCTGCCATATATCACGTATACGCCAAAATCGACACGGTGTTTCATGCCCATGGTGTCCGAGCCACGTTTGTCTGGATCTTTGGGAGAGGTAACAGAGTTGACGCTTTTCGTAATTTGCATGCTGCTAATATCGATCCGATCCTGACTTACCGCAGTATGAATAGATACCGGACCACGAATACCTACCGACACATCTGTTCCGCTAAAAGCAAAAACCTGCCCGAAGCTGCGTACATCTATCCAAGACTGACATGCCGCATCTGCATATAATTCCTTATTGGCTTTTTTACCCTTAGCGTGTTCCTGTACGGCTTCATTAGCATCGACTCGATCCTTGATCGAACGGTGTCCATCATCCCGACGATCATCGGATTGTACCAGTATTGACTCACCCATATCTTGTAGACGGTTGCGCAGCTTGCGCTTGATGCAAACGTCGGAAATCTCTCCGTAACCATCATAATTCTGACGTGGACGGTTCCCGTTCAGCGGGTCACCATTCGGATTGGCATTGCGGACAGAGACTACGACAGCAAAATCAATTTTACGATCCAATACGCTCATTCAATTTTCCTCCTGTGTATCGTTATCTTCACCTTGGTGTGTGTCTGATGTACCCGTCGCTTCCTTCGCTTTTTTACTGGTGTACAGATCGTTACGCTGGCTGTAAAAGCCAAGCAAATACAACCCAGTTAGCGGTTTGTCTGTGTAATCTTCCAGGTTGAGCATCGCACCTACCTCATCTAGCAAACTGTTGTAGTATCTTGCATCCGTACCCATTTTAGCTTGATAAGGTTGTAAGTTCGACTGAATAATACTCCAAGTACGTCCCGGACGTTGGGCAAAAGCATTCATGTAACGAATCGCATTGCTGGCCCGTTTCTCTTCTCGTCCCAGCGCTCTTCGTTCCAGCACATCGGCAATCGCCAGCATCCGTCCAAACAAATAACTGCGATCCGTCGTTTCCGTGTTCAAACCCACATCGAAGCCCTCCTTCTCATTCTCCTTATTCACCAAGGCACAAGCGATGCTCAGCGTCTTCTCCCATTCCCATGTTTCCATCCCAATCGGGTTCGATGCACGCTGTACAACACTTCGCACGATATCACGAGGCAACTCACGTCCTACTTCTATAATACATGGCAGGATTCGCTCCATCAGACCTTTGACCAGTTTGTCGCTCGCTCTAGGTCCGTATGCCGCAAACGCAATATCTCTTGTCGCAGGTGCTCCGGTAAAGGTCGTCCAGTGGCTGTCCTTGTCCTTCCGGTACCGATGTTGCCAGTAACAACTCGTATGCCACTTTTCCAATCGATCGAGGTAATCCTCATGATTCAAATCCTGATAGTACGTGATCGACATTCGACCTGGCGTCGCCGCGTCCAGCACCATAATCGTGATATGGGCGTAATGCTCACCATCATAACGGTATCCGTCAATGGCTTTCTTAATCTCTCGCGCAAAAGCTTTGGACGTTGTATCACCTGCCGGTGCAGGATTTCCAGAGTTGGACGAATTATCTCCGTAGGCATCCACATCGAAATCCTCTTCAAACTCACGATCTTCGTCATAATCTTCCAACTCTTGGGCAGCTTCCCTCAATTCCAATGCATCCTGATGAGGTTCCGGCAAGTCCAGCCGCTGGTTTCCCCATACGACAAACACTTTACCGTCAATCGTAATTCCTTGCCTGTCAATCAGCCATTTAAGCGCATTATGTCCCTTTTGTGATGCCATGTAACTGACAGATGCAGCCTCACGACTGGTTCGAAACCTTCCACGATAAGTAAATCCTGCCGAGTCATTTGCCGAAATCAGCTTAGATTTGTCGCCAGAATGCCGAATTCGGGAGGTATGTTTATCGGCAACAGGCAATATTTCTCCCGTCACATAACAGATATCCATATCCACAAGACTACTCTTATAAAACTGAACAAATGACTGTTGTACCTCTATATCTCGCCACAGTCTCGCCTCTGGGTCACCAGGAATGTTGACAGCGAACCGCACAAACGCGCTGCTCTGATCAGATGCCAGCACATTGAAGATCGGCGGTTTTTCACTCGCTTCCTGACTTGGGGCCGGAGCCCACTTATCCCGCAGTTTCCCCTGTTCATCAACATGCAGGATACCTTCGGCAACGAGATCAGCAATCAGAGTTCCTTTGCGGACATATTCATACACGCTCTGCACTTTTTCATGGGAGTAGGGCGAATCGCACCAAGCCTTCAATTGAGCCAGATAATCCTCATAAGGCGTGCCTTTTACATCACCGCAGAACTGAACAAAATCCCCAGCCACATACACCAACTTGTCAAAAAGCGGATATGGCACCGGAGCGCTTGTCCTGCTGGCCGCAGCTTCGGTACACGGAATGATCGTGCTGCCCTCTACCTTGTCTCGAACGTAGGCGGTGGAGAAGTTTCCTTTCCCATCCAAATGCACTTCGATATGTGCAGTCTGCGTTGTATGAGCGACCGGGATCAGAGCGTATTCGCGCCCATTTTTTTTCGTTTCGAATCGTCCTACTGACAATATGTTGTCATTGTAGGTTTGCGTCAGATTCGCCAGCCAGCTCATACCGTATCACGCCCCTCAAACCATTCGTCATACAACTCATCCACAGATTTCATGTTATCTGTGTGGAATACTTTGGATGTGCCTTCCCCTATACTACGCACCAACGTGCACTCCTCGGGACGATCGAAACGAATAATACCGTTATTCATCTTGGCCCGCCACAATCGCACTTCCCGCTCATTGCGCCCTGTCTCATCCGGGTAGTTCATACCATGCACCATCGTTCCAAAATCAATCTCTGGCACCTTGTCGTACGCGCCTTCTCCTTCGCCGAATAGACAAGGCTCCACATATGCCTGACATTCGCGAGTTCCGAGAAAAATATCTCTGCGTCCACCGACGTTCACCGCTCGCTTGGCGATATTATGGTGTTTGTGCTCATTTCGGTCGTAGGCCAAGTCTTCCCGATGGGGATTGAACCTGAAATGAGCTTTGACCTGATAACATACGTCTTTCAAATATGTATAATAGGCCAGCGTATTTCCACCATTGTATTCGATAGGGCGCATCCCTTTGGATTCGGTCTGGATTGGCTTCACGATTCGAACCTCATCCACGATCCAGATAATGGTTGGTTTCCAGTAGATGGATTCTACGATCCCTTTCAGCGCTTGATATGTCGGTACCTGATAGCTAAATTTCTCACCTCCCAGCTTCGTCAGCGGATCGGTAAACAACGCATAGTTGCCATATACTTTGAATTCAATCTGGTTCCGCATTGCATAATCCTCCTTTCTGGATAAACGTTGGTGAAGCTTCGGGGAGAAACAAATTATGCTGCTCCCCGTTGCCCAAAGCAGTGTATCAATCTTTTTTAATGTTTAAAACACCAGTTGATTTTAACCTCAATTTTTGTGTTACCAGACACCGCACATATAGCCTTGAATAGTTCAGGAATCATCATTTCGCTTGTTACATGGCTGTTAGAAATTTTTGATGATTCAAGAAGCTCGTTTCCTGTGTTACATTCCGTTCTGAAGAAAAGTTTCCCACGACTGGTGCTTTTGGTAAATATCATCTTACTCACCTCCTATCGTATATAACCCATCCTATGTTCAAACACATAGTTTAATTACTTCGTGTGTTTTAAAAGATTGAATGTAAAATTTATCTGTTCATATATTTATGTTACACTCTAAGCGGTTACTACTAAATCAGACTCTAATTGTCGCTACTAAGCGCGGATTGAAAAGTGTGGTTTAATGATTGGAGGCTCGCCTTTGGCGAGTTTTCTCTCTTTAACGAGTCATACATTCTAAAAAACCAGGCTCTCTCACTCTCCATTGCCCTCCAGATGCATACCGAACTTTTTCGAGTATGCCGTATCCCTTAATGCAAAGGCTTGTCCGTTTAGCAATGAAATAATCTCATCATTTTGGCTAAGTATCTTCATTTCATGCTCGTACACATTCACGGTATATTGCTGTGCTTGGCGCAATAGATCGCTAAGCTCGCCCGGGCCTAATTGACCGTTCAGGTCTGTAATTAGTTCGCGGCCTATCTCATCATAAGGAACGATAACTGGTGTTGCTTTCAACGTGATGACTTCAAAATACTTCTCAACTGTTGCAATAGCAGACTTGTTAACTAGTTCAGGTAAATGACCATGTTTCTGTTTATATCCGTCGATGTTGTATGAATTACGGTTCATCAGATCGAACAGATTTTGCTCCAATTTCGGCACTGGATAATGCACTTTTTCCCCAATGCCATGATAGTAATACTTGAAATAACAAGTCATCGCCTCTGCCGATAACAAACTACCGCCCAACGCTTCTGGGTCATCTCCGAACTCTCTCAACACCCGTTCCGTCATCTCTGCACCAAGCTTAATTTCCCGCAAATGCTTCAAATTTTCATCAGCCGACCGAATAATATATACATCCCGCAGTGGCACTTCCCGGTGGCGGTTGCACCTCCCCGCTGCCTGCGCTATGGAGTCCAGTCCGGCGAGCGAGCGTATCACACACTGAAAGCTGATATCCACCCCCGCCTCAATGAGTTGTGTACTGACGCAAATAACGCGATCTCCATCTTCCAGTCCGATAATAAGCCCAGAGAGCATCTCTTTCCGATGAGCCGCACACATGTTGGTACTCAGATGCACAAGTCGAATGTTCTCCGTCTCCACCCATTCGGATTCATTCAACTCGCGATACAATTTACGCACAGCCGACTTTGTGTTCAAGATGACCAGCACGCTGTCCACTTTGTTCATCTGTTCTTGTACAAAAGCAGCCAGCTCCTCTGCCACCCACCCCGCCGGGGCTTGAGAAGTCAAATCATGAATGTCCACCCGCCTGAAGGCATCACCCACATTACGTAGATCACTTACGATCTCCGCATCATTTGACAGTCGTAGCTTCTGTGGCACCTCATGTAACGCAGGCTGGGTAGCAGTGCATAGCAGTAGACTGGACTTACCGAAAATACGCAGAAAATTCAGCGCTTCATTAAAGAGGGAAATACAATACACAGGCACTGACTGTACTTCGTCAAAGACTATGACTGCGTTGGATAGCTGATGTAATCTGCGCACATTGCGAGTTCCCTTGGCATAAAACGTATTCAAAAACTGTACCATCGTTGTGAAAATAATCGGGCGATCCCAATGATCCCGCGCCAGCTTCAATTGTTTGCGTTTCATATCATAACGTTCGCCATCTTCATCGTCTTGTCGTTCATCATCCTGGTTATCTACCACATTGGAATGGTGTTCCAGAATCATACCTTCCTCATCATCGTCCCCCAGCAAAATACGGCGGATCTCCGCAGCATTTTGTTCGATTATGGTGGTGTACGGTACAACGTAAATAATGCGTTGCTTGCCGTGTTCCAGCGCGTGTCTTAGCGCATAACGCATACTCGCAAGCGTCTTGCCTCCACCTGTGGGAATAGACAAGGAGTAAATGCCTGACTCACGAAATGCAAACTGTTCGCATTGATTGGACATCTCCTGACGCAACGCCTGAATCGGATTAGTTGAGTCTGCATTCAAGCTTATCTTATGAAGATGATTCATAAGTGCATCGTAACTCTTTTGAAAAAAAGGCTCGTAATCTGGCACCTCAGCTGGAGACTCGTCGTCTTCAAACTCACGGGTGTTACTACGGTCTGCATCGATCAGACAACTAAATATGTATTTCGTCATGAGTGACGCCGTGATCAGCGGCAATCCATGATGTTTAGCTTTACGATAAAAATTCTTCCATTCTTCGACGGCTTGAGCAAATAAATGGTCAAGTTCTTCCGTTGTTACATGCTGATGAAATTGTTGCTTAGCTTGCTCATAATGAGGCAGAGCATTATCCTGGACACGTTTCAAATAAGGAGATTCCCGATCCGGTGATACATAATCCCGCAGTCCCTGATGGTGTGAGATGATGCAATTCGCCAGCCATTCTGCTGTCATCCGGCTTGGTACCTTCTGGTCAGGTCCACCATACCGTTGATGCAACAGTCTTCCCCCTGCTGTCGAATGATCCACCGATCCCCTACGAGGGGCCTGATCCGATTGGGCAACAGCAAGCTGGATATAGTTTTTGAATTCATCGGTAAACTTGCCCATATCATGTAGTAATCCTGCCAACGCTGCCAGATGTTCCACGTCCATTTTGGCCCCCGCTCGTCCACTGCCTCTGCTTACCTCCAGCAAATGCTCGACCACCGTCTGAATTGCCCAGTCCTTGACTCGTATATGCGCAATGTAGGTCACAAGTGTCCCCCTCATTTGATTTGAAACAACACAATCTTACTTCGGTATTCAGGAGATTCGACTTGTATCTTACATTTCGACAAGAAGATTCGGTTTCCTTTACATGAAATTGTAAAATTTTGTAGCAGGTTAGGTGAAAACAAAAAAATTGGTTTCCTAAATCATTAAAGGCATCTAAGATTCTATAACCGGGCAGTTAGGAACACACGTAGGAAAAGGATATACTCCGCAATTCCAGGGACAATTTCGAGAAAAAGCCTCCCGTGTCGGATTATATACCTTGCTTAAATCTCTCAATTTAAACAGAGTGCTAAACAAACATGCCGTAGCTTTTATGTGTGATCCTTGATTTATTTCAATCTACGCTCTCATATAGAGTGCGACCCTAAAGATGTACAAAGATTTCAAGCACTTATGGTAATTTCAATCCACGCACTCATATAGAGTGCGACCGTTGCCGCGTCCGAAGTCCTTAACGTCATGGAGCGATTTCAATCCACGCACTCATATAGAGTGCGACCGGATGCTGACAAAGCGAAGAAGGCTGGCGCAAGTATTTCAATCCACGCACTCATATAGAGTGCGACGTAATAACCGGTCCCATGACTGTGATCCGTTTGTTATTTCAATCCACGCACTCATATAGAGTGCGACTTCTTAATTATCAAAGGATTGGGTGGTTAGGATATTTCAATCCACGCACTCATATAGAGTGCGACTCCATGAAATGCTGGCTCAAGTTGCGGCGAAAATATTTCAATCCACGCACTCATATAGAGTGCGACATAGAAAGCAACTTTGTTATACTTCCGCACATAGATTTCAATCCACGCACTCATATAGAGTGCGACCTCCTCGATCTGCAAATGCTGCAGGTTTGTCCAATTTCAATCCACGCACTCATATAGAGTGCGACTGCAACATGATCTACAAGAAATTATCGATCTTTTATTTCAATCCACGCACTCATATAGAGTGCGACCTGCTGCGCTGGAAGCGGCGGGGATGGACCAAAACGATTTCAATCCACGCACTCATATAGAGTGCGACGGATTGCAGTGCTCACAGATAGCAACCCATTTGGAATTTCAATCCACGCACTCATATAAAGTGCGACAGCAGAAAATAACGTATAATCGTTTAAAAAAAGATGTTTTTAACGTTATTCTATCGTTTAGTAAAGATGATAAATTCATCTTAATACAAATAATCCAGTTAATTCAAGAATGATGTTGCCAAAAGGGGACAATAATAGCTTAATCGACAATTTTCGAGGTGCGAATCTCCTAGAGATTTTATGTGAGCTTAACATTCGCACCAGTAAAGCAGCGCTTTTCAACGGTCTAATCTTTGTTACTTAAAAATATTATTTTGATAATATCAACATCTAAAGAACCAAAAAATCCCCATTGTATTTGATCTTATACTATATGCTGCTATGACCATCGCATCATATTTTTATTAAAAACGATCAAGTTTCAAATTCATATCAACACGTTCTGGAGTCCACAATAAGACATCCGTGAGAAATGTCAAAGCATCCATGCCACACAATCTATCCATGATTGACTCTATCAGTTCTTTGACATTTCCTTGGGGGTGCTCAGCGAGAATTATTCCTCCGGTATCTCCATTAATATATAAGTGATCTACGTGAGTAACTTTGTGTACATGCCGTAGCCATAGCTTACCTTCGTCAAGGAAAAAAATATAACTTTCATTCCAGACATAGCCTTGGTAAATATAAAAATCCTGAACGTCATCAAAAGGACCGATCACTACAGAAGCTAATTCAATACGATCTGACATACTTAGGAACACCTCTTTTTCATTAGATCGCTATCAAAATCTCATATTTCTGTAACATAATAGATTAGTATAATTATATTTTTGTTTTGTACCGCTTTAGCCTCAGCAAGTCTAACAATTTTCTAATATATCTACTTGAATCAAAAATCATTTTTCATGCATAGTAATCCTTCGTTCTGAGATTTCGCCCCCACATACAAAGATAAGTATATTCTTTTAATGAACTAAAAGTTCGATTTATTATACATATAGTATAACAAGTTAGATTTTTATTCAATACTAATTTATACAAAAAGTACGACTTCTTGTATTTATAGTCCATATTCAATAAAATAAATGTATATACACACTTTTTTCTTGGAGGTTAATGATGGCATTAAAACCTAGCTATAAACCAATGGAGATTACTCTAATTAAAAAGGACAAGACTAAAACTTACCTGCGTACTCAACTAGGTATTTCACCTTCTACTCTAGCTAAAATGTCTAATGGAGAGTTTGTTGCGTTAAGTGTGATTGCACGTATTTGCGAAGAACTACAATGTCGTATTGAAGAAGTTGTTGAATTTATAGAGGAGTAAATTTAAGTGGATATCTCAAACTTATTGCGATGCAAGAGACTATACATTTTAGTGGATTTGAAACAGCGAATTTACTTTATATAGGTAAACTTGTCTGCATTTCACATTAATCTACGATATTCCAACTAACGACCGATACTCCTTTCCAATAAGAAAATTTGATGTTCATGCAACACGGGTTCCGATAATTACTTTTTGAAAAAAGGTAATCATATTATTCTGATTTAGCACTTATATCATCAACTTTTGAATAAAAGTGCCTATCTTAAGTCTATTAAGGTTCAATCTCCTCTAATATCATCCCCACAATCGAACGTTCAGTAATCGAAAAAGACAAGCTCGTATCTATTCACTTCGCACTCTATAGATGGCCCATCTATACTGTGTACCAGAATTTTTGAACCCACTAATTTTTTTAAGGAATATAATTGGAATTCTAAACCTACAACGCTGCATATAAGAACGGTAACACGTTCCAGTATATTAATTCCCTTTTTTTATTTATCTTCCTCCTGATCTTCGCACTCCATTCGGAGTGCGACTTATATAAAGACAAATCAGTGGCTTATAAACACTTATTTCAATCCACACACTCCATAACAGAGTGCGACTTTGATGGTTTGGCTTTCCGAACAAAGGACGAAATTTCAATCTACTCACTCCATACAGAGTGCGACTTAGTCCCTTTTTGGGCTTTCGTGGTAGTCTAAAAATTTCAATCCACGCGCTCCATACAGAGTGCGACTCCGTATGTCTCAAACGATTTAGCAGATCGCATAATTTCAATCCACGCACTCCATACAGAGTGCGACGTTACATCCCGCAAAAACCCCAACAAGCATCACATTTCAATCCACGCACTCCATACAGAGTGCGACTGCTTTCCAGATCCACGGATGTATTCCTTGAACTATTTCAATCCACGCACTCCATACAGAGTGCGACGTTGAACAAGGCAACAAATGCACCGACAGCAAGCAATTTCAATCCACGCACTCCATACAGAGTGCGACAAACAACGTACCCAGCTCCTGCGGCTTAGCGATACATTTCAATCCACGCACTCCATACAGAGTGCGACCAGGTGAGTAATGGGTCAAACCCACTCTTATAAAAATTTCAATCCACGCACTCCATACAGAGTGCGACGTTTATCCTCAACGATAAGTCCCGCGCTTGATCGTATTTCAATCCACGCACTCCATACAGAGTGCGACTTCATCGTCTTTTGGTGATTTTGTTTTCTTGCTGAATTTCAATCCACGCACTCCATACAGAGTGCGACAATCTCATTAAATCCGCCGTCATCGTCAAAGGGGATTTCAATCCACGCACTCCATACAGAGTGCGACGACGAGTCTTCTTCGGATTCACCCCAAGTGACAATATTTCAATCCACGCACTCCATACAGAGTGCGACTGACCTGAACCGGATCATCGTCAAAAGCAAAGGCATTTCAATCCACGCACTCCATACAGAGTGCGACAGCGAAAAAAACACGTACTAATGCTATTTCCAAACATATCATTACGTTTTTTTGATATTTCCAATTGATCATAACTACATTTTAGTATTCAAAACCCAATATATTCAAGAACACCAATGCCAAAAGGTCACAAAAACGACGATTTCGACAAATTCTGAGGTGCGAATCTCCCGTGAATTTCATGTGAGCTTGGCATTCGCACCAACATACACGCAAATACAAACTTTTCAAAAGTCTACCAGACATATAGCATAAATCCCGAAAACTCCGCCCTCGTCAAAAAAAGGACACCTTTTTGCCACTGTAAGGTTTCACTCCTGACATTTATCTGTAAACCACATCCATTTGGCCACATCCAAATGTAGAATTTCTCCCGATATGCAGAATGCGAGCAGCGTTTAACCATGGCGTGAAAGGAGAAATATCGCCTTCAAAAGTTACCGCCCCCAGCATTCCGCTCCAATCTATGGATTCATTTTTACGATTAGAGTAACGATTCATCTGGCTCAAATACATGGCAGAGGACAGGGTACGGACATTGCCAGCTAGCTCACATACTACCGTCGCTACATCCGGATTGATTTCTCCACCATAACGCTCGGTTAATGCTTGAATTCTTCTTGTAATACTTCTAATAATCGTAGCAAAATCGATCTCCTGAACTAACGCTCCACCGCGTCGGATTCGAAGGGGTGTCAACATATGGACAGAACACCATGAAGCTTGATCTGATAGTCCACAGGCAGAAATGTTCTCAGGGTTAGCTGCCATCATATCCAACTGACCATCTTGCCAAATTGGCCGATATCGTTCTCCATGTAAAATGTCCACCAGTTCAAATACTTTTCTTTCCACTCCGATCCCGAAACGCTGTGCTTGAGTTAACGCTGTTACTACGTCTTTCGCATAACGTATCGAATTCCCCAACAGTACTAGCTTGAAACACAGTTCATCTCCTGAACGATATATCGACTGAGACCTGGGCGGTTCTATAATATACGGATTGACAATATCTTGCCCGGCACCACCCAAACGTCGATTCTCAAACAGGTACGAATAAACTTCAGAATGTTGCAACAACGCCCATCCTGTAACACCATGAAGCGTAGAGCCAAGATAAGCAGGCAGCCGGGCAGTTTCATGGCATTTTAATCGTATGAGCAACGGCAAATACAACAGTGAAAAAGGGGATTCTTTTCTATTCATAAGGTTATCTGCTCCAATGTTAATTTGAACAACATGTGAAACGCTGAAACAAACATATTTCTTAGGTGCTACAAAAAATTTATAACTCTGAAACATATATAATTGAAAATTTCAATTCACACACTCCAAATGAAGTGCGACAGAGTATACAGCTTACTTTGAAGCCAATTACAACCGATTTCAATCCACGCACCCCATACGGAGTGCGACGCAACGTACTATGATGTCTATCAAGATGAAACAAAATTTCAATCCACACACTCCATACGGAGTGCGACATATGTAGATGAGCAAATGGATGACAATGTTGATAATTTCAATCCACGCACTCCATACGGAGTGCGACGAGCGTGAGCTGTTCCTCAAAGCTACCAAGGCGCAATTTCAATCCACGCACTCCATACGGAGTGCGACGACCTTAGCGACTTCTAATGCTTTTGAATTCGAGATTTCAATCCACGCACTCCATACGGAGTGCGACGATGTCAAAAGCGTAAATGAGTGTCCAATAAAAAAATTTCAATCCACGCACTCCATACGGAGTGCGACACGCTGACGCTGCCTGCGGAGTATCCAGAGAGAGGATTTCAATCCACGCACTCCATACGGAGTGCGACGACCTTAGCGACTTCTAATGCTTTTGAATTCGAGATTTCAATCCACGCACTCCATACGGAGTGCGACATATAGCAAAAGCCTGATTGAGTCTATTTTTAAGGATTTCAATCCACGCACTCCATACGGAGTGCGACGCTTTATCGTTTGCCAGTGAGGGACAGGCTATGGATTTCAATCCACGCACTCCATACGGAGTGCGACAAATGTACTGCATGCGAATGTCTAAGTGCATGTGGTATTTCAATCCACGCACTCCATACGGAGTGCGACCACGGCCCTGAGATACTACTGGACGGCTTACAAGCATTTCAATCCACGCACTCCATACGGAGTGCGACCAGCGACAAAATCATGCGGCTGCTTAAGCTGAATATTTCAATCCACGCACTCCATACGGAGTGCGACAGCGAAAAACGACGTAACACGACGTAGTCTACTTACGCATTTCAGGTATTTCAACACATAATACTTACATTTTAATATAATTAACCTCATTATTCCAAGAAAATCATTGCCAAAAGGTCACAACAATAACACTTTCGACAATTTTCGAGGTGCGAATCCCCCGGGAAAAATCATGTGAGCTTGGCATTCGCACTCAAGTTTCAGCTGAAACTATAATATCTTGGATTATCTTGCATCTGTCAGCCTGCTTTTTAGACATTTTTTTTGCAGATAACCCCCAAGACGCTCTCTCCATCCAATACTGTCTTAACAGATTAGCACCCTCTACATTTTTGGTTCCCACAACCGTACGATAGATATCTGTTTTGCTCATATTCATATCTTCGTCTGAGGGAGTCAGCCGCCCGATCTTCAATATCAATTGTTCTTCCGGCGTCAGACCCTCCATTTCGCGATCAAACGCATCGTCCTCCTGTATAGGCGTACCATATACTTCTTGGAGCTTCGTAAATCGTCCATATCCCGATGACGTTTTCCCGCCTGCTCCCAACTCTCGAAAAGCAGCCGATACCCATGATTCGAGCATTGTCATCAATTGTGTCGCCGTGATAGACAATTTAACTAGCAAATCCGCGAGTTTGTGCTTATGCAAAGTTAACATCAACTTGGCTGAAGCGACTTTAACAGCATAGAACGTGTTGGGTACAGGTGACAGTGTGTCATTAGGAGAATTTTTACCGGAATAATACTCGCTAAAGTGCGGAGTCAAGATATCCACCTTGATCTCCAGGCCTTCATGGAACAAAATATCATAGAACTGAAGCATTCCCTGCTGGTCTCCCGTGCCGAATAATGCCCGTCCAAGCACAGCTTTCGGGGTCTGAGCATTTTTCAAATTTTCCACCTCGCCCTCAAATAGAGCATCTACAAACCAGCGACGCACGACACCTTTAACACTGGAAGCAGGAAGGCAAGGAACACCATACACCGGATGAATCGTCAAACTGTTGTCGGTAACATGTGAACCTCCAAGACCATGTACCATAAGGGAGGAGCCTTTCATTTGAAACACCCTAAGATACTGATACGACTCCATAGTGTTCAATGCACACTCCCTACGCTTTTCGGCAGCTTGAGCCAATCTGATTATCTCGGATAGCGAGTTGTTTTTGAAACCACTTTTCTTTTTACCAAATTTTAATACACCCTTCTCCTCGCTAACATCCTGCTGATAATGAAGGAGATACCATAGATGATCTGCTTTGGAATGATTACGGCAGATCTTGGCTGTATCCTTAGGATGATAGATGTCCGGTTTGTTCTCGACTGCACGGCTCATAAGCGTTCTCTCTCATCAGATGAACCGGATTTATGGTCATCCAATTCAGCATGCATGCCTGTAGCGAACTTGCGCATCCAGTTCAGCAGAGACATGACTTCGGCCGTCACTCTCCGATAGGGTTCACTGTTCAGTTCAACCAGAGCGTCCATGAACTCCTTTTTGTGGTCCAAAGGAAGCTCCGACTTGCTTATAATCCAGTCACTAATGGATTTGTAGATCAGACCATACTGAGCCTCTTTATTTTTTTTGGAATAATAAAAAGCCATCGCCTGACCCAAACCGTTCACCTGTATCATGCTGGGAAGACGCTTGAGATAAGAAGAATAAAGTTTGACTTTCGTACTGTCTTTGTCTAATTGATCGACCGCCTTCTTCACTTCCTGGAACGCAAAGCTGGCTCGCCCGCCTTCAATCTGCTGCATTAACTGCATCTGATTGCTCATCTCAGCTTCCCTCCTTAAGGCGGATGTTACGCATAATTCCCTTACCAATAGTATAGGAACCGCCTAGCTGAAAAACTTCCGGGAACTTGTCCCTAATGATATAGTTCTCCACATCATCTGCCGTTTTTAACGTGCTATGTATTGCAGCTTTATCACGATCCTTCGTTACTTTCACGTATTTCTGAGGCTCACGTGGGTTTCCAAACAAGATGGCGCTGTAAAACACAGTTTCTGGCGGGATATTTTCCTCATACCATAACCCCCCATCGACTTGACCATTGTCCTCCACTCGAATTCGTGCGTTCACTTCTGTAGACATCTCCACAAAATCAGCAAACTCATCGTCTGATAGAATGACCAACCGCTCCTCAACACCAATCGACTCTCCATCCTGACTAAGCAGTCTATCCAGCTTAAAAGCCAGTTTCTTCGCTTCTTCCGTGGCATCGACTTCAAACGTATACTCCTCAAGAACGATCTGCGATTTATTGCCCTTCTTAGACGAATCTGCATCCACCAAAAGCGCTTTGCCAGACACACTACCGGGCACTCCAGTTGGAAGCAGCCATTGACTGATATCCTCGCTACGTGCAGCGTTCAACATGTTCATTTCGCGATTGAAGCGTTTCAGCACATACGGACAAGTGATCCAAGCGAACGTGCCCCGCATCGACCTTACTGGAAACAGTAGAATACGTGCATCCAAAAATGAAACCGCACTGGCCTGTGATTCATTCGTCTCATCTTCTCGCGGCGCAGAACCAAACACAGCGGAGAAATCAGCCACCTCCTGCGGATCATTACCTACGCCTTCAGCTACATAGCGCCGCCATGAGCCTTTTAGAGTTGAACTCTCGATTTTCGGGTAAGCCGTGTGCTTCTCACGTTGAATGGGAAGATCGACAATGCCAATTTCACTTCCACTACCGGCATGTACCGAAGTAACGGCATATAACAAAAAAGGTTGGTATTTGGTAAACAAGTGAACGCCTCCTATATCGTATGACTTCTTTCAAACCAGTTACTGGGTACCTGCAATCACAGCAAAACCAAATCCTTCATGATCCCGTCCCTCCGTCTCACCCGCAAACAGCGTGAAACCACTAGCGGCCTGGAGCAGAGCAGGAATATCCGGTTGACGCACCTTCACATAAAACACGGTTCCTGCTGGGAGCATCATCGTTCGCGGCTTTGGCCGATTGGCAACGATATCCCACCCTCCATATAATTCCGGACGTCCAGTTACCCAGGTCACCAACTGCACCTGTACGCCGTTAACCAGTTCCCACATCCAGTCCGCAGGTACATCGCGGTCTGTCAGCGGACAATCCTCAGGGAGTACCAGCGGAGTTAACAAAATGATTCTGGCAATTGATGTTTCATAAAGTGATTGTTCCAATTGTTGCATTTGATTAGAAGACCAGAGGCTCCATTCCATCTCTGTTTGCTGCAAATACCATGGCCTGTTCTCTGCTCCCAGACTCACCAAAGGCACCTCCGAAAAGTCGGGACCGTCATCGGATACAAGAGACACCAGTTCACAATCCTGTCTCATCGTCAGCATCTTCATTTGAAAAAAATGTGAATCTTCGGCTTTGCTCGTGGCAGCGTCAATTTTAATGCCTGTTTTCATATAATCGTCCACGATCTGTGATAAGGAAATGATATCCTGCATCTGCTTATGATGAAATACAGCCTGTTGCCATTGTCCAAGCGTAACAAAGTGACCGCTATGGTCTACATCCTTTCCTGCCCTTCCAGCTTGGTCGCCTCGGGTCAGCGTGTATCCGGCACTGACATTAGAGAGTGAGTTGTTCTCTTTAAGGGTCAAAGCATCAGCAACCAGCATGGACTGACCGTCCTCCAATGTTGTACGCATGATCCGATAATCCATCGGAACAGGCAGAAGCAACTCGTTATTTTGCCTAATTAGAACGGCCTGTTGCCTAAAAGTCCCCATCCTAGTTGGCGTTCCCATCCATGCCTTGATCTGTGAGTCGCTTCCTTTACGAAATTGCTCAAACGTACTGAATCGGTGTATATACGCAGACCTGAGCGCACCATACACCGTATTCGGGCGGGGAGGAAACAGACCTGACCATTGCGACGGCAGCCCCATCTCGGACATCATATGACCTTTGAAGAAAAAAGAATCAGCCGGCGTTAATGTCAATAGTCGCACTTGATTTCTCCTTTCTATTGAAGAAAGCCATTATTTTTAACAAGTCGATGAAGCCTTTCAACCTTAACTGGCGATGCAATAAGGGAACATGAATTAAGTTCTGCCGCAACTCCTGTCTCAAAGACTTGTCATACACGGAACGGTCAATAAGTCGGAAGCATTCCAGAAGAACCATCTCTTCCAAATATTCCGGTTCGATATCCGTTTTGGAACCCACGAGAGCCTGAAAGGTGGAAGCAAATTCATAGATAAATGAAGTCGAGATGACATGACTGAGAAGCTCCACCACATGAGTCAGTTCCTTAGTCAGCATAATGCCTTCCGTTTCCCAGGGAAGTACAGCAGGGCCCAGGTATTCTCCGGAACGTGGCAGCACAGACAGGGCAAACGCATTTTTGACAGGATCACCAAACTTGGATGAGGTATACGATTTCGCAGCCTTTTCCAGTTCTCTGGCCTCATTCAACATCTGTTGAAGTGGTGTTCTCTTATGACCAATGGCTATTCCAGTTGAAGCAGTGGCGCCCTTCAATCCACTCTCGGCTTCACCAAAAGCAACCCGCAAGCTGTAAGCGGCAGATAGCACCTCTTCAACTGGAAAAAGTGCAAGTACATCGTCCCCTCCGGCATAGAGCAATACGCCCCGATGTTCCTGTACGATGGCAGGAACCGACTGGCTGGCGAACCGACTCAGCTGCTGACTTGTATTCCTGACCTCATCCTCAAGACCATTAAAAAATTGCCCCATATTATCGCCATCCATGAGAAGTACCGCATAGTATCCATCCTCATCCGTGCCAATGTTAACGACGGATTCATACTTGGCAAACAAATGAGGATCACAATCGAATTCCTGCCTGAAAAAATCCCGAGCCACTCGACGCACCAGGCTTATCGCACACAGAAATTCATTGTCCCGTATACGTGCTTTATCTTTGTTTTCCAGATCTCTCGGCTTATACTTCACATTACGCTTGCCCCAAGTAGCTTGCAGCTTCTTCTTCATATCTCCGTAACGATCTGTGGACACAGGGGTTTCATAACACAGCGCATCCATCCGTTGGTACACCGTACAGGCAATCCCCTGCTCAGGCACATAATGCATTGATCGTTGCCCCTTGAGTTCATGAAATAGCTGCTCCGTCTCCTGGCGATTCAAATCCCCTTCCAGGTCACAACGATGAGCAATCCAGTTCACCTCCAGGAATCGCTCAACCTGTTCTGCGGCCTGAACTTTCAATCGTTCTACACGTCTCTGGCCTTCCGCAGTATGGTCATCAAACACCTCTTGCACAGCCCAGTCAGAGATTCTTACCAGTTCATTGCGCACCTTTGTTTCCAGCTGTCTCATCAGCTGATCGGCACTCTCTTCCGAAGCCTCCAGCATAAAGGTAATTCGATTCGGATAATTGGCTACGGCCAACGATCGCCCATCAGGTTGATCCGATTCGTCTGGACTATAATGAGGATAAATAATCTGATAGGTCATCTGACGCTCATTACAAATATGCCTGATTGATGCAAGACTCTGTCGGATTAAATACGAGAGCAGATAACTGCCACCCCACAAATCTTCCAACTTACGCGAAGCGGAAATAAAGGATTGCACGGGCCCGATCGCGAAAATGGCATAATAACGATCAATCTTGTCCAACAATGTTCACCCCCATGTGCTTTAGAAACTGGTTTCTTTGTACCACATAGCTCTTTTCTCGTGAAGTCTCCTTTGATTGCAACTCGGAAATAACAGGATAGTATTGATCCCCGATTCGTCGAACCGTACCCCAGAGCGGAGAAGCCCAACGCTTTCCTGCTTTCCCCGATTTTATGCTTCCAAGTCCAGGATCGCCCCTTCTCTCATGGGATGCCAATCCGAATTTCTCCAATACCGTTATGTATTCCCTCTCTCCCTCTCCAATCCAAACCGCTGATAGTGTTGGTCGCTCCAACTGGAGTGCATCCGTCAAGATAATTTGTTGACCTCCACATTTGATTTCGGCTTGACGATCCAGCTTTAGAAGGACAGATTTCAAATGTTCAGCATAATCAGCAGTTGTCCTGAAATGGTGTTCTGTCCATTGAATTGCCCCAAAACCCCTTCTCGATCTCTGCCCCATACTAGCGATCATAAAGACAAGTTCCAGCATGTGATGGTAGTCGTCTTCCGAATTCTTCGAACTTGTTTTTCTAATTTCTGATCGCAGATTCACTTGTTGTCCTGGGTTTAAAGCTTGTTTTTTATTCCCATTTTTCTTTTGTAATTTTCGATGAGGAAGTAACTCGCTATGATGTACGTTTAATTTCTGGGACTCCCAAGAAAAACGAACAGGAGATTTCCCCCCGCTTCCCTCATCTGTTCCGCCAAAATAAGATTGTTCTTCCTTCAGCAACTCTTTCCGAGTTTGCTCCATTCGGATCGCTCGCCACCAATAATGCAGAACTCCGCGAAGGCTGGAGATCCGAAATTCGGATTCCGATGATGATCGTTGATCGCCTCTCTGACCCGCTCCATGGACAACCATTGGCGTAAGGATTTCAAACCGATAATCTCGCTTGGCTATCGCGCTCGGCTTCATAAGTTCATCAAGGAGTGCTTTGTCCATGCTCACGTCTCCTCTTTACATTTTTTCATGATTATGGTTTCTGGATATCTTGATTTTCATTTAACTTATTAAATGCTTTTGCATATGCAAAATGAGGGAATAGCATCGGGTTGTTCATCAACATCAGTAACTGATTCAATTGTAGATTTAAGGTCAGCAAGGGGTTTCCCTGGATCACCAAATCCTCAAGTGTATTCGTTATTGTTGATGTTATAGACTTAGCATCTGGATTAACTGCAGCAACTGAAATTACTTCTAATCCGGAATCGTTAAGTTCCTTGACTCCCGATTCTTTTACATAACCGAGCAGAGGGAGTGGATCTTTCACGAAATCCTTCAATTGGTCTACATCCTTGTGCTCATTCAAACGTTTTCCCCACCAGCCCAATGTTTTGTCCTCATGTTTAACCAATAACTGAAACAGTTTATTCTGGGCAACCACATTGACCTGTTCCTGCACAATAAAATCAAAATGGTCACCCAGCCTCTCTTTCAAAGCCTCTATGGTGACGTCTTTTGTAGACTCTTTAATGCTGACAAGGACTTTGATTGGTCGTGTCTTAGATTGCGTTATGTTGGTAACCCCTATGGAGTAACCCGTTGCCATTCTGGCGATTCCGGTATTTTTGGCATTAAGATCATCAATACTCTTGGCCCATTCTATTAGCTGCTCTTCAGGTAAACTTGTACTCTTACACTCAATGACCATGGATACAGCCTCGATCGGAATAAGCTTCAAGCTGTGATACTGAAATATATAAGGCGTATATTGTTCATCAATTACAGCAATATCAACTTCATTCGATATCCCACCATCAGAATCAATAATCATAGCGCCATGTACGAAGGAAAATTTAAGTGGAATCATGCTGCGGAACAATTTCCTCCACATTTCCTCTCGATAGCTTCCCGTCAATCCAGGATGAGCAGTCGCCAACTCTATTTCCTTGACCATCATAGCGTTGAGATCATTATAATTGTCGGCAATAAGTTTAAGCGGATTGTTGTTCACATTATTGTCTCCTTGTCATTTCATCGATTGGGTCGAAACCAAAACAAATCCACATGACTAAATTCGGCAATAATTTACATAATCCTGCATCTTATTTTTTTACTAACACAAAAAAGCCTGCAATGTATCGCAGACTGTTCAGAACAAACTCCATTTTAAATAAATGGAAAAAGAAATGTCACACTCCATACGGCGTGCGACTATGGCCTGGAGAATACACAGCGTACCTCGAAGCATTTCAATCCACGCTTTCCGTATAGAGCTCAACCCAGTGTACAACATCCTTAAGATACATCCTAAGTTATTTCAATCCACACACTTCGTATTGAGTGCGACTTGTTACCTCACATGATAATACAATCATACAGCGATTTCAATCCACGCACTCCATACGGAGTGCGACTTGGCTGTACTGGACTTATAACATAGGAGGGATAATTTCAATCCACGCACTCTATACGGAGTGCGACTACATGCAATCACTTGAAGCTCGAATTCAAAAGATATTTCAATCCACGCACTCTATACGGAGTGCGACAAGCGGAGCGAAGACACACGACGGATTTTGCGAGATTTCAATCCACGCACTCTATACGGAGTGCGACGTGACCATATTGGAAAAAGCATCGGTCACTCCAATTTCAATCCACGCACTCTATACGGAGTGCGACGGTACGGAAGACTTCCCTTACGTATTTGATCCAGAATTTCAATCCACGCACTCTATACGGAGTGCGACTTCTAACTTGCCAATGACCGCGTTTAACGGAGAATTTCAATCCACGCACTCTATACGGAGTGCGACATGGGTGCGATGAATGAGACGGAGATTGTACGCGAGATTTCAATCCACGCACTCTATACGGAGTGCGACTAGATGCAATTTATAATAATGTGTATATTTCTGATATTTCAATCCACGCACTCTATACGGAGTGCGACTAGATGCAATTTATAATAATGTGTATATTTCTGATATTTCAATCCACGCACTCTATACGGAGTGCGACATTTTTATATGACCTCAATGCATTGGTGGAATTGATTTCAATCCACGCACTCTATACGGAGTGCGACTTTCAAGACGGACATGGAGGCGGTTATATGAGTAATTTCAATCCACGCACTCTATACGGAGTGCGACGGCTTTCTTTATTTGGATTCAATTTCTTCACCAGGATTTCAATCCACGCACTCTATACGGAGTGCGACGTCATGATCAAGGAATTCCTTGTCCCGTCCCTAAAATTTCAATCCACGCACTCTATACGGAGTGCGACAGCGAAAAAAGAACGTAATGATACTATTTTCAATAATATCATTACGTTCTTTCACTATTCCTTGCTAATCATACAACCATTTTAATATATAAAACTCAATATATTCAAGCATCTGTTGCCAAAAGGTCACAATATGGCGTTTTCGACAAATAGTGAGGTGCGAATCTCCCGGGGGTTTCATGGGAGCTTGGCATTCGCACCTGCCCATACTCCTGTTCAGTCCTCTACCTTTCCACCTCTACCCGCTGCAAAAACGTGCGTGTGCGCTCCAGCTTGGCATTGCCGAAGATCTGCTCCGGAGGACCAGCCTCGGCGATTTCTCCGTTATCCATGAAGAAGACGCGATCGGCGACATCGCGGGCAAAGCTCATCTCATGGGTGACGATCATCATCGTCATGTTCTCCTGGGCCAGCTGCTTGATGACACGCAGCACTTCTCCGGTCAGCTCGGGATCGAGTGCCGAGGTCGGCTCGTCGAACAGGAGAATGTCGGGCTGCATCATCAGCGCGCGAGCAATCGCTACGCGCTGTTTCTGTCCACCGGACAGGTTGGCGGGATACGCATCAGCCTTGTCGGACAGCCCTACTTTACCGAGCAATTCCAGACTGCGCTGCCGGATGATCGCCGAGCTTTCTTTTTTCAACGCCTTCGGTGCCAGTTCCAGATTCGCCTGTACCGTCAGATGCGGAAACAGGTTGAAATGCTGAAAGACCATGCCCATGCGATCCGTAATCTTCCGAATATTCGCGGCACCTGCATACGATCCGTTCTCAGCCAGCGCCTGGCCTTGAATGCGAATAGTGCCACCTGAAATATCCTCCAGATGAATGAGGCTGCGCAGCATTGTACTTTTACCCGAACCGGAAGGCCCGATTACGGCAATGACTTCACCAGGCTCCACGTGGAACGATACCTGCTTCAGCACATCAAGTGTACCGAATGATTTTCTTAACTGATTCACTTCTATAATATGTGTCATATGCAGACAGTCCTTTAATTGATGAGATTGGATAACTTCATAAACTTCTGTTCCGTGTGCGTTTACTCAAATGTATAACGTTTCTCCAGTGCCTTGAAGAACAAGGTAAGTACCATGGTCATTAGCAAATACATAATAGCTGCTATAACAAATGGCATCAATTTAAAATCCCGGTTTACTGCGGCCTGTGCGTAATGCAGCAGCTCAGGTACAGCAACAGCGTACAACAATGCTGTATCTTTAATAAGGCTTATGGATTCATTTGCAGTAGCAGGTAATGCTACCCGAAACATCTGCGGGATGATGACTTTCGTCATCGTCTGCCATTTGCTTAGACCCAGTACCTGTGCAGCTTCATGTTGTCCTTTATCAATCGAGAGCAATCCACCTCTGAAAATCTCAGCAAAATAGGCACCATAATTCAGAATAAAAGCCAGTGCTGCAGCCGTGAAGCGGTCAAATACAAGATATTCTCCTACGCCTGGAAGGAGCGGCAGACCGAAGCAGAAGAACAACAGCTGAAGCATCAGCGGCGTCCCCCGCATCACATATACGTACGTATGAGCAATCCATGCCAGTGGCTTGAATCGGCGGCTTTTCATCAATAAGGTTACTCCAAATCCAAGTGGTACAGATACTATAATTGCCAGCAAAAATAAAAAGATCGTAGTCTGTGCCCCTTCAAGCATGGGCTTCATGACGCCCAATAAATAATCCCAGCTCATCGCAATCGGCTCCTCTAATCTGTTAACCCCGCATTCCGCAGGAGACTTACTCCTTTTTGGAATCCGGGGTCATGTTGTTTACTACATATGTCAGGCAAGTGGCCTGATCCTATTTCAAAACTTCATCTTCACCAAACCATTTGGTGGAAATTTCGGCTGCTGTGCCATCGGCATTCAGCTCGTCCAGTGCTTTTTGAAGCTGGTTCAGCAGTTCTTCATTGCCTTTTTTCACACCAATGCCGTATTGTTCCGGAGCAAGGGATTCGTCCAGCAGTTTGAATGTTCCCTCTTCCTTGGACATGTAATATCTCGCGACCACTTCGTCGATGATGACAGCATCCAAACGTTTCGTCTTGAGATCAGTCAATGCCAGTACGTTGTCCGGGAATTCGGAAGCATTCACTTTATCCTTCAAAGGACTTGCCGCGAGTGCATCTGCCGCTGAGGACAGTGCCTGCAAGCCTACATTTTTGCCATCCAGTTCATCCAGCTTCGTAATCGGTGAGTCCGCGAGTGTGATTGCAACCTGACTGTTTTCCAGATACGGCTTCGTGAACAGCACTTTATCTTTCCGCTCATCCGTAATCGTGTACCCGTTCCAGATCAGATCGATGCGGCCGCTGTTGAGCTCCGATTCTTTGGAAGACCAGTCAATGGGCTGGAACGTAATTTCTTTTCCCATTTTCTCCGCTGCTGCTCTTGCGTAATCAATATCAAAACCAACAATTTCATTCTTGTCATCCCGGAAGCCCATTGGAGCAAATTTATCATCGATTCCCACAATAATGGCATTATCGTTCTTGCTTCCCGAGCTGGAACAACCTGCAACAACAATCATGCATATGCTGATCAATAATAGAAATATCGCTTGTTTTCTCATCTCTCTAACCCCTCCATGTCTATAACCAAAACCCAAACGCTTTAGTTCGTTACCACGTTATCAGAGTCTTATAATAACATAGCGTAGGAGAAGAGTCGAGCATGTTGCCAAGTTCATTCGTATCTATTCTGGTCAATTGTCAACAATTTGTGAAAAAGCTTCTTTCACTTGCGCGGGTTCCACCAGCTTCTTACGTACAGCTGAATCCCACTCCTCCGGTTCCTGAAGCGTCTTCATTTCCGTTCCGGCCCATTGCTGGGCAGCTTCACGGCTCAAAGTATATTGAACATCCTCAAATGAATAAAGAACATGCTCCAAATTATCAATCCATACAAAATTGGCAGCAGCGTTATATACAAGTATTTGTTCCAACTCTTCGGGCTTCATCTCGCTGGTATTCATCTTGTAGTTGATCTGAGCCGTAAATGTCTCTGGATACAACTGATACCCATACAATTGGTCGTTTAGAGGCAAGGCTTGATTCAAATGGCTGAGATTGGAGAAATCTCCCATGCTAATGCCGCAAAATCATGGGTCAACGGATCTTGCTGCTCTGCTTCATACTGTGTCTGCTTCGCCGCTATTCTTGGATTGACGACGCCCTCAACCACAACGACACCACAGATACCAAGAATGACTAATGCAATAATCCATTTATTCTTTCCTGTCATATGGCATCACCTACCTCATACTTGCCCATGATCCGATACGCCCTCCGGTTTTTAAGACGGGATATTTAGATATTTAACAGACTTCTCTTTTAATATGAAAGCAACGCTGAATTATGATATTCACTTCGAGCAAGATCTTGTTTACTCTATGGACTCTGAAACTATGAGAATTTCATAACTTCAGAAAATTTACAATATTCAACTCTCAGTAGGTTAGAATGATTTTATGAGCCTATTATAAAAATAAAGGAGTTTGCACGTTATCTAATCGAACTTAACCTCCATAATAAAATTCCCAACCTCGCTCTGTACTTTCTGATGAAATCCCAGTGCTATAGCGTTTCTCAAACATCGATGAATTAAGAATTTAAAAAAAGCACCATTCACGGTGCTTCTAACTGTACATCAGAATCCCCAAAACTACATTATTCTCCCATAGACAAGAGTCCTTAACATAAGAGAGTAGCCTGGAATTAATAAAACTCTTTTTCTACTTTCATCATTGTCACTGTTTCATTAATTATATTTTTAACGTCAACCCACAATTTAACGTTATTAAGATTAATATTAAATGTAGTCTGGGTTTTATAATAAGGGAATTGATTAAGAGTTTGAAGATTAATTAAAGCTGGATTAAATCCCGCGTATAAGATCTCTATAAAAATATTTTTGTATCTAGAACAGAATTCTTTTATATTGCGCTCGTCTGAATTTATTTCAAGCATTTTAATGTTAGAATCATGTTTGTTAGATTGTAGAAAAGAATATACAGTTCTTGACGCAGGATGAGTTAATTCGCAAAGCTCTTTATAACAATCGGTTATCTCTCTCTGAAGTGACTTATTTTTTAGCATCGGTTTGATACTGATATATTCCGTGTCATTTTTAGGTGAGAATTCTCCCCACTTCTTTGCTTCAGAAAAATGTAATAGATCCTTTTCAAGATCATCCGAAATAAGAATAGTCTCTGGTAATCTATTTTGAACAGCCAGTCTAATCATCTTGTAATTATCCGCTAAAGTTTTAGAAATGGCATGTAGGCTATGGTAGCTATCGCCTGCGGCTACAATTAGCCCTCTAAGGGAGGCAGCGAATGCTAAAAAATTTTTGTTTTCTACTGCTGAACTAACCCCCTGTAACCACTTGTAGTTTCTAATTATACTGATGCTGGAACACATATGTACACGTTGCAAAAGTTCTGTCCAATAAATATTATTTGTTAAATTATCCATATTTTTTATTTTTTCTTCTGTCACGAGTTCTTGATAAAAAGAATTATCAAGAAAAGAATATGATTTTTTTGCCTGATTAAAAGATTTGAATAAAGACTCGATACATTCTTGATATTGACTTACCTTACAATTGAGCAACAAATCCAGGTTTTTCATAGGGCCTCCTAAATTATAAAATGAGATCATTTATAGTAGCTATTAAACCACGATATAAAGCCCTTAAATTATTTACTGAGATATCATTTTGATGCTAAAATTTATGAATTTGGAATAGAGACGAAAAATGACCTAGGAATCCACTTATCAAAAAGAGGAATTATTGGAGAGAAGTAACTATCATTTTTACTCCAAGAAGTCAGTTACTTTTTCTGTTATTTTTATTGCATTGTCAACTATTTTCTCGCTATTCTCAGTCATTCCCCGTAGTGAATTCATAAAAGAAGACAAGTACTGTAAAAACCCTTTATTTTTTTCTTTGTCAATATTTTCTTTATTTTTATAAAGCCCACCTAATAACGAATCATAAACCGTCTCAAACTCATTAATTCCCCAACGCTTATAACGTTTAACTGCAACATCAATATCGTCCAACTTATGTAATATCACACGCACAACTTTTTTAGGTAAATGAGAATCTTCTAATTGTGTAATTAAATCCGCGATTTGTTTTTCTATTTCTTTTAATTGCTCTTCTGATATAGTTATAGTTTCTTCTTTTTCTTCAAGACTATCAGAACATATTTCGAGGGTGTTTATAGCCACACTAGTAATAAATTTTTGGAATTTCGTTATATCATTGTCTAACCCAACTGCAATAAAAGCGTATTGAATTTCATCCAATTGAACAAAATATCTATCTTTATTTTTAAAATTAGTTGCCACTTGTTTCTTTATCAAAGCAATCAACGACAGATATTCGTTTAAGGTACCATACAGATCGCTCTCTTCTATTTTTAAGATACTACAAAATACTGTTTTAACAGAAACGCCCATCTCCCCTGTAAAAATAACACCTTCACTTTTTTTATACGTTTTAACTGATTTCAAAAATGTTAGTAAAGCTAAAATAGGTGTATTAGTTTCCGTTCTTTCCATTGTTCAAACTCCCTCTATTAGTAATTTTTATATTATTATAAAGAGATTCTCCATAGTAGTATAGTATAAATAAACGGATTGGAACGAATTATTCTTTAGACATACGGGGACAGCGCCGAAAGTATGCTTGCAAGTAGGATCTATGTAATACTCGTATGACCAAATGCATGCTACTCCCTCCCTTTTATATTATATAATTCCAGGCAAATGCAATCCCATAGAATGCCTTTCTAACTCGAGCCACACCAAACTTATTATTCCTTGCCTGAAGTGATGAGTACCTTTCCTCAAATCTGAAAAGCTATGAACACTATCTAATAACTGGATTTAAGGAAAACGAATAGCCCACCGTATTGAATTTTCTATAGGAATGAGACAAATCAGTTCATATGGCTCTCTGTAAACTGCTTCATCCATGCATAGATAAAGTAATGGCCGCAATTGAAGCCGAACTACAATGGGGTTTACGAACATGCACAATAAATCAGGAATGACAGTGAACTTCTTATGTCTTACCGAGTGGATCTATAGGGACAATTATGTTAGAAATGACCAAAAGGCAAATTGAGTAATAATCAACGTTGGAATCCAATTTTGATTTTCAACAAAGAAAATATCAACAAGGAATGCTAAATTTTATTAAAATCGTTTCTCGAGAAGCTAATAAATTTAAATGTTTATTTAATGTTATTGACTTCCAAACCAAGGTTGATAAGCTGATTAATAAAATTGGATAAGATATTTCCCTATGAACAAGATCGTAAAGCCCCTTCATTGGGATCCGCTTACACTTTCACTTTGGCGATTATAGACCTCCCTATAAATGACTTAGAAAAAACTTAGACAAAGATTTTTTTAGAAATGTCTCCTGAAGTTCAAAAAGAAGAGATGATATTTTTTTGGATCTGTGGTGGGTGTGTATGCAAGTGTTTATTATAAGTAAAACAAAAGGACCATTTCTGAATTAAATATCAGATGGTCCTTATGAGTCTTTCCCTTACTAAATTTTATATTTCATTGTTGTACATCCTGCCTCTATCTATTGCTGTATTTTCTCGCGATCTTTCCCTTTATCCGATTCACCCGCATTTTTGTTGGCGGCATCGCGATCCTGCTGCATCTCCTCAACGGTTTTCACTTTGAGACGTGCAGCACCTTCATATTCCTTCGTAGGAATCAGGTTGCCCGCAGCGAGTCTTGCTTCTGCCGCGGCAATGGCATCGCCATATTGCGGCAACCACTGCGCTTGAGCGACCAACATTTCGTCGACCATTTGCCAGATCTCTTTTGGATTACATACTGCACCCACGAGTGGGTCCATCATGAACGCCTGACGCAATAGTTGGTCGTCACCATGTACAGCAGCTTCAACCGCAAGCCTCTGTACGGAAATGCTTACGTTACATACGGCAGCCGGACCGAGCGGAAGATCGCCTACATGCGGCATCGAAATGCCGTTACGGTCCACATATCCCGGTGCTTCGATGATGGCATCATCCGGCAGGTTCGATATTATACCATTATTGACGGTATTGAAGTGTCCGCGGTATACACGTCCCGTTTCCAATCCTTCTATAATGTAGGAACCATGTTCCCCGCCTCGTTTTTCGGCAACAAATTGCATCGGCTCATCCTTCATCCAGTTCGGGAAATCAGTTTCAAACCAATTTCTGCCCTCTGTACACACACGCAAATATCCGCCCGTCTCGCCGTTAATCCAGCTATCCAGATCAATCCAATCCTTGATCTCTTCCGGACGTTTGCGGTACCAAGGCACATATTCGCTAAGGTGACCATTCGATTCCGTACTGTAATAACCAAATCGGCGCAGCATATCGATCCGCACTTTCTCGGTACGGCTATACTCCGGATGTTTCTCGAAGGCTTCGAGCAAATCACCTGTAAGGTCTTTACCTTCATGGGATGCCTTGATGTACCAGGTCTGATGATTAATTCCGGCACATACGATATCCACTTCATTCATTTTCAGTCCAAACGCTTCCGCGATCTGGTGATGCCCATGCTGTACCCCGTGACAGAGTCCAATCGTGCGAACACCGCCGTACTTGTTGCAGGCCCATGTCAGCATGGCCATCGGGTTGGAATAATTGAGGAGCAGCACATCCGGTGCGCTTTGCTCACGAATATCTTTACAGATGTCAAGCATCTCGGCAATGCCGCGCTGTCCGTACATGATCCCACCTGCACACAACGTATCACCGACACATTGATCCACCCCATATTTGAGCGGAATATCCACATCGGTTGCAAAAGCTTCCAACCCACCCACACGGATTGTACACAGTACATACTTCGCGTCCTTGAGCGCTTCTCTGCGATCCGTTGTCGGCTGAATCTGAATATTCAGTCCATTCTCGCGGATATCCCGCTGACACAGCTCGGTAACCATGTCCAGATTGTGCTGATTAATATCGCAGAACGCAATTTCAATATTGTTAAACTCCGGTACCGCGAGCAAATCCCGCAGCAATCCCCGTGTAAATCCGATACTGCCTGCCCCGATAAATGCCACTTTAAACGACATGCATAGTTCCTCCCGTAGTCCGAGTTTATTCGCCCCGGTTAATGATCTCACTTCATGAAATCATTGTAGCAACGGGTTGTAAGGAAGCGTTATCAAAATCATGACCTCTTCACAACAAGGTTGTCAAAAATCCTCACTTTTAAATCTATTTCACCTTTTGGTTCCATCGCGCCGTACTTTCCAGATAAACTCCACGATTTATTCTTCAGCGGGATAATGACTGACATGTCGTTCCATCAAGGAACGGAATTCAACCGGAGTTCGGCCTGTATATTTCTTGAATAACATATGAAAATATTGCCTGCTGCCCACGCCTACGTAATCGGAAATTTCGGAGATTGGAATATTGGTCTGCTGCAGCAGCATCTTGGCCTTTTCCATTCGCAGCATCGTGAGATAATCGGTAGGTGTGCGCTCCGTGTTCTGGCGAAAAATACGGTGCAAATAGCCCGGATGCAGATTCACCGCTGCCGCGATATCCTTCATCTGAATATTGCGATCCATATTGTGATGCATGAATTCAATCGTCCGTTTCACGTAGAGCTCCGTCTGATCCAGCGCACTTCGGTTGATTTCCCCGCGAAGTCGTGCGACCCGAACCAGCAGTTGGATAAATAACGTGCGTACCAGCGTCCCTTGTTCAGGCGACTTCAAATCACGGGCTTCACGATGATGCGAGCGTTCCTCTGGTGGAATAATCCGCATGGGTGCAGAAGATCGTCCCTGCTCCATTAGTCCACGCTGATCCAGCTCCAGCACCAGGCTTTTCATAATGTGGTACACTTCTTCCGGATCAGGCAAAACCAGATAAGGCGTGTCTTGTGTTAGAAAAGCATGGACTTCATCCTCTTCCAGCGCGAGCTGGCGAATGGAAGGCTGGCCTGGCTCTGATCTGGCAACTCCAAATTCAACATTCAACATGCGGCACGGGACCCCATCCTCTACCAGCAGGCGGTGCGGAACCCCCGCGTCCAGCAGAATGAACTGCCCCTTTTTCAATACTGCCTGTTCTGAGCTGCCATCCGGCATCTGTACATCGACCCTGCACATTCCCGAAATAATGTACATGATCTCCGTGGAATCATGATCGTGATAAGACATCTGGTAGTTGTCCCATTGCTTGTAGTAGTACGCGTAGAAACGCGGTCCATAGTCCTCCATACGCAGCTTCTCTTGAAACAGACTGCCTGTCCCATGTTTTGCTTCCAATGCCTGCACCTCCTATACTGCAACGATCCTCACTTTTCTCCATTGTAACAACTCTCGGCAGAATATTTCATTATGAAAATGAAAAACCATTGCGATTATAAATTAGATAATTATATAATTAGTTATAAATCTAATTTCTTTATTTTTTATCTACTCTATATTTCAATTTATATTCAATTTATAAGCAGGAGGTATTGAGGCATGAGGACAACATTTTTCCTGGTGAGGCATGGGGTGAAAGAAAAACGTATCGGGGATGTTTCCATCACATCCGAAGGAGCAGCACAAGCTAAGTCAACAGCACTTCATTTGGCCAACGTACCTGTCACCAAAATCATTGCAAGCCCACTTCGAAGAGCGATCGACACTGCGGCGCATATTTCTCTCCAAACAAACGTTACAGTGATGGAAGACCTGCGTCTGCGAGAACGCGCCAACTGGGGGGACTTGCCTGAACAAACCTTTGAAGAATTCATCGAGATGTGGGACCGATGCACAAATGATCCAGACTACCTCCCACCTGTAGGCGACTCCTCTAAGCAGGCAGGCGAACGTTTGGCCTCTTCCCTAACGGAATTGACGAATGTAGAGCCACCAGATAGCCATATTGTTATCGTTACTCATGGCGGGTTAATTACGGATTTTCTGGTAAACACATTCCCAGCGAATGAACTTAACGTCTGGCATCCTGATTTTATAGCCATGCAAAGTCAGCTGATTCCCGAATGCTCCATCACCACATTGATTCATGAAAACGGCAAATACACCATTCAAGATTTTGCGTCCGTAGCACATTTGAAATAATGATGTCGTCTTTTTTTCAGTTAGCCATATCAAAAAAACTCCGGGTAACCTCCTCTCCCGTACGTCTAAACGTACTGAGGTTACTCCAGAGTTCCGCTGTAACACCCTTGCTAACATGATCGAGAACAAATGAATACTGTTGAAATAGGTATGATTTCGGTTAATCACCCTTTGGAACGAAGTCTTCCACCAGGCATTCACCGATATCACCATGCTGGTAGTGCGGTTTCAACCAATCTAAGAAGCGCTGCATTTAGGGCAAACTTCTTACTTCTACTTATCGCCTATTACTTCTCAATTTCCACCTTTGCCCGACTTGGGCGTATGGAACTTGGGCAGTGTAACCTTCGACCAGTCGATATCCGATGCCATGTAGAAGGATGGGTAGGACGGTTGATTGTATCCACTGTTCTGTCCGGCAATGCCGACACGATACATCGCGTCATGCATCAGCGTGTACAGTTTGCGATCCGTCTTCTCGGTGCTCAGGTAGATGCGAATTGCCGAGCTGTCCTCGGTTCTCACCAGCATTTCTTCCCGCCAGTCCCCGAAGATATCCGCTACGAGAGATGGCGTACCCTTGGTATAATTGTTGGTCAATGTTCCGGTGGCGGTCAGCAGCGTGCCCCGATTCCAATCCTTGATCGTAGGCGTGACATTGATGGCCCCGTCCACAATTTGAGTTGTCATATCGGCGGCCCAGCGAATGTTCATATTGGTGCCAGGGGCTTTATCGCTTATTTTCTCACCGCTGGCTGTCCACAATCCCACGGCCCATGTCTCCAACCCACGGCGGGCCGGGTCCACATCACCAACCATGCCGCGTCCGGTATCTTTGCCCGTGTATCCGCCATAGATCACTTCCCCGGTCTTCGCATCCCGCAGGGAATATCCGTATGGCGCCCAAGGACCACCCTCATGCACCATAAAGATCTCCAGTCCCGGACGATCCGGATCAATATCCGCTACATGAAGCGCATCCCCATGACCCAGACGCGCAATCGTTCCCGGTGCAGCACTCTCCGCAGGCATCAGGTCCTTGGAGCTGTACAGCACACTGCCATCATGATCAATGGTGGCAGAGCCGTACACAATCTCCTGTTTACCGTCTCCATCCACATCAGCGACACTGAAATAGTGCGCGCCTTGCGTTGTGATGGAACCATACACCGGGTCAGTACCATCCACCCCATGCGGACCGTCATTGAATGGGTTCTTCATCGGTGTCCAGCCACTGTCCACTTTCCATTCACGCTTAAGCTTTTTGCCATCCCAGTTGTAGGCGACCATGGTGGAACGTGTATAGTACCCACGAGCAAAGATTGCTGATGGTTGCTTCCCGTCCAGATATGCCACGCCTGCCAGGAAACGATCTACCCGGTTCGCCGGTTCAATACGAGCCATTGCGTAATCGCCCCACATCAGACCGTCATCCTGCCGTTCCGGCTCATACGGAATGGTCTCCAGCTCTTTGCCTGACTCTCCTTCGAACACCGTTACATACTCAGGCCCATCCACGATAAAACCTTCGAACTTCCGCAGCTCATTCTTGTCACTCCGGCTCGGTGCATACACATCGATAAAGTAATCGGCCAAGCTCTCAGCATCCTGCTGAGACAATGGATAACTATACTTTTTCTCGATTCCAAAAGCTTCCTCCAACGTAGCAGGCCAGTTGCCCTTCACGACCTCTTCATGTTTATGCCAATTCTTGAACATATCCACGACATGATCATAGTAGCCATCTGCACTCAAACGGTAATCATCTTCATTAGAGTAACCTGCCTTGCGATCCTGCTTCGGAAGGGTGATGTACTTCTCGGAAGTGATCTTTCCTTTTTTGTTATATTTGATAATCTTGGTGCCTGGAGCGGTCTTGAACATCATCTCGGCCTTGCCATCCCCGTCAAAATCATAAACGAGCATCTGTGTATAATGAGCACCCGAACGGATGTTGACCCCGAGATCGATCCGGTACAACAATTGTCCGTCCAGTGTGTAACAGTCCACGTACGTTTTACCGGTGTAGCCTTTTTGCGAGACATCTTTGGAGTTCGAAGGGTCCCATTTTACAAAAAACTCATACTGACCGTCCCCATCTACATCCCCAACACTCATGTCATTCGCAGAATATGTGTACGCTTCTCCCACTGGCGTCACACCATCGGCAGGTTTTTGCAAAGGAATATCAACATAGCCGTTCGCCCAAGGTTTAACAGACGCACTGCGTTTACTCTCCTTGCCCTTCTTGCTTACCGCTGCCACTTCATAACGGGAGGACGATTTGCCTGCGGTATCCACATAGTTGGTGCTGTCCGTGACCGTAGCAATCTTCTTGCCATCTCGATATACATTGAAGTCCGTACCTGTCAGACCTTTATCGCTATACCCTGTGGCCTCGTCACCAAGCAATCTCCAACTGAGAAAAACCCCCTCGGAAGTAGACGCCGCGACCAGACCACGATCCAGATACTCCAGCTGAATGTCTTTCAAAGGACCGCCTCCCTTATGTGACTGCAAGCTGGCCTCAGCCGCACTGTTCCCATTGGAAGCTGCTGCCCCGCTCGCACCCGCTGTTCCTGCAACGAGCAAAGCAACGCTAAGTGCCGAAGACAGCATTTTGGCTGCAAGTGGCAAACGTACCTTCCCGCGATTGGATTGCATACCTGAAACCGATCCTTTATGTATCGGCGTTGTTGTTTTGGATTTCATCGACCTTCACTCTCCTTGAGACAGAATGGGTGATGCTTATTGCTACGTTTGATCGTTACAACGTTCGTCCATCAATGTACAGAGCATATCCTTCGAATCAAACTGAATGCGCTTACAAAAATATAAAAGAAAATTCTACCGCCACAACTGAGTTCCCCTGACTCCGTCCCCCTTCCATCCTCTCTCCGTGAGAGCAGCTTCAACCTGCCCATCGGGTATTATTATAGACATCCTGCCTGCTGCGACATAGGCAAATATCCGTCCAAAACGATCAATATTCAGTGTTTATAAAGGCTCATTCCGAAATAAGTGCTTGCGGTTTTGCGAAGTAACCGTTCCGATTACGAATCGTTCTTCCGATCGTTGTTATCCCCGGATTTCCTTCCATTCACCTTTTCCAAGGGAAAAATCCGGTGATAAAGGTGAACGCTGCGCTTCTTCAGAATCGATTTCGTTCCCTTCACTACTTTCCGCATTTGATCAAGACCTGATTTTAAGATTGAGCCTTTATTATGGATAAAAAAACCGCCATTCTCTCCTCGGAGAATGGCGGATACTTTATGTTAATGGCCTGCAATCCATCAAATGATCCTACTTGTCTTGATCACCATCTACTTACGACCCATTTTAAGGCTCAATGCCCCAGACCAGGGTATCGCCTTTGTAAAGGGTCACCTTGTTCCAGTCCTGATAGGATGTTTTGGTTGGATCGTAGGAATAATCATTGGTTTCATCAAAGTTGCTCCAGTCCGTTTTGTACATGCGGAGCTGGATATCCCCGGATTGTCCACCTGCCTGGATCGCGCCTGCTCCAGCAGTGAAGCTCAGCTCTACATAGGAATCGGTGAACGTGCGCTGGATGTTATCACCACCAACCTGAGCCCAGTCAATGGCGGAGTCCATCGCTGCGGTACCTTCTTTGGAAAAGTAATACCGGATTTTCAGATCACTCAGGTTTACAGCCGTGTTACCTACGTTTTTGATATTGAAATACGGTTTGATTTGGTTATCTGCCGCGTTCGTATCTCCCGCACGATATTGCAGAACCAGATCACTGGTCGGAACAACTACACTTTGCGGCGTTGCGAAAGCTGCGGCAGAATGGGCACTTTCCCCAGCAGCGTTCACGGCACTAACCACATAATGATAGGTCGTTCCATTGGTCAGACCTGTATTGGTGTAGGATGTGCCATTCACACCCGCAGCAACCGTCGTGAATGGACCCGATGCACTCAACGCCCGTTTCACGTTATAACCTGTCGCTCCTGCTGAATCCGCCCAGGACAAACTGATTTGAGCATTGCCTGCCGTAGCTGTCAGCGCTGTTGGTGCGGCAGGAGCTGTCACACCTGCTACCGGCACAGCACTTTTTACAGCCGAATTTGCACTTTCACCTGCGGCATTTACGGCACTAACCACATAATAGTAGGTTGTTCCATTGATCAGACCTGTATTGGCATACGATGTGCCGGTCACGCCCGCAGCAACCGTCGTGAATGGACCTGATGCACTCAACGCCCGTTTCACGTTATAACTGGTCGCTCCTGTAGAGGCTGTCCAGCTCAGGGAAACCTGTGCGTTACCTGCTGTCGCAGACAGTGTCGCCGGAGCTGCTGGAGCTGTCGTTCCACCCCCTTCACCATTGCTGGCAGGAAGAACAGGGAATGCATTTTGTACCAGCATGACGAATTGGTCATGGAACCAGTGACCTGACACTGGTGCGTTAGGCAGTGCACCCGTCAATACACCATCACGAGTTGTAAACGTTGGATCACACATCCGGTCGAAGCCTTTTCCTTCGTTGTTCGGAATCTCCGAGCTGGAGCCATCAGACTCCCCTGGAGGTTTGACCCATACATATGCATCCAGATGGGCTGGTCCTGGTGCTGCTTTAGGTGCTTCTCCTATGCCAGCCCCACTGGCATTACACCAGTTCCCCCGATGCTCCCGGCGATCTACACGTCCGGAATTCACATAATCGTTGATGTTGCTGCCCGTAGCCGATGCTGGACGGTCTACCCCGCCCCAACCATTCCGGCTGGTATCAATCAGGAAACCTGTGCTGCTTGGCCAGCCGGCTTGTACGAAATCGGCATACAACGCAGCGGTGAAATCGGTTTCGTCAAAATAAGGATTCCACTCATAAAACTTGGCGGATTTAATCGGTTGTCCACCAATATTGAGATCCGGGTTGGACAGGTTCGGCTCTCCCAGCGGTGTCGTGTTCGCTGTATTCGTAATGAAACCATCCGCACTGTTCAGACCCGCGGCTGTCCCTTGCACAACACTGGTATACAGCGCGACTGCTCCAGAACGGTTGTTATCCCATCCAAGCCAACCGGAGTGGCCGATATCCAGATAGTTGTACACATTCGGAATGGCGTGCAGCTTGTCCAGTGCATACTTCACACCCGCCTCATAGATACCTGTTGAACTGGCTTGACCACAAGCTGGTGTACTCAGGTTGGTCACAAGGTTAGGCAGACTGTCCGGCTCAATGACTGCAATAATGCGAATATCTTGATACTTCGGATCTGCGAAGATATCTGCGATCACATCAATATAATCCGTTTTATACGTCTGCAGTGCTGCCTGTGTTAGTGGAAGTTCACCATTGGACGCAAGCGCATGACAATCCCGCCCAGGCAAGTTGTAGATAACGAATGAAGCGGTAATTGGCGTACCTGCTTTCTTTTGTGCCAAGGCGGCATCCAGATGCTGCTCCACACTTTTGCGTCCGGCATTGTCTGTTCCACCATTAATGGCGGCAATTCGGTCGATCCAGACTGCCGTTGGATAGGATTTGACCGTTTCCATCTTGGCTTTTAACGATGCATCACTGGTGAGAGCGATGGACGTATCCACGAGAGCAGAATAATCCTGGTTTAAATACGACGTAGCTCCGACAAACGGATTATCCACATGCGCTTCAGCCGCCTGAGTTACTCCTGGGGCCATACCCGGGAAGATTCCCGCCGCGAGCAGCGCTGCTGCCAGCATTTGTTTTACACTTCTGCGAAGAACCTTTCCGCCTCTCGATAAGGTTTTCGATTTAGTCATTAGGGTTCCACCTTTCCTGTAATTGGATTGGGCATATACTCATGTCTGATCCTCTGTGTCGGCAAGATGTTATGCACGGTAGAGAATGTAATGATGAGCTGTAGGAACTTCACCTCCATAATGTAATTCAATTGGGACAAACGCAGGTCGACAACAATAAGGTGAGAAACAAGAAACAGGAATGGTGTCTTACACTGGGGTTAAGTGACAAAGCAAGGGGGATAACATCTGTAGGTGTGTGCGGGTGATCTTTGGTGAACGGCTTTCAAGACTTTGCTCCGACTTCAATTAAGTAAGCGCTTACTTTTAAAGGTTTTAAAAAAAGGCTTACCCTCGATACAAATCTCACATCGCGTGTCCACCTCCTTATGAATCTGATTATACTCCATGTAAATATTACTGTAAATTGAATTTATTAAATATTATTATATTTAATTCCATATAACAGGCAGGAATTCTGAGATGTGCCTGCCCAAGCCATAAGAAAGGCTCATCAAGGGCTTATCCCCCTTAATGAGCTATTTCAACACTAGGCATATTCTCATGCTTTTTTTATGGGAGCACTACAATATCTCCCGGTTTCAAACCGTTCAATACTTCAGCATTTATGCTCCAGGATTGAACAGATATTCACGGGAAATGTTACAACTCGGATACAAGTCTGGCGTCTTTGGAAACATCATCCCGATATACTATGGAACATAGAGAACAAACCAGACCGGAACAGGTTAGATTGGTATCCAAAGGGGAAAACATCACGTGAACAAAACAGCCATTCATGATGCTTATGTAAACTATAAATCAGAAGTGACACGGTATCTATCTCAGATTGTCAAAAATCCACAGGATGCGGAAGATCTGACGCAGGAGTGCTTCATACGAATGATGAATGTAACGGCAGACATTCCGGAAGAACGGCTGCTCTACTACCTCAAAAGAATTGCAAGTAACCTCGCCATGGATACGTTCCGCAAGCGAACCCGTACACTGAAGCGGGACAGCAGGTTGGAGATGCAGACGTATCATTGTGATACATCCGAGTTGGAGATCTCCGAAGGTGTTAACGATCTGGTATCGATTATTAACAATACGGAGCATCGCAAAATTCTTGAATTACGGGTGATTCATGGGTACAGCATCAAGGAAACCGCCCAGATCGTCAGCCGGAGTGAAGGCATGATCAAATCCTCGGTATTCCATGCCGTCAATCGCATTCGAGCCAAAGTCATCTCATAAGAGATGGCTTTTTTCATGAGCAGAAATGACGTGAAATCAACATCTAATGTTAGAAAGTATCAAAATTTGCTCTATGGGCCATGACAATGGACTCATTTTTACAAAAGTCGAGTTCGTTTTTACAAATTGTTATGACTATGTGAGATTTTGGTGTGTTAGAATATGGACGAACTCATGTTTCAACTAATATTTGGGAGGGATTTGGTTGGGTAAATTGACACGTATGCGAGGAGTATGGGTAAAATCACTCCTGGCATTGTCCATGGCATTGCCGCTTCAGATCGGATTGTGGAACGGAGATGCAGCGGTTCAAGCCGAATGGGCAACAGACCCTGCACCGTTCATTCAGGCAAAGGTTGTTAATGGAAATGCAGGCAAGAAAGTATTGTTCGACAATACTCATGCACAGACAGCCGGAGCGGCTGACTGGGTCATTGACGGAGGTTTCTCTGACTTCGGCAATGCACTTGCGAACGATGGATATTATGTAAAGGAACTGCGCAAGACGACTCCTTTTACCTATGACGATCTGAAAGAATATAACGTGTTTGTCATCGCTGAACCCAATGTTCCCTTCAAAACGACAGAACAGGCAGCCATGAAAGAGTATGTGGAAAAAGGCGGCAGCATCTTCTTCATTGGAGATCACTACAATGCTGACCGTAACAAAAACCGCTGGGACGGTTCCGAAGCGATTAACGGCTATCGTCGTGGCGCATTCGAAGATCCAGCCAAAGGCATGAGCACAGAGGAGCGTAACTCTGAGGCTATGCAAAACGTAACTAGCAGCGACTGGCTGTCCGATAATTTCGGAGTACGCTTCCGTTACAATGCATTAGGCGATATCAACGCAACTAACATTGTGCCTGCTGGACAGGCATTTGGCATTACAGAAGGTGTATCTGCTGTAGCGATGCACGCAGGATCTACACTTGCGATCACTGATCCTACCAAAGCGAAAGGTATTGTATACCTGCCGAAAACGAATGCGGCTTGGCCGAACGCCGTTGACCAGGGCGTATACAACGGCGGTGGCGTTGAGGAAGGTCCTTACGTAGCCGTTTCCAAGCTGGGTGCAGGTAAAGCAGCGTTTATCGGGGACTCTTCTCCAGTTGAGGATGCTTCACCGAAGTACCTGCGCGAAGAGACTGGCGCTCGCAAAACAACCTATGACGGCTTCAAAGAAGTGGATGACGGCAAATTGCTGGTCAATACCGTTAACTGGCTTGCTAATCAAGAAAATTACACTAGCTTGACTCAAGTAAACGGACTTCAACTGGACAATGTAACTGCATTGCTTCCGTTCGAACAACCTGCGGCTTCCACAGAACCACAGGCTGAACCTTGGGCCGCACCTGCTGCCGGATACAAATGGTATGATCGTTCCACGTTCAAAGCGGGTTCTTATGGTGGACCAGCTTCAAGCGCGAACGCTTCCTACAGCTTCGTGAAGCAGGACACCCTGCCTAATGCGGAGGATTTCCAAATCCGCGTAGTTGTAGAGAACATGCCTGCTAACACAACCGTTTCCGGTTACAGTGCAGGAATTTACCTGACTGGCGGAACGCAAGTGGCCATGATTCAAAATGAAAGTGGCACATGGCCGACTTCGTACGGCTACAGCTCCAACTTTAGCGTTACTTCCGACAGTAAGGGTCGCGCAATTAAGGACCTGAATGTTCGTATCAAACCAGGTACTACGGGCGCTGCCAGCCTGCGTCTGCGTCTGAACGGCAGCAACCTGATTACCAATGCAGTTACAATCGGCAATGTTCCGGCTGAACAGCTTCCGGAAGAAGAAGGACCAATCCCGGCAACAATCAGCATTGCTGATGCTCGCACCAAAGCAGCTGGTTCAACGGTTACGGTTGAAGGCGTAGTTACTACAGAGCCAGGTGCTTTTGGTGGACAATCCTTCTATCTTCAAGACACAACTGGCGGCCTTTATGTTTTCCAAAGTACTGGCGGCTTCCACGCTGGAGATGTGGTTAAAGTAACCGCAGCAACAGCGCTGTACAACAGTGAATTTGAGCTTACAGATATCGTAGCGATCGAGAAAACGGGTACAGCCTCCCTCCCTGCTGCCATTGAGGTTCCAGCGGTAACGGCTGCAAACCAGGGTCAACTCGTTCAATTGAAAGAAGTAACTGTTGAGAACATCATTAGTGCAACACCAGTAGGTTCATTTGAATTCGATGCAGTTGCAGCGGATGGAACAAGCACGCATGTACGAGTGGATACACGCACAGGTGTAACCCAAACGACCTTCCCTTATGCAGCAGGCGATAAAATCAGCGTGACTGGTGTTGCCGCTATTTTCAAAGATGTATTTCAACTGAAGCCTAGAAGCCTGAACGATTTCGTAAAAGTTGAAGAAGGCGGCGAAGAAGGGCCTTCGACGCCAGCTGTTGGCGCACCAGGTAAACCGGCGCTGACATCCAACAATGGTTACAGCAACGGTCTGTCTGAAGGATCTTATACGGTTACGATGAACCTCTGGTGGGGTGACAATGGCACAAGTTATAAGCTGTATGAAGATGGCGTGCTGATTGACACACAAAAGCTGACAGACGCTACACCAGCGGCGCAATCGGCCCAAACAACGATCAATGGCAAAGCTAACGGTACTTATACCTATGTAGCTGAACTGACGAACTCCAAGGGTACAACTCGCAGTGAAGTACTCACAGTACAAGTTGCGAATGCTGCACCTGGCAAAGCCGTTCTCTCCCAAGACAATTGGGATGGGGACGGCAACTACAAAGTGACGATGAATCTGTGGTGGGGAACAAATGCAACAGAATACCGTCTCTATGAGAATGGTCAACTGATCGATACCAAAACACTGAACGCAGTAACTCCTAATGCACAAAGCGCTGTGACAGATGTATCCGGTCACGCGAATGGAACGTACACGTATCGCGCCGAGCTGATCAATGCAGCGGGTGTGACAAGCACGGAAACGATTACGGTACAAGTAACGAAATCTGCTGTATCTCTGCCAGCAGCAAGCTAAGTCTCACTAAGGAATGCATAACGTTTAACCAGGCATAGAAAAACCGAAGTAAGATCGCCGGAATTCCAGGCACCTTGCTTCGGTTTTTTCTGTTATTTTTCTCTTAGGATTACACTTGAACCATGAGTTCGCATTATAGGTCCCATGAGATTAATTTTTGTTTGCAATTTCGAACACCCCGTAAGAGACACGGCGACTATTAGATGAAGTATAGATATAGACAGCAATAATACGTTATTGTTTTTCTCATATTTTACGTCTACTTCTAAAACAGTAATTTCATATAAACTCAACATTTTCCTAATATTAACTTCCTATAAAATACAAAAAGCAGCACCTGCTAATGCATGGGCTGCTCTTCCGATAGATCAACAATGGATTAAGTCATATCTATCATATTTTTTTATTTTATTCATCTTGATTAGCAAACAAACTTTAATCTTTTCTTCTCTACACCAGCTTCTTGCGGATGTATCCCGAGATCAGATCAATGATCGTAATCATCACGATAATACCCAGCAAGATGATCCCTACTCGCGGCCAGTTCCGTGTGCTGAGTGCGAAGATCAGCGGTGTACCGATCCCTCCTGCCCCGATTACCCCCAGAATGGTTGCGGAACGCACATTAATCTCGAACCGATACAACGTGTAGTTAAGAAATCCAGGCAGAACCTGTGGCAGTACAGCAAACCATAGCTGCTGCATGCGAGTCGCTCCGGAAGCGAGCAAAGCTTCAGAAGGACCATAATCAATATTTTCCACTTCATCAGCGAACAGTTTACCTAACATCCCGATGGAATGCAGGCCAAGGGCGAGTACACCCGCAAAAGAACCCGGTCCTACCGCCTTGATGAACAGCAAAGCCATGATGATCTCCGGGAACGTACGGATAAAGCTGAGCACCATTTTGCCCGTACCCGATACAGGACGGAAGCTGCTCATATTTCGGGCAGACCAGAACGCAAACGGAATACACAGTACAGCAGAGATGACGGTACCCAGCACGGAGATCGCCAGCGTATCCAGCAATCCCCGCAGCAAATCTTCACCCTCAGGCAGATAAACAAAATCCCAATCCGGGGAGAAAATCCCGGCGATAATGGCCTTCATGATCTGACCAGCGGTTTCCTTCAAACCGGTAAACGGTACGCCGGCAAGTGCCCAAGCGTACACTAGGATAAGCATGATTACAATGACCCAGCGAAGCGGGTTCTTCCGTGGTTTGCGCCGGATGACGCTTGTTTCATTTTTCATCATAACAATTTCTCCCGCAGCTTAGTACTTACATAATCAATGATTAGAACAATGACAAGGGTAAACAGAATGATTACACTTGTTTTGTCATATTCCAGGAATCCAAGTGTTGCTTCATAATACAGTCCGATACCCCCAGCTCCAACCAATCCGAGAATCGCAGCGGCACGTACATTAATCTCAAAGGCATACAGTACATAGGATGTAAACTGGGCGGCCAGTTGTGGCACCACGCCATAAACAATGAGTTGAATCCGGTTCATGCCGACAGCCGTCATCGCCTCAAGCGGTCCCTGATCAATCGTTTCCAGCGTTTCGTAGGTCAGCTTGGCAATCAGTCCCACCGAGAAGACGGCGAGTGCCAATATACCAGGAATCGGTCCCAGTCCAAACACAGCTACGAACAGCGCCGCCAGCAGCAGGTCAGGCACGGTACGAATCAGGTTCAGTACAAAACGGGCCGGATAGTAAATCCAGCGGCTAGGCATTAGGTTGCCTGCACAGATAATGGAGACCGGAATTGCGATGATCGCACCGATCGTTGTACCGATCAGAGCCATACGGATCGTCTCCAGCATGCCCTGAACGATGTTGTCAAAGTAGCTCCAGCGCGGCGGGAACATCTCACGCAGCAAATCCAGCATGTTGGGGAAACCTTCGATCAGTTCGCTGAAGCTGGCATCCGTCTGTTTGGCACTTGCCCACAAAAGCAGCAGAATAATGACCAAGGTGAGCAGATGTTTGGTGCGCCCTGGTGGTTTGGGACGGCGGACAGTCGAACCTGTGCCTGGTCCCTGCCCCTTCCCTGACTCGTTCTGTAATGATCCATCTATCGATACGTTTACGGGTTGCTTCATACCAGAACTTCTCCCCGCTGTTCCTGTACAGCCTGTTTATCCAGCAGCTCGTCTGCCAGAATAGGTCTGCCATAAATTTCTGCAAAACGCTCATCCGTTGCTTCGGATACCGGACCATCAAACACCACTTCGCCGGCACGCAATCCCACAATACGGGTCGCATATTCTCTGGCAAGGTCGATAAAGTGAAGGTTAACGATCGTTGTAATCCCGAGATCCTGGTTGATGCGTTTCAGATCATCCATGACCTGTTTCGTTGTTAGTGGATCGAGTGAAGCGACAGGCTCGTCTGCCAGAATGATTTTGGCTTCCTGTGCAAGTACGCGAGCTATGGCTACCCGTTGTTGTTGACCACCGGACAATTGATCCGCGCGAGAATAGGCTTTCTCGGCAATATTCACCCGCTCCAATGCGTCAAATGCAAGTTCCGTGTCCTCTTTTGGAAAACGGCCCAAAATGGTACGAAGTGTGGAATGGTATCCCACCCGTCCAGCAAGCACGTTACGAAGCACACTGGAACGTTTCACGAGGTTGAAGCTCTGGAAGATCATGCCGATATCCCGGCGAATCATGCGAAGTGACTTACCATGGGCTTTTGTAATTGACTTGCCATTAATCAAAATCTCACCGTCACTGATATCATGAAGTCGGTTAATGGAACGCAGAAGCGTTGATTTTCCCGCACCTGACAAACCAACGACGGCAATGAATTCCCCTTGTTTAAATTTCAGATTAATATTATTCAGGCCCTTGGTGCCGTTAGCGTATGTTTTCGTTACATTATGAAGCTCAATCATGGCAGTAATCCTTCTTTCATTAATATGGTATTTCGCAGGGTCACGCTGTAATGGGACAAGCCAGCGCAGCGTATGTCACGCTGAACTGGCCTGCCCGCTGAACCAATGAAGTTATCCAATGAAAAGATAATCAATGCAATGCGATCATTAACGATCTTTCTTTTGACAGAAAACTACTCGGTTTTTACTTTTTCGTTGTATTGACGAACGATATCAAACTTGCTGTCATCAGACTCTACATAACCTTCGTGAGTGTAGATTTCTTTGATGATTTCGTGACCTTGTGGATCTTTACCGATGTCGATGAACGCTTGTTTGATTTTTGCTGTCCAATCTGCATTCATGTCTGTACGTACTGCGATCGTATCGTTAGGAATTGGCTCAGTGAATGCCAGTACACGAGTATCTTCAAATACAGTTGGATAGTCTTTCGCTACAGTGTTACGAGCATCCTGGAAAATCGCTGCGGCATCAACATCACCGTTCAGTACTGCCAGTACGCCTTGGTCATGGCCTTTAACCGTGATTGGCTGTACATCTTTCAAAGGATCAAGACCTCTGTCGAGCAACAATGCAGCCGGCCATACATAACCAGCGGAAGATGTTACGTTCTGGTAAGCGATTTTTTTGCCTTTCAGGTCTTCAACGGATTGGATCGGTGAATCTTTCTTCACAATAATCATGGATTTATATGAATCTGCCAGTTCCTCAGTTGGAGCGCCAGTTTCATCATTTACACCAAAACGTTGTGCCTGAAGAATAACTTCAGCTGCGCCTTTTTCTTTGGCAAGTACATAAGCCGTCGGAGGCAGGAAACCTACGTCCACTTTGTTGGAAGCCATTGCTTCAATAATTGTGTTGTAGTCTGTGGATACGCTGACCTTCACCGGGATACCCAATTTGTCACCCAGCAGCTTCTCGAGCGGTTTTGCTTTGGCTTCGAGTGTATCTGCATTTTGGGATGGAACGAATTGTACAGTCAACTCAGTCGGCACATAACCTTCAGCGGCTTTGTCTGTCTCTGCCGTGTCAGTACTGGATGCATTCGAGCTCGTATCAGCCCCGTTAGCCGAACCAGTTGTACTAGCGTTAGACCCACAAGCACTTAGAAACAGAACCAAAATCAACAATGGTAAAAATAAAGCAGACTTCTTCAAGCGAACACCCTCCAAAGAGTTTCTATTTTTCATTACTTGTCTACTATAGTCGTCAATTATTTGCGCGATGTGAAACGAAATTTGGAGTTTTGTAAAGTTTCCTGTCAGGCTGTCAGAGCGGCTTTGATCTGTTAGAATAGCCTCATTACGGTTGATAATCCAAGTAGAAATGGTGATTCCCTTGTACTATGCCGCTAGAATGACCTGTGATTTGATATGTTTAAACTTATATATTTAGAGGAGATTGTAAAATGACATCCATAACAACAACGGCAAACTTCGACATCATGGTAACCAGTGACCTTCATGGAGCCATTCGCCCCATACATTACAACACCAATGCTTATCGCCCAGCCGGACTTGCTTTGCTGGCTTCGCTGATCCGGCGTGAACGGGAGCGTTCACCCGAACTGCTGCTCGTGGATAACGGTGATCTGTTGCAGGGCTCTCCTTTGGCCTCGTATGCTGCTTCCTTTGTTTCAGATCACGAAGTGCATCCCTTCATTCATGTTCTGAATGAATTGGGCTATGATGCTGCCGTAATGGGCAATCATGAATTCAACTACGGCCAGGATCTGCTGCGTAAAGCCGTTGAAGATTCCCATTTCCCTTGGCTATCCGCCAATATTGTTACGAATCGTCACAAAGAAGACTACGAAAGTTTAATTGAACAACACAGCGTCGACGATCATCCATCGTATAGAACTTATCAGGACGACACGGTCGTGATCCATTCATATGAAGGGAATCCTGAAAAAGAAACATTGGTCATTGCACCTATTGGAGCAGGCATACCCGCCTTCGGTCCTCCCTATCTGATTAAAACCTTGTCTTCAGGCGTTAAAATTGCTTTGCTGGGTGCAACGACGCACTATATTCCGAATTGGGAGCATCCGAAAAATATAGAAGGTTTACAGTTCCTTGATGCTATGGAGACTATTCGTGCGTGGGTTGGCTATATTCGTGAACATGAACAGCCGGATGTGCTCGTGGTCAGTTATCATGGTGGCTTTGAGAGCGATCTGGATACGGGCGAACCTGCCGAGCGGTTAACCGGGGAGAATCAGGCGTACGCCATCTGCCGTGACATTGATGGGATTGATGTTCTGCTCACCGGGCATCAACATCGTCAGCTTACCGCTGACATTCATGGAGTGACCGTAATCCAACCTGGATTTAGTGGGAATGGTGCGGGTCATGTATCCATTGAGTTGGACCGGTTATCAAATGGAAAGTGGCAGATTGCAGACAAACAGGCTCGCTTGTTGCTCTTGGATGAAAATAGTGATGTACAGCCCGATGCGGCTGTTATGAAACTGACGGACGAGTTGGAAGCAAAAGCACAGGCATGGTTGGACCAGCCGATTGGCGAGGTGGCCGGAGACTTGTCCATCACCGATCCTGCCGCACTGCGGCTCGCGGCACATCCCTTCATTGCTTTTGTACATCAGGTGCAGATGGAAGCAACGGGGGCGCAAATCTCCAATACCGCATTACTCAGTGAAGAGGCCCGTGGTTTCGGTTCCCTCATCACCGTCCGGGATGTGTTATCTAACTTTATCTATCCCAATACACTAACGGTACTGGAGCTTCGTGGTCAGGATATTCGGGATGCGTTGGAGCAAACGGCGCGTTACTTTGAAGTGGATGCTTCAGGCGAAGTTGTCGTTAATCCCGCATATATGCAGCCCAAACCACAGCATTATAATTACGACATGTGGGCAGGCGTTGAATATGAGCTGAATATCTCCAAACCTGTGGGCAGTCGTGTGGTGAAGCTGGAACGTGAGGGCTTACCTGTTGCAATGGATGCGACGTACTCTGTAGTGATGAACAGTTATCGCGCAGCAGGTGGCGGTGATTATGCGATGTATCCAGGCAAAAAGGTACTTCACGAAGGCGCCACGGATATGGCGGCACTGGTGGAGGATTATATTCGCAGACATCAACCACTAACAGTGGAGCAGGCGAATAACTGGCGGGTTGTTGGGTCGTGCTGAATAATTACTGCTTATGTCGGTGGACTCGGCAGGAGTTTAGGAGGCGTTAGCATACAACAAGCGCAATCATGTAGGTATGCCTGCGCTTGTTGTATGCTTGCTTCTTATTTCTAAGGAACCTAGGACGTCTTACATGTCCCCCCGCCCCTCTTTCATAATTGTAAGGAACACCAGACACGCTATTTCCTAAATATGTGACAATTAACGCTATTAACGGCCCAAAATCTTAAAGTAGCGTGTCTCAGGTTCCTTAGATTTCCGTAGCTGCTTTAAACTCCTGAATAACGTGTCTCCGATTCGTTAGCGCTCTACCCTCTGCTCAAACCGGAATCGTAAGCGAGTGGGACGAGCCATTACATTGATGCTCAAAAGGGACGTCCCGTCATATTTCATGACCACGGGACAGCCCCTTTTCATTTTTCAATCCATATTCCCCTGTACGGTAAAGTTGTTACATTCCGTCGAACCTGCTCCTACTTTACTGTAACTAATGCGCCACGCTCATCCGCCGAACGCATCTCCGCTTCGATGATTTCAAGCGTGCCTGTTGCACTTTCCGGTGTACATACAGATACAGGCGTACCTGCTTGAACAGATTGAATGAAATATTTCAGTTGGTGATAATATCCCGAGTCGGGTGACAGCTCAGCGACGAAACCGGGAGCATCATTCGGATTTACTTTCAGCTCACCATTCTCAAAGACCAGATTGCCCTGCTCCAAATTTACGCGATACGTCATCGAGAAACCGTAGTCTCCCCCCAGCGTCCAATCGGCTTGGGCATTCAGCACTTTTCCATCAGGGTATACATAGTTGGTGGAGACCGTATCATAGCCGCTTCCCGGAATGACGTTGCGAGCCAGCGTAGATACGTGATCCGGTTTGCCAAACAGCCAGTGAATAATATCCGCATCATGAATGTGCATATCTAATATGCAGCCACCACTTTTCTCGCCATCCAGGAACCACTCCTGTGGCAGACCTGAACCCCGGAAGAAATAACCTGCGTTGACCGCTCCATAGCGGCCGTCTTCTACAACGGATTTCAGATAAGTATAGGCCGGCCAGAAGCGCAAACATTGACCAATCATCAGTGTTTTTCCGGTTGCTTTGGCGGCCTCTGCCATCTTCCAGCCTTCCGCCGAATGGCGCGCAACCGGCTTCTCACACAGCACATGATAGCCTTTCTCCAGCAAAGAACACGTTAGTTCAGCATGCAGTGGCGTAGGCAGCGTAATATCAATGATATCCAGTTTCTGTTGCTCCAGCATCGCATCGATGTTGTCGTACAAATGATAAGGTGTGAGATCATATACCTCTTGCTCTGTCGCCATATTACCAGCTGCTTTACCGTTCTTCAGTTCCTCTATTCTCAGATCGCAGATGGCTACCAATTCCACGGGTTCCCCTTCTGAGGCAAGGCGTACATAGTTATCAAAATGCATACGTCCCATAAACCCAAAACCGATCAATCCCACTTTCAACATGCTTCTACCTCCCACAAAAAATAGATTTTATATCCCCATAAACGTTGTTATCTGAATTTAGTCCTGAGAACGTCCAAGAATGGCATCCATCGCTCTGGATGTATTGAATATGATTTGCTTCGAATGATGAGTGTATGGTGGAATCATCTCAGCAGTCACATAGTTGTCGTAACCAATGGCCTGTAATGCCTCCATCACCGCCGGATAATTCACATCTCCAGCCAGCAGATCCACAAATCCGTGAAGGCCTCCCGCTTGACGACGGTAATCCTTGAAGTGTACCTTTTTGATCCGATGGCCTAGAATGCGAACCCACTGCTCCGGGTAACCGTTCTGCACCACATTGCCTACATCGAAATATGAACCTATATAATTGGAATTAAAAGAATCAATAAAGGTACGCAGCTCTAGCGGTGACACCAGAAATTTGTTCCATACGTTCTCAATACCAATGGATACTCCGGCACTTTCCGCATACGGCAGCAGGTGTGCAATGGCTTCTTGTGCCCGTTCATAGGCAACTTCATAATCCGTAACTTCGCTGTCTGGAATAAAATCGACACCCACAGCACCAGGAATGACCAGAATGGTATCCACACCAAATGCCGCGGCAAGCTCCAACTGTTTTTTACACACATCCAGTGCTTTCGTGCGGATCTCTGGACGAGCACTCGTCATCGGGTAGTCCCAATACAGTCCGGTTGCAAGTCCCGCAATCTCAAGCCCAGCTTCTTCGAGGCGTCCCTGAATATCACGAACCTCCTGATCCGTGGCAGACAGGCTCAGCTCGCCTTCTCCATTAAGGGAAAGTTCAATCCCCTCAAAACCTGCTTGCTTCGCTGTCTGAATACAATCCGCAATAGAGGCATCCCCTGGAAACGACCATATGTTAATCCCTTTTTTCATGCCAATACCCTCCTTCAAAATATACAAGCCTGTTCTTCAGCAGTGCATGACTAACCCAATCGAAAATAACCAAACCGGGCAGGCAAATGAAAGTTTACAGCGCCCGTAGGCTGCCATGCCTGATACTCCCGATCTCCCTGCACATTCTCATCAATACGATAAACGTTGACCCTCCAGCATACGCCTTTAGTCAGGGGCGACTTGAAGTTACTCGCTGGAATATGGATCACATACACCCGATGGCCCTGACGATCCACTTCTACAGCCGTTTGCAAACCGTCCAACTCCCAGGTTACGTCGGCTTTCAATTCCGAACCGTCGCCGTTATTGTGGATGAATGCATCAAAAACCACGTTGTGCGGGCTTACCTCCAACTCGATGTAGCTCCTGCCATCACCCTGTTCATCAATGAACAGTTCAACCACATCCTGCTCATACAATGGCTGATCCTTTTCCGTGAAATCAGATACGACGTAATCATCCTGGCATACAAAGCGAATATGCAAGTACTCGGGACTCCAGCCAAAACGGACTTCCGTGGATTGATGGGGCGCTCTGCCTGTTACCGTGTCCACCAGTTCCACTGGAACACATCGTTCCCAATCCGCAGCCGAGGGGAATCCACACTGTGCAACTGACCTGAGGGGTTCGCAGCAATAACTCGTGCTCCGTTCAACAGGGAGAGAGTGCATCCTAATCCTCTCCTTTTTAGCATAATCCGTGATGTTGTCTCTCTCGTAAGAACATGTGATAATACATATATTATAAATAATTTACGTGAACATTGATTTAGGAGATAAAGAGATTATTTGCACAATTCCGTTCAGTTTCAGCTGATCTATTTTGATAAATTACAACCTATATTCTTAGAAAAGGAGATGATTTGGAATGTCTCTCCAACAAGCGGTATATCCTCTGCAGCGAACCGCCAATTACAAGGAATGGTCTCCCAACGTGCATTACGCTCAGTTTCAGAGCCTTCCTCCCGGCAAACTGGCCAAGCGGCGTCTATATGATTTTGAACTTCTGTACGTCTCTCAAGGTGAAGCTGCCACTTATATGAACGATAAACACCATATTTTGAAGGCAGGTCAGCTCATTATGCTACCTGCCGGGGTCTATCATCAGAATGAAGTGGTCTCCAGCCCGGAAGCACGTTTTATTGGCATTCACTTTGATTTTTTCAACGAATTGACCATTCAGACCGAGGCAGACATGGTTGTGAACGAGGAGACAGTTCAGCATCATAAATTCGGTGTGGAAGCTTGCGCAGAGGGCATGACGCCGCTATCTTCCAACCCGGTATATACCCCTTCTCCAGCTGCCGTGCAGCTTATGGAGCAACTAGTTCATGAATTTACGATGCGCCCACCGGGATATGAACTGGTATGCAAAGCCTTGATGCTGCAAATATTAACTCATCTGCTGCGTTCATCCTGGCGAAGTTCGACGCGTCATGATTCGGTACACGGAGAGAAGCTGCTTGAACTTATGAAACGTATAGAGGTCGCCCCATCCGACCCGTGGACCAATTCGAGCATTGCCAAACAAATGAACCTGAGTGTGGATCACATGGCCAAATTGTTCAAACAGATGGCGGGCATGCCGCCCAACGAATATATTCAATCCATCCGCCTGAGCGAGGCACGCAAACTGCTGCGGGAAACGGATTATTCCATCGAGGCTGTGGGTGTACAAAGCGGTTACCCTGACATTCATTATTTCAGCCGTATGTTCCGCAAATATGAGGGCATTTCACCCCGGGAATACCGGAAGTTGTCCAGAATGCTATAAAAAAAAGAGCAGCCTGCCAATGTGCAGTCTGGACTGACCCCATAACGTGAGACAAATCAAAACACCTTCAAGAGAATGAAACCTTGTCGTAAGATAAGGAGACCATCTTGGAGGTGTTTTTGTAATGGCAACAAGAGTGAGTTATCCCGTGGAATTAAAGATGAAAGCCATAGAAATGAGATTGGCAGAGATACCCGTGAAAGAAGTTATGGATCAGCTTGGAATACGAAATAAGACACAGATAGAAACGTGGATGAGATGGTATCGAAAAGGAGAATTAAATCGCTTAGAGCAACCGGTTGGTAAGCAATATAGCTATGGAAGAGGTCCAGAACACACGACAGAACTGGAAAAAGTGAAGGCAGAAAACCGATTCTTAAAGCAACAACTCGATCTACTAAAAAAGTACAAGGAACTGGAAAAGAGGTGGAAGCAGAAGTCGTCATCGCTTGGGTCGAGTCCATTCGTAAAGAAGTGACCATATCTGAAGCTTGTGCATGGCTTGGAATTGCTCGAGCGACCTACTATCGCTGGAAGACAACCTGTGAGAGCAAGCATCCAGATCCGATGGTCGAGAAAGTAGCTCAGCTTTGTACTCAGCACAAGTTCCGGTATGGATATCGAAAAATTACTGCCTTGCTTCGGATTGAAGGTCCCATAAATCATAAACGAGTACAGCGTATTATGCAGTGCGAGGATTTACAATGCCGAGTGAGAATGAAAAAACGAAAGAACACGGGGCAACCTGCAAAACCTGCAGAACATCTACTCAAGCGCAAATTTTATGCAGAAGCTCCTTTTCAAAAACTGGTGACCGACATTACTTATTTGCCTTTCGGTAATAAAATGTTATACCTTTCAAGCATTTTGGATCTGTACAACGGAGAGATTGTCGCTTACAGTATAGCGGACAAGCAGGACACATCCTTGGTTTTGGATACGCTAGACCAACTTCCAGAGCGGACAAATATGCTGCTCCACAGCGACCAGGGTAGCGTGTATACTTCTCAAGTTTACCAAACCGTAATAAAGGGAAAAGGCATTACCATGAGCATGTCCCGTAAAGGAACGCCCGCTGATAATGCCCCCATTGAGTCGTTTCATTCCACACTAAAGTCTGAAACGTTTTACCTCGAAGATCTCAGGTGCACAACGACAGCCATCGTTGAACAGACCGTTCGAGACTACATCACCTACTATAACTTAATTCGGATTCAAGCGAAACTAAATAACCAGTCTCCGATAAATTTCCGAAGACTGGCTGCTTAAACTTGCAAGGTGTTTTGATCTCTGTCTCATAAAAGGGGTGCAGTCCCGTCTGCCCCATGCTTTTTTGAAATAACGTCTCCAACGATTCTTATATTATTTTCAGTTCATTTTTCCGTGCCAAATCATAACCTTTCATTCAGCTTATATAGATAATTTCCGCTCAATATCGTTCCCTCTACTTAGATTATACCGTTATTTATATGTTTTTTATATGTTTTTTATAGACTGTTTTTTTTGCAATTCCTACACTATACTGCTAAATACAAATCTAAAAAGAAGAGGTGCATCGGTATGGATGACCAAAAAAATGTCTTAGATAATGGACCTTTTTTTCATGGTACTAAAGCAGAACTGAAAATTGGAGATTTGTTAGAACCGCAATACTTATCCAATTACCAAGACAAAAAATCTAACCACATTTACTTTACGGGAACATTAAATGCTGCCAAGTGGGGTGCTGAATTAGCAAAAACGAATGCAAAAGAAAGAATCTACATTGTAGAGCCATTAGGAGATTTTGAAAATGATCCTAACTTAACGGATAAAAGATTTCCCGGAAATCCAACACGCTCATACAGATCTAAATCACCTCTAAAAATAGTAGCTGAATTAGCTTCATGGGAAAGACACTCCGATGAAGAGATAAATCACATGCTTACATCTTTAAAAAAATTAAGTGAAGAAGGGAAAAATGTGATTTACGATTAATTCCTAACCAAAGAGTTCCCTTCGTCCTAAATCTGGACAAGGGAACTCTTTGGTTGAAAGCTATTCTTTTTTGCCATTGGAAGACTGGCGGAATATACAGCGGTACGGAACGATCATTTTGACAGCTACTTCATATGAATGATCCAGATAATCGAGCAGCTGTTTAACTGCGAACATGCCCATCTCCAGCTTGGGAACATGAATGGTCGATAACGGCGGAGAGGTGAATTCGGATATTTCAATATTATCTACCCCAAAAAAGGCGATATCCTCCGGAATGCGGAGTCCTTGTTCCGTTGCAGCACGCATGGCCGCAATCGCCATCATATCACTGGCCGCAAAAATGGCAGTAGGTCTGTTCGCATTGTTGGTAAATGCACGCTTGGTCAATTCATAACTCAGTGAAACATCCCATTTCACATCGATCACCCAATCATTATCAATAGATAATCCCGCATCAGTCATGGCACGCCGATAACCAAGAAACCGTTTTTCCTCCAGGAAATCATTCTTGAATTCTGCTCCACCAATGTAGGCAATGATCCGATGACCTTGGGCAATCAGATGATTCGTTGCTTCCCTCGCTGCCTCTTCACGATCATAACCAACGACCGGAATGTCCGGGTCCGTAATATCCACACCCACAACAGTTCGTACATTGGCCTTGAGCCAGCGATAGGCTTCCGGATCAATCCGTTCCACCACAATCATGCCATCAATCTGATGTTCCTTTACCAGAGACTGCAGCTGCACGATATCCCCATCGTTTTCGATGCTGTACACAAATTCCAGACGCATGCCCGCTTCAGCAAGCTGCTTTTCAATGCCTTCCATAATGACTGAAAAATAAGGGCTGTTGTATTTATTTTGGGGAATGGCAACCACACAGCCGATCGCATATGCCGTTTTGGGCTGGACCTTTTTCTTCTTGATTGGACGCTGTGAACGATAGCCCAGCTCCTCAGCGGTGTCCCATATTTTTTTGCGGGTTTCATCGCTGACCGATCGATTGACATCGTTCTTCATCACACGTGAAACGGTAGAGATCGATACACCAACGCGGTCTGCAATATCCTTCAATTTTGCCATGTGAAGTCCCCACCTTTCCTCTAACTTATGTATTTAAACCCCATTCGTATTGGGGCAATTTCATCTCTTCAAACACAAATTTGCGGCAAATATAATTCTATATTTCTACTGGCCAGAAGTCAATGAAATGGTGCGTGGGCACAGTCTTCTATAAAATAATAGCGGCAGTCAGGGAGCTTGCTATCCCCCATAACTGCCGCAAATTTAATCCTTTTTAAGAATACGTATGAAGCCTTCCCATCTCTTTATCTGCTTATTGCATCTTAGAGGTCAAATCCTTAAGCGCTGCGTTCAGATCACCATCTCCGGCAAGTGGAAGTTTGAGTGACTGCTCACCATACGTCCAGACCAGATCAGTTTTCTTGGTTGTAAAGGGAGATACAATGCCATACTGCTGCGCATCCAGGAAGATTTTATTATCTTCACCTACAGTGGCAATATAGGCATCCGCTGCAGCCTTGTTCGCCGGAATCGAGTATCCCTGTTTCGCCAGTTCTGTCTGTCCTTCCGGACCTGCCAGCCAAGCGAGCAGCTTGTATGCCGCCTCTTCATGCTTGGTATTAGAGCTGATGGCAAGACCTGCTGGCTGAACAACGGTTTGGTTGGTTTTGAATTTTGGCAAATAGGAGATACCGTAATCCACCCCAGCCTCCTGGTAGTTGGTTGTATTCCAGCTGCCACCCGGATTCATTGCTACTTTGGATGTCGTAATCGCAAGGTTCACCTGTCCACCCAAACCTTCAATCTGAGCAGGTGTGGTGTTGATCTTTTTGTTTTTGGTCAAATCGATAAAATAGTTCAGCACTTCCATCGCTTCAGGCGTTTCAAGCGCAAGGGAACCATCGTCATTCACCAGCTTCGCACCGTTGGACCACAGCTCCGGCTCCAGGAACCAATCCATCGTTGATCCCGGTGAAATGGACAAGCCCCACTGCACAATGTTTGCGGCATCAAAACCCGCTTCGTCTGCGCTTTTTCCGTTCTTATCCAGCGTCAGCTTGGTTGCAATGTCGGTAATTTCATCCCACGTTGGCTCAAGCGATGGAACGGGAGCTTTATGAGGATTGGTGGCTTCATTCTCAAAGATCGCTTTGTTGTAATACCAGACGATGACGTTGGCATCAATCGGCAAGGATACTTGTTTGCCCTGATACTGGTGAAGTCCCAGCAGACTTTTGTCCACATTGTTCAGATCAAACTGATTTTCCGCCAGCAAGCCGTCCAATTCCTTGAAGATGCCAAGCTCGGCGTATTTCTCCACGTATGCATAACTTGTTTTGAACACGTCCGGAAGTGTGCCCCCAGCTGCATTCGCTGTCAGTCCGTCCCAATAGCTGCCCCAATCCTTGCCTTCGAGTTTGACCTTAATATCGGTATTGGCCTTCATGAACTGATCCAGCAGTTCCTGTGTACGATGAAGCTCTTCTGCCGTCCCCCACTGGGAGTATGTGATCGTTACAGGTTCGCTTTGACTGCTGCCGGAACCAGAAGAGTCGGCATTCTCGGACGATCCCCCGTTTCCACATCCACTAATTACTACCATTGTCGCAAGTACAAGTGCCCATACATTGAATAGCCGTTTACTCTTCGCTCTCATATACACAGCTCCCCTTTAAGTCATGTCATATCAAAAAGTCAAAAAAGTTCTATCCACCCGAAAACCGGAAAGCGAGGCAGCCATTCTACCCTTTGGTGCCCGTAAGCACCACCCCCTCGACAATATAACGTTGTGCAAACAGATACAGCAGACCGATAGGTACAATACTGATAAATGCACCCGCAGCGAGCGCCGGCAAATCCTGGCTCGTCTGTCCAATCAGCAGCTGCAAGCCCACGCTCAGCGTGAACATTTCTGCATTTTTGATATACAGGAACGGCCCAAGAAAATCGAGCCAGGAGTTCACAAAGGCAAAAATAATGGTTGTCATAATAATGGGTTTGGACAGCGGCATAATGACCCGTGCATATACCGTCCAGCGATTGCCGCCGTCGAGATATGTAGCCTCGTCCAGCTCCTGGGGAATGGTCATGAAAAACTGTCGGAACAGGAAGATATAATAGGCGCCTCCGAGCCAGGCTGGCACAATGAGCGGCAACCAGGTATCAATCCAGTTCAGCTTGGAAAAAAGGACGTACGAGGGAATCATCATAATGGATGGAGGAATCATTAAGGTAACAAGCACTACCGGGAACAGAATATTCCGATACTTGGTTGCAAAACGGGAGAAACCGTAAGCGACAAGTGAACTGGACACCACCGCTCCCGCTGCAACAAAGAAGGAAATGATAAACGAATTTTGAATCCACTGCCACATCATCGGCTGGACAGCGAACAACCGTTCAAAAGCTTCCAGACTGAATGTGTCCGGCAGAATGGTTGGAGGTACCTTGTAGGTTTCCGCTTTGGTTTTCAGCATGGTCGAGAGCATCCATACCAGAGGCCCTGCGAACAGCATTAATGCTACAATCAGCATGGTATATTGAGACGCTTTTACCGCTATTTTTCGGCTGTTCATGTAACTCTCCTCCTATCGTTCTCCCTCGTAATACACAAAGCGGTTCGATACTTTCATCAGGATCAGGGTGACAAGCGAGATCACGGCGAACAGGAAAATCGACTGCGTCATCGCCATGCTGAATTTCAGATCGGTAAAGGCCGATTTATAAATATTGTAGACAAACGTATAAGCCGAGTAGTTCGGCCCACCCTTAGATAGCAGCAGTGCTTCCGTAAACATCTGAAAGTTATACATCGTCTGAATAATGATGACAAACAGGATGGAAGGACTGATCATCGGCAGCGTAATCTGGAAAAATCGGCGTATCCCGCTCGCCCCGTCAATGGCAGCAGCTTCGTACAGATGTCTGGGTACATTTTTCAGTGCAGCCAGGAAGATCAGTACGCCACTGCCGGAGATCCAGACCTGAAGCATGATGATGACCGGCTTGATCGTATGCTCCCCGCCAATCCAGTCCACTTTGCCTATCCCCAGCGCGCCAAGTCCGGCGTTCAGAATGCCAAATTCGGAGTTGAATACCAGCCGCCAAATAATGACCGTTGCCACAATAGGCACCAGGGTTGGTAAATAGAAGAAGGTGCGGAACAAGGCAATGCCTTTGACATTAAAATTAAGCAGCATCGCCAGACCGAGCATGCCCGCCGTAACGATCGGAACACCGAATACAACGAAAAACATCGTGTTCATCAAGCTTTTCAAAAAGATGGGATCATCCATCATGTGCGTAAAATTATCAATGCCGACAAAGTTGAAATTGGTTGCTCCCGGAAGTCTCGCATCCGTAAAGGCGTAGAAAACCGAGGTTCCGAAAGGAAACAGGAAAAAGGTAATAAATCCGATGATCCAAGGCAAAATGAAGAGAAAAAACAGCAGTGTGTCATATTTTCTCAACCTGTTCATGATGACACCCCTCAGCCTGAAATTTCTTCTAAATAGACGTACCGTTCTTCCAAAATGGATTTCTCTGCCGCCAGAGCAATAAGCAGCGCGTTACGACCAACCTGCGCACTAGCAAAAGGCTGTCTGCCTTCCTGTACACATTTCAAAAAATCAATGCGCTGGGTCTGTCCACCCGTGTGTCCACCCATAATGGAATCCGACGTCACATCAATCTCGAGATGGTCCTTCGTCCAGTCCTGCCCGCCAACGATATCAATTGTTTTGTCATTACGGGCAACCATCTGGCCGCCGTTCTCTCCGATCAGGCCAATCTCAAGCCCTTCTCCCATCAGATTTCGCGGTTTCAGATACATGCACAGGCCCAGATTGGCCTTGCTGCCGTTGTCATAATCAATGGTGATGAAGGCATGGTCAACGATGGAGGTATCCGAAATTTCTTTCGTCGGATAGTGACTGTATGAATTCTGAATCCGATTAGGCTCTCCTTGCTTCATGACATGCTGGCCTCCAGAGGCAAACACGCGGACAGGCTTCGCCTGGATCATCCAGTTGAAAATATCGAAGTGATGACAATCCTTCTCTACAATCGCTCCCCCAGACTTGGTCTTGTCATAGAACCAATCCGCAGGCGGAAACGGATCACGGAATTCCTTGCACCACATCAATTTCACATCACCAAGACGTCCGTTCTCCAATTCCTTCTCCATTCTGCGATACAGATTCGAATACCGATATACCAATCCGATCTGCAAAACCCGTCCCGAGGCTTCCGCCGCTTCTATAATGGCATCACAGTCCTCAATGGTATGGGCGACCGGTTTCTCCAGAAATACATGCTTGCCAGCTTCCAGAAAAGCGACTGCCACTTCACGATGCAAATAGTTCGGTACACTGATGACCACCGCATCCAAATCTTCCTTGGCAAGCAGCTCACGATAATCGCTAACGATGGTAGGATTACTGTTCTTAAGTTCAGCCAGCGTACGTGCCACATTGGCTTCATTCATATCACAGATATAACGAACCTCACTATCCTCAAGCAAATCAAAACCAATGCAATGATGTGACCCCATGTCTCCTACACCGATAAAAGCCATTTTTATCTTCCCCATGCTTACACTCTCCGTTGCTCGTTAATTTGCGGCAAATGCCATGAAGCCAACTCAATGTCAATAAATCTAACAAGACTGTGACTATGTAACGATAGTAAAATAGTTTTAATTCCTTGTCAATTGATTTTGGCTAAATTTTAAATTATTTTGCGGCAACATATTTAGAGTTTGTTTTATATACTACTAAACATTATAACTCTTTATTTATCTTAAATTAAGCGTTTACATTTTTATTATATTATCATATACTTTAATTTGTATTCATTTTTATTTGCGGCAAATATTATATTAAAGTTATAAATAATCATGTTCAAAATCCAATGAAATACGCTTATTTTCAATAGAAAATACAATAAATTCTGGAAAAATATCTGTTGAATCTCCTGTAATCATCCCCTATAATGCAATTTAGACACGGAATCTAAGAACTAAAAACACATTTTATATTTGCCGCAAACCAAAATCACACCTTTTTAATTGTTTATTTCCCGATTACTACCATGATTCTTACATAAAACGTTACTATTCTGCTACTTCATGCGGATCAGAAAGGAGTTGACCTCTCCTAACTCTCCCCTCATAACGAAATTCGGGGTGGGCAGAACGAGTTATCATTTTTATCATTCAAAATCCATTATTCAGGAGGTAGACCATGACAAGATTATTTGAACAAAGCAAGCGGAGCTTTGGACTGTTTTTGGCTTTTGTCCTCATGATTACCCTGCTATTGCCTGCGGGAGCCTTACCCAAAGCCTCTGCTGCAACCATCACCATTGATGGCAATGTCAGCGACTGGAGCAGCGTTAGCTCTCTCACCACCAATAGTGGCATTGCCCAGACGCTCAAAGTAACCAATGATGGGACCAACCTCTATCTGCTTATTCAAGGCTCAGGCCTAAGTACAACGATGGGAAACTTCTGGATCAATACCGATAACAATACGTCAACCGGTTATCAGGCTGCGGGATGGGGGGCTACAGGTGTGGAGTGGCTGCTTGAAAATACAGGGTTATACCGGTATGGCGGCAGCGGAACGGACTGGGTCTGGAATTTCAACAGCACATTGACCAGCTCCCAATTCTACCGCAGTTCTACCGTCATTGAGGTCGCTATTCCTCTCTCCACACTGCAAATCAGTGCAGGCAGCACGGTGCGAGTCGGGTATATCGACAACAGCTCAGATACGTCGAGACTGCCTGCGGCTGGACAAACATTGCCCGCTTATCTTCTGACCTCAGCTGGATCGGGTGGTGGTACGGGGAACAATACCGTAGTGAATCCCGTAGAGCTGGACAGCCCTCTCAACAATCCATTCAAAGGCTGGGCGCCTTCGTCTAAGAGCATGACGTATGCGCAGCCGCACAGGCTCGTATATACCGGAGTGACCTGGAAGGAACTTGAGTCCACCAAAGGCACGTATGATTTCAGTGCGATTGAAGCCTCCAACAATTTTGCCTATTGGAAAAGCAAAGGCGTCAAAGTGGTGTTTCGCTTCATTCTGGACAGCCCGACTGGACAGGCTCACCGGGATATTCCGGACTGGCTCTACAATGACATGATTGCCCGTGGAGAATCGCCTGGAACCGTATACAACGATACAACCGGAGGCATGGGTACGGGAAACAACATGGGCTTCTCCCCCAACTACAACTCTACCTATTTGCAAGAACGACACAAATTAGCCATTGAGGCCATTGCGGCAAGGTACAATACCAACGATCGCCCGGTCGCTTTTATCCAGATCGGTTCCCTTGGACACTGGGGCGAGTTCCATACCTGGCCTTATGTCGGACCAAATGGCGAGACCAATTATACAGGCACTTTCCCTACGAATGACATTTCGAACAAGTATGTTCAGCATTATATTGATGCCTTTGCCGGCAAAGAGGACAAAATGCAGGTTCTGATCCGGCGCAGTATCGCCCTCGCCAAAACCAATAATAAAGGCATGGTCATGGGCATGTTCAACGATGTGTTTGGACATAAAGACAGCTTTGATGCCGATTGGGGCTGGTACACAGGTACCCAGAACGGTTATTGGGATGATATCGGCCAGCAGCAGCCAGGACATCCGAACTTCTGGGAGACACGTATCTCAGGAGGCGAATTTTACGGGGGAGCTTCCGGCATGCTTGCGGCATTAACTACCGGTAGCGGATTCACGGAAACGTTGCGTCAAACGGAACTTAGCAAACCAAGCTGGCTGGGGCCGAATTCCCCTGCCTCGCTTCCTCTGAATCATGCATTACAGGCTAACATTGATGCACTCAAGAAACGGATGGGTTACCACTTTGTCGTGAAGGAGATCTCGCACCCATCCACCATTAGCGGAAGCGCATTTACAACAACCATTAAAGTGGAAAACAAAGGCGTACAGCACTTCCCATTTGCCTGGCCGGTTGAAATTCAACTGCGCAGCGGCAATACCGTGGTCGCCAAGAAAACAACAACTGTTAATCTGACCACATGGAAAACGGGCACCTATACCCTGACTGATTCCATTCCGGTCTCCGGTCTGGCTGCCGGAACCTATGATATCGCGATTGCGATCATTGATCCGGAAACAAATAAACCTGGCGTGGACTTTGCCAATACAAACAAGCTGACCGACGGCTCGTTCAAACTGAGCAGTGTAACGAAGTAAACGGAGTTCACATGAAAAGAGCAGGAATGGGGGGCAGCGCCCTTCGTCCTGCTCTTTCTTTTTTGGATGATAACTATCCATCAACCGAACACAACAATCAGTAAGCCCCCAGCAACTTTCCCCCTATACATTAGGCACAGGTATCATTTGATTGCGTTCCATCAGAATCCATAATTCATCAACCAATTCTTCTGCGGAGTACGGTTCGGCTGAGGTAATCCACCATTCAATCATGCCAGCCAGCGCGGAAGCAAGGAATTGAAGCATAATCTCCTTGTTCCTTCCCTGATTGATGCCACTCATGTCGATTTGTTTATCCAGTCCTCTCAACAGAGCAGCCTGCAAGCGAGTTCGAAATTTCGGGACACTTTGATCGGCCAACACTGCACCATAGAATAGGGCATGTTCTCTCAGATACCGAAAACTGTGCAGCAGAGCTCCTTTGGAAGGAAATATGCCAGTGACTCCGCAGAAGAAACTGCTCTCGATCAGTTCCACCAAATGGGATTTTATACACTGATCCAACAAATCAAACTTGTCCATAAAATGTAAATAAACCGTTCCACGACTTACATTGGCTCGTTCTGCGATTTGATTAATCGTGATTTGCTCGAAATTTTTCTCGGACAGTAGTTTAATAAAAGCCTCTATAATCGATTCACGTGATTTTAGTATTCTTCTATCCATGCCTACTCCTTTTTGATATCAGGATCTGAGATCGAACAAAACAGTGGAATGTGTTCAATATTGTACACATTCCACTGTTTTAACAATTGTCGTCCAATCCCTTTATAAGTACGATCATTATATTGAACGGCTGAGAACAAATCAACTGACAGCTAGCAATACCGAATGGAGGACTATAATGATGAAAGTAATAGTGATAGAGAACTATGGAGGCTCGGAGATTTTTGTGGAGCAAGAGCGCGATATACCACATATTACCGATACACAGGTGCTCGTGGAGATGAGGGCGACCACAGTATCCTCAGCGGATCAACTGATCAGGACCGGAACATTCCGGCATTTCATGCCCACCCAATTCCCTTATGTTCTTGGAGTCGACATAGCTGGAATCGTCGTGGCCACAGGGAAAAAGGTTACTCGTGTAAAAATCGGGGATCGCGTCATTGCGGTGTCTCGTACAGGAGGTGGTTACGCTGAACATGTCGCTGTGGAAGAATGTGATCTTTCTGTGACCCCGCAGTCCCTTTCCGATGCAGAAGCCGCTTCGGTCTCTGCGTCCGGCATGACGGCCTGGCAAGCCTTATTTCACTATGGCAAGCTGCAGCCGGGACAGCGTATTCTGATCCACGCCGGTGCAGGTGGCGTAGGACACATCGCCATACAATTAGCCAAACAGCATGGCGCTTATGTGATAACCACGGCTCGGGCCCATAATCATCCATTTGTTCTTCAGCTCGGTGCCGACGAAGTGATTGATTATACAACAACCGACTTTGCGGAGTCTTTGAGTCCTGTTGATGTCGTGCTGGATATGGTTCGTGACCCGGTTGTCGATAAAGTCACTGGAATCGGAGCCACAGAAATGAAAAATTACAGCATATTAAAGGATAACGGGACACTCGTTTCTCTTGTTAATCCGGTTATTGCGAAGCAACCTCTCATTCGTAGGATTGATGCCCAGTTTGCTTTGATCACCCCCACTGCCAACGACTGGGAAGCGTTTATCTATTGGATTCAGACCAATAAGCTCGATATACATGTGGACAACGTATTTCCCTTTACCCGCCAAGGTGTAGCCGAAGCTTACGAATATGATGACACACGGAACAAGAGAGGCAAATTAGTCATTCAGAGGGATTCTATTAACAGATGACCTTCCTTCAAGCAGCAAAAAGAGCAAGTACTCGAACGCTTCCAAGGTTCAGGTACTTGCTCTTTTTTTACTACTGCGCCCTGTTCCGCAACTGGCTGTAATACAGCTCGCTGTAGAAGCCGCCTTGTTCCAGCAATGCGTCATGGGAACCCTGCTCCATGAGCTGACCATCCTTCAATACGAGAATTCGATCGGCTTGACGAATCGTGTTCAGCCTGTGGGCGATGACAAAGCTGGTGCGGCCTTGCATCAGACGTTGTAACCCTTCCTGGATTTTGATCTCCGTGACGGTATCGATACTGCTTGTTGCTTCATCCAACACGAGAATGGACGGGTCAGCCAAAATTGCCCGGGCAATCGCAAGCAGCTGCTTCTGCCCTTGACTGATACCACTTCCGTCAGCCTGAAGCACTTTGTCGTATCCGTCCTTCATCCGCACGATGAACGAATGCGCATTCGCCAGCCTTGAAGCAGCCTCCACCTCTTCATTGGTCGCATCCAGACGACCGAAACGGATATTTTCCCGAATCGTGCCCTGGAACAGGAATGAATCCTGAAGGACAAATGCCATATGCGAGCGCAAATTTTCGCGCCGAATGGTCGTAATGTCACGTCCATCCACTGTAAGCGTACCGGCTGTAGCATCATAGAAACGGGATAACAGCTGTATTAATGTCGTTTTCCCTGCCCCAGTCGGGCCTACCAAAGCAATCATCTCACCCGGTTTCGCTTCAAAGTTGATCTCATGCAAAATATTACGCCCTTCATCGTATCCAAAGGATACCTTGTCAAAGCGAACGGCTCCCTCCACTTTGTCCATAGACACCGCTGCGCCTTCATCCTTCGCTTCCTCATCCTCATCCAGGACTTCGAACACCCGCTCTGCCCCGGCAATTGCAGACAGCAGCGTATTCCACTGGTTTGCCAGATCGTTAAGCGGACGTGTGAACTGACGAGCGTATTCCACAAAGATGATAATCACCCCGACTGTAACCGAACCCTGAATCGCCAGAATTCCACCGATGCCTGCAACAATTGCAAAGCTCAGGTTGTTCAGACCATTCATCAACTTGGGAATAAAGCCGGAGATCGTCTGCGCCCAGAAACCGGACAACCGGATGTTTGTATTTCGTTCCTCAAACCCGCGAATGACCCGCTCTTCCTGGGAGAATGCCTTGATAATCTTCTGCCCGGACAATGTTTCCTCAATGTACCCATTAAGTTCGCCCAGATTGCGCTGACGCTGCTTGAACAACGGCCCGGTTCTGCGTGTAATCCAGCGCATGCCAATAGCCATCAGCGGTACTACGATAAATGTAAGTAAGGTGAGCAATGGACTTAGCCAGAGCATCACGCCAAACGTGCCAAGCAAGGTTAATATACTGGAAAAAATCTGTATGGCTGAGCTGTTCAGCGTACCGCTGACATTCTCGATGTCATTCGTAACCCGGCTCATAATCTCACCCTGCTGACGCTTGCCGAAGAATGGAATCGGCAGTTTGTGCAGATGAGCGAACAGATCATACCGCATGCGGAACACGGTCTCCTGTGCAATTTCGATCATCCATATATTTTGCAGCCATGATGTCAGGGAGAACAGAACATAGACTGCCACCAGACCCAATAAAAATGTCGTCCAGCTGGAACTCGTTGCTTCTCCATCAATGAATTTATCCACAGCCACACCGACCATATAAGGTCCAAGCAAAGCGAGTGCAGAACTGGCAAATACCATTAGCAGCACCATAGCCAGCTTGACCTTGCGACGTGCCAGATACGTCCAGATCCGGCCTAACGTACCAGACCAATTCTTCGCCCGTGCCTTAGGCTTGCGTCCTCCACCCGCCTTCAGCGTCTCGGGATCAATCAACGGTGGGGGCTGACGGAAAGGTTCAGTGAATGCTTTGAACATGTGGTGTACCCTCCCCGTATTGTGATTCATAGATTCGGCGATACAGCTCGGAGGAATCCATCAAATCCTCATGTTTCCCCTGACCAATCAGACGCCCATCGTCCAACAACAGAATCAGATCCGCAGAGGTGGTTGAACTGATTTTCTGCGTAATAATGAACGTTGTACATGACAGCTCTTCCAGCGCATCCAGCAGCCTTGCTTCTGTCGCTACGTCGAGTGCACTTGTACTGTCATCCAGAATCAAAATACTCGGACGACGTATCAATGCACGGGCAATCGAGAGCCGCTGCTTCTGTCCACCCGACAGATTGACTCCCCGCTGACCCAGCTGTGTATCGTAGCCATTTGGCAACTTCTCAATGGTCTCGTGAATCTGGGCACGCCGCGCTGCTTCCTTAATCTCTTCGAGCGTTGCGTCCTCCCGCCCCCAGGCGATGTTATCTCTTACCGATCCGGTAAAGAGAACCACTTCCTGCGGTACATAACCGATAGCTCCACGCAGTGAAGCAATATCCAGGCGAGCTGCGTCTTTGCCATCAATACGAACCTTGCCCTGATCTTCGGTATAAAGTCTTGGAATGAGCTGAACCAGTGAGGATTTCCCCGAACCCGTCGCTCCCAAGATGGCGATACGCTCACCTCGGTTCGCTGAGAACGTAATATCTTCCAATACGGTAATCTCACTGCCCGGGTAGCTGAATCCCACACCCCGAAAATCAACTGCACCCTGGATAACAGGATTTCCTTTCCCAGCTTGTACGGAACGATCTTGTTTTAAAGAAAGACTTGGCTGCTCTGTTGATTGCTTTGTTTTTTGTCCTGTGTGTACGGCTTTCCCTCCCCCTTCACCTTGTGCCATTTCCGATACATCCTCTGTATCAAAAACTTCGTTAAGCCGCTGTGCCGAAGCACTCGCTCTGGAGAAGGTCACCAGAATCCAGGAAAGTGCAGACATTGCGCCAATGGTGCGGAGCAGATAGTTAATGACGGCGACGACTTCACCCACGGTTGCACTCCCGGTAATGATGTCACGACGTCCAAACCATAACACGGCGATGATACAACCATTCATCATGAGCAGCATGAATGGCATCGTTGTCTCCGTCAGGCGCAGCGCGGAGATCGTGCCTTTCATCAGCTTGCCGCTGTATGTGGCGAAGCGTTCAATCTCGTGGCCCATCCGGACGAAGACACGGATCAGCCGAATGCCTGTCAGATTTTCCTGGATGACTCCGTTCACGGCATCCAGTCTGCGCTGCACATTGCGGAACAGCAGCGCCGCCTTTTTGATCATCCAGACGACAACCACAAGTAATACAGGCACCATCACCACGAGCAGCAGACCCAGCTTCGGATTCACCACAACCGCCATGATCATGCTGCCAATCACTACGAGCGGCACACGCGTCATGAATCGCAGACTCATAAAGATCGTATCCTGCACCTGTGTAACGTCCCCGGTCAATCGGGTAATCAGGGATGATGTAGAAAAACGGTTAAAGACGGCATAAGAGAGCGCTTGCACTTTGTCATACAGCTTCTCCCGCAGATCATAACCGAAGCCGAGACTCGCATGTGACGCAAAAAACGAACTCGCAATACCCGCGGCAAACGCCACGACGGCACTACCCACGAGCACCCCACCCCATAGCCAAACTACGGCCAGATCTCCTTGCTGGATACCGTTATCAATGATCTTCGAGATCAGATAGGGTTGAGCCAATTCGACCGTCAATTCAATCAGCATCATGACCAGTGCTGCGATGGCGGCGACTCGATACTTCTTCAAGTAGTACAACAGCTTGATCATTTACCATTCCTCCGGCCCGGAGCGCTTGTTACCGTGACTCATTTTTTGTGTCCACGCAGCCAGCTCCGTTAGTCACTTTCCATAACTCTATGTAAAATTTCACGTATCCAATACGCTTATTATATCGCATTTTGAACGACCAAATCGCTAATATCTTACTTTCCTTCTTAATTATTAACCTAAAATGGACATGGGAACATCGATCTATGATAAAAAAACAGAGCAGCGTGCCTAAATCAGGAATGCAAATGGGTACAATACGTATTGCCCCTTAGTAATGCATTATTTTGTTATCTTTGGCAACTCTATTAACCAACGTGGATATTCTGGAAATGGAGGCCTTGTGATGCCACAATTCATCCTGAACCATTTACCCAAATGGGGAGTGCTAATGGAAGTCTTTTTTCTTTCGGCTGTTCCACTGCTCATTCTACTCACCATCAGACAGATTAAAATATTTGATGGGGCTTACAGCCAAAGAAAACAAAAATTAGAGGAAATACAACGGGAAGACCAACGAGGACTCGACTCGGGCGATACGCGAACAGCATCAGATGAGGAAATACTTTCTTATACGGATGACTATCAACTTAACCTGGACAAATTCAGGAAAGCTGCTCTGGATATGGATGATGTCAACGAGAGAACGATCTTTCTCCAAAATTTGAAAGCCAGAGGCATCTTGTTTTTTGTGGACGGCCTTACCGACAAACCGGGACTCGACCAGAATATATTAAAGCCGCTTCTGGACTGGGCAAGTAAGCCCTTAACGGATGAACATATTAGAAATGAAAAGCTAGAGGATTACCTTGTACAACAAGTCTTGTTAATTTCGGAGACCGAATGGATCGTCGATGTCCATCAAGCATTACGAAAAGTCCTGTTCGGTTCCACCATGCTGTTAGTTGAAGGCATGCCAGGTGCCCTGCTGTTGGGAAGCTCTCGCGGCCAGACCCGTTCCGTAGAGGAACCCATCTCAGAAGCCGTTCTTCGCGGACCAAGAATCGGCTTCACCGAAACGTTAAGCGACAATACGGCCATGTTGCGCAGACACGGAGAAAATAAAAGCCTTGCCATGACGTCCTATCAAGTCGGTAAGCGGGTGCAAAAAAAGTTGATGGTTATATATTTCAAGGATATTGCCAATGAAGAGTTGGTGGCAGAGGTCAAACGGCGCATAAGAACCATTGACGTGGATGAAGTATTGGAGAACGGTTATGTGGAACAGCTCATCGAAGACAATTTTTTGAGTCCATTTGCCCAAATACAAAATACAGAACGCCCTGACCGGGTTATGAGTTCCTTGCTGGAAGGTCGAGTAGCCATATTGTTGGATGGTTCTTCCTATGCGCTGTTAATGCCCGTCACCTATGCCATGATGTTACAATCCCCGGAGGATTATTATGAACGCTGGCTTCCTGGCTCGCTGATCCGCATTCTTCGTTTTGTCTGCACGTTCATTTCCCTTTTCGCTCCTGCCCTGTACATTTCATTTATTTCGTTTCATCCCGGCCTGATTCCAACCAAATTGGTTGTTTCCATCATCGCCACAAGGAAAGGCGTTCCCTTTTCGACACTCATTGAGGCACTGATCATGGAAATCGCTATTGAAGTATTGCGCGAAGCAGGACTGCGACTTCCTAAACCTATCGGTCCCGCCATGGGAATCGTAGGTGGACTGATCATTGGACAGGCTGCGGTAAATGCAGGAATCGTCAGTCCCATTTTGGTCATTGTCGTTGCCGTGACAGCCATCTGTTCCTTTGCGACGCCAATGTACAGCGCAGGGTTATCCATGCGCCTGCTGCGTTTTCCAATTATGTTTAGCGCTGCGATGTTCGGATTGTATGGTGTAATCATGTCTTTTCTCTTCCTGACCATCCATATGCTCAAGCTGAAAAGCTTCGGCATTTCTTATGTCAATCTGGCCGTCCCCCAGTCCTTGAAAGACTGGAAAGACTATGTGATCCGTGTACCTCTGCAATTCATGAAATATCGTCCCGAGGTGCTCAAGCCCAAGGAATCCAAACGCAAAGATTAGATGGAAAGGAGCATTCCTGATGTCAGCCGGAATTCCTGAAACGAAACAGTTAACCACGTTACAGACGCTAGCGCTTATTCTTTGTTTCATGATTGGAGCGGAATTGTTTACCCTGCCAAGGGAGATAATTAGCAAAGTAAGCACTGTCGACGCTTGGATATCGGTTGTTCTGGGGGGCATATTCAGCTTCTGCACAGCCTGGATCATTATCTTGCTCGGCCAGCGATATCCGCATTTCACCTTTTATGAATACGTACAAGAAATTACTGGCAAGCTTATCGGAAAATGCATCGGGCTTGTTGTCGTTCTATATTACATTCATCTTGCCAGTTATGAGTTAAGGTCTATGGAAGAAATGGCTTCCTTCTATCTTCTGGAGGGGACACCAGGATGGGCGATATTGGCTTGCTTTGTCTGGATATCTCTATACTTGTGCATGGAGGGTATCAGCACAATCGGGAGATTATGCCAGATTATTATTCCCATATCCATAACCGTGCTTATTCTTATCTATTCTTTAGGATTTACCGCTTTCGATATGAATAATCTTCGTCCCCTCGTTGCCAAGGGATGGACACCGATCATGAAGGGCATTCCATCCACTACACTCGCCTTCAGCGGAAGCGAATGTTTCCTGTTTGTATTGAGTCGGATGCAGGCTCCCAAGAAAGCAGCTAAAGTCATGGGCTTGGGGATCGGCCTTGCCGTTATCTTTTATACGTCAGCCGTAATCATCTGTATTGGGGTCTTTTCCCTGGACGGGGTGTTGACGCGCACCTGGCCTTTCTTCGATCTTGCCCGCAGCGTGGAATTCGAAGACCTCCTGCTGGAACGATTCGAATCCCTGCTCTTGGCTATCTGGATACTTCAGATTTTCTCCATTTTTTCTATTATTTTTTATTGTGCAGCTCTGGGCGTTTCCCAAATTTTCAATTTATCCTACAGGATAAGCATGTTCCTGATTTTGCCGTTCATTTGCCTCATTTCCCAGTTACCTAAAGACATCAACGAAGTTTTTGCTCTGGGAGCATACATAGGTAAGGCCAATCTGGTCTTGTTCTCATGCTTGCCTGTACTGTTGCTTCTCATTTCACGTTGGCGGGTGAATTCTCCATGAAGAGTTGGAAGCGTCGCTTGAGATACACCTGCTTGATTACATGTTGCTTCCTGCTTGCTGGCTGCTGGAGCAGTTCCCCCATTGAGGAGAGGAATTTGGAAGCAGGCATTGCGTTGGATGCCGAACCTCAGAAAACGGAGACGTCGGTCCGAGAAACCCAGCAACAACATCCGAAATATCAGATTCGAAGAACTGTTCAGTTCGTTCTTCCGGAAGAGGCAAGCAGTTCAGGCTCTCCTTCACAGGGAAACAAGTTTTATAATGAAGAAGAGCTTGGCGATTCAATCATGGAAATGACAAGAGAATCCTATCTCAGCAATCAGTCTCCGGCAGGATTTCATCTTAAAACCATTGTTATTAGTTCGGAATTACTTCAAAAAGTTCCCCTTCAGGAACTATTGGATTTTTATTTGGCGGATAACGACATTCGACTGAGTATTCTGCTCTTAACAAGCACCGGTACAGCAAGCGATGTGTTCAAGGAAATGATATCGGGGAAAACGCCAGCCTTCATGCTGAAAGATCTTTTTGACAACCGCAGCCACACCAATCGCCTCGTCAAGCCCGTAACTCTCGCCAAAGTGATCGGACCGCTAAAATCGAGGTCCAGCTTTGTGTTACCCAACGTCATCAGGATTAGGGATGGAATCACACTGTCTGGTGCAGGGGTTATCAGGGGGAACACACAAAAATATGCAGGATATCTGAATAAAATGGATGTAGAAGGACTGCAATGGATTACAGGAGATTTGACAGGTGGGATTGTAAAAGGTACCGATTCCCGTTCGCAACGGAATTTCGTCTATGAGATCAAATCGGCAAAAAGCAATATTCAGGCTCACGTTAATAAAAACGACATTTCGTTCCATGTGAAAATTTCATCGGTGGGTCGCCTTTCTGAAAGCTTTGTTTCTGATGCAAATAAAATGAAGGATCAGAAACTGCGCGAAGAAGCAGGTGTTGTTCAGGACAAGATCAAGGAGCTGGCACAGCAAACGGTATCCAAGATGAAAAAAATGCGGGTGGAGGTAGCACATATGGGCCAAGCCTTGCGAATTCAACACCCCGATATGTGGGAGCAAGTGAAGGACCATTGGGATCAAGTCTTTGCAACCGTACCCGTGACCTTTGAGGTGAAGGTGGACATTGAAGATTTCGGAGCCTCTACGATAACCACGAATTGATAATGCCCTCCAAAATCAAGGGGGTATATGAAGCAGTGCCCGGCGTTCGCCAGGCGCTGCTCGATCAGATCTTATCTTTAGCGGCTGCGCCGGGAGACATTCACCCATTCCGGCGTTCAGCAGATCGGGGCTAAGCGTTAAATCCGCTCCGGGTAACCACGCACGCCTGATACACTTTCAAACCTCAAGTGCAAATATAAAAAACGCACACTGCAAAAGTGTGCGCTTAATTTCTCCTCCTCCTACTGCAGCATCGTATCCCGTTCAATATACACGTGATATCGTTCGTGAAACACATTCGCAAGTGGAATGAACAACAAATCATCCTCGGCATAGCGAAAAGCGAACCCATGCGGCCCGGTTTCCTTGGTGAAACTTTCCTGAAGGGCATCTTCGCTCAGCTGAAGCCGCAAATAGTCACTTTCTTCAGAGAGCGCAGCCAAAATGTACGGCCCATACGCAAGAGACACCAGTTCCTTCCGGTCCGGCGCCGTTTCCACGCGGAGCCTGCAGTCGAAGAAAAGCTTGATCTCGTCTCCATCCTGCCAATCCCGGCTGATGCATATATACCCTTCAGGGTCGTCAGCCATGTCGGCTGGCTGGCCGTTGATTTCCATGCCGCAATCCGGCCCGGCCCAGTAAGGACGACGAATCTTCAATGTAAAAGCCCCTGTCCCCTCCACCCGCAGCGTCACTTTACCTGGATCGTATCGCTCCGCGTCCAGTGTCAGCTTCACCTGCCGTTCCCGCCAATGGAGGGTTGAAGGGATCAACAAATTAACATATAGCGCGGAGTCATCGTAATGATAAATCGCCTCCGGATATTTAAAATGGTTCTCCAATCCGGTGCCATGGCAGCAGGTATTCCCCGCTACGTCAAAAGACTTTGTCCTGCCGGGTGCCAGCGGCATGAAATACGTGCTGCCTCCCGTCGGTTGATGATCGCAGGAGGCCAAAATGTGATTAAACATCGTACGCTCGTAATAATCCATATATTCCGTTGCCGGATGATAAACAAACAATTCCTTCGTCAATTTCAGCATGTTGTACGAGGCGCAAGTTTCCGCGGTTCTATCGCTGAGACACTCTCCAATTCTGTCTGGCTGCCGGAACATTTCGCCTTCTCCCGTGCCGCCGATCGAATAGATATGCGAACCCGTAACGGCCTGCCAAAAAAAACGGGACATGTCGTAATACACCTTCTCCCCGGTAGCCTGGAATATTTTCAGGGCGCCGATGACCTGAGGGATATGCTGGTTGGCATGGAGGCCGCCAAGGGCATCAATACCCGCGCGCAGCGGCACAAACAGACGATCGTTTTCAAACAGGTTGGCCGCCCCCAGATGTTCGGGCTTATGCGTCATGGAGTATAACTCGGCAAGCGATTCGTTCATGCCGCCAAATTCGCCGGCGATGTACATGCTCCACATGGTTTTGAGCACGCGGTTAGGGAGCCTGTTCAAACGGTGATACACCCAGTCGCCGAGCTGATCAGCGATCGTCAGCGCCGTACGAATTCCCAAATGGCGGTAGCAGTCCAGCAACCCGGCAAAGATCTTGTGCAGGGTGTAGTAAGGAGCCCATATTTCCGGATAGCGGGTAAACTTCTCCAACTGGTCAAATTGTTCCTCTGTGTAACCGCTGAGGAAGCCGGCATGAATTCCGGCTTGGCCCGCAAAAGCCTGCTGGCATTCTTCCAGCGAAGCGATCATGTACTCTGCCTTCCGCTTGATGTCCTCATCCCCCGAAGTCGCATAGCACAATGCCAGCGCGGACAGATAGTGCCCGGTCGTATGCCCCCTCAGCAAGCAGTCGGGCGAATCCCAACCGGTCATTTCCGGAGCTCCGCGCGTATCCAGTCCGGCGGCAGCTCGGAAATTATATAACATCTGGTCGTCATTGACATTTCTCAAAAAGACCAGACTTCTGTCCTGAGCCGCTTTAAAGACGGTACCGTCCTTCAGCACCACCGCATCAGCGGGAAAGCCGTGCACGGCAGGAGTGGTGTCCATCGTTTCCCGTTCAAGCTGCCCGGCTGCCATCCAAACTTCCGCACTTACCGGAAACGCCGTGTCTTTCAGGACCCCTTTAAACATGATAGGACCGGGCTCATCAACAATGCATGCCTCCCCCTGTTCCCAATCCACCGCATGGGAAATGATCTCTCCCTCGGTCGTTTCGACCACGGCGACCGTCGGCAAATAAAACGGCCTCCCCTTTTCCTCTTTCAGCAGTATCGGATAAATCCGTGACACTCCAATTTGATTCTTTTCTTCCAAAATGGTCACTTCAAAGACTTTTTCCTTGATGCAATCGCCATATCGAAACGTTGCGCGCAGCGGAACCGTGCGTTTGCCAATGCCGTATTTCGGCCGGGTTACCGTGCCGTCGTCATGGAGAAAGCGGGAATCCCCTGATGTCCAGTTGATTTTTGAGCCGTATTTCCCTTCCAGGGGCAAGCGGAGATCGAATTCCACCGTGGCCAGATTGCCTAAATACAGCGTCTCCATATCCTTGATTACGATGCTTTCATCCTCTTTAACCAAACCCATGTCATGCCCCCCCCTATTCGCTTGTGGATGTTCCAATCACCTTCCACTGTTGAATGCCTGTGGATGTCGTTGCCTTGGCCTTCATGGTTAGGCGGATTTTCGTCGTTGTTACCGGATCGAAGGTGGTCACATTATACTTATCCGGAAGAACGCCATATTCGGAAGGATCAGGCACCTTCACCCAATCGGTCCCCGTCCAATACTGGATGTAAAACGACGCTGGCAGATCGATCCCGTCATGATCGGCAAACCAGTATACCTCACTTGACGAGAGGGTAAACGGCCGGTCAAAGTCATACTGCACCCACTGCTCGGTCCCACGAGTATCCCAGTTCCCGTAAATCTGGTGTCCCCTGTCCGCCGAGCTTGTCGGCTCGTATTCGTCATTTAGTCCCACCAGGCTTTCCCAAGGCGAGACGTAGGAGGCCGTAATGTTCCCTTCAACCGCTACGTTTGGATTTACCGGTCCCGGCGGTTCGACAACGGGCGGAGATGGTTTATCGGCGGCAAGAGCTGCGATATCGGCCGCAAGCAGCCCACGCGAATAGAGCTTGATTTCATCGAGACTTCCGGCAAAATAATGTTCGTTCGTCCCAGACTTTCCGATATACTTGTTCGCTCCATTCAGAAGGGATCGGATGCTGCCTGGATTCACATCCGAGGTCCTGGCCAGCTCAGCCCCATCCAGGTAAAGGATTGCCGTGCTTCCGGATAGGGTGACCGCCGCATGATGCCATTGTCCGGATGTTACGCCGCTGCCAGCAATGTTCACGGCTCCGGTCCCCTGCGGGCCCGGTGCCGTCAAGCGTAACGTTCCGCCAGCTTCGATGGATAACGCCATGGATTTGCCTGGGGGTGAGCCAAAATCGAAAATGCGTACGTTGGCTGCGTTTATATCAGAGCTGCCGGGGGATGAGGCATCCGGACTCCCGGCCACGTTTACCCATGCGGAGAATGTGAAGTCCTGGGCTCCTTTCAGCATCCGATCTGGAAGCTTCATGTAGCTTGACGACCCGTTCAAGCCCAATCCTCCGCCTCTTGCGCCGTCCGTCCGAGAAGCATGATAAACGGCAGCATCATGGCCCGCACCGGAATAATCCAGGGCGATACCGGAATCCTCAGCCTGTTTTTCATCAAACAAGTAATCTCCCGCCAGTTCTCCCTGGCCGACATTTAATGTGAATTCCTTTTGAACCGGGGCACTCTTTTCGTCATAATCCCGGAGTTGTACCGTAAACCTGTAGCTGCCTTTGGCCCCACCGGATACTTTTCCCGCGATCTTGCCCGTAAAACGGTCCAGCGTCAATCCCTCCGGCAGTGTTCCCCCTGCAATATTCCAATCATAGAAAGGGACTCCGCCTTCCGCCTGAAGCTTCAGCTCATAATTCTGTCCTGGCTTAGCATTGGGAACCGGGGTGTTTTTAATGGCAGGGCTAAGGAAAGGCGTCAGTGAACGATTCAATGTCCAGCCCGCTTTTTCCGCAATCAACAGCGTCAGTTTGGTCAGCATCCAGCGCTTGTTGTGAAAGAGATGTGTACGGCCGCCGTTCTGCCCGCTGATTCGGTCCCAGTATTGCGGTTCTCCAGGAATATGGTAGGTGTCATCCAACGGAACCGGGACCCCTTGGTACGCGACGATATTGTCCGCCATTCCCCCGCTGCGTTTATAGGCAGCCATCCCTCTCCAGCTGTGGGAAAACGCAAGCGCATGCCCGAATTCGTGCATGATGAGTCCGTATACGTCCGTAGAGGTGTCTGACATCTCCGTCAGGTACCATTTCTCATCATCCAGCGAGCTAAACGGCGTCGCAGTATCGTAAAAGTCCAAAATGGTGAGAAGCGAACGATGGATTCTGTCGGGAACCGTCACTCCGTTACGTTTATGATATTTCCCGTTGTCGGACGCTCCGCCAGTGGAATAAGGCTCGTTAAGCCCTCTGAGGTAGACCCACATTCCGTTGTAAGGCTCATTATTGGTCACCGAGATATGCCCGTCAAAATTATCCTGCGGCAGCCGGGTGACTTCCGAGTTCACCGGGACGGTATCGAAGGGCTCCATATCAAAGAAATAGAACCAATCCTTGATTGCCTGCTCGCTGGCGTTTCGGATCGCGGGATCGCTGAAATAAGGCTGGATCGTGTCATATCTATAATCAAATTTCAGCGGCAGGCTCGGCTCTCTGTCATCATCCTGGTCCCATACACGAATCGGGGTGGTTTGTTTTTGGACATTGCCATTGGCATCCGTGACCGTGAGCTCCAACGTATAATGTTCGATTTCACCGTTGCCTCCAATTCGGTCGGGATGAATTTCGAGCAGAAAGTGCTTGCTTTCACCGGTATTTTGAAACGTCAGCGTCTTTGCCGCCCCTGTCTCGCTCAAGGTGCTCGGCCGGTCCATCATCAGGCGAGAAGTACCTTTGGCCTTGATGTCAATCGTCAATGGATAGGCGGCGTCTTTCGGCGGAACAACGTTCAGTTTCACATACGGATTGGCGATGTATCCCTGCCAGTCTACCAGTTCGACGCCGTAATCGTTGAGCGTTCTTCCGAAAATGTCAATGATCTTCGCCTCGCCGTTGGTTGAATTCGGTTTCACGGGCTCGGCCGCGGCCGGGAATGCACATAAGGAAAACAACAGCGCAAAGCTAAGCGCCATGGATAACCATTTTTTCATGTTCATTCCTCCTCATTTCATTTCTTATAAAATTGCTCTCTGGCATCCGAAATGCCTGAATGAAACTGGATCAAAGCAGCGGCGCGAATCCGGCGGACATGCTCCATCGCTTCAAGCAGGTGAGGTTCCCGATCCTTCCCCAGCACTCCAGCATCCCGGCAAATGGCGGCCGCCGCAACACTGCCTTGAGCCATAGCGACCAGCACGCTTTCGATTCCCGTAATATTGCCGGCGACGTACAGGCCCTCTACTGGCGTTCGCATGTCCTCATTGTGCAGCGGAATATGGCCGCCCAGTTCCTTTGCATACACCAGGGGACACCCGGCCACCGCGGCCAATTCCGCGAGTGGAGATAAACCGCCGGCAAGGGCCACAAAATCGACGTTCTCCTCCCGCTCGCTGCCCGGAATAATTTCGCCTCTCCCGGTTACATCCGCCAGCGTCACGGATTCCACGTGATGCTCGCCGTTAATGGATATCGCAGAAGTGCGGAGCCGTAAAGGAATATCCCATATTTTAAGCCCGCCCCGCGGATAAAAGCGGCATACCGCGCCAGCCAACCCAAGGCTCGCGCCCAGCTTTCCTCCGATTCTCATTAGCGGAGACGGAGCCAAATGAGCAAGGTCCAGCAGACGTTTCATCGCTTCTTTTGGCAGGGCTTCTTTACCGGATATGGAATTTCGTTCTGGCAGCACGATCCCGGCGAGCGAAATCCCGCTAACGGACAGTTCGCGGGCAATTGCCATCGCGAGCACGTTCACGCCGATGATTAGCCCGCGGCGTCCCGGCTTCACATAGTGCACATTGGCCATCACTTGGGCTGCACCGATCGACATAACCCCTGGCAGCGTCCAGCCCGGAATCGGCTGAGGAATTTCGGAAGCGCCAGTGGCGAGCAGCACCCTTGCTGCCGTGAACGATCCGCCCGCGACTCTGACGACCCAGCGCTGTTCAATTCGGAGTATGCTGTGAACGGAAACGCCGCAGCGGATATCCACTCCCTTGACGCTGCATTCTTCTATCAGCTGTTCTGCAACCTGCCTGCCAACCCACCATCTCCCTTTTTCCTCATGGAATTGTCCAAGCATGCGCCCGCCCGGCTGCGGGAATTCATCCAGCACAGCTACACTCAAGCCATGCTCGGCCGCCGCTGCGGCGGCTGATAATCCCGCCGGACCGGCTCCAACAATCAACAGATCGAATGACGTCATGGCAGCTTCCTCCCCGTAATTTCATTGGAAAGCTGCCGCCCTTCCGAAATGCGCATCCCCTCTTCGAGCGGGGTAAGACAGGAGCGCACCTGCCCCCTCCCTTCCACGTTCAGTCGGCATTCCATACAGTGGCCGATGGCGCAGTACAGCCCGCGAGCGGTGCCGGACTCCTCATGCCTGCGCAGTCTGCGAATCCCCGAGGCCAGCAGGGCCGCAGCAATCGGTTCGCCCTGAAGTCCGGTCAGCGTTCTGCCGTCAAACGTAAAGCTGACCGGTTCCTTCCCCCTCTTCAGCGGACCCAAAATCGGATGATTCGTAATCCGTTCCATTACGCTTCACCATTAGCCAGCTGGCCAAAGGTCACCGGACGCACCGGAGGACGGTGGGGCAGCAGTTCCGGATCGCGGGCAGACTCCGGATTTTTGGCATGCACCCAGGTTTCGAGGAGATGCCTGCATATCCTGCCCTGGCAGGCTCCCATACCGGCCCGTGTTTTCATTTTTAGCTGCCTTGAAGTATGGCATCCTGACTCGTATGCGGCCTCCAATTGAATGAGGGTTACTTCTTCGCATCGGCAAATGATCATGGAAGAGCGTTTCATGGGAACCCTCCTATCGATAAGAAATGGCACACGTCTTAAGCTCGGTAAAGAAGTCCAGTGCAGCCTGGCCCTGTTCGCGCGTATGGGAACTTGACAGCTTCATGCCGCCAAAAGGCGCCTGATACTCAACACCCGCGGTTTCCTGATTGACACGGACCATTCCGGCCCGGGCCTCGTCCAGGAACCGATGGGCATGCGATAAATTTTGAGTAAACAGCGAAGCGCTCAGCCCGTAAATCGATTGATTGCACAAAGCCACCGCTTCGTCAAAGTTGGCTGCTTCCAGCACCGTGGCGACGGGTCCGAATATTTCCTCCTGGATCAGGGGGTGTCCTGCGCCTACGCCAGCGGCCACGATCGGCCGGATATAATAACCATCCTGATCTCCGGAGAGCGGCGGACCTTGCGCCAGAATATCCGCTTGTTCGCTCGCCATATGCACATAAGACATCACGGTTTCGTACTGGCTTGCAGAAGCCACGGGACCAAGGTAAGCCTCGCTGTCAAGTGCCGGAGCCAGCTTGATTTTGGACAAGGCATACGACAATTTCTTGATGAACGAATCATAGATTCCCGACTCAACGATAATCCGGCTTGTTGCCGTACATTTTTGGCCCGCCGACCGAAACGCACCGCTGACAATGAGCGGCACAGCCGTTTCAAGATCAGCGTCGTTTAATACGACAGCAGCATTTTTGCCGCCCATTTCGGTCTGATATTTGATATTGCGATTGGCGCAAATTTGGGCAATGCCAAGGCCTGTGGAGGTGGAGCCGGTAAAACTTACGGCGTCCAAAGGAGTTTGCTCAAGCATCGCTTTACCGATCTGGCTGCCCTTGCCGATAACCAGATTGATGACACCTGGCGGAAGCCCAGCCTCTTCAAACAGTTCAGCCAGCCTGGTCGCGGTCAGCGATGCAAGTTCCGCCGGTTTCCATACCACTGTGTTTCCGCAAATCAGCGCGGGTGCTATTTTCCAGATCGGAATGGCAACGGGGAAATTCCATGGCGTAATGATGCCCGCCACGCCGAGAGAAACCTTCCTGGTGAATTGCAGCACATTCTGCTCGCTGGAAGGGATGACCGCCCCGTTCGCCCGGAGTCCCTCGGCGGCGTAATAACGCAGCAGGTTCAATCCCCGGCTTACTTCCCCGCGCATTTCCGCAATCGGCTTCCCCATCTCCATGCTTGCGAGGTTAGCGACGTCATCCGATTTTGACTGAAGCACATCCGCCATCCGTTCCAAATGACCGGCTCTGACAGGGCCGCTCAAGCCAGACCAGGAGCCGTAAGCTTCACGCGCCGCCTGCTCTGCCTGAATGACTTGTGATGAATCCGATAAATGCAGCACCCCCACCTGCTCCTTGGTGTTGGATGGGTTGATTACGGCGCACTCTCCCGCTGTCGGCTCTATCCATTCTCCCCCGATCCAGTTGCGGCTGTTTTTCATTTGCGTTCCTCCTTTTGCAGGATTCATAATTCAGCTTTATTGGTTAAGGCTTCATGGCTGGCTTATTTCGCGCTTCACGGCAAACTCAAATGCTTCTTTGATGGCGATATAGTCGGCTGCCGGGAGTGGAAGGCGAGGCGGACGCGTCGGCCCTACCGGGAATCCGGCCAGTTCCATCATATATTTGATCGATTGGACAAGCTGCGGACTGGCATCAAAGTGGAACAAAGGGAGAAGATGGCGATATAGAACAGTCGCCTCCCGAACTTTACCTTGTCTCGCCAGATTGAATAACTCCACTCCTTCCTTAGGCAGAGCATTTGGCACGCCCGAAATCCAGCCCGTTGCCCCGCACAGCGCACCTTCCATAGCCAAATCGTCAACGCCGATCATCACTTCCAGATCCGTATGGGCCAAAATATCGTGCACGCGGCGGATGTCCCCGGAGAATTCCTTCACGGCCACGACATGTTCAAGCTCGGAAAGCCTGGAAAGCAGCTGGGGAGTCAAATCAACTTTGTAATCATGCGGGTTGTTGTAAACGATGATTGGCAAACCCACCTCATTCACCGCTTCATAATGAGCGATGACCTCAGACTCAAGCGGTTTGTAATTGATCGGTGGCAGTGCCATTACGCCGGCAGCTCCCGCGTCCTTGGCATGCCGTACCCAATCTGCCACTTGCTTGGTGGATGGCGCCGCGGAACCGACGACTACAGGCACTCGGCCTGCCGCGGTTTCGATGACCGTCTCCACAACCTTGGCCCGCTCCTCCCGCGTTAATGTCGCATATTCGCCTAATGATCCAGCCGGGATCAAGCCGTTTACGCCTTGTGAGATAAGGTCATCGCAAAGCTCCGCCAGACGTTTGTAATCGACCTCGTAATCCGCTGTAAACGGTGTGACAAGCGCGACATAAACTCCTTCAAATGTTGCCATATTGACATTTCCCCCTTCAGTGTTATCCATTTCAATATCAACCTCGATTCAGTACAGAACAAAACCTTCCGGCAGCGAGTCTGACGGATCGAGCAAGAAATTCATGAATCCCAGGATGTGAGCGGTTCCGGTGAGCCGAGGAATGACGGCTCTATACCCGTAAATGTCCTTTTCCCCTTCGATGCTTCCCACGATTTCCGCGCCAGTGATCCCTTCATAAACGATCTGCTGCCCTGGCTTCAGCGAACCGCAGGAATGCAGGACCGCCATGTGAGCGCAGGTGCCAGCCCCTCCTGGCGACCGGTCAAGCTGCTCTCCAGCAAATACAGCCGTGCAGCGATATGCGAGCAGGTTCGGGTTTCGGTCATCGCACGATGCATCTCCCCTTTGATAAAAAAAGACGCCGTGAATTCCGGATATCCAGTCCAGGTGCGGATGCTTCACCTCAAGCCGCCGTTCGACCTCCTCGCGGATCAGCCTGCCCCATTCACGCAGCTTCGGAAGGTTGAACACATCCCCGTCTCCCAAAGTTGACATATCGACCACAGCATAAAACTCACCGCCAAAAGCGACATCGACCCTTACCTCCATGCCTTGAACCTTCACCGCAAGCTGCTCGGCATAAACGAAGCTTGGGACATTCAAAAAAGAAACTGACCGGACTTCATGTCCGTCGAAATCGGCAAATGCCTTGACCGTTCCGGCCGGGCAGTCGATCAGAACGCCGTTGGCAGCGTCCGAAGCAGATAGCTGCCCCGTCGACGCCCATGCCGCAACGGCGGCGATGATTCCGTGGCCGCTGATGGCCGAAAGGCCTTCCTGGTTCAGGAATAACAATCCAAAGCTCGCTTCTGCCGTTGTCGGTGCCGTTACAATCGCTCCCGTCATCTCACGATGCCCTCGCGGTTCAGCCAGCAGCAGCTTTCTGGCGGAATCGAAATGCCGTTTGAAAAATAAAGACTTCGCATGCTGAGAGGAGCCATTGATCTGAGGCAACCCCCCGGTGATGATCCGCAGCGGCTGACCGCAGGAATGCGTATCGAGCGCCGCATACCACTTCGTTGTTTCCATAATGCCGCCCTCCGGTAAAATTCATTAGAGCAGGAAAAACCCCTGACTCAACGGATCCTGCTCCTGATAAACAAACTGATGAAAGCCCGTAATCCACGCTGAACCGGATATTTCGGGGATGACTGCTGCCAAACCACCCACGGTCGTTTCTTCCAATACTTTTGCCTGGAACAAGGAGCCTACGATGCTTTCATGCACGAACTCCTCCCCTTTTTGCAGCTCCCCCTTGGCGTGAAGCACGGCAACTTTCGCCGAAGTTCCCGTGCCGCATGGAGAGCGGTCAATGCCGCCAGGGGGTACGACAACCGTATTCCGACAGTTGGCGGACGGCGAGACCGGGTCACTGTAAAACTCAATATGAGTGAGTCCGCGAATGACGGGAATTTCGGGATGTACCACCTCGATTTCGCGATTGATCGCCTCCCGGATCTTGATCGCCAGCTCCACGATCTCTGAACCCCGTCCGGGAACGAGTGGCAGATGAAGCGGGCGCGCGTCCACAAGCCCGTAAAAATTGCCGCCATACGCAATATCAACGGAAATGATGCCAATACCGTCAACGCGAACCCGTACATCCGATTGGTATAAAAAAGAAGCGATGTTTGTGAACGAAACCTGCTTTACCTTCCCGTCCTCCACTGTAAGCTTTGCTTTAACCATTCCTGCTGGCGTATCCAAATGGATAACATCTTTGTTCCCGGGGTAAATTCCTCCCTCGATCAGTGCCGTGCATAGGCCAATCGTGTCGTGTCCGCACATCGGCAAATATCCACCGCTTTCGATAAAGACAACCCCAATGTCTGCACTTTTGTTGCACGGCGGGGTCAAAATGCAGCCTGACATCACTTCATGCCCCCGCGGTTCCAACATTAGAGCCCGGCGGAAATGGTCGTAATGTTCGGACATGTACACCATCTTCTCGGTCATTGTACGGCCGATCAGCTCGGGTGCTCCGCTTGTCACGGTCCGGGTGGGGTTCCCCCCCGTGTGTGTGTCGATTGTGCTCACCAGCTTGGATATTCTCAAAAGATTACCTCCTGTCGGCCCGCTTCGTGGCGGAAACGGTCATAACGCAGCGGATCAACCGGAATACAGGTCTCCGCTCCGTTCAACATTTCGCTAATGACTTTTCCCGTAACGGCGGCCAGGCTGATGCCATCACCTTCGTGTCCGGCCGCGATGTAGAACCCGGGAATTTCATCAACGGCAGATACAATCGGCAGATGATCCGGTGTCCAGGGACGCAATCCCGCGTAGGTTCGAAGCAGCGGAATCTGTTCCAGGGCAGGGAAAAAGCGAATTGCCCTTTCGGCGATAAGCCGGATGACCTCCTGGTCCACGCGAGCGTCCATCCCTACAAATTGGCGGCTCGATCCAATCAGAAAATTTTGCGATGCGGTCGGTTCGAATACAAGCGCGATCCCGTATTGTTCAAATTTCGGGTCAACGCTCCGCTTTCCGCCAAACTTGCTGATCAGGTAACCAAATTCCATCACCTTTCTCTTCCCGATGCTTTCCCAGCGGGAAGCGACCAGAATGTGCCCTTTGCGGGGTTCGATCGGAATATCCAGCCCGACCATTTGTCCAATATGCTTCGACCATACTCCGGCAGCATTGATGACGGTCTGTGCATGAATCGTGCCGCCGGTGGTCTCTACCCCGCGGATTCTCCGCTGAGCATCAAGCATAATCGCCGTAACGGATGTATGAACCCGCAGCCTGGCTCCATACCGGCGAGCGGCGGATGCCAGCGAATAGGTGAGCAGCACCGGATTTACCGTGGAATCCGTTGCGCACTCTAAGCCGCCGAGCAGATCTTCGGCCAGCGCTGGCCATTCGCTGCGCAGATCTTTTTGGTCGAGCATACGGAACGGAAGGCCGGCCTCCCTCTGGCGTAAAACCCAGTTTTCGGCGGCAAGCATCTCCTCTTCCGTCTCGCAGACAAGGATGCTTCCGGGGGCGCGATACTCAAATTCCTCATCGAGCTCCCGGGCCCATTCCGCCACCAGTTCCTGCGATTTTAAGGACATCTGGCTGTCAAAGCCGGGATCCTTGTCAATCGCAAGAATATTGCCGTCGCATTTGGAAGAGGTCCCTCCGGCGAGTTCTCCCCGCTCCACCACAACCACATCCATACCTTGCCTCGCCGCATAATAAGCGATGGACATGCCGATAATCCCGCCGCCGATAACAACAACCTCCGCAGATTCAGCATTCATGAATCGATCCCTTGCCTCCCCTCTTACAGCACAATCAGTTCTTTATTCGATGTTGTCAGCACCTCGATGCCCGTATCGGTAACCAGAATGTTGTCTTCGATGCGGATGCCCCCAAAATCAGGCAGGTAAATGCCGGGTTCAACCGTCATAATCATGCCGGGCTCCAGTTTATCCTCCGTTTGTTGGGAAAACCGCATGGGCTCGTGAATCTCCAAACCGAAGGCGTGGCCGAGACCATGACCGAAATAATCCCCATACCCGCGGCCGGAAATATATTCCCTGGCCAACGAGTCACCCTCCTTCCCGGTCATTCCCGGTTTCAGCCCCTCCAGGACGGATTGGTTCGCTTCCAGCACGATCTTGTAAATCTCCCGATGGCGTTCGGTCGGTTTGCCGATAAAAACCGTGCGCGTCAAATCGGAACAGTATCCTTCGTAATTCGCTCCAAAATCCATGGTCACGAATTCATCCATTCCAAGTGGCTTGTCGCTGGCTAATCCGTGCGGAAGTGCCGAGCGCGCGCCGGAAGCGACGATGATCGGATACGCCGACGATACCGCGCCGTTTTTGCGCATGAAATATTCCAGCTCCGCCGCCACCTCCCTTTCGGTAACGCCAGGCTTCATTACACCCAGAATAAACGCAAAGGCCTTTTCCGTAATTTCGATTGCTTTCCGAATACAGTGCTGCTCCCCCTCATCCTTAATGCCTCGCAGCTTTTCGATGACGTCCCCAATTGGCGTTAGTTCGATGCCGGCAAACGTGCGCTCGTACGTTTCATAGTCGGCAAAGGGAACATGATGTTTTTCAAATCCCATTTTCTTGACGCCGGCGGCGCTCAGTTTTTCGCGGATCAACTCAAGCGGCTGGCCCCCATGCTGCACCACTTCAAACGCCTTGGCTTGCTGCCCCGCTTGGCTGACATAACGAAAATCGGTCACTAGCCACGCTTGATCCTGAGTAATTACAGCCCAACCGGCAGTTCCCGTAAAGCCGGTAACATATCTCCGGTTAAACGGACTGGAAATCAACAGTGCATCTATTTCCTGCTGCTCGATCACTTCCCTTACCTTGCTGAGTCGCTGAGCTTCCATATTTTTTACGCTCCCTCCGTATTGTGACAAAGCCGAAATTGCTGCCTTTACAGCATGTTACGAAACTGAATTGAATTGTATTCAATAATGTTGAATTATGGCTATGCCTACGCCCGAGTTACCCTTTCATTCCGGTCAACGTAATTCCTTCGATAAAATAACGCTGGCCTATGAAAAAAACCACGATGACCGGTAAAATGACCACGGTCGAGGCCGCCATCAGAAGGTGCCACTGCGCACTGTGAAGCGACTGGAACATCTGCAGGCCTAATGCCAGCGTGAACTTTCTCTCCTCATTCAAGTACACTAGCGGTCCCATGAAGTCGTTCCAGGAATTCATAAAGGAAAACAATCCAATCACGATGAGTGGCGGTTTGGACAAAGGAATGATGATCCGGGTGAAAATGGTCCACGGGCCTGCCCCATCCACATATGCGGCTTCATCCATGTCTTTTGGTATCGTGGAATAAAACTGCCGGAGCAAAAAGATATCGAAGGCAGAGCCCAACCATACCGGCAGAATCAGCGGAAAATACGTATTGATCAGATCGGCAAACCTCCAGCCGATAAAAGTGGGAATCAAGGTGACGGCGCTGGGAAGCATCATGCTGGCAAGCAGCAAGCCGAAGAAGAGCCGCCTTCCCGGCCATTCCAGTCTGGCGTAGCTGTAGGCTCCAATCGAGCTGCTAAAGAGTGCGCCAAACAGACAGCTGACGGTAATAAACAAGGTGTTCCGGAAAAACTGAAAAAAGTCGATGGTGGTCAGTGCCTCCACATAGTTTTGCAGCCGAAACGGCGAAGGAACCCACTTCGGAGGCATCTCAAAAATTTGCAGCGAATTCATCATCGAACTGCGTACCAGCCAAAACAGCGGGAGTAAACAGAAGGCAGCTCCCCCAATGAGGAACAAATACACGATAATTTGCTGAATACGGCGGCTTTTCTTCACAGGGAGCTACACCTCGCTTTCATAGAATACCCAGGACTTCGATGTGCGGAAGAATATAACCGTAACCAAAAGGATGATGATAAAAAGAATCCACGCAATGGCGGAGGCTTGCCCCATTTCGCCAAACTGAAAGGCCTGCCGGTAAATATAGTAGTTATAAAACAGGCTGGCGTTATTGGGACCTCCCTGCGTCATAATCAGCGCCTCAGTAAACACCTGAAAGGCTCCGATTGACCCCATGATCAAATTAAAGAAGATAATTGGCGTCATCATCGGAATCGTAATATGCTGGAATTTCCGGAGGGCGCCGGCACCATCCACAGTGGCCGCCTCATACAAGGATCGTGGCACCCCTTGCAAGCCTGCCAGGAAGATGATGATCGTGCTACCCATCCCCCAAAGACTCATCAGCACAATCGAAGGCACCACCGTTTGTTCGGAATACAGCCAGTTGAGCGTGGGCAGATTCAACGCTTCAAGAAAGCTGTTGAACAATCCCAGATCGGGACTGAACAACCAGAGCCAGATCATGGAAGAGGCGACAGCAGGCACAATAGACGGCAAGTAAAAGATCGTGCGAAAGACGGATTTGCCGCGAATGAATTGCATGTTCAGCAAAAACGCAGCCATAAAAGAGAACACAAGGCCCAGCGGAACACGGAGAATCACGTATTTCAAGGTGACCCATAACGAGTTGTAGAAATAGGGGTCCGTTCCGTCAAAGAGCCGAATATAATTGGCGAGTCCGATAAATTTAGGCGTGTTGACAATCCGGTAATCCGTAAAGCTGAGCAGCAAACTGGCAAGCATCGGCAGCATGACAAACAACATCAGTCCCAAAATGCTGGGTAGGGCAAACAGAATGCCCGCCATGGCGATTCGGCGTTTATGTTGAATATGAATCCCCCCTATCTTCAATGAATATCCTTCAAGTCATGAACAGAACGCGGTTTGCTGCCGCCGCCGGAAAAGGATCACCTTCCGTAATATCCCTCAATAAGCGGCAGTACTTTGGGCTCCACGCCTTTTAGTGCCTCTTCCGCTTTTTGTTTGCCCGTCCACACCAAATCGAGTGCGGGCGTGACGAGCGCGTTGATCTTGTCCAGATTCTTCACTTCAAAGCCGGGAGTGCGGAATCCGTTTTCAATGGTTTGTTTCATAAAGGCTTCCGTGTAGCCTTCCGGATGCGCTTTGTTCCCTGCTGCCCATTTGTTGATCAGCTCGGGATTCGTGTACCACTCTTTCTTCAGCGGCATCCATAATCCGCCCTCGATCAGCGGCAGCACCGATTCAGGGTCCGTCATATATTTGTACAGCAGCCAAGCTTCTTCAGGATGTTTGGTTGATTTGAAAATGACGGTTGGCGCGCCGTCCAGCAGCGTGTTGCTTTCCTTCAGCTTTGGCAGGACCCCGACGCCAAGATTAAAATCCTGTTCCGCAAAGGCTTGAAGCGCCCAGTTGCCGGATACCGTCATGGCGACTTTTTTGGTCTGAAGCGCCGTGTCCGGCATGTTTTTGGTCTGCAGCGGAGTAGGGGAAACATGATGCACATACATCAGATCTGCAAGCTTTTGAATCGCTTCGATCGCTTCCGGCTGGGCAAGCCCGAAGCCTGTGCCGTCTTCGGTCAGGAAGTTGCCACCATTGGAGACTACCGCCGCCATCATGTTATATGGATCGTACTGAAGGCCAAACTGTCTGATTTTATCCGGGTTAAAATTCGGATCCAACGCATTTCTTCCTTGATCGTCCAGCGTTAATTTTTTGGCGTACTCCACAAACGTGTCCCAATCCCATGCTTTGTTCGCATCCGTTGGAGGCAGCTCGACCCCAGCTTCCAGCAGCAAATCCTTGTTGTACATAAGACCATAACCTTCGACGGCGGTACTCATCCCGATGATGTTGCCAGGTTCGATTTCATACCATATCTGGTCCAGATAATCCTCCTTTTTAAAATCAGGGTCGTTCTCCATAAACGGTGTGAGGTTTAGCAGTTTCCCGTCACGTCCCCAGCTCAGAGCGGCCCCCGATGACAAATAACCGAGATCCGGCGCAACGTTCCCTGCGACCATTGTTGTCATTTTGGTCAAATAATCCGCTGGAACATGCATCGGCTCTACCTGGATGCCGGTTTCCTGCTCAAAGCGTTCAAGCGCTTCTGTAACCGTTTTCTTTTCAATGGTGTCTCCCCAGAAGGAAAATTTAAGCGTGACCGGCTCCTTTTGGCCGTTCTTGCCACCTTGGGCTTCGGGACCTCCTCCGCTGTCCGAGCATCCCGTCAGCAACAAGCTGATCGTCAGAACAGACGATAAAACCACTCCTGCGACACGTTTGGCTTTGTTCATCTACGAAACCTCCATTCATTGGCTGATGGTTTGTATATTTATTGTAAAAAAAAGCCGTTCTGAATAAAATTCCAACATATTTGTATTGGTGGAGTATTTTCACACGTTTGATACAGGAAGGTTGATTGTTACCGTTGTGCCCTGACCTTCAACTGAAGTCAGAGTGACGCCATAGCTGTCTCCATAGATGAGTTTGATTCTTTTGTCCACATTCCGGATACCGATCGACTCGCCTTCAAGTTTTGCAAGCTCTTCTAATTTGTCTGGAGCGATACCCGTGCCGTTATCCTCCACCGTAAAAAAACGCTCACCGTTGGCCATCCATCCCCGGATGGTGATCCTTCCCCCGCTGTGCAAACGGGAAAATGCGTGAACGATCGCGTTTTCGATAAACGGTTGCAGGAACAGCTTCGGAACTTGGTGTGCATACAGTTCAGGGGCAATGCAGTAGCTGACGGTAAACCGATCTTCGAAACGCTGATTGGTAATGTAAATATAATGTTTCAGCCAGTCCAGGTCCTGGGCCAAATCGCCAATGTCCTGGCTGTTCTCGGAGGTGTACTGCAGCATGGAGGACAAGCTGACAATCATGCGGCTCAACTCTTTTTGGTCGTTTTCAAGCGCCGTCCAATTCATGATATTCAGCGTGTTGTACATAAAGTGGGGATTCAATTGAATGTTCAGCGACATGATCTTTGTTTCTTTTTCCCGCAGCTTGACTTTGTAATTCTCTTCAATCAAATTGTTGATTTTGACATTCATTTGATTAAATTTGTGGATTAACAGCCCCATTTCGTTGTAGGATTCCACAGGTATTCGCGTGTCGAATTCACCTTCGCTCGTTTTTTTGATTGCCTGGAGTAGCTGATGAATGGGCCTGGTAATGGAATTGGCAAAAACATACGCGAGCAGAAGCGAAATAAACAGGAGAATAATGGCCAAATAGAAGGTATAAGATTTGATCTCTGGCAAAAAAGCCGCCACCATCGCTTCTGGCGAGATGGTGACACCCGAGATCCATCCCGTCACCTTAGACGTATCAAAACAAACGATGAGCGGCTTTCCATCCTGCATCACCGTCAAGGTGCCACTTTTCATCTCCGTCATTTCATCCAGCCAAGCGAGATCGATGCCTGCCATTTCATGCTCCATGGACGTGCCCGCCACAGGCTGTCCGTCCGGGCTGACCACAAAAAAAGAAGCTCCGGCAGAAGGGAGCGTGTCGGCGAAGCGGGAATGATAGATTTCCGGCCGATAAACAACGGCCAGCACGGGAAGCTCGGCCTTGCCCTGCAGTTCGACGACTTCGCCGTTATTGATATTGAACAGCTTCAGCAAGCGGGCACCCGCCAGCAGGCGAACATATTCGGGAGGCTTGGAGCGGCGGATATCCTGCTTAAACATCTGATCAAACGAGAAGGTCGGCACCCACTCCATAGCCCCTTCCCCCTGTAAAGCAGCCCGGTACAATGCTGTTTGGTTGAAATTACTATACGGAATAAATGCGGAGGCGCCCGTTGGGCCAATATTGGAATAACTGGTAATGAGATGTATGGAATAGATCTGCCCCAAGTCCGTAAAATACGTGTTTAACGTCCGGCTAACCTTTTTCTCCATCGAGATCATACTGTATTCATCTGCAGGGTTTGCATGCAGATACTGCTCATACAACGTTTGATCCGCGATGATGGCCAGGCTGCTTTCTTCCACCTGCGCGAGCTCGGCGTCCATGATTTCATTATTTTGCTTTACGATGGAATACAGATTTTTCCTTGCAAATTCGGAGACAAATTCTCGGCTTGAATGAAAATACATCCAGCTCAGGATGCTGAGGGGGAGCGAAACGATGAGTGCATAGGTCAGGAAAAGCTTGAACCTGTAGCTGAGATCCTTAAAACGCGGTAATAGACAACGTCCTCTCAAATGACATCCCTTCCTTTTAGAGAGTAGCAGATAAATGGCGATATTCTTCGGGGCTTGTGCCAAACTCCTTGCGAAACAGACGAATGAAGTACTTTGCGTCCTTATATCCTACGCTCTCGGCAATTTGGTAAACCTTCTGGGAGGTCTGCAGCAGCAGGCCAGCAGCCGCCTTCATTCTGGTATGGGCGATGTACTGATGGACGGTCATGTGGGAATGTGTTTTGAACAACATGCAAAAATACGAGGGATTAAAATGAAATTTCGTTGCCAGCGTGCTCAATGACAAATCGCCATCGCCATAGTGCGTATCAATATAGGCTTTGCAGCTGTCGATAATGGACTCGGCTTTGCACTGCCGCCGTTGATCGACACGATCGGTCAGCTCGAAGATCCAATCCCGGGCCGCCTCTTTTAGTTCATCAACGGTATGACAGTGAAGCAAAGCTTCCTCATAAACAGTGCTATGTAAGGGCGCAAGCCCTTTTTCCATTAAAAGGGAGATGACTTGATCGATCGAGGCAGCGAGAAAGTATTTCAATTTTTCCGGCTCGGGAAAACCGTTCCCGGAATCCTGGCAAACAGCCGAATCCAGACAGGCTTCAATTTCCGGCTTGTTTCCGGACAAGACCGCTCGGGTCAGCCCGTTTACTTCAAGCTTCACGACGGCAGGCCGGTCTCCATTATTCATCTGCTCGGCTCCATACAGCGCCCCTCCGCCTTTATAAAACCTGGCTTTGAGCGCATGGCACGCCTGCTGGTAAGCTTGCCTGGCTTCTTGCCATTCGGCAAAATAACGTCCAAGGCCAAGCGTTAATTCCGCCCCGTATACCCGTAGGAAGTGTTGAATGACCTCTTGCATCTTTTCTTCAAAACCGGCAGTCACCATGGAGGAAGACCCGGGGTTCATAATCAAGGCGGTGAGCATTTGTTCCTTCATGCAAAAAGCACAGGAGAATCCGAATTTCTCCATCATCTTGAGCAGCCGGTCTTGGAGGCTGCTGAGCAGAAATTGATGGTCCTTCGCCATGCCAAAAACAGCGGTCAGAACGATCCCTTGCTTAAATTCCGGGAATTCGCTCTCCAATAATCGATAATCTTGATTGGATGGACATCCTTCCAACAGTTCGGAAAGTGCGGATTCTATGCATGCAAGACGCGCAGTGCTGGCTTTACGCTCTGCTTTTGCAAGCAGCGGCAGGATGTTCTGTTCTTCCACCGGCTTTAGCAAATAATCACTGGCGCCTAACTGGAGCGCACGCTGGGCATAAACAAAATCCGAATAAGCACTTAGTATGACGACGCTTTCATTCCCTCCGCGGCAGGTCAATTGCTCCATTAATTCCAGGCCGTCCATAACCGGCATCTGAATGTCCGTGAACACCAGATCCATCGGATGAACATTCAAATTTTGCAAAGCCTCCTCCCCATCTCTGGCATGAAAAATGTTATACTCCGGTTTCAGAGCCTTCAGCATTCGGGATAGTCCTCTTCTGTGCTTCGGTTCGTCATCCACAACCAAAATGTTTAACATATTTCATCCCCTCTCCTAACCATTCGTGTCGGAGCAGAATACCGACAAATACTTGACTTCATCGGTCACCAGCATGTATTTATGGTTTTCCACCGAATCAAAATACAAGCTGTCACCGGCGTTTAGAGTGTACTCTTCCTTCCCTACGTAATAAATCATTGTGCCTTCGAGGACATAGATAAATTCCTGCCCGACATGGGAAATCGTTCTTTTGCCCGTTTTGCCTTTCTGTGCAACAAAGTAAAACGGCTGCATCAGTTTTTCCGGCCGTTCGGCCGCTATGGCGGAAAACAGATACCCTCGATCCGTCTGGACCATTTTTTCCATGCTCCTGGCTTTTGGCGTGTACACCGTTCCATTAAAATCGTTATCGTCCAGCAAAATGGAAATTTTGGTTCCAAGCGTTTCGGCAATCTTGATCAGCGTACCGATGGGAGGAACCGTCTTCCCGTTTTCGATTTTGGACAACAAGCTTTTGGTAAATCCGCAAACCTTTGCGATGTCATCTTGACTCCGATTTTGTTCCTTTCGAAGCTTTCGGATTTTGCTTCCCAGTTCCATTCCATTGATCTCCTAACTAAGCGTCATTCAACATAGTTTAATCATATGAAACAACATCAAATTCAAATTGTCAATAAATTTTAACAAAGAGACCTAGACAAATTAACATAGCTGTGATAGCAATTATGTCGAAATCTTGGGTGGCTTGGCCTTGCCCACAATCTACTCAAGAAAGCCACGATCACGGAAAAACGCAAACGAGACGAAACAGAATAGACCTCTGCTTCGTCCCGTTTGAACATATCAGTGTTATTGCTCCCAATCGATATGTTTTTTAGAGCTTTTGAGACCACCCCTTTAATTTTCTATCTATGACAATGATTTTCACATCGTGTTGGAACGTCACTTAAGTCACTCTACTTCTTAAAGTCAGCCTGCTGCTGTTCATAGATTTCATAGAAGTCGTCCCATACAAGGACATTGTCCTTTTCCTTGCTCCACCAGTCTTTGTACCACGCTTCGATCTCCGGGCCACCACCCTGCTCCCACTTTTGCTCCGCTTCTGCAGCAGCCTGCTCAACCGTGTACTTACTGCCGCTAATAATGGAACGTGTGAAAATATCATTAATGGCTGTCGTCACATTGGTAAGCTTCACCTGAAGTTCTTTAGGCAGCTGGGGCATATGTTCCGAATGGGTAACGCCTTCGCCCACCGGAAGATCGTTCATGTATACTTCCCGCGCTTCCTTGAAGAGACGAAGTCCTTCCTTCTGAGACGGGATTTCCTCACTGAACAGCATTTCAGTGTATCCGCATTTCCCCTCTTCCAGGCGACTGTACAACATCGCGTAATCTCCGGCCCAGCTAATTTCCTGTTTGTACTTTTCCTGGTCAGATATACGCGGGCAGCCCTGTTCGTTCAATGTATAGTGTGTGCCTTCGAATCCGTTTTTGAACGTTCGACCTGATTCTGTTTTGGTGAGGAAATCGATATATTGAATGACGGCTTCCGGATTTTTGGCACGGGCATTCACAACAGCCGTCATCTGTACCGGGTTATTCCATACCATGGTATATTGACCCACCGATGTGGAAGGCAGGGCAATGACCTTCAGTTTGGCATCAGGTACATTTTGCATAAGGGTGTCCAGTTCCTTGGCCGCAAATCCGGTATAATCCGACGTCATGGCGGCATACATGCCTATTTTCCCGTTCAGGAAATCCTGCTTGGACTTCGCTCCATCCTTGTCGGTCAGAAAATCCTTGTCTACTACCCCAGCCTCAAACAATGCCCGCTTAAACGCCGTCGCTTCCTTCATATGATTAGGGCCAACCACGACCTCCCCGTCCTCCACGTTAACCCAATTGGCATTGTACATGTAGCGGAACAATCCAGCAGTGTCCCCAAATTGCAAACCTCCGATCCCATATGTATCGTTTGCGCCGTTCCCATCCGGGTCATTCTCCGTGAATGCCTTGGCGACCGCCAGCATCTCTGCTTCGTTCGTTGGCACCTCCAGATTCAGCTTCTCCAGCCAATCTGCACGAATGAAAAAACTGGTCAGCGGAAATACCTCATTCATCCGGCCAACTTCGTATAACTTTCCGTCACTCTTGATCCCGGCCTTCTTTAACTGCGGGTACTTCTCCATCAGCGCTTTATATTCCACACTAGAGTTCTCGATCAGGTCATCCAGCGGCATCAACTGTTTTTGATTAAATAACGTATTACGAATAGGCGTCCCAAATTCAAAAATAACATCCGGTGCACTGCCTGAAGCAAACAACACGTTTAATTTGGATTGGGATTCCCAGCGGGGAACCGCGGTATATTTGACGTTGGCCGGGCCGTTCTCATTGATCCACTTGGACCACATGTTATCCTCAATCGTGCCCATGCCGCTTGGTACGGCGCCCCGATCATAGATCGTCGACGTTATGTTGCCCCGCCCGCTTTCACCTTCGGCCTGCTCACTTCCGCCTTCTTCCGAACATCCCGCCAGTATTCCGCCGATCAGGCCCAGAACGAGACCGGACTTCACCCATGCCTTGATGGACATCACCATAAGATCAGACCCACTTTCTTATATAATATGAAACGAAACAAGCGAATGGATTGCAGCCTGCGCTACCCTTTGATGGAACCCAGCATAACTCCTTTAACAAAGTATTTCTGCAAGAACGGATATACTGCCAAAATGGGAATGACCATTACGATCACGGCCGCTGCCCGGATGCCCTCTGGCGTCAGGTTTGAAATCATTGTTGGATCGGTAAAATCCTGCACATTCAGATTGGACATGATCATATTCTGAACCAGCACGGTCATGTTGTATTTGGAGGTATCGTTGATATAAATCATCACACTCATGAATGAATTCCAGTACCCTACACCGTAGAACAGAGCAATGGTCGCCAGCAGTGGTTTGGAGAGCGGCAGCACAATTCGGAACAAAAGACCGAGTTCTCCGCAGCCATCGATGCGTGCAGCTTCGTCCACTTCCCCTGGCAGATTTTCGAAATAGGATCTCATGATCAGCATGTTATACGTACTTACCAGACCCGGCAGCCAGAGTGCACCATAGCTGTTCACCAGTCCAAGGTTCTGCACCACCAGATAGGTCGGGATCAATCCCCCATTGAAAATCATCGTGAATACCATCGCCATCGTAAAAAACCTGCGGTGATAAAAATGCCTGCGCGACAGCGGATACGCCGCCATAATCGTAACAGCCATACTTAGCCCCGTACCGATTAACGTAATCTCGACACTATTCCAAAATGCATTCAGAATCGGCGTCCCGGTCAATAAACTGTGATAGGAAAACCAGGTGAAGTCGACCGGCCATAGCCCTACTTTGCCGGATACCACGGCTCTTGCATCGCTCAATGACAGAGCCACAATATTCAGTAGGGGCAGGATACAGCTGATGGCGACCAATGTTAACAATACATAATTGATCATATAAAAGACTTGTTCTCCGCGAGTTCTTCTCACGCTGCTCCCCCTTCCTACCACAAACCTTCGTTAAATCGACGCGCGATATAGTTGGCACAGTAAATGAGAATGAATGCGACCAGCGATTCGAATAATCCCATGGCCGTCGTCAGGCTGAACTGTGCTCCCTGAAGGCCTGCGCGATAGATATACGTACTGATTACATCGGCTATCTCGTTCACATTGGAGTTCTGAAGCATATACACCTGGTCGAATCCCACTTCCATTACACGCCCCATCGACAGAATAAGCAGCAAAATAATGGTGGAGCGGATGCCCGGAAGGGTGACATGCCAGATCTGCCGCAGCTTGCTCGCCCCATCCATCTGTGCAGCTTCGTACTGGCTTGGATCGATGGTCGTTAGTGCTGCCAGAAAAATAATGGCGTTAAAGCCCATGTCCTTCCAGATGCCTGATCCGACAAATACGGCGATCCAGGAGCCTTTGTTATACATAAACGGATACGGCTCTCCCGTCCATGCTTCCACCCATCGGTTCACAATTCCGTTCTCCAGTGAAAATACGGTCATGATCATCATCGCAATGATGACCCAGGAGAAGAAGTGCGGCATGTACACCACGGTCTGTACCGTCCGCTTAAACGCCATGTTTCTCACTTCATTCAGCATGATCGCGAGAATAATCGGGATAGGAAAACCCACGATAATGCTGAGCAGACTGAGGAACAAGGTGTTTCGAATAATCTCCACTGTCCGTGGATCACTGAACAGAGTATGGAAATGATCCAAGCCCACCCATGGACTATGCCAAAGCCCGTCGTAGAAGTTATAATCCTTGAAGGCCATAACCAGTCCACCAATCGGTGCATAACGGAAGGTCAGATAAAACAGGATCACCGGAAGAAACATTAAAATTAACGGAATATTGGTCTTAAATCGGCGAAGCCGCTGCTGCCGGATTCTCTGCCTCACTTCGCTGTCAGGCGGTTCCAGCCTTGGCTTCCCTGCGGCCAGTTCTCCCTTCATGTTCATCACTCCTCTCTGCTGTGGATGTCTATAGTTGTATTTTAGATAAAATTGTAAGCGCAAACATTCAATATTCAACGATCCTTTTTTAAATTTCTACGCAAAATAACCCCACATCGTGGGGCTGTGAGGTAGTAAGCATGGTATTAGGAGTATCTTGATGATGGTTGGCTTAGACAAAAGGACTGATTCCATCCACTTCTATCCGTTGCTCTCAAGACTCGGCTGCTTGCGAAATTCGCGGGGTGACAAACCAGTCATCTGTTTAAACACGGTTGTAAAATAACTGGAGTTATCAAACCCGGTCTGTTCGGCAATGTCCGCCATGCTCTGCCGGGTGCTGTGCAGCAGCAGCTTCGCTTTCTCCACTCTACGCTTGCTGACGTACTGGCTGAAACCATGGCCTATTTCTTTTTTAAACAGGTGACTAAGATAGTTGGGGGTCACATGAACATGTGCGGCTGCGGCCTGGAGGGTGCAGTTAGTGGAATAGTTCATCTCGATATACTGAAGGACTCGTGGGACCACATGATCCTGCTGTTCCTGCGTAAGCCGCAGCAGCATACCAAGCCATTCTTCAGTTTTGCAGCGTGCCCAAGCCATCACTTCTGCTACCGTATGAATCCAGAGCAATGGATCTGGACCGAACTTGTCGATACTCGCAGACTGTTGAAGACGGAATTGCTGCACTAACAGATCGGTCATTACCTTTAGGAGTAACTGAATCTCGGCTTTGCATTCAGGCAGCGGCATTCGGGAAGCTTTGCTGAACAGTTCCTCAATCCTTGCGGCCATTTGCTGCATCTGCTGGTTCAACAAAAGCGCGGCCAATTCATCACGCAATTGATCTGATCGCTCCGTCTGGCTGTACTGCTCCCTGATCCGGTTATCGGATTGGCGCTGGCGGTATCGCTCATGCGCTTTCCGCAGAACACGACATGCTTCATCAAGCGAAAAGGGCTTTAGCAGAAACTCCATGGCGCCATAACGGATGGCGCGCTGTGCATATTCAAATTCCCGATAGCCAGTCAAAATAATGATCATAATGTCCTGACCGCGATCATGAATCTGTTCGGCCAAGTCCAAGCCATCCATCACAGGCATGTTGATATCCGTAATAATTAAATCTGGTGCACAGCTGCCTACCGCTTGCAGCGCTTCTTCTCCATCGGAAGCCTCACCAACCACTTCCCAACCGAGCGGATTGTTGCGAATCAGATGTATTAATCCCTGCCGAAACATCGCTTCATCATCAACCACGAGCATTCGTCCATTCAATGAATGTATTCTCCTCTCCACATTTTATCTGTTCGTTCAGCATTTGACCGTCCACATACACCTCCCACAGCCTCTACACCTGATATGGCAAACGAAGCCGTACCATCGTCCCCACTTCAGCAGTAGATTCGATCTGCACACCATAGGGTTCTCCATGAATTAGTTCGATTCGTCTGAGTACACTTCGCATGCCAATGTGTTGACGTTCCTCCTCAGCGTGCGCCATGGGGGCAAAAATGCGATCCATTATGGATGGGTCCATCCCGCACCCGTTATCTGCAATCTCCAGGATAAGCATATCCGACTCTGCGTCATTTCCATCGTACCGGAAGCCGCGAATCTTCAGACGACGATTGTCCCTTTTGTCCGCAAAGGCATGTACAAACACATTCTCCACGATGGGTTGCAGCAGCAGTCGAATAACCTGGCAACGAAGCAATTCAGGAGGAACAGAGATTTCGATCGACAACGCCTCCTGATACCGGGCCTGCTGAATCTGCAAGTAATGGTCAATCTGGGTCATTTCATCCTGCAGGGTAGTCAACCGCTGGACCGGTTCCAGTGTGTACTGCAGCATCTCGGATAAGGCCGTAACCAACCGCGCCGACTTCTCATCTCCAAGCATATAGAACTTCCAGAAAAACATGCTTAGTGTGTTATACAGAAAGTGTGGATTCAACTGGGCCTGAATGGCTTTCAGCTCGGCTTGCTTTTCACTTAATTCGCGCTCATACACTTCATGAATCAATGTGTCGATCCGCGATGCCATCGCATTGAATCGTTCTCCGATAAAGCCCAGCTCATCCTGGGTCTGAATCGGAACGCGTGTATCGAATTGTCCGTCGCGCACTCTTTTCATTGCGTTGACCAGACTGGCTAGCGGACGCAGCAGCCTGCGACTGATGATCGTAATAATGATCCACGAACACAGCACCGTGGCTGCCGCGGAAAATACCGCCACTTTAACAATAATCTTGCCCTTGTGCTGAATCTGTGCCAAGGATACTTTGCTGATCAACGTGAACTTGGCTTTGTCCGACGTTTGTTTTGTATACAAGTGAGCGGTCCCCTGCTCGTCCCTAATCTCTGTTGCCCCCATGCTTAGCTGTGTAAGCGGTGGTGGGTCTGCATCCTGATTATGAAACGCATATACCAGTTTCCCATCTGCATCCAACAAATACGCGGCAATATCTTCATTAAGACGCAGGTCCTTGAGATAGGATTCAAACAGAGAGGTATTAAAGAGGATCAACATGACTCCATACGTCTCCAGATCAACAGAACGCATCAAACGCCCTGCGAGAATCCAGTTCGATTTTTCCTCCTGAAGAAAAGCATCTGCATCCAGACGGTTCCACACATATTCCCCGCCCGTCCCTTCCAGCTTATGGACCATATCATCCAAATATGAAGGGTCCATCTGTTGAAACGAGCCTGCAAACGTGCCGAGATTAAATATGTTCCCCTTAAGATCATAGATTCGAATACCCATGATCTCTGGTGCATCGAGACGCACCTGGTACAACTGGTCATCCAGTTCATCCTCCAGCTTCATCTGATCATAGGAGGAAATGCCTGCAGCCTGTGCCTTGATTGCATTTTTCACGGAAGGGTTCAATGTAATGTAGTCCGTCACTTTATACATGTCGTGTACTCTGGAGTCGAGTCTTGCAAGTACCTGTTCTGCGGTAAGACTATACTGGCGGCTCACCTCTTCATTAAACAACGAAATATGTATGCGATAAGTAATTAACCCCGTGATGCCTGATATCAATACAGTCGCCGCGGACAGAAACAAAATCAGTTTTGTTCTGAATTTAAAGCGTTTACATAATTGAATCCATCTCATCGCTCTCCACACCCATCTCCCCCTTGTCCCGCACCACTTTCTTAAAAAAGATAGCATACCCTTTATAAAAACAACAGAAAACCCTGACACCGTATCGACGGTAGTCAGAGTTTCTACCTAATCTATGAAGGATAGTCCCTACGAACATTTCCCGGAACAGCGTATCTTCTAAACCATTATTTACCGTAGGTCTGCTCCAAACGTTCCTCTTCATTGGTGGACAGCAAAATGTTCAGCAGCCCCATCGTGTTATTCGCTTCCGTTCGGGCTGCTTTATACATCTCGGCAAATGCGGCCTCATCCTGAACCGGATCGATGGCAGCCAGCTTGCCCCACACATCGCGGGCTTTATCGTACAGTTTCGTTAAGGTGATGTCATACTGATGCTGTGCGACAGGTGCCATGGAATCGAACTCCGCTGCGTTCTTGAAGAATTCCATCGAGTCCGTAAAGGTCTGACTCGTGTAATCCTTGTTCTTCATAGCGTCCTCCGTGAGTAACAGCGCCTGACGAGAGATAAACAACGTCTTCACCATGGCACGCTCCAGGTTGGTAGCTTCTTCCCATGATACATAGGACACTTCCGGTGCCTGAACGGTTGTGAAAAAAGGAAAGGCATCATCAATCAATCGCTGTGAATCGGAATGGATGGGAATACCTGTGTTCATATTTACGACCGCATCGCTGTAGTTGGCGATATTAATATTTTTGGAGCCTTCTTCACTTACCCTGCGCACCGGATGGTCATTAAGCGGCACACGAATATAGCCAAGTTTGTCGGCATACTTCTGCTTCAATTCCTCCAGTGTAGAGTCCAGTCCGATCTTGCCTTCTTCAGATGCAGACCCCGCTGTATCAGAAATTGAGGATGTCTCCGCAGTGTCTTCTGCCTTCTTCCCTGCTGCTGATGTGTCAGTCATTGAGGTGTCAGAACTATTGGTCGCTGTGACTACTGTTCCGGCATCCTGAGAGGACTCCTTCGTTGTTACTTCCTTCGCTCCACCGCCACATGCAGTCAGTATGGCAGCCAAGCTGAAAATGGCCGTGAACATCTTGATTCTATAATTCCATCCCATCGTATAATCTTCCCCTTATCTTATGTATGTATCTGAGTTACATTAACCTCTACTTCAATCCATAAATAGTTCATTCCATGAATGTATTTCGGATAACATGGATATATCATTATGAAATCTGGTCTTTATTTTATCATAAGTTAAATACTGGGTGTATACGACAAAGTGCCTGTATCCTGCTGTATTCCTGACTACTTCTTTATCTGACAGACCAAACACAAAAAGCACCGTCATCCATAAAAGGACAACCGTGCTGATATGAATCCTGTGCTCTTCATTTCATCCACAACTCACATCAAGTGATGGAATCATATGAAGAGCACTTATTCTTCATTTTGTTCAATTCTAAATTTGCCACGCTCGATTGATACAACAGGTTCTGATCCTTTACTTGATGCCCTTGGCCTTTTCCATATGCTCAGCCCGAATCTGGGGGTCTGTGGAATTGACTGCGGACAACAAGTTGTAGATCATCTGAATATCCTGCTCTTTATACAACGTTTCGGGTACTTCGTTCTCAAGCCTTTCCGTTTTGCGCAGGATGGTCTCCACCAATTCATGATCATAGATAATCAGTTCATCGGAATTGACATACCGCACAGCGGGATCAACGCTGATCCGGCAGCGATTGGTGAACGTCACCATGGAAACGAGACGAACTCTTTTATATTCGCCAAGGTGTGCCTGAATGGCCTCTACATGCCCCCGGTGCTGCATCAGTGGGTTGTACATCTTGATTCGGCTGCTGCTGACGGTCCAGTTGGCCTCTCTTCGGCCGCCGCGAATCTCACCTGTGGTCAGGTTTCGTGTCTCGATCACGAAGATTCCACGCGGACCGATGACGACATGATCAATCGACGAATACCCCGAGCGGGACTTCGTATTGGAAACGAGCAAGTCGTTCAGGACTTTGTATTCCCCCGGAAGACCTTGCAGCTGCTGGGCAGTGCTCGGTTCCTCTGGCTGACGGGTCCAATCCCCGTCCGATTTCGTTTTGCGCCGACTGCGAACCATTCGTGTGGGCATGGGTGCCGTTGACGGTAAAGATGAAGCGGAAGCTGTATTCTGGTTCGCGAGCTCTGGCTGTGACTTGAACAGAGACAGGATTTTTTTGAACATGGGCAAGCTCCGTTCTATGTAGTGTGGGTTTCGCACATCCATTATGTATACTTCTATTACTTATGTCGGATAAAAAGGGGCAAAAATAAAGGGAAGAGGATCAAAAATCCATTGTTCAACTAAAGTATATACGAATCTTTAACCAATACTGTGACTTTAGACGCATACGAGAACGGGATTTTTTAAAAAAACAGCGTATTCCTTTCTATTGAAGAAAAAGAACACGCTGCTTGCTTGATTATGACGATTAAGCCTGTAAATAGTATGTGTAAAGCACCTGTGTACCCTTCTCATCCAGACCATTCCTTGAGATTTCCTGATACAAGGATTCGGCCAGCGCCAATCCTGGCGTCTTCATGCCCATGGCTTTGGCGGATTCGAGAGCGATACCCATGTCTTTGATAAAATGTTTTACATAGAATCCAGGCTCGTAATCGCCTGCAATCATGCGCGGACCAAGATTGCTGAGCGACCAGCTTCCGGCTGCACCGGTAGCGATACTCTTCAGCACATTCTCCGCGTCCAGACCGGATGTCTTGGCATAAGCGAGTGCCTCGCATACACCCATCATGCCTGAAGCAATGGCAATCTGGTTGCACATTTTGGTATGCTGTCCTGCTCCCGCCTTGCCTTGCAGCACAATATTGGTGCCCATTTGCTCGAACAACGGACGAACCGCCTCGAAGGCCTCTGAGCTACCACCGACCATGATGGACAGTTTGCCATCCCGTGCTCCGATATCTCCACCGGAAACAGGTGCATCCAATGCATGCAGTCCTTTGGCTTCCGCGGCTTCATAGATCCGTGCGGCCAGCAGCGGACTGGATGTGGTCATATCAATCAGATAGGAGCCCGGTTTGGCGTTCGCTACGAGACCATTTTCGCCAAGATAAATTTCCTCGACATCCTTTGGATACCCCACCATCGTGATGATGATATCACACTCGGCTGCCAGTTTGGCTGGTGTGTCATGCCATACGGCACCTTCCTTCACCAGCGCTTCCGCTTTGGCGGCCGTGCGTGTATAGACATGCAGTGGGTAGCCTGCCTGCTGGATGTGACCTGCCATGCTTTTGCCCATCACGCCTGTACCGATAAAGCCAACTTTCGTCTCTGCAGGTGCCTTCGTCGTATTTGTCATCGTAGGTTTCCTCCTTATTTCTCTATGTTTTGTAAGGTGCTTGTTCTTGGGTAGCTATATTTGTATGTTAAAGCTTTCGTATGCCGCCGTCTATCCTTTGTCTTCAAATCTAGCGGACGGACATGCGGTACTGGTTCGGAGACATTTGAACGAAACGCTGAAATGCCCTGTTCAAGTTGCGTTCCGAATAGCCTACCCTTTCTGCAATCTCCGTTATGGTACAATCGGTATCCTTCAACAATTCTTTTGCTTTTTGCACTTTCAGATTCATAAGATATTCGATAAAGGATACCCCCATTTCCTTCTTGAAAAGCCTGCTTAAGTACGATGGACTGACATTCACAAGCTCCGCACAATCCGAGAGGGATTGTACTCCTTCGGGTTGGAGATTCAGGTGCTCGCATACACGTTGTATAATATGTCTGGATGAATGGGTTCGGAGATCCTGACTGATCTCTATACATAATGGAAATAACACACCGATAAACCAATCGTGCATCTCCCTTGATGTCTGATTTTCCTGCAGCTGATCGAACAGATTGCCTCCAAGTCGTTCCAGCATGCCAGGGCCCTTGGTTTCCATGAATTGAATAATGGCCGATAACAGCATGTGATATCCCTGAATCATGATTGTATAGGATCCGGAACCTCGAACTCTTTTGGAAAACCTGTGAAGTACATCTTCCGCATCAGAGAGGGTGCCATTCCATAATGACTCCATCATCTCTGTCTCCATCTCTCTAGGATACATAAACACCGGATTCCGCTCGATTGCAACAATATCTTCGTAAAACAGGACATTCTCCGCATCATCAAATAATCGGTATTGCAGCGCCAGCTGCGCTTCCCTGAACGACTCTGCTACGGTAACGAGTTGACCTGAACTCCCTACGCCGACTGTCGCCGAGAAGGAGAGGTACTGGTCCAGTGCATCATGAATATCTTCGGCATAACGACACACCCTCTGCCTCACTTCGGCAGAAGACATCGCTGAGTCAAAGTGCAATATCGCTACCGAATCACTATCATTTTTGTCTACCACGTATCCTCTCAGATCATCGTTCTGGCTAAGCAGCTCATCCATTACATTTTTTAAAGCAAATACAATGATAGGGCCTTCACTGGGTAGAAACCGCTTCTTTTTCACCAGATTCTCCACTTTTACAACCAGCACAAGATACTGTCCCTCGATTGAGACACCGTGTCTTGTACATTCCTCTGCAAGCGAACTGCCTCTCCATGAACCGCTGAATTGCAGCAGCTTCTGGAAAAAACGGTCACGCAGATCGGGCTGTATGCCCTCAATATAACGGTTCAGCTTCTCCGTCTGTTCATTAAGATAACTAAGGGAAGACCTAATATATTCAATTTCGTTCCCTTGAGGTGCTGAATCCTGTCCACTCCTGCGCAGATGCTCTCCGTAACGCAGCAGCTGTTGAATCGGATTGTAAGCCAGCCGTGAACTGAACCAGGTGAGCACCAGCCCAACCAGCACAAAGGTCGATACACAAATCAGTATTAATACCCGAATCCAGTTCAACTGGGCAATCATTTCCCGTTCAGGCAGCTGTGACACATAGGTTCTTCCCATGGATGCTTCTACATAAGCCACAAGTTCATTCCCCTGTGTACCCTTGAGAACGTCATGACCTGACCTTTCCCTGCCTTCCAAATACGCAATTTGCTGTAATATGGCATCGTCAGACGCTGCTGTACCAATCGCCTCGGGTCCGTCTGTATGCAAAATAATGCGCTGGTCTGAATTCAGAATAGCCAGAGATTGGCCCTCCAGACTAACTGAATAACTGCGCAGCAGACTTCGCAATGCCCGTTCTTTCATTTGCAGAATAATCACACCGCGAGGCGAGCCCTGACCCATAATCGGCAGTTGTCTGACATAGGAGATATAACCAGCCTTACCGGATTGGGGCAGATACATCCAGCCTGCCCCCTGATTTCCTTCCATCGCGGCCTTCATATCCTGCTTCTCCTTGTAATCTACCAATGGAACCAAACCATAGTAATGGGATAAAACCATATCACTCCCGGCGTCAAAATAAATCATTTCTTCAATCAGATTATTGGTGTTTTTGTGCAGCTGGAACAAATCCAGCAGATCCAGGTGCAGAAAGTAATCGCTCTCATAATGAGCGCTCCCAAGTGCGCTGCGGATCAATGGACCACTGGCAAGCTGCAACGATTCATGTTCAATATTGGTCAGAATGTTCTCCACGCGGTCTTTGAGCAAGTTAAGGGAGGTCATATTGTTATCCTGAAATTGTCCGGTCAACTTGATCATGGAAAAATGATAATACGCACTTCCGGCAAGCACCACCGGAATGACCACCGACATGCAGCCCAGCCAGATCAGCCTTTTCAAATAACCGTTCGTTGCAAACCAGCGATCAAATATGGATTGGACAGTATGCATGATACGTCTCATGGAATCACCCCCGTGTGCTGCCTTATGCTCATTACCATTCAACTATTAGGGTTCATTATATCAAGAGCGGTATGCGGATACACTCCCAAACATTCAGCCGGGGAACGTTTATTTTCAATTTACCATCCATCATTTGCGTCTTCAAAATATCTCCGGAGATTAATGCCTCGGCTTCTCCAGCAGGACACCCCTCCCCAGAGCCCACTATAATCTCAATATTATGGAGTGGAAGGACAGAGGACAGTGGTCTGCGCCCGGCTCCATTAACCAGATGAATGAGCAGGAAGTCATCATTGCGGAAAACCGTCAGCTGTAATCCAGGAATGGAAGTCACGGACACCAGCGCTTGGTTGTTCAGTAAAAGGTCTACGGCATTAGCGAACAGTCTGAAATGTTCCTCCAGTTTAAATTCCTGGATTAGACTACTTAGGGAGAAGGGAAGATAACATGCTTTTCCCGATCCAAGCGTACGAAGCAGCGCCATTGGAAGATCGGTCTGTTTCACAGCTAATGAAGCCCGCTCAGGGGGGGCCCCCACACTCTCCAAGGGAGAAAACGGCGGTACGAGTGTTGCCAATACCAGTACGTCTGTATGATCAACCGGTTGGCAGTACGTCACCTTGCCCCGATGGGGAATGAGTTCGGTTTCTTCCAGCTCACGCTGCAATGGATTTGTGCATTCACTTGCAAGAACTGTAGTTTCAAAGCGCAAGTAGGAAGCAAATAGGTACTCACTCTCCTGCATTTCCCCGGCAATACCGAACAGATCCGCCAGCACGGACTTGGTTTGCTCTTCTCCCATCGGCAGCGGCCCCTCCGCAAGAACACTCCCTCCCTGCTTCACATACTCATGGAGCGAACCTGCAAAACCAGGTGGATACGTGCAACCTTCAGGCAAAAGAATAACCTTATACCGATGCAAATTCACGTTTGCCACCTGTTCCGGCAAAATGACATCAAACGGAATTTGTTTATGAATCAATGCTTCCGCCAGCCCTTCCGCGGAACGGTCCGCATTCCACAATAATGCCACTTGGCATACCGGCTGTGCACCGTCCATATAGGAGGAAAGTTTCTCGGCATCCGTGTTGACTTCCCTGACTGTCCGCAAGATTCGCTGATCCGTTATCGTATCCGGAATTCCGGTCAGGGAGTGCCAAAGTTGGCCTCCATTAGCCGGAATCTGCGAGAGCCAGAATCGGTACTCGGCAGGTGGAAGCCCGGTATGGCGCCAGTCCATGCCAGGACAGGAGTGAATGATCCCGAAGGGGTCGGGGCGCCCTGCAACAGAACGCCCCACTTTGATACTGAGCGCAGGCTGCCAGAATTCCGGTATCTTTTGATACCCCAATGAGAGGACATCCTGCGGCTCCGTACAGAGCATATCCGTGATGGATACCCTTTTCTCCAGATGATCGCGGTGCAGATTGTAGTACAAAATCATCGGTACTTCTGGCCGAACAGCCTTGATTTCCTCATACATCCGTCCCAGATTGTCATCGAAGCAGCGGGCGGAAAATTCAGGATCAAGTTCGGCTGAACTTGCAGGTAATTCAACACCATACAGGTCTTTATACTTCTCCTGGCATGTGGAGCATCGGCAAAATATATATCCGGGAGCGTTAAAGAAAACACCATCAATCTCGTAACGCTGCAATGCTTCCCGGATTACCGGAACAGCCAATCCCTCGTTACGATAGCCTCCATTAATGCAAGTTGACATGAGGAGCGGCCATGCCCCTGGGCGTGTGGCTCCAATAATCTCCGGCTGTCCTCCTTCCCTGCGTGCGAACCACTGAGGTCTCTGCAAATACACAGAGTCCTCTGCCTTACTGAAATCAAATCGGGCGATAAACCGGATTCCCCGCTGATGACAGCAATTAATCATGTCCCGCAGCAAATCACTGTCTTGAGGCAAATATTCATTATGCACATGATACTTCACTCGGGATGGATACCAGGCATAGATCCCGCCGGTATTAAATACCATCGCATTGGCACCCATCTCCACCATCTGATCTGCCAGCTTTGCCGGATTAATCCTTCTTGTATCCTTGACCTGCATGTTGGGTTGAATGATGCGCAGCGGCTGCTGCCACCAGGGCCGTAATTCCTTCTTCGGTACTTGAATTTTCATCGTTTCTCCTCTATTCGGTTATTGTGGGCTGATTGAATTGCTCATACGCTTTGGCCATTTCCTGATAAGCCTGCTTGATATCAGGCTGGTTATTCAATTTGTCCACATAGGCTTTAAGCTGTTCCACACTGGATTGACCGACAATCGTCCGGGTCAGCATGGAGCTGTATTCATCTGCGTATTTGGGCCATGTCTCTCTCCATGCTTCGGATGTAATGACTCGATAGAAATCAATCTTGCCAATCTCGTCAAAGTTTTCGACTTCCTTGATTTTGGCATCATTATAAGCCTTGTCGCCCGAAGCACTGATGACCTTGCCCCATTTGGCGTAAGCAAGCACACCTGCACCTTTGCTGGTTGTATTGACTTCTTTGACTCCCTGTTCCGTAAGAACCTTCTGTCCGTCCTGTTCCGTATAGTGAACGCCTTCAATGCCATAGTAGGAGAAATCCGTCATCTCCTGTGACGCCGTCATGTCAAAATACTTCAGAAGCTGCTTCACCTTTTCTTCAGGCACCTTTTTGGAAATGTAGAATCCACCCGCTACTCCGGTCTCCAGTCCAACCGCCACATCCCCATGTGGCCCCGTCAGAGACAGATTAAGAATCTTCGCATCCGGTTGGCCTGATTTCTTCATGGCCTGCTCCCATTCGTGATCCCACCAGATTGGACGTCCGTAGGAGGCAGCCCGGTTGGTTTTGAACAGTTCCTCAGCCTGGCTCTCCTTCATGACGGCATATTCTTTGGATAACAATCCATCCGCATACAGCTCACGGAACCACTCAATCATCTCGATATACTGAGGCGTTAAACCGGGACTCATCAGTCCACCATCATTGTCAAAGGTAGGGTTGTAAGCCCCGAATCCTGCCTGGAACGCAGCAGGCGGATTGTTGATGAACAATAAGCCGACGGTATCCTTTTTGCCGTTGCCATCCATGTCACTATCCACGATCTTCTTCAGAACTTCTCTATATTCTTCAAATGTCTTGGGGATCGGCAGGTTCAACTTCTTTAGCCAGTCCTCCCGAATCTTCAGTCCACCATCGATACGGGATCGGGAGCGCGGAACCGCATAGATTCCACCGTCCACAGTCAGATACTTCAAGGCATCAGGCGCCAGGTTTTCCTTCAGATTCGGATATTCGCTGAGGTCGCCAAGGAAAGGCGTCAGATCCCAAAACGCACCATTCTTGATGGCTGTAATCAAGGTTGGACGAATCTGATTCTGATAAGCTACCACTTCTGGCAGATCCCCTGAAGCGAGCAGCAGATCCAGCTTCGTATCAAGATCTCCCGACGGAACCCACTCAATATCGAGCTTGGCGTTGGTTCGTTTTTCCCACTCCGTCCAGTATTCATTGTTCATATCAGGAATTTCATTGTATAAGCCTGCAAACATCTTGATATTGAGAGTCTGATCTCCCCCGGCTTCCCCTGTACCTGGATGTTTGGCCTCATCCGAACCACCGCTGCCGCTGCACCCGGCAAGCATGGACACGGCCAAGAGTATGCAAATCCATGTCGTCCATCGTTTATTGAGCTTGTTCATTGTTGTTTTCCTCCCTTAAAATCAATATGGTAAGCGCTTGCATATCAACGCCTAATCAACTTTTTTAGGTTAACTTAAGTAAGAGTCAGCCTTTAACCGAACCAATCATAACCCCTTTGGCAAAATGCTTTTGCAAAAATGGATATACGATCAGGATCGGTACCATCGCCAGTACAATGGATGCCATTCGGATCGTCTCCTGCGGCACAACACTTTCGTCACTTGCCCCTGCCTGGGCCACGGCGACCGAATTGGAGTCAATGACGAGGGTTTTGATGAGCAGCTGAAGCGTCCACTTGCTGGAATCGGATAAATAAATCAGGGCATTAAAATAGGCATTCCAGTGCCCCACTGCAAAGAATAGCGTAAATGTTGCAATGGCTGGCATCGACAACGGGATAACAATGCGGATAAAGGCCGTCAGGTCGCTGCATCCATCAATCTGTGCCGCATCCTCCAGTTCGGAGGGCAGCGACTCCAGAAAGCTTTTAATCACTATCAGGCTCCATGCATTGGTCAGTCCGGGCAGAATCATCGACCAATAGGAGTTCAGCAATCCGAGTTCCTTAACCAACAAGTAATTCGGAATGATACCGGCACTGAATACCAAGGTGAAAATGACAAGTCCCATCATCCACTTATGCCCGGGTAACGACTTCTTCGTTAAACCATAAGCCATCGTAAAAGAAACGATAATATTCAGTATGGTGCCTACCACCGTAATAAACAACGTGCTCTTGAAAGCGTTCAGAAAGCTGTTCGTCGATAAAATGTATCGATAGGACTCCAATGACCATTTTTCCGGGAATAGATAAAACTTCAGCGGCACATACACTTTCGGATCGGTAAACGATACGCTGAACACATACAAAAACGGGAAAATGCAGGCTAGCGATATCAAGGCAACCAGACTGTAATTGATCCAGTCAAAGAGCGTCAGTCCTTTTTTCTGCACAACAAAGCTCATTTCTTATCCTCCTGTCCAAAAAGAACAACGACCCTACGGGTTAATAGATCCCCTCATGTCCAAGTCTCTTCACAATTTTGTTGGCAGCCACAATCAGGAACAATCCGACCAGCCCTTTGAACAGCCCTACGGTAACCCCAATACTGATCTTGCCTTGCAGAATGCCATATGTGTAGGAGTACGTATCAAATACCTCCCCTACCGAGCGTACCAACGGATTCATCATCAGCAAAATTTGCTCAAATCCGGTGTCTGCCATGCTGCCAAGGCGCAGAATGAGCAGAATAATAATCGTTGGACGAATGGCTGGCAGGGTAATATGCCAGATCTGGCGGAAACGTCCGGCGCCATCAACAACTGCAGCTTCGTATCGCTGAGGATCAACCCCTGCCATCGCTGCGAGAAAAATAATCGTCCCCCAACCGGCTTCCTTCCACATGCTCTGGGCAGTGAGCAGACCCCAGAAATAATTCGGTTCGGATAAAAATGAAATCGTGTCCTTTCCACTCTGTGCAATCAGTTTGTTCACAATGCCAACGTCGGTGGAGAGCAGAAAAAACGTCATGCTGGCAACAACGACCCAGGACAGAAAATGCGGTAAATACACGATGGATTGATTGATACGTTTGAACGTTTCATGCCGGATTTCGTTCAGCATCAGTGCCAACAGAATTGGCAGCGGGAAATGAAACACCAGCGCAATCAGATTAATGGCGAGTGTATTGCGCAGCATGATGTAGAAATTGGAGCTGGCAAACAGCTCATTGAAGTGTTTGAATCCCACCCATTCACTGCCCGCAAAGCCCAGGAACGGATTGTAATCCTGAAAGGCGAGAAGCAGTCCCCAGAGGGGAACGACCTTGAATAACAGGAAATACAGCAGCCCTGGCATGACGAGCAAATAAATCATCCGATGTTTGTATATCCGTGAGAACAGACTGCCGGATTGCAACTTGCCTCTTGGGCGATACATTGTCTTTAACTGGGTTTTCATCCGTCTACGTCACCTCTCTCTTCAAGGCATGATCCATCTCGATTATAATCGCGTCATAGCGTGCCAACTTGGGAAGGTTGATCGTTGTTATGTGCCCGTCCTGCTTGATAGAGGAAGCCTCCGCGGAACACAGGGAATATGCATGTATGATTGGATCGATGTTATGCAGTTCGATCTCAAGATTGTACAGCGGTAGCGCTTCCATATATGTCGTTCCATTGAAACCGGACAGATTCAACAGTTGAAGCAGCAGATTCCCGTCTTTCGTCCGGTTCAGAAACAGCTCTACACTGGCAGGGAGACAGGTTTTCAATACTCTCTCTTTGATGAAACGATCCAAAATATCCAGGACCGCATGTTTGTGATCTTCAAAACCGTGATTGTAATACAATTTCCCGGGATTCCATCCGTAATAGACGCCTGCCCCATAATCTCCATGTTGGGTGATACCCAAACCATAACTTTCGCCGATTCGATGACCATATGCCCGTTCTGGTGGACCGAAGGATGCAGGCTCAATATACGCCATATGTCGCTCCGTATTCGATGAATCGAATTGAATGCGAGCAAAGCCGCCGTTAACCGTAATCCATTCCCGATCCTTCAGACTGGGAAACATGTCATGGTCACCTACATGCAAGTAGGCGGCAGGAAGCATGTCTGGTTCCCCTGACCGGACAGCGCCAAACCATTCTTGCAAACATTCATTATTCTCCTTAAAGGCATGGCCTGTAGCAAGCAGCACTATCCCCTGCTTTTGGGTCTCTTTAAGTACCTCTATAGTATGAGGTTCGGGACGCTGTAACCCGGGGAGGATGATTACTTGCACCCGAGCGAGCTTATGCGCCATAGCTGCCATCTGTTCTTCCACGATGACATCAAACAGCACATGGGACTCTTTTAACATTTTGTACAGCCCCAAATATTCTTCTCCCGCTTCAACCGCTGCCGGTTTAATTAAAATAACCTCTGCCATGGAAGCCAGACGTCCATAAATCTGTTCGTTCTCCGCATGATATCGAAAGATCCGTTGGGCCGCGGCAAAGTTTCTTCGATCCGGATACCCCTCAAATGCTCCAATAATGCAAAAATCCAGCCCGGATCCGTTCGCAATATTCTGATATAACCGCACCTCGGTCTCATATGGAGAAACACCTGTGAACCGATAGGTCAAGTCAATGGCATTGATGCTGCAATTACTGATCAACTTGTTATCCCAACTCTGTACGACAGAAGCTACATTTTCAGATGCGGAGTATGGCCATAAAGGCAAGGCACGGGTAAGTGATGTGTTGGATTCCTTTCGGATGATATCGACCTGGTGAGGATGATAGGTGCTGATTGCCACATCAGGCCAGCGGGATTTTACCAAATCATGAATTTTGCCAAGAATTTCTCTGGAAGTAAAGTCCTGAAATTGGAGATACAGATCATGCAGCTCATGTTCAGGCCCAGTATAATCCAACAGTTCGGCTCCACATATTTCCTGAAAACGATGCCTGCAATGATCACAGTAACAAGGACCATAATGATTGCCACTGTAATCCCAGTGTTGATAACCAAACATATTGAAGAAAATGCCATCTACCGGATACTTCTCCAACACTTCCGTAATGGTTTCAAGCGATTTTTCCTGCTGATACGCTCCGTTCAGACACGTATGCACAATGCCAAAATAGTTCACTTCCTGTCCGTTACGGTCCCGATAGAACCACTCCGGATTTGTTTCGAACAAGGATTCATGAGCCTTACTGAAATCAAAACGGGCAATAAACTTCATATCCAGTTCATGAGCCTTGGCAATGGATTCCTGGAGCAAATCCGTGTGGAGATAAGGTGTGACGTATTGATGCGCCAATGTGGAAGGATAAAAGGCAAAGATGCCTCCCGCATTCATCATCAACACATTGGCGTGGAACTCCTGAAGTTCTTTCATCAAGAGATCCACATTCATCTCTGCATCAATCTCACGGAGATTGTTTTGAATAAGGCGAAGCTGGTTCGAAGACCACCAGTTCATTCGCATCGTCCTCCTTTTGTCTGCGATGTACCCTAACCGTATACCTCGGATGACAGGCAGAGTAGGGACATTTTTTGCAGATGCCGAAAAGGAAATATATGTCCGGTCTATGGAAACGAATGTAGAGAACAGAGGCATTCCTTCCAAAAGAGAGACAAAAATTGTCTGGTCGATGGTTTAGTGGACATTTTGACTAAAAAGCAAATTAGGAAGAATCGAAAATCCATTTCCTGTACAACCTAACGGAAACTTCCTTGAACGGAAAGGAGGATTCCCATGAACCGTGAAAAGGGAGAAATCACGATATGGCTGTCCTTTTCCATCATTTTATTAAGTGCCGGACTCGTCTGTCATGTCCTGTCCATTCCGGCTATTCTGGATGCTGCTGGCAGAGACGGCTGGTTATCCGTAATAGCTGCTGCCCCATTCTTTATGTTGTTTCTATGTATGATGTTCATTATCATTCGGCGGGTACGGGGGCAGCGTTTGACAGACTGGATCACGCGGGAGTTTGGTGCAATTCCCTCATGGATTTTTCGCATCACCGCATCACTTATGTTACTTGCTCTTGGTTCACATACCTTATATGAAACAACAAACTGGACGGTATCCACCTATCTGCAATTTACCCCGCCCTATGTGCTCGCAGGCGTAGGTGCACTGGTTGCTGCCTGGGCCGCTGCCAAAGGTATACGTTCGATTGCCATGACCTCAAGTCTTCTGCTTCCCTTCGTGATCCTGCTTGGATACTTCGTCATGTCAGCCAATATGAAATATAAGAACTATGGCCAGTTGTTTCCCATCATGGAATATGGTGCCGGTCCTGTCTTGAGAGGCCTGATCTATTCGCTTGCCGGACTGATGGAAATCTGGATATTGATGCTGTTTCAACACGATATCAAAAGCAAAATTCGCTGGTGGCATCTGCTGCTTTTGGGGCTATTCATGCTCAGCATGGCCATTGGTCCCACGCTTGGAGCCATCGTTGAGTTTGGTCCTGAGGAAGCCGCAAAACAACGAAATAGTCCCTATGAGCAATGGAAACTGGTGAACATAGGGAAATTGCTCCAACACGTAGATTTTCTGTCCATCTATCAATGGCTAAGCGGTTCTTTTGCCAGAGTAGCTATCTCCATATATCTGATCGTGGATCTGCTCGATATTCGCAGACCGAAGAAACGGTACATTTCCGTTCTCATCGTCACCTTCATCATGTGCGTCATAGCTGTACAGTGGTGGAGAATTGATTACGTTGATTATTATGTGAACCATATTCAATTTCCCGTGATGCTGGCCTATGTATCCACGGTGACAGTCCTGTTGACCCTCGCCGCTTTCATACACAAAAAAGACAAGGAGGCTCCCGCTCATGCCGCTCACAACCACACCCCAGAAGAACCATCTTCCAGCTGAACCCTTCCGAATCAATGAGCATAGTTTGACGACGTTTTTTGCTGGATCAGACGATGTGATTATCAGCAGCCATATGATTGGGGAGTCTACCCAGCAGATTGTCATCGTGTATTGCAGCGGCATGGTCGACAGCAAATCCATATATGATATTATTCTTCCCGAACTGACGCGAACATACGAAAGCACTCATTTTGTTCGTGCATCTGATATCGAGAAATCCATTTCCCTGCAATGGACAAGCATGGACCTGCAGAAGAACCCACTTGGAACGGAGCTCATGTCCCTGCGGGTATTTGAAGGACATATGCTTATCTGCATTCCTTCCCTTCAAAAAATGTGGAGTATGGATATATCCAACATTCCTACCCGAACACCGGAAGAATCCACCACGGAAGTATCCATTCGCGGGTCTCGGGATGGCTTTATTGAACGACTATCAGTCAATATTGCCTTAATTCGTACACGTCTGCGTACAGCAGAACTCGCCTGTAATATTGAACTAATCGGTTCTCGCTCCGTGACCAAAGTCGCCTTGATGTATATCAAGAACATTGCCAATCCTGAATTAATTGATGATGTCCAGAATCGGCTGCGCAAAATTGATGTAGAACGAATTATGACCGCCAATGAACTGGAAGAATTATTGTCTCCTTCGAAAATCACACTGTTTCCAGTGACCCACTACACGGGCAGGCCCGACTTTGCCGCCGAATGCCTTCTGAACGGACGTTTCATCCTCATCGTAGATGGCAATCCGAGCGTCATCATCGGGCCGGTTAATTTGTTTCTGCTTCTCAAATCACCCGAGGATGCCAATTTTCCGTTTCTTCCGGTGAATGTGGGACGCATGCTGCGGTTTATTGGGCTAATGGTCACTGTATTCCTGCCTGGATTCTATATCGCGCTGACTTCGTTTCACATGGACCAACTGCCTTTCCCGCTTGTAGCAACGATATCGGTTGGACGCATGGGTCTGCCTATGGAGTCTGGTGTAGAAATGTTTCTCATTATGCTTCTGATGGAGCTATTCCGGGAAGCAGGTGTGAGACTTCCAAGTGCCATTGGTCAGACGCTCACCGTTGTTGGCGGATTGATCATCGGGGATTCAGCCATCCGTGCAGGCATGGTATCCCCGCTCATGATTGTCGTCATTGCCGTTACCGTAGTGGCCGGGGCCACCATTGTGAATCAGGTTATGACCAGTTCTGTTCTGATCCTGCGCTTTTTCTGTTTTGTACTGGGCGCATCCCTTGGCATATATGGGTTCATTCTCTCCATTATCCTGTTCCTGATCTATCTGACCGATCTGAAATCGTTCGGCATTCCTTATCTGACGCCGCTCAGCCCGCTTCATTTCAAACAGGCTCTGGCCTCCATGTTCAAGATGCCAAAGGGCTGGATGAAACGTAGACCGGTGTATCTTGAAACTCAGGAGCCTCGCAAGGAAGGGAATGATTGATGAAGCGGTATATACAACGATGGTTGTTGGGCCTGCTAAGTCTTTCTCTTTGTTTGGTGACCAGCGGGTGCTGGAGCGCCTATGAAATCCAACAGGTCGACTATGCCAAAGCGATCGGAATCGATTACAGAGACGGGATGTTCCATATGTATGTCCAGACCATGGACTTTGCCAGTGTAGCCAAAAGCGAAAGTTCAACCAAAACGGCGGAAACCCCGCCCGTATGGGTTGGACATGCATCGGGGAGAACATTCAATCTTGCGGTAAACGAACTGTTCCGAAGTTCCCAACTTCATATCGCCTGGGGCCATGTGACGGCCATTGTCATGACCGAAAGTATACTGACAAGCAAGCATATCAAGGAAGTGTTCGACATGCTTGGACGTTTCCCGGAATCACGTTATACTACTTGGGTGTACGGCACCCGCGATCCTTTGGAAAATATTCTAAGTGCCACGTCCATATACAATATGTCGCCGCTGGACAGCATTCTGCATAACCCTCTACCCTCATTCCTGGAAGAATCGCTGTACCCTCCGGTGCTCAGTTTCAAGCTCATTGCCACCCATAACGATGCATCCACGACAACCTATTTGCCTTGCATCGCCATGAACAAGGAGCATTGGTCACAGAACAAAAAGAATCATGAACTGTTCATCATTGACGGCGCTTTTTTTGAAAGAACCGGGGATGATTTTGTTTATTTTCCTCACAGCAAGCTTTCTGGGTACCCTTGGCTACTCAAAGACATGCGGCGGGCGCCATTAATTATTGAAAATGAGGGGACAATCTATGGTGTGCTCAGCGTTGGCTTGCCCAACATCAAGATTGTGCCGGTCATTCGTGGGAATGAGGTTCATTTCAACATTGATGCCAAATACCTGACCGCCTTGTATGAATATCTCACCCCTGCTTCCTATGATGAGATGGTTCAATTTAGTGAGAAAACGTTACGGGAGCAAATCTTGCATACGTATCGCGAAGGTCTGAAACGTGGGGTCGATATCTATGGACTTCAAGAGAAGGTTTATCGCAAAAACCCAGGCCTATGGCGTAAGCTGTCCAATGATGGCTCCAAGATGATTCTGACGGAAGATTCCATCCAGAAACTGGACATTCATATTAAGATTCCATATACGGGTAAATTCCGTAGGAAGGTGTAGCCATAACAAATCCCCTGCCGAATGGTAGGGGATTTGTTGGTTAGTGCTGCAAATATTTTGTACAGCAGGTTGAAATGTTTGATAACATTCATGCGATTTCCTAATCCTCGTTGTCCAGGGAAGAGTAGATTGTATTACCAGCATTATCAACCCCCCGGATATCCATCCGCATTTCCGTTATTGGCTGCTTAATTACGGCATACCACAATCTCCCTTGATCAGAAGGTTCGAGAATACCTGCCTCCACTTCCGCTGACGAAGAATCCGGCCCATAACGGATAAGTACTCTGATTATATCCGGATTGTGAATAAATCCGTATACAATATAGCTCGTGTTGTCATTAGAATACGGGTATCTTGTCAGATGATAAGATATCGGCTCATCCTTATTGTCCTCAAGGACACCTCCAGATTTAGTTACTTTAGAGGACCACCTCCTATGCTGGATCATCGCAGAGGCTATTCCATCAGTCTGAGTGTCTTTATATAAAACCAAGTGACTTGTTGAATCAATAGGTGATACTACCATTACCTGTTCAGGTTGGATGTTAATTCTGGTTAACAGTGTGTCGAACTCTTCTGTCTTGCATGATCGGATCAAGAGGAGAAGCCCAACAAGTACTATAATAAACACCACATATGTTCCCCGTTTTTGATTACGTGTCATATACATCCCTCTTTTCGTTAAAAGCCAAATTTCAGTCCTAAGTATTCCACTATGATCCACGAAGCAGGCCACAGCAATGGAACATGAACAACCCAGTAAGGGGCTTTATATCGCCCGTTCTCGTAACTGATCCCACAGTAAAAAATTGCGAATAACACACCTAAAGGATAGGTAAAAAGAATTTTAACCATTAGATCACGAGAAGCATCATATGTGTGTGGATACGGTGCCGATAAGGACATACCCAGTCCAAAAAGAGCCATAGGCCAAATGAACAAAGTAACTCCATACAAAATCAAAAATAATAATAAATAATTATATAACTTCTCATTCTTCCTCTTGCTCATGGGCCCTCCTGATTTCCAAACGTAATCGCTCAATGTAAATTATCTTTTATCAGAACATTTTAAAGGATGGATATGGAAATATAAATAGTTTGTTCCTTATTGATTATTAAAATGACCTCCAACACATAGGTTAGGAGGTCATGTATGATATTAAATTATCCGTATGCATCAATAGGCAGCGGCCGCCTATACGACTATTTTCCATTCTGCCTATAGTACTCCATAATACGCATCCGTGTGGTCAGTATCAGGGTCTGCGGCAGCAGCACCACAAATATAAATAGCGGCACGATAAGCACCAGATGAGCAGCAAAATTCTCTGCGCCAAACGTTGGTTTAGGAAGCTCAATGAAGTACCACCAGCACGGGATGGCAACCAGCCAGGTCAGTCCGGTAGAGATAAACATATCCTTGACATCACTCCACAGAAAACAGAACAATGCGACAAATACAATTGGAACAGCCCAGGAATCTAATATTGGCCCCCAGCTCTGGAAGACAAAAATAGCGGCAGGATACAAAAGATTAATGGTCCAGCGCCAGATCGGATTGTGGTAGATAGACATAATACCTCCTTGCTCGGCAAATAAATAGGCCACATTCTTTTCAGATAGTCTCCGTTGCGAACCTTCTCCTGCAGATCATCAGGAAGCAAATGTACGACACTTGGCGGATTATAACTCGCTAAAGATATTCCGTTACGAATCGCGACATATTCTGCCTGCGCCCTCCTAGCGAGTGTCCAGTCATTGATATATCAACTTCCGGGAACTCTTCCTTTACTTTATCAGCATTGATTGCCCCTTGGGTTCTATTATTGTCCAACCTGATAGATTTTCATTTTTGTATCCGGATGATGGTAAATCTCGTTTGTATACCTCATCTGCATGGTCCAATAGGTCTTATCATTTATGTATGTCGTGATACGCCACGTTGTCTATTACAATAATCTGTATTAAAGTTTCTTTAGAGTTTATTTCCATAAAAGGAGAATTAATGCCCTATGAAAATAAAACCTGTAGCTCTGATCTTACTTATTTTTTTATTTTTACTAGGAGGATGTTCAAGTATGTCTACCTCAGATAAGCAAAATATTGTAGACACAGCTACACCAATAAGTGTTCAGTACATAAAGGAATACTACAATGCGGACTTTATTATAACGAGTCATGATATTGACGACCCTTCCATCCACTCACGCTTATACCTATACGGTCATATAACAGGACATGAGGATGAACGTATCACCGTTTCCTATAACTATGACACACAGGAGGTTCTCAGCGTAGAAGGACCAGGCTGGTTTATCGATAGCCGAAATCCAAAAAAGGAAGTCCCTTCTTCCTGAGAAAAATCTAAAAAGAGATATACCAATGTATTTTGCACTTCGTTAGATAGGACTGGGAGATGACATCCTGGTCTTTTTTTGGTTGTTAGATGAGTTATTTTGCAAAAAATTCCCTTTATTTATATCTATTCATTATAAATCAATATCAATGTACCCGAAAACAATTGCTTACAAAAATAAGCAGAAAGTCTGTACTTTCAAGCTCTATGAGCCAAATTTAATGGAGTGTTTATAGGACGTTCTTACCAGTCTGATCAGAGATATGTTATTCCTGGGAAAGAAATGAAGAAATTAAGCATGATTATGGATAATATAGCTCATACTACCTTCAGGAAAATATTGAAGGAGTGACAACATGAGGTTAAAAAGCATCATCGCCGTTGGAGCTGTGTTAGCTTGCTCGACGCTGTTATGGGGCTGTGGCAATACCAATATGGACCATGCTTCGGAGCAGAAGGATACCGTTCAAACCGAGAGCTGGAGCGATCCCAAGCGACTGGAGGCATCCCACCTGGAAGCGTTGGAACGAATGGAGAAAGACCATATTCATCGTATGGTTTCGCTGAATGCAAGCGTGGATGAAGACAAAGTGATGACCACACTTGAACGGTCCAGCCAGAAGCTGGAGGAAATGAGACCGCTCGCCGAAATGCTCCAGCATGAAGGACATCCAGCATTATTACAGCGAATCCAGGAGATGTCTGGAGATATCCAGGGCTCCAAAACAGTGGTTGCTGAGATGAAAAAATTGCCTCGGGAGGGCAAAATCAAGATTCAGTCTGAAAACTCCGATTCTCTGCATCACATCAGCAGTTTTCGCGATTATCACCAGTACATGCAAGAGAAGATTCAGACTTTAAAGTAAGATGTCCAAACGCATTAATCTGTAATAATGCATTGAATGACGTTTATTTATACAAATGCAAAGAAACAAAAGTTAGATGGGAATGCTAATTCCCATCTAACTTTTGTTTTGTGAAAACAGGTATGATGATCATGTTAGTCCCTAGCAGTACTTTTATTTTCCAAATCCAAGATTTAATGTATATTAAAGAGAGTTAGATTAATATGAAATATATAATAGGAGGTAAAAATAATATTTTTAAAAAAATCCTAATTATATCAATTGCACTTTTACTGCTATCTGTCTTATTGGTAGGATGCAGCAACACCATACCAAACCAAGGCAAGATTATTGAAGAAGCAACTCAAGTTGGGCAAAAGTATTTTATAGATGAATACAGTACAGAAGTGGAGTTTACTGACCATAAGTTCATGCCGAAGGATCTTAGCCACAATATAGGTTTAAGCGGACATGTCAAATCGAATGAAGATACTGAAATTACAATTCTTATTGATTATGATACTTTCAGAGTCCAGAATGCCATTGTTCCCAAAGAGTTACTCAATAAAAAGAAAAATTAGGGAGTAAAAAGTGAACATTTCCAACAAAAAATATTTTACATTAGCATTCTTATTTGTATGGTTCAGTTTTACTTTCATCATTTTAAGCGGATGCATGTCGGGTGAACAGAAAAACATCCTTCAAAAAGCCGAAGAAGCAAGTCTCATGTATTTTAAAGAGAAATATGGAATTGATGTTGAATTCACAGACCATAAGTTTATTCCCGCTGACTTATCCCATACCGTTTCTTTGATTGGATATGTGAAAGGAAACAAAGATCAGGAAATATTCACTATAGTCGATTATGATACCTATGAAGTCAAGACGGGTTCAGTGCCAGATGAAATCCAACCTCTTCAATAAATGAATTCTACTTAACTCAAAGAAACATCTACGATTTTTTTTATCATTCCACCCACAAGGATACCCATATAAAAATACTGAATAACACAACTGGCATAAGCGCCCCAGTGACTAACATGATCCAAAGTGTTATTGGCCTTACATTCTGGAAATATTGATCAAACCAGTGAAATCGTTCTTTTCGCCATTTGGCAAACTTGAGCTGCTTGATCATATGCTTCAACATTTTATGCCGCTGCTTTCCTTCCTCCACTTCTTCCAGCTCACGTCGAAACTCATCATACAAACGCGTCTCTTCCTGCTCATCCAGTGTGGTTGTCGTCATTTTGCATCCCCTCCCTTACCTAATTAACACGGAAACCCGTCCAAAGTTTGGAATTTTATAGAGAACTAAACATAAGATTGCTCACGTTCCACAATCATCTTCGCCAACTCCTGATCTGAAGTTTTTAATAACGGACCGTTCCCCCAGAACAAGTCAGGATGGAGCTATCTCTCCTCATTGTAGACAGCCAAAAGCGATCCTCTTTCATGACCAGCGTCAAGTTGGAGAACCGCTATAATGTACTGTTTAATAATACAGGTTAAACATCGCAGTGTGTTACACCGACAGGTTTAACCCACGTTTTCAATCAATTCATTCAAACATACCGCACCCTGTGCGCGCACATTGACCACAATAATCGGCGTATCCAGCATGCCGTGCATCCACGACATATACTCCTCTACTTTTTCGTTTGGAAGAATCGTCAGAATGACGCCTGCGAAGCCTCCACCATGGATGCGACAAGCGCCATCACCCAAGTTATGCAAATAATTCTCTGTCAGTGCCAGTGCAATCCCAATCTCCTGTTCCTTCACCGAACCGCTCTGATATACATTCTGGAGCCACTTCCAGGAAGAATTCCCGGATGCCGTAATCAGATTCAGGAAGTCAGCAAAACGCCCTTCACGAAGTGATGACACCTGACCATCCACCCGATCATTCTCTGCCAGGAAATGCAATGCACGCAGCACCGCACGATCCCCTGCGACCACACGGACCTGCTTGAGATTGGCATAGATTGCCTCAGCCGTAATTTCACGGACGTACTCACTGCCAAGTGCCTCAGCAACCGCTCTCATCTCATGAGGAACAGCAGCGTAATCCTCGGTCAGATCCGCGTGGTTCCCACCTGTATTCACAATCACGAGTGAGTAGCCGTTCTCCTGGAAATCCCACTTAACAGGCTCAATCACCGGCTGTGCCGAATTTTCAAAATCGATTGCAATCAACCCGCCATAGGCACAAGCCATTTGGTCCAGCAGACCGGACGGTTTGTTCCAATAGTGATTCTCCGCGTATTGACCGATCTTCGCCAGGGTTACAACATCCAGCGTACTCTCGTTGTAGAAGTGATTCAAGATCGTACAGATCAGCATCTCGAACGACGCCGAAGAACTCAGACCCGACGCCGAGAACACGTTACTGGAGATGTATGCCTGAAAGCCACCCACCTTGTATCCAAACTCCCCAAACCCCGCAGCCATACCACGAATCAGCGCCGTTGTGCCATCGTCTTCTGCCTTCGGTGCCAAATCCGTGAGATCGATACCATATTTCTGGTCATAGCCTTCGGAATAAAAGGTAATTACCGAATCCGTCGTTGGCGCAGCCACTGCAATTGTATCCAGCGTAATACTACCCGCCAGTACCTTACCGTGGTTATGATCCGTATGGTTTCCCCCAATTTCGCTGCGTCCAGCCGCGCTGAACAGCTTGCTGCCTTCTTGTACGCCGAAGTACTGCTCAAATGATTCATTGAGCTTCGTGTAACGTGCTGTCTGTTCTTCCAGTTGTTGCTGACCATACATTTGGGCAAGCAGCGCTTGGCCTGAAGTGGATTGGATCAGTGCCAATGGTTGTGTAGTCATTAATAATCCTCCTATGGATATGCAGCATTTATTTTTCTACGTGAATGATGAACGATAGCGGGATTACTTCATGCCCGTTTACTTTTCCATTATCTCAGCTTCTTTTCCGAAAAGGTAGGGTAGAATTGAAAGTTTGTAAGCGTTTTTTGAAGTTAATGCATTCATAATTCATACGGGCTTAACGTCATTCCAATGTAATTCGATTAATTCAGAAAATGTGCAATGCTCTCCTTCAACGAAGTTATCGGTTGACCCATCAATTGCTCAAGGTCCTTGGATGTAGATCTGGTATCAATACTGCTTAAAAAAGGATAGATCCAATGCTGTACCGACACATTCTCACTGTGAATGACGGCCTTGCCTGCAAACTCTGTAAGCACCTCAGCCAAATCAGCAAAGTTCCAAGTTTTTGGTGCCGCCAACTCATATATCCTCTGCTCATGACCTTTCTCTGCAAGCACGTTCGCAATGGCCCGTGCAAGATCACTGCGTGTAACCGCATTAAACCGCCAATCTCCGGCTGGAGTTGTTAGCACACCACTTTGTATCGCCTCCTGTAGTCCAAGGACATTCACAAAATCAATATACAGCCCATTGCGCAAAATCGTATACTTGATCCCCGAATCAAATATGACCTGCTCGGTAAGTCTATGCACGCTACTCGAGCCTTTAAGACTCGTCTGTGGGAAAGCAAAACTGGTATAAAGGATATGTTCAACTCCTGCGTTCTTCGCTGCATGGATTACACTTGTATGTTGAGTTAGCCGGACTGTATCATCGGTATGTGAGCTGGAGATCAGCAGCAATTTATTTACACCGGCAAAGGCTTTCTGTAGCGTTTCCGGCCTATCATAGTCAATACATCGAACCTCCCCACCCTGATCCTTTAAAGCTTTTAAGGTGGCAGACATCCCCCCATTACGGACACCTGCGATAATTTCTGTAGCGGGGACCCTGACTAACAGATTTGCAATAATCAGATTGCCTAATTGTCCTGTGGCTCCGGTAATCATGATCGTCATCCTGCTTTTCCCTCCTGTAAATGAATTGCATCAAGTAGTTAAGTTATTAACTAAGTGGACAGAGTGATTACTGAACTACAACACATTCCTCGCTGAACCAATCCTATCCCTTTCCCCGCATATCCCGCCTCAGAATCGACTGATCTAACGTCATATTAGACAGCATTAAGGATTAAGACCTGTTCAGCTTCTGCAACAAAACAATCAACTGATGCTGCTCCTGTTCATCCAACTTGCCCATCTGCCTAGCCACAGCTTCACGGTTACCCGGCAGATGCTCACTCAATAATGTCCGTCCTGCATCGGTAATGGAAATCACCGTCTTGCGACCATCTCGGGCATGTTCAGCCCTCGCAATGTATCCATCACGCTCCAGCGGAGTCAGCAGCAAGCTAATGTTGGCCTTGGTGACACCGATTTTTTCGGCAAGCACTGAAGGAAGCATTGTTCCTCCATCTTTCGCAATCTCTACGAGTATTCGAATTCTTGCGCCATTCAGTCCTTGGGATTGCCAGTATTTCTCCGACACGGCCACCAGATTGGCAGTCGCCTCAACCATCGTAAAAAAAGCCTCATTGGGCAGCGGCAGACGAAGCAAATATTCCTGCAGCGCATCTTGTTCAGGATCCATTGGCAGTAAGTTCTCTCCTTGCATATTATCCATGTGTTCTGTCCTTTCCATTTAGTTAATACCTTAACTATATAAGCGAAGATAACTTACCTCTTAGAAAATGTCAAATCATTATTTCTTTTCTAGAAAATCAAAACGCTCGCATGCTCGAACTTCGTCTTCTGCCTTTCGCTTTCTAAGGCGTGTAATCTCTGACATGGAAATAGGGATACCCACATGTAATCGTTTTCTCAAAACAACAGAATTTTCAAATGAATGAAGTTTTTATCCACCCATATTATACCTTTTAATAACAAAATTAGGATTGCACTTCATTTAAAAATATCTTAAATTTGTATTAAAAGGAATAAATACGGTTTTACTCATTACAAATTAGCAAAGCTCTGAGCCTGATGGTGGAGGATACTATGAAGATCAAGTCGAACTATACTAAACTCTTTGGTGCGTTCTCTCTTACTTTCTTGGGTGATGGACTTACGCTTGCTGCGGTTCCATGGCTCATTTCCAATCTTACGAGCGATACTTTATATGCCTCCATAACCATGACCGCCCTCCGTTTGCCCTGGCTTCTCTTCAGTCTGCCCGTGGGCGTTCTAATCGACCGATATTCTCGTAAACATATGCTGATCGGAGCAGGCTTTACTCGCATGATTCTTCTTCTTGGCCTGACGTTATGTATATGGGGTGGATGGATCAGCATTCCGATGCTCGCTCTGTTCATGTTCGGGATTGGTCTTAGCCGCGTTGTGTTTGACAGCACGGTACAGACCATTATTCCTCAGCTTGTAGACGAGAACAAATTGGAAAAAGCCAACGGGCAGTTTACAGCGGGACAGCTGATTACGAGTGATATTCTGGGTGTTGCCCTAGGGGGATTCATCATCACCCTGCATATTGTTTTTCCTTTTGCCATTGATACCGTCACAGCTGTCATTGCTCTTCTCCTCTTAATCGCCCTAAAGGGAAGCTTTTATCCGGGGAATCGGGAAGCAGCAGAGAAGGGCACACAGCCCATGAAGAATTGGAAACAGGAGATGTGGTCCGGGATTCAATATGTGTATCATGATCGTTTTCTCCGTGGTTTGGCGATTCTGTCCGTCACGATTACGCTGATGTATTCGATCATTCTGGCCACTCAAATTTTCTTTGTACGAGATGTCCTTCAGTTGGATGCTTTTGCATTCGGTATATTAATCTCCATTGCAACGATCGGCAGCATCGTGGGAAGCCAGGCAGTGGCTTATATGCGCAAAAAGTGGACCACAAAACAATTAATTATTTTATCCATTCTGTATATGGGCATCATCTACGGTGTGGTAGGTCTGACTACGAATGCGTATGCTGTAGGGGCCCTATATTTCTGTGCTGCATTTTTCATTATCGTCTACAATGTTACACGTTCTTCCATTCTGCAACGATCTGTGCCTAATGAATTGCTCGGCAGGGTTGGAAGCGTGTTTCGCTTTTTGTCTTTTGGGATTAGTGCCATTGGTACCTTGCTTGGCGGATTACTGGTGCGAATCAGCGAAACCACATTCGATAGAGTATTTTCGTTACAAATGCCTTACCTTTTGTTAAGCCTAGTCTATATCCTGTCTGGTCTGTTATTCACCTTTAAAAAGCAGAATCATTCAGAGAATCAGCGTAACACCCATCATGTGTAGGAATGTAAGGCGATAATCCGGAAGCCCGTTACAGGTCCTCCGGGTTTATTTTTGATAGGCTGGTATAAATGCATCAGGTGTTGCACATTCGGTGCTTGACAAAAATACCCTGTCTATATTTCACAGTGACTTAGTGACACCATGGAATATAACAGGGCTTTTGAATTCGGGCAGTTAAGTATATGCTTTCGTCTTTCATTCGGCATCAAACAGTTGTTTGCAGAACTCCGAGTAAGTAGGTACATGCTCCAATTCATAATTCATGATTTTAATGATCAATCCTTCAACGATGGTCTGTGACAGATCGTCACGCTCTTGGGGTCTGACCTGATATCTCATCCGCTGAATGATAGGTTGAAATGCACTGATAATTTGAAGCATGCTCTCCCGATCTCCATTCTGTGCCCTCCGCACTGCATCATAGAATTCAACGTTGTTTTGATTCATCTTTAATCACCGCTTTGATTACCTCTATAAGAGTACTGATATTGACTGAGAGCTGATCCAGCTTCTTCTCGAATCGGGTAAATAAATATAATGTAATCATGATGGGAAAACCGACCTGACTGATTCCCCCTATAAAAGTTGCAAATGCGCTATTATCCATTGCTTACTCCTTTCTCTATAACGCTTTTCATTTTTTTCAGAGCTGTATTTCTTGTCTTCGCTATGGCCTGCTGGCTGACCTGAAGTCTGCTCGCAATTTCATGATCGTGATACCCCTGTCCATAATATAGTGTGGTGACATGTTTCTGCTTATCCGTTAAACTCTCAAATGCCGACTCCACATGTTCATCCGCAAAGCCCTCCTGAAAAGACATAGACCGTTCATCCGACTCTAAACTATCCACTGAAGTTTGATAGCCACTCATCGTCTCACCGATACACGTACTGGACTCATCCGAGGATGGCCTGTCATAGATCAGTACATTTCGGGTAGCATAACGCTGATTACGCCGCATCTGATCGATACTCATGAACTTGAGCGATGATGTGACATAATTGATAAATCGAAATTGAAAGAAATATTTGCGGAAAGCCTCATTTAACTCCTCTTCTTTACCATCCTCCCCATTCATGGACTCCAGCAATAACTTCTGATGCTTCTCCTGTTCGAAAAAGTTAAGAACAACCCGATTATGGAATAACGCGGGATTCTGATGCTTGTACTCCTCAAACTGTGCAGTGACCGAATGTGTTGGGTAATGACAAATCTTCTCTAAGGAACTCATTATGACTCCCCCTCCTTCAACTATTTATATTTAAGAAGGCGTTTTTACCCAGAGAAAAAACAACCATAAATAGGAACGTTTGTTCTCTTTATTATACTATATTTTTTTCCATATCGTACAAAATAATTAAAAAATCATCCTTTAGGATGACTATCCCATGACCCATAGATATAAAAAAATAAGACAACAGCACAATTAGGCTGATGTCTTATTATCACTTTTAGGGTGAAAAGTCCTTATCTTTGTACGATGGATTCATCAAAAGTAACCGAAACCGATTGAAGAACCTTCCCTGTATCCGTTTCCTCATCGAATGTTCCATTATGATCTTCATCCAGATAAAAGTTTACCATTCCATTGCCATTTGAAGGAGCACTAAATTCAACCGTCTCATCAAATTTTCCTTCATCTATAACAATCTTACCGCTGCCAACAAAAGAATGCCCATCCTCAATCTGATAGAAAAAATAGGAAATATCCTGATCAGAAATACTTCCAGCCATATGCAATTGAGTGGTTTCGAGTTTGGCCCCTTCTACTGGTGCAGATAAGGTCAATTCAACCTTTTTGGTTGAAGAACAGGCAGAGAGAGAAATTAACGACAGAGAGAACAAAAAGATAAGTATTTTTTTCATTCTGTACTCCTTAGTAGGTTGTTTTTAGATAAGTTCATCACGCTTTATGAAGTAGATTGGCGCCAATCAAATAATTCGTAGAGGTGATTACACATGGCATTGAAAGGGAAAAAAATTCTGATTGATCCAGGTCACGGTGGTTCAGACAACGGAGCGAGCGGCAAATTAAACGGAAGCACGGTATACGAGAAAAATCTGGCACTTACTTTTGCTAACTCCGTCAAGTCGTATCTAACCAACGCAGGTGTAGATGTAGTGATGACACGAACTTCTGACACTAGTGTAGGCATTAATGATCGCTGGCAAAAAGGACAAAACGAGAAAGTTGATGCGGTTATCAGTATTCACTGGAATGGGGGCAGCACAACAGCGAGCGGTACAGAGACATACTATGCCCAAACGCGTTCCGGAGACAAAAGCTTTGCACAAACCCTTCAAACAGCAGTCGTTGCCGCTTTGGGTACAAAAGATCGCGGAGTGCTGGACGACACAAAAGCAGCTGTTGGATCTCTTGGTGTATTGCGATACCCGTCAGGAACCACGTATCCAAGAGCACTTATTGAAGTGGAGTACATTACCAACTCGACGGCATTAGCCAACCTGGATTATCCGATGTATGAAGCATCGCTCGATTTTGCCGCAGGCGTTCTTAACGGTTTGAAAAATTATTTCGGAAATTAAATGGAAAGCTGGGAGAGTGATCTCCCAGCTTTTTTTAATTATTTTTACATATGTTTGTAAAAATTTCAAGAAAGAGTTGCGTGAACTATGCCAGTCATATGCCTCTGTTATAGTTACCTGAGAATCTACGCAGCTCTCAATATTCATCGAGGTGTTTGTTCACGTCCAGCTGGATCGTGACGTTCCTCGTTTTGCGATTTTCGGAAGAAAACCAGTCTTCCAATGCTGAGAATTCACTTGTTTCTAACGCTGCCGTTTCAATAGTGAATTGGTTATGATCTATCCAATCATATGAGATGATGGGCCAAGTCGGCTTCAACATAAATGGCTTTTCCAGAGCAGCTGATGTATACGGAATGACTTTTAATTTTTCGAGATCCACGGCAACAAGAATTTGTCTCTTAACCAGACTACCTTCATCATAAGCGTAACGAATTAGCACCTTTTCATGATCTGAGGAAACTTTATAATCTTGAAGTATGCCGACAGGCATGGTTAGACTTTCACTCTTATTCCCATTGGTTTGGACTAAAATGGTGGAGCAATCCTTGGTCCCACAGCCATATTCCAGCATCGCATACACATTAGAAGAAGGAACATCCAATGATGTAAATTGAGTGCGCGCAATCTCCGCTTGGATATCTCCTTCATTCAATAAATAATTCTTATACTGAGGAATGTCGTTAAGGGATATTTTTATGGATTTCCCCTCGCTTTTGATCTCAACGATATCAGGTAAAGCGGGTAATTCCATATGCGGGAGTTCCGTCTCCGTGGAGACTGTTTCAGCTGCCTCACTCGTAGATGAGCTATATAAGTACAACCAAACCAGACTCCCTGAATCGACAAGCAACACGAGCAAGAGAGGGATCATATATTTTTTCATAACCACTTCCTCATTTCAGTGGAGTGTTTTTCCAATTTAAAAGCATTATATAATAACGAACTTGGATGAGGGTTTCAGTTCTGTCTCAAAGCTCCAAGGATTAGGACCAAAATTGTAATAATTAGCAAAAATATGGTATGGCAGTAATCCCTCCTTGACTGTTACGTAAGGTCATCCTTCATAATGAACCCCAGTTCACCTAAAGGAGAGATTAATGATGAAAATTACTGCGTTACGCTCGGATAAAATCTATGAAGAAATCATCCAGGCTGCACCCGATGAGAAATTGGAGTTATACCGCGAGAGAATGATGAGACCCTTCCTGAACAAATGGAACATTCAACAGATTCCATTTCGTTCAAGCGAGCCTAACGGCTTCGATGTGATCATGATGAATAACTTTATGAATATTGCTCCCTCCGACATCACGTCTGAGATTAGCGAGCCGCTGGCAGCCATTTCATCAGAAGCATTTTGGCAGCAGTGTCATGAAGCGGTTACGGCAAGTCTATCCACCTTTGTGCAAGATGGGATTGAGCTCTCGGTTTCAGAATATCTGTACACCATTTTGTTAGGGGATAAGAACAGTCCAACGTTACAGATGAATGAAGGCATATGTGGAGATGGTGGCATTCCCGGTTATATTATTGCGAACCTGAGCCCGGATGCTTATACTTTACCTCGTATGCAATCCGTGTTAGCCCATGAATGCAATCATAATGTGAGGTATCAGCATATCCAGTGGGATCCACATGTTACACTTGGAGAAATGATTGTAAGCGAGGGGTTGGCCGAGAGCTTTGCGACAGCCCTGTATGGAGAAGATTTGCTGGGCCCCTGGGTAGCCAAAACGAATATGGAGACATTGAATAATGTAATTAAACCAAAAATGAAAGACCAGCTGCATGTCACCGGTTTTGACCAGATTAATCCGTATCTATTTGGCGATGAACTTGCGAAGATGCAAAACTTCACGCCCGTAGGTATGCCTTATGCGGCTGGTTATGCCTGTGGTTATCACTTGATTCAATATTATCTGAACAAAACAGGTATACCAATTACCAAAGCAACCATTACTCCGGCAAGTGTTATTCTTGCGGAAACAAAGGAATTTTGGAATGAAGACACCCTATTTCACCGTTAAAGATATCATTCAGATTACTGGCGTCACCAAACGTGCATTACACTATTATGATAGAACGGATTTATTGAAACCGAGCAAAGTCGAGGACAATGGCTATCGGTATTACGATCAAAAAGCACTGGGAAATCTGCAGATAATTCTATTGTTCAAAGAAATGAATTTCTCCTTGAAAGACATTGCAGCCATGATGCAGCTCTCCAAAGATGAACAGAAAGATATCCTGAGAGAGCATCGCAGTACACTCGTTCAACGAAAACAAAAGCTCGAAACGATCATCGAACAGTTGGACGAGTATGTGGATGGAACGGCTATCGCTCATCTTAATCTGTTTGGCGACTCCTCCATCCTGTCCATCCAAGAACAATATGAATCCGAAGCGAAGTTCATCTACGGGGATACAGAGAAATATCAGGAATTCGAAGCTAATGTGGGCCGATTGTCTGTGGAAGAGCAAGAACAAGCCTACCAGCAGTTCTCGGCTAATATGGAGCAGGTATTTCGGGAGTTGGCGCAACATCAGGATCGGTCTCCTGCATCGAATGAGGTACAAGCGTTAGTGAGTGATTGGAAGGCTTGTCTAGAACAGTTCATGGTCTGTGATGCTGAGATTCTGAGATGTATTGCCGAGGCCTATACGACGGATCGTCGCTATGCGGGTTATTTCGATCAGTTCGGTAATGAGGATTTTTTGAGGTTTTTGTATCAAGCGATTATGGTTTATGTGGAGGGTGAGGAAGTATAAGATTTTTTCTATGCCTAACGAAATATGTGGGAGGTTTCAGTCCAAACAAAACAAAGAACCTTTGATTGTATTCTTCATGGATTCGGAATGCATCCAAAGGTTTTTTTCCAATACTTTAACGTTCCAACGTTTTGCTTTTCCTTATTTAAAATTTTTAATTTAATGTAAATCAAAAGTTTAAAACCATTTCTTTGCTCCTGAATCCCTCTAACTCTCCAATTTGTTGACCAATATTGTCAACCTCTGATCGTTAGTTTGATCCTTTATTTTGCAACCATACCTTCAAAGTTCTTATTCATATAAATTTTATTATCGATAAAATAAAAACTAGGATCATGGGAAATAATTATGGTAATATTTGCGATGGATCTATTTTTTATAATGTCGATAACACATTCCTTGACTGCTGTATCTAAAGCCGAAGTCGGCTCATCCAGAATAAGAATTTCTTTTTGTAAAACAAGAGCTCTTAAGAAGCCAATTAATTGTTTTTGCCCCCCAGATAAATTACTTCCTCCGTTCCCTATTTCGGTATCCAACTTATTTTCGAAATTCAAGAATACATCTAAGTTATAATCATTAATGAGCTTATTTAAATAACTCAACTTAGAATCATCACTCCCTAGAAGTATATTATCTAGTATGGTTCCCTTAAATAAATGAATATTTTGAGAAACTACGCCTATCTTTTCCCTTAGATCATTCAGCTTAATTTTAGTAAGATCAACATCATTAAGCATGATTTGACCATCATTGGGATTATACAGACCTAATAATAATTTAATTAAAGTTGATTTCCCTGATCCGTTAGACCCCAGAATCAAAATGGTCTCCCCTTTGATAATTGTCTGATTAAAATTCCTAATGACTTCCCGCTTGTCTACATAATTAAAGGTAACATTAATAAATTCAATTTTTTCGATACTGCCAATAAGCCCCTTATCTCTTCCATCTCCTTCATCACCATAGCCAAGAAATTCTTGAATTCTTCGAATGCTTACAAGTATGGGTTGAATAGTTATCCCAGCTGTTGAGTACACTTGAAGGTTCCCTAATATTCTAGATAAATAACCCGTGAATGCTATGTAACTCCCGATCGTCAAAGCATTATCTATAATTAAAATCCCTGAGAAGTATAAAATTCCTGTACCAATAAATGCACTCATAAAAGAGAAATTTTCAAAGTAAAAGTTCAGATTGCGGTTCATTTTCAAAATGGATTCTTTTACGATTTTAGATAAATGATCAACTTTGCTCATTTGAATTGTTTTTAAATCCAACATCTTAATCTCTTCTATTGCATTGATCGTCTCAAATACTCCTCCAGACATGATAGCCGAACTCTCATTCATTTCAGTGACTGATTTTTTTATTCTACGTGAAAAATATACTGATAGGATGACATAGATCGGTAATATAATAACAACGATTAATGATAAACGAAGATTAATTTTAAATATCATTATTATTGAGATAATAAAATCGAAAATCCCTACTACCATATTAACCATGGATGGAGAAAATAAATTAGAAACGTTCGAGCTTTCGGAAATCCTTGACATCAAATAGCCCTTTTCTTTTTTATTTAAAAAATCCATGGGAAAATTGATTGTTTTTTGTATCATTATTAATCTCAACTTATTGGATAATTCAATGCTAAATTTACTTAAAAATAGCTTCCCAAACAATGATAATATTGCCTTGAACAGTTGAAGCAATGCAATTATCATTACTAATTTGTATAACATTGAGTAGGAAGGCTTGCTTGCAAGATGATCAACTAAATCACCAGTTATATTGGGAATTGGCATAGCTAAAAGTGAAACAGCTACAAGACAACACATTCCTATAAACAGGATAAAGTAATAACCTTTCAAAAGACTAGAGAAAAAAATAATTTGTTTTCTAATCTTATGCCCCATAAAGCAGTCCCCTCATAATATAAACATATTTTAAATGGAGTATTGCGACTTGACACTTTTCTTGATTCAATCCTATAAAAAGTGTCAAGTCGTTGTTATCATCTTAATTAAGATATAGGCTGATACAGATTCGCATGGCTTGAACAAGTTTTTTTGTGATCAATTTCACAACCATGTGCAAGTTCTACTGCTCTGCAATCATAGCATAATCTGTTAAACTCACACTTATTACATGGATTTACCTTGTTTAATGACAAACTCCAGTATGGGCTCAATTTGTAATACTCTTGAAATAATTCCATAAATGAATGATAAGCATACTTGTCCAATAATACTTCATTTATTCGAGGGCATGGTAATACCCTTTGTTCTGCATCTATTGCAATCGTCCCTTTCAAACATGGATGGAAAAACTCTGAATTCATATAAGAATGGTAACTTACAGCTTGGTTATAATAATATTTATTATGGTCTAGCGAATCAGTCTTATCATCTATAATATAAGAAAATGTATAATCTAAATGATTTGTTATTGCATTTTCTAATGGATTATCACCTGCTAATTTCGATTCAAGTACAACGTTAAGTATGATGCCGTTTTTTTCACTGTTTGTAGGATTTCCTAAATAATTCAAGACTTTAATACTCTGGTTAAATTCTGTTTTAAACTGAGATGAATATTCAATTGAAATGATCGGTCTAATCTGATTATTAATAAGGTATTCCAATTTCTTAATATATGATTTATTCTCTTCAATATGGGGAGCTATCACATAAATGATTTGCTCATTATTTTTTATCAAATTTGTAAAGTCTATTATTTTTTTTAGATTCCCCCATTCCGATAATGGATTCCCCCCTTGAAAATAAATATTCTTAAAGCCCATTGACACTGTATCCCTCAATACGGTGTAGTAGGATTCCCAGTTAATATCGAAATCCTTATTGATCTCAACTTTTTTACAAGTAGTACACCCCCCTGTTTTTGGAAGAAAGCAATGAGAACAGTTATTTTCACATTTGCATGGTAATTCGTAAAAGATATTATCTAAAGTTATCTTTTCAATACTATTTGAGTTGAGGGAGCCTACTCTAAAGGGCTCATGTGGAATAAAATTTTTATAATATTCACCTAACTCTTTTTCCTCGAAAATTCCCAGAAGATTTTCTACAATAACACTCTCAAATTCACTCTTAATTTTGTCAATCTCTGTTCCTTCAAATATTGCCTTGACGATTTGCGTTTCTATGGATTGAAGATGATAAATTTTATTCAACTTAAAATCGTATAATACCGAATTCATCTCACCGTATAGGACTACGCTGGAATTATAAAAATTAAAGTATTTCTTCAAGAAGTTCACCTTCTTTTTGTCGCTCAAATTTTTTAGTTAAGGATTTCGAGAGATCATTAAAGCTTATACCATCTTCCATAATCCCATATAGAAACGAGAATGCTTCCTGTTTTCTTTTTATCAAGTTATCACATATATTATTGTTTAGATGCAACGAGAATTCCCCGTTCTCGTCCAACACATGCTGATAACAAACTTCACACAATCGTTGTACTGGGCAATTAACACACTTAGGACCCATGGTATCGTTATATTTTGTGATTATTTTCTCAATCAATCTCGCGTCAACCCAACTTCTTACGTTCCCTATAGGCATTTTTTCATTGATTTTCTCGCATGAGTGTAATAGCCCTTTTGTATCGACTACTATCTTCATTCCTGGAAAGCAAGTGCCTGTATAGGGTAAAAAAGAATACTTGATATGCTCGATGGGAACATTAATTGGGCGATTTATTATATTAAATATAGTATTCATAAAGACTAATCTTGAAACGTCATCCATTTCTTTATTTAATTTTATGGACTCTACACATTCTTCTATGATAGATCGATTGCAATCTTTGAATTTATTTTTTTCTTCCTCACTATACTGCTCATACCAATTGGTACCAGTATCTAGAACTGGAGATAATTTCGCTAACTTATTTTGCAATATCCCTTCCTTATAAAATCCCCTTAAATTCTGCATATCTGTACCCGTATCATAAACGTTAATTATGGATAAATTTTTTATATAGTAATCAATGTTTTTTTCTCTTATTAAATATAATTTTTTGATAATATCGTCATAGGTCCCTCTACCATTCGAATAAACTCGCATCCGATCATGCTCTTGTTTGTCTCCGTTTAAACTGATAGTAAGGTAGAAGTCATTCTCCATGAGAAAATCTATTTTATCATTTGTTAGCAATGAAGCGTTGGTGGTCATTAAAAAAAGGATTTTACCTGAATATAATTGTTTTGCTCTCTGTACCACTTCCTTAATCAGTTTAAAATTAATTAAGGGTTCTCCTCCAAAAAAACAAATTTTAGGTAAAATCATCGGATTTGTGTTGTTATACGAATTAAAATGATTTAAATATTTGTCAACAGCTTCAAAAGCGATATCAGATTGCATAAATTTTTTTTCATGAGCACGAGTATTTGTATAATTATCAGAATACACACAATACTTACATCTAAAATTGCAATCTTCTGTAACCACAAGTGTTAAAATTTTTGAAGCTTGTTGATGTATATGATACTCTATATCCGTTTTAGAGACACTCGGTGAAACATAATTCGAATCCCCGTACACAATAGTGTTTTCAGGAAGCTCTCCTTTAACTATACCAACATTACCTGTAATATCATCATAAAAGTAGTTATTCTTCTTCGTTGAAAAATACAATCCCCTTTTCATGAGCAGTAACCAAAGTCTGGCAACTAACATTTACTTTGGTTTTACCTCCCTTAATTAAGGTGAGGGGTTAGCCCTGCAAAATTGCTGATTACGACAGAGCCAACCCGCATAATCTACATAATTTCGTATTAGTGATTATTGAACCAGTCAAGTGATTCAGAAGCAATAATAGCACCTGCTACATCAACCAATGGAACCGGTCCATCGGCAATACAAGTCCCTACACAAACCAAACACCCTGATGTACACTTACTCCATGTTGGGGTAACACCGGAATTCGTAATCTCTGACATATGATCACCTCCTTTCCGTTCTATATATTATTTTAAAATTCCGCTTAGCGGAGCTTTAAAATCAGTTGTAACTCTCTCTTAAACCTTCTGTTTGGATTTTTGGGTGAAACTCAAACGAATCCATATCAGGAGATATATTAATCCCAAAAAAATAATGTAATTATTATCAAAAAAACCTTTGTCTAAGATTATGACAGAAAATATAAATTGAGAGATAACAGTAACGGCTAGAAATATCAATAAAATAGTAGAACTCGTTTTGTAGGACAGCTTATTTGTCATAAAGAAATCTTTGAGAGTATACAATACTGCTACAATGAGTCCTAAATATATCAGGAATTTATAGTTTAGATCGGGCCAAAGATTTTCTATAGTCACAAAGCATAAAATCACAATTACCCCTAAAAGAACATTCAAACCAACATATTTTTTCATTTTGGCTCCTTCCTCATCTCTAACTGGGATTATAATACAATTATACATTTTGTTTTCTTTTATTCAATCACCAGTCTTTATTTTTTTGTGTGATTTCTGTGTCAAGATAAATTTTTAATTTTACTGAATTTACTTAAAATATCCGTTTCTTGATTACATTTATCCTCTCCTTAAATTAATATATTCCGTCCCTCGCTCAAAATGTATACACAACGGATACAGACAGATTTCCTTCATCCAACTGTACAGCACCGCCCGTTCCTCCGGATCCTCACCTGAAAATTCTACACCCCATTTTGGAATAGTATGAATGCTCCTCTAAAAGAAAACAAAGCAAAAAACGTATCTCCATAACAAAATGTAAGGTACGTTTTTTCAAGTAAGTTCACGTGAGTATTTTATTTTCCTCAGTTCAAACCACGAGCATTTACACTTTCCTTACAGCCTTATCCTTCTGCCTCTCCGTTCGTTGATGCTGCACCTCATCCAGATACTGCGTGAATCGGGATTCGCCAGAGTAGCTAAGGAACAGCCATTCCAGCGCTCTAGTCATTCCAATGTAGAAGCGGGACACTTCCCGTTCATCCACTTCATCCGCTTTTCCTTGTTTGCGAGGCATCGTTTCAATAGAAATGATAAACACAGCCCTGAAATCCAGCCCCTTGGCGCTATCGATGGTCAAAATTTTAATGCTATCCTCGTTGCGATCGAAGTTCTTCTTGGTCTGATCATTCTGGGTAACCCAATTATACGGGATCGTATGTTGATCCAGCACCTGCTGAACTTCATCAATAATATGGGTCTCATTATATTCCTGTACCCTGTACAAGATGGCGATGTCCTTCAGGGCGAACGATTTTTCCCGGCGCAGATAGTCAATCGACTTGGCTACAAACGCCATCTCCGCCTGCGTGCTTTGGCTTTGATAGATCAGAGGCTCTGGACCTTTGCGTTTTGTAAACTGAGGCGGTATAATCTCGATTCCGTCTGCCGCAGTGCTAATGACTTTGTGCTGTAACCTGGAGTGTTCCTTGTAAAAATCCCACGCAAATTGCACGATCTGAGCCGTGTTCCTGTAGTTGATCGTCAGTATTTTGGAGCGGCCACGAAAATTTAACCCTGTGTCCTGGGCCAAGCTGTTTTTTCGTTTGAAAATGGTTTGTGCCCGATCCTCCACCAGCAGCAAGGACTGCGTATCGGCATTCAGGCAAGCACTCACCAGCTTCAACCATTCCGGTTCGAAATCCTGTCCCTCATCGATCAATATGGCATCATATTTCGGCAAGTCTTCCAGCCCTTGCTCCACCTTCTCCAGCAACGCTGGCAATTTCCTGTCGATGATGCGAAAATGTTTACCCAGCCACGAGTGGAACGTGGTCACCTGGATATTCGATGCATGCGATGAAGCCGCATCACCATCGGCAAAATCAAATAAATCCTCAGGCTCGGCCATCTTCTGTACAATCGCCTGCTTCAAATATTGGGACAGAGTAGAACCATAGCACAGTACAAGGATATTCCAGTCCGGATTGGCCTTGGCCAACATCCGGGCCCGACTGACAAGCACCAGCGTTTTGCCACTGCCCGCTACTCCACGGATTAAGCGGTGCTTGTCTCCAACCTGCTTCGCCAGTTTTTCCTGATGCAGATCCATCGTCTTGATATTATGTAGGGATAATAGTAGCTGGTCTTGATGAGGTACGATTTCTTTACGCTCCGCGCTAATCCGCACTTCTGGAAACAGATGGTACCGGATGGCCTGAACATCCTCATCGGTCAAGGTATATCGGTTTCGAGTCGGCACCGTAAACATGTTCAACAGCTTCTCGATCAGGATCGCCTCCGAGAAATCTTCATCCTCCGGGTCGATCTCTTCTCTGGTCAGCACAAACACAGGATCAATCACCCTGTATAAATCCATGTGCAGAAAATCCTTTTGCTTCAGGCGGGTAAAGACGACCCCATACCCATAATTGAATTTCAAATATCCCGGCGTTCCCTCTTTGATCAGGTTCTTGTCCTTCTTCAATTGATCCGCAATGAGAAATGCGTAGTCTCTCGCTTGCTTCAACGGACTCCGGGCGGTAACCGTCTCTCCTGCCGTATTGCGCAATATCCATTCATCCCGGTTCACCTGATGCAGCGTTCCTTTGGTATAATCCTTCACTTCAAGCACAAGCAGGCCGAGGTCTGGCCCGATAATCACGATATCCGGTCGTCTTCCGCGAATCTCAGGTTCATAGTATACGATGTAGTCTTCAGGGAGATGTTTCTTCAGTGTCTCAAATAACAGCCTTTCTCCAGCTGTCGCTTTCTTCGGAATAGCTTCTGGTACTGTATATGCCATGCTAATCGCTCCTAGTCAAATCTATAATTGCTATACAGACATTATCCACCAGAAAACCACAATTTTCCACAATTAATTTGTATATGGATCTATACTTGAAGCCGTATCCATTGCAAACGAAATCTATGAGATGCTAGCTCAAAAAAAAAAAAAGAAACCCCGAAATTTTCAGAGTCACTCTTTTGCAAAAATGGGAAACTAAACTCTTTTTTAGTTGTTATATACTAATAAATACCAATTCCAACTTCTGCTTACTTTTTCAGCCGCCCAACTAACAGTTACTTTACCGAGAGCCAGAAAGGTTGTTTTGTATGAAAAAATTAATTACCAAGTTATCCTCTATACTAGGTTACGGACTTCTAATCACCCTTTTTATTTTTTTCCTTATAGCACTAATTGCTATTATAATTCTGGCTATCTATGAATTTAAAAACTAGATTGATAAGCCAATTAATCGTCATGAATCGATCACAAAAAATATAAGTGGCAACAAAGCAAAGGTCTTACCAGCTTCGTTGCCACTTATATTTTATACAACAACTTCAATGAATCTCACCAAAAGAGGATTACCCCCGCTCAAAATACGCATGCAACCGATACAGACAAATCTCCTTCGTCCAGCGATATAGTAGCGCCTGTCCCTCCGTATCCTTCACCTGCACATTCAGCGAGAACACGCCATCCTCGAATCGGGTCATACTGCCCTTCGCCCCGCTCCAAATCGACATGGGCATTTCAGAAATCAGCTTCTCAATCTCAGTTGCCGTCTTCTCGTTCCACTCCCAGAGCGCCAGCTTGTCCTTGTCCGAAAAGTCTTTCCGTTTCCGGTATTCCTTCTCCGTCAGATACGTATGGAAAAATCTCGCCATCTCGCCCGGCGTTACCGGGTCCATCCAGTGCTCTTCGCCTCGCTCCAGCATGTACAGCAGCACGATCATCTTGTAGCTTTTGTTCATGATCGTCTTCTCCACATCGCGCAGCCAAGCCTCATGCCGTACGTACATCTCTCCCTCATATGGGGACAGCAGTTCTGCCCAATATAGAAACCCAACATACGAACCAAATTCGCCCCGATACCCGATACTCTTCGAACGTCCCAGCAGATGCAGTTCCAGATACGTCGGAATACGCCCCAGCTCTCGCTTCACATCCAGAAAATCCTGATGTAGCTTCTCTCGGCGCGGCAGCCGTTTGCGGCTTAGCTCCTGAAGCAGGTTCACCACTCGGGTTTCCAGATGAATCCCGCAGTTGTCTGGAACTTCCGGCACAGCCGAATCTCGGACTTTCGCGGTTCCCTCCAGCTCACCGCGCACATCCAGCAAACTCAGCTTCACATCCGCATTTCGGTAGTTTCCGATCAGGTCGATGATGACACAATGCGATTTGCCCTCCGCCAGCCGCAGACCGCGCCCCACCTGCTGTGTAAACACCGTGAGCGACTCGGTTGGACGCACGAACAATAGCGTATCCACACGTGGAATATCCGTTCCTTCGTTGAACAGATCCACCGTCAGCACAACCTCCAGCTCACCCGTATCAAGCTGTCGAATCGCTTCCTCCCGCGACATCTCCGTTGTACGCGAATGCAGACAGAGCACCTTCACCCCCTGACTGCGAAAATACGCAGCCAAATAATCCGCCTGACGGATCGACGAGCAAAAACCAATCGTTCTCGTCTGTTTGTGCCGGACCCAGGCTGCATAGATCGTCTCTACGTGCTCCTCTCGCAATTGAACGGCCATGAGCTGTTCCTCATCATACTTGGTCCCGATCCAGCGAATCTGCGAATAATCCGTATCGTCGAATACTCCGTAATATTGAAATGGCACCAACCAACCTCGCCGGATCGCTTCAATAAAATGCATCTGGTACGCCACATTTCCATCACAGAGCGCATACACATCTTTGCCATCCAGTCGATCCGGAGTTGCCGTAATGCCCAACAGAAACTTGGGTTGAAAATGCTCAATCACCGACATGTACGTCTTCGCCGCCGCATGATGGAACTCATCCACCACGATCAGATCAAAAGCATCCACCGCAAATGCATCCCGGTGCTTCTGCATACTCAGCGTAAAGATCGAAGCATACACACAATCCGCGGTTCCATCCTTATACTGTCCGTTATATATCCCATGACTGCGCTCGGGCATGATCCGTTGAAAGGACTTCTTTGCTTGGAACAGAATCTCTTCCCGATGCGCCACAAACAACACCCGCTGGAACCGCTGGGCGAAGAAACCCGCCAGATACGTTTTGCCAAGCCCGGTCGCCATGACGACCATTGCCTTGTCGTACTGTTCCTCCATCGTGCCATGAAGTGCTTCGAGGGCATCCAACTGCGCAAAACGCGGTTGAATCGGCACCAGCGACAGCTCGGCGGTTTCTTCCTCTTTGTCCTCAGGTAGCCCCGTCCCGAACTCTGCTTCTTCCATCTCCATGATCCGCTGGATCATCTCCGGGTTCTTCTGGTGATACTTTCGGTACTCTTCCTCATACAGTTCAATCGAATCCGGGTTCACCGGCAATGTTGTCTCGTGGTAGAAGCTCTGCATGAACTTGTCCAATGCTGACTGAAACGTATACGGCTCCGCCTCCGCATTCATCGCCAGATTCCATTCATACCCCGTCTTCAGCGCAGTGAACGAAAAGTTGGACGAGCCAACGATCAGCAATCCTTCGCCGTTGTCATGATCGAATTGATACGCTTTTGGGTGAAAAGAAGTTCCCATACTTCGCCACAGCCGTGTCTCAATTCGTGGATCAACCTCACAGAGCGCCCGCAAACCTTCCGGCTGCGTGATATACAGATAGTCTCCCGCAAGCATTCGTACTTCTGCCCCACGTTCTGCCGCCCGTTTCAAGTGCGGAGCCAGCAGTTTCACCCCGGACTGCATAATAAAGGACGTCATAATATAAATCCCGGATGCATGCTGCATCCGGGTAATTAGTTCATCGGCCAGGTTGTCTGTAATGAGTTTAACGTTAAGCTTCGTCGACATCGATCAGATACACCCGCTCCTGGAATCCGCCACGCGCCTCGGCTTTGTCCGCCCGCAGCTTGTCGAGCTGAGCCGCATTCGCTCCGTGCACCTCCGCCAGAGCCCGGATAACTTCCAGCATGTCGGCCAGTTCTTCCAAAGCCTCCTGATCGTTCGCTGCACTTATGTACTCATCCGACTCTTCTTGCAGCTTTGTTCTTAATTCTTGTTTATATTCCTCCGGGTCCAGAATGCGCGTCCGGCATTCCTTACCACTGGATGTGATAATATGTGGAATCTTGTCCCGAACCAATTTGTTGTATGTAGGCATGTGGTATAACATCCTTTCTGCTGTGGAAGTTCTCCAGCCTCACGCGCCAGAATCTCCCTTTTTGTCATTATACCATTTGCTATGGGGAGGGATGGGTAGATTTTGTATAGTAGTGGGTTGGAATGAGGGGATAAAAAGAACCCATGACTACTCGTATAAGAGTTGAAATGGGCTTACTTAGAAATATCGTGTTACTTACATTGAATCCGGGTTCACATAACACCAATCAGTTTGATTTGAAGTTTTCAGAGCTTTTTCCAGATCAGATAATGTATAGACCCAGTCTTCCTCCATCCATACCACCATCTGAGGGTGTCTCGCAAGAAAATGATATAAAAAGGTTAGCGTAACCTCTTCATTTTGATAAACTTCATCTATAATCAGCGTGTTAAAATATACTCTCCCATCATCTCTCCATTCCAATTCTCTATATTGATATTGAACAGGTTCATCATATACATCGACTCTGATATTATTCTTTTGCTCACTATGGCCCAACTCTTCTTGGTCGGAAAGGATAATTCCCAAGGAGCAATGTTTCATGTTCTGTTCTGAATCCGTATCTTCAATTCCAAAAACTAAAGTTAACTTTGCTTCCAGACAAGCTTCTTGTATATCCTGGATCAAACGCTCAATGGGAATATTGCTATTTTCTTCTATTAAAACAAAAGCAGATGCCATTACTTCAGTACCTCCCTTAATTCTTCTAACGAGTTAACCACTTTGACACCCTTGCTCTTAATATGATCGATTTTCTCAGATGCAATTCGACCCGTATTTTCTAGTGGTGCGTCTATATATAAAATAACTTCCTTCTTCTTGTAATTGAAAAATTCTTTATTATTCATATCCACTAATCTATCTATTTGGTCTGTTTTCACTGCTCCCGCTGACTTTTTCACTTCAATAATTTGTGAGTTCGTTACAACATCCAAATCTGTAACTCTTAATTTGTTATCTGCATTTTTAATTTCTACCCCAAAGCCAGTTACCCCGACATGCCGATCTACAAATTCACCAACTTTTCCTTCAACAACTTTCCCTGTGTCTCGGCTATGTTTTGCAGCTTCTATAGCATTGGTAATATTTTTGGGATTGTGCTCTACCCAAACGATTTTGTTTCCAGCCTGGTTAGTATACTCCACTTCTAATCCTTTGTTCGTTTTGCTGACCAGTGGGTTATCGTGCAATATTTTGCTTTGAATGTGACTAGGCGTTACTGTTCTGTCTTTCGGTATTCCTAATCCCTCTTTCGGAACCTTATAGCCCCTATTATACATCCCCGTAAAAGCCAGCGCGATTTTACCAAATTGTAAACTTGCGATAGAAATCGCCGATTGCCATGCGGGTATAGCTTCTCCAGTTACGGGATGATACCCTTCCTTAAATACGCCAATTTGCTCATCGTATATATCCCCACCACTAGGCTCAAGTTGCTCTGGTCCACCTCTCATTTCCTCATACGTACCACCACTTTTCCAATATTCAGCAAACTCATTCTGCCCTGTCATTCCATTCCCTGCTTCATTGGCAGGCACGTAAACTCGAAATGTAGGGTTGTATACCATCTCACGTTGATCAATTGGACTCTCACTAGATTTATTCAACGTTGTGCTTGTAGCAATCTGCCCAACAATTGCTCCTAGACTCACCTGTTCCTGATCCGCTTGTTCGAATCTCTCGGCTATCTCCATGAGATCTTGGGATGACTTCACCATACTTTCCAGAGCTCGATCCAGTACAGAATGTGACTGCTGAAAATCGTAAAAAAACCGTTCTTGCGTTGCTCCTGCCCATTGAGACTGGATGAATCCGATCCGTGCGGTCAGGTCATTTCGTATCGCTTCCAACTGTTGCCTGCCCTGCTCGATCTGCTTGGATACATGCAGCAGTTGTTCTGGTGCTACTTTAATTGTACTCATATCATTCTCCGCTGTTAGAAATAGGATTTTACCATGTTAGCAGAAGTTCTTTAGACATACATCGGCCCAATATCCTGATTTTCCCTTTCTCCAAATGAATACCTTTCAGTACTTATAATCCTCCAGTCCCATTCCTCGTGAAAAGAACCTCCAGATCATCATGACACGCCTCATTTCAGAAATACTCTGATAAATTATCATTCAATCGAGTGGCTAACTCCTCCAAAATGTCTTCCGTTCGTTGAAGAAGCTTTTCGATGTTATCAAGGTCTAAATATTGATCCTCTTGGCGTTCCTCTAAAGATGACATATGTTGTATCGTGCCGATGAACAAAGCCATATCCAATCCGGGTTCAGTGTCCGTATGCACTAAAGGCAAGATTTCGTTCATGGTGAGCTCCTTGGGTGGATGAACTGAATGATACTTATGGATATAAAGCGCCTTAATCATGGAGGCTAGAGCCCAATCACATAGAATAAGGCAGGCTTTGAACTGATTGTGATTACGCATGATGGCGGCAAGTCTGAGATGATACTTAGCATGTTGGTGATAGGCCATTATTGTGGTACGTAGCATATGGTAAGCAGCAATGTGTTTGGAACTAGGTTGTGTGGAGATATCATGGTCTTGCAAACGTGGGGTAAAATCTACTTGGTGATTACAATGCGCTTCGGTTATGGACCAATTTCTTGCCATTGTCATCCCTCCAAAGAGTTAATACCAGTATTATACAATAAAATGATACTTATAGTAATCAAATAAATTATTTGTATTCTTCGTTTGGTGTTTACCTTGAGAAAACTTGTCTACACTTTTGAACATAGAGAGGTGAATACCATGAACGAAGACAGAGAAGTTTTGAAGCTGGTCGGAGCCAGAATTCGCGCATTACGCAAAGAAAGAGGGTATTCACAGGAAGCCCTCGGAGAAAAAGGTGGATTTCATTTTTCATACATAGGACAGATCGAACGTGGAGAAAAGAATGTTTCTTTGGTGAACTTGGCGAAAATCGCTGAGTCGTTGGATGTTAATTTGATTCAATTATTTGCTTATATAGAAGAAGAGTTTGAGGTAACTGAAGATGAGAAACAAATCAAAGAAATTGTACAGCTGCTAAGAGATTCTTCTCCTGATAATATTCGTGTAGCCAAAAATGTTATTAAAGGAATATTGATGTGAAAACGGCAAACCCTATCCGTCCATTTATGGAATGATAGGGTTTCTCTCTACTTTGCCCATTCCGTGGTGCACATCATTTTGAATTTGCTCTGCTACATAAATAATTCATCAATTCTTGATCTCGACAGTAAACATAACAACCTTTCATACCCCTAGACATAAAATCTAATAAATGTTTTTTAACAAGCTTGGCTAGTTCTTCATTCTTAAATTTAAGCCCTCGTCTTCCCATTCTATCTTTGTACTCATAATAATCTGAATAAAGTTCCATTTTATCCGAATCATATTTTAGATCATTCCCTATAATTACGCCTACATCATCAAATTCAAGACCTTGAGACGTATGAACACATCCAATCTGGACTATACCACTCTCATGAATAGCCCAAGTACTTGATATTGAACGAGCATTCCAAGGCATAGCAAAACGATGTTCTTCAATAATTGCATCCGGAATTTCTCCATTGCGATTACCTTCTTTATCAGCTGTCCAATTTCAAGCAAAATTTGCCAACATCCTCGCCGTATACCCCTGATCGTTTTTACTTTTGACTAGATCGTACACTTCGTTTGATGTGTTCGTTAACTTAAATTCAAAAGAATCTTGATCCATCCATCGAAATTAGCGGTAGGACGAATCTCCAATGCATCATCAACCCCAGGTCAGCGGCAGTCTGATGTCTTGCTGGGACGTTTGTAGATTCAGAACTAACGCTCTGCGATTAAGCTCATCTGCTTGAGGTTGCGCATGATATATTCCTTCGTCTGATTTTCAACTGAATGAACGTGCCGCGAGGCAGATTTGAGAACCCGTTCTCGATGTAATGTGAGATGGAGTGCTTGGTAGTGCCGGTCAAGGCCCGGAACTTATACTGAAAGTTGTACTCCTGATGCGCTTGTCCAAGCGCGTTGAGGCATTCTTTGCCCTTTGTCCTTGGAATCTAAGTTCGTATAACAATGTTCAAGCAAACGCAGAAAGTCATGCAACAAATACACAGATGGGACCGTTTAGATTCACAAGTGTATCTTATAAAAATTCAAGTGGCGTTTGGACTGTAAATGACACAGCTCCAACCGCTGAAAGCCCTTATTCAGTCAGAAGACCAGTAATGCAAATTTCCGAGTCTATGGGCCTTAAATTCAACCTTTTATAAGGAGGATAATTATAATGAGAAATAAAAAGTGGTTTCTTGTCGTAGCAGCAGTTATCGTCCTGAGCGGAGCGTTTTACATGAACTCTATTTCTGCTGAAAGTCCTACCCAACTAATCCAAGATCAGCTTGTTAAGGGAGGAGTGGAGGTTGCAAAGATTTCTACCCACGAGCATGATTTAAAATTGGAAACAAACTCAGCTTCCACTTCTGGAAAAGCAACGATAGATGATATTAAAACCATCCGAAAAATTCGGAATGAAGTAAGAAGTGGTTCTAATGGAACCTCGCAAATTAAAAATGTTGATCTTACGATTACAGACAAAAACGGCCGGAATATATACAACGGTGTCTCTAACGACATTACCCAAATACCAGACTTCTCAGCTAAAATTGTAGGCAAGCTTGATTCTGAATCAGTCCAGAACGCTATTATTAGTGAACTGAAAGCAAATGATGTGATGGTGGAATCGACGAATGTAACGGATAACGAACTGGGTGGAAAACTCGCCTCGATCGTGCTAACAACGGAAATCTCAGAGGTGAACAGTCTTGTTCCCAAAATTGAGCAATGGATCACAGCGCTTAATAATTCTGATGGCATTGGAGTTTCTCAATATGAACTCACCATTAATGATAAAAGTAATAATTCAACGTTGTTATATTTGACAACAGATCTAGTGTACCGCGATTTTTATTGGTGGCAGTCCCCTGCTCTAGGCGATGAAGTTTGGACAAAAACCAAACCAGAAAGTCAAGAATCAGCTACTAGTAAAGACAAGGTTCCGGCAACAATTGAAGAAGGGATAGATGCTGGGCCCTCTGGAGCAGATAACAATGGATACGAAGGGCCTCAATTTAAAAATTAAAACACTGCGTTTATTTAAACTCTTGTTTGAAAGACACAACGGAATCTCCTCAAATCCAGAGAGATTCTGTTGTGTTTTTGAGTATTTTAGAATCTAAATTTCATTCAGACCTCGTTTTTAATTTTTTTGATCAATGCTCAATAGCACAATAATAAAAAATATTTACACAATACACTTATTTGCCACCGCCACCATCTTCGCAGGCATATCTTCCCGCAGTCGCCATACAAAGCTCATCGGTTTGTTCCCCTCATGACTCACATAATCCGCTTCGCCCAGGAATACAAATGGAGACGTGTAGCCATGCTCCTCCTTATACTCACGTACGAACAGCGCAATCCGGTTGCCCGTCTCCCGGTGATGAATATACCGCTCCGCGGTAGCCGTATGCTCTGACATCCGGCTCTGAGTCTGCCAGTGGAATAGACGCTCGTTGATCGCATAATCCTCGTACAGTGTGGATGGAGAGAAATCTTTGTCCGATTTGTTCAGTGTAATGAAGAAGATATCGGTCTGTTCATCGGCAAAATACTTCACGCCTTCACGGAAGGCGGGTGATCGCTGAGCATTCCAGTAACCGAACGCGGCGAGAACTTGGTCGATGGAGTACATACAGTGGATATCCAGTGGACAAGTGTAAGGGAACGAATTGCTTTTATCCACAAATCGCAGATGAGCCAAATTATATTTAAAAATATCCACAAGCTCTGCTCGGAATGCCTCACAAGACAGCACACGCTGTACTCCCTCCTCAATGCTGCTCAACCCTAATTTCTCGGGCGCAGCCCGCTGGAAGGTGTAATAGAACATAATCAACATGCGCTGTTCATCGGCGGTCGCGGTTTCTTTACCTTTTTCTATATAGTCGATCAGGAATGTCAGCCAGCTTCGGGAGTTGATCGTCAGCACAGATGGTAGTCTGCGGATATATTCCTCTTGCTCACTCTCAATTGGCTCTGTCAGTCCAGCTTCGGCCAACATACCCCGGAAATACCTTTTCCCCATACGTCCACCATAAAATTCATACAATGTCATCCCGTGATGCTCTACAAAATGAGCCAAGGTCAGTGGCAGTCCGGTGTCTTGTTGGAAGGTTTGAAGCTTCTGGATCAACGCTCTGCGATTACGACTCATCTGCTTGAGGTTGCGCATGACGTATTCCTTCGCTTGTTTTTCCAATTGAATGAACGTGCCGCGTGGTAAGTTCGAAAATCCATTCTCAACGTAGTACGAGATGGAATGTTTGGTGGCGCCGATCAGGGCGCGGAATTTATCCTGGAACCTGTATTCCTGATGCGCTTGTCCGATGAAATCGAGCACGGTCAAGCACTCTTTGCCATCCGTCATCCGTAGTCCACGTCCCAACTGTTGCAGGAATACGGTCAGACTCTCGGTAGGACGCAGGAACAGGATGGTGTTCACCTCAGGGATATCCACGCCCTCATTGTACAGATCCACGACAAAGATCATGCGCAGTTCCCCGTTCACCAGTTGTCCTTTCGCAGAATGACGTTCCTGTTCGCTCGACCCGCCATGCAGGGCTATGGATGGAATGCCGACTTCGTTAAATATTTTTGCCATATACATCGCATGATCCACCCCAACACAGAACCCAAGCCCCTTCACATCGTCCAGATCGGTTACGTATTTGTTCAGACTTTGGATGATCTGGTTGGCACGGATTTTGTTATGAGTGTAGAGCTTTTCCAGTTCGTTCAGATCGTAGCCTTTTCGCGACCACTTCACCTGGGATAGATCGACAGTATCGGTGACGCCAAAATACTGGAAAGGACTCAGTAGTTTCCGGTCAATGGCATCGGTTAGACGGATCTCGGCGGCAATCGTATGATCGAAGTAGGCGGTAATGTCTTTGCCATCCATCCGTTCCGGTGTTGCTGTTAGTCCTAGCAAAATCTTCGGTTCGTAGTGGGACAATAGCTTCTGGTATGAAGGTGCAGCGGCATGGTGGAATTCATCCACAATGATGTAATCGTAATAATCTGGGCTGGTGATCTCCGTCAGCTTCATGGAGTTAAGACTCTGAATGCTAACAAACAGGTGATCCAGCGCCTCTGCTCTATGACTTCCCACATGCAGCTCACCAAAGTTCATATTCTTCAAGATATACCGGAACGTGTCCCGGCTTTGCTTCAAGATTTCTTCCCTATGCGCGACAAAAAGAAGCTTGGCTCCCGCATGGCTTGCCCGAAACCGCTTGTAGTCGAAGGCTGAAATGACCGTTTTGCCGACGCCTGTGGCTGCGACGATCAGGTTGCGAGTTCGTCCATACAGCGTACGCTCAGCGTCCAGCTGTTCCAGCACTTCTTTCTGATAATCGTAAGGCTGGATGTCGAGGTGAAAGTGGTTGGATTGATCTTTTTTACGGATTCAGAGCCTCCTTCAACTGTGCCTCATGTCCTTTATCCTCAGCCACATATCGCGTGAATTCGCGGTCATTCCAGTAACTCTCAAATGTCGCTTCAATCTTGCGCAGCACGTCGAGTGAATCTTTCTCCGTCACCTTGAGGTTCCATTCCATACCACTGGTCAGGGCCGGGTTGGACAGGTTGGAAGAGCCGACATAGGCGGTGGTGAATCCAGTATCACGGTGGAAAATGTACGTTTTGGCGTGCAGGCGGGTCACTTTGGTATCATACGAAATCTGGATCTCTGTGTTAGGCAGTTTGCTAAGTTCAGTAATAGCCTTGAGGTCGGTTGCCTCCATATAGGTGGTCGTGATGATCCGCAGTTTCCCACCGCCTGCTGTGAATTGTTGAAGCTGTTCCAGAAGCAGGCGAAGCCCGCTGAATTTGATAAATGACACCAGCCAATCGATCCGATCGGCGGTCACGATCTCCTTTTGCAACTCCAATAACATACTCGGCTCCGACTTCGCACCTGTGAATAAAGAGCTTTGGCTGATAGGCGTATCTGGACGAACGATTTTGGTATCCCGAACCGCACGAATGCTGTTCAACTTGGAATACACATGGGTCAACACTTCACCCTGCTCATCCAGTTGTAATTCATTGTACTCTTCTTCCCCCAGCGTGCCTTTCAGGGTAGCAATAATCTCATTACACGTTCGGATCTGTGCCAACACTGCCGTCTTATCTTCCGTCTGTTCCCGTACAATCTTGAGCGCTCGCCGCGTCACCGCCGCCAAATACGTGGACAGCAGCTTGCGCGCTTCCTCTGCATCCAGCTTCTCAGTCCCAATGTTATACACATCAGGGTCCAGCGCCGAAATCTCCTGCCTGGTGATGGTGTTAATAAGCTGTTCATATATACCTTGTTTCATGAATGTACCTCGTGAGAGTTAGGATGGTTGTGGATCGTTCTCTATGTATATGATGAGCTAAAAATTGTTTCTTCTATATTATCGACCAATCTGTGGAAGATTTCATTAGTTGTTTGATTTCATAGGAAAAAGCACCTCTACTTTTGGTTTGGTAGAAGTGCTTGAATCTTAATTATTGTGTTTCACTTAAATGTTGTTTGGATCTATATAACACCAATTATTATTGTAGGATGCCTTTATCTGTTTCATGTCTTCCAGATTGTAAAACCAATCTTCTTCAATCCATGCTCTTGCATCGGGAAATTTGCTCAGAAAAGCAAAAAGGAATTTAAATAATAAATCCTCATTATCATCAAAGTCATCAGAAACTACTGCTTTAAAATACTCATTTTGCGTATCATCCCAGTCATAAGTAACGGTTTGAAATTTCGAAATGAGCTTAAACTAGCTATTGTATAGACTCGTTTTCTATATTTTCTACTTCTAACATCTTCTGTTCAACCCATTTCATAACCATTTCTGCCTCCTCTAGAGCAATCACTCCCCTTTTGCTTTTAAATTTGTACGTTTCATAAGCCCACAGTAATATGATTTTCACAAATTCAACCGTCTCTAACTTACAGATCGGTTCAACTTCATCTTCTTCCTCATCGTAAAATGGATCTTCAATTATTGTATAGTCTTTATGTGATATAACGCTGGATGCATTTCCTCCATGTCTATATTCGGGTATCCCCCCCTTTAACAAATCAAGATAATTCTCAATATCTTTCTTCAAATCTTCATATCTCCAAGGTATATCAGATCCTAAGGGATCACTTATCATACTGGCGAACTCTAGTGTTTTTTCCTCGTCAAAATCTAATACAACCATATTAAATTCATCCATATATTTCAGTTTATAATTATATTTTATCATCACTAATTTAGCTCCATTCAATATATTGGGTATGCTGAGATTATCTTATCATTTCTTAAAATAAGCTCTATTTCCATTCCTGTGCTTGTTTTCCCTATATATTTATTGTTTTTATAATATCATTAGTTGTTTTGAATCCATAGATAAAAGCACCTCTACTTGTGGTCTGGTAGAAGTGCTTTACTTATTTGTTTTTTTCATAGATGTGAATACCTTTAGACTCATTTACCATTAGAGAATAAATACCCTCACATAATTTTTTTACTGCACCACTCAGGGTCATATGGCATTTGACTTAATTTTAAAATATCGTCAGCGGTGTAATACCAATCAGCATCATCAAACCATAAATAATCTTCAACATTTTCTTTAAAATACTCTACAACGAACCTATAAATAAATTCGTATTCATGGTTAATATTTTCAATGTCTATAGCCCAGAAGTAATTTTCGTCTTGGGTAAGCCAGGTAAAACTATCATATGAATTTTCTACAACCCTATTCACATTAAAAGAAAAATACCTAATACCCTCTTCATTCTCGGTATTCATTAACGTTACTTCATCTACCTCGGACAATGTACCTTCTGCAGAAAGAAAGTTGTTATCCGTATCAAGATCAACTTTCAAATGAAAACTATGCATATCGGCTTTTTCGGCTGCATTATTAAAGTTCTTAAGTGTCTGTTCTGGAGAGTAATTTATAATTTTTTTTAGAATTATTATTGAACTCACTTACTCATGACCTCCTTCAATTCATCTAACGAGCTTATTAATTTTATATCTAGATCGCTTAATTTTTTAACTAAATCCGCTTGAGTTTTGTTTTTCACAGTTACATCTTCAATATAGAAAATAACTTCTTTGTTATCAAAATTAAAATATTTATCATTGATTGGATTTGTTAACTTATCAAGTTGTTTTTCATCTAAAGCACTCAAGGACTTTTTAACCTCGATAATGTGAGAGTCTGTTAAAACATCTATATCTCCTGCCCTTTTTTTATTTTGCATTTTCAGTTCTATACCCGTACCTTCTAGTCTTCCTGTTTCGTTTATTAGCTGCGCTACCTTTCCTTCTAGCACATCACCAGCTTTTGAGCTTTTTAAATTCTTCTCGATAATAGCATCTATATCTTTAGAACCTTGTTTGGTCCAAGATATCTCATTACCGAATTGATTAGGGTATATCGTTTTATTTCCTTCCATTCTTAACCTTGAGTCAATAGTTAAACCACTATCTTTTCCTGACTCCGCCTTACCACCCGATCCACCCAGATCGGTATGCTTATTCTCCATCGAACGAAAGGCTTTGCCAAATAAAACATAAGCCAGGGCCTGCCCCGTCATCGTTCCACCGTAATATCCTGCTCCACTCTCATTGATCTGTTTCTTCTGCTCATCCACGAATTGCTCAATATCAGACCTCGCCGTTCCGTTTCCCCAGGCTGCATCCCATGCGAATCCAATACCTCGTCCAACGTCAACCACTTTCCCCACTGTCATGGCATATGCCACACTGGCGAGCGTACCGAATGGATTATAAAATAGCGCCTCTGCTGTCTGTCCAATCCCAGTTATGGTCTCTCCAACCGACTTGTCTAGCAGTCCAACAGCGAAATTCCGTTTTAATTCTTCCGGCATATACAATGCTACCTCACCCGAACCATCCGCTGTTCTGAAATTCTTCGCTATAAAAATAAATTCATTCTGGATTTTATCCAAAATACCCAGTGTAGTAGGGAAGACTTCTTTCACCTGCATAAAGTCCCAAAAGAAACGTTCACCTGTCACACCCGACCATTCCGATTGCAACAGATAGATGGATTTTTCCAGTTCCCTGACCATCCGCTCCAGTTCCAGTTTCTTTTGCTGGACGAGCCAGGCTTTCTCCTCTAATACATCGGGATGTACCTCGATTCGTTGCATTCCGTCTTCACCGCCAACCTGACCATAGTATATTTACCTAAATTTTAACAATTAAGAAAGGAATTTGGAATCAAACAGAGGATTCATTTTCTCATCGGTTATCCGGTAGTTGGGGAACATTCCTGAGCCAGCTATTTTGCGTATTAGTGCATGTTCAGCATCGCTTAAATACTAAGTCAAGAAGCAGACTTCCGAAGGTAGCTTTAATCTTGCCCAGCACGTCGAGTGAATCCTTCTTCGTCACCTTAAGCATGCCGCTGGTCAGCGCCGGATTGGACAGGTTGGAGGAGCCCGCATAGGCGGTGGTCGTGATAATCCGCAGTTTCCCACCGCCAGCCGTAAATTGCTGAAGCTGTTCAAGAAGCAGACGAAGCCCGCTGAATTTGATAAATGACACCAACCAGTCGATCCGATCGGCGGTCACGATCTCCTTTTGCAGCTCCAGTAACATACTCGGTTCGGACTTCGCGCCTGTGAATAATGAACTTTGGGAGATCGGTGTATCTGGGCGAATGATTTTCGTATCCCGGACCGCACGAATGCTGTTCAGCTTGGAACACACATGGGTCAACACTTCCCCCTGCTCATCCAGTTGCAATTCGTTGTACTCTTCTTCCCCCAGTGTGCCTTTGAGAGTAGCAATAATCTCATTACACGTTCGGATCTGCGCCAACACTGCCGTCTTATCTTCCGTCTGTTCCCTCACTATCTTGATCGCTCGCCGGGTCACCGCCGCCAAATACGTGGACAGTAGTTTACGTGCTTCCTCTGCATCCAGCTTCTCAGTCCCAATGTGATACACATCCGGGTCCAGCGCCGAAATCTCCTGTCTGGTGATTGTGTTGATAAGCTGTTCATATATGCCTTGTTTCATGAATATACCTCGTGTGGGTGTAGGATGGTTGTGGATATTCTCTATGTATATGGTTAGCTGAAAGTTGCTTCTTTTATATTATCGTCCAATCTGTGGAAGATTTCATTAATTGTTTGATTTCATAGAAAAAAGCACCTCTACGTTTGTGTGGTAGAAGTGCTTTCAAGTAGTATCATTATTTCATTTACCTGCTGCTTTTTTAGCTTAATAGCTCCTTTTCGATATAAGGACGGTCAAGTAAAAGAAGAAGGCTTGAAGTTAGATATTTAGTTTGATATTCATCCAACTGATTATTGACCGTCAGCAGACCATTCTCCATTCTAAGTAATTGAGTAGAACCATCTTCTAGGAATAAAAGATTACCCTCAGTATGTTTCATAAGCTTACTAATAATTCTGAAAATATACTCTATACCTTCAGAAAAAGTACTGCCAAATAATTGAGTTCTAATGCATACATTCACATCTAAGTTATAATGCTGTTGAACAAAAGTGATATCAGAAATATCCTCAATTTCAAGATGCAACGTAAAAAATCTACTGCCAATTACTATTTCCTCTTCATTACTTTGGAAAGAATCTTTCTCAACAACCGATTCAGTAACAGATTGCTCTATCAGTTTCCCCAAAGAATTACGATCGAGCTTACTTTTTAAAAATAATTCATAGTCCATCTATTAATCCTCCCCAAACCCCCGTGTTATGTTGCCGTCCTTAACGAATAAAATCTCTTTCAGATTTTTCAAATCTCCGGTTGGATTTGCTTTTCTGATAATTCCCTGACTAAGTTCACGAACTTTTTCAGTGGGAAATTCATCTAGGTTAACAACGATTCTTTCCGCTTGCGTTTTAGTTTTTGTTGCTATGTTTCGAAGAATATTATCTACGTTTGCATCTTCCTTGGGCGAGTAACAGTCAAAAACCTTACCTTGAATTAAAAAGTCAGGATTAGAAGTTGCCTTGATTTCATAACCTTGTTCAGCTAAGAAGTCAGCAGTTTCATTTTGTTTTTTTATCCCGTGGGAATCACCTACTCCATAATTTCCAGTTGGTTTACTTCCCTTTGGTAAGGTAGGCTCAGTCATATCTCTATCACCGGTCCCACCGTTCCCCTTATTCGACTCCTTCTTCCCTCCACCCGATCCACCCAGATCGGTATGCTTGTCATCCATCGAACGAAAAGCTTTGCCAAACAATAAGCCGTTGTATAAAGCTGATGAAACGATTAACTGACTTCCACCCATTCGATCCGGTCATCTATGGGGATATTTCATCATTCGTACCTTGGATTCAAAGCATCTCTCCAAACGTCATCCTCCACGAAATCTACTTTTTTCTCACTAAAATAAGCACGGGTCACTTGCTCCAGATCATTCAAGATTTGGGGCCAGTCATTCTCGTTAATTTCCTTGGATTCAAAGTCCCCAACAATGTTTAGCCATCGATGATTTAACTGCTGGTACTCCTCGATTCTGGCTTTAAGTTCAGCTGTTACAGGATAATTGGTTATATCCAGCCTCTCGAACGTCATTCGCATGCGGTGAAGCGTAGGTGGCAAAATGTCATCTTGGCCTAAGCCATTTGTAAATAATGCTGCGGGTTTTACCAGCCAGTTGGCTTCTTCGCTGAAACTTAGATTCATCAAGTTATACTTATCCATAATCTGCGCCATATCTGTAAAGTTGTAATAGAGCTGGCTTGCTTGTTCTCCATCCTCAACCATCTCGTTTGTTATTATTTCATTCTTAAGTATTCGGTTAAATAAACTATCATTATTTATAATCGTACTCTTCAGATCAACCATATCTTGTCGTACATTCATCGTTAGATACTGTTCATACATTCTTTTTTCTTATAAAAGCTATAGGTTAGAATAAGTAAGATCACAAAGGCAATACAACATCCGATCATTAAAAGTCGTTTTTTTAGTATCATGGCAATTTATTCTCCTAAGATTTTATAGTAAGAAGCACCTCTACGTTGTCTAGTAGAAGTGCTCAATGATATGATCATTCAGAGATGTGTACAACTCATACCTCACCTTTCCGCTGCACCATTTATGGGTTATAAGGTAGTATGAAAGTCTTCTGTCTTACATTGAAAATAAGGTAAATCATCTTATCTTTAATAGAAATGGATAAGTAATCGCTTGTTTTTTGAGTGTGAATATCAACACGCAGGTTAGTTATCTCCTTTTGAAGTAAAAGTGCAGCTGGATTAATAAAAATATTCATTTTTTTTATATTCAGACCCTCATCATCAATTTCGATCTCAACTCTCTTTATATCGTCTTCAGAACGCAAAATAACCTAGGCTATAGACAGTCTTTTCTCCTCGAACTTCCTTAACAACTTTTTCACCTAATAAACCTAAGAGAACTTGATAATTGGGTTCTTGAATCATCTATAAACCACGATTCCAGGTCCACTGGTGTGTCGTCTATCACTCCTGGAACATATGGCTTAGTGTAAAGAAAATCCATATTCATTTTCACCTCACTTTTTTAAATGCGTGTCACTTATATATAGTCGAGTATATTTTAATCCTCTACTCTAGTTCTTGTATCACTGATGCCTAATTTCTCTTGCCACCCGTTCATAAAGAAAGCACTTCTAATTTAGAATCTCTCTGGGTAGTTCCTCAATAATCATCGGCACGTCTTCCTCTTCTACATCAACACCAGTTGAAAAGAGATCTATCCATTTTAACTCTAATAATTCAACAGCAGGTTGCCGGCATTCCTTGAAAAAAGATTCTATTACAACTGGAACAAGAAAATCCTTTTCAAAATCATTCTGTGGTTCAAGTATTACTGCACTGATAGACATTTACTTAATCCCCAAAAAAACCGAACTAAGATAGTCCGGTGGATGGTGTGCATTGTTCTTTTATACTTGCTTATAAGATTCATTTCTTATGTGAGCTACCCTTGTAGAAAGAAGCCTATTCCTATTTTTTAATCAAGTTAGAAAAGGCTTTTTGAAGTTTTTCAAGAATTCATCACATGCATCAGGGTGTTTAGAGTTGTGGATTTTTATAACACCAATCCGGATCAAACGGCAATGATTTAAGTTTTTTCATATCCTCCCAACTGTAAACCCAATTATAACCTCCCAACCAATAATATTGATGGGGATTTAATTTCAAGTATTCATACACAAAACTAAAAAGTAACTTCTCGTTATCATCCACATCCTCGATACAACCAACTTGATATAAAGAAAGGGAAGCTTCTAATCCTTGAAATTGTCCATTATTATAAAACTCAAGCCCATCGTTCTTAACTCCATCAAGGTATATTAAAAATTTATTATCATCCATATCTGGATCCTGCATGATACTGATTGTTGTGTACTTGAATTGTTCATCCTCGGTAAAATACTTTTCATTTCGGTAGTAAAGCATGGCATCAGAATGAAAAGCTGCTAACATTATGGATGATAGTAAGTTATCTGGTGAGTATTTGTCTCTTTCAACTAAAAAAAATGATGAGGTTCCCATTTACTTTAAAACTCCTCTCAATTCTTCATCTGAGTTTACAATAATTGCGCCCATATCCTTAATCTTATTCAATTTTTGTAATTGTTCAGGCGCTAGATTAATTAGTGGTTCTTCAATGTATACAATAACTTTTCTGTTTTCTGAATTCAAAAAATCTTTGTGATTTACATTTGTATATTTTTCAATTTGATCAACTTTTAGAGCGCCGGCAGAAGCTTTCACTTCAATAATTTCATCTTTTGTTAACACATCAAAATCACCAGCTGGTGTTTTATCTTCCCTTTGAACCTTTTGTCCAAAGCCTATAACTTCTTTTTGTTCCGAAACGAGTTTTGCAACTTTTCCTTCTGTCGCTTTACCAATATTGGGACTTTCAACAAATGACTCAATATCACGACTAATATTTTTCGGATGTTGATCAACCCAAGTCAATTCATTCCCAGCAGGATTCGTATATTTTGTTTTGTTTCCATCCCTAACTAGACTACCAACATTCCCCTCTTTCCCCTTACCCCCACCCGATCCGCCCAGATCGCTATGCTTATTCTCTACCGCACGAAATGCCTTGCCAAAGAAAGCATAGGCCAGTACCTGACCCGCCATCGAACCACTGTAGTACCCCCATCCATCCTGATCGTCCTGCTTTTTCTGCTCTTCCACAAACTGCTCGACTTCAGATCTAGCCGTGCCGTTTCCCCAGGCTGTATCAAATGCAAACTTAATCCCTCGCCCAACATCGACTACTCTGCCTATAGTCATGGCATAAGCCACACTAGCCGCTGTACTGAATGGATTATTAATGAAAGCTTCTGCCGTCTGGCCCATTCCAGTTACGGTCTCTCCAACCGACTTGTCGAGCAGCCCCACACCGAAATTTCGTTTCAGTTCTTCAGGTATATACAGCGCAACCTCACCTGAGCCATCCACTGTCCTAAAATTTTTCGCTACAAAGGTAAACTCTTTCTGGATATCATCCAAAATACCCAGTGTAGTAGGGAAGACTTCTTTCACCTGCATAAAATCCCAAAAGAAACGTTCCCCTGTCACACCCGACCATTCCGATTGCAACAGATAGATGGATTTCTCCAGCTCTCGGACCATTCGCTCCAGTTCCTGTTTCTTTTGCTGGACCAACCGGGCTTTGTCCTCCAATACATCGGGATGTACCTCGATTCGTTGCATTCCCTCTTCACCGCCAACCTGACCGTAGTATATGTACCTAAATTTTAACAAGTCAGAAAGGAAATTGGAATCACACGGAGGATTCATTTTCTCATCGGTTATCCGGTAGTTGGGGAACATTCCTGAGCCAGCTATTTTGCGTATTAGTGCATGTTCTTACGCCACTTGAATCACGTCTATCAAGCTAAGTTCAGCTTCCTTTTCGCACTCCATTTCCCCCAGAGCATCAATAATACAAGCACTAATGCACCCATAACCAAATTAAGCCCCATCTCGATCAAACGCTGCACATTACCATCCAGGAAAACGCCATATCCCTGAGTTACCGAGGAACTAAACTGCTCTGACGTAAAGAATGCGTAATAGAGAGTGAATATCATCATATGAACCAATGTATATATGGTGGAAAAGACAAACGGGAGTATCGACATGTACCGATTTTTACTTATAGCAAAAATGATGAGCGCCTGTGTAAACAGGAACAAATCGCCGATCAACATGACTTCAATCCGACCGGAAATATCATATGAAGCACTGAAAAATAACTTTTCAAACATGGTGAACGATAATCCCTCACCCCAAAAATCAACCAAGATTTGAAAGTAGGCTTGCAGATATCCTAAGGCAAATAACAGTGGCAGAGATAGCAGACAAAGTCGATCCACACGTTTACGCGTGAAAATAATACAGATGCTTAATGCACTCACGGTAATCAAAACAATCGGCATAATCTCGATATATCGGTTATGTACACCGTATTGATTGGCTACTAGTCCACCTACGACTGACACTATGAAAAGGATAAAACTTGCTAGAGCACAGCCAAGTATCGTCCTCATATTGAATCCATATGTTTCTTGGGTTACCGTCCTGCGTAGTTCTGAGATAGAGCCAAATTGTTGGATGCTGCGTTCAATAGCCTGTTCTTCAGAATAGCCCTGATTTCTATAGTGATCGATAGACGAATGGAGATGAGCAGCCATTTCTTCTCTCCACTCAGACTTTTCCCGTTTGGATAAAAACGTATAACGGAGTACTTGATCTACATATCGTTCAATGATTTCCATGAAGACTCCCTCCCAAGAAAATATTGATGATCTTAATGTTATCCGTCCATGATGTTCTCAACTTGTCGAGCTGAGTTTGACCTTGGGAGGTTATTCGGTAATATCGTCGCCGTGGTCCTCCAATTTGCTCCCCCCAATAGCCCTCAATGTACCCATTGGCCTCCATTCGTTTGAGCGCGGGATATAATGTGCCTTCTTTCAGATCAAACTGACCGTTCGTCTCGTCATGCACCGTTTTGGATATTTCATACCCGTATGCATCCTGCTTACTCAGAACAGACAGTACAATACCATCAATATAACCTTTCATCATTTCATTCTTCAGTTCACACACCACCTACTATGTAATTCTATGTAGTAGCATAACAAACAAATATTGTAAAAAGCAATACATAAAATCATTTGAGATTAACGTTCTTCCTCCCTCGAATTTAGGCATGTCTAAAAGGTTTATTTCTTCCTATTGCCAAGTTCGGTATTTTGTTAAGTTCGATAATACCCTATAAAGTTGGCTGATGCCTTGTACAAAAAAGAACGACTTCTATCTGCGATAGAAGCCGATCAAGATAATGATGCAGCATGATTCAGGTAAACATTAAGATACTACGAATTGTACAACGACTGGAATTCCAGCATTCAGTGCGTCTCCACCGGGAATCGTAATTGTGGTTGTTGTAACAGTGGAAGTATCCGCTGTCTGCATAATGCCGTTAATATAAAGATTGTAATAATTGAACGTGCCTGGAAATGCCGTTGCAGCTGCACCGGCGTCGTTTGTAAAAGCAGTTGCAGCAATCGCAAACGTTGCTCCGGTACCCGTTCCGTCACCAATGGTTGCAGCAAATCTTACACTGTTCTGAAATGGGGTTACGAGTGGCATAGTTCTCACCTCCTACCTGACATAGTATATGTGGTAGATTCGAGAGAAGTGAAGGCGAAGTCACGCGGAGATTCGACCAATTTTAGCCATTTATTATATTTGCTGTTAGTTGAATTATCTCCACAATGATCGGTGTTCCAGCAAAGAGCACACCGCTTTGTGCCGGGAAGAACAACAAATCTGAACTTACGTCATATGAGTTGCCAGGCTGGACAATCCCGTTGATATAAAGATTGATGAAACTGGTAAGTCCAAGTCCGGCGAATTCGGTTGCACTACCTCCTTCGTCATTCATGAAATCCCCGGCGGGAATCGTAACCGAGTCCGATAAATCCAGATCGGTTTCCGGAAAATAGAAGTAACGGTTTACCGCGGGAACAATCTCAATTCCGGGTACGCTGCCCGGCGGACCTTGCTCACCTGTAGGGCCAGCAGGGCCTTGCTCGCCCTGAGGGCCGACGGGGCCTTGAACTCCCGGCACGCCCGGGACACCTTGCTCGCCCTGAGGGCCGACGGGGCCCTGCGCTCCGGGCACGCCCGGGACACCTTGCTCGCCCTGAGGGCCGACGGGGCCCTGCGCTCCCGGCACGCCCGGGTCGCCATGCTCGCCCTGAGGGCCAGCGGGCCCTTGCGCTCCGGGATGGCCCCGTTCGCCTCGCTCGCCCTGAGGGCCGACGAGGCCCTGCGCTCCCGGCACGCCGGGTCCGCCTTGCTCGCCGTGAGCGCCAGCAGAGCCTTGCGCTCCAGGTAGCCCGGGCTGGCCAGGCTCGCCGCGTGGGCCGACGAGGCCTTGGGCACCTTGCTCCCCTCCCAGACCTTGTATTCCACGAGGTCCGACAGTCTTCGTTTCATGTTGTCTGACCGGAGCGAGCCGGGGTCCGGGAACCTGACATGCCGGGTTGACGCCAATCCCCCTCGGCAAAGCAATGACTTTTTTGCCACAGACTACTTTCAGTTGTCTTATTGGACGCTTCGGTCGGAGGGAGCGCCGCTTTTTCCGGCAAGGTTTACGGGTCATATAGCATTTTCTTCCCGGGGATTTATTTCTGCATTTTCGTGTGGAACGTCTGCACTTTAATTGACTGGACGCAGCTATCCCTTTATTCATAATCTTCAAAACGTTCACTCTCCTTAGGCCAAAGCACACAGTGTATATGCCCTATACTATGTCCTTAGCACAATCGGAGAGTGTGCGAATAACTAGGAAGGATGCCCAATAAAAAAAGACAACAGCTCCTGCCATAGTCCTTTGTCTTACGAATCGTTCATTCTCCACTCACATATCTCAAGAAAGCTATGTTCTCTCCTACTTCTTTTCATAATGCTTAACAATCTCTTCAGGCCGCTGCGTTTCAAGAATGATTTAATTCAACGAGCACAGAATCCAGAATCACTTTATCATTTAAACCTCCATAATTCGATCAATTGGTTAATATATAGGTTATATATCCATTGTGCTAGACTCTATTTTTCCGAAAGGAGCCTGTAAATTGAACAAAAAGAGTATCATCACCGCCGCGATCATCGGTCTTATCTTGCTCGCTCTCCCCTTCATATTCTACTTTTCCACTAAAATGTCCGAAGGCTCGGCGTTGCCTAAACCGATTACTCATACCAATCTCTAAGGTATAATAAACGAAATACTATTATATACAACCCTCGTTTTACAGAAGCTAATGATCCGATTCAAAGGAGGCTCATCCATGAAATTAGAACGACTTGATCATCTCGTGTTAACTGTGGAAAATCTGGAAGCGACAATCTCATTTTATACAAACGTATTAGGCATGCAGGTAGTCGAATTCGGCCAGGGCCGAAAAGCGTTAGAGTTTGGACAGCAGAAGATTAATCTGCATGAGCGGGGCAAAGAGTTTGAACCGAAAGCTCATACCCCCACACCGGGTTCAGCAGATCTTTGTTTTCTGGTCAGCACACCGCTGGAGGAAGTCATTGCGCATTTAACACAACAGAACACGAAGGTTGAGGAAGGGCCCGTTAAACGGACAGGTGCACTGGGACCAATCTGTTCGGTGTATATACGTGATCCTGACGGTAATCTGATCGAACTATCCAATGCTTTGTATGCATAAGCCATCAGCTCTCACTCTCCATATGGCATCAAAAAAGATTCTGAAAAGCCTCAGCTTCTCAGGATCTTTGGTTTACAGCATGAATAATTACATAGCTCGACTATTTACGGTTAGATTTCTCTCATCACTTGGGAATCGAAAAGGTACTCCCTTCCTTCTCACAATCGGTTAACACGTAAAAAACACGGCCCTGCTCACTCTTCATCGTACCGATCCCTTTGCAGGTGTTGGTCCTAATCCCCTGTTTGGAGCCATAGGCATCCCTAGAGTTATCATAAGTCGCTTGAATGGCTGAGCCATCATAAATCAATTCATGGATGATAGCCCCACCTTCAAGGGTATACATCGTCACACGAACCTGATCCTGGTGTTTGTTCTTCACATTCTTCACAAATGTGATCCACTTATCCTTGTTCCGCATGCCTTCGAGAAGCACAACGACATCCCCGCTTTGCTCCGCTTGCTCAGGGTTATGTGGCTCAATAATTTCCGGAAATGAATTAGTGCTCACTGAAATATTCGTCGTTTCATCGTTTGATTCACAGGCTGTCAACAGCATTATGGCTAACGATAGGATAAGCATGCTTTTTTTCATACATTCACCTCATGCTTAAGACGCTAAGGACGCTGTACATGTTACACCCTTTTTCTCAAAATCTCTCGCTCCAATCACTGTGCGTTAGCATCAATGCATCTTCGAATCGACTGAATGTACCCCAGATGATACCACTCATGATAAAGTGTACGCGGAATAATCTCCCCGATGGTGCTCATGCCGAGTTCGCTCTCACGTTGCAGCGGTTCTTCAAGCCGACCGGAAAATTTGAGCTTTAGCACTTCTGGCTGTGTCTTTAAAAGCTCCATTAATTCCTTCCACGTTGGTGGCTCTTCCGCCCATGTTGAAGGGCTTGTCCCAAATCCAAAAAACTTTTCATATGTCGCCGGAATTTCTGCCTCATCCTCAATTAAATAATGAAACCACGTATCCTGATCCAAAATGATATGTCCCACATTCCATCGAATGGAATTGTTGAAGCCTTGAGGAACCACATCCACTTGCTCCGAATTTATAGCCCCGCATACCCCCAACGTAAATTGCCTCACATCCAGCAGTTGATTCCAAAGAACATCCTCATTGAATTTCATGATTGCTCCCTCCTCTGTTTACTAGTGGCAATGAATATTTCATAAGCTGAAGCGGAATTCCCTATCTTCAATATAAAGGAATTTTTATCATTTGTATGTAACTTAACCTCTCCATACAGTGTTTATATTGCAATGCATCATTTACGTTCATCTCATCCGAAAAGAGGCGATATCCATGCGTTCGGTTAACCCATCCGCTGATACAGCAACAGAAAAACGACGCTCCACTTCACGCTTGAATCATAGACCCAATGGGAAAGGTAAATCGTCCCGACGCTTTGCCATTGTAATGGCTGCCGCATTAGTTGCATCAAGCCTATTGTTGGAGCTGACAGCTGAACCAACGACTCACGCAGCCACTAACGTACAGCAGTCCGCCAGTAACACATCCGCGCAATCGACTGCATCAAGCATTGAGAAGAAACTCCACTATACAGCTGTAGAGGGAGCTTATTATTACACAATCGCCTTGAGAAGTGATGGGTCGGTCTGGACTTGGGGCCGTAATTTGTGGGGAGAGCTGGGTGTGAGCGAAAAGGTTCGATATCGTCATACATCTAGTCCAATCCGAATACCGGAACTATCTAATGTAATAGCTATTTCAGCTGCCGGTGGTGGAATCAACGCAGCCGTTCAGGCAGATGGAACCGTCTGGGAGTGGGGTGCTGGCAAACTACCAAGCAAAGTGGAAGGCATCAACTCTGCGAAGGATGTGGTAACTGGTTCTTTTACTGTCGCCCTTCTCCAGAACGGGACAGTCTGGTCATGGCAGCGCCCTACTGCTCAAGGAATCGATTCTGATGACCTCGTACGTAAACCACATGCAATCAGCGGATTGAAAGATATCATCCAGGTTGGATCTGGAGGTTTGCATGGATATGCTCTGAAGAAAGATGGCTCCGTATGGACTTGGAACGAGCCGGACGAACCCGGTAAAGTCCTGTCCAAACCTACCAAGATAAAAGGTCTGACCAACATATCTTCGATCAAAAGTGCTGATACGTCCCTGCTTGCACTGGATAAGAACGGGAAAGTCTGGGGTTTGGACGAGACAGGGAAAACGATCGCTTTTGATTACGACTTCAAGGTGAAGAAGATGGATGGAAATTCGCAATATATGTTATTACTCACAACATCCGGTGAGGTGTACAGCTACGGAAGGAGCGTGGACGGCAAAGAAGGAAAAGTAAACCATCTATCCGGCATTACCGATATTTCAGCAGGATATTACCATAGTCTTGCCTTATCCTCGGATGGAACCGTCTGGGGCTGGGGAGGTGATAAGTATGAGGAAGCGGGTGCACCTGCAACGTCATCTGGAGGAATGGTCTACAAACCCGTTCAAGCCAAAATTGGCACAGATGTATATCTGAACGGTGAACTGTTCCAGTCCATGTATGCCGCTGTTGAAACGCCTAAGACCGTGCAGCTGCCAATCAAAGCCATCGCCGCAGCACTTGGAGCAGCATTTGAGATTCATCAGGTGGAAGGTAGCCTGAACCACTATACGTTGAAATATAACAACCGGACAATCACAATCCGACCTAACGAAACACATTATGTTATAACTTCAGCAGATGCATCTGAGGAGCGAGTCATGCAGATACCTGAACCCATAAATAATTACTCGGGAGCAACTACAGTTCCTTTTGAGGTAATGCGTGGTTTGGGTTTAAATGTATCCTGGGATTCAGAGAGAGCTATGCTGACCATTGACGATGCTAATAAATAAGGCTAAAAACGCTAAACGAATCGCTTAACATACAAAAAAATCCCCTTCAGGTAAACGTCCTGTTCTTAACGAACACTGTTTACTTGAAGAGGATTGACATCATTCATTTCTATCCCTTGACTCTTATATCCTGCTTCCTACTTCTCGAACCGGAACCAGCCAAAGTCAAACTGACTACCCGGCAGGAAGATAAAGGTCACCTTCTGCACACCTTTCACCTGCTCAAGCTCAAACACCCGTTCCTCATATCCTTCAGACTGTGTGAACTCAACCAGTTGATTGCTCTGTCCGTCATCACCTGCAAAGCGGATATGAATCGTGTTTTTATCAATTGGCGAACGGCCATAAATCACAAGCTTGGATGTGCCTTCTGCCGTGAAGTCCATATTTTCAAACTCCAGAGACACATTGTTCCCAATCCCCTCAACATGATCACCCTCGATCTTGAATGTATCCCCGTAGAGATGATCACATGATGCAGCCGTATTCTGTTCAAATGCGCGGCTTTGGCGCTCGAAAGAGAAGCCTTTGATATGAATCTTCTGCTTCAGTACAAAGCAGATCGACGTAATCCCGCTCAGTCGTTTGGACAGATGATATGTCTCTTCCTGATACACATTCCATCTGGATTCTTTGTCATACACCACATCTGCCAGCAGTGTACTTCCCTCTTCATCTGGCATGCCTTCCCAGATCTGAATGAAGTACTCTTCACTGGACAACGCAAAGATCGGAATCGTAATGGTATCGGAGCCGTAAGGCCCGAAGTCGATATTGCGGAAGCCTACATGGGTCTCTCCATCCCGACTTGTCGCTACCCCGCGTTCATTGCCGTTACCGACATCCCCTTTGGTGTAATCGTACAGCCCGCCCGTAATAAAGCCGTACGGATCTTTGTACGCCGTACCCAGACCGGTTGCTTTGAACTCCAATTGGGAAATCAGTTTTGTTTTATCGGTACCGTTACTGCTCGTCGCACGAAGACGGAATTCCCCATCACCCAGAGCGGATACGTTGACTTCCAGGCCATTGGCTTCGACCTTGGCAATGTTGGATTCAATCCCCGCATCGTTCACCACTGCCCACTCGATATCGCGGTAGGATGTGTTCTCCGGATACAGCTTGGCGTTCACTGTCATCTGCTGTTTCGAAGGATCGAATAGCTGCCCATCTTCGCTGATAATCTCGATTTTCCGCAAAGGAATCTCCTCCGCGCGTCCCGTCAGGATCGGACGTTCTGTATTACTCATGAGTACGATTTGCTCCTGACCAGCAGCGGCAGCCCCGGATATCCCATTGATACGGTCTCCTGCACCTGCAATAGCTAGCGATTCGAACTCGGCAGCTGCACTTTCCAATCCTTCCGAAGTCACCTCAATCTTCACGGTTCCCGATTCGTTCGTTGCCCCGATGATTGCCATCAGCTTGCCGCTGAACAACCTTCTACTAAGACCTTTGTATGGATCATAGTCCGTGCTATCGCCATTATCCAGACCCAGCAGACGGCCTGCACCTGTCACTTGGACCTGCACACGGTTGTTTGCATTTTGCACGAGATTGCCTGCTTCATCTTCCACTTGAATTTCCACGAAAATCAGATCTGTACCATCCGCTTGCAGCTGCTCCCGATCTGCTTGCAGACGGACCTTCTTCGCATCGGTAAAAGATCTTTGCACATCCGTTGCGATAACGTTGCCGTTCTCATCATAAGCGATCGCTTTGAGCTCACCTGCTTCATATGGCACTTTCCACCAGCCTGCCAGCTGGGTTCCCTTTGCATGGTCGATATCATACGTGCCGATTGTCTTGCCATTCAGCTGCAATTCAATCTTCGGCGCATTACTGCACACGCGTACATCGATCAGCTGACCCGGGCTGAAATCCCAGTAAGGGAACAGGTGAACCATCGGACTTTTCTTATAATCCGTCCAGGCTGCTTGGTAGATATAGTAGGAATCTTTCGGGAACGTTGCTGTATCCAGCTGTCCAAAATACGAATTCTTCGTATGATACGGCGTCGGCTCTCCGATATAATCGAATCCGGTCCACAAGAACTGCCCCAAGGAATACGGCGTATCCCGTTCTGCCAAAATGCAATATTCAGCCGACTTCGCGCCCCAGCTTGTCGTACTGTTACCCAAAGCCGAGCATTGCTCATCATCATCCGCCAGAATGGACTGCTCAAACGGGAAGTGATAAATCCCGCGGCTCTGCACCACAGATGACGTTTCACTACCATAGATAATCCAGTCCGGATGTTCCTCGTGATGTTTGTCGTAGTATTTTTCCGCGTAGTTATAGCCTGCGAGCTTCACGATATCGGCGCATTTTTGCGCATTTTCCCACGGCATGTAGTTCGAACCGATCGTCACGCCTGCATTCCCTTTTGGATCGAATTCCAGGACATACTCCATCAGCATGCGAGTCACTTCCTGCCCCCGCTCATCTGCATGGGTATCATAGATTTCGTTACCAATACTCCACATGATCAGACTTGCATGGTTACGATCCCGCTTCACCCAGCTCTTCACATCGGTATGTGCCCATTCCGGGAAAAATCTCGCATAGTCGTATGGGGTTTTGGCTCTCTCCCACATGTCGAACGCTTCTGAAACGATCAACATACCCATCTCATCCGCAAGTTCCATGAATTCTTTGGCAGGCATGTTATGAGCGGTCCGGATGGCGTTGACGCCCATTTCCTTCAACAGCACAAATCTTCTGCGCAGCGCCGTCAGATTAAAAGCAGCCCCCAGCGCACCGAGATCATGGTGTTCACACACGCCGTTCAGCTTCATCTTGACCCCATTCAGGTGGAAGCCTTCGTTTGCATCCAGCTTGATATCCCTGAAGCCAATCCGCTGTGTGATGATCTCGATCGTCTTATCATCGCTTTCACCTGCAGCCACTTGCAATTCCGTTACCAGCTCATACAGATTCGGTTCATCTGGGCTCCATAACTTCGGCTGCTCTACTGTCAGCTGTTGGCTGTTGGATTGTATCTCTCCTTGTCCAGCGTCTTTTCCTGCTGTAGCCGTAATGTCCCCTTTGCTGGACACGATCTGTTTACCCTGATACCAAATCGTGTGCACAAGCTGTGCGTTCTGATCGAGATTCAGCTCCGTATCCACTTCAACCTGCCAACCTTCTGGCTGCTGCTGAATCGATACATACGTACCGTCTGTGACGATATGATTCCGATCTCTCGTTTTGAGCCACACATTGCGGTAGATTCCGGCCCCGGAATACCATCTGCTGTTCGGGCTCTGATGCACGACTTTGACTATAATTTCATTGTCGCCTTCCACCAATGCACTCGTGATTTCATGTTCAAAAGCCGAATAGCCGTACTTCCACTCACCGACAAGCTGGCCATTCACATACACAGAAGAATCCATGTACACTCCATCAAAACAAAGCAGAAGCTGCTGTTCATCCTTCGTATACGGGAATGTCTTGCGGTACCAGCCAATGCTATCCTCGTACAGTTCAAGCGTATTATAGATCAGCCAATCATGAGGAAGCTCCACCGGTTCAAACGTTAACCCCGCAGGCTCTGTGACGTCCAGCTTACTTTTGGCAAATTGCCATCCATCCGTAAAAAGCCTTTTCTGATTCATCTCAGCTCTCACTTTCTGTGTGTATTTATGATTGCGGTTACAAACAAATGTAGAAGACTCACCGAAAACCTTTTCGAATATATTCAGGTGAGAGAATAACACTCCACCCGATTATATCATCTGACTGCTTTCTGTACGTCAATTTATAGCACTTTTATGATAAATTCTATGCACAACATATTTGAGCTTTCGTCTGTCTCTGTACCATTGTAAATTTATTCCTGTAATTTCTTGTCGTGCTATGTTAGATTATCCATTGGAATAATATCACATATATAGATAGGGGAAATTAGAACGTGAAGAAATCATGGGTACTATCCATCATTATGAGTTTTGTTTTGCTCGGCGGGGTATTCGCACCTGCAGGGTCCTATGCTGCTGCTGCGGATGACTCAACTACTACATATTCGGAAGACGAATACTACGAAGTTGACACATCGGAAGATGAACCGGAACTTACAGCCGATGAAGAGGATTTCCTGAATTACCTGGATCAACTGGATAGTGCATCCGTATATGAAGAGAAAGCCTTCAACGCTTTGGGAGGCGGATTTTACATCACATCCTCCAATCGCAAATCCGTTTATCTGAAATTGACCAACACAGCGATTCCTAACTACACCAAATATGTATCCAAGCTGAAACTGATTAAACCGCAAAATGCGGAACTGCAAAAAATCCATGCCAACTTGATCAAAGGTAGCTATACACAGCTGGAAGGATTCCAACTCGCTAAAAAGGCTGTCTCCAAAACAACGGTAAACAGCACTGTCCTGAAACAAGCCAATGCCAAAATTGATACCGGCAAAAAAAACATCGAGAAATTTCATAAAGAAATCTCTGCTTATGCCAATAAGCTTGGGTATGATTTTTAGTAAACAGACAAATTGAGATTTCAGGAAAAAAAAGTGTTTTCTTTTTCCAACTTAGTTCGTATAATAGCACTATAATCAAAAGGCTATGCTGCCGAAAGGTACAACCTCGTAAACATTGGGGTTGTGCCTTTTTTGCGTTTATAGCCGTATGATTCATCTCATACAAGGAGTGAATGCCGTGTTACTCGAAGCCATTTATCATCGTCCCAAAATGAATTGGTCCTACGTGTATGACCGCACAACCATGCATCTGAGACTCCGTTCCAAGCGGGGCGACCTGGATGCGGTTATCGCTATTATCGGCGATAAATATGCCTGGGATCGTACCGTTCTTCACCTTCCCATGCGAATCTTTGCCCGTGACGCCCTGTTCGATTATTGGGAAGTGGAAGCGCAGCCGCCCTATCGCAGATTGCGCTACGGCTTCCAACTAATTGAGGGAGAGGAATCCGTCTGGATGACCGAACGGGGATTCGAGCAGGCGCTGCCTGATCATCCGTTGGAATTTTTCGATTTTCCATTTATGAATCCGGTAGATATCTTTGAAGCACCAGCTTGGGTTAAGGATGCTGTGTTCTATCAGATCTTCCCCGAACGTTTTGCCAATGGTGATCCGTCGATCAGTCCGAAGAACGCAGAGCCCTGGGGCGGTGAACCGACTCCTTTCAATTTTTTCGGAGGTGATTTGCAGGGGGTCCTGGACCATCTCGACCATCTGAGCGCGCTTGGCATTAACGCCATTTATTTCTGCCCGGTGTTCCAGGCTACAACCAACCATAAGTACAATACAGCAGATTATATGAGGGTCGATCCCCACTTTGGCACCAATGAGAAATTGAAGGAGCTCGTGGATGCATGCCACGCACGTGGCATACGGGTTGTTCTGGATGCGGTGTTCAACCACTCCGGGAGAGAGTTTCTTCCATTTGCGGATGTGCTTGAAAAGGGGGCTGCTTCCCGTTATGCGGACTGGTTCCATGTCAGAGAATGGCCGGCGCGTATTGAGGATGGCATCCCCACTTACGATACGTTTGCCTTTGAACCCCTTATGCCCAAACTGAACACGGAGCATCCTGAGGTCAAAGAATATTTGCTGGAGGTCGCCCGCTACTGGATTCAGGATATGGGTATTGACGGTTGGAGGCTCGATGTCGCTAATGAAGTTGACCATCAATTCTGGCGTGAATTCCGGCAAACAGTCAAATCGCTTAATCCGGATGCGTATCTGCTCGGCGAAATCTGGCATGATTCCATCATGTGGCTGCAAGGGGACCAATTTGACGCGGTCATGAACTATCCGTTCACCAATTCAGTCATGGACTATGCCGTGCTCGGCAAGCTGGATGGCCTCGGATTCGCCAACGAGATTGGCAAACTGCTCGCTGCTTATTCACAGCCTGTAACGGAGGCAGCTTTCAACTTGCTCGGCAGTCATGACACGCCGCGACTCCTCACCCTATGTGAAGGAGATGTACGCAAAATGAAGTTGGCTGTCCTGCTGCTGCTTACGTACCCAGGCGCTCCTTGTATTTACTATGGTGACGAAGTAGGGCTTGATGGAGGCTATGATCCAGGTTGCCGCAAATGTATGGAGTGGGACGAACAGAAACAGAACAAGGATCTGCTCGGCTTCTTCACCCAAACCATTGCCCTGCGCAAACAACACGCTGCATTGCGCGGTGCGGACATTACGATGCTTCACGCTGAAGCCGGAGATCCGTGCATTGCCATTGGACGGAAGGATCAGGAGACTGGGGAACAATTCGTGCTCGTTCTGAATGCAAGCGAAGAACCACGCAGTATAGAGTTGCCACTACACCAGGGGACTTGGCGTAATGTATTCTCAGCCATAGCCCGGGAAACTCAGCAGAACAAGTTGAAGCTGGACTTGGAAGCGTACGGTTTCTCCCTGTTGCAGCTGGATGTCAAATCACACGTGAAAGCATAACATACGTGTTCACTCGCTCTCGATACAACATATCGACGTGCAGAATTCGTATAGATGGCGTATAGAAGCATCTGATCTATATCTTGCCCGAATGATAGACGCTCTTCGGATTGTGGCAACATGCTCTCATATAACTCTGAACGGGATAAAGGAGCTGCCTCCAAAGTCCTTAAACATGCAAATGCATGAAGAACGATGAAGAACAATAACATCGATATATGCAAAAGGAGCGAAGTTGAGGTTAAATGGCTTCGCCCCTTTGCGTTTTTAAGTTTTTCGTTTCGCGTTTTTCCGTCAAATACTCCAATTGTTTTCGATTAGCCGACCACCCTCTGTCCAAGCGCTAACGAACCTGGAGCATCTTAATAGGTGGTAAATCAAGTAATGAAATTTCTAAAGAACCTCAGTATCGTTATTCCGTCGCAAACCGTTATAAAAGCCCGGAAAATCGAATAAACCAACGAAATAAGACCTCTGTGATTCGTTAAAACTCAGAATGGTGCAAATGGGAGCGAATAACGTGTGCCAGGTTCCTTAGAGCAACATAAACGAGGGTTGCCCCCGTCATATACATGACTTGTTTAGGACAACCCTTTCAATTTACCACTCCATATGTCACACCCTGCCTGGCACTGAATCACTTCATTTTTTTTACTTTCATACACTCATTCATCTGTCGTTCCTTCCAAATCCTCCATGCTTGCCGCAACCTCATTCTGAACATCGAAAGTTAGACCGGAATTTCTTATCTTCTTCATTCTTGGACTTGTTAAGGCTTCGTGAGTAACAACGATTTTTTGTGGAATTTTGTATGGAGGCAACTTGTCTTGGCAAAAGTCCCAAATTTGTCTGCGCAGCTCCGCAAGAGATTGCTGCCCTGTAAGTCTGACCGTGGCCTTGACCATCTCCCCCGTAATTCCACTCGGTTCCCCGGTCACTACAGCCGTCTCAATGACTTTCATTTGCTCCAGGACACTTTCCACTTCCGCGGGATATACCTTACGCCCACCTACATTAATGATTTCGGAGCGACGGCCCAGGATACGAATGTAACCATCTTCCATCTCCGCTTCATCCCCGGTCTGGAGCCAGCCATCTTCCGTGAATGGAGACGGAGCATTCAGATATCCGATCATGGCTGTTTGCGTCTGGATCTCAAGCAAGCCGTCTACAATCCGATATTGGACTTCCCCGTCCCGAACCGTGAACAGCAAGGAACCCGAATCTTTGGAACGTGTCGGCAGAATGCCAAGCTCCGACATGCCGTAAGCCTGCACTGTACGTACATGCGGAAACTGACGATTCCATGCTGCAAGCAGCGCCTCTGGCATAACCTCAGATCCATAGGAAACCACTTCGAGACTGGATAGATCGAACTCCTGATAGACTCCGCTAAGGAGCAGTAGATTCATGAATGTTGGTGAGACTGGCAATGCCTGAACACGATGCTTTTCAATGGTTTTGCATACTTCCAGGGGCGAGCGATCCGGTATGACACATAAACAGCCGCCGCTGGAGAGGGACTGCAGCATTGTGTTTAAGCCACCAATATGGTCAAACATCATGAAAGGGATCGTACAGAGCGGCCGGACTTGCCGCCTGAACCCATCCAACAGTCTATCCCCGCTGTGAACAGCAGCTTTACTTCGTCCTGTCGATCCGGATGAGAAGATCACCAGACCTGCTTTCTTTTCCAGAATCAGTCCTGCCAATATCGGGGATCGACTGCCTTGTACGGAACAGCGTCTGGCCATCGCTTCCCCTTCCCCGACACTCATGTACCACTCTGCCTGAGCGAGCGTTGTATACTCATTCCGTTTGGCCTCAACCAAGTGTCGATCCAGCGGAATCACAATACAATTTCCTTCCAGAAGAGCAATCAATGCCGCTGCCGCATAAGGAGAATAATCTTCTTCAAGCACAACGATCTTCCCGTCAAGCCCTTCTCTCGAGATCCACTGGCTAAGGGTGTTCACCTGTTCCAATAACCAACTATAACTATACTGCTCGTCCCTCCAAATAAATGCAGGGCGATCCTCATACACAGCGAACCGTTCCAGAAGAAAATGGATATTCATCCCGCATCACCCTTCGGGCGATGTTTCAATTGTGCCTCCAAATAATCAACCAGCGATTCCACCGTTCGGTAAGGACTTTCCGGCATGGAAGCAGCGGCCATTTCCGTGAGGGCTACCCCTACACCGAACGTATCTTCAACACTTTGCTCGACAACCGCAAGTAAAGTAACCAGTTCAAGAGAATCCAGTCTTCCCCGACCTCCATATAGGGACGCCTGCAAACCATGTTCCAGAGGAATGGGTGCGTTATGGTACCGATGAAGCTCATCGCAGCTATCCAGCACAATTCGCTCGATGACTTCCCGATATGAGGGCGCGGGATTCTCCACATCCACAGTCGATGCGGTCTGTCTGAAGCGATCAGCATGCGGATGTGTCGTCATCAGCGCTTCATACCAGCGTAATTCGTCGGCCGCCAATTGTTCGATAATATCCGTTAACTGCTCCCGCCATTCCGGGCTTCGTTTCATTCTGGCGATCTGCAGCAGCTTGTGTGCCTGTTCCCAACGGGCTATGATTGCACTGAATTCCGCAACATATTGATCATGGGGAGAATCAAGCCATTTGGCAGCCTCCTCCAGCAAATCACGGAAAAAGTAACGGCTCCAGCGCATGTCGAATAGGAACGCGGAGATGGCTTTCTCCTGTTCCCGATCCGACTCGGCGTCCGGGTGCAGTCTTTGTAACAATTGTGAGGTCACCGCATGTCCAAAATAATAACTACGATTGCCCTGCCAGACTGTTCTGCCCATGATGAATTCATGAGCTTGCGTCGCCAGCGCAGAGCGCAGCATGTTCCGATAACCTGCCGAGTCGAGTGTATCGACAGCACGGATCTGCATCGTGCCATAGGTCCGTAATGTTTCTTTTCGCCGGGCTACTTCGAGCTCGGATATATTTTTGTTTCCTTTCCAGAACTCCTGGAAATCAGCAGATGATACAGCTCCCATGTATTTGGAGGGAACAGGATCATAGACATAGAACTGCTTCTCATCCATCCCGTACACAGCCAGCCAATGATCCACCAGATGAAGGCGCGAGCCTTGTTTAACAAGTTTATGAATATACTCCGGATTCCGATAATCCTCCCCATAAGGCAAGCAATAACTGGTGCCAGTGACGATCAAAAGGTCCTCATTTTCAAGTCGCTCCCGCATATATGCCTTTCCTTGTTCGAAGCTGTCAAACTCCCGTTCTCCAAACACTTCCCACATGGGCTCCTCATAATCCAGCTTATGAAAGTAAGGCTTAATCAGGCCACGATCCGAACAGGATGGCAGGCTATACAAGCGGCTGGAAGCCAACAGGCCCAGACTGCTTATCGAGCCCTGACGCTGAAGGACTTCGTGAATCAAGGGAAAATTACACGGATAATAATATGGAATATCCAATGTGGGCTGAAACGAATGAATAATCATAGCTACCTCCTGTTCCCGGCTTTGGCAGCCGTGCTGCCCCAAGACTGAATTTTGTAATGAAGAGACAGATTATCATGGGCACGGAACACCCGATTGGGCAGTGCTTTGCCATCGGCATCCGTCTCGAACTGCCGAAAGCCTCGCGTGAACCTGAACCGAAATCCGCTGTCACGCGGAACCTCGAAGCAGCCCTCATAACGGCCGCCCCCAACATGCAGAAGCTTCATGCCCATGCCACCGTAGATCGAATCATCATACATGTCTTGAAAAGGTGCCTCTGCACTCATACAGACTGTCACATGACCCGATAATTGTTCCACAACCGTGTACCTCCGTGATGCGGACAGCGCTCCCACGGTCAGGGTAACCACTGCATTTCCCGTCTTGAGAGGAACCAGGTCCCCATTGGGTCGAACTTCAAGAACATCAGGATGATCGGACCTGTACTCCCCTTCAAGTACACTCATGGTGAACCCGCTGTCATGATGAAGCAGCGCATTGATGTGACCATGCTGTCCGCCCTTCAATCCGATAACGTCCCTTCCCATCAACTCCAGAGAAGCTGGATTGCCGATTCGGCCAAACATGTACAGTAGCGGAAGATGAACCCGCTCTCCCCAATCCGCTTCCTGATGACCTGCATCCGGCTGTTCCAGAAATGCGATATCCTTGCCAGGCTTGTATCCCAGTTCGAGCATCTGATGAACCACATCCCTTATCTGGGAAGGCAGAAACAATCCTTCTGCGTCCCCAATATCCATCCACATTTGAATCGGAGCATTGCCCTCAGGCATGAGGTACATGTTCTCCTCCTGCAGCCTGCTCTCCGACGTTTCATCCAGCTGCACGTCCACGAAGAAGGGAGAGAGCATAATCAGTTTGCCAAAAATATCAGAGTGACGTGTTCCTATATGAAAGGTGCTGAGTGCCGCTGCGGAAGAACCAAGCAGTCCCGTATTATCCTTGTCCGGAAGTGTGCGGTAATGCTCATCGATGAACGGTTTCAGTTCATGAATGATAAAGTGTTCATAATCCAGGCCTGAGCACCCAACACTTATTGCTTCTCTTGCAGGCGCAATGAAATGATAGAACTCATTGTGTGTAACCGGACGCACATGGGCAATGCCGACAATGATCAACCCATCCATCAGGCCTTGAGCAATCAGTTGGTCTGCCGCCTGATCCACATTCCATGTTTCATTTCCATCAGTCGAAAAGCCGAAGGCCCTCTGTCCCGCATGCATGTACAACACCGGATAACGATGATCCACATGCTCCTTATAGCCTGGTGGCAAATAGACGAAAATCTTTCTCGTGTTGTCCAGCCTGGATGCTTTGAAACCTTCCACACACTCGATAACAGAATGAGTGTTCACTGAGCCATCAACCGCCTCTCCTATAGATTTCCGTTTTACACCAGCGAAGTGTTCTTGTTCTTCCCGCTTCGTTCTTCCCTCAGCTACATCGACAAACAACCCCGTCTCTGAAGAGACGGGGTTGTTTTAAAACACCGAAATGTTCTAAAATGCATAGCCCTTATATTGGTGGGTCTGCGAATAGTTTAAATCCGTTGAGGCTTGTTTGTAAATATAGAAATAGAAAAAAAATGCTCAGGAAAAAATTATTGACAACCCAACCATTATTTAATTATCATAACCTTGTGATTATAACTAGAGGGCCATGCTTTTAAACCCATTCGGTTTAGGACAACCCCGGTAACTCCAGCAGGAGGTGCCGGGGTTGTTGGCATTCATAAGGAGGGGATATCGTTAAGAAAACCTGTCAACGCCTGAATTGAAAGCGCTTTTCTAATCAAGAAGGTACCACAAACAAATACACGAAGGGTGGATTACCATGTTTAATTGGACCAAGCGAATTATGCTCAGTACAACGCTGACCCTCAGCTTGCTGGCCGGAAGTGCACTGCCGTTTTTGCCATCGGCTTCCGTTTTTGCAGATGCGGATACAGCTGTAACCAACAAACAGAATTTCAGCACCGATGTCATTTATCAGGTGTTTACCGACCGATTCCTGGATGGCGATCCCTCGAATAATCCTACCGGGGGGGCCTCTGATTCCTCCTGTACCAACCTGAAGCTCTATTGCGGCGGCGACTGGCAAGGATTAATCAATAAGATCAATGACAACTATTTTACTGATCTGGGCATTACGGCACTCTGGATATCCCAGCCTGTCGAGAACATATACTCGCTGATCAACTACTCCGGTGTCAACAACACGGCCTATCACGGATACTGGGCACGTGACTTCAAGAAGACCAATCCGGCTTTCGGTACGATGGCTGATTTTCAGAACCTGATCGATACTGCCCATGCCAAGGGCATCAAAGTCATCATTGATTTTGCTCCCAACCATACCTCTCCTGCCATGGAAACCGACACCTCGTTTGCAGAGAATGGAAAGTTATACGATAATGGCACACTCGTCGGCGGATACACCAACGACACAAACAAATACTTCCACCACAATGGCGGCTCCGACTTCTCCACGCTGGAGAACGGCATCTACAAAAACCTCTATGATCTCGCTGACCTGAATCACAATAACAGCACCATTGACACCTACTTCAAGGATGCCATCAAGCTCTGGCTCGATATGGGCATTGACGGAATTCGTGTGGATGCGGTCAAGCATATGCCACTGGGCTGGCAAAAAAACTGGATGTCTTCCATCTACAGCCACATACCGGTATTCACCTTCGGTGAATGGTTCCTGGGTTCTTCGGCTTCGGACGCGGACAACACCAACTTTGCCAACCAATCCGGCATGAGCCTGCTCGACTTCCGTTTCAACAATGCAGTACGTAATGTGTTCCGTGATAACACATCCACGATGGTTGCCCTGGATTCCATGATCACCAGCACTGCCGCTGATTATGCCCATGTGAGTGACCAGGTGACTTTCATTGACAACCATGACATGGATCGATTCAAAACAAGTGCCGTTAACAACCGTCGGTTGGAACAAGCTCTTGCATTTACTCTTACTTCACGGGGCGTACCGGCCATCTATTATGGCACTGAGCAGTATATGACAGGTAACGGCGACCCGGACAATCGTGCCAAAATGCCTTCTTTCTCCAAAACAACGACCGCTTTTAACGTCATCAGCAAACTGGCACCATTACGCAAAACCAATCCAGCTATCGCTTACGGAACTACCCAGCAGCGCTGGATTAACGATGATGTGTATGTGTATGAACGTAAATTTGGCAATAATGTTGCCGTCGTAGCGGTTAACCGCAATCTTTCGAATTCCACTTCCATTAGCGGCCTTACTACATCGCTCCCTTCTGGAACTTACAACGATGTACTTGCAGGTGCGCTAAACGGTAATAACATTACCTCCACAGGAGGAAACGTCTCTGCCTTCACACTTGCTGCAGGAGCCACAGCGGTCTGGCAGTACACAGCCAATACCACAACGCCAACCATCGGACACGTGGGCCCAACCATGGGTAAAGCAGGCAATACGGTTACCATTGATGGTCGCGGATTTGGTACGACCAAAGGCACGGTCTATTTCGGTACAACCGCTGTGACGGGTTCAGCCATTACATCCTGGGAAGATACTCAGATCAAAGTGACCATCCCTGCTGTTGCCGCGGGCAACTATGCAGTTAAAGTCGCAGCCGGCGGAGTCAACAGCAACACTTATAACAATTTCACGATTCTTAGTGGCAATCAGGTTTCCGTTCGTTTTGTCATCAACAATGCATCCACCACGCTTGGTCAGAATCTCTATCTGACAGGTAATGTCGCGGAGCTGGGCAACTGGTCCACAGGCCCGCTCGCCATTGGTCCAGCGTTCAATCAGGTCATCTATTCCTATCCAACCTGGTACTATGATGTCAGCGTACCTGCCGGAACCAATCTGGAATTCAAGTTTTTCAAAAAGAACGGCTCTACCATTACGTGGGAAAATGGCAATAACCATACCTTCACCACACCGACTAGTGGAACCGCAACCGTTACAGTGGACTGGCAATAGTCATTCCTTCACTATCATTCAACCCGGAGTCAGATGCGACAAGCGTCCGCTCCGGGTTCTTTGAATATGCTCCTTCCTGTTCCTGTCTCTGCCTCTCCATCAATGGCTATCAATGGCTACGATTATGGATAGGTCCGAATGGATTTTAATCCTAATGATGCAATCACCCCTACTACCAGAAGCAACGCACCCAGACTCTCCAGCACGATTTGGACTCCCCACTGATCGGCCAAAACCGAAACGACCGTTAATCCCAGGATCGGGGCTGTACTTATAATGGTTCCGAGCACGCCGTAGATTCTTCCCTGCAGCTCATCAGGAACCTCGGCACGCATCATAATCTGGGTTAACATCGTACAGCATGCAAACATCGCTCCCCCGGCAATGATCAGCGGCAAGGCCAGCAGCGAAGAAGATACATTGGCTAACAGCATGTACAGTGGCCCAAGGACCAGTAATCCGATAAACACCCATCTCCCTCTTCGTTTCAGCCGGTTGCCTGAGGCAATCAGAATCCCGGAACCCAGCATGTACCCTAGTGGAATACACGTCTCGATCAGTCCGAACTGAACGGGATTCGCCTGCCATACCTTCACGGCCATAACCTGAACAAGCATGATGGCTGACATAAAGAAGAGAATCAGCAGCGGATTAAGGATAACGATGGAGCGAATCAGGGGATGTGCAAAGATGTAAGAAAATGAACCGCCCCACTCCTTGACGAACGATCCTCTATGCATGGAAGAGCGTTGTACATCCGGGAAACGTCCGGCCAACATCACACATATCGCAGACAATAAAAAGGTCACACCCGTAATCATAATAGCCGTAAACCCTCCAAATGCAGAAACCGCAATCCCCGCTGCGGCCAGTCCGCTGATCCGGGCAATATTATCGACCAGATGGATGGTTCCTGTAGCTTGCTGCAGATGCTCCCTCCCCACCAGACTGGTTACCGAAGCATGAAATGCAGGCGCCTGAAACAGGCTCGAAAACATTGAAAGGGAAAGCATGAGCAGTACGATTGGAAAAGGAGCATGCAGCACAAACAGACTCACTGCGATGATAAACGCCATGGCCCCGCGAAACAAATCCGACGACAACATCAGTTTTCTGCGATCCAGCCTGTCGGCAAACGTACCTGCAAATGATCCGAACAGAAAACTGACGACCATATTACACACCTGTACAGCTGCCATGTTCTTCGCACTTCCCGTGGTCTGCAATACCCACAGACTGATAGCAATGCCGTTGAAGCAATCACCAAATACGGAGATGCCGTAGCCGCACAATATTCTGCGATAAGCCACATTTCGCCAAAGCGCCCTGTTGGCCATTTTCACACTCTCCGCAGCAGTACTAGCTCCATTTGGTCCTAATTCCGGTTCCGGGGACTGTATCGTTCCCATCGGTTATTTCCTCCTCTTGTCATTCGAATCTCAAACAGCAGGCAGGCGCTTCCGAAGCAGTTCCAGCGATGAATGGAACCTCTCAGAAGCGCCTGATTGGTGGCCTGGGTATGTTCTACAGGCTATCTATGCAGTTAGGGTTCCCTTTATCCTTTGGAGGCGCCAGAGGTCAGCCCCTGCACAAGGAAACGCTGCAGGAATACAAACAACAACGTAATCGGAATGGCGATCAGTACGGCCCCGGCAGCAAACATCGTAAAATTGCTGTCCTGATAGCGGTTAACCAGATCCCACATGCCAACCGCAAGTGTCCAGTTCTCTTTTGTCCGAAGCACCAGCCGGGCAAAAATAAAGTCCATCCACGCACCCGTGAAGCTGGTTAGGGCTACATAGGTCAGCATCGGCCGGGACAATGGCAAAATGATACTGGTGAACACGCGCAGATGACTGGCGCCATCAATTCGTGCGGCTTCATCCAGACTGCGCGGAATGGTATCAAAGAACCCTTTGACAATAAATCCACCCAGCACAGCCCCGGACGAATAGACCAAAATCAACGCGGCATGGGTGTCCAGCAATTTGATCTGAAGCAAAATAATATAAATGGCAATCATGCTCATGAAGCTGGGGAACATCCCCAGAATTAGCATCGTGGATAGAATGGTCTTACGCCCGCGGAAACGGAAACGCGATAAGGCATACATGCCCAAAGTGACCATAAGCGTTGAGAAAATCATGGTGAAAAAGGCGATCTTCAACGTGTTCAGATACCACGTGCCATACATAAATGACGGGTTGGTAAACAGTTCCCCGTAATGCGCCAGCGTGAACGCTTCAGGCCACAGACGTTCACTGTACAGCGCCGCCCCTGGACGCAGCGACGAGAGAAATATCCACAAGACCGGATACACCGATACGATGGCAATGATGACGAGCAGCACATAACTGATCGTCAGACGCATGGGATTGTTGCGCTTTTTCATTGAATCATGTCCTCCTCCTTGAACGATTTGGAACGACGGAAATTCCAGATGGAGAACGACGCAATAATCAGGAAGATAATGATGCCAACCGCCGAAGCCATATTGAACTTGTTGTTATCCAACGTCAGTTTGTACAACCAGGTCACGAGAAGATCGGTTGATCCCGCATATTGATAATCGCCACGCAGCGGATTACCGTTCGTCAGCAGGAAGATGACATTGAAATTATTGAAATTCCCGGCAAATTGCATAATGAGCACCGGTGTTGTGGCGAACATGATAAAGGGAAGCGTAATGATGCGGAATTTCTGAAAGCTGGACGCACCGTCCACTTCTGCCGCTTCATACAAATCCCGTGGAATGGCCGTCAACACGCCCAGTATAAGCACCATGCTGACCGGAATTCCAATCCACATGTTGACAAGGACGACGGTAACTTTCGCCCAGAACGGATCAGTTAACCACGGTAACCCTTCAAGGCCAAAAGCCTTCATATACGTATTAATGGGGCCAAATTGCCCATTGAACAAATTACGCATCAGAAGCAGTGAGATAATCTGCGGAATGGCATAAGGAAGAATGAATATCGTCCGCCACACCTTTTTGAAACGAATGCCCTTCTGTTCGATGAGAAGCGCAACCAACACGCCTCCGAAATAGGTGGTGACTGTTGCCAGAATGGCCCAAATGACCGTCCACGTTAGTACACCAAAGAAGGTGTGGCTCCATGATTTAAGCTGAATCAGATCCGTGAACGTCTTGAAGCCCACCCAATCCACCAGCTTGGCGGGCGGAATATGATCCGGTGCCGAGTAGTTGGTGAAGGCCAACGTAATCGTAAATAAAATCGGCATAATCGTGAAAAACAGGATGCCGAGTGCAGGAATGGACAAGAAAAGATACGGGAATTGTTTATCGAGCAGATATCTCAGGGAAGCAGAGGCTCTGGAGGCCTGCTTTCCTTCCTCTCTTAATTTTCCCGTGAGGTACGCATCCCGGATATTGAAGATATACAGAAGAAGAAAAACGAAAAATACCAAAAGCACAATGATTCCGTTGAGCAGCAAAAAGATGGAGTGGTCCCCCTGCTGCAGCACCGTTGATCCATTCACTTTGACAAAACGCTGCGTTTGCTCGCCAAGTGTCCACACTCCCCATACGGCCTGATTCAAACGGGGAATCAGATAGGCAAGTCCCACTCCCTCCAGAATCAGAAAACAGATACCCTTGATCCATTGACGGTTATACAACTGTCCAAGTCCTTGCAGGACAATGGACAACACAGCCGCTGTCATGCGATGCTGTCTTTCTCTATTCGGCTTGACAGTGACTGGAACATGCTGCTGTTTCATTCTTTCCTACTCCTTCCCGGCAAGCGAAGTTACCGATCAGTTATAGCAGAATGCAGAGGACATGTTGGCTTCCTCTGCACCTGCTCTTTCCTTTATTATTGGACTGTTGCAAGGCTCTCCTTGATTTGTTTGACTGCGTTATCCAGAGAGGTTTTCACATCCTTGCCACCATCCCATATGTCGCTAATTGCCGCGCCGATGGGACCCCAGACGCTGTCCATGGCAGGAAGCGAAGGCATTGGCGTGGAGTTGTTGAATTGCTCAAGAAATGCCTTCGTAATTTCATCCCCCTGAACCTTCGGATCTGCCGCCACCTCTTTATTGGCCGGGAGCGTTCCGTTCATCTCAAAGTTGACCATCTGGGATTCCGCGCTGGAGAGATATGCTGCAAACAGCTTGGCAGCATTCGGATACGTTGTAAATGCATTGACGTAATACGCCTTGACTCCAGAGAAGGAAGTCATCGGATTGCCCTCAATCGAAGGAAGCGGGGCAACTCCAAAATCAATACCGGCATCGCGATAGTCGGTAATGGCCCACGGCCCGTTAATGTCCATGGCCAGTTTTCCGCTTGAAAACAGCCCTTTCTTGATGTCAAAGTTCACATCGCCCATCTTCACAGGCAGTATTTCTGATTTCAGCGTTTGCAGGAATTCACCGCCCTTGATGGCGCCCTCATTGTTAAGGCCGATATCCTCGCTGTTCATGCCTTCATCGCCAAAGATATATCCGCCCTGGGAAGCCAGATACGCAAAGTTGTAATAGAACTGCTGGAGCTCCCACATCAGAGTGTACTTGTTGTTTTTAGTGTCATTGAAGGTTTTGGCAAAGCTGATAATGTCCTCAAATGATTTCGGTGCTTCCGGATAAAGCTTTTTGTTGTAGAACATCGCATAGGTTTCCACGCTGTAGGGATAGCCGTATAAGATATCTTTGAATGTGACCGCTTTAAGGGCATTGTCACTGGTGGTTTCCGAGGTCCTTTGCTCAAAAATATCGTTCGGCAAGATCAGTCCGGCTTCTGAAGCGCTGCCAATCTTGTCATGTGGGAAAACGACTACATCCGCAGCCAATCCTGCGGGTCCGTCCGTTGTCAGCTTGGTGACCTGATCAGTAGGCGGCAATTCTTCGATTTTTACAGGAACGCCGTACTCCTCTTCAAATTTCTTCGCCCGCTCCTCAATAAAACTTCGCTGATTTTTATCCTCCCATATGACAAGGCTCGCGCCCTCTTCTGGCTGAATACTTTCCGCGGTCACTGTTGCTTCTCCAGTCTCACCGCTGTCTGTTGTGGTTGGCGCAGCTCCTCCACCTCCACTTGAACATGCGGTAAGTGTGAGTGCCATGAATCCTGCAAGTGCTGCTTGCTGCCATTTTCTCATTGAAATTCCCCCTTTTCGTAGTCATGATCGATGCTGTACTCGCGCTTTCTCCCGTTTTTCTGTGTATTGTCCCTGCATTCTGAAGTTCTGTGTATCATCTGCTTGAATATAGTACAAACGTTTGCTCAAATGAACAACAGAATGGTCCAATATGTATGTAATCGGGATGAATTTTCTTAGAAGTATGTTGATCCAAGTCATGTAAGCGCTATAATAACAATAACATCATACAACACCAAACTTTATTTGTACAAACGTTTGCACAAGTCGTTTTTGGTCATTTCCTTTCATTTTCGCGGCATATGTACCTGTAATTTCCGATTTCCTTGTTCTCCCGCCGTCTTCCTTTATTTCGCTGCCTCTTAGTTCACATGATGCAGTTAGCAATTGATTTATCAAAGTCTTTGAATTAACATAGGAGACATGTTTGAAACGCTTGTACAGAAGGGATTTTTCACATGATTACAATCAAAGATATTGCCAAATTGGCGGGTGTATCCCCTTCTACGGTCTCACGGGTTATTTCCAACCATCCCAGAATCAGTTCGGAAACGTCACTCAAAGTGAAGCAAATCATGAAAGAACTGAATTATCATCCAAATATGATGGCCAAAAGCCTTGTTTCCAAAACGACTCAAACCCTGGGTATCATGCTGCCCCGACCTGCTGAAGAGCTATTTCAGAACTACTTTTTTGGAGAATTGCTTCGGGGAATCATTACACATGCCACCCGCATGAATTATGAACTTCTTCTCTCCACCGAAACGTCTTCCACCGATGAATTGAATGCCATATCCCGCTTGGTACATGGGCGACGTGTGGATGGCATTTTGCTGCTTGGCTCCAAACGGGAAGATCCGATTATTTCGTTTTTGGAGGCGGAAAAGTTTCCATTTGTGCTGATCGGCCGCAGCGAAACGCATCCCGATGCACCGATGGTGGACAATAACAATGTACAGACGGCTTTCGATGCAACCACACATTTGATTGCCCAAGGGCATAAACGAATCGGATTTGTCAGTGGACCACCAGATTTGACGCTATCTCATGATCGCATGCAAGGATACAAAAATGCGCTTCAAGAAGCGGGTCTTGATGCTAACAACGATTGGATTGTGGAAGGAGAATTCCTGCAGGAAAGCGGCTTCCGGGCGATGTCCCTGTTCATGTCGCTGCCGGACAGGCCAACCGCCCTCGTTGTCATCGATGACAATGTTGCCTTCGGAGTACTCCGCGCTTTGGCTGAGCTCGGTTATCATGTTCCAGAAGATATAAGTGTCGTGAGCTTTAACAATATTGCCTTATCGGAACTTGCTTCGCCGCCGCTTAGCTCCATTGATATCGGAACGTATCAGCTGGGTTATACGGCGGTCCAGGTATTATTAAAAATTCTGAATGGTGAGCATCTGCCTCAAAATCCGGTTATTATCCCGCACCGCTTGATTGTTCGGGACTCGTCCCTCTTTACATTATCGGGGAATGCGTAGACATGCCTGTGCAAACGTTTGTCCAATTACCCTGAAGTGTCATATTCTCACCTGTTGTGAACATGCAAAGAAGCTCATACACGGGTATGAGCTCCTTTGCCAATTTTCAGTTATTGTACAAATCTCGATCAGTAGGAATTCCAGCCTGCATCAGCCTCGATCACGGTTCCGTTCACGAAGCTGGACTCGTCCGAGCCGAGGAACAGAGCTACCTTGGCGATCTCTTCACTTGTTCCTATGCGCGGATTAATGGCCATCCCCAGTTGTTGTCTGGACGCGCCGAATTGGCTTATACCTGACATGGAGGAACCAATATTCGTTGCTACGCCTCCCGGAGCAATTGCGTTGCAGCGAATGCCTTGCTCGGCGTACATAAATCCTGTATTTTTGGTGAATCCAACCACGGCATGCTTGGATGCCGTATATGCCGCTCCAGCACGACCACCATGCAATCCGCCTGCCGATGCAACGTTAAGGATGACGCCCTTTTGTTTCTCCAGGAAGATGGGGAGAACTTTGCGCGTTGTACGCATTACACTTGTAGTGTTCACGGCAAAAAGTCGCTCCCACTTATCATCCAGCACCTCTGCAGCCGGCTCCATGCCATCCATGATCCCAGCGTTGTTCACGAGAATGTCTACTGTTCCATATGTGCTGACCGTCGTATCGATCAGGTTCTGCACATCTTCTTCTTTTGCCACATTGGCCAGAATCAAAACTGCTTCTCCACCTTGGGCTTTGATCTCATTTACGACCGTCTGTGCCGATTCCTCGTTAATATCCGAAACAACCACCTTAGCGCCTTCCTGCGCGTACAGTGTTGCGATCGCTTTGCCCATACCTGAACCTGCACCTGTGACTACAGCCACTTTATCTTGAAGTCTCATAAGGTATCATCCTCCATGTATTCGTTTACAATAAGTTAACAAACAAATGTTCATTAACTCTTATTCTTAGTATAATAAGTCATAGCATTTCTGTTCAATCAGTAAAAGCTTGCCCAACTGTACGTTAATCAACACTTCTGCTTCAGAATGTACTTTATCTTAAAATTCCCATTTACGAGGAGTACCTGTATATGACCGAGCTTCCAAGTTTCATGGATCGAAGAATCAAGAAATCCAAAGCAGCGCTAAAGGATGCCCTCATCCAATTGATGCAAAAGCAGTCCTTTAAGGAAATATCCATTACCGACATCGTTCAGTTGGCAGACCTGAATCGCGGCACCTTTTACAGACACTATCAATACAAGGAAGACCTGTTCAATGAAATGATTGATGACGTGATCAAGGATCTGGTCTTCTCCTATCGCAAACCTTATCTGGATAAAGAAATATTTGAAGTAAGTCATATGCCCTCATCTGCAATCAAAATATTCGAACATGTGCATCAGCATGCACAATTTTACACTCTGGTTGTGAAGTCGGAGGCCTCCTCCAATTTTCAGCAAATGATCTGTGATGTTCTGCGTGACCTTGCTCTTCAGGACCTCAACGAAATATTTCCGTCCCACATCAATCGCGAGCTGCTGGCAAGTTATCAGTCCCATGCGATCTTTGGCATGGTTATTGAATGGATTCGGCAGGAATTCAAGCACAGTCCTGCATATATGGCAGATGAGTTATTTAAAATTATTAATTTCAAACCCGGCAATATGGTGGTCCAGTCTAATCTCAAGTCACCCTGATTACTGGATGAATAGATAGACAGACAGCCTGAATGAAAGTCTTCCTTTTGCCTCATATTAATCAGGAATCCATTGAATAGTTTCTTAAAATATGGGTAAAAGTAGTGAACGCCATATTTAACTATTTACATGTGTACTTCATATAATATGAGGAGGAATCATAATGACATCTTTCAAATATCGGCTTGAACAAAAAGAACCCCGTACGGGCCCGGGCGGCATTACCCGAGGCGCTTCTGTTCGGGATTTTCCCGCTTCCATTGGCATTGCAGGCGTATCCATGCGCTTGGAGCCAGGGGGCATGCGGGAATTACATTGGCATGCCAATGCCGCTGAGTGGGCCTATGTAATTAGCGGATCCTGTCGCACCACGGTCATTCATCCGGATGGACATGCGTACACCGATACATTCGAGCCGGGAGATGTGTGGTATTTTCCACGTGGTTACGGACACTCCATTCAGGGATTGGGACCGGATGAATGCCATTTTATTCTGATTTTTGATAATGGCGATTTCTCGGAAGATCATACGTTCAGCATTACCGATTTCCTGACACAAACTCCAGATCGTATCGTTGCACAAAATCTGGGTATCACCGAGGAACAGGCAGCGAAGCTGAATCAGGGAGAAGCTTATTTTGCCAAAGGGCCCGTACCGAATGATAGCTCCTCTTCCGGCACCTATCGCCGCAATTCGGAGCTGACGACCATACACCGATATCCACTGCTTGCTAAACAACCCAGACGAGCACCAGGGGGCGGAACCCAGCGCACGGTTACTGTGGAGGACTTTCCCATCTCCACAACGATGGCCGGATCATTGATTGAACTGCAGCCAGGCGCTTTGCGGGAGATGCACTGGCATCCCAATGCAGACGAATGGCAGTACTACATTAAGGGCCGTGCCGAAATGACGGTATTTCTCGCGGAAGGTCATGCGGTGACAGAGCAATTCGAAGCAGGAGACGTGGGCTATGCCCCGATGGGTGCTGGTCACTATATCAAAAATACGGGAGATGAGGTCTGCCATGTGTTAATTGGATTCAACAGCGGACACTATGAAGCTATTGATCTGAGTGAATGGATCGCAGGCAACCCCGATGATGTGCTGTCCACGAATCTGAAAATGTCCAAAGAAGAAGCCGGACAGCTTCCCAATGATACCCTTTTTATCGCACCGGATTCGAACAAGCTGAAGTCATAGTACAACTGCACCGAAACCTATTCAATATAGGTTGGGATTATTGGTCCTTCTGTCACCTATCACGGAACCATTTTGTTCTCATGGAAAAGGAGTTGGACATCATGGCTTCTGCTTCTGCTTCCGATTCGACCAGCGACCGTAAACGTGTGGGACAGACCATAGAACGTCTGGAGCCGGGTCTTTCTCGGCTACTGCTGTCATGTGTGCTTGTGCTGATCTCCGGTTTCATTGATGCGGTCGGCTATCTGCAGCTGGGGAAAATCTATCTTTCTTTTATGAGCGGTAACAGCACCAAACTTGGCATCGCGCTATTTGAAGGAGACGGTGCTGTATTAACGAATATAGGTCTGGTCATTTTGTTATTCATCGTAGGTGCCTTCCTCGGTACAATGATTACGGAATTATCGGGAAAATGGCGCCTGACGGCGATCTTGGGCATGGAGTCCCTTCTATTTGTCGGTGCCATTGTTCTGTTGCTGTTCCTCCATACACAGAGCGTGCTTTTCCCCATTGCCGTTGCCATGGGCATGCAAAACACCATGCACCAGATGGTTGCTCATGCGGACGTAGGCAAAGGCTTTGTGACAGGTACATTGTTCGGAATAGGACAGGCACTGGCCAAAGCCATTCGGGGTAAGGCTCCTGCATCTGAATGGGCAGTACTTGCCCTGTCCTGGGTTATATTTGTGATCGGTGCAGCTCTGGGAGCACTACTGTTAACCCAAGGGAGCCTGCTGCTTGCCCTAATCGCCTCACTGGCCCTGCTACTTCTGCTGATCCCCTACGTCCTCCATGTCCAACGGGATTTGACCTAATGAGCAGAAGGACAGCTTTGGTATGTGTGATCTGTAGATATCTCTATTTCTTCAAAATAAAATTAAAAAACGGTTGAAACAGAGTTTACCTGTGTTCAACCGTTTTTTTGAGATCATGCATGTAATTTCCTGTATTCTTGTTTACTCCCTTTACTCTTCTGACTACCTTTCAAACTACAGTCCCAGCTTCTGCCCTTTCTCCAACCGCTGAATCTGCTGCTCCCCGGTATCCGCCAGTTCGCGGAACTGATTAATGGTCTCTCGCATCCGCGGCAGTGCCTCCTGCTTATAAACACTGATGGAGTCAAGCGCAGAAAGTACATCCGTGAACGCCTGCTTCATCGTATCAACCGAAATGCTGGCCTCATAAGCCTGCTTCTGGATGGCAATGCCTTGATCCTTCAGCATTTTGGATGTACCTGCGATCAGGTCGTTGGTCGTCTGGTTAAGCAGTTCAATTTTCTGCAATACAATCTTCTGATTATAGAGCGCACTCGCAACGGTGACGGCAATTTTCAATGCCGAGATCGTTACATTTTTGGCCCGATCCACACCGCGGATCAATTCTTTGTTGTTACGGATGACGACTTCAATTGCCATGATGCCCTGCTGGTTCACCACCAGCATTTGCTGCAAATCCATGACCCGCTGACGCAGCGGGAACAGCACCTCTTCCGTGATAAAACGAACCTTCTCCGGGTCCTCATTTCGGACTTTGGCGGCTTCGATCTGTGCATCAATCGACTCATCCATCAGCATCCCAAGCTGAATTTCCTTTTGCAGTCGTTTGGTAAGTTCCCGCAAGTTCTGCTGTTCAATCTCCAGTGTGGTGTTGTCGTTCTTCAAGGTCACTCTGCCTTTATCCAGAGAGGTCACAATGTCGGCAATGACCGCGTCCGCCTTCTGGTATTTGAGAAAATAGGCCCGCAGCGGATTGAACAGTTTGCCGAGGAATCCGGTTTTGGCAAAGTCGACCACACTCGGGTCGAGATCCTTCAACTGCATATGCAGCTCGGTCAAGCCTTTGGCGACCTGACCGCCCTCGTCTCCCGTCTTGGACAGATGTCCAACGGAGACTTGAAGCAGCGCGTTTTTCTCGGAAGAGGATCTCATCGTGTTCATGCCAAAGCCGTCAATGGATTGCAGAATCTCCTTGCGTTTCTCCAACGATTCAAGATCGAGTGTCATGATCATCTCCACGTTGGCATTTGCGACTTGCTGCAGCTCTGCCACCTCGGCAGGTACAGGTTTTACTTCTTCCTCAATCACCTTCTGAATTTCTTTCTGGCTAGGTATCTCCATCGAAAACGACATCCAAGTTCCCCCTTAAATTACGTACTATATTATTAAAATAATGAACTTAACTTACACTAGGTCACTTTGAATGCAGTGCCCATGTTACATCTGCACATTGAACAGGTTACCGATTTTGTACACCACATCGTCGGTATCCGCGTTAATGCTCGCCGCTTCGTTAATGCTGGAGATGCTCTCCAAAGCTTTAATGTCCGCGTTGTAACCAATCGTGTAGATCGGTACTTTGTACGTCTCAACCAGATCACGGATATCTTTCAGGGTATGACCTTCATTGGTCTCGCCATCACTTAGGACAAAGATCAGCGGTTTCACATTCGGATTGGCAGCCATATAATCTTCAAGCATCTTCATCGCCACAACGATGCCATCGAAGGTTGCCGTACCGCCACCCGCCTGCAGGCTATCCACCGTACCAACAAACATGGACTGCTGATTCGTATCATACTTGGCAATCGGCAGATTCACGGTTACTCCACTAGAGTAGGAGACAAGGCCGATACTATTGTCTGTACCCAGGAACTTCTGGCCTTTGCGCAATGACTCCTTGAGTCGGTTCAACGGTTCGCCGTCCATACTTCCGGATACGTCGGTAACAAATACGGCTGCAATCGGTTTACTGCCGTTCTTCTTCTCTTTCCATACTTTCTGAGCGGACAACAAGGTTCCACCATCCACTGTGTTCAATTCGGACTTATAATCCTGCAAGCCGTTGAAGCCAAATTCCTCAGCCGACTGCTGATACTTCGCTTGGGTTACGAATTCCGCGTACTTCTTAATGATCTCCTGCTTGTTCTGCGGCAATTGCCCCAGTGCATACAGCGGGCTGTCATGTCTTACGCCAAAAGGTGTAAAGACGTATCCGCTTTTCAGATCTGCGGTGTTTACGTAAGTCTGGTATTCCAGTACAAATGCATCCAGTCGTCCTGACTTGGCTGCCTCACGCATCTGAATGGTTGTGGAGGCCGTAAAAGGCACATTGGCCTGGAACTTCTCAAAACCCTCAATGGCTTTCTCACCGAGCGGATTGGAGCTATCATATGTGTTTAGTGCCGTCACGAGAAAGTTCAGACCCGTGGAGCTGGCAAATGGATCCGTGTACCCCATCGCGAGCTCATTGTTCGCAATCGCTTCGGTCACGGTTTTTACATTAACTGAGCCGTACGTGTCGACCAGTGCATCATATTTGGCTTTGGAGATCACGATACCGGGAACGTTCCCCACCAGTCTTTTGGATACGAGATTTGTCTTTACACCGCTCGCAGCCACCATCTCGCCCCATAACTCATTCGAAGGGGTAAATGCATCAGGCACATATTTGCCAGACTTGATATAATCGGCTGCCGTACCGGATGCGATATTGCGCAATTTCACCGAAACCTGTTTGCCACCAACGGTAATGTTAGCCTTGTTGAACTCTTCGGTTACCTCGGTTAACCAGCCATCTGCTCCGGTTCCCGCCTTTTCGATGGAAGAAAAGATCTCTACATAATCATTCGTTGTATTCTCGACCGTGATCGGAAATTTGGAGATATCCGGCAGTGACTCAGCCACATCCACCGGATCGAGATCAATCTGTCCCTTCACGGGTTCAGCCGTTGCCGGAGCAATGTCCGCATACAGTTTGCCTAACTCTTTGCCTGCATTCTCCGTTGTTACCTGTGTACTGGATTTACCAACGTTCGACGTCAGCGTAATCCCTGCATATACCAGACCAAACACGAGCACCAGCATCACAATCGATATGAAAAAAAACTTTCCCTTCTTCGCCATAAGGCAACCCCTCACTGTCTGTATAATTTGGTGTGCTTGATTAATTGGTCAATTTCCTGCATACAAGGCATCTGTTCGATATCTCCGGCTTCAAAGCTGTCCAAACGGGAGATTTCCAGCATGAGCTGGTCAAGCTTCAAAAGAATTTCCTCATTGCTATGAAGCGAGTTTTTCACGTAGCTGAGATAGTCGTTATAAACTTTGGTCTTTTCCTGAAAAAGCTTCTGGGGAAGTGTAGCGGATTTGGACTTCATCAGGCTGGCATATTCCGCTTCATCGAACACATTGAGTCGGTTAAGCACACTTCGGATGTTGAGATATAACAACTTCTCCACTTCGAGGGTGACCGAAGCAAATTTCTTGTAGCTCAGTTCCTCCGGATCAAAACGCTGATTCAGCACGTTCAGGAGGGTTTCTTTCTTTTTCTTCATGCGGCTCAGTTGGGATAATCCCAGTGTGATATCTTCCTCAAGCACTTTAATACGTCGATAAAAGGATAACGCTTCCATATAATCTTCATGGGTTTCGATATTCTTCACAGACAGGACTACAGGCTGTCTGAACAACAAGGTGTAGCTTCCATAGAAGATCGCCATCACGCTGCCGAACAGAAATGTCACCGAGAGCGCTGTCGTAAATGCACCACCGCCAAACTCCAGTCCGATGAATCCTGGCGAGAATAATAGAACATCCATGACCACAACGCCAAAGATTAGCCCCAGCAGTTTTATGTACTTTATCATGTAAATCATCAGACCTCCTTTCGCGCTATGTGTTGGATTTTTATGTCGATATTTCCCATTGGAACTTTATTTCATTGTACATGATGTTGCTGCATTCGGGTGGATTAATATGGATATTCATAATATACGTGGCATGGGCTTATCCCATTTCATCTTTAGAGGGACAACGTGGATAAGATTTTGTAACCTCCGGGAAACGAGCCGGGTGTGTTGAACCGTCAGTGGCGGAAAAAGAAATGTTATCAGGTAATACGTGGAAATTTGCTGTGCGTGTCATTTTTTATATAGGGCTTATTGCATAAAAAGAAAAAACACCCCGACGCAAGCGCCGGAGTGATGATGAAGTTGCGTTCATGTTAAACCGATTAAAGCAAATCTATTAAATTTAACTTAGCTTGAATAAATTCCGAAGCGGAATTTCCAGTTCCGGATATAACACCGATTGAATCGTTTCTTGCTCCGTGTACAGATGACGGTTCTGGTAACTGCCTTCTTCCAATGTGTACACATGAACGGTCATATTGCCAGGGTCAACGATCCAGTATTCATTCACACCATATTTCTGATACAGATTAAACTTTTCGTTAAAATCCTTCAGCGCAGTTGAAGGAGACAGCACTTCTATGATTAGAGACGGCGCACCGTGACAGCCGTTTTTGGATATTTGGTCTTTGGAACAAACCACCGATAAATCAGGTTGGACAACATGGTCAGGTACGTCATACTGTTCATTTTCACTGAAATACACGTCAAAGGGAGCAACAAATACAAAACATTTCCGATTCTGAAAAAAAGTACGCAAGGAGAAGTGCAGCTCACCCACAATAAACTGGTGTACTGAGGTAGGAGCTGGAGACATATTGAACGCTTTGCCGTTAATTAACTCCCATGAACCCTCCCAAGTTAACCAATCCTGAAAACTATAGGTGCCTTTATTATCCGGTTTGGCCACACTTCCAACCTCCTCTTTTACCTAATCCTCATTTTGCTTTTATTATAACATTGTGTTTGCCCATTTTCATACAATACCGCTTTTACGAAAAAATAGATTCTGGTTTGCTGCGCGTTGTGCGTACCTCCACAACTTTCCCGGCGCATCCGTTGTCGTCCAACGCCTGGAATGCAACCCGAACGCTGTCTTTGCCTGACGTAACCGTCTCAGGGATATCATAGGTAACATAGAATACCTCACCGATCTTGTTCATATGAATCCGCTGTTCACCGACCACATGGCCATCAACAGCGATACTAAATATTCTCTCATGCCGTGTTCCTTCCCGTTCAAAAGGAGAATGATCCCCGCCCCAGTATGCCACGCATACATAGTTCGGTGCAGAACCATCCACCGCCAGCTGGTAGCTAAAGTATGCCCCGCTGACACCAAAAGCTTCCCGCCACATATGCAGCTTGTTGCGGCTGTCCGTATATGAACCGTTATGATGTTCTGCACGGCAGTTGCTGTCCAGATGATGCCCGATCTCATCCTGCTGACCGTCAGGCTGCACCCTGTCGATCGTGATATCGTTCAATTCCTTCTCCAGCGCATCCCCTTCATCGTTAAACGGCCAATAAACCGTATAGAACTCATGATGCACATCATAGAACGGAATCAGCTTCACCGGGTGGCCGTCCGAGGTGACATCCTTGCTGATCTCAAACGTCAACGTACTTGCGTCTACAACCTTGATCCAATCGCGCACATCCTCCTGCTCTGTCCAAATCACAGGTACAGGTGCGGTTTTGGGATTCAGTGCCGTTTCGTCCACGATGGTATCCTCGGGCAGCCCTTCGCTTCCCAAAGCGCCTGCCAGTACAATGGGGCCGTACAGGAATGCCACCTTGTGTGCATCATCCCGGGACGTGTATTGGTGGAGCGACATCGGCAGGGTGATGGTGATGACATCGCCAGCGCTCCATGTGCGCTCGATGTCGAGGTATCCGGCTTCCATCCGGGTATACGGATGGGCCGTATCCCCGTTAACTGTTGCCGTCATTGGCTCCTGCAGCCATGAAGGCACGCGTAATCTAAGATTGGCCGAGGCGCTGCCTCCGGTGATCGTAAGGGTTACTTTTTCCGAATAAGGAAAGTCGGTTTCAAGCTTCAATGATAGCCCTTGGGATTTCCAGTCCAGCTGGGAAGCGATATACAGGTTGACGTACAGATTTTGTTCATCCTCAAAATAGATTGCCTCGGCGTATTTACCCGGGTTCTCCATGCCAGATCCTGTGCAGCACCACCAGGCGGTATCGTGCGTACCGTAGATTTTGTAGTGACCTTGCAGTGTTGACGCAAAGTACGTTTTGTTGCCTGTGTCCGGGTCCTGTGTGCCCAGGATATGATTGTAGATAGCGTTTTCATAATAATCCATATAGGCACTATCGTGGTTCCAGGTATAGAGCTGTTTCGTCAAATGCAACATGTTGTGGGTACAGCAGCTCTCTCCGGTTTTGATGCCCAGACTCTCCATACCTTTGGCTTCATAATGCTCGGAAATACTCGTCGCACCAAACACGTAAGAACGATGATGAACCGTGGTGTCCCAGAAAAACTCCGCCGCTGTCCGATAACTCTCATGGGTATGGTCCTGATTGTAAATTTCGGCTGCACCGATGACTTTCGGAATCTGCGTATTGGCATGTTTGCCCTGAAGATCGTCCTGCTTGTGTTCGAGCGGTCTAAGGATCAATTGATGGGTGAACTTGTTAGCTATCTCAAGATATAAGGCTTTGCCCGTAATCCCATACAAATGCGCAAATACTTCATTCATGCCCCCGTGCTCACTTTGAAGCATCGTCTGTACCTGTTCTTCTGTCATTGGCAACAAGCCTTCTACCGCCCAGTCTGCAAAACGTGTTACCACCTCAAGTGCCTGCTGATTCCCCGTTAATTTATAAGCATCAATCAGACCGCGGTAGATTTTGTGTACGCTGTACCAAGGCACCCAGTACTCGCCGATGTTGAAGCCACCAATATTTTCTGCTCGAAAAGCCATTTGGAAAGCTTCTTTGGACAAGCCGCCGATATACCCGCTGCCTGTTGTCTGTTGAATGGATGCAAGCTCGCTGACGGCATAATCCAATGTTTGCTTTAACGTTTCATTACCTGTCGCCTGATAGGTCACAGCCAGTGCAGACAGATAGTGTCCCAGGGAATGCCCGCTAATCGAGCGTGCCTCCCACCCTGCGTATCGTTCCTTTTTCGCAGCTAACCCATGAGCCTCAAAACACGGTGCTAAGAAACGGTCAATGTCCAGTGATAACAAATACTTTTCTCCTACCTCTTGTGACGTTTGAAAAACGCCGTTTAACAGATTGACATGCTCAGGTCCCAAAAACCCTTTTTTCGTTTCAATCATCATGCTCGTCCTCCTCGGTAGGTAGTGAATATTTAGAATTACTTATATGGATGTACAAAGGGTAAAATCCGTGTTGTGATTCATGCCTTCCTTCCGATTTTTAGTCATAACAGGCCTTGAATATCCTCATATTATCAAATAAAATACAACTACATCAGACTCATAATCCAAGAAAAGGTGGAGAAATCCGTCCTATGCAAAAACCATTGGAACATTACCTGTGCGGCAAGTTCATAACCGAAGGCAATTGGAGCCACATGAAGCGCAGCATGCCTGTTCACGAGGTCATTTTGATGCTGGAAGGCGAGATGTACATTGCGGAGGAGGAAGAACAGTTCGTTGTTCGTGCAAATGATCTGCTGTTCCTGCGGGCTGGACGCACCCATTACGGCTATCAGGTCAGCGATGCTCCCGTCAGCTTTTATTGGGTACATTATGATTCGAATCAGGAAGAGTTCGACCAGTATCCCACTCATGCAACCATTCAGGTTCCGTCTACGGCTAATCAGCTGTTCAAGCAGCTGCTGCATAGTTCATCATTTTCATCGGAAGAAGCAGATGCGGCATTGCTGCTGCTGCTCAAAGAACTGGAACGCAACACACAGGCGGGTTATCGACCGCACAATGCGATTGTTGACCATATCTGCAAGTGGGTGGATATTCATCTGCATACCGACATTACGGTAGGTAAGATTGCTGAGACTTTTAATTTCAACAAGGACTATATCTCCAAAATGGTAAAACGCGAGAAAGGCATTGGCCTCAAAACCTATATTCTCACAGAACGGATTCGCCGGGCCAAACAGATGCTGCTTAATACAAACGCCAGTGTAAAAGAAATTGCGGGACAATGCGGGTTTTCGGATTACAAACTTTTCCTGCGCATGTTCAAGCAATACGAAGGCAATACACCAACCGAATATCGCAATAATCTGTATTCCACACAGCTTAACCGCTTATAATGAACTTTGTCCCAGGCAAACATATTGAATGTGCTTATACGGGTGAACCAACTCATAGAATTTCATGAGTCATATATAGAAAATTTGAATGAATTTCGTACCATCAGGTGTGATACAATTCAGTTCAACTATATCCCTTATTAAACCAAGATCAGAAGGAGAACTTGAGATGACAACGGCAGTAACGATCCATCCCGCTACAGAAGCAGACTATGAAGAAATTGTAGATATTCTCATTAAAAGTTACTCCGAGTACCGGGACACGTTCCAACCACAGGAACGATGGGAACATTATTTGAAGGATATTCGAGAATCGCCGACTAATCCTCACATCAAGCAATTATGGATTGCCAAAATAGATAATCAGATTGTTGGAACAGTCCAATTGTTTGAAACTGCGCATAAGGCCTATCCAACCTTCGAGCTGCCTATTGATTATCCGTTTATTCGGCTGTTGGGGGTTGATCCCAAGTGGAGAGGTCACGGTATTGCCAGAAAACTGCTTCAACAATGTGTTGAATCTGCCAAAGAGATGGGCAAAAATACGGTGTATTTATATACGGGCGGCCAGATGGTTAACGCGATCCGACTATACGAACGTTTCGGTTTTGTGGAAGACCCGGAATTCAGTTCCGAGAGTGGTGGAGGCAAAGCAATCTGCTATCGTTATGATTCATAACGCTTGTACATAGTGATGAGCACGAATAGCACAAAAAAAGGGATACCCATCCGTCATGTTCATGACAGAGGGCATCCCTTTTAGTTCTATTCCAAGCTAAAGCATCGGAATGGAGCAGCGCATGTTACTCACTGCATTTTCCACACGATTAACCGCCAATTTCCACCAGAATTTTCGCATGGCTCTTGTCGGTCATCAGCAGTTCAAACCCTTCCTGAACGATGTCGTTCAGCTTAATTTTTCTGGTGATCACCTGTTTCACATCCAGTGCTCCCTCAGCAATCAACGAGATGACTTCAGGGAAGATGTGACGGTAAGCCAGTGTTGCTGTAAGGTTCGCTTCCTTCACCAGCAGGTCGAAGAAATTCACCTGAAGCGGATTCGGAATGGCTGCGATAACAACCACTTCTCCGCCTTTTTTGATTACGGCTACGGCGCTATCCATCGTTGGCTGCACACCAGCCGCTTCATATGCTACATCGATTCCGCCAGACTGCTGCAAAATCACCTCAGTGGCATTCACTTTGGCACTATTCACCGGAATGGCACCCAGCTTGGCCGCCAAATTCAGGCGTTCTTCAAATACATCGACAGCATAGATCGCGGAAGCTCCAGCAGCTTTGGCTGACAGGATCGTCAGCAGTCCAATTGGACCTGCACCATACACAGCAACCTTCTGACCCACTTTTAATTTGCTGTGGCGAACCGCATGGAAAGCTACCGCTGTAGGTTCAACCAGTGCGCCCTCTTCAAAGGATACGTTATCCGGCAATTTGTGCACCATATACGCTTCAACCACAACATATTCAGCAAAGCCACCATCACCGTTCAATCCTACAAATCCAAATTGGGTACATTGGTTGTAACGTCCCTGGATACAGTATTCACACTGTCCGCAATGATACAACGGTTCAACAACAACACGATCCCCCACACTGATACCGCTTACATCACTTCCCAATTCACTAACGGTTCCTGCAAACTCATGACCGAGTGTCAGCGGCGCTTGCTGTCCTGAAAGCGGGTGATTCTGCCCTTCCTGAATGCCTACGCCGTGATGGTATGCATGCAAGTCACTGCCACAGATTCCTGCGTACTCGACTTTAATTTTCACTTGGCCTGATTGAGCTACCGGTATTTCCCGTTCTTCGACCCGGACATCTTTTTTGGCGTACCAGACTGCTGCTTTCATGAGATACATCCCCTTTAGTTTATGTTATCCATATCTGAAATTTAACTTCTGTCTATTAATTATATCGCTGTTCATGCATTATTCATATTTATAGATACTAATGTTAATATTAATTGTACTAATGTTAAAAAGGAGATGAACCCATGAATCTGGAACAGCTTGAATATGTCGTTGAAATTGCCAAAACCCAATCATTCTCTGCCGCCTCGGAGCATCTGCATGTTACTCAGTCGGCTATTAGCCAATCGATACATCGCCTGGAAAATGAGCTGGGCATGATTCTGTTCGAACGCTCACGGCATGGGACATTTCCCACCCACGAGGGCAAACAGTTCATTGCCAGGGCACTCGATATTTTGCAGCGAATTGATGAATTAAAGTCCTTGAACGCCGAGACATCCGCCTTGACCGGAGAACTGCATGTGGCCACCTTTCCAAGTGTGATGCCTTACCTTGTTCAGACTGCAGCAGATATGAAACGCGAGCACCCCCAATTGAATATTGCCATTGAAGAGAAAGGTTCCATGGAAATCATTGAGGATATCCGCAACAACAAAACCCATCTGGGCTTCATCGCCATTTACACCAAACAATTGCGGGAATTCGATGGACTGCATTTCAGTCCCATGTATTCAGGCAAACTGGTTGTATGCACGCATCACCAATCCGAACTCGCCAAGCTTAACCGGGTCACTCCCGAACAATTAAAAGAACATAAACTTGCTCTGTACCGTGATGGGTTTATTGAAGATTTCCTTCAGGAATTCACGTATGATTACGGCCCTCTGTCCATCCTATTCAAAACAAATAACTCGGAAGCGATCAGCACCGTCCTGAGAAACAATATCGCTGCCACCATTGGTCATGACTTCTCCTTCCACCAACATCCGCTATGGAAAGAAGGCATTGCCAAGATGGTAGATATCGCCTCGATCGATCAACCCAAAATGCAAATCGGCTTCGTACAAACCGAATCCAAAGAGGTTTCTGCAGCCGCAGAACGCTTCGCCCAACGCTTCAGACAGGCGATTGAGCTGGATCAATTATAATTTCCGCTAGTTGAGCCAAGCATTGAACTAAAATGTAAAAAACACTCCGTCGCTCGCAACGGAGTGTTCCATATCGGAAGGGGTTCAGCTTGTTTCCCTTATACCTTTACTTTTCTTACGGCTTCGCTTATCTCAATCGTTTGCTGCCTCAGCAGGGTAGACGTTTGTGCGATCTTCTGGAACATACTCGACTGTTCCCCTGTCAAACGATAAATGTCTTCTGAATGATCTGAAACACCCGATGAAATTTCCGATATCGTATTGACCGACGCTGCTGCTTCCTCGGAACCTGCCGATATCTCCTCCGCTGAAGCGGAAACCTCCTGAATCCGATGAGTCACCACACGAAATGCTTCAACCATATGTACAAAGGCTAGCTCCGCTTCGGCTGTGCTCGTCACTCCTTGGCCAATCTCTTGCGAGGTTAGATCCATTTGTGTTCCAATGTGCTGCGCCTCCTGTTGTATTCCGAGTAACAAATCCGATATCGTCTGCACGGATGTGCTTGAGGCCTCCGCCAACTTCCGTACTTCATCGGCTACAACGGCAAATCCCTTTCCATGCTCTCCTGCATGAGCGGCTTCAATTGAAGCGTTTAGTGCCAGAAGCTTGGTCTGACTCGCAAAATCCTGCACCGTATGAAGCGCACCACTGATTTGCTGCGAGAAGTTATTAAGCACTTGGACCATGGCTGCAACTTCAGCCGATACAGCCGAAATGCTCTCCATCTGTTTTTTCATTTGCGTCATGCTCTGCTTACCCGCTTGTGCCGTAGCAAGCGCACTCGTTGCAGCGTCGGACAAGGTTGTAGATGACTCTGAAATGTTAGTGATTGCTCTTGCGATTTCTTCCATTGCATTCGCGCTGTCGCTGGCACCTTGCTTCTGGGTGTTTGCCCCTTGTCTGATCTGCTGTACGGACTGATCAACACTCTTATTCATCTCAAGCATGTCTTCTGCATCACGATTGAATTGTGCCGTTGATTTCGCGAGGATATCGGTCGTAACCGAGACACCCGCGACCATATCGCCGATCATTTTATTTAAGTCCCCGGACATATGGATCATTGCCTTGAATGTGCTGCCAATCTCATCCTCACTCTGCAACCGATACGCTGTCAGGATCCGGTTCGCCTCCGCCAGCTCACCTTGTGCCATTTGTTCGACACTTGCCTTCAACGGTTTTAGCGGTCGCAGTCCTCTTACAATGAACCACAACACAATGGCGATGCCTGCAAGCGTAATCAATAGCAACAAGGCATAAAACGGAATGCTGGATTTCATAATATCTGACTCAATACTTCCAATGACCGACACAGCCGTATCAATTCCAATTACACCTGTCAAAGCTCCGTTGCTGTCCAAAATCGGAGCATAAGAGGAAATGTATTCGCCATACTCCTCATTATGAATGATAGGAGAACTGGCTGTTTTCCCTTGAAGAAGCTTCTGGACTGCATCGCCTGGGATATCCGTCACTTCATTGATCGGTGATGCTTTGTCCGCATCCTTCATGCCGTCCACCATAATGAGAGGCGTGCCTGTATCGTCTATTTTCACAAAATACACATACATTGCACCGATACTTACGCGAAAGTCATCCAATTCATCACGAATCTTCAAGAACACGTCATTTTCCTTGGGGTCTTTGGCAAATTCCACGTACGGCCCTGTATCCAGCTGTTTCACATAACTTTCGGCAATTTGAATATTATAACTCGATATGGCCTCCTGCGCAGCCAACTTCATATTCCCCAGTTGAAGCAGCATGCTTCCCGCAGATATAATTATCATCACCAATGTAACAATGGCAATAATGCGAGCAACCAAACGTTTCTTGAAAAAACCAACCATTCAATCCTCTTCCTCTCACATCTGTATGTAAGCCTTTTCGACTATCCCGTACCCAAAAATAACATGCTTGAAGCACTATGTAATGTGAAAATAGTATATGATGTTGTCGAATTAGGCAAGAAAATATTGGGTCTCTCACGGGAAGATGATTTCCAAATAACAGCCTTCTCCGAGTCTCATGTTTCATCTTCAAGTACTACGAGATTGTCCCTTTCCTAATCAGAATGCCATTCATTGATAAACAGACAAAACCAGCTCTCCCTTCCACCCTAAACGGGAAAAGAGGCTGGTTTTGAACTGTCTTACTTTTTTTTCAATTAACTTTAGTTAGAGTCGCCACTATTGATCAACTTGGCCTTGATCAAAAGTCTCTGAACAATCGCCGCAGTTTCGGCCCGAGTAAGCTTGCCTGTCGGCATCAACCCTTCCGCTGTCCCCTCCACAAGTCCGTTATTCACAGCTGTGGCTACTGCCAACTTGGCCCAAGAGGAAATAGCCGTCTGATCTGCAAACGGAGACAGCACAGACTCCACATCTGCCCCTTCCGTTTCAATCGCTGTGAGTTTCATCGCCCGGGACATGATCACCAATGCTTCCTGACGACTAATTGTCTGAGCAGGCGCAAATGTCTGGTTCCGGTAGCCTTCGATCAAACCGTACTCCACAGCCTTCGCAACAGCTCCTGCATACCATTCGCTGGACTTCACATCTGTGAATGTGGTTTGGCTTCCATTGTCGGCCAATCCCAGCGCGCGCACCATAATTGCTGCGAATTCCGCCCGTGTAATGACCGCATCCGGATTGTAATGATTCTCATCTATCCCCTTGATGATCATTCGTGAGGCCATATCGTTTACAGCCTGTTTTGACCAGTGACCTTCTACATCCGTGAATGTTTTTGGATGCCAGATCAGCGAGTAGTCGCTATTGGTAAGGCTGTTCACGACCGCATAATATTTCCCTTCTCTAGCCGTGATGAACGTAGGCACATGACGAACACTGCCGTCTGGATTGAGCACCGTAGCCGTTGTCACCCTGCTTGGGTCGAGACCTGCGGGAAGTGGAATTTCTCGTTCCACATAACTGCTGAATTGCTCTACGTTTACCGTTTTGCCATTGTAGGAAGCCGTTACATTAAAAGTGACTGGTGGTGCTACAACAGCATAGTTTCCTTGAATAGCTGCCTTCTCTGCAATATGGACCGTAGCCTCATCACTCTTGGCAATCTCTACATGAACAACAATGTCGGTTAGTTTGACCTGCATCCCAAGTGTTGAGGAAATCTTGTCGATGGCTATTTGCCCTGCAGGAAGTTTGTAAATCCCGTTTGGCGTTTGAACTTCCAAAACAGCTTGCTTGGTCTCCATATTCTTGACAACATCGCCAGTCAATACCACCGATACCTTTTCCACATTGGTAGTGACGGGAATGACTACGGCGGACTTGATTGCTGCCTTCTTCAGCTGATCAACCAGTCTATCTTGGTCGACAGTGACCGTGAGTACAGTCTTACCGTTCTCTTTGGTGAGAGAGCCTGTCGCAATCTGATCTTTCAAGACACCATCGACGATGACCTGCAGACCAGCAGATTTCTCAGGTGTCGTCGTGCTAGAGTTGGCTGAAGGCGCGCCAGAGTTATTTGAGTTATTTGAGTTATTTGAGTTATTTGAGTTATTTGAATTGTTCGAATTGTTCGAAGTATTGCTCGTCCACTTGGCATATAACGTCACATCAGATATTACTTTGTCCGTTGCGAAGTTCCAGGCATTTATTAACGCCACTTCCTTATACCAGCCCGCAAACGTAAAGCCGACCTTTGTTGGCGTTGTCGGAGCGCTTATCGTGGTGCCGCTGTTCACCTGGGTAAGCCCAGGAACCGTGCTACCTCCCTGCGAATCATACGTCACTGTGTATTGCACCGGTCCATCATTAACCGTAACCTTACCAGGCATCAGTGTTTTTTCCATTCCGATCGCGAACGAATCAGCTATGGAGAAATGGCTCAATTCTTCCGTTTCTACTGTTAATTTCTTGCTCCCTGTTGTTGCTCCACTTTTGATATTGAAGCTGATGGTGAACAGTTGGTCTCCTGATGCAATCGGTGTGTCTCCTGCATCGCTGTCTGCCCACATCGCTGTCAGCCAACCTGCTGCGTTATCGAAGTTGGAGTCAAAGTTATTGCCCGTTTGTCCTTCAATCTTAGTTACTTCCAACGCTTCTGTATCAAAATCAATTTGTAATCCATAGGCTCCGATTCCATATGTTGAGTTGGCTACGGAGACAGGTACCTTCACCGTAGTTCCCGGCGTTCCGCTCACTGAGCCAATCTGAATCTCTGCTGCATGACGCGTCCATGCTGCGTATAGTGTCACATCGGACGTTACGATATCCGTTGCGAAATTCCAGGCATTTGTGCCTGCCTCTTCCTTGAACCAGCCCGCGAAGGTATAACCTGCTTTTGTCGGGGCTGGCGGCTCAGTGATCGCTGTGCCGCTACTCACATTAGCAGTGCTGTCAAGAACGCTGCCTCCCTTTGAATCAAACGTAACGGTATATTGCGCTAACTGAACAGGCGTCCATGCTGCGTATAGCGTCACATCGGCCGTTACGATATCCGTTGCGAAATTCCAGATATTCATGCCTGCTTCTTCCTTGAACCATCCTGCGAAGGTATAACCAGCCTTCGTCGGCGCTGGCGGTTCACTGATCGGCGCTCCACTGCTCACATCTGTAAGGCTGCCAACGGCGCTACCTCCCTGTGCATCAAACGCCACAGTATGCTTTACAGCATTAACCTGAATTTTTCCCGTTTCAACCGTTGTCGACGAAAGTTCCCCTCCTTCATAGAGATTGTGCGTAGGTACACTCAGCGTCAGTTCCCCAGGCTGTGCAGTATCCTTGATCTTGAAATGAAGAGTGAATACCTTCGTTTCATCGAATATCGAGTAGTTCACCAGATCAGCTTGTACATTGATAGTCCCATTATTGGAAAAATCCGAATTGAAGCTATCTCCATTTGAACTCACACCTAGATTGTTCGTAACTTCATTTCCAGTCACAAGTTCCAACGAAGAAGTGTCAAAGCCAATTGAAATATCGTATTCATTGATCATAAGAAATGGTGTCAGGTATACCTCCACGTCAACGGTATCCCCAGGGTAGCCTTCACCACCACTCACCGTCATCGAGTTAGAAGCCACAGACGCTGGTGCATCAGCGCTGACAAACGTACCAAAAGGCAAGATCATACTAACTGTCAGTAAAATCGATATTAATCTCTTCCAAAGCATAAAATCAGCCCTTTCCTGCGGCAATGGCGAGAATCGCTTTTATATCCGCTTCGTCCCATTGTCCGTCACCATTCATATCGAGCCCTTGCAACTGCTCCGGCGTCAGCGTAATCTTGCCCTTAATATGCATTGTTAACAACAGCGCATCAGCAGGCGTAACTACACCATCGCCATCCGCGTCCCCCATGACAAACGACGTGTAATGCGCCGTGTAGGTCACATCCGCAGTTATCGTAGTAGCCGCTACCTGCTGACTGCTGAACTTCGTCACTCCACCGTCGCTGCTCCATCCTGCAAATCGGTAGCCGCTTGCAGGCGTCACTGTCGGAACTGCCACCGGATGCGCACCAATTGTCACCTGTTCACTTGTTCCGCTGATCGTGCCATGAACTCCTGATTCGTAGCTGACAGTAGCAACTTGCGGTGTTGTATCACGAATTGCAATGTCCAGCGTCTGGGATGCTCCTGCGCTGAACGTGAAATTCAGACTTGTCGTCCCTACTGCTTGTGTCGCCAGATACGCCTTTTTGATGGTCACTGTATTCCCGCTAACGGTGTAGTCCTCGCCTGCCGTCAACAAGGATGCCTGATTATCAATACCGGTTAGCGTGTTTCCGTTCGGCGTCAACGTAACATTTACATCGACATAACTCGCTGATGTAGTATTTTTGTCGAAGTTTGCCTCCAGCGGATCGATCGTGCTGTTTGGTGTCACTATTTTCTTTAAAATAATGCCATTTTGCCCAACCACCACAAAGGTATTGTTACCGTAGCCTACGTTGTTAAGATCTTCCTGCCTGTCGCTCGCTTGAGTTGTCCAATTCGTACCATTCGTTGATGTTAAGAGTAACCCACTTTTTCCTACAGCTATAAAAGTTCCATTGCCGTAACCTACGCCATTAAGCGTGTCCGCTATCCCGCTTGCTTGCTCGACCCAATCCGTTCCGTTGACAGAAGTCAGGATTGTCCCGGATTCACCAACTGCCACAAACTTTCCGCTTCCATAGCTTACTTTTTTCAGATTAACCTGTGAACCGCTCGTTTGGAGCGTCCAGTTCTCCCCGTCGGGCGAAGTTATGATCGTTCCCCCGACCCCCACCGTTACAAACTGATCATGTGCGTATATGGTATCATTTAGCGTATTGGATGTAGGACTAGTCATAGAGGCCCAGATTACTCCGTCAGCGGAAGTAAGAACCTTACCGGCATTACCTGTAGCTACAAACTTCCCAGCCCCATAACTCAAGCCATATACAGCATCTGTCCAGGTTGACGACCGGTTGGCCCAGATTGTTCCGTCCGTCGAAGTAAGGAGTGCCCCGTTAAACCCCACCCCTACATAAGTGCCATTACCATACTCAATATTTGTTAAACCAACAGAGGAGTCGATCAATTTTCTGTCCCAGATTGTACCGTCTGAAGAGGTAAACAGCTCTCCGTAAGGACCGACTGCTACAAATTGGTTATTAATGAAACTGATTTCTCTGATGGCTTGCCTGGAGCCTTGAAGCCGATTCGTCCATATTATCCCATCAGCCGAGCTTAAGAGCGCCCCCCAAATGCCCACTGCAACAAATTTGTTGCTGCCATAGACAACACCGTTAAGGTTATTGCCCGTGCCGCTAGTCTGCACTTGCCAGCTACTGGCTGAATCGGAAGAAGTGTACACCTTACCACCATGTCCTACCGCCACGAACTTTCCGTTGCCATAGCTGACATCAGAAAAGCCCTCTGAAGCGGACCCACCTTTATTTTTGCCTGTTGCCCAGGTCCATGATGAATCCGAGATCGATTGCGAATATACGATAGCTCCCTGGTTATCCACTGCCACGAAGCGGTTGTTTCCATAAGTCACGCCGATATATGAATCTCCATTGGTGCTGTTGTAGGCCTTCCAGGACACTCCGTCTTTCGAGACAATCCTCGTACCAGAGAAACCAACAGCAACAAACCAGTTTCCACCATAGGTTACGTCCCAGAGATAGCCTGTTGCGCTGCTGGTTTGGGCAACCCAGGTGGAACCATCAGTCGACAGCAGTATGATTCCCGCTTCTCCTACTGCCACAAATTTGCCGGCACCAAAAGTAACACTCAACATGGTGGTATTCCCAACCTTTTGACTTTGCCAGGTCACTCCATCGGTTGAGGTGAGAACCGTCCCACTGCTTCCCACTGCCACAAATTTTCCATTGCCATATACAACGCTATATAAAGTGAATAACGTATTGCTCTTGGAACTCGCCCAGCTTACACCGTCCGTAGAAGTAACAATCGTTCCATACTCGCCCACTGCCACGAACATGTTATTTCCATAGGCCACCGTGTTCATCGTCTGAGACGTTGGCAGAGGACTGCGAAGTTCCCATGCGGACGACTCGGCTATTGCATACTGCGGAACCATCGTTCCTACTACTAGTAACGCTAATATTACCGAGATCCATTTTCTGAATGTCATCATTTTTTCTTTCACTCCCCCTCATTTTGCTTCCATCCCAACTCCGTTGACTGCTGTCCGATATTCTATCAATCAACAGCATTAGTCTAGCAAATTGCTTCTCAACATTTTTACAACATTTCACCCATAAAACGACAAAAAGAGGGTCTAAAGGCGTAAACCTTAAGACCCCCACATTTTTTTTTATTATGATCGGTTTTGTCACACTCTAATTTTCCTCCAGCAGCATTCGCTTCTTCAAAACCTGCACATTTTCGACTCCGGCCAGATCTCCGACATGCCTCAAGGAGTCAATGAGTAGATCATAGTAACTCTCTCGACTGGGCTCCAGATCGATCAGCTTTCGGAGCATCGCTATCCGCGGCTCATTCGTTGCCCCATTCAGAGTATTCGTCAGGTAGGACATCAGGACGGAACGCAACTCGATTCGGTAAGTATCCGCCCATTCATAATGCTCCATCTCCAAGTAATTGCCGCCATACAGATGAAGCATGTCCGTGACTTCGGTTCCGGTAACTCCCCTCTTCATTCGACCAAGCAACTCTTCAAGATCACTTCGGATAAACACCGGATCAATCCAGTACCGCTCGTCGCCGTACCTTACTACTTGGCCATAGCCCACCGACTTAAACAGACTCCGCAAATAATACAGGGATGTGTGCAACAATTTTTGCCCGCGCTCCGCCAGATCATTCGGCCATAAGTTTTCCAATATGGCGTATTTGTAAACGGGCTGTCCGCGATGATGCCAAAGGAATGCGAATAACTCCTTCGTTTTCTTGGTCCTCCAGGTTAATAGCCTTCCATTTGCAGCATACAGCTCCATGCTGCCTAATACTTTAAGTGAGAGCAATACCTTATCTTCACCGACAGTGTCCAATTCGCTTGAACCAATGTTAGCAACCTTCCTGTCAAGATCTAGGGGACTACCACTTAGACTCCGATTTTTGGCCTGGAGAATAGAATAACGGTGCAGTGTCCTGGCCAGCTTGTCCTTGGCGACCGGTTTAAGCAAATATCCGATGGCGTCGGTGTCATACGCATCAATCGCATACTGATCATGCGCCGTTACAAAAACGATCTTAGCAAACGGACAGCACACGGTGATCTCCTCCGCAACCTCCAGCCCGCTTACTCCAGGCATTTCGATATCCAAAAAGATTAAATCCGGCTGTAGCGCGCCACATTGTTCAAGCGCTTCGGCGACCAGCTGAAACCTGCCGACAACCTCCACACCGCCAACTTCAGCCAGCATAATATCTATTACGTCAAGCGAGATCTCTTCGTCATCGATCAGAATGGCTTTCCACATAAGGCTCCTCCGTCAAATAAATTGTAATTCGGGTCCCTTCGCCCAAGCGACTATGAATCTCCAGATTCCGCCCGTATCTCATTTGCAGCCTGCGGTTCACATTACCGATGCCGATCCCCCCAGTCTTTCCTTGCTCCAGTAATCTTAGCGTTTGTTCGTCCATTCCATCCCCGTCATCCTCTACAACGATCTCCACACCGTTAATGCTGCGGGTAACAATAATGTTCACGGTCCCTCCTTCAGGCTTCTGTCCGATCCCGTGACGGACGGCATTTTCGACTATAGGCTGGAGTGTGAGTGGGGGCACCATAACTCGTGCATCTTCATCGATTGTGTAGCTCACGTTCAGCCGTTGACCAAAGCGAAGCTGCTCAATGGCAAGGTAGGCACGTATCAATTCCAGTTCCCGCTCTAACGGTACTGCATCACCCTGGAAAATAAATGTGAACTTGGAGCGGAGATAAGTGGTCAAGTGGTGGATCGTTTCCCGCAGCTTGTCTACATCCTTATAGCTAAGCCCAACTAGGGCATTGAGGCTGTTGTACAGAAAATGCGGTGGAATCTGGGCCTGCAAAAAGTCCATCTCCCGGCGTACCGCCTGCTCAGAGGAGCTTTTCATCGCCAAAAGCGATTGTACTCGTGCTCTAAGTTCTGCCAGCTCGAAAGGCTTCTGCAAAATATCATTTGCCCCCGCTGCAAAGGCGGCCAGAATATCCCCCGTTTGCCCCGAAGCGGTCAGCATCAGCACCGGAAGCTCAGCCAATCCGTGAAGTGACCGGATGTCCTTACAGATGTCCAATCCCGATACACCAGGCATCATCAGATCGAGTAGAACAAGGTCCGGCTTCTTGCGCCTTAGCGCCTTTAGTGCCTCTTCTCCGCTGCCCACAGCGGTATATGTGTACCCCATAGAAGCAGCTACGTCCATAGCGACCTTCAGATTGGAGGGTTCATCGTCAACAATCAGAATATGGAACGCCTCATCTGGCTCGTCCACAGCTAACTGAACCTTAGGGAACAGCGCTGGGTTCTCTTCAGGCTTCATATGTGCCTCATACTCCGTATAATTCTTATATCCGGTATGTCCAGCGTATTCAACAGTGGCCGCCACCTGGTTCTCCCCGCTCCGTGCAATTGGCAGCATGAATGTAAACTTGGAACCTTTGCCAACCTCAGACTCTATCTGCATATACCCACTCTGCAACTCGACAAGTTGCTTCGATATGCCAAGCCCCAGTCCAATACCGTCCCGTGAATGCGCACCCTGCTCATTATATTGAAAGAACGGCTGAAACAGGTCGTCCATGATTTCTGGAGGAATACCCCTTCCGGTGTCGCTAATGGATATTGCCAGCATATTTGCCTTTCTCTCTGCTGAAATGGAGACCGTTCCACGATCCGTATACTTCAATCCGTTCTCCAGCAGATTATGCAAAATCTGCCGAAGCCGGTTCTCGTCAGCCATGATAAGAGGTAGATTGGGGGGCAGCTCATTTACAAGCCTGACACCCCTCTTAACGGGCGAGATCGATAAGGTCTCCATAACAAAATCGGTTGATATGTAAAGGTCTACAGGTTTCATTTGCACGAAGAGTTGACCGTACCGAATTCGATTCATATCAAGGATGTCATTCACCAGTCCGGCAAGTCGCCTTCCGATCAGATGAAGCAGCCTGACGTTCTCACGATGCTCCGCTGCGAGCGGTGCCTCTTTATTCGCAAGCAAGGCTTCTGACAGATTGATGATTCCATGTAAAGGGGTGCGAAGCTCATGCGACGTTTTGGCCAGAAACTCATCTTTTTGCCGGTCGTAGACAAGCAATTGATCAGCCAGGCGTTCACTGCGCAGGAGAGCCCCACGAATCCGGTCTGTCATCAGGAATGATTGCGATAATACGACTAGCAGTAGCGTAACGATGATGTAATACGGACTGTCCAGCGCCAATTGATAACGGGTCAGGGCGAAAATCCAACTAATAATCAAAAAGAAGACACCAAGCAAAATATAGTAAATCCTGACCCCGTGATGGCGATTGCGAAAAATTGAAGCAAAGATAAACCCGAAAGCCACTATCTGCAAAAATACACCGGGCCCCAACAGATACAAAAGGTGATCATTGGGGAACCCAATTAGTAAAACCAGATACACATAGGAAAACCAGCGAACCCCCCTGAACAAATATCCGCTTCTCTCATTTAGATAAATGCGTACATAGTGAATGAAAAACATAATCGACAGATACGGAAGAATGAAAAGCAGCTTCTGCAGCAGCAGAAACGACATCGAGGGAAACAGAGTCGCCATAACGATCTCGTTGTCGATGCTGAAAAACAACCCCAACGTCAGACAAAACAAGCTAAAGAAAACCAGATACGGCTCCCGCCGCCATTGCCTGAACATACCTGCAAAATAAATGCCAAAAACGAACAACGTGGTGATAACGATGACATCCGCCATTCGGGCATTGTCCCGCCGGGTCATAACATCCGTCGCAAGTCCAAACTCAGGGGCTTGCACAAGTCCACCTTGCAGGTATCGATAGCTCGACACCTGGACAAGAATATCAATGGTCTGGTCTTCGACCTTGATCGTTCCAAAGAACGGAAAATTGCTGGGCACAAATTCGGCTGCCGACAATCCGGGTTGTCCAGTACCGCCAAGCTCCTCGTCTTCCATATAGATACGACTCGACATCCTAATCTTTTTGGCTCTAAGACCATAGTCCTCGGGATCGTTTACCAACAGTCGCAGACGGTACGTCCCCGCGCCATAGCCGCTTTCTGAGACTTCTCCCTTCCAACCTCCTGGGACAGGAAGAATGTGAGGTTTTGGTTGCTGCTCCGCTCCCCGATTTGCAAAATCACTGGGAGTCAGCAGCTGATCCTTGTAGAATTCCCATTCCCCGCGAAGCGGAATGATCCCCTGTTTAGCAAAATCCCACTGTCTGGCATCCAGCACGCCTTCCCTCGCCTCCGGATAATGCAGATTGGGATGAAGCCATTCATAGATAAAGATTGAGGTCACGCCAGCAAAAATGCCGACCATACCAATTAGAACAAGTAATTGTCTTCTCATGACTGCTTATTCCTTCCTATCATCGGAAAAAAAATTCGGAATAGATTTATCAAATACCGAAGTATTTCAAAACAAACTATTAAAAAGCCTTCGACATTATCATAACAATTTTGATATCAAACGTCCGCAGATTGTATAAATTAAGCACCTCACCCAACTCAAATGAGCTGTCTGCTTCCCGTTTTCGACAAAAAAAACATCCTGACACAAGCGCCAGGATGTTTGGATATTGCACAAATATTATACTCTTACACGATTATACAACAGGTCCCTTTGTCTTCCTGAATCGAATCAGAGACCAGAGAATCAGTAACGCGAGTACAGATAGACAGATGCTGATGCTAAAACGGTTGCCCTCATCAAATACGAACAGTACTGCAATGACACCGAGACACAGCACAGCAGCCCCAGTTACGTAAGGAAATCCCCAGACCTTAAATGTCGGTTGTATCGGATATCTTTTGCGCAGTTTCAGCTGTGAGGTGGCAATACAGATCCATACGAGCATCACGACAAATCCCGGAACCGCCAGCAGAACGCGGAAGAGCTGATCTTGTGCGAACAGCCCCAGCATGGAGCCTCCAAGCAGAATCACAGCACATACCAACAATGTATTTACCGGGCTGCCGTTACGATTCGTTTGTGATAATACCTTGGGAGCTTCACCACCTACCGCCATGGAATGCATCATCCGGGATGCGCCGTAAATGCCCGAATTCGCAGCAGACAAAACGGCGGTTACCAAAATAAAGTTCATGATATGCGCGGCTCCGGGTAGTCCCGTTGAGGCAAGCACCTGTACAAACGGACTGCTCTCAGGTCCGATTTCATTCCACGGAATGAGCCCGCAGATGATGAGAATCGGCAGGGTAAAAAATAAAATAATTCGCAGCATGAAGTTCCCCACGATTTTGGGCATCACCTTGTCCGCATTTTCCGTCTCCGTTAAGGTCAAGCCGATAAGCTCAGATCCTCCATACGAGAACATGACGACCAATAATGCCGAGAAGATCGATGACCATCCATTAGGGAAGAAACCGCCTGCTTGTGTGTAATTTTGCAGATAAGGCGTGTTGTCACTTGGAATGATCCCGAAGATCAGACCGGCGCCGAGGATAATAAAAATAATGATCATGGCGATTTTAATGCCTGCCAGCCAAAACTCAAATTCCCCAAATACACCTACGCTCAGCAGATTGATCAGTATAATAAACACCGCACATGCTAAGCTCAGCATCCACAGCGGCACTTCTGTGAACCAATACTGCAAAAAGCTTCCTGCTGCGATCACCTCAATGACACATACCGATAACCAGAGGAAACAATACATCCATCCCATGATAAAGGAGACTCTGCTGCCGAACGCTTCCTGCACAAAGTCTTTCATATTTTTGTTCTTGTACACCGTAGCCATCTCCGCCATCGCAGCCATGACAACCAGCAGCAATAATCCTGCAAAAATGTACGTTACAATGACTCCTGGACCTGCAAGTCCAATCGTTTCAGCGCTGCCTTTGAAAATTCCGGTTCCAATGACACCGCCCATAGCCATAAAGTTAATATGCCTTGGTTTAAGTTTCTTCTGCAATGTTCCTTCTGTCTGAGCCAATTCAAATCCTCCTGATGTAAAAAACGTTCTTCTGTTATGTTTTCTAAAACATAAATTCCAGTATACCCTATTGTTCATGGATCAGCCCAGAAGTTCCGTACGGCCAATTCATCCCAAACCAATGCTGACAAGACCTATGTTTTATACCCCACAATGATAAAAGGAAATCTGTATACAATCCCATTCTTTCATTTGAATATATTCTACTCCTCTTCCCATCTCCAATATGTATGATTTGTTGCCATTCACCACTTCGTAAAACAATCATTACACGCAAAAAACCAGCGGTCTGTATGCAACAGAATGCTGGTTTCCTTTCCTGTGTTCCTGCTATTCTTTTCTGCTTATCATGCAATTATAATTCCTTCGTCATAAAAGCGCTGTTCGGGTCCAAAATATAATCCGCAAATGGCTCACAGTATACAAATCCAAAGTCCTCATACAGCTTCCGCGCCGGGATAAAAGAATCCATCGAACCTGTCTCCAGGCTAATCCGTTTATAGCCCCGATCCTTGGCAACCTCGATAATATGGGCCAGGATGTGTCTCGCCACGCCTTTTCTCAGGTGAGCCGATGCTGTACGCATGGATTTCAGTTCCCCATGCTCCAAATTCAATTCTTTCATTGCACCACAGCCCAGCAATTCTTCCGCCTCCCAGGCGCACCAGAAAGTAATTTCAGGTTTCTTCAGTCCATCCAAATTAAGCGCATGAACACTCTCTGGCGGCGAATCTGCCAACATCCCTTTCATATGCTCTGCGATTAACCCAATGACTTGAGGACCGCTCAAATCGTCTACTTTGATCTCCACATCTACCACTCCTGCCGACCATTTTGTTGTGTGTTGTACCACTGAATATATGTCTATTGGTTATATAATACTACCATGACAGGTTTCCTGACAACAGATTCAGAAACACGAATAAAATGTCTATTGTGGTGCCCTGAAATTTCCATTATAGTGAGGCTATCTGATCCAAAGGAGCCTCCCATGACACTAACAGCTGAAAATCTGTTTTATAGTAAACGGTTGAAGATGACTCCTCCCCGTGCAGAAGATGTGCAAACCATGCTGCAATGGAATGAAGACCCTGAATATTTGCGAAATGTGGATACGGACATTGCCATCCCTTATTCGGAAAAACAGCTCGAAGACGAAGGCGAGACAAAGGACAAGGAAGTTTACTTCCGGCTTCGTACACATGAGGATGAACAATTGATCGGATTCGTTGTCATTCACAGCATTGAATGGAATAACCGCTGCGGACAGCTTGCCATTGGCATCGGACTCGCAGAGCATCGCAACAAGGGGTACGGAACGGAAGCGCTGAATCTCATGTTGAGATATGCGTTCCATGAATTGAATCTGGACCGGGTAGGACTGGATGTCATCGCCTACAATGCAAAGGGCATCCGTGCCTATGAGAAGGTCGGCTTTCAGCTGGAAGGTCGCGCCAGATCAGCCGTGTATCGTGATGGAAAACGCTATGATCGCTTAATGATGGGAATTCTGAGACCTGAATGGGAAGCACAAAATCAAATCAATGTGGAGGGTGGACAAGCATGAATAGGAATGCGGAAGTCACTGAATTTATCGAACAGATCACGGTACCATGGCAAGTCCAGGTTGCAAGTAAACTGCGGGAGTTGGTACATGAGTCCATCCCTGAAGTAGAGGAACGTGTGCAGTACAAAAAACCTCATTTCCTGAAAAACGGTAAATATGCGGCGGTCATCTCCCCTTCCAAGCCGGCTGTATCCTTCACGATCTTCAATGCAGCCGGACTTGATCTGCCAGATGGGATATTTGAAGGCCCCGCGGAACGCAAAACCATCAAGATCAAGGAAAAAGATACGCCGGACTATGAGTGGCTCGCTGACCTTCTGACACAGGCATCGGCAGAACTCTAAGCCGTTAAATAAAAAGGTCACTAATGAGACAGCCCGAAATTTCATTTCTCCTTTTGCCCAGGACGCTAACGAATCTGTTACACCTTAAACGGCGGATTCTCAAGGCATGCAAACTTTAACGCATCTCAGTGACGTTATTTCGCTGTAACAACAGGGGCAGAGCCTTGTAATCGACCGCATCGATGAAATAACGTCTCTGTAATTCGTTACATCTCAGAACGATGCAAATGGGAGGAAATAACGTGTACCAGGTTCGTTAGAAAAAAAGTAACGTGTACATGCGGCGTCCAGTATAATCCTCATGACCTGTGGGACTGCCTCTGGTCATACGAAGGGGCTATCCTGTAATGTTCTAACCATACAGATAGCCCCTTTTGAATATTCGACTGTCATTCCAACTTCTGAATTGAATTTTATGAAATAATCCAATCATTACTTCCTTCATCAGGACTGTTGATAAGATACCGCAGTCAGCTGGCATGGCTCGCAAATGAACATGTAATATATGCCTTCTCCGTATTCCTCAACCTCGCCCCAGTCCAGTTGTCCGATAGCCTTCATTCTCATGGAACAGCATGGGCAGATCGGATACTCCGCGTCCTGAACCCATCCGGGATGGCCCCCGATCTGGGATGCAGAAGGCTCCATTGCCCACTCACTGGCATGGAACGGCTGACGCGGTGCAGTCGCTATCCGAAAATGCCGCCCTGCATCCGGTGCAAGCTTAACATAGTCATCCGGGTCAAGATCATCCGCCCCCATTGGCATCACATTAAGTGCACTCCAGCACGGTTTACCTGCTGAATCCATTTCCATATAAACGACGCCATAACAGCTGCATATCACGCAAGTCCGCACTTGAAGTCGCTCGCTGTTCCAAGCAACATCCTGCAATGCTGGATGCTGTACATCCAGATCAATTAAGGTCGTTAACGAACTGCCACACCACTTACAGTTATCGGCATTGGGCAGAAGCATGGAGATTGGATCGCCATTGGATGTGTTGTCAGCCCCATCATCCTCTTTTACTTTATAGAGTGAATAACATGGGGTGGTAAATAAATCCCTGCGCTGCCCTTCATTCGTCAACTCCCAACCGGCCTCGGTTGTATAGTGCTCTGGCGCGACATGTAACTGATCTGCCCAGTGAGGTGGAAACTGCCTCCATTGTTGGAACTGACGTACCACAATTTCATCTCCAATATAAGCGAGCATGAGCAGCAGAATATTTCGATTCTCATCATCGGTGTTCACCTGCTGCAAGAGTTGATCACGCACTTTGGCAGAGGCACTCTTATACAAAATGACAGGGTAGTAGATTTCGCGCTCCAACAGCTCCGGAATCAGTGCAGATAACGAGGCATCATGGTAACAAACCAGATATACCAAAATATCTTTGCCTGTATCCTCATCCCCTGTACGAATCTGTTGCATCGCATAATCGATCATGAGGCCTTGCTGCTCTGTAGACAAGGACAGATATACCTGTTCTTTGGATTGCTCATATGCCGCATAACGGATTAGTGGGTCATGAACCTGGCGGGTATGCATGATTTTCAGAATCTCCACAGGGTCCGTCATTCCCTCATACAAGTTCACGTCGCGTCGATGGGCTTCAATATATCTTTGATGTGCCTCGCGTTCCATCTCCTGCTTGCAAGGCATGCAGTACCCACCTGTTTTGGCAGCCGTTGCTGGCAAAATCGTATTTGGGCACCCCTCTCGTATGCACGGAATGCGTTCTGTCATCTATCGGTCCCCCCTCTGCTTTTGATCCCACGTCACGATCTACTTAGCCCAGGTCCTATTAAACAGCGGGACGGTTGATTAGTGATGTCCCAGTTGATCCTTCGTAAATTCATAAAATGCGATCGCATCTTCGCTGCTGGCAAAGCCCGCCTGAGCCATCTTGTCACTGCCGCCACCTTTGCCCTGGTAGGCTCCGAGATTGCCCTTGAAGAAAGGTCCACAAGCCCACTCTGGCGGCTGCCCGTTCTGTGCCAATACAACTTTGGCCTCCGAGATGCTGGCAAAGAGTACTAGTCCCTCATGTTCCGATGTCAGCTTGGTTGCCAGACTCTGCATATCCTTGAGCGATTTGTCCTCAAAGATTTGGGCAATGACAAGCCCTTCCCGTGCAGATAGGAGCTCCTGCGCATAATAAGCATCATTGGAAGCTTTCACCGCGTTTAACTCTGCTTGCAGCTGCTTTTGTTCTGCTTCCATTTTGTCGATCCGTTCCGCAAGCTCTTCCCGGCTGGTCTTCAATTTAGCTGTAATTCCGGTCAGCACGCTTTGCGCGGCGTTGAACTCATTCAATGCACGGTATCCGCATTTAAAATAAATCCGGGTGCCACCCTTCACTTTCTCCGTTCTCAACAGTTTGATAATCCCGATCTCACCCGTGGCCGACACATGTGTTCCACCACAAGCGTTATATTCCACACCCTCGATCTCCACGATGCGAATATCTTCGGTTACGGTAGGCTGCTTCACCAGTGGCAGACGGGCCGCTTCTTCCGCTGTGACCCAGGAACTGCTGATTTTGGCATTCCGGTAAATCTGCTGATTGACCTCCATTTCAATGGCAGCCAGTTGGTTCGCTCCCAATTCGGCTGCGGCCACATCAATCGTGATATAATCTGTGCCCAGATGAAAACTGAACGTCATCGCATCTGCCAGCTTCAGCGTAATAGCCGATAGCAAATGCTGCCCGCTATGCTGCTGCATATGATCAAATCTGCGCTGCCAATCGATGTGGCAATCCACGTCATTCTGCTCCGGCGCACGTTCCAGCTTGTGCAGCACCTCACCATCTTCACTAATTACATCCAAGATATCCATGCCGCCGATCTGTCCCAGATCACAAGGCTGCCCACCCCCATGCGGATAAAAAGCCGTCTCTGCCAGCGTCACATATATACCGTCTTCCTTGTCTACTCTGCCTGTAATTTGTGTATGCCACTCGCGTGTGTATGCGGAGTCATAATAGATTTTTTGCGTCATCGAATCATCCCGATCCCTTCTCGTTCAAAATTGAGTGCTGCTTTAGCATTTTAACGAATGCAACGTCACTTTCTGATCTATGCAAAATCCTTATGTACCTGATCTCCAGATTACACTATCTGGCGTAAACAATCCAAGTTTCAGCCTGCAAGCATTCCTTTTTTATATCAAAAAGACCGCTCTGCAAGTCATGCTACAGGGGCGGTCATGTGAATATCAGTAACATGTCGTTACAACGTACTAACCCTAATCTCTGTTTTTGTTCTTAGGGTGTAATACCTTTTTGACTCAAAAACTTCAATAAATCGTTATTCAGCTGCACAACTTCGTTGTTTGCACTACTCGCATAGTCTGGCAACATCATATCCTTTACCATTTTAGTCCGCAACCATATCATAAATAAAGAATCCAAAATGAAATCTGGACATGAAAGCACTATTTTAAATGCAGATGGATTAATAGCAACGCCCGCTTTTTGTATGGCCCTCAGATATGTTTTTAAAGTGTGTGTTATTTCGTGTGCCGTTTTTCTGTTGTTAGCTGTATTGGAATCAATGGTCTTATTATCCATTTTCAAAAAGCCAAGCAATGCAATGTCTGATACGGCATGTGTTATTAGATACGATCTCATATCCTTTTTAATTGCCCAAGGGAGTTTTGCTGTTTTAAATATTTTTGCCAGGTTCTCTACACGTTCTGTCACTAAACCACTCATATCTCCGAACACAGTAGCCACAAGAGTCTTTGGTGGAATTCGGGCAAACAATATTCCTTCTTTAATCTGTCCGCCAACACCGGGAAAAGCGGGTAAAAGTCTATCTCCAACTATTTCTAGCCACGAAGCAAATCCAATTGAATTATTAGTCATTGTAACAATAGTTTTGCTTTGATTGTCTTGTAGGGCTAACAACGCTGATTCGGCTCGATCATAACGAACAGTAACGAAAATAAAATCATATACATCATCATTTTCAAGGGTATCAATGACATTGACTTTAATCGATTTAACCGTACCTTTTTCATTATATTGCAGGCCCTTTTCTTTCAATGTTTTAAATCGATCAGTACGTGCAAACATCGTAACGTCAAGTCCTGCTTCAATGAATCTCATTGCGTATATGCTCCCTATAACACCTGCACCATATATTAAAATTCTATGTTGTTTAACGGACATAACATCCTCCCTCTTTTTTTAAACAATCTCTCTTGACTATGCAACAACGTGTTGTATGATTTAATCATAAATCGTTATAATCCCCTTGATCAAACATCAATTTTTAATTATTTGTCGGATGATACTCTTGGTACCGATAGGAGAAAAAAATGAAAAAGCAGCCCCAATTCACGGAAAAAACAAGACAAACGTTTATCAATGTTTTTTGTGAGTTATATAGTCAAAAGCCGATTGAAAAAATCTCGGTTCAAGAGATTACGAATAAGGCGGGATATAACCGCAGCACATTTTATCAATACTTTACTGATATTTACGAATTGTTAGACTTTGTTGAAAATGACTTATGGAACTACATAAAAGAAGAATTGGCAAAAAAAGAGCTATCTTCACATACTATTCAAGATGCGTTTCATTGTTTGGAAAACAAGGAATATCTCTCGGTTCTCAATGCCCTTTTGGGCGACTATGGCAGTATTCGTTTTTTAGAACGCTTGAAAAGAGAAATCACCCTTGGCAGATTGGAATTAAACCTACCGCCAAACAGCCCCTTAACGCCATACCTGATCGAGTTTCACATTTCAACATCACTCTCTTTATTTCGTCTTTGGCTCCAGCGACAAAAGGATTTATCGCCGGAAGAATTTTTTGAGTTAGTGGAAAATCTATATACAAAAGGGACAACGGCATATTCCAATAAATAACAGAACAGAATCGTGTCAAAATAGGAGTCAGGTCTTCACCAGTGAGGAAAATGAAAAAGAATAACAAACCAAGGGGAGGCAGGAGGCAGCATCAAACCTTCGATGCGATTGAAGATCGATTCCACGAGCGTGAGCGAACGATCAAAATGACAAAGAGGATGTCCCCTAAGTCATGAATATGACGGTGGACATCCCCTTTTAAGCGTTATTTTGTTTTAATGAACCTGACACACGCTATTCGCTCCTATATGACCAGATCTGGGATCTAACGAATCACAGAGAAGTTATTTCATCGATTTGGCTTATTTTTGAGGCTTCAACGCCCTTTTATGACGAAATAGCGTGACTGAGGTTCGTTAAATCTGGCAACCGTTGATGATCTGCCTTTTAAGGTGCGGTAAGTTCGTTAGCGCTTGGAGCGAGGCGGAACTCCTTTTGTGACAGCTCCTTTTCTTCGCATATATTCTTACATCAACAACTCTTGACTAGTCACATTATATTTATTTCATTGACTCAGACAATTCTGTGAAAATAACCCCCAGCGCATATGCGCCAGCATCCGGGTAGCCCAGACTGCGATCGCCAACCGTACCCGCGCGGCCCATGCGTGCCACGATGTCTTCGGTTTTCTTCGCGCCTTCTACTGCCGCTTCCGATCCTTTGGCAAAAGCCGTTTTGAAGTCATCTCCAGACTTCGCACTTTGCGTCCAGGCATCGGCACAAGGAACGAGTGCATCAATTAATGTTTTGTCACCTACAACGGCACCACGTCCGAAGGAGCGCTCCCCTGTAGATTGAATTCCTTTTACTGCCGCCTGCATCATGTCAGCGAACTCTGCAACGTTCAATTGCTGCTTGTCACCAACGGCTTTGCCTGCTGCCCGGAATGCCGAACCCCAGATTGGACCTGAGGCACCGCCGCAGTATTCCATAATGACCAAAGAGCATGCACCCAGGAATGAACCGATATTCTTTTTCTCTTCGTTCAAGATATGGTTCCATTCACGTTTGAGCTGTCTGAAGCCTTTCGCTACGCTCATGCCAAAGTCGCCGTCACCCGCATGGGAATCCAGTTCACAGAATGGCACTTCATTCTTGATGATGATCTCACTCATCTTATCGATCAGGTAGACGATATTATCCAAGGTGAATTGATTGTTGTTGATTACCGCAGAAGATGCCGGTGTCTCCACTTCGTAGGATACAGGCGCATCTTCAGTCACGACAGCTTCCAACGCTTCGGAATATGCCACTTGCGCTGCCGGAGGACCAGACACTTTGAACGCCGGTGTATCACTTTCCTTGAACAGCAACGTTTTCAGTTCATCATCCAGTTTCAGGATGGTTACCGATGCGCCTGCCATATCGATGCTCGTCATGTAATTGCCAACAAACGTAGTGGCTACATTCAGTCCTGAATGCTGTGCCAGCTCACGCTGAACCGAGTTGTTGAGCAGGTAAAGCTCCTGCAACGGTGTAGCACCGAAGCCATTAACAAGCACAGCAATCTCAGCGGATGCCTCGTTGTCCAGCTTCATGTCTGCAAGCAGCGCTTGAACCATGCGTCCTGCAAGCTCATCCGCAGATACAAGCTTCTCGCGGCGAATGCCTGGCTCACCATGGATGCCTACCCCGAATTCCATCTCATCTTCAGCGATTTCGAACGTCGGTGTTCCTTTGGCAGGCACCGTACAGGAGGTGAATCCAAATCCGATGCTGCGCACGTTCTGAGCTGCTTTATCCGCAACGGCTTTCACCTCTGCCAGGCTGCGGCCTTCTTCGGCTGCGGCTCCAGCGATTTTGTGCACCAAAACGGTTCCTGCAACGCCGCGGCGTCCTACTGTATACAGACTGTCTTGTACAGCAATGTCATCCTCAACCCGAACATATTGCACGTCAATGCCATCTTCCTCGGCAAGATGCGCTGCATTCTTGAAGTTCATCATGTCGCCGCTGTAATTCTTGATAATTAGCAGCGTACCCTTCCTGCTGGCTGTGGCCTTGATCGCCTGGTATACCTGAATCTGGGAAGGAGATGCGAATACATCTCCACAAACTGCAGCATCCAGCATGCCTTTGCCAACGTAACCTGCATGAGCTGGTTCATGTCCACTGCCGCCGCCGCTGATCAGGCTGACTTTGTCGGCATTAATCTCTCTGCGTTTAATCACTTTATATTTTTTCAAAAATTCAAGCTCCGGGTGCGCCAGCGCAATCCCGTTGCACATTTCCATGACAACATTTTCAGCCTGATTGATGATTTTTTTCATTTATTTCGCCTCCCGGCGAGCTTTTTTGTAGTCCCGTCCCATACGGTCAGCAGCCGCAATGGCAGCAGCCACTTCAGGAACCGTAATCGGGAACGGCATGGCGTGAATGGATTCTTCCGGAATACATGCGATCTCGGCCACCTTCAACAACTCTTCCTGACTAATGGTATCTACACCGATATCCGCCAAGCTTACAGGCAGACCCACTGCGAGACAGAAGTCCATGACTTCATGCAGCTCTTCGGTTGGTGCATTTTCAAGGACGAGCTGTGCAATCGTACCGAAGGATACTTTTTCTCCGTGGAAGAAGTGATGTGTACCCTCCAGAACAGTCAAACCGTTGTGGATCGCATGGGCAGCAGCCAGCCCGCCACTTTCAAATCCAAGTCCAGACAACAGAATGTTGGTCTCAACGATGTTTTCCAGCGCTTGAGTCACGACGTTGCTGTCACTGGCTACTTTCGCTTTTACTCCGTCCGTCAGCAGCATTTCATAACACAGCTTGGCAAGGGCAAGTGCTGCATTCGTACCTACTGCGGATGGCGTGTATCCTTCACGGGAACCCATCGGCAAACTAGCATTCACACGAGAGTATGACTTCGCTGTAGCTCTTGCTTCGAAGTACGTTGACAACGCGTCACCCATACCGGATACGAGGAACCGTGTTGGTGCGTTTGCGATAACCGTTGTGTCCACGAGAACAACACTTGGGCTTTGTTTGAAATACGCATAGTCATCAAAAGCACCTTCAGGCGTATATAACACAGCCGAGTGACTTGTTGGCGCGTCCGTTGCTGCGATGGTAGGACAGATGATCAGCGCTTCACCTTCTGCTACACATTTGGCTGCATCGATCGCTTTACCGCCACCAAGACCGATCGTACAAGTGCATCCTTTTTCTTTCGCAATTTCTTGGAGACGAGCGACTTCCTCGCGGGAGCATTCTCCTCTAAAACCGCTTTCAACAAATGTAATATTGAACTTCTGTGCCGTTGCATCAAGCTTCGCCTTTACACGCTGTACATCATCCGGATGTGCAATCAGCAATGCAGATTCACCAAAGGATTTCACAAAGTAACCGAGGTTCAACAATTCGTCTTCACCTTGTACATATTTCGTTGGACTAATAAATGCTTTTCTCATAATGATATAAACCTCCTATGGATGATATAAGTTAACCTGATGTAATTCTTGGATGGACTTATACATTAAATTTTAAATGCTCACAATTAACCTAAATATATACCATGCATGTGAGGTTTACAGTGGACTTTGATAACAAATAATTATAATTTGCAATCGTAATTTTTTGCTTTTCAACGAAATCATGGTATCTTATTGTCATGCGATGGTTTAATTTTGACATCATCTATACATTACCCGTCATTAACTCATCTTAATATGTACAACTTGCTAACTTTTAACGTACGAAATCATTCATCAGGTTAGCTATGGAGGGTCACCCATGATTAAAGAGTATTTGCATATTAATAAAATCCTCGACCTGAACAAATGGAAGCGTCTACAGGATTCTCTTGCCACCGTAACCAAGCTGGCCATTCTAACCGTCGACTATAAAGGCATTCCCGTAACCAGCCATAGCAGCTGCCAGGACTTTTGCCAAAATGTTCGTAAAGATCCCGAACTGCTTCCCTACTGCCAGAAATGTGATTCCCGTGGTGGGCTGGAAGCCGTTCGATTAAATGAGCCTTATGTCTACCTGTGTCATTTCAATATCGTGGATATCGCGATTCCAATCACCATTGATGGAAAATATATCGGTGCGGTAATGGCAGGACAGGTGAAACTCGCTGATCCGGAGAAAGGGACAGATTTGGAACAGATCGTCACGTCCAAGAACGTGCCTCTGCATGCTGCAAAACTGAAGGAATTACAGGACGATTATGACCAGCTGCCTGTCATGACCTATGAAGAGGTTGTGAAAATTTCCAATATGCTTTCCTTACTCTGTAACTATATTGTAGAGGAAGCGCTCAATAAAAATCTGCTTGTGGAGATGTTCGAGAAAGCTTCGGGTCATCAGGAGTCTCTGAATCTGTCCACCATTCTGCCTGGATACTCCATCCGTAATATTGAGTCCATCAAAAAAGAAATGACCAATGCGATTGCAGATGCCTATCTCAAAAACAGTCCAAGTGATACAGAGAGCTCCAGCCCGGTGCTCCAGCCTGCTTTTGAATATATTCACAGTCACAAGAGTGAGCAGGTCTCGCTCAAACAAATGGCCGAACTGTGCCATCTGAGTCCAAGTTATTTCAGCAGGCTGTTTGCCAAAGAAACGGGCGAGAACTTCACGACTTATATTGCACGGCTCAAAATCAAATGGGCCAAGCAATTGCTGGAAGTCACGGATATGCCGGTATCACAGATCAGTGATGAACTGGGGTTCAATGAGTCGGGTTATTTTATTAAAATATTCAAAAAATTCGAGGAAATTACACCTGCCCTCTATCGCAAATACATGCAGGAGCAATGAGCAAGCCTAAATACAACTGCAAGTTTTAGTTGCACTGGAAGGCTCATTGATATCTTTTTCGTATCAAAGATGAGGTTAAAAGATATTTCACCTATTAATCTGCCATTGCTACAATGGAGTCCAGGTCCCTTCCGACTAGCCTGTTACTTCATCTGTTCCTGAACATGAAACTTCATGAAATTGTGGTCCACGAATATGTTCACTATTAACGCCGTGTGATACAGAAGCTGCATTTATGCTGCATTAAAGTACCTTTCGTCACCTATCTTCCTTTTCCTGCAAAAAAGGCTGAATCAGGACTCTCGCCACTGATCAGCCAATTCACATTGATTGAACCCTATCTTATAACGCGACACCTGTAACTTTCCATTCCAGAATGCCTGTGGAGGCCGGATTATTTGCCACCATCTGGAGACGGATCTTTGTCGTGCTTACCGGATCAAACGTCGTGGTATTATAAGTGTTCGCCTGTGTGCCCAGACCTTTGGCGTTACTCACATCACGCCATGCATTCCCATCCCAATATTGAACCTTGTACGAGCGAGGCACATCAATCCCCCCATTATCCTTAAACCAGTAAATATCACTCTGTGACACCGTATACGGACGATCCCATTCATATTGCACCCATTGCGTTCCTGTTTCAGGCCAGTTCCCATACACAGCCTGAGCACGGTCATTGGAATGCGCCGGGTCCAAACCATCATTCAGTGCATTAATCGTTTCCCAAGGAGAAACATAGGAGGTTGTCACTATGGCGCTCAAAGCTACATTACCAGGTTGATTGGTGGATGGTGTAATCGGGAAACGGGCGGTATCCTTCTTCAGTTGGCTCCATGTATAACGAAGCAACCATACATCCCAATTTGTAATTGTAGATGAGTTGCCTGCCCACATAATCGTAGGCAGCGGGAAACCACCCGGTGGACGATCCTGTGTTTCGTAGAAGTCTGGCATTCCGAAACCATGTCCAATTTCATGCTCCGTAATTTGTATTTCATTATTGTTCACCGTACTCAAAATGTAGTCGTCAGATACCCGTTGCCCCCAGTCTCCACCAGCACCGCCGCCAAAGTTGGATGTACCCCACAGATACATGTCGAACCGCTTGTCCAGTCCCCCAGGATAAACATAGTTCGGATTGGTGAAGTGTTCAAAGCGTGACAGTGCGCTTGGGGCATAAGGTAAAGCTGCCGGAATGCGCGGATCTGATTTACTTAGCTCATCCACGGTTGTGGTCGTATACACAATTTCATTAGACTGTTTGTCCAAAATTTGTGCCGGATTGGCTACAGCCCACCCAACAACTTTGACTGCAATATCGCCATAAGGCCAACCATCGTATCCTTTCAGATGCTTGGTCCAGTTGTTCATTTGCCGTCCAAGCATCTTCTCAATATCCTTGCGCTGTTGCAGCGTCAGGTTCTTGGTCGATTGCCAGCGAACCACATAATTGATGGTGCCTTTGCCTGCAAAGATCTGGTCATAGATCAGGTTCTTCCGGTTAACGGACCCTTCCTTAATCATACGATTGGTATACACCCACTCAATGGATGATCTCAATTCCGAAGGCATGTCTGATAAGATGGCATTGATCGATATACTCGAATCGGTTGCTTCAGCTGCGGACACCTCTCCAGACCATCCTGCACTGCCTCCCAGTATTGTTACAGATAAAGCAAGTGACATTACAGCTAACGTAAACTTTTGACGTGAAAACATCATGCTCATCCTTTCTCTTCCTGAAATTATTAAAACGTTATCGCTTTGATCACAATCCCTTATTTGGAATATATTACATAAGTTATTTTACATGATAAGGTAAATATTGGAATGAATCTGTATGCCTGTTTTTGCTACAGATTCGTGCATTCATTCAATGACTATGTTTATAATCAAATCGGACTTTGGTCTAAGAAACAATGCTCATTCATGCAATGGAAATGTTAAAAGACAACAAAAAAGCCCTATCCAGCAAAGTGGATAAGGCATAATAATACATAATAGCCATAGCTTTATTTTAGTTCACATGTTTCCGCAGTTCTTCATCCAGCCATTGCAGCGCTGAACGCAGCTTGTCCTTGGGAACATTCGAATAACGATCCCCCGTTGACAATTCAAAAGCACAGCTATGGGCACTGGTTTGCTGCAAATACGATGTCATGCCTATGCCAAATTGCTGAGCCATGGATGCCAGAATACGTTCCACCTCGGCTTGGGCCAATGGAAAATGTACGTGAAACATATTGGAGACGGGCACTTCTGGCAATGTAGTTATACCGTGGCACGCATTCAACAAGGAAGCCAGTTCCTTGGCCTGCTCGTAATAAAGCTCCATTTTGCCAATTCGTTCATTGAAATAATATTGAGAACTGAGAATGTAGGGATATAGGCCGATCAGATCGCCGCCGTGCCGACGCTTCCATATTTTCGATTCTTGCATAACATCCGTATCCCCTGCCAATATAGCCCCAGCGATGCCTCCAATGCCTTTGTAGAAAGATACGTAGACACTATCAAACAGACTGCAAATCTCGGCTGGTGTCTTCTGATAATAAGGCGTAATTTCGAACAGGCGTGCCCCGTCCAGATGAAGCTTGATCCCGCGTTCACGGCAATAGGCCGAGATTGCTTCCAGTTCTTCATAGGCCGGCAATTGTCCACCAATCTCGCGCTGTGGCAGTTCTAGCAGCAGACAGGAAATCTCCTCATTGATCCCCTCTACATCTTCCAATCGAATCAAACGGTCCTCGTCCGCCAGCAAAATGGTTTCAATCTGATGCAGTTCCTTCAGTCCATCTTCCTCATGGATTTCCAGATGAGATAATGGGTGGTAGGCTACCCGCTTGATGCCTTTGCGGTCACACCAGATACGCAGCGCGATTTGCTGTGCCATCGTACCACTGGGGAAAAATACAGCCGATTCCTTGCCCAGGACATCAGCCATCTGCTGCTGAAATTGATCAATAATTTGGCCGTTGCCATAATGGTCACTAAATTGTTCCCCATCCACCTGCGCTAGAACTTCCTGAAGCACTTTGACTTTACGGCTGCCATGGCCGCCTATAATAAACTCTGCCTGATCAAATGCTTCCGCTAACGTTAACTCTGTTTCCTTCAAGGTTATTCACTCCTTTTATTGTTCTGGTCCTTGTTTCGTCATCATCAGAATCAGTGCACCAAGCGCTCCGGAGAGATGCTTACTCCGGGAATGCACAAATCCTACTTCCAACCTGCGATACGGATCTGGTAAAGACAGTATTGTAATCTCGCCTCTCTGTTCTGCTTTCTTAACAGAGGAGCGTGGGAGCAATGACACACCCAATCCGGCAGATACGCCATTCAAGATAGTGTCCAGTGTTCCGTATTCCGTAACATTGAGGGAGTCGACGCCTTGATCTTTCAAAAAGGCTTCTGCATGAGCGCGATGAGTACACCCTACTTCAAAAAATAACATGGGTCTACGCAATACATCATGCATCTCAAGGATTCCGGGTTCGGCAATCAGTACTAATTCTTCGTCGTACACTTTTATATAGTTCAGCTCAGGATGGTCAATCGGGCCATATATTAAAGCACCGTGCAGCTCATGTTGAATGACCTTCTGATTGAGTTCATGTGTACCTCCTGTAATTAGCGAATGCTGAACTTCAGGGTAACATAAGCGGTACTCAGCAAGCATCGGTGTCAAATAACTGGAAGCCGCCGTCTCAATTGCGCCAAGACGGAGCATCCCTGCGGGTGGATTCCCCATCTGAGCTGCCTGCTCCGCTTCATATAACAAATGTAATATTTTATCCGCATATCCCAGCAAATTCTCACCCGCCGGTGTGAGCGACATGCCCCGGTTGGAACGATGAAACAGTGGTACCTGCAGCTGATTCTCCAGCTGTTTAATGCGCGTTGTTACATTGGATTGCACATAATTCAGCGCTAATGCGGCTTTGCTGATACTGCCTTCGCGGGCAACCGCCTGAAATATTTTTAAATCTCCTGCATCCATGCCCTGATCACCTGCTTGTTATCTATGATCTGAATTGATACTGACATTCATTTTTGTTCATTTTACGTGAATCTGCCCCATCTGTACAATGAGGCTCAGTAGTGAAGTTTTTTATACACAAGGAGGATTTTTGAAAATGAAAGCTATGATACATTCCGGCCAGAGCGGCCTTGAAGGTCTTCAATATACAGATTCAACATCTCGGGCACCAGAAGCCGGTGAAGTACAGATCCAACTGAAATCTGCTGGAATTAATCATCGTGATCTGTTCATCATGGCAGGACGTACATTCCAGGACACACCACTCATTCTTGGTTCCGATGGAGCAGGTGTAATCGTAGCGATTGGCGAAGGTGTAGAAGGCTTATCTGTAGGTGATGAGGTCATTATCCACCCTACTCTCGGTTGGGACCACGCAGTTGACGTACCCACTGTGCCCGATATTGTAGGGGGCCCTACGGATGGAACTCTCGCACAATATGTTACGCTGCCCGCCAGAAATGCCTTACCAAAACCTTCTCATCTATCATGGGCGGAAGCAGGGGTGTTGTCCCTATCGGCTCTGACAGCATATCGCGCCTTATTTACTCGTGGCGAACTTAAGCAGGGTGAACATATCCTCATTCCCGGCATTGGGGGCGGTGTAGCGACATATGCCCTGCTGATGGCCGCAGCCGTTGGGGCGAGAGTAACCGTAACGTCCAGAAGTGAAACCAAAAGAAAAGAGGCTATGCGTCTGGGCGCTTTCCAGGCTCTGGATAGTCATGCAGACTGGGGTTCGCAGAACGATCTCGCTTCTGTTGACATCATCTTGGATAGCATCGGACAAGCCATGTTCCCGAAATATTTTGATATAATCAGACCAGGTGGACGTATCGTGATGTACGGTGCCAGCTCGGGAGATGATCTGACTGTTCCAATTCGCTCGATCTTCTTCCCTCAAGTTAGCCTGCTTGGCACCTCCATGGGCAGCCGTGAGGAGTTTGTCCAGATGCTGCAATGGGTGGAGCAGCATGATATACATCCTGTTATCGATAGCATATATCCGCTACAGGACACAGCGAAAGCATTCGAACGTATGGAAAAGGGAGCACAGTTTGGCAATCTTGCTATACTCGTGGAGTGACATCTGGTTATAGATGGACCTTCATTACTTAGTAAAAATCATTATACGATTATGGGGGAATCCATCTGACCCGTCTCGCTAAACGTACAGCCATTGTTCTGGTCGCAATTATACTTTTGGCTCAAATTCCGATGTTGAAAGCAACCTTTGCCCGTGGGGTAACTACGCTATATGTAAACATAAAGTACCCCGAACGATCCTTTCAATACAGGGATTTCATCTATGAATCTCATTTTGGGAGCTATTTCATTTCTTATGCTGATCATGACGGAAAACCCATTAACCTAATGCTTGAGCCCAAATTACTGCCTGTTATCGTTACGTATGATCCATTGGATCAACCCATGAAAGACTAAATTGTTCACTCTATTAATCATTCAGGAGGTATCGATATGTCTAATCATTTGCACTTGGTAGAATTAGTTCGCAAGCTGATGAATGCCGAAGGAACCGAAGATGAACTGGATGACATGCTAGCCGAATTAGAGCAAAAGTTGCCTTATGCAGAGATCAGCAATCTGATTTTCTGGGATGATCGGGACCTGACACCCGAACAGATTGTGGAGGAGGCCCTGACTGCCCGTCCGATCATTCTTCCGCCCCAGCCCGATTTTGCAGCAGTCAGTGGAGAACAAAAACTACAGGCCCTTCGTGACTTGATCGAGCTGACGGATAACCACCTTACTCAGCAAGTTCTCGATATTGGCATGGATTCTCATGAAGAAGATCTGGTACGGATCGAAGCCTGGCGTGCTCTTGGTATGGCAGGCTCCTCTGCTCTCCTGGGTGACATTCTTTATGCTGCGGGACAGCTTGTTCGTAATTCGGATGAAGATGAGGATGTACAGAACTACGCCTTGCAAACGCTCGCCTTATTGCCTGTTACCGAGACCGAGATCAAGTTGGCGCAGGAGGTTTTGGAGGGGGATGCGTACATTTTGGTCAAAGGAGCGGCGTTTGCCATTCTAGTTGCACATCAACATGTCTCTGGAGCCACGTCTGTGTTGGAATCTCTTCAATCCGATCCTGATTTTGGCGCTTCTGCGAAGAGGGTGTTACATTCAAAGCAAGGAAGTGACAACCAATGAATAAGCAGGAAGAGCCATCCCGTAATACAGATGAGCCTAACAAAAATCCTGACCAGTCCAGTGAAGAATCGGGAGAAAATGCTACGCAACCGGTTCACCTTACCCAAGGCGAGATCAATGCATTACAGAAGGCCCTTCTCTATCTCAAGTTTGAATGTGAAGAGACCGATTCCCTGCTATATGCGGGCAGCCCCTTGTTGAACAGCGTGCTGGAAAAGGTACGTGAAGTCAGTGCATTCAAAGAGTTCGCCAAAGACTTTCACTCCCGTCCCAATGCATATGCTGAGACATTTATGCGCAACAAGCTAGAGCGTTCCTACGCAGAAGAACTTGCTCCACGTGAACGTACAGAAGAGCAGAAGTCAGAGATTCTTACATCATGTATGTATCCTTATCCTTTAAAATAATTTTCGTAAATCCAGACGGTCTCTCCTCATCTTCCATATTTTCGTTATAATGTAAACAAAACATCAGGGAAAATGGAGGCGAATTATGGAAACGGAAGGTTTACGCAACGTAGAGAAGCTGGCGCTGAAGAAACACAAGATTTACAAACAAAGCTTGATCAGGTACCTTGCACGCTCCATGCTCGCCAGCATGTTTATCGGGTTCGGCGTCATCGTGGCGTTCAAGACGGGTAACTTCTTTTATATGGAGGATTCCCCATTTACATACCCTATGGCTGCCCTCACGTTCGGCGCGGCAATTATTCTGATCGCCTATGGTGGCGGTGATCTGTTCACCGGGAATACGTTCTACTATACCTATGCCGCCTTACGCAAGAAACTGAAATGGTTCGAAGTGGTCAAGCTGTGGATCGCAAGTTACAGCGGGAATTTGATGGGTGCGGCCGTCTTTGCCCTGTTAATCTACCTGACGGGACTGTTCGATTCATCTCAGGTCAATGGTTTCCTGTTAAGTGTGGTGGAGCACAAGATGGAAGCTCCGGCCATGCAGCTCTTTTTCCGGGGAATTCTGTGTAACTGGCTCGTATGCCTGGCGTTCTTCGTGCCCATGTTCATGAAGGAGAATGGCGCCAAAATGTTTGCCATGATGCTCTTTGTCTTCTGTTTCTTCATCTCGGGATATGAGCACAGCGTCGCCAATATGTGTACGTTTGCGATTGCGCTGGTATTGAACCATCCGGGGACTATCTCATTCGGCGGGGTAATCCACAACCTGATTCCGGTAACGCTTGGTAACCTAGTCGGCGGTGTGCTGCTTATGGGCTTCATGTATTACGCGGTGAACAAACCGTTTCTGGACGAAGAGACACATTAATCTTTGGGCAAAAAAAATCCCCCTTACTGGCCCGGTCACTTGACCGTGGCTGGACGGTAAGCCAAATCTGAAACACCCCGGCCACTTTCCCATCTCGAGAGAAAGTGTCGGGGTGTTTGTTTATGGACAGGTTCACGGCTAAGTCTCCTGCCCTCCTTGCTATTCGCCATGTGTTACACAAAAAAATCACATGGCTCCATTGTAAGGGTCGACAAGCAGGCGCAATCAGGTAACTCCATGTTGCCCGCTTGTCGACCCATCCGTGGCTCAGTTATACTCACGCCACGGAATATATTCAATATCGTTGTCGCCACGCGTGACCACGATCATATTCTCGATTTTGCCCGTATCCTTGTTGGTTCGGTAAATCATCGTACGCGTCTCGCCTTCGTCTGGCACGGAGAACAGAAATTTATCCGCAACAAAGGAGGAACCAAGGCCTGTTGCATGCTCTGTAAAGGCAGATCCACTCTTGCTGGTCAACAGCAGACCGATTCCATAGGCTGTAGCCGTTTGTGCTCCTTTACCAAAGAGATGCTCCCCTTGACTGGTCGTATGGGTTTGTTCCCAATACTCGTATTTTTTCGTATCCTTGTTGTAATCCACCACATTACCCTGTTTATCCAGACTGATGCTGGTCGTTTCACCCTTGTCACTTTTCACCTGATACGTGCCTACAATGGAATCCTCGGTAATTTTCACCGTCTTGCCTGTGTTCGGATCGGTTTGATAGATTTCATCCTCATATTGAAGCCGAATAATGTTCATGCTGGCCTGAAGCTGCTGTGCCAGTTTATCGTCACCCATTTCCTCGGCCTTCTTCAACATTTCCTCATAATTCTTGTAATTTTCGGCGTCCTTCTTCTTCCAATCTTCCATATTCTCCGGAGGACCAGACGTTTTATCGGAGCTTTTGCCGTGACTTTTGCTCAAGGCTGTCAGACTTTGCACTGCGGTTAATGCGACCATAAGAGCCTTGTCCACAATATCTTCATCCGTAGTGCGGAAACGCTCAGCAATTTTCTTGAGTTCGGATTGGATTGACAAGACCAGCTCAAGGATGGACTTCATGGTACCTTGGGCCGTTGCATAATCATTATAAAAACGTTCCCGCTCCATTCCGTCCCAATTGCTGCGCATGACACGGATCTGGCTATCCAAAGTGGACATGAATCCCGACAATTGCTGATGTGCCTGGGCGAATTGCCCACTGACTGTATCCAACTGTTCCGGTGTTACCTTGATCTGTGTCATCCTGCACACTCCTTTTCGTCAAATTCCTCCAGTTTCGTGGTCCACCGATGATTATTTTGCTGCCTGTTCCGCGTTGATCTCCAGATGAAGCAGCGGGAAGGGATTACCGGAGCCATCCAATTCGGAACGACCTATTTGTACAAATCCCATCTTCTCATAGAAACGGGCTGCCCCAGTATTCTGTTCATTGACATCCACTTTGAGGTGAAGGCCTTTGATGTTAAGGGTGTGGTTAATCAGAAGACGTCCCAGACCCTGTCCATGCTGACTGACATCTACAAACAACATCTCAATGAAGTTATCATCCAAACCGATAAAACCAACGGGTTCATTGTCAGCATTCAGCGCTTCCCATACCTCGACTTGCCTTTGCTGCAACACGTCGCTTACGACTGTTTTATAGAACTGGATGTGATGCTCTTCCAAAAACGTATGGGTTGCCCGAACGGCTCTCTCCCAAATCTCGACCAACTTCTCATGATCCTGTTCACGATATGAAACGATTAACATGTTCGTTATTCTCCTTTTTTAGAAAACAATTATGTAAAAATCCGATCCTGGGATCGGACTTGGTTAATACTCAATTTTTATATAATACTACGCATATTTTATCATACCTAACACTCAATCTGTACCCACCATTGCGATTCTCGAGCCAACTTTCCACTGCTTTTTAAGGATTCCTTACCCAAAAACAGAAAATAAAAGACAGCCAAAGCCACCTTGGACTGGTGCTCTAGCTGCCTGATATTCGATAGGTTCACTCGGCTTCGTCAATCTTGGCTACAGCATCATTGCAACATGGTTAATCAATGCTGCAATTGGGCAAGGATTTGCGGGTCCTTGATCTTCTTGTCTTCAGCCAACAACATCACTTTGGATAAAATCTCAGCTGTTCTCGGATCTTCATCCAGGAAAGGAAGGAAGATCCTGCCTCGGTGCTGACTATGCACAGGTACGATATGAAGCGCGCCCGTCGCCTGTTTGAACACATTGCCGCTGCCCAGATGAACGGCATACTCGCCCAATTCACCATCAATTCGCGCATAATTTCCATCCAAACGTACGTTATCGACCTTCAACAGACGAAGCGACTCATTCACAATCACATGACGCATCTCAATCGTGGTCAAGCTGGCTTCCGGATCGACTCCGCCAACATGCGCAACACTAACGACCAAATCGATATCACGGATGACTTCCGAGAAAAAGACCGTCGGTACATCCTTCAACGCCACAGGTTTATACGTCTTGCGATCATAGAACTGCACCGTCTCCAGCGTAGGTGCTTCTGTATCTGCGGGCGAGAACCAGTCTGCCATGGCATAGAGATTGGCAATCAGGTTATGCTCATAGCTTACCTTTTGCAGCCCTTCTTCATAGCTGACGGTCCATTGACGCCCTTTCAGCAGAGCAACTGCTTTTTTCGGCTGAATCTGATAACCTGCATACCGGCGGGATACGGTACCATTAGCCAGCTCATCCTCGTTCGGAAGATAGAGTTCACGGAATACCTGCTTGAATGGCTGCCGTTCCTGACGGTTGAACAGATCCCGTTGGAATTCGCTCCAGCGTCCACTCTGGAACAGATGTAAAGGATGAGCAATCAACAGACGATCCTGTTCCGTCAAATCTTGAATCTGACTCAAGTTTTCCGAGCCTTCCAGGGCTGGAGCAACCAGCCCACCAGACGTTACATCGAATCGACCCAGCTTGTCACCTGCCTGGAATACAAGAGTGCGAACAAGCGGTCGAAGGACCGGATTCTCCAACAGGCTTGAAATCTCCTCTCGGGTAAAGGAGGTACCCGCCGTCATGGAACGCTCCAATTCTAGTCTTGCCCGGCGATACTGATCAACCAGATCCGTTTTTAATTCCTTCAATTCGGCGATGTAACCGTCTTTCTTAAACCGGGCCGGTACAGACTTGAGCGTTTTCCCTTTGCTTACGATGAGCAGTTCCGGCTGACCTTCTTCATCAATCACCAGTTGGGCCGTGGTAACATCATCCAGTTCATGAGGTTCAAAATAGGATTTCATCTCATCCAGCTTGCGGGCCTCCATATCCCACATCAGCCGAGTAACATCGGCATATCCCGCATTACGGGCAAGGTTGCCGAGTGCAATCTGGGATACCAGACTTTCACTGGCCCGGCGCTGCGCGCCAAACTGTTTGCTCTGCATCAGAAACTTCTGAATGAAATCGTACCGCTCGCGCAGATCATGCTCCTTTTCTTCTGCGAACGGAATCAGGCTATACGTCAACAGATGATCTTTATTACGCTTATCTTCCACGGATGTACGCATGTCCTCAAGCTTCAGCTTCCCAAGTGCTGCATCCGCGAACAATTGCGATCTGCGATGATTGGCTCCCCCGGAGATATACTTGGCGCAATCGTACAACAGACTGAACCGTTCCTCTCCAACGGCCTCATACGCCTCCTCAAACCAGGCGATATCAAATGCACCTTCATTAAAATCTTGGGGCGAGATTGGAGAATAGTGCGCCACAATGGTTTCTTTTTCAGCAGTAAATCGTTCATTGATGTGGGCATGGAAGTACCAGGCTGCACTGCGCAGTCCTTCCCATCCGAGATGCTTGGCGACAATCTCCATCCACTGCGGCGCATACATCGCGGCTTCCAGCAGCTTCTTCTCCTGAATGGGATGCTTCGCCAGCAATTGTCCCAGCAGCGCTTCGTCCTCTCCATCACGTGGATGGCAGACCTGGATCAGATGGCTGAACGTTTCTTTACGTGTCGTGTTGTCACCATAGCTATAGATATATCCACGGACAAAGGTATCCTGATCCATCGCAGCCACCAGATGTACCCAATGTTCCATACCTTCAATGCGCTCAAGCTTCATCGCCAGGGTACTTACTTCTGTTGAGAGCTCTCCTCGGGTCAACTCTATCTCCAAAATTCGTTCAACGACTGTTCTTCGCAGTTCTGCCAACATCGGTTTCTCTGCGATCCAGTCATTTCGGCTGGATGTCAATTCCCGAATAAACAGAGCACGGGATTCTCCCACAAGCAGCTGCTTGTAGACTTCCTGTGCATCAATGAAGCCCAGTTCATAGGCACGCAGGTAATCGTTCAGCGTAAGGAAGGAGCTTCGGTAACTGTCCTTGTTTAATCGGTCGAATTGGCTTAGCGTCTGGAAATATCGCATGAAGCTGTCATCATCGTGTACCCGATCCCGCACAATATAGAACCATGGCCCTGACAAGAGGTCGAGCATGCCCGATTCCTTTTCCATTTGTTCCTCAGGCATCATTTGCATTAGCGCATACAGTGTCCGCTCAGCGAGTTCAAAAGTATCTGACTTATCACTGTCCTCATAAACGGCCTCAATCAGCGTTTTCACCTGATCTGTGTAACGAAGCTCACTGACTAGCTTTTTCATGTCCTGGATATGCTGAACCGGATAGACTTCTTCGGCAAAATCCTTACGCCATCCTTCCAGCAGCCAATGTTTCTCCAACTCACTATATTCGTATACGTCGGAATAGTATCGGTAATAAGAATCCAGCTTCTTATTCAGATCCTCCAAACGGATAGAAAACAAGATCTGCAGCATTTCCTTACTATCCAGGCCACTTTTCTGAAAATACTCCTCCCATAGGTTATGGAGAGGGAATTGCTCTAATAACACTATATCCTGCCGCTGATCATAAGGGGTAAAGACCACAGGGCGCAAAGTCGCTCCTACAAGCAAGGTTTCTTTGTAGCCCGCATAATATTCAGCCTCATATTCATGGTCTCTGTGCTCATGCACCAACGCATCCAAACCTTCAAGAAACTGCCTCGCTTTTTCCAGGGAAAGGGTAAACAGGTCCTTTGGCTGGAAACCGCCGAGATCACGCTCTTCATGAAGTAATGGATTTTCCCATGAAGGATCATACAAGCCAAATCCATTAGCCGCCGTATACCTGCTGCTCTTCTCTGTAAGCTTGTCCAGCAGCTTCTGCTCCTTGGCTGTTGGCGTCTTAATGAGCTCTATTAATGGTTGCATCTGCTCCTGCTGCTCCGAACGCTGTGGATCTGCGGAGATCTCGGTCAGCAGTTCCAGCGCCCCCAGACGCTGCAGTTCACTTTTGGATTGCAAAAGGCGTTTCAACGATACGATTAATTCATCTGCGGATTGAAGCAGAAGGACCTGAATGATCTTCTGACGTAACGATCCCGTTTTCAGCTTGAGCAACGCCTCCATCTGCAGCATCTCTTCGAGCGTCAGCGTCAACCGTTTGGCTTTGAGCAGAGCATTTTCACGGTTATTTATGCTCTTATCCGACAGACTGTCAAAAATAAACTGTCTCTGTACTTCGTTCTCGGGATGATGGACAAACTGGGACAACAATTCTCCTCGCAAATCCGGGCTCAGCTTGTCCTTGAGTGCAATGACCTCCCCAATCCATTCCGGGTCCATGTCATACGCAGCAAGGTACAGCATTTTTTTCACTACATCATCCGGATCAATCCGATATTGAACAAATTCAAGAACACCGGATGGTCCCCCAGCCCCTCCCTGCGGAATGTGGGCCAGCATTTGTTTGAACAGGTCGAAGTCACGCCGACGCACGATTTTATCTTCAAAAACAGGCAGTGGCCAGACGTGAACACTACGTTGATTCTCTCCATTCTCAAAGCTCCAGTTAAACATGTACATGGCATCATAATTCTCAATCACCCAATGCAGTAATTCCAGATCCTGTACTTCAAGATACTGACGTGCCATCTGTAAGCGCAGCCCTCTGTTCTGACTGTTAGCAAGTACGTATTGTGCAACAATTTGCTGATATACTTGACCGTGATCCATGATCTGAATGACTTTTCGCTCCAGTTCATTCTCTTCAATAACAGCCGTAGCCCATAGACTGATGAACAACTGGTTCGCATTGTCACTTTGCTGCCATGCCTCTCGCACCGCAGAATCAGTCAATGCTTGATGCGCTTGTGTAATGAATTGCGCAGCAACACGCTGATTTGCCGCTTCAATTCCGATCCCTGTCCACACGGCGAGTGCTCTCACCACCGAACTGAACCGAATTAGATTGTTGTCGATGATTATTTTTAATATGTATATATACGCCTCAAGCGTTCCTTCATCCATCCGTTCCACAATGCTCTGGCGCAAACCCTCCTGCAGTCTGGCTGCAACGAGCAATTCCCCAACCATCTGGTAAGCATCGACCTGATCGCTCATGAAGATCCCCTTGATCATTTCCGTGGTCAGCAGTGCATTCTGATTGTCACCATAGATAATATCATGCAGCGCCTGCTTCATATCACCGATTTCATGATCCAGTTCATAGGCAATACAATCCGGCAAAACGGCTCTGATCTCATGAAGGTAATCAATCTTGTACTCCCGTATGGATACATACTCGTTCAGAGAGAAGCCTTGCATCTCCATGCGGAACAAAGCAATCATTTTGCGAAGAACCTGTCCAATATGCTGTTCGGGATCAATGGTCCGAAACGGTCTGCGTTCATAATTTTTGCTATAAGGAAAATTTGCTGCACGTTCTGCAATGTAACGGAATCGAGCCAGGAATGGTGCACTGACCAGCTGTCTCAATACATCTAGCAATGGACTGAACAATGGAGCTTGCGTCTCAGCAGCCGTACGTTTCAATTGTTCCACTGTATCCAAATAGGCCTTTTCGTCTTCACGCAAATAAGTGAATCCAGCCATCTCGGCTACATAACCTGCGAGTTCCCGCTCCACGCCGTTCAGCGATTTAACTTTTTCCTGCAACTCATTCTGATACTGTTGAACTTTATCTTCCTGATTCATTCCATTCTCCTCCTCGTCACTCTCTACCACAGACGCCCTGCAAGCATGGTAAAGCGGATAAATACCACGTTATCGTCTTCTTGCAAAATTAGCGGTTCGTCCAGTCCCTGCAATTCTTCATCATTGAGAAACACTTTAAATAACCCATCTTCATATGCGGTTACAGCGGTAGCCATGGCGCCTTCTACATCAGGAACCCCATCGTTGTATATTGCGCCAAAGCCTACTTTGCCTGCTGCCGCCTGTTCCTGAATATCCTCAGGCATCAGGTAGGCAAGCCATTCAGCATCATTTTTCTTGTGTTGAGTCGTCTTAACCTGCTGAGCTACCATATTCTTAATAAGCTGTCTCAGCGTATTGGTTGTTTCCGGAAGTTCGGCAGCTTGTTTGGCAAGTGCAGGCTTGCGTTTGCCCAGACTTTTGACTGTAATCCATACGATCACTGCTTTCCCTCCTATGTACTCAATTTATTATATAGAAGCCTCGATCATCGTCCCAAATATCTATACCACCACGGAAAATGAACCAAACTTATGCATCATTTAATTCAATATCCACCCAAAAACACGTACATATGTGCCCCTATTGAACATTTTAACGAATATGCCAGTCATATTCATGGGCCAATTCTCATGTTTACGTGGAACCTCGGAACTATTGCATCCCTACGTTGAATACGCAAAAAAAGCCGCACAGTCTCATATAAATCCAGGACTGTACAGCTTCTTTGTCAGACTTCTAGCGTAGTTCAACCTGCAACCCGTATTACTCACCTGATCAATCGTAAAGGGCGAATGGTTACTGCAACCGTCTTGAATCCTGGCATACGACAATATGGATCCAATTCAGGTCTTGTAGCTCGATTGACATTCTGAATGCCACCCCAGTGCATTGGAACAAACAAGGTGTCTTCCCGAATATACTCCTTGACTCGCGAGCGCACGGTGAAGCTTCCGTACACCGATTGAATTTCGACCCATTCTCCGTCTATAACACGATTACGGGCAGCAGTATCCGGATGAAGTTCAACGAAGTTTTCCAATTCTCGAGCTGCTAGCGCTGGGCTTCGATGTGTCTGAACCCCTGTGAGGTAATGTGGGAGCACACGTCCATTGGTGAGAATCAAGGGAAATTCCGATGATACCTCATTCCAGCCAGGGCTTAACTCGGCTGTAAATACAGCTTTGCCATCCGGGTGGGCAAATCGCTCACTGAATAGCAACCCTTCCCCCTGTTCCTCTGGAGCAGGACATGGCCAGTATACCCCCTTTTCGTTACGCAGACGCTCATAGGTTATCCCATAATAATCAGCGATCCCCCCGCGGCTGGCTACCCTAAGCTCATTAAAGATGTCTTCAGCACAATCATATTGAAAGTAAGCGCCTTTGCCCAATTCTGCAGCAATTCGGCACAAAACATCCCAATCATGAAGCGTTTCTCCGGGGGAAGGTCGGCCTTGTTCTCGCAACAAAACACGTCCTTCCAGATTGGTCAGTGTACCTTCATTCTCCAGATAGGCTGTGACCGGGAGAACCAGATCAGCCAAACGGGCTGTTTCGGACAGAAACATGTCTGCCACAACCAGGAAATCCAGTTTACGTAGTGCCTCCTCCACCAAACGCACATTGGGATTGGATACAACCGGATTCGAACCCATCACAAGCAGTGCCCGAATATCCTGATCATGAACACGCTCCATCATTTCGTAGGCAGAGACCCCTTTGCCTGGTAAACTTGCAGGTTCCACTCCCCAGACGGATGCCACATAGGCACGATCTGCTTCATTTTCGATGGAGCGATAGCCGGGGAGCTGATCAGCCTTTTGTCCATGCTCGCGTCCGCCCTGCCCATTTCCTTGACCTGTGATAGCCCCGTATCCGCAGCCTGGTTTGCCTATTTTGCCAGTCGCCAGTACCAAATTCAGAAAATGTCTGACTGCCAGATGCCCATCCGTTTGCTGCTCCACTCCACGTGCCGTCATAATCATGCCCGTATCTGCCTTACCATATGCCGTTGCTGCCTGGCGAATATGAACCAGATCTATCCCACATGCCGCTGCCGCTTGCTCCAGTTGTAAATCTGCCAAACCATGCCGTAATTGTTCATATCCATGCGTTCTTTCTTCTATAAAATGGGGGTCCACCATTCCTTCATCCATAATGATCTTCAGCATGATATCCGCCAGCAAAGCATCCATGCCGGGCTTCACCTGTAAGTGTAGATCAGCCATCGACGCGGTCGCAGTTCTACGAGGGTCTATAACAATAATAAAAGCTCCGTTCTCCCTTGCCTGATTAAAGTATGGCAGCAGGGTTGGCTGGCATTCCGCAATGTTAGTGCCTGCCAGTATAATACATCTCGCCTCGGGAATGTCAGATAGACGGAACGTTAGTCCCCGATCCATGCCGAATACTTTGCTGCCAGCCGAAGCCGCAGCTGACATGCAAAACCGTCCATTATAGTCGATGTATTTCGTACCTAATGCGACCCTTGCGAATTTGCCCAGAAGATAGGCTGTTTCATTTGTCAAAGAGCCTCCTCCGTATACGCCAACCGCATCTGCTCCATAAATATCTTTCATACCCTGAAATCGCTCTGCAATATTCTGAATGGCCTCTTCCCATGTACATGTCTCAAGTATGCCATTACGACGGATCAGCGGATGCATTAACCGTTGCCCGCTGAGCGCATGCTGATGTGCATTCATTCCTTTGACACAAAGCCTGCCCTGGGAAGCTTCATTCGGAACACCATGAACCGCATACTCCCCGCGATGCTGACCTGTGACAGGTGCAGCAAGTTCTTCAACTGTCATTTTGCATTGCACACTGCAATATGGACATTGAGTCTCCTTGACATGAAGTCTTGAAGCTGTCGGTTCTGAATTCACGAATAAATCCATTTCCCCATCCCTGCCTTTCAGCTATGATGCCCTTCGCGAGTTCCATCTGAAACTGATCATCCAAAAGCGTTTCCCGAATCGACATAAACTCCAATCGCTCCGTCCATGCCCATAATGGTTCATCATACCAGGCGGTTTGACGATACCACTGAAGGCAGGCTGTTGCGATTAATGCGGCTTGCAGCTCCGTTTCTGCGACCCCCAGCAATCTTCCTTCCTTAATAGGATGCTCTGCATGCCCACCGGCATATATTTCCCATCCTGCAGGAGAAGCCAGCAGGCCAATATCCTGAACAAGAGCGCTTACCAATGAACCGGTCCCCGGTGCAATACCTACGTTCACAGGCGATGGCATCTCCACACGGTGCAAGCCCGCATGAAGCTGTTCAGCTAATCCCCCCGTATCTGTGTCGTAGAGTGACAGTGGAATTCGATCATCCCAACGAACCTGAACTTCATGAAAAGGTACCGTATTTCGGCCCCCTGATTGCTGCCAAATCGCGGCTTGTTCAACAGCCGCATGTTCACTCGTCAAATTTTCTCGTTTAATCCTCAATTGAGTGGATACCTGCAGGTAATAGTGAATGGCTGGGCGACAAACCGCACATCCATGCGCCGAATTCCAACCCAGTTTCTGCATGATCACGGTTAAGTCCGTTTGCCGAGTTGTGGCAAGTTGATGTGCTAATCCCTCTACACACTCTTCACTCGAGGCGAGAATCTGATCCAATGCTTGCTTCAGTTCGGCATGCCCAAGCTCTGTGCAGCTGCATACTGGCACTTCTGTCTTTTTCTTCGTTTGCAAAATGGTTCTGTCACCATCATTACTCTTCAGATGATGTGTATGTTTCACCAGAGCAGCTACCATGGGGCGGCATCCACCACATGAACCTGAGGCTTTGGTCCGTTCCTTGACCTGATCCGCATTCTGTAGTCCATCCTCCTGAATGGCCTTCATAATCGCCGCTTTCGTCACATTGTTGCAGGCACATACCGTTTCCTCATCCGATAGTGCAGCAGCTGCCATCTCAGCTGGATCCGGCGCACCTTCCCGTGGAGCAAGTTCAGCAACCTCAGCCCCTCGCTGTACCAGTCCCAGCAAGGCAGTTCCCTCGGCGGTATCTCCGAACAAAATGGCACCGCATACCTTGTCAGCTTTCGTCAAAACTTTCTTGTATGTCCCACGAATACCATCGAATGTTTGAATAACGGTCTGTACTCCCTCCCCACTGATTTCACCTGCCGAGAAGACATCAACACCTGATACCTTCAGCTGCGAATAAGGAACAGAGCCTTTGTATTCAGGTGTTTTCTGCCCGCATAATGTGAGAGCGAGTACTTTTCCCTGCTCATACAAGGGAGCCACCAGACCGTAGCTGATCCCCCGATGTTCAGCGCATTCTCCAACGGCATATACATCAGGTACATTGGTACGCATATAGTCATCTACCATGATCGCTCGATTTGTTGCAATTCCACTTTTCCTTGCCAGATCAACGTTCGGCTGAATACCTACAGCTACAACGACAACCTCAGCTTCAAGCCTGGACCCATCCGCGAAAAGGAGACCTTGAACCTGCGAACGTCCAATAATCTTTTGTGTTTTTTTCGCCAAAAGAAAGGACATTCCCTGAGTCTCAAGCTCATGCTGAAGCATCTGGCCAGCCTTCTGGTCCAACTGTCGGTTCATAATATAAGGTGCGTTATGAACTACCGCCGCTTCCATGCCCAGATGAAGCAATCCACGTGCAGCCTCTAACCCAAGTAATCCGCCACCAATGACTGCAGCCTTACGATAGGTTTTGGAATAATTGGACATGCGTGTACAGTCATCCATCGTGCGAAAGGACATAACCCTCTCTTTATCGATCCCAGGGATTGATGGAACAAATGGAGAAGATCCTGTCGCCAGAATAAGGATGTCATAGGCTTCCCTCAAGCCAGATTCAGTCTCTATATATTTCGTATGAATATCAATCCTGTTAACGGTCTCTCCTGTACATAGCCGAATACCATGCTCCTTATACCACGTCCAATCATTTATGATGATATCCTGTAACGAATGCTCTCCTTGCAATACTTTGGATAACATAATCCGATTGTAGTTGGGACGGGGTTCATTACCGTAAATAACAATCTCATAAGTATCAGGCTTCAGTGCAATAATCTCTTCCACACACTTTACACCGGCCATGCCATTCCCTATAATCACCAGTTTCGTTTTACTCATGAGCTGCCCCCTATCCCTATCACATTTTGCTTGCAAATAAACAGAAAAATCCCTTCTCCATATATCGGAAAAGGGCACCGTTGCCTCCGGAATCCACACGCCATTGTATGGTTTCTTATTAGATCCAGATTAAGTTAATTTCAATATCATGTCAATAAATTTAACATAAAAAAATTAAAAGTTATAGAAATCGAAGGAATCTTAAAAACTGTGTAATTTTTATTGACATATCGAATTTCCCTTTTTATAATTTGAATCAAAATCACAGTGCTGTGATCTACTCAGGGAACGGGACACAATGACGTGTACCGTCTTGTCGGCAATGGGGCCGCAAATCGTTCAGATCTGGACGAATTGCGGCCCTTTTCTGTCTGAACAAACCCATAAACAATGGATGAAGATCTTAATTGGATGAGGAGCGATGATGGATGATGGAGAGCAAAAGTTTTTGGAAGAGCGGGCATAAACCTACCCTTTTCGGGGCGTTTATGTATTTTGACATCAGTTTTATGATATGGGGTATGCTTGGCCCACTTGCGGTTGTAATTGCTTTAGACTATCCAATGACACCGCTGGAAAAAGCCAATCTTGTGGCCCTGCCTATTCTTGGCGGCTCTATTTTGCGACTCGTGCTTGGCTTCATGTCCGATTATATCGGTCCGAAACTGACCGCACAGATCGGGATGCTCGTCACACTTGTTCCCTTGCTGTTAGGTTGGCTGTGGGTTGACTCCCTGAGCCAGCTCTATGTGGTGGCGCTTCTACTTGGTGTAGCCGGCGCCTCCTTTGCCGCTGCTCTGCCTTTGGCTGGACAATGGTATCCCAAGGAGCATCAGGGTTTGGCCATGGGTATTGCCGGAGCGGGCAACAGCGGAACGGTACTCGCGACGTTATTCGCCAATCGTTTGGCTACCCATTTTGGCAGTTGGGAAGTGGTATTCGGGCTTGCTATTATACCAATTGCCATCGTATTTGTTCTCTTTTCTCTCTTTGCTCGAAACAGCCCCAATCGGCCTGAACCGAAGAAATTGTCTCAATACGGAAGCTTGCTGAAACAAAAAGACGCATGGGTATTCTGTGCCTTCTATTGCGTTACTTTTGGTGGCTTCGTGGGGCTATGCAACTATCTGACCATCTTCTTCAACACTCAATATGGACTTTCTCCTGTTCACGCCGCAGACATTACTACATTCTGTGTCATCGCCGGCAGCTTCTTCCGACCTGTAGGGGGTTATCTGGCTGACAAGGTTGGTGGAACTCGCATGCTCACCTTCCTGTATACAGGAGCTTGTATCATGCTGATCGGTGTGTCCTTCATGCCACCGCTTCCCGTTGTGGTTGTCATGCTCTTCCTCGGTATGATGTGTCTTGGCGCAGGGAATGGGTCCGTGTTCCAACTGGTGCCTCAAAGATTTGGCAACGAGATTGGATTGATGACAGGTATTGTAGGTGCGGCTGGCGGATTGGGCGGATATGCATTGCCCCTCATTCTCGGTCAACTGTACAGTTCCTACCAATCCTACACACCAGGCTTTGTTATTCTTAGTCTGATTGCGGCTGCATCCACGATCCTGGTACTGTTTATGCAATCGCGTTGGCGTGTCAGTTGGCTGCACAAAAGCAGTAAGAGTATCACCGACTCACCACCCCTCACGTCTTAAGCATTAGGACGATTTCTTCCCTAGTCTACCGTATGCAGAAGCGGATAATCATCGCGCCGAAAGGGGCTGTCCAATAAGTCATGAGCATGACAGTGGACGCCCCTTTGTTAGCGACCGAATCACAGAGACGTTATTTCATCGAAATGGGAATTCCTTTCGAGACGGCCCTGCGTTTCAGGATGAATATTTCTGCAAAATAATGACCGCATTATGACCACCGAAACCAAATGAGTTGGACATGCCAACTCTCAAGTCAGCTTCTCGTGCGACATTGGGTACATAATCAAGATCACATTCCGGATCGCTCTGCTCCTGATTGATTGTCGGTGGAATGATGCCGCTACGCAAGCTTTGAATGAGTGATATAGCTTCCGCTCCACCAGCCGCACCCAGCATATGCCCGGTCATTGATTTGTTTGCCGTTACCGGAATTTGATAGGCTTCTTCGCCGAACAGCTGCTTAATCGCTTTGGTTTCGGAAAGATCACCCGCTTCCGTACTGGTAGCATGAGCATTAATGACATCAATCTCATGTGGCTGAAGCTGCGCATCTGCCAGCGCGGCTTTCATGGCCAAATATGCACCCCGCCCTTCCGGGTGGGTGGCCACCATATGATACGCGTCTGAACTGGCACCATACCCAACGACCTCCGCAAGAATGTTTGCGCCTCTTGCAAGGGCATGAGACAGGGACTCCACAACCAAGACCCCGGCACCCTCAGCCATGACAAAACCATCTCTGCCTGCATCGAATGGTCGACTCGCCCCTTCATACGCTTCGTTTCGTGTAGATAGCGCCGTTGCATTGCCAAAGCTTGCCAACGATACTTCGGTGACCGCTGCCTCCGTCCCTCCAGCAAAAATCACATCTGCTCCACCATGGCGAATCAGCCGGAAAGCCTCACCAATCGCGGTATTGCCTATCGAACAGGCTGTCACTGGAGAGAGTGTGGGTCCCCAACAGCCAAACCTCATGCTGACCATAGCCGCAGCCATATTGGATATCATCATGGGCACCAGTGTTGGACTGACTCTTGCAGGCCCACGTTCAGACAGAAGCTTTCCTTGTTCCATCAGGGTCTGGATTCCGCCGATGCCGGAACCGATATACACGCCAACCCGCTCCCTGTCCACATGATCCATCACGAGACCGGAGTCAGACAAAGCTTGCTCTGCTGCGGCAACAGCAAATTGTACGAATCGGTCCATACGCCGAGCTTCCTTCCGTCCGAAGCGTTCCTCTCCATCAAAATCACGGACTACTCCTGCTATTTTCGTTTTGTAGGACGTTGTATCAAACGCTTCAATATGCGAAACTCCTGATTTCCCTTCCACCAATCCATTCCAAAATGTATGAACATCATTCCCCAGCGGAGAAATAATTCCCATTCCTGTAATAACGACACGCTCCATAACGTAGCCTCCCTTAGTACTCTTTAATACTTGTTCAATTAAGTTATGCACTTATATTGCCATCTGTATTATCCTATTACAAGTTGTCAAATATAATAGTATAATGACTACCATGATAAACTTAGGAACGAAGGTGATGGAATGAACCATGATGTCAGGCTGCAGGCACTGTCCGCTTTTCTGAAAAATCAGCGCTCCAAAATCTCTCCGGAATCCGTAGGCTTACCCGCGGGCTCCCGCCGAAGAACGCCTGGATTAAGAAGAGAAGAAGTCTCCCAATTGGCAGGTGTGAGCACAACGTGGTACACCTGGCTTGAACAGGGCCGGGATATTCAGGTGTCCCATTCCGTATTGGATAACATCGCCTCAGCTCTCAAGCTGACAGCGGATGAACGGAAGTATTTGTTTTCCCTTGGTCTGGAGTACCATTCGGAACTCCATATCCTGGATGAGAAGCCACTCCAGATTCATCCTTCCTTGCAGAAAATATTGCAGGAACTTCGCAACTGTCCCACCATTATCTCGGATCGACGCTGCCATATCGTTGGCTGGAATGACGCGGCCCGGCATGTGTTTATGGACTTTGAACAGATTCCTGCTGAGCAGCGAAACATGATCAGCTTGTTATTTGAACGAAAGGAATTCCGGAGACTGGCTGTCAATTGGGAGGATTTTGTGAGCGGATTTTTGGCTATTTTCCGTGCTTATTACGGTCAATATGTCGATGATGAATGGTACAACTTGTTTTTGGATGACATGATGGACAGATATCCTGATTTTCAACCCCTTTGGAAACAAAGCAATGTTAGCAGTGCCCCGGATGTGTTGATTGAATTTAGACATTCCAGAGCTGGCAAAATGCTTTTTGATCTTACCTCACTCCAGGTTCAGGGAAATGCCGATTTGCGGTGCAGCATCTACACACCTGCAACGGACACGGCTACTGAGCGGAAACTGATTCGCCTGATGGAGCCAAAGGTAGAAACTGACTCTGACAAAAGCTGATGCTGGTCTTCTCCTTTACTCCGTAATACAAGTTAACAAAAAAAGACCCAGGCGATGAGGCCTGGGTCTTCGTATTTGTTTCGGATCTTATTGAAAAGCCGGAATTGCAATATCCGCATACTTTTCTTCAAAGAAAGCTTTCACTTCTGGACCCGCCATACGTTTCGCCAGCTTCTGAATGGCTTCCGAATCCTTGTTATCTTCACGGGCAACCAAGGTAATGGCAAAATGGGAATCATCCTTCTCGGTAAACAGCGCATCCTTCTTCGGTGTAAGTCCCAGCGGACTCGCATAAGCCGGAGTCATGGCAACCAGATCCGCATCATCCAACATGCGAGCCAACATCAACAGATCCACTTCTTCGAACTTGAAGTTTTTCGTGTTTTCCGTGATGTCTGCTTGCGTTGCATTGAAACCGACGCCTTCTTTCAGCTTAATCAGGCCGTTCTGTTCCATCATGACCAGCGAGCGTCCAATGTTAGACGGATCGTTGGCAATCGCCACCGTTGCACCTTCAGGCAATTCTTCAATGGATTTGTACTTCTTGGAATATGCTCCGTAGATGGCATTGTAGATCGGCTGCACAGCTACCAGATTAGCGTTATTTGCTTCATTGTACTGATTCATGTATGGTACGTGCTGGAAAAAGTTTGCGTCTACTTCCTTGTTCGCCAGTGCGGTATTCGGTTGAACGTTATCCGAAAGTACAACGACTTCCAGATTAACGCCATCTTCTTTCAGTAAAGGTTTCACAATATCCAGCACATCCGTCATTGGTGGAATCAAGGTAGCTACTTTTAGCGTCACTTCTTGTCCGGCTTGAGTGCCTTCCTGATTGCCTTCGGCCGCAGGTGTTTCTTCCTTTTTGCCGCATCCGGCTGCCACCAGCGTCACTGCCAGCAGCATGAGCATTAGTTTTGCTTTCATCTGATATATACCCCTTCATCATCTAATCTGTATTGTTCTTGCTGTAATTCAATCTTTCTGCATTTGCTCGACCTTCATCAGGATCTGCGATCGAGCCAGCGGGACAATCTGCTGCCAGTAAATTGAATCATCTGTACCAGGATAATCATAATGATAATCGTAAACACCATGATCTCCGTCTCGAATCGTTGATAACCATAACGAATGGCAAAATCACCAACCCCGCCGCCACCAACAATGCCCATCACCGTTGAATATGAAATGAAGCTGATGGTTGCCGTGGTTAAGCCGAGTACGAGACTTGAGCGAGCCTCCACATACAGGAATTTCACCACAAGCTGTATGGTCGATGCACCCATGGAAGAAGCAGCTTCAACCACGCCTTTAGGGACATCAAGCAATGCCTGTTCTACCAGTCTGGCGTAATAAGCAATGGCGATAACCGAGAGCGGCACCGTTGCCGCAAGCGTTCCGATGGATGTTCCAACGATCAGACGAGTGAACGGAATCATGAATACCACTAACAGCAGAAACGGGAAGGAACGAATGATGTTGACCAGACTTCCCAGAATTGTGAACAGAGGTCGATTCTGATAACGTTGCCCTCTTCTGAACAGATACAACAGTGTACCCAGAGGTAACCCGATTAAGACGGCTGCCGTGATGGAGATCCCCACCATGACAAACGTCTCTCCGATAGCCTTCCAAATTTCATGCTGATACTTCACAATCGACTCAGGTATCATCGTTATGGTCCTCCTGACCGCCATGAAGAGAGGTATTTCGTCCGCTCATGGATACATCTTCGCCCATCAACAAGGATGTTAGAAGATCAGGCTTCGGTGCCGGTATGCTGCGAACTTCCGCTTCCGACAACGTTTTGATGATCTGCCCCTCTTTCATCACCGATATCCGGTCGCATAGCTTTCGGGCAACCTCCATCTCATGTGTAACGAGTACAATAGTTACACCCAGAGTTTCATTGACATGACGCAGCACATCCAGAATTCCACTCGTTGTCTGCGGATCAAGTGAAGATGTTGGTTCATCACAGAGCAGCACATCCGGCCGGCTGGCAAGCGCTCTGGCGATGGCAACACGCTGCTTTTGCCCCCCGCTTAGCTGTGCAGGATACTGATTGGCTTTATCCTCGAGTCCGACAAATCGCAACACTTCCTGTCCTCGTGCAACCCGCTCTGTCCGGGAGACGCCCGCGAGTTCCAGAGGCATACAGACATTGCCGCTTACGGTCCGATTGCTGACCAGATTGAAGTGCTGAAAAATCATGCCAATGGACCTCCGTGCCTGTCGCAGACTCCGCTCACTCATCCGGGTCAGATACTGCCCATTCACAATGACTTCGCCGTCATCCGGCTTCTCCAATCCATTGAGCATGCGCAGAAGCGTGGATTTCCCTGCACCACTGGAGCCGATAATGCCGTGAATTTCTCCCTGGCCTACTTCAAGGGAAACCGAGCTTAGCGCCTCGAATCCCTGATCTTCACGGGACCCACGCTCGTTATATCGCTTGCTTACCCCGTATAATGAAATCATGGGAGATTCCTCCTGCGATTAATCGTACATGGTCCTTCAAGAACACATGAAGAAAGCCCGCACAGCCGATAACCGGAGCGCGAGCAATCCTGTTTATTTATAATAAATCATCATTCGACATGAAACAAGCTTTAACGTGAGATATCTATATTCAAATCACTTGCTTTATACATACTAAACCGTCCGTTGGACGATCCAATATAGACTTCATCTCCAAACCGATTTATGGTCCCGTTCTTCGCATCCCGATCCCGATGTTCCGGGCTTCCCATCACTACGTCATGCACACGGCCGATCAGGGTACCGTCATTTTTATCCATGACCAGAAGATCCTCACCCATCGGCAGCAAAAGTTGATCTTCAATCACCAGGTAACTCCCCTGATTGGTAGGATATCGAAGTGATGAAATCGTGTTTTGTGCGGACCAGCGGGTTTGCCCTGTATCGTATGCAAGTGCTGCCGGATACCCGTTTTTGATTACATAAAATTGATTGTCCTCAACTAGGCCTCGTTCAATTTTATCGTTCAGCGTCCAACGTTTTGTTCCGCTCTTGGCATCGTACAGGGTGGTTGTAAAATCTGCATAGTCACCATACATTTCCCCATTTTTATGCTCACGAATGAGTACCATGCCATCATTCAGCACCTCAAATTGCTGGCCAATCCGGGCGGGAAACTTTGCAAGCTTTTTGCCTGTGTTCAGATCGACCAGCACCCACTGATCATCCAACAGCATCCAGCGTTCTGGCTGTGCTGCTGCAAACGGATCATCACGAGTGATCCCGTCAAAATAAGGATTCCGATCGAGATGATCTATTGTCGACTTCGCTGCTGCAATGCTCCACACCGTTCGGCCAGATCGCGGATCGGCTGCAATCAGTTTATTCTTTTCCCAATACATGACATAAGGATCTTCTGCGCTCTTGTTCAATAATTCATAACCGGCAGTGAGTTTACGCTTCCATAATGTTTTTCCGTTCTTGCTGTCCAATACGGTTAACCAGCTATTGCTTGAACCTTCAACAACCGGACTATCAACAACAACTACATTCTTTGCAGCTGTGATCCCATTCAATCTGAATTTTTGCTTGGGAGCATATTCCCATACGACATCACCGCTCTTCAATTGGAAGTGGCGTATACGATCTACGTATTCTTTCTTGTCAGGGTCATAATCGGTATACATTGTAACGTATTGGCGTCCTGCATCCACCTCTACCTGCTGTCTCCCATACCCCACATTGATCTCCCATAATTTCTTCCCTGAATGTCTGTCAAGTGTATACATTGAACTCTCATAATGAAAACCACTGAATCCACCATCATCGCCTTTCATCAGGAGCACATCATCTGTCGCTGCTTGCAAAAAGGTATAGTTGATATCCCCTTGATTTGTCCATATTGGTTTCCAAGGCAGCGTGATCGGCAATGACTTGCCTGTGATTTTGGTTGTGAATTCATATTCATCCGAACGACTGAAGCTCCAATCGGACACTACATTGTTCCGATCATTTTGCGGTATATTCCAGCGTGTTCTGGCAAGCTTGCCGTTCTTATTGAATGTCACCAAAAATTGAGCATCCGCTCGCTCATATCGCCAGGTCTGTCCAATACTCATCGGATAACCCGTGTCATTCAAATTGGCTGAATTCTCTTTCCAATCCGGTTCGCCGAGCCATTGTTTGACTTGTTTGGAGGTTGTTTTTTTGCTCAGCATGATATCCGTCAAATGGCGTACAGCCAAAGCGGATTGCGACGCATCCTGTTGAAACCAGCCATCCGCTACAATGGCTTGCTGCTCTACAGCCTGTGCCTTGATCCAGAGTAGTGAAGGTCGATAAGCAGTCGATTCCTTGTTCCAAACTCGAGGAGCAATGGACACGCCATACCAATCCTTCGTTGCTGCAACAATCATCGCCTGGTCTGTGAGCGTTGGACCTGGAGTCCAGCTTGTCGTACTTCCAGGAGCCAGATACAGCTTGCTTCCAGGACGAAGAGTGAACGTCTGAGGAGTTACATTCTTCAGGCTTCGACTTTCCCTAGATACATACCAGGCTGGAATCCAGAGCTCACCTCTGTTGTAATCCTGAAATTGGATCCATTCGCCGCGAACGGCTTGTACTTTGATTTTCTCATTGCTGGAAGTGTAATACTGTATTCCCATTAGATCAACGGGCACTTTGTTACCTATAACTTGAGTGTACAGGGGCATGTCTGCCTTCAAATTCAAGGTATCACCCGGTTTATAAGTTGTTTTTGCTTGTGCAGATAAGGATTGAGTTGTCGAACCGGAGCCCTGTCCTGCCTGTGTTTCCGTATTCGTATCCAGCAGCATGAACCCCGTAACCAGCACGGCCGCTATTCCGGTTACAGTGATCCAAAGGTACCCCGTCTTTTGCCACTTCGACCCTGTCTTCACGCGCGTTCACCCCACCAATTTGAAGTTATTTCCATTAAAGACGTTTTGAACAAGGAAAAGTTACTGAATGCTCGCAAATATTTTTTACAAGACACAAAATAAGTACAGGTCTTACCGTACATCCACCAGCGTTGAATTATACGGGAATGTCATCCCCAATATATAAGCAGCCGTTAACATGATGGTAAAGTACCCCACAAACCATACATCCGCCCGAGAGTACCCGATCTTAACATAAAACGTTCGGCTCCCGCCTTCCTTGAACCCTTTTGCTTCCATCGCCACCGCCATACGCTGCGCACGGCGGATACTTTGTGCTAGTAATGGAATAGCATATCGTTTCAGTGTGCCGTATACATTCCAGCGTGAGCCGCGCTGCCTCGTTCCCCGAATGCGGATGGCATACCGCAGCGTCTGGAATTCATCCAGCAAAATCGGAATCATGCGCATAGCCGCAAGAAAGCTATAGGCATACTTAGGTGGGAGTCTCCACTGCTGCATGAGGGAATAAAAGAGCCGAACAGGTTTGGTCGTCAGGCCAAATAACAGTCCAGCTGCCGCCATACTTAGAGAACGAAACCCCAAATGTAACCCACGATAGAAGCTCTCTTCGGTAATATGAATCAATCCCCACTGAAACCAGGTGGTTTCCCCTTTACCAAACATGATCATCCCTGTGGAAGTTGATATAAATACCAGAATGAACGGAGACGCATACAGCAATAGTCTGGGCCATGGGTGACCTGTCCAGCCCAGCAATAACAGCATGATAACTGCCACATTCGCCATTACATTCAGATTGTGAACAAGAATGACGAAGACAAACAGCAATGTCAGGAAAATCATTTTCAACCCCGGATTCACCGCGTGAAGCCAGGTCTCACGATGAGGAAACGAGAGCTGCATCGGTTAACCTCCCCTCATCCACCGTCCAGATTCGGTTGCAATACCTGTTCACGATTTCACGATCATGCGTAACCATCACAATAGCGGTTCCTTCACGCCGCAACCGCTCCAGCTGTGATAACATGGCAAAGGTATTGCGCGCATCCTGTCCAAAGGTAGGTTCATCCAGTAACAAAATACGCTGTTCCCTTACCAGCGCTGATGTTACACTCAATCGGCGTTTCTGTCCCATCGACAATTGGTAGGGATGCCGCCCCGACAGGTCTGTCAATCCGAATTGCTCCAGCATATGATCGGTTCGCATACCTCTTTCTTCGGCAGTTAGCTTTCCGCTCAGCAAGGAAAATCCCACTTCATCACGGACTGAATTTGTCACGAATTGAAATTCAGGATTCTGGAATACAAAGGCAATGCGATCTGCAAGCTGCTCGGTTTTTCCGGCCGATTGTCCTTCCACAACATAATGGCCTGTCGTTTTCAGGATATTCATCATGGACAGTAATAATGAACTTTTACCTGCCCCGTTAGCCCCGACAATCCCCACCCAATCTCCGTGCCATACCTTGGCCTGCTCCACCTGAATGAACGGTGTTTTTCCGCGCCATCCGGTGAATTGCTGCATTTCCAAGGCTGGTTGGGGCAGCGCAGAAGCTCGCCCCTCCTTGTTATCCATACTTTCACTTTCAATAGCCCCATAACGAATAAACTCTCCTGTGACCAACATCTGTGCTTTCGTCTGTCCTCGTTCTTCCCAGACCCCCGGATACCAGATTCCGTATTCCCTAAGCATATTCCGCTCATCTGTAAACACCTGATTTGCCGGGCCATCTGCCACAATTTTTCCTTCAGGCGACAATACGATGATTCGGTCTACCCATTCGACAATTTCATTAATTTTATGTTCTACGATAATGAGTGTTTTGTCCTGTGCAATCTGTTTCACCGTTTCCCACACCTGAGAGGTTCCTTCATCATCCAACAGTGCCGTTGGTTCATCCAGGAAGAGTACGTCTGGCTCCATGGCCAGAATCGAAGCCATCGCAAGACGCTGCTTCATCCCCTGAGACATCGATTGAATGAGTGTACGATTATGTTCAAAAGATAACCCGACCTGTTCCAGGTATCGCTTGATAAGTTTAGGCATCTGCTCACGTGAAATATTTCGGTTTTCCAGTACAAAAGCAATCTCTTCATCCGTATATGACATACAGAACTGGGTATCCGGGTCTTGAAAAACAATACCCGGCTGCTCAGGTACCTGAATGTCATCACATTTCATCGGAATCTCCACAGACCGTGGAATCAGACCGCTCAGAATTTGCAGCAAAGTTGATTTGCCAGAGCCGCTTGGTCCAAGCAACAACACTTTCTCCCCTTGACGCACAGAGAGAGACAAGCCTTGGAACACCAAGGCCTTCTCTCCCGGGAACTTACATCTTAGATTCGTAACACCTACCGCTTGCACTTTCTCCACTTCATTCATCTAGTCCAGCGCCTCATAATCCTGCTTCGACACTGGTCTGAGGGATCGTGTTACACCTGTAAGCTCCAGCGCTTTGGCGAGATAATAGGCGAATACACCTGCAATCAGAATACTGCCAATGAAGCGGAATCCGATAAACAGTGTATAGTTCCAAGCCGAGAGGGAATCAATGTACCCGTACTGATAATCCAGTACAAGCGAAGCCGCCGCTGCACCAATAGCCGCAAGGCAGGTGACGAACAGATTGCTTTTCCGATACAGAAATGCGGCGAAGAAAATCTCTGCACCCAGCCCTTGCAGCAGCCCATATACCAGTGTGGACATGCCCCACTCACTTCCGAGAAAAGCACTCACCGTGGATGCCGCAACTTCTGCCAGAATGGCTACACCTGGCTTCCGAATGATTACAAAGGCAAAGGTGCCCGCCATAAACCACATGCCGTAAATCATCTGCTCCGCATGAACGCCGAATGGCTTCATCAGATCGTATGTAGGTCCCCATATTTTGTAGATCACCCCGAAGACCACTGCAATCACAATCGTTACCAAAATATCGGTTAACTTCAATCTGTTGCTACCCACTGCTGTTGACATGTTCTCAACTTCCTTCCTCTGTTTCCCTTGATTTAAAATAAATAATAAAACAAACAAAAAAGCCTCCCCGGTTCCCAGGCAGGCCATACGCACAGTTTACAATTCTCACGATGCTACGCATTAGGCAGATATAGAGAAAGGAGACAACAAACGACACCATCCCCGTTACATCAGAAAAATCCCGCTGCACCCAAGAAACGCTGACATTTATGTTCTATCCCTTATCACTTACCATTGCACATCGCAAATTCATGTTCTCTACGCTGGCATTACCCAGATCAGATATACGGTCAGCGGCACAAGGCCGCTCTCTCAGCCCAACTTCATTGAGCTCCCGGTTCACTTATTTCATTGCTTCTACTTTACAACACATGGGTATTTGTGACAATCCCGGAAAAATCATTACGCTGTATTTTGGGTAAATGAAAGAAGACATCCTATGGTGTACTTTACAATACTATGCAACATTTGGATCAAATAGTCCGTTTGGTATACAAGAAGGGAGATTGATAATGATGAAACAAACCAATACTGCCTGGCAGCAAAAAAAGTGGAAAATGATCCTTGTCGCTTCGATTCTCACTGCGGGTACGGCACCTGCACTGCTGTCATCCACTGTGGCGGAAGCAGCAACAACACACAAACCGACAGCCTATATTAACAATGTACAAGCTCAATATGATGTGGTTATAAAGCAGGGTATAACGTACGTAGCATTGACTGAACTTCAATTCCTCGGGGACTATACGTTTGGCTACAATAACAAAACCAAACAGGTTAGCATCAGCACAGGCAGCGACAAATATGTTCTTATACCCAACAGCAAAACAATGAAGAAAAACGGTCAGAATGCGACGTTGTCGACCGCTCCCATTCTGGTGAATGGCAAAGCCATGCTTCCGCTCCGTGCCATCGGCGAAGCCTTTGGGGCACAGGTTCGCTGGAACCAGACGGCCAAGGAAGCCTATATCTACACCACGAATGCTGCGGTGGTCAAAGACTACAGTAGTGCTGATCTGACTGTGGCGCGTGAAGCTGCGCTTCATTTGCCACGCTTCTCTGAACTGGGACAAGCACGCCTGGAGATTCGCAACCCTTTGGGTCCAGTGGATTCATCCATTCAATACATTTTTGAACAAGGCAAAAAGGAAAGTTTCTTCATTGTTGAAGATAACGATCTGATCAGTTATTACACCATTAAAAATGAAAACGCCCTGCTGAAATGGCAGGCTAATATCGGTAAAGATGCCGGAACCATCGGTGATCTGTTTTTTATCAAAACCAAACCCGTTGCTGAAGCAGGGACTCGCCCTTCCGTAAAGGGTCAAACACTCGTATCATTTAAGTATTCTCGTATGCTTGAAGAGACTGCCTACGAGATCATGAACAATTCTGGCTCTATCCATGCGGGTTCCATTACCCCTGAGAAAGGTAAAGTGATCGTTGAAGTTCCGGAAGAACAGTAAATTGGATGGCCACTCCCAAGCTATAGAGACCTTTGTATCGGCGCAGGTGGGCAAATTATGCTTCTTCTGAATGCAACAACAAAAGGGATGTCCCCCGTGATGAATAACATACCGGGGGACATCCCTTTTTAGCTTTATTCCTTTTTATTCGCTCACGGACATCATTGTCTTAATATTGCGTATTTCCGGACTGACTGGTTTTTCCCGAAGCAAATCCCTTAAATAAGGTCGGGACTTTAGAATAACGGGTATTTGTAATTTTCCCTTGCGATGTACTGCTGTCCGTACGCATAATCGAATCTTTGACATTGGAAATGTCCGAGTTGTCGAGTGTCATATTCACCGCGAAGGTTGTTCCGCCATTTTGACGCACCAGCTTGCCAATATCGTCTGCACGGAAATTTTTAATGTTAATCGTTCCGGCTGCATTCATTTGAAATACTTTATCATAGGCCTTGTAAGCTGCCCCACCCGTGATGTTAACCGTTCCGGAAGACTTCAGCGTCAGTGCATCCTCGCCCACGTCCTGCCATACCACATTCGAAATAGAACAGTTACCGTAACAATGAACACCGTCAGCTGCAGGTGAACCGATAATTACATTTTTGAGTGTGGCGCCTGCCTCCAATCGAAATACCGGCTTCTGATCTTCTGCTTGAGATCCATCTCCCAGGGTGGACGGGTTGGCAACATACGTTTGGCCTTTGCCGTCAAACGTTTCTCCCTTGGCTACAATAATCGTTGAGTTCACAACAGTAGGTGCAGCAAAAGCTGGAATTGCACTGAACAATGAAGCAACCAGACCGGCGGACAGCAACAACGTCAACATTTTTTTCATCACTTAAATCCTCCCTTATTCTGATGAATTGGCGTACAAGCATAAGCTTGTCCTCAAGGAACCGATCAGAGGTGCACCTCTGGCTCGGAACCTACCCTGATCCTACCAAAAAAGGAATGTTACGATAATAATCATTAGCTTAGATATAGAAACGACAGCATTGTGCCTGTGACCTCAGCATCTTTTGCATCGTACTCCAACGTGGAATGTGCCGGTATCAACTTCGGGTATGCTATATTTGTATCTGTGAATTCAAGGTAAAATACTACCTAACGTTCTAGGAAAAACAAAAGACCACTTCATCTGTTTCCAGACAATGTGATCTCTATCATTTTAAATCCAGATCTGTTCATTAAATTACGCTTTAGGCTCCGAACCGCTGACGATATCCGCACTTCCGACATAATTCCTCCACCGCTTCCCGTTTGGAGAAACCATAGAACAGATTGTTGGCTCGTTCACCATCCACAATCTCGGAAAACGACTTTTCATGAACGTTGCCCAAGTTAATTACACCCTCACCATCGAGACAACATGGAACCACAGTTCCATCGACAAGCACTGCTGCTTGACTGCGAAGCGCATGACAGAAGCCTTTACCGTCATCTTCCGGTGCATCCAGACTCGGCCACTGGAATTCATGATCCTGATTCAGATACACATTCGGGGCAATTTTAACTCCGCTCCCCGGCACTACCTTTTCCTCAATGCGGAAATCCAGATTAAATTCCCTTTCAAGGACTTCCAACGTCTCCCGATTTCGATTCATTTGGGCATTCGTGAAGTTATCCTGTGTCAGATTCCAGAGTCGGAATGAAATAATGACATTGTGCTTCACGGCTTCCCGTACAAAAGACAACACATTGCCCAGATAACCCTCACGGTCCGTGGAACCTTCATGACCATCAAAGCTGTGCAGGGAGAAGTTCATCTGACGCAATGCCGGTTTGCCGAGCAGTTTGTGCTGGGTTTTGGGCAGCAGCGTACCGTTTGTCGTAATGTTGACCTTGAATCCCTTCTCATGCGCTGAATCCAGTAACAAATCAATTTTGGGATGAAGCAGCGGTTCACCTTTGACATGTAAATAAATATGTTTGGTATGGGGTTTAATCTGATCCAATATATTGTTGAAGACTTCAGGGTCAATGAAATTTTTGGCGCGTTTGGTCTGCGGACAGAAGCTGCATGCCAAATTACATATACTTGTGATCTCAATATATACTTTCTTGAACGTTTTCAAATCGGGGTCCCCATTCTGCTTAGGAGGGAAAAAAACAGTCCCACCCTCATTTGTGATCCGGCTCATATGTGCCACCACTATTATATCGGGTTCAGGTGCCAAGGTAAATCAGACAAAGGGTTTATCGGGATGTACCAAATTATTTTTCTAATGCCAAATGAACAGATTCAATGGCATGTATACGTGTTGTATCAAATAATGGCACTTCTGAATCCTCCGGTTTAACTAATAATCCAATTTCTGTACAGCCTAATATGATTCCTTCAGCTCCATGTTCAACTAACCTTTTGATCACCTTTGTATAATAGTCCCTTGATAAGGGGTCAATTTTCCCTAAACATAATTCTTCATATATGATTTTATTGATAACCTCTCTATCCTCTTCATTCGGTATCAATACCTTAATGCCGTTATGCTCAATACGTGTTTTATAAAAATCTTGTTCCATTGTATATTTGGTGCCAAGTAAACCAACCGTACTTATTTTGGACTTTTGAATCTGGTTTGCTGTTGAATCAGCGATGTGTACAATGGGTAAGCTAACTTTTTCTTCAATATGATTAATCACTTTATGCATCGTATTTGTACAAATTACAATCATTTCAGCTCCTGCCTTTTCCAAAGACTGAGCAGCACTCCCTAATTGTTTTCCAGCGCTTTCCCAATCGCCTTCAGCTTGATAGCGCTCGATTTCTTCGAAATCCACGCTATATAAAATGCACTTCGCTGAATGCAATCCTCCCAATTTAGTTTTCACTTCTTCGTTAATTATTCGATAATATTCTAAAGATGACTCCCAACTCATTCCACCAATAAGGCCAATAGTTTTCATAAGCACACCTTTCCAAGGGACATACCCCAAAAGCAACCTAGAAATTTAATAAACATTGTACAGTATCTTTCTTATTAAATAAACTGCCCCGGTATGCGCGTATCAACGTGTCGAGTGTTTTTATTTCTCTTTTCTCGTTTCCCCGTTCAACTGTCACGTATAGATTCTTTCAATCGAAGTATAGGATGTATTGATAGTCCAGGTTATTGTGGTTCCTGAGACGCGATGATAGAATCTAAACAATTTAAAACCAAGTTAAAACGTAAGAATAATAAGTTATAAAGGGGAGTGTATTCATGATTACTGTTAAGGCACCCGCAGTATATGTACACGAGGCTAACATTCTTGAGCAAAGTGGTTCGCGGATTGCACAGCTTGGGCAGCATGCTCTCATCATCGCCGGTGAGTCCGCATTAAAAGCCGTACAGCCTTACCTTCTTCCTTCATTGGAAGAGCATAAGATCAAGTTCCATGTGCAATTGTTTCACGGTGAGGTTACAACAGGCCAGATTGATACTTTTACACAGCAAGCTTTTGATCTGGATGTTGATCTGGTTATCGGTGTCGGGGGTGGTAAAGTGCTCGATCTGTCCAAAGCAGTGGCAGAGCAAGCCCAATTGCCCATTGTAACAGTCCCAACGATTGCCGCAACCTGTGCCGCATGGTCCGCCTTAACCGTGCTCTATGATGAACAGGGTCAATCTGCAGGCTATCGCCCCCTGCACCGTTCGCCTAATCTCGTTCTGGCTGATTCTCATATTCTGGCGAGTGCACCAAGGAGGTATTTGGCCGCTGGGATTGGGGACACACTCGTAAAATGGCATGAGTTCGCCGTTAATCTAAGTGGCAACGCCACCAGCCTCACTCTCCGAAACAGTGTCAGCACTGCCAAGCTTGCACTCGACATTCTTGAAGCACACGCCATCGATGTCTATGAATCCACCGATACAACCGGCAGTTCACCTCAATTCCGTGATGTTGCCGATGCCATTATTGTGCTCGCAGGCCTTGTAGGCAGCATAAGCGATGGATCACTTCATGCAGCGATTGCTCATGGGCTGCATGATAGCCTCACCAAATTACCCGAAACACATGCTTCACTACATGGAGAAAAGGTAGCCTTTGGACTCTTCACCCAGTGGATTCTTGAAGGCAAAACAGGGGATGAGCTTCATGAGCTGACCACGCTGTTACATAAGCTGAATCTGCCGATCACTCTTGCTGAGCTTGGCATTCAACAACAGCCTCAGGAAGCTGCTGCGCGCATTGCAGCAGGACTACAGCTGCGGGAAGGCAGTGCGGCACATCTCTCCTTCGGAGTTAGCACGGCGCAGGTAACCGAAGCCATTCTTCAGGCAGACCGTATCGGCCAAACATTCATAGAATCCAGTCAGTCCAGTGAAAGCAATACATACACCAAGGAGGTTTCCTCCCTATGATCCGTCCAAACCGCCATTACACTCTTTCCTTAACTGTCTTTCTGAGCGCGCTTCTGTTGTTGCTAATTTCCGGCTGCTCTGCCGGAACTGACAATCAAGCCGCGGGTACAGGTACAACACCGACAGCGGCATCAGCTGCTTCAAATAAAGACGTTACCATTCGGGTTGGTCAGACCGGATGGGGCAATCTTGAATTGGGGCTCAAAGCCGCCGGACTCGATGACACCCCCTATAAAGTCACTTATAACGTATTTCAGGGAGGTAACCTGATCCTTGAAGCGATGGCTGCAAACCAACTGGACTTTGGTGTAACCAGTGAAATTCCGCCCATTTTTGCATCTCAGGCTGCCAATGGTGGAAGCTTCAAAATTATTGCGGTACAACAAGGCAGCACCTTGAATCAAGAGGTCGTTGTTCCCAAAGGTTCTTCGATCAAATCGGTTGCTGACCTGAAAGGCAAGAAAGTTGCTTTCGTAAAAAATACAACAGCCCACTATTTCCTGCTCAAAATGCTGGAGGAAGCCGGATTAACCTGGAGTGACATCAGTCCGGTCGAACTTACAACAGCAGATGGACTCAGCGCCCTGATTAGCGGGAAAGTGGACGCCCTTGCCAGTTACGGCAATGCCATCATCTCCGCACATCAGAATGAAGCAACAACGCTCGCCAGCGCCAAAGATATCCTGTCGGGAAGCTTTCTTGTAGCCGCCTCCGATCAGGCTATTGCGAATGAGGAACAGAAAAAGGCCCTTGCCGATTATCTGGAGCGAATCAACAAATTCAATGATTGGGCTCGTGCCAATAAGGATGCGTGGGCTCAAATTACAGCAGACAACACCCACCAGCCTGTGGAGCAAGCCCTTAAAACCTACACGGATGGAGAGGCACAACGGCCATCACGTATTGTTGCCATTTCTGACGAGGCCATCAAGTCCGAACAGGACGTAGCGGATACGTTTCAACAAGCAGGAATTTTTGACCAGGCAGTCGATGTGAGCACATTCTGGAGTGATGCTCTTCAAGATCAACTTCCAGCTCCAGGTAGCCAATAATGAACGAAGCAAGGAGGTAGGCATAACGTGCGGTCCAACACCTTTAACCGGGCATGGTTTAACCGATTTATTCCTTTTGTTGTACCACTACTCATTCTGGCTCTGTGGCAATGGCTGACTGCATCCGGAGTTGTTGCAGCCAATATTTTGCCCCGTCCCGCTCAGGTACTGGAGGCCTTCATTCGTCTGCTTCGTAACGGTGAACTACTGAACAATATCAGTATAAGCGCCAAGCGAGCTTTGGGAGGATTCCTCATTGGTGGGGGTCTCGGTTTCCTTCTGGGTGTGCTGAACGGCATCTCCTCCCTTGCGGAAAAGATCGCTGACTCCTCGGTGCAGATGATCCGCAACATTCCGCATCTGTCCTTGATCCCCCTCGTTATTGTGTGGTTCGGGATCGGTGAAGAAGCCAAATTATTTCTCGTTTCCCTGGGTGTATTCTTTCCGGTATATCTGAATACGTTCCACGGCATACGATCGGTTGATCCCGGTCTGATTGAAATGGGCAAAGTATATGGACTCAGCCGCTGGTCCCTTTATAAGGACATTATCCTGCCTGGTGCACTGCCTTCCATTCTGGTGGGCATTCGATATGCACTTGGCATTATGTGGCTGACCCTCATCGTAGCCGAGACGGTTGCAGCGGATGCGGGGATTGGATACATGGCAATGAACGCGCGGGAATTCATGCAGATGGACGTCATCGTCTTAAGCATTCTGCTATATGCTCTGCTGGGCAAGTTGTCCGATACCATCGCCAAATGGCTGGAACGGCGCTGGCTGCGCTGGAACCCGGCTCTATCCCGCAAGTAAAGCCAAAGGAGCGTGAATTAATCCATGAGCACAAGTCAGATCAGCCCTTTTCTTCAAGTAGATAGGGTTCAGAAATCGTATGATCAGCGGATGATTCTATCCGACATCAATGTCAATGTAAGACAAGGGGAATTTGTAGCCATCGTTGGACGAAGCGGTTGTGGCAAAAGCACGTTGCTGCGTCTGATCGCTGGGCTGGAATCCCCCTCTTCCGGAAGCGTTATGCTGGGTAACAGAAAGCTTGGCAGTACAGCACCCGAGACACGGTTTCTGTTTCAGGAAGCCCGGCTGCTGCCTTGGAAATCCGTGCTCGACAATGTACGACTGGGCATCCCCGACAAGAACAAGGAAGATGCACGCCAGTCGCTTCGCAATGTAGGACTTGAAGAGCGTGAAGGTGATTGGCCGGGGGTATTATCTGGCGGACAAAAACAACGTGTCGCCTTGGCACGGGCACTCGCTAGTCATCCACGCTTACTGCTGCTGGATGAACCGCTGGGTGCATTGGATGCATTAACCCGAATTGAGATGCAGCAATTAATCGAACGTTTGTGGGTAGAAGAAGATCTGACCGTCATTCTGGTCACGCATGATGTCAGCGAGGCGGTTGCGCTGGCAGATAGGGTGCTGTTAATCGAAGATGGTCATATAACGATGGATACCCGAATTACACTGGAGCGGCCACGCGTTCGGGACAGCGGGTTTGCTCATTTTGAAAACCTGATTCTGAATCGCTTGTTGACTCCTCCACAAGAGACACCACAGCAGATTGCCCAGAAACAGATATCATTCTCGATCTAATTCCACTGGAAAGAAGGCATGATTATGCAATCCCTCTCACCCGTACCCTCTCCTCCTGTTAAAGACCTGTTAAATCGAATCCCAGCTTATACGCCTGCCAAATCCATGGAACAGATCCGGCGGGAGTTGGGACTGGAAAGTGTCGATCGACTCGCAGCAAACGAGAATCCGTTTGGTTCCTCTCCCCTGGCAGCGGAAGCGGTCAGATCGCTGAGTTCCGATCTCTTGGCTCAATACCCCGACGGTTCCAGCCAACTGCTGCGTGACAAACTTGCGGAACGTCTGGGGGTGCGTACCTCCCAACTGGTATTTGGCAGTGGATCATTCGAGCTCCTCACCCTTACCGCCCAAGCTTATCTTAATCCCGGCGAGGAATCACTCATTCCGGTGCCCTCCTTTAACTGGTATAAGGGCGCTACGCTGCTGGCAGGCGGGGTCATTCATGAAGTGCCTTTGGTCAACCATTCACTGGACCTGGAGCAATTCCGGCAACGGATTAATACTTCTACCCGAATCATCTGGCTGTGCAATCCGAATAATCCAACCGGAACCATTTTCACAGCAGAGGCCCTGCTTGGTTTACTCGAACATGTTCCCTCCCATGTCGTGGTTGTCCTGGACGAAGCGTATTATGAATTCGCAGAAAATGAAGATTATCCTGATACGGTTAAGCTGCTGGAGCAATATAATAATCTGATTATTTTGCGGACCTTCTCCAAAATATATGGACTGGCCGGCCTGCGAATCGGATATGGCATCGGGAATGAAAGCATCATTGAAGGCATTAATCGGGTCAAACTGCCCATCAGTCTGACAGCCACATCCCAAGCCGCTGCTTCGGCCAGCCTGGATGATCATGAATTTGTTTCTCACTGCCTGCACTACAATCGTCAAGGACGGGAAACGTTAATGCAGTCCTTTGATCAGTGGAAATTACCCTACATCCCTTCCGAAACCAATTTCATCATGGTTGATCTGTTGCAGGATAGTGGTCCGATTACCAAAGAATTGTTGAACAGAGGCATCTCTGTCCGCGGCGGTGCCGAATTCGGTATGCCTACCTGGCTTCGGATTACGATTGGCACACCTGAGCAGATTGCCCGTCTGATCGTTGAGCTTGATTCACTGTTACATTCAAACGATTAGAATAGGTTACTTTCCTAACTCTCATTACGCACACTTCTTTTAAGCCGCCCTCTTTACATTCTGCTTGCATGTGATATATGCTGAACACACAACTGCATATCTTAATCATTGCACTAGGGGAGCCTTGCGGCTGAGACGAATCGAATGATTCGGACCCTTTGAACCTGATCTGGATCATACCAGCGGAGGGAAGTGGAGCGGCCTTTCAGTAAGCGGATTTTTTCATGTTGATGATGAAATTTAATGTGAATTGAACTTACAGACCCACTCATTTCTCCGGAAATGGGTGGGTCTTTTTCGCATTCTTCGGGCAGATCAGAAGGTGTAATTAAAGATCACGCAGTTTGAAGTTTGAATAATAAAGGGGAACGGATCGAGATGGATAACGACATAACCATTCACAACATGAGCTACGCTTTCCCGGGAAAAAGGGATTCCCCCGTGCTCTCCAATGTGTCGATGCGTGTAGCCAAAGGCGAATTTGTCTCGCTCATCGGTTCCAGCGGCTCCGGTAAAAGCACCCTTTTCAAGCTGCTGGCAGGCCTGCTTGAGCCAACCCACGGAACCATTGAAATTCCCTGGGTTCAAGAAGGAAAGCGACTGGGGCAGGTTGCCTACATGCCGCAAAAGGACCTCCTATTATCCTGGAGAACCGTCATGGAGAATTGCATGCTCCCCGCTGAACTTGCTGCAGATCGGCAGGATAAGGTAAGGATTCGAGCGGACATTCTTGCTGGTCTCGACAGATTTGGCTTATCCGGCCACGTGCATGCATACCCGGACGAGCTGTCAGGTGGCATGCGCCAGCGTGTCGCGCTGCTTCGTACGTTGTTGACAGGTGGCGAACTCATGCTGCTGGATGAACCATTCGGCGCACTCGATGCCCTAACCAAACGGGAGATGCATCGCTGGCTGCTGGAGCTCTGGGAAGGTCTGGGCAAAACCGTGTTGTTCATCACACATGACATTGAAGAAGCCCTGCTGCTCAGTGATCGGATTATTCTGTTAACTCCGGTGGGCCAAGGCCAACAGCTGCAGGATCTGACGGTACCTTTGCCACGTCCAAGACATTCGGACATGATCTACGAACCGGCTCTCGTTCAGATGAGACGACGACTGGAGGAACAATTGCATGCGACACGGTAACTTGAGAGATAGCATGAAGCATAGCGTACGAGGTTGGCTTGCCCGTTATGGTCTGTTTCTTTTGCTCATGCTCTTGCTGCTTGTCATCTGGGAGTGGATTGTGCGTATGGGATGGGTGCCCTCCTTCATCATTCCAGCCCCGACGGCGATTGCCCGTTCGATGTATGAGCATCGCCACCTCCTGCTGGCCTTACATCTGCCCGCTACCTTGATGGAAATTGTCGTTGGTTTTGGCATGTCTATTGGTGCCGGAATTGCGCTTGCAACAGGCATGCATATGAACCGATCGATTGAAAAGGCCTTATATCCATTTGTTGTGATCAGTCAGACCATCCCGCTGATTGCCCTGTCTCCTGTCTTTATCCTGTGGTTTGGCTACACGCTGTGGAGCAAAGTCGCAGTGGTGTTCCTGATCGCATTTTTCCCGATTGTGGTGAGCACCTATGATGGTCTGCGCCAGGGTGATCCGGAGCAGCGTGAACTGCTGCTGACGATGGGCGCCAGCAAGTGGGATATTTTTCGCAAACTCCAGATTCCACTTGCCCTTCCCTCCTTCTTTTCGGGACTGAAAATGTCTGTGGTGTATTGTGTGGTCGGTGCAACGATCGGAGAATGGCTCGGTGGAAGCAAGGGCCTTGGTTACTTCAGCCGCAGAATGTCGAGCAATATGAACACGGATGCCATGTTCGCCGCCATTGTACTGTTATCCCTGCTCGGTATCGCCCTGTTTGTACTCATTGCTTGGATGGAGAAAAGATTCGGTACATCACGTCATGCAGGTAGAAGAAAAGCTGGATCATTTCCGGAGGCAGACCTACCAAAACAGACGTAGTGTGCATTGCCCAATCCACCTGCTATCGGCTGGAAACCTATTACAGCACAGCGTTATCCATATCTCCAGAATGTAGAATTTATGAATTATTAATCAGATAAAAGGAAATGAGGAATTTGAAGCTATGAAGAAAAAACATATTTACTCCCTGCTCCCCATTCTGCTCATGACCCTGTTGCTGATCGTCAGCGGATGCGGAAATACGGGTACCAACACACCTGCCACAGATTCAACTTCCAATGCAAAAGATACAGAATCATCTGCGGCCGAGAGGTCATCGGAATCCAAAGACAAACTGTCCATCATGCTTGATTGGTACCCGAATGCAGTGCATTCCTTCATCTATGTTGCTCAGGAAAAAGGTTACTTCGCGGATCAAGGTCTGGAAGTTGATATTCAGATGCCTGCCGATACCAATGACTCACTCAAACTTGTTGCCGCCGGGAAAATCGATCTGGCGCTGAGCTATCAGCCGCAAATCTTGCTCGCTCGTGGGGAAAACATTCCTGTACGTTCGATTGCAGCCGTCGTTCGGCATCCGCTTGTGCATCTGTTAACCGAAGCCAACAGTAAAGTGAAATCGCCAAAAGATCTTGAAGGGCTGACGGTCGGCTATTCCTCAATCCCCCTGTATGAAGCAATGGTGCGTACCATGATCAGCCAGGATGGCGGTAATCCCGACAAGATGAATCTGGTGGATGTGGGATTTGACCTGATCCCTTCCCTGGCTTCCGGGCAGGCAGATGCCATTATGGGTGGTTTTATTAACCATGAACAATTGATTCTGGAGAAGGAGGGTCATGCCACAAAATCGATCAATCCTGTCGATTACGGTGTACCTGATTATTATGAACTGGTCCTCACTGCAAGTGATGCGGGCATTGAAGCGAAACAGGATCAGCTTACCCGCTTCATCAAAGCGTTACAGGATGGACAGAAATATGTAACAGAGCACCCCGAGGATGCGCTGAACATTCTGCTCGCACATGAGAACGAAACGTCTCCTCTTGACCCGGAGATCGAAACCAAAAGTCTGAATATTTTACTGCCGCTGATGAGTGAAGAAGGTCAGCCGTTTGGCAGGCAGGACGCCTCTTCTTGGGAAAACGTACGGGCATGGTTGGTTCAAAGTGAACTGATTCCGGATTCCGTAAAGGCTGAGGAAGCTTTTATCAATTTGCAGGGTGAGTAGGAAACTCGACTGCTGGGTGAAGATCAAGAGATTTTGAAAGTTGTATATTCATTATCGGATGACGCCCACATGAGTAGCTGCAGAATTCAATCACTGTACGAATAGAATCTTTATCGAGGATAGGAATTTTAATTAAGCTTTCTATATGCACTTTGTAGCTATCCGAGAATAGCTTTCCATCATTTAATAACCCCTATTACCAACAGATATAAGGGTCATCCTGCCCTGCCACTTTTGTTGATTATTTTGCTTATTTATAAGGAGGAACTCATATGACTTACCTGGAACGTGTTCGTACACAAAATCCGCTTGTTCATAACATTACGAATATTGTCGTCGCTCCGTTTACAGCCAACGGTTTGCTCGCACTAGGTGCATCTCCCTTTATGGCCTATGCGCATGAAGAGGTCGCTGATGTTGCCAAGATGGCAGGAGCAGTTGTACTGAACATTGGCACTTTGGACGAAAAGGTAGTTGAGGCAATCCGCCTGGCTGGTCAATCCGCCAATTCAAATAACGTGCCTGTTGTGCTCGATCCGGTTGGAGCTGGCGCAACCGCCTATCGTACGGAAACCGTTCAGATGCTCGTTCGTGAGCTTCGCCTCACGGTGTTGCGGGGCAATGTGGCGGAAGTCGCCAATGTCATCGGTGAGCGTTGGAGCATCAAAGGTGTGGATGCAGGTCAAGGCGAGGGCGATCGAATTGGAATAGCGGAACGGGCAGCACAAAAACTCGGCTGTGTGGTCGTCATTACCGGACGCGAGGATGTCATTACGGATGGACAAAAGACGTTCCTGACGAGTAATGGACATGCCTTGCTTACCCAAGTGACTGGTGCAGGCTGCTTGCTCAGCTCGGTAATTGGTGCTTTTGCAGCCATTGCGAAACCGGGAGACGACTTGCTGAGCAGTGTTGTGGAGGCACTCGCTTTCTATGGCGTTGCAGCAGAGATTGCGGCGGAACGTACCGCTGACCTGGGACCGGGCAGCTTCCAGATCGAATTGCTGAATCAACTGGCCCAAGTGACACCTGAGGTTCTCGCAGAGCGAGCACAGGTTCGACAGATGGATGGAGGTGCGCAATGAGTATTGCACAGGCTTTGACGATTGCTGGTTCCGATAATGGTGGCGGCGCTGGAATTCAAGCGGATCTGAAGACCTTTCAGGAGCTCGGTGTATACGGCATGACTGTGATTACGGCTATTGCTGCCCAAAATACAACAGGTGTGCAGGGCGTCTTCCCTATTTCATATGAAGGTATCGCTCAACAATTGGATTCGACCGGGGATGATTTTCAACCTTCAGCCGTGAAGACGGGCATGCTCTACAGTGCCGAGATTATTCGACTGGTCGCCGAGAAAAGGCAGCAATACGGCTGGTCCAATCTGATCATCGATCCGGTTATGGTTGCCAAAGGCGGCGCCCCTCTGCTGCAACAGGAGGCCATTCAGGCGTTAATTACAGAGCTGCTGCCTCATGCACTGATCACGACACCGAACATTCCGGAAGCCGAGCTTCTTACTGGAATGTCTATTATGAATTTGAGTCAGCGCGAAGAAGCCGCAAGACGAATCGTGCAAATGGGCTCCACGTATGCATTGGTGAAAGGTGGTCATGATGAGGGAAGTGGCATGATTGTCGATGTGCTTTATGATGGGCAGTCTTTTCACTATCTGGAGAACGTTCGGGTGGTGACAAGGCATACCCATGGAACGGGATGTACGTATTCTGCGGCCATTACTGCCGAATTGGCGAAGGGCTCAACTGTACTGGCTGCCGTCACCACCGCGCGAGCATTCATTCAGGCAGCCATCGAAGATGAGCTGGGAATTGGGTCTGGACATGGGCCGACAAATCATTTTGCCTATCAGCGCAGACTGCGGGGTGAGCAGTGATGCGTCATCTGGATGCAGACGCGGTACGACGCGCGATGCAGGTGTATTTGGTGATGGGCAGCGTGAATACGGCGCGTGACCCTGTGGAGGTGCTGCGCCAAGCCATCGCTGGCGGCATTACGCTGTTCCAGTTCCGGGAAAAAGGAACTGGCGCTCTGGTTGGCGAAGCACGCATCTCGCTTGCGATGCGGCTTCGCGAGGTGTGCAGCCAGCACGGGATACCGTTCATCGTGAACGATGATGTGGAGCTGGCTGTGGCGGTGGAGGCCGACGGCATGCATGTCGGCCAGGACGATGCGGACGCGGCGCTGGTACGCGCCCGCATCGGAGAAGGGCGGATGCTTGGCGTATCCGCCCACTCCGTGGAGGAAGCCCGCCGTGCGGTGCAGGCGGGCGCCGACTATCTTGGCGTCGGGCCCATGTACCCGACGCGGTCCAAAGCGGATGCCCACGCTGTGCTGGGCCCCGCTGGGGTAGCCGAACTACGCGCCGCAGGCATCGCAGTTCCGGTGGTAGGTATCGGCGGCATTACGCCCGATACCACGGCCGCCGTGATGGCGGCAGGAGCCGACGGCGTAGCCGTCATCTCCGCCATCGCGGGCGCGGCCGAAGTGCGCGCAGCGGCTGCGCAGTTCGCTGCGGCGGTGCGCGGGATGCTGGCGTAGCCATGCGCTCCCTGCACCGCCAGCCCGTGTGCTGCACCCCGTAGATGGTGCAGCCTAAGGCCCTGACCTCTCCCGGCCATTCAGTCAGCCAGGTCATTTCCAAGATGCAGCTTCCGTGCCTGCATCTTTTTATATTATTTAACTAGTTGACTCTCACGTAACGTGACGCTGTACAATCGGTGGTGTAAGGAGGTTTCCATCATGGCCATGAAAGTAAAAGAAGTGGCCGAACTTGTCGGGATCAGTGTGCGCACGCTGCATCATTATGATGAGATCGGACTGTTAACACCGGACGAAGTAACTTCTGCCGGGTATCGACTGTATTCAGATGCCAATCTGGAAATGCTGCAGCAGATTTTATTTTTCAAAGAACTCGATTTCTCTCTGAAAGATATCAAGGAAATTATTAACAATCCATCTTTCAATCGAGAAGAAGCACTAAATATGCATCGCCGTATTTTGCTGGAGAAACGCCATCGTTTGGACCAAATGATCGCCACCATTGATAAATCAGTTCAACACGTGAGAGGAGAAATTAAGATGACAGCCAAAGAACAATTTGAAGGGATTAATTTCAGTCATAATCCGTATGAGCAGGAAGCGCGGGAACGTTGGGGAGACCAAGCAGTGGATCAGGCTAATCAAAAGTTACACAACCATTCTCTTGGGGAGCAAAAAGCTCTATCCGATCAAATGAATTCAATCTACACCCGTCTTGCAGCAATTCGTCACATAGATCCAACATCCGACGAGGCTCAAGCTGGAATCTCGGAATGGTATAGCTATCTGAACAACATGGGCAATTATTCGCCTGAAGTCTTCAGAGGGCTGGGGCAAATGTACGTGGAGGACGAACGTTTCACACGTAATATTGATCAATTCGGCGAAGGTTTGGCTGTATTTATGCGGGATGCCATGGCTGCGTTTGCTGATCGAAACAGTTAATCTTGGCCTAACTTGATTCAGCATATAGCTTTATCGGATTCCCCTCGCAATCTAGTATATGTTGTAGAGAAGTAGTTCCATTTCGATCTTTCTATTGCTGATGAAAACTTGCTCTTTCCTAATAGGCAAATTCGCGCGTATTAAATAGAACTTCGTTCTGCCATCTTTTCCGTGTTCATGCCATGTGCTGGACAGCCGAGGATTTCAACATGAGTCAATTTACACAAAAAAGGGACGAACGCCCTAAGGCAGCACGTCCCTCTTTTAGTATCTCAGCCGCAATGTGAATAAACCATTACAGTCATTCACTCTGAGTACTTTTTTAATGGAGGCAGCTCCTGTATTACACAGGTCTTGCTTCCCCCCTATCCATCAGTCAAGCTCTGGGAGCGTGATCAGTTGAAGAAGCATCCGATGCCAGGCTGGTCTTTGCCATCCGTCCTGGAATCTGCCATGCCGATACAATCGCCAGTACGATGAATAACAAATCAACCGGCTCGCTGAAATAGTCCATAAAGGTTTCCACAAATGCACTTACCATCTCACCATCAAACACCAGATCCAACAAGCTCGCATCGCTGAATAATTCGGATGTAAAATACACCACCGTCAGATACTTCCCAAGCAAAATGCCGATAAGTGCAAAGATGACTGCGATGACTTTATGTACCGTCGCAATTCGTTTGTTCGAGAACAATACAACCGCGTAGCCTGTGAGCGCCCCAATGACGATAGCAATGAGCCCCAGTTCTCTTTCCGTCATGGCGGCAATTACTGCCCAAACCATGCCCCCTACTATTGCTGCCAATAATCCACCAACGATTGGCATGCCGATCTTGATCCCTTGTTTCTCTTCCACGTTGTCTTTCCCTCCTGAGTCATGCTTATGCTTCTTTTCCAGAATTCACCTTTCCTATGAAACCACAAATACTCCTATTATTCAACAAATTTCTACTATTTCAGTTCGTTCCCGGATCAGAAAGGAGAGACACATTCGCCTAGCTTCTGAATACTCTAATTCAAAAGATTCTGTAAGGAGTAGATCCCTCATGTATTATGTTCCTTATTATCGTAATGACAGTATGGTTACTGCCCATATTGCCAAAGCCATCAATGGAGAATCATCGGCTATTGCCTGTTATGACAAGTTGGCTGCACTTGCACCCACGGAAGAGGAACACACACGTATTCTGGAAATCCGCCAAGATGAAATGGAGCACCTTCAACGTTTCATTGCTATCTATGTATCCTTAACTAGCATGCAGCCCACCATCCAGATTGCCCAGGACTGTCCAAATGAATATATCGCGGGGCTAAATTACGCTTTCAAAGATGAACAGGAAACCGTTGAATTCTACTCTGATGTTGCTGACCAGACGACTGATCCCCATATCCAGGCAACATTCAGAAGAGCTGCAACGGATGAACAAAGACACGCCGTTTGGTTTCTATATTATCTGACGCAGCATAAAGCGGATGTAAAACCCACTGATAACTCACCTATATCAAAATAAAAAAACAGCCCTTCCACTAGCCTTCATGGCATCGAGGGGCTGCTTCTTCATCTTATAATTACGCTTTTTGGGAAGGTTGAATGACAGCAGCGATCTGTGCCAAAATGGCGTCCACTGATGCCGGGTCATTCACGTCATATTCATCAATATTCAAACGAAGTACCGGACAAGCGGTAAACTGGTTAATCCATACGGAATAGCGCTCATGCATGTGCTCCCAATAGGAACGGTCAGTCTGGATTTCCATCTCTCGTCCCCGCAGGGTAATTCGGTTAAGAATGGATGGCAGACTGCCTTCAAGATAAATCAGTACGTCCGGATGAGGGAAATAAGGTGTCATGACCATGGCTTCAAACAAACTACTATACGTCTCGAAATCCGTGGCTGACATTGTACCTTGATCCGCATGCATTTGTGCAAAGATGCCTGTATCTTCATAAATGGAGCGATCCTGTACAAATCCACCACCAAGTTCAAAGATTTTCTTCTGTTCCTTAAAACGCTCTGCCAGGAAATAAATTTGCAAATGGAAGCTCCATCGTTCGAAGTCATGATAGAATTTCTCCAGATATGGGTTGTGATCGACTTGCTCCAGGGAAGTCTTAAAGTTCAAGCGATCTGCCAGTGCTGCCGTCAACGTGGATTTACCCACCCCAACAGTTCCTGCTACCGTAATTAATGCATTCGCCGGAATACCATAATTGTTCATGTAATATACTCCTTTACCTGTTTAACAATCTGTTTGAAATGCTCAGGATGTTCTACAAAATCGAGCTGCTCCGCATTTACCTTAATAATCATTGGGGGATTCGGGCTGTCAGCCAAGTAAGCCATTCCTGTTTTGTAATCTGCAATTAACTGTTCCATATATGCCGGGTCCATATCCTGCTCAAAAGACCGTCCACGTTTGTTGATCCGATACATCAATGTGTCGAGTTCAGCTTCAATATAGAGCACCAAATTCGGTTTTGGCAGATCATCCGTTAACAGATGGTAGATTTGGCGGTATTTGTCCCTTTTTGATCCTTTCAGAGTACGCTCGGCAAATATCATATTTTTATAAATATGGTAGTCCGAAATGACAGGGGTATTTTGTTTAATGTAGTGCACGCCTGTGTCTTCCAGTTGCTTGAACCGGTTACACAGAAAAAACATTTCAAGCTGGAAGCTCCACTCATCAATATCCTGATAGAAGGACGCCAGAAAGGGATTCTCTTCTACTATTTCCTTGACCAGCGGAAGGTTTAATTCCTGAGAAAGCATCGTTGCCAACGTTGTTTTCCCCGCTCCAATCGGACCCTCCACTGCAATAAACGGGGCTGGTTTCATGTGATTCAGTTCCTCCTCGTACTCAATGCATGTTTCCGTTTCTATATAGGCCTCACCTATTGTATCACAGCTAGGATGATGGGAAGGCCAGTATTTTATGTATAAAATGAGTTTTATCTCTATCACGAAGATAATATAATATAGCCTGCAGTGGTTATAATCTTCCCAATCTTCATCTCAACAGAAAAAGACACGATCGATTACTTTGATCGTGTCTTTTTGATTGCTTGGCGGCGTCCTACTCTCCCAGGACCCTGCGGTCCAAGTACCATCGGCGCTAGAGGGCTTAACGGTCGTGTTCGGGATGGGTACGTGTGGAACCCCTCCGCCATCGCCACCAAACGCGATTTGTCGAAGCATAGCTTCTTGAAATCAGAGTTGGAACTGAAAATCATATACACCTTCCGTGATGTACCGATTTTCATTTCACTTCAGAGATTATTCTCTGAAAACTAGATCCGAAACGAAATGTGCGACTTACAACTTGCATATTTGGATAAGCCCTCGACCGATTAGTACTGGTCAGCTCCATGCATTGCTGCACTTCCACCCCCAGCCTATCTACCTCGTCGTCTTCAAGGGGTCTTACATACTGGGAAATCTCATCTTGAGGGGGGCTTCACGCTTAGATGCTTTCAGCGCTTATCCCGTCCGTACATAGCTACCCAGCGGTGCTCCTGGCGGAACAACTGGTACACCAGCGGTACGTCCATCCCGGTCCTCTCGTACTAAGGACAGCTCCTCTCAAATTTCCTACGCCCACGACAGATAGGGACCGAACTGTCTCACGACGTTCTGAACCCAGCTCGCGTACCGCTTTAATGGGCGAACAGCCCAACCCTTGGGACCTACTTCAGCCCCAGGATGCGATGAGCCGACATCGAGGTGCCAAACCTCCCCGTCGATGTGGACTCTTGGGGGAGATAAGCCTGTTATCCCCAGGGTAGCTTTTATCCGTTGAGCGATGGCCCTTCCATGCGGTACCACCGGATCACTAAGCCCGACTTTCGTCCCTGCTCGACTTGTAGGTCTCGCAGTCAAGCTCCCTTATGCCTTTGCACTCTTCGAATGATTTCCAACCATTCTGAGGGAACCTTTGGGCGCCTCCGTTACTCTTTAGGAGGCGACCGCCCCAGTCAAACTGCCCACCTGACACTGTCCCCGCACCGGATTACGGTACCAGGTTAGAACCTAGATACGATCAGGGTGGTATCCCAACGGTGCCTCCACCGAAGCTGGCGCTCCGGCTTCAAAGGCTCCCACCTATCCTGTACAGATCGTACCCAAATTCAATATCAAGCTGCAGTAAAGCTCCATGGGGTCTTTCCGTCTTGTCGCGGGTAACCTGCATCTTCACAGGTATTAAAATTTCACCGGATCTCTCGTTGAGACAGCGCCCAAGTCGTTACGCCATTCGTGCGGGTCAGAATTTACCTGACAAGGAATTTCGCTACCTTAGGACCGTTATAGTTACGGCCGCCGTTTACTGGGGCTTCGGTTCACAGCTTCGGGATTACTCCCTAACCGCTCCCCTTAACCTTCCAGCACCGGGCAGGCGTCAGCCCGTATACTTCGCCTTACGGCTTCGCACAGACCTGTGTTTTTGCTAAACAGTCGCTTGGGCCTTTTCACTGCGGCCCCCTCGTGCTATTCACACTACCGGGGCACCCCTTCTCCCGAAGTTACGGGGTCATTTTGCCGAGTTCCTTAACGAGAGTTCTTCCGCGCGCCTTAGAATTCTCTTCTCGCCTACCTGTGTCGGTTTGCGGTACGGGCACCATCACCTGGCTAGAGGCTTTTCTTGGCAGTGTGAGATCATGACCTTCGCTACTGTAATTTTCGCTCCCCATCACAGCCCAGCCTTACGATGTGCGGATTTGCCTACACATCAGCCTCACTGCTTAGACGGACATCCATCAGTCCGCGTCACTACCCTGCTGCGTCCCCCCATTGCTCATAACGGCTTACGGTGGTACAGGAATTTCGACCTGTTGTCCTTCGACTACGCCTTTCGGCCTCGCCTTAGGTCCCGACTTACCCTGAGCGGACGAGCCTTCCTCAGGAACCCTTAGGCTTTCGGCGGATCAGATTCTCACTGATCTTTTCGTTACTCATACCGGCATTCTCACTTGTATAATGTCCAGCGCTCCTTACGGTACACCTTCAACCCTTATACAACGCTCCCCTACCCCTGATGCAAAGCATCAAGCCATAGCTTCGGTGGTGTGTTTAGCCCCGTTACATTTTCGGCGCAGAGTCACTCGACCAGTGAGCTATTACGCACTCTTTCAATGGTGGCTGCTTCTAAGCCAACATCCTGGTTGTCTGTGCAACTCCACATCCTTTCCCACTTAACACACACTTGGGGACCTTAGCTGATGGTCTGGGCTGTTTCCCTTTTGACAATGGATCTTAGCACTCACTGTCTGACTCCCGGAAGTAAGTCTATGGCATTCGGAGTTTGACTGAGCTTGGTAACCCTTGCGGGCCCCGCACCCAATCAGTGCTCTACCTCCACGACTCTGTTTTCCGAGGCTAGCCCTAAAGCTATTTCGGGGAGAACCAGCTATCTCCGAGTTCGATTGGAATTTCTCCGCTACCCCCACCTCATCCCCGCACTTTTCAACGTGCGTGGGTTCGGGCCTCCAGTGCGTGTTACCGCACCTTCACCCTGGACAGGGGTAGATCACCCGGTTTCGGGTCTACGTCCACGTACTCATTCGCCCTATTCAGACTCGCTTTCGCTGCGGCTCCGGCTCTTCACCTTAACCTTGCACGGGAACGTAACTCGCCGGTTCATTCTACAAAAGGCACGCCATCACCCCTAAAACGGGCTCTGACTTTTTGTAAGCACACGGTTTCAGGTTCTATTTCACTCCCCTTCCGGGGTGCTTTTCACCTTTCCCTCACGGTACTGCTTCACTATCGGTCGCTAGGAAGTATTTAGCCTTGGCAGATGGTCCTGCCGGATTCATACGGGGTTTCACGTGCCCCGCACTACTCGGGATCCGTCTCGGAGAGAGCAGACTTTCAACTACAGGGCTTTTACCTTCTTTGGCGGGCCTTTCCAGACCTCTTCGTTTAACCGGCTCCTTTGTAACTCCATGTGAGACGTCCCACAACCCCAGAGAGCAAGCTCTCTGGTTTGGGCTTCTCCGCGTTCGCTCGCCGCTACTGACGGAATCACTATTGTTTTCTCTTCCTCAGGGTACTTAGATGTTTCAGTTCCCCTGGTATGCCTCTACGTAACCTATGTATTCAGTTACGAGTAACTGGAAATTACCCCAGCTGGGTTTCCCCATTCGGACACCCCCGGATCAAAGCTTGCTTACAGCTCCCCGAGGCAGTTTCGTTGTTCGCCACGTCCTTCATCGGCTCCTAGCGCCTAGGCATCCTCCGTGTGCTCTTAGTAGCTTAACCATTGCGCTCGTGTTCGAGCTGTCGCTTCCCTTGTTTTGGACGTCGTCCAAAGCCAAAAGTCGCTCCATTTCGATCACTCGCTCCAGCAATCTACCGTTTTTATTGAAACTTGTTATACACAAGTTCAGCTAAAAAGGAATGTTCTAATTCGCATATTTCGTTTCGATATCTAGTTTTCAAAGAACAAGCTCCATGCAAAAGCAAGCTGTTTGAGAGTTTGAGCTCTCAAAACTGAGCAACGAGTGAGTTAAAAGCTTTACGAAGTAAAGCTCGCTTCGGAAGCATGCTTCCTGAAGACTTGATTTGAATGTTTCCGCTGCGGGAAACGATTCTCCATAGAAAGGAGGTGATCCAGCCGCACCTTCCGATACGGCTACCTTGTTACGACTTCACCCCAATCATCTATCCCACCTTCGGCGGCTGGCTCCTTGCGGTTACCCCACCGACTTCGGGTGTTATAAACTCTCGTGGTGTGACGGGCGGTGTGTACAAGACCCGGGAACGTATTCACCGCGGCATGCTGATCCGCGATTACTAGCAATTCCGACTTCATGCAGGCGAGTTGCAGCCTGCAATCCGAACTGAGACCGGCTTTTTAGGATTAGCTCCACCTCGCGGCTTCGCAGCCCGTTGTACCGGCCATTGTAGTACGTGTGTAGCCCAGGTCATAAGGGGCATGATGATTTGACGTCATCCCCACCTTCCTCCGGTTTGTCACCGGCAGTCACCTTAGAGTGCCCATCCGAAATGCTGGCAACTAAGATCAAGGGTTGCGCTCGTTGCGGGACTTAACCCAACATCTCACGACACGAGCTGACGACAACCATGCACCACCTGTCTCCTCTGTCCCGAAGGAAAGGTACATCTCTGTACCGGTCAGAGGGATGTCAAGACCTGGTAAGGTTCTTCGCGTTGCTTCGAATTAAACCACATACTCCACTGCTTGTGCGGGTCCCCGTCAATTCCTTTGAGTTTCAGTCTTGCGACCGTACTCCCCAGGCGGAGTGCTTAATGTGTTAACTTCGGCACCAAGGGTATCGAAACCCCTAACACCTAGCACTCATCGTTTACGGCGTGGACTACCAGGGTATCTAATCCTGTTTGCTCCCCACGCTTTCGCGCCTCAGCGTCAGTTACAGCCCAGAGAGTCGCCTTCGCCACTGGTGTTCCTCCACATATCTACGCATTTCACCGCTACACGTGGAATTCCACTCTCCTCTTCTGCACTCAAGTCACCCAGTTTCCAGTGCGATCCGGGGTTGAGCCCCGGGATTAAACACCAGACTTAAATGACCGCCTGCGCGCGCTTTACGCCCAATAATTCCGGACAACGCTTGCCCCCTACGTATTACCGCGGCTGCTGGCACGTAGTTAGCCGGGGCTTTCTTCTCAGGTACCGTCACCTTGAGAGCAGTTACTCTCCCAAGCGTTCTTCCCTGGCAACAGAGCTTTACGATCCGAAAACCTTCATCACTCACGCGGCATTGCTCCGTCAGGCTTTCGCCCATTGCGGAAGATTCCCTACTGCTGCCTCCCGTAGGAGTCTGGGCCGTGTCTCAGTCCCAGTGTGGCCGATCACCCTCTCAGGTCGGCTACGCATCGTCGCCTTGGTGAGCCGTTACCCCACCAACTAGCTAATGCGCCGCAGGCCCATCCCCAAGTGACAGATTGCTCCGTCTTTCCAGTTTCCTTCAGGCGAAGAAAACAACTATTCGGTATTAGCTACCGTTTCCGGTAGTTGTCCCAAACTTGAGGGCAGGTTGCCTACGTGTTACTCACCCGTCCGCCGCTAACCATCAGAGAAGCAAGCTTCTCTTCAAGTCCGCTCGACTTGCATGTATTAGGCATGCCGCCAGCGTTCGTCCTGAGCCAGGATCAAACTCTCCAATAAAGTATTGAAAAGAGCGATAAGCTCATTTTGAATCTGACGAGATTAAAAATCTCATTTATGTTCCAGTTTTCATACAGCCAAATGGCATGTACCAAAAACTTTCACATTCATCCTGCAAGCAGGATGATTACTCACTCGTTGTTCAGTTTTCAAAGATCAAACTTGTTTTGCTGTTCAGTGTTGTTCACCGCAGCAACTCTTATATATTATCACGTCCGAACCAACTTTGCAAGCTCTTTTTTCAAGTTTCTTTCGAAGCTTATTTCATTCGCTTGCCGCACCGTGTTTCTCGTGTTTTCTTGGCCGGATTAATAATATATCATGTTCTAATACTAATTACAACCCATATTATTAATTAATTTTATTCACTACATTGAATTGATCTACTCTCCTATTAGAAATGCACTCCAGCAGTTGTTAAGCTAACGGACCGCTCTTTGAATTCTATGATACAGCCTATATTGGTTGTAATCCTAACACCTAAGATCTAATGAACACTTTGTTTCGTAGTGCCGAGAAAACATTTCTTCATTCAATGTCATTACTTATTAAGTTAGCTTCATCTATATACTGCTGTCTTTCACTACAGTAATTAGGATATCGTTCAGTGATCTTTCCGATATTCGTAAAGCCTCGTTTAGAGTCATTTTTGCGTATTAATGTATTTCATATATGCGCATATCTTTATTTCAACATAAATCCCGCTTTCCTTTATGTATATACATGTTAGGCACAATTTACTTCTTAAAATGATGGGGTCTTATTCTTTCGGGTATTTAATTTCCACAATCTTTAATGAAATTCCCCTTATGAATTTGCGCATTTTTTTTAATAATGAACGCAATAATGAAAGAAACATGAAAGACATTGAAAGATTTTGGTACTAAAGCATCATTTTCACTCAAAAACTAATATTAATCTATCCCTATTACGATATATCACATGGATACAAAGAACCATACGTAGAGCGAATACGCATCCAGATGGTCATAATCAGAAAAGGAGTGAACTATGTTGTTAGATAAGATACGGTGGAGTACTCTCCCCTTCTTTGCTAAAAATCTTGTTATTTCATTCGGCAGCATTATGTTGATTGGCGTTATTTTAATCACAGCCGGATATCAGTTCCAAAAAGGCATTTTGATTCAACAGTTATATGATCAGGCTGAGGTCACGACGCAGAGATGGTCTGATGATCTGGATACAAACAAAGTGCTAGAAGCAGCAAATGAGAAAAGCTATTCCGGGCCTGCTCAAAAGGTGCTTCGAGATTATCTGGATTCCATCCACGATCTCTATCCCAATGTCGCTCAGGCTTATATTTTTGGAACCGAGTTGGAAAAGGGAAATGAGACCTCCATTATCGCGATTCCAACCAGTCTAGTAGAGTCCTTCGAAGAAGGTAATATGGCAGCAGGTACGATGTATCCCTTATCCTCACAAATTGTTGAAGCCCTTAAAGATATGAAAGTAGACAGCAAACCCGGATTCAGCAGCTTCTATACCGACGATTATGGCACTTGGACAACAATCATGTATCCCATCAAGAATGCGGAGGGCAAAACCTATGCCGCCATTTACTTTGATGTTGATGCAAGCGCAGTTCCAAAAGGACTTCATAAACTGATTACATACAGTAGTATTTTTCTAATCGTATTCCTGATCCTGTTTATGGTACTGCAATATGTTCTATTGAAAAAAACACTCAAGCCAATCCGTGAACTCATGAAAGGCATTGAGGCTGCGAGCTCGGGCAATCTGGATGTTACCATCCAAACTGGACGAGATGATTTAGGAATTATTAATCAAAAATTCAATACGATGATTCAGCGATTCAATGATACGATGTTCAAAGTCCAAACAACATCCTATCACCTCTCTGACTCATCCAAGAAATTATTAGAAATTTCCGAAAAAAATAATGATAACATTCAGATGATTAGCAGCAATATCCGGGACATCTCTACCGGCCTTCGCTCTCAGGATCAGGCCAGTGTGGAAAGTGCCCGGGCAATGACAGAGATGTCTACCGTTGTGCAGACAATTGCTAGCAGTTCTGCCGATGTTGCGGATGAAGCATTAAGCATGGAAAAGCGTTCTAATTCAGGCCATGAAATTATGCAACAAGTGATTGAGCAGATGAGACTGATCTCCGGAGCAGTGAAGCACACGTCCGAATCCATTCAGTCTTTGGAAAGCCGCTCCAATGAAATTAGCAGCATTGTAAATATGATTACGCAGATTGCAGAACAGACTAATTTGCTCGCCCTGAACGCGTCCATCGAGGCAGCTCGTGTTGGTGAGGAAGGGAAAGGCTTCGCGGTTGTTGCAGGGGAAGTACGTAAACTCGCCGAACAGTCCCAGAACTCGGCCAAACAGATTCGCACCTTGATTGACGAAATTCAAAGCGATATTCTTCAGTCTGCCGAAGCCATGCAGCTTGGCTCTCAAGAAGTGGAGAAGGGATCTCAGGTCACTATGGAGACGGGTCAATTCTTTGAAGATATTTTGACAGCAACGAACAAAGTGGCCAACCAGATTCAGGATATCTCCAGCTCTACGGAAGAAATATCCGCCAGCACACAGGAAATGTCCGCTACCGCGGATGAATTGTCGGTCAGCGTCAGTAAAGCAGCACATAGCAGCAAACAGATTGAGCAGTCCATTGCCGAACAGGAATCATCCATGGCTTCCATTGTTGCTGCCTCTGATGAGCTCTCGGCTGTATCGGGCCAATTGCAAGAACTGATCTCCTTCTTTAAAGTAAGGGCCAACTAGAGCTGAATACCAAGTAAACAATAAGAACGTTAATAACAAAAAACCAAGATGCTTGAGGGTAAATCCTGCGTCTTGGTTTTTTGTTATTCGTTTAATATAATGCGCTTGCGATGAAATAAAAAAGAGACCCTCCCTGTATCCAGGTCAGTTCCCTTCTCTACTCTATCTCGTGTCCATTTAAACGGACAGACTGTATTACAGATTTAAGAGATCTTATCCAGATTTCGGGTGGGCAGATCTCTTATACCTTTATAACTTCACCTTTAATTTTCCATGTAGGTACTTGTATATATCTGATACGCATTCTTTACCCGATCATATCGACCCTCACCCGTATAGAACATGATCTCTACAAAATGATCCCGCGCTTCTAAAATGGTGTGTAGCTGGACAATCTTACGTTTATTCACTACTTGGTACCCTTCCATCTGAATCCCCTTCAAACCATTGATTTCAACAGACGTGCGTTCTGGAACGAGAATGGAGTTCTCTGGATCAGCATACATTTCAGCGACATAACGTCCATACTCCTCTAACGTTAGATCGGAATCAAACTCTTCCTTTGGTTCGAGATATATCGACATGTAATCATTGTTTGTCTCCAGAGAGATATCCAGATCTGAACCCCATAATTCAAAATCTTGAACTTCCCAATTAGATGGTGTACTGATCTGGAATTGAGAATATCTCCCCTGATGCGGTGTAAGATCAGTCGATGAAAGGACAATGTCTGATGGTTCATCATTCAATATCCGAAATTGTTGAGACATTTTTTCGAAAAATTCCCGGTCTGCTAACGAAAATTCATACATCGATGTATATGTAATGATATAAAAATGGTGGTTACTTTCTAGGTATGCTGTAATGTACCCGAATTGATTCCTCTCATAACTGGTTCTTCCTTCTTTTACGTAAGCCTCCTTTTTATCAATAGTTAGATTGCTGGTTCTGATGATCTCATCTTTCTTTCTCTTTGGGCCTTGTGTGGATTCAATATTTTTCTTGTGGATTGCCATGTAATCAGTCAATGACGTATCCGGTAAGTAGTCTGCCCGGTTCACTCGGTCGATTCGGATGGACTTCGTTCGATCCACTGTCGCTAACTTCAATAGTGATGGATTAGTAAGTTCTGTTGAAACCTTCCAATCCGAAGAGAGGGTTATCTCCACTTCCTTGTTCTTAGAAAACATTGTTACAGGTGTTTCATTAACCGTCTTTTCCGAAGAAATGGATTTGGAGACCGCAGGAGTATTGGGAATACCAGACGAAGAACTGCACGCAGTAAGCGTAACAACCATAAACAGATTAATTGTGAGTATCATTCTTTTATTGGACAATGACAAATCTCCTTTGTTCTAGGTAGTATGTCGACACTACACAGGGATAATTTACCATTTATATCAGCAATTTGGATATCACTTATTAGGCTCTGTTAAGCATAATTTTTTTAACGCATCAATCCCAAAAAAAAGAGAGCTGTCCTGTTTCAGGTCAGATCTCTTCTCCAACTTATCTCGTGCCCATTTACACGGACTTGTCACTAGGCGTTTCAGCATCGGTTTTATTCTTTGTGCCTTTACTTTTATAAGGCTTTGGGGCACTTTTCGCCCGGTTAGCGGCGGCTTGCCAACGATTCCAGCCCTTTTTGCCAGTACCACGGCCGGTGCCACCTTTTCCTTTTGCTTTGCTCATGTTATCACTCCAATAATCCTGTATATGCTTAAAAATGACCGTCCTCGGTAACTTATTATGCAACCCAGCCCATCTTCTTCACTTCCAGCTTTCTTATTATAACAAAAATTGACGTCTTTACGTTCATTTCCATAAATCATTGTATTGTTATTCTGTTATGAAAGCGGTATAGTGGACATAATTGAAAGAGGAAGCTGTGTCTTCTTCGGGATTGTTACTGGTAACCAGGCGATACCCAAACAAAAGGCTGTCTAATAAGCCTTTGTTTGGGTTTTTTGTTATTATTACGAGTTATTGAGGTGAACCAATATATGATCATCCGACAGATTTTCAACAACAACGTCATTCGCGCCGAGAATCAGGTAGGCCATGAGTTTGTTGTCATTGGCAACGGTCTGGGTTTCAAGAAGAAAAATGGACAGCCCGTGGATGAGGATAAAATCGAGAAAACCTTTGTGCTGAAATCGGATAAAATACCGCAAAAATTGATTGACCTGATCGGTGAAACATCGGTTGAATATTTAAAATTAGCTGACGAAATTGTAGGCTATGCCAAAAAGGAAATGGGCGATATTTTTAGTGATAATATCTATATATCATTGATCGATCATATTCAGTTTGCCATTACCCGGTACCGTAAATCCGTGGGGCTGAAGAATTCCCTTTTATGGCAAATCAAGAAATTTTACAAAAAGGAATTTTGGATTGGCATGAATGCCGTGAATCTGATTCAGGAACAATTCGGCATCCAAATGGATGAGCATGAGGCGAGCTTTATTGCCATGCACTTTGTCAACGCCCGTCAAGATGGTCAGGGTATGAAACAAACGGTTGAAATTACCGAGGTTATTGATGATATTTTCAACATTGTCACCAATCATTACCACATCGCCCTGGATGAAAATTCATTTAATTATTCCCGGTTTATTACCCATCTGCAATACTTTGTACAAAGAATGCTGAGTAATGAACAAGAGCAATTTGCATCGGGTGATAACTTCCTGTATGAGCAGGTTAAAGACAAATATGCCAAGGCTTTTCAGTGTACACAATTGATTAATCAATACCTTGAAGAGAAGTTTGAAAGCGCCATGTCCATTGATGAAAAAGTGTATTTGACGATCCATATTCACCGTGTCACTTCACGTAACGAAATGCTGGACGCTGAATAAAAAAGCTTGCAAACGATTTCGGCGTCATTTATAGTAGGTCTCACAACTTAACGACAAGGATTGTTACTGGTAAAGCAGGCGATACCTAAATGATTGGCAACGGGTCATTTTTCCGATGATCATAGCCATTCGTTTAGGTATTTTTTTGTTTTCAGGCAATCTTAACAACAAAGGAGAATGAACATGGATCATAAAAAAATGGGGGATGACATCGTTCGCCTCGTCGGCGGAGAAGCCAATATCAACGGGCTGGTCCACTGTGCAACCCGGCTGAGATTCGATCTGAAGGATTCGAAAAAGGCAGAACGAGAAACGCTCGAGAAACACGATGGGATCATTACCGTTGTCGAAAGCGGTGGACAGTTCCAGGTCGTCATTGGCAGCAATGTGGCTCATGTATATGCAGAGATCATGAAGAACAGAGATTTTGGAGGAGATTCTTCCTCATCCGCTGAGTCCACAGGAGAAAAAACCTCAGTATTATCCAAAGTCTTTGAAATTATATCCGGAAGTTTCTCACCGTTAATCCCGGCCATGGCAGGATCAGGTATGTTAAAAGCTTTGCTGACTGTCCTGACCATGCTTGGATGGATGTCTGATACAAGTGACACGTACCTGATTCTATCTGCTGCCGGCAACGCAGTCTTTTATTTCTTGCCCATCTTCCTCGGTATCACACTTGGTATGAAACTGAAAGCCAATCCTTATGTAGCCGGTGTAATTGGTGCCGCTCTGATGGAGCCAAACTTTACCGGACTGATGGATAAAGGCTCGGATGTATCGTTCCTCGGCATACCGGTTGTCATGATGAATTATTCAGCCAGCGTGTTCCCGATTTTCATATCAATCAGCATCTACGCTGTACTCGACAAACTGCTGAAAAAAATCATTTTGAAAGATCTGCAATTATTCCTGGTACCGATGATCGCTCTGATGATTATGGTTCCTTTGTCCGCAATGGCCTTCGGACCATTCGGCACCACGGTAGGTGACTGGATCTCCTCCGGTGTAACTTGGCTTATTGGCGTTAGCGGCATTTTGTCAGGAATTGTACTGGGCGGATTCATGACTTTCATGGTAGTCTTCGGACTCCACTGGGGCTTCACACCGATTACGATTCAGAATATTGGGGTTGGCGGCGATCCGATTGAAGCTATGGCTGCTGCAGCCGTGTTTGCACAAATTGGTGTAGCCTTTGGTATTTTCCTGAAAGCCAAAAAGAACAAAACGCTGCGAACTCTTGCAGGCTCCACCAGCCTTACCGGTTTACTTGCAGGTGTAACTGAACCCATTGTATACGGTCTGATCTTGCGTTATAAACGTGTGATTCCTATCGTAGTCATTGCAGGTGCGATTGGCGGCGCCATTAATGGTCACTTCGGTGTTAAAATGACTGCTTATGTGTTCCATAATATTTTTGCCATTCCTGTCTATAAACCAACGGTTGTCTACGTGATTGCGATTGCCTGCTCTTTTGCTATAGGGGCGGTATTAACTGTAATGTTCGGTTACGAAAGCAAAACCAAAGACACAGCTTCCGAAAAAAACGAATCGGTCTCCAACACAGCGTCTGAAAGTACACAGGCTGAACTTCCCCTTGAACCTGAGGCCAAAACGACTGAAATCAAAAAGGAACAAATTTATAGTCCTCTTACAGGTAAAGCTGTAGCCTTAAGCACCATTAACGACCCTGCTTTCTCAACAGGTGCCATGGGCAAAGGATTGGCGATTGTTCCTGAGATTGGTGAAGTCGTCGCTCCCGTGGATGGCGTTGTAACTTCACTCTTCCCAACTGGACATGCCATTGGATTAACGACCAACGCAGGTACCGAGATTTTGATTCACATTGGTATTAACACGGTGGCGCTAAAGGGAAAACATTTCAATCCTGTCGTTCAGGAAGGCGATATCGTTAGACAAGGCGATCTGTTGATCCAATTTGAAATCGATAAAATTAAAGAAGCCGGATACGAAACGGTGACTCCTGTCATTGTTACGCTTACGCAGCAGGAAGTCGATGTATTCGAAACGACTCAAGAGCATGTACAGAAAAATGATGTCCTGTTAACTTTGGTTGTCTAAATCAACTTATAACCTATGTATTCAATTTAGGAGGAACTAACAATGAAGCATACCCAACTTAAACCATTTCCTAAAGATTTCTTCTGGGGAGGTTCAACCTCCGCCTATCAAGTTGAGGGAGCCTGGAATGAAGATGGCAAAGGCCCTTCTGTTATCGATATGGGAAACCATGTAGAAGGCGTAACCGACTTCAAGGTAACCAGTGATCACTATCATATGTACAAAGAAGATGTGGCCCTAATGGCCGAAATGGGCTTCAAAGCCTATCGTTTCTCCATCGCTTGGACACGCATCTACCCGCAAGGCGCAGGTGAAATAAATCCAAAGGGACTGGCATTTTATGATTCTTTGATTAATGAGTTGATTAAATACGGCATTGAGCCCATCGTGACCATGTATCACTTTGACCTTCCTTATGCGCTTGAAGAAAAAGGGGGCTGGTCCAACCGCGCAACGATAGATGCCTTTGAACAATATGCCAAAACACTTTATGAGAACTACGGTGACCGGGTCAAATATTGGCTGACCATCAACGAACAAAATATGCTGATCCTGCATCCCGGCTCTCTGGGTACACTGGATACAACGCTTGTTGATCCGCAAAAAACACTTTATCAGCAAAATCATCATATGCTGGTCGCTCAAGCCAAAGCCATGGTCCTGTGTCACGAGATGCTGCCTGAAGCCAAAATTGGCCCAGCTCCCAATATCGGTGTCATCTATCCGGCTAGCTCCAAACCGGAAGACACGCTCGCTGCTGATAACTATGCTGCCATTCGCAACTGGCTCTATCTCGATATGGCGGTATATGGACGCTACAATCATATTGCCTGGAGTTATCTCGAAGAAAAAGGATATACCCCTGTCATTGAAGATGGAGACATGGACATCCTGGCTCAAGGAAACCCTGACTTTATTGCGTTTAACTACTATACTTCCCAAACCGTTGGTGAAAGTCTGAATGATGGCAATGATTTCTCCCATACAGGAGACCAGCATGAAATTGTCGGTGAGCCAGGAGCTTACAGAGGATCTGTGAATCCGAACCTGCAAAAGACCGAATTTGGTTGGGAAATTGACCCTGTCGGCTTCCGATCAACTTTACGCCAGATCTATTCCCGTTATCACCTACCATTGATCGTTACCGAAAATGGTCTGGGTGCATTTGATAAACTGGAGGAAGGCGACGTGGTTAACGACCCTTACCGCATCGAGTTTTTCAATAAACATATCGAACAGATTCAACTGGCTATTACAGACGGTGTAGATGTATTTGGCTTCTGCCCTTGGTCTGCGATTGACCTGGTCAGCACACATCAGGGATCAAGCAAACGTTATGGATTCATCTATGTCGATCGGGAAGAATTCGATATCAAGGAATTAAGACGTATCCGCAAACAGAGCTTCCACTGGTATCAAAAACTGATTGAAACCAATGGCGAAATCCGTTAATACTGTAAATTAAAAAGCCAGTCGGCTACACATGGTTCATGTGTAGCCGACTGGCTTTTTGTGTTGGTTCACTCACGCATTCTTATTCAAATCAGGATTACATTTCTGCTTTGGCGTTGCCTGCGGATTTAACGCCTCTTAGCACCCGCAGAGATAACAGAAAACAGATCGCCAGAACGGCAGCTGCCGAAACGTAAGGATAGTTGATATTCACATCAAACAGTGCTCCCGCTACAATTGGACCTGCAATATTCCCCAAACTTGTATAGGCTGAGTTCAATCCGGCCACAAACCCCTGCTGTTCTTCAGCCAGTTTGGACATCTGCGTACTGATTGCCGGACGCAATATATCCATACCAAGGAAAACGATAAACGTTACGACAAGAATCATCCAGTAGGTATTTACAAACAAGGTCAATAGCACAAATACAGCCACAAAAAGCAAGCAGACCGAAATGACTTTTTTCTCCCCAAACCGGTTTAACAGCCAGCCAATCAGTGAGACCTGCACCACGGCTCCCGCAATGGAACCAAACGTAATTATGAATGCAATATCCTTGGTGGTGAAGCCAAATTTGTGATCCACAAACAGAGAAAAGACCGTCTCATAGTTAGCCAGACCAAACGCCATGACAAATACGATAATCAAACTGAAAAAGTAAGGCTCCCGGTACGAATGCAGCAACTGGGAAACCATGCCCGGGCTTTTGACCTTCGGTGCACCCGCAACAGGTTTGGTTTGCTCTCCGGTAATTCTGGTCGATTCCGGCAAAATAATCAGGGTAATGATGGATGCCAGCAAACCTGCAATACCTGCGGCATAGAAAGGAATCCGAATACCAAAGTCAGCGATATATCCGCCGATCCCCGGACCAATGATAAATCCTGTAGTAATTGCGGCATTGATTAATCCCATGCCTTTACCGCGTTCTTCTTCTGTCGTAATATCTGCGGTATAAGCCATTACTGCCGGGAAGATCATCGCTGCACCGATCCCTCCAAGCATCCTGGCTGCGAAGAGCAGCGATGGTGCATTCACAGCACCAAACATAAACTCCGATACAGCAAAGATTAACATCCCGCCAACAATAATTTTTTTACGTCCCAAGATGTCAGACCAACGGCCCGCAACTGGAGAAAATAGAAACTGAGTGAAGGAGAATGCTGCTACCAGCAAACCAACCGTGAACCCGGTGATATGCAGTAGATCCATGTACGCAGGCATAATAGGTACCACAAGACCAATACCTGTAAAAACGAGAAAAATATTAAACATTAACAGCAGCAATGCGCCCCTGTTCCGTGTAAGTAATGCCATGATTCCATCCCCCGTAGTTGTCAAAATGTTGCCTTAAGCTTAAGCTTTATCTTTTGCTATTCCATACAAGAATACGCTAGCCGCTTGACGGTACAAGGCAAGAGCCTGTTCTGGCTCCATTCCGCGCGACAGCTGACTAAGTCCAATAATGGTACTTTCCAGAATGAGCGCAAGATTGTCTGCGTTGTCCGCCTTGAACTCTCCGCTCTCTATGCCCTGCTCCACCAATTGTTTGTTAAATTGAATATGCCGCTCAAACATCAAAGCTATGCGTTCTTCAATATCATTTTCTTTCTTTTCCCCCGTAAAGAACTCATCTGCCGCCTTGGTTAGCGGGTGGTTCATATCGTCGAGGATTAATTGTTCTGCCAAGCCGTAGATCTTTTCTGTAGACGTATGATACAGATGTTCCTTGGCCGCCCAATTCTCTTCCCATTCCCGATCCCACTCATCAATCAGATACAGAAAGAGGCCTTCCTTACTTTTAAAATGGTAATAGATATTGCCTTTGCTGCTGCCTGTCGCAGCCACAATATCTTCAATGGAAGTTGCTTTATACCCTTTTTGCACAAAAAGGGCTCTTGAGGCATCCGCAAGTTTCTTCTTGGTCTGCTCGGTTTGTAGTTGCTTTTTATTCATGTTCATACACTTCACTCCACCTCGCGCATACTGAACGTTCGTTCTGTATTTTAACAGAACCATCAAACTTAAGCAAACAAAAAGGAGAATCGACTTGCGCCTATTCTCCCTCCCCAACTTTATTTCACCTTTTTCCCTTGCCCATGAAGTATTTTGAGTTGACCGTTCTCATAACCGATCTGATACGTAACCTTGTATTTCGTGGTGACATATTCTCCGTCTTTCCGTTCATCTGCCGTAATGACTGCAGTGACCTCTATTTCTTCGTTTGCCTTATCTGAGGACGAAACTTCGGCAATGGTAACATAACTGGTGTTGATGTATCCTTCACGGAACTTAGCATAACTTATCCCGCTCTGCCACTCACTGCCAAGCAAAGCATAGGCGGTAACATAATCGCTGAGATTCAGGTTCATGTAAAATTCGGTCACCAGTTCCTCCGCTTCCAAAGAAACTGCATTTGATCCCGATCCCTGACTTCCACTCGTCTGAGCCGCCGCTGTAGAAGAAGAAGGTTTCTTAGACCAGGCCTGAACCTGCTTCAAAACACTGGTAATGGGAATGCTGAACCCAATTCCGCCTTCCTGCTCCACAACGGCAGAATTAATGCCCAATACTTCACCAGTGTCCGCACTGATCAGTGGGCCACCGCTGTTGCCATGTGTAATGGGTGCCGAGATTTGATACAGATTACTATAGATATACGGAGCAATTTCGAAGCTGCGGCCAACACCGCTGATAATGCCTGTAGTTACGGTATTCTCCAGACCTAACGGACTGCCGAGAGCAAGAATTTCATCTCCTGTCTCCGCCTTGGATTTGGCGATGGGTAACGGTTTAACTTTTTTCAGATCAGGCACCCTGACGACAGCGACATCCGTCTCTTCTCCAATCCCGATCACGGTTCCCTTGTACTCCTCATGATTCAGGGTTCGAATCGTTACTTCCTTCGAGCCCTCTACCACATGAGCGTTGGTTACCACATCCCCCTGATCATTGTAGAGAAAACCGGAACCCAATCCACTGCTGCTCTCAATCGTAACCACTTTCTTCTGACTCTCTTCAATAATCTGTTTACGTGTTTTCTTCGTGGTTGTCTGGGAAGACGGTTTAGACGCTGTGGTTGCCGTTTCCTTCGTAGTGACAACAGCCAGTCTTGGTCCTCCATCCTGCAGTTGATCTGCTGAATACTGATGAATCCAGAACACACCTCCTGCTCCCGCTCCAATAATGATTGCACTGGATATAATCGTACTCCATGTTCGTTTGGTCATTCCAACCTGTCCTCCTATTCCAGATACCACGTGGCATTCACTACAGAAACTTCCGCTTCCTCATACACACCGTAATAATACGTTTCAAAAAATCCCTGATCCCCTACTTCAAGCCAGCTTGGATATACATCCGCATAGGTTTGGCCGATATATGACCCATCCGTACCATAGATGTCCACCATAACTGTGACGGAAGAGATCGGCCGTGTGGCATTATTCACGATTGAGCCGCTTATATACAGATCGCCATACATATCAAGCGTCGCTTCTACGTCTACAATGCTCACCGCTGCTGTTCGGTTCTTCAGGTCTTCTTCTGCTGCCTGTTGCTCAGCAAGTTGAATTCGTTCGGCTTCTGCTTTTTCAAAAGCCTTCTTCTCACTCAATACTCGTTCGCGATATGCTGTCAGTTTTTCATCCTCCGGAGCGTAGGACAACCCCTGATCAACGGTTTGCAATGCAGCCGTAAAATCCTTTTTCTTCACTTGCTGTTCAGCCTGCTTATAGCTAAGACCAGCCAGCTTGTCGATAATTTGTTTCTGAACCGCCTCGGCTTCCTTGCCCTTCAATTTCGATACCGTGTCCAATTTCTCAGCCAGTGCCTGTACGGTGGTCAAACTATCGATTTCTTTCTTCACCTTCAGGACAGCCAGTGTCACCTTGTTGTTGTTTAGAGTCGTCCGCACCTTGGCGAATACCGGTTCTTCTCGCTCTTTCAACACTTTTGCTACAGCCTGAAGCGTCTTGTCGCCGGCAGCAAGTTTGCCCGTTTTCAAACTTGTCGCAGCTTCGTTCAGCTGATTCATCAGATTGAAAGCTTTGGCTGTAATTTGACGATCCTGCACAAGTCCATCCACGTTTGGCCGTTTCGCAAGAGCCGAATCCAGAAGTTGAAGCGCATCTTGATATTTACCGTCCAAGGCTGCCTGCTCCGCCTGTTGATGCAGTGATTTTACCTCCGCATTGATCCCCATCTCCTGCTTGTAATAATAAGTCAACAAGGCCCCCATCACCGCTGCCAGAAGCAGTGGAATAATCCAGCTGAATGCTTGACCTTGTGAAGTATTGTTCTGTTTCGGTGCAGACTGATGCTGTCTGGATAACTGATCCAATGCTTTTCCCGTTCCACTTTCCAGACCAACCGCTGTTTCTGCCCAAATCTGTTCATTTGAAGAGCTTGAATTTTTTAATTTCGTTCTACACTTTCTACATATGCTATCCCCTGGATTGCTTTTGGTCCCACATACGTGACAATACACTCTGATCCCTCCATCAAAAAGAACGTATGTATACTATGCTATTTTTACATGAATCGACACTTATCATATAGTAAAAAGGTAAATTACACCATATGCTATCAGGATAAATCCGGTGCCTGTTTCCACAACACGAAAAATGATGCCGACAAACGCTATCTCTGCCTACGTTATCCTATTCATGTCCATATTGAGATGGATGTGTGAGTGTGCATTATTCGAATAAATGGACACCAAAAATGCCTCCCTATTCAATAGGAAGGCACTGACGAACGTAAATTCAAATTTATTCTTGCGTAGGAAAGCTGCTTAGATCCATATAGGAAACTTCCCACAGATGATCATCCAGGTCCTGAAAACTCCATCCATACATAAACCCATGATCCTGAGGATCATTATGCGGCTTGCCGCCAGCATCCAAGGCAGCTTGTACAATCGCATCGACCTGTTCACGACTCTCCACCGACAAGGCTACAATGACTTCTGTCGTGTCCGCCGCATTGGAGATCTTCTTCGAAGTAAACGATTGGAAACGATCCTCCACCAATAACATCGCATAGATGTTGTCTCCAATGATCATGCAAGTCGCAAACTCGTCTGTAAAATTCACATTGAACTCAAACCCTACTTTGGTAAAAAAATCAACGGACTTCTTTAAATCCTTAACGGGCAAATTAACGAAAATCTGCTTGGCGCGAATAGCCACCATCGATCACCTCAATCTAATAGAATGGATTTCACCTCAAAATAACATCTCGCGTATACGCTGTCAATTCATTATAATAACGATATTCCACACTGTGAGGTGACACGGATGTCGTTCCGAATTGTTCGAAGTAATTAGTCGTCGGGCTGGGTCAAAACGCGTACCAGCTAACATGGGATACGTCTGCCCTTTTGAGCCTGTTCGGCATCTAATCGTAACGATTTGGCACAACATCTGACTAGAAACAAGAACTCACATTGGAGGAATTATATAATGAAGAAAAAGATGGACTATACTACTTTTTACGAACGTATTGGGCGATTGAATGGCTGGGACTTCAGCTCCCTGAAAGTGACTTCCGAGGGCGTTGGATGGAATTTCTACGAGGAAGTTATACGTCGCACCAAACCGTCCGATTTGTTGCTTGATATTGGCACAGGTGGTGGAGAGGCTGTTCTTTCCATCGCGGATGCCGCATTGTTATTGATTGGAATCGACCTTTCCCGGGGAATGATTGAGACTGCCCAGCGTAATCTAAAGGCATCTGGTTCCAGGTCGAATGTCCGTTTTGTGCATATGAATGCAGAGCAACTGACATTTCCGGATCAATTCTTTAATGTGGTGTCCTCCAGACACTGCGACTTCTGCGCTGCAGAAGTATTCAGGGTATTGGCCGATGGCGGTGTATTCCTTACCCAACAAGTCAGTGAAAATGATAAATATAATGTAAAAAATGCCTTTGGCCGTGGTCAAGCCTCAGATGTTCAACCAGGCACATTAATGGAACGATACAAACGTGAACTTCGGGAAGCTGGTTTTCAAGACATTCAGGCCCGCGAATATAATGCAACAGAATATTACACCACGCCTGATGATCTGTTTTTCCTGCTGACCCATGCACCGATCATTCCCGGTTTTGGAGAGAAGGAATCCGACTTGGAGCGTTTCCAACAGTTCGTCGAGCAAAATAGCTGCGATCAAGGGATTCGAACCAACTCGGCACGTTTCATGGTGACTGCTCGGAAATAAATGTAACAACATATAGGCAAAATAAAGCCCAGCCACCATTTTCGTAACATGAATGGTGGCTGGGCTCTTCACAATACTAAGATACATCGTAAAACGCAATATAATTACTGTATTACTCCCTTTTTCTCCAGGAACGGCTTTAATTTATCCAATACATAATGACTGCCACCTCGTCCGTTCACTTGTTCAATAACCGCGGCGATAAGGAAGGAGGGTGATTCGGTATCAAACACTACGACAAAACCGTTCTCCTGTCCTTTCTCCCCCTTCTTGGCCTTTAGCTCGGCAGTCCCTGTCTTGGCCGCCAGTCCTTCTGGAAGTGAGTTCAAGGAATGGGCCGTTCCTCCCGATCGGGTCACCACCTCGCCCAAGGCATCCTTCACCGTATTCGCGACTTCAGGCGTAATCACAACTTCCGGTTTGGCGGTTTCCTTTTCCTCTATCAGCACAGGCTTCACCATTTTTCCTTCATTAATAAAAGGGGTGAAGGACGACGCCAGATGGATCGGGGACATCAACATCTCTCCCTGTCCATAGGATGTATCAGCGAGCAACACCTCGGATGACAGATCAAGATGAGCCTCGTTTGCATACTGACTTGGTTTCAAATACAGTTCATCCAGCCCAAAGTTGTCTCCAAAACCGAACTTCTGTATGCCATCTATGAACTTGGCGCTGCCCATCTCAACAGCTTCCATCGCAAAATAAATATTGTCCGAGTAGACCAGCGCATCAACCATATTCACGGGGGATACACTTTTCACACGCTTCACATAGTAACCGCCCCAGCTCTCATCCTTGCGCCATTGCAGACCAGAGATATCATGCGATTTGTCCGGTGTGGTAACCTTCTCCATCAGACCTGCCGCTGCCGTAATGGCTTTGAAGGTTGAACCTGGTGCATAGCGATTCGTAAATCGATTGATAAAAGGCAGCTTCTCATCTGCGGAATATGCATCCCACTCTGCCTGAGTCAGTCCCGTAACCATCTTGTTCGGATTATAGGAAGGTGCACTGACCAATGCCAGCAGATTACCGTCTGTTGGATTCATCATCACCATTGCTCCGGCGTCACCATCACTCGCTAGTGTCTTATACAACTTGCGCTGTTGCTCGGAGTCGATCGTCAGTTGAACATTCTGTCCATCCACTGCATCCTTGCGGATTAACTCTGAGCGAGTGTTGCCGGAATCATCCGTAATCTCAATCAGACCACCTCGTTCGCCGCGAAGCTGTTTCTCCAGTGATTGCTCCAGTCCCGCTTTGCCAATCCAATCTTCTGCACGGTAGTAACCTTCCGTATCTTTCTCCAGATCTTCTTTGGTGGCCTTACGTACGTAACCGATCAAGTGTGCAGCAGCCTCGCCAAGCGGATAATATCGTATTTCTTTGGATTGAACTTGCACACCAGCCAGTGTTACAGGTACCCTGGAGTCCTCTGTTGAAGCAATCGGAACAAAATATTCCGGCTTTACCCACTTCTGTGCTAACGCGTTGTTAATTAGATCTGCTGTTACTTTGTAATGTTCCGCAATACGGACAATCATCGTCTCCGGATTTTCTCCCAGCTTCTCAGGTACGATGCCCCATTCATATATATTTCCCTTTGTTGCTAGGGGCAGCCCTTCACGATCAACAATGTCTCCACGTTCCGGGAAAAGCGTCCTCACCCGAACTTTGCTCCCTTTGACCATGTCGGTCAAAATCATGGATGGCTTCCAGTTGATTCGCCAGACTTTGCCACCTTCATCAAGCTCTTCACGCACCAGTTTCAGTGTATGTGTCTCATTCACTTCCCCCAGGAAGGTCGTTAACTGCAGGCTGTAGTCCACTTCGTAGGTATCCGGGTTTTGGTTTTTAGTTTCAGTACCAGTGCCGTCCGTTGGCTCTTTGTTTACTTTCGGTTTCAATTCTGCCTTAATCGATGAAACCTCCATGCCCGAATAGATCGCGTTGTATTTTTCAACAAATTGCTCACGGTTCATGTCGGACTCTTTCAATGAAGCAGGCGTCATCAAGGTATACAGCTGATCAAATTCTTTCTTCTGCAAATGCTCTATGTACTGATTAACGGTTACTTCAGGCTTCACTTCCTCTGTCTTGCTATTCTGCATGTATAAGTACATTCCGATTCCACCGGCAAATAAGATGGGAAGCAGTCCATAAATCATTTTACGTTTTGATTTCATGATCATATCACCTCTAATATACACTATAGATTTCCAGCCTCAATTAAACAATGAAACAAATCTGACGAATTTATCATTAAAAATAGCCGAAAGCTCACATAATATGTTTAAATAAGGAGAGTGAGTTTACAGTAAAGGAGCCCGATGATGGAAATCAGCTATTTTTTACTCCCCAAAGCCGAAGTGGCCTATATTAACTCTTCCGCTTCCATGAAAGATGCGATCGAGCAGCTTGAATTGCAGCATTATACCGCCATTCCCGTGATTGACCAGGATGGAAAATATGTTGCAACCCTGTCCGAAGGCGATTTGTTATGGAAGATGCGGAACACCCCTGGACTGACATTTGAGACGATGGATCAGGTTCAGGTGCACGAGATTGACAACCGTGTATATAATGAATGCGTTTTTATCAAGGCCGAAATGGAGGATATGCTGACGCTGGCAGCTGACCAAAACTTTGTGCCTGTGGTGGATGTGGACCGTGTCTTCCTTGGTATTATTCGTCGCAAAGATATTATTGAGTATTACACGCGCAACATCTCAGACTAAATTTGAAATGAATATATTCCTTTTGCTGATTACCATGGCAAATGACTGAAACAGAAATGGCGAGTCCTTAGGAGCAATATCATTAAGTTTACTAACTTAATGATCTGCACCCGGACTCGTCATTTTTGTGATTCCAGACTACGTCAAAGCCCACTTTCATCTTCACGCAAAAAAATAAATAAACATATTGCTCAAATTTCGACAAATAACTACAATAATTATTATCATACGACAAAATTACCCATCTAAAAATAGAGCAATGGCTCTTTTTTTATCGTGGTCCTATCTTTTCTTTCAGAATTTGTTCAGAATTGTTTAGTACAATGATCACATTGTTTTTTTATTCCGATAGGCGGCACTACTCAGAAAAATCAGGAAGAGGTATTCAATTGAACTACTTAAGTACACGCAACAAGATACTTGTCACGGCAACTGTGATTATGTCTTGTATTTACGTCATTTGGCGTACATTCTTCACCATTCCTTTTGGACATGGTCCTCTCGCTGTGACCGCAGGTCTTGCCCTCCTCATTGTCGAACTTATAGGTATGTTCGAACTGGCCGTCCATTTTTACAATATGACCCGGCTCGAATATCCTGAACTTCCCGTTGTTGATGAAGCCTTATATCCGGATGTGGATGTATTTATCGCAACTTATAATGAACCCACTTCGCTTCTGTTCAAAACGATTAACGGCTGTCTAAACATGGATTATCCTGATCGCTCCAAAGTACATATTCATCTGTGCGATGACTCCAACCGTCCAGAGATGCGGGAACTGGCTGCTCACCTCGGCATTAACTACATTACGCGAACTGAGCATGTACACGCCAAGGCGGGTAACCTGAACAATGCCATGAAGCATACGTCCTCCCCGCTAATCGTCACCTTTGATGCAGACATGATTCCGAAGCATGATTTTCTGACGTCATGCGTTCCCTATTTTCTAACTGGAGAAAAAATCGGTTTTGTGCAGACACCACAGAGTTTCTATAATCCCGATCAGTTTCAGTACAATCTGTACTCCGAGAACCGGATACCAAATGAACAGGATTATTTCTATCGGGACGTACAAGTGGGTCGCAACAAATCCAACTCCGTCATTTATGGCGGCACAAATACCGTACTCTCCAGACAGGCACTGGAAGACGTCGGTGGTTTCTATACCGGTTCCATTACAGAGGATTTTGCTACAGGTATTGAAATGCAGAGCAAAGGGTATCGCTGCTTCGCCACCAATAAAGTACTGGCCTCCGGACTCGCTCCCGGTGATCTGAAAAGTCTGATCAAACAGCGTCAGCGCTGGGCGCGCGGTTGTATCCAGACAGGCAAAAAGATGAACCTTCTGTTCAAAAAAGGACTTAGCTTTGCCCAAAAACTGAACTACATCTCGTCCATTACCTACTGGTACTCCGGGTTAAAACGATTGCTGTACATCATGTCACCCATATTGTTTGCCGTGTTCGGCGTTCTCGTTGTGAAATGTACCATTCTGGAGATTCTGGTGTTCTGGCTGCCGATGTATCTGTTGACCAACACCTGTCTGCGAATGTTATCCGGCAATATTCGGACCACCAAATGGACCAATGTATATGAGACCATTTTGTTCCCGTCCCTTCTGCCAGCCATCATCCTGGAAACTCTGGGCATCACGATGAACAAATTCGTCGTTACCCGCAAAGACGGTGCGCAAAATGATGACCGAAACTATCAGGTTAAACAAATGATTCCTCATCTGATTCTGGCGGTACTGTCCGTGATTGGAATTGTGAATTGCATTCACTGGACATTCAGTCAGGGAACGATTGGTTTCCTCGTTGTGCTGTACTGGTTGTTAATTAATTTCTATAATATCATGATGTCTATTTTTTTCCTGACTGGACGCAAAGTGTTCCGCAACCACGAGCGCTCCATGGCTGCCGTGGATTGCACGCTCACAACGGAAGGGGAGATCATCTCCTGCATCACCCACGATCTCTCGGAAGGAGGCATTTCCGTTATGCTGGATACACCGAAATATATTCCTAGTGAACTCGAGGTTGGCATCAAACTGGTGAATGATCGATACTCAAGCGAGTTTACAGGCAAGGTGGCGCATGTTGTTTCTATCGGGAACCGTTGGAAATATGCTTTTACCGTGAAGGATATTACAGAACAAGAGCAGCGCCAGCTGCTGCACATTATCTATGATCGCGAACCCACACTGCCTCAGAGGCTGGACAAGGATATCAGTACATTTGAAGACATTCGCCTGAATTTTGTACGCCGGGGTCAGAGTGAGTTCATGTCCAACCGGAAGCTGGCACGAATTGCGCTAAATCGCGAATTGCACACACCAGATCACGGAACCGTGACATTGCTGGATTTCAACTATGAGTTCGCCCTGGTGGAAATTGAACCTCATGAGTTGGCCGATGAGATCCAACTTCCGCTAGGCGAAGATATCTCACTGGAATGTGTGTGGGTGCAATCTCTGCGTAACAAACGAGGCGACCTGTACCGTGTGACCAATATTCGTGATATGGCTCGCAATCATCAGATGCCAATCTTGGAAGCTCTGTTGAAACAATGGAGTATGGAACATATCCAATTGAGTAAAACAGGCCCTGCATCCCAGGGCAAAAACAACATCTCTCCAGACGAACTGAACGAGATGGCTTATCTATAGATCGGAGGCAAGTGAAGCATGATCAAGAAGTGGAAACAACTGACGATTGTCGCCAGTCTTGCTGTGTTATGGAACATGTTTCCCATTCAGGCTGTTCAGGCAGAGCAGCTTCAACTGAGCGGGAATACACTGCATGAATGGAACAACGGAGCCAAGGTAGACACCAGCGTTGATAACAAAGGCAGCGTTCAGATTAAGACCTCCACGCAGGGGCTAGAAAAAGGCTACTATTCGGCCTACGTCTACGAACTGAAGAATCGAGACTGGTCAGGCTATGGAGCTTTGACCTTCTCCATCCGCAATGAATCGGACCGAAAGCTGCCTCTTAATATCGTACTGACCCAATCGGATAAACGCTCCCTTACGGTGTCTGATGATCGAAACGTCATCGTTGTCGAGAAATCCACCGGACAGGCTGAACTGGTCCAACCGGTATCCGGTCTGATTGAGTTGGAACCGGGATTTGTCGGACAGATCCGTATCCCCTTTTCCAGCCTAATGGTCAAGGATAAGGCAAGCACGGCAGGTCAAGTGAAATTGGGCAAAGTCATTGGTTGGGGAGTTACAACCACAACGCCCGAAAACGCCAAGCTGAGCTTCCGCATCGGCAACATCAAACCGCTGTCCAAGAAGCAAGCGGTGGTGGAGAACGGGCTCACCACCTTGCAAATGACTGGCGATGAACGTGTGGTAAAGCCTGTAGCCGGGGAATCCATTGCCCAATACGCTGTTAAATCCTCCTCAGAAGAAAAGCCCGATGTACAATTCCAGCTCGCCACCCCCGTACAGGGAGTATCCATCACACCGGATGGACTGCTGACGCTTCATACCGATGTCGATGCTGAGCAGGCCACCATACGTGCACTTGTGAATGACAAATGGAACCTGACAAAGACTGTCATGCTGGATCGCTCTTCGGCCATGAATGTTCAGGAGAAAGACGGGACGCCACGTTCTATTCCTGACCCATCTGAAGTTACCAAGGTTCTCAGCCCTGCGGACCCAATGATGAAAACATCGGTGGGATGGTTTATTCGACTCTTGTTAACAGCTGCCGGAATCCACGGACTCGTCCTCTACTGGATGTGGAGAAGACAACGGATTACCCAAGGCGCCATAAAGCGACGTTCCCGGAAAAATCGACAAGCACGGCGTCCTTTTCGCATGTAAACGACCCTTGCAGACCAATTCGCATCCTGAGATGCGGGTGTCTGTCTGTTTTGCTTGAGTATGTCGCATCAATAGATGCAACGTGCTCCCTTATATGATCCTCAAGGAGGAAAGGCAGTGCTCTTTTCCAGTGTAATCTTTCTATTTTATTTTCTGCCGCTTGTACTGGGGCTGTATTACGTACTGAGATTCTCGATTACGGCCAAAAACATGCTGCTGCTGGTTGCCAGCCTGTTCTTCTATGCATGGGGTGAGCCTTGGTTTGTTCTCATCATGCTGGCCTCCATCTGTTTCAACTATATCTTCGCCCTGCTCGTAGACAAGTTCAGGGAACGACGAAATGCCGCCTATATCACCATTACATTGATGCTTGTCGTCAATTTGGGGATGCTGTTCGTCTTTAAATACATGGCTTTTGCACTTCGGATTGTGAATGAAAACACCGGGTTTGGCTTAACTATTCCGAATATCGCGTTACCGCTAGGGATCTCGTTCTTCACCTTCCACGGAATTTCCTACGTTATTGACGTGTATCGGGGACATGGTGCCGTACAAAAAAACCTCTTTTATGTCGCGCTGTATATCTCCTTCTTCCCTCAACTCATTGCCGGACCAATTCTGCGCTATAACACGATTGCGGATCAGATGGTAAACCGTAAGGAAAGTTGGGACAAGTTCTCACTCGGCTGCTGCCGCTTCATTGTGGGTCTGGGTAAAAAGGTGCTGTTATCCAACAGCATGGCAATTGTTGCGGATCACATCTTCAGCATGGGCGGCACATCGGATATTCCGGCAAGTTTGGCATGGCTTGGGGCCATTGCCTATACGCTGCAGATTTATTTTGATTTCTCGGGTTACTCCGATATGGCCATTGGTCTCGCTCTCATGTTCGGTTTCAAGTTCGAGGAGAACTTCAGGTATCCGTATATCTCCCGTTCCATCACTGAATTCTGGCGCCGCTGGCATATCTCACTGGGCACCTGGTTCAAGGAATATGTCTATTTCCCGCTTGGGGGATCACGTGTCACCAACAAGGATAAAATGATCCGCAATCTGCTTATCGTCTGGGGATTGACTGGCGTGTGGCATGGTGCAGAGTGGACATTTGTAGTCTGGGGATTGATTAATTTCGCATTTATTGCGCTGGAGAAAATCTCTAACTTTGATAAGGGAACTCGCTATAACCCGCTGCGGCATCTCTATGCCATGTTTATTGTGGTCATCGGATGGGTGATCTTCCGTTCACCGGATTTGCTTCAAGCCGGCAACTATCTGGGCAACATGTTTGGACTGTACGGCAACGGATTCTGGAGCGATACGACCTGGATGTTCCTGAAGGAATACGCACTCTTCTTTGTTCTCGGTATTCTGTTCTGTATGCCAATTGCCACGCGGATGAACAAACTGATGGTTGATGGCGCACGTTTCAGCAAACCACTGGAGCTGGTATACCCGCTCACCATCATCGTTTTATTCCTGGTCTGTGTATCGTATCTGGTCAAGGGTACATACAATCCGTTTATTTATTTCAATTTCTGAGAGAAGGCACAAACATGCACAACTTTTTTGCAAAAAAGAGAATCACGGCTTTCCTCTTCATTCTCGTGCTCGTGACATTCTCTGTCCTGAACATTATTCAATCCTTCGGGCCGATCCAAAAAACGCTGGCTTCTGCAGACTACCATTATGCTGAAGCCAAAGCACTGATTCACGAACTGGATGACGATATTAATGAACATGTCTTCGATAAATTTGGTTTTGTGGAAGCGTATGGATATATGCAATCACTCATGTGGAAGAACGAGGAGAACAACTTTGAGGTCGTTAAAGACTTGGAGGGCAAGCTGCACTATACCTACTTCGCTACAGGACCGACGGATACGAAAGAACTGTCGGATCGGGTTGCAGCGCTGGGAGCACATTTGGACCCCAAAACAAAGCTGACCTATGTGATGACACCCGACAAATACGTACGGGGTTATACGCAGTTCCCGGAAGGCATTCCTTACAATTACAACAACGAGACAGCCGATGGCTTCCTGGACAATCTCAAGCAGGATGGCATTGATACGGTGGATCTGCGCGAAGGTTTATTGGAAAGCGGCATTCCGGCAAAGGATCTCTTTTTCACAACGGATCACCATTGGAAAATCAAGACTGCGTTCTGGGCCTTCGACCAGCTCGTGAATCATCTGGACGGCATGTACGACAAGCCGCTGGACCCGGATCATTATTTTACGGACTTAAACAACTATAATGTGGTGCCATATCAAGATATTTTCATTGGATCACAAGGTCGAAAAGCCGGGAAATACTTTGCTGGTGACGATGACTTTGACCTGATCTATCCGAAGTTCAAAACGGACTACTCCTTCTACTTTAAGACCGGTGAGACGGAAGCTGCACTGAACGGCCGCTTCGAGGATGCTCTGCTCACGACCTATCCGTTGAATGTGCAAGGAGCCACTTATAATCTGACCGCTGACAAGTACTTTACGTATCTGTACGGAAATCAGGGGATCGTTCATGTGGTGAACAAAGACAAACCGAACGGACTCAAAGTGCTGTTCATCAAGGACTCTCTCGCAGTACCGATGATCTCCTTCCTGTCGACCGTCGTGTCCGAGATTTACTTGATCGATCCGCGGTATTACACGGGAGACATCATGGATTTTGCCAGCAAAACCGACCTGGATCACGTCTTTGTGTCGATATCGCCGCAGGATCTTGTAGATGAGTTTTTCCCTTACAGATCGAAAGATTAACTCGGTGAAGGATCATACTTTACCACTACAGTGGCAGAACAATCTTCCAATCACTGTTATCCCCAGATTTCTTTTATCCCTTTTTGTTAGGGAGAAATCCGGTGATAAAGGTGAACGCTTCGCTTCTCCAGATTCTTTCTGCCCCCCTCCGTTCCGGTATGATCTTGTAGTCAAACACAAGAAAAGGGTACCCCACAGCCATGATCGATCTGGCAGACAGGGTACCCTTTTCTTTTTGTATTGCAATGGAATCAGTCTCGTTCACGCTTCGCCTTCTGTTCCTTATAATATTGCAAAACGTCACGCGGGCTGCCTTGAAATGCTCTTTCCTTGCCATATGCATACGCCAGGTCCAAATTAGCAAAAGCTTCATCATGCTGCTCTAGCCTCATGCAGACTATACCCAGTTCAATCCACGGCCCGGTATTAATATCCGAACCACGTGTTTGCAGTGCTATTTCAGCCCACGGCTTCGCCAGCGTATACTGCTCCAGGGCCATATGTGCATTTACGTGACAGGAAGCGATCCAGCTTGCCATTTCCCAGTCCGTCTTCGGCTCGGGCAGCATCCCCCAAGCCTGATCATAATAGATCAGAGCTTGCTCATGCTGCTGCGTTTCATCCAGAGCATTGCCCGCTTCTACCGTTTCGATAATTTGTCTCTCCAGTTCGGGATGTTCCGGCGTCAAATCTTTCACTCCGTAATCTCCTCCTCCAGTTCGAAATACCACTCCAGAAAGTTATTGAAGGTCGCCCACTGCGGTGTACTTTCACCGCTCAGGAAGCGTTCGATCGATTCACCAAGCTCCACCAGAGCCACATCTCCCGTTTGGCGGTTATAAAAGAATCCACCTTCGCCCTCGAAGCTGTCCAGCGGTATGTAGGCTTCAGGCAACCCCAACGTGAGCTGAGCCACCGTCATGTCCTCCAAATATACGGTATTTTCCATAACCCAGCAGATCTGATAAATCTCCTGATGTCTGCTGTAAAAGGTTGGACCATCATCAGCATGCAAATAAAACCGTGCAAAATCAGATTCAAGATCAATACCCAGTTTACGTAAAGCTTCTTCATACTCTGCTGGCACATCTTCATGCCACCAGCCCTTATTTTTACAATAATCAATCACTTTATTGGATAACATAATAAGCCTCCTAATGAATCGAACATGATGCAGCCATGATGAGTAAACCCTCTGGTACTATAGAAATTGAACTAAAGCAATTTACCCTTATCACTCCGATGCAGAACAACCTTTCGATCGCTGTTATCGGTTCAAATCACTCACGACAAGGATTTAACAGGTATCCATACTTGAGGAGGAAGACCCTGACCTCTGTATACCTCAAGTTCCGGAATTCCCGCGTGTTTGTATGGGGTGGCTCCGAACCATTCGCTCATAATATATTTCCACAACCGCTGTATCTCTTCTGGGGCCAGTTGTTCGGCTTCGAACACCATCCAGTTCGACGTGGGAATCTCGATTGAAAACAAACCCTCAGGTACTTCCCCGGAGTGTGAGGTTGCGATCCAGTACTCCATTTGATCACTGTGCAGTTCCCTCTGATCTACACAGATGCCGACCAAACCGGATACGGCCCCGTTATTAAACTCGTATAAACGATCCTCAATCCCGTCTGCCAGAGCTTCCTGCCACATCTTAGGAATCGCTCTCAAATTCTCACCATCCACACAGGAGAACGTCCTTTTAATGCCTACGAAAGTTAGAGACTGCTGTTCAATCAAGTTCTTTTTCACATTCATGGAATGGGCTCCTTTTAGAATGAACGAATTATTTAGTTGGCTATACAACATCTTCTGAAGGCAAATTAAGTGCAGACCGATATGGAGTGTGGTTACCCATCACCCATTCATGAAATAATTGGTGAGCGCTGCTGGCATTCGGAGCCATGAAGAGATATGTTCCCTCCACCTCTCGGCGGCTCAGCTTGGAATCAAAAAGCTCCCTATCCTCTTCTTCATTCAAAACAATTCGGTACGTCCCATCTTCCTCTCGGAAACCGATCGCGTGCACAATCGTATTTTGTTTATAATAACCAAGCTGCAGAACGGCTGGTTGCTCTTCTGCCATTTCCCCTGTGGAGGCCGGATTAGGAAAATCCTCGTCAAACCTCTCTTCTTCCAGCACGCTGCCCTTAAAGAAACCATCAACCACTCTGCCCAGACGATCCACCATGAGATTTGCATATTCATAGGGAAACTGTTGGATCTCGTACACGTCACGATCTGAATGATGCCATTGCAGATGCTCCATGATTTTGGAATACGTGAAGCTAACGGCGCTCGCCATTTCCCGATCCAAGGGCTGGTTCGCGGTGAGACGGGTCAATTCCACAATACTGTTCACATACTTCCAGAATAACAACTGGTCGACGCGCGCTTCTTCGTGCAGCATGTACAAAAAGGTATTCTCCTCCGCACGCGCATTGCGCAGCAGTTCCTGAAGCGATTGTTCCATATTCAATATATCCTCCCGGGTTTTACTATAGATACTGTATCAAAAGAGCAAGACGATTGGAAATATCACTTCATTTCCCTACATCTAAAAAGCCCGCAGGAACTGCGGACCTCCATTTCTCAAAAAATTTATCAATTATATACCCACTCAACCAAACACTTCACGACTACGAAATATACGGTATGTGGCAAATACAGCCCCCACAGTAATGAGCAACATTACGATTGTATATAAGCTTAAATAGGATAACTCCAATCCGAATATGGAATAGGTTGTTGGAGTTTGAAAAAGTTTCGTTACCCGAACCATCGTACTGAATGAAAATTTCTCTATCCACATCATTGAACCTGGGTTTAAATTCAACACATCAAATGCTAGGTAAGGCACACCCACAATCGCAACATTTACGATCATTGCAACAAACGACGTTGAACTGAGAGCGGATACCATCAACACAATAAACCCAAAGATAAGGGCTCCTATTAAGTGGGTAACTAACTGAACCATGTAATATTGAATTGCAGTGAATCTATAAGGTGAAAACTCATAGTCAAAGCTATAAAAATACATCCCTACACTCTGGATAGATGTATCTGCCCCAGCCAAGTTACCAAACCTGAGCCAATAAACAAGCAAGTTAACACCAGTGAACAATACAACACATACCACAGTATATAACATGGAAGCCATCAATTTTGCCGATACGAGCTGGCCTTTACCACGTTTGCTGCTGCGCAGTAAGACCGCTGTTCCCAATGCATATTCCTCTGCAAATACCGGAGCCAATCCTAGCAATATCATAATGATCATAAAGACTACACCAAATTGATCAATGTATTCTAGCAGGTAGCCCCAAGGTTTATTGTAGTAAATTCCCAACACATTTACCGTTCGCTCCTTGATGTTACCACGATCGTCATAACTCGTGGTGTTCTTGATCTCTTCTGGCGAAAAAACAGCAATATCATAGAGGACACCATATTTATACTCATTTTCCTCTCTGTACTTTAAGTTATCCAATTGATCATGTGCGATTTTCACTTTCTCGGTTGTAATGGGACCTTCATAAGGCTTGTAATAGTTAGTACCGTCCTTTAATCCAGGATGTCTTAAAAAAGCGTATAGTATAAGAAAAACAAGTAGTACAGCGATTGCAATAAAAATACTTTTACGCATCATAATTTTGTAAAATTCAAATTGGGTTAAACGAATCAAATTGTCGCCTCCTCGTCGAAATAGTGCATATATACATCTTCGAGTCGAGGTGTCTCTGGCACTGCTTGTGGAACAGGTTGTTCTTTGGAGAGAATCCTGGCTACAATTCCATTAGACTGATAGGACAATCCACTTACTTTGAAATGAGATGTAAGCTCTGCAAGCTGCAGCTCTGTTAAATTCGCTTTCCACACCTTTCCCTCCAAACTTTTTATAATCTCTGTCGGTGTGTTCCGGACAAGCACCTGGCCCTCGTTCATGAGGATCATCTCCTTACACGAAAACTCTAAATCAGAAATGATGTGGGTAGATAACAATACGATACGATTTCTTCCCAACTCACCGATAATGTTACGGAATCGAATACGCTCTTTAGGGTCCAGTCCAGTTGTGGGTTCGTCAAGAATCAGAATATGTGGATCATTCAGCAATGCTTGTGCAATCCCAAGTCGCTGTTTCATCCCTCCAGAAAACGTCCGGATTTTATGTTCTGCTTGCTTCTCCAGGCCTACCATACGTAATGTCTCCTCTACACGGACGGCAGCTTGCTTCACATTCAGCCCTTTCAAAGAGGACATATACATAAGAAATTTATAAGCGGTAAATCGATTATAGAATCCAAAGCGTTGGGGCATGTAGCCCAATATACTGCGGTAACGGTCTCCCATCTGTTCGATAGACTGCCCATCCAGCAAAATTTGTCCAGAAGTTGGCTTCGATATATCTACCAACATACGAAGTAACGTTGTTTTTCCAGCTCCGTTCGGCCCGAGTAAACCATATACACCACCACTAGTCAGCTCCAGCGAGAGCGATTGTACGGCCCACTTTTTTCTATACTTCTTGGATACGTTATCCATGGTCAATATCAAAGGAATAACCTCTTTCCGTTTGTGATGTATATTTTCGCGCCATCTGGTAGACCTGACTGATCAGTAACAGCACTCCACATAATGCGATCATTATAAGAAACGAAGGCCGGATCTGTTGAACTAAAAAAACTAATCTTGGATTACTTAATGCAAGCCACACCAGCCCAAACCACACTATCAAAAAGATACTGACGGCAACCCCACCCCGAACACGCATAGCCAACCACAAACTACTCCCGGCCGCAATCATAAGCTGGGTATACCACAGACCGAGGGCACTCCATGAAATTAAATTTCCTGTTCCACCGGATGTAACTAACATAAGTAACAATATAAATACCATGTTCCCAACCAATACTATGATCAGGCGTGTAAGCATCAGCTGCTGGGCTGTAACTTTGCATGTCAGTTCTATTTCCATCAGCCCCTGATCGCGACCTTTGAATACTTCCAGTAATCCTAGTACAAAAGGGATAGGTACAAAAATAAACGAATTCATGTGAGGATTAAGCTTAGACTGGGTTCCTAGCCAGAAGCCAATAAACAGGAGTATTAAACAAATTAGAAAATAGGATTTGCGAAAAATGGAAACTTCACCCCAAACCAGTTGAAACAATTCTCTTATTGATTTCTCCTTTAAATGTTTCAAATGAGTTCTCTTCTGAGCTGGCATATGGACATTCAAAGCTTTGATCGTCCTTTCGATCTCCAATTCTAATGGAAAGTTAACCGCATATTCATCCAAATAAGAAACAATCTCGTTATACTCCTCCATCTCAAGCTCAGAAACCAAATTACTTTTATCGCTGTTTTCTGTACGTTTCATCCCGTTCACCTCCTACAATTAACTCCCTTAATTTCGATATACCTAAGCGGATTCGTGATTTCACTGTCGATTCATTTGTCCCTGTCAGCTCGGCTACCTCTCTGATTTTAAGTCCGTTGTAATAATTGAGGATAACCGCATCTCGCTGGTGCTCAGGCAAACTTATAACTGCCTGCCTAACTTGTTCATTCTGAAGCCGTTTATGAAAGATGTTCCACACATTGTGTTGGTCACTGGCAGGAAGCGCCTCTTCCGTTAACTCACTTTCTCTATGTTGTTGTTTAAATCGGCGTCCCCTAAAATAATCCGTACTATGATTAACAGCAATTTTCAGCAGCCAGTGACTGAATTTCCCAGTATCCCGATACTGATCCAAAGAATTCATCATTTTTATAAATACCTCTTGGGTTAGATCATAAGCGGTATGGTACTCTCCGGTTTTTCGATACACATAAGCAAATATCGACTTATAATGCCTCTTTACCAGCACTTCCATGGCAGCACGGCTGCCTTCACGAATCTCCTGAATAAGCTCTTCATCAGTCAACGCTCCCTCACCCCCTCTAAACATTTAACGAAACCTAGAATATAAAAGATCAAAAGTATTTATGTTTTTCTGAATATAACAAAATCCCCCAAACAAGAGTAATAATTCATCTCCACTATACTATCCCTTGCATGAAAAAAAGCCCGCAATGAACGCGGGCTTGAAATGGTCTTTCCATAGTTCGTAAGCTGGTTAACACGAAATTAACAAATCTACGTTCTAATCAATATGACTCTTATGCCTTTCCTAATTCTGGAGCAACTTTACCTTCATTCTTTCGTCTAATGATTAACTAACAACGAAGGAGATGACTATGCGAATAAGTTGCAGTCCCGGCTTCCCCGGGAGCATGATTGGGTCAATTGACCTTCAGCCTACCAAGTTTAATTCGGGTGTTTCCAGCAATAGCGAAATATCTAATCATGTTGACCCTAAACTCATTGCCATTCCCTATGTGGATGATCCTAAATTCGGTTCTTGCTTTGATGCGATGAAGATGATGAAGGGAACGTACAAGGAAGAGTTTCACGTAAGCTATGATGTGGAATTTACGATTGATGTGGATAAAAAGGGGTACATCACTCAGTTCGAGCATACCTTTGCACTGGAGCGTTACCTAGATCTTGTGCGGACGCAGTCCTATAAAGTGATTAAAACGAATTGGAAAGATCGTTCCTTCCATGTCATGACCTACAGTTATATGGAAGAAGTGTGTAACCCGAACAACGTGATCTTCAAATGTAACCATGCAGATGATGTTTTTGTTGTAGCCGAACTTGTCCCCTATTCTGTCAGTGGCGTTGTGGTGCAACCCCATAATCGCTACCTGCACCTTCGTGCATTAATCTCGGCGAGAGATGATCTCTACCCGATCGACTATATGTGTGAGCCTGATTTCGATCTAAACATCGAACCATAACTTCTATATCATTTGAATACAGCAAAGAGCACAAAGCGTCCCTGACTTACTTCAGATCACCTGTGCTCTTTTTGAATATAGGTTCAGTTCACCATAAAAATCAAATCTCGGGGGTGTCCACATGGATTTTCGAGAAGAAACACCCGAAGAAAAAAGAGAACGTTTGAGACAAGAAGAACTAAAGGGAAACCCGGTGGGTACGTTCGGTGATGGCATCAATCGTGCTCAATTCGGAAGCTTGTCCGATTTGGTTGGCGGTTTGGGATGGAAGGGCACCGGAATCCTCATTATATTATTGGTGATAGGGTATGTAATTTATAAATTAGTGTAAAAAAGTAAAAATAGCCCGTGAACAGAAGGTTACATGACATTCCATCCTTCTGCTCAGGGGCATACAAGCAAACATTTTATTTATTTAACCTCGGCATTCAGCCGTTCAATAAGTTCAAGCAGCTCCAGCGGTTCACCAACTGTGTGAGTCGGACGTTCCGTTTCATCCACCGGCTCATGAGGATAACGCGGCGTCCAGCTCTGAAAGATGCTGGTGATGCCAAGTGCGTTGGCTCCCTTCATATCACGACTCAGGTTATTGCCAATCATCACTGTTCTTGAAAAATCCCCTTCGGACAAATCAAGGGCACCAATGGCTGCCTTAAACATCCGCGGGCTTGGTTTGCTGGCTTTAATATTTTCCGAAATAATCATTGCGCTAAAATAATCATGAAGTCCATGCTGCTTAAATACGTTCTTGAAGGATTGTGCATCGCCGTCAGCAACCAGGGCCAGCGTGTACCCTCTTTCATGAAGCTTCTGAATCGTGATATTCGCACCCGGAATCAGATCCGCACTCAGAACAATTCCTTCTTCGTCCCGAATCTCGGTCGATTCATCAACAATGGTATCGCCGCTGTCAAAAAAGATAATTAACTTTTTGTCGTCCATGTTCGTTATGACCGTCCTCTTCATTCAATTGGTGAAACGAATTGCCGGTTTCCACTTGACCATGTAATCCAACATTGATGTTTTAATAAAAGGTATAGCGCTTAATCAAATGTTACACTGGGGACGAATCAAAAATCAATCATAATTTCGTTGTGCGTATGCAGATGTCTGATTCAAGATTAGCCATCTTGACCAATTAAGGAATGAGGATCATTTTGGCGGTAGTTGAAAGTTCTGCTGCTGACCAAACTGCTTTGCTTTTGCTGCCCTCGCTTTATCCAGCCTTACTCTTAATCCGCTCATCCATTCCGGTTCATGCGCCCATTGTTCTGCCCCAGATCGAAGCACACGTATATAACCGTACAGATTGGCAAAGCGGCGACATGTCGGGAACATCGACTCCATATCATAGGTGTCTCCTGCTTCCCTCCAATACCCTTGCAGGAGTATTCCCTTCTTCTGCTCCCACTCATCAGGCCGAATTTCGTCCCTTAGACTATCCAGAGTCTGCTCCACATCCATTGCATACCAGTGGTACATCGCGTCATCGAAGTCAATGGCGTAACAGGAATGACTCTCCTCGTCATAGAAGACATTATCCAGTTCAAAATCATAATGAATTAACCCAAAGTTCTGTTGTGTAACGGGCCAGTTGGCAAAATAGTCCCGGAGAACTTCTATCTCATTGAGTGCTGCAGTCTCGCTAGGGAACTCCCCCAGCACGTCCTTCATCCAATCCAGTACATCCGTGTACGTCCAGCGTTTCGTCTGTTTGGGTGTATAATCGCGGGATAAACGATGCAGCTGGCCCAATGCCTCACCCATGCTGCGCACAATCTGGTCAGTTAGATCGATACTGCCCATCTGGTTACCAGGAACTCGTTTGAATACAGAGGCATAATACATTCCCCAAGGCGTATGAGCCTCTACCAGCTCTTTTCCTGTATGGGAAGGTACAGCTTCCATGACACCATATTGGTTTAGTTTGAGATAGGTAAGAAACTCTAGTTCTGCTGCAAGATTAGTTTGATTTTTCTCCTCTATAGGCGCAAAACGAAGCAAGTGAACCTCTCCCTGATCCCTGAACGGATACACGGCATTGGAGGATATCCGATAATACTGAAACATGTCCAGTGACTCCGGATCATAACTCCAGTTTTTCAAAATCATCTCGGCGAGATCGTTATTATGGAACAAGTATCTTAGTTTTAACATGGGCATATCTCCTTAGTAGTCGTTTAATATGGAACGCTTTTAGAGTTCCGAATCCTATTTTTGCGCGCAAAAAACCGCAGGCTATGCCTGCGGCTTTAAAAATTCTGGATACACGGGGTTTACTTGCATAAGCAAATAAACCTCGTGAACACCAGGAAAAATGAGCAGTTATATCCCTATATGTCGGCAGACTTCAGATCGTCACATTAGCAGACTCCAAATACTTGCCATGTGTCTGTTGCTCTGCCGAAATCTATTCAGTTCGTAATCACCTTAATTGTTGTAATCACACTTTGCATCATCTTAGCCCGTCGTTTCATGACGCTCACTCCTTCCGAGATACAAGTTATTTCCATAATACTCCATCAAGTAATCATAGGCAATGAATATCAAGACGGTGTAACAACCATTCGTTCGACGGTCTCGGTGTTCTTCTTATACCAAACCCTAACGACATCTCCCTCTTTCAGATCAGATACCTGAATGGATGAATTAGCACTCTGATTGTTACCCGGGACACCCATGCCCATGCCTTCCGTAATATCCACATCCTCACTGATACTCAACTTCATTTCAATGCCCGTATCTTTCATATCCATGCTTCCGCCTCTGGAGGCGCCTGGTTGTCTTCCATTTCCATTAGTCGAGCCTGTGGATGAGTTATCCTGCACTTCAAGCAATGAGATCGTGACGGTACTCCCTGTGGCAGAGATCACTCTGCCAGTAAGATCGGCATTCATCATGCCTCGCATATCGTCCTGACCGCCTGTTCTGCTATTCATCCCTTGGCCCCCGCCCCTCTGTGTGCCTCCATTCATGCCCGGGCCACCGCCATTCATTATGCCGCCACCATTCATGCCTTGCGCAGAACCGGTATTTGTAATGTTCTGAGCAGTAATAACATCACAAGCAGAGAGCAAAACTGAGCAGGTCAGCAGCAAGAGCATAGCCGATGTGAGATAACCATTTTTTCGCATACGGATCACCTTTTTCTCAGGGAAGAACGTTCCCAGCCAAGTTTTCGATGAAACATGAAGTTATACGCATCTTTGAATCCCATGTACGACAATACAACCAGCAGCGGATATACGGGGTAAATATACCTCGATTTGATCTCCCACAGAATATAGAACCCGATAAATCCGAGAATAACCAGAATCAAAGAAACTTCGTCATACCGCTTTCCACGAATTCCACCGACCAAACGAATAAAAATAAAACAGTACATCATGAAATTCATCACATAAACGATCCAAAGCACCCCCGTCCGGTAGACGGAATCTCCCTTGAATAAGTCTGTTACCGCATTGGTATAACTGTAGGAGCCGGCAATTCCGCCACCTCTTCCTCCTCCCATACCCGAGGAGCTTTCGTTGCCGATGCCATATCGATCCATTTGGTAGGTACCTTCGGTCCAGGTCCAAATGATCTTTTTGTAATACATCTGGGCCAAGTCACTTAAGCTGGCTTCCGACAGCTTGCGTTCAATCTCCTGTTTGTACAGTTCTGTACTTTCAGCTTTGTTATAATTGGCTTCTCTTTGATAGATCTGGTAGCTCTCCATGTTGTCCCAGAAGCCGAATCGTTCCAGATTAATCCCCATGTTCAACCACATATAGACCGGTGCCGAATTTCCCCCAACAGGTTCACTGACAGCACCTGAAGATTTCAAGACCGCATTCTGAGTCCACCCTGGGACGTTAAACAACATAGCCAGCACGAAGATGGAGGCAATCCCTTTCTTGAATCCAATACTTCGCATATTTAGCAGGATGGTTAACATAGCAGCAATCAGCACAATTACGCCGATGCTTCGGAAGTAGTTGCCAATCGCGAGCAGAATGGCGGCAATGACGATCGTCCGCCAAGACTTTTCACGTATAAACCGAATCAAAAAGTATAAACAAGACGTCAGAAACGCCGTAGCAATGACATCGTTATAGATCAGGTTGTTCAGGAACAGGGATGGCAGATACGTCGCTGCAAAGATCAGAACCCCGTAATCACGTTCCGCGGACATATTATTTAACTGTTTATAAATGAGATAAATCATTAATGTCGTTAACGTTGCAAACAAAATATTAAACAGCTTGATCACCAGATAATTATCCGGGAACAAGTACAGCAATGTTTTTAGATACAAGACGGTAGAAAAGTTGAACGAGAACATATGCAGATATCCGCCCGTTTCGAACGAGGAATAATCCTGATCGTAAAGCATGTTCATCGCGAGTGAAAGTACGGTCTGTGAATCATCCGTAGGCACTCGTGGAAACACGAAGATAATTATGATTTGAATGGCCAGAGAACACAGCAGCACCACCGGAATGACAACCTTGGGACTGTATTTGTTCACCTTCAGACATAGGCGGTACAACACGACACCCGAAACCAGAAGCAAAGCAATCACCGGGATAAAAATACTCCACTGCTGCATGCCCAGAATCGGATTATCCCCGTACAAGGTGTAGTTGTACTGCGCCCGAACAAACAGGGACGAAACGATGAACAAGCCAACAAAAACAAGCAGAATGAGGTAAAGCGACTTATAGATCACCTTAGACATGCCAAAACTCCTTTTCCAGTACAGGATTCGGGAATAGTATAATGCCTGTACCTGAAAAAAGGCTGAATTCAGATTTGTGCTTCAGAATGCTCATTAAGACAACAAGGAATATGAGGATACCTCATCGAATAAGAAAAATATGTTCATAGTTAGATATCCCTCATGCACAAAGGAGAATTGAAAATGAGAAAACTCGTTCTATTTCTGCACGCATCACTTGACGGTTTTGTAGAAGGGCCGGATGGTGAAATGGACATTGGCTGGGTTTCCTACGATGCTGATTTGGAGAAACACGCGAAAGAAATTCTGAGTACTGCCGACACTGTCATTTGGGGGCGTGGGACTTATCAGATGATGCACAGTTACTGGCCATCTGTGCCTTCGAATCCATCAGCTTCGCAACATGAACTGGATCATGCCGAGTGGATCGAAAAGACAGCCAAAATCGTATTTTCCACGACGCTGGAGAACGTTGAATGGAATAACTCCAGACTCGTAAAAGAAGATATCGAGGAAGAGCTCAATAACCTCAAACAGCAGCCAGGCAAAGATATGGTCATCCTCGGCAGTCCTAGGCTCGCACATCACCTTATGCAGCTTGATTTAATTGATGAGTATAAAATTACGGTTTCTCCCGTACTGATCGGTAAAGGATTGCCATTATTCCAAGGTCTGAAGGAGAAAGTCAATCTTAAGCTAATCGAAAACAAAACCTTTGATTCTGGAGCCATAGGTCTCGTTTACCAGACGGTAAGATGACCCTGTCACTTAAAGTGATTACGCTAAAGGAAGTCGATAGCTCAATAAGACCAAGAAAGCAGCTGATCAATGTGATCGGCTGCTTTTATTCAACTAACGGGCAGTTTAGTTGAATATTAATTGCTCTAAACATACCACAAAGGCGAATATTCTTTTGGGGAAAAGACTGAAAAGAACTCCCCAGTTTCAGGCACCCATGGACAAGAACATGTTCCCACTTAGATAAAAATTTAAGTGCAGCAAAGAAAAAGGAGCAGTTACCTCAGGCAGGCAACACTGCTTCTTGTAATATAGGATATCCTTTCAAACACCCTGTTTGATTAAACTCCAGATGCGTTCAAACCGATCTTGGTAGTCTGGTGAATTCCAGGATTCTTTAAAAGAGGGAAGACTAAACACTGCAAAAGCAGATAGAATTGCCTCTGCCCGCTCAAAGTGAGGATCGTTATAACCCATAAACTGATCAATATGTTGATATGAATCCCAGAGCACATCTCGTAATACCCGTGGATTACTGTCCACATATTGTGTATTCAAAGAGAACATTTTGGGATTCTCATTATAAGCGCGTTTTTTGGCATTCACAAATGCCCAAAGCCAGTCGTGGAGCACTTCCTGTGGTGAAGCCAAATGAGCTATGTTTATAGTGATTTGTTCTGAAATCATCCGATTGAACCAGTTTTTAGCTACAGCTGCCCAGAGTTCTTGTTTATTTTTAAAATGCTTATAGAGTGCTGCATGGGTAATATTCAATTCATCCGCTATTTGTGAGAGCGTCACTTCGGATTTCTCCGTCCGTTCAATTAATGCCTCGGCAGTTTCAATAATAAGCTGCTGCGTGATTTTAGCCATTTGTTATGGCAGGTGAATATGGGGCTTTTTGAAGCGACCAGTTACTGCTATACCCCAGTCTCACACCGTTCTGCCCAACCCTTCTTTCGTTAGTTAGTCTTTACCAACCGGTAATCTTACCTTTAATTTATTTTAGCATATAAAATATGTAGTAACAAACGTTGACTTTTGTAACCAATAATATTATGCTTGCTGTGTAAGTTACAAAATATAATAAATGTTACTTGGTGATGCATATAGGAGGATATTTTTATGAAAGCAGCACAGATTACCCAATATTCAAAACAGTTTAAAGTTGAAGTGCGCGATATCCCAGTCCCGGAAATAACGGATCACGAAGTTTTGGTTAAGGTGAAAGCTGCGGCGGTCAACCACTTGGAACTGCTTATCGCTACTGGAAGTGTGAAGTTAATCCAGGACTATGCGTTCCCACTGACACTCGGTAATGAGCTCTCAGGTATTGTCGAGAAGATTGGCAAGAACGTCACTGGTTTCCAAGTTGGTGATGCGATTTATACACGGCTCCCGCTGCAAAAAATCGGAGCGTTTGCCGAATACGCGGCGATTCATGTGGATGCCATCGCTCACTTACCGGGTAATCTGGATTTTGTAGCTGGTGCGGCTGCACCTTTAACGGGATTGACAGCCTATCAAAGTTTGCATGAAGAGCTAGCTGCAAAAGCTGGAGAAAGCTTGTTCATCCCCGGCGGCTCTGGTTCATTTGGCCAAATGGCTATACCTATTGCTAAAAGCATGGGACTTAAGGTCATTGTTAGTGGAAGTCCAACAGCACGCGAACGTACAATGGCTGCTGGAGCGAGTCAATACATTGACTACACGGCTGAGAACTATTGGGAACGACTTCGCGATCTTGATTATGTGATCGATACCTTGGGACCCAGTGAATTTGATCATGAACTCTCCGTCATTAAACCAGGCGGTCATCTTCTTTCGCTAAGGACAGGGCCTAATAAACGTTTTGCCAAAACTATGGACTTACCGTGGTGGAAACAAAAGCTATTCAGTATTGCCGGAGCCAAGTATGATCACAATGCAAAGAAAAAGAAGATCGAATATCATTTCGTCTTTGTACGCAGCGATGGAGAGCAATTACGGAAAATTACTAAGATTATTGAAAAGAACGGAATTGTTCCCGCGGTGGACCCCACAGAGTTTCGCATTGAAGATATCAATAAAGCTTTAACCCTTGTTGCAACAGGTCATCCTAAAGGGAAAGTTATTATCCGATTTTAAAGAAAGTGGGTGATGATCATGAAATTGAAAGGCAGAACTATTCTGGTGACTGGTGGTACGTCCGGAATTGGCTTTGCTTTTGCGAAACGACTGCACGACATGGGGAATACTGTAATCATAACTGGACGCTCACAACAACGAATCGACCAGATCGTAAATAACAATCCCGGCTTTATCGGAATAATGGCTGATGTTAGCAATCCCGATAGTGTAGAGCATCTTGCGAAGGAACTAACCCTTCACTATCCCAAACTGGATATGGTTATGAATAATGCAGGCATCATCCACGAATTCGACTTGTTTGATGAAACAGTCACTTACGAGGATATTACTGCAGAAATTTCCACAAATTTGAACGGGACAATCTATATGACCAAGGCATTGTTACCACTGTTAGCTAAACAACAAGAGGCAATGATTGTTAACATGAGCTCACTACTTGCTAATATTACTATCGCCAACGCACCTACGTATTCTGCTACAAAAGCTGGCATTCACATGTTTAGTGATGCGTTACGTGAGCAAATTCGGGCTAAAGGTAAAAACATACATGTAGTGGAACTCTGTCCACCTGTTATTTCTGAAACCAATCTCACAGACACTTTTGACGAAGGTTTCTTGAATAAAATAATTTCTCTGCCATTAGAGAAGCTTGTAAACATCGGTATTAAAGGGATGGAGAAAAATAAACTGCGAGTAAATGCGGGGTTTACGAAAATTATGCGCTTTTCCATGAAGTTCGCTCCGGATTTCATCACTCATACTTGGGGGGGAATGCTCCTTAAATCAAAGCAATAATTATGAATAAGAAACACACGGTGTTGTATCATTTCCTATGCATTTTCTAGTATGATCGTTCTTAAATAAATATTTAATCTTCATTAAAATAGTCTTCATACAATGGTGCTTTATTCAACCATTATTAGAATGATCATTCTCGAAAATTTAGCCTTTGGGCCTTGATTTTATAATGAATAATTACAATCCAAAACAAAAAAAGGAGCTAATACAATGAATATTTCTAAACAAGTCGCATTTGTTACTGGAGCAAACAGGGGGCTTGGCCGCCAGCTTACACTTGAACTTCTATCTAGAGGGGCAAAGGTTTACGCAGGGTCAAGAAATCCAGAGACTATCGATATCCCCGGTGTTACACCTGTAAAGCTTGATGTAACCAATCCTCAAGAGGTAGCAGCAGCTGCCAGCCTTGCTAAGGACGTTACCCTTCTCATCAATAATGCAGGATCATCTACAGGCGCTTCTCTCCTAGAAGGGGATTTGGCAAAAATCCAGCTGGAAATGGATACGCATTTCTTTGGTACGTTATCCATGGTTCGCGCTTTTGCCCCGGTCATCGAAAACAACGGTGGAGGTACGGTTCTGAATATTCTTTCCGTATTATCTTGGTTCAGCGGCGGTAATGCGGGTGCTTATACTGCTGCGAAGGCTGCAGCCTGGGCATTGACGAACGATCTGCGTTTGAATTTGTACCCTCGTCAGATTAGAGTTGCAGGCTTACATGTCGGATTTATGGAAACAGACATGACTGCTGGTCTTGATGCTCCCAAATCGAACCCTTCAGATGTAGCGAGAATGGCTATTGATGGTATCGAAAGCGGTAGCTTTGAGATTCTTGCTGATGATAACAGTCGAATGATTCAAGCTGGACTTTCAGGTGGCGTTGCTACTCTATACCCGCATCTTTCTTAATTACAATTACGGTTTGGACTAAAATTAAAGAGGAGTGTACAAAATGAACAAATTGTGGAGTGAAACCAAAGTTGGTAACCTAAAATTGCCGCATCGTTTAGCTATGGCACCGATGACACGCAGCAGAGCAGAAGAAGACGGTACCCCGGGTGAATTAACCTCCCTGTATTATGCACAAAGAGCATCGATGGGGCTTCTAATCACGGAAGGTGTGCAACCATCCGATGATGGTCAAGGATACCTGTGGTCGCCGGGGATCTATACGGAACATCATATTGAAGGGTGGAAAAAAGTCACGGATGCCGTTCATGCAGCAGGCGGATTTATGTTCATCCAGTTAATGCATGCTGGCCGTATGTCGCATCCCGACAATACCCCCCATCATCGTCAGCCCGTTGCGCCGTCAGCGATTGCTCCCGGTGTTCAGATGTTTACTGCTAAAGGAATGCAGGACATCCCAGTTCCGCGCGAGTTAAGCAAAGAGGATATTCAGACGACTATTGCCGATTTCCGTAAGGCAGCAGCAGCAGCTATTGAAGCCGGTGCAGACGGCGTTGAAATTCACGGAGCAAATGGATATCTCATTAATCAATTCATTGGTGAAAATTCGAATACACGGACGGATGAATATGGAGGATCGATCGAAAACCGGGCCCGTTTCGCAATTGAAGTGACGAAAGCCGTTGTAGAGGAAATTGGCGCAGAAAGAACGGGCTTCCGAATTTCACCGGGGACACCTCTTGGAGGAATTCAGGATGGGGAGCAAGGACCTGAACTGTACCTCTACCTGGTCCAAGAATTAGCGAAGCTGGATTTGGCTTACCTTCATGTGATGCATCTTGGAAATGAAAAGCTGCTCCAGGGCGTCCGCTCCATTTGGACCAATCCACTATTAGTCAACCGGGCAGGACGTGCTCTGGAAGATCTGAGTATCGATCTTGACAACGGCATAGCTGATATCATTCCAGTTGGTGCATGGTCATTAGCTAACCCGGATTTAGTAGAGCGCCTTAAAACAGGGGCACCATTAAATGAGGCAGATCCTAAAACCTTCTTCGCGGGGGGAAGCAAAGGTTACACGGATTATCCTACCTTAAAAGAATTAGAAGCACAAAAGAGCTAAGAAGTAGTTAACGGACTAATACGTCGTTAAGCTAATGGGAAACGTTAGTTCAATAAATCTCAATAAACCGCCTTTTCCAAAGGCGGTTTTCTTATGGTCACAATTCATCAGAATTCAACATAGCTATTTTTTTCGGGATGCCCTGCAACTAATGAGCGAATTACATATACACAGATTCTGAAGCCATAAATTCTTACAAAATATGCTATAATCAACAAAGCAATAGAATAGGCTTAAAGGGTCGGTCGGCTACCTCGCCATGAAGGGAGGGATGCCCTGTGACAGTGTTTGAAGCAATCATGTTGATGCTTACCTTCGGTACGCTCATCGTTGCCATTCTGCCCGATAAACGCAAATAGACCGCCCTCATAGCAAAGGAATGCGGTCTATTTCATCGTGCCCTTATGTTACTGAAGCCCACCGCCCTTAAAAGCGGCTATTGCTCAGAGGAGTCGTGTTACCAGCACGGCTCTCTTTGCATTTTACGTCTAATCTACTCTAATTATACCATACTCAAATCTTAGAAGTCACATATAAACCGTATTAATCCTCGTACATTTCCTTTTACTCACGCATATATTTACTGTACCACCCACTACTTATTACGCTTCTTTTCCTGAGCCTTCTTCACATTTTCCTGCACTCGAAACTGAACGATCTGACGTACCAGTTCTTCTGGCAATGGTTGATCCAGTGGAAATTGAACTGACCCTTTGGCTCCCTTATACCGTGAGAGTTCTTCCTTAAACGCTTCGATTCCACTGGAACCCGGGTAAAATCCGATATGCCTGGAGTAGGCTGCAAAATGAACCAAGTTCCCGTGCTCTGCATACGTTGGCATCTTGTAACTGATCTTCTCCACGGCATTGGGAGCCGTATCGCGAATCAGCTGTCTTAATGCTTGTAATTTGACCTGTACATCCGAAGGAAATTGCGAGATATATTCATCTACCAGCACATCAAAAGAATTACTCTCTGACATCTTGAACTCCTTCCACCACGTCCACTCGTGGTATGGGTATTTTTCACAACGTCATAGCTCGGCCATTTCGCATCAAATAATCCTCCTTGGCTTTGTAGTCAGGCATAATACTGCCCACTCGGCGCCAGAATGAACGATCATGATTCATATGATGGATGTGACATAGCTCATGAATGATGACATAATCAATGACTTCCAGCGGTGCCATCGCCAAACGGTAGTTAAACGTCAGCTTTTTATCCCAACTGCAGCTTCCCCACTTGGTCGCCGATTCCACGATATCCACAGACTTCGGCTTCACCTTCAACTCCTGCTGGTAACGGCCAATCCGTTCACCAATCATTCTTTTACACTCGGCAAAATAAAACTTTTTCAGATTCGCACGCAAATCCTCTTCTGAACATCCCTCAACATCAATTAGCTCATGCAGCGCATGTTCTTTGCCAAAGAATAGAAACTTCCCTTTGCCTTCCTCTTCATATTCTTTCGCTTGAGGACCGTCCAACGCCTGCTGCATCAGAGCTGATTTTGTCAAAATGACTTCCCCATGTTGCTCAACAAGCTGCCGGATCATGTCTTCGCTGGTACCATTGGGAGCCTTGATTGTGACCATATAGGGTAAATCCATCGTAATGGAAGCTTTCTTCCGTTTCCCATATTCGATATGACAGTTAATGATGTGATTGTTTACTTCAATAGTTAGCATAACCTGCACCACTTCTTCCGATATTTCAATTTCCAAATTTGGATTTATTCATTCAGATTGTAACCCATTCAGTAACTCTATGCATAATGTTTCGCGGCATTATATATCTCATATTGAATTTTTATTCATTATTATGTATTATTATAAAATTATAAGATCGGAGGATAGATATGACCCCTACATTGAATCCGGATTACAAAACCATTGAGGAACTATCACTCAACCATTGGCAGCCCTTATCCACTTTGCTTTTTGACGGATGGGTACTGCGTTTTGCACAGGGATATACGAAGCGCGCCAACTCTATTCACCCCCTTCACTACTCTACCCAAGATGTGCATGAAAAGATCGAGCAATGCGAGCGAATCTACGCTTCCAATCAGTTAAGTACCATATTCAAGATTACACCGTTTATCCAGCCGGATCATCTTGACCAGCTTTTGCATGAAAAGGGGTATGATGTTGTGGATCTGAGCCGGGTCCAGACTCGGAGCCTGGCAACCATTAAGGAGCCTGAGCACTCTGATGTAAAAATGGACGAACAGTTAACCGGAGAGTGGTTGGATCATTTTTGCAGACTGAATCAGCTAAGTGATCTGCATCGGGGAACGATGGAACAAATGTTGAACAACATCCGTACGCGCACAGGTTTCATCTCGCTATTCATCGACGGACAAGTCGTCGCTTGTGGATTCGGTGTGGTGGAACGAGGTTATATTGGACTGTATGACATCATTACGGACGCTGACTTTCGCAATCGGGGATTGGCCGAGCAGATGATCCTTCATCTATTGCATTGGGGAAAAGAGAATGGAGCTACCTCCAGTTACCTGCAGGTGGTTGCTAATAATGCCCCCGCATTAAAATTGTATGCCAAACTTGGATACTCGGAAATCTATACATATTGGTATAGGGTCAAGAAAGTCTAGGTTTTTCTACAATCACTCCAACAGTATGAGCCGATGGCTTTTATAAACTTTTCAATTTATTGAGGTCTGTACCCAGATGAACACTCAAACTGCCGGACATTCCTTGTGCAGAAGACATGCTCACATAAAACCACCCCGTTGACCAAGCTTGGTCACTCCAATAAGTATGCTCTTTTCCATCTGCTGGGACAGTATAAGACATTTTTGCGGTTCCAGCAGTAGATTCTTGGTTGATCGTGAACGTGAACTGTTTCGAACCTGTGTTTTTAAAGCTCACTTTCACATATTCAAATCCCTCGGGGATATTAAACTGTTTCGTAGTCGCAGTGCCTGTGAAATCCTCATTATTAATTACTGATAATGTGGATGTGGTAGAAGTAGTGACAACAGATTTATTATTCATTGATACTGTTGTTATTACTGTAGTAATAATGGCGGTGGCGGCCAGAACAGCCATTGCCATTTTTGTGTGTTTCACGATGTCACCTCACCTGTTATAACTGTATTATATAATTTGAGAAATCTCTCCTGTGAAAGAGCTGGTTCTCAGCTCTGATTGCGCTCCAATTGTTTTTCGATCCCCAGCCTGTCGATCTGAATCCAGTATTCTGCAATTCTCTCATTCTCCACTCGATATACCGCACTCGCAATTTCAATCACGGGCAGGTTGGTCGGCGCATATCCATCCACTTCTCCAACATGAGTACCCACTTGTCTCCAGCGTACATATACTTTATCTCCCTGTGCAAGCAACTCCTGAATCTGCAGCGAAAAATCTCCGTACGCCTCAATCATTTCCCTCACATGATCCGCATAGACGGAAGGCGTTCTTGTGACAGTCACTTCCTCTTCCGAGATCACCTGGTGAGCCAGTACCTGCTCGGCCATCAGTGTATTGGCATAATCAAGATTGCGACCCGAGCGCACTTCTTCAAAAAAAGTTCTGACAATCTGTTCTGGCGTCATCCGATCCACTCCATTTTTCGTTTTATCATGCATTGTACCAGAAGTCTCAACAATTCTCACTCTCTCGCAAAGATCAATCCAACTAGCTCTTATACAGGATTCTCGCTCTATTGTATATAGTCATAATATACCATTACATATCTTGACAATAAGTCTATATGACCATAGACTAGCAAAAGACATTAGGGAATTAATAGGAGGTTTTGCTGATAAGAGGTTCGAAAATGGTTTTTAACCAGAAATGATAATCTTCGGTGTTGAGAAATTATTATTTTAGAAATTAGCCTTTGCAACAACTTAGAATAACGAGAAAGTGGTGTATCATGAAACGTTTATTTTTGATTATGTTTACGCTCACCCTATTATTGGCTGGATGCCAGAGCAATGACAAGGAGAGTAGCCCGTCCGAGAATAACCCCACAGAAACAGTAGAAGGCTCTAGCATATTAAGTTTGAAGCAGAAGTACGGATCTGAATCGGATAAAGCGATTATGCCGATGTATAACGTAGCTCAAGATGAAGAATTTACGTTCAAGTTTAAAGCGGATCTAGGAAAAAGTAACTGGTCACTGAGTGATATGATTTCAGTACATACCGATATTAAAGCACTTAAAGCAAGTGAAGTAGCTTTGTTGTCAGATATTCATGACAATAGTATTTCTATTAGGCCTCTTGGATGGGGCGTTTTAAGTTCAGATTCCATGAGAACCAAGGGTCAAAGCTCTTGGGGTGGAGCCCCAATATATTACATTCGTCTCAATTATGATCCAGACGCAGAGAACCTGACACTGCTCGATCGACCCATCATTATTCCGTTTACGGTGAAATCAGAGTTACCTGTACCCAACCTAAGATACGAAATTGACAAAGATAGACGTTTCAAATTGGTCTGGGACAAGGTTGAAGGTGCAACTGAATATAAAATTTATAAACGTTCTGACCTAACCGACTTTGATACAAACAAACCTTTAACTGGCGAAGAGGATGCTTTCAGCAATAGTATACCTTTAGATATTGCGGTAACGACTGAGACTTCCTTTAATGATTTTATGAAGGACGGAAGAGGCGGGCTTGCGACTTATAATGAAATGATAACGACTCATCAGAACCATGGTATACGAGGAGAATATTACGTCACTGCTATCGGTGGGGGCAAAGAGTCCAATTTTAGCAAAGGGGTCCCTACAGCTCCACTAGCATCCCAGTTACCGACAGCTTTGAAAGAACAACTGTATATGGAGAAATTAAAGAATATAGATGTACTTCCCCAAAAAACGACAGTTGAGTACAATGATGGTTCTTTAGCCCTTGAGACGGTCATCTATGATACTGCCAACGTAGAGATTTCGGAGTTCAACGAAACGAATATTCCGTTTCACATTAAAGGAACAGCTCTAAAAAGTTACGTACGAGTGGAGAATGTGACTCAAGATGACCTGGATAGACTTGCACAGCAAACCGTGGCAGATTCAAGTAACGGACTGGTAGAACCGAAAAATGACACACCATACGTCCCTGCACCTGATGTGCCAACCATTATCAACAATCATGATGCGACTGAGCCGGCAACGGAAACAGAAACAGAAGCGACGGTGGAAGAAGCTTCATCTACGGAGTCCACAACCGATACTGGAACGTCAGAAGATAAAACTGACCCGGTATCCAACGAGGCTGCCGAAGAAACTTCCGATAAGTCTTCCGATAAAGCTCCTGATGAGATTACGAGTGAATCTCCTGATCCAGCTTCCGATATTGAAGAGGATAATCTGGTAGATGAACAGAAATCCAATACACAGCAGAATGTAGAACAAGGCAATCAGGAAACCGTGCCTGAGCCGGCTACAGGCGATGCAATGATCAATGCAGATTCTGCATTGGAAGAAGTTTTGGCTAAAAACATGGTCGCTGCCCAAGACAAGATCTCATTAAAAGCTTTTCCAGAGGCCCAAAATTTCACAACGCTCTCGGATGTTGTCCTGAAAGTGATGTACCAGAATCCATTGATTCTGGGTGTGGAAGGTTTTGAATATAATTATGGTACTCTTACCCTTTCGATCCATTACAATGAATCGGCAGATGTCATCCAGAAGAAGCAGAGCGAGATTATCGCCAAAGCAAACGAAGTTGTTGCTTCCATCATCAAAGATGGCATGAAGGATGATGAGAAACGGAAAGCCATCTACGATTATCTGAACGATAACGCGAAGTATGACGATGCAGCTTTAGAAAATGCAGAACAGAACAACTTTAAAAATGTCGATGCACAGTTCAATGATTCTTTTACCACATACGGTATTCTGGTCAAAGGCGTTGGCGTATGTGCCAGCTATGCTTCCGTCTACAAACTGCTCTCCGATCTGTCTGGACTGGAAAGCATCGTCGTAACGGGAGCATCTAGCGGTGTTCCTCATGCGTGGAATAAGGTGAAAATCGGAAATGAATGGTTCCATGTAGATGCCACAAACAATCTGACCAATTCCGGTATTCCTTACTTCCTGTACAATGCAAATGATGAGACAGCTGCAAGTCAGAAAACGATAGCGGATAAGGATTACTGGCTTGATTCCGAACTCGCCCTGTTTAATGGCGAAAGTGATGCGAACGATTATTATATACAGAACGATCTCGAAGTCGCTTCGATTAGTGAATACAAAACGAAGGCAGAGAGTGAACTGAAAAATGGAGAAAACCGGGTAATTCTCCGTTTTGCCTCACCTGTGGACTCTGATGAGCTGATGACAGCTGCCGGTGAAGCCCTTGCTGCGGTAGATGAAGCCCTGCTGAATACGGCGCAATTGGCCACGCTGGGCAGCTATGCCATTCTGGAGCCTAACCCGGATCAGAAGTAATTCGATAATTAAGAAAAATTCCATAACAACAAAGAACTCCATTCACCTTTATCGGGAATGGAGTTCTTTGCTTCATTTGCCTACAATCAAATGACCTATGGCTCATAAGCCTTTAAGATATCCAAAATTACGGACTAACTGTACCACCATTGGCGTTCAATGTCTCACCGCTCACATAGCTCGATTCCTGGCTCGCAAGGAATACAAACGCTGGCGCCATTTCAGCAGGCTGTCCTGCACGACCAAGCGGTGTATTGGAACCGAAATCAGCCAGCTTCTCTACGGGCTGTCCACCAACGACCTGAAGCGGTGTCCATACTGGACCTGGTGCGACGACGTTCACACGGATGCCTTTGCTGCCGACTTGTTGAGCTAACGCTTTGCTGAAGGTGTTGATTGCAGCCTTTGTTGTCGCATAATCCAGCAGGATTGGAGATGGCTTGTATGCCTGAATAGAAGACGTGTTAATGATGGAGCTGCCTGGTTTCATGTGTTTCACAGCTGCTTTGCAGAGCCAGAACATTGAATAGACATTGGTTTTGAATGTCGCATCGAATTGTTCTGTGGTCAGATCGGCGATCTGCTCTACAAACTGCTGTTTACCCGCCACGTTGGCAAGAATATCGATCCCGCCAAGCTCTTTTACAGCAGACTCAATGAGTTCTTCGCAGTATTTCTCATCCTTGAGGTCACCTGGAATCGCAACCGCCTTGCGGCCTGCTTCTTCGATCAGCTTGACCACTTCCTTCGCATCGGCTTCTTCCTCGGGAAGGTAAGCCAGAACGACATCCGCGCCTTCACGGGCAAAAGCGATGGCTGCTGCCCGGCCAATACCGCTGTCTGCTCCGGTTACAACCGCTTTACGTCCGGTCAGACGTCCGCTGCCTTTATAGCTTTTCTCACCTGCATCAGGTACAGGAGTCATTTCCCGCTGAAGCCCCGGCTCCTCCTGCTGCTGTTTCCAATCTGATGTTGCCTTCGGATATTGTGTCGTCGGATCTTGCATGGTGTGCTGATCTTGGTTAGCCATGTTCAATTCCTCCTCGGATTAATTTACAATGATCACTACGATCACAGAATAACCTTACGATCGCTGTTATCCCCAGATTTTTTTCTCTCCTTTTATAAGGGGAAAATCCGGGGATAAAGGCGAACACTCCGTTTCTCCAGGTTATTTCTGCGCTCTTCGTTATCATGTAAATTTTAAATTTATTTAATATGTTGTTTTCATAAAAGTTGCACTCTTTCCTTTGTAACCGAGATGGGCGGAATTTAAACCGGCTCTGAATAGCAGCTCTTCTATTTTCAATCATAAAACCTCCAGTTACAGGAGATTCGAGCATGAATTTTGAAAAACAAAAAAATGCACTCCCCGCATGACACTGGATCTCCGTGAAGGTTCTCCCATGTATTCAAGGAATGCATATATGATATTACGATATTAACATCAACGATTTTATAACATAAGGCTAGTGATCCTCGCCTCCATCTACCCCCTGTCTTTTTCCTATGCCAAATATGAAATATCCGATCACAACGATCGCCATAAATGTAGCCCCGACAATCAGGGGTAACCGCGTATCCGGGTTAAATGCCATACCGATAATGACGAGCGTCAGATATACGATGATGATGTAGTTGCTGATTGGGAACCATTTGGACTTAAAGTTATGATCGCCCATTTCATTGCCCCAACGCTTCCTGAACCTGAACTGGCTGAAGGCCAGCGCGAACCACGGGACCATTCCCGGTAGAACACTTGCACTATAGATGTACAGGAACAGCTTGGAGTCGGGCATCAGGTAGTTGAGTACCACACCAATCAGCAGCAAGGAAATTGTGATGATAATACTATTGCGGGGAACCCCGCCTTTGGACAGCTTTTTGAAAAAGGCCGGTGCTTGTCCATTCTCCGCAAGCGTATAAAGCATACGTCCTGCACTATAGATTCCGCTGTTACATCCCGACATCGCGGCGGTAAGCACGACAAAGTTGATAATTCCCGCAGCAGCGACAATCCCGACTTTGGCAAACGTCAGTACAAACGGACTTCCCGTCTCCCCAACTTCATTCCACGGATACAATGTCACGATGACAAAGATGGCCCCGACGTAAAAAATGAGAATACGCCACACGATGTTTTTGATCGCTTTACGCAGCGTGACCTTCGGATTTTCCGCTTCGCCTGCTGTAATTCCTACCATTTCGACGCCCTGATAAGCAGCCGTTACAATACACAGCGCGAAGAGGAAACCTTTTATCCCTCCTGGAAAGAAGCCGCCATGGCTCACCAAATTCGACAATCCAATCGGCTCACCACCATTTCCCAGACCGAAGAAAATCAGCCCGGTTCCGATCACAATCATGAAGACAATTGCCGTCACCTTGATCAAGGCAAACCAGAACTCAAACTCGCCGTAGTACTTTACCGCTGCCAGATTCGCTGCTGCAATAATAAGTACACCAGCCAAAGCAGGCAGCCATTGTGGAATATCCGGGAACCAATAACCCACATAGATTCCAATTGCCGTGACTTCCGCCATACCAACCGTGACCCAGAGGAACCAATAACTCCAGGCAGTCAGGAACCCGGCGAGTGGACTGATATACTTGTGAGCAAATGTGGCAAATGAGCCGGTGACAGGCTCCTGAATCAACATTTCCCCCATAATACGCATGACAAAAAAGATAATGATCCCGGCCAGCAAATAGGCCAGCAGCACTGAAGGACCTGCCCATTTAATCGTACTCGCCGATCCCATGAACAATCCGACGCCAATTGTACCTCCGAGTGCAATCAGCTCTACATGGCGGGGCTTTAGCCCTCTAGATAGTTGCTTCGATTCCAAACGATTCTCCCCTTTTCTTGTGTGCAGCTTCTTGTTGTCAGATTAGATTATTATATTCACATTAACGCAATGCAGAATTGCTTCACCAAATTGTACGAGATGTTCTGCAGAAATACAACAAGGAATGTAAGGAAGCGGGTTCATCGAAAAACAGGCCATGCAAAACCAGAACATTCAATGTTTGTCCCCGTAAATACTCATTTGCCTCAATATTCTTAATCAAACCGTACAACAAGTTAGCATCCCCATCACCATCATATATAGACGCAAATACTCGTCCAATTCCCTTCGTGTAAAAAACTTCGAACAGAACGATAAGTCCAGATTATATAGAGGTAGGCTCCATCAAACTTTGCCGTTTAGCAACGGCATCTTCTCGCGACAACACAGCACATTCACGAAAAGCAAAATGCTTGCAGCCTAGGCACTTCTGGTGATTCAGATGCTGTAATGCATAATTGATGGCTTCACCGGTATGCTCAAACATGTGATCCGGATGAATGCGCTCCATTAAACCCGTTCTCCTCATCATCTCCAAGGGCTGCGCCTGAACGCCTGAAAACAGTATCATGCCACCGCATCGCTCAAAGTGCTTCACCATACTGGCAAGGTTGGCTTCACCTGTTGTATCCATAAAAGGAACCTTCCCCATACGGAGCAACAGAATACCTGGTCTTTGATGAACCGAATCTATCACCGATTTCTCAAACAGATCTGCCGCCCCAAAAAACAAAGGGCCTTCAATCGTGTACATACTGATCTGCGGACAATCATGTCCTTCATGAACCATATGCGCCATAACCTTCTCATGCTTGTGATCAGGATCAGGCAGCACTTTGGCAACCTTCAGCATCTCGCTCATGCGCTTCACGAATAGAAGGACCGCCAGGATCAGTCCCACTTCCACAGCGGTGGTTAGACTCGTAAAAACAGTGAGCAAAAAGGTAATAAGTAGTACGAGTGAATCACTCGTTTTGGTTTTCATTACATGTACGAACGATCTCCGCTCACTCATATTCCAGGCAACCAGCATCAACACCGGGGCCATACTGGCAAGTGGGATGTGGGAAGCATATGGAGCGAAGAGAACAAGCACCAACAACACAACAACGCCGTGAATAACGCCAGAAAATGGTGATACTGCACCGGATTTAATATTCGTTGCCGTACGCGCAATGGCCCCAGTTGCTGGAATGCCGCCGAATAGCGGTGTCACCATATTTGCGATCCCCTGCCCAATCAGCTCCCGATTGCTGTTATGACGGCTCCCGGTCATGCCATCCGCGACAACAGCTGATAAAAGCGATTCGATACCGCCCAGCATGGCGATGACAAAAGCGGGCTGCAGCAAACTCACCACACGAGCCCATGTGATCTCTGGAATATGAAACTGGGGTAGCGCTCCTGGAATAACACCGAAGGTCGAGCCAATCGTAGCCACCTGATCCTTGAAAAATAGCGTAGCCACGACGGTGGATAGAAAAAGACCGAGCAGCGAGGCTGGTACTTTTGGCGCAAACTTTGGCACAAGCAAAAGAACAACCAGACAAATTCCAGCTGTCAACAAACTGTATATATTAATCGTAGAGATATGAACACCGATTTCTTTCATATTGGACCAGAAATCCTCGTGCTTCTCGATGCCGCTCAGCCCCAGAAAATTCGCAATTTGCCCACTAAAAATAATCACAGCAATACCTGCCGTAAATCCAATGGTCACGGGTCTTGGAATAAATTTGATCAACGCGCCAAGCTTGAAAACGCCCATAAGTACAAGCATTAATCCGGCCATCATCCCGGCAATCAGCAGATTTTCGTACCCATATTGCATGACTATGGCGAAGAGGATCGGAATAAATGCACCCGTTGGACCACCAATCTGGAATTTGGACCCTCCCAGCAAGGAAATGAGAACACCCGCGATAATCGTTGTGTACAGACCATACTCGGGTTTGACTCCGGAAGCTATCGCAAACGCCATCCCGAGCGGGATCGCAATAATACCCACAATCAGTCCGGATAACAGATCCTTGCGGACAGCGGAAGCATTGTATCCTGCAAATCTCCCCATCCATTTCATCTCTCATAACCTTCTTTTCTTTATATATTTGAATATTTGAATATAATAAAAAGACTACTCCCGTCTGTGCTCTCTGTCAATCGTAATGCTCACACAGTTACCCTCATAAAACGCAAAAAACAAGAAGTTACCTGAACTTGTTTCCGGTTCCTCTTGTTTAATGTGTTTAAGTATCTTTTCGAATGTCTTCCAGCATGGAAATGGCATCAACCAAATGATTGTCAAAAATCTTTTTAGCAACGGCAAGCAGGTCTTTAATCAAAGGATCGCGAAGCGAATAAGTAACTGTCGTTCCTTCTTTTAATCCGTGGACAACGTTTTTGCTGCGCAATACAGCCAACTGCTGCGAGACGGCGGAGCCTTCCGACCCCAGAATGCTTTGCAGTTCATTCACATTTTTCGCCCCATCGCTCAAAAGCTCCAGAATCTGAATTCGCATCGGATGCGCCAACGCTTTGAAAAAATCCGCTTTAAACTGTTGTATGCTCGGATTCATACGCTATGCCCCTTCAACCAAACTTTTGAAGATGCAAATATCATAACATATAACATATTGAAAAGAAGTAGAAAGGAAATGAAACACTCTATGTCGCCGTGAAAGATTATAATTCGTCCAAACTCTTCTGTCATTTAAACCACTATTTACAATTGTATTTTAATTGGTATATATTATACCCGTCAGGAATGTTAACGCTAACATAAACTGAAAAAAGGAGGATGTCTCAGTCCACTTTCGAAAAGGTTTTCGTTTTAGTGAGCTTACTTAAAACATTTCATTTTGAAAGGATGAGGTATCGATGAAAAAACTAAGCAGCACATTATTTGTGTTTTTTATGGGCATATCCCTTATGTTTGGCCTGACCGCATCAGCTAATCCCGCCATCGTAAGTTATGGAAGCAGCTATTCCAATACGCTCACTGCTGGTCAAGGATACGCCTACATTCTCCCGAATGCCAGAACCACAGGTACAAGCGTAAAACTTGCAGCCTCCGCAGCCAATGCACTTCAACTGCACTACTACTGGAGCTACAATAATACGACAATCGACCTCGGAACAGTCATCGTAAGCAACAACAGTTACAACGGCGGTTCAGCCTACTACAATCCTGGCACTCTGATCACTGTGGTAGAACGCGTACCAGCGTCCACTACGTTGTACCCTTCCGTATCCTATACCATTTCTTTCAATTAAATGGATTGAACGTAAACTGGGGAAAAGGTCCTATCACTTGGGAGGTCTGCTTATGCAAGAGCAACATGCAGCACGAGTCGAATTATTCGTTTCCAACACACAGATCATCAAAAAATCATTCAAGTGGCAAAACGCGATGATGCATCGCCTGGCAGCCCTACTATATGCAGCCGAAAATAAAATAGCCGAGGGCGAAGCCATCCGTCAAAGCCACCAATTGATTAAGCAAAACACGAACCTCTTTTCGGCCTTCCGGGGAAATTCGGCGATCAGTATTGCCACCATGCTCTCGCTTACGACAGATCAGGAAAAGAAACTGGAAGACACTCTCCTTATCTATGATCTGATGAAAAAAATTAAATTTCGTACGTCCGATTTTCTGGTTATTGCCGCCTATCAGATTGCAGCTCACACGACGCCTGACCAATTCGAGCATAAGGTCGAACGAGCCAAAGCATTCTATGATCACATGAAAGCCCAACACCGCTTTCTTACTGGACAGGACGACTATATTTTCGCTGCCATGTTGGCCCTTTCTGATCTGGATGTCGAATCCGGTGTGACCCGTATGGACCAGCTCTATGCTGAACTAAAACCTGAGTTCTCGCCGGGCAATAGCGTGCAGGCATTAACGCAGGTGCTGGTTCTAGGAAATGACAATCCAGAGGCGGCCGCTCACGTGCTGGCGTTCAATGAGGCATTCCGCAGACGGGGGATACAATTGGATAAGACCTACACCCTGTCCTCTCTTGGGATCCTCTCCCTACTGCCTGCTGACAGAGATACGCTAGTGGAACAAGTCGAGGAAACGTATAAATGGTTGCGCACCCAGAAGGGCTTTGGAGCGTGGTCAATCAGCAAACAGGAATTGCTGCTGCTCTCCTCATCGCTGGTGGCGGTGCAATATGTAGAGGATCTGCGAAACGGTGTTCTGACCACGACAGTCTCCACCAGCATCACCAACATTATCATTGCCCAACAGGCCGCAACAGCCGCTGCTGCAACGTCGGCTGCCGTCGTTGCTTCGTCCTCATCGAACTAGGGTATTTATGCAAAATAAACAGGCCCTCTGGAATCCTCCAGAAGGCCTTCGTTCTTTGATTCCATCATGGTTGTTAGATACTACTACTCCACGATATTCGTGTCACGAAATTCCTCAATGAAGCTGTTCAGCCAATCCGAGCCGTAATCCAGCGCCCCCATATCACTCTCAATAAAAGCAACATCCAGACCCATAACCCAAAATCTGCGAGCAATAATGAATAGATCTACAGCCTCTTCATCTTGTTTAGAAAAACTTCGAATAGAACGATAGCCCTTCAGAAGCGCACTCCATAACACTTCTTTTTGCTCACCAGACTGTCTCTTCCGAGCCTTCACTTGTGCCAGGTCGTAGGAACGCCAGCCTTTAGCCGCCCATTCAAAATCATAATGGATAAACTGATTACCCTGTTGAAAAGCGTTATTGTTTCCATGCATATCGCCATGGCATAATCCAAAGTCCAAACCTTGTCTGGAAACGGTAGCGATGCGTTCTTTTAACTCCGTAGTAAACGTATGTAGAAATGATGATGCTTCATTTTTCTCACCGATGTAATTAATGATTCGTTCAAGAGGCCCGTCAATGAGAAACTTCGTATCCAACTCATATCTTGGCAGCTCTGCAACCGCCTGATCCATGGCCTTATGCAATTCAGCGGCAGATTGACCAAATTTGTAACATGACTCTTCATCCTCAAGGTTATTCTCCGTCCCCTCGATGTAGCGAAACATTACGGCCATCCGTCTGCCTTCTGCCGCATCCAGTACGGTGTATCCGCTGCGATCTATCTTCTCGATGTACTCTCCAATATCGGTGTGTGGAGCTGAACCTAGAATGCTCTTTAATTGAGTTAACAGGGATAGTTCGTACTGAACATCAGCCTCCGTAATTTCAGTACGGTAGACACGAAGAATATACATGCCAGTAGATGTGCGTACCCGGTAGGTATCATTTAACCCTCTCAGCCAAAACAAACATTCTTCCCATGGTCCGATATCATACTGATCTCTCAATGCAAACTCCAGATATTTAGGGTTGAGCACTGAACGTAAAGCCATCGGTTGATTGAACATATGTATGCTCCTTATGTTTGATATGATCATCACACTATATTTATAGATAAATGATCCCTTCATCTATCAATCTATAACATAGTATATTTTTAATTTATTTTCCAGAATATATATTTAATCGAGTAAATGCTTAACTGAATTCATTTCGCCTCGTTTATGCACACAAATGATCTTCCCAGCCTTGACCTTGAAATCACTTCAGACTTTATACTGTGGATATGGTTCTGGACAATCCGGTAATATTCGACTATGAACCCGAGATCCGATGCTGGCTGTGGAAGGCTCTGATGTGATTCGGCGGATATGGGCGGCAGATAAAGCTCGATATAATGTTAACCGACCAAGGAGCGTTGAATGGTTGTTTTTTTATGTCCTTATATCAATGTTCGTTTATAGCGAATTAACTTATCAATCCAGTCGGAAATAAAGGCTTTTGTTGAGAGATGCTCTCTCGACAAAAGCCTTTTATATGCCTCTTAAGTGTTGAAAAACTGGAAAATCGTTGGAATTTATCCTTGTTCGGCGAATTTGCGTCCTTTACAATAACTTTAGAAATTCCCGTATATCGATTTCTTTATCAAACGATATCCATATCTGGTATAGCACTTCCTTAATTACGATATAAGCTCTTACATGAGTTTATATAAAAAAAATGATACAGGAGGCTATCGAATGTTCAGATTCATTTTACCGTCTTCCAAGTTAGTATTGATTTGCTGTCTGCTGGTGCTTACAACGGTAAGCATGCTCTTCAACAGTCCAAAAGCGTTGTCACATGGTTACGTAGAAGGACCGGCGAGCCGAGCTGCACTGTGTGCTTCGGGAGTCAACCAGGATTGCGGCAGTATTGTGTATGAGCCCCAAAGCCTGGAAGCACCTAAGGGCTTCCCATCTGCAGGACCTGCGGACGGCCATATTGCAAGCGCCAATGGCGCCTTCCCCAAGCTCGATGAGCAGTCCGCTGCACGTTGGTCAAAAGTGAATATGTCTAGTGGCACTAATACGTTTACTTGGAAACTGACAGCGAACCATGCAACGGCAAGCTGGAAATATTATATTACGAAAACGAACTGGAATCCGAATGCACCTCTATCTCGTGATTCGCTTGACCTGACACCGTTCTGTTCCGTCGCCTATAATGGCAGCCAACCTCCATTTAGTTACACCAACTCATGCAACGTACCAGAACGCAGTGGTTATCATGTTATCCTAGCAGTCTGGGAGGTTGCGGATACTTCCAATGCTTTCTATAACGTCATCGACGTGAACTTTTCCGGGACAAATCCGGTTGACACTGTGGCACCAACACCTCCAGCTTCACTTGTGGCAACTGCAACTGCAGCTACGAGTACATCCTTATCGTGGAAAGCTTCATCAGATAATATAGGCGTAACAGGGTATAAAATTTACAACGGGACTACCTTGATAGCGAATGTATCCGGCACAACTACAAGCTATACCGTAACAGGGCTGACAGCAAGCACGGCTTACACCTTTACGGTCAAAGCAGTCGACGCAGCAGGCAACGAATCTGCAGCCAGTAATATTGTAAGCGTTACCACAACTGCACCTCCTGCAAACGACACTACCGCACCCACATCTCCAGGCGGGCTGCATGTGATGGGAACACCAACCGCCTCCAGCATTCAGCTGATGTGGACGGCATCCACGGATAATGTAGGTGTGACAGGGTATAAAATTTACAACGGCTCTACTTTAGTTACAACAACATCCGGGACGGCAACGTCCTATACGGTAACTAATCTTGAAGCGAACACAACCTATAACTTCTCGGTTTATGCTGTTGACGCGGCAGGCAACCAATCAGCTGCAAGCACGGTCAGCGGTAAAACAGCAGCTGCTTCAACTGCACCTGCATGGGCAGCCAACACCCAGTACACAGTGGGTACCATCGTCAGCTACAATGGTTTGACGTACAAGTGCCTCCTAACACACAAATCTCAAGTGGATTGGATTCCTTCGGCAACACCAACCCTCTGGCAGGTGCAATAACCGGATTGTCGGGAGGATTAGATATAAAGAATGATAAAGAGTTCCATAGCGATATAGGTTGAGATTCACAACCACAGCCTGTCCACTTAAATAGGATCAGCTGTGGGCTGTGCACTACATCTTGCAAAAATAAGACGCTTCAGGAATTCAACGAATTCATCCCGAACGTCTTATTATTTGCCTTTTTCGTTCCTAGACCGATTGTATCAAGCCAATATGGGTAATCCGGGTGTCATACGGATCTAATTCCACGGTTTGTTTTCCATAGTCCGTATCAATTGTCGTGGTTTGAACCTGATCACTATTATTAATGACGACCAATATTTTACTATCTGGATAATAAGTACACTCTGTCAATAAGTTATCCGTGATGTACTTCGAATCATGGAATTCATGACCTGCAAAGCGAATCAGATTCAGCAGTAGTCTTGTATTTTCCCAACTGAAAACGAAGGAAGGCAGGTAGATTCCTTTTCCTTTACCGAAGTCATGTGTAGACAATGTGATCATCCCATCCGTTTCATCCACTACAGCAGCCGATCCATCGGTAAGATAAATGTTATGTTTTGGCGCTATGCGGGCTCCTTCCGGTAACAAACCATGCTCATCTCGAGTTTCATACGTCCATTTTCCATGAACCACCCTGGCACCTGTATCCTCATCCACCCCAAGAACATGTGCCATTCTGAAAAAGCTGTCGTACCCTTCTACCGCTGATGGCTGGTTGATGCCAATAAAAGTACCGCCTTCATACACCCATTTGGTCAGTATATCCACACACTGGTGGTCATTCCAATGCTCTCCCCCGCTCCATGCTGAACCGGCAGAGCCGGCATTGATTACGACATCTATATTTTGTAGAACACCCTGACGAATGTCATCAAAATCAATGAACTGCACTTCAACCGGTAAGCCCGACAAGGCTTCATTCACATGAATCAAGTCATGCATATACGTTTCATGGAAATGACCGGACAATGTCCACGATCTTAATTTTCCCCAGCTATGCAGAACAGCTATCCTCGTCTTAACATGATAGGGCTTGCCATCTAGATGCAATCCTTTTATTCCCCTGAACTCGTCCGCAATCTTCTCGATGTAATCGCAAAAGTCCGGGTAAGGCTCAACCAGATGCAGATAGCCACCCAATCCAATCCGGTCAATTGGCTCTCTGAGCAAAGCGCGCCTTATATTAATCCAATACTTTTTGGCGTCCAACGTGGGGTCTCCGCCCTCCTTAAAGGTAGGAAGTCCGCCTAAGCCAACCGGAAACAGGTAGGGATGCAGCCGAATCTCATGGGTATCCACGCTAACACCTGAACACATCCTTGCTTCATAACCGGAGAACACACATTTAATCATCCCGTCGAATCCAAACTCCTGAAAGCGGTCATTGTAAGGCTCCATGCCAACCCAGCTGTCATCATAGAAGACATACGCCAGCTTGCCGTGGTTATGCACGATATCAATTAACTTTTTCCCAAATTCGATCACAAAATCATTGATAAATGCCATCCAGTCCAGCTTGCGCTGCTGCGCCGGGATATGACTCACGCGATATTTACCGCCATTTACAAAATCCTCGGCAGAGAGCGAATATCCAACTTTTTTGGCAAACAGATCAAGTGCTCTTGAACTCACCGTAAAATCGTATGAACCCCAGTCTGAGAAGAGGTGGCGATTCCGCTCGTCGCTGCCCCAGATCCAGGCGAAATTATAAAATAATGAGGTGAACCGGACCACGGTCGTTTCCGGATGCTGCTGACACCAGTTCTCCATCCAGTCCAGCAGATATGTCTGCGTTTCCGGATAGATTGGATCAATCTGCATCAGGTGCTCCTTGTCCCAATGGTTTGTCGTGTGATTGTACATCGAGATCTCTTCCCAGATCCGGTAGACCATAAAGCTTACCGTGTATTTATGCCAAGGGACAATTCCGGTAATAACCACATGGCCGGATTCCCTTTCGTAATTCCATTGTGCTCTTGGCACTTCCTCCCCGGTTGTCCGGTCAAAGACCTGCCAATACTTAAATGCCTCTTTGGAATCATTCACTCTGAATTGTTCAGCAAAAAAATCCTCCATCAGATAGAAAGATACATAATCTTGTACAGCTACCTTCGGATTTGTAATTAGAAAACATTGCTGCAGCTTATCGGGATTTCGGGATGCCCACTCGTTATGATCCCGGATGATGCAAATGGTCGAATAGATGCCATACCCGGCGTTAATAATCTCATCAGACAATTGTGTGCCGTCACTGTCACGAATCACGTCGGCACCCCACCGTTCTGCAAGTTCCAACGTCAGTGCCTCATAACCGGATTCACCGGGTAGCGTAAAGGAGCCTTTCATTGGCTTGGACAACTTGGTTCCCTCCCTATTTCAACATGTCGGACAGGAAAGCGAGCGCCAGACCTTGACCCCAGCCCTGTATCCAGTCTTTTGGAATATTGCGATATCCCTCCCGATCTTTCATTACAGCTGTACCACCCGATACACCCAGTACACGTCCGTCTTCGCTAATATGGTTCAGAATGCCTTCCAATGCCTTTTGCACATATTTGGTATGCAATGGATTGCCGTTATTGATCATGGCTGCTGCAATACCAGCGGAAGCAGACACCTCTTCATAGGAATCCACATCATCCAATACTGTGCGCCACAAGCCATTCTCGGTCTGAACCAGCTTCAATGCTGCCAGTTGATCCCGCAGTGAGCACTCCACGTCCATGCATTGTGGATAGAGATACCAGTCCTTCAATTGTGGTTTTACTTGCGACATCGTATAGGCGCCCCAAGCATTCGCTCTCCCCCAATATAATCCGGACATGTGATCCTTGTTCACGTTATTGTAGCCGTGGTACCAGAAACCACTGCTCGGATCTTGAAGGTATTTGATATGCCAGTAATATTGATTCAGCGCATCCTTGATCATTTCCTGATCCTTTAATTTGCTTCCTACACGGAGCAGGAAAAATGCCGCCATAAACAAGGTATCCGCCCAAGCCTGTTCCGGAAAATCATTGGCAACAGATACCGTATGCTGCAGCACATTGTCTCCAAAGCGAAGTGCATGATTTTGAAGATAATCCACCTTGCTCATTACAATATCCCAATATTTCTGGTTCCCTGTTTCTTCATATAGAGTAATCAGCATATGGCCCATGGCACATGTATTTACGGTCCAGTCCGGCAAGCCCAGCTCGATGTATTCATCCGCCCATTGGACAAGCTTGTCCAAAATCTCTTTATTCCCTGTCGTTTGATAAGCTCTGGTTACAGCATAGTATGCCACACCGCAAGGCCAGTCCCACGTCAAATCCATCGCCAGTGTTTTTTGGGTAACGTTATCAATGACTCTTAAAATTTCTTCTCTGTCATATTTCACTTGAAGCATCGGTGATTCCCCTCTCCTGGCGCACACGCCCCCAAATGCGCTTGAGAGCTGTCCGTCCTTGGTTTGAAAACGCTTTACTTATTCCATTGTACGCAGTAAAATAGTTTCAATCTAAGCATATTCGCAACAAAACTGCGCAATTTCAATCATTTATGAATGGGAGTTATCGAATGTGCCCAGAAAAAAGCAGCCTATTATTGAGTACCGCCACTATAGCTTGCCAATCCACTTTCCTATTCTGCTGTTAAGCGGTGAACGTTGGAAAATCTCTGATATCAAAAGTGAACATCTTCATTTCCACAACCATCTGGAGATTGGTATTTGTCATTCAGATAGCGGCATGATGGAGATTAAAGGTGAATCTGTACCTTTTAAAGCCGGTGATGTGACCTTTATCCCCAGATATCTTCCTCATACAACGTATAGTTCACCCAATGAAGCCAGCTTATGGTCTTATCTCTTTTTCTCGCCCGATGACCTCTTTCAACAATCGTTTAAGAGCAGTTCCTACAGTAACTTTGAACCCAATTTGAGAGCGATTAAGGGATTGAACTGCATATTAAACAGGGAGGAACATCCGAAGATTTATACTCTTGCGACATCTGTCGTAGAGGAATTAAAGCAGAAAAATCCTCTTTATCAGGAAAGTGCCTATGGCTTATTGTTATCCCTTTATATCGAACTCCTGCGAATCCATTCCCAAAGTGAACCCTTGGCAGATCAAGAAACACAGCATAATCTGAAAGGTGATTTTGTCATTTCTCCGGTTCTGGAGTATATCACCAAAAACTATATGTCGCCCATCACCATCGATTTCCTGGCTGATCTGTGCCACCTTAGCACTACTCATTTCCGAAGAAAATTTCATGATATCATGGGCACCACACCTCTCGATTTCCTAAATAGCACCCGAGTTGAAGAAGCCTGCAAGCAATTAAAAACTACGGATGTTTCCATTCTTTCGATCTCCGAACAAGTCGGTTTTCAATCCATTTCCAGTTTCAATCGCTGCTTTTCCAAGCTTATGGGGAAATCGCCGAAGGAATGGCGCAAAGGCGCCCAGTCCGAAGTGCAATCCGCGAAAGCCTCCATATTGGAGTTTACAGGGTGGGTGTAGGATTAAAAGGAGGAAAATTGGTAGCCACCTTTAAATTTCAATGTCAATTCAGTCCCCCATCCCAAAGAACGCAGCCTAAAAAGGTTGCGTTAATGTTTCAAACCCTTATGTTATTAGACACATTTATGGCTACATGGTAAAATAAATCAAAATATCCATTTTAAATCGAGGTATAAAAACATGATCATTTCACATAATCTGGCGGCTTCAAACACGCTAAGACGATTACAGGAAAGCTCGAAGGCCGGTTCGAGTCGCATGGAGAAATTATCCTCGGGATTGCGGATCAATAAAGCATCGGATGATGCAGCAGGTTTGACAATTTCCGAAAAGATGCGAGCCCAGATCCGGGGGCTGGACCAAGCATCCAGAAACATTCTGGACGGCACCTCGGTCTTACAGACCGCAGAGGGGGGGCTCGATGAAATAACCAGCATTTTGCAACGACAAAGAGAACTGATCATTCAAGGTTTAAACGATACAAACACTGATCAGGATCGGCAAATGATTGACCAAGAAATACGGCAGCTTACGAATGAAATCGACAGCATTTCAACAAAAACAGAGTTTAATACCATCAACTTATTAGCGAGAGACGATTACGAAATACTTGCCGATCGTTCCAACAGTAATACCGTCCATACCGTTAGCGATCCGCCTCCAGCAACAACAATACATAAGTCCGTAGTATACAAGCCACCTGGGGAGTCCGAAGAACCAAGGCATCTCGTAAGCAGTATAGATACATCAGTAACAAGCAATACCCTTTCCAATTCAAGTACCATTACACCGATTGTTTTACCTGATTCAAGAGAGGGATACAACGAATATACGGTCGACACCAACACAACGACTGTAACAGATACAACCACTACGGTCCATGAAAGCCTGCAGCTATCTAATGACCCTAAATATTCCGAACCCAGCTATTGGTACTCCGTTGGCATGAACAAAACCAGCTTCGGTCCGGAAAGCTTTGCTGATCTTTATGGTTCAATGCTTGAAAACATAGAAGTCAACGGAAGCACGAGGGCCTTAGAATATACCTCACGCAGTAACCAAGGAACCGTTCCGGCTTGGGACCATATGTGGTTTCCTGGAACCAATTTGTCCATAACGAGATTCCGAACCATATTGCCCGATAACTCCATGGAAATTAAATATGTCATCAATAATGGTGACCCTGCGGACTCCAGTTTTAAACTCAGCAATGTAATGGATCCCCCAGTTGATTCTGTAATCTATGATGCGAGTGGTAATCCATTGCCTGCTGGAAGTAACGCATATACTTCCCCGTCAGGAAACACGTTTAATATGAATGGGACCAACGCTAACGCTGCCATCATATTTGATGATTCACTCGGTTTTGCATCCCCGACGGAGCTGGTAGTAAATAACCCAGTTGGGGGCCAACCCCAAATTAATTTCGATTGGGATTTTACAATCCCTGGCGGTTCAAGCATAACTTTAGGTTTCTCCTACGGGCCGTTTTCTTTAAACATGGATGTGTTCGAATTTACCCGTGAAACGGAAATAATCAAGCATATTGATACCACCATTGTTACGGACATTACGGACATCGATTATAGACCGCCCAACCTCGACATCCAAATGGGCGCCAACGAAGGTCAATCCGTATATATCCCTCTCTTCAATGTAAAGGCTGAGGGATTGGGACTCACCAATATGGGACTATTGCCGCCAGCAGATCCTAACCAAGCCTTGGCCCAAACAGACCGAGCTCTAGGCAAGGTAACTAATTACCGGAGCATATATGGTGCACTCCAGAACCGTATGGAACATGCACTGAATAACACAAACAATTCCGCTATAAATTTAAACTCTGCTGAGTCTCGTATCCGCGATGCCGATATGAGCAAAGAATTGTTAGGTGTGACCAAGTCCAATATTTTAACCCAAGCAGCTCAAGCAATGCTGGCTCAAGCCAATCAGAATCCACAAGCCGTGCTGCAATTATTAAAATAAAGGAACACAACCAATGACGAAATCCCCTTCCATATTATTGGAAGGGGATTCGTCTACTTTATATGTTACAGTATTTTTTAGCTATTTTCAAAACATCATTGAAGAGTTGCACACCTCAATGATTCTAAGGCGACTCGTGTTTTTGATCAAAATGGTCTTGTATCTCTCTTTTCCGTCCTCGTTTGCAAGTAAAAGAATGCGTTCGTTTCCAGGTATATTCCTCTGAATCAAAAGTCATCTCCTGTTGCGTTAATGTTCTCTCTGGTAAGATCCCTGATCGTTGTACAGCAATTGAACGTGTTAATTTAAAAGCGTCTCTGAAGCTAGCGTGAACCCTTCAATCACGACATCTTCGTCTACTTCAATCATGATACAGCGTCTGCCTTGATAATTCACCTGTTTCACATATCTCAGGTCTTGCGGGCTAACCGAAATCGTAGCCACTTTGGTTTCAATCTTAATGGACTTGGACGTAAACTTCGGCATAACACTGGTCGCTTTCATTTCATAATTCTTGTTGTCGACGATGGTTTCAAATGCACGTTCCACTTTCTCCGACGTCAGATCCTCTACACCGCTTGCAGTCAGCACACGTTCCAGGTCTTTATAATCGAGCTTCGGTGGTTCTTCCTCATGTGACTCTTCGTTAATTTCGATGACCCGGTTGATCTCCTCGTACACATGTGCAATTGTGGCTGAGTCGAGCTGTTCACCGGCCACTTCCTTCACGATATCTTCGAAGATCGCCCGTTCTTCCAGTGCTGTCACGGATCTTTCTCCATTCAATACATTTTCAACAAAATGCGGATCTGGAAAATTCGATTTCCCTGTACAATATAGAACACGGTTAACATCGGAATAGTTGTCCGTCACACTCGGGTACAGGAAACCCTGCTCAGGTGTGCTTAATTTGACTACCGGATCGACAATCACGTTGTACTTAAATTCTCTCTCCACGTAATCAAACAAAAGTGTTTTCCGCTGCTTTTCCGTGGAATTCACGCTGCACAGAATGAATGGATGTGCGAACACTTCGTTTTTCTCGCTTTCTTCCGCTTCATCGTTACGAGCCTTGGTTGGCAAGTAATACTGTCCACGAACGAACGTAGCCACCATATCCCGTTCATACTTGGCATCTGCCAACATTCGTTCCACCAACAGGAGCATGAGGTCCTGCCATTCTTCCGGATCTCCTGTTACCAGTGCTTGGTGAAGCATCACCTGAGCCGGCTCTTCCGCCTGCTCTTGAAACTTCAACTCAAACAATTTCTGATCCAACTCGCCTGTCAGCAATTTTTTGAAATTGCCCATGTACAGTTCCTGCTTCTCTCTGTCCACCAGCTCAAACGGATGGCGCTCCCAATGATAGATCTCGTTCGTTTCTTTCGTAATATACACGTTGAGAATATCGTAAATATTCATGAGGTCATGATCCATCTTAAATTGCTTGCGAATATGCGCTACTTCTTTTTTATTCATGATTCGTTAGACAACTCCTCAAGTAAATTGGCCTTACAAGTATAAACGATATAAAAAACCTTCGCTATATAAGTTCAACTAAAGAATATTTCCACTGGTACTCTGATGACGGTACAACCTTCCGATCGCTGTTATCCCAGATTTTTTGATTTCTTTTTTAAATGGTAAAAAATCCAGGGATAACTTATGCTTCCGATGCAGCTTTCTTGCAGAAAGCTTGTAGCTTCGCTTCTTCAGGTTATTTCTGTCCTCTCCGTTATCGTGTAAATGTTTAATTGAACTTATATAAGAGGACCTTTATCCTTATATGTCATCTGCGGCAACCAAATAAAAAGACGCATCAGGAATGATTCCCGTGCGTCTATTCTCGTTTCACTGCTTTCTTTTCAATTAACTTCCACTCGGCACCACGTCGGCATTCAACAGTAGTTCACTGCTGGGAGAAGCTTTCCTCGTTTCACGCAGATACAGTAACCCCATGAACAAGGACGCTGCGCCAATAATAATCAGCAATGCCCCTAACTCCTGACTGTAGGCTGTAAGCGCTCCTTCCCGAAAAGCCATTCCACGAATCAGGCGGTTAAGCCAGTTCATCGGTAGTGCCCATGCGATAATTTGGAACGGTTCTGGAAACGCCAGCGGCGATAATTGAATTCCCGTAGCCAGAAAGGAGGGATATAATACAAAGCTGGTTCGTAGGCTGACTTTGGATATGTCTTTGGCGGTGTACCCAATCAACATACCCAGAAGTGACAAGGCAAAGGCATAAATAACCAGTGGGATGATAAAAAGATAAGGCTCCGCTTCAAATCGCATGCCTCCCACCTGCTTTAACAATCCATAGGATAAGAGCAGCGAAATTGAACTCAACAAGGCGTAGGGTACAGACCGAATCCATAGCTGGAAAGGTGACTTACCGTTTGCAAACAGTTTCCCTTCCTGACGAAGTCGAGGTGCAATCGATCCCGCTGCGCTTGTCGTAATCATCAATACTATGATATTCACAAATCCCAGCACCATAAAACCGACATAACTGGTCGTTGGGTTAAACAGCATCCGCTGCTGAAGCGATAACGGTGACATGATTCCTTTTGCTGTCTCGGCATCCATCCCTTTATGCATCAGACTTGTCATGGAAAGGGTCATATTTTCCGTCTGGATAATTTCTTGAATCGCGGTACGAATACCGGTTAGCCCAGAGGGCATCGTGTTATCCATCAAGATGCCGACATTCGTCGATTTTCCCTGTTGTTGACGTACTCCCAACTGATTGGGAAGCATAATGACTGCTACAGCCTGCTCATTGGCAAGCAATATTTCCGGATCCATTCGACTCGGATATACACTTTTGACGCTCATATATTGCGAGGCATTTATTTTGGAGATCAACTGCCGTGAATATTCACTATGATCTTCATCAATGACCACAACTGGCGATTTGTTAATTTGATTGTGCGAGAACATTAAACCAAAGAATACGGCTGCAATAAGTGGACCGATAAAAATCATTCGAACATACTTACTTCCCGATACGTACTTCCACTCGTCAATCAGTGATTTCATCAAGTTTCACCTCTGCTGTCATCCCGGGAAGCAGATCAGTATTCGAATCCATCGATATTCGGACCAGAAACATACTTAGATCGGCTTGCCCTTTTTCCCGTGACATGCGCAAGCTCGCGAATTGCGGGGCAGATGAGATGGACGTAACAACCCCACTGACCTGTGTTGGCTGATCCAAATTCGGAAAATGAACATCAATGCTTTGATTCACTTCAAGCTTTTGAACTTCACTTTCCTGGATGTAGAGGTCCGTATAGTAATTATTCTTTTGCAGAACCGCCAGCGGCACTCCTGCTTGCACTTGATCTCCCTGCTTTACAGCAACCCGGTCAACCAAACCATCATACGGTGCGAGTACATCCACATCTCCTTCCCCAGCGGATTTCACTTTGAAAAGCACCTCTCCCTCTTTCACGGAGACACCTGCAGAAGCACCCGCCTCTACAATTGCCCCAGGACTATTCTGATAGAATAAAGTCGTTTGTTCTGCCTCAAGTATGCCTTGTTTCCTGCTCTCAGCCTGACTTACCGCATCCTTCCCTTTCACAGCCAGAAGTGAACCTCCAACAATGAGCACCAGCGCAATTCCGATATACAAACCTGCTTTTATCTTCATTCTTCTATCTCTCCCATTCCCAATCCTCGTATATGGTTAAATGCTGTTGCTTTTACTTTCTCATCTTGTTGACCGCGTTCTCGGCAGCCTCCATGATTACTTCTCCCAATGTGGGATGAGGGTGAATCGTCATGGCCAGATCCTCCACGGTTGCCCCCATCTCGATCGCAAGTGCGAGCTCGGATATAAGGGTGGATGCTTCCACGCCAACGATTTGCGCACCAATGACAATTCCAGAGGTTGGGTCAGCCACTATTTTTACAAAGCCTTCGGTTTCCCTTAATGCCAACGCTCTTCCGTTGATCCCAAAAGAAGATTTTCCGATAACCACTGGAATGGCCTGAGCTTTGGCTTCCGTCTCACTTACTCCAACACTTGATAGCTCCGGATTAGAGAACACGACAAGCGGAATCACCTTGTAATCCACTTTGGAGGTGAGGCCCGCAATGGCCTCTGCTGCTACTTTGGCTTCATAAGATGCCTTGTGAGCCAGCGCAGGACCGACCCTAATATCCCCAATGGCATAAATGTGAGGAATAACCGTTCTGCACTGTTCATCCGTCTCCACCAGTCCCCTGTTCGTTACGGGCAAACCTATGCGTTCCAGTCCTAACTGACCGTCAGTATTGGGTTTTCTGCCGATCGTGACCAATACGTATTCAGCCGTAACCTGGTGCTGCTCCTGATTTTTCGAATAATGCAGTGTAATGGAGTCCGCATTCTGCTCCGCCTTTTCAGCAATCGCTCCGGTTACGATGTGGATGCCGTCCGCCTTCAATTGTTTGACTACAGGGGCTGCAAGTTCCGCCTCGAATCCGGGCAATACTTGTGCTCCTCCCTCCAGAATCGTCACCTTTGTTCCAAATTTGGCATACATCTGTCCAAGCTCCACACCAATATAACCTCCACCAATCACAATCAGACTACTCGGAACCTCCTGCAGAGACAGTGCTTCTGTGGAAGACAGGATCCGACCTCCAACCGGAAATGCAGGCAGTTCAATCGGACGAGACCCTGTTGCCAGTATAAGGTTTTTAAAAGAAATGCTTTGCTCCTGTCCAGTCTGCTGGATCATCGCTGTGTGCTCATACACCAGACTAGCCTCGCCTTCGAGAATGGTCACTCCCGCAGTTTTTAACAAATAGCGGACGCCACCTGCCTGTTTATTCACAACTCCCTGCTTGAAATCCTGTGCAATCTTAAATGTCGCTGCAGCGTCAGCTTGATTGAACTGTCTGAACAAATCATAGCGATGTGATTCCGCAATTAATGCTTTGGATGGTATGCAACCCACATGCGTGCAAACCCCGCCGAGCTGTTGACGTTCGACGATTGCGGTCTTCATCCCCAGTTGTGAAGAACGAAGCGCCGCCACATATCCTCCCGGACCTGATCCAATAACTAACGTATCTACAGATTCAAGTTTACTCATATCCTGATTCCTCCCGATTTGAAGCCTATTTAAAATATGATGATCGTAATATATTATAACCATCATATTTTAACACCGTCAACAACCGTTATTTGGCCCTTTTGTAAAGTAACAGATATTCCGTCGCCAAATTGACAGGCTTAATTATGATGATTATAATATTTTGAAAAGCAGAATGACGAAACTATGGAGTGAATGACAATGCCCTATCCCAAAGGCCATAAAATAAAAGTACGAGGTAAAATTGTCGAGAGTGCCGCTCGAGCTTTTCGCACCAATGGTATCCAGGACGTCAGTGTCCCGTTTATTATGAAGGGAGCCGGGTTGACTCATGGAGGGTTTTATTCACACTTTGACAACAAAGAACAACTGGTCGCCGAAGCCTGCGAATATGCCATCAGCGATACCATCGCACTTCTGCAAAAGGTCGCTGATCAGGAAGAGCAGAATCCCAAAATTAATACAGTCATCGATTATTATCTCAGTCCCTATCACCGCGACAAAACGGAAATGAGCTGCATTTTCCCTGCCCTTTCCGGCGAAATCTCTCGCTCCTCCGAAGAGGTTCGGCAGGTGTTCACACATGAACTGGAGCGGATGATTGCTTTTATCTCCAACCTGGCAGATATGGATGTGTCCAAAGGTCGTGCGCTGTTCAGTACCATGGTTGGCTCGCTTGTTCTTGCGCGCTCAGTTAGTGATCCTGAACTAAGCGACAGCTTTCTCGCTGCGGGCAGACTGCAAGCCAAAGAAATGGTTATGACTTAGTCATAATATCCAGCAACCAAACACAAAAACACGCCAATAAGTGGCGTGTTTTTGTGTTTATAAAATATTGTCGGCCTTGCCAGTCGGGCGCCGCTCACCTTATACGATGAGCCGGTGCTGGGGCTGGATGTTTTGATGAGAGAACGGTTCTACAGGACGCTGATGGAGGATTACGCCAATCATCCTCGCACGATTCTGCTATCCACGCATCTGATTGATGAAATTGCGCCGGTTGCGGAAAAAGTCTGCATCCTTGAATCAGGCTCCCTCCTGCTGCAGGATGATATGGAGCAAATACGCATGTCCGCTTATCTCATTCGGGGAAATTCGGAGGCCGTAGCTTTGTTTACAACCGGCAAGCGAGTTTTATACCACGAGGCCTATGGACGAGGTACGCTTGCGGCAATTTATGAAAAGCTGGAAGACAAGGACATGCGGCAAGCTCTCAAGCAGGACATTTCGATCGAATCGTTGAGTCTTCAAAAGCTATTCTTGTATTTGATTGAAGGGGGTCTCTAAATTGGGGGGAGTGACCGTTCATTTAAAGGCAACTTATAGGCAATTAAAAATGTACATCTGGTTCGTCCTGATGATTATCGTGCTTGGCATAATTGCTGAACTCATTGTTACTTATTTTACAGACACCAGCGAAATATCCAGCCTTTCAGAGGGGAACATGATAATTATCCTTTTGCCGCTGATGGCCATCGCGCTGCCGCTTAGTTATTACAAACGGATCGTTCATTTGGGCGCTAGCCGACAGCAATATTTCAAGGGGCTGCATACCGTCTTTGCCGTCTGGGCGGCAGCCGTTGCTTTGATCAACTCCATATGGAACGTGCTGCAAATGCAAGTATTTCACAATTATGATAACACCGTTGATTTAATCAACGCCTTTCATCGGAACGACTTTGGCTTTGCCGGTTCATTCCTTTATCAGACGGCCTTTTACCTGATGGTCATGGCGCTCCTAAGCATGCTGATTTCGGGGTATTCCAACCCTGTCGGCTGGCTGTTGTCCGCGCTGATCATTACGGCCATCCCGATCGGTACGGCGATTCCTTCGCTGCGGATTCATGTCGCCTCCTTTTTCAAAACGCTTCTAATCAACGATTCGCTCTTGCTAGGCGTCGGATTCAACTTCTTGCTTTATACCGTTTTTGTAGCTAGCGGGTGGCTTTTTACGAGGAGAAGAGTGCACTAAGGTGGCTGCTCAAATTACCTGCTAATTAAGAGGCTGTCTCATAAGTCAAAAAAATGGCTAGAGACAGCCTCGTTTTCCAAATTATAAAACAAAAAAAAACCGTTCCTTGGTAAAATGGAAGTGCGACCCACCATTTGAAAGGAGACTGTTTCTTTGTTCAAAATACCATGAATCAACTTTTCTTGCCAATGGATTTGGAGACAGACATCCCCGAAAGCCACCTCGTTCGTGTCGTAAACCACGCTGTCGATCGGCTCAGCAATTCGATTTTCGGCGCCGCGTACCCTGGCGATAGCTGCCATAGTTATCATCCCAAAATTCTCACTAAAATCATCATCTACGTCTACACGCAGCGCATCTACTCTTCCCGCCAAATCACCAAGACTGTCCGCGAAAATATCATGTTTATGTAGCTCGTTGCGCGGCAGCAACCGGATTTCCTTACCATCAACCGCTTCCGTTCCGATCGAATAAAAGATGTGCTAGAAACCGTGTTCACCCATGTGTTGGAACTACTCGTTAAGGAGTGTTATCTTTTTTTACTACTATGGTAGCTCACAGAGCAATGGAAAGACTTCTATGAACGGTCGGCTAATCTCCGGAAGGGAGGTGATGCCTTGTGACAGTATTTGAAGCAATTATGCTAATGATTACCTTCGATTTGCTGATTGTAGCGCTGCTGTCCAATAAAGACAAATAGACCGCCCTCTGGCTGAGGGATGCGGTCTATTTAGTCGGTATCCTGCTCAGCTTAGCATCTTACATATTTACGCTTGAACCCCGTTCGCCCTTTTTCCACTGCCTTTTGAATATTTTCGGAAGCATGCAGAAACTTGCTCTTCGGCTTGTCCTTGTTGACTTCAACAGGTCCCACGGCCTGGGCTGTCTCCACTGCCTGATCGTGCAATGGCTGATAGGATGTCGCGACGGTGTACAGGAAGTTGTTCATCGAATATTTCGTTCGTTCCGGAGATTCGTGAATGGTCTGTTCTACCTGTTGAAGCATATCATTCAGCTTAGTTTCGGAGAATTCGTTATCCGGCCTGCTGCCGAGCAACCAGCAATAACAGCTCCAGCCTGCGGACATCTTAAGTTCATCCCCGCTCGCAATCCACTTGTCCGACACGGCTTGGGCAATATCCGTCTCCGACAGTGTGACGGCAACGATGAAGTCAGAGATCATATAAAAGTATGCAGCATCAATCCAACGATCAAAATCCGCTTCCGTCATCACTTTGGGATCGGCAATCACGCCAGCAAAGTACATGGCATCATAGTTCCCTGTAGCGTAAAGCTGCTCAGCCAAAGGTTGATCCTTTTTTATTTTCTTTGCGATTGGTTTCATCGCTCCGGTTGCCACCCCAAAAAGTGGTTCATGCGCGCCGTTGGACATATATATTTTCTTCGTTCGTTCTTTCCCAAGCGATTCAAGCTCTTGCATAACCTCTTCCAAATTCATTGTGTAAAACTCCTTTTTCTCCTTGATCCACTGATTGTATCTCTACTCTTCACTAGACACAAGCAAGCTTTTCGCTGGCAAAGGTAAACCCGCTTTCAGCTGCCAGAAAGCGGGCATTTGGAATGAGATACTGCCATTTTAATCCCAATAAGGGATCTTTCGGTTCAAGCGCTTGCTTATAAAGACGACCTGCGACTTGTGGCTGTTTTCCAAATAGATCATACTGGCGAATGCATGTCCTGACGGGATATGCCGTAAACATGAGTCTTTTCTCTGTGTCCTATAGGTTCCGCATGAAATCCAGCGGGCAACTGTTCCCCGACAATAGGTAGCGTTTCAAGATGTAAACCCTCCGTATCCAGAAGATAGACTCGCTTGGCGATCCGGAGCATTTCATCCAGAAGAACGATCAACAGCGTAATCGGTATGACTTTCCACGCATCTGTAATAATCACCGTTTGATAATAATCATCTTCACAGAAATTAACGAACCCCGCCTTAAAAGCAGTATGAACGGAGGGTCTCTGCGCACGAATAACCTCTGCGTTATGCTGATTACACGCAAATACATCTGTGATGTTTAATCTGGTGACAAACTGCGGGGATACGTATCCCACCGCCAATCGTCTGCCTTCTTCATTCGAACGAAGGATGCCTTGTTCAATATGTTCATAATCTTGCGGCAGATATTGATCCGCAACCTCGAACTGTCCAAGAAGCATTTCGTAAATAAAATTCTCGTTAACATAAGACAGCTCAACAGGAAGCTCCTGATGCAGTCGGACAAAGTGCAAATGGTTCTTCCGGCTCGTCATCTGCACGGGATTAAACTGCTCATGAGGCAAATGGAGTGCACGGAGTGTAGGGTCAGCACGGAAATGCACACCTGCTTTCCAGAGCCGGTAACCCAACTCCAGATCTTCGTGCCCCCAGCCGTGAAAGGACTCATCAAATCCACCAATTTCTCTCAGTACACAGGTTTCCACCGAAACCATGCTGGTCCAAAAAAACGACCACGGAGCGGAGCTTCGATCGAGATCATTTTCATAAAAGTCGAACTGCGTTTGTCTGGAATCGGGATAAGCTTTTAAGATCGGATTACGCAAGCACGCCTCCGGATGTTCCAATAATGCAATAGATTGCAGATATTTGGCGATTGGATCTTGATCATCCTTTTGATTCATGCCATGAACCGTTCCTAATCCTATAGTACCTTCGTGCTGATTATGAAAATGGATAATGTTGAGAATGAGGTCGGCACCGATCAGCACCCCCGTATCCAAATACACACATATCTCATGTTGGGCCAGGTGAAGTCCCATATTGCGCGCAGTTCCTGCCCGGAATCCCAGATCCTTCTGATAACAATATCTCAGATCCAGATACGATTCAAAAGAACAGGCAACCTCTTTCGTATCATCACTTGAGCCATCATCACAGACAATCACTTCAAACAAGGAATTATCCGCCTCCTGATGCTTCAAACAGACCAAGGTGCGCTCCAGTAAATCCGACCGATTATATGTAGGAATTATGACGGTGACTCCCATTCCCATGCAGCATACCCCCTTACTGAACCTGATTCTTTCCTTAATCATCGTACTCACTTAGGCTCTGGTATCATGACGATCACGTTTATAACGGCTTTTCCTCATTGTGGAGTGAAAAGCTTTCCAGAACACAGGAGATCAGATGATCCACTGCGGTCCCATCATAAGCATACGTTTGGAGCTGATCCTGACCACTCAGAATTCCGTTTGCATATGAGGCAATCAAGCTACTATCCATATCGGCTTCCTGAAGCCAACGAATGTAACCTCTCGCACCCATCTGTTTGGCGTATACGATATTGCTCGGGTTTACTTCTTCTTTCCGCGGGATAGCAATGGCAGGGATACCCAACGACGCTAACTCCCATAATGTCGTATGCCCGCCTCGACACACAACCAACGAGCTGTTTCTTACTTCGTCCAAAAAGGAGCCAGGATCTGTTACAAATCTTGTTGTCTCATCCTCCAAACGTTGCAACGATTTCGTTAGTGTTCCGCTGTACACGACCTTGACATACGCTTGTTCGTCCTTTAACGCCGCTATGGTTTTCGTGAAAAAGGGAACGTCCACAATGGTCGCCGAGCCTGACGTAATGATAATCTTCTTCTCCTTGATTCCGGTCGCTTCCGGTACTTCGACCACCGGGCCTACAAATCGGATCTTATCCTGAATCGAGACTGGTATCGGGAACATCCAGCTCTCTTGTATATCCACGATGGCGATTTGATCAGCCATCTGCAGAAAACCTAGCGTTTCCCGATCATCTTCCAGCCAGTTGGTAATGAAGCAGGTTGGAATTCCCAGACTTCTGGCCATTGGAAGTACAAGAAGCTCTTCATCAACAACAATGCCATCCGGTTGTGTACGGCGTATCAAGTCAAGCAGCTTAAACAATCGCTCGGCACTGCTGCCGGCTGAAGGAAGCTCCAGATCGATCAAATCACCCGAATATACCCTTCGCAAATATTGGAGCCCGGAGGAATAGGATGCAATAATGACCTCGTGATTCAACTGTATAAGTCGTTCGGCAACGAGCAAATCTCGCTTCGCATGCCCGAACCCGTTTCCCCGCGAGATGAATAATATTTTCATAGGTAATTCCCCTTTCCTGACTTCACCCGACGGATGCCACACTCCCCTGCTTGCGTAACAAGGCAACCTGCGCCCCGTACATTTCACGAAACACGCCATCCTCCTCCAGCAATTGCAAGGGGTCTCCCTCCTGAACAATTTGTCCGTCCGCCATGACATAGACCTTGTCACAGTGCATAACTGTGCTGACTCGGTGGGCAATCAGAAGAGCTGCTTTCCCCTGATCCACAAATTGTTTAATGTTTCTGACAACACTCTCTTCCATCACCGGGTCCATGGCAGCCGTAGGCTCATCCAGTACCAGCATGGTTCTGGTGTTCGCCATCGCCCGAGCAACTGCCACACGCTGCCACTGTCCTCCCGATAGTTCCGTTCCGTCTGAATAACCTGCCCCCAGCCGTTTATCTCCACTTCGCTCAATAATGTCTTGTGCAAGCAGCTGTGCAGTATCGCTCCATTCACGATTCAGTCCGATGTTCTGATGAACGGTCAATGGAAATCTGGCAAAGTCGGCGTAAGCAACAGAAATCGATTGTAATCGGTCTTTGTGCAGGCTTAGCTCTCCATCAACCCATACTTCGCCTTCAGTTGGCTCAAGCAGACCGCATATTATATTGCATAGCGTGGTTTTCCCGGCCCCGTTCTCACCCACCAATCCGACAAGCTCCCCTGTTTGCAAATGCATATTCACATCGGTAAGCACCGGTTTATCGCTATTCGGATAGGTGAAGCTGACTTCGGATAATATAATTTCTCTGTCAGCTTGCTTTGTTGAAGCTTCGACTCGGTCCGGTGTATCGGCAGAAAGAAACCGGGTGAGATTGGATGCAACGAGCAGCTCGCTGGTAAACAGCCGAAGCTCAAGCACAAAAGCATTGGCTTTGCCAAGCAATTCATCGATTAGTTGAAAAGCAATGATCAAACCGCCGATGGAGGAACTGGCTGTCAGAATCGACACCATGTAGGCCACTGAAATCAGAAGAAGCTGACCAATCTGCATCAGTCCGGTTGTTTTTTGGGAGGTAAGGAGAAAGGATTGATTGGTTTTGCTGATCTCGGTAAATGTGTTCCTCCAGAGGTTCACGATATAGGGCGAATAGCCAAACAGCTTGCGTTCTTTGCCCAGTTGAAAATCCATAATTGTGCTTCGATAATAACTTTCACGGATACGCTGACCCGATAGCTGATTCTCAACGTTAAACATCTGACGGCCAAGCTTGTATTGTTTAAACACAACAAAAGCAAAGGTCACGATCATCACCACACACCCGATCTTTGTGACAAACCATAAAGCGGTGCCCAAACTGATCAGCATGACTCCTGCACTGAGTACATCCAGGCCAAGTGTAAGAATTCGGTGCCCCCGGTCCAAGCCGTTGGCAGCCTTCTCAGCCGATTCAGAGAACGATGGATTTAATAGTTGTTGATATGGTACTTCATTATAACGCTCGACATACAGCTCTTTGGCGGATCTCCCTATATGAATACGCAGCCCCTCCAACGCTACACCATATAACGAGTCCATAACCTTCTCTCCAATAGTCGCCGCTGCGAACCAGGCCATCAGCATGATCATCTGGTCCATGCTAACACCGGAAATAACCTGCTGGACCGCATAGCCGAACAGGAAAATCCGCAGTGCGGGCAAAATACCTGTAAATAATGTCACGGTCAAAGCGAACAGCATCCATGGAATAATCTTTCGCTTGTTTTTCACACGAATCAGCCACATTAGGCAACGCCCCCTTCTCCCTCTTCCTTCGGCGCTTCAATAAAGGAGGAAGAAGCTCTCCACATCGCTTGATAAGGCTCGCATGTCTCCAACAGTCTCTCATGAGTGCCGAAATCCCTGATCTCGCCCTCATCCAGCATGAGAACCGTATCGGCAAAAACGCAGCCCACCAGACGGTGAACGACAAACAGCACCGTATAACCCTGCAGTCTGTTAATAATGGATTCCAGAATGCTTAATTCATTGCTGGGGTCCAATTTTGACGTGGGCTCATCCATAATAATGACAGATCCAACACGGTAGATCGCTCTGAACATGCTTCTTGCTAACGCCAGCCTCTGCCACTGCCCCTCCGACAGATCCGATCCACCGACCTCTGGCCATAGCTCTGTACGTTGCCCTTGAGGCAGTTGTTCTACGAAATGAGCATTGGTCAGCTTTAGCACTTCGGTAATGTCATTTGTCTGCTCCTTCCGGGTGATGTCGCCCAGATAAACGTTTTCAGCAACGGATAGTTTATAACGTCCATAGTCCTGCAGACAAAAACCACCTACCTCTTCTGCCTTGACTGAACCATGATCCGGCTTCAATAGTCCGGCGAGGATGAGCATTAATGTGCTTTTGCCTGAACCGTTAGCACCTACAACAGCCACCTTGGAACCGTGAGGAATATCGAAATTGACATTGTTTAATACATTGCGGCTCCCGTCATAACTAAACATTAATTGGTGGACAGATAACGCATGGGGGGCTAACGTATGCTCTTCATGACAGTTGGTTGTATCTGTGTCTGTATCTGTTTTCGCTTGCTCTTCATGTGGCTGCTGGATAAGTTCGGCCAAAAACAACTTCCGACCAAGCCAGTGCTTGCCCTGACTTAGAACCATGCTGAGCAGTTGTTCAAGATGCAAACCTCCAATGAGTAACGCCGCGACTTCTCCGGGATTCAAGGTACCTCGCCAAAGCTTCCATAATCCTACTAGCAGAACAGCCGATGTGACTACGCCGCTGCCGAGCTGACCCATCAGCTTGTAACATCCAGCCCGGATCGTTTGCCTCATCGTTAATCGTGCAATTCTTCTCTCCTCTGTTTGCCACTTGTCCTTCATCCAGCCTGCTATACCAAAAACACGCATTTCTTTGGCGGATCTAAACGTCGTTAACATATCCAGAAACGCGCCTTCGAGCCTCGATATTTCCGAGATGTCCTGAAGAAAATTGGACTCTGACATTGCTGCTTTTTTCATCAGCAGCACATTAAGTGCTGTTCCGGCGAGGATCAGAATTGGTGCCCACCAAGCAACTTCGAGCAAAATCCACGTTAAGGAAAACCCCGTCACGATAACCTGAAGCAGTGCCGACAGACCGTCCAACCCTCCATGATAGATGGAACTGACTGATTCCGATGTGCTTGAAATCCGATTCCGAGTTGCTGCGTGAAGCATTTCGTTCTCTGTTCTGCGATTCACGGAATCAAACAAACGAGTAGACAAATTATGATAGACATGGTCTTTCACTCTTCTCAAAAAATAGGGCTGCACAACGTTCAACAAAATGGCAATCGTGCCTGCTCCTGCAATAATTCCTATGTAAGCTAATGAAGCGTTGCGGTCACCATTAGCCAATTGATTTACTGAATGCTTGATCGCCCATACCATAAAACCAGGCCATATCCCGAGTGCAAGAATTAGGGATAGTAATATCCAGATGGCCCGATCCCCTGCCCGGATAATCATCCATATTTGGACAAATCCGGTATGAATACGGCTCATAATATTCTCCTTCCCGAGGCAGAATCTACGAAGGCGATCGGTGTATGAATCTGTGACAAATCAGATGTCTCGATAAAATAGCCCGTATCAGAGCGGACAGAGGGACATAACATGACAAATCGCCATGATTCTCCGGGCTCACGATCAATGAGCAGACAGAGCGTCTTCGTTGTATCAAATTGTTCCAGAGCTGTCATGTGTTCATAGTCCACTACAGCACCATCATGTCTTTTCCGCATACGATGCCGGGTACAGATTTCGTCAGCCTTGGCGGAATTCCACGGCAAAACCAGAAATGGCTTTGCTTCGTTTCGTTCGCTTCCCATGTCCGCATCGACGATATCATAATAATCTCCAATCCACCGCGTATTCGCCAGTAAAGCGAACGGGTCCTGAATGGAGACACGGGACTTCATTTGAATGGTATGTACTACCGTCAAAGGTGTTTCTTGCTGAGTCTCTTCCAGATTTGGTGGCGGCCAGTTGGTATTGAGATGATCTATATATTGAATCAGATGGTCACCAAACCCTACTTTACCGGTATATTGCGAAAGCGCCCAGCGATAGATCAATCGATCTTCTCCATGAAACACGAAATCCAGGTTGGTACTGAAAAAATGATCTACTTCAATAAGAATGGCTACCGATACCAGGTTGATCAGATGTGGCTTCAACCCTTCCTTTATTTCTCCATATTCACCGGCATGTGCATACAGCCACTCTTTGACGAGATAATGAATGCCACCTCTGGCGAAAAAAGACTCGGTCAGATTAAACTGATTCCATAAATGAAGCGGTGGTGATCCAAAAGCCAAATGTACGGATGTAGATGTCGCTTTGCTCAGGCTGGCTCCGAATCGCCCAATTTGCGGAGGCGGCATAGTCGATAGCGGGTAAAGCTTCAGCTCAACAACCTCGGCAATGCCGAAGTTCTGGATCAGAGGAGCGATGTATTCCTTAATGGCTTCACATTGGGTTGCCAAATGGTTTTCATATTCAGCCATAACGCCAAAATCCATGTTTTCGACAGATGCACTTAATATGCGTTTCAACAATTTCACTTCCGGCCCATTCTCTATAGCCAGCATATCTCTCAAAAACATGCTGCCCCAGTATCGATAAACATTGGAACGAAGTCCCCGATTACGAATTAGATTTAATAGCGCTGGCGGATAATTTCGTTCTTCAGGAACAGTCCATAATTGGTCTTGCCTTAACTCATTAATCGCTCTGCAAAGTTCCAATAGCAGCGGATATCGCCCAACCCGTACATGAAGTGTCGGCATACATTCCGGCTTCCCTTCCTACCAGATATTACATGCCAACGCAAGCCTCATCCCACTTGCGCTGACACATGCAGGTCATGTCTACGCGAAAAAAAACAAACGATTCTCTTCAATACTGTGTTTCCACTGCTTTGGCACGGCACTTTCGGGGAAAATGGCTGCCACAGGACAAGCCAGATCACATAACCCGCAATCGGTGCATTTGGACGGATTAATAAAATATTGCTTGGCGTCCGGGGAGGTCTGGATCGCTTCCTCGGGACAGGCTACAATACATTTGGCCAAACGCTCTCCTTCGCATGTGGCAGTGATTACCCATGACATACAGTTGTCCTCCTCATATGAAAACCTATTATCGCCGCTACATTCACATCTGCTTTTAAGTTATCCCAATACTTGGTGGCTGTTCTTGCCACGAAACTCGCATCACTCAAACCAATGATGCCACTAGGTGCATCCGTTTCTCTGGCGACATCATAGCCAACAAACACAACCACCTTGCCGGCAGTGTGCGGCAGTTCAGATATATGCTGTCTCGCACCGGCATGAATGGCAATGGAAGTCCATCCCGTCTCCCGCAAGTTCATCAGCAGACTGACCGGATTTTCTTCAATAATAATATCCACAGCAAAAGCATGAGACAGCGCTTCAGCAGTTGTTATATCAAGCGCATCAGGATGCACCACCACTTTTAATTCAGATAATGGCAATGGGGAATCCGGCTGATTTCGATACGGCTGCTGATCTTCCGGGATATCCAACTTCCCCAAAATATCACATCGGTGAAAGGGAGTATCCGATATGTGATTGCGGTCACCTGAAGTAATCACGCAGTCATGCTCAAGGCTGAGGATACGATGAGCCAAAATTCGGTTCACCTGATCACGAACCAATACCACATCGCCTTCTTTGATCTCGTCCGGGGGATATACAGAGGTACGCTGTCCATGAACAAGCAGGGGATGCATGCAGTTGCCTTCGATCAATATGGAGATCGGCTTCCCGTGCTGCAATGCACGGATCAGGAAATCCTGTCTGCGGGTACCATGCATTCTTTCAGAACTCCTATTTTGGATAATGCCGTTACGAAATCCCGGATATCGTTTTCGACATGGTCATCCTCACCGATATTGAACTTCTGCTTGATATGCTGGCACATATCGTCAAGCGATTGTGATGATTCCACAAGCATGTTCCATACGGCTTTACTAACATCATCCTCCAGAACGTAGACTTCTCCAGAATCAGAAAGAATGAAGATCCCTTCCACATTTTCATCAAAAAACACGTCATCGGCTATTTGAAACCACAGGTTCATTCGTTTTACCTCCTGCCATTTTGAAATAAGCGACCATTTTTCTGCGGATTCCGCGGCGGATACCTGAGCAATCCTGTGAAAACGTTCCATCCACATCGCCAGTTGCCCCCCAATGAAAAGCACGACAGCCACCGCCACAAGATTCGCGGAATGTACACTTCATGCACTCAGGCAGCGTGTGAACGGTCCTGTTCCGCGAACGCTCGAACACCTCGGAATTCTCCCATATTTCCCTGAGCGATTTCTCTCGAATCGATCCGGCGTGGAACATTGGGGAGTGCATCAATTTGCAAGGGAACACATTGCCCTTGGCATCAATAGAAAACTCACTCGTACCATGGCCACAATGTCTTCTGCGCTCAAATAACTTCACATTCAGAGAGTGGCAATCTTCATGGGCGTCATCCATCTCAATATCCAGCATCCGGTCCGCGATGCGGCGGCGTTCGGCAAAGCTCAGTCCTTGCATACGCTCGTCCCCACGGCCCAAAGTGGCAAGTGGTACAATATTCAAGCGGACAGACCGCTCGGTGGCAAACTTCAGCAAAGGATCAATTGAATCCCGGTTGTGCTTGGTCACCGTTTGGTTGATTTTCAGCTTGATCCCTGCTTCAAGGATAAGATCGATCGCTTTACGTGCCCGGTCCCAGGTGTTTTTGCCCCGGTTCGCTTCATGCTCCTCTTTGTCGAGTGAATCAAAACTGATGGTGAACAAATCAATTACCTTGGCAATCTCATTGACTTTTTCACGGCTCGTAATCAACGTTCCGTTACTGATAACGTTTACACAAAGCCCAATTTCCTTGCTGTAGGTCATGAGCTCCATAATATCCTTGCGGATAAAAGCCTCTCCGCCTGTGAACACGATTGTACTGGTCCCCAGATCCTTGATCTGCCTGATCATATCCTTGGCTTCTTCCGTATCCATGTCCCCATTCATCGAACGCTCCGGGCTGCTATCCGCATAACAATATATGCAATTCAGATTACATTTGTAGGTTGTTACAAAATAGACAGCGGTAGGTGCGACTTTGCCCATTCCCTGCTTCTGCACCATATCCAGAACATTGTATTCTTCAGGTTTCTCTCCTTGATAAGCCACACGGTACATCAGCATCTTTCGTGCGACCCGCTTCACATCCTGAGCGTTCAAACCCGAATCCATTAATTCAAAAACGGTCTTGCCACCATATATCAATTCGGATGCAATCTCATATTCGCTTGGTGAATACACAACCCAACAGTTGAGTTGAACGTTATGTACGACATAGTTTCCGTCTTCGTAATACACCGCGACGTGTGGAATATGCAACCGTTCGTCTATTTGCATGAACAAGCCTCCAATGATTAAGATAAGAGGCCGGTAAACAGGCCTCTTCTTGCGTTCATGAAGAATAAATGATTAGCAGGATGATCCATATCCGCCGCCAACTGAGAATGCACAGCCACAACCACAGCTTGCTGCTTGGGCAATAGCCGCGGATTCCAGTTTGCGAAACGTCGGTTTTTTATAATTCGTCATATGTTCACCTCCTCTCATAACAACTAAAGGTAAGCGCTTGCAAATACAATTTAAAATATTTAGTCATAGAGGAAGCAAAACAATGGAATGCTCGAAAGAAAGAAAGAAAGAAAGAAAGAAAGATTGAAGTGAAAGACTTGTTCAGCACAATGCTTGTACTTTCATGTCTAGTTGAGAATGCAGATAGAGGAAAAAAAGAGGATGATATCATAAGATGTACACAGAAATAAATTACATAAAATTGAATTTTTTTCTAGAATACTTCCATTCATTTCTCGTGTCAACACTTATTTTGAATACTTTGTGAACGGTTCATTCCTGCTGTGCTGCTCTATGCGTCGAAATATCAAACAACGCTTGTTCAAAGCGCTCTGCTATGCTCTGGACGGCATAGGTTCTCACCGATTCTCTGCAGGCTTCAGGTGATGGATAGGGTTGTCCAACGTCCATAACACCGCCCAAAATAGAAGTCAGCTGCTCCAGATTATTCGGTTCATACAGCCAGCCATTGCTGGCGTTCACAATCTCTCTCGGACCATACTTGCAATTACTGGAAATAACAGGAATACCTCTGGAAAGTGCTTCAATCAGGACCAATCCAAACGGTTCTATATCCGAAGCCAGAATGAGGGAACTCGCGCTGTCAACCACATCCCACGGATCTTTCCGCCAGCCATGCCAAACGATGCGATCCTCGATCCCCAATTGATTGGACAATTCCAGTAACGATTTATATTCTTTCCCATCTCCAATGATATGGAGTTCGAAATGATTCTGTTGCAGAGGTGCCAATGCCATCATAATATGGTCCACATTCTTCACCTTGGCCAGTCTTCCAACATACAAGAATACAGGGTAGGATGGTCTTTTCACATATGTTACGTTATCGAACTTCACAGGATTATAGACCAATTTGTTTTGCTTTTCGGGAAAAACACATTGCAGATCCTTCAGATTTCCTTCACTGATCGCCAAATGTCCATCAGCAGCCCGTAAATCTTCGAAGAATTTATAGTAAAAATCCAGATTGAAGTGCAGCCAGCTTACCACAGGCACTTGTACATTTAACCGTTCAACTGCCATCGTTGCGGCTTTAACCCCAGTGGGTCCTGTGGATACAATAATATCCAACGGCAACAGATCTTTCATTACTTTGGCCAAGGCAGCCGAATAGATATTTAACAGAACATTCCGTGGAATAAGATCACTTAGTTTTTGCGACAAAGGTATGGTTCTGATGCCCTCTTCCCAAGTGTTATCTTCAGATGCCCCCCTCAAGATCACGATGACATTATGCCTTTGTTTCAGCTCATGATAGATTAATGAAAGTGCCGTTTCCATTCCACCTCGACCACTGAGCAAAATATCCACCACAAATATAATGTTCAATACCAGATGCCTCCTTGAGTTTGCATCGTTTTGAAGGATGATCCAATACATTCTCTAACATTTTCCACCATATCCTAGCACTTTCCTGCTTTAAAGTAAATAATTCCCTTTATGTACTGTGAGCTGCTTACTTCTGATGCGAGTTTCTCTCAGAACCTATTGGGTGAATCCTCTAATTCTCAGATATTTCTCCTCTCTCCATGCTCGTGTAAATATTTGATTCGGATGTTTGAGATGACATACAAACTGGAAGTTTGATAGAATACTAACTATTAGACATCCAATGGAGGGAAAATTATGAAGGAAATTATATTTATGTTATCTTTCCTGATGTATGCATATACAATGACGTTGTCCTATGCATGGGGAAACAGCACCACTCCATCCGCGGTAACAGTGGACGAATTATATACTACCACCTGGAAGGTGCAGATTAATCAACTGGCTAACAACCAGCAATCTCCAGCGAAAAAGGCGGAAGCCACAGAGAAGCTTGCCAGTGAATACGAGGCAACATTAGAAGAAATGGAAGAGTTCAAGGTCCATGTTCTTAATGAATTTTTAAACTTGAGATATCTCAGTGATGGCTCCAATGCTGAATATATGCTCGGCAATATGTTTCAGGCCATCGTGTTGGAGCATCATGATGTTCCCGCTGTCAGAGATTTTGCTGAAGCCTTCTATCATAACACGAAGAATGTATTTACAGAGGTAACTGAGCCAGAAAGCGATCTTGTGCAGAAATACGAGGAGCAAATGTTTAAAGCAATTAATACAAAAGAATAACCTAGTCACTTATCAGCTTTACAAAAAAAAGGATGAATCACAGGCTTATTGGAACCCTGCAAATCATCCTTTTTCGTTTTCTCAGGAAACCATTTTAATTACCCCAGTACTGCTTGGCAATTTTTTGTCCTTGATCAATTTTGGCCCATTGCTCAGCTTCGCTTAATTCGTTACCGCCATCGCAGGATGCAAAGCCGCATTGGTGCGAAAGCAGCAGGCGATCCTTATCAATAATTTTGGAGGCTTCGTCCAGCAAACGGATTACGCGCTCTTCATCATCAAGCGTATTGGTCTTGGATGACAACAATCCTAATACGATTTCCGTTTCAGGTCTGTCCTTGAAAACTTCCAGTGCTTCGATCGAACCCGCACGGTCATCATCCCACTCCAGGAAGAAACGGTCATATTTCAACTGCTTCAGGAACAGGTTAGCGATTTTCGCATAAGATCCGCCACCCATATTGCGAGAATCATAATTTCCGCGGCAGTTGTGTGTCCACATTTTCAATCCCAGGCTGTGACCATAGTCAATTACGGTATTATTAATATCAATAAATTCCGTGGCGAGACCCTGTACTTCCTCTTGATTAATATGCTCCCCTGTAAACGGAGAGTTCGGGTTGTCGTCTGCAAACAGCTCCCACAAGCAATCATCGAATTGCAGGATTTTACCGCCTACCGCAGCGAATTCCTTAACAAATTCCTTATACGCCTTCACAAGACCCGCTTTAAGCTCCTGAATGTTCTGATAAACAGCATCCGTACCGCCAATGTTATCCGACCAGGAAAGTTCACCAAAGATATGGGAGGGAGATGGTACGCAAAGTTTCGTTTGATGGTCACCCGCCGTGTCCTGCAGCTGTTTGAACAGTTGAATAAAATGATGATTTTCACCACTTAATTCACCCGTTATGCGCAGGCCAATATCTTTACGTGTTTCATATTTTGAAGATCCATCCACATCACGGAAAAAATAGCCATGGTCTGCAATATAACGTTCCACTCCACCAAAGCCCCACACAAAATCCAGATGCCACATCGATTTGGAGAACTCGCCATCTGTAATAATGGACAGGTCATGCTCAATTTCCTTCTTCACAACTTGTTTAATTGCCTCATGCTCGCATTTCTCATAACCTTCGAAGTTTTCATAGAATGGATATTGGATATCATCACGATGCTCAATTTGTGTTTTATATGTCAGCAGCTCTTCAGGACGCAACAAACTACCTACGATCTGAAACTTATCAGTCATGTCAAAACCCCCTCGTTGTATACTCTTATCATATCATGCAGAACGAGGTTGGCTGAGATACTTAAATACCATAACTAGTTATAGTTAAAAGCTATAGCATAAAAATTGAACAATAAAAAAAAGTAGACTGTCCAACATACGAAGGTTGAAATCTACTTGATCATATCTTCTCTTGTTAAGCTAATATTTAGTAGGGCCACCCTTGACACAGGGTGACCCGTCATTAAATTTTATTAATTTTCACATCGTCCTACGCCGTATTTCATAAAAATACTGCACAGCTGGATGCTTTAACTTGATCTGCTCGGACATGTTCAAAATTCGCTTTTTGCCAACGCGTCTGTCTACCAAAGCCAGAATGTTCAGCAAGATATCCTGACTCTCCAGACTTTCCTCTATAGGTCTTGATAAAAACGTAGTCGCTGCAACCGTAAAATTGGATTTGCTTAATGATGACTGAGCTGACAAAAGCTCTTTGGCCAGGACAGAGATTTTTCTGCTTCTTGCAATGACTTGCAGGCGATCCTCCGGAATTCCTTTGCTCTCTTTTCGAATCGCTTCAATCTCTTCGTTATCCACAGGAATTTCAATATTTGGATCGTTCTTGATCTCCTGCTCCGTCTGGTACCACCGAATCGGGGTTGTTGTGTCACTCATATTGAGTATGTTCTTCTTATCTACGGCAAGGTAACAGTTTCCTGGTCGATCAGATGAATAGCGATAGCTGGTTGATCGGTATTCCACCCTTCCTACTAACGCTGGACAGAGGAAACTCTCTAGATTTTGCTTCAATTTACTCCAGGACATTGATTTCTCCCTTGTTCAATATTCATAACCACCATTTGGGGCGCTTCTCTACAATCCATCATACAATAACCTGTGCTTATCCTCTATTATGTTATCTTCAAAAGAAAAAACACAGCCAAGTCGGCCATGTTTTCCCGAAGGTTAGTCTGTTGTTGCTCCAACCTACTGCATCTTAATTTCCTTGTACCTCAACCTCATCATGATTCTTGCTTCCAAACTCATCAAGCAGCGTACGCACTTCCTTTGTGGATTTGGCATTCATTAAGCTGTTTCTCAGCTCACTTGCCCCGCGGAATCCACGGACATAGATTTTGAAAAATCGGGCAAGCGGGCTGAACGAACGCGGCTCCTGTGCCGAATATTGATCATAGAGATCCAGATGAAGCCGCAGCAGATCAAGTAATTCCTCACTGCTATGTTCCTTCGGCTCTTTCTCAAAAGCATATGGATTCTGGAAAATACCGCGCCCGATCATAATGCCATCCACGCCATATTGTTCAGCGAGCTTCAACCCAGTTTGACGGTCAGGGATATCCCCATTAATGGTCAGCAGTGTATTAGGTGCCACCTCATCACGAAGCTTTTTAATCTCCGGAATCAGTTCCCAGTGAGCGTCTACCTTGCTCATTTCTTCTCTTGTGCGCAGATGGATAGACAGATTCACAATGTCCTGCTGCAAAATATGGGTCAACCAGTCGCGCCATTCGTCTACTTCAGTGAAACCAAGTCTTGTTTTTACACTTACGGGCAGTCCCCCGGCTTTCGCAGCCTGAATGATATCCGCTGCGATTTCGGGACGACAGATCAGACCGCTGCCCTTCCCGTTCTCCGCCACATTGGCTACAGGACAACCCATATTAATGTCGATCCCTTTAAAGCCTTCTTCTGCCATACCGATACTCATTTCCCGGAAGAATTCCGGCTTATCTCCCCAGATATGAGCCACCATGGGCTGTTCATCCTCTGTAAATGTCAAACGCCCGCGTACACTTTTGTTCCCCTCCGGGTGACAGTAACTCTCCGTATTCGCAAACTCCGTAAAAAAAACATCCGGTCTGGCTGCTGCACTCACAACATGGCGAAACACAACATCTGTTACATCTTCCATCGGTGCCAATATAAAAAATGGTCGTGGCAATTCACGCCAAAAATTGTCTTTCATCTTAAAAACTCCTCTATATATACCAGGACCAACATGGCCCCGAGAATAGTAAATATCTGTTCATTCCCTAGTTCATCCATTTAGTACGAATGTTACTGCTGCTTCTTCAATTACACCATCTTCACTTATACCATGTTACGGCAACGTAGTTCAAACAGCATTATATGTTAATGCTACGTCCAAACGAATACATTTTAACCTGAACCGAAGCAATGCTTTTCTATGGATTCGCATAAAAAAGAGGGGCGATGCCCCTCGTGGCTATTTACCCAATGGAACCTGGATCCGGGTTTCCCCGTCCTCCATTTGTCCTTTCTCTAATTTTATCACGTCTCAAGCTGATTTTCAGCACGAGTTTATTTGTCATGTCTCAAAGCCTAACTCAACTCCCGCTTTGTCACCCCCAGCATAGAAATCAAACCGCCTCCATCGTTCTGATTATTCTTGCTGTACGCTCTTGCCGAACCGAACAAGCTCCTCTACAATTAAAGCTCGGCAGGCTTTTGTACCTGCAAATCGTGACATGAAGGTGGCCTGAATCAAACATGGAAATTTCACTGGATATTATCAAAGACAAAGTCGAATGCCTGCAGGCTTATGACTTCAATGAACTGGAAAGGGCGATTGAGGACCGAATCGGAATGAACAAGGCACTGCTGCTTCGAGTGAAGCAGGTCCAGCATCAAGTGACGTTCGACCCGCTTCGCAACAAGATGTTATACAGTGCAGTCGTGCATTTTGCCGCAGATTAATGGAGTATAGGTAAATTGATGGGAACAGCAAAAACCGGATTGATCTATGCTCAATCTGGTTTTTGCTTTGTTTGTGATCATACTTTTTTTCAAATTTGTGCTTTAAAATTTTGATTTACACCGACTCTTGCATATGAATTCCCAAGATTTTTAACTGCTCATTAATCTTAAGCAAACAAGCGGCTGCCTAATCGGCAACCGCTGTATCTGACATGCTTATTAAATGTCGTAGTTATTCGAAGGACTGTGATCGATAATGGATTGCACAACTCGTTTAACCACGGATTTCGCGGCATCCTGGGTGGAAATTCCGCCGATCTCGTCCGCGTTAACTTCGATAAATCCTTTGCCCCCAATGATCTCTCGGGCTGTCTCAAGTTCGCCCGCACTGATAGAATCATGAGATACCAGTGAGATCAGGCCGGCGTCGTTCAACACCTTTGCCATCTCCGCCGTGCGGCGGAGCGATTCTCCACTGACGCTCTCAAGCAGCATCGTATGGTAACCGGATGACATTAGTCGCTTCTCCACTTCCTTTGCGAGAGCTACCGTATCCGAGCCAGCAAGCCAGACCGTGAGCGGAGATTGTCCTTTCTGCTGGGCGCGAACCTCTCTCGTGATCCCCGTATCCGGCGTGGCAAATCGGCTGTCTCCCTTCAGGGCTTGATCAATGACCCCGCAAGCGGACGTCATGTTGGTGACACGATCAATGAGGATAAAACCTCCGATGCTCTTATTGTGTTCAAAGGAATCGAAGACGATCTGATCCGACAGCGTGAATTCACACTTGGCCAATTCGTTCTTAACAATTTGATCGGCCGGAACGGTATGGCCCGTGTTAATGTCAATTTTATGGGTAATCGCCGTTACAGTGCCTGGAAGAGTCTTCGTTCCGACCTTAACCCAATAATGCTTGCCCGGAGTCAGGACGGAATCGTCCATCCACAGGATCGTAGAAGCGAAGCTGTCAGCTTCTTGGACTTGATTGTCCATCGTAAGCACGCAGCCCCGCGAAACATCAACTTCGCGGTCCAGTTGTATCGTAACCGGTTGGCCAGCATAAGCAGAATCCTGAACTTGGTCCGTCACCAAAATCCGCTTAACCTTTGCTTTCTCCCGGCTTGGCAGAGTCATGAGTTCGTCTCCGACCGAAATCTTTCCAGCCTCGATCTGGCCCTGGAACCCACGGAACGTATGGTCCGGTCTGCTTACACGCTGAACCGGCATCATGAAAGACTTCGTATCATCGGTAGTATGAACATCTATATTTTCCAAATACGGCAATAAAGCTAACCCTTCGTACCAAGGAGCATTCGGCGACTGGGTTGTGATGTTGTCCCCTTCCGTAGCGGACACGGGAATGACTTGAATGCTCTTGATTTGGAATTCGGCTGTCGTTTGGATGAACTCTTCCTTGATCGCCTCGAACGTCCTCTGATCGAAGCCGACCAGATCCATCTTGTTCACAGCCAATACGAGATGCTTGATCCCCATCAGTGCACAGATCCGGGCATGACGTTTGGTCTGGGTAATGATGCCTTTGGTAGCGTCCACCAGAATGATGGCTAGATCGGCAAAGGAAGCGCCTACAGCCATGTTGCGCGTATACTCTTCGTGTCCCGGTGTGTCCGCCACGATGAAGGAACGATGAGACGTCGTAAAATAACGATATGCCACATCAATGGTAATCCCTTGTTCGCGTTCGGCCAGCAAACCATCGAGGAGCAACGAGTAGTCGATCTTGCCGCCTCGGCTTCCCAATCGACTATCGAGCTCAAGAGCTCGTTCTTGATCGGCGAACAGCAGCTTGGCTTCATAGAGCATATGTCCGATCAGCGTGGACTTGCCATCATCCACACTTCCGCAGGTAATGAATTTAAGTAGACTCTTCATGTTAGAAATAGCCCTCCCGTTTGCGTCGTTCCATGCTTCCCGCCGCTTCTTGATCGATAACCCGACTGGTCCGTTCGGAAGATAACGCACCCAATGTCTCCTCAATGATCTCATCCAGCGTAACGGCATCGGACTCAACTCCGCCCGTGAGCGGGTAACAACCCAACGTGCGGAAGCGAATCTTCTTCATCTCTATCTTCTCGCCAGGCTCAAGCTTCAACCGCTCGTCATCCACCATGATGATATGCCCGTCACGATTAACGATCGGTCTTACATCCGCGGAGTACAGCGGAACGATATCGATGTTCTCCCGACGAATGTATTGCCAGATATCCTTCTCAGTCCAGTTGGACAGCGGAAAGACTCGAATGCTCTCTCCCTTGTTGATTCGCGTGTTGAACAGCTTCCACATTTCCGGACGTTGGTTCTTCGGGTCCCACGAGTGGTTCTTGTTCCGGAACGAGAAAATCCGCTCCTTCGCACGCGACTTCTCCTCATCACGTCTTCCGCCACCGAATGCAACCGTGAATCCGTATTTGTCCAATCCCTGCTTCAGGGCTGTGGTTTTCATAATGTCGGTATATGCGGAACCATGGTCGAAGGGGTTGATTCCTTGTTGAATAGCCTCTTCATTAGAGTGCACAATCATCTCGATACCAAATTCCTTCGCCTTTCGGTCGCGGAACTCAATCATTTCCTTAAATTTCCAGGTTGTATCGATATGCATGAATGGGAATGGCGGCTTCTCGGGGTAGAAAGCCTTTAGGGCCAAGTGCAGCATGACCGAGCTGTCCTTGCCGATGGAATACAACATGACCGGTTTCTCGCACTCCGCTGCTACTTCTCTGATAATGTATATCGCTTCAGCCTCAAGTTGATCCAGATGTGTTAGTTCTTGCATGGCAAGGCGGCCTCCTTTTAATCCTCACTAAAACCATCGTATTTATTAACTTATCCTATCAGATTCCATCTTTATTGCAAAGTGGAAAAAGTAAAATTTATGATGTCTATGTATTGGATCATCGATATTCAGCATTGAGTAGCGGCTCCCTCCTAAATAAAATCGCCTAAACGAATGATTTTTGCTGAGCTGCAAATGGAATCGGATGGTTAACGATCTAAATTACAATCATGATCGAGGGTCATGGAATTTCGAAAAAGCTGCTGCCTGTAAAGTACAGACAGCAGCTTTAATGAATTGCCTAGTTTTTTCAAAAGTCTCCTTTACAATCACTTACATGTTCCAGATGCGGGATAGAATCACCGCTGCTTCAGCGCGGGTCAATGGTTCGCCTGGCGCAATTTTTCCATCTTTGCCGTTGACAATTCCGCTTCCTACGAGGGAAGTTACACTATCCACCGCGTAAGTTGAAATGCTTGCAGCGTCGGAATAAGGAGCCAGATTCCCGCTTCCGGCAGATGGCTTACCAGCTGCTTTAAGGGCTTTCGCCGTAAGAACCATCATATCTTGACGGGAAATGCTGCTGCTTGGTTTGAATGTGTTGTCTTCAAATCCAGAGGCAATCCCCAGTTCTTTGGCAATAGCCACGGCCTGTGCATAGTATGCGGTTGGCTCGACATCGCTGAACGCTGCCGTGTTCGTGTCCTGGCCCTTCAATTCAAGTGCTCTCACAAGCAAGGTAATAAAGTCGGCTCTCGTGATGGAAGCTGCAGGAGCGAAGCTGTCATCAGAGATTCCTTTAATAATATCGCGTGATGCCATCGCTTCGACTGCTTGTTTAGCCCACAGTACGTTTTGCACATCGGCAAAAGACTTGGTTACGTAAGCTACAGCATAGGTGCTGAAATGAGTTGTTTTAAACACCATCGAGCCAGATTTAACATCATAGCGTCCGCTTGGCACGGCTGCTGCCTGTCCTTGTTTGTCAATGTAAAGAATGACGATTTGATGTGCATTGGCAAGCTCCTGTGCAGCAGGGGTGTACGGAACAGATACCGTTACAGGTGCCGCTGGATTGCTCCAGGCAACGAGACGGTCACCAGCTTTTACACTTAGATCGATCACCGGACGACTGCCCACAATAGCGCGAACATCTGCGCTCAGGCGATCTGCCGAGACTTTGTTAATCTGAATAGAGACTTGATCGGCTTGCTCCGTAATATTAGAAAGCATGTTGGACGGAATTTGAAGTGTTGCATGGTCCGTCTTAAGCACAAACTCAACATTATTATTGCTTTGCAGGCTCGAAGTCGGCAGCTGCACCACATAGGATTGGGCATTGGATTGCTTCGGCACTTCGATGGTAACCTGCTTCTTGCCATTTGCACCTGGAGAAGCATTTTCAATGGCCTTATTCAGGCTCTCGCTCGAAATGGTTGCTGTCGCTGTTCCATTTTCGACTTTAACTACTGGCACAATTGCCGAGTCGCTGCCTGGAAGCTGTGGTTGAGGTTGAGGTTGAGGTTGCGGAGTAGTCCCGGAGTTCGATCCTCCACTGCTGCCACCATTATTCCCTCCGCTGTTGTTGCCTCCACCGTTGTTACCGCCACCGTTATTGCCACCAGAAGAAGGTTTGCCCGTGAGCGTCAATTCACCGAATACGGAAGTATCCTGGTAACCTTGACCGGATGGATCATTCCATGCGTTCACGCTGATTCTGTTGCCATCTTTGGCATCATTGATCTGCGCATCAAAGCCGACTTTGGCATTGTTCGCAGGCTTAACTTTTTTGAACGGGATCTTCATTTCAACCGTGTAGTTGGTACCGGAAACAGAGACTTTGGATTCAAAGCCTGCAGCGATTTCCGCAGGATTAAAGGAAGCCATGTTCTCGAAGTTCACTCTGTATTGTCCATCGTCGTCTTGGAAGTTAGCCGTTTTGCCGTTATTTTCATCGACGAATACTTCGACGGAATCCTGCTCCCATACATTTGGATTCGACTTGTTCAGTTGATCGTCTCTGACTTGAACGAGCACATAGAGATTGTCGTCATCCCACAGTACTCTTGCCGTTCCTGTCGCACCGGACCACGCCATTTGCTTCGTATCCAGTTTCAATTCAGGAGCTATGCTCCATATGCTGTCTACAGAACCATCAATAGCTGGTGTCCCATAGTGCGCGGTTGATTTCTTGTAATCAAGCTCTTCAGGAGGGTTTTCCGCCATGTACTTCCCAGGATCAACGACCCCGTAGAATGCCTCTTTAGCTTGAAAATTTTTGTCAAACAAGGTTGGATTCTGCTCGGCTCTCCAGCTGGTGCCATCATTTAATCCCCAGAAGGTGACACGCGGAATATGCTCGCTGTTCTTCTTATAGAGATCCATCAATTGGGCATACAGAAAGGCCTGCTGTTTTGCTTCTTTTTCAGTCATTGAAGAATTGGTGCCTGCCATAATGTCCAACTCAGTGACACTCACTTCTACTCCCAAGGAAATGAAACGTTCGAGCGACATCTTGACATTGTCCAATCTCGTGCCCAAATTGTAGTGGGCTTGCATGCCAATGCCATCAATCAATTTCTCGCCAGGGTGATTGGCGGCGTACTTCTCATTGATCTCTTTCACCATGCTGTAGATGGCTGTAGATTTATTCTGGTTGTCATCGTTGTAGTCATTGTAATAAAGCTTGATATCCCAGCCGTTTTCATCAATTACTTCTTTGGCTGCAAGGAATGCCTGCTCAAGAAAATCAGGGCCGATGGCCTGTAACCAGCCTGAATTACGCAATGCATTTTTCCAGTTTTCCGGATTAGCCGGGTTATCGTTCATGGCTTCGTTGACAACGTCCCAGGAAATGACTTGGTCACCAAAGTGTTCAACGACCGTTTTAACATGTGTTCTCAGGTTCGTCAGAGCTTCTTCACGGCTCAATGGTTTACCGCTCTCTGCCGTATGAAGCCAGGTAGGTGACTGCGCATGCCATACGAGCACGTGACCGTGCAAATCAAGGCCTGCATCCTTTACTCTTTGGACAAGAGCATCTTCTGCGGTGAAATCAAATTGTCTGTTCGCGTTGTATGCATAATCCGGCTTCATATCATTCTCAAACGTGACAACATTGTGATGCTTCGTCAGCAGCTTGAGCCGGGTCTCGTCAAAGGTCGCCGGATTAACAATGTTACCGATCAGGAAATCATCCTCGTAAATATCTTTGAGGTTAGGAAGATTTTCTTGGATCGGAGGTGCGGCAGCTACAGGTCCCACATATTTTAGAGCAAAGTCATCCAAGAAAAAGGTACGGTTGCCGCCGTCATTGTTTGCTGTTTCAATGTAAGCATTAAGTACGCTTGGAGTAGTGGTGAGCGTATACTTACCCGTTAAGTGTACCCATTCCTGATCGGTAACGGTTGCATTTGGTGAAACGTTCGCAAAGCCGCTGTCAGCATATTGAACACTAATTCGAAGGGTTGTAGGCGCTTCGCCAGGTGCCATTTTCACCCAAGCAGACAGCTCATATTCGTGATTCTTTGCCATTTTGCCATCAGCATTAACCAAGGCTGCATCATATTGTGTCGTAGTTGTCACAAGCAAGCTTTGCTTGCCGCCAGATGTATGATTATCGTCTTGGGAAAGAGCTACCGTTTCACGGCCGTTCCGTGCTTTGAATCCATCCAGGCCATTCTCAAAATCAGCAGCGATGCCTGTTTTATCTACAATCTCTGGTGTGGTTTGATCAGGGGTTACATCGGTGATCATGACTTCATCAATGTATATATCCGAGGTTAACGTATTGTCCGATGGTTCAACGTAGATGATGACCTCATTCGTTCTAGAAGGAACTTCATAGCCTTTGGTTTCAAATAGCGTCCATTCGGAAGCGGTTACAAGTTTGTTGCCTATAAGCCATGGATACTTCTCCGCTAAGATTTCAGAGTCTATCTTGGAAGCCAGATGGAACTGGCCTTCACCTGAACTGAGTTTAACCTTGAGGGAAATATCATACTTACGGTCGGATTTCATCTTGCCTGTAAGTACGAGGGCAGGGACGGCTTTCTCATCGGCCCGGTTAAAGAACTTCAGAGATTTCGTGCCTTCGGAGGCTACGTCGTTAACGACCGCAGTGTCCCCATTCGATCCCCAACCCAGTTTGCCCCATCCACCGGTATTCCCGTCTTCAAAACTTTGGTTAAGGACTACCGTGGATTCGACAGGTGCTGCTGTCTGGGTGATCGTGATATCCCCGATATAAAATTGGACTGTTTTCCCGGCATCATTCGATTTAATCCGCAGAGCTGTATTTTCCACACTGTTAACGGAGAGATTGGCGGATAGCGTAATGCCTTGTCCTGCTTTAAAGTCAGCAGAGCTAATTCCAGTGTATGCCTCAGATCCATCAACGCCCTTATTGCTTACAATTTCCAGAACGGCTTTCACGTCTACAGGTGGGTTAGCATCAGTATCAACATAAACGGAAGCGGTTACAGAATACTCTTTGCCAACTGACAAACCAAGGTCATCAAAAGCGAGGTCCACGCCATCCCAGTTATTAGATCGATTACTAACATGTAGAGCCGCTCCATCATCATTGCCTTCAAACGGCTTGCCTGTTACAGCGTCCAGCTGGGCACCGCCTGATTGAGTTGCCTTGCCTTGACCATTCTGGAATGTTTCCTGATACACAATTTGTGAATTAGTTGCCACTAGATCTGCAGCATTAACTGTCGGAGCTATCAAGCCGCCCGGAAGAAGCAGAGCCGCTGCGAGTAACCCGGAAACGACCTGCTTAAATGATTTCCTCATTCGAAGCATTCCCCCCACACCAAATTTTTCGTCAACCATATAAAGCGCTTACATATTTTGCAGTAGCCAGCCTCCTTTCACCCAGATAATACCACTTCATGGAAGAGAAATCTTACTCCAAATTAAAGGGGAATCTTAGTTTTTTTCATATATATGCAAAGTGTGATACGGGGACGGATAAGCTCTTCGTTCCTCTGATCAGGCCGCGGCAGATTGATTCGAGAATCTATATAAGTTGAACGTTGTTCATTACTAGAAACGAAATTGTTATTGTTATTGTTATGTTCAAATATCATGATAAATCTCTATCAAATACATAAAAACCACATTTAATTAGCACCACTTGGCGCTATTGAACAGGTGTCAGGTATACGGCGTTTCCGTGAATTCGATGCTTGTTAAACCGGTAGAAGTAAAGGATAATACCATTAATATACAGACAATCACTTTTGAGGATTAAGGGGGAACATACAATGCAGGAATTTATATTTAAGAAGGATTATAAAAACAATGAAGTCCTTCGAAAGAGTTTCTTCGAACTTGCTGCTAACACTTTTGATATAAAATTTGAAAATTGGTACCAACAAGGGTTTTGGGGAGAACGATACATACCTTTTTCATTAGTAGATGGAGACCAGGTTATTGCGAACGCTTCTGTTAACATCCTTGAGCTCATCATTCACGGGGAGAAGAAAAAAGCGATTCAAATCGGCACGGTGATGACACATCCCGATTATCGAGGAAAAGGACTATCCACTCGTTTAATGAACAAGATTTTAGAGGAATACGACAACAAGTACGATCTCATGTACCTTTTTGCCAATGAATCGGTGCTTGATTTTTACCCCAAGTTTGGTTTTAAACCGGTGGAAGAACATCTTTTTTCAATGGATTATACGGCAAAAAAATCACCCGAGCCTGCGAACCTTCGGAAACTCGATGTTACTAACGCGGAGGATTTACGCCTTATCCTTAAATTTGCATCCGAAAGGCTGCCTGTTTCGCAACATTTCGGAACCGCCCAGACTCAAGGCATACTCATGTTTTACTGCCTGAATGTGTTCAGTAACGATATTTATCACTTGGAAAATGAAAACGCCATCATGATTTATCAGAGGGAAGACAATAATATTAACCTCTTCGATGTTATTTGTTTAAACGAAATCCATATGACAGATATTTTACATCAGATTGCAGATGAGAATACGGAGAAAATAACCTTCCATTTCACACCAGATGCAGCAGAACATCTCGTTCTAAAAAGTACCCTCACCAATGACGGTTTATTTGTAAGAACCCCTGGTGATCATCTCTACCCTGTGCAAGTTAAACATCCGATTACTTCGATCGCTTAATGACTTATGTAATAATGCCCACCTCTAGCTAAAAGATCAAAGAGGAGCAGGATTTCCCTGCTCCTTCGCTATGTGAAACTTCTTTCTCTCATCAAACGTAAATTCACAAGGTATAATGAAGTCAGATGACCGTTCAGCATGATCTTATGACCATCATAATGAAGGAGGGGACATTCGTGGCTTTTATCCCGTTAAACTGTCCCAATTGCAACGGAAGAATTGAATACAAAGAGGGTGAGATATTAAAGTGTCCCTATTGTGAAACAGAGCTTTTATTGAAGCAAAATCATGTCTATTACGTGGACCAGACCATTAATCACTACCACGGAACGCCCCCAAAAACAGCACCGAAGCTGAACGTCTCTGCAAGGCTGGTGCTGATATTGATGCTGCTCTTAACCGGCGCCATCGGTACATATTTTTATTACAGCGTCAGCTCCACTCATCCCCAAGCAGAAGCCAATCTGCCTGTGCGGAAGATGCCTGAGAGCGAGGTTCTGCTCTCCTTTTTGCGAGATATCTTCGATAAAGGGTCTGCCTTGCCGACAGAGGAGGAATTGGCTCGCCTTCGCTATTTAACCGTAGAGCATTCGGAGAATGATCAATGGAAGTTTACATATAGCCTCTCCGACCCCTTCAGCGACGAACAGGCCGAGAAGATCACGTATGTTACTCAGGACAAGAAACTGAATACTCAGGAGATCGATCAGCGAGATTTTGAAGCTTTTAAGGGACTGACGGCTTTGGACCTGACGAATACCTATGAAATCTCCCAGTCGAACCAAACCACGTTTGCTCATATGTCCGGATTAAAAAGTTATGGTGGCGCTTTTAACGAATCTTTCAGCACGTTTTCGGACTTCTTTGGTGACAAGTCCAAAGTTACGGAGCTTTCCACCCAGCTTCGCAGCAATCAGGAATTGGCCCTACTGCTGGAATTTCCTAATCTGAGCTCTTTATCCATTACCTATGTGGATGAGTCTGTAACGGATTTCTTTCTGTTGAATAAACTGCCGCTCAAGTCCCTGTCGCTCACCTTTGTCGATGAACTCGGATGGTTGTCGTCCATGACCGGGCTGACCTCCCTGTCCATCAATTACAGTGAAGCCACAGATCTGCAGCCGCTGTACGCCTTAACTCAGCTTCAAGAGCTCCGGCTTTCTTATTTAACCAACGTAAAGTCCATCGACTTTGTGCAAAATATGCCTGCTCTACAAACGTTAGATATTGAAAATGTAAACTTCTCCAGTCTGGAGCGTCTGACCGACAAGACTTCCATCACGAAACTACGCCTGGCTTCTTTAAGCAAGCTCAGCTCGGTCAAACCCATCAACAGCCTCTCCTCGCTGCGAGATTTAGCGCTGTCCGGTTATTACGAGAATGCAGAAGTGCTGACACTGCCTAAAGTAGAGCGAGTGGAAATTCCGAGCTCCTTTCTCCCTGGGCTGAAAGCGCCCTCCGCAACCAGCCTGACGCTCCGTGGCGGAAGTGGAGAATTGAATTTGGCGGCGCTGGGGAAATTCCCGAAACTTAAGCAACTCTCCCTCTCGGAGGTCAGTGAAGTAACGGGCCTTGGCGCCCTGGACGGCTTGTCCAGCCTAGAGGCCCTAAGCATTTACGACTCGTCACTATATAAGGAGAGCGATGCTTTATTTCGTTTGAAGCAGGTCAAATCTCTGATGTGCTCCGAGTGCAGGCTGAACTTTGAACAAAAGGTGGCCGCGGAAAACAGCGTGCTTGAACATTTGACCTTAGAGCAGCCATATTTCAGCATAAACAACACCTCGGTCAATGAAGTTGACCAAATGATGCCTTACTTTGCCAAAATGTCCGCTCTGCGTTCCTTCACTCTGCAAGACAGCAATTTGGCTTCTCTCGAATTTATGAGTAACTGGCAGGCCATAGAAGAGCTTCATCTCGAGAACAATGCCATTTCCAATATCGAGACCCTAAGCCAGCTGCCTAATCTGCAAAAGGTATATCTAACCGGTAATTCCGTACAAAACAAATCCGTGCTTGGTTCGGGTGTGCACGTATATTGATTATCTCGTGGGATGATGGGGATTTTTAGACTACTATAATTAATGAAGTAAAGAGGAGCAGATGCTCCTCTTTACTGTTTTTCTCTGTCAGGCCCTCATTCTCCTTCTCCTCGTCCCTTTACTTTTTATTCGGATCAGAGCGCTTCGGATTGACCGCGCCAAAGATATGATACGGTGTTATCCCCTTTGCAAATAGGCTATCGATCAGCTTGACCAATTCTTCTGACGATAGATCTTTGTCGTTGCGTATCCAAAGACGAAACATAGATATTAATGTTGAAATGTAAAACTCGATGATGTATGGTGCCAAGGCATCATCCGTTGGAAAATCCACAATCAATCGCTCAAAGGGAATTTCTCTTTTCAAGCGTTCCACAAAATGAACAGAACCATAGTCGCCCAAGAGGGCTTTCAGAACTGAAATGTCCTCTGCATTTTCCAAGCATTGAAGTGCATCCTGGAACGTATGTGTAGAAAACTCTCTGCCTGCCATTTCCTCGTTAATGGATTTCAAAACACGCTCTTCAACGCAGTCCAACAACTCATAGATATCTGTAAAGTATTGATAAAATGTACTGCGATTATATCCTGATTGGTTAGCAATCTCTTGAATAGATATTTTTTCGATGGGTTTTTGGCTATATAAATCGCAGAATACATTTATAAATGTCTGCCTTGTTTTGTCCGTAATTTCAGGTTGCTTTTTCATTATTTGCCTCCGTTTGCTGTTCGATCAATTATACGACAGATATTAAAAATCTGATGGTTGATGACCGTATAGTGAATCAATACAATAACATTATACAACACGTTGTTGGATCATCAACAAGGATTAAAATATTTTTTTCAGGAGGTAATATGAGAATTTTATTCTTTGGTAGAGGTGTCATATCGACCCAGTATGCGTGGGCTTTTGAAAAGGCAGGGCATACCGTTGAGTTTTACGTTAGAAAAGGGAGAAAAGAAACCTTCGGAAGTCATATAGCGCTTGAAATGTGGGACGCACGAAGAGGGAAACAGTTAATCCAAGAAAGCTGGAAAGTCAAGCTGCATGAGGAGATAAGTCCAAATTACGATCTCATTATTGCGAGTGTCAACACGGAGCAACTTCCCAAAGCAGCACAACTACTATCGACTACCGCTGGTAACACCCCGATCCTAATATTCAATAATATTTGGCAAGATTTAAAATCATCGATCTTGCCCTTGTCTATGAACAATGTTGTCTTTGGGTTCCCAGGAGCAGGAGGCGGCATTGAGGACAATAAGCTTAGGGGCGGCTTTTTAAAAACGATATTTCTGGAAAAACCACGGGTAGGCACGGAACAGATAAACAACAAGGTCAAAGGACTATTTGAAAGCGCCCATTTTAAAATCAATTGGATAAAGGATATGCAAAGCTGGCTATGGAATCACTTTGCCATGAATGCGGCGATGGAGACCGAGGTGTTAAAACGGGGAAGTTTCCCAGCAGTCTTGAATCATAGTGACTCATTCCCAAATGTCGGTGAGAGTATGCGGGAAATGACCCCTGTACTTAAAGCAAGAGGCGCAAAGATGGACGCGATTACTTTACTGTTGACCAAGATTCCACCAGCACTTCTCGGCACGCTTTTTAACAAGGTTATTTTTGCAAAGGGCAGCTTACCGAGACTTTTCATCGAATACAACAATAGTAAAGCAGGTTTTGCGGTACTTGAAGTTGTGAGAGAAGCAAAAAAGTTAGGCATACCTTTACCACGTCTTACTGTGGCATTAGAAAACACTGAACAACACAAAGCTATTGAAAGTTGAAAAAATCGACAACTTGATATTGTTCAGACCGACATCAACTCTACTAATGATTATATAAAACGATTCTCCCTCCGACGAACGGAAGCCTCATCTTACGCTGCGCTGAATTAATTACTGTGATTATAACAAATATAGCCCGAACTTTAGAAGCTTCGGGCTAGGTAGCTATTTAAACAGGTGCATGTGGCTCCAGAACACTATACCCTCATCAACATCGCCACTGACTCCACATGCTCCGTATGCGGGTAACGATCCTATTATCAGGGGTTCGACTACGTCAACTGGTTCAACCGGCATCGAATTCATGGATCACTAGGGTATTTGACGCCTGTTCAGTATCGCCAAGAAGCCCTTAAAAAAGTGGTCTAATTTGATGTTGACAATCTACTTTTTCACTAGCCACTATGTGGGGGGATAATAAAAGAGCGACTGTTGTCAGCCGCCCCTAATAAAACCTATGGTCAAAAAAAGAAGCGGGACATTACCCGCTCCGTTGCTGTATACGCCAATACATCTCAACTATTAGTTTTTTCTAACCAACTTCGCTCTCCACATGTGTTGAATACTTTTCACAGGCTTTAAGTGCTAGGCGACTACATCTACTTATTATAGTCAAATCGGGGTAAAATACCAGAAAAGTTTTAGATATCGGTTATCCGCTCCGTATAGAGTTTTCCCAAAAATCCCACTGTACGTCAAATACTTCAAAATAGGCATCCTGAATTCTTTAACTTCAATGAATTAGTACCTAAACCCACCATTATTAAAGGAACATATACATTATTATTATAACAAGAGCAGACACCATGAATAAAAAAGGTAGAATCGTTAAAGTTATTCCTGCAATCGCCATTCCTCTTCCTTTAGATGACTTTATTGCACTTAATCCTAGCGGAAAACCCACCAATGAGGAAATACCTGCGATGATAAAAAATGTCAAACCTACTCCACTTGCAGATGTAACCACCTCTGCTACAATTGTTAAGACGACGAAAATGGCAGATATAATCCCCAAAATCATTGAGACAATAGCAGCTCCTAGCCTATTCTTTAGTGGTTTTGGCTTTACTTTATTTACTGTTTTAGTTAAAGCTTGAGTAGACATCAAGTAGTACTCCTTTTTACCTATGTATTTTGTCCTATTAGTAAATAATACCTTTACCCTTTAACTCTTTCAACATCTTTTATAAAGTTTAATTACAATGGATCGACTACACTTAGTTGGACATAAAGATAGGGGCGAAAACAGCACGCCCAGAGCTGCCATTGTAGAGAAATACGACCTCACTGCTTCGGCTCTAGACCGCTGGATCAAGCAATCGAAGGCAACTTGAGCCAAATCCAGTGGTTTCACACCGATCGTGGAAGTGATTTTAAAAACCACACGATGGACGAGCTTCTAGATACGTTTAGTATGGGAAGATCCCTCAGTAAAGAAGGAAGGGCCTAGGATAACGCCGTGGCCGAAGCCACCTACAAGGTTATGAAAACGGAGTTTATTTACCAGATGGAATTTCGAAACCTTCGTCATTTAGAACTGGAATTAAACGACTATGTCAACTGGTTTAATAGCATTGAATTCATGGATCGCTGGGGTATTGGATTCCTGTTCAGTATCGCCAAGAAGCCCTAAAAAAAGTGGTCTGATTTAATGTTGACAATCCATTGGTGAAATTTCCAGGCGGATATAACAAGCCTTAACCTACATAAGAGACAGTATCTTTTTCACTGGGGGTGGGGGTATAGTATAAGAGCGACAGTTGTCAGCCACCCCTAATCAAACCTATGGTCAAAAAAAAAGCGGGACATTACCCGCTCCGTTGCTGTATACGCCAATACACCTCACTATTAGCTTTTTTAACCAACATCGCCACACTCTCCACATGCACCGTATGCGGGAACATATCCACCGGCGTTACCTCAACCGTACGATATCCGCCATCCTCCAATACACGCAGATCACGTGCCAACGTACTCGGATTACAACTCACATACACCACTCGCTCCGGCTTCATTTCCAGAATCGTATCCAGCAAACGTGGATCGCAGCCTTTACGCGGCGGATCGACAACGATGACATCAGCTTCAATACCTTGCTCTTTCCAGCGTGGAATAACATCCTCGGAGGCGCCGACTTCGAACTTGACGTTCTTCATCTCGTTCAACATTGCATTGCTGCGAGCATCTTCGATCGCTTCGGGCACAATCTCCACCCCGTACACCTGATCCGCATGCTGCGCAAGGAAAAGAGAAATCGTACCGATGCCGCAATAGGCATCAATGACAGTCTCTTTACCACTCAGTCCTGCATACTCTACCGTCTTCCCGTACAGCACTTCTGTCTGCACCGGATTCACCTGGTAGAACGAACGTGGAGAGATGGCAAACTGCACATCCCCGATATAATCGTAGATCACATCACGGCCCCACAGGACGCGGGTTTCATCGCCAAAGATGACATTCGTCTGTTTCTTGTTCACATTCTGGCATATACTCGCGACATGCGGGATCGCTTCACGGATACTTCCAATCCATTCGTCCTTGTATGGGATGTCGCGGCCATTGGTGACCAGTACGAGCATCATCTCACCTGTGCGGAACGCCTTTTTCACAACCACATGACGCAGCAGACCGCGGCCTGTCTCTTCGTTGTACGCGCTAATACCGAGATGACTGCCTAGCTCCTTAACCTTGGCGACCACTTCATCGTTATGCTCATGCTGAATGAGGCAGGTGTCCATGTCGATGATCCGATGGCTTCCTTTGGCGTAAAAACCACCCACCAAGCCGCCCTCTACTGCACCGATAGGAACCTGTGCCTTGTTGCGGTAACGCCACGGCTCGTCCATGCCCATTGTCGGTAATACACGAATGCCCTGTTGCTCGGCACCTTCCGCATCCTCCACCAACACATTCAGCTTGCCGATCCGCTGCAAATTATCCACCACCAGCTGGCGTTTCCATGCAAGCTGTCCAGCGTAACTCATATGCTGGATTTGGCATCCGCCGCATTGATCGTAGATCGGGCAAGGCGCGGATACACGATCCGGGCTGGCCTTCACGATCTCCAGCAGTTTGGCGTAGCCGTATTGCTTCTTGGTTTTCATCACTCTTACGCGTACGGTTTCGCCTGGAAGCGCACCCTGCACAAAGAGAGTGTATCCATTGGCACGGCCGACACCTTCACCGTCATGGTTCATGCCGATGATGTCGATGACGGTCTCTTCATTTTTGCTGACAGGAAGTCCTTCGATTGGTGCAGATTCGCGTTCCCGTCCCTTCGGACGAACGGCAGAAAGAGATGCGCCTTGTGGCCGCACCCCTTTCCCTTGCTGACGTGTAGATGGAGGAGATGTTTGACTTGGCTGACGGGACGCTGAAGCGTTCCCTTGCCCCTGAGAGGCAGCCGAATTCCGGCGGTTTTTTCCACGACCGCTGCGGTTCGTATTAGACAACGTACATTCACTTCTTTCTTCATATATGTTCATCCCTTGTGCAAGGGAGATTCCTTTCATTTTCAGGCACCATGAGATTATACGTGATCCCACCGCACACAGCAACAGGAAATCACATTTTCTCCACGATCCATACTACTACGCTTAACGATACAGCATCAGGTGATGACGCAGGTTCTGGAATGTTGCAGGCAATGTGCCACCCAGCTCACCATCCAGGTTCAGCTGAACATATCCCGGCGATGTCACTTCCATATAATCCGTTTGGAAATGAACCACTTTCTTGTCGTTCAGATGTTCACCACGCAGCGCAAGAGTTACGAGGCGAATCATGTCAGCCAGATTACATTTGCGTACACCAATCACATCGAACATGCCATCATCAATGGTTGCACCCGGAGCCAACTTCTCGAAGCCCCCGACGGAGTTCGTATTGGCAATGAGGAACAACATGAATTCATCATGGATTTCTTCCTGACCCGCAGCACGGATAACCAGCTCCTGCGGAGACAGACTCGCCATTTTCTCAATACCCTTCATATAGTAGGCAAGCTGCCCAATCATCGTTTTCAGACGGCTTGGCACCTCATAGGTCAGTTCAGTTAACGAACCCCCGCCCGCAATATTGATAAAATATTTATCATTCGCCTTGCCCAGATCGAGCGGACGAAGCTGCTGGTTAATGACCAGATCCACATAATCTTCCCACTGTCTCGGAATACCGAGCGCACGCGCAAAATCATTCGTCGTTCCCAAAGGAAATACACCCAGCGGTGGACGATTCTCACGCTCGGCCATACCGTTGATGACTTCATACAATGTACCGTCGCCGCCTGCAGCGATAATCATGTCATATCCACGTTCAATCGCCAGCTCCGCTTCCCGGGTTGCATCTCCCTCACCCGTTGTTGCATGTACTGAAGCTTCAATGCCACCTTGATCCAAACGCTGCAGCACATCAGCCAGACGTTTCTTCATTTCTTCCCGGCCTGAGGTCGGATTATATATCAAGCGAGCTTTTTTCATCTCATACGCCACCTATTCCACATTATCCATGAGTCTGTACGACCTCATTTTCTTACACCTGAGCGTGACCACAGTCGGGCATCATTTTACACAATGACTCACGTCCGTTAATCCTGCCCCAACACTTTTCTCTACTAATATATATGCATAAGGAATTCCGTCTCATTCCAAAGCCTTTATGTACTATCATATCATCAAATGTGAAGATGTCCTAGCCTGTGATGCATAAGTAATTTTTTTCATATCTGTTCTATCAAAATTTTACATCTGGATAACAATAACGATAAACACTAAAGAATTAACTAGCTCCAGCACCGGCCACACATTGGCATTTATGCTCTCAGTTTTCTTCCGAACTTGTCTATCCTTTACAAAATAAACCTCTCGCAATGTTCTTGAATCTATTCTTATCGTTTTCCTGTCATTCACAACAACCATCCATCACCATTCTGCCCGCTTGGGCAAGAATTAGTCTTCTACCCTATCAAATCAGGAGGATAACCCTATCCATAAAGGAGATCACCGAATGAAAAAACTCGTTTTATTGCTCATGGTTTCGCTTATGGCCTGTTTTCCCCTTGTCACAGCCGTTGAAGCCGCAGTCTTTCTGTCCATTTGAATACATGCTTTGTGGAGAGAACAGAATAAACTGCCATCCTTTTATAAAAAGTAAAATCCCCTTCAAGTAGATACAGAACTTGGAGGGGATTGTTTTTGCAACTACTTTTAGCTTAGAAGCCAATTTTTCTGCCAGCACGGAGCTGTTTATACCAAAAATATACGGTGCAGCCCACACAGTAACCGAGCAATGCTGCACTTGCAGCAAGGAGGAGCATCGACGAGAAAATGTAACCTGCTACCTGCCAACCAAGGCCAAATGAGACAAGTGCCAGCGTAAGAAACAATACGGCCAGAACATTGTTGAAGCGTTGCAGTTCCACTGCCTGTGTCTCTGTCCCTTTTCCAGTTAACACAGCCTTCGCAATCTGCACAAACAGGTTAAGTTTGCCGCCAGAAGCCAGACCGGCGACCTGGATGATCCATAACACTCCCAGAATTAACGGTTGATTGAACAGAAATGACAGGACAACAAATAGCACAATCCCGATCTGATTCGCTTTGACATAGCGCATAGGCACTTCCCGCATCCGCATATCACCTTATCCCCATTTTATTAGTTGGTTTAATTGTAGTCGGTATGGGAACTTTGAGCAATAGGAAGATGTGTGCAGGATGCTCACTATAGGCCCATTTTCAGAAGAAATTTCACTTTTACGGTTCATCTCATTGGAGATTAGTATATTCTTTTTTGAGCACATCCCAATGCGGTGTTGGTACACCAGTAGCCTTTTTCCAGTCGGTAAATGCATCATTTAACGCCTCGATCTCCCCATAAGAACCCGCAACCAGTTTATAGATCGGAAGCATACTATAAATCTTCAATAGAAGGTAAAACATCCGTTGATGTTTGCGAATCAGTTTGGCCTGAATCTCCGGTATAATCGTTATGCCCATGGCCTCAAGTACGCGAAAGCCCTCATCCATCGCTCCAATCATATGCTGTAGTTGCTTTCTGTTCCCATCCAACTTGATCATCTCGCGCTTTTCATTGAAGCTCACCGCATTAAGCATCAGAATGGGTATAATATGGCTTTTCAGCCAGGCATCGATATCGTCCAGGTAATTCAACTTGTATTTCGTCTTCTCAAAGGCTTGATCCAGTATCGATTTAAAGGTAATCTCGCCATCCAGCCCACCAATCACCATTGGCCCGCCTGCTCCACCAATGGATAACATACGGTCTTTTTGCCGCTGCCCACCGCTGACATGAAAACCAAACGCGATCCTTTTTGCAGCCTTGCTGTTTTTCTCCAAATAAATTTGCATGCTTCGTGCATCTGCGTTGTTGCCGACAATCACAATATTGCTGCTCTGATTGGCCGCCAGAATGGGAAGCACTGATGGAAAATCGTTATATTTCATAACCACGAAAATAAGATCATAGTGATCATTCTCTTCCAACGTTCTTGTTACCCGCACCGGGTCAACGGTCGTTCTAAACTGGAACACATGACGAATGACGATTCCATCTCTCTCCAGTTCCTCTGCCCGCTTTCCTCTAGCCAGAATGGTGACGTCATTTCCCCCACGCACCAGAATCTGCGCCAGCTGACTGCCCAGAATACCTGCACCATATACTAATATGTTCATTAGTTATCCCTCTATTTCAAAATTTTATAGATATTCGTTGCTTTATCAACATTTGTTGATAAAATAAGAGTAACAAAGCATCTGCAGCGCTTCAATCGCTAAAATATCCGTTTTTGTTGAATAATCAACGAATGAACCCATATTGTTGAGAACATCCGAGGAGGAGCCATGGACAGACGAGTTGTCAAGACAAGAAAAGCCATAACCGAGGCCTTGATCGGGCTGTTGAAAGAGCAGGATTTTGAGCAAATTACGATTAATGACATTGCTGATCGGGCCGATGTGAACCGCGGTACCGTCTATTTGCACTACACGGACAAGTTCGATCTGCTGGATCAAAGCATCGAGATGTATTTGCAGCAGCTGGTGGAGAGCTGTATGGTCGAGAGCCCTACCACGCCCATGACTGTCAAGGAGGCATTGCTCCGAACCTTCCGTTACCTGGAGCAGCACGCCCCCGTGTATACCACGCTATTAACCCAAAAAGGCATTCCCGCCTTCCGGAATCGGATGATGACGCTCCTGGTTCAGGGAGTCGAAGAGCAGGTTGATGCATGCGGCATTCACAAAGGTATCAACCGGGAAATCACTGTACAATTTCTGGCCTGTGCCTCCGCAGGCCTGCTGGAATGGTGGATCATGAATTCCATGCCTTATCCAGCCGAGGAGATCGTCGAAGAACTGATGTCTTTGCTGGAGCTTCATCTGATTGTTCCTTCTCAGGTAAAGGGTTAATAAGGAGCTACGGATTGAATGAGTAGAAGATCGTACGTCGCTGCGACGCCTCCCTGTATGCTGAACTTATCCTCGTACTCCTTATACATGTTGGTGAACAATCGCCGCAAGCTGTACCCGGATACCGTTGCTGCTTCTGAAGTGCTGGCTCCCATTCCTTTAACTGTATAAAGAAAATCTCTCGCAGAAGCATACTTTTCCATATGCATCGAACGCTCACAACGGAAACCAGAATATCCGGATTTCTGAAGCATAATCTTCCATTGAACTGGGGATGGAAACGAAAGTCCATGCCGCTGTGGTTCCATCCCGTTAGCTCGATAAACTTCATGGAATGCCTCATGCATCTCACGAAATGTATCAGGCCCGAAGGTCGTAAATATGAGCAAACCTCCGGGGCGCAGCATTCGCCGCAGGTGACCCAGCGTTTCCTGCGGTGAATTTAGCCATTGAAAACAGGCGTTGGAGACGATGATATCCACTGAGGACTCCGGGGCATGTACAGCCCACCTTTCGATATCTGCCTGTAGAAAACGTAAACGATCCATTTTGCAATTTGCAGTACCTGGATGCTCTGCTGATCGGAACCGTTTTGAAGCCACTTTAATCATCTCGGATGCAATATCAAGTGCAGTAATATTGGCATTAGGCCATTCGTTCACCAGAATTTGAGTCAAAGCCCCCGTGCCACAACCGATTTCGAGAATGCTTGGATCACTTAAGAACCTTCTGTTCCTCCACTCCGAGAGAGATCTTGCTAGATAATTAGCCATAGAACGCTGAACATGTGCATGTGCATCATACGAAATGGCGCTCCGATTAAATTGGCGTTGAACCGCACGGCTTCTACCAATGGTCATGCCACCATCTCCTCCATTCATCCGCTATGTGTGCTTCCTTCCCCCAAAAAGGTGCATGCCCGCAGGCGGTTAATGTAATTAACTTGGCATGGGGTAATTGATTCATAAGCTCCAATCCAGCACCATAAGGACATATCTTATCCTCAGTGCCGTGAAAAATAAGAACTGGACAATCTATACTCGGCAGTTGAGACAAACCATTCTCGGTTCGCAACAATTGAAGACCTGCCAGTAATGCTTGGGTTGTCCAGCTACCCGTATGGGGCAGACGTTCAGCAAGGCCTGCCTCCCATTCTTGCTCCGTAAACATCACCTTTCGAAAATTCGTTTCAACTGCATGTCGATCCCTTAAGATCCCTTTGATCATCTGCCTAAGGTATGCATCTGCCAAGCCGCGGTCAAACTCTTCTTTTGGGCGGGTAAAATGAGCCGTTGCACCAAACAAGATAAGCCCATCTGCGTAACCTTTAGCCACTAGTCTGAGCGCCAGTAAACCTCCGAGCGACCAACCTGATAGCAGAAGCGGACCGTGGGCCACTCTCTCCCTGCAAAGTGAACCTTCAATACCTAACATGTCCTTAACTGCTGTTTCAGTTAAGGACAGCATTTCCTCTGGAGAACCCGCAGCACTGTAATCTACAGCAATATGACGATAATGAGGCAATAACATGCGAAGACGGTCAAACACCGCATCTGGCATGCTCCATCCCGTTAGCCATAATATGGTTCCGCTTGTCTGCTGCTTTATTAGTAGCGATGTGTTACCCGAAGCCTTCATGATCCCAGCACCCCTAACTCAAGCCCGATTTTGCAGATCAAGTCGCTGGCATCATTCAGTTCCTTAGGGGTATGGTCGGCTGATAAGGAGAAACGAATTCGCGCAGTGCCCTCAGGAACGGTAGGTGGCCGGATGGCGACCCCGGCAATACCTCCTGCTTCAAGTGCCTCACTGAAACGAAGAGCTCTTTCGTTATCACCGACGACTATTGGAACAATAGGAGAATTCCCGGAGCCAACGTTAAATCCGCCATCACGAAGCGAAGAACGAAATAACCTGCTCGCTGAGTAGAGACGCTCCCTACGCCAATGATCATTTTGCACCAAGGTTAATGCTGTTGAAATACCTGCGACGAGAGAAGGCGGCAATGCCGTTGAATAGATGAGCGGCCTTGCTTTGTTGATGAGAAAGCGGATTAATGTTCGGCTGCCGCAGACATAAGCTCCATATAAACCGAAAGATTTGCTAAATGTCCCCATATGCACATCCACATCATGATGCAGACCAAGCTTATAACAAAGCCCTTCCCCTCGTTTCCCATAGACTCCTCCACTGTGCGCCTCATCCACCATCAGCATTGCCCCGTACTCTTGTTTGAGTGCAACGAGTTCTTCCAAGTGTGCCTGATCCCCATCCATGGAGAAGACAGCATCCGTAACAATCACCTTACGTTGTTTATCCCGATGTTTATTCAAAAAAAACTTCAGATGCTCCATATCATTATGTCGATACCGGGCATGCTCCGCGCGGCTCAGCACAATACCGTCGACGATGCTGGCATGGTTTAATTGATCGCTAAAAACGACATCGCCCCGGCCCACGAGCGCACGAATGACACCGGAGTTAGCCATATAACCATTTGCAAAAACAAGCGCGGCTTCACTATGCTGCCAAGCAGCCAGCGCTTCTTCCAGACGGCCATAATGCTGTCGATTCCCCGTAACGAGACGAGATGCGCCCGAGCCTCCTCCTTCGGTAAGAAGAGCCTCGCGCATCGTATCGATGATAGCGGGATGTTGTGCAAGTCCCAGGTAGTTATTGGAGGCCAGGTTGAGTAGCACTCGATCTCCTCTCCACGTATAACCAGGACCATCTGGGACCGGGGCACTGTCACGCAAGTAACGTTCATTGGAGGCATCAGCCAATAACGCAAGTTCTTTTTCCATCCAGTTCATATTCCGTACCGCCCTTATAGTGCATTTAACTCAATTTCAAAACCCAAATCTTCAATTATTTGATGATCATTCGAGATTTCTTGACCTGCTGTTGTTAAATAATCACCTACAAAGAGTGAATTGGCAGCATACAGTGACAAAGGCTGCAATGTACGGAGGTTGATCTCACGTCCGCCCGCAACACGAATCTCTTTGGATGGACAGATGAACCGAAATAGTGCCAGTACCTTAAGCGCCTTCATCGCCGGTGTGCGTCCTGCTTCTTCCAGAGGGGTCCCCGGTATCGCATTCAGGAAATTAATTGGAATTGAATCCGCATCAAGCTTACGGAGTGCCAAAGCCATCTCGACAATTTCCTGATGACTTTCACCCATACCGATAATGACACCGGAACAGGGAGACATACCATATGCTTTTACCTTTTCCACGGTCTCAATTCGCTGGTCATAGGTATGCGTTGTGGTGATCGACGGATAATTGGCTTTGCTTGTGTTCAGGTTGTGATTGTATCGGTGCACACCTGCCTCAGCCAAACGTTCTGCTTGACCGTCTTTCAAGATTCCCAGACAGGCACAGATTTTAAGCGGCATCGTTTCACGGATTTCCTTAACAGCCTCTACAACTTGATCCAGCTCCTTATTCGTGGGACCTTTACCTGATGCTACAATGCAATAGGTTCCTGCTTTTCTTGCCATAGCTTCATGCGCTCCTGCAAGCAGCGTTTCTTTGTCGAGCAGGCTGTATTTTGGGATGGTTGCCGTTGATACAATGGATTGTGAGCAATAACCGCAGTCTTCCGGACAAAAGCCGCTTTTGGCGTTGATGATCATATTCAGCTTTACTTTTTTGCCGTAAAAATATTGCCTCACTTGAAAAGCCGCTTGCATCAGCGGCAGTACCTCATCGTCGTTTGCTTCAAGCACAGCAAGCCCTTCTTCAATTGTTAAGCATTCGCCATTCAAAGATTTCTTCGCAAGCGACAACCACTCTAGAATACCTGTCATCATTGTGTTCACCTTCATTTATCCTCCCATGGATGGAACTGTTAGTGCCTGTCTGATCGGTGTTAAGTGGATCTTCTCTCGAATCACCTGGATCAACATTTCCGTATTTAATTCGTCCTTCAAGCGGGGAAACCGTCCAAGAAAGGGTATCCCGCAATAACGTTCAATCAGCTCCGCGTTTGTTGTGATGCTGGGATCGCTATAAATCTCGTCAGTTTCACCATCGTTCAGAATAAAACCTACGATCGGAATCCCCTGCTGCTGCAGGTATGACACTGTAAGAAGTGTATGATTAATCGTACCTAATCCTGTCCGCGCGACGATGAGGGCCGGTGTCCCTAGCTTCGAGATTAAATCCACCACAAGAGAGTCTTCGGTCAGAGGAACAGCAACGCCACCTGCTCCCTCGATGATTTTGGATTCGTATCGATCTGCCAGCGGCTGACCCGCGTTAATAATCTCCTGTAACGTAATATCCACCCCAGCCTGCTTGGCAGCGAGCATCGGAGTAAGCGGAGCTTGGAATGTAAATGACGCCACATGCTCTGCACCTTCATCAATTCCGGTGTATTGCAACAGGCGCTCTGCATCGGTTTCTCCGCTGCCAAGGAGTGCACCGGATTGCACAGGCTTCCAGACGCCTACATTCAAATTTTCAGCACGAAGCGCAGCAGCAAGAGCACCGGTAATGATTGTTTTTCCAACCCCTGTGTCCGTACCTGTTACGAACAATCCGCGAATTACATTCATGATTCCAACCCACCTTCGGTGATGTCACAAATGGATTGCATCAAAATATCAATCATTGCTTCAAGCTCAGCCTCTGTGCTGGCAAGAGGAGGAATGAACACAACCACATTGCCAAGGGGTCTCGTAAGCATGCCAAGCTCTCTGGCCCGCCCGGTTACCCGAACGCCGATGCGTTCCGCCCAATCGTAAGGTTCACGAGTCTCCTTATCCCGTACTAGCTCAATTCCTATCATCAATCCCTTCTGCCTGATATCCCCGACATACGGGGAATCTTTAAGGGCTGCGAGCTTGCGTTCCACAAAAGTCGCCTTATCTCTTACACCTTCCACCAGGTTACGTTCTTCAAATAGTTTCAAGTTAGCCAAAGCAACAGCACAGCCAAGCGGGTTTCCTGTGAAGGAATGACCGTGGAAAAATGTTTTTTGTTCCTCATAATCGGCATAAAATGCGTTGTACACTTCATCTGTTGCGAGTGTCGCTGCCACGGGTAAGTAGCCGCCTGTAAGTCCTTTGCCTATCACCATCAAATCAGGTGACACCTCTTCAAGATCACAAGCAAACATGGCCCCCGTCCTACCAAAGCCTGTCGCCACCTCATCGGCTATGAACAATACGTCATAAGAACGGCAAATCGCTGCCATCTCGCGCAGACAGCCGTCTGGCATAATCAGAATGCCACTAGCTCCTTGCACAATCGGCTCTACAATAATCGCCGCGATTTCATCTGCACTGGTTTCAAGTACATTTCGCAATGCGGTCAGCGTAGCTTCCATGGCTTCCCGTTCGCCGTCCTCATGTCGATAAACGTAAGGATATGGAATGACATACGTAGGAAACAGCATCGGACGGAACACATCATGGTACAACGGAATTGCACCGACACTTACCGCACCAATCGTATCTCCGTGATAGGCCTGATTCATCGTAATAAACTTCGTTTTACCGGTTTCCCCCCGGTTCTTCCAATATTGAAAGGCCATTTTTACTGCGATCTCAACACCGGTTGCTCCCGAATCGGAATAAAATACTTTATTTAATCCTTCTGGGGAGATCTCTACTAATTTCTCTGCAAGCTCAATTGCGGGCACATTAGCCATTCCAAGCAAAGTAGAATGTGCAACACGTTCCAACTGATCCGTTATGGCTTGGTTCAGCTCGGGGACGTTATGTCCGTGAACATTAAGCCAAACCGAGGAGAATCCATCATAATAAGCACGTCCCTGGACGTCATACAGCATGACGCCTTCGCCTCGTTCTATGATGAGAGGATCGGAGTGATTGTAATCTTTCATCTGCGTAAAAGGGTTCCATAAATGAGCCTTATTTATAGCTGCAAGCCGTTCATAATGTGTCACAAGATATCACCTTCCGTTAAATCATTTCAATTGTTAACCATATAAATATATTTTGGTTAACAATTGAATGTTGACATCTTATCAGACAAAAACTTTCCTGTAAAGAGAATGATTTCAGAGTTAGGACCCTAAGCCTCCACTCTTCCTGGCCGGCATGAACCTAGAATTCCGACTCGGAAAGGTGTTGCTTAACACAAAAAAACACGCCTGATTCGGCGTGTTTATCTAAAGTACAAACAAAAAAAACGGCATCTCTGCCGTTTGTGTTTAAGCTGTTTATTAAACCTGAACCTCATTACATCTTTCCAGCAAAATTTGAATCTGGCGCTCCAGCCAATGGCCCAATAGTGGATGTGGGAGCAATGTCTCGCCACTATACGCGTAATCCAGTTCCTTCAATCGGCCTGGGATCACCTTCATTGTGAAATAACCGGCACTCAAAAACAGCGGCGCCACAATAACCCGGCTCCCCCGCTCTTCACTCCAGTATTTTGCCTTGTCGTACACACTATCCGGATTTAGCAGCGCATAATCGGTATGAGCAACGCCGCTGACTTCCTGCACTCTCTGTGCAAGCGAAGAAATCCCCGCTTCCCAGCGCTGACGGAATCCATCGTGAATACTCCCATGTCCAACTAGCAGGATCGTCTCCTGTTCCGGTTGCTGCGACAGAGCCTTTACTTTGTCCCAAACCATGACAGCAATATCCGGGTCGTTATCCACAGGATAGCCGAAGTGCACTTGTGCTTTCACCTCGAATGGTTCCAGATCTGTCTCACGCTCCGGAGCGTCTTTGGCACCGATGGCATACTCAATCTCATCCACATGTGTACTACCAGACGACACAAACAGAGGTACAACCAAGAGATCTGTAACGTCCTGTGCTTCCAGTCGGTCGATACCGTCCTGAATCAGGCGTCCTTCCACAAGCTCAAGAAATCCGGCTTCAACCGGCAAAGCTTCAGGCAGGTTTAACCGGGAGACCACGTCATCGACGGATTCTACCCAGGTCTTCTCCTGAGAACCGTGACTAATGATGAGTACACCCGGTTTCTTCATCCTTAGCGTCCCAGGCGTTCCAGGGTCATTTTATAACCGTCATTACCATAGTTGAGACAGCGTTTTACACGAGAGATCGTGGCTGTACTTGCACCGGTCTCAGCTTCAATCTGGTTATACGTATTTCCTTTGCCAAGCATACGTGCCACTTCCAGCCGCTGGGACATGGATTGAATCTCGTTTACCGTGCAGAGGTCATCAAAAAATACATAACACTCTTCAATATCCTTCAGAGTCAAGATAGCTTCAAATAATTGTTCAATGCTTTTATCATTTAGCTTTTTCAGCTGCATTTCATCATCATCCCCTAGCGGTTACTGTGTACCTTCATTGTACTCACCCTGAGTTGGTATTTCAAGCGTTAACGATTTCACGCACTACAGAATAAAAATACATGTTACCGCTTTCAATAGGTACTATTGTCCTTCCCTCGCGTACAACACCCTACTATATCACGATTTTTCCCATTTTAAGCCTATATATTTCCGATTACTCATGTAGGAATTTATACATTTAAAATGTTACAATTTTGTGTCCATGCACCATGATTTAACTGTAACCCTATCAACCTCTCCTGCGCCCAAATCCGCAAATATCCCGTTTTGCGGGATACCCGCCTACGCCGTCTCTCCGCTAATGACATACATTATAGCAAAAGGGAGTTCCATCTCGGTCTGTTATGCATATTCAGCAGCTGAAGGAACGCAATTCCGAAATCCAACATAAAAGGAACGTGATAGTTCATGCCACAGCATTATTATCACCGCCAGCCCGCTCCACGGCAGCGTCCGTCGTCTCATCCGCATCGTCAGGCCCATACATCTGCCTACTTGCCGCCACGGGCATTAAATGAAGCTCAGGTTCAACCCATGTATCCAGGAGTAGAGCCTTACTACCCTCCATTCCAGGAAGTTGAAGCATCAGGACTTGTGCCTTATAGTCCAGGTGGTCCGGGGGGACCTGGTGGAAACTTTTTCGGTGGGGGAGCTTCTGTTGCTCCTCCTGTTCCGGTGGAGACGCCTGCGGCTTCCTCAGGCTTTTCACTGGCTAACATCGGAGAACTGAAAGGAATGATCGACCGCTTCGGTGGAATTGATGGCATCATGAACGGAATCGGCAAAATGCAAAAGGTCGTTGGCGGCTTTCAGCAGATGGCGCCCATGATGAAGCTGGTGATGGGGATTCTGCCTTTTGGAAAAGGAAAAAAAAGCAGCAGTGCTGCGGATAAAGATTATGAAGAGTATTCACCGCCTCGTTCACGCAAACGCCGTAAAAAAACGACCGCTACTCCGCGCAAACGGAACACGAATAGCAAGACTGGTCGTAATAAATCCAATTCCACCAGACGCCGTCCCAAAAGAAACAAAAAACTCTAACACTATTCCCTGGCGCCCTCTTACAAAAGGGGGTGCCTTAATCCACTTCCATCTTCTCCCCCTTGCCCCACTAATTCTTTCATAGTAAGAACTTAATCACGTAAGAAAACACTCACATAATAGAGATATTTAAGAACCTATGTTCTTATCTCTATGATTTGAGGTATACTGAATAATAATTAAAGGAGGCGGACTATGGAACTTATTAAAGATAAATATACTCCCGCATTAATCGACCGGACAGGAGAATGGTTACACCAATTCTATCCCAAGTTGGACAAGCAGCAATTTCGTGAACTTGTATTTGCCGAGGGCTGGGGAGATCTGGAATTCAAAGCTCGTATCCGTCGCATTACGTTAGCCTTAACCGAAGTTCTGCCTGACAACTATGAAGAAGCATTGCATGTGATTGAGCAGGCAGCTCCACATATGCGCGGTGTCGAGTATCTGTTTGTACCAGATTTTGTCGAAGTCAATGGACTTGCACCGGAAAACTACGAGCTATCCATGAAGTACTTGACCGTCTTCACACCTTATTCCAGTTCCGAGTTCGCGGTACGCCCGTTTATTGAACGCTATCCGATCGAAACGATGAAACGCATGATGGAATGGACAAGCAGCCCCAATGAGCACATTCGCAGACTTGCCAGTGAAGGCAGTCGCCCACGTCTCCCATGGGGCTCCAAACTGCGGGGATTCATCACCGATCCAACACCTGTACTTCCGATTCTGCATGAAATGAAGCAGGACGAGTCCCTGTATGTCCGGAAAAGCGTAGCCAATCACCTGAACGACATTTCAAAAGACCATCCTGAACTGGTCCTGGATTTGGCCTCAAGCTGGTACGGACAACATGAGCATACCGACTGGATCGTTCGTCACGCAAGCCGCTCATTGCTGAAAAAGGGACATCCAAAGGCGCTGAGTCTTTTTGGTTATGTCGAGCAGGATGCGACACATATTGAGCATCTTCAGCTTGCAAAAGATACCGTGGCCATCGGGGAAGATCTTCATTTTTCCTTTGATGTCGTTAATGAAAGTGGTCAATCACAGAGGTTGCGGATCGAATATGAAATCGGATATATGAAAGCAAATGGCAAGCAGGCACCCAAACGTTTCAAATGCTCGGACAAGACTTTCCCTACCGGAAGAACCAAGGTTGCAACGAAACAATCATTCAAAGTAATTACAACCAGACGATACTACGCTGGTTTGCATACACTAACGATTGTTGTTAATGGACAACCTGCCGCTACGGCCACGTTTGTATTGGAGCAAACAGAGTAACCTACGCAACCTAAGATAAGTATGTTAGCCATTCCTAGAGAAATTCCCCAAGGCGTCTTCAATACTGAAGATGCCTTTTACTTTTTTTCACCTTATTTGTAACAACCCCAATTCCCTCAAAAATACTTATACACATGTTGCATCTCGATTTTAGTTTATCCACATGTGGACATCTATTCCCAAAACTAATCTATATGTACTCCTACATGCTCGTTATGCACATCTTACACAGGCTAAAGAAGCGATCTTTGCAGATCGCTAACCTTTATCTTACTATTTTCATATTATCCTGCTTAGCTTAGTTTCTATTTCCCTTACTTAAACCAGCCCCGCTTCACAAACCAGGCCACCATGCTTCCGCCCAGAACAAACATCAACAGCAGCACAGCTCCATACCCAAACTTCCATTGCAGCTCAGGCATATAAGCAAAGTTCATACCATAGATCCCCGCGATCAGTGTCAGTGGCATAAAGACGGTTGTTATGACGGTGAGCGTCTTCATAATCTGGTTCATCCGGTTGGAATTCAGCGAGATGTAACTGTCGCGCAGGTCGGCCGTCATTTCCCGATCGGCTTCAATCATGTCTGTCAGCTTCAACAAATGGTCATAGATATCGGTAAAATATACAGTATGCTCTCCAGTCCTTTGCACATGCTGAGAATTGACTACCCGATAGAGCAAATCCCGCATCGGTACTACCGTTCGTCTAAGTTTCAGCAATCGACTGCGCAAGTCGAACACCTGATTCATCAGGTCCTCCACCGACTCCTTGCCGCCCCGGTTCTCCAATTCGGCCAGCTCATCCTCGATGGCAAACAGAGACGGGAAATAATGATCGACCAGCTTATCCATCACCGTATATGCTGCTGCCACCGGGCCCCGGGCCCAGATGGTTCGTTCATGCGCATGATGCAGCAGCCTCTCCCAAGCTTCATCCACTTCTTCCAGTGCCCCGTGATGAAACGAAACCAGGAAGTTTGCACCCAGAAACAGGTCCACCTCTTCCGCTTCTAATGTGGCAGGATTCAGTGCATGCAGCACGAGGAACTGCAAATTATCATAATAATCGAGCTTGGGCCGCTGCAACACATGCATACAGTCCTCAATCGCTAATGGATGAAAATGAAAATATGTATCCAGCAACCGGCTTTCCTCTTCGGAAGGCTGATTGAAATCTGCCCATACCCAGGCGTAATCCTGTAGATCCAGCTGTGTAAGCGGTACATTTACAGATACCTGATGATCCCGTGAGATGGCGAGTGTACGAATCATAAATTAGACCACGTCCTTGTCTTGTATCCTTTACGTTATTGTACAACTTTAACCGCTGCACCGTTCCCTGCAGCAGCCCATTATACACACGTTATCCTGCAAACGCGACAACAAAAAAAGCCAACCCTGTTGGCTTCTCTCATTTCCCTATCCACAGTCTCCTGTATCCACAGGAATATCTTCTTTTGGTTTATCATTCCACGGATGGCTATCCACATATCCAGCCTGTCCACACGTTCATGCACAGGCGTCTCTTCTTTTTGGTTGTATAATTGTCCACATATCCCGATATTCACAACGTTATGAACAGTTTGTCTGAACCCCTGATTTTGTCCCGCAACATTTTTCAAATTAGAAAATGATCCAGTACAACAATCCTGCCAGTGCTCCAGTAATCGGAATTGTAATAAACCACGTAATAATGATACGTCCAGCAAGTCCCCATTTAACGGCCGAGAAACGCTTCGCGGAACCAACACCCAGAATCGCAGATGTGATTGCGTGAGTTGTACTCACCGGCAGATGAAGCAATGTTGCTGTGAAAATAACAGATGCGGCTGACAGATCGGCTGCAAACCCGTTAATCGGTTCAATTTTAAAAATTTTGGTTCCCATCGTTTTGATGATTTTCCAACCACCGATGGAAGTACCAAGAGCCATCGCTGTTGCCGCAGAGATTTTAACCCACAACGGAACATCCAGATGATCCTGTACGCCTGCTGCAACCAATGCAAAAGTGATAATACCCATGGCCTTCTGCGCATCATTGGTACCGTGCGTAAACGCCTGAAGCGCTGCTGTGAAGATCTGTACCGTACGGAAACCTTTGTTCACATTATGCGGACTGCGCTTGGCAAAAATATATTTAAGAATGATCATGACCACATAACCGATGGCAAATGCGATCAGAGGTGATAATAACAATCCTCCGACAATGTCAATAAATCCACTCCATTTGACTTTATCAGACCCTGCCCCAACAAGTACAGCACCAGCAAGAGCACCAATCAGTGCATGCGAGGATGAAGAAGGAATTCCGAACCACCATGTAACGAGATTCCAGATAATCGCGGCAATCAAGGTGACTATGACGACCTCAATCCCGTTATCCAGCTTGGTGGGGTCTGTTACACTTCCCCCAATCGTCTTCGCTACTCCAGTAAACATCATGGCACCGACAAAGTTCATCACCGCAGCCATAAGGATTGCCCGTCGCGGAGTCAGTGCCCGTGTCGAGACCGAAGTTGCAATGGCATTCGCCGTATCGTGAAAACCATTAATGAAGTCAAACGCCAGTGCAAGGAAGACGACTATACCTAATACCCAAATCGTTGTTTCCATTATTCTCTGGCTCCTTAAGAATTACGCATGATGATGGATTCGAGCACATTCGCTACGTGTTCACAAGCATCCGTTGTTGTCTCAAGACGTTCGTAAATTTCTTTGCGTTTGATCAGTTCAATCGGATCAGGCACCGTAGCGAAAAGGTTCTTGATACAGTTGCGCAGCACTTCGTCGCCCTGGTTTTCCAGATCGTTCAGACGAATCGTGTACTCGCGGATCGCCAGCAATTTTTTCTGAGACAGCAAATGAATGGCCTTCTGAATTTCGTAAGCCGATTGGCGCAAAATTTCAGCGAATTGAACGATATATTCGTCCGGGTCAGTCAGTTGGTACATATAGAAACGGGAAGCCGTTGCTTCGAGTCCGTCCAATACGTCATCAAGTGTCGTTGTCAGTTCCATAATATCATCGCGTTCGATCGGCGTGATAAATGTTTTGTTGAGCTCTGTAATGATGGTATGAACATAATCATCACACTGGGACTCGTACTTCTTCATTTCATTGGCAAAAAGAGTCACATCCTGAAGGTTGGAAACATGTTGGGTGAAATAATCAGCCGCCTGCACGACCGTATCTGCCATGTTCTCTAGTGTCTCAAAAAATATATCCTTCTTCTTCTTAAGCTTCATAGCTCTATCCCCTTTACGAGAAATTGCCGATAACCGATGAAACATGAAATGACAACCTTTGATATCTTATCATAAATGTTTCACGGTTTGTACATAAGGCATGATCCTTTTTTATATTCTTATCACATAAATCTGAAATGAATCTTAATTATTTGGAATGGCTGGAAAAATGATGATGAAATTTTACACTGCGTTTACATTTCTCTTCAAATTGGATTAATTTTCAATTTCGACATGCCCTGCAAAGTCAGGCTGATTCGGAACGATACTGATAAATGTCTTGCCAGGAACAAGAGCAACTTCAGACCCATTTTGCACAAATCGAATAATATCACCCGGTTTTTTGACCCACTGTCCTCGAATCACTTTACCTTTCTGAAACAGCATGGCTTCACCGCCCTGCTCCAGATTAACGGACAGCCTCCCCACATTGTCGAGCACCTTGTGATCCGCACCCGCTACAATAATATTGGCCGCCCCGATTGGATTGCCGTTATCCAGATCCTGATCTGCCTTTCCGTTCACCAATCTCATATATCGTCCGCTAACTTCATCATAATCATACGTGACCCGGTAACTCTCCAATAAATAGTGAATATCGAACTGCTTGGCCGCTTCTCCGGCGGACGTGGCACCTTCTTCGTTATACGTATATACAGGGGACTTGAAATCGTGACTATACCCTTTGGTATCCGCACCTTCTCTCAGCTTGTCCGCCGACGTATATAGATTGTGCGGTGCTTTACGATCCGAGGAACGCCAGAAATAAGGACCGCTATTTGATATCTCATCCATATGCTGTTTCTGCTGCTTCTGCAAAATGGAATAGGCGTCCGGGCTGCCGCCCGCATGAACCAATACACCATCATAACTCTCACCAAGCTCAATCAGATACGGACGGATACTGCGCACGGGCCCAACCGTCTCTGCTCCGCCTTCACTTTGAAAGATGGCAATAAAACGGGTAATACCTCCCTCTGCAAGCACTTCAACAATAATATCCGCCGCACTTAGACCTGACTGGGGCCGTGCTGCAGGAGCATTGTTAATCATGACCGCCAATGGGCGGCGCGTAATTGCTTCATCAACAGGCAGACCCGTCAGTGGCGCTGTGTAAAGAGACGTTGCAGGTTCTTCCGCAACTTGTTCCTCCTGTACAGGTGCAGGGACAGACTCCGGCTTCGGAATCTGAACCATCTCCTTATTTTGGCAAGCAACCAGACTTAGGGCCAGAAAAAGCAGCGACGCCGCTGAAGTCGATTTGTTCCATTTCAATTGCTTCAATATATGTACCTCCTGAACGATATGGCTTGAATCTAAGTTGTAAATGCTCTTATGTAAGTGACCATTTCACGTATTTCTTTCCATTTAATCACACACCGCATCATTTGTCTTCGATTAGGAGGGCATTTCCTACCCCTTATTTTAACGTTTGAAACTTGAGACAGGATGAAAAATATGTCCTAAATGTGAACTTCTCAAACCTTACTTAAAATTTGAACTAGATTGTGATTTTAATCACAAACAAGATGACTTTTGAACTATACAATAAAGACATCAAAGGTGATCACTTAGAAAAACAAAAAACAACAACACACACTAAATTCCATGAAGGAGTGGTTTATATGTTCAGCTTCAACCAATGGCTTAGAGAAAACAAAGTGGCAATGTGGATTTTGACAGTACTTCGGGTGTATATCGGTTACGACTGGATGACACACGGCTGGGGCAAATTGACAGGTGGATTTGAAGCAGGGGGCTTCCTTGCAGGCGCTGTAGAAAAAGCAACTGGTGATCACCCGGCAGTGCAAGCTTGGTGGGCAACCTTCCTTGAAAAATTCGCGGTACCAAATGCAGGACTGTTCGACTTCGTTATCCCTCTCGGTGAATTCCTTGTAGGTCTGGGTCTCATTCTCGGATGCTTCACAACACTGGCAGCACTGATGGCAATGGTCATGAACTTCGCGTTCCTCTTCTCGGGAACTGTAAGCACGAATGCTCAATTGGTTCTGATGGAAATCTTCCTTGTAGTTGCTGGTGCAAATGCTGGTAAAATCGGTTTGGATCGCTGGGTAATGCCTTACCTTCGCGGATTGATCACTCGCAATAAAGGCAGCCAACCCAAAGATACGCCTACGATAAACCCTACGCACAAAACAGCCTAAATCGTAAGTAGACATGATCCGGTCCTGCTCCCCTCCCCCTGGAGAGCAGGACTTTTTTGTATTTTTATATATGCTTGTAGGTCATCCGACTTGCCCATCGACAGAAACACGTATTATGATGAACATATCGATCGATTATAATCAAAGGAGTACATGACATGCCAACCCAGCGCCGTCTTGAGACCGATGCCGACTTTCAGGAAGCCATGGAAATGAAGCATAAAGTCCGTGTTTTTAAAGATAATCACCAGATTGATTCCGGTGGCGTCATTATCCGTTTTGACAGCAATACCGTTGTGGTTCAGTCCAGTGTAAGTGAACTGGCATATCATTCACGTACAGCATGTGAGCTTTTTGAGATTCGCAAGTGAATATACTCATTTGCAGAATGCTCAAGTCATAGAAAAAGGTTTCTGAGGCCCGTTACGCTGGCTCAGAAACCTTTTTTTGTTCAAAAACCAAAGACTGTCTGGTCAATGAATTAGTTATATTTACATTTTCCAATAAACCCCATAGATCTCTTCCCGTTCTGTTGTCTGTTCCAAGTTATACGCCGTCACCAAACTGCCAGCAGTTCAAACTGAGCGTACCATAAGGATACGATTGAAATAGACGTTTTGCAGATCGTGACATATCGGCCGTACCCATGGTATAGAACAAGGGAGCAATGTGCTCCGTTCCATAAGAAGGAACCGCTGTGCGGGCATGGGGCGCTTTTTTGTCATATTGAAACAATTCTCTCGTATTCCACTGCTCAAGACGCTCACCAATCCAGTTATCGAATTCCACTGCCCAGTCTTGCGGTTCATCATTGGTGCCAAGCATGCGCAGGTTATGAACTGTTCCGCCACTGCCTATGATCAGCACATTATCATGTCGCAGCTGTTCCAGCATCCGGCCGATATCATACTGTTCCTGCGGGGAACGCAGCGAATCGACAGATACCGCAATAACAGGAATATCGGCCTCGGGATACATGTGTAACAGAGGGACCCATACACCGTGATCCAATCCTCGGCCTCGAACCGGTTGATGTGGAAGATTACTCCGAGTGAACAGGGCGCAGATCTCATTCGCAAGGTCTGGCTTACCAGGTGCAGGGTAATTCATTGTATACATATTAGAGGGAAATCCGTAAAAATCATGCAAGGTCTGATGTGCATCATCCATTGTCACAGACGGTTCGGGACAATCCCAATGCGCCGTAAATACAACAATGGCTTTCGGAGCCGGCAGCCTGTTTCCAAGCTGGTTCAAAAAGTGAGTGTAGTCATTGCTCTCCACCGCCAGAGCGGGAGAACCATGCGCAATGAATAATGCGGGTAATGTCATTGCTGCCAACCTCCAGACACGGATAGGATGCTTACCCTTCTATTTTACCCCGAAGAAGGCTCTTTTCCAAGCTGACATCCTTAGATCATCCAGTGCTGCCAATCCTGTTCGATCTTCTGACGTTCTCCGAGCCATTCTCTCGTACGCGTGATTAGCTGCTCACGCTCTTTACCGGAAGAGAAGGTATGATCACCCTGGAAAATAATTTCCTTGTCGCAGCGGCCTTCCTGCCGCATCCAGAATACCTTTTGATACAGGAATGCGTAATCTACAGGGATGGTCTCATCCGACGTGCCGTGCACCACGAGAACATCCCCGTTAAATTTAACGGCTTCCTGGAATGGCTGATGTTCAGCCAGTGATTCAAAGAATGCTGGTGTAAACTTGTAGCCGAGATAATCAGCAGAACCCAGTTTCACCCCTTCATCGTAGACATCACGTCCGGTAATTTTCACAATATCATTGAACGGGTATCCAACGGATGACCACATGACGAGATTCTTGACCCGTTTGTCACGGACAGCAGTCAGCAGAGCAACAGCTCCGCCCAGACTATGACCGATCAGCGTTACCCGGGTTGGATCTACATCACTGCAGTTTATCGCATAGTCCAGCACAGAGCGTGTTTGGGTAATCATGGATTCAAGACCTTCAGCTCCGTACTCACCGCTGCTCTCCCCACAGCCAATATAATCAAAACGCAGCACCAAATACCCATCTTCGGCCAGCTCACGCGCAGTCTTCACAAACAGACGGTCCACACCGATTCGACTTCCTACGAATCCATGGCAAATGACAGCAAGAGGCACACGCTGTTGGTGGTTTCCCTCCTTGATGTCTTTGACGACCGGATAATGAATCGTGGCTGTTAATTCTTCCTGCCCATGACGAATACTGATCTGACGCTCCATGCCCATTTCCCCTTTCCATTCTTCCCTGCTCTTGTTCGATTCGTTAATATATATAAATCCGATAAGTTTAATGTGTATTAAGATGATATTAGTATATTATCATCCTATGGACCTCAAGTCAACGTGAGGAAATGTCCATTTCCAGACATGCCTTATCTACATTTTATCGGTAAATTCGCAAAAAAAATGAGCCAAGCTGATGACAGCTGACTCGAACTATTCCTAATACTTGAAGCCATTACTCATAACTACGACGGAACATCTCATGGGTCTCCACTCGACCCTGCCATTCATGTTCATGGACTGAATTTGAGCTTGCCCAGAAGCTCCCTGACTGAAAAGTTCCATCTGTATACTCTCCCCCAAATTCAGTATCCTCCAACGTCTCATCCATTGGCACAACCTCATCCGTTACTCCACGGGAGTTGCTGTTCAGCAGCAGCTTCCTTGTTAATTGTTTCGTTTGTTGATCCATACCTGCCACACTCCAATCCCTGGTTTCTGTTGGAAATGCTACTATTGTGGTGGAATCTTCTGCACTTTATTCATTCTTCACACAATCGTCGGAACTGGACGACCTGCACGCATATTAAAGGTGAAACGGGGAAAACCTAAGCAATACATCATAGCCAACATTTGCCTCCAATTCCTTCTGGCGAAAGGGTTGAATTCATGGAACACATCTTGGAATGGATTCGTATTCACGGAAAACTGGTACTGCTATGTACCTGTGTCATACTGGCCTGTGCAGGGCTATGGTCGAATCGTAAACAGTTGTTTTATAAGGAATGACTTTGCGAAACGAGAGCCCTTCCCGTATACTAAAATACCGTCAGGGTCTCCAAATCACGGGGATCAGAACGTGTGTAGACAGGGGGAGCAATCATTGGGGATTTCCTATAAAAAGTTGAAAGAAATACAGAATCGGCAAATAACCGAAATGAGTAAGATGACACCGGAACATGTCAAACTGTTTGATCAGATCAGCACCATTGCGCGCCAATCACCTGCTGATGAGAGAACACAGGAAGAATGGATTCTCTCTGCTGGAAGAGCCATCGTACAAGCTCAGCGTGACGGTCAGCCTGCTCGTGAATTATATGGACCTGATCTGGAACAGGATATATATTCTCAGCTTGGTATATCAGATCAGGATCCTGCTGCGGGTGAATCAAATATGGACTCATCCAGAGCTTCAAGTACGGCCGTACGGGGCTCCGTAAGCAAATCTAATGAACGCAGTACGTCAGCCAAGAAGACAGCAGCAGTTGAACCCAAACCTGCGGAGGCTCCGGATCAAGTTAAACGAACGCCCAAATGGTACTTCATGATCTCCTGGGCAGCTTTGTCTTTTGTCATGCTGATTCAAGGTGCGGTTGGGCTATTTATTGGCTGGACAGACGGAGATACGGAACCATTTAGCCATATCAGCCTCTTCTCCCTTATCGTTGCGGCGGTTGGAGGTATTGCACTGGTTGAAATGCTTCGTCGCCTTGCTGAGCGCCCAGATGATCAGGGAGCAGACAAGACTGCCAGACCGCAGGTGAATCTTCGCGGAATCGTCATCTATATCGTTATCGTTGTGCTTGTTTTATTCGTAGGATATCCGCTGCGCGATAGCCTTCCCGTATTTACGCTGGCTCCGTGGATTAGTCTTGTGATCGGGATTGTGGGATTAGCCACGTTGAGACCGCTCTTCGGACAAAAGAAAGCGTAAGGATTGCCCTTTGTGAGGCAGCATCATTGGGTATATCGTACAGGTGTATGACGTGCGAAGGTGAAGTACGAATGAAGTACCACATTCGGTGATGATATAGAATATCGAGTGTCAAAAAAGGGGCCCTAAGGGCCCCCAACCAGCTGTTGAGAAGTTCTCGGCAGCTATTCTTTTTTTTCAGACCGTTCAGGAAGACCTTTGTCGTGATCTCTCGCTCAATCAGAGGAAAAGCTCATTACACGCCACAACTTATGAGTAACATATACTACGGTAGTAACCCGTTTGAAACTAATCTCCTCCAAAGGAATGGCCACGTCATACTTCATATAGATGATCCACAGGGCCCGTAGAGTCTGTCTCCATTTTGAGCTGAATGCGATGCTTGATCTCCTTGCCCGGTGTCTCTCCGAATTCTCGCTTATACATGCGGATAAAGTAGTTCACTTCCATACCAATCGTCTCCGCCGCCTCTCTTACACTTGCGCGCGGGTGTTTGTCCAGCCATTCCGATGCCTTCTGCAAACGCAAGCGCTGCATGTACTGATGCCCTGTCACCCCATGTCTCTGATGAAATAGTCGGTTCAGGTGCTGCACTGAATAACCAACGGCTTCAGCTACATGCTTCAGCAGCAGATCATCCTGGTAGTGCGTGTGCATTAGCGACACAGCTCGGGTGAATGCTTCATTTGCCGATTCCGACTCACGTTCTGAACGTGTTAACGACCTATTCCGTGCTTCTCGCTCTTCTTTCTCATCCTGTGGCGGGTGGATGGATCGTGACATGTCCAGAATAAGCTGATAGATGATCGTTGAGCTGCTCCACATTTCTGTCATTCCGCTGTCCAGGGCGTGCCAGATATCCGCCACTCGAGTCCAGAACTGATCAAATCCGGACAAGCTCCGTGACCCCATCGGCAGCAGTCCCGCGGACCGAAGCACTGCTCCCGCCGCCTCTCCACCAATGCCGATATATCCAAGCTCTCCGTTTGTTTTGGTATGCGGAATATACTCATGGGCCACCCCCGGTTCGATCACGAACAGTTCACCTGCCGATACTGTCCACGCTCCTTCACCTGGAACCTTAAATTCCCCCTTGCCGCTGCGTAACAAAAAAAGCTGATACACCGGAAATCCATCCGGTCTAAACTGAACTTTCTCTTCTTGTGTCCCCACACAATACAGATACAGAGGCAACCGGGAATCCGGCAGGCCGGTTAAGCGAAATGCAAGCATTCCATCAGTCCTTTCGGATCATGCTCTTCTTTCTCCTATTATCCATCGTTTTGACCCATGGCTGCAACGATCAAAGGGACCTTTTTAATGGCAGGATTTACAAGTGGAGTATGTGGGATTCAAAAACTTCATTTCGTTAACACAACAACTTTTAATATCACAATAAAAAAACTCCCCTTCTCATTTGGAAAGGGAGCTTATTCAATACAATTTATTTATTATTTAATTTTGCTTTTAGGTCTGTGGAGATGTAGTACCAGATTGATTCGAATTGGAAGATCCAGTATTTGTATCTGCCGTTTGAGATGAATCTGGAGCAGATGGCGCAACTGGCGCATCCAATTTAACCGTAGCCGAAGGACCATAAAGCGAACTTGTATACAAGGAATTATCACTAGATACTGACAGGATATATATTTTGTATTCTGCTCCAATTTCAATTGCCTTCCCGTTAGAATCCACCGTATCTTTGTTCAAATTAATTTCTCCTGCTGATACTTGTTTAGAACTAGTATTCTGGGTTGCCTGAGCTACACCAAAGTCATCTTTGGCTCTTACTACAAAAAGTCTATATTGGGATATCCCTCTTTCGTCTGCCGCCTTATTGAAAGTAACCTTGATGCCTGGATCCGTATCAGTGCTATTATTCTCAATTTTAGTGATGGTCCCTGTTTGGACAGGTACGGCTGGAGCAAGGATACTGAATTCATCGGAAGCTGCGGATAGATTGGAAGCACGAGAACTGCTGTCCGATACGGATAACACAAAGACCCGATATTTCTGCCCTACAACAAGTGACTTATTATTAATATCTCGATGACCGTTATTCAAGAAGACAGGACTTGAAGCATCATTTTTGTTGATATCAATATTATAAGAAATTCCAAGTGCAGAAGAAATATTAAAGCCACTCACGTAATTTGCTGGTACTATAAAAGCTTTGTAACGCGAAATCCCATTTTCGCTAGATGCCTTGTTGAAGCTTATAGATACATCCGAAGCATCTCCCGCTTGCCCTAGGGTTTTCACAGTTGCACTTACATTACTCACTGCGGCTACAGCCGTATTGGAAGTCAATGTGATTACTCCCGAGCCTGAAGACAATGCATTGGCAAGAGAAGCGTTGTTATTCACTGCCATGACATACACACGATAGCCCACACCATTCACAATATCACTGCCGTCCACGGTTTTCTCATTTGTAAAATTAACAGTCTGGTTGTTTCCATTTTTGCTTACATACTTATAATTCGCACTGCTAACTGAGTTCGCAGATGTCAGATTAAAGCTCGTATTTGTCGATTTCACCACAAACACACGATAATGATTCACATTCGTCTCATCTGTCGAACGATTGAATGTCACACGCAGATCACTACCATTGCCGTTATCCCCAATATCCGTTGCCACCACATTGCTCGGTGCAGTCACAGCTGCATTGGCAGTCAGCGTAATTTGTGAAGAATAAGAGGATAATGCATTCTGGCTGGAATTACCGCTTGTGCTTACCGACAGGACAAACACGCGATAGCTAACATTATTGGACAATGTGTAACCGTTAGTATCGACCGCATTGTATGGGAGAGTAAATGACTGATTTCCACCCGTCTTATTCACCTGATAATAATTGTTCGAAGCATTAGCTGCGCTCAGTGTGAAGCTGCCTGCATTTCCGGAACGGACCACATATACCCGATATGCAGAAACGTTGGATTCGTCCGAAGCTCTATTGAACGAAACCCGAAGATCGCGACCATCGCCGTAATCACTCACATCAGCCACCCCAATGTTGCTTGCAACTCCGGCATTGCTATTTGTTGTCAGTCTCAACAGTGTCGACGAGGAAGACAGCGCATTGGTATAACTATTCTGCTGGTTACCCACTGCCATAACGTAGATCCGGTAGTCTTGCAGATTCGTTACGTTATACCCGCTTGTGTCCTTCATAGATGATGGCAGCGTGGTTGTAATGTTGTTACCTGTTTTGTTCACAGTATAGTACAAGCTGGAAGACAGATTGCTCGCCGTAGTCAGATTAAAGCTGCTGGATACCGAGTTCCGCACCACGAAAATTCGATAACTAGCCACTTTGGATTCATCGGATGAACGGTTGAAGCTCACCTGAATGTCACGGCCGTCTCCATAATCCGAATTATCTTTCACTGATGTGATAACTGGTGCCGTTGCTGTGTTTACGCCCAGCGTGAGTGAAGAGGATACAGCGGAAAGTTTATTGTCTGCTGTTGCCGCATTGGAGCTCACGGATACAATGTAGACGACATAGGATGTGCCGTTTTTGATCAATTCCCCGGATGTATCACGGGTCGAGGAACTGAGCTGGGTTTTAACCGCTGTGCTGTTGCCTTTGTAGATAATGGTTGAATTGGAACTGGACACATTATTGGCCGTAGTCAGATTGAATGAAGAAGCATCTTTCGCCTTAACTACAAAAGCACGGTAATACGTAATATTCGATGTGGTGCTCGGCTGTGTGAAGTTAATTTCCAGATCACGTCCATCTCCGTAGTCGCTGATATCTGCGATCCGCAGGCCTGTGACAGGCTGCACCGTCGTTTTCACATTGTTTAGTTTTATGGACTGGGTAGACCAGGCAAGCTGATTTTTGTAGCTGTTGTTGCTGTTCCCCACCGTAAGTACATACAATCGATAGGTTTCATTGGAATTCAACAGATCCCCGTTCACGTCACGTGTCTGGGCATTCAATGTCAATCTTGGATCGGTGCCATTTGGAGAAATGGAAGTGTAATTACTAGATGGTACTGCCGTTGCCGCAGACTCATTGAAACTGTTCACATCACGCGTTTTTACCAGCATAATCCGATATGCGGATACAGCCTTTTCAGATGTCGGACGTGTGAAGCTTACAGTCAGGTCACGGCCATCCCCATTACTCCCGGATACAGAACCATAAATGTTCCATGCTGCATATTTCGTCTCATCCACAGGAGGAGTGGACGTTGTTTTGATATCTACCCGCTGATTACGGGAATTCCAGAATACTTTCTCCCCAAAAGCTTCACTGACAAAACGAATCGGAACCATTGTGTTTCCCTTGATGGTATTTGCAGGTACATCCAGCGCTACCGCTTCTCCGTTAATGTAAGCCGTTTTGGAACCCAGTTTCAGTGATACTTCCTGATCTCCCCGGTTCGCCGTGATCGTTTTAGTTTTATTGGTGTACTTTACTGTCGCATCTAATCCTTCAAAAATGGAGCGCAATGGAACCAGTACACGTCCACCTTTCATGACAGGTGCCTGTGCGGACGAGAGCTCCGCATCGTTAATATAAATGCTGATTCTTGCAGCTGCATCCATAACTGACGTTGGAAGTGCAGACATCAACATGGCTGATACGGCCAGTGCTGACATCACCTTTTTCACTTGACGTCCTCCTGCTTTCTTCATATCCAATATCCCCATTCTCTTCATTATTTAAGTTGAAATGTAATCGTTGTTGAATTTCATTTTATTCCTGTAATTTCCTGTGCACATCTAAGACGTATGAACATGAGTAAAAGTTTCCAATCCCACAAAAAATATTTTCGCAGAAATGTCCCCACGCCATCTACCCTCCAAAGGTTAAAAATAACAGAAGAATTTGTCATTATTCCGCAACAACATCCTTCTCAAATTCGTTTAATGTAAAGTGACTAGCAGATGAAAACCTATCACTCTATAACTACGGGAGGTTCACACGGATGACATCATCGTATTTATCCAGTCAACGCAAAGGGATTCGTTTCTTCATCACCGTCGCTACCCTTGCTGCAATCGTCACAGGAACTGCAGTTACACCTGAACTCGCTGCCGCAGCCCCTTCGAGCCCGGATACCAAAGTAACCACCAGCAGTTCAACCGCCATATATAAAACCTTTCAGTCCATGCTCAAAAAAAAGAACGGCTTACCCGCCGCTGACACCTTTCTGGAATCCAATATCAAAAAAGTAACAAAGCATCACGCCACCCTGATGGTGCTTCAATTGGAGAATGCGCGGCTGAAGGCTCTAACCTCCATGACCGACCGCTTGCTCGTTCCTAACGTTCAGGACAAAATGCTCAAGGCATACCAAGCGAACGACAGTTTCACCAAACTCATGGAGCGTACCAAGGATTCCGATCTGCGTGCACTGTTAAAAGAAGCCCGTGACAGCGGCTATCGCCTCGTCATGCTGGAAGGCTCCCTCTATCCGATCATGAATTATGCGGCACTTGTGAAGTATACCTCTGGTATTACAGAAGATATCTCAAGCTACATCATGATCATGACGAAGGAAACGAAAAACTTGCCTGCGGATGACGGAGCTCTGGTCATTGGCTATCAGGAAATTCTCCTTCGAGCACTCAGCCAGGAAAAATTCCTGGAACTCTATCCGAAATCCAACCGGGCCAAGCAGGTGCAGAATCTGTTGAACAGTTATACCCTATATACCTTTTATGGCCTAAACAACACACCACTGTTTGATTATGAAACGAACAAAATGGTTGCGAACGCCCAGAGAGGATACAACGGGGTGTTGCAGCGTCTTGCATCCGTCGATAGTGAATTCCTCACTAAGCTGAATGCCTTTATGGATCTGGTTAAGGAATCTAAGTATGAGAAAACAGCTGCGGTGGAGAAATGGCTGCAGCAGAATGTTCCAACCGGGGCAGATGCCGGCTATTAAATCATTCATGACATTAATCACCTAATGCACATAAAAAACGTAAAAGAAGACCGACACAGGATCGCTCCCATGTCGGTCTTCTTTTTGATTCTATCGTTGAATTGCATCTTACTGGTCCAGGCCAGCTCAGAAAGACTACAGAATTGGTTTGACCATGTGGCTGTACTCATGTCCAGCAATGACAATCACTTCATCCTTGGTATAACCCTGGCGTTCGTACAACATCAAGGCACGGCCATTGTCACGTTCAACAATGAGGGATACCTGTGAGTGACCAAGCTCTTGGCCTCGCTGCTCAAAAGCAGCCATCAATGCCTTGCCGATGCCTTGTCCCTGATACGCTTCACTTACGGATAGAGTATCCAGATAATACTCCCCGGGACGGGTTTCTTTGACCAACGTATATTTCTCATCTATACTCCGACCAGGTCGCTCCAGAATCGGCTGATCCAGACGATCTGCCTCGCCTCCATCATAAGCCACCAGTATTCCTGCGACTTGCTCATCCTGCTCCATAACCGTTACGTTACGGTAGCTGATTCGATTGTCTTCCTGCAGATAGAATTGCTGCAAAATTTGCATCGCTTTCTCATGATCCCCTTCACCAGCAAGAGCATAGGCAATATCATCAATAGCCTGATAGAGCAAAGGAATCACTTGTGTGGCATCTTCCTTGCGAGCAGGTCTCAACAGAGGCTGTGACTCACTACGGTCCGACTTCATATTGGAATCATTCATCAGATTAACATGTTGAACAGATTAAGATTTTTGTTCAGCTCGGTATACGCGAGGCCTTTACGATTCATACGTTCAATCAGCGGCTGGTAATCTTCCTTGTACATCAACTCGATGCCCACCAAGGCAGGTCCATTTTCCTTATCGTGCTTCTTCGTATATTCAAAACGGGCAATGTCATCATTGGGTCCCAATACTTCCACAAGGAATTCACGCAAAGCTCCCGCACGCTGTGGGAAATTGACCATGAAATAATATTTCAGACCTTCGTAGATCAACGAACGTTCCTTGATTTCCTGCATCCGATCGATATCATTGTTGCCGCCGCTGATTACACAGACCACCGTCTTGCCCGCAATCTGTTCGCGATACTGCTCCAGTGCAGCAACCGCCAGAGAACCAGCAGGCTCCACCACAATTGCATTTTCATTATATAGCTCCAAAATGGTGGTGCAGGCTTTGCCTTCAGGCACCTTCACAATGTCATCCAGCGTTCCACTACAGATGTCGAAGGTCAGGTCACCAACGCGTTTCACCGCAGCACCATCCACGAATTTATCAATATCATCCAACGTGACAACCTGCTTGCGGAACATCGCCTCACTCATGGAAGCTGCGCCAAGTGGTTCTACACCAATGATGCGGGTTTCCGGGCTAACCGTCTTCATGTAAGTTCCTACACCGGCAGCCAGACCGCCGCCACCAATGGTGACGAACACATAATCCGCTTTTTCATCCAGACTCTCCATGATTTCCATCGCCACCGTACCATTACCCGCAATGATCTTCGGCTGGTCGAACGGATGGATAAACGTCATGCCCTGTTCATTGCAAGCACGCATAGCTTCTTCATAAGCATCATCATACGTATCACCTGTCAGCACAACTTCAACATTACTTCCGCCAAATCGACGAACCTGTTTCACCTTCTGGTTAGGCGTTGTGCTCGGCATGAAGATTTTTCCATGGATTCCCAGCGCGTTACAGGAAAAAGCAACTCCCTGCGCATGGTTGCCCGCGCTTGCACAGACAATGCCCTTCTCCAGTTCAGCCTGCGTCAGACTGCGGATCATGTTATATGCTCCACGAATTTTGAACGAACGTACCACCTGCAGGTCTTCCCGTTTAAGATACACATTACAATTATATTTGGCCGACAATACAGCATCCCGCTGCAGCGGCGTTCTTACAATGACTTCTCGCAGCACATGATGTGCGCGCACAATATCCTCCATGCCAACACTGGCACGACCGGGATTGGTAGTTCCCGTTGGTTCCTGTTCCACTGGTTTCATCTCTTCTCCACACTCCGCTTATCTTGGTTGGCAATGCAAGCATTGCTTTTTCTTTTTATTGTATCACTTTTGTTCTGTTCTTGCGCCTGAGCTCGCATCATTTACCATTCGCACGATTTCATCAATAATAATCTGGGGGTCTGTAAACATGACCATATGGCTGGATTGATCGGCCCCGATCCATTTTGCATTTGTTAAAGTACTCACAGTCTTGCGGTGTGCCTCGATAATAGCAGGTCTTATTTTACGTTCTCCCAGGCCTGTTTTCGTACCTGAGATGATGCTAACTTCCAGATCACCAAGATCGAGGGGAGTAACCAACAGCGACGCCAAGTCTTCCAGAAACGGTTTTGATTCTGCAATCATGGTCCTGGCAGCATGCACAGTGAAATCCTCCGCGTGATGGTCCCTGACCACATCATCAGGCTGCACACTTCCCGGTCTCCTGCCTAGCAGCCTGTATATCCCCGTACGTGCCATGAATGGAATAAGATAACGATTCAAGCAAAATTTATTTTGGCGGCTTTGGAGAAATAGAGCCCACAATGCTCGTCTGATGGATCCACCAGCACAATGCCTCTTATACTGGACAAATTTGAGGCCGCTGCCGCACGAACAATGGGTCCTCCCCAGCTGTGCCCTACCAATATAAACAGACCAGGCCCCAATCCAGTCAGCAGATCGTCAAGATCTTCTGCTATTCTGCGGAGGTTACGAGGAGCCGAATCGAATTCGCTTCGTCCCGCACCCGCCCTGTCGTATACTACGGCACGCGCATGTTCAGCAATTGCAGGTGCTACCAAACCCCAAGTCGATCGAGAGAGGCCCATACCGGACTCAAATACAACGGTCAGATCACCTGCTCCTTTGGACATATAATGTAACTTGCGACCATCCCGAGTCTGAATAAATGCACTTGAACCAAAAGAATGTGATCTATGATTAGGCTTCATCTTGCCCTCCTAATTACACACATGCTATAGCAAACCGAATCTAATTGAAAATGATTATCAATTACTTGATTATAGATTATTCCACTCTTTAGGACAAGGCATAGTGTCAGATTTGTAGGTCTCCTCATTTTTCTTATTTCATATCCCTATCGACGCTTTCCCCCCTAAAGCAGATCAAAAAACCCGATCCATTCAAGGATCGGGCAATTAAACAGATTGTATGAGCAGTGTGCCAAATTTACTTCAGTCATACTCTACCAACTAATCAGGCCTGAGTCTTAAACCAAGCCGCAGCAGCTTCCGCCTCGGTACGAGTCAGTTGATGCCCCTGACGCTCCCAGTGCAGGTGTACATCGGCACCTGCTCCACTTAGCAGAGAAGCTAATTCATCCGTCTCCCGTTTCGGCACAATTGGATCGTTCTCTCCTGCTCCGATAAATACAGGCAGTCCTTTCAGGTCCGGCAATTCCAAACCGCGAAGCGGTACCATCGGATGGTGCAGGATCGCTCCTTTAAATACGTCAGCCTGATGGAAAATCAGACTTGCCGCGATGTTTGCTCCGTTGGAATAGCCCAGTGCAAAGACATTGCCACGATCAAAGCCGTACTCTGCAGCAGCAGCATCCACAAAAGAACCCAATTCCGCTGTCCGTGCAATGAGATCCTCTTCGTCGAACACCCCTTCCGCCAAACGACGGAAGAAACGGGGCATTCCATTCTCGGAGACGTTACCACGCACCCCCAGAATACCTGCTCCTGGTGCGATCATCTCGGCCAGACCTACCAGATCATTCTCCGTTCCACCTGTCCCGTGCAGCAACAAAAGTGTGGGTGCCTCTGGCTGAGAACCTGCTTTATAAATATGTTTCATTGTATTGGTTGTCATGATTTGGAATCTCCTTTCCATTCACGTACTTGAATAGGTGGCAGCAGCTGTTCAATCTGCTCACGCTGTGGTTCATACCATTCAGGCAGCATCAGTTTCTCACCCATGCTCTCTTGTGGTTCATCCCGTGCAAATCCTGGAGGATCTGTCGCAAGTTCAAACAGAATACCGCCCGGTTCCCGGAAATACACAGCGTTAAAGTACTGACGGTCAATGACCGGAGTTGGATGATATCCTGCATTTTGCAGCTCCTGCTGCATTTGTTCATGCTCGACATAATCTTTTGCACGCCATGCGATATGGTGAACCGTACCTGCTCCGCCAATTCCTCGCTGAATTCCAGTCGATTGAATGTCGATCAGTTGGCCAATGTCACCACTCGCCTGCAGACGAATGATTCCATCCTCTTCTCCTACCTGCTCCAGACCGAGCATTGTTGTCAGCACATCGGATGTTTTGTCAGGTACATGGCTGAATAGTACAGCTCCACCAAAACCTTTGATGGCATGTTCCGTAGGTACACCGTTGAATGCCCACTGGCTTGGCTGACCTCCTTCACGCTCGACCAATTCGAGCAAGAGACCGCCTTTGTCGAAGAAGCGAATGTACTGCTCTCCAAATCTTGTTTTATTTTCAAACGGAATATCGAAGGATTTCAGACGCTCTTTCCAGAATGGCAGACTGCCCACCGGAATCGCATATACGGTTACCCCGGTCTGTCCGGATCCGATTACACCTCTTCTGGCATTTTGCTGTGGGAAGAAGGTGATAATAGTACCCGGTGCCCCATCCTCATTGCCATAATACAGATGGTACACATCCGGTGCATCGAAGTTAATTGTTTTTTTCACCAATCTTAGTGCCAATACACCTGCGTAAAAATCAACATTTTTCTGTGCATCATCTACAAAGGCCGTAACGTGATGGATTCCTGAAGTTCTGAACATAATCTACACTCCCTTGGTTTTTATTTGTATCATTGTTTTATTTAGCGGTTTGTTATGCATTGCTTTTTGTTATTTATCTTTAAATTAAGATTCTTTAAATTTATATTAATCCATTGGACAGCAATATGCAAGCTTTTGTTTTAAAATTAAGATACTAATAGCCTTTGACCTGCTTAAATGCTGCTTAAGTATACTGATATGGACAAAAAACAGGCCCCGATTACTCGGGAACCTGTTTTCCTTGGATCTTATTCCATTACCGCCACACAGCTTCGACTTTAAAAACTCACATTACAATTTAGGTCCATTTTAATCGCTTAGGCGGTTGTACCAGATCTTTGCCATCATATTCATCCTTGATATCTCCAACAATTTCTTCTAGGATATCCTCCATTGTAACCAGACCAACCGTTGCCCCCTCCGCATTATGAACTGCAGCGATATGGGAACGACTTTGCTGCATCTGGACCAGAACATCCTTAATCGGTGATAACTCCGAAAATTTCAACATGTCATGTACAAATGTATCCATGTTGAACGCCCGGCCTGCAGCAACACCCGTGAGCATTTCCTTTGTATGAATAAATCCAACGAAATGATCCTGATTTCCCTTTTCGATTACAGGGAAACGTGTGTATCCATGCTGCTTAAAAACCTCGATCATACGATCTAAGGGCATTTCTTTGTCCAGCGTAACAATTTTTTCTTTACGGATCATAATCTCCTGAAGCAAACGCTCATCAAAAGCAAAAATGTTCTTCAGGTAGTCGAGCTCTGTCTGATTAATTTCTCCACTCTCATAACTCTGCGCCATAATCAGCTTCAGTTCCTCTTCGGAGTGGACCGTATCGTGACCAGCCGGTTTTATACCAAAGATGCCAAGCAATAGACGTGCAGCCCCATTTAGGGCGTAGATGAACGGATTCATGATCTTACCAAACCAGTACAGCGGTGGTGCAAGCAATAGCGTCATCTTCTCTGCAAACTGGATCGCCAGTGTTTTGGGTGCCAATTCACCGATAACCACATGCAGGAACGTGATGATTGCCAACGCAATACCGTACGACAATACCGTGGACAAAGCGGCTGGCACCTCAAGTCTCTCAAACAGCGGATGCAGCATTTTCTCAACAGTGGGTTCACCCAACGCACCCAATACCAAGGCCGTGATCGTGATACCCAATTGACACGCAGATAGATAATAATCCAGATTGTGAGCCACTTTTTTGGCTAATACCGCTTTTTTGTTCCCTTCCAGGATCAACTGATCTATTCGGGACATCCGTACTTTCAGAATTGCAAATTCCGCTCCAACGAAAAAGGCGGTCAGCCCTATAAATACGGCTACTAAAAATAAGTTTAAGGCTATTATTCCGTCCAATGATTTCCCTCAGGTTGAGGGATTCACCTCCAATAAAATTTGTTTGCAAACGCGAACGCTACGCTTCTTCAGAATCGATTCCGTCCCCTTCACTGTTACGCTGCCATATCGTAAAAAAAATAATGAGGGCAGTACAGTGAGGAAAGCACTTTTAGAGTAATCAGATCAGACTAGGTCATTGGCTGGTTCTTCGACCTCAGCACCGTTTACACGTTCAAGCAGTACCTGCTTAATGTGAAAATTCTCTGCGTCCACAACGGTCCAGACGTAATCACCGTGTTCTACCGTATCTCCTTTTTCCACACCGACACCCTTCTGGAATTGAATCCATCCGGCCACGGTATCCATCTCTTCATTGCCTTCAAAAACAAGCCCAAACTGCCGCTCCAGCTCATCCAGAAGCACCCGGCCGTTAATGAGATACTGGTTCTCTCCAGTCTCCTGAATGTCAGCAACTTCATCGGCATCGAACTCATCCCGAATTTCACCGACGAGTTCTTCCAAAATATCTTCCATCGTCAGAATACCTGCTGTACCGCCATATTCATCCACAACAACAGCCATATGGACTCGCTCTTGCTGCATCTTGATCATGGCATCCTGGATACGTGTAACTTCGGATACGAACGGAATCTCGCGCACGAATTCGCTCAGTTGATGTGCCCGAGTAGCAACCATGTCCGGCAATATCTTTTTCACATTCACCACACCAACAATATTGTCCTTGTCTCCATCCTCGATGACGGGATAACGTGAATAATTATGTTCATCCAATATCGGAATAATATCGTCATAGGTCATATTCTGATTCAGTGTCACAAGCTCCGTCCTTGGAACCATGATATCTTTGGCATCACGTTCATCGAATACGAAAACATTTTCCAGATACGAAAGCTTGGTTTTGTTGTTCTCATCGCCTTCGTAACTCTGGCTCATGATGATCTTGATCTCATCCTCCGAGTAGGCTTGGTCATGTCCGGCAGGTTTAACGCCGAATCCACGAAGAATCACGCGGGAGGCACCATTCAACGCCCATATGAAGGGGTACATAATTTTTCCGAACCAATATAGCGGCGGCGAGAGCAACAGCGTTAATTTTTCCGAAAATTGGATGGCCATCGTTTTGGGAGCCATCTCCCCAACCACAACGTGCAGGAACGTAACAAGTATAAAGGCAATCGCATAGGAAGCAACCGCCGATATGGACGCTGATACATTCAGATAATCGAATACCGGGTACAGCAGCCTTTCAACGGTTGGCTTACCGAGCGCCCCTAATCCAAGGGCAGTTACGGTAATACCGAGCTGACAGGCAGACAGGTAATAATCCAGGTCCGAGACTACTTTTTTGGCCAATACGGCCTTCTTATTGCCCTCGGCAACCAGTTGATCCACTCTTGATGTGCGAATCTTAACCACAGCGAACTCGGATGCAACGAAAAATGCGGTCAACGCAATCAAGATAATGAGTAATACAATATTTAATATGGTGATTATGTCCAATGATTTCCCCGCTTCTCAGGGATTCACCTCCAGAGATAGTTGCAGCGTGATCGGTTAACCTCGTTAACCATTCAACAGCTGATTGACGTTCAATACAGCGTATGCCTTATATGAAATCGATAAATGATAAAATGTGTACGGTTGTACTTTGACCTTGTAAAATTGCAAAACAGGAATTCAGGATGAAGTTAATCACTTACAGAAACTACTTCACTATAAACAGGGTTCCCCCTCATGCTGTCAATGTTTCTCGATTTACTCCACCAAAATTCTCCATTTAGACAGTTTACAATATCGCCTTCCCAATAGATATCCACCTCCCTTCTTGTTCATTCCTGTTTCAGAAAAGTATAACATGATCAACGCCAAACCATCCAGTTGCACGTTATGGTTTGGAATATAGATTATAAAATGAGTTCACAAAATAAACTTTTATGTACATAGTCTTTCTTTTAATTTACAGTTAACTCCATGCGATATTAGTTCTCATGATTAGTATAGACCCGTTTATAGGAATGGTATCCTTTACATTTATTCAATTAAACTTGCTACGTGCCCTTAGTAACTGCCATTCTTCTTTGCCGTATCCGGACTATGACAAATCCAGCAATGACACCATAATCATGTATACGTTGAAAAGGACCCGCAGGATGCATACACCTTTTTGGTGTACATCTTTACGGGCCCTTAAGTTTCACAATATTCAATTTAGAATGGATTATACCAACGCTTTGGCAGCGATGTCAGATCGCTGATGCTTTCCGTCAAAATGGATACGTTCCGCTTGAGCATAGGCTTTGTTTCTGGCTTCGGCAATATCAGAACCAAGACCCACAACACCTAGAATTCGTCCACCATTGGTGACCCAATCTCCAGATTCATTGCGTGCCGTTCCAGCGTGGAATACTACTGCTTCATCGACTTGATCCAGTCCTTCAATAACTACACCTTTTGCATAAGGACCAGGATACCCCCCAGAAGCGAGCACCACACATACAGCCGCTTCATCGCTCCATTCAATCTCAATATCGGCCAATTTCCCGTGCACGGTTGCCCAGAAAATGTCGAGCAGATCACTCTTCAGACGTGGCAGCACAACCTGCGTCTCGGGATCACCGAAACGGGCGTTGAATTCAATCGTTTTGGGTTTGCCATCTGGTGAAATCATCAGCCCGGCAAACAATACACCCTGGAACGGACGCCCCTCGGATACCATCGCTTTCGCAGTTGGTTTGATAATCGTCTCTACCGCTTCTTCAATAATGGAGGATGGGATATGCGGCAATGGTGAGTATGTACCCATTCCACCCGTATTTGGCCCCTGATCATTGTCGAATACCGGTTTGTGATCTTGTGCAGCCGCCATCGGACGAACGGTCTCCCCATCAACAAAAGCCAAAATCGACATTTCCTGACCTGCCAGAAATTCTTCGATGATAACTTTGGCTCCGGCTTCCCCAAATACTTTGTCGACCATAATGCTACGGAGTGCCTGATCTGCCTCATCACGGGAATAGGCTACGGTAACACCTTTTCCAGCTGCCAGTCCATCAGCCTTGATCACCACAGGGATGTCCTGCTCATTCAGATAAGCCTGCGCTTGCTCGTAATTGTCGAATTTCTCGTAGGCTGCGGTCGGAATATTGTATTTGTGCAGCAGGTCTTTCATGAACGTTTTGCTGCCTTCAATCTCTGCTGCATTACGGCGTGGTCCAAATACCGGAATGCCTGTCTTGTCAAAAGCATCCACAATGCCGTCTGCGAGTGGATCGTCTGGCCCAATAACAACCAATCCCACGTTAAGCTCCACAGCAAGTGCCGTCAGTTTATCGAATTCACTGACAGCAATTGGATGACACTCGGCGAGCTGTGCTATGCCCGCATTTCCCGGTGCACAATGAATCTTGCCTGCCTTCGGGCTTTTCGCCAGTGCCCATATGATTGCATGTTCGCGGCCACCGCCGCCCACTACCAGAATATCCATTAGCGCTCTTCCCCCTCCATGAATTTCAGGATTTTTTCAGTGCATCTGCTCGCCCAAAAGACTAAAAAAAGGGGCGTCCCATTGGTCATGAGCATGACGGGCCCCCCCTTCTTTTACGCTTTTCTAAATCTAACGAAACTGCCGTATTGGATTCGTTGTCGTTTAGTGTTTGAAGTGACGTACGCCAGTGAAGACCATGGCAATGCCGTATTCATTCGCTACTTTGATGGACTCTTCATCTTTGATTGAACCACCTGGTTGAATCACAGCCGTAACTCCAGCTTTCGCTGCAAGTTCCAGTGTATCGCCCATTGGGAAGAATGCATCGGATGCCAGAATGGCACCTTTAGCCAGATCGCCTGCTTGTTCAATTGCAATTTTGGCTGCGCCGACACGATTCATTTGCCCTGCGCCGACACCCACTGTCATGTCGTTTGCTGCCAGAACGATCGCATTAGATTTCACGTGCTTTACCACTTTCCATCCGAACAACAGCTGTTTCAGTTCTTCTTCGGATGGCGCACGATCTGTAACTACCTGGAGCTCACTCGCTTCAATGGAATGAACATCGCTTTGTTGCACAATCATGCCACCATCGATGGAGGTTACTACGAACTTACTCTCCCGATTGCGGGCAGCGTTCAGTTCACCCGTTTTGAGCAAACGAATGTTTTTCTTTTTGGTCAGGATGTCGAGGGCCTCTTGTGTAAAATCAGGAGCCAGGACGATTTCCAGGAAAATCTCACTCAATTTAGCCGCTGTATCGCTGTCGATAATGCGGTTGGCTGCCACGATTCCGCCAAAGATGGAGGTTGGATCTGCCGCATAGGCTTTGCCATAAGCTTCGTAGATGCTTTCGCCAATACCTACGCCGCAAGGATTCATATGTTTAACCGCCACAACAGCCGGTTCTTCAAATTCCTTCACAATCTGCAATGCTGCGTTCGCATCGTTGATGTTATTGTAGGACAATTCTTTGCCGTGCAATTGCTCGGCTGTTGTCAACGTATCCTGGGCTGCAAGCGGCTTGCGATAGAATGCCGCCTGTTGATGTGGATTTTCGCCATAGCGCAAATCCTGGAGTTTTTCATAAGTCACCGTCAGACGCTCTGGCAGCGGGTCACCGTTCAGGTTAGAGAGATAGTCGGAAATAACAGCATCGTAAGCCGCTGTATGGCGGAACACTTTTGCCGCAAGCCGTTTGCGTGTTTCGAGTGTGGTATCTCCACTGCTGCGAACTTCTTCAAGCACCGTACCATAGTCGGCAGTATCAACCACGACACTGACAAACGCATGGTTTTTGGCAGCAGAACGAAGCATGGTTGGACCACCGATATCGATGTTCTCAATTGCGTCTTCGTACGTTACGTCCGGTTTGGCGATGGTATCTTGGAACGGATACAGATTTACGACTACGAGGTCGATATAATCCAGTCCGTTTTCTTCCATCTGGCGCTTATGCTCTTCGCTGTCACGAACAGCCAACAGACCACCATGAACTGCCGGATGCAATGTTTTGACACGTCCGTCCATAATTTCGGGGAATCCTGTCACATCCGAAATCCCGATAACAGGTACGCCTTCCTTCGACAACAGGCTGCTTGTCCCTCCTGTCGAAATAATCTCTACACCCATTTGCGACAGCTCGCGGCAAAAATCCACGATGCCCGTTTTATCCCATACGCTGACCAGCGCTCTTTTGATACTCACAATATGCTCCTCCTTTAATGTCCCATAGCCCCGCGTTTCATGCCGAAACGAGAGCCGATTTATTTCCCGAGAAATATCACAAAATGCGTACCAATTTTCGACTTCTGTTATATAAGTGGAACCGAGATTTTTACACCGGACACTCCGATGACAGAACAACCTTCCAATCGCTGTTATCCCCAGATTTTTCGATCCCCTTTTCTTAAAGGGAAAATCCGGTGATAAAGGCGATGCATATGCTTCCGATGCAGCTTTCTTTCAGAAAGCTTTTAGCTTCGCTTTTTCAGTTTTTTTCTGCCCTCTCCGTTAATGTGTAAAAAAATTCCAACTTATATCAAACCTGTTTGTTAACAGTGACGTGACGTCCGTCTAACTGAACCAGACCTTGAGCGAACCAGGACACAACCTCAGGGTACAGCTTCTGTTCGGCCGCATGGATGGAGCAACTAACGGATTCAGCCGTATCTTCTGGCAATATCGGAACAGGATGCTGGGCAATAATCGGACCTGTATCCATGCCCCCATCCACAAAGTGAACGGTAACCCCGGTGATTTTAACGCCATATTCCAGTGCCTGCCCTATGGCATCTTTGCCTGCAAACGCTGGCAACAGGGACGGATGAATGTTAATCAATCTTCCTGCATAGCGATCCACGACTACCGAAGTCAACAATCTCATGTATCCGGCGAGAACAACCAGGTCAATGTTTTTGGATTCAAGCACTTCCACGATTTCAGCCTCGTAGGCTTCGCGGGAATCATAATTTTTGGGAGTAAACAGATGGCATTCCACACCTGCATCCTGTGCCCGCTGCACCACACGTGCAGCGGGTTTGTCACAGACCAGCAGATCTATGGATGCACCCAGCCCTCCGTTCCGTGCTGCATCCACCAATGCCTGAAAGTTCGAACCTTCACCAGAGGCAAACACAGCAATACGGTAGTTCGCCATTAAACATCCGCTCCCGTGAAGGTTACTCGCGCATCTCCTTCGGTCACACGTCCAATGATGTACGCTTCTTCACCGGATGCTTTCAATTGTTCCAATGCTTCACCTGCATCTGCTTCGTTTACGACCAGCACAATTCCGATCCCCATGTTGAATGTGGTGAACATGTCGCGGTTCGAAACAGCGCCTTTTTCTTGCAACAGGTTGAAGATTGGCAGAATCGTCCAAGAGCCGTAGTCAATATCTACATTCACGCTGCTTGGCAGCATCCGCGGGATGTTCTCGATGAAGCCGCCGCCTGTAATATGGGCCATGCCTTTTACGTTTACTTTTTCAAGCAGGGACAGGAGTGGTTTTACATAGATTTTCGTTGGTTCCAGCAGTGCGTCACCCAGCTTACCGCCCAGTTCAGCGACTTCATCCTGCAAGTCCAATCCGGCTTGTTCCAGCAAAAGTTTGCGTACCAGGGAGAATCCGTTGCTGTGCACTCCGCTGGATGCAAGTCCGATTACCGTGTCGCCAGGAGCGATGGTTGTACCGTTAATGATTTTCGCTTTGTCCACGATACCTACGGTAAATCCGGCAATATCGTATTCACCCTCACTGTACATGCCTGGCATTTCAGCCGTTTCGCCACCGATCAGAGCACAGCCGGACTGATGACAACCTTCCGCAATTCCCGCAACAATGGCTTCAATTTTCTCCGGGATGACCTTGTCACACGCCAGATAGTCGAGGAAGAACAACGGCTCTGCACCCTGTACCACAATGTCGTTCACACACATGGCTACCGCGTCGATTCCGATAGTATCATGACGGTCCATGGCAAATGCGATTTTCAGCTTGGTTCCTACACCGTCTGTACCGGATACAAGCACCGGCTCATCATATTTATCTTTGTTCAAACCGAACAGGGCGCCAAAGCCTCCCAGATCTGTCATCACTTCCGGACGGAAGGTACGCTTCACGTGTTTTTTCATCCGTTCAACCGCTTCGTTGCCTGCCGCGATATCAACGCCGGCATTTTTGTATGCTTCGGACACCACCATCACACCCTTCTGATTCTATACATGCCATACCAACTCTATCTGTCATTGCTTCATCTCCGAAAGATGAATCTGCACCAATTCAAACCCAGCTACACCGAGCGTATTAAACTGGCTGTACTCGTCAATCTGGAGGTTACGAATGTACTCATCACCGCAGTATAAATGTCCGGCGCATTGAAACACTCTTAACTCTTCCTTTTCGAGAGTCAAAGGAATGTTCCCCACGATCTTCCACGTTCCATCTCGAAGATACGCAGGAGAAGCAAAAATCACGTTACTCTCACGTTTTCCATAGGAATAGTGAAGAAAATCGCCATCCTCCACACTTACGGTTTCGTCAGAAACAATACGAATAACTCCGAATGAAAATGCTTTTTTGAATCGGCCCTTCAAGGCGCAAATGATCTGACAGGCCGCAAAGCGGCCATCCTTCATAGGAATAATGAACATGTCGCCTTCGCTATATCTTTTTCTCATACGCATGGTTTAACAGCTGCAGCCGAATTTTTCTTCTCCGCCGAAGTCGAGACGGGTTGGGTAATCATTATCAAAGCATGCGAGGCATAGCCCGCCTTTGTAGTCATCCTGATTATCTCCCTGAATCGATGCAATCAGCCCATCGGGGCTGAGGAACGACAGGGAGTCCGCATTGATCTCACGGCAGATCTCTTCCACCGACAGCGATGATGCAATCAGTTCGCGGCTGTCGGGCGTATCAATGCCGTAGAAGCACGGGTTTTTAAACGGTGGTGAGGTAATCCGCACATGTACCTCTATCGCTCCTGCATCACGCAGCATATTCACAATTCGGCGGGAAGTTGTTCCCCGTACGATGGAATCGTCAATCATGACCACGCGTTTGCCTTCCACCACACGACGTACAGCGCTCAGCTTCATCTTCACGCCTTGTTCCCGCAGTTCCTGACTTGGCTGGATAAACGTACGTCCGGTGTATTTGTTCTTGATCATACCCATCTCATACGGAATTCCCGTTTGTTCGGCGTAGCCGATTGCCGCAGAAATACTGGAGTCTGGCACACCTGTTACCAGATCGGCATCCACAAAGGACTCAATCGCCATCCGGCTGCCCATCCGTTTACGCGCAGCATGCTGGTTCGTACCGTTCATGTCACTGTCCGGACGGGCAAAGTAGATATACTCCATCGCGCACAGTGCCTTACGGTGTTTGTGATGATCGAAGCGGTCTTCGTGAAGACCATCCGCATCCAGCACCAGCAGTTCACCCGGTTCAATGTCACGAATCAACTCTGCACCAATCGTCTCGAGTGCACATGTTTCAGATGCAAACAGATACGCATCTCCCAATTTACCCATGGTGAGCGGACGCAGACCATGGGGATCAGAAGCGACCAGCAACTTGTCGTTAGTCATGATCAGAAAGGCATAACCACCCACAATACGCTGGAACGCCTCTTTGGCAGCTTCCACAAGCCCCTTGGATGAACGAGCAATCAGATGCGCAATAACCTCTGTATCGCTCGTTGTCTGGAAAATGGAACCACTCTGCTCCAGCTCACGCCGGATTGTTGGCGCATTGACGATATTGCCGTTGGTTGCTACAGCCAGATCACCATCACGATATTTGAATACCAATGGTTGTGCATTCGTTAGCTTACTGTCACCACTGGTTGAATAACGAACGTGCCCGATGGAAATATCTCCGGTCAACGTCTGCATCAGATCTTTGGTGAATACTTCCTTCACCAGACCCATACCACGGTGGTAGTGAAACTCATTGCCGTCACTTACACACATTCCCGCACTTTCTTCACCCCGGTGTTGCAGGGCATGCAGGCCGTAATAGGAAAGCGACGCAGCGTCAGGGTGCTTGAACACCCCGAACACGCCACACTCTTCCTTTAATTTGTCGAGTCCTTCCTTGCCGGACCCTTCGTTATAATAATCACCTGTCCACATTGGTCCTGTCGTCAGTTCATGAGACATGGAATCGCATCCTCCCAGACCTGAGCCAAACCTCCTACAGGTTCGTTCACGGCTGATGTTCCGTTCAATTCAATCGTCAAGTCGCTTCCTTCCACACGTCCAATGACAGCTACTGGCACACCGCGTTCACGTACAAATGCTTCAAGTTTGCCTGCTTGCTCTGGCGAAGCAGACAGCAGAATGCGGGATTGGCTCTCACTAAACAGCGCATGGTCTGCACGCAAAGCTGTTTCTACATTGACCTGTGCACCCACATTGCCGCTGATGCAGGATTCGGCCAATGCTACAGCCAGACCGCCTTCAGACAAGTCATGCGCAGAGCGAACGAGACCGGATTGAATAGCCTCCAGCACAGTGCTGAGCAATGCTTTTTCCGTGTTGAGGTCGAGCTGCGGTGGACGGCCTTCCGTTTTGCCATGAACGGCATATTGCAGCTCACTGCCACCCAGTTCAGCTTTCGTTTCACCGAGCAGGATGATAACGTCTCCTTCGGCTTTGAATCCTTGTGTAGTGATGTGATCTGTATCATGCACCAGACCAACCATACCGACAACTGGCGTTGGGTAGATCGAGCCTTTGGCGTTTTCGTTGTACAGACTCACGTTACCACCGATAACTGGCGTATCCAGCACGCGACAAGCTTCTGCCATACCGTCTACCGCTTTTTCCATCTGCCAGAAAATATCCGGCTTCTCCGGGTTACCAAAGTTCAGGTTGTCCGTAATCGCGAGTGGCTCTGCACCGGAACATACAATGTTACGGGCAGCTTCGCTGACCGCAATTCGTCCGCCTACCTCCGGATCCAGATATACATAACGTCCGTTACAGTCTGTTGTCATCGCCAAACCTTTACGTGTTCCACGAATGGTCACAACTGCTGCATCCGAACCTGGGCGAACCGCTGTACTTGTACGCACCATGTAATCATATTGATCGTAAACCCACTTTTTACTTGCTACCGTTGGCGAAGCCAATACCTGTTTCAACGCACCGCCGAGATCCGACACTTCATCGTAACGAAGGGTGTCGATAGAGGCACTTTGCTCGTAGTAAGCCGGTACAGAAGATGGTTTGTCATACACCGGGCACTCGTCAACCAGTGCTGTTACCGGCATGTCTCCAACCACTTCGCCATGGTGGATCAATTTCAGGCGCCCATCATCCGTTACTTTTCCGACTTTTGCGCAGATAACGCCCCAACGTTCAAAAATCTCCATCGCTTGTGCCTCATCCTTCGGCTCTACAACGAACAACATCCGTTCCTGAGACTCGGAAAGCATCATCTCATAAGGTGTCATGCCTTCTTCACGCTGTGGCACCTGATCCAGATACAATTCCAGACCATTGCCTGCTTTACTTGCCATCTCCGCACTGGAACATGTAAGACCCGCAGCACCCATATCCTGAATACCCAGCACGATTCCTGTGTCGATCAGTTCCAGGCAGGACTCCATCACGAGTTTCTCCATGAACGGGTCGCCGACTTGGACCGCGGTCTTCTTGGATTCGGATTCTTCTGTCAGTTCTACCGATGCAAACGTTGCGCCGTGAATGCCATCGCGGCCCGTTGGAGGACCAACATAGTACACCGGGTTTCCTACGCCCTTGGCTACACCGCGCTGGATTTTGTCATGATCGATCAAGCCTACACACATGGCATTTACGAGTGGATTGCCTTCATAACTTTCGTCGAACATCACTTCACCGGCTACCGTTGGAATCCCGATACAGTTACCATATCCGGCAATACCGGATACAACATGTTCAAACAAATACTTCACACGGTCACTTTCCAGCTTGCCAAAACGCAAGGAATTCAGCAATGCCACCGGTCTTGCACCCATGGAGAAAATATCACGGATAATGCCGCCCACACCTGTTGCCGCACCTTGGTAAGGCTCAACCGCGGAAGGATGGTTATGGCTTTCAATTTTGAATACAACAGCCTGATTGTCACCGATATCCACGATCCCGGCACCTTCACCCGGGCCCATCAGGACACGTGGTCCACTTGTAGGGAATCTGCGCAATAACGGCTTGGAGTTTTTGTATGCACAGTGCTCGGACCACATAACACTAAATACACCAATCTCCGTGTAGTTCGGCTTGCGTCCCATGAACTCACAGATCAGCTCATACTCGCTGTCAGACACGCCCATTTGTGCGTAAAGTTTATGTTCTGCGACCTGTTCTGCTGTTGGTTCCTTAGCGGATAGCTGCTGCGTCATGCCGATCCCTCCATGCTTTCAAAATAGATGTAAACATACGTTTGCCGTCTTCCGAACCCAGCAGTGAATCCACTGCACGCTCTGGATGCGGCATCATGCCTACCACGTTTCCACCCTCATTACAGATTCCCGCGATATCACCCAGGGAACCATTTGGGTTGCTGCCATACGTAAAGACGATCTGGTTGTTTGCCTGCAAACTCGCGAGCGTCTCTTCGTCGCAATAATAGTTTCCTTCACCGTGGGCAATCGGAATAACAATCTCTTCCCCTGGTGCATAGTCACGCGTAAATGGTGTATCTGCATTCGTTACTTTCAATACCGTATCGTGACAACGGAATTTCAGCGACATGTTGCGGATCAGTGCGCCCGGAAGTAATCCTGCTTCGGTCAAGATCTGGAATCCGTTGCAAATGCCGAGTATATATTTACCTTGTTCAGCAGCTTTCGCCACCTCGTTCATTACGGGTGCAAAACGGGAAATCGCTCCGCAGCGCAGATAGTCACCATACGAGAAACCACCCGGAACAAGGATACAATCATAAGCCGATAGATCTGTAGCCGTGTGCCATACGTAATCAACCTCTTGTCCAATAGCATCTTCTACTGCCTTGTAACAGTCGATGTCGCAGTTGGAGCCAGGAAACACAAGAACTGCAAATTTCATGGGATTAACCCTCCAATTCGTAGCGGTAATCTTCAACAACGGTGTTAGCCAGCAGCTTCTCACACATTACTGTCAATCGTTTCTCCGCTTCCGCACGGTCTGTTGTATCCAGAGTCAGTTCCATGACTTTACCAATCCGTACACTTTCCACTTCATTGAATCCCATCGAGTGCAGGGCACCTTGAACAGCTACTCCTTGCGGGTCGAGAACGCTTTGCTTAATAGTGACATAGACGGTTGCTTTAATCATGATCCTTATGTTCCTCCTCAGTAATGAACGGGATAAATGCTTTATGCTGTTAAAAAGGTGGGGTGGGAGCTTGCTCCGGGGCGGATTGTTCTTCCGGTCGCTGTTGTCCCCAGGTTTTTTGGATTGTTTAGGCCCGCTCTGCGGTCAAAACCCGGGGACAAAGGCGAACGCTATCGCTCCTTCAAGAACAATTCCGCCCCTCCGCTTGTCCATGCGACGCTTTTTTAAAGGCCTAAACCTTTTACGTTGCACGGTGGGTAATGGTCTAACCTGACCATTACGCGAAACGGTGAATGCTCTTTACTTTACATGAGTAACCTTACTGTTTTTATATTTAGTAGATTTCCTGTTTAACAGAAGTCTTGGCTTAAATTGCCCTATCCCCCAGTTTGGGACTGGCGGAGCGAAAGATTTGAGCTGGAGAAGCGAAAGCGGTCGCCTTTGCAACCGGAATGTTTCCTTTTGAAAAAAGGATTCCAATCCAAACATTCCGGGGGCAACAGCGATCGAAAGCCAAACTTTCCCGTAGCTTACCTCAAACGTCCCTTACTCAAACTTTCCCGTAGCCCGCTCAAACGTTACCATTTATTATTTCGTTAAACGTTTATAAATATCGATGTATCTGGCGGTTGTTGCCTCCACAACCTCTTGTGGCAGCGGGTCAGGTTTACTGTTCTTGTCCCAATCGCTGCCTAACAGATAGGTGCGCACCGGCTCTTTATCCATGCTGTCGATTTCGATGTCGAGTTCATAATTCTCTTTGGCCCAGAAGCGGGAAGCGTCCGGAGTGAAGATTTCATCAATCAGAATGACTTTGCCATCAACCATGCCGAACTCGAACTTGCAGTCTGCCAGGATGATGCCTCGCTGATCGCAATAGTCGCGAGCGAATTCGTAGAGACGCAGGCTTTTTTCCTGAAGCTCAATCGCCAGAGCATCTCCGACAAGCTCTTTCATTCGATCCATCGAGATGTCTTCGTCGTGACCGACATCGTTTTTGGCCGCCGGAGTGAAGATGGGAACGTCGAGCTTGGCGTTTTTGCGAAGTCCATCCGGCAGCTTGATGCCGTTGACCTCTCCGCTTTTCTCATATTGTCTCCATCCGCCTCCGGTAATGTATCCACGAACCACACATTCAATATCAATGCGCTCGGCTTTGCGGGTCACCATGATGCGATCTTTGAGCAGGTCAGGGTCAGTAATGATATCACCCAACTGGTTTACATCCGTATGCACCACGTGGTTATCCATCATGTCGCTCGTCAGTTCAAACCAGAAGCTGCTCAGTTTATTAAGCACATTTCCTTTCTCGGGAACGGCTGGGTCCAGCACATAGTCAAATGCCGAAATCCGGTCCGTAACCACGATGAGAAAATACTCACCCAGATCGTACAACTCACGTACTTTCCCCTTATATAACAGAGGAGCTTTAACGAGATCTGCCGCAGTGGACAGCGCCATGGAGGCTCACCTTCTTTCAGGAGATGTAAGGCTAAGAACAGAATCCTGATGGTGCGGACTCCACTCCGATGACAGAACAATCTTCCGATCGCTGTTACCCCCAGATTTTTTGATTCCACTTTTTCAAAGTGAAAATCCGGGGATAAAGGCGAAGCGTATGCTTCCGAAGTAGCTTTCTTTCAGAAAGCTTTTAGCTTCGCTTCTTCAGCTTATTTCTATCATCTGCGCTCAAGTGCTGACCCATCATTCTGTTCTCTAGCCTTATTAGAGTATTATATTAGTCGTTCAAACCAAGCTTTTTGAAGATGGTGTCTACGTGCTTCAGGTGCCATGATGGGTTGAACGCATCTGCGATTTCTTCTTCGCTCAACACTTCCGTGATTTCCGGTGTGGATTTCACGATATCCTGGAACTGGCGTTGTTCTTCCCATGCTTGCATCGCACGTGGTTGAACGGTATCGTATGCCTGCTCGCGGCTGAAACCTTTATCGATCAGCTTCGTCATAACACGGCCGGAGAATGGTACGCCGAAAGTGCGCTCCATATTGCGTTTCATATTTTCAGGGAATACCGTCAGGTTCTTCACGATGTTACCAAAACGGTTCAGCATGTAGTTGAGCAACATCGTTGCATCCGGCAAAATGATACGCTCTACGGAAGAGTGAGAGATATCACGCTCGTGCCACAGGGTTACGTTCTCGTAGGCCGATACCATATGTCCGCGAATAACGCGGGACAGACCGGAGATATTTTCACTGCCGATGGGGTTACGTTTGTGCGGCATTGCCGAAGATCCTTTTTGACCTTTCGCGAATGCTTCTTCCACTTCACGGAATTCACTCTTTTGCAGCGCACGTACTTCTGTAGCGAACTTGTCCAGAGATGTTGCAATCAATGCCAATGTAGCCATGTATTCTGCATGACGGTCACGTTGCAGCGTTTGGGTCGAGATTGGTGCAGGCTTCGTGCCCAGCTTCTCGCAGACAAACTCTTCAACAAATGGATCGATGTTTGCGTATGTGCCGACTGCTCCAGAGATTTTACCGTATTGTACATTGTCTGCCGCGTGGCGGAAACGCTCCAAATTCCGTTTCATTTCTTCATGCCACAGTGCCATTTTCAGACCAAACGTCGTTGGCTCCGCATGTACGCCATGTGTACGTCCCATCATTGGCGTGTGCTGATAAGTCAGCGCTTTTTCACGTAAAATTTCGATAAAGTTCACGATGTCACGTTCCAAAATTTCGTTTGCCTGACGAAGCACATATCCAAGAGCCGTATCAACGACATCCGTGGAAGTCAGTCCGTAGTGCACCCATTTCCGCTCAGCACCCAGACTTTCAGATACCGTACGTGTGAAAGCAATAACGTCATGACGTGTCTCCTGTTCAATCTCGTAAATGCGGTCGATGTCAAAAGAAGCATTTTGACGAAGCAATGCTGCTTCTTCCTTAGGAATGACGCCAAGCTCTGCCCAAGCTTCGCATGCACAAATCTCAACTTCCAGCCATGACTTGAATTTGTTCTCCTCCGTCCAGATGGCTCTCATTTCGGGTCTGCTATAACGTTCGATCATAAATTTGTATTCCTCCAAAGATTAGTTTGTTCAATCCATTGTAATCCTTCTTCGACATCCTGACAGAGCAGATTGACATGCCCCATTTTCCGTCCTGTCTTCGCTTCGGTTTTACCATATATATGAAGCTTAGGAATCACACCGAGTTCCAACGCTTCTGCGTCAGGCTGACCCGTTCTGGCAATAATACCTTCCAGATGTTCTCCAAGCACATTGACCATAACAACCGGGCTCAATAATGAAGTATCTCCAAGCGGCAATCCGCAAATCGCACGAATATGCTGTTCAAATTGTGATGTGGCACAGGCCTCCATCGTATAGTGGCCGGAATTATGCGGCCTAGGGGCCAGCTCATTCACATACAATCTTCCATCTGCCGCAACAAACAACTCCACTGCGAGCAATCCAACGGCTTGTATGGACTGAGCCACTGCCGCCGCCAACTTCTGTGCCTCAATCTGTATTTCAGTCGCCACTCTTGCGGGTACAATCGAAGCATGCAAAATGTTGTTCACATGAATGTTCTCCGCAGGCGGGAACGTCTTAATTTCTCCATTCGTGCTGCGTGCAACAACGACTGAAATCTCGCAGTCAAACTTGATAAATTGCTCCAACACCAGTTCCGCACCGGTAGCCGCGAGTTCTTCATAAGCAGCTACCGCCTGATTGGTTTCGCGAATAACCCGTTGACCCTTACCGTCGTATCCGCCGGTCACCGTCTTCAGTACACACGGAACACCCAGTTCACTCACCGCTGCCTTCATTGTGTCCAAGCTTGTAATTTCCCGGTAAGGGGCTACGCGTACACCAGCCGCCTCAATGGCTCGTTTTTCACGCAAACGATGCTGGGTTGTGTATAATAACGCACTTCCTTGCGGTACATAGGATTCCCGTTCTAGGAGAGAAGCAACATCTGCATCTACATTCTCGAACTCATAGGTGATTACATCACACTGCCGAGCCAGTTCGAGAGCAGCCTTTTCATCATCGTATCCCGCTTTAATCTGATGGGCAATTTGCCCACAAGGAGCATCTGCTGCCGGATCAAGTGTAACGAACCGATAACCCATCGCTGTTCCGGCAAGTGTCAGCATCCGTCCAAGCTGCCCGCCTCCGAGAACACCGATGGTTGTTTTTCCTGGGAGCAAGACACGTTCTGCTTGGCCTGCTGATCCGGGTTGAATTTTGGTATTCGTCATATTTCGTCACTGCTTTCGAGCACTTCTTGTTTGATTCGCTCTCTGCGGGCTTCGCTGCGACGTTGGACATCCTGGTCAAAAGCACCGATGATCTGAGCCGCAAGCAATCCCGCATTCGTTGCACCAGCCTTGCCAATCGCTACCGTTGCGACGGGAATGCCACCAGGCATCTGGACAATGGACAGTAAAGAATCGAGACCATTTAGCGCCTTGGATTGCACGGGAACTCCAATGACCGGAAGCATCGTTTTAGAAGCGACCATACCGGGCAGATGTGCTGCCCCGCCCGCACCTGCAATGATAACCTTGAATCCACGGCCAATCGCCTGCTCCGCATATTCAAACATCAAATCTGGTGTGCGATGCGCAGATACGACCTTTTTTTCATAGCCAATCTCCAGCTCGTCCAGCACCTCACAAGCATACTTCATCGTTTCCCAATCCGACTTGCTGCCCATAATCACAGCCACCTGTACTGACATGAATACATCCAACTCCCGTCTGAGCGTTTTGGTTTAATTCTGTTGTTCTGTTGTTTCTCGTTTAATTGTGAAATGAAAAAATCCGCTACCCGCGAAAACATCACATTTTCTCCGGACACCGGACTCCAAGAAATACGTATCCCGCATTTGGGCATGCCAAAGGCAGGCTTGCTGTCCGCATCTGATTTCATGCGTCTCTCAGCCGTATCTCCTCGTAGTCCGGAAATTTACGGTTCCCGGGTAGATACTTCCGGGCCCTATTCCCGGCGTTATACGAGCAAATATCTATTTCAACAAATTCATTCAAAACCAACGATGATTCCACATCTTTCGAACCTACTCGACCTCATATATAACTGATCGACACATCTAACATTCTAACAATCCCCTACACCTAATGTCAACTTAAAGACGAACATTTAACATATTGACAAAAGTAATGTTCGGAAATAACCGATCATTCCGAGATACTTCATCCCTTTTATTCCAAAAAAGAAAGCCGGCCCCTCTTCAACCTATCGAAGACAGCCGGCTTTTCTCTTTCATGTGTACACACACATTCTATAATTATTTCACGATAAGTACCGGAACCTGAGCATGCTGCACCACATTGTGACTGACGCTGCCCAAGACAAATTCCCGGATTCCACCAAGGCCACGGCTACCAATGATAATGATGTCCGTTCCGTTCTCTTTTGCGTAATCCAGAAGGACCTCGGCAGCAGCACCCTGAATCAGATCCACGTTTGCTGTGACGCCAGCAGCCTGAACCCGTTCTTTTGCCTCATCCGTCGTTTGCACTGCGAGATTATAGTAATCATTATTCAAAGAAGGGGGCAACGGTGCCAATCCTTCCCCAATGAATACACGTGGAAAATCAAACGCATGAATAACATCCAGAACAGCACCCGGAGAAACTTTGGCTAGCTCGATCGCACGATCAAGTGCTTTGTTTGAAGCTTTCGAACCATCATAAGCAACCAGAATTTTGGAGAATAACATGTAAATCCCGTCCCTTCCTTTATATGTAGAGCATTCGAATCAAGCTTCGGTCTGACATAAAATACAAGAACCATGTAACTCCTTAAACGTATCAGGGCTACAACGAACCATTCATACGAAACATTTTACATAATAACAACAGCCCATTCACAAGGAAACAGCAGATCACATTTATTCATTCCGCCGCCTTATTGCAGGAAATAACCATAGATTACCGCATTCAGGAATAACAACAACGGAATGCCGATTGTGAAGCTTGGATGTTTGGTCTTGTGACGTTTACGATACATGGCAATCCATACTCCCAATGCCCCACCAATAAAGGCCAGTAAAAATAGTGTGCGTTCTGGGGTGCGATCTCGACGGCGCTGCGCACGTTTCTTGTCATCCGACATGACCAGATAACCTACGACATTAATAAATAAAAACCACAGTATCAATCCGGTTTGCATATAATTCCAGCGGTCCCCCTATCCCGGGACATCTCCCTATATCTCCATTATAGACCTCCCAAGAGACATGTTCAACGCATGGGCAGGGACCGCGAATCATTTCAGAAGGAAAGAATTACACTTACTGAACCTAGGACTCCTGCTTCGGAATACCGTTCAAGTTAGGTGCTCTTTTGGCTGCTTTCTCCGGGCGTACGGCGGTATGCTCTTCCCGGATGCTATCATTGTTTTGCTGATTGTGAATCTTCTCTGGTTTGTTATGCGGCATCTGCGAATCACCTCCTAGGCTTACGTTGCCTGAAAAGGGAGATTCTTATACGGCTCATCGTTCCTGAATAGGCAGTTCACGATCCTTCGGACTTGCCCGATATAGCGCTGAGTTTCTTCACTTTGTATAAAGGTCCGACTATTCCCCTTTTTTCTCCATGGCGGCTTTCAGCAAATCTCCCAGATTGGAGCCAAGGGATTCCTGTTTGGCATATTGTTTAACCAACTTTTGCTGATCACGTTTGTTCACATGCTGTTTGTCTTTATCCAACGTTTCCGTGATGCCGCAAGGCAGACATTGCACGTATAAACCTGCTTTACCCTCTTTAATTTCCATCTTTTTGTGACACTGCGCACAGCGACGGTTGGATAATCGCTTCTCTGTCGAGCGACGATATCCACAATCCTCTGTAGGACACACGAGGAACTTGCCGCGTTTTCCCTTCTTCTCCAGCAAGCGGGCATTACAATCCGGGCAATGACTATTCGATACATTATGCGGCTTATACTCCGCTTTGCTTCCTTTTACCGTAGACACAAGCTCTTTCGCCATTGAACGAATGCTCTCCAGGAAAGGCCCTGGCTTCCCTTGTCCACGAGCAATGCGTTCCAGTTCAGCTTCCCAGCGAGCTGTTAAATCCGGTGTACGCAGCTGAGGAGCAGCCAGTTCAATTAATTGCTTTCCTTTACCTGTTGGATGCATGCTGTTTCCTTGACGATCGATAGTGTCGGAACTTACCAGCTTCTCGATAATATCCGCTCGTGTAGCCGGAGTACCCAGTCCATACTTCTCCATTTGAGACAGCAAAGCTGCCTCGGTATATCGTTTGGGCGGCATCGTCCGTCCGCTTTTGATATGACAACGTTGAACCGTCACGGACTGACCTTGCTGCACGTCTGGCAAAAGCGCACGCTCATGGTCTGATGCATCATCAGCACGATCATCATCCTCATCGCTATAATCTCCGCCGTATACTTCACGCCAGCCGTTTTCTTTTACCGTTGTGCCTTTCACATAAAAGGAATCGTTGCCCACCTGAACAGTGATTGCAACAGAATCGTACTTCGCGGCCGGATAGAACAAGCTTATAAAACGACGTACGATCAGATCGTATAACTTACGTTCCTCTGGATTCAGCTGATTGAGAAGAACCGTCTGTTCAGTTGGGATGATCGCATGGTGATCGGTTACTTTGCTGTCATCCACGATGCGTTTGGTGATATTCAGATTTTTACGCAACAACGGACGAGCCAGAGATGCATAGGGGCCAATCGCTACACTATCCAGTCGTTCCTTCAACGTTCCCGTCATATCCGATGTCAGGTAACGGCTGTCCGTACGCGGGTAGGTTACCAGCTTATGCTGTTCGTAAAGGCGCTGCAGTACATTCGATGTCTGTTTGGCAGAGAAACCATATTTTCGGTTGGCATCCCTTTGTAATTCTGTAAGGTCATAGGCCAGCGGATGCGGCTCGATCTTTTCGCTTTTTTTCACGTGGGCAATGCTGCCCTTGCGACCATCTACCCGTTTCTTCAATTCTTGTGTCTCTTGCGGATCGAAGATGCGTGAATCACCACCGGCAGCCCGCCATACTGCCTGGAAACCTCCCAGATCGGCCGTTAACGTCTCATACTCCTGCGAGCGGAAACCGTTGATCTCATTTTCCCTGTCCATAATCATGCCAAGTGTAGGGGTCTGTACCCGTCCTGCTGACAATTGCGCATTAAATCGAACTGTCAATGCACGCGTCACGTTAAGACCGATCATCCAATCTGCTTCTGCCCGACAACGTGCCGATTCATAGAGACGATCAAACTGACTGCCAGGCTTCAGCGATGCAAATCCATCCTTGATTGCCTTATCCGTCTGGGATGATATCCACAGCCGCTTGAACGGCTTTTTCCACTGGGCCATTTGCATAATCCAACGAGCCAGCAATTCACCCTCACGTGCCGCATCCGTTGCAATGACCAGTTCACCAACATCCTGACGTTTCATCAGCTGCTGTACCGCTTTGTATTGATGGTTTGTCTCTTTGAGTACCTTCAGCTTGGTCCGATCGGGCAGAATCGGCAGATCCTCCAGATTCCAGGTTGCATACTTTTTGTCATAGTCCTCTGGTTCAGCCAATCCAACGAGATGTCCAAGCGCCCAGGTCACGATATATTTCGGGCCTTCCATATAACTTTTATGTTTATCACGCGCCCCCATGACTCTGGCTATTTCGCGTGCCACAGATGGTTTTTCTGCGAGTACTAATGTTTTCACTCCATATCTTCCTTTCTTTGATGAAACCTATGACCCTCACTGCTTCTATTGTTTGATTAAAAGAATTCTTCTGCCTCTATCTTTTCATTATATCATTTCATGGTATGGGTTTGCTTTGGCTTCATAAAGAACGATTTTCCTCATGGTGCCTATCCCACGACTTTCATGTCAGTTTAATTAACACAATATTCTTCGACAATTTTCTTCTGTGAATGGAATTAAGAGAAAATGGTAGGTCCAATAGCGATAATATAGTATGTATACGTTTTTTTGAATATATATGAGTATTGTAAGAATACCTTACATCTATTTAGAATGTGACAAAAGCAACTATATCAGATTCGCTAACACACATCATTGATACACAAGAAGGGAGCGTGGATGCATGACTCATCATGGATCTGTATTGAAAAAAAGTGGGGCCTTGTTACTGGCCGGAGCAGTTGTTGCCACAACATGGGGAGGAACGATTCCCTCCGCGTCAGCTGCAGCGGCAACGCCTTCGAGCAAAACTACGGTTGCAGCCGCAACCGCTGGTAAAGCGCCTGCCACTGCAGCAGCATTTGTTCAAGCCATGGAAGAAGCGGCTACACTTGCAGGTGTTCCTTTTTCCATGGACAAGCTTTCCGGCACAACGGTACAACGTAAAGATGCTGCTTTAGCTTTGCAAACCTGGCTGAAGCTCGAGTCCACTCCAGAATCCTTCAGGGATGTCCCGGATCAGGCGAGCTTTGCCGGTGCCGTTGGTGCGCTGAACACCGCGGGGTTGATGAAAGGCTATACTGACGCCCTCTTCCTTCCGAATGCAGTGCTTACCCAAAATGATGTCGCTATATTGAAAGACCGCATTTATAACTACATAAAACCATTTGTTCTGGAGGAAGCCACCATTACGGATCTCCAGGCTGCCATGACGCAAGGAAAACTGACATCGAAAGAACTCGTTCAGAAGTACCTGGATCGCATTGAAAAATACGATGATCAGGGTGTGAGCATTAACGCAGTTCTAACCTTGAACCCGGATGCTCTCAAAATCGCTGAAACGTTGGACGAGGAACGTGCAGCTCAAGGCCCCCGTGGACCTCTGCATGGTATTCCGATTTTAGTTAAGGACAACTTCGATACAAACGACATGCCTACCACCGCAGGATGTATCTGTTTGAAAGACTCTGTACCTGCTCACGATGCTGAACAAGTGAAGAAGCTCAAAGCAGCCGGTGCGATTATTTTGGGCAAAACCAATCTGCATGAATTCGCATTCGGCATTACCACTTCCAGCTCACTGGGTGGACAAACATTGAACCCTTATGCGCTGGATCACTATCCAGGCGGGTCAAGTGGTGGTACAGGTGCCGCCATCGCCTCAAACTTCGCAGCTGCAGGCTTGGGTACAGATACGGGCGGATCGATCCGCATCCCATCCAGCTTCAACAGCCTTGTGGGTATTCGCCCAACGATCGGACTGTCCAGCCGTGAAGGGATCATCCCTCTCGCATTGACACAGGATGTCGGTGGCCCTATGGCTCGTACCGTAAGTGATGCCGCAATCATGCTGGAAGCTACAGCAGGTTATGACAAAAACGATGTTGCTACAGCCTATGCCGTAGGCAAAATCCCTTCCAGCTATACAGATTTCTTGGATGTAAACGGGCTGAAGGGTGCACGGATCGGTGTGGCCACCGAACTCATCCCAAGTACGAAAATGGAGGAAAAAGCCGTCGCTGACGTGATTAACAACGCTGTAGAAGAACTCAAAACGCTGGGAGCTACGGCAGTCCCGATCAGCATTCCGAAACTGGCTGAAATCAACAAATACCCAAGCTTGAGTGGATACGAGTTCAAATTCCAATTGAATGACTATCTGGAGTCTCTTGGTGACGAAGCCCCTTATCACAGCTTGTCCGAGATTATTGCTTCTGGACAATTCGACAAGTCACAAGAACAGTCGATGAAGACTCGTGATGCACGGGAAACGTTGGAGACTGCCGAATATAAGGACATTGTACTGAAACGTACCCAAATCACGCGTGAGTCCTTGCTCAAAGTTATGGCGGATAACAACTTGGATGCCATCATCTATCCTACATCTACGCAAGCTGCAGGTGTTATTGGCGAAGGACAAAACTCTGGTGGTAACAACCGATTGAGTCCATTCTCCGGATTCCCGGCAATTACCGTACCAGCTGGATTTACAAGTGAAGGTCTCCCAGTAGGTATGGAATTCCTGGGCCGCGCCTTTGACGAAGGAACCTTGATCAAGTTGGCTTACAGCTACGAGCAAGGGACTCATCACCGTCAAGCACCTAAGCTTACGCCATAAACTTTTAATCAGGTTAAATAAACTACGTTTGGAATAGTAAAAGCAAAAAGCATTCAGGATCAATATACGGCTCCATAGGAATTGCGTGGTATCAATTGCTAAGTTAGTCGGTATCGAGTTAAAAATTTATCTTCTAGCGATTTGCTAAAAAAAGTACACCCACTTCATGGTTCATGAAAAGGGTGTACTTTTTATGTGTTCTTTCAATTCAAGCATGAAAAGAGTTACATCCGTTTTTTAATTGGTATCAGGTACGCTCCATCTCAGCACCAGACCAGCATAGGTCAGGCCGCCTCCAAAACCAAATAGTGCAACTTGATGCCCATTCTTTAATTTACCTTCGTCTACTGCAAGCTGCAAAGCGAGCGGAATGGAAGCCGCGGAGGTATTTCCCCGATACTCCACACTTGTTAAAGTACGTTCCAACGGAATAGGGCCACGTTCACAAACCGCTTCAATCATTCTTAGATTTGCACTATGAGGTACAAACCAATCGATCTGCTCCGGTTTCATCTCTGCTTTGACAATAAGTCCATCCAATTGTTCTGGAATCGTACGTACTGCCCACTTATAGATCTCTCTGCCATTCTGGACAAGACATCCCTCACCCTGCAAAGGTACACCATTCATCTCCGAAGATAGACCACTCTTATAGAGATGGATACCTCCTTCTCCACTCGTACCTGAGATGGCTGCCATAAAATCACCTTTCTCAGCAGCTCTTTCTACCAAAAACGCTCCAGCCCCGTCGCCGAACAGTACACATGTCGTACGGTCTGTATAATCGGTAATTTTGGATAATGTCTCTGCTCCAATAACCAACACCTTATGATACATGCCACTGGTTACCATACTGTCAGCCAATTGCAATCCATACGTAAACCCTGCACACGCTGCATTCAAATCAAGCACTCCCGTATGCGGAATCTTGAGATTTGCCTGTACTCTGGATGCTGTGCTTGGAAATGAATATTCAGGTGTGCTGGTAGCAACCAAAATCATATCCACATCTTCTACGCTAACCTTATAACGACGTATCATATCTTCCACAGCCTTGGTGGCCAGATCAGATACAAATTGATCATCCGCTGCTATGCGTCGTTCTCTCATTCCTGTACGCTGTACAATCCATTCATCGCTCGTGTCGACCAGCTTCTCCAAATCAGCATTGCTTAATATTCGATCCGGTACATACGTACCCATTGCGGTAATGGTTGACATTGATTGATTCATACCGGTAGTCACCTCGCTTGTTTTTTATCATTATAGCACTAAGTATTAGTACTTGGTACTAATTTTTTTAAAAAATATTTATTATGATTTATCCGTCAGTTGATTATTTTAAGTGATCCCTTCATCCTATTACCCAGAGTAATACAAACGATCGCATGCAGTTTTGATGAAGAATTGTGGATATCTTCTGATTAAGATGAAGAATGCCTTAATTAAAGCCATTTTCTATAGACAGTCCATTCCAACAGGAGGAAAATAAACAAATCGCCTACATTACTAAAGAATAGAGATGATGTTGAGTTGAAGAAAAAATTAAATATTCTTGCGATTTCAGGAAGTTTGCGCAATCAGTCCTCTAATACGTTACTAATGCATGCCATGATTAAGCTGGCTCCTCCTAATCTTAAGTTCGATGTATATGATGGATTAAATGATCTACCACATTTTAACCCAGACCTCGATGTCGAAGAAGGTCCTGAGTCCGTACAGAATTTGAGAGCCCAATTGAAACATTCGGACGGAGTTCTGATCTGCACGCCGGAGTATGGGAACGGAGTTCCTGGGGTTTTAAAAAACGCGTTAGATTGGATTGTATCTTCTGGAGAATGGTTAAATAAGCCCACTGTTGCCATCACTGCTTCTCCAAGCCCTATGGGCGGTGACAAAGCTCATGCTTCACTATTGCTGACGTTAAACATGATTAATGCCCAAGTCTTACATGAAGCCTCTCTAACCATTCCTCATATTACATTGAAGATGAATAAACAAGGAGTCATCATTGATTCAGAAACCCAATATGCACTGGAGAACTCGCTTTTAAGCCTAGAGCATGCATGCAAACATATGAATGAATAGACAGAGTCTGCTTAATTGAATTAGCTATAAAGGAAGCCTAAAAGAGATTAGAGATTTAACATACTCAGATAAATTAAAATAAAAAAACAGCCCGGGCTATTGATCGGGCTGTTAAGGTATATATTAGGAACTTCGTTTTAAACAAATAAAAACCACCACCGAATTACATCGGCAGCGGTTCTTTGCTTGGCGGCGTCCTACTCTCCCAGGACCCTGCGGTCCAAGTACCATCGGCGCTAGAGGGCTTAACGGTCGTGTTCGGGATGGGTACGTGTGGAACCCCTCCGCCATCGCCACCAAACGCGATTTGTCGAAGCATAGCTTCTTGAAATCAAAGTTGGAACTGAAAATCATACACACCTTCCGTGATGTACCGATTTTCATTTCAGAGTTTATTCTCTGAAAACTAGATCCGAAACGAAATCTGCGATTTACAACTTGCATATTTGGATAAGCCCTCGACCGATTAGTACTGGTCAGCTCCATGCATTGCTGCACTTCCACCCCCAGCCTATCTACCTCGTCGTCTTCAAGGGGTCTTACATACTGGGAAATCTCATCTTGAGGGGGCTTCACGCTTAGATGCTTTCAGCGCTTATCCCGTCCGTACATAGCTACCCAGCGGTGCTCCTGGCGGAACAACTGGTACACCAGCGGTACGTCCATCCCGGTCCTCTCGTACTAAGGACAGCTCCTCTCAAATTTCCTACGCCCACGACAGATAGGGACCGAACTGTCTCACGACGTTCTGAACCCAGCTCGCGTACCGCTTTAATGGGCGAACAGCCCAACCCTTGGGACCTACTTCAGCCCCAGGATGCGATGAGCCGACATCGAGGTGCCAAACCTCCCCGTCGATGTGGACTCTTGGGGGAGATAAGCCTGTTATCCCCAGGGTAGCTTTTATCCGTTGAGCGATGGCCCTTCCATGCGGTACCACCGGATCACTAAGCCCGACTTTCGTCCCTGCTCGACTTGTAGGTCTCGCAGTCAAGCTCCCTTATGCCTTTGCACTCTTCGAATGATTTCCAACCATTCTGAGGGAACCTTTGGGCGCCTCCGTTACTCTTTAGGAGGCGACCGCCCCAGTCAAACTGCCCACCTGACACTGTCCCCGCACCGGATTACGGTACCAGGTTAGAACCTAGATACGATCAGGGTGGTATCCCAACGGTGCCTCCACCGAAGCTGGCGCTCCGGCTTCAAAGGCTCCCACCTATCCTGTACAGATCGTACCCAAATTCAATATCAAGCTGCAGTAAAGCTCCATGGGGTCTTTCCGTCTTGTCGCGGGTAACCTGCATCTTCACAGGTATTAAAATTTCACCGGATCTCTCGTTGAGACAGCGCCCAAGTCGTTACGCCATTCGTGCGGGTCAGAATTTACCTGACAAGGAATTTCGCTACCTTAGGACCGTTATAGTTACGGCCGCCGTTTACTGGGGCTTCGGTTCACAGCTTCGGGACGAGTCCCTAACCGCTCCCCTTAACCTTCCAGCACCGGGCAGGCGTCAGCCCGTATACTTCGCCTTACGGCTTCGCACAGACCTGTGTTTTTGCTAAACAGTCGCTTGGGCCTTTTCACTGCGGCCCCCTCGTGCTATTCACACTACCGGGGCACCCCTTCTCCCGAAGTTACGGGGTCATTTTGCCGAGTTCCTTAACGAGAGTTCTTCCGCGCGCCTTAGAATTCTCTTCTCGCCTACCTGTGTCGGTTTGCGGTACGGGCACCATCACCTGGCTAGAGGCTTTTCTTGGCAGTGTGAGATCATGACCTTCGCTACTATAATTTTCGCTCCCCATTACAGCCCAGCCTTACGATGTGCGGATTTGCCTACACATCAGCCTCACTGCTTAGACGGACATCCATCAGTCCGCGTCACTACCCTGCTGCGTCCCCCCATTGCTCATAACGGCTTACGGTGGTACAGGAATTTCGACCTGTTGTCCTTCGACTACGCCTTTCGGCCTCGCCTTAGGTCCCGACTTACCCTGAGCGGACGAGCCTTCCTCAGGAACCCTTAGGCTTTCGGCGGATCAGATTCTCACTGATCTTTTCGTTACTCATACCGGCATTCTCACTTGTATAATGTCCAGCGCTCCTTACGGTACACCTTCAACCCTTATACAACGCTCCCCTACCCCTGATGCAAAGCATCAAGCCATAGCTTCGGTGGTGTGTTTAGCCCCGTTACATTTTCGGCGCAGAGTCACTCGACCAGTGAGCTATTACGCACTCTTTCAATGGTGGCTGCTTCTAAGCCAACATCCTGGTTGTCTGTGCAACTCCACATCCTTTCCCACTTAACACACACTTGGGGACCTTAGCTGATGGTCTGGGCTGTTTCCCTTTTGACAATGGATCTTAGCACTCACTGTCTGACTCCCGGAAGTAAGTCTATGGCATTCGGAGTTTGACTGAGCTTGGTAACCCTTGCGGGCCCCGCACCCAATCAGTGCTCTACCTCCACGACTCTGTTTTCCGAGGCTAGCCCTAAAGCTATTTCGGGGAGAACCAGCTATCTCCGAGTTCGATTGGAATTTCTCCGCTACCCCCACCTCATCCCCGCACTTTTCAACGTGCGTGGGTTCGGGCCTCCAGTGCGTGTTACCGCACCTTCACCCTGGACAGGGGTAGATCACCCGGTTTCGGGTCTACGTCCACGTACTCATTCGCCCTATTCAGACTCGCTTTCGCTGCGGCTCCGGCTCTTCACCTTAACCTTGCACGGGAACGTAACTCGCCGGTTCATTCTACAAAAGGCACGCCATCACCCCTAAAACGGGCTCTGACTTTTTGTAAGCACACGGTTTCAGGTTCTATTTCACTCCCCTTCCGGGGTGCTTTTCACCTTTCCCTCACGGTACTGCTTCACTATCGGTCGCTAGGAAGTATTTAGCCTTGGCAGATGGTCCTGCCAGATTCATACGGGGTTTCACGTGCCCCGCACTACTCGGGATCCGTCTCGGAGAGAGCCAACTTTCAACTACAGGGCTTTTACCTTCTTTGGCGGGCCTTTCCAGACCTCTTCGTTTAACCGGCTCCTTTGTAACTCCATGTGAGACGTCCCACAACCCCAGAGAGCAAGCTCTCTGGTTTGGGCTTCTCCGCGTTCGCTCGCCGCTACTGACGGAATCACTATTGTTTTCTCTTCCTCAGGGTACTTAGATGTTTCAGTTCCCCTGGTATGCCTCTACGTAACCTATGTATTCAGTTACGAGTAACTGGAAATTACCCCAGCTGGGTTTCCCCATTCGGACACCCCCGGATCAAAGCTTGCTTACAGCTCCCCGAGGCAGTTTCGTTGTTCGCCACGTCCTTCATCGGCTCCTAGCGCCTAGGCATCCTCCGTGTGCTCTTAGTAGCTTAACCATATTGCTCCGGTTTTGACTGCTCGCTTCCCTTGTTTTGCTTGCGCAAAGCCAAAAGTCGCTCCCATTCAATACCATCGCAAAAGCAATTAAGTACCAATTTATTGAAACTTGTTTAACACAAGTTCAGCTAAAAAGGAATGTTCTAATTCGCATATTTCGTTTCGATATCTAGTTTTCAAGGAACAAGCTCCATGCAAAAGCAAGCTGTTTGAGAGTTTGAGCTCTCAAAACTGAGCAACGAGTGAGTTAAAAGCTTTACGAAGTAAAGCTCGCTTCGGAAGCATGCTTCCTGAAGACTTGATTTGAATGTTTCCGCTGCGGGAAACGATTCTCCATAGAAAGGAGGTGATCCAGCCGCACCTTCCGATACGGCTACCTTGTTACGACTTCACCCCAATCATCTATCCCACCTTCGGCGGCTGGCTCCTTGCGGTTACCCCACCGACTTCGGGTGTTATAAACTCTCGTGGTGTGACGGGCGGTGTGTACAAGACCCGGGAACGTATTCACCGCGGCATGCTGATCCGCGATTACTAGCAATTCCGACTTCATGCAGGCGAGTTGCAGCCTGCAATCCGAACTGAGACCGGCTTTTTAGGATTAGCTCCACCTCGCGGCTTCGCAGCCCGTTGTACCGGCCATTGTAGTACGTGTGTAGCCCAGGTCATAAGGGGCATGATGATTTGACGTCATCCCCACCTTCCTCCGGTTTGTCACCGGCAGTCACCTTAGAGTGCCCATCCGAAATGCTGGCAACTAAGATCAAGGGTTGCGCTCGTTGCGGGACTTAACCCAACATCTCACGACACGAGCTGACGACAACCATGCACCACCTGTCTCCTCTGTCCCGAAGGAAAGGTACATCTCTGTACCGGTCAGAGGGATGTCAAGACCTGGTAAGGTTCTTCGCGTTGCTTCGAATTAAACCACATACTCCACTGCTTGTGCGGGTCCCCGTCAATTCCTTTGAGTTTCAGTCTTGCGACCGTACTCCCCAGGCGGAGTGCTTAATGTGTTAACTTCGGCACCAAGGGTATCGAAACCCCTAACACCTAGCACTCATCGTTTACGGCGTGGACTACCAGGGTATCTAATCCTGTTTGCTCCCCACGCTTTCGCGCCTCAGCGTCAGTTACAGCCCAGAGAGTCGCCTTCGCCACTGGTGTTCCTCCACATATCTACGCATTTCACCGCTACACGTGGAATTCCACTCTCCTCTTCTGCACTCAAGTCACCCAGTTTCCAGTGCGATCCGGGGTTGAGCCCCGGGATTAAACACCAGACTTAAATGACCGCCTGCGCGCGCTTTACGCCCAATAATTCCGGACAACGCTTGCCCCCTACGTATTACCGCGGCTGCTGGCACGTAGTTAGCCGGGGCTTTCTTCTCAGGTACCGTCACCTTGAGAGCAGTTACTCTCTCAAGCGTTCTTCCCTGGCAACAGAGCTTTACGATCCGAAAACCTTCATCACTCACGCGGCATTGCTCCGTCAGGCTTTCGCCCATTGCGGAAGATTCCCTACTGCTGCCTCCCGTAGGAGTCTGGGCCGTGTCTCAGTCCCAGTGTGGCCGATCACCCTCTCAGGTCGGCTACGCATCGTCGCCTTGGTGAGCCGTTACCCCACCAACTAGCTAATGCGCCGCAGGCCCATCCCCAAGTGACAGATTGCTCCGTCTTTCCAGTTTCCTTCAGGCGAAGAAAACAACTATTCGGTATTAGCTACCGTTTCCGGTAGTTGTCCCAAACTTGAGGGCAGGTTGCCTACGTGTTACTCACCCGTCCGCCGCTAACCATCAGAGAAGCAAGCTTCTCTTCAAGTCCGCTCGACTTGCATGTATTAGGCATGCCGCCAGCGTTCGTCCTGAGCCAGGATCAAACTCTCCAATAAAGTATTGAAAAGAGCGATAAGCTCATTTTGAATCTGACGAGATTAAAAATCTCAATTTGTCGATCTTGCAAGCAAGATCGTTACTCACTCGTTGTTCAGTTTTCAAAGATCAAACTTGTTTCGCTGCTCAGTGTTGTTCACCACAGCAACTTTTATATCTTATCACATCCGAACCAACGTTGCAAGCTCTTTTTTTAAGTTTCTTTCGAAGCTTTTCAGTTGCTTGCCGCACCGTGTTTCTCGTGTTTTCTTGGCCGGAATTAGAATATACCATGTACAGATATCGAATGCAAGCTTTATTTTAAATTACCTATATTTCATCCCAGCTGCATCCCTCCCCCATTGTTGACCCTTAATATGAATCATCTTGTAGCAAACAACAACTATCGTTCCAAACCCAAGTTAGTAACTCCCATACACTGTACCAGTATCTAGCATATATAATAAAAGAACTTTCAGATTGATTATATCCAGCTTGCTTTAACCCATTTCATTTCATTTATATACACATGTCTACATGTCTTCCTCTTCAACATCATTTGTAAATTCAAATAAACAGAATCGTTTTTTTCGCTTACATCAAAAAAATCAACGTTATGCTTCTTATTCACCTCAAGCAATCGACCGAATCCTTGGCTGGATCAAAAACCATTAAATCGCAACTCATGTTTGTTCTTCTTATATATAGAAGGAAGTCGATCTTATCTATCATGCAAATTATGAGTATTGCTTACATTTAACATTTCAATGCGTCTCCTGTCACTACTTTTAAAGACATCTTACCAATTATAGAAGAAACAAAAAAAGCGAAAGACCCGATAATGTAACCAGGCTTTCCGCTTCCTTCATTTGCATTAATCACAAATCCACCCTAAGTAACTGCTATATTTCAATCGTTCAAACTGTTATTCTCCACCTATAAATACATACCGGCATATGACAATGATAGCTAATACCCACATAAGCCAGTGGATTTTCACTTTACGTTCAGTAACCAAATTACCGAATACGGCCAAGACTACATAGGATATAATCCCTGCGGAGATCCCGTTTGCAATCCCTCCAGTGAAAGGCATCAATACGATTGTAAGGAACGCCGGGAAAGCTTGCAGGAAGTCATCCCACTCAATGCTGCGAACCTGACTCATCATAAGCACCCCTACGATAATCAGCGCCGGAGCTGTTGCTGCGGACGGAACAACCAATGCCAGCGGAGCAATAAACAAAGCCAGGATGAATAGGATACCTGTCGTTACAGAGGTCAGACCTGTACGTCCGCCTGCTTCAACGCCAGAGGCACTTTCAACGAATGCAGTAATTGTACTTGTACCCAGTGCAGCCCCTGCACTTACACCAACTGCATCAACGAGCATTGCTTTACCAATTGTTTTCTCGCCTTTTTTCTTGTCCTTCATAATCCCCATTCGTGTTGCTGTACCCACCATCGTTCCAAATGTGTCAAACAACTCAACAAAAGTGAAGATGAAGATAATTTCAAATAATCCAAGACTAATGGCACCTTTCAAATCCAGTTGTCCAACTGCCAGATCGCTAAAGTTAGGCATCCAGCTTGCACCGGACAAACCGCTGAGATTCGTAACTCCCATTGGGATACCAATCAACGTTGTGGCAACGATACCGATCAGCAGTGCACCTTTGACGCGCATAACCATCAGTATCGCAATAATGAACAATCCTATCAGAGCCAGTAATGCATCATGATGCGTGATAAAATTACCCAAAGACAGGTTAAAGCCGCTCCCTGGAATCGGTTGGCTCAGATCTGCATCAGGTGCAACATTGACTGTTACAGCCACCAGATTGGCCAATTTGAAACCAACAATGGTAATAAAGAGACCAATACCAACCGTAATTGCCATCTTTAATGAATCCGGAACTGCAACGAGCAGCATTTGACGGATTTTGGTTACAGTCAAGATAATGAATACGATACCGGAAAGGAACACAGCCCCCAGAGCTGCCTGCCATGTTATCGCACCGTTGGAGCTCAGAACCACGGTCATGAAGTAAGCATTCAAACCCATACCCGGTGCAAGGGCGATCGGAATGTTAACGAACAATCCCATAATGATGGTCATCAAACCAGCACCTACGGCTGTTGCAAAAAATACTGCATTGTCCGACATACCGGCTCCGGCCGATCCCAAGAACAACGTGTTTACGAAAAGAATGTACGCCATTGTCATAAAGGTAGTAAGACCTGCAACAATCTCCGTTCTAACGTTCGTTCCGTTTTCTTTTAATTTAAAGAAACGATCCATAATTCACTAATTCCTCCTTAGAGATGTTGAAGCCATATTGAAAAACGACAAATACCCCTGAAGATGAATATATCACCCAGGGTTTCAGCTGTTGAGGAGTGGCACTGTGCCCATTACGGAGAACAACAAAAAATTCTAATGTGCGTGGTATTGTGCCCGACGCAATCATGTAGAATTGATGTGCTCAGCCTGCTCCTCTTCGTAGCCAGATCATTAGGGTGATCTCGTAGAGACTCCCGGGCCAATCCCCGGGATTATACGAAGTAGTATGCCTATTTGTGTGTTTCCCATCACTATTTTAGGAGGGTTTCCTCTAGTTTGTCAATGAGAAAAACGAATGTTACTGTCACTGATCACATAAATCGTTCGTATTATTTAACAAAATGAACCAGTTCAGCGATTTACAACCCAAATTAAAAGGAGGTTTCCGGTAATTTTTTCGAGTATATGTTGATCCTGCCAAAGGGTATTCCCTCTTCTGCAACATCAAAAAGCTACCGCAATCAAAGGCGGCAGGCACACTTTAATTGCGATAGCTTCATGGATTATCAGGAAAATCGTTATGTGATGGGTTTAACGTATATGGATATTCGAAAACTTAGGTATAGGTAGCAGGTTGCTAAGGTTAACAGTTCTTTTTTCACACGATAGGTCCCATGCCATATATTCTAAATTTCTGTTTGAAGCACGTCCTGCATCTGTTGTTCCTGACCCGTATTACCTGTTGATCTCTCAGACAATTCCTGATTCTGTACCTGATCGGAAGACGAATCTGCTGCCTCTAAATTTGCAAAAGAAGTATCCCCCGCACCAAGAGCCAAGTCCTGCATACCTGAGCCGCATCCTGCCAGCATCACCATCAGAAACGCACTTCCAATGCCCATCTTCCATTTGCTCATATTGTCGGTTTTACGCATATATTCAATTCTCCTTTCAGCAGCCATATGGCCGTATTATGTACTTAGTGTACAAGCTGTACATGAATACAATCTGAAACGAACCTAAAAAAGGAATTAAATATTCGGATTGCGCAATACAAAAAAGGAAAGAAAAAAGAGACCGAAGCTCCTTTGACGGAAACTCCGATCTCTTGTTTTTATATCTGTATAGCTAACTTCTATTCCCACTCGATCGTTGCAGGTGGTTTGGAAGTTACGTCATAGACGATACGGTTTACGTTGTCCACTTCATTAACGATCCGTACGGAGATCTTCTCCAATACGTCCCAAGGAATACGTGCCCAGTCTGCGGTCATACCATCAATGGAGGTTACGGCACGGATACCTACAGTGTAGGAATACGTACGTGCATCGCCCATTACCCCAACACTCTTCATGTTAGGCAAAGCCGTGAAGTATTGCCAAATTTCGCGGTCCAGACCTGCTTTAATAATTTCTTCACGCAGGATGTAGTCGGAATCACGAACGATTTTAAGCTTCTCTTCGGTAACTTCTCCAAGAACACGGATCGCAAGACCCGGACCTGGGAAAGGCTGACGGTGTACAATTTCGTCCGGCAGGCCGCACTCTGTACCCACTTTGCGCACTTCATCCTTGAACAGGGTGCTCAGCGGTTCAATCAGCTTAAAGTTCATATCTTCAGGCAATCCACCCACGTTGTGGTGAGATTTGATCGTTTGTGCTGTTGCTGTGCCACTTTCCACGATGTCCGTGTACAGTGTACCTTGCGCCAGGAATTCGAAATCATCAAACTGCTTGGACTCTTCATCAAATACGTAAATAAACTCGTTACCGATAATTTTACGTTTTTGTTCCGGATCATCCACGCCAGCCAGCTTGGACATGAAGCGCTCCTGTGCATCGATTTTGACAACTTTCATGTCGAATTTGCCAACAAACGTCTCCATTACGCTCTCTGCTTCGCCTTTGCGCAGCAGACCGTGGTCGATAAACATACATGTCAGTTGGTCACCGATCGCTTTGTGAAGCAATGCAGCCACAACGGAAGAATCCACACCACCGCTAAGTGCACACAGTACTTTACCGTCGCCCACTTTTTCACGAATATCCTTGATGGTGTCGTCAATAAATGTTTCCATCGTCCAGTTGCCTTCGCAACCACAGATGTTAAACAGGAAGTTGCTAATCATATCGTTACCACGAACAGAGTGACGCACTTCCGGGTGGAACTGAACAGCATACAATTTGCGCTCATCGTTACTCATCGCAGCGATCGGCGCACTTTCCGTGCCTGCATCCAGTTTGAAGCCCGGAGGCAATGTAACTACATGGTCACCATGACTCATCCATACCGTATGTTCGCCTTCAATGCCCTGTGCCAGTGCAGCACCTGCGGCAAACTCAAGGTCTGCTTTTCCGTACTCACGCTTCTCGGAACGTTCCACTTTCCCTTCAAGCTGCTGTGCCATAAGCTGCATACCGTAGCAAATCCCGAAGATTGGAAGTCCAAGATCATACACACCCGGATCTACATGCGGAGCGTTCTCAGCGTACACGCTGGAAGGACCTCCGGAGAATACAATACCTTTTGGTGACAATTCTGCGATCTTCTCTGCTGGTGTGTTATACGGCAAAAGCTCGCTGTATACGCCAAGATCCCGGATTCTTCTGGCGATTAACTGGTTGTATTGGCCCCCAAAGTCAAGGACAACCACTATTTCATTTTGCTTATTCATTACCGAGCCTCCCTCAATTAATGAAACTAATTATACGCAACGACAAAACATACCGTCAAGGAAAGGCGAAACTCCTTTTTTCGACATCTCAAAACATGACATAATTAACGTCAGAGAATACGGCATTGGCTCGAATGTGATTGGCGCCATTCTGTTCATTCTCGCTCCCTTTACCTGAACTCACGGTGAATGCTCGCGTAAAGACGCCTCGTTCGCGCTATGGAGCGAGAAAGGCGTCTACGTATGGGGCTGCGCTGTAAACCATGTTACAGCGCCTGCAAGCGCCGGGCCAGATGAAGTGCCCGGCGCAGGAAGTCCAGACTGTCCGCACGCAGCGGACGGTCCGGCCCGTACAGCAGCCGCTCCCAGTCGGCTGCGAACCGCGCGATGTCCGCGCCGTCCGTGCCTGCGGCCACGGCGGGTGACGCTGCATATTCACGCAGCGTCATCCCCGGCGGCCGCGGGCCGTAGCGGCGCGCGAGCGCGGCCCAGACCGGAGCGGCAGCGCTGAGCAGCCGCTCGCGGTCCGGAAAGCTGCTGCGCGGCCACGCCAGCAGCAGCCTTAAGCGCAGCGCGGGGCGAAGCCGCCGCATGCGCGTGGCCCCAGCGGCGCACAGCAACGCCGCTGCCGCAAGGGCCGCCGCGGGCCATGGGTGCGCGGCAATGTCCCTTGCGCGGGCAAGCAGCCATGCGCCCGCTCGAGCCGCCCCGCCGTCCGTCTGCGGCGTGGTCACGGCAACGGGCTGCTGGCCGCTGAGCGCAGCGGCGTCCTGGGCTTCACCCTGCGTCATGGTGAAGCCCGGTGTAGCCTCGAACGGCATCCAGCCTGCGCCAGGGAAATACACTTCTACCCAGGAATGTGCATCTCCTTGGGTTACGATGTATTGCCCGGAAACGTCCGGGTCCACATCTCCGGGTCCGAACCCCTTAACCCAGCGTGCCGGTATACCCTCTGCACGCAACAACACAATCATGGCTGTTGAGAAATGATTACAATACCCCTGCCTTGTGACGAATAGAAAGTCGTCCACAAAATCGGTTCCACGCGGTGGCATTCGGGTATCCAGCGTATACTCGGCATGATCGGCAAGGTACGTTTTTACGGCTTGCACAGCATCATAACGAGTCTCACTTCCCTGAACGATCTCCTTGGCAAGAGCCTGCACCCGCCCAGGAAGCGTAGTGGGCAGCTGCAGATACGTTCTGCGAATTGCAGACGGATCTTTCATTTTGGACATCTTCCCCAGAAGGCGTAGCTGCTCAGATGTTGCCACAGGAATCATCACGTCTGCTGTATAACTTTTAACCGATTGATTTTCATAGGAACTCGCAAGCCATAACGTTGCGGAATCTTCATTCGACAGCAGTAAACGTTTATTCTTCTGAAGTTCACTGTTCTTTTCCTGGAACGAGAGATTAAGTGGCACTCCCCCTGTAAAGATGGGGTTGGGCCCACTCCATTCCCGCTTCATTGTCACGGATTGACGAATACGCTGCCAATAGGCTGGGTACTCCCACCCATCGGTACGCAGCAATCCGGATGGACTTGCCGTCTCAAAATTCTGCACCGGATCACTCCAGGAGCTTCCGTTATAATATGAACGGGTCTCGCCCCGCCAATACGTAGCTTTCGGGCTTTTCGCCGTAAAAAAGATCGTGTCTCCTTGCACCAAAGGTGCGCCCATTGGTGCATCCGCTGTACTATATCCCGTAACGGCGGTTACGGCAGGAATACTTCTGTGCTGTGTATAGCCTGCCCAGTGGGCCAGCCGCTCTCCCATTCGCTCCATAGATATACGTTCCGGTGGGGGAATGGAAGCAAGCTGACCAGGAATTGCGGAGAGAAATACCATCCCTGCCGACACCGCAAGTGTTACCATACACCAACGACCATAAGGACTTTGCCTAAAGAGCGGGGTGGTGACCCCACCATTAAGACGCAGCAGCTGTAACATGGCCTGAATAAGCAAAATCCACAATACAGAACGTATCATCGAAGTATATACATCCATCCCGGCAAAGGATTCAAGCAGCAGCAAGTAGACCAGTGTTGCACTGCCAAACAGCATCACACTTCGTCGCAACAGTACAAGCGACTGTACGGAAGCCATAAGCATGCTCCAGCCACACATCATGAGCAGACCTCTGGTCTCCACACTAATCGAGTGAAAACGCCAGGTACTCATGAAACTGCCCATATCCTCAGAGAGCGTGGCCGGATATGCCGCTGCCCATCCCGCAGGGTCATTCCCTCCATACATGCAGCATAATGCGGCTAGAACAATGAAGAGTCTGATCAGTATTCCCGTAATCCAGCCGGTACGAAGCAAACCTACGAATAGCAAGGTTCCCGTTAACCCTGCCATCACGGACAGAAATCGTTCACTGCCCTGCTGACCCGTTGAAATCACCGGGTAAATCCACTCCATGGACAATATGAGCAAAATGGCAGAAAGAGCGATGCGATAAACGAAAGGCTCCACACTTTGCCCATGGTTTTTCAACTCTACTCCAATTGTCCCGGTCTCTGCTTTATATATGGAGTGTACCGACTCTAATCCCAATCTAGCGGTATGCCCACTGTCGGCCACAGTGGAATTCGCTTCAGGGTTCCCATTATGCTCCCACATCCGTTACCTCCGCCTTTCTCATTGAAGGTAAGGAGCTATCTGTGATCCAATGGAAGTGCACTCCTCTTTGACGCAGCTGTTCCAGACTCTCATTGCCCACGTCATGGATGGTTCGATCCGTTGCAATGGACTTATCTGTCTCTGAAACTATAGAGACATCTGCCGTATCCACATGTTTCCCCCGCTCCTGGGCCAAGTTGTCGCTGGGCGATTCCGACCGTGACACAGGTGATACATCTTCCCCATCTATGAACTCAGTAAACTGAACCTCTACCCTGTACCCTAACCCGATTGCACACATTACCCACTCCATCAGAACGTCATCCATTCTGCCGGTGAGAACCACAATCCTTGATCCGATCGCCATTCTATCCAACATCTCTGTGCGAATCGACGGAGATGAAGCTTGAGCCGTGGAAATTCGTGCCTGCGCCAGCCTGTCCAGTGCATCATTTTCAGACGAGTACAGGAGTTCTTGCTGCCATTTCTCCTGATAAACAGATTCTGACTCACCACCTTCCGTCCACAGACGATAAGGGATGTTATCCCGCTCAGCGGTATTGATCCAACGGGCAGCCGCACGAACCGCGCGCTCAAAAGCAGGCGTATCCTTCTTCTCTGTCTGCCTTGCTCCATAACCGGATGCACCTTCATACACAAGAATGCCGAGTGAGACAGAATCGGAGGTTTCAGGCAAAAAAGTCTGAAGACGACCTGTCTTGGCTGTACTTTTCCAATGAACACGCCCCAGTGGGTCACCTTGCTGATATTCCCGGAATTCAGGACTGCGACTCCCCTGACTGCTTCTTCTCTCAGACAGGGCATCTTCTCCCATAGCCGAGTATTCTCCGAGATCATTCTCGCCCCATTCCGTTGCCTGAGGAACAACAATTAGCGGGGTATGATGCACGGTCTCTGCGGAGAGCGTATTCCATCCGAAGATATCCCCCCAGAACAACTTCCCTGACTCCCATCTGTATACCCCTCTGCGTAAACCCGATATTTCATATTGATATGTAAACTGACGACGGGTTCCCGGAAATAGTAATTTACGGTGTACGCCAGCAGGCGTATTCTCACACAGAATGATCCATAACAGTGGAATCCGGCAGTCGAATTTCAGTTCCACCGACACCCGCGTTCTTTCGCCTGCCACAACCCGATTCGCATGCACTTGTCGCCGAAGGTTAATATTGCGCGGACCGAAAATATGGATCATCAGTGCACTTGTGAGCATCAAGGCGGCTATAATGGACAGAAAAAGCGCGGCTCTGCCGCCATGCCATACATACAGAGAGACAAAAACCACCACCACGAAAGCACCCAACAACCGTTGACCCAGCGCAGTCATTGACGCCGTCCCCTTCCCTGCGCCGTCATCTGTACAGGTATAGGAACCGATGACAGAACTTCCTGAATCACTTGTGCCTGTGCCCAGATCTCTGCTCTATTCTGAGCTTTCAATTGAACGCGATGGGAAAGTACGGGTACAGCCATCTCTTTCACATCATCTGGGATGACATAACTGCGTCCTTGGAGATAAGCAAACGATTGTGCCGCAGCCATCCAGGCCAAAGTTCCGCGCGGGCTGATTCCCAATCTTACCGCCGGGTGGCTTCTGGAAGCCACGGCCACGGTAACCAGATACTGTTTGACAACAGGGTCCACATGTACATGTTTCACTTCACGCTGCATGGCTGCGACTTCTTCAGCGAGCATGACAGGACGAAGTTCATCAAGCAATTCTCTGCTTTGCATTCGGGTTAACAGTTCGACTTCCTGCTCAGGATCAGGGTACCCCAGTCCAATCTTCATAATAAAACGATCCAGCTGTGCTTCAGGCAGACGATAGGTTCCTTCAAACTGCAATGGATTTTGCGTTGCCAGCAAGAAGAATGGGCGCGGCAAAGCATAGGTTGTGCCATCCACCGTAATGCGTCGTTCCTCCATCGCTTCCAGAAGTGCTGACTGGGTACGAGGGGAAGCGCGATTGATTTCATCAGCCAGAACAATATTGGACATGACGGGTCCTGGCCGAAACTTGAACTCTCCCGTATGCGGATGATACATCGACGTGCCCGTCACATCTGCCGGCATCACGTCCGATGTGAACTGAATTCGTCCCATGGAGCAATCCAGCGCAGAAGCGACGGCGCGAACCAGCATCGTTTTGCCTGTACCCGGTACATCTTCCAGAAGTACATGACCTCCACTAAGCATTGCAGTTAACACATATCGAATCTCTTGTTTCTTGCCAATAATCACACTTTCAACTCGCTTCATCACTCTGTTCAGCAATTCAACGGCGTGCTCATGTTCCATCCGAATATAAGACATTTCTTCTTATCTCCTTCCATCCATCGGCATTCCTGATCCATACTAATCTATGATTCAGTGTTGCCCGGAAGTAGAGAGAATAGTCCTGCATGAACGACTTTATTCAGATCATTTTATAAAGATACATGCTGTTTGCTGCTGCCAGAGGCAAGCTCGCTTTAACAATCCATTCCTGTTCATTCACCTTTAATGAGTCAACGGTAACTCCCATATGCTCCATCAATACCCGTAGCGGAACCCAGGTCGTTCCTCCCTGGCTCTGCACAACTCCTTCTGTGACCCTCTCTTTCATCTGGTCTGCACGTTTTGTTGTCAGGTATCCGTTGATACTGACTGCATGAATGGTTCGGTCCTTCCATACGGCTGTGGCTGTCCGGGTCTCTCTATCCCAGCGAGTACTGCCACCAAACTTTTTCATAAAGGTTCGCAAAGGCACGATGATCTGCTGATCTTCCACGCGGAATTCTCCTTGCTTCAATGTCGCTGCTGCCAAGCCAATTTCCACCTTCAATTCCTTGCCAGCGAGCCACAGGTTGCTGTTCTCCTGTACATTTTCAGCGACCCACTCCTTACCCGGAGCTTTGCGAGACTTATATTTACCATTGGAATCGATCCGGAATTGAACAGGCTGATCCGAGGCCTTCATCGTGTCAAAACGAAAACCCTGATCGCGGTAATACTTGATAATGCCAGGTAGTGCTTTTACCGTCTCGCCATGTGCGCCTCCGTCATGCATCAATACAATGACCGAACGTGCCCCCGAAGGAATCTTGGTCGCATTGCGTAAGATTTCTTTGGCCGGAACACCCTTCCGTTTGGAATCGCCACTGTCTACGTTCCAGTCCATAACGGTGTACCCGCCTAATTTCAGCAGATCAAAATAGCTCTTGTCAAAATGTCCGTAGGTACCGCCCGGAGCACGAACCAGATTTGGCCGAAATCCGGTAATTCGCTCCACTACCGCCTCTGTCTGTTTGATCTGTTTCCAGAACACTTTGAAATCACTGTACAGCTGTTCATAATTATGATTAAACGTATGATTGCCCAAAGCATGTCCGTCTTCCACAACCGCACGGATCATCTCAGGATAACGTTCTGCCTGCTCACCAAGCACAAAAAATGTAGCCAACACTTGCTCCTTGCGCAAAATATCCAATACTTCACGGGTATGCTTACCCGGTCCATCGTCAAAACTCAAATAGACTACCTTGTCTTGGGGATTCTCATTTTTGGAGGCTGGCGCATTAGAGCCCGATACTGAAGAAGCGTGAGTTGTGCCTGCATATGCAGCAAATACACACAGCAGTACCACAATGCGAAGCATTAGCACAGACCATTTTCCAGATAAAAATGTATGTATTGGTGTTACCATGTACGAATCAACCTCCAACGTCTCTAGTGAATTTGCTGATAGACTTCAGCAGATTTGTTAGAATTATATGGAGGATGCGCTGAAAAAAGACGCGATTTTGTTTTATAATTTTTCACAATTTGGGATGGCTCGTGATTGATTCTTCGCTTCGGATTAGGTAGCATAATGGACAGGTAGGATCGTGAACAAAACGCCTTGGAGAGTACGTATCTCCTCCCACCCTGTCTGCAGGAGAGTGAAGTCTATTGGAATTGCTTGAAAAGGTCCAGCATCTGTTTGGATCCTACGGATACAGCGTTTTGTTTTTTGGCTTATTGCTGGAATTCATCGCCCTTCCCTTCCCGGGAGAAACGACTATGGCCTATGCAGGGTTTCTGTCCTACAAGGGACATCTGGACTTCGGAATACTGGCCATCCTTGCTTTTATGGGAACGACGATTGGCATGACGATCACTTATTTTATTGGGGCCAAAGCAGGTCTGCCGTTCATTACACGATATGGAAAATGGTTTCTGATGAAACAGGACAAGCTGGATAAAACACAAAAGTGGTTTGCCAAGTACGGCAATGCCCTGATCTTCATCGGTTATTTCATTCCGGGAGTGAGACATTTCACCGGATATTTCGCGGGTATAGCCGCTGTTCCCTTTCGTAAATTCGCTCTCTATGCCTATTCAGGCGCCCTGTTCTGGGTGTTGTTGTTCCTGGGTATTGGCAAAATATTCGGACCCCAATGGAACGCGGTGTTCCATCTTGCCCATCAATATACAGCTTACATCGTGGCGGGAATCGGACTGCTGTTCATTGCAGCCGTACTGTACCGTTATCGAAAAGCGTGGGCAGCCCGATCGTTGCGCAAGCCTGCCGCCATTCGGCAAAGACAAAAATAAACGATAATTACTCACATATCGATCGATGATATTAATGGTTGAATTCAGACACATCTAGCGCAGAGGTTTTCCTGCCCTATTAGATGTGGGACCTCCGGGTTAACCTTTCTATTATTAATAAGGAGCTGCATATCGCGGCTCCTTTTTTTATGTTCTTCTTTTGGTTATACGTCTAATGTTAAAAGCCTCACGCGCCCTTAACCATCCATAGATTGTAAGCAAAACAGCAATTGCCGCAAAACCCATTCCGCCTGCCAAACCTAGCTTTCGTGGCTCCACCACTTCTAATAACAAACCCGCACCAAACATGGATAACCCCAGCATGGTACTACTGCAAGCCGTCACCAAGCCATAGATAAGTCCTCGGTATTTCTCAGGTGTCTCACGCATCAGCAGTGTATCCAGACAAGCATTGCCTATTCCCGACATAAGGGCCAGCAGAATATAGATCAGCACTGCGATCACTGGCAGAGTCGCCATACTAAGCAGCATAAGCAGTCCCCCTTCCACAAGCAGACACATGACTACTCCCGGGAGTAGCCAATGCTGAAAATAACGAGAGCACCAGTTGCTTAATACCAGCCCTGTCCCAAGCGCCGCATAAAACAGACCTACACCCCAATCCCCAAGGGAAAACACTTCAATTGCATAAACGCTTATTAATACATTATCAATCCCGTTTATGACCGGTACCCATAGCTCGAACAGGATGATGATCTGTAATGTTACAGAGGTTCGAATCAGCCTCCATATCACCGAAGGAACATGAACTGCACCATGGGCACGAGTAATCACCGAAGATTTACCAGAAACTGCAGCGGCTGATCTCTCCACACTTTCAAGTGAAAGCTCATTTGTTTCAGCACCAATTCCGGATGGAAACGAGACTTTTCGGATCAAAACAGCAGCCATCAGAAAGCACAGTGCATTGGGTATAAACGCAGCCTGCGGCCCTATCACTGATGAGGTGATTCCCCCAAGAAAGGCACCTACGATCAGTACCGTACCGTTCATCACCTGTTCAAGTCCGTTAATTTTGAGCAAATGTTCTGGTTGTACAAGCAGTGGTATGCCTGATTTGCGGACCGGCGCATAGAGAGCCTCAGCACAAGCTAGTAAAGTACTCGCTGTATATAAAATCCACAGATCATCTGCACTGTTTACAAGTAAATAGCTCAGAGCAAGAGGCACCCTTATCAAATTGGTAAACAGCATAATCTTTCGCCGTGAGAAACGCATGGTTAACATGCCGCCTGCCGGGGCAAGCAACAGAAATGGAAGTACACGCAGACCAAGGGCCAGTCCTACAGCAAGTCCAGATCCTGTTGTGCTGAGAATTAACGAAAGCATGGCTACCTGACAGAAACGGTCACCTATGCCGTTGACTAATCCCGCGATAAAGAACTTGCGGTATTCCGATTCTTTTTGTAACAAAATCAGAATGGAAGACCTAAACAACATGGGAATCCTCTTCTCTTTAAATTAGATATAAGTATAATTAGATGATATTCTAATATATATGAATTGACAATATTCTTTTTATTGTATGGATATATTCAATAACTCATTGTGATAATCCGGATTCATCCAGGTCATACTAATTTGCAAATATAGGGTGGATAAGGGGTGAAGGAATGAATACAGCAGCGCCGAGCAGTCAGGACCAAAGAATATCTCCGAATCTTACGGAAAATACAGAATACTGCAAGCAAGTGATGGGGAATAGCAAAGACTTGATGATTCGTCCACTGCAATGTCTGCACAAATGGCCTTCAGTCATGTTGTATATCGACGGAATGGTGGATGTGCAGATTATTAATCATTCCATCTTGAAATCCTTGTTGCAAACCCGTGAACTGCCTGACTTCTCAGCGGATAACGAGCACCTGATCTATCTTCAGAATGACGTACTTGCAGCTAGCAGCGTGACTCTAATTGACAAAATGAAAGACGTTCTAGATGCCCTTCTGGCTGGCTTTGCCGTTGTACTTCTGGAAGGTTCCAATCAAGGCCTGAAAATTGCAGCAGCTGGCTGGGAAGACCGTGCCGTAAGTGAACCGGTTTCCCAAACCGTTGTTCGGGGACCCATGGAAGGCTTCAATGAAAATTTGCGTACAAATACAGGGTTAATTCGCAAACGAATTCGGGACCCCCATCTCTGGATTGAGGAAAGGGAGATTGGGCGAGTATCGAACACCAGGGTTGCCGTGGTATACCTTGAGCATATCGTCGACCAGGAGGTTGTAAAGGAACTGCGGAGCAGGCTTGACAGGATTGATATTGATGCCATTCTGGAGAGCGGATATATCGAAGAACTGGTACAGGACAAGACAGGTACCATCTTCCCTACGATCTATAACAGCGAGCGACCAGATACGGTTTGTGCTGCACTGCTTGAAGGCAGAGTTGCGATTATTATAGATGGCACCCCCTTTGTGCTGCTCGTTCCAGCTTTGTTTGTTCATTTCTTTCAGTCTCCCGAAGACTACTACCAGCGGGCCGATATTAGCACATTAATTCGAATGATTCGTTATCTGGCCTTCTTTATCGCACTTCTTGCCCCGTCCTTTTATATTGCCATTACTACGTTTCATCAGGAGATGCTGCCTACCAACCTGCTTATCAGTTTGGCAGCACAGCGTGAAGGTGTACCATTCCCGGCATTCATTGAAGCCATCTTAATGGAGCTAACCTATGAAATTTTGCGGGAAGCGGGCATTCGAATTCCGAAGACCGTAGGTCAGGCCGTTTCCATTGTGGGTACCCTTGTTATTGGTCAGGCCGCAGTAGATGCAGGCGTTGTATCGGCTGCCATGGTTATTATCGTATCCATTACAGCGATATCCAGTTATGTCATCCCGGAAAATGGATTGTCCATCTCTGTGCGAATTCTGCGTTTTGTTCTGATGATCTTGGCTGCTGCCTTCGGATTCTACGGCATTCTGATCGTTCTGCTGATCACTGTAACTCATCTATGCAGTTTAAGGTCTTTTGGCGTGTCATATATGTCCCCGTTTGCGCCTTATATCGGGAAAGATCTAAAAGATACCCTTTTCCGCGTGCCTTGGGCCCGGATGAAGACCCGTCCTCTTTCTACCGGAACGCCAAACGAAACCAGACAGGCAAACAAAAAAACAAAACGATAATCGGTAAGGAGAACGTGTATGAACAAATGCCTACAATTGATTCTATCTTTTGCCGTTCTGCTCCCTCTCCTTACCGGATGCTGGGATCGACAGGAACTCAATGAGCTCGGCATCATGCTGGGACTGGGTGTGGACAAGGATGGCGAAATGATTAAGGTGACCGCTCAGGTGGTTGTGCCCAATGAAGTATCTTCCAAATCAGGAGGAGGTAAAGGGACCCCTGTGACGCAGTACCAAGCTTCTGCCCCAACATTGTTTGAAGCGATACAAAAATTAACGCAATCTAGTCCCCGCCGTATCTTTATGGCGCATATTCGCGTAATGGTCATTGGTGAAGAATATGCCCGGAAAGTCGGTATTTATGATGTAACTGAAGCTCTAATGCGGGAACCTACGGTACGCCCTGACTACTATGTCATGGTAGCCCGAAATACAACGGCTGCCAAAGTGCTGGATGTGTTAACGCCACTTGAGAACTTGCCGGCAGAGAAGTTGTTTAATTCACTAGATGTATCCTCCAAAATCTGGTCACCCACGACAACCGTTACCGGAGATCAGTTAATGGAATATATGATTACTCCCGGCATACAGCCTGTCATAACCGGCGTGGAGATTGTTGGTCCACAGGAGAAAAGCGGAAGCAAGGATAACATTTCAACCATCCATTCTCCCGCCAGCCTGAATTCAACCGGACTTTCCGTATTCAAAAAGGACAAGCTGATTGGCTGGCTAACGGAGGATGAGTCCAAGGGATATAACTATATCCGAAACAATGTGAAATCCACCATTGGACATCTTCCTTGCCGAAAAGGTGGGAACGTGACCTTCAAAACCCTGCGCTCAACAACCAAACGCAAAGCAAAAGTCGTTGCAGGTCAGCCTGTCATCAGCATCAAAATCAAAAATGTATCCTCCATCGGTGCCGTGGAATGCGGAATCAAGATTGGTTCAATGGACGTTCTCAAGGAACTGGAGCGGGACAGCGAGGAACGGCTTATGGATCTAATGCAAGAATCCGTCAAGTCTGTGCAGCGCAAGTTCCATGTCGATATTTTCGGATTTGGACAAGAGGTTTATCACGCAGATCCTAAATTTTTCAAAAAAGTGGAGAAGGACTGGGATAACTATCTTGAAAATCTGGATGTGCATTACGATGTCAATGTGCAAATCAAGCGTGTAGGGACACTGGATGATTCGTTCAAAAATGAACTTAGGGAGTGAACAGGTTGTTGCTTACACTTAGCGTCATTGTAACTGCTGGGCTTATCGGGTGGGTCGATCTTCCTGCCCTCATCCGAAGCAAGGAATGGAAAGAAACGGCTGTTTACAGTACCTTGCTGCTGCTGGCTACCTTCTTAAGTATCATTGCAGCAAACTTGTGGGAATTCCCGAGTCCACTATATCTCATCATATGGATCTATGAACCTGTAAATCAATTTCTGGCACACTTAACTGGGACTTAGGGAAAAAGGAGGGGACATTATGCTTGAGCAGGGCCGCATCGGAACAAGACAATTGTCTACCCTTATTTTCATGATGGTGGTCGGGGATATGATGCTAATCTATCCCTCGGTTATCACTTCCTATGCCAAACAAGATGCCTGGATATGCGCTCTTGTCGGGGTTCCACTCGGTATGGCCCTCATGCTCATGTTTTTGAAGCTGTGTAATCTCTATCCTGAGAAAAATCTGGTACAGATTTCACGAAGTATTCTGGGATTTTGGCCAGGCACGCTTGTCTCCATCTTTTATCTTTTCTTCTTTGTGGTAGGCACCTCCGCCCACACCCGGGAAGTCGGAGATTTCATCACCTCCCAAATCTTTCAGTACACCCCGCTTCGCGTCATTACCCTGATGTTTGTGGTTGCGCTTGGCTGGGGGGTGTACCATGGGCTGGAGACGATGGGACGAAGCAGTGAATTACTCATGCCTATCCTTATTGTGTTTATTCTTGTGCTTACATTCTGTCTACTGCCCCAAGTTGACCCCAGCCATTTGAAGCCTGCTACAGATACGGGTGTGGTCTCTATCCTGCAAGGGATTCTCGTTAGTATCATATACCCGGTAGGTGAAGTGATTCCCATCATGATGATTGTCCCCTACACATTGAATCAGACACACCGTACCCGGGATGTTCTTGCTGCTGCAGGGCTCGGCAACCTGATCCTGGCAACATTGGTTACCGTTTCTCTGCTTGTTCTAGGCGCTTTCCTTACACAGCATAATATTTATGCTTCCTTTACTTTATCTCAGAAGATTGATATCGGCGGTTTTTTCGAGCGCATTGAAGCGATTATGGCCTCTTCCTGGCTTATCTCTACATATATCAAAGCTATGGTGTATATGTATGCATTTGTTTTGGGAACCGCCGAGCTGTTCAAGCTCAAGCAGTATCGAGTGCTGATCCTGCCGACGTCCCTGTTGGTCTTTGGCCTTGCCAATTTGGTCTCACCCAGTTTGACTTTCATCGTCATTACAATCGTTCCGTACTGGGTAGATTGGGACACCACCTTATGCATTATTTTGCCTGGGTTATTATTGTTGGTGCATATGTTTAAAAAGCGCTGGAAAACCAAGTCTTCCGGATAAAAGTGCCTCTGTAAAGTATTGATCAGAAAGGAGGATAGGACCATGATTATTAAAGATAAAATCAGTATTCGGCAATTTACCTTGCTTACCTTTCTTGTCATGGTGGGGGATATGATTCTGATCTATCCGTCCTTGGTCACCGCTTTGGGTAAAAATGATGCATGGCTCTGCTCTATCTTCGGGCAGCCCATTGGTCTGTTCATCATTTGGATTCTGTACAAACTCCATCAAACGTTTCCGGATCTTTCCCTAATTGAAATCATCAGAAAATTGCTTGGCCTATGGGCAGGATCGGTCTTATCTGTTGGTTACCTGTTCTATTTCGCTATAGGTGCTGCCATCTGTATCCGTGAGGTTGGAGACTTTATGACTACCCAGATTTACCTCAAGACTCCTATTCGTGTCATTTTGATTATGCTCATGTGCTCTCTATTCTGGGGCCTTATGAAAGGTCTGGAGCCCATGGCAGCAAGCATTGAAATGCTGACCCCTGTTGTTGTTGTCTTTATGCTACTCCTGTTCATGGGGCTTTTGCCCAAAATAGACGGTTCACATCTGCAACCTTTCTTGAGCGTCAAGTGGATACATCTGATTGAAGCGGTGGTTCGTGGAGCTTTCACTTCATTCGGTGAGCTCATCGTAATTACCATGATTCTTCCTTATGTAATGAAAGGGCCAAATGTTAAACGAGATATGCTGCTCGCCACTTTATCGGGAGGTTTGCTTCTCAGCGTGTTGTTACTGTTCTCCCTGCTCGTTATGGGGCCATTCATGACCCAGCATAATATTTATATTTCCTATACCCTGTCCCAGAAAATTAATATCGGTCATTTTTTTGAGCGCATGGAAGCCTTCATGGCTACTGCATGGTTAATTGCAACCTATTTCAAAAGCCTTATGTATATGTTCGCTTTTGTTATTGGATTAGCTCATCTGTTCCAGTTGAAAACATATAAACCCCTTATATTACCCTCAATCTTGCTCATGTTTTCATTGTCCATCTTGATTTCACCCAATGTCATCTTCTACACCAATACCATTATGCCTGCCTGGGTGGATTGGGATATGACCGTAAGTTTCATCATCCCACTGTTCCTTTTGCTGGTTCATCGCATACGCTTTGGCAAGAGCCAAAAAAGCCAAACCAGCCCAGAACAGTCACACACATGAACATTTTGCATCAATCCAAAAAGTATAACATAAAGAGGCTGTGCTCCATGGTAAGTTCCGCGAGCACAGCCCTTCATAAGAAATCCCTTTTCTACAATTCCTTTATAGTCTCCAGCGCTGCTTCGATATGTCCTTTGACTCGTACCTTCGACCACGACTTCAGCAGAACACCCTCTTCATCAATGAGAAACGTGGAGCGTACCAACCCCATATATTCCTTGCCATACAATTTCTTGAGCTGCCATACGCCGTATTGCTCGGCTACCTGATGATCTTCGTCTGACAACAGAATAAATGGCAAGCCGTATTTGGCAATGAATTGGTCATGCCGTTTCATCGGATCGGTGCTAACGCCTAAAATAACGGTATTTAACTCCTTGAACTCCTCATGACGATCACGGAAATCACATGCCTGCTGCGTGCAGGAAGAAGTCATGTCTTTAGGATAAAAATAAAGCAGCACCCGCTGTCCGCGATAATCCGAGAGCTTCACCGTCTCTCCCATACTGGACGGAAGTTCAAAGTCTGGTGCCAGTTTGCCTTCGGTTAATGTCATCTCAATTCCTCCTCTACCTCATCATCCCTTCACAAGGATTTCTGTTATGATCCTGCTCCGCGATACTTCTTCACACCATAATTCCACAGTAGAAGGCCGATGGAGCCAAACACCAATCCCACCACTGGTGTCAGCATAGCCATGCGGTGCATCTCCGATCGCTCCAGGAACAGTGCTGCCGGATAAATGCCCACGAAGGCAAACGGAATGACCCATGTTAACAGGACCTGAATCGCACGGTTATAGATCGTCACCGGATAACGTCCATATCCTTGAATGTTGTACATTAATGGCAGGATGCCTGTAGGCGCGTCCGAATAAAAAGACAACGACGTCAAGGTGATATAGATACCCGCATAGATTAGTACGGAACTCAGAGCCAGAATAATCAGGGCAGGGATATGCCACCACTCCAGTACAAGCCCCATCTCTGCACCGCTAATGACCATGATAATCAGACCGATAAATGAGCCTACAAGCGCAGGCGGGTCCACATTTTCGAGTAAAATCTGGAACAGGTTGTGTGCAGGTCGTGTTAATATGCGATCCATCTCGCCTTTGACAATATATCGTTCACTGAACCCCCACAGATTGATAAAACAACTGAAGATACCGTAAGGCACCATAAAATATCCATAAACAAAAAGCACTTCACTCTCACTCCAGCCGCCCAAATTATCCGTGTGACGGAAAACTACAAAGATAAAGATCAGATTGGTTGCCTGGAACAGCAAATCCGAAAGGATCTCGACCCAAAAGTCGGCGCGGTACGTGAGACGTGTTTTCATGTAATTTTTTAAATATTCCCAGATCAGGCCCATGTAGTACACTCTGTTATCCTCCTTGCACGAACAGACGCTTGCGCGCCTGACGCCAGATCAGCATCATTGGAATGAGCAGTATGACAAACCAGAACACCTGAATGCCGAGTACGCTCCAGATGCCTGTGCCTTCCACTCTTCCGGTGAAAACTGAGCCGGGCAGATACGTAATGGCCTGAAAAGGCAGTACCTTCATCACTGCGGACATCCAGCCCGGATAGAGGCTAATTGGAATGATCAGACCGGAGAACAGATCAACCACAACCCGTTTCATGCGCATCATGCCTTCATTGTTTTCTACAAAAAATGCGGCCAGTCCCGTAATGACATTAATCTGGGAGTTAATGAGGAAACTGAAGAACAGCATGACCAGAAAGCCAATCCACGCGGACGGCGCCGTTGGCAGTTCAACCGGGAACAACAGAATGGCAATGAGCATTCCCGGAATCATGAGCAGCAGGAAACGGAATATTCCCTCGCCCAGCCCCTGCATCATTTTGACCATGACATAGTTAATCGGTCTTATGAATTGAATGGCAATGGAGCCATCCCGAATATCCGCGGCTATTTCCCGGTCCAGGTTGTTAAAATAAAATGCACGCGCCATCCACGATACCGCCACATATGTCGTCATCTGAGCTGCCGTAAAACCGCCCAGTTCACCACTGCTGCCGTAAATGGCTTGCCAAGTAAAGTAATACACGCCGATATTCAGCGTATATATCAAAATGCCGGAATAATAATTCACCCGGTATGCAAGCATCGTCAGGAACCGGATGCGCATAAAATCAAAAAATGCACTATTCATCTTAGGATACACCCACCGCTTCGTTCTTTGCTCCCACTATCTCGGGACGCTCGGCGGAACCGGATTGATAAATACTGCGCACAATCTCATCCGTGTTAATTTCAATAATCTGAATATCAGTAATATCTGCCTGTCCAACAACCCGTCCAAGCACATCCGACACATTGAGCTCAAGTGGAATCCATACCGATGCAGACAGTTCATTTTCCACCGTCCAGCGAACAGGCAGTCCAGCAGTCCAGTCCAGCATTTGATTCATGGAGTGACCCGTGCCAAATTTGAAACGGATTTCCCGTTCCTTGCCCCACTGGGATTTCAGATGATCCAACCCGCCATCATAAATGATATTGCCCGCATCGAGCATAATAACTCTTGAACATAACGCTTCAATGTCCTGCAGATCATGGGTGGTCAGCAAAATGGTTGTTCCGTGTTCCTTGTTCATGTCTTTCAGGAATTCACGGATTTCCGACTTCACGACAATATCCAGACCAATGGTTGGTTCATCCAGAAAAACGATATCTGGATTGTGCAGCAGCGCAGCGACCAGCTCACAGCGCATACGCTGTCCAAGACTAAGCTTACGTACTGGACGGTTCAGCAGATCCTGAAGTTGTAACCGCTCAACCAATTCATCCAGACGTTTGCGGAAATCGACCTCACCTACTCGATACACTTTGCGCAGCAGATGGAAGGACTCAATGACACCAATATCCCACCAGAGTTGGCTGCGTTGACCAAAAACGACACCAATATTCTGTACAAACTTCTCACGTTCCTGATATGGAACATATCCACCAACCGATATTTGCCCTGAAGTAGGCACCAAAATGCCGGTCAACATCTTAATCGTTGTTGATTTACCAGCACCGTTCTCCCCAATATATCCGCATATTTCGCCCTGCGGAATCTGAAATGAAATATCATTTACAGCCAATACCTCCTGGTATTGACGTGCAAACAGGTCCTGGAATGCGCCCTTAAGTCCTCCTCGACTTTTCTGGACGCTAAACGACTTGCGTAAATCTTTGACATCAATCGCCAGCATGATTATACCTCACTTGGATTTTGTTGAAATTGCTTGTAGCCCAAAAAGAAATTATAATAGTATCAGTCAAAATTCAGCAAGCTTTAAAAAAATAGTCTGAGGCCGCGTCCTCTGTTATATCTCACAGTTATGGTCGTGTACGGAAAGCCCGGGCTAGATCACATTGGACTCATCTTCATTTATTTTGAATACAAAGGAGAGCTAGCATGACCAGAAAGACGAAGAGAACCATTTGGATTTCTCTTGCCGCCTTTGTGCTGATTGTTGGAGGCGCTGCGGCATTTTATTTCGGTTCTATTCTCAATCAGTTGAATGGCTTGCAAAAGGAAGGCGACGAATCGCCGTTTGCCGGTATCGAAAATGTTGAAAAAGTAAATACACCGGATCCTCCGAAATGGGAAGGGAGCGAAACGGTCAATATTCTTGTTATGGGTGTTGATGCCCGCGGTCTGGAAAAAGGGGAAATTCCTCGTTCTGACAGCATGATGGTCGTTTCACTTGACCCCCTCACCAAAAAAATTAATTTATTTTCCATTCTGCGCGACACATACGTCAATATTGACGGGTATGGCAAGGAACGAATCAATACGGCCATCACACATGGTCCCAACGTGGCAATGAAAGCTGCGGGAGACCTGCTGGGAATCCCTGTCCAGTATTATGTGTATACCGATTTCCAGGGATTCATCAAATTGGTGGATGCCGTTGGCGGTGTGGATTTTGACGTAGAGAAGGATATGCATTATACAAGTAAAGCGGACAAGAACGAATACGATATTGATCTGAAAAAAGGATACCAACATTTAGATGGAAATACGGCTCTTATGTACGTTCGCTTCCGTCATGATGCCATGTCGGATTATGCCCGCTCCGAGCGGCAGCGTGAATTCCTGAAAGCTGTAGCAGCGAAAATGCAGTCAACGACAACAATTGCCAAACTGCCTTCCATTCTGGAAGAAGTCAATCCTTATATAGATACCAACCTGACCCTCTCTGACATGTGGAAATTGGGCGGACTCGGATATCAGAGCAGCATGAACGGCAGCGAGCAGATCCCGCCAATGAAAATGCTCAAGGAAGAGCGGACACCAGGCGGAGCTGAGGTGCTGACGGTAACCAGTGAAGAAAAACTCAAGCAATACATTCAGGATATCATTCATCCTCCTGTTCAAGAGGAAAGCACGACTACCGGAACCGAAGACAAAACGGCAAGTGGTGACGACCAAGAATCCAAGCAACCCGCACAGTAATGTGCAACGCGAAGAGGGCAGCCCCTATGCTGCCCTCTCGCTGTGTTTTGTTTATCTCATATGAAAGGAAGTTATTTTATGAATCCATCACGTTCCCGTTCCGAGCTGTTATACGAAGAAGCACTTCAACATATTGTAGGAGGTGTGAACAGTCCTTCCCGCTCATTCAAAGCGGTGGGTGGCGGTGCACCTGTATTTATGAAAAAAGCGCAAGGCGCTCACTTCTGGGATGTCGACGACAACCGTTATATCGATTATCTCGCAGCATACGGCCCCATCGTTACAGGACATGCTCATCCTCATATCACCCAGGCGATTACCGAGGCAGCTGCAAACGGCGTGCTGTACGGCACACCTACGGAGCTTGAGATCCAGCTCGCCAAAATGCTGAAGGAAGCCATTCCTTCCATGGACAAGGTACGTTTTGTAAACTCCGGTACAGAAGCAGTCATGACGACCATCCGGGTTGCCCGCGCCTACACCAAACGTAATAAAATCGTGAAATTCGCCGGATGTTACCACGGCCACTCCGACCTGGTCCTTGTGGCAGCAGGCTCAGGGCCTTCCACGCTCGGTATCCCGGATAGTGCAGGCATTCCAACGAGCATTGCGCACGAAGTTATCACAGTACCTTTCAACGATCTGGACAGCCTGAAAGCAGCTCTGGAGCGTTGGGGCGATGATGTCGCAGCAGTCATGGTTGAACCGATTGTTGGCAACTTCGGTATGGTTATGCCGGAACCCGGCTTCCTGGAAGGACTCTGTGCCATGACTCGGGACAACGGCTCGCTCGTCATTTACGACGAGGTCATTACAGCCTTCCGTTTCCACTATGGCTCCACACAGACGTACGACGGACTGGACAATCATGCGGAGATCGAACCGGATTTGACTGCTCTTGGCAAAATTATCGGCGGCGGTCTGCCGATCGGTGCTTACGGCGGCCGTAAACAGGTCATGGAGCAGGTTGCTCCACTCGGCCCGGCTTATCAAGCTGGAACGATGGCTGGTAATCCAGCGTCCATCTCTGCGGGTATTGCATGTCTGGAAGTTCTGCAAGGCCAGGGTGTGTATGAAGAGATGGAACGTCTAGCGATTGACCTGACCAGAGGTTTGCAGGCTTCCGCTGACCGTCATGGCATTGCATTAACCATTAACCGGATTCGTGGAGCCTTCTCCACCCACTTCTGTGACCACCCGGTTACGAACTATGATCAAGCCCAGGATACCGATGGGGAACAGTTTGCCTCCTTCTTCCGTCATATGCTGAATCGTGGCATTAATCTGGCTCCTTCCAAATATGAAGCCTGGTTCCTGACCACTGCACATACGGACAAGGATGTTGAGGAAACACTCGAAGCAGCAGAAGCCTCCTTCAAAGCTATGGCTCAGGCGTAACGGTTATCTAACAATTCACAAATTGCGTCATAGCAGAAATCACTGAAATTTATCACATGAAATAAGGCGTCCCCCAAGCGATTATTCCGCTTGTGTGGACGCCTTTTGCAGTTTCGCTATTTCCTCACGGATAATCCGTAGTCCTCCCTCAATCCGTTGCTTTGGAACATTGGATATGTTTAACCGCAGCATTTTATCCTGTTGTATCTCTTGTGAACCTTCCGGATAATATCGTTCCGTGGTACCGGCAATGACTCCCCTTTTGTCCAAACGGGACAGTAAAACCCTGAGCGGCATATCCTTAGGCAGTGGCAGAACCGTATGCTCTCCTCCTGTACGCGGTGCATTCGCAAATGGACCGAAGTCTGGGAAGGCATTAAGTTGTTGATACAATTTATTCATTCGGGCAGCATAACGGCTGCGGATGACTTTGCCATGGTGGGCAAACATCCCGTTACGAATGTACACCTCAAGTGCTGCCTGAGACAGTACTGCAGTGTCAATGTCGAGCATTTTTTTGTATTTGCTAAACGTTGCAGTAAGACTTGCAGGCAGAATAGCCACGCCAATCCGCAGCCCAGGAAACAGGATTTTGGAGTAACTTTTCAGATAAATGACTCGCCCTTCCGTATCATACGACCATAACGGGTCCTGCTTTGTATTCTCTTCCAGATCAGCCAAGAAATCATCCTCTACTAGATAGACGTCGTAACGCTGCGCCAGCCGGATTAATCTTTTCTTCTCGGCTCCCTTCAGGGAGGTGCCAATCGGGTTGTGAAAACGCGGCATGACATAAAAAAATTTGATATCTCCTTCGCGGAACTGTCGTTCGAGCTCATCCCAATCCAGGCCATCGAGTGAGCGTCTGACACCGGCAATCGGTACATTCAGCCCTTGTAGAAGCGAAGGCATATTATGATAACCTGGCATTTCCAGCATCACCTGCCTTTTCCCATTCGGAAAAGGCATTAACGCCAGCACAGCTAGGGCCTGCTGAACTCCTGACGTAATAAAGAATTGCTCTTTCCGGGCAAACACCTGGTAATCGGCGAATTGCTTCTGCAACAATTCAATCAAGGAAGGCAAGCCTCGCTCGGTTCCATACAAAAACAAATCCGCCTGTCTCTTCTCCATTGCCTGATCCACACAATGGCGAAAATCGGAATAAGGAAATACACGCGGATCAGGAGCTGCGGAGGCAAAATCCAGCGGCCCCTGCCACTCTCCATCCTCCACTTCGGCCCCATTCTGTACCGCATAATACCCGGACTGAGGCACCGCGTAGACCAGGTGTCTCTCTTCCAGCCACTCGTACGCACGTATGGCTGTACTCACACTACATTGATACTGCTCAGCCAGAACACGTACAGCCGGCAGTTTGATGCCTTTATCCTGCCATTGTCCACTGTTCTGCTGGCGCAATTGGTCCTGAATCCATTGCTTAAGTGATTCGGCGATAATTTCGTATTTTCTCATAGGATTCTGCCTCTCTTCCGACCTTAGCATCATCTTTACTGTACCGGTACAGTTAAGGTTTTTGTCTATTGTACCATGATTGGTCTGGCAGTATATTGAATAAGGCCAGACAGCGCACGCAGCAGCATATGCGCCGTTGTAGTTGAAAAGAAAAACCGTATTATTGGAGGAAACCCTGTGAACAATAGCCAAACTAGAGCATACGCATATGTAGCTGCTGTTTTATATGCAGCCATTATTGGTTTATCCTTTTTATTTGTCAAAATGACGGTAAGTGTTGCACATCCAATGGATGTACTGGCACATCGTTTTGCCTTGTCGTTACTTGTAGTCAGCATTCCTGTTATTTTCGGATGGATCAAGATCAAGCTAACCCTTCGAGATCTGTGGCGTATCATTCCGTTAGGACTGCTCTCTCCTGTTTTGTTCTTTGCCTTTCAGGCATTTGGATTAGTTTCGTCCAACTCATCGGAAGCAGGGATCATTCAGGCGATGGCCCCCGTGTTCACACTTTTGTTAGCCTCAACCTTTCTAAAGGAACGTACATCCACTTTGCAAAAACTGTTCCTGCTGTTGTCCGTGGCGGGTGTAATCTTTATTTTCTTCATGAAAGGAAGCGGGATGTCGGCAGGCAATTTTAAAGGTATTGCTTTACTGCTGCTCTCCACAGTATGTTTTGCAGGTTATGGTGTATTGGCAAGACCCTTGGCGCAGAAATATAAACCCATGGAACTGACCTGGGTAACCTTAATGGTTGGATTTGTCGTCTTTAACGCAGCTTCCCTGATTCGTCATGCGTCCAGCGGTACCATGATGGATTTTGTGAAGCCACTGGGAGATGCATCTTACCTGGGAGCACTGGCTTATCTGGCCGTCCTCTCCACCATGATCTCCACGCTGCTGGCGAGTTATGCCCTGACTCATCTGGAAGCTTCCAAAATGAGTGTATTCAGTAATTTGTCCACACTCATTTCGATTGCTGGCGGAGCCTGGATATTGCATGAACCCGTTCATGGATACCACTTTGTTGGAGCCCTGCTGATCATCGCAGGTGTACTTGGCACCAATATGAGCGGAAGAAAACGTGGGCTGGTCAAACCAGATCAAGCGTGATACAATGTGAAAAATTGTAAACGGACGTTATCAACAATGATGAAGAGAAGTACACAGGACAGGATACCTCAGAGAGCCGGCGGATGGTGTGAGCCGGTGTATCGGTCATGTGGAAATGGGCTTCGGAGTTCCGAGTTGAACTCGTTCTGCTACCTGTACTCAGGAGCGCAGATCGTTAGTAGGCAAGGCGGCATGTTCAGCCGTTATCCATGGACAGGATATCGATAAGGCATATGTGGGCTTCCTGCATATCATTATCCGTATCCCTCAAGTGGGCCGCAACCAGCGGCCAATTAAGGTGGCACCGCGAAGCATAAGCTTCGTCCTTCTGTTCTGTTCCCGTCTGGGAAACAGGATGAAGGACGAGGCTTTTTTTTGATTTAATTTCTTTATAAGTACAACTCAACATTTACACGGCAGGCTGAAAGGAGGTGATGGTCGTGGAAGACGGCTGGTGGCGTCAGCAAGTAAGGATCGACAAATCACAACATCAAAGGAGAATGAACCTTGAACAAGAACAAAGAAATTATTTTAACCGGAGACCGGACAACCGGACAGCTTCATCTCGGCCATTACGTGGGCAGCCTGCGCAGTCGGGTGCAATTGCAGGATGAGTACAAAACGTATATTTTACTGGCTGATGTACAGGCGCTCACGACCCACTATGATCAACCAGGGCTGATTGCAGACAGCGTGCATCAAGTGACACTTGATTATCTTGCCGTAGGTATCGATCCCAATAAAGCCACGCTATTCATCCAGTCGATGATTCCGGAAATTGCCGAGCTGACTGTGATTTTCTCCATGTTTATCACGGTGAACACTCTTCGGCATAATCCCACAATTAAAAACGAAGCGCGTGACCGAGGCTATAACGATCTCTATTACGGGTTTCTCGGTTATCCAGTCAGCCAAGCTGCGGATATTGCGTTCTGCAAAGCAACCCTTGTTCCGGCAGGCGAAGACCAGATCCCACATATCGAAACAGCACGGAAACTGGTACGGAGGTTCAATGAATTATATGCGCCCGTTCTGCCTGAACCACGCATCCTGACCGGAGAACGGCTGGGCGGACTGGATGGCGTGGGCAAAATGAGCAAAAGCATGGGCAACGCCATTTCGTTGAATGCCCATCCTGATGATGTGTATGCCAAGCTGTCCAAGGCGAAAACCGACCCTGCACGCATTCATCGTTCTGACCCGGGACATCCGGATATTTGTCCGGTGTTTGCCTATCACCAGCTGTTTCGAAAGGATGAGGCTGCTGAGATTCATGCGAACTGTAGTAATGGCACCATTGGTTGCAAGGATTGCAAAAAGATTGCAGGTACTGCAATTAACGAACTGCTCTCCCCTTTCCGTGAACGGCGAAATTACTATGAACACCGTGGGCATGAAGTGAAAGAAATCCTCGTGGAAGGCACACGTCAGGCCCGGCAGGCTGCCCGTGAGACGATGCTTGAGGTTCGTGAAGCGATGGGGATACGTTATTTCGACTGACGGTATGAGAAGGCCTGATCTCGTTAACACTGCTGAGAACAGTCTATTGGGAAATGAGGTCCCCTCAGCATGAAATCAACACAGCCTTCTTTTCTGCAAGCCATGATGTTAATCATGTTATCTGTCGGCCTGATCAGCCACGTCCTGATCATCCCTGCCCTTTTGTCTTCTGCCAAAAGAGATGCATGGATATCCGTTCTGCTGTCTGCCGGGCCTTATCTTATATTCACTCTAATGCTTGCCTATGTCTCCCGTTTTCTCCAGCATCAAACCCTGCATGAATGGCTGACTTCCCATCTTGGCAAGCCTATTGGCTTGCTGTTTCGGATAGGAAACAGCCTCTTTTTTCTGTCCGTAATCTACTTTACTCTGCATGATACCACCACTTGGGCCAAAACCAATTACCTGACGGAGACGCCGGTATTGGTTACCAGTATTGCCCTTATGTCCCTCTGTGTCTATGCAGCCTATAAAGGAATGCGCTCTCTGGCATTTACAGCAGGATTGGTCCTTCCCCTGGTTGTGCTGCTTGGCTTCTATGTTGCTATCGTTAATACACAATACAAGGATTACAGTCGTCTGCTGCCTGTGCTTGAACATGGCTGGCATCCCGTGCTTCATGGCATGGTTTACAGCCTTGCAGGCATGTTTGAGCTGCTATTCATCTTGTACATACAGCCCCATCTCTCCAAGCGCATTCGTGTATGGCAGTACCTGATGCTCGCTTCAATTATTCTTGTGCTCACACTTGGCCCACTCATTGGGGCGATCGTGGAATTCAACCCTTTTGAAGCTGCCAAAATGCGATATCCCGCCTTTGAAGAATGGCGAATTGCCTCCTTGGGCAAATATATTGCCCAGACTGATTTCTTTTCCATCTACCAATGGCTCGCCGGTTCGTTTACTCGAATTAGTCTGGCTCTGTATATTGTGATAGAAATTTGGAATATTAAGAGCGCCTCCAGAAGGATCATCTGCTGTGTCACTCTTGGCGTCTTATTTATTCTTTCCATGCTGTATCCTCTGGATGATATGACATTTGAAAAGCTGCTTGTGCAATACATTTTTCCGTTCAATCTCGTGTATCTGAGCGGACTAGCGGTGATTGCAGCAGCCGTTGCATACATCAGTTCACACCATCAGAGGAGGAAACATCATGGAGCACCAAACGATTGACACCACTTCCCATGAAACACTACTTGCCTCTTTCGAAGAGCAGTTCAGTCCCTGCGCAGATGTTGTTATTCAGACCTTTCCAGCCAAAGATGAAACCGATATGTCGGTGATTATGCTCTATTGCGAAAGTTTGGTCGATGGTAAACAAATCAACCAGTTTATTATTCCACGGCTGGAAAGCCATTCTCTATTCATAGAAGAAGCACATCCCAAAGAATTGGGATTAACGTTGAATCCAGTGGAAGATCTCACAGACATAGCGAATCTAAATTTGTTGATTTTTAGCGGACAACTACTGCTTATTTTCGGAAATAATGATCAGTCTTGCAGTCTGGATATCGCGAGTATACCAGGAAGAAACCCTGAGGAGTCGGCGATCGAGTCATCGATTAAAGGGCCTCGGGATGGGTTCACTGAAGAGCTGTCCGTGAATATCGGCCTCATTCGCAAACGAATGAAAACCTCTTCCATGTGTTATGAAAAATATGTTAAAGGCGGTCGTACCCAGACCTCTATTGGTCTGTTGTATGTCAAAGACATCATTAACCCGGATATTCTGAAAGAAGCACGCAAGAATCTCGACCAAATTGAAATCGATGGCCTTCTCGGTACCTCGATTATGGAACGTGCAATTATGGGGGGAATTCGCAGCATCTTCCCACTCACGGATAATACGGAGCGACCCGATTATGTCGTGGACTCCCTTTTAAATGGGCGATTTGCGGTTCTCATTGAAGGTTCACCCGTAGCCATTATCGCTCCAACCACTCTGTTTAATCAGCTAAAGTCGCCGGAAGACGAGAGTACCCCTTTTTTCATCGTTACTTTTGAGCGAATTTTGCGCATTTCCGGATTACTGATTGCCTGCTTCTTTCCTGGATTCTACATTGGTCTGACCAGTTTCAATGTGGAACAGATCCCCCTGCCTCTGCTCGCAACCATTTCAGGTACCCGGATGGGTCTACCTATGCCAGTAACGCTGGAAGCATTTCTAATGATATTTATGTTCGAGCTATTTAATGAAGCAGGCCGAAGGCTCCCACGAGCCTTGGGACAAACCGTCAGCGTGGTCGGTGGGCTTATTATCGGAGATGCAGCTATTCGAGCAGGAATTACTTCCCCCACGATCATTGTCACGGTGGCGATCTCGGTGATCTCCAGCTATATTTTGGTGAATACCGTGATTAGTGGGGCTACGGCTCAAGTCCGGATAGGGATGCTAGTCATTTCTTCCATTCTTGGGTTATTCGGCTTCATCATTGGACTGCTTGGTCTGCTGGTGCACCTCGTATCGTTGGAGTGTTATGGGGTCTCATACCTGTCACCCGTCTCTCCTTATATACCCGGCGACTTCACCCAAGCCGTATCCATGCCCCCTTCCATGAAACGGACCAAGCGCCCAGCTGTACTCCATACCCAGGATTCCACTCGCCGGAGGAAACGCTCGTGACAAGATGGACGGCTAAGGTTAGCTTGTTAATAAGCTGCTTTATCCTGTTGACCGGGTGCTGGGATTCCAAAGAGGTTCAGAGCATTAACTTTATCACGGCTGTAGGGATAGATTATGTAGACAACCAATACGTTGCTTACGCTCAACTCATTGATTTCTCCAATATTGCCAAGCAGGAAGGACCCACTTCAAGGCAAGCAAGTGATATCTGGATTGGGCGGGGTAAGGGTTCTACGCTGAGTATGGCTATTGATGACCTGTATCAAACGTCTCAGCAACAAACGCTGTGGACCCATGTAAAAGCAATTGTTTTATCCAAAAATGTGTTGAATGGACGGCTGGAGGATGTCTTTAATACACTGTTGCATTCAGGCCAACTGAGATATACTCCATGGCTCTACGGTACAGAGCGTAACATTACAGATGTACTCGCTCCCTCTGCCCTGCTGAACCAATCCGCCCAGACCATCGAGCTGTTTGAACCGATGAAGCTGTATAAGCAACATTCCGGATATGAACCCATCCGGCTTCATCAGCTCCTTGACGGATTCCGGGAGCCTGCTTCTGTTATTCTTTTACCGTCCGTTACCAACCAAAACGAGACCTGGTATAACGGGGATAAAGCACCTCCGCTGATTAAAATGGATGGTTTTTACGTCATTACAAACGGTAAAAATCAAGGCAGGGTAACGGGCAAAGACGCTAATGGCACACGCTTCGTGAATTATGAACACGTCTTTCAATATCCGTTGTACGTGTACAGCAGCGGGAGCAAAACGCCGGAACTGACACTTAGGCTTAATAACCCAAAGACCAAGATTAAGGCGAGGAAAGAAGGAAACGGTGTAACATTCGACCTGGTTACGTCGGTTAAAAGCGCCATCATCGAGGATCATAACTCTCACCTTTCTCCTCAAGTTATGGAAAAAGAGGCGGAGAAACAGATTGAGTCCGAAATTCGCAATACGTTTGAGAAAACCAAATCACGCAAGGTTGATTCCTACGGTTTTGTGGAACATCTCTATCGCCATGACCTACCACTATGGAGACAGGCGGTAAATAAACGGGCTAATCCACTTGAGCAATTTAAACTCGGTAAGGTGGAGGTTCATGTGAAAATCCTCAATGCCAGTACGTATAAATACGATGAGTAACGCAAAAAGACGATCAGCAGCCTGCAGTCATGCAAGGTTACTGGTCGTCTTTGCATTATATGCTTCACATGTTATCCCAATGGAAACGCCATAACACTCATGAGTGCCAGTTCAGGCTGAGTTGTATCCAGACGACTGTACTGGATGATCACAGGAACGTTGCTGGAGACAGTAATGGCATAGGGTACTCCCGGGGGAATCAGTTGTTCACCCGCACTCAGCGAAGCTGTCCGGATATGCTTTGTTCTCCGCGCGGGAACCTCAGCTACAATATCTTCAAGCGGTTCCCTGTCTTCAAAGTAGATCGTTATTTGCAGTTGAGCATCCACTGTACCCGTATTTAATACACAGATGCTCTCATGGCTCTCCAGTGAGCCCGAGCTGTCCGGTGGAATGTAGCCATCGGGGATCACCCAGTAGGTGTGACCTGTCGCTGTGGAAGATGTTTTATGTGCTGAAGTGTTCGTCTGATCCTGAGCCATAAAATAATTCCTCCTTTGCTAATGCAATAATTAGTTAAACGCGCGGGTGGCTCGCGGGGCAGGCGCTTCGGTGGGCGGATCGGGCTGTGGGCCGCTGTTGGCTCGGGATTTCTTTTCATTTCCCCTCAGCAGGGGAAATCCCGCTTCAAAGGCGGACGCTTCGCTCCCTCTGCTCCGATTCCGCCCTCCTTCGCTGCAACGCTCACCTTGGCTTTTTAAAGGCTCACCTTAAATACATTTGCAGCGGCTGCAGTCGCAGCTCGCGGATGGCTTCCGCCACCTGCATGGCGAGGCGACGGGCACCGCGCTCCTGAAAATGCGTGTTATCCTCCACGCCTGCTGGGAAGTTCACGTACTCACCCGGCAGCACCCACATGAAATCCTCCTTGCTGCCTTCGACTCCTGCCTGCTCGAATAGAAGACGGCTGCGCTCAGCCAGATCGATCAGCGGCACCCCTTCCTCCTCGGCCAGCTCACGCACAGCGATGATATAATCGCCATGGGTGTCGGTCAATGTGCCGTCATCAGCGAAGTAGCGCCGATGCACCGGTGTAACCAGTACCGGACGAGCCTTGGCTTCGCGGGCGGCATCGATATACTTTTTCAGATATTCCTTATATGTTGTGAAAGGCTCCGTTCCCCGGTCAGGGCCCGGCTTCTCATCGTTATGTCCAAATTGAATAAACAAAAAATCTTCCGGCTTAATCTTCTCCAGAATGGCATCCAATCTGCCTTCATTGATAAAGCTTCGGGAACTGCGTCCAGATTGGGCATGATTATCTACAGCAACATCATGTTTGAACTGAGCAGGTAACAGCTGGCCCCAGCCACAGTATGGATATCCGCTCTCCGGCTGATCCGTCACGGTAGAATCACCAGCGAGAAATACAGTCATCGTCTGATTGGCAAGCATGATCTCCAAAGCATTAATCCGCGGCGCAGGACCAGAGAAGGATAGTCGGAGATTTCCCCCACGTACCACAACGGAGAACCGTACTTCTGCGCATTGCCCCGGAAGTGTATGGATGATGGGCAGCATCAGCCTGCCCTCTCCGGCTTTGACTCTGGTTATCGTCTCCGCGCATTCGTCCCCTGTAATTAACAAGACCTGATAGGTTCCATCGGGTACATCTACAATGAAAGATGCCTTGAGCGGAATGCAAAAGCTTGAACGCAATCGGGCAGACACATTGGACTGTCCTTGTTTGCCATCGTTTGCTCTACTGGTATACGATATATCTTCATCACTTAGCCGTTGCTTCTCATATACAAGGGAGCCGGATTCAAAACCGTATCCTCCCTGTTCTTCATATGCGGTGCTGGAAGACACTTGCAAATAACCCTCGATCTCACCTGCACTGCCAGAGTCCGGTCCAAAATTGAACTTCCAGTGGGTAACGGCTTCTTTACCGCTCTCTGCCTCTGCCGCTGCCTCCACGGCAACAGCCTGATTACTCTGGGCCTTATTCAATAGGAACAACCTCCTTGTTCAACATGCTAACCCAGGTCCGGGTTGAGTGAACATCCTATCCTTTCAATCCGCTGGTGCTCATGCCCTGTACAATTTGTTTCTGGAAAATAAAGAACACAGCTACAACCGGAACCAGACTGACGATGGACATGGCGAACATGGCTCCCCAGTTGGAGGCAGACTCACTGTCCAGGAACATTTTCAGTGCCATCGAAACGGTATATTTATCCGGCGAGTTCAGATAAAGCACTGGACCGAGCAGATCCTCCCATCTCCAGTAGAAGGAGAAGATGGCTGCCGTTGCGAGTGATGACTTGATGAGCGGCATTATAATCTGTACATACAACCTGAATTTGTTACATCCATCAATAGTAGCGGCCTCATCCAGCTCTTTCGGAATCGTACGAATGAATTGAACCATCAGGAAGATGAAGAACGGCATCCCGAAGAACGTAGGTACAACAATTGGCAGAATGGTATTCAGCCAGCCAAGCTTTGTGAAGATAATATATTGGGGTACGAGCACAACGTCATGCGGCAGCATCAGGGTCAACATCATCAGGGAGAACCAAAAGTTACGACCCTTGAAATTGAGTCTCGCAAAACCAAAGGCAATCAGTGATGAAGATAATACTGCACCAATCGTTGAGATAATTACTATAACGAGCGAGTTGGTGATGTAATCCATAAACGGTCTTCCGCCTGCACCTTTCCAGCCATCCGCATAGTTACTCCAGATCCATTCCGTAGGGAACAAGGACTCGGCAGTTACGAAAATGGTACGACTTTCTTTGAATGAGCTGAAAAGCATCCATAAAACGGGGTAAAGCATCAGGAGGGCCAAAGCTGCAACGAACAGGTGATAGATGGGCCATTTCACATTTCTCCAAACCATCGTTACTTCCCTCCTTCAGATTCATAAAACACCCAGAACTTGGATGTCAGGAACACCGCGACTGTGAGTATACCGATCATAATAAGCATAATCCAAGCCATGGCCGAAGCATAACCCATGTTGTTAAACATAAATGCCTGACGGAACAGATAAAGCGAGTAAAGCATCGTACCGTCCATTGGACCGCCCTCGCCTTTAGAGATGATATATGCAGGTACAAAGGTCATAAATGCACCGATCGTTTGCATAATCAGGTTGAACAGAATAATTGGACTGAGTAGCGGTAAGGTAATACCAAAAAATTTACGTACCGGGTTGGCACCATCCACACCTGCTGCTTCATACATCTCCGGAGAGATATTTTTCAGACCGGCGAGGAAAATAAGCATGGAAGATCCAAACTGCCAAACAGATAACGAGATCAGCATAACCAGAGACGCATTCGGATCACCAAACCAGCTGATAGGCCCGATTCCGATTGCCGTTAATGCGCTGTTGATGACACCCTCATTACTGAAAAGGTTACGCCACATAATTGACACGGCCACACTACCACCAATAATGGACGGCAGGTAGTACAAGGTACGATACGTTCCGACCATACGAGATCCCGTATTCAGAATCATGGCTACGAAAAGCGCGAAGACCAATCTTAGAGGAACACCAATGAACACGTACAGGAACGTTACTTTAACCGAATTCCAGTACTTCGGATCATCAAAGAACATTTTGGTGTAGTTGTCCAGCCCTATCCACCGTGGAGAGGTGAACAGGTTATAACTCGTAAACGACATGTATAAGGATACAAACATCGGAATCAGCGTAAAGCCCAGAAAACCGATGATAAAAGGACTAATAAAAGCATACCCGGTCAGGTTTCTGCGCAACGACGAATATTGCCTCAACGGAACGAACCTCCTTTATTGATCTGCTTGCCCCAACCTTGCTTCGAGCTACTGGACGGGGAAAGGCCCTCGCGTTATGCGAGTAGCCCTGTTTCCGTCCATCCCGGTCACGGGATGAGCAAGCGATCATTCAACTGTTATTTATTGTTGGCAAGAACCGCTTCGGCATTTTTGCGGAATGTCGCTGCTGCTTGTTCCGGAGTAACCTTACCAAAGTTCAGTTCCTCCACAACATCCGCCAGAGAAGCAATGACTTCCGGCGAACCTACCGGCGGCGGCGGACTCATTGGTGAAGCCTTAGGCTCCATGGAAGCTACGAAATCAAATACCTGTTTCGTTGCATCGCTCAGCTCAGGAGCAATAGCTTCCTTGATCTTGCCTGAGATCGGCACACCGCGTTCACCTTTGATCAGCTTGTTAGCTTCTACATCGTTCACCCAGAAATCGATGAATTTGGCCGCTTCTTCCTTCACTTTTGAGTTCGATGTTACAGCCCAGTACATACTTGGCTGCATATAGAGTCCTTTTTCCATATCCGGTCCAGGCATTGGTGCAATCTCCAATGGACGGTTGGCTACCTGCTGCAAGGCTACAAATTGGTTAGACCATTGCCATACGCCAATTCCTTTTTCCTTGACCAGATCGGATTCCTCGATAATACCTTTTGTCTGGTTCGCCACATCCGGTGAAGGCGCTGCGCCCTGCTCGATCATCCGGCGCATGAGTCCGAAGAACTCAACGAATAGTTTGTCGTCATCATATCCAAGACCCGTTCCTTCAGCATTGTAGAGAGACAATCCTTTGGTACGCAGGAAATAGTGGAAGAAGATATCCGGTGCTACGCCCCCATCCAAAAAGAGCCCTTTGGCAGCCGTTTGTTTACCAAGCTCTTCATAAGATTCCCAAGTCATATTTTCGGGAATGGCATCCACACCCGCTTTTTTGAGCAGAGCCGGATCATACTGAAAACCCAGTACGTTAACACCAGCAGGTACTCCATATTGTTTGCTGTTGATAATACCTGTGCTGATTACGTTCTCGGAAACATCGTCCACTTTGATCTGGTTTCCGAGATATGGGGACAGATCTTCGAGCTGTCCGTTCTGTGCATATTGGCTGATGTAGGAAATATCCATTTGAACAATGTCTGGCAGCTGATTTGCTGCAGCTTGTGGAGCGAGCTTTTTCCAGTAGTCATCGAACGAAGCATATTCCACGTCAATTTTGACGTTCGGGTTTTTCTCTTTGTACAAATCAATGACCTTCTGTGTATATTCGTGACGTGCATCCGATCCCCACCATGCGATACGAAGTGTTACCGAACCATCCCCAGATGATTCGCCCGATCCTCCGCTGCTGCTGCATGCCGTTGTTAATACCAGCAATGCCGCCATCACCAGGAATATCGCCTTTTTCACCATGCCAATCTCCCCTTTTATGTTGAAATGGTTGTGTGAACGCGTTATCTCCCTAGTACTGATAACGCTTTCACAAACTTTATATTGTCATTTTCGCAAATGTGGGATCATAGTTGAATACACAAATCCGTCTTATTGGTTCAAAAAACAGAGGAGGACAACTGCACCTCTCACGGCGCTGTTCGTCCCCCTCATACCTTGACTTCAAGATCGTCAATCAATTGTTATAAGCCAGTTCTGCGGAACTCGGTAGGTGTCATGCCAGTCCACTTTTTGAATACTTGACTGAAATATTGCGAATTCCCTCCGAAGCCAAACAATTCGGCAAGCTCAAAAACTTTCACATCCCCACCTCTGCGAATATGGTCGCAGGCACGCTCAATGCGCAAACGATTCACATAGTTGGAGAAGTTTTCGCCCGTCACTTTTTTGAAAATTTTGCCGAGATAATCCGGATTCATATATAACATCTGATGGGCAACCCCGTTAAGCGACAGATCAGCTTCGCCATAGTGGCGGTCCACAATATCCATCATTTTCTCCACGGCAGATGACTGACGGCTAATATGATTTTTGTAATAACCGGAGGTTAACCGGGCTGCGCTGCTGGCTACAAAGGATTTTAAACCGGACAATGTATCCATATGGGGCAGTTCCGCCATGCGTTGAGTAAATTCCGTTGCCTCCTCAGGAGGACAGACTTGAATCATGGCAGAGTATAACTGCACCACATACGAACGAGTAATCCCGATTTCAAGCTGTTGACCGGACAAAAGCTCGAACAGGCGATCCACTTCGGCTGCAACTTCTTCGGTATTGCCTGACTTAATCAATTGGCAGAGCTTCTCTGCATCCTGTTCAAGGTGGCCCCCTTCACATTCCCCGGCCAGGGTCAGATCACTTTTGGTAATCAGCTTGCCTTCGCCGATAAAGAAGCGGTGATTCAGACACTGCAGCGCCTCACGGAACAACCGTCGGGACTGGATCATTCGGTCTGCTTCACTGAGGGCAGCCGTAACTTCCAGTTTATATAGTCTGGTGAAAGCAGCCCGCACTTCCTCAATGCTCTCCATGAGACAGACCGGATCGTCGGAGTCCCCCAGCAGAATTAACAGTTTTCCTTCAATGGTCGTGCTTAACAGAACATGTGGCAGCAGATCACTCGCAATATTTTTAATGGCAAATAAATGACTATAATCATGCTCATCTGCAATCCGGAACAGCAATAGTCGAACTTCGTTATCCTCCAGCTCCAGATCAAACAGCTCCTGATAATACTCCAAATCAACCGGTCCATAGGTTTGATTTGTCATAAATTCCAGCAAGAACTGCTCCTTCACATGTGGGAGCACACGCTGCAGCCGCTGTTTCATCTCTCCGGCCACATGCTCTTTTACCTGGGCATCCTGGTGTTCCTGAAGCAGCTCGGACAAGGCATCATGAATCTGATTCTCATTACACGGTTTGAGCAGATAATGCTTCACTCCATATTGCATGGCCCGGCGGGCGTATTCGAACTCCTTGTATCCGGACAGCATGATAAAACGTAGTCCAGGGTAAGCTTCGGATGCTTTTTCAATGAGTCCAAGGCCATCCAGGCCTGGCATGGATATATCCGTAATGATAATATCCGGTCTGGAATGACTGATTTTATCCAGCGCTTCAATCCCGTTTCTCGCAGTATCCACCAGTTCCGTTCCCGCTGCAGCCCAATCCACAACTTGCGATATCCCCTCCAGAATGACACGTTCATCATCTACGAGCATCACTTTGTACATCGTCATCGTCCTCTCTGATCCAAGGTATTCTGATCGATACTACGGTCCCTGATCCGGGATTGCTGCTCATGATCATTTCGCCTTCGTCCCCGAAGGTCAATCTGATCCGTTCCTTGATGTTCGACAGTCCAATTCCCTGTCCCCTCGTCTGTATGCGTCCCTCCTGCAATTGTTCCAGGAATTCAAGGGTCATGCCCGGCCCATCGTCTTCCACCTCAATTACAACGTTGTCTCCGTCCGCTCTCGCCCTGATGCGAATACGGCAAGGTTCTATGCTTGGCTCCAATGCATAATGAATGGCGTTCTCCACCAATGGCTGCAGGGTTAACTTCGGAATGCGCGCAGTTCCCACTTCAGGCGCAATGTCCATGTCAAAATCAAGTCTTTCCTCGAATCGCGTGTGCTGGATCGTCACATAACTACGAACGATGTCCAGTTCCCTTTCCAAAGTAATCCACTTCTCGGACATATTCACTGAGCTTCGAAGCAGAAATCCTAGAGCTTCAACCATTTCAGAAATTTGATTCTGCTTCTGCATTTTGGCAAGCCAGTTGATGGATTCCAGTGTGTTATATAGAAAATGTGGATTAATCTGTGCCTGAAGCGCTTTCAATTCAGTCTCTCGTATCACGAGCTGCTTCGCATAATTCTCATCAATGAGTTCGCGTATACGCTGTAACATCATCTTGAACGTGCGGTGCAGCAACCCAACCTCATTTTGTGAAGATATCGGAATGTTTCCAAGCGCTGCTTCCTCCAGCTTATCCAGATCTCCCTTTTCGATATTGCGCATTTTCTTGATCAACTGGGCGATTGGCTGTGTAATGCTGCGGGAGAACTTGGCTCCGAATACAAGCGCTGCGAGGAATATCATGATAAAAATGACGGTTACCAGCTGTTTGACAAACTGAATCTGCTTAAACATTTGGTCAAAGGGCGTCATATACAGATACACCCAATCGGTATATGACGAATGCGCACGAGCGACAAAATTTCTTCCCTGCTCAAACATGGCTATCCCATAGGGCTGAGTTCGCTTCAGTTCAGATTCGATTTCAGACTTACTGACAGTCGACTCTGTTGGGTAAATTACTTCCCGGCCATCTGTAATTAATAATTGTGAATCCTCTGCCGGGTGCTGCATCTGATCCTGCACAATCCGATCCAGTCGTACACGAATAACCAGCGTACCCAACTCCTCCAGCGTGAATGCTCCACCGGTAAAAGACTTTACCTGTCGAACCGATAGTAGCCTGGCTTGTTGATCCCCGCCCGTATACCATGCATTGGAGCCTGAATATCGCTGTCCTAAAGCAACCACTTCCCTTTGCTTCTTCTCCGAGATCCCTTCCCTGTTTCCAGCTGCCATTACATTATTATCATTATCGATAAAAAGCATGGAATAGACGTATTTCTCCGAACCGGCATATGCGACCAATCTGTTGGTAATTTTTTTGCGCAGCCCGTTTTTTTCATATCCTGATTCCGCCTTATCAAGTTGGAGAAGATATTGCTGCAGCGGCTCATCAGACATGATCTTGAAGGATAGATTGGAGATCTCACGCAGTTGGTTCTCGATGCCCACCGAAGACATATTAAGCACCTGTGAAGATTTCTCATAGATTTGTCGGTCATAAATGCCGAACACATAGCCCAGGATAGATACATAGAACGTGAAGCTGATCATCATCAGTAATCCGATGAGAAGAATGGTTTTATGATGAATCGGCAAAGTCGTGAAAGCGTTTTTAATTCTACTCATCCAAAGCGCTCCTTTGGCTTGCGAAGGGTGCTGTCATTCGAAACTGTTTTCGATCTACTGTAAGTTATTTTCATATTTACACATCCATGGTCAGATGACAAGTCATATTTATGCAACATTTTAGGTTATTTCCGTAGGTTTGGCTCCTTGGTCTGGAATGAAAACAGACGCAAAAACAGCCAGATTCCCTGTAAGTATCAAGGAATCTGGCTGTTCGATATCATGAGATATAGAGTATACGCATAACTACTTATGACGTTACGGATTCACAAAAACGGTTTTCAGCTTGGCTACATACTGTACATCAAAGCCTAGACCTTCGGCTACCATGGCAAGAGGTACATATGTTTTGGACTCCTTACCAACCTTGTTCAGGAATGCAGGTGTATCCACAGCTACGGATGCCCCATTCACCTGAACAGCCGTTGCCCCAATTTTCACGGCAACCTTCCGATCTCCGTATGTAATGGTTGCGGTTGAAGTTTTGTTATCCCATACCGTAGTTGCACCAACGGCGTTCACGATATCCTGAATCGCCACAAAGTTTTTGCCATTGCGGATGATTGGTTTGTACGGCGTATCCAACGTTTTACCACTGACGATGATATTCATCGGTTGGCCTGCGGCGGGAACTGTCAGCTTGGTGTAATCGCCCCAGATCGTTTCTGCAAATACTTTGGCAATGGCTTCGTATCCCAACTGGTTCGGGTGGAAATCACGGTCCTTAATCATGTGTGTCATCGTGCCTTCACCGCCAACAAACTCCTTGGCGACATGAGCCACTTTTACATCCATCCCTTTAGCGGAAAATTCAGTCGCAATTCCATCAATGGTCGTAGTAAACCCTTGGGAAGCTTCCATCAGTTTCGCATAAAGTGCTTTTCCAGCTACTTCAGGCATGGGTTGGTACTGATCTGCGATTACAATTTTGGCATTAGGATTAATCTCATGAATATCATTGATAACTGCGCTAACATTGGCTGTATAGGAAGATAGCAATTCTTTCACTTTTGCTTGCAGTTCTGCATCACCAAGCTTATCTGCTGAACCGAGCAGCTCGGAAACATCGTTACCTCCAATCGTGATGGCAACCAGATTGGCTCCAGCTACACTTTCCCGGATGGCAGCAATATTGGCTCCAACTTGTCCTGCTCTTGGATCAGGAAGGCTGGGCTGGATCGCTTCGGAAGTGAGCGCTTTCCCTTCTTTAATCGCATCTGCAAAGTTTTTCAGACCACTGCTCTTCAATCCGGCAATACCATAGTTGTCCACCTGAGTACGCCCGTGAAGCAGGCCTTGCTCCTGTAATCGTTCTACATAACCATATGGCAGTTCTTTAAGGTTCGGTTCATAACCTACGGTGATGGAATCCCCCAATGTAACGATGCGGAATTCCTTGGTTACTGCTATGGCATCCTTGTTCGCAGGCAAAGATGCTGTTGTAGTTCCCGCAGATAACGTATTGCTATCCGCAGCAAGAGCGGACTGTGCGGATGATGCCAAAATCAGCATGCCTGCCAGCATACTTGCCGTTAATCCCGCGGCGGTACTTCTCCATATACGTTTACGCTTCATTCTTAGAACACTCCTTATTCTCGTATCTATAAAATAAAATATAAGTACATCGTACACTGCTGACTCTGATGACAGAAGTTCGTGTAACTCTATTCTAACATTATTGAAGGGCCGCTGTCGTCTGCACTCCACATCCGCACGAAAAACAGACTCCCTAATAAGGTAAGTCTGTTATCCGTTGAGTATAAGCACGATGTCCAGTCGTTAAGACCTTGATTTATTCGCGTCACCAGAATCAGAACCATTCGTGTCCATTTTCGTTTTGTTCTCGGCAGAACGCTCTAGGTATCGATCATAACGATCGTCCACCTCACGTGCCATGTTCCGGTACTTTAACGTTTCTTCGACAATCGGGTCCCGTTCTGTCTGAATGCGCACCTCGTACTTGGGAGGAATCAGCTGACGTTCACGTTTGTCAGCATCGCCGGACTCCTCCATGTCCCCTTCAGTCAGCATATCACTTAAACGTCGTTCCAGTTCTTTGGATTCATCCATTGTTGTTCGCTCCTTAAGTAAATTTCACTCCAAACCTGTTGCCTTTGCTTCCTTCAGCACACCGGTCAGTGCATCATGAATCTTGCCATTGCTGGCAACCACATGGCTTACGGACAGTTGATAAGGCGTTCCCACGGTATCAGTTACCTTACCGCCGGATTCCTCAACCAGCAGTGCACCTGCGGCGATATCCCAAGGCTTCAGACCAACTTCGGTATAAGCGCTGAGGCGCCCCGCTGCAACATACGCCAAATGCAGGGCGGCAGAACCACCCGCACGCAGACTGCGTACTTGCGGTGCAAGCGCCTGAACAGCGGCCATATTGATTGGCAGCGCGTAGGTTGTATCCGCCGGGAAGCCAACCGCGATCAGGCTCTGAGCCAGTTCCTGTTCACCCGATACAAGCATTCGGTTTCCGTGCACGTAAGCGCCTTTTCCTTTTTCCGCAACAAACATCTCGTCACGGGAAGGATCGTAGATTACCCCCACAATCACCTCTCCGTTATGGGACAATGCGATGGATACGGAGTAGAACGGGAATCCGTGTACAAAATTCGTCGTTCCGTCCACGGGGTCCACAATCCAGAGAAACTCTTCTTCCTCAGCTTCTTTCAGCGCCTTCGCCGAAGCTTCCGGTCCCGGTTCGACGCCCTCCTCACCAAGAATGGCATGATCGGGGAAATGCGTCAGAATCAGGCGGCGGATCATCTGCTCCGCACCTTTATCAACTTCAGTAACAAGGTCCTGGGGCGAATATTTGGTTCCGGGCTCCCCCACCGTTCCGAGACGGCTCTTAATCCACTCTCCAGCCTTCGAAGCAGCATTAATAGCGACGGCAGTATAGCTTTTGCTTGTCACGACATAAGGTGTTTTTTCCTTCTCATTCAAAGCGTTCACTCTACTTTCTATATCAATCTACGAAAATTTAAAATACTTGTTAAAAGTATACGCCCCAAGGGTCGTAAAGTTTCCCGTTGCCCACGCCCCTTTTGGCGCTACGGATGAATGATGACCGTCGACTCGTCCACCCACTCCACACCCTCTTCGTGATAGAATGCTAGTTTCTGCATCAACTGCACCAGAGCTTCATCCTTGCGTTTGGCCTCAATCATCACATCAAGGGCGGGTGTATCTGCTGCAATATGACGTAAAAAAGCGAGCATCGGCTCCACCTCAACATCATCAGCATGGCCACGCAGGTCCTTTTCGCTCTTGGGACTGGAGACGTGAATTTTGGGCGGCAACGGCTTGTCTGCCGGTGAATCCGCTTGGGCAAGCTGGGACTCCCACGTCTTCAATATATCTGGCCAGAGATCCCACGGCTGTTCGCCTTCATTGTTCACCCATTGATGGTGGATATCCAGCACCATGGGCAGCCCCATACGTTGACATACCGAGAGTGTCTCGGGTGCATTGAAGGTCTTGTCATCATTTTCGAGCGTCATGCGTTCCTGAATATCCCGATCCAGCTTCAGAAAATTTTCTTCAAAACGCAGCGCTGCACTAGGCTTGTCCCCATATGCACCACCAATATGTATATTGTTCTTGGCAGTGGCATTCAGCCCCATGGCATCCAGCATGCGTACATGATGACGAAGGTCGCGCATGGAGTTGCGCAGCACTTCCTCCCTCGGTGTACTGAGTACCGTAAAATGATCCGGGTGGAAAGACACACGCATCTCGTTCTCCTTCACAAAATCGCCAATCGCGGCAAAATCCTGCTGGAGTGCGGGAAACGGGTCCCAATCACCGAGATCCTCATGAGTTGCCAGCGGAATTAATTTGGAAGAAAAACGATACACATGAATATGGCTACCTTTATTGTGTCTGAGCAAACGTAATGTATTATGCAAATTCTCCGCCGCAATCCGTTCCAGCTTGCGAATTGCCGCTTCCCTGTCATCTATCTTTTTGAAACTGGCCATGGTCATCGTACGGGAGGGTGAGGCATTCTCCACAAGCACGGACATTGCAACGTAACCGAAACGTACAAGCATGAAGTAAGTACTTCCTCTCTGTTAGGACGGGATTCCTCCTGGCGACATGCCTGGTTGTCTCCCTTCACTTTATATAACCAAGTTTTACCCTAAAAGAGAGACCATAATCGTGATCGGGGCAAATCGGTTCATTCGCTCCGGTTCACGTCTAACAAATTACTCCTGAGCCTGTTCACCAAAGAACATCTCATCCGCGAGTGCGGTCTGAATGCGTGATTCTTCCTCGTTCAGCTTGCGGATCAACTGCATCTCCACTTCGGTCACTTCCTGGCCTTGAAAGTTAATCTCTGCAATGGAGGCAACAATCTTCACGATAGCTACGGCCACGTTATCCGGTGTGTAAGCAATGACTTTCTGTCCGGTAGGAAATACACGAAAGCCTTGTTTGACCATTTTGCCACGGCCGTATTCAAGCAATTCGAACAGCTCTTGTTCATTCTTGAATTTGCATACGGAATTGAATTCGGTCTGAAATCCCATTCGTACCCCTCCTCATATTGTCGTCCCGACTATGCCTGTATGCCGCTCTCGTAGTTCAGCGCCTGCTTGCGGTTGTATCGTTCCAAAGCCAGCTCGATCATGCGATCCAGCAGTTCGGCATACGAAACGCCTGTTTCACGCCACAAGAGCGGGTACATGCTATATGGTGTAAAGCCAGGCATGGTGTTTACTTCATTAATAAGCAAGGCCCCATCCGATTTGCGAATGAAGAAGTCTGCACGGGAAATACCATTGCCTTCAATCGCGCGGAATGCCTGCAGGGCGGCCTCGCGGATGCGATCTGCGGCTTCCGGGTCTAGCGGAGCAGGGATCAGCATCTGAGACTGTCCATCGATGTATTTGGCTGCATAATCATAATATTCACCGGAAGATACGATTTCTCCTGGTACGGAAGCCATGGGCTCGTCATTACCAAGAACACTAACTTCAACTTCTCTTGCTTCTACAAACTCCTCAATGACCACCTTGGTGTCATAACGGAGAGCGAACGCTACGGCTTTCTTCAGTTCATCCCGGTTACGCGCCTTCGAAATCCCTACGCTAGAACCGAGATTGGCCGGCTTGATAAAGCAAGGATAGCCGAGCTGATCCTCTACCTGCAGGATCATTTCATGTTCGCTCAGCTTCCATTGCGTAGCGTTAAAATACGTAAAGGCACATTGGTCGATTCCGGCCTGTGCGAACAGTTTCTTCATGACCACTTTGTCCATGCCGCCTGCCGAAGCGAGTACACCTGCGCCAACATAAGGCATATCCGCCATCTCAAACATTCCTTGAATCGTACCATCCTCACCAAACGTACCGTGCAGCAGCGGGAACATGACGTCCATTGCTTCCTCTCCGCCATATAAACGGCCAAACAGCGCGTTCAGCGCTTCCTGGGTTCCGCCCGCCGCTTGCTCCAGCTTCAAATCTTCAATCTGCGCGAATGGCGCGTGCATGACAGATCCTTTTTTCCATGCACCCTGCTTGGATATATAAAAAGGAACCAGTTCATACTTCTCATAATCAAATGCGTTCGTTACAGCAAACGCCGTTTGCAGCGACACCTCATGCTCGCCTGACTTTCCGCCGTAAACGACGCCTACTGTTAATTTATCCATACTCATGTGCAACCTCCGATTATCTGTGCAATGATGCTGTCATGCCTGCATGTTCAGCACCACTTTTATTCTGTTATCTAGACTTATTTTACACGGAACCGGATGTCCACGTCACCGAATCCCGTAAATCTTTGAGCATCAAAATTCATCAGCAATATGAAAAAGCCGGTACACCGTCCGCTCGTTCCAGGCGTAAGAATCCCGGTAATCCCAAAAACGGTGGCGGCTGCTGACCGTATGTGCGTTCACAAGCGGCATACCTCCAGCATCAAAAGCGGTCACTACAGTACTGTGCTGAAACCTGCCGTCCCCATCCCAATCGTAGAGGATTACATCTCCGAGCATTAACTGCTCCGGACGATCCACTTGAGTCGCTGACAATCCCCAGCTGCTGCCCGATAAATATCGCTCCAGACTATTGGACACGGCCCAGCTGTAACTCCACATTTCAGAGCCATTTACATAGCCTTTGTACCACCATCCTGATTCTCTTTTACCAGTATAGTGGATGGGTGCTTCCCCTGCAAAGAGACATTGGGACACATAATTGGTGCAATCGACTTCGAATTCCTCAAATGCCGGGTTTCCCGCATTCCACCACCGGTCCGCGTAGGCCACAGCAAGATCCCTGCGATACAGCTGCTGTCTCGATCTCCTACCCTGTCCCAGTACTTCCCGGTTAAGCAGCGGTCGGTTCATCGCCTGTACAAAATCAGCTTGTTGAAAAGGACGACCCTCCCCTACTGGACGACGCTCCGGCACTTCACGTTCCACACGTGCAATGGTCCAAGCTCCACCTTGCCTAAGAAAGGTCAGGCGTTCCCGCTCAATCCGGTCTTCCCGATGGGTCAAACCGTTCTTCTCATAGAACAGCCTGCTGTACAGTTGCACATCCACCACCGATTCATCTGCCCCATCCATAAGTGTCCGCACAAGCTTGGCGCTGGTCTCACTGCGAAGAGGCACGGCCCGCCGCTTGCGGTACCATTGGTCCAGTCTGGCCATCCGCTCCCCCCGTTCCAGCACAAATTCCGGATCGGTGACAATCCGTTCGCTTGTCTGTGGACGGTAGTCGATCTCACAGCGATTATACTGGTTCACGTAGGTATATAAGGCACTCTTCCATTCGCGTTCCAAGCCTGTGTCCCCCTTTGGCATGAGTTCTGTCCGGAATGATCCATTGCATGAAAACTCCTTTTATTTATATGAGAGATTTTTCGGTTGTATGTGTCTGGTTCTGTTTTGAAGGCTTAATATCGGGGATAATGCGTATGGAAGAGATCACGTCTATTCCCTTTTCTTCAGAACGCATTCATTGTCTAATTCGCTTGGCTGGACAGGCAAAAAGCCCTTTACGTACAGCGTTGAAAACGGTATACTTAAAACTAAAGTTACAATTATGAAATTACGTTTCACCTAATGAAACCAGTGAACAAGAACACGGAACGATGAAGGCCTGTTCTTCACCTATACGAACGTTTTCTTCATCTCACCGACACATTTTAAGGAGGTACATGTATGTCAGCCAAGAATCATTTCTCCGCGGCCCGCAGTCTTGAGGTCGGAGGCAAGTCTTATCGCTACTACAGTTTAGATGCTCTTCAGGAAGGCGGCTACGGCGACCTTTCCAAGCTTCCTTTCTCCATTAAAGTGCTGCTCGAAGCAGCTATTCGTCAATTCGACGGACGTGCGATTACCGAAGAACATGTAAAACAACTGACCGGCTGGGCAGAAGGCCGTGACAATAACAAGGAAATTCCATTTATCCCTGCACGTATCGTTCTGCAGGATTTCACCGGTGTACCGGTTGTCGTTGACCTTGCAGCAATGCGCGATACCGTGAAAAAAGCAGGCGGCGATCCAAAACAGATCAACCCGCTCGTGCCGGTTGACCTCGTTATCGACCACTCCGTTATGGTTGATGCGTTCGGAACGAACGATGCTCTGGACTACAACATCAAGGTTGAGTTCGAGCGTAATGAAGAGCGTTACCGCTTCTTGCGTTGGGCGCAAACGGCTTTCAATAACTTCCGTGCAGTTCCACCATCCACAGGGATCGTTCACCAGGTTAACCTGGAGTATCTGGCTTCCGTGGCTGCAACCAAAACAGTTGACGGCGAAACCGTTGTATTCCCGGATTCCCTCGTAGGAACGGACTCCCACACCACCATGATCAACGGACTCGGCGTTGTTGGTTGGGGTGTTGGCGGAATTGAGGCCGAAGCAGGAATGCTTGGTCAACCACTGTACTTTGTAACACCTGACGTTATCGGTTTCAAATTGACAGGCAGCCTGAGCGAAGGCGCAACAGCTACGGATCTGGCACTCACTGTCACTCAAATGCTTCGTAAAAAAGGCGTTGTCGGCAAGTTTGTTGAGTTCTACGGACCGGGTCTTGCCAACATCAGTCTGGCTGACCGCGCAACAGTAGCGAACATGGCGCCGGAATATGGCGCAACAATCGGCTTCTTCCCTGTAGATAGCGAAACACTGAACTATATGCGTAATACTGGCCGTACCGACGAACAGGTGGATCTGGTTGAGGCTTATTACAAAGCTCAGAACATGTTCCGTACCGCTGATACGGTTGACCCTGAGTTTACAGACGTGATCGAACTTGACCTTGCATCCGTTGTCCCAAGTCTCGCGGGTCCTAAGCGCCCACAGGATCGCATCGAGTTGACTCAAATGAAAGAAGGCTTCAATAGCATTATCCGCACGCCGATCGACAAAGGCGGTTATGGATTGAGCGACGAGAAAATCGCTGAGAAAGTGCCTGTAAAACACCCTGACGGTTCCACTAGCGAACTGACCGCTGGTGCTGTCGTTATCGCGGCAATCACAAGCTGCACCAATACATCTAACCCTAGCGTTATGGTCGGAGCGGGTCTGCTTGCAAAAAAAGCCGTTGAACGCGGTCTGACCAAACCAGGTTACGTGAAAAGCAGCTTGACTCCAGGTTCCCTCGTGGTTACCGAGTATCTGGAAAAAGCAGGTCTGATCGAATATCTCGACAAACTCGGATTCAACGTTGCCGGATATGGTTGCGCGACTTGTATCGGTAACTCCGGTCCACTGCCAGACGAAGTAAGCGAAGCAATTGCCGAGAACGATATGACGGTAGCGGCTGTATTGTCCGGTAACCGTAACTTTGAAGGTCGTGTGCACGCGCAAGTCAAAGCCAACTATCTGGCTTCTCCGCCACTCGTTGTGGCGTATGCTCTCGCAGGTACCGTTAATATTGATTTTGCAACCGATCCAATCGGTTATGATACCAATAACGAGCCTGTATTCCTGAAAGACCTCTGGCCTAGCTCCGAGGAAATCAAGGATACCATTGCTAGCTCGCTGAACGCACAGATGTTCCGCAACAAATACGAGAACGTATTTACAGCTAACGAACGTTGGAATACGATCCCTGTACCGGAAGGCGAATTGTATGAGTGGGATCCTAACTCCACGTACATTCAGAATCCACCATTCTTCCAGGAGCTTGGCGACAAGTTGACTGATATCACAGATATTCGTTCCGCACGTGTTTTGGCATTGCTTGCTGATTCCGTAACAACGGATCACATCTCGCCAGCGGGTAATATCGCAACATCCAGTCCGGCTGGACTGTACCTGAAAGAACATGGCGTAGAACGTAAAGACTTCAACTCTTATGGCTCCCGTCGTGGTAACCATGAAGTTATGATGCGTGGTACGTTTGCCAACATTCGTATTCGTAACCAAGTGGCTCCAGGTACTGAGGGTGGTATTACGAAATACCTGCCAACGGACGAAGAGATGTCCATCTACGATGCTTCCATGAAGTATCAGGATGAAGGACAGAACCTGATCGTTATTGCAGGTAAAGAGTATGGTACAGGAAGCTCGCGTGACTGGGCGGCAAAAGGAACATTCCTGCTCGGCGTCAAAGCCGTTATCGCAGAAAGCTTCGAGCGTATTCACCGCAGTAACCTGGTGGGCATGGGCGTAATGCCATTGCAATTCCAGGAAGGTCATGGCTGGTCCAGCCTCGGTCTGAACGGTCGTGAAACGTACGACATCACAGGTCTGAGCAATGATGTGAAACCAGGACAAGAACTGACGGTTACCGTAACTCGTGAGGACGGCACCAAGTTCGAGTTCCCTGTTATCGCTCGTCTGGACAGCATGGTTGATGTGGACTACTACCATAACGGTGGTATCCTGCAAACCGTATTGCGTCAAATGATGAAAAAATCTTAATTGCCTTTAGTTTTAATGCAATTAAGTTATACAGAAAAGCTCCCCGCCTCGTGCGCTCGCACGGTGACGGGGAGCTTTTTGATTTTGCTTTTAATAATCGATATATGTTTAAAAATCAATCCTCAATCCAACTTCCGAATCATCAGGTGGCGCAGGAATGCGATATACACCTCTGCAGTTTAATTTCTCCACGTTGATCCAGTCTGCAAACTCGTCCCCACCGTAGCAACGTACAAAAACTCCATATTCTTTTTTACCCTCATGATCAATATATTCGGTATACTGGGTGAATTGATGTTTCCCTTCTATACTCTGCAAAAAATCAGAAAATTCAATTCTCCACTCTTCTATCTGCTCTGCATATTGATCAGGAACATAATAATAGAAACCATCTGGCGTATAGTATGAAATCTTCATTATCATCTAACAGACCTCCTAGATCCTAATTTGATAGCAGTTTAGAGTTTTAAGATTTCCATACCTTCTTTTAAAAATGACGAAACGAGAGTATGATATTCAATTCCATCTGCTAGTTCTTGTTTTGTTTTATGTACCAGAAAGTGAGAGTATTTCTTCATCAGTTCATGCTCATTCAACTCTATGGAGAGGTAAATAAGCTCAACGTCATCTGAGTCAAAATAGTGTCGATAGCCTCTCTCCGATCGCCCAACATTCATTACCGTTTTGATGACCAATAACTCATCACGTGTAAAGGTTTTTATCAAATCGGATCTTTTCTGTTCAAGATTGCGCACTACTTGTTCACCTTTACTTACACTCTCAGCTTCAGCAATTTCACTTTCAATTTCCATAATCTCTTTCATTCTTCCTGCGAGTTGTTTAGCCAATGAATACAATATATGTCCTCCTTGTAAGGATATAGGTTAATAGGGTTATCCTCTCTACTCTACCTTATTAGCAATTCCATTCGCAAACTGTATCATGGCTTGTTTCTTATTTCACTCCTATATGTGATTCCTGTATCACTTCAGAAAAGCTCCCCTCCACGTGCGCTCTGCACAGTGATGGGGAGCTTTTTAATAGAATGAATATGGGCATGCTCTGCTTAATGCCAATTTTCCTTTAATGTCCAATATGATGTGATGCTTGATCCAGTGATTGCAATGTGGCCATGACTAGAAACAAACAGGACATCATGATCAGTGAGTATCCAATCCATCTGGCGGTGATGCGATTGTTGTTGGTTCCATCCTTTGACGAAGAATGAGTAACATAACGCGGACGCACGACAAATACCATTCCTGTGCCAATCATTAAAGCAGCCAAGAAAATCATCAAATGCTCCCCTCCTTACACGCGACTCTGATTTGAATTATACTCTTTTTTCGGGGTGTGTGCCGCTCCTCCCAAAATCATTCGCTTCATGCCTATAAGCATCGTATACAGAACATAACCGATCATTCCACCAAAGGTGTTCAGCATAAGATCATCCACATCAAATATGCCCATGCCCGTCAATAGCTGTGTTACTTCAAAGGTCAAACTCAAGAGCAAGGAAAGTACAAGTACCTTTGCTCCTGACAACAGCTTGTTACCCATAAGAACGGGAATAAACATGCCCAGCGGGATAAAGGCCATCACATTGCCCAGTAGGTGAATTGCGGTACCCGGACGGTGAAGCGACAGGCTATGCCAGTCTCTTGAAATCTCCTGAAATGGCGTCAGGTTAACGGTTCGCGTATGAATCAGATCCGGCTGCTGCGCAATCGTCATGAGTTGAACTCTAACAGCGTCCCAATCCATTGTATGTCCCTTGAACAAGATCAGCTTAGTCAACAGATACAGATAGATGATGAACGCCGCCACCCATAAGATCTTTAGATTGAACTCTTTAGGTTTCATAATGAACCTCCATGTAGGTCTTGTTGTTTATTCCTCTACCGTCACGACAACTCCGTTCATGTTGTCTCCAGATATCTCATATTGACCGTGCTCAGGTACGTTAATGCTCTTCTCTTTGGAGGCATCGTAATAACGCACATGATAGAGATTGTCTCCGACTTCAGCGGAAATGCTCTTTTTCTGTTGCAGCAGCTCCAAATATTCCTCAAGCACCAAATGATTATGATACATGATGGCGCTGTGCGGCAGTCCCACATATCGAAAATGCCATGGTTCGTATTGAATGCCGGTGATATCCACTTTATCCTTCGGGTAACGCAAGATGAATCCGTATTTCCATGCATTCTTCTCCAGCCAGGCTCCTTCCGGTGCTTCACTCATGGCAGCCAAGGTAGAGCCGATATCCATGGACAAGCCGAGGTTATGCTCACTGTGACCCGCAGGAAGTGCATAATCCGAGCCCTTTTCCTCAAAAAGCTGCTCCTGTTTCGTAAAATCCCGGTAGCCACTGCTAATGATGAAGTACCTTACGTCATCTTTCGCGGCAGCTTCAACCATCTTCTCGAACGCTTGCGCTACGTACTTTGACAACAAAATCTTCTGATCCAGCAATCCGTATCCCCGGACCAGTTCATGTTGTTCAGCCAAATTCACAATATCGGTTCTGATTCCCTCTGCATGTACTGGATACTCCGAATTGACGAGCAATAGATTCCCTTTATGTATTTGATTCTTTATATCCACGTTAATGGTTTTGGTATATCCCGCCCTACTTTCAGTCGTATCCTGAATTTGCAAATTCGCTTCTTCCTTCTGCTCAAACAGTGCAGGTGACTTGGAGAAGATATATCCCAGTACAATGATACATATCAAAAATCCCCACTTCTTCATCCCTTGTTCCTCCTTTACCTCGTATAATCAAGGATAGAGAAAACTAGTTAAAAAAAAGCAGGGCAATTCTAAAGTTTTTCTTAAATTCGGCATATAACTTCATTCCAGCGCAGGCAGCCGAACTTCAAATACGGTCCGTACTACATCACTTTGGGCCGAAATGGTCCCATCATGCTGCTCCACAATATTTTTCGCGATAAAAAGTCCCAGACCTGTTCCACCTTCCTGAGGTGTACGCGCTCGATCCCCGGTATAGTACATGTCGAAAATATGAGGCAGATCATCCGGATGAATATGTCCCCCATAGTTCATGATCTGAATGATCACCTGTCCTGCATCACGATACCCATAAATATCCACATAAAGACCATCCGTACCGTGACGCGCCGCATTGATTAACAGGTTCTCAAACACGCGTGCCAGCACCTCACCATCGCCGGAAATGGTTAATTCGGAATCGATATGCAGTCGGGTAACCAGGTGGTTCTTTTCAAAAACAGGGTACAGCTCTTCGCTCATCTGCCTCAGCAGTTCACTAAGATCAAGTCTCTTTTTGTCAATCGGCAGCATGCCATAGTTCATTCGTGTAATCTCAAACAAATCGTCGATCAGTTTCTCCAGACGCTGAGATTTGGTAAAAGCAATCGCTGTGAAGTGCCTAACCTGCTCCTTCGTCAGCTGATCATCCTTCATCAACAGATCCAGATAACCCAATACTGACGTTAGAGGCGTACGCAAATCATGCGCCAAATTTACAACCAGCTGATCCTTGCTGCTCTCCGCGAAATCTCCCCGTTCGACCGCTTCCCTCAATTTCAGACTCGCCAGATTGATATCCTCTGCAATCGCGCCCAGCTCGTCCTTCGTCGAAATCTGCACACGGTGCTGAAAATCACCACTCGCGAGCTGCCTAATACCTGTAGAGATATTTTTGAAATAGGTCACATATGGCTTCGTAAACCAGAAGAAAAACAGTATGGCAAGCGGAATGAACAGGATAAGGAAAAAGTAAATATCCCCTATGCTTTTCATAAAGTGACGATATTCAGCTAACTGATCTTCCGCACGCACTCCGGTGTAATAGTATTGCATCAGTTTATATACCCCAAAGGTAATCGCGCCAGATGCCAGCATGCTTAACCCAAGCAACAGAATCATGGTCGTTCGAAAACTTCTGCGTTTATTCATTGAATGTGTACCCCACACCCCAGATCGTTTTGATAAACTTGTTCTTGCCTACGTCTTCCCCCAGCTTCTTGCGCAGGGTCCGAATATGAACCATCACGGTATTGCCGCTCTCATAATAAGCCTCACCCCACACCTGTTCAAAGAGGCTCTCTGCACTGAACACTTGTTTGGGATGACTTGCGAGCAGATACAGGATGTCAAACTCCTTCGGTGTTAATTCTATGGGCTTGCCATAAAGGGTGACGCTATGCTGATCTGGCGAGATAACGAGGCCGCCTTTCTCCAAAATGGAGCGCTGGATCGGTACAGACTGGCTGAATTGAAGGGAACGGCGCAGTTGGGAATTGACCCGGGCGACCAGTTCCATCGGGTTGAATGGCTTGGTCATGTAATCGTCTGCACCCATCACGAGGCCGGTGATTTTATCCATATCCGAGGTTTTGGCACTCAGAAAAATGATAGGCAGGTGATACTGCTCCCGAATTTTGCGGGTTACCTCATATCCATCCATACCAGGCATCATAATATCCAAAATAGCCAAATCGATCGTTTGTGTCTGAACGGCTTGAACCGCCGCCTTCCCATCGAATGCCTTGATGATGTGATATCCTTCTTTTTGCAAATGCAATGCAACCAGATCAGCGATCTCAACTTCATCATCTGCGATCAAAATCGTAATACGCTTCATTGCTTATTCCACTCCTATATGTGATGCTCAACAATATAACATATCTGAATCCAACTTATAAATGATTGAAGGGAATCCAATATATGAAACTCGACCGTTTATTAGCCATCGTTGTGCTGCTGATCAATCGTGGCCGGGTGCAGGCCAAGGATTTGGCAGATACGTTTGAGGTATCCATCCGCACCATCTACCGGGACATAGACACGCTGGGACAGGCGGGTATTCCTGTCGTCACATATCAGGGTGCAAGCGGGGGGATTGGCCTTGCAGAGGGCTACAGGCTTGACCGAAATGTCCTAACTGACAAGGATCTGGCTTCTATTGTCACTGCGTTACGAAGTGTATCCACCTCCCATACAAATGTGGCACGGGAACTGTTGATGGAGAAACTCAGCAGTATCGTGCCTGAATCCAAAAATGAGGATTTTCAGGCCAATACCAGCCGCTTTATTGTGGATTATTCGATGTGGACGCATCCCGAAGCGCTGCAAATCAAGCTTCAGCTCATTGAACAGGGCATGGATCAACTGCGCCCCATCTCATTTACCTATTGCAGTGCAGAAGGTACTCAGACCCATAGAACAACGGATCCGCATACCCTCGTGCTCAAAAAGCATTCCTGGTACCTCTATGCGTTCTGTCACGAGCGCAACGAGTTCCGTATGTTCAAGCTGGTTCGCATGAGAGACGTTACCCTCGCCCAAGGGAGCTTCGAACGCAAGCCCATTAACCTGCAGGACAGGCCCTGGCAGCAGGAATGGGCAACTCCGGATAATAAAGTGGCCCTAAGCCTGAGATTCCATGCTCGTATCCGTCACATCGCAGAGGAATGGTTTGGCATAGAGAACGTTGTTTCGGATGGCGAGGGGTATTATATTAGCCAAGTCGCATTTCCCGAAGATAACTGGCTGTACGGGTTCATTCTTGGATTTGGCGCAGATGTCGAAGTGCTGGAGCCTCTGCATATTCGAGAAGAGATTCGTAGAATTGCTGAACAAATTGTACAAAATTATAAGGCTCGCCTCTAACCTGACAGACAGGTGTCCAGTTCCTCCCGTTATACTTCTACTATATTAAGCATTACATAACGAGGAGGAATTGATGATGAACGTCACCGTATGCCAGAGCTGCGGAATGCCACTTACTACCCCTGCCCAATTCGGCACAGAAACGGGTGGTCATACAACCCGCGAATACTGTATCTATTGTTATAAAGAAGGCAAGTTCGAGCAGCCCGATATCACCCTGGAGGGCATGATCGAAATGTGCACCGCCATCCTGAACCAGGAAGGGATGGACGAGGAATCAGCAAGAGCGATGCTGCGGAACCAGCTTCCTTTTTTGAAAAGATGGAATGCCTCCGGCTCAGAACGGAACGTGACATTTGGGGCAGAAAATTCGGATGGGTCCGTTGAATTTAATCAAGGAACTCGGGACAATCGTCTTTCCACAGAGCCCATTCGGTACGTCACGCTGCCAGGAAAGCGCCTTGCAGGTGTGTCCGCCAGAACAACCAATGCCATTGAGATGAGTGGCAAAGGCTGCATTCAGGGACTCTGGGACAGCTACTTCACCTCAGATCACCAGCCTGCCCCTGAAGCCCCCCGCTATGGTTGTTACGCTGACTATACGGATGGCATAAATGGAGAATACACCATACTGGTGGGTCATGAGGTTGATCCACATGAAGCGTTGCCTGAAGAATTGAATTCCGTTGAGCTGCCGCCTGCAACTTATGCGGTGTTCACCTCCAGAAAGGGTCCGATGGGCGAAGTTTTGAGTGAAGCCTGGGGTGCGGTGTGGGCCTGGAACAATCAGGGGATGCGTACCTTTACCGGAGATTTTGAATTGTATGATGAGCGGAGCCTTGATCCAGAGCACGTTCAGGTGGACCTATATATTGCTGTTCGGCAAGAACAATAAGAACAAAAGTGATTTTGATCATATCTTCATCTCAATTGAGCGACTCAAACTAGGACTTAGTAAGTGAATACTGCTCCGTGGATTTATGCAAATTGCGACTAGGCTGCCAGGTTTTCCTGGCGGCTTTTTGGCGTTTACACGTTGACTCTCCGTCATAAAATGCCCTGATATACACCCAACAACCGACTATGGTACCAAGTTAGCTAGCACGCGTCGTACCTATACAACCAGACAATATGTCTTAATTTCGACACCATTGGCAGCCCCAAAACTGGGTCTATTCACTTAACAACCGCTTCTATCCTCCCATACGAAACCTCACATATGCGGTCCTTTTCTCCTGAATTTACTTAAAAACGTTTACATCTCCTGAATACGGGGTAAAATCACTACAATCCAATTGGAATTACACCTTAAAGTTGCTTGATTCGTCTAACAAGTCACATATACCTATTTGCGTAACAGAGACGATAACCCGTCGGAATACATAACCTATTAATAATCACATATGCATATTCAAAAATGCATTAAAGGAGGAACCAAGATGATCCGCATGCCTATTCAGCAAATGATCCCGTACCATCACCAATATCCGCGCAACACGGCGACCACTGCTCCCAAAAAGGAGAATGAGAACACTCAAGGTCTATCCTTTCATGAAATTTTGCAGCAAAAAATGGCTAAAAAGAACGCCGCCCCTTCTATGCGATAAATGAAATATGAGCGAATTGAGAATCGCTTGCGTGGTTTGTACCGTTCCTCTGCAAAGTTGTGGATGAACGGTTATTCGCGTTTTCGCTTAAATTTGTTGTGAGATCAGCATTTTACATATGTACAGCCTATTGTCACATCTCTATAATGGGTTAAATATCTGCGGCACTTTATTGAGACAACATCCATTTCAGGGGGCAAATATGATGATAACTATCGGCTGTTTTCACGCTCATTATTCCAATATTGCACTGATTGAAGAAGCACTCGCTCCTTATAAGGTTGAACTTGTACATTATGTTGATCCGGGTCTGGATCGCCTCAAACATGATGCGGATTTCACCGAGGCAGTTACCCATGAGAAAGTATCACAGACACTGCAATGGATCGCGCACTGCCATGCAGATGCCATTCTCGTCACCTGTACCCTGTTTGCAGCCGTACTTGAGCAGGAGGCATCACATGTTCCCGTCCCTGTAGTTGGTATTGATGATCCATTACTTCAGGAAATGCAGCAGAATCCTGGTGAGTACATCCTGGCGTTTACCAACCCCGCAACGATTGAGGGCACGATGGCGCGGGTGAATCTGGCTTTGCAGCAAGATGATGAGGATGAGCAGCGAAACGGGATCGAAGCGTTAGAAACTGAAGCAGTACTGATCCCAGGCACATTCGAGTTAATTATGCGAGGCGATAAGGAAGGCTATCTTGCAGCGGTGAGCACCGGATTACAGCAAATTGCTGAACAGTACCCGGATCGCACGGTAGTCGCCGCTCAACTGTCCATGGCTCCCGCAGCAGCGCGGGTCACAGCAGACACAGGTATGGCGATCTACAGCCCGCTGGCATCGGTTGCGGAGTATTTGGAGAAGAAGTTGAGCTTGGTCAAAGTTAAGTGTTGAACTCATGAAGCCAAATAAAAAGACTCTCGAATGAGAGACTTTAGAATGGTATAATTATTTTGTACAGCCAATTTGTGGTGGGAAATAGGTTGCCTCCGGTGGGAGGTGATCCTATGAACTTCTCTTTCAACGACGTAATCGTGTTCGCAATGCTAATTATTGCGCTCCTGACATACATCGACCGTAAAAAGAAGTGACCCGCCACAGGTTGACGGCCTGACAGGTCACTTCGTCTGAACTATGCTGCACTTGGAGGAATACCTACCGCAAATGCTGTGCAGGAGTAGCCATTGGCCTGGCTACTCTTATTTGTTTTTCACTTATATTCATTTTATTAAACATCTGAGAGACAATCAACCTATAACTGATAAAATATGTTGTGTCGTTATCCTTGTCCTTCGAAGTTAAGTGTGCGGACCACATACCAAGTAAGAGGCCGCTCTTCTCCGCAATCACGGAAAGGAACGGCTATTCACCATGTCAGGCCGCCCAGATTGGGCTGTAACGACGCCTAAGGGCGTGTCCGGTATTCTTCTGCCTTTTCCTGCATGCCCGCTGCCACGGCCTCATTCTCGGACAAGCCTTTGTCTGCCGCAAAAGCACGAATATCCTGCGTAATACGCATGCTGCAAAATTTCGGCCCGCACATGGAGCAGAAATGAGCTTCCTTGGCCCCTTCGGCTGGCAACGTCTCATCGTGGTAGGACAGCGCACGTTCCGGGTCCAGCGACAGGTTGAACTGGTCGCGCCAGCGGAACTCGAACCGTGCCTTGGACAGCGCATCGTCCCGCAGCTGGGCACGTGGGTGACCTTTCGCCAGATCAGCGGCATGTGCAGCGATTTTGTAGGCGATTACCCCTTCCCGCACATCATCCTTGTTGGGCAGGCCCAGATGTTCTTTTGGCGTAACATAACAGAGCATCGACGTACCGAACCAGCCGATCATCGCAGCCCCAATTGCCGAGGTAATATGGTCATATCCTGGTGCAATATCGGTTGTCAGAGGACCCAGCGTATAGAACGGCGCCTCCTTGCAAATCTCCATTTGCAGATCGACATTCTCCTTGATCTTGTGCATCGGCACATGTCCCGGACCTTCAATCATCACCTGCACATCATGCTTCCAGGCGATTTGTGTTAGTTCACCAAGCGTAGCCAGTTCCGCCATCTGGGCTTCATCATTCGCATCGTAGATGCTTCCAGGGCGCAGTCCGTCTCCGAGCGAGAATGCCACGTCATACCTTTTCATAATCTCGCAGATTTCTTCAAAATGGGTATACAGAAAATTCTCCTGATGATGCGCAAGACACCATGCTGCCATAATGGACCCACCCCGAGACACAATGCCCGTCATACGTTTGGCGGTCATCGGAATATAACGAAGCAGCACGCCTGCATGGATCGTAAAATAGTCCACACCCTGCTCTGCCTGCTCTATGAGCGTGTCACGATACAAATCCCAGGTCAGTGCTTCGGCTTCCCCATTGACCTTCTCCAGCGCCTGATAGAGCGGTACTGTTCCGATCGGCACAGGAGAATTGCGGATGATCCATTCGCGGGTCGTATGAATATCCTTGCCTGTGGAGAGATCCATCACCGTATCCGAACCCCAGCGTACCGCCCAAGTCATCTTCTCCACCTCTTCCTCGATGGAGGAGGATACCGCAGAGTTTCCGATGTTCGCATTGATCTTCACATGAAAATGACGCCCGATCAGCATCGGCTCACTCTCCGGGTGATTGATGTTTGACGGCAGGATCGCCCTGCCGCTCGCCAGCTCCTGTCGCACAAACTCCGGCTCTACGCCCTCACGAATGGCGGCGAACTCCATCTCCGGTGTGATCAGTCCCTGCCGTGCATAATGCATCTGGGTCACACAGCGCCCTGCCTGTGCTCGCAATGGTTTGCCACGCAAGCCCGGATACACCTCGGCTCCAGCTCGCTTCCCTCCCGGTTTCAAGCCGTTATCCTCCGGTTTTACCGTTCGTCCCTGATAGGCTTCAACATCTTCACGCTCCGTAATCCAGCGGGTACGAAGCGCTGGCAGTCCTGCCCGGATGTCGGCATGAAATCCGGGATCGGTCATCGGTCCGCTCGTATCGTAGACACGCAGCGGTTCGTTATGCTCCACCCCTTGGGGAGTGTTCGTGTCATGAAGGGCAATTTCACGCTCCGGTACGGCAATGTCCGGTCGCGAGCCCTGAATGTACACTTTACGGCTGCCCGGGAAGGGCTGAACCCGTCCGGCCGTACCTTTTTCCTTTGCCAACTGCTGATCCTGTTTGTCCTGTCCCATCGCTTCTTGTCCCGTTTGATTCCCTGTGCTCATCGCTCTTGTCTCCTCCTCATTGGTGGTTGCCTGGATTGTACTGCCTGTGCACAAGACCAAATCATCCACAACATAGAAAAAGATAGAGCGACCATACGACAGAATATAGGGACATGCAATTCAAGTAATACAGACAGTCGAAGCAAAAGGTCTTCGCCCCATGCCCGCCATCGGCTCCCCGCTCTCATCCAAAAGCATCTCTGGCACCGGCTTCTGCCTGTTTACTGTATAAAAAAGCCGGTTCCCAAGGGAACCGGCTTATGTCCATCACCAATAACGTACCTTATAGAGACTCCTTGGTGGAGCTATCCATATCCATAAGTTACATCATATGGTGTTCGTGGTCGTATCGCCGATTACTTCCCTACGCTGGTATGATCCAGATCAGGTGCAAAGGGTCCGGAATCTCATGCGATTCCGTCTCAGTCCGGACAATTCGGACTCCCCCAGTAACGTTAACAAGTTGCAGCATCGTAGCCGCAGATTCATATGCAATTCTGCTGACCCATTTGGGCCCTCCATTACAGAGTAGCGCAACCGAAACATAAAAACAACCTTTATATTCCAGAATATAAAATCAGGATAACATAAGTCCCATCTGCGCAGCAGCTTCCTTCAGCACAGGTGCGTATTCATGCAACGTCTCCTGCGAGAGGCGACTAACAGGCCCAGATACGGACAGGGCAGCAGCAATGTTGCCTTTTCGATCCATGATCGGTACAGATACGGCCGCGGCTCCCGGTTCACGTTCCTCGTAACTTGTTGCGTAGCCATATTCCAGAATGTCTTTCATCTGTGCCAAATATACTGCGGGATCAATAAATACAGGCCATTCCGGTCCATTCATCAGATCTTCGCGGTCCTCTTCGGTGGCAAAAGCCATCAGCACTTTGCTCGACGCTCCCACGGATAAAGGTAGTCTGACGCCCACCGGAGCCACACGACGAATCGCCTGATCACTCTGCACGGCTTGAATCCGAATCCGCTCACTACCGTCTCTCAGGTATAAGCTCACCGTTTCACCCAGTCGATCTCTGAGCCGCTCCATTGCAGGAAGAAGCAAAATGGCCGGATCATCGCTGCGAGACATATGGGCAGACAGTTCCCAGATGCGTATGCCGAGTCGATATTTCTCGGTGGCTGCATCCCTGATCACGAACCCTTTGTCCTCCAAGGTAGCCATCAAACGATGGACTGTACTTTTGTGCAGACCGATCTGACTGGCAATTTCCGTGAGTCCCAGATCACTGCGGGTGGTAAAACACAATAATATATCCAGCGCCCGTTCCACAGCCCGGACGGTTAGCTTTCGGTCTTCCATGGCAAGTTGCCCTCCTCATGTTTCATCACATGAAACTTGGTTACATAAATTATATGAGAAACGGTCTCATCTGTAAACCAAAAAGCGCCATTTAGGGCAGGAATAATTGTAAATATTTTCTTTTTATAAATTAGAATCCCCTGCATTTTGCACCCTAAGGAAATGATACCCATATATCTTCAGAACTATATAACAATTGCGTAACAAATGGCCTCAATCAATTGACTTTGACTATATTGGAACATACGATAAAGATATATTAAATTAAGATTTTGCTTCATATGTAGTCAGAAAAATCATTTATCCGCTCTGTTCGTCTCGTTGTTATCTTCATTTGATTTTTAAAGGAGGGGCAATCATGTATCCGACATCCCAGAGCGAAGCCCCGCTGCAAACGAAAGTGTCCGATCTGCCTTCTTCGTTATCACCGAGGCTGATCCGGTTCAAACATATTGTCGTGGCGTTGCTGCTCTCCGTTGTATTTTTTCTGCTCTTTTGTTTCATTGCACTACACGGTTATATTGCCTGGGTGTTATCCAATCCAACCGTAGCGCCTGTTTTCTCCAATCCCATGCAGGCGAAAAATATGAAGTATCAAGATATCACGTTTCCGGCAGCAGACGGCAGTCGGACGATGCAAGGCTGGTATATTCCAGCTGATGATAATGCAAACAAAACGATCATATTCAGCCATGGATATGGTGCGAATCGTGAAGAGACCTGGGTACCGATGTATGATCTGGCCCACTATGCTCACCAGCTCGGATTTAATGTGGTGATGTTCGATTATGGTTTCGCTTCACAGGTGAACAAGGCTGTCGCCACAGGCGGCAAAGCCGAGTCCCAGCAGCTGCTTGGTGCAATCCAGTTTGCGAAGCAGCGCGGAGCTCAGGAGCTTGTTGTATGGGGCTTCTCCATGGGTGCAGGTACAGCCCTGCAGACTGGGCTTATTACCAAAGATGTGGATGCCATGATTTTGGACAGCACGTTCCTGCTTGAGCCGGATACGCTGTATCACAACATCCATAATCAGATAGATCTTCCGCGGCAGCCTACGCTGGAGATTATGAACCTGCTGTTCCCGGTTCTGAACGGGACCGGACTGCAGCAGATCCCGTATCAGGAAGTCAAGAAGGAGGATTATCCTTTCCCGATTTTCTTCATCCATGGTACCGAGGATGAGAAAGCTCCTTATCCGATTGCGGAGCTGCTCGCTGCCAACCAGACCAATCCGTATTCCGACGAATGGATTGTGGATGGCGCGCATCATGAGCTGATCTTCCGGGAGCATCCGAAGGAATATCTGCGCCGTGTCTCCACATTCCTGAGTCATGTGACCAAGACGAGCAGTGATGATGTGGAAAATACCAATACCGGAGAATCATGAAGATTCGGTTATTCAAGAGCCCCTATGGGGCTCTTTTTTTATGTACACATAGGACAACATGCCTGAAGAATATACTTTTGGGACGTAATCAATGGCAGGTCTAACTTGTAAAGTAGAAATTGAACGTACCGGGCGATCCAATTTTATTCCTGCTGCTGGATTTGAATTCGAATTCATCTGAACGGAGGTTTACCGCTTATGAATTGGTATGGATATGGGCATCTGCTGCCCCTGCGGGTACTCGAAGAAGTCCGTTTCTGGAAAGAGCAAGAGAAGGAACATACGATTGTCATTCGTTCATTGGTTCCTGATCTTGAACCCTCTTATGTCGAATGGCTTGCGGAATGGGAAGCGATCTTTGAGAATAGCGAGCGAGTCGCGAATCAACTGATCAAACAAATACTGCCCGGAACCCAGCCCCCCGCTCCCTACATCATCCGCTGTATTGAACAGCTCGTGGCGGCTGCCTGCGCACAATCGCGGGAATTCATTAGACAGCTGTACATCCTGCTGGAGCAAAGTACGGCTGTGCAGCAGGTGGCGATTGCCAAATTGGTTATCCTGCATTTCATTCGTGAATCCGAGTATTTCCTGGGGGTCCTTGAAACGCTGAAACAGTCTGGAGCTATGCGAGATTCGGTCTCTGATTCAACTTTTTCACCGGAACATTTCCTTTATACCTCTGAACAAACAGCTGATTCCAACGTACATGTCGCTTCAGCCTCCCTGTCTGGACAGTCCTATCGTGAAGCTGTAGAAGAATCATCCAATGCTGCGGGAAAAGCCAACAGCCCTACTCCAGCGGTACAGACACAATCTTCAGCGGCTGTTCCGTCTCCTAATGCAAACTCAGAAAGTACATCCAACTCTACCGCAGCGCCAGTCAAAGAGAAACCTGTACCAATTGGCGGACACACACTGCCACCCCTACCCTATGCCTACAATGCGCTGGAACCGCATATTGACGAAATGACGATGCGCATACATCATGACAAGCACCATCAATCCTACGTGGATGGACTGAACACGGCTGAGAAAAAGCTGGCAGAATCGCGGAAAAAGAATAATTTTGAACTCGTCAAACATTGGGAACGTGAACTCGCATTTAATGGTGCAGGCCATTACCTTCATACGATCTTCTGGACAATCATGAATCCCAAAGGCGGAGGCAAGCCCTCCGGTATGCTCGCAGAGCAGATCAAGCGGGATTTCGGCAGCTATGAAGCGTTCAAGAATCAATTCACCGAAGCCGCCAACAAAGTGGAAGGAAGCGGCTGGGCCATGCTGGTTTGGAGCCCGCGGGCGCACAGATTGGAAATTTTGCAGGCGGAGAAACACCAGAATTTATCTCAGTCCGATATCGTACCTCTTCTGCCGCTTGATGTTTGGGAACACGCCTACTATCTGAAACACCAGAATGAACGCAAAAAATATATTGATGACTGGTGGAAGGTTGTGTACTGGCCAGCGGTGGCGGAACGTTACGAAACTGCGCGCAAGCTGTTATGGCCGCCTTATTAGGATTCTCGGGCTAGTATACCATCGGGGAGTTCTGGAGGGCATTGAATCCATGGTGCCATATGTTGATGTAAAAAAAGAGATATCTCCAGCCGAATGACTGAAAGATATCTCTTTAAGTTTGAATACAACCTATTTACTTGCGGATAGAAGCTGCCTGAATCGCTTCATAAGCCCAATGTGTGGCAGGTACATCCGACCACTGTCCTGCCGCATTCGTTTCAGCTTGAAGACCAATCAGCTTATTCAGCATTGTAACAACTTCAGCGCGGGTTATCGGCTGACTTGGACGGAACGTGCCATCCGTGTATCCGGTAACGACTCCTGCCGAACTTAATTGTTCTACTGCTTGTTGCGCCCAATGCTCGTTCACATCGGTAAATGCTATCGATGCAGCAGTCATCTGATCAGATGTTAATAACGGCTGTAACACGACAGCCATTTCCGCGCGGGTAATCGCTTGATCCGGCTTAAAGCTGCCATCTTTATAACCTTGAACTGAACCGGATTGAGCTGCTGCTAATATAGCCGCCTGTGCCCAGTGGCTGGATGTAACATCTGTAAATTCATGACTTCCCTTAAGAGTAGATGTTCCCAGAATACGCGTGATTAATGTTGCCATTTCCGCACGAGTTACATTACGCTCTGGTCGGAAACTGCCATCCGTGTACCCCTGAATATAAGGTTGTGCTTTCAATGTGTTGTCTGTCCAGTCTCTGACCTTAACAATGGAGAATGTACTGAATTTGTTTACTTCAATCTCGACGCCTTGCTGATGATTACCGTTTAGGGTAACCCGTTTGCCGTGTACAAGCTCCTTCGTCCCATCACTATGCTCAATATATACACCTAGCTCCTCAGATTTCACACCTGCAACCTGATTAACATCTAAAGGCAATATTAGCGTAACAGGTCTGCTCTGTAGATTCGTTTCGATTGTCATTGGACGTCCGATGATCTGGATATCCGTTGTACCTACGAATTGGATGATCGACTCATTCGCCTGTGCTCTCGTTTGGATCTCTAAACGTTGGGATTCCTTCTTCACTGGTACTAGACGGAAATAAATATGATCTGTGCGTCCGTTCAAGGAACTCGCCGGAATGATAATCTTCACATTAGGATTGGAAATAACCAGATCCACTCCTTGCTCAGCCAGCATTGCTGACGATTGTGGAGGGAGGTTCAGATCCCACTGCGATACTTCATCTTTTGCGTCTGGAATCAAGACAACCGCTGTGCGGGAGCCTGTCTGTTTCAATTGGTCGATAATGGTTTGCGTTCTACTCTGATCAAGAAGAAGTTCATCCTTAATCGTACCATCTGTTCCTCGAGTACGTTTAATCTCCAAGGAAGCGATCGTTGAAGATTGATCCCCATTCGCTACATCCACTTTGATTACTTCTTTCTGTGGAGCTTGTGGAGTTGTTGGGTTTACAGGAGTAGGAGTAATAACTCCCCCACCTCCCCCATTACCTGGCGTTTCTGGATTGGAAGGAGTTATGTTAATCTTCACTGAATTAGAAATTCCATATTCGGATACGCCATCTTCATATACAGCTCTAACAGCGAAAATATATTTTTCGCCTTCTCTAAGATCATTAATTTCCCAACTACTATTCAAAATATTAGAAGTAACAAGTACCCATTGTGAAGGATCTACTGGTGCTGACGAACCTTCGTACATATAGACCGAAGCTGATCCGTTCATGATTGGATCCCAAGTTAACGTAACCTTTTTCTCACCTTTTGTTGCCACTACATGCTGTGGTATAGGAAGGTTCGGGTCTGGGTCTGGATCTGGATTAGATCCACCACCATTATTATTCTCCTCTTGCGGGATCACCACGTTAGATGCAACATAATCTGAAATTTCTTCATCGGAAGCATACGATCTAACTGCAAACACATAAGAATCACCATTCGTCAGCCCACCGATATGTCCATCGATGTAACTGTCCGTCACATTTGTCCACAGATCCGGATCCTTTGGTGCCTCCGTACCTTGGTACATATACACGCGATAATCTAATTCTGGCTCTGTAGTCCATTCAATGGCAACCTGACCATCACCAGGTTTAGCCACTACATTTTGTGGAAGAGGAGTTGAGTTTGCAAGTGTTGAATATCCCCGATCTCCCATGTTCTTGAGCTGACCATTCTTATCTTCTACCGCCAGGAACACTCGGTACCAAGTGTTCTCGTCCAATCCTGTGAACAAGAACGATTTTTCTTCATTAGCTTCTAGATCAACATAAGATAGATTAGCTAAGGCATGTAATTTAGTATCTTCTTCCGACTGTCCTACGATTTCCTCATCATATAATTGATTGTCAAAATAAAATCTACCAGCTTCATTAAGCTTCACCGTAACTTTAGATGTGGACTGAGTAACTGTTCCGTACATAGGATATGGATACAGATAACCTATTGTTGGATCGGGCAGTGGTGGAGTCGGTGCATTCATAAGCTTGGAGGAACGCAAGATCGGATACCCATCATTGATCCTGTTACGAGTTGTCCAAACTCCATCGAAATCCCATCCACTGAAATTAGATTGTTGTTTCATCTGCTCAGTAGTAAGACTCGCTGCATAATTAGAACCATTCTGCTGGTTCGTACTACTCTTGGCTAAATCGTAGTAGTTATTAGTAAAGATAACTTGATTCTCTGGATCATTCAGATTACCAATGACTGACCCTATCGTCTGATCATCAATGGGTGATGACGAGTTATCAGGAACAGTGATATCCATAGACGCAGCCATATAATTATTTTGAATATTGATTAATGCGGAAGTTGCTCCACTATCACTTTTCACTTCACCAATCAGTCCGCCAATGGCTTCAGCAGAAAAATCATTATCCCCTGTAGCATGAGATCTCACTGAACCAACCACATAGTTATCCGCAATAGTGTGGCTAAGTTCATAATTAAGTTGGCCAATCAAACCGCCTACCTGGTAGTTTCCCGTCACCTGTCCTGAAGCGTAGCTCTGACGAATGAAATTATCATTCGACTCTCCGATCAGTCCACCTATAGCCTCATAACCATTCACTGTACCTTCAGCAGCATTTGCAATGATTGTGCCCTTATTACTTTCTCCAAAAAGTCCCCCGAGTGAGTCGCCATCCTCACCTAAGGCAATTACCGCAACATTAGTGCTGTTATTTATATATTCACTTTCGTCCGATAAACCTGAAATACCGCCTACTCTCATATTCCCTTTTATGTTTCCACTGATATGCACGCCTTCAATGCGTGAATCAACAATATCCCCTGCAAGTCCACCTACACGAACATTCCCTGTAAACAAAACGTCGTTTAATACAAGATTTTTAACCTCAGCACCTTGTAATAAAGAGAACAGCCCCACATAGTTCTGATTCTCATCCGTCGTTTTCAAACCGGAGATTGAATAACCATTCCCATCGAACCTGCCTGTAAAAGGCATAAGCTCATCTTCTATCATTTCAGCAATTGGAGTCCAAGATCCTCCGTTCAAAAACGTGCTCATGGCTGCTTCAGAAATATCATTCTTCAGCTTGTAATTACCGTTTAAATCTTCTCTTACACAATAGAGCTCTTCAGGCGTACTAATGAGCCTCCATTCAACATCATCAGAATCCGTTTCCGTCATTTCATAGCAACTCTTGGCCTGAACGACGCCTTGTTGAAACACCACTGGCAGCATACCGAAGACCATAAGGAACGATAATACCACGACCCCTATTCGTCTCAGGAGCCTGGAGGGCTTCTGGTGATCCTTTTTTCGCATGTTCGAATCTTCCCTTCTCTTTCTGTTGTAGGGAGATTATACCTATCAGCTCTGAACGGATTCTGAACATTGATCGGCATTTTTCGTGAAAATATGCCTTTTCTCGCATCTTCGCAAAACTACTTTCAAATAAGCATGCTTCTTCCCGTGCAATTTGTTGTTCAGCGGGCGCGCCTGAATCGAATAATCCAAATGCAGATACAAAAAAAGCAAGCCTCTATACCAGAGACTTGCTTATCATTTGAGGCCCACTATGCAGCGCGTTTACCTTAGGAAGCGCAGCCTTCACAGGCAACATAGTTGTCGCCAACCTGTTTGCTAATCGCGATCAGATCGCCCAGCTTGATATCTTCTTCACCTGTAAATTCAAGATCAGCGATACGCGCAACGATCAGGGCAGCTGCTTCTTCTTTACTTGTAGCCATTTGGCTGAATTCAGACTTTTCGCCTGAAGAAACAACCTCATATTCAAATGTATATCTCAATGTTTCCATCTTGGCACTCTCCTTCCGAAATCACATCATATCATCTATATTAACCAATTCCAAGTGTCCTCCCACGATACTAATCGTAGCGCAATTTCATCTGTTCTGCCGTCTGTCTGACAGTTTCCCGATCCACGGTCAACACACGGCTCGTCTCCGCTTGGGGAAAACGCTGACGCAGTGTACGTACCAACGAAGCAGTATATGCCGCCGCAGAAGGGACACCTGCCAGTTCCTGCAAACTCGCCATCGTTCCGGGCCGAACATCCGGGTAACCTTCGCTGGCACCGTCTGCTGCATCCTGATAGAACTTACGCACGTCTGCTGCCAATTCGTTCCCCTGTCCTTCCACAATAATAAAGGCAGTAATGATATAAGCCTTGGCCTGCCTGCGCTGGGCAATACCACAGAATTTCAGTCCACCTACACTAACATCATAATCACCAGGACAGAAGGCGCCTTCGATCTCCCCCGTACGCGCTTGACTCGACCATGGTGTTAGCGATTCAGCGATAAGTGAAGCCATCTCCCGGAAATCATCATGAATATTGATGGCACGTCCCGGGTTAGGCAAAATTAAAGACACGTTAACCACCCCGGGATTCAGGGGAACTGCTGCACCACCGGATGGACGAACGCAGACCGCTGTTCCCTGGCTTCTAATGCGTTCCATCGCTTCTACCGCCTGAGGCAGTCTTCGATCCCGCAGCCCCGCTACAAAGGCATCTGAATGCCGCCAAATGTGAGCAACGGGCAACTGACCTTCTCCCACCCGGCGGCACATAACTTCTTCCCAAGCAAATGCTTCAAGCACACTGCTCCCTTGCCGCAGCAGCGGTGTCTCCCATATCTGGAGACGCAAGGATTGATTCAACTGCATCTGCTGCTCTGCTCCCGGCGATCCGGGTTGGTCTGAATTGGACGATACACTCATATATGATAGCCTCCGACTAAACTAATCTGAATGAATTGAAGTAATTACGTGATCCTTATGTATCCCCATGAATGCAAAAGTAATATATAAATAAGCCGGTTCCCCAGGGAACACGGCTTATTCATGAATGCTTCTGGCTTGTCCAACGAATGGACGGAGCCAATCTTAATCTTTCACCAGCGACAGGAACTCGGCACGTTGTGCCGGGTTGTCACGGAAAGAACCGCGTACGGCAGACGTTACCGTCTTGCTGCCCGGCTTCTTCACACCCCGGGAACACATGCACAAGTGCTCGCCTTCCACGACGACCATGACACCGTTCGGTTCTACCGCTTCAGTCAGAATATCGGCGATCTGTGAGGTAATGCGCTCCTGAACCTGCAAGCGGCGTGTAACTGCCTCCACCAGACGGGCCATTTTGCTCAATCCCACAATCTTGCCGCTCGGCACATATCCAATGTGCACCTTGCCGAAGAAAGGCGCCATATGATGTTCACATTGGCTGTAATAGACAATGTCCTTCACAATGACCAGCTCTTCATGATTCTCGTCAAACGTCACACCAAGTACATCACGCGGGTCCACTTCATACCCGCCAAAAATCTCTTCATACATCCGGGTTACGCGTGCAGGCGTTTCTAACAGCCCTTCCCGCGTACTATCCTCACCGATCAATTGCAAGATCTGCTCAATGTGATACTCGATCTTCTCCCGATTGTCGGATACTTTTGAATTCAAATAATCTTTAACGCCAGCCACTGCCAAACGCCTCCTTTCGAACCACATGCTGTAAGCAGCTATTCACTTCAGCATTATGCATAATGCTCGCTCACAGCTATTATTTTCGGCGGCCCGAGTTTTTACGCGCAGGATGTTGTTGCGGCTGAGGCATCTTCGCGCCTGGCTGCTGGTTCTTCATCATCTGCTGGGCGCGCTGCATTTGCTTGCCATTCAGGTTATAACCCATTTGCTTCGCCATCTTCTGGAGCATGTCGGGATCACTTTGCATTTTCTCAAGTTGTTTCCGCAAGTAGTATACCCCAATGAAAAATCCTCCGACCAGACCAACAATCAATGTAATAATCGGTATTGCTATTTCCATCTCTTAGACACCTCTGTATGCAATCTAAAAAGCCTGATGATCCGTGTCAGCACATGATGTTATACGCTCACGATGCAAACATGACACGCACCGGATTTCCTGAAAGTTATCATAGCATTTCCGCACGCCTTGAGCAAACGGATTTTCCAGTATACGTTACATCAGTACCGCCTCTATGAAAACGGTTGTATGCTGAGCCAGATCCACTTCAATCACATCCAGATCATAACGTGTACTGCCACGTGCCACCCGAATGACCGGCCTGCCGGGCAGCCCCCGGTGCTGACGTACAATGACTCCGGTCTCTTTGGTAGACAATCGAACTGCTGTTCCATTCGGATAGACGGATACACTCCGGTTGAACTCGATTAATACATCACGATCCAGCTTCGTGCCAGACATGGCCATCATCTCTTCACAAGCTTCATGTGGCAGCATGCTTCTACCTGACAGTCCATTAATCAGATTATCATACGTGTTAGCTGCACTGACAATTTTGGCGAACAGATGGATGTCTTTTCCCTTAATGCCTCTCGGAAGCCCCGTGCCATCCACATGCTCATGATGCTGCAGAGCCGTATGAGCCACAAGTAAATTGAACTCCCGTTTGGATTTGATCAACTCGAACCCTCTCCACGTGTGATGCAGGGATGAATTCGCTGCTGAACCGCTGCCGGGTGGCTCCCCCACTTTGCCAATGTCATGTAATAGAGCTCCAACGGCCAGATCCTTGAGCTGCACATAGTTAAGCCCCAGATTCAGACCCATGACAGAAGACAGCAAACATACATTCATGGCATGAACATACTGCGCGTTATCCTTGGTCCGAATATCTGTGAGCTGAACAAGCAGTTCACGCCCGTTCAGAACATCGTTCAACAATTTATCTATGCTGATGGCGACCTTCTTTGGGCTCCAGTCCTTCCCGGAACGAATAGAATCGAGCGTAACACTCATTTCATTAATTACTGCCTTTTTCGTGGCTTCATCCAAAATATCTTCTGTATCCACATCTTTATACGCTTCATCTTGGATGTACAGCATGGTTACGCCAATACGCTTCAGCGTATTAACCATAAATACGGTGAGCTGGACTCCGGCAGACAGCAATACCGTGCCGTTGCCGGAATATATGGTTTTACCCAAAAGGTCCCCCGCCTCCACGCTCTCCACGTTAACATACTTCATGAACGTCCCCCGCTCTTACGATTGCTGCTCCAATGTGAGCAATTGCTCTTTGGTTTGCAGCCCGCCTACATAACCCACCAGGGTTCCGTCTTTACCGCTGATGCGGTGACAGGGAATAATAATCGGAATCGGATTTTTGCTAATCGCATCCAGAACTGCTCGAACAGCTTTGGGCCTGCCGATGATTTCCGCAACCCGTTGGTGTGTTGAGGCCTCTCCATAAGATATATCGGACAGGACTTGCCATACTTGTAGCTGGAATGGTGTTCCAAACAAATCGAGCTTCAGTTCAAATGCTTTTCGTTCTCCTGCAAAATACTGCTTTAACTGTTGTGCTGCTTCACTCAGCTTCTCTTCATTTTTCTCATATCGATATTCGCCAATCCATGTACGGGCCCATTGTTGCAGATGTGCCTCGCGGACATGGAAAGCACCGAAATCAATGTGACACAGGCCCTTTTCCGTAGCACAGAGCGTGAGTGTGCCAATCGGTGTCAGCACCTCATCGTAATAAACCGGCGTACCGTGCAGGCCTGTTACAGCTGATGGTTTCCATGCGGCAGCTTCGGGTTTGGCAGGCTCTGTCGCTTGTCCATTTTCCTGTTCGGGTGTCTTATTCTGTTCATTCTGCTCCTCAGACTTCATGTTGCTCACTTGCTTTGCCTGAGGCTTATCGGGTAAGGTCTCGGATGAACTCAATCGTTCCTTGGCCTTCTGCAGCATGCTTAGCACGTTCTCATCTTGTTCGTTAGCGGCAGCTTCCCCAACGGCTCTCATTGCGTCTTCTCCTCCAATTCTGCTCAGCGCCCAGGCTGCAGTTCCCCGCAGCTCGGGACGCGGATCACGCTTCAGTACCTCGGTTAGTTTCGGTACAGCGGTTTTGTCTTTGAAATTGCCCAGGGCAATCACGGCATTGCGCTGGATTGGCTTCTTGCCCCGCCAAGCGGCTGAGCTTTGGCCAAAGCGCTCTTTGAATTCACGGTTACCGATGTCAAGCAGCGGTATCAGCAGCGGTTTTACAATCTCCGGATCGGGATGAAACTCCGGATGGTGGTCCCAGTTTTTACCCCGATTCTTCGGACAAACAATCTGACAGGTATCACAACCGTATAGACGATTGCCAATTTTCAGCATAAACTCTTCATCCACGAAGCCCTTCGTCTGGGTCACAAACGAAATGCAGCGCTGTGCATTCAATTGTCCCGGCCCCACCAGTGCTCCTGTTGGACAGGCATCAATACACTTCGTACATTCACCACAATCCTCAGTCACCGGGTTATCCGGCTGAAACGGGATATTCGTGACCAGTTCTCCGAGAAAGATCCATGAGCCGAATTTGGGCGATATAATGGCACAGTTCTTGGCACTGAATCCAATCCCTGCGCGCTGGGAAACAGCACGATCCACCAACGCCCCCGTGTCGACCATGCTTTCGATCATGGCTTCAGGGACGCGTTCACGTATAAAATGAACCAGCTTGTCCATTGCGGCGCGCAGGACCTGGTGATAATCCTGTCCCCAGGCGGAACGAGCCAGAATACCGCGGTATGCACCCGGCTCAGACTTTGGCGGATTGACCATCTTCGATGGATAAGCCACGGCAATCGCAATAAGCGAAGCAGGCTCGCCATCTTTCAATGCGGGACGCACTCTTTTCTCAATATCAGGCTCCTCAAATCCGGACTCAAATCCTTTGGCCCGATGTTGCTCCAATATGGATTTTAATGTCACGAACGGCTCTGCTGAAGCAAATCCTATATCATCAATACCCATCTCGGGAGCAGCTGCCTTGATCTCTTGTTTTAATTTCTCCCATACAGCTGCTGCCTTTGCTGCTCCGGTCTGTACACTCGTCATATCTGTTCCCTCTCTTCTTCCACGCGAATTCCGTAAATAGTGAACGCCCGCCTCACGGGAGGACAGGCGCTGATTTCGATATACAAGTCGGACATACCGGAGGTGCAAAGAAACCGAGTCTATATCGTTTAACGCAAAATGCAGCATGAAGTTGTTGTCCTGCTCCTGCTAACATTTTACAGTTTTTTAATTTCCGAGAACGGCCAAAAAATAAACTCCGCCCTGCCTACAATTTCACTGGATGTAATGCTGCCAAATACACGGCTATCCTTGCTCTTGCCTTCATGACGATTATCTCCCATCACAAAGTAATGATCCGCTTCCAGTGTAATTGGTCCAAAATCAGGGTCCTGAACCTCCGTATCCGTGTACGTTTCCGCTTGCTGCTCCCCATTCACGAATAAATGATGGTCTCGTACTTCAACTGTGTCTCCTGGAAGTCCGACAATCCGTTTGACCAGAAAATCTTTTTTCTCCACACCTTCGCTTGGATCACGAAGCACAATAACATCGGATCGGGACGGTGTCCCAAAATCGTATACAATTTTATTCACAAACAAACGGTCCTTCTCAACCAGCGTGGGCTGCATCGATTGACCTTTGACCATCGAAAGATTAAATACAAACAGGTTCAACAGCATCATGATTACAAAAGCAATCACGATCGTTTTCACCCAGTCCCAAAGCTCTGCACCCCAGGATTTCCCCGGTTGTTCAGGCACTCCCGGACCCTTTCGTTCCTCGGAGGCCGCATGCTCTGTTGAAAGATTGTTGGAGTTCAAAGAGACACCTCGTTTATCAATTTTGTGAAGAAAAACGACGACCGACATACTTTCAAGGAAGACAGACCACGTATCGTGAAAGTTTTTCTTAATTTCAGGAAGCTGGTGCTCCATGTATATATGTTCTGATATTACCAAAATCGGGTGATCATAATCCTTTTAATTCTACTTCATTTGCAAAGGTGAAACAATTGGTTATGAGCACCAGCACAACGTGAAGCGTGAATAACACCGCGATTAAGACAATTAAAATAGGGATAAAGTTAATGGAATGGCGTTAAGAAGTGGCGAAAAAAGGGGAATAATCGGTGAGATATACCCATATAAATAGAAAGGCATATCCCTCACGTTGTTACACGCTGAAGATATGCCTAATATGAAATGAAAATCTGTTATATTTCTTTTTTAACCATACAAACTAAGCTTTGGACAAGATACTGAGTTTCTGGAAAGCGCTCATAATCTGATTGGCACCGTAACCCATTGCTTCATATAGAGGCATGGCTACTTTGTTGTGCTCATCACCCGCCACCCATATTTGACTGACTTTACGCTGCTGGAACCTTTGTTCCATAGTCTCGACAAGTTTTTTGCCGACTCCGCGGCGACGATAGTCTGGATGGACCGCAATACGATAGATGCATCCCTGGTTGTGGTCAATCGTACCGATCAAAGCGCCGACGAGGTCTCCCTCTTCTTCCGCAACCATGATCAGGTCAGAATCCCATGACAATTGACGGGCAAACGGGCCCATCGTGTTCTCATAACACTCTTCCGATAGTGCAACCTGGAGAAGCTCTGTCATCTGGCTTGCATCACTCAACTGAAAGGAACGAACGTGCATGTCTTAAATCTCCCTTTTCGTTAGCTTAGATGAGGTTTTACAAAAAGGGGCTCCCCTTTTTACCAAAAACCCAATGTTCAAATAATGACAAATAACGAGAAAATACCGCTTCTTCGTCAATTAAACCATACTTTACGCCATAAAACACGCATTTTCTTTTGAAAGCGCTTAATTGTAACCGTTTACATCCGAATATTAAACTTTCCTCCTATTTAGACGCCTCAAATCACATAAATAATTTCATAACGGGTAAAATATGTTTGTTATCTCTGGACCTTAAATGGATTAACGTCTGGGGGGACTTAATAAACAAAAATGTTGCTTAATTAGCCCGAATGCGGTTTAATATTAGTGACAAGGGTATTATTACATAGGTACCTGGGCAATTTGCATAAATCCTGTGAGCGACTTTCACTAGCAAGATATGGATCGAAGTAATATTATTCGTCTAGAACTTGTCCCGGAAGCGATTCGAACTGAATTATGCAAACTGCTGACTTTAACAAAAATTAAAAAATCTCAGGAGGTATTTCACTATGACTTTTCAATTACCAGCACTTCCTTACGCTAACGACGCACTGGAACCACATATTGATGCGCAAACGATGGAAATCCACCACGATCGCCATCACAATACTTACGTAACGAACCTGAACGCAGCTCTGGAAAGCGCTCCTGAACTGCAAGGTAAAAGCTTGGAAGACCTGATTGCTAACCTTGACAGCGTACCAGAAGGTATCCGCACAGCGGTTCGCAACAATGGTGGCGGGCATGCTAACCACAGCTTGTTCTGGGAAATTATCGGACCTAACGGCGGCGGCGCTCCTACTGGCGACATCGCAGCAGCAATCGATAGCGAACTGGGCGGTTTTGACAAATTCAAAGAAGATTTTGCAAAAGCAGCTACAACTCGTTTCGGTTCCGGTTGGGCATGGCTCGTTGTTGGCAAAGATGGCAAATTGTCCATCACTAGCACACCTAACCAAGACAGCCCTCTCTTCGAAGGTCTGACTCCGGTTCTGGGTCTGGATGTATGGGAGCACGCTTACTACCTGAAATATCAAAACAAACGCCCTGACTACATCGGTGCTTTCTGGAATGTAATCAACTGGGATGAAGTAAACAAACGTTACGCTGCAGCGAAATAAGACTGCCAGCATAATAGAAGAGCCTGATTCGGTCAACACGACCGGATCAGGCTCTTTTTTTGCTATCGCTATAGTTATAGTTACTGGATGTTTTTTTCTAACGAACCAAGGGCACGCTATTGCTCTATATTTCATCGTATCGCGAACCTAACGAATCTCAGAGTAGCTATTTCCCAAAATATGGGCTTTGATGCGCACTTTTGGGTTGATTTGGCTATAATAACGTCACTCAGGTTCGTTAGAATTTATAATTGTGGTTTATCCACATGTTAAGACCTCTGGAGTTCGTTAGCTCCCCCATTTAATCGTTCACTTGACTATAAGCTCCGGCAAAATAACTGCTGATCAGCTTCAGAAATATGTTGGGGAATGCCATCTTGTCCATGTCTTCCGGACCGATCCAGCGGTAGGTCAAGCCATCGCCCTTGCCTGTCAATACATCATCGGCCAGGTTACTTGCGGCAAAGGCTGACAGCGGCTCGCCCTGCTCATCAAGCGAGCCTGAGATATTGGCTGCATCGGTGATGCCTGGCTCCGATACTTGGGCTGCGGAAGGCCTGGATTCGGCTGACGCAGTGCTTTCTTTGGCAGCCGCCTGTGCATCGTAGGCGGCTCTGGCTTCCGCGGCGATTAGCGGAAGCTCGTTACTCTGGTCCTGCTCGGTGCACTTGTACACCTGCAGGCTCCAGACGATGTGGCTGAACACATGCTCCGCATGGGTAGCCAGCGCTTCCGGGCGGGCAGCGAAGCCTTCCGCCCACAGACTGCCGGCCAGCAAAGCCATGGCCGGCTCATCGGCCATCGGCCCCGCCGCCTTGCCGGCTGCGGCGGGCGCCGCCAGCACATGCGGCAGCTCCCACATGCGGGCCAACAGGCCCGTCGCTGGGCGCTGGCGCACAAGTACACGGCCGCGATGAGCACCGCGGCCCTCCACAATGGCGACCAGCCGCTGCTCAGGGCGCGGCGGCTTCGCCTTGGTCTTGACCGGCAGCGTGAGCTCCCTTCCGGCGATGCGGCCGGAACATTGCTCCATGACCGGGCAAGTCAGGCAGTGCGGCGCTTTGGGCGTGCACACCAGCGCGCCAAGTTCCATCAGCGCCTGATTGAAATCACGCGCACGCCCTTCCGGAATGAGCTCTCCCGCAAGCTCTTCCATCAACACCCGAGTGCTGCCCTTCATAATGTCCTCATCAATGAGGAAGTATCGGGACAGGACCCGCATCACATTGCCATCCACCGCTGGCTGCGGCTGGTTGAAGGCAATGCTGAGAATGGCCCCGGCTGTATACGGGCCCACTCCTTTTAACGCAAAGACTGCCTGCTTGTCCTGCGGCATCTCCCCACCGTGCAATTCCATGACTTGTCTGGCAGCCGCCTGAAGGTTACGGGCACGCGAATAATATCCGAGCCCCTCCCAATTTTTCAAAACCTCTTCTTCCGGTGCTTCTGCCAGAGCCTGCACAGTCGGGAAATTCCCAATAAAGCGGTTGAAATACGGAATCACCGTATCCACCCGAGTCTGCTGCAGCATAATCTCCGATACCCACGTAAAATAAGGATTGTTGTGGCGACGCCACGGCAAATCCCGTCTGTTGACCATATACCAATCCAGCAAATTCACGCTGAAATGTCGTTTCTGTTCCAATAAACCCATATTCCCGTCCTCTCCTGTTACCGTGCTACGTTCTTCCCGCTTTTCATTCCCTTATTGTTGCTGTTCTGTTCCTCGCAAACTACTTCCCATCTGCTCTACAATGGCAAAGGCTGCAGCCAGCTCCGTCTGGTGCGTAATGCTCAAATGAAGTTCATACTGTTTGCCGTATGGCAGCTGCAGTCGTTCCCATGCTTCATTAGACAGTGTGGCAACCGGACGTCCTTTGTCATCAGGCAGCACTTCAATGTCGGTAAAACTCATCACGCTTCCAATGCCGCAGCCAAACGCCTTGGACACTGCTTCCTTTGCCGCAAACCGGCCGGATACAAACTCTACCATCCGTTTGCCCCGCTGATCTGCAATCTCCCGCTCTGCATGCGTTAAAATTCGCTTCATAAACGCTTCAGCATGGCGACCGGACAACAGCTTGCTCATCCTTCCAATCTCCAGTACGTCGTTTCCAATGCCATATATCATCAACGCTTCACCCGCTTAACCTTTTATGCTATAAACGTTCTCCATTTGTTCTTCAGATCCGTAACTTATCCGAACACGTATTCTATTGTAGCAGGAGGCGCGCACGGATGCGAGTACCTTCGTGCACATTACCATTTATGTTAAAATATGAATCAGCAATAGATGGAACTATAGGAGGAATAAGATATGTCCACAGCATTTGAATTGCCTGCTGGCGGAGATGCCGTCATTCGCGGAAATATATTCACTGCACGGCAACCTGCTCAAGGAATCATTATTCTGGCTCACGGTTACAAAGGCTTCAAAGACTGGGGCATGTTCCCCTACGCTGCATCGCAGCTAAGCGAGAACTATCACGTACTGACCTTTAATTTCTCTCACAACGGTGTTGGAGAAGATCTGGAGCAATTTTCTGAACTTGAAAAGTTTGCAGTCAATACCTACAGCCGCGAGCTTGCCGACTTGGAAACGCTGCTTGATTATGTGTCCACACAGCCGGAACTTCTCGGACTGCCGGTAGTCCTAATTGGACACAGCCGCGGCGCAGGCGTAAGTCTCGTGTACGCGCTGGATCATCCTGAACAGATTGCAGGCGTAATTTCCTGGAATGGTGTAACCAACCTCGATCTCTTTACCGCTGAACAAAAAGAAGAGATGCGCACACAAGGCCGCAGCCATGTCACGAATGGGCGAACCGGCCAGCAGATGCCTCTGGACGTGTCCATTCTGGAAGATCTGGACAAGAATCAGGATCGTTACGCCATCATTGATCGCTTGGCCTCTTCCCCTCTGCGTGTGGCACTTATTCAGGGAACAGAGGACGGCAAACGGCTGCGTGACGGGTCGGCCGCACTGGTTCAAGCTCGCCCAGATATCCCGTGGCACCAGATTCCCGGAGGAAATCATACTTTCAATACTGTGCATCCATTCAAGGAATCTACGCCGCAGCTTGAGCAGGCGATAACCGAAACGCTTCGCCAGATCGATATTTGGAGTAACTAGTCCCGTCTTCTTCTCGACTAGCTCTCGTGTTCTTGCTGCAAATAAAACAATCAGCATGACAAAAAGAGTCGCTGCCTTATGCAGTGACTCTTTTCTGTTCAGATGCTTGCATTGTCCATATCATGGCATGCATGCCTTCCATATTAGATGCCAGGAATGGCATTACGTTTGTGATGTGTACGTGTGTAGAATGCTTCAAGACGCTCCTGTGCAGCCGGATCAATCTGTTTGCCTTCCAGATAGTCACTGTTCGCTTCATAGGAAATGCCCAATTCGTCTTCATCGGTTTGGCCTTCCCAGAGTCCTGCTGATGGAGCCTTGTCCAAAATGGCCTGTGGCACGTTCAAATACGCAGCCAGCTGACGTACTTGACGTTTGTTCAGGCTGCTCAGTGGTGTAATATCCACGGCACCGTCACCCCATTTGGTGTAAAAGCCAGTGATTGCTTCAGAAGCATGGTCTGTTCCAACAACCAACAGGTTCTCCTCAAAGGACAGAGCGTATTGCATGACCATGCGTGTTCTTGCTTTCACGTTCCCTTTACCTTGGTGAGTCATATGACGCGGGCTGCCCATGGATTTGAAACCTTGCTCAACTTCGAGTGCAATCTCGTTAACTGCATCTTCGATGTTTGTTTCCACGACATGTTTCAGATCATAGGCTTTGGCTACAGCATAGCTATGGTCAATGTCGGATTGCTCACCATAAGGCTGGAATACACCAAGCGTTTTGTATTCCTTATTCTCTTCTGCTGTAAGTTCGTCCGTAGCTTTTTTGCAAAGCGCCGTAGCTACTGCACTGTCAATACCACCACTGATCGCGATCAGCAGCCCCTTGGTACCGGCATTTTTTACATACGTTTTCAGAAAGTCAACGCGCTTGCGCACTTCCTCTTCTTCATTAATGCGTGGTTTAACCTTCAATTCAGCGATGATCTGTTGTTGCAAACTCATCGTTCATCCACCCCGTTTCTAAATTAATGAAATTTGATGTCCATTTTGAAAGGTCCGAATGGTTCAATAACCCTATCCAACCAAAATGAAACGCCCCGGCATCGGTCATCCGAAGGGCGGGGCGCTCTTTGAGCTGATTAACGGCAATAACGGTCAAACGCACTTGTGAGCTCAGCCGCAATTTCCGCTGCAGAGCGGTCTTCCACTTGATGACGCTCAATAAAGTGAACGAGTTCTCCATCTTTCATCAGAGCGATGGAAGGTGAAGATGGAGGATACGGTGCAAAGTATTCACGTGCTTTCGCTGTAGCTTCCTTATCCTGACCAGCAAATACCGTGTACAGGTGGTCTGGTGTGATATCATGCTGTAATGCTTCGGCTACACCTGGGCGGCATTGACCTGCCGCACATCCGCAGACGGAGTTAATAACAACCAAGGCTGTACCTTTGGCATCCGGCAGACTTGCTTCAACTTCTTCTGGTGTACGCAGCTCCTGAATTCCCAAACGAGTCAAATCATCCCGCATCGGTTGAACCATATCTTTCATGTATTGATCAAATGACATAGACATTCGGTTTCACTCCTTAAACATTTGAGTTCTATTATTTAAAAAATTAAATGCTTTTGTGCTATTCCTATTATACATCCCTAATCAATGAAAGCAAGGTTCAAACACCGCCTGCGGAAGGGCTTCTCCTTCAATATTATGTCTCATTCCTTGGCAAAACATGCTTGAAGTTCAGCGTTGAAATGCAACCTTGAACGTTGTACCCTGGCCTTCCTCCGATTCGATGCTAATAGTTCCATTATGCCGTTCAATAATGCTCAGACACATGGATAATCCCAGTCCGGTTCCTTTCGCCTTGGTCGTAAAAAAAGGTTCGAACAATTTCTCCTGCTTCACTCTGGGGATACCCGTGCCTGTATCTCTCACACGCAGTTCCACGGTATCATCCACTAACCGTGTCTCAAGGGTAAGCACCCCTTTTTCATTCATGGCTTCCATGCCGTTACGAGCCAGATTAAGAACCACCTGTTTGATTTCTTTTGAATTGAGATGCAACTTGGGTATATTATGATCCAGCATAAATTCAATACTCTGACCACGCAGATTCGCATCCGCCCATAGCAATGGACTTAGTTCATGGATGATATCATGCAGTTGGGATTCTTCTTTCTCGGCAATTCGATTCTGAGCCAATGACAGAAAATCATTAATAATGCTGTTCGCCCGATCAAGCTCTTCCAGAACGATTCGGTAATAGTGATCCAGAGTCTCAGGACTCTTTTCCTGCATCAATTGAAGGAAACCACGCACAACCGCCATCGGATTCCGTACCTCATGGGTAATACTTGCCGCCATTTGACCTACAAGACTGAGGCGATCCACATTATCAAGCTCACTTCGCAGCATTTCAAGCTCAGTGATATCCTGAATGATCAGCATTGCCCCTATAGCCTCTCTTGGCAGTTCTTCTGAAAACGAGTAGATGGGAACTGCACGGGACTGGAACACATTTGAACCATAACGTACTGTCAGCCCACTCACTTCTCCATGGACAATGGCTTTGCGGATACTGTTCTCCATCTTGTCTGCCTGTGCTTGTTCAACAAATTGGCTCACAGGTTGCCCAACCAAATCCGGCGTTGTTGTGCAAGGCAGTTGATCCCGCGCCGTTTGCACCATGGTATCATTAACGAACTGCACGGTTCCCTCCTTATCTACAGTCGCTATGGATAAAGGAACGGCATTCAAAATTTGGTTAAGCTTCTCGGTTTCGGCTATGTATCTATGATGAACTTCGGATAGATGTTGCTCAAGTCCCCGGTGATGCTGCATCTGTTCAATCCAGAGCATACTAAGACTTCCGGCAAGAATTGCGCCAAGCGTATAACCTAGAGCTGTAAGTACCCACTGTACTATTGAGAAAGTTGGCTGGCTTGCCATGAATGGAATATATAATACATTGGCTACAACCAGCTCGGCCGTAATGAGGGCAATCACGGTTCCCATTTTTCTTGAACGTGTATAATGCTTGAATCGTGTGGCTGACAACCATACAATAGGATAGAGAAGAATGCCCGTTTGAAGTAGAAATCCGTACAAATTATAGGGATGCGCAAAGAGAAAATAGAAGAGTAACTGTAGAAGAGACAGCGTTAGGCCTATTCGAGGCCTGCAATACAATATGACGAGAGTCAAGGGCACAACGCCCAAGGAGATGGGAAATGACACAGTGCTTCCATAGTGAGCAAAAAGCAGACACAACAACATGCTCACCACACTGGTCATGGCAAAACTGATCTGTACCATCCAATGATACCCTGCCTTGGCGGCGGCTTGCCTAGAGAGCCCCAAGTGAAATAATGGAATCAGGAAAACCGCAGCTCCTGCAAGCAGTATTTGTAAAAGAATGTCCTTTAACGCAACCACAACCCCATCTCCCTCCTCTGCCTGCACATTCCCTCATGTATTTCTGATTAAAACATAGGCGACAGTATATTACAATATATCCCTTAAGACTGCATAGTAGAACTGCTAATACATTTGAATTGTTTCATAAACAGGCAGGAGTAGACAGAAGTTTCGGAAAACAGACAAAATCAATGAAAAAAGAGGGTAATAAAGCATGTATGATGTCATTGTAATTGGTGGTGGATCTGCAGGCCTCATGGCCTGTGTTGCTGCTGCTGAGCATGGAGCCTCGGTGCTTCTGCTGGATAAAGGCGATCAACTCGGCCGCAAACTCGGAATCTCTGGCGGCGGTCGCTGCAATGTAACCAATGCCAAGGAGACGGATGAACTGATTCGGCACATTCCGGGCAATGGACGCTTTTTGTATAGTTCATTTCAGAATCTGGACAATCAGGGCATTATACGTTTTTTTGAAAATCTTGGTATTGCCCTGAAAGAGGAGGATAACGGGAGAATGTTCCCGGTAACCGACAAAGCCAAAACGGTCGTTGATGCGTTGGTAGGCAAAATCGTTTCCCTTGGGGTAGAGATTCGCACCAAACAGCCGGTTAAGGAATTGATTCAGAATGGTCAACACGTGCAGGGCGTAAAGCTGGCTTCCGGCACAACGATACTTGCACGCTCTGTTATTATCGCTACCGGGGGCAAATCAGTCCCCCAAACCGGATCAACCGGGGATGGCTATCCTTGGGCTGAAGCGGCTGGACATACAATTACAGAGCTATATCCGACGGAAGTGCCCATTGTGTCCGGCGAGAGCTGGATTCAATCCAAAGAACTGCAAGGTCTGTCCTTGCGGGATGTTGAGTTATCTGTTCTGGATGCCAAAGGTAAATCGGTTATTTCCCATCGCGGTGATATGATCTTCACCCATTTTGGCGTATCGGGACCGATCGCGCTTCGCTGCAGCCAGTTCATTCGCAAGGTGCAAATGAAAACCGGGAACACCCAAGTCACGATGAGTATTGATCTATTCCCGGAACTGTCCGCTGGAGCACTGGAAAACCAGGTTCAACAGGTGTTGGAGCAAGAGTCCCGAAAGGCCGTCAAAAACATACTCAAGACGTGGGTTCCTGAGCGCATGATTCCATTGATAATGAAGCGAGCGGAAATCAGCGAAGACCTCACATTTCACCACTTTCCCAAAGGCATGTTAACGACGTTAGTGGGGCTAATGAAGAGTTTTACTTTCCGAGCAGACGGAACTCGTTCTCTCAAAGAAGCCTTTGTTACTGGCGGGGGAATTCACCTTAAGGAAATATACCCAAAAACAATGGAATCCAAGCTGCTGCCGGGGCTATTCTTTTGCGGTGAAGTTCTGGATATTCATGGCTACACGGGAGGGTATAATATTACTGCCGCCTTCTCTACGGGATACACGGCTGGTATGCATGCTGCAGAGTATAAAAACACTCGCTAAGGCCTTAAAGACATGACGTTGATGAACCGATTCTCGTTTCCATATTAGATAAGATAGATAAGATAAATATGAAAAAACCTCGAACTCCCGCTATCGGTGGGGGTTCCGAGGTTTTTTTGATATCTATGCCAATTCAGAATCACTGTAATCAACAAGGCAGTTGCCCATGTTGTATTTACGCCTTCACACTGCCTGAGAAACCATCGACTGAATCATCGAATGTCGGATCTTCATCCCGGTTATGCATCTCCTGTTCGGAATTACTTCCCTGCATTCCGCTCGCGTAACCTTCATTCCAATCTTCATTCACGAGATGAGCTGGAATGGAAATATTCTGAAACTGGTCCAATCCATCTGTTTCGGAGAGAAACACGGCACTGCCTCCGTGTGACTGTACGATTTCCACAGCGGACTGCGTATCCTGTCGATCTGTAGGAATGTACAATTCGAGTGGTCCTGACTGGTAAGGCTTATATCCCAGTTCCTCCAACGTTGCCTGCGCTGCGAGCAGCGCTGCATGATCTGCGAAGTGCACCTGAAGTTCACTATCATCCAACATGTTTTTTTCCTCCTTGCGAGAGCTGATCCCTTACTTTCAAAATGGTAAGATCCGTCTCCTATAGCATGGTCAGTTACTTCATCTGATATGCTACTTCACAAGGAAGAATTTAAGCAGATTGGATGTAACGAACCCAGCCTGTTATAGACAGGACGAATAGGCCAAATGCCACTACAGCCGCAGCTGTAAATATACCTTCGAGCCAGCCCAGCCAGGCTGCACCTAGTGAATATCCCATCAGAATCCCGATTGGAACGTATAACATTCGGACCATGGTCACACCTGCACGATTTAACGCCTCCGAATCGTAGGATACGAGCTGAACATAGTCCGAGGTTGCAAATACTTCCCATGAACGATAGAAGAGCACACTCAGCATGATGACTAACAATCCACACACAATGACATTGACCGGAAAGGGCGGCAAAGCAACGGCAGCAATGGACAGGCCTCCGATCTGTAAATACAGCTTCATGGTCGATGAGTTACGAAAAAATGCCTTGAATGCCGTCTCCGCTGTCCGATTAGAGATGGAACGATGACGCAGCAGCTTGCGCGGCTTGCGGAAGATCATCGTCCGTGTACGCGGTGCTTTCGGCTTGGTGATGGATCTGCTTAGTAAAAGTGCAGTAAACTTCAGCCTTTCCCGTAAATCCTCTCTCACATCGCCCTCAAAGGTTCCCTTCATCTCCAGCCTCATTCGACCAACCATAATCAGAAGGAGGATTGCGACCACGATGCCTGCAACCAATGACCAAATGTGTCCATGCATCCAGGACGTTACCCCAATCGTGATGATGCCCATTGCGATTACCAAAGGAATCATGCGAAGCCAGCGTCTCCACCCGGTATAACGCACTTTCGTCATATGGAGCACAATAACCTGAAATGAAGCTACTGTGCCAAACCAAATCGCTATTAGTGCGATATGAATAAATGACATGTCATACACACGGGACCATAGTGGTGAGGTCAACACCATAATGGCAATCATTTTACCCAGATGCTGCAAACAAGCCCGGTAGATCCCCTGTCTCATCAATGTGCGCATCCACAGTGATCTTGACTTTAGGAATAACACATCCGCTTCCTCTACAAATATAAGAATCCCACCTGTAAGCATTACGAGGTCGATTATTCCTGTAAGTGTCGGCAGCGTTAATCCGGTTGCCCATGATGGCAGCGGTTTGGACCATAAACTTGCATACCATCCGCTAAAATACAGCAGACCCGGAACAAGCAGGTATACCCATACCGTCCAATCTACTACCAGTTTCAGGTTTTTCAACTGTTCATTGAAGTGCTCCTTGCGCCTGCGTCTATATAAGCGAAGGGGTGTGTATGCTTGAAAGCTCTCCATCTCTTTTCCCCCTCCGTTTAGGATGTCAGTGTGTCAAAACAATCAAACAACGAGGCATCCGGCAAATCTGCGGCTGCACGGATTTCGTCCAGTGTTCCTTCGGCAGCGGATCGCCCGGAGTGGATAAGAATAAAACGATCACAGATTCGCTCAGCGGTATCCAGTACATGCGTTGACATAAGTACACCTGCACCACGGCGGCGCTCATCGTCCAGCAATTTCAAAAAATCCTTGGTTGCTCGTGGATCCAGTCCGATGAAAGGCTCGTCCACAATATATACATCCGGCGAGGACAGGAAGCCGATCATCAGCATCATTTTCTGCCGCATGCCCTTGGAGAAACTGGCCGGGAGATCATTACGAACATGATCCATACCGAAACGAACCAACAGCTCCTCCGCCCTGGCGACAAAAACATTTTCCTCCATCTCGTAGGCGGCCGCAGCCAGGTCGAGATGTTCCCACAGGGTCATATATTCGTAAAAAACAGGTTGTTCCGGTATATAGGCATAGCGTCCCTCTTCACCAATGGTTACTTCATAATTTGCGTGCTCAAGCAGGCCAAGCATCGTTTTGATCGTCGTGCTTTTGCCAGCACCATTCGGTCCAATAATGCCCACCAATTCCCCCGGTGCCACATGTAATCGGATGTTTCTTATCGTGGATTGACCGGCCTCATATCCTGCTTCCGTAATATGTACGTCCAATATGGACTCCTGTACAGCTGTATTTTCGTTTTCCATATCATTCACTCCCTGTCCTATCAGGTGCTTGTTCGGTTCTTTATTGATATTGTAATCGAGTTCGTGAGGAATTGTTTGATCATTTTGAGCTTTTGTATAATGATTTTACACCGTATTCCTTTAATGCAGAGGGCATCGCAAATATATTAAAGGACCATTCAATAATGCTGTAACATAATTTAGTATAAACGAAAAAAAGCAGGGGTTCCGGAACCCCTGCTTCTTTATATTACAGTGAAAATCTCATATTACCGATTTGACTCCACCACAGTTGAAGACGTTTGATCAAACGCTTTTCTCCAAAAAGTTTAAATTTTATATGAAATTCCTGCCAAGGGATATTCCTTTCTCTACCTCTGAAACTAAGGTGTTTGCAAACTCGCTTCACTCATCTGAAATCATGAATTTGCTGCAACTCTGCTATCCATGTCGTGCTTTTTTTGTCTGCGAATCACTACATAAATCACACCGAGTAACGTCAGCAAAATGCCTGAGCAGATAAAAGCCGGAATAACTCCGAATGAAGTGACCAGCAATCCACCTACCACCGGGCCCATGATGTTACTCGCCGTCATAACGCTGCCAACCGTTCCAAAGACACGCCCTGTCATGGATTCAGGTGTTTGCTCCTGAAGCAGAATCTGGAACGGAACAATGGCAAACCCAACACCCACACCTGCCAAGGCAAATAACGATATCAGCAGCAAATTGGCACCAATCCCTGCATGCGGCCATACGCCAACGATCATTCCTACTCCACCAATGACAAGACCCATTAATGATGTTCCAAGCCCCATTTTGATGACATGCCCTGCCCTTTTCCATTTCTGAACACTCATCGCCGCAATTAACGTCCCTACCCCGCTGGCCGCGACGCACCATCCGAGCAGATCACTTGAAATGCCGGGAAGCTGTCTGAACAGGACTACCGTCTGTGAATCCGCAAATTGCAGAAACAGAAGGGCTGATGCAAGCAGAAACAGCGAGGTACCCACATGAGGAAGAGAAGCGAGCATACGGATGCCTTCGATTGTATCTTTCAAAAACGTAGTTTTTTTACCTGCTTGAGCAACAACTGCTGCCTCTTCCCTTACTTGTTCTACGTTCTGATTTGCGGATTGGATCACTCGTGCTCCAGGAATCCATAGCAAAATAATGCCGGAGATCAGAAAGGACGCAGAATCCAATGCAAAACACCATGTGATTCCAAAAACAGCAACCAACAGGCCGCCAAGTGCCGGACCGATAATTTTGGACATCTGTTCAATCACCGAGCTGATCGATACCGCTTGCCCCAATTGATCCTGCGGTACAATCTCTTTCAGCTTGCCGTTCTTGGCCGGTGAGAACACCACATCGAACAAAGACTTGAGAATAAGTAATACATACACATGCCAAATTTGATCGGCAAAAATGAGCCCGCCAACAATCACAATCCGCGCTCCATCAGCAACAATCATCAACCACTTCCGATTCACCCGGTCCGCGAGCGCCCCTGCGAATGGACCCGTCAGCAAGACAGGCAATGCTGCACAGAGCGTAGTAAACGTAATCTCCCACGGCGTGGCATTCCAGCGAATACCCACCAGCGTGAGGATTGCCAGCAGATGCAGCCAGTCACCCAGATTGGAAATGGCCTGCGCAGCCATCAACGTTATGAAAGACCGATTGTGCCTCAAGGATCTTGGTTCTTGCATCGTTAATTCGTTTGTCATCATTCTTCTCCTCCGCCCTCAACCCATTCATGATATGGATTTATTATAGAGAGCAGGCTGAGCCCCCACCTCCTGCCAGAGACGGAGAAGAATCGGCGCCTTCAGAATGATTTTTTCGAGGACAGAAATAACTTGAAGAAGTGCCACGTTCGCTTTTATCCCCGGATTTTCCCCCTTGAAAAGGGAATCCCAAAAATCTGGGGATAACAGCAATCGGAAGGTTGTTCTGTCAGCGCAGTGACAAGTGTAAATTTTCTTTAGTTCAATCTATATAGACAAAAAATGATTAAATTTTAATTGCTAAAAATGCAAATCTTGTGACATATCGCATGTTTTTCACACCAACAGACGCTTACAATAAAAACATGGCGAACCTTTGAATCGTCAAATGTAAATTCATTATCAATTTCAAACTAATCTGAAAAGGCGGGATCAGCATGCTGGAATTACAGGAAATCGGAACCGAACGTTCTCTTCATCTGTACCGCACCTTGGCCCAGACATTTAAGAGCGTGAATGAACACGCTGTATCCGGAAGCAAAGTGCATGGCTTCAACCCCACCGCTTACGGGGTGCTCGAAGTGTTATATATGAAAGGAGCACAGCCTATTCAACAAGTTGGTGCACAGCTTCTGCTGCAAAGCGGGAATGTCACTTATGTCATTGACAAGCTGGAGCAAAAAGGACTTTTGCATCGAAAACACTGTCCGCAGGACAGACGCATCATTTTTGTAGAACTGACCGAGGAGGGCCAGCGTACCATGGATGACATTTATCCAGGCTACGCACACAAAATAGATCGTGCTGTCAGCGGACTGAGCGAGGATGACAAAATATTGCTGTCTGAGCTGTTGGAAAGGCTTGCACTCGGTGCAGATCGTTTATCTGCAAACGGCTAAGGCCAGTCCCACATCAACTGATACAACTTAAAAATAACCGGTCCGCCTAAATAGGCGGTACCGGTGTTAATCGTGTTTGTTAATCAAAAATACAGGATCCACATCAACACCGTGAGGGCTGCGACGACCAATCCACCTGCAATCAGCAAATCGACAACGTATCTGGACAGATCTGAGCGACTATGCCCCTCAATCTCCCTCTGAGTCTCTTCATACTTGCGTTTGGCTTCATCTTCCTTCGACGAATTCAGATTATTGGGAAACATCATCCTCACCTCTACTCCCAATGAGATATCTATATTATTTTGTGTTGGTTTGCGCCTGATTACGGGCTCTATTCCATATCCATCCCAAACCGGATTGCCACAACAAAAATACAAAGGTTGTTATTACTACGTATGGATAAGCGCCGACATACTGAAAGGCATCCATTTTGAACACAAAAATGGCGAACAACAGCGCACTGCCTAAACCAAGAAGAAAATAAACTAAGATTGTACATATCACCTTGGTTATATGTCCTTTCATTTTCAGGGAAGCAAGCACACTGTCCGCAATTAACGATAAAGGCAGGATCAGAAACAGAAGAACAGCCAGGTTGATAAGAATGCTTATGATCAATGTATACCAGAAGGGATAGTAATATGTATGTTCCGCTCGTTCCGCCAAGGGAACATATTTCATGAGTCCGACAACGATGGAAAGCGAGACGCAGGTTATAAGGACTGCCAGCAGCTTAATTGGAAAGTGTACATATCGGTACGATTGCAGGGATTGCTTACTCATCTTAACTTGCCTCCCACTCCATGACTGTAAATTATAGATAATCTCTCCTAGAAAATAATAACAAAAAAGCAGCTGAGAAACAGCTGCCTTGATTCAATAATTATTCTTTTCACTTCGTTTACTTCCCAGAAGTCTGCGCTTGCGGCGGAGCATCTGCATCTTCGGGAACGATCAACCGTTTGCGCAAGGCCAGAGTCGTCACCCACGAGATTATAGCGATGACAAACATGATGACGAACAACGAGTGCAGACTTCCTTCCAGCACATTACGCAGCAGTGCCCATTTTTCATCCGACAGAGCAGCTTCCGTATGCGGAGCAAGCAGTTGGTTCAGATCTCCATCCGAGATCCCCGCTTCAGCCAGGTGCTGCTCGCTTGACAACGTTGATATTCGGTAATTCAACCATGTGCCGAAGGCTGCTGCACCAATGGTTTGTCCAAGCGTACGCATAAAGGTATGCAGCGCCGTGGAAGATCCACGTTCCTTATATCCGACAGATGACTGCGCAATAATGGTGAATATGGTGAACGCAAATCCGAAGCCAAGTCCGTAAATAAAAGTCAATATGAACAGCACGGCTTGGGGTGAGGTCCCACCAACCAAGAAGAGTCCTCCCGATCCGATGGCGATTCCGGTTAATCCAATCACCGCTGTTAAGCGTGATCCAATCTTCATCAACAGACGGCCGGCAACAACACTGCCGATCAGCCAGCCAACAGACATCGGTGCAAGCAACAATCCGGATTCTGTCGCGTTACCGCCCCGAACCCCCTGGACCCATAGTGGCAAATAACTGGTTAGGCCAATCATCAGGGTACTTGTGAGTAATCCGGCAATATTCGCCACCCGGATGTCACGAATACGGAACAGATGGAGAGGAACCATCGGGGCCTGGGCTCTTTTTTCCACCACAAAAAATAAAATCATAAACAAAATAGCTACAATACTCAGTCCCACAATAATGGGAGAACTCCAGGCATAATACTGACCACCCGCGGACAGTACAAAGAGCAATGCGGTGATACCGACCGTAAAGGTCAACGCACCCATATAGTCAATTTTCGCGGTACGCGGAGACATTTCTTCCTTCAAATAACGAAATACAAACCACATTGCCAGCAGTCCGAACGGCACATTGAAGCCAAAGATCCACTGCCATCCCAGATTGTCTACGAAATAACCGCCCAGCAGTGGTCCAGCCAGAGATGAAATGCCCCATACGGAGCTGATCCAGCCCTGTATTTTGCCCCTTTCTTCAATACGGTAGATGTCACCGATGATGGTAAACGTAACTGGAACAACCGCACCCGCTCCAATCCCTTGAATCGCCCGAAAAATAATTAATTGCTCCATGTTCTGCGATAGACAGCAAAGAAGCGAGCCTAGTAAAAATAAGGCACAGCCAATCAGGAATACTGGCTTTCGTCCGTATATATCACTGATTTTACCGAAAATCGGCGTACTCACAGCCATTGTTAACAGATAAGCAGTGAAAATCCAGCTCAACAGCTGCACACTTCCCAGTTCACTGACAATGGTTGGCCCTGCCGGACCAATAACTGTACCTTCAATTGCAGACAAAAAAGTCGCCAGCAGCAATCCCGCCAGGATGAAACTGCGGTTCAAACCTCTGGTTGCATTCACACGAACCCTTCTCTCTTTAAATCGTTCTAATCTCTATTTATCTCCCTTACGCAAAAACTCATCGTACAGCAAGGAATACATGACCATATCCTTATATCCGGTAGACGTATGCTGCACCTGACGCAGCAGGCCTTCCCGCGTGAAGCCGCGGTTCGCCAGAAACTCTCCCGAAGCGAGATTACGTGGATCAACCAGCGCTTCAATCCGATTAAGACCCATCGTCTCGTACCCGAAGGGCAGCATAACCGAAAATGCTTCCGTCATATAACCATGACGCCAATAGTCGCGCCCCAGTTCATAACCGATCTCCCCACGAAATGCGCCTTCAAGCTGCCACGTGTTATATCCGCAGCTTCCGATGAGCTGGCCCGTTTCCTTGAGTTCAATGCCCCAGCGAATCGCCTCCTCTTCTCCTGCCATATGATTCAGCAGCCCAATCATATCCGCAGCCTCACTTGTCCCAATCATGGGCGCCAAATTCATATAACGGGTCACTTCCCGGTCTGACCAGCAAGCGAACATCTGGGCCGCATCCCGGCGGCGCATTTTGCGCAGACGCAGTCGCCCTGTCTCTAGTTCGGGAATTCTCCCTTTGCATCTATACATGAAAAGACACTCCGATCCGATCTATCCCACAGACCTCATATTCATTAGCCATCTAACCATAACCTGCGCCGAATGGCAACAGTTCAGTCAGTGTAATTACGTTAAAAAACCGGGCTGCTTCCGCTCCCGGTCTTGCTGTTCGTATGGTTCAATTCAAGTTCACATCATATTTCGGCATATCCTATCCAAAAATTAGGTTCAGGCTGTAGACGTCTTTTGGTCCCTTGCCAGCAATTCATCACTAACCCGGCCTAACACGGCTATGATATCCTTAAATTCCTCAATACCAGTCCCGGTAAGACTCCATTGATCTCCGTGGGCCGTCAGGAAGTTCTCCTGTGTCAGATGTTCAAGCTCCTGCTTGATCTCCCGTTCTCCAACGCGATATCCCCGTTCTTCCAATAGAGGCAATGCGTCGCTAATGGTTAAATCCTGATTCTGGGCCAAATATAGAAGATGAATTCGTACAAAAAGATTCTGTACCTCTGCATGCATAAGCCAAGCTCCTTCCCGGGTTGTAGCCCGCCGTGGTTGCTAAGTAATTACCCCACGCAGGAAGATGAGAAACAACAGGCATATTAGGGCATGACCTGCTCTTTCCGAAATCCTCCGCTTGACTAACCGCAAACTCTGCACTATCTTGAAAATAAGTATCATTTTTGCTCGGGAGGGTGATTCATCATGTTTCAAGCTGTTTCTTATGAAGGAACACGAAGCGAGCAGCAAACCGCCGTCCTGGGACAGTTAAGCGCTCTGATCCGCGATGAACCTAGCGCCATTGCCAATCTGGCAAACGCTGCGGCGCTGCTCAATGTATTTATGACCGATACCAATTGGGTCGGATTCTATCTGTATGATGGAAAAGAACTTGTACTCGGTCCATTCCAGGGACTGCCTGCCTGCATCCGTATTCCACTTGGACGTGGTGTATGCGGCACCTCTGCTGCGGAACGACGTACGATGGTCGTTGAAGATGTTCATGCTTTTCCAGGCCATATCGCCTGTGATGCCGCATCGAACAGTGAAATTGTTGTACCCATTATCAAAAACGGCGAATTGTACGGAGTGCTCGACATCGACAGCCCGCTGAAGAATCGTTTTGACGATGAAGACCGCGTCTTCCTGGAAAAGGCGGTAAGTCTGATTACAGAACAGTTGGAACTATCCTGACTGCCTGAAGTACGGTCCGTAAGCCGAATAGAGTTCCATCGGCTTACGATGATGTACAATAACAAAGAGCGCACTCCTCCTTGGAGGATCTGCGCTCTTTGTTATGATTATTTTTCTTCACACCCATGTTCTGCTCGCCCATAACATTTTATGCATCTAGGATAAATCCTGTTCCGCCTTAATCATCATCCCGTCACGCAAAAACTCGGCCAACTCGGGGTGGTAACCATCATACATCTGGCGGAAATTTTTGTGCTCGACATACAGATTGGCCAAATCACGGTAAATCTCGGCCGTTGGGGTGTAATAACCCTTGATCCACTCAAGATGTCTGCCAATAATCTGTTGTACCTCCGAACTTTCGGGTGTTAAACCATCCTCAATGGCCGCCTGCAAATCCAAATGAATTCGGTCTATTTTCGCCTGTGAATCGAGAAAATCTTCCTTTGATTTCATCTCCTGAGCCTCAGGTAGTGTGGAGCGCTCCGGCTCATTCGCATTGTACTTCTGACTCGTCTCTGTTGTCCGCATCTGTTCAGAATAGTCATTCTTCGCCGCATGATCAGAGGTCGTTTCATTCATTAAAAGCGGGTGTCGCCCCTTATTGGAAAAACCAGCGTACAGTTCATGTTCATCCATGTCCTGCTCTCCACGTAAATGGGAGATGGTTTTGTCCAGTGTCTGAATCAATCCATGCAAATGAAGCGCCTTCTCCAACATCTCAATCCGATGCTGCTGCATGATACGGATCATATCACGGGGAGCATCCCTGAGCATGGGGCCGATCTCTTCCTCCTCCATGCCTACCTCTTTACAAAACAGAATCTGCTGCAATCTCAGCAGCTCCCGCTTCTCATAGTAGATATCCTCATCTTGACCCACAAAGGCAGGATTCAATAGACCCTTCTCTGCGTACTGCCCCAATTCACTTAGACTTACACCGGACATCCCGGATACATCTTCCATGGAATATGCCATTTTGAATACACCTCCTGTCTGTCCTGCAGCTCCCAGGCTCAGGCTTGTTCATACTGTATTTTATTTATAGTTTAAGTGTTGGATTTTAAGACTTTCGACAATTTTGCACCCAGATTCGAGGTATGATAAGTATTTATACCCTTCTCATCGGATGTGAACCCGCGGTCAGTGAAAGAATGGCTATGTATTTTTGTTACGGAATGGACCGGATATAAACAGAAAAAATCCTGGACCCGCTGACGTGGGCACAGGATCATCTTGCTCTATTTTTCACCCAGGTGTCTGCTCACCCTGAGGTTGTAGCTTAATTTTTGTTAAACATGACAAACTTCAATTCCGTCATTTCCTCAACGGCATATTTGACACCTTCACGACCCATCCCGCTCTGCTTCACACCACCATATGGCATATGATCCACACGGAATGTAGGAATATCGTTAATCATCACTCCGCCAGCTTCGATGTGGTCCGCTGCATGCAATGCGGTATGAATATCATTGGTGAATACACCTGCCTGCAGACCATAGATGGAATCATTCACATGCTCAATGCCTTCTTCAACCGAATCCACTGTATTAATGACAACAATCGGCGCAAATACCTCCTGGCAAGACACTTTGGCATCCCGCGGAACGTTAACAAGCACGGTTGGACGCAATACGCCTCCCTCGGCTTCGCCGCCTGCCGCCACCTCAGCGCCTGCCTGCTTCGCTTCATCGATCCAATCCAGCGTACGCTGTACATCCTTGGATGTGATGAGCGCAGACACAACGGTATCCGGATTCAATGGGTCTCCAACTATGACTTTTTGGGCTGCTTCCGCAAAACGACGAATGAATTCATCCGCGATCGTGCTATGCACATAAATCCGCTGGAGCGAGATACACACCTGACCTTGGTAAGTAAACGCTCCGGTCACACATCTCGGTACCACCTTGTCCAAATTGGCATCTGCGTCTATAATAACGGCTGCGTTGGACCCCAGCTCCAAGGTTACGCGTTTCAGTCCGGCTTTGCTGCGAATGCTGGTGCCTACAGCGGGGCTGCCTGTAAACGTAATATGGGCCACGGCAGGATGCTCTACTAGCACATCACCAATCGTTTTGCCGTCACCGCTCACCACATTCAATGCGCCATCCGGTAATCCGGCTTCCTGAAGCAGACTGGCGATATAATACGAAGACAGCGGCGTCTGCTCCGCAGGCTTCAGCACAATCGTATTGCCTGCCGCCAGTCCCGGACCTACTTTGTGAGCCACCAGGTTCATTGGAAAATTAAACGGCGTAATGGCTCCAATAACGCCCAAAGGCTGCCGCATCGTGTAGCCTACACGTCCTTCCCCGCCTTTGGCTGCGTCCATGGGCACGGTTTCTCCGGTGAGCCGCTTGGCTTCCTCTGCGGCGAAACGATACGTTTCCACGGTACGATCCACCTCGGCAAGCGCCGCAGTAATCGGCTTCGCTGCCTCCAGCGCAATAATCCGTGCCGCTTCTTCCTTGCGCTCTTCCAGCAGGGTGGACAGCTTGTAAAGGATGTCTGCACGCTGGTGGGCAGGCATTCTGCGCATCTCTTTGCCTGCCTGAACTGCGGCGGCAATCGCTGCTTCGACTTCCTCAGCTGACGCCGAGGCTACTTCTGCCAGTGTTTCTTTCGAGTACGGTGCCTGAAGTGTTATATAGTCTACTGATTCGGCGGGCTTGCCCCCGATGAACAGATGTTGTTTTTTCATTGCTGTATCCTCCATTCATGTTTAACGCAGCGTTCCCCCATACCTATTAATACACCACTTTAACAGCATCAACACAAGTCACTCTTCTTATTTGACAGTCATCACCGGACTTCCTGCCTGTTTCAATACACCGTGGCTGACACTGCCCACCACAATTTCAGCGAGTACGCTTTTTCCGGCCGTTCCCATTACAATGAGATCACAATCTCTATCCTTCGCTACACGGCAGATCTCATTCACGGGATCACCAGCAATCAGCAACGTTTCATAATGAACAGAGCGAGCAGCTAACAATTCATTAACAGGTTGTATAATATGCTGCCCTTCTTCAGCGATCCGGGCTTCCAGATCCACACCCAGTGCGGGCTCATTCAGCGAGATCGAAGGATTAACGTGTACGATGATCAAGGAAGCCGGTTGTTTCAAACTTTCTGCCAGATCAACAGCTTGCTCCAAAGCCTTGTGTGCATGATCCGACCCATCGACAGCAACCAATATTCGTTTCAGCATTTTCCATTCCTCCTGTTCATTAATGATGCGTAATGGCAGCATCGATATCACGCAGATGTCTGCGGCGTACCAGAAGCACAACGACCCCGATCAGAACCATCAAAGCGCCAAAATAAAACGGTGTCTCCGGCAGGAACCACTCGGATAATTTACCAGCAAGCCAAGGTGCCAGCGCACCGCCAAGGAACCGGACAAAGCTGTAGGCAGCCGATGCCACAGAGCGTTCCACTGGCGCAGCTTCCATAACTGCCGTTGTAATTAACGTGTTGTTAATCCCGAGGAAAATCCCGGCAACGATAACAGCTACGATAACGGTTGTGGATGATCCCATTACCGTACCTACCGCCATCACCAGCAAATCAAGAGCAAATAGCGTCAGCATAACGCTCATGGAAGGAACCGATCCGAATCGGCGTTGCAGTCTTGGGGCGACAAATACAGACGTAATCGCCAGCATCAAACCCCAACCGAAGAATACATACCCGAGTCCGTGCTCATCCAGATTCATAACATAAGGTGAATAAGCCATCAAGGTAAAGAAACCAAAGTTATACAGGAAGGCCGTAATCGCCAATGTTTTCAGTGAAGGATAGCCCAGAGCCTTGAACGGATCGGACAAGGAGCTGCGTGTTTTCGGTTTGGCCATCTTGGGCAGCATAAACATAATACTGATAAAAGCAATCGCCATCAGAACAGCTACACCATAGAACGGGCCACGCCAGGAGATGGAACCCAGTTCACCACCGAGCAGTGGACCAACGGCAATCCCCAAACCAAGCGCTGCTTCGTATAAAATAATCGCTTTGGCTGTCCCCGAAGTGGACAGTCCTACAATAGCGGATAATGCAGTTGCGATGAACAGGGCATTCCCCAGTCCCCAACCACCACGGTAACCGACGAGTGCACCTACAGTGTCAGACGTCCCGCCGAGGAAAGAGAAAACAATGATCAGCAAAATCCCGCTGAGCAGCGTCCACTTCACACCAATCCGGCTGGATACAACACCAGTAATCAGCATGGCTACCCCGGTAACTGCGTTATAACTTGTAAACAATAAAGATACCTGGCTTTTGGAAGCATGCAGTTGATCCGCAATGGCAGGCAAAATCGGGTCAACCAGTCCCAGTCCCATAAATGAGATGATACAGGCGAAGGCTACTGCCCATACCGCTCTGGGCTGGGATAATAGACCTCCACGGGATGACGGCAATTCGTCAGGTAATGAGGGTTCTCTTTTCATACGTAATTCCTCCTGGTTCATGATTTATGTTGTGAAACAAATTGCGAAAAACAATGAAATATCATCTTTATTTTCAGAAATACAGGAATGAAAACGGCACAAATGACACCGGATCGCCCGGTGCTTGTTGTGAAATGCGCATTCATTATTCTGCATCTTTCGATTCCATTCAAATTCTTAATTATGTGTCATTCTCGTGCCCTTCCAATCGTCGAATGCCGTTCTGAACTCGTTCACGCAATTCCTCCAGTTCCGCCTGCACGGCATGAATGCTCTGAAGTTTCTGCTCAATCAGTTGCAGCTGGTCATCCAGCGTCGTTTCCATCTTGGTGAGCTTCTCGATCCGCTCTCTCACTTCAGTGGTCTGCTGGTAGTCAAAACGCTGTTCGTTCAGCGCATCCGCCGTTGCCACATAGGTATGCAGCTCCTGAAGCGAGAAACCAAGCACTTCCTTCGCTCGAACTACTTTTTTCAAATAATCAATATCTTCCCGAGTGTATAATCGTGTGCCACCGTCCGTCCGCTGAGGTGAAGGCATAACACCAATCTCTTCGTAATACCGAATGGTACGCTTGGTCAAACCACATTCCTTGGCTACGTCATCGATTTTATATAAACTCATTTCCTTCACCTCACTTTCATTATATGTCTATAATGTTATGTACATAATTATATATACTATTAACGTTAACGTCAACGTTAGATTTAGGACTCGAATATGTAGTATGTCTCAAACATGGACAGATTATCTGCGTGGTATTTTTTGCAATTCGTTGTTAAAAGTATTTCACTGTTATTTTCCGCCTCTATAAGATGCAAAAAAGATCCGCTTTCGCGGATCTTTTCAGAATGTTGAAGACGCATCATGCCTTTATGCACCTTGTTCCTTCTGTTCCTCTTGCTGTACACGCTGCATTTGCTTCAAACGGCCTTCGACTCTGGTAAACAGCCTGAATGTATAGAATCCTGTAGCCACAAGACTTAGAACCAAAGCTCGTACATCCGTAAGCCAAAAACCAATTATGCCGAATACCGTAATAATCACACCAAACTGCATCATTAGATTGGCGCTATAACGTTGCGCTTCTTCCCATAACTCGGGATGACTCATTGCTCGCGGAGTACGATAACCATAAATGCCATTAATCCTTTTCGGCGGCTTTTTGTACACCATTAATCCCAGAATGAAATAGCACACTCCGCATATAATCCCAACTACTGCTCCTGCCACAATGTTCTCCCCTAACTCCATTAAAAATACACCAAAGATATTAAAACAAAAAAACGGCTCTACGTATATACGAAGAGCCGTCCGGATCGTTTCGTAAAACTTAGATGTCCTTCACGCGCAGTACACGCATGGCGTTCAGGACTGCCAGCACGGTCACCCCTACATCAGAGAATACCGCTTCCCACATGGTGGCAATTCCGAACACACCCAGCAGCAGGAAGATCGCTTTGACACCCAACGCAAAACCGATATTTTGCCAAACAATGGTTCGTGTGCGTTTGGCAATCCGGATTGCACTTGCCAGTCTGGATGGTTCATCCGTCATGATGACAACGTCTGCCGCCTCAATCGCAGCATCCGAACCGAGTCCGCCCATCGCTACACCTACATCGGCACGCGCGAGCACAGGTGTATCGTTAATGCCATCACCCACAAACACCATTTTCTCCTTCGGCGATTTGGCAGCTTCGAGACGCTCCAACTGTTCGACTTTATGCTGAGGCAGCAGCTCAGCGTAGACTTCATCAACACCCAGCTCACGTCCTACAGCTTCACCAACAGCCTTGGCATCGCCGGTCAGCATGACCGTTTTGCGAATACCGAGCTTCTTGAGTGCCTGAATGGCTGCCGCTGCGTCATCCTTCACCTCATCGGCAATGATCAGGTGACCGACATACGAACCCGATTCGGCAACGTGCACCACTGTGCCTACGGTTTGTGGAGTCGTGTAGGAGATACTTGCCTGTTCCATTAATTTGGCGTTACCCGCAAGCACTTCACGCCCATCCACACGGACCTTGATGCCATGCCCCGCAACCTCATCGTAACTATCCACACCCTGAGTCCGGATATCCTTTGCCCAGGCTGCGCGAATGGATTCAGCAATCGGATGATTGGAATGGGCCTCGGCAATTGCGGCAAGCTCCATCAATTCATCTTCGTTACGCCCACCTTCAGGGCGAATAGCTGTTACTTTGAAAACACCTTTGGTTAGTGTACCCGTTTTATCAAAAACAACAACTTTAACATCGTTCAGTGCTTCAAGGTAGTTACTTCCTTTGATGAGAATCCCGTTACGTGATGCAGCTCCGATGCCGCCAAAGAAACCAAGCGGAATGGAAACAACTAGTGCGCATGGACAAGAGATCACGAGGAAGACCAGTGCACGATAGATCCAATCGGCGAAGGTCGCACCACTAAGCACCAGCGGCGGAACAAGTGCAATCAACGCGGCAAGAATGACAACAACCGGTGTATAATAACGGGCGAATTTGCTAATAAAATGTTCCGTTTTGGCTTTGCGGCTGCTCGCATTCTGCACCAGGTCCAGAATTTTGGATACCGTGGATTCACCAAAAGTTTTTGTTACTTCAATCGTTAACATTCCGTTTTTGTTCACGAACCCACTCAGTACATCACTGCCGGGTTCCAGTTCACGCGGAACGGACTCACCTGTCAGAGCGGACGTGTCTACCATGGAACGACCTGCTTTAACGATCCCGTCTAGGGGTACCCGCTCACCCGCTTTGACCACGATGCGATCTCCAATGCGTACTTCGTCCGGAGATACCCGCTTGGTTTCTTCTCCCGCGCCAATCAGCATATTGGCATAGTCCGGGCGAATATCCATAAGCGACTGGATCGACTTCCTTGAGCGGTTGACCGCCAGCCCCTGAAACAGCTCACCGAGCTGATAGAAGAGCATGACCGCAACACCTTCTGGGTATTGCCCGATGGCAAAAGCACCAATCGTCGCCACAGACATCAGGAAGTATTCATCGAATACCTGACCGCGAATGATATTTTTGAACGCCTGGAGAACGATATCTCCCCCTGCGATCAGATAAGCAACAACATAGAGTGCAAGCTGTGCCCATCCTTCCAGTGGAGACCAGATCGCTGCTGCCACCAGAACGGAGCCTGCCGCCAGGCGTGCCAACAGCACCTTCGTCTGCCCGGCGCCATGTTCATGCGAGTGTCCGGCATGCGCATCATGATCGTGACCGTCTGCATGAACGTGATCATGTCCGGCATGACTTTCATGATCATGCGCGTGGTCATGTGCTTCGTGATGATGACCGTGGTCATGGGCATGATCATAGGCATGCGGTCCAGGTTGATGGCTATGGTTATGGCTATGACCATCATGCTCGTGGCTATTCGAAACATGTTCATGCGTGTGGTTCCCGTTGCCTGCGTCTGCGTGCACATTGCCGTTGGTGTGGTTTATTGAATCAGCAGCCCCACGACTTCCTTGTGATGATTTACCTTTTTCCGAGATACGAATATGCGGCTCCAGCCGAAGCACCTTGCGCTTCGCTTCTTCCACGACCTGCTCATCCATATCGGATGTGGTGTGCATGGATAAGGTTTTAGTTACAAAATTAACGGAGCAATCGGTAATGCCTTTAATCTTTTTGACGCCATTTTCAATCTTCAATGCGCAGTTCGCGCAATCCAATCCATCCAGCAGCAGTTCCCTTTTCACCTGTTCCTGTCCGGTTCCCATGTGAACTCTCCCCTTTGCAGTACGTAAAACAAAATTATCCGTAATGTTTTTGATCTTATAATCAATATATGAGCAATCATTCATATGTTTTGTTAACCCTATTATATGCACGCTTAAACATGAGTGTCAACAATTCCAGTTGATTTTTCATACAGAATATGCTAATAGTAATCATTTCGCTTTAGACGTTTTTTGGATATAATAGGCTTATTGAAGAATATTTGACCAGATCAAAGGTTGAGTTCATATAGGTGGTGATAGGAAATGGAACAACCGGTTAAAGCTCCAGCCGAATGCGACGCGGCCTGCTCTGGAACAGAGGCTGACGTGCAGACCATTCGTGCTTCTCTCATGGATCGCGAAACCTCATCCGAGATGGCTGATTGGTTCAAGGCTTTCAGCGACCCGACACGGCTTCGTATTATTGATGCGCTGTTGCAGAAGGAATTATGTGTGCACGATCTGACGGTGCTGCTCGATATGGGACAGTCGGCCATTTCGCACCAGCTGCGATCACTCCGCAACATGCGGATTGTCAAGCGGCGCAAAGAGGGCAAGACCGTGTATTATTCTCTGGATGATGCACACATTGAGCAGATTTTCCTGCAGACGCTTCAGCATATTAAACATGGCTAGGCATTAGCCTGCCTGTTCACACAACAGAACCCCCGCCTCTCGGCTGTTAGCCGATGGACGGGGGTTCTGTTGAATAAGGGCACCGTTTTGCCAAAAGAAAAGTTAGTCACAGGTCCAGCAAAGAGCTTGCCCACTCCGGTCACAATAGATTGTTATTCTTCGGATCATATAGACCGGATCGATCCTTGAACCAGTTGAAGATATGCGACACACATACTTTCAGCACCGCGTATCCCGGAACGGCCAGCAGAATGCCCACCACACCGAACAGATTGCCTGAAGTCAGAATGACAAAGATAATCGTAATCGGGTGAATTTTGAGCGTTTTGCCCATAATCTGAGGTGAGATGAATTTACCCTCAATTAATTGCACGATCGTCCACACCGCCACCATCTTCAGCAGCATCACCGGGGAAGTCACCAGAGCCACGATTAACGCAGGCGTAATCGCGATTGCAGGTCCCAGGTACGGTACAACACTTGTGAATGATGCGATAATCGCAAGAATCAGCGCATAGTCCAGACCGATAATCATATAACCGATGTAGAGCAGAATACCGATGCAGAAGCTGACGATGATCTGTCCGCGAATGAACGAACTGATCTGGTGATTGATATCTTCCAGCACATGCATTGCACCTGTACGGCTCTTGATTGGCAGGAAAGACAGAATTTTCGCTGGAAGCTTCTTGCCGTCTTTCAACAGATAGAACAGGATAAACGGAACCGTAACAATGGACAGCACCGTCTCGGTGAACGCTCCGAGGAATCCGCCCAATTTGGTCCAGGTCGAATTCAGAATTTCAGTGGCTTTCTGGGAAATGGTGCCCCACCAGTCCTGGGCATTCAGATTCACCGTCTCCTGGAACTGACTAAACAGCTGGCTGCCCGTAAGTTCTTCAAATTGATGCTTTACCGTCTCACTGTACGTTGGAAAATTCTCGATCAGCCCCATGATCTGGTTACGCACAACCGGAATGACCGCCAGCACGACAACTGTCAAAATACCTCCGATAGCGAGATATAAAATCAGAATGGACCAGCCGCGCTTGATCTTCCATCGTTCCATCACATCCACAATCGGATTCAACAGGTAATAGAGAATACCCGACAGAATAATCGGCAGCACAATCGTCTTGATCAGCACTGCGAGCGGATGCAAAACAAAGGATACCTTGGTGAGAACCATTACGTTCAGTCCTACCAGCAGCAGAATTAACAGAAAAAGGACAAATTTGTTATTCAAAAAAAATCGCTTAAACCGATCCGGCCAAATGCGGGGTTGCTCGGGCTGCTCCATAGGCGTGTCTTCCTCTCTTATGTATCCTTTATCCAAGCATACGTTGTAAACCTATATGTTTCTTGTCTGCGCATAAAGTTGCTTGTACAAGCCAACATATGTATAACACACTGAATTTATACGTATGGCGCTGTTTAACCGTTTCAAATTAGACCGATAAGATTATTTTACCCTAAAAAGAATCTTCTGCCCCATACGTCTCCTTTGAAATTTGAAAAAAACCTACCAAAAAACGGCTCGCCTCCGAAGAGACCAGCCGTTAATATGTCAGCGCCATCCACATCTATGTTTACATCGAATATTGCGCCTTAACTTTAACTCTTTAGCTTTAGCTTTCACTTCCGTTTATGCTTTTCCCGCCAGTTGAGCGATCAGCTCATACGAGTGCAGACGTGCCTGATGATCATAGATCATCGACGTAATAATCAGCTCATCCGCTTGGGTCTGAGCAATAAACGATTCCAGTTGACCACGCACGGTCTCCGGAGAACCGTTCACAGCTGCTTTCAGCGTCTGCTCAACACCAGCTTTCTCGCGATCCGTCCATTTGCCTTCCATATCGGCTGGTGGCTGCACCAATCCGGTTGTGCCACGAATAATGTTCAGGAACTGCTGCTGCATCGTTGTACCAAGCCATGCGGCTTCTTCGTCGGTATCCGCAACGACTGCATTTACACCCACAATAACGTGGGGCTCTTTCAAGTGATCGGATGGCTGGAAACTGCTCCGATACGTTTCAAGTGCAATCCGGGTGTAATCCGGTGAGAAGTGGCTGGCAAAAGCAAACGGCAGTCCCAGCTGTCCAGCAAGACGAGCACTGAAATCACTGGAGCCGAGCAGGTAAATTGGGATATTTAATCCTTCGCCGGGTACAGCGCGAACAGGCGCATGATACGATGTAGCAGAAGCATCAAAGTATGCTCTAAGTTCAGCCAGCAGTTCGGGGAAGTCTTCACCGCTGTTCAGGTCTTTGCGCAAGGCAAGTGACGTACGACGATCACTACCCGGTGCACGGCCAAGTCCCAGATCAATACGGCCTGGATACAGGGATTCCAATGTGCCAAACTGCTCGGCAATGACAAGCGGCGCATGGTTAGGCAGCATGATACCGCCTGAACCGAGACGGATCGTCTTCGTTCCACCTGCAAGGTAACCAATGACAACCGAGGTCGCGGAAGAAGCGATGCCCGGCATGTTGTGATGCTCCGCTACCCAGTAACGGTGGTATCCCCAACGCTCCGCGTGCTGAGCGAGATCCAGACTGTTGCGAAGCGCATCCGCAGGCGTGGCACCCACAACAACAGGAGCCAAATCCAGAATGGACAATTTAACGTCGTTAATATGTTTTTTAGGGGATGAAGCTGTGTTGTCGGTAGACATAATAGAAAGTTCTCCTCTGTGAGTATATTTTTATTTTTGTATATCCAGATATATAGATGTAAAAGCACAAAAAAATGACGTGACAGCGCTGCTCCCCAAGCCGTTTACATCCGGACGGAATACCCGCCTGCACCTGCATTCTTGCTTCCGTCTCGGCGTCCGGCTTATAGCTCGTGCTGTACGTACTCGGCAAATTGACGAATGGTTTCTTCGTTGCGGCGATAATACGTCCACTGTCCCCTGCGCTCGGAGATCAGCAACCCGGCTTTGAGCATGGTCAGCAGATAGCTGGATATGACGGATTGAGCCAGTCCGGCCTTCACCTGAATCGTTCCAACACATATGCCGCTCTTTCCAGCATCCGGATGCTGGGATAATTCCAGCGGTGGAAAGTGCTGTTCCGGGTTTTTGAGCCACAACAGAATCTGTCGACGTGTCTCGTTGGATAATGCTTTGAATATGAGTATAGGTTCCATGGGTAGATTATACCGCCTTTCTTTCATTTTGCAAACCAAACAGACCGATTCGACGAACGAACCGGCCTGCCAATAAATACATGTGTATACGTTTAGAATTTGGTGCTGACCGTTTCTTTTACTTGTTCCAGCATGGACTGATAAGCCGATGTCTCCAAATAACCGATACTGCCGAAGAGCAAGTGATCTACCGTTTCAATACCTACAAAATCGAAGATACCGATATCAGAAGTCATTTTTATGCTGGCAGTCATGCCGATTTGGTTGTAAATTTCACTTGGTGTGCCGTGTGTGTTAATGATCAGACCTTTTTTGCCTGTCAGCAATTTCTCGATGCCTGCTTCACCCGACGCATAAGCGAAACCGTAGGCGAATACACGATCGACGTACCCTTTCATGATAGCGGGAAGACCTGTCCACCAGATCGGATAAATAAAGGTAATGGCCTCTGCTTCAGCAACAAATTGCTGCTCGGTTGCGATATCCTGCGGCGTCTGTCCTGCACGCATGGATGCTGTGTCCGCTGCGCTCAATACGGGCTGAAATCCAAGTGCGTACAAATCGCGTACAACGACTTCGTGCCCTTGAGCCTCAAGTGTTTCCACTGCGGTTTTCAAAATGGCATGGTTCAAGCTGTCTGTGTTCGGGTGTGCATATACGATTAGATGTTTCATAAGAAAAATCCCTCCAGGTTTATATATATTTCTTTTGCTGCCAAAGACTTAAATAGTACTCCGCAATATGCATAGATATCTATATATATGAGTAAAAAAAGGGAGGTGAAGCATTTTGCGTTTTTTTATCGTCCGATCGTCTCGGCCTGTTGATTTATGCAAAATGCTTATGGTTATATGGTTTTCGTTATAACTTGCGAACGATACCGGTCAACAAACTCTCCAGCTGATCCGCCTGATCGTTCGTCAAATGACCATATACCATCCCGTTAATCTGTTGTGATACCTGATGAAATACAGGCTCCAATTGCCGTCCCTGCTCTGTCAAACGAATCATCGTCACTCGGCTGTCTTCGGCACTCTTACTGCGTTCTACATATCCCAGCTTCTCCAGTTTGTTCACCAGTACGGTGACGGTTGGCTGGGTCCGATGGACTCGCTCCGCCAGCATCTTGATGGACAGTGCATCTTCACGGTAGAGGAACATCAGGATGTCACCGTGGGACGGGACAATTCCTGTAACATTATGCTGCTCCAGCTCCTGAACAATCTGTTTGTTAATGTGATCTCTGATTCTTGCGATCAGTGCAATTGCGTTGTATTTTGGCATGAGTTCACTATACATAGACATCTATGTATTTTCAAGCTTTTTTATCATAGGAAACTTTCGAATGGGTTTTCCCCCTCGCATCAAAGCGCTAACGAACCTACTGCACCTTAAAAGGTAAATAATCAGGGAACTCTAAATTTAACGAACCTCAGGGCAGTTATTCATTCATAAACTTAGCCACGGAACGTAAAGATCGACCCACTGGATGAAATAACATCTCTGTGATTCGTTACATCTCAGACCTATGTATATAGAAGCGAATAGCGTGTGCTCGGTTCATTAGAATAAAACAACAAAGGGTGGTCCCATATAATTTTTCAACTATATTGGACCGCCCCCGTTATGATTTATATATAAATAGAAGATCACACGTTAATCTTTAATCAATCCACTGCGTGATTTTATCCAGAGACTGACGGGATTTTTCGCGTGGTGGATCTTCCGCCCGATAACCAAAGGCAGCCATGACGGAAATATCCCATACTCCATCCTCTAACAGACCTTCCTCTTCCAGAATACGATGTACGTCTTCATAGATAAATCCTTCAATCGGGCAGGAGTCGATACCAATCAGCGCTGCCGCAGTCATCATATTACCGAGAGCGATATAAGTCTGTTTGGACGCCCAGTCAAATAAAGTACGCGGGTTCTCAAGCATTCGTTGGTTCTTTTGAAATTTGCCATAAGCTTCACGGGTCAACTCAAAAACGTCATTCGGCATACCCTTGATTTCCTTCAGCATATATTCCGCGTATGGCGAGTTATAACTCGCATCGGATCGCGCCAGAATGACAATAAAATGGCTTGCCGCCGCCAATTGTTTCTGAGCCCCGGAAGAAACTTCGGCCAGACGTTTTCGGAAATCCGGGTTTTGCACAATCAGAAATTTCCATGGTTCCAATCCGATCGAGCTTGGCGACAATCGTCCCGTTTCCAGAATATACTCGAAATCTTCTGCTGAAATGGTACGTGAAGCATCAAACTGTTTGGTTGCATGCCGAAAATGGTAAGCGTTCAAGACGTTTTCTTTTGTAATGGCATTTGCCGAGAATTCCATATGATCTGCACATCCTTTTTTTGTTTATGTTCATGTTTATGGTCTAAACCTGAATGACTTAGTATTATTTTAGATTCTATAATCAAAATATAAAAGTACGCACAATAATGTTTCTTAGTTTATAAAAGTAACTATTGTTTTTTTAAAAGGTTTTCAATGGCCAGTTGCACGCCCTGTTGTAATAAAAACAAGTCGCCATGGATCTACTGCTTCCCATGGCGACTTACCTGTAATTCGTATCAGAGATTATTGTGATAACAACAATTACAACTGTTCCATGAACTCATTTTCAGAGATAACCGTAAATCCCTCTTGCCGCAGCAAAGCAGAAGTAACCCCTTCGCCCACGACTTTGTGGTTAGCAAAATTCCCATCGTAGATCATCTGTGTACCACAGGAAGGACTGAATTCTTTGAGCACCACACAGGTGACATCCAGTTTTTGCGCCCATTCAAGTGTCTGATAGGCCGGCTCCCGCGGGGTGGAAAATCCTCCAAGCAGCTCCGGGCAGACCATCTTCGCCTGTTCCTGCTCCACAAGCTCTTGAATCTTTGCATCCAGACTCGCTGTTCCGTTGTAACGGCAGGCTACGCCAGCAAGACATGAACTCACCAAATATTTCATCGTTATGCTCCTTATGCTCCAATCATCTATTTAATTGATTGTACCATATGAAACCAAATTTTAGAGGTCAACTCTTGTAATCATTGTAATCCTTCCATCGTATTCATATCGAACCTTAAAAGTGTTGTAGATCTTTGTCTCTGCTGAACGGAATGTGACCAATCCAGGCGTATTAGGATCTCTTTCAAGTTTATAATGATTAAGATCGATATTGAACATTTGTTTGATTATTGGTGCTGCTTTCTGCCTGATTACACTTTCCTTCATGTTAAGTAACTTCTCAAAGTAAAGCTCATACTCTTCCCGAGTTTCAAGCTCTGGAATCCCCCTCTGGTAATCCATTACTGTATATCCGTTGCTAAATCTCCCACCAATTCTACTTACTAAATACCGATCTCCAAAATACAGGTCCGTTGTATCTTCAAGCGTCTTGCCATTTTGTTCAAAAATTATATTTTTCAAATCAGGTGCGGGCTCACCAGACAAGGCTTCAATCGACATTCTGGCTTCTGTTATTAATTCTTGTGATACAGTGGCAGAACTCACACTACCAGAAACGGATACTGCTTCATCCCTCGTCCATTCGATACTGCCACTGCCCCTACTATTCTCCAAAAACACTGTTGTGAACCATACCGGTTTGTCTTGACCCTGCTTCATTTTCACATAACGTCTGGCTGAGATCGGTTTTAGCGTAGGGTCACTATTTATCCCTTCAAGCAGTGAAGGAATTTGACGCAAATAACGATGCTCCAGCTCATTAGCTGCCATCTCCCGTCTCATTTCCACCTCACGCAGATTGCCTGTTGCTGCATCAAGCCAGATCAAGGCATATTCTGCATCGCCTTCTTTTCCAGCCTCGACGGACACTCTTCCAGAGACAGGCAGGTCCTGCACTTTGGTTATGAGCAGTTGTTTGCCAAGATAGTCTCGCATCGTGACAGCTACATTCTTTTTCATCTTGTCTGTGAGTAGGCTCATGCCGGCATCATCCGTATATTGCAGCGCTGCTGTGGGATATACTTTTTCGATTACAGGCTCCACAATCTGTCCGTTCCAGAGAATGACCGCCGCTGCCACGGCTGCAATCGTCGTGCACGCCATAACGGCTCTGCGGGATCGAAAACGGCGTCTGTGTGGATTGGGCAGTTTTTTTTGCTCGGCAAACTTATCCCCAGCATCAGTCATTTCCTGTGCAGATCCCGTTTTGAGCCAGGCTACCTGGCGAAGTACGTTCTGCTTATGCTCCTCGGTAAAAGGAGACGCCGCAAACGGCTCCTGTCTGACTACTTTTTCCCATTCGTCATTCATATGTTTCATTCGCTTCGCTCCTCCCACTGTTTCCTTACTTTGGCCTTCGCCCTGGACAATCGGGATTTGACCGTCCCTGCGCTGATGCCCAGCATTTCCGCAATTTCTCCCGTCGTAAGTTCATACTTCAGATGCAGCAAAAGCAATTCCCGGAATTTATCCGGCAGAGCCATGATGATGTCCCAGATTTCATGAACGTGCTCCCTGCTGATCGCCTCTGCTTCGGCAGAGGGGTGAACATATTTTTCAGGCTTCATTTCACCCTGGCTCGTATTAACCTGCTCTGTTTCAAATGGAAGCGTCTCTCCCCATAAACTGCTGCGAAAAAATCTGGACTTCCGGTATGTAAATGTCGTGTTCCTAGTAATGGTCAGCAGCCATGTCTTCAATGAGCATTCTCCTCGAAAATGGGCGATCCCGGAATACGCCCGGATAAACACTTCCTGTGACAATTCATCTGCCTGCTCGGCACTTTTGGTCAGAAAGTACGCGTAGTTCCAAACGTCGTTCCCGTACTCATCCATCATGCTGCTAAGTGTGTAATTATCGATCGTCTGAGCGTGTGCCAGATATTGATAGTCCAACTGATATTCACCTCACTTAATAAGACTGCGTCCAGTCGGGTTTGGTTCCCAAACGCAATATTTTCCCACCCCATTCCTGCAAAATAAAATAAACCAGCAAGGTCCAGATGCACTGAACGCGCTGGTCTATCGATGATAAAGCGAGCTATAGCTCTCATTTTCCAATCTCACAGCCACTTATGCCTTAACGGCAGCAATCATCAGAAACATCGGCCGACGATTCTCGTCTCGCATACCGGGAACCTGCTCCATCATCTCAGGAGATGGCTTAGACTCGGCTACCTGTTGAATGACAAAACCAGCCTGAATCAATTCATTCAGATGAGTCGCCATCGTACGATGATATTTCACCACGTCCTGATTCAGAAAGTTCGCTACCCTCTGCCCTTCCTCTTGATAATGATCCACAGGCCAGTGCTGTATCTCACCCTGAGGTCCGTAATGCCAGTCCTGCTCCGCCCGCGCCGTAAAGATGGGATGTTCCGCAGACAGGACAAACGTACCTCCCTGGACAAGACATGCATTGATTTTGGCATATACCTGATCCAGGCGCTCGATATAATGCAAGGCCAGTGAGCTGATCACCACATCAAACTGTCCGGGTGCAAAATCAATATCCTCTATCGCCATACGCTGGTACTCGATCTGAGGATCATCCGTCATCTCGCGTGCCCGTTGCAACATATTTTCAGACAAATCCACGCCAACCACAGAACTCGCCTGTTGCTCACGTGCATATCGACAGTGCCAACCAAAGCCGCACCCCAGATCCAGTACGTTCTTACCCTTTAATTCAGGCAGCATCGTTTGCAGTTCATGCCACTCGCCAGCAGCCTCCAGCCCTTGGGTTGATCGGGCCATCTGACTGTAATTGCCGAAAAACTCGGCTTCATCGTATTTGTTTTGCTTCATAAAGAGATTCCTCCCGTAACATAAAAGATGCTCTATTAACTCTACCATATAAACGGTCATCTTTTGGAAAAGTTGCCAACCAAATTCTCGGCATGTTATTATACAGAACGAACGTTCAGTATAATAACGGAGGTCACCATGAACAGTAATTGGATGCACCCACTGGAAAGGCAATCTGTAGGTAAGGCATTTGTAAGCTACCTCGTGCCTTCCATATTAGGGATGCTGGTTGTCGCTTTCAACTTTATTATCGACGGCATTATGGTTGGACACAAACTGGGTTCTACAGCACTGGCCGGAATCGGGATTGCTTCTCCTGTCTACACGCTTTTTGTTGCCATGTCACTATGGATTGGAATGGGCGGGGCAACCTTGTATTCCACCTATATGGGTAAGAAAGATCTCACGACAGCGAGACAACTCTTCACCAAATCCATTGCGATTATTTTGCTGATTACGATGCTTATTGGATATACGGCATATACTTTCAGGGATAAACTTGTCTTCGCCCTTGGCGCCAATACTGAAACATTCCCGTTTGCTGCGGACTATATGAACATTATGCTGTTGTTCGGTTTTGTCTTCACCATTGAGAATGCACTCACAATTTTTGTTCGTAACGACGGAAATCCCAACACATCCATGTATGCTCAGATTACGTTTGCAGCAGCAAACATTGTGCTTAACTATGTAACGTTATATGTATTGGAATGGGGCGTACGTGGTGTTGCGATAGGTACAATTGTATCGGCATCTCTGGCCCTTCTTGTGTTGCTAACTCACTTTTTCAAAAAAAATAATAATCTTAGATTCACCCGATTCAAATGGAATACCAAAATGCTGGCTTCCATAGTACTCATTGGTTTTCCCAGCTTCCTGGCTGAACTGGGCATGTCCGTCTTCTCCATCTCTCACAACATTTCATTGGATCGGATTGCGGGCACGGATGGCGTGGCATCTTTTACAGTTTTAAACTATATTCATGGCGTTGTACTGCTGGCATTTCTCGGCCTGGCCTCCGCTGCCCAGCCTTTGGTCAGTTATTATCACGGAGCCAAACAGATGGATCGGGAAAAACAGACCATTCGTTTAGCCTCCAGAACGGCTCTGGCATGTGGAGTTCTGCTGTTACTCGTTGTACAACTCGGCGCACCTTATTTTGTGCAAATCTTCGGAAACTTCAGTGACAGCGTGACGGATAACGCCGTGTACGGTTTGCGAATCTTTACTTTTGCGTATTTGTTCATGGGTATTAACTTTGTCATGAGCACGTACTTCCAATCTGTCGGAAATGTCAAAATGGCCATCTGGATTACAGCTGCACGAGAGATGATTATTATGGTAGCGTTGATTGCGATCCTCCCTTCATTCTTGGGTGTCACTGGCGTATGGCTTGCCGTTCCGCTATCCGAGATGGTGGTTCTGGTGACTATCGGCATGTACTATAAAAAACGGTCCATCTCTGAACGGATCAACGGTTTAACGATTGAATAAAACATGTACATGTGAACAAAAAAGACCTGCTTGATCTATGGAGATCAGGCAGGTCTTTTGGTTGAGCTAATCAGCTATAACTTATCGATTAATCGTTCGTTTAATATAATTTATATTCGGTTTTGTATAACATCTTATATCCGAATATCAAATCGGCCATTGCTGTCCGTCGTTGCATTGGCAATTTCTTGCGGGGATGCTGCTTTCATGCCATTGTTCGCAGGTTTAGCTGGCGGCGCTTCTTTGGTGCCTGTTGTAGCGCTGCTTTGGGAGCTTTGCTGCGAGATTTGAGCCTCAATTTGCTTGATTTGCTGCTGCAGCTGCTTCGTTTTGGTCTCCTTGGTTTTCTCATCGTCCTTGCTGGATTGTACTTTCTCCAATTCGGCCTCAAGCTTCGTCTTTTGTTTTTCCAACTCACTTGTGCTGTTTGAACTGGATGAAGACGTCGATATGTAGGATGTCGTAGAACTTGCTGCTGAAGAAATATTCATTATGATCTCCTCCTCTTTCTTGGTTCCACTATATCCCATCCAAACAAAAGGAACGTTAAATTCAACTGAAAGGTTGCTGAATAATTGGCTTCCGCACCTTTCTATATCAGCCTTTGTCAGGCATTTTGAAAGAACTTCCAAGGCATCAATGAAGGTAGCCCTTTCACATATCCAAAAAAAGGGTTGATAATTGAGAAACCATCCACTATGATAATCTCATTAGTCCGGACAATAAAGTTAAAGCACTTTAACTTTCAATTACATAACATCATATGAAACCTTTTATTAAAGGGATAACTTAATTACAAAAGTTAAAGCGTTATAACTTTATATCCAATAGGAAGGTTGGTGTTTATGTGACCCATCGCGAAAGCCGGCGGCAGACATTTTACATGTATCTCTTCATCTCTCCATGGCTTATCGGTTTCATGGTGTTTGCCTTGTATCCGATTCTGTCATCCTTGTATTACAGCTTCACGGACTATGACATTATCCACCCGCCCAAATATGTCGGATTCGCGAATTACAACGAAATGTTTCACAATGACCTGTTCTGGAAATCTGTTGTCGTAACGGTGCGCTATACCTTTATCAGTGTACCGATTCAGCTGCTGCTGGCACTTGGATTTGCTCTCCTGCTCAATATGAAAATACCGTTCCGCGGATTTTTCCGCACGGCCATGTATTTTCCAAGTATGGTATCCGGCGTGGCGATGTCCTTGCTGTGGTACTGGATTTTCAACCCATCGATTGGTCTGTTTAATTACGTGCTGTCCTGGTTCGGCATCAGTGGACCATCGTGGCTTATGAGCCCTGATTATGCGCTTTACGCTCTCATGATCATGTCCTTCTGGACGGTAGGCTCAGGCATGATTCTGTTCCTGGCGGGACTTCAGGGCGTTCCTGCCAGTCTCGTGGAAGCCGCCAGGCTTGACGGTGCAGGCCGATTCCGGATTTTCCTGAACGTGACCCTGCCCATGATTTCACCGGTACTATTGTTCCAGCTAATTATGGGCGTCATCGATTCCTTCCAGGTGTTCACGCAGGCGTATGTAATGACCCAAGGGGGCCCAAACTACTCGACCTGGTTCTACGTTTACAACCTGTACACCAGTGCCTTCAAGGAATACAGAGCAGGATACTCATCGGCACTTGCGTGGGTGCTGCTGATTGTCGTCATGGCGTTTACGGCCCTCATTATTAAACTCTCGAACCGTTATGTTCACTATGAAGGAGGCGGACGCAAATGAGTACAATTCCGACTACCGGCCCAGGCGCTACACCTTCTGTGAATAAACGCCGACGCAAAATTGACGCGGTCAGCATTGCCAGCTTCATTGCCCTGGTGGTCACCACCTTTCTCATGCTTCTCCCTTTGTTTTTCATGGTCTCGACCTCGCTGAAATCGAAGAAGGAACTGCTGAAGTTTCCTCCGACCTTTCTGCCGGAATCATGGCAATGGAGTAACTACAGAGAGATTTTCGACACGCTGAACTTCGGTCAAATGTATATGAATAGTCTCATTATCGGCATTTTGACCGTTGTCGGCACCCTGTTTTCGTCGGCCCTTGCAGGCTATGGCTTCGCCAGATATCGGGGTAAAGGCAGCAACTTGTGGTTCATGCTCATGCTCAGCACCATGATGCTTCCATATCCGGCGATTATGATCCCCCAGTTCATTCTCTTTTCCAAGCTGAACTGGATTGATACCTTCCTGCCGCTGATTGTCCCTGCGTTTTTTGGTTCGGCATACAACATCTTTTTGCTGCGACAGTTCTTCTCCACCCTGCCGGATGAGCTGTTTGACGCAGGGCGCATCGATGGCTGCAGCGAGTTCCGGATGTGGCGGCAAATTGCTCTGCCTCTGTCCGGACCGGCGCTTGCAACCGTTGCGATCTTTGCCTTCATCTACAGCTGGAATGACCTTCTTACGCCTGTGCTCTATTTAAGCTCATCGGATAAGTTTACGCTTCCGGTCGGTATGTCTTCCTTCACATCTTCGCGTTTCCGAATTCCGCCGTGGCATCTGCTCATGGTTGCATCTGTGCTTGCCATGCTGCCGATCGTGGCCCTATTTGCGATAGCCCAGAAGCGGTTTGTGGAAGGAATTGTACTTACAGGCATCAAGTAAAGGCTCCGCCGCAGCGGCGGCAAAAAACTTGAATTTATGGGGGACTGTCATTCATGAAAACATTAAGGATCAAAAAGTCTTTTACACTTTTGCTTGCAACCAGCATGCTCGTCGTATTGGCATTGTCCGGCTGTAGCGGCGGCAAATCAGCGGGAGATGTCGTACCTGGTAACGATAGCGATAGCGCTAAATCAGGTGCCTCAGGTGGGCAAGTAACCATAACGCACTATACCATCGATTCCGAGGATCGCACCTTTATTGAAAAGCTGGTTCCGGATTTTGAAGCCAAACATCCGAACATTAAGGTCAAAGTTGAAAAAGCTCCTTACGAGCAGTTCGACAGTAAGCTCCAAACGCTGATTGCCGGCGGCAAATCCCCTGACGTCACAAGCCACTATGGCTACGGCGGTTTTGCGGAGTATTACAACAAAGACATGCTGCTCGACATGAATGACATTATTAATGAAGACGGATTTAAAGCATCGGACTACAGCATCCCGGATGACCTCATGAAAATCTATACCGTCAAAGACCATGTGTACGGTATCCCGGTCAACATGTACGTTACTTTGATGCTCTACAACAAAGACATGTTCGACGCTGACGATGTCCCATATCCTCCAAGCGATTACGAGGACAAGAGCTGGACTTTTGACAAAATGGTCGAAGATGCAAAGAAAATGACGCATGTATCCAACGATATTGCCAAAACCCAATATGGCGTTGACTTCACATGGTCCGAGCGCGATATGCGCCCGCTCTATTTTGGAGCAGAACCCTACTCCCAGGACACCTGGACGAACGGTGGCGTACCATCCGAGACTTATTTCACTTCGCCGGAAGTCATCGCAGCCTATAACAAGCTGTTCAACCTGATCTTAAAAGATAAAGTGTCTCCGACAACGGAATGGAGCAAAAGCGTAGCAGGGCAAAACGGCGATGCTTTCGTAACCGGTAAGGTAGGCATGACTGTCAGCGGCTCATGGAGTCTTGCCGGCTCTAACGACTTTCCGTTCAAGGTTGGCGTGGCTGCAGTGCCTGCCGGTGGCAATGACAAGGTCCGCAGCGTGCTGTTCGTCGACCCGCTCTTGATTCTGAAGGGCTCCAAGCATCCGAAGGAAGCTTTTGAATGGATCAAGTATCTGGTCAGCGACGAGGTTCAGGAAAAATCCATTGAACTGAGCGGCGGCAATCCTCCTGTAAATACGAAGGCAGCCGAGACCTATTACAAGCATTTTGATGGCATCGATCCAGCAGATGTGAAGAAGGTATACGAAGGTGCAGTGAAATACGGATTTGAATCCTATAACCACCTGATCACCCACTATTCTCAGATCAACGACATGTTCATCAACGAGATGCAGCCAATTGATACGGGACACAACACCGTTGAAGAAGTGATGCCGACAATTCAGCAAAAAGTCATGGAAATTATCAAACGTTAACATTATAGTTGTGCCGTCCCGCAAGGGGCGGTGCATCTACTAAATTAGCTTCGCGGCTAAGCCTCCGTACATGTATACTAGTGTTAAATCAATATAAAGTACGGAAAATCTGCCGCAGGGAGAGTAAACAATGAAGGTTAGCATATTTGATGTAGCAAAAAAATCAGGATTATCCGTTGTAACGGTTTCTCGGGTACTCAATGGTGCCGAATCCGTTCGTGAGAAAAATAGACAAAAGGTGCTCGACGCGATTAAAGAGCTTGATTACCATCCCAACGCCGCTGCGCGGAGTTTAGCCCGCGGCAAGACAGGAATCGTGGGTCTGATCATGACCACTCTTCAGGACTCCTTCTTTGACGCCGTTGTTAAGGAACTGAACGAAGTGCTTTCGCTTCACGGCTATTTTCTTGCCGTTTCGGTCTCTACCGGCATTGGCTCGGATGGAAGTCATTACCTGATTCAGGAGGACCGGGTGGACGGTCTTATTCTGCTCTCGCCGATAGAAGAAGATAATTATATTGTGGAACTGAAGCGGCGCAATATCCCTTATGTCCTCATCGACAATCAGAAGCCGGACAATGATACTTTTTCGGTAACAATCGATAACTACAAAGGCGGCTATGCCGCTACGAAGCATCTGCTTGATCTGGGGCATACCTCCATCGCACACATCAGCGGAGACGACATGTTCCGCAGTACGAAAGAGCGCCGCAGCGGTTTCCTGCAGGCCCTTAAGGAACAAGACCTGACTCCGTTTGACATGATTACAGGCGATTTCGAAATCGATTTTGGTTATGACATCTGCCGCAAATGGCTGCGCGAGGGCCGCCTCCCTTCTGCGGTGTTCGCGGGCGATGACCATATCGCGCTCGGGGTCGTGAATGCCCTCATGGAAGAAGGCATCAAGGTCCCTGAACAGGTAGCAATTGTCGGCTATGACGACCAGTATATTTCATCCAAGCTGCACCCCCATCTGACTACGGTCCGGCAGCCTGCCGACCGCATTGGGATTGCTGCTGCGGATATGCTGCTGAAACGTATGGACGGTACGATGAAACGTGGGGCTAATGTGCAAATCGACCCTGAACTCATCGTGAGAGAATCTACCGGAGCACCAATAGAAGATACGACCGGATAAAAAAATATAAATTTATATATAGGAGTGACGACCATTGACGTACTACTTGGGTATCGATGGGGGAGGAACAAAAACATACGCCCTGCTGACTGATGAATGCGGCAATGTGCTTGGCAAAGGCATGGGCGGCAACGGCAATCACCAGATTGACCGCGCCTTGGCCGCACAAAGCATACGGGAAGCTGCAGAAGGAGCCCTGAACGAGGCAGGACTGCAGATTCATGAAATCGCGCACACTTATTTCGGACTTGCGGGAGCGGATCGGGAGGCAGATTACCGAATCCTCCACCCTCTGGTTCAGGGAATCGGATTTACCCGGAATTATTCGATTAACTGTGACACCATGATCAGCCTGCGCTCAGGTACGAACCAGCCTTACGGTGTCGCACTGATCTGCGGCACAGGCACCAACTCCGCAGGCCGCAATCCGGCAGGAGAGCATGTACAGGTCGGCGGTTTTGATTATATGTACGGCGATTTCGGCGGTGGCGGTTCCCTCAATATTGAGGTGTTCCGCTCTGTCATCCGTTCCTGGGACGGTCGTGAGCAGACAACGCTCCTGACACCCCTGCTGCTGAACTTCCTTGGGTATGACAGTGTCAGCGATATGTTCGATGATTTCCAGGATCATGGCAAGCATGTGCCTGTCCACACTGCGAAGCTGCTGTTTGAAGCTGCCGCAGAGAACGATGCTGTAGCTCTGGAAATTCTGAACCGTCAGGGCGTCGAGCTTGGCAAATCAGCGGCAGCAGTCATCCACAAGCTCGGAATGGAAAAGGACACCTTTGACGTGGTACTGGCAGGAAGTCTGCTAACAAGGGGAGACCGAGGCTGGATTCGCAGTAAGGTTGCACAGGCTGTCGCAACCATCGCCCCGAATGCGACCATCGTAACGTTGGCCACTGAGCCTGTCGTCGGTGCTTTATGGTCTGCTATGGATGCAGACGGACATGAGGTAAGCCAGGATGTATATGACAAAATGCGGGCATTCCGCGAGTTCGAACATATTAAGCAAACAACAAGATAAACGCAGGGGACGTCATCATATAAAATCTTAAAAGACTGGAGTGTGGTATGAAGTGGATAATAAACAAGGACTGAAAATAGCGGTAATCGGCGGTGGATCCTCCTATACTCCGGAGCTCGTTGAGGGCTTCATCCTTCACCATGCCGAGCTTCCGGTACGCGAGCTGTGGCTGGTCGATATTGAGCCGGGACAGCGCAAACTAAATATTGTTGGCAACTTGGCCAAACGCATGGTGGAGAAATCCGGCCTTCCGATTGAAGTCCATTTGACATTCGACCGCCGCGAAGCCATCAAGGGTGCGGACTTCGTCAGCACTCAAATGCGTGTCGGCATGCTTGACGCCCGTGGCCGCGATGAATCCATCCCCCTGAAATACGGCGTGATCGGTCAGGAAACCACTGGTCCCGGAGGCATGATGAAGGCGCTGCGGACGATTCCGGTCCTGCTTGATATCTGCCGTGATATTGAAGAACTCGCTCCTAATGCCTGGCTGCTGAACTTTACGAATCCGGCGGGTATGGTCACAGAAGCCATTCTAAAGTATTCCAACGTTAAAAGCATTGGTCTCTGTAATGCGCCGATCGGCCTGATCAAGCAGACTTCGGCCAAATATGGCGTAGAAGCGGACCGCATCTATGCTGAGTTTGTCGGCCTGAACCATCTGCACTGGATTACGCGTATTGATGTGAACGGAGAAGACAAACTGGATGAGATGTTGGCTGATACAGCCGGTTACAGCGCGAAGAACGTGCCTGCAAGGGAGTGGAATCCGGAATTCCTGCAATCCCTGCATGCCCTTCCTTCCTACTATCTGAAATATTTCTACATGACCGATGCCATGCTTGAAGAACAGCTGGAATCCTTACAAACAGGCGGAAACCGTGCGGAAGTGGTTAAACGCGTCGAAGAAGAACTGTTCGAGCTTTACAATGACCCGGACCTGAAAGATAAACCGAAACAGCTGGAGCAGCGGGGCGGCGCCTTCTATTCCGAAGCAGCCGTAAACCTGATGCGCTCACTGTACAACGGAACGAATGACATTCAGACGTTGAACGTAGCCAATCAAGGCATTATTGATTTCCTGCCGAACGATGCCAGCATTGAAGTCAACTGCGTTGTCACCAAAACCGGCCCGCTGCCCCTGCCGCTAACCAAGGTTCCTCCTATGGCCGTCGGACTGATCCATGCGGTTAAAACCTATGAGCGCCTCGCCATCGATGCTGCCGTAACCGGCGATCGTGGTTTGGCCATACAAGCATTGGCTCATCATCCTCTGGTCCCTTCGGTCGAAGTGGCGATTCAGATGCTGGATGAAATGCTCGAAGCCAACAAGGAATATTTGCCGCAGTTTTTTACTGAAACTGCAGCTAATGCATAATAATTCGGCTATGACCCATTCTTCCTAATGCCATAAAAAACGTCTATCAGCGTACCTTCACACCAAACGAAACCGCCGTAACCCAGGATTTCCTGAGCTATGGCGGTTTGTCGTTTCCAAGCATTTGCCCATCTATATCACTCGCTCCAATAGGTCAATAAATCATTCTTCTAGCTCTCCTTCCATTTAAAAAGCAGGCTGGGAGCTAATCTCCCTGCCTGCTTGCATATGAGCAATCAATCCATTTCAAGTTGTTTAGTATGTCCACCAGTTGCCAGACATCACGATCATGGAGAACAGCTTGATGCTGTCTTCATAGTAGCCTTCATTGGAGCTGCCCGCCGTTTTGGTCCATACGGAATTCAGCCAGTTTTGGTTCGTGGACAAGGTCATAGCGCTGACACCAAACGGTGCATAGAACGCGCCGCTGCCGCCGGAACCTGTAACCGTGCCGTTGAGTTTATAACCATCCTTTACGCTGCTAGGGTTGCCACTTACTTTGGTCGTAATCCAGCTGTTCATTTGGCTGAGCTGATTGAGCGCCCGGCTGTCACCCGTCATCAGATAATCCGTTGCGATCCGCCAAGGCGTACGACACGAGTTGTAATCGTAGTTCCCATCGTTCGCCCCTTCCAGAAAATCAGCTGAAGCCGGCTTGTACGTTGAACCCGACAGAACGACGAAGTCTGGAAGCAATCCGGTTGATGAACTATACCCGTTGTATAAGGAGTTGATAATGGTATAGGTTTTGTCGATCACGTTCGCCCATCTGGCATCACCCGTTGCAGCCTGGAACGCCTTCAAGTGATTCAGCATAAAGTCTGATGGACGGGTAGCATTTTTGTAGGTGTTGTCCGTTGCCCAGTCGCCAAGACGCAGCGTCCATTGAGACTGATTCACGTCACTTTGCATAATGGCATTGATGATGTCCTTGCCGGCCTGAAGGTAGTTGATGCTGCCGCTGCTCCCCCACTGCTTGTCCGCAAGCAGGAGCGAATAAGCAATGTCCATGTCTCCATCCGTGGCCGAGTCGGCGCCTTCAATGTTCTGGAAGCTGCTGTTTTGTTTCCATGCCATCAGTTTCGAATTGTTCGTACTCGGATGAGCCTTATAATATTGATAAAGTCCGTCGAAATAGGTCTGCGCGTTGCTGTCATAACCAGCCATTAGAACTGTTGCCAGCATTCCATACCCGTGAGCTTCAGATACAGTATCCCCGTTGGACTGATATTTCACATAATACTTGCCTGTGCCTGCTGTTTTCAGATAAGCTGATTTCCAACTGTCCCATTTTGCTTTCACGGCGCTGTCCATCGCACTTTGTGTAACATGGTTCGGCTTGATCGAACCGCTGGTATATGTCGTATGCTGCGGGAATGGCTTGTTTGGAGCGGCGAAGGCAAAGCCCGCCGGAATAAGAAGAAAAACGAGACAACACATCATAACAGCCTTGCTGCTAACCGAAAATCTCCTGTTTTTTCTCATAAAATTACGCTCCTTTTTAGGTCCAAATGGGTCTTGATCCATGACATAACCTTTAAGCCGAAATTCAGTGCAGCATCTTGATGGAAAAACCATGATCCATTATTGGCCTTACGAGACACAAATCACCTCCACCTAAAAGTTAAAGCGATTTAACTTTTATAGCGCTTACATTTATTCTATCTGTTCTACTAATATTTGTAAATATGTATTTCTGAGATTGAATCTAAAGTCCTGAATCGACATTTTACAGTAAAAAACGAGAACGGATGTCCTTGGGGTTACTTGCCCTAGAAAGGCAATCGGAATTCAGCCGTAATAAAACAAACATATGTCTAATGGTATATAACACACGGGTGACTAATTTTTGTATACTCCGCAGATTATGAGAGAATAAAAGTAATAATTATTTCTTTTTTATAACAAAAATAAAATAAAACGTTAGATTTTTCAATTTATTGAAGTCTATATTTATAGATAGTCTACTACAAGAAACTTCAGAGGGATTGCTCTCCTTTGAAACCAACATCTGAAAGAGCAAAAATATACCATGGAGGTTGATTAGCTTTGAAGAAGAAATTGTTAAGTGTAGGTCTAGCCACTGTAATGGGACTTTCTTTACCTGCTGTAATTTCAGCTAGTCCAGCTACAACTACAACTGCCGTTGAAAGTTCCGTAGTAGCCAATGATTCTATTGTACTCAATGGAGAAATAGGGACAGTTATTGAGCATGGTGGACTAACCTTTGTTCGAGTTGAAAGCACTCCTGAACCTACAGAGCCTATCATTACACCTTTTGCCAGCAAAACGGATTTCTCCATATCTCTATCCGGTACGGAGAAATCGCAAGCATTCACACTTGATAAAGATTATCCATATGTTAAGGTATACATTAACAATACATCCTCAAGTGGTCACATCATATTTACTATAACGAAAAATTCAAGCACTGGCTCGGTTGTAAGTGGAAGCAGTGTAACTATTCCAGCCAACGCAGCTTGGAATGTCTACAGCACAAATGCTTGGACTGCAGGAACCTATTATGCTAACTTTACATCAGGCAAGACAGGTTTGAGTGGTTCATCCTATGCAAGACTAGCCTCAACCTACGCTGAATTGGATATTTAAAAGAGACGGGACTTCCCCAAAAATCTAAAAATCATTTCAGTGTAGAGAAGTACTCGAAATGTACAAAAGAAGCCCTCCCCCAAATGGTTGCTCGACACTTCCATTTTTCAAAGGGAAGGCTTCTTTTTGTTTTACATCTTTTGAGGAAAAGGCATTCTGTAATTCTTCCACTTATGAGAAAGCCCTCATTCCCTTTAAAATTTATTTTTCATATTCACTCCAGTATTTCAGTAAATATTTTTGTAACATCTCATCAAGATCACCATCTCCATTAGATACGTCAGTTTCAGCAGACATAATTGCAGTTGCCAGTGCCCCGCTGATCCCTCTGCTACCACCACTCAGTCCATGTTCAGGCAACCATTCAAATTGAGAATACCAACGTTCTGAATAATCCTTAAAGCCCCCTGCATTCTTGACTACGTAAACCCTGTGTAAAATGTCGGAATTATTATAATAATCGTAGTAGAAGTAACCTTTGTCTAAAAGAGAATTCGAGATATTGATTTTTTCACCGTTTATCTCTAGAATTAACTCCTCTCCAACTTCTTCAACCACCCACGCACCTTCTTTTCCGCTAACCCCTACAAAAACTTCACCTTCGTCATTAGAATGGATTTTAATCGTATCTCCATTAGCAAACAGGATTTGATTCACTTGATTTTTAATCAGGGTTATTATTTTCCCATCTGTAGCTGCATATGTTGTCGCGGATACAAGAAGGAAGAACACTGCTACCAAGGAAGCTACTATCCTACTTCTCCCCCACGAACTCACACTTGTTTTTTTACGTGAGGCTCGAAATTGCACGTTAATTTCGCTCCGCATTTTCTCCTTTTGTCTCTCGCTTGGTCCAACTGCTTCAAAAGCATCATGGATAGGATTTTTCATAAAAGCCTCCTAAAGTAAATTTTAACCGTTTTCTTCCTGTAGATAATCTCGTTTGAATCGTGCTTTCCTTATCACCTAATAACGAGGAAATTTCCTTAACAGAATATCCTTCAAAATAGTAAAGAAAAAGAACTATTTTGTATTTAGCAGGCAATTCAAGAAGCTTTTCCAGAACGTTTCCTGATAACTCATATCCAACTTTAGAGGGCATATCCGGCAAAGACTCCACATCCACTTTACGAACTTTCCACCAGCTTTTTAGAATATCCTTGCAATGATTTTTTGTCGTCAGAATAAACCATGCTTTCTCATGATTACGATTAGAAAAAGAGATATCCGAATCGAGTAACTTTAAAAATATGGACTGAACAGCATCCTCTGCATCAGCGATATTTTTTAAATATACGTAGCAGAGCCGGTAAACTGTATCAACGTTGCGTTTGTAAATATCATCAAAAAAAACCTCCTTATTCTCCGGTGCAACTCCTCCCATGTCTTCACCTCCACTTATAAAACGATTGAGAACATTAAAATATCCTATAATCATAAAATTATTTTTCTTGATTTTTTTAAAAATATTGGAATTAAAAACCTTTTGTTATATAATAAATACATAATTTACCTTTATTTCTTTGGAGGTACCTGTGAACAGTTGCTCTTACTTATTTCAAACGTCCTTTGATAAGCTTTCTCCACAGCAGCAGGAAATGGCCTACCGATCTTTTTATAACCTTGTCTATAAAGATATTCTGTATTACCTGCATGATCATTCACTTACAGAAGATGTTATTCAAGAAGCTTTTTTGAAGATTACCCGAATCATACATAAATACAAAATTGAAAGCTACCCTGCTTGGATGAAACAGGTTACTCGTCACATTGCTATTGATTACTTCAATAAGACAAATAAAAGTCGTCAGACAATTAGTTTGGATTCCGTTATCAGAGGAGTGGAAGATGAATTACAATCATGTTTAGAGCAAGTCAGTGTTGCTACAACCGTAGAGAATAATATAAGGAATCAATTGCTCCATCAGAGCATTACTGAATTGCGCCCCTCTCAGCAAATTATAATTAGAATGTTTTATATTGAAGATCTATCCTATAAGGAAATATCTTCCACACTTGACCTGTCTGAACAAGCCGTAAGCCAAAAATTAGCCAGAGCACGAAAAAAATTACTTCAGAATTTTCAAAGAAAATGGGATGACTTCTATGAACCGTGAAAAATAAAGAGAAGACCCTACTATCACAGTAACATTGAAGTAACAAGCTAGGGAAACTACCGCTTGCTTAGGCTTCAGTTGTTTAATGAATAACCTCTTTAATCGTTAAACGATCCTGCTATTAGCTTAATTCGGAATAATGAATCTTTGGTGTCGCAGAGACAATTAAAATGAGTAAACTGAGAATAACTTCATTCGTTTTTCAAAAAAATTGTTGTATTATACCAATCAGTTAACTATGCATTCTTGAAAAGTGTTTCTTTGATCTTCTTTTCTCCCACTTATCCCCTAGTTTCGACTTATTCATCATTGAGGCATACAAAAAATCCCATGAGTCGGGATTTTGTGTTGTTGTCCTTTCGGAAACCAGTTGTACTGCAAAGCCAAATAGGCCCTTACCATTTTAGTGAATATAATGTTTTAAAGTAGGAAATAATTGTTAGTATAGAAAGGGCGTAGGACGATACTGATCCTCGTCGGCTCTCCAAGAGCTTAGTATACTTTTATGACATCGCGCATCTCCGATTTGCTTTCCATGTACTGTCTCCTCGTTTCCTATCTATATTTTCTTATTTCTAAAAATATAAAAATATAGTATGGTATTTTTTCTTATTTGTAACTCCCCAACATAAAAAAATTTTTAAGCGTGATGGATTTAGCTATGGTGAGCAAACGTTTTTCTCCGAATTGCTTTCTTATTCTCAAGAATGCGGTATTCTCGAGAAAACAATGGCCATGACTGATTGGAACAGTTATCATGGTGAAGAAATTTTTGGAGGCGGAGAAAGCGCAAAGCAACCTCTCCTGAGACCACCTGCTCTAAAAAGTGGTTACTTAGGGAAGATCTAGCTCCCACATCCTTCATTCAACCTATCCATGAGGTGGAGGGCAGATATGCTGCCCGCCAGGATCTACGTCCGTATAATAGTTAGTCCGACTCATCCGTGGTTCTGTTGTTATGCTCCGTTAATACCTCGTTCGTGGATTAAGCGGCAACCGATTCGTTTGCAAATCGAGGGATATCAGCCAGATCTTATCCTCGCAGAATGCATGGCCTTTCTTCAGAATTCCAAACAGTGTCCGAATGAGCTTGTTGCATAGCGCAATGAGTGACTTCATTTTCTTGAGTGGATTATCCGGTCTTCTTGTGTAATATTCATGCAAGGCCTTAAAAGGAAAGTCACATCGAATCCACCATGGAATCTGCCACGTTTTCTGTCTGTCTAGAAGCAGCAATTAATAAATTTTTGTGTTTTTCTCCCCAGATTTTCATTTCCATAATAATTGGCACTAATGTGCGTCCGAATTCCGATAGCGAGTATTCCACTTTGGGAGGAACTTGCGGGTACACCTCACGGTGCACGATCCCGTCTTCTTCAAGCTCTCGAAGCTGTAGCGTCAGCATTCTCTGGGTAATGTTCGGACATATTCTACGAAACTCATTAAATCGTATGGGACCTTCGATCATATGATACAGAAGTACACCCTTCCACTTGCCGCCAATGACATCCAACGTATACTCGACGGGACAACCTTCTTCATTCGGGCATTGGCCATATCCCGATTTGCGGTCACGCATGTATTTATCCTCCCCTTCTAACAGTATACAAATTGATACTACATCACACTATTGTGCGTACTATTCATGATAGTTAATATACGTTATATTACCACCAGAAAGCAATAAGTGATGTACATTCAAGGAGGAAACGACAATGTCAAACCGACAAATGAAAGCCATCGGCTTGCTGAAGTATTTACCCATTAATCAACCTGAGAGCTTGCTGGACGTTATGATGGATGTACCTGAACCTACAGGGAGAGACTTGCTGATCCGAGTCAAAGCCATTTCTGTTAATCCCGTCGACGTTAAAGTGCGCGCTCCCAAAAATAGGACCGAAAACACCCCAAAGGTTCTCGGTTGGGATGTTGCAGGTATCGTCGAACAAGCCGGACCGGAATCTTCACTGTTCAAACCCGGCGATGAAGTGTATTATGCCGGCAGCATTGCCCGTCCAGGTGGGAATAGCGAGTTTCACCTCGTTGATGAGAGAATCGTCGGTTTTAAACCAGCAACACTGAAATTTGCGCATGCAGCCGCTCTGCCGTTAACCGCTATCACCGCTTGGGAAGGATTATTTGATCGTTTGGGCGTGTCTGCTGCCACCGAGCGCAACGAAGGTAAAACCATTTTGATCATCGGGGCAGCGGGTGGTGTTGGTTCTATTGCGACACAACTGGCCAAACACGCTGGTTTGACTGTCATCGGCACAGCTTCACGCCCGGAATCTGCTGAGTGGGCTAAAAACATGGGAGCTGACCACATCATCAATCATTACGAAGCATTTCTCCCTCAGCTCAAAGCGCTAGGTTTAGAATATGTTGACTATATTTTCTGCTTGAACAGTACGGAGAAGCATTGGGTCAATATGGCTGAAGCCATTGCTCCCCAAGGGAAAATCTGCTCCATTGTGGAGACGGATGAGCTCCTCGATCTGACCTTACTGAAAAACAAAAGCGTCACTTTTGCCTGGGAGCTGATGTTCACCAGACCATTATTCCAGACTTCGGATATGATTAAACAGCACAACCTGTTAAACGAAGTTTCCCGTATGATCGATGAAGGACGCTTACGAACTACGGTTGCCCAGATCCTCTCTCCCATCAATGCAGCCAATTTGCGTAAAGCCCATGCAATAATGGAAGAAGGACGTATGACAGGTAAAATCGTGATTGAGAACTTCGAGTAACTAATCGATTGCTAAACGCAAGGGCAGGAACGTTTGTACTCGAAACGAATGTACTGCTTAAGACATCGCCGCAAACGAATCATAGGAAAAGCCCAGTTTATGTATATATTATTGCGATATTATGCTATTCTGTCCGTTGGTTAAACAAAAGCAGCCGATCACTATGGTCGGCTGCTTCTCGGATTTATTTAACTAACGTTTCCCGTTAGCTTACAAGAAAATTAGAGAAAATTGATAAAAGAAAAGAAACGAAATACAACCGTAGATCTTCCATTACATTAACTATTCTCCGATATATTGGTACTCAAGCCAAACTTATGGCTGAATAGCTTATTTCCGCTCTACCGTGTACCCTTTATCCTCCAGCAACTTCACAATCCCTTTATCACCAAGGTAGTGCGCTGCACCAACCACGATGAAATATTCCTCACCTTTGCCGTTTTTCAGATAACCATCGATCTTGTTGGCCATCCCCACATTACGATCAGTGAGCATTGCTTTGTTGTACTCTTCATCATCAGAGAAGCTGTTCGTCAGCTTCAGCAGTTGCTCGTCATTCCCTGTCTTCCACATTTCGGCCATTTGGTTCACGCTGTCATCCAACACATCAAAATTGTCCAAAGTCGCTTTCAACGTTTTCTCTTGCAGCTCCTTAGAGAAGTCATTGAACATTCCCAATTGAGATTCATAGGATTCCAGCTCGATCACCGGAAGTTTGCGCTCGATTGCTTTCTGGATAAAATACAGGTCAACCCCCGCAGATGCTTCATACCCTGCTTTCATGGATTTCAGACTAGCTAACGTGCTCTCCACTACCCAAGGCTTAAAGGTATCCAGGGCGTTCGCTTCCAATCCATTCTTCTTCAAAATATCGCCCAGTTGAGTATACGTCTCGTTGGAGATGTGATCTTTCAGCGTAGTACCATCCTGGTATGTGCCCAGATCCGTAACAATCTTCTGCTGCGCTTCGTCAGCTGCTTTGCTGAGATCGATCTCTACACCTAGGTAATCCGCCTCAACAAAAGCTTCTTCAAACTCCTTACGCAATGGATAAAAGCTTTCATCCGCAATATGCATAGAACCAACCAGGTACACGGTATTGCCGTTACTTTCGACTTCCCACATGAAGCCGCGTCCACCGGTTTGAACAGTTTCTGTTTCGCCACCTTTGGAAACCAGCAGCACTGTGCGCGTAGCAGCATCCCAGCGCACTTCATAACCAGCAGCATCCCCGACGATGCGAATCGGTGCATAGGTTATGCCATTAATTCGAGTAAGCTTGCTTTTCAGCGTAATTGTCTTGCCGTTAACGACGGCTGTAATCGTATCATCTGTCGCTGTCGTCAGCTTAACATCCATCGCGTCCAGCGTGGAGCGCAGCGGCACAAGTGTTGTTCCTTTATTGTTAATCGGTGTACCAACCGTGTATTCGACCGTTTCGTCATTTACCTTTACCGATGTCTGTTGCGGAGCGGCCATCGCAGGTACTGCGGATGCGAGCAAACCGGCTGAAATGGTTAGGGATAAGAGCATACGTTTCCAGTTTTTCATATTATGTATTCTCCTTTAGTAAAATAGTAGTTTTAATACAACCTTATTTAAAATAGAAGATTACTTGCGTAATACGACTTAAGGTCGAGAAGGTGCTACTCACTATTAAAGCGTGCAGCACCTTCTCCCCTCAGATTATTACTTTCAGATCATTCACAGAACAGACCACAGCTTTACTGATTCGATCGATCGGTTGTGCGTTGTCATAATTAGTGAGAAAGATTCATCAAAAAAGCTTATGTATCAATACAAATTTTCATAATTATTGAGAGGAATTTATTTTTACAATTTAAATTGCTCAATGATTTTCATAATGAGCGAGAAAAAGCGCAAACCTCACTTTGCATCTTTATGCATGATAATGAATGCGGGTTTTGCGATATCTTAATCTCAATTATACAGCAAAAAAAACCACTATCTAGTATTAGATAACGGTCTCAATTTAACATACTCTATTCACTTAAATTAAAATCAATTTGCCTTCAACTCTTCTACAGAAACATAAGTACTTAATCCAGATTATGTAGTATTAAATATACTAGCATACGGTATACCACTAAATATCTCTTTGTCTACATTTGATATCTTCACATAGTATCTGATAATATCCTTAGCAAGTTTTGAAGTAACCTTTGAATAAGAAGTACCAAAAATCATTTTGAAATCGCAAGTTTTGCCTGATATAGCCTCATGTTGGAGTACTTCGAGATATTATTATTATAATTGAGCAAAAAAATTTAGTTTCCTCTTTTACTCCGTACCCCTCTAAAGCTCAAATAAAAGAGCGATCATATCGATCGCTGTATGGATTAGCTTTTTTTTGACAATCGTGACATTGTACAAATGGCTAGCCTTGCAAAATAATTAATATTTCGAATTAATAGATAATCATCTGGAGTTATATTCTCTAACTAATTTGGTCAAAAAGACATTTAATTGCTCTTCCATTTTTTTATAATTATTTTCACGCAAACTTTCAGGCTGTTGAACAAAACGTTTATTTAATCCCCGAGACAGTTCTTCTTTTGAATTTTCGATCAATAACTCAATCAACTCAGGATTAAATTCCAGATGGCATTGAAATCCGTACACAAACTCCTGATACCTTACAATTTGTCTAGGGCACCCCTCGCTATATGCAATTATCTGACTATTAGATGTTAATCCTGGCATATCATTATGCCAATGTCCAACAACGCTTGTTTCACCAAAGTGTGAAAATAGATCATTATTCCGACCTTCTTCAGTAAAAGTGATTGGGTAGCACCCTATCTCAGTCTCAGGACTATGCTCATATTTCGCACCGAGAGCTTCTCCAATAAGCTGGGCTCCCAGGCAAACTCCTAATACTACTTTTTTTGCATCTATACAATTTTTAATAATTTCAATTTCAGCTGCCGCATCAAAATGTGGGCATTCCTCTATAGTTGTGTCAGGGGATTGCGGTCCACCTAAAACGATAAGAAAATCAATCTTTTCTATGGCATCAGGTACCTTTTCTCCTAGATATACAGATGTGCAACTAACATTATATTCTTTTGCTTTAGCCCAAGACATAAAAGTCCCCGGCCCCTCAAAAGCTTCGTGAATAATAAAATGAATGTTCATATACAATCTCCTTTATATTTTGATTCTTTTGTAATACGAACGTTGGTTAACCCTAAATTAGTATAACAAGTTTTTAGTTATGAGAAATCATCAGAACCTCTATATCGAGAGAAATTTTTATTAGATGATAGAGGATCGAAAACTACCATTTTAAAATGGTACCCGAGTTTAGAAATTATTTTGTCCTCGCTGGTATTGTCGAATTTTTTGAGGTTACCCGGGGATACAGGGGATTGGGTAGTTCTGGCCTATAATAGCGATCGGGGAAACCACTCCAAGCCGCGCTGGATTCACAAACAATTAAAAACAAGGAGCATCTGCCATAGGCAAACTACTCCTTGCATAGATCAGCATCATTTAATGAGCAATCCGCTATCCTAATCTTTCCAATAACCCCTTCACTCTAGCTACTACATTATCTACGGTAAACCCGTATTCCCGCAGAACTCTGGATTCCGCCCCGGAAGCACCGAAGCTATTGATAGTCAACACTTCACCTTCAAAGCCTACATACCGGTCCCATCCCAGCGAAGATCCCATCTCTATGGCCAACCGAGCCTTTACCGATGGTGGGAGAATCGAGTCCCGATATTCCCTTGGCTGAACCTCAAATCGATCCCATGAGGGGAAGCTTATTACCGATACAGCAATATTTTCCTTGGCAAGTTCCTGCTTGGCCTCCAGTGCCAACTGCACTTCGGAACCTGACGCCAACAAAATTGCCTGAGGAATCTCGGTTTCCGACTTGGCGACCACATATGCTCCCTTGCCAACATCGGAATAGGCCTGCTCCTTTGTCCCGGTAATCGTAGCAAGATTCTGTCGTGAAAGAACCAGAGCCGTCGGTGTGCCGCTGGACTCCATGGCGATCCGCCATGCGGCCACTGTCTCATTGCCATCCGCCGGACGAATAACGCTTATATTCGGCATTGCCCTTAACGATGCCAATTGCTCAACTGGCTGGTGAGTTGGTCCATCCTCACCGACAGCAATACTGTCGTGCGTGAACACATACGTAACAGGCAAATTCATGAGAGCTGCCAAGCGAATAGCCGGGCGGAGGTAATCAGAAAAAACAAAGAAGGTACCACCGAACACCCTCAGACCACCATGAAGCGCCATTCCATTTAGGGCTGCTCCCATCGCAAACTCTCGTACACCAAACCAAATGTTACGTCCAGCGTAATTGGAAGCGAAAAAGTCACCAGCACCTTTTAATGTTGTTTTGTTTGAGCTGGCGAGATCAGCAGAACCTCCCACGAATTGCGGAACGGCTTTGGCAATGGCGTTAAGGGCATCCATGGAAGATGCGCGTGATGCCAGGCTCGTTCCGATTTCATAGGAAGGCAAACCATCCGCCCAGTCTTCATGCAGACGGCCATGAATGGAATCGTCCAACTGCCCCGCTAGTTCAGGATACTCTTGCCTGTAGGCAGCATATAACGCATTCCACTCTATTTCCTTCTGATGCCCCGCCTCAGTTACAAGTGAACGGAAGTGGCTATATACCTCTTCTGGAACATGGAAAGCATCTTCAAACATCCATTGATAGGTCTCTTTGGTTAATTTCGTTTCTTCTTTCCCGAGGGGTGATCCATGTACATTTGATGTCCCCGCAAAGTTCGGTGATCCATATCCGATAACAGTTTTAACCTCAATTAATGTGGGGCGACTCAAGTCTCCCTTTGCCAGCTCAATCGCTTTACCAATTTCCTTCAAATCATTCCCGTCGTCTACACGGATGACTTGCCAGCCGTACGCCTCAAAACGTTGTTCCACACTTTCAGAAAAGGTATGCTTCAATTCCCCGTCGAGACAAATATCGTTGGAATCATACAACACTACAAGGCGCCCAAGCTTTAAGTGAGCCGCGAGAGATGCCGCTTCACCGGATACGCCTTCCATTAGATCACCATCACCGCACAGAGTATAGGTAAAGTGGTTAATCACATCGTAACCCACTTTGTTATAAGTTGCTGCCAAATGACGTTCAGCCATAGCCATCCCCACGGCCATTGCAATCCCTTGTCCCAAAGGTCCAGTTGTAGCTTCAACACCCGGAGTGTGTCCGTATTCGGGATGACCCGGTGTCGTACTGCCCCATTGGCGGAAGTTCTTGAGTTCTTCCATGGGTACACCATATCCAGATAAATGTAGCAAGCTGTAGAGTAACATCGACCCGTGACCGGCAGACAGTACGAACCTGTCCCTGTTGAACCACTTAGGGTTGCTGGGATTATGATTCATATGCTTCACCCATAACTCATAGGCCATGGGAGCGGCCCCCATGGGCAGGCCTGGATGACCGGAGTTAGCCTTCTCTATGGCATCTATGGACAGTGTTCTAATCGTTTTAATGGATAACTCATCTTGTATATTCACTATTTAGTTCTCCCTTTTGTCCATCAGAAAGAATTGCACAGCCCGTGAGTTCTGTGCAATTTTTCCTGGTGGTCTATTCTTTTTGCACTCATGAAACTGGGCTGCTCAAAATACCTTCGCAAGTCCAAGAATGATGATGCCGACGATACCAAAGTCCGAGTCACCAAATGTTGTTCCGCTAAATCCAGCATCCCCTAGGAATACCAGTAGAAGGGCTGGAAGGAAACTGATAATGAGTCCATTGGCAAAAGATCCGAGTACCGCTCCGCGTCTGCCACCTGTTGAGTTTCCGAACACCCCTGCAGCGGCACCTGTGAAGAAATGAGGCACCAGACCTGGAATAATCACACTTAATCCAACTGCAGGAAGAATGAACATCGACAGCAGTCCCGCCACAAAGCTGGACAGAAATCCTATAATTACCGCATTAGGAGCAAAAGGAAATACAGTTGGGCAATCAAGCGCAGGTTTTGTATTCGGCGCGATTTTTTCAGCAATCCCCTTAAATGCTGGAACAATCTCAGCAATCAGCATACGCACACCGGCGAGGATAACATATACCCCGGCAGCAAATGTGATCGCTTGCATAAGGGAGAAGACAATGAAATTAGAACCGCCCGAGAGCTCGGACTCGATGTAGCCCGGGCCTGCAAATAAAGCCACGACTACAAAGAAGATTGCCATAGTCAACGAGACGGCTACTGAGGTATCGCGCAGGAATCCTAGGGACTGCGGAACTTTGATTTGTTCTGTCGTCTTTTCCTTATTTCCGAACCATTTTCCGATCTTTGCCGAGATAAAGTAACCAATGGTGCCAAAGTGGCCAATGGCGAAGTCATCACTCCCGGTTATTTGCCGTACAAACGGTTGAAGCATAGCGGGGAAGATAACCATACACAGACCCAGAAGGATAGCACCAATCAGGATCAAGGGAAACCCTTCAAGTCCTCCGACGGATAAAGCCACAGCAATTAAACAAGCCATGAACAACGTATGGTGGCCGGTTAAGAAGATATACTTGAGCGGCGTAAACCGGGCTAGCAAGATATTAACGACCATACCAAATACCATAATGAGAGCGGTGGAAGTGCCGAAACTGCTCTGTGCAGCGGCGACAATGGCTTCATTGTTCGGAATAACACCCGTTACTTTAAAGGCATGGTTGAACATCTGACTGAATTTATCAAGCGAGCCAATCAGAACCGTTGCTCCTGCTCCAATAATCACAAAGCCCATAACCGTTTTTAAAGTACCGGAAACAATATCGGCCGCAGATTTGCGTTGTAACAGCAATCCTATGAGGGCAAAAAGGCCTACTAATATGGACGGTGTACCCAGAATATCTTTCATGATGAGGTTTAACATAACAGGCCCCCCCTTTTATAGTTTTATTTTATGCCAAATGCGGTTGCAATTTGGAGGTGATCTCCGGGATACTCATCATGTTCTCAAGGGTAACGATCGTCCGGCTTCCATCATTCAGTTGCCCCATGATATCCGCTGCTCCGATGTAAATATCCGCCTGCACGGTTCTGGCGGACGCCAGATCGGTATGATCCACTTCCGCCGCCTTGCCCATCTCAGTCAAAGCCTTCTTAACATTTATTTCCATAATAAAGCTGCTCCCGAGCCCGTTTCCACATACAACCATAATCTTTTTCATATTGTTTCCTCCTTAGAATATTTACGAATGTAATCCAACAGAATTGACTTATCCTGGCTCTGCAAAATATCTTCAATATTGGATGGTTCACCAAGCATTTGTGATAGCTGCACCAATGCGCGCAAGTGGGATGATCTATCGGCGGCAGCCAATACTATGATCAGCCGTACTGGCTTATCTGGAGAGAAATCCACGGCTTCATCCAGTCTTAGCAGACTCATGGATAGAGACAGGACACCTTGATCAGGACGTGCATGTGGAATCGCTACCCCGGGAGTAATGACCACATATGGGCCATTCCCTTCTATGGAGTGGATCATGGCTTCAACATATCTTTCTTCAATGGTCCCCGCTTCAAGTAGAGGCATCGCCGCAATCCTAATTCCCTCTCTCCAGTCGGATACGCGGGACTCAAACCGGATCATTTTCTCTGTAATTAATTGTTCCAACACTGGTTTCTCCGCCCCTTCCAAGGAATGTTTATTTGTCTTTTGTGTATGCGCATAAATGTGAGATTGAAGAGCACTCTCAAGTTGGTCATGTTCATGGATAGTTGCATGCTGGGACACAACCTTCAACAGCACCTCAATATCCGGGTTCTGCATGGTATAACCATACAATTCCTGCATTACTTGCTGACGCAGCTTTTGTTTATCCTGAATCTCCAAAATAGGGGGTACTACGAACAGAGTCGCTGTTGTTCTCAGGTGTACTGTTGAAAAAACAAGATCATAGGCTAAGTCGTAATTTGCCGCTTCCCTTACAGATAGTGCATCTAGGAATAGAATATCCGGGAAAATTTCCCGTAAGGTATAGATTAATATGTTACTTATTCCAATTCCGTTAGCGCAGACTACAATCGCACGCTTCCGGTCATCCAGCGTAGTACCCTGCCTGCGGAGCCATCCCCCGAAATGAGTGGTAAAGTATGCCACTTCACCTTGCGGAACCGGATATCCTATCACCTGTTCTATCGGCTTCAAGGATTTTTTTGTAAGATGATACAGTTCGGGATACACCTTCTGAATTCGTTCTTCCAGAGTATTGATATGAGGGTTACGATATAGCATCCGATAATAAGCAGGCCGGAAATGAACGTAGAGTTGCTGATAGAACAACTCCTTGTCATGCAGATTCACGCACGCCAGCCGCTCGAACTCCTCCACGATCTCTAGGATAAGCTTCTGAACCACATGGTCCTCTTGGAGAAGAGAAGTGTCTCTCGTTCTATTCATGCTTAGTAGACGTAAGGTCGCATATAGACATTCCTTCTGACTCCACACCGATTGGAACAAGCCTTGCTGCGTCATTCGCTCGACAACCTCATATTCTTTCGTAAAAATAAGCGGCTCCCAGCTTATATCGGTGTAGAGCGTTTCTCCCTTTGCGATAAGCTGATCGGTACAGACAAATAGAAAAGTCAGCTCCTGGAGGCGTTCATCGGTAAATGCAATCCCCAGTTCCCTCTCCATCTGCTCCAACTGTCTTTGCACTAAGAGAATTTGCCCTTCGCGATCTCCCCATACGCATTGGATAATGAGATGGTTGCTGGTACTATGCAACACATCATGTATGAGTCGTTCGATGAAATATCTCTTGTTATTGCTGTCGCCCCGGATGAAATAACCCTCTTGCTTGGAATATTGAATCTGAAGATGGTGCTGCTGTATTTTGATCTTAAGCCTCTGTAAATCTTTCAGTACGGTATTGCGAGAGACTCCCGTGATGGATTGAAAGTGATAGACAGACAGCGGTTCTCGGCTGAGGAGAAGCATCAGGTAGAACACCCTCTCCCGGTCCGTCTCAGAAAACACATAGGTGCGTTTCGTGAGCTTTTCCGGCAAATCCTCATCTCCGATTTTATCAGTCAGGTAGTATCCAGCTTTTCGATCATAGCTGATGGGTAGGTATCCATGGGATTTGAGCCAGCCATTGGCTTTTCCGATGCCATACTGGATTTGTCTCCTAGTCAGGCCAGTCTGTGCCTCGAGCTCAGCCATGTTCAATACAGATGATTGTCGTAACAGCTGCAGTAAGTCGGCGCTTCGCTCATCTAATACCATTGCATTGCCCTCCCCTTGCTTTACAATACAACATGTTCCACGGAACCTGTATTGTTTTTGGGTCCGATTATTGTTGTAGCATCTGCACAATAATATGCTCTTTGAAAGTGCTTGCAAGAATCCAGTCTTCCAGCCAGCAAGGACCGTGCTTTACTCGCCATCAGGGGACAACATAACCGAAGACAATTCACATTCTTCTTAAGCCCTATCCTGTTCAGTAGATGTTCTAAAACTCAGTCCAAACCAGGGGTGACCTCCCTACCACTCCTGCTTTCTAGGTAGCAGATTGTAATGCCCTAGAAACTTTTAACAGCTTTGTGTTCAGTGCCATACATAGTGTTAAACGGTTCTTACCTGAATTGCACTGATATAATTTCTATGCGAGAAAAATAAGGTGGAAGAAACTTTTCCTGTTGGTGTAAGTCAAAACTACTCCCTCTCTTCCATCAATTGCGCACCGATGACCTTTGTAACAACTGAAATGTTCAATGCTTCACTTCATCTCGATATCAAATGTCATATTCGTGTTACATTTTAGTAATGCATGTAATAAAACCTAATTAATTTTTATTGATAAACACTTGACCACACCACTGGATTAAAGTATTATCGACAACATGAATTTATTTCACGTCACATTACATAACATCTAAGGTCCAAAGAACATGCATTGTGACGGAGCTTCAAGGATTAAAAAATATGAACTCATGACAAAGGAGAGGAAATTTCATGGAAAGAACACAAACTACACAACTGATTTTGAAAGCAAAGCGCAAGCTGGGATTAAAATGGATCGACATTGCCAACGCAATCGGACGCTCCGAATCGTGGACAGCGACGGCGCTATTAGGTCAAGCTACGCTTTCTGAAGAAGAAAGCGAAAAAGTAGGTTCTCTACTTGAATTGGATCGTGATGCAATTGAATCCTTGACGGTTGTGCCTTATCGCGGTACGACTGTATCCATGCCTCCTACAGATCCGCTGATTTACCGCTTTTATGAAATTCTATTGGTTTACGGACCTGCGATTAAAGATTTGATCCACGAAAAATTTGGCGATGGTATTATGTCTGCCATAGATTATGAAATGGACATCCAACGTGTTGAGGACCCGAAAGGTGATCGTGTACTCGTAACCTTAAACGGCAAATTCCTTCCCTATAAAAAATGGTGATTTAGCCCAGAGAAATAATTATATATTTACTATATTGGAGGAGAGCGATGTAATGTCATACATTAAACCTGAGCAGATCATCGATTCAATGATTCAAACGGGCACAATCAAATCTCAGCTGTCCATAAAGCGGCTGCTGCTGCGCGGAGTATTGGCAGGCGCATTGTTAGGCGTCGCCACTACCCTAGCCTATCAAACGGCGGTTCAGACGAAAATCAATATGGCAGGAGCACTGATTTTCCCGGTCGGATTTGTGATGATCGTGCTACTGGGCTTGGAACTGGTTACTGGGAACTTCGCTCTCCTTCCTCTTTCTGTTCTGGAACGCAAAACCAAAGTACTGCATATGTTGCGAAACTGGTCATGGGTTTTTGTCGGAAATATGGTCGGTGCCATCTTGTATGGCCTATTATATTACATAGCCATCACCAAATTTGGCCATGTGAAGGATGACCCAATCACGGCTATGATTATCAAAGCCGCAGAGACCAAGACGGTCGGGTACAAGTCGTTTGGTTTCGACGGATTCGTCACTGTGTTCGTCAAGTCCATGCTGTGTAACTGGATGGTATGTTTAGGCGCAGTCATGGCTATGACATCCCAATCTACAGGCGGCAAAATCGCAGCCATGTGGCTGCCAATCATAACGTTCTTTGGTCAAGGATTTGAACACTCTGTAGTGAACATGTTTGTCATTCCGACAGGCATGCTGATGGGTGCTAAAGTAAGCTTTGCAGATTGGTGGCTGTGGAATCAAATTCCCGTCACTCTAGGCAATCTGGTCGGCGGACTCCTCTTCACAGGTCTTGCACTATACTTTTCACACAAAAGAGCTGTGCCAACTCCACCGGTCGAGGAGCAACATGTAGCTAAGTCAACGAGCAACATGTAGCAATACTACCTGCCCATTGATATTAAATGTCGATAGCCTGACACTTTCCATTACTTTATTTTTTCTGAATACTGACAGGTTCCGCATAATGCGAAACTATATCGCTCGATGAATAAAAATAGGAAAGTGGAGGTACATAGATAACAAAATTAAACTAGCGAGTTGATGAAGAGAGCCATCAAAATGAGGGCTCTCCCACTATCACTTGCAAATCTCATATCCTCTGACAAAATAACATTATTTCAGAAAGTCAGCTTCCATGAGCGTGACTAAACCAAGTTAGAAATTACCACTTTCTATACGGCAAAAACTTTCCGTTTAGGGTAATAAATACGCGGTCGCCTCTTGGATCCTCTATTTTTTGAAGATCTAATTCGAAATCAATAGCGCTCATAATGCCTTCACCAAATTTTTCTTGAATTAATTCTTTGATGGTAGGACCGTACACCATTAGCGCTTCATAAAGGCGATACAACAGCGGATCAGTTGGTGGCATCTGAACAGCAGAACCTCTTTGAGGGATATGAGTAAGGGCCTCAATAACTTCCTTATCCAAATCCAAGAGAGCACCTACTTTCTGGGCTTGTTCTAGTGTCATGGTAGCTTGTCCAAGAAGCGCTGTTGTAACCCAAGTTTCTGCATTCTCTGTAACTGAAGCGATATCCAACCAAGTTAGATTTTTCGCAATTTTAGCATCGATAACCTTTTGAGCAGCTTGTTGTCTGTCCATATTCGTAACATCCCTTCTATATTTACATTGAAAACTAATTCTTCGTGCCAACGGGTACTTCTTTATATCCATCGACTAAGAGATCCAACTTACCAGTATCAGGAGCAATGACCAAACCATGCACAGGCACATCTTTAGGAATCAGAGGGTGATTGCGTACTAAATCAATGTTGGCTTTAATCGAATCAACGACATCAGAAAATCCGAACAACCATTTTTCCAGATCGATTCCAGTATATTCAAGGGTTTGGAGCGCTTCTGGTGTCACAACCCCACGATCAATTGCTTTTTGCAATGTTCCCTTTGGATTACTTTGGCTCATTCCACAGCCGTGATGACCAATAATATATATTTCTTCTGCACTCAGCTCGTATACTGCTGTTACGATACTGCGCATAATACTTCCAAAGGGGTGTGAAATGATACCACCTGCATTTTTAATGATCTTGGCATCGCCATTTTGCAAATTTAAGGCCTTAGGCAGCAATTCGACCAATCGAGCATCCATACACGACACAACGACCATTCGCTTTTTGGGAATCTTTGTTGCTTCGTAAGGCACATACTCTTCATTTTTCACAAAATGATCGTTGTGCTGTAGGATTTCATGTAAAATCATTTGGATTACCTCCTCTTAAATAATGTATTGCTATCCGCCTCAATTCCAAGGTAAGCTGTAAAGTGAGGATGAACTAAGTATAATAATTTGCGTAGAAAAGCAGAACAAGTTGGCGAAAACCTTTCCCTGCTTTAAATTTCATGATGAAAGGGTTTAATCATGTTAGATGAGATCGATCTGAAAATTTTGGATTTATTGAAGAGAAACTCGCGGATGCTTTGGAAAGATATTGGTCAAGAAATACATATGACCGGACAATCTGTTGGAAACCGTATTCGTAGGCTTGAGGATTTGGGAGTCATTGAACAATATACGATTACAACCAATAAAAGCAAACTCGGATTGCCTATAACCGCTTTCATTACTGTCTTTGTTGAAACTGCCAATCACAAAGAGTTCCTTAAGTTTTTTATGTCAGAAGAAGCGATCATTGAAGGGCATCGAATCAGTGGGGATGGATGTTTTCTGTTAACCGCTCATCTTACCTCCAATGATGAGCTTGACAATCTTCTGGCCAGGCTTCTAGAGCACGGGAATTATCGTGTTAACCTCTCCATTGGGAAGTTGAAATCCTAAGATCGTCTCAGGTCATGTCCCGAGGTACACGAGGACTATAAGCATCGTCCAGCACAATGGACATGATGCCGTCACACTTCTTATCATTATAAAAAAGTGAATCGGACAGAAAAAAGTAACTCCCTCTCAAACGGACCATCCGACAGCATAATGGCATTGCAACCACTCACAATGAAGTGTGCAGTTGCAATGATTGAATATCTATTCTCCAGCTTCCTTCAGATTCCACTTCACGGTGGGAACATTTGCTCTTGGCTAACGGTAGGTGTTCGCCAGCCCCGTTTTGGATTTCCACCTTAGAGATGACGCCCATTCTGGACGTACATAAAAGGCGATCATCAAGTATTCTCGATGATCGCCTTTTCATTACATGCGCGACGCAAGGCCGCGAATGGTATCATTTTTTCCGGCGGTGTAAGCTCAGATCGAACCCGGTGACTATCAAGTTGAGCACAAAGTTGAAACCACCGTAAGCACACCTGATCCCAAGCCGAGACAGTATATAAGCAATCCTCTGATTCAACTCGCAAGAATCGGAACATCAATGCAGTTTTTTTTCTATGTTCCACTGACGATCCGTATAACACTTACTCAATTCGTTAGCGCCACTCCCCGATGAAAAAAGCCAATGCCTTTACGGAATAAAAAAGAGGAGGGAGCATTCACAGCCCCTCCTCTTTCCATTTACTGAGCCAGCCAAGAATTGGCCAAAAGCAACGCCCCTCGTGCGGCATTCGTATCCTTTAATGCGTTCAGCATTACGAAATCGTGAATGATACCTTGGAAGCGCACGGCGGTTACGGGTACACCTGCTTCTCTGAGTTTGTTGGCATAAGCCTCGCCTTCGTCACGCAGGACATCAGCTTCCGCAGTGATGATTAGTGTTTCCGGCAATCCCTTCAACTCCTCAGTCGTTGCACGAAGTGGTGAAGCGTAGATTTCGCTTCTTTTCTTCGAGTCTGTCGTGTATTGATCCCAGAACCACTGCATACCATCACGGCGCAAGAAGTAGCCTGTAGCGAATTGTTTGTATGAGGCTGTGTCGAAATTCGCATCGGTCACGGGATAGAACAACAATTGTTTGCTAATTTTCGGACCTTGACGGTCCTTGGCCATCAACGTGATTGCTGCAGACATATTGCCCCCAACACTGTCTCCAGCTACCGCGATTTTATTCGAGTCCAGTCCGTAGCTGCTTCCTTCTTTCGCCACCCACTGCAGTGCGGCATATACCTCTTCGATGGCTACCGGATATCGCGCTTCCGGTGAAAGGCTGTAGTTTGTGAAAACGACAGCCGAGCCCGAGCCCACAGCCAATTCCCGAATGAGTCGGTCATGCGTCAGCTCGTCCCCAAAAACCCAGCCCGCGCCGTGCGTATACAAAATAACTGGCAACTCTTTTGAAGTATCTTTAGGGCGAACAATTGTGATTGAAACACTCCCTTTTGGCCCACCTTGAATGGTTAATTTCCGAATGTCTGCGTCTGGCTTCTGTACATCGCCCGATTGCACCTGATCAACAGTTTCGCGCCCCTTTTCCGGACCAAGATCAAACAAGTAAGGCGGGTTTGCCGTAGCCTCAACGAATTCCTGAGCCGCAGGCTCTAGGACTACTTTGTTTACATCGGCAGGAGCCGACGCGCTCACGCTCGCCGCAGGTGCTGAAGAAGGTTCGTTCGCCGTATTTGATTTCACACTATTGACCGTTCCGCACCCCGACAGCAGCATAATCGAAGCAACACTTGCAATAAAAATAGACTTCGCTTTTATTTTATTCATTGTAGTAATCCTCCCGTGTAATAGATTTAAGATTTAACCGACCAATTCTCTCAACGCATTCAATGCAGATTCATAATTAGGATGTTCCGACATCTCCCTCAGATACTCCACGTATTGGATGGTGTCGTCAGCGTCAATGATAAAGACAGCGCGATGGTCAAGCTGCAGTTCTTTAATCAGTACGCCATACGCTTGACCAAAAGATCCGTGTTTGTAATCCGACAAAGCAACGACCTTATCAATGCCCGCAATCGAACAAAATCGGCTCTGAGCAAAGGGCAAGTCGGCAGAGATCGTCAAGATGACAACATTTTCGCCTAGGTTCGCCGCCTCTTGGTTAAAACGACGCGTCTGAGCGTCGCAAACCCCTGTGTCGAGGGATGGAACGACAGAGATTAATTTGACTTTGCCCTTATAATCAGAAAGGCCTGCTTCCGTCATCAAATCTTTATTTATTTTAAAATCGGGCGCTTGGTCCCCTACCTTTAATTCAGGACCTAACAATGTAATCGGCTGCCCAACAAGCGTTGCTGCTCCTGTACGTTCTTGTACCATAATAATGACCTCCATATAAAATAATCTAAGTACTAAAAATGATTCCTTTTCCCGTTTCTTCTTTACTGCCGAAAGTCCGATAAAGACGCCCGCAACCTCTGCCTGACGGTAGGTACGATCCTGGAGGCGCCGGAGCAACCTCAATGTTACCCAGCTCGTCGTTTTCTAGCCGATCTTCCAGAAATCTAGTGGTCGGCTGATGGCCAGAAAGATATAATGCGCTCCCAAGAATTCTTCTTGGTCGTTCGCGTTATCGCCAACTTTCAGGACAGTGTAGAAACGACTCCTGTAGGCGTGTAACCGAGACTCCATTGAATTTCGTATTGCCCCTTCAGCTTCGCCTTCTATAGACAGGCGATCAGACCGTTCGACGTGTCCACGCGAGTTGCATATCCAGATTAAAACCCAGATGTCAAATTTTCTGCCTATTTCCGCATACTGTCCATAAGTTCAGCGCCTGTTATTCTTTCCGGAAATCCTAGGAGATTCTCGACTTCCGTTGTTTTCGTTATTTTCCTACCTGTAACGTAACAATCAATTAATAGCGCATAACGACCCCTCCATTAATATCTTGCACAATATATTTGTGCAAAATTCTTTTGTGCAAAATCAATATACCCGAATCATACACCCTCTTTTTTATTTCGTCAACAATTTAATTTTGCACAAAATAAATTTTGGTTGACAACTTCTCATAATAAGAGTATTTATTGAGATAAGTTCGCGCAAAATTTAATGATCGGAATAAGGAGATGTTAATATATGGACCCTAAAAACCTCTTAAAACTGGATGATCATATTTGCTTTTCCTTATATGCTTGTTCGAGGGCGATATTTCGCATGTATCGGCCACTGCTCGACGATTTGGAGCTAACGTACCCGCAATATCTCGTACTGCTGGTTTTATGGGATCATCAGGAATGTTCGATTAAGGAGATTAGCGAAATCCTCACCCTAGATTCGGGGACGCTTACTCCCATGCTCAAACGGATGGAGTCTGCAAAACTCATCGTCCGTAAACGCTCCGAAACCGACGAGAGAATTGTAATTATTCAAATAACCGATTCGGGGATGGCTCTTCAGGAGAGAGCTGCCTGTATTCCAGAAGCCATGTTGGCATCAAGCGGTATGGATAAAGAGGAATTCAACGCATTGAATCAGGCGATTAAAAAGTTAATGTCTCACGTTGAAAACGCTTGAACGGAACCCATGACTTCGACCTTTTAAGTACTCCTGATGATGCTTGAGTGAGGAGCATTATTGCACCAAAAACACGACTCTCGGTAAGAAGAGTCGTGTTTTTTTAGTGCTAATTAGACCACTTCTACCTTCACTACAGGGAGGCTTTAAGAAAAACATCGCTTCATTCGGGAGAACTGGATGATTATTATATCCCCTAACCAAATATTCCAGCTTGGCGCTATTGCCCGAGCTTAATGAGATGATCGTTCGTCATATTGAACGATGTACGGTATACATAGTTATTTCTGTTCCATCAACAGCGAGAGAAATTGCCGGGTACGCGCTTCGCGGGGCTGACTGAAAAACTGCTCCGGCGGCCCTTCCTCCACAATGACACCTTTATCGAGTAGAACAATACGGTCTGCCACCTCGCGGGCAAACTTCATCTCATGAGTAACAATTATCATCGTTCGCCCCTCTTCGGCCAATTCCCGGATAACTTTCAACACCTCACGCACGAGTTCTGGATCGAGCGCGGACGTCGGCTCGTCGAAAAGCAGAATCTCCGGGTCAATTGATATCGCCCGAGCAATGCCTACCCGCTGTTGCTGCCCACCCGAGAGTTGATGCGGGTACGCATCGATCTTATCGGCTAACCCAACCTTGGCAAGCAATTGTAACGCCTTTGTTCGTGCTTCGTCCTTTGGCCTGCGCCGTACCGCAATTTGCCCCTCCATCACGTTCTGAAGCGCTGTCAAATGAGGAAATAAATGATAAGATTGAAACACCATGCCTGACTGACGCCGTAATGCGAGAACCTCTGCCTTCCGTGGCTTTAAGTCCGGACGGAACTCCAGCCGAAGCTTCCCGATTGTGACCGAGCCCGATGTGGGAAATTCCAACACATTTAAACATCGCAACAATGTCGACTTGCCAGATCCTGAAGGTCCGATCAAAACAAGCACTTGCCCCTGTTCCAGAGTCAAATTGATACCACGAAGCACAGAGTTATCGCCGAACGATTTGGTTAATTCGCGGACTTCGATCATTTGGGGGAAACCTCCTAAACATGAACTCTACCCATTTAAGCCATAAAATAACGATTAAAAAATATCTCAAGTCGCCGCTGTAATACTGACAGCGCCGTGCAAAAAATCAAATATATCAAAGCAACTTCGCAGTAGATCAACAACGGCTCATAGACAGCCGCCGTGATTTGCTGCCCTTTTTGAAATAACTCAGTAACCGTCACCGTTGCTGCAAGCGACGTGTCCTTCACCAACGATATGAACGAATTAGACAATGGCGGCACCGAGACACGCGCCGCCTGGGGTAAGATTATACGGCGTAGCGCCTGCATTCTTGTTTCTCCAAGGGAGAACGCTGCTTCCCACTGCCCCTTTGGAATTGACACGATTGCACCTCGAACGATCTCTGACCCGTAGGCGCCGACACTAAGCGAAAAGCCAATGATCGCTGCCGGGAAGGCGTCAATCAGAATACCAAGGCTAGGGAGCCCATAGAATATAATGAACAATTGGACCAGGAGCGGGGTTCCGCGTATGATCCAGACGTAGAACCTCGCTACTAATACCAGAGGATAAAAATCCGACAGCCTTGCGATTGCCGTTAATAGCGCAAGTACAAGTCCCAGCACGAATGAAATCAAAGTGAGAGGAACAGTAAACGTGATTCCTGCTTGCAGCAGGGGGAGGAATGAATCAATGAAAATATCCAGGCTTGTTCGGTCATTCATGATGGCCCCCCCTTTTATTTCGAAACGTCCTCGCCGAAATAGGTTTTGGAAATTTCTAAGTACTTGCCGTCCGCTTTCATATCTTTAATTGCATTATTTACGGCGTCTATGAGCTCTTTGTCTCCTTTGCGGAAGAGCATGCCACTTTGCGAAACTTGATCCGTCTCCGCAACCACCTTGATTGGCACATCAGGACGCGCTTTTTTCAAGTCTAGAAATGACAATTTGTCGTTGATCGTTGCATCTATTCGTCCAGAAGTGAGCAAATCGACAGCCTGATTGAATCCATCAACTGAGATGAGCTGCGCGCCATTCGCTTTGGCGATGTCTCCAAGGTTACTGGTAAGTGACTGTCCGGACTTCTTTCCTTTGAGATCTGCCAAACTCTTAATGCTGGTATTGTTCTGATTCACAATCAGAACCGCTTTCGAAAGGATATACGGTTTGGAGAAATCATACTTTTCCTTCCGGTCATCTCGAATGGTTACTTCGTTTGCCACCATATCGAAACGCTTGGCGTCCAATCCGGCGAGCATACCATCCCATTTGGTTTCAACAAACTTCGCTTTAACCCCGATCCGCTTGGCGATCTCCTCAGCGATTTCAACATCGAAGCCCGTCAATTCGCCGTTTTGGTCATGGAACGTGAACGGTGCATACGTTCCCTCCGTGCCGATTGTGATTTCTCCATTTGATTTAATCATTTTCAGTGAATTGTCGGACGTCTGGTTGCTTTCATTATTGGTGCTGGTATTCTCCCCACTTTCGTTGCTTTTATTGCTACATGCCGATCCACCAAATAGAATTAACGCGGACAACACCATTAAACAGACGCCTTGTTGCCAAGTCTTCATATACAGTCCTCCTTTTGATGATAGTATTTCAGACATTCCCATTGTTTATCCCGGGCACATCCTTCTCCCAAGCAAACAAAAAGCTTTCGACGACTTCGAAACCTGTAGCTGTTATTCGAAATCTCGTTTTTATTCATTATCAGCCTTTCTTCTAAATGCTCCTCTAAGTCAATTGCCCAGCATGCATTTCGCAACATCTTCATACACAACATTCATTTCATGAAATCGGCTGAACAAGTGACAGGCTATATCTGCGTCTGAATACGCCATGATCCTCTCCTGCATCTGCACGGACAAGGCTTCCGTTGTTACATGTAGATGAACCGGATCCGAAATGTTCCCTCTGCAAGCGGCCACTAATGATTAACTTCCACTGGGGTCATTCTGATGTGTCGTCTCTTGTTAGCATGATTCAATTCCACATTACAATTTCGGATATTTTCACAACTTCCGGTGTTCCCATCAATTCCACTCTCGATGCCGTGTGGAGATGCCTCAATTTCATTATTGACTTAAATTGCAATGCGGGACTCTGCGTTACAATAAAATACATCCATCAATATAATGGATGTATTTTACCAAGGGGGAGGGGCTCCTTTTTATTGTATGACCTTGGAGAACGGGGCTGCCCTGAGTCTTCTTATGACTCGTGTGGGAGGACCCTTCTTTGTCACAACTGTTATTTATAACGGCGGTCGATTTCCTGGATTGGGTAATCGTTCGCGCTCATGTCCCGGCGCTTCATAAGGCCATCCTCGGCATACTCCCACAGCTCATTACCATGCGTCCGCACCCATTGGCCCGTATCGGCATCCCGATACTCGTATTCAAAACGCACGGCGATACGGTTGGCTGTATAGCACCATAGCTCTTTCTTTAGCTTATAGTCCAGTTCTTTCTCCCATTTGCGGGTAAGGAATGCCTTAATAGCTTCGCGTCCTGTGAAAAACTCCGTACGGTTGCGCCAGTTGGAGTCCTCAGAGTAGCCCATGGCTACCCGCTCCGGGTCTCTCGAATTCCAAGCATCCTCAGCGAATTGAACTTTTGCCAAAGCAGTTTCCAATGTGAACGGTGGCCGAATATCTTTACTCATGTTAAATCATCCTCTCCGTTATTTTTGTTTATGAATGTCACTTCTTATACTTACGTTCGCTTTCTTCAATCGGGAAATCATTGCCTGTCATTTCTCTTCTTCTCATTAATCCATCGTCAGCGAATTCCCAATATTCATTTCCGTGGCATCTCATCCACTGACCCGTCTGCGCATCCTGGTATTCATACTCGAAGCGTACGCCGATTCGGTTATCCGTATAGCACCACAATTCCTTCATTAACTTGTAATTCAGTTCTCTCTCCCACTTGCGGGTCAAGAAAACTTTAATGGCTTCACGCCCAGTGAAGAATTCCGTACGGTTACGCCAGTTGGAATCGATGGAATAGCCTAAAGCTACCCGTTCGGGATCGCAGGAGTTCCATGCATCCTCTGCAAACTTTACTTTCGCTAGCGCGGTCTCGTGGGTAAATGGAGGTCGAATATCTTTGCTCATCTTGTCATTCCCCTTTCACTTATTCATATTTTAATAGGTGTTTATATGTATATAATACTAGTTATTTAAAATATGTCAACACTAAAAGCGCGAAATATCTTCATTCCTTGCATTTCTATGGTGATTAAAGTAAATTTAAAGTACCAAACAAATAGTAATTAATGAAAGGAGCTATGGATATGGAGAACCATCTCGTTTTAAAGGTGAATCCCAAGCTTACCTTCTCGGTAAACACCCAAATTCGAGAACAGCTGAAGTGGCTGATCGGAGTCGGACAAATTAAACCAGGCGACATGTTGCCTCCCGCTAACCAACTAGCGGACCTGCTTGGGCTTAATCGGAATACGGTTAATCTTGTCTATAATCAGTTGCAGGATGAAGGGATTGTAGAACTGCAGAAGGGCCGGGGCACAACTGTCCTCAATGGCCTGAAGACCGACGAGCTGCGGAGACTTCGTCAGCCCATGCACGATCTGGTAAATACAACCATCCAGGAAGCAGAGCGGCTCGGAATTCCGCTCGATGAGTTTTTCACGGCAGGTCTTGCTTACATTTTGCTGCACAATTCGAAAGCATCTCATCCATTGCGGTTATTGTTTATCGAATGCAAGGAGCATGATCATATTTTTTATCGCAAGGAGATCGAGCGAGTCACAGGAGCAGATGCCATAACCGTCTTTCTCGAGGATGTCTCAGAGAATCCCGGAGTATTGACCGCTGCGTTGGAGCATGCTAATACGGTCGTCACCACATTGAATCATGCCGATGAGGTAAAAGTCTTGCTGGCTGGCTTCGATGTTAAAATTTTGGTCATCGGTGCTACCACCGAAATGTCTTTTTTGTTGGAAGTAGCCAAACTGGAGCCCGGAAGCAAAGTAGGCTTCGCGTGCCTCGGCAACGCCGGCGCTCAATGGATGTCAGAAAGAGTCGATGATGCAGGAATTAGGCAAATCGAAGCAATAAATGTTGGCTTGAATCATCCGGAGCAATTAAAGGATAAGCTTAAGCATTCAGATAAGGTATATGCTTCTGCCGCCGTCTTTGACGAATTGAAATCATTGGCGCCCAATAAGGTAGAGCTTTACCCTATGGTTCTTGAAAAAAGCAGCGAAACATTGCTCAAAGAAGCTGCCACAACAAATCTCAGTAAAATTTGAGCATACTAAAGCCATAATCCCTCGGATTATGGCTTTAGGTTTAATTCACACCCTTATCTTTCTGATCAGGTTTACTTTAGAGGAGGAATTTTGATGGATTCTGTATACCACCGTGGTGAGATTGCTGTTCAACAAATGGCCGGAGAGCTAAACATGGCCGAACAAACTGGTAGATCCGTCCGTGATTACATGCCCAAAGCAGCATCCGATTTTCTCGCGAATCAAACCTTTATCATCATAAGTACGATTGATGGCAACCATAGGGTATGGGCGACACTACTGATCGGTGCCCCTGGATTTGTCGAGCCGATCGACGAGCAAAACGTTCGTATTCATATCTCTCCACTCCAGCAGACTCAGCTTCGAGATCATTTGAATTCGATAAAGGAAATTGGCATATTGGCGATCGAACCTACAACCCGAAGAAGAATGCGGCTTAACGGCACAGCTGAGCTACACCCTGACGGAATTATGGTCAAAACCGAGCAGGTCTACGCCAACTGCCCAAAATATATTCAAGCCCGAGATCATAGAAGAGCAGGGCTTGAACAAACAGAAGCTGCAGTTTCCCGCACAGCCACAACATGGAATGATAAACAAATTCACTGGATAGAGCAGGCGGATACTTTTTTCATAGCAACGGCTAGTCCCGATCACAAAGCGGATGCTTCCCACCGGGGCGGTTCCCCCGGGTTTATTCGTGTCATTGATAATAAAACCCTTGTTTTCCCCGATTATGCTGGGAACTCAATGTACAACACCTTGGGCAATATTTATACTAATCCTCATTGTGGCATGCTCTTCATTGATTACGAGACTGGAGATACGATGCAGCTGACCGGAAAAGCAACGATATTACCGGACAGTGACGAACTTCTCTCAACATTTCCAGGCGCCCTGAGACTGACCCAATTCGAATTAGAACTTTCCATCGAATGGATGAATGCCAATCCGAACCCATGGCCAATGATCAGCTACTCCCCATTCAATCCGAAACTAGTGTGAGACCCTAACTTATCAATAATAATTTGCCATGGAGCGAAGACAGTCGCTTTGCTCCATGCCTTCCCTTTTCAGCTTCTCAGCAAGTTTCTTGTCAATTAAAAAAGCCGTCCTGGTCTGGACGGCTTTCTTGTTCTTGAGCTTTTGGTAGAATTTACAGTTACAGGACGATCTCCAATAAGTTCAGGTTCCCGCTTTCCAGAGCTTCTTGTAACGCCTGTGCAAATTCTTTGGCGTTACTTGCACGTCGGTGTTCAGCCCCAAAACTATGAGCAAATAACTGGAAATCCGGATTGGTGAAGGTTGTCTGCGTGACGGCCAAACTTGCTTCGCGCTGATGTTTCTCTATCAAGCTCAAGCGCTGATCATTAAATATAATTATGGTTATGACAAGACCGAGGCGTTTGGCCGTTTCCAATTCCTGAGCGTTCATGAGGAACCCGCCATCGCCGGATACTACAATAATCTGCGATTGGGGTCTAACAAGACCAGCTGAAATAGCTGCCGGAAGTGACGCGCCCATAGAGGCAAAACCATTGTAGATGATGGTTCTGCCCGGGGCTTTGGGTTGATACCAGCGAGATACCCAAACTTTATGCAACCCTACATCGGCAATGACGATTGCATCTTCGGGCAAAGTTTCACTGAGTGTTCTCATCACTGAGCGAGGAAGCTCCTGGTCTTCTGGCATTTGAAGCATTTCATCGATTCTTTGTTCTCGTAACGATACAAATGATGCGATATCGGGACGTCGCAGCACGGCCGCAGTCAGGGTCTCCAGTGAATTCCGTATATCACCAACAAGATCCAGCGCCACCGGGTAATGAGTATCAGTTTCTGCAGGAACCGTGTGAATATTCAGCACCTTGCGAGATGAATCCTCATTCCACACTACAGGATCATATTCGACTAAATCGTAGCCAACAGCGACTATCAAATCCGCTTCCAACAGAGGGAGTAGGCAATCCGCCCCTGATGTCCCTCCTACAGTAAACAAGTTATTAGGATGATCGAACGGCAAAATACCCTTCGCCATATACGTGTGAACTAAAGGCAGGTTTGCCTTCTCTATAAATTTCAGCAGCTGCACTGCTGCATGACTGCGGATAACCCCGTTTCCTGCAAGAACAATAGGTTTTTTGGCTCCCGCTATAAGCGATGAAGCATGAAACAGCGAAATCGGATCAGGGCTTGAAGCAGCCTGTCTTTTTACAGGGAGAGGAGAAGCTTCAATCTCTTCCTTCGCGACATCCGCCGGTAGTTGAAGATGAACGGCACCGGCTGATTCAGCCACTGCATGAGCAAAAGACTTGCGAATAATCTCAGGTATGGTTGATGCCGAGACGATTTGCTGGTTGTATTTGGTTATTCCGTTGAATAGTTTTATCGTGTCTATATTCTGGTGCGATTCTTTATGAAGACGAGTCGTTGCAGCCTGACTTGTTATTGCGATCATCGGAGAGTTGTCAAGATGAGCGTTGGCGACACCAGTAACAAGATTCGTTGCACCAGGCCCGAGCGTGGCTAGACACACACCAGGCTTTCCTGTCAGCCTGCCGTACGCATCCGCCATAAAAGCGGCTCCTTGTTCATGTCTAGTCAGCACAAATCGTATCGAAGATCGCGTCAACGAATCCATGAGATCAATGGTTTCTTCGCCTGGGATTCCAAATATATATTCAACCCCTTCCGCTTCTAGACAACGCACTAAGAGATCACTAGCCTTCATTTCGTACCTCCAGATGAATTTTATTGAACTGCTTGGAGCAAGTCTATCAAATGGCAGCCCAGTAGGGTTCTATTCTTGTTGCATTTAGAAAAAGCCGCAAGACGGGCCGCCATGTTCGGCCACCGATCCGTGATTCTGTGCGCCATTCGCCGTGAAAATTTCGAGCCGAACACCGTCTGGGTCCTCGAAGAAAATCCCCCCGGATTTACTTCCTTCTTCGTGCATTACAATATTGTCATAGAGAAACGGCGTACGGGCTTCCTTCAACCTGCCCTCGAATCGCTGGACCTCTTCGATAGAATCCACTTCAAACGCCAAATGGTGTAGCCCAGGAGTATTGGTGGAGAAGCGCCCCTCACTTTGCTCCCACAAGGTGATTAAATCACCACCCGTTTCTTTCCCGAGAAAAGCGTATTTACGCGGCCCTTCAAGAGACGCCGTTTTTACGACAAGTCCGAAAACGTCGGTATAAAAGGCGATAGATCTTTCAAGCGATGTGACATTGATGCCTACATGGCCAACATGAAAATTTGTCATTAATAATTACCCCCTTCTTTTTTTGCATAATACCTATATGTATAGTATTATAGGTATATAAGATTGTCAATTATCCTTCTTCAATATTCAGTAAAACATTAAATACCCGCGGTTACTGCAGTGGTGTGATTCTCTTTGTCACTGAAGTCTTGCTCGAATAATACCTTTCAACTTCAAACCTACCCATAGTACTACAGGAATAATGATTTGAAATACCGTAGCATAGATTGCATAGGTTTCCGGGAAGCGGATGATTTCGAGTTGATTTTGAAACATAATCATCGTGATGGACCACACAATCAATCCAACTGGGAAAAGGTAAAACGTGGAGCTTTCATTCCCATTCCCGGTTAGCTTAGAGGCAATCCTAACTAGAATATAGTACTCTATAGAAAACTTTATGATCGCAGTCGAGAACCAAGCAAGTATAACCAGTGATTCAATGCGAATTTGTGCGTTGCCAATGGTCAAAACACCGGACGCCACCGCTCCCGGTATGGAAACATATTGCAAATATTCACCCAAAAAACCGACGGAAACAACGTATTTGATCAGGTTTGTCATCATAATGCATAGTACCGGAAATAGATACCTTTTAATAGTTGTTCTGATTTCCGTACAAATTTGAGGCACTAGCAAAAACAGCATAATTTCACCGGAGGAGTTTGTGGAAATAGAGAAAGATTCCTGAAACAGGGGTTTCCATCCTTCATAAAATAGAGGAAAAAAATAATTGGCTTCAATATCTTGTATACTGAATACGAGAATAACTATATTAGTCAACAAGCATAACGTTGAAAAGAAAACGCTTAAGTGGAGAATGGTCTTCATTCCACCCTGAATACATATCAGAAAGATGTGAATGACCAACAGAGCGGCAACGAATTGTGGAGTCTGCTTCGGTAACATCATATTCCCGATCGTTCCCCAAACGATAGCTAAGTCCTTACCGATCATCAGCAGGACAAAGATCCCGTAAACGTAGATCATCAGTTTGGATATGACCCTGCCAAAAGCCAAACGGATCAGATCGAACAGATCATCATGTTCGTCACCGAAACGCAAGATCGACCGATAAAGGGTAAACAGTGCTAATATCCAAATTCCCCCAAGGATGATCGCCACCCCTTGATCTTGAGGCCGATTCATTAAGCTATAGGGGATTAATGCTGAAGTTCCGACGCAAACTCCATAGGTTAGGAATGAATCGGCGCCCAAATTAGCTCCTTTTCTCATTTCATGCACCTCCAAAAATGAAATAGGAAAGAGGTTTTACAAAGCGGGCCAAGTAGGTGCTAACGGAAATGTTGACGTTAAGCAAAGCGACGAAGAACAATATAATAGCCAAGCAGGACATGACCCAATCCCCCTTACGACTGCCGGAATGTCGTGCATATACGTTGCGTAAAATAACCAATCCAACAATGGCAAGCAGCGTAATCAAACCTGTTTTTATCATCAGTTGTTCGCCCCTCAAATATGCATTCCCACATTCTTAATATGAATCTTCATACGATAAGCAATATCGATATCTGGCAGAATCGTATCCCAATCCTTATTATGTTTTTTCCAATAGGAGGGCCGATATCGGTACAGATGGTCGGCAAGTCCCAATATATCGGATTGATATCGTGTGTTGACTTTATCTACAAGCTCGGTAAGCTTGAAATTCAGTTTTTGCGATAACAGCTCTTCCATCCTTGCAATGTCATCTGGCGAGACAACAGATCCAAGCTTTGACTTGTAGACGTTAAAAGTTAGATTACCCTCATAACTGAACTCGGGCCGCCCCCCCATTATTCGGGAGACCAGATTCAATTTGCTGTGGCTGATGATGAATTCTACCGGCTCTCCATTGTATTCTACCGTAACATGTACATTCGATTTCTGACGATTCAATAGAGCGACGAGGCCCATTTCCTCTTCATTCAGATGACCCTTTAGCTTCCCGTGGCTCAAAATCGCAGCGCCGGAAACCGCAAGACGTTTCTTACCTTCGGATTCGACAGTACCCAGCAGCGTAATAACCATGTCTTGAGGTTTGCCAGATGCCTCTTGGAGAAATTGCACCGCTCTGGCTTGAATGCCTTGGCGGTTGACTAGCTCTGTTATGGAGGTAGAGATAGACTGTTCCTCTACTGCCGTTGATTTCAGAAGCTCATGTGCAGTGCCTTTGGCAGCTACAATAGATGTGCCTCCACGAATGGAACGGATACGTAAAAAACCGGAAATGATGTCCGTGATTCCTTTTTGCAGCATTTTTTCTCCAAAAACCAAGACTGCATTATGTGAAGGCATCACTTCATTGGGATGTATCCCACTTTGTCTAGTCATGGCATCTGATATCGTTTGACCCGTTACCGATTCAAGAAAATATTTCGGAGATCCTCCACCTGTTTGACTGCTTCCTTCCTTTTGTATGTTGAGCAGCTCGGTCGTTACGGTAACTCCCTTCTCTTCCTTATCCATGCCTACCGACAACGTGATGGCCAAATCCTCAATTTGAGTCCCGTTATCGCATCCGATCAGAATGGTAAGCGCCAGCATCACAACCCCCTTCCTCAATGCAATCCCCCCCTCAGTCTTTCTTTTGGACCGAATTTATAAACCAAGCTGCAGTGGGCTTTCCGTGCACTTTACTGGTCAGGCTCATGTAAGGCTTTCCGAATGATGTCGTGTTAATAAAGTGAGCGACGATGACGGAAAAGCCCAGGAGCAGTCCCGGCAGACCCGCGAATGTAGCTACAGCTAGCAGTGGAAATCGCAGAAATCGGGTTAACGTACCAAAGCTGTATTTTGGCACGATATATGAGGCTATCCCAGTAAAGGCCACAACAATGATCGTAGGAGCGGATACAAATCCCGCTTGAACGGCTGCTTCTCCGATAACAAGAGCGCCAACAATACTTACAACCTGTCCAATATTTTTGGGAAATCTTATCCCTGCTTCCCGCAGCACTTCGAATACGAACTCCAACAGCAATATTTCCAAAATCAACGGATAAGGAACGCCGGATCTGGATGAAGCGAAGCTGATTAACAGATTGGTTGGAATCAATGACCAGTGATACGTTGAGATGGCGAGATATATGGAAGGCAAAGTGATCGAGAGTACAAATGCGAATAATCGAAGAAGTTTTACGACTGCGCCAAACATAGGCATTTCATAGTAGTCGTCAGGACTTTCCATGAAATTCAAAAAAACAGCCGGGAGCAGAATCGCCTCCGGTGTACCGTCAACGAGAATAACGATTCGACCTTCCATGAGATTACATACAACGGTATCGGGACGCTGTGTATGTTGAAGTATCGGAAGGAATTTCAGCTTACGTCTGTCGAGAGCTCTCTCAATCAAGCTTGAATCCGTTATGAAGGGCACATTCATGCTTTCGATTTGCCGTATAATGCCCTTGACCATATCTTGATCTGCAATCCCGTCGATATAGTAAATCTCCACAGGGGTATGCGAGTAACTACCTATAGTGACAGATTCAATTCTCAACTGATCCGTCTTCAGGCGTTTTCTTATTAAACTCCGATTAGCTGACAAATCTTCAACGAAGCCGTCTTTTGGCCCCCGTGTCGTAACTTCCATCTCAGGTTCCATAATGCTTCGTTTCGGGAAATTTCCCAATCGAATGTCAAGAAACTGATGATGCATCCTATTGATCAGGATGACCGATCCGTTCAGCAAAAGTTGAGGTATACTACGATCGTCTTCTTTTATACCCACATCCAAGGCAGCCAAAGAATCGATGATGTTTTGTAAAGAATCGCTGCTCGGAGAACATGTCAGCAAAGGCTTGACAACCGATTCCTGACAGAGCTGTAGATCGACGATCCCTCCAATATATAGCAGGCATATATCATGATTCAGAAGATACCGCACAAGCAGATCGGACGGATGCTGCATTGTTTCTTCAATTTGGTGCACCCTTACAAGTAACGAATCCATTTCCATCATATTCACCCAAGGACATTATGTCCCAGGGCAGCTTAGCCTATGCATAAGCTTCAAACAGCCCCCACCTTGTTTTCAAGATGAGGGCTGTTTCCCACAGGTTAGTGAGTATTTACATGTTCGGCACGTCGGCAGCAGTGCCCCGACCACGAAAGCATCTTGTTCCGACCCTATTCCTTGCCGGATCTTCGTTGTCTAGGTGCATATTGTCTTCGGGGTTAAACTAATGAGTATTTTGCACCTGCTATAAAATATAAACTTGCTTTCCTAAACCGATCAGTTTATAATGAAACAAATAGTACAGAAAGCGAGGAAAGTCTAATCAATTATTTAGCTCCCCCATTCACTCGCGAGACGGCGATCCTAAAATCACGTATAGCAGAAGGTAGCTGGAATAGCCATGAATTCCAATGGTCTCCTGGTTTGCATCCTGCTGATCATCCAGGCTTAGGCGGGTTGGAACTATGACTCGTACTGTTTTTGAAAAGTCTGATGTTATCCCTCTTGTTACCGAGGTTTTTCGTGAATTAGGTTATGAAGGTGCGTCTTTAAGTAAAATTACAGCCCGTACACGCCTATCTAAAGGAAGCTTATACTATTTCTTCCCGGGTGGAAAAGAACAGATGGTTGCTGAAATTCTTGCTCATATTGATCAATGGTTTATCAACAACATTTTTGAACCGCTCGAAAAGAATGAACCCCGAGCAGCCATTGATCATATGTGGAGAGAGGTCGATGCCTATTTTCAATCTGGACAGCGTATATGCCTTTTAGGTGCGTTCGCTATGGATGGAACAAGAGATCGGTTCGACACTGTAATTCGGCAATATTTCATGAGATGGATTGAAGCCTTAAGTACGGCACTGGTGCGAACAGGGGTTTCTAAGGAGACCGCTGATCAAATTTCAGAGGAAACAGTTGCTGGTATTCAAGGGGGATTGGTCGTGAGTAGGGCACTCAATGATGATTCTTTTTTCGAACGCACGTTGGCCAGGCTGGCACAGCGACTCTCGACATATCATTATCTTAACTAAGGTGCTTGCAATCAACTCTCGTAGCTCAGGGATCTTCTGCCTGCAGCCAACCACTGTACCATCTGGATAACTTTAGGTAGTGGGCCAGCGATGTCCGTCGCAACTGTCTTATTTAGAGTTCTGCAGATTAAATGGGGATGAAACGTGCAACACTGCTACAGATTCAATCAAAATAAAACTAACGGAGTGATTTCACATGGCTAAACTTAATGTAGGCGAAGAAAATGCACAACCAATTGAGCTGTATTATGAAGATCACGGTGCGGGAAAGCCAATCATTCTGATTCATGGCTGGCCCTTGAGTGGGCGGTCCTGGGAAATGCAAGTACCTGCTCTGATCGAAGCAGGTTACCGCGTAATCACGTATGATCGTCGTGGATTCGGTCAGTCTTCCCAACCTTGGGATGGCTATGAATATGACACCTTTGCTTCGGATTTGCATAAATTGATTCTGCACCTTGATCTGCGCGATGCCACACTAGTCGGCTTTTCCATGGGTGGTGGCGAAGTGGCGCGTTATGTAGGAACCTACGGAACAGAACGCGTTTCTAAAGCCGTTTTTGCGGGAGCGGTTCCTCCTTACCTCTATATAACCGAGGATAATCCTCAAGGAGGATTGGATGATGCAACGATTGCAGGATTCCAAAATGGGGTAAAAGCGGATCGTCTAGCGTTCCTGGATGGTTTTACAAGTAACTTTTTCGCTGCTGGGGAGCGTACAGATCTTGTGAGCGAGCCATTCCGCATTTATAACCGGGATATTGCTGCTCTGGCTTCACCTAAAGGCACGCTAGATTGTATTGCTGCCTTTGCTCTTACTGACTTCCGAAAAGATCTGGAGAAATTCAACATTCCAACGCTGGTTATTCATGGCGATTCAGATGCCATTGTACCTTTGGAGGTGAGTGGACAACGTACTCATGAGTCCATTCCTGGCAGCCGTCTGGTGGTTATCGAAGGTGGACCACACGGATTTAACGCGACCCACCATGAGCAATTTAATTCAGCATTAATTGAATTCTTGCAGGGATAAGTTTACTGCAAGGTACAAAACAAATGAGCAGAACACCCCATACAAGGATGGGGTGTTCTGCTTGTGTCTCATATGATGATTTGAAAGAATTTGTTACTTATAAAATAACAGTATCTCAGCCCAACTATCTTTTTTAACCATTTAATCTCTAAAAATTATACATACATGTAAAGGCAAAGTAATTCCCATTAACAGACGATGCACAAGGAATGTTTTGGCTACGTGGTACCTTATAAATACGAACCGATAACCGATGCATGCCACCTAATGCCATTGTTTTTCCTAATACAAAAATTGTGAAAAGAATAGCTGGATCTGGTGTCGAAAGCGAAAACTCAACATTGGGTATTCTTTTAGCTGAAGACACACTTCCCTCTTGTTCGCAGTACAAAGGTAAGATTTATGTGGGCTATTAAAAAAAGGCGTAATCCCAATGTTACCGGATTCTAGGCCGTCCTTTTACAACGGTCGCCAGGAATCCATTTTTCTGTTCGAAAGAATTTGATCCATCGTATTCATAACCCCCCTGATTATTTGCTATAAGCAGCTAATGCGCTCCTGTAAATCACTTCATCTTCTTGACTAAAGGCATTAAAAATAACCCGTTCGAAGCGTTCCTTGTGCTGGTTGACCCACTCACCTACCGTACGAATTGCTGTCTTAGCTGCTGGGAGCTTGGGATAACCAAATACACCTGTGGAAATAGCACAAAATGCGACTGACCGGATAGATTCAACCTGAGCAGCCAAATTTAGACAAGACGTATAGCAAGAAGCCAAGCTCTCTTCATCCGCTTCGCTTAAGGGTGTATGAGAAATAATAGGACCTACTGTATGAAGAACAAACCTTGAGGGAAGATGATGAGCTCTCGTTATTTTTGCATCCCCAGTCCACTCGGCATGGCCTTGGATAGACATAATGGTTTTGCAATCCTCACGAAGCTGCGGTCCTGCTGAGGTATGAATTGCATTATCTATGCATGCATGTAGCGGTTCAAAGCAGCCAAGCAGTTGGTTATTTGCTGCGTTCACAATAACATCAGCTTTTAACCTTGTAATATCCCCCTTCCAAATCATAAGTTGAGTCAACGGCAACCCTTCGGCAGATACTCCTTCTCCCTCCAATGAGGGGAGTGTATTGATATCCACTATTCCTTTTTTTTGCATTTCATAATCAAGTACGATGGCGAACCTTTGATGAATCATTGGATCGAGCGGTTTCGCCCATATATTTTGAATAGCGTGAAGAAGTTTTCGTTTCTCAGCTTTTTGGATGGGAATTTGAGTAGATGTAATGATGCCTTCAGTCGTAAAGAAATTCAGCAGATCATTTACTGCATCGATATATTGATCTTCCGTTACAGAGGAAGAATCTATTTTTTCTTTAGCTTCGTCCAATTTTATCATTTTCCGATAATCATCTAGTCTCAGACCGGGTAGATTTTTTAGAGTACCCTTCATTTCTGGCACACCCTCTCAAATGAAAGAGAAAAGCCAATGATGACTTTTCTCTTTATTTTTCTACATAACCATTAATCTACTTCTTAATTCAGATATGAACATACTCGCATTGCCTGAGTAAGATACAGCACGTTCTTCAATTTCCTTCGGTACCTGTGGTTCCTGCTGATTTACTCGTATGAGATGCGTATTCTTGTAGGTGTAAGTTAAATCTTGAAAAGGGAAACGTATAATAACGGGTGTGTTGTAACCCACGCCAAATTCCATAAAAACTGTTTTTTTGTTGACGTTCTTTTTTAGAAATTCAATATATTTGATCTCCTGTTCTTTATAAGGAGCGCCTATAAACCCTGCGTCAACTCTGACATTCAAAAAGACGGGACCGCCGCAATGTGGACAACGCGGAACGAGATCACTGTCCAGTATAGTAAATGTTTCTGGATCAATGTTAGGGAGGATCCGGTCCACGATTGGCTTCGTAGGCCAGGTTTCTTGGGTACAAGGCGTTACACACTGATACCTAGCATAATCACCTTGTGGTGTAAATAATCTCTCCTCATCGAAACCCGTCTTTTGAAACATTCCATCTACATTCGTAGTAATGACAAAATATTCTTTGGAGTTCACGATACTGCGAAGCCGTTCATACATCGGGCTTGGTGGGAACTGAAAACGAACATGATTGACATGTGTTGCCCAATAAGCCCACTTCTCTTCTTCCGACCAATTGTTGTAGCCTATTAGTTCATACTGTCTGCGAAATCCCTTTTTAAGCAATGGGGGGAACAATCTGGCGAACGTCTCAGTATCACCATAGTCCATCCCGGCAGCTGCTGACAAACCTGCCCCCGCACCAATTACAATACTGTCTGCTTGTTTTACCAACTCCACTGCCCTCTGGATCTCGCTAATGTTGATATTTCTCGCCATGATTTTATCTCCCCTGAATATAGTTCGCTTTTATTTAAAATTTCCCGTTACTATTTCCCCATTCACTTTGTGCGGGAATCGTTTCGAGCACATCCCAATGTTCAGCTATTTTGCCATCTTCCACTCGGAACAAGTCATAGTATGAAGTTGGTTTTCCTCCAAAGGCACCTTCACTGACAACCAGAACCATGTTGCCCTGACCGATTACTTTATGAATCTTGTCATATTCCATGGTAATTCCTTGAGCTGCCATTTTGCCGAGTGCTTCTCCTAATCCAGACACACCGTCCGCAATGGATGGATTATGTTGAATATAGTTATCACCATCAAAGTAACTATTCAGTTTCTCCGGATGTTCACCTACCAAGATATCTTTTACAAATCGCTCGACTAACGCTTTGTTTTCTTCTGTTTTGTCTCGATCTGAAATGACTGTTGTTCCATCCAACATTGTGTGTCCACTAGGGTTTGGATCAGATTTCATTTGAAGGTTGTCCCAGTGCTCGACAATTTTGCCTTCTTCAAAACGGAAAATATCAAAGCCCGCCTTTAATCCCCCAAAGTTGTAATCTGTATGAATGGCTACGTAATCACCATCAACTAAAACACGTTTGATATTAACCTTAGTCCCAGCTGCTTTTAATTGATCTAAAGCACCCAAAATTACATCACGACCATCCGGGAAGGATAGGTTATGTTGAATGTACTTATCAGGGTTGACATATGTTTGAATTGCTGTAGGATCTCCTGATTGCAAGCTTCTTAGAACAGCAATAGCCTTATCAGCATTGCTTACTGCTGTAACAGGCGTTACAGTAATAAATTTTTTAAGTGTATTTTCTACAAAAGAAGCTGGGATATAGAAACGGTTATCCTCGTTAATAAAAGGCATCTCTCCCAATTTAACATTCTCTCCGTTAACCAGCGCTGTACCATCATTTGCTTTGAGAATGACGGTTGCCCCTTCAACAAAAAGAGTTAGAGATTTATCCTTATTATCCCACTTGGCAGTTCCAGATTGAAGCTCATTCAAAACACTTGATACAGATTTAAAACTGTTATCTGGAATGTTCGGAGCGGCTGCGGATACGACATTTAGAGAACCTACTGTCAATGCAGCTCCCAAAAAAGCTGTTACGACCATTCTTTTATTCATACAATTCTTCTCCCTCACGATTTGACTGAAATCAAATTAGTTTTAGTTACTGTAACCAGTATAGTTTTAGTTTTTGTTTTTTGTCAACGAAAAATTCATAAAAAAACTGCCCCTTAATAGGGCAGTCTAATCATTCATTATGATAAAACAGTCTTAGCGTATTCGCGGGCTGAAATTTCCAGATCCTCATCGGAAATAGCCATAGCACCATGCTGAACAAAATATGGAAGGAGTTTTGAACCAATCAGATTGCTTGTCGCTTCTAATGGTCTTAAAAATTCTTCCATTGTGTATTTATTCATTCCATCATGCTGGTAACTTTCTTTAGGGCTTCCTGTCGATAGAGCTAGGAGAAGTTCTTTACCATGTAAATTCACACCATCACTACCATATGCCCAACCGTATGTTAAAACCTGATCTTCCCATTTTTTAAGGAGTGGCGGTGTGCTATACCAGTAGAACGGAAATTGAAATACAATTCGATCATGTTCAAGCAACAGCTTTTGTTCACGTTCAACATCTATCTGTTCATCCGGATAAGATCCATACAAGTTATGTATGGTTACATTCAGATTCCCATCCAATTCTTGAACCCAACGTTTATTGACACGTGATAGTTCATAATTTGGGTGGACGACAATAACTAAAGTTTTCATCTGTAATCCTTCTTTCATAGGAGTTTTTAACTAAAACCAAATCAGTTTCTGAAATCAATATAGTTTCAGTATTGTCTGTGGTCAGGCATTATATTTCAAAAGAATCCTCCCTGAATCAAAATTACAGGTAAAAAAAATGTGAACCTGATATTTCATCTTTAAATCTTTGAAGTTACATTGCTTGACTTTCAGTTTTATTGACAGGAAAAAATAAATTCTTTAGTATATTATCTGTAATTAGAGTGATTTTAGTTTACTTCTCGATTCAGCCGATCCCGATAGGTAATAATACTTACTGGATCGTGAAATTATTGGAGGTTTTGCCTTATGTCAGTGAGCTGGTTCCCTGTAGCGGTGCATGCCCTGGCACTGCTCTCAACATCTGAGGATGGGTATTCGAGTGCCTACATCGCTTCTAGCGTTAATACTCATTCTGTTTTCCTGCGTAGAGTTTTGGCTAAACTTGTGAAAAATGGACTTCTTGGAACCAAGGAGGGTGGCGGTGGTGGCTATCGTTTGTTAAAGCCAGCAAATCAGTTGACTCTTTCTGAGGTTTACAAATCACTAGAAGGTAATTCATTTATATCGGTGAGCCCAGCTGAACCAAACGAAGGCTGCCCTGTGGGCTCTGGTATCCGTCCAGCTTTTCAGGAAGTTATTGATGATGTTGATAACCTGGTTCTCCGGAAACTCGAAAACACTACAATAGCCGATGTTGCAGAACGTGCAATTGCACACGGGAGACACCGAAAAGCAACCGAGCCCACCAGTTAAGGTGGTTCGAAATAGACCGATTGTAAGTGCTATGCTTTACCACTCATATTAAACTAATATGCCTATTTATTTGAAATAAAAGCAGCCGCATGTCCCCCCCCCCGGGGAGCATGCGGCCATTTGCTGTGAGAAGCAGGAAGGATTGGGTGCTCAGCAACCATCATTTCCCTCTCTTCATTGCAAATCTTATTTTTCAGGTGTTTCGGGGATTTGCGGGGCATGGAAGCTTTCCATATATTCGATGGCGTTGTACATCATAACTGCAGCTTCTGCGCGAGTGATGGTTTCCTTCGGATTGAAGTTGCCATCCGCATCAAGCGTGTTGATTTTAAGAACCAGCGAGCGCTGAACGGCACCCTGAGCCTCCGGAGTAAGCTCCTGTTCATCTGTAATTTCTACCGGTTTGATATTAATCATCGGCAGGCCGCCTTTGGCTTCGATCCCCTTCATCAGGAACAGAGTGAATTGTTCGCGTGTCATTTCTGCAGTCGGATCAATGTCCTTGGGCATCTGAATTCCATTATACTGGGCACGAACGAAGGCATCGCTGTACCACACGCCGTCCTTGACGTTGCTGAAAGTGTCACTCGGGAGCGGTAGTTTGATAAAACGAATGGCATCTAGGTTCAGATCGAGACCATCGGTAATCAACTGCACTCCTTGTGCAGTATTTAATTGCTGTTCCGGCTTAAACAAGCCGTCGCTCACTCCCTTGACCAATCCATCCTGATGCAGAGCTTCAATTTTGTCAGCGCCTGCAATACCTTGAAGGTCAGTAAAATTGGCTTGAGCAGCGTTAATCGGGCCAGCACTCAGGGAGAGTGTGAGCAGTGCTCCGGCAGTTATAGTGGCTAGTATATTTTTTTTCATGTTGAATTCGCCTCACTTTTCTGGGAAGTTCCCTCGTATAAAATCATTTGCCCCTATAGACGACCCTTGTCTAAAAAAGGTTGCGGCAATTTTTCCCCATTACAATTAGTGATACATCAATAGTATTATTTTGCATAAAATCAGTGGCTATTTGTCACTCTATAAATATGAACTAATGCGTGCCATCTAAAGCCATTGGTTTACCTAATACACAATTGTAGAAAGTGAGGAAATTTTGTGAATATCATAACTCCCCCATTTACTCGTGAAACAGCAATCCAAAAAGCACGTGTAGCAGAGGACAGCTGGAATAGCCGAGATCCTAAGCGTTGCTCGCTTGGCTATACTGAGGATTGTTTTTGGAGAAATCGGAGTGAATTTGTAACAGGCCGCCAAGAAATCGTCTCTCTTTTAACTAGGAAATGGGCCAAAGAGCTGGACTACCGACTTATCAAGGAACTTTGGTCATTTACGGAAAACCGTATTGCTGTAAGATTCGCATATGAGTGGCATGATGATAGCGGAAATTGGTTTAGATCATATGGGAACGAAAATTGGGATTACGCTGATGATGGTTTGATGAAACGTAGATTCGCCTCGATTAATGATATGCCGATTAAGGAAGAAGAACGAAAGTTCCATTGGCCTCTCGGCTCGCGTCCAGCTGACCATCCGGGCTTAAGCGAGTTAGGCCTTTGATTCAATTGTTTTGGAACGTCAAATGTAGCTTCTCTCGTTCAGTGGAGTCTCACTCTGAGTAGAGCACTTAATGATTGTAAGTTGGCAAACTTTGCATAGTGAGTCTCGACTCAAATACCCCGATTGGGAAGGTACCATCGCTGTACCTCTTCTCCAATCGGGGTCTATCAACAAGTTCCTGCACATTCTTCTATGCATTCATCCTGTGTTATTTATTTAATCGATCATTTAGAAATTGAAGAATGAGAGTTGAACTAATCTCCAAGTCCTCTTCTAAAGGAAAGTGACCTGTGTTCAATAAATGTATTTCAACATCCTTCAAGTCCTTGTTGTACGCTAATGCTCCATTGGGTCCAAAGAACATGTCGTTTTTCCCCCATGCTACTAATGTTGGCGGCTGATATCTTCTAAAGTAATCGTGCCAGATAGGATATGCTTTCAGGTTGTTTTGATAATCGTAATGCAATGCGAGCATGATTTCACGATTACCTGGCTGGTTCATACGATACATATCGGAAACCCAATTGTCCGGGCTAATATGTTCAGGATTACGAGTTCCACTCACATACTGAAGCCTTACGATTTCCTCGCTAAACAAATCCATCACTGCTTTGATATTGTTCTCGTCTTTGGGGTTCTCCCAAAACGCACGCACGGGAGCCCATGCAGGCTCGAGTCCCTCTTCGTACGCATTTCCGTTTTGAGAAATAACAGTCTGAATACGTTCCGGATGCTTTGAAGCTAATATAAAACCAACAGGTGCGCCAAAATCGTGCACATAGATGCTGAATTTATCCATTTCCAGTTTTTCAATAAACGAATACATGACCTCAGACAAATTATCAAATGTATATGCAAACTCCTCAACGGTTGGCTGATCACTGCGTCCGAAACCGGGGTAATCTGGCGCAATAACATGATATTGTCCTGCAAGCTTAGGAATTAAATTTCGATACATATGTGACGAAGATGGATATCCGTGAAGTAAGAGAATCGTTGGGTTATCTTTATTCCCTGCTTCTCTGTAAAATATTGAAATACCATCCACCGATATGGTTTTGTGCTCAATTTTCATGTTCTCACCTTTTCTCATTAATTTTACAATCATGACAAAACGATTCGCGCTCCACTTTGAGCTGCCGCCAACCTGGCTATTGCTTTATGATAATGCTGGAATTTCCCGTTCAGTGTGAGCACTGTATGACCTGTTCTAATTTTACTGTAGATCATTGCTCTAACCATCTTTCCATAAACATGGATATTTCATACAGGCGATCCACCTTGATGTTGTCTTTAAAAAGTTACAAGTTGTGAACTGTTTCTTTTCTTCCCTGTTTCACGGCGAAGGAATCTACACATATTTAACTCTCTCGGCGCACAGCGATGCCTTAAGACGAAGCTTTCACTGATCCCCTCCAGCCGTAAAATGTTCCCCCTTCGATGAAATAGTATCACAACCCTTATATCAGAGTTATGAATAGTTTTGATTCTTAGTATTCGTATTTGAAATATCTCAGATTATCCTCTCAGAGGTACAACAAATGAACTAGCATCTTTTAGGAACGATGTAAGCATTCGCAGTCTCTATCTTGGTCATATAGTAGTAAATCAACTTTCTGCATATCAAAATTCAGTTTTGCAAGCAGATGTATTTCATTTTAGAATGGCAGCAATTGAATAGATTCATAACTGAAATACCTAACTTCGTGATACTATCGTCTTCGAGGATTACACTCAACTTGCCTGATGAAACATACATGAAGGGATGAGATGCTATGAGTAAAGACATACGACCTCCATTTACACACGAGTCGGCGTTGGCAAAGGTAAAGTTTGCTGAAGACGCTTGGAATTCACGCGACCCGGAACGGGTTTCCCTAGGGTATACTGTTGAATCCAACTGGCAAAATCGCGCCGAATTTTTCACGGGACGTGAAGCGATCAAGACTTTCTTGACCCACAAGTGGGCCAGAGAGCTGGATTACAAGTTGATGAAAGAGCTTTGGTGCTTCACGGATAACCGCATTGCTGTTCGTTTCGAATATGAATACCGCGATGCTGTTACAAACCAGTGGATGAGATGCCACGGAAATGAATATTGGGACTACGACGAGGAAGGTCTTATGCAGCGTCGCGTTATGGTCGGAAATGATTATCCAATAGAGGAAGCCGATCGTAAGTATAAGTGAGTTTGCAGAGCGGATGCGACATTAGTCAAATTTATCTAATTAGAAAAGGTAAAGGATGATGAAGGATGAGCAAAGACATACGACCACCGTTTACACTTGAAACTGCGTTAGCAAAAGTGAAATTTGCAGAAGATGCTTGGAACTCTTGCGATCCAGAGCGAGTATCCTTAGGCTATACTGTCGATTCTAATTGGCGCAATCGTACGGAGTTTTTTACGGGCCGTGAAGCGATCAAAGAATTTTTGACACGTAAGTGGGCAAAAGAGGCTAACTACAAACTGATGAAAGAGCTCTGGTGTTACACTGATAACCGTATTGCTGTTCGTTTTGAATACGAGTATCAGGATGCTAATACAAAGCAATGGATGAGATGCCACGGAAATGAGCTTTGGGAGTTTGATGAAGATGGGCTCATGAGAAGACGGGATATGGCTGGGAATGATTATCCGATAAATGAAATTGATCGGAGATATCGCTAATAAAGAGGAGCCTCGGCTCCTCTTTTCCTTATTTATTTTGTCTCTTGTAGCACTATAAGGTAGCCGGCTTTACGCTGTAATAATCTAACACTGCATTTTTAAATAATTTAGCAGCATAGCTTAGCTCCCTGTCCTTATTAACGATTAGACCGTGTAAGGAAGAAAGTTCAGCATTTAATTGCAGAGACTTGAATTCACCAGATTCAAGTTCTTCCTTTACAGATACTTCGGGTATCATAGCAAACCCTATTCCTTGCTTCACAGATTGTTTAATCATCTCAAGACTCGGAAGCTCGAGTGCATCCGCAGTGAGGATCCCTTCTTCCTCTAACACTTTACTAGATTGCGAATGATACAAACAACTTGTCCCAAAGCTGATAAGTGTTTGGTTATTCAATACATGAAGACCATCACTTTCAACCTCTTGTGACAATTGGTTCGAGGCAACAAAAATTAACTTTTCTTGTACTAAGGGATAGAAAAGTATTTCATGCCGCTGAGGATCACGAGGCACGATGCCAAAATCAACCCCGTGATCCAATACTTTATCAATAATATTCTGATTGAATCCTGATTCTATGCGTAATTTTATTAGAGGATGCTCATCTTTGAAAAACTGAATTAGTTCCGTCATACGAGTCAAGAAAAAGGATTCTTGCACCCGAAGTGATACTGTACCACGAGCTTGGTCTAAATCACTCATTTCTTCTTGTATGCAATTACCCAGATGGATATACTGGTTCGCATACTTTTCCAATTTAAGCCCAGCCTCCGTCGGGATAACCCCTCTAGCTACTCGATGAAATAGTTTTTGGTTACATAACCCTTCAAGGAGTTTAACATGGGTCGTCACCGTTGATTGCACATATCCCAGTCTATCTGCTGCCCGACTAAAGCTCTTTTCCTCCAAGACAGCAATAAATGTTTTAAAGTAACGTCCTTCTAATAATTCAACCAATGTGCGTAAAGCCTCCCTGCCGCTAAAGTATATTAAAGCCTCTAGTTAGTTCGACTCCCTCTGCTTCCAGAAACGTATCTTAAGATCGCTCACTTTCATATCCTACTTCCATGCTTTTGCATCAAATTTTCTTATATTCATGTCTTAAAACTCTAAAGTAGCACTAATTTAGACTGTACAGACTTATTCTTTTCTTAAAAACAATCTTTATGAAAACAATGCACAATTCCTCGTATACCTAAGTTCTTATCGAATTATGTGTTTTGAGTTTAGTTGTGAAATAATATTATGTCAACAACAGTCACATATTATTATCATTCTTGCATTGTAGGTTTAAGTTCCAATGCACTCAATTGATAATTCAAGTCGGAACAGTTTCACTTGAATCTCGGTCCAAAACTAACGTACAACATTACCAGGCGAATAAGAGAACAATTAAACAGTTCTGGCCAAGGACTTTCGAACAGTTATTCTGTGAATTCGGACCGATTGTGCTTGCTATAATCCTCATAGAGTGCTGCAAGCACGAAACGGGACTTAATTGTTCACTTGACGGTAGATCATGTCACTGAATTCCAACTTGTAAGATTAAACGGGCTTTCCAGCTGAATTGAATAAGTGTCTGAACCGCAAAGGCTGCGTGGAAACAACCTCGAATCACGCAGAGGAAGTTCGCTCCGCGCTTCATAACTGGTGATAGACGAGAGGTCATCGTTGTGGGGACTGTCGATTTCATGTTGTTTCTGGAACTATACAAGTTAGCAGATAGGATAAGATGCGACTTCGACTTGGGCTTCGATTGCTGCAGCCGGAGATGATTCTAGCCCCTCTCGATCAGTGATAATGAACAAAAGAGTCACTACGCATAAGATTGATGGCTATTGGATAAATTATGCATGTCAGAATCGATTCGAAGTTGGCACTTTAGTAGGGATGTACACTTGTATTTACAAACCGATCGGTTTATAATAATACAATCAGTACAGAAAGTGAGGGATTTAATGAATAATTTTCTCTCCCTGAACACTGTGAGACAGTGATCCTGAACACTCGTATGGCAGGAGACAGCTGAAATAGTCGGGGCCTAATTCGTCTCGTTCGTATGTGCTGAAGACTGTTGATGGAGAAATCGGAGCGGGGACTGGGTTAATTCCTTCAACTAAAGACAAGGATTTTTTCTAACGAATTCATTAGCGACTTTATGGGAGGTCATTATCATGAGCAATTTTATCGTAGATCAGTTGGAGTTTGTTCGCCGGCAGGCAGTTGATTATGTAAGGAATATAAGTGACTCTGCTTCGGAGATTATTCCAACCGGTTTGAGGAACAATATAAAATGGAATCTAGGCCACATGTATGTTGTACATGAGAAGTTCGCTTTCCAACTTACTGGGGAAAAAACCAAATATCCTTCTAATTTTAGTAATTTGTTTGATCCAGGAACTAAACCATCTGATTGGGATATAGAGCCTCCAACGTTGTCTCAGATCATTGACTTGTTAACTGAACAAATTGAAAGAGTTCGATCGATCCTTTCAAGCAAATTGAAAGAAGAGATCAATCCTCACTACAAGTCTTCTACAGGACTTATCTTTACGAATGTAGAACAATTACTAGGTTTTCTGGTTTACCATGAAGCAATGCACTTTGCAACAATTAAAAATATCAAGAGCATAATTGAAAGTTAGGTCTATAGAAGCTGAATGAATTCTTTTACCACTTACAATCATGACCACATATAAAGGAGTGTACCTATATGTATATTCAAATTACTGATCTGGCTGCAAAACGATTGACGGAAAGCCTGAATGACCAACCCGGATATTTCAAAGTGATCTATGACTTGGAAGGTTGCGGATGTAACGGAGTTATTGCGATTATCATTGTTGGTGAACTCGCGGCTCTTGACGCTCAAATAGAAACCAATCTGGTTCCGTTCTATGTTGATCCGAAACAGCAATTGAACCTGGAACAACACATGAAGCTCGATACAGAAGAAAATTATCCTTCCTTCAAATTAAGCAGTGACTCCGGTGTGCTCAGCGGTAATGTTCGTGTGCGCGATACCCGTGCCGTAGCTGTCGGAAGCGCCGGTGGATCTGACGCCTGCATGCTATAAGGCAATCGCCAGCACAAGCGAAGTAATCTCGTATTAACTCTCTTCACATCAAAAGCCGTTGCATCTAATGCAACGGCTTTTTTAACGTTCTCTTCCTTACATGCCTCTACGAGAGTTGCAAAAAAGACTCTATAAAAGATGAACTAAACATTTACACGAAACGGAGAGGACAGAAAAAACCTGAAACGAAGTGTTCGCCTAAAAGCTTTCTGAAAGAAAGCTGCATCGGAAGCATACGCTATCCTAAAATTTTCACCATTATAAAGAAGGTTGTTCTTTCATCGTAGTGTCCAGTGTAAATATCTTTGGTTCAACTTATATAGTAAAGAATTTATTGAAATGTTTCCATGAAATATTGAGTTATCTTACTCTTTACTGGTAGTGTTCCCCTTCACTAAAACAAACGAACCGACCTTAAATTCTACTGGAATCGGAATGAGGTCGGTTTCTTTTTTAACTTCACCTTTCTAATCGGAATGGCAATATGCTTTTTCAATTCGGCAATCAGACTATGTTCTTGTCCCGCGAATAATATGCCTATGAGAGTCGATAGTTGCGACCGTGGTTGTCATGTGTGTCTTTCTCTACAACCACTATTCTGTTCTAAAACCAGAATGGATTCCAAAAAAGTCCAAACGACCGTTTCTTTTAAAATTCTGCAGCAACAAAAGTTCCACTAGAAGCAGCCCGACCATCTTCTCCCTTTCAGCAAATTGATATTTCTTGATGCCGTCTCCTTCTTCTCTTCTTTTAGTAGTTCATATAACAAATCAAAATCATTCATATTGGATCCTTACCTGTTAGTCCTATTCAAAGAGGGAAGTAACTTAAAAGCTACTCCCAAAATATAGTGGTGGGATTAGCTTTGTTTTGTTCTTTCTTTATGGAAAAGGGACTACCTCCAGCAGTCCCTTTATTATTAAATCTAAAATTTTATAAAAACGACATAATACTGTAAAGCCAATTCGTTTCTAGTTTCATAATTACTTCGATGAAAAACCTTGATTTATCAAGGGAAAACGACATTTTAAAATAAAGTTACCGACATAACACCATCAAGTTACCGACATTTTAATTTAAAGTTAACACCGACGATTCTAATTCGCTGATCAGATTTTATACGCCTTCATCGCTTTGAACAATTCCTTAAACGTTGGGCGTTTACCATACATCAGCACACCTGTACGATAGATTTTCGCTGCGAGCCAGCCGAAGATCATAATGGATACCACGAGAATGGCCAGGGACGTCCAGATCTGCCAGGTTGGCGCAACGCCTGCCCCGATCCGAACCAGAATTGCCGTTGGCGATGTGAACGGAATGAAGCTTGCTACCTTCAACAACAGGATGTTCGGTGTAGCAATACTGAAGATCGCAATATAGAAGGAAACTAGAGACAACATCGTAATCGGCAATACGGCCTGACCCAGTTCTTCTGTCCGACTTACCATCGAACCAATGGCCGCGAACATCACCGCATACAGGAAGTAACCCAGAATGTAGAAGATGAGTCCATATACAATGACTGCGACGTTCACATCACTTAGATTCATGTTAAAATCACTCAGTACATCGCGGTTATGCGGTAACAGCATATTGCCGGCAACTACTGCACCGAAGATACCGATTTGCAGCAAACCTACCATGAAAATACCTATAATTTTACCAAACATCTGACTGAGCGGAGAAACACTCGTAATCAAAATCTCCATAATACGCGAACTCTTCTCGGCTGTAATCTCGGAAGCAATCATATTCCCTGTCATCATCGTTGATGTGAACAACAGGATAATGAGCAGGTATACCACAATGTAGTTGATGCCACTCATGGTACCTTCCGACTCCGCAGCAGCTCCGCTTTGGCTAGAATCCAGGCTTTGCTCTGTCAGTTTTACCGGCGTGCTGATGAGCTGTTTTTGCTCCGCCGTGAGTGTATCCTTCACCACCACATCCAGCTTCACAATTTGCAGCGCAGCTTCAATAGGTGCTACAACCTGCGGGGAAATATCTTCGTTTGCGTACAAGACAGGTTGTGGGAAATCTTGCCCTGCAACAGGTTCAAACTTCAGGTACCCATCCAAAAGCTCCGACTCCACATCGGCTTTGAGGGCCGCTTCATCTTTACTCACGTCGTTAACAAAACGATACGTCTGGTTGCCTTGTGCAGAGGAGTAGGTCTCCAGCTTCTCGGCTACCTCCGTTTGTCCCGTACTCAGCAGGCCGATATTCACCGGATTCGTGCTCGAGCCTCCACCGATGGAACCCCCATTAAATAACGTAATGAAATATGGAATATTGAGTCCAATCGTAATTAAAAGTGCAAGTACAATAGTCGTCACCATGAATGACTTCGTTTTCACTTTGTTTTTGAACGTAAATCCGATAATCGTCCCCATTTTATTCATTCGACTCACCTACCTCACGAATAAAGATTTGGTTAAGCGTTGGTTCCTTAATTTCAAAATGTTCAACGGTCGTCTGAGCCATGGCTGCTCTCAAAATTTCCTGAGCTGCTTCCATCTGACCAATATGGATCAGGTATCCACGCTCATTTTGCTCTACCTTTTTCACACCTGGCAGCTGTTCCAGACCGCCCACATTACCCGTGGTGCTCAGGAATACATGCTCACGTGGATAACGGCTCTTGATCTCCTTGATCTCTCCCTGCACAACGGTATTGGAACGATGCAGAATGGTTATCTGACGACATAATTCTTCAACGTGCTCCATACGGTGTGTCGAGAACAGAATGGCTGTGCCTTCGTCACGCAACTCCTTCACCGTAGATTTCAGCAATTCCACGTTGACCGGATCAAGTCCGCTAAAGGCTTCATCCAGAATGAGAATTTGCGGTCTGTGGACCACTGCGGCAATAAAGCCCATCTTTTGCTGATTCCCTTTGGATAGTTCCTCAATCTTTTTGTCGTAATACTCGGGCACTTCGAATCGGTCCAACCAATACTTCAGGCTCTGATCCGCATCCTTTCCATTCATACCGCGCAGACGGGCCAGATAGTTGATCTGTTCACTGACCTTTACCTTCGGATACAAACCGCGCTCTTCCGGAAGATAGCCCATAATTTGCTGCAACTCCGTGTTGTAGGGCTTGCCGTTGTACAGGATATTCCCTCCGTCCGGATGGATCAATCCGAGCACCATACGCATCGTTGTTGTTTTACCAGCACCGTTGGCTCCGAGCAGACCGTAAATCTCCCCTTCTTGTACATTAAGCGTCACACCATTAACTGCCGTTTTGTCTGCATATTGCTTGACTACCTGCTTCAATTCCAACCGGTTCATCATTTATCGTCTCCCTTCGGTTATTTCCACTGTACGGGTGCATACCCGGCAATCCAGAATGCCAGGACTTCATCCAATTCCAAGTTGCGGATTTTCAATACCCGGTTATTTGCCAGCTCCAGCCTTTCCTGCGCTTCGCTGATCCGGGTTGTAATGACGCGAACCAGACCCCTCTCTTCGAAAGAAGATTCCACAACACCGGGGATACTCTCTGGTCGCAGGTCTCCTTCATACCAGACTTCTTTCCACTGATCGAGCACCATATCTTTCTCGGCCATCCCCAGCGACTGACCACGGTGCATCAATACGATGTAATCCGCCAGCCTTTTAACTTCATCCGCAATATGCGTGGCAATCAGAATCGTGGTGTCTCCCTCAGCCATGAAGGTACGGAACTGCTCGACCATCACTTTCCAGGCAAAGGGGTCCAGTCCGGATGAAGGCTCATCCAAAAGCAAGAGTCTTGGGCGAGCTGCGATTGCGGCAGCGATCTCGAATTTCCGCCGTTCTCCCTTGGACATCTTGTTCAGCTTCACATCAACAGGTACTTCCATATCGTGAATCAGTTGGTCGAACAACTTCATATCCCAACGCGGGTACCAGTAGGCCCGAAAATTAGCTGCTTCCTGTGCAGTAATCCGGTTTTCCTCGAGCCCAGCGTTGTCAGCCACAAAACCGATCTGTTGTCTCAACTCAATGGGAAGAGGCCCCTCATGTTCCTTCCCAAACCATATAATCTGCCCTGCATCAGGCAGTACCACTTGTTGCAGCATGTTGAGAAGTGTGCTTTTACCTGATCCGTTATGACCCAGGATAGCAACTACATACCCTTCCGGGATGGTCAGATCAATCGGGCCAATGACTCTGCGTTTTCGCATTTTGGATACGCCGTTCAACTGAACTGCTATAGGTTCCATGTATGATTCACTCCCTCACTTCGAGTAAACAGCCTTCAGGACTTCCCGGAACAGAGTCTCCATTTCTTCTTCCGTACATCCTACCGATTTTCCAGACTGCACCGCTGCCTGCATGGCATCCTGCGCAGCCTTCAATCTATAATTTTCTCTGTCGCCGGCTTCTACCTGGGCCACAAATGTACCTGTCCCCTGCTTCGTACGAAGCAGCCCTTCATTCTCCAGATCCTGATAGACCCGCCTAACCGTAATAACACTGCAATTCAGTGCTCCGGCGAACTCACGAATGGATGGCAAATGTGTTCCCTCCCCCAACTGACCCGTAACAATTAACGATCTTAACTGATTTTCAATTTGGTGGTATAAAGGTTCAGCGCTATTTTCATTAATTTGAATGGGTATTTTCACATCCTGCACCTCGCCCTCCGGTACACTCCAGTCTGTTACCTGTCCGTGCCGGTTTCATCCTGTATTCATTTTTATGTTCATCGCTCATACCGTTAACTCAAATCCCGAGTGGACAGTTTCTTCAGCGTCAATCGACTGGAAAGCCATAATCCCGCTAGGCCAGCCACCAAAGCAATCCACATCATCGGGGAAAGCAGCCCCCATGTTTTACTCATATCGATTACAATCGAAAATCCGTAACTGCCGGACAATCGGATCAGCAAGGATATGATAATCGTAAGCGGCAAGAACAGCGAACTGAGAAGCAAATATTTTTTACCACTATACAGAAACTCTCCGTAAATATATAAGCCTGTCATGAGAAGTCCGTAACCTGTACAAGTTAGGCCAAAGGCCAGGTACTGATCCCACCGGAATCCTTCCTCGTGCAAACCAACCACATACAGTGATCCATAGAAAAAGATACCATTATACGTAAACGCCATCAGAGACTGCTGAAGTCTCGACCACATCACCGTTTCGTTTGGAATGGGAAGTCTGCGATAGTAGGCCAACATCTGTGTATAGGAATCCTCATGTATGTAACGGAAGGAACGCCTGCTGAACACAAATCCCTGAAATGGCACCATGATCAAAAAGAAAGTATCTACAACAGGATTAATGAAATCTGTCTTCTGTTGTCCTAAAAACAACACACCGCTCATGCTGCCCGTGTATATCATAAAAATTGCAGTCCACAGCCATTGGAGCTTATCCTTGTTCATCTCGCTGCGGGTCAACCACCACGCCTGCTTCCATGCGCTCATATCTTTGCCTGCCTTTCCATCATTCATTGGAACACTTTGATCACTGTGCCTACTGTATATATCAATATACACAGTATACAGACCGTCCTCATTCCCGTCAACCCCTTATTTTCCTGAATCAGGAAGATTGGATAGGATTCAGGTTAGAGTTACGATACAATAAAACTTGATTCTGAACGTACAATGATCCATTGTAATTTCGTTTGTTCAACTTAAATAGAAACATAGAAAGGATTGATTCACTTATGGATTCGCTGGTCGAAATCGGGTTTGTGTTCCTTTTTCTGATTGTGGTCATCTGGCTCATTGTTCGCGACGAACCCAAACGACATTCTGCCAAAAAAGGCAGACATCGTGTGCGGCGTAGCAGCGGCTACACCGACTCTTCTCCGGCATACCCGGTCATTACCACCAATGATGACTCCTATTCTCATCATTCCAAACACACTCACGATCACAAGCATCATGACAGTGATTCTTTTTCGGGATCTTATCACCATCACAGCAGCGATAGCGGAAGCAGCAACGACAGTGGGGGAGATAGCGGTGGTGGGGACAGTGGCGGTGGTGGTGGTGGAGATTAAGATGACTCCTCAAACTCCACAAACCCAAAAAAGAGCTGTATCCGATATTGTGCGAACACAATTCGGAACAGCTCTTTCCTGTTACCCGGCACCTGAATACAGAAGAGGTTTAATTCTTTAAATCAGCTCATAACCACTTGGCAGAGTACGATTCCTACGAATGGCACGAATCTCTTCCAGAGACAGCCGCTGATTGGTGGAGATGAGGGATTCCACATCATTGCCACGGATCAGATCAAGGAATACACCGTGAGACGTGGATACGTTTGACTTACATGGACTGTTTTTTTATTTATTTCCCCCTCTCGATCTCATTCTATGAATGAATGCGAGAGGAAGCTTGGACCAATCAACAGATAGATTCATCCATTTTCATATTTTCAAAGAATTCTATTCATCACATGAACTATTAAACACCTAGGATGACCTCCCATACCGGGTGTGTGTGACCACCAGGATACAGCAGGTACAACAGAACGTATACAATGACACCTGTGATAGCACTGCCAAACCAGATCATGGATGTGAATCGCCCCCAGCGGCGATGTGTCTTGAATTTCTTTTTGAACCCCAGCACCAAAGTGGAAATACCAAACACCGCTGCCACCGTGGCAAGGATAATATGAAAGATCAAAAATATTCGATAAAAGATCTCCATCTCGGGGTCCCCGCCCCAAGCTGTATTCCCGACAAAGATGGTACGAGACATATAAATGACAAAGAACAGCAGCGCAGCAACGGCCCCTGCAACCATGGCAGTCTGGTGGGCTTCCCGTTTGCCACGGATAATTAGCACCCAGCCAATTCCAACCAGCACCGCGCTAATCACAATGAAAGAAGTACTGATCGTGGGTAGCCAAAAATTCATATCCATCGTGTGTTTCCCCCTCTTGTCCAAACAATACTTGTGTTATTTCGCTGCTGGATTAAGTGGTCCTCCCGAATTCTCTACAGGATACGGATCATCATCATCTTCCCGTTTTTCCTTGCGGTACCATTGGAAAAAGACATACGCCAGCATGGAGACAAAGATGCCTTCCTGTATGAATTTCATCAAAATACCGCCCACCTGCTGATCCTCCTTGGCAGAGGACAGGAAGTTGAAGAACGCCGGCCCACCGAATGATCGCAGCAATGCCGTGGAATCCCCGGATACACAATACCGCATCGCCTCAGCCCACACGGCAGGGTTGCTGTAGGTCGCATACAAGGGCTCGGAAGCAAAAATAATCAGTCCACAAGCTGGTGTCAGCAGCACCATATTCAGAAAAATAAATCCAATCTTGGACAGCCCCGACGCTTGTCTCCCTTCCGGCAACGGATTGAGCAGCGTCCACCACATCAGCATGGAAGTAATGAAAAGTACAAGATAATACAACCGGTGAACCGTAAAGTTTAACATCACGTAATCATGTACAACGGGTAGATGATATAACGAGAACAGTCCGTTAAACAGTACAGCCGCTACAATTGGATGGGCCAAAAAAGAGAATTGACGTGTCGGCAGCCATCGAATGATTCCGCGCCACACCCAGAGGGGCAATCCCTTCATCAGCAGCGGTGGCGCTACAAGATAGGACAGAGCCATACTCACCATATGGAAGCTGAACATCACATGACCCAACAGATTGAATGGACCCGCTTGAGCCAGATACAGCACGGTAAGCCCCGTGAGAAACATGATTTTTTGCGTAGCTGTTGCTGGTTCTGCCCCCTTGATCCGCTCAATGAACGGACCTACGAGCACCAGATAAGCTGCAGCAATAAGCAGAAACAATGCCAGAATAAGTGGACTCCATAAATCGTTGAAACTAAAATATTGCAACCCGAGCATACGGGAAACCTCCCCGTGACCTGATTTGGTTGTTGCCTGAATCCATTGACGGATTGGTTCGCCTAAAAGGGGAAAAGACGGCGACACTGCGCCGCCGCCATCTCTTTTACCACCAAACCCAATAGAGTGCCATAATGATGCACGTAAAAGCTACGAAAAATCCGAAGCACATGAACAGGATCGGCATCAAATGCCCTTTATCCTTCAAGTGCATCCAGTAACCAAGCTGTACAAACACCTGAAGGATCGCCATAACCACCAAAATAATAATGGTAAAGGTCGTATTAACTCCTCCCGCGGCAGCAGCCGCGAACGCAATTAACGTCAGGACGATCGAGAAAATAAAAACAACGACGTGTTTCTGTGGCCCTTCCGCCCGGTGACGATGCTTCACAGGCTGCTGGTCACTCTTATCCTGTACCGACATGTGTTACCCCACCTTTCCGAGCAGGTACACGACCGTAAAGATAAACACCCAGACCACGTCAATAAAGTGCCAGTACATTGCGGAGACGTACACTTTAGGTGCAGTTACGACCGTTAATCCTTTTCTGAACAGCTGCCCGATAATGAGCCCGATCCACATAATACCGAATGCAACGTGAGCTCCGTGGAACCCAACCAGCGTATAGAACGCTGAACTGAATGCACTTGTCGTCATGCCGAACTCTTTATGTTTCACATATTCATAGAACTCGTAAATTTCCAGACCGAGGAATCCGAGACCCAGTACAACGGTAATGCCAAGCCAGAGAGCAAGAGCATTGCGCTTCCCCTTATGCATAGCCTGGATGGCAAATACGCTTGTCAAACTGCTGACGAGGAGAATAAAGGTCGCTGCTGCCACGAGCGGCAGATGGAACAATTCATTCGCCGTGGGACCTTCATTCGTCTGGCCACGGAGGGCCAAAAAGGTCGCGAAGAGGGTTCCGAACAATACGGTCTCGCCGCCAAGGAACAACCAGAAGCCAACAAGCTTGTTGCGCCCTTCCAGCGTCGCCTTTTCCGGCTCATGCGGCAGCTTGCCGTTTACCGGTTCGGCATGTGAAGTTGTCATGTTCTAACCCCCTTCTCATCCTGATCCTCCGGTTCGATATGCCAGCCATGATCATCGTAGAGTGACCGCAGCGCCATTGCACCAAATGTAATCAGAAGGCCAATAATGACCACAATATAATGGTTGAACAATCCGTTCATAAACGCATTGCCAAAATCATCCTTGCTGAACATGAGACCAAGTCCGGCAATGAATATACCAACAGACATAACAAACGGCAGTGGAGTCGCTGACGGCATATGGATCGAACCTACAGGTTCGGCCGGTGTCATCTCCGTATGTCCTGCCATCTTTTCCTTCCAATACGCATCAATTCCACGTACCAGAGGCGTCTGCTTAAAGTTGTATTCCGGTGGTGGAGACGGAATCGACCATTCCAACGTACGGCCATCTTCCCACGGATCATTCGGTGCATCTGCTGGTTTTCTCGTTGTAATTACGATGTTCACGAGGAACATGATAACCCCGACACCCATCAGGAATGCACCAACGGAGCTGACCAGGTTAAGCAGGTCAAAATCCTGATTCGGCAAGTATGTAACGATCCGACGCTGCATCCCCATCAAACCAAGGAAATGCTGTACAAAGAACGTTAGTTGGAAACCGATCATGAACGTCCAGAACGTCCACTTCCCGAGCGTTTCGCTCAGGACGCGACCGAACATCTTCGGCCACCAGTAATGTAACCCTGAGAACAAACCTAGCACCAATCCACCAACGATAACGTAATGGAAGTGAGCGACAACAAAGTACGTATCATGGAACTGGAAATCCGCAGGTGCAGAGGCCAGCATGACACCGGTAACCCCACCCATAACGAAGGTTGGAACGAATCCTACAGCAAACAGATTTGCTGCCGTAAAACGGATCTGTCCACCCCACATCGTAAAGAGCCAGTTAAATATTTTGATCCCTGTTGGTACAGCAATCAGCATGGTAGAGATCGAGAACAATGCATTCGCGACGGTTCCCAAACCTGTCGTAAACATGTGATGCGCCCATACCATGAATCCCAAGAAGGCAATCAGGATCGTTGCAAACACCATGGAGCTGTAACCGAACAATCTTTTACGTGCAAAGGTTGGAATAACCTCAGAGATAATACCAAATGCCGGCAATATGAGAATGTATACTTCCGGGTGCCCGAAGATCCAGAAGATATGCTGCCAGAGTACCGGGTTACCGCCACCTGCAACATCGAAGAAGTTGGCTCCCAGTATACGGTCAAACGTTAATAATACAAGTCCTACCGTAATGGCAGGGAATGCAAAAAGGATGATGGCTGATGTAATGAATGTGGTCCAGGTAAACATCGGCATCCGCATATAAGACATTCCCGGCGCACGCATCGTAATGATGGTCGCGAGAAAGTTAATGCCCCCGATGAGTGTGCCCAGACCGGCGATCTGGAGACCTATCGTATAGAAATCCACACCGTGCGTCCCACTGTACTCGCTGCCAGAGAGTGGCGTATACGAAGTCCAGCCGGCATCCGGTGCTCCTCCCATCAACCAGCTGAGGTTCAAGAGCAGTCCTCCAAACAGGAACGTCCAGAAGCCCAGCGCGTTAACAAAAGGGAAAGCTACGTCCCGCGCCCCAATCTGCAAAGGCACAACTGCATTCATAACGGCAAAAATAATAGGCATGACACCAAGGAAAATCATCGTTGTTCCGTGCATTGTAATCAATTCGTTGAAGACCTGTGCCGACACAAAATCATTCATCGGTTTCATGAGCTGAATCCGAATCAAAATGGCTTCAATGCCGCCGATTCCAAAGAAAAATCCACCCGCAATTAAGTAAAGCACAGCGATTTTTTTGTGATCGACGGTGGTAATCCAATCCATCAAGCCCCTATACCGCTTGACGCTGTGAGCATGAGCCAAGGTTGTGTACCCCCTTCTTCGTCCTTGCTGTTCTATTCATAGTCCAATTTGTAATTGGCCAGATATTCGGCAATTCCGTCGATTTCTTCATCTGTGAGTCCAAGGTCTTTGGGATTCGGCATCGTATTGCCCGGCTTCACGGATTGTGGATCATGGAGCCATTCTTTCATGTTGTCGAGCACCGGATTACCGTCTTCCTGGCCTTCGCCCTGATTCAGCAAAATGCCTGCCACGGATTGCTTCCCTCCAATACCTGTAAGGTTAGGTGCAACTGGCCCGCCCTGATCCCCAACTGCATGGCAAGAAAGGCAGTTCGTTTTGAACTTCTCAGCCAATTGGGTATCTTCCGGAAGTACTGCCGGAGCTTTCATTTCATTGACCCATTTGTCGAAGGACTCCTGACTGACCGCTTTTACCTTGAATTCCATAAAGGCATGCGATCTGCCGCATAATTCAGCGCATTTACCTCGGTAAACGCCTTCATTAGGTGCCGAGAAGCTGAACTTGTTAAGCGTTCCATCCGGGTTTGTGTCCATTTTACCCGCAAGTGACGGCACCCAGAAGGAGTGAAGCACGTCAGCGGTTTTCAATTCGAATGCGATTTTCTTTCCGGTCGGGATGATGAGATCTTGAGCGGTGGTTACATCATATTGAGGATAAGTGAATTCCCACCAGTACTGATGCGAGGTGACTTTGACCTGAATTGCATTTTTGTCATTGGACAGATCTTCGCCTTGGGCAAAAATTGTTTTTACCGTCGGTACTGCCAGGACAATGACGAGTAACAACGGAATGGCTGTCCATATTACTTCCAGCTTAAAATTGCCTTCAACCTGTTCGGGCATTTCATTCTGCCCGGCTCGTCTGCGAAACCGGATCAACACATACGCAGCAATAGCAAATACAATGATGAGCACCACGATCATAATCGTAATGGACAGCTTCATCAGATCATATTGGCCTTGCGCCACAGGACCCTGAGGTTTCATTACTGACAAGTCTTCCCGCCCGCATGCGGATAGCAGCAAAGAGAGCACCGCCAGCAAGGGGAGAATTCGCTTTGCAACCTGCCACTGTTTCATCATTGATCTACCCCACTTTTCTTACATTTTCGTAGATTGCCGTTGTCGCACGGAATAAACTCAACTCAGTTCATTTCAGCACGATGCACGTAATCCTGTCCGACATACAGAACGCTTACAAAAATAACGCTTCCACCACTCCCGTCATTTCCTGCTAAGGGCATGTCTGCGCATTCTTCCAATTCATTCTATATGGTTCAATCACTTATTAAATATAAGTTGAGGGTATGATTTTGTCAATCTTTGGACACATGTTCACAAATTGTTCACTATATGTAAAAAACCGCACCACAACTTGATTTGTAACCGATTTCAGTTAAAAATATTACTCTCTACTTTTGAAAATTTTTGCCAAATTTCGGTGATGAAATTGATTTTTTTAGCGATTTTTCTCACATTGAAAACATGCAGTATTATGCAAAAAGGAAACTCACGGTTACGGTTGCCTCTCTTACAACTCCTGGAAGCTCAGTAAAGCTCCATACCGCTTCCTTTTAAAACCAAAACGGCATGGAGCCCAAGCTATTGTACACCCCGCATTCCATAATGAGCATCCTTACCATCCTGCTATAGATAAACCTTTCAAGTCCCGTCTGTCAGTATAAGAGGACCATCACTTGTGATGGCTACCGTATGCTCATACTGGACGCCCCAGCTTCCATCCACTGTTCTCACAGTCCATCCGTCTTCATCCCATACAACCGCTCCAGAGCTTCCCTTTGTAAATATGGGCTCGATCGTGATGACCATGCCCTCTGTCAGCATCATGCCTGTTCTACGTTTCCCGTAAGGGAGGACATTAGGTGGTTCATGGATATATTGACCGATCCCATGACCAATAAGAGGCTTCACAATCCCATAACGATACAGCCTTGCTGTCCGTTCAATCGCGTTTCCGATATCCCCCAGCGTATTTCCTGGCACGGCCTGTGCAATCGCCTTATGCAGGGCCTTTTCTGTACGATTCATCAGCTTGCGAATAGACCTGCGTTGTTCACCGATCCCATACGTCCAGGCAGAATCGGCAAGCCAGCCATCTTTGTTCACCACCATATCAATGGTCACCACATCCCCTTCGACCAGTTTCCGATCATTCGGGAAGCCGTGGCAAACCACTTCATTAACTGAAGCGCATGTCGCATAAGGATAGCCCCTGTATCCCTTTTGCTCAGGTGTGGCCCCGTTCTTAGCCAAAAAAGCCTCTACCCGCTCATCAATGTCTCCCGTCGTTACACCAGGGGCGAGCCACTTTTCAATAAGATCGTGACAGCTTCGCAGGATTCGTCCCGCTTCCCGCATGTAGCCAATCTCTTCTTTCGTTTTCAAAATGGGGTCCACATGCATTCATCCTTCCTGCCATATGTGTGTGTACTTCCATGTATATGCAGCAGGCATGGAACAAAGCCCCCAAAAATGGAGTGAAGCTCTACAGCTTATTCGGTTTGCTTTTAGGTAAACGAGTGGCTCCTTTGAAATATTGTACATATCATTTTCCAAGCAAAAAAAACCGTCTGCCGGAGCTTAACGCCCGGGAGACGGTTCTATTCATATCGGAACAGTATAATCAGAGTTGTGTGTGTTTCAGGACACGGAAGAATCCATCTTGACAAGCTCATGCTCAACCACAGAAGTCAATTCTTCCTCGTATCCACCCGTAATCCGGTATTTTCTCACGTACTCCTTCACGAATTTTTTTGGATCTTTAGGACGGAAAATCCGAGTCATTTCCCTCAAACTTTCTTTGACCTCATTGTGACCTTTCGTTGCCATTGTAATTCCCTCCCAAAACGTTGAAAGTGAATGCTCCGTTTAGAGAATGCCGAATAAGTCTTAAATGCCATCCATGAAGTTGTGTGCGCGGCTCAAAGCAAGCTTTAGGTCGGGAACCCTTGCTGAAGCAAGTACCTGACACTATAAATACCCGATATGATCCAGTTTGAATCATAATCTTATTGTAGCATATTCGGAAGTATCTTTCGACTTGACAATTTTACCTAATATTTATAACGGTTTTTAAGCCCAAAAAGTTTAATTCCGAATCATATATTATACATATGGCATTTCTATACGGAATTAATATATCCAGCATAACACTGAACTATTCGGGGGATATTATCACGGACAACCCATACAGTTAAAATACTGGGATCTAAGGAGGCGTTGTTTTATGGATCAGAAAGAAAAAGAAATGCTGCCCCTTTCGCATGAAAAGGTGGAAGTGGACGGAATATACACCAATGAAGCAGGACAAGAAGAACATCTGCATCGCGGACAACACTTCCCGGCCGATCCCGTTCTCGGCAAGACCGAGTGGGAACTGACGGAATTCGCTTTTGACAATCATCACGAAGGTCGTACTGACGAGCGTTTGGTTCCCAAAGAGAATGACACCGATAAAATCGGCAAGATCACCCACCCACGAAGACACTTTCAGCGTGGCGACCGTTAAATTCTAAACGCAATAAATCACTTTAAAACTAGGGCGCATCATACCAATTATTGGTTGGTGCTGTCCTGTTTTCTATACTATATGCAATTGAGAATACAGAGGGTTAACTTGCATCCCTTAGATCGTTAAGAAGAATTTTCTGGGAACGCTGTTCCAGCTGTCGAAACTCCTCATTGATTCTTCGTTCTTTAGCAGCATCCGGCCGATATGCAGGAATCATCGCCCAGTGCTCACGTATCAATTCGATGCGATTTTTCATTGGAGGATGGTAACTACGGTTCTGAGTATCATTCATTTCCTGTATCCGCTGAATACGAAGAATTTCCTGAGTTGGAACGGCAGAAATCCGTTTTCTAAACTCCTCATACAGCTCTTTGTTATATTGATATTCCGCAACCTGTTCAGCCGTTTGTGCAAAAAGACCTTCCATCTCGGCCTTCAATAATAGAGATAATACTGCTTCACTGCCAGCTGTCTCCGATGCTTCATTATCTGCGATGTAGAATACTCGCTGCATCTCATTCCGCATGCTTTTGATTAATAATACATAGATACCGCCTATAACAGCAAATAACAATAAGCGTAGTATTATAAGTGGAAACACCACCCAATATAACAGGCCGCTACCTTGTGGATCAACGGTGTCAATCCAAGAATTCAGTACATGCATGGCTCTCTCGACCAATGAACTGTTGGAAATGTTCGGATGTGCAAATTGACTCATATGGTGACTGATGGCGGCTATCTTCTCCTGTAACGTTAGGGCTGCAAAAAAAGGAATGCCCAGGACAAGTGCTCTCTTTTTTCTTTTGAGATGCAGGTTGTATGCGTTATATTCTTCACTAATGATGACCATATCCACAGGTGGAACATTCAAGCGCTCCCCAATCTCGTCAATCATTCCATACAGTTCTGGATAATCGTCTCTAGAGATCACCCTGCCTGGAAGCCGCTTCCGGTATGGCAATATAATTGTGATCCAGAGGAAAAGCAATGCAATACCAAATATACCCAGCCATGTTGAATTAGTTGAAAAGAAAAAGATGGCTACGCCCAAAATGGATAACGTTGACAGATGCACGGTTAGAGCAACCAAATAGGTGTAAAACCTCTGTTTCGTGAAGGGAAGAACCCGATTGATATTATACTTAAACTCCTCTAACAATCGGTCTGATGATCGTTCATCAGCATTCCTGTTCATCCCGTTTAACCCTTCATCTTTTCCTTGTCCTCTTTCATCCTCATAAACATTCCAATTACACTTCTCACACCATGTGCTGTACCCCGGATTCACTTTCATCTTGTTTGCACATTCCGGACAAGTCTCTTGCTCTGTGTAATGCAAAATTCCTTTCACTCCTCAACTACACTATGTAATATCAAATTCCGAATGAAGCTTGCTGTTCCCTCCCTTTCATTTAAATCTAAATCTGTTATTTAAATGAATCGGAATTTTATGGAATATTTTGAATATGCAGAAAGTCTCAAATTGGATGTGTATATACGCACTTCTATTTTTCAAATATGTTCTTATCACCAAAGTTTTCAACAAAAAACAGATTGATCCCTTTGACCGAGATCAATCTGTTTTATTTAAAAGTTTCATATTCTATATCTTCAAGTATTTCAATTATCTACAGACAACTATTTTGCCGATCCCATTGATACACCGCCTCAACGCCATGGGCCATCAGCTTGCTGATCAGCGAATCCCGTCCCTTTTCAAAAAAGTGTATGACCTCCTCCCGGTACAAAGGCAGCAACGTATGGAAATAGATCGGCCATTCCCCCTCCATCTCCTTACCCGCATCCCGGTAAGGCATGGTTAACGCTTCTGCGCATTGCGGCAGCGGCGGGACAATCATGACTCCGCAGTAGGTAATACTGTCGTTATACGGTAGGATTTTTGTATGCGCAGGTACTCCTGTCTCGCTAAACATCTCACGATATGTGTCCGCCAGATCTTCCTCACTTTGGTTAGGGAAGACGAGCCACTGTCCTGTAAAATATCCACGCTGCATGATTTCTTTTACAAAATGTCTCATCATAGGTACGACCCAGCCGAGCGGCCGATTCTCCCAGTTCTTTTCCTTCAACTGCGCATCCACTGGTAGATGCATTACAATTTCCGCATATCCGGTATCCAGTGAAGCTGGCGTCATCCCCCGGAAGTAACTGTTCCCAAATGAAACCAGCGTTTGATATGGTACGGCAGCAGTCGGTTCAGTTATATAAATTTCCGGGTCGCCTGCATCGTTCGAATCGGCTGGAATCATATGCTGAATAGGTCCATAGAATGTGCTGATATGTGCCTCCGCATCCTGACGATCCGTTACTCGAATCCGTGGATTACGTTCTACGTATGCTTCGGGTTCGCTTGACCAAGCTAGGCGGAAGCGAAATCCCTGTAACCCTCCCTCTTCGACGCGTTGTTTGAACTCATCGGAAACAAACGTTTGACTCGAAATAATTGGGAGCTCCGTTAGCTCATAATCGTATGATATTGTCTTGAATATATGTTCGTTGTTAATTTCCTCTTCTATAAAAACATAATTTTTAAATCCCCCGTACTTGTCGGCAATAGAACTGTTTTTATCAATGCAATCCAGAATATTTATAACATTCATTACATAATGTTTTTCGTTATTATATTTTACTGGTAAAAGTTCTACCTTATTTTCTAGATAATCTTTTAACACTTCTATTGCCCGAGCGTTGATAACCATATCTGCTAGCTGACTAGTGATTTCGTAAATATCAGTATTATTTTCTCCATAAGTATGCTTCATTTCTAGTGTTGTCCATTGATTAATGAGAGAGACGCCACTACCAATATTATCTATAAAACCTCTTTCTTTGACAACATCGAGCTCTTTAGTATCAACTGCATTAGTCATTTTCCATATTTTCAACGACATTCCCCTCATTCCATTAATCTTGATATAAAATCTCCAGTTTACCTGTTAACAGGCCTTCTCTTGTTTCTTCTAGAAATGATAGTATACGCTCCTTCTTGACTTGAGAACTTAGAGGTAACTTGTCTATTTTTTTAAAATTTTCTCCTATATATTCAATATACTCCTGACCATGCCTGAACATAGGATTCCCTTTTTTATCTATGTTGTTAAACGGGAAATGCGTTACTTGCCCTGGCCAATCCGACATTGCTTTCTGAGGAAGAAAGACTCCGTTTGCCGAGGAATTGATGTTAATCCCATACTTCTCGATTAGCTCTCGGAGTCCTGCCTTGATGCAGGATATTCCTTACTGAGCTCCCATCCGTTACTTCCCTTAACTTTATCAGAATAATCTTCTGCAAGCTTCAAAGCTGATTGCGCAATGTCATAATCCGATCTGCATCCACATTTTTCCCAGCGATGAGCAGCTTATTAATTTCTTGTAACTCACGTTGTGTTAGATGATCCAGATCCCCACTCTTACATTCCAATTTCCCGGTCCATTGGTTGGGTGTAATGATCCCTTCATCAGCTGCTTAGTTTGGATATACTCTGTTGATTCAGATGTGGATCATCGTATTCATGGTGATTTCTAGTCTTCGGCTTGGTGCTTTCGGATGGACTATCTTTGGGAACCCATGTATTTTGGGGTTTGGATGCCCCAACCTTCGGTGAAGTTGATGAAGAACCAGACTCCACATTTTGTGGCTTCCCTGTCTTCTTCGAATCCACATGGGATGTGTTCGGCGATCCCTTCGAACTTCCAGAATCATTGCCTTTCCCACGATTTCCACCTGTATCCGAGAACATGTGACTGTCATTCTTCACAATCACAGGCACGGTCTGGCCGTTGCTCAGCCTCACCCGCTGAACCCGCCATGGAACACTGGCTGCTGCGCCTGCGGTCATTTTACCCATAGCCTGGTTGATTCGTTCCCCCAGTTCCGCAAGGATGAAGGCATTAATGCGGCATTGGTCTTGAGCTTGCCATCCTTCATGGCACCACCTGAGGTTCCATCTGGCCCATCTCCATTACCATGCGGAACACCGCCCTTGGCTCCATCTCCATCTGCATGGCCAGACTTCTGCCACCACCCTTGAGCACTTTGGCACCATTTTTGACCAGGGATGCTCCACCAGCTACAGCCGTTACCGTATCCACGACTCGCATCGTAGCACCAACATCGTTTAACCCAGCGTCGTAACTCTCTTGTTCCGTCAGGGTCAGCATTGTGCGATTGTCTTCACCTTTCAGATCCATGAACGGTTTGGCATACGCTTTTCCCGCGCCTGATACATCTTGCCAGATCTCTTCCCCTGATTTTTGAACCGTGACCAAGTCTCCCGTATAATCGATGACGTTATAGATTTTGGGCATGCAAAAAAAGCTCATTCCTACTCATGATTCAAGTGGGAAAGAGCTTTGAAAGTTAATCAAGTGTTTGAATTATTTATTGTTTGGTTTGTTGGTTGTATTGTACAATCTTACTATTACGATGTAAACCCAATCTAAATTCTTGTATCAATCATATGTGTTATTGGTTGAATGATGGATTCATTCGGCACTAGGTGGGGCTTTTAAACAGTCGCCGCTTGTATGATTGGATTGTTTGGATAATAAAGGCGGATAAAAAACCACAACACAGCGTTTAGCTCGTATTGTGGCGTTGTTGTTTGTATCATTCTAAATACAGATCGTTGAAAAAACAAATTGATCCTATAAATTTTGAAGTTTAGTTAAGACTTCCTTAATTCGCATAGAAAGATCCAACTTTTCATTTTCCGACAATTGTTCCCCCAAATCATTCATATCGAATTGCTCTAATTCATTTTTTATTTTCAAAAACTCGCCTTTAGCATTAATTCTATATCTGATAAGTAGTTCTGCAAGTGTTGTTCTAACAACTATTTTTTCACTTAATGTACTCCTACATTCACGCTCGAATCGTTCCATTATTTCCTCAACAAGCTCAATTGCATCTTTCTTCTCATTGAATACAATCCCAAAGAAATTTTTAACTTCCTTTTCTATTTCAAAGTAGTAATATCTTGTATTCGGACTATAATCTACAGGTATACTTTCAATTCCATCAAGCACCATATCTCTTCGTTCTAATATGTCCTGATAATCATCTGGAGCTATTTCATGTTGTAACTTATTTAAATCTAGAGAATTTAATGCATCAATTATCTTTTGTTTCGATTTAACAAAAATTTTCGAATGTGTTAAATGAATTCTCCCTTCCGCAATAGACAATACTGCTTTTTCCATTTCACCTCTTTTATCCATACCGAAGTATGCCTCACATGTGCAAGCAAGGGCTTCAGGACCACTCATTCCCTCACTTTTAAAATAAAAATAGTTTTCATAAAAAGCTCCAAATAAAGCCTCATAATTTCGTTTCACTTTATGTCCTCCCAATAAATTTCTTATGGCTCAACTATCTTATCACCATTATGGATTACCTCAATATCAATATTGGGATAATCTTTGTGGAATTTTTCTATAATTCTACTACAACTTCCACATGTATCTAATTCGGTAAATAATTTAATTTTTCCACGAGCTTTTGATGGATCTGGCAATTTATCAAGTCTAGATGCCAAATCATTGAGAATTTTATACTCAGTATCATTGTCTCTTAATCTTACATTACCACTCCTATCTGGTGCTTCAGTAGCCTCGTACTTTGGTTTTGTTGGTTTTAATGAATAATCAGCATAGGTCTTTTCCTTATTATCCCCGTTCAAACTACTGTGGGAATAAAATTCACCCTTGTCAATTCCTTCAATTTCTACCTTCGCATACGCAAAATTTAGATCACCTTTAATCCTATTAGAAAGCTTACTTCTTAACACTTTAACTTTATCAATAATAAAACCTTCTGTTTCTAAATCAATTACCCTTGTTGGGAATACTTTTCCATGACTTACATTTGGAACATTACCCGTCCCCTCAGTTTTTCCATCCCTGGCCTTAGTTCCATCTTCCGATGACGGAGCATCTTTAGGTTTAGAAGCATCCTTCGGCTTAACCGGCGTAACGCTTGAAGAATTAGACGATTCTTTAGAAATGGTTCCTTTCGATGGCGCACTACTTTCTCTCGAATCCACATGAGATGTGCTCGGCGATCCCTTCGAACTCCCGGAATCACTGCCTTTCCCACGATTCCCACCTGGTTCCGAGAACATGTGACTATCACTCTTCACAATCACAGGCACGGTCTGGCCGTTGCTCAGCCTCACCCGCTGAACTCGCCATGGAACACTGGCTGCTGCGCCTGCGGTCATTTTACCCAGGGCCTGGTTGATTCGTTCTCCCAGCTCTGCAAGAGATGAAGGCATTAAAGCCGCATTGGTCTTGAGCTTGCCATCCTTCATGGCACCGCCTGAGGTTCCATCTGGCCCATCTCCATGACCATGCGGAACGCCGCCCTTCGCTCCATCTCCGTGGCCAGACTTCTTGCCACTACCCTTGAGCACTTTGACACCATTTTTGACCAAGGATGCCCCGCCAGCTACAGCCGTTACCGTATCAACAACTCGTACCGCAGCGTTGACATCGTTCCGACCAGCGTCGTAACTCTCTTGTTCCTTCATGGTCAGCATCGTTCGGTTGTCTTCGCCTTTCAGGTCCATGAACGGTTTGGCATACGCCTTTCCCCCACTGGATACATCCTGCCAGATCTCTTTCCCTGATTTCTGACCCGTGACCAGGTCTCCCGTATAATCGATGACGTTATTTACGCCCGTAATCGTTCCTTGTACCGTGGCATTCCGCTCCGTTAATGACCCAACCTGTTCTCCCTTTACCCAGCTGTATAATCCCTGGGCATTGTCACCCCCGACGATCCCTGTAAATGCCAGGTCAGCCACATCACCGACCATACTGAGCAGGCTTTTCCCCTCTTCGATTACACCATCTCGTTTGCCCTTTTCACGTGCATCCCAGTTTCGTTTCAGCCGCGCTTCCTTCAGCGCGCTCTCTCCCATACTGGCCAGACTCTGGTCGAACGCAGACTGGATCATGTCAAAGGAACGATGGATCTCAGCTTCCAGGACTACATTCTCACTCTTTCCATTAACCTCTTCTACAAGCTCCACATGATCTGTCATCGTCTGAATATACAGACCTTCTGTACCCTCCAGACTGACGCTGGCTCCGCTGATGTTCAGTTCACCCATGCATTGGATCTGCACGTGGGTTGTGCTATTCAATGTAACCCCGTTACCCGCAGCCATCGAGATATACAAAGCGCCCTCTTGGGCGTTCATGACAAGTTCGCTGTCGCCAAGGGTGAACGATTTCCCCTGCGGGTTACCGAAAGACTTTACACCAGGGTCCTGCATCACTTTGCCGCTTTTCTCCACATGTCCCGCTTCCGTTGGTTCCTGACGAACCGACTGCATCACCATGGCTTCGTCTTCTTCTGCACTTGGGAAATACAGTTTCACCTTTGCTCCGGGTTCGGGCATCATGTACCATACTTGACTGCCTTCCGCGGCATACGGGAACCAGCGTGCCTCTCCGGCCTGCTGACCCTCATCCATATCCAGATGAACCTTCACCTGGTTACGTTTCACATCAATGATTTTCCCTTCAATAGCAGCACCCGTGATCATCGTTTGAAGCTGTCTGGGCAGTGGATGCGATGCTGGCAAAGCACATGTATATTTCCACTGTAGCAAGCTCCGTTCCAGCATCGCCTGGCGAGAGGTTATGTTGTAGATACGGCCATCAGAGGATACTTCATCCCCCAATTGAAGCTCCTGCCCCAAATCGAAGGTATACGTTGTATACTCCTCCTCGGTTACCGCATGTTTCCCCTGGGCTTCGGTATGAAAAAAACGCTCAATATTACGACTCTTCTCAAAAGGGATGGCTTTCAGCTCAAATGCCCCTCTGCCTTCGGGATAACCGATCCAGAACCTGGGCTTGTGTGCAGTCACATCCGGCACCAGATCTGCTCCCAGATGAGAAGCGAGCCGTTTCAGAAAGCTCCAATCGGTCTCCTGATACTGCATAATAAAAGCGCCCGTTTTTGTCTCATCAAAGGCAAAATCAATATAGTCTCCTTCAGGATAACCCTTCATAACACGATTAACAATGTCCAAATAACGCAGATTCTCGTTCTGATAGGATTTCGTTCTCTGTAAGGCATCCAGTTCGTAGGTATGTGAGATGACTACAGCCATCACATATACGATCCCTCTGGTGGCTTCGACTTTGATCTCATGGAGCTGTCCCTTGAACAGGGGCAGCTCCCTTCCGGATTCATCTATCTGGATGAATCCGACTCGATCGTGACTTCCAGCTTTCTGGATAATGGTCTCTTCCCATTCTTCATCGACCCATCCACTGAAGGATAACCGGGCATGGGCCCCTGCTTGCTGGATCAATTCCAGCTTATCCAGGCGTATCTTGCCATACGGCCAGTGGACATGGATATCCCCATAGGTTAGCGTTGATTTTTCCAAGGTCTGCACAGTGTTCCCCCTTTCTTATCCGTCTGCATCTTACAACTGACCATCGACCTCAATCTTGATAATCCCACCTTTTCGGCATATCAGTTCAGATCGACTAAGCAGAGCAGCCTCACCTTCCACCAGCACGTCCTCCTTGCCCTGACTCCATTTATTGAAGAACGTATCTGGTTCGCAGAGGGCGCCATCCATTTTGCAAAACCCGCATCGTCCAACGTTAGCCAGTGGAATCACGTCCGCAATGTTTAATACAGGCTGTTCCTTAATATAAATGCCGTGGGAAAGCGGCAGGTTCAGTACACCCGGATCTGATCCCTGACTACAGGAAATCTCGGCACCTCTGACCACATAGGTAAATTCACCACCGAAACCTCCTGACATCAACGCTTTGAACAGCATGGGTAGCAGCATTCTAGTCCCCCCTATGTTAATTAATGAATTGGTCCATTTCCGTTTTCACTCATCCGGGCACATGTGAATATCGCCCTTGTTAGAAGTCGCCATAGATGAAGCTGTTCAACCGGAAAACGGACATTCCCTGTGACCGCTCTTCCTTTTACCGATGTAACGATCACAATATCGTAAGCCATTCCCAAGGTTGAGGGCTGAATGGATTCTCCATAGAAGACAATCAGGCTATCTCCTTGTACCGTCTCTTCATGTAACCATTGCGCATCCTTTTTGAGCGTTCGAATCTGGTCTGTGATGATACTGCCCATTCCCTCAATCTGGCTTACGTGCAATGGATGAGATAATCTAGATAGGCTTAAGCTGATACCCTTTTGCTCATCAATCCACATGACCTCATCTCGTCCATGGCTGTTTCTGCCCTCCTGTAGTTTGCCTCGGGGAACCTGGACCAGATGATCCGGTAAAAGAAGGGTTATTATCCCCTCCCAGATTTGATGATTGTTCAACGTGATGATTTCTGCTTCGGTCTCAATCAGACCCTGGCGTACTCCGTATGTAACCTCTTCCTGCGTCATCAGCTCCCCACTCGCCGCTTCAGCTTCCTGAATGCGCTTTGCCAAACGCAAATCCCGATCCATTTTCAGCAGTATCTCATCACCATATCGGTTCATTCCAGATCCACCTTTCGTAAAACAAAGCCACTTAACCCTCTGCGAAGCATACTCTCTGCTACATCAAAACGCACGATTACACCACTCCCTCTTACACCCTCCAATGTAAATATGCGTTGATCTTTAACCGCCTCACCCTGCAATACAAGCTGCTGTATCGAACCATTCGGATAAAACAGGCTATGGTCAGACAAAGCCAGCACAGCAGGGATATGACTCGCCCAGTAGCTCAACTGTTCCCCACTCCCCTGATCGATGAAGGTGACGGATTTGAACAACATTGCTTCATCGACCATTTCCATCAGCCGCTTCATGCGATCACTAACAAAATATGAAGGCCTACTTATCCAATCCGTTGGCTCTTCATTCGGTTTGCGTTCAATCATCATGACAGATGAAATGGGCAACTCATCAAAACTGGTTTGTAGTGCAGGGGGCCTAAATGGATTCAATATCCGATGATCCTCGGTCAGTTCATAAAATCGTGGGATCATAACTCTTCCTCTTTCTCATGGGAGACAACCCAGCGTATTGATTCAATCTGCTCTTCACTCAAAACATGTGTATACCTCTCACGGTCATGAAGCCATATCTGTGCCTGACTCAGCCTAGCCCCCTGGAAATCAGCATGGAATAGCTGTGCTCCCCTGAGGTCGGCGCCTTCCAGATTGGCTCCTGCAAAACAGATTCCCTGAAGACCAAGAGCACCTTCATGGAATTCCATACTCGCTCCGTCACTGACATCAGACAGGTTGGCTCCACGCAGACTACATTCCCGGAACACAGCATCCATGAGTAGCGCCCCTCTGAGGTCAGCTCCACTCAGATCACTCTGTTCCCATTTGGTCCCAATCAATACAGCACCTCTTAAGTCGCTCTTGCTCAGATCAGCAAGACTGAAATCGGAATACCTGATATCAACGTGATCAAATAGTCCCTCTGTCAAGGATAGTGACGTATAGTCTGCATAGGCACATTCCAGCCCTTCTGCTAACGTCAATTTCTTGCGAATATTCTGAATATCCCTATACCGATAGTCCCTGACATACACAGGCTCACTCCAGTCCTTGTATTCACCTACCCTGATCTGAAACTGATCCCCACGGTGCAGGCGTTCCATCTCTTTCAAGTTCAACATATGAGGAACAGCCAAACGTACAATCGCAGTGACATAGGCATTGAAACGACCCGCAGACTGCAACATCATCCGTTCCGCGTCAGAAGCATTAAGTACACCCCCATAACGTCTCATTTCGATATGAAGAAACTCTTCTAACGAAGACAACGACTGGAATGCCCACGTCGCATCATATGTATGCAAACACTCTACCTCATCCCAATACCATTGATCGGAGTACGCTTCCAATAAGCAGATGTAACTCCCTTCCAATATTGATGTTCTCAACATGGAACAATGAAGAATTGAGATTGGTTCTTTCCCGAGTTCCTGTTGTGCCAACTCTGCTTTTAAACAGAGTTGCCGCATAGACTCTACGAAAGATTGAATTAACGAGTTTTGATGTTCCATAATGTACACCCGGAGGCTTGAGAGATGATCCTGAAGTACAGGTTCCAATGTTTCCTGCTGCAAATGTGCGATCGCTTCCGCTTTGTTCATATCTCTTCCTTTCTACCACTCTTGGCTAATTCATCTTGATCTCCGCCCCGTGCATCTTCAACTCTTCTTCCAAAGTGATGGTATTGCCCTTTCCGGTTAACTCAACCTTCTCGCCTGCGATTCGAATGGTTTGTCCAGACATGACGACATCCTGACCCGCTGTAATACTGACATTCTGATCGCTTACAATCTCGATGCCATTCTCGTCACTGACCGTGATATACATTCCACCCGCCGAGATCACAATTTTGTCTGGAGCCAGCATGATCTCTTTCCCATACTTGGTTCGGAATGTCTTGATGTCCGGATTGCCCATTCGATCTTCGGGCACCGGGGGTGGGGCTACTCTGCTGGCCGCACTAGATGTTCCTCCGCCTGCACTTGCGCCTGAACTATTTCGATTGCTCCCACTTGAACCTCCCCCAGACTGTCCTGAAGCACCACCCTTTCCAACCGCTGGTGATGCGGTTGAAACCTGCTTCGGTGCAGCCGGTACAATCTCAGGATCTTGCCTTTTTACAGAGCTTATGGCGATGCCATCTTCCTCTTTTTTGCTCGGAAAATAAATACGGATGTTGTCATTCACTTCAGGCATGCAATACCAGCCCGTATTGTTCTCGGAAGCATAAATCGTTGAATAGGGAAAGAAATAGGCCGTGCTCTCATCCTGCTGCTCATCCATATCGAGCTTCGCACGAACTTTGTCCCCCTTGACTTGAAGAACCGAAGCCTGAATAGAAGCGCCAATAATGGAAGTATTGTAGCTCTTCTTATAACGAAGCCCCTCTGCTGGGAATAAGGAATATGTATGATTTAGCAAACTATCGATGAATCGGGTCTTCGCCTCACCTACAATCCACTTTTTGGATTTAAACTCTACTTCATTCCCTACTTCGAACCATTGCCTGCTGTCCGCTTCGTATACGATATAATCCGGATCTTTGACACCCGGTACTTTGTTTTCCTTGGCAGATCGATAGTCGGCAATTCGTTTGGTTGCTGTGTAATGGGATGCTTGCAATTCTCCCTTATACTGGCCTTCGGGTAAGCCAAAATAAAACTTTGGCTTACCCGAAGCTGTATCCGGAACAACTCCAGTGTAGAAATGGGAAGCCATCCTTTTGATAAATTGCCAATCTGTTTCCTCATACTGCATCACAAAATCTCCGATCTTACGGCCGTCTGTAGCAAAGTCAATGACATCTGAACCTTCATAGGGAGAAATAATCTTGCGTACCAAATTCTTGTAGGACAGATTAGGGTTTTGAAAGGAACGCTTGTGCAGTTTTACATCCAACAAGTAGGTATGGGACACCGCTTCAACCATAAGTGTATGTACATCGTTAATGACGTTCACTTTCACGTGCAGCACCACACCGGAGAAAAAAACCTTCTCATGTCCATCGTCATCGGCAATTTTCACTTTAATATCGGTTTGGGATGTTGTTGCCTGCACATAGCTGTCTTTACGAGCTTCCGGTATCACTGCCGTCATTCTCATTCGTGCATGTCCGTTCATCGTTTTATTCACTTCAAGGGTCTGAAGACGAACGATTTCGTAAGGTGTTACCCGAACTTGACCGTACGTTGTTGCGGATATATTCATGAATAAGCCTCCTTATATCTCAAATTAATTAATGGTTTACCCTTTATAATTATATTTATATAATTCGGAATTTTATGGAATATTTTGAATATGTAGAAAGTCTCAAATTGGATGTATATATACGCACTTCTATTTTCAAATGAATCTATAGTCTCACGTGGTGTTACCTATATTCAGTGTTACATTTTCTTTGTCCATCTGGAACATTCCTTGATCAAACCGGTTCAGTTCTGTCCCCCTCCCTCATAGCCTAGTTAAAAAGGACAAAGGAGGCTGGACCGGATGTCCCCCATGAAATCGTCAAGCGGTCTGGATGAAAATATTGCCGGCATGCTCTGTTATCTGTTCACTTTTGTAGGTGGAATCGTCTTTCTGGCTGTAGAAAAACGTAGCCGTTTCGTTCTGTTTCATGCACTTCAATCCGTCACGGTATTTGGCATCATCATGGTTGGTCATGTGTTATGTGCATTCCTCCCGCTGTTTGGGCCACTGCTGGCATCGCTGTTGTCCCTGCTTGGTGTGGTGGTCTGGCTTCTCATGGTGGTCACCAGTCTGCAAGGCAAATGGCTGAAGCTGCCCTGGGTCGGAGACTTTGCAGAGAAACAGATGCGGCATCTGTAATATGTAACGAGTCTTTATCGGCTTCATCCAAAAGTAGTTCATCCCGTGAGTCTACATAATAATCCATCTTGTTTTCGGTAAAAAAAAGAAAAAACACCGGATCTCCTGCTCTCTAACGAGCAAGGTCTCCGGTGTTTCATGTATTATGCCATCAATAACATTTCACAGGATGGATGATTTATCCCCTGAATAGTTCAAGCCGTGTAACTTTAATATTCATAGCATTTATTATTTATCACATAAGGAATTTAAAGTTAACATAACATACATGTTGAAGGCGTTTCGTTCAGGCAAAGGATAACAACCCTATCATCTCTTTACACTTTACGCCGACTTGTTGTTATCTCCGAGGATCACATCCGCTTGGCGTTCAGCCATTTTGGCAGCCGTTGTTTGAGTACCCAGACCATTAAAGAGCAAATTCATGAAAATCGCCGTAAAACTACCCGCAATGATTCCGTTACCGAGCATAATCTGGGCCCAGTCCGGTGCACCTGCGAACAATTGAGGCACAACCGTTACACCCAGCCCCATGCCTACAGAGCAGGCGATGATGAACAGGTTCTCATGACGGTTCAGATCGACCTGACTGCCCAGAATACGAATACCAGAGGATACGACCATACCGAACAATGCAACCATGGCCCCGCCAAGGACAGAACCTGGAACAAGCTGTGCCAACGCAGCAATCTTCGGCACAAAGCCGATGACCACAAGCAGTCCACCTGCCACAACGATAACATCGCGCGTTTTGACACGAGTCATCTGCACAAGCCCTACATTTTGTGAATAGGTCGTGTAAGGGAATGAGTTGAAAATACCACCCAGCACAATCGCCAAACCTTCTGCACGATAGCCACGGGCGAGATCTTTGGAAGACAAGTCTTTATCCAAGATTTTGCCAAGAGCCATAAATACACCAGTGGATTCTGCCACGCTGACAATCGCCACCAGAATCATGGTCAGAATCGGTACAATTTCAAACGTCGGGGTACCAAAGTAGAACGGCTGCACGACATGGAACCAGCTCGCTTCACGAATTGGCGCAAAGTTCACTTCACCCATAAGCCCTGCGGCGACGGTGCCCACGAGAAGGCCGATCAGCACCGAGATGGAACGAACGAATCCTGTCGTGAACCGTGTCATCAGAATGATGAACAACAATACGCCGAATCCGAGCAGAAGATGAACACCACTGCCAAAATCTTCTGCACCCTGACCGCCACCAAGATCGTTGAACGCAACCGGAATCAGGGTCAAACCAATAATGGTCACGACTGATCCGGTAACGACTGGTGGAAAGAGCCGAATCAATTTGCCAAAAATGCCTGAGAACAATACAACGAATATCCCTGATGCAATGATCGCACCATAAATGGCAGACACGCCGCTCTTCATCCCAATTAAAATCATCGGTGATACGGCCTGGAAGGCACAGCCAAGCATGACTGGAAGCCCCACTCCGAAGAAACGATTGCCCCATACTTGAAGCAGTGTTGCCACACCACAGGCGAGCAGATCAATCGCAATCAGATAGGTTAACTGCTCCGTTGTAAAACCAAGGGCCTTGCTGACAATAATCGGTACAACGACAGCTCCTGCATACATCGCCAGTACGTGCTGGAGACCTAGCGAGAACGTTTTGATCGGATGCCGATGCCGCTGAAAAATACGTTCGCGTGCCATATTAGATCGTGACCTCCTCGTCCGCAAACGTAACTTGACCGTCTGACAACGCCCCGATGCGAACCAGCGATTCCACACGGTATCCTGCTTCTTTCAGCAAGCGGCCTCCCGGTTGGAACGCCTTTTCAATCACGATGCCAATTCCCACCACTTCAGCGCCTACTTGCTCCACAATGCGGGCGAGACCAAATGCTGCTTCGCCATTGGCGAGAAAATCATCAATGATCAGTACACGGTCACCTGGCTGCATGAACTTCTTCGCAACTGTAATTTCATTGGTCTCCTGCTTCGTAAAGGAGTACACCTTCTCAACCAGAATGTCTTCCGTGAGGGTAAGTGACTTCTGCTTCCGCGCAAAAATAAGCGGCACGTTGAGTTCCAGCGCAGTCATGATGCCTGGTGCGATCCCTGAGGATTCAATCGTCAGTACACGTGTGATGTTCTCCCCTTCAAAACGTCGGATGAACTCCTTACCGACTTCCTTCATTAGAACCGGGTCCATCTGGTGGTTCAGGAATGAATCCACTTTGAGTACCTGCTCGGACAGGACAATGCCTTCCTGTATTACTTTGTCTTTTAACAATTGCATCGTCATTCTTCCCCCTGTGCGCCCTCCCGTACAGAAGCCTGCATGACCCCGATCCCCGCTGAAAAAAAACAAAAAGCCCGCCTTTTTACACGCTGCGGAAGAACCGGAGACGGGAAAAGACGGACTTGTACGTATGTGGACAAGCCGTATGGATACTGCAAGTGTAGTGTAATGGACGAGCTTGATAACCGGTTAACTCCGAGCAAACCTCGAAACTCCCTATCCAAGAAAGGATATGAAAGGGCCTGAACATGCTTTTTTCAGACACGCTGCCCGAGAATCCTCTCTCCATACCTTAAAACGTTGCAGATCTTTCCCGTAGTCCGATCATTCCGGTGATCGGGTAGAAACATGCAGGCCTATTCCTGCACATATACGAGTCGGCATATTTAATTTTTAAGCTCCATGATTCGGTACAATGTATAATCGCGAACCTGAATGTAAAAGTGTGAACGGAACTGATAATGTTAGAAGTATACCGAATCGGCGCCGTGAAATAAAGAAGTATTTTCATGGAAGTTGCGGAAACTTGTCTTAATTTGCATAAAAGAGATGATTGCTGCGGTGTTTTTATGTACAATATGAGAACGGAAGCGCGTGTCCGAACGGAGAATCGATGGAAACGCCGCCTGTATTATGAATTTATTGGGTAAAGGAGATTTGCAGACATGAAAGGCGTACTGAAGGAATTTAAAGAATTTGCTGTACGTGGCAACGTCATCGACCTGGCGGTCGGGGTCATTATCGGAGCTGCTTTTGGTAAAATTGTCACGTCCCTCGTGAATGACATTATCATGCCGCCGGTAGGTAAGTTGCTTGGAGGGGTTGATTTCAGTCAGAAAATCATTAATCTGGATTGGGATATGCGTACTGCCAGCGGACAGGAGATCACAACACTCGCTCAAGCCAATGAGGCTGGCGCTACGGTAATTGCATATGGGCAGTTCATCAACGTGATGATTGATTTTCTCATCGTCGCTTTCTGTATTTTCATGCTGGTGAAGGGTATCAATTACATCAAAAGCAAGGAACACAAAAAGCCCGAGCCGCAAAAAACGACCAAGGCGTGCAAATACTGTCTCTCTGAAATTCCCGCTGCGGCTACTCGCTGTTCGCACTGTACTTCAGAGCTGGAAGCAGAAGGTAACGGCGCAACGGCTTAATCGTTTCCATACAGCATTATGTAAAAAAACTCCTGCTTGATCTGTCCGTCATTCTTTTTCATCCGAGTTGTTACAATCCCGCACAGGGCAGGGAATCAAATCGGTTCCCGCATGAAAGGTCTCACCATAAAGGTGGGGCCTTTCTTTATCTCACAAGCAGGGTCTTATAAACTAGAATCGACGCGGCAACAAGTGCTCCAAAATCGACTTCAAATCCCGATCTTCCTTATAAACCTCTTCCCCGGTATCGAGCTCTGTTACGCGGATGTAATCAAAATTCATCGATGCATCCACAGGTTTGAACAACAATTGGCTCTCGTCTTCCAAACGTACGTTGAATCCCATATCCTTGAACATCGTTATTAACTGGCTATTCGCCGGCTCTTGGCCTTGCCCTACCATAATCAATCCTCTAAGACTTTTGCGTTCCTGAGGTTGCGGATAAATGACCTGAAAGTGTACAATGCATTCCATAAGATGGTTCCCCTTTCGTTTAAAACATACTTTGTGAAATTTTGAACTTTAAAAATTGCTATATAAGGAGATACGTATCATGACCCCAGAACGTTTCGACATTTACGACGATCAGCAACATTGGATAGGTACGGAGCTGCGCAGCGTGGTCCATGCCAAGGGATTCTGGCACCGTTCATTCCACTGCTGGATCGTGCGGGACGAAGGTTCACAGCGGTTGGTTCTATTTCAGCGAAGACGGGATATCAAGGATACCTTCCCCGGATGTTACGACATTACAGCAGCAGGGCATCTCACTGCCGGCGAACAGCTGCATGAAGCCAGTCGTGAGCTTGAGGAAGAATTGGGTGTGCAAGTGCCCTTTGAAACGCTGACCTACCTGTTGACGGCAAGACAGCAACTTGAAGGACAGGTTCGCGGTGTACCTTTTATCGATCGGGAATTCAGCTCCGTCTTTGGGCTGTGCTTGAACCAGCCTCTTGAAGCCTATACCTTACAGGCAAGCGAAGTCGATAGCCTATACGAAGTGCCTTTGGATGACCTGATTGCCTTGTTCCGTGGTGAAACCCATGTGATTCAAGCCGCAGGAGTGCAGGCCGTACAATCAGTGTCCGACCAGATGGTTCAGGCCAATAGTAACCCTGTTCCTCTTCACGTTCAAACACGTCACATGCGCGAAATTAGAGCAGCCGAGTTCGTGCCACACGGTACGGAATATTATATCGATGTACTTGAAGCGTTAGTTCACGTGCCAAAAAATTAGCCAATTTTGCCTATGATGAAGTTACGTTCATAGCTTCATTTTCTCAAAAATAGCATGACTTCATACCCTATTACATTAGCTCAACAGGGAACATTTGCTGTGATGAACATCACTGCTTCTGTTAACTAGCATGAAGAGGCGTCTGCCTCATGGCAACGCCTGCTTCCTTTAAGCGATGTATTTTGGAGTTCATACTTCCTCTGAAGCGACTGTCCAATAACGTGCTGAGAGGTTTTGGTATCGATATCCGTAACGGGACTCCAGTTCTTCCCCCATGTCCTGCTCCAACTCATACAACACTAATTCCTGAGCAAAATGATTCAGCAGCAATCCGGTCATCACCGGATGTTCTGTCACCATCGCCTGAGTGGCACAAGATTCTCCGCGCATCCCTATCATGCACCAACGACGATCCACCACTAAAGAGAACTTTCGGCCATTACCTGTTCCGATAGAAGGCAGACCAGGCCAAGGAGCAGGCTGCTCTATTATGCCTTCTCCACCATCACATGACCATAACAGGCGCACGCCGCGGTCCTCGGCACGCTGCAAGTCAGCACGCAGCAACTCCGCTTCCTCACGCCACACGTCCACCACAATTTCATGTTTGGCCTCAGCCAGTTCGCGGCTCAGATTTTCCAAAACATTTTTGTCGCCTTCAATGTTGTAAAAGACCGGCTTCTCCGGCTCATGCTGTGGCATACTGCTCTGCACATATTCAAGGGATGCACGCATCTGACTGGAGATCATGCTTGTCATCTCCTCAGGCTTCAAGACACTGTATTTCGCAGGCTCTCCTGCGCTGCAGAGCAGGAATCCACGCTGTTCCAGCCTTTGCAGGGTAGCATACACATTGGAACGGGACACACCCAGCCTTTTCGCAACCTCATATCCCGAGGCTGAGCCTTGACGAGCAAGTTCCACCATAATTCTAGATTCCATCTCGGTAAACCCCAGATGACGCAAATGATGCAGCAGTTGGTCCATATTCCCGTCCCCCCATGCTGTAAGCAACCAGCGCTATCTCACAATAATTCGACAGCGCTTCTACTGCATCAGATCTGCTCTGCTCCGCAGCGTGGGCACCACTTCGAGCCTTTGGGCAGCTCCGCTGCACAAATCTGACAATTCACCATTTCACGTGGCACTTCGGTCTGTACGTCCACCGTGTTTACGACCGGATTGTTTTCTTTCCAGTACCGAATGCGCTCATCCAGCTCCTGCTGGCGTTCACGCTCCCGCTGCATTTCTTCATCCCGGCGGCGTTCCCACTCGGCATCGAAAGCTTCCTTTTCCTCTTGGGTAAACTCCGAACTATTATACTCAGATTCGGTCTCCAGGTCCGCAATGGACGGAATTACTGTGTGATACGGCTCCACTTCCTCCAGTTCCTCTTCAACTGGCGCATCATAGATCGGTTGCTCCGGGCTGTGGGCCACAGCCGCTTCCTGTCTCGCCGGGTTTGTCGTCCCCACAGACGCTGCCGCGGCTTTGAATTCACCCAACTTGCGTCCGCATTTCGGACAGAAGTTGGCATCCAGTGAAGCGACGTGCCCACACTCGCATAAACGCTCATTTTTGAGTAGTGCAATCTTGTTGCGCAGACCATCGATCTCATCCTGCAATTCATCGCAAAGCCCCGATAGATCCACCATCTCTTTTTCGGCACGCGTCATGTCCTGTGCGCGATAACCTTCATAGAAGATACGACCCATATCTGTAAAATGGACTTCCTGTTCCTGTTGCAAGCCCACAATCTGATTATTTATTTTTCCGATTTCAACGGCGTGCTGGGCACGTTCTGTTGCCTTGTTTGCTCCGTTCTTAATTCGTTGAAGCAGTTTCATGACTTCTCCTCCTCTGTCCCGTCAGAAGTTGAACCTTTTGATTCAACACCTATTTGTTCCACAATCCATTTTCATTTGATTTTTTTATAGTATATAACTTATACGATATCATGCCAAAAAGTTGCGAAATCTCGCGTGGATGCCCGTTTTCTGCCGATGCTGGATGAATTCGGGGGCTTTCGTCAGGACCATACGTTCGGGTATAATGAAGCTTTGGCCCTGTTAATCCGCCTAATTGGGCGGTTATCCCTATCATACCAATTTACAATGCGATTGTGAAAAGGGCAAATGAATTACTTTTAAGCCGGGATAGTCCTATCCCTGAATGCATATAGAGGTGGATTAATGATGTTAAGTCCGAACTCAACGTTTTACCCCCGTCCGCTCGGGGTTACCCCGGCGGCATCCTTGCCCCAATCCCCTTCAGCGCCACTGGAGACCAGCAGGCAGCTCGTTGCCAGTGATGAACGGGATGCACCCTATTTCCGTTCTCTGGAAGAGGTAGGCATCCGCCTGAATGGACCTCAGATCTCAGCGGTTCGCCACGGCAAAGGACCCCTGCTGACTCTCGCAGGAGCTGGCTGCGGCAAAACAACCGTACTGGCTGCACGAGCCGGCTACCTGATGGAGGTTCGTGGCGCTCACGCAGGAAGCATCCTGCTGGTGACGTTCACGAACAAAGCTGCCACGGAGATGAAAGAACGCATCGCATCGCTTCCTGGCATTCGGCCCGCATCCGCAAGAGCAGTGCAGGCCCGTACATTCCACTCGTTCGCGCTGACGCTGCTGCGTCATTACGGCGTGCAGGAGGAGATCTTTGGTGAGTCACGCGCGCAGCATACCGTGCTTAAGATGCTTCTGCGCCAGAATGGTATGAGTGAGGCGTTTCAGCCTGAGAGTCTGCTGGCTATGCTGTCCGCCTGGAAGATGCAAGGCTCAGAGACGAGTGATCTTCCCGAAAAATCACAGGAGGAACGAGATGCCAAACGTGTTCTCCTTGGTTATGAAACCTGGAAGCGGGACCGCAATAAAATGGATTTTGATGATATTTTGCTGCGAGCTGCCGCATTGTTACGTGATCCTGCTGTACTGGGGCCGCTTCAACAGCGTTTTCAGTATATTATGGTTGACGAGTTCCAGGATACCAACAGTCTCCAATATGAAATTGTACAAAAGTTGGCTGCCGCCCATCGCAATCTGATGGTAGTGGGAGACGATGACCAGACGATCTATACGTTTAACGGGGCACGTCAGGAATCCATTCTGGAATTCGATAAAGTTTACCCCGGTGCACGCATCGTGACGCTGGATATCAACTACCGCAGCGATGCGCGTATTCTGGGACTGGGCAGTGAATTGGTCGCCCGGAACAAACGAAGACGTGACAAGCGACTGCGCGCAGCTGGTCATCGCGGAGAAGCACCGCGCTTCGCAACTCCCTCCAATGCCGAGGAAGAAGCCGCCTGGGTTGTTAACCAGTTGTGTCAGCAAGTTGAGGAAGGTCTTCATACGTATCGAGATATCGCGATCCTGCATCGGACAGCCAGCAGCAGTCGAGCTATATTTGAGCAGCTTGTGTTGAAAGATGTGCCGTTTGTACAACATGGTGCTTCCCCGGTCTTCTATGATCAGTCCCTGATCAGACCTTTAATGGATCACATGCGCTTGTCGCTGAACCCACGGGCTATGGACGCATTGCCAAGTGCGCTAGGGCCTCTCTATGTGTCCCGAGATGCCGGACTGGAATGGATTCAACGCAGTGAAGAGCAGCAGGCGAAAAAATATCCGCTCATCCATCTGGCCAAATGGGACAAGTTGAAGCCCTTCCAACAAGAACAGGTCAAGGAACGCATCAAGCTGATCAAATCGCTGACGAAGCTGAAACCGGTAATTGCGATCCAGGAGATGCGCCGCCAGTTTTACGACAAGTATATGGAAAGCGGTGATCCAAGCATCATTACCCATTATAAGGAAACGATGCTGGAGACACTGGATGAGTTCGAAGCGGCCGCCAAAAAATTCGAAACCGTAGAAGAGTTCATTCAATTCGCCGATGAACTCTCCCGCAGACACCGCGAGATGGAATCGCTGCGCCGTGCACAGGACAGCGATGCAGTCCAGCTGATGACGATTCACCGGGCCAAGGGGCTTGAATTCCCATGTGTGTACTGGATCGGAGCCAGCGAAGGAATCGTGCCTCACAGCACGGCATTGCGGCAGGATATCCCCGAAGACCAGAAGGCTGCTCTTACGGTGCAGCAGACTGATGCCGAACTGGACATGGCGCTCGAAGAAGAGCGACGGCTTGCCTATGTCGCCATTACACGGGCCAAACAGCACTTGTACGTCACTTCTCCCGCCAGTCATCACGGAAAACCGGCGGACGTTTCCCGCTTTCTGCTGGAAGCCTTCGGCATGGAGGTTCCGGACAAACGCAAAAACCGCGAGGATGGCCCAACTGGCAATCACGCGTCATATGGCAGTGGTAGCAGCAACTGGAGGGGAAACGGGAACACGAATGGTAAAGCTAACGGCAGTGAGAATAGAAATGGAAATGCAGCATACGCCCGTTCAGGTTCACGGTCTCAGGGACGGGATGCAGTGAGTCCAGTCCAGCGTGGTTCAGATCTACGAAGTGCAGATCAGCGCAGCGCAATCCGTCAAAGTGATCGGCGTGATTTTGAAGTACTCGATGAACGTGACGAGGATCGTCTCAGTGAACGACGCGGGAGCGGTGTAATTGGCAACCACAAGGCGTTCAGCACAACAGGTGTAAGTCAGACAGCTTCGTCCTCCAACAGTTCGGAGTCGCATTCTTCAGGTGCAGAACACACGGAGACCGTAGCGATCTGGAAGTGCAGTTCTTCCACTTGTAAAGCCTGGCTGCGCCAGAAGCCGGATGGTCCTTCCGCCAAGGCATCCAAAAAGGCGGCGTCTGGTCCTCCGGCTTGTCCGTTATGTTCAGGCACAATGGAAGCCAGTACTCGTAAGGTGCCCGTGACGGGGCGGTTCGGAAGGTAAACATATGTTAGGACCGATATACATCATAGCGAACTTATATTATATGAAGATCGTAGGAAGGCCGTAGGAGATTTTAGGAAGATTTCAGGAAGATTTTAGGAGGATCTTGGGGAAATCTTAGACAGGACTTGGGTAGGTCATGGGTAGGACTGTCCTGTTAGTCATGCATAAGTACCTGAGATCGACCAACCTTTGTTAATTTTTGGGGATCTAAAGAACCTAACGCACGCTATTTGCTCCGTTATGTTCAGAGCTGAGGTGTAATGAATCACAGAGACCTTATATCTTCGATTTTGGCTGATTTCGAGCTTTTAATGCATTTTATACCGAAATAAGGTCATTGAAGTTCGTTAAAACTTGCAACCTTTGAGAATCGGCCTTTTAGGGTGCAGTAGGTTCGTTAGCGCTCAAAAAGTGAGAGGAAAATTTCTTTACCGATAGCCTTTCTTCTGTTGTAAGATCGATTGCCCTCTCCTCTTTTGCGATAGTTCCTGAATTAGTCCCTTTGCCATTAGAAGAGGTGAAATATGGAATTAGAAGCCGTAATTAAAGCGCGAATACAAGAAAGATTCGACATATTAGAAGAACTGTTCCCGTAGAAAACGAACCGGAAATGGTTGGAGTTCGTATCACAGTTGATGGAATTGATTTTTTTGAACAAGGCCGCTTGGATGGCAAAGGCAATGGATGGTCGGTTGTTACCGAGCACCTTGATGGGTAAGACGGAGACAAACGATAGCCATTCGTTTCAGGACGCTTCCTGCTGTTTATTAACAGAAGAAGCGTCTTTTTTCCATTTTAGAGTGGAGGTTGGATTATGCAGGACGTCAAAAAGCATTACTATGTGTCGGTAACCCATAATCTCATTGAACAGACCAAGAACGAATCAACACCGTTTGAAGTCATGGTGGACGATGAACAGTTAAATCGGCTGAAAGACCTGATGAAAGTGCTGGAGGATGAAGATGCCTATACACTGCAGCGAGCTCCAGTACCTTACAAATCGGCGGATCATGACGAAGCGACGGAACAATTCTCGGACGGCATAACGTTGCTGTATGCCTTTTTGTACGATCATGGCACTATGGATACCCGCCAGTCGATTGAAAGCATGAATGTACTTCCACGGCTGCAAGATACGGATTATGATAATCCGGGCTATGAGAATTCACCGCTGAATAAATGAACCCTTCCCTCAAAGACTTCCTCTCCAATGGACTCAGACCGATTGGTCTGCTTCAGGAGTGATTGAAGTCTTTATTTTTTTGCAAATCCAGCTCAATAGTATCATAATTGATACTATAATCCAAAAATGATACTACTATTAATTTTAGATATTATAATATATATTTACACATATGACCTATTTCTACGAGGAGGATAACTTATAGCGATGGAAAATCCAATCATGATGAAAGCGTTCGGATATTACGAGCCTGGATTAGAGAACGATATACCGCCATTTCAGGAGGTAAAAGTGGAGAAGCCACAACCTACAGGACAGGATGTACTCGTTGAGGTGAAGGCGGTGTCTGTCAATCCGACGGATTGGAGATCACATATTTCCAAAGATCCGGACGATTTATCCCTGACCATAGCTGGTCGTGATGTAGCGGGCGTGGTCGTGGACATCGGCTCCGATTGCAGTTTGTTTAACATTGGTGACGAAGTGTATTATGCGGGGAGCAATACGCGTCCTGGCGGACACAGTGAGTTTCATTTAGTGGATGAACGCATTGTCGGCAGAAAGCCGAAAAATCTGGATTTCGCCCAGGCAGCAGCTTTACCCCTGACAAGCCTTACCGCAGGCGAAGCTTTTTTTGAACGCTTGGGCATTTCCAGGAATGCATCGGATAACGAAGGCAGCAGTATGCTTATTATCGGGGCAGCGGGAGGCGTCGGATCGATCGCTACTCAATTAGCCAAGCTGGCTGGCCTTAAAGTCATAGCAACTGCCTCTCGTCCCGAATCGGTCTCTTGGGCAATATCAAATGGAGCAGACCATGTGATCAACCATCATCAACCATTTGGACCACAACTTAAAGATCTCGGACTCGCCGGTGTACAATATATTTTCGTGCTAAATCATATAGATGAGCATATGGAACAGATGGCAGACGTTATTTTGCCGCAGGGGAAAATTTGCTCCATTCTGCCCTTCGAAAAACCAGCCGAACTTCAAAAGTTATTCTCAAAAAGCGTAACGCTCGTCTGGGAAATGATGTTCACCCGTCCAATGTTCCAGACTGATGATATGATCGAACAGCATCTTCTGCTTAATGAAATCGCAGATCTGGTGGAGGCTGGCAAGATTCATACAACGATGGCAGAGCGGATTGAACCGATTAATGCGGCTAACCTGCTGGAAGCCTATCGAAAGAGCAAATCGGGCACTGCAATTGGCAAAATCGTATTGGAAGGGTTTGAAAAGTAAACATACGTCCGTCTTGTCTCATTACGACCAATAAATAACTTAAGGGTGTTGTCTCTCCAATGGTAAGATGGAGAAACAACACCCTTTGACACTACGTTAAACTCAACCTCTATATCAGTCCAGACGAATCTCCTGACCTTTTTCGGCCGACTCGTAGATGCCACACAGTATTCTTGTCGAAATCACACCATCCGCAATCGGACTGATTGGTTCTCTCCCATTCAGACAACAATCCACAAAGTGATCAATCTGATTCTGGAAGGCACCGTGAATATTGAGACCTCTATAGTCTGTCTGAGGTTCAATGTTCAGGATCGTATTGTTTTTCTCGGTGACAATTAGCGTCTCCGGCTCCAGTTCAAACCCACCACGCTCGCCGTACAATCGGACGGAAGACTCTTCCCCACGTGCATGCAGGGTAAAGCTCACATCTACCGCCAAAGAAGCCCCGTTCTCGAAGCGAATCAGCGCATTTGCCATATCCTCCACATTGTTGACAGAGGAACTGTAATCTGCGGCTTTGTAAAAAGAAAGATGCTCGATATGGGCACGATTGCCCAGTTTTCGATACGTATTGCCACTCACCGAAACAGGTTTCGGTTTGCCCATCAGGTACCAGCATTGATCGATAATATGTACGCCAAGATCAATGAGCGGGCCACCGCCGGAACGGTTTTTGTCTGCAAACCAGCCTCCGGGATTACCCAAGCGACGCAGGATAGATGCTTTGGCATAATACAACTCACCAAACTCGCCAGCATCAATGAAACTGCGCATCATCTGCATATTGTTGTCATAACGACGCACAAATCCCACGATAAAGGTACATCCGCTTTTCTTCACAGCCTCTTCAATCCGCAGCGCATCCTCCACATTGGTGGCTACCGGTTTTTCCAGCAGCACATGTTTGCCTGCCTCCAGAGCAGCGATGGCAAATTCGGCATGCGTATTATTCCACGTACAGATACTAACGGCATCCACATGCGGGTCCTTCAGCATCTCGCGATAATCGGTGTACACGGATTGTGCATCATACTTCTCCGCAGCCGCAGCTGCACGCTGTTCGTTCAGGTCACAGATGGCGTAAATGACGGCATGCTCGTTCTTGGCATAACACCTCATATGAAGATCCGAGATGGAGCCTGTACCGATCATGCCGATATGCAGCATTTTGCTCGTGGTCATCTTCTTCCTCCCTTCCTTTTCCAGAACATGAATATCGTCTAGTCTGCCCGGAGCATGCCTTTGTAAATCCCTGGTGTTGAATTTTCGATCTTAACAGCCCCCAGGGTCTGAGCATAGAAATCTACGGGTCCCGCCGATCCAATAATCGCGTAAGCGTAACCATCTGCCTTCATGGCATGCATACAGGCCAACAGCAGCGCTGTACCGACACCTTTGCCCCGTGCCTCCTGACTAACGCCTGTTGGACCAAAGAAATTACGACATGTTGCTTCATAACAAGCGAAACCGATCATTTTCCCATGCTCGATTGCAATATAACAGGAGACCGGTTGACGCGCAAAGGCTACATCACATTCATCCACCCACGGTTGACTAAAATGGGATTTCACCCAATCCAGCACAAGCTGCTTCTCCGGTGCGATGGCTCTTCGGATGACTATAGAGGACTCCTCCAGCTTCTTCAGTCCACTCTCTTGCTCTGGCAAATGGTAAAGCGCAACCAACATATCACTCATATGAACGTCCCCCTCGTATTAAATGGTACCAACCACATCAGAATTCATTGCAATATCAAGACGATTCAGAACTTGAATCACAAGTTATAACACTCACTTGAAACTTAACCCTAACTTGATGCCGATAACCTGAAAATATGGACGATATTGTAATTTAAAACGAACATACTGCCTCCATAACCTGCATCTTAAGTGCAACACTTGATCAAGTTGTCCCGTCTATAAGAATGAAGCGCGGCCTTAATTAGGAGTTTACCGCGATGTAACCAAGATGAGAAGGGATGAAATCAACGATGAACAACAACATGAAAAAAGTTAGCGCCCTAATGGTCCTGTCCTTGGCCCTGAGCGGGGGAGCTGCATACGCAGCAAACCTGGACAGCATTCAACCCGTCAATTCAACTTCCGTATCTGCCGATAGCAAAGGAACTGAAGCGGTAAAAGTATCTGTGAACGGTGCACCGATGACTGACGGTTATTGGAACAAGGATGGTCAAGAACCCATGATCGCGCTGCGTGATCTCACAGAAGCACTTGGCATTGAACTGAAATGGAACAAGGAAAACAAATCTGCTGAGCTGACCAAAGGCACGCTTTGGACAATCGTCACCACAGGCAAAGACCAGTATTCAGTTAATAAAATGCTGCTTAAGCTGGGAACAGCACCTGAAATCACAAATGGCACACTGTATGTACCCGCTTCTTTTGCAGATCAAGTACTGCACGCACAAGTGAATACAACAGATAACCAAGTAACCATCTCCAGTGAAGAGGAAGTGAAAACCGTTACTGAGCGTGGGGTCATTACGGGAATTAACAGCGAAGGCAAATATCAATCCATCCATATTGGTGGTGCAGGCACAGATGGTATCGTCCTTAATGTCGGTGAGGATACCACTTTCCAATCGGCGGATGGCAAGGATATCAAGCTTACCGATCTGACCATTGGCATGAACGTGGAAGCTGAGCATTCAGTGATTGCAACCTTTAGTTTACCGCCGCAAACACCTACTTACAAAGTCACTGTACTGGACAAAGCTGCTTCGGAATCCGAAGCACAACCAAAAGATGTTCTGGGTACAGCAGGCACGATTGAAAATGTAAAAACAACAGAAAATAACGGTACTCAGATCGAGATCTCCGGCTCCCGTCTGACAGAGACAGCTCCTGACCATGTTATTCTTAACATTAGCAAGGATACACAACTGGTGAATCATCAAGGAGAAACGATCAAACCAGAAGAACTGACCAAAGGGACCAAAGTGATCGGCTTCTACAGCCCGGTGCTGACTCGCAGCCTTCCTCCAATTGGAACAGCTTGGAAAGTGGTCATCGAAACGCCAGCGGAACAGCCTGAGGCGAAATAAGCTGCCAGAAAAGAAGGCTAGCCTGATTATGCGTAGAGCACAGTAGAGCTAGATCACACTATATCAATGCAGAAATAACCTTATCCCACGCTTCCTCCTTCATGGAGGTTGGGGTAAGGTTATTTCTCTATACTACATTTTGTGTATATGTATGTAATAGTTCTATTTCGTTATACGGGCATTAACTTCAGCTTCTGCCTCAACAATCGCTTCTGCCTCAATCTCCACCATCAGCAATGGATCAATCAGTGCACTAACCTCCACCATCGTGGCGACAGGCTGGATCTGACCAAAAAATTCACCATGAGCCTTGCCCACTTCTTCCCAACGGGAAATGTCGGTTACAAACATGCGGGTTCTGACGACATGGGACATGTCTGCTCCCAGTTCTTTCAGTGCATTTTCAATCGTCTGCAAAACAAATCTCGTCTGTGCATACGGATCGCCTGCTCCAACCACAACACCGTCCTGCATGGCGGTAGTACCCGCAACCTCAATCCGGTTGCCAACACGGATGGCACGGCAATACCCCACAAGCGGCTCCCATGGAGAACCGGTAAACACCTGCTGTCTGCTCATTCTGCTTTCCCTCGCTTCATTGTCATTTACTTGATTAATCTCTAAAGTATATCAGTCCATCGTTCTTCCCGGCAAACCAATCCAGTTTCATTACAGTTTGTTCTATGCATATCAAAAAGCCCTTGCTGACCACCAACTGCCCTCGGCAAATGGCGGTCTTACAAGGACCACGGAATAACAGCATTGGTGATATTTAAACACGAGACAAGCAGACTGTGTTTACAGCTTAATATTAGCCTCGTCAAAGTATTCTTCGAGTGTCAATCCGCTTTTTACAACATCAGGAGCCAGATCCGTGCCGACATAGCGAATATGCCACGGCTCGTACACATATCCGGTTATCCCTTCCTCACCTTTCGGATAACGGATGATGAACCCATATTCTGCTGCATGCTCAGCCAACCACTGGCCTTCTTTCGATGTGCCAAACACCTCTTCAATGGCATTACCTACACTTGGACTGGAAACATCAATGGCTAGTCCAGTCTGATGTTCGCTGTGGCCTGGCACAGAGCTTACACGATCCGTGTATTCTTTACCTTTGGTTTTGACATTGTTGTTATAGATTGAAACCTGACGCTCATACGAACGATATCCAGATACCGCACGAAGTTCAATGTCGTCTGCTTTGGCACCTGCAAACAGCTTCTCCAACGCCTCGGCAGCTTCCTTACGCATATGACGCTTTTCATGCGGTCCGTCGAAGGAGAACGGTACGTTAGGCTCCACCAGATCATCTGGCTCGTACCCTTCAGGCAAGCTGCGCTGTTTGTTAACGATAACGGTCATTGCCTCTGCATTGGTCACTACGGATTGTGCATCAATCGTCGTTTGCAGCGCGCTAATGCTGCGTTTCTCCATCATCGGATCCTCTGCTGTGGCCCCATTGCCTGCGTCAGAAGAACCTTGATCTTCTCCAGCTGAAGCATTGCCGGAACCACTATCGGCAGCTTCACTGCTATTGTCCGAAGATGAACTGCCTTCTCCGCCTGTATTGCTGCCATCATTGCCAGTATCCTCGGTAAAATGCACTGTGGTACCGTCCGACTCTTGCTGCGCGTTTCCTGCTGCGTTCAGATTCTGGTTCTCCTCTGATCCTGAACCGTCCTGGCAAGCAGACAGCAAGGCTCCGCATATCATAAGTGAGGACAGCATAACCGCAATATGGCGCTGTCGTCCTGTACGTGATTTCATGTAAAAACTCCTATCGCATAATGTATTAATGATTGCTGCAATCGTGCATATGGGCTTGTCTTCCCCTGCGACAGTATACCTTAAATTTTAACGAAGCTCCACCGGTAAAGACCTCCTTGAGAGGAGGTCACCGTATAGATATGCCGGGTGTACAGCTTGTACAGTCGTTTTTTGGACTTTTAAAGCCGTATCCCTTGGTGCGATACCAAAGAAGCGAATCGAAAACGTATGATATCCGTTTTCACCTTGCACCGATGCATATCACAAACAAGAGGGGATGATCTGAGATCTCCCCCGCTCCGAGTGGTGCATCATTTGGTTGCCGGGCTGTCCTTCTTCTTCTTTTGGACAGCCTCCCACATCCGTGCAGCTACGCGCTCACGGATCAATGCCAGCCCTGCGGTGGCAGGCACGCCTGGCAGCAGTGCCGCCAGCTCCGGCGTTGCCGGGGGTTTGCCCGGCTGCGCCAGCCGCACCTCCACGGCGCCGAAGCCAGGCCCCGGCTGGTGCATGGCGCCGTCCGCGGCGGCCTCGGCGATCCACTCGCCGACGGCTGCGCCGCCTTCGCCGCCCCGCGCCTGCGGGCGGCCGGCCGTTTCGGCTGCGCGGCCGGGGCCGCTTGGATCATGGGCGAGTTCTTCCGCCCATGATCCAAACACGCCGGCAAGCAGCGCTTCGCGCGGCAGGCCGGCGTGCGCCAGCTGCAGCAGCGGCTCGGCAGCGAAGCGCGCGGCCACGGCGCGCTCAGCGGCAGCAGCATGCGCGCAGCCTGGGCGGCCGCAGGTGCACGCCGCTGCGCCGCCCGCGCCAAGCAAGCTGCCAGCGGCGGCTGAGCCCAGCGCGGCCTCGCCTGGAGCAGCGGGCAGCAGCCCGGCGAGCTCCGCCGGGGCAGGGCCGCCGCGCAGCAGCGCGTACAGCGCCAGCGGGCGCTTGCGCAGCTGTGCCAGCACTGCCTCGCGCTCAGCCTCACTGAGCTGCGGCAGCGTGCCCGTTACCGTGAACAAGCCTTTGGCTGATTCAATCTTGCCTGCGGATGCTAACGCATCCTTTCCTGCATCAGCATCCGCACTAACTTCTGCTGTCCATCCACCGGGGGACATATGCAGCTCTACATTCCATTTTTCGCTCACAACAATCCCCCTTCCTATCATTACACTCTTCATGTATGTGAGTGTGTATCTATATATGTTTAACTAAACATTTACACAATAACGGAGAGGACAGAAATAACCTGAAGAAGCAAAGCGTTCGCCTTTATCCCCGGATTTCCCCTTTTATAAAGGAATTAAAGAAATCTGGGGATAACAGCGATCGGAAGGTTGTTCTGTCATCGGAGTGCCAGTGTAAATATTCATTAGTTGAACTTATATAGCAACTTACAGCCATGTCTCGCCCTGAAGCGAGATCAGGCCCCGCAGCTCGTCATCCGACATTTCGGTCAACCAGTTCTCACCAGAACCGACGACTTGCTCGGAAAGTGCTTTTTTACTCTCAATCAGCTCATCAATCCGTTCCTCCAGAGTACCCTGGCAGATCAGCTTATGCACTTGTACGTTGCGATTCTGCCCAATCCGGAATACCCTGTCTGTCGCCTGGTTCTCCACCGCAGGATTCCACCAGCGATCGTAGTGAATGACATGACTGGCACGAGTCAGATTCAAGCCTACCCCACCGGCACGAAGAGACAGGACAAACAAGGATGGCCCCTCTCCTTTTTGGAAGGTTTCCACCATATCATCCCTTTGCGCCTTCGACACACCGCCATGCAGGAAATATGGTTCCTCCTCATACCGCTGTGTAAGCCGGGAGACGAGCAGTTCCCCCATCGCCACATATTGGGTGAAAATCAGCGCCGACTCCCCGTTATCGCGAATCGCATCCACCAGTTCCAGCAGTCGTTCCATTTTGCCTGAAGCCTCAGCCTTGCCATGTTCCTTCCGGTTGCTATCTGCCAGCACCGGATGGTCACAGATCTGCTTCAACTTGGTCAGTGATGACAAAACAATCCCCTTACGAGCGATACCATTCCGGCCATCCAATCCACCCATCAGATCGTCCACCACACGCTGATACAGAACCGTCTGCTCTGGCGTCAGGGAACAATAGGATTTTAGCTCCAGCTTCTCCGGCAGGTCCTTGCGGATATCCGGATCACTTTTCAGCCTGCGCAGCATAAAAGGCGATACAAGCCGATGAAGCTCACGCAAAGAGGCTGCGTTTTCTTCAGAGGGGCCCAATCCGGTATACCGCTGGCGGAATGAAGAAGCCGTACCCAGATAACCCGGATTAAGGAATTGGAAAATGGACCACAGCTCGCTTAGTCGATTCTCCACTGGCGTGCCCGTCATCGCAATGCGATGCGGCGTAGACAGACGCATCACGCTTTGCGCTTGCTTCGTACGGTAATTTTTAATATATTGCGCCTCATCCAGCACAACGGTAGACCAGTGCAGCGAAGCCAGATCCGGGCCATCCCGGCCAGCCAGATGATAGGTCGTCAGTACAATATCATGGGACTGCGCTTCCGCCTGAAACGCATTGCCATGCAATCGTTGTCCTCCATGATGAATATATAACGACAGATTCGGGGCAAACCGCTTCAGTTCACGCTGCCAGTTCCCAAGCAGCGAGGTAGGGCACACAATAAGTGCTGGCAGATGTACGTCTTGGGCATTCGGCTGCTTACCGTTCGTGGACAGCTCTCCCATTCCCATAAATGCTTCGTGCTCGCGCGCTTCCTCAGCCGCGGCTTGTTGTTCCTCATGTTTCAGGTCCAGTAGGCAGGTAATGACCTGAATCGTCTTACCCAGCCCCATATCATCGGCGAGACATACGCCGAACCCAAGCTCACGCATCGCGGATAACCATTGGTACCCTCGCTCCTGATAAGGTCTCAACTCGCCATGCAGCTCTGCCGGAACCTGACGCGGCTCAATGCTGCGGAGCACCTGTCCGTCGAGCAGAAAGGAAAGTAATCCCTCGGATTCCGCACCAAAGACGGAAAGCCCCTTCCATGCGGTATCTTCGCCTTCTTCAGCTGCCAGATGCAGCCATTCGGAGAGAGGCATATATTGTTCTTCCTCTTTCTTCATATAACGCAAAACCTGGCGAATTTCTTTCGTATCCACTTCAATCCATTCGCCGCGGAACATCACATAAGGCACCGTTGCTTCCGCAAGGGCAGCCAGTTCCTCCGCCGTGACCGGTTTGCCGTCCAGCATCGGTTCCGCCTTAAAAGCAACCAGCTGCTCCATGCCCAGTGCAGACGGGGCCCCAAGCGGTCTTTCCGTTCCACGATTGAGCATTTGCAGACGCAATCCGGCACGGCGTTTCCCTGCACGGCTCCAGCGGGAGGGCATTAACACCGTTACTCCCGCCTTCTGCAGACGAGGCACAGCATAGGTCAAAAATTCAAAAAAGGCCTGCTGCTCCAGCTTCATTCCTTCCGGACGTGCATGAAGAAGCGCCGTTTCCAGTTCTGGTGCCAGTTCTGATGCATGCCCCAGCGCTATAAGGAGCTGTTCTGCAGCTGAACTATAACGCACTTTGCCACGCTCCAGATCCTGTTGCGGGTGCGCCCAGATCGTGCGCGCAGGCAATCTCAGACCCACTTCCTGCTCACTGTCTACCCAGAAAGTAATTCCCCACAAGGTTTCATGCTCACCCAGAGGCGGTTCGAGCCTCAGTACCAACTTCAGTTGACCTTCTGTCGGTACTGTCTCTTCAATGCCTATGACGGGCATCGCTGTTCCACCAGCTTCTTGCAGTGTGCCAATGAGTTCCGCCATTTCATCCGTTGGGCCCTGCACCGTGACTGGGCGGAACATCGAGATTAAACTATTCCACCACATCTCTGTTACCGGAGAGGACCCACGCCTGAATGGGGTGCGGTAACGAGATAATTCACTGTCCATGCCTTCCATCTCACCCGTGACAACCGCATGAACCATTCCGCTCATAAATGAAAACAGTACTGCCGCTCCCGCCTCTTCCCGTGATTCCGGTTCAGAAGAAGCGTATGCTCCCGGAGCAGATAATCCAATTGGCGGCATGGATTCCGCCAACTCTCGGAATCGCTCCACATCCACTTCTTGCAACAAACGCGGACGCCATACACCTGTCAGCGTTTCCTGTCCGGTGCGGCGGCGCGCACCCGTCTTGGCCGCAAACTCAGCAGAAGGAGCAAATTCTCCGCGCAGCAGCAGTTCCTGTGTAAACTGTGCTGCTTTTACCCAGTAGCGAATCTCTTCTCCAGCCTGAATTCCTGCCGCATTCAATATACTTTCGTCCCAATGAAGAAGAAGCTTGAATGTATCTTTGGGCGAGATTGCGAGCCCTTCTAACGTCCGTCCGAGCAATGGACGCCGCTTCGTACCCTTCGCTTCCGCGGCATTACGCATCGGATTGGGCCAACGAAGCTCTGCAAGGCGCAGAGCGGCAGGCTGAAACAGACGACCCCCGTCGCCAAATTTCAGCTTCCGTACCACGTGGCTCCACGCATCCACACGCGGCTCCGATGTTTCACCGGAAAAACAAAAAAATACGTCACCAAGCCATACTCCATACAGCGATTGCATCATTACAGTCTCCCGTCATCCCTTCGCATTGTTACTCTCCATCATATACGAAAATGCTCGGATTTAAAAACTTTTACGCATAAAAAGTGCTTCTTTTAACCCTTCCCTCTCTGATCTGTACCTGAATATATATCTTTTCCCGTTTTTCCTGTTCCCACATCATTCAATCAAGGATAGAATGTTCATACTGAAAAATGCTCCTCATCCCCAAAAAGGGATAAGGAGCATCTTCATAATCAGACGGTTTTTGGCTTTGGTTATCATATTTCAGAGTTACATTTACTGTGATTTGGTTAAATTACCGAGCAATACATCCAGATTAAGAATACCGGCCTCATGATCATCATTGTGTGCGATTTCCTTGAATATTCCAGTTGTGTAACGACGATATTCTTCCGTGGGCTCTTCAAACCGATCATACATCACCACGGAATCCACGGAATCAACTACCAGCGGCACATAATGGTCGTGGTAAGGCACCACGATAATGCGTGTGGAAGGTGTTGGCTCTTCGTCAGGCATACCCAGGAGGACACGTACACTCACAACGGAAACCACTTTACCGTACAAGGGTGTAAAGCCTTTAATCTCAGGACTCCCAAAAGGAACGGTGGTTACAGGGAGCATTTTGATAATTTCATGAACTTCATCAATACGAAGCGCACAAATCTGATTGCCAACCGAGAAATTAATGTATTGAACTTGAACTTCCTCATCCATAGATGTTTTCATACCCTTCTTGTTTTCAGTCTCAGTAAGAAGCTTCTTTATTAATCATATTAATCATGAATTATCACATTTCATGTTGCATTCTCTGTGATTATATCGGTTGAAACAAGAGAAATTTTTACCCTTCTTAATACATAGTATCTTTTTCAGAAATTGAAAAGACAAAGATGACAAAAAGACCCTCACCGATGGAATACGGAAAGGGTCGCGATTTCAATCTATCCCTGATATAAATGACAGGCCACCTGACGTCCTGGTGAAATCTCCCGCAGCTCCGGGATAACGGATCGGCACTCGTCCTTCACATACGGACAGCGGGTATGAAATGTACAGCCGGATGGCGGATTTTCCGGATTGGGTACATCTCCGCCCAGGACGATCCGTTCTTTTTGCACACTCGGATCAGGAACCGGAACAGCGGACATCAGTGCTTTTGTATATGGATGCAGCGCCTCGGTGAACAGCTCGGATGTGGGTGCAAGCTCGACCACTTTGCCCAGATACATAACAGCTACACGATCACTGATGAACTTGACGACGGATAAGTCATGAGAAATGAACATATATGTCAGCCCGAATTGTTCCTGGAGATCCTGCATCAGGTTCAGTACCTGTGCCTGAATGGACACATCCAGCGCTGACACTGGCTCGTCACACACAATGAACTTGGGGTTCAAAGCAAGAGCACGGGCAATCCCAATCCGTTGACGTTGTCCACCCGAGAATTCATGCGGAAAGCGGTGAGCCTGATAGGGAGATAATCCGACCACCTCCATCAGTTCTTCAATTCGGCTTTTCAACTCTTTTTTGCCCAGATTGTGGTGGGTGACCAGCGGCTCCTCCAGTGTACGCTGTACTGTCCAGCGCGGATCGAGTGAGGCATACGGGTCCTGGAACACCATCTGCATATCGGTTCGGAAACGGCGAAGCTCTTCTGGCGGCAGCTTCCGTACATCCTTGCCTTCGAAGAACACCTCGCCATCCGTCGGCTCAATCAGACGCAGAATCGCACGCCCCGTGGTGGATTTTCCGCAGCCGGACTCCCCAACTACGGCGAGTGTTTCCCCGCGCTCCACGGACAGTGTGACACCATCGACGGCCTTGACGGCACCAACCTGTTTGGAGAACAGACCTTTGCGAATGGGATAATGCTTCTTGAGGTTTCTGACTTCCAATATGGCACTCATATAATCCCCTCCTGTTGCAGCAGACAGCGGCAGCTATGACTTGGTGCTGTCTCCAGTAATTCGGGTTGTATCATCTCGCACCGCGCTTCTTTTACCGGACAACGCGGGGCAAAACGGCAACCGGACGGCATATGAGCCGGATTCGGTACCTGACCTGGAATGGATTGAAGACGATCCTGATCTCCCGCAAGCTGTGGCAGTGAAGCCAGCAAACCACGGGTGTAGGGATGCTTCGGATCGGCAAAAAGGGTTTTGACATCCGTCTCTTCCACCACTTGTCCGGCATACATCACCATGACACGATCACACATCTCTGCCACGACGCCGAGATCATGAGTGATCATCATGATGGCCATATTCTCTGTCTGCTGGAGATCACGCATCAAGTCCAAAATCTGCGCCTGAATGGTCACATCCAGGGCTGTTGTCGGTTCATCCGCGATGAGCAGCTGCGGGCTGCACACCATTGCCATGGCAATCATCACCCGCTGGCGCATGCCGCCGGAGAGCTGGTGCGGGTATTGGTCTGCAATTTGTTCGGGACGGGGAATACCGACTTTGCGCAGCATCTCAACCGACCGTGCCCAAGCCTCTTTTTTGCCCAGCTTCAGATGGTATCGTGCCGCTTCCGAGATTTGTTTGCCGATCTTGAATACCGGATTGAGCGAGGTCATCGGCTCCTGAAAGATCATGGCCATTCGGTTCCCCCGAATGCGGCGAATTTCCCGCCCGGACAGCTTAAGCATGTCTTTTCCCTGGAAGCGGACTTCTCCTGATGCCACGCGGCCGATCTTCTTGGGAAGCAGCTGCATGATCGATAATGATGTAATACTTTTCCCGCATCCAGACTCTCCGACAATACCCAGTGTCTCTCCCTGCTGTATCGAAAGACTGATTCCGTCCACAGCACGGATGACGCCTGCATCCGTAATGAACTCTGTCCGCAAATCCGAAACTTCGAGCAGTGCAGTCATGTTGTTCCCCTCCCATACCATTACGTTCTGAATCTTCTGTCTGCATTCACATGTCCCTGCTGTGCTGTTGTCCAGCCTTGTTCCACCATCGCCTCTCTCTGCGAAGAAGGATTAGCGTTTGGACGTTGCAGCTTCTTCAGAAGACGCTCCTTCTACATCCTTCAATGACGTATCATCATCCATGCCTTCCACACCCAAATATTTAAGTGCGCTCAGCGCATACACTTTGGCGCACTGGATAATCTGCCATACGGGTGCTTTTTCGTTAAAATTGTGTATCGTGGACAGCTCTGCCGGACCATATTGCAATACCGGAATGTGATGATTGCGGAAATGACGCGCATCACTGGAGGCCCATTGCAGCACACCATATGCCTCTTCACCGCTGACTTCGCTAATACTTTCCACCAGTTGGCTAACGATCGGTTCATGGGGTGGAGTCCAGTTTGCGTTGCCCTGGAATCCAAACGGCTTCAATTCCGACTCGATCCCTGCTTCAAGCAAAAGCGAGCGGGCGCGATCCAATACATCGCGGTAATCCACGCCAAATGGAACACGGGAGTCCACCTGAACAGTGCACCGATCCGCTACCACATTTACCTTGGTTCCACCCTGAATCGAACCGATATTTACTGTGACATGGTCGAATACCTGATAGGCAAGCCCTGCCTGTTCACGGTCACGCGCATACTCCTGCGAGATACGGATGATATCTTTCACTTCCTCCGGGATATCCGGCTTGATGTCCCACAGCCGCTGCAATGCTTCGATCCCTTTTGTCGCCTTCACAATGGCATTATCTCCTACAATCGGCTGCAGACTGCCATGACCCGGTGTGCCTTCTACCGTAAATTCGAACCAGCAGCTTCCCTTCTGTCCAATCGTTGGATGAAGCGGGCTGGAAGGTTCAGCAATTACAGCGGCAGTTCCTGTTGCGAGACCACGTTCCAGAACCCACGGGACTCCCAGATCGCCGCCTGTTTCTTCATCCGGAACAATCATCAATGACAGATCACCGCGCAAAGGTACACCCAGCTTCGCCAAAATAGCCGTTGCATAAATCAGGCCTGCAAGCCCGCCTTTCATGTCGGATGCCCCGCGACCAAGCATGTAACCGTCCTTGATTTCGCCGCAGAACGGATCAAAATCCCAACGGGAAAGATCCCCGGCTGGCACAACGTCCGTATGTCCACAGAAAATCAGATGTTTATCTGACTTATCTGCGCCTTGTCCGTTCAACGTGGAGATCAGGTTAAACATCGTTTCCGTTGCCGCATGCACTTTCGTGTCGATTCCGGCCTGATGCAAATATTCGATAATAAAAGCACTAATCTCACGCGAATCACCCGGAGGGTTCTCCGTCGGAAAACGAATCAGTTGTGAACAGAGCTCCAGTAATTCATCCTGGCCTTCCTCGATTGCATCAAGTACCTTCTGTTTCCAATCCATCCTGTTCAGGCTCCTTTCAATATTGGCTGTATTGTGGTCCGTACGAATCGTCAGAAGACAGGCATGACTGCCTGTCCCCCAAATCGCCTGTTCGTTTACTGCTCTTTGCTAAGCGGGTAGAAACGCAGAACCTCATCCGGGTAATACACATATCCGCTGACTTTGTTGTTCATGCCGACAACCCGGTTGTATTCGTAAAGATATGCCCATGGTGCTTCTGTTGTAATAATCTCCTGTGCCTTCATGTACAGCTCGTTTCGTTTCGCCTGATCTGGCTCTGCGCCAGCTTCTTCCCACAGCTTGTTGACGTCCGCATTGTTGTAGTGAATGTAGTTGGAAGAACCTTTGCCATAGAGCAGGAAGCCCAGGTGGTATCCAGGATCATTAACAAAAGAGGTCCATTTGGAAATATAGGAGACCAGGTTTCCTTCTTTTTGCTGTTCCAGGAACTGTGCACGAGCCACTTTGTTGATGTTCATTTTCACACCGATTTTGGCCAGTTCCGCTTGAATTAGAACCGCATCATACTCCCAATCGTCAAATCCGGAACCGAGGGTAAAGTCAAAGCTGAACCCTTCCGCATAACCTGCTTCTTTCAGCAATTCTTTGGCTTTGTCCAGATTGTACTCGTACACATAGCCTGCATCCGTGAAACCTGGTGTGTTACTTGCCACAGCACTTTTCATCTCTTTGGCCTGACCGTACATAACATCGTTGATCAATTGGTCATAAGGGATGGCATAGTTGATGGCCTGACGCACTTTTTCATTATCAAACGGTTTGACATTGTTGTTCATGGCGAAGAACAAAATACGGTTACTCGCGTTCGACTTGATGGTTAAATTACTGTTTTCTTGCAAAGCCGCAACATCTTTGGGAGGGATCTCGATCGCCATGTCCACGTCACTCTTGTTCAGCAGCAGAACACGGTTGGAGGCTTCCTTCGTGAATTTCAGCGTGACTTTGCCAAGCTTCGGTGCACCCTGCCAGTAGTCGTTATTGGCCTGGAACACCGCTTCACTGGCCGGGTCCCATTTTTCAAGTGTGAACGGACCTGAGCCGGCAGCATTTGTTTTCAGATAATCGTCACCTTTTTCCTCGACCAGCTTCTGGTCCACAATGGAGAAGGTATACATGGCAATGATCTGGGTGAACATGTGGTTGGCTTTATTCAGCACAATCTCGACAGTGGAGTCGTCCTTGGCGGTCACGCTCTTGATGTCGGCCATTCCGTAAAGAAAACTGCCGGAGCTGGACTTCGCCACACGGTCAAAAGAGTACACAACTGCATCCGCATTGACCGGATTTCCACTTTGGAATTTCAGACCACTTTTCATTTTGAATGTATACGTTAAATTGTCATCAGACACTTCCCAGCTCTCGGCGAGCATCGGCTGAATATCCTCCGTGTTGGCAACGTCAGCACCATCCACCGTTTTGACACCATAGGTTACCAACTGGTCATAGGTTGCCAGTACCAATGTGTCTGAGGTCAGGTCATTCGCCTCTGCCGGATCCATCGTGGTTCCACCCTCAGAGTAAGCAACCGTCAATGTTGGCGCAGGTTTCGTTTCCTCTCCTGAGCCGGATGCCGCAGGCTGCTGGTTGGCATTGCTGGCACAGCCACCAAGAACAACGGTAAGAGCAATCATTGCAGAAAACCATTTGAGCTTTTTCATTTTTAGTTTCCTCCCCTTTTTGAACCAGTCTTATGATGCGATACTGTAAAACGTTGCAGCTTTTATTAGACAAAGTAAATGTGTGGACCAGTACCCGGAAAGTAACTCACTCATATTCCTGATACCAACCGCAGCAGCATTTAATCTGCCTACTGCCGGTGATGGAACCCCGCATGCCATTATTGAAAGGCATTCCCCGCAAATCGGTTCCCCAGCCAGCTATCTATGAATCGGTTCTGTAGGGGCAGATGGTAATCCACCTCTATTTTCCCGAACGCAACCTTGGGTCCAGTACATCACGGAAACCATCTCCGAGCAGGTTAAAGCCAAGAATGGATGTGGCTATAGCCAGTCCAGGGAATGTCACGAGCCACCATTGTCCGGAAATGATATACTCCCTACCTTCAGAGATCATGGCTCCCCATTCGGCTGTAGGCGGTTTGACGCCAAGACCGAGAAAGCTCAAACTGGATGCCGTCAGAATGGCAAAGCCCATGCCGAGCGTGGCTTGTACCAACAGTGGTGCCAAAGCATTCGGCAAAATGTGGCGAAACAGAATCACTCTGTCTCTGACACCGATGGCTCTGCTGGCCTCCACGTACTCCTTTTCGCGCAGGGATACCGTCTGCCCATACATCAATCTGGCAAATTCGGGAATACCCACAATCCCTACAGCAATCATGGCACTTGTCAGTCCGTTGCCGATGGAAGCCGCAATCGCCATGGAGAGTACCAGCGAGGGAAAGGCAAGCAATACATCCATGACCCGCATGATGATATTGCCAGTACGTCCGCCGTAGTAAGCAGCGATTCCGCCCAGCGGAACCCCGATGACAAACGAGATGCTGACGGCAATCAGGCCCGTCCAGATGCTGATTCTGGCGCCATACAGAACACGACTCAGAATATCCCGGCCATAGTTATCTGTGCCGAACCAGTGACCGCCTGACGGGGATTCCAGCTTCACAGCCGTATTCGTCATATACGGATCATAAGGGGTAATCCAGGGGGCAATAGCTGCGATGACAGTCCACATTACGATAAAGGTTAGACCAATGGCAGCGAGCCGATTGCGGAGCAACAGTCTCAGAAAGGTTTTGGGTTTGGGAACAACCGCTGGTGCAGGCTTGGTTCCCATGGAAGTCGGTGCGGCAGTATTCACAGCGGTACTCCTCCTTTCGCGGCGGCCCTATTCATAACGGATTCGTGGATCAATCAATCCATAGACCAGATCCACCGCCAGATTGATAAAGCTGAACAGAATGGCACTTACCAGTGTGAATGCCTGAATTGGTGCATAATCGGCAGCCAGAATCGAATCTGTGACATAACCGCCGACACCGGGCCAGGAAAAGATCGTTTCCGTGATTACTGCACCGCCGAGCAATCCGCCAAACTGAAGGCCAAGTACGGTCAACGTGGGGATCAGGGCATTGATCAGGGAGTGTTTGCCGACAACTGCCGTTTCGCTCAAGCCCTTGGCTCGTGCGGTACGCACATAATCCTGTCCGATGACTTCCAGCATGCTGGACCTGGTCATACGCGCCACAATCGCCATTGTCCCCGTGCTCAGGCAGATAGCCGGGAGCAGCAAATGCGCAAGACTGCTTTTGAGTGCAACCATATCCCCCGTCATCAGACTATCTACCACGTACAATCCGGTGATATGTGTCGGTGGATTGAGTTCTCCGCTGATGCGTCCCATTGGAGCTGGAGCCCAGCCGAGGATGGAATAGAAGATGTAAATAAACAGCAGCCCCAGCCAGAAGATTGGCACACATGCTCCAATCAGTGAGAACACTCTGGAAATGTGGTCAACGAAGGATTCTTTCCGGGTAGCAGCGATAATGCCCACCGGAATTGCAACACAGATGGCTATAATGACACTGGCCAGCGTCAGCTCAATGGTGGCCGGAAAGCGGGTAGCGAAATCACTCAGCACCGTATGACCGGTATGATAGGCAAATCCCAGATTCCCTTGAAATAGCTGTCCCACGTAACTAAAAAACTGTACAAATAACGGCTTGTCCAATCCCATGTCCATTCGGATTTTGGCAATGACATCATCCGTGGCCTGTTCGCCAGCCATGACGATGGCGGGATCTCCCGGAAGAACGCGGGACAGGATGAAGGTAATCACCACAATGCCGAGCAGCGCCGGAATCATCTGCAGCAGCCTTCGGAGCGTGTAAGCAAACAATCGATCAACCCCTTTAACTCTGATGTCTCACTTGCTGTTTTACGGTTCTCTGTGGACGGCACAGTTTGAGAAACTTGTCTGTACATTCGTCCTTTGTAATTGTGCTAATTTTACCTAGAATCTGAGCGTCGAACTACGTCCCTTTTAGCTAAAAAAAAGCACAACCGTTTGTCGATTGTGCACTAATGTCTCTTATTTATGTCATGTTAAATTACACTCTAAGACATAGTTCGCTATTTTTCGACCTATATCTACCATCTCGTCCTTTGTTGATGTTGCTGTAGAAGCAAGCATTCGATTGGCAGGACCTACACCTCTTGTTTATCCTGCTTCATGTAGTAGTACACCAGACACAGATGACAGACAAATTGTTCACGCGGTTGGTTCAGGTCGAAGCCCGTAATGTCTCGAATTCGCTCCAGTCGATATTTCACGGAGTTCCGGTGAATATAAAGGCGATTAGCTGTTTCGATCAGGCTCCCCCGGCTCTCTAGGTAGTAAAAAAAAGTCCGCAACAAATCACCACTGTGTTCATCATCATATGCGCGCAATTTTCCCAGCTTCCGCTCAAACAGTGCCGCAAATCCCGGATCATTCGCCGTTTCGCTCAGCAAATGATATACCTCCACATCTTCAAAACGAGTTGTGCGTCCGCCCGACAAACGGGACGAAACCATCAGGGCATTTCTGGCCTCGCCATAGCTTTGATGCATGTTCCAAAGTGGAACCCGGGTGCCCACGCCTGCCCTGAACTGCCCAAGTTTGTTGGCCGGATCTTCGAGCCATAGCCCGATGGTATCCGTCCAGGATGGAACATCATCCCTCCATGCCGCATCCCGGGATTCCGGTGTAGGCAAAAAGAGCACAGCCCTGTTAGTCCGGAACTCAATATGAGGCGCAACCCTCCGTTTTCTGGCTTCCAGTGCAAGCAATTCGGACAACAGATCTTCGTCAGGAGCCGTCTCTCCTTCCATGACTGCAACTTCCCATAAATGCTCCGGATTCATCCCGAGCTTCCGGCCTCTCGATTCAGCCTCGTGCGGCAATAACAGTGGCGGTGTCAGAAGTTCGTCAATGAAGTTGCCCCGAAGGCGCAACTCGGTATCTTCCGCAACTTTGTTTCTCATCAATTCCAAGGATAGTACCAGTCTGGCCTGTTCAATTCCGACTTGTTCCATCTCATCCAAGGAGTCCTTGTCCACCAGCAATCTGGCAACCTTCCGCCGATCCAGATTTATTTCCCATACGAGTGGGTCCCCAGCCTTCTTCCAGTCATAATCCGGCGGTGAAGACACGATCATCTGCCCCACATTATCGATAACACCTACGGGGGCCTGAAGCAATTCGGCCACGTTGTCCCCTACGGCCTGGATCCCACTGTTTTCAAGTACCATGGTCATCAGTGTTCGATATACTTCTTCTGACTTGCGGAGCAGAGCAGCCTGTCGATCCAACACTAACTCCATAACAGGTTGCGTAATATCCATGTAGGGTATCTCCGGAGGAATTTCAATGATGGGCAGACCGCAGTCATTGCTGGCTGCAACGGCTTCCATGGGGATTTTCTTGAGGAAACGCGCAGGCTTGATGGCCAAAGCAGCCGCCCCCGCTTCATTAAGCGTATAGATCAGTTCTCCGAGCAAGCCGGGATTATCACGAATTGAATAGGCTGTCGTCAGCATAAGCATGCCTTCCCGCAACCAACCTTGCAGATCGGGCACCTCCATAATATCCACGAACCGCACAACCCGATCCAATCCTTGATGCCCGCTGATGACTTTCGCCTTGCTGAGTATAGGAATATTCAACAGTTCTTTCAATGTTATACCTGTCGTTTTCAAGCCGATCGACCACCCTGAGCCAGATTTGCAAATCATTCTTGCATACTGTATCTAATTTTTTTGGATAGTTTACCAGACAATCTGATCAAAAAAAACGGGAATTTCTGTGGTATTTGTATGTTCCGGATGATTCAGATCGAATGAAATATCGATTTACTGTTGTTACTAGCACTAAATAAACCAGAAAATAAATGTATCACTTTATCGCGTCACCCCAAAAAAATTATCCACAGTTCCATCTATCCTTACGTTCTTTGTTTCCCCAAACCCGCCACACCCATCCAACACAAAAACGCCGATGCAATTATTCACCATTGCATCGGCGTCTAAAATTGAAAAAGCAGCAAAGCAACCCTTGATTCAAAACTATATCCGTAATAAAACTTCTGCCATTACACTGGCTAGACATTGGATGCAGAAACAGAAACAGCTGCTCCCAATGAATAAATTGGATCAAGTGCCCGGATATGCAGTTCTTTTTCCACATCCATGGCGAAACCCATCGTAGCAAAACCGGTACACGCAAGTACAACGGATTCGGCACCTTCTGCTTTCAGTTTTCTGGCGGCTTCCATAGCCGCAATTCTCCCCTGTGGCGTGTTGAGATCCAGTGTGGTTACCACACCTTCGGGACGCCTCATCCCGATGTATGCATCGCCCAGTATTTCTCGAATCAGGATAGGCACTTCCTCCAGAATGGTTAGCACACCTACTCGTTCTGCTGAAGTGAGTGCAAGATGGGCGGCACATGACCCCGCACCATAGACCGGGATGTGAACAGCGGCACGCATTTCTGCAAGACCCGGGTCAGCTGCACAACTGATTCCTATGGAAGTACAGCCCTCCTGCTCCAGTTCTCGCGCCAAATCCACAATTTTGGGTATCGCTTCAAGCTCTGTAGCCTGATCATATACACCCAGTGGTTGATCAGGAATGCAGCGACTGTGAACCCGCATGCCATATCGCTCTTCAATCAATGCCCCGTGTCTGTGGATATCCGCTTCCTGATGAAGCGTAATCACTCGGATAAGACCCAACATCGGCATTCCTCCCCAGGTTGTGGATATCTTGTGCATATGTTACCCACAAACTGTTGATAGTTACCCTCAATTTTGTGGATATACCTTAATATATTGTGAATATGTTGTGTATTTGTCCCCAAACTTACCGCGTGATTTACACCTTAATCCCCCATTGTGGATATGTTGTGCACACGCTCTCGCACATCAATTGAACATAGGGTTTTGCCACCATCACATTGTACTATTCCCGATCAAGCAGTTCACCCTGACGCATAATAAGCACATCATCAATGTATACATCCGGCTTTTGCACCACGGCATCAATATGAACACCCGCTGCAACTGTGCCACCAAAGGTATTATTACTGCCGAACGCAACATGAATGGTACCGTAGACTTTCTCGTCCTCCAGGACAACTCCTGTGATTCGAGCCTTGTCATTGGTACCAATACCAAATTCACCAAGAATTCGACCATCACCTTCGCCCAGCATGGTTAACAGCTTGTCTCCTTCTGAGCCGCTTGCCGAAACAAGACGACCTTCTCTAATCGTTAATAATACAGGTTCACTAATTGCACCTATTCCTGCAATTGAGCCATCCACAAGGATTTCACCCTCGCCAATGTCCTCAACAGGAGCAATGTAAGCTTCACCGGAAGGCAAATTTCCTGACTCCCCCGGATTGAGATACATGCCTGTGCTCGGCACACCATTACGCTCCTGTATTGAGAATGCCAGCTGATGTCCATCTTTCTCAATGCGGACACGGCTTCCTGCAGTCAGCATGGCCGTAACCTTATCCGTCAAAGCCTTCACTTTGGGATATTCTGCGGTAATGGCACCATTCATGAACATATCGTCCGTCATACCCGGCATCGTGGCTACGCGGGTTCCAGCAGCTGCTGCCTGTTTACGCGCCTGCGTATGGGTTAGTGAATAACGGGTTACGCATACGGCAACATCTGCACGCTTCATTGCTTCCGCAATCGGTGCAGGCGGTTCTTCACCGGATTTGCTTCGTTCTTTCATCACCATAAGCACTGCATCTGCTCCCAGTGCCTTGCCTGCCTCATATATGGATTCGGCCAGTTCTCTCTTGGCATCATCCGCCACAACAGCCAGCGTTTCACCACTGCGAAGTCCAAGGCATTCCACCAAAACATTTTTACTGACGTCAATTCGTTGCTGATTCATGTGTTCGTCTCCTCCTAATGTCAGACCATTTCCGCTACTAACTTACCCATTAGAGCATTCGACAAAATGACCGGGATTCCTTCGCTGGCATCGGCAACCCATTGACGGTGGCGCTCATCATACCCCATGCAGTCCAGTAAAATGAGTTCAACACGCCCCTTCAAGGATTCGGCAGCCTGACGGAATTCAGATTCGCCGGATGTATAGGGAGAAGCAGCAGCAAACGCAGGCTGAACCAGGGAGGAGAACTTCAGATCAAGCTGTCCCGCTTGTTCTGGCAACGGCCCGATCAGCCCAAGGCGGCGGCCATCGGCCAGGGCCTGTACGGCTGGAGGAACGATGCGGTCAGGCTCAATAAGGTGCACCTTGGCTGAACGCAAGCCCGGAAATGAACCTGTGCACAGCAACAGAATATTGGGGACATTCAAAGCTTCAAACTCTCGGATTTTCCGTTCCAGAATCGGCCTTATTTTTTCACGGGATACGATGGCCGCACTGCCATCCTGCAGCCGGGAAGTTAGCACGTAATCACCAGGCTCCGGTGCCAGCGCAGTAATCTGAGCGGCTGACAAGCCGTCCAATACTCCGACTTGAATGAGCTCCGCCCGTCCCTCCAGATACTTTTCTATGACAGGCGCAACATCGGTGCGCGGAGCTTGTCCAATCGTAATCATGCCAAGCTGCTTGATCATCTTATTTCCTCCTACATATCAGATCCCCGTATGTGCCATGCTGGTTTACAATAGCTTTTTCATCCGTCGCTTCAATTGTGAACTTCTCGAATAGAACTATGCAGACGGAGCCACTTGTAACCCTGGGGTCTGAAGCACTTTCATGGAACCATACAGACGAGTGATCAGGTTATATTCCTCCACATTGTAGAACGAGCAGGTGCCATTCGTGAATTCCTTGGCTGTCTCCACTACCAAACGAACCGCGCTTGCAATATCAACTTCATGGCTCGCCCCCGTGCCACATCCCGGAACTGCAGATTGAGCTGTTATAGCTACGCCTACAACGGGAGCATGTGTAGCCACCGCTGGCTGCAAAATGGAATTGATATGGTATAAGTCATTGCCATAAGGCGTAATATCCTGCGTCGTGATTGGGAAAGTCACAGGCAGCTGCCCTGTAGTCATCTCCATGATTCGGAGCAAATCATCGCTCACCCGTAAAATGTATCCCTCTTTCACCGTTGGTGAAATGGCGATTCCTTTATGGTTAATCACCCGGTTTCCTTTGGTGGTATCAATTGACAAGATGGCTTCCATCTCAGGCAGAACCTCATGTTCGTTCATTTGCAAAATGTCGACCGGAGAGTCCATAAAATCAACCGGTTCATGCGGAAGAGTAGGGGCATCTGGACAAATATGTGTCGTCACAATGACATCCCCCTTGAGCGAGTCACCTTTGGTCTGCATATCCGCAAGTTTTAGTCCTGCTGCAACAGCAGCGACGGCGCCATCGGCATCCGACACGAGTCCGATGCGTGTTGGACGGGCACCAATTCCACCCAGCCGTCCGACGATCCCCATCGTAGGCGCCTGTCCTCCGGACAACTTGCCTTCCGTACCAGGGATGATTATTTTAACAAAATCCGTACTTCCTTTTTCTCCTTGTACCGTCAGCACTTCAACGGAAACCTGTGGATATTGAACAAATAATTGTTTTACACTCTCACCATTTACATAAGCGCTGTCCAGCGCGTCCAGTGCCAATAACGTTTTTTGAAGTGGCATCGTACACATCCTCCTCTTAGCTGTTGATCTTGAAATCAAGTCTATCGCAGTTCGGAAGAGAGTCACAATGTACTGTCTTGCCAAAATGAGCATCGTTTTATTGTGCGACAAGTATAAAAAGGAGGGAAAATAACGTTATTATTCATCTAATCTAACTATACGTGTAATATAATTTAACATTTTATTATGGAGTTCCATGATTATTCTGTAATTTGGGACTGTATACCTCAATTCGATGTTTACTGTATCTTCATTTGCCAATTCACAAGCAGTGAGGCCGTTTCATTGGCATGAAACAATGGGAATTGATGCCCATAGGGGAGTTCCACATGTTGAACCAATGAATGAATATTTTCGGGGCGTGAGTATCCCTGATCATTTATCCCCCAAACCACGAGTGTGTGGTTCGCCTCCGCACTCACACTTGTCTGCAGCACTTTATTGGTTGAATGGGACTGTATCCAGTGAAGCAAATCAGCATTCGCTCCTGCGATGCGTGGAGATTTCAAACCGGAAGAGGCTCTCCTCGCATAATCCTCAAGCATTGTTGGATAGCTCTCCGACGCTTCTGCTCTTTTTAGCTGCGCGGCTACTTGCTGAGGAGTCATCCGTGACAACAATCCTCGCAGCAATCTTCTCGGGAAGCTTGAGACCAAGCGCTGCCTTCCGTCCCTTGCTCCGCCCCATACCGGTTGAAGCATGGCAAGCTGAATATTTTGACGCCCACTCTCCTGCATGGCCACCGCGGCGATAGCCGCTCCAACAGAATGCCCTACTAGTTTGACCGGACCTTGTACCTCATCCAGTACACTACGCACCGCTTTGACCTGCCCTTGAAAGGCCGTCCCTCTTTCCTTGTTCCGCTGAACCGGGGAACGTCCAAATCCGGCAAGATCCACAAGCCATACCGGATTTCCCGTCATACTCCATAACGTATCTCCCAGGCCCATCATATCGTCAGCACTGCTCATCAAACCATGCACAATCACCCAGGGGTCCCCCTGACCTTCATGCATCAGCGCCGCCAGAACACCTACGCGTGTCCGAGTCCAGCCCTGAGGCAGATCATTCTGTGAAGGATAGCTGAAACGATAGTCCAAATCAGCTGTCACGTAAGGCAATAGCTCGCTAACCTCAGGCAACCTTTTGCCCATTCGCTCAAATAACCGCTCCGTCTGCTGCACTTCAAAATCCTGTTTCGTAATAAACGCAATGGATTCTGGCGGTATTCCGCTGATCTTTGTGCCACCAGCCTTCATGGCTGCATGGATCATGGGCAGAGGCACTGACCATCGCGGTGCCGCTACATCCAGTTCTGCTGCCAGCAACCGAATCAGTTCCTTCATATCCGGGCTGTCCGATTTTCTGGATAACAAGGGATAAGTACCGCCGGAAGGATTGCTGTCCCTCGTCAGAAAAACAAGGGTCTGTGCAACCACGTCATTGGAGACGAGTGGCAACCAGTGCTGCAGACCACCAGGAATCACCGGCATTCTCCCTCTTCTCATCGCCTGTATCATCATGCCAATCCCGCCCGTTTGTTCGGTAGCACCTGTCGGATGTGGACCGACGACCGTACTGGGGTTTACCACCGATAAAGCATACGCATGTTGTTCGGCGTGTTGTCGAATATAACGATCCGCTTCAAATTTCATATGCTCATAAGCGCTTTCGGAGTGGAACGCTTTGCTAATCCATAGCTTCTGCCTGCCCGACTTATCCCCAACATCTTCATTGACTGAAGATATGGACGGAGAATCCTCCCTCCCATACGGACTCATAAAACCGACGACATGGATAAAATGCCTCAATCCGTGTGTACGCTGAATTTCCTCAGCCAGTTTGGCAATCTCTCTTGCCCCATTCATAAAAATCTGTTCTGCCACCTTCGGCTGCAACGTGACATCCATTGTTCCACCTGCATGTATAATGATATTGGCCTGAAGAGCACGTTCACGATCTGCTTGGTTCAGCCCCAGACCAAGGGCCGACAAATCCCCCTGAATAAAAGTAATGTGCCTAAAGTCCGTTACTCCGTATGCATTCAGAACCGTCCTTGCTCTGGATTCAGAGCGTACAAGCAGCAATAATTGTGCTTCACTGTCCCCAAGCTGTTTTACTGCCTCTTTGCCTATAAACCCGGTACTGCCTGTCATTAAAATAGTGGTTGATTCATTATGTACACTCATTTCTAATCTCTCCTCTTAGCATTCTGTATTTAATAATGCATGCTGCACATTGTATTTTTTTAGTACCACACAGTACTAAATTAACTCAAAAAAAGAGCTTCGTTCACCGAAGCATCTGACAAAATGTACGTGCTGACTGTTCAATAATTCCTATGTCGCGCGCAGTCTCGGCAAGTACGAGTGAACCCTCCAGAGCTGCAATAAATAACGCAGCGGCAGGTCCCGGCTCAATCCCTTTACGAAATTCGCCACGATCCAGCCCTTGCTGCAACAACTTCTCCATCATCGGCTGCAGCTCACGGAAAAAGCGGGCTATGCTTTCTTTCACTTCGGGTGCGCTGGCTGGTGTCTGCATATACAATGTAATAAACGGACAACTTCCTTTATAATCGCGCCCTTCCATGCCTGCGGACAGTAATGCCATGAATGAATAGATCCGTTCTTCCACACCTCGTTCACGCTGACTGAGCAGCAGGTAGAGCTGCGATTCATACTGGGCAATCCAGTATTGCACTACGGCCTGGAGCAATTCCTCCTTGTTTTTGAAATGATAATAAATATTCGATTTGGATACTCCGCTTGTCCGCACGACCTCGTCCATGCTGACATAGCTGTATCCCTGACGCAAAAATAACTGAGCAGCCACTTCGACTGCCTTGGTCCGATTCACTGGATTGGAACTTTTGGATTTCACAGCATCTGAGATTGATTTTTGATTTGTCATAAATAGAACTATACAGTACTAATTATACAAACACAAGTTTTATCGTTAACAAAAGATGGTCTTTGCCGGAGTTTTGTCGGACTTGTCCACATTTAGAACATTGTACACACAGGATATCCACATATAGTATTAACCCTGTGTTAAATATGTTATTGAGCCTCTACATTTGATGGAGTTATCCACATTTCATGAGCAGTATCGCAAGCTATTCTTTCGATTGCGATAGCGGAGCCCCAAATCTAAAAAAATAGGCCAACCAGAATGCAATTCTGGCTGACCTATTTGAGTTCGAAACTTTTATTCAATCCTGTGACCGTGGCTCCGGTTGTCTGTGGATAATCAAATGCGACTTCAATTGCGAGCATGTGGATAACCAGTTAGACTGAGAGCGCTCTTACTGTATTGTACTGATGTGTACTGTAGGATGGAAAGGGTCCGGCTTGGCTTACTTTTTCAGACTATCCCAGTTTTGTTGCAATGCATCAAGCAGCGCTTTTTTGTCCGATTTACCTGCAACATACGCTTGAATTGTGCTGCCAAATTCTTGTGGAACACCTTCAGGGAAACGGTTGAAGTTCCAGCTTAATGTTTTGTTCTCTTGGCTGTACTTCATGATCTCGGTTGCAAGGTCACCCAGGTCCTCTTCGGATGCTTGGATCGAACTGAATGCCGGGATGAATTTGAACTCTTTGGTCATATATTGTTTACCGATATCCGATGTCACGAGCCATTCCAAGAACTCTTTTGCTTCCGGTTTTACTTGCGAATTCTTGTTCACAACCCAGTAGTTTGGCACACCAACAAACAATTTGTCATTCGGTTCATTCGTAATTGGCATTGGCAGAATGCCGAGATTCAGATTCGGATCGATGCCATCAATTTGTACCTGCGTCCAGTTCCCTTGCTGCATCATCGCTGCTTCTCCACTGGCAAACAGGGTTACCTGTGTGTTGTAGTCAGTTGTGAGCGGGTTTTTGTTGCTGTATTTCAACGTCAAGTCAAGCATGTTCATCCAGTCCGTGAATACTTGGTTACCAGGGATTTTCTCAGTGCCTTCGTTAAGGCCTTGGATAAATTTCACCGGATCTGCCTGATTCGCAAATGCCACGTTTACGTTATGATTGCCAAGTACCCACCACTCCTGATATCCATTGGAGAACGGGGTAATGCCTGCGGCTTGAAGTTTCTGTGCAGCCTGATCCAATTGTTCCAATGTGGTTGGAATTTCAGTGATGCCTGCTTTTTGGAAAAGGTCTTTGTTATAAATGAAGCCATAGCCTTCCAGCGCCAGCGGTTGTCCATACAATTTGCCGTCTTTGGTCATCGGCTCTTTGGCAACATCAAGCACATCTTTTACCCATGCTTCACCTGACAGATCTTCCAGGTATTCGAGCCATGTGTCCAGTTCACGATATCCACCAACGTTGAAAATATCCGGTTGTTCGCCGGCAGCGAATTTGGCTTTCAATGCAGCGCCGTAGTCACTGCCGCCACCCACGGTCTGAATGTCCAGTTTGATGCCTGGATGGGAGGACTCATATTCCGCTTTGAGCCGGTTAAGCGCTTCCGCAATTTCGACTTTGAACTGAAAGATTTTAATGGTTTTTTCTCCTGCAGCAGCCTCTCCGCCACTTTGGGCGTCTGTGTTGACAGGACTGCCACTCTTATCTCCGTTACCACAACCTGCGAGCATTACGGAAAAAGCAATCAGCATAAGCAACGTCAACTTGGTCATTCTTTTCATACATACACTCTCCCTATAGTAGTTTCAGTATAACAGCTTCGTTGCATTTTTTAGCCACTCGATGCAGGCGACGATTGATTTATAACCGTTCCCTCATCGGTGTCTCCCCCTTACACCTTGCAAAGTTACGTGGTTCTTTCCTAAAGAGGGGTGTCCCCTCAGCCATGAGTATGGCGAGTAAGGGTTAAACTTCTTTCTTCGCTCTTCCAGTCTAACGAACCCAACGCACGCTATTCGCAACTATTTGTTATGGTTTGCATTCTAACGAATCCTGGAAGCGTTATTTCGTCGATATGATCGATTTTTAAGGTTTTGACACCTTTTTTACCAGATTAACGTTACTGAGATTCGTTAAACTTTGCATGCCTTGATTATTCACCACATAAGATGCGGTGAGTTCGTTAGAACTTTGACCAGCAAGTATGTCATTCCCCCTTAGAAGAAGCGCTCGCCTTTGATACTCGGTGGCTTCTTTACTTGAATTCATTCAGGCCACCGAGGAGCAACAGCGACCGAAAGCGCACATGATCCCGGAGCGGACTTCCCTCGCACTCACCCTTTAACTGATCCGGCGGTAATCCCCTGAATGATGTATTTCTGCATCAGCAGGAAGAAGATGATAATTGGCATAATGCCAAGCACCAGTGCAGGCAGGGCGAGATCCCATTGTTTTGTATATTGTCCGAAGAGCGCAAAGGTCGCAATCGGAATGGTACGCAAGTTGGAGCTTTGCAGAATCAGGGATGGCAGCAGATAGTCATTCCAGATCCAAAGTGTGTTCAGGATGATTACGGTTACATACATCGGCTTCATGAGCGGGAATACAATCCGGAAGAACACGCCGTAAGCGGAGCTTCCATCCACCCGAGCTGCCTCTTCAATTTCGAGCGGAACCGATTTGACGAATCCGTGGAACAGGAAGATGGACATCGGTGCGCCAAAACCGAGATAACAGATGATGAGTCCGAAGAGGCTATCGATCAGTCCAAGATTACTGGTTACGGTAACGAGTGGAATCATGATAGACTGAAACGGAATTACCATGGCGGCAATAAACACGCCGAACAAAATCCGGTTGAAGCGCGTATCGCTGCGTACCATTCGGTAGGCGGCCATGGAGCTAATCAACACCAGCAGCAGATTGCTGACTACGGTGACGATGAGCGAGTTCATCAGCGCTGACGGGAATTTAATTTTCTCCCAGGCGTTTGCATAGTTGCCCCATTGGAACACCTCCGGCCATGCGGCCGAATTGGTAAGCAGGTCACCGAATGTTTTGACTGAATTGACAAATAGGAAGTAAAACGGAACCAGGAACAATAATCCAATGACCACCATAACAATCTCGGTTACAATGGTACTGAAGCGGTAATTTTTTGACGTGTCCATCTTATGCCTCCACCTCCTTGCTCTTCGTTACACGCACCTGAATCATGGTGATAATGGCAACGATGACGAAGAACACAAGTGCTTTGGCGGTACCGATGCCGTACCGATTATTCACAAAAGCCTCATTGTAAATATTCAGCGCTACCGATTCTGTTGATCCAAACGGTCCGCCTTTGGTCAGCGACAGATTGAGATCGAACATTTTGAATGACCAGGAGATGGCAAGGAACAGACAGATTGTGACTCCCGGCATAATGAGCGGGAAAATAATGCTGCGCAGTACCTGCCAGCGGCTGGCACCATCAATTTCGGCAGCTTCCAGCAGATCGGGTGAAACGTTGGTCAAGGATGAGATGTAGATAACCATCAGATACCCTGCGGTCTGCCAGACAAATACAATGACGATACCCCAGAAGGCGGTCGGCTCGTCTCCCAACCATGGGAGGTTGAAGAAGGACCAACCTGTTACGTCGCCTACTGCTGAAAACCCTTTCACAAATATGAACTGCCAGATAAAGCCGAGCAACAATCCACCGATCACGTTAGGCATAAAAAAGATCGTGCGCAGAAAGTTTCTCGTCTTGAGCGGTTTGGTCAGGAAATACGCCAGGAAAAAACCGATAACATTGGTCAAGATTACACCAACCACGGTGAAGCGCACCGTAAACCAAAACGCAGATAGAAACTTGGGGTCATTCGCAAAAATTTGCTTGAAATTGTCGAATCCTACCCAATGAATGTTCGCCGACACCCCGTTCCAGTCGGTAAAGGAATACACCATGCCAAGCAGGAAAGGGACCACGATGATGAGAATAAAAAAGACGATGGAGGGACCCACGAACACAAGCTGCTGTAACAGCTGTGAAGATTTGCGATGCTTCATATCGTTCTCCCCTTCTATAGATGGATGAAATTGGTCTCTTGTTCTATTAAACTCCAATCTCGCACAGGGAAACACCGACCCTGGTGAACAGTTGGGTGTAAAATATTGTCCTTTCTTAACCTGCAACCAGAAGGGGTGTCACGATGTCAAAATACTACAGCATTCGCACCAAGCTAATCGCTTTTATGCTCATTGCCACAACCATTCCGCTGCTGGCATCCATCAGCATGACGTTTATCCAGACCAAAACCGCCCTGCGCGAGCAGGCCGTTGCCGAGAATAAACGCCTGATCTTTCAGGCGTCTACCAATCTCAACAATTACGTGGATAACGTGGCAAGAGCTTCGCTTGCTGTGTACAATGATCCGAATTTTCTGCGGAATCTGGCGAAAATCCCCGGCGATTATCGTGCCGTTGCCGAGGTATACACTACCTTGCAGACGATACGCTCGGCTGTTCCCGATGTATTTCAGCTGTATCTGCACTCCTTTGCTGCCAATCAATCGACATTGATTGCGAATCCTTTCCCGAAGCGGGAAGAGCGCAAACAGGCCTACTCCGACTCGCTTCATGGAAAATCGGACGATAAAAGTCCGGATATCTGGGTCGAATCGGCGCACGTTAGTCATTCCTACGGCTTCAAGGCGGCGTCAGCCGATGACCCTCCAAGAACGGTGATTACCCTTCACCGTGTGATCAAGGATGTGCCTTCGACCAAACGATTGGGCGTGCTCGCCATTGATTTGAACATGAATACCATTGCTGAAATCTGCAGCAGACTGTATGATCCGGCAAAAGAACAGATCTATGTCATCGACAATCAGAACCAGATTATTTTCGAAGGAAAGTCGGAAGTCAGCGGAACGGATAGCTTACGTCAGGAAGCATCGACTAAGCTGAATTCGGCACGTTCCGATGCAGGAACAACACAGACCGCTTCCGGTCATTTTGAACAGGATCATTCGATGTATGTGTACCAGCAATTAGGCAGCCCATTTGCAGACTGGACCATTGTTAAACAGATTCCGAATGAAACGTTGTACGCAAGTGCCACCACTTTAACGTGGAATAATGCCATGATCGCTATTGCTGCACTGTTATTGGTCATTGTGGCAACCCTGTTCATCTCGATCCGGATCACCGGACCACTCAAGCAATTGATGCGTTATATGAATCAGATTCAGGCAGGGCGTCTGCATGTGGATATCCGGTTAACGAGCCGGGATGAGATCGGTGTGCTGGCCCGTCATTTCCGGGATATGATGGATACGGTGAACAATTTGATTTTGCGGGAATATCGCCTTGAAATTGCGAATAAAACGAATCAGCTTAAAGCGCTGCAAGCCCAGATCCATCCGCATTTTCTGTACAATACACTGCAGTCGATTGGTACACTTGCTCTGCAGCAGCAAGGGCAGCGGGTATATGTACTGCTCTCTTCCCTATCCAAAATGCTGCGCTACAGCATGCGTGACCAGACCAAGGTCACTTTGCACGAAGAAGCCGAGCATGCACGGCTCTATCTGGAACTGCAAAAAGAGCGGTTCGGTGACCGCCTGGAGGTTGAACTGGATTTTGCCGAAGATACCCTGCGCGCCGAAATGCCGAGGATGACCTTGCAGCCTTTAATTGAAAATTACTTCAAGCACGGAGCGGATGTTCAGCCTGGCAAAGGCAGGATACGCATATCCAGTCAGCGAACGCCGGACGATTGGATTCAGATTCGGCTGGAAAATAACGGACCTTGCATTCCCGAAGAGAAGTTGTCCGAGATTCAGCGTTGGTTGCGTCCGGTATCCATGTCTTCCGATTCCTCTCAAGAATCGGATGAGACCGAGTCGATTGGACTTCGTAACGTGATGCGCAGGCTCCAGTTGAACTCACCTCCGGGATACAATGCAACACTTACGATCGGCAATCTGGAACCGAATGGTGTGGAGATCATAGTCAAAATATACGCGGGAGAGTGAACAACATGAAAGCCTTGATTGTCGATGATGAAAAACACGTCCGCGATGCGATTAAGCTGCTTGGTCAATGGGAAGCCGCAGGAATAGATACTTTGTATGAAGCGGCCGATGGTCACGAAGCGATTGCTGCCATCACGGCTCATCAACCGCAAATCGTACTCAGTGATATGCGAATGCCTGGCAAGGATGGCATGGCTCTGCTGGAATGGATATCTGTTCATGCCCCGAATAGCAAGGTACTGGTCATCAGCGGATATGATGATTTTGAACTGGTTAGACATGCGATTCGATACGGAGGTACGGACTACCTGCTCAAACCAGTGGAAGCAGACGAACTGAATTCATCCTTATATAGAGCAGTCGATGCCTGGAAAGAAGCCGATGCTGTTCGTATGCAGTCCACAAGACAATCCATGGTCGTTAATCAGATGCGTCCGCATTATCATGACAGACTGCTCACCGAGCTTGTCGTCGGACGCGGAAGCAACAATAGCCAATTCCAGCGGCTGCGGGATGAATTAAATCTGCCCAAGCAGATCGACAGTTGCAGTGTGGCCGTCACCAGCCTCTCCCATCTCGATGCGCAATGCTTGGCAAAGTATCGCAGCCAGCCTGATCTGCTCGTATTCTCCGTGCTGAATATCTGTGCAGAGATGTTATCCCCACCTGCCGAAGGTGTCGTGTTCCGCCAGCTTGATCAACCGGATGAAGTCGTCCTCCTATACTGGGGTCAGTGTTCATCCCTCCAAACCATTCTCGAAAAAGTGAACGATGGTCTGGAGCAGACCATCCAGCGCCGTCTTCATTTTGGCATCTCCAGCTGTGAGTTTCATCCTACGGGAACCTCGGGAGCATATCAGGAAGCAAGCTTGCGGTTGTGGCGGCGTAATGCTCTCCAAACAAAGCAGTGTATTCACGATGCATTGGAGCCGTCCAACGGAAACAAAGGAATGCGGTTATCTACCTTTGAGGAGTCCTTACGTCTCGCATCAATGAGCGGGCGCGCTTCCAGCGTGTCCAATGCGGTTGCAGAATGGATTGATCCCATCACCCGGCTCGATGTCATCACAGCGGAGCAGATACAGCAATGGGTGGATGAAATGGAATGGATGATTGGCCGTTGGCTCGACGATGCCGCCGGCGCCCCACCGAAGGAGGAAGATGAAACGATAGAGGAACAATCCATTCCATTCGCCGAATTACCTTTGGATCGTGATGGATTGTTATCGCTGCCCTTGCTCCGCTCCCTGCTGGAACAGCGGCTGCTCGCAGCCGGAAAAGCCCTCACTGCACATCATCACGCCACACCGGACCCGATGAGTGAGATCGCACGTTATATGGATGCTCATTACCAGGAGGACCTGTCTCTGCAGCAGATTGCTGCACGGTTCTACCTGAGTCGCGAATATATATCTCGCAAATTCAAACAGCAGTTCGGATTGAACTGGTCGGAGTATTTGGGCAAACTAAGAATCAATAACGCCAAGCTGCTATTACAGAACCCTTCCCTACGAATTGCAAAAATCTCGGAGATGGTCGGCTATCAGGACGAGAAGTATTTCAGTAAAGTGTTCAAAAAAATGGAGGGCATCACACCGGGGGAGTACCGCAAAACGTTATCTGACGGAAATGCTTAATAGACCTGCGAGCACTGTAGAAATTCATCTGCCGGTACGCGGTCCATTCGTCCAACTATAATAGGAGCATCCCGTCATATTATGACTCTGGGGTGCCCCTTTCCTGTTACATATTATGAATGCATCTCCTTAGATACACCCTTGATCTACTTTTCTAACAGATCAGCGATCCCGCAGTATTACGGAAGGAACAATACGAATATAGATCAACTCTCCCGCCAACTCGACGATTGTCTGAGTTACAATCACTGCGGCAGCAATTGTGGCCCACTCTGCAGGCAGTGCAAGCGCCAATGGCAGAACGACAAGTGAATTACGGGTCCCTGCACTGAAAATAACGGCCCTGCCTGCGCCCGTATCCAACCGGAAAAGAGCCGCAATGATTCGTGATATGAAGGGCATAACCACCAGAAAAAGAAGATAGATAGGCAGAACATCCACAATCACGGCAAAATCATGGTACACCTTCCCGATCTGCGATGCGACAACAACAATCAAAGCCAGAGCCATCATGGGCACAGGCAGCCAGGCTGTTGCGTTCATCACCCGTTCTCCTCCCGATTTGCCTTTGGTCAAGACTTGCGTAAGAACAGCTAACAGCAACGGAATAACGATCAGGAACAGAAAAGCCTCAACGAAGGGCCCCACATGCATGACCTGTGCCGCTTCCTTCCCGATGAACAGCCACAAATATACCGGCAGCAAGACCATTTGTATCACAAACAGGATTGGCGTTGCTGCCAGCATTAATTTCTCATTGCCCCGACCCAGCTGTGTAAAAACAATGACATAGTCAATGCAGGGGGTTAGCAGTACCAGATAAACGCCTATAAGTACGGCAGGAGGTTGCGGAAATACCAGGGTTAACAACCACACAACCATAGGCACAACGATAAAATTAGCGACCAGCAAAGCTCCAATAAATCGCAGGTTGGACAAGGATTCTTTCAGCTGTAAAAAAGGAATCTGTGCAAACATGCTATATAATAAAATGGCAAGCACAGGTGAAACCGTATAATACAGCGCTGATCCCCATTCAGGGGTGCCCAGCCCAATCGCTGCTCCCACGAACAGAGCAACGACATAAAACCACGTTTGTTGCTTCTCCATCGTTTCTCTCGTAAACAACCTTCTTCCTCTCCCTCTGAGAATTAGCATTTTATCACAATATCAAAATGATAATTGTACGTATGTAGTGAGTTGTAGTGAATAGAAGTATATGTTATTGTCATATTAGAAAGCAGTTCTGGGTAATATGAAAATATCCGCAATGCGCTAACATTGCGGATATCCAGACAAAAGACCGATGGGTGACCACGGCGCGAATTTCAAATGCATGAAAAACCACCGAATTAAGGGGCCAACCTATCGTCGGTGGTTTTTCTTGTTCTTACGTGTCTTCTTAACGCTGAATAAAGTTCTCAGGCCAGTACAAATACTGACGACCTTTAATAAAGCGTCCAGAATCTTCACGATCAAATCAAGGGACACGGCTCCACCTCCTTTCGGAGCAGCTTCGCCATGTCTTCCCACCGATTCCATTTGTCCTAAATTTGAGTATAGCAGAACGTTGTGAACGAATATAGATAAACTTACCAGACAAATGAATATGAAAGACGTTCATGCTATTAACATATTTCTGTTTCAACCCGCGTACATTGAGACGTAGCACAGCGAATAGGAGAGTGGCAAACCGCAGGATATCAGACACCGGTCCTGTGATTTTTTTGCGGCTTCTTATTAGAATGCGAAAGAACTGGGTATATTCATTGTAGACTGACCCGTGGTTCATTCACTTTTGTTAAACCAAGGAGGAAACACCATGTCACGTAACAATCCGTACAAGTGGTTAAACGCAATTGGGTTTATCGCTGTTATCGTCGTAAACTACCTTTCCAACGCACTGCCGATCGGAGGCAGGACCAACAAAGAAGTATCGGATATGTACCCTGTATTACTCACACCTGCTGGCTATGCTTTCTCCATATGGGGACTGATCTATCTGCTGCTCGCAGGCTTTGTCATCTATCAATTCGTTCCCTCTTCGTGGAAAAGGGACTCCATTACCCGCCTCGGGTACTGGTTTCTAGCAAGCTGCGCTTTTAATGTAGCGTGGATCTTTGCTTTTCAAAATCTCAAAATCGGTCTCGCATTAGTCATCATCGTTCTGCTTCTGCTCACCCTCATCATGTTGTATGTAAAGACGCGTGCAATCACCCTTCCCACAACTGCCGAAGTCTGGCTCGTAAAGCTGCCGTTCAGCATATACCTTGGATGGGTGAGCGTGGCAACCATTATCAATGCGGCTGTACTATTATATAAAATCGGCTGGGATGGCTTCGGACTCAGTGAACCTACCTGGACGATCATCATGTTAATTGTAGGCCTGGTGCTTGCTGTTCTGGTGAGCTTCCCTTACCGGGATAGCGTATATCCACTTGTCTTTACATGGGCATACATTGCCATCGCACTCAAACAGAAAGACGTCACCTCCGTGTATTATACGGCAATTATCGTTGCGATCGTACTGGCCATTTATGCGGTATGGCTGTTCTTCGCCCGTAATCAGGATCGGGATTGATCTGGATTTGAACTGCTTACAGAAACTAAAAAGCCGATTTCAGTCATTTGACCAGAAATCGGCTTCTATGTATCCTTCCTTGCTTGGCAAATATCAGCTTCCCTATTTGAGGGCAATGACCTCAATCTCCACAAGTGCATCCTTCGGCAGACGAGCGACTTCAACCGCACTGCGTGCAGGGTAAGGCTGTTCGAAGAACGTGCTATACACTTCATTTACCGGAACAAAATCATTCATGTCTTTCAGGAAAACAGTCGTTTTCACGACTTTGTCCATACTCGTGCCTGCTGCCTCAAGAATGGCCTTCACATTGCTCAGGGACAAACGAGTCTGCTCCTGTACATCGGCTCCGAATTCTCCTGTTTGCGGATTCAGGCCAAGCTGACCGGAAGTATAGATGAAATCGCCTGCTTCAACGGCCTGGCTGTATGGACCGATGGCGCCTGGCGCCTGATCGGTAGAGATTGGTTTTTTCATGGACGAGTTCTCCTTCATGTTCGCTGTCCTGCCGCCGAGAGGAGACAAGCTCGAACTCATTTTTGAAGCTTATTATACCATGATCACGTCCAGCCAAGAAACATCTAGCTTAGCTTTCACTCCGGTATCGGGTGATCATGAAAATATCAGGAACCATCCAAACCAAGCACATGAATGACATCATTGGAATACACATGGTTTCCATGAGTTTGAACAAATGCAATATTCATCATGGCCCGAGCTATGGTGGAAGCCTGGATTGCCCGGTATTTATCCACTCTGCCTTTCATCCAGCCATCCAGAAACGTCATGACACGAGCTGCCAACTGCTCACCCAACCGTTTTTCTTTGCGATCTCCGAGGATTAACGACGGACGGAAAATATGCAGTGAACGGAAACCGATAGCCGACAACGCCTCTTCCATCTCTCCCTTGGTCCGACTATAAAATACACGTGACCCGGCATCGGCTCCCATCGAAGAAATGACGAGCATTTGGGATACCCCCTGCTCCTTGGCAAGTTTGGCAGCTTCTACTGGGTAGTGAAAATCCACTTGGCGGAACTTTTCCTGACTTCCGGCTTTCTTAATCGTTGTACCCAAGCAACAATATAAATCATCAATATCGCGAAACAGATCTTTGTGCTCTGTAAGTTGTTCCCAGTCCACGACATGCTGCTCCAGCTTTGGATGTTCCCATTTCAGCGGGCGTCTGACCAATACACGGACCCGGCCATAAGCCGGATTCTGAAGCAAGCTGCGTACCAGCAATCCACCCACAAGCCCGGTAGCTCCAATCACAAGGGCTTGCCGTTCGTGAATATCCAAGTACATCCCTCCACATCTCTATTTCAGAAGCACACGACGTCCAAGCGTAAACGTAAGAACCAGCATCGCTGTACCAACTCCTACTTGGAAGCCATAGGCGGAAATCCAATTCAATGCTTCCGGCCAGGTTTCCATTCTCTCATATAACCAGCCGCCAATCAGCGGTCCAAGGAACGAGGTCACACCAGTCATAGCCGAATACACGGCGACAAACATCGGTCTTTCGCTTTTCGGTGTATCTCCTATTGTGAAGTTAAAGGCAAGCTGGTTGAATCCACCTACACCAATACCAAGAAAGATATGAGATAAAAAAAGCGCTATCAAAACAGGCATAAACGACATCAATCCCCATGACAGACAGGAGATAGCAATAATCGGCAATGTCCAAAACAATAAGGTTTTGTTGCTGAATCTCGCGTTCAGATTGCCCCAGATATAGAACCCAGCCATCATAACGAGGGTCTGCACAACGGTAATTATAGATACCGTCTGATAATTAATGTTAAGCAGGTCAAGCATCACATAGGAAAAAAGCGGAACGATCAAGGTCTGGATCAGTAACCAGGCCGCGAGGAACAGTGCGGCTCTCAGAAAGGAAGGATCCTGAAACGGCTTCTTGAACATGCGCCAAAAAACTTTTTCAGTTGAACGTTCAAACGGTACGTCGGGATAAAAGCAATAAATAACCGTATTGGCTACGGCGCAGATCCATACAGGAATGAACAGAATTAAGAAGCCCATCTCCCCGGGAAAACGGTCCAGAACAATGCCTCCCGCAAATAAGCATACGCTTCCAAGTGCGTTCAGAATCGTGTTTCGAATTCCGAAATAACGCCCTCTCACCTTGGCAGGAACGATATCTCCAATCAACGAAGTCCAGATCATGCCGCCAATCGTATTGGCAATGAATGCAACCGTATACACACCAATATAAACGCCTACCCACCAATCCTTGGGAAACAGGAACGGGATCAGTCCCGTCGAACTCCACAGGATGCGATGCATCCCGACAAACAATATCAGCATACGTTTGCGGCTGCGAATGCGCTGCATCCAGTAAGCCGCTCCAATCTGGGCAATATTAACAAACGTCGTAATGGCGAGCACAAAGCCAATATGTCTTGACCCGGCCCCAAGGTACAGCAGAAATCCGGTTAAAAATGGGCCTCCCAGCAACGTCTGCAAAATAATTGCCGGTACACCCTCCCATGTTGCAATGGATAAATTCGTGCGTTGTGTCGAACCCTTGCGCCGTGGTTTGCCTGCAAACGGAGGAGGGTTCACGTTGACCGTCTTCTGTATGGGGATACACTCCTTAGACCGGATTTCAAGTGCCGGTCGATGCTAGTTGTCACCCCAAATTCTACTCACAGCGTGCAGGTTGTCAACTCATTTTTTCACGTTTCAAAGGGAGATAGAGACTGAAGGTGCTTCCCTTGCCCTCAACACTTTCAAGTTCTATAGATCCATCCAATAGTCTCGCCAAATCCCTACTGATGGACAGGCCGAGTCCTGTTCCCCCGAATTTTCGGCTAATCGACCCATCAGCCTGCTGAAATGCTTCAAAAATGGATTGATGTTTATCTTCAGCAATCCCTATTCCCGTATCTTGCACGGAAAAAACAATCCAGTGACTCTGAAAACCCGATTTTTTGATCTGCCTGGTGCTCACGGTCAGTGTGACCTTCCCCTGATGCGTAAATTTGATGGCATTGGATATCAGATTTCGAAGAATCTGCTGAACTCGCTGAGGATCAGACCAGATATTCTCGGGCAATCCAGGTTTCATATCCAGATGCAGTCCAATTCCCTTTTTCTCGGCAATCATCTGGAAGTGATTCATGGCATCTTCAATAAGTTGTGCAACACTGATATCTTCCAGGGCGATATCCAACCGGCCTGCCTCCACTTTGGACAGATCAAGAATGTCGTTGATTAATGTAAGCAATTCCTGACCAGACTGTTCAATCATGGCTGCAAAACGGACAATATCCTCCTGGTCCATCGTATCTCCGTTCTCACTGATCATCTGTGCAAAATTAATGACACTGTTCAGCGGTGTTCGCAGTTCGTGCGACATATTAGCGAGGAATTCCGATTTGTACTGTGAAGCAATCATTAACTGCTTCGCACGGTCTTCCAGTACAATCTTGGCTTTCTCCAATTCTTCTTTTTGAACAGACAATAAACGATTGGTGCTCTGAATAAGCAATATTCGATTCTGCTCATTCTGAAAATCTCGTAAAATAAAAGCAAAAACAAGACTGAGCACAATACCTGCTGGCAGGGTATACGGCATAATGTGCGAGAAAAAATATGCGGCTGGGATAACACCAAAAGCAGCAATATTCAGGCTGTTGATCACATTTACGATGACAGTGACGATGATACCTTTAACAATCAGTCTGTAGTCACTGCGTCTCATCCATATATTTACCCCTGCACACAACACACCTAGAATGGACATATTGATCAGGGCAGCCACCGTCGCATCATTGATGCCGAAAGTTAACCGAGTCAGTCCTATCCCCACCCCTACGATAATAACGCTATAGGGTTGTCTATACGTCATAACGGCAACAATTAAAGGAACAAAGCGAAGGTCGAAGACCACTTCATCATTAAGCTGAAATCCAAATACCGTGCTGATCCAGCCTGCAAAAATAAGTACGAACAATGAACTGATTTGTTTTATTCGTGATGAAACGCGTATAACGATGTATTTATAGAACACACTGGCAAGGTAAGCGATGGTAATAAGCATCCCCATATTTAATACGAACATTTTTGAAAGTTGCATTCACTCACTCCTGTTGTCGTGTATTCATTGATAAAAAATCCATAGTCCGTATGCATCTCTATCATATCATGCCCTTTCAACCTTCGACATTCCTTCCTCGTCAATAAAATGCACAAAAATACACAAATCAGTGATTCAATTTGTGCGCCGAAAGTAGTAAAATATATTGTTGTTCGATTTTAATTGTTGTGATCCAGTTCCTTGCGAACATGGATGAAAGGAGAAACGGTGTTGTGCATGTGTTAAAAAGCAAATCCTACTGGCTGTCATTAAGCTTGATGCTTTCCTTGGCTGTCATGGGGATGTTCTATGATATTCTGAATAGTCCGGAGCGAGGTTTCTCTGTGCTTAACTCCCCGTTGGACCGGATCATCCCTTATGTACCTTCCATGTCCATACCCTATCTGGGCTGGTATCCGTTTGTCTTTGGTGTACTGGCTTATTTATGCGCCAAGGATCGACTCACCTATTATCGTGTCCTGTTATCCATGAACATCTGTGTCTGGATTTGTTACCTGATCTATTTTAATTTCCAGACCATGGTGCCGCGTCCCGAGTTAACCGGTACAGGTCTCGGTTCATCTCTTCTTGGATGGCTCTACGGCCAGGACCGTCCATATAATTGTTTTCCAAGTATTCATGCCCTTCATTCCTATCTGGTGATGCGCGCTGTTCTCTCCGTTCAGAGCATTCGCAAACAGGTTAAAGTATTTGTTGCTGCCGGGGCAGCACTGATTATATTATCCACCTTAATGATCAAACAACATGTAATCTATGACGCCCTGGGTGCGGTCGTACTCGGTGAATGCGTTTTTACAATTATCACTGGGCTTTCCCTGCACCGTCGTCGCAGAAAAGAATCGAAGTGGACAGAGGGGATCAGCTGATCCCTCGTTCCGACGGCTTCTGGAGATCTTGTTGCCGTCTCCATTCCTCAATAAACAAGCTTGCAAAATAGGGATCCCACTGGGTCCCTTTTCCTTCTTCCAAAATAGATAACGCTTTCTCGTGGCTCATCCCATTCCGGTATGGTCGATCAGACGTCATGGCATCAAAAGCATCGGCCACAGCAATGATACGGCCAAACAGCGGAATCTCCTGGCCTGCTATGCCATCTGGATATCCTTTGCCATCATATCTTTCGTGATGAGATCTTACACCCGGCAGAAAGTCTGCCATGGCATCAATCGGTTCAATCTGCAGCAAAATACTCTCTCCAAGAACGGGATGCGTGCAAATGATGGCGAATTCCTCATCGGTGAGTTTCCCATCTTTTAATAACACTTCATCGGGGATTCCGATTTTCCCGATATCATGCAGCAGCGCTGATTTGTATAACAGGTCTGCTTGTTCTTCATTCATGCCGCTCAATCTGCCTATCATAATGGAGTACTCTGCCACCCGCATGGAATGACCAGCCGTATATTTGTCCCGAGCGTCCAATGCAGCTGCCAGGGTGGAAAAATAACTTTGCAGCAGCTGCTGATTGCGTTCCTGTCTCATCTCTAGCCGATTAATCATCATATTGAAACCGGAGATGAGCGCAGAAAACTCATCCGCGTACAGATCAGGCGTTCTTCTGCCGAGGTCTCCCTCTTGAATTCGATTCATCTCCTCCGTCAGCTCCGCAACCGGACCGCGAACATCCCGAATCAGCAGCCAGCTTCCCACAAGGGCAAATCCCCCGCCCAGTATAACGATAAGAACCGCCCACAACGTATACTCTTTCGCAAACTCTCTATCTATGTACTGAAGCCGGATCGATGTAGCCAGGAAGAACAGAAACAATGGAAATAACCCGATTAGTGCGGTACTCAGCTGGAATTTGCGCTGAATGGAAACCAGAACACGTCCACCCAGTGTTGGCTCCATGCCATACTGGACTTTGCCCCGGCGGCGAACTTCAAGCAGCAGCGGCCTCACGGCCCGTACCGTCAGAAAATATTCAATTAGGGCATGCATCACGGCAATCAATAAGGCACATGCAGCTGCAACTGCGACATATCCGTACGGAAATTCCAGCCAGCCTGTAGAAATCATCCATATCGTCAATCCGGCAGCAGGCAAGGAAAACCCAAGCATATGCGGGCCCAAAATGCGATAGATCGTTTGTCCCGGAAAACGGTGAATGCTCTCATACATCTTTGTCAATTCGGACTTTTCATGATGCTCGGCGGCAAAGAATTGCCGAATGGGACCGAGTTGTGCCCATAGTGTAATCAGTTCAGCAACAAGCATAAACAATAGCGAAATCAACACAATGGTAATAAGGCGTACAAATTGAATGTTCGGTATTTGCAAGGTAGACACCATCACCACTGTACCTACCACAAAAACAGCTGCTATTGAACCGATAAGGTAATTCCGCATCAGTCGAAAGATAAATGAACGGTATACTTCCACCTAAACCCCTCACTCTCTAGGTCCAACCAGTTCTCCCTATTGATAATAATAGAGGGAGATTAAGGGTACAGCCTCCTATTTGTTATCGGTTACTCGAACCGAAAAATTTAATTCATTTAACGGATGGACCTCCCATACTGAATTTAACTATGAATCGATCAACTAACTTATATGTACGCATACAACCATATAAAAAAGACTGTCCCCCGCAGGGAACAGCCTCATATGGCAATATATTTCTTATCCTTTAATTTTGGCAGCCAGAATCATTGTGCCACGCGGCTCATCACCCATTGCATCCGGTTCAAGTGTAATTGCAACCGTGTCGTAATCGTTGGCAGAGTCTAACGTATAGTATACCGCTCCCGTTCCATTATGACTCAGAAAGGTCCCTGCATTCTGAGGCGTATCGCCCTTGATCAGCCAAACCTGGAACGCCTCGTTCCCTTCCAAAGTGGGCAAGTTCTCCGCCTGTACAACCAAGTGTGTACCTTTGCTGTCAATGACGATGGTTGCCAGACCTTGGGCCACAATGTCTTGTGTCGCAGGGCTAAGCTTAACGGCTTCGCCTGTCTGCATTCCTTGCGCAGGCTGCAGGGATGAAGCAAGCTGCTCCTGCAGCTGCGCATTCTGTGCCTGGGCCTGAGCAAGCTGCTCTTGCACTGCCGATGAGCCCGAAGCTTGCTGCTTCAGCGAATCGATCTGGCCTTGCAGCTGCCCGGCGTAAACGCCAAGCACGAGCGCCGCTGCCGCAAGGGCTGCGCTCGCCACGCGCCAGGCGCGGCTGCTGCGCGCACGCGCGCGCCCCTGAGGCTGCCACGGCTGTGTCTGTGCAGCCTCTTCCGCCCGGGCTGCAGGCACCGCCGTCACCGGCGGCAAGCCTTGCCCGGGCTGCGCCGCATCATGCTGCGGCGCAAGATCCTCCTGAAGCACCACAGGTGCTTCAGGCTGCGCAGGAGGAGCCGCCGGCTTCGCTTCGGCGCTCTCCTGCGCGTGTCCAAGCACGTTGCCAAGCACACGTGCTCGCATGCCAGGCGGCGGTGCAACGGGTTCCGCCGCGAGTGGCAGGAAGCCTGTTACTTCCTGCAGTGCCCTCACCTCCTGGCGACAAGACTCACAATTGGCCAAATGAGCTTCAAATGCTGCCACTTCCTCCGCTTCGAGTCCTCCCAACACATACATCGGTGCCAGATCAGACCATTCCTCATGTCGTTCTATCATGGATGTATGCCCTCCCTTCCCGCATCCGGATGCAATTCAGCATCGGCGAGCAGCTTCTGAAGCTGTCGCATTGCAAGCCTGACACGGCTCTTTACCGTACCCAACGGAATCCCGAATCTGCTGGATACCTCCTGTTGCGTTAAGCCTGCAAAATAGATCGATTCAATAACCTGCTGCTGGTCACCGTTTAACTGGGACAAGGCCTTCTTGATTCGGATACCCTCCCACTTGCGTTCTATTTCGTCTTCTGTATTTGTATGTTCATCGGCAAATGCCGCCAGTGCTTCATTCTCCACTGATGTCGTAGCTGCGCCTTTGGATTTTCGCCTCAGCATGTCCACTGCAATGTTACGCGTAATGGCGAACATCCACGTGGTCAGCTTCCCCTGAGAGGCCTCATATCGTTCAGCATTGTTCCATACCCGCAGAAATAGTTCCTGGACAGTCTCTTCTGCTGTCATTGGATCACCAACGATCCGATAGGCAAAAGAGTACACCGCCCGCTCGTAGCGGTCGTATAAAAGCTCCAGCGCGAAAGCATCTCGTTCCGCAATCTGCCGCATTAACCTGCTGTCCTCTATTGATTCAGTCATTCGAGGGCCCCTTTCCGTATCTTCCCTCATATTATAAACTACGCAGAATCATTTGAAGAGGATTACCTAAATGAAGAAAAAAATGAGTTGTTTTCGCAATTGTTTTCAAAAAAAAACTTCAACCTTCCTTTTTATTGCAAAAAATTACATCCTGTGGTATACTCTAAAAGTTGGTTTTTAAACAACCTCATATGATTTTCTGTCTTCTTTAAACCCCGGAATATTTTCTTCATGCTGCGACCGCAGCAAATATGCAAATTAACCCTATGAAGATTGAAGAACCTGAATCACAATAACCCGGTATTACAGAGTTTCACAAGATGTTCCCATTCACACTGGCGCGGTCATCGGAGCCGCAAGGACAAAAGAGAGGTAGGGCTTTTGTTGTTTTGGATATCACTTATTCTTGAGAAGATTGAAAACATACACTAAGCACCCGGAATTGGGTTCCGGGTGTTTTTCCATGTTCACTTTTAAGTAAAACGTGCCCGGACAGCCAAAAGGCACCGATACAATCTCGGCGCCTTTCAACGGAGTTGTATGATTCAACTCCCTCAACCAGCTGCTGTTGCGAATTAGATAAACATTGTTTTGGAAATAATGACCAGAAGAATGAACAGTACGAGAATCGTACCCATGGATCCCCAGCTTCCCCCGCTGTATCCATAAGAAGTTCCACAACCCTTGTGATAACCATGCAGCATTGGAGCATGATTGGCATACCCGTAACCATATCCCATTGGCATTGTTCCACATCCATACCCGTACCCATACATTTCATGACCTGTGTATCCATGCATTTGCTCATAACCTCCCATGTATCCGTATACGTGTCCCTGTCCGTTCGGTGAATTCGGTTTTACTTCGCTCATTGTTCATTCCTCCTTAGCATTTGCCTACACCCCTAAGCTATGTATTATGCCTACCTCTGGACCGGGCTATGGCCCTTCTCTGACAAAATAGGCGTTTTCACTATTCCTATAGGCTTGTCCTCAACTTAAAAACCCCACCGGTTACCCGGCGGAGTTCCACAAATTATACCCAGAAAGATTTAGTGATGATAACGAGAAGAATGAACAGAACCAAGATGGCACCAGTGGATGTCCATGCTCCGCCAACACCGTAACCTACTCCTCCAACTACTCCACTCATTGAAAACCCTCCTTTTATTTGAGGTACAGTTCACTATATGCAAAAACCACACGCTGGACCGGGCTCTGGTGAAAATTGGGCAGGTATATCGTCGAAGACAACATATGGTCTTTCTCTTTGCATTAATGAGATGCAAAAAACTGCAAGCCCCGAACTACGGACTTGCAGTACATTGTATAAGATCATTCTCTCAATCAGCTGACTTCCGGTCAGCTCGGTCGCGCCTGGCGTGATGTCAGTTGATCCTGAACAGATTGCAGCTTCTGCACACTGGAGGCATCCGGTTTGTCACGACGATCGTCGATCTTGACCGAGGTCGAGACACGCTGGGCTCCCGATAGAAACGGAGCTTCATGCAGAGCTGCAATTGATGTAAATACTTCATTGAGCGGGCCTTCGATAATGGTACTCATGGAGGTCAACTGATATGTAATGCCCCGCTGGTTTTCCAACACCTTCTGCATGTCTGCCACATAACTGCTCAAGCTGGTTGTCCCGGTGCCAATTGGAATTACGGTCACTTCTGCTATTGCCATTTCACTCCGCCTCCCTTGGGCCCCGCAAGTTGCCGGTGCCGCTCATTTTTGGTCGATTATTGCCTGTTTTTATTCTACCAGTTGAAGGAGTTACAATTCAAACTGACGTGATGACGTCATCTGATTTGGCCAAAAATTTTTTTTGATAAATCTTCAAATCTTCCAGTCCTTTTCCTTTGCGGAATCTCAGCTTAAATGGTATACTCGGAATTACGTTTCACTGTGTTGACCCTGTTTACAAACACTATATGTTGGGTTAAAGTATGGGAACAGCAACAAAATGTAGTGAAATTGAATTACCCCACTTCTATTAGTCAGCTTCTGGAATCTCGCGAAAAACAGGATGAAATCACCTCCAAAGGCACGTCCCTGTAGGTGTAAATCGCTTTCTCGAAACAGACTTGGCTCGGAGGTTAACGGGGCTATTTGGACTGCACCGGTACCCTCTAAATACAGGCGTGTCTGCCACAGACAAAAGTTTACATAATAACCCTTTTATGTCTTATATCGACTCGCTATCACCGCCGTTCAGTCCGCAATATGCAGCTTATATCTTTATCTCACCGTAAGAAGACACTCAATTCTTTATATAAGAATTTCTCCAATTTATCTCTTAAACATGCGAAAGCGAGGAATATTCATGCCACAAGTTGTGACCAAGCCGAACAACCGCCAGCTTGCCTTTGATGATATGCGCATCTCGGTATATGCAGATCGTATTCTGGAAGGACTGGACATGCTGGACAAGGAACGTCTGGTACGCGGGGTAAACAGCAAGCTCCGTCGTGACGAAGTTACCGGAGACGAGATCAGCAACGCTTTTATGATGAGCGCACTGGAACTGGTAACGAAGGAAGAGCCTAACTGGAAATTTGCAGCGGCACGCTCCCTGCTTACTTCCCTTTACAAGAAAGCGGCAACCAACCGCAGATACAAATCTTATCCGGAAGAACCTTACGGCGCGTTCCACCCGCTTCTTGTAGATCTTGTGAAGAAAGGCATCTACCGCGAAGAGCTGCTGGAATGTTACACCAAAGAGCAGATCGACGAACTTGCTGAATGCATCGACTACCGCAACGATCTGTTGTTCGACTACATCGGCTTGCTCACACTGGCAGAACGTTACCTTGCTCATGATTTTGACGGAAAAGTCATGGAACTGCCTCAAGAGCGTTACATGGTTATCGCGATGTACCTGATGCACCAGGAGCCTGCTGAGAGACGTATGGATCTCGTTAAGGAAGCTTACTGGGCAATGAGCAACATGTACATGACAGCAGCTACACCTACGATGTCCAATGCGGGCAAAAAAGTGGCTGGACAACTCTCCAGCTGCTTCATTGATACCGTGGATGATTCCCTTGAGGGCATCTTCGATTCCAACACAGATGTAGCACGTCTCAGCAAAATGGGCGGCGGCATCGGCGTATACCTCGGTAAAGTCAGAGCTCGCGGTTCGGACATCCGGGGTCACAAAAATACAAGCTCTGGCGTAATCCCTTGGATTCGCCAACTCAATAATACTGCGGTCAGCGTAGACCAGCTTGGAACACGTAAAGGTGCGATCGCTGTTTATCTGGACGTTTTCCATAAAGACATTCTGGCCTTCCTCGATCTGAAGCTGAACAATGGTGACGAGCGGATGCGTGCGCATGACGTATTCCACGGCATTTGCCTGCCTGACCTGTTCATGGAGCGAGTAGCCAGCCGCGGCGAGTGGAGCCTGTTCTGCCCGCACGAAACGAAAAAAGTGATGGGCTGGAAAGACGAGAACGGTCGTGCACTCGGGCTGGAAGATTTCTATGATGAGTCCGTAGGCGAAGGCACGTTCCGTGAGAAATATGAGGAAGCGGTGAATCACCCGCTGCTGTCCCGAATCACAGTTCAGGCCATTGACATCATGAAACGTGTCATGAAGTCCCAACTGGAAACGGGTACGCCTTACATGTTCTACCGGGATACTGTCAACCGGGCGAACCCGAACAGTGCACACGGTATGGTGTATTCTTCCAACCTTTGTACCGAAATCATGCAGAACCAGTCTGCAACGGTAGTCGAAAAGGAAGAACTCGTTACCAAAGATGGACAAACCCGCATCGTGATTTCCAAAGTGCCGGGCGATTTCGTAGTCTGCAACCTGAACTCCATTCACTTGGCACGCGCTGTACCTCATAATGTATTGGAGCGTCTGGTACCGATTCAGGTTCGTATGCTGGACAACGTAATCGACATCAACAACATTGAAGTGCTTCAAGCCCAATACACCAACAGTCAGTACCGTGCAGTTGGTCTGGGAACATTCGGACTCCATCACCTGCTTGCTCTTGAAGGCATTCGTTGGGAATCCGAAGAAGCAGTCACATATAACGATAATCTGTATGAAAAAATCAACTATCTGCTCGTGAAAGCCAGCATGGAGCTGTCCAAGGAAAAAGGACATTATCCGAAATTCCAAGGCTCCGATTGGCAAACAGGCAAATACTTCGACCAACGGGATTACACAACAGGTGAGCGCGTAGGCGAATTCGTTACAACGGAACAATGGAAAGAACTGCAAGCCCAAGTACAACAAAACGGTGTACGTAACGCCTGGTTGTTCGCCATTGCACCAAATGGTTCAACATCCATCATTGCGGGTTCGACAGCCAGCATTGATCCGCTCTACGAACTGTTGTCTTATGAAGAGAAAACGACATACAAGATTGCCAACCCGGCACCTGACCTGTCCGAAAAAACAATCTGGTATTACAAAACAGCATTCATGGTGGATCAACATGCTTCCATTAATATGGCTGCTGCCCGTCAACGCCACGTCGATCAGGGTCAAAGCTTTAACTTGTATGTTCGTCCAGATATCAAAGCAACGGAATTCCTGGAACTGCATCTGCACGCCTGGAGAGCCGGCATCAAATCGACTTATTATGTCCGCAGCCGGGCATTAACTATTGAAGAATGCGATTCTTGCGCAAGCTAATGTGTAACGTGATGCTGAAAGCTCACTAGATTTACGATGACCACCAGGGCATTCTGTTTTGATTGCAAAATGGCATTGCCCTGGTACTTTTTTGCCCAAAACACGATCACAACATCAGGAGATGTTGATATAGATGCCATTTTACAGCCCCTAATATAGGTTGAAATAATATTACAGTGTAAATTCATTCAAGGAGTGAACGGATTATGCAATTGCAGAAAATTTTCAATACCGAAGCGCCTAACCAGTCTACCCGTATCATTGAAGGGGAATGCTCAGGCATTCTGAACTGGAACGATATTCGTATGCCTCATATGTACAAACTGTACAAAGTCCTGCTGCTCAACCACTGGATCGCTGATGAAATTCCAATGTCCAAAGATGCTTCCCAATTTGCCCAATTGGACCCGGAAGAACAGCGTACATTTAAAGTCAACATTTCACTGCTCGCTGTATTGGACTCCATGCAAACCATGTTTGTAGGTGACGTGAAACGTTATTTCACGGATTCCTCACTGGAAGCGATCTCGGCAATTATCGGACAACAGGAAGTTGTACACAACCAATCGTACTCGTACGTCCTGTCCTCCATCGTATCCGATCGGGAGCAAAAGGAAATTTTTGAATATTGGAAACATGATCCGGTTCTGCTTGACCGCAACCGCTTCATCGCTGATATTTACCAAACCTTCCGGGATAATCCGTCTCCACAGACGTTCTTCCAGGCGATGGTAGCTGATTTGGTACTTGAAGGCATTTTCTTCTATAGTACATTTGCCTTCTTCTATAACCTGGCCCGGGACCAGAAGATGATGGCAACCAGCCAAATGATCTCTTATATTCAGCGCGATGAGAACCAGCACTGTTACTTCTTCGCTGAAGTATTCAAACAACTGCTGGTAGACTTCCCTGAACTGAACACACCTGAGAACATGGACTATGTGTACACAACGATCAATCGTGCCGTTGAACTTGAAACGAACTGGGCACACTACACACTCAGCAACGTACGCGGGATTGACCTGAACGAGTTGGAAGACTATATCAAATATATCGCTAACAAACGTTTGCGTTTGATGGGTATGGAAAAAGCCTACGAAGGCGTAGATGTGAACTGCATGCCTTGGATCAAACCTTTCTCCGACGAAGCATTGAATGCTACCAAAACAGACTTCTTCGAAGCCAAGTCCCGTAACTACGGCAAAGTCGGCGATGATAACGGATTTGACGATTTGTAAAAATACACAAACACTCCCCTTGTTGAAATGTCTTGATGGCTTTCTGCTTGTGGGAGTGTTTTTTCTATACAAATGGATAGGATACTGTACCCATCCATCCTGCCAGCTTGTAAGATATAATGGAAATAGGTTCACATTCCCCTATTGAAATGAGGCGTAGTGATGGAAAGAGAACTTCTGGAACAACTAAACAAATGGCATGAACAGGACCAGTTCGGTCTCATTATTAAACGTATTCAACAAATCCCTGAATCAGAGCGAGATTATGAGCTAATTGGACAACTCGCCAGAGCGTATAACAATGATGCACGTTACCGCGAAGCCGTTCAACATTTGTTGTCTGTCGAGGAGCAAGGGGTAAACGACCCGCTCTGGCAATATCGCTTAGGGTACGCGTACTGTTATATCGCCAACTATGAACAAGCACTACTGGCTTTTGAGAGAGCTAACGAACTTCAGCCACATGATGAATCAACCCTTGAATTTCTAAGTCAGGTTCGACCTTTCGCCGAGAAGATGCGGCGGGATCGACAACGCCATGAAGAACAAATGACAGAATGGGAGCAGCGTGGCACGTTGAACCATCTTCGTGCTGCTTCAGGAACGTACGACCCAGCGACATTCTGGGAGCAGAGTGATTATGCACGAGATAACCATGTGTCGGCTCCCTTTGACGAAGCCACGATTGTATCGATTGAACACGAATTGGGTTACAAGCTCCCCACTTCCTATATTCAGCTTATGAATACCCAAAACGGCGGAATCCCTACACGAACTGTGTTCCCGACCGAAAAAGCAACTTCCTGGGCTGAGGATCATATTGAGATTTCTAGTATTATGGGGATCGGCCGGGAGAAGATGTATTCCATTGGAGGAGAGTTCGGAAGTCGGTTCATGATCGAAGATTGGGGATACCCTGATCTCGGTATCGTCATCTGCGATTGTCCGTCTGCTGGACATGATGTGGTGATGCTGGATTATCGATTCTGCGGCCCTGAGGGCGAACCTGCCGTGGTTCATGTGGATCAGGAAGACGATTATGAGATTACATATTTGGCACCCAATTTTGAGACTTTTATTCGTGGACTAGTTGATGCCGACACGTTTGATCTGTCTGAAGACGAGGATGAAGACTGAGACCGCAGGAGGAGCATATGACAACTCGTATTTATTTCGGCTCCAATAAACTTGGTGAGATTGAGCAAGCATCCTTGCAAAAGGTGCTTCATGATTTCAATCTGGGTACACTTATCGATTATAAGCGAACCGAAGAGGGTGTAATGGGTCAGACACTTTATATTCGCTCTTCAGAGGGAGAATATATTTTGAAAGGCAATCCATTATATGCAGGACAACTCCAGGAAGAGCAATTCTTCGTTGAGCAGTTGAAAACACACACCAGCATTCCTGTGCCTGATCCATATTTGCTGCATGAAGATACCGATCTACTGGGCTGGAGCTACGCCATCATGCCCCGATTACCTGGAATGCATCTGCATGATCTGTCATTACAGGCTTCTCTGTCACAGGAGGATCAGGAGAATATCGCTACGATGCTTGCCCACTCCTTGGCAGAACTGCACCGTTGGAAGGTCCCTGACGCGGGAGAGTATGATCCTGTAGCGAAGCAGATTGTTCCCTTTGCGGGCAAATATCTGGACTGGCTCTATGGGACAATCCATCACTGGCTGCAGGATGCAGCCAAGTACTCCGTGATAACAGACGACGATATACAGTGGGTAGATGAACAATTGAGACAAGCCGAACCTGCTTTTCACTCCATGCCTGTTCCCGGATTTGTGATGGGGGATTTTAAGGTCGAGAACTTTGTGATTCAGAAGAATGGAAGCCTTGCTTCCGACTGGGAGATTAGTGGTCTGTTTGATTTTACGACGGCCTATTTTGGAGACGGCACAGCTGACCTAACCAAAATGGTAGCCATGTATATACGCGAAGGCCAACCCGAGCTTGCCAAACGATTCCTTCACGGTTATCGGGATGTTGTCTGCGCAGCAGATACGGAGCGATGCCAGCACTTTGCCACACGTCTTAGGGTGCATCTGCTTTATCAACGCATTTTGTTATGGGGTGAATTCAAAGCAACAGGCCAAGTGACCTGGCCAGCAGATATGCCTTTTGCACATTGGGCGGAGCATTACATGGATTCGGTTATTGCTTTGTTGGACTAGCATACCAAAAACCGCCAGAAAGAAGAGACTACTCTCTCTCCTCCTGGCGGTTTCTTCACACATCGATACAATTAATTCGGTCATACACTCATATGAATTACGGTTGTGCAACCGGCACTTCCTGATGTTTCTGCAAAAATTCCAGCATCCGTCGGTAAACAAGAATCTCATTCGTTTTTCTGGAGAAGCCATGGCCTTCATCATCCAGAACGATATACTCGACGTCTACCCCTTTCCCCTGCAGCGCGGCCACGATCTGATCGGATTCCGCCTTGACAACCCTTGGATCATTGGCCCCTTGAATGACAAGCATCGGGTTGACCATCTGGTCGAGATACGTAATCGGTGAATCCTTCGTTAAGCGTTCACGGTCCCGGACCGGATCACCCAGCCAGTTGTCCATCATCGGTTTCCAGTCTTCCGGTACGGATTCCAGGAAGGTAAACAGGTTGCTCGGTCCAAAAATATCGACCGCAGCGCGGAACAACTCTGGGTGACGCCCTGCCAGCAGCAAGGTCATATATCCGCCGTAACTGCCCCCTACCACGAACAGGCGATCCGGTGAGGAGATCCCCTCGTCAAACAGCCAGTTAATACCAGCCACACAGTCCAGCCTTGGGCCCTCGCCCCAGTCCCTTTCGACCATTTTGCCAAACTCGGCGCCATAGCCAGTGCTTCCCCGAAAGTTCGGAGCAAAAATATGATAACCCTGTGCCAGCATCATTTGGAACATCGGACGGAAGAATTTCGCTTCCGATGCCTGCGGCCCGCCATGCGGCCAAAATACCGTGTAACCATTAGCCTGTTCCGGCTTCGCTTTGAAAAAAAGTGCTTCGATCTCCAATCCGTCATAAGAGTTATATCGAATGACATCCGGGTAGACGAGATCACTCGGATCAAGCCCTGTGACCCGATTGGCAGTCAACGGCTCCCAGGACTCACTTCCTGCCATCAGCCGATAGATATTATGCGGTTGGATAGCTCCACGCCCCAAAATGTACACGTTGCCAGCCTTGGTAACCGTCACATGATCTATCGTATCCAGAGGCATGTCTACACGTCGAGGCTGCTCGGAACCTTTGTCCAGCGCGTACATCCGATTCTCGGGACCTGTAAACGTCCAGAAGTATAACGTCTCTGAATCCTTATGCCAGCGGATGATATCCACGTCTTCTCCCTCCACTTTGCACAGAGGACGAAACTCATGAGTGTCCAGCCGGTATTCGGCCACATAGGTGTACGGTTCGTTATCATTGGTAATCATCAGCAGCCGATTATTGTCTGCAAACAGGACATCTGAAACCTGACTCTGCCGCTCGGAGACCGGAATAATGGATTCTGACTCACCGTTCCGATACACGTGTGCTGTCTGGTAGGTATTGGAGTATACATCCAGAACCACATAGGCTTGTTCATCTGGACTCACAGCAACCAGATTGCTTGTGACCTCTTCCCCCTGATGCAGAAGTTCATCCTCTCCCGTTTCCAGGTTAATTCGGCGTGAATTGAGATAGTTTGGGTTATCCTTACTTGTCATATAATAAAGACGCTGTCCATCCTCGGATAAGTGGGCGTAATAACATCGATCATTCAGCTTTGCCGGCACAACAGGAAACGGCACGCCTCCTTCCGGTTTAAGGGCATACAGATGATAATTCTCGTCTCCGTCCCGATCAAACGCCGTGAGAATATGACGTCCTTGTGGGTCTGGTTTGATAAACTGGCTGCTCTGATTCAGATACGTCAATGGATACGGGTAACCACCCGGCAGATCCATGGCCCAGATATTGGGCTGGCCGTTTAAATTGCTGTCAAAAAACAAACGTTTCTCGTCAGACGATACGGCAAAATGGGAGATGCGATACGTCTGGAAATACTGTTCTACATCCGGTTTGGGAAACTGAATCATGACAAACCTCCTTGAGTATGAACTAAGTATCTAACAGTGGTAAATTAAGGGTATATTTGTCTATATTATATGTACATCCATTGTTTGTACAAGAGGTATGTAAGTTATTTTCCATTTAAATTCAACTCAATGACATCCAACGGATGGACGGTTTCATTTTTCCTTCCAAACTTAACGCGGCGATATACCCTGTACCCACATCTAAATCGCAAAGCATATAGGGGTGTTTCTCTCGCTCAACCTGGTTCGCCTTAGCCAAACTCTCATCCACCGTATTGAGCGTTCTCCATTGTCCGCACAGTGCTTGACCTGAGGCTTTGATCCAAGCCTCCTTGCGTGTAAGCATCTCCCATAACAGACGGGAAGGCTCTTGCCCTTTTCGAACACCATTTAGAATATAACCCTGCTCCTCCACGGTCAAAAATCGATCAATGATAGCTTGCTGCCGCAATAGTGGACGCATCCATTCAACATCAACACCAAGCTCTGCGATACTGGACGTGACTGCCAGAACACACAGACCCCTCGTATGCGATAGACTGAACCGGGGCCCGCCCTGAACATATGGCTTTCCAGAGATGCCATAATTGAATTGAATATCCTGTGCATGCAGCTGCATGTATTGTGCCAGCACACTTCGCAGGAAAAGCCTTGACGACATCCAGCCATAGGCCTCAAGCAGGGAAACTTTCCCGATTCTGGCCATCCGCTGCTGTTCTTCTGGAGCAAGTGCAGCTTGAGTGATCGTCACCGCTGACTGTATCTGATCCTCACTTATAGGAAGAACTTGCTTCCAGAGATGGATCTCCGTTTTCCCGGCATTCGGCATGAACCTGTCCCTCCTATAACTTCACTACTCCCGCGCTGTATACAAAAACGACATGCTCTGTGATATCAACGAATCATCCAAATCCCTTCATAAGCCCGCTTTGCAGCTAGCGCAAAACAACCATTCGCAAATTGGCAGGCGCTGCCACTTTTCTCAAACCACTTATAATCTCCTCTTCTGTCATTTCCGATACATACGTACCGATCTGCATGTAGTCCCGTCCAATCACTTTATGCTCTGATACATGCATGCATCGCTGTTTGAGTGAATCCATATCTGCATAATACCGGCTTAGCCATGTCATTCGTGCATTCTCCAGATTGTTCAGGGGTAGGGTACCCTCCTGAATACGATCACACTGCTCCTCAATCCGGGCAAGTAATGAACCTGGGTCTGTTGAATAACCGCAAGCATTCGAAAATGCAAACTCCTGACGATAATAATGGTCCCATGCGGCTCCTTTGCCGAGAAGACCCGATGTGGTACACGCTGCATGGAAATCGGAAGTTTCACCCAAAAGCGCTTCAATCCCGATCATACAGGCAACCTGATCTTTTAACCGCACCCCACTCTCGGCCCGAAATCCGAATCTCACAAGCGGCAGGGACAATCCGCTCTCAAGTTCCAGATATCGTTCACCGGACTCTCCACCCCTTCGGTCTAATGGGACCACACCATGAAGAGCAGCTGTTCCATGCTCTCTCACCGGAAATTGCTCCAGCATTTCGGTAACAGCCTCCGGTTCAATAGGACCTGCCACAGCTACCGCCATGTTTTCCGTAGAATAATAATCGTTGTAGGCAGTATTCAGTTCGTCCGGTGTCATTTGATACAGACTGTCCGGTGTACCAGCAACATCCGCTGTTATGGGGTGGTTATGGCCATACATCATCTGAGTCAGCTGCTGCAAGGCTCGCCAGGATGGCTTATCTTCATACATGGACAGTTCCTGATGGATGGCTGCTCGTTCCTTTTCAATATGTATCGGAGTAAAATGTGGTGTTGCCAGCATCCGGATGAACAGCTCCATACTTTGCTCAAACTGGCTTGTACAGGCCATCTGATATGTTGTTACATCATAACGTGTCAATGCAGACGTTGAGGCCCCAAGAGCATGAAACATTGGTTTTACGGGCTGCTCATCCGGATTGTAGAACAACATGTGCTCCAGAAAATGAGCCCTTCCTGGCAGTGCAGCATCATGAATCGATCCATAAGACACGGACCAGGAAACGAAGGTATGATGGAAATGGGGCTCAGGGAAGATGCTGACATAGAGGCCATTGGACAAGCGCCGCTGAATGGGCGCGGCATTTACAGCAATATTCATGATACTCCTCCTACACCTATGCCGAATATTCGCTCTCAGGATATAAAATCCAAGTTACTGCTTTTTTTAATCCGGAAGCCACCTCTGCCACTTGCTCGGAAGTCACGCCCGCTATGGCATCCAGAAATTGCGGGGTGGTCATATGGACCTGATTGAGCAGTCGATCGATATGGAGGGTGACAACCTGCTCAGGCAGATCGTAGCCTACCTGCACATAATGCATCACATTCTGAATCGCTCGGTGCAGCTCCTGCTGACGGATGTCTCCGTCGCATAATTTCAACCACTCCTCATCGATCGCTTCTAGAACCTCTGTTGCATATCCGCTGCTTGTTCCCGTTGTCACATGAAGCGTTCCGCGGTAATCATCCAGTGTGCTGTAGATCTGGTATACCCATTGCTTTTGTTGACGAAGTCCATGCTGGAGCCTTGAAGCTGGTGTGGCGCCAAACAGCGAATGAAAAAGAAACAAGGCAGGATAGTTCGAGGCCCCATAATCTACTCCAGTCGCAAAGGCCACATTAATTTTGCATTGCTGTACATCCATTAGCTCCATCATCAATTCGCCTTCTTCCCGCGGCCCAGCAGACTGTTGGTCTCCTGTTACAATCGTGGCCCGCTTGTCATTCATGCCTCCCACAGCTTCATCCAATGTCCGAAATGTAGATAGGACAAGCGCTATCATGGGATCGGGCTCGAAATCGCCGATAACATGAACATGGATTGGACAACGCAGCACCTCTCTATACCATTGCAGCAGTTCACCCTCGCGAACACAATGCCGAAGCTTCTCAAGCTCTGTAATTCTGCCTCGTTCAGCAAATCCCAGCCATTCCATACAACGCCCCCGCACTACCATGTCCCATTCAGAGACATCGTAACCGGCGTGATGCTCTGCCCACCTGATCTCTTCCTGTACCTGCATCTCATCAAAATCAAAACCACCCTCGGAGGCTGGCCACAGCATTAGCTCCGCAAGCAGTTCCAGCGCATCCTTCGTTCGCGCCTCTGGCTGGGGTAGCACACCTCCGGGAGTACGCAAACGGACACACGCTAGCTGAGCATCCCCCTTGTACTCAAAATGGCATCTGGGCTCGTCCGCATAAAGGTTCCATAAATGCTGGCGCAGCTGTCTTTTGTCCAACAAGCCTGGCCATGGATGAAGCAGCAGACGAACAATGACCATAAACACTGCTGCAGGAATTCTCTCCTGTTCGTTAACAATACTGAGATGGATGTAGCGGCTTGCATATTGGCGTGTTGGCATCACATGAACCGACAGCTGATGGCGCTGCTCTGTAATGAATGACTGCATCCTGCTCCCCCTTATCTGGCGGCTAACCCAAATTGTAGATCATGCCACTCTCGGTATTCAGCCCAAGCTGACCGAATCCATCCAACGGTCTGGAGAACCAGTCCAACCGACTCTCTGCTTCATTGGAACGAATCGGAATCTCATCCTCTTTCCAGCGAATAACCTGCTGATGGTGCCGATCCCAAAATCTCCAGAGTGCAGGCTGCTTCCACAGCTGAGCACGAAACGGCTCATATACGCGTTCTGCTGATACCTGAATATCCTCTTCCAATGTGAAAGGAGGCAGAAAGACGATCTTGGAACGGAAATCTTCGGTTAACGTCATAAAATAGGGACAAACCGGCTTGCGGGTCTTCGCCAAAATGCGAAATATTCCGCTCCTCGTCCGAATCCGCGAGCTAAGAAAAGGAAGTTCCACTGCGCGGTTATCCGCATTGAATCCGGTCTGTCCATCGACAAAAAGATTGAACGAACCTCCCTTCCGCAAATGGGAGTACAACCGGATACCAATCATTTCATCCTCTGCATTAAGCAGCTCAGCTCCAGCATACTGCCGAATGGAGTTCCAGGCCTGCAGCTTATGCTCCTGCTCCACGGTACCTTGCTCCGCTACCAGGTAAAAGGGGAGTTTGGCTTTTACATGCCCTGCGCGGATTTCCTGTCCAATTGTAATCATATTATGTCTGACAAAACCATAATGCCATGTCAACAACGCCCCACCTTCCTCAAGCGTGCTCCTCAGATGCTCTCGTCCCTCTACCTCATCCCACTCCATAAAGGAAAACGGACTTTTTTTGTGTTCGTCAATCGTGCGCAAAAAAGCCAGATAATCCATCCAGATCGCCTCAGGAGATGTTGGCGGCTGAAGCGGTGCAAGCTCCTTAACAATATTCATCAACGCGTAGAAGTAGCCCAGTTGAATACCGTCTGTCTTTTCCTTGTCGAGCTGATCCCTTACCTGTTCCCGGTGAAACGTATATAATGATCGCAAATCCTTCATCATCGCGTCTCCTTTGTCCCATTATTCATGAATGCTCCCGTTCCCGACAGTATACCTTCCCTGACTGCATCCCCGTCGACAGGCGCAGCAAATCGGCGACGATTCCGGTCAAGCCCATCCAGCATATAAGCCAGCATGCGAAGCGCCAACTCGTATTGTCCTGGAATGTGCCTGTCCGATTGCACACCCTGTCCTTCAACCATATCCATACCGAGATAAGGAAGCGGAACCTCCAGCGCTGCAACAACGCAATTTCGAATGTTTTGCCAGGTTGGCCCTCCACCAATGGGAAAATCAACATAAGGAAAGCTTCCAGGATCAAGACAATCCAGATCAAAGGTCAGGTAAGCTGAATCGATATCGTATCTCTCCCGAACCTCATTCAGAACGCTGCGTACCTTCTCCGGTGTCATTTGCTCCGCTGATATCTGCATCAGACCCGGATGCCTGTACATTTGATCCGCCGAGCGAAGACCGCGCAGACCGATCTGTACAACGGCCTCAACATTCCCATCTTCCAACAGATGTCTAACGAAATTGGAGTGACTGGGCAGTTCCTGATGAATCGCATCAATGCCGCAATCATGATGCGCATCGAATTGAACCAGAATCCTGCGGCTGCCTGCAGCCTTCGGCATCCGTTGAAGCACACCATGTGTTATCGAATGATCACCCCCTATGCAGCACAGCAACGCCTGATGTTCTCTGGCATGCTCCAGAGCTGAGACAATCCCTCTTATATAGGGCAGTTCTGCAGGATTATCCGTTTCATCCATAAGGCAAGAACCCCAATCCTGCATGATTACGTCTTCAAGCAAGCGCATTCCATTTCCGATATCATATAATCCCGAATTCCCTGATTCTTTTAATGACGGATACAATATTTTCTTATACGATTCTGTACGTAATGCATGCGCAAATCCGGATACGGAGGAATGCTCCAAGCTTGTTCCACCGGAGTAGGGAATGCCCACGATACAGAGTTTGGGCACCTGCTGTCCGATACGTGGCTCATACAAAAAAAAAGGGACCTCCGGGGGTTCAATCCCCGGCAAATCCGGAGGGAATCGCGGCTCCAGCGTGTGCTCAGGCTCAAGTTCATAGAACTGGCTGAATGTCTCATCCGCAGCAATCCATGTATCTCCGATGCGACGTATGAGATATGCAGGTTCGGAATGTTTCATGCAAGATCCTCCTGTACGTGTTTAGAGTCAAGTCCATGTGGAATATCCCTAATTGGAAAGAGCTGCTTCTTGCTCTGTCATCCCTGTCTCGTATGCTGACGGCTCTACATAATCCCGCTTTAACCTCCGCATGAAAGGCAGGAAGAAAGACATGCCTATAACGTTCATGCCAGCAATAACGCCATAGAAATAAATAACATGATTGAACAGACGAGTCAGTCCCCAACCGAATAATATAATGAGCAGAAAATATATTGCATTAAGAAACATGGCCTGATACCCGCGCCCGCTCTGTTCCATCGTAAGCAACGTGGTCATCATCGGGCCCATGCCAATATAGGAAAGAGCAACCACAGAAAGATAACGTGCGGCTTCCGCACGAGATGCCGCGTCTTCAATCAGGAATGCAGTAAGCGGTTCTCTCCATACCCAGATTGCAGTAGCAAGAACTGCATAGAGAGCGAAGGATTGCAGCAGTCCTTGACGGTAACTTGCGTAAGCTCTTGGTCGATGGGGCGACTGCAGATTATGATTGATCATGATGCCAATAGCCGAACCAATTACAATGCCAGGCAGAATCGCCATCGTCTGGATTCGATAACCAACACCAAAACCGGCAACCGCACCTTCGCCAAAGTGGCTAACGATTTTATTGAAGAAAAAGGTACTTAGAAAAATCATGCAGTATGAGATGAAAACGGGAATCCCTACATGCCTGAGGGCAACAAAATGCTTTTTAGCAAAAACAATGCGTTCCATAACTACTTCTTTGCGAATGAACAGAATTAACAGGGAGATGACCAAGGATAATGTCGATGAGATCAAGTTGGCATACACGATCCCTTTCAGATTTAGTCCGAACATGGATACAAATATATACACAAGCGAAATATTCAGGATTGCCACGCCTACCGAATTCCACGAAGCAGCTTGCACCCGACCCAGCCCCCGGAGAGCCGCACCACTTACTGCTGCGAGAACAGCCGGGACGCTCGCGATCATCATGCCCCCCACGTACAGCGTAAACATGGGAGCAATATCGGCAGGCACGGCATAAAACCACGACAGCGCAGGTGCCAAAAGCATCACAATGCCGCCCGTAAGGATCGCAAGCAGCACTGCACTGCCCATCATATGGACAAATAACTGTGTAAAAGCCTGTGAACCTCCGGCACGACTGCGTGCCACCGCCACCTGAACCGAGAGCTGCATCGCTTCAATGATCGCAATCATAACGAAGGAGACCGGAATGTACAGCGACAGAACATAGAGAACACTCTGGCTCGTATGTCCCATGAAAAAGACGTTGGCCAGTTGCGTAACTACATTGACCAGCGAAGCAAGCAGCATCGGAACGGCAGTTCGTAACAGTAAACGATGGATCGAACCGGCCGTATAATCGATCCCCTGCATGGTGATTCACCTCCACAATTCACGATGTCCTGATTTCCTGATTTATTTCAATTCTGCTGAGCAGCGGCAGATGGATCACATTTACACAGCAGGCGGATATCAAGCGATCGCCGTCCCACGAGACGAGCACAGCCCTTTCTCCCGGTTTGATCACGCCTCGCTGCAGTTTATCCGCCAGCTGTATCCACACATCCCCGCTCTGATAATCTGCATGTGGCACGCAAACGGTCTTGGCAGGGCTAATATGCAAAATGGAACCGCCGCTCATGTGCAGCCCCAGCTTCGACTGAAGAATAATATGTTCAGCTGTCCAGCCATTCATCAGTTCACGGATAATACCCAAGACCTCGGAGGTGAAAGAATCGGGTTGGCTCGACTGAATGATCCTTTTCCCGGCATAGCTTACCTGTAATGCGCCTTGAGCAGCGCACGCCTGAAGGGCAACCGCCATATCGGCCGTATCGCCGAGCTCCTCGGTTTTCAGTCCGTACCCGGTCTGATCATCGTCATGAAGTACCCGCTGTTCCACCAGTACAATGGCAGCACGCTCCTTCCGACATATGCTCCACTGAGCCGCCTGAATGGCTTCAGTACCGGCCAGTGCACCCATATGTGACAACCCAAGGGGATAATCAACATGCCAGGCTGCCGTTTCGAGCATACGGGCAAGCGGGGCATTCAGAGCATGACGCTCGGGACAAGTCTGTGCAAAAATCATCCAGTCCCAGTGCGCCTTCGTAGATAACCGTTCCATCACCATGAGCGCAAAATCACCAGCAGTCAGGCGCTTCCCATCTGCCATGAGTGAACGGGTCAGCGTTGCCACGCGACCATAATAGTGATCTTCCATATATATGTGTGGCGAAACGTAAAAATAATCATCTGGCGTTGGCCAGTCCAGGGTATATAGATGATCCTCCGCGGTTAACCAGCAGATATGATCCACATAAATGGAGTCGATGCCAGCATTGTGAAAGGTATCAGGCATGCTGCATCTTCCCGTTGGCATAGGCTTGGAACACATTGATTTTCTGAATGGACGTTGTCCCTTCCATAAACTCAAAGGCTCTGGCATCGCGATACCATTTGTTCAGCAAGGGATGTTCCATCATGGAACCGGGTCCCATCATGCCCAATGCCAATTCCGTCGCTTCCTCGGCCAGCGCAGCTGCGCGAATTTTGCTAAGAGAAGCTAGATATCCTTTCTGGGCATCATGATCAATCTCTGCAGCCGCATTGCGAATCATGCTGCGAAGCGAATGCAGACGCATCTCCATTCTCTCCAGCTCCATCTTCTCCCGCTCCTTGAAAATGGATCTGTGCTCCAGCACATAATCGTACGCAGCCTGTGCGACACCAAGCGCCAACGCTGCTACGCTCGGGCGCATGCGATGAAATGTACGCAGTGCTCCCCATAATCCCCGCTTGGTAGGACTAAGATGACGACCGAGGATATCCTTCTCTTCCAGCGGGAAGCTATCAAACTTCAAATGACTGATCTGCAGCGCACAGAGTCCCATCGTATCCAGTGGGGTCGCCGTAAAGCCCTTCAGCGCGGGATCAACAAGCGCGATCTGAATGCCGAGAGGTGTTCGATTGGTTTGGGCAAATACAAGTCCGACCCGTGCACGGCTTCCATTACCGATATAGATTTTATGGCCATTCAGCTCCATTTCCCCGCCGGTATGACGAGTGATACGTGTACCTATGTCCGTGGCATCCGAGCCCTTTTCCGGCTCTGACATGGCAAAAAAGGCCCATGACGCGCCCTTCAGAAAATGGCTATAAAAACGTTCCTTCTGTTCCTCATCGGCGAGATCCATCATGACAATGCTGGACATCGAAGGACCCGGTCCGCCCAGAAAAGCTCCGGCATCTCCTATGGACAACTTCTCAATAGTGATCACCCTCTCCAGGGAGGAGAGTCCATAATATCGTTCATTGCCTATGGTTACGATCGGTTGACCGCCATACTCCGGCGGAATCATCATATGATTAATGGCCCTCATCGAAGGCAAATGCAAAAATTCATGAATCCGTTCAGGCTCACGGTCAATTACAAGACCAACATCGCGCAGTTCCGCAGCGTACTCTTTCATGACATGCTCAAAAACCGCAATGGTTGACGGTGTAATCATCAATAATCCTCCTCGCCTGTTAACAGCATGTTTTTCACCAGTTGGCCTGTATATATATAGGAAGATACACCCTGTCTCAAAAATCCAAAGCCTCCACCCAAACGCTGAATCTGTCTGAAAGCCTCATCCAATTCCCGATGAATCCACTCGTGGACCCGGCGTAACGGAAGGTCTGGCTTCGCTGACAGGTATTGGTCTTGAGGCAGCGTTTCCGCCATGTAAAGCGTTGTCAAAACATCGGCGACTATGCCTTTTACCAGTTGATGCTGAAGGGTGGACTGACCGCCGGATATGCGACCGGACAGATGTCTGCGCATCTGCTCCAAACCAGCCTTGCACAATTCGGCTCGAAATTGGAGCAACCTTGTTCTCAAAGTGTCGTCCCAGGTCGTCGATCCCTTATCATTACAGGACTCGTGGGACTCCTGAGGCTCGGTAAGCGAATTGAGCTGTACACGGTATAACTGAATCCCGGAAGGCTCAAGCATCCGATCCTGCACAAGCACCACACGTAAATGATCCCAACGGTACAGCCCCCTTGCAGCTTCATGCCAAATTATAGGCTCTTGTTCAACCAGACTGGCTGTCGCCAGCATGTATGCCCCTGCAGCCAAAAGCACGGGACGATCGTTCCACCGCACGGTTGCATCCTCCAACAATTTTGAGATTGGAGCAACAGGTTCACCTGCCGCTTGCAGGCCCACGGATCTCGCCCCCGCACTCTGGAATTCAATGACATGCATTGCCACCCCTCCTGTTCACTCGTTCTTCTTATTCTCCATGCCCCACCAATGCAAAACCAAAAAAACTGCCCAGTCCAATACTAACCATGACAGAGCGTCCCTTCCTGCAAACCCAGTCCTGTTCCAGTCCGGAGTTCAAATTAATAAACGGATCCGTGGAGAAGGTATGGCCGATTCGCTGAATGTTATCCAGATAGATCCGCTCCTGCTCGAACCCCGTTCTTCGCGAGAATTCCTTCCAGGTCGTCCAGTTGACATTATGAGGAAAGATATGATCCACATCCTGAAGAGTCAAGCCTTCCTTGGACAGCAGCTCTTCCATGCCTTGAATGATATAATCCACATACAATCGATTAAATGCCGTGATCTCATCCGCGGTGGCGTGATAGCCCGTATGAAAACGGGTATCCCGAAAAATATGTGTCGCCTGAACGACGTGCTGATGACTATTCCTACTTAACAGAACGGCTACGGCGGAATCGCCCAGGATTGCCGATTTGCGTAGATAGCGCCATTCGGGAGGCAGAAAATTGAATTGATCGGCACAAACAAGCAGCACATTCTCAATGTGAGGCTGTGTTTGTGAAAGACGTTCCAGCCATTGAAGAGCCGCTATCGACGAAGCGCAGTTCATCTGGGACATGCCATAGAAAGGTACATGTTCCATTCCGAAACGCTGCAGTACACGCTGTATAAGCCTGTAATCACCGGGTGTCTGTACTTGAAAGGAATGGACGTAGAGTACAAGGTCAATTCCGGAGAGGGGCTGTTTGGTCTGGAGGCGTTCCACAGCCAGCGTAATCGTATCATCCAGCATCTGACTTGGCTCCGTCACAGGCACGCCTTCCAGGTGATGGCACTTGCGCAAAAACTGAAGTTCACCCGTTCCCAACTCCAGGGCAGCCAGTACCTCTTCCGGCTGCTGGATCTCTTCAGGCAGGTAGACCCCAATATCCACAATACCGAATGCCACTGTGCTTCCTCCTTCCTGTTACTGACCATCCATCCTTGCATCGCCGGTTTGAATTAACAACGCGTGAATGAATGAATCGGTTTGCTCCAGATGCATAAGGCATATGTACTCGTTCCCGTCCTTCTCCTTCAGAAGCTCCTGTAGCGCGAAGAACGGTGCTGCACTCCAGCGTGAAGGATCGTAACACCCCTTCCATCCACACGCTTCGTACCAGGGAGTGCCCGCACACTGCTGCTCCAAATCAGGATGGATGAGCAGGGTAATCTGACTCTGGTGAATGGATGCGTCACTGCATAATCGTTCCATCACCAGAGCCGCTGTATCGGATATAGACTGGTCGGCATATCGCATCTCCACACCCAGCAGACAAGGCCCACTGCCTGTCATTCGGTCAAGCAAAATGACTGCAGCCGTATCCGGCCCAGACGATTCGTTCAATTCCATCGTTTCATAGGGGAGAGCCGTCTGGTCCATGATCAGCAGCATGCCTGTATTGAATCCCTCCCGGTTCAAATAATGCTGAAGCATATGAAGTGCGGCAAAGGGGGCGCCAAAACCAAGATCGTTTACCGCAAAGCTGATAAAGCGCGCTTGATAGCGATCCATCAAATAATTCACGATCGAAATATCGGGACGAATATTCGGGAAATTGTAAGCAAGCAGCAGCACATCCACATCCTGCATAACCTGGTCAAGCCCTGTCGCTTCCAAAAGCTCCACGCTCATGTCGTGATAGGCATTGTTGTTGCGCTCCTGCAAAAGCTGAACATCATACTTTACCGGAGTATCTGCAAACATATCCCGGTGCAAGCGCAATAAATCAGGATGCTCGAATGGAGGATGGCTTTCCAGGAAAAGCCTGACCCCCATCTCCCGAATGGCAACAGGCGAAGCCATCAAGCCGCAATCAGCTGCTTCTCGATGTAAGCAGCCAAAGAGCCTACTGTATCGAATACATCCGGCTCCAGCTCGTCCGGATCGATCTCCAGACCCTCAATCCGGTCCTCAAGCGTCATCAGCAGCTCCAGAACCGAAGTCGAATCCAGATAAAGTTCGTCAAATAAAGAAGTACTCAATTGGATATCCTGTCTGGCTTCCGTATTCAATACTTCAGCGATGGCACCCCTAATCTCTTCAAGCAATAATGCAGTTGTCATGTTCATCATCTCTCCTTATTAATTGGTTATTGCAGTATTGGACACTTGTATCAAACGCTGTTTGCCCAGCAGATCCTCTGGGGTATCCCTATCGCGAATCAGATGGGCCTCTCCGTCGACAATTAGAACTTCAGCAGGACTTCCGTGACTTAGAAAGTGCGTTGGAGAGGCTGTTGGTCCATAGGCTCCGGAGTGAAACACGCCAATCAAGTCTCCTTGCATCACAAGGGGAAGCTGCACGCGTTTGCCCACAACATCATTGGGTGTACACAAGGGACCCGTGATATTGTACTCGGTTACAGGTGCTTCTCCATAACGCGTCAGGGATGCAATCGGAAAGTTACGCTTCACGTACGATCCGGTGCCTACCGCTGCCATATGACAGTTCGTTCCTCCATCCGTCACGACAAAGTTCTCTCCATACGATTGCTTGACGTACAAAGCGCGGCTGACTAACATGCCGGAGGTTCCTACCAGATAACGCCCAAGTTCCATGAACAATCGGGTGTTTGGATGCCCAAGACGAAAAGCTTCGAACTGCGGATTCAACTGTTCCGTCAGGGATGCAATGGACAAAGGCTGCTCACCTTCATGATACGGCACACCCAATCCTCCACCGACATCCACCATGCGCAGCGTAATATCAAGCTCTTGTTCAATGCGCTCAGCCAGATTCAGAATATGACGGGTGTTCTCGGCAATCGGTTCTACCTCCAACATGCGGGTTCCCATGTATACGTGAAGTCCCATGATCTCCACATGGGAGCAGCTCTCGAACAGCTTTCTCCCCTGGAACACACTCTCTTCATCGATGCCAAACTGGCGCGGTTTCCCGCCCATAGTCAGCCTCGATCCTTTCACAGAAAAGGAAGGATTCACTCTTAGCGCCACCGATACGATTCGCCCTTCGCTGGCGGCAATCATCTCAATGCGCTCAAGCTCCTGGAATGATTCGCATACAATCGCATAAATGCCATAACGTATGCAGGCGGCAATTTCTTCATCGCTTTTTCCTGGCCCAAGAAAAATAATGCTGCTTGGTGCTGCTCCTGCCTTTAGAGCCGTGTGCAATTCCGTTAGGGAGCACACCTCCGCCTGCGCGCCCATCTCTTGCAGCATGTGTACAATCGAAACATTCGGGTTGGCCTTCAATGAATAAAACAGTTCCACATGGGGAGTAAGCGATCCCCTAAGCTCCTGATATACCTGTTGCAGGACATCCCCGTCATACACATACAGGGGTGTCCCGAATTTCTCGGCTATTTCCGAGATGGGCAACTGCTGAATCTGATATTCCGCAGACATCACATCACCTCACTTATCGAAGTTAAGACGGCTTCTACCGATTCGTCGATGGCACGCAGCCGTTCGGAGGAAGACGCAATAATAACGCCATACAGACGTCCGGAAAAAAGACATCCCTCACTTTTGAATGCCGCATTGACCGTGGCAAAGTTGTTGATGAACAGCCCTTCGCCATTCTCCGGTGTGAACATTAGCCCACCCAGTCTGGAACGCAGCTCTCCGTATTCCAGCAAACGCTTGAGACGAAGTGTGTATTTTTTGGCGAGACCGAACATGCCTTCTGGGAGCCAACGGTCTTGAATGTTCGTCTGGTATGTAGACATGTTAAACCTTGCATTGATCTCAAGGTTGGGCCAAATTGTGCCGTCCTCATCCAGTATCGCGTCCATGCCGGCGATGCCGTAATATCCGTCCCGATGCAAGGCGGTACCGATTCGCAAAGCCGCCTCTTGAATGATGCCAAGCTGAATGTCACTCAGGCGAGAAGGCATAAGATGTCCCTGATGCACGCCCTGTTCTACCAACGACTCCTTTACACCGAGGAATTCGACTCCGCCGGACCGATCAATGAGGATCTGATAGTTCAGGTCACAGATTTTGTCGATCCATTGCTCAAGCACGTAATTGACCCTGCGAATATCCTTTTTACTCGCCTGCTTCTCCAGCAAGCTCATACATTTGTAAAATCTGCTTTCATCAGAGATCACGGTAATGCCTTTGCCCGACACGCCCATGGAATCCTTCAGCACAAGGCGTCCACCCTGCTCAAGCACTGGCTTCAGGCGTTCAAAACTGGATGCAAGCTCTTCCAGGGATGTACATTCTGCGCCTGGAATTTGGCGAATGCCCAGCTCGGCGTTAAGGCGGCGCGAATACCCCTTGTCATTCACCTTGCGGAACACGTCTGAGGAGGGAACGGCAAGAGGAATTCCGGTAATGCGTGAGAGCTCTTCTTCCTGTTCCGATGTCCCGAAGGGGACCAAATACGTAGGTGTGTCGGGATTCTTGGACAGCTGACGCAGCTTGTCCAGCGTATCTGGACAACTGAGAAGATTAGCAGTGATGTTCAGTGCAGGCTCGTTGCATTTCGCAGCAATGCAGCGCGACTGGCCAAAGCCCAGTGAATGCGCCTCTGCCATGAAGGCTTGATCCGGCAGACTCTTGAGCAAAATGATATCGTTCTCTCCGGCCAGAAACAGTCCCAATTCTTCCATCCGGTTCACGACGTCTGAAGCCGAGCCTATGCTCAATGAAGGCAGCTTAATAATCCCCTGATCACCCCAATATTCCTCAACCTCAAAATTGTTCAGATATACAAAAGTAACATTATGCCGGCCCGTTAACGCCAACTTCAACTTGCTCGAAAAATCGGTCAACACTGTCGTCACGACCATCGCCTCCAATTCCTGCATATTGCATTACTGCTACGCTGAAGGTAACCCCTAGACCAACTGTAACAAGCAGATAATAATCATCCGGTTGCAGAAGCTCCTGCTCCAGAACAGCTTGGAGGTTGATATACGGATCCGAACAGAAGCAGTGACCAATCTCCTGCACATTCGATGTATACATACGTTCGAGGGGATACGATAATCGGGCGGCTACCTTTTTCCAGGAGGATAGATTCACATTGTGCGGTACGATATATCGAATATCCTGCAGTGCAAGTCCCGCCTGTTCCACTGCTGTAAGAATGGCATCGCATAACCGCGGTGTGTATATCTCCTGAAATTCCCTTTGTAGTTGAGGATTTCCCGTTAGCACATTACAGTACTGACCGAGCGTAATATTCGTAAGACCAACCATACGGCTTCCATCTCCGATATTACCGACCAGGACAGCCGCGGCTGCCTCTCCCATCACGGTTGTGTTGGGAATCAGCTGCACAACGGGGCTAAACGTTTTTTCCCCTGTCAAAATTAAAATATGATCATCCGCTTCCAATGAAGGCAGCAAAGTCTCGGCAACATTCAGGGCAACCAAACCCGATGCACAGTTCTGCTGCGTAAGTGAAAACGCGATGGCATGTTGCAATCCGTATGCCTGTTTCAAACCTTGCAAAACTTTCATAGGAAAGGGGAAATTTTCCTGAATTGTGTGGCAATAAATGATATACTTAATCGAAGCAGGGACTGTGTTTCTATGGTTTACCACTTGGGTAAGTACACGTCCGAGTAAAGCCGCCAGATCTCCGTCCTTGTCTTGCCGAACCTGTTTTAAACCATGAATTTTTTCCAGTACTTTTGTCTGGGCACTGTTGAGTCCCAGAGCATCATTCAGTTCCCGGATGGGGACGATATGTTCTGGAATGTAAGACCATATTTGCTTAATTTGCATCGGCTCAAAACACCTCGTTATCACCAACGTGCGAATCTCTCTGAATATAGGGAGAGAGAGCTTCCACGGAAGCTCTCATCTATGAATCTAACGCAATACGCTAAGTAAGTAAGATCAGGCACGAGCTTCTGCTGCGCGAGCCGCTGCCGCACGAGCTTCTGCTGCGCGAGCTGCTGCTGCGCGAGCTTCTACTGCGCGAGCTTCTACTGCGCGAGCTTCTGCAGCACGAGCTTCTACTGCACGAGCTTCTACTGCACGAGCTTCTACTGCACGAGCTTCTACTGCACGAGCTTCTACTGCACGAGCACTGACTTCACGAGTCTCACCCTGTACATTAGCTTCCAATTGCGCTGCTTCTTTACGTTTCAGTTGCTCCAGTGTAATGGGAGTCGCTTTAAGGACCATTCATTTCTCCTCCTTTCATCTTGGATACCATCATTCTATAATCTCTCAATTTGGAATTAAACTGTAAATGGAGGTAAATAACCCCCTTACACCCCTTACCTCATGTATCTTCCCACTCCATGAAATCAACAATAATTCACAATTCTAGTAGACGGCGGTGAATGAACATGGTCGGACCCAAAATCCGGGAAATCCGGGAGCAGCTTGGACTCTCTCAAAAACAACTGGCAGGGGAGGATATGACGCGCTCCTATATCAGCCTTATCGAAAAGGGCAGAGCCGTTCCTTCCCAACGTATGTTGAAGATTATTGCGAAACGATTGAATACGCCCATTGAGTATTTTTTGGGAGGAGATACAGGGACAGATACGGATATCGGTGAAGCCGTGTTGGACAAAGCAAAGGCCTATTATCAGGAAAACAACGACCGTGCCTGCATTCGCATGGGTCACAATGTGCTCAAACTAACCAAGGATACGCTGGACCAGACAGATGCCTATCTTCTCATCATGCGCAGCCATAATCGAATGGGGGAACATCGGGAAGCCATGGACAAGGGCGAAGCCGCCGCCTTTACAGTAACCCGCACCGGAGATCGAGAACGCATTGTGCAATATTATCTGGAGATGGGGCGATCTGCCTTTCACGCAGAACTATTCCACGCGGCCCGGAAATATTATGAACAGGCGCACATTTATAGCAGCAGGCTTAAACACCTTCATGAGAATCATATTCGTGCAATGACCTACCTTGGAACGACTCATTTGCGCTTGGGGAATGTGGATCAAGGGCTGGATTTCTATCACAAAGCAGAAAAGGAAGCCCGAATGACAGGACAGCAGGAACTCTATGGCGAGATTACACTTGGTTTGGGCAAAGCCTACTATATGTCTGAACAGGACGGGCATCTCTCATTAAGCCAGAATTGGACCAAAACCTCGGCAGAATCATATAAACGGGCTAAGAGTGAATCCTATGTGCTTGCCCTTCACAATCTTGCTGTAATTCAGCTTCATATTGGGCAAAAAAAAGAAGCCCTTCCCTTGCTGACTGAATGCGCCGATATATACGACAAACGCAATCTGCCCGACAAGAAGGCTTCCATATTGGAGGAAATGAGTAAAATCTATCTGGAAGAACGCGAGCCGCTGCAAGCAGAGGCCACCATCAAAGAAGCCCTTCAATTGCTCGATCAGCGAGATGAGGGGATACTGAGGGCAAAATTATATCGTCTTCTCGGTCTGGTGTACCACGAGAAAGACAATCCGAATGAAGGGTATTACTTTCTAAGAATGAGTCACGACCTGCTAAAACGCATTTATGCAGAGCGTGAGGCCAATATCAGCCATCAATTACTCCTCATGAGCAAGCAGAATCGTAAAATGGAATATAACGACTACAAGTCATTTATCAAGTAAAGACAAATCCTATCTTCTTCTAACAACTGAAAATCCAAACGAAAAGGTTTTATGGAATTAGGGTCTCTGTAACAGAGGCCCCATTTTCGGCCTAAACCTCCAAAACGGACAGGACTAAATATACATATTCATCAACGAGGGACTGGGTCATTCAGATCAAGCAGCGTTACAGGTGGAAATTCATAATTCTGTTCAACCGAAACTTCAGCAAACCCCGTACGTTCCCCCGTATTGGGAATTCCCCCCGTAAAAACGGAAACCAGCATGACTGCGGCCATGCAGAGTCCACTTGCAATTACCCGTAATTTGTATCCTTTGCTCTCCACGCCCATCTCTCCTTCTGTATCGTTTGGCATTAGATATATCCTATATCCTCGGTGAACCTGAGATTTATTTTACGGATAATTGCAGTGACATTAAATACGTTAATTACCATTTACCTCCATTTACACAGTGGTCTTATGGATAAAAGGTCATATGAGGTTTGTCTTCCCGGTAATAATCCAGCCTTTTTTTCATATTTCCGGTATGCAGCTCGAACAGATGACCATCGGGATCGGTAAAATAAACAGATAATGCATCCTTCGGGTCGCGTGGTCTTCCGGGAAGGATGTCAGCTCCAGCCGCTCGAAGCTGCTGTACAGACTCGTCGAATTCCTCTTCTTTTACGGTAAATGCAATATGTGTATACGTTCGTTCTGTATAGTTGCGAATGACGTCTTCCTGATTTAAAGCGATCCATAGTCCGGCAAGTTCGAAGTACGCCAGCTTTCGGCCTTTCACCTGAATACGGGCACCGAGAGCCTGCTCAAAAAAGGTAATGGACCGTTCCAGATTAGATACGGAAAAGCACAGATGGTTAATCCCCTGAATATTCATTGGACTCCTGACACCTCCACATTTAATGAACTGTTGCAATAGCTACATCCTTATTATGGTATATTTTGCGTTAAAAACAAATATCCTTCTCCCGCCTGCCGCACCTTTTCTGGGCGAATGCATAGATTAGGCGTATGAATGAACGTGCGAGGAGGAAGTAAAACGAATGAATCCGGTATATCCTTTTTACGGTGAGAAAACGGTGTGCAAGCCACAAAAGCTGGCTTTCCCTCCCCAGCATCAGGACCGGCAGCCAGGTCTGGAAACCCTGATGGTACCTGAACCAATTAGCGAAGATCCTGCTTATATTGGCAGCTGCAAGCTGGATGGCAAGGTTGCAATTATCACCGGTGGTGACAGCGGAATCGGCAGAGCGGCAGCCATTGCTTTTGCCAAAGAAGGTGCGGATATCACCATCGCTTATTTATATGAACGGACCGACGCCGAAAGGACACGTGATCGCATTGAAGAACTTGGACAACGGTGTCTGTTGATCGAGATTGATCTCCGGTTGAAGAAAAACTGCGAGGCTGTCATCCGTACAACCATGGAGACCTTCGGAAAGATCGACATTCTGGTCAACAATCATGGCGTACAGTACGTTCAGCCGAGCATTGTCGATATTACGGAAGAACAGCTGTATCATACGTTCCAGACGAATGTGTTTGCCTACTTTTTTCTGATTCAGGCAGCTCTCCCGCATCTCTGCAAAGGAGCATCCATCATCAATACAGCTTCCATTACGGCCTATAAAGGTGAAGTACAGCTGATTGATTATTCCTCCAGCAAAGGGGCTGTGGTCTCTTTGACACGGGTACTCGCCAAATCGCTCGCTGCTCAGGGCATTCGGGTCAATTGCGTCGCGCCCGGGCCGATCTGGACACCGCTCATTCCTTCCAGCTTCTCCGCCGAAGATGTGCAGATATTCGGAACCTCGACGCCGATGGGCCGGGCAGGTCAGCCTTATGAGCTTGCAGCTGCCTACGTGTATCTTGCGTCCCGCGACTCTTCCTACGTGACCGGAGAGTGCATCCATGTCAATGGTGGGGATATGGTAACGACCTGATGCATGATTATCTGGAGATCGCTTAAATCTTTGAAAAAAGGACATTGGTACAGTTATGAACGCAACTGTATCCTCTCCGTTTACGGGTCATGTCAGGTTGGATTTCGCGTTGGCAGCAGGAGATCACGTTCCCTGCTCCGAAGAGGGTTAGGACTACTGATCCGGCAAGCCGGAACCTGACATCTTGTGACAAGGAGCTGAACAACCTGATGAACTACGATCCACTCTATCAACCGTATCCGTCCTACCGTGTACCCGTCTATGCCAAACAAGGCATGGTTGCCACTTCACAGCCTTTGGCTGCGCAAGCCGGTCTCGATGTGTTGAAAAAAGGCGGCAATGCCATGGATGCCGCTATCGCAACGGCGGCAGCACTCACAGTGCTGGAGCCAACGTCCAATGGCATTGGGGGCGATGCCTTTGCCCTCGTCTGGACCGAGGGCAAGCTGCATGGCCTGAATGCCAGCGGACCTGCGCCTCAGAGCATTTCGATTGAGGCGCTCAAAGCGGCAGGCCATTCGGAGATGCCGAAGCTAGGGGTCGTTCCGGTGACGGTGCCTGGCGCACCGGCGGGTTGGGCTGAGCTGAGCCGCCGATTCGGGCGGCTCACGCTGGCGGAAGCGCTGGAACCGGCTGTCCGCTACGCGGAAGTAGGTTACCCGCTTGCGCCTGGGCTGGCCCGCCATTGGGCACGGGCAGCCGACATCTATGCACGCCAAGGCGATGCGGAAGCCGGGCGTGCGTGGTTTGAGACGTTTGCCCCAGGCGGGCGTGTTCCGACCGTGGGCGAAATGTGGCGTTCGCCGGATCATGCGGCAACCCTGCGCCGGATTGGCGAGAGCGGAGCGCGAGACTTCTATGAAGGCGAGCTTGCGGAGCGTATTCACTCTTTTATGGCAGAGCACGGAGGTTATCTGACCAAGGAGGATCTGGCTACCTTTCAGCCTGAATGGGTTGATCCGATTTCGGTCTCCTATCGTGGATATGAGGTGTGGGAGATCCCGCCCAACGGTCAGGGGCTGATAGCGCTGGCAGCGCTCAATGTGTTGAAGGGTTTTGATTTTGATGAAAAGGAATCCGTACTGGGGTATCATCGACAATTGGAAGCCATGAAGCTGGCGTTTGCCGATGGGGAGAAGTACATTACCGAGGAACGCAAGATGGGCGTTACAGTGCAGGAGTTATTGTCCGAAGCGTATGCAGACGAACGGCGCAAGCTCATTGGCGATAGGGCACTTCCACCTGAAGCGGGCGACCCAAAGGCAAGCGGAACGGTGTATCTTGCAACGGCAGATGGTGAGGGCAACATGGTTTCCTTCATTCAGAGCAATTATATGGGCTTCGGCTCCGGGCTGGTTGTGCCGGGCACAGGCATTGCCCTGCAAAACCGGGGGCATAATTTCTCGCTTGATCCGAATCACGCCAACGCATTGGAGCCGGGCAAACGGACATATCATACGATCATCCCAGGCTTTCTCACACGTGGTGATGAAGCGGTTGGGCCATTCGGGGTCATGGGTGGTTTCATGCAGCCCCAGGGTCATGTGCAGGTCGTCATGAATACGGTGGACTTCCACCTCAATCCACAGGCCGCGCTCGATTCCCCGCGCTGGCAGTGGACCAAAGGCAAAACGATTCTGGTTGAGCCCGGATTTCCTCAGCATATTGCGCAAGCACTTGCCCGCAAAGGGCATGATATACAGATCGCCCTCGATCCGTCAATGTTTGGACGCGGCCAGATCATCTGGCGTAACCCGGACAACGGCGTGTTATGCGGAGGCACGGAAAGCCGGGCCGATGGCTCGGTAGCTGCGTGGTAATATGTTGCAAGTGCAGCTGAATGTGAGTAGGAAAGCTTGAAGCATTGCATACGCTGGGAGAATGGGGAAAACCATTCATATATAAATGTATTAGTGTAGTCATTCATCATTTATTGGTTTGACGAAGAGGCAAAGAAGAGATCTGATTGGTCTCCTCTTTGCCTTTTTGTCTATCTTTTTTCCGTTGACCTTGATCAGCAGCACGCAAAGGTTCTGTCGAGAATTCGAATTCATGCCTCATCAAATGTAAATTCCATGTATAATTCATGGGTTTCATTGGCGTTTCAATGATTTTCCGTAAATTTTCATCACTCCCCATTATGGAGACTCTGTTCCCTTCCGATATACATATAGGGGATTCGCTCACCTCACACGTCATCTCCATCTTACAGAAAAGAGGACATACGCACATGAAAACACAGTGGAAATACAAATTCGGGTTCACCATGATGATGATTCTGGTTGTTCTGGTGCTGGGAGCATGTTCGGCAGCCGAGAAGGTCTCCCCCGCAGATCAGCGAACCAAGGTCGGAATCGTTCTTACGGATGTCGGCCTGGGTGATCATTCCTTCAGTGACGCATCTTTTGAGGGATTGGTACAGGCAAGAAACGAGAACAGTATTGTGTTTGATTACAAGGAACCGGGAAAGGATCTGACATCCGAGGCAGCCTTTGAGCAATTTGCGAAGGATAAGGTGGATCTGATTATTGGTCTAAGCGACACGATAAAAGCCGATTTGGAGAAGGTTGCTCAAAAATATCCCGATCAGCGTTTTCTCATCATTGACGGGCATTCCGATCTCCCCAATGTGACCTCCATGTCCTTCAAAGCAGAAGAAGGCAGCTATCTTGCAGGTATCATTGCTGGCTTTGCAACAAATGAAGACCATGTGGGCTTCTTGGGTGGAATGGATATTCCGGTGCTTCACGATTTCCAGCAAGGTTTTGAGCAAGGTGTAAAGGCCGCTAATCCCGATGCCACAGTGCATGTCGTGTACGCCGGGGATTTCGGCAATCCTGATCTTGGAGGTAAGCTCGCAGCACAGATGATTCAGGAACAACGAGTTGACGTGATTTATGTTGCTGCCGGACTTACCGGTATAGGTTCACTTTCAGAGATTCAGCGATTGGGTAAATACGCCATTGGCGTGGATCAGGATCAGTTCTTTTTAGCAGAAAAAGCAGTACTCACTTCCATGCTCAAAAATGTAGATGTCTCTCTTCATAACGCCATTAATACGTTCATTCAGAACCAGCATTCATTTCCCGAAAAAGAAATGTTCTATGGTCTGGCAGAAAACGGCGTAGGTTTAACCGCCCTACATAACATCACACTCACGGACGAACAACAGCAAACGTTCGAAGATTTGAAAGCACAGATCGCTTCCGGCAAAACCAAAATTACCCTAGATCAATAAACCAATTGCTAATATGGAGGCACGCTTATGAAATTGCAGGGAAAGCTGATATTGAATGCCATCGTATCGTTACTGTTATGCCTTTTGCTAGTCGCCTATATCATTATTCAATTGCTAAACATGAATGCCAAAAATCAAAATCTGGTGCCTGCCATGCTGAAGGTCACGGAGCTGAACGCTAACCAGATACAGACCGAGCAGGCGCTCGATGTGTACTCGTTCTCCATGACAGCTGGCAATCAGGATAATGTAACACGCTTGCTGAATGAAGGTAAAACCATGGTAAAGCAGCTCACAGAAGGCTTGCTGGAAACGGATGAACAGCTTCGCCTGATTCAATCCATCCAAACGAAATTAACGGCTCTGGACACGGGTGCCACGGAAGCCATCACAGCCATGAACAGTTCGGACGCCAAACGTTTCAGCTCACGGGTCAAAGGCATACAAAATGATATCTATATGCTGGATGAGGTCACCCGGGATCGATATGATCAGTACACAGTAGCTCTGGAGCAAGACATCCAGCGGACCTGGCAGATTGCTCTCGCCGGAGCCGTCGTCCTGCTGGTCGCTGTCCTGTTGTTCAACATGTACACTTCACGACAATTGGCGGGGCGCATTCGCTCCTTGAAGGAAGCCGCAGGACAAATTGCGAACGGCGATCTTACGCAGCAGCTTCCAGAGACCCGAGGCAAAGATGAACTGGATGACTTAAACCGCTCCTTCCGCCTTATGACGGGGAATATTCGAAGTATCATTCAATCCATCGGTGCGGCAGGAAACCGTGTTGATGGGATGGCCCAGGATATCGATCGCGGCAATGATACCGTGCAAGCCATAGTGCAGCAAGTCTCCCGAACGACCGAAGAACTATCGATTGGCAGTCAGAAAATTGCTGAGGATCTAAGTGAAACGGTTATGGTCGTGGACAAGATGCAGCATATGTTTGAAAGCAATCTTCAGGCGACTTCACAATCGGCCATCTATGGAAACGAGGTTCTGAGTTCCGTGCAGGAGGGGCACATTGCCATACAGGAACAGCTTCGACTGGCTGAAGTAAACCGGATTGCCATGACCGAGGTAGAAAAGACGGTCCAGGAACTGGAGGAGAGTGCCTCCCGAATTGCCACCATGACTGCCTATGTGTCGGGCATTGCTACGCAGACCACCCTTCTGTCTCTGAACGCCTCCATCGAAGCGGCACGTGCTGGTGAAGCCGGACGCGGCTTTGCTGTCGTCTCGGGGGAAGTGAAGAAACTGGCCGAACAATCGGAGCAATCAGTGCAGCATATCTTTGCGGCTGTCGGCGAAATCACAGCGTCTATGGGCAAAGTGAAAAACTCTGTGACCCAGAGCATCCAGCTCTTTGCAGAACAGGAGCAGGCCACCGGAAAAACCGGTGAATCCTTCTCCGGCATTCGTCACAGTGTAGAGCGGATCAGCACAAGTATTAATCAGCTTACGAAAGACATGCAGCAGTCCAGTGAACTTAGCGCACAGGTTCAGCAGGCGATTGAAAATATAAGTGCCATCACGGAACAATCGGCTGCAAGCAGCGAGGAAATTACCGCTTCAACGGCCGAGCAGCAGCGTTCATTCGCCGAAGCAAGCACCAAGGTGAAAACCCTGCGGGATATCAGTGCAGAGATGCATCAGGAGCTATTACGGTTCCGGTTGTAGCTGAACCATGATAAAAGAAAGAAGAGAAGCCGCTGTACCGAAGGTTGGAAGAGACTTCCTTCTTTTTGGGTCGAAGCGCTAACCCATTCTAGCGAATCGTACAAACGTTAATTGAAGGATTTGCGTTGAATGCACAGTTTAACGAATTCCAGGCACGCTATTCTCGTTATAATAGTACAAACTTGGGTCAGAACCGGCCGATCAGTGAAAATAACGTCGCTGTGATTCGTTAAACCGCAGATCAATGGAAAATGCAGCTGATAGCGTGTGTCCGGTTCGTTAAACGGTATCACATTAGAAAGGGATATCCACGTCATGTTGATGACTACAGGACATCCCTTTCTTTCTTGATGTTATGGATGGTTTACTTGTTTCTGTTATGCGCAGGGGATGCAGAGTGTCATTTTTGCGTGCACTTCTTGTGTGTTTTTCTTGTGAGCACTTCTTACGAGCACTCCCTGCCTGTTCATCCTGTGTGTTCCATCCCGTGTGTTCTTCTTGTGCGTACTTCCTGTCGTTACTTCTTGCGAGCACTTCCTGCATGTACTTGCCGCCTTCGCTTATGCCCTTGATTTATAGTGCGTCCATAATATCCCCGGCAAGCAGGGATGCCGGATCACCGCGCAGCAACGCGGCACGCTCCCCGGTCTGACCGTGCAGGAACACACCAAAGGCAGCAGCCTGCTCCGCGCTGAGTCCCTGGGCGAGCAGACCGGCGATAATGCCGGTCAATACGTCTCCCGCACCGCCGGTGGCCATGCCAGCGTGCCCGGTGGTGTTAACATACGCCTCGCCGGATGGCGTTGCAATGACCGTTCGTGCTCCCTTGAGCACGAGAGTCACGCCTTGCTCGCGGGCGTACCGTACAGCGTGTTCAATTCGGTCACGCTGCACTTCTGGGGTCGACATGCCCAGCAGTCGGCCCATCTCCCCGGGGTGCGGCGTCAGAATCGTCGCCGCACTTCGTATACCCCAGTCGCGAGGCCCGGTTGGGCCAGCGTCTGCAAGCATGTTGAGGGCGTCCGCGTCAATGACGAGCGGACGATCCGTTTGCTGCCACAGACGGCGCAGCCAGTCGGTGTCGCCCTTGAAGCGGCCGAGGCCGGGGCCGGTCGCGAGCACGTCGCGGCTTTCCGCGAGACGCAGCACGGCGTCGGCGGAAGCCGCGTTCCATTCGCCGCTGTCGCCATCGGCGGCGGCAGCGAGCATGAGCTCGGGCACGGTGCCGATGACATGCGGCAGCAGTGCCGCGGGCAGCGCCCATGTGGCGAGCCCGCAGCCAGCGCGCAGCGCGGCTTTGGCCGAGAGCAGGCCTGCGCCGCTCATCGGCAGACTGCCTGCGGCCAGCAGCACGTGGCCGTAAGTGCCCTTGTGGCCGTCCGGTACCCGGAGGCGGCTCGTGTCCACGCGCAGCGCACTGCGCAGCACCTCTTCCGTCAGCAGACGGACCGAGGGGCCATGCTCCGGCGCAAGCCGCGCGGGAATGCCGATGGAGCGCACGACGATCCGCCCCGCGGCAGATGCACCCGGGTACTGCACCAGCCCGCGTTTAAGCAGCGCGAGACATACGGTCACCCGGGCCTGAATGCAGGGCTCATATACCTCCCCGGTATCGGCATTTAGCCCGCTTGGCACATCGGCGGACACGACCGGCTTGCCGCTGTCGTTCGCCGCCTCAATCAGCGCCGCATATGCTCCACGCGGCGCCCCACGCGAGCCGGTGCCCAGCAGCGCATCTACGATGCCTGTGCACCGGCTGAAGTCCACGGCTTCGCGCCCGTGGACCAAGGCAGGGATGCCGAGCTCCGCGGCGGCATCCCGCTGCACTGCGGCCTCGCCCCGCAGTGCATCCGGCGCATCGGCGTAGACCAAAGTCACGCCGAGCCCCGCTTCAACCAAATGGCGCGCCGCAACCAGCCCGTCGCCGCCATTGTTGCCCTTGCCGATCAGCATGTACCACTGCTGATCGCCGGGTTGCTCCATCACGAGCGCCGGATCGGCGGTGATGTCGCTACCATGACCAGACCGATCCCCGGGCCCCGTGTGTGCCCGCTTCCCATTTCCATTGTTCCAGCTGCCATGCTGCTGCGAACGCTGTCCCATCTGCTCAGCCCTGTATTTCCGGCACAACTGAATAACTTCCTCGGCAATGGCTCTGCCCGCGTTCTCCATCAGACTGGCAGCAGGAATGCCAAGCTTGTGAATCGTATGCTCATCCACAGCTCTCATCTGTTCAGCGGTTACGATAAACAACGTTCATCCCTCCCCGGTGACAACCCTTTTAGAAATAATTTCTGGCTATTAAACCTGAGCTATTAAGCTATTCAATGCTCCAAACCTCAACTCAGCAAACCTGTTCTGTTTACCGCTCCAAGCCAATTCTCCGTTTCATTGATCTGGTTTAGCCGAATAACGATTAATAGCCCACCGTAAACCGGGATTGAATAAATTGCGGATCATCCAGCTCATCTACCAAAGCCGCTGCAAAATCACCAACGGAAATCGAGCTCTCACCCAGATCATCTGTGATCACACGATTCATGCCAACCCGGAACAGACCTGTCCGTCTTCCTGTTGTGATCGTAGCCGCAGGACTCATGTAGGTCCAATGGATATCCGATGCCTCAATCAGGTTATACGCATCGACATGAGCTTTCGCCAATGGTTTGACTTCCTCAGGGAATCCTGGTGTGTCCATCAGCATTTCTCCAGAATCCGTAAGCAAGCTTCCTGCTCCGCCAACGACAACCAAACGTCCTGCTTTTCCACGACGAACACCCTCAATTAATGAACGTGTAACTTCCAGCATCTCTTCCTCCGCACCAAACTTCGGTCCATAAGCACTCACAACAGCTTCCTGACCTGCTGTAAAATCGGCAACCTGGTCCGGGTTAAGCAAATCCCCCTCTACCACACGCAAACGCTCATGCTCCATCTCAACCTTCGAAGGATCACGAACAATCGCCGTTACCTCATGTCCACGGTCCATCAACTCCCACAGTATCGTCTTCCCAATCGTTCCGGTTGCTCCAAAAATGGCAACTTTCATATTAAATCCCTCTTTTCAGTAGATATCATCTTGTCAACTTACCGTTATTTTAATACTTAATCCCATTGTTATATACCTTAAACGGCTCACGCCATCTTAAACCCTCTTCACCCACTTGTAAACCGTCGCCAAAAAATCTCTTCCAGCTCTTACTCCTCATACAAAAAGCCGTTTTATGCGGCTCAGCATCGATTACTTCGTATTAAAATGGGGTTAAGCATATTCTCCTCACTTCACTTTCAACGACCTGTGCTTTATTTCCGTTCTATTCCCCTTGTCTCCACCACATACCCTCCGATTTTGGACTGGTGTAGGTGAAACCAAATTGAGCGTACAGACGATCGGCAGGAACATCTGCCAGCAGGCTAACCAAACCACGAGCAGGCACATGTTCACGCAAATAATTCATGATTTCGCTCATGATCAATTTGCCATATCCTTTTCCCTGATGGTCCGGGCGCACGGCGATATCCACCACCTGAAAGAAGCAACCACCGTCCCCGATGACCCGGCCCATGCCTAAAATTTCATTTTCTTCACGCAGACAAACGGCAAAAAGACTATTGGGCAGCCCAATCTCCGCTCCCTCCTTGCTCATCGCACTGAGACCTGCGATCTTCCGTAACGCAAGGTATTCTGCTGCTGAGGGCGGTGTATGTTCAATGTTGATGTTGTCCATAGATCATGCTCCTTTCCTGTTCCTGCTTGAATTCACGCAATTCCTGTGTAATAGTGAGAGAAAGCTGATGTGAACCGTGTTTCATGCTGCACTACAGTTTTTGCAAAGGAGGAACCATTGTGCTTCAACGCTGGATGCTTGCTCTATTCTCATATCCGGGCTTCGTGGCGGTACTACTCGGAATCATCGCTGTGCTGCTTGGACTCTACGTATGGTCTGCAACTGAGGTCAGACGAAGCCGTGACAGGCGAATGCATGCGATACGAGATACATTATACATAAGTACAACCCTATTGGGACAACTCACTGTAAAAGAACATCGGAATGCTGCTCTTACGGAACATGAGCACCATGAACTATTAACGGCCATGCTATCCTGCAGAGCCGCTGTGCATCTGTCTCCACAGCTTCAGGATCAGATCCGCAGCTGTATCATCGATGTTGATCCCGCTCGACTAGCCTTGATGCACAAGGCTCTCGAACGAGAGAGTGCAGCATTATCCGATGAATTGAATCGGTACGCCCATCCAGACCATTGGGGAAAAGCTGTATGGAATGTCATTCGTCCGGCTGCCGAGCCCGCCGCTGTGGCGGCTGTACTATACCTGATCGCTGATTTTGTATTCCGGCAGCAAGGTCTAATGTATCCTTTCTGGCACTCCTGGTTCAATGCTTTGCCATGGATACGCTTCGTCTCCTTGCTCATCACGGTGTTCTATGGTTATCTGCTCTGGTCCAGCCCAAGACAGGGTTCATCAGGCACAGTAACCAAAGCACTTGTTACTCTAATTGCCCTATGCTCCCTGCTTCATCTGATTGGACTTGCCGCTGCTCCTTACGCATTGGGATTACAACTCATCCTGTTCATCTCGGGCTTCAGCCTGACAGGAACGCCTTCTCGCAGTGATCGCCCCTATGCGGGACACACCGATTTGGATAAGAAATTGAATCGAAGTACAGAAGCACAGGAGGATGAGAACTTGGATATGGAGTTAAATCTCTATAAACCACGCACATCCGGAGCCATTTCCGAAAAATAAACCTTTTTTAACTTGGTTTGCCCGGCGTCATCAGTCTCAGTTCATTCAACACCCAAAAAGAGAAGCCCGCAAAATTGGGGGCTTCTCTTTTTTAATTTCTACTATTTTCTGCATTATGCCTAATTCGATCCTAAATTACATGAAGCCTATCCCTTCGCGCTTGCATTCGATGAGCGCAATGAACGGGGTGAGCTGCTTCGTGCAGTGCTGCCGGATTTGGAGGCGCTGCCGGAGGGCGTATTTTCAAAACGCTTGCGTTCGGTCCGCTCCATCTGCACAATCTGGCCTTCATGTACAACGATGTGCAGCGAGCCAAACTCCATGTCATTCAGTTGTCCGGCGATTCGATCCATCCATACCTCATCCACTTTTAACGGCTTAGCCATAGAGCCGCCTCCTCTTCTCGGGCTACTGCCCGCTATATTCCTCAAGTGTGCTGTCATCCAACCTGACTTATAATTCATTCTTATCCAACCTATATACTTGGTTTATACATTAGCAGGGCTTCCAGTAGCTGTCAATCCGAATTTTCACAAAGTTTTAAACAAAATCCATTTTCATTCGGAGCCCCTTTCATAACCAAGATGATTGGCATAAATACAGGAGTGTCCCATCACTTTTCGGGAATCGTTTTATGACCCAACCAGCTCTTGAGCAGCAACGTTGCCAGGGCCAAAATCAGCAGCAAGGAGGCGACGGCAAATGAAGCGGAGAATTGATATTCGTTATACAGAATCTCGACATGCAGCGGCAAGGTGTTGGTCTCCCCGCGAATATGTCCCGATACAACAGATACGGCCCCGAACTCGCCCATCGCCCGCGCATTACACAGAATGATGCCGTATAACAGCCCCCACTTGATGTTGGGAAGGGTCACGTTCCAGAAGATCCGCCACCCGGAGGCCCCCAGCGTAACCGCCGCTTCTTCTTCTCTCGTGCCCTGATCCTCCATTAGCGGAATCAGCTCTCTGGCGACGAAGGGAAACGTAATGAACAACGTAGCGATAACAATGCCGGGCAGGGCAAAAATAATTTTGATATCATGCTCGGCCAGCCACGGTCCAAACCATCCATTCGAACCAAAAACAAGGACAAAGATCAACCCGCCTACAACAGGCGAGATCGAAAAAGGCAGATCGATCAGGGTAATCATGAGTCCTTTACCCCTGAACTGGAACTTGGTAATAACCCACGCAGCCGCCACACCGAATATCGTATTGAGCGGTACGGTGATCCCGGCAACCAGCAGCGTAAGTTTCAACGCTGACATCGCGTCCGGCTCGGTAAGCGCGGCGATGTAGACACCCCAGCCCTGCTTTAATGCCTCCATCAGCACGATTACCAGCGGCAAGATGAGCAGCCAGAGCAGCACCAGACTTGCCAAGCCGATCAACAACCATTTAACCCATGGTGCTTCCGTGGTTGCACGATTTGGCCCCGGCCCGGTTCGCACACGGGAAGCAGGCGTCAATGGAACGGAACCCGCCATATTTTGTACCTCCTTTTGGTTTATATAAGTTGAACAAATGATTTACACTAAACCACTGCGCGGTCAGAACATCTTCCGATTGCTGTTATCCCCAGATTTTTTTATGAACTACTCCTAAAAAGGGAAAATCCGGGGATAAAGGCAAACGCTCCGCTTCTCCAGATTTTTCTGTCCTCTCCGTTATCGTGTAAATGTTAAGTTCAACTTATATAGGTCGGCTTATATCCATTAAGCTCTGCCTGCCTTGCGGCTCCAGCGTTGAAGTGAATTAATGATCAGCAATAGGACAAAAGAGACCAGCAGCAGCAGCAAGGCTACCGCCGTAGCTCCCGCATAATCGAACTGCTCAAGCTTCGCCATGATCAGCAGGGGCGCAATCTCCGTTTTCATCGGCATATTGCCTGAGATAAACACCACTGAGCCATATTCGCCAATGCCTCGGGCAAAGGCCAACGCAAAGCCGGTCAGCAGCGGCGGGATCAGATCCGGAAGCAGGATCTTCCGGAATATCCGCCATCTTCCCGCTCCCAGCGTAGCGGCAGCTTCTTCCACCTCTGCCTCCAACTCCTGCAAAACAGGCTGCACCGTGCGCACCACAAACGGAATCCCGATAAACATCAGCGCGAGGGTAATACCCGCCTGTGAATAGGCCAGCTTGATGCCCAGAGGTTCCACAAACTGCCCAATCCAGCCATTTCCGGCATACAGCGCCGTTAAGGCAACCCCCGCCACTGCTGTCGGCAGAGCAAAAGGCAGATCAATGACGGCATCAAACAGCCGTTTTCCCGGGAATTCATACCGGACGAGTACCCAAGCCAGGAGCAGCCCGAGGACCAGATCGATCAGGGCCGCTGCACCTGCAGTCAGAAAACTCACCTGGAAGGAAGCCAGTACCCGGGGATTGGTCGCCACCTCAATTAGTGTGGACCAGGTCAACCCCGTGGAATTAAACAAGAGCGCTGCCAGCGGAATAAGTACAACCAGGCTCAGGTACAGCACACTGTAACCCATCGTTAATCCGAATCCCGGTAGTGTGCGTCTCCGGGCCACCATCACCTTGCTCATGCACGTTCATCCTCTCTGCCTTCAGTCGGTCGGACTGGTTGGCCGCTTACATGGTTACGCCACATCATCGATGTCAGAGGCATTAGCTGCCTGGAACATAAATCTGGTCAAAGATTCCGCCGTCATTAAAATGCTTGGCCTGGGTATCGCGCCATGTGCCAAATACATCGTTCAATGTGAACAGCTCAAGCTGCGGGAATTGATCCTTGAACTTTTCCTTCACGCTGTCCAGAGTTGGACGGTAATAGTTTTCAGCAGCAATGGTCTGCCCCTCTTCGCTGTACAAGTATTTCAGATAGGCGTCCGCCACTTCGCGGCTGCCTTTTTTGTCTGCATTTTTATCTACAATGGCTACTGGTGGTTCAGCCAAAATGCTGACCGAAGGCACAACAATGTCGAATTTGTCTGGGCCCAGCTCTTTAACCGACAAGAAAGCCTCATTCTCCCATGCCAGCAGTACATCACCAATACCGCGCTCTACAAACGTAGTTGTCGCCCCACGTGCTCCAGAGTCAAGGACTGGCGCATGTTTGAACAGTTCAGCAACAAAGGCTTTGGCTTTCTCTTCGTCATTGTTGTTATGTTTGAGCGCATATCCCCATGCCGCCAGATAGTTCCAGCGTGCCCCGCCGGACGTTTTTGGATTTGGGGTAATGACCTGGGTATCTCCCTTGATGAGATCATCCCAGTCCTTAATGCCTTTCGGATTGCCTTTGCGTACCAAAAATACGATCGTTGATGTATACGGAGAGCTGTTATGCTCATATTTGTCCTGCCAGCCCGCATTGATCAGACCTTTATCCTCAATCGCATCGATATCGTATCCCAATGCCAGTGTGACCACATCCGCGTCCAGTCCATCAATGACGGAACGACTCTGTTTACCTGAACCGCCATGAGATTGCTTAACGGTTACTTCCTGACCTTTCTCTTTCAGCCAATACGCTGCAAACGCCTTGTTATATTGCTCATAGAGTTCACGTGTCGGATCATAGGATACATTCAGCAGCTCGATCGCTTTTGCCCCTTCTTTGCCGCCTTCCGTTCCTCCCGATGTAGCTGTCGCATTCGTGCCACCGTTATCCGATCCACATGCCGCCAGTACCCCTGTTAACACCAATGCCAGACCAACCAGAATACCCTTATGAATTCTCTTTTTCATAGATAACACTCCCCCCGAATGGATCTGCAAGATTACCTCAGGCAGGCTGAACAGCATGGAACGCACCGAAAAAAACAAAAAACGGAGGAACCCCCGCGCACTTCTCCCTCATAAAGTCATGCCGACCCAATGGCCGTGTATGCTTCATCCAGAAATGATGCGCTGCGGTGTTCCTCCGTCTATACGGTGAGAACGTTATTCTGTTCACGTTACGATCTCTCTTGTGACTGTAAATGACTGCTTCCGCAATGAGAGCAAAGTCATTTTTATTATTCCTACCTGTTTAGTGAGTTATATATGTATCATAAGGGCAGTACATAGGGCTGTCAAACGTTTTTTTCCGATTTCTACCGAATATCTGTGTAAATGGCAGAGAAAAAGAACAACGGACCCAAGTCCGTTGTTCCCTCGTCAGCGGTAAGCTCTGTACGCTGTATAATCGAAATCATCTTAGGACTTGGCATGAACATGCCATTTCCCTATTTTTATTTGCCAGCATACCGGATATTCGGTACGGGAGGTGTACTCATGCCATCTCCCAAATAAAAGCCGGTATGTGGTGGTTGGTTATAGGCTACATTTTGCCACGCTACGCCAAGACGGTATACCGGATCATGCATCAGGGTGTAGATTCGTTTGTCTGCAACAGCTGTTGTCGTGTAGATGCGCAGTGCAGAGCTGTCATTGGTCCGCCATACCACTTCTTCTCTCCAGTCTCCGAACAGGTCAGCCTGCAGGTTCGGTGTGGATTTCGTTCCATTATTGGAAGACACACCGGATGCCGTCAACAGATTCACCGTTTCGCTATTGGCATAGTCCCATTTATCAATCCGATTGCTGTCCAGCAGTTCACGAAGCAAGTCACCGTCCCACCAGATGCCAAAATTCGTGGAGGAAGGCAGCGTTGTCCCGATTTTCTGCCCTTTGGCTGTATACAAACCACCATCTGCCCACACTTCGGCACCCTTATAACGTGGATCGATATCGGCTGCCATGCCCCGTCCAATATCTTTCGTCGTTGGTATACCCCAGATCAACTGGCCTGTACGCGCATCACGGAATTCGACTCCAGCATTGGACGCGGTCTCATGCACCTGGAATACTTCAAGTCCCGTCCGATCCGGGTCCAGATCACTGAGATGCATCGCGTCCCCATGATGAAGTCCTGTCGTATAGAGTCCTTTGCCGTTATCATCCACCGCCATCGCTCCGTAAACGATTTCGTCTTTGCCATCGCCATCTACGTCTGCAACGCTCAGATTATGGTTGCCCTGTCCTGCATAACCTGAATTACCTGACGTGTTGGAGTCAAACGTCCACTGCTTGGTTAGTTGTCCATCTCTCCAATTGTACGCCACCAGCACAGTCCGCGTGTAATAACCGCGTGCCATGACCAGGCTTGGCCGCTCCCCATCCAGATACGCAATGGCTGCAAGGAATCGATCGACCCGGTTGCCGTAGTTGTCTCCCCAATCGGATACATTGCCGCGCGCCGGTTCATAGTTCACCGTGGAAAGCGCTTTGCCAGTCTGTCCATTGAAGATTGTAAGAAACTCTGGTCCTGATAGAACGTATCCGCTGGAATTCCGATAATCCTTGCTGGCATCACCGATGACTGCTCCCGTTCCATCCTTGGTACCATCCGCCGTCTTCATCGCCACTTCTGCCTTGCCGTCTCCATCCAGATCGTACACCATGAACTGGGTGTAATGAGCACCTGCACGGATATTTTTGCCCAGACTGATACGCCATAGGCGCGTTCCATTCAATTTGTAGGCATCGATAAATACTTCACCCGTGTAGCCGCTTTGGGAGTTATCCTTGGAGTTCGACGGGTCCCACTTCACGATCAATTCATACTCGCCGTCCCCATCCACATCCCCTGCACTCGCATCATTGGCACTGTACGTGTAGGCCACACCATCCGGTGTTGTCCCCCCTGCTGGCACACTGAGAGGTACGGACAGATAATTATTGCCCCATACGCTCGCTGCCGCCGAAGCAGCCTGCTCGGTTCCACTAACTACGGCTCGAACGGTATATTTGGAACTGCTTGTCCCGCTTGCATCCTGGAGGTTGGTGCTGTTCGTTATAGGTGATGCGTTTACTTTAGTTCCATCCCGATAGACATTAAATGATACATTCGACCCTTCTGTACCCAGAAGCCGCCAACTGATAAACACACCTGTGCCTGTCTTTACTGCAACCACACCCCGGTCCAGAAACTCCATCTGACGAGCACCCGCAGCATGAGTTACCGGCGTGTTTCCAAGGCCGAGCGAAGTAGCCAGTAACGCAGAGCTCAGCAGGGATACCCCTGCGGTCCGCAGTGTACGCTTCCATAACGATCGTTTTCCCATACAGCCATAGCCTCCCCAATCGAATTGGTAAGCCCGATGCCCTTGGTAGCGCCATCTCACATTTATGGAAGCGCTTTAATATATTCATTTTAAATTAAACATATAATTCCATCTATAGGTCCAATTTAGTAATTTTATGTATATAAAAAAGGAAAAAAGCCGAAAGATGAACCTTTCGACTTGAATGCTTCTTTCTCTCACGTCCAATCAAAATCTGACGTAACAAAGATTGTTGTGTCATCCCACTTTATACTACCGGAGCAATACACACTGGGCGGGGTATCTCCAATTTGAATCCGTTGTGTGTCAGACGTCCATCTTCACTATCGATCTGAAAAGCAACAAGGTTGTTGCTGTCCTGATTGGCCACCAGCAGAATACCACCGGGAAGCAGGTTGAAGTTACGCGGAGTCTGACCAATAGTCGAAGTCCACTCTATAGCCTCCAGCTCACCGGATTCCTGGTCAATGTGATACAGCACAATGCTGTCGTCCCCACGGTTGGAAGCATACAGGAAGCGACCACACGGGGACACACGGATATCCGCCGACGTACCTTCCCCGGAATGTCCTTCAGGCAGTGTAGAGATATGCTGCAGCGTAGTGAACTCACCTCTGCGCTGATCATACATGAATGCCGTAACGGTGTTACTTAATTCATTAATCACATAGGCCCATTTGGAGTTGGGGTGGAAGACCAGATGTCTCGGTCCGGAGCCTGGAGGCTGATTCGTCTCACGATGCGTTACCAGGCGGCCTTCTTCCTGACGATACACGATAATCTGATCCAGACCCAGATCACAGACAATGGCATATTGACCGGAAGGGTCTGGTTGAATCGAGTGAGCGTGCGGCCCTTCCTGACGGTCATCATTCTGCCCTCTTCCCGTATGCTCAACCAGCGCACTCATCTCTCCAAGCGTGCCTTGGTCCCCCACTGGGAATACATTTACACTGCCACTGCTATAGTTTGAAGTCAGCACCCATTTGCTGTCCTCCGTGACAGACACATAACAAGGCGAAGCACCCTTCGTCAACTTGCGATCCATCAGGTGCAGTTCACCCGTTGCGGCATCCCTGCGATAGACCAGCACCTCTCCCTCATCTGTCTCACTTACTACGTAAAGGCAATCCCCATCCGGGCATAAAGCCAGATAAGATGGGTTATCCACCCCCTCCGTATGATTTACGATCCGCAACTCGCCTGTATCCTTATTCAAGGCACATAGGAAAATCCCCGGTTGATCCGCTGATGCATAAGTACCTGTATAGAAAAAAGCTTCATTCGATGCTGTAGGTTCCATCATTTTATTCTCTCCTTATTCATTCAAGTGGTGGGCCTAGATCTATAACTACATGTTATTACACAAAACTGTAAACCTTATGGTTGAATCCACTGTTATGTATTTACCCATTTCATGTCGTTTTGCTTCATTATAAGAAAATCAATGGAAAATCACAGCAACCTTTTGAGGAATAGGGTCGTCTATAGGGACAAATAACTTTTATATAAAGGGATACCCCCTGGAAAAGTGAGGCGCACCTGACATGAAAAAAAACATATTGGCTACATTAACAGCCGGAGCTCTGCTCACCCTTTCTCTGAGCGCTGGTCCGATTCACGCAGCTCAAGCAGAATTTACGGATATTCAAGGTATTGCGGGGGCAGATAAGATTGAAGCCCTGCATCAGGATGGCTTAATCAAAGGAGTGAGTGATAGCTTGTTCAAACCGGAACAGGAACTAAACACGGCTCAGGGTATCCAGCTCATTGCAGATGGTCTCCATCTGAATTTGGACACGATTCGTTTTATCAAGCAACCCCTGCCAAGTGACTATTTCTCCAACGTAAAAGATGGCGTATGGTACAGTGATGCTTTTGTCCGTGCCCAGTTCAATGGTATTAAGATGTCCAACGATATCGACCCTTCCAAAGCGCTGACCCGCGAACAGTACACCCTTTTCTTGATGCAGGGCATTGAAGCCAAAGGCGGGCTGCCGATGATTAACATCAAGCCTGTCGATATCACGGATGAGAAAGAGCTCACTCCGGAATATCAAGGCGCTGTTCAACGCTCCCTTGTCTTGAAGATTAACACGCTCGATGCAGAGGGCAACTTCAATCCGAAGGAAACGATTACCCGCGCCGAAGCTGCGGTTATGATGTATAACGCGATTGAGTATATGGAAGATTTCAATGCACCGAAAATCCCGGAAACACCGGAGAAATAATACCCAGCGTCTTATAAATGCCAAACAGCCGCATGTTCCCATAGAGGGGACAGCGGCTGTTTACGTTACAACTATAATGTTAACTGATTCAAAATCAGTCTTAGAAGGAACCTTTAACAACAACGTCGGACAGCGGGAAACGGCCTGACGGACGGGCTGGTACTGCTGCCTTACCTACAGTGATCAACAACGTTGGCAAATAACGCGCCGGGATATTGAATGTTTCGATCAATTGTTGCGGATTGTAACCACCCATTGGGCAAGTATCATATCCGAGGGAACGTGCAGCAAGCATAATGTTCTGTGAAGCAAAAGATGCATTGCGGATCGCTTCATCACGGGCGGTTTGCGGATTTTGGTAAGCACCGTTGATCTGTCCAACCAATGCGTCACGAACTTCAGCCGGGATCGCACCTGCTTCAACAGCCTGATCATAAATCACGGCGTTGCGGTTTGCTTCCAGATCTCCGAGTACAGCAATAGTCACGGAGCTGTCTGTGATTTGACTTTGACCATAAGCGATTGGCAGCAACTTGGCTTTGTCCGCTTCGGATTCAATCACGAGGAATTTCCAGTGCTGCAGGTTCCATGAAGACGGTGCTTCGGAAGCGGCAGTCAGGATAGCGTTCAGATCTGCTTCAGGCATAACAAAACCACTTTCGTACTTCTTGACAGCGTGACGTTCATTAATCACGCGAAGTGTTTCATTGTTTTCAATGCTGGACATGCGTTCCACTCCCCAAGTTCTTTTTATATTTTTTACGTTCGCAAGGTCAAACTCTGCCGAGTACTCACCTTCCGAAAATAACATCAGCGCAGACGATCGCTTCCCCATCTGTGTTCACGTTATGCCCGGAATCGCCTGAAACATCAACGGATCTTACAACCGGAGCAAACGCTCTTATATAGCCTGTCCACCACTATGCCTGCCAGCAGCAGTCCAAGGCCAGATCATGAAGAGCTGTTAATGATCAGTTCTGTCATGACCTATCCTTCATGGACAAGGATTCCATAGACAAAGAACATTCTTCCCCATTACCGATACGATGCTTCACATCCTCAATGGATATACGGTCAAAATACGCGCTCAGTGCCTCTTCCCCTCCATCGTAGATGCTACCCATTACACCCTTCATATTGGAAGAAACAACGCACGTTGAACCGGATTCTCCCGAGCACCAGCTGGGACCAAGCGATCCACCTGCTACCAGTCTGTACAATTCTCCAAGCTTGATTTCTTCACTCGGACGGCTGAGCAGATATCCACCGTGGGCACCTTCCTTGGTTGTCAGGTATCCATGCTTCCGCAGCACACTAAGCACCTTGCGTACTCTGGCTGGATGGGTACCAACACTTTGAGACAAGTCTTCACTATTGGCCATACACTCCTCCTTCATGGACAGAAAGACCAGGCAGTGCACAGCAATGGTAAATTCACTGTTCATTACTTACTCCCTTCCCGGCATATCGTTCACCGATGAACATTCAATCCAAGGCAAGTATAACTGTTATTATAGGAATAACAGTTATGTTTGTCAACACTCCTTACTTTGAGGTTAGAAAACTTGATTCCCCCTGTCATACCAGTATATACAGACTCTTCATAGGTTAAGTAAAACGGTGAGTTCCATTCGTGTTTTAAGCGAACAGAACAAAAAAAAGTGAGCCGATCGCTTCGCGAAAGGCTCCAATAAGATAGACATATGAAAGGGCTTACGAGATTATTATAATCGGTTATTCCCATTTTGAAAACGCTTTTTTTGTAAAGTGTTTTGGGATTTTAAAATATCCTATTTTTTAAGCATATCGACACAAGGTATTGCAAAAACTAATGACATTAGTTATATTACTAACAACATTAGTTTTAAGGAGGATTTATTGATGCGAATTACACGTGAGCATGCCGTTGTCCAAGTTTCATTCCTTCCACGCTTATTCCCTGTGAACGTATATCTCGTTGAAGAAGAAGATGGGTTTACTCTTATTGATGCCGGAATGCCATTCAGTCTCAAGGGAATTCTGGCTACTGCACAATCCCTGGGCAAACCGATCACCAGAATCATTCTGACTCACGCCCACGGCGACCATGTCGGTGCACTTGATGGTCTTAAGGATGCGCTGCCGAAAGCCGAGGTTTGCATTTCCAGACGGGATGCCCCGCTGCTGGCTGGAGACGCCACCCTGCTTCCCGGCGAGCCGCAGACTCCGGTACGCGGCAGTGTACCCAAAGGGATCCGCACCCGCCCGGATCGCTTGCTGGATGACGGCGACCGGATCGGCTCCCTGGTCGCCATTGCCACCCCAGGCCATACGCCGGGCCATATGGCCTTCATGGATACGCGCAGTCGTGTGCTCATCGCTGGCGACGCGTATCAGCTGCACGGCGGCCTCGCCGTATCCGGCCGCCTGCGCCCGCTCTTTCCGTTCCCCGCGCTGGCGACGTGGAACCGGGAACTTGCTCTTGCCAGCGCCAAGCGCCTGGCTGAGCTGGAGCCGTCCGTGCTCGCTGTAGGGCACGGACGAATGCTGCGCCAGCCCGCCGCGGCGATGCGCGCAGCTGCGGCAGACGCGGAGCAGCGGCTGCGCCCTGCCGGGGGGCATCTGTGAGCCCCCGCCAAGGGCTGGATCGCGGCGTTCTGCTAAGCGCCGCCGCCCAGCTTGCCGACAGCGACGGATTCCATTCGCTAACACTGGCCGCTCTGGCCCAGCAGCTGGATGTGCGCTCCCCGTCGCTCTACAACCACATCAACGGTCTTCCCGGGCTTCGCCAGGAATTGGCGTTGATGTCCGCACAGCAGCTCAGACGTGCAATAACTGAGGCTTCCGCCGGCCGTTCGGGTGACGAAGCCATTCAGGAGGTCGCTGCCGCATATATCGGCTTCGTCCGCAAGCATCCAGGGCTATACGAGGCCTTTTTCCATGCCCCGGACCGTCAGGAACCGCAGCTCGTTGTGGAGAGTACAGCTGCCCTAGATCTGCTGCTCCGCCTGTTGCAGCCCTATACGCTAAGTGAAGCGGAAACGCTCCATGCCGTTCGCGGTTTACGCAGTCTTTGCCACGGCTTTGCCTCCATGGGTGAAAAAGGCGGCTTCGGTATGAACTTTGACCCGGATGAGAGCCTGCAGCTGTCCGTGACCGCTTTCCTGACTGGGTTGCAACATCTTCATTCATAAAACCCGATATATCTTGATGCCAAATGGAAGAGGGCTGCAGATCATCTGCAGCCCTCTTTATGTATCCTACCGTCCCGCTACTTAAGGAACGGTTGTTCTATTGCCAGGGCGCTTGCCCTGTCTGGACTTCCTGCAGAATCTTCTTCATCACGGGTACGTATACTTTCCAGTAAAACCGATCCGGAACTCCCTTTTGATCTGGTGTGAGCTTCGTTTTCAGTACATCCCAACCCTTAATCCGGCGCCAGAATGAATAATGTTCCAGCTCTCCGAAGGATCCTGTCATATAATAAGTCCGATTATATCCCTCATGCCGGATAAGAGCAGCGAATTCCACCGGAATACCTGCGTCCATCAGTTTCTGCTGACCATTCTCCGTTAGATCCGTCTTATACCAGGCCAGTACAGTAGCCTGTTGCTCAGACACAATGATGTCAAACCATTCGCTGTAATGGATATCCCGGGTAATTCCACTCCATTTCCCACCTTCCTGTGTAAAGGAGAGCTTTATGTCACCGGTCTTTACATCACGGCCTTGCTTCAGTACAATCACACGTCCATCCTCATGAATCAGTACAATACCTGCTCCATGATAGGGCCACTCCTTTTTTTCCCTAAGCTCATAGTTCATTCGTACCTTCTGTGGCACTTCATCCAAGCTCTGGAGATCCGATACCGATCTCCCCTGCCATCCGCTGCTTTTCATGCCCAGAATCGGATACAATTGCTCTCTTGTCATGTCCGAAACAGAATTCGACAAGGCGCTAAACTCAGCGACAATCGTTACGCCTTTGGTTGCAGCTTCACGAATTTTGTGCGCATCATATATCGTAAGACCTTCATAAGCTTTGCCTTGTATACGTTCATTCGCATCTGTAGATGAAATATGATGATTCGCCGTCAGATAGATCAGGTCCGTGTCGGTCACCTCATCCGGCAAAGTTCGCTCACTATGGGAGATTCCGCCCTGTAGATCATATCCATAGTAGTCTTCTTCATACGTATAATGTTCCCCTGTCTGTTGGACAATCTTCTGCTGATTCAAAATCCACACCAGTCCCTTATGCCCCACATAGGACAAGTCTGGTTTACTTTTATCGACAATCATAATGTTAAGCAGTGTTGGTGCCTGTGATTGCCACAAAATCCAGGGGATAACCAGAACCACTGATACCACGGTCAAGCAAGCCAATGTCCATACCGTGAGCGGCCTGTGACTTCTATTCATGAAGCGTATTCCTCCTTGCTCTGTTCCAAGGTATTACGATGATCGGCATATTACTCCTTTTCGTTCCTACTGTCCTTCTTCCCGTACCCCGCCACCTGCAACAGCCCCCGAATACGGAATACATTGTTTACCGGCCTGAACCAGAACGTCTCAGAACATGCATATAGAAGCAGTCGTGTCACCTCACGAAACGTATACGCTCTGCGGGACAACCATACTTCAAACATCATCACGCAAGCCGACAACAGGGAACCGTAAAGTACCAGAAGCAAAGCAAGAATCAGACATAGCTTGACATCCACAACTTGTAACCACATTCCCGAAATCAGAAGAATTAATGTCGAAATCTCCATAACCGGTCCCATCAATTCAACAAGGATGAAATAAGGGATCGACACCATTCCCATCCAGCCATAGTATGGATTCCCGATCATGCTGCGCTGTTCCCACAGGCTGTTCGCAAGCTTCCTATGCCAGTCAGCGCGCTGCTTCCGCAGCTGGCCCCATGTCTCCGGTACTTTGACACTGCAGATTGGATCCGGAATGTATATAATACGTCCGTGCTCATTCATCTGTTTCATATGTTTGTGCAGCCGCATGACAAGCTCCATGTGACCAACCTGGGTGTTCGTCTTGTAACCCCCGATTTCCATAACCCTGTTTTTTTTGAATACACCGAAAGCTTGTGATGTAAACAGCAGCATATTGATGTTATACCGAACCAGTCCTATGCCGCTGATGAGAAAAGCTCGTACATATTCAATGGTTTGCATGACAAGCAGAGGGCTCAATGCCCGTTCTGATGACGTATTGCCTTGAGTTGAAGCATATGGGCACTTCCCATTTGCCATATCTACCCGACCACTGCAAGCGACGATCTCTTCACCCGGAAGAGCATCCATCACCGGTTTCATGATCTTCACCAACGCATCCCTTTCCAGCACAGTAGCCTGTCCAATTGACGCAAAATAGGGATATTGGGACATATTGATTCCGACATTCAGTGAATCCATATGCCCCCCATATTCCTTATCAATCACGATGAGATGACTGTGTATCATAGATCTGTACACTGCTCTGATCTGTCCGGTTTCCCGGCCCAGGGCCGAATAATGAACTTTACTTTGAATAGGCAGCAAATCATACTCATCCATTAATCGCTGCATCGTTGAATCTTCCGAACCATCATTAATGATGATGATTTCATAGAGCGCATATTGCGTATCCAGCAGACGCCCAACACGGTCAACAACAACGTTCTCACTGTTGTGCACTGGCATAAGGAGCGATACTGCCGGGGCCAGTTCCTCATTCAACATTTCATCATATTCAAAAAAGTTTACATCCCTCTGCCGGATCAGCATCCGTACAGCGGCAATAAATAGTACACTGAACATCATAATGGCGAGTATAAGGTATATCACCGTTCCTTCGTAACACGCCAATATCAAACTCCGCAGCATATTAATCCATCTTTCGTCCATACTGCTTCCTTTCCAGCGTTTCTTCCGCTATCTGCCTTGCGTACTTATCCGGGTGCTCCAAGGCTGCAAAACGCAATTCTTCCACTGCCTGCTCGTATCGAGCAAGTGAGTTGGCTGCCTCCTGTCTGATTTGAAAAGAAGGATCTCCCATCAACTTTTTCAACCAGGGGATAAAAGATTCTTCACGCATGCTTCCCATTAATCGGGCCACAACTAGACGTTCCGAGCGCGGTCTCTCGTCACCCTCTTTATTCCATGCCAGCAGCAAATCTCTCAGCAAATCGTTATCCTTCCTGTCGACATGGGCGAGTGCCTGAAACGAGCGTGTCCGAAGTTCGGCATCCTCTCCTAGGATCAGCGCCTCCAGTAATGTAATAGCTTTAACTGACTGTTCATCACGGATTCGTAGAGCATCAATGATTGTACGTTGGACCTGATAAGGTAATTCCTTAAAGTGATCCATTAATCGCGTCCACATCTCATCTGTGAGCGGTAATAAAATCTGCAAATACTGTGAATCAGAAAGTAACGTATCCTTCCGCAGCAATTCCTTCAAAATTCTCATATACCCGGTTCTGGAATACATGCGTAAAATGATGAACCGCTCCAGCGGTGTGCACGAAGAAGATCGCAGCATCTCCTCAAGCTTGGGCAAGAGTTCAGTCATATGAAATTGCTCGACGTATAACAAAGTATTAACTCTCTCGCTCCATTTCCTCGATTCCAGCCATGTTCTGTATGAACTTTCGAAGACTCTCCAGGACAAGGAACGAATACGTGCAAGCTCCAGTTCTTTGGGCCCTTGAGTCAGTCGCAGTAACAGGATATCCTGCATCACAACCTGTTGATCGCCCGACATATCAAGCAAGGATGAATCAATTTCTCCTGTGTCAAAATAACTCCTTAGTGCAGAGCCCTCCGCACTAAGCTCATGCAACCATTTTGATTTCACCGCCGTTCTTCGCCTTGCTGCATGCTTATCCCATATGATGTAACCATAGGCGCACAGCAGAAGCACAAGAACACTCCCAACTAGAATACTGGTCAAATCTAATAACAAAGCAGTCTTCCCTTCAAACCAGCCAGCACTTTGTCCACCGATAAGTCGGGCATATATCCATACATGTTCGTTCATTTCCTGATTTCCCCTTACTCGAATAAACCGTCTCACACGGGGTACAATAAATACAAATTTTTCAAATGAACCCTGCATATACAATCCGGGTAAATGATACACTAAGCATTCTATCGGCTTTCTTTGTTTGTGATATAATAGGAACAGCAAATTCCGGTAATTCGCATCATGTTCCGGATGTCCGGATAACATATTATTCCAGAAAGAGGGAGTTTTACGTGGCTCAAATCAGTCCGTCTTACCTTCAGATCGGTGCAACTGTGGGTATGCTCATCATGGCCCTGCTTGCCATTTTTATTCGAATGAAAGCCAGCCACCGTCCGGTAACCATTCGCAAAATCCTTATTCCCCCGTTGGGAATGAGTACAGGATTTCTTATGTTTGTTGTACCCGAGACACATGTTCCGCTTCTATGGGCACTGATCGCGCTGTTGGTGGGCTGGTTTATATTCTCGTATCCCCTCATTCGCAGTACTCGCTTTGAACGAGTTAACGAGGAAATTTTCGCCACGCGTTCACGGAGCTTCGCGTTCATTCTGCTTGGATTGCTGGCAATACGCCTAATCCTGCATGAAGTCATTCAGCGTTATGTGAGCATTCCTCAAACGGGTGGCTTGTTCTTCCTGCTGGCCTTTGGCATGATCGTACGCTGGCGGGTATATATGTACAAACACTACAAGGAAGTTGTCGCCGCCGAAGCCTAGCAACATGGCCACATGCTAACAACCAAAAAGACACGTTCTGTGCACTTCATCGTGCGGAACGTGTCTTTTCCTGTTCTGGCATATGTTCTAGCGATTTGTATTTATTCAGGGTCCGCAACCTTTACGAGCTGTTTGCCCAGGTTATCTCCAGAGAAGAGGCCCATAAATGCTTCCGGTGTCCGGTCAAAACCTTCCACAATGTTCTCTTCATACTGAATATGGCCTTCCTTGATCCATTTCGCCAGTTTAGCTCGGCCTTCCTTGAAGGATTTGGCATAGTCACCCACCAGGAAGCCTTTCATCAACGCCGTATTGGTCAACAGTAACGTCTGCGGACGCATGCCGATATCCGGTTTCTCCAGATTATAGGACGAAATCTGTCCACAGAGCGGAATACGTGCATTTCGATTAATATGGCGCAGTACTGCATCAGAGATTTCACCACCAACGTTATCGAAATAAACGTCTACCCCGGAAGGACAGGCCCGTTCAATGGCAGAAGACATATCCTCTTCATGCTTATAGTTCAATACCACGTCGAATCCTAGTTTTTCTTTCAGATAAGCGCATTTATCGTCAGAACCTGCAATCCCAATTACACGCGCACCTACAATCTTGGCGATCTGCCCCGCAATCATGCCTACCGCTCCGGCTGCTCCCGATACAACCACCGTTTCGCCATCCTTCGGTTTGCCGATATCCTCCATGCCAAAATAAGCAGTCAGACCCGTCATGCCAAGTGCACCCAGGTATGCCGTAATTGGAGCCTCTTCTGTATCAATCAGGGAAATGTCTCCCGTATTTACGGCTGCATACTGCTGCCAACCCCACGTTCCGGATACCAGATCGCCTTTGCGCAGATTGGGTTCCGAGGATTCCACCACCTGCCCAATCGTTCCGCCCTTGATCACTTCATTCAATGCATAGGGGGGAGCATAGGATTTCGTATCTTTCATGCGACCCCGCATGTACGGGTCTACAGACAGATATAGCGTACGTACCAGAACTTGTCCTGCATCCGGTTCAGGAATCGGTGCATCAATGAATTTAAAGTCTTCTCTGGATGGGGCACCTTCTGGACGTGACGCAAGTACGATCTGTTTATTTTCAGACACCAAAATGACCTCCTTCTTGCCAGTGGACCAGAGTTAAACCTCTGTCAGCTGATATCATTCACCACCGGCTCTATGTGTATCGTCTCTAAATAGTTTAAACCGAAACAGGCGGATCACAAACGTGGGCCGCCTTGAAATATGCAAATATCATCCCGTTTGGAGACATTGGGAGTCATTATTGAGCAGTCAGAATGACCGGACCATCGGCTGTAATGGCAATCGTATGCTCATATTGAGCAGACAGGCTTCCATCCTGAGTACGTGCCGTCCAGCCATCCGAATCCAGCTTGCTGCGGTACGTACCAATGTTCAGCATCGGTTCAATCGTAATAACCATGCCTTCCTTGAGACGTGGACCACGGTGCGGCGGGCCATAGTGAGGCACCTGGGGTTCCTCATGCATCTTCTCGCCGATTCCGTGACCGATAAATTCACGAACAACCGATAGACCTTCACCTTCTGCATACGTCTGAATTGCATGGGAGATATCACCGATCCGGTTGCCGATGACAGCCAGTTCAATTCCTTTATAGAGAGATGTTTTAGTGACGTCCAATAGATGCTGTGCTTCTGGAGTCACCTGACCCACCGCATACGACCACGCGGAGTCGGCCAGCCAGCCATTCAGGTTCACAACCATATCAATCGTAACGATGTCACCATCCTGCAGTACATATTTTCCCGGAAATCCATGACAGATCACATCATTAACCGACGCACATGTCGCATATTGGTACCCGTTGTATCCCTTTTGTTCCGGTGTAGCGCCATTTTTCTTCATAAAAGCTTCTGCAAACTGATCTATTTCCTGTGTCGTGATTCCTGGACGAATCATTCCTGCGATTTCTCTATGGCATGCGGCAAGAATTTCTCCAGCCTTTTTCATATTTTCTATTTGTTCTTTGGTCTTCAACGTAATCATTACAACTACTCCTGTCCGTTAAAATCTCATCCTGTCTTCTATTGTAACGCGAAATGCTCAAAATAAAAAATTCCGCAATTTCCTCAACATCCTATTATACGCCTAGCTCCTGTCCAATGAATACACTTCCTCTCAAAAAATCCGAAACCCGCTTCAACAGAGCCCCGTATATGCTTAAAACGGCTTGAAGTCGAAAGGAGGGAAACCTCATGCTCAGGAAAATGTTAGGCAAACTTTTGGATTCCAAATCCTCTTCGCACCGCAAACGATATAGCAGCTCTTCAGGCAAACGCAGCTACCGACGATATTCATCCTCGGATGCAAAACACCGGGATAGCCGCCACGGCTCCGGTTATTATAAAAGCAGAAAATACAGCTCCAGCTAAGCCAAGCTGCTAATTCACAAACAGAAATGTTATTATCGGCTAGACTGCGTTAAATCAGATATATGTATTGAAAGGGGTGTTCTGCCGGCCGTCTTCACGGTCAGCAAAACACCCCTTATTTTTTCTTTATTATGTATCAATTTGTTGATGTTGATGCCTTAATGCCTTAATGCCTCAATGTAACACGTTCTCTTGTCCAAAGAAAATGAGTAATACACTTTAAATTTATCAACCAAAATCCGGTAAGTCCCTTGCCATGATGGTTCTTGAGCCGGCATGGATTCAGCCATGACAGCCACTTTCATCTCAATTTTACGAACCAGTTCAATCTTATAAAGCTTAGTCTCTTCCTGTGTAAAATGAATACTTCCAATTTGAGCGAGCCCTTGTCTTGCTGAAGGAGTCCACTGGATTAACATCTATAGTGTTCCTTTTTCAATTGCATCAATTATATCATCTGTAGAGCAGACCCTACCTACAGAAATATCCTTTTTGGCTTGTAAAATTAAAGATTTGAGCTCCATGTCGCTTTCTATTTCTTCCTGTACCACGTTTTCCAGTGGCTTGATTAAATAATGCTTCCCTTCGATATCTACAATGGTATCTTTCTTGCTATGAAACCATGTTTTGAATAATTCCGCATTATCGCCTTCCAGTTTTTTTAACATAAGAGGAATCGCCTCCTTTAACGTATAATTCATATCCATTATATCATTCAACCCTCTGTTTTGATACGTTATGCACTTCTTATAATAAAGGAAAAAGACCCCTGTAGATATATACCAAGAGGTCATGGATATCAAATATATGTCACCTATAGAGCCTTATTTCATCCCAAATTCATCAGCACACGCTCAATATCCGCCTGTAATTCCAGCGCCCCGCCTGCATAACCTGGACGAAGTCCAAGCAGTCGTTCCAGCATATCGCGAACTTCTGGCGTGAGCTTGAGCTCCTCCTGCCAACTGGCCGGTTTGCGGCCCTTCTCCGGCTCGTAAGCGGAATACAGCATGAACAAAAGAAAATGACCAAGATCCTGCAAATCCTGGTCAGGTGCAGCCAGTTCATCTTCAGGCTCGGGCCATTCACGCATCCGGCGTTTTAGCTCAGGCAACAACGGCTCCCCCATGCGCCGTGCCAGGCCAAAATCAATCAAATGCACCTGCCCGTTACGTAAAATGACGTTCGGAATACGCACATCCCCATGAATATATCCCTGCTCATGGACATGTATTATAGGAGCCAGCAATTGCCTTACCAACTCCAGACATTCTTGTTCCGTATATTTGCTGTCTTGCTCGAATATGCACTGTTCCAGTGTCTCCCCAAGGATATACTCGGTGACAATGTAACTACGCCCCCGGTATGTGAACACATCCAGCAGCTCAGGGATGGCCGGGTGATCCATCCGATTCATCACATCCGCCTCCCTGTCCAGCAACCGTACAGCGAGTTTGCCCTTGCTGGGTTTGGATTCTTTTAACGCGACATCCTTACCAGTCTGTTCATCGGTACACAGGTATGTCAGTCCATAGCTTCCCATACCAAGCAAATCATATATCGTATAACGCCCGGCGATCTTTGTACCTTTCCGCCGGGGACGATCCGTCCATAGGCCGAGCAGTCTTTGCCAGCTCCGTCGCAGCTCCACAGGTCCTCCCACGCCAGCGATCTGATCTCTCCCTGTTCCCCATTTATGCAGAGCAGATCAGCAGCCAGTCTTGTTGTTGTATGGGCTCATTATATCAAGCTGCCTGTGTAAAATCACGACGAGCCTGGATCAGGGCCTTAGGCTTCTTTGTGCTTTTTGGGCAGCAGCCCAAACAGCATTCGGAGCGATGTTCCTTTCGATTTGCGTTTTCTGCCCTGAAAGCTGCGCAGATTGGTGACCAGTTCACGATCCCGCTCCTCTTCCAGCTTCTCATTCATCCACAGGCGCTGCTTCTCCATCTGTTCCTGGAGAGCAAGATGGGTATCCGCCAGATGCTGCAGTGTTAACTCCAATTCGTCCACCCGATGCTGCAGCAGTTGAACCTGATCATCCTGCTGTCCAACAGCACCGTATGTCACTTCACTCACCAGTTGTCCCAAACCCTCATAAGATCTTAGGGCTCCAGTCGGTTCAGGGCCCTCCGGAAATATAACGGGCATCACTGTTGCTGCACATTCGGTCTCCGAAGCATCCTCCATTACCATCGCAGGCACATCTGGAGCCAGTACGGTCACCACAGCATCTGCAAGCGGCAGGTTATGTTCCCTAAGTTCTGTCATCAGACGTTCGATGCACTCAACATCGTCCGACTTGAACAATCTGGATTTGTTGGCGGCACGCTCGAATCGATATCCCTGTTCCTCAAGTGCTGCCGCATATTTACGAAGAGTACTGGCACCAATGCCCAGGCTCTTGGCCGTTTCCGTCGTTGCTCCTGCTTCTTCAATCATTATTATTCCCTCCCGGAATGAAGTCTTTTTGATACAAGGTAGTGGCTTCAGCGTTCCCTTCTGGAACTGTCATCGGATCGGGTCAACCTGTCTCATGGATCAAGTACGCATGTTTCATTTGCTTGTCCGTATGTATTCGTCAGTCTCTTTGCAGATCCCTTTGGCGCTTTTCTTCTGTTTCTGCGGATTCATAAGAACTTTTGTCAGTTGCCTCATTCGTAAAAATAACCCTTCATCCGACAATGAGTGTGAATGCTGTCATGTCGAAATTCGTTGATGCAAACGCCGTCACTTTTTATGAAGATGAATTACTGATGTCAATTTTGTTAACTCCATCACTCCAATACGCTCCCGCGACAGAGGGATTCATTGCTGCGCAGCTTTTCCATGTGTTATCTTATGTAACGTGGAAGCAGTTGTTGGCATAAAATAAAGGACTATACTTAACATAAGTCTCGTTATGAACGGATAAATCAAATGTAAATGGGGGCTGAACGGCAGTGTTAGGCAAATCAGGTAAAGTAGCGGTGATCGGGGCGGGGCTGGTCGGTTCAAGTTGTGCGTATTCCATGATTAATCAATCGATATGCAGAGAAATTATGATGGTTGACCGGACGTATGACCGTGCGGTTGCGCAGGCACTGGATTTTTCCCATTGCATGGACTTCACACATAATCGCACGAAGGTGTACGCTGGTACTTATGCAGATTGCGGCAGCATGGACGTCATTGTCCTGACAGCCGGAGCGAATCCAAAGCCAGGGCAGACACGCCTGGATATTCTGGAGGAAGCAGAGTCCATTGCCAAAGATATCGTTGTTCCTATCATGAATAGCGGATTTCGGGGGATTTTTGTCATCGCGGCCAATCCGGTTGACATAGTAACTTATATGGTATGGAAGCTGTCTGGTCTTCCTCGTGCACGAGTCATCGGTACAGGTACCTCTATTGATTCCTCCCGGCTCAAAACACTGTTGTCTGAGGTCTTCTCCATCGATCCACGCAGCGTGCACGGATATGCTCTCGGGGAGCACGGAGAATCCCAGTTTGTGGCATGGTCGCATGTTACCATCGGAGGCAAACCGATTATGCACATTATGGAGCAGCACAAAGAACGTTTCAAACATCTGGACCTGGAAGATATTGCTCGTAAAACGAAAGATGCCGGTTGGGAAATTTTCACTCGTAAAGGTTCCACCCAATTCGGAATCGGTAACGCACTCGCACATATTACCCGTTCCATTCTCAACGATGAACACAAGATTATTGCCGTGTCCGCGGTCCTTGATGGAGAGTATGGACAGAGCAACGTCTGTGCTGGCGTCCCGGCCATTATTGGCGGAAACGGTATTCAGGAGATTATTGAATTGAATCTGGATGCATCTGAACGCGAGAAATTCGAGCGCTCCTGTGAAGTTTTGTCAGGCAGCATTAATCGTCTCACCCTCGTTTGACGATCGGTTTATTCGAAGAGTTCGTGACCGAGTATCATGCAACACAAATACACTCATGACCTCCTCTTAAGGATCGTCATGAGTGTATTTGAGTTTGTCGTTTATGAGACCAGACAACCGCTTAGCTTGGTGCAAGCTGCTGTTCATCCGCTGGCCCCCATTGCTGCAATACCCGCTTTAATTCACTCAGCATGACTGGTTTGCTGATGAAGTCACGCATGCCAATCTCCAAACAAGCTTCCTTGTCTTCACGTTTGGCATTTCCGGTTACCGCTATGATCGCCGGAATGCGTTCCTGCGGAATTAAGCGGTGTACAAGGTCTGTCGCTTTGAGTCCATCCATAACAGGCATCTGCAGATCCATCAGGACAATATCATAGGCATTTTGTGAAATAGCCTCAATCGCTTCTACCCCATTGGTGCATACATCCGCTTGGTAACCAAGCTTTTCCAGATATTCTGTCAAAATCTTTCGGTTTACCGGATGGTCCTCAGCCACCAAGATTCGCATTGCTACTTTATCACCTTGGCGTGTCCGATCATGGCTGAATTGACGGGCAGATTGCTCTGCCTCTGCAGTCGCATATACACTTGTGGCAGGCACTGCGAAGCGGAAGATTGATCCCTTTCCATCTTCACTTTCCACACTGATACTGCCACCCATAATCTCCACAAGTCGCTTCGAAATGACCAATCCAAGACCTGTCCCGCCATATTTGCGGTTAATCACAGGATGCAGTTGAGAGAACGACTGGAACAGCTGATCCAGCTTATCTTCAGGAATACCAATCCCTGTATCCTTCACCGCAAAGTCCAGCACACTTGCTTCCGGTCTACTGCCGCGAATAATATCCACCGTAACATCAATACTGCCCTGATCCGTAAACTTCAAGGCATTGCTCACCAGATTGACGAGAATTTGCCGAATACGCATCGCATCACCCACCATAAACTCAGGAATGTCGGGATTGAGTCGATATCGGATTTTCAACTGCTTCTCTTCCGCTTTAGAAGAGAATAGCTCCGCAACCTGTTCCAACATGATGCGCAGCGAGAACGGCTCATAGGCCAAAGCCATTTTCCCGGATTCCAATTTACTGAAATCAAGAATGTCATTGAGGATATTCAACAGGGCATCGCCGCTCTCACGAATGATCTCGGCGTATTCTCGCTGTTCCTCCGATAAATCCGTGCCAATCAGCAATTCAGTCATGCCTACAATGCCATTCATCGGTGTGCGAATTTCATGACTGACCATGGACAAGAATTCCGACTTGGCCTGTGCCGCGAGTTCAGCTGTTTCCTTGGCGCGTACGATTTCGCGATCACCAGTCACATCATTGAATACGATAACGGCGCCGCGAATCTGACCCTCATCAATAATCGGTGTAACCTGGTATTCCACCAGAAAGCTGGTTCCGTCCTTGCGCCAGAACACATCCTCCTTCACAGTACGACGCTGGCCGTCCATAATCGTCATATGAATAGGACATTCATTTTTCGGAAAATAGCTGCCGTCTGCACGCGAATGATGAATGATCGGATGCGAGCTTTTGCCAACAAACTCTTCCGCTTCGTAGCCAAACATGGAAGCAGCAGCCGGATTCATAAATCGGGTGATGCCATCTGCATCCAATCCATAGATGCCCTCTGTAACCGTGTTAAGAATCAGGGCATGCTGTTTGCTAAGCTCCTGAATCTGCTCCGTATAGTCCTTACGCTCTGTAATATCAGACAGAATTCCATACACACCCACAAGTTCCTGATCCACAATGATGGGAACGTTAATAATAGCCACATCGACCTTCCTGCCGCTGGAATTCACGATCCGTGATTCATAGTGTTGAGGTTTACCTTGTTTCACCAACTCAAAATATGCCTGCCCGCCATGCACTTCACTTTTATCCAGATGCAAAAGAAAAGACTGCCCGATCAACTTGCTTCGAGGCACATCCAGCATTTTGACCAGATTGCGGTTCACTGCCGTATATTTGCCTTCGAGATTCAGCGAGTATACTGCTGCCGGATTATGTTCAAACAGAGATTTGTATCGTTGACGACTTTCCCTAAGACGTCTTTCTGCATTTTTATGCTGGGTAATATCCCGGCTGATGCTTACAATCTGAGTATTCTTGCCCTCTTCTCCGGCCACAGGCTTTGCCAGTGTTTCCATCCAAATGTAGTGCCCCTTCTTATGAAGCACCCGCATCTTACAGCCATTCCCACTCGATGACATTTCCAGAAGTTCAGGGTAATCCCCAGGGTAACAATAATCCTTCAGGAACTTTCCTGTCACCTCTTCCGGATGATATCCAAGCAGCGAATAGACGGAAGGGGAAACGTACAACAGCTTGCCGTCCATCGAACTCGTTGTGATTAGATCCTGAGCATGGTCAGCCAGCATCTGATATTTCTCCTGCGTTTCATGCAATTTACGTTCCACTTCTACGATCTCGGTTACATCCCGAGCAATACCGTATATCCCCACAATCTCTTCTTTTTCCGTTATGGGGACATAGGTAATCTCGGCCTGTTTCAGAGAACCGTCTCTATGATAAAACGTGATTGAATTACTGACGGAATGTCCAGCCAGCACCTCACGAATATATTCTTTACGCGATTCCTCGCTCTCGGGAGGGCAAATCCTATTTCGATCCAATTGACGCAGTTCTTCAAATGTATACCCTGAAATCCTCTCAATTGAGGGATTGGCATCAATATAATTTCCATGGATGTCCATCACATATATGGCATCCGGGTGATTAAAAAACAATGATTGGTAAGAACTTCCCTCAGAAATAATGCGCTTCAGGGTTTCCGTTTTATTAATATCCAAGGCTTACCCCTCTTTTCTTAGCCTATATCTTCATCTAACATCCAAAAAATATAACCCTCGGCGAAATGGGCCTACCCTCGAATAACCATGTAAGCCTTCCTAGAAACAGCTTTTTTTATTTTACCAGATTCCAGTTCAAATTTGCTTACCAATCTCTTCACCAAAACCATATATAAACGACAAAAAAATCCCCTTTAAGCGACATAGACCGTCAATAACTGAGGTCTATGTTTGCTCAAAAGGAATTCATCACATAATTAATTGTAATATTTTGTGATTAGATTTCTTTTTTTCTAAAATATAAAACTCCGATTAAAATGAAAAGAATTGCACTACCCCCGACTACTGCCAGCATGGTCCCAAGTGGAACATTGTACGCTCCGAAACCCCCACCTTCGATCGGTGTCATTAGAATCATGGGCTGCGCCCAAGGATAATATGGACCATAGGTGGCCGAATTCACGATCAGAATGTTCGGTACGGTCAACGCAAAGTTCAATGCAAGCGGTGCGGCAAAGCTGCTCCATACCAAGGAAACGAACATTTGGAGAGCCGCGAGCGGCAAACAAGCGAATAGCCCCAGCAACAGCTTACCCGTAAGGAATCCCCAAGGGATGGGATCCGTCATGCCCTGGATCGTACCTGCCAGCAGGATGGACCCCAGCAGCAGCAATTGTGTGCCTGCCAAAAGTAAAATCACGATGGTCAGTTTGCCTGCATATACGCCCGTACGGGTAAGCGGAAGCACCAGCATTTGCTTCCAGCCTCCCCCCGCATGCTCGAAACGACAGACGAAAGACGTAAATACGCCGGTCAGGATGGGCAGCAATAACAAACCGTGTAGAAAGACCATCGTGCCCATAAGCACATTCCATTGACCTGATGGTGTGGATAGCAGCCCGATAAGCAGTGCGATCAACGGACTAAGCAGAATCAGAAGCCATACAGGTGATTTGCCCATTTTGAGTCGCTCAGAGGATAGGATTCGGAGATAAGTCGTTGCAAAACTCATCTTAGGCCACATCCTTCCGGCTAAAGTGCACCATCCCCAGCAGCATGATCAGGAGACCCGAACCTACGCCCAAACCGACAAACACGAATGGTGTTGGGCTGGCCCAAGCCATCTGTGCCCATGCAAGCGGAAAGTACGGTGAGATACTTAGTGCAAACATGCCCATTACTGCGAGGACAATGCCAAGCGTGACGGGAAGAGCCTGATTTTTGTTTACCATTGTAAGCCATAGCTCCAGCGATAACACCGGAAGTGCGCCAGCCAGCGGCAGTAAACCCAGTTTAATTGCATGTATCCAGGGAATCTCACCTGCGTTGAATCCAAGCACCAGTCCCAGACCAATAATTCCCGCTGTTAATAACAAACAGGAGACGATGAGCAGCATACAAGCGAGCAGGAATTTGGCCAGGTACACCGCAGGTCTTGGGATTGGCATCGCCAGCAATTGCTTCCAAGATCCCTGTTCATGTTCAACATTTGCGATCATCGAACTGAGAATCGTCGCCCCCAGCATCAAGGCAAGCGGTACAAAAACAACCACATTATCCAGCAAACTCTCCCACAGATGACCCCCATACTGTTCTTTCAGATAGTCCAAACGAAGCCCGAAATTCAAAGCTTGCATGGCCGTCAGTCCAATGGGGGCCAAGAAAACGAGGAACCAAATACCTTTCCCACGAATTTTGAGCCAGTCGGACGATAACGCACGGCCCGTCATAGCGTTGCCCCCTCACCGATGGCTCGCATGAACAAGTCTTCCAGGGATTGACGGTGCTCTTCCACACGATAGACCGCGTGATCCTGCTCAACCAATCGGCGAACCAGCAATGCAATCGCGCTATTATCCATATACGGGAACGTGAGCGCGGCTCCTTCACGTTGACCGAATTGCCCCTGCTCCCTTGCCAGCTTCATTGCTTCTTCCGGTTCGGATACCGTCAGTCGAATGGAACTGCCCGTCTGGCTATGCAGATTGGCGATTGTATCTTGAAGGACCATCTTCCCCTCACGGATAATGCCAACTCGGCTCGCCATCTGTTCCACTTCACTCAGCAAGTGACTCGACACCAGTACGGTGATGCCATGTTCCAGCGGCATGCGTTTAATGAGCTCCCGAATCTCCTGAATGCCCGCCGGATCAAGTCCGTTTGTCGGTTCGTCCAAAATCAGCAGCTCCGGCTGGCCCAACAGGGCACTTGCAATCCCCAGCCGCTGTTTCATACCAAGCGAGTAACCTTTTACGGAACGCTTGGCATCCCGGGTTAAATCCACGATGGAGAGCACTTCGGCAATCCTCGATTTGGGGACATCCAGTATCCGGCGCAAGGTTTCCAGATTCTCCACCGCGTTCAGATGTCCATAATAAGACGGATATTCCACCAGCGAACCTACACGTCGCAGAATGTCCATGCGATCCTTGCGGATATCTTTGTCGAAAATACGGATGACACCTTTAGTCGGCTTAATTAAGCCAAGGAGCATACGAATGGTTGTTGTTTTACCAGCGCCGTTGGGACCAAGGAAGCCGTAGATATCTCCCTTTTTAATATGCAGATCAAGTTCACGGACCGCCGCACGGTCCCGGTATGTTTTCCATAAGTTAGCGGTTTGAATAATGTTATTACTCACTGTTTAATCACCTCGGATATCATCGTAACCTTCCAAGGTTAAAGCTGAAGTCGGCTGAAGTTTAAGTTTAGTTTAAAAAAGGTTAGGGCCTTGGTTTTCCAACTTCCCCACCACTGTAAAGACACACCTGCAATCCATCACCTGAGCTGTGTACCATCTTCCGCAGTCCCATTTCACGAATCAGCAGATCCACGATGGATAACCCCAGACCTGTTCCCTTGGTATCCGAATCTTCCTGTAGTCCAGGACCCTTATCCCGAATAACAAGAGCCCTCTCCCCTTGGATTTGCTCTGTCGATATACCAATATATTTCCCACTCACGGCATGACGGATGACATTCTGAAACAGGTTATCGAGAACACGACGAAATCCCTGCTCATCGACCTGCCAGAACAACGGCTCTTCCGGGAGATCGATATCAATCTCAAACTGTTCTTTCTCCCATACGGGATACCAGGCCGCTGCCGTTTCCCTGACGATTCGCAGGACGTCCTTCTGTTCCAGCTTCAATGTATATTTTCCGCTGGTGAGCAGATTGTACGATAACATGTTATCAATCAGTCCGCTCAAGTCATCCATCTTGGCTTCCATCCGACGCAATGAAGTATCCGCATCTCTGCTTAGTGGTTCTTTGTGAAGAGAATGCATATGTCCACGAATGACAGTCAGCGGTGTACGCAGATCATGTGACAGTCCCGCAACAAGACGTTTGCGAAGCTGCTCTTCTTCTCGTTCCCGGTGACGGCTGTCTGTCAACTGATGCACCATTTCGTTGAACGATTCCTCCAGCTGCCCAATCTCGTCCGATCTGCGAATGTCCACAGGAAGCGGAATACCTTCCTTGCCCGGAGTAACCATCGCCGTCTGAAGCCGGATGAGCCGCTTGCGAATTCGCGCAAAGAACAGGATCGACATGATGATAAATAACAGGAAGATGATCATCATCAGTCCACCCAAATACAAAAGTTCCATAGGCCAGTTGTTCTGCGGCTTTTGCAAAAGATACCTTGGGACCTCAATCACCATAAAGCCTTGTCCCTTGTCTTCGCGATCTCCCCCTACAAAAGAAACCACCGTTAGCGGATCACGATAGGACGCTTCCTTCATAAATTCCAAGGTAGTGTTGGCATTCCATATCGCAGGAATCTGGGTCTCTGTTCTCTGATGATTCAGCGTCCACTTCAATGTTGTCATCCTTGTTCCATCCACGGTGGATTCCGATACATCAACGTCCTCTCCACCGAGAATAAATGCCGTTTCACCGTTTTGATCCACACGGTACATCGAAGATTTGGGATATTTGCGGTGCAGCTGTTCCATACGCTGATTGATTTTTTCAGAAGTCGCCCCATCCAGCTTCTCCGATTCCCGGGTCCAAAGGTTGGTGATTTTAGTGCTATCTCCGTAAGGTGCAATATTCTCTGTATTTGTATTGTTCACCACCACAACATAGATGATGGATGTAATCGGAAGAACAACCGGGACAAACAAAACCGCTGCCAATATCAAGAGAATATACCGGGACATCAGGGTCCTTCCAAAACGCATTTTCCGTTTGCGTGGAAAGCTACGTTTCACTCCCCTACTCCTATCGGATGGATCACGCATCATCTTTTTTTTGCTCATGGCTTCTTCACACGATACCCGACACCGCGAACGGTTTGTATGATGGTCGGGTTCGCCGGATCACGCTCCAGCTTCTCGCGCAGATGCCGAATATGTACCATTAATGTCTTGTCTCCGTCGAGGTAAGATTCGTTCCAAACGGCTTCGTAGATCTGTTCCTTGGTTCGTATCATACCCATATGCCTAAGCAAGTAGGCAAAGATATGAAATTGTTTGCCCGATAAAATAATTTCTTCCCCCGTCTCCTCATTCACGATCCGGTGGTCCTTCTCGTAGATGGACAAGTGATCCACTTTTACCACGTGATCAGGCGAGATCGCAGTTCCTGCCTTCCGAAGCTGGACTTCAATCCGTGCGGCAAGTTCATCGGGATGGAAAGGCTTGGTTACATAATCGTCGGCAAAATCAAGCCCATGCAGCTTGTCGTCAATGGACGTTCTGGCCGAAAGCATGACAATGGGTACTTCAGGATGTTCCTTTTTGAGTCGCTGTCCTACCGTAAAGCCATCCAGTCCCGGCAGCATGACATCCAGAATAACCAACGAGCAGCTTCCCACAGATTCAGTCGCACCCTCACCACTTCCGAGCCACAGCACCTCATATCCACGCTCCTCCAAGTCGGCCCTGACCCATGTGGCAATTTCGGTATCGTCTTCAATGTATAACAGTTTCGTTTTCATGCGTGTATTCGTTTCCTTTCTGTACCCTTTGGGTTAATTATATATTTGAAACATAATGAAATATCTGGTTTGTATAAAATGGACGAATGATGATCACACAATCATTGATGTCTTTTTATTTTAAATTATACCTTAATCATCCGCTGCGCATAATTCTGCATCGAATGGTGCGACTTGCTCACATCATACATGTGTATACGACGGGAGGAAATTCAACATGCTGCTGGAAGCCATCTATCATCAACCCAAACGGAATTGGGCCTACGCCTACGATAAGGATACCATTCGTCTGCGTCTGCGTGCCAAAAAGAATGATCTCACCGAGGTACACGCCCTGACTGGGGATAAATACGCCTGGAATCGCACCAAAGAGCTGGTTCCTTTAACCAAATATACATCCGATTCCATGTTCGATTATTATGAGGGACAAGTAAAACCTCCGTATCATCGTCTGAAGTACTCCTTCCTGCTGAAAAGTGACACAGAACAGATCTGGATGACCGAAACGGATTTCCAGGCCCATGAACCCAACGATCCTGGTTACATGTTCCAATTTCCATATATCCATCCCGGAGCTGTATTTACACCGCCTGCGTGGGTGAAGGATGCGATTTTCTATCAGATCTTCCCTGAACGATTCGCCAATGGCAACCCGGACCTCGATCCAGAACATGTGGAACCGTGGGGTGGTGAGCCGACCCCGTTTAACTTCTTCGGCGGTGATCTCCAGGGTGTCATCGACCATCTGGATTACCTTGAAGAGTTGGGCATTAACGCCATTTATTTCACACCGATCTTCGAGGCAACGACCAATCATAAATACGATACCGAAGATTATCTGCGAGTAGATCGGCACTTTGGTGATGCAGATACAGTCAAACAGCTTGTCGAACTGTGCCATGCACGCGGAATCCGGGTGCTGCTGGATGCGGTATTCAATCATTCCGGGAAGACGTTTGCACCATTTGTCGATGTACAAAAGAACGGCGAGAAGTCCAAATACAAGGACTGGTTCCATGTGCATGAATTCCCGCTGGATGTGAAGGACGGCATTCCTACGTATGAAACATTCGGGTTCGAAGCCCACATGCCAAAGCTGAACACGGAAAACCCTGAAGTAAAGGCATATCTGCTGGAGGTTGCCGAGTACTGGATTAAAGAAGTAGGGACGGATGGCTGGCGGCTGGATGTTGCGGATGAAGTGGATAATGCATTCTGGCAAGATTTCCGCAGGGTGGTCAAAGCTGCGAACCCGGATGCCTATATCTTGGGTGAGGTATGGAATGAGTCCTCCTCCTGGCTGCAAGGCGATCAGTTCGACGCCTCGATGAATTATCCATTTACGGAAGCCGTGAATAACTTTTTTGTAAAAGATGTCATGCACGCCGAGCAATTCGCGAACTCCATCGGTCGACAGCTGTCCCGCTATCCGCTGCAAGCCAGCGAAGTGGCGTTCAATCTGCTGGACAGCCACGATACACCACGGCTGCTCACCTTATGTGAGGGTGATCAGCGGAAGATGAAACTGGCCGCACTGTTCCAATTCAGTTATATGGGTGCCCCGTGCATCTATTACGGGGACGAGATTGGGCTGGACGGGGATCATGATCCCGGTTGTCGGAAATGTATGGAGTGGGATGAGACGAAGCAGGATCGCGAGCTGTTCTCCTTTTATCAAAAGCTGATTGCACTTCGACATGCCCATCCAGCCCTGCGTGCAGAAGGCAGTATTCGATTCCTGCAGGCCCGTGAAGGCGGAAGCCAGCTTGTGATGGAACGGCAGGATGATGAGGAGCGCATTCTGATCCTGTTCAATCGTTCGGAAGAAACAGCGATCGTCGAGCTGGAGGCGGGTGCCGGGGAATGGACGGAGTTATTTGGCGAGAATTATCGTACAGCCAAGGAAGAGGGAATCCTGGCCGTTGAGCTGCCCGCATACGGGTATGTTGTACTCAGCACAGACGTATAATGATCCCGGATCGTTCGGGACCCACTTCCGAAGACCATACGAGCGTCACAGGGCTGTCTTAATAGCACTTACAAAAGCAAACGATGAGGAGCAATCATATTGATCCACGCAAAAGAGACGAGGTAGAGGTTGAACTGGAGCATATCCGTTCATCCCGCTTTGTCTCTTTTGCGTTTTTCCGTCATTGCTGCCTATTTAGGCAGATTGCAAGCAAGAGATCGAGCGGGTTAACGGATCTAGGGAACCCGAGGTTCCTTGGAAACAAATTAACGAGAAAAAAGGCTGCCCCCGTCATTTTCATGACTTATGGGACACCCCTCCGTTTCCTTGCTATAAAATCCGGTTCATCGTTACCGATTTCGGCGCTACTCTGACTGAGGTTCCGTGTCCGTTGACCCGGATTGCTCCTCCCGCTCCAGCTCAGGCTCTGCACGCTTTGCCTTCGGTTTAGCAAGCTTCTCCATCATTTTCCGTCCTGTCGGTGTTTGGGCAAGTCCGCCTTGGGCCGTTTCACGGTGCCTGCTCGGCATCGCACTACCCACTTCCAGCATGACGTCAATGACTTCGTCAGACGGAATGGCACTTCGTACCCCGGCCAGCGCCATATCCGCCGCAGCGAGCGCGGTAACGGCACCCAGTCCGTTACGGACGATGCACGGAATTTCCACGAGGCCTGCTACAGGATCGCAGATAAGGCCCAGTGTATTTTTTAACGCGAGGCCAACTGCATGGACTACTTGCTCCGGCGTCCCTCCACGCAGCTCCACCATGGCCCCAGCTGCCATACCGATGGCAGAACCCACTTCAGCCTGGCAGCCACCCTCGGCACCAGAGATAAATGAATTGTTGGCAATAACATAACCAATCGCACCCGCACAGAACAGACCGTTCACCAGATGCTCGTCACTCCAGCCGAAACGCTCCTGGGAGCTGATAAACACACCTGGAATGATGCCGCAAGAACCGGCTGTCGGTGTCGCAACGATCCGGCCCATGGAGGCATTCACTTCCGATACACAAAGGGCATACGCCATGGCTAGTGCAGAGGCATCTCCAGAACAAGTCTCGCCTTTGCGAATGTACTCAGCCATTTTTTTGCCGTCCCCGCCAGTCAAGCCGCTGCGTGATGTCGTATCTTCTGTCAACCCTTTGTGTACAGCTTCTTTCATCACCTGATAGTAGTCCGACATCTGACGCACAACATCCGCTTCCGGGGTATTCGTCTCCTGAACCTGCTCTTCGATCATCAGCTCGGCAATGGTTTTGGACTCTGCTGTACAGATGGTATTCAGTTCATGTAGATGTTTAAACCGCATCCGGCTCGACCCCTCTCTTCAAATCAATCACACGAATGTCCAGCATATGATCCAGCGACCGCAGACGTTTCAACGTCTCTGGATTCGGCACACCATCCATCTCCATCGCTGTCAGCGCTTCACCATCTCGGGCTTTCCGATCCACTTGCATGTACCCGATGTTCACCCCGGACGAACTGATTGTGGAGGTTACGGAAGCGAGCACCCCTGCTTTGTCCGAATGTCGCAGTACAAGTGTGGGGAACTCTCCGCTGATCTGTACACGGAAATCATTCAATGCATGCACAGATACACTACCACCACCAATGGAAGCACCAATTAGTGAACATTGACGGCCTCCGTGCCACAGCTCAATCTTCACCGTGTTGGGATGAGGGGCAGGCAAGCCGCTTGTGAAAAACTCTACCTCCATACCCGCTTCCTCTGCATATTGTTCTGCATCCGGTATACGTGGATCATCAGTCACATAATCAAGCAAGCCACCGATCAACGCAAGATCCGTACCATGCCCCTGATACGTATCAGCAAACGAGCCGTACAGCGTTAAACGGGCGCGTTCAGGCGTACATCCCAGCCACTGACGGGCAATTCGCCCCAATCTTGCCGCTCCAGCCGTATGTGAACTTGATGGACCTGTCATGGACGGACCAATAATTGAAAAAACGTCTTTAAAACGCATCGTAAACCCTCCATTTATAATCGTCATTTTCATCCAGACGTACACCCATAATGTTCCTTTATTACTGAATGATGACATAAGAAAAGGACAGAAGAAGGCCCTAGGCCCTCTCTCTGTCCTCGATACCTGAGAGTTTCATGATCAGAAGCGCGGCGAATCGATGCATTCCTGTATTCACAGGTGATGTCACCCTGCACACCGTGCGGCTTGACCATATACCCCTTGGGTGGCGCAGTTCGCGCACTCTCCAGAGTTGCGTCCAACGATGGTACTTTTACCTGAGAGATTAACCGCTGCGCCGGGTGCGCAGCAGCTTGCTCCTTCGGTGCCCGACAGCTGCCATTGTACTCGACATGCCCAGGTCTCTCCCGCTCGCTATCATTCGCTGTATGGAACCATCCTGATCTTGTACCAGAACGATAATTGAAGTTTTGAATACTTTCTCATTAAGATTAATCGACCGGAAGATCAGTGTCAACAAACTTAACGATTTCGTTGTGAATATTTGCCTAATTCCATTTAATCACAAGGAAAATAAATAAATTGTAAACTTTTATCACATGAAAGTGTTAATGTGTTCCATTAAGAAAGCGCATACATTTTTTTTGTTTTTCTATTAGCTATCTCTGCCTTTTATATGCGCTTAATATGATCTATGTCATTTTCCACCGAATCGTTCGGGTATTTTGGCAACCATTATACTGGAAAGTACCTCATCTCCGCCTGTCACCCACAATCCCAACGCCGCAAACACCATAACGCCAGATACAACCGTATATACCATGCGAAGCGACAACTGCTCTGCCACTACCCCTGCAATCAAAATCGAAATCACTAATTATAACTCATAGAAGATACTCTCATTCTGTAGATATGGTTTGCAAAATTTGCTGCATATAAGAGGCATTCGCTCTCTCATCCATTCGTACCTGGATTCATTCTCCATCTGAAATGCGAAATAGCCAAACGTAAAGATTAGCATGAATCCTTCCATTAACCGAATATCACGCTTCGTCAGTGGTCCTGTATGCTCCGTATAACCCGATAGGAAGACATCCCGTTCCTCCCGATTGAAAATAAGAGCTGCACCTCCGGCATCAAACAGATAGTAGCCATAACCGTATAAACAAAAATCAATCATGGATATGCCCTGATCCGTCACTAGCAGATTGCCGCGGGTAATATCTCCGTGTATTACCCCCCATGTCTCGGCAGTGCGAGGGTACGTTTCCAGTTGCCCGTTAATGTTCTTAAACGTTTCACGGATCAGATCGAAATCTTCAGGAGTAAAGATGCCACGTCGAACGCCTTCCTCCAATTGCTCCAGCATGACAAGATTCTCTTTGATCGAGCCGTAGGCTGGTCGTACTCCTTCTTGTGCCTGCGGTTTGGGGGGTCCCTCAGGTCGTCGTCCATATTGGTGCAATATCTGTAACTGCACGCCCGAATCATGAATCTCTGCTGTTGTCAGACGTTCTCCTTGCTTGATATCTCTGCCCTCAATCCACTCCAGAACGGTACAACAAATCTCTTCCCCGGTCTCGTCCAACAAGACGGAGACCCACTCTTCCGATGTATTGCGTACTGGTGTCTGCACCCGCAATGGACTGGTAGCTCGTAATTCATGAAGTAAATTCATCTCTGCTTCAAGTGCAGGTCGTGTATGCTGGATGCCAGTCATGCTTGCAAAAGCAGCTTTATGTATACGCAACAGGTACTTCTGTCCGGTTGATTCATCAACCACCTGATACGTTAGGTTTTCATTATGTCGGATAAAGGAAACCGAAGGCTTTACTATGGAATAATGCGAGATAATTTCAGTTGCCATAGTGTCATGCGATATCTTATGCGTAGTTATGATCCACATCTCCTTCTCTTGTCCAATGAAAGATGGCAGTGTTTAAGAATATCGTAGCATGATTATTTAAATTATGGCAAACTATCCCACCGTTGGTGATATAAAAAAGCATAACCCCCGAACAACCTCGCCCGGATGTTATGCTTCCTTCTAACTCTTTAAAATTAACCGAAACGTCCCATAATATATTCCTGAGTCAGACGGTTGTCCGGGTTGGTGAAAATATGCTCCGTATCCCCATGCTCAACCATGCTTCCCAGATAAAAATAAGCCGTATAATCCGAGATGCGTGCCGCTTGCTGCATATTATGAGTAACAATCACGATCCGCAGCTCCTTTTTGAGCTCCGAGATCAACTCCTCCACCTTACCCGTTGATACCGGGTCAAGCGCAGATGCCGGCTCATCGAGCAGCAGAATCTGCGGATCAACCGACAGGGCGCGGGCGATACATAGCCGCTGCTGTTGTCCACCCGAAAGAGCCAGGGCAGACTCATTAAGTCTGTCCTTCACTTCGTCCCAGAGCGCAGCGCGACGCAAGCTTTTTTCCACAATTTCATCCAGTGCCTTCTTGCTCTTGATACCGCGGTAGCGGGGGCCAAACGCGATATTATTGTAAATCGACTTGTGGAAAGGATTTGGCTTCTGCCATACCATGCCAATCTTCTGGCGAAGCTTGATTACGTCTGTGCCCGGCTCATTCAGGTCATTGCCGTCCATCCAGATATGTCCCTCCGTGCGGGAACCGGCAATCTCGTCGTTCATCCGGTTAAGCGACCGCAGGAACGTGGATTTACCACAGCCGGATGGTCCAATGAGTGCCGTTACACTGGCTTCGGGAAACGTCAGGCTGATCTGTTTAACGGCCTGAAAATGCCCATAATATATGCTTAACTGTTCCGTACCAAAAGGTATGGCCATGTTGGTTCCTCCTTATTTCGAAGCTGTCATGCGGCGGTAAACCACCCGACCGATCCAGCGTGCACTCAGATTGAACGCCAGTACGAGAATTACAAGCACGGCTGAAGCACCAGCTGCTACTTCTTTGGAATCCGGGCCAATGCCTTCGCTGTTTACTTTCCAGATGTGCACGGCCAGGGTCTCTGCCGGACGCAATGGATTGATCGGCGATCTTGGACTCGTTGGATTCCAGTCCGTGAAGTCCAGCGGTGGACTACTCATACCCGCCGTGAACATCAGGGCTGCTGCTTCACCGAAGATCCGGCCCGATGCCAGGATCGTACCCGTGATTAAGCTTGGCAATGCCACAGGCAGCAGAATGGAGGTGATAATTTTCCATTTGGACAATCCCAGTGCAAGACCTGCTTCCTTCTGCTCTTTCGGAACGGCCCGGAACGCTTGCTCCGTTGTCCGCACCATCAGCGGAAGATTGAATATGGCTAAGGCCATCGCACCCGATAACAGGGAGAACCCGAGGCCAAATGTATTAACAATTAACAAAAGTCCGAACAAACCAATAACGATAGACGGGAACGAGGATAACACCTCAACAACCAGTCGAATAAAACTTGTAATTCGGCCTGGCTTGGCGTACTCGGCCATATAAATACCGCCGCCCCATCCAAGCGGAATAGTAATGATCAAGGTCAGAACAAGCAGGAAGATCGAGTTGAATAATTGCGGGCCAATCCCGCCTCCACCTTTGAGCAGCTGTGGTGCACTGGTCAGGAAGTGCCAGTTAATCTGGCCAATCCCGCGTACCAGAATGAAGCCAAGCAAACCGAGCAAGAGAACAACAATGAACAGGGCGAGAACAACGATAATGGATGTGGCAACTTTATCTACCGTTTTAGCCTTCATTTTCATGCCCGGTTCCTCCTTTCAAGCAGGCGAACCAGAATGACGAAGACAAAGGTCATCACCAGCAGGACAAGCGCCATACTCCACAGTGCATTATTATGAACAGATCCCATGGTAGTGTTACCCATACTCAGGGTGATTACACTCGTTAATGTTGAAGCCGATTCGAGCAGGGATGTCGGTACATGCGGTGCATTACCGATAACCATCTGTACGGCAAGAGCTTCACCAAATGCACGAGCCATACCAAGTACAATCCCTGTCAGCAAAGCTGGAAGAACCGTCGGGATAATGACACGATAGATCGTTTGCCAGCGAGTTGCCCCCAATGCGTAGGACGATTCACGCAGACCTTTGGGCAGCGCAGACAGTGCATCTGCCATAATACTTGTTACGGTAGGCAAAATCATAACAGACAGAACCAAACATCCGGCTGCAATCCCGACGCCGGCTCCGCCAAACATGCTGCGCAATAAAGGAACGATCACACTGAGACCGATAAACCCGTATACAACGGAAGGAATACCGGACAGCAGCTCAATCGCAGGTTGCAATATCTTTTTACCTTTACCTGGTACAATCTCGGTCATGAAGAGTGCTGCACACAAGCTAAGCGGACTTGCAATCAGAGCTGCAAGCAATGTTGTTATGAATGAACCAGTAATGAACGGCAACGCTCCGTAGGCAGCGGGTTCCCCCGTTGGGTTCCACGTTTTTCCGGATAAAAATTCGCGTAAACTTACGCCATTCTGGAAAAAGGTCGACAATCCTTTGGACGCTACAAAATAAACGATGGAAAACATGACAACGATCAGGAAAACGACACAAATCGACGTATAGATCCGTCCCGTCCACTCTTCCCAATAATGCTTCTCTCTTAAGGGCCGGCGCGGTTTCAACTTGTTGTTCATTACCGTTCCCCCTTCGGTCTGTTCCATAACAACCATCCTTCTATAGTAGAATTCATGCAAAATATGGGATTAATCCAGAGCAAACCGCGCAAAGAGGCAGGACCTGGGTCCGCCTCTCTCGCTGTATGCGCAAGTTCAAAGATTATTGAGTCACAGTGCCTGCTGCGTCACGTTTTACTTTCATGCCGGATACCGGGATGTAACCAAGCTCCGTCACGTCGTTTTGTTGAATTTCGTCACTTAGGATGTAGTCGAGGAATGCTTTTGTTGCTGCATCCGGGTCACCTTTGGTGTACATGTGCTCGTAAGCCCATACCGGATAAGTTCCTGCTTCCACGTTCTCAACCGTTGCTTCTACACCTTCGTATTTCAAAACTTGCAGGCTGTCATCCAGGTAGGACAGAGCCAGGTAACCAATTGCGCCCGGCGTTTCAGCTACGAGTTTCTTAACTGTACCGGAGGAATCTTCCTGAATCGAACCTTGAATATCTTCTACTTTTGTTCCCAGTGCAAAGTTCTCAAATGTTGCACGAGTACCGGAGCTGCTAGGACGGTTTACGATAACGATCGCTTGATCCGCTCCGCCAACATCTTTCCAGTTTGTGATTTTACCAGAGAAGATATCGATCAGTTGCTGCTTCGTCAAATCTTGTACACCTGCATCTTTGTTGCTTACTGGTGCGATGGCTACAACTGCTACTTGGTGATCTTTCAGTTCGCTTACTTTTGCTGCGTCATCGATTTTCTCTTCTGCGAATACGTCAGAGTTACCGATTGTAGCTTGTCCGTCAGATACTTGTGTCAAACCAGTACCACTACCGCCGCCTTGCACTTGTACCGTTACGTTCTTATATTCATCAACTGCCATAAATTTTTGTCCAGCTTGCTCTACCAGAGGTTGCAGTGCTGTTGATCCAACAGCCAGAATGTTTCCGCTAAGTTCAGTAGCAGTTTCTCCTGATCCATTGCTTGTGGCACCCTCTGTACCAGCGTCATTTTTCGATCCACATGCTGCGAGTACCAGTACGAACGTTAAGGTCATCAAAATGAACGGCAACTTTTTAAACATGTTTTGTTTTCCTCCCCCAATTTAGTGACGGTGATTTGCTTTTATTTTTGTTCACCATCAACTCTTTATTTATTGTAGTTTCGTTATGTCATCTCAAAATCAATGTTTTGTAAACGCAATGTTAAAAATGTGGGCTGGGGATAAAAAATGGGGAAGCTACTTTTGTGCGCTGGTTGGCCGCTTCGGGAACGGACGTTGTTTCAATCGCTGTTATCCCCGGATATATTTGATTCTATGTTTTAAGAGGAACATATCCGGGGATAAAGGCGAACGCTTCGCTTCTCCACAATCGTTCCGTTCCCTCCGCTAGATTCAGCGCTAAGAGATTCGTTCCCAAAAATGAATCCCCAGCCGGGGAGGGGGCAGGAAAAGGCTACTCCGTGCAAGGCATTCCGGTTACGGATCGTTCTTCTGATCGCTGTTGTCTCCAAATTTCTTATGAATTTATTTTCTAAATGTTAAAATCCGGAGACAAAGGCGACCGCTTCGCTTCTACAGAATCGATTCCGCCCCCTTCCCTCCTTTACTGCGCTGTGTCAGCGCTAAGAGGTTCCCAAGCATTTCAGTCCTCAGCCTGGAAGAAAGCAAAAAAGAGGATGTCCCATAAGTCATGAATATGACGGGGGCATCCTCTTTTAGTGTTATTTTGTTTTAATGAACCTGACACACGCTATTCGCTCCCATTTGCCCAGATCTGAGATCTAACGAATTACAGAGACGTTATTTCGTCGATTCACTTGATTTTTTAGGTTTTGAAGCCCTTTTATGACGAAAAAGCGTTACTGAGGTTCGTTAAATCTTGCAACCGTTGATGATCTGCCTTTTAAGGTGCGGTAGGTTCGTTAGCGCTTGGAGCGAGGCGGAATTCCTTTTGAGACAGCCCCTTGTGCAAATACTTAATGTAGATATTGAATCAATCTGATATATAGAACAAACAAAAAACTGCCTCACAGCCAGTGCATGGCACCAGCTGGTTAGAGAAGTTATGCAGATTTCATAGTGGTTACGGCTTTCTTTTCTGAGGGCTCGCTTGTATTACTCTGTGGTTGATATATAGGTTTCTTTAACAATCCAATCATACAAGCTGTAACGATGGAACCTACTAAAATACAGACAATATACAGTAATGGATTACTTGCCGCAATTGGAATAACAAAGATCCCACCGTGAGGAGCCTGTAACGAAATACCTAGAGCCATGCACATTCCTCCACCAATCGCTGCACCTACAATATTGGATGGAATAACTCGCAATGGATCATTTGCGGCAAACGGAATCGCGGCTTCTGTAATAAATGATGCACCCATAACATAAGCTGCTTTGCCTGCATTACGTTCTTCGATTGAAAATTTATTTTTGAATAATGTTGTGGCTAATGCAATCCCCAGTGGTGGAACCATACCTCCAACCATCAGAGCAGCAGAAGGTTCAAAGATTTGATTGGCGAACATCGCCAGTCCAAATGCAGACGCTGTTTTGTTAATCGGCCCTCCCATATCAGATGCCATCATTCCTGCCAGAAGAGCTCCTAATAAAATAGCATTCGAGCCTGTTAAGCCATTTAACCAACCTTGTAACGACTCATTGATCCAAGCCATCGGACTGTTGATGACAAAGTACATAATCAAGGCGGTTATAAATGAACCTACTAATGGCAAGATCAGCACAGGTGACAGGCTTTGCAGTGAGTCGGGTATGCCTTTGACTAATTTTTTCAGAGCTAGGATCGTATAACCGGCGATAAATCCAGCTAGCATACCTCCCAAAAATCCTGAACCTCCAATAGTTGCCAGCATCCCACCAATCATACCAGGAGCCAAACCTGGACGGTCAGCAATACTATACGCAATATACCCTGCTAATACAGGAACCATCAATGCAAAAGCAGCACTACCCCCTGCTGTACTTAAAAAAGCGGCGAAAGCATTATAGTCTGGGCTAGTTGGATCAGCCGCATGAATACCAAACATAAACGAAAGCGCAATCAATATACCGCCTGCGACAACAAAGGGAATCATAAATGATACACCATTCATAATATGGCTGTATATTTTAGGCTGCTTTAAGCGTGTTTTTTCTTTTGCTTCTTTAAGATTACTATTGCCTTGATTCAAAACGACACCTTTTCCAGCAATCGCATCTTCAATTAACTCTTGTGCATGATGAACTCCATTTTTGACAGATGTTTTGATCACTGGACGATCGCCAAAAACATCCATATCGACTTTGACATCTGCCGCTACAATAATCCCATCAGCTTCAGCAATATCTTCAGGAGTCAATTGATTTCCAACACCTGTTGATCCATTGGTTTGCACTTTAATGTGTACACCGAGTTCCTCGGCCGCATTTTTTAATGCTTCCGCTGCCATAAACGTATGAGCGATTCCTGTAGGACAGCCTGTTACTCCAACCACTTTTTTGCCAGCATACTTTTTGGGACGATGAAGCGCCTGCGCATCTTGCTCTTCTGCCTGTTCAAATAAGCGGACAATCTCTTCTTGATCTCGAGCAAGAATAAGCTTCGCTCTAAATAGTTCATCCATCAAAAAGGTCGAAATTTTGGATAATGTCCGCAAATGCTCTGATGAAGAGTCTTGATCCACTGCAATCATAAAAAATAAATTACATGATTCGATACTATATTCTATACCGCTTAATGATCTGCCCATAATAATGGCAGGTGACTGTACTCCAGTAGACTTGGCATGCGGAATGGCTATTCCGAACCCCACTTCTGTAGGAACCTGTTCTTCACGTGCCCAGATATCCTTTTTAAATTGCTCGATATCGCTTAAATATCCGTTATCGTTTAACTTTTGCGACAATTCATCTATTAATTCGGCTTTGGTTGTAGCGGTGACATCTAATATGATATTTTCTGGTTTTAAGACATTAGAAATCTTCATGATGGATCTCTCCTCTTAAATTTCTCCCAGTTTATAAAGGGATGCTTTACCTGTAGAACCGAACAAATCCATTTTTTTCTTCACCAGTTCTGTTGCCGCTTTGGTCGCTTCGGGCATCAATTGATCTGGTTCATATGCATTCGGATTCGCATCGAGTGTCGCTCTTAATTGGTTGTAGAATGCTCGCTTCATATCGGTTGATAAATTGATCTTCGCTATCCCATGCTTCACTGCTTCTCTAATCTCTTCATCTGGATTATCTGATCCACCATGTAGCACTAACGGAATTTTTACCTTTTCATGAATTTGTTTCAAACGGTCGATCTTGATCGAATGATCTTTGGATTGAGGATAAATACCATGTGAAGTACCTACAGCGACAGCAAGTGTATCGATACCTGTTTGTTCTACAAAAATCGCGGCTTCTTCTGGATTCGTATACAAAATCTCGTCGGCTCCACCTTCTGAACTACCTTCATTACTCCCGATCGTACCAAGTTCCCCTTCTACAGATACATTGACCAGATGAGCCAGTTCAACCGCTTCTTTGGTAGCCGCAATATTTTCCTCAAAAGGTAAGTGCGATGCATCCATCATGACCGAGGTATAGCCGTTACGAATCGAGCGCGTAATATCTTTGATACTGGCTCCATGATCCAGATGAATGACAAAAGGAACTTTAGACTTGGATGCCGCTTCGCGTACATAAGCTACAAATCCGTCAGTAACTAGATCGATTTCATTCGGGTGAATTTGCATAATCGCTGGAGAATTTTGCTCTTCTGCTGCATTGATCACTACTTTCACAAATTCACTATTTGCCACATTAAATGATCCGACTGCAAATTTATTCTCATACGCTACTTTAAGTAAATCTTTCATATTGATTAACATTTTGATTCCTCCTAAATTTTACTTGGAAGACCATACTTCCAAAAATTCATCGTAATTTGTTATATTGAGCAATTTTTCTGTCATATTGGTTTGCTTGAACACATCGTAAATTTCTTCGAAGAATTTGGTGTTATTCACCTTTTGATTTTTCGGCGGAATAAACAGGAAAATAATCTGGGCCATCTGATTGCCCCACAGTATTTTTTGCTTATTGATTGCGACCAGTACTCGTAATTTTTTGTTATCTCCACAATCAAATGGATGGGGCATAGCAACTAAATTACCGATATTTGTACTGGACATTTTTTCTCGTTCCAGAATACTGGTATATAAATGTTGAATATCGCCAAGTTCTGTAAGGGTTTTTAACAAATCGATTGGATTGTCCTCGTCTAAGAAAAAAACATCATCTGGTGATAAATAATATTTGAGTAGTCCACGATTTAACTGAATCGAAATATTCTTCATATCATCGCTGGTAATCATTTCGCTTACCAGAATGATATTTTGTACATTGAACTGTTGTAGCTCCGCAATATCGCTCGTTGCAATAATCGTTTCGATTCCTTCGGGAAGAAGATGTATTTCATGATTAGCTAGTAGACTATCGATTTTAATATTCGGAAAATAAAGATTAATCTTACGCTCCAACAGCTTGCCGACTAATAGATTTTTGCCATAAATAATTGCAATACGTTTTCTATTATCTTGGGAGTTCTCAATAATGCCCATAATGTGTAGCGTCAAGTAACCGATTTCATTTTCAGGTATTTTGATATTTAGGCAAAATTGCAATTCTTTTGCCAACACAACCGCGACATTATAAGCATTGGTGTATTCTGATTTTATTTGAGCAATAAAAGGATTTTCGACAGGGAAATAATACTTTAATGGGTATAATAATTTGGTAATATGCGCTAATAATCGATCAAATAACTCTTCGTTTTTGTGGCTGATAAATCCGTATTGCTCTCCAACTTTTTGGATCACTAATTTGATTTTCTGCTCAATTTCATTACCGTGTTCATGTCCAATTTCTTCATTTTTCTTAGGTAAGATCTGCAATGCGATAAGCAGGTAGCCTAAATACTGATACTCATATTCATCAAAAGGAACATCCATTTCTTGAGCCAGACGGATCAGAATAGATTGGGCTATCTTTAATTCTTCAAAACTTGTATGATCCAGCCTCATATCTTGTTCAGTTATTTTTTGTGCAAGACTTACTCTTTTAAGACTGATTAACACATTCACACAGATCGAGAATAATTCTTGAAAACTTAGCAGTAAATTATACTTGGCAACCTCTTCTTCAATACAAGCGTAGATAAAATGAATAGAAGGTCCATTGAACCAATCGCCAAAATAGTATTGCAGCGCCTCGTCCATCGGCATGTGTTTGAGACAATCGGTAGTGACTAGTTTTTTGAGCAAAATCCGTTTCTCGACTTCGCTTCCTTTAAGCCGGATGCCTTGGAAAATAATCGCTTCAATCTCGATGTTCTGCTTTTCTGCTTGAATCGTTTGTAATAATTTTTGCACGTCTTTACGGATTGTTTGAGTCGAAAAATAAAGCGTTCTAGCAAGGTCTTCATACGTAATAAAATCAGTCTGCGATAACAGTGCTTTGATAATATGAAATGCTCTTTCTTCGTCATCATCTTCATTTTTATGCAGGCTGGATAAATCCCCGACTAACTTGTATCCTTTGCGAGTATTGCCAATGATCATTGCTTTATCTAAATAATTTTCATTCATTTCTTTGATGTCATTGCGAATCGTTCTAGTCGTTACATCAAATAGATTAGCTAATTCGCTTCCACTCACAAAATCATGCTCAGATTGTTTTAAATGCTCTAATAGCTTAATGTAACGTTTTCTCATTTGGCTTCCTCCTTACACTCATAGTAATGCAAGCGCTTTATATCCACCAAGCCTATACTCTTTCCTAATAGTTAGGAAGTGATCGTGTATTTGTTTATGATACCCTCTTTGTAAATTTCTAAATTAGCATTCTATTAAGGAATCTTTTGGGAAGGAAAACAGAACACAAAAAAACCAACCTTCTAAAAAGGTTGGTTTTTTAAAAACAATTTTACTAACCCAGAATCCATAGCCATAACGCTAATCCGGCCAAGGTAATTAAGAGTGTGGGAATGGTTAAGATGATGCCTGCCTTGAAATAATATCCCCATGTAATCTTCACACCTTTACGGGACAGCACATGCAGCCACAGTAATGTGGCAAGTGAGCCGATTGGCGTCATTTTGGGACCCAGATCTGAACCAATAACATTGGCATAGATCAGCGCCTCACGCACAATGCCTTCGGTGTGTGCACCCTGAATGGCTAGTGCGTTAATTAACACGGTGGGCAAATTGTTCATTACAGATGATAGAACCGCTGCGATCATGCCCATCCCGACGGACGCAGCCAACAGACCGTGATCTGCGATGGCATCAAGCCAGCGGCTTAAGTAATCGGTTAAGCCGGCATTACGCAGTCCATACACAACGATGTACATGCCCACCGAGAACACGACAATGGACCATGGGGCTTCCTTGATCACGCGTTTCAGGTCCACAGCTTCGCTCTTTCTTGCCAATATAGCGAACAAAAAAGCTACGGCACCAACGATAACCGATACTGGAATCGGCAGAAACTCACTCGAAGCATAGGCTACGAGCAGCAGCACCAGCATGAACCAGGCGATGCGAAACATCCGCGGATCACGAATGGCTTCCTTTGGATCACGCGCTGCTGAGATATCATAGCGAAGTGGGATACTTTTGCGATAAAACAAGAACAACATCGCTGTACTCGCTACAATAGAGAAGAGATTCGGCACAACCATCCGCACCGCATACTCCACAAATGTAACACCAAAATAATCCGCAGATACGATATTCACCAGATTGCTGACGACCAGCGGCAACGATGTTGTATCCGCGATAAATCCACTAGCCATAACAAAAGCAAGCACCATGCGCTCATCGAACTTCAAAGCACGTACCATTGCGAGCACAATCGGGGTAAGAATGAGCGCTGCACCATCATTGGCGAAGAGCGCCGACACCGCCGCCCCGAGCAAAATGGAATAGATAAACAGCCTGCGTCCATTTCCTCCTGCCAACCTTGCCATATGAAGAGCGGCCCATTCGAAGAAACCTGTCTCATCAAGTATTAATGAAATCATAATAATGCCGACAAAAGCGAGCGTTGCATTCCATACGATGGACGCTACATCAGAGGCATCGCTCAGACTGACGACACCACACATCAACGCCAGCAAAGCTCCGCCCATGGCGGACCAACCAATACCTAATCCACGTGGTTGCCAGATAACCAATGTGATGGTCAGTACAAAAATCAGAATTGCTACATATGTCATAAAGCCTCCTGCGCCGATATATTCATCATGTTTTGGAGCATGATATGAAAATGGCCTGCCAGATATGATTACACCGCAATGGTTGCCGATAAACCAGACGATATAGTTATACATGGCAGCAGGAGAAATGTCTATCTTTATTTGGGCCTAATACTTAGGACTTGTTCCCAGCCTTCGGTGTATCCTCTCCCATCTTGAACATACCCAGCAATCCCTGCAATTGCTCCGCCATACTGTTTAGATGTGCTGAGGACGAAGCGATTTCCTCCACAGATGCCAGCTGCTCCTGAGAAGATGCCGAGACGGATTCCGTATTTGCTGCAGATTCTTGGGTTACGATGGAAATATCGTTCATGACACTGGCAACGTGTGAAGCACCACTCTCCAGCTGTTTCGTCGTTTCGGACAATTCATCCAGCGTATGAGCAGCATCCTCTACAGCCTCCCGAATCTGTGCAAAGGATTGTCCGGACGTATTCACAGCCTGAATCCCTTCTCCAACCCGAGTCTGAGCCGCATTCATAGCGTTCAGGGCAGCATCCATCTCCTGACGGATATTATGAACGAGTTCACCAATCTGCGCTGCCGAGCTTCCCGATTCCTCCGCAAGCTTCCGCACCTCTCCTGCTACGACTGCGAAGCCACGGCCAGCGTCACCCGCTCTCGCTGCTTCAATGGACGCATTCAAGGCGAGCAGATTGGTCTGTTTCGAGATTGTAGCAATCACATCTACCATGCTGCCAATTTCAATGGACCGTGTATTCAATGACTGAACCACCGTCGCCAGCTGTTCCACCGTTTCCTGAATGCTATTCATCTGCTCTACTGCCTGACCTGCAGCCTCATTACCTGAATAGGCCGCTCCGGATGTATGGCGCATGTTCGTTGTAATGGATTGCACACGTTCAGACATCATGCGCACATCTTCCGCCATTTGGCTCATTTGTCCTGATCCATCCGTTACACTCTTCACTTGCTGCTCAGCACCCTCGGCAAGTTCCTGAATTGACATGGTTGAATGCTCAATAGCTTTGGTTGTTTGATCCGCACTGGCGGACAATTCCTGTGAGGAGGCTGACACCTGCTCTGCCGTCTCCTGCACACCCAGAATCATCATGCGCAGATTGTCGACCATTCGTTCGAAGTACTTCGCCAAGTCGCCTACCTCATCTTTACGCCCTGTTTCCAATTTCACGGTTAGATCACCTTTGCTCACTGCTCTGGCGGATTCCTGCAGACGTTTGATCGGACGAAGCATCGAACGTGTAAACCAAATGATGAAGATCAAGGTAAGTAACGTGGCAGCCAGAATGACGATAAGCGTAGCCATCCGAATGTCTTTACTTGCATTGGATACTTCACTTTGGAACATCGTACCGCCAATCTTCCACCCGGTTTCCTCATTAGTAGAGAAAACCATCGTTTTTGGAACATCATTATAGATATAGCTGAACTCACCTTCCTCGCTTCCATACATTGGGCCCAGCACGTTTGTCGGTTCTTGTGTACCGGCTTCCATGACTGGAGATACGATATAATTTTTGTCCGCATCCATGATGATGATATACCCTTCCTTGCCAACCTTAATGGATGCCTGTTCCTGCAGCTCTGTCAGATCCATGGACAAACCAACGACACCCGATTGATCATCAAGCGTTTTGGAGACAAAAACAACAGCAATTCCGTCCGTATTCTTGGACACAGGTGAAACTACCGGAGTACCTGGCTTCTCCATTGCGAGCTTGTACCATTCTCGTTCCCGGGGATCATAAGCGGACCCTTGCGAGCTCCCCGCAGATTCCTTGCCGCGGACCATGACCCCCTCTTTGGTTCCCACAAAAATATTTAAAGCATCCGGATGCAGTCCAAGATACTGTTTCAATTTCGTCTCAAGCTCAGGGCTATCATTTTGTCCTTTAATCATGTCGTTCACAATCAAACTGGCAAAATAATTGACATCATGGATCTTCGCATCCACATGTGTCCCAATGATTGAATTCGTTGTGTCTACACTTTGTGTGGCACTGTCCATCAACTGATCTTCCACCGTATGATCAGCGATAAGCAGCGTAACAATCCCAATCGTAAGACTCGGCAAGAGCAGAACCGCCAGGAAAGAGACCAATAATTTGTTCCTTATGCTCCAGACAAAGCCCTTTTTCTTTTTGTTTTTCTTTTTTGGCTTATGATCTTTTGGCTTTGGTGGCTTGGTTGCTTCCTTTTCTTGCTCATTCCCCCGAATGTTCCCCATCTTGCTTCTCCCCCTCCAAATATAAATCTGACCTTTTTTCTTTTTATGTAGGACCTGTCTAATCGGATTAAATAAGGTATCGCCCTGGACACCGATCTAATCTATAGGCCTATCTTATATATCGGCTGGATGAGCGTATTTATTTGATTGGAAAGTTTTTTCATGGCATGTCAAACAAGCCACTCCGATCATGCGAAGTGACTTGTGGTACGACTATATTATATTGCATTCACGCAGAGGTTCTTCCGTAGGGACCTTGTGGCGGATATGCGGTTGGCTTACCAAAATAATACCCTTGTGCCAACTCAATACCCACCGATCGACAAAATTCAAATTCCTCAATTCGTTCAATACCCTCGGCAAGTACCCGCCCGCCGAAGCGACGCGACATCTCAACAATATCAATAATTTGCTGCTGTTTGTTCAAATCATGATCACAATGATCAATGAGACTCCGATCTATTTTGACAAAATCCGGCTCCAGCCGATTCATCACTTCAATTGTCGAGAATCCAGCCCCAACATCATCCAAGGCAACCGACATTCCATGAGAACGATACACTTTAAAAATATGCTGCAAGATGGACATATGCTGAATCTGTTCCGTTTCCACCACTTCAAACACAAAATCTTTAGGGTCTAGCGAAAGGCGCTCAATCGTCTCAAACGTGTGCGTAAGGCAATATTCGGGGTTATAGATAGAGGAAGGCAGGAAATTCACGAAACGTTTGACACCCTGGGGCAAAAGAACAGCGCTTGTCTCGATGGCAGCAATACGTGCTGTCCGATCCAGAAAAGAATGCAATCCCGTGTCACGTGCAACTTCAAATAATTCATATACACTGAAGGGTCTACCCTGTTCAGCAGGACGAAGTAAAAATTCAAACCCGATAATCTGCTGTGATGCATCTACGATCGGCTGCATATAACTGCTGAATTGATGTTCTAGGATAATGGAAACCAGATCAGCATGTTTGAGGCGAGCTTCCTGCATGGAGAGACTGATCCAACCATTTGCATCTGCCTGGCCATACAATGGAGTGACCTGAACCGTTAACTTATCCGGCAGTGTTGATTCAATCCTGAGAATATCCTCAATACAACGCTGTACAGATTCAAGATTCAAAAAATGCATCCAGATGAGTTCATCCGAATGTTCAACATGTCTTCCCTGCCTTTGCAGTGCTTCCAGCAAATCGGGGGAAATGGGACGCATATACAGGGTACCTTGATCCTCTATAGGATGAATTGGACTGCAGCCGCTGCAATTCATGTAGAACCCCCTTGCCAGTTTATGATTCTATCTAATTAATGTTTAATGTTATATACCCAAAGTTTGTAAATATTATAGCATGGGTCTTCAAATTAATCTCTACTGTTTTGATGACTTCAACCACGACGGTTACTGATGCATTTCGTAGCACTTAGCATGAAAAAAACCGACAGTCTGATGACTGTCGGTCTTCATTTTCCGCTTATTTATCTTAAGAAGCGGGAATTACGATTTTCTGTCCAACTTTAAGATTGTGCACATTTGTAATTTTGTTTGCGGAAACCAGTTTGCGCCAGTCCACACCGTATTTCAAGCCAATGCGGTAGAGATTATCTCCCTTTTTCACCACATATACCACTTTGCCAGTTGTCGGCTTCTCAGGCTGTGGCTTGGTCGTAGGTTTAGTTGGAGTCGGGTCTGGCTTCGTAGGCGTCGGAGCAGGCTCCGTACCTGTTTCTGGAGTCGTCGCTGCTTCTCCTGTCAATTTCAAGCCATACTCAGCAAAACCGTCTTTGTTAGTCCCAATGAAGGACATCGCCGGGTTCGCTTCAACCAATGCTTTGGCATCCGGGGAAGATGCGAACACCACTTCAAGATCGTTGAGTGCAGCTGCCGTTACACCTGCAGAAGGCTTAATTGGTGCAAGTGACCAGTTGCCGTCTGCTGTCGGGTTAATCGTTTTGTTCTCACGGATGTAATCAATGATCACTTGACGGTTCTCATCCGGTGCAGCCAAGACGATACGTTTACCGTCCGGGTTAGCCAGTTTGGACGAGGAAGCACGGTAGTTATTCGTTGCCACGATGAATTTTTGTGCCGGATCAACCGGTTTACCATTGAAGCTCAGGTTTTTAATCCGGTTAGCGGATGCATTTACAATCGTTGCTTTGCCATCGTATTTCGCTGGTTGAGTTACATCAATTTGGTACGTTACACCATCGATAACATCAAAGTTATACGTTGGGAAGTCCATATTAACCAACTGTTGCTGCCCGCCCTTAGCCGGGTCAATCTGGTTGAATTGTCCTGCAGACCACTCCAGCCATTCTTTCAGCTCAGCGCCATTAACCAACACGGCATGTACCGTATTTGGATACACGTACAAGTCAGCTACGTTTTTGATCGCAATGGTGCCTTTAGGGATATTCGTGTAATATGAAGCACCTGAACGTCCGCCTGCTTTGAACGGAGCCCCTGCAGACAATACAGGAATATCTTCATATTCTGTTCCTTGCATATGTTTTTCAACATACCATTTCTGTGCATTCGTTACGATCTGAATGGATGGATCATCCTGAACCAGTGCAAAGAAGCTGTTGATTGGGGCTGTCGTTTCGCCAACTGGGCCACGCACATATTCAAGTGTACCTTCATGTTCGTCATGAACTGCATCAACGATCTCTTGATCAGCATCTACCAGAGCTTTTTTGTTGGCTGTGTCATAGATAGGGCGTGCCTCCACTTTGGAGTCTGCCACTTTCCATTTGCCGTCTACCAGTTCAAGGTCCAGATCGATAATACCGAGGTGGTCACCCCAGAAACCTGGTTCAACGGAAGGAACACCATTAATTGTACCTTTTTCAAGATCTACACCTTTTTTACCGGCAAAATCAGCGCTCGGGAATACTTTGTGGGCATGTCCGAACAGAATGGCATTAATGCCTTCAACCTGGCTCAGATACAATACCGAGTTTTCCATCAGATCCGTTTGCGGGATATCTTCAAAACCGGAGTGAGGAATAGCCACAATAATGTCGGCACCTTCAGCCTTCATTTTAGGAATGAATTTTTTCGCAGTAGCGATAATGTCTTTGGCAATGACTTTGCCTTCCAGATTAGCGCTGTCCCACTGCATCACTTGTGGTGGTACAAATCCGATGACACCCACCTTGATGGTGTGCTCTTTGCCACTCTCGTCGGTCACTTTTTTGTCTAGAATTTTATACGGGGTAAAGTAGTTCTTGTCATTCGTCTCATCGTCGTCACCGTCATCTACATATACGTTGGCATTGATGTAAGGGAAGTTCGCACCTTCCAGCGTCATGTCAAGGAAATCCAAACCATAGTTAAACTCATGGTTACCGATGTTTCCTGCATCGTAATCGAGCAGGTTCATCGCTTTATATACAGGGTGAGTCTCACCCTTTTTGAGTGGATCAATTTTCGCTACATAATCCCCAAGCGGGTTCCCCTGAATCAGGTCACCGTTGTCGAACAGCAGGCTGTTTTTGGCTTCGTCACGGGCTTTTTTGATCAGCGTAGCCGTCTTCGCCAGACCATACTGATCTGTCTCTTTGTCGGAATAGTAGTCATAGTTAATCAGGTTGTCGTGAATGTCCGTTGTTTCCATGATCCGCAATTTAACCTTGGTAGCGTCCGCAGCCGATACAGGTACCGGAAATACCGCAAGCACGTTTAATGCAACGAAAGCGGCAGTCAGGCTTGATAATACTTTTTTACTCTTTCTCAAAATAACCCCTCCCGGTTATGTACATTGAATCATGCATTAATGAGCAAACGAATAAGCGCAGAAATGTGAGAGATCCCATGGGTTGTGCGTACTGATTTTCTGAGCGTATGGTTCAGAATTCCAGGTTAGTTTATCTCACATGAACATCTATTCATATCTGTGCGTATCGTTTACATTCCAAATCATAACGCAATGTTCAACCATTGAAAAGCATTATTTTTTACGTTATCCGCACATATCAGACCCAGTTTACAATATCATGCGTGAATTCGACATTTTTTGCATGTTTTTGGATGAAAACAGTTTACATAGGCTGTTAAAAACGTATATTACATACGGCTTACATCTATATCCATATTAGCTGATTCGTTCATATCAAAAAACCGTGAAGCCTTCTGGCGTTCACGGTTGGCTAAGTCTTTTCGGAATGGTAGGGGCGATGCCTTCCACTCTGAAAAGGTAATTTTCAATCTCTGAAACTACTGTTCCCACACCTGATGCTCATGATCTTTGCCAGTGTATTCAATTCGATGTGGGGTAATGTCCAGAATGACGTAATTGGGATCGTTCGGGCCGTCAAACCAGGCTTTTAGCTCATCATTCCATACCTGTTCGCGCAAACCTTCATTTTTCGTCACTTCGCACGTTCCTTCAATCTCGACCACTTCCTTGGAGCCACCCGCTTCATAACCTAGCAAAAGGCTAACGTTTGGATTATTCTCCAGCTCATCTACCTTGTGCGTGCGACGGTTTGTTGCCAGATGAATGTTCATTCCATCGTTAAAAAGCGCCATATAGCGGGATTTTGGTTTACCGTTCTCCACCGTGGAGAAACTGCAAAAAGGGTTGTTTTCCAATGCTTTTACAATGTTTTGTTCCAATTCAGTCTGGTTCATGGGAGGTACTCCTTTCGATTTGGGGGTATATAAGCTGAACTAACTATCATTACACAGAAGCACTCCACTGACAGACAACCTGCGTGGGCAGCCGTTACGGGTACGGATCGTTCTTTCGATCGCTGTTATCCCCAGATTTTTTTTGAAATCCTATTTCATAGGATAAAATCCGGGGATAAAGGCGAACGCTACCGCTTCTTCAGAATCGATTCCGTCCCCTCCACTACTTCCACAGTTTTTCCAATTAATGCTAGGCCAAAGTTTAGATAGAATGCTTCGCTTAATTAGGCTTCTGTCCACTTCGTTCCCGTGTAACTCTCGGTTCCGCTTATATTAAGGTTTTATATATAAGCCTGTACTTATAGTGTACCCACCTCATCTATGGTGAATCCATGAACCCCTTCGTAAACGTGATAGTTTTAATTCAAATCCCCAAGGTAAATGCGTGACGAATTCTTTTTCTGCAACAACTCACCAATTGTTTTCGGATATAAACGAACCTGGGACAGCTCTTCGAGAGGAATCCATTCTACAGCTACCTGATGATCGTCTGGGCTGGTGCCTTCAAAGATTGTAGCTTTCGGATCAATTAATCTGCATTCAAAATAAAATTCAACCTGGTGCACATCGGCATCCCACTCGGCAAATTCGTGATTTTTTCCGATATACTCCCGGATATTCAGCAATTCTCCTACAGTCACCGCCTGTCCAATCTCCTCCAGACATTCACGGGCAACGGCATCCTTGAGTTCTTCGCCTTTCTCCTGTCCTCCGCCAGGGAAAACATAAGCATCACCATATTGATCTTGCAGTCGGATCACCAGCAGACGTCCATCCTGTACGATAACGGCCTTTGCCGAATTACGTATCGGTTTCATGTTATAGTTTCACTCCTTACAAGTTCGTTAGTTCGACCTCTGGCCCTCTGTTACTATAGCAATCATCTAGCAATTCCAGGTGCAGACAGGGTAATTCCCTCAGATTCAAGCAATGCTCGGATCTCTTGGGCAAAAGCAAGTGCATGCGCTCCGTCGCCATGGATGCAGAGCGTTTCTGCCTTAATGGGTATGAGCGTCCCTTCCGTTGATACAACGTTTCCCTCTTTAACCATGCGCATCACTTGAACAAGAGCTTGTTCCGTCTGCTGAATGACAGCCCCGGGCTGGCTGCGCGGTGTTAGTGTCCCGTCAGGTCCATAGGTCCGATCCGCAAAAACTTCACTTACGCTGCGCAGCCCAATGCGATCCGCTGCCTGTATCAACGCACTTCCGGCCAGGCCATAGAGGTACAGTTCCGGTTGTACTTTATAAATGGCCTCTACAATGCCCTCGGCGAGTCGATCATCTTCAGCAGCCATGTTATACAAGGCTCCATGAGGCTTCACATGATGCATACTTCCCCCGTATGAACGGACAAAAGCATCCAGCGCCCCCATTTGATACACAACCATGTCATAGGCTTCCCGTGGTGTAATGTCCAACCGTCTTCTGCCAAACCCCTGCAAATCTGGCAGACCGGGATGGGCACCTATCGCGACTTGGTGCTCCAATGCTTGCTGCACCGTTTGCCGCATCGTTGCCGGATCACCCGCATGAAATCCACAAGCGATGTTGGCTGAAGTAATCAACGGCAGAATGGCCTCATCCGACGCCATCTGATACACCCCGTAACTTTCACCCAAGTCACAATTGATATCCACCGTGTTCATTAACGGTCCCCCATTCGTGTCAATCTCCTGCGAATCAACTGATCAGTTAGCCGCCACCCCAACTCCTGTTCCAGGAAAAGTTGCTGTGCTTCTTGATATGTAATCCGTTCAAAAGCAACCCGACCCCCCGGCCGCGCCTGTGCCAGTACAGGCAAATCCACTCGGGCCACCTGTGCAATCACAGGATAGCCCCCTATGGTCTGATGATCAGCCATCAATATGATGGGCTGACCATCCGCCGGCACCTGAACCGTGCCATAGGTAACCGCTTCAGACAATCGATCCATCGGCTGACGAAGTTCCAGCTTTGCACCCTCCAATCGATACCCCATCCGATCCGATTGAGGAGAGATGACATATCTTTCTTTGTGGAATCGCTCCAGGCTATCTTCATCAAACACAGCACTGTCTTTGCCCGGCATGATACGAATAACAGGATCAGCCTGGTAGGCAAGCCATTTCCTGCTGGACAAATACCAGGCAGGGGCACCCATCCGCCGGTTGTTCTTCTCAGCTTTTACGCTCAACGCATGCAATGCCGCTTGCGCTTCCCAAGAAGCTTCTCCTGCAGACAACCTGTCTCCCACCTTCAGGGCACGTCCTTCAAACCCTCCAAAACCTGTCTTGAGATCTGTGCTGCAGCTGCCCATAATCTCAGGTACTGCGATTCCACCGGCAATCGCCATATAGGCACGCAAGCCGGAACAGCATCGGCCAAATCTCAGTACACTTCCTGCAAGCACAACAACGGGACGCCACAGCGGAACAGGAAGGGCATCCACCGTTGCCGTTAGATCTGCACCACATAGAGAGATCAGCCGACTTTCATGGAAATGCAGCTCCGGTCCCGTCAACGTCATCTCCAGCACAGCCGCGTCACGAGAGTTTCCAACCAGTACATTGGCTGCTCTGGCTGCAAAGGTATCCATAACCCCGCCCGGATGAATTCCATACCGGCGAAATCCCATCCTTCCTTCGTCCTGAACGGTGGATAACAGGCCTGGGCGAATGACTCCAATACTCATCGTCCGCCCTCCTTCTGTTCCAGATACTCCTGCAGCGATATCGATGCAAAACGAACCCGATCACCCGCTGTGAGCAGACTTGGCGGGTCTTCCATTGGACGAAACAACGCCAGCGGCGTACGACCGATACATTGCCATCCGCCGGGAGTCATCACCGGGTAAACTCCCGTTTGTTGGCCACCAATGCCTACCGTTCCCGCTTCAACCCGAAGCCGCGGTGTGGATCGTCTGGGGGTAGCGATCTTGTCCGACAATCCACCCAGATAAGGAAAACCCGGCGCGAATCCGATCATGTGAACCAGGTAATCCCCCGAAGTGTGAATGGCTATGACCTCATCTGGCGTAAGCCCATGCTCAGCAGCGACGTATTCCAGGTCAGGGCCGAATTCACCACCATAACATACGGGAATAATGATCGTTCTGGGTTGACCCAGCGTTACCTCTTCCATCTTGTTCAACTCATGAAGCAGCATTTCACATACCTCGAGATACGGGGAGATTAACGGATCATAGAATAGGGTGACCGATGCAAATGAAGGTAACCACTCCATGATACCCGGTAGTTGGCTCTTTTCCAGCAAAGCACATACCGACATTACCCTCCGGTGCACCAATTCGGATATGGTGTCTCCACACCGGATCATAACTCCTGTCTCACCCAGAGGAGACAGCACATCCTCAGTCCATGAATACGGCAGCTCAGTCATGCCATCTCCCTCCTCGTGCACAAGTTTATAATTCCTTTATCTTTTCTTCTCCAAAGCCTGCAAAATAAGTGAACGCACAGCGAGGAAGGGCTCTGCGTCTTCCGTCTATCACAGCTCCTTGGAGGAGTCCAAATGTATACTGCAATTGTATAGCTCACACTGCCAAGACTCCGCTTCCCAAGAAATCCGAGTGATCGACGTGTTGGACAGTTTGGCGCTCACATCAAGCTCAGGCACCAGACCTCGCAGTGTATTGCGGAGAATGGCGCCATGGCTGACAACGATCACTCTTCCATGGGGATGATGGCGCACAATATCTTCTATCGCAGCACTGCCTCGAATCGTACCTGCCTCCGCAAGCTCACGGCCTAAATCGAGACCACTCCAATCTGCTCCCCATTTGGCTACACGTTCCGCTTCAGTCGTGCCCTCCACCTGCCCACCGCCCATTTCACGCAACCTCGGGTCCAAATGAATCTCCTGTATTCCCAAACGGTCGCCAATGATGCGAGCCGTCTCACTTGCACGCTCCAGATCACTTGCGTAGATGGCATCCCACGTTTCCTCGCTCAGTCTTTTAGCAAGCAATAACGCCTGTTCTCTCCCTTCCTGATCGAGCGGATTATCCGTCTGTCCCTGCGAACGTTTTTCTTTATTCCACGCCGTGCTTCCATGGCGAATCAATGCGATCTGTGTCATTGCTGTTCATCACCTTTACCTTCTTCTATGCGTAATTCATCATCTGTAAAATGTTTTCGGGCCTTTGGCTTGGCAAATTTGCCACCATTATATTGAGCAGAACCGTTTCTCGGAATGGAAAGACTCTCTCATGAGGTTTCTTTGAGTATTTTGGCTGCATAGATAATCTGTCCCACATGATAAGGATAATGCGCCAACTGCCGAATGATGGCCTCCATGACGGTATGTCCCTCATTGCGAATGTATATGATATGAGACAACTGCTCCGGTGTAAAAGAACGAATAGCCCCAAGCAAACAGTTCCAGCCTTCCTCCCATTTGGCAACCAGCTCTTCGCGGGTAGAAATATCATTCACAAATTCCGCATCGCGTTCACGCCATGGCTTTTCTCCATCGCTTGTCAGCACATCCGTCCAACGGGACAGCATGTTGCCCCATAGATGCTTCACAATAACCGCGATGCTGTTTGCATCTTCATTCCAGGATTGAAACAGCTGCTCCGATTCCAGTTGCTCCATGGCCTTCTCCCCAAGCTGCTTGTAATACAAAAATTGCTTCTCGGCTGTATCCAGAAATACCTGATTCATATCCACGCGTTCACAACCCTTCGCAAAGTGTCTTTATTCAGGAAAAGAAAACGTCCCGTCCTCGTTCGATTCAAAGGGAATGACCTTTCGTACAGCATCCAGATTAAGCTCACCATAAATATGTGGAAATAGTTCATTCAACTCATAGAGGTCCTCATACACCAACTCGGGCTTCAATGCCTTTTCATCAATTTCGATTAATACCAGATCCGTACGCCCTTGATAAAATTGAGCCGCTACCCATGGAATCTGTTCTTTGGTGGAACAATGAATGAAACCATCCGTCTCCAGGCTATCCGGTGCATACACGCTCTGCTTGGATACCTGCTCCCATACGGCTCGGGAAATAATACTGTAGATCATCGCTGCGCCTCCTTCAATTTCTTCTATGTATCCTGAACGTCATTGGAAGTATTATAGATCATCCCGGATACGGGAGTACAATTTTTGATCCGTAAATACACCTTTGATCTTCAACTGTTTGCGCAGCAAACCTTCATAAGTCAGGCCCAGCTTCTCCATCACACGTGCAGAGCCGATATTGCCTGCATTGCATTTCCCCTCCAGCCGATTGCAGTCCAGTTCATGAAAACAGTATGCAACAATTGGCTGCATCGCTTCAGCTGCGAGGCCTTTGCCCCAACAACTGCTGGCAATCGCATACCCCAGTTCAGCACTTTGCATGGATTCATTCAGATGAAAAATGCCACCTCGCCCGATCAGCTTCCCCGTTTCCTTCAGAATAAAGGCCCATATATAGACCGTTTTCTTATCATAATTGTCCAAAGCTCTTTGAATATATTGAACGGAGTCATCCAGCGTTTCATGGCAGTTCCACAAACTTTGCCGACTCACTTTCGGATCGGAGGCAAACATAAAGTAATCGTCAACATCCTCCAGAGTAAGTCGTCTCAGTATTAACCGCTCTGTTTCAAACTCGGGTGATTCCGTAAAAAGTTTCTCAATATTCACCTAAACCACTCCCCATCATCTAGCCTTCTTATTTCTCAGGAAATAACGATCCATCCCATACACAAACAGAATGCCAGCAACATACCTCAGCAGATCCATTACCAGGAATCCACGTCCCAAAATAAGTGCCCCCAACACCGTTGAACGCACTTCGTTCAGCCACGGGGTCTGAATCAGTTGCGAACATTCGACGGCCCAGCTGAAAATCAGGCTCACCATCATCGCCCACTCTCTGCTGCGATGAATGCAAATCATGCGTACCCCGAAATAAATCATCGCTGCCCACAAGGCATCACCGAAATGTTCATGCACAAAATCCGGTAAAAGTTCACCGAAGTGTCTGGACGCCAACCCTGCCGCCATGGTTAAGATAACTGCGAAGAAATAAATCAGTCTCTCTTTGCGAAATACAGTCATCAATGAATTAAATGTCTTCATCAAGCACTTCTAAAATAAAATTCGTTTTGGCAGCGGTATACGCTTCTCTGTCGTCCTTATTTGCATCAGCAAGCTTGGCTTTCAAGGTCGCATATGCCTCTACCAGATCCGGGCGTTGTCTCAACACATCCCGAAACTGGATTTGTCGATCCCAACGTTCCTCGCCTGGGCGCATCAGATGAAGATGTACAGTCCTCTTGCCCTCTTTCACCTTGACCCAGAAACGTCTGTATTCCCGACCATCCAGTTCAGGCGGAACGTAGTTCCAGCCTACCGGATTCAGCCGATCAGCAATCAAGTCCATGTCATCCCATGACTTCACTTCTCCCATTAGATCAATTATGGGTTTGGCGGCCAATCCCGGAATGGACGTGCTTCCGATATGTTCGAATCTATGAATATTGAGCTGCTGTAAACGTTCTCCAAGCTGTCGAATTTCTTCCTGAGCCTGTGAGTCCCACATAGGATTGGCCTTTACAATCTCTACTGCTTCTGTCGCCCACGCAGGCCAATTTTCCGGTTGCAGATGATCTGTCATTCAGATACGACCTCCTCTACATGATTGCTTTTTGGAATTTTATATACTTAAAAGGGGCGTATGTCTACGCCCCATCTGTTTCAATTCACGATGATGATATCGCTTCGTTGGATATGCTTCACTTCAATTGTTGAAACTTTATTTTACGGTTACCGGTATAGTGACTTTTTTGTTGCCCCATTTGGCGGTAATGGAGGTTTTACCTTTACCTACGGCTACAATCTTGCCGCCCGTTACTGTGGCCACACTTGGTTTGGTGCTGCTCCACACGGCACTGCTCGTTACAACCGTGGTTTTGCCCGTATCGTACTGCGCCATCACACTCAGTGTTGTACTTGCCTGCGGTGATAACACCAGTTTTTTCTGGCCTGCAATCAGCTTCTTGAGCAAAGGAACAACGGTAACCTCTGCCTTTATTGTCTGATTTTGATAAGTCCCTGTCAAGGTGGCTTGCCCTTCCGTCAGTGTTTTGACTGTACCATTTTTGACGATGGCTACATTATTGTTGGAAGAGGTCCACGTCACCTGTTTCGAAAGATTAATTGTTTTCCCATTGGCATATGTACCGATGACCTTCAAGGCTTTCGATTTCTTAATATTCAGCTGCATGACAGCAGGAGTCACTTCGATTTTGGTAATCTCGTCTGTAATGGCTACGGGAACTTTTACGGTCTCTGAACCATACTTGCCTTGTAACAGCACTCTGCCAGGCGTAATTCCTTTAATTTTCCCATTGTCCAGCACAGCTGAAGCACTCGATACTGTCCAGACGATCTCGGACGTGACGTCTTCTTCCTTGCCGTTTGCACGCACAATGCTTACTTTGGGCAGCGTACTTTCACTACCTTTGACAAAATTATAGGAACTAGGCGAAGCTTTGATGCTTTTAATTTTATCCTGAACCTTAACCAGCAATTGCGCTTTGGCGCCATCTACCTGTGCATATACTGTCGCTTCTCCTGCTGCCACAGCCTTCACTTTGCCTTTTACGATGGTGACTACTGCATCGTTGCTTGTGGACCATGTGACGCCTCCCGTAACATCCTGCTTATTATCAAACCCTTCAATAACCGCCATCACTTGAAGCGTAGTTGTCTGGGATACACTCATCTGCTGCGGACTGCTGTTGGTAATCTCAATGGATGTCACGTCACCCGTAGCAGCCTGAACCAGTGAAGGGGCCATCACCGTGCAAATAATGAGCAACGCGAGCACTCCCCGAAATGCTTTTTTTATTCGATTCATTTTAATGCCCATCTCCTATAATCCATTATTTTACTTCTATTATATTATATCGGAAATCCATTACATAAAAGTGAATAATGTCGGAGAAAAATTTTAGATATAAGGAACATTCGACATCTTAATAGATGGAGATGGAGATGAATATATTATGTTGTGGAAGGACTTGCAACACATGATTCAGAAACAAATTTAAGATGATCAAAACAAGAATACCAATGGGTCACACTCCATAGGTTTAAACAACAGGAACCCCAATAAAGGAGTTCCTGTTTGCTTTCCTATTTTATCTGACAACCTTTTACTTCTCTTCATCCTGCTGCGGCAAACTCAAAAATTCAGCACCGCCCATATAGGGCTGAAGCGCGGCTGGAATGCGAATGCTTCCATCCGCCTGCTGATGATTCTCCAGCAATGGAATCAGAATACGCGGCGAAGCCACAGCCGTATTATTCAACGTATGGCAGTATGCCAGCTTACCTTGCGCATCGCGACAACGAATATTCGAACGCCGAGCCTGGAAATCATGCAGATTCGACGACGAATGGGTCTCCCCGTAAGCATTCCGGCTTGGCATCCAGGTTTCAATATCGTACTGTTTGTACGTTTTCTGCGACATATCTCCTGTACACACTGCCACCACGCGATAAGGCAGTTCCAGCAATTGCAGCAATTCCTCGGCGTGTCCCGTAATTTCCTGCAGCATTCGCTCCGATTCTTTCGCATCCGGTGCACAGATAATGACCTGTTCCACTTTGGCAAATTGATGCACCCGATACAATCCGCGCACATCCCGCCCGCCTGAGCCGACCTCACTGCGGAAACAGGTCGATGCGGCAGCTAGCTTGATCGGCTCCTGCACATCCACAATCTCATCCGCATAGTACGAAACCAGCGGCACTTCCGATGTTCCCACCAGCCATTTGTTCTCGCCTTGCAATTCATAGACCTGATCCCGACCTGTGGGGAAGAACCCCGTGTTCAAGAGTGTATTCTCCCTCACCATCAAAGGAACTTCCATTGGCGTAAATCCATGCTTCAGCAGCAGATCAAGCGCAAGCTGCTGTACAGCCCGGTGCAGGAGCAGCCCTGCTCCTTTGAGCACATAGCTCCGTGTTCCACCAATTTTCACCCCACGCGGGAGATCAATTAGATCATGCCGTTCACCGAGTTCTACGTGATCTTTGGCATCATAATCGAATACCGGCAGCTCACCCACACGTCTCAGCTCCACATTATCCTCATCCGAAACGCCCATCGGCGTATCCGGCGATACAACATTGGGGACCAACCATTGCAGCCTTGTCACTTCCTCTTGCACAACGGCAAGCTTGGCTTCAACATTCGCCAACTGATCATTCAGCTGTTTCACCTGTTCCCTTAAACCTTCGGCCTGTTCACGTTCACCAGCTTGCATAAGCTTGCCGATATCCGCAGATAACGAATTACGTACTCTACGTCCTTCTTCCGTTTCCAGCAAAAGTGCTCTGCGCTCTTCGTCCCGTACCAGCAATTCACGAATACTGATATTGATTCTCTTCCCGTCTGCCGCAGCTTGCACCTCTTCTGCATGCTCCCGAATCCACTTCATTTCCAACATGGTCACCGTCTCCTTTGGCTGTAAAAATACAAAGAGCGCCCTCATCCCTTGGGACGAGGAGCGCTCTGCTCGCGGTGCCACCCAACTTGCCGAATCAGAATATTCTGATTCAGCCTCTTGGTCCGCGATAACGGGCGGTTCCGGTTAACTTGGGGATTGGTTCGCTCCCCTGGCGAAAACGCCTCCGAGTTGGATGCTCTTCAACGGCATGGTCCGATCTGTAATTGTTGTGTTTCAGTATATACGAACTTTAGCCTCCATTGCAAGTTATCCGTGCACCCCCTTACATGTCCTGTTATGATAGAGATTGTTTGTTTTTGGGAAATGCTCCTGAATGGCGGACTCACTACATATACATCATATATTTAGAAGGAGTTTTTCTTCATGAAAAAATTGCTTTGGATTGGATGCTTATCCTATTTCCTTATTGGGCTTGCCCACGTGGTTCTCGGCTCCATTCTGCCCGTTGCCCTTGAACATTATGGAAAGGATTACAGTCAGGGAGGCACACTGATATTTGCCCAATTTGCCGGGTTCTTGGGTGGTGTACTGTTATCTCCGTGGTTGAATAATCGCTTTGGCAAACGAGGTGGTCTATTAATTGCCGCGGCTCTGCTCTGCATTGCAGAGTTATCCTATATGCTGCTTCCTCCTTGGGGCTGGATGTTCGTCATTGCACCTGCAGCCGGATTCGGATTCGGCATGATTGAGGCTGTCATCGGTACAATCATCATTGCTGCAATTAAAGATAATACGGCGGTTGCCATGAGCCGACTTGAAGTGTTATTTGGTATCGGCGCCATGGTCATGCCGCTCATTGCCAGCGGTCTGATTTCTGCCGGATACTGGCGCATGTCGTTCCTCGTGGTTGCCGTCTGTGCAGCGATGACTTTTATCTTCTGGGCCAAAAGTTCATTTGGTGAGCTGGACAGCGAGCTGAGTCGTCGCAGTTCAGGCCAGACTCCTGTACACACTCACGCTGCTGAATCGCCACATGGATCGAATCTTGAAGACATTAAACCAACTCGTTCAACCTATCACGGCCGCAATTTGGCTCTTCTGTCTTTATTTGTTCTATTTTTCTTTCTCTATGTCGGCACTGAAATGAGCCTTGCCAACTTCATGCCAGCCATTCTGATTGAGAAAATGAACATGAAGGAAGCAGGTGCCGCTCTTAGTGTTACCTGCTTCTGGATCGCCATGTCTGTTGGACGACTGTTTGCCGGATATATTGCGGAGAAATTCCAATACCGCGTATACGTTCTGTACAGCTGCCTTGCAGCAGTTGTACTGCTGATGATCTTTCCTTTGACCAACCAGATTTGGTCGGCATTTCTGATCATTTTATTGCTCGGACTTGCACTATCTGGCGTGTTCTCTATTGCCCTCGTCTTCGCCAGCAAAATGATGCCTGGAACCGAAGAATCGACACCGAGTATCCTGATTGCATCAGGTGGTGTTGGCGGTGCCATTCTGCCTTTGGTTACAGGCTGGAGTCTGGACCATCTGGAGGTTAACCAGTCCGCATGGATGCTTGCCATTTTTGCAGTTGGTCTGCTGATGATCAGCGTGATCGCCTATCAATGGCAGAACAAACATGTGGTCGATACAGTGACTTAACAGTTATGTGTCGAGGCAGACCTGAGAATTAGAATCAGAAATAGAATACCTATTATAGAGATTGAGATGTCCACCGCCATGAATTGGTGGTGGACATTTTGTTGTAGCGTTATTCTGTTCTAACGAACCTGCTACACGCTATTCATCTCCATTTCTGCATGTTTGAAATCTAACGAATCCTAGAGACGTTATTCTAGATAATTAGCTCCAAATCAAGGTCTCGTTGCAGTTTCTTAGCATAATAACGCCGCTGAGATTCGTTAGATTTTTCATTCCTTATAAACCGGCCTAATAAGATGTTCTCGATTCGTTAGCGCTGTAATCATGGTAGAAAGTGTCCTACCTTTGCCTCAGATCACCTTTCATTGAAGGTGATCATACGATCTATTTATTTGCACAAGATTGCCCAGGAAATACTTTCAGGTGCTCTGAATCGGGACTCCCGTTATTTAGGCTGTAGGGACCACACGCCCTTTATCCTTAATGAATTTACCGAATACATATCGAACGAGTGGTCCCAGAATAATAATTTGGTAAGGAAGCGCCAGGCTGAAATTACGAGCAATCGTATGAAGATACGTACTTAGTACCGATGCTCCATTTAACTGATTCGCAAGATAAGCGGAAATCATTCCGTACAAGGACATGATCAGAACCATCCCAATGACCATGAAAAATGACATAGCAAGCACGCCCAAGATTTTGTTGGACTTGTCAAAAGGTAAGGAAAATACAATTTTTCTCGCTACAGGTCCAACAATGAAGGACTCCACCAGGAACGCAATGATAAAGCACAATATGAACTGCAGCAGTATTTCAAGTGCGGGCATCTTGTTCAATAACCCATTGTGCCATAAATTGAAGGTCATCATGACGATAACCATCCCTGTGCACATCATCATTCCAAAAACAATCTGTTCTTTTTTCGTTGTTGGCAATTCTCTCATCCTCTCTGTTTACCTTCGTAATTATAGAGATGACGAACCCCTCCACATAAGTGAACATTATGTGAACAATTATAATTTTTCCAAATCAAAATCCTGTTTGACAACCCCGTAGTACAGCCCTATGATATCCCTAAAATAATAGAAAGATTCACTACATATAAGGAGGATTTTGATTATGAGTTTTCAAAAGCGCATTGACCACGTCGGCATTGCGGTTCGTGATCTGGAGACCACGCTGCGTTTCTACACAGAGATTGTTGGTCTTGAATTAAAAGACCGGGTAACCCATACCAACGGCGTCATTCAGCTCGCCTTTCTCGGCTTCAACGGAAGCGATGAGACCGAGATTGAGTTGATTCAGGGATACAGCGACAAGCTGCCTTCCGAAGGAACGGTGCACCATTTTGCCATCCATGTCGATGACCTTGAATCCGAGTATGAGCGCATTAAGGCAACCGAAGCCGAATTTATTGATGGAGAGATGATTACACTGCCTAACGGTTACCGTTATTTCTTCATCTATGGACCCGAGAAGGAATGGATTGAGTTCTTCCAGCGTTAAGCCATTTCCTGACTGGACATGCATCCGCCTCTATCCTATAATTACACCTAGTAATGCCCGTAACTTCATAGTTTCCCAGGGGAGTCGGAATTGGCCGGCTGAGAGTGTATCCCACCAAGATACTGACCCTTAAACCTGATCTGGATCATGCCAGCGTAGGAATCGGAGTATATCGAATTGGCCCAGCCCAGCCTCTTTGCTGAGTGCCACATCTCTAACGCCTGCACGCGTCCCGGATTAACGGGGCGCTTTTTTAATGTTCTTTTAGATAGCCAGAGAGCTAAAAAAGTGACGTCATCCGGATCATAGCTGGTATAAATCTGTCGATTTATGCAAGAAGCTTGGATATGAAGCCAAGGAGTACCCCGTGCCACCGGCCGGACAACATGAAGGAGAGAAAAGAAGATGAGATGGCGTAAAATGATGGGCCTACTGCTCTTGTGCGTACTACTAGTGGCTGTTACCGCATGTGGCAGCAAAGAAGCTGCACCTTCAGGAGAGAACAGCAGCAGCAACACCAAAAACAGCAGTGAAGGTGACAACGCAGCCCTCAAGGACATTAAAGTGGTGCTGGACTGGACACCAAATACGAATCATACCGGCTTGTATGCGGCCGTGGATCAAGGTTTTTATAAAGCCGAAGGCTTAAATGTAGAGATTGTACAGCCAGGTGCCGGAGGCGCCGATACGATGGTGGCTTCGAACGAAGTGCCTTTTGGCGTAAGTTATCAGGAGAGTGTAACCCAGGCCCGCACACAGGGCGTACCGCTCGTGTCCATCGCTGCAGTCATTCAGCATAATACGTCCGGATTTGCCGCTCCGGTGGATCGGAACATCAAGTCTCCCAAAGATTTTGAAGGTAAAACTTATGGTGGATGGGGCTCCCCGGTAGAAGAAGCTGTGATGCAGTCCATTATGGAAGGCGAAGGCGCCAATGTATCCAAAGTAAAAAATATCAGCATGGGCGATGCAGACTTTTTCACCGCTGTGAAACGTGATATCGACTTTGCGTGGATTTTCTACGCGTGGACGGGTATTGAAGCCGAACTGCGCGGCGAACCGATCGACATGCTGTATGTGAAGGATTATTCCGAGGCACTGGACTACTACACACCTGTACTCGTTACCAATGAAAAGACGATTCAGAATGATCCCGAGCTGGTTAAAGCGTTCCTGAAAGCGACTTCCGAAGGATATCAATATGCAATTGAACATCCCGAAGACGCTGCCAACATTTTGATCAAGGCCGTACCGGATCTGGACAAGGATCTTGTACTTGCAAGCCAAAAGTGGCTGAGTCCAAAATATCAGGATGACGCGCCGCGCTGGGGTGAGCAAAAGCAGGAAGTATGGCAGAATTACACGGATTGGATGTTTAGCAAAAAACTGCTCGATGAGCAGGTCGATGTGTCCAAAGCGTATACAAATGAATTTCTACCCCAATAAAATTTTTTTAAGTTTAACTTTTTTTACACCAGAACGAAGAGTGCAGAACCCATCTGAAGAAACGAAGTGGTCGCCTTTATCCCCGGATTTTCCCCTTGCGGAAAATGAAATCAAAAAAATTCGGGGATAACAGCGATCGGAAGAGGGTACTGCAATCGGAGTGGTCAAGTGTAAAGCTGGTTTAACTCATGCAATTTAACCCGAAAGGAAAAGTGATCTTTCATGGCAAGTACACTACTCAGCATTCAAGTCATTCCCAAAACACCAAATGGCGAAAATTCCTATCCTTATGTTGATCGTGCCATTGAAGTTATTCAGCAGTCCGGCTTGAAATATCAGGTTAACCCACTGGATACCACGATGGAGGGAGAACTGGACGAGCTGCTGGAGGTTGTCCGCAAAATGCATGAAGTTCTTGTGGAAGCCGGCAGCCCAAGCATTATCTCACAGATCAAGATCGCCCATAGCCCAAGCGGCTTCAGCATGGACACCCTGACGGAGAAATATCGCTAATGCCTGCCTATTGGAAAAGCGTATGGCCGCCCTTTGTGGCGGTTATTCTCTTTATAGCGGTATGGCAGGGAGCCGTCTCCCTGTTCCATATTGAGAAATGGATGCTACCTGCGCCTTCGGACATCGCCCATGAAGCAGCGTCTCAGGCCGAGCGGCTTGGCATGCATGCATGGGCAACCATCCAGCTGACCTTGATCGGATTTGCAGCAGGTACACTTGTGGGATTACTGATTGCGATGGTGCTGCATTTGATTCCATTTTTGAAATCTGCACTCTATCCATTACTTATCCTTAGTCAAAATATACCGACCATTGCGCTTGCTCCGCTCTTGCTGATCTGGTTCGGATTTGGGCTGCTGCCCAAATTGATTACCATCATCCTGGTCTGCTTCTTCCCGGTGGCTGTAGCTGCCATGGACGGGTTGACCCGCACCGATGCAGCGATGATGAACTATATGCGCATGGCTGGTGCAAAACGCGGCCACATTTTCTGGAAACTGGAATTGCCGCATGCGTTGCCTTCCGTGTTCTCGGGGATCAAGATTGCCGCCACGTACAGCGTTATGGGTGCCATCATTGCTGAATGGATTGGTGCAGACAAAGGCATCGGCTATTATATGATGCTGCAAAAATCAGCCTATCGGACGGATCGTCTTTTTGTGGCAATCATGATTATTGTGGCACTAAGTCTGCTGCTCTTCCTGCTCATTGCACTACTGGAGAAGCTGCTCGTACGCTGGCGGCCACAAAAGCGATAACTTTGAAATATGCACCATATACAGGTTAGGAAGTGATGACGAGATGACACTCGAATATAACGAGCGGACAGCTGCTGCGCCGGATGAGGATGCAACCACTCTAACGGGTAGCAGAGTTCCTGAACATGGAGCCTTGACCTTAAATGCACATCATTCATCACCAGCGTTAGAAGTGCTGAACGTGAATGCTTCGTTCCGAGAACGACGCAGCACACTGCCCGTTCTGGACGGCCTGTCCCTGACCGTGGAACAAGGAGAATTCGTAGCCATCGTCGGTCCATCCGGCTGTGGCAAAAGCACCCTGTTTCACATCATCGGCGGTCTGCTGAAACCATCGGAGGGTCAGATCCTGATGAACGGTCAGGATGTTACCGGACAGCGCGGCAAGATCAGTTATATGCCACAGCAGCCTGCCCTCTTCCCATGGCGTACCATTGAAGACAATGTGCTGCTTGCTGGCGAAGTGTCTGCGGACACACCGCCACGGCCCGAAGCGCTTGCCAATGCCCGGAAGTGGTTGGGCAGTGTCGGACTGGCCGGCTTCGAACGTGCCTATCCGCATATGTTATCGGGCGGCATGCAGCAGCGGGTTGCCTTTCTGCGCGCCCTGCTCAGTCCACAGGAGTTGATGCTGCTGGATGAGCCTTTCAGTGCGCTGGATGCATTGACCCGCAGCGACATGCAGCGCTGGCTGCTCGATATCTGGGAACAGAACCGCCGCTCGGTGCTGTTTATTACGCATAATATCGAGGAAGCATTGCTGCTTGCTGACCGAATCTATGTTTTATCGAATCGGCCTGCAGCTGTACTGCACGAGGTGGATGTTCCCTTTGATCGTCCACGTCGCGAAGCGATTACGGAGGAACCTGCTTTTCTTGAACGGAAACGGCAGATTTCCCAGTGGATGAGAGAAGAACAGCAGAAAACCCGCCTATCTAAATAGTGCGGGTTTTTAAGTTATTATTTTCCTAAACTGGGTGATCCAAGACAAACTGCTCTTCGTATCATTGGTAAAAGACAAAAAGGAGGGGTCCACATCCATGCAATCAACCGCTTTTGCACCCTTGATCGATGCCCATCTTCACCTGGACAAATATACACCTGAAGAACAACGGGAGATGCTGCATTCCTTCCCATCGCAGCAGGTTGAGGCCGTCATCGCCGTTTCCATGAATCTAGCTTCTGCCCAGACCAACTTGGAACTAGCTTCACAATACCCTCGTACCGTATATCCGGCCTTTGGGTTCCATCCTGAGCAGCCCCTGCCGTCCCTGGCAGAGCAGGATCTATTTTTCAAATGGATCGAAAAGCATGTGGGACAAGCCACAGCGATTGGGGAAGTTGGATTGCCTTATTACAACCGACAGGAAGCCGAACAGGCAGGACAGTACTTTGATCAGAGCGGCTATATTGATCTGTTGGAGCGATTCATCCAGCTGGCGAAACGGCATGGTAAACCGATTGTACTGCACGCTGTCTACGAGGATGCCGATATCGCCTGTGATCTGCTGGAGCAATATCATCATCGACGCGCTCATTTTCACTGGTTCAAAGGCTCCAAGCGGACCGTCCAGCGAATGGCTGATAACGGATACTTCGTCTCGTTCACACCTGACATCATATACGAAGAAGAAATTCGTGAACTAGCTCGCCAGTATCCTTCCGAGCAGGTTATGGCAGAGACAGATGGGCCTTGGCCTTTCGAGGGACCTTTTCAGGGAAGAATGACTCACCCTGCCATGACCCGACAGGTCATTCAGGCTTGGAGTGAAGTGACCGGTATGGGAACCGAGCGGGCTGCGCGTCTCTTTTATCAGAATACGAAACGCTTCTATGGTCTTCCTTAGAGGCGAATTGACACCCAGCCTTGTGCTGGTTCCTCAACTAAATAGGCAGCATGAAAAAAAGAAGTCAGTTGGCATCTGCCAAACTGACTTCTTTGATATTTACGCTTAACGTTTCAAGAATCCTTTGCCTTCGAGAAACGGCTTCATCTGTAAACGTACCGGCTCGGTAAGACGCTTCGCCATCAATTCGGACCATGGTGTAGAACGTTCCCCTTGAGTGCGCTCCTTCATGTAAGCAGCGGTCGTTTCATCATAACTCTCGACGCCTTTGAGGGTCTGCTCGGCGTTATAGCGGCCATGGTGCAAGACGGCATCGAGCGGTAGACGCGGACGAAGACCTGTCTCCTGATCAGCAACACCAATGCACATGCCATAGACTGGATAGACACCGTCTGGCAAGCCTAATACTTCGCTAACTTCCTCAATGCGGTTACGCAGCCCGCCAATATATACAATCCCGAAACCCAGTGACTCTGCTGCAAGCGCAGCATTCTGGGATGCGAGTGCAACATCGATTGTTGCCACCATAAAGTTTTCTGTGGAGTCCTCATAGGATTCCTTTTCAGGCAAATGACGCTTGGCAGCATCACTCAGCCGATAAAGGTCCGCACACCATACGAGAAACACAGGGCATTCGTTGACATAAGATTGATTGCCTGCCAATTCAGCCAATTTGGCCTTCTGCTCCTGTTCGGTAACAGCAATTACAGTATAGGCCTGAACACTACTTGAAGAGGAAGCCATCTGCCCGGCCGCCACGATTGCTGCCAGCTGCTCCTCACTTACAGGGTCAGGCTTGAATTTACGCACAGAGCGGTGCTTCATCATCAATTCAATGGTTTCGTTCATTGCTATTCACTCCCAATCCTCGTAGTACGAATTCAATGGTCTGCTCGGCTAGTTCATCTGTGTTCATATCCTGATAGTCAAAGCTAAACCGTGAATTCTTGGCCCGTTTGTGCGCCAAAGCCACACCCATGACGTGAAGCATCGCATAAGATACGGACTCGATCTGAAACACGCCCTGCTCCTTGCCTTCTTGGAGTAGTTCCCTTACTTTGCTCCAGGCGGGATCCAGAAAACGAAACACGGTAGCTGTGCGGTGGGTACGCAGCGTAATTTCAAGCTGCACAATATCGCTCATCTCCCGGTCCGTCATTGTGAACTTTACAACTTCACCTATAATTCGTCGGATACCCTCCACGGGGGAGGACATGGACTCTTCAGCCAACTTGTTCATCATATGACCAGGAAAAAAGTGCTCAAATAAGGCTTCGAACACCTTTTCTTTTCCGCCAAAATGATACGAGACCAGTGATACATTCGCACCCGCCTCATCACAGATTTGACGAACACTTGTCCCGTCATACCCCTGCTGTGCAAAAAGCTTCTTGGCTGCAAGCAAAATCCTCGTTTTTATATCCAATTCCGGTTCCGTCATTCCGTCCGCTCCTCTTGTCCGTTCTATTCATTTGCTCCAGCTCACCGGGCTGCAGCGAGACTTCTCTATCGTTTCATTATGAAAGTTTGTGCATCAAAGCGCAAGGTGTGCTGCCCTGATCCTCCAAAGCCGGCCAACCTCAACCTACCATTAAACCAAGCCCCCCGGCGAAAAATCACCGGGGGGGGGCTTGGTCATTTCCTATGAAGACCCGTACATCTGCTGCAAATTAGCTGTTCAGTGGAGCTGGACTTGGAGCCCCAGCTGGCATATGTTGTTTTTTCAACAACGTCACCATCAAAGAAAGAGCTACAGCAACGAGCAATACAATGGCAACCGAGCCAGCAGCGGATTGAACTCCAGGTCCGCCCAGTTGAACGCTCAGAATACCTTGAACGGCATATGTGGCTGGCAGATACTGACCAATACCACTGTAGAAACTGTTCAGCAATTCTCGTGGCACCATTGCACCGGAAGATACCAGTTGCAGCGACAGTGAAATGATGTTGAACAGGCTTCCTGCCGGTCCAAAACAAATCAGGAAGAACTGGGAGAAGAACATGAACGTGCAGAGGAACAATGCCTGGAACAACCAGAATGAGATAAAGCCTTGCTCGATCTGTCCACCCAGTGCAACGATCAACGAAGAACCGAGCAGAGATACGATCAGGGCAGACCCAATGTTAATGATCATTCTTGCACCAAACAGAGTTAAACGGGAGTAAGTAGCGGACAGCATGCCCATCGCTGTCTGCAGGTTCATACCCATGATCATGGCTCCCACATAAGAGGCCAGTACCATCATCATCGGAACCATCTGGTTATTCATGCCGTTAACCGGATTCATGGAAGTGGTTGTACCTTCCACACGGGTAGTCAGGTTGGCAGCAGCTTCAGCTGCCTGATCTGCAGGAGCTCCGGAAGCCGTAAGAACAGCCTGCACACCTTGAGCTGTTGCTTGCTTGTTAATCGTATTCGTCACGCTTTGCGAGACGCCTTGCATCATGCTTTTAATCGTAACCGGGTTCGCCTCGTTAATGGTGTACTTAATCTCGGCAGTGGAACCGGCTGTCTGAATCAGCTCGTTAAAGCCAGCTGGAATATTCAGCACCATATGAATCTTGCGATGGTTCAACTGGTCAAGTGCTTCAGCAGCACTCAGATTCGTTACGGTATGAAAAGGAAGTGTCTCAGCCATGCGATCTGCGATCCCCTTGGACTGTTCTCCATCCTCATTGACAACGGCAACCGTCAATTCATTCATCCGGTCATTCACTCCGGAATATGCTGTCATCCAGATCACGCTGAAGATCACTTGGAACATAAGTGCCGTCACGATCCCCACAATTACTGGCGGTTTTTTCAACAATATACGTAAAGCCTGCAACATAAATGATGTCCTCCATTACTTATTAGTTCGAATTTGATGTAAACGATTGTTTAAATCAAACGATCGTTTTAAATTTTAAGTCTATATGTCTATATTGTCAATCTATTTCTGAAAGGTTCAGAAAGATGAAGATGTGTTTCGCAAACAATGAATTTCATTTCATAAGAGGACATCACTTCACACACTCACCTTCAATTAACAAGGAAAGGACCACTCCTTTGGCATTTTCCAAACACCTTTCCTCAACCAAAAAAAACACGGCCCGCCGCAGCGGACCGCAAAATATGCTTACTTCCGTATGAAAAGTTGAATCACGTCCCTCAATGGACATCAGTCATTGCTTTTAAGTTTCATTCGTTGCAGACGCAGCGAATTCAGTACAACCGATACAGAGCTGAACGCCATGGCCGCACCTGCCAACCAAGGAGCCAGGAAGCCCACTGCTGCAATTGGAATCCCAATCACGTTATAACCAAGTGCCCAGAACAGATTCTGCTTGATATTACCCATGGTGCGCCGGCTCATCTCGATTGCATCCGCAATACTGTTCAGATCACCGCGCATTAGCGTAATATCCGCCGCTTCCATCGCTACATCCGTTCCGGTTCCAATCGCCATGCCAATATCGGCTGTAGCAAGAGCTGGAGCATCATTGATACCATCTCCAACCATCGCTACCTTGAGGCCGCTCTCCTGAAGCTTTTTCACTTCCGCCGCCTTGCCTTCAGGCAGTACCTCGGCCAAAACTTTACCGATTCCTGCCTGTTCTGCCACGGCACGAGCGGTTCGCTCATTGTCTCCCGTAATCATGATGACATCGATTCCCATGGCCTGTAATCTGCCAATCGCTTCACGGGATGTTTCCTTGATGGTATCAGCCACAGCAACGATCCCAGCCCATTGACCATCCACGGCGACCAGCATTGCCGTGCGTCCTTGTTCTTCCAGGTTGTTCATCTGCTGCATGATGTCTTCGGAAACACTCACCTTCGCATCCATAAGCAGCCGGCGTGTCCCGACCAGAATCTCTTGTCCCTGAACCCGGGCCCGCACACCATATCCCGGTATGTTCTCGAACTGCTCTGGCTGGATCAGCTCCAGACCTTTACCTCGAATTCCTTCCACAATCGCCTCAGCCAAAGGATGCTCTGAACTCTGCTCTGCCGCTCCCACACGTTGAAGCAGCTCTGCTTCCGTCCATTCTGGAGCCGACACTACATCCGTAAGCACGGGCTTCCCTTGGGTAACTGTACCTGTTTTGTCCAGTACAACAGTCTGGATCTGCTGTGCCGATTCCAGATGTTCTCCGCCTTTGAACAACACGCCATATTCAGCCGCACGTCCTGATCCAGCCATAATGGAGGTTGGCGTTGCTAGGCCAAGCGCACAAGGACAGGCAATCACCAGTACAGCAATCGCCTTCTCCAGCGAACCACCAAAGTCGCCGGGACTGGCGAACAGATACCAGATCAGGAACGTCACTGCCGCGATGCCTACAACAATCGGAACAAAGATACCTGATATTACGTCTGCAATCCGCTGAATTGGGGCTTTGGAACCTTGCGCTTGTTCAACCACTTTAATGATCTGCGATAAGGCCGTGTCCGAACCAACGCGGGTCGCACGCAGTCTTAATACGCCATTTTTGTTCAGCGTAGCGCCAGTAACGGTATCCCCTGGTTTTTTATCCACGGGCAGGCTCTCTCCACTTAACATGGATTCATCGACGGAAGACTGCCCCTCCTCCACGACACCATCCACAGGAATGCTGTCTCCGGGTTTGACCAGAACGAGATCACCTACCGCGACATACGCCGACGGAACAATAACTTCCTGTCCATCGCGAATCACTCTTGCTTCACGCGGAGCCAGTTCAATGAGACTCTTAATCGCTTGAGACGAGCGCCCTTTAGCTACGGCTTCTAACCATTTTCCCAGTAGGATCAGCGTAATCAAAACTGCACTCGTCTCATAATAAAGCTCCACGGTTGGCATGGCTGCTGCAGCCATTCCCGTCCCACCATGATCCATCATAGTCGAAGCTGCATTGCCACTGGTCAGGGTCAGATAAAGGCTGTAGAAGAAAGCCGCACTTGTACCCAAAGCAACCAGTACATCCATATTGGCACTGCCATTACGCAGCGCTTTATAGGCCCCCACATAAAATTGCCATCCGATGACAAACTGTACCGGCGCTGCCAACACCAGTTGGAACCATGGGTTCATGAACAGATCCGGTACCCAGATCCACGAGGTGAATGAGAAGTGGCCCACCATGGCCCAAAGCAGCGGTAAAGATAACAAGGCGGAGATCATCCACTTCCACTTTTTGCGCTGTAATTCACGCTCACGCACCGATTGGGTATCTTCCTGTGTCTGCTGCAATTCCGCGCCATAACCAAGCTGCTTGATTTTCGCCATAATATCGGATGCCTTCAATGCTCCCGCTGCGAATTCCACATGTCCCGTTTCCAGCGCGAGATTCACGTTTGCACGGGATACACCCGGCAACCGGGAAAGACCCTTTTCGATTCGGGTAGAACAAGCAGCACAGGTCATGCCTGTAATGTCCAGATCCACGGATTCCGTTACTGTACCATAGCCAAGCGCCTCCACCTTATCCCGCAAAGCATTGATGTTTGTCGTCTTCGGATCATAGGATACCGTTGCTTGTTCTATGGCGAGGTTAACATTCGCCTGATTTACCCCTTCCATCCGGGACAAACCCTTTTCTATCCGGGTAGAGCAGGCAGCACAGGTCATGCCTGTAATTTGCAGTGTTGTCTGTAATCCCGCTGCTTCCGGTGATGGTACGGGTTCTGATGCTGTTGCGTTTTCCGTTGCCGATGATTTATCCATGTTGCTAGCTCCTTTCTTTATGGAATACTTCCATTCATTTAATACCCCCAAGGGGTATATAAAAGACCGAAAATCAGGCTTAAACAATGAACTCATTCATTGGAAAAGATCTGTTGAATTCCTTTCCATGCAAAGGGAAGTTCAGTTTAAGCCTGCGATGATTAGACTACGTCATACCCTTGATCTTCAATGGCTGCCTTGATCTGATCCACATTAACTTTTTGCTCGTCATATTCAACTGCTACAGTTCCTGCTGCCAGATCAACCTTACCGTTCGCTCCCGCATTCTTCACGGCTTCTTCAACCGATTTCACACAGTGATTGCAAGACATTCCTGTAACGTTCAACGTAATATTTGACATGGGTAGTTCCTCCTTATGATATGAATAATTACTTCAATTAAATGAATTACTTCATTTTTACTTCATTAACTTCCTTACCGTTACCAATAATTCATCCACAACCTCATGCTCTCCGGCCTGAATGCGCTCAACAATACAACTCTTCATGTGACCTTCCAGCAAAAGCTTGCCTACTGAATTAAGAGCAGACTGAGCCGCAGCGATCTGCGTCAGCACATCATCACAATAGGTGTCCTTCTCGATCAATCCCTTGATCCCGCGGATCTGTCCTTCAACGCGGTTCAAGCGAGAAATCAGATTACCCTTCATCTCTTGAGAGTGATGGCTCTTGCGCACATGCTTCCCGTCACTGCCTGCCGTATGACATGAATTGGCTTGCTGATCATCGGTCTGTGAGACTTCATTCACATCTGTTACGGATGACTCCAAAGGTTCCTTGGGATGGCTCTGATGTTCCATCGCGAACACCCCTCTTCTTTCGTTCTGTTATAAGATTAACATACCCCATGGGGGTATGCAAGACTGTTTCTTAATTTTTCTTAATACGATTTATTTCTCTGCCACAAATATAGTGTTAGCAAGTGCAGCAGCCTCTGCCGCCATGTCCATTTGAATGGAGATGATCTGGGTGCGAGCCGCTATTTTGCTGAAAAGCTCATGATTTTGGTTAGAAGAACTCCTTAATTCCTCCACCCATTTCAACCACTGAGGCACTTCCCACATGCTCCGGGCAGCTACTCCTACACAATAACCATATCTTGCAATTCGTTCATCTCCTGGCCAGCCCGCTGTTCGAAGACCGTATATGTAGCGCTCGAACAATTTTTCTTTGGCTGATATAACATCTTTTTCGGCTATGTGACCCAAACTTGCGTTGACACCATATAACTTGCCCAATTCCTCTCCTATTCCAGAAATACTCATGAATTGCCAATCAATGAGGGTAAGAAGAGTTTCATGATCACGCTCTGCCGGCAAAAATATATTACCTTGTCCCAGATCCTGATGTGACAGCACCCGTGGCAGACGTTCCAGTGAGACCAAGAGCTCGTCCATTTGCTTGCTGAACTTCGTAAACCATCGCCAGATAAAATAAGCTTGATCATGTATGTTACTTTCCAATTCAGGATATCTCTCTTTACCCTTCGCAGGATCATCTCCAGACCTTTCGAGGCAAGGCTCGATGATCTCAGGAGAATACTGACGACAGCCTCTAACCCAAGACTTTAGCCAAGCCGGGCAAATCCAATCATGTTGAGGCAGCTCCGTTTCCGTCAAGTAAGCACCATGAAACTCACCAAGACATTCAGCGACCCAACTCCAGTCATCCAATTGCCATACATGAGTGCGTTCAGAATATCCGGCAACGTCTTCCATCCACAGTGCAATGGTATTATTCAATCTGTTCTGCACCGCGTAACAATTGGGTGCGACAACTCGCCTTGGTAAATGATCAAGTATTCCAGAAGTGAAGATTTCCGCTTCCCTTTTCCAGTAATTATGGTATGATACATCTTCTTTTTCCGACGAATCTGGTTTAATGATTTTTAGAATAAAAGACCACTGCCTCAGTGCTTCACCCGCCGCAGCCGCTCCATGTATACGATATATGCCCGATGTGGTGAAATTAAGCTGGCCTGGATTGATGGATTCAGCTTCCCACGACTGCACTACAGCGCAAGACTCCCCCAATATTCTTTGTACAGTGAGAGCAAGATATTCCATATCCTCTGCCGATTCCAAAATACGGACTGGTTCCATCTGTTTATTTGAATTATCTTTCATCGCTTCGCCCCCTCTGTAGACTACGTATTGCTTCAAAGTCCCTTAGAGCCGGACATTATAGTATGTATTCCATTCTGCTGCTGCGCACAGCCAGACCTAGTTGCTCATAAAAAGCCTGGGCACCGGTATTAAACGTAGACACCGTCAGCTCAACACTGTCGACCTGCATTTCTTTGCCTAGTTCGATTAATTCCTGCATCAACAGTTTGCCTGTCCTATGTCCGCGATGCTTGCTGCCAACGATGATCTCACTGATGTACAGCATCTTTCGGTCTTTTAACAAATCTACATTTTGAATTACATTTAACTGTGCACTTGCATATCCAACAATTTCACCCTGATTCACCGTTTCAGCAACAAAGAGATAACGATGATCCGTTTCCAGTAGTTGTTGATATTCCTTTTCGTCCATTCTCGTCTGTAACTCTCTGTATACGTCAGGCCTAGCCTCTACATGCAAGTGATGAAGTTCATCCATTAATGCAGATACTCCGGTGTAATCTCTGATAACAGCCCGTCTAATGGCAATCTCACTCATCTTCACATTCTCCTCTCACAAACGTTTCCCATGATTATACAATAAGATATCGGGAAGATGATGCTTCGAAACGTATTTAACCATACTGATATAAAAGAGCAGATACCTTAACGGTATCCGCTCCTTTTCAAGCTATATTTGGTTCCTCTTATTCTTTGGATGATTTACCTTCATCAAATGCTACAGGTGACGGTTTGGCAGACCATTCGTCCGCTTGCGGCTCAATATCCACACCGCTCAAAATTTTCTTTTTCTCCATTAGGGAATCCCCGTCTTCATCCAATTTGTTGCGGATTTCCGCCTCATCCTGAGGTTGATTGTTCTGTTGTGTCATGCTGGAGTCCTCCTCTTCGTATTCATGGTGATGTTCCTGTATATAACTTACCCATTTTTTGCATTGTCATTCTGATGAGCAAGTATATCCTCTGATTTATGTATTTTACTTTGATGAAAAGTGAAATTCAGCATGCTGCACCCATCTATGAAGCCCTGCTCGTACATTGCGGACTCTGTCATGTATTGAAGGAGGGTGCTTACGTTACAATAATCCAGAAATACCGCCATTCCCTCTGGGCGCATATATTCACAAAGCTCCGTAAATAAACGATCACTTTCTTGAATCAGCCTTTTGTATTCTTCTGAACTATAACTGACTACATTTCCGGGACTCTCCATGCGAAGAGCCTTGAACTGATTAAATACATCCTCTAACTCTTCCATATAAATCCTCCTTTAAAGTGATGTCACTTTGCATATAAATACTAAAGTGATATCACTTCGATGTCAATATGATTGTATATTGAATAATTTTGTAATGCTACAATATTAATATCATTTTTAGAGGAGTTTTATATTTCATGGCTACAGATAAAAGAGTCTTTACACTTAGGCTGCGAGAAAAGAATTTCGAGAAAATTAAAGTGATTGCTGACAAAAACAAACGATCCATTGCGATGCAAATTGAGTATCTGATTGAGCAGCATATTGAAGCCTATGAAAAGGAGAAAGGCGTTATTTCTCCTGATAAACATAATGACGTATAGATCGTGCGCCCTTAGTACATGCGCATCATCCATACGTCATTTTTCATGATATATCCTGATTCCTGTTAATCGAAGTCCACCTGTTTATCCAAAATGACTTCTTCCACCTTATGTTCAAGCTCTGGGATCGAAGGGATCAGTGAGAATTGGACATTTTCCAGAGAAGAAGGCAGGGCAGGGACCACTCGGTAGCTCAATTGTGTCTCCCCACCTCCTCCACGACTGCTATGTCTCATCGACACATGACCCTGTTCACTAATAATCTCAAGAGCCAAATGCGGCACCACATGTACACGCTCAGCTTCACTCCCCTTATATTGAATCTCCACATGTACGATACTCTCCGTCTCATATTGCATGGAATGGGTTATGACGTACTCGCATGAATCTTTTACTGTTTTCTTCATAATCGGTACTACACCGGTCAGTTTGATTTCTTCGCGTGGGAAGAAATGTCTTTGAGGCATGGGCTGGACACTGCGAAGAACATAACGGAGGTCTTCCTCCTTCATATCCAGTGATATTACCCATTCATCAACGATCTCTTGAGGCGGATGGTATTGAACTGCTTCCGTTATTTTCTTCCTCGCAGCGACCAGTCTAAGCAGCTGTTCATCAATCTGCCGTACCTCATCATTGTATTCAAACGGAATTGCACGAAATTCTGACCAGCCCATATTGTTATACGCCTCCTAATAATGAAGTTCCACCTCTGATTTATGTATCCGGCACAAGTCTGCGCCCAAGCTCATGGCCTAGCATTACAATGGGCAGAACGATAAGCCCAACCGGTATACTTACCAGCACCCCGCCCAAGGTCACGACCCCCTCGTTCAGAAGCCTATAAAAAAGATAGATACCATACGGCAACGTAATACATACAGCGCTGACTACCCCAGGTGTGTACATTCTCAGAAACAAGCTTTGTCCAATATGTGTGAACACATGTAACAAAAACAGCGTATTAAACGCCAAAAACATAAAATAGTGTCCGTACTCTGCAGCAATATAAACAAAGGGTATAAAGACGACAAATTCCAGCAATACAGCTACACCGAACTGGCTGCTGTTGATCCGCAGCATCGATTCCAGACGTTTGGAGACCTTCGGCGGAACACGCTGAAGAACTTTCGTTTTATTTTGCCGAATCCAGGGACCAACCCAAATTATTTCTTCGAGATCATGCAGCAGAAAAGTGATAAGAAATAACCAGATAAGTGTTGTGAGCGACATCGGCGAAGCAAGACACCTCCTTTTATATAACCACTATACTAAGAATACAATTCGCTGTTATCGTCCCATCCCCTTTTCGTTTTCTTCTCATTTCCGCACCACCATCTAACAAAAAACGGCGAACCTCCCGCCCGGCTTAACAGCCGTTTCGGGAAAATTCACCGCATGTTTTATATTTTCGCCACCTTGCTGCCTTTCACCTTAACATTCACAAGCAGGATGCTCGCAATAATCATGACCAGACCTGCGATCAGATTGACCGTCACCGACTCTCCGAGAAACAGCACACTGCATAGCAAGGCGATCAGCGGAATCAGAAACGTAAACGATCCTACTTTGCTGGCTTCGCCGGAGCTAACCAGTTTGAAGAACGCCAGCCAACCCAACGCAATGACAAACACCGAAATAAACAGCGTATCCAGTATAAAAGGAAGCACCCACTGCACGTCAGCCCAGCTCTCTGTGACCGTACCCGTCAATGTCAGAACAACTCCACCGATCAGAATCGGAATGGCAGTCATCCAGATTCCATCGACCTTCATTGAATTTCTTTTCATATATACGGTCCCGATCGCCCAGCTAATTGCACTGAACAGCCCAAGCATAACCCCTTCAGGGGATACTTTGCCTGTCATGCCACCAATACTGATCGTAGCCACTCCTGCAAAGCCGAGCACCAATCCGGCAATTTTCAGTCCATACATGGACTCGCCCAGCCACAACCAGGCTCCTATTCCAAGCAGCACAGGCTGAAGGAACACGATGGATGAAAATAAGCCTGCCGGCACTTCCGTCAGTCCCACGGTCTGAAAACCGTAGAAGAAGATGATATTAAGCACCGCAGATAAGGCATAGATATGCCAGGTTTGTTTCAGCCGCAGCGTTTTGTAGCGGGGATAAGCGTACATCCCCAGCACCAGGCCCCCAATTAACAGGCGCATGCCTGCGAATATAAGCGGGGGTGTAAAATTTAAAGCGTATTTGGTCAGGGGCCAGTTCACTCCCCACATGAGTACCAGAAAAGCCAGGACCCAGCCTGCTTTTGCACGTGATAAAGCCATATGTTTATTCTCCTATCCGGCACACATCTACAGTCGCAGTTTAATCCATCGTACTCTTTATCCTGCGCTCTCTCGGTGCCTGCAAATCATTTGGACTCCGATCCAGACCCGTTTTACATCTGTTCTTTGATCGTTCCGTTTCTCCATGATACAATAATGATCATAATAATTGAAATGCATGTTAATCATAAGGAGCATACCAAATCTGATATGAACAATTCACAGTTGCAGTTATTCGTGAAAATTGCAGAAACGGGAAGTTTCACCCGTGCAGGTCAGGAACTAAATATGACACAGCCCGCAGTCAGTCGGGCCATCTCTTCGCTGGAGAATGAACTGGATGTCACTCTAATCATACGAGATCGCAGGAACGGCATTGTGCTTACGGATGTGGGACAGCGAATTTTGGTCATTTTTCGCCGGATTTTGCAGCAATATGATAAGGTGCAGCAGGTCGTTGCCGCCGAAAAAGGATTGGAGATTGGTACGATCCGTATTGGCTCCTTCCCCATGTCATCCGCCCATCTGCTGCCAAAAATCATCCGCTCGATTCGGGACCGCTATCCTCAGATTCAATTTGAGCTGCACGAGGGCAACATCCATGAGATTCAGGAATGGCTAAATTCACGCGCCATCGATGTCGCTCTCATCATTGCAACAGACAAAGAGCCAATAGATGTAGCTTATGAGACGCTTCCGCTCTATAGTGAGGAGATGCTGGCCGTGTTCCGGGACGATGAGCCTTTTGCGAACCGGGAAGTATTGCCCGTACAAATGTTGGACAAACACCCCATGATTATCTGCAAAGGGGGCTACGAGGTACCGATTGTTGATCTGTTCCATCGAGCAGATGCGGAACTACATTTTGGATTCGTAGTTTATAACGTAAACACTTGCCTCAGCATGATTGAGCAGGGGCTCGGAACCGCCATGCTGCCTGCAATCTCTCTATCCTGGCTGCCTCCGGGTGTCAAAGCCCTCCCTACAGAGCCGAAAGCCTACCGCAATATCGAGATTGCCGTTCCTTCACTTGTCGAAGCTTCTCCCGCATCCCGGTTATTTATTGAAACGGCGCAGCAGTTGTTTGGACAACGCTAACGAATCGATTGCACCTTATTGTGACATATAACGCAGATTGGATAATCTTACGAACACCAGACACGTTATGCAGGTAGAAAGTGATAGAAAGCCATGAAACAAGGTTCGTAACAGGGAAATAACGTGTCTACGATTCGTTGATTCACCAAATTGCCTAAATCCCCATAATAAGACCTGCTGAATTCGTTAAAAATATTGTGGCTTCGGTCGTTGTGACGGTGATGGTGTAAAGGTAGAGTTAAGGTCCCGATCATGGCTGCCAAAGTTAATGCAGCGCCATTCGCCCCTATTCCAAACTCAAAAGGGCGTCCCCAAGGTCATGTTCATGACCTTGGGGACGCCCTCTTTATATTGTCCACCTCAGATGGACATCATTTACATGTTTTGCTTTTTACCAGCAGCAGCACCATAAAATGCCTTGATGATCTCAGCTTTACGCTTGATCCTGGCGAGCGAGTGCAGCCAGTGCACGCAGCGCGGCTTCGATCTCACGCTCTACTGCATCAGCTACCGCATTGGTATGCGGATCATACTCTGCCGCCAAGTCGCTATCTGCGAATCCATCGATAGCCACAATAGCTCCGGCACGAGCACCGCGCAGTGTGCTTACGATGTAGAGCGCAGCAATTTCCATCTCAGCAGCAAGAGCACCGGCCTGCTTGTACTTGCGGTGAGGAATCTCTTCGACCCCAGTGAAGAAAGCATCCAGCGTAACGGTAATGCCTACGCCAACCTTACCCGCACCTGAAGCTTTCGCTCCACTTGTAAGCTCACGAGTCGCCTCGATTAACGCTTGTGTAACGCCAAGGTCCGCTACCGCAGGGAAACCATCCGGTACGAGCTGACGTGTCAGCCCGTCCGTACGTACAGCAGCCGTGCTGACGATTACACTGCCCGCAGGATAATCTGCGGTATACGAGCCCGCTGTACCTACACGAATCAGGGTCGTTACCCCTGCCCGGATCAGTTCTTCGAAGCAGACGGCTGCTCCGGGTGATCCTACGCCATGGCTGACCACGGCCATTGGTACACCTTCATACGATCCAACAAATGTGCGATACTCCCGGCTGAACGCCAGTTCTCTCGCCTGCTCCAGCTTACGGGAAATTTTCTCCGCACGTGCCGGATCACCACAGACAATGGCGTACGAAGGCATATCTTCGGAATGAATTTGCAAAATAGGCATCAACATCTTAATCAAACTCCTTCTTCGTCCATTCGTCTTCCGGAATCGGAATATCTTCACCAGAGAAGCGCTGCTCCTTGAACGGATCGGCAAAATGATGGAAACCATTAACTTCCCAGAAGCCATTACGGTCTTCTTTCATGAATTCCAGACCCCGTATCCACTTCGCACTCTTCCAGAAGTAGAGCTGAGGAACAACGAGACGCAGCGGATAACCGTGCTTCGGCGTGAGCGGCTCACCGTTAAATTTAAAAGCAAGCAATACATCGTCATGCATCAGTTCTTCGAGCGGAACATTGGTCTCGTAATCATGATCCGCGTGGATCATGACGTATTTCGCTTCCGGTTTCACACCCAGAAGCTTGATGAAATCCGAGAATCGGATGCCTTCCCATGGTGTATCGAACTTCGACCAACGAGTTACGCAATGAATATCGCTCACCGTGTTCACTTGAGGCATCGCCTGAAGCTCAGCGAAGGAGAACACCTTCTCCTCTTCAACCTCACCAAATACTCTCAAATCCCAGGTCGAAAGGTCATATTCCGGCACTTCGCCTTCATGCAAGATTGGGAACTTCTCAGTCAGTACCTGCCCCGGCGGCAGCCGGTCTCCGTACTCGGCACCCGCTTTGGGCGTCGGGTTTTTCGATTTTTTCAGACGTTCAGCCTTATTATGCAAGTGTGATTCCTCCTTCTCTATATGCTTCCAGCACAACTTCAGGAATTAACGCGAGCTTCCGCCCGCTTTCAGTGCGTCTTGTGCATAGGTGCGGTCCTTGAAGAAGAACATCGCCACCAGTGTCACAATATACGGCAGCATCATGGTAAAGTGAGTTGGCAGCGCGAAGCCCTGCAGTCGGATACTAAGTGCTTCCATGAACCCGAACAGCACACTGGACCCCATAACGCCAAGCGGATTCGCTTGCCCCAACATGGTCGCTACCAATGCGATGAAACCGCGACCTGCGGTCATGCCCTCAGTAAACATCGTAACCTGACCAAGTGATAGCTGTGCACCCGCCAAGGCGCACAATACACCGCACATCAGGACTGCACCATATTGAATGCCGCGTACCTTGATGCCGATACTCTGTGCCGCTACCGGATTCTCGCCAACCGAGCGGAGCCGGAAACCGGAGACACTTTTGAACAGATAAAACTGCAAGGCGATCACGATAACAATTCCGAGATACACAAGCGGGCTATGCCCTGAGATGACATTGCCTACCCACGGAATGTCCTTAATAAGAGGTATATCCCATTTGGGGAGTCCCACCATATCCTTGTCATAGTAAGCACCTTTTACATCAAAAATCGCACGCAGCGCAAAAGTCGTCAGTCCTGTCGCCAGAAAGTTAAGCGAGATCCCGACCACAATGGCGTTAGCCTTCAGATTAATACTGATAAAGGCAAATAGCGCAGAGAACAACATAACAATCACAATCGAGAATAGTACGGCCAGCAGTACATTGCCGAACAGATAGTTACCAACAATAGCGGAGAAAGCACCGATCAGTACGAGTCCTTCCAGACCCACGTTGAACAGACCGACACGAGAGCATAAAGCCCCACCGAGCGCTGCGAGCAGGATCGGCGTCATAATCCGCAGAGTAGAGCCAAACATGGCTGCATCAAACAGTTGTTGCATTGGACTTTTTCTCCTTTCTCCGCTTCAGGAATGAATATCCGATCTGAGCCGATACAAATAACGTCAATACTGCTTGGATGACACTGCCGACTTCCAGCGGCACATCCGTATTCCGTTCCATCCCCATAGCACCTGTTTGCAACGCTGCAAGCAAAATTGCCGCCACAGCTGTTCCTAGCGGATGCGAGCGGGCAAGCAAAGTCGCCATAATGCCGCTCCATGCATAACTTGCGGATGATAACGATCCATCAAGGAAACGGTACTGTGTGCCCAACACTTCCCCTGCACCCGCAAGACCTGCAAGTCCACCGCTGATGATCATGGACAGCATCATCATGCGGATGCGGCGCACGCCGCCATACGTTGCAAACGAAGGATTGCTGCCCAACATGCGGATCTCATAACCTGTTACCGTCTTGTGTGTGAACCAATAGATAAGAATCGCCGCCACGATGGCAATAATGAATCCGGCATGCAGTCCCATGCCCTGAAACAGCTTCGGCAGCCAGACACTTTGATCAATCATTGGCGTCTGGGCCATCGCCGCCGATCCCGTGCGGTCTTTAAACGGATAGGATACCATGTATCCTCCAAAATAAATCGCAATATAGTTAAGCAGCAACGTTGTGATTAACAGATTCATGCCAAAGCGGGCATCAAGCCAACCAGCAAACAGCGACCAAACTCCACCGGCAATGATCCCCGCCACAATGGCTGCAATACAGACAAACCAGCCTGGACCCGGCAGGTAGAGCGCCGTCAGCGCTGCACTAAGTCCGCCGAGAACCATCTGTCCTTCAGCACCCATGTTAAAAAATCCGGCGCGGAACGCCAGAGCTACGCCCAGTCCCGCGAGAATAATTGGCGTCGAACGTGCCAATGTGTTGGTGAAGAAGTAGAAGTTGCCGAAGGCCCCTTTCCACATCTCCGCATACGTATCCACCACGGACCCGCCAACAACCAGAATTGCTACAGCACCTGCCAGCAAACCGATGAGTACGGCAAGCAGCGGCTGTACGAGTCCGCGAAGAGTTTCTTTTACCCGATTCATATTCGCTCTTTCCCTCCTGCCATCAACAAGCTGATCTGTTCTTCTGTTGCTTCATCTGCCTTCAGTTCTCCGGCAATCAAGCCTTCATACATGACAATGATTCGATCGGATAATTGCAAAATCTCGGACAATTCAGATGAAACGAGCAGAATACCTGCACCCTCATTCCGTTTGCGCAGCAATTCGGCATGGATGGTCTCCATCGCTCCGATGTCTACCCCCCGTGTAGGTTCAGCCGCAATGAGAAACGGCGTATCCTGGGCAAATTCACGTGCAGCAATCAGCTTCTGCAAGTTACCACCAGAAAGGAACTGTGCCTTCGTTTCCGCAGAACCAGTCTTGATGCTGAACTGCTTGATCCAGTTCTCGACCATGGTTCGTGCTGCTCTCGCTTTAATGATCCCTTTGGATTGAAGCCGGTGATGGTGACCCATCAGTCCATTCTCGCGAACGCTCGCATCCTTCGCCGCTCCCCACATATAACGATCTTCCGGGATATGGGCAAGCCCGTGCTCTCGGATACGCCGCACAGGCCAGTCGGTGGTATCCTGCCCTGACAGCAGGACGCGACCGCTATCTGCCTTGCGTAACCCGGCAATAATCTGAATCAGTTCAGACTGGCCATTTCCGGAAATGCCCGCAATTCCAACGACCTCTCCTTTGCGAACCTCCAAATGGATATCGTTGAGCGCAGAACGATCCTTGGCCCCTGCCAAACTCACCGCTTCCACCTGAAGTACAGCCTCTCCGGGAACGGATGGCTGCTTGTCCATGCGTACCAGTTCACGTCCTACCATCAAGCGGGACAGTTCCTCTACATTCGTGTCTTTTGCTTCCAATGTACCTGTCACCTGACCATCACGAAGAACCGTGATCCGATCTGCCACATCCATGACTTCCTGCAGCTTGTGCGTGATCAATACAAAGGTTTTGCCCAACTTGGCAAGGGACTTCATATTTGCGAGCAGTTCTTTCACTTCCAGGGGTGTCAGTACCGCTGATGGTTCATCCAATATAATGATATCTGCGCCCTGATGCAGTACTTTGAGAATTTCAACACGCTGCTGCATGCCCAGAGGGCATTCAAATACTTTTTTCCACGGATCAACTGGCATGCCATACGTTCTGCCCAATTCATTCACCTGGGCCGCCGCCTGTTTGCGGTCAAATACCCCTCCCGCAGACGGTTCACGGCCAATCACGATGTTCTCGGCAACCGTAAAGGAAGGAAACAGCATGAAATGCTGATGCACCATGCCGATACCGCTTGCCATGGCCTGAGACGGAGTTGCGAAGCTGACCTCGCGTCCACGAACTTTGATTGTTCCTGATGTCGGCTGCTCCATTCCATACAACATACGCATCAGGGTTGTTTTACCAGCTCCGTTCTCACCCACGAGGGCATGAATCTCTCCTTCTCGCAAATTAAAACGGATGTCCCGATTAGCGGTGAAGCTGCCGTATTTCTTCGTAATCTGCTCCATCTCCAACAGCATATCTCGCGTTCTCTCCTCTCGGTCTTAAATAGCAGCAAAACCGGCTGCCTGATCGGGCAGCCGGCTGATCAACTCAATTACTCAATCCTATCGAACAAAGAATACTATTGTTGCAATGGATCTTTAACAACGATTTTGCCGGACACGATATCATCCTTGATCGCTTTAACCTTGTCGATAACCTCTTGTCCAACAAAAGCATTCAATGGAGATTCGCTGTCACGTGTTACATACGTCAAACCTACGCCATCTTCTTTCAAGCCGTAGTTCACAGCGCCTGCTTTGAAGTTTCCTTCTACAAAATCCTTCACTGTCTGATAAGCAACCGTGTCGGTTGACTTCAATTGAGACAGTACAATATGCTCCGGATCTTCAACGGTACGGTCTGTATCCTGACCGGAAGTATAGAAGCCTTTTTCCTTCGCAGCTTCGAACACGCCCAGATCGCCTACAGCAGATGCTCCAGCGATGAAGTCAGCCCCTTTGCCGAATTGCACTAGCGCAAGCTCTTTTGCTTTGGCCGGGTCATTAAATCCACCAACGTAGTTTACGAGGAATTCCGCATTCGGGTTAACCGATTCCAGACCCGCTTTGAAGCCTTCTGTATATTTCTTGATCAATGGAACGTCCATCGCAGCAATCATGCCGACTTTGTCTGTTTTGGTAGACAGTCCAGCAGCTGCACCGAGCAGGTACGCACCTTCATATTCATGGAAACCAACGCTGCGTACGTTAGGCAGATCAACCGTTGTGTCCACAATAGCAAAGGACTTGTCCGGGTTTTCAGCAGCCACTTTTTTCAATGCATCTTCTGCCTGGAAGGTTGCTGTAATAATCAGATCATAGTTTTCAGCAACTGCAGCACGCAGGTTTTGTTCAAATGCAGCGGGGTCTGTGGATTCAATCGTTTTGGTATCTGCCTTGAATTCCTCGCCCGCTTTTTTGAAACCTTCATCCATTTGTACGAAGAACGGGTTTACCCCGATTTTTTCAGGAAGTACCAGCGCCATGCGCAGTGATTTCTCATTGTCGCCACCTTGGGCCGATTGTTCGTCTTTGGAACCGGAATTTCCACAAGCCGCCAGCAATATAGCCAACATGATGATCGATAAGACGAACGATAAACCTCTTTTCATTTTGAAAATTCCCCTTTTCACAATTCTTTTTTATAATCCTAGCGGATACTGTCGATCCTTGTCAATAAATCTTTGAGCGTATACACTAAATGGAATATAATAGCTGATTCACCTTCCGCAAAGCCTCCAAATGCTCTTTATACCAAGGTTTTTTTTCGTTGACATCCAGAGCTGCTCCATGCTAAAGTCAATCCAATTATTCTATTCAGATAGGATTTGTCAGAATTATATCGCAATCTTATTTATTTTCCAACCATATATTTGAGGAGGCTATTCATTTGAAAAAAATCACCCAGATCACATTGGCCGCTCTGCTCGCCGCTCCGGTTACACTCGGCAGTCTCAGCTTGCCCGCTTCGGCATCCGCAGCATCGGCCACTCCAGCCGGACAAACTACCACCTCACAGCAAGTTAAAGGACCGGTAGCACAAGCTCCTTCTGTCTATACCGAAAGTGCAGCCGATTATGCTCAATTCCTGCAGGCCAAATACAACATCCAATTGCCACAGCAGCTAAGGAAGGGAGACTTCATCAAGGCGGTTGCTGCCATTCTTGAAGCCGATCAGGCTACTGCTACCGACAAAACAAGTGACAGTGAAGTCAAGGCTCCAGCCTTCACGGATCTGAACTCGAATGATTCTGCATATAAAGCTGCCGTTTCCTTATATAACAACGGCATCCTATCCGCTACGGAAGTACGTGCCAATGACAAACTGAGCACTTATGCCGCTGTCTTCATCGCAGTCAAAGCAGCCGGATTCAAAGAGCTGGCCTATACATATCCTGAAACCAAAACAGCGAAGGCACTCGCGAAACTTGGCATTAGCTCAAGCCGCGTTCAGGGACAAGCTGCGCAGGAATTGGCTGCTGCCTTGGATACCGGTCTGATCCCGGAAAGTCTGTACCCCGCTCTCCGTAAGGGTGGCGAAGCGAGTTCTGATTTTGCCAACATTTTGCTTGGACGGGTGTTGACCAGTCAGGGAAAATATAAAAATGAAATTGGTCGTTCGGGCGACGCAGATATTTACTCCAAATTGTACGCTGCCTATCGCACTGCTGATTTAATTGAAGCACCAGAACTTCGAACTATTGTGGATCAAGCTCTGCGGAATGATCTCGTCACGGGCTACAATTTAAAGGACAGTCGCTTCGATTCCAACTTCATTGATGAACTGACTTTAACTTACGGACATGATGATATCCGACATGCAGTACAGTTGATTGGACTGCTGCGCAGCGAAGGCATTGATGCAGACGTACAGTTCCAACCGAAGACATCCGCCTTCATTTATTTGAAGGAATGGGGAGAACCCAAAGAAACACCGGATTACAAAGTAACCCAGATCGAAAATGGCAACTACATTGCCTACGCCAAAGAATATGACATTCAGTTCGAGTTCAATAACACAGCGGACAAAGCTCGCTTCAACGACATTATTTTGAAGTATGCCAAAAAGAATAGCGATGACACCTCCGCCTTGATCCATGCTTCCTGGTGGCAGCCGCTGTATTATTCGCCTACTGCTCTTGCGAAATATCCGGTCATTGCCAACAATAAAATTTCACTTGGCAACTATTACGCACAATCTTTCTCCCTTAAGGAGAATTCCAAAGTAATTCAGGAAGGCTTCCGCAAGCTTGCCCCTGATGCGGACATTTCCAGCTACACCTTCTGGGTGGACCAGCCGTTCTTCAATTATCTGAACGGGGAATCGGAATAAACTGAACATATGTGACAAGTGAATTCAAACTCATATTTTGACAAAATATAACCCCGTCTTTACCGAACTTTGCAATGGATTCGACCCATTGGTTCGTAAAGGCGGTTTTTTGTTTATTTTTTTGCAAATTTCTTCGAAAATAAATAATTTCATTGAAGGATTTACCAGTAAAAGGTCGAATAACATAGGTACATAAACACGCAATCACATTTACACATATCTGTAAGACAGGAGTTAATCATGGTATACGACGGCATTCTGATCGGCTTGATCGTTGGACTGTTCCGGGGAGGATTCCGGTATGGTCTCCACCAGTTTTCATCTCTCAAGCTGCGAGGCGGATGGATATTCCCAGTGTTGCTGCTGGCCCAGTTCTTCATCTTTTTCGTGCAGGAAAGGCTTGAATGGGTGGCATCCATCAACGGGTACTTGTTTGCTGCCGTTTATGTCACAGGTCTTGCATTTCTTTGGCTCAATCGACATCACAGGGGTTTTACGTTGATCTGGATTGGTGTCTTTCTCAACTTCATCGTCATGGTCGTGAATGGTGGGCGTATGCCGGTATCCGTGGAAGCCTCTGCTGTTCTTGGTCCTTATTATGTGGACATGCTGCGCGAAGGCGGAGCGGTATCGAAGCACTATATGATGGATGCTTCCACACATCTCTCGTTTCTGGGCGATATCATCCCGCTGTCCAGCCCTTATCCGCGGACCCAGGTGATTAGCATCGGCGATGTGGTCATGAACATTGGCATATTCCTGTTTATCCAGTACATGATGGTGAATCGAACCGGAGAAGCTTTGCAGCCAGTGAATTCCATCAGGCCAGAAGAGATTCGGACAGACTCCAAGGAAGGGAGGTCTTTTCCATGAAAAAATTCGAAGGCATTAAATATTCTCGTCTCGTGATCAACGCAATCATCGTAGCTTCTGTCGTTGTTGCTTTGACTTCGGGATACAAGCTGGGCGGCTAGTACATATACTTCGCCAACCAAGACAAACAGGCTGCCAGCGGCCTGTTTTTTCTTTCTGGATTTTTGGGAGGTAACTTGTTATGTTATACATCAATATAGTACAAGCCGATATATTCACATCAAGAGCAGACTAAACCAAGCAGGAGAATTTTTTATGAACTTTATTCGTAACCTTATCCATAAAGCAGATCGGAGCAGCATGTATGTCGTCTTGCTTAGCTGCACCGGCATCGGTATTTTTCTGTATATGAACAAGTGGTCTTATCTCCATCTATCCTCTGACGAATGGGTAATGGTATACACAATGCTCGGTGCGGCGCTGATTTTGGATTACTTCACGTTTCAAATTCCGCCCAAAGGCAATCAGCAATCCATGGACTCTTCCGTGTACCTCGCCTGTATCTTCATGTTTGGTGGTGCATTCAGTCTGTCTGTACTGCTTCCGGTTTCCCTCATTCTGTTAATCAAGGATCGCAAACTCACCTGGTGGAAACACATCGTCAATTTCAGCATTTACAGCCTTATGATCGCTGGAGCAGCTTATGTATTCACATGGACTGGGGGCATTCCGGGAGCACTGGATGGATATAACCTGCTGCCCTATTTTGCAGCACTTGCGGCCTATTTTATCCTTAACACGATCACGCTCGGGCTGTTCTTTTATTTCTCAACAAAAGATGCATGGCAGCAAATGAAGCGTGTATTCGTCACCGAATCGCTGCTCGTCTATTTATGTACTTTGATTCTGGCGCTCGTGCTGACCATTCTCGTTGTGCATAACGGCGTTCTCGGTCTGCTGCTCTACCTTAGTCTTGGCATTCTGCTATCACATGCGTTCAAACAGCTGTTCGTGATGTATCAGAGTATTGAGGAAAAGGCGAATACGGATCAACGCACAGGTTTGTTCAATCACAGTCATTTTGAAAGTATGCTGGAGAGCGAGCTTGGTAACGCCCGTTCCCAGGGAACCCCGCTTTCGCTGGGACTCATCGATATTGATGATTTCAAAAAGTATAACGACCGCTTCGGTCATCTCCAGGGTGACAGCCTGCTGGCTCTTCTCGGGGATTTCCTCAGTCGGAAAACGGAAGGCACTCCCGTTACAGCCTTTCGTTATGGTGGCGAAGAATTCACCCTGCTCATGCCAGGCATGGATCTGGACGAGGCTTATACGTTCATGAACAAGCTGCGCAAGCAGCTGAACGATACACCGTTTGAAGGCGTCGAAGTGTTTCCGCACGGTTGCCTCTCCTTTTCCGCAGGTGTTGCGCGGTATGAGGTCGATATGTACAACAAATCACAACTCGTGGATCAAGCCGACAAAGCGCTGTATTATGCCAAGAAACAGGGCAAAAACAATGTACATCGCCACGGCAGCAATGACGGTATGGAGCATGAAATCGATCTGGTACAGGATGTGCGTGATATTGAGCAGCAGCTCAACCTGTTCAGATATAAGGATATGGACACATTCAAACATTCCAAACGCGTGTACAAATACGCCCTCGATTTAAGTGAGTTGCTGGAGCTCGACAATGTGAACAAACGGAGTTTCGTGCTGGGTGCACTGATTCATGATATCGGAAAACTTGAAATTCCATGGTCTATCCTGAATAAGAAAGAAAAGCTTACCGCTGAAGAATGGGAAACAATCAAGGGCCATGTCACCTGGGGCAAAAAAATGGCCATGACGAACGAGCGTTTTGCCGATCTCATTCCCTACATCGAATTGCATCATGAACGGTATGACGGGGCAGGCTACCCCTATGGTCTAAAAGGTAGTGAGATTCCACGGTTGTGCCGGATGCTCACCGTGATTGATTCCTTTGACGCCATGACGACAGAGCGACCGTATCAGGAAACGAAAAATGTGGATGAAGCAATCAAGGAACTACAGATGTGCTCCGGTTCTCAGTTTGATCCCGAGCTAGCCGAGCTGTTCATCCGATATATTCAGAAACGAACGGTGCAGCAGCAACTTGTGTAACACCCGCAGAATTCCCCCTTACAAAGCCAAAAGCGCTACCCCCGGCCTAATCGGGGATAGCGCCATTTTCATGTTCATCATAGAGTAAATCATGCACCAGATCACTTCATTCTTGTGCAGATTCTGCGTTATCGAGTGGTATTCATCTCATGTGAAGTCTGATGCAGCTCTTTAATCATCTGCTGCAAAAACATGTTATCCTGACGACTGATTCCGTGCTGATTGTCTTGAAGAAGCATTTGATGAATGTTCTTCTTAAGCAACTCGCTGCGACGTTCCAATACCTCTTGATTCATGTTGTTGCGTTCACTCCTTAACATCTTTTGTAATAAATTTGCGTTCTATATAAGTATAGAGGACCTCCTCCAATAGGGAAAATGGATACAGCCCCGTTCATCTGTACTCATCAAGGCTCACCCTGCGTGACATAATTTCACCCCGTGTTGTTCTTAGATATCCTTCTAAATGCTCCCTTATCCACCCGAGGTTCCTCCGAAGAAAGCCAGACTAGGGTCTGAAGCAAGCATGCGTTATAATGGTGCCAACCCTTGAAACGGATACATATAAGTGGACCTTATATCAAAGGAGTTCTGTATTCATGTCATACAAACAGATTAAATGGATGATTCTGCTGGTCCCCACATTTACGGTTGGTCTTTGGGAATACATCCGTCACCAATTTTTGATGCCGTACCTCTCCATGGATGTGGGTAACTGGCTTACCCCTCTAATCCTTTACCTCATAAGCGTCACCTTGCTAAGTCGCTTATTCAACATGTTGGAGAGTGCCAGGGCCGCTCTGGAGCAGGAGCGTGCTTCCAAAGTGGCACTCGAAGCTCGGGACCAACTGGCCCGCGAGCTTCACGACGGCATCTCGCAATCCCTTTTTCTCCTGTCGGTAAAAACAGACAAGGCCGAGCGCAGTTTGGCTGGAAGTGGTCACGAGAATGAAATTCAGGAAATACGCAAAACCGTACACGAGGTCAACGCTTACGTACGGCAGGCCATCGCCCAGCTCCGCTACGTCCCTGGACAAGCGGCAGTACCGGAGGGAACTTCCCTGCTGTCACAGGTGGAATTGCTCATAGAGGAGACGGTTCCTTCGGCGCATCTGGCATGGGATCTGGACAGCACCTTCTTCTCCCCCAAGGAGCAGGTAGAGCTGCTCGCATGCATTCGGGAAGCACTGCTTAATGTACGCAAACATGCCCGGGCTACAGATATTCGGGTGATTGCAGAAGGGAATCCTTTTGCCTGGTCGATCTTCATTCAGGATAACGGTATTGGCGTGAGCGGTGATCCACTGCACCTGAAGGATCGGTACGGCCTGCGAATTACGAAAGAACGTGCAGCTCAGATGGGCTGGTCTTTCGCCCTTGATTCAAGGCCTGGTTACACACGAATAACCATTGGAAAGGGGCATGCTTAATATGGAACTTGTAAGGGTATTGGTCGTCGATGATCACGCGCACGCGCGTGAGGCGATCTGCAGTATTTTATCCGAGGACAGTCTGTTTGAAGTTATTGGTACCGCTTCAACTGGACTGGAGGCGCTGGAGCTTACCGGGCAATGGATGCCCGATCTTATTCTGATGGACGTGCAGATGCCGGATATGGATGGGCTGGAAGCCACCCGCCAGATCAAACTGCGCTTTCCATATGTCATTATCGTCATGGTTACTGTATCGGATGATGTCACGTACCTGTTCGAAGCGCTGAAGCAGGGGGCCCAGGGATATTTGCTCAAAAATCTGGCTCCCTCCACCTGGCTTGAATACCTTCGCGCCATCGTCAGTGATGATGCACCCCTGAGCAAGGAGCTTGCCTATCGAATCCTCCAGGAGTTCCCTGCGCCTCGCACGGAGGATGTACCCGATAATCCGCTGACTACGCGGGAGCTTGAGATCCTGCAATGGGTATCTGCGGGATATACCAACCGTGAGATTGCCGACCAACTTGGCATTTCGGACCAAACAGTGAAAAATCATCTAAAGAATATTTTACAGAAACTGCATCTCGAAAATCGTGTGCAATTAACCCGCTATGCTTTGGAAAGCGGACTCGCAGGCCGTAAGCTGCGTAAATAGCAGGGCATTCATGTTTTTGTCACAATTCCATGGATCATTTCGTTTTTTTATAGCCCAATGTAGTCATACGGTGTTATTTTGGACAAAGTTATAATGGTATAGATTGTGCTCAGATAACAAAGAATGACTTACAATTCTAGACCTAAGGGTGATGATTTTTTGATTTTGAGTAGATTCACCATGAAATTGGGCAAACGGCACTGGGCACTGATGGTCGCCCTGATGTTGTTGTGTTGCCTTGTTATGCCACAATGGGCATCTGCCCATGCTTATATTGTGCAGGCCTCACCAGGGGAAGATGAACTGGTTGCGACTGCACCTGAACAACTGACTCTGGAGTTCAATGAGTCTTTGCAAACGGCCTTTTATGATATTAAAATCACCGCCCCTGACGGAACACAGGCAGATGACGGCAATGTGCACGTCGATGAGGCTCGTCCTCATATTCTGGAGACCGGACTGCGGACCGGACTTGGAAACGGAACTTACGCCGTGAATTGGAAGGCCGTGTCTGCGGATGGTCACCCCATTCAGGGAGCCTATGTGTTTCATATTGGGGAACCATCTGGTGCTCCTGCTGGTCTCGCGGATTTAACTTCTGGTTCAGGCCAGGTTAGCGGACCGTTAAAATGGATTTTGTCGCTGACCGACTGGATTCAATACCTGGGGTTGTCTGTGATTCTGGGCACACTTGCTTTCCTGCTGTTCCGGATTGCGCCTGCTTCCATGGCGAGAGAACCACTGGAAGTGCCAAGGAGCTACAGGCTGTTATGGATCAGTTATGGAGCCGCTTCTGTTGCCGCTCTGATCAGCCTGCCCCTGAACACATTGTATGAATCAGGCGTTTCCATCGGGGAGTTCAGCTGGGCACTGATGGGCAGTGCACTCAAATTGACGTCATTTGGCCAGATCTGGATGGTACAGATGCTCATTGTGATGCTGCTGGCGGTTACTATCCTCTCCGGATATGACCGGGATCGCTCACTGCGTATCCGGATCTGGTCATCATACGGATCACTGGTCCTCGTTCTTGGCTGGTTGTTCACCCATGCCATGACAGGACATCCGGCTGCGGCGGAGCAACGCGCGCTCGCCATCGCAATGGACTTCATTCATCTGATCGGAGCCGCTTTCTGGATCGGCGCTCTAACAGCCATGGCTGCGTGTCTGCCTCCGCTCGCGGATAAACTGCCTTCCACGGTGAGAGGAGAGGTCTATTGGACAGCGATCCGCCGATTCACAGCATGGGGCATTGGTGCTGTTGCTGCTCTCGTCGCTACGGGGATTTACAGCAGCCTGATCATTTTGCCTGCACCTCTCCTTACGTCTTTGTTCACAACGGCGTATGGTCTCGTGCTTATCGCCAAAGTTATCTTGCTAGTGGTGATGCTTGTATTGGCCTCGCGTCATGCCAGAATGGCTCGTACAAGCAGCGGCAAACGACTCGCGGGCAGCCTGAAGGCGGAACTGATTGCTGGTGCCGTCGTGCTTGCGCTGGCCGCCGTACTGACACACCTGTCTCCTGGACAACCGGCAGCCGCAGGACCTTATAAAGAAGCGCAGACCATGGACGACGGAACCACAATTACGCTCCAGGTAAGTCCCAATCGTACCGGAGAGAATCAGTTCAAGGTTGACGTGAAGAAACCGGACGGTACTACAGTTAACGATCTGGAACAGATCACATTATCACTGACCCACCTGGATATGGATATGGGCATTTACGAGATCACGATTCCGAAAAATGATACTGGCGTATACGAGGCAGAAGAATACATCTCCATGCCAGGACGCTGGAACATCAAGGTGCATCTGCTAACCCGTTCTCTGGATTCGCTGGATACCGAGTTTGAGATTGACACCGCTAATCCGTAGTTATAAACCGATTCATGATTGGCCTTATATGTTTAACTAAACATTTACACAATAACGAAGAGGACAGAAAAAACCTGGAGAAGCGAAGCGTTCGCCTGAAAGCTTTCTGAAAGAAAGCTGCATCGGAAGCATACGCTATCACCAGATTTTCCTCCTTTGAAGAAGAGGATCAAAAAAATCTGGGGATAACAGCGATCGGAAGGTTGTTCTGTCATTGTAGTGGCTAGTGTAAATATTCTTTAGTTGAACTTATATATTAGAAGAATTGAGAGGGGTAATTTATTTTGAAGAAAACATCATGGACTTCCAAACTGACATCCAGCCTCGCCGCTGGAGCCGCTGCGCTGATGCTGTTCGCCGGATTCGCCAGTGCTCACGTTACTGTTAACCCAACTGTGGCACAGACAGGCTCATGGCAGACGTATACCATCAAAATTCCTTCCGAAAAAGAGCTGCCTACCACCAAAGTGACGCTGAAAGTCCCACAAGGCGTTGCATTCAAGCAATATCAACCACTGGCAGGCTGGAAAATCACTACCGAAAAAAATGATTCAAACGAAGTAACGACCATTACTTGGGAAGCAGAAGGAGATAACGAAGGAATTCTGGCTGGTCAATTCCAGCAGTTTAACTTCGTAGCACAGAATCCGGATGCCGAAACGGAAGTAGCCTGGGATGCATTCCAGTATTATAGCGATGGCAGCATCGTGGAGTGGACAGGCGGACCTAGCGACAGCAACCCGCACAGCATCACGGCAATCAGCCAAGATCCTGCGGCTGCAGGTAATGCTGAGGCAGGGGGAGGTCATGACAGTGCTGGCACAGCCGGCAATGCGGGTCACGATGATGAAGCAGCAGCGGGTGACGATACAAAGGCCAATGACGATACCACACTGGGTGACGCGTTGAGCGATACGGTTACGGGTGAACCAAACAACACCGATTCAGATCCAGGCACATTGAAGCTGCAACAGGCAACACTGATCGTGTCCATTCTGGCGTTGATCATGTCCTTCCTGGGTATTGCTCTGGCAACACGCCGAAAAAGACGTTAAGAGTTAATGGATTGCCTACGATGTAGATAGACAAAAAAGGAGCCTTTCGCAACGGGAATGGTCCCGATGTGCCGAGGCTCCTTTTGGTATCTATATCATACGCTAGCTCCGAACTGTTACCTTTGCCTATTCCACACTCATACTTACAGCTCTTTTCCCTTTTCCTACCGTTCCTGATCCGTCTGGATCATGATTTCAATATATTGCAGCAAGCTTTTCTTCTGTTGTTCAATGGACTGTATCCGTCCAGACAGACCCGCGAAGAACGCTTCGATCTGCTGTCTTGTATAATCGGCCGATTGTCCCTTCCAGTCGTCGAGACGGTTGTATAAGCTTCTCGCCTCCTGCTCATCTGCCTGAAGACGGGCAAGCAGTTGGGTCAATTCTTTTTCAGCAATCCGAAGATCATTCAGCTCTACCAGCAATTGTCCGCTCACTCGCGTTCCCTCCCTTATGTAGTGTTCAATCGCCAAGCCCTTCACGCAAATCTAATTAAAACGGACCTGACTCTCATCTGCCTGACGGAATGCTTCCGCCTTCTCTTCGATAAAGTTTAGGAACTGGGTCGTATGCTTCATATGCCATGTGCTCAACTCGTTAATAGACGCATCCAGATGAGTGACAATCGGCTCAAGTCTGCGACTTCGGCTGGAATGCAGGTATTGGGCCATTCGGCTTCGCACCGTGTTCAACTCTGCATTGCACTGCTGTGCATTTTGCTTCCACCGGGCAGCGACACTTTTCAGTTCTTCGGGCGTTACCTGAATCAGACCCGATGCTCCTGCTGCTGCTCCCATGCTTCTTGCAAAGTTGCCTGCCTGCCCACCCAGATTCCGCATGAATGCTGCGAGATCGGACAGGACATTGGACGGCTGACGTGGGGAATAACCGATGTGCTCGCCTGTAACCGGATCGTAGAGATCGTTGGAAACATAGCCATTCTCGAACTTGTACTGTTTCAGGCTGTGATACTCTTTACCACCAAAGGTGTTACTGATTTTATCCCACATGCTCATGTCATCATTCATATCCTCGTAATTGGAATTGATGTAATACATGGAACCTACGTGACGATCATATCCACCAAAAAAGCCGCTCGTTACAAAGTCTCCGGGATGCCCATAATTAATAATTTGGCTATCAAACCCACCCTCTTCGGCCTTTCGTTTTGCTTCTGGCGTAAGACTGGAGATCACGGACGGTGCGCTGAACGTCACCGCGGAAAGTCCGGTATATGCGGCCGCATACTGAGCATTGCCTCCTCCAAGCGAATGACCTGTCAGCGAAAAATCCAGATCCTTGTATTTTTTCTGCATGTCTTTGGCATAGTCTTCCGCCTCATACATCTGGTTTGGTCCCAGACTGAATGTTTTATCCAGCTTTTTATCCAGTTCCCCCACAGCATTCTCGACCGTAGTGATGCCCGTAACATCCCTTACCTTCTGGATACCTTTAGCCAGCCAATCCGGCGTAAGGTCGGTACTTTGTTCGATCTTTCGGCCAAGCTCAGGCAAACCGATTTGAGCGTCTGCATAATAATCAGGGGCGCTGCGATCCAATGATGCACTTCCCTCTGTCCCCCGATATGCGATAACCGCCTGTTTGGTCTCGGGATTGTAGAAGGTCACCGCATCAAAACCGGATTTTTTGTTTCCGTGTGTGTCCTCAAGAACCTGCCATCCAGGAAGATCCTCGAACTCGGTACCTGATTTCAGATTCTCATAAGCCAATTCAGACATCTTGTTGTATGTTTCATCATCAATTTTTGGTGATTTACTCACAACCGCTGCACCTCCAAGAAAATCAATCCTGAATTATGATTTATTTGTTAAACGGATCATATCCCTTAGCTATAATTGCTTCCTTAATGGCCGGACTCATGCCAAAGTTTTTGATCTTTTTATTCTCATAGTCGTACGAGATCGTAAATTCTTGAGCTTCATGTCCAACCACATGACCTTCCATAGCAATAGAATCAAGCGCCATCTCAGGTAACAACTCTTTATTTGTGATGACTACATTTAGTTCATATTTATTTTTCAGATATTTTACGGCTTCTGCTTCCGCTTCTTTAAAATAGGCCTGTTTTTCACTTTCCTTCATGTTCTGACACCCTCCCAAAATGAAAGTGGATAGTATGATCAAAGAAAACAAACATGCATATGTACGTATTGATTTCACATGAGCCACCTTCTTCATCGTATTTTCGTATGATTTACAATCTGCAATATATCCTTCCATGACAGGAGATCTATCATTTGTTCCCTGTCTATTTCTAATTTCTCCTGTTAATTGCATCATAGTACAAAATCAACATGGTCACATCGGCTGGGAGCATCGTTTTTATATAACTTTATTCCTATAATGATTTAAACAAAGTATCTGGGTGTACATTACCCATTTTTCTAATATTTGCATCAGTAGCGGATAACCTTCTTTGCCGGAAATTAAAAAAACAGGCTGTCCATAGTCAGTGGTAGACTCTGGAACAACCTGTTGATTGTACAAATATCAAACGCTTAACAGCACTGAAGAAAGGTTGAGCTAAGATAAGTACTGCATGTAGAGCACTTACCATCACATGGATAACCAAAGACATCGCAGGTAACTGTTGGAAGTATCGGAGAGCATGCATAATCATGCCGATAGAGACTACGTCTTCCGTTACACGGATTACTGGTACAATCATTTTGAGATCCACACATATAGTTCACCTCCTTTCATAATATTCTCATCTGCTTAAAGCGCAGCAACCAGGTTTTCTTCCTTCTTATTAAAAGGCTTGCTTTGCACAGAAAACATGGAAGCATACAGCCCTTTCTCTTTCATCAAACTAGCATGTGTTCCCATTTCAACAATTCTGCCTTTATCCATCACAATAATTTTGTCGACACGTACACAGTTAGCCAAACGGTGAGTAACAATCAAAGCTGTCTTATTCTCGGTGTACTCAAAAAAACGGTTAAAGATCTGGTCTTCAGATAAAGGATCAATAGCTGAGGTGGGTTCGTCCAAAACAATCAAGTCAGCTTCTTTGAAAAAAGCTCTGGATAGCGCAACTCGCTGCCATTCCCCTCCTGACAATTCCGCCCCATTCTCATAGACTCTCCCTAGAGAAGTATTCGCACCATTCGGAAGACGATTGGCTATATTTCTGAAATCCTCGAAAAGTTCATCTACGAACAGGCGCTGCGTTTCTTGATCGTTGTTTACTTTTTCAAATGCTATATTCTCTAATAATGTTAGTTCGTACCTAGCATAATCCTGAAACAAAATACTTGTTCTGGCTAACAATGAATTAATGTTTGATTTATTCAACTCTTTACCATCAAATTGAATACTTCCTTCTTGAATTTCATATAGACCTGTAATACATTTTGCCAGAGTGCTCTTACCCGAACCATTCTCCCCAACAATGGCAACGGTTTCTCCTGCAGCAATAGTAAATGAGATATCTTTCAATGTTGCATTTTCACTATTGGGATAGGTGAAGCAAATATGGTTAAGTTGTATTTCATCTCTGAAGGTGATATCATCCGATTCCTCTATAAGATCAGAAGTCCTGCGATCCAAAAACTTGATAAAATCTCGGATAACAAAAGCGTATCCGTAAACGATCCCGGTGTTATTAACAACCGTGTTCATCGAACTACTACTGAGAACCAGCAGCGAAGAATAGGCAACATATTCGCCGATTGTCATATTACTATGAGCGCCAAAAAGGATAAGTCCAATAATATAGATCGTATTGATGACATGGTTGTAAATCGCAGATTGTCTTTTACGCTTGGCATCTTTGCAATCCAAACTATATTGTTCGTCAGATGTCTCCCAGTAGAGAGATTTCCATAAACTCAAAAGATTGTGACCATGTTTGAATATTTTTATTTCTTTTTGTACACTTCGATCCCGAAATAAATTGATAAAATAGTTAGCTCTACGAACCTTAAACGACTGTGCATAGGCCTGAAGGTAGAATTTTTTAGACATCCCCAGATATATATATAAAGAGGGAACTAAAAGAGCGATAAGGATGAACCCCAGTGACCAGTGTACCTTCATTAGCATAAAGGCGTACGTTGCAAAAATGGCAGTGTGCTTAATGACTTCTACGGAGGAGACAAATATGCTTATCGTTTTGGAGCCGACTCCGTTAATTCGTTCAAGCACATTGTGATTTTCCGTTTCTTCAAAGTATATAATTGGAATTTCGATCAGCTTGTTTGCTTTTATATCCTCCAAATGATAGTCAGCGATTTGGTTTAACCTTTTAACTAACAACGCTTTCTTCTCATTTGCAATATATGAAACCAAAAAAATCAATACATTCAAACCGATAAACAAAAGCGCCTCCATCATATGGGTCTTTGTTTCAAATACATTATTAATCGTATCCGTAGTCTGTTGGATCGCATAAATCTGCAAAGGAGATAACAGAATCTCTATTATTGTTAGAAGCATGTACAAAACCACTCTGAATTTCTGAAGTACAGTAGCTTTATGAAATATTTTAAAATATGAGGAAACGGAACTTAACAATTTCTTGCCCATCATTTCTTCAACAAAACTTGAAGGGGGTACTCCGCCACAAGTTGATGTCTAACGTAAAACCTGTATTTGTATGTACCTTCTTCCACAACTGCAAAGTTAATTTGGAGACTGGCATCCATACCTGGATTTGCGGGATGAGGTCTAAAGTTCATGATTTTCATAATAGGCGTATTTAATTCCATTAATCCGTCTGGCGCAACGATATCCATGTATCCCTCTTCTTGGAAGTCTCGTTTTGGAAATAATATCTTAACCAACACATGAGTTTTAACAGCACAAGGTATATAGGGAACTTCCACTAAATTAAGAACATCATTGATCGAATGGCGCTTTATTGCGTTGTTAAACAATATTTCATTCGCTACTAGCAAACTTACCTTTATATCATCCATATTGCACCTCTCTTGTAGCATTCTTAAGCCCCTCAAGACCCCCTGTGTATTTCACATGTTTGGATGGAGACAATCGTATTGCATAATCTACTTCTTCAAGACTTACCACATTTGAATCGATAAAATATATGATTTCATTTTTCCATTTCTTTTGTTTGATTTGATAAATCCAACGTGTAGATAACAAAATGATTTTGACATCGACCATTTTATTTTCTGATAAGATTGCATCAATTTCCTTAAAGTCATGTGATTTATGGGTAACAACAACAACGATTTCAGTACCCTTGCTCCCAATCATTTTTCCAAGAATACTTAATGCATTTTTGGCAATCTGAATCTTGGTATACATATATATTGCAAACACACATATTAAGCAAACCACAAGAATCAAGGATTCAGAAGTTAACATATTCATTGATCGCCCTCATCTTTTTATAGGTTTTTCTACTTTCATACAACTGCACCAGCGTTACGAAAATCAGAGCATATGAAAGATTGTTAAGGCCTCTATACACCCCCGTGTCCACATGCATTGAAAAATCCAACACACAGAAAAAGATAATAGCTATATTTCTGATTACCGGATTTTTGTTCAACAAACGGTTTGTACCAAAACATGTACAGCTTACAGTCCCCGTTCGCCTTCTTTTGAGCCAAGTGACTACAATAAAAAAGATCAGCAACATCACGGTGATGCCTGTTCTAAATGGTAGCCATAAGTTAAAAAGATAACTTATTGAAATCCCCAACTCAACAAACAAAAGCGCATAGATACTTAAATCTGTTAAGCTTTTTGGAATGATCCTTAGAACTGCCACATCATTTCTTAAATCACTAATATCGAAGATTTTGGTACTAAAAGAAAGCAGAAACAGCGAGCCTATAATAACATTAAAAATAATGGAAAGGATTATCATGATCCTGAATGTTGCAGGAATTCAATAACCTGCTTTATATCTTTGGTAAACTCACTTGCAACATATGCTCCCTGTTTATCGACCCTTACACAGGTAGGAGTATGGATAATTCCCAATTGACTGAGTGGTTTGGTATATGAAATAATGGGGAATTTTAAATTGAGTTCTTGAATTATGGCCTGATTATCATTTTCGTCTCCATCCGTGATCAATACGAAATTTTCAAAATGGGATAAATTCGTCAACTCAGGAATCAACTCGATGCAATGAGCACAACTCAATGAAACGATGCCGTAGACAGTCTCTGTATCCAAAACAGGAATATCATTATATATTTTTGGGAATCCCTCTTTGATTGAATTTGGGTTGACTTCCTCGACTCCCTTAGCACTATTAAAAATATCCTTTAAATTCAGTTTCATGCTTCTAAGTTCTCCTTTCATCTTGTTCGTTAAATTGATAGTTTTCTCAACGGCATCAATAACATATCCATAGCAAAATCCGCCCCGCAGACTTCACTTCTCAATACCTGACCATATTTATTAAGCATAAAACCTCTTGGAAAAGAGAACACTTGCAGCTCGTCCTTCATCCGTTCCTTACCAACTGAGGAAATAAAAATTCTGCCTTTATAGTAATCATTTAATAGCTGAGTGGTCACATCATCCGCGTTGATAAACACGGCAATATTAACATCTGGTTTCTTCAAACTGTAGGAATCGATGATATGTAACGAGTCTTCGCATGTTGGACAATCAATACTAAGAAAGATCGCAAGTAAATGTTCGCGTTTAATTAAGTCATACATTTTCAATCCACTTTCGTTCACAACAAAATTCTTAAAATAATCACCAGCTTCAACATTAAAATTACGAGGCGATTTAAAAAATTTCATATGGCTATTTTTCTGAACAACAGCATCATTCACCATATCATCCCTTTTATGTAATTTATACTATCTTTTTTACATTTTCAACCTAACACATCGATCGCAAATTGTAAACTATTTTTTTCCATTATATTACTATATTTAACATTTAAAATTTGTATTAAAAAAGAAGCTATCTATACACTCAGACAGCTTCTAAACATTAAAATAAGTATCTTCTTGTTATTCCAGCACCATCCGCAATGCGGTCAATACAATCCCGATCACAAAGCCGGTAACGGCCCCATTAATCCGAATCCATTGCAGGTCCTGTCCTACCTTGTCCTCAATCAACGAGATCAAGGAGGCATTGTCCATTTTGTCGACATTTTCCCGCACGAGGTTACCGATTTTGGAATGGTTTTTCTCCAGGAGTGTAGTTACGCCCTCCACAATCTTGGCATTCAATCCGGCCAATAATGCATCGTCTGACCGCAAATCAGACAATACCCGTTCAATGGCAGGCAGCGCATACGTATCCACGTACTGACCATCTTCCATTGCAGCGAGCGCCTTATCCCTCAATTCAGTGAGTTTGTTCAGCACGGTTTCCTCTGCGTTCCAACTATCCAGCATGTTGTTTTTCCAGCCGTTGACTCCATCCTGCACACTCTCACTCATCGCCAGTCGAACCACTTGGGTTCGCATCAGATCAAGCACTTTGTAACGAAGAGCGCTCCCTTCCCGCTTCATGTCCTCTACCCGGTCAAACAGATATCCTTGCAATATGCTGCCCATACGCTCCTCGTTCAGATAGCCCATAAACGCATTCATCGCAAATTGCATTAATCCATTCATCTGGATTCCGCTAATTGCCTTTAGGCCGCTCTCACCCAAAAACATGATGGTCTCCGGCTTCACCAGCCATTCCTCTGCCTGCTTCAGACTGTAGTCCAGCGCTTTGGCATCATATCCACGCTCACTCATCTGGATCGAAGCTCGTTCCAGGATCGGACCCAGGTCGAAGGCTCCTGCCTGTGATTTGATCTCACCCGCAACCAGTGGAGCAATCTGCTCCAACGGCAGGCCTGCAAGGATACGTTTGCAGAGTGTATCGATCATGGATTTGACTCCATCGTTGTGAAGTTCCCGTGTCATGGTATCCAGAACGATTTCTGCTGCCTTGAAACCGGCAATCTTCTCGGTGATACTATCCTTGTTCAGCAAGTTATTTTCCACCGCGGAAACAAGGCCTTCCGTCAATTTGTCCCGATTTTTGGGCAGCAATGCCGTATGTGGAATCGGAATACCCAGTGGATGACGGAACAACGCTGTTACAGCGAACCAGTCCGCTAGTCCACCTACCAACCCTGCTTCAAATGACCCTACCAGCAGTTTGCCTACAACACCACCTTGAAACGGCAATGATGCGGCAAATCCCGCTCCCATAACTACGAGAGACCAGGCTGCTGCTTTTTTGGTTTGTTTAGGTTTAGCCATCGTATTCTTACTCCTTTATCGTTAATCACACGGGTTTAATAACACCTAACTTCCCCGTGCTCCTGTGCTCTTTATTTAATCCCTTTATATAGAAAGCTTCTGTTTCCATATTTCGTATACTTCATCTTATCACCCGTACGCGTCAAAACCAAACCTCTGGCTGGCGAAAAAGGATAAAAGAGGGGTTTTTCCTATCGAAATGGTCGTATTCTTTTCCATTACCAAAAAGGTTTTAGTATAATCAGTATAGACGGTCATACATATACGATTGGCCGGCGGTCAGCAGGGTAATTACATAATGGAATAATGAATGAATCAGAGGAGGAATTTCGGACCATGAAACACGTGCAGGACACAACGACACTTTACAACGGAGTCAAAATGCCTTGGCTGGGTTTTGGTGTATTTAAGGTTAAAGATGGAGAAGAAGTGGTTGAAGCCGTTAAAACGGCCATCCAGGCAGGTTATCGCAGTATCGATACAGCGAAAGCGTATAACAACGAAACGGGTGTAGCTCAGGGTATTCGTGAATCCGGAATCGCTCGCGAGGATCTCTTCATTACCACCAAAGTGTGGAACGCGGATCAAGGTTACGAATCTACACTGGCCGCTTTTGAAGCAAGCATGGAACGCCTGGAACTGGAATATCTGGACCTCTATCTGATCCACTGGCCTGTCAAAGGCAAGTACAAGGATACATGGAGAGCGCTGGAGAAGCTGCATAAGGAAGGACGCATCCGTGCCATTGGGGTGAGTAACTTCCAGATTCACCATCTGGAGGATCTGATGACCGATGCTACCATTAAACCTGCTGTGAATCAGGTGGAACTGCATCCGCTGTTAATCCAGACAGAGCTTCGGGAGTATTGCAGCAAACATCAGATCCAGATTGAAGCCTGGTCGCCACTGGGTCAGGGACATCTTTTGGAGCATCCACTTCTTCAGGACATCGCTGCCAAGTACAGCAAATCACCGGCACAGGTGATTCTGCGTTGGGATCTGCAAAATGGAATTGTGACCATCCCTAAATCCGTTACGCCACAGCGCATACGCGATAATGCAGACCTGTATGATTTCGAGTTGACCGCGGAAGAACTCGAACGCATCAGTCAATTGAATGAGAACAAGCGATTTGGTTCCGATCCGGACAACTTTAACTTCTAACTTCAATATATAATCAAAGCTATATAAGTTGAACTAATCATTTACACAGAAACGGAGAGGACAGAAAAAACCTGAAAAAGCGAAGCGTTCGCCTGAAAGCTTTCTGAAAGAAAGCTACGTCGTAAGCATAGGCTTATCACCGAGCGATTGGAAGGTTATTCTGTCATCGGAGTGCACGTGTAAATAATCTTTAGTTCAGCTTATATAGAAAACATCAAAAAATCCCGATCTGGATGCACACGCAACCTTGATCGGGATTTTGCTTGTCCATTTATGGTTATATTAGCCTTTGGAAACCAGTTTGAAATCATCAAAATGGAAACCTGGCGCTACAACGCACGTTACCAGCACAGGCTCGTCGCCCAGCGGACGTGCTGTTTGCCATACTCCGGCAGGAACGAGCACCTGTGGCGATTGCCCCGCAGCAATATCCATACCCAACACAAGTACTTCTTCATTTTCCGGGTTTTCCCCGTTGCCGCCCAATTTCAATTCAATCGGACTGCCACTGTGCCACAACCAGAGCTCATCAGACAAAACGGTATGCCATTCCGAGATTTCATGCGAGTGCAGCAGGAAGTACGTCGAACTAGCCGAGAATCGAGGGCCCGAGTATGTATCCGGCAGTACGGATTGTGGAATTTGATACGATGCCTTCCATTCTTCCTTATACCAACCGCCTTCAACGTGCGGCTGCATATTCAAAGCAGCAACGAGTGGCGATAATTCATGTGTCGTCATATTCTGTTTCCTTCCTTCCAAATCGAATTGGAGACTCCCCGATCCAGAGGTTAGCCTCACTCCCCCTACTGTAAAACATGTATAGACTTTTGTCACCTTTACAGCATGTATAAGCTTGCCAAAAATCATTCCATCCGCATGCTATTCATTTCGTCTGGTTGGGCCATCATCACAAATGATAGCGTTTACAACAAACTGGATTTGCCGTTATGATATGGATATTAACCGTAAATCAGCTGGCTCAGAGGGGAGACGTGTTATGAGTGTTATAGAGGATCGGATTGGACCCAAATATCGAATTGGTGAGGGTTCATTCACCATTGAACATATGAGCAGACACGACGGGAACGCCATGCCACAGCCTCACGCTCACCCTTTTTACGAACTGTATTATCTGCTTGAAGGAGAACGCGTCTATTCCATGAATGGTCAGCTTCTTACCGCCCGCAAAGGGGATTTGATCCTGATCAACCCCCATGATGTACATACAACGTCCAAAGGAAGTATTCCTGGCTTTGAACGAATCCTGATCGGATTTTCACCTTCTTTTGCCACCGGAATGGAGCTTGGAATATGTGGTCTGCTTCCCTTCGATCGTTCAAGGCTGCTGCACTTGCCTGATGCGGAGCAGCCCGAGATCGAACGAATGCTGTGGCAGATGCTGAAAGAATGCAAGGAGCGCCGACCTCATTATGAAATTGTGGTGAGAAGCCTGCTCGCCCAGATCCTGATTCAGATCCACCGGGTGGAAGAGAATACTCGGCAAACCTCTCCGGTTCCGCATCATCCCATGCAGGATAAGATCAGTGAGATCGTCACTTATGTGAACAATCATTATAATGAGCCCCTTACATTGGAAGAGGCCGCAGCGCGATTTTATATCAGTCCATCTTATCTTAGCCGAATGTTCAGCCGTTTTACCGGATTTCGCTTCAGCGAATATTTGCGTGTTACCCGAGTTCGGGAGGCACAGAGACGTTTATTGTCCACCCAAGAACGGGTGCAGCTGATTGCGGAGAAGGTAGGATTTGAGCATACAGCCCATTTTAATAAAACGTTTAAACAGGTGACCGGGACTACGCCGCTTCGCTATCGCAAAGAACATCGATAGATCTTCAAAGCGACTGGCGAAGCCGGACGTCTGTCATACGACAATCTGCCATGACACCGCGCGCCAGGATATGCCCGCGGTGATAAGATAAACTTATGCTACGTCGAGCCCTTTTTACCTGCGGATCATTACACCGCTTCTGACTTCGGGACCAACGGAGATTTGGCGTCCCTCTGTATCTGCGTCACTTTCCCGGCATACGATCCCTGCCGATTCATGTCCTGTCACCATTAGAAGCCGACCATCCGGGCCCACTCCCTCAATCGCTTCCAGCTCCGCACCCTTACACTGATGCAAATGAATTAACGATCCTTCACTAATATGTGCGTTCATTTCGGCGATTCGCAGGTGTTTCGCATGAGCGCATTGTACCCCATTACGAGCCGTCACCGTATATCCCTGAATGACCAGACCATCCAGCGGCATTTCCGGCAGTCCACTAACCAATAACGCGGTTTCCGCTCCTGCACAGACCACATCCGATATCCGAATATCCCGGAACACCGGAGTTTCCTCACTGACCTCCTGAGTCAAGTCGCTACCACGAGCGGACCCCTCCTGATTGGCATAGAAAAAGGAAAACGAGATAGCTTCCATTATGATATCTTTCATATAAATGCGCTCTACCTGAATATCTTCAACAACCCCGCCGCGCCCACGCGCGCTTTTGAAACGGAGTCCGATATCCGTTCCAATAAACGTACAGTCCGAGACACGGACATGCCGCACGCCGCCGGACATTTCACTGCCAATGACAAAACCGCCATGACCGTGATACACGGTGCAATCGCGGATCGTAATATATTCCGAGGGCAGACCGAGTTCACGACCTTCTGCATCCTTGCCGGATTTCAGGCAGATCGCGTCATCACCCACATCGAATACACTCTGCTCCACAACGACATGACGGCAGGATTCGATGTCCAGCCCGTCACCATTTTGGGAAAACCATGGATTCCGCACACTCACGTTACGAATCGTGACATGCTCTGATGCCCAAGGATGCAGATTCCATGCAGGCGAATTCTGGAACGTCGGGCCGTCCAAAAGCACTCGTTTACATTGGCGCAGGCTGACCATGTTTGGACGCAAAAAGTCTCTGACTTCCTCATAAGCAGCCACATCATACACCTGCTCCAGATGCAGACGATTCGCAATCGCACCGCCTTCAAGGGCAGAAGTGGAGGGCCACCAAATGGCTTCATCTCCGTCACCATGCTCTACCACACCGCCGGAAGAAACAAGCCGACTCCACTGCGATGCGGTCATCTTGGATCGTTTCACCGGACGCCATGCCTCTCCACCACCATCCCAAATTCCCTCACCCGTGATCGCAATATCCTCCAGCTGCTCACCATCAATGGGAGACTGACACCGCACGGCCTGCCAACCTTCGAAGCTGGACGCAATCAGGGGATATTGATCGAAATTGCGACTAAACGTAACCAGAGCTCCCGTCTGAACATGAAGTTCAATCCGACTGCGGAGAACGATCGGTCCCGTTAACCAAACACCCGCCGGAATGACAATTCGGCCGCCGCCCGCTTCTGCACAAGCTGCTATAGCCAGCCGGAACATCTCCGTATTATCCGTCAAGCCATCCCCTACCGCACCATAATCCGTAATCTGAAAATCCCGTGCAGGGATGACAGGTAAACTCACTTCATAAGCCTTCCTATCAAATTCAATACCTTCTCCTGTATCCAGTGGGGAGTAATATGTATTCATTGTTCGTAACATCCTCTCTCTAGCTATAATGGATCGGACTGTCTTTCTTATTGCATCACTTGCTGGCAGCGCATTCTCGCTCCATCATATCAACGACGTAGCACATAAGGTTGAGCTTTTTTGCCGTGTACAATGAAGAATTTGATGTTATTTGTTTTTATGATCAGAGACATAAAATGAATATCTCTTCCAGTATACTCTATACATCTATTCCAATGGTTGTAAAACAACTAGGAGAATGGATTCATTTTTCTGTCAGGATTCGTCACAAATAGTTTATTGATATGACAAATATATAACATAAACTCTAGCTATAGCCCTATGAAACCCATTACTTATGTCATGTTTTATCACAAACCAATTGCCTTTAGCAGGATGAGTATGTATGATTAAATAACTAGTTTCAATTTATTCCTTAAAATTCCTTTTACACACAGGAGCTGCAGAAAGGATGGGGTCTCTTGATTGAATTTAGGGGTGTCCAGAAGCATTTTGGTCATTTTCATGTCCTCAAAGATATTCATCTTCACATTGAAGAAGGAGAGGTCGTTGTCATTATCGGCCCTTCCGGCTCAGGCAAAAGTACATTGCTCCGCTGTATCAATCGTCTGGAGACGATTACCGAAGGTGAACTTGTCGTCAGTGGTGTCCCTTTACATCAGAAAAAGGTGGACATCAACCTCTTCCGCCGAGACATCGGCATGGTATTTCAACACTTCAATCTCTATCCTCACAAAAAAGTCATTGATAACATTACCCTTGCACCCATGAAGGTGCGTAAACAGCCCAAAGCACAGGCAGCCTCTACGGCGATGAAGTATCTGACCCGGGTAGGCATTGCGGACAAAGCTGACAGTTATCCTTCCCAGTTGTCCGGTGGACAACAGCAGCGTGTGGCCATTGCAAGAGGTCTTGCCATGGAGCCCAAAATCATGCTTTTTGACGAACCAACCTCTGCGCTGGACCCCGAAATGATCGGGGAAGTGCTGGATGTCATGCGATCTCTGGCCCATAACGGGATGACGATGGTTGTCGTAACACATGAGATGGGATTTGCCCGCGAGGTCGCAGACCGGGTCATCTTTATGGATGAAGGCCGAATTGTGGAAGAAGCCGCCGCCGCTGAATTTTTCGACAACCCGAAAGAAGAACGGGCCAAGCAATTCCTGAGTCGTCTGATTCACCACTAAGAATAATCCATTTTGAAAGGGGTCTTTACCAAATGAAAAATGTATTAAAGTGGCCGTCGTTTATGCTTGTTTTGATTCTATCCCTTGTATTGTCCGGCTGTAGCACTGGAGAGGAAAGCAGCAGCAGCGGCGGTTCTGGTGGGAGTAGCGAAGCCAAAGGCACCATTGAACAGATTAAAGAGCGCGGCAAGCTCATTGCCGGCGTGAAATATGATACCAAATTGTTCGGTTTGAAGGACCCCGCAAGCGGCGAAGTCGAAGGATTCGATATTGATATCGCCAAAGCACTTGCCAAACAGATTCTTGGAGACGAAACGAAGGTAGAACTGAAGGAAGTAACGTCCAAAACGCGTATTCCGATGCTGCAAAACGGCGACATTGATATCATCATTGCCACGATGACAATTACGGATGAACGCAAGGAACAAGTGGATTTCAGTGATGTCTATTTTGAAGCCGGGCAGTCCCTGCTTGTGAAAAACGATAGCGCGATTACCGGTCTGGAAAGTCTTGGCGGTGTGAAGGTACTTGCCGTTAAAGGCTCAACTTCTGCACAAAATATTCGCGAAAAAGCCCCGGATGCCGAGGTGCTGGAATTCGATAACTATCAGGATGCCTTCACAGCCCTCAAAGCGGGTAAAGGCGAAGCTCTGACGACCGATAACATCATCCTGATCGGTATGCAGCAGACGGATAACAACTACAAGCTGGTTGGTGGCAATTTCACGAGCGAACCTTACGGCATGGCAATTCGCAAAGGCGACACTGCCTTCGTCGAAGAAGTAAACAGCCTGCTCAAAAGTATGAAGGACAGCGGTGAATATGATACGTTGCACGAGAAATGGCTGGGCAGCAAGCCCGAGTAACCCCGATTAATGATGGTTAAGCGGCGACTTCGCCGAGGTTGTGCTGTGCATGGACAGGACGCAATCGCCGCTTCTACATCTGGAGAACGGAGGCTTCGCCTATATGGGCAAATTGGACTTCAGTATACTGATCAAACACTCGGATCGATTTCTGGAAGGCTTCCTCAATACCATCCAGGTGAGCATTATGGCCTTGATTGGCAGCTTTATTCTTGGGGCAATCATGGCTATCTTTCGGATCTCACCCATCAAGCCGCTCAACTGGATCGGTACGGCCTTTGTGGAGTTTATCCGCAACATTCCGCTGCTGCTCGTCGTATTTTTCTTCTATCTCGGATTGCCTGCAATGGGCATTTCACTGGACGGATTCATCTCGGGCACACTCGGCTTGACGATTTATACGGCCGCTTTCATTGCCGAAGCAATCCGGGCGGGCATTCAGACGGTCCCTCGCGGGCAGCTGGAAGCCGCAAGATCTTCGGGTCTGTCCTACGTACAGGCCATGAACCTGATCATTCTGCCGCAAGCGATCAAGATTGTATTGCCGTCCATTGGCAACCAGTTTATCAATCTGGTCAAAAATTCATCCATCCTCGCGGTCGTAGCCGGTATGGATCTGATGTATTTTGCCGATCTGATCAACTCGGATACATTCCTGCCGTTAAGCGTCTACACTATTGTTGCGCTGTTCTATCTGGTGTTGACTTTGCCGCTCAGCTTCCTGGTTCATTATATGGAGCGCCGTTTCGGACAAAGTGATGCTGACGCCAGCCGTACCAAAGGCAAACCAAAAAAGACCCAACCAACGGGTCAGGTCACCATGTAACATTTGAACGATATTCTCTCTGTGTTCAACACATCTGTTCAAGGTGCATCTCTACTCTACTGTGTTATGCAATCGCTATTCCAATCTTCTACATTTCCTGTCCGCACACAGAAGGAGGCTGATGAATTATGGACTTTAGCGGGGCCTACGCCTGGCCCAACCTTCGTTTCCTGCTGCACGGATTCCTGATTACCCTGCAAGTGGCAGGGTTGTCGATTGTATTCAGTTTTGTACTCGGCACGGTGCTCGGTACCGTTCGATATACCCGAATTCCAGTCCTGTCACAGATTGTGGCAGTTATCGTGGATACGATCCGGAATCTGCCACTGCTGCTGATCATTTTTTTCATCCATATCGTATTGCCTCAGCTGGGGATCAAAATGTCCGTCTTCTGGTCAACGGTCGTTGGACTGAGTCTGTTCGAAGGCGCCATGATCGCGGAGATTGTCCGCAGCGGCCTCAAATCGATCGAGCGCGGCCAGGTGGAAGCCGCCCGCTCCTCCGGCCTGAGCTACATGCAGACACTCGGCAGTATCATCATGCCCCAGGCTTTACGGCGCATGTCGCCACCGATGGTGAGTCAGTTCATCTCCTTGCTAAAGGATACGTCACTGGCGATCATCATCTCCCTGCCAGAGCTGATGCACAATGTGCAGATCCTCGGTGGGCAGAGCTTCGATTACGTCATCCCTGCCCTGCTGCTCGCAGCCGTATTGTATTTCGTCATCAACTACACGCTGTCCATTGTGGCACGACGGCTTGAAGCACGAATGACTTGATGATCGGAAGGAATAAGGCATAAAAGAATACGAAGCATAAAGTAACATGAGGCATGAAGTAACCAAGGCTTCGTATTTGATCAGATTATGAAGGAAATAGACATGAAGGAAGAACCAAATGGATGAAAAGAATGAAAGTGCCCAAAAGACTCCAAATCCACGTAAGCAGTGGATTTGGAGTTTCTTGTGGGCCTACAGTTATGCTCATAAATTCACGAACTTCCCACCAATTTCTAACGAACTGAGGGAAGCTTATTTAGCCATTATTGAGACAGTTTCTAATCTAACGAATCGTAAACGCTCTATCCTTCCGAACTCCCCCGCTTTAACCCGCTATTTCAGCGTTCTGAGTAAAATAGTCTTACTGAGATTCGTTAGATTTTTCACTTCAGCTGATATCCCCAAATTAGACGTCTCAGGTTCGTTACATTTTTCGACCCAGTGATTAAATAAACACCCACATCCACTTCTACTTCTTCGCCCACAATCAACTCATCCCTCAAATCGCTGCTCCGTTTCGGCGTAGTTCCTTTTGCAGCACCGCTACCGGCAGCTCCAAAAGATCCAGCTTCATCTGTACAGCTATAGCGGCTGCGGTTCCCGCCGCCTGCCCCGTAGCCATGCAGCTTGGAGTCAGCCTTGTCGTTGCATGCGCCTCATGTGTGGTGGAGATGCAGCGTCCTGCCGCCAGCAGATTGCGGATATTGCGGGAAATCAGAGAGCGGTACGGAATATCGTATGCCCCGTCTCCTTCAATAAAGGCCGCTACGACGCCTTGACCAGAGGGATCATGAATATCAATCGGATAGCCGCTTCTGGCGATGACATCGTCAAACTTTCGCCCTGTAACCACATCGTCCTTGGTTAACGCATAATGCCCGATAATTCGTCTGGATTCACGAATACCGATCTGCGGTGCTACCGCTGAGATGGAAGCCCGCTCGAATCCAGGCACGTCGCGCTGCAGAAACTCAGCGATCATCAGCACCTGCTTCCTGCCTTCCTGTTCGGCAGAGGTCAGATCCTCTGCATCCGTAGCATCGAGCCCCTGCACCCGGGTACAGTTAATCAATACTTCATCTTCAGCCGGTCCGGTAAAAAACAATACCTGATCGCGGTTAATCGGTACACCCGCTTTTTTCCACTGGGAATAAAAGCCGCTCACCCCGGTTAACGGGATACGGTCCAGCTCGGAGAAAGGCGTCTTGGCATAGAAATCCTCCGGGTGCTCCTGCATATATCGCTTTACTCGTCCAAGGTCCACACCACGCATTCGGAATTTCATGGTCATCGGCTGTGACTGGTGATCGCCATCTCGCCCCTTGGCAACAGAGGCGCCCGCAAGATAAGCCGCATCCGCATCACCGCTGGCATCCACGAATACGTTCGCTCTTAGCTCCATTCGCCCAGATTTGTTCGTCAGACGTACCGCCTCTACCCGATCATCCACCATAACCACTTCATCCACGAAGCTGTGCAATAACAACCGGACACCTGCCTCCTGCAGCATCTCCGCCGCAACCACCTGATAGATCGCCGGATGATACGGCGTAACGGTGTGCACAAAACCAACCGTATCACGAAGATGCCCTGGAGAGCCGCCACGCGCCTGCAGCCGGTCAACGATTTCCTGGGCGATGCCCCGAATCACCTGCTCACCACTCTCCGTATGGAAGGTCATCCATGGGTAGACCATGGCGGCAGTCGACATTCCTCCAACGAACCCGTACCGCTCCACCAATACCGCTCGAACACCTTGTCGTCCAGCAGCGATGGCTGCCGCTATACCCGCCGGACCTCCTCCAACAACAACCACATCCGCTTCTTCCTTTTTCATACTCTTCCGTTCACTCAAGTGATATCACTCCTTCCGTTCTATTGCATGGGCTACTCTTTCAGTCCCGTCATGGCAACTCCCTCAATGAAGCGCCGCTGTGCCAGGAAAAAGACAATCAGAAGCGGCAGAGTCGCCATGACGGTGGCACTCATGAGATATTGCCAGGCTGTACCCACTTCATCCGTGAATAGGGATAACCCAAGCGGCAGCGTCATCAATTCACGTGAGTTAATGAAAATCAACGGATCGAAAAACTCATTCCAGATCGTCACAAAAGTAAAGATCGTCAGCGTAGCCATACCGGGCTTGGCAATTGGCAACATAATTCGCGCATAGATCCGGAATCGGTTGCAGCCATCAATCATCGCCGCTTCCTCCAGCTCGGTAGGTACCGTAATGAAGAACTGCCGCATCACAAAAATGCCAAACACGCCGCCTGCCCCAAAGATCGGCAGTAAAATCAGCGGAAGATGGGTATCAATCCACCCCAGCTGCCGCATGAACAGAAACATGGGAATTGCCGTCACCTCATGAGGAATCATCATCGCACTCAGCAGGATGAGAAATACCACATTACGTCCCTTGAACGGAATTTTGGCAAATGCGTACCCGGCGAGAGATGCAAAGAATACTGTACCCAGCACAACCACAGCAGCAATATATACACTGTTAAAATAAAAACGATGGAACGGAATCAGCTGAAAGACATCGATGTAGTTCTGAAACCGGAACGTATCCGGTATCCACTGCGGTGGATAGGTGAATATGCTCTGAGGCTCCTTGAATGACGTCGATAACATCCAGATAAATGGAACAATCATGATCAGTGAGATCAGTGTGAGCAATAAGTACGTACCAAGGGCACTCCCTGTCTTGCGAAACGAAGAACTAAGCATCGCCTTCATTGAATACCCACCTCTTTCGAAGCTGCCATTGCAGCAGCGTCAGAATTAGCACGATAAAGAACAGTACATATGCAAGCGAAGAGGCGTAGCCGAACTGAAATAATTTGAATGCTTTTTCCCAGATATAATAGACCAATACCTTTGTGCTGTTGCTCGGCCCGCCCTGTGTCATGACGTAGATCTGTCCAAACACCTTGAGCGAGCCAATCACGGTCATGACCATGGTTAGAAATACCGTTGGCGTGATCATGGGCAGCGTGACGTGAAAAAAGGTTCCCTTTCTGCCCGCGCCGTCCAGTGTTGCCGCTTCGTACAATGAACGCGGCACCTGCTGAATGGCTGCAATGAACAGCACCATATTCAGACCCACATTTTTCAGTACACTTGTCACAATAACCGCAGGCATCGCCAGATCCTGATTATAAAGCCAGGCCGGTCCCTTGATGCCGATCATCAACAGAAGCTGATTGATCAGTCCAGACTCCGTTGCATACATCAGCTTCCATACGATGGACCATACAATCAGCGAGGTCATGACCGGAACGAAGATGGCTGTGCGGAAAATTCCGATGCCGCGTAAACTTCTGGATAGCAGCAAGGCAAGCAGCAGGGCGAGCACAATATTAAGCGGCACAAGCCCCGCAGTGAAATAGACCGTATTGGCAAGCACCTTCCAGAACATAGCGTCTGTCATCACATTCCGGTAATTTTCCAGTCCAATAAATTGATGATCCCCCAGCAGCGGCCAGTCGGTCAGGCTCATGTACAGCGCCAAACCCATGGGAAACAGCAGCAGCAGGGTAAACCCGAGCACCATCGGCGATACAAACAGCCATCCCGCGATCTGGGCCTCTCTGGCGAGCGGACCTCTTCCTGTACGCTTGCGTGAATGGGTCACAGTCAGGTCCTCCCCTTTATCAAATTTCTTCCTGAAACGAATATTTACACTTGGCACTCCGTTTTTTCAGGTTATTTCTGTCCTCTACGTTCTCTTGTAAATGTTTAGTTCAACTTATAAAGTCCAGACGGTTCAAACTGTCCACCGCATTGCGGAACCCGTGAACAACACTTCGCAGCTGATCCTCCGTTTTGCCCGTTACGACCGCTCCAAGCATGATCGCCTTGACTCCGGTATCGTGCAGCACCCGAACATCGTCCGGTACCAGCTTTCGCTGGGAAGGAACCAATACCGGAATTTGCGCCTGCAAGACCAGACGGCGATACTTGAGCACATCCGCAAAGCTTAGTGGTGTACCATATTCATTTCCAGGCACAATGGAGGCCTCCAGGGCGGTGAAGCCGTAATGAGCCGCTGACGTTACGAGGGAAGGTTCATATTCGTCATTAATTGCAAACGTGGGGTCCAGCCCCAGGTCATCCAGCATGAAGGACGGCAAGTGATGTGCATAGATCGAATAGAAGTCAAAACCCAGCCCGGAGAGGCGCTCCACGTCCTCCCGTTTTGCTCCATCTATGCTGCCGGACGGTACGACCCCAAGCGGGCCGCCAAACTCGCTGCGGATCGCCTGAAAAACTTCGGCATAGTTGTCTAGTGGACCAAAATGATTCCCGCTGGCGCGATGGCCGACATTATAATGCACCTTCAGTGCATCAGCACCCTCTTCAATTGCTGCCCGGGCCAAAGATAGATCGTTCTCGGGTAGGCTAACCACAAGTGACAGCGATTTCCGATCAAGCAATTCCTTGAATTTGCCCATCCTACTCACCTCCTGTTTCTATAAAATGATTTATTGCTGCAGCACGGCTTGGATCTCTTCCTGCATTTGCTTCAGATTATCCTCGGGTGTCGCTGAACGGGCGAACAATCGATCAAATCCCTGCAACACCGCATTGTCGATATCCTGCCAACGGATATGACCGGGAATCAAGCGCGCTTTTGGCATTTCATTAATCACCGCCTGCACAATATGCTCCTTGCTCGGATTATTCGGCTGATGAATGAACGCATCGGAGTTCAGCACAGAGGTACGCGGAGGCACAAAGTAGGTGGCCGTCGCCTGAATACCCTGCTCGCTGGAAAAATACTTCAACAGCTTCTTGGTTTCCTCCGGATGTTTGCTGTCGTTGAACATGGCATATCCAGCCTGCCCCAGCATCGGTACGCTGCCCTGTGAGCCGGAAGGCATAGGAGCGATACTCCATTCAAAATCCGTAATCTCTCTTGCCTTGGAAACATAGCTGTAGTTATCGAAGAACATGCCCACATTGCCAGCATCGAAGCTGACCTGCTCGCCTGCTTTTGGATGCGATTCATCGGTGAACATCATGCGCTCCAGCAGTTCAAAGGTCTGTACACCATAGGCATCGTTCCAGGTGAACTTCGTCATGCCTTCGTCAAACGGGCCACTGCCATTGGACCAGGAATACGAGGAGAGCACAGCCCAGGTCTTCCAATCGCGAAAAAAGTTGGCGCCATAGATCCGGTTGGTCGCCTCCTTGCTGGTAACCGCCTTGGCGGACTTCTCGAACTGTTCCCATGTCCATTGCCCTTGGCTGGCAAGTGTATTCGGGTCGGTCAGGCCAGCTTTGTCGAACAGCGTTTTATTGTAGAACATGACCACTGGTGGTGTGGAAAAAGGCAACCCCAGCAGCTGATCGCCATCACGGAACAAATCCAGCGTACTTGATATATAATCATCCAGCTTGAACTGTGCATCATCCTTGAACTCGGATACATCGGCCAGGATGTGATTGGATTTGAATTGTGGCACCATCCGCTCTGATACCCAGGCGATATCCGGGAGAGAGCCTCCAGCGGCAAGCACCGAAATTTTTTGCTGGTATTCTGCGAAAGGAACGGATTCCATCGTCACCTTGATGCCTGGATTTTCCTGCGTGAAGCCATCGATCAGCTTGTTGTATACATCCATATGTGCCTGATTGCCCCACATCATGAATTTCAGCTCAACCTCTCCATTCTCCCCGGCTGCTTGCCCAGGATCACTTCCGGAATTGGAGCTTGTGCACCCGATTGAAGCAACCATCATGAGTAAGAGTAGCAATATCAGTCCTGCTTTTTTCATGAAAATCCCCCTTATGGACGTAGTGGTATACATGTGCAACCAAAGTATAACGAAGGCATCGCCCGCTCATAAATCACGTCAATTACAGAAATGGTATGGTATTTCAAGAAATGCTGAATCGGTCACGATATTCCCCTGCTGTCCATCCCACCTGCTGCTTGAATACCAGCATGAAGTGCTTGGGACTCTGATGCCCGGATAACCTTGCAACATCATAGATTTTGAGTCCTGTGTTAACCAGCAGCCACTTGGCCCGTTCCATACGAGCCTCAGCAATGTATTCGGAGTAATTGGTCCCTGTTTCGCTCTTGAACAGCTGGCTTAGATAGGTGGGATTCAGATGAACCAGAGCTGCTATGGTCTGAAGTCGCAGATCCCCATCGGGGTGCTGCTTGATGTGCTCCTTCACATCTCGGATAATCTTTCGCGTATCTCCGCCGGAGTGCTCTGCTTTCCCAGATGGTTCCGTGACTGGAAGGGTTGAAATGCCGTACCTGCGATCCAGCAGCAACTGAATTTTTTGGATGCATAACGCCAGTTCATGACGTTCAATCGGCTTCAGCAGATAATTCAACACCCCGTACTCCATCGCCCTGCGTGCATATTCAAACTCCCCGTACCCGCTTATGATGATCATCAGCAGTTCAGGGTACATATCTCTTGCTTTGGATACCAGTGTCAATCCGTCCATTTCACGCATGCGAATATCTGTGATCAACACATCCGGTACTTCACATCTCAGAAAATCCAGTGCCTCGGCTCCGCTCGAAGCTTCACCTGTTACCTGAAACTGAGGAGCGGCCTGTACAATCAGCTCTCTCAGCCCCTGACGTATGACCGTCTCATCCTCCACAAGCAATACTTTATACATGCGCTTCATTCCCCTTTCGATTGCAGTTGAATGGATATCGTGACCGCCAGACCCTGCCCGGGACTGCCGTCTACGCTCAGACTGCCACCTTCTCCATACATGAGTCGGAGCCTTTGGGCGATATTGTTAAGCCCCAGCCTATCCCCGGCATGACATCGCAATGCATCACTGGAAGGCTGCCGAGTCATGGATTCATTTAATTCATCAATCTCCGCTTGAGCCATGCCTTTGCCATTGTCACGTACATTAATCAGCAGCTCATCATCAAATTTCAATGCAGATATCCAGATCACCCCGCCGTCGGCCTGCCCTTCAATGCCATGGTAGACAGCGTTCTCCACCAGCGGTTGCAATATCAGCTTTGGAATCAGACACGCTGTAATGGCTTCATCGATGTCATAGATTACCTCCAGCTTGCCGTCATAACGTACCTGTTGAATGCGTACATAGGATTGCACAAAAGCCAATTCTTCCTGAAGTGGAACCCTCCGATCCACCTTATCAATCGTATAACGCAGCAGCTTGCCAAGTGCCGTCACCATATCAGACACCTCAGCGTGTTTCTGGCGGACCGCCATCATGTTGATGGACTCTAATGTGTTGTATATAAAATGGGGATTGATCTGGCTCTGCAATGCTGACAACTCCGCCTCTCGCTCTTGAATGCCCAACAGAAATACCTCGTTGAACAGTCGATGGATCTCTTCCATCATCCGATTAAAACCCCGGCTAATCTGCCCGAACTCATCATTGCTAAAGTGCGCTACGCGCTGGCTAAAGTCCCCCTGCTCCACCCGAATCATATTGTGCTTCAGTCGAATCAGCGGCCTCGTTATGCGATAGGATAAGAGAACCGCGAGAACTGCTACGGCCGCCATACATAACACAGCGAATCCAAACGTAAACGTGAGCATCTCGCCCGACTCCTTCTGAATAACGGCAATAGGTGTCAGGCTGATCACCGAAAGTCCTGAATAGCTGGAATGGTGCTGTACGTAGAGATAGGGCTTCCCATCAAGGACAACCTTCTGGTTGCCTGCGTAGCCTTGAAGCTGGCCATGCGTTAACAGTTGGTCGTATGCAGACAAGCCTCCGGCTGAGGTGCGTTCGAATAGGAGCCGCTGCTTGCTGTCGACAATCATCAGGCTCGCATTTTGCTCAAAATTCAGATTGGACAAGAGCTGACCGAAAGCTTCCAACCGGATGTCGATCAGGATGTAGCCCAGTCGCTGGAGTGTCCCCGGATCACGAATCTCACGGGCAACCGATATATACGGCTCTTCATGAATGCCCGTGTAATAGCTGGGTTCGTGCGGAGGAAGCAGACGCCATTCGCCTTCCGAGCCGTTAAGCTCTGCAAACCAGTCATCCTGCCTGCTGTCCCATACCGGATTCACTGCCAGTGAATCCAGATTGGAGAACAAAATGCCGCTGTTGCTGATCAGATGGATGCCACGAATTTCCGGTCGGTCATACGCCTGACCGGACGTGTAGAGCTTCATTTTCAGATAATCATCGGACCTCGCCCATGTACCCGATCCCATCGGAGCATTGTATTTGCCCAGAATGCCGAGCACCATCTGATCGTAGAGCGGCAAGAGCGACAACCGCTCGAAGTCCTTGAGCAGCCGATTCAGATTGGTGTTAATCTGGCGAACAATATCAATGGTGAACTGCTCCGTCTTGCGATCAATCGTCTGCGAGAAATGCAGGTAATTCACTACTCCCTGCAAGCTTAGCGGCAGCAAGGTCAGCCCCAGGAACAACAGGAGCAGCTTGGTGCGCAGATTCATATTTCTTCCGAAATAACCCTGTACCTTGTCCATCATTTCCGTTCATCCCTCCCTCTCCCGATCATTGTATGATCCCTCTTCATAGATCAATCTGGATATAACTGGGGTCATCATATCCAGTTTTAATGATCGCTGGCTATCCTGCCAACCCTGGGATTGGTACGGAATTTCAAGATTGAATCGCAGCTTTAGAGGAAACGCAAAAAAGCCGACTGTATCGCTGAAGTCGACTACTCTTTTATTGCATAAAAAAACCGACTGCATTATGCAATCGGCTGTCTTTTCATAAAGTGTTTTTTATATTTGAAGCGATTATATTCATTAATTAATTCATCCAATACCATCGATTGTTGAAGGACTTTGTAGTCTTGCATGCCATGATATTCCGCCAATCGACTTAACTCATGCCTGTTCTGTTCGATTTGGTCTCTAATCTGCTTCGGTTCTCTCACAGCATGCACCCCCTCTTTTTAAAACATTTTAGGATACATTGCCAAAAAATTCATATTTTATTCCTTTGCAAAATAAAATGATTGTTTACAGAGGGATTCTTTCATAACACATCTTTTTGCATTAAGCCGTGAAAGTTGTTATAACTACAAGATGTGCGCAAAGATATTATGAGCATGTCTACATATGGTGTCCAGAAATGTTTGGTCGAAGAATTTAAGAACTGAATTTTTATCACTTTATTAATTAGTCTCTGATGACCATCCATTGGATGGGAGGTTATCATTGGAGTTGAATTAAGGTAGTCTGAAAGGGGAGCCTCAAAACTCAATTAAAGTAAATATCATCTCAGTCTATTCCATGTTACGTATAATCTCAGCAGATGCTATTTTCCACGTGATATTATTGCGAGTCATCTTAAAAATTAGAGCGCTCGATTTGATCTCCGTGTTTATGTCGTCATAAATAACGATTTCAAAGCTGGAAATAACTTCCTTTAATTTTGAGTTAGTATGAGTTGTTTTATAAGTAACACTAGGTCTTTGGAGATTGTTAATAGTATGATAATTCAGGAATTGAATCACAGAATCAGGATAGGCGTAAGACGTTCTCTCATTCCTAACGTTTTCCCCAGACGATTAGAATTACAAATCGGTTCCATGTTCATGGTTATGTCATCGAGAGTGTTTAGGAGATTCTAAAATCTATTCAACACAGGTTATCTCCCCGGGCCAAATCCATCCCGAAAAGCCATTATCGATCGCTGAATCCACCCATGGATCTGCTTTCTGAACAGAGCAAAGCCCAATTAGAAAGCCTACTCACCTTCTCTCTGTTGTGACGCAGAGTCTGGGAATGGAAAGAATCTTTCTCTGAGTGGTATAAATACTCTCCCAACATTCATGTAGCTTACTTGGGATTCAAACGCTGGCTAGAGGAAGGTGAAACCATTGAGCACCCTGCCGTCCGCAGCACATTGAAAACCATGCGAAACTGGCAAGAGGAGATCGTGGATTACCATCACTTGTCGTTTTACGAATGCGACAGTGGAAGGAAAGCATAAACTGATTAAAGCTTACCAGCGTCGGCACTACTCGTACTTGGGTGTGCCACAAAGAAGGTATTTTAGAACGCAATCGACGATATTTAATAATTTGAAGAATTCAACCACTAATTTCTAGATTGAGCCAAAAAAATTGTTCAAAAAAAGAGCCTATCTTAGAAATGGCTAATTAATGTTAATTTAAGAATGCGGCGGTTTAAAAGACTTCTATGGCATGAGAGTCCTTTGTTTCTTTAAAGCAATCCATGTTACTAACAGGAAAAACATTGTATACGCTAAGGTAAACAGCATGCTTGTAGTTACAGAATATATGTCAGGCATATCGTAGAATGATACAATTCCTCCATAAGCAGTATCTCTAAATAAAATAGGAAGCATTGATTTCTGAATGAATAAAGGTAAATACTGTCCTACTGACCAACTATGGAACACTGATGATTCAATGGTTGGGTAGATAAAACCAACGATGATCCCCGCCATTAAACTTTTGCTCAAAACGGTGATGCAAGCTGCAAACATCCCCCACAATAATAGACTTATAATAGAACCTAAAATTTGTAGAGAATAATCTTTAATCGTTATTATTTTCGTGTTTACTAAATCCATCGGAAGATTAAAAACAGCAGGAGTGACAAAGCTAAACATAATTCCTACAAGTATTGTCAGCAACTACTTCGACCAACCTATTATAGGAGTAATGATCGAGTCCATTTGTTGGTTCATCCAAAAGGTAAACTTTTGCATTCTTCGAAAGAGCAATAGCTATTCCTAGTCGTTGTTTCTGACCAAAAGACAGCGTCTTCACTTTCTTTTTCATTATTTGTGGTGTAGTCAGATCTAGTTTTTTTAATATTTTCAATGCTCTTTGAGGATCAGGGGATAATAATCGTGCATTATCGTTACCCGTTAAATGGGAGTAGAAAGAAGTGGGTTGGAACGACATACTCGTTTGCTTAAATTGATTTAATTTCTCTTCAATAAAAATATTTCCTGAGGTTGGTGAGAGGAGTCCGGCTAGGCTGGATAATAAAGTAGTTTTGCCAGAACCATTGATTCCGACCAATGCATAAACATCACCAGCATTGAGAGAAAGTGAAATATTATTTAGTATCAGATCATTTTTAAATTTGATCTTCAAGTTATCTACTTTCAGGATTCTGTTCATATTAGCTCCTTTCGACTCTCATCCTTTATACCAACAAATACTTGGATAAGGTCATTATATACCCATCCAAGTATTTGTGTTTTTCATATGTTTTCTAACTTATTGAGCAGTTGAGTTACCAGTCGAAGAAACATTAATTAGAATACGACTTGTAAACTCTGATCCTCCTGCGTGACCCCATGGTGTAGGAATTCCGCTCTCAAACAATACACCTTGGTTCGTTTGACCCGTTGAAGTATATTTATAATTCCATTTGTTCTCTTCGTCTTTGAAACCGTAGAGCGGAGCAGTGGAATTATTTTGCCACAAATTACCGAAGTTTGTTATTTTACCGTCATCCCAAGTCCATTGAGCAAACGCTTCTTGAGTTGCAACTGTAATTCCATACAAATTTTTATAGCTTTTCAGCCAAGAATGAGTTGAAATTGTCGCAAATGTTGAAAATCCATCGTTATTTGCCCCCGGCACTGGGGCTACATATGATTCAGAACCAATAATTGAAGTATCCGGAATTTCAACGTTCTCCGCTGCGAATGTTGGAGCAACACTACCAAATGCTAATCCTGTACTCATAACAGCGACAGACAACATTTTTAAGAATGAATTTTTTTTCATTTTGGAATTCTCCTTTTTTTTGGACTGAAAAACGTTAAAGATCAACCAGCAACACTTCAAAAATTACGCATCTAAATGTCGTTCACCTCCGTTTCCAGAAAAAGAAAAAGAACCGTCAATCTTTTTATAAAACTGAAATAGATTATAATTGACCCCCAATAAAATCTTATAATATTTTGCAAAAAATACTAAAAAACTCTTCTTATGAATAAAAACCTATAAATAAAATATTAGAGTAATTAATACTTATTGGAAATTAGTGCTCATTATTCAAAGACTGTACACAATCTCACATGTTCGGTATCGGTTTTTATTATATGTTCTCTGCAGGAAACTTTAGTTGTTACTTTACCAATGATTTAACATCTTTCGTAATTGTCTTAAAATCAGGTATGTGTATTGTATTTTACTTTTTAATATTCATGTTCATTCCTAAAGTAAATCGATTATACTCATTAATTAGCTCATCCAACGCCATCGACTGCTCAAGCACTTTTACATTCGGGATTCCATATTGATCTACCAAGCGACTCAATTCTTGTCGTCCTTGCTCTATTTGGTCTTTTAAGATACTCTGTTCTCTCATGGCATGTACCCCTCTAGGACATTCTAGAAAAACATTTAATATGAGTAAGCTATTAGTTTCACTAATGGCTATAAGTGCTTTTTAGAACATAATATGTTTTGCATGATATTGTAAAAACAAATCTTTAGAAAAGGCATTGCATTAATCCTTTTTCAAAACACAAAACAACCTACCTCAGAAGCAGATAGGCTGTTTGTTTTATTTTATATTTATCGTCTTAAATAATTGTGAATACGTCTCTTGCTAAAACAACTATCTTGCTGTCTGTTTTTTACGTATAAATCAACGCATTTTACTGTCTCAGAAAGTCGGTAAACTTAACTTTTCTATTACATTTTTGTAATTGTTCATCTGTTTTTCATCGGCTTCGCTCCGATACTCTCCGTACAAATCTAAACATTTAACGCACATCAGATCATCTTTACTTGAAGAAGAGAGATCTAAACACATAAGTAAGGCATCAATTCCAAGTGAATAATTACATTGATTAATTTGATATTTTGCCAATTCATAATAAAAAACTCTATATCCATGGTCTATCATTTGATCGGTATAACTACCTTTATTATGAAAGTCCGTATTAAACAAATTAATCGGTTGTTCAAACTTTTTCAAAGCATGATCAATATTAAAGCCATACTGATTAGCTGCTTCCAATATATTTAGCAAACCAGTTAATATCTCTTCCGGATTGCTCTCTAAATATCCTAAATAAGGAAAAATTACATTCTCCTGACCTAGCATTATTCGGAATGCATATTGATTCCCCTCTCCCCATTTCTTAAATAGATCTATTATTTTTTGATCCTCTTCTGTAGGATTCTCAATCTCAATTATCTCCATGTATTTTTGCAGATAATTTATGGCCTTATCGTACTCCTTGCGGGTATCGTAAACGCTTGATATTAATAAATTTGCATAGGCTTCATATGTAAAAAGAGGATAGGCTGTTAGCCTTTTTTTAATTTTTCGCCTACGGGATTGAATTTTTAATTGAAATTCTGATTTTCGTTCCAGTTTCCGCGCCCATGCTTCGACCTTATCCCACAAATGTATCGTATTATACACATTGGCCAAGTCTTTAATTGCATCCAATTGCACTTCTTCATTTAATTTATCGATATAAGGTTCGAACTTTACTGCGGCATTAAGATTATCAAATTTATTCAGTGTTTTATGAAGCAGAAAAATACGGTATTGGCAAAGGGCCAACCGCTCCGAATGTTGATACTTCTCACTGTCTGCCACACATTCATATATAATGAGTGCAGATTCATTCATGCATTTATTATAAAGACTCTCTGCCACATCAAATAACTCATCAATATAGGATTGATCATCTGTGACATGAGTGATGACTTGTTTAATAATATCCAGCTTGCCAAGCTCAGCGCAACGATATATAAACGGTTCCAATCTTCTCCAATGAGGTGCAGACTCAATAAAACATTCCACACCATACATTTCATAAAAGTAACCTTGTTCCAGACCCATTGCTAATGTGATTTGGTCTAGTTGATTCATTGAAATAAGTCTGGTTCCTCTGATGATAGCACTTAATGTACCCACATTAATATCAGCGATTTCTGAAAATTGTTGTAGCTTATATCCGTTCTCCTTTAAGTAATTTTCAATATAGAAACGTATTTTGGACATCATCTTCATCGTCCTCCCCCAGATAATTCACGGTCGAAAAGTCGGTACACCTAATTTATCTATTAGTTTTGTATACTGCTCTTCCTGGGTCTTACTGGCCCGATCTCTATATTTTCCGTATAAGTCAATGCATTTGATACACATCATGTCATCATTACTTGAGACACAACGTTGAAGACTAGTAATCAAATATTCGATCCCCTGCTGAATTTGGTTTTGACTCAACCTATATTTTGCAAGTTCGTAGAATAAAAGTATATATTTCAGATTCGAAGACTGCTCGTTATATGTTCCTTCGGAATTTTTCTCTACCTTGATTTGGATGATGTAATTTTCAAACCTATTCAACGCATGATCAATATTGTAGGACCACTGATTAGCAGCCTTTGCAATGTAAACAAAAGCTGTCAAGATCTCTTTGGGATTAGCATCCAAAAAATTTAGATAAGCACCTAAAACTTCGATATTACCCAACATTAAATTATATAAGTAGCGGTTACCTTCAGCCCAGCCCTTGAATCGCTCTATCAATTCTTGTTCTTCTCGAGTTGGATTTTGAAATTCATTCATAATATTCTCATAAACATCTGTGTACTCTAAAGCTTCTCTATATTGCTTACGCTTTTCAGACACAGATGCTTTTAATAGATTTGCATAAGCCTCATAACTAAATATCGGATAAAGTGCTATCCTCATTTTATTTTTCCGCCTATTGGTTCGAAAATTAAGCTGAAAGTCTACTGTCTTTTCTAGTTCTTCAGCTAACTCCCAAACTTTATCCCACATATGTAATGTGCTGTACAAATTAGCTAAATCTTTAATGGCATCTATCTGTACTTCCTCATTCAATTTATCAATATAGGGTTCAAACTTTATTGCCGCTTTAAGATTATCAAATTTATTCAGCGTTTTATGAAGCAAAAAAATGCGATACTGACATAAGGCCAATCGCTCCGAGTGTTGATATTTCTCACTGTCTGCCACACATTCATACAAAATAAGAGCTGCTTCTTTTAGTCCTTTAGCAAAAAAGTCTTCAGCCACTTCAAATAACTGTTCTATATAGGATCGATCGTCCGTCACATGAGTGATAACTTGTTGTATACAATCCAATTTACCAAGTTCAGCACACTCGTATAGGTATGGTTCCAAACGTCTCCAGTGGGGCGCGGATTCAATGAAAGATTCCACCCCATAACTCTCATAAAAATACCCTTTTTCTAATCCCATTGCAGAAGTGATCTGATTCAGTTGGTTCATAGACATTGGTCTGCTACCCTTAAGAATAGCACTTAATGTCCCAACATTAATTCCTATAATATCGGAAAAATGCTGCAACTTGAGATTTTGTTCTCTCATATATTTCTCAATATGTGCTCTTATTTTAGGTACCATTTCCATTATCACACCTCCATCATCTAATCACTTATAATTCAATAACATATAATAAATGTTATTTTAATCCTGTATTTTACATCGGTCAATCTATGAAAACATAAAAAGGCTTACTTCCGCATTCGGAAATAAACCAATAAAGTATCCATAGATAATATCTCTTATACCTTATCTTACAATACTCCAGCACCATGTCCTGATGGTGTGTATATCTGATTTTGCACATCAGACTGACTTATAGGGTAATTACTAATAATCACAACACTAAACAAGAGTATAGCCATGATTTTTTTTATTTTCATAATAGCCGTAAACCTCCTCCATTAGTTTGCGATAGTTATTTTCCACTTCTTTAGATGCAAAAGACCTATACCTCTCAAAGAGAGCAACACATTGTATTATGTCATTAGAATTATTAATTCTAATAGCTGAACTCAGACAAGTGACAAGCTTTTTCATTCCTTCTGCGTACCGCCCTCTGTTAAAAAGATACATTGCCAGTTCAAATAAAAGTTTAGAGTATTGATCATTCTTCATTTGCTCATTGTACCCTTCAGTTAAGGTTTTATCACTCAGCATTAAATTAAAGGAATTATCAAATTTCAGTAAAATATAATCTATATCCATTTCAAAATTATTTGCTGCTTCAATTATTTTAACAAGAGCAGTAAGAGTTTCTCCTTCATTTTGTTCAACCCAAGCTAGATATACCGGAAGAACCTCTTTCTTCCCCATCATCAGATTATATAAGTAGGTGTTGGCCTCAGTCCATCTATTAAACATATCGATATAAACTTTATCTTCGTCGCTAGAATTCAAAACACTAGCTAATTCAGCATTTTTTCTTGTATATAACAGTGCCTCAGTGTACTCACCTTTCCACTCGCATGCAGTGGCTTTAAGCAAGTTTGAATATGCCTGGTACACAAATAAAGGGTAGGCTGTTACCCTATTCTCTTTGCTTATTTCTTTCTTAGTATAGGATTGGATAATTTCCGCTTTCCGTCCCAGATCATCAGCAAGTGAAAATGACTTGTCCCAATATCTCAAAGCCAAGTATGTATTCGCCAGATCCTTGATCGCATCCAGCTGCCGCTCTTCATCCAGCCTATTAATATATGGCTCAAAATGAACTGCCGCCCTGAGATTTTCATGCTGATCCTGACCTAGAGATAGTGTGAAAATACGATACTGGCACAACGCGAGACGTTCCGAGTGCTGGTACTTCTCACACTCCGCAACGCATTCATATAACATGCGGGCCGCTTTCTTTTGTCCTCGTTCAAGCATGCCCTCTGCCATCTCAAACAATTCGGAAATATAGGAGCGGTCATCCGTCACTTGCTGGACTATCCTCTGAATACATTCGAGCTTGTCCAACTCGGCGCAACGTTGCAGGAAAGGCTCCAGCCTTCTCCAATGTGGTGCAGACTCCACAAAACACTCAGCGCCGTAAATTTCGTAGAAATGCCCCTCTTCCAGCTTCATGCCTTCGGTAATCAGATCCAGTTGAGCCATGGCGATTGGCCGCGTCCCTTTGATGATCGCACTTAACGTTCCGGCGTTTACACCCGATATATCGGCAAAGTATTGCAGGGTATAGCCCTGTTTCCTGATGTAGTCCTCAATAAAGGAGCGTATCGTAGTTGTAGGTTCCATGTCTCCCACCTCCACAATGAAAATCCATAAATTTGAATTTCTATGATATGTACAATTTTAATCCTAAATTTTACAGCGGTCAATAAAAATCGTGGCAATTTCCTGCCCATATGTCAAGGGATGAGCCACTTTAACCCGCCTTATAGAAAAAATCCATTAGAAGAATACATGGCAACATGGTAAAGTTAGCTTTAGCTTGAATATCCTACTATTTCCATAGGATTAGACAACACAGGTGCTTTTCCAATCCAATCCGAGGGGATGGTTAGATGAAATTTGCCCTATTTAGTCTCATGATGAATCTTCCAAATGCCGTAACCGGTGAATCACTAACAACACAACAGAAGTTCCACAATATTCTGGAACAAGCCAAACTGGCTGAACGGCTGGGGTTCGATGCATATGGAATCGGTGAGCGGCATGGCGCTCCTTTTCTGTCTTCCTCACCTCCCGTCGTGCTGACCGCCGTCGCTGCTGCGACTTCACGTATCCGGTTGCTAACAACGGTTACTGTTCTCAGTATACTTGATCCGGTACGGGTTGCCGAGGATTATGCCACCTTGGATCAATTATCGGGTGGACGGCTGGAGATGATCATCGGGAAAGGCAATGATCCTCGGCACTATCCCCTGTTTGGCATTAGCGAAGAGGAACAATGGGATTCACTCGGTGAACGCTACGAACTGCTGAAACGGCTGTGGACTGAAGAGAATGTAACCTGGCAGGGAACGTATCGCCCTCCCCTTCATGAGGTTACCACTCAGCCGAGACCGCTCCAGCAATCCATTCCGATCTGGCATGGCAGCGCATCGAGCACCCGCTCTACCGAACTTGCAGCCAAGTATGGCGAACCGATATTTAGCTCGAACTCCTTCCACCCTCAGGCCAAATATAAAGCGTTAATTGACCATTACCGGGAGCGTCTCGATTATTATGGTCATGATGCGAATCGAGCGGTGGTTGGCTCCGGGGCAGGCAGTCTGTACCTCGCGAATACACGCGAAGAGGCAATTCGTCGTTATACGCCTTATTATGAAGCATTCCATGCTACGGCCGCTGCACAGCACAACCAATCGCCTTTTAAGGACCTGGAGGATAACATTGCGCACGGACCTGTACTGATTGGTAGTCCAGAGCAGGTCATTGAGAAGATCCTCAATTACCATGCCGCCTATGGACATCAGGTACTGAGCATCAGCGTGGATGGTCTCAGTCATGCGGAGCAGCTGGAGCAGGTAGAACGCTTTGCCCAGGATGTAGCACCCGTGTTACGACGCGAAATCCCCAGTTTCATATGGAACGAATCTCCGATCTTGAACCAGTCACTTCCCTCTTCCACTTCGCCTTCTCCCGATTCATGGCCCCCAGCCATCTCACCGATCTTCCAGGTATAGTGCTCAGTTCCTCACGCACTCCCCATTCATCCACAAACCTTTTGCATTCAGGGTGATTCTTGCGAATCGCCCTATCCCTCCCTCAAGATGTCTTTCTCTATGATCAAGATTTAATGCCTTCAAACAATGAAATCAACGAACGCTGCACGAATTCAGTATCTAACGGTTCGCCAGTCACCAACATGCGATAGAACATCGCTCCATAGACGAGGTCTATACACAGTCCGATGTCACAATCCTTTTTCAACTGTCCCCGTTCCACACCTTTTTCAAAAATTCCCCACGCTTCGCGCCGACGAGGCTGAATGTATCTGGTTCGGTATTCTTTTGCAAGTTCTGGATCAGACTGTCCCTCTCCGACAATCTGTGTAATCACTTTTCCTTCCCTGCTAATCAAAAAATCGACCAGATTGCTCGCATGAATGCGCACATCTTCAAATACCGATCCTGTATCCGGTACGGGCAATCGTGCCGTTGCCGCAGACATGTACCCATCCATAATGACAGCACCTTTACTAGGCCACCATTTATATATCGTTGCTTTGCTCACCTTAGCACGTTCAGCAATTTTTTCGATCGTAACGGCTCCGAAGCCGTGTTCCAGTAATAAATCATAGGAAGCTGCAAGAATCGCATTCTGGGTTTCCACATTGCGGGGACGCCCTCTTTTGGCAGTCATCATAAGCCCTCCTTGTATAACTAACAAAACCATCTGTAATTCATAAAAACGATACGTTCATTATACTAAATCACCGATACATTAAACAATTTCAAGCTCACTTTACTTCGATAATAGAAAAATTACCCACGCCTATTTACAATACTAAACGTTTAGTTTATTATATGTCTATAATTAGTAAACGCATCGTTTAGTAATTAACATCTCAATATACGAGTACATTAATGAAAATGAATTTGAGAACATGTGGAGGATGATGATTATGCATATGCAAAACGTAGTAAAGGCTAACCCGGTTCCAAGCTGGTTGATTTTACTTTTGGCTGCGGCGTGTGGGCTGATTGCGGCAAACCTGTATTATGCCCAGACGGTTATTGGACCGATCAGCGCTACAACAGGGCTTTCCTCTGCTGCTGCTGGACTGATTGTGACGTTAACACAGATTGGTTATGTTATTGGCCTGCTGTTTATTGTTCCGCTCAGTGACATTGTGGAGAATAAAAGGCTGGTCACTTTTTTCCTTGTCATTCTGGTCGTTGCACTGATTGCCGCCGCCTTTTCTTCCCATGCTGTATTATTTCTGACGGCTTCCCTCGTTATCGGGATCGGTTCCGTCGTTGCGCAAATTCTGGTCCCTTATGCCACCTACCTCACTTCGGAGGAGCAGCGCGGACGGGTCGTTGGGAATGTGATGAGTGGTCTGCTGCTGGGCATCATGCTGGCTCGGCCTGTCGCAAGTTTTATTACGAGTATGCTCAGCTGGCAAGCGGTCTTTGTCTTCTCTGCAATCATGACCGTACTGCTAGCACTGCTTCTGTTACGCGCACTTCCTGCACGTCAGCCACAACCTGCAATGAATTACGGACAATTGATCCTCTCATTGGGTTCCCTGCTCAAAACATTTCCAATGCTCCGCCGCCGAGCCCTCTATCAAGCCAGTCTGTTTGGCGCGTTCAGCTTGTTCTGGACTACAGTTCCCTTGCAGCTCGCCAATGAATATGGCATGTCCCAGCAGGGAATTGCCTGGTTTGCACTGGCTGGTGTCGGAGGTGCTATCGCAGCACCTATTGCCGGAAGATGGGCGGATAAAGGGTTTACCCGCATATTAACCGGACTCGCCATGGTCATTGCGGCTGCATCTTTTGGGCTTGCCTATGTGTTTCAGGGCCACTCTACCGCTACCCTTATTCTGCTTGTGGTCGTTGCTATCACGCTGGATATGGCAGTCTCGGGCAATCTGGTGCTGGGACAGCGCATCATCTATTCGCTGAGTGAAGCAAGAGGACGGGTAAATGGAATCTTCATGTCGATCTTTTTTGTAGGAGGGGCGATTGGATCATCTCTTGGCAGCTGGTCCTATGCACACGGGGGTTGGAGTCTCACCACATTGATTGGTCTGGTCATGCCTCTGCTGGCACTCGTATACTACTTAACGGAGAAGAAAGTTACCGTCGTAAGTAACCCATAACCATCCTTCCATACGCAAATAAAGGGCAGAGTGATCTTTAGGATCAGCTCCTGCCCTTTTCTTTCTACATTTACACCAAAACAGAAAGATGTTTGTTCGCATCGTATTCGACCAACTGCTGCCCCGTACGCCATTTATGCACCAGATCGGGATTAGCGATAAATGGTCTGCCGAACGCTGCCAGATCAATGCTCCCATTTTGTACAGCCTGCTCTGCGATTTCTGCCTCAAGATCCCCTACGCCAATGATGATTCCATCCCACTGCTCGCGAATCACTTCATGGAAATTTTGCTCCCCATCCCACACTCTGGTGTACCGATCTGTTGAAGGATGCAGGATTGTAATGCCTGTCTCGCGGAACAGATTCAGATAGGCGTTCAGCACGCCAGCCTTGTCTGACCAGACATAGGAAGGGTCATCATCTTTTTTCTCGGAAAATCGTACCGATATGCGATCCACGCTGATTTCTTTTTGGACTGCAATAATGATCTCCTTCAGAAAACGCAATCGTCCCTGGATGTCGCCTCCGTATTCATCCGTTCTGTGGTTCGTCTTCTCATTAATAAACTGATCGATCAGATAACCATGGGCTGCATGCAGCTCAATTCCGTCGAATCCAGCCCGTACCGCGTTGCGGGCGGCCGTTTGAAATTGTTGAATGGTATCGTGGATATCCTGCACATTCATAGCTTGAGGTATTTGATATGGTTTATGCAATTTATGAACTCTTCCTTGAGCAGGAATCTCCGAAGGTGCCAGCGGCAGGGTACCGATTAGATCGGAGTGAGACAGTCTGCCCACATGCCACAGCTGAGCGATAATGGTCCCGCCGTGTTTATGGACGGCATTCGTCACTCTCTTCCATGAGTTGGTCTGTTCAGCCGTATATAATCCGGGGATGCCATAGGTTCCTTTGCCTGCCAGCGAGGGGTTAATGCCCTCTGTAATGATTAGCCCCACACCATCCCGGGCACGTCGCTCATAATAAGCCACCATCTCTTCCGTCGCAGTCCCATCCTGATCATTGGCAAACCCTCGGGTAAGAGGTGCCATCACCAATCTGTTTCTCAAATGCCATTCGTTAATCTTCACCGGGCTCAGTAATGTAGACATATTCAGCACAACTCCTTCTCCATTGTCAGCATTTGGCATGATTCCATTGCTCTGTAAAAGCTGTTGATAACGATATTGTAAGCCGGCATATATATATCGTAAAATGATTGAAATATATAGATGTATCTCTCATAGAGATACCTAACATCCCATTTCATTACAACTCAGGAGGCCAGAGTCATGGAACTCTCGGATATCGATATTATTCTCGCGGTGGCACGGTCCGGCAAAATCTCACAGGCCGCCAAAGAATTGAATTACGCTCAATCCAACGTCACCACACGCATCAAAAAGCTGGAGCAGGAATATCAGGTGCAGCTGTTCAACCGTTTCCCCAAAGGGGTAGTACTGACTTCCAAAGGAGAACAGTTTGTCCAATATGCGACACGCATTCGTGACCTGTTAAACGATCTGGAGCAGGATATGACTGATCCCGGTGAGCCTTCAGGCACATTAAAAATCGGGATTGTGGAGACGGCAGCATCCAGCCGGTTCATGGAAATTCTCAATGAATACCAGGTGACCTATCCCGAGGTTTCCATCTCACTTGTTAATGCTACTTCACCCAAAGTGCTGCGCAAGAAAATACAGGAGTATGAGATTGATGGTGCCTTTATTAGTGGAGCGTGTGTAAAAGAGGGGCTGAAAGTGGAATATGAAATGCAGGACACGGTGCATATCATCTCCAAACGGATGGACGTTCCACCCGAAAGCCTGTGTCAGGTTTCGTGGGTCGTTTTCCCAAAAGGCTGCCCATACCGTGAAATGACGGAGGAATATTTGCAGGAAGAAGGTTTGTCTGCTCGCAATATGATTGAGGTCAGCACGATGGATAACCTGCTTAGCTGTGTGGAGTCGGGGATTGCTTTTACCATTATGCCTTGCAGCGTTATTCACAAGAAACCGGATGAGTTCTCGGTATACGATCTGGCTGAACGATTCACACATACCACAACGACCTTTGTCCGTGGCGAAGATCGATACGTCAGCAGCGCGCTGGATCGATTTGTGAAGCTGCTGAACCAGAAGTGTATTACATTTTGAAATAAAAAAAGAGAGATGCGATCTTTAACATCTCTCTTTTTGTTTGATAATGCCTCCGGCTCTCAGAATGTTACAGCGCTAACCGCGTTTACTCATACACCAAATTCTGAAGCTCCTTGATGTTGTAGGTGTCATCCTGTATGAGCCACTGATTATTTTCCTGAAGGAACGTAATGTCCCCTTCGAGCGGAATGTTACGAGTTTCCTTGCCGTTCTTATCGGTGAGGATTAGATTTAACGTATAGGTAATCAGGAGCGAATCTCCTCTATTTTCCTTCACACTGAAATTCATATCTTCCGGGTGCAGTGTAACGCTCTCCTTGTTCGCAACCTGAAGCGGCAGTGCAATATTGCGATCAGCCATCTTCGCAACAAAATATTTGGAAGTCAGGAACGGCTTCAGAATCTCTCCTTTGGCCTCCAATGCCTCTCGAGTCATTGTGTGCTCTTCATCATATTTGTCCACTGTGAATTCAGCCTTTTTGTATAGATCAGCGGTTGTAAGCATTGCTTTCTCATCACTCTCCGAAGCAGGTGGGACCTCCGTTGTTCCCTCAGTCGTGCTTCCTCCTCCATTGCCGGATGAATCTTCCTGCCCGGATGGTATATTCACGCCCGGTTCAGTCGTCCCTTCATCCGCAGTAGAATTACTACAGCCTGTAATCAATATAAATGCGAGTACCATCGCACCTGCTAACCATGAATATCTGCGCATCATACTCCTCCTTTTAGTTAAGTTAAATCAAAATTTCATATATTCACCTTACCACTTATGGTTTAATAATCCAATTAATGAAATGGTAATATTTTTAAGTACGTTATTATCTATAGAAGCTTTTTCCCACTTTTCACTAAGATGAACAGCAGAGATAGAAAAAATAAAAACTCTGACATGTTAACCAACAATCTCATGCCTTCCCCTAAATCCTTTAATCCAAACAAAATATGGATCAGCGAAATCATTCCCGTAATTACAGTCACCACTACAGCCAAAACCAGCATGTATGTATTCCCCTCAAAATATATTTTAAATTTCATTAATACCATACTATTCCTTTTAATTACAAATAATGATAGATTAAGAGGGTGAAATATGGATATACATTCCAAAGGAGGGTATTAATGTTGAGGAAATCTATTGTTCTACGTTGCGTCTTAACCTGTCTGTTCTTCCTTAGTTCGTTATCTTTGATGTCCATCCCTGCCGGTGCGGAGCAATCAGCGGCTGCCAATGGGCGCAATCCCATTGTACTTGTACACGGTATTGGAGGCGCAGGATTTAACTTTGCCAGTATCGAAAGAGCGCTAATAAACGAAGGTTATTCCCGAAGTGACCTGTACGCCATCGATTTCCTGGACAAGTCGGGAAACAATATCACCAATTCACGTCAGTTATCCACCTATATTGATGATGTCCTGCGGAAGACCGGCGCCAGCCAGGTCGATATCATTGCTCATAGCATGGGCGGAGCCAACACCCTGTATTATATCAACAACCTCGGTGGTGGGAAAAATATAGGCAAAGTGATCACACTTGGCTCTCCCAACCGGCTTGTGGCCCGATCGGCACCAAACGGCATTGCATATACTTCCATCTACAGTACGTCGGACTTAATTGTGAACAATACGTTATCCCCACTGAACGGGGCGAACAATATTCGCATTTTCGGGGTGACCCATATCGGCCTGTTAATTGATCGTGGTGTTCAAAGCCACATCATGAACGCCTTGAAGTAAAACAAATGATAAAGAAGGCGGGCATCCATACAGACGCCCGCCTTTTATCTGTACAATCGTTAGGAACAGCAGACGCTTTAATCCATGAATAACAAGTCTCAGGTTCATTATCGCTCCAGCCACGTTAAAGGCCCACTTCAGCTCTCAGACAGAGGTTTCATGACACACTCTAATCCATTTCAATGCATCCTTAAAATTTACCCGCGCAATCTGCGGGAACTCAGCGCGTGATGACCGTTTTGCAGGAACGTGCTGCGTGTATTCTTCATGCGTTCAATCCGGCGTTCAGCCAGACGATCCGCCGCAATATATGTTGCGATGCCTTCAGTCCGCGACGTGTCAAAGATTTTCTCCAGATTATTGTAGATCTCCCCAACCTTACTCCAGGCTCGATCCGCATTATAGCCGTTCAGCTCATCCGCAATATTAATTACGCCACCTGCATTGATTACATAATCTGGTGCGTATACGATTCCCATCTCATGCAGCTTGTCACCATGACGCGGCTCCAACAGCTGGTTGTTGGCGCAGCCTGCCACAACCTTGGCCTTGAGCTGTTTCAACGTATCGTCATTAATTGTACCCCCCAATGCACATGGAGCATAAATATCACAATCCACTCCGGTAATGTCGGCAGGGTCTACCGCTTTTGCACCGAATTGATCCACAGCCTGTTTCACGGAATCCTTATGGATATCGGTAACGATAAGATGCGCGCCTTCTTCGTACAAATATTTGCAAAGACGCATCGCCACATTGCCCACGCCCTGTACAGCCACGGTTTTGCCTTCCAGCAGATCCGTGCCGAATGCTTGCTTCGCCGCGGCCTTCATGCCTCGATATACTCCCCAGGCTGTTGCCGGGGATGGATTACCGGAGGAGCCGTAGCTTGGCGATATACCTGTGACATAGTCGGTTTCCTGATAGATCAGATTCATATCTTCTTCTGTGGTTCCCACGTCCTCTGCGGTGACATATCGTCCGTTCAGTCCCTGAATGTAACGGCCAAAGGCCCGGAACATCGCTTCATTTTTGTCACGGCGCGGATCCCCGATAATTACGGCTTTGCCTCCGCCCAGATTCAATCCGGATACAGCATGTTTATATGTCATTCCCCGCGCAAGGCGTAAGGCATCTTCAATGGCCGCTTCCTCAGAAGCATAAGTCCACATCCGTGTGCCTCCCAGCGCAGGACCGAGTGTTGTATCGTGAATAGCAATAATTGCTTTTAAACCAGAGGCTCTATCCTGGCACAGTACCAGTTCCTCATAATCGTGATGTTCCATTGCTTCAAACCAGCTCATGTGTAACCGTCTCCTCCAACCATTTTTGCGATCCAAATCGCCTTCATCCGTTTCGTCTTCCACCCTCTATTGTACCCATGATGATCTAGTTTGTGCAAAATCACATTACGATGTAACAAAAAGACCTTTCTCTCTTCACAGGGAAAAAGGTTCGTTATTCCAGCATGGAATCGGTAAAAAATTATAGCGACGAGTGATCATGGCAAGGTTTCAACCACGTTGATGGGATGCAGATCCCCACCCACGGCGAATGAAGCTTGACCAGTCTCCTCCGAGACCACAAGCACAACCGCATCCGTCAGTTCACTCAATCCGAGAGCAGCCCTATGCCGTGTGCCAATCTTCCGTTCACGCGTAATGGCCTGTGACAGAGGCAGGACATTACCCGCAGATACAATCTGATTGCCTCGAATCAGTACAGCCCCATCATGCAGAGGTGCACCCGGTATAAACAGCGATTCCAGCAATGCATGAGTGACTCTCGCATCGACTGCAACCCCTGAATGGATAATCGGTTCAAGCGGCACTTCCCGTTCAATTACAATGAGCGCACCATATCGGCGATCCGACAAATGCTGTACACTGGCAGTCAATTCTGCAAATTTCTCCGTGAAGGGAGACAGATAACAATCCAGATAAAAGGAAGAGGCCAGCACCTCAATATGCTTGATCTCGGCCCGAATCTCCGCAAATTGGCCCAGCAGACACACACTGTCATGATCAAAGGTGGATAACGTCTGGTTCATTCGATCTGCCACACGATGAAGGTCTGCTTTGAGTTTCTGCCTCATTGTTGAACTGTCGCAGTCTGCTTGCCGATTCATCATTGTCCTCCTCCTCCTCCTCACCTTGGCATCTCGCTCATCATTCATAATTACCCATACGTTTCCCTCTACTCCGGGCATTTATGCACAATAAAGCCTGTCCGCAATCACTGCGGACAGGCCGATTCTCCATACATCTACCTTCCTGCTTGTCTTACTGCGCTTTGCCGTACGAACCAGCTTTAAACGTTGTAGGATCGTACCATTTATAGCCTGCAGCCGGTACTGCCCATGGCTCGGTTTGCGGCTCAGTCGATGAAGCCGGAGCTTCAATCGCAAGCAGACTTGTCGGCGTATCCAATGTCAGTCCAGACACCTGAGACAGACTGGTATAGCTTTCTTTCACTGCAAGCCATTTCACGGTATTCACAAGGAATACACCGTCGTTTACTTCTTTGAAGCCATCATACGTTGTTTTGGCAGCGCCTGTTTCTTCACGTAGATATTTTGGAGTGGCATCCTCTACAGGTGAGGAGTCACCGATAAATGCTGCTTTACCTGCACCGACCTTGGCAATTGCTGCGTACGCGCCTTCAGCCCGTCCGCCGCCATTGTATACGCCCTGATCTACCGCGTTGCCCCATTTAGATACACCGCTCGGAACATACACCAGACCTTTGGCTTTGTTCGGATCAATAATGGCAAGTGTGGAACCTGCATGCATGGCTACTGCGCTCACACCGGTTGTAATGCCGAACGACTGGGAAGGTGCGACAATATCTGTTGCATTAACATCACCCAGTGCGTTGTAGCGGAAACGAATACCGAAGTTGGATGCCAACCAGTCGGAACTGGTCACGCCTTGCATGGCTGGAGATTCAGCTTCTGCTGACGACATGCCTTTGGCTGGATTCAAGAATGCACCCCGCCGATAGCCATTGAATACCTCAGAGGAATCCCAGCGGTTTTTGTTCCTGTCTGCGTTATAGTGGTCAGCAATGAAGAAGACACTGCCACCATTCTGTACATATTGCAGCAGCGCAGCCTGCTCAGTCGCTTTGAAAGGCACGTTCGCTTCGCCGATAACGAAGACATCATAGTCTTTCAATTTATTAAAGGTGATGGCTTGCTCGCCGAAGGTATACGGGATGCTGCGTTCAAGCTGATCCACGGTAAAGCCTGCGTTTCGCAAACCATTCGCAAAGTCCGAAAATGCACCATCAATAACCCAGTCCGCGGCCCCGGCTGTCTGAGCGTGCGTGTTGTCGAACAATACTTTTTTCCCTGTACCATCCGGCAGCGTTGTGACCGGATCAGGATCAGGATTGGTTGTTCCAGAGGAGAGTGCGATGGAGGTAGGATTCTTGACCCCTGCATAGCTGTTGTAGGCACCAAGTGTTCCAGTCACAATAACTTTCTGACCCACAAGATTCGGGTTGGAAGCTAGTCCATATTGTGAGCGGTACGACGCTGGAATCTGCACGTCGAGCAGTTTCGCGTTGGTCTTCTCTGTCGCTGAATCTGCAATCAGGAAGTTAAAATCATTGGCATAAGGAGATGTAAATTTGGCTGTCAGCGATCCGGTAGCATGTCCAACAATATATCCTTCTACCGTTGCCGTTCCTCCGCCACTCTGGGCAGCGATGGCCTGCGATACCGTAAGTGGTGCTGCAGCGGCCTGCACCGGACTTTGTGAACCAGGTTGAAGCAATGCCGTTGCCATCATGATGAAGACCAGGAACGCCCCGATCCAATGCTGCCATATCGCCTTCTTCATACTTGCCTTCTCCTCCTCGTCATTACCTGATAATGGGTTATCCTCCTTTAATTTAATTGTTCATATGATGAATTCCTCTTTCTTTTTGTAAAATGTTTGAAAAAACTTTTGGAACTTACATCAGTTGCCCATACTGGTTAACAAAAGTATCCCAAAGGAGACCTGTACGATGAAGTTTCTATTTCTTCTGCTCCTGCTGATTGTTCCACTTATTATGGTTTTTGTTGCGTTTCGCTCCCAGATGGTGACCCGTGTTTTCCATGTACTTGCCCTGCTCTGCTTCTATAGTGCGGCCACTGTCATTGCAGGCGATGTGTATGCTACGAATGCCCATATGACGACGTTCACCACCGAAATTCACCATTTCCTGTTGAATGGATGGTTCCTGTATCCGTCTGCATATCTGGGTGTGTACATTCCCTATCTGCTGTGGATGAGCCTATTTTCGAAAAAAAGTTAAGATTATTCGAGCCTTGGCATTGCATTTTGCCATCGTTCATTGCATAATAAACATATAGCTGTGATAATGATTATCATTCTTGAGCTTGTCTCAAGTCTTCTGTCTACTTTACATGACTTAACGATTTTATAGATAAAGGGGAACGAACATCGAATGAATACAACTCTGCAAAAGGCTGATCTGCAGCTTGACGATTATTTGGATCTTCTGAACCTGGCAACCAACCTGGGTGACACCAAATGGCAAAAGGAAATTATCCGCAAGCTGGCTTATACTTATCCCGCAGTTGAATATAAACAACCACAATAGCATGCCTATATGTAGATAGTCCAATAACCCATTCTTTACACGAATCGGTTAATGGGCTATTTTTGTTTTACTAGGAGGGGAATAGCGATGCAATTGGAGACCGAACGACTCATCATCCGGGATATTGTGGAGACAGACTGGAAAAGTATACATAGCTACACATCCATGACAGAAGTTACTCAACACACGGCATGGGGACCGAATACGGAAGAAGATACGCAGGCTTATGTGGAATTTGTGCTGAATTTACAGCAAACACAACCACGTGAGGGCTTCGAACTGGCGATATGCTTGAAAAATGAGGGCATCCTGATCGGCGGTGTTGGCCTTCACATCGAAAAGACGAACGCAGAGATCGGTTATGTGCTCAATCCCGTTTACCAGGGAAAAGGATATGCTGCTGAAGCAGCCCGAGCGATGCTTGGCTTTGGCTTCAATACACTTGGCGTACATCGTATCTATGCGAAATGCCGCCCAAACAACGTGGCCTCAGAGAAGGTTATGCTGAAGATTGGCATGCAGCGTGAAGGTCTGATGCGAGAACATTGGTTTTACAAAGGGAAATATCATGATTCGTGTCTATATTCGATTCTTGCAAAGGAATATGCAGGTGCAAACGTTGGACGCTAATCGTGCCTACAACAAAAAAACATATAACTACGCCAAAAAAGCTGACCCCGAGTAAATCGGACATCAGCTTTTTTCTCCGTAACGACCCCAATCGCCATCGAAGGTGTATCCCTGCTAAACTTGCTTACCCCGCTATAATCGGCACAGCTCTACCGGGCAGCTTGGAAATGTGGGACATCCGCACATGCAGCGCAAGGCTGACAGATCCCGAATCATCAGCTTTCCATCCACGGTGTCCAGCGTCCCCTGTTCTTTCCAGGCTCCCAGCATACGTGTTACACTCTCCCGCGTGGCACCAATCATCTCCGATAACTCGGTATGATTCAGCTTCATGTCCAGCACGATGCCATCCGGCGTAATTCTGCCATACGAATTGCTGGCGCGAATCAATGTCGATGCGAGCGCACCTGCCTTACCATAGAGCAACAGGTCACGGAAACGCGATTGGGTGATACGCTGGGCGAGCGCCATCCATTGCAGGAATTTCAAGGCAAGATCACCATGTTTGCTAAGCACGCTTTCCAAATCACTGAGCGATACAATTCCCAGTTCCCCTTTGCCAGTCATCTCTGCACTATAGCTATGAGTTAATCCGCCGATCCCGCCGAACTCCCCAATCAGATCACCAGTTTGCTGAATCGATAAAATGATTTCTTTCCCATCCTCAGTCGACTTGGTCAGCTTCACTCTTCCGGAACGAATGTAGTATAGATATCCGGCTTCATCGCCTTCCAGAAAGAGACTGTACCCCGACTTTACCCGTTTAGGCTGCATCTTCGCTTCGATCAAGCCCCATTGTTCAGCTGTCACGAACGAAAGGATTCCACCTGTCTCACGTGTCATCTTGCTCGCCTCCGTCTGTTCTTGTTGTGCCGCCTGGGTTGCTCTTTCTGTGAATACCGTACCCATTACCATCGTCCCCCTTGGTGTTTCCTTATGTATCCATCATACCGCGAATACAGCGCAAGGGTTATCGGGGGATTACCTGAACCTCTCCGGGAAACTCCCTGAATTTGCTGTGAGATAAGTCACACTTATAAGGCACCTTTACGACTATGCAAGTTAAAAAAACCTTGTCGTTACTGGCCTTGATGACTGTCCATATACAGGATCAGCAATTTGCAGAACGGAAATAGGGGTTTTCCCTGAATTACAATACGGAAGAAAGGGGCTACAATAGAAGCAGCAGCGAAATACCCTTATTTTAAGATGTCCCTGACCACAGGATAACGATATGAATAATGATTACACCGTAACGAACGGTATGATTCCAAAAAAGGAAGTGTCCTCTCATGCATGATGAACTGCCATCTGGCATTCAGGAGATGATCGACGGCCTGCGCCTGAATACCTCCAGCGATTTTTGCGGACTGGCCTGTCTGTCCGGGACGATGCTGCGCTGGAAGTATACCTCCGGCGCCAGCAACGAACGGGTGAAACGCATGGAGATGCGTCCCGGACAAGACCTGGTTGGCACAGCGCTTCGGACTGGACGCACTGCGCTATCTGATGCACAATCCACCGGGGAGCATTCACCCGGCCATTGCCCGTTAATGCTTGCAGAGCGATTGGTGTGTGCCATAGCAGTGCCTGTGTTCCAGAAAGGAAGTGTTCCTGGCGCCGTGCTGCTCCTTGGCAGCAGATTACCCTGCATGTTCTCACCGGAGATGGTCCGTCAGACCGAACAGGTCGCTATACAGCTGCAGCCCAAAGTGTATGGATAAAGAAATCCGTTTCGACTGCACAGGGTCATTTTGCAAATTCTCATTTTAAGACGTCACTCCGAAAGCCATTCAGAGATTAACCTCTGAATGGCTTTCTTTTTTGGTATGATAAAGACAGAACTGTGGAACCGGACAGGAGGAAAATGATGTGATTCAATTATTAGTGGTTGACGACCATGTTGTCGTACGCTCCGGGCTGATCGCCCTGCTCGACGGAAAGAATGACATACATATTGTTGGAGACGCGGCTGATGGCGACGAAGCTATTGCCAAGGCACAAAAGCTGAAGCCCGATGTCGTATTAATGGATTTTAGCATGCCGCCAGGTAAAGACGGTCTGACCGCTACCGCTGAATTGAAGAAATTAATGCCAGATGTCTCGATTCTGATACTGACCATGCATGACGATGAAGAATATCTGTTCCGCGCCATCCACGCGGGAGCATCCGGATATATTCTCAAAAGCGCGCCGCATGAAGAATTGCTCGCCGCTATTCGTTCCGTAGCTGAGGGTAGCGCCTATCTGTACCCAAGTGCGACCAAGCGGCTGATGAGCGAATATCTGGATAAAGCCAAGCAGGAGAACACCGGACCGTATGACACGTTATCGGAGCGGGAGAAGGAAATCTTGTCCTGGATTGCCAAAGGTTATGCCAACAAGGAAATTGCTGAACATCTGGTGATCAGTGTCAAAACGGTCGAATCTCACAAAAGCAATCTGATGGAGAAGCTTGGCCTTCGAACCAGACCGGAACTGGTGAAGTTTGCGATGAAAAAGGGGTTGCTGAACTTTGAGTAGCACACGTAAAAACAGACTTAGCGGATTTGCCGACCAACCTGTGCGTCAGTTATTAGAGGAAATCGACAGTCACATTACAGATAATGAATTCCGCAGCAGACTGAAAGGCTCCCTGCATCAGCTCAGTGATCTGAAGTTTGCCCTGGATGAGTCGTCCATTGTAGCCCTCACGGACCGCAAAGGAAAAATCCAGTATGTAAACGATAAGTTCTGCGAAATTTCACAATATAATCGGGAAGAATTGATCGGTCAGGATCATCGGATCATTAATTCGGGTTATCACGGCAAGAACTTTATGAAAAACCTGTGGGAAACGATCTCTTCCGGACGAGTGTGGAACGGAGAGATTCGTAACCGTGCCAGAGATGGCAGCCATTATTGGGTGAATACAACCATTGTGCCTTTTCTCGATAACGATGGTGAGCCCTATCAATATTTGGCTGTTCGTAGTGAGGTAACCAAGTTGAAGCGGGTCGAAGCCGAGTTACAGACAATGATGACTCAGGTCATGAATATTCAGGAAGAGGAACGGCGTCGGATCTCCCGTGAACTGCATGACGGCATTGGACAGAGTCTGTTCTCCCTTGTCATTCAGATGGATCGTCTGCTGGCAGACCAACCTCAATCTGGTGTTGAAGCACTCCGAAAACAGGTTACGGGTATTATGGAGGATGTACGCGGCATGGCGTGGGAGCTGAGACCCTCCGTACTGGATGATCTTGGTGTCGTTCCTGCCATTCGTACTTATATTGAGAACTATACCCGCCACTACGGGATTGAAGTGGAACTGGAATGCAATCTGCGAAGACGACTTGAGATGAACCGGGAGATTGCCATGTACCGCATTATTCAGGAGGCGTTAACCAATGTGGCGAAGTACGCCGATGTGTCAGAGGCACATGTGATGGTGGAAGATTTGGAAGAGGCAACCGTTGTGAAAATTGTGGACCGAGGCGCAGGGTTCAACGGCACAACAGCTGGTAACGGCGTTGGTCTGTTTAGCATGGAGGAGCGAGCCCGTGGAGCTGGAGGTACTTTATCGGTATCTTCCGAGCCTGGAGAAGGAACAATCGTCACCCTTTGCCTACCCAAAACTATTCAATAACTCAATCCAATCTATACTTTAGATAGAAGACTGTTTACGGATGAGTTCCGTGGACAGTCTTTTTTTCGATATAGGGCTGCATTCTGCTCTTTTCATCACCTACGATTGGTAAAAATGACAAAATGAAAGCTCTGAATCGTATACATTCAACATTTACAATAAATATATTGACTCCCATTACGATTCGTCATTAGAATATGAATGCTACATACAAATTGTACGTATCTCTACTCGTAATACTTCATTCCATATAGTGAAAGAAAAGGATGGTTAACCATGTCAGAGAAACGCTCCTCCAAGGGAGGAGAAATCCCGCAAATGCACAATCTGGATGCAATGGATCGTAAAATCATTGCCGCTCTTCACCAAAATAGTCGGATATCCTACACCGATCTGGGTGCACAGATCGGTTTGTCCCGCGTGGCCGTTCAGGCCCGCATTAATGCTTTATCCGAAAAGGGAATCATCGAACGCTTTACCGTGGTCATCAATCCGGGCAAAGTCGGACTTCAGGTATCTGCCTTTTTCAATGTCGATGTAGAACCGTTATTTCTGGATGAAGTGGCTGCGAAACTGGACGAAGAACCCGCAGTAACCAGCCTCTATCATATGACAGGCCCGAGTACCCTGCACATGCATGGTATTTTTGCAGATATGGAAGAGATGGAGCAGTTCCTGCTGGAGAAGCTCTACAAGATGCCGGGCATCGTCAAGGTAGAATCACAGCTGTTGTTAAAACGATATAAAAGCCGAATGGGCATGAGACTCTAGGAGGAAATCAGCATGAGTTGGAAAGATTACAACGGTCTCGTCATGGGGATGGTACGAACCGGAATTTTGGGATATGGCGGCGGCCCCTCGGTTATTCCGCTGATCCGTTATGAAGCCGTTACTCGCTATAAATGGGTCAGCGATGATGAATTTGGCGAGATTTTGGCCATTGCCAACGCTCTGCCTGGTCCCATTGCCACCAAGATGGCCGCGTATCTCGGGTACAAAACCAAGGGCGTGCTGGGCGCGATTGTGTCCGTCCTGGCCCACATTTTGCCGACGAGCATCGCCATCATTGCGCTGCTTGGTTCCATGTACGCGCTGCGCGAATCGAAAATCGTAGCAGGCATGGTCGCAGCTGTTCGCCCGGTTATTTTTGTCATGCTCGGCATGATGGCATACGAATTCGCCAAGAAAGCATGGAAGGGACTCGGTACAACCTTTGCCGCCCTGTTCGGTGTCCTTGCCTTTGTACTGCTGCAGCTGCTCAATATTCACCCCGGTATTGTGATTGCCGTCTTCCTCGGCTATGGCGTCTTCCATCTGGATGTCGTCCAACGTTTCAAATCCAAACGTAATTCCGACAAGGGGGTGTCCTAAGCGATGCTTCAGACATGGTGGGAATTGTTTTGGGGATTTTTTGTAGCCAATATCTTGGGATACGGGGGCGGCCCCGCCTCCATTCCGTTAATGCAGGAAGAAGTGGTCAATCACTATAAGTGGATGACTACAGAACAATTCGGGGATGTACTTGCCATCGGTAATGCGCTTCCGGGTCCGATTGCTACCAAAATTGCCGCATTTGTCGGTTATCAGGTAGCTGGCTGGTTTGGCGCATTCATCGCCAGTTTTGCCACGGTTGTTCCTTCGGCTGTCGCGTTAATTTTGCTGCTTCGCTTACTGAACAAGCATCGTACTTCTCCAAAAGTGAAAGGCATGACCTTGCTTGTACAACCGGTTATCGCTGTACTTATGATCCTGCTTACATGGGAATTCGGTCAGGTATCCACCAATTCCATCGGCATTTGGCAGACATTGATCATTGCAGGGATCTCGCTCTGGGTCATGACAAGGACCAAGCTGCATCCAGCCATCCTCATCGTCATTGCGTTTGCATACGGTGCACTGGTTCTGTCTCATACGATGTAATACATTCATGATTCAGATTCGAGAAACGTCTTGGAACAAAGTGTTTTTCATATCCAGTATGGGTATTAACACAAGTTTCAGGGCGTTTTTTTCGTATTACCCTATTTCAAGACTTCAACTCATAAGCAGTTCAGCAGCATCTTGTATTTAGCCCATAAAAAAACGGTGATGTCAGCATTTAAGCTGTCATCACCGTTTATGGAATCGCGAGTGTTATATTCGCAATCTAAAATTATTTTGCCTCTACAACTACAGTTACCTTGGTCTTCACACCTGCATAAGTCACGGTAATGGTTGCTTTACCCTTGCCATTGGCCTGAATAATGCCATCCTTCACCGATGCTGTCGCAATACGGGAAGATTTCCAAAGTGCCGGCTTGGATACGTTCGCTTCGCTGCCATCGAGATACGTTGCTGTAGCAACCAGGGTTACTTTGTCACCAGGCTTCATGGTCAGGGTTACTTTATCGGTTTGCAAATATTTCAGTGTATCCACATCGACTGCAATGGTTACTGTTTTGCTGCCGTACTTGGCTGTAATTTTTGCTTTACCTGAACCTGTTGCTTTTACTTTACCTTTGGTTACCTGAGCTACTTTGTAGCTGTTGGTTTTCCATTCCGCTTTGTCCGTAACATCACGCTCACTGCCATCGCTCAGATAAGCAGTAACCGTAAGATCAGCGGAATCACCGGTTTTCAGGGAAAGAGCCGGTTCGGAAGCTTCAATACGTGAGATAACGTCTACTTCAACCTGAATGGTCACTTTTTTGGACCCATATTCAGCCGTGATATTGGCTTTACCGCTGCTGTTCGCAGTGATAACCCCTTTTTTCACATCGGCTACACGGGAATTGCTTGATTTCCATGTGGCATCGGTTGACACGTCCTTGGTCAAACCATCTTCATCCGTAGCTGTGAGTACGATTTGCTGTGTTTCCTTGGAGGACAACACGACAAAGTTCACATCTGCCTCCAGCCCACTAGCCATGCCTACTTCAACAGGCAGCGTCAACGTTTTGCCTTCAATTTTGGCTGTGATGGTTACTTTACCTGTTGCAATACCCGTCACGACACCTTTGCTGTCCACTTCAGCAAGTTTCTCACTGCTGCTGCTCCAATCGGCATCCTCGGACACGTCTTTGGATGTATCACCGTATACAGCCAATACTTTCACAGACAATGTACCACCAACGGCTACAGAACCTTTTTTCTTGTCCATTTCATACTTGTCTGGAACGTCTACATTCACTGTAAATTTAACGGTTTTGCCGCCGTATGCCGCAGTGATGGTCGCTGTACCCGATTTATAGGCGATCAGCTCGCCGCCAGATACATAGACAACATCCGCATTGCTGGACGTCCAAGTTGCTTTGGAAGTTACGTCTTCTGTACTTGCATCAATATATTCTGCATTGGCTGCCAGTTTCTTGGTTTTGTTATCACCTGTAACGCTCATAGCCAGTTTATCTTCGACACCCGCAATATCCAGATATCTTGCCGTATCAACGTCCACAGTGATTTCCACTGTTTTGCCGCTATACGTTGCTTTGATTGTCGTAGAACCCGCACCAATCGCGGTAACTTGTCCCTTGAATACCGTCGCTACCTTCTCGTTGCTGGATGTCCATGTTGCTTGATCCGTTACATTCACATCAGCACTATTCGGGTAAGAGGCAGTCAATACGACATTTGCCGTTTTATCGGATCCGCTCAGACGGAAGAAAATGCTCTGCTTCTCCACACTCAGTTTGCTTGTCAGATCGACATCCACATCTACCGATACGGATTTCGTGCCGTATTTGGCTGTGATCTTAGCAGAACCTGCGGAGTATCCTGTGATTTCCCCTTTTAACACGTCTGCTACTTTCTCATTACTTGATGTCCACTCTGCCAGATCCGTTACATCTTTGGTTGTGCCATCTGGATAGGTGGCTGTCAATTTTACAGTTTCACTTTTGTTCAGCAGCAAGTTGACCTGCTTCTTGTCCACATCCACACGTTTAACAACCTCAACGTTAACATCCACAGTCACACTTTGACTGCCAACTTTACCTGTGATAACAGCTGTACCGGCGCTTTGTCCAGTCACTTTACCATTCACAACCGTTGCCACTTTCTCGTCATCGGATGACCACTCAGCTACTTTGGACGCATCTGCATTCGTCGTATTATCACTGTAAGTTGCCGTCAAAATAATGTCTTTGCTATCCCCTGTGCGCAAGTCCAGCGACTGCACGTTTTTGGAAAGGGCTTTAACCTTTTTGGTTACATTCACCTGAACCGTTTGACTCTGAGTCAGATACGAAGTTGTAATGGTTGCCGTACCTTCCTTTTTGGCAGTAATGGCACCATTATATACAGTCGCAATTGAAGTATCACTGCTACTCCAGGAAGAACTAATGGTCACGTTAGCCGATGTATTATCGGTATATACTCCTGTCACCGTGACCGAACTGGAATCACCCACCTCGAGCGACAGCTCATTTTTGGAAACTACAATTTTGGACAGTTCTTTATCTGCCGCAGCGGCCAAGCCTACGTTGGAAATACTCAGCACCAATACCAGCATCATCACCATGTACTTGGTCAATCTTGGCTTTAACATCATTTCCCCCCGATTCTTATCATTTTGTTCCTTAGGTTTAATGTCGGCAAGTTCTTTCCAGATGTTTAGACTTTCAGGGAATTTTCAGGCGATGTAATGGGAATTCATTCTTCCGACCTATCTCATTTCGAAGGGTACATACCCGAAATTATTACGCATAACTTATGTATTGTCGCCCTTTTTGGGATTTCATTTTTCATTTGATTGGGGGAGTAGTATGAGTCAGCCTTTTGACTACAAAGGATATTGGGAACAAACGTATAGCTCAGGCGAGACATCCGGAAGGGGTTCGTACGGCGTACTGGCTGAATTCAAGGCAGAGGTGGTAAATGAACTGATTCAGCGTGAGGGTATATCCAGCGTCATTGAATTTGGATGCGGGGATGGCAATCAACTGTAATATATGAATTACGACACGTATCTGGGTGTTGATGTAGCAGGTTCTTTGGTACGGCTCTGTGCCTCCAAGTTTGCCAACGATACCTCCAAAAGCTTCATGTTATACACGCCAGGTTTATGGATTAACCGCGGTTTCATGCAAGCGGACCTCACCGTCTGTCTTGATGTACTCTATCACATTACGGATGAAACGGATTTCCGCAACACACTCTACGACATCCTGCACTCTTCGACAGAGTGGGTCGTGCTGTATACTCGATTGAAACAAAACGGGAGTCCAGGGGTTAGCACCATTCAGGGCCGAAATATTTTTGATTATCTGTTCGAGTATCCCGAATTCAAAGTACATGAAATTATTCCTCAGCGATATCCCGACCTGTCCTCGGCCGACTTTATCATCTTAAAACGCACACCTGCAATGAAAAATAAAACCGTCTGAGATCACGGATTAACCAAGCGAATAATCCACATCCCTCATCAGTCAATCTAACAAAAGCAGATTAGCCGGGCGACACGACGGTTACACCGCTCCGTACGGTTTCTTCTCAGGTGTGCTCTGCCTCCTGGTCACGTATATCATTTCCCGCCAGGAGACAGGCTCACTCGAGCAGTTATACGGTGAGTCGTATACTCTCACCCTCACGTATACCTGCTGTTCGACGTGTGATGTCCTACTCCTTTTCTCTAAAATAAACCTGGACGGCCACGCAGCTTCGCCAGCGCCTCCATATAGAAATAATCGCCGTATATAATCGGCACATTCAAACCTCGACCTTCGGGATAATGCACGGTGCCCTGCATGATCAGACCTTCTTCCGCTGCCGTCTCACCGGAGCTGTAGTGCTCATGCAGCCCGCGGAGGATACGCTCTGCCGCGGCTGCATATTCCTCGCCGCGCGGCGACAGCTTCGATAGCTCCAACAATCCGCTTGCGGCAATCGCCGAAGCGGACGAGTCCCACGCCACCTGATGCTCGGCAGGTGCGCGGAAATCCCACACCGGCACGATCTCTTCGCCAAGCATGGCGAGGAAGAAATCGGCCGCCCGCTCCGCTGTCTCCAGATAGCGGGCTTCGCCCGTATACCGGAAAGACAGCGCAAACCCGTGCAGCGCCCAGGCGGTACCCCGCGCCCAGGCGGAACCTGGCGCATGGCCCTGCCCGCCATGCTCCTGCAGCTTCTGCCCCGTGAGTGGATCGAACTCCACCACGTGGCAGATGGACCCGTCAGCGCGGACGAACTCGCGCGCCACGGTGTCCGCATGCGCTTCCGCCAGGCTGCGGAAGCGCGGGTCGCCGCTCTGCTCGGATGCCCAGTAGAGCAGCGGCAGGTTCATCATGCTGTCAATGATGGCTACGCCGCGCGTATCCATCGTTGACGAGCTAAAGTTCCAGGCGCGGATGAATTCACCGCGCACGTTAAAGCGGGCAGCGAGCAGATTGGCGGCGAGCATACCTCGCCGCCGTCCATCTGCGCTGCCGGTCTGGCGGTAGTTGGCTACGCCACTAAGCAGCCAGATGAACCCGAGATCGTGATCCACCGATTCGGGATCACGCAGACAACCCTCCAATTGCCGCTCACAGCTTTCGGCAATTCGAGATAACGGAGCTGCAGCTTCATTTTCCGGCGACTCGCCATAGACAAGCCATAACAACCCCGGCCAGAAGCCGGCGGTCCACCATTCAGGATCATTCCGGTCATATGTGCCCTGCGGGGCGGTGTGCGGAAATGTATCCTTGATGCGCTGCGCGTTGCGAATCGTTTTGGCCGCTCCTTGCCGCCATGCTTCCTCCAGCCATTTCACGGATGTTGATGTATTCATAAATATATCCCTCCTCTAATCGATTCCCAACCTAATCGTAAACGTTATACTTCGCCCACCGATTACTTCCATCCGCGCTTCCTTCAGCAATCCGTTGCGGGACGCCACGGGCTGTTCCTTGAGATGAATGGTGGCTCCTTCGTCCAACACGTTGGATTCCACATAAGCACCCCGGTACTCGCTGCGCACAGCCTGGTTGGAATGAGTAATGACAGCTTGCTCGCGACCATCATTGAACATCAATGGAATGAGTGCCCCGACAGCCTCAAGCTCTCCGTCAAATTCATATGTCACGGTCAGCAAATCCGCCTGCTGTAAATAATGGGTGCGGATTGAATTGATCCCGGTTAGCGGGCCAAGCCAAGTTACTGTGAAGGCATTGGCCTGGTCCTGATGCTTTCCGTCATCTCCCTCTGAGGAGACTGAATCATCTCGGACCACTTGATCCACCAATTCAAGCAAAATTGAACCCCCGCCATCGGCAGGATTAATCCCGGCATCACGGTCATAGTCAACACCTGACGGAATGCCCCCGGCTAGACTGTACCAGTTCCCATCTGGTGTCTTCCAGGCTGGACAGTAGCTCAGCGGACCAATCTCCCCTTCAGCAAACTCCGTGAATCCGGATTGCACATGTCCAGCAGCGGAGGGACCGATCAGCCCTGGCAATCCTGCCTGTTGTATCCGCACAAGACCGGGAACCGTGTATGGATCATTCATGGCCGTATGCAGGATCATTTGTTGACCTGGTACAGAGGCAATAATCGTTTCAAACCATCCATCGGCCTTTAACACCCGACTGCCTATCTCGGAAGGAAGGAACATGCCTGTTACTTCGTCACCAGAATTGCTGAGACAGGCATGGGCCAGCGCCGCGGCCGTCCACAGGTTGTAGGCGGTATGATTCGTGTAGATTTCGTACCCGTGACGTGCCTCAGGCTGATACTCGTTACGGACAATTTTCAGACGCCCATCATCCATCTTCCAACGCTCCACCGCTTCAAAACACCGATTGGCCGCTCGGGTGAACGCTCCAGCCATCACCCAGTCTCCAGCCTGTAAGGCCTGTGCTGCATGGGCAGAACATACGTAGGCTGCTGCCGCTTCATTCCATTGATGTTGAGAGCTGCGTCCACGCGGAAGAATCTCTCCGAGGGGCGACAGCGTAAGCAGCGTACTGAACGCACCATGACGTAATTGTTCCTTCAACTCACCAGCGCATGCCCCGCCATATCCCGCTTCAAGCATGACATCCAGATGATAGCGCGTCGCAATATCATAGGAAAATGGACAATTTGGACGGTCCAGCGGCCCATCCTGATATAGTCCAAGCGGCGTAAATCGTGGCAGATGATACAGATTCAGATATCGGTCCATCCAATCCGTACCCTCACTGGCAAGCTGTTCCCTTGATCGCAGATATTCTCCAGAGATCATGATGGCGTTCCAGTTGATCATCCGATTGGGGTTGTTCATTTTGCTCATTGTAAAGACGTAATCTTGTTCAGGCCGAATCTTCTTAAGGGCATCTTCCCACATTTTTGCCTGCTCAGGCATATGCGGCTTCAACAGGATGTATGCTCTCATCATTAACACCGGGAAAAAATCCGGGTGATGATCCGGTGCACATCCCCTCACGACAACATCAATGCTGTGTGACAGGGCCGATGCAGCCGATGTGAGCAGGTCCATATGGCCCGCTTGAACCAAAACCGACGCAGCCATGGCATAGGCTGGTGTGGAGTAATATCGCTCCACCTTCGAGAATGGATCAATAATGGCGCCTTCACTATCCTGATAGGGTGTGTAAGCCCGAACAACACTCTCCACAAGGGACAATTTGCGAGCCTGATTCCAACCATCAGAAGGAGCAGGCCCCGCCTGTTCTGCCAGTGTACGGTAATTTTCGAGTGCATCTCTCCATGGATACGTTGAAGCGGCTGTATACTTACTCACGTATGCTCACCTCCATCTTTCACTTTGGGTCCAATCATGAACTTCAGCTCACACATCGTCTCAAGCAGGTCGGTCTCAACACTTCCTGCACCGGAATTATCCAACTGCGCTCGCCATTCAAGTGATGTCCGATAGAATGTAACTGGCACATTGTCATGATCCACCGTATTAATGATTTCTATATCAGCATGCCATTGGGCTGCATCATACACCATACATACTGTCGCTTGTTCGCCATGCCATTGAATCTGCCCGTCATGTACCTTCTCAGGTATCTTTCCGCTCATAAACCGCTCCGTCACACTTGGCCATTGCAGTTCTCCCGACGAATAAAATGTACCCGATGAAACAGTTCTTTTTTTCCATTGAAATCGATCCATCAGACGTAGTTCTGCCACACTCCCGGCATCATTAGCTGAACCAATCCAATGAAACTGGCGCGTATAACGAGCAAGCGATGCCGCTTCCGGATAAGCAGCTGTCAGATCCAAGTGGGCATCCAGTGTACAGCCATCGTCCGAAACATCCGCCTCAAGGACCTGAGCTTGTGCTTCGCGTCCCGAGCTCTGTTCCTTCCCCTCAATCCGGGGCACGCTGTGCCCAGACGAGCTTATGTGGAACAACTGATCTCTCCCCGGAGCGAAATAGGCTTTTGTATACAGCCCCGCTCCCGGATCACATAGAATGTTTTCGCCACCACAATGGATCATAAATTGCCCGAGATCATTATGGTTATGGGGTTCATCGTTATGCCCGGCCTTAACGGAAAAAGCAACAGCGAGAGGTTCATTCCCGGTAACATCTGCGCTCGAAGAATCAAGTGCCCCCTTCCCAATCATCCAGCCCAAATCATGCAAAATGATCCCTCGTTCTGCCGCAGACCCCGCATCTTGAAGGACCATTGCCGGACTGCTCCACATCACGTTGCGCAGCAGATGAGCCCAACGATGACAGGGATCATCGGTAAACAAAGGAATATGGAATGGCAGATCCACCTGTATACCGAAACGGGATGCCAGAAGTGAAAGCAAACCCGAAGGGATCTCTTGCTTCTCCGCACTATCCGAATAATTCACGAAGGTTCCTCCCGAGAGATGAACCCGCATTGGGAAGGCTGCGATTGCCGCTATTTTCGAACCATTTAGCAGGTCCAACTCACCTTCACTGTATTCGCGCAGCATGTCGGCATAATAGACAAAATAGCCGAATCCATACACCCAGTAACCAATCCCTTCTGCACAGCCGCCATCCATGCCATATCCGCTCAGAAATGCCTGCATGGAGCGAATCGTCTGACCAACCGATTCCGTCAGAATCGCTTCTTCCTCCAGCAGTAATAATCCAGCCATGCCACAACATCCGCTGCACACAGCAGACCAGTTATGCTTTGCATCTTGCCAGTGATAAGTACGTTGTTCCCGATAGAGCGGTGTGAAGATGCGCTGCTCGGCCTCAGCCCTAATCCGCTGGATGATGCGTGTATCGAGTCGATCCGCGTGAATCGTCACAATTTCGGCCAGCATATGTACCGTCTCCGCGGCAAACAGATCAATATTACCGTTGACCTGTTCCACTCCCCCCGAACCCAAATGTGCAGGCAAACACCATGTATACTCACCACATACATCCCACAACATATCTTCCAATGTCTCTATCCATTTCGGCGCATTCGAATCCACAGCAAGCAGCGCCATTGCCGCCAGACGTCCCCTGCGTTCAAAGTACGCATCCTCATACAACTTTCGTTCCCCTGTATCCCCAAACTTCCGGAATAGACCAAATGATAGCGAAGGCAAGCTATCGTTTAGGGCACGTTCACCATAGTTGCTCAGATCTGTGTAAAAAGAAGCAAGCTCCGGTTGCAATAATGCCTTTCCAATGGCATCGATAGAGCAGATTGAGGGTGCTGCTGAGGTAGTCAGAACCTGCTGGCCCCTCTTCTTTTTGTCTTTCACCATCCGATGCACTGCCTGCTGAATGGCTGTAGAATCCGGCATCGAGATGGAGCTGACACTACTTTGGTTGGTGTTTTCCATTGAATTCACCCTAATCTATATGGAATGCAAAACCTTCATTATATGTAACCGATTTCATTTTACCGGATAATGCTGGACATTTGAAGAGTTATCGATCAGATTCAACCAATTTAACCACATAACACCTGTACCAAAATATAAAAAAACGAAGAACCCGCCCGGGTTCCTCGTTGCATACAGCTTTTTAGCACAGAATTGATATATTCAATGTGTCTCTTAACCAATCGCAAGTGGAGAATTCTGTACAACCAACAACCACTGACGTGCGATCAGCTCATGACCCGCTGGGGTTGGATGCACACCATCCCACAGCCAGTAGGCAGCATCCGCCTGTTCGAGAGCATCGTTGAACGTTTGCTGCAAAGGTACCCAGACGGCTCCGAATTCACTGGCGAGCTCACGGACCAGATTTTGATAATGCCCGATACGCTCCTGCCAAGTGTCCCAACGCTCCACTGTAGCTCCCGTTTTAAGAATGAATGGCTCCATTAAAACCAGTCCCGTACGTGGCAGCACTTCCCGCGTTTCCTCCAGCAAATGGCGATATGCACGTCCAAGACGATCCGTCACTCCACTAGGTTCGCCATTCACGGTGCGCCAGGCATCGTTAACACCAATTAGAATGCTGATTAGATCCGGCTTCAGACTAAAGGTATCCTCGTTCCAGCGTGCGTACAGATCGGAAGCACGATCCCCGCTAATTCCTCTGTTATAGAACGTCGGCTGTTTGGCTGCCAGTTCCACACCCAGTTTGCTTGAGATCAGATACGCATAGCCATGCCCGAGAAAATGATTCGGATCATCATTGCGCGATCTTCCCCCGTCTGTAATGGAGTCTCCCTGAAAAAGTATAACGGATGGATGTGTACTCATAATCGAAACCGTTCCTTCCTGTATCTAAAATGAAAACCTCTACCTTCAGTCTTCATTTTATCCCTTTCGGACGCAATAGAAAATAGCGTTTTCAGGACGATACTTTTCAGTTAACGCTCCGCGCTGTACTTCCTACAAAGTCACCCGCAGTTCTCTAAGGTCTGCGAGACGTTTCAGATTTTTAAGATTCCAGGGTTTCAGGATTTCGGGTCCTTCGCAACATATCCTCCTCCCTGATATTCCGTCTCATCCTGCTTATCCGGCGCCCCCTTGCGTTTCGCCTCTTCCCATAGCTCTGCTGCATCATCCATCGGGCGGTACCCAATCTTCTGTTCCAAATATCCAATATCATAATAATTATCCGTATTCGCTGATGTTCCATATAGATTAACATACTTCATGCCCGAATCCGCCTCAATGCAGCACTCGGCAAGCTGGACCATATCTCTCGGAGAGATCCAGATGTGTGCGGAACGTTCAGAGTGTGGATGTGAATCGCCCGAGAAGTTGCCTATTCGAATGTTGAATGACGACAGGTCATATTTGTCCACATAATAACGTCCAAGCAGTTCGATATAACATTTGCTGAGTCCATAGAAACTGTCTGGCCGATAAGGATCATCCACTTCGATATCCTCTCCTGTTGGATAAAACCCTGTCGCATGATTTGAACTCGCAAAAATAACCCGCTGTACACCGTTCAACCGTGCAGCTTCATACACATGATAGGCCCCTGTTACGTTGATTGGCAGAACTCTGCCCAGAAAATCTTCTTCATCCTTGGCCCATGCAATGTGCAGCACCGTCTGCACACCCTGCATCAGCTCTTTCAGTCGTTCTCCGTCGGTCACATCCATCGCTACAATGCCTGATTGAAGATCATCATGAAGATCAGCAGCCACGATGTCATACTTGCCCGTTTCTCTCAGCCCATCCAGCAGACTGCGACCAACGACTCCCGCTGCTCCCGTAATCAATATTCTGTGCTTCGAGTTGCTCATGGATTTAGCTCCCTTCGCTCTATTACGATCCTATAGGACATTATTAACCGTTAGAGCGAAGGATTTACCTGATTCAATAAAGGCCCCGTATATTAACCCATCAAGTACCGCAAAATCATCATCGCAACAATACCGACTAGTACGGTTCCAAGCAAGCTCCGGGTCCAGATTGCCACGGCAATGGTAGGCAGTGCTGCCCATAGGGCTGCATTATGCGTAATCGGCACCATCTGGTTATCTGCCATAAACAGTTCCTGACCAATCAGTGCCGCCATGACCGCTACAGGTACATATTCAAGCCAGCGTAACAGCCACATCGGAATCTGTATTTTACTGAACAGCATAAGCGGCAATACACGCGGGATGAACGTTAACAAAGCCGACCCCATAATAATCCAGAATACATCCCATCTTACTTCCATCGTTCCATCACTACTCCCATCGTTGCCGCAATGACCGCAGCCACAATGACACTCATGCTGCCAAGCGAAGCCATGCTGGCGAAGATTACACAGACAACGGCGATGATCGCCACATTGATGTGTAATTTTTTATTTTTGCGCTGCATTAACTGAAGCACAACCAGACCAATAAACATGGCAGGCAGGGCAAAATCAAGCCCAAGCCGCTCGGGATTGGTTATCCAGCGTCCAAAGTAAGCCCCCGCCATATTCGCCACAAACCAATTCAGATATGCTGTAATGTTCAGACCGTGCATCCAGCGCTCACTGAGCGTTTTCCGGCCAATCGCTCGCGTCATCGCCACGCCAAAAGACTCGTCGGTAAGCAGCGAGCCGATCCACATATTTTTAAGTGGTGTCAGATGACGAAAATATGGTGATACGGCTGCACTCAGCAGCAGATGGCGCAGATTCACAAAAAATATGGTGAAAATGATGGCTGTCGCTGAACCATTTGATGCTAACATGCCAGCAGCAATAAACTGGGCCGATCCAGCGTATAGAATCAGACTGAGCAGAGCCGTTTCTGCCAAACTGAGACCTGCCGTCATTTCAATCACACCCGCTGCAAAACCAATACTTAGATACCCAAGCAGTGTTGGTATACAATCCTTAACTCCTTGCATAAATGTAGCTTTATCCTGTACCTCTTCCGTGCCCGCGGGTTCGGATGTCAGTGGTATTGATTTATCCAAATCCGGTGCATCCCCTCTCCATTTCATTCCGATCTGGCGGAACCAAATTCATTCTTCATTCTGTATGAATGCAACATGCCCATGTACATGCGTGTTCGTTACATTAATTTAGAAATATACCACAAGATGAGATATCCGTGGAGAGACAGATTTCCTTTTACAGAACAGATCTGCTCCGAATCTTCATGAATCGTTGATTAACGAATAACCCCAACGAGAAAAAGACTGCAGGTTACAACCCCACAGTCTCCTTCGAGAAATGCTATTGAACTATAACTTGAATTTCTCAATCATGCTTTGCAGATCTTCAGCCATACGGGACAATGCCGCAGAAGAAGCTGCAACCTCTTCCATTGTAGCGAGCTGCTCCTGTGCAGCAGCCGAACCATCTTCGGTTCCGGAAGCAATTTGATTGGATAACTCAATGGTGCCATTCACTTCCTTGGACACATGGCTCATGCCTCCATCAATCTGACGGGAAGCTGCCGACACTTCTCCAGCTTGAGCAGCAACCAACTGCACGGCACTGCGGATACTTTTGAAGGCTTCTCCCGCCTCCGTGATCATTTGCGTACCTTTAATCATGCCTTCTCCTGTAAGGGCAAAGGTAGACTGTACCGCATTTGTTTTCTCTTGCATCTCACGCATAAGTTCATTAATACGTTCGGCAGCACTGCCCGAATTGTTGGCTAGCGATTTTACTTCATTGGCCACGACAGCAAAGCCTCGACCTTGTTCTCCTGCTCTTGAAGCTTCAATGGATGCGTTCAAGGCAAGGATATTGGTCTGTTTGGCGATGTTGGTAATCTCGGCCACAATCTCAACAATCTCTTCATTTTTCGCTCGAAGATCCTGAATGACAGCAGCCATGGCCTCACTCTCATTATTCACCTTCTGAATATGAGCAACTGCCTCTTCCACCGTAACCATACCCGCTTCGGACTTGGAAGATGCTTCTACAGCTATGCGAGCAGTGTCTTCAGCACTCGATGAGATTTCTTTGACTCCTATAGACATTTCACTGACGAGTTGACCCGTTGCGGCAAGACTGGCGTTTTGTTTATTCGTTCCTGACGCTGCATCCTGCATCAGTTCAGCAACCTGTTCGGTCGCCCTGGATGTCTGCTCAGAACTTGCCATCAGCTCCTCAGAGGATGCCGCCAGCTGGCTCGATGTATCATGCACCTCTCCAAGAACGTTACGTAGCGATGAGGTCATGGTATCGAAGCTTGCCCCGAGTTGTCCAAACTCGTCACGGCGCTGTAAACCTACACGAACTGTCAGATCACCCGCGCTTACTTTGGATGCTGCTTGTGTTAGTTGCAGCAATGGACGGTGAATACTGCGAATAATGAACACAAGCAAAATAATACCAATGATCAACGAGCTCCCTACCAGAGTGTAGGCACGAATCAAGATCGGTCTTACCGCATCTGCTGCTTCAGAAGGAACCATCTCACCGACAATTTTCCAGCCTGTTTCGGGATTCGTATAGAATACAGCTTCCAATTCTTGTCCATCATACGTGTACTTTACAGTTCCTTGTTCTTTTTTATACATCTCATTAATGTAGCTCTCATTGGACTGCGCACCGGATTCGATATTGTAATGGAACAGGAACTTCCCGCCGTTATCCAGCATGTACAGTTTTCCCTTTTCACCAATATGTATCTTATCAACCGATTCTTTCAAATGATTGAGACTTACATTGGCTCCAATTACCCCTTTCCCATCGGCCAATTTGGCAGCTGCGGTGACAACCCATTCACCCGTGGTTACCGACTGGAACGTATCCGAGATAATGGGTTCATCCTGTGACATGCCCATCGTATACCAGCTGCGTTCCCTTGGATCATAAATCTGCTGTCCCGGATCAGGGGATTTCATCCAGCTGCCATCTTCAGCACCTGCTGTTATTACACCCAATTCTTTGTGCGCCTTGGACATACGATCCATTTGTCTCTGAACAGCTGGTGATTTATTGATAATATCCGTTGAAGTAATACCCGCTGCAAACTGTGCTGCGTTATCCTTCTCCATATCCAGCATTTGAGTAATTTGCAGACTGAGCATTTCGGTTTTGGCCTGTGCAGAATGAATGATTTCTTCCCTCACCTGGTCTGCTGCTTTTAAATAAGACAACCATCCCACGCTAATACTCGGCACAATCAGGAACAGGAGCAACGCAGCGATCAGACGTTTCTTAACCGTTAATGTAAACCAATTGCGAATCCTTTTCTTCATTTAAATATCCCCCATCATCATCTTCACCCCTTTTTTATCGGACAAACGTAGTGAAAATATTATGTATGGATACTAAAATGAATCGAAATTACATTATTTTTGTTAGGATAATAGAAAACGATGATCATTCTCCGTTTTGACCCCATCTTCGAGATCGTTTACAATATCTCATAAGCTGGTTATCCATGAAACGACTGGAAGGAGAGGATTCGAATCTTACGCAAGTCACATGTGCAGCAACCTGTTACCAGATTATATTCATCTCTGTTCCGTATTCTGTTAGCCCTCATTCTTTGTGCAGGCCCCATTATGGGACAAGCCAGTTTCACGGCATCTGCAGCACAAGAGGCGCAAACAGTTCATATTGAAGTAAATGGTCAAGAGCAATCGTGGAAAAATTCCCCCCTTATATTCAAAGGAACAACGTATGTTCCATTGCGAGATGTGGTTACCTCTGTAAATGGCACCTTGAAGTGGGAGGCTCGAACCAAAACGGCTACCATTACCGTTGGTCGAGACAAGCTGGTTCACAAGGCTGGCAGTGACTTCATTCAAGTGAATAAGGTTCGCCTGTCCTCCGGTGTGCAATCCCGTACCATTAACGGCACCCTGATGTTACCTGTCCGCGCACTCGCCAATGCACTCAAAGCAGATATTAAAGTACAACGCACAGCGTCAGGACAGATGAGTGTTAATATTGAAACGGACAAAGTAAGCCTATTAAATAGTCAAGTCGCCAGTGTAGACAGCTATTTACGCGAAATTAATTTTCCGGGTATGGCTCTGATTGCTCGCAATGGAAAAGTCCTTCTTCGCCAAGGCTACGGATTGGCGGATGAACAGACGCTGAATCGTCCGGATCAGAAGACCAGAATCGCCTCTCTGAGTAAATCCTTTACCGCAGCCTCCATTCTGAGCTTGATGGAACAAGGGAAGCTGGATGTACAAGATCCGATATCCAAGTACATCTCCGGTATACCGAAGGGAGATCAGATTACGCTTCATATGCTGTTATCCCAGACTTCAGGTCTTCCATCCGCCTTTGGTCGGGGTGAAGGCACCCCATTGGAAGAAACGGTGGAGGAAATTCGGCACAAAACATTGAAATTTGAACCGGGTAGTGCCTATTTGTACAGTAACAGTGGTTATGTTCTGCTGGCCTATGTTATTGAGCAGGTTTCCGGCATGAGTTATGCCGATTATGTACAACAGACCATTCTGAAGCCGCTCGGCATGGAGAACTCCGGAGAAGCTACAAGAAAGGTCCATACGAATAGTGGCTTCGTTGCGGAGAATAAGCAATGGGTGCCCGCTCCTTATTATGTTTCACAATCAGGTTCAGGGACGATCTACTCTACCGTGGACGATTTGCTGAAGTGGGATCGGGCACTGTACACGGACAAAATTCTGAGGCAGGATACGATTGAACAGATGTATGAACCGTATTCGGATAAAAACTATGGTTATGCCTGGATCCTCAAGGAAAACGATCAGAATCAGAATCGCACCGTCTTCCATAACGGCAGCGGCGGTGGTTTTTCCACAGCCTTCTCACGTAATTTAACAGATGATGTTACGATTATTCTGCTCGGTAATCATGCAGGTATGGATATGACTTCGCTTATGGATGAAGTCGAGGCTAAGACAGCTAAGGCACTGAATTTGAAATAATTTTGCAATAATTTATTCAATATAGCAGAAGGGACGGTCCATTATAGGATCGTCCCTTCTGCTATATCGGTCCTTATAATCCGGATCATACTTTCGCTCGTGTGTCATTTAACGCCTGTCTACTTTATGGATACAGGAAGCTTCCCGGCAAAAGGAATATGCCCCATCAGCGCCCGAGCGGCGCTATCCATGGTAAGCGGCCTGCTCTCATACGCAGCCACATAGACCTGAACCTCCGGGATCGCCAGCAGATCATAGGGACTGCGGAGCGCTACAACAGCGACCGGCTTGCCTAATTGCTGCAGCCAGTCAATCAACCTACACTGCGGATCACCAGAGGCAATGCCTGCATTATAAGTCCCCACTACAATCTGGCGAATGTCTTCCTCTTCCGCAGCTTGAAGCAGACGGGCAGAACGAATGGCAACTTCCTCAGGCGTGACGGTTACATCGATCACATCCAGACCGCAGTCTGACAAAGCCGAGCCTAAGGTTACCACCTGGGTCAGCTGTTCGTCGGCAATCGTTGTCACAGATGTGGCTACCGTTATTACCAGTGTACGCTCCGGCTTCAAAGGCAGCATGTTCAATTGGTCACGCACCAACGTGATACTGTTCTCACTGATTCGTCGGGCCACCTCTTGGTGTAACGAATGGTTACGCTCTTGGTGCCTGATTGAAGCTGGATCAGTTAGTGCCTCAGCGAAGAGCGAAGTCGCTACCTCATCATGCAATTCATCATTACCTGCGCCCATTCCATTCTCCAGCAGACCTCGTTTCGCCTTGTACTTCAGCAAACGAGTTACGGATTCGTCGATGCGAGTCTCACTAATTCGCCCACTCTGCACGGCTGCCAGCAGCGCTTCAAACGCCCCAGCCTGAAGATGAGTTGTATGGCTGATCAACACCAGATCTGCGCCGGCCTCCACCGCCATCACAGCTGCATCGACAGTGCCATAGTTGGCAGCAATCGCGTCCATCTCCATACAATCCGTTACAATCATGCCGTCATACCCTAGTTCCTGACGAAGCAATCCACTTAATACAGCTCGCGATAGTGTTACAGGTAGACGCTCGGGTTCCAGCGCCGGAAAATAAATATGTGCCGACATCATCGCATCGACACCTGCCGCTATGGCGGCCCGGAACGGAATCAGTTCCACACGCTCTACCCGTTCCCGATTATGGGTGATGACGGGGAGATCCAGATGCGAATCGGTATCCGTATCCCCGTGTCCCGGGAAATGTTTGGCTGTCGCGGAGATGCCAGCATCTTGTAATCCCGTAATGCTTCTGGCCCCATACGCTGCCACGGACTGAGGTGATTCCCCAAATGAGCGGACACCAATTACCGGATTGTTGGCGTTGTTATTTACATCGAGAACCGGGGCAAAGTTCATGTTAATTCCCATCGATCTCAGCTCCACCCCGCTGATATAGGCTGCCTGGTATGCATCCTCGATAGAACCTGCTGCGGCAATCGCCATCTGTCCCGGCATCAGGGCGATCCCATCGGTAATCCGGGCCACCATGCCGCCCTCCTGATCAATGGATATCCAGAGCGGTACATTACCGCTATCAACAGCAATCCGTTGCAGCCCCGACGATAACCGCTCTACCTGCTCCGGCGACTCGACATTGCGCGCAAAATAGATTACGCCGCCAATGGGATACTTTCGCAGAAAAGCATCCACATCACCGGCAGCCTCGGTGCCATGAAAGCCGCAAAGCAGCATTTGTCCAATTTTCTCACGCAGGGTCATCTGTTTCAGCTTCAACGCGTATATCTCTTTTGGCTTACTCATTCCATGCTCCTTCCCATGACAAACCTCATCCGTACATTACGCGACATCCTAATGATGAATTTCACTATTTAGGGGTATAGCAAAAACGGCCTCCGCCGTCCCTTCCACTCCTCAGCCTCTGCATTCCAATCTTCGATCAAGCGTACTAATTCTTCACGGTCATGAATGACATCCCTGACTTTCCTGCTTCCGGTCAACAGATCAATAAAGTAACGGGAACCCGACTGTGGCGGCTCCAACCAGCGAAATTGCTCCGGATAGAGCGATACCAGTTCATGCAAAAGCACCAGACCTGTATCTACCGCCCGGAATGCCCTGCTGTCTGTTACGAAAATCCTCACACCTCCGCATAGCTCACCCGCATGCTTGGAAAAGGTTGGTGACATATACACCGGATGCACATGCACACCCTCCAGTTTGTGTTCACGAAAGCGTTCCGCCAGTCGTTCACCCTCAATCCAGGGTGCTCCAATCCACTCGAATGGGCGGGTCGTGCCTCTGCCCTCCGACACATTGGTGCCCTCAAACAGGCACGTACCTGCATACACCCGTACACTGTCCAGCGTGGGCATATTGGGAGAAGGCAGCATCCAGGGAAGCTGACAATCCGAAAACTCCATGGAGCGCTGCCATCCTTCCATTGCGATCACATCCAGTTCACAGGGCATCTCCATCTCACTGTTTACCAGCAGGGCCAGCTCACCGACCGTCAATCCGGTGCGGACAGGCACACGCCAGGCACCAACGAGTGATTCATATCCCTCGCTCAGCACGCCGCCTTCCACATCATCCCCGCCCAGCGGATTGGGACGGTCCAGCACGAGCAGACGTTTGCCTGCCTCGGCACAGGCCTCCATCATGTGGAACAAGGTTGATGCATAGGTGTAATAACGGACGCCCACATCCTGGATGTCATACAATACGGCATCCACCCCAGCCAGCATTGCAGGCGTGGGTTTCTTATGTTTTCCATAAAGGCTGAACACCGGAATACCCAAGGTTGGATGCAGTCTGTCCCCGAATCGGACACCAGCCTGAAGCTCACCATCCAGCCCGTGCTCACAAGCATAGAGCGCCGTAAGCTGGGTATTTGCCAACCCGGCACAAACTTGCACGGTAGAGACAAAGTTGGCCGTAATACCCGTCGGGTTCGTGATTAGACCGATTCGAGCATCTGTTAACCATGGATGCGACAGCCCTCTGGACAGAAGATCAGCTCCCGTTTTTACAGCCGGGATCTGCTCAGCCCCATACACCCGCCCCATCACACGTTCCCCTGGCTTAACCATCCTGAATGCTGGTGGTCATTGCCGCCAGATGTGGCTGGTTCCTCTTCGGGCTCCAGTACATTAAAGGCGACCTTATGCTGATAGACAGCATACATGCCCGCGAACAGCGCTCCATATCCAACAACCGTCAGCATTAGCAGAGCCGTCATACACACCGCCTGAAAACAGGCTCCCATCGTGTACCCCGGATGACGGAAGAACAGCTTCACACTTTCCCCCATTGCCTGAATGATGCCCATGTTCTTTTGCAACACGAGCTGCCAGGTATAGAACTGCGACATCAGCGCCATGAGGACAAAGAACGTTTGGAACATGCTCACCGCTGTGCCTGTAATTCCACCCTGTCCGCCGTAATACCACCAGGTCGACCAGAGTATGAAGGCAAGCACGGCGAAGAGCACACCTACTGCCCCTCCCGGAATGAATCCCTTCATTGTTCCGTTCCACATATCCTTAAGCCCATTGCGGCGCTCCTTGCGTTCCAGTCTGTGATGCACGGCATAACTGACGCCGAACAAAATTGGCATATAAATCACGGCCAAAAGCAGCACCGCGATTGGCAGCGGAGCAAACATTAGAATGGGCACCATTACGATGGAACTGACAACGCTATACAGGGCCACCGGAATAATATCCCGATAGATTTCTGCCCCAGACTTGACCAACACTTGACTTAGCTTACGCATTTTTATTCTCCCTTCTATCATAAGTTGGCTCGGCTGCACCGCCAATCACCAAACTTGAAACATGCTAACGAATCGACCGCACCTTAAACGACGGATTTTTGAGGCATGGAAATTTTAACGAACCTCAGTGCCGTTATTTTGGTACAAACAAGGCGTCAAAGCCTAAAAAGCAACGTCATCGAATAAATAACGCCTCTGTGATTCGTTACATTTCAAACCGGTGCAAATTAGAGCGAATAACGTGCGTGAGATTCTTTAAAACAAAATTATAACGAGCAAAGAAGCGTCCACCTTCACGCTCATTGCTTATAGGACAGTCCCGCTTCGGAAGCAAATGCATTTTTCGCAAATTTCCCCTTTCCTCTTTGTATACGGGATTCAATAAATCATAGCTTATTCCCGTCCAATTGCCATCTCCGTCTCCGGGTCAAAAAAGTGCGCCTTACGCAGGTCCAATACAAAATTTTTGTCCATGCCTACATAAGCATGTGTTTCCGGGTGAACCTTGGCCGTAACGGTACGGGCACCCGAATGGAAATACACCAGATTCTCGGAGCCCAGATGCTCTACTACCTGAACCCGCGCCTGCAGCATATGGTCTGTCGGGATATTCGGAGCTACATCTTCACCAAAAATATGCTCTGGACGCAGACCCATAATCACCGGCTTGCCCTGATATCTATGAAGACGAGCAAGTACATCCTCTGGCAAGGTGAATGATGCTCCCTCCACGACAACCTGCGTGCCTTCAATCCGGGCATCAATGAAGTTCATCGCCGGGGAACCGATAAATCCGGCAACAAACATATTGCGCGGACTCGCATACAATTCTTTCGGTGAAGCCACCTGCTGAATATCTCCATGGTTCATGACCACAATGCGCTCCCCCAGTGTCATGGCCTCTACCTGATCATGTGTGACGTATACAATGGTGGCACCGAGCCGTTTGTGCAGCTCACCCAATTCCACACGCATCTGTACACGCAGCTTGGCATCCAGATTGGAGAGCGGCTCATCAAACAGGAATACCTGCGGATCACGGACGATTGCACGGCCTACCGCCACACGCTGGCGCTGACCACCGGACAGCTCGCGCGGTTTACGCTCCAGCATCGCTTCCAACCCCAGAATGGAGGCAGCATTCTGCACCTGTTCATCGATATAGGACTTTGGCTTCTTGAGATTTTTCAGGCCAAAGGACAGATTTTCACGGATCGTCATATGCGGATAAAGTGCATAATCCTGAAATACCATCGCGATATCGCGATCCTTCGGATGCAGGTCGTTCACGATCCGTTCCCCAATGACAATGTCGCCACTCGTCTGTTTTTCCAGTCCCGCAATCATCCGCAGCGACGTCGTCTTGCCACAGCCCGAAGGGCCCACAAAAACCACGAATTCCTTATCTTCTATAACAAAGTCCGAGCCGGCCACAGCCGTGAACGTTCCTTTATGATCGTCTTTGAATTCTTTGCGCACTTGGCGAAACTCCACGCGTGCCATAGGTAGATCCCCCTTTACGTTGTCGCTTGTCTTTAACTAACCGCTCACCTTAACCTTTTACTGCACCGATCGTAATGCCCTGTAGGAAATAACGCTGCAGCGAGAAAAACAGAATGATCATCGGCAGTGCACCAATTGTTGCCCCCGCCATCATCGCGCCGAAATCGGTTGATTCGGCAAATACGAACGAAGCCAAACCCACCTGAACGGTGCGCATCTCGTTGGAATTAGTGATCAGGAATGGCCAGAAAAATTCGTTCCACGAAGCCACAAACGTGAAAATCGCCAGTACCGCGATCCCCGGCTTCGCCATCGGCAGAATCACCTTCCAGAAGATGCCGAACTCGCTGCATGCATCAATACGTGCCGCATGAATCAGCGATGTAGGCAGTGTGGACATGAACTGTTTCATCAAGAAAATATTGCCCACACTGACGGCAGCAGGCAGAATAATGGCTGTATACGTATCCCCCAGGTCAAATACGTTGACCATCAGAATGTACAGAGGAATCAGCGTTACCTGTGCCGGAATCATCATCGTACCCAGCAGAGTCCAGAATACAGCCTGACTCCCCGGAAACTTTAATTTGGCGAACGCATATCCCGCCAGGGAAGCGAAGAACACATTCGTCACGGTCAGAATGACCGCGATCAGCAGTGAGTTATATAGCCAGCGCCACGCATCGGTTTTGGCAAAAAAGCGCTCATATGGTGATAATGACAGCTGCTCCGGAATCATCTGTGGTCTAAATGAAGCCGACATCGCACTATCCTGCACCGAACCGACCAGCATCCAGTACATCGGAATGACCGTCACCAGTGCCCAAATCACCAGCAGAATGGATGCAACGACAAGCAGTGTCTTTTTCTGAGTTGATTTCATGGATTTCATTCACCCCCGGATGCTTAATGCAACGTGCTTTAATAGTAAGTGCAGACTTTTTGAACTACCTCTAATACTCAATATCGCTGGAGAAATATTTGAACTGTATGACGGAGATGACAATGATGATAATCGCCAGTACGAACGACTGTGCAGAAGCCAATCCGAACTCATAAAACTTGAATGCCGTCTCGTAGATCAGGTAAGCAATCGTTGTGGTCGCAAAGTTCGGTCCACCCTGTGTCATCAGATATACCGAGATAAACACCTGGAAAGACGTGATCACACCTGTCACGAGCAGATACAGCGTCGTTGGTTTGAGTAGCGGCCATGTAATCTTGCTGAACTGGGTCCAGCCGCTGGCATGATCAATATCCGCCGCTTCGTACAGCGATTTCGGAATACCGCCCATGGCTGCCAGATACAGAATAATGCCCGCTCCGTGCGATCCGAGCCAGTTCATCAGAATGAGTGAAAAGAGCGCCGTTCCCGACTGGCCCAGCCAGATCACCGGATCAAGGCCGAACAGGCCGAGGAAGCGGTTCAGCAGTCCCGAATCGGTTGGATCAAAGATTGCCAGCCATACAATGGAGATGGTTACCCCCGATGCTACCGCAGGCAGATACAATGTTGCTTTGAAGAACGTCTGCCACTTGCTTTTCATCTGGAAGATGAAATAGGACAGTACAAAGGTAATGAGAATGTTGACAGGTACCGTACCTACTGTAAAGATGAGTGTATTTTTAATCGACTTCCAGAACGTCTCATCCTTCACCAGCCGCTCGTAGTTATCCAATCCAACCCACGTGGAATTCATAATGTTGTATTTCTGGAAGCTCATCACGAGAGCCGTAAGTACGGGATACAGTGTGAAAATGAGAAACAGCAGGACAGGCGCCAAAATGAACAAATACGCCCACCCGTAGTCTCGCCAAAACCGGGCAGCCCGGGAAGTCCGGGGCACAGACGGTTTTGGCGCAAGGGCGGTCTGCATGGCGAATCCTCCTCTCCTAATCAGTGTGGTTTTGCGTTATGTTTTATGGTCCGAGTTATTGTCCAAACATCTGCTGGCCTTTGTTCTTGAAGTCTTCTGCGATCTGCTCCGGTGTTTTCTCACCCGAGAACAGCGCCTGAATGTTAGGCTTCACCACTTGTTCCTTGAATTGTTTTTGCTGTGAGGCTTTATCGATATCCAGCTCCAGTACAACCGGCATAGCGATATTCTCTGCCATTACTTTCGCAGCAGCCAGATTATCCGGTTGACCAAGTTCTTTTCCTTTAAACAGATCCACCTGGGATTGTCTTACGAATGGGAGCGCCAGTTCATTGGCCGAGTTCCCTGCTTTGGCACCACTGAGCGCCTCCATCACCAGGAACGTATTTTTGGCATGCTGCTCGCCTTTGTCCTTCTTTTGTTTGAAGGCTACATACCCTTCGCCGCCCATCGTTGTTGCCGCTGGCTGATCATCATTATGCGGTACAGGCAGCAGGACAAAATCAATTTTCTCCCCCTGTACTTTGCCGTCATCAATATCCTTGTTGCGGTTTTGAATCATCACATCATAATAAGGAATCGCTTTGGAGATGATCGCTGTTTCACCCGCGTAGAACATATCCGTCCGTTTGGCTGGAGCAAGAGCAGCCGTTTCTTTTGGCATATAGCCTTGATCCATCAGGTTTTTGATAAAAGAGAGAGTGTCCAGAATACGGCCATCATTCCATTGGAACGTGCCGTCTTTGTCGAGAACGTCAATCATGCCGTTGTTCCGGGACAGCATTTCAATGAAATCAAGCGAGGTTCCGTCGGTAACCAGTGCATATTGTTTAGCCCCGCCATCCATTGTTTTGGTAAGCTTGGCTGCGGCAGCGTTGAATTCGGACCAGGTCCAGCCGTTTTGCTGAATGGATTTCCAGTCCATGCCCGCTTCCTCCAGAATGCGTTTGTTGCCACCCCATGCCCATTGGAATTGATACAATGGAAGTCCGTACTGTTTTCCCTGAATCTGGCCCAATTCAAGCGTACCCGGCAGGTAATCATCCTTGATCTCAGGTGTCAGGTAGCTATCCAGCTCAAGTGCCAATCCCGTATTTACATACGTACCGTCCACACTGTGGAAGTATAGATCCGGCGGATTCCCTGCATTCAGAGCGACATCGAATTTTTTGGGCCCTTCTGCCCAGGAGAGCATTTCCGTCTTCACGGTAATGTTCGGGTGTTCTTTATTGAAATCAACGATCAGATCCTTCAGTTCATCTTCATATGTTCCATGCACAGGATAAGTCCATACCGTTACCGTATCTTCCGCATTGGGATCATCTGATGCAGCGCCTCCGCTATTCCCGCAGGCAGTAACCATGACCATCATCAACAACATTGCCCACACTAGACCCTTCTTTTTCATCCCATCATCTCCTTCGCGTGTCGTCTTCCGATAATTGCATTGCCTAACCATGCTACCCCTTTTGAAATCATCCATCCTTAAAAGGCTTAACAGACTATTGAGCGTGGCAGTAAGGAAAATGCACCTCCCTTATGGATTAGACCTGAACGTACGCAGGATTAATCTCTTAAATGCAATATTAACGTCAACTTAGTTGACATTAACAGTATTAATTCCTTCCAAAATTGTAGATTGAGTTCATTATATGAGCTATGAAATAAAAATTCAACATTATTTTTTATTATAAAATTTAATTTTACTTTTTCATTTTATGCCTCTATACTATGTAAAAAGAAAACTCAAGCAATCGAGGTGAGCCACTTTGCGAGTATATGTTGGCGTAGATGGAGGCGGTACCAATACTGATGCAGCAATGATTTCTGAATCTGGCGAAATTCTCGCCAGGCTCAGCGGCGGTCCCACGAATCCTCACAGCGTACCCCTGGAACAGGCCCTTTCTGAACTGCAACGAGTGCTGGAACAGCTATTCAATCTAAACAGCGATTTATCGACAAATTGTGAAGGTATATGCCTCGGCATGTCAGGTGTAGACACAGTTCAAGAACGGCAACTTATATCCGACGCCGTAAATAACTATATGAAGAGTCGTAATCGACAGGGATCAGAAGCCTGTCCGGTCTGGGTTGTATCCGAAGGAGAGATCGCCCTGATGGCCTCTCTAGGACATACTCACGGTGTATTGTGCATCTCTGGAACAGGGTCCATCGTGTACGGATTTACGTCGGAAGGAGAACGGTATCGTGCAGGAGGCTGGGGTCATCTGCTTGGAGATGAGGGTAGTGGCTATCGTATTGGACAACGCGCACTTCAAGCGGTCATGCAGAGCTATGACGGTGTTCTTCCTCCAACCCGTTTAACGCCGCTTCTTCTAAGGAAACTGAATCTCCGGGGTATATCAGAGCTAAAGTCGTTGGTGTACCAGACGGATTGGGGCAAAAGCGACACAGCTTCCATCGCCCGCCTTGCTATAGAAGCAATTGAATCCGGGGATGAGCTCGCCCGGGCAATGATTATCGATGAAGCCGCACAACTGGCGGATACCGCCAAGGCACTGATTGCTCGTCATCCCGAGTTTGCATCCACGCAGGTTGTCCTGTCCGGATCATTGTTTCGATACGCTGCGCTTTTCCGAAATACATTTATCGAGAAGCTGTCGGGATATTATGGAGAGTTGGACTTTGTATATCGTGAAGATGCCCCTGCTCCAGCGGTAGGTGCAGCACTACTGGCAAGAAAACGCCGTTCCCTGAATGAATCATTTTAAAAGAGAGAAGGAGGCCATACGGATGAATCACATGCTGAACTCATTATTAACGGAACAACCCAATCCACTAACGGATCATATCGATGAATTGCCTTCGGCAGAAATCATGGAACTGATCAATAAGGAAGATCAACGGATTGCGGAGCTGATTCACCCCCTGATCCCGGTTATTGCCCAAGCGGCGGACCTGATCCTGAAGGCTTTTCAGGCTGGGGGCAGGCTGTTCTATGTAGGTGCAGGCACCAGTGGACGATTGGGAATCCTTGACGCTTCCGAATGCCCGCCTACCTACGGAACCCCGCCCTCCATGGTGCAGGGTATTATTGCAGGGGGATTCCGGGCAGTGAAGGACCCGGTTGAGGGTGCTGAAGATAGTGAGGACTTGGGAGCTGCGGACCTTGATGAACATGGATTAGACGAAAACGATGTCGTGGTCGGCATTGCAGCCAGTGGACGAACACCGTATGTGCTGGGTGCGATGAGACGCGCCAAGGAGATCGGAGCTACGGTAATCAGCCTGAGTAACAACGCAGGTACACCGATGACCCTTTTGGCTGATGTCAGTATCGAGGCGGTTATGGGGCCAGAGGTTGTCATGGGTTCCACACGCATGAAGGCAGGTAGCGCCCAGAAAATGATTCTGAACATGCTCACCACGACCGCCATGATTCGTCTGGGCAAGGTTTACCGCAATTTCATGGTCGATCTGAACCCCTCAAACGAAAAGCTTGTCCACCGGGCCAAACGCATGATCCATCTGGCAACCGGAGCAAACGAAGCGGACATTGAACAGGCTTTTGCCGGCGCTGACGGTCATGTGAAAACGGCAATCGTCATGCTGATGGCAGACGTGGACGCCGTGGAAGCTCAGCGCAGACTGGATCTGGCTGACGGATTTGTCCGCGCCGCCATTGTGGGGCCTTCCTGAGTCGTACAGGCGGTATTTCTAGAGGTTGAAAGAGCCCAACATTAGTCTGGGCTCTTTTTTTGACTTTTTTATACTAAAAGCGGATATATTCCGTCAAAAAATCCCCTCCTGTGTATACAGAAAGGGATTCATATGGTTCTACTCTACTTATGCTCTAGAATAGCCTGCCGGCTCTTCTCCAAATATTCCACCGACTGGTTGTAGTCGCGGCTGGCAATCGCCAGATACAGGATGTCAATCACATTCAGCTGTGCGATGCGTGAGGAAGTTGCTCCGCTCCGGATATCGCTTTCGGTGGAAGTAATCATCAGGGGCACATCCGCCAGACTGCTGAGCGTATTGCTGCCCCACTTGGTAATGCTAATCGTTGCAGCGCCGCCTTCACGGGCATGCATCAGACAGGAGATCACGTTCGAAGTCTCCCCTGAATACGAGATACATACCACTGCATCATCTTCGCGAAGCGTCGTTGCGGACGAAATCTGCATATGCGGATCGGTGAACGAAAAGCTTGTGCGATTGATTCGCATAAACTTGTAGTGTGCATCCAGCGCAATCAGGTTGGAGGCCCCCACCCCATAGAAAAAGATCCGTTTCGCCTGATGAAGTACATCCACTGCCTGTTCCACTAGACGTGGGTCCAAAATATGAACGGTATCCTTCACTGATTGAATATTGTTTGCGGACACATGCTGAATAATGCTTTCCATGGAGTCCTGGGGACGAATCTCCGTATATTGATATTGCTCACCTGTCTGCAAATCTCCGGCAATCTTCAGCTTCAATTCCTGAAAACCCGTTACACCCAGTGATTTGCAGAGACGGATAATAGCAGCCGGGCTTCCACCGCTCCGTTCAGACAGCTGTGCCACCGAGGACTGAACCGTCTCTTGGGGATGATCGAGAATGTAAGCTCCGATCTTCCGTTCCGACGGAGTCAAGTCATCCATTAATGCGCGTAAACGTACAAGTCCACCTTTCATGCCTTCCATCCGCTCCTCCTTTCCGTACTGCCTTCATGTACAAGCATTTTATCCTATAATTCCAATAGAGTCTAATTGATTAAATGCCATTGCATATCCAACTCATTCAAAAGCCTTGCTGCACTACAGGGTCAGGTGGCCCGATATTACGGCGTGTTTCGCACCGGTTACTGCCGGGAGTGTGTTGGTTCTGCCCATAAGTGCCTCATGGCCCAGGAGGGCAAATCCAATCGCTTCGCGGGCATCATCCGGTATACCATAGTCCGCTGTTCGCTCCAAACGGATGCCTTCCGGGAGTCGCTGACGGATCATCTCCATTAACGTGGCATTGGAAGTACCGCCACCGCAGGCGAGCATGGCCGATATGTGCACCTTGGGCAGGATAAAATCCTTCACTGCCCGCACGATCGTCTCCGCGGTCAAACAAGTGGCAGTAGCCAGCGTATCTTCCAGGGATAGGGAACGCACAGCGGCCATCTCCATCAGGCGTGCTGCATATGCCTCACCGTACATTTCACGTCCCGTGCTCTTGGGAGGAAGTCTTTTGAAATAGTCATCGTCCAAACATAGCTCCACCAGTTCTTGATCCAACTTCCCCTGTGCGGCCATGCTTCCATTCGGATCATAATGCTGCCGCCCACCTGTCGCCTCGCGTACAATCGCGTCCATCACCATATTGCCGGGTCCCGTATCAAATGCCGATATGCCTTCTTTAGAAGACGCTGATGGCAGCACCGTAACGTTGCCAATACCGCCGATATTTTGCACCAGCCGTCCTTCCTCCGGACTGCAGAACATCAACGCATCGGCATAAGGAGTAAGGGGCGCTCCCTCCCCGCCAGCCGCCATATCGCGTGCCCGCAAATTTCCGATCACTGGCAGGCCCGTTCGTTCACGTACAACGGCGCATTCGCCAATCTGTAGCGTAGACACCACCGGGAGACTCTCGCCTACTGGCCCTGGAAATGCCGAGGCTACAGGTGCGTGCCATACGGTCTGTCCGTGCATGCTGATTGCATCCACCTGCCCGGATGAGATTCCCGAGGATCGAATAAGCTCTCTGACACTGTGTGCATACCATTCCGATACGCCAAAATGTGCAGCCGTCAGCTCATCCACGCGTGCCGTCTCCGGTGAGCATAGTCGAATCAGTACTTCTCTCAATTCATTGGAGTAAGGTACGCAGACGAAGTCAACCAGATCGGTCTTTTGCAATGCTCCGCTGTCATCTGTCAAAATGCGCACCAATGCGGCATCCGTCCCATCGAGGGACGTACCTGACATCAGTCCAATGATGTAATGCTCCCGTTTCAAGCGATATTGCTCCCACATCGGATAGCTGCCTGTATCCATCCATTCACAACCTCCCGCCAGACCCGATGAATACGTCATCCAGCCATAATTCCACCCAGTATATGATATAAAATTTCACAAGTCAAACATTTTATGAAATTTAATTACACCCCTCCAACCATAGCTAGTTTTTGCTCAAACTGGAATGCTCACAAGAGGTTTTCTGTGAATCAAAATAGATAAATAACGATCAAAAAGAAACATTTTTACAATTTTACCGTTTATATAATGAAGGTATATTTTGGATTCTACATATTGAGGGTTATAAACTGTCACCAGCGGAAGGAGATATAAGGATGAATAATGCTGCTATTTGGCTTTCAACTTTGTTATTACTGGGGGTATTGACGACTACAACATCATCCGTTGTTGGTGCCAAGCCAGCCACACCAGAACGAATTTCACAACATTCCGTTGATGCGACTTCTGTAACTCCTTCCATCTATTCAAGCATCAAACCGTTTAAACGAAACAACAGTACCAACAAAATCATCTGGAAAGGAGAAAATATTACTTTAACCGCCACTACAGTGAAGTTGGAGGGTAAGCCTACATTTGAAGAAACCGTAATTCAATCCATTGTCGTCACCAAGGGGAGCCAGAAACGTACGATTGAAACGAGTGATTTGGAGGACAATTGGCTCGATATCACAAGTGTTGTTGCCTCCAACTCCAATACATGGCTGGCTATAAACGCAAAACGTAGCGCAGGAAACACGCTGATGCTGCTTAACCTTCAAACAGGCGAAGTGACGGAATTAAATGATCGATTGAAAAAAGCAGGTAAGAAAAACGTAGAAACCATTGCTGCCTATAACTGGGCACCCAACGAAGATCAGATAGCCCTCTCTTATGGAGATCCCGCCAAAAGCTCAATAGCCATCTACGATGTTCAGAATGAGAGCTTTATATACCTGCCCAGGGCAACCAATTATATTAGTACCAATCTGATTCTGTGGCAAAAAAACGGAAAAATACTAGATTACATCAGTGAGTACCCGTCTGATCAAATGATACTTTATAGGTATAGCATAAAGAATAACAAGGTGAAGCCTGTTAAGAAAATCAGCCGTAATGAGTTTGCCGAATGGTTCAAGTTAGATAAGTATCCAATACATTAACGATCTAAATAGTAGAGGTGCATAATGAAGAAAACGATTGTACTCCTGTTTCTGAGTCTGTTCTTTCTGGTTGTACTCCCTAATCAGGGAAATGCCGCTGCAAACACGTCGAAAATCTTCTTGGACGGCGAGGAATTAATCCTGCCAAGTGACGTTCAAGTGACCATCGTAAATAAGAATGTGATGATTCCGATTCGTGTCGTGGCCGAAAACTTGAAATTCAAAGTGGATTGGAATCAAAATGCACGTAATGTAAAGATCCAGCAAAATGACAAGATGATTTCTTTAACTGTCGATCAAAAGCAAGCCATGGTTGCTGACAAGCAAATTACCTTGAACACAGCCCCACTCATTTTAAATAACACCATGGTGGTACCCATTCGATTTGTCAGTGAACAGATGGGACTCAACGTAAAATGGAACAACAAGGAGAAGATTGTATACTTAATCAATACCGACATCAGTAAAGAGCCCAACGTTGAACCGGGCAAGGGCTCAGGAAATGGCAGCCCAACATCGCTAACTCAAGTTACCGATATCCAATTTGCCAACAATCAGCTCGTCGTGTCTATGGATGGTGAATCCAAACCCGTAATGACGACTTTGAAAAATCCCGACCGTCTGGTTGTGGATCTGCCCGGAGCAGTGTTTGGTGATCTGCCACAGCCTTTGAATCAAAACATGAATGGCAAACTGGATGTGGACGCATACCCCAATATAACGGAAGTCAGATATTCTCTTTTTAAACAAGATCCTGGGCAAGTCCGAATTGTCGTTGAATTGAATAATGTAAAGGATGTCCAATACAGCCAGAACATCATTGCCGATAAACTGATTATCGATCTGAATGTTTCCGGAGATAACGTTACACCCGTCCCTGTAACTCCTGTAGGCGATTCAGGACGCAAAGTCGTTGTCATCGACCCAGGCCATGGGGGTAAAGATCCAGGTTCAACCAGCATCACCAACAAACCCGAGAAAGAATATAATCTGGCTTTGGCTCTCAAAGTACAAGCACTGCTTCTTAATGAGCCGGATATCGAATTGGTGATGACTCGTGACGGTGATACTTATCCCACCCGCCCGGAGCGAGTTCAGCTCGCCAATCAATTAAACGCGGATGTATTTGTATCCATCCATGGCAATAATGTGGAGTCCTCACCCCAGGCGACAGGTACAGAGACGTTCTACTATCAACGCAGCAGCAGCAAGGAACTAGCCAATATCATTCACCAACGTTTGGTTAAAGCCATGGGGCTCAAAGATCGTGGTGTGAAAAATGGAAACTTGGAAGTGATCAGAGACACCACTATGGCTGCAGTACTTTTAGAAGTGGGATTCCTGAGTAATGTTATGGATGAAGAGCTGATGTCTTCCGATGTCGTTCAGATGAAAGCCGCTCAAGCGATAGCAGATGGGATCAAGGAATATCTAGGTATAAATTAAATGTTAAAACATAATGTAAATTTACTGAAGGATGTGATCTATTGAAAACGAAATTGGGATGTGTACTCGTCTTATCCTTTTTAATGATTGTTGGTATGGGTTGTGCTCAGAAGCCAGTCACTGAATCCGGATCGGCCGAACCTGCTGTTCAGGGAGGACCGTCACCAAACCCATCCGAGACCCATGTGGACCTGGGCACAATGAACACACAAGCGATTGATGTGTATTTCGCAGACGCCCAGGTACTGGAACTTGAGAAAAAAGAGCAGGAAATTGAATACAAGGACGATTCCGAGAAATATAACAAGACATTTGAAGCTTTACAAAACAATACCGATTTGGCGCTCGTATCCCTCTGGGAAAAAGTCGAATTGCTCTCCCTACAGTACAGCGAGGGCAAAGTCACTTTGGATGTTCATATTCCGGATGAGGCCAAATTGGGAACCAGTGGCGAGCTGCTTGCTTTGGATGCACTGACCCAGACGATGTTTCAATACGATGAAGTAAAAAGTATCGATATACTCGTCGACGGGGAAGCGCTGGATAGCTTAATGGGTCATTCAGAGCTGGAGCACCCTATTCAACGCGAGCCCTAATCTAACTTTAAAAGGCACAAAATGATCTCCATGAATCATCTCCCATGTGGCTGTCTCAAATGTGCATCCCATTTGGGCAGGCTTGGCCGCATGGCTGGTCAGCATGATTCGCCACACGTGAAAGACGCTAACGAACCTACCGCACGCTAAGCGGCGGAATTTCAAGGCATGCCCCGTTTAACGAACTTCAGTGACGTTATTTCGGTGGAAAACAGGAATAGGGTCCAAAAATCAACCTAATGGATGAAATAACGTCGCTGTGATTCGTTAGATTTCAGAACCGTGCAAATGGGAGCGAATAACGTGTGTCAGGTTCGTTAGCCAAAATAACACTGAAGAAGGGGCGTCCAACGTCAGGTTCATGACGTATGGGACAGCCCCATTTTCTATAAAAAAATCACATGTAAAAAGACGTCCCCAGGGACGCCTTACATAGTCCAATCCTTTATAGATCCAGTCCTTATAAAATTCCACCTACAGATACAGCTCATCTCCAGGAGATAGCGAGTGCAGTATTCCCTTCTCCGAGACCCATTTTTCCCTAAGCAAGCCTTCTCTCAGCTTATCCGTCTCTGCCCGATCCGCATGCACAAGCACTGTATGCCTTGCAGGAACCTGATGCAGCATTCTCTCAACATCCTTCCAACCCTGATGCACCTTATAACGAATTTTCCGTACCTCACAGGCTCCGTGTTTTGCAGGATTCTGCAAGAGCCTGTAAGCAAAGGTGCCCGCAGAGACATGCCCAGTGAGCAGCACCCTATTATTTTCATCATCTGCAAACTGGCTGTAGTACCAGCGAGCAAGAGAGGACTGCATCATCCCGTCCGGAATGAACCACAAAGAGGCAGCATGTTGATGCAGCAGCCGCTCTCGCTCTTCATTTGTCAAAGGCAGCTCCCATCCTTGACCACTCAGAAAACGCCCAATCGCATCCTTCACAGGCCCCGGTATGTGTCCTTCCTCTTCCTTTAACCAGTATGGAGCACGTAAAAGCTGCTTCAGACCGTCCACCAAGCCTTGTTCCACTACAATCGGAACGTGCGGGAACTGCTGCTGTGCCCACAGCATGATTTCCTGACCACGACCCACCGAGGGCATAGGCATGAGCACCTTCCCCCCCCGAGTAATCGTCTCATGAATAGCCTGTTCCAGTTGGTCCAGCTTATGGGCTTGTGTATCACGATCTGTACCATATGCGGCATCCATAATCACCAAATCCAGCAGGCCGATTGAAGATGCTTTGTTCACTTCCGCTTCCTTCGCTGTGGAATAGGCAAGCTGTTGCTCCACAGGCCATCCTGCTAGTACGGATGATCGTAACACCCCTTCGGATGAAGCAGAGGCCAAGGATTGTGATGCGGATGGCTCTCCTGTCATGACATGCCCACCATTCACGGCGGTTCGTATATCCGATATCCAATGTGGACTAACTGGAGCATCCAGGCCCCGCCTATTTCGTGGTAAGCTTGCCTGCCAGAACACATCTGCTGGACAATCCTCCTGCAAAAGCATGGACTCCGACGTGTAGTCGCCAGAATAAAATATCCGCTTATCTTCCATTTCCAGCCCGAACCATACCGATCCCGCAAGGTGTCCACTGCGCCCCCATACCACCGAGACGCCAGGAATTATTTCAAACCAGGTTCCACCCTCGGCTTCGTCCTCCAGAAATCGGTAGCGAATTAATTGTTCATCGCCTTCTTCGTATGGAAGGGCGTGTCCTGCCCTCTCCATATTTCTTCGCCAAGCTCTGAAGTAGGTGTGCAATTGTTCCCTGGTTTCCCGTGTCGTCCATACTTCACCCTGATACCCCATCTTATAAAGCAATGGAATAGCGACAGAATGATCCTCATGGGCGTGAGACAGCAGCACCACATCCAGTTCTTTAACGATCTCCGGTTCAATCAGCGGGTACTCGCCGGCTCCTTCTTTTTTCACGCCACAATCCAGCAAAAGTTGAACCCGGCTCCCACTCAGCAGATAGGCGGAACGTCCATGTTCCCCTGCACCGCCCCATACCTTCAGTTTGATCATGATGCATTCCACTTTCTCTTTGAATTCAGAACTTCAATGCCAAGCAGCATCAGTATCGTCATACCAACAGTAACCACGGCCATCGCCATCCCCAATGACACCTGACCTTGTTCAAATTGAGCAAAGATATACGTAGCCGATGTCTGCATCGATGGAGGCAAAATTAACAGTGAACCTACCAACTCCCGGGTGGCAATGGTGAATGTCATCATCCACCCGGCCAACATGCCGGGAATGATCAGTGGTAGAAGAATGCGCCGCAGAATATACAACGGCTTTCCGCCAAAGACCTGGCCCGCCTGGAACAACGTACCGTCTATCTGGGTGAAGCTTGATTTGACATACTGCACCGTGTACGGCAAGAAGAGCACCACATATGTCAGAACAACCATTCCGTACGAGTTGTACAGCGTGAACGGCATCCATGGTGAATTCCAGAACAGGATGAGACCGACCACCATAACAATGCCCGGTACCGTATTCGGAAGCAGACTGAACAGATCAATCACACGTTGCATAAGAGACGACGACTTACCAATCGTCAGTGCAAGACCTGTACCGATCATAACCGCCACCGTCGAAGCTGCCAGTGACAGTCCCAGACTGTTGCCGATCGCTTTCATACTGATCGACCCCCAGGACAGCAATTCCCGGTAATGATCCAGCGTCAGATTGTCAAAGGACAGCCCCGCCCCGCGCAGCTTCATCGTCGACGCTGCAATAATGGAGAAATACGGAATGCCCACCGACAGAATCAGCAGCAACGCGAGATACAATCCGCACAACCAACCCGCTCCGCCGCTTAGGGAGTATCGTTTGGAGCGCTGCCCCTTGCCCCCTACCAGACGATACGTGAACTTTCGACTCATGGCCGATTGCATGTACCACATCACCAGACAGACCGACAGCAGCACCGATGCGAGCGAGGTTGCCTTGCCAAAATCAATCGGCCAACTGGAGATATACTTGTGGATCTCAGAGGTCATGACATAATAACCAATCTTGCGTCCAAAGGTTGCTGGTGTTCCGAATTCCGCAATCGTTTTGACAAAGACTAGCATGATCCCCATGCCATAGGAAGACAACAGCAAGGGTAAAATAATGCGTCTGAATCGGTATCCCGCACGTCCCCCGTGCACCGCGCCCGCTTCTTCCAGATTGCCACCAATACGAATGATTGCATCCCGAAGCAACAGGTACAGGAAAGGGAACAGATGCAGGCTCATAATGAGCACCATGCCCCAGAAGCTGAAGAACAACTCACTCCAGCTCGCAGCAGAGGGCACCCATTGCTGCAGGTATCCCCCTTTTTGCATAAACAGAATCCAGCCCATGGAGCCGATATACGGCGGGGTCATGAACGGGATCATCAGGATTACGTCCACCCAGCGGTGCTGACCCATACGAGTCTTCGCCATCATCCAGGCCAGCGGCAATGCCAGCAGCGTTGTTACAGCGACCACGCAGATCCCCAGCCAGACTGAATTCAGCAGCACCCCCGATAAATGATGACCTGTAATGGTCTGAATCGGGGCCATCCAATCCCATTGCCCATCCGGATACACACTTTGCCAGAAAATCAGCAAAAGCGGCACACCAATGCTGATCGTCAGCAGAAAGAGGGCCAGAATCACGCCCACTCTCCGAAAAATACGGTTGTTGTCTGCTACAACAGGTTTCACTACGATTTCACCTCACATGACTTCCACAAGACACTCTCTATGCTGCTTATTTTCCATTACTCTTCAATATCCAGTCGTTATATCAAATTACAAGCTGCACGGGAAGAATACATAATCTTATTTAAAAGTCTCGGAGAAACGTGCTGCTGTCTCATCTCCGTGTTCACTCATCCAGTTCCAATCCACTTTAAGCTGTGGGATATCCTTCAGATTCGCCCGGTTGGTCGCTTCGATGTCTTCACGTCCCGGAATCAAGTAAGCATCTGCAACGAGCTTCTGTGCCTCATCGGACAACAGGTAGTCGATAAACGCCTTGGCATTCTCCACATTCTGACTCGATTTCAGAATCGCCGCCGGTCTTGGACTGATGACAGTCCCTTCCTCCGGATATACGATGTCCAGGGGTTCACCTTTGGCTTTGGAGGAATACGCCATGTAATCCACACCAGCTGCTACGATACTTTTCGCTCCGGTAATGACCGGGTCAAGTGCTTCCTGATTCGCTCCTGCCATCGCTACACCATTTGCTTTGTAGCTGTCCAGCAATTCCCAGCCTTTATCTCCATTCACACTCAGGTAACCCGTAATGAAGTCCAGTGCGGAACCGGAAAGTGTAGGGTCAGGGATGTTGACTGCGTCCTTCCAGGCAGGTGTTGCCAGCTCAGCCCAACTGGTTGGTGGCGTGGACACCAGCTTCGTATTGTAGACAATCCCGAGCGCCGAAGCACTGGAGCTAAAATAGTTTCCTTCGGCATCCGACCAGTCCTTGTTCAGCTTGTCTGCATTCTCGGCATCCGGATATGGGAGTGTCAGACCATCCGCTTTCAGCGCTTGTGCCGAAGGCAGGGAGGCCAGGATAACAACATCCGCTACCGGATTGGATTTCTCAGCTTCCATGCGAGCCAGAATTTTACCTGTCGTACCCTGAAACATCTCCACTTCAATGCCCGTCTTGGCTGTAAATCCGCCGATGATGTTATCTGCCAACTTCTGCGGTCCAGCACTGTATAATACCAGCTTCCCACCGGCTGGTTTTGTCGTTTCCGCCGATGCAGTAGCTGTACTGCCTTCCCCAGCAGCTTGCCCCGCATTCCCGGTGGTTGAATTACCTGTGCTGCATCCGAACAAACTGATACTCATGACCGCTGATAATAACAGCATTGCACTTCTTTTCCGTGTTTTCATACCCAACATCTCATTCCATCTCCCTTGGTTTCTGATTATATTCGTATTCAAGTTTCTGCAAACTCACGCTGATTACGCTGTTTACGACGTTCCCGCTATGGTTTTTATAGTCGCTATTCTCGCTACTTCCGCCAACTTGTACCATTCCTTGGTTGAACAGAGCAATGTTGCTTTCCACAGCGACCCATTATTCCATAATCCTGTTCATGATTCGGTTGATGTTGCCGTTCACTATTTCATTCATAGGCGAGAATCCCTGTTCCTCAGATCACGTACTATCATGATCAGTTGGCTGCTGCGATGAACTCTCTCGGCTTCACATTCGGAGTGTCTTGCCCGTTCATTCGGCAGATCCGCTCCGGGGCTACATAGAGTTGAACCTTCTCCCCAACGCGTACTCTTCGATCCAGATAGGCAGTCCATACCCCCAGGCCTTCCATCTGTACCCGAATTTCATAACGCTCGCCTACATAACTGACGCTGAGCACTACCGCCTGATAACACAGATCGTCATGGCCTGTTTTGCTCCAGGAGACATGTTCCGGTCTCACCATGGACTGATTAGGCGTAAGCCAGTTGGACTTTCCGATAAACGAAGCAACATAAGGATCGCTTGGCGATCCGTAGATCGTTTCCGGGGTTCCTTTTTGCAATATCCGCCCCTTCTCCATCACCACAATCTCATCTGACATCGACATCGCCTCGACCTGATCATGGGTGACGTATAGCGCGGTAAGTCCCATATCCCGTACCAATGACATCATCTCAATTCGCATCTCTTCCCGCAGCACAGCATCCAGTGCACTTAGCGGCTCATCGAACAGGATAATCCCCGGTCTTACTGCTACCGCTCTAGCAAAAGCAACCCGCTGCTGCTGTCCTCCCGACAGCTGATGAGGATAACGATCCTCCATGCCTTGCAGGCGAACCATGCCAAGTGCTTCAGTCACCTTTTGGCGCAGATCAGACTTCTGCTTTCCGGCCTTCAGGCCGAATGCCACATTTTCGTAGACGGTCATATGCGGCCATAATGCAAAATCCTGAAACACCATGCCCAGATTACGCTTATGTGTTGGTACATCTATCCGCTTCGTCGCCGAGTAGAAACTCTTGCCATCCGCGACGATTTCTCCTGCATCCGGCTGCTCCAGCCCCGCCAGCATGCGCAGCAACGTCGTTTTGCCGCAGCCGGATGGGCCGAGCAGCGTCGTAAACTGTCCATGTTGAAGCGTTAAATCCGTGGGCAGCAAAGCGGGAGTGCGATTGAATGATTTTTGAATCCCCCTAATTTCCATTTTCATAAGCATCCCTGCCTGTCTTTTTGTACTGTTCTCAGTCTAACGTCCGCTTTCGCGAGTTGTATGTTGGAAATGTAAAATTGGAATTAACTTTTTAGATGAATTCTGTTGATGTTCATAGATTAAATCTATATAAGGTGATTCAAGTTACCGAGAGGAGTGTTGAGTTCGTTGAACCTGATTAAACTGCAAATTGTTGAACTCATTGATAAACATCATCATATGACCCGTGTGGCCGAACTTCTGGGCATCAAGCAGCCTACCGTTACCTTTCATATGAAGTCTCTGGAGGAAGAGATGGGGGTGCGATTATTCGAATCGCGTAGTGGAAAGACATTTCTCACCGAGGCTGGACAAGCCCTTTTACATTATTCCGTCAAAATCAATGCCCTGACCCAGGAAGCGCGCCGGGTGGTACAGGAATATGACAGCCTCTATCGGGGCACCCTGCACATTGGAGCGAGCTATGTACCTGCAACGTATCTGCTGCCGCCTATTTTGAAACCATTTTCTCAGGAATTCCCCGGTATTCGAATGATGTTATCCGTTAAACCTTCACCCGTTATCCGCGAAATGTTGATCCGCCACCAGATTGATCTGGGTGTGATTTCTTCCGAACCATTTGTGGGTCCGGTATTGCAAGCAGAAACGCTGTGTGAAGACGATCTGGTATTAATCTGCTCTCCACAGCATGTCTTGGCTCAAAGGGAAGTATTGAAACCCGAGCATATGGCACAGGTTCCTTTTGCACTGCATGGGGATGAATCCAGCACTCGTCGTTTAACCAACCAATGGCTGGAGCAACATGATATTCGTCTGCGGAGCACCGTGGAGATGGATTCTCTGGAAGCAATCAAGCAGTTGGTTCTACTCGGCGGTCATATCTCGTTCATGTCACGAATGGCCGTACAGTGGGAAGAGCAGCATGGACTGATCAAGGTCCTACCCATTCCGGGTGAGCAGGCTCCGCGGCATATTTACATCGTGCACAACAAGGATCGCCATCCATCAGTACAGGTCAACCGCTTCAAAGAAGTGTTGCGGGACATGAGCCACAGCCTCTCTTTTTTCAATTGATACTCCCGCTACCCCATATAAACTATCGCTTGGCATTCATCAAATCTATGCAGGGTTAACGCAACGAGCCCTTCCATTTAATCGCTTTCATATACTCGGACGATAAAGTGGGTCTGTACGTTAATCCAGCCTAGGGAGTGATTGGTTTTGAAAAAATGGAAAAAGGTAACCGCCTCATTCATGTTGAGCATCGTGACATTGGGAAGTGGACTGACGTTTCTGGAAGCACCACAGGCTTCAGCAGCAGCCAATGCCGTTCCTGCCTATGAAGTGAAGTTCTTGGCCAAGCCGGAGCTGGTATTGAACACCAATGGGACACCGCGCAGTGAAGTCATCCAGACGCTTGGTTTAAACTCCACTGCAAGAAACATTAGCGCAGAGTATTTTGATACCAACGCGCTCAATCTCGATCAACAAGGATGGAACGTCCGTTTTCGGAAGAAAGATGACAAGAACAATTATGAACTGACTTATAAAAAGCGCTATCCTGTTATCAATGGTGATGTTAATGCGGCTTTGACTTTGGCCAACCAAGAGGGATTTGATGCGTCAGACGATAATTATGAAGCTGAAATTGATTGGGGATATGGCAAACAAACATTGAGCTTCTCCAACACTAAAAAGGTGGATACCAAAGCTACAGGCGTACAACTTCCATCACAGCAGGAAGCCTTGAGCATGTTGTTGGACAAGCTGCCTGGCAAATTAAAAAACTGGTCCTCCTCCAATTGGGGTAAACAACAACTCACGGCATCCCGTGCCTACGGCCCAGTAACATTCCAACGTTATGAAGGCACATGGAATGGACAGGAACTCACCCTTGAAGTATGGCCGATTCGTAACGCAGCAGGCACAGGTGTAGAGAATATCGTAGAGATTTCGTTCAAAACAGCAGATTCTACAGCTGTTTCGGGACTGCGTACCCAACTCATGCAAGTGCTGGAAAACAAAAACTGGCTCATTCCTGCCGATGGCCTGAAAACTCAGCTGATTTTGGAAAGATACTAAAGCCTAAATCCCATTGCATCCAAAACAAAAGGAGATCAGCAGAAACATTCTGCTGATCTCCTTTATATTCACTATTCCCTACAGTTAGTATATTTTAAAGTTCTGGGCTGTTTCGATCCCAAGTGCACTCTGGATAAACGTATTGGCGACCCGCTCCACAGGCACCGGATTAAATCCGATAAACACACCTTTATATTTCTCTGCGGATTCAACAAACAAGTTAGGACTAACGGAATTCAGACGGATACCTCGAGGCAACTCATATGCCGCTGCTTTGGCAAACGAATCAATTGCACCATTGACCATGGCGCTGGATGCGCCTTTCAGAATGGGATGGTCCTGTATAATGCCACTGACCAGCGTAAAACTTCCCTTATCGTTGATGTAGTGCTGCCCAATCAAGACGATATTCACCTGACCAAGTAATTTCCCCTGCACACTAATCATGTTGTTCTCAGGGGTTAGCTCCTCCAACTTCGCATAATGGGTCTGACCTGCTGCAACAATGACATAATCAATATTAGTCACCGTTTCAAAGAGTGATGTAATACTCTCTGTCGAGGTCATATCCACCTGGTAGTCCCCGGATTGCCTGCCGGCTGTAATGACCTCAACGGAATATTCCTGAAGCTTCGCAACAACAGCCTTGCCTAAAGTTCCATTTCCTCCAATAACCAGAGCCCTTTTCATCATACGCCTCCTTTTGTCAGTGAAAGCAAGAATGGTATACTAGTTGATCTCTTCATTTAAACAAAGATTAATGACATAATCAAACCTGCGACAGCAGAAGTATTACCCCATCTCTCACTACGACTTCAAACCAGGATATAGTTACTTCACAATTAAGCCTAATAGTCCAACAAATGAGGCTGCCTGAGCATCTGAGATGATGCATCCGTCCAGATCCTCAATATCTACATGTAAACTGTCAAAATTACAGTCACTAAGGTCCATTCCCTTAAGCTTTACACCCGATAGAAGAGCTTGGTCTATATTGCATTCAGTGAACTCCAGTTTTTGGGGTGTGGCTTGAAAGAAGTCGCCACTCACCAGAGAACATTCCATGTACTTTACCTGTTTAAACTTGGAGAATCGGAATAAAGAAAGATCCGCTACACAGCCCTGAAAACTTACATTTTGGAGCCTGCTATTCGAAAGGTTGGTACCAAGCAACTTACAATTTTTAAATTCTGTCCGGTGGAGGAAAGAGCCGTTAAAGTCCATATTGGACAAATCACATTTATCAAAAATTACATCGGTAAGCTCGATTTCCGGTAGAGAGGACTGGCTGAAAATCACGTTCTCAAAGACCACTTTATCGAAAGAAACCCTGCTGGCGCTCTGATTCTCAATAGAGATATTACTGAATCGCCCATGCTTGATTTCTTCTTTACTCTCCCATGTTTCTAAAGCTAACGATAAGTCTTCGAGCTCCAGGGGAATCTTTGGCGTTTCTATTTTATTTTTCATATGTCCTCCCACTATTTTCTTAATTAAGATTACTATATCAAAAAGAGCCCTTGCAATAAGCAAGAGCTCTCTCTGATGTTACCATGAAGCGGGTGATGGGAATCGAACCCACGCTATTAGCTTGGAAGGCTAAAGTTCTACCATTGAACTACACCCGCAAATAAAAATCGGGATGACACGATTTGAACATGCGACCCCCTGGTCCCAAACCAGGTGCTCTACCAAGCTGAGCTACATCCCGATACTTATGGAAATAATGGCGCGCCCTGAGAGATTCGAACTCCCGGCCTTTTGATTCGTAGTCAAACGCTCTATCCAGCTGAGCTAAGGGCGCAAATATTGGAGCGGAAGACGGGAATCGAACCCGCGACCCTCGCCTTGGCAAGGCGATGCTCTACCGCTGAGCCACTTCCGCAAAATATATGGTGCGGTCGAGAGGACTCGAACCTCCACGGGGGTTAGCCCACACGGACCTGAACCGTGCGCGTCTGCCAATTCCGCCACGACCGCAAAATATAATGGTGAGTCATGAAGGGCTCGAACCTTCGACACCCTGATTAAAAGTCAGGTGCTCTACCAACTGAGCTAATGACTCATGCTAAAACTAAAATGGCTGGGGATATAGGATTTGAACCTATGCATGACGGAGTCAAAGTCCGTTGCCTTACCGCTTGGCTAATCCCCATTAAGAAAACATGGGGCGATCGAGGGGAATTGAACCCCCGAATGCCGGATCCACAAACCGGTGCGTTAACCACTTCGCCACGATCGCCATAAACTATCCCTTGCATTTCACTGAGAGTATCTCAGTATTCCCATCTGTAACTATAATATACATTCTATTATAAATTCAGAGGTGAATGCAATAAATGGTGCCGGCGAGAGGACTTGAACCCCCAACCTACTGATTACAAGTCAGTTGCTCTACCAGTTGAGCTACACCGGCACGGTGTAAAATATCATTTTAAAAAATGGCGGAACCGACGGGATTCGAACCCGCGATCTCCTGCGTGACAGGCAGGCATGTTAGGCCAACTACACCACGGTTCCAGGTTGCTTTCTTGAAAGAAAGGTTAATTGCGGGGGCAGGATTTGAACCTGCGGCCTTCGGGTTATGAGCCCGACGAGCTACCGGGCTGCTCCACCCCGCGTCGTTATTAAAAGTTTATATGGTGGAGGCTGAGGGGATCGAACCCCCGACCCTCTGCTTGTAAGGCAGATGCTCTCCCAGCTGAGCTAAGCCTCCATAAATGACCCGTAGGGGATACTCTCACTTCGTTCGAGACTGCGAAGCCATTGCTAACGAAGCTTATCCTCCGACGAACCTTTGGGATTCTCATCCCCTAAAAATAAAACAATGACCCGTAGGGGATTCGAACCCCTGTTACCTCCGTGAAAGGGAGGTGTCTTAACCCCTTGACCAACGGGCCTCACTAAAAAATTATCTGGCGGAGAGAGAGGGATTCGAACCCTCGAGACGCTTGTGACGCCTACACGATTTCCAATCGTGCTCCTTCGGCCAGCTCGGACACCTCTCCATATGGCTCCCCGAACAGGGCTCGAACCTGTGACAACTCGATTAACAGTCGAGTGCTCTACCAACTGAGCTATCAGGGAATGGTGGAGCCAAGCGGGATCGAACCGCTGACCTCCTGCTTGCAAGGCAGGCGCTCTCCCAGCTGAGCTATGGCCCCATATACTTTTAGTATATCTGGTATTACTATGGGCCCTGGTGGACTCGAACCACCGGCCTCACCCTTATCAGAGGTGCGCTCTAACCAACTGAGCTAAGGGCCCATATCGAAAAAAAATACCCCAAAGGGGTTTCGCTTGGCGGCGTCCTACTCTCCCAGGACCCTGCGGTCCAAGTACCATCGGCGCTAGAGGGCTTAACGGTCGTGTTCGGGATGGGTACGTGTGGAACCCCTCCGCCATCGCCACCAAACGCGATTTGTCGAAGCATAGCTTCTTGAAATCAAAGTTAGAACTGAAAATCATATACACCTTCCGTGATGTACCGATTTTCGTTTCAGAGTTTATTCTCTGAAAACTAGATCCGAAACGAAATCTGCGATTTACAACTTGCATATTGGATAAGCCCTCGACCGATTAGTACTGGTCAGCTCCATGCATTGCTGCACTTCCACCCCCAGCCTATCTACCTCGTCGTCTTCAAGGGGTCTTACATACTGGGAAATCTCATCTTGAGGGGGGCTTCACGCTTAGATGCTTTCAGCGCTTATCCCGTCCGTACATAGCTACCCAGCGGTGCTCCTGGCGGAACAACTGGTACACCAGCGGTACGTCCATCCCGGTCCTCTCGTACTAAGGACAGCTCCTCTCAAATTTCCTACGCCCACGACAGATAGGGACCGAACTGTCTCACGACGTTCTGAACCCAGCTCGCGTACCGCTTTAATGGGCGAACAGCCCAACCCTTGGGACCTACTTCAGCCCCAGGATGCGATGAGCCGACATCGAGGTGCCAAACCTCCCCGTCGATGTGGACTCTTGGGGGAGATAAGCCTGTTATCCCCAGGGTAGCTTTTATCCGTTGAGCGATGGCCCTTCCATGCGGTACCACCGGATCACTAAGCCCGACTTTCGTCCCTGCTCGACTTGTAGGTCTCGCAGTCAAGCTCCCTTATGCCTTTGCACTCTTCGAATGATTTCCAACCATTCTGAGGGAACCTTTGGGCGCCTCCGTTACTCTTTAGGAGGCGACCGCCCCAGTCAAACTGCCCACCTGACACTGTCCCCGCACCGGATTACGGTACCAGGTTAGAACCTAGATACGATCAGGGTGGTATCCCAACGGTGCCTCCACCGAAGCTGGCGCTCCGGCTTCAAAGGCTCCCACCTATCCTGTACAGATCGTACCCAAATTCAATATCAAGCTGCAGTAAAGCTCCATGGGGTCTTTCCGTCTTGTCGCGGGTAACCTGCATCTTCACAGGTATTAAAATTTCACCGGATCTCTCGTTGAGACAGCGCCCAAGTCGTTACGCCATTCGTGCGGGTCAGAATTTACCTGACAAGGAATTTCGCTACCTTAGGACCGTTATAGTTACGGCCGCCGTTTACTGGGGCTTCGGTTCACAGCTTCGGGATTACTCCCTAACCGCTCCCCTTAACCTTCCAGCACCGGGCAGGCGTCAGCCCGTATACTTCGCCTTACGGCTTCGCACAGACCTGTGTTTTTGCTAAACAGTCGCTTGGGCCTTTTCACTGCGGCCCCCTCGTGCTATTCACACTACCGGGGCACCCCTTCTCCCGAAGTTACGGGGTCATTTTGCCGAGTTCCTTAACGAGAGTTCTTCCGCGCGCCTTAGAATTCTCTTCTCGCCTACCTGTGTCGGTTTGCGGTACGGGCACCATCACCTGGCTAGAGGCTTTTCTTGGCAGTGTGAGATCATGACCTTCGCTACTATAATTTTCGCTCCCCATCACAGCCCAGCCTTACGATGTGCGGATTTGCCTACACATCAGCCTCACTGCTTAGACGGACATCCATCAGTCCGCGTCACTACCCTGCTGCGTCCCCCCATTGCTCATAACGGCTTACGGTGGTACAGGAATTTCGACCTGTTGTCCTTCGACTACGCCTTTCGGCCTCGCCTTAGGTCCCGACTTACCCTGAGCGGACGAGCCTTCCTCAGGAACCCTTAGGCTTTCGGCGGATCAGATTCTCACTGATCTTTTCGTTACTCATACCGGCATTCTCACTTGTATAATGTCCAGCGCTCCTTACGGTACACCTTCAACCCTTATACAACGCTCCCCTACCCCTGATGCAAAGCATCAAGCCATAGCTTCGGTGGTGTGTTTAGCCCCGTTACATTTTCGGCGCAGAGTCACTCGACCAGTGAGCTATTACGCACTCTTTCAATGGTGGCTGCTTCTAAGCCAACATCCTGGTTGTCTGTGCAACTCCACATCCTTTCCCACTTAACACACACTTGGGGACCTTAGCTGATGGTCTGGGCTGTTTCCCTTTTGACAATGGATCTTAGCACTCACTGTCTGACTCCCGGAAGTAAGTCTATGGCATTCGGAGTTTGACTGAGCTTGGTAACCCTTGCGGGCCCCGCACCCAATCAGTGCTCTACCTCCACGACTCTGTTTTCCGAGGCTAGCCCTAAAGCTATTTCGGGGAGAACCAGCTATCTCCGAGTTCGATTGGAATTTCTCCGCTACCCCCACCTCATCCCCGCACTTTTCAACGTGCGTGGGTTCGGGCCTCCAGTGCGTGTTACCGCACCTTCACCCTGGACAGGGGTAGATCACCCGGTTTCGGGTCTACGTCCACGTACTCATTCGCCCTATTCAGACTCGCTTTCGCTGCGGCTCCGGCTCTTCACCTTAACCTTGCACGGGAACGTAACTCGCCGGTTCATTCTACAAAAGGCACGCCATCACCCCTAAAACGGGCTCTGACTTTTTGTAAGCACACGGTTTCAGGTTCTATTTCACTCCCCTTCCGGGGTGCTTTTCACCTTTCCCTCACGGTACTGCTTCACTATCGGTCGCTAGGAAGTATTTAGCCTTGGCAGATGGTCCTGCCGGATTCATACGGGGTTTCACGTGCCCCGCACTACTCGGGATCCGTCTCGGAGAGAGCCAACTTTCAACTACAGGGCTTTTACCTTCTTTGGCGGGCCTTTCCAGACCTCTTCGTTTAACCGGCTCCTTTGTAACTCCATGTGAGACGTCCCACAACCCCAGAGAGCAAGCTCTCTGGTTTGGGCTTCTCCGCGTTCGCTCGCCGCTACTGACGGAATCACTATTGTTTTCTCTTCCTCAGGGTACTTAGATGTTTCAGTTCCCCTGGTATGCCTCTACGTAACCTATGTATTCAGTTACGAGTAACTGGAAATTACCCCAGCTGGGTTTCCCCATTCGGACACCCCCGGATCAAAGCTTGCTTACAGCTCCCCGAGGCAGTTTCGTTGTTCGCCACGTCCTTCATCGGCTCCTAGCGCCTAGGCATCCTCCGTGTGCTCTTAGTAGCTTAACCATATTGCTCCGGTTTTGACTGCTCGCTTCCCTTGTTTTGCTTGCGCAAAGCCAAAAGTCGCTCCCATTCAATACCATCGCAAAAGCAATTAAGTACCAATTTATTAAACTTGTTCAACACAAGTTCAGCTAAAAAGGAATGTTCTAATTCGCATTTTTCGTTTCGATATCTAGTTTTCAAAGAACAAGCTCCACGCAAAAGCAAGCTGTTTGAGAGTTTGAGCTCTCAAAACTGAGCAACGAGTGAGTTAAAAGCTTTACGAAGTAAAGCTCGCTTCGGAAGCATGCTTCCTGAAGACTTCATTTGAATGTTTCCGCTACGGGAAACGATTCTCCATAGAAAGGAGGTGATCCAGCCGCACCTTCCGATACGGCTACCTTGTTACGACTTCACCCCAATCATCTATCCCACCTTCGGCGGCTGGCTCCTTGCGGTTACCCCACCGACTTCGGGTGTTATAAACTCTCGTGGTGTGACGGGCGGTGTGTACAAGACCCGGGAACGTATTCACCGCGGCATGCTGATCCGCGATTACTAGCAATTCCGACTTCATGCAGGCGAGTTGCAGCCTGCAATCCGAACTGAGACCGGCTTTTTAGGATTAGCTCCACCTCGCGGCTTCGCAGCCCGTTGTACCGGCCATTGTAGTACGTGTGTAGCCCAGGTCATAAGGGGCATGATGATTTGACGTCATCCCCACCTTCCTCCGGTTTGTCACCGGCAGTCACCTTAGAGTGCCCATCCGAAATGCTGGCAACTAAGATCAAGGGTTGCGCTCGTTGCGGGACTTAACCCAACATCTCACGACACGAGCTGACGACAACCATGCACCACCTGTCTCCTCTGTCCCGAAGGAAAGGTACATCTCTGTACCGGTCAGAGGGATGTCAAGACCTGGTAAGGTTCTTCGCGTTGCTTCGAATTAAACCACATACTCCACTGCTTGTGCGGGTCCCCGTCAATTCCTTTGAGTTTCAGTCTTGCGACCGTACTCCCCAGGCGGAGTGCTTAATGTGTTAACTTCGGCACCAAGGGTATCGAAACCCCTAACACCTAGCACTCATCGTTTACGGCGTGGACTACCAGGGTATCTAATCCTGTTTGCTCCCCACGCTTTCGCGCCTCAGCGTCAGTTACAGCCCAGAGAGTCGCCTTCGCCACTGGTGTTCCTCCACATATCTACGCATTTCACCGCTACACGTGGAATTCCACTCTCCTCTTCTGCACTCAAGTCACCCAGTTTCCAGTGCGATCCGGGGTTGAGCCCCGGGATTAAACACCAGACTTAAATGACCGCCTGCGCGCGCTTTACGCCCAATAATTCCGGACAACGCTTGCCCCCTACGTATTACCGCGGCTGCTGGCACGTAGTTAGCCGGGGCTTTCTTCTCAGGTACCGTCACCTTGAGAGCAGTTACTCTCTCAAGCGTTCTTCCCTGGCAACAGAGCTTTACGATCCGAAAACCTTCATCACTCACGCGGCATTGCTCCGTCAGGCTTTCGCCCATTGCGGAAGATTCCCTACTGCTGCCTCCCGTAGGAGTCTGGGCCGTGTCTCAGTCCCAGTGTGGCCGATCACCCTCTCAGGTCGGCTACGCATCGTCGCCTTGGTGAGCCGTTACCCCACCAACTAGCTAATGCGCCGCAGGCCCATCCCCAAGTGACAGATTGCTCCGTCTTTCCAGTTTCCTTCAGGCGAAGAAAACAACTATTCGGTATTAGCTACCGTTTCCGGTAGTTGTCCCAAACTTGAGGGCAGGTTGCCTACGTGTTACTCACCCGTCCGCCGCTAACTATCAGAGAAGCAAGCTTCTCTTCAAGTCCGCTCGACTTGCATGTATTAGGCATGCCGCCAGCGTTCGTCCTGAGCCAGGATCAAACTCTCCAATAAAGTATTGAAAAGAGCGATAAGCTCATTTTGAATCTGACGAGATTAAAAATCTCATTTATGTTCCAGTTTTCATACAGCCAAATGGCATGTACCAAAAACTTTCACGTTCATCCTGCAAGCAGGACGATTACTCACTCGTTGTTCAGTTTTCAAAGATCAAACTTGTTTCGCCGCTCAGTGTTGTTCACCGCAGCAACTTTTATATCTTATCACATCCGAACCAACTTTGCAAGCTCTTTTTTTAAGTTTCTTTCGAAGCTTATTTGTTTTGCTTGCCGCACCTTGTTTCTCTTGTTTTCTTGGCCGGAATTAGAATATACCATGTACAGATATCGAATGCAAGCTTTATTTTCAAAAAGCTTTATATCCAGACATACCAATAGATAATCATTAATTTGTTTCTACTATAGTAGAGGCCCGTACATACACCCCACCCTAACTAAACAATCAGGAATTCCTACACAACCATACAACATTTCATAAAACCAACTTTATTCTCTCATCCGCTCAACAGCCAAACACTTCGTTCAATAACTATAGCCAGGGAAGCACTCATCCCCATCTTCATCCAGTTGAAGATCGTATGGCTGAGTTTGACCCTGGCCTTATATATGACTATGGTTTATAGGATTCAACCTTACCTTCTTTAAGCCTATATAATTTCCACAAAAAAAGCTGGTCGATCGTTATAAAATCCGTTTACCCAGCAATGAAGCAATCAACTCCACTCCAAGGCGGGCCGTATGCCTATTCTGATCATATAGCGGGTTAACCTCCACCAGATCCATGGACGTGACTTGGTTGGTGGAAGCGAGCAGCTCCAGCGCGAAATGAGCTTCACGGTAATTCAATCCCCCTGGTACGGGCGTACCCACACCCGGAGCCTCACGCGGATCAAGACAATCCATATCAAAGCTAATATGAATACCATCTGTTCCTTCCCCAACTACAGCCAAAGCCTGTTCAACAACCTGTTGTATACCTATCCGGTCAATATCATGCATTGTAAAGCTTTTGATGCCAAGGGCTCGGATCTGTTCCTTCTCATATACATCCAGATCACGCAAGCCAATGTAGACCAGATTGGAAGGATTAACGAACGGTCCCGCACCCGGAATATGAGACAAGTTAAAGGCAGAATGTCCTAAAGCAGCAGCAACACTCATCCCATGCATATTTCCAGACAGACTACGCTCTTCTGTGTTCAAATCCGCATGGGCATCAAACCAGATCATACCCAGATTGGAATAATGCGCAGACAACCCGGCAAGCGAACCTATAGCTACACTGTGATCCCCACCCAGAACAAGTGGAAAAGAACCTCCTGCTATCGCGCCAGACACTTCATTGCATACTCGCTCACTTACCTGTCTAACCTCGGATAAATATTTCACACGGTTGCGTTCGATTGGAGCAACAGACTCTGAGGGACAATCTACACGGATCTCTTTGGACACATTCAATCCAAGGCTTGCTATTTCACGTTTCAATCCCGCTGTAATCAGTTCATCCGGACCTAGCTCAGCACCACCTCGGGCCCCGCCTAATCCAAAAGGAACCTTAATGATGGCAACGTCATGATGACGCAAAGGCAATTGGCTTGTTTCATTAGAATCATTCAACGGTCCTGCCGAATCCATATCATTTTTTACCATGTAGATCAGCTCCTTCGCCGCTTAATATGAAGTAATCAAGGAATGAAAGGTTTATTCAGTCACCCAGCACCTGAGCAATTCGTTCCAACGCCCAGTCGATCTCAGCATCGGTAATGGTCAGTGGCGGCGCAAAACGGATCGTTGTCTCATGGGTTTCTTTACAGAGCAGTCCAACGGACATTAATTTCTCACAATACGAACGTGCAGGTACATGCAGATCAACACCGATGAACAATCCTCTGCCTCGAATCTCACGCACAGCAGAACTGCGAATTTTCTGAAGCTGTTTCATAAAATATTCCCCCAGACGCTCTGAACGCTCCGCAAGCTTCTCCTCTTCCAGAACTTCCAGTGCTGCGACTGCGACAGCACAAGCGAGTGGGTTCCCCCCGAATGTGGACCCATGAGAACCTGGCTCAAACAAATCCAGAATCTCTTCATTTGCAGCAATAGCCGAGATGGGCATCACTCCCCCGCCCAGCGCTTTACCCATAATCCAGATATCCGGCTCAATCCCCTCCCAGTCAGAGGCAAAACGTCGTCCCGTTCGTCCGAATCCAGTCTGTATCTCATCCGCCACGGTCAATACACGATGCTGTTTGCACAGCGCAAAGGCTTCAGCAAGATATCCTTCAGGCGGGATGACAATACCGGCCTCCCCCTGAATGGGTTCCACAAGGAAAGCGGCTGTATTCGGTGTGATCGCAAGCTTAAGTGCTTCAATGTCACCATAAGGAATGATTTTGAATCCGGGTGTAAAAGGTCCAAAGTCTTTTTTGTACTCTTCTGAAGATGAGAAAGAGGTGACCGTCAGTGTTCTTCCATGAAAATTTCCTGAGCATACGATGATTTCGGCTTTATTTTCCGGTACACCCTTGCAGCGATATGCCCATCTTCGCACTGCTTTCACGGCCGTTTCAACCGCTTCGGCTCCTGTGTTCATGGCCAGAATTTTGGCTTTGCCCGTAAATCGCGAGAGCTTCTGATAAAAAAGTGCTGCCGCACTGCTGTGAAATGCCCGTGATGTTAATGTTACCCGATCAGCCTGATCTTTCAGCGCTTGAATGATTGCTGGATGCCTGTGCCCATGATTTAGTGCCGAATACGCACTTAACATATCCATATAACGGCGGCCTTCCGGATCTTCGACCCATACCCCTTCCGCATGTTCAATGACGATCGGGAGCGGATGGTAATTAGGTGCAGCATAACGTTCCGACCAATCCATTAACAATTTCGAATCTGACATATACCCCCAGCACCTCTCGTGGATTATATTGTATACAAAATACAATATCAATGTATGCTTCGCCACGACCATTTACAACTCCTGCTCACTTTTTCCGCAATCACCTAATTCCACACATTCGTAGAGTCCGTATTACCGTTATCGCGATATGGAAAGCCTGCGTTCCAGCCAGGTGAGTAGATTGGCCAACGTAAATGTAATTACAAAATAGAGGGCAGCAGCAACAAGGAGTGGGGCGAGCGGTTGGAAGGTAACCCCCTGAATGGCTCTGGCTGTATATATAATCTCAGCAATCCCGATCATGGAAACAAGGGAGGAATCTTTAATGATAATAATGAATTCATTGCCGATCGCTGGAAGCATGTTACGAAAGGCCTGCGGCAGTATAATGTGGCGAAGCGTCATGCCATGAGACATCCCAAGAGAACGCGAAACTTCAGTCTGTCCTTTATCGATTACTTGAATCCCTGCCCTGAAAACCTCAGCCATGTATGCCGAGCTGTTCATGGTCAATGCCACCACCCCCGACATAAATGCGGTGAGGTTCACACCAATTACGGTCAGACCATAATGAATAATGAGTATTTGCACCAACATCGGCGTACCGCGAATGAGTTCGATATACGCGGATGCTGCGAATTTGATAGGCCACACTCGTGATATACGCAGCAGTGCCACCATAACCCCCAGCATAGTACCAAACAACACCCCAAAGAAGGAAAGCTCCAACGTTACACACGCACTACGCGCATAATCCTGCCAATGTTCGGATAGAAAGGAGAAATCTAAATTCACGGCATATCCCTCACTCGCCCGGTTTATTCGCCTAACATCTCATTCGCTTCAACAACGAAGCGTTCGATTTCTCCGCCCGTTTTAAGCTTCTCCAGCGTACTGTTGATCTGATCAACGAGCTCCTTGTTGCCTTTTTTCACGGCGATTGCCGATCCCCCTTCATCCTCTGCCTGTTCAATCTTCACATTTGCAACAACCAGCCCCTGCTGGTTCTTTACATACTGCTGCGCAACCGGCTTCTCCAGAATAAGCGCTTCTACCCGTCCAGTCTGCAATTCAAGAATCAACTCGGGAATTTTGGCAAGAGAAGTAAGTTTGGCTCCATGAATATCCTGAGCAATGCCTTCCTGAATGGAGCTTTTCTGCACACCTACCTGCTTACCCGACAAATCATCCAGTGAGGAAATCAAGTCGCCTTCGTCAGCTCTAACGAGCACAGCCTGTTCTGCATAATAGTAGATATCCGTAAAATCAACGTTCTTCTTTCGCTCTTCTGTAGGTGTTAAGCCTGATATGACAAAATCGACCTTGTCCGTGCGCAGCGCCATAAGCAAGCCATCAAAATCCATATCCTCAATCTTCAGCTCAGCTCCCATGTCCGCAGCAATCGCCTTGGCAATCTCAATATCAAAACCAACAATAGTGTCTTTGCCATTAATGCTTTTGTGAAATTCATAAGGTGCGTAGTCTGCACTGGTGCCAAGTACGATTACTTTCTTCTCTGCGGCACCACTCTCCGAGGATGGAGAAGGTTCCGACCCGGCCCCCGTCGTTTGTTCCTGCCCACAAGCTGACATGATTACCACCATTAACAACAGCATCATTGGCAAAAGCACTCTTTTCACTCAACATACCCCTGTTCTGTTTTGGAATGATAAAGACATATAACTTGTATACAATATACACAAGACAATATATGGACTTTAATGTAAGTAATACTAACAAATAATCTATTGTATGACAATGAATTTAACACATTTATACGCTTTAATTCCATAATACGTAATTTATTTAACATGAAACTTACATTGATTTAGATCATTAAGATTGCTTGCCCAACTCCCCCCTCGGTGTTAAGATGATAAAAACTTGAAACTCCCGAACGGCGCACCATTACAGGGCTTGTACCCTCACACATCCAATCATCACTATATACAGAAGGGGGGATTCGGTATGGAGGCACCCAAATACCGGTCCTTGAAAGATCACGTTTACGATTATATCGCACAGAAAATTCAGGACGGGACACTGCTGCCCAATCAGAAGATTAATGAAGCGGAGATATGCAAAAAGCTGGACATCAGCCGTACACCTACTCGAGAGGCCTTATTTCAGCTCACTTCTGATAATCTTCTGCAATATATCCCACGCAGGGGATTTATCGTGGCTCCTTTTGATGCTGGCAAAAAACTCGAGTTCTCACAGGCCATCGGTGCGCTTGAGGCGCTCGCTGCTACACTTGCAGCGGACCATCTCAAACCGTCTGAACTCCTGGAGATGGAGGCCCTTGTTGCACGGATGGATGAAGATATCACCCAGCTCGATCTGGCTGCCTACAGCAAAAATCAATATCAATTTCATAATCTGTACATCACGCGCTGCGGCAACGCCACTGTCATCGAGATGTTAAACACGTTAAAAAACAGCTTTATTCGCCAGTCGTATGTCAGCGACAACAAAGCGAAGCTATCCAGTGTACTTAATGAAGTAAATGAAGAACATCGCCAGATCGTAAGTGCTTTTCGCGCCAAAGATAAACCACAATTGGAGGCTCTGTTGAAGCACCACTGGCGCATCATTGACAACGATATGCTGTAAGCTTTCAAGCAGCATCTTGAGTGAACCATCTTCATCACTCACTGGATTGAATTTAAAGTCCGGGACCAAAGGAAAGGCAACCCATATATAACGGGTTGCCTTTATAAATATGGCTTTAGCATCATCATTAATCACTTTTTACATTCGATAATAAAGTACCCTCTAATCCTACTCTTTCTGTTTATTATGACTATCCGTTGAATTCTTTGCTTCAAAAACGGCATAACCCAGCCTTTTCCCGTATCTTGCAAGCAAACGATCATTGGTGCGCCCCATACGCTGAACTTGCTCATCCTCAAACAGGCTCATATCCATCTCCCGATGAGGATCATGATCCACGCCCCATTTTCCCATGGAACGAGATTGTTCCTTGACCAAAACTTCAGTAAAACCACTCTGTCTGAGACGTTTCTTCCACGTGGTCAGGGTTGCCAGTGTCCTTATGCCGTAAAATTGTTTTAGCCTACGGCTCATCACCTCTGTCTTCGTTCCCGATAACACCATCTCCCGATCGATAAAATGACCACCCGGCTTTAATACTCTCCTATATTCCGCAAGGGAACTTCGCCACTGAGTGAAGATGGTGACAGACTCTACGAATACCACATCAAAATAACGATCCGGAAAAGGCAGGGATTTCGCATCCGCCTGAATAAAACGTATATCCAGGCGTTCCCGCCTTGCGCGCCGCACTGCTTTCTCCAACATCTGCCGGTTAAGATCAACCGCAGTTACCCGATAACCATTTCGAGCGAGATAACAAGCGGTCCTCCCTGTACCACATCCCACCTCAAGCACCTTGCTATGCGCAGGCAGAGACAGTGTATCCAACAGTTGCATCGTTGCTGTGAATCCCCCCGGATGGGCACTCCCTTCACCAAGCCGGGCCAGCAAATCATGATAATCCATGATATCCCCTCCCTTTTACTCCCTCCAGTGTATGGATCAGATACAAAAACGGCTCCTCCCCATCTCATTTCCGGGTACTCGTCCATACCAATCGGCATTCTTTTTACTATGATATACAAACCGTTGAATTCAAGCGGCAACCGCACCTTATGAGGAGGATTTGCATGTACAGAATTAATCCGGTATGTGAAGAGACGGTTTCTCCACACGTTGGACGTTCCGTTTGTCTCGTTATGAACGACGGTAAGCATATGTATGGTACGCTTGGTCAATGTCGTGATGGCAAAATCTATTTGAACGGATGTTTCGAGGGGCCACGTCTGTGTTCAGTCAAATCCAAACAGCAGCTTGTAAAAAGCAGCAAGAAAAACGCAGTTACAGCAAAAAAAGTTAAATCTTCTGCCTACGGTCCATATGGTTATGGAGGATATGGTGGAGGGTACGGTGGTTACGGCTATGGAACAGGGATCGAGTTGGCCTTGGTAGCAACACTGTTTCTGCTGCCATTCCTGTTTATCTAAACTCTTTATAGAAACGTATGGTAAAGTACAGGCATAACAAAAAAAGCAAAGGACCTACTCGTTTTGGACTGACCCCATAACGTGAGACAAATCAAAACACCTTCAAGAGAATGAAACCTTGTCGTAAGATAAGGAGACCATCTTGGAGGTGTTTTTGTAATGGCAACAAGAGTGAGTTATCCCGTGGAATTAAAGATGAAAGCCATAGAAATGAGATTGGCAGAGATACCCGTGAAAGAAGTTATGGATCAGCTTGGAATACGAAATAAGACACAGATAGAAACGTGGATGAGATGGTATCGAAAAGGAGAATTAAATCGCTTAGAGCAACCGGTTGGTAAGCAATATAGCTATGGAAGAGGTCCAGAACACACGACAGAACTGGAAAAAGTGAAGGCAGAAAACCGATTCTTAAAGCAACAACTCGATCTACTAAAAAAGTACAAGGAACTGGAAAAGAGGTGGAAGCAGAAGTCGTCATCGCTTGGGTCGAGTCCATTCGTAAAGAAGTGACCATATCTGAAGCTTGTGCATGGCTTGGAATTGCTCGAGCGACCTACTATCGCTGGAAGACAACCTGTGAGAGCAAGCATCCAGATCCGATGGTCGAGAAAGTAGCTCAGCTTTGTACTCAGCACAAGTTCCGGTATGGATATCGAAAAATTACTGCCTTGCTTCGGATTGAAGGTCCCATAAATCATAAACGAGTACAGCGTATTATGCAGTGCGAGGATTTACAATGCCGAGTGAGAATGAAAAAACGAAAGAACACGGGGCAACCTGCAAAACCTGCAGAACATCTACTCAAGCGCAAATTTTATGCAGAAGCTCCTTTTCAAAAACTGGTGACCGACATTACTTATTTGCCTTTCGGTAATAAAATGTTATACCTTTCAAGCATTTTGGATCTGTACAACGGAGAGATTGTCGCTTACAGTATAGCGGACAAGCAGGACACATCCTTGGTTTTGGATACGCTAGACCAACTTCCAGAGCGGACAAATATGCTGCTCCACAGCGACCAGGGTAGCGTGTATACTTCTCAAGTTTACCAAACCGTAATAAAGGGAAAAGGCATTACCATGAGCATGTCCCGTAAAGGAACGCCCGCTGATAATGCCCCCATTGAGTCGTTTCATTCCACACTAAAGTCTGAAACGTTTTACCTCGAAGATCTCAGGTGCACAACGACAGCCATCGTTGAACAGACCGTTCGAGACTACATCACCTACTATAACTTAATTCGGATTCAAGCGAAACTAAATAACCAGTCTCCGATAAATTTCCGAAGACTGGCTGCTTAAACTTGCAAGGTGTTTTGATCTCTGTCTCATAAAAGGGGTGCAGTCCCTTTTATGCGATGAGGTTCTTTGCTTTTTGGACTTACATAAATAAAACCATTCGAAAACTCGTAAGAAATGAATCCAAAGTAACGCTGCATAAAACTTAGAACGCTCTCACTCCCTAGGCTCAGAATACAGATAGAGTAACAGATGCGCACTTGAACAAACAGAATTATTTCGATTGATCTTCAGAAATTATATTAAACTCAACTTCTCCAGTATTATTTTTGGCATCCATGTATGAAAATCCTAAGTACTTGCCTGTATTAAAAATCTTTGATGTTGAGAGTCGCGGTATAGAAAGCTGCTCTGTTTTTCCAGTTAATAAGTCTGCATCGAATATTTGGTACATTGAGAACCGATAGTAAAGATGATCGTTCATAATAAATGGAGAATCAATAGTGAGATCTTTATCTTTTGCCTCAAATTCATATTTGATCTCACCAGTCTTTCTATCCGCAATACTGATTTTGCCTATTTCACTCCAAACAAACCATTCCTGATCAGCTGTGAAATCAACTATCCCTTGGTTACTTTCCAGCAATGTAATTGGATTTGTTTGATCATATGGATAAAACACTATTTCATACGATTTGTCTGACGCAGTTTTGAATACAGATTGTTGCACAAGAAGACCATTAACAATTGGTCGTTGAAGTGCCATAAAAGTTCCTTTTCGCTGATTGCCACGTTCATCTAACTCAGTTGTAGCCAATCTAATTAACTCATTTGTAATTGGTTTATATAGGATCGCAGTGCTATATACAATATGTTCTTTGATCTTTTTTTCTATCCAGCTAACTTGATTTTCAAAAACCCTCAATACAGGCGGTTCTATATGATCACTACTTATTCCGCTATATAAAATCTTTTCCTGATTATTTTTCAGGTCAAGTGATTTGATTGCCCATTTTGTATCCTTTTCCTGATTCCTACCGTACTCCACCCAAAACAGCTTATCTTCAACACCTACCAGTGAATTTATAATTTCTTTATTGGGTGTTTGATAGATATTTTTTACTACCTTATTTTCACGTGAAAATGTATCAATATAACTCGTAGATTTTTCGCTATCATCTCTTTCAAAGGCAACTAAAGTATCGTTAATATAACTCGGAGCGACAAACGTGGAGATAAGACTTTTATCCTTTAGTTTATAGGGTTGAACCGAATTCGGGAGCGCTGCTCTAATCGGCTCATTTAAAGTCAAATTCGTTTCATTAGATATGGGCTGCTGAATGGATGAAGGCTTAAGATTTCTATTTATAAGACTCAACGAAACAATTCCTACAGAAATAATAGCTACAGAGACTAAGATCAATGTGTACTTTGCTTTATTAGTCCGCATAGTTCCCCCTACTCTGACAATTAGAGGGGATTGCTCCCCTCCTATTCGAATCGTATTAGCCCTACCAAAGAATGGCTTTACGGAAGTGAGCTTGGTTTGCACCCCACACACCGTCAAATGGATGCCATACATTACCGAGCGTAACGCCACGCCCTCCTTCGTCAAACGGATCTGTCAACCTGAGTTTCTTATCATTTTCACTGATTACATTATACCCGGACGTATTTAAAATGTGTCCTTCGACAGTTCTTGGATAAAGTGGCATGTTGGCAGACGTGATTTTTAAATCAAGAACCGCCGGATTCCCCCAGTCAATCGAAAGTATCATAGCTGATTTCCAGGTAAGGTAATCTGACGAGGTAAAACTTTGGTATATATACGTATTCTTCGTTTGATATTTGTTAATGACATCATCGACAAGAGAGAAGTCAGTACCATCTGTAGTGGTACCAAGCTCTTTAGCATAAGTGGTTTGGGAGCTTGATGATCCATTAAAAAATCCGAGTACCTGTTTAGTCGTAGCAGGGCCGCACCAATAACTTTTTTCTTGCTGATAGCTTGGCACAGCGATTGTTTTGGATTCTCCCAGTGCAAACATGGAAATTCCACTGGCCAATTGTTCTGCCTTTTGAAGAGCAAGTTGACTTTTTTGAGCTTTTGCAGTTTGCTGTGCAGCTGTAGGAATGTCGGAAGTAAATGTCGGATTATCGCCAGTACCTGCGGCAAAAATAGTTGTCGGGGACACTAAAGTAAGTATAAGTGTAGCAGCTGAGATCAGTTTTACAATTGGCTTCATATTCAAATTACCCTCCCTGAGCTTTTTTATTATTGAAAGCCGGCCGGCACCTCTATCATACCAATCAATTTAAAAAAAGTAAATGTTTTACATATGGTAGAACACTTAAAGATTGATACAGGCTGCACTTGGACAAATATGTTTTTTGAAGTAATTCTTTTCTTGATCCAGCAAAAATATAATGTGAAAATTTATTTGTTCGCTACCTATGTAGACACGCAATGAGATTGTACACATACAACGTAGCCACCGTCGTTTGGAGGGTCTGGAACTGTGAGCTGTCAAGGCGGTGATGACTTATTATCCGGCATACTAAAAAAGACACAAAAAAAGGCATTCGCCAAAACGAATGCCGGGAACTTCATATTTAATACCCATACCTTTAAACAAGATGTCATATTCAACTTAAAAAAAAACACCTCGTTAGAGGCGGGTAAGCTATGTTAAATCCGATTTCCTTTAGGCATCGTTTTCAGATTGCTATTCGAATTTTCAAGCAATGGCAGCATCCTGGTCGTGCTAACCATCTCAGAAGCACATATCGGACAAGTAGGCACGCTATCAAACGCAAAATTGTCCCGCATCCATCCTTTGCACGTATCACTCGTACATTCCCAGATTGCCGCATCCGCTTGTGGAATCTCTTCCAACGGTTTTTTGCGATTATACATGACTTCTACCCCCTTTGTTATGGAAAAACATCTAACCGACGTTATTTCACAGAAGCCACTACTTAGCGGAAGTTCTGTCCCGTTCGGACTTCTGTCTAGACAACTATTGGGCCGACTTTCATTATGGCTGCTCAAAAAAAAGAAGCTGCCTTTACCATTATAACATGTTAAAGGCAGCTATGCTTTAATTACAGTTTTACAACTTCTTCTGCTTGAGGACCACGGTTTCCTTGTACAATTTTAAATTGCACGCGTTGACCTTCGTCCAGCGTTTTGAAGCCTTCGCCTGTAATAGCGCTGAAGTGTACGAATACATCTTCTCCGCCTTCAACTTCGATGAAACCGAAGCCTTTATCAGCGTTGAACCATTTTACTGTTCCGTTTTGCATGTGAATTACACCTCCAAATAAAGATTAACATGTTCCTTTGTTCTTTGCAGCAAGCAAATAAAAATTCACACATTGAAAAAGGTACCAGTCATAACCTATAAGTGATCGCCCTTTACAATATGTGAATTAGGTTTTCCACTCTCTACAACTTGTTCTCATTATAACTCCGTTTCCACCAAAAAGCAAATCTTTGTATTTTCTTTTCAAACAGCTTTGGAAATACATGTTATTCGCACGTACTGGGACAGGTTTTGTCACTTGCCCTGCAGCTCGTTGCGGTCTTATGAAAGGATATGCAGATCCGAACCAACTTATACATTTTTTATAAAATATTTTGACATGCATATCCAACACATCCATGAAAGTTCAGCTGATTCTGGATAACACACTAGGTCCATGCCCACATAAAGGCATCACGATCCCATGCAATCTGCCCACGGTGTAGCTTGCGGAACGCTTTCTTCACTTCTTTTGACAAAGAAGCATTTCCATTCTCATTTACAAATACGAATTCTTCCCCAAAATTGGCTTTTACATATTCAATTGCAGCCTCCTGATGAAGCGTACCGGTAAATTTAATCTCCTGTACCATCCATTCCGCAATTGCCTGTGCTGTCTTTTCCATTATATCACCTATTATCTATCCCATTGTACAGATGGACAAGGCCTTCAATTGCTGTTGAACAAGCCTGTCATACCGCCAGACTGAAGTATACCACGATCCCATGGCTGGCGGTAAACAGAGTTATGCTGGGACTGATTCAGACCCATTTAATGAACTACTGAACCCCCCGGCGGACTACTCTTCTTAGAAGATAACTTCGTTCGAAGGCTAACTGTTAGCCATACGCAATAAACAACCAATACAACTAATATAAAGAGATCGTAAGGAAGTGTTCCCGTATCTTGCCGGTCATTGCCGAGAAACTGAATTAAATTATGTATGAAATGAAACAGGATTAACGGTACGATATTTCCGTTTTTCAGCATTAACAGCGCGAGCACTGCTCCAAGCAGCAATGCATACACCAGCTGAAGCATCGTATCTGCCATACTCTGGCCTGATAAAGCATTCATGATATGTGTTATTGAAAATAAAATACTTGAGGTTACAACTGCCGCAATCGCACTCTTACGCAATAATGTTTTGAATATAAGTCCACGATAAATGGTTTCCTCTACAAAGGCTACAAGCAAGGTGAACATAATAAAAAAGGCTACCTTGGATACGGTTAATTCTGTAAATCCCTTCAGAGCAAGAGTACCCAGTACAAGGAGTAGCGGAATATAATACTTTGCATGACTTGCCGGAATGGCCGCTAAAGACTGAAATCCAGTCTCTCTCCATTTGTGACGCAGGGTAAGGTAAATAATAAGCACGAGGGCAATTGGAGTGAACGACATCAAAACTGGTGATGTGTAGTCCAACTGCTTCACAGTTGCAACTGCCCCTGCCGCGAAAACCGCCAACAATAAAAGCAGTTCAATAATGACTACTGTTAGTACAGGTCTGCGCACGGAAAAGGTTTGTTTTTGCATGGATTGCGGGTTTTTCATAGATTGTACCTTCCTCATTTCAACTTTAGTAGTTGTCACATGAACTCATATGACAATATAGTTGTATCACATCTACTGAATATTGGGATATCTTTTTCTGGATAAAATTATAAAAGTAACAAAAAAGAGAATTCCTCTTACAGCTTTTACCTTACAATCAGGTATGGCTCAAGTGCTAAAATGTCTATTATAGTAGAAATAAAATGAAGCGCTGCAGGGGTATGATACTTCTGAAACGTCATATATAGAGAAAGTTAAGATATGCTTCGAAATGAAGAACGATCAGGAGGATATGATGAAAGCATTATTTATGCGCTGGGGACATTTGCTGGCAATTTTATGTATACCGCTTCAAGGTTCCATTTATGTTTTGCTCGGCAGTAACACCGGAAGTGATGTCTTCTACAATTATGCCTGGATTGATACACAGATTCCTTATATCAAAGAATTTATTTATCCTTATGTCAGCTGGATGCCGATTCTGTATCTTGGATTTCTCTATTTGGGTCTGACGAACAAATCGTTATTCTGGCGTATGATAATTACCTATAACGTAGGTGTAATTGCAGCCAATATCGTTTTTGCGGTATTCCCTACTTACGTGCCGCGACCAGAAGCTATTGGAACAGGTCTAAGCAGTGCGCTTGTACAATTTATCTATACCAATGATGCTCCATTTAACTGTTTTCCAAGCATCCACTGTCTCACAAGTTATTTGCTCTTCATTATTATCAACCGCCACTTGAACTTCAAACCGCTGGCGCGGATCTCCTGGTCTGTATGGCTGTGGCTGATTATCGCTTCGACGGTGTTTGTGAAGCAGCATTCGCTGCTGGATGTGGCAGGCGGAATTCTGTTCGCGGAGGCAGCGTATTGGGTTGTGCATGTGGTTGCGGTTCGCGTTGGTCTGACAAGCAAAAAAACAAAGCAGCAGCTTACGGCTACAAATACAAGCAGCAACGCTTAGTATAATTTATATTGCAAAGGCAGGAGAAATTCGACTGTCATGAAACCAAAAAGAGGGCCGTGGCCCTCTTTTTTTTGCGTGATTACGTTGATGCTTATAATGAAAGTAATTTTCAAGACGCCACCATGGCGACCCTATGGGTTCATACAATGGGTGGACGTTCATGGAGCAAATCAGATGGAGGACTCCCCATTAAACGCTTGAATATCCGGTAGAAATAAGACAGGTCACGGTAACCGAGAAATTCTGCAATTTCCTGAATGGAGAGCTGTGACTCTGTAAGCAGGTATACTGCCCTTTTCATCCGTTGATCATGAACATATTGGCTGATCGTTTGATTGGTCATGCTTTTAAATAACGCGGCTGCATAATTGGGAGTTTTACCAATCTCGTCCCCCAGCTCTTCTTTCGTGACTTTCTCCCGGTAATGCCGCTCAATGTATCGCTTCATTCGCTCTGCATGCACATGTCTCTCCGGTGGAATAACCCCTCGATCCAGTTCTCTGTTTATATAAATTAGCACTTCCATCAATAAGGCTTGGCTCATCATGACATAATAAGACGGACGCTCCTGCCATTGTTGTTGGATAGCTTTCATACGTTCATGAACCAGTTCATAACATCCGGGCTTATATCGCAAGGCCTCGCTATGTTCCAGTAAGGGCAAACCTTGTGCTTGATCCCCCTGTAATTGAACAACAATTTGCGTGTGAGTTACGGTAGGAATGCTTTTGCCGTAATACGGAATGCCAGCGGGAATTAGCAGCAGCTCACCCTTCTCCATGATCTGCTTCTCTCCGTTCACCCAATATACACATTTTCCATAAGTAACCAAGCTTAACCGCCAAGTTGCCTGTGACTGCACCGCTTCTTCATACCAACCGACACCATTGATGTGTCGTACTTCTAATGGAGTGACCATAACACACCTCAATACTGGACTATATTCTATTCATTGTACTATAGTTCATACCCTGATTCGACAGAAAACGCTACAATACACATATAAGCAAACATATGAGGAGGAAAACAGCATGTTGAAAACAAAAATTATTTGTACGATGGGACCTGCTTGTGACTCAATCGAATTGTTAAAAGTAATGATCCAGGAAGGAATGACTGTTGCCCGTCTGAACATGGCTCATGGTGAGCTGGAAGATCACGTGGCACGTATTAACAATATCCGCAAAGCGGCTTCCGAATTGAATACCTATGTACCGATCATGATGGATATCAAGGGACCGGAAGTTCGTATTGGCAAACTGAAAGAAGCATCCTGCCATCTGCAAGCGGGTAAAGAGCTTATCCTGACTACTGAAGAAATTCTTGGGGACGCTGAGCGCATTTCGGTAAACTATCCGGAATTGAACCTCGTTGTAAAACCTGGAGATCGCATCCTCATCGATGATGGCTTGGTAGATCTGACTGTACTGTCTGTAGAAGGTTCAGATATTCACTGTAAAATCATCAGCGGCGGCATTCTGAAACCACGCAAAGGTGTTAACTTGCCAGGAATCAAAACGACTTTGCCAGGTGTAACGGAACGTGACGTGATGCACATCGGATTTGGGATCGAAAACGGTATCGAAATCATCGCTGCTTCCTTTGTTCGTAAAGGCGACGACATTCGTGAAATTCGCAGCATCCTGAAAGAACGCGGTGTAGATCATGTACAAATCATCTCCAAAATCGAAAACCAGGAAGGCATGACCAACCTGGACGATATCATTGAAGCATCTGACGGTATCATGGTAGCGCGTGGAGATCTCGGGGTTGAAGTACCAATCGAAGACGTACCTATGATGCAAAAAGAAATGATCGATAAATGTAACCGCGCAGGTAAACCGGTTATCGTCGCAACACACATGTTGGAATCGATGCAAGTGAATCCGCGTCCAACTCGTTCCGAGGTGAGTGACGTTGCTAACGCTGTTCTTCAAGGGGCAGACGTTGTGATGTTGTCTGGTGAATCGGCAGCAGGTAAATATCCGGTACAATCCGTGCGCACGATGGCAGCTGTTGCTCGCCGTGCTGAAACGATGATTGATTACAAAGAACAATTCGGACAAAAATCCGCTCAACAAGTAGCTGACATTACCGAAGTTATTAGTCAGGGAGCAGTTAGTTCCTCCCTCGTTCTGAATGCCAAAGCGATCATCACTTCTACCGAGAGTGGATTTACGGCACGTATGATCTCCAAATATCGTCCAAAAGCACCGATCATCGCGGTTACACAGCATGAAGAAGTACTTGCGAAAATCTGCCTGCTCTCCGGTGTCATTCCGGTGATGGGCGACAAAGTAACAACAACCGATGAAATGTTCGAGTCCGCTACACGCAATGCAATCAAAACCGGTTATATCGAAAAAGGGGACATCATCGTATTGTCCGCTGGCGTACCGATTGGTCAATCCGGTAACACCAACTTGATCAAAGTTCAACAAGTATAATTCAACCTATGAATTGGCCGACATAGCTCTAAACAAATAAACCATCGTGAGCAAGTACTTGCCACGATGGTTTTTTCTTTTAAAGAAGATTTTTCCACCTAAAAGTGATTAGAATAACACCTTACCACCAGTGCCTGATCTTACAAGTTCCGTGAATAGTCCACCAAATCCTGCGACATTATATTGATCTCATCCATTGAGGCGTTTACCTGCTGTGTGAGGGCAGCCTGATTCTGCGTCAGTGTGGACATGTTGCCAATGTGGTCCAGAATCTGGTCAATAAACGTCTTCATTGCCTGCATACTGTCTTCAATATTAATTGTAGCCTGTGAGCTGTGGTCAGCCAATTTCCGCACTTCTCCGGCAACAACTCCGAAACCAAGACCAAGCTCTCCCGCTCTGGCTGCTTCAATGGCTGCATTCAGACCAAGCAAATTGGTTTGGCTAGCAATTTCCCTTATAAACGCTGTAATGTTCTTGGTGTCATCTGCACTGCTCTTCACCTGAATGGCCGCGTCCGCGGATAACTCTTGTGCAGTAACCAGTTCCTGAGCCTGATCGGTAATTGAGTTGATTCCACGTACCATCTCACCGATGGATTCGGATAAAAGCTTCGTTTTCTGATTCATCGCTTCGACGATCTGTTCCTTATTCTTCTCATGTGTCACGTCACGAATGGTTCCCGCTACACGGAGTGGTACTCCGTTGCTGTCCCGAATCGTCTCACCACCTGCATGATACCAGCGATATTCCCCATTCTTACGTTGCAAACGGTAATCGAGGTCGTATGGTGTCCGCCCGCTGTAATCGTTCATGTGTTTGGCGAATTCATTAATTGTACGGTCATGATCTTCCGGGTGAAGTCGGCTGCTCCAACTGCTGAACACATTCGGGAAATCCTGCTCATCGGTAAATCCAAGCTCCCGGCGAAACTGTGGTGACCACCAGAATTCATTGTTGGGGTTAACTACATCTCCGGCAACAACGGTCATATCCCATGGCGCTTCTACCAATGCGCGATTTACCAAGTCATATCGGGTAACGAGTGCTTCCAACTCGTCGGATTTACTTTTCTCATCATGAATATCAAACATGATACCCAAAAGTTTAACCGGAACGCCATCATCATTTCTGACCACTTGTCCAAGACAGCGAAACCAGCGTACTTCTCCACTCTTCGTTACCATTCGGCTTGTTACATTGTATGCGGCCTTATCAGAAGAATCATTAACATTTTTCATAATTTCCTGAACCAGCTGAGGTCTATCATCAGGATGGATTGATTTGGCCCAGCTTGCGAAGGCATCGGGGTAATCCCTCGTATTGCTGAAGCCTAACATTTGACGAAATTCATTGGAAAAAACAATGATATTATTGTCATCCAGAGGGTCTCCTGCAACAATTTCGGATTCCCAGAGTCCGATATTCAATGCCTGATTTAGCATTCTGAGGCGCATATCCGATGCTTCATTTTGCTTCTTCAGCATATGTAACGCTTTATTGATATTATGTGCAATTTCACCAGCTTCCTGAGAATCATTGATTAATTCCATCTCACTGGTATATATCCCTTGCTCTGCGTCTTTAACCAGTTTACGACTATATTCCAATAATTGTTGAATCGAGCTCACAGGGGCTTGCTTGATCGTTTGGGCACGTTTACGAAACATCTCAATTTCTCCTCTAATGTCATTTCTATATATTTCGACATAATAAGACATTAAATGTAGAGGGTTTTCACCCATTTGAGCGAAAATGAAATAAAAAAAACGCTTTAACAGCGCTTTTTTCATAAGAGTATGATGTTATATTTATATTTCCTCTCGCTATCGACATCTTTACCAACCAAAATCCAGCGTTTTGCCTGTCTCTATCCATGTCTTGATACTGCTCAATATCATCCACCAGCTATTCTGTGCGTTCGCGAAAGATGGATGGTTGTCCGTAAATTGGTCATTGATTAGTGTTAGCTTTGTACATTCCCCTACCTTCTCCAGTTGAAACACCACTCTGGATTGGAGCTCGGCATGATTGGCATGATAGGAGGGCCCGGGATGTTCAAGGTAGCTTAATAGGGATAAAGGTTCGAATTCCAAAATATCGCCGTACACATGAACCGTCTCTGCCCCGTCATTTCCAGGTCCTACATAGGCGAAAGGCTGACCCGGCTGGAAATTGGAACGAAGTTCACTGCCAAAAAAACTGCTCCGTGTACCCTCAGGCGAGATTAGGGCATTCCACACTTCTTCCTGCCCGGCATTAATATAGAACTCATATTTTAATTCCATGAATTCACTTCCTTTATGTGTTGTATTGAAGGTACAACTGACACTTGCTTGCAATACTATCCTATCGTTATACCCCAACAGCGTATTGTAAAAACGCGACAACAACGAAAATATAATATAAATAGAGAAAACCGTATTTGACGTTGAAACCGACCTATTCATATGTAAAACCAGAAAGAGGACACCATGCGAATTTTCTAGAAATTATGCTAACCTGAAATTCAACAAATATAGTGCTTTGCCCGGAGATCAGATATACTAAATTGGAATGAAATAACAGAAACCGTATACAATTCAGGACGGATGGTTAGTATCCAGAAAGGAACCTAAACATGAATCATACAACGAATATTATGGGGATCCCTTTCCCCAATATAACTATGGAACAGACGGTTACGATTCTTGATGATGTTGTCGATCAGAAACAAGCTGAACTGTTCCATGTCATCACGGGCAATCCGGAAATCATCATGTCCTGCCAGAAGGATCAGGCGCTTCGTTCAGTTGTGGATCAGGCAGGTATTGTGACCGCTGACGGCGCAGGCATTGTTATGGTATCCCGCTTTCGGGGTGGACAATTGACCGAACGGGTGACAGGTTGTGATCTGCTTTTTCGTTTGCTGGAGGCAGGAAGCCGGAAGCATTGGTCCTTTTATATACTGGGGGCAGAAGAAAGTGTCAGTAAGCGGGCGGTAGAAGTTATTGCGCAGAACTACCCTGGAGTCGTTGTTCGTGGCAGACAACACGGATTTTTCACTATGGATGAGGAGCAAAGGATTGTAGAAGAGATTCATGAGGCACAGCCTGATTTTCTTATCGTGGCCCTAGGAGCACCTACTGCCGAACGCTGGATCAACAAATATCGCCATCAACTAAATGCTCGTGTAGCCATCGGAGTTGGAGGAAGCCTGGATATTCTGGCCGGCAAAACCAAACGGGCTCCTGCAATATGGCAGAAGCTTAACCTGGAATGGCTATATCGACTGCTCAGCCAGCCTTCCAGATGGCGCAGACAACTTATTTTGCCACGTTTCGCTGTTCGTGCGTTGCTGTTCAGGGAACAAAGGTAAGTCCATGATCAAACTCAGGCCAAACAAAATACATATTATCGGCTCCGTCGGTAGCGGCAAATCTACACTGGCCCGCCATTTATCCGCAAGGCTGGACCTTCCTCATTATGAGCTCGACAACATCGTGTGGCAACGAGTCCCTCAAGGAGAGGATATTCGCAATAGTCCAGAAACGCGGGAAACACTCCTGAATAACGCCGTACATTCCAATCAGTGGATTATTGAAGGTGTACACTATACATGGGTGGCAAAAAGTTTCGAACAGGCTGATCTTATCGTTTATTTGAATACCCCCGTGTGGAAAAGGAATGTGCGTATTCTCAAACGCTTCACAGTACAGAAGCTCGGGCTGGAACAAGGAAATTACAGACAGACTTTCACCATGCTCTGGCGGATGTATAAATGGAGCTATCAACACGACCGTAAGGAAAAAGCGCTAATCATGGCGTTTTTGCAGCCTCATCAACATAAATTGTGCATTGTTCGTAACGAAGAAGAATTGACGGGATATCTGGAGGAGTCCACATAAATGAAACGTACTAATCATGCTGCGAAACCTAGTATGGGTCTTCTAAATCTGGATGAGGGTGATAAACGATATTGCCTAAACCGTTATGCCCCTTCCGAAGCACTGAGTTCTTTGGTAAGGCATTTCTGGATTGTCTCATGGGATCTTACCGGACATGATCCTTACCCTCAGCATGTGGTTCCAAATCCATGTGTCAATCTGGTAGTCGAGCGGGGAAACACCTTTTTCTTCGGCCCATCCGGACAGAAATTCTCCTATCTCGTCCGCGGAAAAGGAAGCGTGTTTGGGGTGAAATTTAAGCCTGGCGGCTTCTATCCATTCATTCGCACTCCTGTTTCCGCATTGTATGAAAACCCCTTGGAAGTCTCTGGTGTGCTTGATGTGGATGCTCCGCAGCTCGAAGAACGATTGCTTGGGGACGGAAGTGATGCAGACAAAGTCAGCTACATGGATCAACTACTCTGTGAACACCTCCCGCCTCCCGACGGACAAGCCCTTCTGGTCAGCCAGATTGTACTGCAGATTGAGCAGCAACGGGATATGTTGCGAGTCGATGATTTATCTGCCTCTTGGAATATACACACAAGAAAGCTCCAGCGCCTGTTCCATCAGTATGTGGGCATCAGCCCCAAAATGGTGATCAAACTCTACCGACTACAAAATGCTGCTGAACTGATGGAGCGGGGTGGGGATTGCGATCTGGTTAAGCTGTCCCAGGACCTTGGATATCATGATCAATCACACTTTATCAAAGATTTCAAGTCCATCATCGGCAGCACCCCTGAAGATTACGTCAATTCCAGAAGATAACGGAGTGTGATTATTAAATTACACAATTAATTTGTGTAAAATTAATTTTATACTTTCAGTTCGGATGGCAAACATTTATACTGAGTAGGACAAGTAAATAAATGACATATAAGAAAGCAAGGTGTTTCTTTTGATCAGTATCATTTTCGTCGCTATAGTAGCCATCGAGCACTTCTACATCATGGTGATGGAGATGTTCCTGTGGACGCGTCCACGCACCATGAAAACGTTCGGTCTTACTCCTGAACTGGCCCAATCCACCAAGTCCTTGGCTGCAAATCAGGGGCTGTACAACGGATTTCTGGCCGCCGGGTTAATTTGGGGACTCGTCTATCCGGATGAATCGGTCGGACAACACATTCAGATCTTCTTCCTGGCATGTGTCATTATTGCCGCCCTTTACGGAGGCGTAACCGCTACTCGGTCCATCATTATCAAACAAGGGCTGCCTGCGATTATTGCATTGCTTCTGGTTCTTTTCCTCTGATCGCCTGTTGACCATACCCTTCTGGATTCATTCCGAACTCCAATGTGGTAAGGTAAGGTTATAGAGGCATTGGATGATGCCCGATCACTGTGATTGGTCTGGAAAGGAGCACGCTTCATGGGACTGTTTGACAAGCTTCGGCGTCGCAAAAAGGAAGCTGCGCCCGCAGCCGGAGCCGTAAATACTGCTCCATATAGTGAAACCATCGTTGGATTTGTTTTGCTGGAAAACGAAGATTGTAATTTTGAGCAATTCATCACCACGATGAAAAATGAGTGGGATATTGAGATTGAGGAACGTCCGGAGGAAGGCAATCTTTTTTTCGAAGTGGATGGAATGCAGGTGGTGTGTGCACATATTAATGCTCCTGTACCTGACCGCGAAGTAGAGGAGAATGCCAAATTAAATGTGCTGTGGCGGGATGCGGTACAAGTCACCTCACGGCATCAATCTCAGATTATTGTCTCAGTTCTAAATGCAACCGACGCCATTCAGGCACATATTCTGTTCACCCAAACATCGAGTGCCCTGCTCCAGCTTGATCATGCGCTGGCTATATATATGGCGCCACTCGTGGTGGAAGCAGGACAGTACGTGGACATCAGTCGTGGAATCAAGGATCAAGAGCTGCCCGTATCCCTCTGGATCTTCATCGGATTATTTCAAAGTCCTGAAAACGGTGCATCGGCCTATACTTATGGGTTACGCAATTTCGGGAAAGAGGAGATGGAAATCACTCAATCCGCAAAGCCCTTAAGTGAAGTATTTGAAATGATGTATATGACTGCAACTTATGTTGTCGAAAATGATGTGAATTTGCATGACGGCGAGACACTTGGATTCTCCGCAGAACAGAAGCTGCCCATCACCCGTTCGGAAGGAATAGCTACGGAAGGCAACAGCTTGAAGATTGGTTTTTAAACATCGTTAAGAGCCGCCCACCAGATTGCTCGTACTGGGCGGCTTTCTTATGCTTTATGTACCGGATCTCCAAGGAATCACAGCATCAGACCGAATTCCAGTGGAAATCTATGATGAGGCTTTGGCATTTTTATTAAAATAGTCAAAAGGAACTGCCCTGTGAGCGCGAAGAAAATACATTGCGAGGAACACGCAGTCATATTTAAAGGCGCTTCCCTGAACCTGAGGGAGCGCCTTTTGTAGTTTCACACTCTTCATCTGAATAGGTTTGATATGTATGCAACAGACCATGATCACGGGTTCAAAGCACAAACCATCGTTACAGATGTACCACACATGCCTTTCTCAACGAACCCGAAACGCCGATAAAGCCGAATGGCTTCATTAGCCGGGTCAACACTAAGCGAAACGGCGTCAATTCCCCGCTTCCGAGCCTCATCTAACGCCGCCTGAATGAGACGGCTGCCTATTCCTTTGCCACGCGCCGTCTCGATCACGGCCATTCCCATCTCGGGTATAGCCGCATTAACATAACCATATCCCGCATTCTGATCATTAAAAAACCGCAACGTCACCGATCCGATACGCTTGCACTGAGAATCCACGGCTATAAATCCGAAATCCCCGTCTCTCCCCCAACCTTCAACGTACTTGGACATGCCGGAGCTATGTATGATCTCAGGTTCAAAAGGTTCTTCGCCCTCCCGCTTAAATAGGGATGCATACAACATCTCCCACAGAAAAGGAATATCCTGCTGCTCGATCGGACGCAATTGATACTCTGTCATTCTTTCCCCTCCTTCAAATTGGTAAAGAGGCGTTCCATCTCGTTAAAATTAATCGCGTTGGTAATTTCATAATCTTCGTGCTTGTCTCTCGTTTTGTACTCGCTGTATATTGAGACAGCATGTTCATTATAAAACGTAATTCCAAACCCTTCTGTAAATCGATCTTCTTTCTTAATCAAAAGCCGCCATTCATAGTAATATGAATTTCGCTCCGAGATATCCATTTTTCTCACTCTTCTAAGTTCGATATCTTTCGCAAGCTTCAGCATCTCTTTAATTTCCTGTGGATCTCTAATGATCACTTCTTCCTCATTGTTTGGATCGGAGGTCTGTATTTTTCTAATAGTTAGGAGCTCCAATGTATCCAACATGTCCATATGATCAATGACCTCGGCCCGAAAGGTACTGTATTGCTTGGACATGTACATGGGTATTGCAATAGCTGCAACAACGATTACAATCACTACACCAAGAATGATTTTTGTTCTTTTCCCCATCGAGATCTCCTCTCATTGTTAGGTGAATTAAAACATGAATGATTTTAATTAAGTATACCATCTTATCCAAAAATTGTTCCGTTTCAATAAAATAGTATTATACATCTTACCGATCATATCAAAGATGTAAATGCAATAAGCCACGTTTCTCCGTAGAGGCACATGGCTTGTGTCACTTTTTTTAATATTGACCTGGAACATTACCCGTCGACTCTCTAACTACCAATTCAGGCTTCAGGACAACTCTCTGCGTTAATTGGCTTTCATCTTTTAACTCATCAATTAATAAATCAACGGCACGACGCCCCAGTTCCTCAATAGGTTGGGCAATCGTTGTCAGAGGCGGACTGGTTACCGAAGCCAGAATCGTATTATCGAATCCAATAATAGATACATCCTCAGGCACACGCAGGCCAAGCTCTTTGGCAGCCTGAAGAGCACCAATCGCCTGCATGTCGTTACAGCAGAAAATGCCTGTAGTCCGATTCTTTTCCATGAGCAGCACGATCGCTTCTTTCTTGGCTGAACCCAGATCGGCGGATGACTCTCTCACCTGGACTGCTTCAAGAGAAAGCCCCGCCTTCTCCAAGGCTTCACGAAATCCGCGTACGCGTTCCTGACTGCTGCTTACTTTAAACGGTTCGGACAGCACCGCTACATGAGTATGACCCAATTCGAGCAGATGCTGTGCGGCCAAGGCACCTCCAAGCCTGTCATCAATGGCAACGGTATGAACCGACAATGACGGAATATGACGCGCAATCAGAGCAACAGGTATCGACTGTTGCAGGAGTGGGGACAGAATCTCGGCGTTATCGATACCTGTTCCGATCATCATGCCATCGACCCTTTTTTGCTGAAGCAGGTTCAGATACCGCTCTACCCGCTCGTCCTTATTGTCGGTACTGCAAATTACAACACTATAGCCCAGCTGCCGACTGCGATCCTCTACCGCTCTGGCCAGCTCGGCAAAATACGGATTGGAGATATCAGGCACAAGCAGTCCGAGCGTATACGTCTGTTTACCCGTAAGTGCAGCAGCAATAGCGCTCGGCTGATAGTGAAGACGCTCCATAATCTCCATGATTTCGGTGCGCCGCTTCTCGCTAATTTTACCTTTGCCGTTAATGACTTGTGAGACGGTTGCAATGGACACCCCCGCCTCGCGTGCTATATCATATATGGTTGCTTTCATTGTTATTTCCCCATTTGTGCTATATATAAATTCCCTTATATATAGGTAATCGTTTTCTTCTCATTATGCAGGGGGAAGTCCGCATACGCAACTTGAAGCCGATACTATTTCTTATTCATTAGCCAATCATGGTCTGGATCGTTATGGAACTTCCAGGTTCGGGTTGGCCCTGCCATCACATTGAGATAATAAACCTCGTATCCCGGAGGAGCACCAACTGGATGGTATCCACACGGAACCAGCACGACTTCACCGTTGTTCACTGCAAGCGTCTCATCCACAGACCGATCATCCGTATAGATCCGTTGAATGGCAAACCCCTGCTCAGGCTGCACTCGGAAATAGTACGTTTCCTCCAGCAATGACTCGTCAGGCAGGGCATCCCGATCATGTTTGTGCGGAGGATAGCTCGACCAATGTCCATCTGGCGTGAACACCTCAACGACGAGCAGACTGTCTGCTTCTTTTTGTTCCGGTAAAATGTTGTGAATCTGTCGTTCCAGATTGCCGTAACCACGCGTCTCAACACCTACATCTTCCGGGGCAATCAGACGAGCTGGATACGTGCCTTTACCTGGTGCCGCACATATGGCAATCTCCAATGCGGTAAGAGCCGTTAACTCTACTCGATCTGAACTGGATACGTAAATCGAATACGGAGGAATTTTCTCAAAAACACTCATTCTTTTCCCGATATTCTCCCACTTATATTCACGAGTACTTACATTTGCCAAGCCGCTGAGAAGCACAAGACAGAGTTCCTGATCCCCGCTCTCACGAGTTAACATCTGTCCCTCCGCAAGCTGCACGACCTGAAAACCAACATATTCCCAGCCTGCAGACTCGGGTGTTACCGTTAAAAGCGTTCCATCTGCTTTCGGCTTCATTACCGGTTTTACTACGCGTTCTGACATGCTTCCTTCCACCCCTTCCGGTATTTATCCTTCAACCTGATGGCTGTCTATTCGTTGAACTTATACAGTTATGAAAATGGTCCTACGGAGCTACCTTCTGCGATTCTACCGAAGTACCCTGGACTTCCCGCAGCTTCACAGGTCTGCCTTGTTCCATGGACATGCGCGCAGCAAATGCGATGCGTTCTGCCTGAACGGCATCATTCCCGTTCACGATGACAGGTGTATCGTTCCGGATCGCGTCGATGAACAGAGCTGTCTCCTGCACATACGCTTCATTGTATCGCTCCAGGAAAAAGTGCAGCGGCTTGTCGCGCATCAATCCGGTCGCTGTACTAATTTCTGCCGTATTCGGATGATCGTTCGCAGCTGCGGCGCTGCCCAAAGAGCCAAACACCTCAACACGCTGATCGTATCCATATACCGCTTGGCGGCTGTTATCAATGACGCCGATGGCTCCATTTTCAAAACTCATCGTCACAATGGCCGTATCCACATCGCCGTGTTCTGCAAAAACAGGGTGGATCAGCACATTGCCCTGGGCATAGACTTCCTCCACTTCACTCCCGGACAGATACCGGGCCATGTCGAAATCATGGATCATCATATCCATGAAGATCCCGCCAGACACCCGAATATACTCTGCTGGCGGCGGACTCGGGTCACGAGATGTGATTTTGATAATATGCGGATCACCAATCGTTCCCTCCTGCACATGTGCACGTACCCGCTTGAAGTTATGGTCAAAGCGACGATTAAATCCGATTTGCAGCTTTACCCCAGCCTTCTGCACGGCTGCAACAGCTGCCTGAGTCTGATGAAGGTCCATACTGACCGGCTTCTCGCAAAAAATGTGTTTGCCCGCCTGGGCTGCCTGTTCAATCAGGGGTACATGCGTATCTGTTGAGGAACAGATCAGCACTGCATCCACATTTGGCATGGCAATCAGCTGGCTGCTATCAGTCGTTACCACTGGAATGCCACGGCTGGAGGCCCATTCCTCCAGCTCGGGTCCTGCAAACAAATCACTGATGCCAATAATTTCGGCATGCGGGTTGCGCAGGAGATTGTCTGCATGAATCTTACCGATACGCCCAGCGCCGATGATGCCAATTCTCACTTTATCCTTGCCCATTCCGTTATCCTCCCTGTATGTGTCCATGTGGACTCAACGTTCTTCCATTGGCCTGGGTATGCCCTGAGAGACTACCAGCGGGCAGTAACCATCTTTTTGCGCGTATAAAATTCAACGCCGTCTGTACCATTGGCATGCAAATCACCGTAGAACGATTTCTTCCAGCCGGAAAAAGGGAAAAAGGCCATTGGCGCAGGTACGCCCAGGTTAATGCCCAGCATGCCTGCGTCAATCGTTTCACGGAATTGGCGCATGCTTGCTCCACTGCGGGTGAACAGGCAAGCTCCGTTGGCAAAATCGGAACGGTTGGCCAGTTCCACTGCTTCCTCCAGCGTATCGACCCTCGCCACCGAGAGCACCGGTGCAAATATCTCGTCCTTCCAGATCTTCATGGTACTCTGCACCTCATCAAATACCGTCGGACCAACGAAATAACCGGATTTGCCTGTTGCCTCATCTTTGCGACCGTCCCGGATCAGAGCAGCCCCTTCCTGTTCTCCGGATTCAATGTAGCTGAGTGTACGTTCCTTATGTGGACCACGAATGACAGGACCCAGGAATACTCCTTCATCCATGCCATTACCAATGGTGATGCGATCAGCAGCTTCCACCAGTTTTTGTACCAGTGTATCAGCGACATCACCCACCGCAACGACAACGGAGCAGGCCATACAACGTTCCCCGGCGGAGCCGAAGGCCGCGCTGGTGATTTCTTTCACCGTCAGGTCTAGATCGGCATCTGGCATAACGATCGAATGGTTTTTGGCACCGGCCAGCGCCTGTACTCGTTTGCCATGTGCGGATGCGGTGGTATAGACATATTCAGCCACGGGCTGTGAGCCAACAAAAGAGATCGCTTGAACATCCTTATGTTCAAGCAGCCCGTTCACGACGTCATGCGCACCGTGAACGATATTGAGCACGCCGTCCGGAAGCCCTGCTTCCTTGAACAGCTCGGCCAGACGGCCGGCCAGCAGCGGTGTGCGCTCGGACGGCTTCAGGACAAAGGTGTTGCCGCATGCAATCGCCAGCGGGAACATCCAGCACGGTACCATCATCGGGAAGTTGAAGGGGGTTATTCCCCCAATGACACCGATCGGGTACCGATACATGCCCGACTCCAGCCCGGTGGCAATGTCGGGCAGCTGTTTGCCCATCATCAGGTTCGGGGCACCTGCGGCGAATTCGACGCATTCAATGCCACGCTGCACTTCGCCGTAGGCTTCCGCGTAGCTTTTACCGTTCTCCAGCGTAACCAGCCGGGCGAGTTCTTCCCAGTGTTCTACCAGCAGCTGCTGGTAGCGGAACAGAATCCGTGCACGGCGGGGAACCGGTGTGCCGCTCCAGGACGGAAACGCCTCCCGTGCCGTCTGGACAGCCAAATCCACGTCCGCCTGTTCAGACAGCGGCACGTGTGCAATGACCTCTTCCGTAGCCGGATTCACGACCGGCTCCGTTCGGGTTGCCGCCGGGGTCACCCAGGCACCCCCGATCCAGTTTTGAACCATTGTCGCTGTTGCTGACGCTTCCGATATCCCTTTTCCCATAGCCCTGTCTCCCTTCGCTTATATGTGCTTTGCGTCAATTACTCCATCCACTCCAAGTACTTCAACACGCTTCAAGACACCGTAATTTCGCCCCGATTGCAGCGTTCGATATAGTCATTCACTTGTTCCACCGTTGGCATCGCATCCGAGCAGCTATGGCTGGAGATGACGATACTTGCTGCCGCACTGCCAAACGCCATGCTGCGTTCAATCGTCCAGCCCTGCATCAATCCATACAGAAATCCCGCCGCGTAGGAATCACCTGCTCCAAAGGTCTTCACCACACGCGCTGGGTAGCTGTCGGCTTGATGAGATAGCCCTTCACCTGTATAGGCAATGGAGCCTTCCTTGCCATGTTTGATGACGACAATTTTAGCTGAAAAGTCGAACCATTTCTGTGCGGTCACCTGATCGCTATGATCTGGATTATGGTCAAACGTCTCCATCATGTCGAACTCTTCACGAGTGCCCAGGATGATATCGCACTTCTCAGCCGCGAGGTTATAATAGACCGCCGTCTCTTCGGCTGATGTCCATGTGTAAGGACGATAGTCCAAATCAAACACAATGACTGTGCCATGCTTTTTCGCATATGTCAGGGCCTGGAATACCGCTTCACGCGAGGGACTTTGGGCGAGGGCTGTGCCTGAGATCAGCAGCATTTTGGAGTCGGAAATCAGCTGTTCCTGCACCTCTCTCGACTGCAATAGCAGATCAGCTACATTGTCGCGATACATCAGAATGCTGCAGTCGGTTGGACTTTTGATCTCGGTAAAAGCAAGCCCTGTCACCGCTCCGGTATCGTCCGTTACGACATTTGACGTATCAATCCCGTTCCGCTCCAGATAACTGTTGATGAACCTGCCCATCTGGTCGTTCGCGATTTTGCCGATAAACGCCGTTTCCATCCCGAGCCTGGACATGCCAATTGTAATATTGGCCGGAGAGCCGCCCACATATTTCGTAAAGGTCATCGTCTCTTCCATCGGGCGATTGATCTCATTGGCATTCAAGTCGATGCACAGACGCCCAATTGCGGTGAAATCCACCTTCCTAGAAGCAGGAAAGGATACGTAAGTCATTGTAGTTGAACCCCTTTCTGTGATGGGATTTTGGAGATTCATATCAAATTTTATTGAGAATTGCAGGTATAAATATTCAAGTTTTGTTTTGTTCCCGTTCCTTTGTTAGATCCAAATATGTGAAATGGTAACTCATGGGGTATCCGCAACTCATACATCAATCAAACTCATATATTCATCATCCGGTTTACCCCATGGTATGGTTATCTCGCCGTTGCCATGCTTTTTCAGCTTTGCTGGTATAAGGACTCCATGTATTTCAAGGATCGCCGCGCATAATCATACGGATTATGAATTGCAGGATCCTGTTCCCCTTCAAGCATCGCCCAGCCGTCATATCCTCGAGTGATCAATTCCTGCAGAATGGGAGCAAAATCAATACAACCATCTCCGGGAACCGTGAATACCCCTTTACGAATGCACCCTACAAAATCGGACTGTTCCGCCCGTGCTTCGTCCAGCACTTGAGGCCGGATATCCTTCAGATGAATATAGGCAATCCGGTCATAATGCTTGCGCAGGAGAGCTAACGGGTCCGCTCCACCATAGTAGGCATGGCCTGTGTCATAGAGCAAATAAACAAGAGATGGGTCTGTCAGTTCCATCAATTTATCGATCTCATCAGGCTGTTCAACAACAGTGCCGCCATGGTGATGATACGTCAGCTTCAACCCGTGCCCACGGGCGATGGCACCTGCTTCGTTCAGCCCCTCAGCAAGGATGTGCCATTCCGATTCACCGAGTCTCAGCACTTCTTTTTCATGTGGTGACCGCCTAGGATCAAAATGCAGCGAACCCCCTACTTCCGCTGTGCTAATCACCGTGCTTCCCATCGATTGCAGAAACTCAGCGTGTCTGCGATAGCTTTCCAGCTCAGACTGACGATACGCCGGATCGGAGAACAATACCGATTTCCACTGGGAAACAAGGCGTATGTTGCGTTTGCCTAATTCCTCTCTCAATGTGTCTGGATCCGTGGGATATTTGCGTCCCATCTCCGTACCTGTCAGGCCAAGTCGCTGGATGTCATCCAGAATTTGTTCACACGTTGTTGCATCCCCATGCTCCTTTACATCCTCTCCAACCCAGTTGATCGGATGAATTCCGAGCTGAAATGGCAGCTTGTTCATGGCTCCACGTCTCCTTTTGTGGTTCAACATTTTCGCTACTTCATTGCACCGTGATAATAGATGCATTTTGCATCATTCGATTAGACATTACTATTAGGTTCAATATATTTAGAGGAAAAAGCACCCTGATCCATTGCTCCATATAACGTATGGACGATGGGAATCAATCGGATCTGCATCTACTTTTTTCTGGATAGAAGTATACTCTTTGGATTGATGCGCATGCTCACTTAAATGAGTTTAGCTTTGGCCCGGTTTGCCTGCATCGCGAGGTGAGCCGTTACTACCTTTTCCTCGTTGGATACTTCTGGCACGCCAACATTCCACCAGGACTCATATCCGCCTGCATTGGTTCCAGGCACGACCGGAATTTCAATCAATGTAGTTACGGTCTCATTCCGTGCATCCCTTAGCGCCTGCTCCAATTGTTCACTCGTCTCTGCCGTATAGGCTTTGGCTCCAAGGCTGCGGGCATGTGCTGCAAAATCCATAGGCATGTAATCCCCAGTCAGTCGCCCGCTCTCCGATTCCCGATAGCGAAACTCATTGCCGAACCCGTCACTTCCGTGCTCCCGCTGCAAATTGTGAATACACTGGAATCCGTTGTTGTTGAATAGTAAAATGGTCATCTTCTTCTGTTCCTGCAAGCTTGTCACCAGTTCAGAATGCAGCATCAGGTAACTGCCGTCACCCACCATGGCATACACTTCACGATCCGGCTCAGCAAGGGCTGCTCCGAATGCCCCGCTCACCTCATACCCCATACAGGAGAAGCCGTACTCCATGTGGTATGTTTTTGGTGCAGATGCACGCCACAGACGGTGCAAATCTCCGGGTAAACTTCCCGCAGCACACACGATGACAGAGGAAGGATCAATGGTCCGATTAATGACACCGACCGCAGTGGTCTGGGCCAGCCCAGCCTCGTGTTGCAGTCCATACAGCCGATCCACTTCGTTGTTCCATTCATCCCGCAGTTCGGCGATCTCGGATGTTCCATATTCACTGTGATAATGCCGTCCCTGTAAAGCCGTTTGCAAAGCTTGCAAACCTTCCTGTGCATCAGCCAAAATCGCTTCCCCACCCAGCTTGGCAGCATCCATGCCGTTCAGGTTTATATTGATGAAAGTCGCTTCGGGATGTTGAAAAGCAGACCGGGACGCCGTCGTAAAATCCGAAAACCGGGTGCCGACGCCAATTACAACATCCGCTTCCCTGGCAAGCCTGTTGGCAGCCAGTGAGCCAGTAACACCGATGGCCCCCACATTAAGTGGGTGGTCCCAAGGTAAGGCACTCTTGCCCGCCTGCGTCTCGGCGACCGGAATGCCAAATACCTCGGCAAATTCAGCCAGCTGCGCGGATGCCTCGGCATACAACACACCGCCGCCGGCTATGATCAGCGGCTTCCTGCCACGGGCAATCTGCTGCGCTGCCCGTTCAATTGCTGCCTGGACCGGGGGACGACGGTCCAGGTAATGCACCTTGCGGGCGAAGAACGATTCAGGGTAATCGTACGCCTCTGCCTGCACATCCTGCGGCAGCGCTAGTGTTACCGCGCCCGTCTCTGCCGGGTCCATCAGCACGCGCATCGCCTGCGTGGCAGCAATCATCAGCTGTTCGGGACGCACGATGCGATCCCAGTATTTGCTGACCGCTTTGAACGGATCAGTAGCTGATATCGTATAATCGCTGCTTACCTCCAGCTGCTGCAGCACGGGATCTGGCTCACGCGTGGCAAAGTTGTCACCCGGAAGCAGTAAAACGGGAATCCGATTGACCGTCGCGGTTGCCGCTGCGGTAATCATGTTCAGTGCACCTGGGCCAATGGATGTCGTACACGCATAAATCTGTCTTCGGTTCTTCTGCTTGGCATAAGCAGCGGCTGTATGTACCATGCCCTGTTCATTTTTACCCTGCATATACGTCAGACTTCCCGGACTGCGCTCCAGTGCCTCTCCAATACCAGTTACGTTGCCATGTCCAAAGATGCCGATGACACCCTTCACAAATTTGGTTTCTACCCCATCAACCGAAATATATTGCTGATCCAGGTATCGCAGCAACGCCTGAGCCATCGTCAATCTAATGGTTGCCATGAAATGATCATCTCCCTTCCCTTTACGGGTTAAGCGCTTAATCTAAGTTAAGTTTAAGCGCCTTACCCCTAAAGGTTAAGCGCTTAATTGATATAGTATTACAGGCTGAGCGTTTAGGCAAGATATTTTTGTAAGCGTTTTATATAGATTAAATAGTATTCATATCTGAGGTTCAATACTTCACTGTCTATAAAGTAGTAGTCTCCATTTTTACTTCAAAACTTGTCATGCAGCACAAAACGACGAGGTTACGCCAATGAATGAGTACGCGAACGAGCAAAAAAAGCTGACATTCCTCATACGAGAAATGTCAGCCGCACCAGCTCTCTATGTCAATAACTCTGAAAAAGACGTTGCCCGAAGAAGCACTGAATCCTGTTCAAATATGGCCAACTGAAGCTACATAACATCTCTAAACAGCGATGATACAGTTCAGTTATTTTGAGGTATTAAATATTAATTTTTAAAACATAATTAATGATTTCTTGATTTATACGACTTGCCTGTTCATGATTTATACCATGTCCTGCATTTGCGATTATCTTATAAGAAATCTGGTTCCTATCTAACGCATCAATAGCTGCAGGGTAATTGCTCAAACGATCATGCTCACCTATAAAATAAATTGCCTTCTTTTTTAAAATCGAAAGTTCATTCACAGTAAATTTTCTATATCTATGAAACATCATAGACCTGTTGTTAAAATATTTCAGCAAAAAAGTCCAATGAGACATAATTTCTTTATTATTTTCAAATACAAATGAAGTATTGGGCGCACATAACTTTCTGAGTAATTTTCTTGTTGTTTTCTCGGATGATGGAAGCAATGCTTCTGGTAGAAAAAGCATCATCATCTTAATCATATTCACCTTGACTCCACCAGCCAGCCCTACCATCTTATTGACCTTAGCAGGATTTTTGATGGTGTAATAACTTGCCAAATAGGCACCATTGGAGACCCCCGCGATATTGATTGTGTCCAACCTTAGGTGCTGAAGTACTTGGTCGATCCATAGGGCCTGGTCAAAACTTTTGTTATAATTGTTATTCGGTTCGCTTTTACCGGGTCCCCCTATCGTATCAACAGCAATAACATAAAAGTGCTTTGACAAATCAGAGATATTATAAATCCACATTAACGCAGAGTTATCCCCTACTCCATGAAACAGCATCAAAGGAGGATTGGTGGATTCTCCCGCAATAATGAGGTGTGTTGAACCATATGCCGTACCGACATCCTCTTCTTGAACAGGTATTCCCCACTGGTCGAGCAGTCTCTGATAGGATGCGTAAATCTGTGCTTTACCTTCACTTTTTTTAAACGGGTTCACTGCCATACTTTCATCATCCTTTTCCAGATGTATTCTCATTAATGGAGAAGAAATGACCCTATTCTATTAATTCCTCATTACTGAACAGCTCATAGACTGGTCGATATCCGTATGAGGCCTTGATGTAATTTTCTTCTGAAATCAAAAAATACTATCTAGCTTGACATGCTCTTGTTTAAATCTTTTTCATTTTGGTAGGTTAACAAACGTTACACTAAAAGATTCTCATTAAGTATAACGTTCCTCACTACAATTTCAAATGTAAAACTTCACACTAATTAGAGCAGCTTTGAGATTGCATAACACAAAAAAGAGCAGGTTATCTTTTCGATATCCTGCTCTTTTTTTCAGTTCTATAAAGCGGGTGATGGGAATCGAACCCACGCTATTAGCTTGGAAGGCTGATTCTCACCCTATTCCGCAGTAGTCAGTTTCAGTCAAAAGATTGATGATAGAACATTTTTAAATATAAGGGGTGGTCATGAGCAGCGTGTACAATCTTTGAATACACGATTAACTGCCCCATGATTGCCCCTTATTATATAGAAGAAAAAAAATCCGCCAGGTATTTTCCCTAACGGATTTTAACTTCATATAGAAGCAGCAGTAATCTCTTCAATCCTGATCCAGCTGTAATCCTCTTCGCCTCTGACAAGCTTGATTCTTCTGCTTGGCTTATCAATCGCAGCGACGACGCCTCTTATCTCCTCGTCATCAAAAGGATTAAAAACCGTCAGAGCAACAGAGCAGCACTCCTGATATGATTCGAGGATCGCTCCCTCAATGAGTTGCATCTCCTGTTCATCCAGAACCGGCTTGCCTCGTCTCTCCTGTTCACTCATAGCTATCAGATACGCTTCTCGATGTTCTGGAAGGATTATACGAGATCCTTCGAAAACGCCATTATCCGTTAATTTGCTTGCCACATTTCATCCCTCCTTAATACTGGGTCCAGTAATCCGTATTGTTGGGGTTAGCTGATGGAGCTGTATTGAGAACCTTCGGCTTCTCAGAATCCCGCTCCCAGCCCTCCAGGATCACTATGTTAGCTGTATCCGACTTGTCTTCCCAATGTATGTACTCCGCTTTAATTAGACCGTTCAGAGCAGCCATAACATCGGACTTGCCCTTACCCGTTTTGACCGTCAATTCATGAACTGTGGGCATTCGTCGACGTCCACTTTTATAGTTGTATAGAATCCGAAGCACCTTGCGTTGATAATCCGTCAGCATATAATCACCTCAGTAGATATTATATGCGAACATATGTTCTTTATACAACAGAAAAATATTCCATAATAAGACTTGATTAATTAGTACTATATATGGTACTATATATGTAGGAGGTGAGACATGGCTAGGATAGAAAAATTGGTCCAAAAAATGAAAGACCGCCCCAGTGGAATCCAATATGATGAAGTTGCCAAGGTACTCCGGCATCACGGTTATGGGTTAGTGAGAAGCAACGGCTCGCACTTCCATTTCCGAAACCAAGCAGGAGACTTGATAACTATCAAAAAGGAGCAACCACTAAAGGCGGCATACGTCAAAGACGTACTGGACCGGATCGGGGAGTAGCACCTCCCCTTTCCTTAATTCTCATCATATCCTAGCCGATTATTAATGGCAAATCATAGCCAAAAGAAGGATTTAGCGTACTACATGGCCCTCCCGTATACGATACAAATCAGACCCGTGAAGGACGAGAGCGGTGACTATTTCTTCGCAACTGTTGCGGAATTAGATGGGTGCCAGAGCAATGGGAATACCTTTGCTGAAGCATACGAGAGTGTTCGGGAAGCTATGGAGGGACACCTGGCGGTAAAGTTGGAATATGGCGACGACATTTCTGAGCCGATCGGTGAGGATGAGTACAGTGGGAAGTTTAATCTTCGGGTACCTCGGAGTCTGCACCGGCATTTGGTGGAACGCGCAGCTGCTGAAAGTGTTTCGTTGAATCAATACTGCCTATTCAAATTAAGTAAGTAAAACCAGAAGAACCCTGTTAACCTTTAATGGTCGGCAGGGCTCTTCTGGTTTTACTTTTTTTTGATCTTTTCAAAAGATACAATTTTTAAATTAATATATAACTCCATGATCTATGATTAAGGTAACAATATTTGCAAGGATACGTTTGGGATAGGTTGAGCAAACTTAATATCGTAAATTAAATAAAAAATAATGGAGGATTTTCAATGCAGAGATACACAAGTACGACACCTGACTTCACCAAAGTATTTAATGGAAGTTTTACCGAGAATGTTGCATTACTCAACCCAAGCAGATTCCCTGTAAATACTGGAACAACCTCTACACCACCAACTGTTACAGCCCCCAATGCTATTGATCAAAACCCAGCATCTCCATGGGTTATGCCTGGTCCTTTGTGTGACCTATATTTAGATTTCCCGTATACAATTACAGTTCAGAAGCTTTATTTCCAAACCGCAACTTTAGTTGGTGTCCCTGGTATTTTATCATCTACGATTGAAGGTCAAATGAATGACGGAACTTGGGGAAACATAGGCTCACTAAGCCCCCAACCTATTGGCCCTGGCCTTCCAATGCCACTTTCGCCAATTGATGTAGTACCGGGGGATTATAAAGCAATAAAGTTTTCTGTTAACTGCAATGTTCCCGCAGGAATATTTGACATCAAATACTCCTAAATTGAATTGTACAAAAAAAGGGCACTACCGGCGAAATGCCAGCAGTGCCCTTTTACCGATTCTTTCGGATTCAATTTAAATTTACCATAATTATACTTTTTAGTCAACATAGCGCAACATCCGGCTAACCACGGCTCCAAGCTCCTCACGAGTAACGTTCGCCCCTGGACGCGTACCATCGAAGAAACCCTTCTCCGTTACTTCCTTCCAGACTGTCTCCGCCCACTTACTTGGCACGTTAATGTCTCTTTCCTGTGTCACTGGCTTGTCCTCCTTTACCGTTTTGCTGTATTTGGCTTTCAGTTCTGCAACCGTTCCGTCAAACTCATTCAGATCTACATTACCGCTGATCCCATCAACCTTCCGGTTACCCCGTGGCAGATATCCACCAGCCGTCCCATCGCTGTACTGCCAGAAGTCCCATCGTGTCCAGCCGGATGCATCAGCAGGCGTTTGGCTGCTGTATCGGGCAATCCACAACGGGTATCCGCTCAGGCCGCTAAAATTGCCGATGAACGCCGGGTATGTATACACCAGCGGTTTAATTCCGGTCAGCTTGTGGATCTCCGAAAGAAACGTTGTGGCTACAGCCGTAATCGTTGCTTTGCTATGACCGTTTTTGTTGGACTCATAATCCATGACGGGAGGCAAGTCAAATGTGCCAATCCCGCCAGCATCCTGGATAGCCCTGTAGAAATTCTGTGCTTCCGCCTTGGCTGCTTCAACGCTGCCAGCAGAGTCATCCACGTAATGGTATACACCGATCAGAAGACCAGCTGCTTTGGCGTCTCGGACAAACTGTAGAAACTTTGAGGACCGGAAGGACTTACCCTGTGTGGCTTTGATGAAGACGAACGAAATTCCATCAGCAGCCACCTTTTTAAAATCGATATTACCGTTGTGATGGGATACGTCAATCCCCTGAGCATTGCCTGTTTTACGCGCTTGCATCTGCATCATCCCCTTTACTTACTTCTGGCAATCCTGCCAAACTGGTGAGCAAACTAGTGATTACTGATAAAACAACCGTACCGCCCACTACACGCCAATCGACCTCAGAATATAGAGTAGTTGCACCAATAACACCAATTGCCACCTGGGCCCCTGTTTTAATAGCTCTGACTCCTGCTGCTTGCCACCAATTCTTATTCACAATTACATACCCCCTAATTTGATTCCGGCCCATACAGCCGCAATAAGTAGTCCAGTCAATCCAGTTAACGCAGATCCATATACCGTGCGTTTCAGCCATTTCTGATCCTCATCATGCTTATCCAACCTAGACAATGCTTCTTCAGCATTGCGTTTCGCGTCATGTGCAACGTCCGCTGTCTTCTTCAATTCCGCTTCCAGCTCCACAAGTTTTGTGGCCGTCTGCTGAGCCGTCTGTAATGCCTCTTTGGAAACGTCTCTTACCTCGGCAACAGCTGGTACCAATGCGGCCAGCGGCTTGATCCCCTCTTCAATCCTGACCAGCTGCAACTGCAGAGTGACGAGTGTGTTCATATTTTCCTGAAACTGCACCTGCATGTCCTTCACACCTCCTGGATTAGAATCCATCTGATTTCCCCCTTCTCTATGAAAAAACACGCCCAGGAGATGAGCGTGTTGGTCTATTTTTGAAGCTTCATAGCCTCTCTCGAAATCTCATTTCTCTGGGCAAGCAGCGGCTCAATCTGATCGCGCTTCTGTTTGGCCGATAAACTCGCATCGCCCTCTATCGTACGGATCTGCTTATTGATCTTGCTCATTTTATCGGTTGCCCTGTCCAGTACCTTCAACTCAAGTGCTTTGGACTTATCAAACGGAACACCGTTTAATTTCGCTGAATCCTTCTCGTTGGACAATTCCGTCTTGCGGGTATACAGCTTGTCTGTACCCTTCGTGGACTGAAGTGGATCCACGAGGAACGCCTTGAAGAAAGGCTTCTGCTCCAGGCGCTTCTCTGGACTCGCGGGCCGGTCTACTGCACCTATCCCTTTCAGAATGGAGTCCATTGCTGATGTGGCGTAGGTACCGAGTCCGGCCGTCAAGCCCTGAATGGTGTTATCCATGATCCGCGGCGAACTAAAGTTCTTTAGCATCCCTTTTTCGCCTGTCGCTTTGGACATAATCCCAGCCAGCAGCTTGGCCACCTCAGTCGTCCGGGTTGGATCATATTGATCTTTATACTCCAGTCCTTGTTCACGCTGCGGGATGATCGCACCTTCACGGAAGAATGAGTAATTGGCCATCCCCTCAATGAAAGGCCAGAGACCTGTGATCTGCACGGGCAGCGCGGCATCACTCATGGTACGGCGCATGAAACCGTCGAACGCATCCGGATCCTTATCCAGGACAAACTGTGCAGCTCGTTCCGGAAGATTCGCAAAGATCGGTGCGATATCAAAGGGCTTCGGGATCCGCGCTACCATATCGGTACCAGGAATCGCCATCAGCCAAAAGGTATCGCGCATCCAATCCGGAGCGTCCGCAATGGTCTGCTTCTGAGTCTCATTGGCAAATTGCCGGTTGGCCGCAATGATAGCCAGCGTGGGCAGTGTAGCTGCTGCAAACATCCGGGTTGTTGTGCCTACCGGGTTATCCCTGATCGACCGGATCAGCTTACTCTTACCCTGAATATTTGCATTGAGGAACGCAATAATCTTGTTCGCCTGGCGAACACTTAAACCAGCACGGGCAAAGTCCATCAGGTCCCGTGATCGATAGGCTGCTTCCTGTTTACTGACGCCCTGACGCAATGCCGCCCGATATTCACCCACTTTGGTTGCGGACTCTGTGGTATCTGTGATGGCACGAAGAACGTTGATGAACGATTTACCTGTAATGATATTCACGAATTTCTTGCCTGGCTTCTCTCGTAAGACGCTTTCCAGAGCCTTCTTGTGCACCTCACGGTCCATGGATAGAACGTTACCGTAAGAGCCTAGATTTTCAATCCACTCCTGGTACAGTGGACCTTTCTTAATGGACTGGATGAGCCCCACAGTGAAGTCCGTGATCGGATTAAACTTGCTGTTACTGGTCACATAAGCCTGAAGAATATCCCGCATCGGGTTCCGCAGTGAAAATTCAGGAGTCAAGGTTGCACCTGCACGAAGCAAGGAGGCAGGCTTGGACAGAATATTAATGAGCATGTTGGAGGATTCCTGGTCCAGATTCAGCATGGCACGGTATACCTCTGGCTCCACTTCATATTTAACGTTGTCACCGTTCACCCGGACATTGACCACATTCTTCCGTCCCACTTGCTCGTCCGGACCAAGTTTACGAATGAAGTTTTCCTCCACATCGATGTCAGCAAGGCGTTTCAGCTGCGTGGCCACTTTATTCCGCTCAGCTGCGTTCGTAGACTGGAAGATATTCCGCACCATATTGATTAGCGGATCATCCACTTTACGCTCGGATCCCTTCAAAGCCTTGATCGGACTGGCTACGTTTGCGAGTGCTTGGGAGACACTACCGCCAAATCCTTCCGCGGAATCTTCAAACGCACGAAACATCGGGATGTAGTTCTGCCACCGATCAGCAAGCACATCGGATAGTTCCTGGCTGACTACGCCGTTTTCCACTAACTCTTTCATCATATCTCGGTTGAGCTGCACCAAACCTTGCCTTGCTGCTTCCAATTCGGTGTTGCCATATTTCTGGATAATCGCATCGATCTCCGCATTGGTGAATCCCGATTTAATCCCTGCAGCATTAATATCCCGAGCGTGTACAGCAACTGCATAGTTCCCCAGCTCGTCGGCTGAATAACCGGCATCTTCGATTTGATTAATCAGAGGAGCCAAACGCTCCTTGACCACCTGGTTCGCTTTCTCTGGCGTTCCTTTGAAAAGTCTGGCCATCTTATAAATGCTGTTCTCTGCGCTGGCCACTTTTCCGGTTACCCGTTTTTCCAATCCTTCTAGCGCGGCCACTTCATCAACGAACTGCGTCCGTACACGCTCCCATTTCTTCTCAAATGAAGTTGTCGATTTCTTAACGCTGCCTCTGCGCACTTTGTCGGCAAACGTTTCAGCTGTACCTGCGCCGCTCTCGTTAAACGCCTTGGTAGCCTGACCTTCCTTCGTGGCCAGTCTCTCCTGTTTGCGCAGCTCTTCTTTCGCCATTTGATATACTTTCTCAGCGCTCGGGCGGAATTGTTCACCAAGCTCCTGAACCATTTCCTCCGTCCAGTCTGAGAACTTAATCGTCCCTTTACCCAGTTTGGCTGCTCCGATAATCGCGTAGTCGCCCCACTCAGGTAACGGGTTAGAGTTGATATTCCCCCGCCGCTTTGCAATGCGTTCACGAGCAGCCTGCTCAGCCGAGTCCAAGAAATCATACACCCGATCCCGAACACGAGAGTTCTGAACGGTGTCCACAACCTGGGCGGCTTCCTGTTCCACGCGTGTAGAAAGCTTTGGTGCTTGCTCAGCGGCCTGGACCGGTCTACCTGGACGACTGAACAGAAAATCATCTGAAGCAGGTTTAGGTGCCGATGGGATGGACTGTTCTGCTTGATATTTCCGGACAGCTTCAGTTCTAGGGTTAGCCACTTGCGAGCTCGGGCTGGTATTCGTTGCCATGTCCACCTGACTCAAGGTCTGCTGCTGAGGTATCACCGCATCAGGGACATCCGATTGTGGCCGCACGGTTGGAGTCGGTGAAACGTCAGTTTGTGCTGGCACTGTTTCAGGCAATCTTTGCGCAGGGTTTGCAGTCGGATTGGTTATGTCCGCAGCTTGGCTAACCGTTGGAGGCAGCGTGTCTGGTAGAGCCGCCCCTGCTCCCTTGGACTTGGCCAGCAAAGACCGAATCCCTGCACCAGCTCCGGCAATCAGCAGGTCACCACCTGCCCCTAGGCCAGCGCCCAATGAGGCATTTTTCAGAATATCGCTATTGCTATGCTGCCCCTGAATCAGTCCCATATTGGTATTACTGATCGCTCCTGTAGCTGCACCACGAATAGCCGTCTCAGCTACCCTTCCTGCTGTCGTTGGACTCAAGCGTGGAAGGATCTTGTTAATGCCGCCGCCAACTAAATTCGTCAGACTGTTCCCGGCACGGGTAGCCATCACACCATTTGCCGCTTTCCACGGAGCGGTGATGAGGTTGCCCCCTCCTGCAGGGTTAAACCCGGCACCCAGGATCCCACCAGCAATACCTGTTATGTCGGCCACTCTGTCCGCGGTGGCATTACCTGTCGAACCGGGAGCCATGGACGGGCCGCCGAGAAGCATACCGCCTCCTGTACCTACCGCACGCGTGACAAAAGAACCTACGGGGTTACCGTAGGTCAGATCGTTCATCAAATTGGAAAATGGCGAAACAAAGTCAGCAAATTTGCTCTTAGCAGCACTGTCAGCTATTTTCTGTTTGTTTATCTCGTATTGACTCGGCTGAGGCGGTGCTGGTGTTAGGTCAAATCCGGTAGCTTGTTTATATGACTGAATTGCTTGCGGATCTCCGGCCATAGATCTACCCAGGGTTGAATTCATATAGATGTCAGATCCAGGCTGAGTCAGCGCAGGCGGCAAGGCTGATTTCAGCTCATTCATCGACTTTTGATTTGCAATATAGTTCTGTACCGCCTGTGTACGCGGATTAATAGGCGTTTTCGGTTGCTGTAAATTAAGAGTACCATTCAGCGCAGATTCACGTATCTCCATCGCCTTCTTGCGCTGTTCTTCTGAAAACTGTTCAAGCCTTGTCGCCATACGCTTTTTCCTCCTATAGCATGCTAAGTGCGTCCTGAAGCTCTTTCTTAAATCGATTTGCTACCGCTGATTGCACTTTAGCTGAAGACGACTTGAAGTATTTGGCGCCGTTATTTGCTCCGCGCTCTGCATACAATCGTTCGAGAATTTGTTTATCAGACATCATAGGTGTGATGCCAGCATTCTTCACGACCTTGGCAGCTCCCCCGGCTCCATGCTGTACAGAGGTAGACCAAAGCGCAGCTTGAACAGCTGGAGACCTTTTGTTAACGTCCAATCCTGTACTTTTCAGGACGGACTTGGCTACAGGATCGTAGAACACCTTTTTAGCGTAGTCATGCTGATATTGACCAAAGTTCTTATTTGATGCAGCAACCTGTTTCCATGCATTATCAAACGCTAAACTTCCAACGGGGTGGGAGACTAGGGTTTTATAAGCAGATGGGTCCGTATTTTTCAGGGACTGGACAAAGCCTTTTGCTGATCCCTGGTTGGTTGTAAATTGATATATCCCATAACTGGCTCCGCCAATGTCACCGCTTGTACGGGCAACCGTGCCAGTGTTACCACTTGATTCATATTTGGAGGACAATGCTCCTAAAGCTGCTGCTGAAGCTCCGGTGGCGGATCCAGAGCTAGTCAGTTTCCCGGGTTGTTACCGTATTTTTTGTCAAACTCCTGGATCTCCTTCTGCGTTAGACCCATGGACAACATGACTTGGTCGTCTTGGCCAATTGGTAGGCCATAGCTTGCGATCTGCTGATAAAGCCGTTCTTTAGTTGCTGAATCTTTAGGTGGGGCATATTTCTCAGTTGTTGGGTCAATGTATTGCGACTGCAACGCGCTCAATACCTGTCCAGGTGTCATACCGCTATACTCAGCTGCGGGTGCGTTCTGCAGACCAAGCCATGCGCGGGAATTTTCATCGTTGCTAATGGCCAGCATGGCATTCCGATATGCACTGTCATCCTGTTGTTGCAACTGCTGGAGCGCATAATTGAGACCAAACTGAGTAGCGTTCTGCTCAAACTGTGCCGACCATTGGCTATCTGCAACAGCATCTCGCGCTTTCTGGTACGCAAACTGGTCTGCTCGGAATTGATTGTCAATACCAACCTGTTGCTGATTGAATGCTTGATTTTGCCCAGCGAGTGTAAGTTGGCCGTTCGGATTCGCTGCCTGACGTACCAGACCGCCCCAATCTGACTGAGGTGTGATCAGCTTGCCGGATGCATCCATATACATGCCCGCTGCTGCCAGATTCGCCTGTTTATTGCCCAGATCTATCTGCTGGCCTGCGAGTGTCCGAATACCAGGGTTAACCTTAGCAGCATTTGCGCTGCTGACATTAGCTCCGTACTGACTGGCATCGATGCCCATGGACGTCAGCTGGCTACGAATGAAGTCCGCTTGCTTACTGAGTGTTGCCCGATCCTCTGCCGTGATGCCTTTTGTTTCAGCCTGTTGCTTCAGGCTAAGTAAGTTATTGATTGCGTCCCGCGCTTCTGTAGGAAGGTAATTGCCCGTAACCTGTGCCTCCTGCAACGGATTCTGGAAGTACTCCTGGTTCTGCAGGCCGTAGAGATTGCCGAGGTTCCCAATTGCATCCTGGCCAACTCCATAGTTCATTTGCTGAACCTGCAGATCCCGATTAGCATCATCACTGTAACGCTGATACGCTTGCGCCATGAGCTGAGGAACCAGGTTGTTAGCGATACTCTCCATAGCATTCGTTCCGATCTGATTGGCCACCGTTTCACTCCAGGAGGACTTACCTTGACCCGTCGCACGTAAGCCCGCATTCGTATCTGCTTGCTGTGTGGCCACATTCCGTTTGGCTTCTGCGAGTTGAGCCTGATACGCTGGATCAGTGTTCTGATCATAGACAAACGCGTCCGGCTTCGTGAACTGGAATCCGGACTGTTTATTAATGAAATCATCGATTCGGCCCAGTGTTGCCTCTGTGCGACTACCTGGTATCGCAAAGTTATTCTGTGCTGCAGGCGCTGCCTGTACGTTGGAGGCCGCCTGAGCCATCGGGGCTTGATAGCCCAAGTTTGTGTTCAGATACTTCTGTTGTGCCGAAATATCCAAACCCTGGTTCTGCCGGTTCGTGATCGTGGCTAGTGTCCGGGCAATTTCACTTTGCCGATACGCATCATCGTTCTTGATCTGCGCCTGGTTGGACACAATGCTTTGGCGCCCTGGTACATTTGCGGATGCGTAGTTAATCCCGCCGTTACCGAGTGTTGGCGAATTAGCCGCGCCAGTTACCGTAGGAGTTTTGTTGGTGATCGGATCTTTCTTTTCTACCACTGTTCCAGTTGTTACATAGACCATTGCGCACCTCCTTGTTGCAAAATAAAAAGACTCTCGGATGAGAGCCTTTCAAATGTACTAATCATTATTCAATTTCTCGACCCATTGACCAGAATGAGCATTAAAGATGAGAATCTCTCCGGTAAATCTGTTCTCCTTTATAGGAAACTTTGTACCACTCGCATTTGTGAATTCATAGTATTTATATGAAGTCGGATATATCAGTAAACTGAAAACAAATAGTAAAATTAAGGTTGAGGCTAAAATACCAAAGATGCGCTTCATCTTATTTCGCCAGTGCAGACAGTTGGGATTCAAGATCCGCGAGTACGGTCTGTTGTTCTGTTAATCTGTCTTTGTAATTTTTAATAAATACCTTTTCGCCCTTATCAACATAACCAGGCTTCTCAGTTTCTTCTACCATTCCCTTTAACATCAACTCGGTTTCAGCAATGCGTTCTTTCTGATTAGCTATCCGTTCATTCAGTTTTGCAACTTGATCCTTCACGCTTTGCCCCTTTCCCGGAATTGTCGCAGTCGGGGATGACTTTTCGTTCAGGACGATCCTTTTGTCCTGCATGCTCACATCGTAGCCAGCAGCCTCTCCGATTACACGAACAGGTGCATAGCTTTTGCCATCAATGATAATAGCAGTATCCAAAGCCTGTCCGTTCAATTCCACGACTGCTTCTCCCTGAATCTTTTTGCCTACTAAAGATTTAATATCATCAGCGAAAGCTGAGGCGGAAAGGACGAATACTGCACCAGCAAGGAAGCCAGCAATATACTTTTTCATTTCGAATCTCCCTTATACCATTTTCCACCAATATAACACAGCTTCCGCAGTAAGATATCCAAATTGCTCCAAATCGTATCATCTATCTTCAAGCGCTTCGATTCTATCAAAGGCTTCTCTCAATTCATCGCCAAGCGTCCGCCCAGGATTGTCAGCATACAACACATCCCAAGAAGAAAACCTCATTTGCGGAGCAAATACATGGATAGTACTCCCAGCTTGTAGCCCTAGAGAGTTTGCTCCTTCTAATATGGGATAGCCTAGGAGGTTATGAAGCCTACCACGATATGTGCCTGTAACCGTAAACGCAACCGCTGGAGAACCTCCATAATTCGGTTCAATTGCGATATGGTTGTTCGCGTTCTGGTATGCCCCGAACACATTCCCCGTAGCGCTCATCTCGCAGCGCGGGTACGCATTACGCCGGGTAGCGATGTAGGAGCCATAGATCTCAATCGATTCGATCAAACCAGCAACGATATGCCCCAGGTTTGCGCTGATCGCGGAGAGCTCACCGACATCGATCTTGTCTGCAACTACTGCACCCGCTTGGATTTTCTCTGTCGTGATTGACCCAGCTTGCAGCTTCTCAGTTGTGATTGCTTCGGCCTTGATGTTACGGGCTTCGATACCATCGACTCGGATATTGTCGAAGGCTACGTTACCGTTCAAGATAAACTCCAGTTCCTTGGCCATCTTGGCTACGGTGTTGGCTAGGTCCTTAATATAGGCTGCCATCACAGAAAGATCTTTCGTATTGGGTGGTGCAGCTATTCGTGGTGCATCACTCCATTGAGACATACATAACACCTCCGTCAAGTAGGAATTTATTTCCTCCTGTCGAATACCGGAGTACAGAAAGGAGGGTGAGATAATATGGAAGGTAGTCGTATAATAGCCGTTAGGGTAGCCTACCCAGGTACCGCAGAACAACACATTACCGATTTCAAAATGGAAACTGGTAATGAAATTAACAAACCAGGAATGGTTCTTTACGTCCAGATGAATCCAAATACATACTATACGTATGAAGCTGGTAAGAAAGCATTCCTTGAAGTAGCTCGGACCCAAGACGGGGTTCCCTACGTAAGAACCAATCCTGATAGTACCATCGCTAATAATTTGCTAAACCTGCCTAGGTTCTAATCAAAGTAGCCGTATGGTAAATATCGTTTCTCAATGATGACATGGTCTACATCTGCCATGTCATCAGCGCCCTGATTTTGCGATGGGTGGAAGTACCATAAAAACTGGATTGCTTCATCTTCAGTCAAATGTGGACTTCCACCCATCGTAATCTGGCGCCCATCCTTCATATGATACACACGATAGAATCGGTGCGGCATTTGCGGCATAGCATCGTATACCTCTTTCATTTTATCCAGGTACACCGGATCGTCTTTGGTTTTAACTTCCATCCTTAATCCCTCCTAATATAACGGCAGCTGACGTGTCTGCCGCGTAAATTCATGTAATCGTACATATCCGGTACCGCTGAATCGAACACGGATCCAGTTCTCCCTCGCGAATTGTCGCACCGGAATGATGATCCTTTGTACTTCCGTTTTGGATGACCCAACGATGTTTTGTACCAGCGTCCAATCCTCGTCACCAGATACCGAGCGTGACAAATGGATCTGCATGATCCCTCTTAACTCCACAACCACCCACAGCTTGTACCAGCGCATCTTCTTGGAGATAGAACCATTGTTAAACGGCTTTGTTGTAGCAGACCAAGTAATAGGAGTCCCGTTATCTTCTGTGCCTGTTAGCTGGAGCACCTGTCCGGATGAGTCCCCTATATAGAGCTGGCTATTCATTTCAGCAAACTGCACAGCATTAATACCGCGCCATTCACACCAGGACTCGATGCCAGAGCGCGGATCGTAAACTAACATTTGATCCGAATGTATATTAAAGAACAACTTCCGGCCGTCTGTTCCTGCAACTGGGTCGATCCCGATGTCGTTCAGTCGCTTTCCAATACGGTCGCTAAACGACTTGGTTGGTAACGTTCCGCCACCGTATTCATATATTCCAGTTGGATGGATGAAGCGCATGAATCCTTCTTGTGTCATGGCACTCTTGTTATTGGAAAGTCCCATGTCCTCCGTAATCAGCCGGGTGTTGAAGTCTGCAGGCATGCCGCCATATAGCTCATGTAAACTACCTGGCATGCCGATCGTTAGCTTGGTCAGACTACCAGACAGCATATTGATGTCCTCACCTCGTGTAGACTCCATCTGTCTGCGGTAGCTATCCTGCTGATTGCCGACAAACTGATTCCAGTTCTCTGGTTGATCCAGTGCAGAAGCCCATAGCTCATTGCCTACGGCGCACCACAGGCGATTCTGGTACGTGGTGATGTATTTACCGTTCGAAGGTGCACCGCTCAATAACGACACATTAGAACCGTTATACTTCCGCATCGAATCTATTCCGTTAGATCCAATGAGGTTTACTCCGCCTAGATTTCCGTCGAAGTTGGTAAACGTCCATTCAGCCGTTGTGTTCAATCCGCTTACCAGCGTTGTCCAAACCGTTCCATTCAAACGTCGCCATGTCCCATCATTGAACACCGCATGAAGCTCACGCCCTCTCCAGACGCCCATGCCGAGTACCTTCGACCCGTACGACCCAAGTACTCTATACCCTGGACGCATGGATATGGCCGGATAATCATCAAGAGTCATATTCTTCATCTCGGTAAAAAAAGTATCATCTATAGAAAATGCGTCGAACGTATTTAAGCCACGAAACTCCCGAATCGGGATTGGAGACATAACCCCGTCTAGTGGCTGGTTTTGTGACGCCTTATATTGGATTGGTTTCATTATGATGCACCTGCCTGATAGTTCTGCGCTGCCACATTCCAAGCAGCCTTATACTGGTTCTCATAGTTTGACGCCTTAACACTATCATCCTGACTGTTGGCCAACATCGACGCCAGAGCGGGGATAAACGTCCAGTGGTATTCCTCCGGAGCGTCAGGCGAAACCGCCAGAGCCGAAGCCGTAAACGTTGTTGTGGCCATTCTCCGGTACCGCAGGAAACCTTTCAGATTCCCGTATGGTGCAGGGAATAGGGAAAGCGTCTTGGCTGTATCATCATAAGCATAGGCGTTCTGAGCTGGCGTGATAGCGTCACGATCTAGGCTCTTGTACGGGAACATGCCGATCATCACAAGGTCAATATTTTTCTGTCTTACATCCGCCGCCAGAACGTAATCCTCTTGACCAACAACACAATCAAATTTGAGGATCCTCGGGATTTTCACGACGTTGAAGAAGTCCTGGTTCAGTGCATTCAGCCACAACACCTTATCGGCAATCGGCACCTCGTTCGGCACAAGCATGTCTGCTTCGGAAATAATTTCAGATAGATTCATGCAAAATCAATCCCCGTGATTGTTTTATATTCCTCAGGAGTGATCTCACCAAACTTATTCGACTCCGTAACCACTGCACCTTTCAACTGTTCAGCCGTAATCCATTTCCATTGAAACGCCAATTTCCAGAATGTCATGCCGAATCAACTCCTTTAAGGTTGATAATTTCGAGTTTTGCTGCAGCTAGTTCTGCACCAAGACTACTAATCATTTGCTGTTGTTGCATGCCCTGAATTTTCAACTGAGCCAGTTCCGCACCAAGAAGTTCTGTTTCGGATGGTCTCGCTGTCCCTTTGACGATCAGACCTCCGTCCGGTGTTGCCTCGATCTCCCTCTGTTCGATCACAGCCCCTAACGGGAGCGGGTTAGTTACCTGTTCCTCGTATACTGGCGCTTTGATTACTTTTCCTTCATCATCGTATTCCCCTGGTTCAATCTCAATCTTCTTAACCATATAGTCCCATGGACCAATGTTGATGACGTCACCGTTCAATACCACTACTTCTTTTATCATTTCGCCACCCACCCCGTATTTCCAGTACCAGATTGTTTCACATATAACGTTGTACTGGCTCCTCCGTCTGATCGCAAATAGATTGTCCCGACCGGAGATGATACAATTCCTTCGGGACTTCCTGTGCCATACTTAATTTTATCTGACGCTGCTTTAACCGCCGCTATACTAGCAACGGCTCCTCCTGTTAAGTAAACGAGTAAATCTTCATTCTGATATGACAACAAAAATGCCGACGCGGATTGGTTAGTCACATCTAATCTGGATTGATGGGCTTGTATGATTGTTCGCGCTGCATTTTCGTCTCTTACTCGCCCTCCTGATCCCAGGAAAACCCCGCCAGCAGACAACGTCAAAGGTCCTGTTAATGTTCCGCCTGCTAGCGGTAAACTTGAGGATTTTGCGTTGGCTTCTGCCGTATTCGCCTTATTTGTTGCGTCAGATGCAGCAGTCGTAATCGCTGAGTCAACTTCAAGCTTACGTGCTACATCATCTGACGCTACCGGAGCCGCTGACTTAAAGCGGGCGCTGGCATCTCGTTTCACAATAGTGTTAGCTGTAGCTGCTGATGTTGGAGTGCCTAACTGTCCGTCGGTGTAATTCTTAGCGGCCAACTCTGCTGCGTCTGCCTTGGCCTGTGCTCCTGTCTTGCTCTCCCCATCCTGACGGACAAATTTGGCATCCGTACCGCTCATTAGGCCGCTGGCTCCGCCTGTCACCGCATCAGGGATAACGTCTGATCCACCAGTAACGTGGGATGATGCATGAGCGCCAGGAGTGGCGGTCCCTGTGGATGTTACTATCACCCGTTTAGTGGACGGATCAGTTGTAACGGTGATCCCGGTACCGCCTGTCAGTTGTAACGTATCAGTCTTGCTGGACGCTTCCACGTCATTCACCTTGCTAAATGCATTCTGGTTGACCTCAGCTGCGGCCTGGATCCCGTTCAGCTTCTGCTTATCTGTTGGTGACATCAGACCTTTGACGGTCGTAGTCGCTTCAGTAGGCTCCGCTTTTCCGCTCCACCCTGCCTTCTCTGCATCAGAAACAAATCGGTTTTCAGTATCCTGGGCAATGATTGCCGGTGGATGCGTTGCAGGGTGAACATATTTATTCGCCTCTGCCTCCACACCGTTTAGCTTGGTCTTGTCCTCAGCAGACATGAACCCTGGCGTGGTTGGTGTAGCGTTCGGATGCGTGTGAACGCCAGGAGCCTTGCTGTTCCAATTGGTTTTATCAGCTGGCGTAACGTGAATCGTCGTATCCTCGATGTGGGCATTAAAATTCACATTCTGTTCATCGGTATAATCCTTGGACTCTTTCAGTGCTTCATCGGCCTTCACCTGTGCACCCTGGGGCGTCTCCCATTGTGGGGGTTGTCCACCTGCAATATCGGTGCTGGTATCTCTCCACGGGGTTCTGCTCATGCTTTACCACCTTTCATCTACGGCATATCGTTCATAGCCATTGGAAGCTGACTGATACTCTGTATATAGCTGCATGTACTTGTTGTTGTACTCGTCCGCCTCATTACCGTTCGTGATCTCTCGTAGCACTCCGTAAACCAGGAGCATGTCGTAATCTGGATCAAATCCGGTATCTTTGTCCATGTCTTCCAGTCTTAGCGGGTAAAGGACAGGAACATGGAACACTTTAATGCCATAAGCCACATCTGCACCCGGCGTCGGTACAATCCCGATCTGGCCTGCCTGAAAATAATGGTAGGGCTGAATCGATGCGTTGTGGAACTGCCGTAGCGGCAGCCGGACATACACATCGTCACGCAACATGGTCACCTCGGTCACGGCACTCTGGGGGCATGGCAATGTGTATGCCGGCTGATCTTTAACCAGGTCAATCGCCGTGCAAACCGTTTCGGATTGCTGCTGAGCTGAACCTAGGTTACGCAACAGGCGATCCCGCACCTGTGTAATCTTGCGCAGGATCGATGCCGGTGACAGCGTATGCGGCGACTTCTCGATAATCTCTTCTACTACATCGCTCACCTTCATGTCTGAACCCCCTATGAAATGACGCCAGCGGTGCGAAGCTTGGCCAGTAGTGCATTGAAATCAGCAACAAGGCCAGCAACGTCGGTCGCTGTACTGTTAGCCTGCGCTGCTGCCTTCGTCCCGGTCAGCTTGGCATCCAGCGCAGTCTGCAGACCCGTAATGGCCGCCACAGCGTGTGCGTGGTTCCCTGCTGCTGCAGTTGTGCCTGTCGTGCCAATTGCCAGATTAGACGTTCCTGCTCCAATCGCTGTTCGTGCTGCAGCTGCATCTGTCGCCTTCAGAACAGATTTACCTGTGCTGGAGGCATCCGTGATATTGTCCGAGGTAATTGGTCCTGATCCACCGCCACTTCCGCCCAGATCAATAGGCGTACCGGTTTCATCTACAAATACAACGTAATCAGCTTCCCGCTTTTCGGGAAGTCTTGGTGCTTCGGCTGCGGGAATTACCTTCTGGTAGTTCGGCTGCCGTGTGTGATTGATTGGCATCATTAATCCCTCCAATTAGTTTTTCAATTAACCTGTTCATCTGCAAATCCTGTCCACTTGAACGGAATCGTCTACTTCTGGCAGTCTGTCTCCCCCGAACCCGACGACTGACCGAGGATCGCTCCAGTAGTTTATTAGTTCGCTTCTGCTCCGCATGAATTGCATTCAGTGCCTGTAGCTCGTCACGATACATGGTACACCTCCAAAATAGAAAAAGAGGGGCCGAAGCACCCTCTAGTCTTGTACGTTATGGCCATAGATGAACGAATAGTTCGTGAAGCCGTAAGCCCAGCGGCCGATGGCTTTAAACTTGGAAGCCTCAGTATCGAAATCTGTAAGCGTACCATTCTCAATCTTCCGTCTCCACTGCCAGATGTTGAACTGCTTCAGGCGAGCTGAGTCAGCTGCGTACCAGTTCTTCCGTTTTTTCGGATCGATGAACGGATTGACAATGACCTTGATTGTGCCCTGGTACATGTTCACGTCAAAGTGATTGCTGCCTGGCTCATACTTCGGCAGATCAGAGTCCGGCAAGCCAGCGATTTTAAATGCAGGGCGTGCGTTGTACGGGGAAACGATCAACGTATCCGGAATTACGGCCAACGTATCCCCCCGGTCATCAACCCATTCCTGCATGGCCACCGCTGTATCATCCCAAGAGTCAATGGTCAAAGCGCTGTTGCCCAGGTTCGATTGCACATCCGTGCTATTTGTTGGGCTGTAAGGGTGATCTGCAGCGAACAAAGCCTTGCCATCAGGTCCTACATACTTGTCCATACGGCCACGCCAGTTCGGCCCCATGGTATCGAACCCATTATTCAGGAACTCGACCGCCTGCAGCTGCTGTGTTTTGTACACGGATCCAGACAACGATTTAATCCTACGTGCAATCTCCGACAGCTTCAGATCATCAATGAAATCGCGATCGATAATACGACCATCCGAGAACTTCCGGTTTCTCAGGATTTTCTCCCAAAGCGCTTCAATGTCCTCATACTTCACCTGGTTGTTCGAGTGGCCCCACTCTTCCATCGTGCCCTCGCTACCGATACCTGCGTAAGACTCCATTGCCTTGTTGGATGTCGTTACGTTATAGAGCAGTGGAATAAAATCCTTTTTACCTTTCATCTCCAATGCGTAGAGCTCCTTGTAAATCGGCTCTAATACTTTTGGATCCCAGCTTAATGCAGTTTGCATAGTATAATCCCCTCTCTAATCTTTCTAATTAGGACAGTTGGCGGCTCTTCACTTTGAACCGAGCTGTCTTTTTATTGGTGTTAATTTCAAATACGGCAAGAGGTCCACCTGTTACCGTAGCGGCATTGGCAGACAGGCCATCAGCAGCCAGAGCAACAGCATTTGCCCCTGTGACGAAACCAGCTGCAGCTGTGCCCGTGTAGGGCCCCTCATACCAATCGCCCTCACGAGCCAGGATGAATTCCGTCTCCTGATCGGTACCTGATTTAACGTTGGATGTGAGGAAGCCAGCAATGGGATCTGTGGCTCCTGCCTTGGTCACTCTACCTGCAACAATCTTGATCGCTTCGCCGGCAAGACCTGCCTCTCCATCCGTCATCAACTGGGACGTGATCCGTGTCGGATCCTTACCATAGTCGTTGTATACGTACTTAAATCCTTGTGCCATCGTGCACAACCTCCCTATTTTTCAAAGTTTTTAGCGTACTTCTCTGCCGTCTTAGGATCCAGGCCGAACGCAGCAAACGCAGAACGTAGCTCCTGCGGTGCCTGGGGCTCCAGACTGCCTGGTGGGTTGGTCTCCACCTGTGATCGCTTGTTCAGGCGCTGATTCTTGATGAAGGTCTGCTCAGCCTGCTTCCTGGTCTGCGCGGAAAGCTTATCCCGGTGAACCAACTCATACGCGTCAACGGGGTCATAGCCTCGCTGAATGCGTGCCTGCATGTCCTGCGTGAGCCAAGGAGCTGAGGTACCATCATCAGAGACCTCTTTAGCCAAATCCGGATACTTCCGGAAGAAAGACTCCCACGCCTCCACTTGCTGTTGTTGCTCGGCTTGTTGCTGACGATTCGTTTGGGATTGCTCGGATTGCTGAATCAGCTCCTGGGCCCGCTGCAGAAGTGGGTGCTGCTTCAAATATTGATCCAGTACATCCGGATCAATACCGGCACTCACTGCATCTTCTCGCAGGCTCTGCTGCAGGCCGTCGAAGTCTTCCTTCCGCTTCTGAACCGCAGCCTGTTCGATCTGATCCAGGTTATCCAGTAACTCGGCATGATCCTTATACCCCTGCTGTTGTGCAAGGCGATCCAGGGCAGACTCATACTGTTGATTACGCCCCTTGATCTTGTCGTAATTCATGCCCTTCTCCACATAGCCCCGAACCTCTTCATCCGGAACCAGTGTCTCCTGGCCGTTGTACTTCACCTGAAGCCCTTTAATATCTGCAGGGTTAGCTGGATCTATGGCAGGATCCTCGTCTCCTGAATCGATATCTGGGTCTTCATCCTGATCCTCGTGCTCATCTTCGGAACCCTCGGTACTCGGATAATCAATACCGAACGCCTTGTAATATGCGCGGATCTCTTCCTCACTTTGACGCTCTTGCTCTTGTCCCTCTTCGCTTTGGCTGGCGCTTGAGTTGATATTCATTACTTGCATCCTCCTAATCCGCTATGGCTGGCGGCATGATAAATAGGCCAAAGGACTACTCACCCTCGGCCTGGTTGCTGCGGCTGCATTAGCTGGCTGGCTACCTTCGCCGCATCCAAATTCATCTTCTGTTGCTTGAGTCCCTGTTCAAAATCGCGGTCACGCTGTTCACGCTGAGCCTGCTCTCCGGTTACTTGCTGGAGTGACTGCTGCATGGTCTGGTTCTCCTGGCTGAGCTGCTGCACCTGAGCTTGCGCCTCCTGTGCCTGCTGCTGAGCCTGTACCAGCTGTTGCTGCATCCCTGACGCTTCTTCGATCCGGCGCTTGATCACGTCCATGGGCTCCATGCGTCCCGTCTGAATAACGAAACGGACAGCCTCAGCATCCACCATCGGAAGCTGTGTCACCGGATCCCGCAGGTTCATCAAGTTGAATACGAGCTGCAGCCAGTATTCCCGATCCTGGGGCTTATCAACGCTGATATTCACCAGGATGTCAAACTCAGGAACAAACTCCTCATCCACCGGAATCGCCTCTGGCTGCTCTTCTCCGGTCTCCGGATCGATCAGGGTATTTCCGGTCTCATATTGTGTTGGAACGCGAGAAATGACGGCATTCCGGCTGATAGAGACGTTACGGCCAGTGACCCGTGCAATCCGTTCCGTCGTGTAGAACTGAGCGATCAGCTCCACATACTGAGCAAACACCTCTTCCAGCGCTTCCTGGATCATGTCGGATGCGGTATTGAGGCGGGTACCTGCTGCAGCCATGAGAGCCTTTGCCTGCTCACCACTCGTTACCTTACTGTTCGCTTGGCCATTGGAACTGTCAAACTGGCCGGGGATCTTCTGCAACATCTCGTCATAATAGTTTAAGCCGTTGTACACGGTTGCCGGAACATTGACGCCCTGCAGCTCCTTCACGTCGTTTAAACGGCCAGGTGCTACGGGAAGCATAGCTGCCGGCTGCCCTCGTTGTTCCTGCCAGGTACGTGGCTTCGTAATGGCCCCCTCTTCATAGGCAATAGCGGGACCTCCCATCTTGGCCGACGTCTCGATGGCAATCTCAGCAAACTTATTCTTCATGATTTGCGGCTTGATCATGTCTCTGGCAAACCCTTTACCCCAGACTGAGCCTTCCTCCGGATAGAGCGTACGAGCTACAAACGGGTACTGCCCATGGTCATACACATATGACTTATGCTCCAGCATGACGCCTGACGTGGAGACGTAGATACAATGAACGCCATCCATATCGCCTTTAGCCTTCGCCAGCAGCTCAGATGGATCGTTGCCAAGGGTCAGAGCCTCCTCCGCCAGATCGTTGAACAGCTCCTTGTCCTCCGGTGTCATGCTCTTCGGCAATCCGCGGTACCAGTATTCAATCAGTCCAGACGTCTTGTCAGTGCGGTGGTTATGGCTTTCTGTTGTATCGTCCCATAGGTCGATATCTGATGAACCATTATCCGGCTGCACCTTTGTGCCCTGCTTTTTCCAGCGCTTACGAAAATACTCCAGCGGCTGCCGGGTGTGGATGATGATCGCAGACATCTCCTGCAGGAATATGAAATCATCAATGCGAGGATCCGGGAAAAAGGTAGCCAGATTCACAGGCAGGATATCATTACGGCCCGTGTACTTGTTCGAACCTCGGCCACCTTCCACCGTTGGGTCAAAGATCGTCTTGTAGATCAGCGGACCATGAATGACCATCCGGCGCACAGCACGCATATGTTTATGCCGGAATTTGATTTTACGCAGCTCATAGGGCATGAAGTCGTTCAGATCCCTTGCCTTAGTCTCGTCACCTGGCTCTGGAGCGCTGAAATCCGGGTAGGGCATCCACCCTGCCAACTTGCCGACAATGGACTCTAATTGGCTGAACACGATGTTATCTACGGAATCCGGTCTGCGCTTGGAGGCAGCCTCTGATCGTAAGCCGTGCCAGTGATCCCCCATGTAGAAACGCTGTTCCTTACTCCAGTGCTCCTCCACCGGTTGCCGGGCTGCCTTAAACGCTTGGTAATCCTCATTCACCACATCCCATATCCGCTGCTGTTCTGGCGTATTGGGATTCGTGGAGTCGGCGGTGTCTTCTCCGCTGAAGACCCCTTTTACCTTGTCGAGTATACTCATTCCTTATCACCATCCATCGGGTCGTCATACCAGCTCAATCGTTCAGGCGGATTATCATCTGGAGGCCGTCTAGGCTGAATACGCGTAGACAAGTACTCACTGTGATTACGGACCACTAGTCGATTCGTCAGATCCTTGATGGCTTTGTCCTGTTCGCGCAGCTGCAGCACCAAGAAGCCGATCACCACAACATTAATAACGGCGAATACAATTTCCATTTTTTTTCACTCCTGTCTGCATAATCACTGTATAAAATCGCTACTGGATCAAAATGTTAAATCCCACAACCATGCGGGTTTAAGGCGTGTTGCATAAACGATGCATAAACGTTTTGTACTGAACACCCTATAGCCCCTTATGTACCAAGGGTTTAGGGTTCCAGACTATTGCACAAAAGCCCGGGTTTTGAACACAAGTACTGCATAAATATTGCATACGGAATTACCAAAAGCCTTCAACCTCTGGCTGATCGTCATCCTCATCATCGTCGAAGTCCTCCCGCTTGCCTGGCAGCGACTCCGGATTAGCTCCCCACGGTTTCTCTCCCTTGGCTGCTGTCGGCTGACTCATGACCCAATAGCGCAACGCATCTGGAATATGATCAAGCGCATGAGCTGCCACATCCTCCACCTTGTGGGGATCATGCATCATGGCCGGAATGGCTTCTATGGCTTTTACGCACGTACTGAATATCTTCAGCTTGGATGCCTTGTAGAAATTGCCGGTTACCCAATCCACTTCATCCGTCACATGCAGCCACTCACGAAGCCGCTTCCAGCCATTAACGCGTTCCTTCTTGGCTTGGATCAGTGGAACATCCTTCTGCGCGAAGATCTCGGCAGGCGTGATATTCTCCGTCTTGGACTTGTTCCAGAATGAGGTATCGGCCACGTTGTACTCGTACCGCTCTCTTACAGGACTGTTCAGCCTGGTAATCTCCACCTGCTCACTGGTTAATAGCTTGGTCTGAGCCAGCTCTCGATATAGGTATCCGGTACCGTCCGGCGCCAATGCGATCCAGAGACAAACGAACGGATCGGTGTAACCCTCATCCAGAGCCCGGTACTTCTTCCATTCCCGTGGGATCTCAAACGGTTCGACCACATGCACCGCACGGCTGAACTCACCAAAGTACTGGCCAGCGAAGACGTCCCAATCCCCTTCAAGCAGCTGCTTACGTTCAATGTCGGGCAGGGCTAATAAACGCGCCAAATATCCCGGATCCGATTGGACCAGAGCTTGGTTGTCATGAACGTTTGCAGGAATGAAGATGCGGCTACGTATGATAGGCTGTCCAGCTTGAGGGGTTCCCTCAGGCCAGTATAGCGTGTTTCCCTCGTCATCCGTTTCCGTGACCTGATACACCACCTCTGCAGGACCCAATGAAACAAACCGCTTCTTAACCCATGTATGACCAACGCCACCAGGGTTAGTGGTACTCTTTACGCTGCGAGGATAGGGTTTGCTGCCCCGTAGCCGCGAGAACATGTATGTGTACCACTTCTCTTCAAATTGCGTTAGCTCCTCCCAGCGAATTACGTCATACTCCGCACCCTGGTAGTTCGTATAGTTGGAGTCATTGTCCCAATAGGCCAGCTCAATAACGGAGCCGTTGACAAACGTCCATTCATACTTGGATTGGTTGTACTTCCCAAGATCCTTCGGAAACACCTGCAGCGTCCTGGCAATGATGGAACGCTTCAGATCGGGGAAGGTTCGACGGAATATGATCTGGCGGCTGCCTGCATACTGCATCGCGTATTTCAAGGCATCCCAGATCGTCGCCTCCGACTTACCACCACCAGCAGCTCCACCGTATAGGATCTCGTCTGCTTCGGTCTGGTGGTAGACCTGCTGACGGGGTTGCGGCTTGTAAGGGATGATGACTTTACTCATCTTTGGTCATCCCCGCATCAAAGATCACCTGCAGAGCCCCGCCATCCTGGCCAGTGAGTTCCACCTTATCCTTGAACATACCGAGGTGCCGTGCGACGTTCTCCAGCGCCTTCGCCTGATCATGCATCACAATTTCAAGCCCTGCCTTCGTCTGCTTAATGCCTGAGTACAACAGCTTAGCGCTGCCCTGAAGCTTACGGGTGTCCTCAATGTGCAGATCCGGGCGACCCTCGCCGCGGCACTGAGGACAGTCTGGATGCGGATCAGCCAGGCGATCAAAGCCATAACCTCCGACCTCGCTTGGCAGAATCTCTTGAACCGGCTTGTCCAACTCTTCTGCTTTAGCCTCAGCGTCGTTAATCGCATCCTCTACCGCCTGGGCATATTCAGCCTCATCGATCCATTGATACTGGTGGCCGATCCCATGGCAGTGCCGGCAAGCCAAACGCCTCAAATGAATGAGCTCGTTCGGATCCGCAGTAGCCAAATCCCACCAGCGCCTTAGCACCATATCGGCTGTGACCTCAACCTTGGCCGCTCTCTTGTCCATGGCTTTCTGAATCGCTGCCTGAACCTTAACATTACTTAACAATCTACTGGCTTGCTGTTCAGCCGTTTTGGGGCTATATCCTGCTCTGATCGCTGCCTGTGTGGCATTGAGGTCAATCAGGTATTCTTTTACAAAGTGTTGTTGCTTGGCCGTCAATGCCATCGCGATCAGCTCCTTTATGTATTTTAGGCACCACATTGGGTGCCGTTGTATCTAATCCTGATTAATCAATATCGTTGCTGGACCTGTTCGGTCGTGCCGGATCTGTCCGATAACGATTGAATAATCTTTGTGTGGTGGTACCTTGAAAACCTCTACTCCTGTGCGCTTCTCAAACTCTTGGGACAAGTTCTTTGTTGTGAAAGAAGCCAAGCTCGACACACCTTCTGCATACGTCAATGCGTCAGTTGTGTGGACATTTCCCATAGAACCGCTCTCATACTTCACCTGGTTAGGCAAACTATCACCGATATAAACCTTATGACCTTTAAGGGGATCATTCCACAGCGGAACCGATGGCACCTCAACATAATCCACATACTTCACTTGGATCCATGGAATAAATGTCTGCTTGCCATACTGATTTGAGATTACGATCCCGAACTCGTCCACCGTGTGCAGCTGCCGGTTCTCAGCCGCGTTACCGTCTTTGGTGAACACAGTAACCTTGCTGCCAATGTGGTCCACAATGTTTGCATGTGCCATTAAACAAATACCTCCCAGTCTTCTGCAAGACAGTCATTGACTGATGGTACCCAAGTGCTTACGGATCCATCAACGTTCTTGATGGCGAGATACGGGTTATAGGACACCCTCTCACCTATGGTTTTTGCAGCATCCGTACGTGCAGGATAGACACCGGCAGGTACAAGGTACACAAACATTCCTTTACCGTTCCAGCCTGATCGGGAAACTCGCTTTCCTGATTTTAGCGCCGTTAGCGCTTGGCCAAAATCCATGACTACTCGTTTCGTGCAACTGTTTTAGCTGCTTGCTCTTTCTGGAACGGCATCCAATCCCCTTGACCGCCTTCACTACCCTGCTTCACGTTCGTGTTGAAGAACATGCCTGTTGGGTTCAGTACGCACAAATGCACCGTATTTTCGTCCACCACACCTGTCACGACCGCAGCCCGATCCTCGGGTTTAAACTCTCCGTTAGGGGTGCCATAACTCTTGTAATACACGATTCTGCCAACTGTTGGTTGCATAAAATCGACCTCCTGAATAGTTTTGTGGAACGCAAAAAAGAGCCCTCCGCAATGGAGAGCCCTGTTATAGACATACGTATAGTGGGTCTTATTACTACACGATTTACTACAAGATTACTACAAAGGCTACGAAATATTGACACGCAATTTATCTTTGGCCCGTGTAACATACTGGTAAACCGTGCTTGATGCTAGATTTAGTTTAGACGAAATCTCTTGACACGTCAACCCATGCGCGACATAAAGCAGAAAACATGTTCGCTCTCTGTCAGAAAGCAACAGCAGTGCATCTACGATACGCAGCTTCTCTTCACTACTCATTTCCTGTCCTGCAAGCTTGATCAACATTTCCCGCTGCCGATACACGTCGGTAATCTCAGCTCCACGGCGGCTACCTGGCCGTCTGCCGCGCTTTAACCACGTAAGGGCGTACCGCATGTCGGACAGAATTTCAGAGACTGTATCAGCCTCCTCAGCCTCCTGAGGATCGTCCAGATCCAAACTCTTCCGGTACTTGTGCAAGGCTCGGGAATCTGTTGCATATTGACTGATCAGTGTCTCAATCCACGTTGCTTTGGTTGTGGTTGTCATAGGCTATTCCCCCGATGCAGACAGTCGGTTCAGAATCCACCGCGCACGGGTCAGATCCTGAATGGCTGAATCCAAACGCTGAACCTCGCTGTCTGGGACCGCATTGACAGGCTCCTGGTGACTTATCTGCTCCTGCAGCTCCTTCAGCTCCTCGATACGATCCATCAAGCGGTTATTCTCTTGAATCAAATCGTCTCGCTCTTTGATCAACTCCATGTTCTTCTCAGTCCGATTTTCGATTTGCTCTCTCCATTGTCGGTCAGATTCATCTTGCTTATCTCGTAGCCGTTCAACCTCAGCCCAAGCTTTCGTCGCTTCGTTCTGCGCTGACACCATTCTTTGGTCAAGTCGTTGATTCTCTGTCGTCAGCCGCTCGATCTCCTTCTCAGCCTTGTCCAGCAGCTCCGCTTTCGGATCCGCTGCAGGTGACACATCCTTCTCCCGCAAAAGCTTCTCCTGTCTTGGCTTCCGCGCTTCCGTCCACTTGCTGATGTGGTTATAGATCGTTGCCTCAGAAACGCCTTGTTCCTCTGCAATTCGTCCGATCGTCTTTCCAGATGCACGTTCAGCGTTGAACTGTTTTTCAGTCAGGTCAAATTTGGCTTTGGCCATATCGTTATCCCCCTTGGTTCTGGTTTTTATCTCAACAGGCTTCTTGAAAGCCTTATCTCGCTTTGTCGCTGGGTACTTCCTCCGGATCTCTTCCAGTTCTTCAGGTGTCAGCTGCGTGGTGGTGACTGGTGATGGCGGAGATCCTTTCAACTCGTTTTCCCTCCGCTTTATGCCATAATGCCAGTTGCTCAAAGGGCTCACCCTCTCTATTTGATCCGCTCAATCCGGGCTTTCAGTGCATCCAAAAGCTTGTCCTGTGTGGCAGCCTTACCTTCCAAAGCTTTCATCACGTCTTCGTCAGCTCCACCTTGCACCACCAGGTGATGCAGGATAACCTTCTGCTTCTGGCCCTGCCTATGCAAACGGCCGTTAGCTTGCTGGTAAAGCTCAAGGCTCCAGTTCAGGCCAAACCACACGACATGGTTACCGCCATCCTGCAAATTAAGTCCATAGGCGGCACTGGCGGGATGGGCAAGCAGGATATCCACCTTGCCGGCATTCCAATCCAGTTGGTCCTGCGGCGTCTTCAGCTCACGGATCCGTAAGGACGTTTTCTCCAAAGCCTTCTTGATCCGGGTCAGGTCATGCTGGAAGCTGTAGAACACCAAAGCCGATTTACCGTTAAGCTGCTCTACCAGCTCCATGAAGGCTTCCACCTTGTTATCGTGGATCTCGAAGACCTGCCGGTTCTCATCGTACAAGGCTCCGTTACACAGCTGCAGCAACTTGCCTGATAGCGCCGCTGCGCTGGTGACGGATATCTCCGTTCCGTCCTCGATCTCCAGAAGCAACTGCTTCTCCAGCTGGTTATATTGCTTCTGGGCTTTCGCATCCAGGACAACAGGAATGACGTTCATGATACTATCAGGCAGCTCCAGATAATCCTCCGCCTTCATGCTGATACATAGATCGGCAATCTGTCGCTGTATCACATCATCCGCACCAGGCTTTGCCGTGTAGCCGTGGCCGTTATAGTTCTTCTCGAAATACTTAACGCGGTACCCGGTGATGTTCTTCTCCAGACGCTTGCCCTGATCCAGTAGGTTCACCTGGGCCCACAGGTCAAGCAGCCCGTTAGGTGCCGGGGTGCCGGTTAGGCCAACAATCCGTTTAATATGGGGCCGTACCCATGTCAGCACCTTGAAACGCTGCGCCTTGTGATTCTTGAAGCTGGACAGCTCGTCCAGCACCACCATGTCAAACGGCCAGGCATTCCGGTAATACTCCACGAGCCATGCCACATTATCCCGGTTAATTACCCATACGTCTCCTGGCGTGTTCAACGCCTTGATCCGCTGCTGTGCGGTACCCAAAACGGTGATGATCCGCATATGCTTCAGGTGCTGCCACTTGGCTGCCTCGTTTCCCCAGGTAGCCTCTGCCACCTTCTTCGGGGCAATGACTAAGGTCCGGCTGACCGCGAATCGGTTGTACTTCAGGTCGTTAACGGCGGTCAAGGTGATCACGGTTTTCCCTAGACCCAGATCCAGAAACAGGCCAAGGGCATCATCTGTCAAAAGCCGGTTAATGCAATACCGCTGATAATCATGCGGGACAAACTTCTTCCGTTCGACGCTCAAAGCTCCTGCAGCCACGCATCCACCTGCTCTCTGCTGTCGATCACTCGCACCTCATGACCCAATGCCTGCATTCGTTTATGCTGAACCAGCTGCAGCTTGGTGGGTTTCTTACCGGGTGCCTTCAGTTCCACGAATACAGTTCGGCCTTCAGGAAGCAGTACCATCCTGTCAGGCACACCTGAGTTACCAGGCGATACGAATTTATAGGCGATACCGCCAAGGGCTTTTATCTTTTCTCGCAAATATGATTCGATTTGGCTCTCTTTCACTTGACATCCCTCCTCAGGGTGTGTTACGCATGCACTCACTACGCACGCGGGACTTTTTTATAATTAGGCGTATTAGGCGGTATATGATTTCTATAATCTCTCTAATCTCTTTACTATTTACCTTTAACTATTTAAGTGTCCAAAGTGTCCAATAAAGTAATAATATATTGATATATAGCGGTTTTTTTCTTGGACACTTACTTGGACACTCGCTTGGACACTTCAAAATCTGTCCAAAATGAAAGTTGGACACTTGGCAGACTGTCCAAGATGGTTTGTCCAATCTGTCCAAGTCATTTTTTCCGGAAACCTCGCTGCCAGTTGTATGGGCCGAACCAACCTTTGTACTCTTCCCAACCTGGGATGCAAGACAATATACCGTTAATTTCTCGTGTATCTGATTGTTTAATATACTTGATGTCCGAATTGAAGCATTCGCACCAAATCTCAGCGGCACATATCCGGTCCCGGGGGCCTCCCTCGCCTTCCTGGGGCTTCCCAAACTCACCGGACCAGTACATTCGTCTTGTCGGTAAATCACGCTTCTGCCAATCAGCAGGTACATCTCGACTCACGAATGCTTGTATGATGCCTTCCTTTGCGCTACTCTCCCTGTGGGCCTCCTGGCGCTCTTTGGCCATATCCTCGACTTCACCTGAAAGATACAGAGGCTCACTCAGCTGCCACCGTACAAAAGCTTCCGCATATATCTGATCGACTTCACCCTTCAGATCCTGAAACACACTCTTTGATGGCTTCACGATGCCAACATCGATTGGCCAAAACCGCCGATTGCCTGTACGGTCCCGTAGGAACTCGCTATCATTGGTGGTCCCGAAGAACACGCAGCGCCGTGGATAAGGCATTGTACGCTTGCCATAAGCTTCACGATAGATATCCTCCGTCCGACTCAAAAACTGCTTAACGGCGTTGCTCTCTGACTTACTCATCCCCGTCAGCTCCCCCACCTCATTGAGCCAAACACCCTGGATCAGCTCCATGGCGTCCTTGCCCTCAAAGGTGGTCAAGCTGTCTGAATACCAGTCCTTGCCCATGTACCGCAGAAATGTCGATTTACCAAGCCCCTGGGGCCCCGCCAGAATCGGCATATAGTCCCATTTGACGCCGGGCTCCATCGCTCTGGCCACGGCAGCCGTGAAGGACTTCCGGGACACCGCCCGGGTATACAGGCTGTCCTCTGCGCCCAGGTAATCGGTGAACAGCGTATCCAGTCTCGGCACACCGTCCCACGTCAGCCCCTCCAGGTACCGCCGCACATCGTTGAACCGCTTCTTATGCGTGATCAGGGTTAAGGCGTTGTTGATCTTGGCATCTACCGCGATGCCGTACACCTTTTCGATATAATGGTAGATCCCTGCATCATCCGAACTGGCCCATGGCCGCCGTTCTTCTCTGGCATCCCACGGAAGCGACCCAAGTACCAGACCTCGATTAGCAAATTCATCAAACGCGATCTTATCCTTTAGAGCCGGGTCATACTCCAGTACGATCAGCACATTATCTACTGTCTTCAGGTATACCCCGTTACTGTTGAACTCCAGCCGCCGCATCCAGTCCATATCCTCTGGCTCTGCCGGCAACACAGGAGAATCAGCAAATGCCGCTGTAGCCTTCTGGTGTCGTTCTTGCATTAACAGACCAGCAACTGGCTCCTGGCGCATAGCGAAGTCCATCATGGCTGTATAAGACGGGAGCTTGTTTGTAGGTGTCCCAGGCTTCGCTTCATCGTCTTGATCGCCGAACTTGTGAAGCCGCACCAGGTCAAAACTGTTTACCAGCCGTCCACCTGTCGGATCCGTAGCATGATGGGAGAATAGAAACTGACCATCGTCATAAACGATCGCACCGCCTGTGGTTGAACCGCCTACGTACGTAAGTCTGCCGCTGCCATCATCCGTGTTCAGATAGACACCAGGTAAGAATGCCTCAATGGCTGCCGGCACGTCGTAGACCTTACAGAACGCCCCGACCATGCCTTGCTTCTCGGTAGGATCTCCTTGCTTTGCTGCCATCCGGACGTGAGTCTGTCCGGTACCAGGCACTTGTGGCCACGAAGCCACATTGCGCCAATCCGGATACATGCCCAGTAGGCCGTCTACGGAGAGGAAAGGCTTGTCTCCAAAGGTGAATACATACTGACTGTCCACGCTGCAGCTTGGCCAGTACATGAGCCTTGAAGCTTCGAACGTGGTCGGGTCGCACAGCCCAATGCCGATGATCTCCCCGAGCTTCCGGGCAATCGGTTCATACTCATCCGCTGTGGCCATCCGATCCAGCGGCGCCACGACCCGAAGCCTAGGCCGGTTCTCTTCATGTTTCCGTGTACTATAAACGGCATAGCCGCAGCCCAAGGCTTCCAGACGGCGAAGGATATCCATCGTCCCGCCTGCTGGGATATTATCAAGATCAAGCGTAACCAGATCACGGCCAATGACCGCGTTGGCTTTCCGGCGACCGCCTGACAGACTGCCACCGACAAAGCCGCCAACGTCCTTCAGGTCATCCTGTTTGCTCTTAGGCAGCTGCAAGTATTCCGCCAGCGTCTCCGCACCCCGTACAGCAGTCCGTAAACGCTCGACGATCTCCGACCAATAGGCCGTTTGCGTCTGCCAGTTTGTGCTGTGTCTGGTCCCGGCGCTTGATATAGTTAGTTGTCTGTCAAATTGCATGACGCCTGCCTCCTGGTTTTAATCAATCTCTATAACAGGTAAATCCGTTAGTGCATACTGCTGCCAAGGTGGTATCTCGTAAAGCTCAAGCTCACCGTGATTGCGGCTATTGGATGGGTCTTCATGGTGTATCATCAGTACACCGCCAGGTTCAATTCGGATATCCACACGGCGATGCTTCAGTGAACGGATCAATCTGCGGAACAGTTGATAATCAATGACCATAGAACGCTCTTTGTCCTCAATGACCGCTGGATAGCCCTTGATCGGAGAAAGAGCGTCAAACTGCCGGAGCAGTTCTTTCTTTCGACGCATCTGAGCTGGAGCAGTGCATGCTCTGATCTGCGCTCCCAGCAAGATTCGTTTCTTGGATATCGTGGTATTTGCCCGTTTCTTCACTTCGGCAATTTGCTTCTTTTCCTGAGCGGTTAAGGCTCTCATGCCTGATCACCTTCCTGACTCTGAGGCTTATTGTCATTCAGCCACTGGTATATCACTTTCAACGCCGCACTGGCTCGATCTGGCGTCCTGCCCATGCTCAAAATGTCAGTCACTTGCACAAGCAGCCTCATGACTTTGGTACAGCGCTCAGATTCCTGTTTGAGCTCCAATTCGAGACGATTAGCTTCCTCCTTATGCTTGTGTAGAGCTGCACAGGCTGCGTCATACGCATCTGGTGTTGGATACTTCCGAAAAGCTTCTTTACGCCACTTCTCTTTTTCTGACACTGTGTGATCCAGCAAGGCAAGTACGTCATCTATGATTTCATCACCACTGGTCTCGATTGTGAGAATAGATGCATGATGCGACACACTGAGACCTTCATCGTCTACGAGCAGGGTATATCCGTTGAGTAATTTGTATCTTCGTTCACTCATGTCTGATCACCGTCCTCTTCCTCATACCAGGTGAATTCATCGTTAACCTGCTCCCACACCCAATCTACATATGCAATCCGGATATCCTCCTCTGTTGCGACATCATCAAACTCAATGACTTCCGTTTGAGCTCTATGTCCTATCCCTTTATTGCGGCTAAATACGATTCGTTTCACACCCTAACCTCACTTCCCAAAAATCTGTGCTGCCCAATCTCCTTCGCGGTCCCTAAGTCGCTTTGAACCAAGAACACCCGACTGTTGTCGTGACCATAAAGGTTCCGTGGCGGCACGTTCATAATCCCATCCTATATATTTAATCCGGTGAACAAATGTGGCATAAGCTATTCCGTTTTGTGCCGCGAGATCCACATATTCTTTGGGATAAATGCGGATAGCCTCTGTAGCTCTTGCCGTCTGCGCCTTTGCCTGTTCCGGAGTCTGTAGCGGTTCGGTTGCTGCCCGTTCCATCGTCCAGCCACGATTGACCCGAGACATGAACGTGTCGTAACTAATTCCGTTGTTCTCCGCTTCGGCTTTCCAGCGCCTACGATCCGTAACTGGTCGTGGAGGCGTAGTCATCGCACGCTGCTTTGGCCAGCCCTGTGCACGAATACGCCGATCCAACATTGCCGGCTTTATTCCGAGTTTGGCCGCTTCTGCGTACTCCCCAGGAGTGATGTAGAAATAATGCCCCATTTAGCTTGTCGCCTCCTTGGCGGTGGATCCGGAAGAGGCTTGTACACCTCACCGACCACCTTGCCGCTATCGTCTGTGACAATATCCCAAGGGATATCTGATTTATAAAGATCAGTGAACATCTGATCAGAGCACCTTGCCGCCGTGACGCTGCGGACGCGTTGCATTGTAAGCCATTTTTTCCTGAATGGCCTTCTCCAGATCTATTCCATAGTGACCGCACGCATCCATGACACGGATAACGATGTCAGCCAGTTCCGATGGAATACCGCAGGGCTTACAGTTGGGAGTAATTGGATCTTTAAACCTGGTTTTCAGGTCCTTGTTTTCGTACCAGATATCAGTTACCTCGCGGCCGTTTCGGTAGTCCTCCAGCGCCTCCGATGCCTCAGAATGAATCAGGGCAATAGTCTCACCAAAGCTTGGATTTTTGTCCCACCAGCCTTTACTCACTGCATTCTCGTGTGCAGCATCTACCAGCTCTGAGATTGATTTGGTAGATCTCCCACTAACCGTGGAATCCCAATGGCCATTACGCTTCATTATCTCAATGACGTCACCCACATAAGGCTCGTCCAGATTTACTACAATATAATGGTTATCGGGCTTGCCAATTGCGTTCCGTTCATCGCTGATCCGGTTCAACAACCCGTAAAACTTCTGCATGCTCTCTTCATCAAGTAACGTATCGATGTCTGAAATTTTAGCTACTGCAAATTTATAATCCATGGCCTAAGCCCTCCCATTAATTAGGTTTTTGATTAATGCCGATTAGATCCAGCGCGAAGATTCGAGCCTGGGCCTCTTTAATCATCCGATGCAAAATATCGACCTCAGTCACCTTTACACCCTCCACCGAATGAACCAGGTCAACGGCTGTGAGCGTGGCCAGATCCTTGCGAGTAGGATTCTGCATCTGCGAAACTCGCATAGACTGCCTCCGGATGGAGCGTTCCACCTGGTTACGTACCGTCCGAGCATTACCGAAATTCGGCTTCCCCTTCTCGATCCACAGCACACTGGCCAGTGCGTCCAGGTAACTGTTATCCGGCTGATACTCCTGATCGATGCACATTTGGAATCCGATCTGCACAAGCTCCTGTACCGGGTAATCCGGAAAATGAATGGTAGTCGGGAACCGAGAAGCGAGTCCTGGATTAGTCTTGATGAACTTGGCCATATCTTTGGGGTAACCGGCAGCGATGACTACAACCTCGTCCCTCATGTCCTCAATGCACTGCACCATGGTTGCGATTACGGTATCTGCTTGATTGTGCGAAGACTTTTCACTCGGTGTGAAGGCATAGGCTTCATCAATGAACAAAACACCGCCGCGAGCCTCTTTGAATTTAGCGACTAATGCCCGTTCAGCTTCTCCCACATGTGGGGCAGCAATTGCAGATTGGTGGATCTCAACAAAAGGGATTTCCTTTTTATCCGCTCGTTTAAGTAGGCCGATCTCTGCGAACGCCTCTCCGATCAGGCGAGCTGCTGTGGTTTTGCCTGTGCCTGGATTACCCGTGAAAATCATGTGATTGGATTGCATAGTCGTTTTAAGGTTGTTCTTCTTCCGGAGCGCAGCAACCCGAGAGAAATGGACCATTTCATCCACCTGTTCCTTGATAGCATGCATTCCTGGCAAGCTGGTCAGCCGGTTTAATGCCGCTTTTGCCTTGTCGTTAATTGCATAATTTGTCACGTCCGATCCTCCTTCTTCGTTCGGGTCAACCAGTGTTGCGCTTTGCCAGAAACCTTTCGTGCCCCGTCCTTCTAATTCACGTTGTGCCATCAGCAAGCGATAATGCTCCTCGCCTTGCTTGTTCTTCAGCAGCTGCCGTTCCTTCACGACATCCTGGAGTAGATTTCTCAAGGCCGTCTCCGGGTAATACCAGCGCTGCCAACCCTCGGGCGTTTTATGCCGGTTAATTTGTTTCCGACCAATATCCACGTTATAGCGGTACTTATACTGCTTCTTACCTTTGTGGTCTCCGATCCGAACGCTGTTGCACACGCCATAGTCCAGCTTCAGGTAAATGCTACTGGTCGTCACACTGTCATAGCGCTGTATCGTGAACCCTTCTCGTTGTAAAAGCTTGATCAGGTCAGCTGCCACTCGTGCTGTCTCCTTCAAAGCCAGCACCTCCTAATCCTTCATGTAAAAGTCTGTGGAGAATCCCGCAGCTTTCAGCGGCAGCCCGGGTGCCCACGATACCGGCTCAGCCATCAGATCCAAAACCTTCTCTAGATCCTCCGGATGAGTCGATTCGATGCCGATCTCATCATGAACGTGCAGCACGGTGTCATAACCGGCTTGCTCCACTCGCATCAATGACACGGCTAGACAATCCCGCGCAATCGCCTGGACAATGTTCTCGACCAGTTTCCCGCCATACGTGCTAATCAGCGACCACTTGCCTGTCTTCTGATCAGGACCCATGTAGTGCAGCGCCTGTTTGCCAAAATCGTTCTGCGCCAGGCGAGGCTCTACGTAATACAACTTTCGTCCCGAGGGAAGTTGTACCGTGAAGAAGTCCAGGCCGTTTCCGTGATGGCTCTCCCGAGCAAAGATGATGCCCCGAACACCCACAGGCTGACCCGTCTCCATAACACTCAGCGCTGCCTTCTCGAAACCAAACCACAGATCCACGATGCGCCGGTTAGCGTTTCGCCAGCGTGTGACGATCTCGGGCAGCTCATCCTCTTCTAGGCCCATATCCAAGGCACCCATGGCGATCAGTGCACCGGATGCCCCTTGATATCCCAAAGCTAGTTCAGAAACCTTGCCCCGTTGACGCAGATCCTTGTCCACCTGTTCGAGAGGTATCCCGAACATGGCCGACGCAGAAGCTTCATAAATCTTGCCGTGGGTAGCGAATACATCCAGCCGCCATTGCTCTCCAGCAAGCCAGGCAATCACCCGGGCCTCAATAGCGGAGAAGTCGGCTATATGAAGCTTCATCCCGATCGGAGCCACAAACGCTGTCCGGATCAATTGACTGAGCGTATCAGGAACATTTCCGTACATCAGTTTCAACAGATTGACCTGCTCGCCGTGAACCAGCTTCCTCGCATATTCGAGCGTGTCTATCTTGTTCTTGGGAAGGTTGTGGACCTGGACCAATCGACCTGCCCAACGTCCTGTTCGGTTCGCACCATAGAACTGCAACAGCCCCCGAACGCGTCCGTCTTCACAAGCTACCGTCTTCATGGCCACATACTTCTTGGTACTGGTCTTGGACAACTCCCTGCGGATCTCCAGGACACGTTTGGCTTTGCCATCTTCCACGTTGTCGATCAGACCAGATACTGTATCCTTTCTCAGATCCTCGATCTCTTCCCCAATTTCCTTGGACAGCCACTTTTTGAGCTGAGCTACGGACTTCGGATTGTCTAGGCCACTGAGCTGAACGGCTTCCTGCATAAGCTCTGCTGTGATCTGTTGATCCACGGCCAGTGCACCGTCCACGAGATCCAAGTCACAAGCGATACCTCGGGCATTGATCCGCTGATCCAGGAACCAAAGCTCCCATTCCATTTCCGGAACCGGGAACACCGATAGCCGGTTTAGGATCTCCATCTCTGCTACAACGTCACCCACACAGTACTGCTTGAACAGCTCCCACTTCTCAGGTTCATGATGTGGCAGGGTGCGCTTACGAAAGCCAGTTGACTTGGCAGGCTTTTTGATCGGTACACAGAACGTCCGAATCAGTGCACCACCGACGCCCATTTTCTTCTTGTCCTGGGGAATGCCGAGTGCTTCGCCTACCTTGCCAAGTCCTGCAGGGTATCCACAGTACAATCCGTGAATCTGTGTGCAGCGCCAGTGTTCTACAGGTGAAGGCCAGAATTTGTTTAGACAGTACCATTCAAAAGCCGCGTTATAAGCGTGTTTGATGACTTCTTTATCATTTAAAGCGCGGATAACTTCTTCCGGAATGACTTCACCCTGAGCTAGATCAACAATTCGCGTCGGGCCGCTATCCCAGGAGTAAGCGAACAAAAGGATTTCAAAATCAGGACTTTGAACGTAGCGGTACAACCCTGCTTTCTTAATGTCGATGCTGCTGTAGGTCTCAATATCGATTGAAAGGTGCCATGACATGCAATTGGCTGCCTCCTTTCTGGTAAAGTGAAGGGGTTCCGAAGAACCCCTTTAGCTAAATGTCTATGAATTAGATCCCGTAAATCCCGCCACCAAGGGGCTTGCCGGTGATCGGATCAATCTGCTGTTGCGGAGGTTGCTGCTGTCCGTAGCCTTGTTGCGGAGCTTGGCCATATTGTGGTTGTTGAGGAGCTTGTCCATAGCCCGGCTGTGCTGGCGGCTGTTGGCCGTATTGCGGTTGTTGCGGTGCTTGGCCATACCCACCTTGAACTGGAGGCTGTTGACCATACTGCGGCTGCTGTGGTGGTTGTTGGCCGTACTGCTGTGGCGGGATCTGATCATAGCCCTGCGGAGCTGGTGCCGGCGCAAAACCTACACCGCCTCCATTGCCACCAAAAGCTTGTTCAGCCGAGATCCGCCCACCCAAGGCTTCACCATCACGAAGGATCTGCACCGGACCCAGGCCTGCGCCAATTCCTTTGTTGCCGCTGTTGCTGTAAGCGAAGAAATTAATATTCACTCGGCCATATACGCCGGAGTAAACACGGGTTTGGTCAATGATTGGCCCCATGTCTGGACCCACAACCGCTTGTTGTTGCTTGCTGCTGGCCGTCAGAACCCAATGCCCTTTGCACTCCGGACCAAAAGCCTCTCCGTTCGGACGCACGCCATCCCCATCGTGAATAGGGTTACGCGGTTGCGCTGGACGGGCGCCTCCCCATGCACCAGCTACACCTTTTTGTGACGCAGCTTCGATGGCGGCATTGATACGTTGCATGGTGGCAAAGTCGGATTTAGGAATCAGAATCGTCGTGCTGTATTTCGGCTCCTGCCCTGGTTGATTAGCTCGCGGTGTGAACAAGTTTACAAAGCTCAGTCTTACTTCACCTGTTGTAATTGCTGTTTCTGTTGTCATATGGAATTATCCCCTTATCAATTATTAGTTTTGTGGTTGTTCTGGTGCAGGCCCAAATACGTCTTCAGGCTTAACCTGATTGGTGATACCTGGACGCTTATCATCATCTGCTACTAGTGTTGGTGCCCCGGAACGGCTGACGACCAGGCCAGGCACCTCCAGTAGCTCGCGGTATTCCTTTTTGCCCAGCGCCTTCTCCAGCTGTGGCGGTGTTAACGGTTTACGGTCATACAGGATCGCTTCCTCAATACCTTTTTCCTGCAGGTGCTTAAATGCGGCATCCAGATTCGTATAATCACGGCTGCCCCGACCCTCTACGGCTTTCCAGCCGGGAACGATCCCCCCTTTCAGAGCTTCAGCCAAAGCCAGCTTCTTCAGATCGGAATACCAGCTGACGATACCCTCAGCTCGCTTCAGTACGTCTGCTGCCTCATCCCAACTAAGCAGAGGTGGCTTCAGTGGTGCTTTGGTGCCTGCTTCCATGATCTGCGACACTCTTGCCCTGCAGGTCGCACTCGCACGGCAGAATTTGCAGTGATCGCCTGGAACATACTCTCCCTGGCCATCAAAGGCTGCCTGAGCAATCGGCTTGATCGACTCACCCCAGGACAACAGCTCGGCAGAGGACAACGACCATTCAGAAGGCTCGTTCCACACTTTTGGTTGAACGATGGCCACATGAACAGACTCAATGGGAAACAGGAGACTGAAAGCCTTGTAAGCGCCCAGCGCATACAGCTTCATTTGTGAATTGTTTTCAGCAGATACCGGTACACCTTGTCCATTCTTATAATCGATGACATGGAGCCTTCCGCTACCAATGATGATGCAGTCCGAGGTTCCGAAACTTTCCGGAACAAAGTCGGTCAGATCCACTCGGCGCTCGATGGCCACAAATGGCGGCGAAGGGAATTGGTGAACAATGGACTGGATGTAATCCAGGTACGCATTGGTGTGGTCTTCCATGATTGGCTCATACAGCTCATCCGCTTTGTACTTCTTCAGTGCAGCGTTATACTTGCGAGTCGTCAGACCCGAGAACAGTTTCTGCAGCTTCAGTTCAGCGATCTCATGGGCGAGTGTGCCGCGCTTGGCGGCCTCACTCTCACTATCCGGTAACGTGGCTTCAAGCCTGGCACTCGGCGTGCACTGCAACCAGCGGGATGCCCCACTGGCCGACAGCAAAGCGTGTGCCCGCTCTGCATGTGCAATTTCCGCCATTAGATACGGCCCCCAAGGCTACGAAGGAACGTTGCAAACTCACCGTACTTACTTGGATCCAGTTGAGTCAGACCGCCTACTCCCTGCTGCTGCAGCCATCCCAGCAGCTCCTGACCCTTGCCTGCATCCATCACCGGCTGAGCAGCTACACCAAGTTGGTCAAGCGTATATGCCGGAGCAGTAGTTGGAACGCTCCCTTGTTGTGGTGGCTGCGGTTGGCCATACTGCTGCTGATCCGGTTGACCGAACTGAGGTTGCTGCTGCACAGGCTGGCCTTGTACTGGCGGCTGCTGCCCGTATTGCGGTTGTTGTGGGACTTGTGCATATCCGCCTTTCGTTAGAGGTTGCATATCATGCTGTGGCTGTTGTCCATAACCTGGTTGCTGGCCATATTGCGGCTGCTGTGGAGGTTGTTGCACAGGTGCCTGGGTGGACGTCTGAGTAGGTGCTGGTTGTGTAGGAACAGTGGAGACTGTGGTTTGTGCTGGCACATCTGCATTAGGCATACTGCCCAACGTACCTGCCAGGTCGTGCACCAGGTTTTTAATGTCAGTTGCGTTTACAGCTTGGAATGTGATTTGGATCGGAACGATATTTTGCATGGATAATTCCTCCTAATAGGTTTTAGTTTGATTTAGTAAGCTCTGAAGCTTTAGAAATGCATTGTGTACAGATCTGTTTACCATGAAATAAGTGCAGACTTTCATTATTCCCGCAGAGAATGCAGCCCGGTTGATACTTGCGAATGATGATCTTGTCACCTTCCACGAAGTACTCCAGCGGATCCCCTTCCTCAATAAAATGAGTGCGGCGAAGCTCTTTCGGGATAACGACACGACCTAGATCATCTATGCGGCGGACAATACCCGTAGCTTTCATACTCATTGCAATTTCCTTTCTGCCAGTGTAGACTGGCGGTAGAATAGTTTTATTTATTGAGCAGCTGTTTCGGGGTAGGAGCCGAGCGGCTGCTTTTTGCTTTCCAGACGATTACGATAAGTGCGATACTGCTTGTCCGCATGATTAGCGACTTTGATGTGGCCACTGCGGCGCATTTGGCTAGCTAACGCCAGATAAAAGGCACAGGCTGCTGTGAAATGCTGTTCGGTCATTAATATCAAGATTCTCACCTCCTATCGGGGATTTTGATGTCATATAAGTCCAGATCAGCCAAGATGCGCCGCCGTTGATTTCCGGTCAGTTTGTCGAGGTTTGCGGTCAGCCAATCCACTTGTTCCGGAGTCGGCTCGTCCCACATGAAGCAGTGGCACGCTGAGTCGCCTTCTGGACTAGCCCATGTACTACAGCCAAACTTGATGAAGTTGGGAACCTTGTTGCTGTCTCCATCAAAGAAAACTTTATACTGGGCAACCAGTTCAGTAGCCAGTTCACGATGCTTGCCATAATTACAGGCATAGAATTTGCCATCTGGAGCGAGAAACCCCGATACACCATGTTTCATGATTAGTCCCCCGCTGAGATCGTCACAGCGCCGATGGACTTTGCCTTGCAACTCAACTTGCAATACAGATCCTTACCATGACGTACAGCGATCTGCCCTTCGATGATCTCAGCGACACATTCCGGATTAGCGCAGTGATCCATTACCTCCGGCGATACCAGGCTGGTTGATTTGTTCAATTCGATCTCTCCTTTCCTTCTAGCCATTTATCTAAAGCGATCTGGCGGAAGTGGATTAATGCCCGATTTCTAATGAAAGGGATCTCTCCGTTTTTAACCATGCGCCGTAATGTAGAGTCTGAAACCTTCAGATACCTGCACGCCTCAGCAAAATCAAACACATTGGCGTATAAGAGTTGTTCGATAGTCGGTTTAAGCTCGGCCAAGATCTCGTCTCTTAGCTCCTGTTTAATCTCCACACGGAGTGCTTCAATAAAGCCTGCTGTCGAAGTCATTAAATCACTTTCTTTCATTGTTAAATGAAATGTTTGAATATCAAGTTCTGTCAGAGGTACACTTGGCTAGGGCTTAGCAAACCTCACTCTCCATGCCTAACAGCCTGGCAATCATCGGCTTTTGCTTCTTGCCTTCACGTGTCCCTTTAAGAATCTCGGATACGTAAGTAACTGAGACACCCAGTTCTCCAGCAAGATCCTTCATTTTAATGTTACGTTGGAACATGATCTTTCTCGCTTCAGCTCCAAACTCCGTATAATGTGGCATCTAACATCCCTCCTTTGTAAGAGTTTGTAAAATAAACAGCTTAATTATTGACAACCAACCGAAAATAATCTATTATCATGAAGAAGGCATAACCAAATAAACTCGTTGGGGAACGATTTTTAATGTGGGGTCAGTTGACCTCTGGTTTTTTATTGCCTTTTTTGCTATTAATTAAGCTGTTGAAATCAATATAACCGAATATTTTAGTTAAGTCAACATAAAACCGAATATTTTAGTTAGAATATTTTCTGTTAGGAGAGTTGGTATGAATATTGTCGATAATATCCGAGAACTTTGTAAGGAATCTAGCACTTCTATCCCAAAGCTTGAGAAAGAGTTAGGTTTTGGGAACGGGGCTATATATAACTGGAATAAGAACTCCCCTTCTATTGATAAATTACAAAAGGTAGCCGATCTATTTAATGTATCTGTAGAGCGAGTACTATACGGGTTTGAACTATCGAGATTTGAGCAAATGCTTCGAATCATTGTAGGAAATAAACCAATTGAAGAGGTATCCAAATTAAGTGGAGTTGACCCCGAAACACTAGATAATTATTTAGTGGGTATTTGTACGGTAAAACCAGAGCTCGAGTTTGTAGAACGGTTAGCCGTATTCAATCCCTACGAAGTCTTAGTCCGTCGAGAAGACTTTATGGAAGCAGCAGGGTATAGAACATCCGACTCAAAACCCTTGAGTGACAATACTCCGATTTCATCTGAAATCGAGACCATTGCAGCCCACCATGATGGTGAAGACTGGACAGAGGAAGAGCTTCAGGATATTGAGGAATTCAAAGAGCTAGTAAAGCTAAGAAGGCAGCTTAGAAAGAACAAGGAGTGACGCAATGGCAGCCTACAACTATGAAACGCTATCTGCCGAAGCTAGTATGTCAAACATCGATATTTTCGAAAAGCCATTACGTGGACGGAATAAAGGATTCTACTCCGATGGTTTGATTATCATCGACAAACGAATGGCAACCATCATTGAAAAAACCTGCGTCCTTGCAGAAGAGCTTGGGCACCACTATACAAGCTTCGGCGATATTCTGGATCAAAATATCATACATAAACGAAAGCAAGAACTACGCGCCAGACAATGGGCCTATGAGTGCATGATCCCGCTTGAAGGCATTGTCCAGGCTCACCATGCCCGGATTTCAGGTCGGTATGATCTTGCCGAATACCTAGGGGTAACAGAACAATTTCTCCAGTCAGCCATTGACCGCTACACTGAGAAATTTGGTCTATCTGTCCGAGCGGATGAACGACATATCATTTTGTTTGATCCACTGGGAGTAATTGAATCTACTGCGTAGTGTTCGTGTTTGCCTATTAACAAGGGCTCCTCATACCTAAAAAAAGAACATACGTTCCTATAAGGAGGTGGTTTATCATGTAATTGGAAATGCAACTTTCCTATATCAAAGCTCAGAAAGGAAGAATGACATGGCTTGGAGTGAACATCTAGGAGGCAACAAGTATAAGATTGTTGACCGAGATCCTTCGAAGGCATCCAGACCGAAAAGGTCTGTTACTGTCTACATGCCGGAAGAGATTGCACGTTCAAAATCAGACAAGAAAAAAGAATCCTGGCTTGCGCTTGAAGAAGCAAAATGGAGTGAACAAGTAATAGCCGGGAAGGCGGCCAAACAGGAAGATATCACCTTTAAGGACTTCATTCCCAAGTGGGAAAAAGGCTACGCTAAGGGGAATATGGGCGAATACACGCAGAACGTAAACTTGTATAATCTCAACAAATATGTAGTTCCAGAGTTTGGCCATCTTAAAATCAGTAAAATAACAACCCTGCAGCTTGTTACCTTCTTTGGGGAGCTGAAGCGCGAGAACGGGAAAGAGTTCGCTACTAATTCGAAATTGAATATCTACAAAGCGGCCAAATCTGTTTTTGACGCTGCCCATGAGTGGGAGCTGATCACAAAGAATCCCATGGATGGTGTGCAGCGCCCACGGACCAGCAAGAAAGAAAAGAAAGCTATGCGCGGTGTTAAAAAAGCATTCAATACCTCAGAGACAGAAACCGTCCTGCTGGCTCTCTATGACCTTCCAGATAGATGGAGACTCTACTACACTGGTTCGCTCCTTGGCGGCTTCAGACGGGGCGAGTACTTGGCCGTGGAATGGACAGACGTGGATTATGATCAGGATGCCATCTGGATCGATAAGCAAATCACATTTGATAAGGAAGGTAAAAAAATCGAAGGCGAAGTTAAGACGGAAGAATCCGAGGGCTGGGTGGCTATGCCTAAATGGTACATGGCGCAGCTCAAAGAGTACGAACGAAAATGGAGAAAGGAAAAGTTACAGTGTAAAGATTGGGCTGGAGAGAACAAATCATATGTATTCCATGGCGGTAAGGGTGTCATGTACTTCCCTACGACCCCCACAAGCACTTGGAGGAAGTTTTTGCAGAAGAAGGGCATTCCACATGTCAAACTACATGGGTTGCGCCACACGGCTGCCATGCTGCTCAGAGAAAGCGGCGCGGATCTTAAGACCATGCAGGAACGATTGCGGCATACCAAGATCGGAACAACAGCCGATATCTACACGCATCAGTCTGAGATAATCTCAAGAGAAGCCGCAGACCGTTTAGAGGGGTTTGATCCTAAAAAGTTGAGAATTGCCCCATGACCTGCCCCATGAACAAAAATAGTCTAGTCGTATGTCGAATTTTGGGTAAACAAAAAACCCTTGGTGGGCAAGGGTTTAAGGTATTACAAATTGCAAAGCGGGTGATGGGAATCGAACCCACGCTATTAGCTTGGAAGGCTAAAGTTCTACCATTGAACTACACCCGCATGTAAAAATCGGGATGACACGATTTGAACATGCGACCCCCTGGTCCCAAACCAGGTGCTCTACCAAGCTGAGCTACATCCCGTTATGTTATACCGGCGAGAGGACTCGAACCTCCACGGTTTCCCACTCGATTTTGAGTCGAGCGCGTCTGCCATTCCGCCACGCCGGCATAAATATGAAGTTAAAATGGCGCGCCCTGAGAGATTCGAACTCCCGGCCTTTTGATTCGTAGTCAAACGCTCTATCCAGCTGAGCTAAGGGCGCAAAATATTGGAGCGGAAGACGGGAATCGAACCCGCGACCCTCGCCTTGGCAAGGCGATGCTCTACCGCTGAGCCACTTCCGCTTATAAGGGATGCGCGTGGAGGGACTTGAACCCCCACGTCAAAGACGCTAGATCCTAAGTCTAGTGCGTCTGCCAATTCCGCCACACGCGCATATAATGGTGAGTCATGAAGGGCTCGAACCTTCGACACCCTGATTAAAAGTCAGGTGCTCTACCAACTGAGCTAATGACTCATAAAAACTGGTGGAGGATGATGGATTCGAACCACCGAACCCGTACGGGAGCAGATTTACAGTCTGATGCGTTTGGCCGCTTCGCTAATCCTCCAGGATTACATGGTGGCTCGGGACGGAATCGAACCGCCGACACGAGGATTTTCAGTCCTCTGCTCTACCGACTGAGCTACCGAGCCTTATTTGATTTTGGTATTAATGGCGGAACCGACGGGATACTCTCACTTCGTTCGAGACTGCGAAGCTGACGCTCTCGAAGTGAATGCTCCGACGAACCCAAAAACGGATTCTCATCCCTGAAGCAAAATCAAGATGGCGGAACCGACGGGATTCGAACCCGCGATCTCCTGCGTGACAGGCAGGCATGTTAGGCCAACTACACCACGGTTCCAGGCATTAATGGTGCCGGCGAGAGGACTTGAACCCCCAACCTACTGATTACAAGTCAGTTGCTCTACCAGTTGAGCTACACCGGCGTATATGGTGGAGGCTGAGGGGATCGAACCCCCGACCCTCTGCTTGTAAGGCAGATGCTCTCCCAGCTGAGCTAAGCCTCCATATATGATCCGTAGGGAATACTCTCACTTCGTTCGAGACTGCGAAGCCATTGCTAACGAAGCTTATCCTTCGACGAACCTTTGGGATTCTCATCCCCTAAAAAATAAAACAATGACCCGTAGGGGATTCGAACCCCTGTTACCTCCGTGAAAGGGAGGTGTCTTAACCCCTTGACCAACGGGCCTTACTGGCTCCCCGAACAGGGCTCGAACCTGTGACAACTCGATTAACAGTCGAGTGCTCTACCAACTGAGCTATCAGGGAATGGTGGAGCCAAGCGGGATCGAACCGCTGACCTCCTGCTTGCAAGGCAGGCGCTCTCCCAGCTGAGCTATGGCCCCATATACTTTTAGTATATCTGGTATTACTATGGGCCCTGGTGGACTCGAACCACCGGCCTCACCCTTATCAGAGGTGCGCTCTAACCAACTGAGCTAAGGGCCCATATCGAAAAAAAATACCCCAAAGGGGTTTCGCTTGGCGGCGTCCTACTCTCCCAGGACCCTGCGGTCCAAGTACCATCGGCGCTAGAGGGCTTAACGGTCGTGTTCGGGATGGGTACGTGTGGAACCCCTCCGCCATCGCCACCAAACGCGATTTGTCGAAGCATAGCTTCTTGAAATCAAAGTTGGAACTGAAAATCATATACACTTTCTGTGATGTACCGATTTTCATTTTATTTCAGAGTTTATTCTCTGAAAACTAGATCCGAAACGAAATGTGCGACTTACAACTTGCATATTTGGATAAGCCCTCGACCGATTAGTACTGGTCAGCTCCATGCATTGCTGCACTTCCACCCCCAGCCTATCTACCTCGTCGTCTTCAAGGGGTCTTACATACTGGGAAATCTCATCTTGAGGGGGGCTTCACGCTTAGATGCTTTCAGCGCTTATCCCGTCCGTACATAGCTACCCAGCGGTGCTCCTGGCGGAACAACTGGTACACCAGCGGTACGTCCATCCCGGTCCTCTCGTACTAAGGACAGCTCCTCTCAAATTTCCTACGCCCACGACAGATAGGGACCGAACTGTCTCACGACGTTCTGAACCCAGCTCGCGTACCGCTTTAATGGGCGAACAGCCCAACCCTTGGGACCTACTTCAGCCCCAGGATGCGATGAGCCGACATCGAGGTGCCAAACCTCCCCGTCGATGTGGACTCTTGGGGGAGATAAGCCTGTTATCCCCAGGGTAGCTTTTATCCGTTGAGCGATGGCCCTTCCATGCGGTACCACCGGATCACTAAGCCCGACTTTCGTCCCTGCTCGACTTGTAGGTCTCGCAGTCAAGCTCCCTTATGCCTTTGCACTCTTCGAATGATTTCCAACCATTCTGAGGGAACCTTTGGGCGCCTCCGTTACTCTTTAGGAGGCGACCGCCCCAGTCAAACTGCCCACCTGACACTGTCCCCGCACCGGATTACGGTACCAGGTTAGAACCTAGATACGATCAGGGTGGTATCCCAACGGTGCCTCCACCGAAGCTGGCGCTCCGGCTTCAAAGGCTCCCACCTATCCTGTACAGATCGTACCCAAATTCAATATCAAGCTGCAGTAAAGCTCCATGGGGTCTTTCCGTCTTGTCGCGGGTAACCTGCATCTTCACAGGTATTAAAATTTCACCGGATCTCTCGTTGAGACAGCGCCCAAGTCGTTACGCCATTCGTGCGGGTCAGAATTTACCTGACAAGGAATTTCGCTACCTTAGGACCGTTATAGTTACGGCCGCCGTTTACTGGGGCTTCGGTTCACAGCTTCGGGATTACTCCCTAACCGCTCCCCTTAACCTTCCAGCACCGGGCAGGCGTCAGCCCGTATACTTCGCCTTACGGCTTCGCACAGACCTGTGTTTTTGCTAAACAGTCGCTTGGGCCTTTTCACTGCGGCCCCCTCGTGCTATTCACACTACCGGGGCACCCCTTCTCCCGAAGTTACGGGGTCATTTTGCCGAGTTCCTTAACGAGAGTTCTTCCGCGCGCCTTAGAATTCTCTTCTCGCCTACCTGTGTCGGTTTGCGGTACGGGCACCATCACCTGGCTAGAGGCTTTTCTTGGCAGTGTGAGATCATGACCTTCGCTACTGTAATTTTCGCTCCCCATTACAGCCCAGCCTTAACGATGTGCGGATTTGCCTACACATCAGCCTCACTGCTTAGACGGACATCCATCAGTCCGCGTCACTACCCTGCTGCGTCCCCCCATTGCTCATAACGGCTTACGGTGGTACAGGAATTTCGACCTGTTGTCCTTCGACTACGCCTTTCGGCCTCGCCTTAGGTCCCGACTTACCCTGAGCGGACGAGCCTTCCTCAGGAACCCTTAGGCTTTCGGCGGATCAGATTCTCACTGATCTTTTCGTTACTCATACCGGCATTCTCACTTGTATAATGTCCAGCGCTCCTTACGGTACACCTTCAACCCTTATACAACGCTCCCCTACCCCTGATGCAAAGCATCAAGCCATAGCTTCGGTGGTGTGTTTAGCCCCGTTACATTTTCGGCGCAGAGTCACTCGACCAGTGAGCTATTACGCACTCTTTCAATGGTGGCTGCTTCTAAGCCAACATCCTGGTTGTCTGTGCAACTCCACATCCTTTCCCACTTAACACACACTTGGGGACCTTAGCTGATGGTCTGGGCTGTTTCCCTTTTGACAATGGATCTTAGCACTCACTGTCTGACTCCCGGAAGTAAGTCTATGGCATTCGGAGTTTGACTGAGCTTGGTAACCCTTGCGGGCCCCGCACCCAATCAGTGCTCTACCTCCACGACTCTGTTTTCCGAGGCTAGCCCTAAAGCTATTTCGGGGAGAACCAGCTATCTCCGAGTTCGATTGGAATTTCTCCGCTACCCCCACCTCATCCCCGCACTTTTCAACGTGCGTGGGTTCGGGCCTCCAGTGCGTGTTACCGCACCTTCACCCTGGACAGGGGTAGATCACCCGGTTTCGGGTCTACGTCCACGTACTCATTCGCCCTATTCAGACTCGCTTTCGCTGCGGCTCCGGCTCTTCACCTTAACCTTGCACGGGAACGTAACTCGCCGGTTCATTCTACAAAAGGCACGCCATCACCCCTAAAACGGGCTCTGACTTTTTGTAAGCACACGGTTTCAGGTTCTATTTCACTCCCCTTCCGGGGTGCTTTTCACCTTTCCCTCACGGTACTGCTTCACTATCGGTCGCTAGGAAGTATTTAGCCTTGGCAGATGGTCCTGCCGGATTCATACGGGGTTTCACGTGCCCCGCACTACTCGGGATCCGTCTCGGAGAGAGCAGACTTTCAACTACAGGGCTTTTACCTTCTTTGGCGGGCCTTTCCAGACCTCTTCGTTTAACCGGCTCCTTTGTAACTCCATGTGAGACGTCCCACAACCCCAGAGAGCAAGCTCTCTGGTTTGGGCTTCTCCGCGTTCGCTCGCCGCTACTGACGGAATCACTATTGTTTTCTCTTCCTCAGGGTACTTAGATGTTTCAGTTCCCCTGGTATGCCTCTACGTAACCTATGTATTCAGTTACGAGTAACTGGAAATTACCCCAGCTGGGTTTCCCCATTCGGACACCCCCGGATCAAAGCTTGCTTACAGCTCCCCGAGGCAGTTTCGTTGTTCGCCACGTCCTTCATCGGCTCCTAGCGCCTAGGCATCCTCCGTGTGCTCTTAGTAGCTTAACCATATTGCTCCGGTTTTGACTGCTCGCTTCCCTTGTTTTGCTTGCGCAAAGCCAAAAGTCGCTCCCATTCAATACCATCGCAAAAGCAATTAAGTACCAATTTATTGGAACTTGTTTAACACAAGTTCAGCTAAAAAGGAATGTTCTAATTCGCATATTTCGTTTCGATATCTAGTTTTCAAAGAACAAGCTCCATGCAAAAGCAAGCTGTTTGAGAGTTTGAGCTCTCAAAACTGAGCAACGAGTGAGCAACTAGCCGACCTGGCTAGATTTGATATTTGAATGTTTCCGCTACGGGAAACGATTCTCCATAGAAAGGAGGTGATCCAGCCGCACCTTCCGATACGGCTACCTTGTTACGACTTCACCCCAATCATCTATCCCACCTTCGGCGGCTGGCTCCTTGCGGTTACCCCACCGACTTCGGGTGTTATAAACTCTCGTGGTGTGACGGGCGGTGTGTACAAGACCCGGGAACGTATTCACCGCGGCATGCTGATCCGCGATTACTAGCAATTCCGACTTCATGCAGGCGAGTTGCAGCCTGCAATCCGAACTGAGACCGGCTTTTTAGGATTAGCTCCACCTCGCGGCTTCGCGGCCCGTTGTACCGGCCATTGTAGTACGTGTGTAGCCCAGGTCATAAGGGGCATGATGATTTGACGTCATCCCCACCTTCCTCCGGTTTGTCACCGGCAGTCACCTTAGAGTGCCCATCCGAAATGCTGGCAACTAAGATCAAGGGTTGCGCTCGTTGCGGGACTTAACCCAACATCTCACGACACGAGCTGACGACAACCATGCACCACCTGTCTCCTCTGTCCCGAAGGAAAGGTACATCTCTGTACCGGTCAGAGGGATGTCAAGACCTGGTAAGGTTCTTCGCGTTGCTTCGAATTAAACCACATACTCCACTGCTTGTGCGGGTCCCCGTCAATTCCTTTGAGTTTCAGTCTTGCGACCGTACTCCCCAGGCGGAGTGCTTAATGTGTTAACTTCGGCACCAAGGGTATCGAAACCCCTAACACCTAGCACTCATCGTTTACGGCGTGGACTACCAGGGTATCTAATCCTGTTTGCTCCCCACGCTTTCGCGCCTCAGCGTCAGTTACAGCCCAGAGAGTCGCCTTCGCCACTGGTGTTCCTCCACATATCTACGCATTTCACCGCTACACGTGGAATTCCACTCTCCTCTTCTGCACTCAAGTCACCCAGTTTCCAGTGCGATCCGGGGTTGAGCCCCGGGATTAAACACCAGACTTAAATGACCGCCTGCGCGCGCTTTACGCCCAATAATTCCGGACAACGCTTGCCCCCTACGTATTACCGCGGCTGCTGGCACGTAGTTAGCCGGGGCTTTCTTCTCAGGTACCGTCACCTTGAGAGCAGTTACTCTCTCAAGCGTTCTTCCCTGGCAACAGAGCTTTACGATCCGAAAACCTTCATCACTCACGCGGCATTGCTCCGTCAGGCTTTCGCCCATTGCGGAAGATTCCCTACTGCTGCCTCCCGTAGGAGTCTGGGCCGTGTCTCAGTCCCAGTGTGGCCGATCACCCTCTCAGGTCGGCTACGCATCGTCGCCTTGGTGAGCCGTTACCCCACCAACTAGCTAATGCGCCGCAGGCCCATCCCCAAGTGACAGATTGCTCCGTCTTTCCAGTTTCCTTCAGGCGAAGAAAACAACTATTCGGTATTAGCTACCGTTTCCGGTAGTTGTCCCAAACTTGAGGGCAGGTTGCCTACGTGTTACTCACCCGTCCGCCGCTAACCATCAGAGAAGCAAGCTTCTCTTCAAGTCCGCTCGACTTGCATGTATTAGGCATGCCGCCAGCGTTCGTCCTGAGCCAGGATCAAACTCTCCAATAAAGTATTGAAAAGAGCGATAAGCTCATTTTGAATCTGACGAGATTAAAAATCTCAATTTATCGATCTTGCAAGCAAGATCGTTACTCACTCGTTGTTCAGTTTTCAAAGATCAAACTTGTTTCGCTGCTCAGCGTTGTTCACCGCAGCAACTTTTATATCTTATCACATCCGAACCAACTTTGCAAGCTCTTTTTTTTAGTTTCTTTCGAAGCTTATTAGATTTGCTTGCCGCACCGTGTTTCTCGTGTTTTCTTGGCCGGAATTAGAATATACCATGCAGGAAAATAAATTGCAACCTTAAATTAATATTTTTCAATCTCCGTTTTATGAGAACAACTAGAATCGTTAATTTCTCCTCTATTCATACTCCATTATTGTCATGCAATCAGTACCCAATCTGCAACACTCCATAGATATGACAATATTAAGCATCATTAGTCTATAGAGAAAGGGTAGTTACTACTGTTCATAGCAAGCTGAGTGACTAAGCTTTTTGAAGAAACACGCTCTAGCGGTTCAAGGGATAATTACTTTTGCATCGCACATATCAATAGCTTCTCTTGCTAAATTAAGAACCCTGCATCTATTAGACACTAAATCTTCTCCATATAAGAGAATAGATACTCTTGTATCTTCTTTCATATAATAGAATAGTTATCGATACCATAAACAGGATTTCAGCCAACAGTCCCACGACTAGTTCCTCCCCTCATCCCCTGAACCTTCCCATCATCACTGTATCGTAATACCGACCGTCCGCATGTCGTCGATCATTTTTCAATGTCCCCTCTATCTCGAAGCCCATTCTTTTGTAAATTTCCATCGCTTTATCGTTCGTCCCCACCACGTTCAAGGTCATCTTCTCAATTCCAATTGTATCTGCCCAATCTATCGAGAGTTCAAGCAGTTTCTTGCCAATCCCGTAACCCCAAAACTCTTTCGCTACGCAAACGCCAAATTCGACCTTATGAAAAAAACGGGTTAAGTCGTTCCCCTCGCATCTGGAATACCCGACGATTTGTTCATTTACAATAGTAACGAGAAACAGATTTCTCTCTTTCTCCGTATCCCATCGGATTATTTGTTCAAATCCTGCTGGATCAATGAACCCTTCACCTTGTTCACGATCCATATAATCGGTTTCTCCATCCATCTGCACACGAAGTGAAGACAATGCTCCAGCATCCTTTTCCATTGCGGACCTAATCGAATAGGTCAATCCTTTTACGTTAAACTCCTGTTGATCGATGATCATAAGATATTATCCACCCAATCCACTCTATTTTTTGCTTAATCCTATTCATAGCTCTACCCCACTTCAGACGGACTCTTACCCGTAAGCATCTTGAACACCTGACTGAAATACGTTGCGTTACGGAACCCGGTCATCTCACTAACCTCGTAGACCATGTAATGCCCTGACTGTAACAGTTCCATCGCTCTTTGAATCCGGTACCCGTTCACATAACTCACGAAGTTCTCTCCGGTTACCCTCTTGAACAGTTGACTCAAATATTTGGGATGTACAAACAACCCCTTGGCAATGGCCTCAAAGCTTATTTCTTCAGCATAATGCATCTCAACGTACTGTTTCACCTGCTCTACTAATTTATTGCTCTTTTTCTCGCCCATTTCTTTCCGTATCTGTTCCATCCAGTTCCGAATAATACCGTCCATCCAGCATATCAGATCCTGCAGCCCATATTTCATTTGAATTTCCCGCAAAAAATTACTCATCGCTAGCGGCGGTGCCAGCATGGGATAATGCCGGTTCCAGCTATGAATTAACGTGTCGAACAGGCTCACGGCCACAACTTGAACGTCCTGAATACTATTACCACTCCCTTTGTCCAGCAATTGACGGAGCTGAATCCATATTTCCTCTGCCAGATCGACTCTCATATCTGCCCATGACTCGCTCCATTGTCGCAGCAATTGCGAGTAATCCGTTGTGCTCGGCGTTAAAACATTGGATGAATCATATCGATATACGCGGCTCCCGCCCTGAAACTCTGCTTTCTCCAGCGCCTCTCTGCTCTCCAGATAGGAGTCCATCACTTCGCATAAGTGCCCTTTGGATGTTCCAATGCCTGCGCTCATTTCGATCTTGAGGTACGTAAAAATCTGATCAATCATCCGTTCAACAATTGATTCCAATTGTTCTAGCCGGTCCTTTTCGTCAAATAGAAGCAGCACAAACACCTGATCCGAGTAATCCACGATCTCCACCTGACAGTCGTTTAATTGCGAAGTCTGCTCTTTGACGGTCTCCTGAATAATGTCTGCTGCCCCATACCTTAATAGCTGCCAGTCACGCTCTTTCATCCTTGTCAGAAATGCAGGCCGATACAACTGCAGACTGACAGCGCGCACTTGAGAGGGAATCCGAACACCCACATAATCCATGCGCTCCGCAGGCAACTCCTCTTCCCGATAGCGCGTGGTTAACAGCTCCTGGAGAAACAGTTTGCGAAGATAAGGAACCACCCGCCCAATCTCCTGTTTGTACGTCTGCTCTAGCTGCTCACGACGCTCACGCACATCCTGTTCCAGTAACACCTCACGCAGAACAGACTCAATCTCCTCCACTTCTGCAGGCTTCAACAAAAAATGATTCACGCCCCAGCGCATGGCCGCCCGGGCATTCTCGAATTCGTCATATCCGCTAAGAATGATGATCGGCAGATGGGGATGATCACGTCGCAGCGTCTGCGTAACCTCAAGTCCTGTCAGCCCTGGCATATAGACGTCTGTCATCACCAGATCGGGCCGCAGCTGCTGGAACAGCTCCAGTGCGTCCAAACCATTGGAAGCCGTTCCAGCAATACGGAGGCCAATGGATGACCAATCGATATGGTCGGTCAGTGCTTTTACAATATGAGGGTCATCGTCTACAAGCATAATGGTTTTCATTCATTTTCACCGCCCAGCCATAAATTTAATTGTTCTTCCGTCTCTATACGCGGCAGCGTAATGGTCACTTCCACTCCGCCCAATTCACCTGCGCATATATCAACCCCATACCCAGTGCCACAATACAGTTGAATGCGCTGATGTACATTGCGTATACCAATGCCCGTTGTCTCCTCCAGCTTCCAACCCTCGGGCAAGCCCTGTCCGTTATCCTTTATGCGAATGATGATTTTGGGTCGTGATTCGATGCTCTCCATTTCCCGCATATCCACCTGTATGCGAAGTTTTTCTTCCTTTGGCTGCCCATGCATGACCGCATTCTCGATAAAGGGCTGCAAAATGATTTTGGGAATGTAACAGCCCCGCACTCTCGGATCAATATGCTCCTGATAATCAATGGAGAATGGCAACCGCTCGGACTGAATGCTGACATAACAACGAGCATGCTCCAGCTCATCCCGCACCCGGATGAATAGTCTGCCACCGCTTAATCCGATACGCAGCAGTTTGCTAAGTTGTACAATCATGCGGCTAATGTCCTTGGCCTCATAATCGAGAGCTCGCCAGTGGATCATGTCGAGTGTGTTGTACAAAAAATGTGGTTTGATCTGTGCCTCAAGCAGCCCGGTCTGGGCTTCACGCTTCGCACGGCTCTCTTCCTTCACCTGATCCATCAACTCCGTCAGTTGTGAAGCCATGTGGTTGAACCCATACGCCAAATGGGCATATTCCTGGGTAAACGAAAGTTGAACCCGGGTGTTGAAGTCCCCTTTTTCCAGCTGCCTCATTCGTTTAATGAGCTGACGCAAAGGCCGAACAATTCGACGCACAAACAGATACGCTAGTACCGCCGAACATAATAAGCCCAGCACAGCTATTCCAAGGACCTGCCATCCAGCCTGCCTTACAGGAGATAATAGTGTGTGAACAGGGATGGTCTGTACCAGCCTCCACTGAAGCATGGCAGGTCTTGAATACAGAACAAGCTGCGCTCCACCAGGCTTGCCGGAAACCACTTCAAATCCGTCCTCCCCATGTTCAACATGCTCCTGAATCCATGCACGATCGACGACTGGTTCGCTTTCCTCAGCAGCAGCTAAATTAGCAGATACATTTATAGAAGAAAAAAGTTTTGAGGCTTTATTCATCGAACTTAAACCCTCACCAGAATTCACCTCTAAATTATCATCACCCATCTGCATGACGACGTTACCTGCGGTATCCACCAACAGAACCTGTCCATCCAGCACCATCGGCATATCCGCAAATCTGCGTACAATATCCGCTCGACTCAGGCGGATGAGTACGTAGGCTACTGTCCCACCCCGACTGTCAAAGATTCGCTGGGCGTATCCAATTAGCGATTGTCCTGATTCGTTTTCCCGCAGAGGTACCCAGGCCGCATCCGCCTGCTCCAATGCAGCAAACCACGAATCACCAGCAATCGTATCCACTGGATAGATGCGATCGGCCATCGTGACAGTGACACCGTTAAAGGCATCCGTATACAGCTCCACCGAGGTAATACCTTCGCTGACGACCAGCGTATGATCCAGTATTTTGGATACCTCGCGCCGTTGGTGGATCTGTGTCAGCCTTCCCGTCCCCTTCGTTTCCAGCAGATTGGACAACTCACGGTTGCTCGCCAAAGAATAAGCCGTGCCCGTCACACCTGTAATAAAATCAAACCCTCGGCGTGTACTCTCGTTCAAGAGAGCAAGTCGTGCTTTGCTGATCTCGGTAAACGTGGCGGCAGAGAACGACTGGTATGCCAGCCAGACAATTACCGAGACAAGAAGCAGGTTAAACGCAATAAAGCAAGTCACCATCAACGTGGAGAGCTTGCTTTGTTGCAGCTTATGATTAAGGAATAACGATAATCTTCGTTTCCGCATGGAATCAACTCGTTTCGTCTTGGAATTACCCTTTGAGCCCAGAGGTTGCGATTCCTTCCACGAAATACTTTTGACACACGATAAATACGATAAAACAAGGCACCAGTGACAGTACTGACATCGCAAACATTGGGCCCCAATCGGACTGGGAGCTGGAATCGAGGAAAAGGCGCAAGCCCAGCGGTACCGTGTATTTGCTGACATCACTCAGATAGATCAACTGGCTGAAGAAATCGTCCCATGTCCACAAAAAGGTAAAGATCATTGTCGTGACTAACGCCGGAAAAGCCAGCGGAATGATAATTTTGGTGTAAATTCGTACAGGACCGCAGCCATCAATTGTCGCCGCTTCATCCAGCTCTTTGGGCAATCCCCGGAAGAACTGGACCATCAGGAAAATAAAGAAGGCATCGGTCGCCAGCCATTTCGGCACCACCAGCGGCAGATACGTATTCACCCATTCCAGATGGTTAAACAGAATATATTGAGGAATCAGCGTCACATGATGTGGCAGCATGATCGTCATCAGCATCAAGCCAAAGCAGATCGCTTTGAACCTAAAATTTAATCTGGCAAAGGCGTACGCCGCCATCGAGCAAGAGATGACATTGCCTAGCACAGCGCCCAGAGACAAAACGACCGAGTTGGTTAGAAAACGAGAGAACGGATTGCCCTGGATTCCCGTCCAGCCATTGATGTAATTTTGCCAATTCCATTCTTGTGGCCAGAACCAGGTCTCGGTGAAAATCATATGTCCCGGTTTGAATGAACTGCCCAGCATCCAAAGTACCGGGTACAGCATGACAAAAGCAATGCCCGAGATCAGTACATGTTTGGCGACTACCCACGCAGCAGAGTTTCGTTGTCCAATCATGATTTCCCACCATCCTCATAGTGCACCCACAGCTTGCTGCTGCGGAATACCAGCAATGTAAAAACCCCGATCAGGATCACCAGCACCCAGGCCATTGCGGACGCATAACCCATCTGGAAGAACGAGAAACCTTTTTTGTACAGGTATAGAGAGTACATTAATGTTGAATTGACAGGCCCTCCGCTGCCGTTACTGATAACGAAAGCCTGAGTAAATGACTGGAAAGATGTAATTAGCTGCATCACGAGATTGAAAAAGATAACCGGTGACAGAATCGGCAGTGTGATATAAAAGAATCTCCGGACTGGGCCTGCTCCATCTACGGCGGAAGCTTCGTCATACTCAGGCGGAATCTGCTTCAAGCCTGCCAGGAAAATAATCATCGACGATCCGAACTGCCATACGGACAGCAATACGATTGAATACAGCGCATATTTCGGATTGGCGACCCAATCGGGCGCCTTAATGCCGACCATAGCGAGTACCCCATTGAGCAGTCCATCACCGCCCAGCATTTTGCGCCACAGCATCGCGATCGCGACACTGCCCCCAAGCAGGGTTGGGATGTAATACACCGTACGGTAAATGCCAAGCCCACGAATGCCTTTGTTCAACAGCATCGCCACCAGCAGGGCAAAAATCAGCTTAACGGGTACGGATACGGCGACATACGTAAATGTGACTTTGAGAGATTGGATAAACAGTTTATCCGATGTAAACATCGTGGTGTAGTTATCCAGACCGACCCAGGAAGGGGCGGCCAGGATACTATAGTCAGTGAACGAAATGTATAAGGAAACGAGCATCGGTCCAAGTGTCAGAAACAATAAACCAACCAGCCATGGGGCCAGAAAAAGAAGTGCTGCTCCATTATGAGCATATCTCCGTTTCACCCGTCGGGCTGTCACACGTTCGGTACGAGCCTGACTGACCTGTGTTGTACTCATCTTCGCAACCTCCCCGCAGAATATGAAGTATGGAGCCATTCAAGAGTTATTGACTTGAGGCAAGTGTTGCCTTGGCACCTTCAATGAACTGGGCAATTACATCGGGTGTGCTGCCTTGACCGAAGGCGATCTGCTCGCTTGCACTCTTGAAGCTGGTATCCACTTCGGAAAATCCTTGCGGGTATGGCGGATCAATCTCACTGGAGTTCTTGGATACCACATCAATAAATTGGAAGATGGCTTGCTCCGCTTCCGGCAGCGTAGGCTGCATCTTCTCACGAATGCTGGCATTCACGGGTACTCCGCGCTCCGAACCCAGAATGGCGGTAGCTTCCGGATCATTCACCATGAAGTCGATAAACATCGCGACTTCCTTTGGATGTTTTGTTTTGGCATAACCGGACAGGAATTGACCTGCTTTCAGGTATTCACCGATTTGCTTTTCACCTACACCGTGCGGAAGCACTTGTATTGCAAGCTTATGATCCTGGTTTTTGTTCACCTGCTGGAACGTCAGCAATTGGTTAGACCAGGCAAAGTCCATGGCTGCTGTACCAAGTGAGATCGGGCGTGTCTCCAGTGCATTCGTAGTCGATGCCGTCACTTCTGCAGAGGTAGCACCCCCGTTCTCACGAAGCGCACCCCACATGTCAAACCATTGCTGAAGCTCCTCGCTGGTCGCTGTCAACGTCCCGCCATCAAATAACCCCTTGCCTGTTTGCCGGATAAATACCTCAAACATGTTGGTGGTTCCCGATACATCCGCCGAACCGTAGAAACCGTCCCCTTTCTCTGCTGCAATCTTGGCCGCTACGTCGCTAAAATCCTTCCACGTCCAGCTTTCCTGCGGCTCCTCGATCCCAAGCTCCTGAAATACGGTCGCATCATAGATAACACCTGGCGCATTGACACCCAATGTAATCGCATATAATTTATCGTCAATTGATCCGGCTTTGAGCATGCTCTTGTCATGATCCTCTGTGCGCAGCTCTTTGCTCTCTGCGTACGGGGTCAGGTCAAGCAAAGCACCACGCCGGGCAAAGTCAGTTAGAAAAGCGTAATCCATCTGTATGATATCCGGTGCATTTGAACCGGCTACCTGTGTAGTCAGCTTGTCAAAGTATCCGTCCCAACCGGAATATTCCGGCTTGATGGTAATGCCAGGGTGCTTCTCTTCAAACAGCTTAATCACTTTGGTCGTGAGATCGTGGCGAGTCTGTGATCCCCACCAGGTCATACGAAGTTCAATTTTGCCGGAAGTATTCCCTTCTTCTCCTTCATTGGATGAAGCCGACGGTGATGATGATCCTCCGGAACAGGCTGTAGCGAACATTAACAGGGATAGGCAGAACAGGGTTACCCACTTTTTGGTATTCAACATGTATGAAATTCCTCCCCTTTTGCTTTTATGGAATCGCTTACAAAAACTATTGTAACGGCCTATGGCTGCTCATGACATAAAGAAAAGTAAGCTTTCCTGTCAAAAAAGTAAGGGGTTGGGACAAACGTCCATTCAAATATCATCAATACTCCAGTGATTAAATAACCACCAGGAATAATGCTCCCGGTGGTTATTCATATATACAGCATTCTTCGTGCGGCGTACTGTACCTCGCTCCATCAGTTGTACTCGCAATTTCAGGATTGCGTCACAGCAGTTGATGACACCTTAGGCTGGGCCAGATGTTTCTTCATCTTCGCTACTTCGGTTCCCGCCAGCATCATTATGCCTATCCCGTGATTGTCATTCGTCACTGTGAGCAGATCCTTATTGTAGTACTCTGCGGTAAAGGCATATCTCGATCCACTGCATACACCATGTACATTGCCCTGACGGTCAATCGCTTTACGGGTTAATCCGTTCCATGCCCGTTCAGCCGCTTCAATGTAACGCGCGGGTTGACTTAACCAGCCAAAACGTACTCCCCGTGAAAAACCATAAGCAAACATTGCTGTACAGGAGGCTTCCTGGTATGTTTCTGAATCATTCAGTACCTGATGCCACAATCCGCCCTCTCCTTGCAGAGCTGCATATCCTTCACATAATTCATTAAAGAAGGAAATTAAAGCCGGGCGATCCGGGTGCTCTGCCGGCAAAGCTTCCAACACCTCAGACAGTGAAAAGAGCGTCCATCCATTTCCCCGTCCCCACGGAATCTGTGTCGCCTGTCCATATTTGAAATCATATACGTGGGACATGATCTTAAATTCAGGCATGAATAGATACTCCCGATACAATAAAAATTGTCTGGCGGCTTCGTCCAATGCTGAATTATTCCCCGTCAGTCGGGCATATCGCACGAGGAATGGAGTGCTCATGTAGAGGTCGTCTGCCCACATCGTATTCTCTGCAAATTCTCCGATACACTCGCGGTAAAATGCACCGTCTTCCTGTCGTTCCAACCGGGTCAGCATAAAATCTGCAATTCGTTCGGCAATCGGCAAGAACGTCGACTCCTGACATTCCGAATATGCTTACAGCATCGCAGACCCAAATGAACCACAGTTATCCAGCATTTTCAGCATAACGAGCTGCTGGTTAACCGCTGGGAAACCGTACTGCTCCCGATCCCATAAGGAGTACTCATCCATACGAGTGCACGCCTGCACATGATCCGCGGCATAACGCGTAATATCAGGTCGCTGCAAATAACGTCCGGTCTGCAACAGACCATACACAGTGACACCCAATGGATAATCCCAGCGACCATAGTTGGTCACACTGCCTACTGTCCATTTGTTACTGAGCATTGCATTTTCATAATAAGGACGTATCCACGCATCTGGTCTGTCCAGTCGCCAATATATGCGTTCCTTACGTGCCTGTTGGCTTCCCGTTTCTTCCGGGTTATCGTTCAATACATTTCTTTTAAACACCCGATCAGTGCGCATTAGATCCTGCAAATCAGGTTCTGTGTCCTCCGATTCAAAAGGTCCTAGATATAACCATGATTCTCCAGAAGCTCCATGGACACGCTGGGGAAGCTCCAGTTCCAGTTGCTCTCCATTCACCGTTGCGTTTATTACAAAATTCCATGGCTCAGCCGTATCGCTACATTCACTGCGGACCAACAGGTCATTCCGTCCAAAAGATGCGGGTATGTTTACCTCGAACGGACCCGCTTCCTTCAATTGTACCGCCGATACGCTGTTCAGCCATATATTCAGTGGCCCAGAAGATCGACCAGACAAACGGATCGGGCATTCGCTTGAATCTCTGTTCATCAACCTTGTCCACGCATAGGCTTGCTGACCAGGAAGATGTCCGTATATTCTCTCCAGGGACGGTTGCGTCTGTTTTTCCTCTGACCATTGCGCGTCAGGCAGCCACTCCAGTCTGTGATCCTCTTCTGACCCGAGCAGATTCCATTCCGGATGACTGTCCTCCGCCAATCCGGCTATATGGTCTGAGTTAAACGTGAGCAATTCCTCCGAGCTTACCGGTTTGGAGTACACCCATCCGGCCTGTCCCTGTCTCTCCTGGAAAGGAGCGAGCACATTCAGAATGCGCACTTTCCCCTCGTCCGAGCCAAACTGGCATCCAAAGCCCGCAGGTGTATACTTCATCTCCAGCAGCAGCGTATTCCATCCCGGCTTAATGTCGATTCCCAGTTTCACAGTCGCGTCCAGGTTGATCTCATCCATGACCGTGGAGCGATATACCAATTGCTCGTTAAAATAGAAACGAATCGGTCCATAACAGCGGATCAGCACATCCAGATTTCGGTCTTCATCCCCCCAAACGAGCGCTGCGGCATAGGAAACCTGGCCTTTATGTGCATCAGGGAAGCGCTTCTTCAGATTCAGGTCATACAGACCCTTCTCATTTTGTAAAATACCAGACTTCTGAAATACGCGATATACAAAATCAGCCTGCGCGTTGGCCCCTATATACCTCTCTGCCAGCACCTTCAGCACCTGATCCTGATCTTCTCCGAATCGGTAATACATACTCTGCGGTTCACTGAAATACGTTGTCATCGAATGCTCACATTCCTCTCCTGCTGGAATACTTAGGTATAGCGCTTAACCTTTGTGAGAAAATCCCTTTTACCGAACGGTGATGATCTCGTTTATCTTTGGAACAGCCGAATAATAAACCAAGTATAACTGACCTGCTTCCCGGTGGCTACAGATTTTTGGTTACGCTTACAAATAAATAATTGTATTGTCAGTCTGATGATAAGACAAAACAAAGGACTACATAGTTGTAGTCCTTCTCATGTAGATTAAGCTCTGAACCGATTCTGAACAAATCGCCTTATTTCAACAAAGTATTGAGCATTGGTTTAAAAATTGAAAAATGTTTCCGATATAGGTAGTAGGCTGAAAATTCCACTTTTTGTATGAGAAAGGACGATGTACCTTGAGTATTCTGGACTCTCTGGTTAATGCTATGCCTTTTGTAAGACAGATGTTTCGTGATGATGTATCCATATCTATTAATGATCATGAGAAAGTATTGTATTTTGCCGAAGCCAATAGTCTGGAGATTGGTGTAAAAGTTGGGGATGAACTGCATGAGGATTATAAGGATTTTAAAATGCTTATTAACAAGGACACACGTACCGTGGCCCGCATGCCCGGTGATCTGCAAGGTAGACCCTTTGATTCCATCCTGATTCCAATTAAGGAAAACGATCAGGTTGTGGGCATACTCGGTGTAAACTACTGATTAGCGAAAATGAAGCGACCATTCATGCACTGGTTGGTGGAATTCAGCAGATTGCGGCTCATTCAGAGGAACTGTCGGCGACATCGGAAGAAATCCTGCGCAACTCCAAAAAAGCCTCCGAGAACTCGGTCAATGTGACCAAAGTGACAAACGTCATCCGTGAAGTATCCGAACAAACCAACCTGCTTGGCTTAAATGCTATGATTGAAGCGGCTCGTGTCGGAGATCTGGGAAGCGGCTTCGGTGTTGTTGCCAGTGAGGTTCGCAAGCTGTCCGATCACACCAAACAAGCAGCAGCCGATATCGAGTCATCCCTTGGCAGCGTCCAGGATTCCATTAAACATATGGAACAGGAGATCGGTCAGATTACAACAGCAACGGTGGATCAGGCTGGGCTGGTAAACGAGTTTATGGAGAGTATTGAACAGCTTAGTGAAACCAGTGCGAATCTGAAAACGTTTGTGCAAAAGATGCTGGCTCTGGAATAAGGAATGTGTTGCAGTTTAATGGATAGAACAATCAATATTGACATGTACATAGTTTTAAAATGAACTTCTCCTCAACAGATTCATATGTATGACACAGAAAATGAAAAGCCTCCGACTGCACCCTTCTAAGGAGTGAGCGGAGGCTTTCGTTTTATTTTGATAAAGAATCGTGTACAAGACTGTCCCCGTGTTAAATTTCGACAGCTACGCCGTAATGGTCAGAGACCACAGGACCGTTCTTTCCGTTGAGAACTACCGTCGAAGACTTCGCCCGTACCGGACGGTTGGAGAAAATATAATCAATACGCAGATCACGTTTGTTATCCGCCCAGCCGGCAATGGCTTTGACCACGGTTGCACCGTCATCCTTTTGCACAGCTGTCGTGTACAGGTCATTCCAGCCCTTGCTCATCATATAATCATAGCCTTCCCCACGAATCTCTGCGACATTATTGAAATCACCCATAATATACAGCGGCTGGTCCATATATGGAGCAAGCTTGCTTTCGGTCAGTTCCCACTGCCCCTTGAAAGGTTCTTGTTCATCATCCCACCAATTATAATGTCCATTCACAAACCAGGTCGCTTCACCTTGTACTTCAGTCTGAACACCTACAATTTTGCGTGTCCGGTAGTTGTCATAATCCCGCATGTGAGATACATATTCACCAAAAGCCTGTGTGATCGGCGTCCGGCTCAAGATGGCCAGCCCTTCATCGTATTTTTGGAAACCGATATGCGCCGGAATCCATGTCCAGTAATAGGTCTCGGTCAGTTGCGTAAGCAGAACGTAGGCATAGTTATCTTTTTTGATCACAGCATCCGATTCCGTGGCAAAGTAATGTTTCAATTCCTCTGCAGACAGCACTGCTTCTTGCATGGATTGATTAACCTCTTGCATAGAGATCACATCAAATTGATGTGTATTGATAAAATCAGCCAGCTGACTGATCTTGTTCAGTTGGTCTTCTTCTGCCCAAGCGTGTGTATTTAACGTAAGTATTTTCATATGCTCTCTCCTGTTGTTTGAAATTAAGCCGAGTCCCGGCCTGCATCGTTCCTGAAAGGAATACATACGCTAAGCATACACAAGACGAGCTTGTTATGCATGGTTTATGGTAAAAAATAGAGATCGGTATCATTGGATTTTGACGATTAAAAGTATCTTCCAAGTTCCCGGAACCGATGCACGGATCACACGATAACTGATATGATGGATACATGAAATGCACACCATTACGTCAAGACGTGGTGATTACTGAACCTATGATTTCCCCAGGAGATGGAATGATGAACATACCTAATGACATGAAGATGGATGATGCGCAGTGGCAGCAGCTAATCAGGCAGGTCGCCGAACACTTTAACAACCTGACGATTATGCGCGGATTCCAATATTATAAACAGAAACGCGTCGGACCATTAACCTACACCGAACAAAACGGAATTTTGGCTGAAGTCCAAGGCACCGGAGAGTATAGGGTAACCCTGAGCTTGCAATCGCTCACCACCAGTCACTGTACCTGTCCGGTTGGTTCTCATTGCAAACATATGATAGCCGTTCTAATGAGTTATGCGGAGCAACTGGGGCGACCCGTACACGGCATTGTGAACGCCCACTCCAGTACGGCACTAAAACAGGCTGCAAAACCTGCTGCTATAGCGATTTCTGGACGTTCGGATTACGCAGCGCATGAAGAGGATCTCACCATCCCTGATAACCAGTATAGCCAGATCAAGGAACGTGCAATGGAGCTTGCAGATCTTGAGATCACGGAATGGCATGAGCTGTTTCGGGCATGCCTGAAACGACTGGGAACAGGTACGCCGAGTACATCTTATGTGCAGGCTGCAGCGGACGAGCTCTATTCCATCAAACCTAAGTTGCACTCTGGCATGGACCAGTTATTTGAGCTGCATGTTCAGTTGTACCTGATTCGCTTCTGTGTGCCTGGCCGCAATTCAATTACACATACACCTGTGTATCTGAGCTATCCCGCTCAACTTGCCGTGGATGCGCTCCAGAAAGGGTTGGAACAGACCTTTAGTCGGCCGTTGGATTTCTCCGGTCTAAAGGGCACAAAGCTTGAACACCAATGGGAAAGGCTTGAGGAAACCTCGGCTTACCTGCGTACGCAGATGATATCAGAGTCAGCCAGCATGATGTTCTTCGCCCCGATTTACCGACAATTATGGTTAAGCTGGATCGTGCCTCATCTTCAGGAACACGGGAAAACGCTGGAGTCAGAGCTGGCGTTCCTACAGGAAATGGAGAACAGACTGACTGCTGCCTCCACCCCCACCAAACCTGGGGAGAGTGTGCTGAGCGTAGCGAATCTGACGGAAAAAGGGAGCGGTGCCCCGATTAAATCTGTCACTTTGCCCTTACCGCTGGTGTTGGCACAGAGCTGGATCTATTTCCATATGGGACAAGATGAACAGGCTTGGCAGCGATTAATCAGCGGAAGCTCGGCATATGGCATCCCGCCGGAGCATCTGCTTCATTTTCTTCATGTGCTTGCAGATGCTTCGAACTGGAAACGGCTCGGCGAGTGGTTAGTGCAGCTCGGACCTTTGCTCGCGAACCGACGGAACTCCCCTCTGAATGATTACATGCAGTTGTGGGACACAGCCATTCATCATCTGCCTGATGTAGAAAACCGCATGTGGGACACACTGGTCAGCATGCTGCCCCATTCACGACCTGCTTATGAAGAAGCGATGCATTCCCGGGGACAGTGGCGTCGATGGATTGATTTTCAACTGAGCACAGAAACGGAGCCGCTTGAATTCCGGGTAGCTGTGCTGCAGCCGATTGAAAAGGATGCACCTGAGTTGCTGCTTCCTTTCTACCATCAGGCTGTGGATCGTTATATCGGACACAAAAACAGGGACGGATACAAAGCAGCCGTGAAACTGTTGAAACGTCTGTCCAAAATTTATAAAAAATTGAAGCAGGAAGAACACTGGGAGCAGTTTATCACCACTTTGGCTGTTCGCAACAGCCGACTGCGCGCCCTGCAGGAAGAGCTTCGGAAAGGTAAGTTGATCTCATGAGCCTAATGCACCCTTACACCGAAACGATTGAAGTCCATGTTGCATTGACGGGATATGGGGATGCCTTGTTCTATGGAGCGCTGAACACCCATCACTTTGTATCGGGACAATCGCTCAAGCAACGATTATTTGCTTGGCATGCCCCTTCCTTCTACGGAACAGAACTGGAAACAAGACAGATCGAAGAAATTGAACTGGTCGTCCTGCCTGCGGAAGAAGTGATTCCTTTCTTCAGCGAAATGAACACCCTTCTGCACATTGAATGGAAATGGGACGAGCAGGCAGAGCATTTAATCCGGCTGGCCCCGGTACTTGCAGCATCGATTGAGAATCGTAAATACATCCCCAGCTTTACCGCATTTCGTTCGGGACAACTGCAATGGACCTGGGATCCGGACAGCTTGAAAAAGCAGGATCGAATGGCTCTTGGCAAAGCTCTGGAGCAAACGGATGAAAGCTACGCCGAAGGGTTGAGTGCTGCCTATTCAGCCTCCGTATTTCAGCGATGGTACAGCACGGAAGAAGCAGCCACCGATCTGCGACGCGAGTTCCCCCAGTTGTTTCCACAAAGCGGAACAGCTCCGCAAACGGCCGGCATGGATGCCCAGTCCTGGCTCGTGTCCATCGGCTGGAAAGCAGACGCAGCCCCATTCCGTCCGCTCCTGCAATTGCTGGAGCCGGAAGATGATGAACCAGCATGGCGACTACGGCTGGTATTGCAGAACAAACTGGATGCAGCCATACTCGTTCCCGTTCGACTGGATTCACGTGGCCGGTTGGAAGGTGAATGGCCGGACGTGTGGACGCCGTTCATCCTTGATCGTTCGGCAGGATGGCTGGAGCAGCTGCGTGCACATCTGCCCCGAATTCGCCGCGCTATCAGCGGCAGCCGAGATGTACTCAGTGATCCATTGGGAGATCAGGATGCTTGGCTGTTCCTGACGCAAGACAGCGGGCGACTGCTCGAAGCCGGGTGGCAAGTGCTGCTTCCGGGTTGGTGGGAAGCTGCACGCAAGAAGAAACCCAAGCTGCGTGCCAAGGTGAAACCGGAGGAAGGCAGTGAACGGGGACAGTCGTTCTTTGGACTGGACTCGATCATTCATTTTGACTGGCGTATTGCGATTGGGGATACGGATCTCAGCGAGGAAGAATTTGCTGATCTCGTGGCCCGTAATGAACGGCTGGTCCGCTTCCGTGGAGAATGGGTTCCACTTGATCCAGCCTTGCTTGAGCAGATTCGCCGGGCCATGGGCGGTGTGGATCAGGAACAGGGGCTGTCTTTTCAGGATATTCTGCACCTACATCTACTTCATAATGAGCAGCGGGAATATCGCAACCAGAAACGCAAGGAAGGACAGGAAGAGAAAGAAGAACAACCACAATCCAACGAGAACATTCGACTTGAGGTGGAATTGAACGAACACCTGAACCGGGTCATTGCACAGCTAGGCGGCGGACAAGGTGGAGCTCCTTCTCTCCCGATTCCGGAAGGACTTCATGCTGAGCTGCGTTCCTATCAAAAGGAAGGATTCGCTTGGCTCGGATTTTTGCGCCGTTTCGGTCTCGGAGCCTGTCTCGCGGATGACATGGGTCTGGGCAAAACCATTCAATTCATCACATATCTGCTGCATCTCAAGGAGAATCAGCCGCGCTTGCATGGAGAAGCCCCTGCCCTGCTCGTCTGCCCTACTTCCGTACTCGGAAACTGGCAAAAAGAGATTAGCCGCTTCGCTCCCTCTATTAATGTCAGTCTGCATTATGGTGCTCGTAGACTGAGCGGGGAAGAGTTCCGGGAACAGACCGAACGGGTGGATATCATCATTACCTCGTATGCAACGGCCACGCTGGATCAGGAAATGCTGCAGTCATATACGTGGGCATCCATCTGTCTGGATGAGGCTCAAAATATTAAAAACGCCCAAACGAAGCAATCCATGGCAGTACGCAGCTTCCCGGCCAAACACCGTATTGCACTGACTGGTACGCCGATTGAAAATCGGTTGTCCGAGCTGTGGTCCATCTATGATTTTATCAACCCGGGATATCTGGGCAGTGCACGTGCATTCCAAACTCGCTTTATCAGTGCGATTGAGAAGGATAAGGACGAGCAGCGCATGCAGGATCTGCAGCAGCTGGTGAAGCCATTCATGCTGCGCCGCAAGAAGAAAGATCCGAATATTCAACTCGATCTGCCGGACAAAAATGAGATGAAAACCTACATTCACCTTACGGGTGAACAAAGTGCACTATATGACCAGTCCGTTCAGGAACTGATGGACAAAATGAAAGAGTTGGAAGGCATCAAGCGCAAAGGTGCGATTCTCTCTGCATTAACCCAGCTCAAGCAGTTGTGTGATCACCCCCTACTGCTGACCAAAGAAGCCTTGCCGGAAACGATCTCCTCTGAAGGATCTGTAACAGAGTATGACCTGTACAGTCCTCAGGACATGGCCATGCTGATCAACCGCTCCGCGAAGCTGGAACGACTGATGGAACTGGTCCGCGAACTGCGGGACGAGGGCGAACGGTGCCTGATTTTCACACAGTACATCGGCATGGGACAGATGCTGCAACAGGTATTAAGACAGGAGCTGCAGGAACCTGTACTGTATCTGCATGGGGGTACGTCCAAAACAGCCAGGGATCGTATGATTGACGAGTTCCAGTCCCGGACGTTGCCTGCGGCAGAGCAGCCATCGGTCTTTATTCTGTCCATCAAAGCAGGCGGCGTGGGCTTGAACCTGACCGCAGCGAATCATGTATTCCACTTTGACCGCTGGTGGAACCCTGCCGTGGAAAATCAGGCCACTGACCGCGCCTATCGGATGGGACAGACGAAGGATGTTCAGGTACACAAGTTCATCTCGCTGGGCACACTTGAAGAACGCATTGACGAGATGCTGGAGAGTAAGCAGCAGCTCAGTGACAATATCATCACCAGCTCTGAGAACTGGATTACCGAACTGTCGACGGATGAGCTGAAGGATCTGTTCACCCGGCGCCGCGACTGGTCGGGTTAACTCCAGACTCGATTGTTGCAACATACGTAACCTTGTAACTAGTAGAATACAAAAAGAGCGAAGTGTCGGAATTTGGTTTCCGTCTTCGCTCTTTTTTACATTCCTAGCGCATGTTTCCGATGATGGACGATCTTGAATCCTGCATTTTCTTGATGAAGTTAGTCATCACATCAAAAGCTTCATTGCGTTTGTTAGTCATAGATTGCAAACGCAGCATATCCATTTGTTGTGAGTTGCTCAACGCATCGATTTGGCCTTTCAGTTTTTGAGCTTGGGCAGTATCCCCATTCTGATTAGCTACCTGCAATTGTTCGTTCAGCTCTGCAATCGCTTGATTGCGATTTTGAACTGCTTGAATTTGTGCCTGCAATTGGCTATCCAGCAATTTCGTGCGTTCTTGCTGAACCATCATCAAAGCTGTTTCGATGTCCATGCTGCTCAGATCAATAGCTGAGAGGGAAGACCCCACCGGATTTACCGCAGATGCACTTGCTGCAGAAGCAGAAGTTACAACGGATACAGCTGCGATGGCAGCAATAGCTGTGGAAGAAATGACTTTGCTTGATTTCTTCATAACGTAGACCTCCTTTTATATATGTAGATACCCCATTAACTGGCATCTTTCGACATCATATATCGAAGGTCCTAGATCCTACAACCCAAACTAGCGAAGTTGAGACTAAATTGATACAAATTGAGTCCCAGAACCAATAGATATACATAATTCAAAACCAGCACGCTGTTCCATTCAAAATGGCAAACGTGCTGGTCGTTTTGTTTTATTTTCCAGAATCCATGGCAGTATCAGGTTGAGCCAACCTTCTAACGATATACGGAACCAGAATGGAGGTCAGAATAACCGCAAAAGCAATCTGGGCAATCGCCGTCTCCACATAAGGTTCATATGCCGGGTTAAATCCGGCGGCCATCGAGGGTACTACCATTGACAGACCAGCAACCGAACAAGTCGCTGCCGCTGCATAACCCGGACGTTTGAGCAGCGCACGATCAATTCCGATGAGAGGCAGCATACAGATGATTAGAAACAGCACAGTCACCAGCAAACCGGATAGACTCGACTGAAACGCAATGCCCAAATTAATATTGGACCCGAAGCTTGTACCCAGAAAAGGCAGCAGAATCAATGTTCCTGGAGCGAACATCTTACAAATATTGCTGTCCAGATTACCCAACAGAATACCAATCAGAAAAGGCACCAGCGTAGCAATAACACTGAGATAATCAATACCGACACCACTTGCCGAATTCAATATCATGACCGGAATGACGGGAACAGCAATGAGATTCAAAATACCAAATGCAGCTCGATCCACATCATCGCCATAGGAGTTCATTAACGCCAGATATAGTCCCGGATTGCAGCTGGTCAGAATGGCAATGAATGCTACCGCAGAGACACCACCAATCCCGCCTATACCAAAAAAATGTACGAACGCCCAGCCGAATACACAGCTGATGATTATACGGGAAATACAGAGCACACCTGCTCTCTTCAAAGTCGTCAGGAGTTGGGACAGGTTCAACTGTGTTCCGGACACCAGCAGAATCATGCCAATGAGCACCATCGTTCCTTTTGAAGTGAACAGCGCCGTCGTTGGATCTCCAATCTGAAAGAAAGACGGAAACAGAGTGTTAATGACAGCGGCGAGCAGCATGGGGACAATGAGCAAACCGCCGGGAATTTTTTTGACACGCCCCAGAATATTCATCTTGGCTTACAGCTGCTCTCCGTTCGTTTTGATCACATTCTGATACCAGAAGAACGAATCTTTACGATATCTTTTCAGCGTACCATTGCCATAATCGTCCTGATCGACATAGATGAACCCGTAACGTTTGCTCATCTCGGAAGTACCCGAACTGATCATGTCGATCGGTCCCCACATCGTGTACCCCAGAACCTCCACACCATCGGCAATGGCCAGCCCCATCTGTTCAATGTGTTTGCTCAGGAAGTCGATTCGATAAGGATCGTTGATACTTCCGTCTTCATTCAGCTTGTCGTAGAAACCTGAGCTGTTCTCCAGAATGAACACAGGTTTTTGATACCGATCATAGACGAGATTAAGCGTATACCGCAGGCCAATCGGATCAATCTGCCAACCCCACTCGTTTGCAGGCAAATGCGGGTTTTTGTAGACGCTGTGTACGTTCCCGGCTGTTAATTCAAGCTGTTCGGTATCACTGCTGGAGATCATGGAATTGTAATACGACATGCCAACGAAGTCCGCCGTATGTGCGCGAATGCTATCCAGATCGCCATCCTCGATGTTAAGCTGAATTTCCTTGTTTTTAAAATACGTTTTACTGTAGTAAGGGTACTCGCCTTTATTGAGCACATCCAAATAGAATTGATTTTTCATCTGATCATCCTGCTGCATCTGAAGTGCATCCTCCGGCTTGCATGTGTAAGGATATGTTGTAAAATATGCCACCATACTTCCGATCTGGTTATTCGGATCAATCTCATGGGCCAGCTTGGTTGCTCTGGACGCAGCTACAAATTGATGATGCAGCCCCTGAAACAGCATTTCCTCATAATTTGGAGCATCATAATCAATAATTCCAAGCGTCTTGGCCGATGCTTTCACACTCATGTTGATTTCGTTGAACGTTACCCAATACTTCACTTTGCCCTTGTAACGATTGAACAGCACATCACAATAGCTTATATACAGATCGATCAACTTGCGGTTGTACCATCCGCCAAATTTGTCCATCAGTACAATTGGTGTATCAAAGTGGCTAATGGTGATCAGGGGCTCCATGCCATATTTTAGACATTCATCAATGACCTGATCATAGAACGCTAATGCCTTTTCGTTCGGAGCGGCATCATCGCCACCTGGAAATACTCTGGCCCATGAAATGGAGTAACGAAATACTTTGAAGCCCATCTCGGCAAACAAAGCGATGTCCTCACGGAACGTATGGTAGAAATCGATCCCCCGGCGCTTGGGATATTTCACGGTATCCGGGTCATTCTTGGCTTCTTCAATCATCTCCCGATTGACCCTGATCTGTTTAGTCACCTTGCGATCGTTCTTCTCGTTAAACTTCATCACTTCCGGTATGGTCAGGCTCTTGCCATCTACATCATATGCGCCTTCTGCCTGACAGGCAGACAAGGCACCGCCCCATAAGAAATCTTTTGGAAAGTTGGAATTGGTCATTTTGCTTCCTCCTGTTATTACGTATTATTAAGGTCTTATTAAGACCATCCAGCTTGCTGCTCGTTGTTCGCCAAGTGAAAAGGTTAACTGTCCTTACGGAATTAGCTTGATTAAAGCCTCGCTCTCACGGATCGGGCCGCTGGTAGCTGTGGTCAAGACGTCTCCATACTGCTGCATATTGGTTACCACAATGGATGTAATCGTGTTATATCCCGCTGAAGTGATGCCTTCCGGATCAAACTCTACCAATAAATCCCCTGCCTTGATACTCTGTCCTTGTTCTATATGGGCGTTAAAATATTCCCCTTTCAGACTGACGGTGTCCACGCCAATATGAATCAGAATTTCCACACCGTTTGCTGCCTTGAGCCCAATGGCATGTTTGGTACGATATAACGCTTCAACTATCCCGTCAAAAGGAGCGTACACTTTGCCTTCTGTTGGAACAATGGCAATGCCTTTACCCATCAGCTCCTGGGCGAATGCCTGATCCTCAACCTCTGAGATCGGTCTGATCTCCCCGGTCATTGGACTGACAATTAGCATATCGGAGGAAGATGCAGATGTCTGAGGTGAGTCTTGTTCTGCTGTCACTCCTGTGGCAGCAGCAGTCTGAATGCTGTCTACCGCACCCGCTGCCTGCTGCTTCGGTTTTGCTCCATCTGCATCTTCCTTGATACCCGCCATCAGGGTAAATACAAAGCCGAGTACGATTGCAGCAACAGAACCAATCACGACATAGATGTAACGGTCAGCAGTATACGTCCCCAAAGCGAGGATGCCGGGCAATGAAATTGCTGTAGCACTGGCGTGAACCAGACTGTAAAATCCTCCGACCAGTCCGGCTGCTGCACAGCCCGCAAAGAATGGCCGCTTATATCGCAGCGTAACCCCGTAGATAGCAGGTTCAGTGATTCCGAACAATGCCGTGAAGCCGCTTGATCCGGCGGCAGATTTCATCGTTTTACTCTTCGTCAGTACAAATACACCGAATGCCGCTCCCGCTTGGGCCAGGTTCGCCGCCAGTGCAGCTGGCAGCAGCACGGTTGAACCCAGGCTCGCCACTTGTTGTACCTGAATGGGCATGAGTGCATAGTGCATACCGAACATAACCATGATCGGTTTGAAAAATCCGAGAATCAGACCAGCAAGAACGCCTGCTGTGGTGAACAGATAATTAATTCCCTGGGTAAGCCAGTCACCGACATAGGAACCGATAGGTCCAAGTACGATGAGTTCGAGCGGAATCATGATAAATAAAACCACCATCGGGGTAAGCAGCACCCGCAGAAACTTCGGTATGAACTGATCGACAAATCTGTACACATAGCTCATAATCCAAACGGCCAGTATGATGGGAATGACCGAGGATGAATACTTCATCAGCAGGATCGGCATTCCAAGAAAATCAATGGTATTGACGCCTGTATCGGCGATCTGGGCAGCTGCATTCAAAATGGTTGGATGCATCAGTCCGGCTGCAAGTGCCACTGCCAGATACGGATTGGTTTTGAACTTGTAAGCTGCGCTCACGGCCAGGAAGAAAGGCAGGAAATAGAAGATCAGATCGCCAATCATGTTGACGATGACCAAGAATCCCGAGCCTTCGAGCCATCCCAATGCAGCGATTACTGTAGCCACACATTTGATCATCCCGCAGCCAACGAGGGCTGGAAGTACAGGCGTGAATATGCCTGCAATCGTCTCCAGCACTACATTGACCGGGTTACGTTTCTTCTTCGGTCCGCTGCGATCTGCGGATTCGTCCACTCCACCAAATTGGTCTGAAGTCAGACTTTTCACTTCACCGTATACTGCATCTACCTTGGCACCAATAACGACCTGGATCTGTCCCCCGGAATTCTGTGCCTTGAGTACGCCCTCCAGCTGATCCAGCGTCTTCAAATCTGCCTTGGCATCATCTTTTAATACAAATCTCAACCGGGTTGCACAGTGTGTCAGACCCGAAATATTTTGCTCGCCGCCAACAAGTTCAAGTATGTTTTTAGCCAAGTCTTTGTTGTTCATGACCCTTCTCCTTTATACAGAAAGATAAAATGGTTTGATTTTTATATAAAAAATGACCAAGCCGGGGAATCGTCATTCCCTACGCTTGGTCATGCCTGATCGAATCAGTAACAGTCCATTGTGTAATATTTAATTGTTTAGTTGGATATGAGTCGTTGGATATGAAGAATCAGGTATAATTTTTCATCATCGGAACAGGTCCAGCCATAATTGTTTTTCAGGAAATCCGCAATCTTCTCCACACACGCCAGTTCCTTCGGAAACTTCTCCTTCACCATCAGGAACAGGGACTCGTTCTCGTCCTTGAGCGATTTGCCGCTCATTTGCCGCATAATGAAGTACCGTATATGTGTCGCAAACCTCATAAAATGAATGGAATCTTCCTGAAAATCGATTTTGAGCGCATACTTGATCACCGATAGAATCTCACCCGTTACTGTGGTCACCTTGGTCGTGTCCGTCATTTCTCCCGAACCGACCTGTGCGTTAACAAAGTGAAGTGCCATGAGTGTCGTTTCTGCTGCTGGCAAGGTTATACCCGTTTGTTCATGGATCAGCTTGAGTGCTGCCTCCCCCACCCGGGTCTCCTCCGGATAGAGTGTCCGTACTTCCCATTCCAGTGGATTTTTGATACTGATTCCTTCTCTGGTTCGGGTTAACGCAAAACTGATATGGTCAGACAGGGTGAGAAGCAGATTCGGGTTAAACGTTTTATTCAGGATCTGACTGCCCAGCTTGATGACTTCCTCCGCGAGATAAATATCCTCAATCGGAATGCTGTTCAGCAGATCATACATCCGGATGTTCTTCGGAGCTACGAATATTTTCTCCACCAAATCGGTCTCCGTCAGCTCATAAGGGGTCTTCAGAAATCCCACACCCTTGCCTACGACAAATACCTCTTCGTTATGTTCATTGATAGCGATGGCCACGTTATTGTTTACTTTCTTGATAACCTTCAATGTTCTCACCCCCTGACAAAAATAAAAAAGACCGAAAGCGATTACAGTAAAGCAATCGAATTCGGTCATGCCTGGTTTCCCCAGTAACAGTCCGTGTTATGAATATACGTTTATTATAGTGCTGTTTTCGTAAAAGTCAATCATCCAATGTCAGGAAAAAATTAACCTCTCTTTCATTGAAGGATATATACACCCGAATCGAAGGGACCGTGCACACCCAATACGTCATATATAACGAGCACTTTTTATGAACTAAAAATAAATGTGACCCTATGCCCTGTACGGCAGTCTAATTCATATAAAAACCAGCCCAGTGCTGTATTCATTCCTCCCATACGAAAGGAGCTGTCAACCATGGATTCACCCGATCTCATCAAACTAGCCATTCAGGGAGATCGCGATGCCTTCATCAGGCTAATCCGAGAGATTGAAAATTCCCTATACAATACCGCAATATCCATGCTGCGAAAAGAGGAGGATGTGGCGGATGCCATTCAGGAGACCATTCTGAAAGCCTACAAATCCATGCACACCCTCCGGGAACCCCAGTACTTCAAAACATGGATGTTCCGCATTCTTATTAATGAATGCAATACCCTACTATCCCGTCGTTCCCGCTCCACTTCCTATGCAGAAGTACCACCGTCAAGACAGCTGGAGCCTTCCAGTCCCTATGATGAGGTGGACATGAGAGAAGCGGTCGATCAATTGGAAGAGTCCAAGCGAATTGTCATTGTGCTGCACTATTTTGAAGATTTGAGTCTGCGTCAAGTCGCAGATGCGCTGGGGCTATCTGAAAGCGCAGTGAAAATGAGGCTGACACGGGCAAGAAAAGAACTGTACCACAAATTCAGAAACTTTCGGGAGGTAAAATTCCATGTCGAACCCGTTTAATATCGATCAGAAGTTAAAAGAACAAGCAAAGGAGCGTCCAATTATGTCTGAAATCGTACGTAACCGCATTGATGCTACACTGGGGTCTCTGCCAGAATCACCAAACACCATGAACATCGAACAGGGCGCAGGGCGCGGGCTGCGCAAAGGATTACGCCGCACGGCAGCCGCAACAATTGCAGCCGGTGTACTGGGCGTGACCGTATTTGCATCAGGCTTTGTCTCTCCGGTCATGGCTGACTCCTTGCGCCAAATACCGCTTGTAGGCAGTCTCTTCAGCTCCATCGAAGCAGATATGGGGCTTAGAACAGCGGGTAACGAAGGTTTAACTACCCCTGTGAACCGCTCCTTTGCTTATCAGGATGTGAAGCTCGAAGTAATGGAAACGGTATATGACGGTACACGCGCAGCGTTTCTGGTTCACGTCACTGCACCCAATCTGAATCAGGGCATGTATGACAACGGCAAGGACATTGTGAAGCTGAGCAGTGGCATTGAGAATGTCTTTTTCCAAGCCAACGGGTCCCGACCGGACAGCGGTCTGTTCTACAGTTCCACCGGGGCGAACGAGCCAGACACCCTGCTCTTTGAACAGGTCATTCCCTCCGATCAGAAAGACGCCTTCCCGGATCAGTTTGACGCTAAAGTCAAGTTGACGCTTCAAGGGATTGATCACGAGTTTGAGTTGACGGTTCCTTTTGCCAAATCAACAGACAACATCCAACACGTTCAGCCTGATACCGTCATGACCCATGATCTGTATACAGCTGCTGTTACGAAAGCCGACGTTACACCTGTCACCACCCGCTTAACTACCGTTATCGGTTTGAACGATAAGAGTACACTTACAGCAAAAGAGGAAGAACAGCTGCGTCACATCGGATTTGCCGTCTATGATGATCAGGGGCGGCAGCTGACTGCACTCAGTGGCGAGGGCATATACGAGGGCAACCAGCTGAAATCGGAACGCATCTATGCTACAACAGCCAAGGATGTAAAATACCTGATGGTGAAACCTTTCGAGATCAAGGATGACTTCGCCGAAGAGGTGAAAGACACGCAATTCATCAAGGGAATGGAAATGAAGATTCAGCTTCAATAGCCTGAAACTCATTTCTTTGTAAAGGGGTCATTCCATGTCATTCCAATATTCAATCTCATCTCCCATCGTACTTGGTCCGCTATTCGTTTTGGTCCTGCTTATCCTGGTGCTTCATGCCAGGTTGAGCAGAACCAGGTATACGGTCAGACAGTATGTGTTAGTGCTCGCATTAGCCATATATATGTTGGGTATTATGCACTTTGTATTCTTCCCTATCGACGTGAACATCGGGATCTATGCCAATCAGACCCCCTGGTATCAAAGCATTCAATGGATTCCCCTTCTGACCGCAGATGCATCAAGTTTTCTCCTAAACATCCTGCTGTTTATGCCACTGGGGTTTATGCTTCCTTTGGCAAGGCCTTGGATTCACTCGATACGAACAGCAGCAGCATCAGGATTGGCCTTGAGTTTTCTCATCGAAATAACACAACTCCTGCTCCGAGTAACCTTGGGCAACGGTCGCAGCACCGATCTGAACGATCTAATAGCCAATACAGCAGGAAGTGTAATTGGCTTTGTCATCCTGAATATGTTCTCAAAAAGTTCCATCGGACAGCGCCTAATAGCCGTATGGGAGTTACCTCATGGTGCATCCTCCAAAGATATGCAGTAATTGATAAGCAGCAAACATAACTTGCCCTGGAAGGCAAAACATGGTCCATCCGCCAATGATGAAAAAAGCCGTCTGCTATGTTACAATGATGGAATTGTGTATTCACAGACAGACATGTGGATAAAGGCATGAACGAAGGAATTCTGGTTCGCCTTTATTCATTCATCATGCTGCCATTCTAGGGAGGTTTATGGAACAATCATGCTCATTATTGGTATCGCCGGAGGAACCGGCTCCGGTAAAACGACGGTAGCTCGCTCCGTCATAGACCGTCTTGGATCGGGCAAAGTGACTTTCATATCCCAAGACAACTATTACAAAGATCAGTCGCAGCTCACCCCTGAGCAACGTCGACTCACCAATTACGATCATCCGTTTGCATTCGATAATGATCTGCTAATTGAGCATCTTACCCTGTTAAAACAAGGACAAACGGCATATGCTCCCGTATATGACTTCACCATAGATAACCGTGCCGCCGATGAAACGATGGAACTGGCACCGAACCATATCGTGATTGTGGAAGGACTGCATGTCCTGATCGATGAACATCTGCGCGCCCTTCTGGATATCAAGGTATTTGTTGATACGGATTCCGATGTGCGTATTCTGCGCAGAGTACTGCGGGATATGGAAGAACGCGGCCGTACGATTCAATCCGTATACAAACAATATCTCGAAACCGTTAAACCGATGCATGATGCTTTTATCGAGCCTTCCAAAAAGTATGCAGACATCATCATTCCCGAAGGTGGACATAATGAAGTTGGCATTCAGATGTTATCCATTCTGACTGAGAAATATCTGACCGGTGAAAAGTGGAATGGCGCTTAATGTAATATGATTTTGCTGCATTAAACGCTCTGCCCTGCTCACATCCGAGTGGAACAAAAACGGGCATCGCTCATACCATATCAACACTAAAATCCAGGTTGCAATTAGCGCAATCTGGATTTTTTGGTTATTTCTATTTTATAATGGACTCCATAGCTGAAAGGAGACATCACAATATGGCTACTTTTGAAGAGTTTATCCAGCATGATATCCGCGTTGGCACAGTGGTGGAAGCCGAACCTTTTCCAAAGGCACGCATCCCCGCCATTAAAATGACCATCGATTTCGGCCCACTTGGCCTTAAACGTTCGAGCGCCCAAATTACGAAACGTTATACCCCCGACATGATGATCGGCAAGCAGGTTATTGCTGTAGTCAATTTCCCACCACGCCGAATTGCCGGTTTTGTATCAGAAGTACTGGTGCTGGGCGGTGTGCCCGGTGAAGGTGACGTTGTATTGTTAAAGCCGGACCAGGCTTTACCGAACGGAACTTCGATTGCCTGATTTTTCGTCATATCGCTGATCCTGTCTTTCCACCCTAAAATATAAGGCTATGAATCCTCAGATTCGTGGCCTTTTTTTGCATGGTAGAGTGCTGATAATTATGGACAAATTGGGTTCTATTATTGTGAAGCAGTGGCAACTATTCTCCCTGCTCCATGCTTCTCGACCCTTTCGGAGACACACCCGTCACTCGCTTGAACATCTTGGAAAACAGCAATGGATCTGTGTACCCCACAGAGTGGGCCACTTCACTAACCGATAGGGCCGAATGCTGCAGCAGTTCAGCTGCACGATTCATCCGGTATTCGAGAAAGAAAGCCTGTAATGACTTGCCGTACCTCTCCTTGAAAAGCCCTGACAAATATGTGCGATCCAAACCTACCGCTCGGGCAATATCTAGAATTGAAGTTCTCTGACTATACCTGTTCTCTATAAATTGAACGGCCTGCCTGATGTATTCCTCTTTAGTGGACAGAGGCCGTTGCAGCTGCTCTCCTGCGGGAGAAGATGCAATCAGCTCGGCGATCAGCCTGTACAGCAGGCTCTGGTTGAACACATCTCCCCCGGTACGTGTTGATGCTTGAACCATCTCTGCATAGAGACGAGCGAATGTGTCTGGATCACTGGCATCAAATACAGGATGTTCCGGACTGATGTGAGCCCGCTGCATGAATGCCTTGGCATGAACACCCTTGAACCCGAACCAGGAATAAGTCCATGGCTGCTTCGCATCCGCTTCATAATGAATAAGCGTATCCGGAAGAATCACAAATCCCTGACCCTGTGTAAGCTCATATTGCTGATCTGCCATGTATACAGTGCCTCGTCCTTCATGAATGTAATGAACAATATAAGCATCACGAACACCCGGCCCCCAATAATGTGACGGATCACATACCTGCCAACCAAAAAACAACAGTACCAATTCCATCTGCGTCAAATCCATAGGAACCACGTTCGTTTCGATCAGTTCCAACATTCTCACTCCCTCTATTCACCCCAACCGCAATCTCTTCACTAAAATTATAACAGGTAAATAGATGAATTATTAGCTGTAAGCGAATCCAAAAATGGGATTATGACATGTTTCAGAGAGGTTGAGCCATAGTTATATGAACCCGATCCGCCTATATTTGAGGTACACCATTTATTCAGGGAGGCTGAACTTGAGATGAACAAAATTACGTTCCTCGGTGCAGGAAGCACCGTTTTTGTCAAAAATGTATTGGGTGATGTCATGATGACCGAAGCACTGCAGGATTTTGAGCTGGCGTTGTTCGATATTGATGCCGAGCGACTAAGCGACTCAGAGCGTTTGCTTACCAGTATGGCCAGTTCGCTCGGAAGCGGTTGTGCCATCAAAGCCTATACCGACCGTAAGGAAGCATTGCGCGGAGCCAAATATGTAATCAATGCTATTCAAGTGGGCGGGTATGATCCATGTACCATTACGGATTTTGAAATTCCGAAGAAATATGGATTGCGTCAGACGATTGCCGATACGCTCGGGATTGGCGGAATCTTCCGTAATTTGCGGACAATTCCGGTGATGCTCGACTTTGCACGGGATATGCAGGAGGTGTGTCCGGATGCGTGGTTCCTGAACTACACCAACCCGATGGCAGTACTGACCAATGTCATGAACGTGCATGGCGGAATCAAGACCGTAGGTCTGTGTCACAGTGTACAGGTGTGTGTGCCGCATCTGTTTGATGCACTGGGGATCGATCAGACGGGTGTAGTCGCGAAGGTTGCGGGTATCAACCATATGGCCTGGCTGCTGGAAGTCACACGAGATGGTCAGGATCTGTATCCGGAGATTAAACGTCTGGCGAAGGAAAAGCAGAAGGAACAGCATGACGACATGGTACGTTATGAGCTGATGCAGCGCTTTGGATACTATGTTACCGAGTCCTCCGAGCATAATGCCGAGTACCATCCTTATTTTATCAAACGAAACTACCCGGAGCTGATCGAACGCTTCAACATTCCGCTGGATGAGTATCCGCGCCGCTGCGTGAACCAGATTGAAGGCTGGAAGGAAATGCGTGAGAAGCTGTTATCCAGCGAAAATATTGAACATACGCGCAGCCGGGAATACGCCTCGCATATTATGGAGGCCATGGAGACCGATCGCCCTTACAAGATTGGCGGTAATGTCATGAATAACGGACTGATCACCAACCTGCCTCGTGAAGCTTGTGTTGAGGTACCTTGTCTTGTTGATGGATCAGGCATTAGCCCGACGTATATCGGGGACCTGCCTCCACAACTTGCGGCATTAAACCGTACGAACATTAACACCCAACTGTTAACCATTGAAGCGGCAATCACGGGCAAAAGAGAGCACATCTATCATGCCGCGATGCTTGACCCGCATACCGCTGCCGAGCTGTCCATTGATGATATCGTCTCCATGTGTGATGAACTGATCGAAGCTCATGGCGACTGGCTGCCGAAGTACACGTCATAAGAAGTTCAATTGTTCGCCATTCAAAGCGCTGGTTTTCTCTCAACAGAGAAGGCTGGTGCTTCTTTTCATCTTTCCTCTTGTTCCCAGCCTAATCCTGAAGCAGAAAACGATAGCCGATTCCCGGCTCGGTCTGAATAAAACGGGGACGCGTGGGATCTTCCTGCAATTTTTTGCGCAGATGTCCGACATATACCCGCAAGTAATGGCTGTCCGACTCATGATGATGCCCTCCCCACACTTGCTGCAGCAGCTGGCGTTGGGTAATAATTTTGCCTGCATGGGTTGCGAGCACTTTCAGCATTTCATACTCGGTTGGTGTTAACTTTACGGGTGACCCGTCCAAATCGACCTGTCTCTGGGCCAAATCAATGGTGAGTGGTCCAAAACGCAGTATCGGCTCATCCGTAGTTTTGGCCACATGGCGAAGGGCAACCCGAATACGGGCAACGAGCTCTCCCATGCCAAACGGTTTGGTGACATAATCATCCGCCCCGCCATCAAGTGCAGCAATTTTATCCTCTTCGCGATCCTTTGCAGTCAGTACAATGACTGGTACCTGCGACCATTCCCGAATCCGCTGAAGCACATCCATTCCGGACATTCCAGGCAAGCCCAGATCAAGCACAATCAGATCAGGATGCACAATGCTCGCCTGAATGACTGCTTCTTCGCCGTCGGCGCATTCGTGAATCTCAAATTGGTGCGCCTGAAGCGTAACCTTCAGCAGTTTACGGATTTGCGGTTCATCATCCACAATTAATATGCGCGCGCCTTGCGGTGCCGTCATGTCATTCTTCCTCTCCTTGTCCCATATACGGGAATGATGCTTCGGGTTCCTCCGTGGGCAAACAGATGCATACCCGCGTCCCGCCTCCCGGATTCGGTTCTGCGGTGATTGTACCTCCGTGAACTTCGACGATTCCTCTACAGATGGCAAGCCCAAGTCCCGTACCTGTCACATGCCGTGACGATTCAGATCGATAAAATTTCTCAAACACCCGCTCGCGGTCTGCTTCCGGAATCCCGACACCCGAATCAGCTACCACAATGGTCATTCGTCCATTCCGCTCATCTACCTTCACCGTAATGACGATTTCACTGTCCTCTGGTGAATACTTGATGGCATTGCTGATCACATTGACCAGAACCTGCTCCAGCAAAACCTCATCCCCTGATACAAACGGTGGCTGATCCGGCAATTCCACTCGAATGCGACGTTGCTGGATGAATTGCTGAACCTGGCTTAGCACAATGCCGATCATGTCGCCCACGTCGCACCATTTTCTGCGCAGCTGAAGCATGCCACTCTCCAGCTTCACCATGCCCAGCAAATTCGTTACCAGCCTGTTCATGCGCAGAGCCCCATCCCGAATATTGCCTGTCAGTTCTTTACGATCCTCCGGGGTAAAAAGGGAGTCATTCTCCAGCAGCCCTGTCGCTGAGCCAATGATGGCCGTAAGGGGTGTGCGCAGCTCATGGGACACCGAGTCCAGCAAAGCGGTGCGAATTCGCTCCGATTCAGCCGTCACCTGCGCGAGTCTCGCTTCTTCGGCCAGCTTAACACGGGCAATGGCGCTTGCTGCCAACCCGCCACACGCTTCCAGCAAGCGCAGCTCTTCCCGCTGCTCTTGTAGATCGCTGGATTCCAGATTCACGGCCAGCACCCCATGAATCTGATCCTCCGTACGCAGCGGCACATACAGACCAGACGATTCCCGCAGACTGGAGGACCCGCGTCCGGCGATTTCGCCATGTTTATACACCCATTTTGCAATAGCGACTTCAGCTTCACCTTTACCCCAGGCTATTACATCCAAATCCTCCGAGGAGGAGGTAACCTGAAGTTCGCCTTGTGCATTCGGGAGATATATTGCCGCCGGAGTTCCAAGTGTCAGTGACACTTGTCTCGCAATGTTGCCGAGTAGAGTATGCAAATCTGTAACAGCCGTCATCTGACGACTTAACGCATACAGCGAATTCGTCGTAATCTCGCGTTGTTTTACCACCTCCAGCTGCTGCCGCAGGCGCCCCGCCAGACTCGCAGTTAATACCGCCACTGCCAAATACACAATAAAGGAAAATATATATCGCAAATCTTCAACCGTAAAACTGAGATACGGAGGAACAAAAAAGAAGTCAAAGGCAACGACGCTAAGACTTGCTGCATATATGGCCGGCCCCATTCCCCAGTACACAGCGCTGACCAATACCGGAAAAAGATAAATTAACCCCACGTTAACCAGGTCATCGCCAATACCTATCGCTTGAAGCAGAATGGTTAGCAATGTTATTCCAAGGGTTACCCATATATATTTGGGAACACGGTTCAACTTTAGCCAGACGTCTTCCCCTTTATTTCGTTCAGACACAGCACATCTCACATCCCGCTCAGATCATAATCGTAGTCCGCAACGATCAATACGTCCATATGTCTGGATAACCGCACCAGCCTGCTGACCACCGTGCCCTTTCCCCGATAGCCGTTCAGCCACCAGACCCGTTTCGCTTGACCAACCACCAACTGCGTTGCTTTTTCCTCAGAAGCTTTACCCGCCAAAATACCAGGTACATCTCGCAGCCTCTGGCTATGATGAATATGAAATTTGCCGCCCAGTCGAACGGTCAGCTGTTCCAGCTCCTCCAACTGGCATTTCACTTCATCATTCATGGCTATGCCTACATGAACATGGTGTACATGCCAGACCGCCTTTAACCGGTAGGCTGTGCGGAACCCGCGGCGGATCAGCCGCTCCGCATGCTCATCACTGCTTACGCAGACAAAGACCGCCTCCTGTCTGCGCCAGGGACCGCGAAGCGCACTCTTGCGCTCCTGTGACTCAAGGCGTTCATCCACATCATCGGCCAATTCCCGCAGGGCAAGTTCCCGTAAGGCAATCAGATTGCCAATGCGAAAAAAATGACCAAGCGCTTGTTCCACCTTGGCTGCTGCATAGATTTTACCCTCCCGCATGCGTTGCCGCAAGGCTTGGGGGGCTACATCGATAAGCTGGACCTCATCTGCCATCTGCAAAACCTGATCCGGCACTGTCTCTCTGACCCTGATTCCCGTAATATGCTCCACCGCATCGTTCAGACTTTCCAGATGCTGTACATTCACGGTGGTGATGACGGAGATGCCCGCATCCAGCAGGATCTGCACATCTTCGTAACGCTTTTGCCGTGTGCTGCCTGGGACATTCGTATGCGCAAGCTCATCCACCAATACCACCTCAGGACATAGACGAAGAATCGCTTCGGTATCCATTTCCTCGAGCTGTACCCCCTGGTATACCCGCTGCTCGCGTGGAATGATGGATAGTTGGCCGATCTGTTCCATCGTCTCTGACCGATTATGTGTCTCCAGCAGACCAATCCGTACGTCGATGCCTTTGCGGAGCAGATCATTGCCTTCCCGGAGCATCATATAGGTTTTTCCCACACCTGGCGCAGCACCGATGTATACCTTGAACTTGCCACGCCGAATCTGACCAATCTGTGCTTTCATCTCCTGCTCACTTAACCTGCGATATGTTGGCGTCTCTGTATCTGGCAATCGGGTTGGAAGCACCCGCTCGCCCTCATGCTGTGCCCGATCCGCAAGCAGAAACAGATCGACACCCCGAACCCTGCGCAGCAAGGAGTTAACAAATGATCCCCGCCACAGCTCCTGCCAGCGACTGTGCCGTGAGTGTCCCATAACAATGCGAGTAATCTGATGCTGAACTGCGTAGCGTGCAAGCGTAGATGGAATGTTACGGCGGTGCAACACAGGCAATTCCTCAAACTCCCCCCCGAATTTCTCCACCAGTTTGATCATGTTGCGACGAAAAACAGCAGCTTCCTTGGAAAGCGGCTGCTTCATATTGCGAAAGGTTACGGCATGCAGATCTCCGTTTAATCTCTTCGCAATCTGCTGTCCCCGCCGAATATAGATAGACCCGTTCCAGTGATATTGGGTGGATACCAAAATGCGTTCCATGATACCTGTCGTGACCGTAATTCCCATCTCTTCCCGGTGCTCACGCAGTGATTCGTTAACCCCTTCTGCGACAAGTCGAAGTGCCAGTTCACGCAAAATACCCAAATTGCCATGCCGAAATACCGCTTCACCCTCATATCCCCGAAGATGTCCCTCCGCAAGGCGGCTTAATACAGTCTCCGGGGTTACATCGATCAGCTTCACTTCATCGGCCAGTTCAAGGGTATCGGCAGGCACAGTATGCTCTGCCGCAATTCCCGTTAGCTGGCGTGCAAGCTCCGTATATCCCTCCAGCTCATACACATTCACCGTTGTAATGACACTGATGTTGTGTCGCAGCAAATACTGAATGTCTTCCAATCGGGTTGCATGACGTGCTCCTTTTCGGTTTCTATGAGCAAGCCCATCAACGAGCACAACCTCCGGATTACGTGCCAGCAAGGCATCCAGATTCAGATCCTTCATCTCCATGCCATCCTTCCAGCGAGACCAGTGAATGCTTGGAATCCGCTCCAACTCGCCGAGCTGCTCCACGGTCTCCGGTCTTTGCATGGTCGACACAGCGCAGATGACCACATCGATCCCCTGGTGGCGCAATGTGTTTCCTTCCCTAAGCATATGATACGTTTTGCCTGAACCGCTGACCGGACCGATATATATTTTCAAGGTGCCCTGCTGCAGCTTCGTAATCATCTTCAAGATGTCTTCCGGGGACTTCCGCTTGAAGCTGTCTTCCATTCTTCACCGCTCCTTTCCATAACTGTTAAACAACATGGAGAAAGCCCCTTCCGAAGCTCGGAAGAAGGCCTGATACGGATTACACAACGTAGAGTACATCTTATTTGTGATTAACACATTTTCATGTAAATTGATACTGAATAACGCCTCACTCGGTTAGCGTCCCGTAAAATAACACCTCTATCGAACAAGCCGCCACGCTATTCCAGCTCAGCCGTTAACGCCAGATTCAAAGCGGTCACATTCACACGCGGCTCACCGAATATGCCCAGCTGTCGCCCTTGTGTATGCTCCTCCACGATCTTGGCAAGCTCTTGCTCACCAAGGCCCGTTGCCTGGCTAATCCGCGGAATCTGTGCTTTTGCCGCTTCCGGTGACAGATCCGGGTCAAGACCGGAACCGGAGCCCGTCACGAGATCCGCAGGAATGTGCTGCAAGCCCGGATTCTCTTGCTTGAGCTGAGCCACCTTTTCCTTCATTTCAACTATATACGCCTCCGAGGCCACGGCGCGATTAGAACCTGCCGAAGCAGTTCCATCATAATTGGCATTCGATGCCCGGGGCTGGAACAGCCCCGGCGATTTCACTTCCTGCGCCAGCAGCGACGAACCGATGGTTTTCCCGTCTTGTATGATCAGACTGCCGTTGGCCTGATTCGAGAAGAGCAGCTGTGCCACTCCGGTTGTAGCCAGCGGATAGATGACGCCGCAAATCAGCATAAGCACGACAGACAACCGAATGGCGGGCAGTACCTGTTTCATATGAATCACATCCTGAATTTATTATTGGTTGTACCATTACACCAAATGAAGCCCCGACAGCACCAGATCAATCAGCTTAATTCCGATAAACGGTACGATTACACCGCCCACACCATAGATGAACACATTCCGTCCAAGCAGCCGCTCCGCGGACATGGCCCGATATTTCACACCCCGCATGGCAATTGGGATGAGCAGCGGAATAATGATGGCGTTGAAGATCAGCGCTGACAGAATTGCGGACTGCGGTGAAGCGAGATTCATAATATTCAGTGCCTGAAGCTGCGGCATGGCTAGAATAAACATGGCCGGGATGATGGCGAAATATTTGGCAATATCATTGGAAATTGAAAAGGTCGTCAGCGCACCGCGGGTAATGAGCAGCTGCTTGCCAATGGAGACCACCGACAACAGCTTGGTCGGGTCGGAATCCAGATCAATCATATTGGCCGCTTCCTTGGCCGCCATGGTGCCCGAATTCATCGCCAGGCCGACATCGGCCTGCGCCAGAGCAGGAGCATCGTTCGTGCCGTCGCCGGTCATGGCGACGAGCTTGCCCTCCTGCTGCTCTTTTTTGATGGCGGTAATCTTGTCTTCCGGCTTGGCTTCGGCAATAAAATCATCCACACCCGCTTCCAGCGCAATGGTCGCCGCTGTCAGGGGGTTATCCCCTGTACACATGATCGTCTTGATGCCCATGGCTCGCATCTCCGCAAACTTCTCTTTCAGTCCCGGCTTCACTGTATCTTTCAGATAGATCACACCATAAATCTGGTCATCAATGGCAACAGCAAGCGGTGTACCCCCAGCCTTTGCAATTCGGTTCGCAATATCGTCCAAATCGCCGGGTATCCGTCCCCCACGGGAGGAAATATGGCGTTTGATCGCATCTACCGCACCTTTGCGGATCTGCTTCCCACCGCTTAGATTCAGACCCGACATCCGGGTCTCTGCGGTGAAGTTCACATGTTCTGCATCTGCATATTCCGTCTCCGACCAGTTCTCGCCCTGCTTGCCAGCCAATTCAACGACCGAGCGCCCCTCTGGTGTCTCATCCACTACGGAAGCTTGCAGCGCAGCACGGGTCATCTCTTGTGCAGATACGCCCTGAACGGGAATAAACTCCGAAGCCATGCGGTTACCGTACGTAATTGTTCCGGTTTTGTCCAGGATTAGCGTGTCAATATCGCCTGCCGCTTCCACCGCTTTACCCGACATCGCGAGTACGTTGAACTGCGTGACACGGTCCATGCCCGCAATACCGATCGCGGATAACAGTCCGCCAATCGTCGTCGGAATCAGACAGACAAGCAATGCGATCAGGGTAGCCAGATCGAGCCGGATGCCCAAATAATTCGCCATCGGCACCATGGTCATGATGACAATCAGGAATATCAGTGTCAACACGGCGAGCAGTGTTGTCAGCGCAATTTCATTCGGCGTTTTCTGACGCTGTGCGCCTTCAACGAGTGAGATCATCCGGTCGAGGAACGACTCCCCCGGATCAGTCTGCACACGCATCACGATATAGTCGGAAGTAACCCGCGTGCCTCCCGTAACGGAGGAGAAGTCACCGCCCGCCTCCTTGATCACGGGAGCCGATTCCCCGGTAATGGCGGACTCGTCGATAGAGGCCAGCCCTTCAATAATCTCACCGTCCGTAGGAATCAGTTCGCCTGCTTCTACACGGACGATATCTCCTTTTTTCAACTGGGTCGAAGACACTTGCTTGATGGTTCCGTCTTTCTGTACCAGCTTCGCCGTGGTGTCGGATTTCGTCTTACGCAGCGTATCTGCCTGAGCTTTGCCTCGTCCCTCTGCCAGCGCTTCAGCAAAGTTGGCAAACAGCAACGTGAACAACAGGATGAGAAACACCGCGATGTTGTACCCTCGCCCTGCCTCGGATGCAACAAACAGATCCGGATTGATACATAACAGCAATGTGATGAGTGTGCCGACTTCGACGATAAACATCACCGGATTTTTGATCATGACGACCGGGTTTAGCTTCTTGAAGGCATCCAGAGATGCCTGGAGCAGAATGTCCCGACTTAAAGTTTTGCTTCTTTTGGGCGTACCGGGATCGGTACCCGTACCTCTCGTTCCTTTACCCTGGGTTCTGATCGTGCCTCTGTCTAATCCTTCCACCGTCTGCTCCTTCTTTCGTTCCACAACATTCATTGTGATAATCCACCTCCGCACTTTACGTCCTTGCTCCTATTCCCATATCCGATCACCGTACCATTCATCATTGGACCTTCCATCACCGGATCATCGCCAAATGTTCCGCAATCGGTCCAAGCGCCAGTGAGGGGAAGAATGTGAGCGCCCCAACTACCACAATCATCATCACCAGAATTCCTGCAAAAAGAGGCGTGTGCGTACGCAGTGTACCCGTTGTTACAGGAACAACCCGTTTGGTGGCCAGTGATCCGGCAATGGCCAGCATCGCAATCATGGAAATGTATCTTCCCAGCAGCATCACTACACCAATGGCAATGTTGTAAAAGTCCGTGTTGGCATTCAGCCCGGCAAACGCCGATCCATTATTGGCAGCCCCGGATGCAAAGGCATATAACACCTCGGTCAGACCATGCATGCCTGAATTCGAAATTGAAGCAACAGACTCAGGACGCATAAGCGCCAGCGCGGTCGGAGCCAGAATAATCAAAGGATGAATCAGCAGCGCGATGGATGCGAGCTTCACTTCCTTGCCCTCAATTTTTTTGCCCAGAAATTCAGGGGTCCGCCCAACCATCAGCCCACAGATAAACACGGCCAGAATCACATAGAGCAATCCGTTGAGCAAACCTACCCCTTTGCCGCCGAATACGTTGTTGAGCATCATCTCGGCCAGTGCAACCATGCCGCCAAGCGGGGTGAGCGACTCATGCATATTGTTCACCGACCCGGTTGTGGCTGCTGTAGTCACCGCTGTGAAAAGTGCGGATTCGGATACCCCGAACCTGACCTCCTTGCCTTCCATATTGCCTTGGATTCCCACCGCATCCAGCGCTGGCACACCGCGATATTCCGAAACAAATACCGTGGTCAGCATCACGAGGAAAAGTAAACTCATAGCCGCAAACAGCGTCCAGCCCTGCTTCCGGTTGTTCACCATGATGCCGAAGGCGTAAACCAGCGCCGTAGGCAGCAGCATCATGCAGACAATATGCACCAGGTTCGACAGCGCCGTAGGGTTCTCAAATGGATGTGCGGCATTGGTTCCGAACCAGCCTCCACCATTGGTACCCAAGTGCTTGATCGACTCGAGTGAAGCGACCAGCCCGCGGCTAATCGTCTGCTGTGCCCCGTCCAGTGTGGTTGCGTTCACCGCTCCCGCCAGTGTCTGCGGCACACCCTGGAATACGAGGAACAACGCCACAATGAAGCTCAGCGGCAAAAAGATTCTCGTAATCGACCGTACCACGTCGACGTAAAAGTTCCCCAGTTCATCCCGTCGGCCCACCAGGCCACGAATGAAGGCAATAGCGACCGCGAAGCCGGTCGCGGCTGAGGTGAACATTGGAAACGTCACTGCCAGCATCTGTGACAAATAGGACAGGGCGTTCTCGCCCGTGTAAGACTGCCAGTTCGTGTTGGTCATGAACGATGCAGCTGTATTAAAGGCCTGTGCCGCAGGCATGTTGCCTATGCCATCCGGGTTGAGCGGCAGATACTTTTGCAACCGCAGCACCAGAAACATCAATAACAGCATGACGAAGTTCGAAATGAGCACGGCTGACAGGTATTTTTTCCAACCCATCGACTCGTTCTCCTTCACTCCCATCAATCGATACAGCAATCGCTCCGGCCTGCCAAATATCCGATCCAGTCCGGTTCGTTTGCCGTCAAACACCTTCACCAGATAACTCCCCACCGGCTTCACCAGCAGTATGATGATCAGCAGCGTCACCGCCACTTGTAATAAACCGCTACTCATATCCGCATTTCCTCCCTAAAATCGACGATCCGAATGCTTCTGGTTTCGTGCCCCAAACGACTATCAGAATTTCTCCGGCCTCACCAGCACGTAACCTAGATAAACTACCAGTGCGAGTACAATCATGCCGATGACGATCATACGGCTTCTCCCCTTTCATCGCTAAGCATTCATGCTTTCTCGCAGAATTTAACAAACCCCCAGAACACCACAAACAACAGCACAACCAGCCCAATGATCGTGGCATCATTCACCATGTGCTCCCCTCCCTCTCTCTACCGTTCTTGCAACCTTCTACATATGAAATCGTAATACGAAACGCTGTAAAAAGGGGGTAAAGAAATACCCGCCAGGGTGTAAAAATAGCGTAAAAAAGACCCGCCCCCCTCAGCGATCAGCTGAAAGAAACGGGTCTAGGTATATTGGTTGCCCCTCATCCAAACGGATTTTGGGCCCATTGCAGCAGTCTCTTTCGGGTAATTTTCCCGTGTGACGTATGTTGAATAACTTGGCCGCCGTCCAGCAGCAGCACTTGAGGCGATTCATGGTGAACCTCGGTGTCTTCCGCAATGCGGCGGGACAGCGAGCGGCTTTCGATGACTTTGACGATTCGGTACTCCATCTTCTGTCTGGGATCTGATGCATTCGAACCCACAAACGCCATAAACTCCCTGTACGCCCTCGCACTTGTTGGACAGGTTGTACTATGTTTCAGCAGCAGCACCGGATGATCCTGCGACCGCTCAAGCATCTCTTCCCATTCCTCCTGCTTATGCAATTCCTTGACATGTTCACTCAGCATATCATCCAGTCCCGAGCCTGCACGTTTACTAACGACAGATCCAACCACGACGCCCAATGCCGCACCAAAGGCTATCCCCAGAGCGATCTGGTTCGTTGCCACACCAATACTCGTTCCAATGACAATACCCAGGACAAGCCAAAGGGCTTGGGGATTTGTTTTTTTATCCATGAAGATCGTCCTCTCTGGAGATTAGATTTATATATGTATAATAAATAGTTAATTTTAATGCAGGTTACTCATTGGTTTATCTGTATAACCGTGGGCGTTGAACCTGGTCAACGTCTTGCTTTAATCTTTGTGCAAAATTATAACATAGGCGTCTTCAAAGGCGCTTTTATATTCTTCTATGGGTACACTTTTGTGATACACTGAATGTAATTTGGCAACGATGAATATGAAGAAAAAGATTGGAAAGGCGGAAACTCGTTATGGCATATGCTTTTATGATTGAACCGCAGAATTATACCGCTTTGGAGAACGAGGACGAGCTGATTGAAAAGTGTCAGGAGTGGGGCCTGCTTTCAGAGAAAGCCACTAAGGTCAAAACCTTCTATTATAAAGGAAATGGGCTGAATGTGCCTTGCACCATCATTGGCTTTGTCGACCATATGGCCGCAGTCATTCAACTGGACAATGATCAAAAACATTGTATCCATCCTTCTTACCTAAAGGAAATGCAGGCGTCCAGCTATAGTATTAAAAATCCAATTGCAGCTGGAACAGGGACAGACAAGTCTAGCGAACCAGTCACTGCAAGCAATTCAGAGAATCTCACTCGTTCTGGTGCTGTAAAAGATGCTGAACCTGTGGCTAATTTGGATGAGATTACATCCGGTATGTATGGCTTGGATTCAGAATTGGATGTGGACACGGATGAAGACGATTCCTCATCTGCTCTAAAAGGCGACCCGGACGGTCTGGTGGAAGAGTACATCGGACCCGCAAACGGGGCGACCAGTACAGCCAAACCGAAAGCAAAAACCGCAGGCAAGGCCAAATCGATCAAGATTGATCTGCCGGAAGGTAAAGTGAAAATGTCCGCTGTTGTAAAGGAATTTACGACTGTGCCGAACCACTTCTCCGACAATGATGACGAAGTCATCATCTATGAAGCCGTTACGATCACCGAGCCCGACGTTGTTGACGTGGGCGAGGCCTGGTCCAGCCACAGTGCCACGATCAAGAAGCAAGAACTCGAGGTTGGCGATGTGCTTACTTTTGAAGCAAAGATTATCAAGAAAAAGCTGGCCAAGAATCCTGTTCCCTACAAAATCAACAACCCTTCCAAGATCCAGAAAGAAGTCTAATTTTCGGACCAGCATGTATATCACCTTTTGCAGGAAATACACAAAAACCTCCAGACACGTTACTCATGTCATGGAGGTTTTGTAATTTATTTTATATAGTAGAGAAACTGATTCGCACTTTTACTGATGGTTGGCTGCAACACAGCTAATCTGGAAATGGACTCCAAATTTATCCGTAACCATACCATAGGCTGGGCTCCAGAATGTTTCCTGAATCGGCATTTTTACTTCGCCGCCATCCTGCAGCTGATTAAAGATTTCTTTGGCTTCTTCCGGAGTATCCGTATTCACCGTAACATTTACATGGTTACCCACGATATGCGGCATGCCAGGGAATGTATCGGACAGCATCAGCACAGAACCGCCAATTTGCAAAGAAGCATGCATGATGCGGTCTTTCGCTTCGGGTGGTACCGGGTGGTCTGGGTTGGAAGGACCATCACCAAATGTCTGGAGTGCCAGCACTTCCGCTCCAAATGCCTTTTTATAAAATTCCACTGCTTCACGTCCGTTACCATCCGTTACAAGATACACATTCAAGCTAATCGCCATTCGTGCTTCATCTCCTTGATATCATGTAATTAAACCATTCCTGCCACTTGCGACATGAGTATAAACGAACAGGTTGTCCTTTGACAAGCACGTATTTCTGTAAGCCTCGCCAAGAACAATTCTTCCCTCTCAAAAGGAGCTATAACCACTTCTTGCTCATCTTTCCAGTAGTGCTGGGTCACCAAGATCATCCATTGGTAGGATTGTCCTGTAATCCTTATTTTATCCTCGCTGTCTTCACAAAAAAAAACCACTCTCCCGAATCCTGTCGGTAAAATGGCGTGGTCGATCCTATGAGGTTAGCGCGTTTTTACGATGCTATCTATTTCACTTTTCAACAAGAGGTATCGGTGAACACTTCTCATGATCGGGACCTTAGTTAGTTTATTCTTGTCTACATAAAGTTTCATCTGATCTTTGGTCAGACCGAGCAAACTCCCTGCTTCAGATACCGTCAATACAACCTCGGGATTCGTAGCATTAAACGTTTTCTTTACTTTCTGGTTCCAGTCCTCAAATACCTGCATAGATCAGTGATCTCCCCTATCCATAGCCAGTCATTTTCCAGGCTGAATAGATCCATTATACCATACTTGTGATGATCGTAACTTAATCCTTATGTAGAACCAATTAATGTTATTAAATTAGGCTTCGCGAACCAACACCTCGAACTGCCTTAATGCCGGGAATGGAGAGGCATCTGACCACTTAATCAGTTCGCTTAACGTTACCCATTCCACGTGTATATACCTTAACATAAGAAGTGCATAAAGAGCCACTTCCTTAGAGTGGCCCCACGATATAAAACTAAATGATTGCCTTAAGCCTCTTCCCAGAATCGGCGCAGGTTGTTCATGGCAATTTTGGATGCTGACTTGCATTCCTCCATGCCTTCGAACTCTACTGTAATGTTGCCATCATAACCGGAGTCTTTAATCAGTTTCACAATTTTGCGAATAGGAATATCCCCTTGCCCAACAATGGCGCCACGTAAGAAGTTGCCGTAAGCAGTTGTGAACCATTCCCCTTCACCGGGATGTTCATCATAAGGGCGGAAATAGAAGTCCTTGAAGTGGACCAGAGAAGCGTACGGCAGGTTTTTCATCACCCCGATAATCGGATTTTCATCCACACACATGAAGTTACCAATATCGAGAGTCGTTTTGAAGTTGGGACGATCTACGGCATGAAGCACACGCTGCACACGGTCACTGGCCTGCACACTGAAGCCGTGATTCTCAATGGTTGTTGTAATACCAAACTGCGCAGCATAATCAGCAATGATCTGGCTTCCCTTCACCATCAGCGGCAGATTTTCCTCGAACCAGGCAATGGTCATTTTCTCCTTGGGCAAAGTAAACGCCGTTACGTCATGACGCATGTGCTTTACACCCATCCGGTGAACAACATCGACATGCCTTTTGACCCGTGCCATCTCTTCTTCAAAAGCCTCTTCCGTCTCCTGCACGAAATTCGCAGGCATCGAATAGTTGGACAGCTCAATGCCCGCAGAAGCAGCTCGCTCCCGAATGGCGTCAGCGAGATCAGGATTGTCCTCCACGGTGTAGCCATAGGGAACCATCTCCATATGCTCGCCACCATTTGCAGCTATCCAGTCGATAATATCCAGCACCGTCATTTCACCCGAATTCAAATCGTTTAACAAGCTATACGTACTCAGGCCCACTTTCATCTGCTCAGCTCCCTATCGGTATTGTTGGATAAATTTAACCGCTTTGCGAATGTCCTGTTCCGGCTGGTCGCCTACCTCGCGTTCAATCGTCAGATAACCTTTGTAGCCAATATCCCGAAGGGCTGCAAAGTAGGCGTCAAAATCCACACTGCCCTCGCCCAGCGGTACCTCACGGAAGAATGTTCCGGAAGAGACCATTTCGGCAATTTTCTCATGATCCATAGGGGCATATCCTACTGCACCGTATACGTCCCTCGGGTCTACTTCCTTCAGGCGCACACCGTCTTTCACATGGGTATGCACAATATAATCCTTGAGCAGATGAACACCTCGTGCAGGGTCATCTCCGGTAACCATCACCATGTTTGCCGGGTCAAAATTCACCGAAACACCGTTGGTCGACAGGGTATCCAGAAACCCTTTCAGGTCTGCTGCCGTTTCCGGCCCCGTCTCAATCGCGAAGTAGGCTCCTGCGCTTTTGGCGTATTGGCCCAGTTCCTCACATGCGGCATGCAGTGTGGCATACACTTCGGAGGAAGGATCATGCGGAACAATACCGATATGGGTTGTAACGATATTTGTACCCAGATCCAGAGCAAGATCCACGATGCGCTTGGACTTCTCTACTTTCCACGGATTATCTTCCTTGACCTGGAACCCGTGACCGCCCAAATCGCCAACCAGGGCAGAAATTTCAAGACCAAGAGAATCGATATAACTTCTTAACTCCTTGCGGGCCGCTGGAGAGAGGTTTTCGGGGTCCATCTCTCCATGGACTGCATAGATCTGTACGCCTTCTGCACCTACATCCTTCGCTTTGCTTAATCCTTCACGTACACCTACACCGAAGCTATCCACGATAACGCCAATCTTGTTTGTTAATTTCATGCCATACCCTCCCGTTAAATCGGTATTTGATTTTCCATTCCTGGTGAGCCTTCATGACGGACGGAATGCTCTATACAATTTTCGACCCCTACCCGGTCACTCCTTTTTCTCCGATCATTTCTTATCCGGTTTCCTGAGACTAATCTGTTGAAACCAGCTTCACGGTTTGAATTTCATATGGCTTGAACGTCAGCTCAAACTTCCCATCATGACAAGCTAGTGGTCTAATTTCATCCTCCAACAGATTGACTACAGACGCCTGTATACACGCGTCAGCCCATTGAACCTGAACCGTTTCTCTTCCACCAGATGACTCATAGAAACGAAGTATCGTTCCCGTGCCATCTTCGGAAGCCTTGATTGTATCCAGAATGACATGTTCACTACGGAAATGAACCCAGCTATGTTCTGCCGGCAATGTGCCAGAGTGTCGTTCACTCGCAACAACCCGAACCGGGTGGTTTAGTTCCATCGCACGTCGTACCACACCCGCTTCCCGCCAATCTCCCTGATGCGGCAGCAGGGAATAGATAAATTCATGCTCACCCTGGTCAGCATGTTCATCCGGCCATTTTGGAGCACGAAGCAGGGAAAGACGGATCGTCTGATCCTTGATGTCATATCCATATTTACAATCGTTCAGCAGGCTTACACCACTGTTGCCCTCGGAGATATCCGCCCAGCGGTGACCACACACTTCAAACTGGGCCTGCTCCCAGCTGGTGTTGTTATGGGTTGGCCGCTCCAGCGCACCAAACGGAATTTCATAGGCTGCCTTGGCTGATATCAGATCAACGGGAAAAGCCACTTTGAGCAGCTTATGGCTCTCCGCCCAGTTTACCTTTGTCTTGAAATCAACACGTCGCTGATGACGATACAGGATCATATCCTGGTGAATCTCCGACTCGTTTAACTTCCAGTGAAACCGAAGGACATCCTGCGTTACTCCACGCTGTACTACTTCTCTGGAGATCAGCTCTGCCACTCCTGCACGCTGCGATTCAAACCGCGGATCAATATCCCAAGCATCCCAATACGTTGGCCTGTCATGGAAAAACTGTAACTCGTTCGCTTTATCGCCCGGCTTCAGCCACTCCCGTTGGTTGGATTTGTCATACCATCTGGTGATGTCTCCTACATCGTTAAATTCAAGCGTGTAAAAGTCCGTTTCCCAGACAGAAGGGAAGGATTCATCCTGCTTCAAAGTATGAAGATTGGCATCCAGTGCCTGGCGTAGCCATAACGTTGTATACCCAAAGGCCGGAATGGACGGGACATAGACTGACAAGGTGAGCATGTCTCCATTTTGCTCCAAGTCATTTTCCAGACGATTACCCTGATGGTCGAACGCTGCTAAACCGCTAAGTTTCTCGTCGCCTGTAATCGTGATGACTTCTCCCCGCTCCCACCCCAGACTATTAAATACAATATAGGGCAGGCCCTCGAAGCCGTCTGTCGTAATGCGGTCCTTTATACTGCCAAGGGTACCTTCCATAGCCGATGTCCCCAGAGCGAATACCTTCGTATACTCTTCCATAGATGTTACGTATACTTCGGGAATAGACGTCCCCGGGATAATATCATGGAATTGATTCAGCATAATCAGCTTCCAGCCTTCATCCAGATCACTTTTCGCCTGTGCTGCTTCAACTCCGGCAAACTGCCCCCAGATTTCCGCATCCCGATACAGCACTTCTGCCTTACGATTGCATCGTTTGTTGCGTGCATGAGTTGTATAGGTTCCACGATGCAGTTCCAGATATAAGTCACCATGCCATTTGGGCAGCTTAGGATTGTTGTTCGAAATTTCTTCGAAAAACGCGCCTGCTGTACTGAAATTGCTAATGGGCTGCCCAACCATGAAATGGGACCTTTCTGCGAACGCAACCATTTCGTTTGTTACCCCACCTCCACCATCGCCATGCCCATAAAGCAGCATTTGCTCGGGATGTACATCCTTCTGCTTGTAGGATTGCCAGTGCTCATCGACATCTTTGGGCCTGGTATGCTCATTCACACCATGGTTGAGATACGCAAGAACCGAGGTGCCGTCAATACCCACCCAATGGAACAGATCATACGGGAAAACGTTGGTATCATTCCAATTGAGCTTGGTGGTCATAAAATAAGGGATGTCCGCCAGCTTGAGCAGCTGTGGCAGCGAGGCACAGTAGCCAAACGTGTCAGGAAGCCACTCGATGCTCGAACGCTTGCCGAACTCCTCCTGATAGAAGTTCTGCCCGTACAAGATCTGTCGCACAAGCGATTCGCCACTCGGAATGTTCAGATCCGGCTCTACCCACATGCCGCCCACCAGCTCCCAGCGGCCTTCGGCAATTCGGGCTTTGACCCGCTCATATAGTTCCGGGTAATGTTCCTTCACAAACGCATACAGCTGCGGCTGGCTCTGTGAATACACGAACTCCGGATACTCGTCCATCAAGGTACACATCGTGGAGAAGGTACGACTGGATTTGCGGACGGTCTCACGCACAGGCCATAGCCAGGCAATATCGATATGGGATTGTCCAACCAAATGCATGAATCCGTCCCGGTGCTCTTCCGGGTCCTCCTCCTGCACCGACTGTGCAAGCCAATCTTCCCAGTGCTGTATCCAAGCCGCTTCACTCCAGCGATCCGGCTCGTTGTACATCTTATCCATTACCTGATGAATATCCCGGACAAGACGGGGGCGCTTCAAGTCTTTCTCCGGCAATGCTCGAAGTGATTCTGCAAGTACCGTAATGCTGTACATCAGACTCTGTAGAGGCAAATTAACACGAACCAGAGCGGCTCGTATGCCCTGAATTGGCGGCTGGATCACCGCCTGTCGGTTCAGGGGGTCATGCGGTTCCGGTATGGGATCATACAGCTCGATCTCCAACAAAGGCGCACTTCCCACACGGCTCTTGGGCAACGGTACATACCCATGATTGCGGTCCAGTCCGTGATAAGGGGCGCCATTCACTTTCAGCAGCCCTTCACCCCCTGCCTCGAAGATCATTCCAATTCCCTGGTCCTCCCAATCCGCAGGAATCTCTACGATTTGACTCAGGAAATATGTCGTTCCGTGTATGCTATGGAGCGGATTCAAGCTTTGAACAGTCACAGCCTCCTGATCATACTCATATTCCCCAGGCCGAATATACTTGGCTTTCTGCATCTGCCACTGAGGAAGCTCAATGGTATCAAGCCATTGCTTCTGAGCCAGATCCTGAATGAATCTCTGAATTCGAATCATACCTCCACCCCCACCTTCTGGATGTGTAAACTGCAAGCAGTCCAGTCTCTGGAGCTGCTGCCCACCATCAGTCTGAATTCACCCGGTTCCACAACAGACTGAAGGCGGGAGTCGATCAGCTCCAGATGTTCTTTTTGCACAGGGAAGGTCACTGTCTTGGTCTGTCCCGGCTCCAAATGGATTTTATGAAAACCCTTCAGTGAAATTTCGGCCCGGGTGACTGAAGCCGATACGTCCGTAATATACAGCTGCACAACCTCATGTCCCGCAACTGCTCCCGTATTCATGACCTCCACCTGCACCTCTGCAGCACCATCCGGTCCAATTACTTCCGGCACAACTCTTACATTCTCGTACTTGAATTCCGAATAACTTAGCCCGAAGCCGAATGGATATTGTGGTGCCAGATCGGTCTCCAGATATCGCTTGCCCCGAGTGCGTTTGGCGTTGTAGCTGACTGGAAGCTGCCCTACATGCTTGGGAATGGAGATGGTAAGACGGCCAGATGGATTCACATCACCAAACAGAATATCTGCAATGGCATTGCCTCCCTCCTGCCCCGGGTACCATGCTTCCACAATGGCATGGGCATGCTCATCAATCCAGGGTTCGGCAATGGGCCGTCCGTTAATATATACGACAATAACCGGTTTCCCCAGCTTATGTACTTCCTGCACCAGTTCCAATTGAACACCCATGAGGTTTAGAGAAGAACGATCAATGCCCTCGCCGCACTCCATATCGTTCCATGGATCATCCGTAACAACGGATGCCCCCGTCCGCAAGTCAATGGTCCCTTCGCCAAAATCACGGCTGCTTGATCCACCCATCACCATAACGATGATGTCGGCTTGTTCAGCACAGGCGAGCGCTTGCGCAAAGCCCTCCCTGGAGTCACCTTTGATCCGGCAGCCCGGCGCGTATAACACCTGGTTCGTATCTACCCCAAGCTTACGGCGAATCCCGTCCAGTACCGTAACAATCTGTCCTCTCGGTTGCGGCGAGGTATAGTCGCCAAGCTGGTTATAGACATGGTTCGCATTTGGCCCAATGACAGCCAGCTTGGTACCTGTTTTGCTTAGCGGAAGGATGTTGTCTTCATTTTTGAGCAAAACGACTCCCTCTTGCGCGACTTGCCTCGCTAAACGAATATGATCTTCACATCCAATGACCTGCTCTGCAAAGTCAGGATCGACGAAAGGCTGTTCGAACAAACCCAGTCTGAACTTCATCTCCAGAACTCTCCTTACCGCTGTATCCAGATCCCGTTCTTCAATGAGTCCTTGCTCCAGCGCCTGCCCCAGATGCTTCCGGTACATGTACCCGGACATTTCCATGTCCACTCCTGCCTTAAGCGACTGCGCAGCGGCCTGTTCCCCGTTCTCCGCCGTGTTATGCCCATTGACGAGCATCTGTATTGCACCAAAGTCAGTGATGACAAATCCGTCAAACCCCCACTGCTCGCGCAATAGATCATTCAGCAGATACGAGCTCGACGTACAAGGCACACCATCAATTTCGTTATACGCCGTCATGACAGAGCAGGCCCCCACTTCCACGGCTTTCTTGAACGGCAGCAGATCCACCTCGTGGAGCTCCCGTAATCCCATGTGAACAGGAGCAGCATTGCGTCCACCTTCCGAGCTGCCATAGGCCGCAAAATGTTTAAGCGTCGCCACAATGGTCCGATTGGAATCGAGCCGGTCACCCTGCAGGCCTTTCATTGCTTCAACCGCCAATTCACCGATCAGATATGGATCTTCGGCAAAACATTCCTCTGTCCGTCCCCATCTCGGGTCCCGCACGACATCCAGCACAGGTGAATACGTTGCCGCTCCACCTTGGCTGCGGGTCTCCACGGCGATCGCTTCGCACATCTTGCGGTACAACTCCATGTTCCATGTACTTCCGACAGCAAGTGGCACCGGAAATACAGTCGCCCCGATGGCCATATGCCCATGAGAACACTCCTCCCCGAACAAAACGGGAATGCCCAGCCGAGAGTTCTCCATGGCATACCGCTGAATTTCATTGGTGGCAACAGCTCCCTGTCTGGGGGTTAAACCCGTCTCCAGCGTCACTTCCGTCCATGGATCAGCACGAAGTGTTCCATACAATGACCCAATCCCACCCTGTGCAATGTCGTCTTTAAACTCATCCGTAACCTGTACCGTGCCATCTGTTTTCTTAACATACGTCTTCCACCCCATCGGCTGGATCAGCTGCCCGATCTTTTCCTCAATTGTCATGCGCTCGAGCAGGTCTCGGGTCCGCTCCTGAATGGGAAGTGAGGCATTTTTATAGTCCATATGCACATTCTCCTTATGAGTTAGGCTTGATTTGGTGTATGGGCTCAAATGGCTTTCCGGTAATCGCTAGGCGCTACACCCACCACGTTCTTGAACGCCCGATTGAAGGAATTGTAATTCGTATATCCGACTTCCTCGCTGATCTCCTGAATGGCTTTATCTGTTTCGAGCATGAGCTGCTTGGCCTTCTCTATACGGTGACTAATCAGAAGATCCACGAACTTCTCGCCAATTTCGTCCTTGAACAACTTGCTTAAATATTTCGGATTAATATCAAATAAATCACTTAGATAATTCAGCGACAGCTCGGGATTGTTGTAGTTCTGTTCAATATACTTGCGAATTTCAAGAATATGCGATCTGTGTTTTCTGGAGCAACGCAGTATCTGCATCTGCTCAGCCAATTCACGGAAACCTTCCCAACATAACGCACGCAAATCATCCAACGTCTCCCAACCTTCCAATCGGGGGAGAAGTGGCGTAAATATTAAAGCCCATCGCTCCTGATACTCCTGTGGAAGTTCAGCGAACTCCCGGTTATAATGCTGGAACAGCAACTGGATCGTATTCATAATCTCCTGGCGAGAAAGTACCGACTCACGGATTTGTTCAAACAAGCGGTCAAAATGCTTTTCCCAGACATCGTCCGACAATCGCATCGCCTGCACCAGCAAAGAGATCGTCTTCAGAAATTCATACACATCATTAGTTGAATTCGGTACCTCCCCGCATGGGATGATTCGGTTCATGCCGAGCACCGCCTTGTACTCCAGGGCATGTACAGCCTCCTTCAACGAAGCTCTCAGACCGCGAACATCCACTGCCACTCTCCCAATACCAAGGGTTACGGTGAAGTTCAAATATTGCCCAACCCTATCCAGATAACCGGAAAGTAGTCTCTGCTCGATTTCCTCACCCTTCTCCATTTCGGGAATCCAGACAATCGCATACAGACGCTGATCCGATATCCACTCTGCCCATACTTCAGTCCCCTCATGTCTAGCACTTTCCTGCAAGATGCTGGATAGCACAAATTTCAGAAGGGATTGATCCTGACTGTGATACTCCTCTATAAACCGGGAATACTGATCAATCTCCACCACAATTACAGCCCATCGATCCTCTAACTGCGGCAGCTTGAACCTGTTCATCTCCGCTGTCAGCTCACTGCCAGTGAAGTCACGCGTGCCCTCCAACAGTTCCTGGAAGAAATATTTCTTCTGCAAAATCAGGTTCTCTTCATGCTCTTCCTGATACTGCTTGGTTTGATCAATCATTCGCTCCAGCGTGGTCTGGATAAAACGGAACTCGTTATCCTTCGTATAACCCACGCCCGGCTGTTTCTGCGAAGCGACCGTCTCAATTAACGTAACAATCTGCTGGATGGGCTTATAATTTCTCCTTGTCACATAGATCACCCACACCACACCAATCAGGACCACTGCAACAGCAAAAACAAACCAGATATTATAAAATTTCAGGGCGAATTTGACGATCTTGCCATTACTCAGTCCCGTCTGCACCTTCCAGCCACTATAACTGGATGTAAATTCAGAGAACACTTCACCTGAGGCCGTTTTTGGGGGAATCGCTGTAGTCTGAGCCTGCATATCTCCATCCCACAGAACGCCGCCCGAGCGATTAAAAATATTAACGAAGGTGAACTCAGGGTCATACATCTGCATAATGGACTTCTGTAAGGTTGCCAGATTAACGTTAACCACCACGAGACCCGTGCCGTTTCCGACACCACGAATGAGTGTTATCACCTGTTTTCCTTCCTCTGTCGGGAATGCCTTAAAGGATCTTGCCCCCACCCACTTTTGCGTTGACGCAGCACGACTGTCTTTAATAAACGCTGCATCCGGGAATTCCTCGATCGGGACCGCCTTGCCGTTGCTGAATACCGTATCATCGCCGTATCTCACCAGATATATGGAATCAATCAGGGGATACTCTATTTTCAATTCATCAATAACCTGGACCGCTTGGATTCCGGCATACACATCCTCGCTTCCGGTTATCGAATAATAATTTTTCAGGTTGGAATTCGTCAAAATATCACGCAGCACCTTGAAGTCAATGGACCGCAGTGAATTGTCCAGATATTGCGTTACCTGTGACGCTAAAAATTCATTGGCCTTGAGTGCTTCTCTCCGATTTTGTTCATTAAATACCTGAAAGAAGATAATAAACAGAATGGTGGTTACGATAAAAAAAACAGGTAAATATGATAACAGCAAACGTCTAAACCAACTATTATTCATCTTCGAGGCCCCCCACCAATGTTTATGAGCATGACGACAACCACGCCAATCTGGTCGCTAATTTCCATAAATATTCAGTAAATTATATCGGATGAAGTGGGGTTGTCAAAAGGAGAAGACCGTCCCGATTCCTGTGTTGACATCGGGACAGCCTCATTCATGAATCCGTCAACCTTTATTGATTCTTCTCAATCGCACGCTGGTAGATTTCAAGGTAATTGCTGAGTCCCAGACCATCAAAGCCTTTCACGTACGCGTCCCATTCCTTGTCAATGTTCTTGCTGCCAATAATGAACTGAGCCATATTGGTCATGACGTAATCCTTGACGGCAGTTGTGAGCTGCGCAGCGGTTTCTGTATCTTCAGGACGGATAAATACGTTCGCAGGATAGACTTCTTTTGGCGCATAAGGTTCATATACATTGGTTGCTTGCGCCAGACGGGTACCGTAACCTTCTGCTTCCAGCGGGTTCTGACCTTCTGCAAACAGATTACGGAACGTATTGGACAAGTCATGTGCTCCAATCTGTGACCAGCTCTCGTTAACTACAACATTTGGGTCACGCTCCGGCAGGTTATAATAACTATACTTCGCAGGCTCGCCATTGATGTTTTTCTCATTTGCATCTGCTTTCTTCCAGCCCTTACCTTCTGTCGGTCCATATTCTGCATACAGCGCACCTTCTTCGCTGAACATGTAATCTACAATTTTGATGGCGGCAATCTGTTGTGCTTCGGTCGCTTTGTTGGTGATGGCGAATTCGAACTCCCCAACACTTTGCGTGGCGCCTGTCGTCTGAACGCCATCTGGCCCTTTCAGCGGAGGCACGATGTCCCAGTGTTGATGGCGGGTAATATCTTTGTCATATGTGTTCACAAGGTAACTGACCAACGCTGTCGTAATGGAACCGACCACTTCATCGCCTTCCTTGTTACCCAGCTGCCCGATCGCCTGATCGTTCTGTGTGAAGGAAGCTGGATCAATCAGACCCTCTGCGTACAGCTTGTGCATGTACTCCAGTCCCTTTTTCCATTCTTCCTTGTTCGCTGAAAAGTCAACCTTCCCATCATTCAGGATCAGATATTTATCATTATCATTATAGATAAAACTGTTCATCAGATAGGCATCAATGTTCCCGTTCCACACATACTTGTTGGGTGCGCCCGTGAGCGGAATCTCATCGGCTTTGCCATTGCCATTCGGATCCTGTTCCTTGAACGCCTTCAGAACCGTATAGAGCTCATCGGTCGTCGTTGGCATTTTCAGACCCAGATTATCGAGCCACTCGGTATTAATCCAATATTTCTGCGCATACGTGCAGTGATAACATTCATTGAAAATAGGCAGTGCATAAATGTTGCCATCCGGTGCAGTAATAGCCTCCTTGAAATACGGCTTCTCTTCCATGATTTTGGTCAAGTTCGGACCATACTCCTTGATCAGATCATTCAACGGAAGGAATACGCCCTGTTTGCCATATGTCTGGAGATCGGAGGTGGTGAACTTGCCATGAAGGAACACTTCGGGATAATCGCCACTTGCCAGCAGCAGCTGTCTTCGATCCTGCAAGGCATCCGTCGGAGCCAGATCCCATTTGAGAGTAACATCGAACTTGTCCTCGATGAATTTGGTGAACTCATTTTCTTCCATGGACGCTTTACCTTGCGGGGCAAAGAAGGTCATCGTTACCGGGCCACCGCTCTCCCCGCTACCGTCGCTCCCTGTCCCCGTCTCCTCGGATGAACCGCAGGCGGACAACAAAGCCATCGAAGCAAAAACCAGAAACAACACTGAAATCCAAGATTTTCTCAATCTGACTCCTCCTTTTTGTTGTAAACGGCATAACAATCTAGTCACTGCGCTCGTGTTAAACCCGATCCCGGAAGCCGGAGTGTTCCCCCACCCCCTTTCAAGCGGCTTAGCGGGTGTAAATTGCGAGGATTATCCTTTGAGCGAGCCAACCATGACCCCTTTAACAAAATGCTTCTGTACAAACGGATACATAATGAGAATGGGAATGCTGGCGACTACGATCAGCGCATATTTCAGTACCTGCTCGAACCCCTGATCCCGCAGTTGCTGACTCGTATTGACCAACATCGCCGGGTCTGCGGCATTTAGAATCAGCAGATTACGCAGTACATATTGCAGCGGGAACAACTTCTCGGAACGAAGATAGATCAGGGCATCAAAATACGCATTCCAGTGGCCCACGGCATACATCAGGGTCATGACCGCCAGAATCGGCTTCGATAACGGAAGAACCACACTGATCAAATACCGGATATCCCGGCATCCGTCCATTTCTGCCGCCTCGCCCAGCTCTTCCGGAATGGAAGACTGGAAGAAGGTTCTCGCCACAATGACCTGGAACACCGCGAGCGCCCCTGGCAGCCACATCGCCCAGCGTGTATCGAGCAGATGAAGGTCTTTCATCAAGAGATAGGTTGGAATCAGACCGCCATCAAAGAACATCGTGATCATCATGAAAATAATGATGGCCCCCCGCCCATAAAACGACTTTCGCGATAACGGATACGCAAGCATGACCGTGAGCGCCACATTGATAAATGTGCCTACAACGGTATAGATAATCGTGTTGTAGAACCCGAGCATAAGCTGCTGGCTTTTGAAAATGGAGATATAGGCCTTGATGTTAAAGTCTACTGGGAACAGCCACACCTGACCGGATGTAACGGCACGGGAGGAGCTGAACGAAGAACTGATGATATACAAGAGCGGGTAAAACACCGTTAACAGTATGGCGAACAGAAAGATATAGTTGATTGTCATGAAAATGCGATCACCGAGCGGGTCCTTGATCCGGTTACGATTCATCAGATTGAACATGGATGAGCTCCTCCTTTACCACAAGCTGTTCTGGGATACTTTGCGGGAAATGCCGTTGACGATAACCAGCAGGATCAGGTTGATAACGGAGTTGAACAATCCTACCGCCGAGGAGAAGCTGAAGTTGGCCCCGATCAGACCGACCTTGTACACATACGTGGAGATGACGTCTGAAGCGCTCGTGTTCAGCGGATTTTGCATCAGATATATTTTTTCAAAGCCCACGCCCATAATGCTGCCCAAACTTAGAATCAGCATGATCACCGTGACCGGAACGAGCGTTGGCAAATCGATATGCCAGATTTTTCGAAGCCTTGAAGCCCCGTCCATCTTGGCTGCCTCATAGAGGGATGGATCAACGCCAGCGAGTGCTGCGATATAGATGATCGATGAATAGCCCATACCTTGCCAGACGCCCGACCACACATAGATGGATTTGAAGTATTCGGGAATGCCCATAAAGTTGGTCATCGGGAAACCCAGGAAGGTAAATAGCTTGTCTACAACCCCCACATGCGGTGACAGCATCAGAATGATAATAGATACCATGACAACTGTGGAGATAAAATGTGGAGCGTACGTGACCATCTGGACGGTCTTTTTAAAGTAACCCGTTCGAATTTCATTCAGCGCCAGCGCAAGCAGGATCGGAATGGGAAATCCGGCGAGTAACGAGTAGAAACTAATGCCAATCGTATTTTTGATCAGCAGCCAGAAGTTCGGGGATTCGAAAAAGGCTTCAAAGTGTTTCAGTCCAACCCATGGGCTGCCCCATATTCCTTTGACAACACTGAAGTCTTTGAAGGCAATCTGTACACCAACCATTGGAATGTACTTAAAGATCAACAGATACAATAAGGGAGGAAGCACGAGCAGATAAAGCTCCCAGTGTTTCTTGAAGCTTTTGATGAACGGATGCTGCCGCTTGGGTTCTGCCTGATTCCTTCCTTGCTGGAGCTCCATCGGTGCAGGTATGCTTCCTGTAGCTCGACTCATTCACGTCACTCCTTCTACACCTTAAGTGTAATAATACATTACATTTACATCCCTTAAACATCCTTTTCTTTCACTCTTTTTTCTGTATTAGCGCCATCGGTGTGAAGAATAATGTCAGGTAACGCTTTCTTGAATTGATAGTACCTTGAGCAGTGTTCTTTTATCAATTTGCAATTTTCTCCCACCTCTCCTTATTCCCAAAAGCCTTGCCAGACAAGGGAAAATTGCCCTTTAGCACAGGTTTTTCGCAAAAATCACCAACCCAAAAAATCCCGAAGGACTGTAAAAGTCCCCCGGGATTCGAAGTGTAGATTTATTGGTTTGTGAACAATCTGAACGTAAGTGTGATAGGTGCTGCTTCGGTAACAGCTGCTTGTGGCAACTCTACAACAAGTCCATCTTCTGTCCGCTGGAATGTCAATACATCATCTGTGCCGACGAGTTCGATTCGCTCTACCTTTTCTACGTATGGAATGATTACATGGGGCCGAATCGCTTCGTTCTCATTTCTGTACAGACGGAAGGCATACGATACGTTGAGATCTTCCTTACGTGTAAAGGCCCACTCCCCTGTGAAGTAGGGTCCGCAAATCCGTGTGCCATAGATTCCCTCTCCGTGAGTGCTGATCCATTCTCCGAGGGCTTTAATGCTTCGGACTGCCCCTTTTGGGAGACGTCCGTCCGGTTGGGGCCCTACATTCAGTGCCAAATTACCACCCTTGGACACTACCTCAAGCAGAATATGCGCCAGTTGTCTTGCTGATTTATACTGATCATCAAAACCAAACGCAAAGGAATTGCCCACCGTAATACAGCTCTCCCAAGGAATATTCATTGGATGCTCCGGGATGGTCTGCTCTGGAGTTACGATATTCTCATACGGTCCACCTACCGTGCGATCTGCTGCAAGAAGCCATGGCTGCGTTGTCTGACGTGCCCGCTCCACCACTTCGCCCAATCGGATATCCTGACCGTGACGGCCTTCACGTACCCAACCTGCATCCAGCCACAGACATTCAATTCGTCCGTAGTTGGTCAGCAGCTCCATAATTTGCTCATGCGTGAACTCCACGAATTTCTCCCACAGCCATGGATACTCTTTCGGATCATAGGATGGTCCACGCCACATATGGCTCCCCCGCTCCATGCCAGGTGTCCAGTAATAGGGCGTATGCCAGTCCGCTTTGGAGAAGTAAGCCGAGATGCCAAGTCCCTTGGCACGAAAGGCGTCAAAAAGCGCCCGGCAAATATCCGCATACTTATGGGTATGAAAAGGAGTATCCTTGCCCGTGATGCGATAATCAGTGGTATGTGTATCCCACATGCAGAAACCATCATGATGTTTGGTGGTGAAGAGGAAATATTTGAACCCGTTATCCGCGGCCATCTGTGCCCATTCCTCAGGTTGAAAGCGAATCGGATTGAAGGTTTTGTTGAGATCAAAGTATTCCTGCTTGAAATGCTCCATGTCGTCAGTCCAGTCGATATCATTGCGTGACCAATCGCCATCTTCGTCACTTAGCGCCCAGGACTCCACAAGGCCGAGCTGGGAATAGGGACCCCAATGCATCATCAGCCCCAGCTTCTGATCCTTGAACCACTCCAGGCGTTCATTCAGCAACGGATCTTCAGGCTTCACCCATTCCTCTTCTTTGCTAAAGTTGTGCACTCCGGCTTCGACGACCTGTTCTTCCTGTTCCAGCACCGTATCATTGGTTTCGCTCATCCCGTTCATCTCCTTCGGATCAAATGTCACACGCTGAAAAAGTAGCTTTACACTGATCACTGCGCGGTCAAAACAATCTTTCGATCGCTGTTATCCCCGGATTTTCTTTAATTTCACTTATAATGGTGGTAATCCGGGGATAAAGGCGAGCGCTCCGCTTCTCCAGATTTGTTTTGCCCTCTCCGTTTTCGTGTAAATGTTTCGTTCAACTAAGAAAGACATACTAAACCCAGTCATTTCAATTGTAGTGCAGTCTCCAGATTGGTTCTGCACTCTCCGTTTTGGCGAAATGTTTGGTCAACAAGTATAGACTTGTTAGACCTCACTACTTCGAGTGGTGTTGTCATTTTCGGATCGCAACACCATATCTATAGTGATATTTCGCGTCCTTCACGTGCGGACTCGTAGATGGCACAGAGGATTTTCATGATTTCAACGCCATCCTCAACGGGACTAAGCGTCTCTTTGCGCCCCTGGGTACTGTCGATAAAATGATTGACTTCATTACGGAAAGAACCTGCAAAATCAAGGGATTTGAAATCCACCTGTGGTGTCATGTTCAAAATGGTATCGAATTTCTCACCAATCAGTGAGATTTCCGGTTCCAATTCGGCTCCGCCCTTATCGCCATAGAGTCTGACGGAGGTTTCGTCCTGCTTTGCGTGCAGTGTGAAGCTTACATCCACCAGCAGGCTTGCCCCGTTCTCGAAACGGATCAACGCATTGGCCATATCCTCCACGGTGTTTTTGTTCGCATCATAGTCTGCAGCCTGGTAGAACGACAAATTACGGATATTGGCGCGGTTACCCAATCGATTGGAGACATTCGCGGAGACGGTTTTCACCTTCGGTTTGCCCATCAGGTACCAGGAGATATCAATAATGTGTACGCCAATATCGATCAACGGCCCCCCACCAGAACGATCAACATCTGCAAACCAGCCTCCCGGATTGCCCAGGCGCCGCAGACAGGATGCCTTGGCATAATAAATCTCTCCCAGTTCACCTTCATCAATGAACTTCTTCAGGATCTGTGCATTGTCGCTATAACGGCGTACAAAGCCAACTTGAAGCAGCTTTCCACTGCGGTGTACAGCCTTTTCCACTTCAAGTGCATCTTCTACCGTCTGACAGAGCGGCTTCTCGCAAAGCACGTTTTTACCCGCATCCAGCGCAGCAATGCTGATCTCGGCATGTGTGTCATTCCAGGTACAGATGCTAACCGAATGAATTTCAGGCAGTGCCAAGAGCTCCTTGTAATCCGTGAATACATGAGTAGCGTTATATTTTTTCGCCGCTTCCTGGGCACGCGCTTCATTCAGGTCGCATATGGCGTATATTTCAACTTCGGGATTGCTGTCATACGCTTGTAAATGAAAGTCGGAAATGGATCCTGCACCGATAACGGCAATTTTAAGTTTGGACATGGATTTTCCCCTCCATAATCTGTTGAATGATGGTCATATCAGATGATTCAAAACATATGATAATCGGCTTAACGTAACTGCGGTGAATGTTTGGACTTTCGGCCGCTGTTGTCTACAGATTTCTTGTATAACCGCCCTCAACGGTTGAAATCCGCAGACAAAGGCGGGCGCTACTGCTCCTACAGTTCCAAACTTCACCTCTGTTACTTCAGCCTTACATATAAAAATTGATTTCACTTATATAGCAGTACAATCGCTGCTTATGCTTCCTCCCAGAAACGGCGGACGTTATCCATCGCGATTCGGGATGCGGTTTTGCAATTTTCCATACCTTCGAATTCAACAGAGATGTATCCGTCATAACCAGATTGCTTCAACACACGGAATACTTCCGGCATGTCGATATCCCCGTGCCCCACAATCGCACCGCGCAGGTAATTGCCGTGTGCGGTCTGGAACCATCCCTCGCCGGGATTACGGTAGGAAGGTCTCTGATAGAAATCTTTGGCGTGCACCATGGATGCATACGGAATGTTGTTTTTCACAGCGCTAACCGGATCTTCATCCACACACAGGAAGTTGCCGATATCCAGCGTTGTCTTAAAGTTTTCTCGTCCCGTCTCATGTACCAGCCGCCGAACTCGCTCACTGGACTGCACATAATAACCATGGTTCTCCACACTTGTGGTTATACCATAACTCGCTGCGTAGTCAGCAATTCGCTGGCAAGCCTTCACGAGAACAGGCAGGTCCGACTCAAACTGAGCGACCGTCCCTTCCTGTGCAGGGCGAAATGCAACATCATGGCGCATTCTCGTAACGCCGAGTGCGGCAGCGACATCCACATGCTTCATCACAGCAGCAATCTCATTTTCCAGTGCATCCTGGTCTGCTCCTGCGACAAAATTGGCACCTATTGCGTAATTGGAAATATCAATTCCCACGTCTTGTGCAGCCTCTCGAATCTGGTCAATTAATTCCGGCTGGTCAATCAGGCTGTACCCGATCGGAACAATCTCCACATGCTCTCCGCCCTGTTCGGCGATGTAACGGATGGCGTCGGGTACAGTCATTTCCTTGGCATCCAGTGCCTGCTGCAGACTGTACGTGCTGAGTCCTACTTTCATATCCTCTCATCCTCTCCTGCTGGTGTGTGGCTCTACCTTACCTATACCTTTTTGCATAAGATCATACAATTGCCAATAATCGCCTGCTACTCTATTTTCCATGGGATATATCCAAAATCGGCTTATCTACAAATGTTACGGCTTGATCAGTCGTTCCATGCAACTCAAATACAACGATCTCATTCTCTCCTTCGCGAAGAAGCGGTGCAGGTACATACAACGTACCCTGAGGGCCCTTACTCCAATATCGGCCAATATTAAAACCGTTCACGAAGGCAACCCCCTTCGTCCATCCATCGAGCTGCAGGAAGGTATCCTTCACCTCCTTTACATATAACGTACCACGATAGAATGCAGGCACTTCCCGCCCAGTCTGAATCCCAGTCTCGAATTGTAACGAGGACAGGTCCTCCAGCGGCAGACAATGAATGGTCCAATCGAATAGGAATTGAAATCCGTGCCGAACGCCCTCTGTTATCCCCTTCGGGTCCCGCAAATACGGCCCGTAGTTGATCCGTCCCATATTTTCAACGAGAATGCATATTTCAGCGCCTCCCGCAGGCACTTCAAATGTTACAGACAACGCGGTATTGCCACGTTCGAGTACCCCCTGACATTCGCCATCCACATATACAAGCGCACGATCTCTTACGTCCTGCACGACAAGCTCCTGCATTTCTCGTGGTCCGGTAATGTGAGTACGGTATAAAATAAAGCCATAATCCTGACCAAGCTTCTCCATCGGTTCCGGTTCAGTTCGTTGTACAGGCCCAGAAAGTCTGCCCGCCTGTGGCAGCAATGCCGCATGCTCAGTCAGCTCCACCCGACCATACGCGAATCGGCTTATGGGTTCGGGCAGTACAAGTTCACCGATATCCCTATATCGAGCGATTACGTCTCGCACCATATGGAATTTGGCAGTTGGCTCCCCTGATTCACTGAGAAGAGAGTCATAATCATAACTGGTGATCGTCGGTTCGTATTGATCCTTCTGTTGGCAGTTGGCCCCGTTATAGAAACCAAAATTCGTACCCCCATGGAACATATAAAAGTTTACAGAGGCTTGTTCCTCCAGCATTTCCTCAAATACTTGTGCCACATCAGCGGCATCCCTCGTATGATGCGATTCTCCCCAATGGTCAAACCAGCCATTCCAGTACTCCATACACATCAGTGGTCGATTCTGCTGATATTGCCGCAATTTCGAGAAGGCTTCCCGTGTTCCCGATCCGAAATTCACTGTTGCCAGCTGCCCGGGCACTGACCCGGCCTGAAGCATAGGGTCTGTCGGTCCGTCCGAAGTGAACAGCATGACATCGATACCGCGACGCACCATGCCTTCACGCAGATATTCCAGGTACCTCGCATCATTCCCGAAGCTACCATATTCGTTCTCGATCTGCATGGCTATGATTGGCCCGCCACTGGTGCTAAGGAGCGATTGGAGCTTTGGTAAAAGAATGTCATAGTAACGATCTACCCGATCCAGAAACTTCCCGTCATAACAACGAAGCCCGATTTCATCATCGGCAAGCAACCATGAAGGCAAACCGCCAAATTCCCACTCGGCGCAAATGTAAGGGCTTGGACGAACGATTACATACAGTCCGAGTTCCCCAGCAAGCTGAATGAAGCGCTCCACATCTGCCATTCCTTCAAAACGAAACTGTCCCGGTTTCGGCTCATGAAAATTCCAGGGCACATAGGTTTCCACTGTATTGAAACCACAAGCCTTTAATTTCAGTAATCGATCTGTCCAGTACTCGGGGACAACCCTGAAGTAGTGTATCGCACCCGATAGAAGCTGGACAGGCTTACCTTCGTAGAAAAATTGGGATTCTTCATATGTCAGAACTGCCATTAAGCCCAACCTCCTGTTTGCTCAGATGTACACCCAACCAGGACAGCGTAGGGCACCATCTGGATTCATGAATAGTCAGACGAATGGTTTTGGCGGTGGTAGCATCAAAACTGCAGATTCGTTTGTGACCAACAACCGTGCCGTAATACAGCTCTTGCCAATCACCACTCTCACCCTTTGCCTCCAATGTAAAACGCTCAATTCGTTGACCTGAACGGATATGTTCCATAAGAACTACACGGTCGAACCGCTTTTCCTCCGGCAGCTCCACCACCAGCCAAGCTTGTTCCGTTCCCTCAGATGGGTACCAGAACGTATCCGGTTCCTCACGCAGTATTTGGATAGCTGCATGCTCTTCATCCATGGTCTGTGATGCGCTAATCTGCGCTCCAACAGCCAGACTTTGCTGGTATGTGCCTCGCACAAAATCTCCAAGCTGTTGCAGACGCTCAGCATCCTGTTCATGAATGAGACCGCGTCGATCTGGCGGAAGATTAAGCAAGAAGTTTGCGTTGCCCCCAACGGCTCCTTCGTAAATATCCAGCAGTTCATCCAGTGATTTGACTTGATCGTCCTCACTTGCATGATAGAACCAGCCCGGGCGAATGGACGTGTTCACTTCTGCCGGATACCAGATAAGCCTGTCCTCATGTTGGCGGATCACTTCCCGGCTGCCGAGATCTGCATCCTGCGTATTAATTCTGCTGGCAAACTCGCCATCATCGACCTGCTGGGACTGCTCCTGGATCTTCTCGTTATCTTGCAAATAGGCAGGCACAACACTCCATTCCGAGGCCCGGGTATGCCCTGCCTCATTGCCACACCAGCGAACATCCGGACCACATACCGAGATCACAGCCTCTGGCTGCAGCTCCCGAATGAGTGCATAATAGGCCTCCCAATCGTAAACCTGCCTTTTCCCATTCGGCCCCTCTCCGCATGCCCCATCGAACCATACACAGAACACATCGCCATAATGGGTTAGCAGTTCACGGAGCTGATTTTTGAAAAACTCGTTGTATCGCTCCGAATCCCCGTAGGATGCTTCATGACGGTCCCAGGGCGAGAGGTAGACACCGAATTTCAGACCGCCTTCCCTGCATGCGTCAGCAACCTCTTTCACCAGATCGCCTGTACCATTACGCCAAGGGCTGGCAGCAACCGTATGATCCGTGTACTGGCTTGGCCATAAACAGAATCCGTCATGGTGCTTGCACGTAAGAATCAGTCCTGTCATACCGGCAGACTTGCATGCCCGAACCCATTGACGGGCACTCAAATCGGAAGGGTTGAAAACCGCTGGATCTTCATTGCCCATTCCCCATTCCTGATCTGTAAACGTATTCACTGTAAAATGAATAAATGCATAGAACTCCATCTGCTGCCACTTCAACTGGCGCTCTGATGGCACAACCTGCGCTGCCGCCTTCAACCAATCGGTAGTATCCATTGAATTCTTCTCCCCTCATGCCGTTTATCTACCCACTATCAGCTATATGCCATAAAGGACCGACAGAGCACAGCGTCTCCAACGGTCCTTGATTGGCTATCTGTCGTGGACAGTCAGCTTCCAGAATGCAATTCGATCCCTTTTCCACGTATACGTTATATACAGATCATGGGCTTGCGAGAAGATGGCTGGATATGAGTATTCTCCCGGTTCATTCTCAAGCACATATTCGTCCCCCCAGGACAAACCATTATCTGCCGAAAAAGCAATGACCAGCGGGGTACGGGGACTTTCCGTGTCATAACCACTTACCGGATTACAAATCAACGCAAGCAGCCCGTTCTCCATGCAGGTTACATCAATCCCGCTGTTGTTGTTTGGGAGGATCGTAGGATATGCTTCGCACCAGGTTCGTCCGTCATCATCTGAATCACTTCGATAAATAAACCCTTCCGTACTACGCAGGAGCATATGAACATGCCCCGCTCCGGAAGACCATAATGCAGGCTGAATAAGCCCCTTGGCAAACCAATGCTCCGCACCCACATAGGTGGACAGATCCATCGGTACATATGCGCTCTTCGTCCAGGTTTCTCCCTGGTCTGTTGATATGTCGACGAAGGCCTCCCAGATTTGTTTGCCCTCTGCATCGGGGTCCAACCGTTCAATGGAAGCAGGAGCCAGAATCGTTCCATCCTCCAGGGCAATCGGCTTGTTCCGAACCGGTCCGCGACCGCCAACATCTCCATGTACCAACTCTTGAGGAGTAGTCCATGTGGACCCGCCATCCTCGGAACGCATCAGTCGGGTATGCCAATCCTTGATTTCATGGCCTACCTTGTAAAAAAGCATCAGCGAATGACCCTGTGCGAACAACACGGGGTTCCAGTGGGCAATGCCTTCTTCATCTGCTACTTTCAGTGGAACGGTCCAAGCACCGTTCTGTTGTCGCGACATCCAGATCGCCACATCACTAGCCTTTTCATGTTTGCCTGCAAACCACGCCACCAAAACCTCACCATTAGGCAAAACAGTAACCGTAGATGCATGACTGCTCTGAAACGACTGACCTTCCTGAAAGACGTATTGTTTGTCCGCCATAATCTTCATGAGTGGGTCTCCTTTCGGAAAATGATTAGCAATGAGTCGCATTTTTGTTATTTTTGTTATTTTCGTTATTGTAATACTGTTATTCTTTTATTCATAAACAGTCTAAGTCGTCGGGAATGAAACGTCAATACACAAAAAAGACACCCCTAAGGGTGCCTCTCTCTTGATCCCTATCGAATATTATAAGTTCATTTGCGCTTTGCCTTCGTCATTCGATTAAACATAATCAGTGCAGCAATCAACATGGCAACAATTGCGATATTACTTGCTGCATCATGCGACATGCCGAACAGAACGCCCAGATTGGTAACCAGGCCCCTGACAATCAGCGCAACCGCAATCAGCAGAATGGGGCTCCAAAAATTATACCTTCTCATCCTTCGCAACACTCCTGACCAGATTGTTCAGAAACTCCGGATCTCATAACATAATCATAACAGTCGTCATGTTCAGTTACAACAGATTAGACGATCCTGCGTTACACTTGTTTGAATTCAATCCAGTCAATCTGCAGACCCGGTTTGGTGAAGTCCAGCTTCAATTCGTATAAGCCTGCTTCCAGCTCCACTTTAACAAGCTTCTGTCTGATCCATTTCCCTTCGGTACCGTTGGTTTGAATGGTCGTCATCAATTGATCATTCAGAATGACATTACATGCACTTTGCGCCAGTTCAGGCTCAGGAGACATGATCTGTACAATAATTCGGTATTGTCCTGCTTCATCCACTTTCATGTAGACAGGTTCGCCCACAGCTGGTTTGACCTGTGCATTGTCAGCCAGCACTTGTGCCTGCTCTGAGGAAAGTGAAGTATTCGCTTGGAATGAAACCACATTCTCGACAATCTCATGTTTTCTGGAGAAGACAGGTGCATTCATGATGAATTCACAAATATTCATGGCGGAGCGCTGAAGCTCTCCACGTGTTAACGTACCATTTTCCAGAGACTCGATCGTGTTGTCATCCCAACCGTTGATTTCTGCACCATAGTTAGGCACAACCATGTACAGATCGTTTTGAGCGCGAACCATCCAATTGGTGTTTTTCCGGTCTGCTGGTCCACCTTCAACGCCGTCGTTCATAATCGCCCACCAGTCGGTCATCACGATACCCTGAAAACCCCACTCCCCACGAAGAATGGTCGTGTTCAGATCGTAGTTGGAAGCCGCCCAATGTCCATTAATCGGATTGTAGGAAGTCATGATTGAATTCGCACCGCCTTCTTTCACGGCAATTTCGAACCCTTTCAGATAGATCTCACGCAGTGCCCGTTCAGATACTACGGCATCCACTTTGCTGCGATGTTTCTCCTGGTTGTTGCAGGCGAAATGTTTCAGCGTGGCATTAGAACCACCCTTCATGATTCCTTTCGTGCAAGCTGCAGCAAATACACCAGAAATCAGTGGATCTTCGGAGAAATACTCAAAGTTACGTCCGTTCATCGGACTACGGCGAATATTCAATCCAGGCCCGAGCAGTGTGTCCACCTGATTTCTCAGCAACTCCTGCCCTTCCATAACATACAGCTCTTCAACGAGCTCTGCATTCCATGTTGCTGCCAGCAACGTTCCGATGGAAACTTGCGTCGCTTTCTCTCCGCTATCCATACGAATACCGGATGGGCCATCTGCAGTACATGCAACAGGGATTCCGTAATTAAACAGACTGTCGCTCACGCCGCCAAATGCGGAAGCTGTACCCGATGTAACAAGTGGGCTGCTCATGCCCTCGCCTCTCACGATAGCAGCCAGATCCTGATCACTCAATTGAGCGATAAAAGCTTCCAGGCTGACTTTGCCATCCTTCACATCTCTCAGCTTGTAGCCCTGATTGCCGGTTTGCTCCAGCGTTTGCGGCAGGCATTGTTCAATTCGTTCAGCCATGGATACTTGGCGTGTCGGCACATCTGCAAAGATCAGCTCGTAAGACCCATCATCTTTGCGCGCTCCCGGCTTCATTCTCGTAAAGCTTTCAGTCGGTGCCATTGCCTCCTGGAGCTGTTCCACGAGTTGAATCGTTTCTACGACATACCCATCTTGGCCATCAATGCTGACATGCTCCACATTTTTGACACTGGTTCCCACATACAAACGATAGGTTCCTTCCTCAAGTACATACGCCGAAGCATATCCTGTTACGCCAGCATCATCATAGGAAGCCATGGAATCCACAGGGAAGCTCACGGTCATGCGCTGAGACTCACCTGGCTGGAGCAGATTGGTTTTGCCGAATGCCACCAAGGCTTTCGCAGGTTTCCCCAATTGACCTTGTGGGGCTTCATAGTAGATCTGCACCACTTCTTTACCGGCATAGGTTGTGCCCGTATTGGTTACGGTTACATTCACCTTAATACTGTTTTCTCCGTCTTGGGAGATCCATTTTGCGTCTTCAGCCTTGGTTGTGAACGTGGTATAGGACAAGCCATATCCGAATTCAAATTGTACTTTTTCAGGTCGAAACGTTTCGAAATAACGATAGCCTACGTAGATATCTTCTTGATAAAGGTTCTTAAACTCATTCCCGTAATTGCTTGTGGATGGATAATCTTCAATGGAATAAGCAATTGTATCCGTTAATTTACCGCTTGGTGTAACGTCCCCTGCCAGTACATCAGCAATTGCATTACCACCTTCCATACCGCCATGCCACGAGTAGATGACACTTTGGATCGGATGAACGTAACTTTCATCATTCAACCAGCTCATGTCGATAATGTTCGATACATTCAGCACCACGATCGTTTGTTCAAAATGGTTCGTGACCTGCTTCAGCATCGCTTTCTCATCTTCCGTTAACTGGTAGCTGCCCGGCGCATCGGCGTTATCCTGATCTTCCCCTGCTGTACGTCCAATGACCACGATTGCTTTGCTGGATTTCGTTCTGGCCTGGGATACCAATTCATCCGTTAAAGGCATTTCCTTCTGGTTCCAAGGCTCTGCTGCCCATACTTTTCCACCATCATCAAATGGATTTTCCTCAATCCACTTTTCATAGACAGCTGCCAATTCTTCATTGACCGTAAGTCCCTTTTTGCTGCGCAGACCATCCAGCAAGTTGGTTGTATACGCCACATGTACGCTGCCGCCTGAGCCTGTACCACTGCGATAATAGTTGACTTGAATCCGTCCGAACACTGAAACGTTTTCGTCTTTTCGAATCGGAAGCGCTTGTCCTTCGTTCTTCAAAAGCACTGCGCCTTCTGCGGCAACCGTGCGGCTAAACTCTGCAAACCCTTCCAATGGAACTCCGATTTGATGTGTGCTCAAAGCTTTCCCTCCTGATTGTCATCTCCATCCCCACGAATCGCTATGTATATTCGTTCATCTGGTAGATTCACTTGTATCTAGTCTCATATTAACAGATTCTATAGTAGAAAATAAATCAGGTTAAACGTTTTTTCTCACAGTAGACATGATTTTGTAATTATCCAACTTAAAAAGCCACGAACGTTATCCGTCCGTGACTTTTATTCTTGTGTGACCGATGCATTAGGTCGTTAATTTGGCGTAGACAAGGAAGAACACCATGTTCTCTCCCACAATGGCATAATTAGGCACCTGGTAGATGAGATCCACAAGAACGAACGCAGCCAGTAATCCCAGCATAATCGCCAAGTGAAGCGGACGGAGTCGCATATGGGCATGTCTGTATCGATGGAATACAAGTGAGGTCGACAAGAAATACAGCAGCACTGATCCAAACATAAACCCGATCATGAACACATAGTTCAGTTGATTCTGATACAACAACTGAATCGAAGCGGCGATCATGCTCATGGAAATGTAGATAAACAGATGACCATATATAATCGCTTGCCCGGCAGTTTGAATCTCTTTGCTTACCTTTTTCTCTACATTCTCGAAATACTGCCACCACATAGCAATGACAAATATAGAAGTGAAAACGGCAAACAGGATTGACTTCATATCCCAATGGTCTGCTTGCAGCACAGCGATAATACTAATTACCGATTCACCCAGCAGGATGAGTGTAAAGAGTGCAAAACGCTCCAGCAAGTGATGTGTCTGAACGGGCACTTTCACCAGATTCTTGCGTCCAATCAACGGAAGTACGATATCCACGGCGATCCCCGCATACAAAATCACGTAGCGCAGCCAGGAATCGAAAAACAGAGAACCCGATGAAATCAATATACCAATGATGAAACTGGTGCCCAGGTAACGGGCTGCTTGTTGTTGATGTGTGCTTTTGGATTTATGAACGGTCAGGTACTGAATGGCCGTAAACGCCCTCGATCCGATATACCCGATGAAGAATGACAGGTAGTATTGATCAAAATGAGTCGAAAGGCTTGCTGTCATCACCAGAATAGACAGGAGTTGAAGGATGAGGAATATGCGATGGCTCAGGATATCCTGACCATAACGGTTAATAAATAGGGTCTGACCGACCCATGCCCACCAAACAGGAATGAAAATCAACACAAATTTCATCAGATATTCAAACGAAATCACACCGTGTTCGGCATGCAGCAGAACATGCCCCGCTTTGGATACTGCGGCTACAAAAAGCAAATCATAGAACAGCTCCAGCCAGGTAACCTTTTTCTCCATCATCCTTCAATGCTCCTTTATTTTCCTCATAATGCGACACCTATTGTTGGTACGTTTACCTACCCGTTGGCTTGATGACGCGCCCAGAGCAGAAGCTCTGAGCGCTATCCACCTTACTCCATCACTGCTGTTGCAGGTACAAGCGTTCTTACCCGGATCGGTTGCAGATTCCCCTCAATTTGAGGGCGATATTTCTCAAACCACTCAGGCAGCATCAATTTTTGTCCAAGCGACTCAGCAGGCTCATCTTTCGCGAATCCAGGAGGATCGGTAGCAATTTCGAACAGGATTCCGCCAGCTTCTCTGAAATAGATTGCGTTAAAATACTGTCGATCCCGAACTGGAGTCGGTTGGTAACCATACTGGCGTACAGCTTCGCTCCACTGTGCATGTTCCTCATCATCTTTGGCGCGCCACGCGATATGGTGGACCGTCCCTGCTCCTCCAACACCCAGAGCCACACGGGTCATCGGAACATCCACTACATTACCGATATCCCCGTTGGACCGAAAACGTACATATTCCTCGTCTTGATCTACTTGGGTGAATCCCAATATTTTATCCAGCGCATCCATCGTTCTTTGCGGATTGACGCTGAACAGCACGGCTCCTCCGAATCCTTTGATGGCTTTGTCCGCCGGAATGCCTTCATGCACCCAGGTGCTGGCCGCCCCCTCTTCACGTTCAACAAGCTCAAGTCGCAGGCCTTCGCTATCTTCGAATTGAAGCAGCTCTTCGTTAAAGCGACTTGTTTTGGTTACCTCAATGTTATACTGTTCCAACCGATCCTGCCAGAAGCCAATAGTCCCAGGTGGAATCACATATGAGGTAATACCGACCTGACCGCCACCAATTTTGCCTCGCGGTGATCCGGCCGATGGAAAGAACGTAATAATCGTGCCTGGGCTTCCTTTTTCATCTCCAAAGTACAAATGGTACACATCAGGTGCATCAAAGTTAATTGTTTTTTTCACCAGACGGAGTCCCAGGACCCCGGCATAAAAGTCGACATTGGCCTGCGGATCTCCCGCGAAAGCCGTAATATGGTGGATACCTGCAGTTTGGATTGTCATTATAATTTCCTCCTTGGTTTATAGATCATTTTGTGTAATTCGTACTTGGGTGATAGTCTGATAAGTGCAATGATATTTATATAGTTATATTTGTATTGATTTATATTATCTTAATATCAAGATATTTATGCTGGCTAAAAACTAGATGTTGTTATGTTGAGATTGCTCCTGTTTGAGTCTGTCTGGAGTGACGTCGTCGCCGTTCGGATCATAGATGGTCACATTCAGCAGAATATCATTGATCGAACCGCGAAAGGTTTGCAGATATTCCTGACGCAAACGAATTTGTTCCGCTTTCTCCATCTCCGTCAACCCTGCAGCTTTGGCTTTTCTTGAAAGTTCATTTATTCTGGTCAATGTTGGGATCATCATCTTGATCTCTCCTCATAAATCGGATTTAAGATATTTGTTTTTGATACAATTTATCTTTATGTTTAATATCTTAATTTAAAGATAAATGATTTGTGATCAGTTGTCAACCTTTTTTCTAATATAAAAATGAAATCAAAAAAGGCTCACTCAAAAGTAGTGCACCTCTGAGCAAGCCCTCCTGTATTTTAATGCATTAAGCCAGTTTTTGACCACAGTTTGGACAGAAGTTGGCTCCTTCATTCTTCGCGCCGCAGTTCGGACAGAAGTTCGGCTTTTTGGTATTTCCTGAGGAAGAAGACGAACCTGGATCACCGTTTTGGTTTGCCGCAGGCTTTTGATCGGAATTCTGGTTCTGACTGTTCTGGTTCTGATTCATGTTCTTCATCATTTCATTTGCCATGTTCATCCCCATCATCATGCCCGCCATATCTGAAGCAGCGCCGCCACCCTTAACTTTACCGGATGAGATGCCGTCCGTCATGCTGATCTGCTGATACTTTTGCAAATTGCCGATCATCTCATGTGAAGCCGTCTTCGTAATCATATCCTGGATTTCCTGCGGATAATTGAAGCTCATCACCTGGAACCCCGTGATTCCGATGCCGATGTCCATCATCTGCATATCCAGATCTTCCTGAATACCTTTCGCAATATCCGAAGCATTTGCCTGCAGGTTGAACATGTCCTTACCCTCACGGCTAATCCATTTCATCAGCAGCTGATCCAGCACAGACGTAATCCGGATTTTGACATCCTCAACCAGATAGCTCTGCTTGATACCCGCGATTTTATCGATCAATGTAACATAGTCACTTACTTTAAAATTAAACGTACCATTCGCACGAATCGGCATTCCGCCTGGGAGCTGAGGCGTCGGAATCAGTATCGGACTCTGCGTTCCCCACCGAACCGTAAATTCCTTCGTATTCACAAACAGCACTTCGACCCGCATGCCGCTGTTGAATCCGAATTTGAACCCTTTTAAGGTAGACAGAAACGGAATGATCTCGGAATCGATATTAAATGAACCCTCATCCTCAAAAATCCCTTCCACCTTGCCGTTATTCAGGAAGATCGCATCCTGCCCCGAACGGATAATCAGTTTGCTTCCCTTCTTGATCTCACGGTTACTCCACTTCCAGAAAATCATATCATCTCTGAACTCTTCCCATTCCACTACATTCGAAAATTGATTTTTGAAAAATCCCATACTCGTTCCCATCCCTTCTATAGTAAGCATTTTGCATCTTCATGACATATATTGAATCATTGCTTATCCTGCTAAAAGGATCCTCTGCTACCACTATGCGAATGACCGCCTCGGCTGGTGCCTCCACCCCCGCCCCCTCCGCCACCATTGTTATTGTTTTTCTCAATTTTCCGTTTGGTTACGGTGGTGCGAATATACCGATCCTGACGATCGATTACACTGGAAGTACTTGAATCCTCGTAGGTCGCCCGGTTCACTGTCACACGTCCACCAGAGCGGTAAGCCATTACACCAACCACGACACCACCTATAACAAGCGACGCAATAAGTTGGAACCAGATATTAAACAAAATATTGTCAGGATTCACACCCGGCTTATATCCCATATATTTGTAGGAGAGATTAATATATTTTTCAAAAGCAAGCTTGTAATTCCCCTCTGTCAGATTGGGAGTAATTTTGTTTCTGATTTTATCCAACCTTCCACTGTCCAGATAATCTTTCGCTTTATAGAATCCAGCCAGATAAATGTCCCGATTGTACATATCCAACGTCAGAATGACCGCATTTCCATGCGCTTTGTCATACCCAAGAGCATGCTCATCATAGAAATCTTCGGTCAGCAGCTGCACATCCTGATTCTCTGTATTATTCGTTGTTAGAATAACGAGGTCCGTCTGCCTCTCAGCCCCATACTCATTCGCCAGTGCATTCAGTTCACTTTTCTCCTGCTCGTTCAGCAGATTAGCCTCATCGTAAATCAGGTTCTTGCTGCCCGCTGCCGATGCCACTGATATAGGAATCAATGGAGAAACGAGGGTAATCGCCATTAAAATGAGCGCTGCCATCCATGCCAGATATTTTCTTTTTCTCACAAGAATCCGCCTCCCATCATCCAGGAGACCAGTTTCAATGACAACAAGGAAACGGCTGAAATACCTGCGAACCATCCTGCAACTTTAGCTTTGCTAATCGGCGGTTTACCCACCACTTTACCCGTCTGACCATTCATGGCAAAGGTATACTGCGAACGATTGTAGTCATAGTAAACCATCCATACCGGCAGCAGCACATAGTCTGCATTTTTTAACGTAGTATCAATCTGTTTGTCCGTGTAGCTAACACTGTTATAGCCTGAAACCGTTGATGCAATATAAGAATCAATATAAGAGCTCGTTTTTTCCTTGGCGCGCGGGTATAGTTCCTCATCGGTATAACTATATTTTTCCGCAATGTACCCGGCGAGATACGGGGTTTTAAAAAGCTTTAACTGGTTATACGGAAATGGCTCCAGTTTATCCATCAGTTCATCTTTCATTTTCTCCGAAGCATCGATGGGCAGATTCACATAGTTCAGCCGAATTCTCCGGTAAATATCAAAATGCTGCGTTTCGGTGTAATGATAATCACCCTGCGTGTAGGTTCTGATTTTTGTGCCACGGCCATGAACTTCAATTTTATTATGTAACTCATATAACCAGAAGGGCACGTATATCCCGGTAATACTCTGGACCCGGTCAGCCGTCATAAATCCGCTAGGCGTTAGCAGACCGTTTCTGCACCACTTTTTGAACGCCTGCTTGGCCTCATCCTTACTGATTGAAAAGGGGAGGACCATGGCCGGTGCCAAATCTCCCGTCAATCGATCACTCAGAACAACGGCAGCTCCACAGAAGCTGCATGTCGTTGCACTTGTCTCCGGCTCAGTCACAATATCCGCGCCGCAGCTGTTACAGTGATACTCCTTGACCTCATTCTCCGTGAACACCTGTTTCTTCAGCGGATCGGGGATCTGTTCGATATTATCCTGTCGTCCGCAGCTGGGGCAGGATAACGCGCCAGTTGCGCTATCAAAAAGCATTCCACTGCCGCAGTTGGGACACTTGTACTCGATTACCGGCATTTGCTCACCTCAATGTTTAACGAAATGTACTACATACTACATGATATATATCGTTATTTATCTTCCAATTTCTTCTGAATTGCTGCAAGCTCTTCCTCTGGAGTCGGCGTCACCTGTGCATTATTACCCGCTTCGGCATTCATTTGCTGCTCCAACTGTGCAATTAGCACATCCAGATCATCTTCCTGTGCCCCAGCACGCAGTTCAGCCAAAGCCTCAGCTTCGTTAAGTGCCTGATTTGCCTTGTCCTCCATTGCCTTCAAAGCAGCACTTGCGTTAGCAGCCGAAGCGTTCCGTTCATTGGCCTGTTGTTGCGCATTGGCAGCCGCCATTCTGCCTTTCAGCTCTGCATGCCGTGATTCCAATTGCCCCATATCCGCAACCAGCTTCTCGTGCATATGCTTCATCATTTGGGCTTTGGCAGAAGCCCGATCATAGGCAGCTTGTAATTCATTCCGTTTCTCAGTCTGCGCTGCCTTCTTTTCAAGAAAACCACGTGCTTTGTCTTCATCACCGGACTCCGCTGATTTCTCTGCGTACCGCTGTAATTTCTTAATCTCTGCGCTGCATTCGTCCAGAGCTCTCTTCGCCCTGCTCTCATCCGAGAGAACCGCAGCCGTCTCTGCCTTGACCTGACCCAGATCACTGCTCAAGCTCCGCATATATTCATTCACCGTCTTCTCCGGATCTTGTGCCCGAGCCAGCACATGGTTCACATTCGCTTTCATTACGTCCCTAAACCTCGATAAGATTCCCATCATTCGTTCCTCCTTCGATCAGTTCATATGTACTATAATACATGAATATGAGGTTGAAGGTTTCATTTACTGCCACTGCAACAATAAATTTGAAATAATCCAAGCGTGACATAATCTCCTTAGATTATAAAAGAAAAGACGATCGCCTATGGCGTCGCCTCATTAACTAAAACTCTCCCGAAATCTTTGTGTTCCTGTTCGTCATTCATAGTTCTCCTATAAATTTGATACTTTCCTCTGCAATTAGATCAGGATCAGTATCATGAACGTAATGACCGTTATGTAATAACAGATAGCGCCCATTCTTCACAGACTCAACATACTTCACTAAGTAATTTTTCCAGTTCTCAACAGGTAATTCCTCTCCATTCGATATAAAAAAATACATGGGCACATCCGGAATACCTCTTTCTAAAACTTGTTCTGCATTATTCCTAATCATTTTAACTTCTTCATTCATATTCAGTGTCTGGGTTCTCTTATAAAATAATGCCCTATAGATTTCCTCCTCTTTGGAAGACAACCGCTCCTCTTCAATGGCGGCGGACGAGTTAACGATGTCGGGGAAAAAACGAGTTATTCCAACACGAGCTCCTATGCCTGTAAGGCTCATCATACCTACTGAAGGTAGAGGATACTCCTCATAAACCTCTGGAATAGCAGGATCAAGACCAATGATAGCCTCAATTTCATTTGGATACATTTGTGCCCAATATAGCGCTTCTATGCCCGACATAGAATGCGGAAATAACACATAGGGCGGTGTTTCTCCCGCTAAGGTCAGAGCTGTTCTGGTTTCTTCCAACATCGTATCAATATCACGCGAGACTTTGGCCGTAGCACTGAAACCGTAGCCTGCCTTCTCAACAACAGCAATCTTGTATTGCTCCGACAATCTAGAATAGAGCGACTTAAAATCCAATACAGGAGAGGATGTGCCCCCACCTGACATAAAGACCAATGTATGTTCTCCGGAACCTTCTGTATAGACATGCATTGGGTGATTATTAACATCAACCATTACACCTGGGGGTGACAATATAGCCGCTTCTTTCTTTAATTTAATTGTATGATTCGTGAAACTAATCGCTATGAACAAAAGCAGGATACCCAATAAAGCCAAGGCACCATAACCCATTCGTTTAAGTACAATTTTCATTACATCCCCCCAAAAATTCTGTCCCATTTCCAATTATTATAACATGTGTTCATAGACGTATACTTCACCAGGATCCTACAGTAAGGCTACTGGAGCTGAAAGCATCGGGTACCGCCAATGTCATCACCGTGAATATGGCAAAACCTACAGTTTGAATCCATTGCTGATCCAATCTGGCAAGGAATCCATCTAGGATGGATTCCTTGAAGAATGAACCATTCTGGCGTTTGTACAAGAGAACATTCCGGAAGCCTTGCTAATGTGTATCTTCCCATTTGATTCTTTCATTTTCCTATCTAAAAAGACTTTAAAAGCTTGGGCCTCCTGAAGACTCATGACCTGTTCATTTCCTTCCAACCCATTCATGGATAATACATATTCGACGATGGCGTCTGGGCTTGTTATGGATAGCGAATCTTCATACACATGTAATTGCACATCAGCAAAGACATTTTCAAGTTGTTGCTTTCCGTTCTCCAAGGAAAATTTCGACTCAATCGTGCCAAGAATGCTGTCATATTGGCTATCCGGATTAAAAACTTTTATCAGCTCTTTCATCTCGGCCATATTTCGGGAACCGATGGTACTTGCATAGAAGGTCCCGTCCTTCTTAAGCACTCTCCCTATTTCGGACAATGCCCTCTCCAGGTTTCCGAGATGATATAACATATGATTAGCGATTACGATATCAAAGCTGTCTTCGGGAAAATGAATTTCCTCTGCATCCATGACACTCCATTGGACATTTGCCCCAAGATGGGCAAGATTGCGCTCGGCATCCTGAAGCATCCCCGACGATTTGTCTGTAATGGTTACATCCCAATGACCGGGAATGCGCCCGGCATTGGCCATCCACAACAATCCGTTTCCACCACCCAATTCTAAGACCCTGAGATCATCCATCTTTGGAAATTGGTCAAAGACCCAAAGAGGCCAAGGATATGGGTTGGTGCTGTATGTTTTATGCAAATGAATTCGCGCATTGAAATTACCGGAGTTTGCATATTGCTGAGCTTGCTCAGGATTTTCTTTTTTCCCCGACATTGGAGTCCGCTCCTTTAGCCAGACGCCATGTACGCATGGCATCCGCATAGTTTAATAACTGTTTGGCAAACCTCTGTACCTCACTGTCGTTCCAATCGCGCAAAATATGTGCCAAACCATCAATACTCACTTTAAGGAAATCAGACAATTCCTCTTCTCCCAATGGAGATAAGGTAACCAAACTGGATCGTAAATCATTCGGATCGGAGACCGCGACGATATGACCAGACTGCTTCAATCCTTGAATTCTCCGGGTGATTGATGAGGGATTCAGATCCAGTTTGCTGGCAATATCCGTGATCCTTACAGCTCCCTGTTCCTTGACATACAACAGAATTTCAAACGTTAAACGGTCCAGATCTGATCGAAGATTTTGTGCATGCGTAAATTCTTTAACTATTCTTAACGTACCGTAGGCCAATTTCTCAAGCTCATCTCGATTGCTTGCCAAAAATGATCACCTCCGATTTGATCATAATTTATTTGTTTGCGCAAAGCAAATAAATATTTTTTGAGTTTTGGTAGGTTGTTATAATAGCTCGACAGGCATAGGGATGCCATTCCCCTGCAAGTTGGCTATAATAAGGAAAGTCCTCTGGTCTGATGTACCAGAAGGAACCATGAATGATTTTTATAAAAGGCAGGAAAATTATGCGTACACGAGTTCATATTATCGCTCCTTACGAATCCATGACTACTATTATAGAAGAATGCATTCCGCTATTCCCCCAGTTAGCCATTCAATATGAGGTGGGTGACCTGACGAAAGGCGCCGAATTGGCGGCCCAGGCTGAACGAAACGGGGCAGAGATTATGATTAGCCGCGGTGGTACTGCCCAGCTGATTAAGGAAGCCGTAACCATTCCCGTCATTGATGTACAGTTGTCGGGATACGACATGATTCGTTCGCTGACACTGGCCAGCCAGTTCAACGGCCAGACGGCTATCGTTGGATTTGCCAACATTACTTCAGGGGCACAGTCCATTATCGATCTGATGGAATTACCTTTAAAGGTATATACCATACGCAGCTCTGAGGATGTGGCAAGGCTGCTGCTGGAGCTGAAGGCATCGGGCTACCGCCAGATTGTTGGGGATGTCATCACCGTGAATACAGCCAAATCGTATGGTTTGGAAGGCTTGCTGATCCAATCTGGCAAAGAATCCATTCTCAGAGCTCTTGAAGATGCACAGCTGGTATATCGGCATTTAAGCAAAAATCACGCGATATCCGTCATACTGAACAATCTGGTCACTCAAGAACATCCAAATCTTCTTGTTTTCAACGAACAGAACGAAGTTGTATTTGAGAACCTGACGGATTTTGAGCAAAATCCACTGTCCGACAATCACATTTATCTCACCAATACCAATCTGGAATTCCACCAGTCCCAAGTTCAAAATGTGTTCATGGTGGACGATTACCAGCTTACGGTGACCGCCTATGAAACGACATTAAGCAACAAGAGCTATAAAGTATATTTTCTTGAAAAAGGACAGCCGTACGCTTTTGCACAATTTGGCATAACGGCGTATACCGATATATCCATGGAACCGATTGTTGCCGAATCGCCTGCCATGCAGGCCGTGTTGAAGAACATCCGGGCGCTTTACGAGAATCATGAACCCATTTATCTGCTAGGTGAAGCGGATTCGGGCAAGTCTTTTCTGGTCAAACATATTCATCAGATGTACTCCAGCGGTGGGCTGATGCTCCAAATGGATCTGGACAAGGTACCTCCGGGTCATTTGCACAAAATTCCACTCTCTAAGGTACGCAACGTAGAAATTAATTATTGGGAAAACGGCTCGAAGGACGAGGAATTGATCGCATTCATTCAGACCTGTCTACAGAGGCAGATCGGGGTATTTATCCTCGGGGAACAGCAATTGAATTTTAGTGGAGCTTTGGACATCGAGCTGAATACGATCATTATGCCAAGCCTTATGGACAGACAGGAGGATCTTGCGCCTCTCATCCAGCATTTCCTCAGCGATTACTACCAGAAGTATGGGACAGTTGCAGTGAAGATGAAAGAGGACGCATTGCAGCTAATCAGAGATCAAGTTCCGCATATGACAGTGAACCAGTTGAGGCATCTGATCAAACAGGCTGCACTGAATGAACAGGACTACGTGATCTCAGCCGAGACCTTATCACATCTGCTTGGTGAGCAACCCTCATCCAATACGATGAAGCTCAGTGGTACGCTGAAAGAAATTGAAAAAGAAATTATTCAACTCGTTCTACATGAGGAAAACAACAATCAGTCCAAGGCGGCCGAACGCTTGGGGATTAACCGTGCCACGTTATGGCGTAAACTTAAAGAGTGACTTTAGGTTTACGCCTTTTTTATAATTATATGTGTTGCATATTTAAACATTTATAACTATTACTTAAAATTTACAATAAATAAGTGTTGCTAAAATAAACAATATGGGATAACATAATCCCTGCAAACGCTTTATAAAAACGATTACTTCATAAGGAGCCACTACTATGAACATTAAAGCAACATTAGATCGTATTCCTGGCGGCATGATGGTTGTTCCCCTGTTGCTCGGTGCAACCATTAACACATTCTTTCCGAATGCTTTGCGGATTGGGGGGTTCACAGAAGCCCTGTTCGTAAACAGTTCAAGCACATTGATCGCCCTGTTCCTGTTGATTGCCGGTACGCAAATCACGTTCAAGACGGCCGGTTCTTCGGTTGGTAAGGGCGTTACACTACTTGTGTTCAAGTGGGCAGTTGGTGCAATATTAGGTTTGATCGCCATATTCTTTGCAGACTCCAATGGTTTATTCCTTGGTTTGGCGCCACTCGCCATTATCGCCGCAATGACGAATTCTAATGGTGGACTGTACATCGCGCTGGCCGGACAATACGGCAAAGAAGATGACAAAGCGGCTTATCCGTTCCTCGCGCTCAGCGACGGACCGTTTCTCACCATGGTTGCTCTTTCCATCTTTGGTGCGATGGGCTTCGCCAACGGCATGTTCTCCCCGATGTCCTTTGTAGCTGTACTGCTTCCGCTAATCGTCGGCGTTGTTATTGGTAACCTGGATCGCAACATGGCTGAATGGCTGCATAAAGGCAGTGATAAGCTCGTTCCATTCTTCGCCTTTTCACTGGGTATGGGAATTAACTTCTCATCGATCATTCAAGGCGGACTCAGCGGTATCTTGCTGGGTGTACTGACTGTATTGATCACTGGTGGCATCGGTTTCTTGTTGTTCAGAGCTATTGGCTGGAACCCGATTGTCGGTGCTTCCGAAGGCTCCACAGCCGGTAACGCTGTAGGTACGCCTGCTGCCATCGTGGCTGCAAACGCTTCGTTTGCTCCAATTGCAGAGATTGCAACGGTGCAGATTGCTGCGAGTGTTGTGACAACTGCCATCCTGCTGCCGATCTTCATCGGATTCCTCTCCAAAAGGCTGGAGAAATCAGGCGGCGTCGAGAAATACAATCAAAGACCGTCCACATAAATGCAATGAACTTAGCTGACCGGACTTATATTTAATTTTGCTTTTCAAGGAGGGATGACTGCATGAAATTAGCCATTATTGCAGATGATTTGACCGGCGCCAATGACAGCGGGGTGCAGCTTGCCCGTCATGGATTAAAGACAAGCGTGCTTTTCAACATGGACGAAGATAACATTCGTCATTACGATGCGGTTGTGTTTGATACCGATAGCCGTTCCATCACACCGGAGGATGCGTATCAGCGGGTTCACCGGGCAGCCGAACTGCTGCTCAGGAACGGATTTGGCACCATTTTCAAAAAAATGGATTCGACCATGCGCGGTAACATCGGGATCGAGATCGACGCTCTGTATGATGTGGTCAAACCGGACTTCATGATGATCGCCCCGGGTTATCCCAAGAATAACCGCACCATTCTTAATGGCACGCATTATCTGAACGGTGTTCCACTGGCCGATACCGAGATTGCGAATGATCCAAAGACACCTGTGACCCATTCGTATCTTCCGGATTTGCTCAAGCTCCAGACCAAGTATGAAGTGGGCGAGATTTCAGTGAGTGATCTTGAATCGGGGACAGCTCATATACAGGCACAACTGGAAACCTTTAAGGCAAACGGCGTTCCTTACATTCTCGTCGACTCGACGGATGAGCAGCATTTGGAACAGGTTCTCAGGATCACCAGCGAGCTGGATTATTCATTCGCCTGGGCAGGCTCGGCGGGCATCGCGAACTACCTTCCCACTCATTACGGTTTGGGGGCACAGTCCGCGGAATTGACCATTCCGACGAATCCGGGACCAATCCTCACAGTCGTAGGGAGTGTGAACAAAAACTCTCGTGAACAACTCAAGCAGTTGCTACAGAAAACCAACGTATCCTCCATCCCGTTCCACTCCTTCAAAGCCGTATCGGAATCTGCAGATCGTGAGCAAGAAATCGATCGGGTGTATGAAGAAGTGAAGGCCAAAGCCGTGGAAGGCAATGATGTGGTCCTCTACTCGACCGCCGAACAGGTGGATATTGAACTGGCACGTGCTACAGGTGAGGTCCGAGGGCTTAATCACACCGAGGTCAGCAATGAAATTGTACGAGCCATAGGTGAAATCTGTGCCAAGCTGCTGGAGAATGGGTATTTCAAAGGGGTATCCATGACGGGCGGAGATACGGCCAAACAAATCTGTATGAAGTGGAATATCAGCGGTTTCGAACTGCTCGATGAGCTTGAAATTGGTGTACCGATATCGAAATTTATTGGAATTGAAGATTTGCACGTGATTACCAAAGCAGGCGGTTTCGGCCAGCCCGACGTCTTCATCCATGCGATTGAAAAATTAAAAGGAGGAGTTACCGTATGAAACCAACCGTTGGAATTACAATGGGTGATGCAGCAGGCATTGGACCCGAGATCATCATGAAAGCATTGGGCCATCAGGAGGTCTACAACAACTGCAATCCACTCGTCATTGGCGATGCCAAAATTTTGGAGCGTGTCCTGCCTGTTATCGGATCGAATCTGAAGGTAAATGCCATTCATGAGCCATCCGACGCCAAGTATGCATTCGGTACTGTGGACGTTATTGATCTGGACCTCGTTCCAGCTGATCTGGAATATGGTAAAGTATCTGCCGTTGCGGGTGATGCAGCGTTTCAGTTTCTGGCGAAAGCCATTGATCTGGCCAAAAAACAGCAGATTCACTCCATCTGCACAGCACCTCTGAACAAGGAAGCTCTGCATCTGGGTGGGCACCTGTATCCAGGTCACACCGAGATTTTGGCTGATCTGACCGATACCGAGGATTTCTCCATGATGTTGACTACACCCAATCTGCGCGTAATTCACCTTACGACACATATGGGCCTGATTGATGCCATTGCGAGCATCAACCCGGAAAGAACGTACACTGTGGTTAAACTGGCCCATGATACATTGAAAAAAGCCGGCTTCGAGAATCCGCGCGTTGCAGTATGCGGTATTAACCCGCATGCAGGTGAGAACGGACTGTTCGGTAATGGTGAAGAGGAAGAAAAACTGCAGCCCGGCATCGAACGTGCGCAGAAAGAAGGCATTAACGTCGTTGGTCCACTCCCAGCGGACACGTTATTCTTCCGTGCCGGTCGTGGCGATTTTGATATCGTTGTTGCTTGTTATCACGACCAGGGACATGCACCGATCAAAGTTATGGGTATTGAAGAGGGTGTGAACATTACAGTAGGTCTCAAAGGCGGTATTATCCGCACCTCTGTAGACCATGGAACGGCCTTTGACATCGCAGGCAAAAACATCGCTGACGATAAAAGCATGCTGGCTGCTATCCGTTCTGCCATTGAGCTTGCTCCCAAAACGCAAGTTTAAAGTAATAAAAGAGATTGTTACAGCAACGACCGTTTCCCATTCTTCTACTGGGCAACGGTCGTTTTTTTGTATAAGTCGTAGTAAGTGGAAATGGACGCCTATGCTACTTCGCAGATGATAACCATCCAGCACTGGATGATGCAACTTCTGGATGAACAGCAGCAACAAAAACGTCTGTATCCTCATCAACCTAGGATATAGGGGGATACAAAAACAACAACTCTCACCTTATCGATCATACCAATAGCCAGGAATGCCTCGTTCCAGACGCATCAACGCTTCAAGATAAAAATAATCGCCCCAGATCGTGTAATCGTCAGGTGAATCTCCACCTCTCACGGAGTAAGAACCATGCTTCAGCAGACCCTCGGCTGTGTCCGATCCCTGCGTGGAATAATGATGAATTAAGGATTTCATGGACGATTCCGCTGCTTTACGAAAAACCTCCCGCTCAGGATCAGCCTCATCAAGCCGTCCGGAAATTTCCAGCAGACCACAGGCAACAATGGCCGATGCAGAACTGTCCCGTTTCGGTTCAGGTGTCTGCGGGGCATCAAAATCCCAATACGCTACTTCGTCCTCCGGAAGATGGGCAAGGAAATAACGTGCGAGACGCTTCGCTGTCTCTAACATCTCTGCACTTTGCAGATAGCGGCTGCACAGTGCAAAACCATATATCCCCCATGCCTGTCCGCGAGTCCAGGTAGAGCCGTCATGGTAACCCTGATGCGTACCACCTCGAATAGCCTCTCCGGTAGCCTGGTCAAAATAAAACGTATGATAGCTTGAGTCGTCCCCACGTACAAGGAACCGGCGGCTTTTGAGCGCATGCAGCTCGGCAACGCGGCGATACTCCTCGTTATTCGTTTGTTCATACGCCCAGAACAGCAGTGGAAGGTTGAGCAGGCAATCGATAATGATTCGCCCTCCGTTGTTCACATCGCCTTTGCGCCCCCAAGCCTGGATCAGTCCGGCTTCTTCCCTCCAGCGTTTCATCAGCATATCCGCAGCTTCCAGCGTCAGTTTCCTTGCGGCATCATCTTGCTCCACAATCCATTGTGCCTTGGAAGACAACGAATAAAGGAAACCAATATCATGATGATCAAAAATGATTTTCTGATCCATTCGGCGACGGAAGTTATCGACGCTTTTTACGGCTGCCTCATGAAATTCAGGATCGTGGGTATACTCCGTGCATAACCATAGGATGCCTGACCAGAATCCAGCCGTCCATTCTGTATTATCGTTAAGCACATAATGCTCATCGCCGTTGCTAACATGGGGAAAGCGTCCCCCAAATCGATCTATATTACGTCGGGTGACATGTAACGCATCATCAATAGCTTTTTTCCACATGGAACAGTTCCTCCTCTAGGCAAGTATTATGCTTCAACCCTCTTGCTGGACAAGTCTTCTGTTTTGCTTATATTGGCCGGGTGTGATTCCCTCATACTTCTTAAAGACACGAATGAACGAATTGCTGTTCAGGAAACCCACCCGCTCGGAAACGTCCTGAATCGTCAGTTCCTCTGCCTGTAAAATTTTCTTGGATTGCTCAATTCGATATTGATTGATGTAATCGATCACGTTGACTCCAGTCTGTTCCTTGAAGTACTTAGAAACATAAGTTGGATGAAAACGAAAGCGCTCGGATAAATGGGTCAAGCCCAAATTGACATCCGCATAACTCTCATGGATAAATTCCACCAGTTGATCCTTCAATTCCTCACTGCGGGATCGCTTGCGTTCATGCACCGTCTGGCATACCGTCTCCAGTACTTGCAACAGCTCAGCCTCGATCTCCTCAAAGGTCTCACATGCAAACAATTGCCGGATCAGTTCGTTGCGCTGCGTCATCTCGTTCTGGTGGTCCGTCTTGATCTGTTCGGTAGCTTTCAGAAAGGTACCGATCAACTCAAACATCAGACAGCGAGCCAGTTCAACAGACAAGGGTTCTCCTGCAAAATTGGTCATGAGAATTTCGTTCATCACTTCCGTGGAACGGGCATAATTGCCTGTAGCGATATAATTGATAAGCTGTCTCTCCAGATCGAGAGGGTAATACAGCTCCTCCTTGGGCCGACGAATCCGGTTCGGATCAATAATCTGACCGATCCCCAGAATCAGCCTGTATTCCAGCGCTTCTTCCGATTCTCGGAAACAATCCGCGATCTCCGCCATACGGTGATGAACATGGCTAACGCCAACAGAAAAGTAGACACAGAATCGGGAGCCGATGAAACGCTGGGCTTCTTCGACTGCACGAATCAACCGCTGACTGGTGTCCTCCTCACAATCCCGAATATTAATCAGGAACGCGATCCTTCCATCAATGTCGGCAGAGTAGACATGGCCGATCGAGCCGATCATCTCCTCCAGCACATTGGTCAGAATCAGGTGTACAAATTGATGCTTCTCCTCCTGATCTTGCTCACGTACTCTGGAACGGAACAGCCCTTCAACATCCTCAATGTGAAGGAGCAATACGGCAAACGAATTTGTCTCGAACCGGATGCCCGAACGTTCCAGCGTTGAAGCAAAATCCTCACCCACCTGAACCCTTCCCTTCATCAGCTTGGAGAGCAGACTGCTCCGTATAACGCTTTGCTGATCCTTAAGCCTATTCGCAAATTGATCCTGCTCTTCCCAGGCTTGGATCAGAACAGATTGCAAAATGCCATATTCATCGTCCGGCTGTTCCAGTTTCCATTTGACCTTATCCGAGATAATGTTCATGATCCGTCCCAGCGGACGGTAATTCCGTCTGGTGAACCACCAGGCTGCCACCCCGCCAAGAAGAAGTCCTGCGGCAACGCCTCCAATCGTAATATCGCGGATAACCGTCAGCTTCTTGGCATAGATTCGGGTAGGTATGATGGATACATACTTCCAGTCCTGAATCTTGGAAGAAATCTGCGATATGGTCACGGATTCTCCGTTCCAATCGATCGTTTCCGTTCTTTTTCCAGCATCATCGAAAAGGTTAAGATCCTCCCCATTCATGTAAGGGGTTTCAAGTGATCCGGTAGAAAATAACGTTTGACCGTCGTGATCCAGAATGAACACGGTGCTCTCTTTTTCCAAACGTACGTTATCAATGGCTTGCTGGAATCGATTAGGGTCCAGGTTAACAACGAAGGTTGCAGGGCTGTCAGCGCCATTCTGAATAGGGAACGGCTGAATATAGACAAGCGTATCTTCAATCCGTCGATCTTCGCTCCGAACCTCCATCTTTCTGTACATACTCTTGCCGGAATCGTGCATAAGCCGGGTCCACGCTTCCTCGGTTACATTGGTGCCCTGATAGAATATGTCATATAGATACTTTTTCTGAATGAGTGAGGAAGAGGATAAGGCAATATCGGGTTGTTTGATATATATATACAGTTCACTAATCAAGCCGTTTCCGACGCGTGTGGATTTCAGGTTTTTGATCAGATCAATCCCCATGAACCTCCAGCGGGCATCCTGTTCAGACGCGTGATTAATGAAGCTCATCAGTTGTGAGTCGGCCATTAATTGATTGCTAATGCTGCCAATATCGCCAATCTGGTTATCAATGGTTTCCTGCACCTGAGATAACAGCACCATGTTGGAACGATTCACTTCTTCCTCAAGCAGCATACGAGACTCGGCAAATACAGCAGCACCGATCACAATGGGAATGAGCAGAATGACCATGTAAGAAATGCTCCAGGACAACAGGATGCTTTTCCTCTTCATTCGTCTCCTCCTCACACTGTGTTATTTGGCATGGCATGGCCTAAAGCAACTCTATTCTTTGATTGCTCCGATCATAACACCTTTAACAAAGTATTTCTGCAGAAACGGATAGATGAACAATATAGGCAGAGTGGCTACCATGACGGTTGCGTATTTTACACTTTCACCGATGGCCTCTTTGTCCATTGCGGTCGCTCCTGTCGTCATCGAGTCCGTACTGTTCTGAATCAGAATTTCGCGCAGCACCAGTTGAAGCGGAAACAGGTTCCGGTCCCGAATGTACAGGATGGCACTGAACCATGAATTCCAGTGACCGACACCGTAAAAGAGAATCATCACCGCAATGACGGGCATGGACAATGGTACAACGATCCGCCAGAGAATAAGCATCTCACCTGCCCCGTCTATACGGGCCGACTCTAACAGACTTTCCGAGATTTCTGCAAAGGAAGTCCGCATAATAATCAGATTATAGCTGCTGATCAGACCAGGTACAATCAGAGCCCACAGGCTGTTACCCATATGGAGCGTGTTATTGATCAACAGATAGGACGGGATGATTCCGCCGTTAAAAAACATCGTAAATACAATCGCCAGCATGATCGGATTGCGGAGCATAAAGCTTTTGCGGGACAACGTATACGCCCCCAGAATAGTGAACAGCAGATTCAGCGCCGTGCCCACCACCACAATGAATATCGTATTCCGGTATCCGGACAGAATGTTGGGGTTGCTCAGCACCAGCTTGTAGCTCTCCATCGTAATGCCTTTGGGGAAAAGCAGCAGACCTCGATGGGCCATGAGCTGACTTGAATCGCTAAGCGATGCATTTAGCACATGCAGCAGCGGATACAAGGTGACGATAATCAGCCCTGTCATCAGAATCGCGTTCGCACCGCCAAACAACCGCTCTCCAATGGATCTTTTCATTCGCAAAAAAATCCCTCCCTTCACCTCGTTCTTCGTTAGAACAGCTTCGTATTGGATATCACCTTGGACAGGCGGTTGGCACCGATTAGCAGCGCAAAGTTAATGACCGACTGGAACAAACCCACCGCAGTTGTATAGCTGAATTCGGCACTTTCACTAATCCCTTTGCGGTAGACAAACGTCGAGATCACATCTGCTGTATCATACACGTTCGGATTATAGAGCAGAATAATTTTCTCGAACCCAATCTCCATCAGTCCACCAATGCGGAGTATGAGGAGAATCATAATCATCGGAATGATGCCAGGCAGCGTGATATGCCACACCTGGCGAAGCCGACTCGCTCCATCCACGTTGGCAGCATCGTAGAGCTCGGGGTTAATGCCGCTAAGCGCAGCCAAATAAATGATGCTGGAGAAACCAAGCTCCTGCCAGATCGATGAGGCGGTATATATGGTACGGAAATTAGCCGGGTCACTGAGAAGCGCGCTGCTCTGACCGCCAAAATAACCAATAATGGTGTTAAACAGTCCATCCCGGGATGAGAAATCAACAATCATGCCGCAGACGACAACAAGGGAAATAAAGTGAGGAATGTATGAGATCGTCTGCACCGTGCGTTTGAAGATTTCATGCCTGAGTTCATTCAGCAGAAGGGCAAGAAGAATGGGAGCCGGGAAACCGAACAACAGCTGATAAAAGCTTAGCAAAAGAGTATTCTTCAGAATCCGCCAGAAATAATAACTCTGGAAGAAATCCCGAAAATGCTGCAATCCGACCCAATCACTGCCCCATATACCTTTGCCCACCGAGTAGTCTTTGAATGCAATGATGGCTCCGTACATCGGCAAGTATTTGAAAACGAGAAAATATAAAACGACGGGAAGAGCCATCCAGTAGATGGCCTTATTCTTTTTGTAATTGAGCCATAACAAGGAAAGCTTGTGCGACAACTCCTTCATCCCCTTCCTTTTTCATTCCAAAGAGGGCGTCCACGGCGGTAAAACCGTAAAAAGGCTTCACCATCCGTGGGCATCTCTTCCTTATCTGGCGTTATACCGGTCCAGGGCCGCTTGCTGAATTTCAATAGCCCGTTTCACGTTAAACTTGTTGATCTGATCCACAAACTTGTCAAAGTTCTCAATCGGCTCAACCCCAATGACAAACTTGACGAACATTTCGTCCCGATAGGTTCCAATATCACTCATGATTTTGCTGTACTCCGTGGATTCTTCTGTCGTCAGACTGGTCGGAGGAAGGCCCACCTTCAACGTATTCTCGCTGTATTTGGAGAACAGAACCGCCGCATCCTTCTGCTGTTGGAGCTGATAATACTGCTCGTTGTATCGGTCGTCATCCTCCCCAACGAAGGGATAGTTCGCAATAAAATGTTTGGCCATGGCTTGAGCAACTGACAGGCCGTCCGGATTTTTCAAAATCTCATCCGTATAGGTCGGGTAACCGTCCTTCATCGTGTAGGTGAGGCCCTCCACCCCAAAATTTTTGAGCATATGTCCTTCTTCACTGAAGAAATAATCGAGTGCTTTGACCGTTTCCTCCGGATGTTTGTTGCTATTGGTTAGCACAACGCCGCTACTGCTCCATTCCCAGGAACGTCCGGTAAACAGTGGTTCATCCCCCTTATTCAACACCGGATACTGGGTGGCAGTCAGATTGGCGTTCGGATCCGTTTCCTGCAGAGCGGGCAGATAGCGGCCTACACCTCCACCGATGAAGGTGAAAAAAGCACCCGCTTGACTGCTCAAAATTTTGGCGTCGTATGTTTTCTGGTCATTGGTAGCAAAATCGGGATCAATCAATCCCTCCTGATACCAGCGATGGAACATCGTTAGAAATTCCTTATATTCCGGCTCGATGGGTCCATAGACCACCTTGCCATCTTTCATGAACGTATTATTAGTGATACCGTAAGCCTCCAGATACGTCGGTGCGGCAGGTCCCATCGTGGTCATTTTGGGTGGCGCACCAAACAATAGCGGCGCTGCTACGCCTTTTTTCTCCTTAAAGGCCTTGAGTACCGTCTCCCATTCCTCAATCGTTTCCGGTTTCTCCAGCTTCAGCTCATCCAGCCAATCCTGACGGATGAATGTACCGCCGAAGGTTTTGTATTCCCCCAGTCGCAGATGCGGTATCGCATAGATATCTCCGTTATCGGCTTTTAACTGTTTGGCAACCTCGGGATTCTCCTCCAGGATCTTTTTCAAATTGGGAGCGTATTCATCAATGAGTTCGTTAAGTCGAATGATGATACCATCATTGAACAGCTTGGCGTAATCTCCATTGACAAACATGGCATCAGGCAGCTGATTCGAGGCAATCATGACATTGAACTGTTCGGTCTCGGCACCCACAGCGGGATGCTGGAATTCGATTTTGGTATTGGTTTTCTTCTCCCATTCCTTAATCGCCGTAATTTCATTCATGCTCTTGAGTGTGATGGAAGCATTGGTATTCATCGACATCCAGATTGAAATGGGGGTAGGTCCATCTCCTCCTGCTTCACCTGTACTTCCATTTCCCCCTGAACAGCCCCCGAGAGCAGTAATACTCATCATCAGGCAGATTCCAATTGCCAGTCGTTTTCTCCATGACCGTTTCATTGCTTCACGTCCCCCCATTGAATGTGTATCGTGGATAAGCAGCCCTGTTATTGCTCCCCATAAAGTTACCGCTTGCCCGCTATATTGGCTATCCTCCATTCTTGCCGACATATCTAAAATTTGATATTCCCTTGTGCAGCGCAGGATTTGCACATGAATGCAAGAGATTAAGATCATATTTCCAGATTGAACGGTGAGCGTGAACAAAAGAAGGAGATCGATCAAGCCCGTTTCCAAAATCATAAGGTGTTTGACCAGTCGCTGCCACATATATGGAATAAACTAATATCACTTCTTAATTGAGCGTGTTCGTTTTTTTCATAAGGAGCGTCCAACAACGTGAAGGAGGAAACAGGAATGGCGATCCGCTACAGCATCATTATCCCAACCTATAATCGGGCCCATCAGTTATCGCTTACTCTGGCAGCCTTAGAGACACAAACCTACCCGAAGCACCTTTTCGAAGTCATCGTAGCTGATGACGGTTCCACTGATGGAACGAAAGAACAGATCCAGGCATTTCAGTCTTCATATTCTTTGACCTACGTATCCCAAACGGAACAACGTGGAAGATCAGCGATTCGAAATTTGGGACTTCAGCATGCCAAAGGGCTATACGTCATCTTCTGTGATGCTGACTTTCTGGCTTTACCCGAATTCATCCGAACAGTGCGTCAATATCATCGTAAAAATCCCAGAGCCGTCGTTTCGGGTTTTCCACATTCCTTTGCCGATGCTTATACCCACTACTATCCGGACTTCTCGCCATCGGAAAAAGATCATTGCCGTTCAATCCTCACCCCTTCAAACTTATGGCGTCCCGAATTTGATGCAGCGAATGAAATCGTCCCACTGGTCACACCGGAAGATATCATTCATCAGACAGATACATTGTCCAAAGTAATTTTCCCAACCAAAATACCGCCTGGTGTCATCAAGCAATTTGCCAGCACCGATGTGGCTCCATGGATGCTGCTCGTTACGCGGTGTGTTTCCATCCGCCGAAGCCTTCTAAATCGAGTTGGAGGTTTCAATGAAAGGTTTGTACTGTATGGGCTTGAAGACTGGGATCTGGGCTACAGACTGCATCGTTTGAAAGTGCCCTTCTACTGTATGAAGGAGGTCGTAGGTTATCATCAAGAACATCCTACCCATTTCCGAGGGGAAGTGCTCAATACAGAAAATCTGAAAATCATGCTCGAAACCTATGGATTCAATGATTCCGCACTCAATTTATTCTGCGTAGTACCACCATCAGCTGACCTCCAAACCTACAAAAAAACGCTGCGAATCTTGCGCAGAGGCTTCCGGTCCAGAACAACACGTTCTTCCGCACGATTGTTAAAGAAAACATTGCGGATTGCTGCCAAACACTTCGCGCTTCAAACAGATGTGGAAGCGTATAAAAGATCGCTCGCAAGAATACAGAGAAAAGCAAAGGGCAGAAAAAGTCGGGTGGCTCGCGTTTTACAGGATATGGCGCAGAGATCTAAGGAATTGGTTGAGTAGTTAGCTGTATCACTAACTTCGCCCATATTACTCCTGCTCCAATTGCACTCACTTTTTTAATACAACAAAAAGCCTCCTATCTACATTCCTGTAGAATAGGAGGCCATATTTATTTTATACTCATTCTATCCACTGTAAGGTGAATTGAACTTTTCCTTATCTATCCTATAAATAAACCTTTTAAAACTCTTCGTACTCACTCGGGTCCTGATTCCACAACCGTCCATCCTTACGATTATAAGAAGAAATGACTTGCATCTCCTTCTCGTCCAGCTCGAAATCGAAAATATTGATATTCTCTTGCTGGTGTTGAAGCGAGCCTGCTTTAGGGATCGGAATGGAACCAAGTTGGGTATGCCAGCGCAAGATAACCTGAGTAGCCGTTTTGCCATGAGCTTCGGCAATGCGAAGGATCTGCTCATCTTTTACGATATCCTGTACCGCATCATTACCACGCCCAATGGGACTCCACGATTCGTTAACAATGCCATGCTGCGAATCCTTCTCCCGCTGATCCGCTTGGTCAAAGAATGGATGCAGCTCAATCTGATTCAGACTTGGCGCCACTCCCGTCTCCTTAATCAGACGTTCGTTATGTTCCGGTAGGAAATTGCTAACTCCAATTGATCGGATGTATCCGCGTTTCTTCGCCTCAATGAGTGCCTGCCACGCTTCCACATACATATCCTGCTTGGGATTTGGCCAGTGAATCAGATATAGATCATAATAGTCCAGATCTGCTCTGTATAGAGATTCTTGGATGGCTACAATCGCCTTTTCAAAAGCATGGTAACGCCCTGGCAGCTTGGATGAGATCAGCAGCTCTTCTCTGGAAACAGAGCTCTGCTTGATCGCCTTTCCGACAGTTGCCTCGTTCTCATAGTTATACGCGGTGTCAATCAGCCGGTAACCTGCATCCATCGCGGACGCTATGGATTTGACGCCTTTTTCTCCTTTTAAGCTATAGGTACCAAAGCCAATGGCAGGCACTTTCAAGCCATCATTCAACGTATATTCCGGGATGGTATGATTCATCTGTAAACTCTCCTTTGCGAAAGGGTTACTAAACGATATAGAAAAAGTGGTATGCTCTCTCATTTATTCTACCCCTCCATACGCGGATGAATCAAATATAGCCACCAACCCGTTATGCCGGGTGGTGGCTTTCTTGTCTAATTTTAATAAAGGCAAGTTGCCTCTTTATTCATGCGAAGAGATCGGCGTGGCCGATAACGACCGATCGTCCATAAAGTTCTGAATGGCGATAGCAGCCTGCTGGTACCCGCCAGCATCGCGTAACGTTTTCCCAATAACCTCAGCATGTTCCTTATAGGAGGCATTCCCGAGCACTTCTAATAACGCGTTTCTAAGTACGTCGGGTGTAAGGTTATTTTTATCCACGATGATCCCTGCTCCGAGCTCATGCACCCGGCCTGCTACACGCGGCTGATCTGAGGTTAACGGAAGCATGACCAATGGTACATTGTAATACAAAGCTTCGCTTGTACTGTTCATGCCCGCATGTGTCAGAAAGGCATCTACACTTTGCAGCACTTCCAGTTGTGGGAGGTAGGGTCTGATGATGAAATTGTCAGGAATGAGATCAGCAATCGGCTCCAAATCAGTATCCTTCCCTGAAGACAGTATAAACTGCACAGGCAAATCACCGAAAGCTGTAAAGCACAGCTTATAGAATTCAAGATCTTTGTTTAAAATGGTCCCCATCGAAATATATACCGCTTGTTTATAGAGGGCATGCAGGGACTCTTTTGCAAAGGATGGTGCATCCTTACGGGGGATAATAGACGGTCCGGTGAACACATAGCTGTCATCCAGCTTGTCCCCCATGGGTTGAAAATAACGGCTTGTATAAACAATCTTCAGTTGTCCTGGGTGCCCTGAAAGATCCGCCAGAGAAGGCACAGCCACATTGAACTGGGAAGCTAATTGTTGGGACATCTCGATGATGCCGTTATAAAGCTTCTTGACCTCCTCATCGTCATCCTTCAGTTGATTATCTAATTTGAGAGGTTCCACAAAAACAAAGGTGGTGGTTGAGCATACCGTTGGTATACCCAGCTTCTCACCTAAAATCTGTCCTCCCCAGCCTATTAAAGAGTCAAAAATTAAATAATCATAGGTTTCATTTTCGATCAGATTCAGAACATCCGGAATAAATCGTTGAATAATTTTTTTCAAAACCATATATAAAAATTGATACGGATGCTTGAGTTCAAATGGCTTCATATCTGGATTGTTGAGCAGGGTTGCCTCGTTGAAGGAGTACGCTTTAAATTGCGCGCCTAACGCTTCAATCTTCGTCCGATATTTTTCCGTACAACAGTAGACGACCTCATCGCCGTTCTCTATCAGTTCCTTGATTATTCCGAGCGTCGGATTGATATGCCCTTCTGCAGGCATCATTACAACTAATACACGTGCCACGAAATTCACCTCCATTAAATTTTCCAATCTTCAAATCGGGACATTTTATTTCTATATAAATTGAACTAAAAAATAATTAACACTTGCCACTCCGATGACAGAATAACCTTACGATCGCTGTTATCCCCAGATTTTTTTGGATTCCCTTTTTCAAAGGGGAAAATCCGGGGATAAAGGCGAGGCGTATGCTTCCGATGCAGCTTTCTTTCAGAAAACTTTTAGCTCCGCTTCTTCAGGTTATTTCTGTCCTCTACGTTCTCGTGTAAATATTTAGTTGATTTTATATAGCTTCAAAAATAAGAACTGGAAATCATGCCCATATAATTATACTATTAATTATTTCCATTTTTGTAAATGGTATATATGTCACTTTTTAAACACAAAAAAAGCACCTTTACGGTGCTTCCTCTGTTCATATTCATATTGGATTAGGTAAATAACATATCTCAATATCCTCTCGAATATTGGGGGCTTTCTTTGAGTTGCACAATATCATGTCCTGTTGGATTTTGGAAGGCACGAAGTCCAAAGGTCGGCGCAACGGCGAAGATGTGGTCAAAAATATCCGCTTGAACCGATTCATACACGCTCCAGGTGATATCATTGCTGAATGCATAAATTTCAAGTGGCAGTCCGTTATCTCCCGGCGCTAACTGTCTCACGATCAACGTCATATCCTTATGAATTTTCGGATGATTCCTCAAATATTGATGGATATATTCCCTGAATACACCCACATTCGTAAGCTGTCTACCATTTACAATGCTTTCCGTATTAATGTGGTGTTCTATGTTGTATTCGTTAATTTCATTTAATTTGGTCTCGAGATAGTCTGTAAGATAGTGAATCTTCTGAAACTCCCCAATCATTTCCTTTGTGCAGAAGCTGATGCTGCTTGTATCGATATAGACGCTTCGTTTAATTCTTCTGCCACCGGATACTTGCATGCCTCTCCAATTTTTGAATGAATCCGAGATGAGCGCGTAGCTTGGAATCATCGTAATTGTTTTATCGAAATTCATAACCTTTACCGTGTTTAACGTAATATCGATGACGTCGCCGTCGGCATTATATTTGGGCATTTCAATCCAGTCACCCACACGCACCATGTCATTCGATGATAATTGCACACCCGCCACCAGTCCCAATATGGAATCCTTAAAGACGAGCATCAGAACGGCTGATAAAGCGCCAAGTCCACTGAGAATAATTAACGGATTCTGACCAATCAGGCTCGAAATAACGATAATGCCCCCAATAATGAAAAGAACGATTTTGGCCACCTGAATGTATCCCTTAATCGGTCTGATCTTGGAGACTTCATAGGAACGATATATGGTATCAAAGGCATTAAGTAACGCATTTAATACCGTGATGGTGATGACGATCATATACGTTAAAGCTGCTTTTTCAATCAAAGCTTGATAGGACGGGAAGACATACGCAGAATAATAAATGATAATCGCCGGTACCAGATGCGAGAGGTTGTGGAACACTTTTTTCTCCACAATGATTTTATCCCACGTGTACCGATTGTTGTTGATGATTTGGATAATAATCTTCAGTACGATTTTTTTGGCTATAAAATTGGCCAGTATGGAGACCACAGCTATAAATACCACCATGATCAAATTCGAAAGATATCCAATGGTTTGTTCACTCATGCCAGTTCCGTCTAGTTGATTTTTGATAAAGTCCATTGTATCCTCCTGACGCGGTTTATATTAACTTATTATTATAAGTTACATTCTAGTACGAAGTAAAATTTCAAAAAATTACAGTAATCGGTTGATGGGTAAAGGATACATACCCCTTTATGAGTATCACGTCACACAAATGGGCTAATGTGCATAGACTGGGGCTAAATAAAAACCAGATCCTTGCATTGGAGATGTGAACATTGAGTAATACAAAAAATAAGGCTAAGACGCAGCATATTGCCATGAAAAAGCTTTCCCCCGTAAGCATGGTAACGGAGCTTCCACCCGTCCGTGGCCATTTGAGAACTTCCGCCTCAAATGCGAATAAGCCCATCCATAATGAAAAGGGCACATCATCGGCTATCGATGCCTGCGTGGACCGAGCTTTTCGTATTCCTATATTTTTGAGTACAACCAACACGGTAAATGACCTGCAAGAACAATTTTTAAACCGTCTCATTGCGGAAATTGAGGATGCATTGCTCTTTCCCCGCACATTGCCCGTTAGTGAACAATACCCGGAAAACATCCTGACGAATATACGACGCCTGGTTTTTTCAAGCTATGGTTTGCTCGCAATCAACTTCCGCAGATTTTATGTTCAAATTCTTGAATCCAATGTAGGGAAGCCTCCAACGACCACTCCGTTCTGGGAAGGATCGACCTTTTCTCAAATTGAGCCTGCTATGGCTTTTCAATTCGGCATTCCAATCTTATTGGTGAGAGAAAAGGGAACGGACGTCAGCAATGGCATCTGGGCCGGAGGAATCACACCTCTTAACATATTTGTAGACTGGGATTCCGACAATCAATCCGTAGAAGATTTCTTTAACAGTGTTCAATGGAGAGAAGTCTTTGCCAATTGGGCCGCGGAGGTAAGGGGTAACTATTTGCTTCGCACGGAACCCATTTTTAATAATTAAACTTCTGGGGCTGGTGGATACTGGACAAGAAAGAGGACCCTATCATTCCAATGAATGATGGGCCCAATCTACAATACTCTGTTTATCGATTACGAAGAAAATCTCAACAATTCACTTACCGTGACCAATCGGTACCCTTCCGCGACAAGTTCATCCACCAGCACTCGAACCGCCTCCACCGTCTGGGAACGATCCCCGTACCCGTCATGGAATATGAGCACGCTACCGGGTTTCACCGCAGACCGGGTATGCTCCAGAATGTGCTCAACGCCGGGATTGTCCCAATCCCTCGCATCGCCGTTGACCGCACCAATCGTTTGATATCCGCGCTCCGCCGCCAGAGACAGAATGTCATCATTTACGCCAAAATACGGAGGGCGGAAGCAGCGGGCAGGTTGCCCTGTAATTTCTTGAACAAGACTTTCTGCGCGTTGCAGTTCCTCTCCGGCTTCCTTCAGCGTCAGCTTTGTCAGGTCCGGATGCGTGTACGTATGGTTTCCGATCTCATGCCCTTCACGGTGCACCTCCGCCGCAATCTCCGGGTGAGCCTCCATCTCTTTGCCAATCATGAAAAACGTCGCCCGCCCACTCGCACTGCGGAATATCTCAAGCATTTGACGTGTATACACCGGATGAGGCCCATCATCAAACGTGAACGCCACAACCTTTTCCCGAACAGATTCCTGCTCTACCAAAGCGATATTGACCATAAAGCAATGCCCCTCTCTGCAACTGCCTGTCTACATTCTCCCTTATTATTCCATGATTATATGCTCTGGTCTAGTCCAGAGATCACAGTATGCAATTGGAATAGGATGGCGGTCAGTGCCACGATTCGAGCATCAGGATTCCATTACATAAGCTGTCTGGCAAAGGCAAACCATCCTCCAACTCTGCCAAAGTCGGCTTCGATTCGTCATCATGTTTTCAGAAGATTGCCAAGGATAAAAGGGATAGTTATTCCAAAATATGAAGTCAGTTTGGCTTTCACCTTGAGCGCCTGACTCCTTTTTTTAAATGAAATGCCATCATCCAGATCACTGGTTGGCGGCTCTTGCTTAACTCTAATGGAGGCGAGGGGAGTCGAACCCCTGTCCGAAGATAACGACACATAAGCTTCTACGGGTGTAGTCACAGTTTTAATGTCACCCGAGTATTACCCCGTAACAAGGTCTTTATAAGGTCAGTCTGATTGTCTTCTTCAGCACACCCCAGGCGGAGATGTGACAGCGTATCCCACTACTTGTTAGCTCCTAATCCTGTCACATGGGCGATTCAGGGTAGAAGCACGCATATTCTAAGACACTACTGTATCTTCCAAATGCTTTTTAAGCGATTAATGGTATGCATCCATTTAGAAGCACGCGGCTTACAAACGGTGTTTTGGTTTCCAAAAAAACCAATCTCCGATATAGCTGCATTCGCAGGCAGAGCCTTAATCCAATCCACTTTTACAATGAACTCAGCACGATCATCATCATATAAGAACTCTTTATAGTAATTTGCATTATTGCTAAGTTGATATATATTCTGTTCGACTCCATTTTCTTCAAAGAAAACTTCATCTGCCTTTTTGGCTGTATCCGTAACTTTTCCAACACCAGCATAACCAACACCAGGAATATTAACCCACACTCGGTCACCAATAGATAATTGATTAAGTGTACGTGAGTACCACTCTCCGCCGCCCCCTGAGATAAATCCGTATTTTAAAGCGTCAGACCAACTACGACTCATTCCATCACCAAAAGAAACATAATACTCTCCGTTCCAAGGCTCCTTATCTTTAACTACAATAGATGCATTATCTAAGGTCTCTTGTGGATCAATCATCCATGCACGGCTTATATATCTAGTTGATTCCTCTTCAAAGACAGTGAAAAAGATGACGTTTATCGGTATAAGAGAGTCACTCAAATACTCTACAATTCTTTCAGTGCTTGAATCCAATTCAGCCGCTACAATAACAATCTGATGAGAGTGATTAATACTTTCTTCTTCGAGTTTAATCTTAAATTTTTCGTAATATTCTTCCTCTAAACTATTTTGTTTTTGAGAGTATCTGGCTATATAAGACTCATATATTGCGGAAATTTGACTTGCTGACAAGCTTTTAACCCATGATGCATAATCTAGTCCCTGTGCCACAACTTCTCGACTTGTTTTATGTTTTTTTAATTCAATAATAATTATTGAGCCGCTGTTATCAATTGCTAATAAATCAATGTATGTATTAAACTCAGTCATGACTTGTCTTCCGATAATCAGCCAATTGTCATCTAGTACAGCTGGATTGGATTGGATAATTTTTTCAAGCTCGATTTCTAAATCTAAAGTAACATTTTTTACTTCTCTAACCTCATCATCGGTAACTCTCCATATTCCATGCTTAATCGCCATTATAATCATCTCATTTCATTTCATTTTCAATTTAGATTTAGCGTTTTATAAATTTTATCAATTCATAAAATCATTTGCTAGGTTTAAATCTATATCTTTTTAGATTTTCTGTTCTCGATTTATAATCATCTCGAGTCCCTCTATAAATTGAGCATAAATAAAAAACCACCAACCAGAATAACTGGTTGATGGTTTTTTGCTAATTCTAATGGAGGCGAGGGGAGTCGAACCCCTGTCCGAAGATAACGACACATAAGCTTCTACGGGTGTAGTCACAGTTTTGATGTCACCCAAGTATCAGTAACCCACAAGAACAGGATTAGCCCAACCAGGTATGGACTCAACAGAATAGACCAAATTACTCTGTTTAATTTCAGCAACAATTAAAGGCTCGTATGTATTATCAATGATGATAACCTGATCTGCAATGGCTAGAGCCGGTTTAAGATTCTTCAATGACTGACCATATCGATAACGAATGTCTTCTTCTGCAATCCAATGTCCACCTTGTTCAACACGAGATGCAACACGATCTATATGCATTTGAACATCCTCAAGGCCGATATAGTAAACGACAATTTCGTAACTGTTTTCTTTAGAAATTCCATATGTTTTAAAACAAATGATCCGGACAATGTCGTTTCAATAGCGAAGTTTACACCACTTTTAATGAGAGATTGGATTCTTTTCACAGCTTCCCTGCCAGCAGACAAGTCAGCACTGCGCGGATTCTCTGGCTTCAACTCTCTTGCAATTTGATCCGGATCAACCAGTTCACCAAGCTACTCTCTCATTTGCATACTGAGTGTACTTTTCCCCGCTCCATTTGTTCCAGCAAACACAGTCATAACTGGTCTGATTTCACTCATGATACTCAAAACTCCTGGCGTTTCCCAGTAACATCAAATATAATTTCGAATTTATTACCGGCAGCATCCACACGTTTGTTGTTCTTTATATAATAAATAGAGGCACCTGATTCTTTAGCTTGTTTCCGTGCATGTTGATTTGCTTTATTTAAAATTTCTTGGAGCTGTTCTCGATTTTCAAACATCTGGAGTCCCCCCAATCTAAATTTATGCTTATTATATCATAAACAGAAAAACCACCAACTAGAACGCTGGTTGATGGTTCCTTGACTCTAATGGGAGCAAACCGTGACTGTTCAAAACCACAATTCGGCGACTAGTTTTGTTGAGACTGTTCGGGATAGTCCAAAGAGGTAACGTACATCCTCTTCATTTCCCTAATGAGATCCCTTCATATTTAAACCGAACGCAACAGCATCCTAAATAAAACGATATTTTGCTGACTAACATAAGAATGCGATTGATATACGACCGCAATGAATGTATGTAGCTTTTCCAAAGAGGGTATCTTTAAGTCTTTCTGATATGAGTAGTGCCCTTTCGAAATATATCTGCTTAAAAAAAACGTAAATGTTTATAGATGTTAAATGCCAGAATGAAATAAATTATTTTCGATCAGACAATAATTGCTTTATATCTTATTTGAAAGATTCGTAAAAGTAAATGTTTTATAATTTTTATATATTTTAGGTAAATATACATAAATGATTATTATATCAACTGTTTACTTCCATATAAACTTCATTCATCATATCTTCCATAATCACCGTTTTAAATTCATTATTTTCCAATATCTTCATAAAAAACTCTTGATTACTGCTCATACGGTCAATAACAAAATTCATAAAAGATTTTTCAAAGGCAAATTTAAAATTTTCTTTTGTATTGTTTTTTGCTCTTCGGCGAAGGTCTTCATCATTTAAAATATCTTCTTTTACTTGCTCGCGAGAAAGGAAATCCGTTTCTGTGAATTGTGTACCGAAGCGCTCATTTAACTTATCTAACACGCTCGATAAACGAACTATTTCATCTTCAGCTACACCACTAGCACCATGTTTCTGAGGATCTAAGTCGTAGCCGCCTGTTTTCTCAAGCACAATGCTACCTTCAAACATTTTCTGATTACGATAATATTCAAGTGCTACATCATCAGCCAAGTAAACGTCTTTGTCTCCTTGTCCACGTGGTAATTTACGCAAAAAGTACGTTAAGTAAATGTATTCTTTGTGCAAACCTAAATCTATAAATGTTACAACTTGCAATATAAAGCCATAAGTACGTATGAATTTTGTAGCCGCTTGTTTAAATGCGAATTGTTCTTCTACCGAAAGCTTTTTAAAACGCTCCACACCTTTATCGAGGACCGCATTTAACTCGGCTTGAGCCTTCGTAGACTTCTTCACACCGCCTATTACCTCAAGCTCATTCACCCTTTGCACTTCTTCTTCCGTAAACACTTGATATGGCTCTAGCTCGGCCTGCATATCATAAAGGATATTTGGATCAGTAATTTCTGATAGACTTGTCGATTCATAATAAGGCTGGAAAGACGCCTTCATTTCTTCTGGGTCATTTACAAAATCCAATACGAATGTATCGTCTTTACCAGGGCATGTACGATTTAAACGAGATAGTGTTTGCACCGCCTTAATACCGCTTAATGGCTTGTCTACATACATTGTGTGCAACAGTGGTTCATCAAATCCAGTTTGATATTTTTCCGCAACAAGTAGCACTTTGTATTCGTCAGAGTTAAATTTTTCAGGTAACTCTTTTTCAGAGAACTGATTCATTTCTGGCTCGGTATAATTAATCTCGCTATCTTTCACCGTACCTGAGAAAGCGACTACTGTTTTTAAATCATTGTAGTTCATTTCATTAATATACTTATCGAAAGCCAGTTTGTAACGTACTGCATGTAAACGGCTCGCTGTTACAACCATTGCCTTTGCACGACCACCAATTTTGCGCTGTACAAAATTACGATAATGCTCGATAATAATTTCTGTTTTTTGTGCGATGCTATGCGGATGTAGTGACACGTATTGCGCTAGCTTTTTCGTTGCTTGTTTTTGTGATACCTCTGGGTCATCGTCTACTGTCTTTGCAATTTTCCAGAATGTTTTATAGGTCGTATAGTTTTCAAGCACATCTAAAATAAAACCTTCTTCAATTGCTTGTCGCATTGTGTACTGATGGAATGCTGCTGGCTTACCATCTACACCAACTGTACCGAATTTCTCTAATGTCTTCGGCTTTGGTGTCGCCGTAAATGCAAAGAAAGATACGTTATCTTGCTTACCACTTTTCATGATTGCTTCAACGATTTTTTCGTCCACATCATCTAAGTTTTCTTCCGCAATACGGTCTTCCTCATAAGCTGCTTCTAACGTTTTATCCGATAACACATTCGTTAATGCAGTTGAAGCTTTACCGCCTTGGGATGAGTGCGCCTCATCAATAATGACCGCATACTTTTTACGCTCTAAGCCCGTTACTTTTTCTAAAATGAACGGGAACTTTTGAAGCGTCGTAATAATAATACGAGTCTCATTATTAATAGCACGTGCTAATTGCTCTGAATCCTTATCAATCGGCTCTACCATCCCTGCTTTATGCTCCAGCTGATACACTGCATCTTGTAATTGCTTATCTAACACTCGGCGATCGGTAATAACGATTACACTACTAAAAATGGATTTATTGTCCTCGTTATGTAGCTTCGCTAAACGGTGTGCAAGCCACGAAATTGAGTTCGTCTTGCCCGATCCCGCAGAGTGCTGAATTAAATAATTATGACCGACAAGCTTTTGTGCAACATCTGCTTCTAACCTACGTACAACATCCAGCTGATGGAAACGGGGGAAAATGAGCATCTGACGCTCACCTATCGTTTCGCCGTTTGAATCTTTAATGTCGTCCTTCTTAATAAAGATGAAGCGGTATAAAATATCGAGCAAGCTATCTGGGGCTAAAATTTCTTCCCATAAATAATGCGTACGATAATTGTCACCGTAAGTTAACGGATTACCTTTACCACCATTATTGCCTTTGTTAAAAGGTAGGAAGTATGTTTTGTCTTTATCAAGCTTTGTCGTCATAAATACTTCATCTGGGTCAACAGCAAAGTAAACGGCAACCCGCTCATTAAATTTAAACAGTTGCTCACGTGGATTACGGTCTGTCTTTAGCTGCTTCATCGCATGCTCAACTGTTTGATTTGTTAATGGATTTTTTAGCTCCATCACAACAAGCGGCAAACCGTTTAAAAATAGCACCATATCTAAGCTATTGTTATGCTTATCACTGTAATACACTTGGCGAGCAACGTTAAAGCGGTTTTTCCCATACTGCTCATTTAATGTTTTATTCATAGCCGTAGGTGGCTTATTATACGCAAGCTGTAATGTCACACCACGGTCTTTAATCCCTTTACGTAGACATTCGACCAAACCTTGACGATGTAGCTGGTCTTTAATACGTTTTAAAACTTCTCCTTTATATGAAGGACCATACGATTTCTCTAGCGTACGCATACGTTTTTCCTGCGTAGCCTCTAAAAAAGAAAATAGCTCTTCTACGTCGATAGCATGCTGCTTGAATGCAGCACTCTCTTCTCCTTCTAACACACGCTTTTTATAGCCATTCGCAATTAATGCTATTTCGATATTCGTTTCAAAACCTTTTTCTGAAGTATCCACAGCCATCACAACTCACCTCACTTAATCGAGTTCCATATCACGTACATCAATTTTGCCCGTTACCGCCTCGTAGATTAGGGATTGGCGATATTCTTTTAATTTTTCAATCTGTCCGTTGATTAACTTTTTAATACATTCAAGCTCTGTACATTTCTCATTCAAAAACTCTACGATTTCATTTTGTTCTGATACAGATGGCATTGCAAACTTGTAATTTAAAATAAATTCACTCGGAATTCGCTTTAATCCACCAACACCATACATCGTTGAAACGCCTTCTTGTTTAAATGGGGCAGACTGTGCCAAATAAAAATAAAAATAAATATTTTGCTTAGGTTTTGCTCTAAGAACATGTAATTCAGTAGTACCAAAACCAATACTATTTTTTAAGTTTTGCATAACAGCTATATTTCCATTTTCAAAACAAGGTGTTACCTTTGCCACTACTAAATCATTATTTTTAAAATACGTATATCCAGAATAAACTTCTTCAATATTCTTAGTTATACTAATATTAACTTCATTTGGTGCTAAGATATTTTCCATAGGTAAGAATGTCACTCCAAGTCCTTTTAGAGCATCTACTTCATTTTTACTTGGATTTAAAGCTAAAACATTTTTTAAACGTTTAACCTCCCAATGCTCTGGAATCTCACCAATCCATTCAACACCTGAATCTTTCATTTTCACATCCGGATTTAAACCTTTTGTAACAGATTCTGTGATGATTGATTGGCGTTGTTGTTCTAATAAATGAATTATTTCCCCCTTCATCTCAATTAGTTTATCAATCTGCACTACTTTACTTTCCATGTACTGCACTAACTTTTCTTGAAAATGTAAAGATGGTACTGAAAGAAATAAATTCTCAATTACCTTCATTCCTATATTTTGCTGAGTACCAAAGCTCCAACTAATTTCTACTTGCTCTCTAAATGCAGATGAACCAATGAAATAATATAAATATTTCGGAATTATTTTCTCTTTATCTGCTCTAATTAATGCAAGTGGAGACCAAATACTAAACTCCTCATCAGTTTCCACCATTGCTACGTTGCCAGTAGTAGCACCTGACTTAATCATAAAAATATCATCTCGTTGTGGCTTACACTTCTTTATATACTTTTTATGGTCTTCTCGAGAAATATATCCTCGCTTTAAGTTAAAATCTAACTTTCCCTTTTTTACAGACTCAGCTGATAAGAAAGGAATACCCTCATCCAATAGTTCTGGCGTTTCATGAGGTCCATCAGTAATAGGTATATCTAATACTCGTTTTATTTTTAACACTTTCCAATCAATATTAATTGACGTTTTCTCTATTTCGAATAAAGGCCTCATTCCATCACCTTCTTCAACTGCTCAGCAAGCTCCGCTTCTAACGCACGAATCTCGTCCATAATTTTAGCTGAGCTGCGTAGTGCTGTGTATTTATAAAACTGACGAGTGAATGGAATTTCGTAGCCGATTTTTGTTTTTGTCTCGTCAATCCATGCATCATGTACATGTGGTAATACTTCTCGTTCAAAGAAGGTATAGATGTCTTCTTTTAATGGTACATTTTCAGTATCACGTAAATCCGTATCTGGCTCGATTTGTGTTTTATTTTTCATACATACATCAGCTGTTTCATCTTTTTCAGAGAGCCCTGCTAAAATTGCTTTTAATACTGGAGCTCCGATAGTAATACCAGCTTGCTTCAATGCATCTTTTACTACTTTCGTGAACTCGTCACGATTTCTATATACTTTGTCATTTTCTAACGTACGTAAAACATATAATAATTGCGTTTGCAGCTTTTTACCTTCTTCGATTTCAAAATGACCTGCGTCACCCTTTTTCTTTGATGTTGCTAAGTTCTCAAAGCCTTTCTCCTCTACTACATGTGCAAGACGCTCTTCATTTACTTGGAAGTTTAAACGTAATGGACGTTCTACTGTAATTTTTGCGTAGCCAAAGTTTTCATTATCAAAAATCTTCACGTATTCGTTTGGCTGTGCGTCACCATATAAACGAACAATTTCGTTTATTTGCTCTTCTGTGATTTCGTTACGTTTACTCCCCATCGACTTTTTCATTTTTTTCGAGAAATCTACGGCGTTGACCAAACGTACTTTCCCTTTATGAAGAGGTGCTTTATTGTTCGTTAAAATCCAAATGTACGTTGCAATACCTGTATTGTAGAAAAGGTCGTTCGGTAACGCCACAATGCCTTCTACTAAATCATTCTCAAGAATATACTTACGAATTTCACTTTCACCAGATCCCGCATCACCTGTAAATAATGGTGAACCGTTCATAATAATCGCTAAACGAGATCCTTGTGGGTTATCCGCTGTTACTGGCTTCATTTTTGATAATAAGTGCATTAGGAATAATAGTTGCCCGTCACTTGTACGAGGTGTACCAGGACCGAAACGTCCATCAAAACCTTGTTTCTCATGTTCTTCTTTAATTGGCTTCTCATATGATTTCCAGTCCACACCATAAGGGGGATTTGATATTAAGTAATCGAATTTTTCACGTGGGAATTGATCGTTTGACAACGTATTGCCTAAACGGATATTGCGTGCGTCTTCTCCCTTTATAAGCAAATCTGCTTTACAAATTGCATATGATTCAGGATTGATTTCCTGACCAAAGAACTCCAAGTGTGCTGTTGGATTTTGACTTAGTAAATACTCTTGTGCCACAGAACCCATACCACCTGTACCAGCTGCACAGTCATATAACGTTTGTGTTAAGCCTGGCTTCCTTAAAATACTCGCATCATCATGGAGGAACAATAAATGCGTCATTAAACGAATTACTTCACGTGGTGTGTAGTGATCCCCTGCTTCTGCATTCTCATTGAAACGACGAATTAGTTCCTCAAATACATAACCCATTTCAATGTTTGAAACTGTTTCTGGATGTAAGTCAATCTCACTAAAGCGTTTAATCGTTAAGTATAATAAGTTGTTCTGCTCTAGTTTATCGATTTGGCGGTCAAAATCAAAGTGATCCATAATATCACGAGCCACTTTTGAGAAACCATTCATATAGTCACGCAAGTTATCAGCAATGTTATCAGAATCTGTTAATAACTTATCAAAATCATATTTACTTGTGTTGTGGAAGTTTTGCTTTGAAACACGATTTAAAATCGGCTCACGAGCATCTTCATTCATTGCAGCAAACTGCTCTGCCTTTGCTAATACTTCCTCTTTGGTGCTCTCTAATACGCAGTCAAATCGACGTAATACAGCTAATGGTAAGACAATTTTACCATAGTCCTCTGGTTTATACGGTCCACGCAAGATCTCTGCGATTGACCAAATGAAACTTACTTTATCTTGGAAGTTGATCATGAGTAATCTCCTTAATTGGTTAGAGAGTTTTTTCGAATAATAATATATAATTGAAGTATATCGAGCAATTTATATGTAAAGAAAACTCAATAAAAAACAAACTACTTTGATAATTCTTTACACTTCGTTACTAAATACAATTATAACTGCTATAGCAACAAAAATTAAGAGAATTCAGGACACCTGCTTGCAGGGAGTAGAAAAGATGACGTAAGTACATATTAAAAAATCCACACCTGTTTTCAGGTGTGGATTTACAGAATGGAGGCGAGGGGAGTCGAACCCCTGTCCGAAGATAACGACACATAAGCTTCTACGGGTGTAGTCACAGTTTTGATGTCACCCGAGTATCGCCCCGTAACCGGCTATACGTTGGGTCAGCCTGATTGTCTTCTTCAGCACACCCCAGGCGGAGATGTGACAGCGTATCCCACTACTTGTTAGCCCCTAATCCTGTCACATGGGCGATGCAGGTTAGAAGCACGCACACAGTTTCTTAGGCTGCGAAAGCGTAGTTTGTTTGTTGTTTGCCGTTTAATAGGCTTTAGCGTTGATGAAGTGGACGCGTCCCCACTACCCGCTACCCATGCTCGAACTATCCCCGTCGAATCCATAAACGCCCCCTCATATAAGAAGGGCTCCAGGATTAATCCGTGAATACGGAGCAAAGGTGCTGCACATCTTTTTCCTCCAAGGTAAAAAGATGCTTCTTTCAAACTCGGCATTCCTGCTTGCTACAAGAACATCATAACACAGGACAAATCACCGATATAGTACAGATTGCTGGAAGACATTCCAGCAGGCTGAGCAACTGTGCAAGTTTAACCAATACACATATAATGCTCTAGCGTCTACATATTATACCGCGTCCCTCAAGGGAAGTAAAGTTGAGTACCGAAGTGCAGACAATTCATGAGCATGAACAAACTTTTCTTAACTATCTTACCCACGATCCCAACAAACTACGCACCCATCAGCAAACTTACAACAACGATTCTTTCCAGCATCATCAAAAAAGCATACCCGGTACCGCTCAGCCATCTTAATAGACAGGATACGTGGCAAACTGGCGTATCTCATATCATAACCGGCACAATAATCTGACAGCTTGACCGCACGTCAGGTCAGCGTGATGCTCCAAACTCATTACACCCCATCCTCTTAACAAATGGGACCTCTAATCAAACTTAAAAAATCTCAAGCTCCACCCATTACGGGCAAAACTTGAGATCCTAATTTCTAACATAACTCGCGCCTCACACCAACTACCATGTGCATTTCAACACACAGCAATCCGCAAATCCCAATCAACGAGCAACCTTCTGCTTCTCGCGCAGAACCCGTTGAATATCACGTTGTGCATCCCGCTTGGCTGCAGTCTCCCGTTTATCGTACTGCTTCTTACCTTTACCAAGTCCAAGCAACAACTTGGCGTACCCGTTGCGAATATAGATCTTCAGCGGTACAATGCTGTATCCGTCCTGCTTCGACAGCCCCAGCAGCTTGTGAATCTGCACTTTATGCATCAGCAACTTGCGCGTACGTGTTGGATCAATTGGATTATGACGGTTCCCTTGTTCAAAAGGACTAATATGCATATTATGAATATGAATCTCACCGTTTCGAATCGTGGCAAATGCATCGCCAATATTCGCACGGCCGTTACGAAGAGATTTAATCTCCGTTCCGGTAAGCACCATGCCCGCTTCATACGTATCTTCAATGAAGTAGTCATGGGAAGCCTTTTTATTTTGTGCAAGCACTTTACTCTGTCCATCATTCTTGCCCATGTCCTCACTCCTTCTCCGTAAAATAAGCCGGTACCATGCTCTACAGCAGCGCACCACACATTTCCTCAGCTACCACATGCCAGACCTTAATTGTAGCAAGGACCGCTGTTAAAATCAAGAAAGAGGCGGTCTGCGCCGCCCCTTCTCATTACACTCATTTCATGCTCAGCGAAACGCGATTACTTTTTCTTCTTCCGTACAAAAGCCGCCGTTCCGTTGGCAGATGCGCCTTTATTCTTCTTGCGCTTGCGGCGTGGTGCTCCACCTTCCTGAACACCGCCCGGTGTAGCTCCTTCTCCGATAAACACACCGGTAGGTGAGGTGTTTTTGCGTCCACTACCGCCTTTGCCACCTTTACCTCCGCCTTTACCCGATTTGAAGCTGCCTTCACCACGACTGCTGCTGTTCAGAGCATTCCCTTGTCCACCAGCTGAAGTGCCTTCCTGGCCACCCGCTGTAGAACTATAGCCGCCTTTGCCCGAGCCAAAACCAAAGCTTACCGCTCCCTTGCTCCGACCCACTGATGCACCAGCATCTCCAGCATGACGCTCACCTCTCGGTTTACCGCCACCTTTGACACCCGTGCTTCCTGCAGTGTTCGATGCTCCGCTACGACCGCCACGTCCGCCTTTGCTGCTCTCATCGGCAGGACGTCCACCACGTTTGCCGCCCGTACCAGCTGGTCCGCCTTTACCACCACGGGAGCTACCGAATCCACCGGAACCGCTCTTCGCGCCGCCGCGTCCGCCGCCACCAGCAGGACGTCCACCTTTACCGCCACGTCCACCACTGAAGCCACCTGGACGTTCGCCGCGAGGTTTCATGTCAACCATTTCAAAGTCAATCGTGTACTCTTCCATGCTTACACGCGCCACACGAATCTTCACCTCATCACCAATGCGGAAGACCTTGGAGGTACGTTCGCCAATCAGAGCCATATGCTGATCGTCAAAATGGTAATAGTCGTCTGTGAGCGCACTCAGGCGAATCAGACCTTCTACCGTATTTTCCAGTTCAATGAACATACCGAAGCTGGTAACACTGCTGATCATGCCTTCGAACTCTTCGCCGACTTTATCAAGCATGTACTCGGCTTTCTTCATTTTCTCCGTATCCCGCTCAGCTTCAACCGCCACACGCTCACGTTCCGAAGACTGCTGCGCAATGTCGGCCATACGTCCAGCCAAATACTCCTGACGGTTCTCAGGCAAAGCCCCATTGTTCTCAATCACTTCCCGAATAACACGGTGAATGACGAGATCGGGATATCGACGGATTGGCGATGTGAAGTGACTGTAGAACTCTGCCGCCAGACCAAAGTGACCCGACATCTCGGAATCATACTTCGCCTGTTTCATGGAACGCAGCATCATTGTACTGATAACCGTCTGTTCCTTGGTTCCGTTAATGTCCTCAAGCAGGGATTGAAGCGCTCGTGGATGAATCGCGTTGCCACGTCCTTTGACATGGTGTCCGAAATTCGCCGCAAAGGCGAGAAAATTTTGCAGTTTTTCCTGATCCGGATCTTCATGCACACGGTAGATGAACGGAACCTTCAACCAGTGGAAATGCTCTGCTACCGTTTCATTGGCTGCCAGCATGAATTCCTCAATGATTTGCTCCGCAATCGAACGCTCCCGTTTCACGATGTCCACCGGCTTGCATTCCGCGTCCACAATGATTTTGGATTCTTCAAAATCAAAGTCAACCGCACCACGGCGCATACGCATCGCACGAAGCTTCAAGGCAATCTCTTTCATCAAGTGGAAATCATCCACCAGATCCTTGTAACGCTCCAATAATTCAGGCTCTTCACCTTCAAGAATTTTGCGAACGTTGGAATACGTCATCCGCTCTTTGGTCTTGATTACGCTCGTGAAAATATCGTGTTTCACAACCTTCATCTGGTCGTTGAACTCCATCTCACAAGACAGGGTCAAGCGGTCCACCTGCGGGTTCAAACTACATATCCCGTTGGACAAACGCTGCGGCAGCATCGGAATAACCCGGTCCACCAGATATACGCTGCATCCACGGTTGTATGCTTCCTGATCCAGTTTGGAGTTTTCCCGTACATAATAGCCTACATCGGCAATATGAACGCCCAGACGGTAGTTGCCGTTAGGCAGCTTCTCCACATTGACTGCATCATCGAGATCCTTGGCGTCTTCGCCATCAATCGTAACGATATTCAGCCCACGCAGATCGCGGCGACCCTGCTGGATAATTTCTTCTTCCGTAATGGCATCTGGGGCTTTTTCCGCTTCTTCCACTACTTCATCCGGGAAAGCTTCTGGCAGCTGATGTTTACGGATCACTGACAAAATATCAATGCCAGGTTCATCCTTATGACCGAGGATCTCGATCACTTCACCTTCTGCTGCTGCCCGGCCCTCTGGATAGCTGACGATTTTTGCAACAACCTTTTGTCCATCAACAGCCCCATGAAAATTTGTACGCGGTATGAAGATATCTCGGTTAATCCGCTTGTCGTCCGGAATGACGAAGCCATAAACCTCGTGGCTTTGGAATACTCCAACCACCTGCGTGACCGCACGGGTAACAATACGGACAATCTCACCCTCCAAACGCCCACCGGAAGGACCTTGAGAAGTCACTTTAACAAATACCGTGTCGCCGTTCATCGCGCTTTTCATATCATTGGCGTGGATGTACACATCCGGGTGTTCCCGATCCTCAGGGATGAGGAAAGCAAACCCCTTCGCATGAGCCTGCAAACGTCCCCGCACCAAATCCATACGTTCTGGCATTCCATAGCGGTTATTGCGGGTCAGCAGGACTTTGCCGGATTCCTCCAGCGAATTAAGCATAATTAAAAAGGCTTTGAAATCAGCCGCATCTTCAATCTCAAAGTGCTGTTCCAGTTCCTGATAAGTCATCGGTTTATAAGCGGTTTCCCGCATGAAGTCGAGCAATTGTTGTTCTGTTATCATTAATATTCACCTCGGGAAACATAAAAGTGTAATCTTGTCTCATCTCTCTATGTATCAGAAACCTTACCATAGAAAGCCATCTAACTCAGGCCTCACTATCTCATACCCTAGTATACACGAATTCAATCCAGCGCATCCGTACCCTGCAAAATAAACCAAGCATGTGTGGCTCCTCGCATAACCGCGCTTTCATGCATCATAACAGCATTTATGCTACATGTGTATTGCTCTTAAACAGACAGGAAAGAAATGGCCCAGAACAGGGCGAATATGTAGGAAGGTAACCGAACGGAAGTGAGAAGATTCGAAGATCGGAATCGTGTGGTTCATTGGAAAAGACTGGACATGAATATATTTATTAAAAAACCTCCGTTTCTTCTCGAAACGAAGGTTAATCATTCAAGCGTCATGCTCGAAACTATCGAGTTATATAAGGAATTCCATTTCTTACTTGGAGAAAACCGTAACTACGATAGACAAAATGAAGAATCCTGCACCCAGTACAACCGTTGCACGTTGCAGGAAAAGATCCAGTCCGCGCGCTTTCGTTTTACCGAAAAGATGTTCCGCACCACCGGAGATGGCACCCGCCAAACCAGCGCTTTTCCCGTGCTGCAGCAATACTACAGTGATTAGACCGATCGAAAATACGACGAGCAGCAATTTCAAAGCAATATCCATTCTTTCCACCTCCTACCCATGTGGGCATAACATCTCACCATAAAAACAGTTACTTTAATTGTAACACAGCAATTAGCGTGATACAAGTAGTGACTCTCTCTCAGTTCATTTACAATCTAACCCCTTGAGCAGCATCCGTACTCATTCGAATTGCAATGCACTTAATAAAAAAGACAAGCCGGTTACCCGGCTTGCCCGTGAGTTGTCGTAAGACAACTTATTTTTTGAGGTTGTAGAAACCTTTAAGACCATTGTATTGAGCCAGTTCACCCAGTTGATCCTCAATACGGAGCAATTGGTTGTACTTCGCGATACGGTCTGTACGGGAAGGAGCGCCCGTTTTGATTTGACCCGCATTTGTTGCAACAGCGATGTCAGCGATTGTGCTGTCTTCGGACTCACCGGAACGGTGGGAGATTACAGCTGTGTATCCTGCACGTTTAGCCATTTCGATTGCATCGAATGTTTCAGTCAATGTACCGATTTGGTTCACTTTGATCAGGATGGAGTTACCGATACCTTCTTCAATACCTCTACCCAGACGCTCTGTGTTCGTTACGAACAGGTCATCACCAACGAGTTGTACTTTGTCTCCCAATTTCTCAGTGAGCAATTTCCAACCATCCCAGTCATCTTCGGACATACCGTCTTCAATTGTGATGATTGGGTATTTCTCAACCCATGAAGCCAAGAGGTCAACATACTCAGCGGAAGTGTAAGATTTACCTTCGCCAGCAAGTGTATATTTACCATCTTTGTAGAACTCAGTGGAAGCTACGTCCATACCCAGGAATACGTCAACGCCTGGTTTGTAACCAGCTTTTTCGATAGCTTCGATGATTGTTGTGATTGCTTCTTCGTTAGAACCAAGGTTTGGTGCGAAACCGCCTTCGTCACCTACAGCTGTGTTCAAGCCTTTGGAGCTCAGTACGGATTTCAGGTTGTGGAAGATTTCCGCGCCTACGCGAAGAGCTTCTTTAAATGTTGGTGCTCCAACCGGAAGAACCATGAATTCTTGAACGTCGATGTTGTTGTCAGCATGCTCACCACCGTTGATGATGTTCATCATTGGTACTGGAAGAGCTTTAGCGTTGAATCCGCCCAGGTAAACATAGAGTGGCAGGTCCAGAGCGTCAGCAGCTGCGCGAGCTACAGCCATGGATACAGCCAGGATTGCGTTAGCACCCAATTTACCTTTGTTTGGCGTACCATCCAAAGTGATCATCAATTTGTCGATACCCAGTTGATCCAATGCGTCCATACCGATTACTTCTGGAGCGATTGTTTCGTTTACGTTTTTAACAGCTTGCAGAACACCTTTACCGAGGTAACGGGATTTGTCACCATCGCGAAGCTCAACAGCTTCGTGGGCACCAGTGGATGCACCGGATGGAACGATTGCGCGTCCGATTGCGCCGGACTCCAGGTATACTTCAACTTCAACTGTAGGGTTACCGCGGGAGTCGAGGACTTCGCGAGCGTACACGTCAGAAATAATAGTCATGAGTGATAATCTCCTTTAATTTTAAATTTATTTTTAATACGTTCAGAATAGCCTGAGTTTCACCAGTCCACTCCGCACGCAGTACCATCTTCCGATCGCTGTTATCCCCTGATTCCTTTGAAATCATTTCCATAAGTTGGAATCATGTGATAAAGGCGAACGCTTCGCTTCTTCAGATCGGTTCTGCTTGCTTCGTTCCGGGTTCCACTTTGTATTATTCAACAACCTATTAAAACTAATTATTTACGGGTAGCAATAACAGATGTTCCCGTCATTTCTTCCGGTTTAGGCAATTGCATCAAGTCAAGAATCGTTGGCGCGATATCCGCGAGGATTCCGCCTTCACGCAGGGTAACATTAGCATCTGTAACGATGAATGGAACCGGGTTCGTTGTGTGAGCTGTGAACGGACGTCCTTGCTCATCAAACACCATATCCGCGTTACCATGATCCGCAGTAATCAGCACAACGCCGCCTTTTGCGAGAACTGCGTCTACAACACGTCCCATGCACTCGTCCGTTACTTCAACCGCTTTGATTGTAGGCTCCAGCATGCCAGAGTGTCCAACCATATCAGGGTTAGCGAAGTTCAGAATGATTGCATCGTGTTTGTCTGCTTCAATCTCGCGTACACATGCGTCTGCCACTTCATAAGCACTCATCTCTGGTTGCAAGTCATATGTTGCAACTTTTGGTGAGTTGATCAGCACGCGAGTTTCGCCTGGAAGCTCAACATCACGGCCGCCGCTGAAGAAGAAGGTTACGTGCGGATATTTCTCGGTTTCTGCAATACGCAGTTGTTTCTTATTGTTCTGTACCAGAACTTCACCCAGCGTGTTATCGAGGTTTTTAGGCGAATAAGCCACATAACCTTCAACAGTCTCGCTGAACAAGGTCAGGCACACAAAGTGCAAGCCCACAGGGAACTTCGGACCACGGTCGAAACCACGGAAATCCTGGTTCGTGAATACTTGCGACAGTTGGATCGCACGGTCAGGACGGAAGTTGAGGAAAATGACGGAATCCCCGCTCTCCACCAAACCTACCGGCTGGCCATCCGCTTTAACGATAACCGTTGGTTCAACGAATTCGTCAAATACCGATTTTTCATACGATTCTTCAACTGCTTTGAGTGGATCAGTATATTTGGGCCCATCACCATAAACGATGGCACGATATGATTTCTCAACACGTTCCCAACGTTTGTCACGGTCCATCGCATAGTAGCGACCTTGAACCGTTGCGATTTGTCCTACACCGACTTCCTCGATTTTGGCAATCAGCTTCTGCATGAACTCTTTACCGCTATCTGGCATAACATCACGGCCATCCAGGAAGGCATGAATGTATACGTCATTCATTTCTTCTTTTTTGGCGAGATCCAGCATGGCAAACAAGTGGTCGATGTGACTATGTACGCCGCCATCGGACAACAAACCATACAAGTGGAGTTTCTTACCGCTTTGTTTCGCTTCGCGAACAGCTTTAACGAGTGTTTCGTTATCGAAAAACTCACCGTCACGAATCGATTTGGAGATACGAGTCAAATCCTGGTATACGATCCGGCCGGCACCAATGTTCAGGTGACCTACCTCGGAGTTCCCCATTTGCCCTTCAGGCAAACCTACAGCTTCACCGCAAGCAGTGAGAGTTGTGTGTGGGAATTGGCTCATAAAACGGTCATAGTTCGGTTTCTTGGCTTGCGCAACCGCATTGCCTTCCACCGTGTTACGAAGGCCAAAGCCATCCATAATGATCAGTGCTACAGGTTTTGGAGCCGTCATTACTTCGCCCCCTCAACAAGCGCGATGAACGAAGCCGGCTGCAAGCTGGCACCGCCAACAAGCGCGCCGTCGATGTCGCTTTGTCCGAGGTATTCTGTTACGTTCTCAGGTTTAACACTGCCGCCGTATTGAATACGAACTGCGTCAGCAACCTTCTCGTCATACAGACCTTTCACAAGGCTGCGGATGTAAGCAATAACTTCATTCGCATCTTGGGAAGTGGAAGACTTGCCTGTACCAATCGCCCAGATTGGCTCATAAGCGATAACCACTTGCGCTGCCTGATCTGCGGACAGACCTGCAAAAGCAGCTTCCGTTTGCACTTTGCATACGTCTTTTGTTTGGTTCGCTTCGCGCTCTTCAAGCGTCTCACCAAGGCAAAAGATTGGAGTCAATCCGTGACGGAATGCTGCATGCAATTTTTTATTAACAGTCTCATCGGTTTCCGCAAAATATTGACGGCGCTCCGAGTGACCAATAATGACATAATCCACACCCAGGTCTTTCAGCATAACGCCGCTGATTTCACCTGTGAATGCACCGTTGTCTTCAAAATGAAGATTTTGTGCACCAATTTTGATGTTTGTGCCTTTAACGGCTTCTACCAGGGATGGCAGGTTCGTAAACGGTGCGCAAATCACAGTCTCTACGCCTTCAACTTCCGCTTTTCCTTTAACTTCCTGAATGAAGTCATTGGATTCGGAAACCGTTTTGAACATTTTCCAGTTACCTGCGATAATCGGTGTTCTCATGGTTTTCAACTCCTTCATGCTATAGCTTAAAGCTTACTTGTCGTTCAATGCAACTACGCCAGGAAGCGCTTTGCCTTCCATGAACTCGAGGGATGCACCGCCACCTGTAGAGATGTGGTCCATTTTGTCAGCCAATTTGAACTTCTCAGCTGCTGCTGCGGAGTCACCACCACCAATGATGGTGTATGCTTCTGTCTCAGCGCAAGCTTCCGCTACTGCACGAGTACCGTGGGAGAAAGGTTCAATTTCGAACACACCCATTGGTCCGTTCCAAACAACGAGTTTGGAGTTTTTAACGACGTCGGCATAGATCTCACGTGTTTTAGGACCGATGTCGATACCTTCCCAATCTGCAGGAATGTCGCCAACTTCAACGATCTTCGTGTTTGCATTCGCACTGAAATCATCAGAAATCACGATATCCACTGGCAAATAGAAGTTCTTGCCCAATTTTTTCGCTTTTTCGATAAAGCCCAGAGCAACATCCAGTTTGGACTCATCCAGCAGGGATTGACCTACTTCATGACCTTGAGCCTTCATGAATGTGTAGGACAGGCCGCCACCGATGATTACGTTGTCCGCAATGTTAAGCAGGTTGTCGATTACATCGATTTTGTCTTTAACTTTGGAACCACCGATGATTGCAGTGAAAGGACGCTCAGGGTTGGAGATTGCTTTACCCAACACTTCCAGTTCTTTCTCCATCAACAGACCGGATACTGCTGGCAGCAAGTGAGCGATACCTTCAGTTGAAGCGTGTGCTCTGTGAGCCGCTCCGAAAGCATCGTTAACGAAAACGTCAGCCAGTTCAGCAAATTGTTTTGCGAGTTCCGGATCGTTTTTCTCTTCACCTGCGTGGAAACGAACGTTTTCAAGCAGCAATACGTCGCCGTTGTTCAGTTCAGCGACTTGTGCTTTTACGGTTTCGCCAACGGAATCATCCGCTTTAACGACTTTTTTACCGAGCAATTCGGACAAACGCTCAGCAGCTGGAGTCAAACGCATGGATTCAACCACTTCCCCTTTTGGACGACCCATGTGGCTTGCCAAAATAACTTTAGCGCCTTTTTCGATCAAGTAGTTGATCGTAGGAAGCGTGGCACGAATACGTTTGTCATCTGTAATTTTACCATCTTCGAGCGGCACATTAAAATCTACACGGACAAAAGCCCGTTTTCCTGTCAATTCGATATCGCGTACACTTTTTTTGTTCATCTGTATTTCCTCCGCACCCATGTATTTGTTGGACCAATCAAGGGCCCAAATCCCTTGTCAATCCTGGTGTTTTTGAGAAATTTGCAAAATATTGATATATAAAGAGCGGAAACAATAGCATCTGTTTCCGCTCTATGTTATTGCAGATATTACTTGATCATTTTTGCAAAGTGCTCCAAAGTGCGAACCAGTTGAGCAGTGTAGGACATTTCATTGTCATACCAAGCTACAGTTTTAACCAATTGTTGGTCGCCAACAGTCAGAACTTTAGTTTGAGTTGCATCAAACAGGGAACCGAAAGTGATACCTTGGATATCGGAAGATACGATTTCGTCTTCTGTATATCCGAAAGTTTGTGGATCGGAAGCTTCTTTCATTACTGCGTTAACTTCTTCAGCAGTAACTTTTTTACCCAATACAGTTACGAGCTCAGTCAGGGAACCAGTAGCTACTGGTACACGTTGAGCTGCACCGTCGAGTTTACCTTGCAGTTCAGGGATAACCAAACCGATTGCTTTAGCAGCACCAGTTGTGTTAGGAATGATGTTTTCAGCCGCTGCGCGAGCACGACGGAAGTCACCTTTAGGGTGTGGAGCATCCAATGTGTTTTGGTCGCCAGTGTAAGCGTGAATTGTAGTCATCAAACCTTGAACGATTCCGAATTTGTCTTGCAGTGTTTTTGCCATAGGTGCCAGGCAGTTTGTTGTGCAAGATGCGCCGGAGATTACAGTTTCAGTACCGTCGAGGATTTCATGGTTTACGTTGTAAACGATGGTTTTCATGTCGCCAGTAGCTGGTGCGGAGATAACAACTTTCTTAGCTCCACCTTTCAAGTGTTTCTCAGCTGCTTCTTTAGTTGTGAAGAAACCAGTACATTCCAGAACGATATCTACGCCCAGGTCGCCCCAAGGAAGTTCTTCTGGGTTACGGTTAGCCAATACTTTAACTTCTTTGCCGTTCACTTTGAAGAAGCCATCGTGTACTTCAACATCGCCATCGAAGCGACCTTGAGTTGTATCATATTTGAGCAAATGAGCCAGCATTTTAGCATCAGTCAAGTCGTTGATTGCTACAACTTCAATGCCCTCTACATTTTGAATACGGCGGAATGCCAAACGACCAATACGTCCAAAACCGTTAATACCTACTTTAATCATGAGTAAGTTCCTCCCAAGTTTTGATTGATTTTTTTATGAAGCTTATATATTCAAGACAGACGGTGAAGTCCGTCAAGACAACAATGATTGTGGTGCAAAATAAAGCCTTATTCCATTTCAGCGACGATGACTTCAGCAGCAGCCTCATCAATAATCAGAATATCTTCCTGACCAAATCGCAGGACGGAATGTATGGCAGCAGCCTTGCTCTTGCCACCTGCAATCCCGATCACGACATCAGTTCGTTCAATATCCTGTAGTCGCATGCCCAGCGTAAGCATGGTATGTACCACCTCACCCTGATCATTAAAGTAATAACCGAAGGACTCCGATACGGCCCCTTGCTCCTGAAGTTCATCTATGATCTCTGTCGCAAGTTTGCGGCGCCGTGCCATCTCTACGGCATCACCAATTCCATGAATGACGATCCGCGATTTACGGATTAGCTGCAGAATCTCCTGAACACTCGGGTCCTGGATTAGTGATTCGTAGGCATGATCACTAAGCAAATCCGGTACATGTAGGAGTTTGTATTGGGCTCCTACCCGCTTTGCCATCGTGGATGCAATCGTATTGGCCTGAATTTCGAGGCTTTCTCCCAGCCCGCCGCGTGCCGGTACAAACCAGACACCTTTCAGCGATGTTGGCGGAGTCAGCTGCTCAGCGACTTCAGCCGTTGTTGAACCGCCAGTAACGGCGACAACATCGTTATCACTCATAATGTTACCCAGAGCCTTCGCTCCGGCTCTGCCCAGTTCCCGTTTGGCAAATGGAGAAATGTCCGAATCGCCAGGAACCACAACTACCTTTTGCAGACCGTAGGCTTGCTTGATGCGTTCTTCCAGTTCGGATAATCCAAACAGCTCTTTGGCGACGGGTTCCAACTGCTGCAGCAATTCATGCCCTGCCTCACTGATCTTCATTCCTGCACTGTCAATTTCAATAAGTCCCTGAGCCTTTAACAAATCGGTCTCAGCCCTCAGAACCCGCTCGGTCATCTGCATGGAATTGGCTAACGTTCTTCGTCCGATCACATCCGATAACATGATCTGTTGGAGAATCGTATACCTCTTCTTCAAGACATCCATGAGATCAGGCAGAAGCTGCTTTTGCACTTCTAAAATCGTTCGCATGCTTTCCACTCCCGCAAGCTTCTCGTTCCAAGCTCTCTTTCATGGCCCTAAAACGTCCCGGGTTAACTTTTTAAGTCCCACGTCTATTCTACCTAAAACTGACGCGACATGCAAGTGTTTCGAAACGTAAATTCGACACGTTTCAGGCGTTTGTACGCGCCTATTTTCACAATGTCAAACTCCCATGATCGAGAACAACCTGTTCCATACCATATATAGAAGCAAAGCGAAATTTCCATCTACATATTGCTCATTATTGTTTTTCATATGGCATGTCCAAAACCTCTTTTAGCATTTACCTATTTGCATTCTTTATCCACTTATTTTCATCATGATCCAATTCAGGGTAATCCAAACCAAAACGGCGAACATTTGCTTGCAATTCAATTATTCATGAGCTATAATCATTATTGCTGTCACATATTCTGAAACTTCTATTTCAAAACTGCTTTTATGCAGCTATGCTTGCAGCAATAATCAATGTGCGCCCGTGGTCCAATGGATATGACGTAGGCCTCCGAAGCCTGAGATCCAAGTTCGATTCTTGGCGGGCGCGCCATTCTTAATTAGCAGCTCATAACCCTTTTAACCAATGAAACCGGATAGGTTTCTTTTTTTTCAAACTTAGTTTGACTTTCTTTGACTTTTTGTTTGAAATTGTTTATGATGTGGGTAATACGGTAACAGTTTATATATAAACACCAATTTAACATTTACATTTCCGAGGAGGTTTTTCACGTGAGTTATATTCCAATGGTCGTTGAACAGAGCAACCGCGGTGAGCGCGCCTATGACATCTATTCCAGATTGCTGAAGGATCGTATCATCTTCCTTGGCAGTGATGTAAATGACGTTGTGGCGAATGCCATCATGGCACAGATGTTGTTCCTAGCTGCGGAAGATCCGGAGAAAGACATTCACTTATACATCAACAGCCCCGGCGGATCCATTACAGCTGGTATGGCGATTTACGATACAATGCAATTCATCAAACCAGATGTATCTACCATTTGTGTAGGTATGGCGGCTTCCATGGGTGCATTCCTGTTGAACGCAGGTGCCAAAGGCAAACGTTTTGCATTGCCTAACAGCGAAATCATGATTCACCAGCCACTTGGTGGTGCGCAAGGTCAAGCTTCGGACATCGAAATCCGTGCCCGCCGCATCCTGAAAATGCGTGATACCTTGAACCGCATCATCGCTGAGCGCTCAGGCCAACCGCTGGAGCGTATCGAGAAAGATACAGATCGTGACTACTTTATGAGTGCTGCTGAAGCTGCTGATTACGGTATCATCGATAAAGTTATCGAAAACGTAGGTTCCCAAGGCATCTAAGCCGAGGCGAACGCCAATTAAACGGATATACCATATAGCCAACTCAAATGGCATCACCAGTTGAGTTGGCTATATGAAAAAAGGACGCCCTCGTCAATATGACGAGGGCGTCCTTTTTTTGAAGATAATTTAAGAGTGCATAATTCGTTTAAATCTAATAGCATTACAATGGCCCTAGAACCTATGTGAAGACGGACACTACAACAACACGAACACAGCTAATATTAACGTACATCACATCTGACGAACTGAGCACACGCTATTGACCATCATTTCAACGAAATGGAATTCTAACGAATCACAGAAATGTTATCGTTGCTAAATGTGCCCGTTTTCTTTCGATTTCCCCGTTTTTTCACTCCATAGCCTCTCTAAGATTCGTTACAATATCCCAAGCCTCATATCTAGCCTTATAAGATGCAACAGGTTCGTTAGAGTTCAAGATATCCAATGAATTACTTAAGGAATGACTGATACTTCCGATACTCTTACTTGCTGGACGTTAAGCCACTAAATGGCGCTGTGCCTTTAGGCAGCAACTCTTTATATGTGAATGTGAATTCCGGGAAACCCTCCGCGTAAGCTGTGTACTCATACAACTGGAAGAATACAACTACACCTGTTGGAGTTACATAGAAATCCTGATCTTTATTCAGACCTTTATAACCTTCAAGATATCCACCGCGAGCTTTAAGCTGATCTCCCACTTTTTTGCTCACCGTTTCACGCACGGTTTTGTTATTTTGAATCACATCGTCCAGACTCAGTTCCTTACCAGAATCCAGGGCAAAGGTGTGTCCTGAACGAGTCGTCATGCCATGTGCACCAGCGTAGTCCTCATAACGCTGAGTAACCAGACCCAACACACCATTTTCATTGTACGTCACGACATAAGTGCTCTCAAATGCATATGGACGGTTAGCTGCTGCGTCGCCTAATTCCTTGGTTTGTTTTTTGAAATCTGCTACAAAAGCATTGGCTTCATCTTTGAGCACTTTATTGATTGCCGCTTCTGCTTTATCGTTAGCCAGTCCGCTTACCTGAGGATATTGAATATCGACTTCAGCGTTCTTGATGCTGACTTTTACTGTTGCCGCTTTGACCGTTACGCTATTTTGCTTCACTTTGCTCAGCGTTAATGTCTTGGCTTTTCCATCCCAGCTGCCCTGAACACCCAAATAATCTCTCATTGCAGAAAATGGAACATACAAACGGCCATTAATCAGCTTCGCTTCGAATTGTGGGTAGTAGTTGTTAATTCTAACACTCGGTGCCCCATCAATCATGCTGATCGTCATCGTATTATTAGCTGCCGTTAAGGCGTACTCCTTAGCCTTTGCATCATATTTCAAACTTCCACCTGCAACATCTTTCACCGCAGTAAGCGATACCCAAGTAGAGCCACCTTGAAGGAGTCCTTTTTGAGTAAGCGTTTTGCCTCCCGATTTCAGAGTTACCTCCGTAGGTGTTGTCACTTTTGTCGATACCGAAGCTGCTTGTACGGAACTATCCTGCCATACAGCCCCGCTCCCCACAATAATTCCTGCCGCCAGTAGTGCACTAGTCCATTTTTTCCATGATGTCATATATATAACTCCTCTCTCGAATTCAAATTTGAGTGTCTTTGCGTATGTATCCTGATTTGATCGTATGCCTCATACGCTCACCTCTTTATTATAATTAACCCAATTCCGGAAAGGTTTACAGCTCCAGTTACAATGTTGTTCAATCCAGATGCGTATAATGAAGGTTTTGTTACGAACAAATGGACAAAAAAGATACCAAATATCAGCAATATATTTCGTCATATTTCATCTTTTCTTTTCAAACTTCATCAAAGTTTGCCTTTACAACAAAAAAAGACGCTGTCCATTGGACAACGTCTTTGTCACTATTGCCTTTCGCCCGCCCGAGCATCTCTTTAACGGACCTTCGGCAATCATCATTTTGCTTATTTCATTTCATAAGTAATATTCAGCGTTGTGCTTACTTTAACCTGACCCGTTTCAATGGCTGTACCGCCATCTGCCTCTGACTTCGCTTGGGACATCAGAGACTCACTTGCATAGAATACTGGTACATTAGCGTTGCCTTGGCTTACAGAAAGAACAGCACCCAGTTGGCGTTTAACTGCTTTTGCAATCGCTCCAGCTTTTACATCGGCATTAGCAACAGCTTTCTCAATCACTTGAGCTTCATAGTTCTCCGGTTTTTCGACCGTGAAACGCACATTTTCAATGTTGTTTGCACCTGCTTGAGATGCAGCATCCAGGAGTTCACCAATCTTGTCCATTTCCCGGTAAGTTACAGTAAGCGTGTGATGAGCTGTGTACCCTTTGATCTTCTGTCCGTCTTTATCGCTATACGTGTAGTTAGGCTGTACGTAGAACTGGCTGGTTTGAATATCATCCGCACTGATTTTCCACGTACTTTTCAGCAGATTGCTAACCTTTTGAATTTTCGCTGCATTCGCTTTTTGTGCAGAGGCTGCGGTATCTGCCGTACTGTTCACTCCGATGGAAAGATAAGCGATGTCAGGCTTTACCTGAATCTCACCTGTACCCACAACGTTAATCATGTTTTGCTGTACCCCCTGTACCTCAGCAGCATATGCATAATTACTAGGTGCCACCCACGCAGTACCCCCTACTAGCAATGTACCTGCGACCATCACCGCGCCAAGCGGTTTCATCCATAATTTACTCATCACGTTAGCCTCCTCAAGTTTTAACATCTCTAACTCAAATCGATTTGATACCTAACAGACGGGCTTAATTCCATAATGTTGCACTTGACAGCCTTAAAACGCAAAAAAGCCCCTTTCGGGACTTCTTCATTGGTTCAAATCATATCTTATTGGTTCTCAAGCTCTTCCTTGCTAACCAGACTAACTAAAGCGTTTACAGCCTGTTCGGCGTCCGCGCCCTCTGCACTAATCTGGATTTCCGTACCAGTACTGATTGCAAGGCTCATGATCCCCATGATACTTTTTGCATTTACTTTTTTGTCGTCCTTCTCGACGAACACTTCAGATGAGTACTTATTCGCTTCTTGAACGAACAGTGCCGCAGGTCTGGCATGGAGACCCGTTTTCAAACGGACAACTACCGGGTGCTTTGTCATGGAAACTTACCCCCTATTATGAAATCTGGACATTAAATACACAATTATATTTATAACATTATACCATATAACCAGAGCAGGACACTAGAAGAAAAAACTCAGGGTGATTGGGATGTCATTATTATGACCCATTTTAGCCTTTTTACATCACCTCATTACACCTGAGCCGTCCTCTTCTTAATATTAAACGTAACGCTCGGTACGAACCTTTTCTGCCAGCTCATCAATCTTGCGAAGCCGGTGATTCACTCCGGACTTGCTGACTGTACCCTTAAGCAGTTCGCCTACTTCCTTCAAGTTGATATCCGGATGGGCGAGTCTGACTTCAGCCACTTCACGAAGCTTTTCGGGCAGCGACTCCAGGCCAACTTCCTTCTGCAACAATTTGATATTATCGATCTGTCTGACTGCTGCTCCAATCGTTTTGTTCAGGTTAGCCGTCTCGCAATTGACGATTCGATTGACAGAATTACGCATATCTCGCATGATACGTACATCCTCGAACTTGAAAAGGGCTTGATGTGCTCCAATGATACTGAGCAACTCAATGATCTTCTCGCCTTCCTTGATGTATAGGATGAATCCTTTTTTGCGTTCTATACACCGGGCATTGAGATGAAATTCATTCGCCAGATCCACCAGGGCCTGACAATGCTCCTCATACATGGATGCAATCTCCAGGTGGTAAGATGAACCTTCTGGATTGTTCACTGAGCCTCCTGCCATAAATGCTCCGCGAAGATAAGCACGTTTACAGCAGTTTTTGTTAAACAGCTCTCCATTGATCCCGGGAGTAAACAGAAATCCTTCAGAAACAATGAACAGATCTTTTAAAATCTCCTGTACCATGGTCGGAATCCGAACAATATACACATTGTTCTTTTTCAGCCGCATTTTTTTGCGGACAAGCAATTCCGTATGCACTTGAAAATGCTTTTTAAGCAGAGAGTATGCCCGTCTTGCAATGGCGGCATTCTCCGTCGAAATATCCAAGATGACTTTTTTATTCGATAACTGCACCGCACCAAGCATACGGATGAGGGCTGAAAGTTCCGCCTTTTCGCAGCACGGTTCGCTTTCAATCATCGTTAGTTCTTTTTTGGTCTGTGCTGCAAACGACATGGGACTTCACCTCTTCCGTAACATCCAATTTTGTACAAGCTGGTAGATGTGATGGCTCAGTTTGTCGGCATCATGACGCAGATAGGTTCGGAATAAGACCAACGTATCCGCAACGACTTGATAACCGGAACTTTTCAGCACATCCATATCCAACACAACCGGTTTAGCTCCTTTTTCCGCATACTTATTCTGCACTTGCAGCGGAATTTCACCATTATTTACAATGACATAGTCAAAAATTTGGTGCCCAACATGTTCATGTACAGCTTTGAGGTGGTCACTCACCGTGTAATTATCCGTCTCTCCCGGCTGTGTCATCACATTGCAAATAAACATTTTCATAGCGTCAGCCTCTACAACAGCTTCAGCAAGCTTAGGCACAAGCAGATTGGGCAGAATGCTTGTGTAAAGACTACCCGGTCCGATCAGGATAGCGTCTGCCTGACGAATGGCCTCGACAGCCTCTGGCAACGGCTCCACGTGATCCGGTTCAAGGAAAACGCGTTTGATCCTCAGTCCAGCTTCAGGGATCTTGGACTCGCCCGTAACAATTGAGCCATCTTCCATCTCTGCATGCAGAATAACGGCCTGCCCTGCTGCGGGCAACACCTCACCCCGAACGGCAAACACGCGGCTAAGTTCCCGCACAGCGGTTACGAAGTCGCCCGATATATCCGTCATTGCAGCCAAAATCAAATTACCCAGGCTGTGGCCTGCAAGCCCCGCGCCTGTGTTGAAGCGATAATTCAGCATATCCGACAATAACGGTTCTACATCAGCAAGCGCCGTAAGTACGTTACGAATGTCGCCCGGAGGCGGCATTTGCAACTCATTACGTAGGATGCCCGAACTTCCTCCGTCATCCGCCACCGTCACGATGGCCGTGATGTCCAGCGGCTTTTCCTTCAAACCGCGCAGCATCACGGATAATCCGGTTCCGCCGCCCATTACTACAATTCTCGGACGTTCTCTTCGTGGTCCGGCTTCTTTCATCCCTTCACCCTCTTCAATGACGGTCCCGGTCGGCGTCGCGATGGCTCACGGTGACAGCCTCAGTTTCGCTGCTTCCCAACATTTTGCCCAAATATTCCGATATTGCTACCGAACGATGCTTGCCTCCGGTACAGCCGATTCCAATAATAACCTGGCTTTTGCCTTCCTTCCGGTATTGCGGAATCAGAAAATGCAGCATATCCAGCAGCTTGGTCAGAAAGGCCTGCGTCTCCGGCCATTTCATAACATATTCATATACATCACTATTCTGTCCCGTATTCGGACGTAAATGTTCAATATAATGCGGATTTGGCAAAAAACGAACATCAAATACCAAATCCGCATCAATTGGAATACCGTATTTGAACCCAAATGACGTAATATTTACCGACAGCATATGGCTTTCCAGATGAGAAAAGCGTGATATGATGCGCTCTTTCAGTTGAGCAGGCTTCATCGTACTGGTATTCAGTACTTGAGTCGCGGAATTTTTAAGTTCCTCCAGCATTTTACGTTCCAGCCGGATGCCATCCAGCGGCATACCCTCAGGTGCAAGCGGATGTCTGCGTCTGCTCTCTTTATAGCGCTGGACTAATACAGAGTCTGTCGCGTCCAGGAATAATATTTCGCAATGAATGGTAAAATGATCTTTAATATAGTTCAGTGACTCGGACAAAGCCGTAAAGAACTCACGCCCGCGAAGGTCAATAACCAGTGCGACCTTGCCAATTTTGCCGTTCGATTGTTCAATCAACTCCGCGAATTTTGGAATCAATACTGGTGGAAGATTATCCACACAGAAAAAACCAAGATCCTCCAGGCTTTGTACTGCAATCGTCTTGCCTGCTCCGGACATGCCCGTAATGATAATGAGCGTGGCGCCTGTGCCCGGTGATACTTCACCTTCAAGCATAATTGTCCCCTCCTTATCATATTGCTGTCGGATTATACTTTACGTACGAGGTTACTAGGAACGCAAGAGAAGACCAGCCGCGCCAACAATCCCTGCATTATTGCCCAACGTTGCTTCGAGAATTGTAACCCCTTCTTGCAGCGGTTCAGGTGTCAGTTTCGCAAATACAGCACGCACTTCATCAAACAAAATGTTACCCGCTTTGGATACTCCGCCACCGATAATGAACATCTCAGGGTTAATCACAGCCGCTACAGCCGCCATTGATTTACCCAGATAGAACGCTGCACGGTTGACGATACGAAGCGCAACTTCATCGCCCGCTTTGGCTGCATCAAATACTTCCTTGGCTGCAATCTTGTCGACGAGTGCCAGTGATGTATGATCTCCACGCTCTACAGCGTCTTTGGCCATACGAATAATACCGGTTGCCGAAGATACAGTTTCCACGCATCCCATTTTACCGCATCCACACTGGATTGCTTCCAGATCAGGGACAACACTGACATGACCGAGCTCACCAGCCATACCGGAGAAACCCTGATAGATCTTGCCATTCAGAATCAGTCCGCCGCCAACGCCTGTACCAAGCGTATAGCATACACAATTGTCAACGCCCTTACCAGCGCCTGCCCAGGCTTCGCCCAGTGCAGCCACGTTTGCATCGTTATCTATTTTGACCGGCTTGCCCAGACGTTCTTCCAGAATCGAACGAATGGCTACATTCCGAAATCCGATGTTAGGGGCAAGAACGATAATTCCCTCGCGTACATTGGTGAACCCGGCCACGCCCGCTCCCACACCTACAAGCTGTTCCCAGCTATATGGCGATTCGGCAACGATATGACGGACATACTTCTCGATGTTGGCAATGACCGTGTCAACGCCCTTATCCACTTCAGTCGGTCCTTCATACGTATGCATAAGCTGACCGTGTTCATCACATATACCGACTTTAATTGCTGTTCCGCCGAGATCGACCCCAACGTAGATTTTCTCAGACATGCTACAAGCCACCTTTATCTATCTATAATAGTTTAATCCTACGTACCAACTATAATTGAAGGATACGCCTGGGTCAAGACGATAAGACCTTTGCTGTGATTAGCTTCCTCGCTATTGTGAACAACATCACAGGCTATTTTTGAATACGTATACAACCTCATTTGTCTCTATTAAAAACGCAAGCTCTATTCCTTCCTCCATATAGGAGGAATCCTCAACTCATGATATTGCATCTCCACTCGTTCCATGCGTAAAAGATGACAATTGTCATCTGAATTTCATGACAATCCTTACTAATTACGTCTCAGGCAGTTCGGCAAGATGGAAATATCTTATAGAACAGAACAAGGACGTGATTCAAGATGAGCTCACCCGTGGTTCAGTTGTTGCAACCCTTAGCCTTAACGGCGCAAAAACGCCTTCCCAATAACAGAAGGCGTTTCTCTACTTTTATGAACATTACCTAAAACCGTTACCTTCAGCAGCTATTCAGCAACTGGTCACAACTTCGTTTCCACACGCACGGGCTCTTCCGTCTTCTCCATCTTGTTGACGTCCAGAATATCCAGCAGGAAGACAAAGATGGGAATACCGATAATGAGTCCCCAGATCCCCAGGAAATGTTGAGACAGGATCAGTACGATAAACGTGTAGAACATCGGCAATTTGGTCTTGTGTGCCATCAGCTTTGGATTCAGGAAGTACGTCTCCAGCGCATGAATGATAATGATCATGATGACCACGATAACGCTGAGCTGTAATCCACCCAGTTGATAACCGATCAGACACAGTGGAATCAGTGAGATGATAACCCCCGCAACAGGTACCAGGCTCAGCATGAATACCAGAATGGTCAAGGCGAACAAATACGGGAAACCGAGTATCCATAATCCCAGAATCGTCAAACCTGTATTGAACACTGCAATCAACAACTGTGCCTCGATCACTTTACCAAAAGAAGAGACAAATTTATCTCCGAGATAAGCCACTTCATTATAGAACCAGCCGATCTTGCTTGTTTTGAACTTGGAGGTGAACTTGGAAATCTCCCGCTTCTGCAACAAGAAGAACAGACTCAGGATAATGACCAGCAGAATGAACTCCAACCATTTGCTTAACGCAAAAATATACTTCAGTGCGTCGTTGGTATAGTTTTTGATATCGAACGATTGAAGATAACCTGCAATTTTGGAAGCAAAATTATCTCCGTCAGCAGTATCAAGGAACTTCATGATCTCATTCGTTAACTGAACAACCTGATCCACAATTCGTGGTGAATACCTGGAGATGCCCAGTACAATGGCTGCAATAACGATAAGATAGAGCAGAATGACTACGACTTTATAGTTAACCGGAAATAAACGATTTAACTTCTCTGTGATAAAATGCTGCAGCCTGTTCATGACATACGTCACCAGGAATAACAGCAAAATCATGTGCAGCATACTCCCCATGCTGAAAAGCACCAAACAAAACAACAGCAGGATCAAAAATCGCCGCACTGTTGCATTCTGTAACCAATCTTTTATCATTTCCCCCAAAGTCTTCACCTCACAGCTAATATGCCCATTATGTATACGATCTCATGCCCATTTTGGTTTCAAAAAAAGAGAAGCCTTCCGGCTTCTCACATCATGAGACTTCCCGTTGTCTCTTATACTTAATTTATGCCAGATCATATCCTTTTCATGCTTACTTATCCAGTGTTTCGCTCCAGTCATGTACAATGCTGCCTTCAAGAAATTTCTCGCAGTCCATTGCTGCCATACATCCTGAACCTGCTGCTGTAATAGCCTGACGATACTTCGTATCCTGGACATCACCACAGGCAAATACACCCGGAATGTTGGTTTCGGTGGTACCCGGTTTAACAACAACATAGCCATGTTCATCCAAAGTAATCTGGTTACCCAGAAAACCCGTATTCGGTGTATGTCCAATCGCAACGAATACGCCATCCGCTTCAAGCAGCTCTTCCTGTCCGGTCTCGTTATTGCGGACCTTAAGCCCCTTAACGCCAAGAGCCTCAGGCACCACTTCGAGTGGCGTACGGTTCAAAGCCCATTTCACCTTCTCGTTGCTGCGAGCCCGATCCTGCATAATTTTCGATGCACGTAATTCGTCCCGGCGGTGGACCAAGGTAACATCTGTTGCAAAACGGGTCAGGAAGCTGGCTTCTTCCATAGCGGAGTCTCCACCGCCAACAACGACGATCTTTTTACCACGGAAAAAGAATCCGTCACATGTGGCGCATGTACTTACCCCACGTCCCACATTTTCCTGCTCTCCCGGAATGCCGAGATAACGGGCCGAAGCGCCGGTAGAGATAATGATCGAATCGGCTTCCAGTTCACCGATGCCTCCAACTTTAACCTTGAAGGGCGGTTTGCTGAAATCCACTTCTTCCACCCAGCCATTTTTGAACTCAGCTCCAAAACGCTCCGCTTGCTTACGCATATTGTCCATCAGTTCCGGACCCATAATGCCTTGCGGGAAACCAGGGAAATTCTCAACTTCCGTTGTTGTCGTCAATTGACCGCCCGGCTGAAGACCTTCGATTACCAGTGGGTTTAGATTAGCACGAGCCAGATATATCGCTGCTGTCAGACCCGCAGGTCCGGTACCGATCACAATCGTTCTGTATTTAGACATATAGATACAGCCTCCTTAATAAGGTTGAGAGTGTGTTGAGTGGCGATTAACTTGCTATGATGATATCCTACAGGCATGTCGAGACCTATCGTTAAGTTTACCCGTTTTCCAGGCCTATGTATCCTTCACGCAATGAAGTCTATCCCCAAGCGAGAAATTTCAAGGAACATTTACTGGACCGGTGGGTTGGAATTGCACACTTTATTAATTTGCCGTGCATATTTGCTGACTGTGGCAGCTGATATGCCATACCGTTCGGCTATGCTTTGGTAGGTCACTGGACGACTGTGAATTTTGGCAGCCAGATATTCCAATCCTGCAGCCAAGCCTTCAATTTGTTTCGCGCCAGGCACCTCCGGGTGTACGCGAGATACATAGTCGGTCCACAGCCGCTCCATTTCTTGCTGCAATTCGGCTTTGGCTTCAGACATCTGTAACGCCCGGTCCACGACCGCCTGCCAATGCGATGAAGGCTTCGTCTCCGCTTGTTCCGTCATCGACTCCATCTTCGGAATGGTGCGATTGCTCAATGCAGTTAGCGGCCGCAGAACAGAAGATTCATCCTGCTCAGCTCCTTCTGCATCCAGACCGTTTAATACGGAACGAGCGGCTTCCACCAGTTCCTGCTCTTCACCAGGTTCCTGGATGAAGGATTGCAGTGCCTGCTGCACCTCATAATCACCGATCATGCCAAGGGCATGAATGACCTGAAGCTTGGTTGCCCGATCCCCATGTCGCAATGCCCAGAAGAAAGAGGAACGGATCAAGGGATCAGTTTTCATCTCTTCAGGTATGCCGTTGCCATAGTTCTCCCATTGTCTGAATTGCTCGTCAAATGGCAGATGATAGTGATAGCTTAGTTTCTCCGGATCTTTCTCTCCCTGTCTCACAGCCTCAAGACCTGATAGATAGTACCGGGATACTTCCGAACCCGGGTCCAGCTTGCCCACATGACGCCACAGACGTTCAGCGGAATCGTAACGTTCCGTATTATAAGCCGCGACTGCTGCATAATGGGCGAGAGCCGGGTCCGCAGCGGTTTCTTCATCCTTCAACAGGCGACGGAAATGTACATAAGCCGTATCATGTTGGCCCAGAATACCCATCGTGGTAGCCAGCTTGTAGACCTGTTCGTGCTGGAACGGCACGATGACACGCAATTTTTTGATCAGAAGCAGCACTTGGTCGACTCGATTCTCGTTCTGATGAAAGATCGCGAGATTACATAGCGCATGCAGATTACCAGGCTCCTGCTCCAGCACCTCGGCAATCGTCTCTTTTGCTTTGGGGAACAGCCCCATATAATAATAGGCAAGCGCCAAGTTGTTGCGAGCAGCCAAATAATCAGGGTAATCGGGTGACATGCCTTCCAGCAGCTCAGCCGCCTGTGCAAACTTCCCTTGTTCCAACAATTCCCGCGCCTGATCGTGCTCAACGACACCTTTACGTGATTTGATCCGGTTCAATTTGGCTGGTCGATCCAGCTCGTAATACAGAAGCTCCATCATCTCTTCGGCTTCCGTCATAAACTGACCTTGGGTATCCTCCTCCAAATACGTAACAAGCGCTTGCTCAGCTTCTTCAAACCGATCCATATTCGCATAATTGTTCGCCATGTAGAAATAACATTCCGTCATGGACGGATCTACCACGTCGAGCACATGTGCAAGAACGGCATTGGAAGCCTCGTAATCCCCCTTCTCTGATAATATACCCGCCATATTACAATGATTCACCGGATTTTCCGGTTCATATTCAACAGCTTTACGAAAATATTTTAATGCCTTGTCGACGTGATTACGGTCCAGCGAGCGGACAGCTCTCTCAAAAAAGAAAGAAGCATCCAAGTGAATCGGTATAACATTGGCAAGGTGTCCCTCAGCCCGCAGTAGCTTGCCCTTCATCTTCCAAGGCACCTCCTCTTTGCTTTCATTCATACTCTCCAGTATACCACATCTTAAGGCCCACTTCTCAAGATGTAGTTTCATGTCGTTTATGCCAAAAATGCGCAAAAAGATGACACTTCTCATCCCTTTCGAATGAAATGTCATCTTTTTGCTTCTTGTACTCTTTCGTATAAAGAGATTCATCAGAATTACAGCTTCAACGCCATGGATGGCGATAGAGTGATATGAACCGTCTTGTGGAAAGGGGTCATAAAGTTAACCAGCACAACCTTACAATTATTAGGCAGCTTTGCTTCACGTACGGTTGCTGCCAAATGCCCCACCTCGCCTCCGGTCAGCTCAATCCAGTCATCTCCACAGGAATAACGCAATGTGCCGCTCTTCCACAGATAATGGCCTTCATCCGTCTCAAGCAATTCCCCCTGGGAAAGCTCGCCCTCGCTTCCGAACACAAAAGACAGCTGCACCATAATCTGCTCTGGCTGATCTCCTGCCAGTTTTAGTGTCCAGCCATTTTCCGTTCGTAGTACTTCCGTCTGTACAAGGAATGTCTGCTCATGGGTGAGCGCTCGACTCTGATGGGGCAACAAATACCACGGACTGATGTCTGTTCTCGCCGTCTCAGGCAGTTGGCTATCCGGAATCGGACCGTAATAGCCTTTCTTCTGTTCGCCCGTCAGGCGGTAACCTGCTGGCAATCGAGACATGTGCTGCATCGGCACATATCCTGGATTAAAATAGGAAGCCAACTGAACGGCCAGCAGACGTACCGCACCATGACGAAGGGCAAAGAATGAAGGCACCTCGGTCATTACAGTCGCACTTGTATTACCGGAACGAATACGTGCTACAGGTGCGCCGAAGTCCGTATGCAACCGGCTGTGTGAGATGCGTCCATGATGTCCTGCCGAATCCATTCGCTGTAAATAGTCCTCCCGCACAAATCGTTCGTTCAGTATGATCTCGTACCGCTCAGGCAGCTGTTCGTGTGTCTTACCTGCCTGCTGCTGAAGCTCAGGCTCCAGCAGCATCCGGACGAGCGCATTGACCGAGCAGACGCCGGGATCTGTTAACATTTCTCCAGCCCAATCGGCCATGCCGGCAAAGATCGGATCACCGTCCAACCGAGCCAAAATGGCATACGGCAAGTAATACGGTGATAAATCATGTACGCTCCCCAAATCCTGGCGACCTGAGTAATCCGTAACCACCTCACCTGTTGGATGTACAAGATACACCATCATACGAAGATTGAGTCTCACCGGGTCCAGCAATTCGGGACGGTTCAACAGCCGTGCCGCATGAATCAGCATGATGTCGCTAACCGCGCTGTAGATTCCGTTGCTTCGTTCCGTCCACTCCCCATCAGGCGTAATATCCATCCCTTCAGCCAGCCATTGCTCTGCACGCTGCACAGCTTCCTCCAAGTCAAACAATTGATGCAGGAAACCGAGCGCCGCGCATAGCACCCAGCGATGATTCGGCGTATGACAGCCTCCAGTCAGCAAGACTGGAACAGTTCGTTCCAGAAACAAGCGCATATTGGCCAGTACAGGCTGCAATGGCTCCCAGTCCTGCTGCTGAAGCAGTTGATATAACTGGGAATATCCCACGACAAGAAATGCGGTATCCGGCGGAGAATGGGAATTGGTCCAACCGGGGGAGATGGAGCCATCTCCATGTTGATTGCGGAGTACGTACTCCGATGCAAGCTGCAGACGATTTAACAGATCTTCATCCCGATAAAAGATCGAATCGGGATTGGCGATTGCCGCTCCCCAGTAACACATATCCGTAGGTGTTCCGGTCGTGTGGTTAACCCAGGCAATGCCTGTAGAGGGATCAATCGTTCCTCCATAATAACGGCTTTCCGGGTCAATTTCCTGTCGGGATATCCCCCTTTGCACTGCTTTGTCATTGCTGTCCACCAGTTGCCTGTACATGTGTATTCCCTCCAAACGAATGCATTTGCCGATGTGCCAACGACCTGCGGTTGCCCTTCCTGATTCGGCCGGAATACAAGCAGATCCTGTACATGGCAGTTCATCTTGCCGACAATATAACAGGTTTCGTATACATCAACCCTTGACTGCCCCAAGCATGGCACCGCTAACAAAATATTTTTGCAGCCATGGATAGACAAGCAGAATCGGTACGGTTGCGAAGACAACAGTGGCGGCCTTGAGACTTTCCGGAGTTAAAGGTGTACGGTTCGCCCCCTCCATCTGTGTAAGCTCGCTAACCATGTTATTCTGTACCATCTGGAAGAGCTTCAGCTGTAGTGGGTACAGCTTCGGATCATTGATGTACATCAGGGAATCCTGAAATCCATTCCATCGTCCAACCGCATAGAAAAGGGCCAAAGTAGCCAGCACAGGCATGGATAAGGGCAAGATGATTTTAAAGAGCGTGTGAATATGTGAGCTACCATCAATCTCTGCCGATTCCTCCAGACTTTCCGGTATGCCCCTGAAGAACGATATCAGGATAATCAGGTTAAACGGACTTACGAGACCCGGCAGAATCAGTGCCCAAACCGAATTGAGCAAGTGCAGGTCACGAATGAGCAAGTACTCGGGAATGATCCCGCCGCTGAAGAACATCGTAATGATGATCACATACATGAAGAGCTTGCGACCTTTCAATTTTTTCTTGGTCAACGGATAAGCCGCAGCGAGCGTGAACATCATGCACAGCACTGTAGTGACGATCGTAAGAAGAGTCGTATAACCCAGTGAATAGATCATCGACTGATCAGAAAACACCTGAATATACGCATCCCAATTGAACCCTTTGGGGAATATGGTCACTTCACCTGATGTAATTGCCCGGTTTGAGCTGAGCGATATCGCAATCGTGTGCAGAAATGGAGCCAGACAGAATATAACAAACAGGGTGATAAAGGAGATATTAACGATATCAAAAATCCGGTTCGAGGTGCGTTCACTCATCTGCGCACAACTCCTTTACTGATGGTCTATACAAATAAGCCGATTGGCGTATCTTTCATTTTTTGAGCATCTACAAAATACCTTCACCGGTTGCCTTCTTCGAAATATAGTTGGAGCCGAGTACGAAGATCAGTCCCACAACAGCCTGGAACAACCCAACAACGGTTGCGAGCGTGTACTGTCCTGATTCAAGACCGACCCTGTATACAAAGGTACTAAGTACATCCGAATATTCACGAACGGCCGTGTTACCGATAATATAAGGACGATCAAAACCGATGCTGACCATATGTCCAAGATTAAGAATAAGTAAGGTGACAATGGTTGGTTTGATACTTGGCAGCGTGATATGCCAGATTCTCTTCAGCCGCGTTGCGCCATCAATCTCAGCCGCTTCAAACAGTTCCCTGTTCACGCCGGTTAATGCGGCCAGATATAAAATGGTTCCCCATCCTGCACTTTGCCAGACACCTGTGAACAGATACGTAACAAGCCAGGGATTTTTCTCTGTCAAAAATGGTATCGGATTTAAGCCTATGCTCTCCAGTACTCCGTTAACCATACCGGATTGATTGCCGAACAATTGGTATACAATCCCCCCGATGATGACCCACGAGATAAAGTGAGGAATGTACAGAATCGTCTGCGATATTTTTTTGAACCACTTAAATCGAACTTCATAGAGCATAATGGCGAGTATGATTGGAGCAGGAAACGAAACGATCAGATCAAGAAAATTCAGCATAAAGGTATTACGTAATGTGGTGTAGAAGTCTCGCATCCCAAATACCTCACGAAACGCATCGAAACCGATCCACTCACTGCCGCTGATACCCTGAAACAGGTTGAAGTCTTTAAAGGCGATCTGCACACCGTACATCGGTCCATAACGAAAAATCAAAAAGTAAATGAGAGGCAAGGAAATCAGTGCGTACAATTGCCAATACCTTTTCAAGTATGTGAAGGTCATGTCGGTTTCCTCCTATCAGCAAAGAAACGGCAGTGCCGCCAACCCGGCGGCACACGTTTCTTTCAAAGTTAAGCAGTTGTATGGGTTATCTGTCGCAAATCATGAAAGAATAAGATGGTTTACTTTGCAGTAAGTTACTTTAAGGCTTCTTCAAGCTCTTTCTTCAGCTCTGTGCCGCCCAGGGACATGAAATCATTCATTTCCCGTTCATATACCGCGTCGAATTCTTCTGGCTTCGCCATCGCTGTTTTAACAATGATGACGTTCAGCTTGTCTTTGAGCGCTGTACTGTACTTCATCTCCGCCTCAATCGGTTTGTCAAAGATGATGGGTCCCACCGTGTCTGTGTTGGCAATATCAATCGACTGTTTTAACAAATCCTGATTGTTTTTCGGAAAGCCCAGAATCCATGCTTTTTCATTCGTTGCCTGATCGCCAATATTTTTACCGTTCGAAATAATCGCTGTATCCCCTGCGTTGAACAAACGATCCTTCGCTTCCTGGGATGCATCGTCCTTCACAACCGGAATGCCATCTACCAGATCATAGTTCTCCCCTTCCACACCGCTGTAGATATCGATCAGGTTGTTGCCGGAGGCCATCCAGTCCAAATATTTAATGGCTTCTACAGAACGTTTGCTGCTCTTCGGAATCATAATATACATTCCGTTTGTTCCGTAGCGGGACTTGATGTGTTTGTTATCTGCATTCGGATTCGTGTATACATCAACCGGCAGTACCTCGCTGCCGTCCACATTTTTGCGCAAGTTATCCAGTGTACCGTCTCCGTAGAACATGGCATCGACATCTTCAGACCAATAACCTACGTTACCATTCTGTATGTCCTTACCTAACTGTGTTTTATCTTCATCCAAACTGAAGTCTTTGCTGATCAGTCCTTCATTGTAGAGCTTGTTCAGAAATTTCATCGAGTCTTTGAAGCCTTCATGCAAAGGCAATTCATAACGTTGGCCATAAGTCAGATCTCCACTTACCGGCTTAATAAACGAATAGATCAGTGTCTCGAACTGAGCCGGTGCAAGCGCCATACCCATTGGGATGTTTTTGCTGCCAAGCCCGCCAGGATCCTTCTCTTTAAACGCTTTCAAAGTGGTATAAAGTTCATCTGTGGTTTTCGGCACCGGCAATCCCAGCTTATCAAGCCAATCCTGACGAATATAAGAGCTATATCTGCCTGTGATTGCACGTTTACCCGGGACGGCGAACTGTTGCCCTTCCACTTGCCCGAATTTCAATGTATCTTCACCCAGGAACTTCTTCAGATTTGGTCCATACTGATCAATCAGTTCACCAACATCCGTCAGTCCGCCCTGCTGGGCATAGCGGTAAAACACGCTGGAGTCATAGACAAAGACAATATCGGGGACATCTGTATTGCTCGCCATCAGGACATTCAGCTTGGTGACTTCCTCTGAACGCTGAACGGGTACAAACTGCACATCAATGTTGTTGGGGTCGCCGAACTTCTCTTGAATCATTTTAGATAGATAGTTGTTCGTAATGGTGTAAGGCGAAGGGCTGTTACCACGATCGAAAATCTCCACCTTTAAGGTAACGCGCTCACCACTGCCTGATGCGCCACCTTCTGCTGATTCTTGATCTGATGCAGACGAGCACCCCGCAAGTAGTGAAACGCCCATTACCATCGTAAGCGCCAAACCCATCCATTTCTTGAGACTCCCCTTGGTTGCTTTTCTTGTCATTTTGTCATCCCCTTTGGCTATGCGTGAATGTTTAAAGCTTGCCCAGAGTATTCCACATCTTTGCGCATCCTTGCAATAAACTCGTTTCGTAAACGCTTACATAAGGATAATAGTTTATCTTCTGTGACGATTTTCGCAGACTGACTATATTCTTCGCTGCTCTGTTAATGCCCGCGGTGCCTGCTGTCGTCGTTACTCAATCGTTCCCCTCTCCGGTTCAACTGTAATCAGATACAATAAACCATTTTCATACACTGCCTATATTCGTAAAAGGGGCAAAAACAGGCATAAATCAGGGGGTTCTTGCATAAGCACAGTCCTCAAGCGGAATTAATGGTTTATACCCACAGCAAAAAGGTGGACTTCTACACGTCTTCTCCTGAGAGAAGTACGCATGAATTCCACCCGATTGCTTGCCATAATGTAACCTCTTAAGTCTGTGTTTACGACTCGTTGTCGCGATGTTCACGTTTCATACGGCGATAGTCTCCAGGTGTAATACCCGCAACCCGTTTGAATACACGTCCCAAGGTAATTCCATTGGCATACCCCACCTTCAGGGCAATGTCCTGCAATGAAAGATCTGTCTTCTGTAGTAGACGTTCCGTTTCCTTCATCCGCAATTCTGTAAGGAAGTCTACAAACTTCATATTGAATTCTGTCTTGAACAAATAGCTCGCATGTTTGCCGGTAATCTGGAATCGATCGCTCAGATGCTTCAGTGAAAGATCAGGATTGGCAAACTGTTCTTCGATATAGTTTTTCATTTCATTGACCATCGCTTTATAGCTCTTGGTTTCCGTTACTGACACATAAGTTCTGAACAGGTCCGTCAGGTCATCAAAAAGAATGTCTTTGACACCTTTAAGTGTCTCCGCTTCTTTTATCAGCATCAACCACTTGTTAATGTTTTCCTCCGATAATTTCTCCTGCAGTTGTTCGGACATGACCGCTACTTCCCGGCTGAGCATCTGCAGCATCGCTTGAATCAAGGAGTGAATCTCATCATCTGGCAGCTTATCACGTTCGAAAGCCGCGAAAATCTCCTCCAGCTGATCACGCCACTGACTGCTCGACATCCGAAACCTTTTAACAAAATCAGCTATCATCTGCAAATAGGTATAGGTATCAAGCAGCTGCTGCTGGTTTTCTCCGTATCCGGCCAGAGCAACATCCCCATCCCTCAGCAATCTGCGGTGCATCACAGTCTCAGCCGCCGCGTATGATTCCCGAATGGCCTTGATGCCCTCTGCGATCGGTCCGATACCGAAACTCAATGATATACGCAGATTCTGCTCAACCCAGGATCGGCATTCCTCTGCAACCAGGCGAATCTGCTCCGTCATATCTGGGCTACTATCTGTGGACAAGAAAAGAATCGCAATCTGATCCGAGCTGACCCATTCCGTCCAGCATTGCATACCCGCATTGCGTGAGAGCTCTTGCAGAACGTTCATTAGCGCAAATTTAAGCGTGTTCTGCTCACCTCTTGTAAACTGTTCCTGGAACCCCTTTTCATAACGGTTGATTTCGCCCACCACAACAGCGAAGCATGACGAAGTATCCATACCAGTTAACGGGGAGAGGTCCTTTAATCGTTCTACCGCATGATCCAGATTTTCTCCATTCAGCAGATCGTTAAACAGTTTGCTGCGCTGCAGCAGCACGTTTTCTCTGCTTTTCTTATCCGAATCCATCATGTGGTTGATCAGATTTTCCAACACACCATCGATTAGTTTCATCTCATCGGTACGAGAGCCTGACTGTTCCAGTGCCCGAATCTGGTGTGCCTCTATCCGGTTCATAATGATTTGAATGGGTTTATAGTTGCGGCGGGTGATATAGATGATATAGACAATCGCAATGATAACTGTCACAATCGCAATGATCACCCACACATAGGAGACCACGGAAACCCAACCATAAAGGTTGCCCTCCTTGATCCCACTGGAGATTGTCCAACCCAATCTTTCCAGCGAAAGGGTGTTCAGCTCTTGTCCTTCTGCCGCACCTTCGCGATCTGAATGCGCATCGTATACAACCTGACCGTCACGGTCAAGAATACGCATGAATGAAAGCTGTCCATTGACCATACTATCAATACTCTGCTCGATGCTGCTCATCTTGATATTAATGACAAGCGCCCCATCAGAGCCGAATGGCAGGGGCATATCCTTATCCACCGTCAATACCCGAATAGGCGTGCGCTGATTAACGCCTGCATCGTATTCCCTGACAGGCTGCCAGCCTGGAGTAAGCGAACCGGACTTGATCCGGTCGATCCATGCCTTGTCTGAAAAGCTGTCTACATCCTTGGAACCGCTCGATGTTAAAACGCTTTCATTTTTCTTGTCATACAAATAAATCGATTGAATCCAAGGGTTGGAATTCGTTAGCTCACGCAAGCTTTGTGCAATGCTATATATGGTCTCTTTGCCCATCTGATGCTGGTTATTAAAATAATACTTATAGGCTTGTTCACTCTGCACTGCTTCCGTCACTGAAAGCTCAATATCCCGGATCGTCCGGTCCAGACTATCCACCAAATAGCTGGAGGAGATGCGGTCTGCTTTCCTTGTTTCTTCCCTGGAGACGTCATTAATGAAAACAAAAGCGATAAAAATGAGTACGGTCATGGTAAGAAAGAAAATAGGAAAATAAGAAAACAGTAAACGATAATACCAAGTCCGGGACAATAGACCCCACTCCTCACTCCACGACACCGTTGTATAATAGCCGTGGTTCTACTGTTCATCACATCAGTTACATCTCTGAAATTGGATTCTCCCATACACGCAGCCATAAAATCAAGTTTAAGTTATTATAGCACATGCCTCCAGGCAGTAAGGCAGGAATCAATTGTCTCCTTCTCCTTAGCTCATCCCGCTCTCTACCCTCATTCATTATCATAAAAACAAAAAACCGTGCTGAGCAGCAAACTACTCAAACACGGCACAGTTAACCCGGATTCGCACAAGTCTGTGCTTCATGATTAAATCCCTGAATCTTTGAAAAGTGTAGCCATAGACCCGCCATCCACAATAATGCGAATAGCACGTGCAAGCATTGGAGCTACCGGCAACACTTTGAAGCATTCAGGATGATCGTCAGGTAGCGCGATGGAGTCTGTGACCACCACCTCGGCTATAGACGGATGATTGAGCTTACTTAACGCTCCATCCGAGAACAGACCATGTGTTGCGCATACATATACGTTTTTGGAGCCTCGCTCCTTCAACCCTTCAACAACATTGAGAATTGTCGTCCCGGTATCAATCAGGTCCTCAATAATGATCGGGGTTCGACCCTCAACATCCCCAATGACGTGCGTAATGATCGATTCGTTGTGACTTGGCCGTTTCTTGATCATAATGGCAAAAGGGGAATCCAGACGATTCGCCAGTTTCTCCGCCATCGATGCTCGTCCCGCATCAGGGGAGACAACCACTGGATTTTCAATCCCTTTACTCAGCAAATAATCACTAATAAGGTCCAATGATGTCATATGGTCCACTGGAATATTGAAGAATCCCTGAATTGCTGCTGCATGCAGATCAATGGTTACTACCCGGTTTGCTCCGGCGGTAGTTAACACATCCGCAACCATCTTGGCTGAAATCGGCTCACGAGGAGCAGACTTGCGTTCTTGACGGGCATATCCGTAGTAGGGGACAATAATATTTACCGTACGGGCAGAAGCCCTTTTGGCAGCATCGATCATGACGAGCAGTTCAACAAACAACTCATTGATCGGATGAGATAATGATTGTACCAGAAACACATCACAGTTGCGGATCGTCTCTTCGTAGTGAACGTATATTTCTCCGCTCTTGAACCGGGACAGTTTGATCTTGCCTAGTTGTACACCCAGCTTGTCGCATACCTGTTCTGCCAGCTTAGGGTTCGATGAACCGGAAAAAATACGTAACGAATGCTGCATAATGCCCTCCCGAGGGTTGAAGTCCCTATATAATCCCTTATTAGTCTAAAAGTGAATGTTCAAAAAAACCGATTTTCAGTACCTTTTGAACTACCTCTAAAAAGGTTATTTCCTACCCTCATTATACTCCACTGCCTTATACATTTAAAGAAAGGAACGAGCGCTGTCGGCCTTCAAAAACAGCTACCTCCGTACAGCCCAGCTCACGCAAGAGCGCCTCGGCTTCTGGCAGGTAATCGCCCAGCTTCAGTGGATCATGTGCATCGGAACCAAGCGTCAGTGGAATCCCCAATTGAATGGCCTCCGTTAACATCCGACGACCAGGGAACATCTCTGCGCAGGGCTTCGATAATCCTGATGCATTAAGCTCCATGGCACAGCCGCTTTTTGCGATAGATTGTAACGCTGCATTTTCCAGGGCTATACGCTCTTCCGTCTGCTCTGGTGCCGGAGTGAAGCCAAAGCGTTTGATGACATCCGTATGACCCATAATATCGTACATTCCCGTCGCTGCTGCTTTGCTCACAGCATCGTAGTACTGACGATAGACTCCCAGTACGTCTTTGCCTTCCCAATGATGGGTCTGGCGAAAATCCGTAATGTCCCATTCACCGAGAAAATGAACCGACCCAATCACATAGTCCCAGGGGTACCTCTCAATAATGGCCCGAATTTCGGTCTCCCAGCCTTCAATATAGTCGCCTTCCAGACCGACACGTACATCGATCTGACCACGATACCGCTCTTTCAGAGAAAAACACTCTTCCACATAACGCGGCAGCTCGTCCATGGGCATTGCCATCTCAGGATAATAGTGAGCAGGGTCTACGTGCAGCAAAGGCATGTGATCCGACAGCCCAATCTGTGACAGCCCAATCTCTACCCCGCGCTGCACATAAGCCTCCAGCTTGCCAACCGCATGACCACACCGCTCATGGTGTGTATGATAGTCTATAAGCACAGGCTCGCCTCCTAATCGCGGCGAGGCCGCTCGTGGCGACGGCTCAGCTCTGACATGATGTCATCCAGCGGCAGCTTGCGTTCTTGCAGCAGAACGAGCAGGTGGTACATCAGGTCACTGACCTCCAGACGAAGCTCGTCATTGTCTTTATTTTTGGCAGCAATGATCGTCTCGGACGCTTCTTCACCGATTTTTTTCAGAATCTTATCCACGCCTTTATCAAACAGATACGTCGTATATGCGCCTTCCGGACGCTCGCGTTCACGCTCTGCAATAACCGATTCCAGTTCAGCCAGTACTTCAAAACGACTATCGGAGCTAGCACTTTCAGCAGTTGCACTAGAACCACCTGAAGTCAGGTCTGCGGAGTGCTCTGGCAAGCCCACGATTTCATTATGGAAACATGTCACCGCTCCGGTATGGCAAGCAGGTCCGTTCGGCTTCACTTCAACCAGCAAGGTGTCACCATCACAATCGTATTTCAAGGAAGTGATTGTCTGCACATTGCCTGAGGTTGCCCCTTTGTGCCACAGCTTTTGGCGCGAGCGTGACCAGAACCACGTTTCACCCGATTCCAGCGACAATTTCAAGGATTCCCGATTCATATAAGCCATCATCAGAACTTGGCGTGTCTCTGCATCCTGCACAATGGCAGGTACCAAACCATCGCTCCAGCGAATGTGTTCTACAACCTGCTCCAAAGATAACTGCTCCTTGATCTCATTGTTTACGTTAGTCACGAATCTCCACCCCTTGCTCTCTCAAATGTTGTTTTAACGCCGGAACGGCGATTTCTTTGTAATGGAATATCGTTGCCGCTAGTCCTGCGTCCGCTTTGCCTGTCGTGAACACATCATAGAAGTGGGATTCCTTACCCGCACCACCCGAGGCGATCACCGGAATACGTACCGATTCGGATACCGCTGCGGTCAGTTTCAGATCGAATCCGTCCTTCGTTCCGTCCGCGTCCATGCTTGTCAGCAGAATTTCACCAGCACCTAAATTTTCTGCCTGTTTAACCCACTCCAACGCCTTGATCCCTGAAGGTTTACGTCCACCATGCGTATACACTTCCCATTCGCCCCAAGCCTCATTATACTTGGCGTCTACTGCAACGACGATACACTGCGAACCAAAGCGGCGTGCTCCGTCTGCAATCAGCTGAGGATTAAGCACAGCTGCCGTATTTACCGCAATCTTGTCCGCTCCTGCACGCAAAATGCGCTTCATATCTTCCACTTTGGAGATTCCCCCACCTACGGTAAAAGGAATGGCGATCTCGCCTGCGGTCTGCCGCACCACTTCTTCCATCGTTTCGCGGCCCTCCACCGAAGCGGAGATATCGAGAAACACCAGTTCGTCCGCACCCTCGCGGTCATACAGCGCCGCCAGCTCCACCGGATCACCCGCATCGCGGAGATTGACAAAGTTAACGCCTTTGACAACCCGGCCGTCCTTCACGTCCAGACAAGGAATGATTCTTTTTGCCAGCATGCTCCTCTTCCTCTCTCCTGATGATCGTATACCTGTATAAGTTCAACTTAGAATATTTACACTAGCCACTCCGATGACAGAACAACCTAACGATCACTGTTATCCCCAGTTTTTTTGATCCTTTTTTTAAAGGGAAAATCCGGGGATAGCGTATGCTTCCGATGCAGCTTTCTTTCAGAAAGCTTTCAGGCGAACGTTTCACTTCTTCAGGTTATTTCTGTCCTCTCCGTTATCGTGCAAATGTTTATTTGAGCCTATATAGGATTGCTATTATTTATTTACCGCACGAACCGCTTCGGACAGATCAATACTGCCAGTATACAGCGCTTTTCCTACGATTGCTCCGCCGACACCATCTTCCGCATGTTTGCTCAAACGAAGCAGATCATCCATGACACTAACTCCCCCGGAAGCAATCACCGTACGGCCACTCGCCTTAGCAAGAGACACGATTGCTTCCACGTTAGGACCCTGCATCATGCCATCACGGGAGATGTCCGTGAAGATAAAGGTTTCTGCACCGAAGGCCGCCAGCTCCTTCGCGAGTACCTCAGCCTGAACTTCCGAGGTTTCAAGCCAGCCACGCGTCGCCACATAGCCGTTACGTGCATCGATACCAATGGCAACTTTGTCGCCATACCGTCCCAGTACTTCTTCTGTAAAAGCACGATCTTCAATCGCAGCTGTTCCGATAATAAGGCGGCTCACGCCGAGACCCAGCAAGCATTCTACATCAGCCACTGTACGAAGACCACCACCGACCTGAACAGGCACGTCCACAGCCGAAGCAATACGCCCGATCAGCTCATCATTCACGGGATGTCCTGCTTTTGCACCGTCCAGATCGACCAGATGAACGTATGTACCACCTTGCTTCTCCCAGGAAAGAGCAACTTGAACCGGGTCATCGTTATATACCGTCTCCTGATTGTAGTCTCCCTGCACCAGTCTTACACATTTGCCGTCCCGGATATCAATTGCCGGATATATGATAAAAGATGACATACAAGGCCTCCTGAATATATTCATATTTGTGCTCTATATAAATTGAAACTAGAGAATATTTACACTTGCCACTCCGATGTCAGAACAACCTTCCGATCGCTGTTATCCCCAGATTTTTTGATTCCCTTTTTCAAAGGGGAAAATCCGGGGATAAAGGCGTAGCGTATGCTTCCGATGCAGCTTTCTTTCAGAAAACTTTTAGCTCCGCTTCTTCAGGTTTTTTCTGTCCTCTCCGCTATCGTGTAAATGTTTAGTTCAATTTATATAGATTAGATTTTATATAAGTTTAGATACGTATTATTTTATAAGGATGAAATTAAAAATTCATATGATCCCGAATTATGATTACGCCTTCGGTCCAGTCAATGCCAGGAAGTTTCCAAGCAGCTTCATACCCAGCTCTCCGCTCTTCTCCGGGTGGAACTGCATACCGAAATTGGAGCCTCTGCCAACAATCGCCGTAACCGGATGTCCATAATCCGTTACTGCCAATAGATCACTCTCTACTTCCGTACGTGCATGGTATGAATGGACAAAATAGACATGACTTGCCTCAAGCCCCGCGAATAGCGGGTTTTCCGGATGCAGGAACTGCAATCGATTCCAGCCCATATGCGGAACCTTTAATTCTCCCGGTGCGAATCGCACGACTTTTCCCGGCAAAATATTCAATCCTTCATGCTCACCATGCTCCTCACTTGAGCTGAACAACAGCTGCATGCCCAGACAGATCCCGAGCAGCGGTGTTGGTCCTGCTGCTGCTTCCTTCACCACAGCATCCAATTCACTGTCTCGCAAGTGAACCATGGCATCGCCAAATGCACCTACACCCGGCAGAATCACACCATCTGCACCAAGAATCGCATCCCGGTCACCTGTGACCAGCGCTTCGTAGCCAAGACGTTCGACCGCTTTGCCGACGCTGTGCAGGTTCCCCATACCGTAATCGACAATTGCAATCGCCATCGTCTACAGCACTCCCTTCGTGGAAGGCACACCTGTTACACGTGGATCAATCGTTGTTGCCTCATCCAGTGCACGTCCCAGTGCTTTGAAGATCGCCTCAATCATGTGGTGTGTATTTTGTCCGTAGTGCACGATAACGTGCAAGGTAATGCGCGCTTCCAGCGCCAGTTTCCACAGGAACTCATGTACCAGCTCGGTCGAGAAGCTGCCCACTTGCTGAGAAGGATATTGTGCACGGTACTCAAAGTGAGGACGGTTGCTGACATCGATGACTACCTGAGCGAGAGCCTCGTCCATCGGTACAAAAACACTCGCATAACGTTTGATGCCCCGTTTGTCTCCCAATGCTTCACGAAGAGTCTGTCCCAGACAGATCCCGATATCCTCCACCGTATGGTGATCATCAATATCAACATCGCCGCGTGCCTGTACGTTCAGGTCGAATTGTCCATGCTTCGTGAACAGATCCAACATATGATTCAGGAAAGGTACGTCTGTTTCAATTTCAGATTGCCCCGTTCCATCTACGGCAAAAGTAAGCTGAATGTCCGTTTCATTTGTTTTGCGATCTACCTCTGCCTGACGTACAGCACCCTTGTTCTGAAGGTCCAAACCATTATTCTGCTTATCCATTATCCGATTCCGCCTTTCCTTCCTGTTCTAGCCGTACAGCGATTGCACGGGCGTGTCCTTCGAGCCCTTCATGCCGGGCCAGCTCTATAATAGCCGCTCCATTTTGAAGCAATGCTTCCTTGCTGTAATAGATCAAACTCGATTTTTTGATAAAATCATCCACGTCCACAGGTGAACTGAATCGGGCTGTGCCGTTTGTCGGAATAATGTGATTCGGTCCCGCAAAATAATCCCCTACCGGCTCCGAGCTATACGGGCCGAGGAAGATCGCTCCGGCATTCTCAATCCGGCCAGCGTAAGCCATGGGCTCCTGCACCATGATCTCCAGATGCTCCGGTGCGAGCCGGTTCACCACGTCGATTCCCTCATCGATGGAATCGACCACAATAATCGCGCCATACTGCTCCACGGAAGCAGCAGCGATATCACGCCGCGGCAGCACGTCCAGCTGCTGCCGCACTTCGGCCTGCACGGCTTCAGCCAGCACGGCCGAGTTCGTGACGAGAATGGCCGATGCCATCTCGTCATGTTCCGCCTGCGACAACAGGTCGGCGGCGACATACACCGGGTTCGCCGTATCATCGGCGAGCACCACAATCTCACTCGGCCCGGCGATACTGTCGATATCGACGGCGCCGTACACCTCGCGCTTCGCGAGCGCCACGTAAATATTGCCCGGTCCACAGATCTTGTCGACCTGGGCAATGCTCTCCGTGCCGTAAGCAAGGGCGGCGATTGCCTGAGCGCCGCCAACCCGATACATCTCGCTCACGCCTGCTTCCGCAGCAGCCACGAGAATGTACGGGTTAATGCCTTCTCCGCCGTTCGTGGACGGCGGCGTCACCAAAACAATCTCCGGCACGCCAGCCACCTGTGCCGGAATCACATTCATCAGCACCGACGAAGGGTACGCTGCTTTGCCGCCAGGTACATACACGCCGACCCGTTTCAGCGGTCGGATTACCTGGCCCAGCAGACTGCCGTCCGGCTGCCAATCCATCCAGGAGTTGCGTTTCTGCTTCTCATGAAACGCACGAATGTTCGCGGCGGCTTGCCGGATCGCCGTCACGAAGGAAGGCTCCACGGCTGCATAAGCCGCCTGCAGCTCTTCCTGCGGCACGCGCAGCTCCGCGGCCGTTAGCTTCGTGCGGTCCAGCTGCTCTGTATATCGCAGCAGTGCCGCATCGCCTTCCCGGCGAATGTCGTTGACAATGCGCCGTACCGTTTCATTTTGCTCCGGTGTACCGTACTCCACTTCCCGCTTCAGATTAAATTCACGTGCAGGTACAATTTTCATTCGTACATCCTCCCTGTCCCTGTAGTGCCTGCCATACTTCTAGTGATAAGCCTGAATTCTATTTTATCCAACGTCCTATTCTACCGACGTCGATCATCATTCATCGATTAGTTACTTCCAATACATCTTGCCTGCTCCACTCACCCTCGGAAAGTTCCTGCCGATACCTCATTCGAGGCTGGAATGACCTGTTGGAGAGCATCGCATAATGCCTGAATCCGCGCGTTCTTCATCCGATAACTTACCCGATTGGCGATAAGGCGGCTCGTGATATCCAGAATCTCCGTCATCTCAACGAGACCATTCTCACGTAATGTCTGACCTGTCTCCACCAGATCGACAATTCGATCAGCCAGACCGATCAGCGGCGCCAGCTCGATGGAACCATTCAGCTTGATCACTTCCACCTGTTGTCCCTGCTCGCGGAAATATTGGGAAGCAATTCTCGGATACTTTGTTGCCACCCGCTGCTGAATGCCAGGAGTCCAGTCCGGTAGTCCAATAACAGACATGCGGCACTGTGCAATTCCCAGGTTCAACAATTCGTACACGTCCCGATTTTCCTCAAGCAGAACATCTTTGCCCACAATGCCGATATCCGCTACCCCATACTCCACATACGTTGGAACATCCACGGGTTTTGCCATGATGAACTCCATCCCGGCTTCCGGCACTTCAATCACCAATTTGCGCGTATCGTCCACATCTACAGGAATATCAAGCCCTGCTTCACGGAACAGTTTGGAGGCTTTCTTATAGATTCGGCCCTTCGGCATGGCTACCTTCAAAATCTCCGACATCTCAGCGTCCCCCTACATTTTTAGATCTGTACGTAATAACCTGCTCTGCCTGGATTGAAGTGCTGCTTACTGGACCATTACCAGTTGTTATACTTGTCTCTGCCCCATCTTTAGGAAGGAGAAACGTTACTACATTTTGACCAATGCTGCGTAGTCTGGCCGCTTCCGTTAGAGCTTCAGCCCGACATTCCGACGTATATTGAATACGTACAGGCTTCTTCTCTTCTATTGTAATTCCATGAACACCATCAATAATCCGGTTCGTTTTGAGGGCAAACCCTGTAGCCGGTAATGAACGGCCAAACTGCTGTAACAGATTGTCATATCGTCCACCGCTGCATACCGGTGATCCGAGCTCTGCCGCATACCCTTCAAACGTCATGCCTGTATAATAGGAGAAATCACCAATCATCGTCAGATCAATCAGCACATGCTCAGATACCCCGTACGCCTCCAACACTTCAAATACCGCACACAGATGTGCAATCGATTGTGCTGCTTCAGTACTCGAACTCAGCTCTGCTGCGTGTGTACATACCTCTTTACCTCCACGCAGACGCAAAATAGCTTCAAGCTGCTCCTTCAGTTTCGGTTCTAGATGCAATGCTTCGATGGATTGGCGATAACCAACATAATCTCGTCCCAGTAATCCTTCTTTTAGCTGTTCCTGTTGTACCAATTGACCCGGGATGACTTCTTCCAGCAATCCGTTCAGGAATCCCATATGACCCATCGCAATTTTGAAAGAAGACACACCTGCTGCCTGCAAAGAAGCAATCGCAAGGGCTACAACTTCTGCATCTGCCTCTGGTGAATCATCACCGACAAGCTCTACACCTGTTTGGAAAAATTCCGCCTCACGTCCTGCCTCCTCTTCAATGGATCGAAACACATTTGCATGATAGGACAGACGCAGCGGAAGCTCCTCATCCTTCAATAGAGAAGAGACCACACGTGCAATCGGAGCTGTCAGATCTGATCTAAGCACCAGCGTAGTCCCGCGACTGTTCAACAATTTAAACAGCTTGCGATCCGATGTAGAACTCGCTACACCTACCGTATCGTAGTATTCAATCGTTGGCGTAATGATTTGACGGTAACCCCAGCGTTCCATGCATTCCAATACATTCCTCTCAATCGTTCGCAGCTTGGTCACCACATGTGGTGTATAGTCACGAAAACCTGTCGGTTTTTCAAAGCCTTTTGGTTTGGACATTGGTATTATTCACCCCGAGTCAGAAATTTAAGATTGGTATACGCTCTATTTCAACAGGATTTATGTAGTGTAAATCCCCATTCTATCTTGTAACCTGAATTCTTATAGTTGCTGCCAAGCAGCCTTGAGAAAGTGTTTCATATGTGTTCATTTATGCTTCAATATAATTAAGTTCCATCTCTTTTCTTTAACATGGTAAAGTGCTAACAAACTAAAGGATATGGGATATGATAACATGAATGGCCATCCATCGTCAACATTAGACCCGTTTGGGATATGGTGTATTACATCCTTCATTTTGATGCCATTGCTGACGAGTAATCTGATTATTTGTATACGAAAAAAGCTGCCATCAGCAGCTTCCTTATTTCGGTCCGTGCAGCTTATTGCTCTACCCTTGACTAAACGAATCCAGGTAATTTGTATCGATTGTTAACCTGCTTTTTTCAAATGTTTCTTTATCTGTTCCCGATATATCCTTGGTCTTTTCACGGAATCATTCGTATTCCTGTTTTTGTTTCACTAAGAGTCCCAGTCTTCTGTGAGTCTTCTTATTCCAATGTTCCAGGATCAGGATCATCAGACTTTATGAACATCTCCTCTGCTGGAGCATTCGAGCTAGACAGATCACGAAGTGGATTCCCCCCAACAAAGGCCCCCGGAGCTACATCCTTATGAACCACCGCTCCTGCAGCTACAACTGCACCGTCTCCAATGGTTACACCCGGGAGGATGGTTGAATTTGCACCGATCAGTACATTTTCACCGATAATAACCTCTCCGAGTCTGTATTCTTTAATCAGATATTCGTGTGCCAGAATCGTGGTATTGTAACCAATCACGGAATTTTCACCCACCGTAATTTTTTCCGGGAAGAACACATCAACCATAACCATCAACCCAAATGCCGTATGTTTACCCACCTTCATGCCCAGCATGCGGCGATAGATCCAGTTCTTGACCGATAGAATCGGGCAGTACCGTGACAACTGAATCCAGATAAAGTTACGCATGCCTTTCCACGGACTCACGGTCTTGTAGATATGCCAAAGTGCGTTATGACCTTCTACGGGATAGCGGGTTACTTTTCTCATGAACGTTCCGTTTCAATCAGCGTAAGCAAGTCCTTCATGTCGTGCAGAATATAATCCGGGTTATAGTCGTTCAATACGGCCTCTCCCTTAAGCGACCAAGCTACGCCCGCCGAAAGAGCACCTGCGTTCTGAGCCGATTGAATATCCACTGGACTGTCACCCACCATCAATGTTTTGGACGGATCTGCACCCAACTCTTCGATTGCTTTCAGGACGGGTTCAGCATGCGGTTTGGGATTGGTTACATCGGTAACCGTCACAATCGACTTCATATATTTCATCAGGTCAAAACGCTCCAGCACCTTGAGAGTGGATGGACGAATTTTCGTTGTGACCACACCCATTACAATTCCTGCCTTATGAAGAGCTTCAACGACCTCAATCACATGAGGAAATGGCTGAACCATCGCATCATGATGAACGTCGTTGTACGCTCGATATCCTTTGACATACTCCGCAACATCCTCTTTCCCAGAGAACGTACGCATCTGATTTTCCAGTGTCCCCCCCATATGCGGGATGATCTGCTCACGTGTCCACGGGGTTGATACTTGCAAATCTTTCATTACATGAAGGAAAGAGTTGATAATTAGCTCATTTGTATCGATTATCGTTCCATCCAGATCAAACAAAACCGTGTCAATCATGCTGCATTACTCCTTTTTCTCTTCAGCTTGCTTTGGATCCTCTTTGGCCGAGACTGTCGTTGCCGTGTCCTCTTTGCTTGCAACCGGGCCTGTATGCACCATATCGTCCGATGATTCTGAAGGAACCTTGGAAGATACAATCGGATCACTGTACCGCACATCTGCCTTGCCTGTCGTTCTTCTCACAACGATGAAGACTATTGCAACAATAATGATGCCAATTGCCAGCAGCTGCGAAATTCTTACATTACCGTAGGCTGGATCAAGATATCCTTGCTCAAAGCCCATAGCTGTCATCGGAGACCATAACCCATTAACCATGGAGGCAACCCATTGCGGAGCCTGGAAACCTAAACTATCAGTACGCAGCGCTTCGATAAAGAAACGGCCGATCGAGTACCAGATAAAATAAGACATGAACAACTCACCAGCACGCAGGAACTTTTGCCGACGCAGTACAAGTAAGATCACCAAACCTACAAGACTCCACAAGGATTCATATAGAAAAGCAGGATGATGGAATACACCTTCCACATTCATCTGATTAACGATAAAGTCTGGCAAATGAAGCTTGTCTCTCAAAAACGATTCTTCTACAGGTCCGCCATAAGCCTCCTGGTTTACAAAGTTACCCCAACGTCCGATCATCTGTCCAACGATCAGTCCAGGTGCACAGATATCGGCCATGCGCCAGAAATTATACCCTTTACGACGGAAGAAAATGACTGCACATATGATTGCACCAATCAGTGCGCCGTATATGGCGATACCACCATTCCATATTTTAAAGACATCCCATAGATTATCCTTATAATCGTCCCATCGAAATGCCACATAATATATGCGGGCACCGATAATGGCAGAAGGCACACCAAGCAGGACCATGTCCATGAATACTTCCTGCGGGATGTTATACCGTTTGCCTTCCCGAATGACGAGCAACAAACCTACAAGTGCCGCTGTACCGAGAATAAGCCCGTACCAGTGAACCTTTAACGCTCCGATGGAGAACGCAATGGGGTTCAACAGTAATAATGTATCCATTCATTCACACTCCTATAAATTCACTTATCTGCATGCATGACCAAACGGGACCTGCTCCAAATCCCGTAAGAAGTAGAGCAGGCCGAACTTGGTCTTTATTTTAAAACGTTTAATTTGTTCCTATATTTCTCTATTCCTAGTCCATGTCTTCCATGTCTTCCGAAATTGTTGCTGTCAGCTTGTTTGTAAATTGCAGCGCAGCATTAAGACCCATTTGCTTAAGACGATAGTTCATCGCGGCAACTTCAATAATTACGGCCAAGTTCCGTCCCGGACGAACAGGAATGGTTACCAGGGGTACATCTGTATCGATGATTCGTGTTGTCTCCTCATCCAGACCGAGGCGATCATACTGCTTATCCTGCTGCCAAGCTTCAAGACGCACTACCAGAGTAATCCGTTTATTATTACGCACAGCCCCTGCGCCAAATAATGTCATCACGTTGATGATCCCGACTCCCCGAATCTCAAGCAGGTGGCGGATGAGCTCTGGTGCTGTTCCGTGCAGCTGGAAGTCTGATGTTTGCCTGATTTCAACTGCATCATCGGCAATCAAACGGTGTCCACGCTTCACCAGTTCAAGTGCCGTTTCACTCTTACCAATACCACTGCTGCCCGTAATCAGCATACCGACTCCATTCACATCACACAGTACGCCATGAATCGTTGCCGTTGGCGCAAGCTTACGCTCCAGGAATCCGGTAATACGGCTCGATAAAATGGTTGTAGCCATGTTGCTGCGAAGCACGGTCAGATTCTGCTCCTCACTGATATCGATTAGTTCCTGTGGTACTTCCAGTCCACGAGTCACCAATATACAAGGCGTTTCTTCCGTGCACAGGCGCTGCATCCGGTCACGACGCTCTGCTTCAGGCAGCATGGAAAAAAAGGCCAGCTCTGTTCTACCAAGCAGCTGCACCCGTTCTTGTGGATGATATTCAAAATAACCGGCCATTTCCAGGCCAGGACGGTTCAAATCGTCTACAGTAATGACTCTCTTCAGTCCGTGAGATCCAGACACAACCTCCAACTGGAACTGTTGTACCAATTCAGATACTTTCACTTTTTTCGCCATTTGTCTCTTCCTTTCAGCATTCGCTGCCCTCTATGTACATCAGCCTTAGCGTCATTCCATTACATTAATAGCGCATTCATGTTGTTTGTTACAGCATCTAACCTTCAAATAATCTTAAATGAATTCCGGGATGAATGCAATCTTGGCTTCACTCACCGATGAGTCAAAAAAGCCCCTTCCAGCAATAACGGAAGGGGCTCTGATTACAATGTATGATTGCGTTAACTGACAGATTCCATCGTTACCGATGAATCCCAGTATTATTAGTCTTGAAGAAGAACGTTTACTTCAGTCTCTTTATCAAAGATATGAACTTTGTTCATGTCAATTGCCATTTTGACTGTGGAACCATCACGAGTGTTGGAACGTCCGTCTACACGTGCGATTGTAGTGTCGTTACCTACACCGCTCAAGTAGAGGAGCATTTCGTGACCCAGGTTCTCTGTTACATCTACGTGTGTAGAGAATACAGAGTTCGGGGAAGCCTCCAGGAATACTGGCTCTTCGTGAATGTCTTCTGGACGAACACCCAGAATCACTTCTTTACCAATGTATCCTCTTGATTTCAGCACTTGTGCTTTACCTTGTGGGATTTCAACGTCCACACCAGGAGCTACGAAATGCAGGCTAGCACCTTGCTCTGCCAATTTACCCGAGATAAAGTTCATTGTCGGGGAACCGATGAAACCAGCTACGAACAGGTTAGCCGGGTGGTTGTAAAGCTCTTCCGGAGAAGCTGCTTGTTGGATGATACCATCCTTCATAACAACGATCCGATCACCCATTGTCATTGCTTCGATTTGGTCATGCGTTACGTAGATAACAGTTGTTTCCAAACGTTTCGCAAGTTTAGTGATCTCAGCACGCATCTGACCACGCAGTTTGGCATCCAAGTTGGAAAGAGGCTCATCCATCAAGAATACTTGTGGATCACGGACGATCGCACGTCCCAGAGCGACACGCTGACGTTGACCACCGGACAAAGCCTTAGGTTTACGCTCAAGCAAATGCTCGATATCCAGAATTTTAGCTGCTTCACGTACACGTTTGTCGATCTCGTCTTTTTTCACTTTACGCAATTTCAAACCAAACGCCATGTTTTGGTATACGCTCATATGCGGATACAAGGCATAGGATTGGAATACCATCGCGATATCGCGGTCTTTAGGAGCAACATCATTCACGACACGGTCGCCGATATAGAGTTTACCTTCAGAAATCTCCTCAAGGCCTGCGATCATACGCAGTGTTGTTGATTTACCACAACCGGACGGACCTACCAGTACCAAAAATTCTTTATCTTTAATGTCCAGGTTAATATCAACTACTGTTGCTTTATCAGAACCCGGGTATTTTTTGAAAATATGCTCTAGACGTACACCAGCCATGATTATTGCCTCCTCAAAGATCATTTTGTAATCGAATACATTTTGTAGTTTTATATTAACCCATTTACATGATAGTTGACTATTCGCAAACTGCACAAAAATATCAAAGCTTTTTCGTCACTTTGTACATAAGCAATAAAAGTCGCACCAGAACAGCACTATCGAAGTTTCTGACATCATATCCGATCTCCTGTTTGATCTTATCCAAACGATATACCAAGGTATTTCGGTGAATGAAGAGCCTCTTCGCCGTCTCGCTGACATTACAATCCAGATTGAAGAAAGTCTCCAGCGTAGCCAGTGTCTCACTATCACTAAACAGCATAGTGCCTTTCCCCGTCTCCTGTATAAAACGAAGACGTTGTTGCACAGGGATGCTATCTACTAAACGTTCGAGGTGCAGATCCCACGGGAGATGGATGTGTTGTGCGACATGGAAAGCCCGGCCCAAGTGAACACTCTCTTGAAGAAGTGCCGTGACAGGAGATAGCTGCTTTGCAGGGATACACGGTAAGGATGCAGACAAATGAAACACACCCGCCCATTCACTGGCAACCAATTCATATAACCCCTGACAAAATGCATTCAGTAAATCCTTTCTGGCTTCTGTCGTATCCTCTTCTGCCTCGCCTGTGACAATCTGTTCATTACCTAGAAACACCCACTCCTGCGCTCCCACAGGAATCAGTATAATCTCTTCACCGAAGTAGCTCTCGAGTAACTTGTTCAATTCCTTGGAACGAATGCGATGAGCATCAGGTGTCTCACATTGCAGCAAAAATGGAATTTTCTCTGTATTCAATTCTCCATCCAATGATAAATGATCCGGAATAGATTCCTGCTGAACACTTTGCTCAATCTGCTTTTGAAGCCATTGTCCCAATTCAGCAAGCTGCTGTTCTCTATCGTTTTCATATATCACGGGCTGTTTTTCATCTACCGGTTCCCTATGACTACTAATGAGAAGCTCGATTAAACGTTGTACTTCCAGCGTAACAGCGTCAACAGAGCACCCCCAATATACGACAGTTCCTTCTTCCTCATTCATTCCGACTTTAAAATATATACGGTCTACTGTACGCCTACTGCTTTCACCCGAAATCAAATCATCCTTCATCTCATGATCACGTGTGAGATCTTCGTCCTCTTTTGTGAAAGTATTACGAACCACTGGAGCAGTTCTATGATGAGTTGAGCCTAATCCATATTGATTCCATTCTTTTATAGTTATCACGGATTCGTCCAATGTAGTGCCTATAATTGCTTCGATTTGTTGTTTTAGATCAGGTATGAGCTTCATATAATGAACGCCACCACTCTGCTTTTTTCTATTATCTTATCATATCTTGCGCAGCATCGCCCTTTTCAGTCCTTATCATGAGTTTTCACATTCGATTTATTTATCCATAACAAAAAAGAGTGAATGATCAAATTAATGATCAATCACTCTTTTCAAAATATGAGTCATGAAGGGCTCGAACCTTCGACACCCTGATTAAAAGTCAGGTGCTCTACCAACTGAGCTAATGACTCAAAAAACTGGTGGAGGATGATGGATTCGAACCACCGAACCCGTACGGGAGCAGATTTACAGTCTGATGCGTTTGGCCACTTCGCTAATCCTCCAGGATTACATGGTGGCTCGGGACGGAATCGAACCGCCGACACGAGGATTTTCAGTCCTCTGCTCTACCGACTGAGCTACCGAGCCTTATTTAATTTTGGTATTAATGGCGGAACCGACGGGATTCGAACCCGCGATCTCCTGCGTGACAGGCAGGCATGTTAGGCCAACTACACCACGGTTCCAGGCATTAATGGTGCCGGCGAGAGGACTTGAACCCCCAACCTACTGATTACAAGTCAGTTGCTCTACCAGTTGAGCTACACCGGCGTATATGGTGGAGGCTGAGGGGATCGAACCCCCGACCCTCTGCTTGTAAGGCAGATGCTCTCCCAGCTGAGCTAAGCCTCCTGGGTAATATGGTAGCGGCGGAGGGGATCGAACCCCCGACCTCACGGGTATGAACCGTACGCTCTAGCCAGCTGAGCTACACCGCCATATTAATAATTGAACTTGATTGCTTGTCCATCTTAAGGTAAAGATGGCGGAGAGAGAGGGATTCGAACCCTCGCACCGCTTACGCAGTCTAACCCCTTAGCAGAGGGTCCCCTTATAGCCACTTGGGTATCTCTCCAAATAGACAATCATGAACAATGCTTACAAGGATTGCTCCCTGAAAACTAGATCCGAAACGAAATCTGCGACTTACAACTTGCATATTGGATAAGCCCTCGACCGATTAGTACTGGTCAGCTCCATGCATTGCTGCACTTCCACCCCCAGCCTATCTACCTCGTCGTCTTCAAGGGGTCTTACATACTGGGAAATCTCATCTTGAGGGGGGCTTCACGCTTAGATGCTTTCAGCGCTTATCCCGTCCGTACATAGCTACCCAGCGGTGCTCCTGGCGGAACAACTGGTACACCAGCGGTACGTCCATCCCGGTCCTCTCGTACTAAGGACAGCTCCTCTCAAATTTCCTACGCCCACGACAGATAGGGACCGAACTGTCTCACGACGTTCTGAACCCAGCTCGCGTACCGCTTTAATGGGCGAACAGCCCAACCCTTGGGACCTACTTCAGCCCCAGGATGCGATGAGCCGACATCGAGGTGCCAAACCTCCCCGTCGATGTGGACTCTTGGGGGAGATAAGCCTGTTATCCCCAGGGTAGCTTTTATCCGTTGAGCGATGGCCCTTCCATGCGGTACCACCGGATCACTAAGCCCGACTTTCGTCCCTGCTCGACTTGTAGGTCTCGCAGTCAAGCTCCCTTATGCCTTTGCACTCTTCGAATGATTTCCAACCATTCTGAGGGAACCTTTGGGCGCCTCCGTTACTCTTTAGGAGGCGACCGCCCCAGTCAAACTGCCCACCTGACACTGTCCCCGCACCGGATTACGGTACCAGGTTAGAACCTAGATACGATCAGGGTGGTATCCCAACGGTGCCTCCACCGAAGCTGGCGCTCCGGCTTCAAAGGCTCCCACCTATCCTGTACAGATCGTACCCAAATTCAATATCAAGCTGCAGTAAAGCTCCATGGGGTCTTTCCGTCTTGTCGCGGGTAACCTGCATCTTCACAGGTATTAAAATTTCACCGGATCTCTCGTTGAGACAGCGCCCAAGTCGTTACGCCATTCGTGCGGGTCAGAATTTACCTGACAAGGAATTTCGCTACCTTAGGACCGTTATAGTTACGGCCGCCGTTTACTGGGGCTTCGGTTCACAGCTTCGGGATTACTCCCTAACCGCTCCCCTTAACCTTCCAGCACCGGGCAGGCGTCAGCCCGTATACTTCGCCTTACGGCTTCGCACAGACCTGTGTTTTTGCTAAACAGTCGCTTGGGCCTTTTCACTGCGGCCCCCTCGTGCTATTCACACTACCGGGGCACCCCTTCTCCCGAAGTTACGGGGTCATTTTGCCGAGTTCCTTAACGAGAGTTCTTCCGCGCGCCTTAGAATTCTCTTCTCGCCTACCTGTGTCGGTTTGCGGTACGGGCACCATCACCTGGCTAGAGGCTTTTCTTGGCAGTGTGAGATCATGACCTTCGCTACTATAATTTTCGCTCCCCATCACAGCCCAGCCTTAACGATGTGCGGATTTGCCTACACATCAGCCTCACTGCTTAGACGGACATCCATCAGTCCGCGTCACTACCCTGCTGCGTCCCCCCATTGCTCATAACGGCTTACGGTGGTACAGGAATTTCGACCTGTTGTCCTTCGACTACGCCTTTCGGCCTCGCCTTAGGTCCCGACTTACCCTGAGCGGACGAGCCTTCCTCAGGAACCCTTAGGCTTTCGGCGGATCAGATTCTCACTGATCTTTTCGTTACTCATACCGGCATTCTCACTTGTATAATGTCCAGCGCTCCTTACGGTACACCTTCAACCCTTATACAACGCTCCCCTACCCCTGATGCAAAGCATCAAGCCATAGCTTCGGTGGTGTGTTTAGCCCCGTTACATTTTCGGCGCAGAGTCACTCGACCAGTGAGCTATTACGCACTCTTTCAATGGTGGCTGCTTCTAAGCCAACATCCTGGTTGTCTGTGCAACTCCACATCCTTTCCCACTTAACACACACTTGGGGACCTTAGCTGATGGTCTGGGCTGTTTCCCTTTTGACAATGGATCTTAGCACTCACTGTCTGACTCCCGGAAGTAAGTCTATGGCATTCGGAGTTTGACTGAGCTTGGTAACCCTTGCGGGCCCCGCACCCAATCAGTGCTCTACCTCCACGACTCTGTTTTCCGAGGCTAGCCCTAAAGCTATTTCGGGGAGAACCAGCTATCTCCGAGTTCGATTGGAATTTCTCCGCTACCCCCACCTCATCCCCGCACTTTTCAACGTGCGTGGGTTCGGGCCTCCAGTGCGTGTTACCGCACCTTCACCCTGGACAGGGGTAGATCACCCGGTTTCGGGTCTACGTCCACGTACTCATTCGCCCTATTCAGACTCGCTTTCGCTGCGGCTCCGGCTCTTCACCTTAACCTTGCACGGGAACGTAACTCGCCGGTTCATTCTACAAAAGGCACGCCATCACCCCTAAAACGGGCTCTGACTTTTTGTAAGCACACGGTTTCAGGTTCTATTTCACTCCCCTTCCGGGGTGCTTTTCACCTTTCCCTCACGGTACTGCTTCACTATCGGTCGCTAGGAAGTATTTAGCCTTGGCAGATGGTCCTGCCGGATTCATACGGGGTTTCACGTGCCCCGCACTACTCGGGATCCGTCTCGGAGAGAGCAGACTTTCAACTACAGGGCTTTTACCTTCTTTGGCGGGCCTTTCCAGACCTCTTCGTTTAACCGGCTCCTTTGTAACTCCATGTGAGACGTCCCACAACCCCAGAGAGCAAGCTCTCTGGTTTGGGCTTCTCCGCGTTCGCTCGCCGCTACTGACGGAATCACTATTGTTTTCTCTTCCTCAGGGTACTTAGATGTTTCAGTTCCCCTGGTATGCCTCTACGTAACCTATGTATTCAGTTACGAGTAACTGGAAATTACCCCAGCTGGGTTTCCCCATTCGGACACCCCCGGATCAAAGCTTGCTTACAGCTCCCCGAGGCACTTTCGTTGTTCGCCACGTCCTTCATCGGCTCCTAGCGCCTAGGCATCCTCCGTGTGCTCTTAGTAGCTTAACCATTACGCTCGTGTTCGAGCTGTCACTTCCCTTGTTTTGGACTATGTCCAAAGCCAAAAGTCGCTCCATTTCGATCACTCGCTCCAGCAATCTACCGTTTTTATTGAAACTTGCTTAACACAAGTTCAGCTAAAAAGGAATGTTCTAATTCGCATATTTCGTTTCGATATCTAGTTTTCAAAGAACAAGCTTGTAAAATCTTGTTGGTGGAGCCAAGCGGGATCGAACCGCTGACCTCCTGCTTGCAAGGCAGGCGCTCTCCCAGCTGAGCTATGGCCCCAAATTTCACCCCAAAAAGTGAAGTTTGCCTACGAAGTCGATTCCGATTACTTTCCGGGGACCCCGCATACAAAATACTTATGAAGTTAAATGGTGGGCCCTGGTGGACTCGAACCACCGGCCTCACCCTTATCAGAGGTGCGCTCTAACCAACTGAGCTAAGGGCCCACATTATATATTATATTGAAACCCGTAATGGGTTTACGCTTGGCGGCGTTCTACTCTCCCAGGACCCTGCGGTCCAAGTACCATCGACGCTGAAGGGCTTAACGGTCGTGTTCGGGATGGGAACGTGTGGAACCCCTTCGCTATCGCCACCAAACGTTTGAGAGTTTGAGCTCTCAAAACTGAGCAACGAGTGAGCAACTAGCCGACCTGGCTAGATTTGATATTTGAATGTTTCCGCTGCGGGAAACGATTCTCCATAGAAAGGAGGTGATCCAGCCGCACCTTCCGATACGGCTACCTTGTTACGACTTCACCCCAATCATCTATCCCACCTTCGGCGGCTGGCTCCTTGCGGTTACCCCACCGACTTCGGGTGTTATAAACTCTCGTGGTGTGACGGGCGGTGTGTACAAGACCCGGGAACGTATTCACCGCGGCATGCTGATCCGCGATTACTAGCAATTCCGACTTCATGCAGGCGAGTTGCAGCCTGCAATCCGAACTGAGACCGGCTTTTTAGGATTAGCTCCACCTCGCGGCTTCGCGGCCCGTTGTACCGGCCATTGTAGTACGTGTGTAGCCCAGGTCATAAGGGGCATGATGATTTGACGTCATCCCCACCTTCCTCCGGTTTGTCACCGGCAGTCACCTTAGAGTGCCCATCCGAAATGCTGGCAACTAAGATCAAGGGTTGCGCTCGTTGCGGGACTTAACCCAACATCTCACGACACGAGCTGACGACAACCATGCACCACCTGTCTCCTCTGTCCCGAAGGAAAGGTACATCTCTGTACCGGTCAGAGGGATGTCAAGACCTGGTAAGGTTCTTCGCGTTGCTTCGAATTAAACCACATACTCCACTGCTTGTGCGGGTCCCCGTCAATTCCTTTGAGTTTCAGTCTTGCGACCGTACTCCCCAGGCGGAGTGCTTAATGTGTTAACTTCGGCACCAAGGGTATCGAAACCCCTAACACCTAGCACTCATCGTTTACGGCGTGGACTACCAGGGTATCTAATCCTGTTTGCTCCCCACGCTTTCGCGCCTCAGCGTCAGTTACAGCCCAGAGAGTCGCCTTCGCCACTGGTGTTCCTCCACATATCTACGCATTTCACCGCTACACGTGGAATTCCACTCTCCTCTTCTGCACTCAAGTCACCCAGTTTCCAGTGCGATCCGGGGTTGAGCCCCGGGATTAAACACCAGACTTAAATGACCGCCTGCGCGCGCTTTACGCCCAATAATTCCGGACAACGCTTGCCCCCTACGTATTACCGCGGCTGCTGGCACGTAGTTAGCCGGGGCTTTCTTCTCAGGTACCGTCACCTTGAGAGCAGTTACTCTCCCAAGCGTTCTTCCCTGGCAACAGAGCTTTACGATCCGAAAACCTTCATCACTCACGCGGCATTGCTCCGTCAGGCTTTCGCCCATTGCGGAAGATTCCCTACTGCTGCCTCCCGTAGGAGTCTGGGCCGTGTCTCAGTCCCAGTGTGGCCGATCACCCTCTCAGGTCGGCTACGCATCGTCGCCTTGGTGAGCCGTTACCCCACCAACTAGCTAATGCGCCGCAGGCCCATCCCCAAGTGACAGATTGCTCCGTCTTTCCAGTTTCCTTCAGGCGAAGAAAACAACTATTCGGTATTAGCTACCGTTTCCGGTAGTTGTCCCAAACTTGAGGGCAGGTTGCCTACGTGTTACTCACCCGTCCGCCGCTAACCATCAGAGAAGCAAGCTTCTCTTCAAGTCCGCTCGACTTGCATGTATTAGGCATGCCGCCAGCGTTCGTCCTGAGCCAGGATCAAACTCTCCAATAAAGTATTGAAAAGAGCGATGAGCTCATTTTGAATCTGACGAGATTAAAAATCTCAATTTATCGATCTTGCAAGCAAGATCGTTACTCACTCGTTGTTCAGTTTTCAAAGATCAAACTTGATGTTTTTTCTCGTTTTTTCGTCACCATTTTCTCTCAGCGGCGACTTTTATAATATACCATACTTCGTTTGTTTCAGTCAAGCTTTTTTTGAAATTCTTTTTTCGAGTTCTTATCGAACCCTTGAATTTCGTCAAAAGCATTTAACCAAGCAAGCAAAGCAACGAGATATAATGTACCATATAAACATTCCAGGAGTCAACTACCCAAACAAAGAAATTTTTAAACCTAATAACAATCCAACACCCGGCAATCCCAGAATGCTTACAGTGCCTATAGTGGCAGGGTTCAGTGGAATGTAAGTTCCGGTGATCCACCCTGAATAATTAACGACATATATCCCCACCGCAGCCAAGACTAGATGGATCCCGAATGAGGTAAAGAAGGATAGTCCAATTCGTTTTCTAAACAATATGATTACCAACCCCAGTAAAGACACAACAAGCACAATACCCAATATAAGACTCCTCATACCCAACACCCCCAACAAATGAATATCACACCGCTAACTACACACCCATTCCCCGATCACCAACAACTGCTCTTTTAACCCCAATACGCTTAGCACGCTTCAAGTGAATCTGATATTTACGCTCTGCAGCCTCCAACACATAGATCGCATAATCGATCTCATCTTGCCCCTGCGCCTCTTCAAACTGTCTAACCGCCCGTTCCCACTCCGCCTTGGCTTTCTGTATATCTGAATAAATCTGCTCCTCTTCCATCTCCTTTAGCATTCTTTCACGCTTCTCCATTGATCTTCCTGCATTTCTCCATGTAAACATCAGTACTCCCCCTCTCCTGATCAATACAGCACATTCTCATACATATCAGCGAAGGGACAAACTTAGAACTGAACCGATTCATTTTATGAATCGTTAATTTGATATCACGCAATTCTTTGCATCTACACATATATCCGTAGAAATGAGAGATTTCACATGTAACCCGTGTTAAAACGAGTAAAAAAACAAAAAAAAGAGAGCCTAAAGGGCTCTCCAAGTAATCGAAATTTATCTATGTCTTTGCTTAAGAAAATAAATCATTATATATGCACACTCTCATTAAGCAGCGCTCAAAGCTATCTCATTTCCCTGCGCCCTTCCAGCGCTTTGGAAAGAGTCACTTCATCCGCATACTCCAGGTCGCCTCCAACAGGCAATCCATGGGCAATCCGAGTCACCGAGATCTCAAACGGACGGACCAAACGGGAAATATACATCGCCGTGGCCTCACCTTCGATATTCGGATTTGTAGCCAGAATCAGTTCTTTAACTCGTTCATCGCTCAAACGGGTCAAAAGTTCCTTCAGACGGATATCATCCGGACCTATTCCCTCCATAGGAGAGATTGCGCCCTGCAGCACATGATAGTATCCATCAAATTCCTTGGTACGCTCCATAGCCACCAAATCTTTGGAATCCTGAACTACACAGATTACCGAGACATCCCTGGACTTATCCTGACAGATCCGACACGGGTCAGTATCCGTAATATTACAACACACCGAACAGTAATGAAGATTCCGCTTCACACTGACGAGTGCTTTGGCAAAATCAATAACGTCATCTTCCTTCATGTTAAGCACATGAAAAGCTAGTCGCGCTGCAGTCTTGGGGCCAACACCCGGCAAACGGGTGAAGGCGTCAATCAGCTTCGCTATCGGTTCGGGATAATACAATCGATTGCGTCTCCTTTGATAGGATCAATTTAAATTAAAATAATCCCGGAATTTTCATGCCACCTGTGAATTTACCCATATCCTGGTTCGCAATTTCATCTGCTTTGGTCATTGCGTCATTGACTGCTGTCATAACCAAATCCTGCAGCATTTCTACATCTTCTGGATCAACCGCTTCTGGCTTGATAGTGATAGCCAGCAATTTCTTGTGTCCGTTAACTTCAGCTGTTACAACACCGCCACCGGAAGTGCCTTGGACTGTTTTGTCCGCCAACTCCTCCTGTGCTTTCAGCATTTGCTCCTGCATTTTCTTCACTTGTTTCATCATTTGGTTCATGTTGTTCATGATTATTCATCTCCTTTGGTATAGTTATCGCGCCAGGCGCATGTATATCTATTCTTTGATTACCACAAGATCCTCACCAAAGAGCTGGATGGCTTCATCAATCCAAGGCTGCTTGTTGCCTGAACCGCCGTCTTCATGCTCAGGTTCAAGCTTAAAGTCCTCCTTTGGCGTTTCAGCAGCTCCTTCCATCGCTCCGGTCCAATCTTTGAGCATCATCGTCACCAGGCGCGCTGAACGTCCAAGCTGTTCAGACAGCACCCGTTCAATCACTTCACGATTAGCCTGCTTCTCCGTAGTTTCACGATGGATGTTGTTCTTAAACGCCACCAGAACATTATCTTCCAGCACCGATACCGGTTCTCCATCCATAAACCAGGCGTGAACAGTTACTTTCTCTTCTTTTACACGCTGCAGGATCTGCCCCCACTTCTTGCTGACTTCCACAAACTCAGGAGATCCCTTACGCGCAACATACTGATCCAGCTGTGCAGGTAACTTCGCTGGAGAATTGCCTCTCGATACCGGGGCTCTTGTTGCCGGACGTGAAGGAGCACTTGATGCAGCCTCCCCACCAGACAAACCACCCTTAAGCGCGCGATCCAGCTTTTTCTCCAGTTCAGCAAGCTGCTGCTTCAGTCGGTTGATCTCCCCACCATCCGCTGGCGCGGATGCAACAGGTGCAGCGCCGACCGAACCCGTCACCTGAACGGATGACGCCCCTTGAGCAGGAATACTGCAAAGTTTAAGAAGAGCTACTTCAAACAGCGTCTGCGGCTGTACTGCATATTTCATCTCACTCTGGTACCTGTTAAGGGTATCAATCATCTGGAACAGCTGTTCCTTGGTGAATGATTCTGCCATATCACGGAACGACTCGGGATTAAGCACCCGATCCGTCAGTTTATCTGCATCCGGCACCATCTTAATCATAAGCAAATCACGGAAATAATAAAGCAAATTTTCCATGCACTTGTCTGCACTCTTACCTTCATGCATGAACCCTTCGATCATTTGCAAAATATGACCTACATCGCCTTTGAGCAGAGAAGCAGCCAACTTTGCAAACTGTTCGGAAGGAATACCTCCAGTCATATCCATAACCTGTTGATAGGTTACCCTTCCATCTGTAAAGGAAGAGATCTGATCCAGGACACTAAGTGCGTCCCTCATCCCTCCGTCAGACAAGCGGGCGATATACTGGAGCGCATCCTGATCGGCTTCCATGCCTTCCTGTTCACAAATCAGCGTAAGTCGCGCTGTCTGTTCTTCCAGGGACACCCGGCGAAAATCAAATCGCTGACAGCGAGAAATAATCGTCGCTGGAAGACGATGGGGTTCTGTTGTTGCCAAAATAAACATCACATGGGGCGGAGGCTCTTCCAATGTTTTGAGCAGCGCATTGAATGCCTCTGTCGTCAGCATGTGCACTTCGTCAATAATATACACTTTCTGCCGGACTTCAGTCGGGGCGTATTTCACCTTTTCCCGAAGATCGCGGATTTCTTCAACGCCACGATTGGATGCGGCATCAATTTCTTGCACATCCATCACAGCGCCAGTCGTAATCCTGCGGCAAGCTTCACACTCGTTACAAGGCTCAGGCGCAGGCCCGCGCTCGCAGTTTACAGCTTTGGCCAAAATCTTGGCGGCACTTGTCTTCCCTGTTCCTCTGGGCCCGCTAAACAAGTAGGCATGGGAAGTCCGCTGTTCACGAATCGCGTTCTGCAAGGTCTGAATAATATGCTGTTGTCCCACCATATCTTGAAACGACTGGGGACGCCAAGCCCGGTATAACGCGATATGCTCCATGATGCGTTACCTTCCTTCCACTTCGCATTCGAGTCCTTTGTCGTTCCCCCATTATACTATATTCCAGGGTGAATCCAAACTTTATCTGGCTCATCATGCTTGGTTTTTTTAAACATATCAAAAAGACCTCTGCATACATACAACTGCAAAGGTCTCTACATTTAAAGGGTAAGCCGTGCACCTGCTATCGATAATTGCGATCCAAGTGGCACCCCTTAACAACAGCTCGGGCTAGGCGACCCTCCGGCACAAGAGTGATCTCACTTATGGCTGCTTCCTTCCGGACCTGACCAGGTTCATGAGTACTCATTGCGGAGGACCCAACCGTCAACACCACGTTAAGGGACCAAACCTCACATCGACAAAACCTCTAGCAGGAATTCAACCTCGCTATAGCGGATTGCGAGTTACAGGGCACCGCTACCTCCCCATCTAGCACGGTAAGAAATAGTATAACGTAAGGTAGTCCAAATTGCAACCAGGGGGAATTTGGATGTATATTAACTCACATAAAAACATATAAAAACCCCTGCCGAAACGGCAGAGGCGATTTGGATGTAATAGTCAGACAATCCCAGAGGAATTACTGAATTAGATTCCGTATTTTTTCTTGAAACGATCAACACGGCCGCCGGCATCGATAAACTTCTGTTTACCGGTGAAGAACGGGTGGCACGCGGAGCAAATCTCTACACGAAGTCCGTCTTTAACCGAACCAGTCTCAAAAGTATTCCCGCAAGCGCAAGATACTTGACCAATCGTGTATTTAGGATGAATTGCTGCTTTCATTACCTTTCACCTCTTTCCGCCCTGAGCCTCAAGCGGACCCAGAGTAAATGGCACAACATCGAAGATTATAACACGGCCTTATGCCGGTTGCAATCCATTATTATCAGGAGGTGATTAGGCGTTTCGGACGTGCCATTCCAGCTGGGGGAACGTGCGTAAAGGAGCCGATAACGACATCAGGCAGCTCTTCCTCAAAAATCTCAATCATTTGCTTCATCCCCAAAATATCACCTTGGGCTGGAGGAATCAATTCCAGATAGCTCTCCGGGTCTATATTAAGATTACGCATTTGAATCAGACGCAAATCGGTTCTGCGCGCAAACTCAATCATCGCTTCAATCTCTTCCTCACGATCCGTCACTCCCGGGAAGATCAAATAGTTGATTGACGTATATACACCCTGGGAAGCAGCGTATTTCATCGATTTTTCTACATTGGCCAGTGTATATCCACGAGGTTTGTAGTAAGCATTATAGTGGTCATCCAATGCACTGATCGTACTTACACGCATTAGATCAAGCCCTGCATCAACAATGCCTCTGATATGGTCATTCAAACCGGCATTGGTGTTAATGTTGATATATCCCATGTCGGTTATGGAGCGTACTTCACGAATGGCTTCAATAATCAACTTGGCTTGCGTGGAAGGCTCCCCTTCGCAACCTTGACCAAAGCTGATAATCGATTCCGGCGTCTTCAAGTGCTCCAGCATGACTTCAACGATTTCGTCCACACGCGGACGGAAATTCATCCGGGTCTGCGGGGAAACGAAGCCACTGTCATCCGGTTGCTCCGAAATACATCCGAAACAGCCTGCGTTGCAGGAATACGATACCGGAACGCCGCCTTCCCAACGATTCAGGAAGGTGTTGGACGAAGTCAGGCATTCATACCCGAGCGCACAGTTGGACAGATGGGTATAGAGACGGTTTTCGGGATATTGCTTCGTTAAACGTTTAACACCCGCGTGCACGTCATCCCGGTCACAGTTCAGCGGATTCCATTGATCCGGGTGATCCGACATCCGGGCCGTGACGTAAAACTGACCATCTTTCCAAACAACAGCCGAGTAACCGAACAAAGGCAGTTTGTACTCCTTATCCGTCTTCACATAACCTGGAAGACACAATCGAGTGAATCCTTGCGGAAGCAAAGCCCCAACCGCTTGTGTATCACTAGGCATTGGCAGCATCTCGCCAGTATCCGGGTCCATACCAATCGGCCGTGTACTCGGCAGTCCAACCAGCGTTGCACCTTCCGGTAAAGGAATCAGTTCATCCTCCATAATTTCGACGATCATATCTCCACTGCGGGCAAGCCCGTACAGGGATGGATGATCAAATACATTACCTTTTTCATCTGCGTATACTAAATACATGATGTTCTCCTCACATCTAATGGGTTAAACCAAACGACGGGTATATTGTTAATCCAGCAGCAAGGCTGCAAAATTCGTGTTAAATCAACGACGTCATGCTAGGTAGTTGTACCGGACGCCGCAGTCTGTCTTGGCGAGCGCCGAGTCGTAGTCGATCCGGAGTTGCTGGTCGGACTGCTGCCAGCTGTATCAAATGCCGCCAGGAACTCAGCATTCGTTTTGCTATTACGCAGTTTCTTCAAGAAGCCTTCGACAAAGTCGTGGGAATCGTTCATGTTTTTACGAATTGCCCAGATTGTATCCAGTTCTTCTTTGCTCAGCAATACTTCCTCGCGGCGTGTACCGGAACGACGAATGTCGATAGCCGGGAAAATACGACGCTCTGCCAGCTTACGATCCAGATGAAGCTCCATATTGCCCGTACCTTTAAATTCTTCATAAATGATATCATCCATACGTGATCCCGTATCAATCAACGCTGTAGCCAGGATCGTCAGGCTTCCGCCTTCTTCCACATTCCGTGCAGAACCGAAGAAACGTTTCGGACGATGGAATGCTGCTGGGTCAATACCACCACTAAGTGTCCGTCCGGACGGTGGGATGACCAGGTTGTATGCACGAGCAAGACGCGTAATGCTATCCAGCAAAATAACGACATCTTTTTTCGCTTCAACCAGACGGAGCGCACGTTCAAGTACCAATTCCGCAACTTTGATATGGTTCTCTGGCAGCTCATCGAACGTTGAAGCCACAACTTCCCCTTTAACCGAACGCGACATATCCGTAACTTCTTCCGGACGTTCATCAATCAACAGAACAAATAGTTCAATTTCCGGGTTGTTGGTTGAGATGCTGTTGGCGATTTCTTTGAGGAGAAGTGTTTTACCCGCTTTGGGAGGTGCTACGATCAATCCGCGCTGTCCCAGACCTACCGGGGCGAGCACATCCATAATGCGTGTGGACAAATGGTTGGGGGATGTTTCGAGAACCAGTTTCTTCTGCGGGTACAATGGGGTTAATGCCGGGAAGTGAAGTCTTTCCGCAGCCGCCGATGGATTCTCACCATTCACAGCGTTGACTTGCAGCAAACCGAAGTATCGCTCGTTTTCTTTAGGAGTTCTACACTTACCTGATACGAGGTCACCGGTTCTTAGGTCAAACTTGCGAATCTGTGAGGCTGAGATGTAGATGTCTTCCGTACTTGGCAGGTAATTGATCGGACGAAGGAATCCGTAGCCTTCAGGTAGAATTTCGAGCACACCCTGCATGAACATCAATCCACTCTGTTCAGCTTGTGCACGTAATATAGCGAAGATCAATTCTTTCTTTTTTAAAGTGCCGTAGTAGGGAATTTGATATTTTTTGGCCAGTTTGTAGAGGTCCGTTAGTTTCATTTCTTCCAAATCGGAAATTTGTAGATCCATATAATAACCACCTATTCAATTAATAAGTCCGTGAAATGGATAGTTTCGCTTGATGTTCCGGCTATGAGATCAGCATTGTTCTGCATTTCTCTTCTGTCCATTGTACGGAATGTAACCGTTATAATGCAAATACTTGTCTTTGAGTGTAAGTTTCCGGGCGGGATAGCCATCTTTCGGCAAGATCCGCTAGTGAGTGAACGAATACATGAGGCGTTCGATCCGGGCAGACCGGCTATGGAGCGCAGTTCAAACAAAACCGGGGGTTGGGGAAAAGGAAATGATGTTCTTACAGCCATATGAAGTCTGACTCAAAAAAAGACCCTCCGGTAAAGGGAAACAGAAACATTTCATCTTATCCCGGAGAGACTGAGAACTCTATTAAAACAGGTTTACCCAATTACTGAAAGGATATGCAGTTCCGGCAAAATAATCACTTAAATGCCGTAAAACTCGCCTTGCAATAAAGAATTAATCGGTTTCTCGCCACACATCTGCACCTAATAGACGCAGATTGGTTACTAGATGATCGTACCCACGATCTATAAACTCAACACCCGTCACTTCAGTCACACCTTCACTAACGGTGAGGCCTGCGATCACCAGCGCTGCACCAGCGCGAAGATCGGATGCTTTTACCTTGGCCGCATTCAAAGCACTGCCTTCAATAATAGCTGAGCGCCCTTCCACACGAATCTTTGCACCCATGCGCACTAACTCAGGAACATGCTTAAAACGGTTGCTATATACAAAGTCGCTCAGGACACTCACACCCGTTGCCTGTGTCAATACACTGGTCATCGGGGACTGTAGATCCGTTGGAAAACCAGGATAAACGAGCGCCTTAACGTCTACATGATTGTAATTCGGCTTGCCGATGACACGAATACTTTCGTCCAGCTCTTCAATGCCAACGCCCATTTCCAGCAGCTTTGCCGTCAAAGCCTCCAGATGTTTGGGAATAACATTGTCTATCAGAACGTCGCCCCGCGTCGCAGCCGCAGCGATCATATACGTGCCTGCTTGTATACGGTCTGGAATGATGGAATGACGGCAACCCTTAAGCTCCGACACACCTTCAATACGAATTGTTTCAGTACCTGCACCCTTGATACTGGCACCCATTGAATTCAGAAGTGTTGCTACATCTATAATCTCAGGCTCTTTAGCCGCGTTTTCGATAATTGTAGAGCCTTTGGCACGAGTAGCCGCCAGCATGATGTTAATGGTTGCACCTACACTGCTTACATCAAGATAAATCTTTGCTCCACGCAGCTCTTTGGCATGCAAATGAATGGAGCCATGTTCGTTCGTTACAGTTGCGCCAAGCGCTTCAAACCCTTTGATGTGTTGATCAATCGGACGAGGCTCGAAGTTGCAGCCTCCGGGTAAACCAATGGTTGCTTCTTTAAAACGCCCAAGCAGTGCTCCCATCATATAATACGAAGCACGAAGCTTCTTCACGGGACCATTCGGCATGGGAATGGATTTGATCTCGGAAGGATCGATCTTCATCTGACTGCCTTCCCAGTGTACATGAGCTCCGAGTTCCTCCAAAATTTCTGCATAAACTGCCACGTCACTTAAAAGCGGCAGGTTGTCCAGCACGACTTCAGACTCGGCAAGCAATGCTGCAGGAATAAGCGCGATGGCGCTGTTTTTGGCGCCGCTTATAGTTACAGTTCCCTGTAACGGACGTCCGCCACTAATCATTAATTTTTCCATAAAGCTTAATGTCCCCCTACGTGTTTTGCAGCCGGTTAACGGCAATACGTGCTGTTAGCTTACGATGTAGAAATAAGGCGTGAAAATGGAAAGACACCGGCTAGGCGGTGTTCTTTCCACTTTCACAGTATGGAACTGGTAAAGACAACTTACGCTTTGTTGTTAGAACCAAACTCGCGAATTTTACCTTTAACGGTTTCTTTGATTGCATCACGGCCTGGTACGATGAATGTACGTGGATCGTAAGCATCTGGTTTAGCTGCAAGCACTTCGCGAACCACTTTGGAGAATGCAATTTGGTTCTCAGTGTTCACGTTAATTTTGGAAGTTCCCAGGGAAATGGCTTTGTCGATATCATGTTTAGGGATACCCGTACCACCGTGCAGTACCAGTGGAACGTTAACTGCATCGCGAACTTCTTCCATTTCTTTAAAGCCCAGGTTAGGCTCGCCATGGTAAGGACCGTGTACAGAACCAAGAGCTGGAGCCAATGTGTCGATACCTGTTTCCTTAACGATACGTACACACTCGTTCAGGTCAGCGTACATGATGCCACCGATAACGTCGTCTTCTTGTCCACCAACAGTACCTACTTCGGCTTCTACAGAAACGCCTTTAGCGTGTGCATATTCAACAACTTTTTTAGTCATTTCGATGTTTTCATCGATGGAGTGATGGGAACCGTCGATCATTACGGATGTAAATCCAGCATCGATCGCTTCTTTACACTTATCAAAGCTGGAACCGTGGTCCAGGTGAATTGCAACTGGAACGGAGATTTTCATGTCGTGAATGAGTCCTTCTACCATTTTAACTACTGTGTAGAAACCGCTCATATGACGAGCTGCGCCTTCGGATACGCCCAGGATTACTGGGGATTTCTCTTCTTCAGCAGCAGCAAGAATCGCTTGAGTCCACTCAAGGTTATTGATGTTGTATTGACCAACTGCATATTTTCCTTCGAGTGCTTTGTTCAACATGTCTGTCATAGATACTAATGGCATGGTTTCAATCCTCCTAGGGGTGTTGGGTTGTGTCTATGGTTTTTAGCCGAAATCACATACGGGCTTATTATACCACATCCCATGTCAAATACTAAACAAGCATTTGCAAAAATGCTGTGCTTTGCAGCACAGTTTTCATAGACACAGCATGGCGACGTCCCCATTTCCAATATTCCCCTGACGCCTTACTGAAATACCCTCTATGTTTACTCGCAAACTCTCACAGCTTCACACGCAAAAAAATCCTGTGTCCACAGGATTCAGCTGCACTTATTCGCAGTATCATTTCGAAGCTGCATATTGACTGCCACGCGCATTTCATCGATATCGAACGGTTTCGTGAAGTGCATGAGCGCTCCAAGATCGGTAGCTTCCTTGATCATGTCCAGTTCACCATAAGCCGTCATCATGATGACTTTGATATCCGGATCAATTTCCTTAATATGTTTCAGAATTTCCAGGCCATCCATGCCAGGAATCTTCATATCAAGCAGCACAAGATCAGGTTTGTCATTATTTACTATCTCCAGGGCGATCTTCCCGTTAGGCGCTTGGAACGTATTATATCCTTCGCTGCTGAACACTTCCATTAACAGGATTCGAATACCATTCTGGTCATCGACAATCAAAACTTTTTTATTTTCCACTGATTAACCTCCTAGAATTAGGAAAGCATGTACTTCTGAATCTGGATAACAATCCCATAGTCGTCATGATAAGTATTCTACCTCACCCATTGAAATCCTGCTTACATCCCAAAAAGCAAAAAACCATTTTCATCAACTTTTTATGTAATAAAAAAAAGGATGCCCCGGCAATTTTTCAATCGCCAGGAACATCCAATTATACAGTTTCTTGAATAGTCATTACTTTTTAGAGCTCTCCAGAGAAGCTTTGACAAACTCACGGAACAACGGCTGTGGACGGTTCGGACGGGAAGTGAATTCCGGATGGAATTGTACCGCCAGGAACCATGGGTGTTCCGGAAGCTCCACGATCTCAACCAAACGTCCATCCGGGGATGTACCCGAGATAACCAGACCGGCTTTTTCGATCGCTTCACGGTATTCATTATTGAACTCGTACCGGTGACGGTGTCTCTCATAGACCAGTTCATCATCATAACAGGACATCGCCAGGGAACCTTCTTGAAGCTTACAAGGATACAGCCCCAGACGCATTGTACCACCCAGGTTTTCGATATCTTTTTGTTCAGGCAGCAGATCGATCACCGGGAACTCCGTAGCTGGATTGATCTCGGAGCTGTTCGCCCCAGTCAGACCAACGATGGAACGTGCATATTCGATAACAGAAACCTGCATACCCAAGCAAATACCGAAGAACGGAATTTGTTTCTCACGAGCATAACGAATTGCAGATACTTTACCTTCAATACCCCGATCACCAAATCCGCCTGGTACCAGGATTCCGCCTACACCGTGCAGCAGATCGCCCACATTCTCATCGGTGATATCTTCAGAGTGAATCCAGCGGATCTTCACATCAGCATTGGATGCGAATCCTGCATGAGACAAGGATTCAACAACACTCAAATAAGCATCATGCAAAGCTACATATTTACCTACAATGGCAATCTCCACGGTATGCTGCAGCTTGTTGATCCGGTCAACCAACCCTTCCCACTCGCTCATATCCGGTGCAGGAGTAGTCAGCTTCAGGTGGTTTACCACGATCTCGTCCAAACCTTCTTCGCGCAGGTTCAAAGGCACTTGGTACAATGTGTCTGCATCACGACATTCCACCACGGCGTTTTCATCAATGTCACAGAAGAGAGCGATTTTTGCTTTCATGTCTTTGGACAGCTCATACTCTGTACGGCAAACAATGACGTTTGGCTGAATACCGATGCTGCGCAATTCCTTCACGCTATGCTGAGTTGGTTTGGTTTTCACTTCACCTGCAGCCTTGATGTAAGGAATAAGTGTTACATGGATGTACATGACGTTGTCACGACCTACATCACTCTTGATTTGGCGAATAGCTTCCAGGAAAGGCAAGCTCTCGATGTCACCCACCGTACCGCCGATCTCCGTAATTACAACATCCGAACCCGCTTCACGTCCTGCGCGGAATACGCGCTCTTTGATCTCGTTCGTGATGTGTGGAATGACTTGTACCGTTCCGCCCAGATATTCCCCACGCCGCTCTTTGCTGATGACCGAGGAGTATACTTTACCAGTCGTGACGTTGCTGTTTTTGGAGAGGTTAATGTCAATAAAACGTTCGTAGTGACCAAGGTCAAGATCCGTTTCCGCGCCATCATCCGTTACAAAAACCTCACCATGCTGATAAGGACTCATTGTTCCCGGGTCGATATTGATGTATGGATCAAATTTTTGAATGGTTACCTTCAACCCTCTGTTTTTCAGCAATCTGCCCAGCGAGGCAGCCGTTATCCCTTTGCCCAGGGAGGACACAACTCCGCCCGTCACGAAAATATACTTTGTCACTGTTATTACCCTCCTAATATAAGTACAGAAATTCAGGCGATATATGGTATTATCGTAACCCGTTTCCCAGGTAATCATCGTTAAAAAGAGCAATGGCAGAAATTCCCTGCATCTGCGAACTGCTCTTTCATGCGAAGACCGTGTGTAAACAACGTTGCTCTACAGCGTAGAATGGTGCAAACCTTCCGAAAGCCAACTTCCGAGCCTGTCCCCAAATGAGATCATTGAATCAATGATTTTTGTCTTTTGAATATACAAAAATAGACCACGGATTGTTGGCCGGGAGCATGCGGAATTCAAATCATTTTGCAAAATTCTGCCTCTAAAAATACAAAAAAAGTACTCCCGCAGGACGGGGCACTTTTTATAAAAAACATAAATATTTTGTCGCTCATTCATAAGCCCATGCAATAGTTTACCCGTTACCCCGTCTGCTGTCAAGGCTGACTATCCGGGGAAAACGGGTAAAATATCGACATCAAAAATGACGGTTACTTATCGGAATCGTCGTCAAATTCATCCTCGTCTTCGGACTCTTCTTCATCGTCTTCATCGAGGTCTTCATCTTCCAAATCGTCATCTTCAACCAGAACTTCTTCATCGCCATCTTCTTCATCAAAGATGTCGTCTTCGTCATCATCATCGTCGTCATCATCGTCATCCTGATCATCGTCAGAATTATCGAAGTCTTCGTCGCTGTTGTAGCTGTCTTCCTCTTCGCCGAAGTCTTCGTCTTCCAGATCATCGTCTTCATCGTTGATGATGCGCGGACGCTTCGCACCCGTCATGGTATCTTCCGATCCAGCTACAGGATACCAGCGCTTCAAGCCCCATAGACTTGTACCGACGCAAGCAAAACGGCCATCGATATTAATCTCGGTATATAGCTGGGCGATAAACTCGTTGATTTCTTCATCAGTCATTCCGCGCTGTTTAGCTACCTCATTCATCAAATCACGGTAGTAATACGGCGTATTAGCCGCTTTCAGCACCATAAAGGCGAGGTCCACCAAAGGAATCTCTCTTACCTTTTCTTTATCAATCTTCAAATTGAGCGAGGTACTCACTGACAGACACTTCCTCTCACACATAATTCACTTTATATCCCTACGAACTGGAACGTTACGTATAACATATCCATTAACAAACCTAAGTAAAACCTATTTAGCGTTAAAAAGCAAGTTTTTATGTATCGATGCCTTCTAATTCCAAAATGCGACTTATACAAGCAATATATATAGACCATAGAAGACATCTAACTCGCGGGCCTATCGCCTTCCGGTAAAAAAAAGCGTCATCATATAAAAAAGACGGAGTCCCCTCCGCCTTCTGACTGTATACCCTTGAAGGATTGCTCCTCACCAGGGTCCCCGCAAGAGCCCTCTAGCCCTCCATCCATCATATGTCCCTGCGCCCGTTTTGACACGAAGAGAACGTGTTTTTGTAAAAAAAGGGCATGTTCCCCATGCGGCGGGATCAACGCATTCATAGAATACCTCAGCATGTTCATCCCGAAGGGGGCTGCCCATTATGGACTATACTGGTTTTCTACATCAATTGGTTGAAGGAATACAACGTCCTAAACCAGAACAGGGGCGGCGGTACATGATCCAGTTCGCCAAACCGAAGCAATATGAGGCCTGCCTTGTAGAACTGTCGCGGATGCGGAATGAATTTACTGATCTTGGTGTGGTACGATCCTCCCGGCTAGCCCGCTCTATTATCGCTCCGGTGCATGACCCAGAAGCATTATCTCGATACAGCGATGAGATTACGGTAGAAGAAGATATCCCCATCTCCCTTCATGCCACCGCGCTTCACAGTAAACCAAGCAGTGCTCAGGGCATACCTTGGGGTGTAAAACAGATTCGCGCTCCCAAAGTATGGTCCGTATCCACGGGACACCGAATCAAAATTGGCGTAATTGACACAGGTGCCGATTATCAACACCCGGATCTTCGCTATTCGCTGGCACGTGGAATCAATCTGTTAAACCGCAGTCTGCTTCCTCATGATGATAACGGTCATGGCACCCACATTGCCGGTACCATTGCCGCTGCCAATAGTACCGCAGGGATGATCGGTGTAGCTCCTCGCTCCCTGATCTATCCGGTGAAGGCATTCGACCATAATGGTTCGGCCTTCGTTTCAGACATTGTACTTGGCATCGATTGGTGTGTGCGCAATCGGGTCGATATTATCAATATGAGCTTTGGCATGAAAACACGTAGCAAAGCATTGCTTGATGTTGTGAATCGCGCTTACCAGGCCGGGATTGTCATTGTTGCTTCCTCCGGAAATGACGGCAAACGTCGCAGCATTGATTATCCAGCACGTTATCCGCAAACGATATCAGTCGGGGCAACCGACAAGAACCGGCGAATTGCCTCGTTCAGTAACCGAGGTGCCTACGTCGATGTATATGCGCCCGGGGACAAAATTGTCTCATGCTGGGTGCAGGGCAAACACCATGAGATGAGCGGCACCTCCATGGCCACGTCGCATGTCAGCGGCGCCATAGCACTCTTGCTTGCGAAGCATCCCGGCCTGTCGCCAGCCGAGATCAAAACGCTCGTGAAGCGCGCGACCGTTCCGCTGCGCGCACGCAAGACCACCACCGCGAAGAGCAAAATACGCGGTGGCGAGATTGACGCCCTCAAGCTAATGCAGGAGGGCAGAGGGTAAAGAGCGCTGCCTGCCGCAGGGAGCCGTGCCGTGAAGCATCGCTAGGCACAGCAATGCCGCGCGATGTGATGCTTCACGGTAGTTGCACATGGCGGTAGGCAGCGCTCGCCTTGAGTGCCTCGCGGCCGTGTGAACCTCGGCGCGGGCACAGCAAAAAGTCTCCATGTCCACGCTGCATTGCAGGCGTGGTGCATGGAGACTTTTTGCCAAAGCCGCAGGGCGGTGGTACACCGCTAGGGCTTGAATTACATTTTGTCCGGTGCGGATACGCCCACCAGACGAAGCGCTGTTGCGATGACGGTGCGTACAGCACCGATCAGCGCCAGACGCGCCTGGGTTTGTCCCGCGTCTTCCGTAATGACGCGCTCTGCACGATAGTAACTGTGGAACAGAGATGCCAGCTCATATACATAACGAACAATACGATGCGGCGCATATCCCGTAGCAGCAGTCGCGATTTCTTCAGGCAGTTCACCCATTTTGCGAAGAAGGTCATATTCATGTTCCGTTGTCAGTTTTGAAAGGTCAATCTCTGCCAATGGCAGCAGCTCAATGCCTTGTTCCTCTGCCTGACGGTATACGCTGCATACACGAGCGTGAGCGTATTGTACATAGAATACAGGATTTTCATTGGACGTCGAAATTGCGAGGTCCATGTCGAAGTCCAGATGAGAGTCCATGCTGCGCATGGTAAAGAAGTAACGAATGGCATCAATGCCTACTTCGTCCATCAGATCTTCCATCGTTACCGCCTTGCCTGTACGCTTGGACATCTTCACTTTTTCGCCGTTCTGGAACAAGCTCACCATCTGTGCAATCAGCACGACCAATTTCTCAGGATCGTTGCCCAGTGCCTGCATGGCCGCTTTCATCCGTGGAATATAACCGTGGTGGTCCGCTCCCCAAATGTTAATCATTGTGTCGTATCCACGCGCATATTTATCACGGTGATAAGCAATGTCAGGCGTGAGGTACGTGTACGTACCGTCATTTTTGATCAGAACACGCTCTTTATCGTCACCATACTGCATGGTTTTCAACCAGGTCGCTCCGTCTTGTTCATAGATTTCATTACGATCACGCAATTCGTCAAGCACACGCAGCACTTCTCCGTTATCATACAGTGAAGTTTCGCTGAACCAGATGTCGAAATTGACACGGAAGCGATTCAAGTCACGTTTGATCTTGTCCAGTTCTTTCTCCAAACCAAAGTCGCGGAAATAAGCTGCACGGTCACCTGGATGCATGGACAGCAAAGAATCGCCTTTCTCGGCCACTAACTCCTTGGCAAACCCTTTGATATCTTCACCATGATAGCCATCTTCCGGCATCTCTGCATCTTGGCCCAGTTCCTGCAAATAACGAGCTTCAATGGAGCGAGCCAGGTTAAACACCTGGTTACCGGCGTCATTAATATAGTATTCACGCGTAACATCATATCCGGCGTAATCGAGGATGTTGCAAAGGGCATCACCGACAGCCGCTCCACGCGCATGTCCCAGATGCAGACTGCCTGTCGGGTTGGCACTGACAAACTCCATCTCAACCTTGCGCCCTTCACCGACATTGATTCTTCCATAATTCTCACCCTGCTCATGTACAAGCCCCAGCACAGGATACAGATAACTCTTGTCCAACTTAAAGTTAATAAATCCTGGTCCGGCAATCTCTGCTTTCTCGATTCCAGCTTCAGTCAGATTGAGATTGGCAATAATCTCTTCTGCGATCTGACGCGGATTACGCTTGGCCATCTTGGTCAGTTGCATCGCCGCATTGGTCGCCAGGTCGCCGTGTGTTTTCTCCCGTGGTACTTCAAGGGTGATGGTTGGCAGATCCTCCCGCGCAACAATGCCGGCAGTCACAATGGCATTGCCGATGGCTGTACTTACCCGTTCGTTAATCGTATCTAATGGATTACGTGTCATTAAATTGGTTCCTCCTGTATATGCAAACTAATCGCGAAATGTCCGGATTCTTCGTCAAAGCGGTAAAAGTCGTAGCTCCACGCTGCGCGTGCGCTCAATCCCTGAATGGAAAGTTCCAGCTCCTGTGTATGCGTGGACAAGGCAAACGACATATACGGCGAGCGGTAAAAACCAGGAAGCTTGCGGTTTAATTCAAACGTTTGCTCCGATTCCACCTCGCCGTGACGTATAATCTTGATGGATTGTCCGCCCAGCTTCAATGTTGTTCGGGTAATACCGCCCTCTGGTCCAGCCTGTGGCTCTTCATAACGAACATAGAGCACAGACCCTTTCAATACGGCTTCACCCTGCATTTCCTGCAGTACATCTTCACCTTCATAACGGCTGTGCAGCCGGATCTGTACCGGTCGCATGTTCGACATGAATGTTAACCTCCATTATATTCGAGGCGACGCAAAATCAGGCACGGCCGGTGAGAACAGCCCTTCCTGTATTGTTGTGCCGCTATACGCGCTCATATTTCCGGATAGCTCGCTATCCTACACTCTACTGTATAACTATATCCAGTTCACCCGCTCAATTCAAATCCAAATTCAGAGTTTTTACCTATCAACGCCAAAAAAAGCAGAGCCACACCTGTAAAGTGCAGCTCTGCTTTGCTTCATTAATAAAGAAATATCTTCTGGATCAGGTCCATCGCGGCTCATATGGAAACGGACAGGTCGACTCTGTCAGCTTGGCCCGCACCTGAACGAGACAGCCACAATAGCGGCAGGTCGTACCGTATTGTAAACCCGGACAATCAGAGCAGATGGATAAACGCCGCTCATATTGGGCATCCTCGACGGCCGGACGTGAGCGTGAGGCCAACTCCACGAGTCGGGCCATTTTTGCTTCACTAATCTTCACGTCATACTGATCATTACAACCCTTGCATGGTTCACGTTTCCCAGCACTTCTACTCTGCACGGATGAATCCATCGATCAAGCCTTTATAGCGACCACACCGACCGAGGCTGGAGGCAGTACAAAGCGGAGTTTGTTATTTTCGAGTGTGATACCCTTCCAGTCCGCAGGTTGAACCTGATCCGGCTGTTCAAATGTGTTGAATGCACTATAATCTGCGTGATGCAGAATTCGTCCTGATACAGCAGAAGTGTCCGTTGATTCAATCTGACAGACCACTTCAAGTTCATCCGTATGACTAAGGTTGCACGCAGTCACATGAATAACGCCATCATTGTTGCGAGAAGCCGACAAACTTAGTTGCGGAATGCTCTCTTCCCCGAACGTGTATCCAGGGCTCTCGTAGTTCAGTTCCAACCGCTGCGCATCCATATGCACCTGATACATATCAAACACATGATATGTAGGCGTAAGCAGCATCTTCTCGCCTTCTGTCAAAACCAAAGCCTGAAGAACATTAACGATCTGTGCCAGATTGGCCATGTGCACCCTTTTATTGTGTTGATTGAAAATATTCAGGTTGATCCCTGCAAGTACAGCATCACGCATCGTATTTTGTTGATACAGGAACCCTGGATTCGTACCCGGTTCAACGTTATACCATGTTCCCCACTCATCCACGATGATACCAACTCTGCCCTCAGGATCATATTTGTCCATAATCTCGGAGTGCTTCACAAGTAACTCTTCCATATATAGCGTCTTTTTCAAAGTGGTGAACCATTCGGCTTCTCCGAAACCAGTAGCCGGACCTTTATCTGCCCACTCACCTGTTGGAATGGTGTAATAATGCAGGCTGATTCCATCCATAAAACGACCGGCTTCCCGCATTAACACCTCCATCCAGTGATAGTTGTTGTCATTGGGGCCACAGGCAATTTTATAAATCTCATTACCGGAATAATTGCGTACATATGTAGCATAACGACGATACTCATCTGCGTAGTATTCCGGTCGCATATTTCCGCCGCAGCCCCAGTTCTCATTCCCCACACCAAAGTATTTCAGCTTCCACGGTTCTTCACGGCCGTTGCTCTTCCGCCAGTTCGCCATCGGGGATTCGCCGTCAAACGTGATGTATTCCACCCATTCCTGCATCTCTTGCACTGTACCGCTTCCCAGGTTGCCACTGATATATGGCTCCGTACCAAGCAGCTCACATAATCTCAAGAATTCATGCGTGCCAAAATGATTGTTCTCTTCTACCCCGCCCCAGTGCGTATTGATCATGCGGGCGCGTTCACTTTTTGGACCTACGCCATCTTTCCAGTGATATTCGTCTGCAAAACAACCTCCAGGCCAGCGAAGTACGGGAATATGGAGTTTTTGCAGTGCAGAAAGCACATCATTTCGAATGCCTTCCGTATTGGGTATAGGTGAATCCTCTCCCACCCATATGCCCTCATAAATACAGCGTCCCAAATGCTCGGAGAAATGACCGTATATATTGCGATTTATTAATCCTTGTTCAGAATCCGCCTTTAAAATAACATTAACCATAATTCCAACCTCCTCAAATGTCTTGTTATCGCTTACAATAACGTGTTTCTGAAGAGGATTCAACCGTTTTTATTTAAGCCAAAACAAGCCCTTTCCAGCTCCATTTGTCCGGAAAAGACTTGTTAGTTTGGGTTGGCCTTAGTAGGCCAAACAAGTTAAGATTTATACACTTTTAGATTGAAATTGCCTTAAAATTATTCCAAGCCATAACGCCATTTACTCGTTTTCAGCGGGCAACAATATTTTTTGCTTCCATGTTGTTCCACCGTCTGTCGTCTCATATATCGCAGGAGAGTTGTCGCTTGTTACAACAAGCCAACCTGTTTTGGCAGAAGGGAACGAAATGCGGGAGCTATAACCCGGATCTTTCAGGTCAATATTTTTCCACGTGGAACCTGCATCATAAGAACGTCCAATGCCCACCTTGCCCGCGGCCGGTGATCCTGCGGAGAGATAAGCCGTCTGATTACCGATCAACGCCATGTTTCCGGGATGACCCCCTGGGTCTGCGGGACCTTTTCCATTCCCTGTGCTGCTTGCACCCGGAGCCGGGCCACCACCAGCTGTGGATTGAGCGAAGACCTGTCTCCAGTTTTTGCCTTCATTCCCGCTCGCGTAGAGAGAATACGACTGCTGCGACATTCCTGCATCACCATACAGAAGGGCCCATACCTGTTTGCCACTTGCGTATAGGTCTCCACCACTCCAGGTTGTTGAGGCGACCTTCAGCGATTGCGTCCAGTTCTTGCCGCCGTTACTTGTCTGCATGATTCGGTAACCCGAACCAGGAGCCACGACAATGGCATAACCTTGCTTCTCTGTCGTGAACACAGCTCCGCGTGTATTGGCAGGTGTAGAGATTCGATTCCATGTTTCACCGCCATCCTTAGTCAAATAGGCTCCATTATAGGTGTATCCAAAGCCTTCGTTTTTATTGCGAAAATCAATACGTTTAAATTGTATCCCTTTAGTATCCATTCGTGTCCAGTGCGCGCCACCATCCGTTGAGCGGATGACATATGTCGTTGGAGAATTCTTGACCTGTGCCAAAGCAAATCCATTCACATTATTCGGGAAATCAAGTTGTGTGAACTGCCATTGGCCTGTATAGATGGACTGCCAAGTGCAGCCTGAATTGGATGTACCAATGAGAAATCCTTCACCAGCAGCCCGTCCGGTTGTATTGTTTAGAAAGTCGATATCCGTAAATTGCAGTCGTTGGCCTTCCACACCACTGCCCTTTTTCAACGCAGCTGTTAATCCATGATCTCCACTTCCACACGTTGGAGAGGATGCGGCGTTAGCGCCGGGTAGAGTATGTACCGGTCCCAGTCCCCAAGCCAATGTTACCGATAGTGCGAGTGCGCCAATCCGTTTCCATGTCGTTCTGCTCTTTGTTGTCATTGTGACACCTCCTTCTATGTTTTTACCCCATTTTGCAGGATTTAACGTAACAATTTGTTTATCGCGCATGACATTATTGCAATAAAAAAACCATTCATGCCCACATTTTTTATCTCATGGGAATGAGTGGTTCATCATTAATCTCTACTTAGGGTTGTTCTAAATGGGATAGGTCTTAACAGCAATAATCACAAAAGTGATACCTAAAACAAGGCAAAGGACAAAATGCAATTTATTGTATTTTAGTGCCTTGATGCTAAAGGCTACATATAGCATGGCAAGATTAGTCAGTATTAACGTTAAATTGAGGAACAAAGTCATTGTTAATATAAGATTGATGGTAAATATCATAAGTACCGCTATAAACCACTTGGGATACATACTCAATTGAGCCCGGATTGCATGCATAACAAAAGCCCCTTTCCCCTATTTCCATATTATATATAAATATCAAGATAGAGTCATCCCAAATACGTGTTTCCGCTTAAAGCAGGAGTGGTATCATATATACAACAAATGGTAGAGGTACGAGAACGTACGTGCTATAATTGATGTTATGGACTTTGAATAACGGTGGATGTTTTCTTGATCACGGCGCAGCTTCCCGAAAGGGGGTGACGTCGATGGTCAAACTTGTGGCGTTGCTTGATGTAATCCGATGGATTGCTGCGATCCTCAGTCTAGTGCTGAGTATCCGAAAGCTTTACCGTTGGTTGCGCAAAAAGTTCCGTAGCAAGCGAAAACCCACCTCATAAGGTTGACAGCCTGACGGTGGGTTTCGCTTGAATAGCAATATTTAATTCTTGCACGCCGTGGCAGTCCACAGCCTTTTCGGGTCCTAAGAGTCTTTACCGTTCCCGCGGTGAAGGCTCTCTTTTTTAGTATATGGTTGAACCCAATCCCCATATACTTCACGAATGTAATATATCAATTAATATATTACTGTACTTATGTAGTCAGTATAGCACAGCTCTGGACAGAAGTTAAATTAAGTTAAGTTAATTTCGTTGTTCCGCTCGGTAGAGCAGTTTCGGATCAAGCAGGAATAGATAAAACACGGATGAAGCATCAAAAATAAAAAAAACGCCCCCTCCTACGCAGGCTTCAACCTGGCGCAGACAGAGGACGATGTTATTTTGCAATTACTTCACAAATCCAAGCAGCATTTCACGAATCATCTTCGCAGCTACAATTTGTGTTTGTTCCGTAGGATCGTAAATCGGCGCTACTTCTACCAAGTCACAACCGACCACATTTACATCTGAACCTGCGATCATATGAATGGCTTCAAGCAGTTCCTTGGACGTAATACCGCCCGCTTCTGCAGTTCCTGTACCCGGAGCCGCAGACGGATCAAGCACGTCGATATCGATTGTCACGTATACCGGACGGTTACCCATTTTCGGAAGAGCTTCCTTCATTGGAGCTGCCACTTCAAACGGATAGAAGTTAATGTTCTCCCGTCCGAATTGGAACTCTTCACGGGAACCGGAACGAATTCCGAACTGATAAATATTTTTGCCGCCCATCAGTTCAGCCGCTTTACGTACTGGCGTCGAGTGAGACAATGGCTCACCTTCATAGTTTTCACGAAGGTCGGCGTGTGCATCAATATGAATCAGGATAAGATCCGGATATTTTTTGTACATTTGCTGAATGACAGGCCAAGTGACGAGGTGTTCCCCGCCAAGACCAATCGGGAATTTGCCATCAGCCAGCAGGCCGCTGATATATTCTCCGATGACTTCGAGACTGCGTCCTGCGTTACCGAAAGGCAAAAGCAGATCTCCAGCGTCAAAGTAAGTCATATCCACAATGCTTTTATCCAGGTAAGGGCTGTACTCTTCAAGTCCAACCGACGCCTGACGGATATGGGAAGGACCAAAACGGGACCCTGGACGGAAGCTGACGGTGTAATCCATCGGCATACCATAAATGACCGCTTTGGAGTTCTCATAATCCTCTGAACTGCAAATAAACACGTTACCTGAATAAGCTTGATCCAACTTCATCTAATTATTTCCTCCTTATTTCGTAAGGTCTTCCACGAATTTAGGAAGAACAAACGCCGCTTTGTGCAGACGTGGAGAGTAATATTTCGTATCCATCTCTGGAATCTGCGTCTCATCCACCTCAAGCGGATTATGTTTTTTGCTGCCCATTGTAAAAGTCCACAGACCGCTTGGGTACGTAGGGATATTACAGCCGTACACATGTACGATCGGGAAGATTTCTTTAACGTCTTTGTTTACCTTTTGGATGAGATCCGCTTTGAACCACGGGTTGTCCGTTTGAGCAACGAAGATCCCATCTTCTTTCAGCGCTTCATAGATGCCCTGGTAGAAACCGCGTTCAAACAGCGGAGCAGCCGGACCAACAGGCTCTGTGGAGTCAACGATGATTACATCGTATTCATTTTTATGTTCTATAATATGCATGTAGCCATCGTTCACCAGTACTTCAACGTTAGGCTCGTCCAACTTACCGGCGATTTCAGGCAGATACTTTTTGGAATATTCGATCACTTTCCCATCGATTTCGACGAGAACTGCTTTTTCAACAGCATTGTGTTTAATGACTTCACGGATCACTCCGCCGTCACCGCCACCAACGACCAGCACCTTTTTCGGATTCGGGTGTGTGTTCAGCGCAGGGTGAGCTGCCATTTCGTGATATACAAACTCGTCTTTCACTGTTGTCATCACCATACCGTCAAGCAGCAACATATTACCGAATTCCTCGGTCTCTACCATAGCCAGATCTTGAAAATCCGTCTTTTCGCTTACATAAGTCTGCTTAATCTTTGCGGTGATTCCGAATGCGGGGGTCTGTTTCTCCGTAAACCATAATTCCATAATCTCTACCTTCTTTCCGTAAAGTTAATGATCAGCCATACCTGACAAAGCGCGGATGCGCTGTCGGCTCGCTCAAGCACGTCCAGCGTTCGGCGCCATACAGCGTTATGGTTTCTGGCTGCGGGAAAGGTCCGCGGTTCACTTCATTATATAGATTAAATTGACCAGAGCGTACTTAGCGTCTGACTGATCAAAGAATCAAATCACTGACAACGGGTATTGTTCGGCCTTCCTTGCCTATTGTATGTTGTGCCGAACTGTATCTTTTCATTACCCTTTTGCATTATACGCGATTGACGTTTATACTGCAAAACGGTTTTTTTCTGCAAAAAACTATAATTTAAACCGTTAAACGGGCGGATTGAATATCCGTGTCACTGAATTCCCATACTGGAAAGAAAAGAAAGGAGCCCGTCCCATGACTCAATCAAGCCAAAAGACCCGCAAACGCGGGTTCCGCATATGGAAAGTCATCAAAAGCCTGACTCTGCTCGCTGTTCTCGGCCTTATCGTCATGGCAGCAGGACTGGTTTACCTATACGCCACCAGCTTGCCGCTGGCTGACTCCGATCGCAATTCGAGACTGCTGGACAGCCAGGGCGAAGTCATTGCCACATTCTCGGCAGGCGGCAAAGACTCGGTGCCTGTGCAGTTGGGAGATATCTCACCTGATTTGGTCAACGCTACACTCGCTGTAGAGGACCGCAAGTTCTATGATCATGTCGGCTTCGACATCCGAGGGATGGGACGGGCCGTGCTCGTAAACCTGGAACATATGCAGATGTCTCAGGGCGCAAGTACCCTGACCCAACAGCTCGCACGCAACTTATATTTGTCCCATGAAAAGACATGGACCCGAAAGGCCAAGGAAGCCATGTATACGGCCCAGTTGGAGATGAAGTACACCAAAGATGAACTTCTGCAGATGTACCTGAATGAGATTTATTATGGTCATGGCGCCTACGGGATCGAAGCTGCATCACGCATGTATTTTGGCAAATCGGCCAAACAGTTGACGCTCGCAGAAAGTGCCATGCTTGCAGGAATTCCAAAGGGTCCGACCTATTATTCTCCATATAATCATATGAAGAACGCCAAGGATCGGCAGAAGGTTGTATTAAACGCCATGGCGGACATTGGCAAAATTACGCAAGTGGAAGCCGACAAGGCTTATGAGGAAATGCTCTCGTTCAAGCCCGAAAGTGAACGCAAAACTGTGGAAAGTGCACCCTATTTTCGCGATTACATCCGGAATCTGGCGATCAAGGAGCTGGGAATCAGCGAAGCGATGCTGGATCATGGAGGCTTGAATATATACACCACGCTGGATCTGCGTGTACAAAAAGCGGCAGAAGACGCCGTAGCCAAAGGCATGGACGCCAAAAGCGAGCTCGAAACCGCGCTGGTATCGATCGATCCCCGTACCGGATACATCAAAGCGATGGTGGGCGGCAAAAATTATCGCACCAATCAGATTAACCATGTACTGGCGACTACACGCCAGCCGGGATCTGCTTTTAAACCGATTATGTATCTGGCTGCCCTGGAATCGAAACAGCTCACCAGTGCGTCCATGTTTAAAAGCGAGCCGACCCTGTTTCATTATGACAATGATCGCAAGACCTATAAACCCGGCAACTTCGGGGATAAGTATTTAGGTGAGATTGATCTGAGACAGGCGATCGCCGCTTCGGACAACATCTACGCGGTCAATACAATTATGCAGATTGGACCTGAACAAGTGGTGAAGATGGCCAAGAATCTAGGGATTACGAGCAACCTGAGCCCGGTACCTTCTCTTGCACTCGGCACCTCACCTGTTAGTCCATTGGAGATGGCTTCAGCATTCTCCGCGATCGCCGCAGGAGGGCAGAGGACACCTCCTGTAGCCATTCTGCAGGTGACAGATGCCGCAGGACGAGTCATCTATGAGGCGCCTCAGACCAAGGCTGAGAGGGTCGTCGAACCCGCTGCCGCTTATGTATTAACGCGATTGATGGAAAGTGTGTTTGAGAATGGCGGAACGGGCAATAGGGTATCCGCAACGATAAAACGGCCTGTCGCCGGCAAAACGGGGACAACGAATACGGACGCTTGGTTAGTCGGCTTCACTCCAGAGCTATCAACGGCCGTCTGGGTCGGTTACGATCAAGGCAAAGCCATTTCTACATCTGATGGACGCCGTGCGGCACCCATGTTTGCCCAGTTTACGGAACAGGCTCTCGCCAGCGTTCCACCAAAGATTTTCACCGTACCGGATAACGTCGTCAGTGTATATATCGATCCTGAATCCGGTAAACTGGCTGGCAATGGCTGTGCCGAGAAAAGGCTGGAAGTTTTTATTGATGGCACAGAGCCGACCGAGGTCTGTCGCAGCGCTTCAGACAACTCGGGTTCAGAGAATGATAAAGACAGTCGCGAAGTGCAAAACCAGCAGGGAATACAGGAAGAGAAGCATTCATGGTGGAAGGATTTCAAACGCTGGTGGGTGGAGTAACCAAAGTGACGCAAAAACGTAATGACGTAATTACGTCAGCGTCTGTAAAATTTAATTTTAGCATACAAGCAAAAACCCCGAACCGATCATCTCGGTCCTGGGGCTTTTGCTTCTTTTTTTTGAACAGCTTTGAACATTCATTAATTAAGCGAGTGCTTCTTTCAATTCATCCGGAGAAGCGTTCCACCATTCTTCGTTATGCGTAGTCAGCAGCGTCTTGAGTGCTGCGCGATCTTCAGGTCCAAGTTCATCCAGCATGAACCGGCGCTTCATGGCATAATCCATGCGATTCACATGATCCGCCAGCAGTTTCCATCCACGCCGTGCTTCGGTATCAATCCACATCTCACATGCAGTTGCTCCACCATAGAACTGCCCCTGTTCGTTACGGTCCACAGCTACCCATACCAGCCATACCTGGCGTCCATTGGGTACATCCTCACGGTTGGTCGAGAATTTGATGTTGCGTTCTACCTTACTCTTCGCATGCATTGCACCAATATCGATCTTAGCCTCTCCGTTATCAATAATAACCGGAGACAGGTTGTTCAGATCAATAGAGCCTGCACCAAAGCCTTTGTGTTTGCTCTTTGCACTAACGATATTCAAGGCAATCTGTTTTTTGCCGTTTTGCTCGTTTTGGTCCATGTTTATAGCCTCCAAGGGTTGATACAAATATTTTAACTAATAATCGCCCCAATGCAAACATATACATGCTGTAGATGCTTGTCAACGGGAGGTATTTAACGATGATTCCACGACGTGCCAAGAGCTGGCTCACCGCAATTATAGCCCTGTGTGTAGTTGCCGGAGGGATATGGCTTGGTCTGGGTTCCACACGTTCCATTCATTCTGACTTGCCTGCGCTCGCCCCGGAATCGGGCAAGCCTACGGCACCCGTCAAAACCCAAACATCTCCGGAAAGTATACAGACACCTACCGCTGAAGTATTCAGCAACCGCGTAGTGGAATATCACATGGATGTGAAGCTGGTAGACGGAAATGTATTGCAGGGGACCCAGACGATAACCTGGACACATCCAGGCAAGAAAACCGTCAGCGAACTTTATTTTCACATGTATCCCAACGCCTTCTCCTCTGCCGACACCACCTTTATGAAAGAATCCGGGGGGAAACTTCGTGGTGATGTCATGCCCACGAACGGTTATGGTTCCATGCATATTACAGAAATGAAAACAGAGGACGGGCTTTCTCTCTTGCATCGGATGCAGTATGTGCAACCGGATGACGGGAACATGAAAGATACTACCCTCATTAAGGTAAGGCTGCCCAAACCCGTTAAAGGTGGTGAAAGCATCACGCTTCGCACCCGATTTGAGGTCAAGCTGCCGAAAATTTTCGCCCGCATGGGAACAGCAGATAACTTTGTTATGGCAGGCCAATGGTTCCCCAAACTCAGCGTATATGAGCCAATTGGCACACGAGGTCGAACGACCGAAGGCTGGAATCTGCATCAGTATCACGGCAATTCAGAGTTCTACGCTGATTTCGGGATCTATAGTGTGCGTATTCGGGTACCGGAAACATACAAAGTAGCCGCTACTGGATTTCCAACCCAGCAAGCTGTTGTGAAGAATGGCGAAAAAGTATATCAGTTCTATGCCGATGATGTGCATGATTTTGCCTGGTCAGCCTCTCCTGATTTTGTTTATGCGGAGGAGCCCTTCTCTGCTCCCAATGTACCAGGCGTTCGAATCAAGCTTTATCTCGACCCTGCTCATGAGGATTTGAAGGAACGTTATTTCTACGCCGCCAAAGCAGCGCTTTCCAATTATAGCAAATGGTTTGGCCCTTATCCGTATTCCACACTATCTATCGTTGTCCCGCCCAAATCGGGGAATGGCGCAGGGGGAATGGAATACCCTACTTTGGTCACTGCCTTCGGTGCGGATGATTCTACTCCTGGTTACGATCTGGAACGCACGGTTGTGCACGAGATTGGGCATCAGTATTTTTACGGCATGGTCGCGAGTAATGAATTTGAAGAAGCATGGCTGGATGAAGGATTCACCTCCTATGCGGAAGACAAAGTGATGGAACAGGAATACGGACTTATCCCGAATCTGCCTGTACAATCAGCTCTCATTACTTCTCCAGCTTCATTGACACAGGACTCCTGGAAGTTTGATTCCCAGAATCAATATGCAGCAAATGTATACACACGAGGCAAGCTCGTATTACTCGGAATAGAACAGCAGGTTGGTACAAAAACAATGGAACGTATTCTCTCGACCTATGTGAAGAAATACCGCTTTAAACACCCTACTTCATCTGATTTTCAAAAGGTTGTGGAGCAAGTTACGCGGGCATCCTGGAACGATTATTTTAATCAGTATGTATACGGTGACGGCATGGCTGACTTTGCAGTGGAGAAGATCGCAATCAATCCGATCCTGAAAGACGGCCAAACGTTGTACGAGTCGTCAGTTACATTGCAGAAAAAAGGCAGTGACTATTTAAAAGTACCTGTTCGAATCGTGTTCGAGGATGGAAAAACCCTGACTAAGGAATGGGATGGAAGCGACAAACGCATTACTTACAAACTAACCTATACTTCCCCTGTTTCCTGGGCAATGACTGATCCGCTGTACACCATTGTGCTGGAGAACCACCATATGAACAATTTTCTGAAAGCCGGACTGGATGAGCCAACCAAATCCCGCTGGAGCATGAGCGCAACCAAAATTATAGAAGCCATATTCGGAAGTCTGTCATGGTGAGGTGGATACAGTGAAAGCGAAAATACGTGAAGGCTGGTTTCTCGTCCGTCAGCATATGTTCATTGCAGCACTCTTGTTTCTCTATCAATTAATATGGGGATACTTCCTTTATCGAATGGTACAGTCAGCGGTGGTCCCGCTGCTCCTGCGTTATCCTGATCCTGATGCCGGGGAGCTAAGTACAATCTTGTTCAAAATGGAGAGCCAGCTCGGCCTTTCAACGAACTCGGAGGTTCATCGCTATCTGTGGATTCTAGGCGCTATGCTACTGCTAAGGATGCTGATTAGCCCTCTCATTCAGGCTGGGCTGCTCTACTCGCTCCAGCATTATAATCATTCGGAAGAACGTATCCCATTCATTCGGGGCGTCAAAAATTTGTGGAAGCCAATGCTGTTGCTCTACACCATTCGCACCCTATTGCTGCTGCTACCGGCATATTGGCTCGCACCAAAGCTCTATTCCATCTTCATGGAAGGTTTTCATTCTCTCCATCTGCTTCTGCCTGGTATACCCTATGTTGTTGGCTGGATTGTATACGGGTGGGTTATCCATCACATCCTGCTCTACATGCAGTTTGGTATCTCGGCTCCTGATGGAGAAGGTGGAGCGCTTGGTACGTTTCAAGCTCTATGGATTGCGCTACGCCAGGTCATCCCTCTTATTGGCATTGCAGTCCTGCTAGGAGGCCTTCATCTGCTGGTATTTGGCGCCTTTACTTCAGCTTCATGGTTAGTAACGGGCTTAATCGGTCTTATACTACAACAGACGTATCCACTTGCCAGGTGTTTGCTGAGCCTGTGGAAAATATGCGCCCATTTTCGATTATGGCAGTCCAATTCGGTCAAGGAATAAACTGAACGGTTAAAAATTGTTACCATCTCTATGTAAAGTGTTATGCTCATCTAATGCCGTTAAATAAGCAAACCTCGACCTTTCCCCGTCAAAGGTCGAGGTTTTTTTTGTTAATTTTGTTGTTAAACGTTGCCAAAGTGGTATACCTCTGTTACAATAATCGCAGTGAGTTTTTAGTAACAACTTTGTAATCTTTACCTTCATATTTGTAACTACTTAAAATTTAATCGTCATTTCTTGATTTCGCAGGTGCATAACTAGCATAGCCAAATTCCTAGCACCTGGGAAGCGGGGGAACCAGTTATGGGTGAATTGATCTTGCAACAGAGGGATCATAGGGGACCTTCAACCGAATCCTTAAGCTAACCTCGTAGGCATTGGAAGGGGTATATCTCTTGTTTAAGAAGAAATTAACCGCAGCTGTACTTAGCCTGACATTCGCATTATCGCTTGGAGCAGGCAGCGCATTCGCAGATTCAAAAATGGACCAAGTCATTGATTCAGCAATGGGAACTACATACAAAAGCGGAGGAACAACGCTTAACGGCTTTGACTGCTCTGGGTTTACAAGTTATGTATTCGACAAGCTGGGCATTGATCTGGCTCGCCAATCCAGTTCACAATTCGACATGGGCGATTCAGTATCCCGTATGGAAATGAGACCAGGCGATCTGGTATTTTTCAATACAACGGGCAAAGGGGTCTCGCATGTAGGGATCTTTGTAGGGGATGGTAAGTTTGCACACTCCTCTTCTTCCAAAGGAGTTACAATCAGCGCATTAAGTGAAAGCTACTGGGCTAACCGCTATGTTGGCGCTAAACGCATTATGAGCACGGACGCATATGAAACATTGGCCATCGACTAGGGACAAACTGAGCAACGTCATGCTGGAACAATAAAACTACTGTAACGAAGCATAATAGAACCGTCTGGTACATTCTCCGCAGGAATGTATCCGGCGGTTTTTTTGTGCTTTGTTTCTCTAAACGTATTCAGGATAAGCTATTAAACCAACTTTAGCTTTTTATAGAGCTAATTTTTATTGCTTTGTCCGTGCTCTTATAATGTTTTTACCCATCCCACTATAATATAAACGAAATTACCGGAACTTTTGTTTCACTTTTTTTCTCAAACGGGTACTTGCCAAATGAACGCCTCTTTTGTAGAGTGAAAACAGACTTACATATGGAATGACATATGTATATGGACAATTCAAAACCAGTATAGCTTGTTCACAATGAGAGGAGCATGCAGTTGTATGGATGAAGCCCCTGTGATGTTTCACGTTGTGCCCATGCAAGAAGAACATGCGAAGCTCATCTGCGATTGGCAGTATGACCCGCCTTATAATATTTATAGCTGGCTGCCCTGGGAGCAGATGAAAGCACTTGAGGTGGAATTTGGCGATCCCCAGCTACGGAAAGAACAATATGCGGTCGTACTGGGGGAGGATGGGCAAATTTGCGGTTTCGCTCAATACTTTGCACTTGAAGGTGTCACCCGCATTGGGCTTGGCATGCATCCCGAACGCTGTGGTCATGGTCAAGGGACGGATTTTGTCTCGGCCATTGTGCAGGAAGCCATTCGCCGGAACCCTGCAAACGAAATAGATCTGGAAGTTCTGACATGGAATGAACGTGCCATTCGCGTCTATCTCAAAGCCGGATTTGTTACGCAGGATACATACGAGCGACAGACACCGAGCGGTTTGAAACCTTTTTATTGCATGGTCTATCAAGGTCCACGCGGATAAAAAAGGCTATAAAAGCACCTTGAAAGTCCCCGGTTATGTGATTAGTTCAAAAAATTACCACAAAATGCTATGATGTAACTACAGGTTCCGTTATAATGATATGGATAGTTTCAGGTTAGATGATCTTTCATTCTGGAGGGGACATAAGGGATGCACAAATGGATCATGAGCGGGGTATTTTTTGCAGCGTGCGCTTTAGCTATTGTTTTAATGTTTACGCTTCCAGGGAAAGAGGAAGTTGCAGAAGAAGCGAAACCGACGATGCCACAAGTTACAATGGATGCAGGACAGGCTGAGGCACTAGTCAAAGCAAACTGTATTACCTGCCACGGTGATCAGCTTCAAGGGGGCATGGGCCCTAGTCTGCAGAAGATTGGTAGCCAGGACGATGTGGAGAAGATTTATACCACGATTGTCAAAGGTAAAAGCGGCGGTATGCCTTCGTTCAAAGACAAGTTGAAGGATGAAGAAATCGCAAATGTTGCGATGTGGCTGGCAGAGAAGAAGTAATCCAAGATGTTCAAGGCGATCAGTCTGTGACGGATTGCATGTATAGTGGGTTAGTGATTTCAATCTTGGTCACCTCCTGCACCTTCGTGCATACCAAACCACACTGAAGCTGGACACACAACGTAGTTACCCCTGTATTCAATATTACAGGGGTTGCTGGGTTTATCGATGGTCATACAAAAGAAGAGGCTCTTACTCACCCGCGCTGGGAAGTAAGAGCCTCTTGGTCATATATTAGGTATACCCGCTGGAAAATTGCACGCTATGATTTCTCTGATTGCATTGGCGTATCCTACGGCCGCATGCCGCCTCTGGTTCACCTAAAAGCTTGCATAGATTACTGGGTCTTTGCCTCCTGCTCAGCGAGAAAAGCTTCCACTTCACGTGCGGACGGCATCCCGGACTGGGCGCCGAGCTTCGTCACGGACAACGCGGCTGCGCCCATGGCGAAACTTACCGCCGTGTCAAGCGTCTCTCCGCGCGCGAGGGCTACCGCCAGCGCGCCGTTAAAGCAATCGCCAGCGCCGGTCGTGTCGACGGCGCTTACGGCGTAGCCGGGCGCACGGCACGCGCCGGCACGCCCTGCCTGTACGCGGCCGCTAGGCGCTGCCGCGTACACAGCCCCCTCGGGACCGAGCGTCGTGACGACAGCGGCCCCGAGGGATGCGGCAAGCTCTGCGACCGCCGCATCCACGTCTTCCGGCCGGAGATCATCCCGGCCGGTGAGCACGGCGAGCTCGCTGCGGTTCGGCGTGACAACGTCGACGCACCGCAGCAGCTCCTGGGGCAGACCCGGCACAGCAGGGGCCGGGTTGAGCACCACCAATGCGCTGCCTTCAGCCGCCAGTTGGGCGGCGCGGGTGACCGCAGGCAGCGGGATCTCCAGCTGCAGCAGCACCGCTGCGGCTGCAGTCAGGCTTTTTACCGTATCCGCCTCCTCCAGCATCGCAGGCACGACCTGCCCATTCGCTCCGGGAATGACAATAATCCGGTTATCTCCTTTGGATAGCCAGATGGAGGCTGTACCTGTAACGGTATCATCCAGAATACGAACCTGCGAGGCATCCGCCCCGCTTTCCGTTAGACTATGCAGCAGGCGTTCACCAAAACCATCCGAACCTACAGCACCAACCATTGTTGTCTGTCCGCCCAGTCGTGCAGCAGCAACCGCCTGATTGGCGCCTTTGCCCCCAGCCAAATAGTGCAGTTCCTCCCCGCTCACCGTTTCGCCTTCCTCAGGGATAATATCCGTCTTCACGACCAGATCCATATTAAGGCTGCCTACGACAGCAATAAGAGGTTTGTTCTGATTATCGTCTGACATGTATGCTTCACTCATTTCAGTAGTGCGATAATAACCGATCCCGGTTATTCCGACCTCATTTTCTCAAAAGCTTCGTTATATTGCCCTGCTTCTTTAATATCTACAGATGTGATGCCACCCTCATCCCATGATGTGAGACGCAGTGTCACCGTTGTATAGTCAATCGTAATGAAAGGGTGATGATTGAACGCTTCCGAAATCGCTGCGACCTCGTCCACAAATGCAATCCCTTTCATGTAGTTGGAGAATACGAACTTGCGGACAATCCATCGTCCCTCTTCCAGTTCCCAGCCTTCCAGCCTTCCCAGATGAGCTTCGACTTCCTCTTGCGAAAAAACCATACGTTATCTTCCTCCCCATATGATGGCTCATCACAGACACCTGTCCATGCTGCCACCGAAACCTTTGGTGTTACCCATAGCAACCTAAGCGCATAGGTACACCGCCCTGCGGTTCGCCCGTTTCATGACTATCATCTTACCACGGACAAGCCTCAAATTCCAATAGTACAAATGGCGCTAGATCCACTAGCCATAAGGCTTTAGGGAGATTCTTCTACTCCGTTTTCCATGCCAAAAACCTTATGGAAGCATACTAAATGAGTGGTACAAAAGTCAGCTCTTCTTCCCCGATTAAGATATGAATTCGGTGCTGATCCTTGTCATGAATGACCACTCCACTTCCCACCGGGATAACAGACTCCTCACCCAGCGCATAGAACAGATCTTCCGCAAGCGCCTCATCCACTTCGAGCTGCTCTGTCACACCAAGGCGGGACCACTCTTCCTCGTCCATTTCAAAGAAAACGTAGCGGTCCGGTATTCGACCTAAAGCCTGTGTCAAATCTGTCAATATTCCTTCATAATCCCGTCCATGCTTTACGCCCATTGGCTTTTCACTCCTATTTAGCCCCTAAGGAGCAGATTTGATCTTATTATACCTGAAAATTACCCTTAAAAAAAAAGGCCATCTGGTCGATAAATACTATACATGACCGTTTTAACTGTTTCTGCCACCCTATAGGGTGCCTAACATTAAACGGATTGCGGTGTAACGTTCGTCCGGAAGCCCGAATAAAGCCGCTTGAAAGGATTCAATTTTATCTCATGGATGAGGTGTATGATGGAAATTTCAACGATTATCGGACTAGTTTTAGGGCTGGTTTCACTTGTATTGGGGATGTTCCTGAAGGGGGCGCCCCTAATCAACCTGGTTAACAACCCGGCAGCCTACGTTATTATTTTTGTTGGTACGGCAGCAACTATTTTCATGGCATTCCCCATGTCTGAAGTTAAAAAAATCCCCAAGTTATTCGGGGTACTGTTCAAAAAGCAACAACTGATTGACCGTGTTTCTCTAATCGGCACATTTATGGACTGGGCTTCCACCACCCGTCGTGAAGGCTTACTTGCACTTGAATCGAAAGTCGAAGATATTGACGACCAATTCCTGCGCGCCGGTATGCGTATGATTATTGACGGAAATGATCAGGAATTTGTAAGTGATGTACTCATGGAAGATATTCACGCTACAGAAGAGCGCCATCGCGGCGGTGCCTTGATCTTCTCCCAAGCGGGGATGTATGCACCAACGCTCGGGGTACTCGGGGCCGTTGTAGGTCTCATCGCAGCGCTTGCAGATCTAAGTGATATGGAGAAGCTCTCCCACGCGATTGCAGCGGCGTTTATCGCAACGCTTCTCGGTATCTTCAGTGGTTACGTGTTGTGGCACCCGATGTCCAATAAACTGAAGCGGATGTCCAAAAAAGAGATGGAAATCAAGCTGATGATGGTTGAAGGGCTGTTATCCATTCAATCCGGTGTATCCACAATCGCTATCAACCAAAAACTATCTGTATTCCTGACACCTTCCGAGCGTAGACAACTGGAAGAGAAGGAGGGATCTTCAGGTGAAAAAGGCTAAAAAACATGAACCGCATGAAGAGCATATAGATGAGAGCTGGTTGCTCCCCTATTCCGACTTGATGACTCTGCTGCTTGCCCTGTTTATTACCCTGTTCTCCATGAGTTCACTTGATGCGGCAAAGTTTGAACAGATGGCTTCGGCACTGAGCAGCGCATTGAACGGTGGTTCGGGTGTATTGGATCATACCTCCATGAATCCTACAGATTCCACGACAGATTTGGGCAAAAACAAACAGCAGCCTGAAGACATCACCAAGAAGACACCAGCTCAGATTACAGATGCGCAGATGGCTCAGAAAGAACAGGAAGATCTGGAGAAACTCAAGAAACGACTTGATCAATATATTCAGAAAAACGGGCTTTCCGATCAGCTGAATACAAAGCTGAATCAGTCTGAGCTCAAGATCACGATCAGTGACAACGCCCTGTTCTCCTCTGGCCGGGCTGATGTTAAACCCGAGTCACGCTCATTGGCTAAAGCCATCTCGAGCATGCTGCAGGAGTTTCCGGAATACGAAGTTGTTGTATCTGGTCATACTGATAATGTTCCCATTTCGAACAGCCAATATAAGGATAACTGGGATTTAAGTGCGGATCGCGCACTAAATTTCCTCAAAATTCTGTTATTGAATGAGGCACTGGACCCTGCGAAGTTCACACCTAGCGGTTATGGAGAGTATCACCCAGTCGCCAGCAACCAAACGGATGCTGGACGAGCTCAAAACCGTCGGGTAGAAGTTTCGATTATCCGGAAATATCAAAGTAACAACACAGCCGTGAAAGCAGTTGGACAAGGTAACTAAAAAATCGTTCGTTGTAGACAAACGAATGCTTAAGGCACTCTCCTTCATACCAGGAGAGTGCCTTTTTTTCTATCCACTGATATGAAGAAGTGCTGCTTCCCTTGAGGGAAAGCAGCACCTTGGATATCATCATTTATTCCATATTATAATCTAGCAAACTGCTCAATTCTGACTTTTCTGCGGGTGTCAGTTCTCTCCAGGTCCCTGTGACCTGTTCGCCGAGATGAATATTCATAATACGAATCCGCTTCAACTTCCGCACCTCATAGCCAAATGCACTGCACATCCGGCGAATTTGGCGATTTTTTCCTCTGTCAGAATAATACGGAACACCCGATCTGATATGCGAGTCACCGTACAGGGCAGCGTCATTTCACCAAGGATTTTGACTCCCGTGCTCATGCCTCTTAAGAAGCTCGGCGTTACCTCGCGATCCACGGTGACAATATATTCTTTCTCATGGCGTCCTTCTGCCCTCAAAATTCGATTGACGATATCGCCATCATTGGTCATCAGAATCAGACCTTCCGAATCCTTATCCAGACGACCAATCGGGAAGATACGCTCTTTGTGCCCTACAAAATCAACAATATTTCCTTGAATGTGCCGCTCGGTTGTACTCGTTATTCCGACAGGTTTATTGAGCGCAATATATACGTGTTTCCGTTTTTCCTTAATAGGTTGACCATTAATCCGTACATCATCGCCATCTTCTGCCTGACTGCCCAGCTCTGCCTTCACTCCATTAATTGTTACTTTTCCGCTCTCCACCAATCTGTCGGCTTCCCGACGAGAACAAAAACCCGTTTCACTGATAAATTTATTAATACGCAAAAGGTAATCTCACCTCATCTAGTTCTCTTCTTCTGAAGGTTCATTGTCCGTCTTATGATCTTCCTCTATATTCTCCGGCTGCTGTTGGGAAGCAGGCAGATCGATAATGACGGTGGTCCCCTTATTTAGTACGCTTTTGATATCCATCATGCCCTTATGTGATTGAATAATTCGCTGACTGACCATCAGACCAAGCCCTGTGCCCGATTCCTTGCTTGTAAAGAATGGTTCCCCGAGCTTAGGCATCAGTTCTTCTGGAATTCCAGTGCCTTCATCCTTAATTTCAATCCGAACCCGACTATTCTCTTGGTCATGATTGAGTTTAATTCGAATATTGCCCCCGTCTGGCATGGCCTCCATGCCGTTCTTAAGCAAGTTAATGAAGACTTGCTTCAACTGATTCTCTTCACAGTGTACCATAGCTGAATCAGATGAAGCATTCAGTACAAATTCCACACCATGCAGATGCGCCTGGCTGTCCAGCAATGATATAACATCTCCCAGAATGAAGCGAATATCCCGTTCCTGAAAATGAACCGCCTGTGGTTTGGCCAGGATCAGAAACTCACCCACAATAAGATTAATTCGATCCAACTCGGACAGCATCAAATCCAAGTGACGATGATTAAGCTTGTTCGTCTCTTGCTGAAGCTGAAGAAAGCCACGTAGGGTCGTAAGCGGATTACGTATCTCATGCGCAACTCCAGCTGCCAGCTGTCCTACCGTCGTCAGTTTTTCGGAACGTCTGAGCAGCTCCTCCATACGGTTACGGCTGGTAATGTCTCTTGATACGCTGATCAGTGCTGTGATCTCGCCTGCTTCATCCCGGACTGGTGCTGTGCTCACGCTGACTTCAACACGGCTGCCATCCTTCTTCATCCATGTCGTTTCATTAGACGTAATGGACATGCCCTCAATCAACTGGGCATGCTGCTCTTCCATCTGCTCTTCAGTACCCGGAGGGATAATCTTCAATTTTCGACCTTCTACTTCACGACTGCGCCAGCCGTACAATTGCTCAAAGGCACGGTTTACTCGCAGTACATTTCCATCCAGATCCGTAATATGAATCGCGTCTGCTGTTTGATTAATGATCGATTCCAAATGTTCTTTTACCGCACGATTTTCCTCATACATCTGTTTCAGACGATTCGTATAATGTCCCAAATTACGAATCATGGCATTAATGCGATTAGCCAATTGGCCCAGTTCATCTTTCCTTCGCACTTTCAGACGGAAATCAAAATGGCCATCTGCCACATCATTCACTTTTCCCAAAATAGATTGAATAGGGCGGGTAATGTAACCCGCGAGCAAATAACTCCCAAAGATCACAATCTCCAGCAAAACAAGTGAAATCGAGGCATGACTAACCAGCTGTTCCGATACCATGGAGGATATTTGCTTATAATCCATGACAATACTAATCACATAGGATGATTCATTGGGAGTGAATATCGGAATGAAACTCTTGAGCACCTTCTGATCATGAGTTTCACTGACAAAGGATACATTCTGCCCGGTACGAATTGCCCTTACAACCGCCTTATGATCCTCTTCTGCGGCACCATATTGATATGTACCGAAACGAATAGGCCTGTTGTTTAACTTGTTGTGATTCGTGTCTCTTCCGTCATTGCCCATGCTCGAACTTCCGAAGGTTAATGGATTAATCCCTGTAATCTCCAGAATCGAAGGATTAACTTCCCGAATTTTATTCAAAATCTCGTCTGGACCAGAGATCTTCACATAGTCGTCAACAGCGGCATTATTATAGAAGGGATTGATTATGTAATTCCTCTTCCCATCGTGATAGTAACCCCAAATATCAACATCTGACGGATTTGATGTAGAGTATTCAAATCCATCCGACCAAAAATGGTCCAATTTCTGCCCCTGTGAAATCGTAACCTGATGATTTTCGAACAGCTGTTTAAATGCCTGGTACCAGTATGTCATGGATTTGGTAGACAATCCGATCTCCTTTGGATCTGACGATCGGGTAACCACAATATCATCAGCCGTTTGCTCCATCAATGAAATGTGGGAGACACCGACTTTTTCGCTCATGCGGACCAGGTCTTCATTTGTGATATTATTAATATCAGGGTCCAATTCTTCCGCTGCCATTACAGACGCCAGCCATAGATTGTTCCCGATTTGTCGTTTTACATATTCTGAACTGGATTGACTCTGTTCGACAGCAATTGCAATCTGTTTGGCCGTAAGCACCATCTTGGTTTCGCTGTCCTGCCTTAGATTCTCTTCTGTAGTATAATAACTCAGTGCTATATTCAAAACCAAAATGACGAGCACCGAGCACGACATAATCATGGATAATTTCGTTTTAATAGACAACTTTTTCGTTCACCTCTCGGCTTGTACCCTCTGGCGATATATGGCAAAACCTATATCCATCATAACTGTTGTGTGTCTATTTGAAAAGGATAATTGACCCTTGTCCAAAAGTTACCGCTTGGCTGAAAAACGCGAAATCAATTGTATTTTGTCTTTTCGATGCCTACAATGGGAATAACCACTAAAAATTATACACAAATCCACAGGTATGTGGATAGCATGTTCATAACTATGTGAGCAACTCGTTAGTTATCCACATACTTATACACAACATGTTAACAAACGAATGTCTGTTCGCCGCATAAATGCTCTTTGGAAGGAGTTTTACATTTTAATGAAGGATGACGTTCTCCAACCTGAACTTTCGCATCTCTCGGAGGAGGCTCAGCACGAGCACTGGATGCGTGAAGCCATTGCTGAAGCATACAAAGCAGAAGCACTCGGGGAAGTACCCATCGGGGCTGTAATTGTTCAACATAATCGTATCATTGGTCGTGGGTACAACCTGCGCGAGACCACACTTGATTCCACCGCACATGCGGAGATGGTAGCCATCCGGCAGGCCAGTGAGGCCATCGGTGCATGGAGACTCCTGGATTGCAGTCTGTACGTCACACTGGAGCCCTGCCCCATGTGTGCAGGGGCCATTGTACAATCCAGAGTGCCTCGAGTCATATATGGCACCGCTGACCCCAAGGCTGGCTGTGCAGGAACGCTGATGAATCTGCTGCAGGAACCTCGTTTTAATCATCGAACCGAAGTAATTGCTGACATTCTGCAGCCAGAATGCTCTACCATGCTGACTCAGTTTTTCAGGCGTCTACGCAAAAAATAGAATTTATATCCATCTGGAAAGGAAGTGCATTCCATGCCGCTTACTCTATACGACACACCAAAAGGAATAAGTCTTCGGTTACTTACTCCACAAGATTCGGAAGCTTATCTTGCTCTTATTCAAATCACACGTCATCCCTATCAAGCTGTTGAACCAATCCGGGATGATGAATTCTATACACTGCACGCGCAAACCAGACGCATTCAGGATAGAATGCAGGCGGCCGAGGAAGGCACAGGTTATCAATTTGGAATCTTTACAATTGATGATGGTCTTCTCATCGGTCAGGTCAGTTTGAATAATGTCGTTCAGGGCGTTGCCAATTATGCGGATATGGGGTACTTCATCCATCCAGACTACCAAGGCGGTGGACGAATGACCGCAGCCGTGAAGCTCGCCGTGTCCTATGCCTTCCGTGCCCTGAAGTTAAATCGTGTTCAGGCAGCTATTCTGTTATCCAACTCCGGCTCCAAACGAGTTCTGGAGAAGAACGGCTTTCAGGCTGAAGGCATTGCTCGTAAATATCTCAAGATTAACGGAGAGTATCAGGATCATCAGATCTACGCTGTGCTGGCCGAGGATATGAGTGAATCTTTACAGTAACTAATGAGAAAACTCTGGAACAACATAAAGAGCCGTTCAACCCTAAGGTTGAGCGGCTCTTTGCTTTAACTAATGAATTGGAGAACTTAATATCCGTAAGATGCGTTCATTAACTCTTCAAACTCATCCATTGTAATAACGTCTTCGCCAGTAGGAATATTGATTTTAAATGCTGGCTTCTCGTTAATTTTGGTGTATGTGTTCGAACCTGTGAAAGCAAGTTTAATTTCATCCTTGGTATCAGGTTGTTTGATCAACAGATCAGCAACCAATTTTTGATATACCGGGAAATCTTTTTTGTCCAAAGCAAAATCAATGTGGAACTGGTTAATGGTCAGTGTATCTTTCAATTGATCCAGATCTTTAGCCATTTCAGCTTGATCTGCTTCAGTGATTTTCAGATCCTCTTTAGCTTTGTCGATATCTTCCTGACTCATTTGCAACATATCACGGTACTCTTCTTTAGAGATGATATCCAGTACTTTTGGCAATGCTTTGGTTACCAGGACAGTAACGGCTTCTTTCACATTGTCATTGTTGACCGAAAATTGAACAACTTGCTTCGCATCCAAACCTTCAGGAAGCTGCGCATCCTTCACATTCAGGTTTTTAAAGAATTTATCCTGATCGTACTCGCTCAGAACCGCATCCATAACTTCATTGCTCAGCTTTTGTGTTTTCGCTGCATCCATAGCATTCGGATTCCATTCCGTTCCTTCTTGCTCAGCCAGTTCTTTCAGATCCAGCTCCAGGAATTTACCAACAACCGTTTCCGGAATCGGGAAGAACGGAATACTTGGCACCTTAACATATAACTTCTCAGCGGTCATAACCATTGGAATGTTAAATGTCATACCCATATCGCCTTTAAGCTCAATACCTACCGTCATTTCAGTCTGCATTGGCTCGCTTTGGTATACGCCAGTTACATTCAACTGAGCATCCTTCAGCATGCTCATAAACTGAGACATCGTTGGATCCTGTTGTGACTCGTCTGCAGCTTTATAGCTCAATTCATTGATAGTGAAATTAGAACTCATCTCATACGAAGTCAGTTTGGAAGCATTGGCTGCCGCCGTCTTTAATGCCTCTTTTGGCTCTTGCTTGCTGCTACATGCTGTCAGTGCCATGGATACGGTTAACAGCAACGTAAGAAGAAGCGCCCCCATACGTTTAGTCATTTGTTTCTCTCCTCTCGTGATAACCCCAAAAAAATAATTCAATATCAATGATATACCATTTATTCTAAAACGGAAACACGATTTGGGAAATTTGTGATCTTTACTCTGCAAATTGGCTACAAAGACCTATGTAAGCTTTAGATACAATTAGGTGCGCTTCTTCAAATTATGTATGAACGCGCAAAAACCCCGGTTTGTTAACCGGAGTTATAGGTTATCGTTATGCAATTATTAGGTGCTAAAAAGCGGAAAAATCTTGCCTTCACCCGACTTAGCCTTGAGGATTGTTATGATCGACATGGTTCTGGTTTTTCACTTTTTTGGAGCCTGATAACGGTTCCTGCATGGAAGAATGCTTTTCAGGTTTTCGATGCTGCTCAGCAGCCTGGGCCTCAGGCACAGGTGTTGCTTTAGGTTTGCTCATGTTGTTCCCTCCTCTTCATTGGATTAGGAATGGGATGGGTCCATATCTTCCGTTTTGTCATGATTCATGGAATCCTGATGCCGACGATCGTTTGAGTCCTGTTGAATTTGCTGGGCATGGTGACTATTCACAGGTGTCTGATTCAGGTCCGCGACTACATTCTGCAGATTTTTATCTGTTCCCGCTTTGGCTTTGCTCACGTATTACCACTCCTTTGACATCTGCCTAATGTCTGGTTTTGGATTGCAACGATTGGGCACATTCATGAATATGACGCGTGTAATCCTGAGCCAATTCCTGAATGGGCTCTGTACGCTCATCTGTCGTCCTTCCATCGCGTTCCACATCAATCAGCTGCACACTGACTTCACGTGAATCCACATAGGCACACTTGAAATCAAAAGAGTACATCTGGTGTCCCGCTGTTGCGATGTGAATTCGAATAGCTTGTTGATCAGCCTCGTCAGCCATAACCTGAGCCCGATCTCCGACATTTAGAACTTCAGGCAACCTTTCCTGCCAAGCACCCACAAGCTCCGTCTGATCTATGTTTAATTCGCGGTTCATCTTACCACCTCCACTCTTATATAAAGTGCGGCGATTCAGATGTTTTTATGCATCACACAGATATTGAAACAAACCGATTATTGAAACAAACTGAATTATGTCGTAGACATGCTCTGGAAATATAGGTTGAAGCGACAGCGCTGGATATATAAATAAATGCAAAAAAGGACTCGAGCTTATCGCTCGAATCCTTATCATGATTGTAGTATGGCGGAGAGGGTGGGATTCGAACCCACGTGGAGTTGCCCCCTAACGGTTTTCAAGACCGCCCCGTTATGACCGCTTCGGTACCTCTCCAGGACATTAACTTTTATAAACTTGCCAACGAAATTGATCATACCATAGTTATATGCCAGAAAGCAACCTTTTTATTAATTTATTTTAAATACCATTAAAATTGTTGTTCAGAAACTGTTCAGCCCTGCCTTGTATATTTGATTTTAAACTTTTTCATTATGTGATAATTGAGATTGTTGATAGGTATGTGGCTCATTCGGCAACGGAAGCGGGAAATGGTCTTTTACTTCTGCATTTCCTTTTCTCTCTATCCAAAATGAAGTAGTTAATACGCTGGGTCACTCCGCGCATTTACGACATGGGACTGGCTGTCACCGCATGAGTTTCCTCAAAAGGGAGAAGTCATATTAATGAGGCTGGAACAGATGTCTTTGCGTTAGTACGCTGCTGCGCTCCATTGAATATGTGAACTAAAAAAACCGTCTCCCTGTGAAAATGGAACGTTCTAAACTTCCATTTGTCAGGGGACGGTTTTTTATTGCATTCATTTAGTTAAACATCCTAGGAACGACGGGCAATCACGTCGACTCCACCCATGTAAGGACGAAGCGCTTCAGGAATAACCACTGTTCCATCCTCTTGTTGGTAGTTCTCCAGAATAGCAGCTACGGTACGCCCTACTGCCAGTCCTGAACCATTTAACGTATGGACAAATTCCGGTTTCGCTTTTGGCTCTCTACGGAAACGGATATTAGCCCGACGTGCTTGGAAGTCTTCACAGTTCGAGCAAGACGAGATTTCACGATACGTATTGCTTTCCGGCAACCAGACCTCAATGTCATATGTTTTGGCAGAAGTGAAGCCCATATCTGCTGTGCACAACGTAAGAACACGGTAAGGAAGCCCTAATAATTGAAGCACACGCTCCGCATTTTGGGTCATGTTCTCCAATTCCTCATAAGAAGTCTCAGGCGAAGACAGTTTCAACAACTCAACTTTATTGAACTGATGCTGACGAATCAAGCCGCGTGTATCCCGTCCAGCAGAACCTGCCTCGGATCGGAAACACGAGCTGTATGCTACAAAGTGTTTAGGCAGCTGGTCTGCATTCAAAATCTCTTCGCGATGATAGTTCGTTACAGGAACTTCAGCGGTAGGAATCAAATAATACTCGGTATCTTTCAGCTTAAACAGATCTTCCTCGAATTTCGGCAGTTGACCTGTTCCAAACAAGCTGTCACGGTTAACGATGTATGGAGGCAGAATTTCTTCATAGCCATGCTGATCGCTGTGCAGATCCATCATGAAGTTAATCAAAGCACGTTCCAAACGTGCACCCAGTCCTTTATAAAAAGTAAAACGGGATCCTGTTACTTTGGCAGCTGCTTCAAAATCCAAAATGTCGAGATCCTGTGCAATTTCCCAATGTGCTTTTGGTGTAAATGCAAATGACTTCGGTTCTTCCCAGCGACGAATCTCCACATTATCATCTTCTGAAGCACCAACAGGTACACTCTCATTAGGAATATTCGGGATCGCCATAGTCAGATCGTTAATCTTCACTTCCAACTCACGTACTTCTTCATCCATTGCTTTGATTCGATCGGAGACTTCGCGCATCTCAAGGATTAACTCGTCTGCGTTTTCACCGCTCTTTTTAAGCTTGGCAACTTCCCCCGATACCGTATTCCGGCGGCTTTTCAGGTTTTCACTCTCTTGCAGCAACTCACGACGCTTGGCATCCATGTCTGTGAACCCGGCGATTAGATCCAGCGATTTGCCACGTTTCGTCAAAGCTTCTTCAACACGCGCGTATTCATTCCGCAATATTTTCACATCAAGCACTAGATATCCCTCCCAAATAACACCGCAAAGTGGAAACCTTTCTAATTGCTTATTCCACCAGTTTGCAGTACCGTATAATTTCATCAATCTTCAATGGTAAAAAACAACCTATGTCCGGCGGTACCTACGCTGCGATTTCCGCTCTGGAACCAGATACGGGCAACAAGCAGGCATCTGACCAGAAAGGTCCAGCCAGCAAGCCTTGTGGGTCTCTGGAGGACCGATCCGGTTCACCGGCAGAGTATAGGTTGTATATCTATCACTATTGGTTCTGTACAGATTGTTTATACGACCTTGCCATGTCCACAAAGTACGCATGCAGTCGATAATCATCTGTTAGTTCAGGATGATAGGAACAAGCCAGTAAATGCCCCTGACGAGCAGTAACAATCTCATCCTTGTAAGTGGAGAGAACCTCTACTTCTTCACCCACACTCTCAATTAGGGGTGCTCGTATGAACACAGCCCTTACCGTCTCCTCAATACCTTTTATCGGAAGGTCCGTTTCAAAACTTTCCCTCTGACGTCCAAATGCATTTCTGGATACAGTCATATCCATTAGCTCCAGATGTGCTTCCTCTTGTCCTGCAATATGTTTAGCCATAACGATCAAACCAGCACAGGTGCCGAATACCGGTTTACCCTCAGCAGCGAATGCCCGAATGGCCTCCATAAAACCATATTTGCGCATCAGTTTGCCAATTGTGGTACTCTCACCGCCAGGAAGAATTAACCCATCCAGCTCCTCGAGTTGCTGAACCTGTTTAATAGCCAATCCTTCTGCTCCGGCCCGTTCAATACTACGAATATGCTCAGTGACTGCCCCTTGAAGTGCTAATACGCCGATCCTCATGTAAAATCTACCTTTCTCTTACCAGCCGCGATCCTGGATGCGCTCGGAAGGTGCAAGTTTGGAAATCTCAATACCTTTTATCGGTGCTCCAAGGTTTTGAACACTTCAGCATACAGCTCGTCCTCAGACATACTGGTTATTTTACGAACCTGGCCATTAATAAAGTGCAAGTGTCGAACAGTTTCAACAGTGCTTCTATCCAGAAAAATAATAGACTTTTTAACTGAATCATACGTAGAATTCTAACTTGATATTTTACCCGAAAAATTGTAAATATACAATCCATCTGGTCGTAATCCCTTGCATTTTGTCTGTGGTCTAACGCCACTACATTCGAAAACATCATAATATCCTGTGTTCTTATGAATCTTGTCGATTAGAACAGGTTTTTGATACCATCAAACAAATCAACGAAAAAGTCTTTCACTGCACGGAAGAAGAGACGGAACCAACCGCCTTTTTCGGCTTCTTCTGCGGTGATGAGGTTCACTGTCTTCTCCTGAGGTTCAATCCCCTCAGCTTTGTACGTATAAGTAACTGTCCCAACCTTGGTTCCGGCCTTGATTGGAGCGACTAGTTTATCAGCTTCAGTTACATTTGCTTTGAATGTCACGTCCAGGTTTTGAGTACCTTTGGGTACAACGAAACTAACAGCATTATCCGTCACTACAGGTACAGTCGTTTCCGTCCCTTTTTTCACAGGTACAGCTTCCCAGCCTGTGACTTTAGTTTTGGCAGCAACCGCCTGTTTAACTTCAAAGTTGTTGAATCCATAATCAAGTACTTTCTTCGTTTCTCTAAAACGTGCCGGCTCCGAATCAGTACCCATAACTACACTAATCAGACGCATGCCATTCCGCTCGGCAGTACCTGTAAAGTTATTCCCTGCGTTCGTGGTATGGCCTGTTTTCATCCCGTCCAGACCCTCGTAGGCATAGCTTTTGAAATTGGTGATATTTTTATTCGCTTCCAGCATCCAGTTATAGTTGATGATTGGATCTTTATCATTGGGACGGAATTTGTAGGATTGAATCGTTGTAAAATCTTTGTAGTCCGGGTGGTCCATAATGATATATCTGCACAAAATGGCCGCATCCCGTGCTGACATAACGATTTCTTTATCTTCAGTTGGACGGAAATCCGCAGGCATATCCGCACGATCCAGACCTGTGGAGTTGATGAAGTAGCTATCTTTCATTCCCATACGCTTTGCTTCATCATTCATCATTTTCACAAAGTCTTGTTCGGATCCTGCCACATGTTCAGCCAAAGCAACCGTTGCATCATTGGCAGAACCAACAGCCATAGCAATGTACAGATCCTTGACTGTATGTTGGTCACCTTCTGCGAGGAAAATTCGTGAACCAGTACTTTCCGCTGCGTTCTTTTTAACTGTAACGACATCATCCCAGTTCAATTTCCCCTGTTTGACCTGTTCAGCCACAATATACTCAGTCATCATTTTCGTCATACTGGCAGGCGGCATAGCTTTATCGGCATTAACATTGAGTAGAATCTGACCCGTTGAAGCCTCCATCAATATGGCTGACTTAACATCGAGACCCAGTGAGTCTGCTGAAGGGATGTTCACGGCTCTTTCTGTCTTCGTTGTTGTAGCTGCTGCGGTCAACACTTGTCCTGAATCGTTTGCAGCAGCCATAACAGGCATCACCGCAGACATGCAGAGCATATTAATCAGCATAACCGAGGCTACGCTTTTTTTGAGCATTTGACGTTTTTTCTTATTCATTTGTTTGGCTTTCAATGATGAATACTCCCTTCGGTCCGAAGCTTTCTATTGTGTGCTTCAGTGCAGCTTGAGCTGCCATATTTTCTTAGTCCCTCTCAGGTGAAGATGATGTGTGAGATGTGTCATATATGCGCTGTATCGAAAGAGCAATGTCATTGCTCCTAAAGTTCGAATCGATTGTCACTTAGTTAGCATTAAATGAAATGCTTATGTAAAAGGACGTCCGCGCTTCTTTTTTCGCTGGGCAACCTTCAACCTTTGTCTATTACTCAAAATTCATTGTCAAAAACAGTTTCATAGACTCACGTCAAAAAACCGCCGCAACGCCCTAATCCATTAAAGGATCATCACCGCTTGTTCTATTCTATCACAGGGGTATCCGCAAAAAAAGACAGGCCCGGCGAAAATCGCCAAGCCTGTCCTGGAAATGATTAACACAATTCATATTACAACGAGTAGTTAGGGGCTTCTTTCGTAATTTGTACATCATGCGGATGACTCTCACGAAGTCCCGCACCTGTAATACGAATGAATTGAGTGTTGTTACGAAGCTGTTCCAAACTGCTTGTACCACAGTATCCCATACCTGAGCGAAGACCACCGATCAACTGATGGATGGTATCAGATAATGGCCCTTTATATGCAACACGTCCCTCAATTCCTTCCGGAACCAGTTTCTTGTCATCGTCTTGGAAGTAACGATCTTTACTTCCTTGTTTCATCGCAGCCATTGAACCCATACCGCGGTAAACTTTGTAGCTTCGTCCTTGGAAGATTTCCGTTTCTCCCGGGCTTTCTGCCGTACCTGCAAACAAGCTTCCCAGCATAACTGCATGAGCACCTGCAGCAAGAGCCTTGGTGATCTCACCAGAGTACTTAATGCCACCGTCAGCAATGATTGGTACGCCATATTCACGCGCTACACTTGCACAATCGTATACTGCTGTAACTTGAGGAACACCAATACCTGCAATTACACGAGTTGTACAGATGGAACCTGGCCCAATTCCCACTTTTACAACCGACGCCCCTGCTTCGATCAATTCACGGGTTGCATCGCCTGTAGCTACGTTACCTGCAACAATTGTTAGGTTCGGGAAACGCTCGCGCAGCTGACGAACCGCATCAATGATGTTAATGTGATGTCCGTGTGCCGAGTCTACCGTGATCAGGTCCACACCGGCTTGAACCAATGCATCCGCACGTTCAAAGGTATCTTTGGAAATCCCAATCGCTGCGCCGACCAGCAAACGCCCTTGTGCATCTTTAGCTGCGTTAGGGAATTGAATTGCTTTTTCGATATCTTTAATAGTAATGAGACCTTTCAGTGTGTTGGACTCATCTACTAATGGAAGTTTCTCGATTTTATGCTTCTGGAGGATGCCTTCTGCTTCTTGCAGTGTAGTACCTACAGGCGCAGTAACCAAATTCTCACGAGTCATGACTTCACTGATCTTAATGGAGAAGTCGTGGATGAAACGCAAGTCACGATTTGTCAGGATACCCACAAGCTTTTGGTCTCCTTCAACAATGGGTACACCAGAAATGCGATACTTTGCCATAACGGATTCAGCATCAGAAACCAGATGTTCCGCTGTCAATGAGAACGGGTTAGTAATAACACCACTCTCTGAGCGCTTAACCCGATCCACTTCCTCCGCTTGCTGCTCAACAGACATATTTTTATGGATGATACCAATACCGCCTTCACGGGCAATGGCAATAGCCAATGTCGCTTCAGTAACAGTATCCATACCAGCACTAATCAAAGGAATATTCAGTTTAACGCTGTCACTCAAACGAACAGATACGTCCACTTCTTTAGGCAGTGTCTCGGACTTCCGGGGCACCAGCAGTACATCGTCGAAGGTGAAACCTTCCTTACCAAATTTATCTTCCCACACGCGGGCGTTCCTCCTTATGTTTGCTCAGCTTTACGGTCCAAAACCCGAAGATCTCAGGCTGTATTTTATGCCGAAAATACGTTTTCTGAAAAATTTATTATTGCCATCTTAGCAAAGCGTTATTTAGACTGTCAAGGGAAACTCCCTGGTTATATTAGGTGTATTGCCTGTTGCATACAACTGTATTTCTCGTACGGACAGAATCGTTCTATATATAAAATATGCCACTCATATCGAGTGGCGTTTATCATTGTTAAATCACTTAGCTCATTGTTTTTAACCCAATAGCTATCCCTGCGTTTGCTTATAAACAAATAAAAACCACCACCGAATTACATCGGCAGTGGTTCTTTGCTTGGCGGCTTCCTACTCTCCCAGGACCCTGCGGTCCAAGTACCATCGGCGCTAGAGGGCTTAACGGTCGTGTTCGGGATGGGTACGTGTGGAACCCCTCCGCCATCGCCACCAAACGCGATTTGTCGAAGCATAGCTTCTTGAAATCAAAGTTGGAACTGAAAATCATACACACCTTCCGTGATGTACCGATTTTCATTTCAGAGTTTATTCTCTGAAAACTAGATCCGAAACGAAATCTGCGATTTACAACTTGCATATTTGGATAAGCCCTCGACCGATTAGTACTGGTCAGCTCCATGCATTGCTGCACTTCCACCCCCAGCCTATCTACCTCGTCGTCTTCAAGGGGTCTTACATACTGGGAAATCTCATCTTGAGGGGGGCTTCACGCTTAGATGCTTTCAGCGCTTATCCCGTCCGTACATAGCTACCCAGCGGTGCTCCTGGCGGAACAACTGGTACACCAGCGGTACGTCCATCCCGGTCCTCTCGTACTAAGGACAGCTCCTCTCAAATTTCCTACGCCCACGACAGATAGGGACCGAACTGTCTCACGACGTTCTGAACCCAGCTCGCGTACCGCTTTAATGGGCGAACAGCCCAACCCTTGGGACCTACTTCAGCCCCAGGATGCGATGAGCCGACATCGAGGTGCCAAACCTCCCCGTCGATGTGGACTCTTGGGGGAGATAAGCCTGTTATCCCCAGGGTAGCTTTTATCCGTTGAGCGATGGCCCTTCCATGCGGTACCACCGGATCACTAAGCCCGACTTTCGTCCCTGCTCGACTTGTAGGTCTCGCAGTCAAGCTCCCTTATGCCTTTGCACTCTTCGAATGATTTCCAACCATTCTGAGGGAACCTTTGGGCGCCTCCGTTACTCTTTAGGAGGCGACCGCCCCAGTCAAACTGCCCACCTGACACTGTCCCCGCACCGGATTACGGTACCAGGTTAGAACCTAGATACGATCAGGGTGGTATCCCAACGGTGCCTCCACCGAAGCTGGCGCTCCGGCTTCAAAGGCTCCCACCTATCCTGTACAGATCGTACCCAAATTCAATATCAAGCTGCAGTAAAGCTCCATGGGGTCTTTCCGTCTTGTCGCGGGTAACCTGCATCTTCACAGGTATTAAAATTTCACCGGATCTCTCGTTGAGACAGCGCCCAAGTCGTTACGCCATTCGTGCGGGTCAGAATTTACCTGACAAGGAATTTCGCTACCTTAGGACCGTTATAGTTACGGCCGCCGTTTACTGGGGCTTCGGTTCACAGCTTCGGGACGAGTCCCTAACCGCTCCCCTTAACCTTCCAGCACCGGGCAGGCGTCAGCCCGTATACTTCGCCTTACGGCTTCGCACAGACCTGTGTTTTTGCTAAACAGTCGCTTGGGCCTTTTCACTGCGGCCCCCTCGTGCTATTCACACTACCGGGGCACCCCTTCTCCCGAAGTTACGGGGTCATTTTGCCGAGTTCCTTAACGAGAGTTCTTCCGCGCGCCTTAGAATTCTCTTCTCGCCTACCTGTGTCGGTTTGCGGTACGGGCACCATCACCTGGCTAGAGGCTTTTCTTGGCAGTGTGAGATCATGACCTTCGCTACTATAATTTTCGCTCCCCATTACAGCCCAGCCTTACGATGTGCGGATTTGCCTACACATCAGCCTCACTGCTTAGACGGACATCCATCAGTCCGCGTCACTACCCTGCTGCGTCCCCCCATTGCTCATAACGGCTTACGGTGGTACAGGAATTTCGACCTGTTGTCCTTCGACTACGCCTTTCGGCCTCGCCTTAGGTCCCGACTTACCCTGAGCGGACGAGCCTTCCTCAGGAACCCTTAGGCTTTCGGCGGATCAGATTCTCACTGATCTTTTCGTTACTCATACCGGCATTCTCACTTGTATAATGTCCAGCGCTCCTTACGGTACACCTTCAACCCTTATACAACGCTCCCCTACCCCTGATGCAAAGCATCAAGCCATAGCTTCGGTGGTGTGTTTAGCCCCGTTACATTTTCGGCGCAGAGTCACTCGACCAGTGAGCTATTACGCACTCTTTCAATGGTGGCTGCTTCTAAGCCAACATCCTGGTTGTCTGTGCAACTCCACATCCTTTCCCACTTAACACACACTTGGGGACCTTAGCTGATGGTCTGGGCTGTTTCCCTTTTGACAATGGATCTTAGCACTCACTGTCTGACTCCCGGAAGTAAGTCTATGGCATTCGGAGTTTGACTGAGCTTGGTAACCCTTGCGGGCCCCGCACCCAATCAGTGCTCTACCTCCACGACTCTGTTTTCCGAGGCTAGCCCTAAAGCTATTTCGGGGAGAACCAGCTATCTCCGAGTTCGATTGGAATTTCTCCGCTACCCCCACCTCATCCCCGCACTTTTCAACGTGCGTGGGTTCGGGCCTCCAGTGCGTGTTACCGCACCTTCACCCTGGACAGGGGTAGATCACCCGGTTTCGGGTCTACGTCCACGTACTTATTCGCCCTATTCAGACTCGCTTTCGCTGCGGCTCCGGCTCTTCACCTTAACCTTGCACGGGAACGTAACTCGCCGGTTCATTCTACAAAAGGCACGCCATCACCCCTAAAACGGGCTCTGACTTTTTGTAAGCACACGGTTTCAGGTTCTATTTCACTCCCCTTCCGGGGTGCTTTTCACCTTTCCCTCACGGTACTGCTTCACTATCGGTCGCTAGGAAGTATTTAGCCTTGGCAGATGGTCCTGCCGGATTCATACGGGGTTTCACGTGCCCCGCACTACTCGGGATCCGTCTCGGAGAGAGCAGACTTTCAACTACAGGGCTTTTACCTTCTTTGGCGGGCCTTTCCAGACCTCTTCGTTTAACCGGCTCCTTTGTAACTCCATGTGAGACGTCCCACAACCCCAGAGAGCAAGCTCTCTGGTTTGGGCTTCTCCGCGTTCGCTCGCCGCTACTGACGGAATCACTATTGTTTTCTCTTCCTCAGGGTACTTAGATGTTTCAGTTCCCCTGGTATGCCTCTACGTAACCTATGTATTCAGTTACGAGTAACTGGAAATTACCCCAGCTGGGTTTCCCCATTCGGACACCCCCGGATCAAAGCTTGCTTACAGCTCCCCGAGGCAGTTTCGTTGTTCGCCACGTCCTTCATCGGCTCCTAGCGCCTAGGCATCCTCCGTGTGCTCTTAGTAGCTTAACCATATTGCTCCGGTTTTGACTGCTCGCTTCCCTTGTTTTGCTTGCGCAAAGCCAAAAGTCGCTCCCATTCAATACCATCGCAAAAGCAATTAAGTACCAATTTATTGGAACTTGTTTAACACAAGTTCAGCTAAAAAGGAATGTTCTAATTCGCATATTTCGTTTCGATATCTAGTTTTCAAAGAACAAGCTCCATGCAAAAGCAAGCTGTTTGAGAGTTTGAGCTCTCAAAACTGAGCAACGAGTGAGTTAAAAGCTTTACGAAGTAAAGCTCGCTTCGGAAGCATGCTTCCTGAAGACTTGATTTGAATGTTTCCGCTGCGGGAAACGATTCTCCATAGAAAGGAGGTGATCCAGCCGCACCTTCCGATACGGCTACCTTGTTACGACTTCACCCCAATCATCTATCCCACCTTCGGCGGCTGGCTCCTTGCGGTTACCCCACCGACTTCGGGTGTTATAAACTCTCGTGGTGTGACGGGCGGTGTGTACAAGACCCGGGAACGTATTCACCGCGGCATGCTGATCCGCGATTACTAGCAATTCCGACTTCATGCAGGCGAGTTGCAGCCTGCAATCCGAACTGAGACCGGCTTTTTAGGATTAGCTCCACCTCGCGGCTTCGCAGCCCGTTGTACCGGCCATTGTAGTACGTGTGTAGCCCAGGTCATAAGGGGCATGATGATTTGACGTCATCCCCACCTTCCTCCGGTTTGTCACCGGCAGTCACCTTAGAGTGCCCATCCGAAATGCTGGCAACTAAGATCAAGGGTTGCGCTCGTTGCGGGACTTAACCCAACATCTCACGACACGAGCTGACGACAACCATGCACCACCTGTCTCCTCTGTCCCGAAGGAAAGGTACATCTCTGTACCGGTCAGAGGGATGTCAAGACCTGGTAAGGTTCTTCGCGTTGCTTCGAATTAAACCACATACTCCACTGCTTGTGCGGGTCCCCGTCAATTCCTTTGAGTTTCAGTCTTGCGACCGTACTCCCCAGGCGGAGTGCTTAATGTGTTAACTTCGGCACCAAGGGTATCGAAACCCCTAACACCTAGCACTCATCGTTTACGGCGTGGACTACCAGGGTATCTAATCCTGTTTGCTCCCCACGCTTTCGCGCCTCAGCGTCAGTTACAGCCCAGAGAGTCGCCTTCGCCACTGGTGTTCCTCCACATATCTACGCATTTCACCGCTACACGTGGAATTCCACTCTCCTCTTCTGCACTCAAGTCACCCAGTTTCCAGTGCGATCCGGGGTTGAGCCCCGGGATTAAACACCAGACTTAAATGACCGCCTGCGCGCGCTTTACGCCCAATAATTCCGGACAACGCTTGCCCCCTACGTATTACCGCGGCTGCTGGCACGTAGTTAGCCGGGGCTTTCTTCTCAGGTACCGTCACCTTGAGAGCAGTTACTCTCCCAAGCGTTCTTCCCTGGCAACAGAGCTTTACGATCCGAAAACCTTCATCACTCACGCGGCATTGCTCCGTCAGGCTTTCGCCCATTGCGGAAGATTCCCTACTGCTGCCTCCCGTAGGAGTCTGGGCCGTGTCTCAGTCCCAGTGTGGCCGATCACCCTCTCAGGTCGGCTACGCATCGTCGCCTTGGTGAGCCATTACCCCACCAACTAGCTAATGCGCCGCAGGCCCATCCCCAAGTGACAGATTGCTCCGTCTTTCCAGTTTCCTTCAGGCGAAGAAAACAACTATTCGGTATTAGCTACCGTTTCCGGTAGTTGTCCCAAACTTGAGGGCAGGTTGCCTACGTGTTACTCACCCGTCCGCCGCTAACCATCAGAGAAGCAAGCTTCTCTTCAAGTCCGCTCGACTTGCATGTATTAGGCATGCCGCCAGCGTTCGTCCTGAGCCAGGATCAAACTCTCCAATAAAGATGAATTTCAGAAGCATCGTTAGAGGCTATGAAAACCATCGGTGGTATTGAAAAGAGCGATAAGCTCATTTTGAAACTGACGAGATTAAAAATCTCATTTATTTTGCTTTGAAACCATACAGCCCGAAGGCTTGTACCGATTTCTCAGCGCCGATCTTGCAAGCAAGATCGTTACTCACTCGTTGTTCAGTTTTCAAAGATCAAACGTGTTTCGCTGCTCAGTGTTGTTCACCGCAGCAACTTTTATATCTTACCACATCCAAACCAACTTTGCAAGCTCTTTTTTTAAGTTTCTTTCGAAGCTTATTAGATTTGCTTGCCGCACCGTGTTTCTCGTGTTTTCTTGGCCGGAATTAGAATATACCATGTACAAATATCGAATGCAAGCTTTATTTTCAAAAAAATATATCATGTTTCTCATTTTGCTCTCTACCTACCAGGACTATTTAATATCCCATTAATTATCATCAACACTCCCTTTCCCAGAACATGCGGAGCATCCCTTCTTCCAAAGATATTCCGCGCGTTCTCCAACTTATCCAATCATATGTTACTTCACTTTCTTCACCGGCATCTTTCGCGGCCATAAGCTATAACTGAAGCTGATTATAAAATCGATTCCCAATATGATTCCCCATACTCTTATGAGATTAGAAAATGCCGCAGTACGCTCCGCATCACCAATCCACCAGATCATCGCGAGCAGAAACATGCTACCTATGCACCAAGCCAATAGATGTCTAAGCCATCCCACTCTTTCACGACTAGCATGCTCACTGCCGTACACCTTGCTGCTTCGCGGATTATCTCCACCTTTGAACCAATATAGGAAATAACGATCAGCCAAAGCGATCATCTGATGACCATAGGCAATACTCACCCCTATATATATAGCTGCAATGCCATGAACCATACTCGCTGTAGCACCCCGTTGAAGATCCATCACCGTCGCTACCATAAGAAGAACATCCACAACTGGCGTTGCCATTAACAGCGCGACCCCTGTTCGTTTCATCCCAAGCAGATAACGCACACTCAGACCTGCAGCGACAAATACCCAGAAGGCAATCTCACATCCAATAATAAAATAGGCAATCAAATGATCCACTCCTTTTATAACACAAATGTATTAAATACAATTTAACACGTTTGTATTACAATAATCAACAATGATATAATCCTTATATGCCTAAAATAGTTGATCATGATAAACAACGTCTGCTCGTAGCCGAAGCGGCTTGGCGTGTCATCCGAAGAGATGGCATGGAACAGGCCTCCGTTCGAAATATTGCGGTAGAAGCAGGAATATCGGCCGGGTCTATGCGCCACTACTTTTCAACCCAATCGGAACTACTCCTATACGCAATGAATCTGGTATCCGAACGGGTATCGAATCGAATCACACAGATGTCCTTTAATTCATCTCCTTTGGAGAATATGAAGCTTCTGTTATTAGAACTCTTGCCAAGCACGGATGAAAAAATGGCCGAAATGGAGGTGTGGTACGCTTTTACCGCCAAGTCCAAGAGCGACCCTGTTCTCAAAGAGCATGCCGACAAAGTCTATAATGAGCTCCGACACGCGATGGCTACGGTTATCACCTACCTCATGGAGCTCAATCTCTCCCGTACAGACCTTGATAAGGAGCTGGAAATTGAACGGCTGTACGCATTGGTCGACGGTTTGGGAATTCATGCGATTCTTCGTCCTGACCAGATGAACACCAAGATCATGGAGGATATCCTTACTATGCATCTTGCAACGTTATGCCGAGATGCAGAATAACATACCGTCAAATCAATCAAAACAGCTCTACTCTTCGTACCAACAGGAACCGATTAATTGCTTCTATGTAACAAAAAAACCGTCAGGCATTCGTTGTAACTAACCTATTCCGTAAAGGGTTAGTCCTAGATGCGCGACGGTTTTCTTTTTATCCAATAATAATCCGGCCCTCCGGATGGCGATACAGCTTCTTCTCTTTGCGCGGACGAAGCGCATATGCGATAGTGAGTGGCCCGATACGTCCGATAAACATCGTGAAGGCGATAATTACTTTTCCCCATACCGTTAATTCATGCGTTACCCCCACCGACAAACCTACTGTCCCAATTGCCGAGGCCGCCTCAAACATGAGTGAAAGGAACGGTGCATCCTCTGTCGTAAGTAATAACATTACCACAACCATGAATATGATCAAGGAAACCATAATAATCGTTAATGCTCTCATCAGCAACTCTTTCGGAACACGCTGACGGAAAAATACAATATCTTTATTGCCACGAATCATGGCATACACCGCTCCAATCATGATCAGGAACGTTGTCGTCTTGATCCCACCCCCGGTTGATCCCGGAGATGCCCCAATAAACATCAACAGAATGAAGAAGAACTGGGTTGCCTGCCTCATCTGGGTAATATCAATGGTGCTCGTACCCGACGAACGTGTAGAGACCGATTGGAAGAACGAGGCGTAGATCTTTTCGCTCCAACTGAGAGGCGCCAGAGTGTGCCCATTGGTGAATTCAAATACAAAAAGTACAATGGCACCAATACCAATCAGCGCACCTGAGACGGACAACACCAGTTTGGACTGCAACGATAAGCGGCGGCGCTTGCGGAACTCAAACAAATCATTCAGTACCACAAAGCCAAGTCCACCCGATACAACCAGCACAGAAGCTGTCAGGTTAAACAACCAGTCGCCTGTATAATACTGAAAACTATTGCCAAACAGATCGAAACCACCATTATTAAATAATGAAACCGAGTGAAAAGCACCATAGTATACCGCCTGCCAAAAAGGCATCTCCGTTGCCCAGCGCAGTGCCAGTATAACGGCAGCCACACCTTCAATGGTAAACGAAAAAATCAGCACTTTGCGGATAATGCGTACAATGCCTTCCATACTGTCAGCGTTGATCGCCTCTTTCAGAAGCAGTCTGTCCTTCAGCGAAATTCGCTTACCCAATACTAATGCAAACAACGTTGCGATGGTCATGAAGCCAAGTCCACCTAGCTGCATAAGCACCATAATTACGATTTGACCGAACAGGTTGAAGGTTGTCCCTACATCCACTACAACCAACCCGGTTACACATGCGGCAGAGGTTGACGTAAACAGCGCATCAATAAACGCTAAATGCTCGCCGCTTTGATTGGAGATGGGTAGCATGAGCAGAATCGTACCGATCATGATAATAAGCATAAAACCACCAACCAGAATCAATGGGGGTGATAGGAATTTAGCAATGTGAAGCCTAAACTTCATGGAGGGCACCTCTTTTAACATAATACAAGCAGGTAGGCGAACAAGTTCTGTCACCACACTTTGATAACACATGCTCTTCAGACGAATCTGACACTTCAATGCCTATGTAAACCTAAAGAGGAACTTGCCACAGCATCATACTGAACGGCAGGTTCCTCTTCTATTATGAACGAGTCAAACGTTCCTTATTTAATCCTGTGTACGAGGACGCATGTGCGGGAAGAGCAGTACGTCACGAATGGACGGGGAGTTGGTCAACAACATGATCAGACGGTCAATACCAATCCCCAGTCCACCTGTTGGTGGCATACCATATTCGAGCGCACGGATGAAATCATCATCCATTTCGTGTGCTTCGTCGTTCCCGTGTTCTTTCTCCAGCAATTGTGCCTCAAAACGCTGACGTTGATCAATTGGATCATTCAGCTCCGTAAAGGCATTGGCATGCTCACGTCCAACGATAAACAGCTCAAAGCGGTCCGTGAAGCGTGGATCTACATCGCTTTTCTTCGCCAGCGGCGAAATCTCAACCGGATGCCCCATAATAAAGGTTGGTTGAATCAACGTCTCTTCTACAAACTGTTCGAAGAATGCATTCAGAATATGACCAAATGTCATATGCTTTTCAACTGGAACCTTATGCTCTTTCGCCAAACGATGAGCTTCCTCGTCCGTCATGTGCACGGAGAAGTCCACGCCTACAACTTCCTTAACCGCGTCTACCATCGTTACACGGCGCCATTGTGGTGTAAGATCCACTTGATAGTCTGCATATTGAATAACTTGTGTGCCAAGCACTTCCTGTGCGATGTGAGCAACAAGATTCTCAGTCAAACGCATAATATCCTGATAATCGGCATATGCCTCATACAGTTCAATCATCGTGAACTCAGGGTTATGACGTGTCGACATGCCTTCGTTACGGTATACACGGCCGATCTCATATACTTTCTCCAGACCGCCCACAATCAGACGTTTCAGGTGAAGCTCGATCGCAATCCGCATGTACAATTCCATATCAAGTGCATTATGATGCGTGATGAATGGGCGCGCAGCGGCTCCACCAGCGATGGTGTGCAGCGTCGGCGTTTCCACTTCCAGATAACCCAGAGAATCCAGGTAACGGCGCATCGACTGAATGATTTTGGAACGAGTAATGAAGGTCTGCTGCACTTCGCGATTCATAATCAGGTCAACATAGCGCTGACGGTAACGCAGCTCTACATCCGCGAGTCCATGATATTTATCCGGAAGCGGGTATAGTGATTTGGACAATACTTCAAGGTTTTGAACCTTAACTGAAGTTTCGCCTGTTTTGGTTTTGAAGATTACCCCAGAGACACCTACAATATCACCGAGATCGAGCAGGCTGAACGCGGCATATTTGTCTTCCGGCACAGTATCCTGACGAACATAGATCTGGATTCTGCCGCTCAGGTCCTGAATATGTGCAAAGCTCGCTTTACCCATTCCCCGCTTCGCCATAATCCGTCCGGCAATACTGACTTCGATGTGCTTCTCTTCCAGCTCTTCCTTCGTCAGTTCATCATACTTCTTCAGAATGGAGCCGGCTTCTTCCGTACGTACGTATTTTTGGCCAAAAGGGTCGATTCCCAATTTGCGGAGCTCGTCCAATTTGTCGCGGCGAATTTGTAAAAGCTCACTTAGTTCGGTTTCCTGATTCAAGACTTCATCCGTCATGATCTATATTCATCTCCTTATTTACATTGCAGGCATCTTCAGAGGCATGCTGCCTCCAATGTTGAAAAAAGCTTCCCTAAGGAAGCTTTTGTCTCAGTACCCGACTGCTTCATTGCTTATATTACTTTTTGATGTCTACAATTTTATATTGAATTACGCCAGCAGGCACACTTACATCAACAACCGTACCTTTTTTCTTGCCCAGAATAGCTTTTCCAACAGGGCTCTCGTTCGATATTTTGTTTTGTAGCGGATTGGATTCCGCAGTACCTACGATTGTATATTCCGTGATATCACCGAATTCCAGATCTTCTACAGTAACTGTTGCACCCACGCTTACGGCTTCGGTATCAATCTCGTCGCTGTTGATAATCCGCGCGTTCCGGAGCAATTTCTCCAAAGTGATAATGCGGCCTTCAATGAAAGCCTGCTCGTTCTTCGCATCTTCGTATTCGGAGTTTTCACTAATATCTCCATACCCGATAGCTACCTTAATCCGTTCAGCCACTTCGCGGCGCTTCACCGATTTCAGCATTTCCAGTTCTTCTTCAAGCTTCTTAAGTCCCTCTGGTGTAAGGATAACTTCCTTATCGCTCATCTCAACCGATTCTCCTGTCATGGGAATAATTTGATTGCACGGCGACGGAACCAATGCTGTTTACAGAGCTCCGCCCGCATACATCTTCAAAACTATATGAAGTTCTCCGGAGAAACAGAACGTTCGGAACGTTCCTCCTGATGCACTAGCCTTATGACGCACATGGCGAATTTATACTGTGAAATTATAGGGTAACGGTCTCGAAAAGTCAATGTTACGCCCCCTATAGCTGTAAACGTTTTACATTAGCAGATCAGGATGCATTTTCGGCTACTGCCGGTTCTGACTCCAGATTGCCTTCGATATGCAGCTGGCCTACAAAGTTCTCCAGAATGTGCACCATCTCATCACGTTTCGTTTCTTCCATAATAACGTCCTTGATGCGAGCAGATCCTTTGAGACCTTTCAAATACCAAGCCAGATGTTTACGCATCTCGCGAACAGCAACAGTCTCACCCTTCAATGCAATCAGACGGTCCATATGCAAAATGGCAACCCGGATTTTCTCTTCCGCATTCGGGTCAGGAAGCAGTTCGCCGGAACTCAAGTATTGAATGGTACGATACAACATCCATGGGTTACCCAAGGCTGCACGACCGATCATAACCCCGTCACAGCCTGTTTCATCCAACATGCGACGGGCATCTTCCGGTGAAGATACGTCTCCGTTCCCGATAACCGGGATCGAGACAGCCTCTTTTACATTTTTGATATGCGACCAGTCAGCAGTACCTGTATAAAGCTGCTCACGTGTACGGCCGTGCACACTTACTGCCTGTCCGCCGGCGCGTTCAACAGCTTGTGCATTCTCAACTACGTAGATATGCTCGTTATCCCAGCCGATCCGCATCTTGACTGTAACCGGCTTATCTACCGCGTCGACTACAGCGGATACCATTTCATAAATTTTGTTCGGATCAAGCAACCAGCGCGCACCTGCATCACAGCTCGTCACTTTAGGCACAGGGCATCCCATGTTGATGTCTATGATATCCGCATTGGTTTCCTTGTCCACAATTTTGGCTGCTTCTACAAGAGCATTACGATCTCCGCCCCAAATTTGCAGGCTCAGCGGTTTCTCTCGCTCATCCACAAACAACATCTCACGTGTACGCTTGTTACCATGCACGATGGCTTTGCCACTCACCATTTCCGCACAGACAAGGCCTGTCCCAAATTCTTTTGCGATCAGACGAAAAGCCGGATTACATACACCCGCCATCGGCGCAAGTACGACCTGGTTTTTCATTTCAATTCCACCAATGTTAAGCATGGTAGTCGTCCCACTCCTTTTAAATCCGCAGACTCTTGCATGAATCCTGGTTAATGTTTATTTTGTATAAGATCAACGAATACTGACTGTTTTGTTGTTAGTAAAAAACGACGTCAGTTCCCCTGCAACTCCTCAATGCTGATCGATAGCACTCCGGCAATCAGGTTCAGTTCCCGTTCAGTCACTTTGCGGTTGCCTCGTTCAATCATACCCAGAATGGCCAGCGATATGCCCGTCTCAGCAGCGAGTTCCTGTTGTGTTAAACCTTTCAGCTTCCGGAAAGCCCGGATTCGATTGGCCAATTGCACGTTTTCCAAAGCTGTATTCCATCCTTTCCATCCAGTACAGACAACGATGATTGAACAAAGGTATGCAAACCTGAATGCTCATCTTCGGTTACGATATCAGCCAGTGGCACCAATACAAACGCCCGTTCACCCATCCGTGGATGCGGCAGTTGCAGCCGTTCGGTATCACTTGTCTCTCCATCCATCCAAAGCAAATCCAAATCGACTGTACGAGGGCCCCAACGGATATCACGAACCCGTCCAAGCCGTGTTTCGATCTCCAGCAGTTCCGTGAGCAGCTGCTCCGGCAAAAGTGTAGTCTGTACCGCAGTTGCCATATTCAGAAACGCTGGCTGGTCCACATAACCTACCGGTTCCGTCTCATACAGTGCAGAACAGCGCAGGACGGATATATGAGGATGTGCATCCAGCAACGTTAACGCCTCAAGCAGCGTCTGTTCCCGGTCACCCAAATTAGCCCCTAAAGCAATATAAGCCTCTGAAGATTCAGAGGTCGAATGTGCAATCATGATCGGTTCTCACTTTCTTGTGCGGCGAAGCTCAACAGTTACGCCCCCAAAATGAATATCAAACGGCGGATGCGGCTTCGTCACCTTGACTGTCAATGCATTGATAATAGTATAAGTGTCCAGTAACGAAGATGCAATATGTTCGCCCAAAGCTTCAATTAACTGGAATGATTTATTTTCAACAATCTGTTTTACGAGCTCATGAATTTCCGCATAATTGATGGTTTTGGTCAAATCATCGTTACGCCCTGCCTCACCCAGATCCATATCAATCTCCAGATCAATATAATAACGCGCCCCCAGCTTCCGTTCCTCGGCAAATACGCCGTGATATCCGTAATACTCCATTCGATGCATGACCATTCTATCCATAAGTTCCGCCTGCCCTCTATATATATTGAAATCATGGTTCGATGTTTGTTCCTATTGCAAAACGCTGCGCTTGCACTGGACGGGTCCCCGGGCCCCGCCAACATCATTTCCTCCGCAAGCCTGGAGATGAATACAACATGGCATCACACATGTCCACCGTGCGCCGAATCGGCTTCACATCATGAACTCGCACCATCTGGCAGCCTTGGGCAATGCCAAATGCAACCGTAGCGGCTGTACCCTCCAGCGCATCATCCGCCTGCACCTTCAAGGTGTTCTGAATAAACCTTTTACGAGAGGTAGCAAGTAGAACGGGATACCCCATCTCATTGAGCAGCCCGAGCGATGACATGAGCACGAGATTTTCGTTCAGATCTTTCACAAAGCCAATGCCCGGGTCCAGAATAATCTGATCGGGATGGACTCCGGCTTCAAGCGCAATCTGAATACTCTCCTGAAGATCACTGACTACATCAACCAAATAGTTGGTATAGTCTCGTTCTTCCCGGTTGTGCATTAGAATCAGAGGACATCCCAGTTCTGCCGCAGTACGTGCCATCTCCGGGTCAGCCTTGGCACCCCATACATCATTGATAATGTGCGCTCCAGCTTGAATGGCCTGACGAGCGACATCGGCTTTATAAGTGTCCACTGATATCGGAATATGCGGAGCCTGCTGCCGCAGTGCTTCAATGACCGGAATGATCCGGCTGAGCTCTTCATCAGCGCCAACGACATCTGAGCCCGGACGTGTGGATTCGCCGCCAATATCAATGAGATCCGCACCGTCTTCCATCATCTGAATGGCGTGAGCCACCGCTCGCTCCACATTGGTATAACGTCCCCCATCCGAGAAGGAGTCCGGTGTGACATTCAGAATGCCCATAATAAGTGTACGTGTACCCAATTGTAGCTCTGCTGGCCTACACGCATAATTCCGTTCATAGATGACTGGTGTAAGTGTCATGAAGTATACCCCGCTTTCTGCCGGTACATACTCAGAAGCACTTCTGTAACCGGGCCTATATGTCCGCTGCTGACTACCGTTTCCGTTCCATCCTGATCCCGCAATGTCGTAACTGGGACGAGTTCAGAAACAGAACCTGTCAAAAAGATCTCCTCTGCCTGCAGCAGTTCCTCCCAAGGGAACAAACCTTCCTGGCAAGGCATTCCTCGCTGAGCTGCAAGCTCCAGTACAACGGCTCTGGTAATGCCCGGCAAAATGCCTGTCGCAAGTGCCGGCGTGTAGAGTACGCCCTGTCTCACCCAGAACACATTACTGACAATCCCCTCAGCTACATGCCCGTCTCGGGTTAATTGCAGCCCTTCCGCGCTCTGCACATGCTGTCCGTATCCGTTCAGTTCACGCTTTGCCAGAATACTGTTCATGTAATGCAGCGATTTGAACCGCACTTCCCCTTCAGGCGTGTTACGAGGCGTCGACAGACGTTGAAGCATTTTACCATTTTCAAATAGAGAGGGAGAGGGTTCAGGCAGTGCTTTTGCCAATACGATATGATTGGGTTTCCCATAATCTCCTGAAGGTAGTCCGAGCGGAGCCTCGCCCGCAGATACCGTGTAGCGCACATAGGCATCCTCAAGTTCATTAGCAAGCAGCAGGTTGTTGATCGAATCCGTTACCTCCGCTGCTGTTGCTGTGAAAGGAATGCCCAGTTCACGACACCCTGAAGCCATCCGTTTCAAATGACGATCCAGCAGAAAAGGAACTCTCTGATACGTCCGAAATGTCTCGAACAATCCGAGTCCGTACAAAAAGCCGTGATCCATCACCGGAACCACGGCTGCCGCCATATTGACCAATTCTCCGTTTATCGCGGCATATTTCATCTCTATACCTTTACCTGCTGAGACAGGAAGTTACGCAGCATTTGATGACCGTGATCCGTAATGATGGATTCGGGATGGAACTGAACACCTTCAATCGCATATTCCTTGTGACGTAGGCCCATAATCTCGCCTTCAGCCGTCTCGGCCGTAATCTCTAGGCAGTCTGGCAGACTGCTGCGTTCTACGATCAGAGAGTGATATCGCGTAGCTGTGAAGGGAGATGGTAATCCAGTAAATACGGATGTTCCGTTATGGTGCATCTCCGATGTTTTGCCGTGCATCATGCGGTCCGCACGAATAACATTTCCTCCGAAAGCCTGTCCGATGGCCTGATGTCCCAGACATACGCCGAAGATTGGAATACTACCCTTGAAGTAATCGATAACCGCCAGACTAATACCGGCCTCATTGGGAGTACAAGGACCTGGTGAGATTAAAATATGATCAGGTGCCAATGCCTCGATGCCTGCCAGATCAATCTCATCATTACGGCGAACTTCCACCGTCTCCCCCAGTTCACCCAGATATTGAACCAGGTTGTATGTGAAGGAATCATAATTGTCGATAACCAGTATCATATCCTTGTTCCTCCTGTTCTTCCGTCCACGCAGGGGACGGTTGCTTGGTTATTTTAATTTAACAGCTTCCGCTTCCTCGCTGTAATTCACAGCCCTCATCATGGCTCTTGCCTTGTTGCGGCACTCTTTGTATTCCCGATAGGGATCGGAATCAATAACAATGCCCGCACCTGCTTGTACATATCCGATTCCATCTTTAATGGAAAGTGTACGAATGACGATGTTCAACTCCATATTGCCACTGTAGTCCATCCACCCAATCGAACCCGTATACGGTCCACGACGCACAGGCTCCAGTTCTTCAATGATTTCCATCGTGCGAACTTTGGGTGCACCTGTAATCGTTCCACCTGGGAATGTCGCTGCGATCACATCAAATACGGATAATCCGTCGGCCAGCGTTCCCTCAACTTGAGACACCAGATGCATGACATGGGAATACTTCTCGATCGTCATCAGTTCAGGCACATGGACTGATCCATAAGCCGCAATTCGCCCAATATCATTCCGCTCCAGATCGACCAGCATAATATGTTCTGCCCGCTCCTTCTCACTGTTCAGCAATTCAGCGGCCATCAACGTATCCTCAGCTTCATCCCTGCCTCTTCTCCGTGTGCCCGCGATCGGACGAGCGCTCACCTTCCCATGATCTACTTTGACGAGCAATTCAGGTGAACCGCTCACCAGTTGAAAGTCCGGACTACGCAGCATTCCCATGTAGGGAGAAGGATTCACGAGACGAAGCCATTCATAGATGTGCTCTGCACTGGACTTCAGACGTTTCTCCTGTCGAAGGGACAGGTTTACTTGAAACACATCCCCCTGCCGGATATATTCCTGCACTGTACGTACCGCCTGCTCGAAGTCCTGTTGTGGAAATGAAGTATGCCATCCTTCCGTTTCCCGCTCCGAATCGGCTGATTGCGAATTAAGATGAATGTGGCTGTGGCGAAGCTCCAAAGCCTGCTGCTGCTCTTCCGCCTGGGCAAATCCCAGAATATGCAGCCAGCGCTGCTGCATGGCTGCTGCTCGCTCTTCTGCTTCCGTGTAAAGTCTGCGCAGATCAGCCTCTGTCTGATTTGGTTGCACAGGCATGTGCACCATACAGAATAAGGCCTCTTGCTCATGATCATACGCCCATAGTTCTTCAAAACGCATCCACCAATAATCGGGGAGTGCCGGGTTGTCTGCTGCCAAGGTTGGCAGCTTTTCCAGGGATCTGGCTACGTCATAGCTTAGATACCCTGCACAACCACCACCAAAGTCTGGAGCCCCGCTAACCTTTGGTGCGCTGTATGGCGCAGCCCATCTTTTTAACACTTCAAGTGGTTTACCAACGTCTGTCCGGGTACCGCCTTGAATAAGATCATGAATAACAGCCTCATTACCCTTGCCGGAAATAACGGATACCGGGTTTAATCCCAGAAAGGTATACCTTCCGCCTTTTCCATTTTCCAATACTATTGCATAGGGTGACGCCTGCTGCCAGGCTGCTTCCCACGTTAACGGTAAACCGCCATGATACGGTCCCTTATCCGACTTAATCATATACGGCATCATGGTCCAACCTTTTCCGGCCCACTCTGTCCAGTCGGCGTATGTTGTCATCAGGTGTGTCATTGCGGTTTGCCGCCCTCCATCTGTCGCTAGTTCTATTGTCTGATAGTATACTAAAGCGCCGCTGCTTTTAAAAGCATTCAGCAAAAAATCCTCCACACCCGGCATGCGGGCTAGGAGGATTTGTTTCATCACTTGTTAAGCTTAAGCTTCAAAGTTGTAAAGTGGCGTACTGAGGTAACGTTCGCCGTTACTTGGTACAATCACGACAACGCGTTTGCCTGCACCCAACTGTTTGGCCACTTGCAGACCTGCGCGGATAGCTGCACCGGAAGAAATACCCGAAAGAATACCTTCTTCCTTCGCTACCTGACGAGCCGTCTCGAACGCATCGTCATTCTCGATGTGAATGATCTCGTCATAGATTTCCTGATCCAGAATCTCAGGAATAAAGTTGGCACCGATCCCCTGGATTTTGTGAGGGCCCGGTTTTCCACCTGCCAGGATTGGAGAAGCTGCTGGTTCAACAGCAACAATTTTAATCCCAGGGAAGGATTCCTTCAACACTTCACCTGTACCAGTAATCGTTCCGCCTGTACCGATTCCTGCAACGAAAGCATCCAACGTACCGCCTACAGATTGAATAGCTTCAACAATCTCAGGGCCAGTCGTTTCACGGTGGATCTTCACGTTGGCTTTATTTTTAAATTGCTCAGCCATGAAATAAGATGGATTTTCCTTAAGCAATTCCTCAGCTTTCTTAACTGCACCATTCATACCTTCAGCTCCCGGTGTGAGCACAAGCTCAGCTCCGTAGGCGCGAAGCAGGTTACGACGCTCCATGCTCATCGTTTCCGGCATAACAATAACAGACTTGTAGCCTTTGGCTGCAGCCACCATAGCCAGTCCGATCCCTGTGTTACCACTTGTTGCTTCAATGATGGTATCACCCGGTTTCAGCTTGCCTTCTTTTTCCGCTTCTTCCACGATGCTGATCGCGATACGGTCTTTGACGCTCGAACCTGGATTCTGGTATTCCAGTTTCACGAATACTTCAGCACTGCCTTCAGGTACGATACGGTTCAGACGAACAAGCGGAGTACCTCCGATGAGTTCTGTTACGTTATTAACTACTTTAGCCATATGAATGCCCTCCTTAGTGGGATGAATACTACTTAAGTCCTGTTGCCATATACATGTGCGGCCGAGCAGCCTCTAGATGTTATAAAAGAACTGCGGAAATCCGTCAAAGTCCATTCCATCTGCAATAAGCCGGACAGAGCCTGGGTTTCCGAAGATTTCTTTGGTCATATAAAATGTTTTATTCCGAGTAAATGAGTAGGTTTTTGATTATTTTTATCTTATCAACCTTACACCCTATTGTCAATATGAGTACTCAAAAAAATACTCCGCCCTGGGCCCTAAGGCTGTAGACAGAGTATTTTTATCAAGATGCAGCAGAACATTCGTATGCAGAATAATCAGGATGCCGGAATTTCAGCGATGATGACAGCTTCATACTTGCTCCGCAGCCTTTCCTCCACCTGGGGCAGGGGATCAGCCTGACTGAGTGCCAGCTGCATCCGAATCTCCTCGTGTACCTCTTCTGCGGGTTGTACCTGGCGCTCTTGTTTGTCGTTCATTTTAATGATGGCATAGCCTTCTTCCACCTTCACCGGCCCTGCAATATCGCCAACGACCAGTTGAGCTGCAAGTTTGAGGAGTGCTTCGGACTGAAACGGATCATTCTGCTCGATCCATCCCAGACGACCACCTGCATCACGAGAGTAACTGTCCGTCGATTCCTGACGTGCGGTTTCTTCAAAGTCTGCACCCTTGTCGAGCGCATCCAGAACTGATTTTGCCTGGTCCTCTTCCTTCAATACAATGATAGACAGATCGTATTTTTCAGGAGAAACATAGTCTTCATGGTGCTCGTTCCAGTAATGCTCAATATCTGCATCCTTGATCTGAATGCCGCTTGTAGCAATTTTCTCTAACAACAGCCTGTATCCTGCCTCCAGCTCAAGGTCCTGCCTAGATAAACCTAGCTGGGACTGCATCTCGTCAAAATAAGCCTTCTCCGAGTCATACCCTTCCATGGCCGCGGCAAGTTCTTTTGCAATTTCCTTGGGGGTCACCGTCAAATTACGGTCCACCGCTTCTGCATAAACGGCTTTCCGGTTAAGCATCTGAAGCAGCAATTCACTGCCGTAGCGTCGTTTCAACGCCTCGGTCCATTCCTTATTGGTGATGACCTCTCCATTTATTGTTGCTACGGCGCTTCCATCTTCCTGATTGGAATCCTGAGGCGAGTCTGCTCCATCACGTCCAGTCCGTGAGCCTTGCAAGACCATAACTGAACCCATCACGAGCATTCCAAGCGTCAAGACAATTACGGCCGTCCATAACCCTTTCTCCTGTCTTGTCATTCCGCGTCCCGTCCCCGCATAAAATCAGTTCTTGGCTTGCTCTAGGATGGTCTCAAGTTGTTCCTTGTTGAAATCGTAAGCTTCGTTACAGAATTGGCAGACCACTTCAGCCTGGCCTTCTTCCTCAATCAACTGCTCCATTTCAGATTGACCCAGGCTGATCAGCGTTTTCTCTACCCGCTCACGTGAACACTCACAGTGGAAAGTAATATCCATTTCGTCCATGACCTGCACATCAGGCAATACACGGCGAAGTAACTCTTCCAGTCCATGACCCTCATCCAGCAAAGTCGTTACCTGCGGCATCGCACCAATGGCTTTTTCGATCACGGTTATTTCGTCATCTGTCAAACCTGGCAGTAACTGCACAATGAATCCACCGGCTACAATAACCGAATTGTCCGTATCCACCAGTACACCAACGCCTACAGCAGAAGGCGTTTGCTCCGATTTGGCAAAATAGTACGTAAAGTCTTCGCCAAGTTCTCCTGAAATAATCGGTACACTGCCGCGATAAGGCTCTTTCAGCCCCAGATCCTTGGTTACGTTCACGAATCCCTCTGTTCCGACTGCACCAGCAACGTCCAGCTTGCCCATGCTGTTGCTCGGCAGATGTACATGCGGATTGCTTACATAGCCACGAACTTCACCCTTCGCATTAGCATCAGCAACAATCTGTCCAATAGGACCGTCGCCTTTGACTTGAATAGTTAGCTTCTCTTCTCCCTTAAGCATGGCACCCATAATGGCTGCTGCCGTTACCGTACGCCCCATAGCTGCTGTAGCCGTGGGAAACGTATCATGTCTTCTGCGCAGTTCCTCAACCAGTTCCGTCGTCTGCACAGCAAAGGCTCTAACCCGTCCGTTCATTGCTGTACCACGAATTAATCGGTCTTGTTTGTTGTTGTTTTCCAAGTCATTCAGCCTCCTTTGGCGTAATCGCCAGTTATAGAAAAAACGGCATAACATATAAGACTGTAATCTCAGCCCGCTGTTTGCCGTCTCTGTTCTTACCTTTCCCGGTTCCGCTCATAAATGATACGCAGCCCTTCAAGCGTAAGCAGCGGATCCACTTCCTCGATGCTGCGTGTTTCTTCTGCAATCAGCTTGGCAAGGCCTCCGGTTGCAATGACTCTGGGCTTGGCTCCCATTTCCTCGCGAATACGTTCCACAATGCCGTCCACCTGTCCTGCATAACCATAAATAATGCCGGCCTGCATCGCATGAATGGTGTTACGCCCAATGACTTTCTTGGGCTTCTCCAATTCAATGCGAGGTAGCTTGGACGCCCGTTCATAGAGCGCTTCGGTTGCAATATGGATGCCTGGTACGATAGCCCCGCCCAGATAATTTCCTTTCTCATCAATACAGTCAAATGTGGTCGCTGTACCGAAATCGACCACAACGAGAGGACCGCCATACTTCTCAACAGCGGCCACTGCATTAACAATGCGATCCGCGCCAACTTCACGAGGGTTCTCATACCGCAGGTTCAGGCCGGTTCGAATACCAGGTCCGACGAGCAGTGGTTTCTTTCCTACGTACTTCTCACACATGGCTTCAATCACATTCACCAGCGGCGGAACCACGGATGCGATGATCACACCTTCAATGTCGCGTGTCGAAATACCCGACATATGAAATAAATTATAAATCAATACGCCATATTCATCCACTGTCGACTGACGGGATGTGCTCAGGCGAAAATGGTGGAGCAACTCCCGGCCCTGATACACGCCGAGAACGATGTTGCTGTTGCCCACGTCTACCACAAGAATCAAAGAGGTTCACCCCTCTTTCTTTTCGTTTAAATCCAGGCTGATATCCAGGCTCTCAAAAGAGTAGGTTAACCTGCCAACTGAAATTACATCCACTCCGCTCTCTGCAATACCACGAATGGTATTTAGTGAGACGTTGCCCGATGCTTCCACCTTCACATGCGGAGCCTGCTCACGAATAAGAGCGACGGCCTCACGCATCCGATCTGGGTGCATGTTATCCAGCATAATGATATCTGACCCAGCCTGCAAGGCTTCTCTGACCTGTTCCAGGTTTTCGGTCTCGACTTCAATGGTCATGGTATGTGGAATGACTGCCCGTGCACGCTGCACCGCTTCAGTGATTCCGCCTGCGCCCTTGATATGATTATCCTTAATCATGACGGCATCATAGAGGCCGAACCGATGATTTGCTCCGCCACCAACTCGCACTGCATACTTTTCAAGCAAACGGTGCCCTGGTGTTGTTTTACGAGTATCGACCAGTCGTGTAGAAAGGCCATCCAACGCATCAACATAAGTACGCGTACGGGTAGCAATACCAGACATGCGCTGCAGCAGATTAAGAGCCAAGCGCTCTCCTGTAAGCAGGCTATGTGTGCTTCCTTCCACCTCAGCCAGAATTGTACCATGGGTAACTGCGTCACCGTCTTTTACCCTCGGCGTGAATACAAGGCCAGGATCGACTACCTGAAACACGAGTTCGGCTACCGTAATTCCTGCAATAATTCCATTGTCTTTGGCATGGATAACGGCCTTGGACAGGCTGCCCGCGGGAATCGTCACACTTGTTGTGACATCCCCTGCACCAACATCCTCACGAAGCCAGTTTTTGATGGATTCGATGAGTCCTTCATTATATCCGTTCAGTATCATGACATCAATTCCTCCACAATCGCTTGTTCTCGCTGCTGCAGACTGTGCTTCTGCCATACGGCATCGTCACGCTGCGGGAAATCCTCACGGTAGTGGGCTCCCCGACTTTCCTCGCGGTGTAATGCTCCAGTGGTAACCAGCCAGGCACAGGTCAACAGGTTGGCATATTCCATCTCTTCTTTGTGAGTAAACTTCTGATCAAAAAATGGAAGTTCTTGTTGCAGTTTTTCCATTGCTGCTTGTAGATTACCGCCATTCCGGCGCAGTCCCACCTGACGTACCATCATTTTTTGCAGACGCAAGCGCCTTTCGGATACCGGCTTCTGCTCATCCTTTATAATTCTGCTCAAGCTTGTTGATGCAGGAGCCCCTTTGTGCAGTGAAGCAAGTGGAGGAAGAGATTGAATACGATCAACGATTCTCCGGCCAAACACAATTGCTTCAGACAGAGAATTGCTCGCCAAACGATTAGCGCCATGCACTCCAGTAGAGGATACCTCACCGCAGGCAAATAACCGGCCAATACTGCTCTCCCCGCTGAGATCCGTCTTCACTCCGCCCATCATGTAATGTGCAGCAGGAGCGACCGGAATCCAGTCTGTGGTCATATCCAGTCCGTATCGCATACAGGTCTCATAAATGGTAGGAAACCGATGCTTAATCATCTCCGCCGGTTCATGCGTGATATCCAAATATACAAACGTACTGTTTGTCGATTCCATCTCACTGACAATAGCCCGGGCGACGATATCACGTGGTGCCAGTTCAAGCTGTGCATGATATCGTTCCATGAAGCGCTCGCCTTTCACATTGCGCAAATAGGCTCCTTCGCCACGTACCGCCTCGGACACCAGGAAACGTGGTGCTCCCGGATAACAAAGGGAGGTCGGGTGAAATTGGATAAACTCCATGTCTCGGACAACCGCTCCGGCACGATAGGCCATCGCCACGCCATCTGCTGTAGCCACTTCCGGGTTAGTTGTATATCGATACAACTGTCCAGCCCCGCCAGAGCATAATACGGTTGCCTCTGCCTTCACAAATACTTGCGAACCGTCAGCCTTCTGAACCAACGCACCTACACATTCTCCCTGCTCTGTAATCAGGTCAATGACAAAATGCTCATCCCATACTTCAATCCCCGGATGTTCATTGGCCTGTGAAGCCAGTGCACGTACAATCTCATATCCCGTTGCATCGCCATTAGCATGCAAAATACGGCGGTGGCTATGCGCACCTTCCTGCGTCAACGCCAACTCGCCGTTCTCCAGATCAAACAAAGTACCCAGTCGAATCAGTTCTTTCACTCCGTCCGGGCCCTCGTTCACCAATGCTTCGACTGCTTCGGAGCGGCAAAGTCCCGCTCCGGCAACAAGTGTATCTTGCAAATGGTAGGCAGGTGAATCATCCTCAGCAATAACTGCAGCAATGCCCCCTTGCGCATACCGGGTGTTACTTTCCAGTAATGACTTCTTCGTGATCATCAACACACTACGTTGTTCACTCGCCTTGATCGCAGTAAACAAACCAGCAATGCCCGAACCAATAACCAGCACATCCGTCTCCACCATCGGCAGCGCGGACAGATCAAAATCCACTAAGTATTGCGGTATCATGTTATTTCACCTGTCTTGGAGCAAGAGTAGCGCATGCTACTTCACCAGTAACATGCGCTCTAGTGATTCTCTGGCTTTGTCGGCAACGGCTGGCGGCACGTAAATTTGCGGCTTCATCGTCTCCAGGCATTTAACCAGCTTTTTCAAGTTGTTAACCTTCATATTCGGACATACGAGGAACTTGGTAGCAAAGTGGAATTGTTTATCCGGGCTATCGAGACGCAGTTGATATCCTGTGCCATCCTCGGTGCCTACGATAAATTCTTTAGCGGAAGAATTCTTGCAATATTCCAGAATAGCGGTTGTGCTACCTACGAAATCACCCATCTCTACAACCTCAGGGCGACATTCCGGGTGAACAACGAACTCGGCATCTGGATGCTTCGCTCTCATCTCAACCACGTCTTTGACTGTCAGCATATCATGGGTATTGCAGTAACCTTCCCAGATAATCATTTTCTTGTCTGTATGTTGTTGCACATAATGTCCCAGATTTTTATCCGGTACCCAGATGATTTCATCGGAATCAACAGATTGAATGACTCTGACAGCATTGGCCGATGTACAACAAATGTCGGTCTCTGCCTTGATCTCAGCTGAAGAATTGATGTACGTTACAACTTTGGCATTCGGGTGCTGTGCTTTCAATTTACGTAAGCCTTCAACGTTAACCATATCTGCCATAGGGCAGCCTGCACGCTCGTCGGGGATGATAACCGTTTTGTTAGGGGCAAGAATTTTAGCGCTTTCACCCATAAAATGAACCCCACAGAAAACGATAACATCCGCATCGGTTTGTGCTGCCTTCTGGGCCAGCAGAAACGAATCCCCTCGGAAGTCAGCGACCTCCTGCACCTCGTCACGTTGATAATAATGGGCAAGAATAATGGCATTCCGTTCCTTCTTCAACTCCATCAGCCGCTCACGCAGCTCCCGGTTCATCTCAGCCTTGCGCTCTAAAGCCAGAGCTTCCACCTGTGATCCTCTCCTTATCGGGACAGCCTCATCCGCTGTTTCATATGGCAAATCCAAGTCGTTATTTTCGCTTGAGAAACGAATCACAAGCGGTTTAACAACTAATGTACACAACGTTCACGACTCTGTCAATAAATGAAAAGAGCCCGGAACAATGGCATAACCGGCTATTTCCTACGTAGTTCGCCCTAAAGCTCCCGGTTATCATTATCTATGCAATTTAAATGATTATAAAAAAAAGAGAGCCCTGGGGCTCTCTTTTTCATCTACCACAATAGGCAGACGATGTTATACATTAAGACGTTGGCTTCGGTCCACCATCATCCGGGTCATTGCTGTTCCCTTTGTCCAGATTCGGAGCTTCGTTAGGAATATCTCCGGCTGGTGGCTCAGGCGTTTCATCCTTGCCTTGGATACGGACGCGTACATCACCGATGTTATCGATGATCGCCTCTCCGCCTTCGCTAGGCGTACCTTCTCCTTCGTTGCTGTTTTCATCTTTAGGAGCCAGGGAACCCGTCTCGATCAATTGCTTGATCTGATCCATTTCCAATGTCTCCACTTCCAGCAACGTTTGAGCGATTAGATGCATCTCTTTCGTATGTTTAACGAGCAAGTCCTTACATTTCTCGTAACATTCGTTAATAAAGCGTTGCATTTCCTGATCAATCTCATAAGCGATGGAATCCGAGTAATTCTGTTCGTGACCGATATCCCGACCAAGGAATACCTGTCCCTGCGAACTACCAAACTGCATAGGTCCCAGCTTCTCACTCATACCGTATTCCATAACCATGCTGCGAACAATACCTGTCGCTTGTTGGAAGTCACTGTATGCACCAGTACCAATCTCACCGATGAACAGTTCTTCAGCAACACGACCTCCAAGTAGTCCGGTTACTTTATCCAACAGCTCTTGTTTGGTCACCAACATGCGGTCTTCTTTTGGCAACATGATTACATACCCACCCGCACGTCCGCGCGGAATGATGGTCACTTTATGTACCATATCAGCATGTTCCAGGAAGTATCCTACAATCGTATGGCCTGCTTCGTGATATGCAACGATGCGCTTCTCACGGTCACTGATAACACGGCTTTTCTTCTCCGTACCCACGATGACACGGTCAATCGCCTCGTCAACTTCTTTCATGGAAATATCTCTGCGATTACGACGTGCCGCAAGCAATGCCGCTTCATTCAAGAGATTTTCCAAATCTGCGCCGGAGAACCCGGTTGTACGCTTCGCGATAATATCCAACTTCACGTCTTTGGTGAGTGGTTTGTTGCGAGAGTGTACTTTCAGAACCGCTTCACGACCTTTTACGTCAGGACGGTCAACCGTGATTTGACGGTCAAATCGACCTGGACGCAGCAAGGCAGGGTCCAGAATATCTGCACGGTTCGTTGCGGCAACGATGATAATACCTTCATTGGCTCCGAATCCGTCCATTTCAACGAGTAACTGGTTGAGGGTTTGTTCACGTTCATCGTGGCCTCCACCAAGACCAGCACCACGCTGACGTCCTACAGCATCAATCTCATCGATAAAGATGATACATGGGGCGTTTTTCTTTGCATTTTCAAACAAGTCACGTACACGAGATGCACCGACACCGACGAACATTTCAACGAAGTCAGAACCGGAAATACTGAAGAATGGTACACCCGCTTCACCGGCTACAGCACGAGCGAGCAAGGTTTTACCTGTACCTGGAGGACCTACAAGCAATACGCCTTTAGGAATCCGGGCACCTACTGCTGCGAATTTACGAGGGTCCTTGAGGAAGTCCACGACTTCAACAAGCTCCTGTTTCTCTTCGTCAGCACCCGCAACATCTTCAAATGTAACCCGTTTCTTCTCTTCGTTATAGAGACGGGCACGGCTTTTACCAAAGTTCATTACTTTACCGCCGCCGCCTTGAGCCTGATTAAACAGGAAGAAGAACAGCAGGAACATAATGATCAAAGGAATAAAGGAAGTCAGCAACGTCAACCAGATGCTGTCACCTTTCATAGGTTCCTGATGATATTGGAATTTGTTCGTTTCGCTTGCAGTTACAAGCTCACTAATTGCCTCATCCGTAGGAGGAATATACGTTGAGAAATTTTCTGATTTGGCTCCGTCAGGCGTCTCCCTGTATTGACCGGTCACGAGGTACGTCTGACCGTTGAATTGAACCGTCAATTCAGAGACGTTATTGGCCTTGATCGCCGCGCGCAACTGATCATATCTAGGATTATCGGTGGCTTCGCCGCCATTGCTGACGAACTGGACTATCCCCACCACAACTAAAAAAAGAATCAAATAAAAAGCAGAATTCCGGATGAACCGATTCATCCCCTACCTCCTCTCGAGACACTTTAATTATTTTAACATAGCCCGACATGGCTTCTCAACAGAAGCCACCAACAGATATGGGCTTGGAGCTAGCTTAAACATTAGTTGCTGTAAACTTCCGGTTTCAGAATCCCGATGTAAGGGAGGTTCCGGTACTTCTCAGCATAATCCAGGCCATAGCCAACGATAAATGCATCCGGAATGTCAAAACCTGTGTAATGAGCTTCAAGTTCAACCTTGCGACCTGAAGGCTTGTCAAATAGCGTAACTACGCGGACGGATTCAGCACCGCGATTCTGCAAGAGCTCGATCAAATAACTGAGCGTGAGCCCACTATCAATAATGTCCTCTACAATCAGAACCTCGCGTCCCTCAACAGGTTCATCCAGATCCTTAATGATTTTGACCACGCCAGATGATTTGGTGGAAGCGCCGTAACTCGATACTGCCATGAAATCCATCTCAACAGGTACCGTAATGTTCTTAACCAAATCAGCCATAAATATAAACGCACCCTTGAGCACACAAATGACCAAAGGATTGCGATTTGCATATTCGGCACTTATTGTTGCGCCTAATTCCTTGATTTTACTCTGAATCTCTTCTTCACTGATCAATACTTCCTGAATGTCGTTCTGCAACTGTGCGAACCTCCTAAGTTATACATATGAAAGCCTTACCTGAACCATAACCACTACCCCTGAATCGCTGAATCGCCTACAGTCATGTACAGGATTACGGAAGTATCCTCCCTGACAGGAGCTACACTGGACCGGCGAACACCCGGTAACCAGATGATATTGCCTGCTCCGTCACATACCACGGGAACCCGTGAACGGACAGAAGGGGGAATTTTCTCATCGATGAAAATATTTTTCACCTTTTTGCTTCCGTTTAATCCCATCACTTTCATGGTATCTCCAGGTAACCGTGAACGCACAACCAGCGGCATAAGCAGTTGATCCGCATCAAATGCGGCATGATCCGCCGATTCCGGTACATGATAGTCCTCGGGACTCATCGGAACGAGCCGAACATGTCGGTCGATTTCCGTGAGAGAAAGCTCATAAGTTCCGCTCCATTGAGCAAGACGATATTCGTAAGATTGATCCTGTACGTCAGTCCGTATGCCAAAAGAGATCAGATCATACTCCCGGGTGCAGGCGAGTGTCTGTCCTATATCCAGGCTCCAGGTCGTCGCGTCAGGCTGGATGACCTTACGACGAATGGTTTCAATACGGGTAAAGTCGACAAAATCACTGTCCAAAGGCAGATAATTCAATATTAGTTTAATCAACCTTCGTTGTAAAGCGACATGTAACTTCAAAAAGGAAGGCACCTCAAAGGTTTGCCTTCCGCCGTTCGCCTGCACTAGACACCTGTATGCGTCATATGCACCCTGCTCCATGAAATCGTCTTCATCGCCTACAATTTCGGCAAGTCGATTCAAAGACGGCGTCAACTGTCCATTATATTGCCCCAAAAAAGGGAGCACATCCAAGCGAATGGCATTACGCCGATATTTACGCAGGGAATTGCTTTCATCATTAAAATACAGAAAACCCTGGGTATTACAAGCTTCTACAAGGTCTGTCTTGTTTATACGAAGGCATGGACGAATAAGTTCCACATTTTTTTCCCGACGTTTAAACTTCATTCCTGCGAGTCCGGAAAGCCCACTGCCACGCAGCAAATGGAGCATAACCGTCTCTGCCTGATCGTCAGCATGATGGGCCAGTGCAATGCTCGCCGCATTGTATTTGGCAGCCACCTGATGCAGAAACTCATATCGCTTGTTGCGCGCGGCTTCCTGAGAACCTTGACCAGTAAGCTTCATATAAGAAGGTACATCGGCCTTCACCCACTCAAATGTTATGTCGAGCCGGTGCGCAAGTTCCTCCATCATCTCGGCTTCATGATCGGATTCATCCCGGAAGCCATGATGTACATGCGCGCAAATCAATTCCAGCGGAATATGCCTGGTACTGATCTCATGCATAATATGCAAAAAAGCTACCGAGTCCGGTCCGCCCGATACTGCGACGACAATCCGATCCCCGGGAACCCATAACTGATGCTCTTCCGCTGCATCCAGCACGTTATTCACCAGCTTGTTCCAGCGTAAAGCCTCCATACCTGTTCCTCATTCCTTACGTTATGTATATGCACTCTCACAGGTCAGAATCGCAGTGCATAGATGAGTACCCCAATAAGTAGTATAACGGATACAGCAAATGCATTTTTGAGCCAACGTGGTGTTGTACTTTTGGAACGGCGACGAAGAGGAGAAGGGCGTGACATCATCTCTTTCCAGACCTTAGCCGCGTGTCCTGCATCCTGAAACTGACCTCGTAATGCCTGAATAGTCCAGTTTCGAAAAGGGCGAAGACGTTCACTGCGCTCCACAAGAGCTGTAAGCTGGTTTACACTTCGCAGTTGGGGCAATCCTTCTGCAGCCAGCACTTTGAGTGCATCAGCTTCAAGTACATGAATCAATAATAACGCAAAAGCAAACACATCATAGGTACCATCTGCTGTTCGGCTGCCCGCATTCCAGAATCCGCGATCATACCATTCCGTGAACTGTTTGACGCTCCGGCCGATAGAAGTCACTCCACCATAGTCGATAAGTTCTACCTGCCCATAATCCGATACCAGTACGTTCTGAGGTTTGAGATCGCCAAACACCCATCCCGCATGGTGCAATTGAGCCAGCTTCTGCAGTAGTCTGAGTCCAACCAGAAGTGTCCAATCCGTTCCCTGACGCCGAATGAAGTGGTGCAGAGATTCCCCCCTAACGTAACGCATCACATAAAAAGGAATATCACGACCACGAATGGCGTAATCATCCACATCTTTCAGATAAGAAGGAATGCCACTCTGCCGAAGGGCCTCATGATTACGCTGTAATTGAAAAGATTTGAGCACATTAATTTCTGATTGCAGATCTACAGGGTCAAATCCCATTTTAAGAGCATAATGTTTGCCATTCTCACCCCGCTGGACAAGAAAAACGATGCCGTTGGCTCCTTTGCCCAGCAGCTTCCGAATCGTATAACGGCTGCGATTCCATTTCCCTGTGATGACTGTTCCTGGCGGGAAAGAGGCGTCAGACAACGTTGTCACCGAGCATCCCTTCTCTTTCAATGCGATAGTTCCCTTCTATTTCCTGCTGTCCCTCCAGTGTACCATAACGGTAAAAATCAATCACCCTTTGAATCGCAGGACCTGTCGGCGTCGCTCCCTTCATTTGCAAACGTCCAAATAGTGAACGAACACGGCTCGGATCAACTGTCCAGTCGATGTCCATGACAGCTTCTTCTCCGCTATGTCGTCCAGGAAAATGAAAGACAGAAAGATGGCTCTGACCCATACGTGCCTGCAAGCTAAGCATTAAATCCCGAATCCCTTCCTCCACAGCAGCTAGCTTCGGCTTCATACTGGCACTTACATCAATGAGAAGAACCACTTGAAGCGGTGTTGTCTCCGCCATATCCTCCATCACTTCAACCACCTGTGCACGTTTAGCCGGTTCAAGGTCTGTTACCGTTTTGGGCTCGTGCTCTCCCAGAATTTGTGTTAACTCTCTATTAACCGCCTGTTGAATGGTCTGAACCACCGTTTTTCTTGTCATCATCTGCATCGTATGGGCAAGCTGTCTGGTGCCTACGATCTGACTGATTCCACCTCCGGCTTTGGCAATATCCTCGATCTCCCGACTGCCCAACTCACCAATAGTTCCATAATCAATAACACCGACCACGTTGACTGTAATTCCCTCTTCCCGCGCCTCCGCCGCAGCCAGCACCGGGCTTGCACCTACATTGGAACAACCGTCGGTGATCAACAATATTTGTTTCATCCGATATCCCTCCGTTTTGGGTTACTCTCCAACTCTATGACTAGCATTGCCAGAATGAAGAGACTTCAAACAGAGGAATATCCAATTAACTAACGGTACGCGGACGTTCCATCCGGCTTATTCCGGGCACTCTCAAAGTGGCCCACTCCGGGCGATAATGTTCTATTTTGCCTACAATTACAGTCATATCATCATAGATCTCATTCTGCTGATAACGAATAACACTTTCAAGCAGGCAGTCAGCTACTTCCTGAGGATCATCACTATCAATTTCCTGAATGAGGCGTTTCATCCATAGTTCTTTATTGACGGCATACCCCGGTGCATCGTAGATGCCATCTGTCATCATAATTAAAACATCCCCTGGTTGAAGCTGTACGGTTACCAGATCCACCTCAATATCTTTGATGATTCCAATCGGCAGATTGCTGGCCGAAACCTGAATAACCTCCTGCCCTCGTTTAATAAAACTTGGAGTTGAGCCGATTTTCATGAATGTGGTCTCTGCCGTATATTCATCGATCAGAGCCATATCGACCGTTGCATACATCTCTTCAGGAGAACGCAGCATCAGAACGGAATTTACCGATTTGATCGCCAGCTTCTCATCCATGCCCGATTGTAACAACTGTTCCAGTATATTTAGTGCAGCACTGCTCTCCATGCGTGCCCGTTCCCCATTGCCCATCCCATCGCTAAGCGCAACTGCAAATGTACCATTGCCCAGTTCAACCGTACTGAAACTGTCCCCGGACATCACATCTCCCCCTTTGGCGGCAGCAGCAACACCCGTTGTTATCTCAAACGTTTTGGCAGAGCCAAAGGTGACTGTCGCCAGCCCTTGGCGAGGGTCGAGCATCGTCTCATTCAAGACGGCGATATGCTCGTCCAGTACATCCGAGATTAGCGGAGCGATCATTTTTCGGCACTCGTCAAATCCCCGTGTATAGGCATGAACAATCTCTATTTCCACATTCCCCGCTTCCAGATTAATGATTTCAATAGAATGTATGGACAGACCTAACGATTCAAGCGCATCCCGAATCTGTTCCTCCTGATGTACCATTTCCTCACTTTCCCGCTGAATTTCTTTGGCCAGGTCCTCCATCACCTGGGATACCCCTGATAATTGCTCTGCAACCAGCTGTCGACTATCTATAATCTGACGTTTCCATTGCATGTTATGTTGATGCAGACCATACTGAGCACGCATTACTTCGAGCACTTCTTCCGGTTTCGCACATACCCTGTTCCATTCCACGGGAATCTGCTTTCCTGACATCTCCGGGTTGGCCTCAATGGAACTCATCACGTCCGTCATATATTTATAGGTTTGAATAAACTTGGCATCCCAGCATTGGGCGCGCTTAAAGCAACCCGAACACGTCCCTTCGGCTACAGCATTCATGAAATGCTCCATCCCGCCTTCGTTCTGTAACGGCTCCCCCGCGCCGGACATTTGATCGAAGCTGCGTGACAGTTGACGGAATACCTGCGAAAAACGGGTAACTCGTTCTGCGGTGACATCCCGTATTCTCTTCGCATATTCATGCTGCGATTTCGTGTGATCCTGCGTGCCAGGAACATATTTGGAGATGGCCGTCATCATGCTTTTAGGCGTCAACATAAACAGCGCTATGGCTGCACAAGTTTCCCATAAGGAATTCATGACATCTCCCGGACCACCCAGATATATGGACAAAATGGAGGAACCCAGCAGCATACCCAGCGCAACCGCTGCGCGTTTACCCTCCCGGAGCATACCCGCCAGCATGCCAGCAAAAGCAAGCAGACTCATCTGATATACTGCCGACATGTCGGCCAAACTCAGAATGAGGCCAGTAATAACCCCAACCGAGGCTCCTAGGGGGGCTCCGCCCACCAGCGCAAAGACTAGAATGAGATACCGAGAGAGTATATGCTCTACGGACAAAGATTGAATCGTCCAGCCCACCGCCCCCGTCATAACGGAAGCCAGCAGGATGATCAGACAGAGGATCTCCTCGTTCTTCAGGTTGAACTTTTTTTTGCGATAGGTGAAGATAGGTATGGCCTGTATGAAAACAAGGGTAAGCACAAAGCTGAGTACAGAATCCATGGTGAGCATCAGCATGGCGTACCAGCTGAAAGACGGCCCAATGACAACGGCGAATAACTTGACCATAAAAGTAGTCGTAAACACCATCGTTGGCGCATAAGATAATTCAGCACGGTCATAAGACTCCAACCCTCTGAACAACAGATAGAAGATGGCGAGCTCCGAAGCAACAATCAGAGGTACCGGGAACGGGGCAAAAAGACTTCCTGCCAGCAGCGCGGCTCCTACCGGAATAATGTAATCCCTGCGCATGAAAGCAATTACCGCAAAATAAGCAATCGCAAAGGGCGATAATTCATTCAGAATCATAGCCTTGCCCAATAAAAATCCCATAAAGGTGAGAAGCAGCACCCATTTACGTGCAGCAACGATCTGGACGGCCTTGCGGGAGCTAATCCACTGTTTCAGACGTACCGACAGCTCCTCCCGAGCTTCTGTACCCCCTTTACCAGCTTTCATTCCCGGAAATTGAATGACATTCCACTTTTCCATCATCCTCAAGGCACCCCATTCGATTAATTTGATTTTCATGTTTCGTTCTCGATGGTTCTGATTATAGATAGAATAGAAGACGTAGTTTGTCACAATTGGTGGGTAGGGTCCAAAAACTTTACGACAAAAGAAACAGAGGCGGCGCGGTGGTGTGGAACCCCCGGCCTTATTGTGGTTTCATCCGTTTGACAAGCCCCTTGCCGACAGGTCACTTGTCTGATTTTGAACCGGACGCGCTTCGCCATCGCCACAATTTGAGCAGGATACCTGTGGAATGCCACGGAAACCTGTCGGTAAAAAATGGTAGACGACAAATGTTCTTATGTAGTTTCTTTCCTGTGCAGAAAAACTGGGGATATGGAGCTTCACTTTACAAAAACGGCAATGAATGCGGTTAAATGTCTATATCTAAACGGATAACTTCAAAATTAAAAAAGACGCAAAAAAACCGCCAGCCCCAAGGCTAACGGTTTTTCTTATATTTTAAATCAGGTTGAACCAGATTACACGCGTTTGGCGCCACGGCCACCACGTTTGCCTTCTGTGTTCTTCTTCAACGAAGAAATCCGTTCTTCGCTATCTTTCAGGAAGCGTGACATTTTATCCTCAAATGAAGGTTTGCCTGCTGCGGGCTTGAAAGAACGGCCTCCGCGGTCACGGTTGAATCCACCACCGCCGCCACGGCCTTGGCCACCACTTGGGCCTCCACCGCTGAATCGTTCGCGATCTCCTCCACTGCGTTCCGGTCTAGGAGCTCTTGGGGGTCTGGACTGCGTTTGTTGCTCAACCGGTTTGTCAACAGCCTGTTTGATGGAAAGTCCGATCTTGCCGTCTTTGTCAACGTTGATAACCTTTACTGTAACTTGGTCATTCAGCTTCAGGTGGTCGTTGACATCTTTGACATAATTGTCGGCGATTTCCGAGATGTGAACGAGACCCGTGACACCTCCTGACAGATCCACAAATGCTCCAAAATGCGTGATTCCTGTCACCTTGCCCTCTAACTTGGTGCCCACTTCAATTGCCATAGAATAAAATGATCCTCCCTTAAAAATATACAACCCGATTTTTTGAATGCCAAAATCATGCTGTGCTACTTGTAATTATACCTTATGCCACAAACCAAGGTCAACTGAGCACTGCCCCATAAGGCAGCCTAATTTTTCCGGTATAACGGCTTCAGACATATAGATAACAATCCTTGCTCAATAATGAGCCAAATTACATCAGTTCCCTGACTCTTCAACCTGAATTGGTGTTTCTTCAGGTAGATAGTATCCTTTTTTTCGAGCCAGCTGTCCTATGTATTCGGGATCCTTCAACCGACTGACTTCGTACTTCAATTGATCCAGCTTCTTCAATGTCTCTTCCTTTGAAGATTGCTGGGCAGCCAGATGAGAGCTCTTGTCCGAAATTTGCGCAGTCTGCACAAGGAACGTATAACCTGCCCATATGATAAAGACAACCATAAAAGTCATCCAGAGCATGAGACGCCTTTTGGCACCTGCAGATTTTCCTTGGCCTGCCGGAACTTTTGATTTGCTCATAGGTGTTCTACCCATTTTGGACCTCCTTAAAACCAGCGTTTCCACATCGCTGCGATACTTGAACCCGCACGGATCAGGAAGCGTGGTGTAACCCAATGTTTCAGGATTGGCCTAAACATCCAGCGGAACAACTTGCCGAAAGGTACCAAACATTGCAGCACCAGCTTACCAAGGAATAACAATAGCGCGAGTACAAAACCAACTAATACGCGCACTAACTTATATAGTCCTTTAGCGGGCATAACGATCAGGATGTTAAGGATATGTCCACACCAATGAATCAGCGTTCTTGCGAGTTTAATTAACATTACCACAAAACGCTGGGTTGTAACACTTAAAAGCCAAAAATAGAAGCAAACCCCTATAATCAGCCCCAAAAAGACATAAAACCGCAGCTGTCCGTGATTCCCGGCATACAGCATCCGGAAGACGAACAGCGCGGAAGCAACCCAATACAACAGATCCAGCGTGTGGACGCTCCATCGCGGGAACCGAAGCTGACCGGACAGTACCCGGTAACTGTCGTAGGCCATCCCCATCACGGCTCCCGACATCAGCATCCACATCAATGTGATCCATTGAGTATCCGGACTCATCGGAACATCTTGCCGAACAGGCCCTTACCGTTTTTGGACTGGGAACCGGGGTCCAGATATTGAAGAGAACTGACTGTACCTTCGATGGATAACAGACCATCCTCCAGGCTCAGGTTTTTAATATGTAAATTGTGCCCCCGGATGGTCAGATGCCCAAGTTCAGTTTGCAGCAAAAATTCCTCACTGTCGAAGCTCTCCACATTGGAGACACCCGTCAGATCCAGCAGTTTCCGATTCTGCAAGCTCAGATGATGCTGTTTCGTCTTACTTTGCTCAACCATGGCATGTACCCCTCCTTCTTAACCCTAGCTTATGGATCAGAAGTGCAGAATAGAACCAAGGTTGGATGAAAGCAAAGATCTGAATATGACGCAACACAAAAAATGCCCTTCCCTGTACGGGAAAGGCATTTCTCTTCATTTTGCAATGAATGTGTACAAAAGTATATCAGGCATCCCTGTTACCAGTTCAGACCGTTATCCTTGGCGATCGGCTCTTCCTTAACCAAGGTGTAGAGGCTGCTCGCCTCATCCTTCTTGGTACTCTCGGCAAGACGCTCCACCTTCACGGTGACCAGCTTTTGACCGAACTGAACCGTAAGCTCATCGCCCACTTTGACAGCGGCGCTTGGCTTCGCTTCACGTCCGTTCACCAGCACACGTCCCTGTTCGGAAACGTCCTTGGCTACAGTGCGGCGTTTAATCAGCCGTGAGACCTTCAGGAATTTATCAAGACGCATTATTTTACGGCTTCTTTAAGTTTGTTGCCTGCTTTGAACGCAGGAACAGTGGACTCAGGAATCACGATTTCATTCCCTGTTTGCGGGTTACGTCCGGTACGACCGGAACGTTTGCGGGTCTCAAAAGTGCCAAAGCCGATCAGTTGTACTTTGTCTCCGCTGGCAAGTGCATCTGTAATTTCTCCCAAAAAGCCGTTCAATACGGACTCAACGTCTTTTTTAGTCAAACCGCTTTTGGTGGAAATGTTGTTAATCAGATCTGTTTTGTTCATTTTTAAAAGCCTCCCAAATTGAAAAAAAAGTATCTGCGAATCCGTGACAGCAGATCTGCTGCTGCTGGCTCCGCGCAAGGTTACTACACATGTATTCTGGCTTGGCATCTGAAATCCTGCCTCGGTCTTCGACTTTTTTCACTTTTTGTCGGTCCTGCCCAAGAACAGTCTAAGTCCAGTACCCGAAACATCTCTCCGTTAATCACACGCTTTCTTGTGCAACCTGCCGGAGATGTTTCGACAACACGATACGCATGATGCAAAATGCTCGCCTATGTGAATGATATCGGATCAGCGCCCAAAATGCCAGAACCCTTTACAATCCAGCCTTCTTCGCTTCCTGCCAGTATTGCTCCATCTCATCAACATTGCTGTCTGATGGAGTTCTTCCCTGTTCACGCAGACGCTCCTCAATATACCGGAAACGCTGAATGAATTTCCGGTTGGTGGCGGCAAGCGCCTCCTCCGGATCGGTATCAATAAATCTCGCCACATTGGCAGCCGCAAACAATAAATCACCCAGTTCCAACTTCCGTTCTTCCGCAGACTGGTTATGCTGCACTGCTTCTTTTAGCTCTACCAGTTCTTCCTCGATCTTGGCAAAGACACCTTCCACGTCATCCCAATCAAAGCCGACCTTGGCCGCTTTTTTCTGTAATTTGTACCCTTTCATCAAAGCAGGCAAGTCGCGTGGAATACCGTCCAGCACGGAAGTCTGCTGCAGATGCTGCCCCTTGCGCTTTTTCTCCTCTGCCTTCATCTGTTCCCAGTTTTGCAGCGCTTCATCCGCATTCTCTGCCTGTTGTTCACCGAATACGTGCGGATGACGGAAAATCAGCTTATCGTTCAATCCTTCAATAACGTCGTACACATTAAACGTGCCAACCTCTTCTTCCATCTGGGAGTGCAGCAAAATCTGCAACAGGAGATCCCCCAGCTCTTCTTTCATGTGATCAGGGTCATCTTCATCAATCGTTTCGATGACTTCATAGGTTTCCTCGATCAGGTTTTTGCGAATGGATTGATGGGTCTGCTCCTGATCCCATGGACATCCGCCTGGGCTGCGAAGGATATTTACGATTTCATGCAGTCGTGCAAAAGAACGTCGACGAAGCGCGTCATCCGTATTTTTCGGTACATAGATCAATGAGAGATTACCGTACCCTTCAATCCGGTCCAGATCATGCAGCGGTACCTTGTGAATGATCTCCTGTCCCTGCACACCCAAGGCATGTCCGACAAATACCGGATAATCGTCAGGGTAAACGTCCATCAGACACAGTTTTACGTCAGAAGCGGTAAACACATCATATACTTGTCCAATCAAGGTATGAAGCTGCGGCTGCACCAACTCCGTATTCAGACTACTGGCATCGAGAAGCTGGAAACCCTCAATCGGATCGAATCCAAGACGAATAAACGCTTCATCCAGAAAGCTCTCCCCGCCCATGACACGCAGTGAAATGCCCATTTGTGGGCAGCGCTCCTTCAACAGGCGTACGCTCGCTTCAGCGACCATGGGATGCCCTGGCACGGCATAGACAATCTCGGTACCTGGCTCGCCCTTGCGTGCGGCCTCAAGCAGCCGGTCTGCAATTTCGTCATACACTTCCGGAAAAGAGTCCTTTGCCTCATAGATGGCATCGAAGGATGTCATCTCCAACCCCTCCTGCTTGAGATCATTCAATACGGGATGATCCAGTGTCCGTACGTACAGCGTCGCTGCATGTTTCATTTTTTTGATGATTCCTACCGTCAGCTGATCTGCATCTCCAGATCCAAGACCAACCACTGTTAAAGCTGCACTCATCTTAATAAGCCTCCATCCGAACTATCCTGTTCCGAATTTCCATCCTTGATCAAAACCAATCGTGGACGGGCCATACGTTGTACAGAACAGGGCTCTATAATTACACGTATTATAACAGAATTAGACATTATCCTATAATTGCATTTGCATATGAAACGGTGTGACTCTTTCAATCTCTTCTGCCCAGCTTCATCGTGTGAGTGCTGGGTTGAATGGACGGCGTAGCGCTAAGTGTAGCGGCACAACGCGGGGGTTAGCGCAGCACTCGCAGTCTGCGCAGCAGCTTGGCCAGCAGCGGCCCCAGCTTGGGCACAGCCGCCAGCTCTGCGGCGGTCAGCAGCCCCGTCCGGGCAGCGGCCAGCACGAACACGGCCGAGCCTGCGGCAATGCCAAGCAGGCTCACGCCCATCGCGGCCAGCCTGCGGTCGGCCGCGATCCCGATGCCGCCGAGCACTGCTTCGGCGGCCCAGGCCGTGCCTGCCGCCGCCAGGCTCATGGCGGCGATGACCAGCGCCGGCTTCGCCAGGACGGCGCCAGGGGCCGGGCGCAGGGCGACAAGCCGTGCCAGCAGCGCCACATTCAGGCCAGCCGCCAGCATGTAGGCGACTGCGCCTGCCAGGGCCGCGCCGCTGATGCCCAGCGCAGGCACAAGCATGACGTTCAGCAGCACTTTGACGCCTGCGGCGGCCAGCATGCTGAACGCGGGTGCGCGCACGGCGCCGAGGCCCTGCAGAAGCGCCGCCGCGATAATGCTGACGGTGCTGCCCGCAGCCGTCAGCGCCATGTACCGCAGGGCTTCGGTGCCTGCGGCATCCCCGTACAGCATGCGGTTGATCGGCTCTGCCAGCACCGCCAGACCTGCGGATGCCGCCAGACCGATCAGCCAGAACCAGCGCAGCGCCAGGCCTGCTTGCTGCCTCACCGCTTCCGGACCGCCTTTCAGCCGGGCCTCGGCCATCGCCGGAATAAAGAGCACAGACAGCGATGTGGCAAGCATCGTCACCAATTGAACCAGTGGCAAGCCCCGGTTGTAAATCCCGAAAGACACCATGGATTGTAGTTCATCCAGCCCCTCTCGTCTTAACAACCGAGGTACCGTAAAGGTATCCACCAGATTCATCAATGGCACGGCCAGTGATCCGAGACAGACCGGAATGGCATACCATAGCAGCGTCCGAATCCATTCGCCGTTGGATCGCCTCTGTTCGGGAAACAAGCTGCTCTCCTCTCGGTGGCGACCTTTTGTTTCGTCCATACTCACAGCAATTGCATCAACAGATTGCCCCGCTACCGATCCGGCACTTTCCATCATGACGGGCCGTTTCCCATGTTTCGCCCGATAATGATACACATATCCGAGCATTGTAACTAACCCTGCAAACCCTCCAGCCACTGAGCCAATCATGGCTCCTGCTGCAATGGTCTCCAATGAAGCGCCCCGCCTCATGAGCCACAAGAGCAGAACAATCATCACCGTGACCCGTACCGTTTGCTCTACCACTTGGGATACCGCTGTAGGCACCATCTGCTGCAAGCCCTGGAAATATCCGCGCAGTCCAGTCATCACCGGTACAAACAACAATGCCATTGAAGCTGCCCGAATGGACGGTACGACACTTCCGTTTCCGATCAGGTTTCCAACTAACGGTGCACCTATATACATCATTAAGGAAAGTGCCAGTCCAATCCCACCGAGCAGCATCGAGGACAGGCGTATAACCCGTTCACCCTCCTTCGGTCGCCCCAGAGCGTGCTGCTCGGCCACGAATTTGGATACTGCAACAGGAAGTCCGGCAGCAGCAATAGTAATGATCAGCATATAGAACGGGTACACCGTATTGTAGATGCCAAAAACACCGTCTCCTCCCAGATTCTGCAGCGGAATCTTCTGAAAAGCACCAATGATTTTGGATATAATGGCGGCAAGCCCAAGCACAAATGCGCCCTGAAGTAATCTTGAGCCTGTAGACGACTGTTTCATATGACCCTCCTGCGTTTGTCCGTGCATTCATTCCTTCAAAGTATACCTCGTTATTATACCTGTCCAAAGGCTCACAGACTAACCCTTCAAGGCATTCTACCCTTAAGGTCATAATCCAGACTGTCTACACTTCCCGGAAATGCAAAAACTCCTGTATGCCTCTAGGCACCAGGAGTTGATCTGCTTTTCTATTGCTCCATCTGTTTGCCAAGGAATCCGGCAGCCGTCTCGGACATTTTGACTTCCATTTGAGACATCTTCACCGATTCATCCTTGTTGAAAAGGATAACCGTTCCGATGGGATCACCACCCGAAATGATTGGGGCGATAACAAAAGATGATAACGTCTCGTCATGATCTTTGCTCAGCTCATAAGAACCATTGTTTGTCTCCATAATCGTCTTCCGGTTTTCCATACAGCTCTCCACCAGTTGACCAACCTGCTTGTCCAGATACTCTTTTTTGGAGCCACCTGCCACCGTAATAATCGTATCACGGTCAGAGATCATTGTTACATGGCCTGTACTTTCATACAGTGATTCTGCATATTCTTTGGCAAAATCACCAAGTTCGCCAATGGGCGAATATTTTTTAAGAATAACCTCTCCATCGCGGTCCACAAAAATCTCAAGTGGATCCCCTTCACGGATACGTAACGTACGGCGGATTTCTTTCGGAATGACCACTCGACCGAGGTCATCAATACGGCGGACAATACCAGTAGCTTTCATTTCACATGTTGCCCCACTTTCTCGAGAAGATTTTTCAACTACTGTTCCTTAATGGGTAGAGGAAAGTCCCAGAACGTTTAGTGTGATATCTTGACCATAGTATTCATCTGTTCCCATTTCCTTATACATACTTTGGAGAATATAGTTGTGTAACCTTCCACAGAAGGCGACCATGTACCCACTTCGCCCCATAGATACAAGGAAAAGCAAGAGGTAGGCCTTAAGTCCCCCTCTTGCTTTTCGGTATGGTTGTCCATGTTTGATGCATTCAGTGTATCACCCAGACAACGGGTTATCCTGAATGGTTGCGTCCACTATGTTACTTAGCGCTTGAATCTGTGCCTTCGCCTGTTGTTTTATCTTTATCGGTTTCAGTTGTTCCTGTATCCGTTTTGGTATCTGTACCCTTATCGGTTTTTTCACCCTCAGTACCTTTTTCCGTCCCTGTACCGGTTGTACCTTCAGTTGTACCTTCTTCAGCCTTGTCCGTTTTTGGCAGTTTTACTTCTTTGACGATTTTATCCAATTCGCTGGTCATGAATGTGTCGATTTCAGCAGCAGCCAATTGGCTCTTAAGTGTTTCTTTTTGTTCAGCAGTCAGTTTGCTGTAGTCCGCTTCTGTACGGGATTCCACTTTCATAACGTGGTAACCGTATTCTGTTTCAACAGGATCGCTGATTTTGTTCAATGGCAATGTTTTAGCAGCTTCTTTGAAGGCTTCTACCCAATTGGCTACAGGAGTATCTTCATAAAGACCGCCTTTTTCTGCGGAACCTGGATCTTCGGAGTATTCTTTTGCAATCTTAGCAAAGTCGGCTCCGCCGTCCAATTTCTTTTTAACTTCTTTTGCAATTTTAAGCGCATCTTCTTTTTTACGCTCTTTTTGCGTTTTTGGATCTGTAAAGTTAATCAGTACGTGACGTACAGACGCCGTTGTAAACTGATCTTTATTTTTTTCGAATTCAGCTTTAATCGCATCTTCCGTAACGCCAGTTTCTTTATCCTTGATTACTGTCATGATGCGGGTCATGTAGTCCTTGATGTTCTGGTCTGTAAGATTCTGAGCCTTCAGCATCTCGGTCCATTGGTCAGCTTGAACAGAGGCTTTCATTTTGTCAAATTGCTCTGTCGCTGTTTTTTCACCCTCGGTTTTGGCTGCATCACTTGCTTTTCCGCTCAAATATTCATATGCAACTTCCTGTTTTACCAGGTATTCCTTGAAATCATCCATATCCATCATTTGTGCATATTCCGGATACAGGAATTTCATGACCCGTTGCTCCATGTCAAATTCATTGGCTGTAATTGTGCCGCCATCATACGTAGCGACTACAGCACTTGTATCCTTCGTTTCTGTTGCTGCTTCTTCCTTCTTGCCACAAGCGGCAAGCAGTGATAAGGACAGCACTGCCACCATACTCACAGACAGTACTTTCCCTACCTTTTTATACTTTGCTAACATTCTTTAGTTCCCCCTTTGATTTAAAAGCACTTTTCATGGACTCCAGAAATTTCTCTACCAGCTCAATCAGTTGCTTGTCCCCAAGCCCTTTGCCTTTGACATGAATAAGCATTTGGGGTCCTTGTTCAAATTGTACACGTCTTTCGAACTGATTTCCAATGTGTGCGATTTTTGACAGCTCAAAGGCATGTTCTCGGCCTTCGTAGAACTTCAAAGTAAGATCATCGCCGCGTTGGGAGATGGATTCAATTCCATAGATCTTGCCATAAACTTTCAGTCTGGCTACCGCCAGCAGATTGATCACGGCTTCCGGAAGGTCACCGAACCGATCAACCAATTCGTCTTCCAGTTCCATCGCATCGTCGAAGGAGGCAATAACCGCCACTTTTTTATAAATCTCAATCTTCTGAATACTGTCATAAATATAATCAGACGGCAAGTACGCATCGATACTGAGATCCAGCGTTGTATTCCACTGATCGGATGGCACTGGCTCTTCCCCAAGCATTGTCACTTTGCGTTTGTTGATTTCCTCTGCCAGCATCTGAGAATACAGATCGAATCCGACAGACGCAATGAAGCCGTGCTGCTCAGCTCCAAGCAGATTGCCCGCGCCGCGGATCGACAAATCGCGCATCGCGATCTTGAATCCCGAACCCAGTTCGGTAAATTCCTTGATCGATTGCAGACGTTTCTCAGCAACTTCGGTCAGTACTTTATCCCGTTGGTACGTGAAATAGGCATACGCAATCCGGTTGGAACGACCAACCCGTCCACGCAGCTGATACAGCTGGGAGAGTCCCATTTTGTCCGCATCATGCACAATCAGGGTGTTTACGTTAGGAATATCCACCCCGGTCTCAATAATGCTTGTGCTGACGAGCACATCATATTCACCATCCAGGAAGTCCAGAATGGTCTTCTCCAGCTCCGTTTCCGACATCTGTCCATGCCCCACACCAACCTTGGCTTCAGGGACCAATTCGGAAATTTCGGCAGCCATCTCCTGAATTCCCTGCACACGGTTATACAAGTAATAGACTTGACCGCCGCGAGCCAATTCACGTTCAATCGCTTCACGAACAAGCGCCTGACTGTGTTCAACGACATACGTCTGTACCGGAAAACGATTTTCCGGCGGTGTCTCGATAACTGACAGATCCCGAACGCCCAGCATGGACATGTGAAGGGTACGCGGAATCGGCGTTGCTGTCAGTGTCAGCACGTCCACGTTGGTTTTCAGCTTTTTCAGTTTCTCCTTGTGCGTTACACCGAAGCGCTGCTCTTCATCTACAATTAACAGACCAAGATCCTTGAAGACCAAATCCTGTGACAATAGACGATGGGTACCGATGACGATATCGACAGTGCCTGCCTTAATGCCCTTGGCCGTCTCGTTTTGCTCTTTACGTGAACGGAATCGGCTGAGTACATTAATGTTAAATGGATAACCGGAGAACCGCTCACGGAACGTTTCATAATGCTGCTGTGCCAAAATAGTTGTCGGTACCAATACAGCAACCTGTTTCCCTTCAATGGCTGCCTTAAATGCAGCGCGGATTGCAACTTCGGTTTTGCCGTAACCGACATCTCCACACAATAAACGGTCCATCGGACGATTTTGTTCCATATCCTTCTTGATTTCCTCGATGGCACGCACCTGATCACGTGTCTCATCATAAGGGAACATGTCCTCGAACTCCTGCTGTTCTGCAGAGTCTTTGTCGAAGCCATAGCCTTTTGACGTCTGGCGTTCCGCATAAAGCTTAATTAGATCATCAGCAATATCCTGTACAGATGTGCGGACTTTGTTTTTTACCCGTGTCCACTCATTGCCGCCCAGCTTATATATTTTCGGCTCTTTCTCTTCCGAACCGACATATTTCTGAATGAGATCAATCTGCTCAATCGGTACAGACAGTTTGTCTCCACCGGCATAGAGAATATGCATGTAGTCCTTGTGAATACCGCCAACCTCAAGTGTGCCGATCCCGAGATACTTACCAATCCCGTGATTCTGGTGAACGACATAATCGCCCACTTTCAGCTCACTATACGATTTAATTCGTTCAGCATTGTCCACATTACGAATCGGTTTGCGCACTTTACGCTGCTTCTGGGAGAACATCTCACCTTCGGTAACGACAGCCAGATGGATGGATGGCATTTCAAAACCCGTTTGCAGGTGGCCAATCAGCATCTCCGGCTCTGGAATATCATAATCCATGAGTACCCGGCGCATCCGATCGAGCCTCTCCTCACCGTTAGCCAGCATGATCACCTGAACCCCGGCTTTCTGCCAACGCTCCATCTCTGCTTTGAGCACGTTCATCTGACCATGGAAGTCCTGCATTCCACGGCTGATAAAGTTGAGGATATTCTGCGGCTGGGTATGAGGTACCTGACGTAAAAAGATAGACATAAACAGCGTCTGGAATGGACGTTCATAGATTAGATCATCCCCATCTGCCGACAGATGCAGGTCCGGAAGGGTCTTCCCGTTTTGCATCAAATGCAGATTCCACTCTGACTCATCCCGGTCAAGCTGTTTCGACGTCTCTGCAAGTCTTGCTGGTTCGTCGAGTACAAGCAATGTATCTTCCGGCATGTAGTCGTAGATCGTCTTGTTTTCCGGATAGAGCGGTGAAATATATTTATACATTTCGGAGAAATACACATGCTCCCGCAAAAGTTCGATCTCGCGATGAATTTCTTCACGCAGACGCAGCTTCGCCTGCCGGTCTGTCATTTTCTCCAGCTGTTGGTCAAGCAAAATAGCGGCTGCATCCGCAGCCTTCTCCATGCGTTCCCGATCTGCAATTAACTCTTTGCATGGCAGTACCGTCACTTCGCTAATTCGTTCAATGGAACGCTGATCTGCAGGATCAAATGTCCGAATGGAATCGATCTCATCATCAAACAATTCCACACGATAAGCAATGGACGATGTGACCGGATAGAAATCAATAATTCCTCCACGTACACTCATCTCGCCGCGTGATTCTACACGCTCCACGCGTTCATATCCGAGCTTCACCATCTCCAGAAGGAATGAATCGAGCTCCAGCGTATTACCTTGTTTAATTGTAATCTGAGCATTAGCCATCACTTCCGGAAGTGGAACATAACGCCTTACCCCGGAAAACGGGATAACAACAACGCCCCTGAATCCCTGGGCGCAGCGGACCAACACGTCAATACGCTGACCCAATGTTTCCGGACTGGAAACAGCAGCTTCAGCGGCAACAAGTTCATTGGCAGGATATAGCAGCACTTGATCTGGTGAAAGCGCTTCCTGTAAATCTTCTGCGATTTTTTGAGCGGAAAACATATTGTGTGTCACAACGAGCAACGGACGGTTCATTTCCTGATGTAAGGCGGCCAGCATAATCTGACGTGCAGATCCCGATAAGCCCGAAACCAATTGCTCCTTCATGCCGGATGAAATCCCGGCCGTGATCGACCCGAAGTCTGGATCTTTGGAAAAAGCCTGTATAAGTGCTTGTAACAAAAGGGGCACCTCTCTTATAACTTACTTGAGTATCTCACGCCTGCGCGCAGGTTCACCACATTAAAATGGATACAAATTCCTTTTTGTCCTGTTTCATCATAAAGGATTCATTGCTACTTTGCCACATCCGTTTGATGTGGCTGAGGGTGATTTGGCATATAGTCTCGTTTCGTCCCAACTGAAAAGAAGCCTCAGCAGGCTGCCAAGGCTATAAAGGCGGAGCGGTATTCCGCAGCCGCCATCATCTGTCATACGTTCTTGCTGCAGGCGAGATCATTATTGAAGCGGGCTCGCAAGCAGGCTCAGCTCAGGATTGAACTCCAAAGCTTCTTTGCAATAATCACATGTAATTCGTACGGTTATATCGCCACCGGAATTATACGCTATTATATCCCTCCGCTCGTCGGGGGTCAAGAAATGAAAGCCCAACTGCGCTTCCGTTATCCGGGCAGAATCGATTTGTCCAATAAATGTACGGCAATGCCTACACACATAATTCACTGACATGTCTATGCCTCCTGAACATGGTTTATACGTCCAGTATGCCCATTATGACAGAATCGAACCCGAATCTTGATCATTTTCTAGTGTCATTTGCAGTGGTTCACCCGTTGAACTTGGCCATCGTCTGCTCAAACGTATGATCCAGACTATACTCCAATGCATCACAGGTCTGTTCGATCGTTTGATCGAGCGCTTCCTTTTCGTTCTTCATAAACTTCGACAGTACGTAGTCTACAATGGCATGTCCGGGTTCTGGTCGGGATATTCCCATCCGTACCCGGTTAAACTGCTGAGTACCGGTATGTTGGATAATGGATTTGATTCCATTGTGACCACCCGCACTACCTTGGTAACGCAATCTGACTTTGCCTGTTTCCGTGTCCATGTCGTCATAGACGACAATCAGGTCCTCGAGACTAACTTTATAAAAATCCATATAAGCCCTTACCGACTCACCGGACAGGTTCATAAACGTCATTGGTTTAATCAGCACCGTTTTGACGCCACCAATTATACCTTCTCCAATCAGCGCCTTACATTTGCTCTGCGTTATGGAGATGTTATGACGATCTGCAAGTCGATCAAGTGCCATAAAACCAATATTATGGCGGGTTTTGGCGTAGTTCGGGCCTGGATTTCCGAGGCCGACAATCCACTTCATCTTGTTCCCTCCTTCGGATCAGCCTAAGGTGAAGCATAGACTTCGAATGTTATATTTCATATAATATCAACAAAGTGAAATTCGAATTGGTTATATAATTTGAACGATTATTACACCTAACCACTCCGATTGCAGTACCATCTTTCGATCGCTCTTATCCCCAGATTTTCTTTATTCCCTTGATCCAAGGGAAAAATCCGGTGATAGCCTATGCTTCCGAAGTAGCTTTCTTGCAGAAAGCTTTCAGGCGCACGCTCCGCTTCTTCAGATTGGTTCTGCACTCTCCGTTTTGGTGTAAACGCCAGTTTCAACTTATATCATGTTTACAGCTTTTATTCATCAACCCAGGAAGGTGAGCGGGTTTTGCGCGAAGACAACGGACAACTGACTCAACATAGCGATTTTATCTATCATCTGGAATATCACGTACCTGTACAGGTATATGACCGCGACACCCATATTGAGATCGGACTTATCACACGTTTCGATAATCAATTTGTCGAAATTGCCGACACTCTTTTCCATCGGCGCCGATTCCGTTTTATCTCCCGCCCCGGATATTAAACATTCGGCAGGCACCGCTTCACTTCCAATATAACGGCACGCCGACAGGGGTTACATTTTCCATTGATCCGGAAAACGTAACCCCTCTACTACTTTATGCAGACATCCTTATTCAATTTCAAACAGTTTGCTGATTGACAATTCCTCATGAACACGGATAATGGCTTCTCCAAGCAAAGGTGCTACAGACAACACTTTAAGTTTGCTTGTCGGGTTAGCATGCGTAATTGGAATGGTATCTGTTACGATAACTTCCTTCAGCGGTGCATTCTCCAAGCGTTCCATCGCAGGTCCCGACAATACCGGGTGAGTACAGCAAGCGTACACTTCCTTCACGCCGCCTTCCATCAGAGCATTCGCTCCCAGTACAATCGTTCCCGCCGTATCAATGATGTCATCGATCAGAATGGCTGTTTTACCTTCGATGTTACCGATAATGTTCATCACTTCGCTGACATTCGGCTCCGGACGACGTTTGTCGATAATTGCGAGAGGTGCATTCAGGAAGTCCGCCAGTTTCCGAGCGCGTACTACGCCGCCGTGGTCAGGCGATACAACAACCGGATTTTCGATCTGTTTCGAGCGGAAATATTGAGCCAAAATCGGCACGCCGAGCAGATGATCGACCGGAATATCGAAGAATCCCTGAATCTGCATGGCATGCAAGTCCATCGCGATTACACGGGTTGCACCTGCTTTTTCGATCAGGTTGGCAACCAGCTTGGCTGTAATCGGATCACGCGAACGGGCCTTACGGTCCTGTCTGGCATAACCATAGTACGGGATAACAACGTTAATCGTCTTGGCGGATGCCCGTTTAAGTGCATCAATCATTACGAGCATTTCCATCAGGTTGTCATTAACCGGCAAGCAAGTAGACTGCACGATATAGACGTGACAGCCCCGAACACTTTCAGAGAGTTTCACTTGGATCTCACCATCACTGAAGCTGGTTGTGTGAGATTCACCCATAGGAATTCCGATATAATCAGCAATTTGATGGGCAAGCTTGGGGTTAGAATTGCAAGTAAATATTTTTAATTTCGAATCAAAATAAGTCATAAAATAAAAACCCTCCGTGCTGGTTCATTGGAATCTATAAGCGTCTGCGACATGTCGGCACCCCCCGGTGTACGGGAGACAATTCTTAATATCAATACCCCTTATTCGGGTTTGGCATTTTGTTTCTTCGCTTTGGCACGACCACGGATTTTCTCCGCATACCCAGGTTTGTTCTCCTGGCGTGGGCGGGCAATTGCGAGATCGTTGTCGGGAACAGAATGGGTAACGGTAGAGCCTGCAACAACATATGCGCCTTTTCCTACCGTGACAGGTGCAATCAGATTGACGTTGCTGCCTACGAACGCATCATCCTCAATCGTCGTTACAGCTTTATTATATCCATCATAATTCACCGTTATTGCCCCACATCCAACATTTACGTTTTTCCCTACTTTAGCATCCCCAATATAACTGAGATGAGATACTTTGGAGCCTTCATCAATTGTAGCATTTTTCACTTCAACAAAGTCACCAATTTTTACTTTGCGGCCCAGTTTGGTGCCTGGACGCAAATAAGCAAATGGACCTACAGTTGCTTCTGATCCAACCTCGGCTTGTGACAGTACAGAATGCTTGATTGTAACGCCATCCTGAATGATACTATCTTCCACATCTGCCTGAGGACCAATATGGCATCCTTCACCAATGGTAGTTGTACCTTTGAGTATGGTACCCGGATACAATACTGTATCTGATCCAATGGTAACATCCGCCCCGATATATGTCGATGCCGGATCGATGATCGTAACACCGTTCAACATATGTTTTACCGCCAAACGTTCACGCATGAACGCTTCTGCTTGTGAAAGAGCAAGTCGATCATTAACTCCGATGGATTCCGCGATGTCATCTGACATGTAGGCTTCCACCACTTCTCCATCATTACGGAAAATGCCAACCACGTCAGTGAGATAATACTCTCCCTGAGCATTCTGGTTCGTCACTTTCTCCAACGCAGCGAATAACTTGGCATTATCGAAGCAGTACGTGCCTGTGTTGATTTCGTTCACAGCATCTTCCTGCTCTGTGCAATCCTTCTGTTCAACAATGCGCTGAACGGAACCATCTTCGCCGCGAATAACACGGCCATACCCTTTGGGATTGTCCAGTTTAGCTGTAAGTACCGTTGCTGCTGCTCCGCGACTCTCATGAAGCTGCATCAGCCCTTCAAGCGTCTCACTGGTCACAAGTGGTGTGTCTCCGCAGACAACAATCGTTGATCCTGCTTCGCTGCCGAGCAGGGATTTTACCTGCTTCACCGCATGTCCTGTTCCCAATTGTTCAGCCTGAAGTGCATACTCTGCTTTGGAACCCAAAAATGACTGCACCGCTTCGGCACCATGACCGACCACAACGACGCTGCGTTCAACGCCTGCGCGAAGAGCTGCATCCACCACGTGACCCACCATTGGTTTACCGCATACGGGATGCAGTACTTTGTACAATTTCGATTTCATCCGTTTGCCTTGCCCTGCTGCAAGAACGATTGCCATTCTTTTCAAAATTTACGACCTCCTGTTCTGAAAAACCCATCGTTTTGACCTTACCTGTATATATCCGATGAGTAACGTTCAGCCGGCCCTGCGCCGGTCTTGTTCATCGCCTGCTGTCTCTGTAATCACGCGTAACAACGCGGACACCAACAAATCGTGACCTATATGTATACGCCGTGTACCTGCGAGCTTAACCGATTCCCATGATTCCTAAGATGCCGCCCTGTTACCAAGCGCACGCTGCGCTTTTTGTTCTTTCAACATTTTGCAACATTTAAGCTGCGGAAATGCTCTTCTGTGAATAAACTCAATACTGAATATATCTTATTCCGGTCAAAAAGAAAAGAGAGCCATAAGACATGGCTCTCTTTTCCTTCGAACCCCAATAATGTTCTCAGGCACCTTCTTCAATGACTTCTTCCTCAGTTGCTGCGCGATCGTACTCAGTCAAAACTGCTGCTTGAATCTTCTCGCGAGTACCGGAAGAGATCGGGTGGGCGATATCACGGAATTCTCCGTCAGGAGTCCGCTTGCTCGGCATAGCAACAAACATTCCGTTATTGCCATCGATGACGCGAATGTCATGAACGACGAATTCGTTATCGATGGTAATGGATGCAATAGCCTTCATTCTCCCCTCCGAGTTAACACGGCGGAGTCTGACATCCGTAATTTGCATGTGTGTGTTCACCACCTTTTTCCATCAGAACTTGGTGTATAATTCCACACAGCCTATACGAACTCCTTCTTTTTATGACCATAAAAATATCCTAATATCAGGAATTTTTTTATTTAATACACAATTCGACACCGTTAGTGCCAGGTCGATGGAAAAGAACCTTTCCCGACATGTAATTCGTCATGATTCTACAGGTCAAAATAGTTGCCAGGCTTGACGGAAATCTGTCTGCTCTTCGCATCAACCGCCGTCAGCTTCGCCAGAGAAATGTAATCCGTCAGCAGTCGTTCTTCCGAATCAACCGATCCAGATTCTACTAATACGCCTACTCCCGCTACCGTAGCATTAAACTCGGCTAATAGGTCGATCATCCCTTGGACGGTTCCCCCTGCTTTCATAAAATCATCTACAATGAGCACTCTGGAGTGCTCACGCATAGCCCTGCGAGATAGGGACATGGTATGTAGGCTTTTATGGGACCCGGATACATAATTGATACTTACGGCCGATCCTTCCGTAGCCTGATGGTCCCTGCGCACGAGCACTACAGGCAGGTTGAGCTGGGCTCCGGTCGCATAAGCAAGCGGAATTCCTTTCGTCTCGACCGTCATCACCACATCAATATCCATATTGCCAAAGGCAGTTGCAAAGATCTTGCCGGCTTCATTCATCAATGCGGGCTGTCCAAGCAGGTCGGACATATACAGGTACTCACCAGGGAGTATCCGATCGGGCTGCGCGAGCTGGGTAGAAAGTCGTTCTGCAAAAGCCAGTGCCAGTTCTCTGGACACCTTTGGAATCCACTTTACTCCCCCGGCTGCTCCAGCCAGTGTATGCAGTTCTCCCGAACCACCTTCTTCGAACACTTCCTTGATAATCGCCAAATCTTCACTGATCGACGACTTCGCAGCTCCATAGCGTTCGGCAAACGTGGTTAACGGAATAACCGTATGCGGCCTAGACAATAAGTACTGCGTCATTTCAACCAGCCTTGCGCTTCGTTTTAATTTCTTCACAGAGATCCATCCTCACGATCACGGAAAACATCCAAATCCGAATAATTATTTAAAAATATACCACCTTTATACGTGTTTGTACATTATAAAAGCGAATTTTAAGTTAGCATACGTACAGCATACACTTCTTTACAGAAGCCTCGCAGTCCATTGTAAATCCGGGCAACCTTGGACTCCTTGGAGACCAGTCCAAACACGGTCGGACCGCTGCCTGACATTAATACTCCGTCTGCTCCGAGCCGAATCATGGCATCTTTCAGATGCTGGACTTCCGGATGCAGCTTCAATGTGACGTCCTCAAGCACATTTCCCATTTGCCCGCACACTTCGGCAAAGGATTGGTTGCGGATGGCCTGCTCCATTTTGGCGGCACTTGGATGACGGACAATCTTATCGCTGCGGAAACGTCCATACACGTCGGCTGTGGACACATTAATCGGCGGCTTGGCCAAGATTACCCAACATTGCGGGGGATTCGGCATCGGTGTCAGCTTCTCCCCACGGCCTGTGGCGAGTGCTGTTCCGCCTGTAATGCAGAAAGGCACATCCGATCCAAGTTCAGCTCCGAGCTCCTGCAGCTCTTGATCCGGGATGTTAAGACGCCAGAGGCGATTCAATCCACGCAGGGTTGCCGCTGCGTCACTGCTGCCACCAGCAAGTCCGGCAGCAACCGGTATTTTTTTGTCCAGATGTATATGAACCCCGGTTTTCACGTCATACCGTTCTTTAATAAGCCTGGCTGCCTGAAAAGCCAGGTTCTTCTCATCCAGGGGAATATATCCCGCCTGACTGGAGATAAAGATCGTATCACGAGGCAGTTCAGACATTTCCAGTCGATCGGCAAGATCCACCATCGTCATGATCATCTCAACTTCATGAAATCCATCTCTTCTTTTATGTAAAACGTCCAGCATCAAATTAATTTTAGCAGGCGCTTTTTCGTAAATTTTCAAGGCGTTCACCCGTCCTCACCTTTTCCCTAAGACAACTTAACATATTATATCAAAATGGGGCTGTCAAGTCATTTCTATTCCGCATCCATGGGGAAAAAGCGAGGTCATTCCTGCCGGATTGCCCCGCTCTCCAAACCGATTGAACCGGATTACGATTTACGTGCCGCTTCTTCCGCCATTTGAATGGCCCGTTTCACCATATTGCCCGCATCCTTCGCTTTAATCCCGCCCCAACCTTCTTGTTGGACGGTATCATAGAACCCCAGGTCTTTTGCCAGTTCATTCTTGAGTTCATCCGACATTACACTTCTTCTTCTCCGGCTCATGGATCATCCTCCTCCAAATAATTCATTTACGATAAGTCCATTCGTTTCCGGGACTATTTGCCCTCAGGCCAAGTACATTTCTTTGAGCTGCTTAAGAAAATGTCTTGAACCTGTCCAAATAGTATGCCGCTTCTTCCCCAGACTCATTCCTGATCCTATATGGCTTCCAATAAATCGGTGTGATTATTTGTTTCTGAAAATAAAAAAAGCGATCTGCCCAATGGGGGCAAAATCGCCGTAAATCGATACTTACGTCTCCATATAGGAGCTATGCGTCTGGCTGCCTGGATCAAATACCATGACTTCCACCGATTCCGTAAGTATATCAGCATAACTGTAGGATACTCGCTTGAACGTTTCTTGCTCCTCATCAAGCTTGACAATAAAAACAGAAGGGTACGTTTCTTCCAATACACCTGTACGCTCAATGGTCTTACGGCGGCCACCATTAGCCCGCAGCATAATTTTCTGACCAATATGTGCATCGAGATTGCGTTTGATATCCAATAGCGTATTTTTAGCCATTGTCGACGACCACCTCTTTTCTTGTCCATTATACCGGATTTTACAGTCATTGTCAAATCAAAACTAATTATTATATCAGCATCAAAAAGTTGTTGTCAATGAATTTTTTTGCAAACAAAAAAAGCCCCTAGATGGGACTTTCTTCTGCCATCATCAGACGGCTGATGGATTCACTTTTAACGTGGATAAATCATTCAACCCGGGCAGTCCTACCCGGTAACTTCCTCGTGTCTCTACACCGCCCACACCCTGACTGCCACTGATCGTATTATGCAGAACGTCATTCATGTTCACCGTTTCCCGCACCGACGTGAAGGCTGCCTTGGCTGCCACGTAGACCGGGTCCAGGGCATGAATGAGGATTCTGCCTGGTGAGCTCGCAAAGTTGGCTCCGGCCCGCAACAAAGCCTCAAAGTGGGACTGACACGCCCCAGCTACAATCGTGAGTGCATCGAGATGGCGTTCATATTGTCTAGCCACCTGAATAGCGGATACAAAGTTCTGTGAATTCTTGTAACTTCCCAGACTATATAAGTCATAAGGCTGACGAGTCTTGAGTACCCCGTCATGGCCAGTAATGACAACAATATCTGGACGCACTTTGGGCAGCAGACGATATAAAGTGTCCGCCATCGCAGACTCATGTACATATTGCCCCTCCGCCGGGACGCGAAGCTGTTCATAAAGGTTCATGCTTTTTTTAAGATAATTGGGGTCACCATCCAAGTGCAGCACTTTACCAGGCATCTCGAAATAAGCCGGGTCTTGTTGAACTGACCATTCCTGAACTATACCTTCACGATTGCGCTCTGCCTGTTCCATTCGATTCTGCTGCAGGCGTGAGAGCGTCTGATGAGCCTTCACATGAGCCTGCCGCGTCTTGGCACTCTGCGGTTCATAAGGAACCTGTATCAAATCGTCAACAGGGGAATCGGCTAACAGCCGGAACTCGGTCCCTTTAATAATGGCACCGTCCGATTGGAGGCCTTCCACCCGGAAAGTCACATCTCCACCGTATGACTTTCGAACGACCAAGTCTCCGATATTCATCAACATAATCACCTCTACCCCATCGTATGGGCAGAAACCCGGATTGGTTCATCCGAATTTTACAATGGTGCACGTACCCCGGCTTCCCACATGACGGTACTGAGCGTAGCATACTCCTGCAGACTCAACGTTTCTCCTCGTCTCGAAGGCTGAATACCCGCCTGCTCCAGCAGCTGATCAGCCTGTTCTCTATTCTCTTTCGTGAAGAAACGGGCTTTCAGGTTATTGGAGATTGTTTTTCTGCGCTGAGCAAATGAAGCCTGTACCACTTCGAAGAAATGTGCCTCGTTCGGTATTTCAACCGGCGGTTGCTCACGCACCTTTAACTTGATTACAGCCGATTCCACATTAGGTTGCGGAATAAAGACCGTAGGTGGCACGATACAGACCAATTCCGGCATACTGTAGTACTGAACCGCGATACTCAGACTACCATAGTCCTTAGATCCTGGTGCAGCAGCCATCCGTTCAGCCACTTCCTTTTGAATCATGACCACAATGCTGTCCACAGGCAGCTTCTCTTCAAGCAGCTTCATCATGATTGGCGTCGTTACATAATAAGGAAGATTAGCTACAACACTCACTTTATCTACTGTTCCAAAATCCGTACGGAACAGCTCAGCCAGATCCAGCTTCAACACATCCCCATGATGCACACGAACATTCGGATAAGGCTGCATTACTTCACCCAGAATCGGCAACAGCCGCTGATCAATCTCTACAGCTGTTACGGGTCCGGCTACCCGAGCCAGACGTTCTGTGAGTGCTCCAATACCTGGTCCAATCTCAAGAGCGCCCTTGGACGCGTCCAGATCAGCTGCAGTTACAATTTTGTTCAATATATTTTGATCGATCAGAAAGTTCTGACCCAAGCTCTTCTTGAATGAAAATCCGTGTCTTTGAATAATTTCTTTGGTTCGTTTGGGTGTTGCAATCTCTATGGTTTCTTCCATGTCTTTCATACGCTCACAATCCTTCACGTTCAATTTGCGATAATGCCTCGGAGAACTCTTCCCGGGTAATCTGGAATACACTTAACCGCTTATGGAACTGCTTGCCGTTGCAATATCCTATGCCCAGCAGATTACCCATCTCCATACGACGTGCAGCAGCCTGTGGGTGCACAATCAGTCCCGCCGCAATCAGATCCTCCCAATCGATCAGACTGGGTGCACCTTCATATGACGTGTGTACGCGTGCCAATGCATGACGAATCGCCTCCGGTGAGGCGTTCTCCACTCCAATGTCGCCTTTGCGCGTTGCATCTGCCTCCGGAATGAAAGCATGCTTGCAACCAGGTACTTTATTGGCAATGATTTTACGAATACGTTCACCAGCATGATCCGGGTCTGTCAGTACAATAACACCACGTCTCTCTTGAGCAAGTGCAATCCGCTTTAGAATGCGCTGGTTGATAGCAGAACCACCAGTCTCAATCGTATCTGCTTGAACTGCACGTCGAATAGCTACAGTGTCGTCACGGCCTTCCACCACGATCACTTCTTTTATCATGTTCCATTTCTTCCTTTCTAACGCAAAAAGAAGAGGAATATCCTCTTCTCTGCCAAACGGCGGGGGAGACTGAAATCAGACCCCTCCGCCGCATATTCCGCATGAATCTTTCATGCACCTATTTTATAGCATTCCCATTTCAAAGTAAAACGATTTTAGTTCGCTTCCGGCTTCACCGGTCCGATTACATATACCGTCTTGCCTTTCTTCCGTCCGAAGTTCAGAGCATGCTTCACACTATCATAATACACATCAATTTTGTTGCCTTTAATGGCACCACCTGTGTCTTCCGCACGACGGAAGCCAAGGCCCTCGATATACACCCACCAGCCAATTGGAATGACTTTGGGATCAACTGCAATGGTACGTCCCTCGGTTACCCGAGTACCTGATGCTGTTTTTGTGCCGATACCGGGCTCTTCAGAAGAGTAAGCCGTCATGGATACATTTTTTAATACTTTTGAATATTTAAAAGAATTGCCTGATACAGTAATCACTTTGCTGCCCGATGCAGCGGTTTTCTTCGAGTTCGAGGTTGTTGCTGTTTTTGTCGTGGAAGTCTGCGCCGATACCGTCTGAATCACCGGCTCTTTCACAACAGGTTTGGCTTTGGTGCCAACGGCGATCACTTTATCAACACGATTCGTTGCGATCGATTTGCCCACCATTTTTTTGGAGACCAACTCTCCATCCTGAAATACCTTTTCGATATGCTGTACAAGTGTACCTTCTTTACCGCTCACAATGACACGATTGTCGCCCTTGTACAAGCTAGGGTCAGCCGTTTTGACCACTTTATAAGCGATGGGCTGTTCTACCTCTACCGTACGCTTTGTTACCCGCACTACGCGGATTTTCATATCCGCTTTGATGGTCGTTTCCAGCGCAGGATATACTTTGTCTTCACTTGCAACCTGAATACCTGATTTTTTAATCGCATCTTTTACCGATGAATCGGTTGTATACAGTGTCTTGGTGTCTCCGTCTGCCGTGATATTAACTGGAACGGCCCGCTCAATAACGATGCGGTCCCCATCTGTGATAGCCCCATTCAAGGGCATGGATACCTGATCGTGAGGGCTGACTGTGATTGACTGCTCCTCCAACATTTCCTGAAGCATTCCTGTACGAGTCTCTACCGCCTGAGCTTTGCCATCAATAACCAGTGAAATTTGTTTCCCGGCCTGACCGTAAACGACTAACAAGATCATGATTGTAAGCGCAATTGAGAAAATCGCGATCAATGCCATTTGACGCAAGTTCTCATGCTTCCACCGCAACGCGAAAGACTTACTGGATGATCGTGACTCATGGGTCTCTTCTGGTTGGAATGTGCCCACTTCTCCGTCCTCCTTCATAGCCTCGCCGTCTAAAGTAATGCATGATGTCTTTGACGCGACTATACCAAATTTTCTACAGAACACAGATCGGACCAACATAATCCGGTTCTGCACCATGAATCAATCTTCGCAACATGATGTCATCCTCCTGAATACTTACCGTATGATGACCGTTTTTCTTTTATTCAAAAACAAAAAAGCCAAAGAAAGAGTTTAAGAGGAACTCTTTCGTGGCTTCCGAATGATTCTGAATATCGGAAATTCATGCACGAGGTTGCCTCTCTTTTTCCGCTTGCGAGGTTAGCTGTCGGGTTCGGGCGAAAGAGAGCCGCCCTATCTCCGGTCACCCGCTCATGGCGGACGCCCTTGAATTCACCCCGAGACCCAAAGAAGAAATCAAATACGGCTTCGCAGATTCATACGCTGCTTTTGGGTCAGCGCATGTTGCGCATCGGCTGCAATCACCGATGTTTAAGCCCTATTGGTTCCCCCGCTCTCCGTTAACGGAGACTCAGCGAGACTGATTCATGAAAGTAATGTTGTATCATCGGAAAGTGTCCCTTTGTTCATCCCCCGAACATCTGTCCAATTTTCCGCACAACAATTCACTGAAAAGATGATATCCTGTTTCCATGCATGTTGTAAAGCGTTGTTCAAGTACGTTTTTCTAAATATTTGGTTAAAATATTGTAATATTCTTGATTTATTTGGATCAAAAAGCAAATTAACTCCGCCTAACTCACTTTTTCACCTGTTTTGCTCGATATTTTAACGAATCCCAAATCGTTCCATGGCATTTTTGGTCGTTATTGCTGCAATTTCCTCTACCGAAATGCCTTTAATTTCCGCAGCTGCTTCTGCAACCAGACGTACATGCGCTGTCTCATTTCGTTTTCCACGATAAGGATGTGGTGTCAAATAAGGAGAGTCTGTCTCGATGAAGAATCGGTCCATCGGAACCTTCTCAAGTACCTCTTTGGGCTGCTTCGCATTTTTGAACGTGATTGGTCCTCCGAAGGAAAGATGGAAGCCCAAATCCAGGCACATTTTTGCCGTTTCCCAGCTGCCAGAGAACGAATGCATAACACCGCCTACTTCTCCTGCTTTCTCTTCACGCAGAATCTTTACAATATCCTCATGCGCATCCCGGTTATGAATGACAATCGGCATATTCAACTCACGGGCCAGTCCGATCTGTTGTCGTAATACGCGATGCTGTACTTCTTTCGGTGAGGTGTCCCAGTAATAGTCTAGACCAATTTCACCGATGGCTACCACTTTTTCATGCTTGCATAAAGATGCAATCCATTCCAAATCATCCTCCTGCATTGTAATTGCATCCACTGGGTGCCAACCTACTGCTGCATATATAAAATCATAGGTTTCAGCCAGCTTCATCGTCGTTGGAATAGTCTCCCGGTTAAAGCCCACGTTAATCATGCGACCAACACCTGCATCCACAGCACGCTGGATCATTTCCTCGCGGTCCTCGTCGAATTGTGGCGCATCCAAATGTGTATGTGTGTCGAACAACATCATGCTGTATTTCTCCCTTCATGTCGAATAAACGACCATCTCTTTTTAATCCATCCTGTACATCTTAATCAGAACATAAATATCACTAAAATTGGATCATGTTTTTTTACATTTCGTTCCACTTATTTATTGAGCACAACATGTAGAACGAACAAGTTCTTTCATATCTATATGTGCTTATTTTTAGCAGATCAGGTTGTATTCTAATTGCTCTGATTACAAAATTATGTCGATCTACATGTACTCTCCATTAAAGCAGATTACTGTATCATGAAAAATAGCTCTTTTCGAAAGCTTTTTGCATCATGATTATTGAACAGCATTGCACATCATTTAGTGTGAGAAATAGGGGCGTATACGGGACGGTAACTCATGAACAATCGCATCCACCTTATTTTGCGGATAATACAAATGATGCTTTCCGCGATGAAGACCGCTGATTGAACGGACAATGTCGGACACTTCTGACAACTCATGTAACTTGTCTTGTCGATCAAGCAGCAAAATCTGCTTGTCCGTGGATTCATCCGGACGAAACACATCATACGGATTATCCGATGGAAAATCAATTTCCAGATCATACTCGGGGTTGAGACCTGCTGCATTGAAGGCTTCCCGAATCTCTTCAATCAGGCTTACGTCGATCTGTTCAATCTCTACATACTTGTATAACTTGCGATCGATAAAACGTTCGCATAACTCACTTAGAACAGCATCGTCCTCTTTTCGCCACTGCATAAATGCCGTCTGAATCAAAGCTTCGTCCAGTTGCAAATATTCATCCACCGACAGATCCCCACGGAATAACTGGGGCAGTGGATCGATCATGAATCGGAATTGGAAACCTTGCTTTATGAGACTTTTCGCCCGCTTAAATATTTGCCGCAATATAATTTCCGAACTTCGGGTAACCGGATGAAAGTAAATTTGCCAGTACATCTGGTACCTGGACATCAAGTAATCCTCCACGGCGTGCATGCCCGACTCCTTTACCACGATTCGTCCGTGATATGGACGCAGCATACGAAGGATACGGTCAAGGTCGATCGTCCCATAGTTTACACCTGTAAAATAGGCATCCCGAAGCAAATAATCCATGCGGTCCGCATCGAGCGGACTGGTAACCAGATTAACAACAATAGGTTGCTCGTACGTTTTTTGAATAACTGAAGCCACTTTCTCGGGAAAATCGGGAGCATACCGTCTTAAGATCGCCCCTACTTCGGTATCACCTGTAATGATCCGACAAGTCCAGTCCTCATGATTCATATCAAACGCTTCTTCTATAGAGTGGGAGAAAGGACCATGTCCAAGATCATGTAGCAATGCTGCACAAAGGGCTACTGTTTTTTCCTCCTTTGGCCAATCTGAGTAATGACTTCTTTCGAATTGGGAAATAATCTTCCGTGTAATTTCGTAGACACCCAAGGAATGTGAGAAGCGACTATGCTCTGCACCGTGGAAAGTAAGAAATGATGTTCCCAATTGACGGATCCGGCGTAAACGTTGAAACTCGGGCGTGTTGATCAACTGCCATATAATTGGATCTTGCACATGGATATAATTATGTACCGGATCTTTAAACACCTTTTCTTCCGTCAAACGCTGTTCCATGTCTATTCACTCCTTTGAATATCGTTTGTATTTGTCGCTTTTCAGTATAATGTCGCCAATGATTCGACATAGTTTGACGAAAAATGTCGAATAAGGTAGTTTTGACGTTTTCCAAATCGACAAAGCTGACATCGATGTTTAAATACGAAAAATAGCTCCCAATCCCTTACCCCTCGTAATCTTATCAAAAACAGCCTTTATTTTAAGCTAATTTTAAGGTTGACTGTTTTGGGAATCGTTGGTATGATGAGTATCATAAAACATAAAATAATGTCGAATAATGACAATGATCGTTAGCTGAGAGGAGCACTGATTATAATGATGAAATCAACAGGTATTGTAAGAAAAGTGGATGAACTGGGACGGGTAGTTATTCCAATCGAATTGCGCCGTACGCTCGGTATTGGTGAAAAAGATGCTCTGGAGATCTATGTTGACGGCGAGCGCATCATGTTGAAAAAATACGAACCAGCTTGTATCTTCTGTGGCAATGCAGAGAACGTTACTTATTTCAAAGGTAAAATTGTTTGTAACGAATGTATTTCCGAAATCCCTGCACCTGTGACAAAATAAGAAATATCAGGTATAATGGTCTTATTAAATTGTTATTTCTAACCTTTTTATATTCCTTGATCGCCTTCCCGGTGTGAACCCCACCGTTGGAAGGTATTTTTTTGCTCTATTTGATTTTCATTACCCAATGATTGAGCTGCGAGTCTGTTCAACACGAAAGAGAAGAGCGGTTACGTTGGAAATATTTTTTTTCGCTCTACTCTTTTCATATTCCATTAAGGTTGGATCTAAGGTTCCTTTAAGTTTATGTTCCCTATTCCAATATATTTTTGATGATTTCTTGTTAGATTAAAGCGTTATATACATCTCGTTTTGTCAAACCCCGATCTGTTGCTGTTTTCTTCATCGCATCTTTTCGCGTAAGTCCTTCACTCTCGTAATGGCTCACATGATCCTCCAAAGACAGCAGCTGCCACCAGGCTTCCCGCTCTGCCTTACGCTCCTCTTCCCTGATCCCTTCTACAAGCAGACAATATTCCCCAAGCGGTGGATGTTCCTCCAGCCAGTCTATGCATTCTTGAATACTGCCTCTTGCGAACTCTTCATGACGTTTCGTCAGCTCACGTGCCAGTACAATAGACCGATCACCCAGAATCTCCTGGAGATAAGCCAAAGTTTTACGAATCCGGTGAGGAGACTCATAAAATAGCAACGTACCGTTGGACTCATTAAAAGCTTCCATCACTTTTCGCATGTCTTTTTTCTCCCGCGGCAAAAAACCGCCGAATGTGAAGCGCTCCGTCGGTAGGCCGGATACGATCAGAGCTGATAACGCTGCATTGGCTCCTGGGATAGGTATGACCGTAATTCCAGCTTCAAGAGCCAGTTTTACGAGGTCGGAACCAGGGTCCGAAATGGCCGGCAGACCAGCATCACTGACGAGTGCCAAATTTTTTCCTTCTATTATATAGCGTATTAATTCAGGTCCACTGGCACCCTTATTATGCTCATGATAACTGAACAACATGGACGGTGTAATTTCAAAATGAGTAAGCAGCTTTCGAGTCTGACGTGTGTCCTCCGCCGCAATGATGTCACAACTTTGCAATGTTTTAATTGCCCGGAATGTCATATCGTCCAGATTACCGATCGGGGTGCCAACCAGATATAATTTGCCGGCGTCACCCGACTGCTCCGCATAGCTCTTCTGAATATGCAATGTCATCTTATAGTCCTCCTTCCATTGTAGGTTGTTCATGCTGTGCACCGTAATATATGTCCATGATTTCTTCGCAGTATTTCCCCTCTTCATTGTAGACAATCAGGGGTGGAAGCATGCGTACCTCCGGTTTGCCATCCTTGAGCGCCTCAATCAGCACCATATTGGCTTCCAAATGAGCACGAGGATGAACCATCCGAATACGCTTCGGTTCAAGTTTATATTCACGCATCAGAGAGATGATCTCACCGAGACGCTGCGGACGATGAACCATGGATACTTTGCCACCATTGCGCACCAGCCGATTACAGGCCTGAATGACTTCCTCCAGTGTACAACCGATTTCATGGCGTGCCATTGCCTGGTGCGTGTTCATCTTCAGGTCACTTCCATTGAGCGGCATATACGGAGGATTCACCGTTATAGCATCATATACAGCATGGCCGGTTTCTTTCACGAGTTCACGCAAATCACCTTCATGAATCGTAATTAACTCCTCCAATGCATTCAGCCGTACGCTGCGACGTGCCATATCCGCCAATCGCGGCTGGATTTCAATCCCCTCCAGGCTCGCCTGCGTTCGTGTGGTCAACAGGATGGGAACGACCCCATTGCCTGTGCACAAATCAAGCACACGACCACGTTTGGGTACTGAAGCAAATCGGGCTAACAATACGGCATCCATTGAGAAACTAAACACTTCATCACTTTGAATAATCTTCAAATCATGAGAGAGCAGATCGTCGATCCGCTCCGAATCTTGCAGGTTTACTGATTTTTCTGTCATATGACACACTCATCCTCCGGTACTCTATATCTGAGACAAGGTTCTTAACCTTGAAAAAAAACCGTAGGGGATCCCTACGGCCACTTCATTTATTCAAAAAAGACAGGCAGAACAGACAATCGCCTTCCGTCCGCAAATGTCCATAATAGACATTGCAGATATGGAATCCTTCATGATACAACCGAGCCAGATTATCATACCCTTCACCTACAACATCTTCCCCCGTAGCCGGACCCGCAGGCCTTGCTACCGGAGCGAGTGCCGATTCGATGGGCAAATCTGCAGGCGCTTCACGCTTCAACAATTTGCGTAATTGCTCATTCTCGATGGTAAGCCGCTGATTATCCTCGAGCAGCTCTTTAACAATCATTTTTAACTCTCCTAAATCACTGTGCAACTGACCCAATTGGGTTTCCATTTCATGAATGTGCGTAAACAGATTTTTCTTTTCCAAGTTTCCACCCCGAAGCAACCTTTATGGTTTACTTGATAACGACGTCATCCATCGGAAGTTCTTTGACTTTACTGATGTCGAACAATTGAACATGGACTGTGCGATTACCGGCATTGATGCCGACAACTTTTCCTTCACCCAAAGAGGTGACAACCAACTTGCCTACTGCCGGCAATTCTTCTCTCACACTTTCATAGTTATCATGCTCAAACTTCAGACAGCACATGAGTCTTCCGCACAACCCGGAAATTTTCGTCGGATTCAGTGACAGGCTCTGATCTTTAGCCATCTTGATTGATACCGGCTCAAAGTCTCCCAGCCAGGAAGAACAACATAACACTCGGCCGCATGGTCCGATCCCTCCAAGCATCTTTGCTTCATCACGTACACCGATCTGTCTCAGTTCGATCCGTGTACGGAAAATGCTTGCCAGATCCTTGACCAGCTCCCGGAAATCAACTCTTCCTTCAGCTGTAAAATAAAAAATAATTTTATTCCGGTCAAACGTAAATTCCACATCGACCAGCTTCATTTTGAGGCCGTGGTCTTTGATTTTATTTAAACAAGTACCGAATGCTTCCTTCGCTGCGCGCTTGTTCTCATCTACAACACGAGCATCTGTCTCACCCGCCACACGGATGACCTTCTTGAGCGGCAATACCACATCGGACTCGCCTACTTCTTTCTTGCCAACGACAACCTTACCGTACTCTACCCCCCGCGCTGTCTCCACGATAACGCAGTTTTCTTTTTCGATGGGAAGGTCCAGGGGATCGAAGTAATAAATTTTGCCCGCTTTTTTGAAACGGACACCCACTACACTGTACAAAAAATTAACCCCCTCGTAAGCCAACCCCACTTCGTCTGAAGCCCTGTCTTCTTAGGGAACCCTCCGAAGTTATAACCGTTTGCATATGATTGGAACAAAATCTCCTCTCCCACTCTTATGCCAAACCGATCAAAAATTGCTCCAGACAAAGCTGGCTATTGACGTTGAAACGCAATTTTTTTCTGCATGCTGCGGCCATATCCATGTAGGAAACCCACTGCTCGGTGCTGCGGGTATGAGCCAACTGAGACAGCATGTCCAACTGATCTATAAAAACGATATGTTCATGCCTACCATACTGGACATACAGCATATCCCTGAACCATAAATGGAACAGGCTAAGCATCGTATCCAGGTGTTCTGAGAGTCCGGTTTTAAAAAGCTTCTGCTGTGCAGAGATCAAGGATGTACTTCCTCTACCCAGGGACTCCTTCCCTAATTGTAACATTACGTTTCTAATTTCTGCAAACCAATTCTGCTGGAGAATTTCTCTACATGCTTCCAGTCCTGACGCTAAATGGACGGCAGAGCGAGCCAGATTGGCAGGGTGCCCTTCCGCAATCAGCGATTGCAGCATCTCTTCCGGATTCAATGCACTGAAAGGAACCAATTGAGAGCGTGAACGAATGGTGGGCAGCATAGCCTGTCCATTATCCGTAATCAAAATGCCTACCGCGGGCACCTGAGGTTCTTCCAGAAACTTCAGCAAACTGTTGGCAGCTTGGACAGTCATTTTCTCAGCCTGTTCAATAATATATACTTTGGGATGCCCCGCCTCTGAACGGTACGAAAAGATACGCTGCAGATCCCGAATTTGATCAATTTTAATGTTATTCCCATCCGGTGCGAGCATGGTTAGATCCGAATGATTTCCATGCTCCACCTTACGACATTCAAGACACTGTCCGCAGGCATCGTCTTCAAGCTCGGTACAGAATATCGCTTTCGCAAATGTAATCGCCGTCTGCAATTGTCCACTGCCGGATGGTCCGCTAAACAAATAGGCATGACTTATGGCATGACGTCTCAAACTGCTCTGTAACATCTGCTTGGCTGCCTGCTGACCCATAATTTGTTGAAAGGACATACTTCCTCCTCAGAAGCTTAAATTAATAAGCATTCCCCGAATTTCTCCTACTTGCTGTAATAACGTAATCTTGCCTTCCTCTGTTTCCAAAAGCTCATCAGCCATAGTTAATAAGGCAGAGTCAATCTCATCAATTAACTTGTAACGCTTCCCTCTCCCCCGACGATCCCATCCTCGAGTCTCTTTCATAGAGACACCACGACGGACCGTTTCCTCCAGAAATCTTTTTACAAGCTGCTTGTATGCTTTTAATTCTCGAATGGTCATGGAACGAGACAAACGGTCACCCTGCATCTGGATCTCACTTAATCGGCGGGTAAGTTCAGCCTGTGATGCTCGTTCGCCCTGGTGATTCATCATATCAGAGAAATTTTTGGATTGAACCGGTTTGGAGCCGGAATCGGAAGAACTGAGTCCACTCTGCATCGGTCGGAATCCAGGATTGATTTTCATGGAAACGCCTGCTTTCTACCTTAGTAGGCCAATCGCCCATCAGCACAGTGCGCGCTGCGCCTGTGCGTGGAGGAGACCTTATATATGTGCTTCATCATACTCTATATATAATAGTAGATAAATATCACCACATGGATCTATTCGTTGGTTAGTCAACCTCTGTCCGAAATAAAATCTTCCCTGATCGAAAAGTTTTTTCCGGACAGAGAACGCGATTCTTGATAACAAGAAGGACGCTCAATAGGATTTATGCGAAATGCATCATTAAAAGTGTTCGAATCGATCTACCGGAAGAACAAACACGGTAGCTCCACCTACTTGAACTTCGACAGGTAGCGGCAGGTAAGAGTCGGTTGTTCCGCTCATCGGAGTGACTGGAGTTACGAGCTGTTCACGAACCTTACAGCTGCTGCGAATGACGTTCATTACGGACTCGACCTGACCATCATCAACACCGATCATAAACGTCGTGTTGCCTGCCTTCAAAAATCCACCGGTACTGGCCAATTTCGTAGCCCGAAAATTTGCTTTGACCAATGCGCTGGATAATCGGTTGCTGTCTTTATCCTGTATAATCGCAACAATCAGTTTCATCCTGCATAACCTCCTTCAGATAATAAGCACCTTATGAAATGCCATGTCTATATATTAGACAATTACTCGTCAAAATCCTTCAAAATCCCTGTCTCAAGCGACAAAATCATCGCTGCGAAGACCTCTTCTTGCTTTTGAGAAGCATCGATGACCCTGATCCTGTCCGGAAACTGTTCCTTTAACAGAAAATAGCCTTCACGCACTTTGCGGTGGAACTCCAGACTTTCGAGATCCAGACGGTTAACTTCACGTCCATCGTGGGCATCAATACGAGCGAGACCAGCTTCGGGCTCGATATCCAGATAGAGTGTGACGTCCGGCATCAGTTCACCTATTGCAAACCGATTAATGGCCCAAACATTCTCTACGCCAAGACCACGAGCGTATCCTTGATAGGCAAGACTGCTGTCGACAAATCGGTCACAGATAACGGTCTTCCCTGCCTTCAATGCAGGCTCCACCTTCTCTGCCAGATGCTGGCTGCGTGCAGCTGCATAGAGCAGCGCTTCGGTTCTTGCATCCATTGCCGTATGAAGAGGATTGAGGATGATGGCACGTATTTTCTCCGCAATTTCAATCCCGCCAGGTTCTCGGGTAACTACATATGGAATACCCTGTTCTTCAAAGTAAGAACCTAGCTTACTGATCATCGTTGTTTTGCCGGACCCTTCTCCCCCTTCCAACGTAATGAATTTACCTCTGCCCTGCATATGCTTCCCTGCTTTCTATATCGATAATTGCTCCTAATTGTGCTGCGAAAACGACGACCTCGACCCTCTCATACTCCAGACTATGAAGGAACCTGCCCAGAGGTGTATGTTCATGTTTACTCCATAGATTAGTTCGAGTACGGTACAAGCTTCTTTCTATAATAACATAGATGATAATGCGTTAGTGGTCAGCAATTCTCCAATATTTTCGACAGGACGGGCCTGTCCTAATCAGCCGTATATCATCCATACCCATAGTGGGAGCATAACAGAGCCGGCAATAGCACTGACAATCATGGATACGGAACTCAGCGCTACCGCATTTTCTCCATACTCAAAGGATCTTGCCATACCCAGTGCATGCGAAGCGGAGCCAAGTCCGATACCATACGCATTTTTGCTGCTTACTTTAGCCCATTTCAGAATCATGGGTCCCAATAATATCCCCGAAAATCCGGCTATCATCACAAATAACGAGGTGAAAGATGAATTTCCTCCTACCTGATCAGCCAGTTGAATGGCAACGGGTGTCGTGATGGATTTGGGCAACAACGCAATAACAATATCTTGCGGATAACCCAGCAGCAGCGATATGGCGGCCCCTGTTGACATGCCAACGATGCTCCCACCCAAGGTACCACCCAAGATCGGAATGATGTTCCGTTTCAGTACATCAAGGTGCTTCGCCAAAGGGAATGCCAAGGAAACTACGGCTGGCCCCAATAACTCCTGTATCCACCTTCCACCAAGCATGTACGTATCGAGCTTAATATCGGAAATGATCAGAATCAGTACGATTACAGTCGTTGCCGTCAGAACGGGCATAAGAATCGGCCACTTCAACCTTTTATATAAATGGGTCGCCGGAATATATATAGCCAGGGTCAATGCAATCATTCCGATTCCGAGGATGAATGGGAGCATGAGATCGCCTCCTTCTTGCTTTGGTGGGTCGATCTCCATGCCATGAGCCATTCACTGATTTTTGCAGACAACAGACAGGTAACTAATGTACTAACGACCAATCCCAGAACAAGCAGCACGGTATTGGCTCTAAAAAAATCAAAGTGATTGATAATACCCACCGTGGGAGGGATGAATAATAATTGCAAATTCGATTGAAGCCAGGATGATCCCTCTTCGCCCCAACTTACTCTGATCCATCCCAGTTGAATGACGATGAATAGAAGCAGCATCCCAACAATACTTCCTGTTAACGGCAGACGCAGTACAGCCTGAATCAGGTTTCCTATCCAATAAAAACCGTACATCAGTATGACTTGCAGGACTATTCCCGTATATTTTTTTAGCGGAATATCCAAGGTTTGTTCCCTTCTTTCTTTATGTTCAGACAACCATGATGTCCTAACTTGTTTCAGCATTTCGAATAAATCCAAAGAGAGTCTTCTAAACTCAATTATTCCCTAATGATTTTCAAGGATTGCAGCGAAGTATCCGATACGCCATGGAACCTTGCTCCCTCATCTCTCAGCAGCTTAATACGTGCAGCCATGGACGCACTTATTCGCTCACCAGCGTACACAAGAGGTATGCCTGGCGGATACGGAATGACCATCTCGGCAGAGCGAAGACCAATACTGTTTTCGATAGAGACCTCTGTCGTATCTTCCTCCATAATTGGCTGCAACGTAAAGGGGATCGGCTCCGAAAAAGGAGTCCCTCCTTGAAAATTGTTCCACGTGGAAATATAGTTTGCAGTCTCTTTTGTAAAAAGCTGTGATTGCTCACCAAGAGATTGGATCTGCTCCTGTGCAAGGCTGATTTGTCGTAAAGCCTGCAACAGGTGCTCGACATCGCGCAGCGTCGAGCCAAGGCTAAAGAGCAGGACGACGTATCGTTCGTCGCTCATCTCGGGCACGCAGCCGCGCGCTTCCAGCTGCTGCTGCAGCCCATAACCGCTCAGCACCCCTGTGCCGTCATAAATGACGGCCTTGAACGGGTCCTGAGCGGTGTACCCCGCGGCTAATGGCAGCGCCGCCGCGGGCACTTCTTCAGGCCGCCCCGGTGCACCGGCGGCCCCGGAATTACCGCCAGCTGCCGGCTTCGCCCCGGCTGGCGGCTCTTGCTGCAGCAGCTGCCCCGGCTGCAGCAACCCAAAGCGCGGCAGCTCCGCGAGGCCGCGCTTAAAGGCGTCCACGGCGGAAAGTCCCGCCGTGAAGGCATTCGCGCCCTGCACATGCAGCAGGCGGCGCGCCAGATCAAGCGAAGCCATCACCGGGTATGATGGGCTTGAGCTTTGCACCATGGCCAGACGCTGACGCAGCAGGGACCGATTTAACCGTGGTCCCTGAACGTGCAGCATGGCTCCCATGGTGAAAGCAGACAGCATCTTGTGGGTCGACTGCACCACACCGTCTGCTCCGCAGGACAGCGCAGAGGCTGGCAGCTCCGGATGCTGCCCATAATGCGCGCCATGCGCTTCATCCACGAGCAGCGGCATGCCTGCCTCATGGCACACCTCAGCGATGGGCGTCAGATCAGCGCCCATGCCGTAATAATTGGGCAAAGTCACAAGTACTCCCTTTGCCTCAGGATATGCCTGGACAGCAGCCTGCACCGTCTCCAGCGACGGCATTACCGCAAGTCCACTCGCAGGATCAACCCATGGCTCCAGGAAAACTGCCCTTGCGCCTGCCAGCATCAACCCGTGAATGACAGACTTATGCACATTACGCTGTACCAATACAAGGCTATCAGGTTCATTACATACGGTCAGCAGCAAAGACAAGTTACCAGCCGTACTGCCTCCGACAAGGAAGAAGCTCTCCTCTGCCCCAAAACAATCCGCCGCCAGCCGCTGCGCCTCCAATATAACCCCTTCCGGATGATGTAGGTCGTCTGTGCCCGAGATTTCCGTTACATCCAATCGCATCATCTTCAGAAACGCACTCACCGGTACAACATCAGCTCCAGATCGGTCAGGGCCACTCCCACTATGAACAGTCAATCCACTAATTTCATTGACACGCCCTTGTTCCTCATCTTGTCTAAAGTACTCTTTCCCATCCGTTACTAACCGGCCCCAACGTCGATTTACCTCTGCCTCTACTTCACCCTCATTTCGGTGATTGTCACTAATTCCTCCATCCGACAGCTGCTGATCCACTTGTTCCATTAACCTGCGATAGACTTGTCCATTCTTATGCCCAGGTACATGAAAAGAACGCTGCCCTGAATCACGATACGCAAGCAACGCCTCATATAAAGGTGCGGTATTTGATTTATGTTCCATTGAATAATCATCCTGTACATTCATAAATTTTGATACTGCCGTACCAATGCTTCTTCTGTAGCAAAGCAACGTTATCTGTATTACAAGTGCTGTCGTTTCCTTCTTCCCACTCGTGTTCCTCTCCCGCCATCTGTGTATTCCAAAAGAAAAGGTGAAACACTTCTCTTTTCATTATATCAGGGATTGTCCAGCCCTCGTGTAAATCAGCGTTATCCACCGATTACCGAAACAGCAGAACCATAACCGTCCGAATATGAACCATCTGTTGCCCTCTACACCCTTTTAAACAAACAGAAAAAGGCCCCTGGGGCCTTTTTCCACATCGATACCAATCAATGTGATGTTTCATTAATATGACTTAACGCTTCTTATGCGTTCTTTTGCACCCAAATCTGCTTCATCTGATGGATAAAATAATTGTACTTGGCATCCTGTGCATCCGTATGAACCATTTCTGCTTCGCAAGCGTCACATATAAATTCAGATACAATAAAAATGCCTTCTTTTTTTGTCTGTTCGCAGATAATGCATGTGTGTTCGGCGTGTCCTTCCATCAACCATCCCACCTTGTTTTACGTATTACTATCAGTATTGCACAGTTTCTATTATTTTAAACCTTTTCATAGTGCTTTCTTTCTATAAAATATATATATTCGCCTACCCCTCTACGGGTGTCTGTACCGAAAACAAACATAAAAAAAATGCCTTTTGTTCCATACTCCAGCGAGACAGCCTGCATTGGTTAGCCATTTTTCTTACCATATAGCATAGTAATAACCTCTTAGACCGCAATTTCTTTTATTATATGAGATGCCTTCATGAACGGAACCGCATTACAAGAAACGTCCCCGCAGTTCATAGTATTTCTCATGTGGTTACTTCCTCCGCTTACTGCTATAAAAACTTATATTCTATAATCTTAAAAAAACTTCGATTTCCAGCCGATATATAATACATCACCATTCAAAACCTGACAGCCAGATCGTTCAAAGGTATACTTATATAGGAATAATTTATTTCCATATCTTGTACATCAATCTGGAGTGCATACAAGGTTCATATATGCACCTCTTCATTATCCAATCCCTTATTAATGAAAACGAATACCTTTTACAAATGAAACGTGACCCCAGAAGGAGGATTTGTAATCGTATGATCGCCGAACCGGAGAATAAAGCAACCTTTTATCAATACCGGCTTCTGAAAAAAAAGGCCATTGCCCGCAGTGTAATCTTTAGCTATTTGTGTCTGCCTGTAATTATGCTTTTGTTTAATCTATTGGCATTCTCCTGGACTGGCCTCTTCTACTTTATCCTTGCAGGCCCAATTACATTGTGGATTCATTATGTCATCGCCAGAACCATATTACTGCTGGTCCGTACCTCCTATGCACGCCGTTGGCGGTGGAGCCTCAAAATGCCTTGGTTCGGCTATATCCCAGACCAGCATTTCAGTTATCGCATGTTCGTCCGGGTCCATCTCAATATGAGCTGGATTGGACTATGTATCATAACCGTCTGTTTAATATGGTCACCCTTGTCCTTCACCCTTTCGCTGATTTTCTGGCATCTATGGCTACTTGTTCCGCGTCTGTATGTTGTTTTGGTTCTTTCACGCGAACGTAAGGACGGGCTTATCAAATTAAATGAACAAGATGTCTCCTACTACCTGCAATAATGGTTCAATCCTTGATCTATAACCTTGCTAACGCAATATATAGTTCAGACCAGTAATACATACAACGTTAAGCCTCATTTATACATCCGATTTAAACTGGAGCAATCACCTCCTTTGACACTCATACAGAATTACTGCGATATACTTGCAATCCGTAAAGGTTATCCACAGTGGATAACCTTTACTCATTTCGCTTCCTCTTTTCCTTATCCACAGGTTAATGAGTATAGTTAAATGGTTATCCCCAAAGCTTAGATCCATTTCCATTTCTATTTTCGTTCCGCACATCCTAGTTCGTTGAATCCCTTTTCTGATATTGAGTGTGTATGGCCCATAACATGCTTTCTTTTGACTTCCTCCTCTGCTCTGTTTGGATACTCTAACGACAACGGTATAAGGCCTCTACAGGCATATAATATCGATGCCTCACATCTTTTCTATGTATTTGATATAAACTGACTTTCTACATATCCTGATCAAGATACCGTCTAAGGAAACCGCCAAACGTTCCATTCTCATCTCCTATAAGTTTATGACGTACAACAATATACAAAAAAGCCCCCAATCACTGTCGGGAGCTTTTACTATCATACGGACCATTACACCGTTAATTGTCATACCAATTATCAAAGCACAACGTATTCAATCATCATCATCAAGTGATTTTACTGTCGTCTGAGCAGCTTCATTTTTCGGGACCATCACCGTGAAGAAGCCATCATGTACAGCTAGATGTACAGTATGCCCTTCTTTCGCAAATACACGTAGGGAACTTGAGTCATTGGATGTACTCTTGGCTTGCTTTTCTGTCCAGCCCCAGCTTTTAATCTCGTCTAGATACACCTCAGGTATACTCGTACTCTCACTAATACCAGATAGCGTATATCGAACATAATCCATATCCGAATTGTTCTCAGACTGGTCAGATTTATTCGCCACTTTAGGAACCGGGAAACCCTTCTCGTTTACCGCTCCTTCATAAGAAGTCCATGCAGATCCTGCTTCACCACATCCTACAAGCACGCCAATCAGGCCGAGCAAGAGAAACGAATGAAGAACTAGTCTTCGCCAACTTATCACACACACCCTCCTTTTCACAGCTGCACATTCCAGCTCTGTGGTCAGGTACTTTTAGCATATTTAACATAGTCCTATTATACTGGTTTCGAATGCGTTTTCCGTAACAAAAATGTTACCTTCAAATCAAGACTTTTTTAAGGCATTCTTTTACCCTCTTTTGAAAATCAATCCACCCTCTATTTATATCAGCTTCTAAGCTGGAATTCATTCCATCTTCAGACTATCTGATTCTGCATTTTGCTTATAAACAAATAAAAACCACCACCGAATTACATCGGCAGTGGTTCTTTGCTTGGCGGCTTCCTACTCTCCCAGGACCCTGCGGTCCAAGTACCATCGGCGCTAGAGGGCTTAACGGTCGTGTTCGGGATGGATACGTGTGGAACCCCTCCGCCATCGCCACCAAACGCGATTTGTCGAAGCATAGCTTCTTGAAATCAAAGTTGGAACTGAAAATCATACACACTTTCTGTGATGTACCGATTTTCATTTCAGAGTTTATTCTCTGAAAACTAGATCCGAAACGAAATCTGCGACTTACAACTTGCATATTGGATAAGCCCTCGACCGATTAGTACTGGTCAGCTCCATGCATTGCTGCACTTCCACCCCCAGCCTATCTACCTCGTCGTCTTCAAGGGGTCTTACATACTGGGAAATCTCATCTTGAGGGGGGCTTCACGCTTAGATGCTTTCAGCGCTTATCCCGTCCGTACATAGCTACCCAGCGGTGCTCCTGGCGGAACAACTGGTACACCAGCGGTACGTCCATCCCGGTCCTCTCGTACTAAGGACAGCTCCTCTCAAATTTCCTACGCCCACGACAGATAGGGACCGAACTGTCTCACGACGTTCTGAACCCAGCTCGCGTACCGCTTTAATGGGCGAACAGCCCAACCCTTGGGACCTACTTCAGCCCCAGGATGCGATGAGCCGACATCGAGGTGCCAAACCTCCCCGTCGATGTGGACTCTTGGGGGAGATAAGCCTGTTATCCCCAGGGTAGCTTTTATCCGTTGAGCGATGGCCCTTCCATGCGGTACCACCGGATCACTAAGCCCGACTTTCGTCCCTGCTCGACTTGTAGGTCTCGCAGTCAAGCTCCCTTATGCCTTTGCACTCTTCGAATGATTTCCAACCATTCTGAGGGAACCTTTGGGCGCCTCCGTTACTCTTTAGGAGGCGACCGCCCCAGTCAAACTGCCCACCTGACACTGTCCCCGCACCGGATTACGGTACCAGGTTAGAACCTAGATACGATCAGGGTGGTATCCCAACGGTGCCTCCACCGAAGCTGGCGCTCCGGCTTCAAAGGCTCCCACCTATCCTGTACAGATCGTACCCAAATTCAATATCAAGCTGCAGTAAAGCTCCATGGGGTCTTTCCGTCTTGTCGCGGGTAACCTGCATCTTCACAGGTATTAAAATTTCACCGGATCTCTCGTTGAGACAGCGCCCAAGTCGTTACGCCATTCGTGCGGGTCAGAATTTACCTGACAAGGAATTTCGCTACCTTAGGACCGTTATAGTTACGGCCGCCGTTTACTGGGGCTTCGGTTCACAGCTTCGGGATTACTCCCTAACCGCTCCCCTTAACCTTCCAGCACCGGGCAGGCGTCAGCCCGTATACTTCGCCTTACGGCTTCGCACAGACCTGTGTTTTTGCTAAACAGTCGCTTGGGCCTTTTCACTGCGGCCCCCTCGTGCTATTCACACTACCGGGGCACCCCTTCTCCCGAAGTTACGGGGTCATTTTGCCGAGTTCCTTAACGAGAGTTCTTCCGCGCGCCTTAGAATTCTCTTCTCGCCTACCTGTGTCGGTTTGCGGTACGGGCACCATCACCTGGCTAGAGGCTTTTCTTGGCAGTGTGAGATCATGACCTTCGCTACTATAATTTTCGCTCCCCATCACAGCCCAGCCTTAACGATGTGCGGATTTGCCTACACATCAGCCTCACTGCTTAGACGGACATCCATCAGTCCGCGTCACTACCCTGCTGCGTCCCCCCATTGCTCATAACGGCTTACGGTGGTACAGGAATTTCGACCTGTTGTCCTTCGACTACGCCTTTCGGCCTCGCCTTAGGTCCCGACTTACCCTGAGCGGACGAGCCTTCCTCAGGAACCCTTAGGCTTTCGGCGGATCAGATTCTCACTGATCTTTTCGTTACTCATACCGGCATTCTCACTTGTATAATGTCCAGCGCTCCTTACGGTACACCTTCAACCCTTATACAACGCTCCCCTACCCCTGATGCAAAGCATCAAGCCATAGCTTCGGTGGTGTGTTTAGCCCCGTTACATTTTCGGCGCAGAGTCACTCGACCAGTGAGCTATTACGCACTCTTTCAATGGTGGCTGCTTCTAAGCCAACATCCTGGTTGTCTGTGCAACTCCACATCCTTTCCCACTTAACACACACTTGGGGACCTTAGCTGATGGTCTGGGCTGTTTCCCTTTTGACAATGGATCTTAGCACTCACTGTCTGACTCCCGGAAGTAAGTCTATGGCATTCGGAGTTTGACTGAGCTTGGTAACCCTTGCGGGCCCCGCACCCAATCAGTGCTCTACCTCCACGACTCTGTTTTCCGAGGCTAGCCCTAAAGCTATTTCGGGGAGAACCAGCTATCTCCGAGTTCGATTGGAATTTCTCCGCTACCCCCACCTCATCCCCGCACTTTTCAACGTGCGTGGGTTCGGGCCTCCAGTGCGTGTTACCGCACCTTCACCCTGGACAGGGGTAGATCACCCGGTTTCGGGTCTACGTCCACGTACTCATTCGCCCTATTCAGACTCGCTTTCGCTGCGGCTCCGGCTCTTCACCTTAACCTTGCACGGGAACGTAACTCGCCGGTTCATTCTACAAAAGGCACGCCATCACCCCTAAAACGGGCTCTGACTTTTTGTAAGCACACGGTTTCAGGTTCTATTTCACTCCCCTTCCGGGGTGCTTTTCACCTTTCCCTCACGGTACTGCTTCACTATCGGTCGCTAGGAAGTATTTAGCCTTGGCAGATGGTCCTGCCGGATTCATACGGGGTTTCACGTGCCCCGCACTACTCGGGATCCGTCTCGGAGAGAGCCAACTTTCAACTACAGGGCTTTTACCTTCTTTGGCGGGCCTTTCCAGACCTCTTCGTTTAACCGGCTCCTTTGTAACTCCATGTGAGACGTCCCACAACCCCAGAGAGCAAGCTCTCTGGTTTGGGCTTCTCCGCGTTCGCTCGCCGCTACTGACGGAATCACTATTGTTTTCTCTTCCTCAGGGTACTTAGATGTTTCAGTTCCCCTGGTATGCCTCTACGTAACCTATGTATTCAGTTACGAGTAACTGGAAATTACCCCAGCTGGGTTTCCCCATTCGGACACCCCCGGATCAAAGCTTGCTTACAGCTCCCCGAGGCAGTTTCGTTGTTCGCCACGTCCTTCATCGGCTCCTAGCGCCTAGGCATCCTCCGTGTGCTCTTAGTAGCTTAACCATATTGCTCCGGTTTTGACTGCTCGCTTCCCTTGTTTTGCTTGCGCAAAGCCAAAAGTCGCTCCCATTCAATACCATCGCAAAAGCAATTAAGTACCAATTTATTGAAACTTGTTTAACACAAGTTCAGCTAAAAAGGAATGTTCTAATTCGCATATTTCGTTTCGATATCTAGTTTTCAAAGAACAAGCTCCATGCAAAAGCAAGCTGTTTGAGAGTTTGAGCTCTCAAAACTGAGCAACGAGTGAGTTAAAAGCTTTACGAAGTAAAGCTCGCTTCGGAAGCATGCTTCCTGAAGACTTGATTTGAATGTTTCCGCTGCGGGAAACGATTCTCCATAGAAAGGAGGTGATCCAGCCGCACCTTCCGATACGGCTACCTTGTTACGACTTCACCCCAATCATCTATCCCACCTTCGGCGGCTGGCTCCTTGCGGTTACCCCACCGACTTCGGGTGTTATAAACTCTCGTGGTGTGACGGGCGGTGTGTACAAGACCCGGGAACGTATTCACCGCGGCATGCTGATCCGCGATTACTAGCAATTCCGACTTCATGCAGGCGAGTTGCAGCCTGCAATCCGAACTGAGACCGGCTTTTTAGGATTAGCTCCACCTCGCGGCTTCGCAGCCCGTTGTACCGGCCATTGTAGTACGTGTGTAGCCCAGGTCATAAGGGGCATGATGATTTGACGTCATCCCCACCTTCCTCCGGTTTGTCACCGGCAGTCACCTTAGAGTGCCCATCCGAAATGCTGGCAACTAAGATCAAGGGTTGCGCTCGTTGCGGGACTTAACCCAACATCTCACGACACGAGCTGACGACAACCATGCACCACCTGTCTCCTCTGTCCCGAAGGAAAGGTACATCTCTGTACCGGTCAGAGGGATGTCAAGACCTGGTAAGGTTCTTCGCGTTGCTTCGAATTAAACCACATACTCCACTGCTTGTGCGGGTCCCCGTCAATTCCTTTGAGTTTCAGTCTTGCGACCGTACTCCCCAGGCGGAGTGCTTAATGTGTTAACTTCGGCACCAAGGGTATCGAAACCCCTAACACCTAGCACTCATCGTTTACGGCGTGGACTACCAGGGTATCTAATCCTGTTTGCTCCCCACGCTTTCGCGCCTCAGCGTCAGTTACAGCCCAGAGAGTCGCCTTCGCCACTGGTGTTCCTCCACATATCTACGCATTTCACCGCTACACGTGGAATTCCACTCTCCTCTTCTGCACTCAAGTCACCCAGTTTCCAGTGCGATCCGGGGTTGAGCCCCGGGATTAAACACCAGACTTAAATGACCGCCTGCGCGCGCTTTACGCCCAATAATTCCGGACAACGCTTGCCCCCTACGTATTACCGCGGCTGCTGGCACGTAGTTAGCCGGGGCTTTCTTCTCAGGTACCGTCACCTTGAGAGCAGTTACTCTCTCAAGCGTTCTTCCCTGGCAACAGAGCTTTACGATCCGAAAACCTTCATCACTCACGCGGCATTGCTCCGTCAGGCTTTCGCCCATTGCGGAAGATTCCCTACTGCTGCCTCCCGTAGGAGTCTGGGCCGTGTCTCAGTCCCAGTGTGGCCGATCACCCTCTCAGGTCGGCTACGCATCGTCGCCTTGGTGAGCCGTTACCCCACCAACTAGCTAATGCGCCGCAGGCCCATCCCCAAGTGACAGATTGCTCCGTCTTTCCAGTTTCCTTCAGGCGAAGAAAACAACTATTCGGTATTAGCTACCGTTTCCGGTAGTTGTCCCAAACTTGAGGGCAGGTTGCCTACGTGTTACTCACCCGTCCGCCGCTAACTATCAGAGAAGCAAGCTTCTCTTCAAGTCCGCTCGACTTGCATGTATTAGGCATGCCGCCAGCGTTCGTCCTGAGCCAGGATCAAACTCTCCAATAAAGTATTGAAAAGAGCGATAAGCTCATTTTGAATCTGACGAGATTAAAAATCTCAATTTATCGATCTTGCAAGCAAGATCGTTACTCACTCGTTGTTCAGTTTTCAAAGATCAAACTTGTTTCGCTGCTCAGCGTTGTTCACCGCAGCAACTTTTATATCTTATCACATCCGAACCAACTTTGCAAGCTCTTTTTTTAAGTTTCTTTCGAATCTTATTGGATTCGCTTGCCGCACCGTGTTTCTCGTGTTTTCTTGGCCGGAATTAGAATATACCATGTACAGATATCGAATGCAAGCTTTATTTTAAATAAACTTATCTCTCTGTATCTATCTCTTAATATATGTCCTATAACTAGCCAAACTTCTTTATATTATTCTAATTTAGTATATTGCGAGCGATGCCTTCTCTCCATAAAAAGTTGCTCCCCCCATGTTTCCCTATCCCTACTTCACAACTAAATATAAGAAAAGAGCCTCTTCATATTCGAAGGGGCCCTACTCCTATATATGAAATGAAAACTGAATTAGGCAATGACTTCCTGGATATACAGCTGCCTTTGCTGCATCAGATTGATAATCGTTCCCTCCACCGATACCATCGGCCGAGTAGGATGATCGCGATCAGAGAATATGATCTCGCCGATTTGATTATTACTGAGCTTCACTCGGATACCGTTATGGATCTGTGTAGAACGCTGAACGAATACATTAACGATTGCAGGATCCAGTTTGCCAAAAGCCTCACTTTGAATTTGCTCCAGTACCAGGTATGGCGATTGCGCTTTTCGATAGATCTTCTCCAATGTCATAGCGTGGAATATATCAGCGATAGCTACAATCTTCGCATAGATGTGAATCTGCGTGCCGCTGAGCTGCAGCGGGTAACCCGATCCATCCACTTTTTCATGATGCTGCAACGCTGCGAGTCTAGCTCCCTCATTAATGGCCTTCGCCTGTTTCAGCACCTGATAGCCATATTTCGTATGCTGTCGGATCTCTGCCTGCTCTGACGCAGTTAACGCAGAGGGTTTATGGAGGATCTGTGGATCCACTTTGTTATTACCAATGTCATGAAATAATCCTGCAAAAGCTACCTGCATCCAGTCTTTGGACGGCAGATCAATCCACTGGGCCAACTGATAAGATGTAATGGCACTCAATACGGCATGATGATACACATAATCATGTTCCTGCATCACTCGTGGAGTGAAGGTAAGCACATTATACTGTTTGAGATGAATAAACAATGCTTCCAGCTGTGTACGCAACTCATATACAGGTAATTCAGCCGCCAAGGAGGATAGAAACGCATTTTTGGTCAGTCCCACCATCTTTTCATACTCTTCATGCAGAGACGGTACTGCGGGTGCTGAGACTGCGCTGCTGCCTTTCCCTGCCCGTTCCCCGTTCTTCTCATTACCACCTACGCCTAAAGCCGTGGATGAGACCTTAACAGCTGTACCGCTTGTCCCTGTTCTCTCTTGCTCGATGTCCACTTGATGGATCATAAAAGCTCTAAGTACTTCCACATCTTTGGGCAATATGACTTTGCCCTTCTGAAACAGAACATTGCCCCGAAGCGTTTGCACGTCATTTCCCAGTTTAAGTCCTGGTTTGACTTCAGACAGGGTGATTAATCCCATGTTTATTCCCCTCACTCATCGTTCTTCTATAATAACAAGACCATAGTCCCGGTTTTTCACGTTAATTCCCATTATATTACTCAACAATCAGGCTGTACATCCCGGATTTTGAGCAGAATGGCCTGGTACTGTGAAAAATATAAAGGGCCCCCTTATGGGAGCCCTCCAACTTCATGGCAAACATGAAATATCTTAATATTATCTGAATTTGAACCTAAGCCTCGGAACCCGAATCATCGCCCTCAACTTCAGCATCGGAAACCACGCCTTCATCCAGAGTTGACTCTGCACCTTCGGAATTAGCAGATCCTTCACCTTCGAGCAATTCTTCGTCGTCTGGTTCTTCTTCATTCTTGTCAATTCGGCTGACTGTAGCTACGGCATCTTCATCACGAATATGAATCAGCTTCACGCCTTGCGTGTATCGACCCATCGTGGATATGCCTTCCATGCTCATCCGAATTAACGTACCGCTGGAAGTGATGATCATCAGATCCTCTTCCGTTTTAACCATTTTCAGACTGACTACTGCGCCATTCTTTTCAGTAACGTTAATGGTTTTAATACCTTTACCACCACGCGTCTGCATCCGGTAATCGCTGACAGGTGTACGTTTACCGTAACCTTTTGCTGTAACAATTAGAACATCAAGTTCCTGATCTACAACGTCCATACCAATTACGACGTCCTGCTCATCCAGCGTGATCCCTTTAACCCCGGTTGCACTCCGCCCCATAGAACGGACATTTCCTTCCGAGAATCGAATGGACATCCCGTGAGCTGTACCCATAATGATCTCTTGCTGTCCGTCTGTCAGCTTAACATCAATAAGGGCATCATCATCACGCAGGGAAATCCCGATCAGTCCGCCTTTACGAATATTCGTGTAATCCTCAAGTGGTGTCTTCTTCACAACCCCTTGACGGGTAGCAAAGAACAGATACTTGTCACTTTCGAATTCCTGAACTGGAATCACGGCATTGACCGATTCACCCTGCTCAATCTGAATCAGGTTGATAATCGGCGTTCCTCTTGCTGTACGTCCAAGCTCTGGGATCTCATAAGCTTTGAGACGGTACACCTTACCTTTGTCGGTAAAGAACATGAGATAATTATGAGAGTTGGTCACAAACAGATGCTCAACAAAGTCGGTATCTTTCGTGTCCATTCCCACAACCCCACGGCCGCCACGCTTCTGACTGCGGTAAGTGGATACCGGCAGACGTTTCACATAGCCTGTATGGGTGATGGTGATGATAACCTCTTCACGTGGAATCAAATCCTCGTCCAGAATGCTCTCTTCACCTACCGTGATTTCGGTACGACGATCATCGCTGAAGCGATCACGGATTTCTTGCAGCTCCGTGCTGATAATTTCGAGCACCAGATGCTCGTTGGCCAGAATTTCACGGTATTCCTTAATTTTGACCATCAGTTCGTTATACTCATTTTCGATGCGCTCACGTTCCAAACCTGTCAGGCGCTGCAGACGCATATCGAGAATAGCTTGAGCCTGATCATGACTTAGTGAGAATTGCTCAATCAGACCTTCTCTGGCTGCATCTGTATTGCTGGATGAACGAATTAACGCAATAATTTCGTCAATATGATCCAGGGCAATACGCAAGCCTTCCAAGATATGTGCACGGGCTTCGGCCTTTTTCAATTCGAACTGCGTACGTCTACGTATAACCTCAATCTGATGCTGCAAGTAGTGATACAATACTTCACGCAGATTCAGAATCTTTGGTTCTTTGTTTACAATCGCAAGCATGTTGATCCCGAAGGTAGACTGCATCGAAGTATGCTTGTACAGATTGTTGAGCACAACCCCCGGATTCACGTCTCTGCGAAGCTCAATTACAATCCGCATACCCGTACGGTCAGATTCATCACGGAGATCCGTAATACCATCAATCTTCTTGTCGCGTACCAATTCGGCAATTTTCTCGACGAGTCTTGCCTTGTTCACCTGGTAAGGGAGTTCTGTAACCACGATCCGAGCCTTGTTGTTGTTCTCTTCGATGTTGGTTTTGGCCCGCATCGTTACTGATCCACGTCCGGTTTGATACGCTTGACGAATGCCCGAGCGTCCCAAAATATAACCGGATGTAGGGAAGTCTGGCCCCTGAATGTAATCCATCAATTCCATGGAGGTTATATCCGGGTTTTTAATCATAGCCTGTACACCGTCAATGACCTCTCCCAGGTTATGAGGAGGAATATTGGTCGCCATACCTACTGCAATCCCGCCGACACCATTGACCAGCAAGTTAGGGAAACGGGCTGGCAGAACGATAGGTTCACTTTCTTCCCCGTCATAGTTCGGCTGGAAGTCAATCGTGTCCTTATTGATGTCTCTGAGCATTTCCATTGCAATCTTGGACAACCGGGCCTCCGTATAACGCATGGCTGCTGCCATATCGCCATCCACCGATCCAAAGTTACCATGTCCATCTACGTGCATATAGCGCAGGGAGAAATCCTGTGCCATCCGTACCATCGTTTCGTATACGGCAGAGTCACCGTGCGGGTGATACTTACCGATAACTTCTCCGACGATTCTGGCTGATTTCTTATGTGGCTTATCAGGTGTCATGCCAAGCTCCGACATTGCGTACAGAATACGCCGGTGAACCGGCTTCAATCCGTCACGCACGTCAGGTAAGGCACGGCTCACAATGATGCTCATCGCATAATCCATAAACGATTCACGCATCTCGACGCCAATATCCCGATCTTTAATCTGCGAGTTCATTTCTTCCGCCATGCTGGACCTCCTTCTTGTCCTTCAACAAACATTCCATTCAGTCATTCAAAAATTGATTATATGTGAAGAGCCTAACAGGCTAAAACCGCATAAGGACGCTACTCTTTATTATATTACTTTCACAAAAGGTAAACAATTAAACGTCCGCTGGGCAATAGCCTTTCTTCCGGGAACTTCAGAGAGTCTGGGGGTTCGCCCTGCCTTCCTCCCCAATCGCACATACAATGCTAGGAAAAGCGGCAAATGTACTGTGTTTATTGAGGCTGAGACTGTTCCCGTTCTACGATCAAACTACATCTGTGCAACAATACCGCACAAAACGCCATATTTCTCTATTATACCACTGAAATCATCTCTTGTCCTTTGATTTCTCTGCGTCCCTCACTCTTAGAAACCCCATTAAAACAGGAAAGGACTGATGGCTCTTGGGCATCCAGCGTGTCTCCAGCAAATGGACCAAGACAGCTGTGTTACAACGCAGCCGTAATGTGAATGGATATATACCGGTAACGCGACAATATAATCGTCAGGCCCTGGAACAGATGACTGAATTATTCGAGACAAACTATATCAAACCCGATCGGGGAACCTATGGAAATGGCGTCATGCGCGTGAAAACCATTCGTGTGCAGTCACTGCCAGCCAATTCTGTAGATTCGGACACGGAAGAAAAAGCAACCGAAAATGCTGATAAACGACACTCTTCTTCCACAGCCGAAGTTACCACCGAGATCTCTGCTGTGACAGTCATGACAACGTATGAGTTACGATATGGAACAGAGGAGATATACTTCCATTCCCTCGATGAGCTGGGTCTGGCGCTCGATGAACGTATCCAGAAGCGGGACTACATCATTCAACAAGGCATTCCGCTGATGAAACATGATGGATTACCTTTCGACCTGCGGGTACTGACCCAGAAGAATCTACAACGCAACTGGGAAACGACAGGTATCCTGGGAAGAGTTGCTGCACCGGGCAAGATCATTACCAACATTCATGGCGGCGGACGATTGGCCACTTTTAATGAGTTGGTACGCCCTCATTTTGATCAGGAGCGGTTCCAGCAACTACGCAGTGAGCTATATCGTTTAGGCATTCATACGGCGGTACAGTTACAGAGGTCATTTCCAAGACTCAAAGAGATTGGTATCGATATCGCCCTGGATGAAGACGGCCGGCCATGGATTATTGAAGTCAACACATTGCCGGGCATCTATGCTTTTGGCCTGTTGCCTGATAAGGAAACGTACCGGAAAATTAAGCGTTATGCGAGAGCGTATGGCAGATTACCCTCCAAAAAGGGGAAAACATCGCGTACCTCTTCAAAAGCCCAGGCCTCCTCTGCCAGAAGCCGCACACACCGATAATAGGCACTCCAGAGTCCGAACTAATACTTCTATGCTATAACCCCATAATGTAAAAGAGGCGCCCTCGCAGGCGCCCCTTTGGATATCGTTAGATGTCGAGGTTTTTCACGTATTTTGCATTTTCCTGGATAAAGTCACGACGAGGTTCAACATTATCTCCCATCAGGGTGTCGAACATCGCATCGGCCAGCATCGCATCGCTGATCGATACTTGAAGCATGGTCCGGCTCTCAGGGTCCATCGTCGTTTCCCATAATTGTCCGGCATTCATCTCACCAAGACCTTTATAACGCTGGACATTGAACTTCGCATTTTCACCGAGCGTTGCAATAATTTCATCGCGTTCCTTCTCGGAGCCAGCATAACGAATTACTTTATTGCGCTCAATCTTGAACAACGGCGGTTGGGCAATATATACATACCCCGCTTCAATGATTTTGCGCATATAGCGATAGAGGAATGTCAGAAGCAATGTCCGAATGTGGGCGCCATCGACGTCGGCATCCGTCATCAAGATGATTTTGTGATAACGTGCTTTGGTAATATCAAAATCATCACCAATTCCCGTACCCATTGCGGTAATGATCGCTCTAATCTCCGCATTACCCAGAATCCGATCAAGACGTGCTTTCTCCACGTTTAGGATCTTACCACGCAGTGGCAAAATCGCCTGGAAATGACGATCCCGTCCTTGCTTCGCTGATCCACCGGCGGAGTCACCTTCGACAATGTACAATTCGCTGATTGAAGCATCCTTGGATGAACAGTCGGCCAATTTACCTGGCAAAGAGCTGACTTCCAGTGCACCTTTACGACGCGTCAGTTCACGGGCTTTACGAGCTGCTTCACGTGCACGAGCCGCCTGCAGTCCTTTTTCCAAAATGCGACGGGATACGGAAGGATTCTCTTCCAGGAATTCCTGCAGCTTCTCGGCAAACAGGGATTCGACAATTCCGCGTACTTCACTGTTTCCCAGCTTGGTCTTGGTCTGTCCCTCAAATTGTGGATCAGGAATCTTGACCGATATAATCGCTGTAAGACCTTCACGAACATCATCCCCGGACAGGTTGCCTGTGCTGTCTTTGATTACACCCGCTTTGCGCGCATAATCATTGATAATCCGGGTGAGGGCACTCTTGAATCCAGACTCGTGCGTTCCTCCTTCATGCGTGTTGATGTTGTTCGCAAAAGAATAAATATTCTCGGTGTAGTTGTCGTTGTATTGCAATGCAACTTCAACCTGTATGTTGTCTCTTGATCCTTCCACATAAATCGGGTTTTCGTGCAGCACTTCGCGCTTCTGGTTCAGGAAGGAGACATATTCGATAATCCCGCCTTCGTACAGGAACGAGTTGGTTACACCCGTACGTTCATCCGTTAATGTCATACCAATGCCCTTATTCAGGAACGCGAGCTCACGAATACGAGTCAACAAGGTATCATAATCATAAACAGTCGTTTCCGTGAAAATTTCCGGATCTGGATGGAACGTTACGGTGGTTCCCGTATCTTCCGCTGTGCCAATCGTTTTCAGGTCATACTGCGGAACACCACGACGGTATTCCTGTTGATAAACATGGCCGTCCACCTTAACTGTGACAACCACTTTTGCTGATAGAGCATTGACGACGGATACACCCACTCCATGTAGACCACCGGATACTTTGTACCCGCCGCCACCAAACTTACCACCCGCATGAAGAACGGTCATAACGACCTCAAGCGCAGGACGTTTCATTTTGGCATGTTCACCGACAGGAATACCACGTCCGTTATCGACTACAGTGACACTGTTATCTTCATGGATAGTGACTTCGATGTGGTCACAGTAACCTGCGAGGGCCTCATCGATACTGTTGTCCACTACTTCCCAGACCAGATGATGCAGACCTTTGGCGCTGGTGGACCCGATATACATCCCCGGACGTTTCCGTACGGCCTCCAGTCCTTCAAGAACCTGAATTTCATCTGCACCATATGACGGTTGATTCATAGACATGGTTTCACCTACTTCTATAGATTCAATATCGTAAATATGCGTTAACTAAAGAATGCGTACTGAAAAGGGTATATTCCCTTGATTTCAGCATGCTGTCCAAATAAAAACAAGCAGCAGAAGGCACAATAAATCGTAACGTAAATGCTAGAGATCAGGAAAAATGTGAGCCCGCTTTTTGAGCGTTGCTGAGGAAATAGGCGAGTAATACACAATATTTTTGGTCACAACAATGGACTTGGCTTCCTCTTCACCGATATGTTCCACTGTTTTTTCCTGCTCGGCATGCGTGACGTACTGCTTGGAGATTTTTGAGGATTTTTCAATCGATATATCAAAAATAGCAACCAATTCGGAAGAACGGATAATCTTCTCACCGCCCAGATGAATGTACATAAGCCCTCACTCCTTAGCGTTCAACCTGTCCGGCATGAACGTGATAAATACTGGCATCTTTGAGTTTGTCAACGTTCAGACTCTCAATGCCGGTAGCCGTAATAAAGGTTTGCACCTTGCTCTGGAACGTTTCGATCAGCTGAGTCTGACGAAAAGGATCCAGTTCAGACAGTACATCGTCCAGCAGCAGGACCGGATATTCTCCGATTTCTTCATGAATCAGTTCAATTTCCGCAAGTTTAAGGGACAACGCCGTTGTGCGCTGCTGCCCCTGCGAGCCATACGTTTGTACTTCCCGATCGTTAATGAAAAAGGACAGGTCATCCCGATGCGGCCCACTAAGCGTTGTGCCTCGGCGAATCTCCTGCTCTTTCATTTGTGATAATTTTATCATAAATTGGTCCATTAAGACAGCTTCATCTTCCTCAGCGGCTTCGCTGAAGGAAGGAAGGTAGGCCAGGCGCAGGACTTCTCCGCCTCCGGTGATGCCCTGATGAATCGTTTCTGCCCACTTTTGCAGTTTCTTTATGAATTGTTTCCTTTTTTTGACGATTTTAACACCATGCTCCACCAGTTGCTCATTCCACACTTCAAGCATGGTCTGGGCTGAAGCGTTCTGCCCCCATAATTGCTTAAGCAGATTGTTACGCTGGACAAGCACTTTCTGATATTGCTGCAGATGAAATAGATAGCCTGGAGCCACCTGTCCAATCTCCATGTCAAGAAACCGGCGGCGGACCCCCGGCGTGCCTTTGACAATCTCGAGATCTTCCGGTGCAAACATCACCACATTTAGCGCTCCGACAAAATCACTCAGCTTGCGCTGTTCCAGTCCGTTGATCTTTGCTTTTTTGCCTTGTTGTGACAAAGATAGTTCGAGCTTGACCGATCCGTACTTTTTGTCAACCTCTGCTGCAAGCCTGGCACGCTCTTCACCGAAACGAATCAGTTCCTTGTCGCGGGATGTGCGGTGGCTCTTGGTGAGTGCAAGCACAAAAATGGCTTCTGCAAGATTGGTCTTGCCCTGGGCATTTTGTCCGATCAAAAGATTTACAGGACCAAAAGAATCCAGTCTCAGATGTTCATAATTGCGGAATTGCTGCAGATCTATGCTGTTTACAAACACGCGGTAACCTCCCTTTTATCCCGTCCGTCAGGAGGCAGCAGGATCTAACTGATTTTCTTATTGTGCAACAACCTCGAACGAACCTTCTCCGTCCACCTCAACGATATCCCCAGGGTATAACTTGCGTCCCCGGCGTTCCTCAGGCTCTTTATTCACACGTACAAGTCCGTCCTGAAGCAGTGCTTTGGCCATACCTCCGGTTGGGATGCAATCGGCCAGTTTCAAAAATTGGTCGAGCTTAATATATTCCGTGCGAATCGCTACTTGGTTCACTATGATCTTCCTCTCGTTAGTTGGTCGTCCGGTAAGGCAATATGACGTACAAGCTGTGACTGTCGTCCAGCGGTTTCAGGATGATCGGGCTCATAACGCCAGTGAAAGCAATCATCAGCTGCTCACTCTCCACCACTTTCAGTACATCCAGCATATATTTGGAGTTGAACGAGATTTTCAGAGGTTCACCGTTAAAGTCGGCAGGTTCGATCTCTTCTCTTACTTTCCCCAGTTCGGAAGAGCTTGATGAAATTTCGATTGATCCGGAATCCATCGTTTGCATACGTACAATGTTTGTTTTTTCTTCACGCGACAGCAAATAAGCCCGGTCGATCGATTCACTTAATTTTTTTGTATCCAAAACGAGTTCTGTTTTGTACGAAGTCGGAATAATTCTAGAAGTATCCGGATAAGTTCCGTCCAAAATACGCGAATAGAACAGAACACGGTCGATTTTGAACAGGACCTGGTTGTCAGCAACAACGATATCCACAAGTGTATTTTGATCAGGCACAATTTTGCTAAGTTCGTTCAGCGTTTTACCTGAGATTACCACATTGTTGAATCGCACACCTTCTGCATTATCCAGCATTGCCGAACGAGTAGCAAGACGATGACGGTCCGTTGCCACAAATTTCAATTCATTGTCACCCAAACTCCAAAGTACGCCTGTCAGAATTGGCGTGGTTTCATGTGTGGAAATGGAGAATACGGTTTGTTTAATCATATTTTTGAGCAAATCTCCTGGAATGGAGACGGTTTGGTTCTCTTCGATGCTTGGCAATACCGGGAATTCTTCCGGATCAAGGCCAACCAGTTGAATTTCGGTAGCTCCTGCGGAGATAAAGGTGTTGAAGTTTTCTTTGACCTCCATCTGAACTTCTTGGGAAGGCAGCTTTTTGATGATCTCTACAAAAAATTTGGCTGGCAGTACAACACTACCTGGCTGTTCCACCTGAACAACACTTTTATCTCCATCTTCAAGCGGGATGAAGGATTGAATTGAAATATCAGTGTCACTTGCTGTCAACGTCACACCTTGATGATTAACGTCGAATTTGATACCGCTCAGAATGGGGATCGTTGTACGGCTTGAGATGGCTTTGGATACGTGCTGGATGGATTCGTTCAAGTAGCTTTTCATTATGCTGATTTTCATGGTTTCACTCCTAGCGGTTTTTTTGGGTTTTGAGGTGTTGAAATGTGTTTTTCAAAAGGCCGGAGGCCGAGCTTCGAATTCGCTTATTTGGAGATGATATCTTTTAGATCTTTATAGTAATAATAGTAATAGGGGCACTGAATATGTGGATAAGTGGGTATAAACCCATAAAATCAAGCCTATCCACATGTGTACACGTTGTGCATAGGCTTGGGACTTGTTCAGGTTGGATTCTTAATTTTTTCGGTTAAGTTGTTGATAACTTTATAGAGATCTTGATCGCTTTTAATCGCTTGGGTGATCTTTTCGTGCGCATGTATGACGGTGGTATGATCTCGCCCTCCGAATGCTTCCCCGATTTTGGGCAGAGAAAAATCTGTAAGTTCACGAGAAAGATACATGGCAATCTGTCTTGGGAACGCAACGGCTTTGGTCCGTTTCCGTGCTTTAAAATCTTCAAGCTTGAGGCTGTAATACTCGCCGACCTTTTGTTGGATGTCGTGAATCGTGATCATTTTTGGGCGACTGGAAGGAATAATATCCTTCAATGCTTCAGCTGCCAGATGAGTGGTTACATCTTGGTTAGTCAGAGAAGAGTAGGCAACAACCCGAATAAGGGCACCTTCCAGTTCACGGATGTTGGTATCAATCTGGTTGGCGATATACATCATCGCCTCATTGGGAATATCCAGATTTTCCGCACGAGCTTTTTTACGCAAAATAGCAATCCGTGTCTCCAGATCCGGAGGCTGGATATCCGTAATTAATCCCCATTCAAAGCGGGAACGAAGCCGTTCTTCCAGGGTCGGAATTTCCTTCGGCGGTCTATCGCTGGAGATGATGATCTGTTTCCGCTCCTCATGCAGCGCATTAAACGTATGGAAAAATTCCTCCTGCGTTGATTCTTTTCCAGCTAAGAACTGAATATCATCAATGAGCAGAATATCGACACTACGGTATTTGTTGCGGAAACTCTCCCCGCGGTTGTCACGGATGGAGTTAATGAATTCGTTCGTGAATTTCTCGGATGACAAATAAACAACCTTGCTGCCCGGATCATGCTCCAGGACGTAATGTCCGATTGCATGCATCAAGTGGGTTTTGCCGAGACCTACTCCTCCATAGAGAAACAGAGGATTGTATGCTTTGGCGGGCGCTTCAGCGACCGCCAGCGATGCGGCGTGGGCAAAACGGTTGCCTGGCCCAATGACAAATGTATCGAATGTATATTTTGGATTCAGCATGCTGAGTACCGCTTCTTCCTGAACAACTGTAGGCGTTGGCGCTGGCAGTTGAGGGTCCGGTTCAACAGGCTTGTTCTCCTCGATGACAAATTTCACATCGACCTGTTTGCCAAGCAGCTCATATACCGTCGATCCGACCAGTTTAGTGTAGCGGCTCTCCAGCCATTCGACAGCAAACGTGGTTGGTGCGGATATGATGATCGATTGATCATTCAGCTTGGTCGCTTTGGTTGCTTTGAACCAAGTGTCAAAGCTGGGTTTGCTAAGTTTGTTTTGTATGATTGATAAAATTTGCTGCCATAAATCAGAAGTATGGCTGTCCAC